>NZ_JANADN010000001.1:0-4800000 GCF_024199855.1 Bradyrhizobium sp. CCGB20 | reverse complement strand
ACCCCGTCGCTTCAGGCGCCTGAGAACTGGCGGTCATGGATCCTCCCCTTGATTGTCGTCGCATCGTGCGGCTCGTTGGTCGAGCCTGCTCTTGTCCCAGCGCGGCGTATACGGATTGTCCGCGGCGCTATCAATGGCCTGTCTCGAGTTCTATCCTGGCTTGAGTTTCAGCGCCCCCTGAACCGTGGCTTGCGGCGCGCCAGGAACGCCTCGACCCCCTCCTTGTGGTCCTCGCTGAGGCCGGCGAGCGCGAACTGATCAACGTCCATGTGGCTGGCGAGATCGTCCAGCGCATGCGCGAGCCGGTTGACCGTCAGCTTCGTCATCGCGACCGAGAGCGGCGGCTGTGCGGCGACCTTGCGCGCGAGATCCATCGCGGCATCGAACGCATGGCCGGGATCGACCACGTGCTCCACCAGGCGCCATTCATAGGCCTCATCGGCCGAGATACGTTCATCGGCCAAGATCACCGCCTGTTTGGTGCGGGCCGGTCCCATCAGATGCAGCATGCGCGGGATGCTCTGCCAGCTCATGTTCATGCCGAGGCCGATCTCGGGCACGCGCAGATGCGCATCGCGGCCCATGACGCGGAAGTCGAGCGCCACGGCTAGCGCGACGCCGCCTCCGACACAGAAGCCCTCGATCGCCGCGATCGTGATCTGCTCCATCTCCTGCCAGGCGTGGGTCAGGCGCGGCCCGAGCTTGAGATGCCGCCGCAGCGTGCCGAGATCCATGTCCTTGCGCGAGCGTCCTTCGGCGTCCTTGAGGTCGAAGCCGGCGCTGAATGCAGCGGCGCTGCCGGTCAGCACCACGACGGAGGTTGCGGCGTCATCCTCGAAGCTGCGGGCTGCCGCCGTGAGCTGGCGCAACGCCTCCGGCGACAGCGCATTGAGTCCGTCGCCACGGTCGAAGCGTACGACGGCAATCCGTCCTTCGGGCCCGAGGCCCTTCTCGATCTTCACGTAGTCTGTCACCAACGTCTCCCAATCTGCTTTGCCGCAACGCCAGCCTACACCCGGCCTCACGAATATGGGACCCGGTTGCGCCGCAACGCATACTCGACAGGCGGGGATCATTGCGCCTATCTTCGATGCCATGAGCCATGATCACGACCACCACCATCACCACGATCACGATCACTCGGAATTGTCCGAGACCGAGCTGCGCGTGCGTGCGCTCGAGACGATCCTGACTGAAAAAGGCTATGTCGAGCCGGCCGCGCTCGATGCCATCATCCAGGCCTATGAGACCAAGATCGGCCCGCATAACGGCGCACGCGTCGTCGCCAAGGCCTGGACCGATCCGGCGTTCAAGAAGGCGCTGCTGGAAGACGGCTCCAAGGCCATCGGCACGCTCGGCCATGTCAGCCGCGTCGGCGACCATCTCGTCGTCGTCGAGAACACGCCTGAACGCCACAACATGGTCGTGTGCACCTTGTGCTCTTGCTACCCCTGGGAAATGCTTGGGCTGCCGCCGGTCTGGTACAAGGCCTCGCCCTACCGCTCCCGCGCAGTGAAGGACCCGCGCGGTGTGCTCGCCGATTTCGACGTCAGTCTGCCGAAGGACATGGAGATCCGTGTCTGGGATTCGACGGCCGAGACGCGCTTCCTGGTGTTGCCGATGCGCCCCGCGGGCACTGAGGGCTGGAGCGAGGAGCAACTCGCCGCGCTCGTCACGCGCGATTCCATGATCGGCACCGGCTTTCCCAAGACGCCGGGAGCGCCTTCATGAACGGCGTGCACGACATGGGCGGCATGGACGGGTTCGGCAAGGTCGAGCCCGAGCCGAACGAGCCGATGTTTCACGCAGACTGGGAATCCCGCGTGCTGGCGATGGTGCGCGCGATGGGGGCTGCCGGGGCCTTCAACATCGACACCTCGCGCTTTTATCGCGAGACGCTGCCGCCGCATGTTTATCTCTCGAGCTCCTATTACAAGAAATGGTTCCTCGGGCTCGAGGAGATGCTGATCGAGAAGGGCTACCTCACCCGGGAGGAAGTTGCAGCCGGCCATGCGATGCAGCCCGCAAAGACGCTCAAGCACGGCAAGTTCGACCTCGCCAACGTCGAGCGCGTGATGGTGCGCGGCAAGTTCGCCCGCCCTGCCCCGGCGGCGGCGAAATTCAACATCGGCGACCGCGTGCGCGCGAAAAACATTCATCCGACCACGCATACGCGGCTGCCGCGCTATGTGCGCGGCCATGTCGGTGTCGTCGAATTGAACCACGGCTGCCATGTTTTTCCGGATTCGGCGGCGATGGAGCTCGGCGAGAACCCGCAATGGCTCTACACCGTGGTGTTCGAAGGCAACGATCTCTGGGGCGCGGATGGTGATCCGACCCTGAAGGTGTCGATCGATGCGTTCGAGCCCTATCTGGACCCGGCGTGATGAGCAGCACGGCTGCGGCCGCCGCGACGGCGGCCATTCCAAGCATTCCGCGCGATGACGACGGCCCGGTGTTCCGTGCGCCCTGGGAAGCGCATGCGTTCGCGATGGCCTTGAGCCTGCACGATCGCGGCGTATTCACCTGGCCGGAATGGGCCGCAGCCCTGGCCGCCGAGATCAAGCGCGCGCAGGCCGCCGGTGATCCGGATACGGGCGAGACGTACTATCTGCACTGGCTCGCGACGCTGGAAGGCCTCGTCGCGCGCAAAGGCGTGGCCTCGGCGGAGACGCTGCACCGCTATCGCGACGCCTGGGACCACGCCGCCGACCGCACGCCGCACGGCAAGCCGATCGAGCTTAGGCCGGAGGATTTTGGCTAGCTCGGTCATTGACGCGCTCGCGCCAAGCCCCGCGCTGTCATTCCCCGCGAAGGCGGGGAATCCAGTACGCCGCGGCTTCTCGGCTCAGGTACGGCCTCTGGGATACGGTCCTAGGAGGTTTCTAGACTTTTGACCCGCCCTGCCCCCATCAGACTGACAAGACGGTCCCAACTTCAGCGGTCGTGGCTTCCTCGCCATTCGCGATACCTGCGAATGACCGTCCGGGTTGATTGAAAAGCGCCAGACAACCCGCCAGCAGAATGGCTATAACTCCTCCAAGAAAGAATCATGGGGGAATTCTGATGTGGCCGTTTGCAGGCATTTCTTTATCGACAGCGACGCTGATTGGCTCAATTGCGAATTGGGCGCTCCTTGTTTGTCTACTGGGTGGCATGTTGGCTACCTTTGTCATCGTCCAGACAACAGACGTAAAAGAGGAGCATTGGGCCGAAGATCGGAAGCATTCCAGTGAACGCATCGCTGAGCTCAATAACGGAACGGCTCGATTGCAGGCAGACAATCTTGTGCTGCAAACTGTTCTGCTACCTAGGCATGTTGGCCTCATTGGGCTCGATCAAGAGCCGCCCGCCAAAAAGTGGTTTGCTGGATTCGAGCGTTGGGCCGGCACAAAATTACTAATCCAAGTCATCCAAGGTGACCCTGAGGCACAGAACCTTGCGAATGAAATTGCGATTGTGCTTTCAAAATTTGGCTGGATACCTGAGTTTATCGACGAAAAACGCTCCGGCGTATCTCTCAACTTAAGCGAAGGGCTTAGCGTTCTTTCGCCCTCCTCGCACAAAGCCTGGGATCCGAAGAATGAGGTGCAGAAAACGTTTGCAGCGCTGGGGGAAGCAGCAATATCCCTTGCAAGAGCTCTGACAAATGCCGGGCTCGGCGTGGGCTCGTACCCCGTTGTTGGCGCGAATGGTGCAGCCATGGTCGTTGACTTTCCTCCGGAATCCGAGGGCGAAGCGCACAATCCATTTCGGAATTTCTCTCCGAGGTTGGACGGGGTGTATCTACAGGTTGGTTCAAGGCCAGTCGGCGCAACAATGGCCTGGATCAAGCAAGGCAGGCCCGACATACTCGGCAACAAGGCTGCTGACGCCGCACCAGCCGAAGCCCACAAATAAGCTACCCAAGAAGCAACTTCATAACTTGCCCCGATGTGGGGCGGCCGCTTCCGCTAAGCTTGCAGCGTTTGCGCCAAGCAGTTGAGTGGTCTCGTTCAAACTCCTGCAAGGTTGATCCTCCGAACCATAAGCTATGGTCGAGGCGGATTAACACTCCGACCTCATCCACCGTGCTTAGTGGATCGCCCGCTCCAGTGCGCGATTGCGCACAAGGCGGGCGATGACGGCGGAGACTGGAGCGCTATTTGCTTCCCGCCGCAAACTCCCGCCATCCCCTCGCCCGCAGGCTACACGCCGGGCACTCGCCGCAGCCATAACCCCAATCGTGCTGCGCGCCGCGTTCGCCGAGATAGCAGGTGTGCGAGTGCTCGCGGATGAGATCGACCAGCCTATCGCCGCCGAGGTCGTGCGCGAGCTTCCACGTCGCAGCCTTGTCGATCCACATCAGCGGCGTGTGTAGCTCGAAGGACCTCGCCATGCCGAGCGAGAGCGCGGCCTGCATGGCGCGGATGGTGTCGTCGCGGCAATCGGGATAGCCGGAATAGTCGGTCTCGCACATGCCGCCGACGATGTGGGTGATGCCGCGCCGGTAGGCCAGCGCCGCGGCAAACGTCAGGAACACCAGATTGCGGCCTGGCACGAACGTGTTCGGCAGGCCGTCGGCGCCCATCGCAATCGCGACATCGCGGGTCAGCGCCGTCTCGGACACCGCCGCCAGCGTCGGGATCGACAGCGTGTGGCTCTCGCCGAGTTTTGCGGCCCAGTCGGGGCGAAGGCCCTTGATGCCGTCGAACAGGCGGTCGCGGCAGTCAAGCTCGACTGCATGGCGCTGGCCGTAGTCGAAGCCCAGCATCTCCACCCGCGCGAAGCGATCCAGCGCCCAGGCGAGGCAGGTGGTGGAATCCTGGCCGCCGGAAAACAGCACCAGGGCGGTTTGTGATGAAAATGCGTCACTCATGGCCCGCGCTTTAGCATTGCGGGCGCCGCTCGCCAATCGGTGGAAATCGGCCCGTTCCGCCGCGCTCGGCGGATGCGTAGCAGAATTCATGTGCTCAATCCGGGCCTACTGATCGTGACCCGAGGCAGAAGTCGTGCTCAGGCGGTCAACGTGCGAGAGGCGCGTAAACCGTGAAAAGGATTTCAAATCGCAGGGCCGCCATCAATTCGACTGCCTTAGTTGAGATCGCAAAATACGCTGCGTGTGGCTCGGAGGCCGCTTGTATGCCAACGTTCAGCCTACGAAAATCGAACCGATCCCAGCTATTCTTGAGCTCGGGCTGAAGTGCGTTGATGAGCTCAATTAGGCGCAGCACGGTCTCTTCGAGCGAAGCGTACTCCTTGGCAAGCTCTATGGATGCTTCCTGGCCGGTGTGATTAAGCACGACGACCGAAGTCTCGATCGACTTCAAAAAATTCTCGAGGTCGTCAGTGTTTCCACGTATGTCGAGGTCGACATTGAGGAAGCTGGTAGCGGTCTTTGCGCTGCACATCATTATTCACCCATCCATTCGGATCTCTGTTCCAGACTGAGAGATACCCTCCTCCATTGCGCTCACGCGCTTTGAATTTGTGACATCCCCTAGGAACTGGCACGTATTCCCTTGGAACTGGTACGCATTCCATTCGCCAATTGCCGTCCGTACTTTATCATCGGCTGAACTTGGCTATGGATTGAATTTCGCTACCGAATCAAATGGTTGTTTGGAATCGCACGACATGAAGCCCTCCCGCGACATTTCCCGCCTGATCGAGATCATGGCGGCGCTGCGCACGCCGGTGACCGGCTGCCCCTGGGACCTCGAGCAGGATTTTTCGACGATCGCGCCCTACACGATCGAGGAGGCCTATGAGGTGGTCGAGGCCATCAGCCGCGGCGACCTCGACGATCTCAGAGAGGAGCTCGGCGACCTCCTGCTCCAGGTCGTGTTCCACGCCCAGATGGCATCCGAGCAGAACGCCTTCGCGTTCGGAGACGTCGTCGAGGCCATCACGCGAAAAATGATCCGCCGCCATCCCCATGTCTTCGCCGACAAGGACGGCAATCTCGCCTCGCACCACGTCAAGGAAGTCTGGGACCGCATCAAGACCGAGGAGAAGGCCGAGCGCGCCGCGCGCCGGCCGTCGGAGGCTGCGCCGTCGCACAAATCGCTGCTGTCGGGCGTCAAGGCCGGCCAGCCGGCGCTGACGCGCGCCATGGAGCTGCAGCGCAAGGCCTCCACGGTCGGCTTCGACTGGAACGACCCGCGCGCGGTCCTGCAAAAGATCCGCGAGGAAGCCGACGAGATCGAGGCCGCGCTCGATCGCAACGACAAGCAGGAGATCGCGGAGGAGACCGGCGACCTGATGTTCGCCCTCGTCAACCTCGCCCGCCATGTCGACGCCGATCCGGAAGCCGCGTTGCGTGCGACCAACGCGAAATTCGAGCGGCGATTTGCCTATATCGAACGGGCGCTGGAGGCGCAGGGCCGCACGCTGGAGCAGGCGTCGCTGGCGGAGATGGATGCGCTGTGGAACGCGGCGAAGACGGCCACCTGATCCGAGGACATAAGAGTGGACATCAGGCAGGACGATCCGACGGCGCCCTATGTCGCCGATTTGCTGGCCCATCATCTGGAAGAGCTGCGCAACGTCATGGGTGAACACGCGCAGGCGCTCGACGCGAGCGGTCTTTCGGACCCGGCCGTGACGTTTTGGACTATCTGGCAGGACGATGCGCTGGTGGGATTTGGCGCCCTCAAGCAGCTGGATGACGCGCATGCGGAGGTGAAGTCGATGCGTGTCGCGCCTGCTGCGCGCGGGACCGGCGTTGGCCGCGCCATCCTGCACCACATCATTGCTGAAGCCCGCAAACGTGGCTATGCGCGTCTCAGCCTGGAAACCGGCACAGCGCCGCTGCACGTTCCGGCCGTCGCGCTCTACCGCAGCGCGGGCTTCGTCTCCTGCGCGCCGTTCGCCGACTATCAGGCGAGCCCGCACAACCAGTTCATGCACCTTGATCTCTCCAGGTGATTTTCGACCCAGGACCAATGCGACCACCACCAATGCGGCCAACGGCCGGGCGGACTCATTTCACTCTACGTATGTGATCCGGATTTAGGTCAGCACCTTTTCCGGAAATGCAGCGAGGCGGTCTTGGCAAAGCGTGAGGTGCACCTCAGCCATGAAATCGTCATGACCGGCAGTCTAAAGTTGAGCAACGGAGCCCGCGCAGCCGAAACCCACCGCAGGTAAGTCCGATGCCACTGAAACACTATTCGGTCCTCAAGGGACGCCCGATCGCGATGCGTTTCGGCACCGGCCAGTCGCCGCACTATCAAGTCCATGTCGTGGCCGACAACGCGGATTTCCGCATCGCCGTCAATGTGCAGTCAGCCGACGGAAGCGAAGTCGCGTTCCTGGTGCGATCGCACTTTGTCCATCCGATTACCGATCATCTCGCGGCGCTGCCGGTGGGCTTGCACCCACAGCCGCCGAAGCCGGCCAGCATCGCGCTGGATTTCATTCGCGGCAATCTGATGCAGCCGCAGGAGATGATTCCGCTGCCGTTGTCCGTGCCCGGACCGGACAATGACCTCAACGAGAAACTCGACCAGTTCGTCCAGCGCGCACTCTCAAACGAAAGCGCGATGGTCTACGCATTCGGTGAGACCTGGGGGCCGGAGACGAAGGCGGACAATTATTTCGGCTTCCGGCCGGGGCGCGGCATTCACGACATCCACATGAATCAGGGAAATCCAAGGGGAAGATTCTCGGGTGACAACGGGCCGTGGCAGGACGGCGGGCTCGTGTTCGAATTCCCGGATCAGAAGTTATGGACGGCGGTCTTCCTCAAATTCCAGACGCAGGCCTGGCACACCGACGACAAGACCGGTGACCCCATCGGCGGAGGCACGCCGACACAGCCGAGAGATCCGACGACTCCTCCGACCGGAGAAATGCCCGATGGCCTCGTGCGCATCATTGCGGCACTCGTCAATGCCGTGAAGACGCCCGAACGGGAAGTCGTCACGCTGCTCAATACGGCCGATCGCGACATTGATCTCACCGGCTGGATGCTGGCCGACAAGCAGAAGAACAAAATGGTCCTGTCAGGGAAGATCGAGGCCGGCGGCACGCTCGCTGTCGTCGTGCAGAAGCCGATGGAATTGTCGAACCAAGGCGGCATCATTTCGCTGCTGGACGAGCATGGGATCAAGATCCACGGCGTCGCCTATACCAGGGCGCAAGCGAAAACTCCGGGCCTGACCATTCCATTCTAGGCCGTGTACCCATAAACCCGGCGGCGTGATGCGAAGGCAATGCCTGCTTTGCTCCTATAGCGGCCGGAGTTGTGTGGCAGCGCAAGATGTCGCGATGGGTAAACTGCCATTGAAGATGAAGGCACGATTTTTTACTCGATCCTGACCTGCTTTCTTCCCGATGTCCCAAAGTCTATCTTGGTTGAAAAGACACGAGAGGCAGCGAAATGCTACCGGCACCAATCACTTATTGCTTCTACCGTTGTCGCGGGCTCTGCCCTCACACTTGGGTCGTCGCGACTTTCGCAATCATGATGGCCTCCGCTCCACTGCAGGCTTCAACAGCACCAAAAACGTCAGCGTGCGGATACCTCGCTGGTCTAATTGATAAGGCACCGCCATCAGGGCCGTTGTTCCTGCCCAGCTATCCGACCGTCGAATCGGGGCCTCTGCATGGCGCCGCCTACCTCTATGACAATGCGGTAGCCGCCATCGCATTGGTCGGTTGCGGTGAGCAAGACAAAGCGTATCGGATTGGCTCGGCGATTCTCTGGGCCATCGACAACGACCGCACCTGGCATGATGGACGGCTCAGGAACGCCTACGCCGCGGGTGTGGTGGCGAATGGCCCCGTCAAACTTCCAGGGTGGTGGGACAAGACTCAGAACAAATGGTTAGAGGATCGATATCAGGTGGGCAGCGATGTTGGTAACATGGCATGGGCCATGTTGGCGTTGCTGTCGATTGATGATGTGAATACCGGCTCTCGGTTCCGCGATGGTGCAGCACGGCTTGGCGCCTGGGTCGCGCAATGGGCCGATAAGCGCGGTACTGGCGGTTTCACGGGTGGTACGTTTGGGCACGAACCGTCGCCGGAAGTGCGGACGTGGAAATCGACTGAACATAATACTGACCTCGCCGCCGCGTTTGGCCTTCTTGCGATCCGTACAGGCGATTCGCGCTGGCGCGATAAGGCAACGGTTGCTGAGTACTTCGTAAATACGATGTGGGATCCGGCATGCGCCTGTTTCGCCGCAGGTACCGCTGAAGACGGCGTCACGCACAATCCGATTTTGGCTCTGGATGCTCAGATCTGGCCTTTAACAGCGCTTCACGGAGCGGCCGGGAAATTTGCATCAGCAATGACGACCGCCGAACAGCGAATGAGTGTCGGCGGGGGCTTTTCTTACGGTGAAGACCGGGACGGTGTGTGGACCGAAGGGACGGGCCAAATGGCTCTCTTGATGAAATTGCTCGGCAGGACTGAGAGGGCAGAGTCGTTGATCGCTGTAATCGAATCCAAGAGGTCGCCCGATGGTGGGTTCTATGCCACGACTGTCCGCGAGTTACCGACTGGGTTCGTGTTGGACACCGACCCGACCAAGCCGCGACTCTATTTCCGATTGTCACATCTTGGCGCAGCTTCTTGGGCTGCCCTCGCGGAACGTGGGTTCAATCCCTTTACGATGACAAAAGGACTTCCGTAGTTGAGCGCGCAGCGCTTTGCCTTCGTTGAACTTGCGTCGATTAGGCTGTGGCTGCGCGTTAATGAGTCCGCGTCCTAGTGTCCTGCGTCACTCCGCGTCGGAGGCACGCAAGGAAGCCCGCCGCCAACTCGCTGTCGCCGGCTTGCACGGAAAGTGCGTAGCCCGGATGGAGCGCAGCGCAATGACATCCCGGATTACATTCGCTTCATCCGGGCTACGAGGGCGTCTTACGCCGACAGACGCGGCACGGCGTCGAACCGGTTCACCACGATATCGCGTTTGGTCTCGTCCACCCGCACCGTCATGTCGAAGCGGCCGTCGAGCAGCTCCTTGGCCAGCACCTCGGAATTGCGGTGCAGCCAGCTGATGCCGGCGCCGTCGGCGGCGTCGATGGAGAGATCGAGCGTGGTGCGTTTTGCGGCCAACCGCTCCTCGATCGCGGCCAGCAGCGTATCGATGCCCTCGCCCGATACGGCCGAGACCAGCATCGCCGGATGATCTTCCGGCCTGCGCGCGGCGATGTTCAAAAGCTCTTCGCGCTGTTCGGCATCGTAGCGGTCGATCTTGTTCCAGACCTCGATGATGCGGCCGCTGTCATCGGGATTGATGCCGAGCTGGCGCAGCACGGCGTCGACGTCGCTCTGCTGGGCCTCGGCATCCTCGTGCGAGATGTCGCGCACATGCAGGATGACGTCCGCTTCCAGCACCTCTTCCAGCGTGGCGCGGAAGGCAGCAACGAGCTGCGTCGGCAGGTTGGAGATGAACCCGACGGTGTCGGACAGCATCGCCTTGCCGCCATGCGGCAGGGTGAGCGCGCGCAGGGTCGGATCGAGCGTCGCGAACAGCATGTCGGCGGCCTGGACGTCGGCGCGGGTCAGGCGGTTGAACAGTGTCGACTTGCCGGCGTTGGTGTAGCCGACCAGCGCGACGACGCGATACGGCACGCGCTGGCGTCCCGCGCGATGCAGGCGCCGCGTCGCCTGCACCTTCTTCAGTTCGCCCTCGAGCTTGGAAATGCGCTCCTGGATCAGGCGACGGTCGGCCTCGATCTGCGTCTCGCCGGGACCGCCCATGAACCCGAAACCGCCGCGCTGGCGTTCGAGATGGGTCCACGACCGCACCAGGCGCGAGCGCTGGTAGTTGAGATGCGCAAGCTCGACCTGAAGCGAGCCTTCCCTGGTCTTGGCGCGGCGGCCGAAGATCTCCAGGATGAGCCCGGTGCGGTCGAGCACCTTGGCGTGCAATTCCTTCTCGAGATTGCGCTGCTGGATCGGCGCCAGGGCGCAATCCATCACCACGAGCTCGACGTCCAGGGTCTTGATCAGCCCCGCGATCTCCTCGACCTTGCCTTTGCCGATATAGGTCGCGGGCCTGATCTGGCTGATGGGCGCGATGATGGCCTCGGCAATGACGAGATCGATCGCACGCGCGAGGCCCGCGGCTTCGTCGAGCCGGGCCTCGGCGTCTCGCTGGACATGGCTTTCCGATTGCGCGTCGGCGCTTCCCGCACGCACCCGCAAGTAGGGGCCGATGACAAGCACCCGCCCCGTCTGCTTAGCCCCGGCCGCCCGCGGACGGTCGGCCTCCCCGTCGAAATTCCGGGGTTCCAATCAGATCACTCTCAAGCCGGCTGATCCTCGCCGCCTTCGAACAGCTGGATCGGAGCGCCCGGCATGATGGTCGAGATCGCATGCTTGTACACGAGCTGCGAGTGACCGTCGCGCCGAAGTAGCAGACAGAAATTGTCGAACCAGGTCACGATGCCCTGGAGCTTCACTCCGTTGACCAGAAAGATCGTCAGTGGCGTTTTGGTTTTGCGAACGTGATTAAGGAAGGTGTCCTGTAGGTTTTGTGCGCGGTCTGCCGCCATTGTTTTTTTCTCGCTTTGAGTTTCTTTTTATTGCGCCGGTTGTGCCCCGCTTTTGAGAATATGGGGTCTCATCCGGTTGCCGTTCCTCATGAGATCCCCCTCGGAGGAACAGCGGTTCGATTAGAGGGCAGGACGGGTTATTAGGCAAGCCGCTTCACGCGGCAGGCCAAGCCCAATTGCCCCGAAAAACTACGGAAATCGATGATTTTCCTCGCTTATCCCTGACGCCCGGCCGCAACGTCGCGGCGCTCGAGTCATTTCGGTTCCCGTTGAAGCGGCACCCGAGATTCTCGTGCTGATGCGGCCTTCTGTATGCGAGCCGGTATGCCATTCACGCGAAAACGCCCTAGCCGACGCCGAGCGCTTTCAACTTCCGATGCAGCGCCGAACGTTCCATGCCAACAAACTCAGCCGTGCGAGAAATATTTCCTGAAAAACGGCTGATCTGTGCAATCAAATAGTCGCGCTCGAACACTTCGCGCGCTTCGCGCAGCGGCAGGCCCATGATGTGCTCGCCGTTGTTGCTGGTCGGCATGGCCGGCACCATGGAGCCGACGTCCTGCGGCAGCATGTCGGCGGTGATGATCACCTCCGGCCCACCCGCGGCCAGAATCATGACTCTCTCAACGTTGTTGCGGAGCTGGCGTACATTGCCTGGCCAGACATGCGATTGCAGCACCGCCATCGCGTCCTGCCCGATCTGCCGCTTGGGCAGGCCGCTGCCGGCCGAGATCTGCTCCATGAAATAGTCGATCAATTCCGGAATGTCCTCGCGCCGCTCCGACAGCGCGGGCACGCGGATCGGCACCACCGAGAGCCGGTGATAGAGGTCCTCGCGGAAATGCCCGGCCGCGATCTCCTCCTCGAGATTGCGCGCGGTCGAGGAGATGATGCGGACGTCGACCTGCACCTTGGAGGTGCCGCCGACGCGCTGGAACGACTGCTCGACCAGCACGCGCAAAATCTTGTTCTGGGTCTCGCGCGGCATGTCCGCGATCTCGTCGATGAACAGCGTGCCGCCATGGGCTTCCTCGAGCGCGCCGGGCTTGCGCGGTTGCTCGCCGTTGGACTGCTCGACGCCGAACAGCTCGTGCTCCATGCGCTCGGGCGTGATCGCGGCTGCGTTGATGACGACGAAGGGACCGTCGGCGCGACCCGAGGCCGTATGCAGGGTGCGCGCGGTCAGCTCCTTGCCGGCGCCGGCAGGGCCGACGATCAGGATGCGGCTGTTGGCCTTGGCCGCGCGCTCGATGGTCTGGCGCAGCTGGTTCATGCTCGGCGAGCGGCCGACGAGCGAGCTTGCGCTCGGCGCGAGCTGCTTCAGCTCCTTGACCTCGCGCTTGAGCCGCGAATTCTCCAGCGCCCTGGTCGCGACCAGGATCAGCCGGTCGGCCTTGAACGGCTTCTCGATGAAATCGTAGGCGCCGCGCTTGATCGCGGCGACCGCGGTCTCGATGTTGCCGTGGCCGGAGATCATCACGACCGGCAGGTCGGCATTGTCCTTCTTGACCTGCTCCAGCAGCTGCAAGCCGTCGAGCTTGGAGCCCTGCAGCCAGATGTCGAGAAAAACCAGATGCGGCCTGCGGTTGGCGATCTCGGCGAGCGCGGAGTCGCTATCGCGCGCGGTCCGCGTGACAAAACCCTCGTCTTCGAGAATGCCCGCGACGAGATCCCGAATATCGGCCTCATCATCGACAATCAGAATTTCACTTGCCATGGGTCGCGCCTGTCTTGTCAGCTGCCTGTTGAGGCTTCGATTTTCGGTGAATCATTGGTCTTTTCAGCCGGCTCTTTGGTTTCGGCGGCCGGCTGTTTTGTTTCGGGGGTCTCGTCTGTTTCAGGGGGCCTGGCGGTTTCCGTGACCGCGTTTGCGGCCGTCGGTGCCTGCCCGGTCTCCTCGCTCTTCGGGGGCGCCCCGGAGATCGCAAAGCGCATCCGCATCCACGCGCCGCGCTGGCCCTCCCGGAAGTCGGAGGCATCCTTCAGCTCGATACGACCGCCATGGTCTTCAAGCACGCGGCCGACGATCGCGAGGCCGAGGCCGGTGCCCTTGGCGCGTGTCGTCACATAAGGCTCGAGGAGCCGCGAACGCGCGACCTTGGGCAGGCCGATGCCGTTGTCGATGACGTCGATCAGCACGTCCTCGCCCTCGCGCGAGACCACGACGTCGATGCGGCCCTTGCCGTAGCCCTTGCCGAGCTCCTCCGGCGGGACCTGCTCGATCGCCTCGGTCGCGTTCTTGACGATGTTGGTGACCGCCTGCGAGATCAGCCGCCGGTCGAACTGGGCCCGCAGCGGATCCTCTCTGAACTCGGCCTCGATATCGATCTCGGGATGGGCGACCTTCATCAGGAACACCGCCTGCCGCACGGTGTCGGCGACGTCCTCGCCCTCCATCACCGGCTTTGGCATCCGCGCGAAGCGTGAGAACTCGTCGACCATGCGGCGGATATCGTCGACCTGGCGCACGATGGTGTCCGTGCACTGCTCGAAGATCTGCTTGTCCTTAGTCTCGGTGATGTCCTTGCCGAACTTGCGGCGGATGCGTTCGGCCGAGAGCTGGATCGGCGTCAGCGGGTTCTTGATCTCGTGCGCGATGCGGCGCGCGACATCGCCCCAGGCCGAGGTGCGCTGCGCCGAGACCAGCTCGGTGATGTCGTCGAGCGTGATGATGTAGCTGTCGTGCGGCTGGTTCTTCTCGGCGCTGACGCGGACCGACAGGTTGCGCTCGGTGCCGTCGCGCGTGATCGTGATCTGGCCCTGCACCAGGCGCTGGGTCCCTTCCCGCGCCGTCTTCATCATCTCGTCGAGCTCGGGCAGCACGTCGGACAGCGGATGGCCGAGCGTCTCCGCTTCGGAGTGCCCGATCAGCTTCTCGGCGGAGCGGTTGAGGATGCCGACGCTGCCTGATGTGTCGACGCCGATGATGCCGGCGCTTGCCGAGGACAGCACGGCCTCGATGAATCGGCGACGGCTGTCGATGAGATCGCTGGCGTTGACGAGCTCGTCGCGCTGGCTGCGCAATTCCTGCGTCATCTTGTTGAAGGTCTCGCCCAGCTGGGCGAGATCGCCTTCGGACTGGTGCACGGGTACCTGCACGTGGAGGTCGCCGGTCGAGACCGTGTGGGCCGCGTTCATCAGCCGCCGGATCGGCGAGACCAGCGAGTTGGCGAAGTTGAGGCCGATCAGCACCGAGGCCATCAGGATGGTCAGCGCGATCACCGCGAACATCAAGGCGAAGGCGACCTGGATGCCGAGCCGGCGCGACTCGATCTGGGCGTATTCGGCGACGCTGACCTCGGTCTGCTTGAGCTGTTGAACCACATTCGGATCCAGCGGCCGCGCGACATAGAGGAAGGTGTCGCTGAAGGCGCGCAGGCGGATCACCGCGGCGACGAAGCTCGCATCGGGCAGCACCGCGATCTCGGGCTCGGATTCGTTGACGTTGCTGAGGAAGTCCGGCGCCGGCGGCGAATAGGCCAGCCGCATGCCGGTGTCGGCGGATTCCAGGATGTTGGTGTTCTTGTCGATGATCATCGCGCCCGGCAGATTGCGCGAGCCGGCGCTGGCGGTCAGCAGCTCGCGGAACGAGCGGCGGTCCTGGTCGTAGAGCGGCCGGGCGTGGGCAATGTCATTGGCCATGCCGAGAATGTCGCCGCGGATCAGCTGCGCGTGGTCCTGCATGTAGGCGCGCGCGATCGTCAGCGAATTCTGGATCACTTCCTTGGTCGGGCCGGAGAACAGCCGGTCGAGGCCGCGCTCGATGGTGACGTTGGCGACCACGGCGACCAGCACCGCCGGCAGCACCGCCACGATCGAGAACAGGCTGACGATCTGGACATGGAGGCGGGCCGCCGCCCGGCCCCGCCGACGCGCCAGGATCAGCTGCCAGAGCTCGCGGACGATGATGCCGACCAGCAGCAGGATCGTGGCCGCATTGATCAGATAGAACGAGCGCACCACCTCCGGGGTCGGCTCGATTTTCGTCAGGCCGGTCAGGACCAGAAAGGTCAGGAGCGCCGACAGCAATGCCATCGCGACGGCAAGCGGCGCCAGCCAGCGCCGTACCGACCAACGCCGGGGCTCTTCCGCTGGGGCCGTGTCAAAGTGTGCGGCCGAGGTATCTGCGCTGGTCATTCCGGCAATGGTGCTGAAAACGGGGTCCGCGGCGGGCGGATACTGATGTATTCGTACCACATTGTTGCCGAATTGCGACAATTCCGCGGCGCCCCCGCCGCGGCGGACCGGCGCATCCACAGGCCGCTGTTCTGGCAGACCTCGCTTGCGGGAACGGATTCCGCTCCATGCGGCTTGACCGACATGGACAGGTTCTTTCTCGCGCTAATGGTGTCGGCCGTGCTGCTGCTGATCGTGGCCGCCGATCTGCTCGTCAACGGTGTCGGGGTGCAAGAGCCACCGGCGAGCGTCGCCAGCGCCGTGCCCGTCTCTGGCCGGCTGGTCAGATGAGCGCGACGCAGCGCGCCGCGGTTAAATGACAATTCATACGTTCCAACGGAACGTTTCGGCCCGATTCGGACTTTTCCTCACCGCGTCAGCCACAACGGCCAACGCGATCCGGACAGGCTCAGCTCCGCTTTGGTAGGGGGAGCTGAGCCACCGTCCGTTCGGGAAGACTAGCCCCCGCTCCGATAGACCTGGATATCGAGATCCCGGATCTTCTTCCGCAGCGTGTTGCGGTTGAGGCCGAGCAGGTCGGCGGCGCGGATCTGGTTGCCGCGGGTCGCGGCAAGCGCGGCCGTGAGCAGCGGCACCTCGATCTCCTTGAGGATGCGGTGATAAAGGCCCGGCGGCGGCACGCCGTTCGGAAAGCCCTGGAAGTGCGAGGACAGATACGCCTCTACGGCGCCGCCGAGATTGTCGACGCCCTGCGGGACTGCGGCGCCGGGGCTGACCGTGGGCGGCGCGAGCTCGCCGTCGATGACGGAGCCCGTGATCACGTCCTGCGGATAGAGCGCGGCGAGGCGCCGCGCGAGGTTCTCGAGCTCGCGCACGTTGCCGGGCCAACGGTGCTGCTTCATCCGCTCCAGCGCCAGCGCGTCCAGCTTCTTCGGCGGCAGGCCGTCCTTCTCGGCCAGCGTGAAGAAGTGTCGCACGAGGTCCGGCAGATCCTCGATGCGCTCGCGCAAGGGGGGCAGCCGCAGCGGCACGACGTTGAGGCGGAAGAACAGGTCTTCGCGGAATAGGCCCTGCTGGATCAGGACGCGCAGGTCCTTGTTGGAGGCCGCGACGATCCGCACGTCGGTCTTGATCGGGGTGCGGCCGCCGACGGTGGTGTATTCGCCCTGCTGGAGCACGCGCAGCAGGCGGGTCTGTGCCTCCATCGGCATGTCGCCGATCTCGTCGAGGAACAGCGTGCCGCCCTCGGCCTGCTCGAACCGGCCGGAGGCGCGGGTGTTGGCGCCGGTGAAGGCACCGCGCTCATGGCCGAACAGCTCGGACTCGATGAGGTCACGCGGGATCGCCGCCATGTTGACCGCGACGAACGGGCCGTTGCGGCGCTTGCCGTAATCGTGCAGCGCGCGCGCCACCAGTTCCTTGCCGGTGCCGGACTCGCCCGTGATCATCACGGTGAGGTCGGTCTGCATCAGGCGCGCCAGCACGCGGTAGATTTCCTGCATCGCCGGCGAGCGGCCGACCAGCGGGATCGCCTCCATCTCGGCGTCCTCGTCCGGCGTCGAGACCCGCTCCTTCGGCTCGGCCAGCGCACGGCCGACGATGGCGATCAGCTCCTTCAGATCGAAGGGTTTTGGCAGATATTCATACGCGCCCCGCTCGGACGCGCGGATGGCGGTCATGAACGTGTTCTGCGCGCTCATCACGATGACGGGCAAATTCGGCCGCATCTTCTTGATCCGCGGCAGCAGGTCGAAGGCGTTCTCGTCGGGCATCACCACGTCGGTGATGACGAGATCGCCCTCCCCCTGGCTGACCCAGCGCCACAGCGTTGCGGCATTGCCGGTAAGCCTGACCTCATAGCCGGCGCGGGATAGTGCCTGATTGAGAACCGTGCGGATGGCGGTGTCGTCATCAGCAACGAGAATGCTACCTGCGGGCATCGTTAATCCTCATTTCGCCCCCTGTGACGCAGACGACGACTTCCCGGCAGAGCCGTCGCGGCTGCTTTGATCGGCATGTTTGACCGATGTGGAATACATCGGCATCAGCACGCGGAAGGTGGTCTTGCGCGGCTGAGACTCGCATTCGATGATGCCCCCGTGATCCCCGATGATCTTTGCGACCAGCGCGAGGCCCAGACCCGAGCCGGTCTGCTTGGTGGTCACGAAGGGATCGAACAGGTTGGGCAGAAGATCGTCCGGCACGCCTGGTCCGTTGTCCTTCACGCAGAATTCGAGCGGCAGGGATACACGGGATTTTTGACCGGGGACTGACAGGCGCACGCCGGGACGGAACGCGGTGGTGAGCTGGATCTCGGCGTCGGGAACGTCGATCAGCGCTTCGGCGGCGTTCTTCACGAGGTTGAGGAACACCTGGACGAGCTGATCCTGGTTCGCGAGCACCGGGGGCAGCGAAGGATCGTAATCCTCGATGAAGCGGATGTTGCGGGCAAAGCCCGACTGTGCCAGCCGCTTCACGTGATCGAGCACGGAATGGATGTTGACCGGGCCGCGCACCACGGGGCGTTCGTCGCCGAACACCTCCATGCGGTCGACCAGCGTCACGATCCGGTCGGCCTCGTCGCAGATCAGCCGCGTCAGCATGCGGTCCTCGGACGAGGCCTGCTGCTCGAGCAGCTGCGCCGCGCCGCGGATTCCGGACAGCGGATTCTTGATCTCATGGGCCAGCATCGCGGCCAGCGCGATCACCGAGCGCGCGGCGCTGCGATGGGTGAGCTGGCGGTCCATCTTGTCGGCGATGGAGCGCTCCTGCAGCATCACGACGATATGGCCGGGCCGCTCCGTCAGCGGGGCGACGTGCAGATCGACCTGACGGTCGCCGCCCATGCGCGGCGTGCCGAGATCGACCTTGTATTCGTTGACCGGCGAGTTCGACGAACGCACCTGGTCGATCAGCGCCAGCAAGGGGCTGCCGAACGGCACCAGCTCTTTCAGCGACTGCCGCTTCAGGAACTGGGTCGAGATATCGAAGAAGGCCTCGGTTGCGATGTTGGCGGCGACGATCTTGCCGTCCGGTCCGATCATGAGCACGGGATTGGGCAGCGCATCCAGAATCGCATCGCTGTCGGCCGGCCGGCGGTGTTCAGCGGCTGAGCTCATGCAGCAGCGCTCCATGCGAAGTCGTCGAATGCGTCTTGCAGCGACTGGTGGACCAGGCCCGGATCCTCGGAGGTGAGGATCTTCTGGCGCCACCCCTTCAGCTTCTCGAATGGCGCCCCGCTCGCATCGGCCGCGACGTCGAGCGCCCAGCCCAGATGTTTGCGCGCATGCCTGAGGCCGATACGCAGGCCGTAGAGCGCGCAGACGCCCTCATAGAGCGTGCGGACATAGTGCAGCTGCGTTGCGAGCGACGGCGTGGCTTCAGCCGCTCCGCCCTTGAGGCGCCGGCCGATCTCGCCGGGCAGCCAGGGCTGGCCCTGCGCGCCGCGGCCGATCATCACGGCATCGGCGCCGGAGGCCTCCAGCGCGGCGAGCGCCTTCTCGTAAGTGGTGATGTCGCCGTTGACGACGAGCGGAATGGAGATGGCTTCGCGCACGGCGCGGATCGCGTCCCAATCGGCCTCGCCCTTGTAGAACTGGCAGCGGGTGCGGCCATGGACCGTGACGAGCTTGATGCCGGCAGCTTCCGCGCGGCGCGCCAGCTCCGGCGCGTTGCGGCTACGGTCGTCCCAGCCGAGCCGCATCTTCAGCGTCACCGGAACCTTCACCGCCGCGATCGTCGCGTCAATCAGGCTGACGGCATGGTCGAGGTCGCGCATCAGGGCCGAGCCGGACTGGCCGCCGGTGACGTGCCGGGCCGGACAGCCCATGTTGATGTCGATGATGTCGGCGCCCTCCGCCTCGGCGATCCGGGCGCCCTCCGCCATCCAGTGTGCCTCGCAGCCGGCGAGCTGGACCACGTGTGGACCGATCCCGGTCGCTTCGCAGCGCAACCGCGACATCCTGTGGCCATTCGCGAGTTCATCGCTGGCGGTCATTTCGGACACGACCAGACCGGCGCCGAGCTCGGCGGCAAGCCGGCGGACGGGCGAGTCGGTTACCCCCGACATCGGCGCCAGGAAGACCGGGGCGGCGACTTCGATATCGCCTATTTTCAACGGCTTAGAGCCTGATACTGCCGAGCCGGTCACAGGGGTCTCGTTGCGTAGGCAGGGCCTCATCGCGCCTGCCATGACCTATCTTGCGCACAATTCTTGTGCAGTCAAGCGTCATGCCTACAGTTTAGACAGTTCTGCAAATCTTTCAAGTGCAGTGCAGCAAAATGCTGTTTCCCACAATCCGGGGAAACCCCCTTTTTTTGCGGGCCTGCCGTGCTAGAGGCATGCGGCAATCACCCCTCTCCCCGACTCTCTCCATCACCAACTGAGTATTTGAGTCCTATGGCGAAATCACAGCGCACCGCAGTCGTCCTTGTCGCGGCCGGACGCGGCCTGCGGGCAGGCGCCGGTGGTCCCAAGCAATATCGCGAGATCGGCGGCGTGCCCGTGATCTATCGCGCCATGGAAGCCTTCAGCCGCCACCCCGACGTGTTTGCCGTACAGCCCGTGGTGAACCCCGACGACAGCGCCATGTTCACGGCAGCGGTCGCAGGCCTGAAGCACGAGCCGCCGACCAATGGCGGCGCCACCCGACAGGCCTCGGTGCTCGCCGGATTGGAAGCTCTCGCCAGGCACAAGCCGGACATCGTGCTGATCCACGACGCCGCGCGCCCCTTCGTCTCGGAAGGCGTGATCTCCCGCGCGATCGATGCGGCAAGCCGCACCGGCGCCGCGCTCCCCGTCGTCCCCGTTACCGACACGATCAAGGTCGCCGGCGAGGGCGGGAATGTGGAGGACACGCCGGACCGGGCCTCCTTGCGAATCGCGCAGACGCCGCAATCCTTTCGTTTCGACGTCATCCTCGAGGCGCATCGTCGCGCGGCAAAGGACGGGCGCAGCGATTTCACCGACGATGCCGCGATTGCCGAATGGGCGGGATTGACGGTTGCAACCTTTGAAGGCGATGTTGCCAATATGAAGCTCACCACTCCCGAAGACTTCGTGCGCGAGGAAGCGCGCCTCGCCAGCCTGCTCGGCGACATCAGGACCGGCACGGGCTATGACGTGCACGCCTTCGGCGAAGGCGACCACCTCATGATCTGCGGCGTGCGCGTGCCGCACACGAAGGGTTTCCTCGCGCATTCCGACGGCGATGTCGGTCTGCATGCGCTGGTCGACGCCATCCTCGGCGCGCTCGCCGATGGCGACATCGGTTCGCACTTCCCGCCGAGCGATGCGAAATGGAAGGGCGCCTCCTCCGACCAGTTCCTGAAATACGCCATCGAGCGCGTCACCCAGCGCGGCGGCCGTATCGCCAATCTCGAGGTGACGATGATCTGCGAGCGGCCGAAGATCGGCCCGCTGCGAGATACCATGCGCGCCCGCATCGCCGAGATCTCCGGGGTCGACATCTCCCGCGTCGCGGTGAAGGCGACGACCAGCGAGCGGCTCGGCTTCACCGGCCGCGAGGAAGGCATCGCGGCCACCGCGAGCGCCACCATCCGCCTGCCCTGGAGCGTGTAGGATCATGGGCGGCAGCGACGCACGCGCCCTCTCCCGCTCGCTGCTCGATCTGTGCCGGGGGCGCAAGCTGACGATCGCGACCGCGGAGTCCTGCACCGGCGGCCTCGTGGCCGGCGCGCTGACCGACATCCCCGGCTCCTCTGATGTCATTGACCGCGGCTTCGTCACCTATTCCAACGACGCCAAGCGCGCGATGCTGGGGGTCGAGGCCGGGACGCTGACCAATTTCGGCGCCGTCAGCAAGGAGACCGCGACCGCGATGGCAGTCGGTGCGCTGGAGCGCGCTGGCGTCGATCTCGCGGTTGCCATCACCGGCATCGCCGGCCCCGGCGGCGCCACGCCCGGCAAGCCCGTCGGCCTCGTGCATTTCGCCGCCGCCGCGCGCGACGGCCGCATCATCCACCGTGAGCATCGCTTCGGCGCGATCGGCCGCACCGCCGTGCGCCAGCGCTCGGTGGTCGAGGCGCTGCGCATGCTGATGGATCTTGCTCGCGGCCCGCAGGCCCAGACCAAGCCGCGCCGCGCCACCGCAGCAACACGCCTGCGTCCCCGCGTGACCCGCTCGCCGCGCAGGCACGCGGTGAAGCGCAGATCGCCGCGCTCGCCGCGAGGGTGAAGTCCCTCCGGGCTACGAAGCTGCGCATGCCGATGGGACGTCTCACGCCGCCAGCAGCGCGCTGGCGTGATCGAGCACGCGCTGCTTGACCGCGTCGGCGTCGGACGGCTTCACCTTCGCGCTCACGGTCAATTCCACGACGGGGGCTGCGGGATCGGCTGCAATCACCTTCGACACATTGACCGACGGCGCGGCGCGATCGTCGACGCGAGGATCCTCACGCAGCTCCCGCAGGATCTGGGCAGCCAGCGCGTTGACCGATCCGGCCCTGACCGGAAACGTCACCTTGACCTCGCCGGTGCCGGGATAGGCGCTGTGATTGATGATGGCCGCGCCCCACACCTGCCCGTTCGGCAACAGGATCTGGGTGTTGTCGGGCGCGACCAGCTCGGTCATGAACAGCGACAACGACTTGACCTTCCCCGCCTTGCCTCCGACCTCGACGTCGTCGCCGATGTGGAAGGGGCGGAACAGCAGCAGCATGACGCCGGCGGCGAGATTGGACAGCGTGCCCTGTAACGCCAGACCAATGGCGAGTGACGTCGCGCCCAGCACGGCGACGAGGCTTGCGGTCTGGATGCCGAACAGCTGAAGCACGGCGATGCCGACCACCGCCAGCACGCCGTAGCGCGTGACGCTGGACACGAACAAGGTCACGAGCGGATCGATCCGGTGCCCGACGTTCAACACGCGCGTGACGAAACGCTGCATTGCGCCGGACAGATACCAGCCGATCGCCAGCAGCAGGATCGCGTAGACCGCGTTCAGCCCATACAGGACCAGCGACGCTTTCAGCGTGTCGAAATTGACGGTCATGAGGCCTCCCACGCGGACAATCCGTTGCAAACTCGCGGCGGCGCGAAATGATCCCGGCGCAGAACGATCGGGAACCTGCATGCATTCCACGCGAAGGGTGCCGCAGGGTGGATGAGCGAAGCGTAATCCACCTCTTCTGCTTCCGCGGCTGCAGACATGGTGGATTACGCCTTCGGCTAATCCACCCTACGAACTCTTGTGTTACCCGACGGGCAAAACACCCAGCCGCCGGGTCAATCCGCGCCCGCGAAAATATTCGTCTTTACAGAAATTCGGCTTTGTCGCATTGTCGCGCCACCTCATCCCGGTCAGAGGGGCGCATCGCGATCGTCATGAAGCGCGGGATGGGTGGTGGTGGACGCAGGCAGCACCGGCGCGAAGGCTATCGCAGGGCGGGAAACCGTGAGCGATCACCGCGCGCACACGACCGGTGCAGCTTTCGCGTACGGCAAAACCGTGTCGTCCTGACGCCCGGGGTCTGTGCGTCAAGCCTTTGCGGTGATGCGGCGGCCCGACCGGGTGCGCACATCGATCATCCGCAAGGCGACGGGGGCAATAGTGCATCGCTCCCCGGGGAGAGCTCGGCATAAGCCGTAAAACCACTGCGCAGGGAAGGCCGGTTGTTGTGGCTTCACCTGTATGCCGCTGTGCAACTTCTTCCAGCGCATCTTAACGCACAGTGGACCGCGGGTGCCAGCCGGCACCCGGTCTTCCCTGCGCCCTCTGACACCTGAGGGCGGCGCCATGAAGCAAAGCTCGGGCGAGATTCGTCGCGAGACTGCACGCCCATGTTTGCTTTTCAAAAAGCACGCAAAACTTGTCGAAATTGACCATTATGCGCAGTGCGAGAGCGCGACCAAACGTCGTCATTCCCTTCTCATCTTGCGTGCGACTATACTGGCGCAATAATGCGGCTCTACGTTGTGACCGGGAATCAACCCGGTCCGCTTTCTGGAGGGCGACGGCGTGTTCGCTCGCGACGCTGCACTGGCAATCGCCATTGCTACCTTGGCCGCCATTGATGGTGCGGCCGCCCAAACGGCCAACCAGCCGCCGGATACGATGGCGGCGCGGGTGGAGGCGTGCACGCCCTGTCACGGCAACAAGGGCGAAGGCACCAGCGACGTCTATTTCCCGCGCCTTGCCGGCAAGCCGGCCGGCTATCTCTACAACCAGCTCCTCGCCTTCCGCAGCGGCCGGCGCAAATACCCGCCGATGAATTATCTGCTGGAGTTCCTGCCTGATCCGTATCTGGAAGCGATGGCCGAATATTTCGCCAGCGAGCATCCGCCGCTGCCGCCGCCCGCGCCGAGCGAGGTCAGCAAGGAGGTCCTGGCGCAGGGCGAGCTGCTCGCGACCAGCGGTGATGCCGGCCGCAACATACCGGCGTGCGTGAGCTGTCATGGCCCGGGACTCACGGGCATGCAGCCCGGCATCCCCGGCCTGCTGGGCTTGCGCGCCGCTTACGTCAGCGCGCAGCTCGGCGCCTGGCGCTATGGCACGCGCACCGCCAAATCGCCCGACTGCATGCAGTTGGTCGCAGGCCATCTGACGGAAGCCGATGTGACCGCCGTTGCGGCCTGGCTCGCGACGCGGCCCGCGCCCGCCAACCCGGCCCCCGTGCCGAAAGGCACCTATGCGCTGCCTTTCGGCTGCGGCAGCCAGCCCAACTGACGAGGCGGATGATGGGCTCGAAACTGTCGATCACGCTTCTCGCTCTCGCCGCGCTCACCACGGCAGCGCAGGCGCAGGACAAGAGCGACATCATCGCGCGCGGCGAATATCTTGCCCGTGCCGGCGATTGCACCGCCTGCCACACCGCGCCGGAAGGCCGCCTGTTCGCCGGCGGCCGCGCCATGCCGACCCCGTTCGGCACGCTCTACACCTCCAACATCACGCCGGACCCTGATACCGGGATCGGAAAGTGGAGCGCCGACGACTTCTACAAGACCATGCATAGCGGCCGCTTTCCCGACGGCGGGCTGATCTATCCGGCGATGCCGTTTGCGTCCTACACCAAGGTCACGCGCGCCGACACCGACGCGATCTTTGCCTATCTGCGCTCGATCGCGCCGGTGAACCAGAAGAACAAGCCGCACGAGCTGCGCTTCCCCTATGACAACCGTCAGCTCATCCTGGGTTGGCGCACGCTGTACTTCCGCGAGGGCGAATTCAAGCCGGATCCGGGCAAGTCGGCGGAATGGAATCGCGGCGCTTATCTGGTTGAGGGCCTCGGCCATTGCAGCATGTGCCATTCGCCGATCAACGCGCTCGGCGGCACCTCGCAATCGGACGCCTTCAAGGGCGGCCTGATCCCGATGCAGAACTGGTACGCGCCCTCGCTCACCTCCAATCGCGAGGCTGGCCTCGGCGACTGGAGCATCAAGGACATCACCGACCTGCTCCAGACCGGCGTCTCAATGCGCGGCGTCGTTTACGGTCCTATGGCCGAGGTCGTGCACAACAGCCTGCAATATCTCAACGACGAGGACACCCGTGCGATGGCGGTGTACCTCAAGGGCATCGCGGAGCCCTCGCCTTCGCCGCCGCCGAGCTCTGCGCTGCCGACGACCGAGAGCAGCCTGCTGATCAGCCTCGGCAAGACCGTCTACGACAAGAACTGCGCGAGCTGTCACGGCCTCCAGGGGGAAGGCAAGCCGCCGCACTGGCCGCCGCTCGCCAACAACCAGTCGATCGAGATGCAGTCGGCGGTCAATCCGATCCGCATGGTGCTCAACGGCGGCTATCCGCCGGGCACCAAGGGTAACCCGATGCCCTACGGCATGCCGCCCTTCGCCGGCCTCCTCTCCGACAACGAGGTCGCCGCCGTCGTCTCCTACATCCGCACCGCCTGGGGCAATCGCGGCACGCCGGTCTCGGCGCGCGAGGCCAACGAGCTGCGCTCCGCTCCGCTGAACTGAGATCCGCCAAAGGTCCATCATGTTCAATTCCGATCCGCCGACCAGCCCAGCCGCCGCCGACCAGGCCATCGAGGAAGTCGTTGCCGCGGGACCATCAGGTGCGATCGTGGTCGCCGGCATCGCCACGGCCTGCGTGGTCGCGATGTGGCTTGCGTTCTATCTGTTCGTCTTCCTGCCGCGCGGGTCGCTGCAATGAGCGCTGAGCAAACCCATGGTAGCGCCGAGGTCGCCGCCCGCGTCGAGCGGCGCTGGGCCACCATCGCCGTGATCATCATCGTGATGATGGCGCTGCTCGCGGCCTTCGCCGGGATTCATCGCGCGACCATGCCGCAGCCGCGCGTCGAGACCACCGACCCTTCGCGGCTGCATCTGTCCGGCGAGTTCGTCGAGAGCAATCTCGGCAGTGTGCTGGAGGCCAACGGCAATGTGACGGTGCGCGCGATCGGCCAGCAATATTCCTTCACGCCGGCCTGCATCGTGGTGCCCGCTGACACGCCGATCACGCTGCGCGCTACCAGCGCCGACGTCGTGCACGGCATCCTGGTCCAGGGCACCAATATCAACACCATGCTGGTACCGGGCTACATCTCCGAGCAGCTCATGCGCTTCACGAAGACCGGCGACTATCTGATGCCCTGCCAGGAGTTTTGCTCCTTCGGCCATGAGGGCATGTGGGGCAAGGTCAAGGTGATCGACAAGACCGAATTCGCAAACCGTGCGAAGGGTGGCGGGAGGCTGAGCTGTGTTGGCGAATAGGAAGCTCATCCTCGCCCATTTCTGGCTGGCCTTCGCCGTATTCGGCGTCGCGCTCACGCTCGGCGCCTGGCAGATGTTCATCCGCAGCCCGATCGGGACCTGGCTGTCCAATCCCGAGCTCTATTACCGTTCGCTGACCGCGCACGGCACGGTGATGGGCTACGTCTTCCCGACGCTGGTCGCGATGGGCTTCGGCTACGCCATCAGCGAGTCCGCGCTGGAGCAGCGACTGGTGGGCGTCCGCTGGGCTTGGGCCGGGTTCTGGCTGATCGTGGTCGGCGCGATCATGGCGATGGTCCCGGTCGCGCTCGGCCGTGCCTCGGTGCTCTATACGTTCTATCCGCCGCTGATCGGCAACGTCTTCTACTACCTCGGCGTCGTGCTGGTCGTGGTCGGCTCCTGGATCTGGGTCGCGTTGATGTCGATCAATCTGCGCGTCTGGCGCAAGGCCCATCCCGGCGCGCCGGTGCCACTCGCCATGTTCGCCAATGTCGCGGGCTCGTATCTGTGGGCCTGGACCGCGGTTGGCGCCGCGCTCGAGCTCTTGCTGCAGATCATTCCGGTTGCGGCTGGCCTGAAGGCCACCATCGATGCCGGCCTCGCCCGCGTGTTCTTCTCCTGGACGCTGCATGCCATCGTCTATTTCTGGCTGATGCCGACCTACATCGCCTATTACACCATCGTGCCGCGCGCGATCGGCGGCCGGGTCTTTTCCGACACAATGGCGCGGATCTCCTTCATCCTGTTCCTGGTGGTGGCGATGCCGATCGGCATGCACCACACCTTTGCCGACCCGCAGGTCGGCGCCGGCTTCAAGTTCATCCACTCGGCCTTCACGGCGCTGGTCGCGCTGCCGACGCTGCTCACCGTGTTCACGATCTGCGCGTCCGTCGAGATCGCGGCGCGCCTGCGCGGCGGCCGCGGGGTGTTCGGCTGGGTCAGGGCCCTGCCCTGGGACAATCCGATGATGCTGGCGCTGGCGTTTTCGTTCGTCATGCTCGGCTTCGGCGGCGCCGGCGGGCTCATCAACATGAGCTACCAGCTCGATGCGTCGATCCACAACACGCAGTGGATCACCGGCCATTTCCACCTGATCTTCGGCGGCGCCATCGTGATCATGTATTTTGCGATCGCCTACGACCTGTGGCCGCATCTGACCGGGCGCGAGCTGATCGATGTCCGCCTGATCCGCACCCAGCTCTGGCTGTGGTTCGTCGGCATGATCGTCACGACCTTCCCGTGGCACTGGGTCGGCATTCTCGGCATGCCGCGCCGCATGGCCTATTTCGACTTCGGCGATCCCGCGATCGCGCCGCAGGCGCTCTCGGTCACTTTCTCTGCGATCGGCGGCTTCATCCTGCTGGCATCGGGCATCATGTTCATCGTCGTCCTGGCGCGCGGCATGCGTGCGCCCCAGGTTGACGCCGGCCCGTACCGCTTTGCACTGGCCGTGCACCAGCCGGCGACCGTGCCGGTCGCGCTCAACACACACGCACTGTGGGTGGCGCTGATGATCGCGCTTACGCTCACCAACTACGGCTACCCGATCCTGACGCTGGCGCGGACCGAAGGCACCTCGGTGCCGGCCGTCTATGTGGGAGCGCAGTGATGAGCGCCCGCGACCTCTTCACCTTCAGCAACCGCCATTTCACCGTCGGCGTCGGCATCACCGCTGCGATCCTGATCGTGACCACGATTGTCGGCTTCATCGTGCTGCCCTTCGCGCAGCCCTGGGTGCAGTTCGCCAATGTCTGGGATGCGATCTGCAGCGCCGCCGGCGTGCCGCAACGCGCGGCAAGCGTCACGGCGCCCGAGCAGAGCAAGCGCCTGTCCGGGGTCGTGCTCACGTCGAACACGCTGTCACGTCCGAGCCAGGAGGCGATCGGCCGTGGCGCGACGCTGGCGCAGCGTTGCGCGATCTGCCACGGGCCGACCGGCGTCAGCCGCGCAGACTCGCCCAATCTCGCCGGCCAGTATGCCGCCGTGATCTACAAGGAGCTGCACGATTTCCGCACCGGCGCGCGCAGCAACGCCGTGATGTCGCCTTTCGCCGTCAATCTGACGGATCAGGAGATCACCGATCTCTCGAACTATTACGCCTATCTGCCGCGGCTTCCGGCCTATCACCCGACGCCGCAGCTGCCGAAGCCTAACATCGTCATCTACGGCGCGCCGATGCGCGGGATCGCGCCCTGCGGCTCCTGCCATGGCAGCCTCGACAACAAGACCGGCAGTCCGTGGCTCGAGGGCCAGTCCGAGGCCTACATGAAGGCCCAGCTCCAGGCCTTCGCGTCCGGCGAGCGGCGCAACGACATCAGCCAGCAGATGCGCAACATCGCGCGCGCGATGACGCCGCAGGAGATCGAGCAGGCGGCAGCGTACTACGCCTCGCAGCCGCCGGATGTGGTGAAGGCGGTGGATTGAGGGGGCACGCCCGACTCCTCTTCGTCATTGCGAGCGCAGCGAAGCAATCTAGACTCTTTCCGCGGAAGCAGTCTGTATTGCTTCGTCGCAAGTGCTTCTCGCAATGACGGCGGAGGGAGCCTACGACGACGCCAGCTTCGGCCGGCCGTAGATCGCATCCGCCCGCTTCTCGAACGCAATGGAGAACCGCGCGAACGCGGCGTCGAACATCGAGCCCATCAGCATCGCCAGCATGCGGCTCCTGAACTCGTAGGCGAGGAAGAAACCGACGTCGCAGACGCGCTCGCCCTCCTGTTGGCCCTTGGGCTCGAACGTCCAGCGATTTTCGAGATTACTGAAGGGACCTTGCAGATATTCGACCAGGATCTTCAGATTGGCGCGGTCGAGCGTCACGCGGCTGGTGAAGGACTCCTTGACCAGCTTGAACGACACCGTCATGTCCGCGACCAGCACCTCGGTGCCGTCGGGTTTCGCCATGCGCTGACGGACCTTGAGCGCGCTGCACAGCGGCACGAACTCCGGGTAGCGCTCGACGTCGGCGACCAGATCAAACATCTCGGATGCGCTGTGATTGACACGGCGCTTGCTGGAAAATTTGGGCATGGCGGTTCAGCGGGCGCTAGCTGCCCGCGCGGCCTTCAGTCTCGCAAAATCCTCGCCGGCATGATGCGACGAGCGGGTGAGCGGGCTCGCCGACACCATCAGGAATCCCTTGGTGTAGGCGACCTTCTCGTAGGACGAGAACTCGTCCGGCGGCACGTAGCGCATCACGGCGTGGTGCTTGCGGGTCGGCTGGAGATATTGCCCGATGGTCAGGAAGTCGACCTCGGCCGAGCGCAGATCGTCCATCACCTGCTGCACCTCGTGGCGCTCTTCGCCGAGGCCGACCATGATGCCGGACTTGGTGAAGATGGTGGGATCGAGCTCCTTGACCCGTTGCAACAGCCGGATCGAGTGGAAATAGCGCGCGCCGGGCCGCACCGTGAGATAGCGCGACGGCACGGTCTCGAGATTGTGGTTGAACACGTCGGGCCGCGCCGCGACCACGACCTCGAGCGCCCCCTCCTTGCGCAGGAAGTCCGGCGTCAGGATCTCGATCGTGGTCGAGGGGCACGCAGCCCGGATCGCACGGATGGTCTGGGCAAAATGCTCGGCGCCGCCATCAGCGAGATCGTCGCGGTCGACGGAGGTGATGACGACGTGGGCCAGCCCCAGCTTGGCGACGGCCTCGGCGACGTTCTGCGGCTCGGCCGCATCCAGCGCATTGGGCAGGCCGGTCTTGACGTTGCAGAAGGCGCAGGCGCGGGTGCAGGTGTCACCCATGATCATGAAGGTCGCGTGCTTTTTGTCCCAGCACTCGCCGATGTTCGGGCAGCCCGCCTCCTCGCACACCGTGTGCAGGCCGTTGGCACGCACGATGTTGCGGGTGTCGGCATAGCCGCGGGTATTGGGCGCGCGCACGCGAATCCAGTCCGGCTTCGGCGGCGAAGCGGAGTCGGGGCGATTCACCTTTTCGGGGTGACGCGGGCGCAACGGGTTCGAGATAGTGTCGACAATAACGACCATGGGCTGTCCGGTCTGTTCAGGTCCTACCTAGTCGGTCTGGCTGCCTGCCGCAACCCGGCTCGCGCCGCTTCAGGGAACATGGCAGATATGGGCAATATCCTGCTCAGTTCTCAGGCGATTCTCACCTCGAATGGCTCCAGTCTCGAACGCCTCCACACCGCGGCTCGGCAAGGCGCTGAAGCGGTCCTTTTTCGACCGCGACGTTCGCGAGGTCGCGCCCGACCTGATCGGCGCCACCATGCTCGTGGACGGCGTCGGCGGGATCATCGTCGAGGTCGAGGCCTATCATCATACCGAGCCTGCGGCGCACTCCTACAACGGCCCGACGCCGCGGAACCAGATCATGTTCGGCCCGCCCGGCTACGCCTACGTCTACCGCTCCTACGGCATCCATTGGTGCGTGAACTTCGTCTGCGAGGAGGCAGGCTCGGCGAGCGCCGTGCTGATCCGCGCGCTGGAGCCGACCCACGGCATCGCCGCAATGCGCCGTCGCCGCCATCTCCAGGACCTTCACGCGCTGTGCTCGGGCCCGGGCAAGCTCACCGAAGCGCTCGGCATCACCATCGCGCACAACACCCTGCCGCTGGACCGGCCTCCGATCGCGCTGCATGCGCGGACGGAGGACGTGGAGGTGGCGGCCGGAATCCGGATCGGCATCACCAAGGCGGTCGAGCTGCCCTGGCGCTATGGCGTCAAGGGCTCGAAGTTCCTGAGCAAGCCGTTTCCGAAGTGATCGTCATTCCGAGATGGTCCGAAGGACCAGACCCGGAATCTCGAGATTCTGACCTGCGCAATTGCGCACGTCAGTTCGATGCTGCGCGTCGCTCCGGAATGACAGCGAGATCACGACGCCTGCTTCAGCCGCTCCAGCGCCTCGAGCAGCTTGGCCTTGCGAGCCAGCGCCGCCTCACGCTTTTCGCGCTCCTCCTCCACGACCTCTTCGGCCGCATTGGCGACGAATTTCTCGTTCGCGAGCTTCGACTCGGCGCGCTTGATGTCGGCGTCGGCCTTGCCGATCTCCTTGTCGAGGCGAGTGCGCTCGGCAGCCACGTCGATCACGCCCTTCAGCGGCAGTGCGGCCACCTCGCCGCGCACCAGGAGCTGGACCGCGCCGTCAGGCGCGCGATCGGCGAACGAGATGTCGGACAGCCGTGCCATGCGCTTGATGATTTCGGTCCAGCGCGGCGCGCGTTCCTTGGTCTCGGCCGAGGCGCCCGCGAGCACCAGCGCCGTCAGCGTTGCCGGCGCGATGTTCATCTCGGCGCGCACCGAGCGGATCTGCGTCACGAGGTCGATCACCCAGCCGATCTCGGCTTCCGCCTTGGGATCGGTGAAGTCGGCATGGTCGAAGATCGGCATGATCAGTGCCGGCGAGATCAGCGGATCGGTCGGCCCGGCCGCCGCAGCGAGCATCGCGAGCTGCTCCGGTGTCGGCGCGGCCGGCTTCAGCGGCCATTGCGCCAGCGCGAGCAGGCCCTCGCGCTTGGCCGTGACCTCCCACAACTCTTCGGTGATGAAGGGCATGAAGGGATGCAGCAGCTTCAGGATCTCGTCGCGCGCCCAGGCGATCATGGCGCGGGTCTCGTCCTTGGCGGGGCCGTCCGGACCGAGCAGCACGGGCTTTGCGAGCTCGACATACCAGTCGCAATAGACGTTCCAGACGAAGCGATAGATGGCGCCTGCCGCATCGTTGAAGCGATAGGCTTCGATCGCTTCGGTCACCTCGCGCGTGGTGTGCGCGCTCTCATGCGCGATCCAGCGGTTCAGCGTCTCCTTGGCCTTCGCCGGCTCGAAACCGTCGGGCACGGCGCAATGGTTCATCTCCGCGAAGCGCGAGGCATTCCAGAGCTTTGTCGCGAAGTTGCGGTAGCCCTCGACGCGGCTGGTGGCGAGCTTGATGTCGCGTCCCTGCGCCGCCATCGCGGCGAGCGTGAAGCGCAGCGCGTCCGCGCCGTATTCGTCGATCAGGTTGAGGGGATCGATGACGTTGCCCTTCGACTTCGACATCTTGGCGCCCTTCTCGTCGCGGACGAGGGCGTGGATGTAGATCGTCGAGAACGGCACCTCCTTCATGAAGTGCATGCCCATCATCATCATCCGGGCGACCCAGAAGAAGATGATGTCGAAGCCGGTCACCAGTGCGTTGGTCGGGTAATAGCGCTGCACCTCGGGCGCGTCTTCGGGCCAGCCGAGCGTCGAGAACGGCCACAGCGCCGAGGAGAACCAGGTGTCGAGCACGTCCTCGTCGCGGGTGATGAAGCCTTCGCGCTTGTTGCGGTCGAGCGCCATCTCGCGGCCCTGCTCGGCCGTGATGACCTCCTGCTCGACGTAATAGCCGAGCGCGTGGCTGACGGCCTCCTCCTCGGTCTCGGCGACGAATACCTTGCCGTCAGGACCGTACCAGGCCGGGATCTGATGACCCCACCACAGCTGGCGCGAGATGCACCAGGGCTGGATGTTCTCCATCCACTCGAAATAGGTCTTTTCCCAATTCTTCGGCACGAACGTCGTTTCGCCCGACCGCACCGCCGCGATCGCGGGCTTGGCCATCGTCTTAGCGTCGACGTACCACTGGTCGGTCAGATACGGCTCGATCACGGTGCCGGAGCGATCGCCATGCGGCACCATGTTGGTGTGCGGCTCGATCCGCTCGACGAATCCGAAGGATTCCAACCGCTCGACGAGGCGCTTGCGCGCGGCGAAGCGGTCGACCTTGTTGAACTCCTCGGCAAACTGCGAGGCGCCTTCCGGCAGGTCACGCAGGTAATCCTCGTTGTCGAGGAGATCGAGACAGCCTTCCCTGTCGAGCACGCTGATGCGGCGCAGGCCATGGCGATTGCCGACCTCGAAATCGTTGAAGTCGTGCGCCGGCGTCACCTTCACCGCGCCCGAGCCCTTCTCCGGATCGGAATATTCGTCGGCGACGATCTTAATCTTACGGCCGACCAGCGGCAGGATCACGTTCTTGCCGACCAGCTTCCGATAGCGCTCGTCATCGGGATGCACGGCAACGCCGGTATCGCCGAGCATGGTCTCGGGCCGCGTGGTGGCGACGACGATGAAGCTCGAGGGATCCTCGGGGCTGAAAATCTTACTCTCGATCGGATAGCGCAGATACCAGAGGTGACCCTTGACCTCGGTTTGCTGCACTTCGAGGTCGGAGATCGCGGTCAGCAACTTGGTGTCCCAGTTCACCAGCCGCTTGTCCTTGTAGATCAGGCCGTCGCGATGGAGCTCGACGAACACCTTGATGACGGCCTTGGACAGGCCCTCGTCCATGGTGAAGCGTTCGCGCGACCAGTCGCAGGAGGCGCCGAGGCGCTTGAGCTGGTTGATGATGGTGTCGCCGCTCTCGGCCTTCCACTGCCAGACCCGCTCCAGAAACTTCTCGCGGCCCATCTCGCGGCGGCCGGGCTGCTGGCGCTCCATCAGCTGCCGCTCGACGACCATCTGGGTGGCGATGCCGGCATGGTCGGTGCCGGGCTGCCACAGCACATCGCGGCCGCGCATGCGTTCGAACCGGCACAGGATGTCCTGCAGCGTGTTGTTGAGGGCGTGGCCCATGTGCAGCGAGCCCGTCACGTTCGGCGGCGGGATCACGATGGTAAAGGGCACAGCGTCGCGGCGGTCGGGGCGGCCGGCCTTGAACGCAAGGCTGTCCTCCCACACGACGGACATGCGGGCTTCGATATCGGCGGGCTGGTAATTTTTCTCGATCATGGGCTGCTAGAAAGCCGCGCACGGGGGGCAAGTCAACGGGAAAGCCCGGCGGCGGACGGGCTTCCCGGCCCGGCCGGAACGCCGAGCATCCCGCCCAAGCGGGGCTTAATGAGGGCTCCGGCTGGGGTTCTACCTGCCGCCGCGCGAGACCCGCTCGATTTCGGCCTTCACGATGCGTTCAACGAGGCCCGGCAAATTGTCGTCGAGCCAGGATTTCAGCATCGGACGCAGCATCTCCTTGACCAGATCCTCCAGCGTCCGCGCATTGCTGCTGAGCACCGTGTGGGCCAGGGAGTTGAAGGCGGATTCGACCGCCGAGACCGTCGATTGCGCCAGCATCGGCTGTTGGGGCGGTAGCGGCGGCGCATCGAAGTCCACCGGCGCATAGGACGGTGACGGAGTCGGGCGCGGCGGCGGCGATTCGGCGAATTCCAGATCGTCGCGCGGCTCGACCTTGCGGAAGCTCGGCGGCGGTGGAGGCGGCGTCGGCTCCGGATCCATCGCCATCTCGTCGGTCAATTCGAGCACGTCGGGCTCGGGCTCCGGCTCTGGAGCCCGGACCTCGGGCGCAGGCGTAGCGGAGTCGAGCCCAGCCAGCAGCGCGTCGATATCGTCCTGGCTGTTCGGTCCAGCATCCGCCGCAGGCGCGGGCGGCGGCGCCGCTGCGGGCTTTGCGGCCGGCGGTGGTGCCGGTTTTTCGGCGGCAGGTTTTGCGGGTGCGACCTTGGAAGGCGGACTGTCGTTCATCGCTTGCGGCTTCGGCGCAGCTGCGGCGGGCGCGGGCTTGGCAGCTTCTGCCGGCGGCGGCTTGGCCTCGTCGTCAGCAATGATGCGCCGGATCGAGGCCAGAATCTCCTCCATCGAGGGTTCTGTGACCTTTGCAGGCTGCGTCATCTCCGACTCCACATCATCAACGCCCTCGCATGCGTTGTTTTACACCAAGCACGACAGGATTGGCCGGTTCCGGACGGACGCCCCGACATTTTCGTCGCGGCAGCCCGACTTGTCCCCAGTTCACGGCTCAACGTGCGGCGGTGCGCCCCTGCCCTCGGCACTCAAGCTTTACGCATACGACATCAAGTGCAGGGCGAATCGACCCGCATCTTCTTGGCAAGGCTATGTCAGGGATTTTGATGATTGCAAGCAAAGCACCGGTCGGCTTCCGCTGTTTGCGATGCCGACCGGATGACTACGGGACTTTAGCGTCCGTCAGGCGTGCGCACGCCGGCCCAGCTGTCGCGGACTTGATGGTAGTGAACGCTCGCATCGTAAACCGTGGTCGCAAGGCCGAGGACCTGCGGCGACAGACGGCCGACGGCGGCCAGGACCTGATAGGACGCGACCACGCGATCGTGCTGGGCGGTGACCAGTGCGACGCGCGCATTGACCAGTGCCTGCTGTGCGTTGAGCACGTCGAGCGTGGTGCGCTGACCGGCCTTGGCTTCCTCACGCACGCCGTTCAGCGCGATCTCGGACGCCGTGACCTGTGCCTGCGCGGACTGCACCTGCGCCTTGCCGGCCTGTAACGAACCCCACCACTGCACGACCGTCGCGCGGGTCTGGTCGCGGGTCGTTTCGAGGTTGAGACGCTGCTGCGCCAGGTTTTCCTTGGACTGGCGGATCAGCGAGTATGAATTGCCACCATCGTAGAGCTGCCAGTTGGCCTGCGCGATCGCGGAAGCGTTGAAGGCCCTGTATTGGATCAAGGACTGTTCGTTCCCCTGCGTGGCGGCAACCTGCAATGAGATCGTCGGCAGCAGCGCCCCTTCGGCGACCTTGACCTGCAAGAAATTGACGTCGATGCCGAACATCGCGGCCGTGACGTTGGGATGCTCGACCAGGCCGAGCTCGACTGCCGCGGCGAGTGAGGGAGGCAGGAAGCGATCGACCGGCGAGCCCGGCGCAAGATTCGTGGGCTCGTTGCCGATGATGCGGCGGAAGTTCGCGCGCGTCGTGGTGAGGTTCGCTTCGGCCGTGAGCGCCTGGGTCTTGCCGGCAGCCAACTGCGCTTCCGATTGAGCAACGTCGGTGCGCGTCACTTCGCCGACGTTGAAGCGATCACGCGTCTGCTTCAGCGTCTGCTCGAGCACGCGCACGTTGCTGCGCTGGACTTCGAGAGTGGCGGAATCGCGCAGATAGTCCATATAGGTCGTGGCGCCCTGGAGCAGCACACTTTGATCGAGGCTGCGCAGCGCTTCGCGGGATCCGGAGACCTGGCTCTCCGCAGCGCGCGTCCTGTTGGCGGTGATGTTGCCGTTGTAGAGCGTTTGAGAAACGGTCACGCCGACGCTACGCGGCACGGAGGGCCCGTTGATCGGTGCGTTGTTCGGCCCCGGTTGGCTCAGCGTATCCTGATATTGATAGCCGCCGTTCGCCGACAGCGCGACCCGGGGACGATAGCCCGACAAGGCCTGCGGCACGTTCTCGTCGGTCGAGCGCACCTGGGCGCGCTGCGCGTTGAGCTGCGGATTGTTCTGATAGGCGCGCACCAGCGCGGCCTCGATGGTGTCCGCCAAGGCAGGCGTCGGCCCGGCAAGCGCCAGCAGCAGGACCGAAACTGCAGCTCCGGTGAACAGCTTCACCCCATGCATCCAAAAATTCCGTTCATCTAACGCCCGGCTCGTGCCCGCGAGCTGGGTTACCGTCTACCGAGTGGAGTCGTTGCCCCTCAGCAACATAGGACGCCAATGGGCGCGACGGAACTACCCTTGGGCAGTTCCCAGCGGAAACTCTTCAGCTGCAGCATCCGGGCCACACTTCTGATTCAGAACGGGATTTTAACGGGCTTTGCGCGGTCAGAAGACGAAAGCGGCGGCCCGTTCCAGCCCGGGAAGCACCGGAGCTGCGGCATCGAACAGCGCCCGATGGCCGAATTCACCGTGGGTATGGGTCACGATCATGGCCCGGGGCGGCCTGGATTCGGCAGACACCCCCACGAGTCGCCCGCCCTCCTTGAGCTGCCCGAGCAGCGCCTCGGGCGTCACCTCGACGGCGCCGTTGAGGATAATGACGTCATAGGGAGCCGCAGAAGGGTCCCCGTCGGCGCAGGCCGCTGCCTTGCAAGTGACGTTGGCGAGCCCGAGGCTGGCGCAAGCATCCTTGGCTTTCGCGGCCAGGGCCGAATCACAGTCCGTCGCGGTGACCTGACCGGCGAGCTTGGCCGCCAGCGCAGCGAGGTAGCCCGTGGCGCAGCCGACCACCAGCACGTTGTCGCCCTCGCCGATTTCGGCGGCCTGAAGCAGCTTGCCGGTCAGCTGCGGCTTGATCAGGAAACGCCTAGCGCCGCCCTCGCTCACGTCGAGATCGAGGTCGAGATAGGCCAGTGCCTGCCTGGCAACCGGCACGAACGCCTCGCGCGGAACCGTGAGCATGGCGTCGAGAACACGGCGATCGGTGACGTCATTGGTGCGCACCTGGCCATCGACCATTTTTAGGCGCGCGGTCGAGAAACCGGACATTTGCGGACCCTGCAATGCGGACGATGCCGCGGACGAAAGTTGGCGGCATCTTTGGAACAGGCTCCGCGAAAACGCAACACGTCCGTGGGCCCGGGCGCCAGACCCGGGCTGCGCAACTCACGGCATCAAAGTGGTCGATGAGCTATTCGATCGTCACCGCGAGGCGGCCGATCAGCGCGGCGACTTCGTCGAGCCGCGCCGAATCGTGCTCCTCGACGGCGCGCGCGAGGCAAGCCAGGCATTCATCATCGCTGAGCTCGGGAACGTCTGCCGGCAGAATCGAGGGGGCCATACGGAAGCGGTCGACCTGGATGTCTGGCATGGGAATCAGCTCCATAAAAAACCGGCTCCCGCTAAGCTCGATTTGAATTGAGTCGAATTGGCGTCCCCCTCATGACGCGACTGCGCCCACACGCACACAACTGCTTGAACGCGATTCTGCACCGGAAGCAGCCGGATCACTGTTGAGGTGTTGCCTGAAGCCGTGTCGAGAACAACGTTAGAACGTGGGGGTAAGATCTTGAAATTGGCTGAAATTATCTCCTTTCCTCTTTAGGCGAGCATCGGAACGGAGCAGCCGGGCGGGCGGTACACATCCTTTGAGCACGCGGCAACGACATACCGCCTGCGGATCCGTAGAGCGATTGCCGCTGATAACGCTTAGGTTGCAAACGGTATCTGAGGATTGAATTCCTGTGGTGTGCAGCTTGCGCCAGTGCACGAGAGCAGCTGGCGAGACTAATTGCCTCATATCGCGAATTCCTCGATCCGGAGCGCTGTTTGGCGCATACTTTGCGTTAAATTCGAAGATGATTTGACCAAGGACGCGAGCTCAGATCGTCACTCCGACCTCTCGCGTTGTGGTAGTATTTGCTGCCGCCTGCCGCAGAATTGTCGCGCTTGAGTAACAAGGTACGGCCATGGGGCAATTCCTCCTGGTTGATTCGCGTAAGCTCGACGGCTTCGAAGGTCTTCAGCAGGCCGTCCACGGCTCGCATGTCGACGTGATGCAACTCGGCCGCGGGCGGCTGCGCGGAACGCTGTCCCATGTCGGCATCGGCGATTTCTCCCTCAGCATCGGCACGTTCAACGTCGGCATGCGCACGCAGCGCGTCTCCAGCGACGACAAGCTGATCATCGGGATGCTGCTCGCGGCCGAAGAGCGCGTCACTCACTGGTCTTTCGACATGGGCCTCAACGATGTGCTCGTGATTCCGCCGCTGCTCGAGCATGACGGCGTCTTCTTCGGCGCATCCGCTTACGCGGCCATGCGCTTCGACCTCAACGACGTGGCCTCGCTGTTCGGCGGCGAACCGAGGTTGAGCGACCCCGAAACCTGGCGCAGCCGCGGACATTTCCGGGCAGACCTCGATAGCGGCGCCATCGCCTCACGTCGCCTGGTCCGGATCATGTCGCATCTGCGTACCTACAAGGCCGGCCTGACACCGTCGACCGCCGACTTCTGGACGCGATCGATCGTGGAGTGCATGGCGGCCAATGTCATGTCGTCTCAGCCGCCTGACGACACCGGCTGGCTGCCTTCGGCAAGGCGGCTGATCCGCCGGGTCGAGGAGTATCTCGAAGATACCGGCACGCGCCCGGTGCATGTGTCGGAGATCTGCGCCGCCCTCGGGGTGTCGCGCCGCACCCTGCATCGCGCATTTCAAGAGGTGTTCGGTTTGGGCCCGGTCAGCTTCCTCAGGCACAAGCGCCTGTGCGCCGTTCATTCCATTCTGCATGAGAGCGTGCCGGGCTCGACGACCGTGGCCGCTGTCGCCATGCAGCAGGGCTTCTACGAGCTCGGGCGATTCTCGCAGTATTACCTTGCGATGTTCGGGGAGCGTCCGTCGCAGACCCTGGCAGTAGGAGCCGGTCCTCGCCTGAGGGTCCAAGCCCCCGAGCCTGAACTATAAGCGTCTGGTGCGGCGGCGCTGGGCGCTGGCTACGGCCCGGCCGATTCCCATTCTCCAGGCGACAGAACAGCCGGGCGAACGCCCCCGAGGGGCAGCCATGATCACCGCTGCGTCGCGCAACGCATTTAGACCATTGAATTTATTTGGATTTTGGCTCCCCGGGCTGGATTCGAACCAGCGACCATCCGATTAACAGTCGGATGCTCTACCGCTGAGCTACCGAGGAAAAGGGCGAACCAGTCGTTCGCGCGGGCTGCGTATAACAAAGCCGCTTGCGCTTGCAAAGGACGAATTCGCTATCTTGCACAAAGCGTGAAGGAAGGGCCTCGGGCGGCCCCTCCTCCGGGCCAAGTCAGTCAAGTCAGGTCGCGTTACTCGGCGACGAACGAGGTGGTCTTGGTGCCGGGGTCGTAGCGCAGCCGAAGTGCGGTCATCTTGCAGAGATTGACGTTCTTCCAGAGCACGGCCTCGTCATAGTTCTGCCAGTCGACGCGGATGTTCCAGACGCATCCCTCGTCATCCTCCTCGAACTCGACATAGGTGCTGGCCTGGTTCTGCAACACCTTCTCGAGCTCGTTGTCCCATTCGTCCAGGCCATCGTCCGGCGCATTGAAGCCCAGGAACTTGATGGCATAGCCGGTCTCGTTGACGACGGTGACGTTGCGGGCGTCGGCCGCGAACGACGGTGCGGCGGCGATCGCAAGTCCGATCGCGATCAGTCCAGACAGAAAATACTTCATGCAAAAGTCTCCGGATCGAAACTGGCTTCAAGCGCCTGACGTCGATCGGCGCAGGCGCCGCGGCAACAAATGACGTTGCCCCAGGAATTCATCCGGAGCGAGATCGAGAGGTTCAACACGCCATCGATCCGCACTCCGGCTCGTTGCACGACGCGAGACGCGCAACGAGCCAGTTCATATCGATTCGATTTCTCCGCAGCAATGAATGGGCATTCATAGATCGGCGGAGTTTGTTTTCTCCGCCACGGGCGCGGGCATCGCGGCACCGTTGCTCTTGCCCGTCACGGCGCCGACCAGCGCCTTCACGGGATCATCGCCGGGCGCAAAACCGCTCTGGCGCAGGATCTCGTCGATCATGGGACGCAGCGCGTGCACCTTCAGCAGCTCGCCTGCGAGCCCTTCACCGAAGCCGACATTGCCTCCGCCCGCGCCGTTACCGCCAAATGCGCCGCCGGTGTGCAGGATGCGGACGTCCTTGAGGTTGGCGATCGGCTTCACCATCTCGGCCAGCGCCGACGGCATCGTCTCGATCCGCTTCTTGGCGATCTCGAAATCGATGACGTTGCTGCCGAGCTTGTTCTGCGCTTCGTTCTTCATGGTGATGACGGCAGCTTCCGCTTCACCGATATTCCTGACGCCGACCGCCTTGATCTTGTTAGACTCGGCCTCCGCGGTGGCCAGCGTCTTGACCGCCTCGGCGCGATCGAGCGACGCCTTCTTCTCGGCTTCGGCCGCGACGATCAGCTCGGTCGATTTGCGCTCGGCCTCGGTACGCGCGGCGAGCACCTGGGTGAGACGGGCGCGGTCGGCGACCTCGACGGCGCGCGCCGTCACCACCTTTTCCTCAGCGGAGACGGCAAGCGCTTCGGCCGTCTTGGCCTCGGCGACGGCCTCCGAGGTCTGCTTGCTCTTGGACGCGATCTGGATCTCGTTCTCCTGCGTGGCGATCTGGATCTCGCGCTGGGCATCGGTCTTGCGCTTGTTGATCGCCAGATCCGATTCGATGACTGCCGTTTCCTTGACCTGCTTGGCGCCGGCCTCCTTCTCGGCAACGGCACGATCGGTATCGATGCGTGCGTTCTCTTCGGTCAGGCGCGCGGTCTGGGTTGCGGTTGCGACCTCGGCCCGGGTGCTCGCGGTCTTGTTGGCGATGTCGCGCTCTTGGGAGAGCTCGGCCTCCTTCTTGGTCCGCTCGATCCCGAGCGTCTGCTGCCGCGCCTCGAGGTCCTTCTGCGCGATGGCCACCTCGTTGTCGCGCACGATGGCGTTGCGGTCGCGCCGACGGGTCTCGGTGACGGTCTTCAATTGAGTGAGACCTTCGGCGTCGAAGAAGTTTTCGGGGTTGAAGAACTTGACGTCGGTCTGGTCCAGCTTGGTCAGCGACACCGATTCAAGCTCGAGCCCGTTCGACTTCACATCGGACTCGACCGTGGCCTGCACGTGCTTGACGAAGTCCGAGCGCTTCTCCTGAAGCTCGAGGATGCTCATGGTCGCCGCCACCGAGCGCAGGCCGTCGACGAACTTTGCTTCGACCTGGTTGCGCAGCGCCTCGGCGTCGTTGGTCAACGCCCCCAGCGTCTGGCTCGCCAGCGCGATGCTCTCATCGTCGGGGCGGACGCGCACGTAGAATTCGGCGACGATGTCGACGCGCAGGCGGTCCTTGGTGATCAGGGACTCCCGCTCCTTGCGCTCGACGGTGAGGCGCAGCGTCTTCAGATTGACGCTGGCATAGGAGTGGAAGATCGGCAGGATCATGGCGCCGCCGTCGAGCACGACCTTCTTGCCGCCAAGGCCGGTGCGGACGAAGGCCTCGTCGCGGGTCGCGCGCTTGTAGAGGATGGTAAAGACGATCCCGAGGACGACGATCAGCGCGACGCCGATCATGGCCGGGACTGCGATGTCGAACATGACTTTCTCCAATAAATGGCTTGCTAGCTGCTTAGAGGTGGTTTGGACGGCTTGAGTTCATCGTCGGCCTTCACCGCCACGAAGCGGGTGTCGGCGCGATCGACCAGCAGGACCATCGTTCCCTGCGGCAGGGGCGATGACGATGGTGCGGCGACCGCCCAGACGAAATGGCGGTTGCCGTGAATGTCGGCGACGCTGACGCGGCCGGGCGGCCCCTGATCGAGTGGACCGATGACGACCTCGCCGACGCGGCCCACGAGATCGCCGAGGCCGACGGCGTAGCTTTCATCCTTGGGGATGACCCGCGCGATCGCCCGGCTCGCGCCGCGGACCAGCGGAATCGAGGCGGCGACCGCCCCGACCGAGGCGAGCGTCGTCGGCAAGGGACCAGCCACCATCCGCGCGATGTCCTGGATCAGGAAGCCGGTGATGGAGAAGGCGCCGAGCAGCAGCAGCAGGAAGATCAACAGCGGCACGCCGCCGACATTGATCCAGGAGATAGCATTGATCACGCCATTATCGCTGGGGTGACCGAAATCGATGTTGGTGCCGAGCATCTCGCTCAGCGAAGCGCCGACCAGCATCGAGACCACCTCGATCGAGCCGACGATGAGGATCATGGCCGCCGCGATCGCGAACGGCCTGACCTCCGGCATCATGACGTGTTCGAGCAGAGCGCTCATGACACGGCACTCAGGAGCGCGACTTCAGCCGCGCGAGCCTCGCCGCAATCTCCTTGTCGCGATGGAGCGTGCTGAGCTCGTCGATGTCGCTCGAATACGGGATGCCCGGAGGCACGCCGGTGGCGCGCGCCACCGCCCTGCCCGCGCGCAGCGCCTTCGCCGCCGCCGAGCTGCCGCCCGATTTCAGGGGCGACGTCACGGCCTGATGGCTCGCCTGTGCTTCGCTCTTTTCGAGATCGGCGCGGCGCTGCTCGGCGTCCTGGAGCGCCGACAGCACCGCACGCAGCGATGTCACGCATTGCTCGATCTTCTCGTTGTTCTCGTCGATGGCGCGGGAGAGCACCTCGAACTGCGCCTCCAGATCCATCTGCCGCGCGATGCCGGCGCGCGCGAGATCGTCGCGGTTATCGGCGATCGCGCCCTCGATCTTGGGAGCAAGATCGGTCATCTCGCGTTCGATCTCGGTGCGACGCGCGTTGAGACGGTATTCCTCGGCACGTGCGGCCGCGAGCGCGTCGCGCGCTTCGCTTTCCGCGCGTTCGATCTCGCGGATGGCTTGGCCGACCACTTTGAGCTTGTTCTTGCCTTCCGCCTGCTCGATCGCGTCATAGGCAATCCCGGCGATCAGGCGCCCGACCCGTGACAGGAAATTGTCGGGGGCGGCAGCGATGGTATCCATAGCGTTCTCCTCCTCTGGCAGACTGTTCGGCGTGACGCCGTAGTGAACTTCGAAGCCGTCGTCGGTGCGGATGAGGTGCGCGGGTGCGCTCTGCCCCCAGCCCTCGGCATAGCCGGCGTAGTCGAACGACACGCTGAAGCGCCCCTGCACCGTCGCAATCGAAATGGTGGCGGGGCCCTTGATCTTGGCGAGCTTGTCGTCGAGCGGCAGGCGGCGTCCTTGCGCGGCGCGATAATCGGCGCGGTCGCGCAGGCCCAGCGTTACCAGCCGCGACGGCAGCGCGGTCTGTTTGCGGATTGGGTCATAGGCATGGGCATGGAGCAGGACGACGTTGGAGCCGACATTATGGCTCCGTGCGACCTCGTCCAGGATCTCCATCATGCGGTCATAGGCCTGGAACGTCGCCTCCAGCGCGGCCTTGGCGGCCGGATCAGGGGCAAGCCTGTAACGCAGCGCAGATGGCGCGTTTCGGGGCGACGGGCTCATGGAAAGCACTAAAGCACCATTTTGGTGCTTTAGGAAGGGGAAGTTCGATCACGTTCCACTGATCCTTGTGCACTCTGGAGATTAGTCGCTGTCGCCCGGGGCCGCGTTCAAGGCGCGCCATTACCTCTAGATGACCGCCGATCAAGATTTCTTGCACGCGCGGGTTGCAATTTTACGGAAAGTTCGCGCCGACATGGGAACATGAGGGGCCGTAGGGCGGATTGGCCGAAGGCGTAATCCGCCGCATTCACCTCCGCGGCGAGGACGTGGCGGATTACGCTGCGCTAATCCGCGCTACGCTGCTCTCATGGCCGCCGGCACACCAGATCGATCTCGATCAGCGCGTCGTAGGCGAGCCCGGTGACGCCGACGCAGGTGCGGGCCGGCAGGCGGTCCGGTGGAAAGAAGCTGCGGTAGGTCTCGTTCATCGCGGCGTAGTCTTCCTTGAAACGCGTCAGATAGATGCGTGTCATCACGACGTGATCGAGGCCGAGATCGAGACCAGCGAGAACCACTTTCAAATTCTCCATTACGGCTTGCGTCTGCGCCACGATGCCCTCAGGCAGCACGCCCGGCGTTTGCGGCGTATCCGGCATCTGGCCGGTGACGAAGACGAAGCCGTCGGTCTCGACGGCGTGGCTGAAGGGCGCGACCGGCTTCGGGCCGCCGCTGATCATGTGGAATTTCACGAGATGTGTCCTTGTTTAGGTCGCGTCCTGAAACAGGCGCTTGCTGAGGATGGCGTGGACGCCCCAATTGCCGTCGACGACCTGGGTGACGCCGAAATCGACGGCGGCGGACATCAGCGCGATGGCCTCGTCCTCGCTGAGGCCCCTCACGTTCATCAGGAAGCGCCGCATCTTGCGGAACGCGTCCTTCATGGCGAGGTCGAGCGAGGATTTTGCGTAGACCTCGCTCTGGCCCTGCGCGCCGAACTCGGCGAGGTAGTTGGGGTGGCTGAAGCCGGTCAGCACCCAGTCGGTCTCGGTCTCGATCAGGGGATAGGATAGATCGGCAAACGGCCGGCCGGCGAGATCGGCCTTCTTGTGCAGGATGACTTCGAACGTGCCGGTCATCGAGCATTCGATCGCGGTGCCGCTGAGCTCGCCGTCGCCCTGGGTGGCATGGGAGTCGCCGACCGACAGCAGCGCGCCGGGCACCGAGACCGGAAGATAGACGGTGGACCCCTTCCCCAGCCGCCAATTGTCGAGATTACCGCCGAAATAGGATGGCGGCACGGAGTCGACGAAATCGACCTCGCGCGGCGCGACCGCGATGACGCCGAAATGCGGCCGCAGCGGAATACGGACGCCGTCGAGCACGGCATGCCGGCGCTTCACTGTCGCAGGCGCGACGGGAACGCCGGGATAGTCGTAGGTGGTGTGCACGACGCCGAACGGATCGGTCTGTGGCTCCCAGCGGTAGGAATACAGCGCGCGGGCGTGGGGCTCTTCGGGGGCGTCAAAAATCTCGTAGATCGTGACGATCTCGCGCGGCTTCGGACCGCCGAGAAACTCGTTGTAGTGATAACCCCACCAGGCCGCGACCGATGAGCCGAACACACGGCCCGCATGGTTCGGATTGCGGCTTGCGCGCGGCACGATGTCGAGGATGCGGACCTCCAGCACGTCCCCGGGCTGGGCATCCTTCACCGCCACGGGCCCCGTGCAGATGTGAACGCCAAACCCCTCGCCTGCACCACGGCCGAACACGCTGGCATCCATTGGCCCTGCGCCACGGCGATCAACGTTCTTCTTGTCCCTGCTCCAGCCGAACACGCTTTCCGCGCCGGCATCGCCAGCGATCATCAAGTCCGGAGCGTCGGAGGCGTGCTGTGTCAGCGTTTCGATGGTGATGGTGTCGCCCGAGGCGATCTCGATCTGCGGCGGCAATGAGCGGCTGAAATAGCCCCAATGCACGCGGCTGGCCTCGACCGGGAGGTGATGGTGCCGGCGTTCTGCTGTTGCCGGTCCTTCTGCGTCGGCGCGCGTGACGGCGCCGCGTGCTTCCGTACCTGTCTGGTGCGCGCGAAGCTGTGCCAGCGCCTCCTGCGGCCAGCCGCGCTGGCCGGCGATGCCATGCTGCGCGGTCGCCCGCTCCGCCTCCTGCTGGCGAAACTCGCGCGGCGGCAGGCCGAAGCGATGGCGGAAGGCACGGCTGAAATGCGCGGAATCGCCAAAGCCGTAGGCATAGGCGATTTCGGAGATCGAGCGATGTGCCTCGGTCGGATTGGACAGATCGGCCCAGGCCCGCTGAAGCCGCCGCTCGCGAACGTAGTGAGTAAAGTTGTCGCCGACCGTCTCGAACAGCTTTTGCAGGTAGCGCTCGGAGATCCCTTCAGCCTGCGCGACGCGCGCCGGCACCAGATCGGGATCGTCGAGGCGGCGCTCGATGGTCTGGCAGATCCGGTGCAGCAGCGCGGCCTGCGTCGCGCTCGATCCGGCATCGGAAGCCGAGGCCGCCAGTTGATGTGCAAGCGTCAGGAACAGATCAACCAGCGACTGTGCGATCGAATCCCATTCGGCGTCGCTCAAGCTGTCCAGCGTGCGCGCGGTCGCATCGAGCAGGCGCGCGAACACGTCGGCAAAACCACTCGGCGAAACGACGCGGGGCTCACCGAGGCGCGGCTTCCCCGAGAGGCGTCCGTGCAGCGCTTCCGAGGTGACTGACAGCACGATTGCGCGCATGTCGCGCTGGAACACGATGCTCCAGTCGCCGCTGCGCGGCAGCAGCACGAGATGGCCGACAGGAACGATGCGATGGCCGCCGGCGCTCTTGAGCACCATGCCGTCCTCTACCGGCATCAGCGCGATTGGAAGGTCTTCATTCCCGTGCGCACGAGGGCCAACGGTTTGCGCGCCTGCGGCCATGCGCGTCAGCGCAACGCCCGCGGCGTGGCGATGCGATGCCGTCGCATGGCCGTCAAAGAAGGAATGGCCGCCAGCCGGTTGCAGGCCGACCGCAGCCAGCACGTCCCGCCAGGCTTCGGGGCGGTCGTCTTGCGCGTAGGACTCGCTCGTGAAGGGACGGAAGCTCATCGGATCAACCCAGATTGCGGTCGATCGAAGCAACCTCTGTGCCAGACGCACGCAGTCATCCGTCGCAGCGACGGGCTGCAGATGCGGGGTCTCCTTCACGCGTTCATCCCGAATATCAAATACGCATCAATGCATTAGTCGCACCGAAAAATGTTCTTGCGGATCGTGCCGTGGACGCCCCAGTTGGCGTCGACCACCTGGGTGACGCCGAAATCGGCGCCTACCGACAGCAGCGAGATCGCCTCGTCCTCGCTGAGGCCGTGCACGGTCATCAGGAACCGCCGGAGCTTTCTGAACGCATCGCGCATCGCACGGTCGAGGCTCGAGTGGTTGGCAATCTCGGTTTGTGCGTCGGCCCCGAGCGCGGCGAGGTAGTTCGGATAGGTGAAGCCGTAGAACGACCAGGCCTGATCGGTCTCCAGCATCGGATGGTCGAGGCCCTCCAGATTGGTGCCGGCGAGGTCGGCTTTCTTGTGCAGGATGAACTCGAAATCGCCGGTCAGCGAGGTTTCGATCGCGGTGCCGCCGAGCTCGCTGTCGCCTTGCGCGGCATGGGGATCGCCGACCGAGAAATAGGCGCCGGGAACCGCGACCGGATAGAACATCCGCGCGCCCTTGCCGATACGCCAGTCGTCGATGTTGCCGCCGGTATAGCTCGGCGGGATCGAGCTGACGAAGTCGGCCTCGGAAGGCGCGAGCCCCATGGTGCCGAAATGCAGACGCGCCGGCACCTTGACGCTTGCGAGAATGTTCTCGCGCTTCCTGATGGAGGCGTGATCGACGCGGACGCCGGGATAATCGATGGTCGGATGCACGATGCCGTCGGGGTCGGTCTGCGGCGTCCAGACGTAATTGTAGACCGCCTTCGCATAGGGCTCGCCCGAGGTGTCGAGTTCGAAGATGGTGACGACCTCGCGCGGCTTCGGCTCCTCGATCAGATCGTGATAGTGAAAGCCCCAGTTCGCCGCGACGTTCGAGCCGAAGCAGCGGCCGGCATGGCAGGCACTGCAGCTCGGCCGCGGCCGGACGTCGAGGATGCGCACTTCGAGAATGTCGCCGGGCTCGGCGCCCTCGATCGCCACGGGACCGGTGAGGAGATGCACGCCGACCCCCTCACCTGCGCCGCGGATGAAAGGACCTTCCGTCGGGCCCGAGCCGCGCCGCGCAACCGCCTTGTGTTCGCGGGTCCACTGGAACACGCTCTCGGCACCGGGATCGCCCTGGATCATGCGTTCGTAATCGTCGTTGGCGTGATGGGTGAGCGTCTCGATGGTGGCGCGATCCCCGGAGCGCAGCGTCAGGGCCGGAGCCACCTTCTTGGAGAAGTAGCCCCAGTGAACGGTCTTTGGCGAAACCGGCAGCGTGAAATGCTTCATGAGATGGCCTTTTCGGGGAACGCGGTCTTGAACCTGGTGGAGACAGTGCTCATCGCACCGCCTCCGGAGTCTTGTCGGCTTCCATCACGCTGAGGAAACGTGCCGTCAGCGGATTGCGTGGATTGGAGAGCACCTCGTGCGCCGGCCCCTCCTCGATGATCGCGCCGCCGCTCAGGAATGCGACGCGGTCGGCCACTTCATCGGCGAAGCGGATCTGATGCGTCGAGATGATCATGGTGAGGCCGTCGTCGATCGCGAGACGCCGGATCACCTCCAGCACCTCGTTGACCAGCTCGGGATCAAGCGCCGAGGTCGGCTCGTCCAGCAGCAGCACGCTCGGGTTCGGCGCCAGCGCGCGGGCGATGGCGACGCGCTGCTGCTGGCCGCCTGAGAGGTGCCGCGGCAGCGCGTCGGCGCGATGCGACAGCCCGACACGATCGAGTAGCTCGGTGGCGCGGCGGTCGGCATCGATGCGGGGCATGCCGTGGACCCAGCGCAAGGGACCGGCGATGTTCTCCCGCGCCGAGAGATGAGCGAACAGATTGAACTGCTGGAACACCATGCCGACGCCGACGCTGGCGCGCTCATTGGCGAGGTCGCGGGGCGATAGCGGCTTGCCGTGCTCGCCAAAGCCGAGGCGTCGTCCGCCGACGCGCACGGCGCCGGACTCCCAGGTTTCGAGATGGTTGATGCAGCGGAGCAGCGTGCTCTTGCCGGAGCCGCTGGGACCGAGCAGCGCGACCACCTCGCCGACGCGCACCGTCAGGTTGAGGTCGTCGAGTACCTTTTGCGGGCCGTAGCTCTTGGTGAGGTCCTTCGTTTCGACCGCGATGTTGTTGCGCGCGATCGTCGCGGCCCGGCGGGCACGCTCCTCACGCGTTAGGGCTGGCGGCGGCGTTGCAACAGGCTCCGCCTGCACTGGCTCCGGATCATTCGCCGTCACCTCGGCAAGTTCGAGCTTTGTGCCGAGGTCGACGCGGCGCCAGGGCAGATAATCCGAGAGCTTGCGCTGGCGGCCCTTGGCGCGATCAAGATCGAGCAGCCATTCGACGAACAGCTGAATGATGCTGATGGCGAAAGTCAGCACGAGATAGAGCAGGCCCGAGGCGAAGAAGATCGAGAAGAAGTCGAAGGTCGATGACGCCAGCTGGGTCGAGCGCAAGGTCAGCTCCTGGACCGCGACGACGGACGCGAGCGAGGAATTCTTCAGCGCGCTGACGGCCTCGTTGCCGAAGGCCGGGATCATGGTGCGGATCGCCTGCGGCGCGATCACCCGCCACATCAGGATCCGGGGCGTCATGCCGAGCGCCTGGCCGGCCGTGACCTGCCCGCGGTCGACGCCGAGCACGCCGGCGCGCAGCATCTCCGCGATGAACGGCGCCTCGTTGCAGGCGAGCGCGAGACCGGCCGCCAGCACGGCCGGCAGCTTGATGCCGATATGCGGCAGCGCGTCGTAGGCGAACACCATCTGGAGGATCAGCGGCGTGCCGCGGAAGATCACGGTATAGGCCCTGGCGATCGCCGCCAGGAGCCAGAAGCGCGAGAGCTGCATGCCGGCAAGGATCAATCCGAGGATCAATCCGCCGCCGAGCCCGAGGGCGGTCACCTCGAGGGTGAGCTCGATGCCCTCGAGCAGATACGGCATGCTCAAATAGTGGAGGAACAGCGACATCAGTCAGCCGTCAGAATGTCGGGCTCCTTGAAGTTGTTCACATCGAGCCCGTGCTTCTTCAGAAGCTCCATGTGCGTGCCGGCCTTCTGCACCTCGATCAGCGCGGCCATCACGGCATCGCGGAATTTCGGCTTGTCTTTGGGAACGGCGATGCCGACCGAATACGGGATCGTCACGGCGATCGCCTTCTCCAGCTTGTCCGGATAGGCCTTCACGGCGCTGTCGACGGTGTTGACGTCGTTGATGTAGGTGTCGGCGCGGCCGGCGAGGATCGCCTGGATGCAGTTGGCGTTGTTGTCGTAGAGCTGGATGGTCGGCTCGGGCTTGCCGGCCTTCTTGCACTCCGGGATCAGCGCTTGGATCAGCGGCACCTCGACATAGCCGGTGTTCTCGGCGGCCGCCGTGCCGCACATCGACATGTTGATGCCGTTGATGCCTTTCGGATTGCCCTTGGCGACCAGCACGCCGTCGAACACCTTCGAATAGGTGATGAAGTCGGCGGCCTTGGCGCGCTCCTTGGTGGCGTAGATGTCGGAGATGACGATGTCGGCTTGTCCCGCGGCGAGCGTGGTCAGGAGAGCCGCGAACGTCACCGGCTTGTAGGTCAGCTTGAAGCCGAGGCATTCGCCGATGGCTTCGCCGAGATCGATATCGAAGCCGATATATTTACTGGGATCCTTCGGATCGATGGTCTCATAGCCCGGCGTGTGCGGGTTGATGGCGTTGACGAGGGTCTTGCCCTTCCAGTCCGGATATTTGTCCTGGAGCGCGGCACAGGTCGCAGGCGCTGCGGCCTGTGCGCTCAGCGGTGCTGCGGCGACGAAGCCGAAAGCAACGGTGGCGCCGAGCGCGACCTTGCGCCATGGCAACGCGCGCGACATCCCCCGCGCCTGGGGCAATACCCGTCTCTCCATCGTCCCGCTCCTTTGATTGCCATGGCATGGGCCATGCTCCAGATCTCGGGAGCGAGCCTAGGTGGAGTGCGTCGGGGAAAGCTTGTCCGCGGGCGTACAAAAAATTGGATGGAGGGGGCCCGCGATTTGGGCAAGCGGCTGCACAAAAACTGTTCGTGGCACGGAGTGCAGCCGGTGCGGGAATCCGAATTCGGGAGAACCAAATAGTCTCGTCTCTCGCGGCAATCTGCGCGATCCGAGAATCACCTGGTGTCGTGATTTGACAGAGATATGACGCTTGCTGACGGAGATACGACGCTAGGCCGCCGCATCTGCGGCCGGTATCCACAGCACTCCACAGCCTGTCCGCAGCATATCCACAGGCCGACTATGCCGGATTCGCGAGCCCGCACGAGCCACTTGCTGCGCACAAACCCACAGGTCCGGTATGTCAGCCGCCGGCCTGGTCGAACACGGTGCGGCAAGCCTCGCTCAAGCTTGGCCGGTTACGCCGTAGGCAGGCCGTGATGGCGCGGACGTTGGGAATCTCGCCGGCGCAGAGCCGGTAGACGTCGGGCGTGCAGGCCCGGCGCTGCTCCGGCGTTCCCTGCTGGGCGTTGGCGGCGGTCGCAAACAGGGCCAGGAACAGCCCGACCGTCGAGGCGCGGCGCGCCCGGCTCGTCACACCCGCAAACCGCAAGAACCTCGCCTTCATGACCAGCCTCCTGTTTGCCCTGCCCGCCCCCGGCCCTTGCTGGCCGGTGCTGGTCAAAGGGGTAGGAGAAATAAATCGCGGGGAATGTGATCTCTTTCACATTGGGGCCGGCCAGCGGGACCATAGGTTCCCGAGGGGATTTCCGGGGGACTTTTTTAGAAATCGCTAACCAAACGGGACCCGATCGCCGGATCGTTAAAATGCGAACGATCCGCTCAATCGGGTAACAAACCGGCTTTGCGACATTGCGCCATCCGCGTTCTGCGAGGGTGCGATGAGCGAAGCCGAATTCAACTTGCTGCTAGATGCCGTCCGGGACGCCATGGTCAATGAAGACTTCGCGCCCTTGCCGGAGGAGGAATTCGTGCCCCGCTCGTGGTCGTACGCCGCAACGCCCAAGGCCGCCAATGACAATGAGGGCGCCTGGCCCCTCCTGCCGTTTCCGGACGGTTGGTACGCGGCCTGCTGAGGCCACTTTCACCGCAAACCCAAGCGCCCGCCTCGCGGGCGTTTTGCCATAGGGCCTTGCTATTGCCCCTGCGCCGAACTCCGGCGCATCGCGATCACGTCTTGACGCGATCCTCACCGTCCTGCGGCGCCCTGTCGGGCGCGGCCGGCGGGAAGATGCTGTCATAGATCGCGCGGGCCTCACGAATGAGGCGAGCCCGCTCCAGCTCGGATTTCGGGACAAATCGGACGATTTCGCTCACGTGCTCTCCAGCGCTCGATCGTTGGGGATTGCATCACTTCGCTGATGCGAACTCTATGCCAGCGGGCCTGAATCGCGGGTTGCCGCCAAGCCCCGGGCAAACCCGGTGTGGAAGGGGCGGCAGACCTCGCTGACGGCGCTCCGTGGAGCCCGCGCTGCAATCGAATTTATGTTGGAAATTCAGAAGCTTGTTGATGGAGGCCACGACCAGAATTGAACTGGTGTACACGGTTTTGCAGACCGTTGCGTAACCACTCCGCCACGTGGCCCCGTAAGGGCGGACCAATATAGGGGATCAATGGGTTAGGCAACCCCGCGACCGGGCGTTTACGCCTTCGCACCGCCGGGGCCTACGAGATATTTCGCAAGAATCGCGTCGGTCGCGCCAACCGCGGCGATCCGCCCCTCCTCCAGCAGGATCGCACGGTTGCAGGTGCTCTGGATCAGCTCGATGTCGTGCGAGGCCAGCACCAGAATGCCGGCGCGCGCGACGATCTCGTCGAGCCGCTGCCGCGCCTTCTTGCGGAATTGCTGGTCGCCGACGCCGATCCATTCGTCCAGCAGCACGATCTCGCCCTCGACGGCGGTTGCGACCGCAAAGATCAGGCGCAGCATCATGCCGCTGGAATAGGTGCGCAGCGGCAAATCGAGCCGGTCGCCGAGCCCGGTGAACCCGGCGATCTCGGCGCGGCGCGCGTCGATCTCGGAACGCCGCGCGCCGATCACGAGCCCGCGCCGCATGATGTTCTCGTAGCCGGTCGCCTCCTCGTCGAAGCCGGCCGACAGGTCGAACAGCGACAGGCAGCGGCCGAGCACATCCACGCTGCCCGCGGTCGGATGATAGATGCCGGCCAGAACCCGCAGCAACGTGGTCTTGCCGGCGCCATTGGCGCCCACGATGGCGACGCGGTCGCCGGCGCGGATGTCGAGGCTGACGTCGTTGAGCGCGGTGACGATGTGCGGCACCGCCGCCGTCCGGCGCAGCGTCACGGCGCTGACGAAGCGGCTGCGCAGCGAGCGGTCGCGGAACGACAGCACCGGGAAAGTCACGGAGACGTTGCGCAGGACGATGTGGGCAGCAAGGCTCATGCGTGCCTCACAGCCAATACGCCACGCGATGGCGATATCTCGCGTAACAGCCGAGGCCGATGACGGCCACGACAGTGGCATAGATGATCCCGAGCAGCCATTGCTCCGGATCGGTCGGTTGCGACAATAGCGGCCTGCGCACGAGATCGAGCAGCGTCGCGAACGGATTGGCGCGGATCAGCCACTGGAACGCGGTGCCGCGCACGGCGTCCTCGGTCCAGATGATCGGCGTCAGGAAGAAGACGAATTGCAGGCCGCTGACGATCGCCGAGCCGATGTCGCGAAAGCGCGCGCAGAGCATGCCGAGAGCGACCGAGCCGCCGAGCAGGACGACGAGCAGGATCGCAAAGCCGGGCACCGCCAGCAGCATGCTCCCATGCAGCGGCCACGGCATCACGACATAGATCAGCACGACGATCACCAGATGATGCGCGAAGATGAGGACGTTGCGCGCGATCATTTGCAGCACATGCACGATCAGCGGCGCCGGCACTGCCTTGATCAAATGGCCCGACGCCACGAAGATGTTGGAGCCCTCCTGGAGCGTCGTTGCGATCAGGGTCCAGACGATCAGGCCGACGGCAAAGTGCGGCAGGAAGCCGGCGATGTCCTGCTTGAACAGTGCGGCGTAGACCGTGCCGACGCTGGCGATGGTCGCTGCGAGGGTCAGCGTGATCCAGAGCGGGCCGATCACGGTGCGCCGGTAGCGCAGCGAAATGTCCATCAGCGCGAGCGTGCCCCATCGATCGGGCCGCGCCGCCTGTGCAAGGATTTCCTTCGCCGCGAACTGAATTCGACTGCCCCTTCCGCTTCCGGCTTTCCGATGCCGTGGCAGGATAGCAGACCACAGCTCACCGGCCGATGGTGTCTATCCGGCCGCCTTGCACGGAGCAATCAACCGTACGGATGATGTGGGCCGAAGTCAGGCTCGCTTGCCGCGCCGGAAGTCGCGCCGGCGGCCCTTCGGAGCCGGTTTCGGCGCCAATTCCGGCATCTCGGCCTGCACCTCGCGGTAGCGTGTCAACAGCCGTTCAAAGCTGGCGTTCAGCGTCTCCGCGATGTCGGGGCGCTTCTCAAGACGGGCCAGGATCGTTGCGGCCGCCTCGATGGTCGACAGCCCGTCCTTGCGCGGCTCCTTGCGCAGGCGACCGTAGCGCGAGGGGTGCGCCGGGTTGAGGATGACGCGCTGGCATTTCAGCATCCAGGGATTGCGCCACCACAGCGCCTTGGCCTGGCTCCAGGTGCCGTCGAGCAGCACCACGCCTTCGAGCTTGCCGAGGAGCGCGCGCTGGTTGTCCGCGACCTCGCCCTTGCGGTTGAGCGCCAGGATCTCGCCCTCGGCTTCGAGATCGGCGGCGCGTGCCGAGCCGAGATAGAGCACGGCCCAGTGCGAGGCGTTCTCGACCGGGTGCCCCAGCGCCTTGGACAGGCTCGGCCAGGACAGGCCGACCCGCACCGTGGCATCTTCGAAATGCTTCGCCAGCAGCCGCGCGGTGCCGAGCGCCCTGTCCTGCTCCTGCGGATGCTGCAGGATCAGGAGCGAGAGCCGGTTTTCAATCGGCGTGACGCTGTCGCAGATGCACAGCGGCATCGGCTTCTGGCAGTGCGGACATTCGGGGATCGGTTCGGCCGGCGCGGCGGCGGTTTGGTTCGACATGGCCGCCGCTATACGCTTTGCGCAGGCGTTCAACAACCCGCCTATTCAGCCGGCGTGGCCAGCGGGCGCGGCTCGGAGCGGCGGCGCAGGCGGTCGATCAGGAGGTAGATCACCGGTGTCGTATAGAGCGTCAGGATCTGCGAGACGAACAGGCCGCCGATGATGGTGATGCCGAGCGGACGGCGCAGCTCCGTGCCGGGTCCGGTCGCGATCACCAGCGGAATGCCCGCGAACAGCGCCGCCATGGTCGTCATCAGGATCGGGCGGAAGCGCGCCTGGCAGGCTTCGAAGATCGCCTCGGCCGAGGACAGGCCGCGCTGGCGCTCGGCATCGAGCGCGAAGTCCACCATCATGATGCCGTTCTTCTTGACGATGCCGATCAACAGGATGATGCCGACGAAGGCGATCACCGTCAGCGGCGTGTTGGTCAGTTGCAAGGCGAGCAGCGCGCCGAGCCCGGCCGAGGGCAGCGTCGAGATGATCGTCAGCGGATGGGCAAGGCTCTCATAGAGCACGCCGAGCACGATATACATCGCCACCAGCGCGCCGAGGATCAGCAGGGGCTGGCGGCCGCTGGTCTTGGCGAAATCACCGGCATTGCCGTCGAAGCTGCCGCGGATGCCTTCCGGCATGTGCAGTTCCTCGACCGCGCGCTGGACGTTCTGGGTGGCGGTCTGCAGCGGCACGTCCGGCAACAGGTTGAACGACACTGTGGTCGAGGGAAACGCCTGCGAATGATAGACCGCCAGCGCAGCGAGCCCGCGCGTCGCATGCACCACGGCCGACAGCGGCACCTGCGCGTCGCCCGCGCCTGCGACATAGATGCGATCGAGGTTGGACGGGTCGACCTGGAATTTCGGGTCGATCTCCAGCACGGTCATGTACTGGTTGCGCTGGGTGTAGATGATCCCGATCTGCCGCTGCGAGAACGCGTTGTTGAGCGCGTTGTCGATGTCCTGGACCTTGACGCCGAGCGCCGAGGCTTTCTGGCGGTCGATCGACAAGGTCAGTTGAAGTCCGCCGGGATCGCGGTCGCTGGAAATATCCGTGATGCCCTCGACGCTCTCCATGCGCTTGGCCACGATCGGCGCCCACTTCTGGAGCAGGCCGAGATCGGTGCTGGTCAGCGTGTACTGGTAGTCGGAATCGCTTTGCCGCCCGCCGGCGCGGACGTCCTGGGCGGCGAACATGAAGAGGCGGATGCCGGGGACCGGGTAGAGGGCGCGCCTGAGACGGTCGATCACGACCTGCGTCGAGACGTGGTCGCGCTCCTCCGGCGGCTTCAGGCTGATGAACATGGTGCCGCGGTTCGAGGTCGCCGCGCCCGGGCCCCCGCCTCCGCTGCCGACGGTGGAGCCGATGCCGGCCACGGCCGGATCCTGCATCACGATGTCGGCGAGCCGTTGCTGGAGGCCCAGCATGGACTGGAACGAGATGTCGGCCGAGGCGCGCGTCGCGCCGATGACGAAACCGGAATCGTCGGTCGGGAAATAGCCCTTGGGGACCTTGATGTAGAGCGTCACCGTCAGCGCGATGGTGGCGAAGAACACCAGCAACGTCAGCAGCGGATATTGCAGCACGTTGCGCAAGCTGCGGGCGTAGAAGGCGACGATGCGCGACAGCGAGCCTTCGATCAGCCGATCGAACAGCGTTGCGGTCCCGGACGTGGTCTGCCGAATGTAGTGAGCGCAGATCATCGGCGTGACCGTCAGCGACACCAGCGTCGAGACCAGGATCGCGAAGGTCAGCGTCAGCGAGAACTCGCGCAACAGGCGGCCGACGATGCCGTCCATGAAGATCAGCGGCGTGAAGGCCGCGATCAGCGACAGGCTGATCGAGACCACGGTGAAGCCGATCTGCCGGGCTCCTTCAAGAGCTGCCTGGAGCGGCCGCATGCCATGCTCGAGATTGCGGTACATGTTCTCGATCATGACGATGGCGTCGTCGACCACGAAACCGACCGAGATCGCCAGCGCCATCAGCGACAGATTGTCGATCGAGAAGCCCGCGACCCACATGCCGGCGCAGGTGCCGGCCAGCGCCAGCGGCACCGAGATGCCGGCCGCGATCGTCGGCGTCAGCCGCCGCAGGAACACGAACACCACGACCATCACGAGGACGGCCGTCGCCAGCAGCGTCCACTGCATGTCGAGCACGCTGGCGCGGATCGTGCTGGTACGGTCGACCAGGGTGGAAATGTCGACGCCCGCCGGGATCCATTGCTTCAGCGCCGGGATCAGCGCCTTCACCCGGTCGACGGTGTCGATGACGTTGGCGTCGCCCTGCTTGGTGATCTGGATCAGCACCGCCGGCTGCTTGTTGAACCAGGCGATGGAGCGGGCATTGCGGACGGAGTCCTCGATGTCGGCGACGTCGGAAAGCCGGACGAAATTGCCGTTCGAGCTCTTGATGACGATGTCGCGGAACTCTTTCGCGGTGCGCATCTGCTTGTTGAGGGACAGCGTCTCGCTCTGGCGCTCGCCGTTGAAGATTCCGACGGGACCGAGCGGGTTGGCGTTGATGATCGCGGTTCTGACGTCGTCGGTGGCGATGCCGGCGTTGGACAGTGCGACGGGGTTGAGCTGCACGCGCACCGCCGGCTGATCGGCGCCGCTCACCGTCACGTCACCGACGCCCGGCACCTGCGAGATGCGCTGCGCGAGCACCGTGTCGGCGACGTCGTAGATCGCGCTGGCCGACAGCGTCTTCGAGGTCAGCGCCAGCACGAAGACGGGGGCGCCGGCCGTGTTCGCCTTGCGGAACCGCGGCAGCGTCGGCAGGTCGCTCGGCAGGTCGATCAGCGCGGCGTTGATCGCCGCCTGCACGTCGCGCGCGGCCTTGTCGATGTTGCGCCCGATGTCGAACTGGAGCTGGATGTTGGTCGTGCCGAGCGACGATGTCGAGGTGATCTGGTTGATGCCGGCGATCTCACCTAACCGACGCTCCAATGGCGAGGCTACCGTCGCCGCCATCACGGACGGATCCGCGCCCGGCCGGCTGGCCGAGACGAAGATCGCGGGAAAGTCGACGTTCGGGACCGAGGCGACGGGAAGGAACTCGTAGGCCACGACACCCAGCAGGAACAATCCGATCGACAGCAGCGTGGTCGCGACCGGGCGGCGGATGAAGGGCTCCGAGATCGATGCCATCACTGCATCCCCTCGGTCGCACCTGCGACCGGCGGGCCGCCGGATTCGGCCGGCGGCAGCGCCTGCTCGAGGCGGCGGTTGATACGGTCAAGCGCGAGGTAAATCACGGGCGTGGTGTAGAGCGTCAGCAGCTGGCTCAGCAGCAGGCCGCCGATGATGGAGATGCCCAGCGGAAAGCGCAGCTCGGCGCCGGTGCCGCTCTCGATCGCGAGCGGCAGCGCGCCGAACAGCGCCGCCAGCGTCGTCATCATGATCGGGCGGAAGCGCAGCAGACAGGCCTGCACGATGGCTTCGTTCGGCGACATCCCCTGCCCGCGCTCGGCCTCGAGCGCGAAGTCGATCATCATGATCGCGTTCTTCTTGACGATGCCCATCAGCAGGATGATGCCGATCAGGCCGATCACCGAGAGGTCCTGCCCGCACAGGACCAGCGCCAGGATCGCTCCGACGCCGGCCGAGGGCAGCGTCGACAGGATGGTGATGGGGTGGATGTAGCTCTCGTAGAGCACGCCGAGCACGATGTAGATCGTGATCACGGCGGCGAGCAGCAGCCAGGGCTGTCCGGCGAGCGCCTTGGCGAATTCGGCGGCGTCGCCGGCATAGACGCCGACGATGCTGTTGGGCATCTCGATCCGGGTCTCGATCGTCTTCACCGCTTGGACGGCATCGCCGAGCGCGGCGCCCGGGGCGAGGTTGAAGCTGAGCGAGATCGCCGGGAATTGCGCCTGGTGCGAGATCGCGAGCGGCGCGGTGGTGCGCTTCAGCGTCGCCACCGCGGAGAGCGGCACCTGGGCGCTGGGCGCGCCCACGACGCTGCTCGCGGCGCCCGGCAGATAGAGTTTTGACAGGATCGAGGGATCGCGCTGGTACATCGGCAAGGCTTCCAGCACCACGCGGTACTGGTTGGCCTGGCCATAGATGGTCGAGATCTGCCGCTGCGCGAACGCGTCGTTGAGCGTGTCGGTGATGCCTTGCAGGCTGACGCCGAGCTGTCCGGCCCGGGTCCGGTCCACATCGAGCTGTGCCCGCAGGCCGCCCTCCTGCGCCTCCGAGGAGACATCGCGGAACAGCGGATCGCGCCGCATCTCCGCGACCAGCTTGCGCGCCCATTCCGACACCAGTGCGGCATCGGTGCCGGTCAGCGTGTACTGGTATTGCGAGCGGCTCGACTGGGTCGAGATCTGCACGTCCTGCACCGGCTGGAAATAGACGGTCATGCCGGGGACGCCTGATACCCTCTCCTTCAGCCGCGTGATGACCAGGCTGACATCGTCGCGCCGCTCCCCGCGAGGTTTCAGCGTCATGACAAGGCGTCCGACATTGGTAGTCGGGTTGACCGATCCCGCGCCAATCACGGAGACGACGCCGACCACGTCAGGATCGGCCTTGATGGCGTCGGCAACCTCGGCCTGCCGCTTCTGCATCTCCGCGAACGAGACATCCGGACCCGCCTCCGTCACCGCCGTGATCGAGGCGGTGTCCTGAAGCGGCAGGAAGCCCTTTGGCGCGACGACGTAGAGAACGAGGGTCGCCACCAGCGTGGCGAACGTCACAAGCAGTGTAGCGCGCTGGCGCTCCAGCACCCAAAGCAGCGTGCGGTGATAGAATTCAACGGTGCGGTCGATGAAGCGGCTGATCGCGGCCAGCCCCGGCACCGCGAGTTCCTCATGGGCGTGCTTGAGCAGCCGCGAGCACATCATCGGCGTCAGGGTCAGCGAGACCACGGCCGAAGTCACGACCGCGATGGTTAATGTCAGCGCGAATTCGCGGAACATGCGCCCGACGAGGCCCGACATGAACAGCAGCGGGATGAACACGGCAATCAGCGACACTGTCAGCGAGATCACGGTGAAGCCGATTTCGCTGGCGCCCTTGAGCGAGGCCTCCATCGCGTTGTCGCCGTTCTCCATGTGGCGGACGATGTTCTCGATCATCACGATGGCGTCGTCGACGACGAAACCGGTGCCGATGGTGAGTGCCATCAGCGACAGATTGTCGAGGCTGAAGCCGGCGAAATACATGATGCCGAAGCTGGTGATCAGCGACAGCGGCAGCGCCACGCCGGCAATCAGCGTGGCCCGCAGCGAGCGAAGGAACAGCAGCACTACCAGCGTTACCAGCACGACGCTGAGGATCAGCGTGAACTGCACGTCGCGCACCGAGGCGCGGATGGTCACGGTGCGGTCGGACACGATGGTGAGGTTCACGCCGGCCGGAATGGCGCGCTGGACCTTTGGAATCTCGGCCCGGATCTGGCTGACGACGTCGATGACGTTGGCGCCAGGCTGGCGCTGGATGTCGATGATGACGGCCGGCGTGCCCTGGTACCAGCCACCGGTACGGTCGTTCTCGAGGCCATCGACGATCTGCGCGACGTCGGCGATCGTGACCGGCGAGCCGTTGCGGTAGGCGATGATAATAGGCTTGTAGGCGTCGGCGGCGGCGATCTGGTCGTTGGCGGCGATGATGTAGGATTGCTGGGCACCGTCGAGCGAGCCTTTCGGCCCGGATACATTGGCGTTGGCGATCGCGGTGCGCAGATCCTCCATCGCGATGCCATAGGCCGCAAGCCGCGCAAGGTCCGCCTGGATGCGAACGGCCGGCTTCAGCCCGCCGAGCACCGAGACGCGCCCGACGCCGGAGATCTGGCTCAGCCGCTGCGCCAGAAGCGTGTCGGCGATGTCGCTCATCGCCCGCAGCGAGATGGTGTCGGAGCGCAGCGCCAGCGTCATCACCGGTGCGTCCGCCGGGTTCACCTTGGCGTAGGTCGGCGGATAAGGCAGCGTCTTGGGCAGCACGCCGGCCGCCGCGTTGATCGCGGCCTGAACGTCCTGGGTCGCACCGTCGATGTCGCGGTTGAGATCGAACTGCAGCGAGATCTGGCTGACGCCGAACGAACTCGTCGAGTTCATCGCCGACAGCGACGGGATCTGGCCGAGCTGCCGCTCCAGCGGCGCGGTGATCAGCGAAGCGATCACGTCGGGGCTGGCGCCCGGAAGCTGCGTCGTCACCTGCACCGTCGGGAAATCGACCTGCGGCAGCGCCGAGACCGGCAGCGCGAAATAGCCCAGCAGCCCGCCGATCAGCAGCGCGATGCCAAGCAGCGAGGTCGCGATCGGACGGCGGATGAAGGGTTCGGAGACACCCATGGGATCTGCCTGCCGCTCAGGCGGCTGTTGTCGGGATCATGGCTGCTTGGCTCCACTTCCCGATGCTCCTGGCCCCGGCGCCGGCCCGGTCTGTCCCTTCTGGTCGCCTTCGCTGCTGCTTCGCCTGGCGCGGTGTTCGCCGTCCTTGCCCGGCCCGTCCTTCTGGCCTTCCTTCTTTTGAGCGTCCGGCCCTCGCGAGCGCTTGCGCGGGGCGAGATCGGCCGACGGTGTCTGGTCATCGCGGCCGACGACCACCTTGGAGCCGTCGGACAGATTGGCAAAGCCGGTCGTGACGACCTTGTCGGTCGGCGACAGGCCGTTGGCTATCACGGCGTCATGCTCGTTCTGCTGCGTCACGGTCACGGGCTTGGCCGAGACGACATTGTCCTCGCCGATGACATAGCTGAAGGTGCCGATCGGTCCGCGCTGCACCGCCGATGTCGGCACCACCAGCGCCTGCATCAAGGTCTCGACCTTGAGGCGGACATTGACGAACTGGCCCGGCCAGAGCTGGTAATTGGCATTGGGGAATTCGGCCTTGAGCTTGAGCGTGCCGGTGGTCTGGTCGACCTGGTTGTCGATGCCGGTGAGTTTTCCCGTGTCGATCACGGTAATGCCGTCATTGCCGAACACGTCGACCGCGAGCGTGCCCTTCGACGCAGCCGCGTTGACGCGCATGATCTGCTGCTGCGGCAGGCTGAACCACACCGCGATCGGCTGCAATTGCGTGATGACGACGAGGCCCGTGGTGTCGGCGGCGTGGATGATGTTGCCCTGGTCGACCTGGCGCAGGCCGGCGCGGCCCGAGAGCGGCGCCACGATCTTGGTATAACTCAGCGTCGCCGCCGCATTGTCGATCGCGGCCTGGTCGGCCTTGACCAGCGCCTCGGTCTGCGCGACCAGCGCACGCTGGGTGTCGGCCTGCTGCTTGGAGCCGGCATTGGAGGCAGCGAGCTGCTCGTAGCGCGTGAGGTCGATGCGCTGGTTGGCGAGCTGCGCCTCGTCCTGCGCCTTCTTGGCGACGGCCTGGTCATAGGCGGCCTGGTAGATCGCCGGGTCGATCTCGCCGAGCACGTCGCCCTTCTTGACGTCCTGGCCTTCGATGAACTTCACGGCGATCAGCTTGCCGTCGACCTGCGAGCGCACGGTCACGGTGTTGAGCGCGCGGATCGCGCCGACGCCGTCGAGATAGACAGGCACGTCCTGGATGCGCGGGGTCGCCGCCAGCACCGGCACCGGCAGATCGGGCCGCTGGTTGCGGCCGTTCGCCTGCTGCGGCTGCTGGTGCCAGACGGTCCATCCGAAATAGCCGAGCCCGGCGAGGATCGCGAGGGTGATCAGGGTCATGACGAAGCCGCGGCCGCGCGATGTCTTCGCCGTCCCTTCTTTCGCGCCTTCCTTCGTTTCCGGCTTAAAGAGCATTGACCGGTTTCTCCATGCGCGGCTCCCAGCCGCCGCCGAGCGCCTGATACAGGCTGACGATGGCAAGAAGCCGTGCGAGTTGGGCCTGGGACAGCGCGTCTACCGCCTGGAACAGGGTCTGTTGCACGTTGAGCACGGTCACGATATCGGCGGTGCCGGCCCGCAATTGCTGCTCGGCGAGTTCAAAGGCGCGGCGCGAAGAGCTGACCACATCGCGCTGCAATTGCAGCTTGATCGTGGTCTGCTTGATCGAGAACAGCGCGTTGTCGACGTCCGCAAACGACTGGATGATGGTCTTGCGGTAGGTCTGGAGCAGTTCGTCCTGCCGCGCCTTGGCGAATTCGAAATTGCCGAGGATCTTGCCACCGTCGAAGATCGGCTGCGTCGCGCTGCCGACGAGCTGGAAGAAAGCCGCATGCGGCTGGAACAGCGACACCAGCGCCGAGCTCTGATAGCCGCCATTCCCGGTGAGCTGGATGGACGGAAAGAACTGCGCGCGGGCATTGCCGATGTTGGCGGTGGCGGAGGCAAGTTGCGCCTCCTGCCGGCGGATGTCCGGCCGCTGCGTCAGAATCTCCGACGGCAGGCCGGGCGTCACCTTGGGGATCGCGATGCTGTTCAGCGAGCCGCCGAGCACGCGCACGCTCTCCGGCGGCCGGGACACCAGCACGGCGAGCGCGTTGACGTTCTGGTCGAGGGTCTGGCGCAGCGGCGGCACCAGCGCCTTCTGGTTGGCGAGCAGGCTCTCCTGCTGGGCGACGTCGAGATCGGTGCCGGTGCCGGCTTTGCGGCGCTCGCGGATGGCATCGAGAACGCGCTGTGCGCTCGCGATGTTCTGCTGCGCTGTCTTCAGACGATCCTGTGAGGCCAGCACCTGGAAATAGGCGTTGGCGACGCCGGCGAGCGTCGTCAGCGCGACGACGTCGCGATCGAAGCGGTTGGCGTTCGCCGTCTCTTCCGCCGTTTGCAGCGCATCACGGTTCTGGCCCCAGAAATCGAGCTGGTAACTCGCGCTCAGGGACGCCGAATAGTTGACGACCTCGCGGCCGCCATTGGTCAGGCCTGACGCGCTCGAGCCCGAGGTGCGCGAATAGGTCTCCGAGCCGCCGCCCGACAGGCTCGGCAGCAGCGCCGCGCCCGCCTGCCGCGCCTGGGCATCGGCCTGGACGATGCGCGCGACGGCAGCGGCGATGTCGAGGTTGACGGTGTGCGCCTCCTCCATCAACTGCGTCAGCTCCGCCGAGCGGAAACCGCGCCACCAATCCAGCGTCGGGGGCGCATCCGCCTTGCCGGCGTATTTGTAACTCGCGGGTACATCGAGCGCGGGATCGGGCAAATCCTGCGTCAGTACGCAGGCGCCTGAACTGGCGGCAAGGCACGCCACGGCGACCCAGCGCGCCGCACGCAGCGTCCGGGACGTAAGGCCAGGAGATCGCCGCATGGCGACCGCAGGACCGTCCTGTGTCACATCCACCCCCCGCCGGGCAGATCGAACCGCCACCGCGCAGCCGGATTAACCGATTCGCGGGCTAACGGCCGGGGGCGTTTATGTAACTCGTTCACAGCCGTGATGCTTTCTGCGGAACCTGAAATCCATACTAGCGGGGCGCGGAACGGGGGGACAGTCCCGCACCTGCGAAATGCGGCTCCGAATGCACCGAGGGCGCGTTCGCGAAAATTCAAAATATGCCTGTGTCACAAGGCTTTTTGGCATTTCGGCGCAGCTCCGAGTCGCATTCAAGCTTACCAAGATTTCATGTGATATTGCCGCCACGCCGACGCCAGGACCACCAGTCCCTACAGGCACTCCACTGAAAGCTGCGCCGCAGCGCACCGCTGCTTGACCGGCCCTGGGTGAGCGCTCGGCGCGCAATGATCGGGGGGATGGTCTGCCATTGCGCTGTGCACGCGACGGCGGATTGCTGGAGGTACCCCACCAGCACCTTGGCGGCCGCCGCAACGCGCACCTATATGATTGGAGCTGACCGTTTGCGGGGCGCGCTCGGATCCAGGGGTATGAGGCGTATGGCGCGCCCGGCTTGCGGCCGGACAGTATCCGTTCAAGTGATGGATCCGCCGATGTCGAATGCCATCTGTGTGAGTTCGGACACGATCGACACAGTGCTTGCCGATCTGCCGCGCATGGTTCGCCTTGCGCTCAGCTTCGGCGCGCGGCTGCGGCGCGGAACGCTTGACGTCACCCTGCCCGACGGACGCGTGATCCGTCTCGGCGGCCAGGAGCCGGGCCCGAATGCGGCGATGCGGCTGCACAATTACGGCTTCGCCTCGCGTCTCATCAACGCCGGCGACATCGGCGTTGCCGAAGCTTATCTGGCCGGCGACTGGGACACGCCGGACTTGACGCAATTCCTCTACCTGTTCTGCGTCAACCACGATCTGATCCAGGCCATGCTGAGCGACAAGCCGCTGATGCGGTTCGTCCAGATGGTGCAGCACTGGTTCAACCGCAACACCCGCCGTCAGGCGCGGCGCAACATCCACGCCCATTACGATATCGGCAACGCGTTCTATTCGGCCTGGCTCGACCCGAGCATGACCTATTCCTCGGCGCTATTCGAGGAGACCACGTCCGACCTCGCGGCAGCCCAGACCAACAAATACCGCCGGCTCGCCGAGGCGCTCGACTTGAAGCCCGGCCAGACGCTGCTCGAGATCGGCTGCGGCTGGGGCGGCTTCGCCGAGTTCGCCGCAAAGACTTTTGGCACGCACGTCGTCGGCCTCACGATCTCGACCGAGCAGCGCGACTTTGCACAGAAGCGCATTCACGAGGCGGGCCTTGCCGACAAGGTCGAGATCCGTCTTCAGGATTATCGTGACGAGCGCGACCGCTACGATCGGATCGCCTCGATCGAGATGATCGAGGCCGTCGGCGAGCAGTTCTGGCCAAGATATTTCGCGCAGCTTCGGGACCGGCTGCTGCCCGGCGGACTTGCCGGCATCCAGGCGATCACCATCCAGGACAAATTGTTCCAAGGCTACCGGCGCGAGGTGGACTTCATCCAGCACTACGTCTTCCCCGGCGGCATGCTGCCCTCGCCCGCCGTGCTCAAATCGCTCGGCGACAGGTTCGGCGTGCCCGTCATCCGCGAGCGCATCTTCGGGGAAGATTATGCCAAGACGCTGGCCACCTGGCGGAATAACTTCCGCGCCGCCTGGCCGGGCCTCGTGCCGCTCGGCTTCGATGACCGGTTCCGGCGTCTCTGGGAGTATTATCTGTCCTATTGCGAGGCCGGATTCTTGTCCGGGAATATCGACGTCCGGCAAGTCATCTTCGCAAAGCAGCAATAAGAGTTTGCAGGGGTCGGCTTGCAAGGGGTCGCTTGTAAGGCCCGCGACCCTACTTTAGGGTCGCGCCCACCTTATGAACCAGCCGGTAATTGCCTGACATGACCATCAAAAATGACGTTGTCGAAGCCATCGGCAACACCCCGCTCATCAAGCTCAAGCGCGCCTCCGAATTGACCGGCTGCACCATTCTGGGCAAGGCCGAGTTCATGAATCCGGGCCAGTCGGTGAAGGACCGGGCCGGCAAATGGATGATTTTGGAGGCCGAGAAGCGCGGCGAGCTGAAGCCGGGCGGTCTGGTGGTGGAAGCGACCGCCGGCAATACCGGCATCGGCCTTGCGGTCGTTGCGGCCGCGCGGGGCTATCGCACGCTGATCGTGATCCCGGAGACGCAGAGCCAGGAGAAGAAGGATTTTCTCAAGCTGTGCGGCGCCGAGCTCCTGGAATCGCCGGCACTGCCCTACTCCAATCCGAACAACTACCAGCATGTAGGCCGCCGGCTCGCGGACGAGCTGCGCAAGACCGAGCCGAATGGCGTGCTGTTCGCCGACCAGTGGAACAACCTGGACAATGCCAAGGCGCATTACGACTCGACCGGCCCCGAGATCTGGGAGCAGACCGGCGGCAAGGTCGACGGCTTCGTCTGCTCGGTCGGCAGCGGCGGCACGCTCGCCGGTGTCAGCCGTTACCTGAAGGAGAAGAACAAGGACATCCGGATCGCCTGCGCCGATCCGCATGGCGCCGGCATGTATGAGTACTTCAGGACCGGCGCCGCCAAGGCGACGTCCGGCGATTCCATTACGGAGGGCATCGGGCTCGGCCGCGCGACCGCGATCGTGGAGAGCGCGAAGGTCGATGACGCCTATCTCATTCCCGATGCCGAAGCGGTCACGGTGATCTACGAGCTGCTCCAGCACGAAGGCCTCTGCCTCGGCGGCTCCACCGGCATCAACATCGTGGGTGCGATGCGCCTTGCCAAGCAGCTCGGGCCCGGCAAGACGATCGTCACCGTGCTCTGCGATTCCGGCAGCCGCTACCAGTCGAAGCTGTTCAACTCCGACTTCATGCGCGCCAAGAACCTGCCCGTGCCGGAATGGCTGGAGAAGCGCAGCAACATCAAGTTGCCGTTCGTCTAAGCCGGAATGGTCGCGGCCGCTCGGGCTAAGCGTAGCGGTCGCGGCCCGGCCAGAACAACAACGCCAGCGTCAGCACGAGATTGACGATGGCGCCGGCGATCGTGCCGGTCTGCTCGTGGCCCATGGCGAGGTGCGGAAACCTCATGGCGCCCACCCTACGGGATCACCGCAGGATCTGGCTCAGGAACAGCTTCGTCCGCGCGTGCTGGGGAGCGGCGAAGAACTCGTTGGGCGTGTTGGCCTCGATGATCTGGCCGGCATCCATGAACACGACGCGGTTGGCGACCTCGCGGGCAAAGCCCATCTCGTGGGTGACAACTAGCATGGTCATGCCCTCCTCTGCGAGGTCGACCATGGTGTCGAGCACTTCCTTGACCATTTCAGGATCGAGCGCCGAGGTCGGCTCGTCGAACAGCATCACCTTCGGGTTCATCGTCAGCGCCCGGGCGATCGCGACGCGCTGTTGCTGGCCGCCCGACATCTGTCCCGGAAACTTGTTGGCCTGGTGCGGGATCTTGACCCGCTCCAGGAATTTCATCGCGTTGACCTCGGCGTCCTTCTTCGGGATGTTGCGCACCCAGATCGGCGCCAGCGTACAGTTCTCCAGCACGGTCAGATGCGGGAACAGGTTGAAACTCTGGAACACCATGCCGACCTCGCGGCGGACCGCATCGACGTGCTTCAGGTTCGGACCGAGCTCGATGCCGTCGACGACGATCTCGCCCTCCTGGAATTCCTCGAGCGCGTTGATGCAGCGGATCAACGTCGACTTGCCCGAGCCCGAGGGGCCGCAGATCACGATGCGCTCGCCCTTCTCGACCTCGAGGTCGATGTCGCGCAGAACGTGAAACTCGCCGTACCATTTGTTGAGGCCGGAAATCTTGACGATGGGGTCGGACATGGTGACCTCGATCAGTTGCGACGGTGAGCGTTGAGGCGATGCTCGACGAAGAGCGAGTAGCGCGACATTCCAAAGCAGAAGATGAAGTAGATGATACCGGCGAACGCAAAGCCGGTGAAGGCGGTCGACGGCGTCGACCATTTCGGATCCGAGAACGACGCCCGGAGCGAGCCCAGCAAGTCGAACAGCGCCACGATCGAGACCAGCGACGTATCCTTGAACAGCGAGATGAAGCTGTTGACGAGGTTCGGAATGACGTGGCGCAGCGCCTGCGGCAGCACGATCAGCGAGGTTGTCTTCCACCAGGACAGCCCGAGGGCTGCGGCGGCCTCGCCCTGCCCGCGCGGGATCGCGGCGAGCCCGCCGCGGACGTTCTCGGCCTGATAGGCGCCCGTGAACAGCGCGATGCCGATCAGCGCGCGCACCAGGCCGTCGACCGTGAAATTGCCCGGCAGGAACAAGGGCAGCATGTAGGTCGCGAAGAACAGCACGGTTATCAGCGGCACGCCGCGCCAGAACTCGATGAAGGCGATCGAGAAGATCCGGATCAGCGGAATGGTCGAGCGGCGGCCGAGCGCCAGCGCGATGCCGATCGGCAGCGAGGTGACGATGCCGGTCACGGAGACCACCAGCGTCACCAGCAGCCCGCCCCACAGATTCGTCGATACGACCGGCAGGCCGCCGTGGTCGAGCCCCATCAGCTTGATCACGATCGCGATGGCGACGAAGCTGGCGACGCTGGAGGCCAGAGCCCGCCCGCCGGTGCGAACGCCGCCGCCGAGAACGCAGGCGATCAGGGAAACGATCGCGGCCGTGATGGTGAAATCGGCCCAGACCGACTGGCCCGTCCCCTGGAGCTGGTCACGCAGCCAGGTCAGCGGAAAGATCAGCCAGTAGATCGCCGTGCCGACCAGCACGATGAAATTGCCGACAATCCAGAAGAGCGGTGCGATGGCCGAGGTCTTGCTGAGACCGAGCAGAGCCTGCCCGGCGCCGATGATGCTGTCGTCGAACAATTGCAGCAGGCTCGCCGTCCAGCTCAGGCCAAACCCCTTGATGCCGCCGCCGTGCAGCAGGAAGAAGGCGACCACCGGAAAGGCGAAGAAGAACAGGCTGGCGTTCAGGCCCTTCGCGGGGAGGCGCGGAATGAGCAGCGGCAGCAGCAGGGCTGCCGCCAGGATCAGGGAGAGGTTGACGCGCCAGCGCTCGGCCTCGGGATAGAAGCCGTAGATCAGCTGCGGCAGCTTGGCCTGGATGTAGGGCCAGCAGGCGCCGACCGCGAAGCCGGCGTTCTCGGTCAGGCACGCCGTGCGGTCCTTGCCGGTCCAGACCGCATCGACCATCAGGAACCTGACGGAGGGAACGATGGTGAACCAGAGCAGCAAGGCACCCACGATCGTGAGCAGGATGTTGGTCGGCGAATTGAACAGGCGGGTGCGCACGAGGCCGATGAAGCCCGTGGTCTTCACCGGTGCGGGACGCTCCGTGAGCAGATCCTGGCGGACGTAGGCGGACGAGGTGATATCGCTCATGCGCCGAGGCTCCGGCTGACGCGCCAACCGTAGACGCTCATGATCGCGCTGGTGAGCAGCGAGATCAGGAGGTAGACGCCCATCGTCATGGCAATGATCTCGATCGCCTGCCCGGTCTGGCTCAGCGACGTGCCGGCGAAGACCGAGACCAGGTCAGGATAGCCGATCGCGACCGCCAGCGAGGAATTCTTGGTGAGGTTGAGGTACTGGTTGGTCAGCGGCGGAACGATCACGCGCATCGCCTGCGGCACGACGATCAGGCGGAGCGTGGTGCCGCGGCTGAGGCCCAGCGAGGATCCCGCCTCCATCTGTCCCTTGTGGACGGACAGGATGCCGGCACGCACGATCTCGGCGATGAAGGCGGCGGTGTAGGTCGACAGCGCCAGCGTCAGCGCCACGAATTCCGGGATGATCCGCGAGCCGCCGGCGAAATTGAAACCCTTGAGCTGCGGCATCTCGAAGGTGAAGGGCAGACCAAACACCAGCATGGTGGCGAGCGGCAGTCCGAACAGCAGCGCGAGCACATAGGGCCAGATCCGGATCATCTGCCCGCGCTGGAACAGCGCGCGCCGCGCATAGATGCGCAAGGCCAGCGCCGCCACGATGCCGAGGGCCAGCATTGCCAGGAACGGCTCGAAGCCGCTCTCGCCGATCGGACGCGGAATGACGAGGCCGCGGTTGCTGATGAAGGCGACGCCCAGCAGCGAGATGCTCTGCCGCGGATTAGGCAGGGCCGCGAGCACCGCCAGGTACCAGAACAGGATCTGGAACAGTACCGGCAGGTTGCGGCCGATTTCGACATAGATCTCGCCGACGCGCGACAGCAGCCAGTTCGGCGACAGCCGGCACAACGCGACGATGAAGCCGATCACGGTGGCGAAGAAGATGCCCACCACCGAGACCACGAGCGTGTTCAAAAGCCCGACCACGAACACGCGCAGGAACGTGTCCGAGCCGGTGTAGGAGATCAGGGTCTGGTTGACGTCGAAGCCGGCATTGTTCCGCAGGAAACCGAAGCCGGCGGCGATGTGCTGGTTTTCGAGGTTGGCCCGGGCATTGGAGACGATCTCATAGCCAATCCAGCCCAGGATCGCCGCGAAGGCAAACTGGACGGCGACGCCGTTCCAGCCTGCCTTGCCGCCCAGAATGCGCCTGATCTTCAGCGCGATCTGGGCCGGCGGTTTTCGAGCCTCGGTGCTCATCGCCGCGGATCAGGCGGGATCAGCGGATCGGCGGCGCGTACTGGAGACCGCCCTTGTTCCAGAGATTGTTGAGACCGCGATTGATGGCGAGCGGCGAACCGGCGCCGACATTGCGGTCGAACACTTCGCCGTAATTGCCGACGGCCTTCACGATCCGGACCACCCAGTCCTTGGTCAGGCCGAGCTGTTCGCCGAAATTACCGTCGCTGCCGAGCACGCGCTTCAGCTCCGGATTTTCCAGTTTCGCCTTCTCGTCGACGTTCTTCGAGGTCACGCCGAGCTCTTCAGTGGTGATCAGGGCGAACAGCGTCCATTTCACGATGTCGAACCATTGGTCGTCGCCGTGGCGCACCATCGGTCCGAGCGGCTCCTTCGAGATGATCTCGGGGAGCACCATGTGATCGTTGGGATTGGCAAGCTTGAGGCGGTTGGCGTACAGGCCCGACTGGTCGGTGGTGAAGACGTCGCAGCGCCCGGCCTCATAGGCCTTGACGGTTTCATCGTTGGTGCCGAACGCGATCACCTCGTACTTCATGTTGTTGGCCTTGAAGTAGTCGGCGAGATTCTGCTCGGTGGTGGTGCCGGTCTGGACGCAGACCGAGGCGCTGTTGAGCTCGAGCGCCGAGTTCACCTTGAGCGACTTCTTCACCATGAAGCCCTGCCCGTCATAATAGGTGACGCCGGTGAAGTTGGCGCCGAGCGAGGTGTCGCGCGAGATGGTCCAGGTGGTGTTGCGCGAGAGCACGTCGATCTCGCCGGATTGCAGCGCCGTGAAACGGTCCTTGGCGGACAGCGGCACGTACTTGACCTTGGTCGCATCGTTGAAGATCGCCCCGGCGATCGCGCGGCAGAGGTCGACGTCGAGCCCGGTCCAGTTGCCCTTGTCGTCGGGCGAGGAGAAGCCGGGCAGGCCCTGGCTGACGCCGCAGGACAGCATGCCCCGATCCTTGATGGTCTTGAGCGTTTGCGCATCGGCGGCCTGGGCGGAGAGGCCGGCGGCGAGAGCAAGAGTGAGAGCCAGGGTTACGCGTTTCATGGGCTGAAGGCCTTTCAAAGTCGTCTCAAGGTCAGGAATGTCGTCTTTGGGATCGTCTCTGCCAGGGCTAGCCGCATCAAGACTAGCCTTGCAAGAGTCGTGCTGGAAAACCTTGCCGAACACTCGCCGATCCCGGGAGGCCATACCTTAATCCCCGCCGCAGGCGCCCGCCGTCATGTTATGGCTGTGGCGCAAGGTTCGGTCAGACGATGGATCGAAGGTCGCGGCAGCCCCTCAACATGCGGCGACTGAATAGCACCTGCGCATCTCAGAACGACTGGCGAGCCGGGTCAAGGGGTTGACGGGACTCTTCTGTGTTCTGTTATTAACGGCAGCGGCCTTTCGGCCGGCCCGCGGGTGCGGTGCGCCCGGTGGAAACGCGCTTTTGAAAGCAGACGCATGGATTCCTCGCACTCCTCCCAGCAGCAGGCCGAGACCCGGCTGGTCACCTCCGGCCGCGACACCAAGGCGCAGAAGGGGTTCGTCAATCCGCCGGTGTTCCACGGCTCGACTGTGCTCTATCCGACCGCCGAGGACCTGCACGCCCATCGCGGCGAGTTCACCTATGGCCGCCATGGTTCCCCCACCACCAAGGCGTTTCAGGAGACGCTGATGGCGCTGGAGGGGCCGCAATGCGCCGGCGTCGGCATCGTGCCGTCGGGGCTGTCGGCAATCTCCACCACCCTGCTCTCGGTGCTGAAGACCGGCGACCACATCCTGGTCTGCGACAACGTCTATCGGCCCTCGCGCAATTTCTGCAACGGCATGCTCGCCCGTCTTGGCATCGAGACAACCTATTTCGATCCGATGATCGGCGCCGGCATCGACAAGCTGTTCAAGCCCAACACGAGCGCCGTGCTGGTGGAGGCGCCGGGCTCGCAGTCGTTCGAGATGCCCGACATCCGCGCCATCGCCGACGTCGCGCATGCGCGCGGCGCGCTCGTCATCGACGACAACACCTGGGCGACGCCGCTCTATCACCGCTCGCTCGATCAGGGCGTCGACATCAGCATGCAGGCTGCCACCAAATATATCGGCGGCCATTCCGACATCATGTTCGGCACCATCTCGGCCAACGCCAAGGCCTGGCCGCAGATCGCCGAAGGCATCCGCCTGCTCGGTGTGTGCGCGGGTCCCGACGACGTCTTCCTCGCACTGCGCGGCCTGCGCACGCTGTCGGTGCGGTTGGCGCAGCATCATCGCTCCGGCCTTGACATGGCACGCTGGCTCGCGGCCAGACCCGAGGTCGCGCGCGTGCTGCATCCGGGGCTTGAGACCGATCCCGGTCATGCGATCTGGAAGCGCGACTTCACCGGCGCCTCGGGCCTGTTCAGCATCGTCTTGAAGCCGGCACCGCAGACCGCCGTCGACACCATGCTCAACACGCTCAAGCTGTTCGGCATGGGTTTTTCCTGGGGCGGCTTCGAGAGCCTTGCGATTCCCTTCGACTGCGACGCCTATCGCACCGCGACCAAATGGGCGCCCGGCGGCCCTACCCTGCGTCTGCATATCGGCCTCGAAAGCGTCGACGATCTCAAGGCCGATCTCGATCGAGGCTTCGCTGCCCTCAAGGCGGCAATGTGAGCCTGCTCACAAGGCATCTCGCTCGGGGACGCGGCAATCGCGCCCCGGGAACGTGCAGCCCCCGCAAACGTTAACGCTGATGCGCCAACAAAGGGTTTGATCCCCAAGCGTTTGGCGCTAGCTTCACCAATCGACTCTAATCCGGACACGGAGCATGGGAACGTTGGTTCTGCTCGATCTGATGGGCGGCGTGGCGCTGTTGCTGTGGGGCCTGCACATGGTCCACAGCGGGATTCTGCGCGCCTTTGGCCCGGACCTGCGGCGGCTGCTTGGCAAGGCGCTCGGCAACCGGTTCAACGCGTTCGCCGCCGGGCTAGGCCTCACCGCGCTGCTCCAGAGCAGCACGGCGACGGCGCTGATCACCAGCTCATTCGCGGCCGAAGGCCTCGTCAGCGTCTCCGCCGCGCTCGCCATCATGTTGGGCGCCAATGTCGGCACGACGCTGATCGTGCAGGTGCTGTCGTTCAACATCGCAGCCGTCGCGCCGGTCCTGTTCGTGCTCGGGCTCGTTGCCTTCAGGGCCGGCCCGCGGTCGCGGATCAAGGATGTCGGCCGCGTCTTCATCGGGCTCGGGTTGATGCTGCTGTCGCTGCACATCCTGCTCGACACGCTGGCGCCGGCGGAGAACGCGCCCGGCGTTCGTGTCATGATGTCGGCGATCACGGGCGATCCCGTGCTCTGCATCTTCATCGCCGCGCTCGTCACCTGGGCGGTGCATTCGAGCGTCGCCAGCGTGCTGCTGATCATGTCGCTGGCCTATTCGCAGTTCATCACGCCGTACGCAGCCCTCGCGCTGGTGTTGGGGGCCAATCTCGGCAGCGCCATCAATCCCGTGTTCGAGGGCGCCAGGCGCGACGATCCCGCGAGCTACCGCCTGCCGCTCGGCAACCTCGCCAACCGCGTGATCGGGATCGCGCTGGTGCTGCCATTCCTGAATGGGATCGCCGAGCACATGCACGCCTGGCAGCCGGATCTTGCCAGGATGACGGCGGCGTTCCACATCGCATTCAACGTCGGCACGGCCGTGATCTTCATCGGCCTGCTCGACACCATGTCCCGGCTCCTGACCCGGCTGCTGCCCGATCGCGTCCGGGAAGACGACCCGGCCCGGCCGCGCTATCTCGACGAGAGCGCGCTGGAGACGCCGTCACTGGCGCTCGCCGACGCCGCGCGCGAGACCCTGCGCATGGGCGATCTCGTCGAGGTCATGCTGCGCAAGGTGATGGCGGCGATGATGACGGGCGACCGCGCGCTGGTCGACCAGGTCACGAAGACGGACAATGTCGTCGACGGCCTCGATGAGGCCATCAAGCTCTATGTGACGAAACTGACACGCGGCAGTCTCGACGAGAGCGAGGGCCGGCGCGCGATGGAGATCATCTCCTTCGCCATCAACCTCGAGCATATCGGCGACATCATCGACAAGAATCTGAGCGAGCTCGCCACCAAGAAGATCAAGCGGCGCTTCCAGTTTTCGGCCGAGGGCGCCGAGGAGCTGGCCGCCTTCCACAAGCGCACGATGGACTCGCTGCGCATCGCCTTCGGCGTCTTCATGTCGGGCGATGCCAACGAGGCGCGCAAGCTGCTGGTCGAGAAGACGGCGCTGCGCAACACCGAGCTTGCCGCCGTCGAGCGCCACCTCGACCGCCTGCGCGAGGGCCGCCCCGAGACCATCGAGACCACCTCGCTGCATCTGGACGTGCTGCGCGACCTGCGCCGCATCCACTCGCATATCTGCTCGGTCGCCTATCCGGTGTTGGACGCGGCCGGTGAGCCCTATCGCCGGACCGAGGCGGAGACGGCCGCCCTGCCCGCGTCGGGCGCGGCGTCGGCGTTGCCGCGCTAGCGGAACGCCTCAGCGATCCGCCGTCGCGGACGCGCGGCCGCGGTTCTTGATGATCAGCATGATGTTGCGGATATAGATGATGGTCGCGAGCGCCTGCCCGAGGATGATGACGGGCTCGCGCTTCACGACGCCGTAGACCAGCGTCATCAGCCCGCCGCCCATCGAGCAGAACCAGAACGCCATCGGCACCACGCTGTTGCCGGCACGTTCGCTCGCGATCCACTGCACCAGGAAGCGCGCGGTGAAGAACAGCTGAGCGACGAGGCCGAACGCCAGCCAGAAATCGAACTTGGCGACGAAGACGTCGTACAGATAATTGCTCAACGCCTGACCGTATTGGATGATCATGCCTGCACCTCAGTCACATCTGGTGTCGGCTTCTTGCGGCGGATCAGCCACCACACGCCGGCGAGATCCATGATGCCGATCCACAGCCGGTCGAAGAAACCATAGTTCGACACGCCGGAATGGCGCGGCCGGTCGATCACGTCGACATAGGCGATCTCGTAGCCCTCGCGGCGCACCAGCGCCGGCAGGAAGCGATGCAGCCCGTCGAAATAGGGCATCATCAGGAACACCTCGCGCCGGAACGCCTTCAGCCCGCAACCGGTGTCGCGCGTGCCGTCCTTCAGGATGCCGTTGCGGACCCCGTTCGCCACCCGTGACTGCAATTTCTTGAAACCGGTGTCCTTGCGTCCGACACGCTGGCCGGCCGCGAGGCCCACCCGCCCGGCGCCCTTCTCCACCGCCGCGATCAGATCGGGCAGGAAGGCGGGATTGTTCTGGCCGTCGCCGTCGAGCGTCGCCACGATCGCGCCGCGCGCTGCGCGCACGCCGCTGCGCACTGCTGCGGATTGGCCGCCTGATCTGGCATGGCGGAGCTGGCGCAGATTGTCCCGCTGCTTCATGATCGCGCCGAGCCGCTCGCCTGTCGCGTCCGTCGAACCGTCATTGACGTAGATGATCTCATAGGCCCAGCGGCCGTCGAGCGCCGCGCCGATCTCCTCGATCAGGGGCGCGATGTTGTCGGCTTCGTTGCGCACGGGAACGACGATGGAAACCGAAGGCTGGGACGTCGACAAATGAAGCTCGTGGTTGGAATTGGCCTGCAACTTGCGGAACCGGCGGTCCCGGCAGGCAGCCGCTTTTATGGGGCGGATGCCCCGTGGGCAACCCTTTTGAGGCGGCCCGAGACTGCCCCCGCAAGAGGCACAATGGTGCCGTCGGCGCGGATGGCAAAGCCGAGTCTGCGGGCCGCGAACCAGTAGCGCACCGCCATGGCGCCGACCGTGCCGACCAGGGCGCCGGCCACGACATCGCTCGGGTGATGCGCGAGCAGCACCAGCCGCGTCAGCAGGATCACGATTGCGTAAGTGAACATGAACACGCGCAGGCGCGGCCACAGCGCCGAGACCGCAAACGCCAGCGCGAACGCCGTCACCGCATGACCTGACGGCAGGCTGGCATAAGCCCCCGTACCCTCGAACGGGATGAAGTTGAACGGATTGGCCTTGCCGCCGACGAACGGACGTCCGCGGCCGATGAGATATTTCAGGATCTCGGCAACGAACACGGACAGGGCAACAGACAGAAACAGGAACTGCAGCCGCGTGCCGAGGCCGAGCAGCAGCGCGCGGCGCGTGCCATGCAGCCCGGCTGCAACGAGCGCCACGGTCACCAGCACGATCCCCAACACGGAGAGCACATACTCGTCCTTGCCGAAATCGGTGAGGATGCGGATCGGCCACAGCTCGGGGGTGCCGCGCGCCGGCATCAACTGGATCTCGGTCAGATCGAACGCGACCATCAGCGCGATGACCAGGGCCGCACCGACCGCGCTGAGCCACAGCGAATGCCGCGCCAGCTTTCGCGCGGCTTCGGCGCGGCGCGAATGCGAAGGCGTGCGGACGAGCTGCGCCAGGGAACGGCCCGACACCGCGAGCAATTGCGCGGGATAGCCCGGGCGCGGCGTGGTGTCGGTTGGGGCCGGCATCCTACTCGGTGCCTTCCGAGCGGAAGATCGAGATCGAGATCGCGCGGCCCTGCGAGAAATTATAGCCGTCGATGCGCGCGCCGACCTTGTAGCGCAGCCCGATCGCCTCGGCGCGCTGCACGAAGCCGCGCTCCGAGCGCTGCTCGATCAGCGCGAAGCGGCAGCTGCCCTGCCGCAGGAAATCCGCCGCGCCCGAGCCGTCGGTGAGCAGCGTCTGCGTGCCCGTCAGGAATACGAGGCTCGGCTCGTGATAGCCGGCCGCAGCCGCCTTCGGCCCGACGCAGGTGACGTTGCGAAGTGCACGCGCGATCTCGATGCTCGGAAACAGCGGGGTCAGCGACGGCAGCACGATGCCGTAGACCGTGAATGCGAGCATCAGAGCTGCGACCAGCGCGTTCAGCACCGAGCGTTCGGCACGGTTGGTGTCGAACAGCCACCAGGCGAACAGGCCGAAGATCAGCGATGCCGCGATGAACGGCCAGGCCACGAAGGCCGGCTGCCGCGTCAGCACCACCGCGCCGACGACGGCGATGATCGAGCCGAGTGCAGGGATCGCGAACCACCAGGCCGAGCCGCGCATCAGCCAGGACCGCGACAGCACGCGCCGCTCCAGCGCACCGACAGTGAGGATCGCGATCGCCGGGTACAGCGGCAGCACGTAATGCGGCAGCTTGGTCAGCACCGCCTCGAACACGATCCAGGACGGGACCAGCCAGGCCAGCAGGAACTGCGCGCCGGGCTCGCGCCGCGCGCGCCAGACCGCAGGGGCCGCCATCGCCGCAAGCGGCGCGCCGGGCCAGAACGTGATCCAGAACAGCGCCAGATACAGTCCGGGCGGCGCGCCATGGGATTCCTGGGCCCCCAACTTGCTCAGCATGTCGCCGCCGACGGAATCGGCGAAGAAGGCGTCGCCGGCGCGCCAGAAGATCGCGACGAACCACGGCAGCACCAGCACCAGCATCCACATCAGGCCCCAGACGGGGCGCAGCTTCCACAGCCAGGAGGCGTCGCGGTCCTGGATCGCGAGCGCGACGATGGTCAGGCCTGCGAACATCAGGATCAGCGGACCCTTGATCAGGATGCCGACCGCGAGCGCGGTCCAGAAGATCGCCGGCCAGCTCCAGGGCGGATGGGTCTCGTCCTCGGCGCGCTGCCACGACAGATAGGCCCTCGCCATCGCGCCCATCGCGGCTGTCACGCAGAACAGCAGCATCGCATCGGTTTTCGCGAGGCGCGCCTCGACGCCGAGCAGCACGGAGGCGCACATCAGGAGCGCGGCGAGCACCGCGGCGCGCCGCGTGACGAAGCCGAGCGCGGCCCAATAGGTCATGAGCACGGCGCCGATCGCGCCGATCAGCGACGGCAGCCGGTAGACCCAGATCCGCAATTCGGCCTTCGGCAGCTTCAGCGCGGAGGCGGCTTCAACGGCGGCCGATTGCAACCAGTAGATGCCGACCGGCTTCTTGTAGCGGACGTCCTCCTGGAAGCGGATGTCGACAAAGTCGCCGCTCTCGACCATCTGCTTGGTGGCCTGGGCGAAGCGCGCCTCGTCGCGGTCAACAGGCGGGATGGTGAAGAAGCCCGGCAGGAACAGCAGCAGCGCGCACAACAGCAGGAAGCCGACCGCGCGGGCGTGACTGGCCGTGGCGACATCGAGCATGGACACCAGCCGGCTACCCGGATTCACGGGTGATTTCGGCTCGCGGGGGGCTCCAAAACGGGGAGTTGGGTAGGTCTCGGCCATTGGTTCCGCTTACGCTGAAACCGCCATCGCTACAACCGCTTGAGGCAAGGTCATTGAATTCGAATGACAACTGTGTCCGCGGCGCCCGTGGCATCGATGACGGTCAGCCGCGCAAAGCCCGGACCGGGCGGATCGATCAGGCGTTGACGGCGCCCGTCGATCTCTCCGAGTGACGTTCCATTAACCATGACGGTCATGGGCAGGACGCCGCCGGCGACCTTCACGGGCATGGCCGCGCTCCCCTCGCCGCCGGAACGGTCGACGTCGATCCGCGAGCCGTTGAGCGGGAACTGGATGTGCAGCGCCTGCTCGCCGCCGGTCCGCACCAGTTCCCCGACCGGGCGGAACCGCTTCAGCGGCAACGGCAACTTGGCGTTGCTGGCGACCAGGGTTCCCTTGGGCGGCTTCGGTAGCGGGACCATTGTCTTGCCGGTCCGGGCGAAGGTGTCGAACAGGATCGGCGCGGCGGCGACACGGCCGATCAGGCCGGGAACCGGGGCGCCGTCGGGACGGCCGACCCAGACGCCGATGGTCATGCGGCCATCGAAGCCGACCGACCAGGCGTCACGATAGCCGTAGGAGGTGCCGGTCTTGAAGGCGATACGGTTGTGGGCGGCATTCTCCGGCGGCGGCGTGCCCAGCAGCACGTTGCCGACCTGCCAGGCTGCGACCTGGTCCAGCAGCCGCAGCGGCTCGCGGTCGTCTTTGTCGGCCACGATCTCGCGCAACGGCTTGGTGGTGCCTAGCCGGGAGAAACCCGTATAGAGCTGGGTGAGATCCTGGAGCGTCACACCGACACCGCCGAGGCCCATGGCGAGCCCCGGCGCCTCGTCCTTGGGCAGGACCAGATTGCCGCCGGCCTGCCGCAGCCGCGATGTCAGCCGGCTCGCGCCGACGCGGTCGAGCAGCACGATCGCCGGCACGTTCAGCGATAGCTGCAGCGCCTTCTTCACCGGCACCGTGCCCTGGAACGTCATGTCGAAATTTTCCGGCGCGTACGAGCCGAAGCGGACCGGGCGGTCGTCGATCAGGCTGTCGGGGTGGACAAAACCGTCCTCGAAGGCAAGACCATAGATGAACGGTTTGAGCGTCGAGCCCGGCGAACGGATGGCGCGGGTCATGTCGACCTGCCCTGCCCGGCTCTCGTCGAAATAATCGGCAGAGCCGATGCGCGCGAGCACGTCGCCGCTCTCGTTATCGACCACGATGATGCCGACCGAGATGTTAGGTCCGAGCGCAATGGCGCGGTCGCGCGCCAGCGGCTCCAGCACCTTCTGGAGATTGGCATCCAGCGTCAGCTTGATGATGGGCGTGTCCTTGACCGTCGACAGCGCCGTATCGGAGGCATGCGGCGCCAGGATCGGCATCGGCTTGCGCAGCTTCGGCACGGGCACGGCCTTGGCCTGTGCCGCATCGTCAGCGCTGACGACATGCTCCGCGACCATGCGGTCGAGCACGCGGTCGCGGGCCTTGCGCGCCGCCTCGGGATGGCGATCGAGCCGGCGCGTCTCCGGCGATTGCGGCAGCGCCACCAGCAGCGCGGCCTCGGCGAGCGACAGCCGCTTCGGCTCCTTGCCGAGATAGGCGATCGATGCGGCCCGTATCCCTTCGAGATTGCCGCCGTAAGGCGCCAGCGCGAGATAGAGGTCGAGGATTTGCTCCTTGCTTAGGCTTCGCTCGATCTCGATCGCGCGAACGATCTGGCGCAGCTTGGCATGGAGCGAGCGCTGCCGCCGCGGCTCCATCAGGCGCGCAAGCTGCATTGAGATGGTCGAGCCGCCCGAGACGATGTGGCCGCGCGTCCCGAGCTGCAACGCCGCGCGCCCCAGCGCGAGCGGGTCGAGACCGTTATGCGCGTAGAAGCGCTGGTCCTCATAGGCGAGCAGCAATTTCAGATAGGTCGGATCGACGTTGGTCCTGGCATCGACCGGCAGCCGCCAGCGGCCGTCGGACATGGCGTAGGCGCGCAACAGCTTGCCGTTGCGGTCGACGATGGTGGTGGAGACCTGCCGCGCCTCGTCGAGCGGGAGCGGACCGAGGGAATAGACCCATGCGACGAAGCCGAGGATGGTGAGGATGAAGGTGAATGCAAGAGTGGATAGGACGCGCATGGTCACGCGCCCTGCTCCGCTGCCGTCGTTCCGGGATGGTCCGAAGGACCAGACCCGGAACCTCGAGATTCTCAGGCGCGCAATTGCGCGCCATAGTTCGGTGCTGCGCACCGCCCCGGAATGACGAGAGACTTGGTCGGCTTCGCTCATGCCACCACTCACTTCGCCGTCCGCACCTCGACACTCCCCGTGCCCGTCCGGCCGTAGCGCGAGGGATTGTACATGTCCTCGACATAGGCCTGCGGCAGCACGTATTTGCCCGGCGAGACCGCGCGCACGACATAGGCGACGGTGAAGACCGACTTGGAATCCGAGGCGCGATCGACCGCCGCGGTGAAGCGGTCGTCGCGGAACTCGGTATCTTCAGGCTCCTCGCCGTCCTCGATCCAGTCCAGCGTGCCGCTGTCGCCCGACGACACCAGCTTTGGATTATCGATCTCGAGTCCCGCCGGCAGATAGTCGGACACCATGATGTGGCCGTACTCCGGCTTGGCCTCGGTGATCTTCAGCACCACCGCGAAACGCTGGTTCTGCTTGACCTTGCTGATGTCGGCGGGCTTGCCGTCGAGCGTGAAATAGCTGCGCTCGATCTTGAAGCCGTTCGATGCCGCTGGCTCCGGCGTGACCGGCGAGCCCGACACCGAGACCACCGCCTGCACCGGCGCATCGCCGGTGTTGGTGATCTTCAGCGGCTTGCCCTCCAGCGTCACGGCCTTGTAGCTGCGATACAGCGCGGTCTTGACCGGCTGGCCGTCGACGTCCATGGACAGGTTCTCCCTGGCCAGTGCGCGCGCCGCCAGCACCAGCCATGCATTCTCCTGCGTGGAGGTGTAGGGCGTCAGCCCGCGCGCGGTCTCGACCCGCGACACCGCCTGCGTCAGCGTCGCCTTCGGCGCGTTGCCTTCGCTGGCGAGCGAGACTAGCGCGGCGGCATCGCGAAGCTGCGAGCCGTAGTCGGTGCGGCCGAACTCCAGCGCGGGCTTGGGGGCGAGGCTGTCGAGCGCAGCACCGTAGACGCGTTCAGCACGGTTACGGTCGCCAACCAGCGCCAGCGCGGCCGCAAGCTGCGACTTCGCAATCGGGGTTGCGAGGTTCGAGAGCTTGGTGTCCGCGAGATAGCGGAGGTCGCCGATGGGAGCTGCGCCGTTACGAGCGAGCACATAGAGGCCGTAGGCGAGATCGCGGCCGCCGTCCTTCTCCGGCTCGTTGCCGTTGACGACCGAGTTGCGGATGCGATCCAGGGCGTTCTTGAACAGGACGTCCGGCACCGCAAAGCCCTTTTCGCGGGCGCGGGTGAGGAAGTCCGTCACATAGGCATCGAGCCAGGCATCGTCGCCGCCCGCCGACCACAGGCCAAACGAGCCGTTCGAGCCCTGACGGGCCAGCAGCCGCTCGATGGCGTCGCGGATGCGCTGGTCCACTTCGGTGTCCATGGCCAGATGCGCGCCGGCGGCGAGGTCGTTGACATAGAGCAGCGGCAAGGCGCGGCTCGTGATCTGTTCCGAGCAGCCATAGGGATAGCGATCGAGCGCCTTGAGGATCGTCGCGGCGTCGAGCGCCGTTGACAGGCTCGCCGAGACCGAGACGCTGCCGGTGCCCGGCACGAGATCGGAGAACATGTCCGAGGTCAGCGTTAGGCTCTCGCCCTTCGCCAGCGTCCGGATCGAGCGCCGCGCCAGCACCTGGGTCGCCGCCTTGACGTCGAGCGCATAGTGGCGCGCCAGCGCAAGTCCGTTCGGTCCCTTGATGTCGACGTCGAGCGTCGCCTGCCCCGCTGCGGTCGCGTCGATCGCAAGCGCGAACGAATTACGCTGCTTGGCGGCGAGCTTGACCGTGGTCGCGGGATTGCCCGATATCTTCACCGGTCCGCCGGTCTTCACGTTGATGACGTAGTCGCCGGCCTGGCCCTCGACATTGTCGATCTCGAGATTGACCGTGCCATGGTCGCCATTGAGCAGGAAGCGCGGCAAGGTCGTGGTCAGCACCACGGGATCGCGGATCACGACATCAATGTTGGCGCGGCCGAGCTTGGTCGCAGTCCACGCCACCGCCATCACGCGCGCGGTGCCGGCGAACTCCGGAATATCGAAGCTCACTTCGGCAGTACCGTCGGCAGCGACGGTGACGACGCCCGAATAGAGCGCCAGCGGCTTTTGCGCGGGCGGCGAGCCCTGCAATTCGCCAGCACCGGCATCGCCCCCGGACTTGATCTGTCCGCGCGTGCCCGACATGCCGTCGATCAGCTGCCCGTAGAGGTCGCGGATCTCTGCGCTGAGGCGGCGCTGGCCGAGATAGTAATCATCAGGCGCCGGTGGCTTGTAATTGGTCAGGTTGAGAATGCCGACATCGACCGCCGCGATCACGACCTTGGCGTCCTCGCCGGGATTGAGCCCGTCGAGCTTGACCGGGATCTTCAGCATCGCATTCGGCCGGATCAGCGCCGGCGGCGTCAGCTTCACCTGGAGCGTGCGAGTCTGCTTGTCGATGCCGAACCATTTCAGCCCGATCGCCCGGCCCGGCATGCGTTGGGCCGCCGCGTCGAGCGGACGGCGCAGCGTCGCCACCACATAGGCGCCGGTGCCCCAGTCCTTGCCGACCGGCAGCTTGACCTGCGCGGTGCCTTCCTTGACGTCGATAGTCTGCGTCGTCAGCAGGCGGTCGCCGAGCACGTTGACGGTGAGCTTGCCGGCGCTGCGGACATTCACCGACACCGTCATGGTTTCGCCGGAGGAATATTGCGGCTTGTCGATCGAGGTCTCCAGCAGGTCCGGCGTGTCGGCGCTGCCGTCGGAATACCAGCCGACGTCGAACTGCACCGAGGTCACCGGGCCGTCGGCGTCGTTGGACTTCACATCCAGCCGATAGCGGCCGGGCTGCGGGGCGAGCGAGATCCGCGACGGCTTGTCGGCAGCGATCGTCACGTCACCGTCGGAGACGCGCGAGGTCGACTTGACCGGCTCGTACTCCCAGTAATTGTTCTGACGATACCACTGGTAGCGCGACTCCATCTTCAGGAGCTCGTAACGCAGGCCGTCACGGCGCAGCCTCTCGCCCTCGGGCGAGACGAACACGACATCGAACTCGGCCTTGTCGCCCTCGGCAACGTTCTTGTCGCCGAATAGCGGCTTGATGCCGATCATCGCGCTTGCGGGCGCGACCGGCAGCACGATCTTGCGCTCGACGGCGCGGCCGCCAGTCTCGACCATGCGGACGAAGATCTGCGCCTCCTGCGGCCGGGTTGAGGCCGGCTGCTTGTCCAGCGTCACCGGGAAGGTCGCAACGCCGTTGGCGTCGGCTTCGGGCAAATTCTCCAGCGGCGTGCGCTCGTTCGAGGTGGTCTCCTCGTCGGCGACGCCGAACTGATAGCCGGCAAAGCCCGGGCGCTCGCTCGCGGGCGCGACCAGCATGTCACCTTCGAGCTGGAGGCCAGAGGCCGGCGCGCCATAGAGGAAATGGCCGTCCGCCTTAAGCTCCACTGGAGCGTTAGCTTTGATCACCTTGTCCTTGGCGGACAAATCAAATTCGATCCGATCGGGAACGTAGTCCTCGACCATGAAGGTGGTTTCGCCGACCGACGAGCCCTTTGGGTCGGTGAAGGCGCGCACCCGCCAGGTCCCGGTCGGGACAGCCGAGTTGAGCGGCACCGCGAGCGTGCGGCCGCCGGCGCCCTGGTCGGACAGCACGGCGCGGCGGAATTCGACGCCGTCGGGGCGCTCGATCACCAGCGTCATCGGCCCGCCGGTGACGGCATTGCCCTGCCCGTCGCGCAAGAGCGCGGTGAGATAGACGGTCTCGCTGGAGCGATAGACGCCGCGTTCGGCATAAACAAAAGCGTCTGCTCCAACAGGCACGGCGCGGCCGGAGACGCCGCGGTCGGACAGGTCGAAGGCGGAGGTCTTCAGGCTGAGGAAGGCATAGTCGGCCTTCTCGCCCGTGACCGTCAGCATCGCCGGCGACAAGCCGCCCTCGCCGCGCGCAAGGCCCGACTCGAACAGCACATGGCCGCTGTCGTCGGTCTTGCGGGTGGCCAGGATCTCGTTGTTGCGGGCGATCAGCCGCACCTCGGCTTTGCCGACCGGATCGGTCGAGGCCAGCGAATTGACGAAGACGTGGATGCCGTCATTGCCGGAATAGGCTGTGACCCCAAGGTCGGAGACGATGAACCATTGGGTGGCGAGCTGGGATTCGTCGTCCGAGCCTGGCCCCTTGGCGGCGGCGGTCATCACGTAGACGCCTGGCTGGAGCTCGCCCAGCGCCTGGTCGACGGGGAATGCGGTGGTGACGTCCTGGTTCAGCGTCATCGCGGTCGCAAGCTCGCCGGTCCAGACCTTGACGCCGCGCTCGCCGCCGAGATCCGAGAGCTGGTAGCGCGACAGCGTCTTCTGGAAATCGCTATCGACGACCGTATTGATCAGATTGCGGTCGCCGATCCTGAACACGTTGACGTTGACCGCGGGCGTGTTGACGCTGACCACGGGAATGCCGCGCTGGCCGGTCCTGGGCAGCACATAGGCGCGGCTGGTGAAGCGCACGAAGGGTTTGCGATCACGCACATAGACGTTGAACTCGGCCGATTTCGGCAGGCCTTCCTTGACGGTGGACGGCAGGCCGGCGCGCAGATTGATGTTGTAGCGTTCGCCATGCTTCAGCCCGTCGACGCAGAGCTGCTTGCCCTCGGCCGACAGCGCCGGCTTGTCCTGGCCCGCCAGCGCGAGGTACGGCGCGAAATCGGTGCGCTTGGCGAGCTCTTCCGAGAACTGGAAGCAGGCGCGCGGGCTCGCCGAATCCGAGTCCACGGTATAGTCGAGCAGCCGAAAACCGTGCTCGTCCCGCATCTTCTCATACTGGCCGCGGACGTCGGCGACCTCGCGCATGTCGAGCGACAGCCGCAGCGCGTCCAGCGCCGGCCGCCACAGCTTGCGTTCGGCAAGCGACTTGCCGAGCACGGCGAGCGCGTCGGCCTCCTCGCCCGGGTTGCCGGCACGCTGATAGGCGATGTAGGCGGCGGTCGAGGCGCGCTCCAGAAGGAAGGTCTGCTCGCTCGAGCTCTTCGGCGAGATCTGGAAGATGACCTTGGCGAGCCGCAGCCAGTTGCCGTTATCCTCCGGTGTGGTGGCCGCGATCTGCCCGAGCACCGACAGCCCGGTGCGGTAGTCGTTGCGGCGGAAGGCGGCGTCGGCGTCGGTGCGCAGGGTCGCGCTGGTCTTGGCGACCGGCCCCGCCTCGCTCTTGATCTGCGCCTCCAGCTTGATCGCGGAATCGGCAAGATCGTCGCGCTTGAACGCCTTGTCGGCGGCGTGCGCCGCGCTGAGGCCGAACGCCAGCGTGGCGCAGATTGTGACGGCGCGAACCAGACCGATCATGAGGGACTCCCGGAAATCACGGCGAACGCCGCGTGCGCATGAAGTGCGCGGAAAGGTGACAGACTCAAGGCGATGGAACCAGAGGTGCTAATCGTCGCATTCGCCATGACAAGGCAAGCCCAGAGGAGACCGATCGAGATATCGCCGCGCACGCCGTCCTGATGGCGCAGCCCTACCTGACCCGTCGACCGGCGGCCGTGTCCCGGAAGCTGGCCAGCGTTCCCGGCGATGTGAACCATCGTCCAGTCCGCTGCCGCTCAACCCGGCACCCTGACACCCCACCGTTCCGCTTTGTCGCTTTAGGTGCGAAAACGGTTCGGTTCAGACTTGGCGCGGTCGAGGATTTTTCATATGTGGCGTGGTAAGAGACCAGTAGGCGGCAGCCGAGGCCGGCCCAGGGCTGGCATCAAGGCTGGTCTCAAGTCTGGCCAAAAGACGGTCCCATAGCTCAACTGGATAGAGTAGCGGATTTCTACTCCGCGGGTTGCAGGTTCGAGTCCTGCTGGGATCGCCATTGATCATTGGACTGACGAAGCCTCAAGCCGATTTGCGGCATCGGCTCCGGCCCGGACTCAAAGCAGGGGCGCGGGTGTCCGACGCACAGTCCCCAGCCCATCGGACATCACGAACGCGTGGGTACCCTCGCACCGGCCTTTCAACCCGGCAAACGAGTCCTATCTAAGCGCCGGGCGACGTGCGCCCGATAAGGACTCCGATGCCGCTATCCGAGTGGACGAGAATGGCTATCGCATCTGCGGTGGCAATCGTCGCAATGTCGTACTTGGCGATCGACGCCGGCGTCGTGAACACCAGTGTCGTCACAAAACGGATCGAGACGGCTCAGACTTCCATCGTGGGCGCAGCGATGGGTCAGAATCACCTCGCCTTCGCCGTTCAGGCGTGGCCGCGTCGCGACCACCAGAAGCCGCGCTTGGAAGAATGCCTGGCGATCGATTGACCGCTGCGCCGCTCTGTCATGGCCTCGCACGTGCTCACCCTTCAGGGACCCGCTGACGTCTCGCCCACCACCCTGCAATCGCCGCGGTGAGATCCCCCCACAGCTCGGTCGGCAGGTCCGGCACAGCGACCCGGACGCTGTACTGATTCGTTGTCGCGTTGTGAAACCACTCGGTCGCGGCGAAATCGAAGCCGAAGCTGCCGGCGTGGCGAATGGGGAAGCCTTCGCGGCTGAGGTCGCGGCTCATGCCTTCGGCGGCCTGCCGTGCGGTCGCCTCATTGAGCGCGTGCCTGCCGCAGAGCGTGACATAGAGGCCGTGGGTGAAATGCAGTTCGGCCGAGAGCGAGGCCAGCTCCGAGGCGAAATATCGCGCCATATGGCGGCCGTTGCGCAGGATCGCGGCGACACGCTTTCTTGTTAACGCCCAATAGGCCTTCGTGCCCACGAACGGCGGAAAATGCGCCGGCAATGCCGCGCCGCCGAGAAGCCGCACCGCATTGCGGGTTTCCGCCGCCAGGCATTCGGACATCAAACCGTTTGCGTTGAGGTCCTTCCCACTCCAGCGCAGGAAGACCGCAGAACCGAGCCGGCCGTATTCCACCCCGAGCGAATCCAGCTTGTTATGGCTCCGCACCATCACGACGGGAATCCCGCATCGCCCTGCCCATCTCAGGACACGCCGGATGCGGCCCGATCTGCCGGCGAAACATGTCGTGTCGAAGATCAGCAGATCGAGCGTCGATCCGTCGCAGCGCAAGGCCGCTTCGAACGCTCCGGCCGAGGCGCATGAATCCAGCAGCAGAATGCGCGGTGAGCCGGCCGGAGCGAATGCTTCGTCCAGCGGCAGCTTCAGCGTGACAAGCCGCAAATGAGGGACAAAGCGCTCGATCAGCTCCAGCGTCTCGCCGTAGGAGCCGGGCAGCACCAGAATATCGGCCTCGTCGATGATCTCCGCGGATGCGAGCAGCAGCGCCGAGATCGCGGCCATGCCGGAGGCGGTGTAGATCGCTTCGCTCCTGCAGCCCCCTTCGAGTTCGTAAAACGAGGGACCACGCACCGTAAGGTCCGCGCGCTGGTAGTCGTAACTGAACGCGAACGGTCCGCTGGTGGGACACGCCGCATGCGACCAGGCCGTCTCAGTCGCCTTCCAGTCATGCAGCGCGTGCTCCGCGCGCAGCGCGGCGGCGAGCTGGAATTTGGATGTCACGACCTCATCGACCGATCGCGGGCGAGCCATATGCAATGGACTTCTCAGGCAGTCGTTCAGCAGCCCGAGTTCACGATGTTTTCGCGCGAGATAGTCCTGAATTGTCTCCATGCGGACTCAAAGAACAATACAACCGACTGACAACGTTTCGGACGCGCCGCAGGTCCAGCAACGGCTCCCGCTGCAACGAAGATCGGTCATCGAAGTTGACACTGCACGAGGAGGACATGATGAGCGAAATCAGCTGCCCGACACATTGAGCCCCTTCGGGGCCTTTTGTTTGTTCACGATCCGCCGCCGCTTCGTTCCCGAAGTACGAATCGAGATCGGCAAATCGACACCCGAACAATTGTTAACGACACGTTTCAGCAGATCGAACGGATCACGCGGACTCGCTCACGAGCACGGGCCGCAACCGGTACGCATCGATCGCAGCGTTCGACAGCAGCAGCCTGCGCCGCTCGCCGCGCAGCATCATGCGATCGATCCTGTTCAGGATGAAGCGGGCTGAATCCTCGTGCTCGCCCGTGAGCAAGCCGGATTGTTCGAGATATTTCCAGGCGATCTCGAACGCCTGTGCGCGCAACTCGGGGTCCGTCATCATCACCGGCCAACGTCGTCGCGGAACGGATGTTCCTCATCGCGCGATGTCAGGCGCAGCGAACCACGGCGCTACAAAATGCGAAGACGTAGTGGAACGACGTCACGACCGGCACGTTGGATGCAGCGAAACAGAGTGGTGCCGATCATCTGCCCCGGTCGGCTTTGAAGGGCCCCGTGCTTGTCCCCCGAGCACGGGGCTTTCTCATGCAGGCCAATTAGCTTCGCAAACCTCGGCCGACCATTGACGCGGGATTTCGCCGAGAACGCGATCAGTCCGCCTGCTGGTCGCGCCGGTCGCGGGCGAGCTGATGCCAGGCCAGAGCCAATTGGATCAGCCTCTGCCGGTCGTCGCCGTCGGACGACGCCGCGGCCCGCTTCATCGCGGCCTCGGCTTCATGCTGTGGGTCGTACTTGGGACACATGCGCCCAACCCTAACGACCGATATGGACGGGCGCATGGCAATTTCGTCCGTATGATTGCGGGGTGGTTTCTCGTCGTCCGGCCTCCCCCGGACCCATCTGTGAACTACGTCACAGCCTGCGCCCGGCGTCTCGGCTAAACCGCGCCTCAACCGCTCGCACCGCCGCGAGCGGGCATGGGTGGTCCGTCATGACACAAGAAGCAGCCGAGGCTCACGTCCCGACGCAACGCGCAAGGCCCGACCTGTTCGGTGCCACGCTTCTCGTCACCATCGGCATCGTGATGCTGGCCTGGATCGCAGGCCTGGTCTGGGCGGCGATCGCGTTCTTCAACTGGCTGGTGTGAGGCGCGAACCGGTCAGCACCTCTTCGATAACCAACACTTTCGCCCACACAAAAAGAGGCGGGCCTGCGCCCGCCTCTTTGTTTCAGATCTTGCCTGCAGCCTCAGTAACACGCGCGAGGATCGGCCTGCACATACTGGCCGCTCGGATAGCGGTAGTAGCAGTTGCCCTGGGCCAGATAGTAGCCAGGGCGCGAGGCAGCCGTCGCGCCGGCGATCGCACCGGTCGCGCCGCCGATCACGGCACCCGCGGCCGCACCCGAGGCGTTGCCCGAAATCAGGCCGCCCAGCACGCCGCCGACAATGGCACCGCCAAGCGCGCTCGCGCCGGGATCAGCCGGCGGCGGAGGCGGCGGCGGTTCGTAGGCGACAGGCGGGGCATAGGCCACCGGCACGTCGTCGTAATAGTCGTCCGAGATGTAGGCAGGCGGGCCGGCCATCCGCTGCGGATAATAATACCAGACACCGCCGACATCCCACCACCAGCCGGAGCGGCCGTTGCGGACCTCGTGGCGCCAGCGTCCGCCATCCCAGGCGCGATTGCCGCGATAGGCATGACCGCCCCAGTCGCGCTGCGGCGCGGGCCCGCGGGCATAGTTACGGCCGGGCGGCGGGCCGCCGGCATTTTGCGGACGCGGACCTCGATCGGCACCCGGACCGGGACCGCCGGCATGGGGCGGGCCGCCGGGCTGTACGCCAGGCTGTGCCTGGGGCCGAGCTGCCTGCTGCGGCGGCGGGCCCTTGCGCATGTTCTGATTGTTCTGGGGCGGCGCACCGGCGCCGGGCGCGCCCTGCGGCTGGGCCTGGGGCCTTGGCGGCAAGGAATCCTGGGCCTGCGCCGACAGCGCGACCAAGGACATGGCCGAAACCAAGGGAATGATGATCTTCATGCGGCTGGACGCACTCATGCGTGCTTGACCCCCTACTCTCTCGATTGCCGTGGTCCCTGCGCGAAAGACGATTCGCCTCGCGCTGGGCTGATGCCGGCTGACATAACAGACCTGCTTTGGCAGGCCCTGTCCCGTTACAAATGTTTAAGATCACGGCAATTTTTGGCCCCGGATGGCTGCAGAGGGCCCTACTGGAGCGGTTCTAGCGGGCCGGTTCGATCACGTTGCAGTTGGTCCGTCCCGACATCAGGCAGTCCTGCATCTTGCTGGCCGAGGTGAGATCGCGGGCGAGCCACCAGCCGATTCCGAGGATCACGATCGCGATGATCAATCCGGCAATCGCGCCACGGCGGTTGTCGCCGGATTGAGGTTGTGCGCGGGATTTGGGCTTTTCGCCCGGTTCGGGCTTGGACTCAGGCTTGGACATGACTGATTGATCACAGGGATGAGCGGCTTTACCACCTCTGCGACGTGGCGTCACATCCCGCTCAGCCTCGGGTCGGCCGGATCAGATCCTTGCGCGAGGTTTCGACCGCCGGGGTACCCCGCGGTGCGCAGGTCGTGACTACGAATGCGGTCTGCGTGCATTCCCAGTCGGTGCCCAGAACAGCGCTTTCGATCGGTTGTGGGCGGGCGAACAGCAGCGCGGCGCCGGCCACGGCGACCGCCGCGACGGCGATTGCCAGGGCCCTCGGGCTCAGTCGGAAATTCGTCATGCCCGTGCTCCGTCTCGTATCCGGGGCGGACGCTAGGCGCCGCTCCGCGTGGTCCCTTATGAGGGACATCACAATTCGGCAGTTTTTCGGGGCTACGAGAGATCGTCGGGGGCTGGCGATTTTTCGTCTACCTGATCGGCTGCGATTATGGGTGGCTTCGCGACGCGCGCCGATGTACACGCTCTTGCGTCGCGTGGCGCCCGCTATGCCCAGCCGACGTACCAACTGGCAATGATGTAGGATCGGAAGCGAGGAAGACAAGGCTCGTCGATGAGTGGATTCAGGGAACCCGGCTTCGCAGACCGGCAAAAGGCGGCGCAGGACGCACGCAAAAATCTTTTGAACAAATTCAAGTCGCAGCCCGGGCAAGACGACCCGGCGGTAGCGGCACGTCGTGCCGAGCGCGAGGCGCTCGCGGCCAAGCGCGCCGAGGCAAAGGCCGCGCGCGAAGCCGAAAAGGCCGAGCAGAAGCGCGCCGCGGAAGAAGCTGCCGCCGCCGAAGCCGCGCGCATCGCACGCGAAGCGGAAGAAGCGATCGCCAGGCAGGCAGAACTCGAGGCCGAGCAGAAGGCCAAGCGCGACGCCCGCTACGCGGCCCGCAAGGCCAAGCGGAAGTAACGTTCGCAAGTCACGTTCAATTGAAATTGAACCGGGCATCGCTGGGGTGGTCGATGTGACCGCCCCAGGACTGCTCAGCTCGCGCGTCAGCCTGTCATGACGTCGTGACGACCGCGGAAGATCAATTCTTCTTCATCATCCCGTCGTCTTTCTTCATCCCGTCCTTCGACATGTGGTCCTTCTTCATGCCGTCGTCCTTGGACATGGTGTCCTTCTTCATGCCGTCCTTGGACATCGTGTCCTTCTTCATCATGCCGTCGTCCTTGCCCATCTTGTCCTGAGCAAAAGCGGCCGGCGACAGCGCGAGGCCAAGCGACAGAGCGGCAGCGGAGACGCCGAGCACGATGCGGGTGCGAATGGTCATGTGATCTTCCCTTCGAGATGATGTTTGTCAGCGACGGACGCCGCTATCTAATCTCGACGGATTGCCCGCTGGCGTTGTTACGCCCCCGCTGACAAAATTTCTGCGGGCTCCTCGTCGTCCATCGCTCGGAATAGCCACGGGATCGGGAAGTGTGCAGCGCAGCAAGATCGGCACTTGCCGCGGCATTCGGTCTCGAACTATCAGACTAGAGAACATCGACTGAAAGACCGGCTAGGATAGGCCTACGCGCAGGTCTCAGAGACTTGACCCAATCACACCAACAAGAACAGTCGAAAGACCAGTCCAAGGGGATCACACCATGCTCACGCGCCGTCACCTGATCGCGACCGCCGTCGCCGCACCCGCCATTCTCCGCTTCGGCACCGGTACCGCGCATGCCGCGACCACGCTGAAGATCTCGCATCAATTCCCGGGCGGCACCATCGACAAGGGCGATTTCCGCGACCGCCTCTGCCGCATGTTCGCCGCCGAAGTCGCCAAGCGCAGCAAGGGCGACATCTCCGCGGAGATCTATCCCAACTCCTCGCTGATCAAGACCAACGCGCAGTTCTCCGCGATGCGCAAGGGCGCGCTCGACATCAGCCTCTATCCGATGCCTTACGCCGGCGGCGAATTGCCGGAGACCAATATCGGCCTGATGCCGGGCCTCGTGACCACCTACGACCAGGGCCTGCGCTGGAAGAAGGAGCCGGTCGGCAAGGCGCTGACGGACTTCCTCGCCGACAAGGGCATCATCCTGCTCACCTGGGTCTGGCAGGCCGGCGGCGTTGCCAGCCGCTCCAAGCCGATCGTCGCGCCCGAAGACGCCAAGGGCATGAAGGTGCGCGGCGGCTCGCGCGAGATGGACATGGTGCTGCAGACCGCGGGCGCCTCGGTGCTGTCGGTGCCCTCGAACGAAATCTACGCAGCGATGCAGACTGGCGCCTGCGATGCCGGCATCACCTCCTCGACCAGCCTGATCTCGTTCCGGCTCGAAGAGGTCGCGAAGTCGTTGACCTCGGGCGCGGGCGCCTCCTACTGGTTCATGCTCGAGCCGCTGATGATGTCGAAGGCGATCTTCGACAAGCTGCCGAAGAACCAGCAGGACATCCTGCTCACCGTCGGCACCGAGCTCGAGGCCTTCGGCCGCAAGGGCGCGCAGGATGACGACGTCGAGGTCGCCAAGGTCTACGAGAAGGCCGGCGCCAAGGTCTCGGCGCTCGACGCCGCCACCGTCGGCAAGTGGCGCGACATCGCCCGCGACACCGCGTGGAAGGACTACAGCGCCAAGACCGCGACCGCGGCGAATTTGCTCAAGCTCGCCACAGACGTCGCGGCATGAGCCACGGTCCGCTTCCGGATCGTGATGACCTCGAGACCGCTGCCGCAAGGACCGGCCTTGCGGCGGCGATCGATCGCAGTCTCGCCATCCTCAACAGCATCATCGTGGTGTTCGCCGCGATCGCGCTGGTCGCGGCCTGCGCCATCCTGAGCTACAGCGTGCTCAGCCGCGCGCTGTTCAAGGCCGCCAATTACTGGCAGGACGAGGCCGCTGTGTTCCTCCTGGTCGGCGCCACCTTCATGACGGCGGCCTATGTGCAGCAGAACCGCGGCCATATCGGCATCGAGGCCTTTGTCGGCCTGCTGTCGCCGCTCGCGAACCGGATCAGACTCTGGCTGGTCGATGTCGCGACATTCCTGTTCTGCGCCTTCTTCACCTGGAAGTCCTGGACGCTGGCTCATGAAGCCTATGTCGACGGCCAGGTCTCGAACTCGATGTGGTCGCCGCCGCTCGCCATTCCCTACTCGCTGATGGCGCTGGGGATGAGCCTGCTCTGCGTCCAGATCCTCGTGCAGCTTGCGCTGCCTTTCGCAGGAGCCAGGCGTCCATGAGCGTTTTCGGTATCGGCCTCGCCTACGGAATCGCGACGCTGGTCATCATGTTCTCGGGCATGCCGATCGCATTCGCTCTCGGTGCCGTCGCGGTCGTGTTCATGGGCATCTACATGCCCGCCGCCTCGCTGGATACGGTGACCCAGAACGTCTACGAGGAGATGGCCTCGATCACGCTGCTGTCGATCCCGCTCTTCATCCTGAAGGGCGCCGCGATCGGCAAATCGCGCGCTGGCCAGGATCTCTATTCGGCCCTGCATGCCTGGCTGCATCGCGTCCCCGGCGGCCTCGGCGTCGCCAACGTGTTCGCCTGCGCGCTGTTTGCGGCGATGGCGGGCTCGAGCCCAGCGACCTGTTCGGCGATCGGATCGGCCGGCATCCCCGAGATGCGCAAGCGCGGCTATTCCGGCGGGTTCGCCGCCGGCATCATCGCGGCCGGCGGCACGCTCGGGATTCTGCTGCCGCCCTCGATCACCATGATCCTGTTCGCGGTCGCCGCCGAAAAATCGCTCGGCCGGCTGTTCCTGGCCGGTATCGGCCCCGGCCTGCTGCTGGTCTCGCTGTTCGGCTTCTATGCGGTGTACCGATTCCGCCGGGAGTATGCCGCTGCCGAAGCAGTCTTCAAGAATGGCGGCCCCGAGGCTGCGATCCTCGCCCGCGACGAGTACACGCTCGCCGAACGCTTCAGCGTGCTGCCGCGCGTGATCCCCTTCGTGCTGCTGCTCACCGGCGTCATGATCGCGCTCTATGGCGGCTACGCCACGCCGTCGGAGACCGCCGGCCTCGGCGGCTTGCTGGCGCTGGCGCTGATCGCGGCGATCTACAGCGTGTGGCGGCCGAGCGACCTCGCCCCGATCATGAAATCGACGATCCGGGAATCGACCATGCTGATGATGATCATCGGCATGTCGCTGCTCTATTCCTACGTGATGAGCTATCTGCACATCTCGCAATCGGTCGCCGAATCCATCGTCGCGATGCACCTGCCGCGCTGGGAATTGCTGTTCGCGATCCTCGTCATGGTGGTCGTGCTCGGCTTCTTCCTGCCGCCGGTGTCGATCATCCTAATGACCGCGCCGATCATCCTGCCGCCGCTCCGCGCCGCCAATTTCGACATCATCTGGTTCGGCGTCGTCATGACCATCGTGATGGAGATGGGGCTGATCCATCCCCCCGTCGGCCTCAACATCTTCGTCATCCGCAACGTCGCGCCGGATATTCCCCTGCGCGAGGTGATCTGGGGCACCCTGCCCTTCGTGCTCCTGATGATGCTCGCGGTGCTGCTGCTGTGCTTCGTGCCCGAGATCTCGACCGGGCTGCCGGATCTGGTGATGGGGCCGGACGGGAGCAGGTAGCGGCAATCACAACTGCCGTAGGGTGGATTAGCCGAAGGCGTAATCCACCTTTTCTGTTTCCTTGGAGACAAACAGCGGTGGGTTACGCCTTCCGACTGCGCTTTGCGCAGCCGCAAGGCCAACCCACCCTACGATTCCTACCACTAGCTCTTTCGCCGCGACCGCGGTGCGATCGCCACCACCTGCAGCAGATCCTTGCGCACGGCCTCGATATGCCGTTCCAAAAACCGGCAGGCTTCCTCGACCTTCTGCGCGCGGCAGAGCGCGATCAGATGGGCGTGCTCCTTCTCGGCAGTGCCCATCGCCTTGGTGTTGGAGAGCTGGAGGCGCGTGTAGCGGTCGCTGGTCTGGAGCAATGACAGCACGATCGCGCGCGTGCGCGGCTGCGGGGCGTGCATGTAGAGCGCCAGGTGGAAGTCGGCGTTGAGCTGCCCCCAGTCGCTGACATTCTTCGCCTTGATTGCCTTCTCGAACTGCCTGTGGATGTCGTCGAGCGCATCGAAATCGTCCGCGGAGAAACCCGGCGCCGACTGCGCCAGCAGGCGCGGCTCCAGGATGCAGCGCAGGTCGAACACGTCGTTGATTTCGTCCAGCGACAGTTCAGAAACAATGGCGCCCTTCTGCGGCACGATCCGCACCAGGCCTTCGGCCTCGAGCTGGAACAGCGCCTCGCGCACGGGGATGCGGCTGACGCCGTAGGCCTCGCCGAGTGCATCCTGGCGCAGCTGATAGCCTGCCGGATAGGTGCCGTCGAGGATCGCCTGCCGGAGCTGGTCCACGATCGCAGCCGACAGCGTACGATGCTTCAGAGGCTGTTTCATCTGACCTTCCGTTGTCCTTCCCGACTCATCGGCGTGAAGCGGTCCCTCTCTTGCATGGTGAGGCGCCCGGCAAAAGCCAAATAGCCCCACAAGCCGTGTGCCCAGCAAAAGCGCGTCCTGCCGCCGAAATGACCGCAATCTCTGTTTGACACCCAAAATGTATAAATTATACATTTGACTTTAGCACGACAATTCTCAGGGGTTGGGGCCTCTTTCATGATCGAGCAGACGATGCCGGCCACGCCCGCATTCAGCGTTCGACGCTTGATCGTCCGCGCGTCCAGCGCCCTGCTCGCCGTCGAACGCGTCGCGCTGATGGGCCTGATGTACCTGCTCACCGGCCTGATCCTGGTGAACGTCGTTACCCGCTACGCGCGCTTCCCGATCTACTGGATCGACGAATCCGCGGTCTATTGCGTGGTCTGGCTGACCTTCGTCGGCGCCTCCGCAATGACACGGCTGCGGCTCGATTTCGCGGTGACGATGCTCACCGAGCGTCTCTCGCCGCAGCATCAGAAGGTTGCAAAGGTGATCTCGACCGGCCTCGTCGTCGTGTTCGGCGTCGCCTTGATCGTCACCTGCGTGCTCTGGATGGATCCGATTGGCCTTGCCCGCGCCGGCTTCGACGGGCGCAAGCTCGCCGCCGAAACCTTCAACTTCCTCTACACCGAGCACACCCAGACGCTGAACTGGCCGACCTGGGTGCTCTATCTGACGCTGCCGATCTTCGCGGTGTCGATGACCGTTCACGGTCTCGCCAATCTGCTGGAAGATCTCGAGCTGGTCCCGCGCACGCCGCCGAAGGGCTTCCAGCTCTCCGAACTCGACGGGGTCAACTGATGATCACGTCGGCCGCCTTCGTCGCGATCATGCTGGTCGGCGTGCCGATCGGCCTCTGCCTATGCCTCGCCGGCCTCGTCTATATCGCGGCATCAGGCAATCCGGTGCTGTTCCAGTCCTATCCGCTCCAGCTGTTCGGCGGTGTCGACAGCTATGGCCTGATCGCCATCCCGCTGTTCATCCTGATCGGCGAGATCATGAATGGCGGCGGCATCACGCGGCGCATCGTCGACATGGCGATGGCGTTCGTCGGCTCGCTCAAGGGCGGGCTCGCCTACGTCAACATCCTCGCCAACATGTTCATCTCCTCGATCCTGGGATCGGCGACCGCGCAGGTCGCGATCATGGCCCAGATCATGGTGCCGGAGATGGAGAAGAAGGGCTACGACAAGACCTTCGCGGCGGGCCTGACCGCCTATGGCGGCATGCTCGGCCCGATCATCCCGCCGTCGGTGATGTTCGTGGTCTACAGCGTGCTCGCGCAGGTCTCGGTCAGCGACATGCTGATCGCCGGCATCGTGCCGGGCGTGATCCTCACCGTGATGTTCTGCCTCGTCATCGCGCTGATGGGCTACGTCTACAATTACCCACGCGCGGACTATCAGACGCCGCGCCAGCGCGTCACGACAATCCTGCGGACGTCACCCACCCTGTTGATTCCGATCGTCATCGTCGGCACCATCCTCAGTGGGCTCGCCAACGCGACGGAATCGGCCGCCGTCGGCGCGGTCGCCGCCGCGCTCGTCGGAAAATACTGGACCAGGGAATTCGAGTTCTCGCAGCTGCCGCAGATGATGCTGCGCAGCGCGATCTATTCGGCGATCGTGCTGTTCCTGGTGGCGGCCGCCGCCGTGTTTTCCTGGGTCCTGATCTTCGGCAAGGTGCCGCAGGAAACCGCCGGCTGGATCCAGTCCGTCGCCAGGGACCCGGTCAGCTTCATGCTGATCTGCAACGTCATCCTGCTGATCATCGGCACGGTGATCGACGGCATCCCCGGCCTGATCATGACGGTGCCGATCCTGCTGCCGGTCGCAACCGATGTCTACCACATCGACCCCCGGCATTTCGGCGTCGTGGTGGTGATTAACCTCGTGCTCGGCCTGCTGTCGCCGCCGGTCGGGCTCTGCTTCTTCGTTGCAGCCGCCGTCACCGGCGCCAAGCCCGGCAAGATGTTCATGGTGACGCTGCCGTTCTTCGTCATCTCCTGCGTCCTGCTCGTGCTGCTCTCGCTCTATCCCTCGCTCTCGCTGATCCTCATCAAATAGGCCCGTCCAGAAGGAAGCCCGACCATGCCGCTTTCACGCCGCCGCTTTCTCGCCGCCAGCGCCGCCGCATCGGTGTTTGCGCCGTCGCTCGCGCTCGCCCAGGCCAAGGAATTCCGCCTCGGCCTGATCACGCCGAACGGCCACTCCTGGAACAAGGCCGCGCTCAAATTCGGCGACGATCTCAAGGCCGCCACCAGCGGCCGCCTGAGCCTGACCGTGTTCCACTCCGGCCAGCTCGGCAACGAGCCGGCGATGATGCAGCAATTGCAGTCCGGCGCGCTCGACATGGGCTTCATCCAGGCCGCCGAGCTCGGCTCGCGCGTGCCGCACATCGCCGCAATCAACGCGCCCTATATCGTCCGCTCGACGCCCGCGGTCGCCAAATTCGTGCGGCATCCGGCGGCGGTGAAACTGTTCGAGGTCCTGCCGCAGGAGACCGGAACGATCGGGCTCGGCTGGGGCATCACCGGCATGCGCGCGGTGTTCTCGTCGAAGGATTTGAATTCGCTCGCCGACATCAAGGGCATGAAGCTGCGTATCAACCCGACGCCGGTCTACCGCGATTTCTATTCCTCGCTGGGCGCCGCGCCGACGCCGATCCCGACGCCGCAGGTGTTCGACGCGATGGCGAACGGTCAGGTCGACGGCCTCGAGGCCGATCTCGAATTCTCCTGGAACCAGCGCTTCGACAAGGTGTCGAAGGTGATCCTTCAGATGAATGCCGTCTTCATGCCGATGGCCGCGGTCGTCTCGGGCCGGGTCTGGCAGTCGCTCCCCGCGGCCGACCGCGAGCTGATCGCCAAGACGGTGAAGGCGACGCTCGACGCGCAGATCGACGAGCTCGCCGGCAACGAGCCGGCACTGATCGAGAATTTCAAGAACGCGCCGATCCCGATCCGCCAGGTCCCGGCGGGCGACACCGAGGCCGTCATCGCCGAGTTCGACAAGATCTGGCTGCCGAAGGCACCTGTCCTCGCCGAACTGCGCAAGGTCGGCGCCACGCTCTGACCCCACCAGCCATCCTGTTCCTAACTACCGGCGGATCCAGCCCCCCGCCGGCAATACACCTGGAGTGAAAACCATGAGCCGCCGCGTTTCCTGGGAAGGCGTCTTCCCGGCCGTCACCACGCAATTCCACGACGATCTCTCGCTCGACATCGACGCGACTGCGAAAGTGATGGACGGGCTGATCCGCGACGGCGTCTCCGGCCTGATCGTCTGCGGCTCCGTCGGCGAGAACACCTCGCTGGAGCGCAAGGAGAAGGTTGCGATCATGGAGACGGCCAAGTCCGTCGCTGCGGGCCGCGTGCCCGTGCTGTGCGGCATCGCCGAATTCACTACGGCATTCGCGGTCGAAACGGCGAAGGAAGCCGCGCGCGTCGGCATCGACGGCGTGATGGTGATGCCGGCTTTGGTCTATTCGTCCAAGCCGCACGAGACCGCCGCGCATTTCCGCGCCGTCGCCAGCGCGACCGACCTTCCCGTGATGCTCTACAACAATCCGCCGATCTACAAGAACGACGTCACGCCCGACATCCTCGCCTCGCTCGCCGACGTCGAAACCGTCGTCTGCTTCAAGGATTCCTCCGGCGACACGCGCCGCTTCATCGACACCCGCAACATGGTCGGCGACCGCTTCGTGCTGTTCGCAGGGCTGGATGACGTCATCGTCGAGAGCATCGCCATGGGCGCCGTGGGCTGGGTCTCCGGCATGTCGAACGCGTTCCCGCGCGAGGGCGAGACGCTGTTCCGCCTCGCCAAGGCGGGACGCTTTGCCGAGGCGATGCCGATCTACGAATGGTTCATGCCGCTGCTGCATCTCGACGCCCGCCCGGACCTCGTCCAGTGCATCAAGCTGTGCGAGCACATCATGGGGCGCGGCACCGCGCTGACGCGCCCGCCGCGCCTGGCGCTGCTGCCGCAGGAAAAGGCCGAGGTCGAGGCCATGATGGCCAAGGCGCTCAAGAGCCGGCCACGCCTGCCGGACGTGGGCCTGAAGGCAGCCTGAAAACAGGTTTCGTAGGGTGGGTTAGCCGAAGGCGTAACCCACCAACTTTGCGACCGCGGAACGAGAAGTGGTGGGTTACGCCAAGCGGTCTGCGCTACGCGCAGTCCGCAGGGCTAACCCAGCCTACAAAGCTACGAAGCAGCCCGCTTCTTCTTCGCATTCAGCGCGGACGCCACGCGGCTCACGGGCGGCTTGCCGAGCACGCCGCTCATCTCGTTCGTGGCCGCCAGCAGCCTTTCCATGTCGACGCCGGTCCTGACGCCCATGCCTTCGAGCATGTAGACGACATCCTCGGTCGCGACGTTTCCGGTCGCGCCCGGCGCGTAGGGGCAGCCGCCGAGGCCGCCGGCGGCGGCGTCGATGACGCGAACGCCCTGCTCCAGGCCGGCATAGAGATTGGCGAGCGCCTGGCCGTAGGTGTCGTGGAAATGCATCGCGAGCTTGGCGGGCGGGATGTTGGCGCCGACCGCGCGCAACATCTCCTTCGCCTTGTCGGGCGTGCCGACGCCGATGGTGTCGCCGAGCGAGATCTCGTAGCAGCCGAGCTCCCACAGCGTGCTCGCGAGGTCGGCAACCGCCTTCGGCTTGATCTCGCCGTCGAACGGGCAGCCGAGCACGCAGGAGATATAGCCACGCACGGGAATGCCATCGGCCTTGGCGCGCGTCAGCACCGGCTTGAATCGCTCGATCGACTCCGAGACCGTGCAATTGATATTGGCCCGCGAAAACCCTTCCGAGGCCGCCGCGAACACCGAGACGACCTTCGCGCCCGCAGCGCGCGCGGCGTCATAGCCCTTCTCGTTCGGCACCAGCACGTGGAACTCGGCGTCCTTGATGTGGCTGACGCCGCGCAGCACGGCGTCCGAACTCGCCATTTGCGGGATCGCCTTCGGCGAGACAAAGGCGCCGACCTCGACCGTATCGAGGCCGGCCGCGACCAGCGCCTCGATGAAAGCGATGCGAGCCTCGACGCTCACAGGTGTCTTCTCGTTCTGGAGGCCGTCGCGCGGCCCCATTTCGATGATGCGGACGGGGTCGCTCATGTCATTCTCCGGAAGGCTCGACCACGGCAAGCTCGACGCCCTCCTGGACGATGTCGCCGACCTTGCACTTGATGGATTTCAGCACGCCGGCATAAGGCGCGCGCAGCGTCTGCTCCATCTTCATCACTTCCAGGGTGAGGATCGGCGCGCCCTTCTCGAGCCTGGCGCCCTCCTCGGCCAGCACGGCGACGACCGTACCGGGCAAGGGCGCTGCGATCTTGTCCTCGCCGGTCTGCTCCTCGCTCTCGCCGCCGAACGGATCGACCCAGTGCAGGTCGAAGCGGCCGTTGCGCGTGCGCAGGTACAGCTCATGGCCGGAGATCACCGCCGCGACCGCGGATTTGACGCCATCGAGCGTCAGGTCGAAGCCGCCAACCTTCGGCGCAATCGCGAACGCCAGCTCGCGGCCGCCGATCACCAGTGTCGACGGCCCGCTGCCGTAGTTCAGCGTGATCTTCTGCTCCGGCCCATGTCCGACGCGGAAGGCGAAGCTGCGCTGGCGGCGGCCGACCGGCTGCCAGCCGAAAGTTTGCCAGGGCGAATTCGCGCCGCCTTGCGCGGCCTGCCGCTCGTCATCGACGATGGCGGCCACCGCGGCACAGAGCTCGAGCTCGCCGGGCGCAGGCGCGGCCGAAGTCAGGAACGCCAGCTCGCGCTCGATGAAGCCGGTGTCGATCGCATTCGTCCGCACCTTCGGATGCGTCATCAGCGCCGACAGGAACGGAATGTTGGTGACGATGCCGCGAACGTCGGACTCCTCCAGCCCCCGGTTCAGCCGCTCGATCGCGACGTCGCGCGTCGGCGCCCATGCGATCATCTTGGCGAGCATGGCGTCGTAGTACGGCGAGACGCTGTCTCCCTCGCGATAGCCGGCATCGATGCGTAGGCCGCCGGTCTCCGCCGGCAGGCGCCAGGTCGAGATCTTGCCGACCGACGGCATGAAGTTCTTCGTGGGGTTCTCGGCATAGACGCGCGCCTCGACGGCATGGCCGTTGAGCTTGATCTCGTCCTGCTTCATCGGCAGCGCCTCGCCGAAGGCGACGCGCAGCTGCCATTCAACGAGATCGATCCCGGTGATCAGCTCGGTCACGGGATGCTCGACCTGGAGACGCGTGTTCATCTCGATGAAGAACACGTCCTTGCCGTCGGAGACGAACTCGATGGTGCCGGCGCCGACATAGTCCACCGCGCCCGCCGCCTTGCGCGCGGCGGCACAGACGGTCTCGCGCTGGCTGGCATTGAGCGTCGGCGACGGCGCTTCCTCGATCACCTTCTGGTGCCGGCGTTGCAGCGTGCACTCGCGCTCGAACAGCGACAGCAGATTGCCGTGGCTGTCGCCGATGATCTGCACCTCGATGTGACGGGGATTGTCGACATATTTCTCGATCAGCATGCGATCGTCGCCGAACGCGGCCTTGGCCTCGCGCTTGGCGCTGACGATCGCCGGCCCAAGCTCGGCGGCAGAGCGAACGATCCGCATGCCACGGCCGCCGCCGCCGGCGGACGCCTTTACCAGGATGGGGAAGCCGATCTTGTCCGCCGCCTTCGACAGCGTGGCGTCATCCTGGGCCTCGCCGTGATAGCCCGGTACCAGCGGTACGCCGGCCTTCTCCATCAGCGCCTTGGAGCCGGATTTCGAGCCCATCGCGGTCATCATCCCGGCGGTCGGGCCGACGAAGACCAGACCCGCATCGAGGCAGGCGTGCGCAAACTCGGCATTCTCCGACAGGAAGCCGTAGCCCGGGTGCACGGCTTCGGCGCCGGTCTTGCGGGCGGCCTCGATCAGCCGCTCGACATTGAGATAGCTGTCGCGGGCACGCGCGGGCCCGAGCAGCACGGCTTCATCCGCGAGCGCGACATGCATCGCGTCGCGGTCGGCCTCGGAATAGACCGCGACCGTGCGCAGGCCCATGGCGCGCGCGGTGCGGATGACGCGGCAGGCGATCTCGCCGCGGTTGGCGATGAGGAGCGTGCGAAAACGGCGGTAGAGCTTTGAGCGGTCCATCGCATCACATCCTGAACAGGCCGAATTTCGTCGGTTCGATCGGCGCATTCGACGCCGCCGAGAGGCCGAGTCCGAGCACGAGCCGGGTGTCGGCCGGGTCGATCACGCCGTCGTCCCACAATCGCGCGGTGGCGTAGTACGGATGCCCCTGGCTCTCATATTGCGCGCGGATCGGGCTGCGGAATGTCTCTTCCTCTTCCTTCGACCAGCTATCGCCCTTGGCCTCGATATTGTCGCGGCGGACCTGGCTCAGCACCATCGAGGCCTGCTCGCCGCCCATCACCGAGATGCGTGCGTTCGGCCACATCCAGAGGAAGCGCGGCGAGTAGGCGCGGCCGCACATGCCATAATTGCCGGCGCCGTAGGAGCCGCCGATCACGACGGTGAATTTCGGCACCGACGCGGTTGCGACCGCCGTCACCAGCTTGGCGCCATCGCGCGCGATGCCGCCCGCCTCGTACTTCTTGCCGACCATGAAGCCGGTGATGTTCTGCAGGAACACCAGCGGAATGCCGCGCTGGCAGCACAGCTCGATGAAGTGCGCGCCCTTCAGCGAGCTCTCGCTGAACAGGATGCCGTTGTTGGCGATGATGCCGACCGGATAGCCCCAGATGTGGGCGAAGCCGCACACCAGCGTCGTGCCATAGAGCTTCTTGAATTCGTCGAACTCGGAGCCGTCGACGACGCGCGCGATGATGTCGCGCACGTCGAACGGCTTGCGTCCGTCGACCGGCACCACGCCATAAATCTCCTCCGCCGCAAACAGGGGATCACGCGGCGGATGCATGTTGAGGTTCGGCCGCGCCGACGGCTTCAGCGTGCCGACGATGCGCCGGGCGATGCCGATCGCATGGGCGTCGTTCTGGGCGTAGTGGTCGGTCACGCCGGACTGGCGCGAATGCACGTCGGCGCCGCCGAGCTCCTCCGCACTCACGACCTCGCCGGTCGCGGCCTTCACCAGCGGCGGGCCGCCGAGGAAGATGGTGCCCTGGTTGCGCACGATGATGCTCTCGTCCGACATCGCGGGGACATAGGCGCCGCCGGCGGTGCAGGAGCCCATCACGATCGCGATCTGCGGGATGCCCTGCGACGACATCTGCGCCTGATTGTAGAAGATGCGGCCGAAATGCCGCTCGTCCGGAAAGATCTCGTCCTGGAGCGGCAGGAAAGCGCCGCCGGAATCCACCATGTAGACGCAGGGAAGGTTGTTCTGCCGCGCCACGTCCTGGGCGCGCAGATGCTTCTTCACCGTCATCGGATAGTAGGTGCCGCCCTTGATGGTGGCGTCGTTGGCGACGATCACGCATTCGCGGCCCGAGATGCGGCCCACACCGGTGACGACGCTCGCCGAATGCACGTCGCCGCCGTAGAGGCCATAGGCCGCAAGCGGCGACAGCTCCATGAACGAGGTGCCGGGATCGATCAGCAGATCGACGCGCTCGCGCGCCAGCATCTTGCCGCGCGCGGTGTGGCGGCTGCGCGAGGCCTCGCCGCCGCCGCCGGCGACTTGGGCGAGCTTTTCGCGCAAATCCGCGACGAGGGTGCGCATGGCCTCGGAGTTGCGCGCAAAGTCGGATGAAGACGTATCGATGCTGGAATGGAGCGGCATGTTGATTCCAATCAGGTGAAGGTCTTAAGCCGTCTCGGCCATCAGTTCGCGGCCGATCAGCATGCGCCGAACCTCCGAAGTGCCGGCGCCGATCTCGTAGAGCTTTGCATCGCGCCAGAGCCGTCCGACCGGAAATTCGGATGTATAACCGACGCCGCCGAGCGCCTGGATCGCCTCGCCGGCCATCCATGTCGCCTTCTCCGCGGAATAGAGGATCGCGGCGGCGGAATCCTTGCGCAGCGTGCGCGCGTGGTCGGCGCGGTCGCAGGCCCGCCCGACGGCATAGACATAGGCGCGCGTAGCCTGCCAGGTCGCATACATGTCGGCGAGCTTGCCCTGCATCAGCTGGAAATCGCCGATCGGCTGGCCGAACTGCTTGCGCTCGTGCATGTAGGGCACCACCGCGTCCATGCAGGCCGCCATGATGCCGAGCGGGCCGCCCGAGAGCACCGCGCGCTCATAGTCGAGGCCGGACATCAGCACCTTGACGCCCTCGCCGACCTTGCCGAGCACGTTCTCCTCGGGCACCTCGCATTCGTCGAAGAACAAGGGATAGGTGTTGGAGCCGCGCATGCCGAGCTTGTCGAGATGGTGGCCGTGGGTGAACCCCTTGAAACCTCTCTCGATCAGGAACGCGGTCATGCCGCGCGGTCCCGCTGCCGGATCGGTCTTGGCGTAGACCACCAGCACGTCGGCGTCGCCGCCATTGGTGATCCACATCTTGGAGCCGTTGAGCACATAGCGGTCGCCGCGCTTGTCGGCGCGCAGCTTCATCGAGACGACGTCGGAGCCGGCGCCGGGCTCGGACATCGCCAGCGCGCCGACATGCTCGCCGGAGATCAGCTTCGGCAGATAGCGCTGGCGCTGCGCGTCGTTGCCGTTGCGGCGGATCTGGTTGACGCAGAGGTTGGAATGGGCGCCGTAGGACAGCCCGACGGCGGCCGAGCCCCGCGAAATCTCTTCCATGGCAACGATATGGGCGAGATAGCCCATGTTGGAGCCGCCATATTGCTCCGGCGCGGTCATGCCGAGCAGGCCGAGGTCGCCAAAGCGCTTCCAGAGGTCGGCAGGGAACAGATTGGCCTTCTCGATCTCGGCCGCGCGCGGGGCGATCTCCGCCTCCACGAAGTCGCGAAGCGTGTCGCGCAGCATGCTGATGTCTTCGCCCAGATCGAAATCGATGCTCGGGATGTTCACGGCGATTCCTCCGTATTTTGGGGACCGAACCTAGCGGGGTCCTGGCCCTCTTGCGGTCGAAAAGGTTGCATTTTCCGCCAAACTTGGCGAGGATTTTCCCAAAGGATTTCCGATGCCGTTCCAAGTCGCCACCGCGATCCCGCGCCGCGCCGTGACCCCTGCCGCCTTCGTCCGCGGCGTAATTGCCGCTTACGAACGCTATGGCCGCGATCCGGCGGAGGCGCTGAGCCGGGGCCAGGTACCGCCAGACCTTGTCAATTCTCCGGATGGGCGGGTCACGGCCGCCCAGTTCGAGGCCCTGGCGGGCCACGCCATGCGCGAGCTCGACGACGAGGCGCTCGGCTGGTTCTCGCGCCGGCTGCCGTTCGGCACCTACGGCATGCTGTGCCGCGCCTCGATCACAGCCCCCACGCTCGAAGTCGCGCTAAAACGCTGGTGCCGGCATCACCGCCTGCTGACCGAGGACGTGCTGCTCGATCTCGCGGTCGGCGAGGAGACCGCAATCGTCTCCATCCGGGAGTTGCGTGACCTCGGGCCTTTGCGCGAATTCTGCCTGGTCACCTTGCTCCGCTACGTGCTCGGCTTTTCCTGCTGGGCGGTCGATTCCAGGATCGCGCTCCGCGCCGCGGAGTTTCCGTACCCCGAGCCGGACCACGTCTCGGTCTATCCGACCATCTTCAGTCGGAACATCCGCTTCGACGCGAAGTGCGCATCGATCATCTTCGACAAGCATTATCTCTCGCTGCCGCTCACGCGCAGCGCGGCAGACCTCGACAACATGCTCAAGGGCGCGTTGCGGCTGACGGTGCTGCCCTATCGGCGCGACCGGCTGCTGGTCGAGCGCGTCCGCCGCGTGCTGCGCAACGCGCGCGGCCGTAGCCTCGGCGCCGAAGACGTCGCGAGCGAGCTGGCGCTCTCCACCCGCACCATGCATCGCCGCCTGCGCGAGGAAGCGACCTCGCTGCGCGACCTCAAGGAAGAGGCAAAGTTCGAGCTCGCCAAGCAGGAGCTGATGCGCGGACGCGCCCCGATCAAGCGGATCGCGGAGATCGCCGGCTTCCGCAACGAAAAGAGCTTTTCCCGTGCCTTCCGCACCTGGACCGGCGCCTCCCCGCGCGAATTTCGCGGCCGGTATCGCTGAGGCACACGCGCGCGCGCCGTCGCCCGATTGTCATAAAATAACGGCCCCCGAGATGAACCTCGGAGGCCGCAAAGTCTAGAAACGGGACTTCTATCGTTAGTTCGAGTTGGTCTGGCCGCCCGAGCGATGCTTGCCGCGCGACTGCGTCTGCTTCGGCTGGAACGCGAGCGCGTCGTTGCTGGTCTTCGCGCCGCCGCTCTGCGAGCACATGCCGCCGATGCCGCCGGCCGCCTGACGGCAGGCTTCCATCGTCGGATAGCCGCAACCGTGCGCGGCCTGGGCGCCGTTGGTGATGCAGAAGTCGTCGGCCTTGGCAGCGGGCGCGGTCATCATGAGAAACGCAGAGGCGAACAGCGTCGCAGCGGAGGCGACGAACGTCTTCGAGGTCGAGGTCATGCTGTCTTTTCCTAGCTCAGGGTCCCACAAAAGAGTCCTCGGCATGGGACGCACGCCAAGGTTCACACCCCGGATGTAGGCCGGGCGCGCGAGCCGACAATCACGTTCCAGCGCATCGCAGGGCTTCCTAAATCACATGTTACAGTTAGGTGAGTTGCTAAGCTATAAGTAGGCCACAAGTTCGGTTTTTGTGAAATCGTCGCCGGGTCAACGGCCGGAGTGCGCAGCCCCCTATCCTGCTGCCGCCGCCATGCCCTCCTGCAACGGAAGCGGCACGTCCTTCGCGACACCCAGCACCGGGAAGCTGCGGACGTTCTTCACATCAGGCATGGCGGCGAAATGCAGGAGTTGCTGGCGCATGCTCTCGACATTGGGCGCGACGCATTTCAGCAGATAGTCGGTGTCGCCCGAAATCCGCCAGCACTGCTGGATGCGCGGGATCGCTGATATCGAGCTCTCGAACGCCTCCAGCACCGGCTGGGCCTGGCTGCCGAGCTGGATCGAGACGAACGACACCACCTCATAGCCGAGCAGCCGCTCGTCGATGACGGCGCGGACTGCCCGGATCACGCCGCGGCTGAACAGCGATTTCAGCCGCCGCAGGCAGTTTGGCGCGGAGACGCCGACGCGTAGCGCCAGCTCATTGTTGCGAACGCGCCCGTCCTGCTGCAGCTCGGATAGTATCTTCAGATCGATGCCGTCGAGCTGATCACGCCCCGCCATACCCCACCTCGCCATGGTCGCCTCATGCGAGGCAGCGAAGCATGCGGCGGAATCGGTGCCAAGAGGCGGAACTGGGGATCCGACCCGATCGTTTCGCGCGAGCACCGTCATTGATGCTCTCTTGAGTCAAACTGCCGCAGGACTCGCGTCCTGGCACAAACTGCATAACGGTAAGATGGAACTGATGCGATGATACAGCTCCAAATGAGGAGCAGTATCCGGACGATCCATCCACAATTGAAACGACGTCGCGAAAATTGCTCCCGTGTGAAATGAGGAAGCAAATGAAAACAGTATTGATGTCCGCTCTCCTGGTTTCCTCTATCTTCACCGGCTCGTCCGCAATGGCGCAGGATCAGCCGGTTCCTCCCCTGCTCAAACAGATAAACAACGGGAATTGGCTGCCTCAGAAGGAAGCTGAGGACCTCCGCGACGAATTGTTCTATCAGCGCGCGATCCACGTCTACATGACGATGCAGCCGGCATTGAACGTGATCGGCATGCGCGACGGTTCAGAGGCCGCCTTCGGAAAGGGCTACAACGTCCTGCCGATCTGGAAAGACAGGATGGACTCGCGCGCGTGGGTGCCGACCCCCAATGCCGACGTCGTCTACTCCATGAACTATCTCGATCTCAAGGAGACCGGTCCGCTCGTGGTGGCTGCGCCTGCGAACGTGATCGGCATGTTCACCGATTTCTTCCAGCGGACCATCACGGATGTCGGTGCGATCGGTCCTGACCGTGCGCGTGGCGGGCTCTATCTGCTGCTGCCGCCTGGCTACGAGGGCGAGATTCCTCAAGGGTATTTCGCGTTCAAATCATCGACTTACAACGTCTTCCTGTTCTTCCGCACCGTGATGGCGAAGGGCGATAACGGACCTGACCCCAAGCCCGCTGTGGCGCTGGCGGAACAAACACGCATCTATCCCCTGTGGGCGATGGAAAAAGACGTCAAGCCGATGCAATTCCCCAATGGCAGCGGCAAGCGCGTCAACATGATGTACCCGGTCGACAATGCCTACTGGACGAAGCTCAAGGCGTTCGTCGACTACGAGCCCGTCGCCGCCATCGATCCCGAGCTGCGCGGGGTGCTGGCATCGATCGGCATCATCAAAGGCCAGCCGTTCAATCCCGGCGCGAAGCAGCAGGAACTGCTGAAGAAAGCAGTCGAGACAGCGCCGAGGATGATCCTGGCCAATCGTCAGCTCGGCCGCCCGGACGGCCGTACGCGGTACTACAATGATCGCCAATACGAGAACACTTGGGCCGGCGGCACCGCGGAATGGCTTCAGGACGGCTATCTCGATGTGGATCAGCGGGCGTCGTACTTCCAATTTGCCTATTCCACGGCGTCCGCCATGGTCATGCGCACGCTTGGCGCGGGATCGAAATATCCGTTCACAGGGCGCGACTCCAAAGGTGAATTTCTGAACGGTGCGAACACCTACAAGCTGCATCTGCCGCCCAATCCGCCGGCCGCCTTGTTCTGGGCCGTGACGGCCTACAACGTCACCGACGGAACGATGCCGGAGACACCGCAGCTGCTGCCGTCGATCAACGGCTTCAACAAGGTCGCGACCAACAGCGACGGCTCGGTCGACATCTGGTTCGCGCCGCAAAAGCCGGCCAACGCGCCGGAGTCGAACTGGATCCAGACCGTCGCCGGACGGGATTTCCTGGCGGCACTGCGTCTCTACGGCACCGGCGTCGAATTCTTCGACCAGACCTGGAAACCTGATGACGTCGTGAAGGTGAACTGAGACGAGATCGACGCGATCCAACTCAGCCATCGAAGTGAAACTGGAGAATGCATGAAACCAGCAACCATCATTGAACAAGGCACCACGCGGCGCGACGCAATGAAGGGCAGTATCGGCGTGGCAACTCTCGCCGCACTGGGCACCGGCCCCGCAGCCCCGGTCGCGATTGCGACCGCTTCGATCGCGCTGACCGCTGACGCCGCTCAAGCTCAACGGGCCCTCGAGGCCACACTCGCCCCAACGGAGCCCGCGACGGGCATCGTGATGTTCCCGGATTATGCGAAGGCAATCGCGCAGATGGCCTATATCTGGGGTTGGCCGATGGTCAACATGATCAATCGCAGGGCGACAATCACGCAAGCGCCGCAGGCTGGTCTGTTGAACGGCGTCATACCGGTCGCGCCCCGCGGCCAGATCGGAATGCTCCACGATTACATCGAACCGTCGGAGACTTTCGTGACCTGTCCAAACCAGGATGTGGTCTACGGACTTGGTTTCTTCTCGCTCGATGAGGAGCCTGTGGTCGTTCAAGTCCCGGATTTTGGCGACCGCTTCTGGGTCTATGCTCTTTACGATGCGCGCACTGACCAGTTTGGCGAACTCGGTAAGCCCTACCATACAAAGCCCGGCTTCTACTTGTTGGTTGGGCCGAACTGGAAGGGCCTCAAGCCGTCCGGCATTACCGGGATCGTTCGCTGCTCCACCACGCTTGCCAACGCCATTCCGCGTGTATTCCAGGATGACACAGCAGAGGACAAGAAGGCGATCCAGGCAGTCGTCAATCAAGTTGTCGCTTATCCGCTGAAGGACTTCACCGGCAAGATGAAGACCGTCGAATGGAGTAAGCTCCCGAACATCCCCGGTCCGAAATCGGACGGCGAGGAGACGAAGTGGGTGGTCCCGGAAAAATTCTTCGATCAGTTCGGCGAGGTGCTCGACATCGTCGGCCCGCTCCCGGGCGAGGAAGCGATGTACGGGCAATTCCGCCTGCTGCTCGATGCCGCCAGCAAGGATCCGGAACTCAAGAAGGCATTGGTCGAGACCGCTGTCGAGACCGAGCAAAAGGTCATCAAGAGCTTCTTCCAGTGGAAGCACAACGGCCGCCCGGCCGGTAACGGCTGGAATCGCTCGACCAACAATGCGCAATTCGGCATCGACTACTTCAACCGCACCGGGACGGCAAAATCGAACATGTTCGACAACCGGCCGACTGAGACGCAATATTTCTACACGGACAATGACGGCGCGAATGCCGAACTCAACGGCAGCAGCGCTTACGAGATAACGTTTCCGAAGGGAGAGGAGCCGCCGGTCAACGGCTTCTGGTCATTGACGCTCTATAACGACAAGCATCTCTTCCACGCCAACAACCTCAAGCGCTATTCGCTCGGCACCAAGAACAAGAACCTCAAGCGCAACGCCGACGGCTCTCTGACGCTCTATGCCGGCGCCAGGTCACCGGGCGGTGACAAGGAGACGAACTGGCTGCCGGCGCCGGACGGACACTTCTCGCTCTACATCCGTGCCTATTGGGGCAAGGAAGGCATTTTGAACGAATCCTGGAAGCCGCCGGTCATTCGAAAAGTTGCCTGAGAAGGTTCTGGCGAATGTCCATCGTCGCCGCCGACGAGGTAGCGCCCCGCCGAAGCGGCTTCGGCCGCGCAGGCGGGACAAGCCCGGGCATGACGAGGCCTAAACGGGCGTAGCGCCCCTCAATGCGTCCAGGGCTCGCCGCGCCGGAACGAGAAATTGTCGGCATAGGCAGCCGGCCGGCGGATCGAATCCTGGGGCTCGATCACCTGGTAGGCGATGCCCTTGCGCTCGCAATAGGCGACGGCCTCTTCCTTGGAGTGGAAACGCAGCGTGATCTGCTGCTTCATGTCCCCGGACGAGGTCCAGCCCATCAGCGGCTCGACCGAACGGGGCTGTTCCGGCTCGTAGTCGAGCTGCCATTCCTTGGTCTTGGACCGGCCGGATTGCATCGCGTTCTTGGCGGGCTTGAAAATGCGTGCGGTCATGGTCGGTCCGGGCCTCTGTGCGTCTTTTCGGTCGAATTCGATGCGTCACGGTAGCAGTTGGTGGAAACCGTGGGCATAGTATAGAGACACCTTTCGGGAACTGTTCGGTGATTCCGGTCCCTGGGTGCCTCGCCGACGGGTATAGTCATTATGCTGCACCGTGACAATTGCGTACCCGCCTTCCGCCCCGGGATGCCGCCCGGCGGCGCTGCATCGCCGACGCCTGCCTGTCTGTCCCTTTCGAAAGCCCCCGTCGAATGGCCTTCCTGAACGTCAGCGCAACGCTCCCCGAGAAAGGCCGTGATCTCAGGCTCGACCTGTTTCGCGGCGTCGCCAACTGGGCGATCTTCCTCGACCACATCCCCGACAACGTCGTGAACTGGATCACGACGCGCAATTACGGCTTCTCCGACGCCGCCGATCTGTTCGTCTTCATCTCCGGCTACACCGCCTCCTTCGTCTACGCGCGGATGATGCTGGAGCGCGGCTTCATCGTCGGCGCCACCCGCCTCACCAAGCGGGTCTGGCAGCTCTATGTCGCCCACATCATCCTGTTCGTGATCTACATCGCCTCGATCAGCTATCTCGCGCTGCGCTTCGGCGATTCCGAGATGATCAACGAGTTCAACGTCGCCGGCCTCGTCGACAACGCCACCGAGACGCTGCGCCAGGGCCTTTTCCTGCGCTTCAAGCCGCTCAATCTCGACGTGCTGCCGCTCTACATCGTGCTGATGGGCCTGTTTCCGCCGATCCTGTGGTTCATGCTGCGCAAGCCCGACCTGACGATGGTGCTCTCGATCGTGCTGTGGCTGGCCGCGCGCCACTTCGGCTGGAATCTGACCGCCTATCCGGCCGGCCAGTGGTACTTCAACCCGTATTGCTGGCAGGTGCTGTTCGTGTTCGGCGCCTGGTGTGCGATGGGCGGGGCACGGCGCTCCGGCGCCCTGATCAACTCGCCGATCACGCTGTGGCTCTGCCTCGGCTATCTCGCCTTCGCGCTGGTCATGACCATGGCCGGCCGCTTCCCCACCTTCGGTGGCATGTTCCCGCAATGGCTGTTCTCGGCCTTCAACCCCAATGACAAGACCAACCTTGCGCCCTACCGCTTCCTCCACTTCGTCGTGATCGTGATCCTGGTGATCCGCTTCGTGCCGAAGGAATGGCCGGGCCTGGAGTGGAAGGTGTTCGATCCGCTGATCGTGTGCGGCCAGCAGTCGCTCGCCGTGTTCTGCGTCGGCGTGTTCCTGTCCTTCGTCGGCCATTTCGAGCTGTCGATGAGCTCGGGTTCGGTGTTCGCGCAACTCTTCGTCAGCATCGCCGGCATCGCGATCATGACGACGGTGGCCTATTACATCTCCTGGTCGAAGAAGCAGGACAAGCCGCTGAAGCCGCCGCCGGCCAAGCCCGCGGTCGCCCCGCCTGCAAAGGCCGCCTGATCCCGGCGGGGGCTCAGGCCGCTTCGCTGTCGTATTCGGTGAACTTCTTGTAGATCCAGTCGCGGCCGTCGTGGCGGCGCCAGACCTTTCCATAGACCAGCTGCCCGTTGATCGAGCGGCGCGGCACGATCACGGTCCAGAGGTGCCAGATCTCGGTCCAGCTCGACTGCGGATGGACGGTTCGGACGTTGCGATCGAAAGACATGACGCAAAACTCACAAAATATGAGCGCCGCGACGAACTGTGATCCTGTGTGAGTACCTCTTGCAGGTAGCCCATCGCGAGCCTTGCCGACCTGATAACAGCCTCGAATGGGGCCGCAACAACCTCTCGCCCTTAACCTAACCGATCAACCTTACTTGTCGTCCACAGGTGCGCAGACACCGGTTGAAAGCAGGCGTCGATTTTTCTAGAATGCATGCGCGCTTTGAGAATGAACGCGCCGTTTGGGCGCTCCGTAATTTTGAACTGATCTCCAATTTTCAAAACAATTGACTGGCCGGGGTCGACCACAATGAATTTGCAATGTGCATGTTTGCGCCTGGCGCTGCGCTCGACGCCGGCTGCTCCGCGCGTCAAGACGTCCGCTCAAGAACCGCCGAAGGCCGCCAACGACAATCAGCTGGTCTGGCCGTTCCTGCCGTTTCCGCTTGGCTGGTGCGCGACGAACTGATCGCTCGGAAAAGCGCGACGCCGCGCAAGCGGAATATCATCGCTTGGCGGCGTCCGTTTAGGTATTGGGCGCTGAAATCCCCCAACACTCTTATGTCTATGGCGACAGCCAAAGGTTCGATGCAAATTTGTGAATTCTGCGCCGGACCGGCCTGCGCAATGCATTGAAAGATCGCCCAGAAGTCACGCTGGGTGAAGAACAAGCGCCAGGGGTTAGGCAAGGGTTAGGCAAGCGTTCGGGCAAGGCTTCAAGCAAGGCTTTCCGCATGGTTCGCACGCGCTTCAGGACACGACGGCCGCGTGCCCCGCGCCCGGCGATCCACCGGCTCAGATGCTCGACGTGCTCTGCGCATTGGCGCTGAGCGTGCCCTGCGCGTTGTAGGTCTGGCCCGCCTGGTTGCCTTGGCCGGCTTGCGGGCTGGTCGAGGTCTGGACCTCGGTCGTGCCGTCGGAATAGGTGATCGTCGTGGTGGTGATGCCGCCAACGGTGGTCGAGACCTCGCTGACGATGGTCTTGGCCGAGCTGCCGCCACCGCCCGATCCGGAACTGCCGCCCGCGGATCGCGAGGACGATGTCGCGGACGCGGCGGACGTCGCCGACGTGGCGGATGTCGACGACGTCGACGACGTCGATGAGGCAGCGGAGGATGACGCCGCCGTGGTCGACTGGAAGGTCGAGGCCGTCGCGGCGGATGAAGCAATCGCACTGATCGACATGAAGTCCTCGCTCAAGGGAAGCCGCGGGCGCTTTGCCGATGGCGCGCCCTGCCCGCTCCTTCAACGCAAGGGGCACGCGAAGCAGGCGCCGGCGCTGCGAAAAATCGTCGCTGCGGCGCGCAGTTCCCGCTCCTGCGGTCGCAACCAATCACCGCGCCACGAGTTGCATGTTCTTCCCATCTGTCCGGGGAAGCCGCGTGGCTGCGATGGACGCGCCGCGTCATGTACGGACGGTCATCTCGTCTCACGACCGTGTGAGCTGGAGCGCGGCCGGTGAATTTTCACGAGCGAGCGGAGACCAATGAACAGCAGGCCGTCAGGCAAGGGGATGCCGTGAGTCAAATCGATACGACCGAGAAACTCTCGGCCACGCCGGAGACCGAAAATTCGCTGTTCGCGCTATGCGGGCTGGGCATCGCCGGGATCGCAATGCTGGGCTGGATCGGCGCCCTCGCCTGGATCGCCTGGCGCCTCGCCAATTGGCTGCTGTTCTGAACCTGCGCCGCCGGCCGCAGTCGTCGCCAACGAATCAGAAGTGATAGTTCACGCCGACGGTCCCGGCGTGAATCGTGTCCTTGAGGTTGGAGACGGTGACGCTGTTGACCGGACTGGTCAGCAGGATGGGGCCCTTCGTGCCGAAGTCGTGGTAATTGTATTCGACATTGGCCGACCAGTGCTGTGCGAACGCCCATTCCACGCCCGCGCCTGCTGTCCAGCCGGTCCGCGTGACGGTTGCGCCGGGATCGGTCAGGACGCCGGCGACTGGAGCGATGAACGCATCGTCGATCTTCTCGCGGGTCCAGGCGGCGCCGCCCCGCACATAGAGCAGCCAGCGTTCGGCGTAGACGTAGCCGAGCCGTGCGGTGGCCGAAGCGAGGAAATCGTTCTCGAGGCCGAACTGCGACGGCACGATGAGGTTGCCGAGCGCGGGAAATCTGACACTGCCGGCATGGTGGTTCGAAAGGCTCGACCACGCGGCGCGGCCTTCTGCGCCGACGAGCCAGTTCGGCGCGAACTGATAGTTGCAGCCGATCTGTCCGCCACCGACAAAGCCGGACGAGCTGAAATCAACCGTCGTTCCGATGCTGCTGATGGTGCGATCGTCGCTGACGACGCCGCCGAGGTGACCGCCGACATAGCAGCCGGTCCAGGTGAACGAGACGGGAGCCGCGCGAGCTGCCTTCAGCGCGAGGTCAGCGGCCGATGCCGTCGTGACAGACAGGGCGAGAACCGCCGCGCCGCAGAGATACTTCAACATGTCCCGAGCTTCCCCATTCGCCACCCCTTGAGCGGGGATCAGTACCACGCGAACCTGACGCAGAGGTTGCATCCGGCAATATTTCGCGGGATCGCGCTGCCGGCCCGACCGTCGGCGGGCCGCGGAACGGGACTCGCGCGTCGGACTATCAAGAGAATTGAAGGAGCTTCAACCTCGGGACTGGTCGGGGCAGCTGGATTCGAACCAACGACCTGCAGTACCCAAAACTGCCGCGCTACCAGGCTGCGCTATACCCCGAATGTCCAGCGAGCCCCGTCGATACACGCTTCCCAAAGCGCCAGCAAGCTTTCAGTCCGGCGGCGATAACCCCGCCAAACCGCCCTATTTGGTGCCGAATAGCGGGTGGCCGACGCGGTCGCCGGGGCGGATGCCGTATTTCTGCGCCGTTCCCGCCACCACCTCCAGGACCGCCCGCGCCGGGCCCCGGGACGAGATGATCTTGGTCGACATCGGCTCGGTGTTTTCGGCGATGCGCAGGATGCGGCCGTCGGCGCGGATGAAGATCATGTCGAGCGAGACGTAGGTGTTCTTCATCCACATCGACACTTCCTGCTCGGGCTTGAAGTCGAACAGCATGCCTTTGCCGTCAGCCAGTTCCTTGCGGTACATCAGCCCGGTCTGCTTTTCCTCCTCGGTCGTCGCCATTTCCACCGAGAACACCTGCACGCCATTCTTGGTGACGATCTCGAGCGGCTCGAAGCTGGCGGCGCCGGCGGGCGCGCTCGCGACGGCACAGCCGACGACAAGGATGGCGGCCAGCCAGCCCCTCGCAATGGACCAGACGGCCTTTCGATCAAAATTCATGGGACGGTACTCGAGGGCGTGGGGACTGGAGCAGTCCTTACGCGGCGACCGTGACAAAAGCCAGAGGCGCGCGGGCTGGCCTGCGCGCCCCTCGTCACGATTGCGGGAGTTGGCGATCGGCCGCCGCCGGTGCGACCGCAAGCTTTCTAGTGAGAAGAAAGCCGTCTAGTGCGAAGAAAGCCTTCTAATGGGAAGAAAGCCCTGGCGATCCCGTCTCGGGATGGATCTCGGCCGCCATCATGCCCTTGGAGCCGGGCCCGAAGCGGACCAGCACATATTGGCCGGGCCGGAGTTCGGTCATGCCGAAGCGGCGCAGCGTCTCCATGTGGACGAAGATGTCGGGCGTACCCTCGCCGCAGGTCAGGAAGCCGAAGCCGCGCAGGCGGTTGAACCATTTGACCTGCGCCCGCTCCAGCCCGCTGGTCGCGGTCACGGTGACATGGGTGCGCGGCGGCAGCATCTGCGCCGGATGGATCGCGGTCGACTCGTCCATCGAGACCACGCGGAAGGCCTGGTAGCCCTTGGCGCGCTGGATGCACTCGACGACGATGCGGGCGCCCTCATAGGCGGTCTGGAAGCCGTCGCGCCTGAGCACGGTGACGTGCAGGAGCACGTCTGGCCAGCCATTGTCGGGAACGATGAAGCCGTAGCCCTTTGAGGCGTCGAACCATTTGATGACGCCGTGAACCTCGACGAGGTTCGCACTGCCCTCACCTAGACCGGTGAAGGGACTGAGCCCGCTGTCGCGACCGGCACCGCCGTGCTCGCCTGCCGCTGGAACTCCGACCTTCTTGGACTCAAATCCGTCCGACGACCCCATAACCCCGGACCCCACACTGCCCATTGCAACCCGCCTCAGCGGCGGCGTCGAATCACGCGTCTTAAGAGAATATTCTCAATTCGACGCGATGCGAATCTTTCGACTCAAAAGATAACACTCCCGGTTGCGAGGCATAGATAAAAAAGAGATTCGCCGGAACCTATGAACAGCTTGCACAGCCGCGAATCAAATTGATGCCTCAATTTGCGACAAAGGGCCCGAGAGTCTCGCCGATGTCGTGGCGGATGACGAGGTCGGCGATGTCGTCCTGATCGGTCGGCTCGCGATTGATGATCACAAGACGTGCACCGGCGTTCTTCGCCATCATCGGAAAGCCCGCCGCCGGCCACACCACGAGCGAGGAACCGATCGCGATGAAGAGGTCGCAGGCTTGCGACAGCGCGCTCGCGCGCTGCATTTCGTCCTCCGGCATCATCTGGCCGAACGAGATCGTCGCGGTCTTCACCGGCTCGTCGCACGCGGTGCAGTTGGGCGCGGCGCCGTCTTCGTCGAAACGGCGCTTCACCCAGTCGAGCTGATAGGTCTGCCCGCATCCGATGCAGCGCGCATAAGTGGTATTGCCGTGAAGCTCGATCACGTGCTCGGCGGCGAAGCCCGAGGCCTGGTGCAGATTGTCGATGTTCTGGGTGATGATCGCGGGGATCTTGCCGGCGCGGTAGAGCGAGGCCAGCGCGCGATGACCGCGGCCGGGCTTTGCCGCGGCGAACACCTCCTCCATCGCAAAGCGGCGGCGCCAGGATTCGTCACGCGCCTCCTGGCTCGCGACGAAGTCGCCGAACTCGATCGGACGGTAGCGCGTCCAAATTCCGCCCGGCGAGCGGAAGTCGGGAATGCCGCATTCGGTGGAGATTCCGGCGCCGGTGAACGGCACGATGGTCTTCGCCTCCGCGATCATGTCGCCGAGACGCTCAACGCCGCTGCGAAGATCCGATGCAATCAATCGCGGCCTCCCGATCTGGCTTTGCGCTAGCTGCACCACGCGCAAGCGACAAGATTGTTGACGCTCTTATCCACCGCCGCGCAAGAACCGCGCAAGCTGTGGTCGGCAATTTTTTCCGACCGTCGCTTATCACAATGCTGCAATGCCCCCTCCCCATTGACGCCTCAATCAGAAGCGCCAATGCATGTGTTGACGCGACTCAAGGTGATTGCGGCGGCAGTGCTTGGGTTCAGTAGTGCACATACTGACGTGTGGAGAGGATTTGACAATGACCGAAGACGAACAACGCAAAATCCGCGAACGCGAAGAGATTGCCGCCCGTGTCGCCGCATTCCGTGCCACTCAGGAAAAATTCAAGCGCGAGCGCGAAGAGTATTTCGTTTCGACGCTCGACAATGCGCGCAAGGTGGAACGGCCCTCGCTCTGGCCCTAAGACATTTCCGATCGCCACGCATGAAAAAAGCCCGGGGCATCGCTCCGGGCTTTTCGCTTATTCAGCGGTTACCAGTGACGGTAATAGTGCCGGCGGTAATACGGGCCGCCACCGTAATAGGCGTAAGGGCGAGGGCCGTAATAGTAGCCGGGGCCGTCATAATAGCCGTAGCCCGGGCCATAGCCGTACGGACGGGACGCTGCGACCGCACCTGCGGTGATCGCGCCGGCGGCCAGGCCGAACGCGAGGCCGGGGCCAACGCCGCGGTAGTGCGCCTCGGCGGGCGCAGGTACCGCGACCGCCGTCACGCCGACGGCTGCGACGGTGGCGAGAACTGCCAGTGTCTTCTTCATGCTCTTCTCCTTCCGCATTGCCTCGGGACAACGCGAGCGGACTGCGATGGTTGCGCGCAGTCGCGGAACCCGGGCTGGGAAAAAATGTCGGGAGGGAGGGAACGAAACCGCGCTCCGAAGATTTTATCCTGCAAGTGCGGAAGCCTCCGCTATCCGGTAGAGGTGACAGCACGAAGACCCCGTCAGCATCCTCCGCGGTGCTGGCGGGGTTCTTCATTTCAGGGAGTGGACATGGCAGCAGCAGCGATGGCTGCCATCGGGACGAATGCCGGGGAGGAAACATTGCCGCTATCGGCTTTGCTGCCCGTATCCGCGGGCTGGTTCCCGGCCGGCGGCTCGCCCCCTCCTCTCCGCTCTGAGCGCGTTTGTTTCGGCGCGCGGGGAACAAGGATTACCCGCGCACGTTGAGTCACCTCACACGCAGAAGGGACCCGACATGCCCGCGTGGCTCGAAGTTCTGCTCAATTTGTCCGGTTATGCCGGCTTCGTCGCGCTCGCGACCCGCGGCGGCGGGTCCGGCGACCATTCAGCCGACGATTCCCGGCTGCAACGATGAGCGCTAATTGGCGCGCGGCGCCTGGCCTGCCGTGCGCACCAACCTGTCGGCCTTGACCGCGACGCGGGTGTCCTCGAACTGCGGCCGCAGCGAGAAACTGATCGCCACGAAGGCGAGACAGAACAGCATGCCGACGATGGCGACACGCCGGTAGGTGTGCCGGTCGCCTTGATAAAAGGACGGTTCTGAAAAAGGTGTCATGAAATCTGTCTTCGCAAACTTGCTTCTTGGCAAAGTCGTTCTTGTCGTTGCCAGACACCTATCCCAAACAACGGCAAGCGCAACGCGATTGGGCTTTTAACCTAACCGAATAGGGTTATCGGCTTCCCCGCAAACTTTCGTTAGGAGTTTGCGCGGCGTCGTTGCATCTCCGCGAGCCGCTTAAAGATCGCGCGAACTGAAAGGCCAACGTCGGCCGGTTTTGTTCCAGCTTCGCCTGCCTTTCGTTCTCGAAGAACGAATCGGAATCGAAGAAATCAGCGCGGAGCGTTTCTTAACAAGCAGTGTGGATCGTCGCGAAAGCGAACGCATGGTCACGACGAACGCCCGATCACCTGAGTGTCGTCGGGCTTGTGTGGTGGCGGCACCTGCGGCACCGACGGCCTGCCTTTGCGCAGCCGCGGGTGCCTGTCGTACCAGAACACTTTCACGATCTCGGCGAGAAACCAGCACACATCCATGTCGCTCTCCCTCGCCTCATTCCGTAACGAGGACACGAGGGCGGGACTGTGCGAAGCATCACACCAACTCGCCGCGACAAGGCATGTCCCGCATCGACACAGAAGCCACGCCTTGTTCTGCATCCGACTCCATTTCGTTCGCAAAGAACGAATCGGAGTCGAAACAATCGGCGCGGAGCGACTCCTAACGATTGATGAAGGCGCGCACCGTCACGTCTTCAACGACAGGACTCTTTGGCGCCAAGGCTCTTCGGCGGCGGAAGTTTCGAGACGATCGCAATCACGATCACGATCTCGCGGCATGGTTCACATCGATGCCGCGCGAAGCCGCGTGGCGGAGGTCTGTCGCCGTCGTCACCCGTCGAGGCTCCTCACGCCGCGCGCTTGGCGTTGGCCTTCTCGGAAAAACATTCGAGGATCTGGATGCGGAGCTCTTCTGCGGCCGGGCCTTCGACCTTCCTGAGCTGGTTCCAGAGCCTGATGATCTCGCGCTGTTTCTCGATGGTCATGCGTCACCTCCAACGTGATGACCAACTAGAACAAAATGAGAACAAAAGTCCAGCCCCTCGCGCGCGATTTTCCACCCTGTCGCGTTGAACCTTTTTGGCGCTGGGCGGACCCATGGAGGCTGGGGATTTCAGCGCCCGGTCAACATCGCAGCGCCGCCTGACGAATATACTCCGTCACCGCGGCGCTGTTGCTTTTTGGATTTTCAACCTTAAGTTAGAGGTACGGCCGGCGGTCAGGCGCTGAAATCCCAACGCCGCCAGCCAAGAGAGCCCCGTGCGAAAGCGCGGGGTTTTTCTTTTGGGCTGCTGGCTGACCGGAACGCGCTGGCGCCCTCCCCGTTACTCTCTCCGGAGAGAGGGGCCGTGACCAGGAAGAGCGACAGAAAATACTTCGCCGTCGAGGTGGTGCGTCAGATCGAAGAGACCGTGGAGATCATGGTCGAAGCGCCCGACGAGACCAGCGCGCGCGATGCGGCGCTCGAACATGTGAAGGCGCACGGCTCCGAGTACCAGTGGCTCAATCCCAAACGCGATTTTGTCGTCTGGCGCGAGCGCGAGGTCGATACGCCGGCAATCGTGGATGTGTCCGTCTAGCGATCGCGCGGCGCCGGCACTGCGGCTTGCTCATTTCGCTCGGCGAGAAGTTGCTTTTCGGCTTGGTACCAAAAAGTGTCCATCTTTCCCGCGGGTTCGCCGGCGTCCATCCAGAGGTGATAGGCGCGGGTTCGAATCTCTTCCTCGCTCAAACTGGCCATGCGCTGCCTCCCTTTCGGAAGCAAAGCCTGACACCGCCGGAGAGTTCCGTCCAGGCGTCACCATCGCACGGCGGCCGTCGCGGCGCTTCGCGACAGGAAGCGCCGCAACGACATCGCGAGCCGCTTAGACGGAGTCCTTGGCCACCTTCAGCGGCGAGGCCTTCACCGACTTGCTCGCCGGCTTCGCCGCAAACTGCATCGGCTCCTTGGTGAAGGGATTGACGCCCATGCGGGCTTCGGTGGCGGGCTTGTTCACGACCGACATCTTCACGAAGCCGGGAATGACGAACTCGCCGGACTCGTTGAGCTCCTTGTAGCCGACCGTCGCCATGTACTCGATCACCGACTTCACGTCGTTCTTCGACAGCTGCGTGCCCTCGGCAATTGCATCAATCAATTGAGTCTTCGTCATCTTCGCCATGTCTGAATTCCTTTTGTGCGGGCGAGCAAATCCTGCTCAGGACGCGGCTGAACCACACAAGTGTGATGCTGATTCATGCCTGATGTCGTGAAGTCCCGGGCTTAGAACCCATCGAGCCCCAAAATACAAGCAGGGTATCCGCGAGGGTTCCACTCCTCCCTTGAAAGCTGTCGCAGCATGCTGCCGTGTTGTTTTGAACCAATCGCCCGCTGGCGCGTCTAACTAATTGAAGTCCCCAAGCTTCACCCCCCATCAGAGAGCCCCGCTTCCCCCAGGCGGGGCTTTCGCTTTCTCCACAGCGTCGTGGCCGGGCATGGCCGTTCGAAGGCCGGCGCCGCGTCCACTCGCCTGTGGTCACTGCCATCGACGCCCTGCCGCGCAGCACGGAGCACGCAGATGCCCGGGAGGGATTCACCTCATCGTGAAACTTGTGGTTCGGCCCTCGTTGTTGAGACTTCAGTAACCCAACCCCTCCACTCTCTCTTCAGTATCGTTGCGTTGGAGTACCCCCAAAGTGCTGGATTTTAACGAGCTGCGTGAACTCGCGGCTGATGTTCGCGTGTTCGTCGACATCGCCGAAGACAAGGCCGAGGCGCTTCGCGCCGTCATCAGGGCTTACGACGTGGTGCTGGCGATCTTCCCTTCGCAGGAAGGCATGGGCCTGCACGTCATCAAGGGCGGCGAGATCCTTGATCAGATCGCAAAATCGCGGACCCATGCGATCTACAGCCACACCGCCATCGCGGTTCCCGATCTGCAACATGCACAGGCGCTCAAATATCTGACAACGCCCGTCGACCAGCGGATCGCGGCGTAGCAGCAGACGGCGACATTTCCGGCCTGCTATTTCTTTGCTCCAAAAAGGCCCCGTTTAGGAACGGGGCTTCTGCACTCCCGTTGGCCCACACAACCAACCAGGAGTTCGAGATGAAGAAGTTCATCATCGCTGCCGCAGCCGCCGGTCTCATGTGCGGCTCTGCCTTTGCCCAGAACCAGACCGGCCCCGCCCCGCAATCCGACAACATGCAGAAGCCCGGCATGAACAAGATGGACAGGGGCTCGACGGGCACGACCGGGATGAGCAAGGACGGCATGAACAAGGGCGGAATGGTGAAGCCCGACGCCTCCGGCCAGGGCGGCTCCGGCCCGGGCAGCGACCAGGGCGGCACCAAGACTCGCAGCAACATGAAGTAAGCGGAATTCCTGTAGCGCTCACGTCCGGCCGCGCCGCTTCGCACAAGGCGGCGCGGCCCACTCATGCCTGCTCCCAGCAATGATGGCAGCACAGGAACGCCCGGTTCTCACGCGCATTGACTCATCTCCAGACAAGGAGATCGACATGAGCGTTGAAGGCAAGGCGAAGGAAGCAGCCGGCTACATCAAGGAAGAGCTGAACGAGCACGGCAAGTCCCCCGAGAGTCAGAAGAAGGCTCAGGAGGGGCGTGACCTCAGGAACGAAGGCCGCGTCGAAGACGGCAAGCCGCCGAAGACGACGAAGCCCGGCACCGGTCACTAGATCGAGTTTCGGAAACAGCGCTTGACGAAAACCGCCCCTGGTCATGTCAGGGGCGGTTTTGCACGTTTAGTTGCTGCAGGAGATCTCCGCGTCTAGATCGATGTCCCCGGCTGCGGCTGGGGACTTTCTGTGCGGACGTCTGAAGCAGAAGGGAGACCCGACCAACTAAATCGGGGGTATTTTCCGAACACCCAAAAGCACGCCGCGCCGATGATCGGGAACAGGGCAGACGCAGCCGCGGCTGCGAGGAGACCGGCACCACTTATTGCGAGAACGCTGGCAACGCCGAGCCCCACCACAATGCAAAGCACGCCAATCCCGAGCTTGACGAGGAGTTCGATCCGGCTGTTTGACAGAGCCGCCGCCTGGGCCGCAATCTTCGCCTGGGTCTCGATTGCTCGCCGTCCATCCTTGCTCTGGATCTCTACCAGCTCTTTCTGTCTTGCCCACTCGTCGGTCTTGGCTTTCTGGACCGTCGCTTCGTGTTGTTTGTTGAGCTTCACAGCCAGAGTTTGAAACGATCCATATGCCTTGTAGCTTCCGTCCGCGAACTCCTCCAGAAACCGCGTCGCGAACACCTCGCCCCCCTCTTTAACCCAGACCTCCCATACGACGCTTTCAGCTAGCTGGCTCGGCCCATAGGATTCATAGATCTCATCGCCCTCAAACTCCTCGACGATGGCGGCCTCCACCTCATTCTGCTCCACAACTATCCTCCCAAATAATTCGGACCATTGAAAAAGGAGCCGATTGAGCACTTTTTCCAGGACTACTTCAAGCTGCTGCAAGGACTTATCGACGCGCCGTCCACGCCTGACTGGCGGGATGCTCCAGCTGTTGTATATGGTCGGTTGTTTCTCGTGAGGGGCTGATGAAGATTGCCATTGTTCTCGCCGGCTTGATCGTTGTTGCTGTTGCCGCCGTCGTGGCGATCCAGCCGAGCTTCTTGAGGCCTGCGTCGCTGGCGCTCGTGAAGAAGTCCGACATCCTCGGCTTTTCGCCCGGAATGACCTCCGACGAGACCGACAAGGTCGTCACGCAACGCCGCTACCGCTGCCGCCAGCTTCGCGACTCCTACACCCTCGAATGCGCCGTCGATGGCGCCAAGCTCACGATCGACAGCGACGAAGTTGACGCAAAACATCCCATCTGGCGCGTCAAAGCGGAGTTGATCAGTCCCGGGCCGCAAGAGGCAGCCGTCAAATCGATATCCGACCAGTTCAACGCCCAGCCCACCAGGGACGCCCGCGAGGGCTGGATATGGACCGTCGGCCGCGGGCTGAAGCTGAGCTACGACAGCGCCGCCTTGAAGCTCGTGGACGAGGCCGAGGATATCAGGCGCCGCAAGGAGGAAGCAAAGCGCTAGGGAACTCGCCGCCGAATGCTCTCAGCGCCGAAACCGGTTCAGCGTCCATAGCGGGATCCATGATCCCAGCACCATCAAGACTGCAATGACGGCGACCAGAACATACTTCAGCGGATGTTGTGACGACGCGAGCGAACCTTCGAGGTGAAGGTGCGGGAGCAACTCGTCCATCCCAATTCCGATGAGCGCAACCGCAATCAGCCCGCCAAAGGCAGAGGCGATGATGTTGCCGATCCACCCGATCGCGCCGCGCCCGTTCGACCAGGCCTCGTAGATCGCGACAGTGAGCATCACGACAACAAAGACCAGCATGAAGGTCATCGAGCCGCCGACGCTCGATTTCGGCCCCAAGATTTCCACCAGCAGCATGGCCGCCACCGCGAGCAGCGTGATCGTCTTCATGGCGTCCCCATGGTCAATGAGCGCCCAGCAAATAGACGGCGGCGCCAATCAAGATACAGCCGAGGCCGAAGATCACCGTCGCGATCTCGACGACGTTTTCCAGACCGAGGAATCGGACGACAGCGCTCCATGCGGCAGACAGGAGGATTTCCACGAGCGCGCTGAGCAGGGACTGGAGCATATGGATTAGTCGCCCCTGCCCGCGCCGGGGTTCGGCGGCCGGGCATCAATTCGTTCGTGGGGCCATCCGCCAAACTCTCGTGTCCCGGACGCGCTGCAGCCTAGGCGATGCGTAGCATCGTCCGGCAACGCTGCCGCGCAGAGCCGGGCTCCAGTTGGCGACGCAGGCGGCACCGACAGCGGAGTTCACTCACGCATGTCCCTGGTCGCGAAATGGCATCCAAACGCCACCAGGGCCAGAGTAAACGACGCGCCGAGCAGGATGCGCAGAGCCAATTCCGTCCCTTCGCTCACATACCTGATGTCGTGTCGGTGTGCGTAACGTTCGGGATGTGCGGCATCAGGCGCCTGAGGCGAGCTTGTCAAAAGCACGAGCCACGCGACGGTCCCGCAAATCGCCGCAACCCTCGCAATCCATCCGAGCCTTTGAAGCCAGCGCATCATGCCGCCCTCATCATGGCCTGGATCTCCGCTTCATAGCCGCGCTTCTCAAGTCCTCGGCTCAATCAGCACCTTGAGAGCGCTGAGAATGACGAAAATACCCAGACCGTAGCAGAGTGCATTCACCACCCAGGAAATAGCTATCCCTGCGAAGGTGGAGCCCCCGACCGCTCCCCAGAACAGATACGCCACGCTGATGCCAGGCCACTCCAGCGACAGAAAAGCGAAGTCGGTGAGCGGCTCGATGGCGAGCAGCACCGCCGAGATCAGCGCGCCGATGGCCAGTGCAATGATGAGGTTCGTCTTCACGGAGGGCATCAGAATCCCAACAGCCCGGCGATCACAGGAATGAGGATGTAGGCGGCAAGCCCAAGAAGGCCTCCCACGACAAAGCGCGCCGCGCGGCCGTGAATCCTCGTATCGAGCCACGCACAAACGGCCATCGCAGCCTGCCTCAGCCAGTCGCCAACGAGGCTCCTGACGAGACCAAACAGCAATTCTGCAAAGACAGCGGCCATGGCGTTTAGTCGCCCGGGCTCCGGCGGGGTTCAACTGCCGAGGGCCGAACCATTTCAATCGGCAAGCTTCGAGATGCGGCGCAAGAGCCGTCTTTACGGCGACAGGGCTGGCAACCGCTGCCTTTCGATGCCCGGTTAGTCCGCCGGGACGAAGAGGAGTGTGCCTGCCCGACGCGTTGGCCTCCCGGTATCATTGGTGTGATTGACGCCGTCCATGACGGGAACCTCGGAGAAATCGAACGGGCTGACCCCGTCCAGGCACGCCACGTTGACGGCATAGAGCGTCTGGTCAGATCGTCGCTGATGATGTGTGTATATTCCGCAGCGAGAACAGAAGAAGTGCTGCGCTGATCCGGTGTGGAAGCGGTAGCTTGTGAGCGCAACCTCGCCCTGCAGAATCTTGATCCCACCCATTTCCGCCATGACAACGACGGCGCCTCGCATGCGGCAGTAAGAGCACGTGCAGCGGCGGATCGAATTGAAGCCGTCGCTGAGCGTCACCTCGAAACGCACCGCACCGCAATGGCACTGGCCAGCCCGAACGTTCGTGTCACCCACCATGTCGCCTAAATCTCCTCTTCGGATGTGCGCACCATCATCGTGGTTGCAAGGACTGACGCGCGCCCAAGCCACACTAGCAGACCGCCCCAGCTGTTGTATGGTCGGACGTTTCTCGCGAGGGGTGCGACGCATGGCTCCGCGGCCCCGACGCGTGCCGCGTGCCAAAAGCAATGTTGATCTGCGTCAACGCCACCGACGCATGGTGCAGCGACCTTTTGGATCGGCCTTACCTGGTTCATAGAGGCGCAGCGGCCACCGCTTTTCAATGCTCGCAGCGAGCTTGGGAGTGACCGCCAATGAAGCACTGGTTGCCCGGACTGGACGCTCTCCGTCGATACGAAGCGGCATGGCTTCCGCGCGACATCTTCGCCGGCGTCGTCCTGGCAACAATGCTGGTCCCGGTCGGAATTGCCTATGCGACCGCATCGGGCTTGCCCGGCATCTATGGTTTGTACGCAACGATCGTGCCGCTGCTGGCCTACGCGTTGTTTGGCCCAAGCCGCATTCTCGTCCTGGGCCCGGACTCGGCGCTGGCGGCCATACTGCTGGGCGTCATCGCGCCCCTGGCTCACGGCGATCCCGCACGGGCCGTGACGCTCGCCGGCATGATGGCGATCGTCTCGGGGACGGCTTGTATCCTCGCAGGCGTCGCGCGACTTGGCTTTGTCACCGAGCTTCTGTCCAAGCCGATCCGCTACGGTTACATGAACGGAATTGCCCTGACTGTCTTGATCAGCCAGCTGCCCAAGCTGTTCGGCTTTTCCACCGAGAGCGAGGGACCGCTACGGAGCTTGTGGGAGATCGCCGGCGCCATCCTCGCTGGACGGTCAAACTGGGTCGCGTTCGGAATTGGCTCCGCCACCCTGGCCGTGATCCTGTTGCTCAAGAACAGCAAGCTGCCCGGCATTCTGATAGCCGTCGTCGGCGCGACGATCGTCGTCGGGATGCTCGATCTCGGGACCCGGTATGGCGTCCAGGTCCTGGGTCCGCTTCCGCAGGGGCTGCCGGCTTTCTCCATCCCCTGGATCAGCACCAGCGACATCGTCCCCGTGCTGATCGGCGGTTGCGCGGTCGCGCTGGTTTCGTTTGCCGATACGAGCGTGCTGTCACGCGCCTTCGCCGCGCGCCTGGGGGATCGGGTCGATCCCAATCAGGAGATGGTCGGGCTTGGCGCCGCCAATCTGGCAGCAGGCTTTTTCCAGGGCTTTCCGATCAGCAGCAGCAGCTCGCGCACACCTGTTGCGGAAGCCGCGGGCGCCCGCACCCAGCTCACGAGCGTCACGGGCGCGCTTGCCATCGCCTTGCTTCTGCTGGTGGCACCAAGTCTCCTGCAGCATTTGCCCAATGCCGCCCTCGCCGCCGTCGTGATCGCCGCTGCGATCGGCTTGATCGAAGTCGCCGACCTCCGGCGCATCTATCGCATTCAGCGATGGGAGTTCTGGCTGGCCGTCGTCTGCTTTGTCGGCGTCGCCGTGCTCGGGGTGATTCAGGGAATAGGTCTTGCGATCGCAATCGCGATCGCCGAGTTCCTGTGGGACGGCTGGCGCCCGCACTCGGCCATCCTGGGGCGCGCCCACGGCGTCAAAGGCTATCACGACATCACAAGATATCCGGATGCACGCCGTATCCCCGGGCTGGTGCTGTTCCGGTGGGATGCGCCGCTGTTTTTTGCCAACGCCGAATTCTTCAGGGAACGCGTCCTCGACGCCGTCGCGACATCGCCGACGCCCGTGCGTTGGCTGGTCGTGACCGCCGAACCCGTGACCAGCGTGGACGTCACTGCCTGCGACGTGGTCGCCGAACTGGACCAGGCGCTGCAGGCGCAAGGCATAGAGCTCTGCTTTGCCGAGCTCAAGGATCCCGTGAAGGACAAGCTGAAACGATTTGGCTTGTTCTCGCAGCTCGGCGAGCACTATTTCTTTCCGACAATCGGCGTCGCCGTCTCGCGCTATCTCGAAGTCAACAACGTGGAATGGGAGGACCGGGAGATACCGAGTCTGGAAGCAGTCGCACTCCCCACGACGGCATCCGGTTCAAAGCGGACTTGAATTCATGCGCCGTCGCCATCTCACCTGTCCTGCCGCTGGAGCTGTTGCGTCGCTAGTTTGCGTCGCGAGCCATTTCGCCTCACGTACACGTGCTCTCACCCCCTGCCCCTCGTTCCACTTTCCTGCTATCTCCTTCCCCCGTCGGCCCCGCCGACCCAAAACCCCTCCGACCATTCCAGGGAGCAAGAAACATGCGATACCTCCACACCATGCTGCGCGTGCGCAATCTCGATGTCGCGCTGAAGTTTTACCAGGATGCGCTGGGCTTGAAGGAGGTGCGGCGGATCGAGAACGACAAGGGGCGCTTCACGCTGGTCTTCTTGTGCTCGGCGGACGATCTCGAGGCGCTGAAGAAGCAGCCGCAAACGCGCGGCGCGCCGCTGGTCGAGCTCACCTGGAATTGGGACGAGGAGAAGTACGGCGAGGATCGCTTCTTCGGCCATCTCGCCTATGAGGTCGACGACATCTATGCCACCTGCGAGAAGCTGCAGAAGGCCGGCGTCACCATCAACCGGCCGCCGCGCGACGGCAACATGGCCTTCGTCCGCTCGCCGGATCTGCACTCGATCGAGATCTTGCAGAAGGGCGAGCCGAAGGCACCGCAGGAGCCGTGGTCGTCGATGCCCAATACCGGCCATTGGTAGGCTTAACCCGCAGGAACAAAGCCCGCGCTGCCCGCGTTCTCTCCCTGACAATGCGATTGGAGGAGAACGCGATGGGACGCGGAATTTTGTTGTGGCTGCTGGGTGTGCCGATCCCGGTGATCATTCTGCTGTGGCTGTTCTTCGGCCACTGATCATCAGGCTCAATCTGCCAAGTTGATTTGCCAGGTTCGACTTACGAAGTTTGACTTGCAATGAAAGCTCCGCCCCGGGCGGAGCTTTTTGCATGAGGGACTCAGCGCAATCATGCGTCGCCCGCTGAAGCGAATTCCGCTATCAACCGCGCGCGGTGGCCTGTAGCCAACGAAAACCCGCGGGAGGATTTCATGCCGGAGACCAAGCTGACGATCTGGGGCCGCGCCAACTCGGTCAACGTGCAGAAGGTGCTGTGGTGCCTCGCCGAGCTCGACCTCGCTTATGAGCGCATCGACGCCGGCATGGCGTTCGGCAAGACCCGCGAGGCCGACTATCTCGCGATGAACCCCAATGCGCGGATCCCGACGCTGGTCGAGGGCGACTTCGTGCTGTGGGAGTCCAACTCCATCATGCGCTATCTCTGCCTCGCACATGGCCGCGGCACGCCGATCTATCCTGACGCGCCGAAGCTGCGCACCAGCGTCGACCGCTGGCTCGACTGGACGCTGTCGATGGTGCAGCCGGTCGACCGTCCGGTGTTCTGGGGCATCGTGCGCACGCCGCCGGCCGAGCGCGACATGGTCAAGGTGCAGAAGGATGCCGATGCCGCCGCCGAGGTCTGGGCCATCGCCGACCGCCTGCTCTCGTCGCGGCCATTCATGGACGGCGATGCGTTCACGCTCGCCGACATCGCGATCGGCGCCTATGCGCGGCGCTGGCTCGGCGTCGAGGGCATCACGCGACCCTCGCAGCCGCACCTGGCGCGTTGGCTCGCCGAGCTCGGCAAACGCCCCGGATTTGCGCAATTCGTCGCACCGCCGATGTCGTGAGCGGTGGCGCGGGGTAAGCTGCGCTGAGAGCGCAATGAATCGGCGCTATGGCGCACGTGCCAAGCACCGCGCCGGCACTTGACGGCTACTGTGCATGGGGTTGTTTTCCCAGTTTTTGTTTTTGGGGGCCCTAGCGCCAGCCGCGCTCGACCAGCAGCACGCAGATGATCAGCGCCAGCGTCACGACCGCGGTGGCGAGCTTTGCCGTCCAGCTCAGGCCGCGGCCGACCCACAACAGCAGCGCGCAATACATCACGAAGGGGACGATGATGTCGGGCCGCATGAGATCGGGCGGCATCGGCTTCAGCGCCTGACCGTGGTCTCGACACTGACCGAGCCGCCAACCTTCACGCAGGTGCCGGTGCCCTCGACCATGACGAAGCGCGGGCCATAGGAGGCGCAGGAGCCGGCCTTGGCCGCCCCGCCCGCGCCCTTCAGCGGCAGGGCCTTGCCGGCCTGTGGCCGCTCGGCGGGCGGAAGGCGCAGGGCCTCGGCCCCGGCCGCGGATGGGGCCAGCAACGAGACGAGGATGAGGAGCGGCGCACGCATGCGGGCCGTTCTAGCCCGGACCGGCGCCCCGCGCCATCCGGCTCGCTTCGCCCGCGGGTCAGATGAACTTGACGCCGGCCGATTTGCCGCGGCGCCAGACCACCTGGCAGCTCCGCCCGGTCCGGGCGTCGCGCGCGAACGCCATCCGGATCACGCCCGGGAGCTGGCTCGCGTCCTCGTCCATCGTGATCTTGGCGCCGGTGTCGGAGATGTCCTGGACCAGGCAATGCCGCGCCGCGAACCCGCCGTCGAGCGTGATCCAGGCGTGCTGCGACAGCGATTTGCGGGCTGCGCGCTTCTTGGGCTGTGGCATGGACAAATTTCTCCGGTTCCAGCGCTATCCCAGGGGGCCTAAGAAACCGTTGAAATCGCCTCCCGAATGGTGCCGGGGCCGGCTATCCACCGGTGCCAAAAGACCGTTCCCGAACGGCTTGCCCACGGCCGCAAAGGCCACTATACGTTCGCCCGCTGCCAGCCGCCGGGCCCGACTCGGGCGGCCAGCGGCCGTGCCGCGGAAAGCGGCGGGGCCTTCGTTTGCTCCCTTCGTCTATCGGTTAGGACGCCACCCTTTCACGGTGGAGAGAGCGGTTCGATTCCGCTAGGGAGCGCCATCATCCAAGCCATCGGGTGATGCGGCGATATCCGCCACCCCGCATGAACCTCCCAGCCCCTGACCGCCGACCAATGTCCCGTTGGAACCGGTGCAGGCCATGGCGCAGCAAAAATCCCCCTCGGAAGACCAGTCGCCGGCACCGCCGCCCTGGATGCACCGTACGACGCCCTACGCACCCGACCGGCGCGCAAAGATGCTGGAGCACATGGCACGCGCCCGATCGCTTCCACAGCCTCACGCCGCGAGGGTGCCGGCGCCGGTGCGCACGAGCGGCTTGGACATTCTCGGCGATGCCTTCGGCTACGTGGTCGTGTTCGGTATCGTCGCCCTGCTCTTCCAGTCGCGCGTCCCGCTCTATCTCGGCGGGTTTCTCTTCATCAGCGACGGCGAGCGCGTCGAGCGCGCGCTCGGAACGATCGGCATCCGGCTCGAGCCCGATACGATTGGCCCTGACGTCGTCAAGGGCTTCGCATCCATGTTCGGATGGTTCGCGCTGCTCGCGTCCTTGAAAGGCTCCGCCCCCGCCTGGCTCGCGGCGTGGATGCCGCCGGCGGAGTCATGGTCTTTCATCGCCGGCATCGCAATTGTGTTCGCCATCGTCGAAGCCTTCGCAGCACTGGCGATGCGGCGCGCATTGCCGTGGTTCGGACTTCAGATCAGGCCGGACAGCTTGGGCTGGTCGGCGATCAAGCTCGTCATGGCCGTTGGCGCGCTGGCCTTGCTGGTGATGCTCGGATGACGCGATCGTGAGATCGGAAGCCCATGAAACGCGGCGCTATGTCGCCGGCTCCGATCAGGGCATTTACCAAAAATTTACCCCTGCTATTTGATCGGCGTATCGATTGCTTAGACGTTGCTCGCTACGTGTTTCTACGGAAACCCTCCGAAACACGATTGGCGCCCATGTCCGTCGCAGAGTTCCTCAGGCAGCGTGCAGTGCAGGTCACCGTAAGCGGCAGCTACTCGCTGCCGCGCTGGTACGATTGTGAGGGCAAGCTGCGCACCTTTGCCTGCCGGACCAGCCGTGTCTCGCCGTTCCGCATGATGGTCGACGTGCCTGTCGTCGGAAAGGTCGGCGAGCGCGTGACCTCCTATTTCCAGGACTTTGGCGAATTCCAGTGCACCATCAGCGCGACGCTGAAGGCGGGCTTCCTGATGGAACTCGACATGACGCGGGCACGGCGTGCCTGGATGTCGGAGAAGCTGACCTGGCTGGAGAAGAAGCAGAAGGACGACAGCATTTTGGAGCTGCGCAACGACGCGCGCTTCGTTCCCCAGGTCTCGCACACCTTCCTGACGCTCGCCGACGGCAGCACCCATCCCTGCTTCATCATCGACGTCTCCACGGCCGGCGTCGCGATATCCTGCGAATACAACCCTGAGATCGGAACACCGCTTGCGGTCGGTGCCTGCGTCGGCCGCGTCATTCGCAAATTCGACAACGGCTTTGCGGTCAAGTTCGCCGAGAAGCAGCAGCGGGACGACCTCGTCCGCCTGATCGTCCGTACGCCCATGCTGCAATCGGCCTGAACCGGGCCGGATCAATCTTAACTCTTTCTTAACTAAGGACTGGAGGTGGAGACCCCTGCGCGATAGGGTGTGACCCGGTACGTCCGCAATCACTGCGGGCCCTGAGTTATCGGAAGTACTGGAATGTCCATCGCTGATGCCGGGTTCACGCCGGCAGAGACCACCCGGAACCCTGCAGCTAAGCCACAGCTTCCACCCGGCGTCGTGACCGAAGGACCGCTCGTCCAGGCCAAGCTGCGCGAGAGCTATCTTCTCCTCGGCATTCTCTATGTCGGCGCTGTCGCGGGCATCGTCTGGGCCGTCACCCAGGGCCTCGGCAAGGTCGAGCTGTTTACGTTCGTCTGGATGTTCGCGCTGACGACGTTCGGCATCGGCGCCGGCATGCACCGCCTGTTCGTCCATCGCAGCTTCCGCACCGGCCCGATCATGCGCGTCTTCTTCTGCGCCATCGCCCAGATGGCGGTGCAGGGCTCGATCGCCAAATGGGTCGCCAATCACCGCCGCCACCACCTCTATGCCGATGACGTCGGCGACCCCCACAGCCCGCAATTCGACGGCTTCGGCAATCGCTATGTCAGCGCGCTCAAGGGCTTCCTGCACGCCCAGGGCAGCTGGGTGTTCGACCAGGCGACCACCGACAACGAATACTATGCCAAGGACATCCTCGCTGATCCCATCGCGATGTTCTTCGTGCGCACGCGCTGGGTCTGGTACGGGATGTCGGCGGTCTTCATCCCCGGCGTGATCGGCTACGTCTTCGGCGGCGTGCACACCATGATCGGCTGCGTGCTGTTCTCCGGCCTGCTCCGCGCCTATCTGCTGATCCTCACCAGCCAGCTCACCGGCTCGGTCTGCCACGCCTATGGCTATCGCCGTTTCGAGGTCGACGACGCCTCGACCAACGAGTTCGTGACCACGATCCTCACCTTCGGCGAGGGTCTGCACAACAACCATCACCGCTTCCCGCGGGACGCCTATATCTCGCACGCCTGGTGGGAGATCGATCTCAACGGCCTGATCATTCTGGGCCTGGAGAAGATCGGCCTCGTCCACGACGTCTTCCACGCCTCGCACCGTCAGCTGGAGCGGGCGGCCGAAGCGCAGGCGGCCCCGACAGCGCGCTAACCGGCCGGCGGCGACCGCGCTGCGGTCGTCCTGCCTCCGCGCCGCTGCCCTATCGCGGCCCCAATGCGGGATCAGTTTTTGACGGTCCGTGCCTCATGCCGGACGTCATTTGCGGACTTGCGATCGGGGGACCGTATGGCAGTCAACAAGATCACCTGGGACAGGGTTGGCCGGGTCACCGAGCCCGGACGCTACATGTACACGTTCGGCTGGCTGACGATTACGGCTGGCGATCTCGATATCTGGAAGCAGTACCCGCGGGCCGCGTTCACGCTGCTCGCGCACCATTCCGAGCCGGCCGAAGCGGTCGGCGAGGAATACCATCTCGGCGCCTTCGACATCGCGCCCGACGCGCCGCCGTTCACCACGCATTGAACGGGCCGGAGGCGCGGGCCCGGATCGCCTTGCCGGGGCCGGGATACGAGCCGGGGCAAGCGGCGCTTCGCGGCAGGCGCGGCTACGCGCGGCGCGGGGAACACATGGCATGCTCGTTGCTTAATCCACACCATGATCCACATCCCTGCCGTCGACCAGGCCTTCCTGCTGCTGCTCATCGTCCTCGTCCTTGGCACGTGCCTCGTGCGCGCCTTCTGGGAGCTGGAGCAGGTGCGGGCCCGCCGGATCGCATCGGCGCCCCGCGGCCGCACAACGAAGCGTGAATAGGCCGGCTCGCACTGCCGCGCATTGTCCGGACGGGAGCGATCCCGCCTCTGGACTCGCTGCTCCCACACGTGCATCGTGAATCGAAGAAACCTGCGCATTACCTTGATCTGACTTACCAATCGCGATCCGATGGCGTCCGCGCGACCGCTGCCATGGATGGCGAAGTGGTCCTGTCATGCAGTTGATTGTGCTCGTCTTCTAAACGTTTGGCGGCGGTGATGAACGCAAGCTGTCACGCTTGTTAAGCGACACGACAGCAAGCGCATGGCACATGGTCGCATCGGTGGACGTAGATTAGCGGATCAAGGGAACCTATTTTCGGCGCCGATGTATTTGATTGAAGCCTTACCCACCGTCATCGGAACTGCCGCCATCGCACCGGCGCTGCTGATGCTATGGCTCGTCATTGCCGCTGAGGAGCGCCCGGGACCCCCGGCCCAGGTCTGGACTGCGTTCCTGCTCGGCGCGGCCAGCATTTCGCTGCTGGGCCTTGCCCGCGCTCCGTTCACCAAGATGGTTGCAGCCCCTGACGACCCCTGGGCGGCGCTCGCCATGCATTCGGTCTTCGGCGTCGCCCTGCCCGAGGAAGCCGTCAAGGTGATCGCCATCGTGCTGGTCTCCTCGACCAAGCGGCGGACCTTCGCCAACCCGATGGACACCGTGGTCTATGGCGCCGCCGTCGGCCTCGGCTTCGCCGCCTACGAGAACCTCGCCTATCTCGTACAGCACGCCGAGATGTGGCGCTCGCTGGCCGCCTTGCGCAGCGTGCTGACCGTGCCGTTCCACGGCGCGCTCGGCATCATCGCCGGCGCGTATCTGACGATCGCCCGCGCCGGCACGGCGCTGGGTGCGAACCGCCACCACCGCGACTGGGCTCGCCTGTCTAGCCGCCTGTTGATCTTCGCAGGCCCGGTTGCGCTGCATTCGGCGTTCGACTTCCCGCTGCTCACCCTCCAGCGGATGCCGGATCTCGATCCCAGCTTGCGGATGTGGCTGGGCGCAGCCAGCCTGCTGATCGGCTTCAGCTCGATTGCCTTCGCCATCCGCCTGGTGCGACGGGTCGCGCGCCATCACGCGCCGCGGACCGATATCGCGCGCGAACGGCTCAGCCAGCTGCGCCGGATGTGGGCGCTGCTGCTTGCCGGCGGCGGCGTCGGCTTTCTCGGCCTCGCTTTCGTGCTGACCTCGATCCATCACTGGCTGATCAATCCCGAGCGCAATCTGACGCTGGCGCTGATCCCGATCGGCTTCGTCTCGATCCTGCTCGGCCTTGCGCTTCTGATCGTCACGATCGCGATCTACATTCTCGGCCGTAACCGCGTTCGCACCAGTGGCGAAGGTTTTTCGTCTGCGCACGGCGGCGGCCAGCTAGCGGACTCATAAAGACGCAGCCATAGTCTGATATTCACCGGGATTCGCCGAACGTTACCCGGTAGATTCCCCAGTAAGTGACGCCGACAAAGCCTCCGCCGCCAACGATGTTGCCCAGCGTCACCGGCACGAGGTTATGGACGATGCCCGATATTGTGATGAGCGATGCATCGAAGTTCGCGGGCGCATGACCGGTCTGGACCAGCAACCAGGCCAACGGCAGGAAGTACATGTTGGCCACGCAATGCTCGAATCCGGCGGCAATGAATGCCGAGATCGGCAATACGACGGCAACCATCTTGTCGGTGACCGATCGGCCCGCGTAGGCGAGCCAGACGGCCGCGCACACCAGCACATTGCACAGGATCCCCTTGACGAACAGCGTCAGCATGTCCGGGCGAATTTTTCCGACCGCCGTGTTCAGGACGGACAAGCCAACGCGGCCGTCATTCATGTCCAGATGATGTGAGAGAAAGATCAGCAGCACGAGCCCAAGCGCGCCGAGCAAGTTGCCGAACCAGACGACGGTCCAGTTACGCAACATCGTGACGGTGGACACCCTGCCGCTGGCCCAGGCCATCACGATCAGATTGTTGCCGGTGAACAGCTCGGCGCCGCCGACCAGAACCAGCGCCAATCCCAGGCTGAAGACAAGCCCTCCGACCACCCGCACGGTGGCGAAGCTAAACGTGGGGTCGCTGGCAACGATGGTGTAGTAGACCGCGCCAAAACCGATGCCGCCGCCGGCCACGACCGCCAGCATGAAGGAGGTCAGAAAGGGCAGATTGGCTTTCTTCACGCCAACCTTTTCGACGGCTTCCTTTATCTCGGCAGGGCTGTAGGCCTGCAGATTGAAGATCGGCGTCTGTGACGCGGGCGGCGGCTCGTCCATCCTGATATTCCCCGGGATCCGTCGTCACCCGCCCGCGCTGCTGCCCAACGTCAGGAGACCGACAATCTGCACGGCGATCACCTTCACCAGCGTCATCGACGGGAAGATCATGGCGTAGCCGATGTCGGGCCGCTCCGTTGGTGCCATCTTGGTCGAGTAGACCAGAATGGCGGGGTTGCCGGTCGCGCCCGATGCGACGCCGACGAGATCGTCATACGGGATGCGCATCATGTAGTGGCCGACCAGCAGCACGATCGCCACCGTGGAGAGCAGCACAGCAGCGCCGATGAACAGCATGGTGAAACCGGATTCGGCAACGGTGCGGACAAATGGTTGCCCAGCGTTGACACCGACGGTCGCCAGAAACATCGCAAGGCCGAAGTTTCGAAGGACGATGTTCGCCGGTAGCGGCATGGTCCAGAGCATCGGTCCGGTGCGGCGCAGCTTGCCGAGAATGAGGGCCACGATCAGCGGCCCGCCGCCAATACCCAGCGTGACAATGCCGACGCCCGGGATCGGAATCGGGATCAAGCCAAGCAGCACGCCCATCACCATGCCGAGCCCCAGCGACACATAGCTGAACTCGGCGGTCGCTTTGACGGTATCGCCAAAGTGCTTGCGGATCTCCTCCTTGCGTTCCGGCGGCATGAGAACCCCGACGCGGTCGCCAAATTCCAGCATCAGGTCCGGTGAAGGCACGAGGTCGGCGTCGTAGCGCCGCACATGCAGCAGATGCGCCGGAAAGCCTGAGGGCATCGGCAGGCTGCCAAGCGGAATGCCCACGACGCCGGCCTTGCCGACAAAGACGCGGATGTAGTCGAGGTCGGCGCGGTCGCTGGCCAGCCGGCCGGGTGCCAGCTCGCCGAGTTTCGCCGCAGCGCCAGAAAGTGCCTCCTGGCTGTCGGCGACTACCAGCACGGCGTCGCCTGCAGACAGAATCGTACCTTCCGTTGGAACGATGTTCTGGCCGGACTTGCGGACCATCGTCACTTGTACGTCGCCAAGGACTTTCTTGTTCAAATCTCCCAGCGTGTGGCCGGCAAAGCTCGTGCCGACGGAAATCTCACCCATGTGAAAGCGCTGGGCTTTCGCCGGAAATTTCGGCTTCACAATCCGGGTCATGAAGTAGATGCAAAGGATCGGGCCGATCACGCCGAAGGGATAGGCGATCGAGTAGCCGATCGACGGGTCCTTGCTCTTGGTGACGTCAAGCGCGGCCTGCAGGGTTGCCGTGCTGGTCATGGACCCCGCGTAGAGCCCAAGCGTATGGCCAATCTTGATGTTGAACATCTGCCCCAGGCCGAGCGCCACGGCTAGACCGACAAGGCACGCGATCAGCGCCAGCAGGTTGTATTTCTGGCCCGCACCGACCATGCCCTCGAAGAATTGCTTGCCGTAGAGAATTCCGATTCCGTACAGGAACATGATCAAGCCGGTGAGACCGATCGGGCCGATGATCTGTGCCTTCGGGGCAAAAGCGCCGATCGCGAGCCCCACAAAGAGCACGGCGCCCACGCCAAGCGAAAAGCCGAAGATGTTGATCTGGCCGACCAGATAGCCGACGCCGATGGCTAGAAACGCCGTCAGGATCGGCTGGCTGCCGATGATATCGCGAGCAACGTCCAGCATTGTCCCCTCCAGGTATTCCAAAGCTCTCAGCGGGCGTTGCAGCCCGCGTCGCGAAACTGGCGGATAACCCTGTTGATCAGCTCCCGCGTAGGCGGCGGCGTGTCCAAGTGCTTGTAGTCGAGGCCCATCGCCTTCCACTTGAACTCGCCCATTTGGTGGAAGGGCTGCACTTCGACCCATTCGACGTTCTTCATAGGCGCCACGAATTTTGCGATCCCCTCGACATTCGCCGGGTCATCCGTAAAGCCGGGCACGAGGGTGAAGCGCACCCAGGTCGGTTTGCCGATCGTTGCCAGGCGTTCGGCAAAACGCAGCGTCGGCGCGATTTCGCGCCCGGTTACCTTGCGGTAGGTGTCCGGGTCGGAACTCTTGATGTCGAGCAGCACGAGGTCGAGAGCATTCAGGAACCGCTCGTCGACGCGATCGCCAAGGAATCCGGAGGTTTCGATGGCCGTGTGCAGGCCCATCGCCTTGGCGCCTTCGAAGATTCGCTTGACGAAGGCGAGCTGCACCATCGCTTCGCCGCCCGATATCGTCAGGCCTCCACCGAGGTCACGCAGCGAGGGAGCGAAATCACCGAGGCGTCTCAGCACCTGTTCGGCCGAAACATAGGTTCCGTCCTTGAGGTGCCACGTATCCGGGTTGTGACAATAGGTGCAGCGGAGCAGGCAGCCTGAAACGAATAGAACGACACGCAGGCCCGGGCCATCGTACCGGGACGACGATTCGTATGAGTGGCAGTAGCCGAACGCGCCTTCCTCGTCCTTGAACTTGTCCTCGTCGGGCGCATCGGGAGATGCACCCGTTCGGAGGTCGTGCCGGCTGCCGGGTTCAAGTGGCTGCACCGTCGACATTGCATTTCTCGGCTCAGATTTGGCCGTGGAAAGTGCGGCTGATCACATCCTTCTGTTGCTCCGGCGTCAGGCGAACGAAATTGACGGCATAGCCAGACACGCGGATCGTAAGCTGCGGATATTTGTCCGGGTTCTTGATGGCGTCTTCCAGCGTCTCCTTGTCGATCACGTTCAGATTCATGTGGAACCCGCCGCGACCGAAATAAACGTCGAAGGCCTTGGTAGCCTCCTCGATGACCTGGGCTTCGGACAGGTGCGCCTTCTGCGGGGCGACCGATACCGTGTAGCTGATGCCGTCGAGCGAGTCCTTGTAGGGCAGCTTCGCCACCGAGAGACATGACGCCAGCCAGCCATGGCTGTCGCGACCATGCATCGGGTTAGCGCCAGGTCCGAACGGCTCGCCCTTGCGGCGGCCATCCGGTGTGTTGCCGGTCGCCTTGCCGTAGACGACGTTCGAGGTGATGGTGAGCACGCTCTGCGTATGCGTCGCGTTCCGATAGGTCGGATGCTTGCGGATCTTCTCCATGAAGGTGGTCACCAGCTGGGAGGCGATCTGGTCGACCCGGTCGTCGTTATTGCCGAACTGCGGCGTCGAGATATTGCCCTCGTTCTGGTAGTCGACCACCAGTCCCGTGGCATCGCGATTCACACGGATCTTGCCGTACTTGATGGCGGCAAGGCTGTCGGCAACAACAGACAGGCCGGCGATGCCGAACGCCATGGTGCGCAGGATGTCGCGATCGTGCAGCGCCATCTCGAGGCGCTCATAGAAATACTTGTCGTGCATGTAATGGATGCAGTTCATGGCATGCACGTAGGTCTTGGCGAGCCACTCCAGAATGGTGTCGAACTTCGCCAAGACGTCGTCATAGTCGAGGAAATCGCCGGTGACCGGCATGGACTTCGGCGCAACCTGGTCGCCGGAAACCTCGTCGCGGCCGCCATTGATGGCGTAGAGCAGCGCCTTGGCGAAGTTCACCCGGGCGCCGAAGAATTGCATCTGCTTGCCGAGCCGCATGGCCGAAACGCAGCAGGCGATCGCGTAGTCGTCGCCCCAGTACGGGCGCATCAGATCGTCGTTCTCGTATTGCAGCGAGGACGTATCCTTGCTGACCTTGACGCAGAAGCGCTTGAAAGGCGCCGGCATGTGGGTGGACCACAGCACGGTGATGTTCGGCTCCGGCGCCGGCCCGAGATTGTAGAGGGTGTGGAGCATGCGGTAGCTGCTCTTGGTCACCAGCGCCCGCCCGTCGAGATCCATGCCGCCGACGCACTCGGTCGCCCAGTAGGGGTCGCCGCTGAACAGCGCGTCGTAGTCGGGCGTCCGAAGGAAGCGAACGATGCGCAGCTTCTGGACCAGCTGGTCCCACAGCTCCTGCGCACCGGCTTCGTCGAGCGTGCCTTCCTTCAGGTCGCGCTCGAGATAGATGTCGAGGAAGCTCGAGATGCGGCCGATCGACATCGCCGCGCCGTTGGCTTCCTTGATCGCGCCGAGATAGGCAAAGTAGGTCCACTGGAACGCCTGCTGCGCATTCGTTGCGGGTTGCGTGATGTCGCAGCCATAGAGCTTCGCCATCGACGCCAGGTCCTGCAGCGCGCGCATTTGCTCGGCGAGTTCCTCGCGCATGCGGATGATTTCATCCGTTGGCCACATGTCGTCGATCTGGGCCCGCTCCTGGTGCTTGACCTCCAGCAGACGGTCGGTGCCGTAAAGGGCAACCCGGCGGTAGTCGCCGATGATGCGGCCGCGTCCATAGGCATCGGGCAGGCCAGTAATGATCCCGGATCGCCGGCAATTCATGATCTCGGGCGTATAGGCGTCGAACACGCCGTCGTTGTGCGACTTGCGATACTTGGTGAAGGCCTCGTGGACTTTCTCGTCAGCCTTGAAGCCGGCCGCCTTGAGGCCGGCTTCCACCATGCGGAGTCCGCCGAAGGGGAAGATCGCCCGCTTAAAGGGCTGGTCGGTCTGCAGGCCGACGATCACTTCGTTGTCGCGGTCAATGTAGCCGGCCTGATGCGCGAGCAAGGTTGACGGATTTGCTGCGTCGACGGCCAGGACGCCCTTCTTTCGCTCCTCGGCGAAGTAAGGCTGCAGCTTTGCCCATACGGCCTTTGTTCGCTGCGAGGCAGGGGCGAGAAATTTCTCGTCACCCGTATAGGAGGTTACGTTATGCACGATGAAGTCGCGGACGTTGATGGTCTTTGACCAGTCGCCCAGTTTGAAGCCGCGCCATGCGTCCGTGGTGACATCATCATGCTTGCGCGCTGCGCTGCCCTTCATGATCCATCTCCATCCCGAGGAATTGGTTTTGGGTCCGGCTGCGGTACCTCTGTTATCTCCTCATGTTAGCGATGATGCGCCGACGCGACGCTTGATCTATGTCAAGCCGGAAGGGGTCTCCTTGCCGATTGGGCTGCTCCTGCAGGGCTGCGGCCGCACAAAGGTGGTCGGTATCGGCACAAAGCGGACATCGCCAACGGTTTATGAGTACACGGCCTAGCTAGCGGGATGGCAAGCGGGGTGCGCGTCGACTAGATTGAGCCCACGCTGTTCGATCTGGAGCCTGCCGATGACATCGCCTGAGGAGTTTTCCCGGCTGCAATCCGCGATGAGCCGGACGGTAAAAGCGCATTGGAAGGCCTTCCTGTTCGAAGGCATTTTGCTCGCCGTGCTCGGTATCGCCGCGCTCGTCCTGCCGCCGCTCGCAAGCCTTGCGATCGCGATCGTCCTCGGCTGGATGCTCCTGATCAGCGGCATCGGCGGGCTGATCGTGACCTATTGGGCGCGCAGCACGCCGGGCTTCTGGTGGTCGCTGATCTCGGCCGCGCTCGCCGTGCTTGCCGGCATGCTGCTGCTGGCCCGGCCGATGCAGGCCGTGCTGACGCTGACCATCGTGCTCGGCGCCTATTTCCTGGCCGAGGGCGTCGCCACCATCATGTATGCGCTGGAGCACCGCCGCGAGCTGAGCAGCCGCTGGACGTGGCTCCTGATCTCGGGCCTCGTCGATATCGCGATCTCCTTCATGGTGATCACGGGATTACCGAGCTCGGCGGAATGGGCGATCGGCATCCTCGTCGGTATCAACCTGCTGTTCGGCGGCGCCACCTTGATCGGCATGGCGCTGGCGGCACGCAATAGCAACACCTGAGGCTCTTCATCGCCGAACGAGCCGATTGGGGGGTGACAACCCGCCAGGGGCACGCTATATGGCTCCCATGATCACCCTCGTCACCAGCTATTTTTGGTACTTTAGCTACGACAGCTCGCTGGCGGCAGGAGGATCGCGCTCAATCTGAAATATTGAAGCAAACGTCCGAACAAGCCGCCAGACCTGGCGGCTTTTTTATTGGCCGGCAGGTTCTCAACAAACAGGAGCCCGCCGTGCTGAGCACGACCGACGATCTTCGTATCCGCGAACTGAAAGAGCTGAGCACGCCGGAAGAGGTGATGCGGGAAGTCCCGCGCACGCTCACCGCGACGCGCGTGGTGATGGCGGCGCGCAACGCCATCCATGCCATCCTCAATGGCCAGGACGACCGCCTGCTTGTCGTGGTCGGCCCCTGCTCGGTGCATGATCCCAAGGCCGCGCTCGAATATGCCGAGCGCCTCGCGAACTTGCGCGAAGACCTCGCCGACCAGCTCGAGATCGTGATGCGGGTCTATTTCGAGAAGCCGCGCACCACCGTCGGCTGGAAGGGCCTGATCAACGATCCCGATCTCGACGGCAGCTTCGACATCAACAAGGGCCTGCGGCTGGCGCGCAACGTGCTGTCGGCGGTGAACAATCTCGGCCTGCCCGCCGGCGCAGAGTTCTTGGACATGACGACGCCGCAATACATCGCGGATCTCGTGTCCTGGGCCGCGATCGGCGCGCGCACGACCGAGAGCCAGATCCATCGCGAGCTGGCCTCGGGGCTGTCCTGCCCGGTCGGCTTCAAGAACGGCACCGACGGCAATGTCCGGATCGCGGCGGACGCTGTGAAGTCGGCCTCGCATCCGCATCATTTCATGGCGGTGACGAAGCTCGGCCGCTCCGCCATCGCCTCGACCGCGGGCAACGAGGACTGCCACATCATCCTGCGCGGCGGCAGCAAGCCGAACTACGATGCAGCGAGCGTTGCGGCCGCCTGCAACGATCTGGCCAAATCCGGCGTCGCGCCGCTGGTGATGGTGGATGCGAGCCACGCCAATTCGAGCAAGAAGCCGGAAAACCAGCCTCTGGTCATGGCCGACATCGCCGGCCAGATCTCGGGCGGCGAGAACCGCATCATGGGCGTGATGATCGAGAGCAATCTCGTCGCCGGCCGTCAGGACGTGGTGCCGGGCAAGCCGCTGACCTACGGCCAGAGCATCACCGACGGATGCATCGACTGGGCGACGACGGCGACCGTGCTCGAGCAGCTCGCTGACGCGGTCGAAATCCGCCGCAACACCCAACGCGCGGGGCTGCACGAGCGCACGGCTTAAGGCCAAAGCAGGCGCGGGCGGGGCGAGCTGTCGCGCCCTGCCCGCCACGGCTCAATTGCGGCTTAGCAGCCTCGGCAGATGCTCTTGATCTTCTTGTCGAGCAGAGCGTCTTCCTTGTTCACCGGATTGTTCGGATCGCTGAGGTTCTTCTCGCTTGGCACATCGCTGGCGCGCGGCTGACGATGACCGATCGGCGCCTGCGGTATCGATCCCGACGTGACACCGCCTCCGCCTGTCGTCGATCCCTTGGTGCCGGTCTGCGCCATCGCAGTGCCACCGAGCAAGATCACGAGCGACGCTGCCAGCATGATCATCTTCATGTCCGATCCTCCATTCTCAAGCCGGCGCTCCCTCCGCTCACGTGGCGGGCGGATAGAGATGAACCTCGCCGCAATAATCCACGATACGATAGCGCGTTTCGGTGTCGGCTTCACCCGCGCCAGCTGCGGTATTTTGTGCCACCAACACATAATTCGGCCCCACCGGCGATTTGCCGGCGCCGCCGGGAATGTCGATGACATAGTCGGGCTGACACAGTCCTGACACCCGGCCACGCAACTGCCGCATCAAATCCTGCCCCTCGGCCAGCGTCGTTCGCAAATGCACGGTGCCAGGCGCGAGGTCACCGTGATGCAGATAGTACGGCTTGATCCGGCATTCGACGAAAGCTCGCATCAAATCCGACAAAGCGGCAATGTTGTCGTTGACGCCGCGCAAGAGCACGGACTGGCTCACCATGGGAACCCCGGCATCGGCAAGCCGTGCGCAGGCCTCGCGCGCAGGCCCCGTCAACTCGCGCGCATGATTGGCATGGATCGCCACCCACGTGGTCGCACCCTCGACCTGGAGCGCCGCGACCATCTCGTCGCTGATGCGCGCCGGATCGGCCACGGGCACACGGGTGTGAAGGCGGATGATCTTGACGTGATCGATCGCGGCAAGATCGGCCATGATCTCGCTCATCCGGCGCGGCGACAGCATCAAGGGGTCGCCGCCGGTCAGGATCACCTCCCAGATCTCGCCATGCGAGCGGATGTAGTCGATCGCCGCGCGATACGCGCCGTCCGACAGCGCGTTCTCCTTGCCCGGTCCGACCATCTCGCGGCGGAAGCAGAAGCGGCAATAGACCGCGCAGACGTGAACGAGCTTGAACAGCACGCGATCGGGATAGCGATGCACGATCCCGGGAACCGGCGAGTGCGGGTGATCGCCGATCGGATCGGCGCTCTCGCCCGGCTGCATCTCCAGCTCGGCAACGGTCGGAACGAATTGCCGCGCGATCGGATCGTCGGGGTCGGACGTATCGATCAGATCGAGCAGCGCCGGCGTGATCGCCACCGCATAGCGCGCGGCGACGCGTTCGAGCGCAGGCAGCGCTTCGGCGGATGCAAGTTGCGCGGCCACAAGTTCGGCCGGCTCACGCAGGGTGCGTGCAAGGTTGTTCTTCGTCATGTCTCACTTAACGTTTCATTTGCGGGCGGTGTCCACACCACCTGATCAATCCGCGCTGCGCCGCTCGCGAGCATCACCAGCCGGTCGAAGCCGAGCGCGACACCGCTCGCCTCCGGCATTATGGCGACCGCGGCCAGGAAATCCTCGTCCAGCGGATAGGCCTCGCCGTAGCGGCGTTGCTTCTCTGCCATCGACTCCGTGAAGCGCTCGCGCTGCTCCTCGGCGTCGGTGAGTTCGCCAAAGCCGTTGGCGAGCTCGACGCCGCAGGCGTAGACCTCGAAGCGTTCCGCGACCCTGGGATCGCCAGCCTTCACCCGTGCCAGCGCCGCCTCTGGAGATGGGTATTCGAACAGAATGGTCAAACGGCCCTGCCCCAGTTGCGGCTCGACATGCTCGACCAGAACCTTGCTGAAGATGTCCGACCAGGTGTCGTCCCCGGCCACGCGGACCTTGCCGGCGGCCGCCTGGGCCAGCGCGGCACGGTTACCCTCGCCGCCCGAGATTGTCGACAGCAGGTCGACGCCGGCGAACCGCTCGAAGGCGCCTGCGACCGTCAATAGTTCCGGCTCGGCGAAGGGATCGGCGGTCCGGCCGCGGAAGGAGAACGTCCCGATCCCGGTCGCCTGCGCGGCGCGGGCGATGACGACGACGGTGTCCGCCATGATGGCATCATAGGGAGCGCCGGCCCGGTACCATTCCAGCATGGTGAACTCGGGCAGGTGCAGGTCGCCCCGTTCGCGGTCACGGAACACCCGGGCGAACTCGAAAATCCGCTCTTCGCCCGCCGCCAGCAGCTTTTTGCAGGCGAATTCGGGCGAGGTCCGCAGGTATCGACTGACCCGGCTGCCGTCCGGCCGCATGATCTCGGTTCGGGGGGCGTGCAGATGGGTCTCATTCCCCGGCGAGACCTGGAGAACGGAGGTTTCGACCTCGACAAAGCCCTGCTCGGCGAAAAAGCCCCGTAGAGACCCGGTAATGGCCCCCCTGGCCTGGAGGAACGGCCGCCGGTCGAGGTGCCGGTCGGGCGACCAGAACGGTGAAATGGGCTTGTCCCCAGTCATTAACCGACCGCCCCGCGGGCCAGCAAAACGCTGGCATCCAACGGCAAAATCAGTATGTTGCGGCCCGAAACGGGCGCCGAGGTCCGATTTGAGACCCCGAGTCCCCCCGAGATTTGACCACGTCCTGGCCGCAGCCGGGCCAAGCAAGCAGGAAATATAGCTTTGAGAGTCATCGCCAGTTCTATTCGCAAAGGCAACGTGATCGAGCAAGACGGCAAGCTTTATGTCGTCGTCAGCGCCGAGAACATCCATCCCGGCAAGGGCACCCCGGTCAGCCAGATCGAAATGCGCCGAATCTCGGACGGCGTAAAGATCTCCGAGCGCTACAAGACCACCGACCAGGTCGAAAAGGCCACGATCGAAGAGCGCAACTACACCTTCCTGTATGAAGATGGCGAGGGCTTCCACTTCATGAACCCCGAGACCTACGACCAGGTCCAGGTGTCCAAGGACGTCATCGGCGACGCCGCGGCCTATCTTCAGCCAGACATGACCGTCAAGCTGTCGACCCACGACGTCAACGTCGTGTCGATGGCGCTGCCGCAGCGCGTGACGCTGGAAGTGGTCGATACCGAGCCGGTGACCAAGGGGCAAACGGCTTCGTCGTCCTACAAGCCGGCGGTGCTGTCGAACGGCATCCGCACCACCGTGCCGCCGCACATCTCGGTCGGCACCCGCATCGTGGTGATGACCGAGGACGGCTCCTACTCCGAGCGCGCCAAGGACTAACGACGAACGGGGCGATCGGAACAGGCGCCGCCGGGGGGCGAGACAGTGGTTGGGAAGAGTTTCCGCTTCGTCTCGCTGCTTCTGGCGGCGTTTTCGCCCCTCTTTGCCACGCCGCTCGCTGCGGATGAAATTCGCAGCCCTTCGCTCACGGCCCTGCGCGTCGATTGGCGCGCAGCGCTGGACCAGCTCCGCAGCGAGATCAACAGCCGTCCCCCGGTCGCGGGCGACTTCATCTTCGCACCTCGCCGTTCGGTGCCTCGCTACGATCCGCGGGCGATGCCTGCGCTGGTGCAGCTCAACGCGGTCTCATCGCAATTCTTCACCGGTATCGCCCGCAGCTCCGTGCCCGTGCTGCTGCCGTTCGATGCTGCCGCGTATCTCGAGGCGCAGCGCAACGGCGCCCCGGGGACACTCGCGATCTCGCGCTATCAGGCCGATTTCAATCCCGTCGACATGTTCAATTCCGGGCCCGCCGGTTACAGCGCCAGCTTCTCGCTCGAGCCCGGCGCCGGCGACGGCATGCCGAGCCGCGTCTACGCAAGGCCAGTCGAGGTGCAGATCACGGGCTCGGCGCTCGTCTACGACGTCGCCGATCCCGCCGGCGGCAAGGGCGAGCCGGTCAAGCCGCTCGCGGCAACCTATCCGGACCTGCGCAGGTTCATCCGGGAAGGCTATGTGCGCTACGCCTTCACCCGCTTCGGCGTCGCCTATGTCGTTTCCATCCAATGCCTCGACAGCCTCGCAAAGCCGCGGCGGCTCGCCTGCAAGGAAGCCTATCCGGTTGCCGAGCGCTTCCTGAAAGGGCTCCGCATCGCCGGCGGCCAGCGCATGCGGCCGCTCACGGACACGGCCTCCAGCATCATCGATCGCCCGTTGGCGCGTTCGCCAGATTTCACCTACCGGCCGAGCGGCGACATCATCCCGAACACCGGCTATCGCAACAAAGCCGGCCATCCGGATGTGATGGCCTATGCGCAGATCCGCTTTCCGCTCGAGAAGGCGCCCGCCTTCGTGCGTTCGCAATCCTACGGCAAGCGCGACAAGAGCGACGGCCCGACGGCCTATCCCTGGCGCGACAATTTCTGCGAGTCCCGCAGTTTCGAGGTCTGGCAATGCGGCGGCGGTTATGGCCACCAGGGCGAGGACATCCGCGCCGCCGAATGCCCACCGCCCGGCGAAGGCCGCGAACCCTGCGATCCCAAGCAGCGGGGCGTCGTCGCGGTGCGCGACGCCATGGTGATCCGCGGCGCCAAGGATCAGGCGGCAACGCTCGAGGTCAACAGCCGCACCGAGCATATCCGCTTCCGCTACATGCACATGAACCCGCAGGCGCTGACCGCCAGCGGCGTGCTCAACGGCCGCATCGTCACCGAGGGCGAGAAGATCGGTGTCGTCTCCAACTATCTCGACCATCCCGCCGGCACATCGATGCACCTGCATTTCGACGTGCAGGTGTTTACCCGCGACGGCTGGATCTGGGTCAGTCCCTACGTCACGCTGGTCTCGGCCTATGAACGCCTGATCCGCGCGCGCGGCCGCGAGGTCGGCCCGGAGATCGCCGGCACGCCGCAGCCGGTGGCGCATGCGCTGCCGGAGGACGTGATCAAGCCGGACCTGCGCGAGGGATCGAGCGGCGAGGAGAATTGAGGGACGACGGACCCCAGCCCGGATGAGCGAAGCGCTATCCGGGACCGTCCCGGGTATCGCTGCGCTCACCCGGGCTACAAGCCCCTACGGATCACTCCAACAGCGTCGTCAGCTGTGCGCCCTCATCCGCCACGAACACCGCGATCAATTCCGCGGGCTCCGTCGTGCTCGCATTCGCCGACACCAGATGGGTCGAGCCCGGCGGCTCGAAGAAGGACTGGCCGACGCCAAACGTCTCGACCGGACCGCCGCCGAGCTGGGAGCGGATCTCGCCCTTGGTGATGTAAGCCGTCACCGAGCCTGCGTGCCGGTGCGGCCGCGAGAACCCGCCCGGACCGTAGAACACGCGCACGATGGTGACGCGCTTGCCCGGCACGTTCGGCAATGCGTAGGAGCCGATCGGCTCGACCTTGTCGAGTGGTGAGCTCTCCGCGGCCGTGGCGCAGAGCGGCGCGAGCGCGCCTGATATCGTGTCCATCGTCACCGGCAGCGCCTTGCCGATCGCAAGCGCGCAGGCGAGCCCGCCGACGACGGCCAGCGCCATCGAACGCGAAGGCACCGGGCGCTGCGTGGTGGCCAAACTCATTGCAGTCATGACAACCTCCCTTCGTTGCAATCAGGATGCAGCGGCATTCGCTGCGGCCGGCCGCTTCGCCGGCGTCCAGCGGAATGCCGCGCCAAAACGGTTCCAGACGTTGATCGAGGCGACCGCCGAGGTCAGGTACGTCAGCTCGGTCTCGGAGAATTCACCGGAAGCCTCGGCATAGACCGCCTCGCTGACGCCGTCGGGCAGGAATGTCAGCGCCTCGGCCCAGGCCAGCGCGGCACGCTCGCGCGCGGAAAAGACCGGCGCTTCGCGCCACACCGCGACTAGGTTCAGCTTGTCCACGGGAACGCCGATGCGCTCCGAGAACAGGATGTGATGCTGTACGCAGAAGGCGCAGCCGTTGATCTGCGAGGCCCGCAGCTTGACCAGCTCCAGGAGCTGCTTGTCGAGGCCCGCCTTGGCCGCCACCTGGCCCAGCGCCAGCACCAGCTCGTACACATCGGGCGCGATTGTCTTGAAATCCTCGTATTCGCTGCGGGCGTGTGACATCGCGGTTCACCTCGTGTATTGTAAGACTGCTTACATCTTATAAGAGCTCTTACATGGCACGCAAGGCCGCGGCCCTCACGAAATCGAAAGCCTCGCGCAGGACGACCGCGCCCGCCGAGGACGTTGCCGTTCGCGTGCCCGCGCCCGGAGAAGGCAAGCGCGGCGAGCAGGGCTATCTCGGCTATCTGCTGCGCCAGGCCCACGCCGCTGTCCGCCTGACGATGGAGCGGACGCTCGCCGATCTCGGCGTGACGTCGCCGCAATTCGCCGTGCTGACGATGCTGAACGCCTATCCGGGTCTCTCGGGCGCCGACGTCGCCCGGCTCACCTTCCTGACCCCGCAGACGGTCGGCGTGATCATTCGCAACCTCGAGCGCGACGGTGCGATCGTGATGACGCCTCATCCGGTTCATGGCCGGATCCAGCAATGGGCGCTGACGCCGCGGGGAGCGACGTTGTTGAAGGCATGCAGGGAGCGCGTGATCGCGCTGGAGAAGCGCCTTGCCGCAAGCCTGGACGCCAAGGCAGAAACCGCGATCCGGCGCTGGCTCGCCGGCATCGCCGCCGATTTGCAGGAGGACTAGCCGGCTCTAGTCGCCGCCGCCTCCGTCCCCACCGCAGCCGCCGTCGCCTCCATCGCCGTCCGAGAAATCGCTGACGGCGCCGTCGCCCTGAATGCCACGGCCAAAGTTCTCGGCGATGATCATCAGGATCACCACAAACAGCCCGGCGCCGAACGGCCAGGGATTGCTACGGATGATGTCGAACAGCCCCCGCATGCGACTATTCTGCGCAGGCGGAAGCGAACCGACCGTAAAGTGACTGGCTTAAAATCGGGGATATCGGACAGGCGGAAAGACGCCTAGCCGTCTTTCAAAGCTTTCTTAACCTCGCCGTCCGGCCAGGTCTCGCTCGCTGCGATCACGCGCACGCGGCTTTGATCCGCGGCATTGACCAGCACATGCGAACTCACCCGGTCGCCGCTCGGCTCCAGGTGCAAATCTGTTTCGGGCTTCCAGCTCAGCGTGGTCGCGAGATCGCCGGGATAAATCTGCCATTGCGAACCGTCGTCGAGTTCGACGACATGGCTCTCCGCATGTGCGCGTATCTTCATTCCACCCCGACTTTTCGATGAGCAGACTGGGTGCGGAAGGCAGGCCCCGGCGATCAGCCGGGGCCCTGCTCCGTCAGTCGTTGTCGTGATGAATCACGGTCTTGCTGCGATTGCCGAATTCATCTTCCTTCTTGATCACCGTGGTGCGGTCGGCGGGCTCGCGCTCCTTGATGACCGTGGTGCGGTCGCGATCGCGGTCCCGCTCACGATATTCATGGGACTGTCCGACCGTCACGCCGGCACCAACCGGACCGACGTGAACGCCGACTTCGTCGGCGAATGCAGGCGCGGCGATGGCTGTGACCATGGCGGCCGCAAACAGAACTTTTTTCATTCTCTCATCCTCCAGTGTATGCGGAGGGAATGCGGGACTGCGACACTTTGTTCCGGCGGAACGCGGCGGCAATGGCCTCATCCCGGTGTTCCAGGAACTGGCTCACAGGGACCCTGTTTCCCGCTAGAATGGGTCCATGAAACACGCTGATTCCTCTGCCGGTCACAGCCGCCGCGCCCTGCTTCGATCCTCGCTCGGCGCAGCCGCACTCGTCGCATTCCCCACGCAGCTCCTCGCCGCGCCTCCGGGCTTCGACGAATGGCGCGAGGGCTTTCGTGCACGCGCCATGGCGAAAGGCATTTCGGCCGCAACCTGGCAACGCGCGATGGCGCGGGTCGAGCCTGACATGAGCGTGTTCAAGCAGATGCGCAACCAGCCCGAATTCCACGAGCAGGTCTGGCAATACATCAACCGCCGCGTTTCCGACTGGCGCATCATCAACGGCAAGATCGCGCTGAAGAACAACGAGGCGCTGCTCGCGCGCATCGAGCGTGATTTCGGCGTCGAGCGCGGCACGCTGCTGGCGCTGTGGGGCGTGGAATCCGCCTATGGCGATCCGCTGGTGCAGCAGAACCACATGACGCCGGTATTCCCCTCGCTCGCCGCGCTCGCCTGGAACGAGCCGCGCCGCAAGGCCTATTGGGAAACCGAGCTGATCAACGCGCTGCGCATCGTCGACAAGGGCTGGAGCACGCCGGAGCAGATGCAGGGATCCTGGGCCGGCGCGATGGGCCATTCGCAATGGATGCCGGAGGTCTGGCTCAATGTCGGAATCGACTATGACGGCGACGGCAAGGTCTCGCCGTTCGGCAAGCCCGACGACGCATTGGGATCGACCGCAAAATACCTCGTCAATCGCGGCAAGTGGCATCGCGGCGAGCACTGGGGCTACGAGGTGCGCGCGTCCGGCAACATGAGTGGCAGCCGGACTTACGCGGCGTGGCAGGCGGCGGGCGTCACCCGCGCGGACGGCCAGCCGTTCCCGCAACCGAACGCATCCGCGCAGATGTGGACGCCCGTCGCAGGCGGGCCGACCTTTCTGCTCGGACCGAACTTCTACTCGGTGAAGAGCTACAATCCCTCGATGAACTATGCGCTGGCGATCTGCCATCTCGGCGATCGCTGCCTCGGCGCGCCGCCCTTCATCCAGCCTTTCCCCGGCTCCGAGCGCGCGCTGACGCTGGCCGAGGTGCAGGAGATGCAGACGCGGCTGACCAAAGCCGGTTTCGACACCGGCGGCACCGACGGCCGCGTCGGCAACGACACCATGAAGGCAGTCAAGGATTTCCAGCAGCGGGCGGGGATTGCGCCCGCGGATGGCTATGGCGGACTGAAGGTGCTGGCGAAGCTGCGGCAGGGGTCTTAGGCGGCGTCAGTGCCGGTACTGCGGCTCCTCCGCATCAAGCTGCCGCCGGATCGCGGCGAGATGCAGCCGCGCGGATTCGGAATCGCCCTCGCGCATCTGCCTGTAGGTTTCGGCCGCGATCGCGGGATCGACGGGCAGAACTTTCCTTCCCGTCGACATCGCCAGCACCTGCACCTCAGCGGCGCGTTCGAGGTAATAGAGATCGTCCCAGGCCTCCGCGATGGTCGGGGCCAGCACCATCACGCCGTGATGCTTCATGAAGACGATGTCGGCATCCCCCACCGCGGACGCGATGCGTGCGCCTTCGCGGTTGTCGAGCGCGAGGCCGTTATAGTCGCGGTCGACCGCGGTGCGACCGTAGAATTTGAGCGCGGTCTGCCCGGCCCAGATCAGGGGATCGCCCTCGGTCATCGACAGTGCCGTGGCGTAGGGCATGTGGGTGTGGAAGGCGACCTTGGCGCGCGGCAGGCGCTTGTGCATCTCGGCATGGATGTAGAACGCGGTCGCCTCGGGCACGCCCTCGCCGTCGAGCACGTTGCCGTGGAAGTCGCAGATCAGAAGCTTTGACGCGGTCAGCTCGCGAAAGGCGTAGCCGTAGGGATTGACCAGGAAGAGATCGTCGTGGCCCGGCACCACCGCCGAGAAATGGTTGCAGATGCCTTCCTCAAAACCGTTGCGCGCCGCCATGCGGAAGCAGGCGGCGAGGTCCTCGCGCGCGGTGCGGATCGCGTCGGTGGCGAGATCCGGCCGGTTAGACCCCACTGAGGCGGTTGCGGACGCGGATGAAGCGGCGTGGGACAGGCTGTGCGCCATGGCAGGGAAACCTCGTTTGATCGGCTTCTGGCGTTGTACAGGGGCGACGCGCGAGCGTCAGCCCCTCGTCCCGCCACCCTGCCCTGCGTCGACTACGCCCGCCGCGGCACGCCGCCGGCATTCATGCCGCCGTCGATGACGAGCTCGCTGCCTGTGACGTAGCGCGAGGCATCGGAGGCCAGATACAGCACGCCCGAGGCGATCTCCGCAGCCTGGCCGGCACGGCCGAGCGGCGTTGCGACCTTGGCGCGCTCCTCCGGGTCGATCGGCGCGTTCTGGCCGGCGCCAGTCGCCCCCGTCGGGATCTTGCCCCAGATCGGCGTGTCGATGATGCCGGGGTGCACGGAGTTGACGCGGATGCCGTCGCCGGCGGCCGCGCATTCCATCGCGATCGATTTGGCGAACAATCGCACGCCGCCCTTGGTGGCCGAATACGCCGACAGGCCCGGCGCGCCGCGCAGGCCCGCGAGCGAGGACATCATGACGATCGAGCCGCCGCCGGTCTTCCGCATCAGGGGCAGGCAGTGCTTGACCGAGAGAAACACGCCATCGAGATTGATCGCGTTCTGCTTGCGCCAGTCGGAGAGCGTCATGTCGACGATCGAGGGCACGGCAATGCCGATGCCGGCATTGGAAACCATGATATCGAGCCGGCCGTAGCGTTTTGCGATCTCGGCTGCGATCTCGATCCAGCGTTCCTCGCTGGTGACGTCCTGCTCCAGGAAGATCGCCTTGCCGCCGGCCTTTGTCACGCGCTTGGCGAGCTCAGGGCCGCGCAGCTCGTCGATGTCGGAGATGACGACCGTTGCGCCCTCGCGCGCGAACAGCTCGACGATGGCTTCGCCGATACCCGAAGCGCCGCCTGTTACCAGCGCGACCTTGCCCTCAACCTGCCCTGCCATGTTCACTCCTTTTTTTGTTGTTTGAGCGGATTATTTTTACCGCATGACACCGTCGGATCTTGCGTTATCTAATCACGGATGGCCCCTGGTCCGGTAGCGCGACGTCGACGACGCGGAATTGCACGCGTTCGGCGCCCTGGTAGCGGTCGACCGACAATGATCCCGCGACATGCAGTTGCTGGCCGCGATTGGCGAGCAGCGCATTGCCGAGCTTCTGGCCGACCGAACGGAACGCGATGCCGTTGACGATCGAGCCATCGCCCGACTTGAAGCGTAGCCTCAAATGCGCCTGTCCGACCTCGTCGGCATAGACGAGCTGGTGCGCAGGCAGCGCCAGCACGACTTCCGGATTGCCGCTGCCGAAGGGACCGGCGCGGTTGAGCGTCGCCGCAAGCTCCGTCGTCACCGCGCGCGCGGACACCGCGCCGTCGATATAGAGCTCGTTAACGTGGCGCGCCTCGGCGACGTCCTGCCCCAGCGCGTTTTCGAGATAGGCGCGAAACTCGGCGAGCTTCTCTTTCCGCAGCGTCACGCCCGCGGCCATCGCGTGGCCGCCGCCCTTGAGCAAGATACCGTCGGCGACCGCCTGCCGCACCGCCTTGCCGATGTCGACGCCGGCGATGGAGCGGCCCGAGCCGGTGCCGATGCCGCCGGGCTCCAGCGCAACGGCAAAAGCCGGTCGCGAGAACTTCTCCTTCAGGCGAGACGCGACGAGACCGACCACGCCGGGATGCCAGCCTTCGGAGGCCGTGACGATGACGCCGAGCTTGTCCTCCAGCCCGATCGAGGCGAGCGCTTCGGCTTCGGCCTGCGCTTCGGCCGCCTGCTCGATGACACGGCGCTCGCTGTTGAGGCGATCGAGCTCGGCAGCGATCCGCGCCGCCTCGACGCTGTCGCCTTCCAGCAGAAGCCGCACGCCGAGATCGGCGCGGCCGATGCGGCCGCCGGCATTGACGCGCGGCCCCAGCATGAAGCCGAGATGCCAGGCCTCCGGCGGACCGTTGAGCCGCGCCACGTCCATCAGCGCGGTGTGGCCGATATGATCGCGCCGCCGCATCGCGATCAGCCCTTTCGCGACGAAAGCGCGGTTGAGCCCGATCAGCGGCGCGACATCCGCGACCGTGCCGAGCGCGACGTGATGCAGCATGCCGAGCAGATCGGGCTCGGGCATCTCTCTGGTCCAGAAGCCGCGCTGGCGCAGCTCGCGATTGACCGCGACCAGCGTCACCAGCACGAGACCGACCGCGGCGAGATGGCCAAGGCCGGAGAGATCGTCGAGCCGGTTCGGATTGACCAGCGCATCGACCTCCGGCAGCTCCGTGCCGGCCTGATGATGATCGATCACCACCACGGACATGCCGAGGCGCCTGGCTTCCGCGAGCGGCTCGATGCTGGTGGTGCCGCAATCGACGGTGACGAGCAGCGTCGCGCCCTTTGCCGCCAGCCCGCGAACGGCTTCGACGTTGGGGCCGTAGCCCTCGAAAATGCGATCGGGAATGTGGATCAGCGGATCGAGCCCGCAATGCCGCAGGTGCCAGGCCAGCAACGCGGCCGAGGTGGCGCCGTCGACGTCGTAATCGCCGAAGATCGCGACCTTCTCGCCCTTCGCCGCCGCATCGGCGATCCGCCTTGCGGCGGCCTCCATCTCCGTCACGGTGAACGGGTCCGGCATGAGCTTGCGGATGGTCGGATCGAGGAAGTCAGCGACCGCATCGATGTCGACACCGCGGCCCGCCAGCACTCGCGCCAGCAGCTCCGGCAATTGGTGCTGCTGCACGATGGCGAGCGCCTTGGCCGCCCCACGCGCGTCCAGCCGGTCGCGCCAGAGCTTGTCGGTGAGCGAGCGCGCCACGCCCAGGAACGCCTGGGGCATTTCGACGGGCAAGGCGGTGGCGGGCGGCGTCATGAGTCGGAACTGGCTTGAGGAACGTGGGAGCCGGACAGGGCGTTGCGGCGATCGGCCGACAATGACGATTGACCTGGAATCCCCCGGGATTTGCAATGTCCGCGCCGCACAAAGCGGTGGATTGCCGCTTTGCTGCGCGGACTGACTATCATTTGGGCAACCCGCGGAACAGCAAATTAAGCAGGCGTTAGGCGGAATCTTCGAAAAAGGCTCGTATTCGATCTGTAATTTGTTGTTCCGGGTTCGTTGCAGATCAGACCTCATTGCCAAGGGAAGTCCCCCGATGTCTGCTGCGCTGGGTCTGAAAGCCAAGCCGATCGCCACCGAACCCACTGATGATGATTCCGACATCTCCGCGCTGATCAATCGCCTGACTGCGGAGGTCAACCAGATCGCGGTCGACAAGACCAAGGCGATCCAGCAGATCACCAACCAGATGAAGATGCTGGCGCTGAACGCGCTGATCGAGAGCTCGCGCGCCGGCGCGCAGGGCGCGGGCTTCGCTGTGGTCGCGCAAGAGGTGCGCGGCGTCGGCCAGCAGGTCGAGACCATCGCACGCGAGCTCGAAACCCAGCTGACGAAACGCACCGGCGACCTCGTCTCCTCGATCGACCGCATGAGCCAGCGTTCGCGCGGCGAACGCATGGTCGACCTGTCGCTGAACGCGGTCGAGCTGATCGACCGCAACCTCTATGAGCGCACCTGCGACGTGCGCTGGTGGGCGACCGACTCCGCCGTCGTCGATTGCGCGGCCTCGCCTGCCGCGGCGGCGGTCAACTATGCCTCGCAGCGCCTCGGCGTGATCCTCGGGGCGTACACCGTCTATCTCGACCTCTGGCTCTGCGACCTCGACGGTAACGTCATCGCCAACGGCCGCGCCGACCGCTTTCGCGTCGTCGGCCAGAACGTCGCCCACACGAAGTGGTTTCGCGAAGCGCGAACCTTGCGCTCCGGCGATGACTATGTAGCCGGCGACGTCGAGAACCAGCCCCTGCTCGGCAATGCGCAGGTCGCGACCTATTGCGCCAGCGTCCGCGCCGGCGGTCAGGCCAACGGCGCGCCGATCGGCGTGCTCGCCATCCATTTCGACTGGGAGGCACAGGCCCGCGCCATCGTGCAAGGCGTGCGCGTCGGCGACAGTGACAAGGCGCGCGTGCTGCTGGTGGACTCGAACCTCCGCGTCATCGCGGCTTCCGACGGCCAGGGTATCCTCAGCGAGCGCATGTCGATCGCGCTGAACGGCCAGCGCTCCGGCTTCTACCACGACCGCACCGGCGCGCTGGTCGCCTTCCATGCGACGCCGGGCTACGAGACCTATCGGGGGCTCGGCTGGTACGGGGTGATCGTCTGCGGGGCGTGAGGCGGCAATGGCCGTCTGGTTCACGGCCAAACAAAAAATCTGCAAAACAACCCCATGCAAAGTAGCTCCGGGACGGGGCACGATGCACGCTCGCGCGACATAACCGTTTGGCGCGTCAGGCAGAAACACGGCAACTGCGCACCAGTCGCAAAGCGCGGTTGATTCTGGCGCCTTCCCCCTTTCAATCGGCCGGAGGATGGATCACGACACCACACTGCTCGGCAATCGTCGCGACGGCCTGGACAGACGGCACGTTTCCGCTGCGCCTTCCAAGCTCATCGAAGGCGGCAAACATGCGATCGAGGCCGGCGCCCGGTATCGCGAACACCAGCAGACGCGCCGTATCCGTGCCGACGTTGCGATAGCCGTGACGCCAATGGCTCGGCGCAAAGAGGAATGAACCGGTGCCAAGCCGCAACGGACCGCTCTCACCTTCGACCTCGAAGAGCACCTCGCCGCTCAGCACATAGAATGCCTCGTCCTCGCGGCTGTGCGTATGCGCCGGCGCACCACGGCCCGGCGGCACAACCGATTCCCACACGGAGAATTGTTGGCCGGTATCGCTCGCCATGGCCTTGTAGCTGTGCGTCACGCCGAGCACGTCAAGCGTGGGGCCGGCCCCGGGCTCCCGGAAGAGCGTGCTCAATGACGGCGAATTGCGGGTTGCATCGCTGCTCATGGCAGTTCCCTCCAATGATCGGGTTGCGATGCACTATCTTCCAGCGAAAACGAACTCACCTTGCGCCATAACGTTCCAAGCACGAAGACCGGTCTGTCTTGCTCGACTGGCGCGACGGCGGAACCGGCCGCGTCTCGGCCGGAACGGCACTTGTCGCACGTCCAGCACCTTCCCAAATGAACGGCATGGTCCACCGCCCCGCTATCGGTGAGCGGAACGACCCGTCTCAGGATCTCCTCCGCGGAGACCAACATGCCGTCACCGGCGCCTGCAAACGAAACAGAACGGCTCGCGGCCCTGCACGCGCTCGACATCGTCGACAGCGCGCCGGAAGCTGCTTACGACGAAATTGCCGAGCTTGCGGCCCAACTATGCGGCTGCCCGGTCTCGTACATCAGTTTCATCGATGACGACCGGCGCTGGCTCAAGGCGAGATATGGACTTCCGGTCGACGTCACCGACGCACCACGTGAGAGTGCTGTCTGCACGACGACGATCTGCGGCGCGGAGCTGCTCGTCATTCCCGATTTGAAGCAGGATCCACGTTTTCATAACAGTCCGATGGTCGCGCTAACGCCATCTTGCCGATTTTATTGCGGCATGCCGCTGATCACTGATGAAGGCTATGCGCTCGGCACGCTCTGTGTGATGGACTTCGAGCCGCGGCAGCTTTCGTTCGAGCAGACAGAAGCGCTGCGAATGCTGTCGCATCAGGTGCTGGCGCAACTGGAGCTCCGCCGCAAGCTGCTCGAGTACGGCCGGACAATCAGGGAGCTCGAGCAGGCGCGACTGGAGGCCGCTACCGAGCGCGCGCGCGCCGAGGCCCTGCTGCACAATGTCCTGCCGGCGCCGATCGCCGACGAACTCAAACGTTGCGGCAGAGTCCAGCCCAGATACACGCGGTCGGCTACCATCCTTTTTGCGGATATCCAGGGCTTTACGCTGCTGGCAGAACGGACCGAGCCGGCCCGCCTCATCAATCTGCTCGATGAGTATTTCACGGCCATGGATGGCATCGGCGCCCGGTATGGTCTGGAGAAGGTCAAAACCGTGGGCGACGCCTACATGGCGGTGGCCGGGGTGCTATCGCCCGATCGGCGGCACTCGATCGACGTTTGCCTGGCGGCGCTGGAGATGCGCGCCCGGCTCGATCGCCTCAAGGCGCAATACGAAGCGGCGGGCGAACAAGGGCTGCAACTGCGCATCGGCATTCACACCGGCCCCGTCATTTCGGGCGTCGTGGGTCTGCGCAGGATGACTTTCGACATCTGGGGCGATGCGGTCAACACCGCATGGTTCATGGAGGCGTTCGGAGTTGCAGGACGGATCAACGTGTCGGAAACCGTAGCCGGCCATGTCCACGGACTGTTCGCGCTGGAGCCGCGCGGCCCGATCGAAGCCAAGCACGAACGCACGCATGACATGTTCTTCCTCAATGGCTTGAAGACGGAGTATTCGCGCGATGGTGATGGTCATTCGCCGAATGACCAGTTCCTTGCCGAGTATCACCGTATCGGCGGCTCGCGACTGCCCGCCGATTGACGGGTGCGGACGCTGGCCATTCGACTCGTCGGGCATGACCACCGGTCTGGCCGGTGGTCTCGCCTGACAGGCGAACGTTCAAGACACAAGGGAATGACCCCTGACCGATTCCGGTCGCATCGCAACGCGATATCTTGAGCATTTTTCGGCAACGCAGAACGCTTCCAGGCAAGAGCTCGCCCCATTGCTCCTGTAAAACCCGGCTCACGTCAGCAGAGCGCGGGCGCCGTTTGTCCCTGATTGTCCCACGCTCGCAACATGCCGAGGAGACATGCCATGAAGATCGTCGTGATCGGCGGGACCGGATTGATCGGATCCAAGCTCGTGACGAAGCTGAAGCAACACGGCCATGAGGCCGTGGCGGCCTCGCCGAAATCAGGCGTGAACGCCGTGACCGGGGAAGGCCTCGCTGCGGCGCTGGCTGGCGCGGACGTCGTCGTCGACGTTGCCAACGCGCCGTCCTGGGAGCCTGCCGCCGTCCTCGATTTCTTCCAGCGTTCAAGCAAGAACCTCGTTGCGACGGAGGCCGCTGCCGCCGTGAAGCATCACGTCGCGCTGTCGATCGTGGGGACCGAACGGTCGCCCGACAACTCCTATTTTCGCGCCAAGCTCGCCCAGGAGACCATCATCAAGTCCTCTTCGGTGCCCTATTCGATCGTGCGCGCCACCCAGTTCTTTGAATTCCTCGGCGCCATTGCCGACACGGCTGTGGTCGAAGGAAAGGTCGTCGTCCCTTCCGCACTGTTTCAGCCGATCGCCGCCGAAGACGTTGCTGATCGCCTCGCGGAGGTCGCAATGGGCCGGCCGCTCAACGGTACGATCGACATCGCAGGACCTGAGAAGGCGCCCTTCAATGAATTCATCGCGCGCCGCCTGAAGGCATCCGGCGACGCCCGGCCGGTGGTCGGAGACCCGAAGGCGCCCTATTACGGCGCGCCTATCGACGACACATCGCTGAACCCGCTCGGCGAGGCGCGGCTCGGGAAAATCCCGCTCGCAACATGGCTCGCGAATCTCTGAGGCTCGGAGCACTCCCGCATCACCAAGGCCACGGCAATGAAGGAAATCCCATGCGCAGATTGATGATCGCAATTGCGGTCTGTACCGCATCTGTCCTGACGGCCCATGCAGCCGAGCCGGCAGCACCACAGGCAAAAGTGTCGATCGTGTTCGACCAGCCGCTGCCGAATGTCCCGGGCAAGAGCATGAAGGGCGTGCTGGTCGAGTATGGCCCCGGCGGCTCCTCGCCGGCCCACATGCACCCGCGCTCCGCCTTCATCTATGCGACGATCCTGGAAGGAGCGATCCGCAGTCAGGTCAATGACGAGCCCGCCAAGGTCTATCACAAGGGAGAGAACTTCTTCGAACGCCCCGGCGACCGCCATTCTGTCAGCGCCAACGCCAGCGACACCGAGCCCGCGAAACTGCTGGCCGTCTTCGTGGTCGATACGGCCGACAAGGACCTGGTCACGCCGATCGCGAAGTAGCAGACGCAATTGCCTCGCAGATGACGCGACGAACTGCCAGATCAGGGCAGGACGGCACGTGTGCCGCCCGGCTATCGGCAGCCTGTCCGCCGGGCTTGGCCAAGGCCCGGCCGTCATCTCCGGCCGGAAAGAACCGTTGAGCTAGATCAACCTTCATTCCCGGCCGTCACGGCAGCTTCGATGCGCTCTCGCAGGGGACGGCGCATGAATCTACTGCTCAAGGAAATCCGGCACACCCCCTTGCTCTGGCTTCTGGTCTTCGTGCCGCTGGTGATCGCGCTCGAGCGGATGATGCCGCACGCCCACACGCTGCTGTTCGTGCTGGCCGTCATTGCCATCATTCCACTGGCAAGCCTGCTCAGCCATGCAACGGAGGCCATCGCCGAGAAGACAGGGGATGCGGTCGGCGGACTTCTGAATGCGACGCTTGGAAATTTGACCGAGCTCATTATCGCGATCGCCGCCCTCCAGGCCGGTGAATACATGCTGGTGAAGGCCTCCATCGCGGGCGCCATCGTCACCAACTCGCTGTTCATGCTCGGCGCATGCCTGCTGCTGGGCGGGCTCCGATATCCGACACAGGAGTACAACCGGGCGGGTGGCCGGCTCTATTCCGCACTGCTGCTGATGGCGACCATCGCCCTGCTCTCGCCCTCCGCCATCGCAGACCTCGACTTCGCCGGCAAGGAAACCGCGGTGCAACGATTGAGCGCCGCCCTGGCGATCCTGTTGATTGCGGCCTACGGCCTCAGCCTGCTGTTCTCACTGAAGACACACAAGGAGCTGTTCGCCAGCAGCGATCACGGCGAAACGCCCGGGCCGGTGCTGCCCATCGGGATAGCCATTCCAACCCTGCTCGTCGTGACCGTGCTCGTTGCACTCGTGAGCGAGATTTTCGTGGAATCGGTGCAAAAGGCCGCTGAGACGCTGGGCATGAGCCCGGCCTTTGTCGGCTTCGTCGTCGTCGCGTTGGTCGGCGCAGCGGCCGAAATGGCGGTGGCGTTCTCCGCGGCACGTCGCAACCGGCTCGACCTGAGCGTCAGTATCGCGCTTGGAAGTGCGTCCCAGATTGCCCTGTTCGTTGCGCCCGTCCTCGTGCTGCTGAGCTACCTCGTCGGACCGCACCCCATGGATCTGCAGTTCTGGCGTGGTGCGGTGACGATGGTGATGATTGCGACCGTGGTGACATGCTTCGTCACCAACAGCGGCCGATCGGCGTGGTTTATCGGCGCCCTCCTGCTTTTCATCTACGCGATTTTCGCGATGACCCTCTACATGATCCCGCCGGGCTCGCACGGCCCGGTCTAGATCGCGCAGCGGCGATAGCGAGATCCGGCGACGCGCCCAGAATTCACACCGGCGGCAATATGTCAGCGTCGTTGAGCCGCCATCTCCGCGGCCAACAGTAGCGCGGCGCGGCTTGCGCCGGTGGACGCGATCCCCTGCCCCGCGATGTCGTAGGCGGTGCCGTGGGCGGGCGTGCAGATCGGGAATGGAAAGCCGCCGAGCAGGGTCACACCGCGATCGAAGCCCATCAGCTTCATCGCGATCTGACCCTGGTCATGATACATCGTCAGCACTGCATCGAAGGCGCCGCCCTTGGCGCGCAGGAACACGGTGTCGGCGGGAAACGGCCCCTCCGCGGCAATACCCTCACGCTGGCCGGCTGCGACCACCGGGGCAATGATGTCGATCTCTTCGCGGCCGAAATTACCGCCATCGCCGGCGTGCGGATTGAGCCCGGCGACCGCGATGCGCGGCCGCTCAAAACCTGCGTTGCGCATGCAGGAATCCGTCAGCTTGAGCGCGCGATGGATGCGCTCGCTGGACAGGTTTGCTGCGACATCCTTCAGCGGAATGTGCGAGGTGACCCGTGCGTTCCAGAGCCGGTCGAGCACGTTGAACTCACTTGCCGGTGTCTTGAGCCCGACGACTTCGGCCGAGAATGCGATCTCGTCGTCATACTCGGCGCGGGCCAGCCGCATCGCCTGCTTGTTGAAGGGCGTGAAACAGACGGCGTCGGCGCGGCCGTCGCGGCCGAGTTCGAGTGCGTGCCGGTAATTGGCCAGCGCGAATTTTCCGCCGGCAAGGGTCGCGGTCTTCGGCTCGACCTCCTTAGGGTCGAGATGGCCGAGTTCGACGAACAGCGCATCTCCCTTCGCTGCCCGAAGGTCGGCGCCCTGCTCCACCATGGCGAGGTCCGGCTTGACACCAGCGACGCGCGCGCCCTCGTCGAAGATGCGGCGGTCGCCGATCACGACGATCCGGCTGCGGGCACGGACCTCGTCCAGCGCCACGATCTTCGCCGTCAGCTCCGGGCTGATCCCGGCGGGGTCTCCCATTGCCAGTGCAACGAGCGGCTTTGCGGTCATATGGTCACCTTCTGCCGAGTTGTCTCTTGGGTTGTCGTCTCATCGGTGGACGGCGCGGGCTTGCGCAGCCCGCGCGCAAGCTGCAGCACAAGCGGAAGCAGCAACAGCGCGATTCCACCCACCACCAGGCACGTCACCAGCTTGTTCGCAAAAAAGATCCCCAACGATCCCTTGGATATCAACATCGACTGCCGGAACGCATCCTCGGCCTTGTCGCCGATGACGATCGCGAGCACGAGCGGCGCCAGCGGATAAAACAGCTTCTTGAAGAGATAACCGACGATCCCGAAGCCGAGCATCATGACCACGTCGAGATAGGAGTTCGACACCGAATAGGCGCCGACGACGCAGATGATCACGATCAGCGGCGCGATGACGACGAAAGGAATCCGCATCAATGCGGCGAAGACCGGAACGGTCAGCAGCACCAGCGCGACGGCGACGATATTGCCGACATACATCGAGGCAATCAGGCCCCACACGAAATCCTTTTGGTCGACGAACAGCATCGGCCCGGGATTGAGGCCCCAGATCATCAGCCCGCCCATCATCACGGCCGCGGTCGCCGAGCCGGGTATGCCGAGCGAAAGCATCGGCAGCAGGGCACTGGTGCCGGCGGCATGATCGGCCGTCTCCGGCGAGATGATGCCTTCGACCTCGCCGGTGCCGAAATATCGGCCGCGGCGCGAGAAACGGCGGGCGATGCCATAGCTCATGAAGGAGGCCGCGGTCGGACCGCCCGGTGTGATCCCCATCCAGCATCCGATCGCCGCGCTGCGCAGCAGCGCAACGCTGTGCCGCGGCAGGCGGCCCACCGCGCGGAACACCTCGCGCCAGTCGATCTTCGAGGACACCGCGCGGGCATGAAACTCCTCCTCGACCGCGACCAGGAGCTCGCCGATGCCGAACAGGCCCATCACCGCGACGACGAAGTTCACGCCCTTGACCAGCTCGTCCACGCCCATGGTGAGACGGACGCTGCCGGACACCGTGTCGATGCCGATGGCGGCGATCGCAAAGCCGATGGCCAGCGCCACCACGGTCTTGATCGGCGCCGAGCCACCCATGCCGACGAAGCTCGCAAAGGCCAGGAAATAGACCGCAAAATATTCCGCCGGCCCGAAGGCGAGAGCGACCTGAGCCACCCAGGACGCGAGGAAAGTGATCAGGATGACGCCGACCAGCGCGCCGAACGCCGCCGAGCCGAAGGCGGTGGCGAGCGCCGTCGTCGGCCGGCCGTCGCGCGCCATCGGATAACCATCGAAGGTGGTCGCGACGGACGACGGCTCGCCGGGAATGTTGAACAGGATCGAGGTGACCGAGCCGCCGAACAGCGCGCCCCAATACATGCTGGAGAGCAGGATGATCGCCGACACCGGCTGCATGCCGAAGGTCAGCGGCAGCAACAGCGACACGCCGTTCGGCGCCCCCAGCCCCGGCAGCACGCCGACGAGGATCCCGAGCAGCACGCCGACCGCCATCAGGGCCAGATGCGGCACCGTGACCGCGATGGTGAAGCCGTGCAGGAGCTCCTGGAGATTATCCATCGACCTCTCCGTCAGAAGCCGAAGGCAGCGGCCAGCGCACCATGCGGCAGGCTCACCTGAAACATGCGCTCGAACACGACGTAGAGCGCGAGCGCCGTCGCCGCCGCCATGGCCAGCGCACGCGGCACGGATTGATGCCGGGGGATTGCCAGCACCGCGAAGACATAGAGGCCCGAGGCGAGATACATCCCCAGCAGCGGAATCGCGGCGACGAAGATCGCAGCCGGCACGAACAGGCCGGCAAGCCGGCGCAGCTCGATCGGCGTGATCGCGATCGGAACATTTGCCAGCGTCGCGGCCGGCAACACGCCCCGCACCAGATTGGCGAGGCTCCCGAGCACGATGATGATTCCGGTCAGGAACGGAAAGGTGCCGGCATCGACGCCGTTGCTCGACCAGCCGATGCCGTTGTCGAGGCTGGAGACGACGACGACCACACCAAAGCTGCCGGTGAGGACGGCGGTCGCGAGTTCAAGAGCGCGGCGCGATATCATGGGGAGCTCCTGGTGGCGAGAGACAACAGGACGTCATTGAACGCAGCGGTCGCGCCTCATTTGACCAGCCAGCCCTGCTCGCCCGCGACCTGCCTGACGTGCTCGAGGTCCTCCTTGATGAACTTGTCGAACTCGGCGCCGGTCAGGAACGTGTCGACCTGCGAGGTCTTCTCGATGTAGTCCTTCCACTCCGGCGTCGCCTGCACCTTCTTCATCAGGTCGACATAGAACGCCGCCTGGTCCGGGGTGACCTTGCCGGGCAGCCACACCGTGCGCGGCTGCTCGTATTGCTTGATGTCGAGACCTTGCTCGACGCAGGTCGGAACGTCGCCCCAGCCTTCGGTCGCCGTGACCTTGGCGCCCTGCGCCAGCCGCTTGGGGCTGAAAACGCAAAGCGGCCGCTGCGTTCCGCCGCGCCATTGGCCGAGGCTCTCGCTGGGATTGTTGACGTGGGAATCGAGGTGTCCGCCGGCGAGCTGCACCGCGGTCTCCGCGCCGCTCTTGAAGGGGATGTAGGTCAGTTTGACCTTGCCCGCCTTCTCGATCATGCGGGTCAGCACCTCGTCGGTGTCCTTGGACTGGGCGCCGCCCATCTTGAACTCGCCCGATGCGGCCGCCTTCAGATAGTCCCCCGCCGTCTTGAAAGGAGAGTCCTGCTTGACCCAGAGCAGGAACTCGTCCTGCGCCATCGCTGCGATCGGGGTGAGATCGGTGTAGTTGAAGGCGACCTTGGAGACGAGCGGCTGCTGCCAGGCGTTCGACGTGCCGAAGATCACCTTGTAGGGATCGCCCGCGGAGGCCTTGCCGTAGACATAGCCCTCGGCGCCGCTGCCGCCGCCCTTGTTGACCACGACGATCGGCTGTTCCGTCAGCTTGTGCTTGGTGATGATGTTCTGCACGGCGCGGGCGAGGTTGTCGGTGCCGCCGCCCGGTCCCGCGGTCGCCACGAACTCGATCGGCTTCTGTGGCTGCCAGGCGCTGAGTGCTGGAACCGTGCCGGCGAGCACGGAAGCGGCCGCGGAAAGCAGGAATGTTGACGTCCGACCCATGATTTCCTCCAGATGATCTTGTTCTGTTGTTCTTGTTGGTCGTATCGACGTCCGGTCAGGCGACGCGTTCCTCGCGCCTCCCTGATGCCAGGACGATCGCGCCTTCTTTTTCGAGCGCTTCGATCTGCTTCTGGTCGAACCCGTGCTCGGCCAGCACCTCGCTGGTGTGCTCACCGTAGACCGGCGCGCCTGACAGCACTTTGCCTGGGGTCTCCGAAAACTTGACGGGAAGCCCGATCGTCTTCACGGCGCCGAGCGTAGAATGCTCGACCTCAACCACCATCTCGCGCGCCAGTGTCTGCGGATCGCTCAAGGCCTCCAGCATGTCGTGCACGGGTCCGCACGGCACGCCCTTCTCGTCCAGCGCCGCGAGCCAGTGCGCGCGCGACCGGGTGCGGAAGCGCTCGCTCAGGACGGCTTCGAGTTCCTTCAGATGCGCCATGCGGTCGGCCCCGGTGACGAAGCGCGGATCGGCGGCGAGCTCGCTCGCGCCGAGCGCCTCCAGCATCAACAGCCAGTGCTTCTTGTTGGCGCCGCCGACCACGAGCCAGCCGTCGGAGGCTTCGAAGGCCTGATAGGGCGCGTTGAGCGGATGGGCCGAGCCCATCGCGCGCGGCGCGGTGCCCGCGGCCAGCGCGATGGTGGACTGCCAATAGGTCTGCACCAGCGCCGCCTCATAGAGCGACGTCTCGACCCACTGCCCCTCGCCGGTCTTGAGACGGTGCGTATAGGCGGCGAGGATACCCATGCTCGCGAGCAGGCCGGCGGTGATGTCGGACAGCGGTGGACCGCACTTGACCGGCGGACCATCGGGACGTTCGCCCGTAAAACTCATGATGCCGCTCATGGCCTGCGCGACCAGATCGAAGCCGCGGCGGTGCTTGTAGGGACCGGTACGGCCGAAGCCCGACAGCGAGCAGTAGATCAGGGTCGGGTGCTGCTTGTGCAGCTCCTCGTAGCCGAAGCCCAGGCGTTCCATGGCCCCTGGCGCAAAATTCTCGACCAGCACGTCGGCATCAGCGATCAGCCGCCGCAGCACCTGCTTGCCGCCGTCGGTCTTCAGATCCAGCACGATGCCGCGCTTGTTGCGGTTCATCATCAGGAAGGACGCCGCCTCCTCGCCGATCTTCGGCGGCACCGAGTGACGGGTGTCGTCGCCGTTCGGCGATTTCTCGATCTTGATGACGTCGGCGCCCATGTCGGCGAGCATCAGGGTGCAGGTCGGCCCGGCCATGACGTGGGTGAGATCGACGACCTTGAGGCCGGCGAGCGGGCCCTTGCGGGGAGACCTGGATTGGAAACGATCGCTTTGCATCGGCCCGTCCTATTGGCCGCGCCATTGCGGCGCGCGCTTGTTGAGGAAAGCATCGAGCCCTTCGCGAAAATCCTGGCTCGTGTAGCACATCAGGATGAGGTCTTCCCCCTCGTCCCGCGTCAGCCGCCGTTGCAGGCGGGCCACCGCCTGCTTGGTCGCGGTCAGGGTCAGCGGAGCGTGGCCGGCGAGCAGCCGGGCGACCTCCTCGGCGCGCCGGTCAAGCGCCGCAAGATCCTCGACGACCTCGCCGAGCAGCCCGACGCTTGCGGCCTCCGCCGCATCGATGAGACGCGCGGTGAAGATCAGGTCCTTGACGCGCGCGGCGCCAATGAGCGCGGTGAGCCGGCTGACATTGGACATCGACAGGCAATTGCCGAGCGTCCGGGCGATCGGAAATCCGAGTTTCGCGCTTCGGGTGCCGATGCGCAGGTCGCAGGCCGCGGCGATGCCCGCCCCGCCGCCGGTGCAGAACCCGTTGATCGCCGCGATGGTCGGCACCCGGCACTGCTCCAGCGTCGTGAGCACGCGATCAATCCGGTTCTCGTAGTCGATGGCGTCCTGCGGCGTCTTGAATTCGCGGAACTGGTTGATGTCGGTGCCCGAGGCGAACGCCTTGTCGCCGGCGCCGCGCAGTACCAGGACCTTGATGGAACGATCGCCATTGGCCTCTTCGCAGATTGCCGCGAGCCGCTCGTACATGGCGAACGTGAAGGCATTGCGGGCCTGCGGGCGGTTGAAAGTGATCCGCCCGATGCCGTCATTGCATTCAAAAACGAGGTCTTCCGCCTCCATGGCCTGGTCCATTTCCTCATGTCCTCTTGTTTTCTGCATTTTTGAATGCAAAAATTCAGATATTCAAGCTATAATTTCCGTCGATGTACCTATTTCTTCTTTTTTGAATGCAAAATAGAGATTGATCCCATGCTTCATGAGGAGGTCGTCGGCCGCATCCGCACCATCCTGCTCGACGGCGAAATCCCGCCGGGCGCGCGAATTCCCGAGCGCGAGCTGTGCGATCGGCTCCAGATCTCGCGCACGCCGCTGCGCGAGGCGCTCAAGGTGCTCGCCGCCGAGGGGCTGGTGCAGCTCCTGCCTCATCGCGGCTCACGCGCGGCAAAACTGACCGACCAGGACATGCGCGACCTGTTCGAGGTCTGCCAGGGTCTCGAGGCGCTCGCCGGCGAGCTCGCTTGCGAACGCATCACCGACGCCGAGATCGATGCGATCGCCGCCGCGCATGCGGACATGGTGCAGCATTATCGCGAGGGCGACCTGATCCAGTACTACCGCGGCAACCGCGCCATCCACGAAGCCATCGTCACCGCCGCCGGAAACCCCGCGCTGGCCGGGCTCTACGCCTCCGTGACCGCGCGCATCCGCCGCGCGCGCTATGTCACGCCGATGACGCCGCAGCGCTGGGCGCTCGCCGTGAAGGAGCACGAGGCGATCCTGAACGCGCTCCAGCGGCGCGACGGCGCCGGCCTCTCCCACATCCTGCGTGCGCATCTCCGCCACAAGCGCGAAGAGGTCCTGCAGGCGGGCTTTGCCGAAACGGAAGGACACGACCTCGCGCTGCGGATCGCCTGAGAGGCGATCGCCCGGCGCGCATGCGTTCGACCCATGCCGCTTCTGGCCTTCGCGCCGCTTCGCTGCAATAACGGCCTCGAAGATCGATGATAAGATCACGAGGCCGCAATGAACAAACCGCTGCCCTCAGACCCTGTCGCGCGGGCGACCTCCGACAGCACCGGAAGCGCGCCGCAAGGCGGCTTTGCCGATCTCGTTCCCGAACTCGGCGTTTCCAGCATTCAAGCCAGCCTGTCGTTCTGGCGCGACGTGCTCGGCTTCGAGGTCGCGTATGACCGCCCCGATGCGCGATTTGCGTATCTCGTCAGGGGGCGTCTGCAGGTCATGCTCTGCGAATTGAACGGCCGCTGGGAGACGGCCGAGATGCAGCGTCCGTTCGGACGCGGCGTCAACTTCCAGATGGTCGTCGACCTCATCGATCCCATGCTGAACGCCCTCGGCCATGCGAAATGGCCGCTCTACGAGCAGCCGAACGAAGCCTGGTACCGGGTCGGCGACCTCGAGTGCGGCCAGCGTGAATTCCTGGTCCAGGATCCGGACGGCTACCTGATACGCTTCGTCGAACGCCTGGGTACGCGCGCGCCATCGTGAGTTAAAAAGATTCGTGCCGTCCTGCGGCATCGCGCGCCCAGCAGACACAATCGCGACACAATCATTGATTGCATTGCCGCAGCGCCCCCAGCATCCCGTTGCTGGCCTCGGGCCGACCATGACGCGCGACACGATCGCGCAACCAAAAAAGAAAAAGTGGAGGAAACGAATGACACTCAATGTCTCACGTCGATCCCTGCTCACACTTGGCGCAGGCCTTGGCGCCAGCGCAATGCTCGGCAGCAGCGCGATGGCGCGCGCTCCCAAGCTTGGTACCCAGACCCCCTACTGGCACCGCTTCGTTCTCGGCGACGCCGAAGTCACCATCGTGTCCGACGGACCGCTGCCGCTCGGCGATCCCTCCGGCACTTTCACCGGCGTCCCCAAGGAAGACGTGAAGAAGATGCTCGCCGACAATTTCCTGTCGCCGGACAATGTCGTGCTCGAGCAGAACTCGCCGATCGTGAACACGGGCGACAAGCTCATCCTGTTCGATACCGGCATGGGAAGCTCCAAGATGTTCGGCGCGACAACCGGCCGGCAGCAGAAGAGCATGACCGAGGCCGGCATCAAGCCGGCGGACATCGATGCCGTGGTCTGCTCGCATGCCCATATCGACCACATCGGGGGCATCGTGGACGACGGCGGCAAGCCGCTGTTTCCGAACGCGCAGATCTACATCTCCCAGACCGATTTCGATTTCTGGACCGATGAGGGCAAGCTCGGCAGCGCGGCCAAGGATTTCGTGGTTCACGCCCGCAAGAACCTGCTGCCGGTCCGCGACCGCATCGTGTTCTTCAAGGACGGCCAGGAATTCCTGCCCGGCGTGCAGGCGATCGCGGCGCCCGGTCATACCGTCGGCCACACCATCTTCCTGGTCTCGTCGGCCGGCAAATCCTTTGCCTTCCTCGGCGACCTCTCGCACCATTCCGTACTGCTGCTGGAACGGCCGCGGATGGAATTCTCCTACGACACCGACCCGAAACAGGCGGCCGAGTCGCGCGTGAAGCTGCTCACGATGCTTGCGGCCAACAAGACGCCGGTGATGTCCTATCACTTCGCCTGGCCGGGCTACGGCCATGTCGCCAAGGCCGGTGAGGGCTTCCATTACTATCCCGAACCGATGCAGATGACGTTGTAGACCGTCAAGGTCGTTCGCGAGATCAGGTCCGGGCGGCGCGAGTCGCTCGGTCCCTTCGCCGATCGAGAAACACGCGCACCGATTTCTGTTTTTTCTAATATCTAACAATCCGATTGTAACAACTCATATTATTCGTTTGTCAAAACCGTTCTCCTGCGTAGCCTGATTACGCGCGATCGCCGGCTGCCCGAAAAGGCCGCCGCCAAAATGGCGATGCTGGGGAGGATTGGGATGACGACGACGCTCGACGCATCGGGACTGCCTGCACGTTCGCTGCTGCCCTTCCTCGATCGCGAGCACACGATCGCAAGGCCAGGCTACAGCCGATGGATGGTGCCGCCCGCGGCGCTCTGCGTCCATCTGTGCATCGGACAGGCCTACGCCTTCAGCGTCTTCAACCTGCCGATGACCAAGCTGATCGGCATCACGCAATCGGCGCCCGGCGATTGGAAGCTCACCGAGCTCGGCTGGATCTTCTCGATCGCGATGGTCTTCCTGGGCCTGTCGGCCGCGGTGTTCGGACGCTGGGTCGAGGAAGGCGGCCCGCGCAAGGCGATGTTCACCGCCGGCGTCGCCTGGGCGAGCGCGTTCCTGATCTCGGCGCTCGGCGTTTACCTGCACAATCTCTGGATCATCTATCTCGGCTACGGCGTGATCGGCGGCTGCGCGCTCGGCATCGGCTATATCTCGCCGGTCTCGACGCTGATGAAATGGTTTCCCGACCGGCCGGGCATGGCGACGGGCATGGCCATCATGGGCTTTGGCGGCGGCGCGCTGATCGCCTCCCCCTTCTCCGTCTGGCTGATGAGCAGATTTGCGAGCACGAGCGATGTCGGCGTGCTCGGCGCCTTCATCACGCTGGGCTGTGTCTATTTCGTCTTCATGATGGTGGGCTCGGCCATCGTCCGCGTGCCGGCGCCGGGCTGGAAGCCGGAGGGTTACGTGCCGCCGGCAGCCGCCACCAAGCTGATGACGAAAAACGACGTGTTCGTCTATCAGGCGATCAAGACGCCGCAGTTCTGGCTGATCTGGATCGTGCTGTTCTGCAACACAACGGCCGGCATCGGCGTGCTCGGCCAAGCTTCGGCGATGAGCCAGGAGATGTTCCCCGGGCACATCACCGCGATCGCGGCCGCCGGTCTCGTCGGCCTGATGAGCCTGTTCAACATGGGTGGACGCTTCAGCTGGGCTTCGCTGTCCGACTTCATCGGACGCAAGAACACCTATTTCGTCTACATGGTGCTCGGCATCGCGCTTTACGTGACGGTGCCTTACGCCGGCGCGAGCGGTAATGTCGTGCTCTTCGTGCTGTGCTTCCTGATCATCGTCAGCATGTATGGCGGCGGCTTCTCCACTGTGCCGGCCTATCTGCGCGACATGTTCGGCACCCGCTATGTCGGGGCCATCCACGGCATCCTGCTCACGGCGTGGTCGATGGCCGGCATCGCCGGTCCCGTGCTGATCAACTACATCAGGGAATACAACGTCACGCACGGCGTGCCGAAGGCGCAGGCCTACAACACCACCATGTACATCATGGCCGGACTGCTCGTGGTCGGCTTCCTCGCCAACCTCTGCGTCCGTGCCGTCGACAAACGTCATCACATGCAGGACGAGGACAATTCAGGTCTCGAGCCGGCGCGTGCTGCCTGACGTTCGAACGAACACAAGGAGGCGACCATGACCACCACGACGCGAAGCGAAGCATCAATCTCCCAACTGTGGTTGAGCTGGGTCGTCCATCGGATGTCCCAGATCATGACGGCGATCAAGCCGGTGCATCGCGCCAGCGAGATCGCGGCTGTGGCGGCGGCAAGCAACAATCCCTCGGGGGCCTGACATCATGCAGACCGTTCAGACGGCGAAGACCACGCCGCTACAATTGGCACTTGCCTGGAGCTTCGCGGGCATCCCCCTGCTCGCGGGCGTGATCCAGACCCTGCTCAACGCCATGAAGCTGTTTCAGTAGGCAAGCGGCGATGCTCCCTGCGAACAAGCGCACAACGCTCCTCGGGAGCGCGCGACAGCTGATCGCTGACGAAGGCCTTACCGTCTCCATGCTGGCCGCGGTGATCGCCGCTGCGGTTCTCGCCTTCGGCTTCGGCGCGACCGCGGACGTCATTATCGCCATGCTGGCGATCGGCGCAGTGACGGCCGTCGCCGAGACCCGACTGCACAGGCGCGGGTAGCTGGGTAGACCGGCCGTCAACGGCGCTTGCGCGCGCTGCGCGGCGGCGGTTCCGTCACGCGCCTCGTCTGCTCGGCGGCGAGGTCGCGCATGATCGCGATCGCGCCCTGCACGTGATCGTCCGGCTGGTCGACCGAATAGACGACATAGGCCGGCATCGAGAATTTTGGCGCGCCCTCGACCAGGTGCAGTCGCCGCGCCCTCAGCAGCGGCTCGACGATCCGCTGCGCGAAGTAGCCGGAGCCGCCGTTGGCCAGCACGTGCTGAAGCCCGAGCCAGCCGATATTGGCTGATAGCGCTGGCCCCGCGAAATTCGGAAAGACGGCGCTGTGGCGGGCGTAGAATTCCGGCCCCCAATCGACATAGACGTAGCCGTCCTGCGGCTCCGGATCGCTCTTCGGGTTGGTCGAGACCAGCACGAGCTGCTCCTCGATCAGCAATTCGACCTTGAGGCCCGGACGGCTTTGCGGCGTGTACATCACGCCGATGTCGATGCGGCCTTCGACCAGCCCCTGCATCAGCTCCGGCTCGAGCGCGCTCTCGGCGCGGATGGAGATCTGCGGGTTGGCCTCCTGCATGCGCGGCACCCAGAGCAGCAGAAACTCTTCCCACAGGCCGATGCGGCCGCCGACCACGAGCGCGCCGCTAAATCCCCTGGGAATGCCGACGTCGTGCCGGGCCTGCTCGACGGTGCGAACAAGCGTCGAGGCGTGACGCTGAAACTGACGTCCGGCCGCCGTCAGCGCAGCGCCAGCCTTGTTGCGCACGAACAGCGTGCAGCCGAGCAGCTCTTCGAGACTGTGGATCCGCGTGCTGACGGTGGACTGGCTGACATGCAACCGCTCGGCGGCCGTGATGAAATTTCCGGTCGCAACCACCGTCAGGAATGTACGCGCGAGCTCGGTATCCACGGGCGCCCCTCACATCGACATTATCGATATGAAAGGCGCTTGCATGAAAGATGTCAAACCAACCGATTGGCCTATTCCGCCGGCTCGGCAAAGATCGCCGTTTTCGGCACTGCCGCATCCGTCCTGGCGCCGGGAAAGATCCGCTTGACCAGCACGAACAGCGCGGGAACGAAGAAGATGCCCAGCACGGTCGCCGCGATCATGCCGCCGGCCACGCCAATGCCGACCGCGTTCTGGCTGGCGGAGCCCGCCCCTGTCGCCACCGCCAGCGGCATCACGCCGAGGATGAAGGCGAGCGAAGTCATCAAGATCGGGCGGAGACGTTGCCGCGCCGCGTGCAGCGTGGCCTCGACGAGGCTGCGGCCGGCCGCGATCTGCTCCAGCGCGAACTCGACGATCAGGATCGCGTTCTTCGAGGCGAGACCGATCGTGGTGAGCAGGCCGACCTGGAAATAGACGTCGTTGGCCTGGCTGAACAGCGTCGCTCCGAGCAGTGCGCCGAGCACGCCGATGGGCACCGTCAGCATCACCGCGAACGGAACCGACCAGCTCTCATAGAGCGCCGCAAGGCTGAGGAAGACGATCAGGAGCGAGATCGAATAGAGGTACAGCGTCTGGCTGCCGGTGAGCCGCTCCTGGAACGACAATCCGGTCCATTCGTGCCCGTAGCCCTTGGGCAGCTTGGCCATCTGCTCTTCCACGGCCTGCATCGCGATACCCGAGCTGATGCCCTGCCCGGCCTGTCCCTGGAGCTCGACGGCCGCGACGCCGTTGTAGCGCTCCAGCCGCGGCGAACCATAACTCCAGCGATTGGTGGCCAGCGCCGAGAACGGCACCATGGAGCCGGCGGTATTGCGGACGTACCAGCGGCCGATGTCGCTGGTATCCATGCGGAACGGCGCATCGCTCTGGACATAGACCTGCTTGACGCGGCCACGGTCGATGAAGTCGTTGACATAGGCCCCGCCCCAGGCCGCCGACAGCGTGGTGTTGAGATCGCTCAGGTTGACGCCGAGCGCGGTGGCCTTGGCCTGATCGACGTCGAGGTTGAATTGCGGCGTATCGTCCTGGCCGTTCGGCCGCGCCTGCGCCACGCGCCTATCCGCCGCGAGCTGGCCGAGCAGTTGGTTGCGCGCCTGGATCAGCGCCTCGTGACCGTTGCCGCCGGTGTCCTGGAGATAGAGATCGAAGCCGCCGGCATTGCCGAAGCCGGGGATCGAGGGCGGCAACACCGCGAACACCATCGCGTCGCGGATTTTTGAAAAGGCGCCCATGGCGCGGCCGACCACGGCCTGCGCCGAGGTCGCAGGGCTCTTGCGCTCGTCGAACGGTTTCAGGCTGACGAAGGCAAGGCCAACGTTCTGCCCCTGGCCGGCAAAGCTGAAACCGCTGACAGCGAACACGCCTTCCACCGCATCCTTTTCGTTGTCGAGATATTGGTGCTCGACCTGCTTGATGACCTCGAGCGTGCGCACCGAGGTGGCGCCGACCGGAAGCTGGATCAGGGTCATGATCGTGCCCTGGTCCTCTTCGGGCAGGAACGAGCTCGGCAGCCGCTGGAACAGGACGACCATGCAGGCGACGATCGCCGCGAAGGCGATCATCAAGCCCGCAACCCGCTTGATCGCAACCGCAGCGCCGCGCTGGTAGCCATCGGCCATGCGATCAAAGCCGCGGTTGAACAGCCCGAAGAAGCCGCCCTGGGTGCCATGATGCTTCGGCGGCTTCAGGATCGTGGCACATAAGGCCGGGGTCAGGACGAGCGCCACCAGCACCGAGAGCAGCATCGCCGTGACGATGGTCAGCGCGAACTGCCGGTAGATGATGCCGACGGAGCCGTTGAAGAAGGCCATGGGGATGAACACGGCCGAGAGCACGACGCCGATCCCGACCAGAGCGCCGGTGATCTCGCGCATGGACTTTTCGGTCGCCTCGCGCGGGGACAGATGCTCCTCGGCCATGACGCGCTCGACGTTCTCGACCACGACGATGGCGTCGTCGACCAGCAGGCCGATCGCCAGCACCATCGCGAACATCGTCAGCGTGTTGATCGAATAGCCGGCAAGCGAAAGCACGCCGAACGTCCCGAGCAGCACCACCGGTACCGCGATGGTCGGAATGATGGTGGCGCGCCAGCTCTGGAGGAACACGAACATCACGACGAAGACGAGAGCAATCGCCTCGAACAGCGTGTGGATCACCTTCTCGATCGACAGTTTGACGAACGGCGTGGTGTCGTAGGGATAGATGACGCGCAGCCCCTCCGGCATGGTGGCACTGAGCTGGGCAATGCGCGTCTTCACGGCTTCGGAGGTTGCAACCGCGTTGGCGCCGGTTGCAAGGCTGATGCCCATGCCTGAAGCCGGCTTGCCGTTGTAGCGCGCAGTGGAATCGTAGGACTTCGACCCGAGCTCGACGCGCGCGACGTCGCCGATGCGCACCGCCTGGCCCGATGATGCCGTGCGCAGGATGATGTCCTTGAACTGGTCGACGGTCTGAAGGCGACTCTGCGAGGTGATGGTCGCGTTGAGCTGCTGGCCGCCGACGGACGGCAGGCCGCCGAGCTGGCCGGCCGTCACTTGCGTGTTCTGGGCCTGGATCGCCGCGGTCACATCGCCCGGCATCAGATTGTATTTGGCGAGCCTGTCCGGATCGAGCCAGATCCGCATCGCGTATTCGGAGCCGAACAGCTGCACCTGGCCGACGCCGGCAACGCGGCTGATCGGGTCGTTGATCGAGGACGCCACGTAATCGGCGATATCGCTGGCGGTGAGCCGGCCGTCCTCGGACACGAAGCCGAGCACCATCAGGAAGCTCGACGACGACTTCACGACCTTGATGCCCTGCTGCTGCACTACCTGCGGCAGCAGCGGGGTGGCGAGCTGGAGCTTGTTCTGCACCTGCACCTGGGCGATGTCGGCGTCGGCCTCGTTGGTGAATGTCAGCGAGATCTGCACGACGCCGGTCGAGGTGCTGGACGACGACATGTACTGGAGATAGTCGAGACCGGTCATGTTCTGCTCGATGACCTTGGTCACCGAGTTCTCCGCCGTTTCGGCGTTGGCGCCGGGATAGGTCGCCGTGATCGTGACCACGGTCGGCGCGATCTGCGGATATTGCGCGATCGGCAGCCGCATGATCGCGAGCACGCCGCCCAGCATGATCAGGATGGCGATGACCCAGGCGAAGATCGGCCGCTTAATGAAGAAGTGCGACATGATGATTACTGCTCGGTCGTCGTGGCCGCGGGCCGCGCATCGGCCTGCCGCGTCGGATTCACTGTCAGGCCGGTTGCCGGATCGACCGCGACCTCGACGGTCTTAACGGACGCGCCGGGGCGGGCCTTCTGCGTTCCCTCGACGACGAGACGATCACCCGGCTTGGCGCCGGAACGAACCAGCCAGTTGCCGTCGATCTCCTCGCCGAGATCCAGCGTCCGCTGCTCGATCCTGCCATCCTTGTCGACGAACATCGCCACCGCCTGCCCCAGCGGATTACGCGAGACCGCCCGCTGCGGCACCAGGATCGCGGCCGGATCGACGCCGGCGACGACGCGGGCGCGGACGTACATGCCGGGCAGCAGCGCGCGCTCGGGATTGGCGAAGATCGCGCGCGAGCTCACCGAGCCGGTGCTCTCGTTGACGCTCGTATCGGTGAAACCGTATTTGCCCTTGTGACCGTAGGCCCTGCCGCTCTCCATCAGGAGCTCGACCTGCACGCCTTCGGCCGGCCGCTTGAGCTTTCCGCTCGCGATCTGGCTGCGCAGGCGCTCCATCTCGGATGTCGATTGGTCGAGATCGACGTAGACAGGATCGAGCTGCTGGATCGTCGTCATCGCGGTCGCCTGGCTGGCGGTGACGAGTGCGCCCGGCGTGATCGTCGACTTCCCAATGCGGCCCGAGATCGACGCGGCGACCTTGGTGCGGTCCAGCGCGATCGCAGCGGTGTCGCGGTTGGCCTGCGCCGCGCTCACATCGGCCTCGCCCTGCTTGTAGGCGGCGACCGCATCGTCGACGTCCTGCTGGCTGGCCGCGTTGGTCTGGAACAGCTGAGTTTTGCGCGCGGCTTTCAGCTTGACGCTGACGAGCGTTGCCTCCGCCCTCTGCACGGCGGCCTCGGCGCTGGCCAGCGCCGCCTTGTACTGAATGGGATCGATCTCATAGAGCTGGTCGCCCTCCTTGACCTCGGCACCTTCGACGAAGTCGCGCTTGAGGAGAATGCCGGTGACCTGCGGCCGCACCTCGGAAACCTGATAGGCGACGACGCGGCCCGGCAGGACCGTCGAGACCTTCGCCTGCTGGGGCTTCAACGTGACGACGCCGACTTCCGGCGCCGCCTGTTGCGCGACCGGCGCCTGGCTCTGCTCGCCGCAGGCTGCGAGCGACAGCAGGGCAAGCAAGGGAACGGCGCGGACGATCGGGAGAGGCATGATTGACGATCCATGAGATGGCGTTGCCGACCTCAGGGCGGGATCATGGCAACGGAAACAATTGGAAACTCTCTGGTTTCCATTAGGAAACTTGGTAGTTTCCATCCCTGAAGTCAAGTGCTAGGCTGCCCTCACATTTCCGTTCAAGCAGTCGTGAAGCGGCTCAACATCGGCGGCAGGTCTTGCATGGCGAAAACATCGGAGAAGCGCACCCGCACCGGCGACAACCGTCCCCCGGAGCGGAGCGTCGATATTCCCGCTCCCGACGCGAGGATGTTGCACCTGCTGACGGCGGCGAAGGACACCTTCACCAGCAAGGGCTTTGCGGCGACGACGATGGACGACATCGCCGGCGCTGCCGGAATGTCGAAGAAGACGCTCTACAAATTGTTCGAGAGCAAGACCGAGCTATTCCGCGCCATGCTGCTGCGCAGCCTGCCCGAAGTTCATTTTGCGGACGCTCCGCTTGAAGGACCGCCGGCGACCCGGTTACGACACTCGCTCCGGAAGATTGCCGACGTGGCGCTGGCGCCGAGCGAAATCGCGCTGCATCGCCTGATCATTGGCGAGCGCCAGGCTTCACCTGGCCTCGGCCGCATGTTCGCGGAAGTTATCCTCGATACTGGCACGGACGGTGTCGCCGAACTGCTTAGGACGGTTCGCCTGGAGCCTCGTCTCGAGAACCTGCCGCTGCGCCTTGTCGCCGAAATGCTGCTCGGAATGGTATTCAGCCATGATCATTTCCGCCTGCTGACCGACGACGGATTCCGGCTCAACCGCCGGGCGCTGGACCGGCGGATCGATCTTGCGATTGCGATGTTCTGCGCGGCTGAAGATCACACGAGATAATCGGAAACACCGTCCCACAAGAGCTTCAGCGCCGTGACTACCAGCAATCCGTGACAGGCGCGATAGATCTGTTGCCGGTCGAGCCTGCCATGCAACCGCCAGCCGAGCCAGACGCCGGTGGGAATGGCCAGGAGGCAGGCCGCCATCACGATCCAGACATGGCCCGCCGGCCGCACCAACAGCAGCCACGGCACCGCCTTGGTCGCATTGCCGACAGTGAAGAACAGGCTCGTCGTTCCCGCATAGACCTCCTTGCTGAGGCCGAGCGGTAGCAGATACATCGCCAGCGGCGGCCCGCCGGAATGCGCGACCATCGTCGTCACGCCCGAGGCAAGACCGGCAGCGACCGCCTTCGGTGCCGAACGCGGGCGAACGACCACCTTCGGATCGCTCACCAACCACAAGCCAACGAAGATCAGCGTGACGACCGCCATCACGATCGCAACCGCTCGATGGTCCAGCACGCGAAACAGGAGATAACCGAGGCCGATGCCGACCACGAGCCCGGGCAATAGCAGGACGATGTCCGGCTTCGACCAGGTCGAAGGCTTCCAGTAGCGTAGCGCGAACAGATCCATCGCAATGAACAGTGGCGCGAGCAGTCCGCCAGCGGTCACCGGGTCCATCACAAACGACAGGAGCGGAATGCCGATGATCGAGAAGCCGCCGCCGAACGCGCCCTTCATGAAGCAGATCAGGAAGACGCCGGTGAACGCGACGAGGATTGTGGTGGCCGTCAACTCCATCTGCGCTTCTCAAGGTCCGTTACGCTGTGCGAACAGCACCATCAGTCCGCCTGCGACCTCGGGGGCCGACCGTCCTCATTCCGGAAAAACAGGCCGGGCAGCACAGAGGGCAGTCCAAAGGTCAATCCGAGGAACGCGAGAAACAGATCGAGATAACTCACGGGCATTGTCGTCGCTCCATTGCCACCGAGCGCTCCCGGTGCAATTTGCTCTTTGCCCGGAATATGATCCGACTTATTTGTCGGTACAATCAGAACATTGTACTCGGTGCAATAATGACCGAGGCTCCGAACCATGTGCTTTGGGGTATGTTCCCTCGTCACGTCGGACGGCAGCCCGCCCGCCACGCGGCGTAGCGGTATGTCGGCGCTGAGCAAGGTCGCGGTTTCGCTGCTGCGGCACGCGTCTTGCGACCACGGCCCCGCGCAAGCGTGATTGCTCGGCCCGGTGGTCGAGCTCGCAGCTAATCTGCGAGCGGGAGCTGCGGTGCTAGCAGCCCAGCTTGTCGGCGATCCCGCCGAAGTCCCTGGCGACGATATCCCACTTACCCGTCGCCTCGAAATCGACCTTCTGCAACGGCCCGTATTCCGTCGGCCGCGCCACGAACGCGGTCTTCAGCCCGTTCTTCTGTGCGGCGGCGAGATCGCCGTTGTGGGCGGCGACCATCATCACCTGTTCCGGCTTGAGGCAAAGCAGGCGCGCGGCGCCGAGATAGGTTTCGGCATCGGGCTTGTAGTGCTCGAACAACTCGGCTGACATGACGAGATCCCACGGCAGGCCTGCAAACTTCGCCATGTTGGTGAGCAGCGCGACGTTGCCGTTCGACAGCGGCGAGATCACGAATTTCGTCTTCAGCCGCGTCAGGCCCGCGACGCTGTCGGGCCAGGGATTGAGGCGATGCCAGCCCTTGGTGAGGTGATCGAGATCGGCCTCGGTGAGGCCCTTGATCGCAAACTGCGCGACCAGCTTTTCCAACGAGCGGCGGTGCAGATCGTCGAGCATGACATAGCCGCGCTCGGGATGTTGGCGCACGTCGTCCATCGAGGCCATGTACATGCCGCGCCAGCCGTCAACCAAGGCGGTCCAGTCGGCGCTGATGCCGCGGCCCTTCCCCCACCACATGAAGTCGGTGATCAGGCTGGTGCGCCAGTCCACGACCGTGCCGAACACGTCGAAGACCAGGGCTTTGACGGCGGTGAGATCGGACATGAGCGCTTCCCTCTGATTGTTCTTGTTGTCATTCCGGGGCAACGGGACCGCGCGAGGCGCGGCCCTGAGAACGCCGGAATCCAGAAGTTGTGGCGCGAGATTCCGGGTTCGACGCTTCGCGTCGCCCCGGAATGACGGCGGGCGTCAGTCCAGGTGGAACTTCGCCAGTTCGCGGTGCTCGGCCTTGATGTAGCGCACGGTGCCGGTGACGGAGCGCATCACGACCGTCTCGGTCTCGATCACGCCGTCCTTACGGAACTTGACGCCAGACAGCAGCGAGCCGGTGGTGACGCCGGTGGCGGCGAACAGGCAGTCGCCGCGCGCCATGTCCTCGATGCCGTAGATCATCTTGGGATCGTTGACGCCCATCTTGGCGGCGCGCTCGCGCTTCTCGTCGGAATCGAGGATGAGGCGGCACTGCATCTGGCCACCGATGCAGCGCAGCGCCACGGCCGCGAGCACGCCTTCCGGCGCGCCGCCGGTGCCGAGATACATGTCGACGCCGGTATTGTCGGGATCGGCGCAGTGGATCACGCCGGCGACGTCGCCGTCGGTGATGAGGCGGACGGCCGCGCCGGTCGAGCGGACGCTCGAGATGATGTCGGCATGGCGCGGACGATCGAGCACGAGAACCGTGATGCCGTCGGGATTGACACCCTTGGCCTTGGCGAGGCGGCGGACGTTGTCAGCCGGCGATGCATCGAGATCGACCACGCCCTTGTCGTAGCCGGGACCGATCGCGAGCTTCTGCATGTAGACGTCGGGTGCGTGCAGCAGCGTGCCGCCGTCGGCCATCGCCATGGTGGCGATCGAGCCCGGCATGTTCTTGGCGCACAGCGTCGTGCCTTCCAGCGGATCGACCGCGATATCGACTTGCGGGCCTGCCTTGAGACCGACCTGCTCGCCGATATACAGCATCGGCGCCTCGTCGCGCTCGCCCTCGCCGATCACGATGGTGCCCTGGATCGGCAGCTTGTTGAGCTCGCGCCGCATCGCGTCCACGGCGGCCTGGTCGGCCGCCTTCTCGTTGCCGTGTCCGCGAAGCCGCGCCGACGACACTGCCGCCCGTTCCGTCACCCGCACGATCTCCAGCGTGAGAATGCGCTCGAGCAAGTGGTGCGGGGGGACTTCAATATGGGTCGACATCGGCTAACTCCTTCGAAACGTTTGGGACGGAAATCTCCGCCCACATCAACTCGTAACACCCACAGTTCGTTCGAACCGTGTCAGTTCTTCTCAATTCTGATGACCTGCGGCCGTCCGCTGATCACCTTGTCCTTCTGGACGGCGGCCAGTGCGCGGCGCACGGCGTCCTCATGCGTCGCATAGGTGATCAGGATGACGGGCACGGGCACCGCCTTGCCATCGGTCGGCGCAGCGCCGCCGTTCGGATGGCGCTGCACGATCGATTCGATCGAAATCTTCTGTTCCGCGAGCCGGGTCGCGATCGCCGCCGCAGTGCCCGGGAAATCGCGCGCCAAGAGGCGGATGTAGTAGCCGCCCTCGTGCCGCTCCATCGGCGCCTTCTTGGTGTCGCGCAGATGCGAGATCGGCCGGCCGAACGGATTGGCGCGGATGCCGCGCGCGACGTCGGCGATGTCGGCGACGACGGCGGACGCGGTCGCAGCACCGCCGGCCCCGGGCCCGACCAGCGTGATCGCCGGAATGCCCTCGCCGTCGATCGTGACCGCATTGGTGACCCCCATCACCTGCGCGATCGAAGAGGATTTCGGCACCATGGTCGGATGCACGCGCTGCTCGATGCCCTTGGCTGTGCGAACCGCAACACCAAGCAGCTTGAGCCGGTAACCGAGATCGTCGGCTGCGCGGAGATCTTCCGGCGCGATGGATGAGATGCCTTCGACATACACCGCGCTTTGAGCAACTTTCGTGCCGAAGGCGAGGCTGGCGAGGATCGCCAGCTTCTGCGCGGTGTCATGGCCGTCGACGTCGAAGGACGGGTTGGCCTCGGCATAGCCGAGCCGCTGCGCATCCTTGAGGCATTCGGCGAAGGACAGGCCTTCCTGCTCCATCCGGGTCAGGATGTAATTGCAGGTGCCGTTGAGGATGCCGTAGACGCGGTTGATGCCGGTTCCGGCAAGACCCTCGCGCAGCGTTTTGATGACGGGGATCGCGGCACCGACGGCTGCCTCGAAATTCAGCGCGCCGCCGTGCTTTTCAGCGGCCTTGGCAAGCTTCAGGCCGTGCTTGGCGAGCAGCGCCTTGTTGGCGGTGACGACCGACTTGCCTGTATTCAGCGCCGCCTCGACGGCGGAGAGCGCGGGATCGCCGGCGCCGCCCATCAGCTCGACGAAGCAGTCGATGCCGGGATGCGTGGCCAGTGCCATCGGATCCTTGGCCCATTCGACGCCGCGCAGATCGACGCCGCGCTTCTTCGCCTTCGAGCGCGCGGTGACGGCGACGACGCGAATGCCGCGGCCACTGCGGCCCGAGAGCACGCGGGCCTGGGTCTCGATCAAACGGACAACTTCGGCGCCCACGGTGCCGAGCCCCGCTATGCCCACTTTCAGGGGTGCAACCATGATGCTTTAGAAAACCTGCAGAAGAGAATTAGCGCCGATTGGCGAGCGGAACGACGTTGTGCAACGTTTCGATGCCGCTTTCAAGGAAGCGGCGCACGCCGCGCGCGGCTTGCCTGATCCGTTGCTCGTTTTCCACCATGGCGATGCGGACATATCCTTCACCATGCTCGCCGAAGCCGACGCCGGGCGAGACCGCGACGCCGGATTTCTCCACCATCAGGGTTGCGAACTGCATGCTGCCGACGCTGCGGAAGGCCTCCGGCAGCGGCACCCAGGCGAACATCGAGGCTTCCGGCGGCGGGATCTCCCAGCCGGCGCGGCCGAATGACTCCACCAGCGCGTCGCGGCGCTTGCGGTAGGTGTCGCGCATTTCCTTGATGCAATCGTCGGGGCCGTTCAGCGCGGCGGTCGCGGCGACCTGCACCGGCGTGAAGGCACCGTAGTCGAGGTAGGATTTGACGCGGGCGAGCGCCGCGATCACGCGGTCGTTGCCGACCGCAAAGCCCATGCGCCAGCCGGCCATCGAATAGGTCTTCGACATCGAGGTGAACTCGACGGTGACGTCGATCGCGCCGGGCACCTGGAGCACCGACGGCGGCGGGTTGTTCTCGTCGAAATAGACCTCGGCATAGGCGAGATCGGACAGGATCAGGATCTCGTGCTTCTTCGCGAACGCGACCAGGTCCTTGTAGAAGTCGAGGCTCGCGACATAGGCAGTCGGGTTCGAGGGGTAGCAGACCACGAGCGCGAGCGGCTTCGGGATCGAATGCACGATCGCCCGCTCCACCGCCTCGAAGAATTGCGGCGTCGGCTCCGAGGGCACCGAGCGGATCACGCCGCCTGCCATCAGGAAGCCGAAGGCGTGAATCGGATAGCTCGGGTTTGGGCAGAGGATGACGTCGCCGGGCGCGGTGATCGCCTGCGCCACATTGGCAAACCCCTCCTTCGAACCGAGCGTCGCCACGACCTGGGTGTCGGGGTTGAGCTTCACGCCGAAGCGGCGGGCGTAATAGGCGGCCTGGGCCCGGCGCAGCCCGGGGATGCCGCGGGAGGCCGAGTAGCGGTCGGTGCGCGGCTTGCCCAGCGTCTCCTTCAGCTTCTCCAGCACATGGGCCGGCGCCGGCAGGTCCGGATTGCCCATGCCGAGGTCGATGATGTCGGCACCGGCATTCCGCGCGGCCGCCTTGGCCCGGTTGACCTGCTCGAACACGTAAGGCGGAAGGCGGCGGATGCGGTAAAAATCTTCCATGGCTCTCTGGGCTCCGGGCAACCGGTCAGGACAGAATCGAAAGGCGATGACGCCTATTTCAAAGGCGACCGCCCCTTGCGCGAAAATCACTCAAAATCAACTACTTGGAGCGACTTTCAGCGACAAGGGCTGAACACCTTCGCCCTGACTCTCGGCTGAACTGAGGTCTTTTTAGCACGGAGTGGCGGGGGCGCCAGCGATTACCTTGCACCGCGCTATTTCGCGTCCTTGGCGGCGACGGCCTGACGGTCGCGTGCGGCGGCGAGCTCCGCCTCGATCTTGGCGCGCTGGTCCGGCGGGATGACCGCCTGATCGCGATCCGGCGGGAGGTCGTGCACCGGGAGGTAGGTCCCAGGCTCCCTGGGATGCGCTTGCGCATCGGCGGGTGTCATATCTGCGAGCTGGCTCGAGCAGCCGCCGAGGGCAAGCGCCGCCATCAGCAGCGCGCCGCAGATCGGCAGCGACTTTTGCAGGTCCCTGAACGCCAACACTTGGGAAATCCCCTACTCGTCCCAAAGCAAGCTGCCGGAGACTAACCCGACAACCTGCCCAAGCTCAAACCATTGCTGCCCACAAATGGTACGAGCGAGAAAACATCCAAGGCCCACGACCGGAGAGGTGCACCTCGATTGTGACAAAACCAAGAAACTTTGTCGCAGTGCAGCACATGTTGGAGCTTGTTTAACGCCAAACATGCGAGCTTCGCGGTGACGAATACGGAATGAATCGTTACTGTTCTGCTCATGAGTACCGCCACGACCGACACGCCCAAACCCGAGACGAAGTTCGATGCGGAAGCCTTCGCGATGAATGTCGCGCGGGCGATGGAGAGCGGCGGCAAGGCGCTCGCCGCGTACCTAAAGCCACGCGAGAGCGGCGAGGTGCAGGATCGCCCGCCGGCCGAGCTCACGGAAGTGGTCAAGACCTTCACCTCGGTCGCCGAATACTGGCTGTCGGATACGTCCCGCTCGTCCGATCTGCAGACCAAGCTCGCCAAGGATTATCTGGACCTCTGGGGCTCGGCTGCGCGCCGCATGGCCGGCCAGGACGCCGCGCCCGCGATCGCGCCCTCGCCGCGCGACAAGCGCTTTGCCGATCCAGAGTGGAAGTCGAACCAGTTCTTCGATTTCATGATGCAGCTCTATCTGCTCACGACCAAATGGGCGCAGGAGCTAGTGCGCGACGCCGACGGGCTCGACCCGCAGACCCGCCGCAAGGCGGAGTTCTACGTCCAGCAGGTCACCAACGCGATCTCGCCGTCGAACTTCGTCCTGACCAATCCGGAAGTGCTGCGCGAGACGGTGGCAAGCAGCGGTGAAAATCTCGCGCGCGGACTGAAGATGCTGGCCGAGGACATCGCCGCCGGCAAGGGCATGCTGAAGATCCGCCAGTCCAATCCGGACAATCTCGTCGTCGGCGTCAACATGGCGACGACGCCGGGCAAGGTGATCTACCAGAACGAGATGATGCAGCTGATCCAGTATTCGCCGACCACGGAGAACGTGCTGCGCACGCCGCTCCTGATCGTGCCGCCCTGGATCAACAAGTTCTACATCCTCGATCTCAAACCGGAGAAGTCCTACGTCAAGTGGTGCGTCGACCAGGGCATCACCGTGTTCGTGATCTCATGGGTCAATCCCGACAAGCGGCGCGGCAACAAGAGCTGGGAAGACTACATGAAGGAAGGCCCGCTCACGGCGATGGACGTGATCGAGAAGGTCACCGGCGAGATGAAGGTGCACACCGCCGGCTATTGCGTCGGCGGCACGATGCTCGCCACCACGCTGGCTTGGCTCGCCGAGAAGCGCCGCCAGCGCGTCTCGTCGGCGACGTTCTTCGCGGCACAGGTCGACTTCACCCACGCCGGCGATCTGCTGGTGTTCGTCGACGAGGAGCAGATCGCGGCCCTCGAGCAGGACATGAAGGCCGCCGGCGTGCTCGAAGGCTCCAAGATGGCGATGGCCTTCAACATGCTGCGCTCCAACGATCTGATCTGGTCCTACGTCGTCAGCAACTATCTGAAGGGCCAGCAGCCAAGCGCGTTCGACCTCTTGCACTGGAATTCGGACGCGACGCGCATGACCGCGTCGAACCATTCCTATTATTTGCGCAACTGCTACCTGGAGAACCGGCTCTCCACCGGCACGATGGTGCTCGACAACACCCTGCTCGACCTCTCCAAGGTCAAGGTGCCCGTCTACAACCTCGCCACCCGCGAGGACCACATCGCGCCGGCGGAATCGGTGCTCTACGGCTCGCAGTTCTTCGGCGGCCCGGTGAAATACGTGCTGTCAGGCTCGGGCCACATCGCCGGCGTCGTCAATCCGCCCGCCTCGAACAAATACCAGTACTGGACCAACGACAACGTCAAGGACGTCAACGTCGCCGAGTGGATGAAGGGCGCGGTGGAGCACAAGGGCTCGTGGTGGCCGGACTGGCGCGAATGGCTGGGCGGGCTCGATCCCGAGGAAGTCCCGGCGCGCGCGGTCGGAAGCGAAGCCCTGCCGCCCCTCGAGGACGCCCCCGGCAGCTATGTCAGGGTTCGCGCATAGCGGAATCTGCGACGCTTGTATAAGCTCGCTTTCAACGCAGCGACGACAGAGGGGACCGGGTTATGACGCGTGAATTGTTCTGGCTGACCTTGACGGTGATCCTGACCGGAATTCTCTGGATCCCCTACACCATCAACCGCTGCCAGGTTCGCGGTCTCAGCGGCGCGTTGGCCAATCCCTCGCGCGCCGACAAGCCGCAAGCCGAATGGGCGAACCGCCTGATGTTCGCGCATGACAACGCGGTCGAGAACCTCGTGCTGTTCGCGCCACTGGTGCTGATCCTGAACGCGATCGACTATTCCTCCAAATGGACCGTGCTCGCCTGCGCCGTCTATTTCTGGTCGCGTGTCGCGCACCTGATCGTCTACGCCCTCGGGATCCCGGTTTTCCGCACGCTGGCCTTCACCGTCGGCTTCCTCGCGCAGGCCGTGCTGGCGCTGGCGATCTTCAAGGTGTTCTGAGCACGCGCGCGCAACGCTCGGCAATGCGTAGCGAATCCAGTCGGGACTTCGTCCAGTTTCACGACCTCAGCGCGGACACGATCCAGTCCATCGTTGACCGCGCGCAGGTGCTCGCGGCTGCGTGGAATAGCCGCGCCATGCCCCAGAGCCTGACCGGCAGGCGTGTGGCGCTCATCGCCGACGACGGTGGATGGCGGAACACGACGGCCTTCGATCTCGGCGTGAGGGCGATGGGAGGCATCTGCGTTCAGCCTCCGATCAGGTTCAATATCCACGAAACGACAGCTGATCTGGCCGGATATCTCGACAACTGGTTCGACATCCTGGTCGTCCGCACCCGGGACCTGTCGACCCTGCGCGAGCTTGCGTCGAGCGCCAGGGCTCCCGTCGTCAATGCCAGGACGCGATCGAACCACCCTTGCGAAACGCTCGGCGATCTCGCTTATGTCGCGAGCAAGAGAGCCGGGCTCGACGGCCTGAAAGTGGTCGGCGTGTCGCCTGCCGCGAACATCCTGAGGTCATGGGTCGAAGCCTCGGTCTCGCTGCCGCTCAAAGTAACGCAGATCTATCCGGAGGACTGGCATCTCAAGGACATCGCGAGCCCGAACTTCACGGCGAGCACCAGCCTGCATGCCCTGTTCGATGCGGATGTGATCATCACGGATTGCTGGCCTGATGACGCCCGCGCGGATCAACTCCTTGACTACCAGCTATCGGCATCGCTCCTCGACAGATGCCGTCCCGACGTCATTTTCCTGCCCTGCCCGCCCGTGACCAGAGGTCAGGAGGTCAGCGCCGATGCGATGTCGCATCGCGCCTGCAGCAGCACGGTGGCGAAGGCCTATCTGCTCCACGCGCAAAACGCGCTGTTGGAATGGGTCGCCGCGTAGCCGGTCGTGGTCAAGGTGGCCGGAGATCAGGCCTTGCGCACGGTGAGATGCAGCATGTTCGCCGGGGTCGCGTCAAAGCTCTGGATCACGTTGGTATCCGACGTCAGCGTGATCCAGGGACCCGCACTGGCGTAGGTCGTTTCGAGCCACTCGGGCGAGGCATAATTGTAATAACGGCCGAGACTGTCCCGGCCGTCGTCCTCGCCCATCTTGTAACTGGCGTAGAACACGCCTGACGGCCTGAGCGCGCGATGAATCCGCGCGAGGATGCCGGCGAGCTCGTCGCGCGGCAAGTGCAGCAGGCAGGCGCTTGCCCAGACGCCGTCATAGGCCTCGTGCGCATCAAGCTCATCGAACCGCATCGCCTCGACGGGATGGCCGAGCCGTCGCGACGCGATCTCGGCCATTTCAGGCGAGCCGTCGGTCGCATGCACCGAAAACCCTTCGGCCAGCATCACCGCCGAATGATTGCCCGCACCACAGCCGAGCTCGAGGATCGCGCCGCCCGATGGCAGCAGGGCGAGGAAGCCGCGCAGCCGCGTCGAGGGCGCCTTGGCCCAGCCGGCATAGGCTTCGGCGTTCTGCCGGTAGAATTTCAGCGTGGTCTCATCCATGGCGGACTCGCGTCGGCACTCTTCTGCCGTGTCCCGGCTTCGCAGCGCACCGCCATGAAGCGCTGCGCTGCGTCCGGGGCATTGACGTTCCCTACTCCTCCGGCAAACCCAGCATCAGCCGCATGTTCTGCACGGCCGCGCCGGATGCGCCCTTACCGAGATTGTCGAGCCGCGCGACCAGCACCGCCTGGTGATATTTGTCGTTGGCGAAGACGTAGAGCTCGAGCATGTTGGTCTCGTTGAGCGCTTCCGGTTCGATCCGGCCGCCCTTTGACGCTTCGTTCTGAAGTGGCATCACCGAAACATATTTCGAGCCCACGTAGCGCTTGGCCAACGCGGCTTGCAAATCCGCCCCACTCGGCTTGCCCGGCAGCGTGTCGAGCTGGAGCGGCACCGAGACCAGCATGCCCTGCCGGTAATTGCCGACCGACGGGATGAAGATCGGCCGCCGCGTCAGGTTCGAATAGAGCTGCATCTCCGGCAGATGTTTGTGCTCGAAGCCAAGGCCATAGAGCTCGAAGGACGGCGCGCTGCCGTCTTCGAAGCTTGCGATCATCGACTTGCCGCCGCCGGAATAGCCGCTGACCGCGTTGACGCTGATGGGATAATCAGGCGGCAACAGGCCGGCATCGACGATCGGCCGCAGCAGCGCGATGCCGCCGGTCGGATAGCAGCCGGGATTGGAGACCTTCTTTGCGGCCTTGATCTTGCCGGCCTGGTCCGGTGCCAGCTCCGCAAAACCATAGGTCCAATCAGGCGCAACCCGGTAGGCGGTCGAGGCGTCCAGCACCTTCGGACCCGATGGGCCCATGCTGTCGATCAGCGCCACCGTTTCCTTGGCGGCATCGTCGGGCAGGCAGAGGATGACGAGGTCCACCTCCTCCATCAGCGCCTTCTTGGCCGCGGGATCCTTGCGCTTGTCGTCGGCAATCGTCTTCACGACGACGTCGTTCTGCAGCTTCAGCCGCTCGTTGATGCCGAGCCCGGTGGTGCCGGAGCCACCGTCAACGAAGACAGTGGCGGGCTTCTTGGCCGCGCCGGTGGTCGGGGCCTGTTTGGTGTTGACGATACTGGTTTCAGAAAGACTCATCGCACGCTCCTTTCGAGCTTGTTCGTGTCGGCGCCTCGCTTATGGAAACAGCGCGATCTGCTCCAGCCCCGCGGTTTCAGGAAATCCGAACATCAGGTTCATGTTCTGGATCGCCTGACCGGCCGAGCCCTTCACCAGATTGTCGAGCGTCGAAAGCACGATCGCCCGATCCTTGATGCGGTCGGCGACGACGCCGATCTGAACATAGTTGGAGCCGCGCACGTTCTGCGTCTGCGGCAGCACGCCCTTTTTTGCGACATGCACGAACGGCTCGCTGGCGTATGCATTCTGCAGCGCCGCCCGCAGATCGTCGGGCGTTGCACCGTTGAGCTTGACGTAGGAGGTGCAGAACTCGCCCCGCGCCATCGGAATCAAATGCGGCGTGAAATTCACCGTCACCGCCGAGCCCGCAGCGAGGCTGATTTCCTGCTCGATTTCAGGCGCGTGCCGGTGAGTGCCGACCGAATAGGGCGACAGCCCCTCGCCCGCTTCGCTAAACAGCGTGTTCTGCTTCAGCCCGCGGCCGGCGCCGGTCAGGCCCGATTTCGCATCAATGATGATGTCATCCACGTCGATCAGCTTGGCCTTCGCCAGCGGAACCAGCGCCAGCAACGCCGCGGTCGGATAACAGCCGGGACAGGCGACCAGCCGGGCGGACGTGATCTTCTCCCGGTAGAATTCGGTCAACCCATAGACAGCCTCGCCTTGCAGTTCGAGCGCGCGATGCTCATGGCCGTACCACTGCGCATAGGTGTCCTTGTTGCGCAGCCGGAAATCCGCGGACATGTCGAGGATCTTGATCTTCGGATTGGCCTTGAGCACGGCCGCGATGATCTCCTGCGTGGTGCCGTGCGGCAGCCCGCAGAGCACCGCGTCGAGCTTGGTCCAGTCGACCTTTTCCCACTCCACGAGTTTTGGCAGGTCGAGCATGAAGAAGTGCGGAAATACCTCGCTCATGGCCTTGCCCGCATGGGTGTTGGCGGTGAGCGCCGTGATCTCGGCATTCGGATGCCGCGCCAGCAGGCGCACCGCGTCGGCTCCGGTGTAGCCGGACGCGCCAAGAATGCCGATCTTCTTCTTCATGCTCATCACACGCCCCCTTCAGGCGTAATCGCTTGCTGTGCTTGTACCGTGTCTGTTGCGAAGGCCAACGGTCTCGCTTCGCGCATCAGGCCTGCGATCGTGCGCGAGTCCGCATCCGCCTGCGAGCCCAGCGCACTCGCGATCGCGGCAAAATCGGCGTCGGACTTGTGCTGGTTGAGCTTGAAGCTGCCTTCGACCTCCTCAACCGTCATGACCAGACCCACGATCGCCTTCTTCATGGTCTCGAGCCGTCCGGCCGTCATCTTCGCGGACGTCCACGGCTTCTTCGGCAGCAACCAGTTCTCGAACTTGTCGCTGAGCGTGTCGATCTGCACCGCCAGCTCGTGGTCCGACAGAAACCGCACCGGCCCGCTCAGATGCACCGACTGGTAGAGCCAGGTCGGCACCTGATCCGGCGAGACGTACCAGTCCGGCGATACATAGGCATCGGGGCCGTTGACCGCGAGCAGCCAGGACGCCGAGCCATCCGCCAGCTTTAGCAGCGGATTGTGACGGGCGACATGAAAGGCCGCCTGCGGCGTGCCGTCAGCGGCGTAGGTCAGGTAGAACGGCAGCAGCGAGGCGACCGGCTTGTGGCCGTCGAAGGCGCACATCGTACCGAAGCCGCGCTCTTCTGCGAATTTCAGGCTCGCGGCGCGGTCCTGCTTGAAAAAGGGTGGCGTGTACATCGTGGTCTCCTGCTGGGCCTCCTTGGGGGCCGCCGGATCAGATCGCGCTGACAGGAGAAAGAATGCCGCGGATCGGATCCAGCGGCAAAGACGATGATCTCAAACGCGATCGACCGCCCAAACCGCTAAAGAGCGGCGGCGGCGACGGGCGAACAGGATGGTCGCGGCGTTGATCATGGCGCGCGGCTATAAAGCTGGCGGGTTCCAGGGTCAAGTCCAAATCCGCAGCGCGTGCGGGCTGGATGCCGCACCGGTGACGGCGAGATGCCGCACGGATGTCATCTGCGTGCCGCGGAATTTCCAGTAGCAATGGGGGTTCTCGAGAATGACCGGCACATTGCAACTACGCCGGTCCGTGCCGTTCGTTCGCAATACAACCCAGGACACCGTCATGACCGAGATCACCCGTCGCGCAACGCTGGCCGGCGCCGCCGCCTCGGCGCTCCTGCCCTTCGTGAAGACGCCACCCGCGAGCGCCGCCGCGCCCCCGGCCGCAGCCCAGAACGCGAGCTTCTACCGCTACAATGTCGGCAGCCACCAGGTCACGGTGGTCTGCGATGGTGTCACCACCGTCAACCTGCCCGACAATTACGCCGCCGGCGCCAGCAAGGACGACATCAACAAGATCTTCGCCGAAAACCATCTGCCGACCGACAAGGTCACCCACACTTTCAACCCCGTGGTCGTCAACACCGGGCCGAAGCTCGTCGTCATCGACACCGGCCTCGGGCCCGACCAGTTCACACAGACAAAGGGCAAGGTCGGCCAGTTCCACAACAATCTCGCCGCCGCCGGCATCGACCGTGCCGCGGTCGACACCGTGATCATCTCGCATTTCCACGGCGACCACATCAACGGCCTGCTCGCGGCCGAGAACAAGCCGGCCTTCGCCAACGCCGAAATCATGGTGCCTGCGGCGGAATGGAAGTTCTGGATGGACGACGGCGAGATGAGCAAGGGGACCGGCAATCCGATCCTCGAGAGCAACTTCAAGAACATCCGCCGCGTGTTCGACGCGCTCGGCCGCAAGGTCACGCAATACGAGCCCGGCAAGGAGGTCGCGCCCGGCATCACCTCGGTGGCGAGCCCGGGCCACACGCCGGGGCACAACTCCTTCATCGTCGCCTCGGGCTCCGACAAGGTGCTGGTGCAGGTCGACATCACGGCGGGTGCTGCGTTCCTGTTCGTGAAGCATCCCGAGTGGAACATCGCCTCCGACGTCGACAAGCCGCTGGCGCAGCAGACGCGGCGCAAGCTGTACGACATGGCGATTGCCGAGAAGATGCCGATCCAGGCCTTCCATGCCGCCTTCCCTGGTCTCGTCCGCGTCGAGAAGGAAAAGGACGGCTCGGGCTATCGCTGGATCCCGTCGATCTGGAACGCCTCGCTCTAGGCTTCGCCCGATAGGCTGGCTGGGCGGCCCGCTGCCCGGTCAGATGACGCTCCAGATCCATTCCATGACCTTGGCGATCACGTCGCCGAACACAAGCAGCGCCGCGGACCAGACCAGCGCCGAGATGAAATTGGCGGCCTGAAAGCTCCAATAGGGCATCTCGAAGATGCCGGCGGCGAGCGGCACCGAGGCGCGCAAGGGGCCGAAGAAGCGGCCGATGAAGATGCTGGGCACGCCCCAGCTGCGCACGAAGGCTTCGCCCCTGGGCAGGAGTTCCGGATAGCGCGAGAGCGGCCACATCTGCGCGACTTGCTCCTTGTAGCGGTAGCCGAACCAGTAGGAGACCCAGTCGCCGAGCGCAGCGCCGATGCCGCCGGCAATCCATACGGGGTAAAAACTGATCCCGCTCGCCCCGATCAGCGCGCCGATCGCCACCAGTGCGCCCCAGGCCGGGACCAGCAGCGAGATGAAGGCGAGCGACTCCCCGAAGGCCAGCAGGAACACGATGGGGGCCGCCCAAGCCTGGTGAGCACGCACGAAGTCGGCGAGTGCGTGCGCAAACTGCTCCATTCCAGATAGCCTTCCCGCCCCGTCACGGTCCTGTCAGATAAAAAGACTGGTAAGCCAAGGGCTTGTGTGACATCAAGTCACAAAGCCCGGCCCAAACGGGGCCAAGGGGTCAAATTGCCGGGATTTGGTGGGCCTGCGGCGTAAAATCGCCGGGATTGGCTCCCACCCACACCGGCCGGCGGACCTGCGGTGACCTTTGCAGGCCAGCCGTGGCATAGTCGCCCGAACCGATTCGCCGCATGCGCGGCCCTCAAAGCACATCAAGATATATGTCCAAGCAGTTGAAGCCCAAAGCAAAAGACGATTTTTTCGGCAGCGATGAGCCGAAGACCAAGGCGCCCGCCAAGACGGCATCGCGCGGGAGCGGCGGCGAAGCCGACTACACCGCGGCCGATATCGAGGTCCTCGAGGGCCTGGAGCCGGTCCGGCGCCGGCCGGGCATGTATATCGGCGGCACCGACGAGAAGGCGCTGCATCACCTCTTCGCCGAAGTCATCGACAACTCGATGGACGAGGCACTGGCCGGGCACGCGACCTTCATCGGCGTCGATTTGAGTGCGGACGGCTTTTTGACCGTGATCGACAACGGCCGCGGCATCCCGATCGATCCGCATCCGAAATTCCCGAAGAAGTCCGCGCTCGAAGTCATCATGTGCACGCTGCATTCGGGCGGCAAGTTCGACTCCAAGGTCTACGAGACCTCCGGTGGTCTGCACGGCGTCGGCATCTCCGTGGTGAACGCCCTCTCCTCGCTGCTCGAGGTCGAGGTCGCGCGCAGCCAGAAACTCTACCGCATGACGTTCGAGCGCGGCCACCCGAAGGGCAAGCTCGAGGATCTCGGCAAGGTCAACAACCGCCGCGGCACCCGCGTGCGCTTCAAGCCCGACACCGACATCTTCGGCGCCAAGGCCGCGTTCAAGCCGCAGCGCCTGTTCAAGATGACCCGCTCGAAGGCCTATCTGTTCGGCGGCGTCGAGATCCGCTGGAATTGCGCGCCCGAGCTGCTCAAGGGCGTCGAGGACGTGCCGGCGGAGGCGACGTTCCACTTCCCCGGCGGCCTCAAGGATTACCTCGCGGCTGCGATCCACGCCGACACGCTGGTGCATCCGGACATCTTCTCCGGCAAGTCGGGCCGCAACGGCGCGCATGGCGCCTGCGAATGGGCTGTCGCCTGGACCGCGGATGCCGACGGCTTCCTGTCCTCCTACACCAACACCGTGCCGACGCCCGATGGCGGCACCCACGAATCCGGCCTGCGTAGCGCGCTGCTGCGCGGCCTGAAGGATCACGCCGAGCGCGTCGGCCAGGGCAAGCGCGCCTCGTCCATCACCTCGGAAGACGTGATGGTGGGCGCGGCCGTGATGCTCTCGGTGTTCGTGCGCGAGCCTGAATTCCAGGGCCAGACCAAGGATCGTCTCGCCACCGCCGAAGCGCAACGCATCGTCGAACAGGCGATGAAGGACCCGTTCGACCACTGGCTGTCGGGCAATCCGAACATGGCCAACCGGCTGCTCGACTTCGTGATCGACCGCGCCGAGGAGCGGCTGCGGCGGCGACAGGAGAAAGAGACCGCGCGGAAAACCGCGGGCAAAAAGCTGCGCCTGCCCGGCAAGCTCGCCGACTGCACCGATGCCGGCACCGAAGGCTCCGAGCTCTTCATCGTCGAGGGCGACTCGGCAGGCGGCAGCGCCAAGCAGGCGCGCGACCGCAAGACCCAGGCCGTGCTGCCGCTGCGCGGCAAGATCCTCAACGTCGCCTCCGCCGGCAAGGACAAGCTGACGGCGAACGCGCAGCTCTCCGACCTCGTGCAGGCGATCGGCTGCGGCCAGCTCCTGCACTATCGCGAAGAGGATCTGCGCTATCAGCGCATCATCATCATGACCGACGCCGACGTCGACGGCGCGCACATCGCATCGCTCCTGATCACGTTCTTCTACCGGCAGATGCCGCGGCTGATCGACGAAGGACATCTCTTCCTCGCGGTGCCGCCGCTGTACAAGCTGACCCACGGCCAGAAGTCGGTCTACGCGCGCGACGACAAGCACAAGGAAGAGCTGATCAAGAGCGCGTTCAACGCCAACGCCAAGGTCGAGGTCAACCGCTTCAAAGGCCTTGGTGAGATGATGCCGGCGCAGCTCAAGGAAACCACCATGGATCCGAGCAAGCGGACGCTGCTCAAGGTGGTGCTGCTCGCCGACGATCGCGACACCACCGCGGATTCGGTGGAGCGGCTGATGGGCACCAAGGCCGAGGCGCGCTTCGCGTTCATCTCGGACAAGGCCGAGTTTGCCAGCGAGGAACTGCTCGACGTCTGAGGTGGCGCCCTACCGTCAAAAGCCCCGGCTCAGCTCCGGGGCTTTTTCGTTTGCAGCAGGATGTATCCGGTCAGCGACTCGGCCAGCGACTCACTGCCCCCAAGGCTGAGGCAGGATTGCTTCCATTTCGGACAAAGCCGAATTTGCTAACGAGAAGTTACCAGAAGCCAATCTTCGTGAAATGACGCAACATATTGAAACTATGCGCTTATTTGAGATTCCGGCGATTGTGACCAAAATCCTTACCGAGCGGCGTTTCCCGGCGACTGTGCCTGTCCGGCAACAGCATTTCGGCGGGAAACGTCTATAGTCCGGGCATCAGATCACACGGACTTCAGTGCGCTCGCGCCTGCCAGACAGACCAAAGGTTGGGGATTTTAAAATGAAGAAGATTTTGCTCGCACTGACCGCGGTTGCCGCGATGACTGGTTCGGCCTCGGCGGCCGACCTGGGCGCCCGTCCCTACGTGAAGGCTCCGATGCCGGCGCCGGTCGCCAGCTGGACCGGCTTCTACATCTTCGGCGGTGGCGGCGGTGGCCTCTCGAACTCCGACCAGTCCGTCCAGAGCACGGTCGGCGCGGTTCCGCTGACGATCGGCCAGCGCCAGGGTGGCTCGGGCTGGTTCGGCACCGTCGGTCTCGGCTACGACTGGCAGTTCAACAGCACCTGGGTCGCCGGCGTGTTCGCTGACGGTCAGTTCGGCAGCATCCGCGGCACCGTTCAGGATCCGCTGCTGGGCATCACCGGCAACCAGAAGCTCGAAGACTCCTGGGCCGCTGGTGTTCGCCTCGGCTGGCTGGTCGCCCCGAACGTTCTCTCCTACGTCAACGGCGGTTACTCGGGCGCCCACTTCGGCAGCACGAACTTCATGACCCTCGCTGGCGTTCCCGCCGGTGTCCACCTCAACGGCTACAACCGCAACGGCTGGTTCGTCGGCGGCGGCGTCGAGAACAACCTGAACATCTTCGGCATCCAGTCGCCCGGCTGGTTCATGAAGACCGAGTACCGTTCGGCCTTCTACAACGCCAAGACCCAGGACATCCTGACCGACGCCGGCAACCTGCCGGTCGGCCAGAGCATCCGCGCCAACAGCTGGAACCAGACGATCTCGACCTCGCTGGTCTACCGCTTCAACTGGACCGGTCCGGTCGTCGCGAAGTACTGATCTGACCTGATCTTCAGACGTCAAAGCCCCGGCATTGTCCGGGGCTTTTTCGTTATGGGGCTGTCAGTGGCTAACGCTGGCCTTCAGCGCCCGGTACGCCTCTCCAAGCTGGCTCTCGATCTTCGCCCAGTCGGCAGCGGCGATGGCCCCGCCCCGAGCATCGCGGAACGCCATGGCTTCTGCCCGCGCGATGCCGAACTGCCTGATGGCTGAATCGTCCGCGCTCTTGCCATAGGTCAGCGCCGCCACGCGCGCGATGGTGAGCCCATACTCGCGAGGGCTGACCGCCTCGCGTCGCGCCTGCCACCAGTCAAGCTCGAGACGGGCGGCCTGCTCCGCGTCGAATGCCATGGGCGCGGCCGGCGCGAAATCCCGGTAGTACGCCACGAGGGCCGGCAGGGCGGTATCGGCCTCCCGGCGAGACCGCGTCGGCTGGAACGTCCTGGCGGCTCCGGCGGCGCTGAGCGCGATCTGCAGGCTCTTGAGCGGAGAAAAGCCGAACTGCGTCCGCGTCGAATCGTAAAGATGGAAGAACAGCGCGGCGTAGCGTTTGTCGTAATAGTCGCGCCACATCGCGGTCTCGAGCCGCGCCATCTCGGCGGGATCGAACGCCCGCAGATCCGCATGACGCGGAATGACGGCATAGACCGCGATCAGTGCGATCGCAGCCGCGGTACCTGCGAACATCTTGCGCACGGACATGGGTCCTCCCAGCGGTCCTGCATCCGCAGCCATTGTATCCAAACCGAAGCTACGGCTAGTCTGGCGGGAAGTTTTCGCGACCCGTGGCGATCGTTGATGCCGTGGGCCGCGACAGAAGCTGACCGATGGGAGGATTGCATGCGCAGATTTCTGCTGATCGCAGGCCTGTTTGTGCTCGCCGTCGGGCTGCTCTGGATCGGACAGGGCACGGGCACCGTCCCCTGGCCGCGGTCGAGCTTCATGATCGACCAGTTGCAATGGGCCGGCTATGGCGCAGCCATGGCCGGCCTCGGGCTGGTCCTGATCTGGCAGAGCAACCAATAGAAGAAACTAGGGAATACGAATATGACATCCAACCGGTTCGATCTCCGCGGCAAAGTCGCGATCGTCACAGGGGGCAATGGCGGCATCGGGCTTGGCCTCGCCCACGGGCTCGCCGACGCCGGCGCCGATATCGCCGTGGTCGGACGCAACGAAGCCAAGTCGGCCGCCGCCGTCGCCGACCTCAAGGCGCGCGGCGTCAAGGCGATTGCCGTCACCACCGACGTCACCGACAAGGCGGCAGTCGCGGCCATGATCGACCGCGTGGTGAAGGAGCTCGGCCGTATCGACATCCTCATCAATAATGCCGGCATGAGCATCCGCAAGCCGCCGCACGAGCTCGAGCTCGACGAATGGAACAAGGTGATCGACACCAACCTCACCAGCGCCTTCGTGTGCTCGAAGCTGGCCTATCCGGCGCTGAAAGCGTCGGGCAACGGCAAGGTGATCAATATCGGCTCGATGATGTCGATCTTCGGCGCGAGCTTCGCGACGGCCTATGCGGCGAGCAAGGGCGGCATCGTGCAGTACACCCGCGCCTGCGCCAATGCCTGGGCACCCGACAACATCCAGGTCAACGCCATCCTGCCGGGCTGGATCGATACCGATCTCACGCGCGGCGCGCGGCAGCAGGTGTCCGGCCTGCACGAGCGCGTGCTGGCGCGCACGCCCGCGGGACGCTGGGGCGACATCGACGACTTCGCCGGCATCGCCGTGTTCCTCGCCTCGCCCGCCTCGAACTTCGTCACGGGCACTGCAATCCCCGTCGACGGCGGGTTCTCGGTGATGGCCTGAAGGCTGTCCTGCACGCAGAAAGCTTGCACGCAAAAAAGAAGCCCCGGCGATGCCGGGGCTTTCAAATTTGGGTAGTGATCGTCTTCTACAGCTGCTTGGTCGTTCGTTGGCGTCTCAGTAGCGGGCGATGACCGGCGCGTCGAACTTGTAGCTCGCGCGCACGACGGCCCACTGGATGTCACGCGGCTTGGCATCGAAGGTGTAATTCCCCGAGGTGCCGCCGAGCTGATAAGTCTGGCTGCCGAAGGCCGCGTAATTGTATTCGAGACCGACGATCCAGTTGCGGGTGATGCCGTATTCCCAGCCGGCGCCGACGGTCCAGCCGTTGGCCCAGTGGGTCTGACCGCCGCTGCCCGTCGACGGGGCGACCGTGTCGCTGACGTTGAGACGGTTGTTCACGCCGGCATAGCCGCCCTTGATGTAGAACAGGTTGTTCTGCACGGCGAAGCCGGCGCGACCGACGACGGTCGCGAGCACGTTGGCACGCCAGGTGAAGATATCGTCAGCGGCGCCGAAGGCGGTGTTCACGACCGTGCCCTTGTTGTCGAGGCCGGAGATCGTGCCTTCCATGCCGAACACGTAGTTGTTGGCCTGCCAATTGTAGCCGATCTGGGCGCCGCCCATGATGCCGGCGCCACGCTGGCGATAGCCCTGGCCCGGAACGAGATCGCCGAACAGGGCGCCGGTCCCGTTGTTGATGAACTGCTCATTGGTCCATGCGCCACCGATGTGACCGCCGACATAGAAACCGGTCCAGTTGAACAGCGGCTCGACATAAGCGGGCGCCTTCGTGTAGCGCGCACCGAGATCGGCGGCGGAGGCAGCGCCGGTCGAAACCAGAGCGGTCGTGCAGGCGAAGGCAGCAATCAATTTGTTACGCATGGTACACCCCGTGTCCTTTGATGGGTGCACGCTCACACGCAGGTCTTACTCAAATTTGAATCAAGAAAGTTAAGACGCCGGATTGGCAATCGGTGCGCTGTGAATCCGTCTGCGCTGTTGCACGCGCGCAACGCGCCACGCGCGATTTAACGCGGCATTATCCCTATTGAATTGCTCCGTTACGATCCGGGCGCTGCCTTGGACTGCACGTGCTCGGGCCGCACGCCGATTGCAAGCAGGCGCGCCGGAATGCCCTGGAGCCATGGCAGCGCGGTGATCAGGCGCACGATCAGCGGCACCTTCAGCGGCCGTTCGCCGGCCTGCAAGGCGCCGCTGATGATGTTGTTCTGCACGATCACCTGCATGCGCTGCGTCATCCTCACCGGAAACTCGCGCCGGCGGCGCACGGCATCGAGCTCGTCGTCGGAGGGGCAGCCGTGCCGAAGCTTGTCCGCCAGCAGATTGGCGGTCGCGACCGCATCCTGCACGGCGAGATTGACGCCGACGCCGCCGACCGGCGACATCGCATGCGCGGCATCGCCGATGCAAAGCAGGCCCGGCCGCGTCCAGCGCGTCAGGCGGTTGATCGCGACGGTCAGCAGCTTGAAATCGTCAAGACTCTTCACGTCCGCAAGGCCGTTTTTGAGCACTGGCGCCATGCGTACGACGTCGTCGAGCAGCGCCGGCAATCCCCTCGCCTTCACCGCCCCGTACTGTCCCTTGGCGATGACATAGGCGCATTGCCAGTAATCGCCGCGGTCGAAGGTGACCATCATCTTTCCGGGCTCGACGCGCGCGAACAGGTTCTCGGTCTCGTCCGCCCTGCGGCCGACACGGAACCACAACACGTCCATCGGCGCGCCGATCTCCTCGACCTTGAGGCCGGCGCGCTCGCGCACGGTCGAATGCCGGCCGTCGCAGGCAACGGTGAGATCGGCTTCGATGTCGATCGGCCCGTCCGGCGTCATCGCACGCACGCCGGCGATGGTCTCGCCGCGGCGGATCAGATCGACGGCTTCCGTGTTCATCATCACCTTGAGCGAGGGAAAACGCCGGCCGGCCTCGCGCAGGAAATTCAGGAAGTCCCATTGCGGCATGAAGGCGATGAACGGGTACTTGGTATGGAGCCTTCTGAGATCGGCGATGCGCACATGGGTGCCGCCAAACAGGCCGTCCATCGTCTGCAAGCGTTGATGCGGCAGCTTCAAGAAGGCGTCGATCAGGCCGAGCTCGTCCATCACCTGGAGCGTCGAGGGATGCACCGTGTCGCCGCGGAAGTCCCGGAAGAAGTCCGCATGCTTCTCCAGCACCACGACATCGATGCCGGCACGTCCGAGGAGATAACCCAGCATCATGCCGGCCGGCCCGCCGCCGACAATGCAACACCGGGCTCTCACGGAGTGACGCACGGCGTGTTGCGGCGTATCTGAATCCGACATCAGCTCCTCGCTTACAACTTTAGTCCCTTGTGCGGTGCAACAAGCCGGATTTGGTTTGCCGCATTGCCGAATGGCCGGTAGCGTTGCTGATGATTTCGATTGATTTCAGGATGAACTAGTGTTGCACACCATACTGATCCTGCTTGGCATTTGGCTGCTGATCAACGTACTTTTTGTCGTGATCATGCTGCCGCCGCGCAAGCCGCGGAAGTCGGATCCGCACGATTCCGGAACACTCGCGCCGGTGCGGATCGACCAGAACGGCTATCCGTTCGAGGAGCAGGAGAAATTCCTGCTTCGCCACGTCATCATCTCGATCGCCATGGGGACGTTCTTCTCGCTGGCGCCCCCCTTGATGGAGGCGATCGACTCCATCAAGCGCTTCATCGGAAAGCGTCGCGGCGAGTGAAGTTCCTCGCGGGAACTGAACTCGCCGCCCCATGCATCAACGGAACGCAGACCGCTCAATTGTTGCTGCGGTTCACCGTCCGAAAACTCTTGATCTCCGACACGCTGCCGTCGCGATAAGTCAGTTCTACCGAGACGAACTGCGTGGCTGGGGCGAGCTTCATGTAGAGCGGCATGCCGGCCGAGATCGCGCTGGGGTCGCGCATATCGCAGCCCGGCATCTTCAGCACCTGGTTGGGCACCGCGGAGTCGATGCCGATGCGCACCTCGCGGATCGCGCAGCGATACGAGACGAGGTGCGTGTAGTAGACCAGCAGCCCGTTGAACTCGCGGAATGACAGCCAGCTCGTCGCCGTCATGTCGAGGATCTTGCGCTGGTCGCGGATCAGCGCGGCCTCGGGATCGAACTTGATCGGGAATGGCCCCTGCATGTCACCCGACTGGTCGACATAACGAACCTCGATCGTGCCGGCCTGCGCGTCAGGCGGCAGCTCGATCGACGGGTTCGGCATCCGCTTGCGGGTGCGAGGATCGAGCGTGTCGATGAAACCAGTCTCGCGGAAATCGCCCTTGCCGGCCATGCGCCAGGAGATACCAAGCGTCGGGTCGGCGAAGGAGAACACCACGCTCCAGCCGCCATTGTGGCGCGAGAATCTCGCGATCGGCGCGTTGGTGGTTTCTTCCTTGGGCACACGCGGCACCGACACCGGCGGCAGCGCCGCGAGCTGCTGCGGCGCCGGTTCGGCCGGGCGCGCAGCCGTGTCCTTGGCAATGCCGCTCAAGAAAACGTCGTCGACCATCTGGTCGAAATAGACCGGCACCTGCCGGTGCTTGACGGTGTCGGCCATCTCGCTGACGAGACGGCGGGTGCGCTGCGCCACCTGCACGAGGTTCTCGCCGGGCTGGAGCAGCTCCTTGGCGAAGGTGCGCGTGAACACCGAATTGGGATTGGCGTCGTCGTTGGAGAGGCGATCAAGCGCGGTCTGACGCGGACCTGCGGAAAACACCGAGAACACGCCTTCGGGCAGCTGCATCATCGGCGCGAGCCCGCCGCCGCCGGCGACCGCGCGGGTGCCTTTGCGCTCGAACGGATTGTTGCGGCAGGCGTCGAACACCAGGATCGACGTGCGCGCCTTCTTGTTCTGAAGGCGCTCGACGATGCGGTCGGCCAGGATCGACGCGTCGCGCACCAGCTCTTCCTGCCCTTCCGTCGCCGCCGGGACGTCGGTCGGCAGCAGGTAGTTCTGGCCCGCGATCTCGAAGCCGTGGCCGGCGTAGAAGAAGAATGCGGTGTCGCCGGGCTCGATCGCCCTGTCGAAGGCGAGCAGCGTCTCGGAGAATTGCTGCCGGCTCTGATTCTCGGCGACCATCACCGAGAAGCCGAGCTGCTTCAGCGTATCGCCCATGGTGCGGGCGTCGTTGACCGCCTTGAGCAGTTTAGGAACGTTCCTGTAGTCGTTGTTGCCGACGACGAGGGCAACGCGCTTCTCGGCTTGCGCGGGAAGCGCGAAGCCGCTGAGTCCCACCGCAAGGCCAAGGGCCGCCAGAATTCTGAAAAGCCGACGCGTCATCGCAAGTTTCCCGTTGCAGAATGGCCATTCGCCGGTTCCCTCGAACAGTCGTTCATTGGCCCCCCTGGCGCTGATGTGATAGTCGGCCCAGCCATATCGACGGTTCAACGGCCTTGCAGTCCCGGTTCCGTCGTCTGGACTATGGCAGATTCCGCTGGAATCTGCTTTTTCTTGGACCCTGGGCAATTGCGCCGCAAGCGGGGGCTGCCGTGTATCGCTGGTGTACCGACGAGGTCGAGCCGCATGACCGCTTCGACTATTGGCGCGAGGTCCGCGCCAAGGGTCTGTTCGGCGTCACAGCGGAACTCGAGCGCGAGCGGCGCGGCGATTTCTACGGCGAATTCTCGCTGCGCCAGCTCGGCGGCGCCGGCCTCGTCGAACTGAAGGCTTCGCACTACACGGTCGAGCGCAGCACGTCCGACATCGCCTACGCACCAGGTGACAGCATCTGCGTCTACCAGCAACTCGGCAGCGGCGGCTGGTTCGGCGGCATGCGCGCAAGCGACTTCGCGATCGCCAATGGCAGCTTTGCCACCAGCCACACCGACCAGCCCTACCGCACCGCCCCGCTCGGCGCAGGGGGCTTCCACCTGCGCATCCTGAAGATCCCCGTGAGCGGCCTGACAACGCAGGACAAGCGCCTGCACGAGCTTGCGCCCCGGACGTTCGACGATCCTGGCCTGGCGCCCCTGCTCGGCGCCTGCTTCGCCGATCTCGGCGAGGCCGCCGCTGACGATGACGGCGCCCTTGATGCGACTTCGCTGGTCCAGGCCCTCGCCCATCTGGCCCTGATCGAGCGCGGCATCGTGCGGCCCGGCAGCCGCCTCGGGCAGGCCGCGCTGCGGACCGCCCGGCTCTCGCAGGCGCGGCGCCTGATCGCGCGCCACCTCCAAGACCCCGGTCTGGCGCCGACAATGGTGGCCGACCTGCTCGGCGTGTCCGTGCGTCACCTGCACATGCTGTTCGAGACCGCGGCGAAGAGTTTTTCGCAGACCGTGACGGAGGAACGCCTGAAGCAGAGCCGCCGCCTGATGCGCGAGGCGCCGGACCGGCTGATCGCCGACATCGCAGCCTCCTGCGGCTTCGAGAGCCTGGCGACCTATTACCGGGTCTTCAACGCCGCCTACGGGATGGCCCCCGGCGACTTCCGGGCCCAGGGCCCAGAACGGCGCTAGCCGTCCCTCCGGCGGGATGTCGCCGGCCAACGGACGAGGCGGAAAAGCCGAGCCGGACCCGCTATTTGGGCAAAAACCTCAGGTTTTTTAGGGCCTTCCCGCGCCCGCTCCATTGACTTTGGCCGATTCCTGCCTATGTTCCGGGTCGACGCGGCTCAGATCGAAGACCGATTCCTGAGCCTGGCGCTTTGTTCGCGTGAGTCAGCACCCCCAGCTTCTTTGAGAGCGCGCCGTTTCGGGGTGGAACGCGACAGCCTTAATTACCCTCGATTCCGAACGGCGGTTTCGACCAGAGGCTCAATGTCCTTTTCAAATCTCGGACTGTCCGAAAAAGTCCTCGCCGCAGTGGCGGCCACCGGTTACACAAACCCCACCCCCATTCAGGAACAGGCGATCCCCCACGTCCTCGCACGCAAGGACGTGCTCGGCATCGCCCAGACCGGCACCGGCAAGACCGCGGCCTTCGTGCTGCCGATGCTCACCATTCTCGAGAAGGGCAGAGCCCGGGCGCGCATGCCGCGCACGCTGATCCTCGAGCCGACCCGCGAGCTCGCGGCGCAGGTGAAGGAAAACTTCGACCGCTACGGCGCCGGCCAGAAGCTCAACGTCGCGCTGCTGATCGGCGGCGTTTCCTTCGGCGACCAGGATGCCAAGCTGACGCGCGGCGTCGACGTGCTGATCGCCACCCCCGGCCGCCTGCTCGACCACACCGAGCGCGGCGGCCTCCTGCTCACCGGCGTCGAGCTGCTGGTCATCGACGAAGCCGACCGCATGCTGGACATGGGCTTCATTCCCGACATCGAGCGCGTCTGCAAGCTCGTCCCGTTCACCCGGCAGACCCTGTTCTTCACCGCGACCATGCCGCCGGAAATCCGGCGCATCACCGAGACCTTCCTGCATAATCCGCAGAAGGTCGAGGTCTCCAAGCCCGCCACGACCGCCGTGACCGTCACACAGTCACAGGTGCCCGCGGGGCGCGAGGCGCATGAGAAGCGCGAATTGCTTCGCCGCCTGCTGCGCGAGGCCAAGGATCTCAAGAACGCGATCATCTTCTGCAATCGCAAGCGCGAGGTCGCGATCGTTCACAAATCGCTCCAGAAGCACGGCTTCAGCGTCGGCGCGCTGCACGGCGACATGGACCAGCCGGCCCGCATGGCGGCGCTCGAACAATTCCGCAAGGGTGAGCTGCCGCTGCTGGTCGCCTCCGACGTCGCCGCCCGCGGCCTCGACATTCCCGAAGTCAGCCACGTCTTCAATTTCGACGTCCCCCATCATCCGGACGACTACGTCCATCGCGTCGGCCGCACCGGTCGTGCCGGCCGCACCGGTACCGCGATCTCGATCGTCACGCCGCTCGACCAGAAGTCGATGGTCGCGATCGAGAAGCTGATCGGCCAGAGCATTCCGCGCGCCGAGGGCGATTACGAGATCCACACTGAGGCCGGCGATGCGACCGAGCGCCCGCGCGAGCAGCGCGGCCGCGAGCGTTCGCGCGGCGGACGCGGCAAGCCGCAGCGCGGCAGTCGCGACCGTGAGCGCAGCCACGAGCCGCGCGAGGCCCGTGGCGAGGCGAGACACGCTTCTGAAGCACGCCCCGCAGCCGAGGCGAAGCCCGCACGCGAGGCGAGGCCCCCGCGTGAAGCCAGGCAAGCATCCGAGCCGCGTCATGGCTCGCGCCAGCAGGCCAATGCATCGCATGTCCCGTCGATCGGCCGCCCCGAACCGCGTCGCCAGCGCGAGGTCGATACCGAGCCCGGCGATCATTCGCACCTTCCGGCGTTTCTGCTCCGGCCAGTGCGTTCTCCCGCCGGCGCCTGACGCGCCGGCGCACGTCAGGTCCGGTTGAGTAGAGCCGCTTCACACTTTTTCTGATGCATTCGCGAACGTCTGTTTACACGGCGTTCACGATCGTCCGTTAGCCTACGAACATAATTTAAGCATTGCTGCGGTCGACGGCGCATCGACCGCTGTGGGGTATGTTCCGTGGTCAAGGTGCTCGACGAACACGAACGCACGATGGCGTTCGCCGAAGTGGCTCTCGGTCAGATCCGTTCGCTTCGACAGACTGCAATTCCCCGCAATTACGAGATCTGGTACGTCTACGCCACCGGCTACAACGCACCGCTCAACAAGATCATCAACGAGACTCTGGCGCGCCACGGCAAGCTGACCGAAGGCGATCTCGAGCAGATCTACGAGACCTATCTTTCCCACATCAAGACCACCGACCGCATCGACAAGGTCGGCGCACGCGTCATCGGCGAGATCGACGACGTGATGAAGGTGCTGAGCGAAGCGCTCGGGATGACCGGCTCCTACGATGCCAGCCTGTCGGGCGCGACCGAGAAACTGTCGTCGGCCAAGAGCCGCGACCAGATCAAGTCGATCGTCGAGACGCTGCTGCGTTCGACCAGCGAGATGCGCGAGACCAACAAGGCGCTGGAAGACCGGCTGACGCTGTCCAGGAACGAGATCAGCAATCTCCAGCAGAGCCTGGAGGCGATCCGCGCCGAGAGCCTGACCGATCCGCTTACGGGGCTTGGCAATCGCAAATATTTCGACCGCATGATCGGCATGGCCGTGCAGAGCGCGCTCGCCTCGGGCGAGCCGCTGTCCCTGCTGCTGTTCGACATCGATCATTTCAAGTCGTTCAACGATTCCTACGGCCACCTCACCGGCGACCAGGTCCTGCGCCTGGTCGGCCTGTCCATGAAGCAGACCATCAAGGGACAGGACATCACCGCGCGCTATGGCGGCGAGGAGTTCGCGGTCCTGCTGCCCAACACGGCGCTGCGCCAGGCGCTTACCGTGGCCGATCACATCCGCCGCGCCGTCATGGCGAAGGAATTGAAGAAGAAATCGACTGGCGAGATCCTCGGCCGCGTCACCATCTCCGTCGGCGTTTCGATGTTGAAGCCGGGCGACGACACCGATGCGCTGATCGAACGCGCGGATGCCTGCCTCTATGCCGCCAAGCGCAATGGCCGCAACCGCGTGATCTGCGAGGCCGATCCGGAATTCGCCATCGAGTCGCACAGCCGGGTGGCGTAGCTTTTCACCGACTGCCGTAGGGTGGGCAAAGGCGCATAGCGCCGTGCCCACGAATAATTCCGGTGAGTCAAAGTTCGTTGGTGGCCACGCTCCGCTTTGCCTACCCTACGGCACCGCAGCTTGACATTCTGCCGAGGCGGACAACATCTGACACGACAATTGGCCGCCTGCACCCTGCAAAGGACTTCGTTGTCGTGCCCAACAACCCCCACGACTTTCACATACCGCAACCGTCCTACACCAGGGACGAACTGCTGAGATCGAGCGAGGGCGGCTATTTCGGCCCGGGCAACGCGCAATTGCCGGCGCCCCCGATGCTGATGATGGACCGCATCACTGAGATCAGCTTGGACGGCGGCGAGTTCGGCAAGGGCCATATCGTCGGCGAGCTCGACATCGCGCCCCGACACTGGTTCTTCGATTGCCTTTATCGCGGCGACCCGATGATGCCGGCGTCTCTGGGGCTGGACGCCATGTGGCAGGTGATCGGCTATTGGCTCGGCTGGTCGGGCTCACCGGGCAAGGGCCGCGCCATCGGTGTCGGCGAGGTCGAGGTCACGGGATCCATCACACCGGACACGCGGCGCGTACGCTACGAGGTCGCCATGCGCCAGGTCCGGCGCGGCAAGCTGGTGCTCGGAATTGCCGACGGTCGCGTGCTTGCCGATGATGTGTGCGTCTTCGTGGCCAAGGATATGAGAGTTGGCCTGACCAAGGCCGTGGATTGAAGGGCCGTAGGCCGGGCAAAGGCGCGTAGCGCCGTGCCCAACATCTCTCCACACGACGACCTTAACGGTGGGCACGCTTCGCTTTGCCCACCCTGCGAACCGTCTTCTTGACTGCTTTCTTGACCGGCCGCTTCCTGGCGACAGGCTTCTTCTGCTCTGCCTTCTTCGCCGCCGCTTTCTTCCCCTTGGGCCGCTTCTTCACCTTGGCGCGCTGGGCTGCGGCGAGCGCCGCCCTCGCCCATTGCGCAAGCTCCTCGGAATCGTCGAACAGCCGCGCCGGCAGCTCCCAGTAGGAGTTCACCAGCACGGTCTTGGCGCGGGTCGAATACTGGAACGGCTTTGAGCCTTCGGCTTCAAAATCCGGGATGGTCGCCTCATCGGCGCGGAAGAACAGGCCGGCGCGCAGGGCCAGCGCGAAGTTGACGCCGTCGACGGAGATACCGTGGCCGGAGAACATCTTGCGGATGGTGACGGGGCCGAAATCGGCAAACAGGTCGATCAGGAATTCGCGGTCCATGGCCCAACTCTCTCCCAGATGTCGTCCCTGCGAAAGCAGGGACCCATAGCCACAGGGAGAAGTTTAGCGAAGACTGTTCGTCGTACCAGCGTCGGTACGAACACCGCCCATCATCGCGAGATCACGCGGTATGGGTCCCTGCGCCCCGTGCGCAATTGCGCACTAGGCAGGGACGACAGCGGTGTGAGTGGCAAGAGCCAAGCCTACCCGTCGATCTTGGCGGGGCGCAGCTCGACCGACTCGCCGCAGCCGCAGGCGGAGACCTGGTTGGGGTTGTTGAAGACGAACTGGGCCTGCATCTTGTCGGCCTTGTAGTCCATCTCGGTGCCGAGCAGGAACAGCACGGCCTTGGGATCGACCAGGATCTTGACGCCCTTGTCCTCGACGACCTCGTCGGTCGGGCGGACATCGTGGGCGTATTCGACCGTGTAGGACTGGCCGGCGCAGCCGCCGTTTTTCACGCCGACGCGCAAGCCCACGATCTCGGAGTCCGCGCGCTGCGTCAGCTCGCTGATGCGCTGCGCCGCGGCATCCGTCAGCCGCATCACCTGCGGGCGGGGGCGCCGGGGCTTTGGTGTCGAAGCTGGTGTCGCCTGGGTCATGTTATTTATGTGGTCCGTTGCGGAGCGAATTCAATGCGAGCTGAGACCGTCACCACATGTTGAGGACGAGACGGGCCTCGTCGCTCATGCGCTCGGGCGACCACGGCGGCTCCCAGACCACCTTGACGTCGACCACGCCGACGCCGGGAACGCTGGCAACCGCGTTCTCGACCATGGTCGGCAGCTCGCCGGCGGCCGGGCAGTTCGGCGTCGTCAGCGTCATCTGGACGTCGACCGAACGGTCGTCCTTGATCTCGACCTTGTAGATCAGGCCGAGCTCGTAGATGTCGGCCGGGATTTCCGGATCGAACACGGTCTTGAGGCCCGCAATGATCTCGGTGGTGAGACGCTCGGTCTCCTCAGGCGGCAACGCCGACTGGGTCTCCATCGGATTGGCTTTGATTTCGGCCGTGTCACTCATGCGAACAAATCCCGCGCCTTCAAGAGCGCCTGTGCCAGATGATCGACTTCTTCCCGCGTATTATACATGCCGAACGAGGCCCGGCAGGTGGCCGTCACGTTGAACCGCTCTAAAAGCGGCATCACGCAATGGGTGCCGGCGCGCACCGCGATGCCCTGGCGGTCGATCACGGTGGCGACGTCATGGGCGTGGGCGCCCTTGAGCTCAAAGGAGATCACCGGGCCCTTGCCGCGGGCCGTGCCGATCAGCCGCAGCGAGTTGATCTCGCGCAGCTTCTCCTGGGCGTAGGCCGTGAGATCGGCCTCGTGGGCTGCGATGCGCTCCTTGCCGATCGAATTGACGTAGTCGATGGCAGCTCCCAGGCCCACGGCCTCGACGATCGCGGGCGTGCCCGCCTCGAATTTGTGCGGGGGATCGCCATAGGTGACCACGTCGCGCGAGACCTCGCGGATCATCTCGCCGCCGCCGTTATAGGGACGCATCGCGACGAGGTGGTCGTACTTGGCCCAGAGGATGCCGATGCCGGTCGGCCCGTAGACCTTGTGGCCGGTGAAGACGTAGAAGTCGCAGCCGAGATCCTGGACGTCGACAGGCAGATGCACCGCACCCTGACTGCCGTCGACCAGCACGGGAATGCCGCGCGCATGCGCGATCTTCACGACGTCCTTGATCGGGACAATGGTGCCGAGCGCGTTCGACATTTGCGTGATCGCGACCAGCTTGGTCTTCGGCGTCAGCAGCTTCTCGAATTCGTCGACGAGGAAGTTGCCCTCGTCGTCGACCGGCGCCCATTTGATCACCGCGCCATGACGTTCCCTGAGGAAATGCCAGGGCACGATGTTGGAGTGGTGCTCCATGATCGAGATGACGATCTCGTCGCCCGCCTTGATGTTCGGCTCGCCCCAGGACGATGCGACCAGATTGATCGCCTCCGTCGCGTTGCGGGTGAATATCACTTCCTCAGTGCGGGGCGCGTTGATGAACTGCGCCACCTTGGTGCGACCGCCCTCATAGGCTTCAGTCGCGGCATTGGCGAGGTAATGCAGACCGCGATGCACGTTGGCGTATTCGCTCGTATAGGCCTGCGTCATGCGGTCGAGCACGACTTGCGGCTTCTGCGCGGACGCGGCGTTGTCGAGATACACCAGCGGCTTGCCGTAGACCTGCATCGCGAGCGCCGGAAAGTCCTGGCGCACGCGGGCCACGTCATAGGCGCCGTTCTTGACCGCCGGATGCGTGCTCATGACCGACGCTCCAGCCAGCGCTCGGCAATGCCGATCACATGCTCGCGCAAGCCGTCATCGGCGATCTGCTCGATCGCCTCGCCGACAAAGGCCTGGATCAGCAGCGCCTGGGCCTGCTTCTCCGGCAGACCGCGCGCCTTCAGGTAGAACAAGAGGCTGTCGTCGAGCGCACCGGCGGTGGCGCCGTGGCCGCAGGAGACGTCGTCGGCGAAGATCTCGAGCTCGGGCTTGTTGTCGGCCTCGGCTTCGTCCGAGAGCAGCAAGGCACGGGTCATCATCTTTCCGTCGGTCTTCTGCGCGTCGGGACGGACGATGATGCGGCCCTGGAACACCGAATGGGCGCGGTCGTCGATCACCGCGCGGAAGACCTCGCGGCTGACGCAGTTCGGCACGGCATGATCGACCACCAGCGTGGTGTCGCCATGCTCGGTCTTCTGCAGCAGGTTCACGCCGTTGGCGGAGAGCTCGCTGCCCTCGCCTGCCAGCGTGATGAAGCCCTGTAGACGGCTCACGGCCGCGCCCGTGGTCATGTTGAAGAAATTGAGCTTCACGTTGGCGCCGACGGTGACGAACTGCGAGGTCACGTTCACCGCATCAGGCGCATCGTCCAGCAGGCGGATATGCGCGACGTCGGCATCGTCGCCGACCGTCACGAGCACGGCGTCGTTCACCTGGTAGGCCGTGGCACCGGCCGCAACGAAGCTCTCGACGATGGTGGCGCGAGCACCCTTCCCGATCGCGACCTGCGAACGGGTGAAGGCCGACGCGGAAGCAGCGGTCGCGATATGGATGATCTGGATCGGCGCAGACAGCTGCGCGCCATCGGCGATATCAAGCACGACACCGTCGGTCGCCATCGCGGCATTGAGTGCGATCACGGCATCGGTGGCTGCGGTCTTCAGGAGACCGGCATCCTTTTCCAGCGCCTCCCGCGACGCCTTGAAGCCAACTTCAGAGGCCAGCGCCTTGACGTCGGAGAGATCGGACGCGAATACGCCGTCGACCAGCACCAGCTTACGAGCGCCGGCGATCGCATGCGCCTTCACGGCGTCCGCGGCGCGCTTCAGGGCAGCCGCATCGGGCGCGGCTGCCAGCGGCAACACCTCGCCGACCAGCGCGCGCAGGTCGGTGTATTTCCATTCCTCGATCCGGCGGTGCGGCAGGCCGAGACGCTCATAGCTCTCGAACGCCTCGCGGCGCGCCGCGATCACGGAAGGCGAACCCGGCAGGCGGCCCTCGGCGCTGGCGAACAGATCGCTCACCGCGCGGCCATTTCCGGTCTTTGCCACAGCAACGTTCATCGCAAAATTCCTTACGCGGCATCCTCGAACTGGGCATAGCCGGACGCTTCCAGTTCCAGCGCCAGATCCTTGCCGCCGCTCTTCACGACACGGCCCTTCGACATCACGTGCACGAAATCGGGCACGATGTAGTTGAGCAGCCGCTGATAGTGGGTGATCACGACCATCGCGCGTCCCGGCGAGCGCAGCGCATTGACGCCGTCGGCCGCGATGCGCAACGCGTCGATGTCGAGGCCGGAATCCATCTCGTCGAGGATGCACAGGCTCGGCTCGAACAGCGCCATCTGCAGCACCTCGTTGCGCTTCTTCTCGCCGCCGGAAAAGCCGACATTGACGCCGCGCTTGAGCATGTCCTGCGGGATGTTCAGCGACTTCGAGACCTCACGGACCTTCTTCAGGAAGTCCGGGGTCGAATATTCGCTCTCGCCGCGGGCCTTGCGTTGCGCGTTCAGCGCGGTGCGCAGGAAGGTCATGGTGGCGACGCCGGGAATCTCGACCGGGTACTGGAACGCCAGGAACACGCCCTTGGCGGCGCGCTCGTCGGGATCCATCTCCAGAAGATCCTCGCCCTTGAACAGGATCTGGCCGTCGGTGACCTCGTAGCCGGGCTTGCCGGCGATGACGTGGGAGAGCGTCGACTTGCCGGAGCCGTTCGGCCCCATGATCGCGTGCACCTCGCCCTCGTTCACGGTCAGCGTCAGCCCGTGGAGGATCTCACGCTCCTCGACACGAACCTTCAGGTCTTTCACTTCAAGCAAAGCCATCTTGGTGTCCAGTCTATTCAAAATGATGCATGGAGCGCCGTAGCGCACCGCTAGGGGTCGGCGATCAGCCGACTGACCCTTCAAGCGAGATCGAGATCAGCTTCTGCGCTTCCACCGCGAATTCCATCGGCAGCTGCTGAAGCACGTCCTTGACGAAGCCGTTGACGACGAGGCCGACCGCCTCCTCCTGCGAAAGACCGCGCTGAATGCAGTAGAACAGCACGTCTTCGGAGATCTTCGAGGTCGTCGCCTCGTGCTCGAACGTCGCCGAGGAGTTCTTAGCTTCGATGTACGGCACCGTGTGCGCGCCGCATTTGTCGCCGATCAACAGGGAATCACAGGCCGTGAAGTTGCGCGCGCCAGTCGCTTTCCGATGCGCGGTAACCAGACCGCGATAGGTATTCTGCGACTTGCCGGCGGCGATGCCCTTGGAGATGATGCGGCTCGACGTGTTCTTGCCGAGGTGAATCATCTTGGTGCCCGAGTCGACCTGCTGGAAGCCGTTCGAGATCGCGATCGAGTAGAACTCGCCGCTCGAATTGTCGCCGCGCAGGATGCAGCTCGGATATTTCCAGGTGATCGCCGAACCGGTCTCGACCTGGGTCCAGGAGATCTTGGAACGATCGCCGCGGCAGTCGCCACGCTTGGTGACGAAGTTGTAGATGCCGCCCTTGCCTTCCGAGTTGCCCGGGTACCAGTTCTGCACCGTCGAATATTTGATCTCGGCGTCGTCATGCGCGACGAGCTCGACCACGGCGGCATGAAGCTGATTCTCGTCGCGCTGCGGCGCGGTGCAGCCCTCGAGATAGGAGACGTAGGAGCCCTTGTCCGCGATGATCAGCGTGCGCTCGAACTGACCGGTATTGCGCTCGTTGATGCGGAAATAGGTCGACAGCTCCATCGGGCAGCGCACGCCCGGCGGCACGTAGACGAACGAGCCGTCGGAGAACACCGCCGAGTTCAGCGTCGCGTAGAAATTGTCCGAGGTCGGAACCACCGATCCCAGATATTTCTGCACCAGCTCGGGATGCTCGCGGATCGCCTCCGAAATCGGCATGAAGATCACGCCGGCCTTCTTCAGCTCCGCCTTGAACGTGGTCGCAACCGAAACCGAATCAAACACCGCGTCGACCGCGATCTTGCGGCGGGCCGGGTCTTCCTCGCCGGGCTTGGGCTCGACGCCTTCGAGCATGGCGACTTCCCGCAAGGGGATGCCAAGCTTCTCGTAGGTCTTCAGGATCTCCGGATCGATCTCGTCGAGCGAGGTGACCGTCTTCTTCGGCTTCGGCGCCGCGTAGTAATAGAGATCCTGGAAGTCGATCTTGGGATAATCGACGCGCGCCCAGGTCGGCTCGGTCATGGTCAACCAGCGCCGATAGGCCTCAAGCCGCCACTGGAGCATCCAGGCGGGCTCGTTCTTCTTCTGCGAGATGAATTTTACGATCTCTTCCGACAGCCCCTTGGGGGCCTTCTCGGAGTCGATCAGGGTCTCAAACCCATAACGATACTGGTCGACGTCGATGCGCTTCACGCGCTCGACCGTCTCTTGTACGGCTGGCATTCCATCCTCCGCTCGCGGTTTCAAGGACCGCGGTGGATCAAACTCAAACGACTATTACGATGTTTTTCTGCGGAAAGCACGTGCTTAGAACCGTTCAAGCCGTGTTTCGTCGCTTAGCCTCTAAGTAGGGTATTACCAAGCTTTCGCCAAGCCTCTAACGCCCTATTGATATCATCTGGTTCCGTGGACCAGCCCAGACTGAGACGCACCGCTCCTTGGGCAATGGTGGCATCATACCCCATAGCCGACAGCACGTGGGACGGCTGGACCTTGCCGGAGGAACAGGCGGAACCTGAGGAGACGGCGACGCCTTCCAGGTCGAAGCCGATCACGGCGGTCTCTGCCTTCAGGCCCGGCGCGGTGAACAGGACCGTGTTGGGCAACCGCTTCACGTCGTCCGCGAAGACCGTCCCGCCCGCAATGGCGCAAATGCCATTTTCCAAGCGTTCCCTGAGGGTTACCATGCGCTCCGCATCCTCCGGCAGAGCCTGAAGCGCTACTTTCACAGCCGCGCCGAATCCGGCAATGCCTGCGACATTCTCGGTTCCGGCGCGGCGGTTCAGCTCCTGCCCGCCGCCCCGCAGCACTGGCTCCAGTCCGGTAATTCCCTCGGCCACGACCAGTGCGCCGATGCCCTTGGGACCGCCGATCTTGTGTGCAGAAAAGGTCGCAAGGTCCGCGCCTATAACCTTAATATCGAACGGGATTTTCCCCAGCGCCTGGATTGCATCGACGTGCAGGAGGCCTCCCGCCTCGTGGATGATCCCTGCAGCCTCCGCGACCGGCTGAATTGCACCTGTCTCGTTGTTGGCGGCCATGATGGAAACCAGGGCCGGCGGGCCGTCGCCGAGCAGCGCCTTCAGATGGTCGAGGTCGATGACGCCGGCGCGTGTGACCCGGATCTGGCTGATTTTGTCGGCCGAGAACCGGCCGCCTGACAGCACCGACGCATGCTCCACTGACGAAACCAGAAGCCGCTCAACCGGGCCGCCGGACCGGCCCCGCAGGCCCGGCGACAGTGCCAGCGCGTTGGCCTCGGTGCCCGCGGAGGTGAAGACGACGTTGCGCGGCAAGGCGCCCACGGCCGCTGCAAGCCTGGCCCGGGCGTCCTCGACCAGCCGGCGCGCCTCGCGCCCCTCGGCATGAACCGAGGACGGATTGCCGATCAGTTCGTAAGCGGCCAGCATCGCTGCGCGCGCCTCGGTGCGCAGCGGCGTGGTCGCATTCCAGTCGAGATAGACACGGCTCGGCATGGCGCCCTCTTAGCACCTTTTGCCATCGCGCCAATCGGCAGCCGCCGCACATCAGGCCGGCTGTTGCTGCGCGATCCCGGCGACGGAACGGGGCACCGTCCGCAGCCCGAACAGCGGACGCAGCCAGGCGACGCGCCGCGCGATCTCGTAACTGACCACACAGGTCAGCGCGGTGGCTGATATCACGACGGCGGCCTCGCTTCCGGCAGACAGCCCGCTGCCCCGCAGTGCGTGCGCGATCATGATGATCGCGGTCTGATGCACGATGTAATAGGGAAAGATCGCATCGGTCAGATAGCGGCGCACCGGGCCATCGGCCGTCAAATGGCGTCGCGCAAAACCGAGGACCGCGGCCATCGCGACCCATTGGTAGCAGCCATAGGCCGAGCCGGCGAACCATCGCAGCATCGGCGACCGCGGGAACAAGCCGGCATAAATGAGGATGAAGACGGCGAAGCAAGCGGCTGCAATCATCAGCGCCATCCAACGTTGCCGTTCGATGTCGCGCCAGATGCCGTCCTCGCGTGCAAGCAGGAAGCCGATCAGGAATGCGGTCGCATAGTCCGCGTGGTTGTACCAGTCGCCGAACAGCGCATGCGTCGACGGGAAGATCGGCGACAGGAACAGCCGCCAGGCTGCAAACAACAGGCACGGCAGCACGAGCAGCCATGGCCCGGCGAGCGCGGCCGCCAACCTCTCGCCGATCCAGTCCGCGGCCGCCGGCCACAGGGACAGCACGCCAACCAAGGCGATGGTGTAGACCCAGAGATAGACGATGAACCAGAGATGGTTCCAGGTCGGCTGCACGATGCACGGGTTCGGACAGAACTGTGAGCTGAACGCCAGATAGTGCTGCAGGTAGAAGTCGGCAAAACCTGCGGGATAGCCGAGGCTCTCGACGATCTGGAGGTACGACTGCGGCGGCACGATCACGAGCATGCCGAAGATCAGCGGGATCAGCAGCCGCGCGGACCGGGCGCGCGCGAAGGCGGCGAGCCGGTACTTGCCCAGAAACTTGCCCAGCATGAAGCGGCTGGCGACCCCGGAGACTAGGAACAGCAGCGACAGCCGCCACGGATTGAGCACCAGCATCACCGGCTCCAGCCAGGTCAGCCGGTGCTCGCTCTTGATGTGAAATCCCCAGGACACGTAGAGCATGCCGACGTGGTAGAAGATCAGGAGCCCGAAGGCTAAAATCCGCACCCAGTCCAGATCGATGCGTCGTTCCGGGGTCGAAATTTGCTGCGGTGCTGACATGGTTCTCTGCTCCTTGACGGGACGACAAACGCGGTTTTCGGGCCATGACTGACGGCCAAAATGCTCCCGAAACGGAGCGCGTCGAGACGGTTTGGGATCAGAGCCGACCGCGAGGGGACGAGGCGTCGTCGTCCGGGACAAGCGGTTGGCTCGCCGGGATCAACGGCGGCGACTGGACGACGTTAGGTGCGATTGCGGCCATCGCGCTCGCCATCGGCATCGTCAATGCGCTCTCCGGCGCACAGGACGCCGCCTGGCGCGGTGACAGCAGCGATGTCGGCCGGCGACTATTGTGGGAGCTGACGAGCATCATCGTCATCCTGTTGCTCGTGCCGATCCTGATGCTGTCCGTTCGGCGCATGCGCCGGACGACGGGACTGGCGGCGCAAATCGGAATCGGTGCCGTCGCGCTGCTCGGTTTCTCGGCCCTCCACATCACCGGCATGGTCGGGCTCCGGAAATTCATGCTCTGGCTGGTCGGCAGCGCCTACGACTTCCATTTCTCGCTGGCGGTGGTCCTGTACGAGTTCCGCAAGGACGCGGTGACGGCATTGCTGATCGGGGCAACGCTCTGGCTGATCGAAAGCCGTCGTGAGCTGCGAAAGGCGGCCCGCGCGGCCCTGTCCATGCCAGCCGCTCCGCTGGAGCAACCATCCCCCGATCTGATCTGGCTCCGGGACGGAACCAGCCGCATTCGCGTCGCACCGCGCGACATCCTGTGGGTCGCCTCCGCCGGAAACTACATCGAATACAGCCTTGCCAACGGCACCCAGCACCTGATCCGGGGGACGCTTGCCGCGACCGAAAGCGAGCTCGCCCGCTTCGCCATCGTGCGCGTTCACCGGACGAGGCTTGCCAACCTCGACCGGGTGAGCGGCGTGGACTTCAAGCCGTCAGGGGATTTCGAGCTCACATTCGACACCGGCAAGACGCTTGGGGGCAGCCGCCGCTACCGGCCCGCGGTCGCCTCGCTCGGAGGCCGCACCGCGCCTGCGTGAATCGCCTCCCGGATCGCCCGGCAGCCAATAATCAATCGTGATTCCAATTGGTTGCCGCAACAGCGCTGAGCTTAACCGTCCCCCCGCTCGATCCACACCGTTATTGGCGTGACACCGGGATGACCGGCTAAGCTCCTGAGTCCATTGACGGATGTCGAAGATGCTTGCTTTTTGCCCCGCAGCCTATGTTAGAACGCGGCCGTCAAGTCACCGCGCGCCAATCGCGCATCACCGCGAGGCGCACGGCCTTCTCACCCTTCCATTCGCGCTTTCGTCGGCATCTGCCGATGAGGCCACAATCGGTTGATTGCCAAGGACGTGCTCTCCAGCCAATCAATCCAGAGATCATCCATGCCTGAAGTTATTTTCACTGGCCCTGCCGGCCGTCTCGAAGGCCGCTATCATCCGGCCAAGCAGAAGAACGCGCCGATTGCGATGATCCTGCATCCGCATCCGCAGTTTCACGGCACGATGAATCATCAGATCGTGTACCAGTGCTACTACGCGTTTGCGCATCGCGGCTTCTCGGTGCTGCGCTTCAACTTCCGCGGCGTCGGCCGCAGCCAGGGTTCGTTCGACCACGGCACTGGCGAATTGTCGGACGCGGCGGCCGCGCTCGACTGGGCGCAGACCATCAATCCCGAAGCGCGCGCTTGCTGGGTCGCCGGCTTCTCCTTCGGCGCCTGGATCGGCATGCAGCTTCTGATGCGCCGCCCCGAGGTCGAGGGTTTCATCTCGATCGCGCCGCCGGCCAACCTCTATGACTTCTCGTTCCTGGCGCCCTGCCCGTCCTCTGGGCTCATCGTGCATGGCGAGAAGGACGCGGTGGTGCCGCCCAAGGACGTCAACACGCTGGTCGAGAAGCTGAAGACGCAGAAGGGCATCGTGATCGACCAGCAGATCATCCCCGGCGCCAACCACTTCTTCGACGCCAAGCTCGAGCCGCTGATGGAAACCATCACGGCGTATCTCGACATGCGTCTGGCCAACGTGCGCTGAGGCGCACGGGTCAAGCCAGCTTGAGCGCGGCGATTCCCATCAGGACGAGCGCGATGCCTGCAAGCTTCATCGCGCTCAAGGTCTCGCCGAACAGCACGACGCCCATGACGAAGGTGCCGGCAGCACCAATGCCGGTCCACACCGAATAGGCGACGCCGACCTCGAGCACCTTCAAGGAACGTCCGAGCAGGACAACAAAGGCCGCGAGCAGCACGAGCGAAACGATGCTCCAGCCCACCCGCGTGTAGCCTTCGGCATATTTCATCGAGATCGCCCAGCCGACATCGAGCAGGCCTGCGATCACCAGCATCAGCCAGGCCATGGATGGCGACATCGGCGTGCGCTCAGGCCGCGAGCTTGAGCAGATGCGCGTCGTGACGCACGAGGAAGGCGCGCAGCAATTGCGGATAGTCCGCGCCAACCGCGGTGCGGACGCTCGGACGTCTTGCAAGCTCCGCCCGCCACGCGCGCACCTTCGGCAGATCGCTGAAAATGCCAAGCTCGATCAGCTCGTCGAACAGATCGAAATAGCGGAAGACGGGTGCGAACACCGCGTCGACCAGGCTGAACCCACGCCCCGCGAAATAGGGACCCGCGCCGAGCGCGGCTTCGACGCGCGCGAATTTCGCCGCCAGCGCCTGGCGCTTGCTTTCGAATGTCGCCGGATCGGTCGTGGTCTCCAGCCCCCAGAGGTCGCCGAGGATCGCCGAGCCGAACTCCATCCAGGCGCGGTGCTCGGCACGCTCTAGCGCATCCGCAGGATGCAGCCTCGCGCCGCCCTGCGTCTCCTCGATGTACTCGCAGATCACGTTGCTCTCGAACAGCGCGACCTCGCCCTTGTCGGTCGTCACCACCAGCACCGGCACCTTGCCGAGCGGCGAGAGTTTCAGGAACCAGTCGGGCTTGTTGGCGAGATCGATGTCGACCCGCTCGAACGGCACGCCCTTCTCTTTGAGCGCGATCACGGCACGCTGCACGTAGGGGCAAAGCTTGTGGCTGATCAATTTGAGCGAAGCGGTCATGACAAAGATCCCGGCAGTTTGATGCAACTGCATTCAAGATAGATGCACTTGCATGCACCTGTCAAGATCAATGCAACTGCATCAATCAGCCGGACCTCAGGGCCGCGCGATCACCCCGCCCGTCATCGGCATCGGCACGCCCGTGGTAGCCGGATAGGACAGCGGCAGGCCTTTCAGGCCGCGGGCGGCGAGGAAGCCGAAAGCCTGCGCCTCGATGGCATCGGAGGCCCATCCGAGCGTCTCGGCGGCCTCGACGGTGGCCGATCCCACCCGTTCCCGCAGCATCCGCAGCATGGTGAGGTTGCGTGCGCCGCCGCCGCAGATGATCCAGCTCCGCGGCCGGCGCGGGAGTAACGGAATGATGCGGGCGATTGCGGCCGCGGTGAAAGCGGTGAGCGTCGCCGCGCCATCGGCCGGCTGGACATCGCCAAGCCTCAAGGCAGCAAAGTCGTTGCGGTCGAGCGATTTCGGCGGCGGGCTTGCGAAGAACGGCAGCTCCAGCGCCCGTGCGATCCAGGCCTCGTCGACCTTTCCGAGTGCGGCGAACTTTCCTTCCGCATCGAACGCCTGGTTCATGGTGCGGTACATGAAGTCGTCGAGCAGCGCGTTGCCGGGCCCGGTGTCGCAGGCGATCAGCGTGTCGTTGCCGTCGATATAGGTGATGTTGGAGACGCCGCCGATATTGACGACGACAATCGGCCCTTCCCGCTCCAGCGATTGGACGAGCGCCCGATGGTAGACCGGCACGAACGGCGCGCCCTGCCCGCCCGCCTCGACGTCGGCGGCGCGGAAATCATGCATCACGGGGATATGGATCGCCTTGGCCAGCGCCGGCGCATCGCCGATCTGCACCGTCAGCCGCCGCTCGGGGCGGTGCAGCACGGTCTGGCCGTGGAAGCCGACGATGTCGATGTCCTCCGGCTTCATCCGGTTCTGGGCGATGAAGGCAGCCACAGCCTCGGCATGGGCCAGCGTCACCGCGCGCTCGGCCTCGGCGAGAACGCCCGGGCGGGCATCGCGTCGCGGCAGGTGCACGGCCTCGCTCAGCGCCTGGCGCAGCACATTGCGCTCCGCCGGGCCATAGGGCCGGTAGCCGGACGGTCCGAACGCCTTCACCTGCTTTCCGTCGGTTTCGATCAGCGCGACATCGACCCCGTCCAGCGAGGTGCCGCTCATCAAACCGAGTGCCGTCAACATCATGGATCAGCGTCCTCAAGAGACCCCCTCCGGCATGCCGATCTTGTGCCAGAGGGACACATCTTATAATGCCACAGGCAAAGTGGCGGGTGGCAATCGAGTTCCCACGGAAGACCCTTAAATTGCTCCCAAAACAGTAAACCAAGAATTGTCAGGCACGCCGACAGATGACTGCATTTAAATCGGATTTCCTCAACACCCTGCAGGAACGTGGATTCATCCACCAATGCTCCGATTTCGAGGGGCTGGACGCACTCGCCGCCAAGGGCGAGGCGACCTGCTATGTCGGCTACGATTGCACCGCCCGGTCGCTGCACATCGGCAACTATCTGACCATGATGATGCTGCACTGGCTGCAGCAGTCCGGCAACAAGCCGATCACGCTGATGGGCGGCGGCACCACCATGGTGGGCGATCCCTCCGGCAAGGACGAGACGCGCGCGATGCGCACCGTCGCCGAGATCGAGGCGAACAAGGAATCGATCCGCGGCGTGTTCGCAAAGGTGCTGCGTTACGGCGAGGGCAAGAGCGACGCCGTCATGCTCGACAATGCGGAGTGGCTGACCAAGCTCAACTGGATCGAGATGCTGCGCGACGTCGGCCGGCACTTTTCGGTCAACCGCATGCTGACCATGGATTCCGTGCGGCTGCGCCTCGAGCGCGAGCAGGAGATGAGCTTCATCGAGTTCAACTACATGGTCTGCCAGGCGTACGACTTCGTCGAGCTCGCCAAGCGCACCGGCTGCAAATTGCAGATGGGCGGCTCGGACCAGTGGGGCAACATCATCATGGGCGTCGATCTCGGCCGCCGCATGGGCACGCACCAACTGTTCGCGCTGACGACGCCGCTGCTGACCACGGCGTCCGGCGCCAAGATGGGCAAGACTGCGCAGGGCGCGGTCTGGCTCAACGCCGACCAGTTCTCGCCCTATGACTTCTGGCAATACTGGCGCAACACCGAGGACGCCGACGTCGGCAAATTCCTGAAACTGTTCACGACGCTGCCGATGAGCGAGATCAGAAAGCTCGAGGCGCTCGGCGGCTCCGAGATCAACGAGGCCAAGAAGGTGCTCGCCACCGAAGCGACCGCACTGCTGCACGGCCGCGACGCGGCCAACGAGGCAGCCGAAACCGCGCGGCGCACCTTCGAGGAAGGCGCGCTGGCCGAAAGCCTGCCGACGGTGGAAATTCCGCGCGGTGAGCTGGACGCCGGCCTCGGCGTGCTCAACGCCTTCGTCAAGGCAGGGCTCGTTGCCTCCAACGGCGAGGCACGTCGCCAGATCAAGGGCGGTGGCCTGCGCGTCAACGACGAGCCCGTCACCGACGAGAAGATGGCGCTGCTGGCGGCCAATCTGACGCCGGAGGGCGTGATCAAGCTGTCCTTCGGCAAGAAGAAGCACGTCCTCATCAGGCCTGCATAGGCGTATGAGCTTTTGATGCTTGTCAGGGCGCGCAGATGCGCGCTCCCTGACGAGCAATGGATCAGAACACGCCCAGGGAACAAATCGCGGGTGATCAACGGAGCGCCGTGCGAACCGCGCTCGTGGTGCTCGCGCTCTGCTTCACGCTCGCGGTGCTCGGTCGCGGCCTGAGCGAGAGCTTCACGGTCTTCCTCAAGCCGATCTCCGAAAACTTCGGCTGGGATCGCGCGCAGGTCGTCTCGATCTATTCACTGACCTGGCTCATCAGCGGACTGACGGCGCCGCTGGTCGGACGTCTGTTCGATCATTCCGGACCGCGCATCGTCTACGCGCTCGGACTGTTCCTGCTCGGCTCGGCCTTCCTCATTGCAGCGCACGCGCAGGCGCTCTGGCAATTCCAGCTCTCGATCGGACTCTGCGTCGGCATCGGCGTCGCCTTCATCGGCAATGTGCCGAACTCGATCCTGCTCGGCCGCTGGTTCGGCCCGAAGCTGCCGACCGCGATGGCGGTGGTCTATTCGGCGATGGGCGGCGGCGTGCTGGCACTGCTGCCGGCCTCGCAGCTCCTGATCGACCATCTCGGCTGGCGCGAGACCTATCAGCTGTTCGGCCTCGCCGCCCTGGGCCTGCTGGTGCCGCTCATGCTGCTGCCGTGGCGGACGTTCGCTTCGGGCTCGCCGCATGTCGCGAAGAAGACCGATCCGCATTTCGTCGACAACGGCTGGACGCTTGTGAGCGCGATGCGTCACCACGCCTTCTGGGCGCTGTTCTCGACCTTCTTCTTCACGGCGGTCGGCATGTATGCGATCGCCGCGCAGATCGTCGCCTATCTCATCGACGCCGGCTTTCCGCCGCTCCAGGCCGCGACCGCCTGGGGTTTTTCCGGCGTGGTCCTGGTGTTCGGCATGCTCGGCGTCTCCGCGCTCGATGGGCTGATCGGGCGCCGGCCGTCGGTGCTGCTCAGCTACGCGATCTCGATCATCGGCATCGCCCTGCTCTGGCTGCTTCAGTATTATCCAAACATCATCCTGCTCACCGGATTCGTCGTCTGCTTCGGCAGCATGATGGGCTCGCGGGGCCCGCTGATCACCGCGACCGCGATGAAGATCTTTCGCGGCAAGCGCGTCGGCACGATCTTCGGCACCATCTCGATCGGCAGCGGATTGGGTTCGGCATTCGGCTCATGGAGCGGCGGCCTCATCCACGACGTCACGCACGGTTACAATCTCCTGCTCGTCTTCGCACTTGCGAGCGTGATCCTCGGAATGATTCCATTCCTGATTGTCCCCGCCTTGCGGGAGTAGGTCTCCCCGACGTAACCTGCACCCCTCGACGTCACCGGAAAATTACGGACGACATGCGAGAGCCGCGTGCGAAAAAAATCCGGCGCAACCGGAGTGAAGGGACAAACTGCGGTGTTTTGTCCTACATGACGAAAATGTCAGCGCGGAATCAATCGCAGGTGGCTTGCGAGGCCGAACTGAATACGTTCCAAGTCGCGCATTGGATGGAGGGCACAAACCAATGAACTTTCCCTATCTCACTCGCTTTCAGCCGGTTCTCTTGAGCCTGTTTCGCTTCATCACCGGCCTCTTGCTGTTCCAGTACGGCATCGCCAAGCTGTTCAAGTTCCCGCCTGTACCGATGTTCGCCAAAGTCGAACTGATGTCACTTTACGGCGCGGCCGGAACGCTTGAACTGGTGATCGGCGGGCTGCTGATGATCGGCCTTTTCACTCGCCTCGCCGCTTTCATCCTCTCGGGCGAAATGGCCTTCGCCTACTTCATGGGACACATGCTCAAGGGCGAAACACCGGTGCTCCTGCCGCTGCTCAATGGCGGCACCGCGGCGATCCTGTTCTGCTTCGCCTGCCTCTACCTGTCGGCCGCCGGCGGCGGTCCGATCAGCGTCGATGCTGCGATGGGCAAGGAAAGCGGTTCGACCGGCGGCGCGTTCGCGCGGCGCTGACGCACGGCGCACAAGTAACGGATGGCACCGGCGCCTTGCCGGTGTCATCTACCGCGAGCCCAGGACGTTCCAGATGAGAACGAGGGCCGCGACCAGCAGCACGGACATGATGAGGCGGTGAACGAATCGGTTCATGGCCGCTCCGGCAAGGCTGGATAATTTCCAAAGTTCAGGATCGATCTTCTCCAGCGCGTGGACTGGCCTGCGCCGAGGCGTGTCGGTTTGCCTGCACGGTTGCGCATAGGGCTGCGAACGCACGCGCGCGCGGCGGGCCGCCGCATGCCTATATTCATGATTAGTAAGAACTTCATGCTACCGATGCGAGCAATAACAACCATTTCGTAGAGGCTGCGATGAAGCTGCTGAGCCATCTGAAGATCCGCACCAAGCTTGCCAGCATGGTCTGCCTCGCGGCTCTCACAGTCACAGCCATCATCGCGGTATCGGCCTTCCTCAGCAAGAGCCGGATGATGGAGGATCGGGTCCAGCAGATGAAGACCGCGGTCGACATGCTCTACAACCTCGCCCAGTCGGTTCAGGACGACGTCACCGCCGGCAAGCTGACGCAGGCCGAGGCCAAGGCCCAGTTCCACATGCGCGGGCGGCGCATGAGCTTCAACGGCGGCCAGGGCTATCCCGTCGTCTACAATCCCGACACCTCGCTGCTCGTGAACGGCGCCAATCAGCAGCTCGAAGGCAAGATCACCGGCGCGAAAGACTCCAACGGCGTGATGATCGCCGACGCGATCATCAACGTCGCCGCCCAGAATGCCCAGGGCGGCGTGACCTCCTACCTCTATCCCCGCCCCGGCCAGACCGAGGCCGTGCGCAAGACCGTGTTCGCGCGCAAGTTCGCGCCCTGGGATGCGACGATCAGCTATGGCCTCTATGTCGACGACATCGACGCCGATGTGCGCGCGCTGACGCTCGAGCTCGCCGCAATCGGCGTCGGCCTGATGTTGCTGATGGCCACGCTGTCCTGGCTGATCGCTCGCGACGTGCTGAGCGCACTCGACCGCCAGAAGAGCCGGATGCAGGAAATCGCCGACGGCGCCATCGACAAGCCGGTCGAGGAAACCGATCGCGGCGACGAGATCGGCCGCATGGCCGAGACCCTCGAAGTGCTCAGGCAGACCGCCCTGACCGCGCGCACGCTCGAAGCCGAGCAGGTCGCCACCAAGACCCGCAGCGAGCAGGAGAAACGTGATGCCTTGATCTCGCTCGCCGATCGCTTCGATGCGTCCGTGGGCCAGCTCGTCGGCCTGATGGCCTCGGGCTCCGGCGAGCTGGAGACCACCGCCCAGTCGATGTCATCCACGGCCGAGGGCACCAACCGCCGCGCCGCCGTGGTCGGCTCCGCCGCCACCGAGGCCAGCCAGCGCGTCCAGACGGTCGCCGCCGCAGCCGAGGAGCTCTCCTCCTCGATCACCGAGATCAGCCGCCAGGTCGCGCAATCCGCCGAGGTGACCGGCCGCGCCGTGGACAGCGCCCGCCGCACCGACACCATCGTCCGCGCGCTTTCGGACGGCGCCCAGCAGATCGAGCACGTCGCCGAGCTGATCTCCAGCATCGCGGCGCAAACCAATCTGCTCGCCCTCAACGCCACCATCGAGGCTGCGCGTGCCGGTGAAGCCGGCCGCGGCTTTGCCGTCGTCGCCTCCGAGGTGAAGTCGCTTGCGAGCCAGACTGCGGAAGCCACCCGCGAGATCGGCGACAAGATCGCCCAGATCCAGGGCGCGACCAAGGAAGCCGTGGACGCGATCGGCGGCATCACCGCCACCATCGAGGAAGTCAGCCGCATCGCCACCTCGATCGGCGCGGCCATCGAGGAGCAAGGCGCCGCTACCGCCGAGATCGCCCGCAGCGTCTCGCAGACCGCTGAGGCGACCAAGGAGGTCACCACCAATATCGGCGGCGTCAGCACGGCGGCGAACGAGACCGGCAACGCGGCGGGCATGGTGCTCGCGGCCGCCAGCAACCTCTCCAAGCAGGCCGAGCAGCTCTCCGGCGAGGTCGGCACCTTCCTGGCGGGCGTGCGCGCCGCGTAGCCCACGCGCCGCAAACCACATCGTGCGCGTGTCACGAACCGGACACACGCAAAGATAGATATTTCTGTTGACGCTTCCTCTGGCGCAGCCTTCAATGCCGGCGCCAAAGGGAGGACGTCAATGAGCGATGACATTGTTCGCGCCGTGATCTATCCGGCGATCGGCGTTGCACGAGTTGGCACCAGCCGGAACGAATGGTTCGTCGGCCCGGAAACACCCGATCCGGCTCCACTTCCCGTCGGCTCCTATCGCGATGCGACGGGCGCGCTGAAGCGACAGGCGGCGCGTTTCCGCATCTATGGTGTCAACGCTTCCGGCGAGATCGTCCGCGAGCTGACGGGCGCGGACCAGACCGCCGATGTCACGTGGCACGTCGAACTCGCGAACACCAAGGCCGCCTGGTACGGATTCCAGCTGGCCCTGGATGTCCCGGAGGCTGCCTCTGCAATGCCGACCACGCTTCGCAATGCCACGGTCGCCGACCGGACCCAGCTCGCAATCCGGCCTGGTCCCCGCAGCGTTGCGGGCCGCAATGCGAAGGCCAAGGCATTCGATACCGGCCAGTTCATGGGACGCACCGTCTATCTCGGTGAGATCTCCACCGATGCGGACGCACGCTTGATCGTATTGGGCGGACACGGCGTCTCGGCATCCGCAAACGGGAGCTGGGCCATCACGTTCGCCAACAACGAAGGCTGGTTCGACGACGTGTCCGACGGACCGGTCACGGCCGAGGTGACCTTGTCCGGCCGAAAGCTCGAGGTCACCCCCGCCTGGGTCGTCGTGGCGCCACCGGATTACGGGCCACTCCGCAAATCCGTGCGTACGATGTGGGATCTCATGCGCGACGTCGCGGTGACGGCGAGCATGCTGACGGCGCCGCAGCGTCCCTCCTTCACGAACGACATCCTGCCGATCCTGCAACGCATGAATGGCCTTCAGTGGGTGAACGCCGCGTTCGCCGCCGCCTTCGGATGGGCCGGCGCCTTCGATCTCGTCTCGCCGCAGGCCCTCGCCCGATTGTCCAGCGCCGACGACAGCGAGAAAGAGTTGCGGCGGACCATCGCCAACACGTTTCGCCGCTTCGACGTCGATTCATGGTCGCCCAAGCCGTGGCCGTGGCTCTATGGCGATGCCATGAACATCCCGCCGGCGCCGACGCCACGGCAATATGCTGCTCTGACCGATCTCCAATTGTCGATGCTGATGCAATGGGCGGGCGGCGATTTCGATGCGGATTTCGACCCGGCGCACCAGCCCCCGCAACGGATAGAAGACGCGCCCTTGAAAGATCAGGGCGACTTGCTGACGCGCGGCGCGCTGGAGTTCTGCCTTGCCGATGCATTTCACCCGGGATGCGAGATGACGTGGCCGATGCGCAGCGCGACGCTCTACATGGCTGCGTTCCGGATCGCGCACGCTCCGCCCGGCTGGATCGCGCCGGATCTCGGGCCGATCCTCAACCTGGATGGCGCGCAAATTCCCCACGGGCCGCTGGCCGGACAACAGGCCGGGGACATCACCCGTTGGATGGCCGTTCCCTGGCAGACCGATACCGCCAGTTGCCGCAATGGCTACGACAAGACCTACGATCCCTATGCGCCGACCTTCTGGCCCGCACGCGTGCCGAATGAAGTGCTGACGGTCGAGAACTATGACATCGTGATGGACCCCAAACAGCCGATGGAAAGTCGCAAGGCGGCGTTCGCGGCCCGGGCCCGCTGGATCGCGCCGCTCGGCAGGACCAGCTACACCGACCAGATCAACAACATGATCGCGGGCTTCGACCACCTTGGCGTGGTCGAGGCGCGACCGGGGCCCAAGGATACGGATCAATTTCCGTCCGTGATCGAGGTCGAGGATCAGCACAAGCCGATTCCGGATGTCATCCCCGCGACCGGAGCGGTGCGCGCTCAGCTGGCCGCCGCCGGCCTGTCACGCGCAGACGTCGACATTTCCGGCATCGAGAAGGTCCGCCGCTATCCCGGCGGACTCCCCGTTCACCTCAAATAGCGTGGACGCTGAGGCGATCATCATCGGTGCCGGTCCGGCGGGTGCGACCGTCGCGCTCAACCTCGCGCCGTTCCGGAAAGTCCTGCTGGTCGATCCGGCCCCTGCCCCTGAACAGCGCATCGGAGAATCCATTCCGGGCGCGGCGCGTCGCCTCCTTGCCGACATGGGTCTGCTGGACCAATTCCTGGCGGACGGTCACACTCCGCGACACGCGCTTCGGAGTGCCTGGGGAGACCCGACGCCGGTGGTTCGCGACAGCATCGCCGATCCCGATGGGCACGGGTGGCAAATCGACCGGCGACTGTTCGAGGATCGTCTTCGCGCAGCCGCCCGCGCGCGCGGCGCGTCCGCAGTCACCGCGCGCGCCATCGCGGTGCGACGGGAGAGCGAAGGCTTCGCCGTCACGCTCGATCGGCCCGAGGGGGTGGACGTCAGGGCCCGCCTGATCATCGACGCATCGGGACGGCGCTCGCGCCTCGGGGCGGCGACGCGAACGCGACGGGGGAAACTGAGCTGCGCTTGGCTGCGTGCGTCCGGCGTTACGCTGCCCGCCGGCGTCGTCCAGATCGAAGCCGAGGCTGAAGGCTGGTGGTATTGCTCGGCGTTGCCGGCTGGAGAGGGACTGCTTGCCTTTCATACCGACTCCGACCTGCCCGCAGCCAAAACCGCAGCGACGCCGCGCGCACTGCTTCGCAGGGCCCGCGCGCTGCCGATGCTCGGTGCTCTGCTCGGCGAAGCTGCATGGAGCGCGTCGGAAACGGGCTATTGCGCCGCTCATTCAGCCTGGCCGGAGTCTCCGGTCCGCGAGGGCTGGATCGCAACGGGAGACGCTGCGCTTGCCTGCGACCCGCTGTCCGCTCAGGGGCTCTTCAACTCTCTCTATTTCGGTCTTTCGGCCGCGGAGGCCGCCAACCGCTGGCTCGATGGCGAGGCAAGCGCGCTCGACGACTACGCCCGTGACGTCGTCTCCGTGCGTAGCCATAATCTGAGAGCCGAGAGCGCCTGGTACGCACTCGAACGTCGCTGGGCGGACGCACCGTTCTGGAAACGCCGTCACACAGTCTGACCGATCCGTGAATAAAGGCAGCTTCGCCGCTATCGCCGCGCGAGGTTGCAGCCGCTCGATAGCTGACGCGTCGATCCGGTCGAGCCGTCGTTCGACTGCGAGGGGAATTCGTCGAACGGCGAGTTCTGCTTGCCGGTGTTGAACTCGAAAATCTTGCGGAACAGACCCGGCGCCATCGCCGAGATCGGATTGACGCGCATCACGGGCGCGGCCGGCGTGCCGACGACCTCGTAGGTCACGCCGATCAATCCTTCATTGTTGCCGCCGCCGAGGAAGATGCCGAACAGCGGGATCTGGCCGAAGATGTTGTTGACGCCATACATCGGCACGAAGGTGCCGCTCATGCACACCTGGTTGCCGGGATAGTCGATCGAGCCTTCGATGGTGGCGCCGATCATCGGGCCCTTCACGACGCCATCGCGGATCGTCAGCGCGCCGTTCTGGCGCGTGAACTCGGCGCGCAGCGCGCTGAAGGAGACGCCGTTGCCCGTGCCGTTCGGCGCGCCGGCGGCAACGCGCTCGAGCTGCGCCTCGCCCTTCACGGTGAAATCGCGGACGTTGATGAGGCCCTCGCGCGAGGTGTTCGGCTCCGACGTCGGCGGCTCCATCGCCACCACCATCTGGCCGCCAACTGCCTTGGTGTAGGTGTCGGTGAAGCGCAGCAGCGCGCCGGCATCGTTGGTCTGGAGGTAGATCACCTCGCGGTTGCCCTGGGCGCGGCCACCGCGCAAATCGGCTGCCACCGGTGTGTCGCGGCCGATCTTGCCGTTCAGCGTAAAGGCTTTGACCGTGCCGTTCCGCCGCGACATCTTGGCGTCGACGCTGCGCATCGCCTCGCCGTTGAAGCCGGCGACGGCACCGAGCTTGACGTCGATGTCGAAATCGACGTTCTTCATCTTGTTCTTGCCGTCGTCCTTGGAATTGCCCGAGATCGCCGACTTCAGGAAACCGCGGCCGTCGAACACGTCCCCGCGCATCGTTCCCCGCACCACGCCGTCCTGACCACGCTCCACCTTCAAGGTGGTCTTGTCGCCGTCGGACGGCGCATAGACCGGGAAGTTCGCGTTCATGAGGTCGCCGCTCGGATCGACTTCCAGCGAGCCCTTGATCGAGGCGCCACCGCCTTCGATGACGATGTCCTCCAGACGCGTCGATTGTGCCGTCGGCACCACCTTGAAGCTGGCTTTGCCCGATTTGCCCGGCAGCTTGACCCAGCCGGGCAGGATGTTGTCGAGCTTGACCGAGGTCAGGTCGGCCTCGACACCGAGCTTGGTGGTCTGGTCGGGGCCGCTGGCGATCTTGCCCGACAGCTTGATCGGCAGCGATCCGCTGACGGCGGGGCTCAGATCGAAGCCGAGGCGCGCACGGCTCGCATCGTCCAGCGTCGCCTGCAATCTGACGTCAACATCGCCCTCGGTGGGCTTGCGATAGTCGAGCGAGGCCGCCTGCCCGTTGATCTTGACGTCGCCTTTGACCTGATAGCCCTGGTTGTTGGCGACGATCTTGAGGTTGTTGGCCTCGAGCTTCTGGTTCATCACCAGTTTGTCGGCGGCAAAGCCGTTGAGATCGGCAGTCACGGCGTAGGTGGTGTCGGCTTTGGTCAGCTCGCCCTTGACCGGCAGGCCGAGCTGGATGTTGGCCGTGAACGTCCCCTTGCTGGTGTTGGGATCGACGACGGTCGACGACAGGTCGCTCAGGCGATCATTGGAGAGCATTTCGGCCGCAGCCGGCACCGGACCGTCGACACGGAACCTGGTTCGCGACGGCGACGGCTTGGGCGCCATGTCGGGCACCTCGAAAACGAAGTCGGAGATCGTGACCTTGCGGCCCGCCGGCGTATCGGCAATGCCCTGCCCGATATTCACGGTCGCGGTGCGCCCGGTCACCCGCGCCCTCAAATCGGCATCGTGCACCACCGGCATGCCGTCCACGGGGCGAACCGCAACGCCGCTCGCCACGATGTTGACCGACAGGCCGTCGTCGGGAATCGGCGGGCCCTTGCGCGGAAGGTTCCTGGTCGGCGAATTGACGCCGATCTCGATGCGCTGGAGCGTGCCGCGCTCGATCCGCTCGATCACCCATTCGCGCAACTCGGGCACGACAAGCGTCGGCCACATCCGCTTGAGCGCGGAGGCCGACATCGGCGTTCCCGCAAAGCCCAGCGTCAGCCGCGGCTCGCCCGAATAGTCGATGGCACCGGTGCCGGCGACGCCGATCTCGCCATTGCTGATATCGGCTTGCGTCAGCAGCATGCGCTTGTGGTCGGTGTCGAAGCGGAAGCCGATTGCGATACGGTTGAAGACCAGCGGGGGCTCGTTGTCGATGCCGCCGAGCAGGATCGAGCCGCCACTGAAACCGAGCTGCCAGTCGTTGACGGTGCCGTTGGGCGGCTCGAGGTGGGCCAGAAGGGTCAGGCGGTTCGCGCCCGAGAGGATCTTGAACGGAGCGACCAGCACGCGCCGATTGGCGTCCCACTCGATGTTGATCTCGGCGGAGTCGATCGCCATCGGATAGTCAGGCGTGTCGGTGTCGATGATGTTGCCCGAGCCGATTGCGATCTTGCCGCGGAAGAAGGTCGGCACCCCGTCGCGGCCGAGCTCGCCCTTGAGCTCGCCGGTCAGCGGCAGGTCGGCGGTATAGGTGAGGTCCTTGACCCGCAGCGCCAGCAGGATGTTGGCGGTTGAGACCTTGTCTGCGCGGATGTCGACCGAGCGCACGCCGTTCTCGGCAGGGCCGATCGTGGCACGCAGCGACCACGGGCGCGCGCCCTCCTCGCCGAGGCTGAGCGCGACGCCGCCGCGGCTCGGCCGGCGCAGGCTGAGCGTGATGTTCTCAAACGTCCATTTGCTGCCGCGCTGCTGATCGTCGACGATCAGATTGCCGTTCTTCAGACCGATCTCGTTGAGGTTCTGGCCGTCGAGGCCGGTCATGCTCAGGCTGTCGAGCCAGTCGAGGCCCTGAAGAATGCCGCTCTGCGCGGTTGCCGGCGGTGCGGCTTGCGACGCGACTTGGGAAGAGTCCTGGCCCGCAGGCGCCGTGGCAAAGGGCGGCGGCGGGACACCGTTGCGCGGGAATGTCGGCGGCAGGCCGGCGTCCTTCTTGGATGCGACGCCGGTGGCCAGCGGCTTTGCGGTGTCGCCGGCCGACACGGTGACGGTGCCGTCAGGCGCGATCCGGATCGCGAGCTCGGCATCGACGAGGTTGAGGCTTTCCGCGCGCAAATGCCCCATCAGGAGACCTGCACCCGACAACTTCACCTCGGCCTTCGGCGCGGTGGCGACGATGACATGGTCGTGGTCGCGCACGATGATGTCTCGGATGCGCACGGCGATGCGGACTCGCCCGGCCCGCTCGATCTGGGTGCCGCCGACCTCCACGGTGTTGCCGTGGCCGATATTGTCCTCGATGGCGGCGGCGAGCCACGGCGTCGCGATGTCGAGATTGATCGGACCTGCGCCAAGCCGCCACCACAGCGCGCCGAAGCAGCCGACGAAGATGACGGCGAGAGCCCCGACCACGATGGCCAGCCGCTTCAGCCAGCGGCCGCCGCCCAGCCAGCGGCGCAACGCCCCGAACCCGTCACCGAAACGATGGAAACCCGAACTGGAACGCGACAACAACCGGCGCGCCCGATGGCCCGCCGCCGCTTCCTGATCCGGATCCCAGTCGGCGTCGTCCCATTCCTGCGGCTCTTGTTGGCCGCCGCGCCGATCGAAATCCCGATTGTAGTCCTGGGGCGACGTATTCCTTGCCATTGCCTCTCGATACAGGCGCCCGTCGTAGGATTGAGCGCCGCCGGGACCGCAGCCGCCCACGGGAAGCGAAGCTCCCCGCGCCGGCATTGCCGCCATACCTCGAATATTCCTGCTGTTGGTCATTTCGCCCCGGAAGCGCGTTCAACGAGCAGTGGGGTGGTGCGTGTAATTCCTTGTAACCATACTCCGGCGTCGTCAGACTTGCCCAGCCGAGGGCGCGATTCCGGCACACCGGACGAGAGCTGCAATACCGCTTTGGTTGACCCGCCGAAAGCGTCGAAAGGAAGGCGTATGTCCAAGAAATCCCGAAAGAAATCGTCCAAAACGCCCTCCGGCATTGCAACGGCTAAAAAGAAGGCTCCGACCAAGCGGGCAACGACTCAAACAAAGTCCGCGAAAACACAGCGGACGCCGGCGAGCAAATCAACCGGGACCTTAGCAAAAGCAGGATCACATAAGGCCGCATCGAAACAGTTAAATTCTTCCAAATCAGCCGCCGCGCCCGGAGGCGCGAAGGCGGTCCTGATCGAGGGCCAGAAGGCGCCCGCCTTCCGCCTGCCCCGCGATGGCGGCGACGTGGTCACGCTGTCGGATTATGCCGGCCGGAAGCTCGTCCTGTTTTTCTATCCCCGTGCCGACACGCCCGGCTGCACCAGGGAAGCCATCGACTTCACCCGGCTGGCGGACGCTTTCGCCTCGGCCGGCACGGCGGTGCTCGGTGTATCCGCCGATCCGTTAAAGGCCCAGGAGAAGTTCCGCGACAAGCACGGTCTCGGCGTTCCCCTCATCTCGGACGAGAAGCACGAGATGCTGGAGGCGTTCGGCGCCTGGGGCGAAAAGTCCATGTATGGCAAGAGCTTCCTCGGAATTCTTCGCACCACGATACTGATCGGGACCGACGGCAAGGTGGCCAAGGTCTGGCGCAATGTCCGCGTCGACGGCCACGCCGACGCGGTGCTGGAAGCGGCAAGAAGCCTTTAACCAATCCCTTAAGTTCGAGCGGTTCCGTTTCCGGAAAATTAACCATGACCGGCCCAGATTGCTGCGGCAATTAGGCCGTACGGACTCATCCGACCGGCGCGGGAGTGCCGATGTCGAAAAGTTCTGCCCAATATTCGCAGTACCCCCAACATCACGCGCACGACCACGGACGGGCCTTCCAGCGCCGGCCCGCCGCCGCGGTGGCAGCCGCGATTCCCCTGCCCGCAACCGACGCCGATGACGCCTACACCATCGTCCATCACGGCAAGCAGGTTCGCCTGGGGCCCGTGGTGTTCTGGATCGTGGTCGGCACCGTCGTGCTGCTCGGGCTCTGGTCGGCCGCAACCGCCACCTATTTCGCCTTCCGCGACGACGTCCTGACCCGGCTGATCGCGCGCCAGGCCGAGATGCAGTACGCCTATGAGGACCGCATCGCCGAGCTGCGCGCCAAGGTCGACCGCACCACCAGCCGGCAGCTGCTCGACCAGGAGCAGTTCGATCAGAAGCTCGACCAGATCATGAAGCGCCAGACGGCGCTGGAGTCCCGAGCCACGGCGCTCGGGGCCATGCCTGACGTGACCGGATCAATTCCCCGCTCGGCCCCGCAGCGCGGCGATTCGAGCCAGGGCACCACGCAGGGAACGCCGAAGCCGTCGCCGATCAGCGACACCGTGATCTTCGTGGCACCGCCCGATCGCGAAGCGCGGCTCGAGTCGCGCGCCCCGGCTGTCGCGGCGCCGCCGACCAGCCAATTCGCCAAGAACCAGGGTTTCGACAACGTCCTGGTCCGACTCACGACCTCGCTTGACCAGGTCGAGCGTCGCCAGATGGCGGCGCTCAGCGCCGTCGAGGAAAGCATGGATTCACGCATGCGCCGGATGCGCGGCGTCGTCAGCGATCTCGGCCTCAATCTCGCCAGCCTCGAAGCCGCCGTGCCGCGCTCCGCGATGGGCGGTCCTTTCGTGCCCGTCAAGCTGACGGCCAATGCAGGTCCGTTCGAGAAGCAGCTCAACCGCATCAACACCACGCGCGCCGAGATGGACCGTCTCAACCGCACGCTGGCGCTGGTGCCCTACCGCAAGCCCGTCATCGGCGAGGTCGAATTCACCTCCGGCTTCGGCGTGCGCAGCGATCCTTTCCTCGGCCGGCCCGCGATGCATACCGGGCTCGACTTTCGCGCCGCTACTGGTGATCCGGCACGCGTTACCGCCAACGGCAAGGTGGTCTCGGCCGGCTGGTCCGGTGGTTACGGCCGCATGGTCGAAGTCGATCACGGCAACGGGCTCTCGACCCGCTACGGCCATCTCTCCGAGATCAACGTCAAGGTCGGCGAGATCGTAAAGCTAGGTCAGGTCATCGGTCTCGTCGGTTCGACCGGCCGCTCCACCGGCCCGCATCTGCACTACGAGACCCGTATCGACGGCGAAGCGGTTGATCCGCAGAAATTCCTGCGCGCCGGCGTGCGGCTCAGCGCAGGCTAGGCCCGCGCTCGTTTCTTTTGAGCCTGTCCGGCCTCTAACGCCGGCCGCCGCCCATCCCGCCTCCGGGACCGCCGAAGCCACCACCGCCCATTCCACCGCCGGGCCCCATGGGCCCGCCGGGCGAACCAAGTCCGCCGGGACCCGACGGGCCGGCGGGTCCTGACGGCGCCGAGCCGGGACTGCCACCGGGGCTCGATCCCGGCGCGGGCGCACCTGGCGCACCCGGCTGATTGCCGCCCGGGCTCGGCGTGCTGCGATTCGGATGCAGGATCGAACCGCCGGGCGAGCGATTGGGATTGCCGCCGCCGGACGGAGGCGCTCCCGGCCCCTGACCGATGGCCTGAGCCGAATCCACCTGGAAGCCGCGCGAGCGATCGAACGCGCCATTGACCACCATGCGGGCTTCACCGGCCGCGGGGCCGAATCGCGAGCTGTCATGCGCGATCAGCCCGGAGCCGAACTGGAGGTTCGATCCCACCCGCTGCACATAGGCCTCGATCGACAGGCGGCTCGCGCCGACCAGATCCGAGAAATCGTCGATCCGCGCGCGCGCCGCCTGCATCGCGCCCTGGCTCGAACTGCCTTCGATCTGGACGCGCTGACCGACCAGCAACGGATCGACGCCGCGCAGCTTCAGCCCGCCAATATGCAAGCCGTCAGGCCCGCGCTCGACCAGACCGGTGACACGCTCGGTCGCCTCGCGCCGCGGCTCGACCAGGCTGGCGACGATCACGCCGTCGGTCCGGCGCAGGCCGTAGACGGCCACCTGCGTGCCCGCGCGAAGCTTGCTCTCCTTGTCGGTTGCGACGATCTTCTGGCCGAGCACCGTCAGCTCGTTGCCCTTCACGGCTTCGATCGGGCCGGAGACCTCGCTCGCGATCGTGATGTTGCGCGTCACGAGCGTGCCGTCGGCCTGACGGGTCGCGACCACGCGCGCGAGCTGGCCGATGCGCAGAGCCCTCGGGCTCGCCGCCTCGCCGTCGATCCTGACCGGCACGTCGCTCGCGTAAGTGACGCGCTCGCCGTTGACGTAGATGCTGCCAAAACGCTGGATCACGCCGACGATGCCGGTGCCGCCGATGCCGTGGTCGTCGCCGCGTCTGATTCCGGTCCCGCCGATGCCCTGATCGCTGCCGCGCTTGACCTGCGCATGGGCGATCGCCGTGCCGGCGAGCCAAAATCCTGTCAGCAGCAGACGGCGGGAGATCAGCGGCGGCCGGCTCATGAAGAACCACCCTCCTTGCCGCCATCCTTGCCGACGTCCTTGCCGCTTTCCCTGGTCTCACCCTCATCGGCGTCTTCGCTGTAGATGTAGATGCCGAAATTCCAGCGCGCCTCACCGCCCTTGTCCTTGGCGAGCGCCCGGTTGGCCTCGCGGTTGGCGGTCTTCAGCGCGTCCATCGCGAGCTCGCGCGAGCGCGCCTCGAGCCGCCGCGCCAGCTTCGGCGAGATGTTGTTGTAGTGCACCGCGCGTTCGAGGAAGCGCGGCGCGGCACCTGAGACGTTCTGCGCGGCGGCCGCGATGTGGTCGTGCAGATTGCGGCCGAGATAGTGCCATTTGCCGTCGTCCTCGCCGCTCGGGACGAAGGCCGCCTCGACCAGCTCGATCTCGTCGGCGTCATTGATGGTGACGAGCTTGCGGTCGACCCATTCGTCAAGCACCGCGCGCGGCCGCACGTCCTTGGTGACGGAGGCGACGAGCTGCTCGAACGACGGCGCATCGCCTTCGGCCGTGCGCGGCAGCGCCAGCGGCTCGCCCTTCGCATCGGTGAATTCGGGCGCGGCGAGCCAGCGGGCGATCACGGCGCTCGTCAGCGACACCGCGGCGGGCGCCTCGTGCACCGGCGCGCCCGCCCCACGCAGCCGCGCCACCTCCTTGCGATGGATGCCGGTGAGCAGGCTGACCCGGCTGTCGGTCTGCTCTTTCCCCTCCAGCGCGAAATCGTGCTCGGCGACGTTGACGAAGAGCTCGCGAAGCAGTTGCGCCAGCGCCGGGAAGGTCATGCCGCTGCGGATGCAGAGCCGCACGAGCGGGCGCAGCAGCCGCGCCAGCGGCGCGTGCAGCTTCGCGGCGGCATTCGGCTGCGGAGCCGCTGCTTTGGACCCGGACTTGGCATTCATGTCCGGAGTGTAACGGCGCCGCGCGTGGGACACAATCCCACTTTTTCCCACTTGACGATTGACGTGGTAAATTTTCCCACATATACGAGACGCCACTGAGGGCGACGTAAAGGGATTCTCACCCATGGCTGACCGCTTGGTCCGCAATTCCAGCTCACTGCATGCCGTGCCGATTGCCTTGCAGGGTCACGGCCTCACGATCGAGCCGATGCTGCCGGCGCTGCTGCGCGGCGTGATCTTCATCTCGGTGCTGGCTGCACCGTTCGTCGCAGCTCTTCTCGCAGGCTGACGCCATCATGCATCACATCAGCGAAACCCCGCGCCGTCCGTCGGTGCTGCACATCTTCAAGATCTACTATCCCGACCTGTTCGGCGGCACGCTCACGGTGATCCGCGACATCTGCGCCAGCCTGAAGGACACGTTCGCCTCCGCCGTGCTGACCTGCTCGCAATCGGCCGAGCGCGAGATCATCGTCGATGACGTGCCGGTCGAGCGCGTCCGCTCGTTCGGCAATCTCTTGTCGCTTCCCGCCGCCCCCACCTATCCCTGGCGGCTGTGGCGCAAGATGGCCGAGCACGATCTGCTCGCGCTCCACGCCCCCTTCCCGCTCGCCGACCTCGTTTTCGCCTTCGGGTTTGGCGCCAAACGGCCGCTGGTGGTGCACTGGCATGCCGACATCGTCAGCCATGCCGGCCTGCGCTGGTTCATCGAGCCCTTGATGCGGCGAACGCTGCGCCGGGCGACGGCAATCATCGTCTCGGACCACGTGCTGGTCGAGAACACGCCGTTGCTGCGGGAATTCGAACACAAGTGCCACGTCGTACCGTTCGGCATCGATACTTCGGGCTACGACTGGCCGAAGATCGAGCCGCACCACGTCAACGATCGCGGCCGGCTCGTGCTCGCCTGCGGCCGGCTCGTGCCCTACAAGGGCTTCGACGTGCTGATCCGCGCGGCGGCCGCATACGATTTCGAGGTCTGGATCATCGGCGAAGGTACCGAGCGGCCGCGGCTCGAGCAGTTGATCCGCGAGCTCGGCCTCGGTGACCGCGTCCGCCTGCTCGGTTCGGTGAACGACAGCGAGCGCATCAAGCTGATGTGCCTGTCCGACGTCTTCGTGATGCCTTCGGTGACCAATGCCGAGACCTTCGGCCTGGTCCAGCTCGAGGCCATGGCCGCCGGCCGCCCCGTCGTGAACACGGCGCTCGATACGGCGGTGCCGCGCATCGCCCGTCACGGCATGGAGGCGATCACGGTGCCGCCCGGCGATGCCGAAAAGCTGGGCGAGGCCATCGACACCCTGATCCGCGATCCCGAGCGCCGCCGCCGCATGGGCCTGTCGGCCCGGACGCGCGCCCTCACGCGCTATTCCGCCACGGCCTTCAAGGAAGGCATGGAAACCGTCTATCGCGACGCCGTCACCGCGTCCTGCACCGCGTCGAGCAAGGAACCCGCAACCGCCGCTGAACCGCTGCAGGCGACCGGCTGGCTGGACAGCGTCCGGATCGCGGCGGCCCTGGCATGGTCCGACATGCGGCACCGTTACGTCCGCTCGCTGCTCGGCCCGTTCTGGATGTCGCTCCAGATGGCGATCGTGGTCGCGGTGCTGGGCTCCGTGATCGGCCACGTCTCGAACGCCGACATGCTGTCGCGCCTGCCGATGCTGGCGCTGTCGATGACGGCCTGGACTTTCCTCAACAGCGTCGTGCTCGATGCGACCACGGCGCTCCAGAATTCCGCAAGCCTGATCCGCGACCGGGCGCTGCCGCCGGTGATCTTCCTCCTGCAATGCACCTTCCGCCAGGCGCTGTTCGCGCTGCATAACGCCTGCGTGCCACTGGTGCTGTGGCTGATCCTGTCGCCGCACGACCTCTCTCACGCGCTCGAGGCGCTGCCCGGCCTCCTGCTCTTCATCGCCTGCACCTTCGCCTTGAGTCTCGTCCTCGGCGCGACGGCAACGCGCTATCGCGACCTCAAGCCGATCATCGAATCCACGCTGATGCTCGCCTTCCTCGCCTCGCCCGTGATCTGGTCCGCCGAGATGATCAATCAGCGCTCGACGGTGATGCGGCTCAACCCGCTGACCCATCTGTTCGCGGTGTGGCGCGAGCCGCTCGCCGGCGGCCATATCGATCCCACCAGCATCGTCTACGTCCTCATCACGCTGGCGCTGCTGATCTTTGCGAGCGTGCTGACGCTGGTCCACCTGCGCAAAGCCGCATTCTGGATTTGACCCATGGTCTCGATCAGCCTGCGCAACGTCTGTCTCGACTATCCGCTCTACGGCGCCTACGACTTCTCGCTGAAGCGCCGGCTGCTCGGCCATCTCATCCGCGAGCCGGGCGAGATGCGGATCATCCGCGCCGTCGACAATGTCTCGATCGAGGCCGAAGCCGGAGCCCGTATCGGGCTTGCCGGACCCAACGGCTCCGGCAAATCAACGCTGCTGCGCCTGATCGCCGGCGTCTATCCGCCGAGCAGCGGCCACGTCGCGATCAGGGGCAACGTCGTGCCCCTGCTCGGCCTGAACGCCGGGGTCAATCTGGACTTCGTCGCCGAGGACAACATCGCACTGCTGCTGCGGATCAGCGGCCGCAAGCCGACCCGCAGCGTGATCGACGAGATCTGGGCCTTCACCGAGCTCGAAGCTCGCATGCAGCGGCTGCCCTTGCGGATGTTCTCCTCGGGCATGCTGATGCGCGTGCTGTTCGCGACCGCCACCGCCTTCCCGGCCGACATCCTGCTGCTCGACGAGTGGCTCAGCGTCGTCGACGATCATTTTGCGGAGAAGGCCGAGCGGCGGCTGCAACATCTGGTCTCGCAGGCGGCGATCGTGATCATCGCCTCGCACGACCAGCCGCTGCTGCGGCGCACCTGCTCCAGCATCATCAACCTCGATCACGGCCGCATCGCCTCGACCATCGCGGTCGAGCCGCCGGTCACGCACGCCTTCGAGCTCCGCGAGAAACGCGCATGAAACAGAACATCCTGTTCGTCTCCGAGTCGCTCGGACAACCCAATCACAAGCGCGGCATCTTCCACTTTACCCGGGAATTGGTCCGTTCGCTCGCCGCGGAGGGCCATGAACTCACGCTGCTCGTCGAGACCTCGAAGCGCTACCGCAAGCTGTGCCGGCGCGAGCGACGCACAAAGCTGTTTGCGGCACAGTCGCGCAATATCGAGCTGCTTGCTCTTTATCGCTTCCTCGACGAAGTCAACATGAGCGGGCCGGTAACGCTCAGCGGCACGCGCCGCAAATTCGACTGGCTCCGCCACAGAGCCGGCATGTTGCTGTCGCGTGACAACATCCTGTGCCTCCTGCGCGCCATCGGCCTGCGTGGCTTGCACGCGCGGATGATCGAGAACCGGACGGAAGCGCTCGAATACATTCCGCCGGATCTGAGCCATCTCGAACTGTTCGGCGACTTTCAGCTCGAGCCCGGATTCTTCAACTATCAGGACTCCTCGGCGTTCTTCCTGCTGCCGCCGCCGCGGATCGACGCGCGCGACTACGACGTCATCGTCGTGGACACCCCAACGCGGGTGGCGATCAAGCGCAGGCCCGACGCAAAGGTGATCTGCGTGGTCCACGACCTGTTGCCGCTCACCGACCTCAAGCTCAGCGACATCGCGACGCGGCAGTTCCTGGCGCGAATTCGCACCAGCCTGCAGCAGGCCGACGAGCTCGCCTTCGTTTCAAACTACAGCATGATGCGGTTCAGGGAACTGTTGCCGCAATTTGCGCACCTGCCGGCGCGGGTCGTGTATCCCCGCACCCGGTTCGACGCCCCGGATGTCCTGCACCTCCCAGCCCCGTCGGGGCGTCCGGGGCGGCCGAGCTTTGTCGTCATCGTCTCGAACGAGCCGCGCAAGAACGTCGCCACCGTCATCCGCGCCTTCCGCGGCGTGCCCCAGGCTGATCTCGTCGTGATCGGCTATGCCGGCGAGATCAGCCGGATGCGTAATCTGCCGTCAAACGTCCGCTTCGCCGGCTATGTCGACGAGCACGAGAAGGCGGCCCTGATCGCCGAGGCGCACGGGCTGATCATGCCGAGCCTTGCGGAAGGTTTTGGCGTGCCGATCATCGAGGCGCTGGCTGCGAACACGCCGGTGCTGTGCTCTGACATCACGGTGTTTCGTGAGGTCGCGGGCGAGCTCGCCGACTATTTCGACCCGTTCTCGACCGACGCGATCGCAGCCTCCGTTACCCGCGTGCTGACGCGGCAGGAGGAGTGGCGCGGCAGGATCCGCGCGCGACGGCATGAGCTCGCCGAACGCTTCGGCTACGAGACCCAGGCGCGCGACTTCCTTGGGCGTGAGAGGCCCCGGGAACGCCTCGCCGCCGCGCAATAGGCATCGCTGCGCATGAGCGCTGAACCCGCGGTATGGCCCGGTCCGGCCGGACCACAAGCCTTGCGCGCCCGTTGGCAAGCCATGGGCAAATCGCCCGCGCTGATCCGGGCCGCCGATGTGCTGGCCGCCCTGATCGCGGCGTCGCTGCCCTGGTCGACCACGGCGCCTTCGATCCTGGTCGGGCTCTGGCTGCTCGTGGTGACCCCGACCATCGACTGGCGCGACTATTCGCGCCAACTCGCACGGCCTGCCTTCGCCCTGCCCTTCGTCTTCCTGCTACTCACGCTGGTCGGCGTGCTGTGGTCGGACGGCGCGTGGGCGGACCGGCTGCATGCGATCAAGCCGGTCGCCAAGCTCGTGCTGATCCCGGCGCTGCTCTATCATTTCAGCCGATCCGAGCACGGCTTACGCGTCTTCCTCGCCTTTCTCGCCTCCTGCGCGCTGCTGGCGGTCTACTCCTGGATCGTTCTGCTCGATCCCGCCTGGAAGATCACCGCGACGGCGTCCGTCGGCGTTCCCGTCAAGAACTACATCGACCAGAGCCAGGAATTCACGCTCTGCGCCTTTGCGCTTGCCCTGCCCGCGCTGACTTTCTGGCGCGGCGGACGCGTGGCCGCGACAGCGGTCTGCGCGGCACTGATCCTGCTCTTCGCCACCAACATGGTGTTCGTTGCCTCCGCCCGCACGGCGCTGCTCTGCATCGCGGTGCTGCTCGCCCTCTTCGCCTGGAGGCATTTGAGCGGGCGCGCGGCGCTGGTCCTGCTCGCGGGCACGATCGCCGCGAGCGCATTGGCCTGGACGGCATCGCCCTATCTGCGCCAGCGCATCACCGACGTCGCCGTCGAGTACCGTCATGGCCACGAGAACATCAGTCGCGCCTCGACGGCGCAGCGGCTGACCTATTGGCGCAAGGCGCTTCACGCCTTCACCGAGGCACCTCTGATCGGCCACGGCACCGGATCGATCAAGCGCCAGTTCGAGCGCGCCGCCACCCGCGGGAGCAGCCTCGACGCAGAGATCGTCAGCAATCCGCACAACCAGACCCTCAATGTCGCCATGCAGTGGGGCCTGTTGGGCGTCATCCTGCTCTACGCGATGTGGATCGCCCATCTCCGCCTGTTCCTGGGCGAGGGTCTCGCGGCGTGGATTGGCCTTGCCGCCGTCGTCCAGAACATCGCGAGCTCGCTGCTGAACTCGCATTTGTTCGATTTCCACGAGGGCTGGATGTATGTGCTGGCCGTCGGCGTCGCCGGCGGCATGGCGCTGAAGGCCAAAAGAGGAGACACGGCCGGCAGCCGGCCCTGACTACTGGCTGCGCTCGTGGCCGACCTCACCGGTGATGACGTCGCCGAACAGCTCCCAGGCCTGGCCGTTGAAGCGCATCAGCTGCATCTGCTCGATCGGGAAGTAGTCGTCCGGCGAGGTGTTGACCATGATGCCGGGCAGCATGAGGTCGGTGTGGAAATCCTTCAGGCTGGTGGCCTGCTTCATCGCATTCTCGCGCGTGAGGTTGTCGCCGCACTGCTTCAGAACCTGCGCCATCGCCTCGGCTTGCACATAGCCATAGAGATTGTTGGCGTTGGCCTTGTCGCCGTCGGGGTAATATTTGTCCATGAACTCGCGCCATTTGATCACAGCCGGATCCTTGTCCCAGGTCGGATCGGTCGGGTCCTTCAGATACGCGGTCGAGATGATGTCCTTGGCATAGTCGAGGCCGGCGGGCTTCAACACCGACGCGATCGACGTTGCTGTGTTTGCAAGGAAGAATTTCGGCTTCCAGCCAAGCTCTCCCACTTTACGGATCGCCTGCGCCGAGCCCTTCGGCGCGGCCCAGGAGAAGAAGATGTCGGCGCCTGAATCGTGCAGCGCCACGATCTGCGAGTCGATCGAGGGATCGCTGACCTCGTAGGATTTGTCGGCGATGATCATGTTCGCCTTGTCGCCGAGCCCGTCCTTCAGGCCCTTGAACTGGTCCTTGCCGGCGTCGTCGTTCTGCCAGAGCACCGCAATCTTGCTGTTTGGAAACTTGTCGCGGATGTATTTTGCGTAGATGCGCCCCTCGCTCTGGTAGTTCGGCTGGAAGCCCATGGTCCACGGGAAATTCTTGGGGTCGCCGAACTTGGTGCCGCCGGAAGCGACGAACAGCTGCGGCACCTTCTTGGCGTTCATGTATTTCATGATCGCGGAATTCGAGGGCGTACCGAGCGGCTGGAACAGCAGCAGCACCTCGTCGCTCTCGACGAGCTTGCGCGCCTGCTCGATCGCCTTCGGCGGCGAATAGGCATCGTCATAGCTGATGAAATTGATCTTGCGGCCGTTGATCCCGCCCTGCTCGTTGATCATCTTGAAATAGGCGGCCTCGGTCTTGCCGATCACGCCATAGGACGACGCCGGCCCGCTGTAGGGCATGATGTTGCCGATCTTGACTTCGGTATCGGTGGCGCCGGGATCGTATTTCTTCTGCGCCAAAGCCGGTGTCGTGACGAGCACGCCGGCAGTAAGAATGGCGAGGGCAGCAAGGCTTTCGCGACGACCCGGCATCGTTCTCTCCCCTGTGTTTTGTAGTCTTGTTTTGTGGAGAGTGTCGCAAGGAGACTCGCGGCTGGCAAGCGCGACGATTTTCCGTAGCGTGAAACGGCGAAAGCGGAACCTAGGCTTTGCGCCGCAACAGATTCAAAATGCGTCCGTCGATCACCAGCAGCGCACTGCCGATGACGACCGCGCCTGCGATCTCGCGCGCGGAGATCGGCTCGCCCAGCACCAGCCATCCCAGCAGAATGGCGGTGACCGGATTGAGCAGCGTCACCAGCATCACATTGGTCGCGCCCGAGCGGCGGATGATCTGGAAGAAGACGATATAGGCGAGCGCCGTCGACAGGCCGGCAAGGCCGAGCACCGCGAGCCATGTCGTAAGGCCCGGCATTGGAAGATGCCAGGGCTGCTCCACGGTACCGGCGACAACCGCCATCATCACCGTCGAGGCCATCAGCTGAAAAGTCGCCGTGCCCAGCGGCGGAGAATCCTTCAGCAACCGACGCGCCGCCAGCGCCGCGAGACCATAGCTGAAGGCGCCGCCCAGGCAGAGCAGGATGCCGAACCCCTGCCCGTCCCTCGTCTCGATCCCCCATCCCCGCAGGATGATCACACCGGCAAGGCCCAGCGCCACGCCAGCAACGCGCTGCGTCTGCAAGGCCTGTTCGCGTGCGGCCGCCATCACGAGCACCGTGAAGAGCGGCGTGGTCGCGTTCAAGATCGACGCCAGTCCGCTCGGAATGAAGGTCTGGCCGATCACGATCAGCGAGAACGGGATGACGTTGTTGAGCAATCCGATCGCGACGAACGGTGTCCAGCCCGCCATGCCCTTGGGAAAGGTGATGCCCTGCAGGCGCAGCAACGGCAGCAGCATCGCGGCACCGAGCGCGACCCGAAGCAGCACAAGCGTCAGCGGCGGCAACTCCCGCAACGCCGCACCATTGAAGAAGAACGAGCCGCCCCAAAGGATAGAGAGCCCGCCGAGCAGCCACCAGCCTCGCGCATCAATCCGGTTGTCGTTCGGGAGCATGATTTCTTACCTCGAGAGCCGGACCTGCCGCCTAGTACGACGCCGCAAATGCAGCCACCCGATTTCCGAGAAAGGGAGTCAGTTCGATGGCTTCAGAGGTGCAATTGGATAGACAGGTTCGCCAGGCCCATTCCATTCGAACACATATTCGCACGGCTCTTCATAGCCCTCCTCGTAGATCTCATGCTTGAGGGTCCACCCGAGGCCAATGTATCGCTGTGCCATCTCTATCGAGTGCGCCTTTCCGAGCCTGGGCTTGATCACGGCTAGCTTCCCTCGCGCTTTCGTGCCTCGCCGACGATATCGGCAACCACCGCCCCAATCACCAGCACGCCGCCAGCGAGCGCATGCACGGCCGGCACCTCGCGAAAGGCGACCCAGATCCAGAACGCCATCAGCGGCGTTTCCAGTGTCGCGATCAGCGAGGCCTGCCCTGACGGAAGCAGGCGCGAGCCGAGCATGTAGAAGGTCAGGCCGAGCGCAACCTGGAGGCAGCCGAACATGGCGAGGATCGCAAGACTCTGGCCGCCGACATGGGCGATATCATGCGCGAATGGGAAGCTGACGAGGCTACCAATGAAGTTCGACAGCGCCGCCGCCGCCACCATCGACGTCTCGCGATGACGCCGAACGACGACCGTCATGGCAGAGATGGCGATCACCATGAGGCAGCTCAGGGCCACACCGCTGATATCGGCGCCGGCTCTGATGCCGCCGACGGTGATGACCACGCCAGCGAAAGCAACCAGGCTCGCGATCAACGTGCGCCATGTTGCGGCCTCGCCGAGCCACAGCCACGCCAATGCCGCCGCGACGAACGGCTGGGTCGCGATCAGCACCGCGACGTTCATCACATTGGTCATCTGGAGCGCGGGGATGAACGAGATCATGCCCACCGCCGACAACGACGCCACCAGCAAGCCGCCGCGCCCCGGCACGACCAGTTGCCGCAGCGCGCCCGGCCCCTGCATCAGGACGAGCAGCACCGAGATCAGGCTGCCGCCGAACAGGCCGCGCCAGAACAGGATGGTCCAGGGATCGAATGGAAGGAGCCGGGTGAAGAACGGCGCGGTGCTCCAGGCGACCGCGGCGGCGGTGACGAGGGCAATGCCGAGACCGCGTTCCGAACGAGGCTGCCCCATGTGATGCGCCCGGCTAGGACGGCTTCTTCGGCCGCGACACCAGCTCGATCATCTTGCCTTCATCGTCATCAGGCATCGCGGCCTTGGCCTGGGCGTAGGACTCGACCGCGGCACGCGAGACCAGCGGCTTGTCGGCGAGCAGGCTCTCGGCCAGCTTCACGGCGTAGGCGGCATCCTTGTGCCGCAGCGCTGCCGTGAACGTCGCGCCGCTGAAATCGCGGGCGACCATGCGTTTGGAGTGACGCTGCACCTGCGGGCTTGCGGCGACGCCCGCCTGGATCGATTCCAGCACCAGGTTCATGTCGAGCCCGGCCTGCTCGGCGATGGCGAGGCCCTCGGCGAGCCCGGCGATCTGGATCGCGCCCATCAGATTGTTGATGAGCTTGTAGACGGTACCGGAGCCGACCGCGCCGAAATGACGGATGGTCGAGCCGATCGGCGTGAGATAAGGACGCGCCCGTTCGAGATCGGCCGCGTCGGCGCCGGCGAGCAGCGTCAGCTTTCCGGCTGCAGCCGCATCCGGCAATCCCGTCACGGGGCAATCGATGTAGATGAGCCCGCGCGCATTGAGCTCGCGGCCCATCTCGCGCGCATGGTCATAGGAGACGGTGGAGCATTCGATCGCGATGGTGCCGGCCTTCGCTGTCTTGGCCGCGCCCTTGGGACCGAGCCAGACCGCGCGCGAAGCCTCGTCATCGGCAACCATGGTCACGACAGCGTCGGCGTCGATCGCGGCATCCTCTGGCGAAGTCGCCCAATGCGCGCCGCGCGCGATGAGGTCTTCGGCCTTCGCCTTGCTTCGATTCCACAGCGTCACCGTGAAGCCGGCATCGAGATAGCGGCCGGCCATGCCGTGACCCATCCGCCCCAATCCGATGAAGGCGACACGGGGCATGATCAGTCCACGTCCTCGATATCGGCGCCGGTGGTGCCGAAGGCGCGCTGCGCCAGCGTCGCGGCCATGAAGTCGTCGAGATCGCCGCCGAGCACGCCTGACGTGTCGGAGGTCTGCACGCCCGTGCGCAGGTCCTTGACCATCTGGTAGGGTTGGAGCACGTAGGAGCGGATCTGGTGGCCCCAGCCGATGTCGGTCTTGGCGGCCTGGTCTGCGGCAGCCTTCTCCTCGCGCTTCTTCAGCTCGATTTCATAAAGACGTGCGCGCAGCATGTCCCACGCCTGCGCGCGGTTCTTGTGCTGGGAGCGGCCGGCCTGGCAGACCACGGCAACGCCGGTCGGGATGTGCGTCAGGCGCACCGCGGATTCGGTCTTGTTGACGTGCTGGCCGCCGGCGCCGCCTGAGCGCATCGTATCGACGCGAACGTCGGATTCCTTGATGTCGATCTTGATGCTGTCGTCGATGACGGGGAACACCTGCACGCTCGAGAACGAGGTGTGGCGGCGCGCGTTGGAATCGAACGGCGAGATGCGCACCAGGCGGTGCACGCCGGCTTCCGTCTTCAGCCAGCCATAGGCATTGTGGCCGGAGACCTGGATCGTCGCCGACTTGATGCCGGCCTCTTCGCCCTCGGACTCTTCGAGATATTCGACCTTGAAGCCGTGCGTTTCGGCCCAGCGCGTGTACATGCGCAAGAGCATCTGCGCCCAGTCCTGGCTCTCGGTGCCGCCGGCGCCGGCATGGACTTCGAGATAGGAATCGAAACGATCGGCCTCGCCCGACAGCAGTGCCTCGAGCTCGCGCCGCGCCACCTCCTTCTTGAGGTTTTTCAGCGCAGCTTCGGCTTCAGCGACGACGCCGGCATCGCCCTCGGCCTCGCCGAGCTCGATCATGCCGATGTCGTCTTCGAGCTGCTGCTCGACCTTGCCGATGCCGGACAGCGAATCCTCGAGCGAGGTGCGCTCCTGCATCAGCTTCTGGGCTTTCTGGGGATCGTTCCAGAGGTTGGGATCTTCTGCGAGCTTGTTCAGCTCAGCGAGGCGCGCCGTCGATTTCTCGACGTCAAAGATGCCTCCTCAGCAGCCCGACTGACTGCTTGATCTCTTCTACCAACCGTTCGATTTCGGCGCGCATGTCGTTCTCTGGTCTCGCGGAATTGGTCCCGCAAACAACTGAAGTGGGGATGTAGCGGCGGCGGCTGCAAAGCGCAACCGCCGGAACCGCGATCGTTTGCCTTGTCCTAAGCCTTAGTACAGCCCGCCGGTGCCCGGCCGCATGAAGAAGCCGGAATCCGGTTGCTGCTGTTGCGAGGCCGGCATGCGGCCGTCGGCGTCGGCAACGCCGATGACCGAGTAATTGTCCGGCGGCGCCGTGCCCGGCTTGAAGGCTTCGAGGATGGTTCCGCCGGTCTCGCCGGGGCCGGCGCGCATGCCGGTCTTGGCGACGACGCGCACGAGCTTGATGCCGGCCGGGACCTTGAACGGAACCGCGGGCTTGTCGGCGAGCGCGAGCTTGAGGAAATCGCGCGCGATGGGAGCGGCCAGATGGCCGCCGGTCGCGGCGTTGCCCTTACCGAGCGCGCGCGGCTTGTCGTAGCCCATATAGATGGCGACGGCGACGTCGGGCGAGAAGCCGACGAACCAGGCGTCCTTGGCCTCGTTGGTCGTACCGGTCTTGCCGGCGATCGGCTTGCCGACCTCCTTGACCACGGTCGCGGTACCGGCCTGGACCACGCCTTCCATGAGCTCGGTGATCTGGTAGGCGGTCATGGAGTCGAGCACCTGCTCGCGGCGGTCGATCAGCTGCGGCTCGGCCTGGTTCTTCCAGCCGCCGGGCGCGTCGCAGCCGCGGCATTCGCGCTGGTCGTGCTTGAAGATGGTGCGGCCGTAGCGGTCCTGGATACGGTCGATCAAGGTCGGTTTCACCCGGCGACCGCCATTGGCGAGCATCGAATAGGCCGTGACCATGCGCATCGCCGTGGTTTCGCCGGCGCCGAGCGCGTAGGAGAGATAGTTCGGCAGCTCGTCATAGACGCCGAAGCGGCGGGCATATTCGCCGATCAGGGGCATGCCGATGTCCTGCGCGAGGCGCACGGTCACCGTGTTGAGCGACTGCCGCAGCGCGTTGCGCAGCGTCACCGGCCCCTGGAATTTGCCGGACGAGAAGTTTTCAGGCCGCCACACGCCGGCGCCCTGCCCCTGGTCGATCTCGATCGGCGCGTCGAGCACCACGGTCGACGGCGTATAGCCGTTGTCGAGCGCGGCCGAATAGACGATCGGCTTGAACGACGAGCCGGGCTGCCGGTAGGCCTGCGTGGCGCGGTTGAACTGGCTCTGGTCGAACGAGAAGCCGCCGACCATCGCGAGCACGCGGCCGGTCCAGGGGTCCATCGCCACCATCGCGCCGGAGACTTCGGGGATCTGGCGCAGCCGGTACTGGCCCTCGACGGGCTGGCCGTCCTTGTAGAGCGGATCGGCATAGATCACGTCGCCGGGCTGAAGCACCTGCGACACCGCTGTCGGCGTCTTGCCTTTGGTGCCGCCCTGCGCGGCGCGCGCCCAGCGCACGCCGTCGACCGTGACGATGCCGGTCTCGCGCTGCTTGCTGACGGCGCCGCCGAGCTCGCGGCTCGGCTGGAAGCCGATGCGCGCGGACTGGTCGCTGGTCTCCAGCACCACCGCCATGCGCCATGGCGAGATGTCGGAGAGCGACTTGATCTCGGCGAGCTTGACGCCCCAATCGCCCGACGTGTCGAGCTTGCTCATGGCGCCGCGATAGCCCTGCTGCTCGTCATAGTTCACGAGGCCTGAGACCATGGCCTTGCGCGCCATGACCTGGATCTTCGGATCGAGCGTGGTGCGGACGGAGAGACCGCCCTCGTAAAGCTTCTTCTCGCCGTAGCGCTCGAAGATGTCGCGGCGAACTTCCTCGGCAAAATATTCGCCGGCGAAGGTGTGGGCGCCGTTGGAACGGTTGGTGACGGCCAGCGGCTCCTTGCGGGCCTTGTCGGCGTCGGCCTGCTTGATCCAGCCGTTCTCCAGCAGACGATCGATGACGTAGTTGCGGCGCTCGATGGCGCGATCGCGGTTACGCACCGGATGCAGCGTCGCCGGCATTTTCGGCAGCGCTGCGAGATAGGACGCTTCCGCGACGGTCAGCTCGTTCACCGACTTGTCGAAATAGACCAGCGAGGCGGCCGCGATGCCGTAGGCACCCAAGCCCAGATAGATCTCGTTCAGATACAGCTCGAGGATCTTGTCCTTCGAGTAGGTCTTCTCGATGCGCATCGCCAGCAAGGCTTCCTTGATCTTGCGGGCGAAGGAGACCTCGTTGGTCAGCAGGAAGTTCTTGGCGACCTGCTGGGTGATGGTGGAGGCGCCCTGCGGACGGCGGTTGGAGCCGTAATTCTGGATATAGACCACGCCGGCGCGCGCCATGCCGGTGTAGTCGATGCCGCCATGCTCATAGAAATTCTTGTCCTCGGCGGCGAGGAAGGCGTTGATCACGAGCTTCGGCACCGCCTGGATCGGCAGGTACAGCCGCCGCTCCTTGGCGTATTCGCCGAGCAGCGAGCCGTCGACCGCGTGCACGCGGGTCATCACCGGCGGCTCGTAATCCTGAAGCTGAGAGTAGTCGGGCAAGTCCTTGGAGAAATGCCAGATCAGGCCTGCGATGGCACCGACACCGACAAGGAACAACACCGTTCCCGCGGCGAACAGGAAGCCCATGAACCGCACCAGCAAGCGCATTATGTGTTTATCCGTTCAAACTCTGGATCAGCCCAGTATCAGCCCCTTGGCACCAAAAACGGGCGCCAGCCTCACGTCGCGAATTCACCGGCCTACTCAATACTATCCGTGCCGGACCCAAGACGCTTGCCGAGCGGGATTCTCGCCGATTCCGGAACCCCCTGCGGCATTTTTATAGAGCGCCCGCTGTGGCCAAACTAGGGCTTTTGCGGCGGGACGGAAAATCCCTCTCAATTCGACGGGCCGACGGTGGCCATGCGCTTGGTCAGGAACCCGTCGATCGCCTGCGCCATCGAGCCCACGGCCTTGGACCGCCAGCCCTCGGACACCAGATGTTCGAGGTCCCCCTTGTTGGAGACATAGCCGATCTCGACCAGCACCGACGGCACGTCGGGCGCCTTGAGGACCCGGAAGCCGGCCGACTTCAGGGGATGCTTGTGCATCCGCACGGTCGACTTCATTTCGCCCATCAAAAGGCGGGCAAAACGGCTTGAAAAGGTACGGGTTTCCCGCTGGGTGAGGTCGATCAGGATGTCAGCGACATCGGTCGGCTCCTCCGCGAGATTGAAGCCGGCGATCGCGTCCGCCCGGTTTTCCGCGTCAGCCAGCCGCTGCGCCTCGGCGTCGGAGGCCTTGTCGGACAGCGTGTAGATGGTCGCGCCCTGCGCATCGCCCTCGGCGCGCGGCAGCGCGTCGGCATGGATCGAAACGAACAAGGCGGCCTTGAGGTTGCGGGCGACTTTGACCCGGTCGTTGAGCGGGATGAAGGTGTCGTCGTCCCGCGTCATCACCACGCGGTATTTGCCGGCCTTGTCCAGCCGGTCGCGCAGCGCCAGCCCAAAGGCCAGCACCAGGTTTTTCTCGCTCTCGCCGCTCGACTGCGTGCCATTGTCGATGCCGCCATGGCCGGGATCGATCACGACGATCGGACGGCCGTCGGCCTTCTGCTGCGGGGCATCCGGAGCTGCGGCGGCCGGAACCGTTGCGGGCGGCGCGTCGGCGATCGCGGGCCGCAGTTCGGGACGTTTTTCCGGGACGAGCGTCGACACGAAGGCGGTGCGGTCGACCTCCTCCAGCTCGAGCACGAGCCGGGCCGGCTGGCCGTTGGCCGCCTCCACCACATAGGAATTGGCGATCTTGGCCGGGCCTGTCAGGTCGAACACGATTCGCGAGCCGCCCGGCATGACCAGCCCATAGCGGAAGGCCTTGACCAGTCCCCGCCCTGCGATCCCGGTGCCCGCGGGCAGCTGAAAATTGACTTGGGGCACATCGACCACCACCCGGTACGGGTCGGCCAGCGTGACGGCGCGGAAGGTGACGGTCTGATCGATGTCGAGAATGAAGCGGGTCTGCTTGCCATCGCCGGCCAGCCGGGCGGCCGAGGCGATTGGAAAATTCGCTACCGCAACAGGGGGTTGCGGCTGGCTTTCCGCCGCGCTCAGGCGCCAGGAATCAGCACACGCCAATGCTGCGGCGCACAGAACCACGCATCCCAGCAAAACCCTTTGATTTGTGCGGCTCGCCACCGATTCCGTGCCTCCGAGCAGCCCTTTTAACGCAATAGAACCACAGGGTTAATTGGTCCTTAATGACAAAATGCACGAAACTCCCCGACTGTGACCGCCGTGCGACGCTCCCTTGCACGGTTGGCCCATTCCACGTATGTACGGAGTGCTGACGGCCGATATTTCCGGTTGTGTCGCATTCAGCCTCCCGGTGCAGCGCCGGAACTCTCAAGGTTTGGGAATTCCAGCGTTTTTCCGTTCCCCTCAAAGACCAGCGCGGTGCGCGGCAGCGAGGTGGAGCGGGTCAAGCCCCGGTGGCGGACGGTCCCCGGTTACCACCGCGTTTCCGGGACGGTTTGACAGCGACGCGACCCGTTACCCGGTCCCTTAATCCCAAGGGAGCGGTTCGTAATCCCCAAGGCGAGCGCGCTCGCGCCATGCCTGGCCAGCAGCAACTGATTGAGGGGCGGCCCCGCCGCCCAATGTTTCATACGGGCCGACGCTTGATGCGCCAGACTGTGCCGACGAATTCTGAAGGACCGTTCGCGACGCTGCGGAGTGACAATCCCGCGCGCCGCTTCGGTCCTGAAGCTTCCGATTCGGCAAGGCGCGAGAGACGGCGTTTCGGCCTTCCCCTCACCCCCGAATCAGGTGGACCGTCGCGTCACCCGGCAGCGCAGACCGCGCCCACGGTGAATCGCGCCCGCCGCCGCCAAGAGTTAAGACATGCCCAACAAGATGTTGATCGATGCCACCCACCCGGAGGAGACCCGGGTCGTCGTGGTCCGCGGCAATCGCGTCGAAGAGTTTGATTTCGAGACCGCGCAACGCAAGCAACTGCGCGGGAATATCTACCTCGCCAAAGTCACCCGGGTGGAGCCTTCGCTCCAGGCCGCCTTCGTCGAATATGGCGGCAACCGCCACGGCTTCCTCGCCTTCAGCGAAATCCATCCCGACTACTACCAGATCCCGGTCGCCGACCGGCAGGCACTGATCGAGGCCGAGGAACAGGCCCATCGCGAGGCCGAGGAAGAGAGCGAGAACCGCTCCCACGGCCGTCGCCGCTCGCGCCACCGCAACGCCCGCCGCCGCGGCCATGGCGATCGCGTCCGTAGCGACATCGTCGAGGGCCTCGAGGCCGGCGCCGATCCAGCGGCCCAGCCGGTCGAGGGCGAGACCCTGCAGGCGCTCGCCGAGGGCGCTTCGCACGAGGGCGAGCACCTGCACGCCGACGCCGAGCATCACGATCATGATCATGGCGACCATGATCACCACGATCATGACCACGAAGGACATGACCACGAAGGACATGGGCACGATGATCATCATCATGGCCATGATGACGATCACCATCACGCGCATGATCATGACCACGGTCATGACGGCGAGCACGATCGTCACGACCATGATCATGCCGAAGAGACGCCCGCGCCTGTCGCTGCCGTCGGTGCCGAGCCCGTGGTGGCAACCGAGACCGCTGCCGAACCGCAGGAGGCCCACACCTTCGAGGCTCACGCTTCCGAAGCCCAAGCCTCCGAAGCCCAAGCCTCCGAAGCCCAAGCCTCCGAAGCCCACGCCGAGGCTCTCGCCGAAGCCGTGACCGCAGCCGCTGAACCTGCCGACGCCGTCTACGGTGAGAGCACTGATGCGCCGCTTGCCGAGGCCACGGAAGCAGCCGGCGAAGACGACGACGAGGACGAAGACGACGGCGAGGATGCCGAAGAGGAAGTCGTCGAATCCGTCGGCGGCGACGACGTGCTCGAGGAAGTGCCGGAGCGCACCTTCCGCCCGCGCCGCCAGTACAAGATCCAGGAAGTCATCAAGCGCCGCCAGGTGATGCTGGTGCAGGTGGTCAAGGAAGAGCGCGGCAACAAGGGCGCAGCACTGACGACCTATCTCTCGCTCGCCGGCCGCTATGCCGTGTTGATGCCGAACACCGCGCGCGGCGGCGGCATCAGCCGCAAGATCACCAGCGCCCAGGACCGTTCGCGCCTGAAGGAAGTGGTGCAGGATCTGGACGTGCCCGAGGGCATGGGCATCATCCTGCGCACCGCAGGCGCGGCCCGCACCAAGCCCGAGATCAAGCGCGACTTCGAGTACCTGATCCGGATGTGGGAGACGGTGCGCGACCTGACGCTGAAATCGCAGGCCCCGACCCTGGTCTACGAGGAAGGCTCGCTGATCAAGCGCTCGCTGCGCGACCTCTACAACAAGGAGATCGACGAGATCTCGGTCGCCGGTGAGTCCGGCTACCGCGAAGCGCGCGACTTCATGAAGATGCTGATGCCCGCCAATGTCAGCGCGGTGCGGCAGTACCGGGACGGCCAGCCGCTGTTCTCGCGCATGGGCGTCGAGAGCCAGCTGGACGCGATGTTCTCGCCGACCGTGCAGTTGCGCTCCGGCGGCTACATCGTGATCAACCAGACCGAGGCGCTGGTCTCGATCGACGTCAACTCCGGACGATCGACCCGCGAGCACCATATCGAGGACACCGCGCTCAAGACCAATCTGGAAGCGGCCGAAGAGGTCGCCCGCCAGCTCCGCCTGCGCGACCTCGCCGGCCTGATCGTCATCGACTTCATCGACATGGACGAGAAGCGCAACAACCGTTCGGTCGAGCGCAAGCTGTCCGATTGCCTCAGGCAGGATCGCGCGCGCATCCAGGTCGGCCGCATCTCGCATTTCGGCCTGCTCGAGATGTCGCGCCAGCGCATCCGCGCCAGCGTGCTGGAATCCTCGACCGATCCCTGCCCGCATTGCGGCGGCACCGGCCACGTCCGCTCGGTCTCCTCGGTTGCGCTCCAGTTGCTGCGCGGCCTCGAAGAGATCCTGATGAAGGGCGCGACCCACAATCTCGTGGTCCGCACCCGCACCGACGTCGCGCTCTATGTGCTGAACCACAAGCGCGGCCATCTGCGCGACCTCGAGAACGGCTTCAAGGTCACGCTGGCCGTCATCGCCGACCCCAGCGTCAGCGGACCGCAGGCCTATCTCATCGACCGCGGCGAGCAGGTGCATACGCTGGAAGCCGCCAAGGCGCTGCTGGCGGCACAGGCCGCGGCAAGCCCGCCGCCGCTGGCCGAAGAGGCCTATGACGACGAGGAATTTGATCCGGAGCTGGAATCCGAGGTCGAGACCGAGGAGACCGAAGGTCTGACCGAGGAGCAGGCTGGCGGCGAAGCGGCCTCCGAGCAGGACGGCCAGCGCCGCAAGCGCCGCCGTCGCCGGCGCGGCCGCGGTGGCCAGCGCGAGGGCGAGGTGCGCGAGGATGGCGCTCCGACGTCTTCCGAGGCGGCCGTTGCGGCCGGCGAAGGTGAAGAGGACGCCGAGTCCGAGCAGGACGGCGAGGAAGGTGAGGACCAGGCAGCCCGCGGCGAGCAGCAGGGCAGCGGCGATCGCCGCCGCCGGCGGGGTCGTCGCGGTGGACGCCGCCGTCGCGGGGGCAACGAGGAAGGTCTCGCCGGCTCGATCGGCGACGAGCTCGCAGCCAGTGCGCCGCCGGAAGCGACCAATGCGGTTGCCGATTTCGACGGCTTTGGCGGCGAGGCTGCGCCCTCGATCGCACAGGCTGAACACACCGCCGAGCCGCAAGTCACTGAACCCGTCAGCCAGCCCGAGCCGCGTGCCGAGGTGCAGATCGAGGCGCCGGCCCAGCCCGAGCCCGCTCCCGCCGCCGCGGAAGAAGAGCCCGCCGACGACAAGGCTGCGCGTCGCCGCTCTACGGTCCGGGAAAAGGTGAGCTTCCTGTCGAGCAGCCAGAGCGAGCCGGCAGCGCCGGTTGCGCAGGCAGCCGAACCGGTCGCCGCACCGACCCCGGCGCCTGAGCCCGCGCCGGAAGCTGCAAGCGAGACGCCGGCTGCACCGCGTCGCGCCGGCTGGTGGTCGCGCCGCTTCGGCGGCGGCGAATAAGCCGGACATTCAATGCAAAACGCCCGGCACAGCCGGGCGTTTTTGTTTCGACACGCGCCTCGCTCGCTACGCGGGCGGCAGTTCGTCATGACCCGGCGGTACTGCGTCGCGCGCTGCGATCTGGCGGAGCTGGTCGTAGAGATCGGGTGCTTCGCTGGTGCAGAGATAGACGCCCAGCGCCGGCGTTGAGATAGGCGTGGCCCATGGTGCTGTCGAGATAGATAGCATCGCCCTCGCCAAGGATCGCCGGTGTGTAGAACATGGCGCAGCAGCGGTCCGAATTCCTCCAGCGCGCGTGCGCAGACCTTGGCCAGGATCGGCCGTGCGTTTGCCGATCAGCTTGGTGCATTGATATGTGCTAGATCGTTTTCGCAGTTTGAGAGGGATTGGCATTTGTCAGAGCTTTGCAACTCCAGCGCCGTTGAGCTGCGCCGCCTGCTGGCCGCCCGGGCGATCTCGCCGGTCGAGCTGCTGGAGTCCTGCCTGTCGCGGGTCGCGACCATCAATCCCGCCGTCAACGCTGTCGTGACGCTGGACGCATCAGGCGCACGCGCCGCTGCCAAGAAAGCCGAGGCCGCGATCCTGCGCGGCGAGGATCGTGGCGCGCTGCACGGGCTTCCCGTTCTTATCAAGGACACCCAGGACACTGCCGGGCTGCGCACCACCTACGGCAGCCCGTTGCTGAGCGACAACGTCCCAATCGCCGACCAGGGCTCGGTCGCGCGGCTGCGCGCGGCGGGTGCGATCATCTTCGGCAAGACCAACACGCCGGAATGGGCGGCCGGCGGCAACACCCGCAACCCCGTGTTCGGCGCGACCGGCAATCCCTTCGATCCCTCACGCTCGGCGGCCGGCTCCTCCGGCGGCTCGGCGGTGGCGCTCGCCTGCGGCATGGCCCCGCTCGCCTCGGGCTCGGACACCGGCGGCTCCCTGCGCAATCCGGCCGGCTTTGCCGGCATCGTTGGAATGCGGCCATCCTACGGGCTTGTGGCGAGCGAGAAGCGCGCGTTCGGCTGGTCCAATTTGTCGACCGATGGGCCGATGGCGCGCAATGTTGCCGACACTGCGTTGATGCTGTCGGTGATGGCGAGCGACGATGCCCGCGATCCGCTCGCCTATACGCTGCCCGGCGAACCCTTGCGCGCTCGCGCCGAGCGCTGGGCCGCGCCGCGCCCTGCGGAGCTCGGCAAGCTGCGTCTCGCCTTCACGGAGGATTTCGGCTTCGCACCGACCGAGCAGGCGATCCGCCGCGTGTTCCGTCACCGCGTCGGCAAGCTTGCAACCCTCTTCGCCGAATGCCGCGAAGCGACGCCGGATTGCTCCGGCGCCGACGACGCCTTTGCCGTGCTGCGCGCGGGCCTGTTCCTGGCCATGCACGGCAAGAACTACAAAGAGCGTCCCGAGATGCTCGGCCCCAATGTCCGCGCCAATGTCGAGGAAGGCCTCGCCTACACGCTCGAGGATCACGGCCGCGCTGCGACGACGCAGACGCGGATCTATCGTGCCTGGCAAAGCTTCTTCGAAAGCTGCGACGTGCTGATCAGCCCGACCATCACGCTGAGCCCGCGGCCGTGGTCGGAGCTTTATCCGGCCGAGATCGACGGCGTGCCGACGAAATCCTACTTCCACTGGCTCGCGCTCGCCTATGCCGTCACGCTGCCCGGCCATCCCGCAATCAGCATCCCCCTCGGCCTTGATGAAGCCGGATTGCCTTTTGGCCTCCAGATCGTCGGTCCGCGTGGCGGCGATGCCGTCGTGCTTTCGGTTGCGGCAAGCATCGAAGCGGCGTTGGCTGATGATGCGCAATTGTGCCGGCCGGTCCCCGATCTGGCACGGCTTGCCGCGGCGCCGCCGCTGTCGGCCGCCCCCGGCTTCCTCGCCTGGGAATGACCGACCTCGTCCCACAACCGGTCTGACAGGAGAATTCTGCCCATGCAAAACGCGATCGTTCTCGGCGGCGGCATGATCGGCGTGAGCGCGGCGCTGCACCTGCGCCAGCGCGGCTGGGCCGTCACGCTCGTCGACCGCAGGGAGCCGGGCCGCGAGACCAGCTACGGCAATGCCGGAATGATCCAGGCGGAAGCGGTCCGCCCCTATCCTATGCCGCGCGACCTTGCCACGCTCCTGAAGATCGCGACCGGCCGCACCAACGACGTGCGCTACAGCCTGTCGTCGCTTCATCTCCATATCGAGCCCCTGCTCCGCTACTGGTGGCATTCGGCGCCGAAGCGGCATCGCGAGGCGATCGACGCTTGGGCGCGGCTGATCGCCTACGCGACGGCGGAGCACGACATCCTCATTCGCGAAGCTCATGCCGACAATCTCATCCGCCGCGCGGGATACCGGCATCTGCATCGCGACGCAGCTTCCTTCGATCTCGCCGTCAAGTCGGCGGAAGAAGACGAACGCGAATTCGGCGTGAAGTTTCGTGCGCTCTCGGGGGCCGAGCTCGCCAAGGCCGAACCGATCCTGCGCGACGACCTGCCCGGCGCGATCCACTGGCTCGACACCTGGACCGTGTCCGATCCCGGCGCACTGGTCACGGCCTATGCCGAGCTGTTCGAGCGCCTCGGCGGCGCGATCGTGCTCGGCGACGCCCAGAGTTTGCAGCAGACCGCGACCGGCTGGTCGGTCGATACGGACAACGGTCGCATCGACGCAGCCCACGCCGTCGTGACACTCGGGCCGTGGTCGCCCGATCTCCTGCACAAATTCGGCTACCGCATTCCGCTGGTGCGCAAGCGCGGCTACCACATGCATTACAGCGGCGGCGCGTCGCTCGATCTGCCGCTGGTCGACAAGGCCGGCGGCTATGCCATGGGTCCGATGGCGAAAGGAATCCGCATCACCACCGGGGCGGAATTGACCGGCATGGATGCACTTGCCACCCCGGTGCAGCTCGCCAGCGCCGAGGCGTCCGCGCGCGAGCTGATCGACCTCGGCAGGCGCGTCGAGCCGGATCCGTGGTTCGGCACCCGCCCCTGCACGCCCGACATGCTGCCGGTGCTCGGCCCCGCTCCGCGCCATCCCGGCCTCTGGATGAATTTTGGCCACGGCCACCAGGGCTTTACGCTGGGACCCGCGACGGGACGCCTGCTCGCCGAGATGATGAGCGGCGAGACGCCGGCGATCGATCCGACGCCATACCGGCCGGAGCGGTTCTAGGCTTCGGCGCTCGCCGCAAGCACGGCGAGCGCCGCCGACACGCGCAGCAGCGGGTCGTCCCATTCGCGCGGGGCGCGCTGACGGAACAGCCGCATGGTCGGATACCACGGACTGTCCTCGCGCTCGCGCAGCCAGCGCCAGTCGAGCGCGTAAGGTGTCAGCATCCACACCGGACGTCCCAGCGCACCGGCGAGATGGGCAACCGATGTGTCGACGGCGATGACGAGATCGAGCGCCGCGACCGCCGCGGCGGTATCGGCGAAATCGCCGAGCGCCGGCGTAAGATCGATGATATCGTCCCCCAGCGCCGCCAGCACCGGAGCATCTTCGGGACGCGGCTCCTTTTGCAGGCTGTAGAGCTGCACGCCGGGCATCACGAGACGCGGCAGCACGGCCGCAGCCGACAGCGAGCGCTGCCGGTCGCCCCTGTGCCTGGCGTTGCCGGCCCAGACCACGCCGACTTTCAACGCCGTCACATCCGCGAGCGCCGCACGCCAACGCAACAGTTTTGCGGGATCGGGATGCAGATACGGCACGTCGGCCGGGATGGTGTCGAACGTCGTGCCAAAGACCCGCGGCAAGCTCATCAGCGGCAGTTGCAGGTCGAACGGCGGCAGCGCTTCACCGCGCGCGAACACCGTGACATCGGGGAGCTGCCGCAGCAGTGAGGCGAGCGCGGGCTGAACCTGCAGGATGACCTTGCCGCCGCTCGCCGTCACCATCGGCAGGTAGCGCACGAAATGCAGGGCATCGCCGAGACCGTATTCGGCGAACAGCAGCAGCGTTCGGCCGTTCAGGGGCTCGCCCTGCCATTCCGGCTCGCTGAACGAGGGATCGCCGTCCGACAGCGTCTTGCATTTGCGCCGCCATTGATAGGCCTCGAACCCGCTCACGAAGTCGCCGTTCATCAGCAGGAAATGCGCGTGGTTGTACTGCGCGAGCGGCTGCTCCGGGTCGAGCGCGATCGCGCGGTGAGAGACTGCCAGGGCCGCGTCGATCTCCCCGGCATTCCGCAGCGCGACCGCGAGGTTGGCGTGGCCCTTGGCATAGGCGGGATCGGCCACGACCGCGCAGCGATGCGCGGCGACCGCGTCGTCCGCGCGCTCCTGCTTCTCGAAGACGATGCCGAGATTGGTCCAGGCCGGCGCGTGATCCGGCTTGAGCAGCAGCGCGCGCTCGCAGGCGGCAATCGCCTCGTCCCATGCGCCGAGCTCGGACAGGCAGGCACCGAGATTGCTGGCGATGACATGGTCCGACGCATCAAGCGCAAAGGTCCGCCGGTAGATCTCCGCAGCCTCGTGCAAATGGCCGGCCTCGTGCAGGACGAGACCAAGCAGACGCAGCGCCGGGGCGTTGTCCGCTGCGAGCGCGATGACGCGGCGGTACTGGACAATGGCGTCATCGAGCAATCCTTGCCGATAGAGCACGGCGCCGAGATTGCGGAGCAGTCCGGGATCGTCAGGATCGGCAGCGAGGGCGCGGCGATAAGCAGCCTCGGCGTCGCCGAGCCTCGCCTGGTCCATGAGGAGATTGCCGAGATTGAGCCAGACGCCGCGATAACCAGGCTCCCGCGCGATCACGGCGCGATACGCCTCCTCCGCTTCAGTCAGCCGCCCTTGCTCCGCGAGCACGCCGGCGAGGTTGAAGCAGGCCCGCGTGAGATGTGCGTCGAGCGCCAGCGCGCGGCGGTAGGCGGCTTCGGCCTCGTCGAAGTGGGCGAGCTCGCCGAGCGCCACGCCGAGCTTGTTGTGCAGGCCGGCATCATCAGGCCGCCGGACCAAGGCGCGCCGGAACGCCGCCACGGCACCCTCCTGCTCGCCCTTCACGGCAAGCGCATCGCCGAGCGTGACGAGTGCCGGTGCGTGCTCCGGGTCGATCTTGAACACACGGCCGAGTAGCGCGGCGCCGTCGGCCGCGCGATCGGTGACGAACGCGGCCACGGCCGCCAGATGCAGCGCGGGCACATGATCCGGCTCTGCCCTCAGCACTTCCGCGCAGAGTGCATCCGCCCGGTCCGCGTGCCCGGCCGCAAAATGCTCTGCCGCCTGCAAAACAATCCGATTCACAGTCGCCTTGCCCACCATGCCGCCCGCCCCTTCGAAGTCCGATGCGGGTTAAACGGACGAGGTGACGAATTCCGTCAGTCGGCGCGGTCGGCCAGCAGCTTCCTGATACGGTCGGCATCTTCAGGCGTCGCCGGATTGTAGACGATCATGCTGAGATCGGAGCGACCCTCGACATTGAAGCTCGAATATTCGAACGACATGGTGCCGTGAACGGGGTGCCGCAGCCGCTTGGTGCCGTCGCCATGATGGCGCACGTCATTGTCACGCCAGAGTGCCGCGAATTCCGGACTGGTCCGGCAAAGCTCGTCGACGAAATCGGCGACATGCGAGACGGCGCCTGCGCGCGCGGCATCGGCCCGGAACGCCGCCACCACGAAGCGCGCCACGCTGTCCCAGTCATATTGCGCGGCGCGCACGCGCGGATCGCAGAAGATGAAGCGCAGGATATTGCGCTGTCCCGGCGGGATCGCGCCGTAGTCGGTCAACACGGCGCTTGCGGCGCGATTCCAGGCGACGACGTCCCAGGTCGCGGTGCGCACCAAGGCCGGGCTGAATGCGAGCGCATCGAGCACGCGTTGCAGTCGTGGCGAGACGCCCTCTGTCGCCTGGTAACGCACCTCGGGCGGACGGCCGAGGCCGATCAGGAACAGATGCTCGCGCTCGACATCGGTCAGCATCAGTGCGCGGGCGATGCGGTCGAGCACGTCGGCCGAGGGCGCGCCGCCGCGGCCCTGCTCCAGCCACGTGTACCAGGTCGGGCTGATATTGGCGCGCTGGGCCACCTCCTCGCGGCGCAGTCCGGGCGTGCGCCTGCGGCTGCCACTGAGGCCGAACGCGGCAGCATCGAGCCGGGTGCGGCGGTCCTTCAGATAGGTGCCGAGCAGGTTTTCGGCTGAAGCAGTCTCGCTCATCCTGTTAGCTATTATACCCCGATAATGTCACTACTTTACCCGGATAATCCTAGCGCAGATGGTCGTCTCCACCAACCCCCTCCGCCAATCCCAGGAGATTGCTCATGCGTGTATTCGTCACTGGTGCCACCGGCTTCGTCGGCTCCGCCGTCGTTCGCGACCTGGTCGCCGCCGGCCATCACGTGCTCGGCCTCGCCCGCTCCGACGCAGGCGCTGCAGCGCTCGTTGCAATGGGGGCCGCGGTCCATCGTGGATCGCTCGAAGATCATGCGTCCTTGCGCAGCGGCGCGGCCGCGTCCGACGGCGTGCTTCACCTCGGCTTCAACCACGATTTCTCGAAGTTCGCCGACAATTGCGAGCTCGACCGGCGGGCGATCCTCGCCATGGGCGAGGAGCTCGCAGGCTCCGACCGCCCCTTCATCGTCACCTCCGGTGTGGCGCTGCTCGCTCCGGGACGGCTCGCGACCGAGGACGATGTCGCTTCGCACCACTTTCCCCGTGTTTCGGAATCGACCGCGCTGTCGTTGATCGAACGCGGCGTGCGCGCTGCCGCGGTTCGGCTTCCGCCGTCCACCCATGGCGAAGGCGATCACGGCTTCGTTCCGATCCTCATCAATCTTGCGCGCGCGAAAGGCGTGGCGGCCTATGTCGGCGACGGCATGAACCGCTGGCCGGCCGCGCACCGCACCGACGCCGCACGCGTCTACCGCCTCGCCTTGGAGCAAGGCGCCACCGCAAGGCACTATCACGCGATCGCCGAGGAAGGCGTTCCGTTCAGGGCGATTGCCGAGGTGATCGGCAAAAGGCTCGGGGTGCCCGTGGTCTCGAAATCCACGGATGAAGCCGAGGAGCATTTCGGCTGGTTCGCGCGATTTGCCGCCATCGACGTTCCAACCTCGAGCGCGAAGACGCGCGCTTTGCTCGGCTGGGAGCCCAAAGAAAAAGGGCTGATCGAGGATCTCGACCAGCCCTACTATTTCAAAGCCTGATGGCGTACGGCGCCGCCACAGGCAACCGGCAGATCAATCCGTCGTGACAGCGGTTTCCATGTCCGTCGGATCGATCTGCCTGGCGAGGTTGGCGTTGAGCTTGTCGCGGTCGAGCTCGCCTTCCCACCAGGCGACGATCACGCAAGCAACGCCGTTGCCGCACAGATTGGTCAGCGCACGGCACTCGCTCATGAACTTGTCGATGCCAAGCACGATCGCCATGCCCGGCACGAGGCGCGGATCGACCACGGCGAGCGTCGCCGCCAGCGTGATGAAGCCCGCGCCGGTGATGCCGGAGGCGCCCTTCGAGGTCAGCATCGCCACCACCAGAATGGTGAGCTGCTGGCCGAAGGAGAGATCGAAGCCCAGCGCCTGCGCGATGAACAGCGTCGCCAGCGTCATGTAGATGTTGGTGCCGTCGAGATTGAACGAATAGCCCGTGGGCACCACGAGGCCGACCACCGACTTCGAGCAGCCGAGGCGCTCGAGCTTCTCCATCAGGGAGGGCAGCGCGCTTTCCGAGGACGAGGTGCCGAGCACGATCAGCAGCTCGTCCTTGATGTAGGCGAGGAACTTGAAGATCGAGAATCCCGCCATGCGCGCGATGATTCCGAGCACGACGAACACGAACAGCGCCGCGGTGACGTAGAACGTCGCGATCAGGCCGACCAGGTTGAGGATCGCCCCGGTGCCGAACTTGCCGATGGTGTAGGCCATCGCGCCGAAGGCGCCGATCGGCGCCGCGCGCATCACGATGGAGATGACGCCGAACACCGCATGCGCGGCGTCGTCGATGAAGCTGCGGATGGTATGGCCGCGCTCGCCGAGCCCCATGAGCGCGAAGCCGAACAGCACCGAGAACAGCAGCACCTGCAGGATCTCGCCTTGCGCGAAGGCGCCGACGACGGTGTCCGGAATGATGTGCAGCACGAAGTCGACCGACCTCTGGCCTTCCGCCTGCTTGGCATAGTTGGCGACCGCCTGTGCGTTGGCGGCGGCGCTGCCGAAGCCCGCGCCCGGCTTCACCAGATTGCCGATGAGGAGTCCGATCACCAGCGCGAAGGTCGAAACGACCTCGAAATAGACCAGCGCCTTGACGCCGATGCGGCCGACCTTCTTGGCATCCTGGATATGGGCGATGCCCGAGACGACGGTGCAGAAGATGATCGGGGCGATCACCATCTTGATCAGCTTGATGAAGCCGTCGCCGAGCGCCTTGATCCATTCGTTGGTGGCAAGCGTCGGCCAGAGCCAGCCAACGATGGCGCCGAGCACGATGGCGATCAGCACCTGGACGTAGAGAACCTTGTACCACGGCTTTGCTGCGGGCTGCGCGACCGGCGCCCCCGCCATCGTTGTCGTCGTCATTGTTTCACTCCCCCTCAAACTCAGAGCCAGCCAAGATCAACTTGGCCGGCTCTGTCAATTGGAACTGCTCGTTGTTGCGCGCTTTACCCGCGGCGATCGACGATCCGGCGGGCCGCCGGCATCAGCGTCGCGCCAAGCGCGTTCTTCACCAGTGACGCCGCGATGAACGGCATCAGGCCGACCTGCCACGCCTTGGACATGCCGAGGCCAAGACCGAAGGCGAGCCAGCCGAAGCCGGCGGCCAGAATGACGACGTGGCCGACGGCCATTGCCGCAAACAGCAGCACCACGCTGCGATCCCAGCCGCGTTCGGCAAGCCACCCGGTGACGAAGGCGGCGCCAATGAAGCCGAACAGATAGCCCGCGGTCGGGCCGACCAGCGGTGCAATTCCACCGACCGGACCGGCGAATACCGGCAGGCCCATCGCGCCTTCGGCGAGGTAGGCGATCATGGTTGCGCTGCCAAGGCGCCAGCCATAGGCGGCGCCGATCATCAGCACGACCAGTGTCTGCAACGTCATGGGCACGTAAGGCAGTGGCAGGTTCACCTTGGCTGATAGCGCCATCAACGCGGTGCCGAGCGCGATCAGCACGACGGCGCGAAGGCTGCCTACGGTCTCGCCGGGACGGGTCGGCCACATCAATGCGGCGAGAGGAGAATGCTGCGTGGCGGCGGACGTGAGGGAACGGTCAGACAAGTTGCACTCCGGAAGGCTGTCGAAAACTGGCGGCTATTTAAGCCAGTGAGCGATCCGGTCAACTGCCTCCCGCATCTCCTCTGCCGAGCGAGCATAGGAGAGCCGTATGAACGAACGGCCATGGATGGGATCGAAATCGAGGCCGGGCGTCGCCGCAACGTGCGCCTGCTCCAGCATCTGCTTGGCGAACTCGAAACTGTCGGAGGTGAAGTCCGACACGTCGGCATAGAGATAAAATGCGCCGTCGGCCGGCAGGAACTTGCTGAGCCCCGCCTTGGGCAATCCCTCAATCAGGATGCGCCGGTTTTCCTGATAACCGTGCTTGATCTCCTCCATCTCGGCCGCGCCGTCGAAGGCGGCCTCGGCTGCGATCTGCGACAGCGACGGCACCGAGATCGACAGGTTCTGCTGCAGCCGCTCGATCGGCCGCACCAAAATGTCAGGCACGACCATCCAGCCGACGCGCCAGCCCGTCATGCAAAAATATTTCGAGAACGAGTTGATCACGAGTGCGTGCTCGGAGAGCGAGGCCGCCGTCATCGCCGGAAAGGCGTAGTCGAGCCCGTGATAGATCTCGTCCGAGATGAAGCGGATGCCGGCGTCTTCCGCAGCCGCGATCAGCCCGGCGAGCGCCTCGCGGGACATCATCGTTCCCGTCGGATTGGCGGGGCTCCCGACCAGCACGCCCTTCAGCGGCGCCTTGCGATGCGCCGCCAGCAACGCCTCGCCGGTCAGCGCATGGCGCGTCTCGTTCGTGGTCTCGATCAGCACCGGCTCGCAGCCGAGCGCGGTGAGGATATGACGGTATGGCGGATAGCCAGGCACGGTCACGGCGACGCGGTCGCCGGGCTCGAACATCGACAGGAAGGCCAGGATGAAGCCGCCGGAGGAGCCCGTCGTCACCACGATCCGCTCGGGGCTGACATCACAGCCATAGGCATCGCGATAATGGCGCGCGATGCGTTCGCGCAATGAGGGGATGCCGAGCGCGGAGGTGTAGTCGATCCGCCCGGCCTCGAGCGCCGCATGGGCGGCCGCAATCGCGGTCCTCGGAGCGCCGGTTGCGGGCTGTCCGACCTCCATGTGGATGACGTGTCCGCCGGCCGCCTCGATTCGGGCCGCGGCGGCCATCACGTCCATCACCATGAACGGGGGAACATCGCTGCGGCGGGAGGGCTCGAGCCACTGCCCCAACCGGTTCCTCAATGTCGCATCGTGCATCGATTTCTGCTATTTCGCTGGCGAACCGGTCGATCCGGTCCGGGAAACGGGGCTCTTGCGCCCCAGACTGGCCGCATTGTACGGCTCATAAGGGGTACGGCTTACAAGGGCATATCGCGTATCCGGTCCGCCGCCAATCGCCAAAAACCAATCACGAAACTGCTTGTCCAAGACCGTTGCAAAAGACCGTTTGACCCAGACCGCCTGATGTTGCTCCAGATCGCATTGCGCAAGAAGGCCTCCGCCCTCACCGCCCTCGTCACGGCCGCGGCGATCGCGCTGTTGCCGATGCCGGCCGCGCATGCGCAGGCCAAGGGGCCGCCGGTCCTGCGCGACACCGAGACCGAGCAGCTGCTGCGCGAATATACCCGCCCGATCCTGCGCGCCGCCGGTCTGGAAAAGCAGAACATCCAGATGGTGATCATCAACGACGGCTCGTTCAACGCGTTCGTCGCGGACGGCCGCCGCATCTTCGTCAATTACGGCGCGATCCTCCAGTCGGACACGCCGAACCAGATCATCGGCGTGCTCGCGCACGAGACCGGGCATCTGGCCGGCGGCCATCTGTCCAAGCTGCGCGAGCAACTCGCCAACGCCCAGACCCAGATGATCATCGCCATGCTGCTCGGCGCCGGCGCGATGGTCGCAGGCACCACGCGCGGCAGCAACAGCGCCGGCAACAACGGGCTCGCCAACGCTGGCGCGGCCGCGATCGCCGGCCCGCAGGAGATGATCCGCCGTACGCTATTGTCCTACCAGCGCCAGCAGGAGGAGAATGCCGACCGCGCCGGCGTGAAATTCCTGACCGCGACCCAGCAATCGCCGAAAGGCATGTACGAGACCTTCAAGCGCTTCACCAGCGAGAGCCTGTTCGCTGCCCGCGGCGCGGATCCCTATCTCCAGTCGCACCCGATGCCCGCCGAGCGCGTCGCCTCGCTTCAGGAGTTCGCCAGTTCCAGTCCCTATTGGGACAAGAAGGACGATCCGGCGCTCCAGCTCCGCCACGACATGGTGCGCGCCAAGATTTCCGCGTTCATGGAGCGGCCGGAGACCGTCTACCGCCGCTACCCCCAGACCAACGACAGCCTGCCGGCGCGCTACGCCCGCGCCATCAGCACCTATCTGCACGGCGATTTGCGCAGCGCGCTGGCCCAGATCGACGCCTTGATCCAGGTCCAGCCGAACAACCCGTATTTTTACGAGGTGCGCGGCCAGGCCCTGCTGGAGGGCGGCAAGCCGGCCGAGGCGATCCCTGCCCTGCGCAAGGCTGTCGCACTTTCGAACAGCGCGCCCCTCATCGAGATGTTACTTGGGCAGGCTCTGGTTGGATCGGATAATAAGGCCTACACGGACGATGCCGTTCGGATTCTCCGGGCCGCGGTGGCACGGGAACCGGAGGCTTCGCTCGGCTACATGCAGCTCGCGATGGCCTATGGCCGGAAGGGCGACTATGCCGAAGCGGATCTGGCGTCGGCGCAGGCCGCTTATCTGCGCGGCGACAACAAGACCGCCCGCGAGCTCGCCACGCGCGCGAAAACCCGTTTCGCCGTCGGCACGCCCGGATGGGTCAAAGCCGACGACATCGTGGCGGCCAAGCCGCCGCGTAACTAGATCGACCACGCAACGAACGCGACAAGACGACGCCTGACACCACGACGTCACGACACCGAGCTTTAAGTCCGCCGGGACGTTTTCCGAAACCAGCTTTCGACAAGAGGATTTGCCTATGCCTTCGCTGCGCCTGCTTGCTCCCGCGCTGTTCGCGCTCGCCCTGTTCGGCGCAGCCGCGCCCGCGTCGGCCGACAGCTTCTCCGATGCCCAGCGCACCGACATCGAGGCGATCATCAAGAACTATCTCGTCACCCATCCCGAGGTGCTCGAGGAAGCGATGACCGAGCTCACCAAGCGCCAGGCCGCGGCCGAAACGCAGAAGCACGAAGCCAGCATCGCACAGAACTCCGAGGCGATCTTCAACTCGCCGCGCCAGGTCGTGCTCGGCAACAAGGACGGCGACGTCACCTTCGTCGAGTTCTTCGATTACAATTGCGGCTACTGCAAGCGCGCGATGGACGACATGCTCAACCTGATGAAGGGCGATCCGAAGCTGAAGGTCGTGCTGAAGGAATTTCCGGTGCTGAGCCAGGGCTCGGTCGAAGCCGCCCAGGTCGCGGTGGCCGTGCGCATGCAGGATCCCTCCGGCAAGAAATATCTCGACTTCCACCAGAAGCTGCTCAGCGGCCGCGGCGCCGCCGACAAGGCGCGCGCGATGCAGGCGGCCAAGGAAGCCGGCCTCGACACCACCAAGATCGAGAAGGACATCGCCAGCCCCGAGGTGCGCGCCACCATCGAGGAGAACTTCAAGCTCGCCGAGGCGATGGGCATGAACGGCACGCCGAGCTACGTGATCGGCAAGCAGATCGTCGTCGGCGCCGTCGGCCTCGAAGCCCTCAAGGAAAAGATCGGCGTTGCCCGCTGCGGCAAGGCGACTTGTTGATCATCTCACAACTCACGCACGCAAAGAGGCCGGCTGAAAAGCCGGCCTTTTTCGTTAGCCGAATATCGGCGCGAATCCGGCGCGTGCGTTCATCTCGCGTTTAAGAAACAAATGCCTCGGAACCCCTGATGTTCCGGAACAACTCAAATCTCCTTTCGTTGTCGGCGCGGGCAATGACGCAAATAAACACGTGAGGAGAACCTAGATGTCTAACCGCTTTATGATCTCGGTTGCCGCAGTCGCGCTTCTAGCGGGCACCGGTCTGGCGAACGCACAAGGCAACATGGGCCGCGACAGCGGCGGCAGCGCCGGTGGCGCGCAGATGCAGCACTCGCAGCCGTCAGGCGGCGCGGCTGAGCGCGGCGGCTCGATGGGCCGCGAATCCGCGGCTCCCGAGAAGGGCACCGTCGGCCAGACTGGCGGCGCGATGGAGAAATCCGGCGCCGCTGAGAAGTCCGGTGCGATGGAGAAGTCCGGCTCCGGCACGATGAACAAGAACGCGACTGACGAGAAGGCCGGCGCGAAGGGCGAACGCGCCCAGGGTGCCCAAGACAAGTCGAAGAGCATGAGCTCAGAGTCGACCAAGGACTCGACGACCAAGTCCGGCACCAAGGACATGAAGGCCGAGGACAACAAGGCCGGCGGCGCTGCCAAGAGCAACAATGCCGAGAACCGTCCGGCGACGACCGACACGAAGTCGCAGACCACGACCGGCAACGCTTCGGCCACCGCAGCCGCACCGCCCGCCGAGAAGCGGACTGAAATCTCGACCGCGATCAAGTCGACCAAGATCGAGGAGACCACCAACGTCAACTTCAACATCGCGGTCGGCACCGCGATCCCGGCGTCCGTCCACTTCCACCCGCTGCCGCCCCGGATCGTCGAGATCTACCCGCAGTGGCGTGGATATGAAGTGATCTTCGTCCGCGGCCAGTACGTGATCGTCCGTCCGCAGACGCGCGAGATCGTCTACATCATCGAGGGGTAAGCGGCTTCGCTGACCTACCGTCTCACGTGAGCCCCTGCCGAGAGATCGGCGGGGGCTTTCGGCCGACCGGGGGACCGTGCCCTCCGCCTCTGCGGCAGCCATGCTTTGGACTGGTTAACAAGCAATTTCCGTAGCTTCCGCACAGGTTTTTGCACCCCGGATGAGGTGCTTGAAGCGGCCCGGGAGGCCCTTCAAGGCTTCCCCTCACGCACTTTGTTACCTATAACCCCCGCCACGCCGAAGCACCTCTTGCGGGATTGGAATGGCCGAACCAGCAACCGACACGATCCTCGTCCTCAACGGGCCGAACCTCAACATGTTGGGGACGCGCGAGCCCGAGAAGTATGGTCACGCGACCCTGGCCGACGTCGAGGCGCTGTGCCGGGAGGCGGCGGCGGCGTACGGCCTCAAAGCCGACTGCCGGCAGTCCAACCGCGAAGGCGAGCTGATCGACTTCATCCACGAGGCGCACGCCCGCAAGATGAAGGGCATCATCATCAATGCCGGCGGCTATTCGCACACCTCGATCGCGCTGCACGACGCGCTGCTCGCGGTGCAGATCCCGACGGTCGAAGTGCACGTGACCAACATCCACGCCCGCGAGAGTTTCCGTCACCATTCCTACACCGCGCGCGCGGCGTTCGCCTCGCTCTGCGGTTTCGGCATCGAGGGCTACCGCCTCGCCATGCAGGGCCTTGCCGCTAAGCTCGGCATCAAGCCCAAAGCCTGACGCTCCCTCTTCACCCAGAACATTCGGATCAAAGAACATGGCGCGCCAGCCAGACGACAAAGCAGCCGCAAAGTTTTCCAGCGAGGATTCCGCGCTCGTCCGCGAGCTCGCCCTGCTGCTCGATGAGACCAGCCTCACCGAGATCGAGATCGAACGTGCCGGCCTGCGCCTGCGCGTCGCCCGCAATATCAGTGTCGCCGCGACCATGCCGATGCAGATGGCGGCCGCCCCCGCTGTCCTGCCGGCGGCCGCAGCTGCCGCCGCGCCTGCCGCTGCCGCGGCCGACCTGTCGAAGCATCCCGGCGCGGTGACCTCGCCGATGGTCGGCACCGCTTATTGGGCGCCGGAGCCCGGCGCCAAGCCGTTCATCGAGGTCGGCAGCAAGGTCTCGGTCGGCCAGACCCTGCTGATCATCGAAGCCATGAAGACCATGAACCAGATCCCCTCGCCGCGCGCCGGCACGGTGACGCAGATCCTGGTCGAGGACGGCCAGCCGGTCGAGTACGGCGAGCCGCTGGTGATCATTGAGTGAGGGAGTGGCGAATAGCGAGTAGCGAATAGTTACTCCTCCCGATTCGCCGCTCGCTATTTCCTATTCGCCCCGAGGCACCATGTTCGACAAGATCCTCATAGCCAATCGCGGCGAGATCGCCCTCCGCATCCTGCGCGCCTGCAAGGAGCTCGGGATCGCCACCGTCGCCGTGCACTCCACCGCCGACGCCGACGCCATGCATGTGCGCCTGTCGGACGAGAGCGTTTGCATCGGCCCGCCGCCGTCCAAGGACAGCTATCTCAACGTGCCCGCCCTGCTCGCGGCCTGCGAGATCACCGGCGCGGATGCCGTGCATCCCGGCTACGGCTTCCTCTCGGAGAACGCGCGTTTCGCCGAAATCCTCTCCGAGCACAATCTGCATTTCATCGGCCCCAAGGCCGAGCACATCCGCCTGATGGGCGACAAGATCGAGGCCAAGAAGACGGCGAAGAAGCTCGGCATTCCCGTGGTGCCCGGCTCCGACGGCGCGGTCGGCCCCGAGGACGACGCGATGGCGATCGCGAAGAAGATCGGCTTCCCCGTGCTGGTGAAGGCAGCGGCCGGCGGTGGCGGCCGCGGCATGAAGGTCGCGCACAGCGAGGCCGATCTCCAGGTGGCGCTGTCGACGGCGGCCAACGAAGCCAAATCCGCCTTCGGTGATGCGTCCGTCTATCTCGAAAAATACCTGCAGAAGCCGCGCCACATCGAGATCCAGATCCTCGGCGACGGCCGCGGCGGCGCGATCCATCTCGGCGAGCGCGACTGCTCGCTGCAACGCCGACACCAGAAGGTCTGGGAGGAAGGTCCCTCGCCCGTCCTCTCCGCGGCTGCACGCGCCAAGATCGGCGAAACCTGCGCCAAGGCGATGCGCGAGATGAAATATCTCGGCGTTGGCACCATCGAATTCCTGTTCGAGGACGGCGAGTTCTACTTCATCGAGATGAACACCCGCATCCAGGTCGAGCATCCCGTCACCGAGAGCATCACCGACATCGACCTCGTGCTGGAGCAGATCCGCATTGCCGCCGGCGGCGAATTGCCGGCGAAGCAGAGCGAGGTGCAGATCATCGGCCACGCCATCGAGTGCCGGATCAACGCCGAGAACCCGCAGACCTTCCGCCCCTCGCCCGGCCGCATCACGCAATATCACCCGCCCGGCGGCCTCGGTGTCCGCATCGATTCTGCGGTCTATCAGGGTTACACCATCCCGCCCTATTACGACTCCCTGGTCGGCAAGCTGATCGTGCACGGCAAGACCCGAAGCGAATGCCTGATGCGGCTGCGCCGGGCGCTGGACGAAATGGTGGTCGAAGGCATCGAGACGACGCTGCCGCTGTTCCGCGACCTGGTGCGCCAACCCTCGATCATCGACGGCGACTATCACATCCACTGGCTGGAACAGTACCTCGCCGGCAAGGAACCGGCCCAGGGATAATCCTCCATTCCCGTGGAACCCTTTGGGCCCCATCGCGTTCTGGACGGCGGGGTCAGTTCCGAGGGGGCGTTTTGAGATCCTTTGACGTGACGAAGCGAGACCGTCGTGACGGCTAAGGCGCAACGACGGCGCGTATTCTGGCAGATCCTGCTGCTCGCGGCGGGCCTTCTGGTGTTGACCGTGATCAGCGCCGGTTCCGTCTACCTCGTCAACGAGGCGCGCAAAGACAGCAAAAGCGTGCTCCACACCATCGAGGTGGAGAACCAGATCAACTCCCTCCTGCTCGAAGTCCGGCGCGCCGAGAGCAGCGCCCGCGGCTTTCTCCTGACGCGGGGACCGGATTTGCAGTCGGATTACGAGAAGGCCGTCGCAGCGATTGTTCCGGCGCTCGACAAGCTGACGCGCCAGATCAGCGACAATCCCGCGCAACGCGACAACATTGAGAAGTTGAGCTCGGCGATCGAGACCCGGCTCGACCAGTTCTCCCGTGAGATGAATTTCGTGAAGCAGGGGCAGGTCGACAATGCCACGGCGCTGATCCGCGAGGCCGCCGCCGGCAACATCACGACCACGATCAGCAACCTGGCCAACGCGATGATCCGCGAAGAGGAACGCCTGTTCCGGATCCGCACCGCCAACTCCGACCAGAGCCAGGCGCTGGCCGCATCAATGACCGGCATCGGCTCCGGCCTTGTCGTGCTGCTGGCCCTGATCTCGATCTGGCTGGTGCGGCGCTCGGCGCAGGCGCGCGACGAGGCCGAGGGGCGCCTGCGCGACGCCTACGCCAACCTCGAGTCCGTCGTCGACGAACGCACGGCAGACCTGCGCGAAGCCAACAACGAGATCCAGCGCTTTGCCTATATCGTCAGCCACGATCTGCGCTCGCCACTCGTCAACATCATGGGCTTCACCAGCGAACTCGAGGAGCTTGGCGGCGACATTTTCCGCCGTATCGGCGGCCTCACCCATGTCCCGGCCGACGGGCCGCCGCCCGCGGCCGGCGAGATCGCGCTCGAAGGTCCCGACAAGCAGCTGTCAGCGGATTTTGCCGAAGCGCTCGGCTTCATCAAATCGTCGATCGGCAAGATGGACCGCCTGATCTCAGCGATCCTCAACCTCACCCGCGAGGGCCGGCGCGAATTCGTGCCCGTGAAGATCGACACAAGGGAGCTGATCGAAGCCATTGTGTCGACGCTGGCGCATCAGGCCGCCGAGGCGCAGGCCGAGATCCATGTCGCGCCCCTGCCGGACCTCGTCAGCGACCGCCTGGCGCTGGAGCAGATCTTCTCCAATCTGATCGACAACGCCATCAAATATCTCAAGCCCGGCGTCGCCGGCGAGATCAGAATCCGCGGGCGCACCAAGCTCGGCTACGCTATCTTCGAGATCAGCGACAACGGGCGCGGGATCGATCCGAAAGATCACCAGCGGATATTCGACCTGTTTCGCCGGGCGGGAACCCAGGACAAGCCCGGCCAGGGCATCGGTCTTGCGCATGTGCGTGCACTTGTGCGTCGCCTCGGCGGCACCATGTCGGTATCATCGGAATTGAATACGGGCAGCACCTTCACCATCACGCTGCCCATCACCTGGAACGCAAGCAACCGGAACGCCGACCAATGACTCAACCCGTCACCATCATCATGATCGAGGACGACGAGGGACACGCCCGGCTGATCGAGCGCAACATCCGCCGGTCCGGCGTCAACAACGAGATCGTCTCCTTCGCCAACGGCACGGACGCGGTGAAGCACCTGTTCGGCGCCGACGGCAGCGGGCTCGTGCAGAAGGGCAATGCGCTCCTGATCCTGCTCGATCTCAACCTCCCCGACATGACCGGGATCGACATCCTGAAGCAGATCAAGGAGAACAAATATCTGAAGGCCTCGCCCGTGGTGGTGCTGACCACCACCGACGACTCCCAGGAAATCAAGCGCTGCTACGAGCTCGGCTGCAACGTCTACATCACCAAGCCCGTGAACTACGAGAATTTCGCCAATGCCATCCGGCAGCTCGGCCTGTTCTTCTCGGTCATCCAGGTCCCGCCCGCCGCCTCATGAACCAGCACACGCCGACACTTCTCTACATCGATGACGACGCGGCGCTGGCACGCCTGGTCGAGCGCGGCCTGACGCGGCGCGGCTACAAGGTCATTCATGCCGCCAGCGGCGAGGAAGGCCTGGAGCGGATCCGCCGCGCGCAGACGGAGGGCTGCATCGACGTCGTGGCGCTCGACCAGTACATGCCCGGCCTCGACGGGCTGGAGACGCTCGAGCAGATCATGGCGATACCGGGGGCGCCGCCCGTGGTGTTCGTCACGGCGTCGCAGGATTCCAGCATCGCGGTGACGGCGCTGAAGGCGGGCGCGGCCGATTATCTCGTCAAGGACGTCAAGGGCGAATTCATCCCGCTGCTCCACGTCGCCGCCGACGGCGCGCTGCGCCAGGCCGAATTGCAGAAGGCACGCGAGGAAGCCGAAGCCGAGATCCACGCCTCGCGCGACCGCTATGCCGCGCTCGCCGCCGAGCGCGAGCTGCTGCTGCGCGAGGTCAATCACCGCGTCGGCAACTCGCTCCAGATCATCGCCTCGCTGCTGCATCTTCAGGCGAACTCCGCAGGCCAGGAAGAGGTCAAGGCGGCGCTGACCAATGCGATGGGCCGCGTTGCCGCGGTCGCGCAGGTGCACCGCCGCCTCTACACCTCGCAGGACCTGAAGAGCGTGGTGCTGAACCAGTACCTGGACTCGCTGCTCGAGGACCTCCGCCGCTCGGCCGAAGGCAACCGGATGTCGCGCCTGACGGTGAAGGCGGAAGCCATCGAGATCGATCCGGACCGCGCCGTCGCCGTCGGCATCATCGTCAACGAGCTGGTGATGAACGCGGTGAAATATGCCTATCCCGACGGCGCCGGCCCGATCCATGTCGAGCTGACCTCGCAAGGCGAGGACCTGCTGCTGTCGATTACCGACGACGGCGTCGGCGACAAGGTGAAGGCCGATCCGCGCTCGACCGGCATGGGCCAGCGCATCGTCGCGGCGATGGCCACCAAGCTGGATGCCACCGTCGAGCGCGACCCCGCCCACGCCGGAACTCGCGTCCTGCTGAGGTTCCGCCGCATCCCTGCGGTCCCCGGCGCAAGCAACAGCGCCGCCGCGAGCTGACCGCGGTCCCCATCGCAACCGCACCACGATCCTGCTATTATTGCGCCATGACTTCGCGCGACTCCGCCTCGTCTGAAATCACACCGGCCGTGCTGTTGCGCGCCTATGCCTGCGGCATCTTTCCGATGGCCGAGAGCGCCGACGATCCGACCCTGTTCTGGGTCGAGCCGGAATTGCGCGGCGTCATCCCGCTCCAGGGATTTCGCGTGGCTTCACGGCTCGCGCGCACCGTGCGTTCGGATATATTTCGCGTCTCCGTCAACACCGCGTTCAAGGCAACGATCGCCGGCTGCGCCGCCCCGCAGGTCGGGCGCGAGGACACCTGGATCAACAAGCGGATCCGCGATCTCTATGGCGGCCTCTACGAGCTCGGCCATTGCCACAGCGTCGAGGCCTGGCAGGGCGACGACCTCGTCGGCGGGCTTTACGGCGTGAGCCTGGGCCGCGCCTTCTTCGGCGAGAGCATGTTTCATACCGCGCGCGATGCCTCGAAGGTCGCGCTGGTGCACCTGGTCGCGCGGCTGATCCATGGCGGGTTCGAACTGCTCGACACGCAATATGTCACCGAGCATTTGAAGAGCTTCGGCGCGGTCGAGATTTCGCGCCGGCGCTACACCGCCCTGCTCGACAACGCCCTCGCCGGCGATCCCGGCGACTTTCTGAGGCTGTCGGAAGGCGACGCGATCCCGGGCGCACGCGCGCTCGAGATCATCGCCTCAAAGCAATAGTCAGAGAAATTACCGGCCGAACCCGGGGGATTTGGTCTAGCGCCCAAACCCCGGGGATTTGGTCTAGCGCCCAAACCCCGGGATGCCGAAAAGGCCCGGCTGCTGCTGAGGCGGCGGCGGTGGCGGAGCCGGCTGTTGCTGCTGCTGGATCGGCGGCAAGGGCTGCGGCGGACGCTGCTGCACGGCCTGCTTGGGCGCGGCCTTCTTCTGCGCGGGCGGCGGCGGCGCAGCCGGCTTGCTCGCGGGATCAGGCGCTGCGGTCGCAATGGTCTGCTGCGGCTCTTTGCAGTCGGTGAGCCAGATGTCGTAGATCGGGTGCTCGACGCCGTGCAGGCCGGGGCTCGCAGCATACATCCAGCCCGAGAAGATGCGTTTCACCTCGCCCTGCAAGGTGATCTCGTCGACCTCGACGAAGGCGTCGGTATTGGTGGCTTCCGTCGCCGGCCGCGTATAGCAGGCGTCGGTTTTGACGCGCAGCGCGCCGAACTGAACGGTCTCGCCGATATCCTCGTCGAAATTGATGATGCGTCCCGTGATCTTGTCGAGGCCGGAGAAGGTCGCCTTCTTGTTGACGATCTTCTGGGCCGGCGGCTCGGTCACGACCTCGTCGCCCGGCTGCAGGCTCGCCGGCGTCTGCGGCACGGCACCGCCCGGTCCGCCCTTCTGCTGCGGCTGGCGCTGACCGGGCGCACCCGGCTGATTGGGCGGTACGGCCGCGACGGGCGGCGGCTGGTTCGGCGGAGCCGCGGCGGAACCCGGCGGCGGCGCCAGCGGCTGGGTCTCGACCGGCCCCGGCATCACGTTACCCTGCCGGCCCGGCGGCGGCGGCATCGGGCGTGAGGGCAGCACGCGGCCCTGCGGCGGCAGCGCGGGGACTTCCTCGTCGTCGTCATCGGGGATCTGCGGCTGCGGCTGGCCGCGCGGAATCGCACCCGGCGGCCGCGGCGGCGGATCGGAGAAGATCGTGCCGATCTGCGCCTGCGCGGGCGTCGCAACCGTCAGCGCGGTAGCGGCCAGCAGCGCCGCAAGGCCTGTCAGGGTAAAGGTTTTAAACATCTCGCGCGGCTTCAACAGCGAATCGGGCTCGTTGGACATTCTACAGGGGATACCGCCGCTCGCAGGCCATCCGGTTAACACGGCGAATACGGCGGGGGAAGGGCGGCATCCCTGCCCTGCCCGCCGCCGGCTGGCCAGACCCGCCCCCGGATGGGATAGTCGGAAGGCTCCTCCCCGGGGCCGAGGCGGGCATCGCCCGGATAGCCGACGTCCAACCACAACCAGAAACCGCAGAGGTCGCCCCCCATGCCCGTTGTGCTCGATCCCGATGCCGCCGCCGTCTACAAGGCGTTTCAGGAGGCCGGCCGGCCCGCCTACGAGACGCTGACCGCTCCCGAGGCGCGCGCCTATTACGCCCAGGCGCGCTTCGCCACCAACCCCGAGCCGCCGGAACTGGCCCGCGTCGCTCCGCTGTCGATCCCGGCGCCCCACGGCGCAATCCCCGCCCGCATTTACGTCCCGAAGGAGGCGCGGCAGCAGGATGGCTTGTCGCCGGCGCTGGTGTTCTTCCATGGCGGCGGCTGGGTGATCGGAGATCTCGAGTCCCATGACGTTGTCTGCCGCCAGCTTGCCGACGCAGGCGCGCTGATCGTGATCTCGGTCGACTACCGCCTCGCGCCAGAGCACAAGTTTCCCGCCGCCACCGATGATGCGATCGCCGCGACCAGATGGATTGCCGCGAACGCCCGCGAACTCGGCATCGACGCCTCGCGTCTGTCGATCGGAGGCGACAGCGCCGGGGGCAATCTCGCGGCGGTGGTCGCGCTTGCCGCGCGCGACGGAAATGGCCCCGCGATCGCAGGCCAGGTGCTGATCTACCCGGCAACCGATTTCGCCATGACGCATGGCTCGCACAGCGAGCCCGAGACCAGCGTGCTGCTGACGCATTCGGTGATCCGCTGGTTTCGCGACCATTATCTCGGCGGCGCCGACATCAACGACTGGCGTGCCTCGCCGGCGCGCGCCAAAAACCTTGCCGGCCTGCCGCCAGCCTATGTGCTCACCGCCGGCGCCGATCCCTTGCGCGACGAAGGCGACGAATATGCCGCGCGCCTGAAGCAGGCCGGCGTGCCCGTCGCATACAAACACTATCCCGGCCAATTCCACGGCTTCTTCACGATGGGCAAATTGCTGAAGCAGGCCAATGTCGCCGTCGGCGAGATCGGCGCGTGGTTGAAGGGATTGGGTTAGTCCCGTAGCCCGGATGAGCGCGGCGACATCCGGGTCCGCTCCCACCTGTCGAAATATTTGTCCCGGATATCGCTTCGCTCATCCGGGCTACGACTGACGACTGAGATGCCATCCGTTCTTCAAGACCTCTTCGCCCTCCCCCTGCGCGCACTGACATGGCTCGGCAGCCAGGGCACGCGCGCGGTGGCCGCCGTCGTGTTCATCGCAGCCGCAGTGCCGCCGCTCGGGGCGCTGCTGCGGCCCTACGTCACCGAAGCGATCTTCGTTCTGCTCTGCATCTCCTTCATGCGGGTCGATCTGGCTGCGCTGTACGGCCATTTGCGCCGGCCGGCGCTGGTCGCGACCGCAACCGCCTGGACCACGATCGGCGTGCCGCTGATCATCGGACTGATCGTCCATGCAACCGGGCTCACCGCGCGTTCGCCCGGCCTGTCCCTGGCCTTGATGCTCCAGAGCATGGCCTCGCCGATGATGGCTTCTCCGGCGCTTGCCGCGCTGATGGGCCTCGATGCCACGCTCGTGCTGGTCACGCTGGTGACCTCGACCGCGCTGGTGCCGTTCACGGCCTCGCTGTTCGCAAGCCTCTTCCTTGACGGCATGCTCAGCGTCACGCCGGCGACGCTCGGCCTGAAGCTGCTCGGCATCCTCGCGGCATCGCTGCTGGCAGCAACCTTCATCCGATGGGTGTTCGGCGCGGCTGCGATCCAGCGCCACAAGCAGCCGATCGACGGCTTCAACATCATCATCCTCCTGATCTTCGCGGCCGCGATCATGGGCGATGTCGTCAGTGACCTCATCGCGCAGCCGGTGTTCACGATCGGCTTCGCGGCTCTGTCCTTCGCGATCTATTTCACGCTGCTCGCGGTCACCACGCTGCTGTTCCGCCGCATCGGCTATGAGCGCGCGCTGGCGCTCGGGCTGATGGTGTCACAGCGCAATCTGGGCCTGATGCTGGCGGCGACCGCCGGCGCACTGCCGCCCGCCACTTGGCTCTATTTCGCGATGACGCAGTTTCCGATCCACCTTGCGCCGTACATGCTGACGCCGATCGCACGGCGCCTGACAGCGCGCGCGGATACGTCCAGCGCGGCGGCTGCAAACAGCATCACCTAAGCCATGTACTCATGAGTCCGGAATGTCCGCTGTCGAGGATAGAGCGGACGCGCGATCTCGCCCGTGCCTACGACTGCGCCTGATCGTAGGCCTGCAGGATCCGGACAAAATCAGCCATGCTGGATCGATCCAGGTTTTCCGGCATAGCCGCAACCTGAGTATCGGATGCCGGCTGGCCTCCCTGCCAGAACCGCATCAGGAGATCGGCGATGTTTCTCATGGCGTACTCTCTGCATCAACCGTGGCAGTAAGCATCCGCTGAGCGGTAAAGCGCCGCTGGATCGGGAGAAGCGCCGCCGGGCGCTACGCCTCCGGCCTTGTCCCGCAACTGCCGGCTCGCAGGGCCGGTTCCGCTGCTTTTCACGCTGGATATATCGGTAACACCAGCACCTGATCGGCGCCATCGCGCGCAGGTATGGCGTGGCCATACTTAGGTAGGCCTGGGTCAAGCGGACATTCGCCAACGCGAGCCTGGTCATCCCGCCCGGGCCGCACGCCGCAGCGCCTGCGGCGGCTGGCCGAAGGCGCGGATGAAGGCGCGCCGCATTCTCTCAGGATCGCCAAATCCGGTCGCCTCCGCGACGAGCTCGATCGCCTCGCGCGAGGACTGCACGCGCTCGCGCGCGACCTCGATCCGCAGGCGCTCGATGGCCTTCGACGGTGTCGTGCCGGTCTCCGCGGCAAAGGCGCGGGCAAAATGCCGTGCGCTCATGCCGGCACGATCGGCGAGATCTTCCACGCTCAACCGGGCGTCGAGATTTTCGCGCGCCCAGGACAATAGCGCGCCGAACCGGCCGTTCGGCGCCTTCAATTCCAGCAGCGACGAGAACTGCGACTGGCCGCCGCTGCGGCGATGATACAGCACGAGCTGCCGCGCGGCCTGTTGCGCGATTTCCTCGCCATGGTCCTCGGTCACCATCGCGAGCGCGAGATCGATGCCTGCGGTGATGCCCGCCGACGTCCACACATTGCCGTCATGCGTGAAGATCTGGTCCGGCTCGAACTTCACCTTGGGATAGCGCGCGACGAAATCCCGCGTCCGGCCCCAATGCGTGGTGGCGCGACGCCCGTCGAGCAGCCCCGCCTCGGCCAGCACATAGGCGCCCGAGCAGACGCTCGCGACCCGCACGCCGCGCTTCGCCAGCCGCTGCACGAAGGCGCGCGTGACCTCGCAACGCGCGGCAGCCGTCACGCCCGCGCCGCCGGCAATGACGAGCGTTGTGATCGCATTCGCCGACTTGAAGTCGCGTGCCATCATCTCCACGCCGGACGAGCTGCGCACGGGCCCCGCGTTCAGTGCCAGCACGCGGATCGCCGGCGTCTTGCCGGTGGCGCGCGCCGCGATCTCGAACACCGAGATCGGGCCCGCCGCATCGAGCAACTGGAAATCGGGGAAGATCAGGATGCCGATCATGGTTATGTCCGAAAGTGAGGGAAATACGCCATTTTGGACGGAAGGGCATCATGAGAGGCTGCGTTCGTCAAGCTCATCTTTGGAGGACCTGCCCATGAACGATCTGCCCAAGTCGTCGCCGCTCCAGATCGGTCTTTTGGTATTTCCGCGCGTCACCCAGCTCGACTTCACCGGCCCCTTGCAGGTTTTCGCCATGCTTCCCGGCGCAAAGCTGCATCTGATCTGGAAGCGGATCGAGCCGGTGCCGAGCGACTCCGTGATGACACTGACGCCCACCACCACCTTTGCGGACTGCCCGCAGCTCGACGTGATCTGCGTGCCCGGCGGCGGCGGCACCAACGATTTGCTCAACGACGAGGAGGTGCTGGATTTCCTGCGCAAGCAGGCCGAAGGCGCAAAGTACGTTACCTCGGTCTGCACGGGGTCGCTGGCGCTCGGCGCTGCCGGTCTGTTGAAGGGCTATCGCGCCGCCACCCATTGGAGCGCGATGGAGATGCTCGGCCAGTTCGGCGCGACGCCGACCAAGACGCGCGTCTGCGTCGACCGCAATCGCATCACGGGCGGCGGCGTCACGGCCGGGATCGATTTCGCTCTGACGCTGGTGTCGATCATGGTCGATCGCACCACCGCGGAGGCGATCCAGCTCCAGATGGAATACAACCCTGCCCCGCCGTTCAACTCCGGCTCGCCCGACACCGCGCCCGCCGAGGTACTGGCTCTGCTCCGGGAGCGCGGCGCGCAAAACCAGGCGCGGCGGCTGGAAGCCGTGAAGCGGGCCGCCGAGCGGGTGATGTGACTTCGCTCTCGTGTCCCGGACGCAGCAATCCTTCAACGCTGCCCTGCTGACACGACGCTGTCAGCAGCCTGTCGCGACAATCCGGATCGCGGCTGACAGCCACGGATGCTTGCCGGTCGCCTGCGCACGGGAGGACCTGACCAATGGCGCGATACCGGCTGCACTGCGTCGGAGCTTCGGGCAATTCGTTCAAGGTCGCGCTCTTCCTCAACTGCGCCGGCCTCGACTGGGAGCCGGTCGGCGTCGACTTCGCCGGCGGTGAGGTCCGCACCGCCGACTGGCGCGCGACGACCAACGTCATGGGCGAAGTCCCCGTCCTCGAGGTCGATGGCCGGCATATGAGCCAATCGGGTGCGATCCTGATGTGGCTCACCGAGACCCACGGCGTGTTCGGCCCAACGCGCGAGGAGACATTCGAGGCGACGCGCTGGCTGCTGTTCGACAACCACAAATTCACGTCGAGCTTTGCGCAGCACCGGTTTCAGCGCTGCTTCATGCCGGAGCCCTGTCATCCCTCCGTGCTCGCCTACTTGCGAGCGCGGACCGAAAGCGCGTTCTCGATCGTCGACAGACACCTCTCCGACCGCCGCTTCATGCTGGGCAGCCGGCCGACGATCGTCGATTTCTCGCTGTTGGGCTATTTGTACTATCCGACCGAGGAGACGGGTCTCGATCTTGCCACGGCTTTCCCGGCCATCGATTCCTGGCGCCAGCGTGTCGCCGAGCTACCGGGCTGGAAGCCGCCCTATGAGATGATGCCGGTCGGCAACTCACCGCCGCTCCATCTCCATCCCTGAGAAAGCGAGCCCAAAGCAGCGCAACAGATCAAAGAAAAAGGCCGCCCGGTTTCCCGAGCGGCCCTTCCTGTCTTACGGCGGCTGCACATTTCATCGGGCGATTTCGGACTTCCAGACCGGGGGCCTATCTCCCGATCGAGTCCTGGTCGGCGGCCGCTGCATCTCGGGGCAGTCGCGAACTGTTGCCCGAACCGAACGCGATGGTCTCCCATCTCCGTAAGATGGGACCATTGAGCCGCATCGCTCGCGTGGCTGCAACGCCCGCGCAGGCGCCGTCCCCGCTGTTCCCGTTGTCCACAGCAAGGCCGGGCGAATGCTGGTGCATCTACCCCATGACAAGGATTCGGACGAAGATCGGAAGCCTAGCCAGGCGTCCAGGGCTGGTAGTCGCCGGTCGCCTTCGGCCGCCGGCCGCTCGCGAGCGTCGAGCCCGAGGGACGGTAGGCATTGGCCGTGCCAGTGAGATTCGGCTGGTGCGGCTTTTCCCACTCGCGCGGCTGGTAATTGGCTTCGGTAGGCGGGGTGTCGACGACGTGATGGATCCAGCCGTGCCAGGACGGCGGGATGCGGCTTGCTTCGGCATAGCCGTTATAAATGACCCAGCGCCGCTCGAATCCGAGCGTCGGATCGATCGCCCCGCCGCGGGTGCGATAATAGAGATTGCCCTGCTCGTCCTGGCCGACCAGCTCTCCGTACCGCTTGGTCCAGAGTTGGGTGCCAAAGGTCTGGCCACTCCACCAGGTGAAGAACTTGAGGAAGAACTGTTTCATGCGGCTAGGGCCCTGCTTCGTGAGGCCCTGATGCCATCCGGACGACGAAATGTCCAGTTCGGCGGGGGCGGCCGTGCCCCACGCAAATGTGGTGCCCTGGCGTCACCACTGCCGTAGATCGGACGCGATCCGTTCATGCCGGGTACAGCGGCCGCATGGAAATCTGCGCCCCAAGCGCACACCGGCGTGAACCCTGGAACCGCAGCCCTTTCGAGAGGTTTGCTTCCGGGAAAGGAGTTTGAACATGATCAGTCTGAAGGTTTTAGGCGCCGCGGCAGCCGTGGCATTGGTTCTTCCGCTCGCGACGCCCAGCTTCGCCCAGGGCCGTGGTGGCCACGGCGGTGGCGGCGGTGCTCATTTTGGCGGTGGTGGCGGCGGCGCCCATTTTGGTGGCGGCGGCGCCCGCATGGGCGGCGGCAATTTTGGCGGCGCGCGGATCGGTGGCGGCGGCGGGGCTTTCGCGGCCGGCGCGGCCATGCGTCCCAGCGCAGCGGCCGGCGTAGCCATGCGCCCTGCCGCAGCGGCCGGCTTACCCATGCGCCCCAGCGCAGGAACCACATTTAGCGGTGGTGGCGGTCGCTTCGCAGCCGCCGGCGGCAACTGGCAAGGCGGCGGCGGCCGCTGGCACGGCGGCGGCTGGCATCGTCGTGGCGGCTTCTGGCCCGGCTTCGCGGCCGGCGCTGCAATCGGCGGCCTCGGTTCCTACGCCTACTACGGTGGCGGATATTACAACGACCCCTACTACTATGGCGACGACGGCTATTATGACGAGCCCTCGGTCGCGGTGGTGCCGGACGGCGGTGGCGACTCCTCGGCTTATTGCGCGCAGCGCTACCGGTCCTACGATCCGGCCTCGGGCACGTATCTTGGCTATGACGGCCAGCGTCATCCCTGCCCGTAAGAAGATCGACAACGCTTGAAGGAAGAGGCGTCGCATCGGTGCGGCGCCTCTTTCGTTTGTGGCGCGCTCATCGCCTGTTTCGAGCGCAGGGCGCACATCGTGTGCGAGCATCTCAACATCTGAGCGCGAATGGACCTCTAATCACCGCACCGTGCATATCTACAATGATCCAATCCCAAATTGACCCGTCACGCGATTCGCCTATATCACCGATGGATGTTGGGACTTCGACCTACTGGGAAATGTCATGCCGCGTATCCTCGTGGTAGATGACGATCCGATGGTCGGCGCGACCATCGAGGTCCTCCTCCAGCGTCAGGGCTTCGATGTCACGATGGCCGACGGCGGAGAAACGGGGCTCGCTGCGCTCGAAGCGCAGACGTTCGACGTGATGCTGGTCGACATCTTCATGCCGCACATGCGCGGCTTTGAATCCATCCGCATCTTTCACGAGCGCGCGCCGGCGATCCCCCTGATCGCAATGTCGGGCTACGCCTTCGCCTCGTCTGCCTCGCCCTCCCCCGATTTCCTTCGCATGGCGCTGGAGCTCGGGGCGGCGCGCTGCCTGCGCAAGCCGTTCACGCCGGACGCGCTCCTGACCACGATCCGGGAATGCCTCGGCGAGGCCGCGCAGCCGAAGGACAAGAAAGAAGCACCTTGATCCCAACGCAGCGCGTCATTCTCGGTGCTGGACTTGCCATCCTCCTGATCATCACCGCCGCTTCGATCGGACTCGACGTCAAGTCGCGGTCGGACGCAGCCTGGGTCAATCAAACCGTCCAGGTGCTGAAGAAGATCTCCGATCTGCGCGTGCTGATGCGCCGCGCCGAGAGCGCTGCGCGCGGCTACGAGATCTATCGCAGTCCGGGCTTCAGCGACGAGTTCCAGGCTGCGCACGCCCAGATCGCGCCGGCACTCGCCGACCTCAAGCGCGCCGTGCGCGACAATCCCGATCAGGTCGCGCTGCTGGAGGGCACCGAGCCGCTGGCGCTGCGCCGGATCGAGATCGCCGCGGAAGTGATGCGCCTGCGCGCAGCGAACGACGAGGCCGGCATCGCCGCGCTCCAGGGCAAGGCCGAAGGCCGCGGCCTCATGGACACGGTGATGGGCAATCTCGATCATCTGAGCGCCGAGGAAGAGCGATTGCTCGCCGCGCGCTCCCAGGATTCCCGCCGCTCCGGCATCGTCCTGCTCGGCATCGACGTGATCGGCGCGCTGGTGATCCTGCTGCTGGTCACCATGCTGCTGCGCGAGAGCCAGCGCACCACGGTCGCGCTGAAGAGCACATTGCTGGAGACCACGGCGGCGAAGGAGCAGCTCGAGGCGGCGGTCGCCGAGCGCACCGAGCATCTCGTCAACGCGCATGACGAGCTGCGCCTGTCGGTCAACGTGCTCCAGAGCACGTTCCACAGCATGGCCGAGGCCGTGCTGGTCATCGACGCCGAAAGCACCGTGCTTCTGTCCAATCCGGCCGCGGAGCGCATCTTGCTGCATCGCGCCGGCATGAGCCTGCGCAATCTGCGCGCGCTGTCCGACGTGTTTCACGGCGACGGCGTCACGCCGCTCCGGTCCGACGAGCTACCCTCGGTGCGCGTGCTGCGTGGCGAGCAGTTCGAGAATCTGGAGATGATCGTCCGCCCGCACAGCGGCAACCAGCCCCGCCATCTGATGATCAGCGGCCGGCCGATGCGCGACGGGCACGGCGGCGTCTCCGGCGCCGTGCTGGTCTATCACGATGCGACCACTTCGCGCGAGACCGAGCGGCAGTTGCACCAGTCGCAGAAGCTGGATGCGATCGGCAAGCTGACGGGCGGCGTAGCGCACGACTTCAACAACATGCTGACGGTGATCTCCGGCAATACGGAGACGCTGGTGGCGAGCCTGAAACAGCAGCCCGAGCTCCAGCGCGTGGCGCGGCTGATCGACGATGCCGCCGAGCGCTGCGCCGAACTGATCCAGCATCTGCTCGCCTTTGCGCGCAGGCAGCCGCTGCAGCCGCGCAATGTCGAGATCAACGGCGCGATCGCCGATATCGCGAAACTGCTGCGCCCCACCCTCGGCGAGCAGATCCAGATCGAGACCGTGCTGGAACAGGGACCGATGACGGCGCACATCGATCCGTCCCGCCTCACCAATGCCGTGCTCAACATGGCGATCAACGCCCGCGACGCCATGCCGAACGGCGGCAAGCTGCTGCTAGAGACCCACCACGTCGTGCTGGACGAGGCCTATGCGCAGGCCAACGCCGAGGTGCAGCCCGGCCCTTACGTGATGCTGGCGGTGAGCGACACCGGCACCGGCATGACGACGGATATCCAGCAGAAGGCCTTCGAGCCGTTCTTCACCACCAAGGAGGTCGGCAAGGGAAGTGGCCTCGGCCTCTCCATGGTCTACGGCTTCGTCAAGCAGTCCGGCGGCCACATCAAGATCTACAGCGAGGAAGGCCACGGCACCACGATCAAGCTCTATCTGCCGCCGGGTGAAGGCATGACGGAAGTCGCCGCTCCCGCGATACCCCAGGCCGAAGGCGGTGCCGAGACGATTTTCGTGGTCGAGGACGATGCGCTGGTGCGCAACTTCGTCACCGCGCAGCTTCAGAGCCTCGGCTACAACACGGTCGCCGCGCCCGACAGCCGCGCCGCGCTGCAATTGATCGAGGCCGGCCAGGGCTTTGATCTCCTCTTCACCGACGTCGTCATTCCCGGCGGCATGAGCGGGCGCGAGCTCGCCGAAGAGGTCGCCAGGCTGCGGCCGGGCGTGAGGGTGCTCTACACCTCCGGCTACACCGACAACGCCATCGTCCACCACGGCAAGCTCGACGACGGCGTGCTGCTGCTGACAAAACCCTACCGCCGCAACCAGCTCGCCGAGATGATCAGGAAAGCGCTGAACGGCGGCGGGATGGCGGCGAGCTAGCGCGTCGCCGATCGAGTTCATGCGCTATTGTGAACCGACGGCGCCCGCTGCGGAGGTCTTCGTTGGCCCGGGTGTCTGCCGTCCCCGCGCAGCGATCAGCGCGGCCCTGATCCGCTGCTGCTCGGCGACGTCCATGAGCGGCGCCTTGCGCGCCGGCGGCATGTCGTGGACTGCAAGGTAACCGTTCTTGTCGGTCGCTTTTCCACCTTCGGCGAGGGATGCTTGTGCATCGAGCGGATTGCGAACGCCCGCAGCGCCCCCCGGGGTCGTCGCGCAACCTCCGAGCCCGAGTCCGATGACAACCGGCAGCACTGCAAGACGAACAATACCGCGCATGCCGAGCGCGGCGGACAGATGACCGGCCCGCCCTTGCGCCAAGGCGCCGTTACCGGTCGCGGATACAAAGCAGCTACGCAACAACATGGCACTATCGAGTTAAACAGCGTGGATAGGACGACCGCGAGCCGGACGCCTGAGGCAGATCGCCCGGCTCGGACAATGACCTGGTCACCAAACCGCATCGAGGATGCTGTACAAGGCCTGCCGGCCGCCGCTCAGCACCGCGCCAGGCGCATCCATCACGCGCTCAATGACCCCGGGCTTGGCGTACGACAGCCTGTCCTGTCGCTTGGCCGCGTTGGCCGCCTCGACGGCGGTGACATTCGGACCCAGCGCCGGGCCATAGATCACCGGCGGGGGGCCAACCCAGGAAGGAGTTGCGTCGGCCGCACTCGACCTCCAATTCCGATAGTCGACGTCGCCCCGCAGCTGGCCGAGCGCCTTGGGCTTCTCGGCCGATGTCGTGGGAACGAAGTGTGCCAACCTCTGGCGCGCGGCGGGTTCGACTTTGGCCTTTGGCTCCTTTTTCTGTTCAGCCGATACGCCCGCGCTCCGCTCCGGCGTCCTGTTGCCATCGACGTCCCGGCTTGAGATCGCACGCGCCGGCTCTGCCTTCTCGGCCTTCGGCTCCGTCGCCGGAGTCTTCAGGATATCACGCGCCTCCGAAGCACCGGTCTCGGGTTCGGGCGCGCGCGTATTGGGAATGGTCGCGCTTTCGTCGACCGGCTTATCGCGTTCCGCGGATACGGCTATCGCGCCCGGTTGCGCCGTAGAATCTGCTTCAGCGCCACCAGCTGAATCGAGGCGAACGTCCTGACTGATCGCCGCCACATCGGGGCTGGACACCGCCGGCTCTCCGCGCGACACGGACAAGCCGCCGACGATCGCAAGCAGGAGCAAAGCGTCCAGGAGACGGAAACGAAAACGAAGCCTGCGAGACCTCGGCATGTCGAAGGCGAGCCTGCTTGGAACATACTTGAAAGCCGGCATGTGCGCGTACGGCTTGACTGCGGCAGACGGAACGAGCGACAGGCGCGCGTTCTCCCGCGCCGCGGGCCCCGCGAAATCGGTGTCCGGCGGCGAGTGAGGGGCGACCGGCAGGACCGCTTCCGGAGCAGGAATCTGTTCACGCGGCTCGGATTCTATAGACGCGAGAAGCGCATACACACGCTTTGGATCGCGAAACTCATCGTCCATCGACACGACGCCGCCCGCGCCGTCGACCGGACGCTGATAGCGCGCGCGTCCTGCCCCAAGGAAATGCCCGAGCGCCCTCAAGATTGAAAGCCACCAGCGCCGTCCCGGCGCGAGTTCAGGGACTGCTGACTCCGTAATGTACATGATTTCGCCTCGACTGACGCGCTGACCAGAATGTAATGGCAGCATTTGGGGTCGGAGCTGCGGCAGCTTTTTCGTCGAAATTTGTCCGCGCCATGGCGGTATGTGTAGAGATGTTAGCGACCCGCCGATCGATCCGGACACGCGTGCCGATCTGAAAGGACATGCGCAACCCGGCGAAGGCTAGGTGGCCTCCCTCATGGCAGAGGCCGGATCCGGAGACGCAAGCCCGCTCGGACCAGGCGGCAGAGCGACGCGAGCGCAAAGCCCGCGCGGCTCGTTGTCCAGCAGGCTGAGCATGCCGCCATGAATTCTGGCGACGCCGCTCGCGATCGGCAGACCGAGGCCAATGCCACTGCCCTCGCCATGGGTACGCGCCGTATCGACCTTGAAGAACGGCTCCAGGACCTTTCTCTTCAGCTCATCTGACAGGCCGGGGCCATCGTCGCGGACCTCCACGAAAATCCCGCCGTCGTCCCGCGGCGCCAGCACGAGCTCGATGTTGTCGGCATAGCGGGAGGCGTTGTCGATGAGATTGGATATCGCGCGCGTCATGCCGCGCACCTTGCACATGTAGACGAGCCGGCGCGGCCCCGAGAACGACACCGAGACGCCCATGTCAGCATAGTCGGCCGCGATCGTCTGCAGCAGACCGCTGAGATCGACCTTCGCGAACGACACGGTGTCCGTGCCCAGGTTTCTAAGGTACAGCATCATGTCGTCGATCATTCCGGCGAGTCGATCGACATCGCGCAGCATCTTGCTGCGCAGTTCGGGATCGTTACTGCGCTCAGCGCGCATGCGGAGCCGCGTGAGCGGTGTGCGCAGGTCGTGCCCGACGCCATAGATAATTCTCGTTCGTTCCTCGATCATGCGATTGACCCGCTCGCGCATGGCGTTCAGCGACGCGCCGAGGCTGCGAATCTCCAGCGTGCCACGGGCCGAGAACGACTCCCTGGAGTCCTCATCCAAAGTAATCCGCTGCGCCGCAGCGGCAAATTCCACCACGGGCCGGGTGAAGCGGTAGCTGAGAAAATAAGACAGGAACAGCACAGGCAGGACGACAAGACCTATCGCGCCGAGACTTTGAAGCACCTTTCGGGCATTGGAGGAAAAGTGCGGAATGTCGGGCGAAAAGACCACCCAACGTTCGTCGGCAATGCGCACGGTCAGGGCGCGGCGGACCGGAGCGTGATCGTCCTGGTCGAGGTCGACAAGCTCGAGCAGCTTCGCAACGAGGCTCCCCCGCCTGTCCATGTCGCGCCGACGGGACGTGAAATCGAAGTCCTCGCCTGGATTGCGCGTCCGCAGTTCGACCGCAAGTCCGGCATACCCGCCCGAACCTGCAACGGTCGACCCATCTCCCTCGGAAGCGCCCGATTGTATCTGGCTGGCGAGGGCCAGGATCTCTCCTGCCACGAAGCTCGCCCATTCCGAGCGTTCGTGCCGGATCTCTTTCAGCGGCGCCCTGATCGCCGCGACGGTGGCAAACAGGAAGATCGGGAGGGTGGCGAGAAGGAATATCTGGCCGCGCATCGACGCGAGCCGGAAGCGTTCCAGCATCAAGCGGCCGCAACGGTCGGCGTGAAGAGATAGCCACCGAGGCGGATGGTCCTGATCAGCGTCGGCTCTCTCGCGTTCGGTTCGATCTTCTGACGAACGCGGCTGACGTGAACGTCGATGCTGCGCAGGAATGGCCCCGCCGAACCGGCGTGCGTCAGCGAAAGAAGTTCTTCGCGCTTCATCACCCGACCTGGGTTGGCGCAGAAGGCGAGCAGGATGTCGAACTCCGCCGTCGTCATGGGGATCTCGACACCGTCGGGGTCGTGAAGCTTGCGCCGCACCGGATCGATCTTCCAGCCCGCGAAGGTCATGTTGGCGGGCTGCCGGGCGATGCGGCTGCTGTAAGAGGCCCTGCGCAGGAGGCTCTTGATGCGCGCCAGGAGCTCGCGTGAGTTGAACGGCTTGGTGACGTAGTCATCGGCACCGAGCTCCAAGCCAACGATGCGATCGATGTCGTCGTTGAGCGCCGTCAGCATCATGATTGGCACCGTTCCGGTCGACCGCAGCCGCCGGCAGATGCTGAAACCGTCCTCCCCCGGCAACATCGCATCCAGGACGATCAGATCGAAGTCGTCGCGCCGCAGACAGTGATCCATCTCCGCGCCCGATCGGGCGATGGACGCAACGAGACTCGCCTCGGTGAACAGATCAGCCAGCAGGCGCGCGATGTCCCGGTCATCCTCGACGATGAGAATCTTGGCCGACACCGCATAGTCGGTGCGATCCAGTCCGGCAGCGGCTTCCATGTCCAGTTGGCTCCTGCGAGGTTGTCTCCGCCGCGGTACTCGTCGGGGCCGAGCCGCAGCATGCCCTTCGCCTCGGAAAACGTGCGCGCGATCGGACCTGAACGCCCGGCTGATACCAGATCGCGGCCATATAAACAAGTCGACCAGTCGGTTTTTATATAGCGCCTTTGCGGGGTGCGCGGCTTCGCGTCGTCAGGACCTAGCGCGTCGCCAGCACCACCGCGGCCAGCGTGAAGATCAGCGCGGCGATCTGACCCGGGCCGAGCGGCTCGTGCAGCGCGATCGCCGAGGCCACCACGCCGATGACAGGCACCGCCATCGTCCCGATCGCGGCCACGGATGCCGGCAGGCGCGCGAGCGCTGCGAACCAGCTGACATAGGCGATGCAGAACTGCACCACGGTCGAATAGACCAGCAGCCACCAGCCGACCGGCGTCACCAGCGACAGATGCGTGGTCTCGACCAGGAGGCCGATGATCGAGATCGGCAGGCAGCCGATCCCGATCTGCCAGGCCGCGGCCGTGATCGGCGGCAGATGGATCGGGTACTTCTTCGAGAACACCGTGCCGACGGCAAAGCCGAGCGCGCCGCACAGCGCCATGATGATGCCCGGCAGCTTTGCCGTGCTGGCGGCGATGCCGTTGCCGCCCATGATCGAGGCGAGGCCGACGAAGGCCATGACCAGCCCCAGCGTGCGCAGCACCGTCGGCCGCTCGCCCAGCACCGGCCAGGCGATGATCGAGGCCCAGACCGGCATGGTGTAGGCGATCAGCGCCGCCTCGCTGGCCGGCAGCCAGAGCAGCGCCAGGCCCATCAGCACCATCCAGCCGGTGACGTTGAGAACGGCGGCGGTGATCAGGCGCGGCCAGATCTCGGGGGCGACCCGCAGGCTCTGGCGGCGGACGAGCGCCAGCGCCGCGAGCAGCACCGCGCCGAGCACCCCGGTCACCCCGCGCAGGGTCAGCGGCGGCAGCTCGGAGAGCAGGAATTTGGTCACCGGCCAGTTGAAACCCCAGCCGATCGAGGTGATCGCGAGGAACATCAGGCCGGCCGGGGCGATGCGCGATCGCGCATCCCGGCGAGTCGAATCAAGCATGTGGGCAATCCGGCAAAATCGGGGTCAGCTTGGCGCGGATTCGCCGCCTCCACCACCACCCCGGCGGGCATGCCTGCCCTCACCTTCCGTAGCCCTACGTGAGTCCCGCCCACGCAACCCCGGTCCCCAAAAATATACCTGCCCTGTGAACAGCGGGATGAAGGGGCCCCATCACCACCGGATGCAAATTTTTTCGGTTGGGAATCCCTGAGGACTCACTGATACTTGGCTCAACAACAGGTGCGGGCTTGCCCCCTGTTATCCCCCGCAATCCACCATATTTAGTATTTGATTCAGGAACTCGCACTAGTTCTTGACGGGCGCAACGGAGAGTCCTAGCTTTCGGTCCGTTCGGCGCGAGTGAGTTTGCGTCCCGCCGGCACTCCCCCAAAGGGCCTCGCAAATCGCCACTCCGCCAAGCCAGCCAAAGGCCGCGGGATATGGGCTTGTCTGCCCTGTGGAAGCGGACTTTTCGGGCGCCAGAACGGGCCGGCAACAGGTTCGGATGGCAATTGGTTGAAGTGGCGTTGTGGGGCGTTGAACGCATGTCGCGCACATCCCCTTGGGGGCGGATGGGTGTGGACATGCCGGACGGTGAAAGGTGCACGCACCTGACATCGCCGGGAGAAAAAGGGCCGGGTCCACCGGCTGAGCTGCGAAGCCTGAGGGGCGGAAACGCCTTTGGGACTCGCGAAACGAAATAGCGATCCGGGCGCCCAGCGGAGGCGATCCGGCTAAAAATAGGACGGGGCAAGACCATGCGGATTGAGCGGCGGCACACCACCCAGGGACAGTCACCTTACGCGGGAATCGAATTCCGGCAGACCACGTCGGAGATCCGGAATCCCGACGGCTCGGTCGTGTTCAAACTGGACGGCGTCGAGGTCCCGACCGAGTGGTCGCAGGTCGCCTCCGACGTGCTCGCCCAGAAGTATTTCCGCAAAGCCGGCGTTGCCGCGCGCCTGAAGAAGGTCGAGGAGGAATCCGTGCCCTCCTTCCTGTGGCGCTCCGTGCCCGACACCGACGCGCTCGCCGCCCTGCCCGAGAAGGAGCGCTATGTCAGCGAGCTCTCGTCCAAGCAGGTGTTCGACCGCCTCGCCGGCTGCTGGACCTATTGGGGCTGGAAGGGTGGCTACTTCTCCACCGACGAAGACGCCCAGGCCTTCTATGACGAGCTCCGCTACATGCTCGCCATGCAGATGGTCGCGCCGAACTCGCCGCAATGGTTCAACACCGGCCTGCACTGGGCCTATGGCATCGACGGCCCCGGCCAGGGCCATTATTACGTCGACCCCTTCACCGGCAAGCTGACCAAGTCCAAGTCGGCCTACGAGCACCCGCAGCCGCACGCCTGCTTCATCCAGGGCGTCGGTGACGACCTCGTCAACGAAGGCGGCATCATGGACCTCTGGGTCCGCGAAGCGCGCCTGTTCAAGTACGGCTCCGGCACCGGCTCGAACTTCTCGCGCCTGCGCGGCGAAGGCGAAAAGCTCTCCGGCGGCGGCCGCTCCTCCGGCCTGATGAGCTTCCTCAAGATCGGCGACCGCGCCGCGGGCGCGATCAAGTCGGGCGGCACCACGCGCCGCGCGGCCAAGATGGTCGTCGTCGACGCCGACCACCCCGACATCGAGACCTATATCGACTGGAAGGTGAAGGAGGAGCAGAAGGTCGCCGCCCTCGTCACGGGCTCCAAGATCAACCAGAAGCACCTCAAGCTGGTGCTCAAGGCCTGCGTCAACTGCGAAGGTTCGGGCGACGATTGCTTCGACCCCGAGAAGAACCCAGCGCTCCGCCGCGAGATCAAGCTCGCGCGCCGCAGCCTCGTGCCTGACAATTACATCAAGCGCGTCATCCAGTTTGCCAAGCAGGGCTACAAGGACATCCAGTTCGACACCTACGACACCGACTGGGATTCGGAAGCCTACCTCACGGTATCAGGGCAGAACTCCAACAACTCGGTCTCGCTGAAGGACGATTTCCTCCGCGCCGTCGAGACCGACGGCGACTGGAATCTCGTGGGCCGCACCACCAAGAAGATCACCAAGACGCTGAAGGCGCGCGACCTCTGGGAGAAGATCGGCTACGCCGCCTGGGCGTCGGCCGACCCGGGCCTGCACTTCAACACCACCATGAACGACTGGCACACCTGCAAGGCGTCCGGCGACATCCGCGCGTCCAATCCGTGCTCGGAATACATGTTCCTGGACGACACGGCCTGTAACCTCGCGTCCGCGAACCTGCTGACGTTCTACAACACCACCACCAAGCAGTTCGACGTCGCGGGCTACGAGCACCTCTGCCAGCTCTGGACCATCGTGCTCGAAATCTCCGTCATGATGGCGCAGTTCCCCTCGCGCGCGATCGCCGAGCTCTCCTACGAGTTCCGCACGCTCGGCCTCGGCTACGCCAATATCGGCGGCCTGCTGATGACCATGGGTCTCTCCTACGACTCCAAGGAAGGCCGCGCGCTCTGCGGCGCGCTGACCGCGGTCATGACCGGCATCACCTACAAGACCTCCGCGGAAATGGCTGCTGAACTCGGCACCTTCCCCGGCTACAAGAAGAACGCCGCGCACATGCTGCGCGTGATCCGCAACCACCGCCGCGCCGCGCATGGCGAGGCCTCCGGCTACGAGGCGCTCTCCGTCAACCCGGTGCCGATGGACCTCGTCTCCTGCCCGCAGGCTGACCTCGTCAGCCACGCGCAGGCGGCCTGGGATGCGGCGCTCGAGCTCGGCGAGAAGCACGGCTATCGCAACGCCCAGACCACGGTGATCGCGCCGACCGGCACGATCGGCCTCGTCATGGATTGCGACACCACCGGCATCGAGCCCGACTTCGCGCTGGTGAAGTTCAAGAAGCTCGCCGGCGGCGGCTACTTCAAGATCATCAACCGTGCGGTGCCGTCCGCGCTGCGCGCGCTCGGCTATCGCGAGAGCGAGATCGCGGAGATCGAAGCCTACGCAGTCGGCCACGGCTCGCTGTCCAACGCGCCGGGCATCAACGCCTCGACGCTGAAGGCCAAGGGCTTTACCGATGAAGCGATCGCCAAGGTCGAAAAGGCCCTGCCGACCGCCTTCGACATCAAGTTCGCGTTCAACAAGTGGACCTTTGGCGAGGACTTCATCCGCGACCAGCTCGGCATCGGTGCCGAGGCGATCGCAGCCCCCGGCTTCGACCTGCTCCAGGCCGTCGGCTTCACCAAGCGCGAGATCGAGGCGGCCAACGTCCACATCTGCGGCGCGATGACGGTGGAAGGTGCCCCGCACCTCAAGGCCGAGCACTATTCGGTGTTCGACTGCGCCAATCCCTGCGGCAAGATCGGCAAGCGCTATTTGTCGGTCGAGAGCCACATCCGCATGATGGCGGCAGCGCAGCCCTTCATCTCGGGTGCGATCTCCAAGACCATCAACATGCCGAACGACGCCACGGTGGAGGACTGCAAGTCCGCCTACATGCTGTCGTGGAAGCTCGCGCTGAAGGCCAACGCGCTCTATCGCGACGGCTCCAAGCTCTCCCAGCCGCTCAACTCGCAGCTCATCAGCGACGACGAGGACGAGGACGATGCGGTCGAGGCCCTCTACGAGAAGCCGATGGCGGCGCGTGCGACCCAGGTCTCGGAGAAGATCGTCGAGAAGCTGGTCGAGCGCATCATCGTGATGCGCGAGCGCGAGAAGATGCCGGATCGCCGCAAGGGCTACACCCAGAAGGCGGTCGTCGGCGGCCACAAGGTCTATCTTCGCACCGGTGAATATGACGACGGCCGTCTCGGCGAGATCTTCATCGACATGCACAAGGAAGGCGCGGCGCTCCGCTCCTTCATCAACAACTTCGCCATCGCGGTGTCGCTGGGCCTCCAGTACGGCGTGCCGCTCGACGAATATGTCGACGCCTTCACCTTCACCCGCTTCGAGCCGGCGGGCCCCGTGCAGGGCAACGACAGCATCAAGTACGCGACCTCGATCCTCGACTACGTCTTCCGCGAGCTCGCGGTGAGCTACATGTCGCGCTTCGATCTCGCCCATGTCGATCCGACCGAGTCGAATTTCGACGCGCTCGGCAAGGGCGTCGAGGAAGGCAAGGAGCCGGACGAGACCCAGCACGCGACCAAGCTGGTCTCGCGCGGCCTCACCCGCTCCCGCACCGACAACCTCGTCGTGATGCGCGGCGGCTCCGCCGCGATCGCCCCGGGCAACGACAGTGCCCCGACCGGCGGCAGCAAGGTCACGGCGCTGGCCTCCCACGGCACCTCGGCCCGCGCCGGCGATGCCATCGAAGGCGCCGTCGCCCTGAAGCAGGAAGCCAGCCACGACCTCTCTCCGACGGAGAAGCTTGAAGCCCTCCAGTGGAGCAAGGCCGGCAGCACTGCTCAGACGCTGGTGCCCACCAAGGCCGAGCGCCGCGCGGAAGCCAAGGCCAAGGGCTATGAGGGCGAGATGTGCAGCGAGTGCGGCAACTTCACGCTGGTGCGGAACGGCACGTGTATGAAGTGCGATACTTGCGGATCCACGACGGGCTGTTCGTGAGGGGATAGATCGTCACAACGATCGTTACGCCCGGGCTCGACCGGAAAGATACAAAGGGCGGCCGAACGGCCGCCCTTTCGCGTTTACAACCAAAGCGAGTAGCTACTAGACTACCATGATAGATCCTTGCTAGCGAGTTTCGGAACCTATTGCTTGTCCCGTAGCAGCATGGTTCGAGACAATCACGCTGCTGCCGTTGAGTGACAGGGAGCTTCCGATGGCTGGGTCGAGACAACATTACTTGCCGGCTACTTACATTTCTTTGTTTTCCGCTGAAGACGCGATCCCTCGACGGACGCGCAAGCTCTCCCAAGGTGATCGAACTTCTCAGAAATGTATCACTGCGTCGGCATCCGATCTCGGCATCCTAAAGAACATCTATACTCTACAAGACAACTCTCATAATCCCTCATTGATTGACGATATCTGGGCGGACTACGAAGCCAAGCTCGCCATCGGGATCGAGCAAATGATTGACGGATCGATATCCGCTCTAGAATGGGCTCGCGTGCTCGTTCCATTCGTTACCTGCTTGCTGGTTCGCGGTCCGGACTTCGATGAACGCTTCCCAGCGCGATTGCATTCACTGGGTTTTGAAGAACCGCACTTCGCCGATCGACCAGACAACACCAATTATGCCCGGGTTATGGAAATCCAACGGTTACTCGCGCCTATCATGGTCGCCGAATGGAAAATCGTTTCGTTCGAAAAAGGCGAACCGCTGCTGCTGAACGATTGGGGCTTTATGCCAGTCGGTCCACTGGCTGGAATTTACGTACCCCTCGATAGAAATCACGTCCTGCACATCACTCCGAAAACGAGCCGTCTGGTTGCTACTTTTCGTGATGGTGGCTGGCTTCCCCTACTCGGTTCGGTTCATCTCGACGCCTCACACCGAGAGACTTTCAATCAAGCCATCGGTCACAACGCCAAGCGCTTCATTTTTGGCGACACCTGTGACAGCGTGCGTAAGTACCTATATGCGCAGGGTGACTCGCCAATTCCTCCACTCGAACCAGCGCACCTCGGCTTCATTACCGGCTCGCACGCTGTGATTCATGAATTTATGTGGCACCGGTTCGTGAGCGCCCTAGTCAAGGGAATAAGCGAAAAGATGGAGCCTCAAGATTTCGACTGGTACTTCGAAGGCTTAAAGGAAGCGTGGTTACCTCCCATAATCTTCCCAACCAATCTTCCTGAATATCCCGCAGGACTACGACGACAAGACAATTTCATCGCCGCCTATTTATACGAAATGCCGGTAGAGCCCATTCCCTATGACCCGCAAGGCCCCGAGGCCAAAACTTGAGGGCATAAGGATGACGGAGTTCGAAACTGAGCTTGAGATTTTTCGTAAGGAGGAGGAATCTGCCCAACAGTTCTTCTTCTCCTACCTCTCCGTACGCTCCTCTGCGGCGGGCGATCCTGATATTCTCCGCAAGTTGAATGAGAACGCGCTGTTCTGGATCACAGCTCATCACTCGATGCTGGTAGCTACGTTTGTGACGCTGGGACGGATCTTCGATCAAGACTCGAAGCATAACATTGACAGGCTCATGGGTGTGGTCGCCCGAGATCTTTCGATCTTCTCCCTTAGGGCCTTGCAAACCCGAAAAGAAGCATCGCAGATCACGGCCGCGGAGGCTGCTCAATACGTCGTCGGCAAACACGCACTCTCAGCTGATGACGTGAAACGCCTTCGCAAGCAAATTAATGTACGCCGGCGCATTTACGAAGACAGATATCGTGACATTCGTCACAAGGTGTTTGCCCACAAGGCCACCGCTGACATAGCGGAAGTCAGCTCGATGTTTGCCAAGACGAATATCGAGGAAATGAAGTCGCTTTTCGGATTTCTTCACTCCGTGCATGAAGGTCTGTGGGAAGCTTTTCACAACGGTCGGAGGCCTGACGTGAAACCCTTTCAGTTCACCCTGCCTTCAGAGCCGCCACCGCGTTATAAATCGCTCGCACCAGGCGAGCGAACGTTCAGGGAAGGCTACGCGGTGCTTCGCTCGATGTTACCGAAGGCGACCGAAGACGCCATCACTGAATGATGTTTGTCGCCTGAACTTCCCCCCTTAGGATTACGGTGACAGCACCAAATTCACTCCCTCCGTCCTGTCGATCTGCGCTTCGATGCCCATCGGTACCGTGCCATCGAAATTGCCTTTGCGGTCGAGCCCTTCCCCCCTAAACTCCCCCCACCACCGGCATGGGTTCCGACGGGCCCGGTAGAAGCGGAGTAAGTTATGCCCAAACCGGAAAGCTTCCCGATCGAGAAGATCTTCGTTCCTACGAAGCAGAAGAAGGCTATCAAGCCCGAGATCGTCGGAGAGATCGCGGAAAGTATTCTGGACATCGGGCAACAGGCCCCCATTTCCGTTCGGCTCGACGGAGACCGCCTCGTTCTGGTCGAGGGACTGCATCGGCTCGAAGCCTGCAAGGCGCTCGGCGAGACAACCATTATCGGTGTCCTGGTCCCGGCGGAGCTTGCGCAGCACAAGTCCCTGCTGTCCGACGGACCTGAAGTCGAGGCTGAGCGCATCAAGATGGCGCGATTGAAACAGCTGCGCCTGGAGAAGGAAGCCGCAGAGGCATCGACGGCTGCCTTCAAGAGCGTCAACGCAACGGAAGCGCCGCGCACCCGTCCGACGAAAGGCGTCCGCGACAATGCGAAGGCATCAGCGGACCGGACTGCGAAATCGGCACCGAAAACATTGTCGGACTGGATCACGCAGCAAAAGGGCAGCGGCGGCCGCTATTGATTGCCGGCTCCAAATTACGAAGACAGGATTACGGTGACAGTGCACTTAACTTGCCGTTGATGCTGACCGATCCATTGAGAGCACTGGCACCGTAATGCCCGCCCTATGTGGTCGACACGGCGATCCGGATGGTGGTTCCCTTAGCGAGCGCGTAGCCCGGATGGCCTTGCCGATGCCCGGCAAAATCTCACCACATGGCCGCCACGCAAGCGACAACCCACAATCGCGATTTCAGCGCAAACACGACGGAGGCTTGCGGCTTCAGCGATATTCAGGAGTTATTTGCAATGTTGAGTGCGGGCGAACATAAGCCAACGGGAAAATCCGGCCGGCGCGGCGGGAAGAAGAAGGCCGGGCAACGGACCGGGGCCGGCGAGCAACACACGACTGCAGCCCATCAAGTGCCGGATGCCTCGGCACAGATCAGCCAACAGACCGAGCAAGAGAACAGGCAAGAGAACAGGCAAGAGAACAGGCAGCAGACCGAGCAGGAGACGAGCCGGGAGATCAGTGCGCAGGTACCGTCGGCCGCAGCCTTGCCGGGCGAGGCTTCCGGGATGGAGATCACTGCAAGCGCGCCCGTCGCATCGGTGGAACCCTCCCACGCCAGCAGCACGCAGGCCATTGCCGAGGCCTATAGCGACTACACGAGGACGTCGCTCGAGCACGCCTGGACCTTCCTGGGAAAGCTCGCGACGGCGCGCTCACCCGTCGAGGCCTTTGAGCTTCAGATGGCGTACGCGAAACAGGTGTGCGACTCGTTTGTCGCCGAATCCCAGAAGATCGCCGAGTTGCATGAACAATTGACCAGACAACGGGTCATGCATTTCGAGGGGTTCGTGGCCAAGCTCACCCAGACGACGCTCGAAATCCGCGCGACACGTCACTAGCGACAAATCCCGAGCCGCAAGTTTCAGTAACCCACCTCTTTCGTCTCTGCGGAAACAGAAGTGGTGGGTTACGCTGCGCGAACTGCGCTTTGCGCTAGTTTCGGAGCTAACCCACCCTACCCCCTCACGACACCCCGCTCCCGGGCCCGCCATAATTTTTCCTTCGCACGCGCGTTGTGTTGGACAACGGTGAGACCTATCCTGCCAACGATCGGACTGCCGCACTCCCATTGACGCCCGACTGGATGGAGCGCGCATCGGTGCCTGAAGCGAACGACCCCAAACCTGATACTGGCAAGCCTGATACCCAAAAGCCTGACAGCCAAAAGCCCGATGCCCACAAGGCGGACGAGGCGCGCGCCGATGGCGGGCTGTCGCGGGCCTATGACCGGATCAAGAGCGCGGAGGAAGACCTTGCGCGACTGGACCGGATGGTTTCCGGAATGGAACGCGACAGCGAAGGCCAGCGGGCCTCGCACCCAAGCGCCGGTGCGCCGGCGGCCGAGCCTCCCAAGTACACGGCGCCCCCACCGGCTGTCAGGGTTCGCGATCAAGGCCTGAAGGGAGATCGGACCATGGTGCGCGCTTTGGTTGGCCTCGTGCTGGCGATCGGCCTTCTCGGTGCCGCCTTCGCGTCGCAATATCGCGACGAGGCCAGGTCGATCAGCAAGTCGATCATGGCGCGATGGGCCCCGCCGGCCGCGAGCGAGCCCCCGCAAGCGGCCGCGGTCGAAAGTCCGGCGCAACCGCCGGGCGTGCAACTGGCTGCTGCGGATGGGCCGGTGCCGGTGCCCGCGCCGCCGCCCGGCAAGGACACGGAAAGCGCGCCAAAACCTGACGCTCCAAAAACTGGCGCAGCAGCGCCTGACCCCTCGTCGCCTGATCTCGCGCAATCGCTCAAGACCATCACCAGCGAGCTTGCGAACATCAACGGAAAGCTCGAGCAACTGAAAAGCCGCAACGAGCAGGCGCTGCGCGAGCAGGCCGACACCGTTCAACAGCTCAAGGCGGCGCAGGAGAAGGATGCGGCGGACAATGCGCGCCTCGCCGCGCAGGTCCAGGCGCTGCAAACGCAACTGGCGGCGCCATCCGCGTCTGCATCCGCGAAACCCGTCGTGCGGAGCACGGCAAACAACGACACGACTGCGCCCGCACGGCCGCACGTGCAGGCAGCCGCACCCCGGCGGCCCACGCCTCCCCCGCGAAGATCCTGGATGCCCCCACCCTATATGATGGACCCCTACGATCCGGATTGGTGAGCCCGCAGGGATGATTGCGCACAGCGGCGAGAACGCCGTGCAGCCCGGATGTCGCTCACGCTCCACCCGGGCTGTTCGCTCTTCACCGCTCATCGTTCGCCACCGCATTTCGACGCGCTTGTCTTGCAGCTTGTCTTGCAGCTTGCCTCGCCGCCCTCCTCGCAACCCAGCGCGCGCGAAACTGCGTCGCGGCACGAAAGGTCCGCGGTGCGACGACCTGAAATGCCAAAGAGGCGATTCCAGCGACCACCCCTTTGACCACGTCGAAAGCGAAATCGGGTCCAAAATACTCCCACATGACCCTGCCTCCTTCTCGCGAAGGCACCGCCGGGCTGGAGTGGGCAGATTGCGAACATGAAAAAGGCCCCGTCCTTCACCGGCGGGGCCTCAAGACAACTCCTGCGCGCCTTGTTCAGCGCACGCGAAATCTCTCGGTACACCCGCTCATGGTGGACTCGATGAACCAGCTGCAAAGCATGGCCGTGCGATGAAAAACGCCCATAGCGATCACCCAGGAGTTGCGAAATGCGGAGGCGCCGGGTGCGCAATGCAATGCGTGCGCACGAGGGGCCATTTGGCGGCAGATAAACAGACAGGAGCGCCGCCGTCTGTGGGCCAATTCACAATTGCGGTATGACTTTTTTTGGGCGCTGTGCGATTTAGCCCTGCCGCTGCGCCAGCCAGAATCCGCACAGTCCGCCAAAATGTCCGCTTCCATGACTTGTTGGTCGTCAGCATCGTTTCGCAGCCCTGATCGCTGACCATGCCAGGAAGAAACCGAAACCTCCTCCCTCGCCTGCGTAACGTCAGGCGGCGCGCCCGGTGGGCACGAAAGACTTTCTCGCGCGCACCACGGATGGTTCGGATCGCGAGTGGCACGGCGATCCTGCTTGCCGCCCTTGCCCTCGTGAACACCGCCTATCACGTCATCCGCAAGCCGACCGAGCTGTTCGTCTTCGTCGGCAATTCGCTCGACAAGGAGCCGGCCGAGACCTGGCGGCAATACGGGGCGCTGTTCCGCAAGCTTTCCACCGCGACGATCACGCCCGAATTGCTGGCCGCGCTGGCGCAGGTCGAGAGTTCAGCCAATCCGGTCGCGCGCACCTACTGGCGCTGGCGATGGAGCCTTAATCCCCTTGCGATCTACCGGCCCGCCTCCAGCGCCGTCGGCCTCTTCCAGATGACCGATCCGGCCTTCGCCGAGGTCTCGCGGTTCTGTATCCGTGGCAACGCGGTCACTGAAACCGGCTGCGGGTCTACGTTTCTCTACACCCGCGCGATCCCTAGCCATGCCATCGAGCTGGCATCGGTGTATCTGGACCGCAATGTCGCGCTGGTTCTCACCCTTGCGGGCGATGTGAAGCCAAACGCGCAGCAGAAGCAGGATCTGGCAACGATCATCCATCTCTGCGGCGCAGGTCCCGCCGCCGCCTACGCGCGCCGCAAGTTTCAGATGATGGCAGGCGAGCGCTGCGGCGATCATCTCGTCGCGGGCTATCTCGCCAGGGTCAACGCGATGAAGCGGCAGTTTCTGCGCCTTGCGGCGGATGACGGCGAGTAGCTTGTAGCCCGGATGAGCGGAGCGACATCCGGGGTCTTGCCCCAAGCCACGCCGGTCCCGGATGTCGCACCGCTCATCCGGGCTACGGGCACCTGCGCGCTAATCAGGATTCTACCACCAGTACGGCCACCGCCATCCCTCATAGCGGACCCACGACGACACGTATGGCGGGCCGTTGGGATCGACGCGGTCGTCTTCAGGCCGATATCGATAGCGTGGAATAATGTAATAATCCCACGGCGTTGGCCTCAGCACGGGCGCCGTGACGATGAGCCTCTGCTGCGGCTCACGAACGACTTGCGCCTTCCGCGTCCGGGCTTCAGCACCTGAGATCCCGAGATTGCACAGCACCAGGGCCGTTCCGAGCGCACACGCGACGGTCATTTTCTTCATGCGTTGGCCTCCTTCCAGGGGAAGAGTGCGCAAGGACGCATGGCAAGGCAAGCCAATTCGCGCGCGACTTTGCTGGAATGACCGACGTCGGCCAGAACTTTCTGGCTCCCATGGAAGCGTCGGGTTTCGCAAAGCGCGCGACCCGTCCCGACCTCCTCGCCGCGCCACGCCGGAGCGATAGCCGCGGGTCCCGCGGCTATCTCTCCTCAGTTCAAGCCGATGGTCTCACGCCGCTTTCGCCTGCTCCTGCGACGCCGTGTCCATCGCGCGCATATAGAGATCGAGCAGGCTTTCGCGCTCGTCGCGCTCGTTCTTGTCTTCCTTGCGGAGCTTGATGATCTCCTTGAGGATTTTCACGTCGAAGCCCTCGCCCTTGGCCTCCGAGAAGACTTCCTTCTTCTGTTCGCTCAACTCCTGCAATTCGCTGTCGAGGTTCTCGATCCGCTCGACGAAGGAACGGATTTTGCCGCCGGGAATGGTGATGTCGGACATGGTGCCTCTTTGCTGACTGAGGTCGTGAAAATGACCGCAAAGAAATGACCAATGTGTTAACCGCGCGCGCTCTCGCATCGACCGCACAAAGCCGCGAGCTGCGCGCGCGACCAGCGGGCGCAAGCCTGGCTGCAAGCCCCTGACTGAAGGTCCGGTGAAACAGCGAGCGTAGCTCGACGAGCTGAGGCGGAAGCGAACCCATCGACGCTTGCGCGACGATGGGTTTCGCAACCCGTCCTACGAAGGACGCTCGACGCCCACTTCAGTGTACCTCGCTCAACGGCAGCTTGGCGGCGATGCCGTTCGGCTCGGGTTCTTGCTCGGCGAGCTCCGTCTCGGGAGACTCGCCGACCGAGACTTCCGCCATTCTGCGCTTGATCTGTTCGCAGGTCTTGCGGACGTCTTCGGTGAACAGCGCGCATTCTTCGATGCGCTTGAAGATCTTCCGTCCCTCTTCCCTATACCCCGCCGCCGTTTCGCGCATGAAGGCGATCGCATCATGGACCTGGGCCGTCAGCGCTTCGCACTTCTGCGCGGCGTCGATCAACTCGGTGCCCATGGCCTCGATCTCTTTTGCGGCGGACTCGTAGTCGCGAATGACCGCCTCCGCACTGAGCGCGCCGACGCGCGTCACCCCCGCGGTATGCTCGACGTAATCAGGCAGAGCAATGGAAGCAATCGAGCTTCCCGTGCGTACCGACGCAATGTCCGCCTCGAGCTGAAGCAGGTTCACGCCTTCCCGTCTGTGCAATTGTTCAATACTTGCCATGACTATCCTCCCAATATGCGCCCTGAACCCCAAACGGCGCCGAGTGTATTACGGTGAGAAGCGGCATTCTAACCAGATGTGTTCTTGACAGCCCCAGTATTGCCGTTTTTTCCTATTCGCCAGGGCGGCACGCAGCGATACCGGATCTTATGAGCGCTCAACCTCTCCTCGCTCTGCTGCGCGCACCGCATCCTGCAGCTTGATCCTCTGCTTGTTCCACCGGCTCTCCTCCGCCTCGACGCGCTCGTCGAGCGCCGCCCGCTCGGCTTCTATCGCCTCCGACCGCGCCTCGTGCTCGCGCCTCGCCTTGTCCAGCGCCGCCTGCGCTGTCGCGACCGCCTTGTCCCGGCGCGCGCGCTCCCTGGCGCGGGCGGCCTCCTCCTTCTGGCGCTCGGCTTGCCGCCGCCGCTCCTCCTTCTCGAACGCCGCGGCGGCCCTGCGCGCCTGTCGTTCGTCGATCTCAAGAGGCTGTTTGCGTGCGCTCCCGGCGGGACGCTTGTCCGGCTTGGATTTTGATTTGGACTTGGACTGCGCTCTGGACTTGGGTTTGCGCCTGGTCTCGCCGTCGGCGAGATCAGTCGGCAACTCCGAGCTCTCGGTGAACGGGCCCTTCGATCCGACGGGACGCCTGAGCACGACGCCCGGGCTTGCCATCGTCGCGGCGACGATGTCGGGGTCGTCGGTCTCCTTCGCAACGCCCTGGTGGAACAGGTTGGAGCTGGCGCCCCAGGCCTCCAGCGCCGCCTTCATCGACGGTGCGGCGACCGCCTGGTCGTAGAAGCCGAGCGAGGTCTGGTAGGTCTTCAGTTTTCTTTTCGGTTTTGTCGGCATGTCGCCCCGCGGCCTGGCGACGCACAAGTCCCCGTCGCACCGGCGCCCATCATGCCAATGTGCCCCTGTTTTGCCCGACGAGTCAAATTCGATTCGGTATCGCCGAAGTCGCCCGGTGTTTAGCCCTGATTATTCGGTATTGCAGAACCTTGAAATCCCAAGGGGTTTCTACTGTGCATGGGGTTGTTTTTCGTCGTTTTAGTAGACGCGCCGCAGCAAGCGTAGCCCGGATGAGCGAAGCGACATCCGGGAACAGTTTCAACGAGGGCCCCGGATATCGCTTCGCTCATCCGGGCTACCAACCACTACGCCACGTCGACGTCCTCAGGCACAGGTCCCGCCACGAGCCCGTCGAGGCCGACCATCAGCAGATCGGCGATGTGCATCAGCTGGTAGAGCGGAATGTCCGCCTCGCCGTTCTCGGCCAGCGCCAGGAAGGCGGGCGTGACGCCGATGCGCTCGGCGAGCTGGGCTTCGGTGTAGCCGCGGGTCTCGCGCGCGGTTTTGACGCGCGCACCGATCCCGAGCCGGTGCCGGGACTGCTCGTCCGCGGTCATCATGACGGCCTGCTCGTCCGCGCTCGCACAGCCATCGGTGAACGCACCGCCGATCAGCCTCCCCTTGCGCCAGGCGACCCGGCAGTCCTTGCGCAGGCCGCTCTGGAAGACCAGCGTGAACTGCTCGGCGACCCACAGCGACGAGTTGAGCTGCAGGCGCGCGCCGGTGCCGGAGACATCGCGGATCGTGCAGGGCACGCTGATGATGCTGCCGGTGCCGTTGTCGAACTCGACAATGCCGGTCCGCAACGTGTGATGTCTGACGGCGGCGCGATGCTCGCTCATGACCTGGACGCTCCTGCTGCGGCGGCGTCGAACGGACACAGCCGGAAATTCCGGACCTCAATACCGCAGAATTTTTCCTGAACTCCTAAGGTTCCGCCGCTTCAACCGGGACCGGACGCCATGGTAAAGGATTTGCTCCCAATCCATCTTTTCCGGCGGAATGCGTGCGGCGCGCCCGTGACGGGTGACGAGGCAAGCAATGACCGAACCGATGAGATGTCCGAACTGCCAGTCCGAGCACGCCTACCAGGATCGCGATCTCTGGGTCTGTCCGGAGTGCGCGCATGAATGGAGCGCCGATGGCGATGCCGCCGCGCAGGCTCCGCAGGAGGCCGGCGTGCGCGATGCCCATGGCAATGTGCTCGCGGACGGCGACAGCGTCATCGTGATGAAGGACCTCAAGGTCAAGGGCTCGTCATCGGTCGTCAAGGGCGGCACCAAGGTCAGGAACATCCGCCTCCAGGACGCCACCGACGGCCACAACATCGCCTGCAAGATCGACGGCATCGGCGCGATGAATCTGAAATCGGAGTTCGTGAAGAAGGCGTAAGCCGGTCACCGCTGCCTTTGCGCCAGATAAAACCCGCACAGCACCGTCACGAGGCCCGCCGCCTGCAACATCGTCGGCGGCTCGCCGAGCAGCAGCCAGCCGACCAGGAGCGTCAGCGCCGGCACGCAGGCCGGGAACACGGCCGCGCGGGCGACGCCGAGGCGCTGCACCGAGACGGCGAACAGATACAGGGCGGCGGGACCGGCGAGCACGCCCTGCGCCAGCGCCTGGATGGCGTTCTCGGTCAAGCCGATCGCCGCGACATGGGCAAGACCGACGGTCGCGAGATAGACCGGCAGCAGCAGCAGCGACAGCACGTTGATGACGAGCGCGGCCGATACGGCGGACACACGCCAATGACGCAGAGCTGCACCGAAACCGGCGAACATCAATCCGGTCAGCACGAAGATCAGATCGCCCAGCACGCCGTCGGCGCCGATATGGCCGATCGATTCCGCACCGATCACGCCGAGGCCGCCGACGATGACGAAGGCACCGGCAAGGCGCGAGGCGGAGATGTGCTCCTTGAGCACGACCGCGGCGAGCAGCAGGCCGCCGAGCGTCGCGCAGGAGGGCTGGATCACGCTGCCATGGCCGAGCGGGACGAACATGAATCCGGTGTAGGAGATCAGCGACATCACGGGACCGCCGAGCACCATCAGCACCAGGCCCCTGCCCCAGCCGATGCCGCAGAGATCGGAGATGCCGGCGCGCAGGACGAGCGGCAGGAACGCGATGCCCGACCAGACATAGCGATGCACGAGCAGGTCGACCGGGGTGAAGCCGACCTTGAGGCCGTGCCGCGTCCCGGCAAAGCCCAGCGCCCAGAACAGCGCCGCGGACAGGCCGCAGACGACGCCGAGCAGCGCCGGCGCCGCGTCGTTGTTCTGCGCATCGTTCTTCTGAATGAGAGCGTCAGCGCCGCTCGTTCGCTGATCCATCGGCAAGCTCTATGTCAGCGCGCGGGCCGCCTCAACCCACGCGGTTGCAGGTCTGGCACGCGGTGAGTTTCCGTGGGCCCAATCATCACGCCTCCTGGCCGAACACCATCCGCCATCCCTTGCGCGTGTCCATGTATTCCCTGACCTCGCGGATTTTCCCGCCGGCCACCGTGAACACGAAACAATAGTCGTTCTCGTAGGGCTTGCCGCCGGGAAGCGTCGCGCGCATCCGCTCCTCCACGATCACGACATCGCCGTCGGCGTAGACCCCGCGAAAGGCGATATCGACTTCCGAAAACATCCGGTGCATCTCCTGCGCGATGAAGCGAGCGATCGCTTGCGCGCCGACCATGTGATCGGCGTGATCGAGCGCGACGGCAGTGGCGTTGCCCTTCGGCGCGATCCATTCGGCATCATCCGTGAACAGCGCGGCGATGCGATTCGCATCGCGCGAGGAAAAGGTCTTCCAGGCGTTGAGGACGATGTCTTTCGGGCTGGTCACGGCGCGCTCCAAAGCTTGCATTGAGGGGGGATGCGTTGATTGAAGGCCGCCTTCTAGGCCGCCATGCGCGTTGCGGCTCGCCACAATCGGACTCGGTCATCCCGCGGCCCTTCCGCCCGCGCGGACATGCGCTATGATCCGGCCATGCTGAGTTTTGAGACTTGCAACGCCGCGCGCCTGCGCCGGGATGCCCACTATGACGGCCGCTTCTTCACGGCGGTGAAGACCACGGGCATCTATTGCCGCCCGGTCTGCCCGGCCAAGCAGCCGCTGACGCACAACGTCGTCTATTATCCGACGGCGGCCGCGGCCGAGGCCGCAGGCTTTCGGCCCTGCCTGCGCTGCCGCCCCGAAACCGCGCCGTTCTGCCCGGCCTGGAACGGCACGCGCTCGACGGTCGCGCGCGCGGTGAAGCTGATCAACGACGGCGCGCTCGACGCGGATTCCGTGGTGACGCTCGCGATGCGGCTCGGCATCTCCTCGCGCCATCTCGCACGACTGTTCGAGCGCCATGTCGGCGCCACGCCGCAGCAGCTCGCAAAAACTCTGCGCGTCCAGCGCGCAAAGCGTCTGCTCGATGCCGGCGATCACACCATGACGGATATCGCGTTCCAGGCCGGTTTCGGCAGCCTGCGCAGATTCAACGCCGCGTTCGCCGAGCTCTACGGAAGATCGCCGTCGAGCCTGCGCTCATCGAGGCGTGCGTAGCTCAGAAGAAGCCGGGGCTGAGATCGAGCCCGTAGGTCAGGCTCAGCACGAACACGAACAGCGCGGCGGCTGCGAACAGGGCGAGATGCTTGAGGACGAACGCGCGCGGCGAGGCGCTTGCAATCACGGCTTTTTGTGCAACGGGCATGACGGCTCCAGTATGTGGTCCATTCTTGGCCGCCAATAAGCGGCGCCCGCATCAAGCGCCGCGATCTGCAAAGCAACTATTAAAGAGATCACACTCGTTTTGAACGGCGATACACAAGTCGCGCGTGACGAGGAATTTTTTCGTGAGAGGATTCTCACTACGCGCATCAACACGCGATCGGGATGGACAAAAAGAAATGGCCGGGACGAGCCCGGCCATGATGTCGAGGAAGTTCGCGCACCAAGCTCTCGGCTCAGTGCGATCTGCTCAGCGGGCGCTGCCCACGGTCGCGGTCTTCACCTTGCGCGGCGTCAGAACGCTCGCCTGAAGCGCCGTCACGCTGGTGGCGGGCGCCGTCACCTGCTGCTCGACATTGGTGGCACCGAGCACGCGGACCTGCACGGGCGAAACCGGAATGCCGCTGGCCTGATAGGCCGGCAGTTCGGCAGCGAAGGCGGCAGTCGAGCCCGCGATGGCGAGGACAGCGGCTGCGATCGACAAAGTCTTCTTGTTCATTGGTGATGCTCCTGGAAGTAGGTTCGGAGCACATCTAATGCTGATTTGCTGCGTTGCGACATGCATTGCTGCATCGCAACATCGCGTTCCACGCATGGACGCGATGGTTAACTGTCGCAAGACTCGCCAGCACTACTCCCGCACCCGCAAGAGCGTTGGCAGCGCATCCCGACGTAAGGAATCGGCAAACGCTTATTTCAGGGCCGCCGCAAGCGATTGCAGCTTTGCGACGAGATTGGTGCCGAGTGCATAGATGATTTCGATGATCGCCAGCGCGATACCGGCTGCGATCAGGCCGTATTCGATCGCGGTGGCGCCGGATTCATCGGCGGCGAATTCGGCCAACAGACATTTCAATTTCACAACTCGCATCCTTCCCAACTCAACCAGATGTTGCCGGTACGCGAGAGATACCGGGGCACAATCCAAGATTGAGTAAATTCACTCCGTTCAATTTGATGACAATGGCGACCGCCTTTGCAGCCCCTGCTCAGCCGCCCCTGGAATCGCAGGGAACCTGCGTTGCGCCTCGGCAACACCCATCCGAAAAGCCTTGTCTCGCCGATTTCCGCCATTGCGCCGCCACACCGTCCTCCGAACAATCGACGCGTTACGTGCCTGGCTGTGCAAGATTGGTTCGAACGAACCGTTTGGAGGCAGGGATCATGAACGATCGGCGGTCTCTTCTGGTGGCGATCTCCTGCCCCTCGGCCGTTCTCGGCGGCTGGCTGGCGCTCTCGCTGTCCGCTTATGCTCCGGCCCTCATCGAGAACAGCGGCGCCAATGCGAATGCGGCAGCCGTCTCGCGCGCGAAAGATCTCACCCGTCTCGAGCTCGCCGATGTCCCGCACGCCGCGACCATCGAAGATGGGATCGCATTGACGGCCGACATCGCGGCTGTTGTCGCCGCGATACCAGGCCCCGCGACACCAGACCCGATGGCTGCCGAGGCAGCACCGCCCGAAGCGCCCGCCCCTGTCGTCCAGCTCGCCTCCGCCGATCCGGCACTGACCTTGCCGGCGGAAGCGCCGCCCGCACCGCAGATTTCGCCCGAACCGGAGCCCGTCGTCAGCGAGGCTGCACCGGCTCCGGCGCAGGAGCCCGTGATAAAACTCGCATCGGCCGATCCCACCGAGATCGTGACGACAGACGCGCTGTCGCCCGCGGCGATCGTAACCGGCCCTGCGCCCGCCCCGAGCAAGGCGTCGCCGCCTGCCGACACCGTCGCCGTGCTCGACGAGTGCTTCGTCATGGACGCTTGCATCGACCGCTATCTCTGGGCGCTCTACCAGCGCACGGCGAAGGAAGATTCGATCAAGGTCGAGGAGCGCCGCCCCGTCACCATCAAGCGCAGGGGCAAGACGGTCACGGTGATGCGCAGCTTCACGAAACTGGTCGACGAGGACTTTGGCTGGAAGGATCCGAAGGCGGCCGAACGCGCCGGCATGTCGATGATGGATTACGTCATCGGCGGCATGGACAAGAGCTTCAAGCGAAAACTGTTTCGCACGCTGCTCGCGGCTGAAGCCGCCGGCCTCTCGCCCGGCATCACCAGCGCGTTTCGCGACGATTATCGCCAGTCGATCGCGAGCGGACTGAAGGCCGCCTCGAATCGCTCCTATCACGGCGGCAGCACGCGCGGCGGTTATGGCCACGGCATGGCCGCCGACATCGTCAGCACCCAGGGCAACAACCGCGCGCAGCGCTGGGTCTCGACCGAGATCCTGTGGAAGTGGGTCGATGCCAACGGCAAGGCGCTCGGCATCGGCCGGCCCTATCTCGGCCGCGATCCGCCACATGTCGGCCCGGTCGACGGTCCGGAATACACCTCGCGCCGGGGGTCGGCGGAGCGCAAGGAAGCCGCCAACGTCAAGTCGAAGAGGGGGCGGGCTGTGGCCAGTGCAAAGTCGAGGGCGCACGCCGCACGTGAGCAGAAGGCAAGGCCGCAGAAATCGGCGCAGTCCGCCGCGAAGCGCGCGACCTGAGCCGTTACGGCTTACGCCCGGGCAGCGGCACGAGGCACATCTCGGCTGAACCGGATTCCTGCGTGCGTACCAGCACCGCAAAGATAGTCTCGACCGCGAGCCGCACCGCCGCCTCCACCGCCTTGCCCTTGGCCAGATGCGCTGCGATCAGGCCGGTGAGCAGATCGCCGGTGCCATAGGGACGGATCGGAAGACGCGGCGTCGCAAAGCGCAACAGCTGCCCGTCCGCGCATAGGATCGTTTCCACCTGCCCGTCCGCCGTATCGGCAAGCGTGCAGCCGGTCGCGACGACGTCGATGCGTCCCTGCCCCGCCAGCGCCGCGCACGCCGCGCGCAAGCCTGGCGCGTCCGCAATAGCGGTGCCCGACAGCAGCTCGAGCTCGAACTGGTTGGGCGTGATCAGGTTAGCCGCCGGCAGCAGACGGTGCCGGACCACGTCCAGGATGCCGTCGGCGACATAGACGCGGCCGTCATCGCCGATCACGGGATCGCAGAGATAGACGAGCTTCGAATTCCGCGTCAGCGCCCGCTCGACGAAATCGGCGATGACGGCCGCATTGCCGGGCGAGCCCAGATAGCCTGTGACCAGCACCGCGGCCTCGTCGACGAGATCGCGCTCCTCGACGCCCTTCAGCAGATCGGCGACGAGCTCGGTCTCCAGCACCCGCCCGCGCAGGGTCGGATAGCGCGGATGGTTCGACAGCAGCGTCGTCGGCACCGCCGCGACGTTCACGCCCTCGGCCTGCATGGCATAGGCCGCCGCGCTGTTGCCGACATGGCCGTGGACCACCTGGCTTTGAATGGAGATGACGAGCATGCAGAAGTCCGTAGGGTCAAATGCCGGATGTGGCAAGCGTAGCAGTGGTTGGCGTAGCCCGGATGGAGCGCAGCGTAATCCGGGACTCTCGCCGCAACATAGAATCCCGGGTTTCGCTGCGCTCCATCCGGGTTACAAGTTTACGGTGTCTCGTACCCCAGCCCCGGCCGCAGCGCCTGCATCTTCCGCGCCAGCCGCCGATGCCCCGTCTCGTCCGACCGCGCCAATCGATCGGCGACCGCGACATGATCCGCATCGCTCTTGTGCTGGTTGAGCTTGGCCTGTCCCTCGACGGTGTCGACCACGAGATCGACGACCCGGATCGCCGCCAGCATGCTCTCGCGCTTGGCCGGCTCCATCTGCGTGAGGTCCCAGGGCGGCTTCGGCAGCCGTGCCTCGGCGACGGCCAGCAGCGCATCGCCATGGCCACGGTTCTCATCGTGCCCGCGCAGATGCGCCACACCCTACAAGTGCACGGCCTCGTAAAGCCAGGTCGAGACATTGTCGCGGGAGGCGTACCAATCATTGGAGATGTAGGCATCGTCGCCGGCAACGACCAGCAGGAAGCGCCTGACGCCGTCGGCAAGCTCGACCAGAGGGTTTTTTCCCGTGAAATGGATCTGCACGATCACGCGCCCATCACGCTGATCCAGCACGAACGGCACGTGCGAGGCGCGCGGGCCGTTGGCATCGGCCGCCACGATCACGCCGAAGCCGCGCCGGCCCGCAAATTCCAGCGCGCGCTGCTCCTCGATGCGAAACTGGGGTCGAAGGACATGCATGGCGCGGCACTCGGGCTGGACGAAGGACGATGCAAGGCTAACCCATGATCCCCAGGAATCCGAAACGATATTGGGCCGCAAACGCAGATGTCAGGAATGACGTCCGCGGCCTGCAAGCTTGTCGAGGTAGGCGCAGAACATGTCAGCCAGCCCGTCGGCGTGTCGCGCAATCTCGGCCTCGCTGCGCGGCGTCTCCGAGAACCGTTTACCGACCTCGGCCAGCGTCGTCTTGATCAACTCCCCGGCGAGCTCGCGCGTCGCCTCCGAGGACTTTGGCAGCGCCTCGCGCATGAAGGCTGCGACAATGCCTTCGCCGGCCGCGCGCGCGTCCTGCGCCTCGGGCGCATCGCGATAGAGCGGCGCGGCATCGCTGAGCGCGCCGCGCATCGCAGCCTCCTCGCACTCGGAACGGATGAAGGCGTGGACCAGCGCGCGCAGCCGCGCCGGTGGCGGCTTCGCCGAATCCGCGAGGATACCGCGCAAGAGCTCGCTCGTGCGCCGCCACTCGTCGCTTTGGAGGCGGAACAGGATCGCGGCCTTGTTCGGAAAATATTGATAGAGCGATCCGACGCTCACACCGGCCCGCTCCGCCACCCGCGCCGTGGTGAAACGCTGCGCGCCCTCCTTTGCCAGGACCTGAACAGCGGCATCCAGAATGGCCGCCACAAGCTCGTTGGAGCGGGCCTGTTGCGGCTGTTTTCGTGAGGAAACTGAACGGCTTCGGCGATCGGCCATGGCGCACCCGGGCAATGCGAATAGGAAATGCGACGAATTAGTCGTATTTCAACCCGCATGCAAGCACACGCTTCGCTACAAAACTCGGAGGCCTCACATGACCACTCCAACCATCACATCGCTTGCGCCGCTGCTGGATCGCCTGTTCGACCAGGCCGAAGCAGCAGGCGGCGCAACGCGAGCTGCCGTTGCCGATCTGTCCGACGCCGACCGCGCGCGGATGATGCAGAGCAAGACCGATTACCGCGACCTCTACGCACGCCTGAAGGACGTACCGCTCGCCGTCTCGCGCGAGACCGGTCACCTGCTCTACATGCTGACGCGCAGCTCCCGCGCCAGGGCGATCGTCGAGTTCGGGACTTCGTTCGGCATCTCGACGCTGCATTTGGCCGCTGGCTTGCGCGACAATGGCGGCGGCCGCCTCATCACCAGCGAGTTCGAGCCGTCCAAGGCGGCACGTGCTCGGGAGAACCTCTCGGCCGGCGGGCTGATCGATCTCGTCGAGATCCGCGAGGGCGATGCGCTGAAGACGCTGAGCGCGGACCTGCCCGATCAGATCGATCTCGTGCTGCTCGACGGCGCCAAGGCGCTGTACCCGGAGATCCTGGATCTGGTCGAGGGCCATCTCAAGCCGGGCGCGATCATCGTTGCCGACAATGCCGACGACAGCCCCGACTATCTCGCGCGGGTACGCAGGCCCGGAAGCGGCTACATGTCCACGGCCTTTGCCGAAGACGTCGAGCTCTCCGTGCGGATCAACTAGCGTCACACCGAACGACCACGAAACCTCGGAGCCGCCGCACGTTCCATCGCGCGGCGGCTTCAGCCTGTTGGGCGCCCGTCGGGGAACATCGGCGTCTCACTGTCGCAGGCTCGTCACTCAGACGTGATACCGGCTTCTGGCAAAAGCCATGTTACGCGTGCTAAACATACCTACCGCGCGGTATCTTTCGCGCAACTGTGCTCGAGCCCGTCATGACCTCCGCCTTCAACGCCTACGCAGCGCTTGCCCTCGCCATCGTCTTCGAGGTCACGGCGTCCGCCTTCCTCCAGCAGTCCGCGCAGTTCACGCGGCCGTGGCCGACGCTCGCGATGGTGCTGTTCTATGTCGCCTCGTTCTACGCGCTGTCGGTGGCGATCCGGGTCATTCCCCTGAGCATTGCCTATGCGATCTGGGGCGGCGTCGGCATCATCCTGACCGCGACCGTTTCCTTCGTGCTGTTCCGCCAGATGCTGGACGCCGCGGCCTTCGTCGGCATCGGGCTGATCGTGTCCGGGGTCGTGGTCATCAACCTGTTTTCGCAGACCACGGCGCATTGATGCCGGCGAGCGCCTATACCCGCGCCAAACAGCCCGAGCAGGTGCGACGCGCCCTGCTCGACTGCGCAGCCGCCATCGCCATGGACCACGGCGTCGCCGGCGTGACGGTGCAGGCGGTCGCGGCGGCGGCCGGGGTCACCAAGGGCGGGCTGTTTCATCATTTCGGCAGCAAGCAGGCGCTGATCGAGGGCCTGTTCGCCGACCTCCTCGCCCGTGTCGACACAGAGATCGACGCCGCCATCGAGGTCGATCCCAAGCCACGCGGCAGCTTTACGCGCGCCTATGTGAATGCAGTGTTCACGGGCAAGGCCTTCGGCTTCGCGACACCCTGGGCCGCCTTGAGCATGGTCGTGGTCACGGATCCCTCACTGCGCCGGCTCTGGAACGACTGGATGAAGGCCCGCCTGAAGCGTCACCGTACGACCGACGCCGCGCCCGAGCTCCACATCGTGCGTCTCGCCGCCGACGGTGCCTGGCTGTCCTTTGTCACGACGGGACAGACGCGGATTAGCGCTGACTTGCGCGCCGTGCACGCGCGGCTGATTGCACAGACATATCGGCGTACATAGCGCCTTGCCGTAGCCGGGATGGCGAGCTGACTACCGGCCTTCCATCGGCTTGGGCGGACGCGGCGCGGATCGCGACGGTTTAGTACCGGGTTTCGCCGCAGCGCGTGGAGGCTCATCGACCGACTGCAGGTACGCGGCGAGCGCCTTGGCTGAGTCGGAACTGGTTGCGTAGTGATCCTTCAGGAACCAGGCGAGCGTCAGGCTGAAGCGCCCTTTCGCCAGTCCGCGCGGGCTGCGATGGCAGGTGGCACAGCCATCCGCGAAAAGCTTCGCGGGCGGTTTGCCGGCGTCGAGATTTTGCGCGGACGCGACTGTGACCGTCAGCGCGGCGGCTGCGAGAGTCACCAGGGGCGCAATCACATCGCGCCCCGGTCGAAATAGCGAAATCAATGTCGCCCCCTGGAACGTTTTCGAGCGAAGTGGACACCCAGTTCGCGTAAAGAAAACGCGTCAAAAGAAGAATCGGCCCCGTCGCGCGGTCACGCCGCCAATAGCTGATCGAATTCGGGCGGAGTGTAGGCCTTGCCGTCCGGGTCGGTGATGACGACCTGCCACCCCTCGCTCGCCCATACCTTTGCCTTCGCCACGATGAGCAATCGGCTCTCGCGGGCAAAACTGCACTTCTCATTGTCGCGTTCTGCGACCATCTTGTAGGCCAATGCGCGTCCCCTTGCGTTGCCCTGCACCCGCTTCCGTCGTGGCAGCGGGCTTTGGCGGCAATTCGCCAGGAGCATGGCAATTTGGTGCCGTCCAAGGCAGCATTGTGCCCTGGTTCCAACCGAACGACGGAGATTGATCGTGCACCGCCTGATGAATGCGATTCTGCTTGTCGCGGGCTTGCCTGGCGCGGCGCTGGTTGGCACGCCCGTGGACGCGCAAACCTACGATCCGCGCTATCCTGTCTGCATCGAGATCTACACCATCGACGGCAGCAGCATCGATTGCAGCTTTACATCGATTGCGCAGTGCGCAGCGACCGCATCCGGGCAATCCGCCCAGTGCTACGCCAACCCCTATGCCATGCAGAACCGCCAGCCGGGCCCGGGTCCATCGCCGCCGCGACGGAGCCGCTAGCGCCCGCGCCTAGTGCACGCGGATCACGTGCGGGCGACCGAGATCGATCAGCCCCTGTACCGCCGACAGACGGTCGTCCAAAGCTGCGATGGTGAGCAGCAAATTGTTGCGGCGCTCGTCGAGCATGCCCATCTCGGCGCCGGTGAGCTTTGTGCTCGTCCGCTCCTTGTGAATCCCGTCGAGGGATTTGCGTAGCCCGGCAATCAGGCCGGTCAGCTGTTTGGCCTCTTTGGTCATCGACCGCTTCGCGACATTTTGGCGGCGCGTCTCCGCCGGGTTCTGTCTCATCGTCATCCTCCCGTGCCCCGCTGCCCCGAGTGGATGCTTACAGCTTTTAGTAGACATATTACGATCGATGAAATCTGCCCGCGAAGAACTTTCTTAAATTGGACGGGCCGGGAACCCGAGGTCACCCAAACAGAAAGCCCGGCGCGACGGCCGGGCTTTCGTTGGCAGATTTAGTGCTTCTGGTGGCCGCCGCCGGGACCGCCGGCAGGCGCGCCGCCGCCGCGCGGAGCGGCATTCATATGCGGAGCGCCACCACCGCCGCCGTGCGGCATCGCAGGTGCAGCCGCGCGCGGCGCCGGCATCTGCGCGCGAGCATTCATTGGCGAACCGTGGCTCACGTTCGGCTGCGCCACGTGCGGTGCCGCCGGACGCGCTGCAGGTGCCGCCGAGACGCGCGGCGCCTCATGCGCACGCGCCATCGGCTGCGCACGCACCGCGGCGCGGCTCTGCGTCTGCTCGTGCATCATGCGGGCCTGTGCATCGCGCGGATTGCGGGTCTGCATGTTGGCCCGCTCGTGCACGATGCGCTCGTTTCGTCCGGCGCGGGTGCGGTCGGCCGTCACCGCAGCGTCGCGTCTCGCGGTCGCCGCGTCGCGCCTCGCGGTCGCAGCGTCGTGCCTGGCGATAGCCGCGTCGCGACGCGTGGTCGCTGCATCACGACCGGAGATCGCGGCCGCTCCCTTGGCATGCACGCCCTCACGTCCCAATGCGATGGCCGAGTCACGCGTTGCCGCCCGACCGATGCGGGCCGCGCGCGGATCGATCGTCATCCGCGTCGCGAGGCGCTGATGCGAGGTCCAGTAATTATTCCAGTAGGCGTGGCGGCGATAAAAGGGACGTCGCTCATAGTAGCTCGACCAGTAGGAGGTCAGCACGAAGGGGACGACGGGCACGTCGATCTCGTCGACATAGTCCGGCAGATAGACGTAGTGATTGCGGTAGAGATATTCGAGATATTGCGACGACACCCAGCCGCGATCGTCGGAGAAGCTCACGTCGCACCAGGCGTTGCCGCGCAGGCAGCCATGGATGTTGACGCGGGCGCCCTCGGGGACGCGATCGACCAGCGGAAAGCCCGTGCCCGGCCCGGCGCGCAGGCCGGTCGAGACGGTGACGATGCCCGGCGCGGCCAGCGCGGCCGTCGGGGCCAGCAACAATGCTGCAACTAAAGCGCTCTTGAGCCTCATGGCGAATTCCTCCTCGTTCAAGTCGGAACGCGCTGGCCGAACGAGCGTTCCGCGCACAGCGGTCGCATCCATCGAAAGATCGAGATGCATGCCGCGCGCGGTTCAATATTCATGCGCCGTTCATCGATGCAGCGCGCAACCGCGCCGCCGAGCCGTCAGTTCACCGGCAACATGAACGCATCGAAGTACGACGCAAGCCCGGCAAAGTCGTCGATCGGCAGCACGGTCGCGACGTACTGGTCCGGCCGCGTCACCACCATGCAGCCGGCCTTGCGGTCAATGCCGCGCATGGCGAAAACGTCCTGGCCACTCTTGAGGTCCGGAGAGAACATCTTCTCGTAGTCGATCAGGCCGTAGCGCCCCTTGCGCGGAAGCAGCAGCGACGGCATCGCCTCGACGGCAAGCTCGCGATGATCCTGCTGGAAGACTGCGCGCAAATCGATCACGCTGTCGATGTCGGCGCCCGCGGGCGTATAGCGCCTGACCGGCGACTCCCGAGCCTCGGCAAGGAAATTGCACAGCGCACGAATGGCCGAGCCCGTGGCGGCAGGATCTTCAGCAGGCGAAAACGCGTAGATGCGGAAGCGTCCGTCGGCCTGCGCCGCATGGCCGAGATGAACCGGCTTGGCATCCCCGAGCCGAATGACCGGCGCGGAATGAAAGCGCGTGCCGATGACGAGGCCTTCGGCGAGATGCTGATGGAATTTTGCGCCGGTGAGGAGCGATGAACGGTAGTGCGTCGCCGTGCCTGCGGTGTAGCGCCCGTGCCTGACGAAATAGTCCTGCGTCCTGGCGGCGTCGGCGCCGCCGGCCTTGGCGGCGGAGGCCAAAATTCCCGCCCACTCGCGGTCGAAATCGATCAGCTCCTTCGCCACCGCCTGGCGTTCGGCCGAATAGGAATGCAAAAGGCTCGGCGCACACTGCTTCCGGAGGACGGCGGCGAGCTTCCAGCCGAGATTGAAAGCGTCCTGCATCGAGACGTTCATGCCCTGCCCCGCCTTCGGGCTGTGGGTATGGCAGGCATCGCCGGCGATGAAGATGCGCGGCAGGCGCGAGGCGATCTCGGTTTCCGGCACGTCATCGAACTTGTCGGTCAAGCGCTGGCCGATCTCGTAGACCGACCACCAGGCGATCTCCTTCACGTCGAGCGTATGCGGCTTCAGGATCCGTTGCGCTTTCGCGATCACATCCTCGGCGGTGATGTTGCGATTGGCGACGCGTTCGCCAACGTCGAGTTTTGCGAGCTCGACATAGAGGCGGACCATGTAGCCGCCCTCGCGTGGAATGATCAGCAGGCTGCCGTCCTTCGCCGACTGGATCAGGGCCTTGAAGCGGATGTCCGGGAAATCAGTCACCGCCAGCACGTCCATCACGCCCCAGGCGTGGTTGGCGGAATCGCCATGCAGCTCGCGGCCGATCGATTTGCGCACCGTGCTGCGCGCGCCGTCGCAGCCGACGACGTAACGCGCCTTGATCGTCTCGATCTTGCCCTCGCTCCCGGCATCGACCCGTTCGAGGCGCACCGTCACGGCAGCCTCAGTGGGACCCGCGGCCGGATCGACCTCGAGGTCGAGCAGGCGCCGGCCGTAATGGGGTTCGAGCTTCGCCTGTGATTTGCGCATGACGTCGAGAAAGCCGTCATGGATGCGCGCCTGGTTGAGGATGACGTGCGGGAATTCCGACAGCCCGTCCTCGACGTCCTGCACCCGGCCGCTGCGCACAATCTTTTCCGGCGCCCGCTCGTCCGGTTTCCAGAACGTCGTCTCGTTGACCCAATAGGATTCCTTCAGCACGCGCGCGCTGAAGCCATAGGCGTGGAACATCTCCATGGTGCGGCAGGCGATGCCGTCGGCCTGCCCGACCAGCAGGCGGCCCGGCTTCTGCTCGACGATGCAGGTCTTGATGTCGGGGAATTGCGCGAGCTGGGCCGCGAGCGTCAGGCCCGCGGGCCCACAGCCGACAATGAGGACGTCGACCTCTTCAGGCACGGCGCCCACTGCACCCGAATTCTGGATGCGTTCGGCGGGATCGGCGATTTCAGGATCGCCCGGCTGAAATCCATTGAGATGGAATTGCATGAGCACCTCTCCCTGCGAAACGTTCTGTTTGGATATTGCTCAGTATGCTGACTATCAGTATACTTGTCAACGTTCCGGCCCACCCTGTCCCACATGGAGAGTTCGGTGAAAGACAACAACGACATGCCCGGGCATCTGGCGCGCCGGTTCCAGCAGATTGCGGTCGCGGTCTTCCTGGCCGAGGTCGGAGACGCCGGCTTCGACCTCACGCCGGTGCAATACGCCGCGCTTGCGACCATCAAGGCCAATCCGGGGCTCGACCAGGTGACGCTCGCAGGATTGATCGCCTACGACCGCACCACCATCACCGGCGTGATCGATCGCCTCGTGCAGAAGGGGCTCGCGGAGCGCCGTGCCTCCAGCCGTGATCGCCGTGCCCGCGAGCTCGAGATCACCGACGAAGGGCGGCGCACGTTGCGCAAGATCACGCCGGCGGTGGAGTCCGCCCAGCGCCTCATGCTGCGCGGCCTCAGCGCGAAGGAAGGCGAGGAGCTGATGCGGCTGCTGCGCAAGGCCATCGCCGCCGGCAACGAGCTCAGCCGTGCCCCGTTGCGCGAGGTGCAGGCGTAAACCCCGTGTTTCTACCTGTCATTGTCGCAGTGCCGCGAAACCTGGAACTAACCTTCAGCTGCTACGGTCGGTCATATTCGGCGCTTTAACGCGCGATTAACTTTGCCGTTCGGGGGTATCGGATGCTCAGGTTCCACATTGCGGCCGCGGTCCTCGCGCTCTCGATCGTTCCTGCACTCGCGAATGGCCATGGCGGCGGCGGAGACCCTCCTCCGCCGAAGCCTGAGACGACGACCGCGCCGGCGAAAGTGGTCCTGACCAAGCAGGGTCCCAAGCTGGTCGATCTCAAGGGCATGACGCTCTATTATTACGAGCGCGACACCACCGGAAAGACGTCGACCTGCAACGGCAAATGCGCCGAGAGCTGGGTCCCGCTGCCCGCGACGGCCGAAGCCAAGGCCATTGGCGACTTCACCGTGATCAGCCGCGACGACGGCAGCAAGATGTGGGCGTACCGCTATCGTCCGCTCTACACTTCGCCGGCCGACAAGGCGCCAGGCGATGCCAACGGCAACGCCACGACGCTGCAATGGCGCATCGCCCGGCCTGAGAACTAGGGCGAGAACGGCGCGCGTCCGTCTCTAGCGCGCAAGGTCTGTCGGGACCGGCTTCCACACCGGCATCTTCGCGCTCGGCTGAAGCGGTTTGACTTCTGCGTTCACCACCACCGGCCCGGTCAAGAACCAGACCGCCGCCACGGCCGTGATCACGACCGCAGCGCCAAAAGCCGCAAATCCTTTCATGCTTCGTCCCTCGTTCCGTTCCAGCTTCTGTCTCTGGCGATCAGTTGCTCAGAATGACGCCGTGCTGGCGTCGTGACGGATGATCGGCGCCGACCAGCGCGTTCGGATCGATTGCGATCACGGCTTCCGGCAACGGCACCGGCTCGAGGCCGGCGAAGCGGCGATAGAGCGCACCCATGATCGCTCCGCAAAATGCCGCCGGCACCAGCAGAGCGGCGAAGATCGGCACGACCAGCACCAGCAGCAGCATGCAGGCGAACGCCGCTACGCCTCCGATCGCTGCGTATTCCCACGCGCTGCGGCGGCTCATCGCGCGCGCGACATGGTGCACGCAGAGCATGAAGATGCTCGAAGGAATGACCGAGATCACCATCATGACCATGAAGGTCTGCGCGGGGATCACGGCTGCGAAGATCTGAGCGGTACTCTTGTCCGCGAAACCATTCATCAGAAACGGCACCAGCGTGTAAGGCAGAAGCGTTGCGAGCACTGTCGGTATCAGGGCCGCGATTGCGACACCGGCGACCGATGTGCGGACCCGGACCGGTCCGTCGAACACGATCGGCGGCGGCGCGGCCGGCGCGTCGGCGGAGCAGGCCACGCCGGTCGCCCGGGCAACCGGACTGAGGCCGGCAAACTGGCCATAGAGGAAACCGCCGATCATCCCTGCGATGGTCGGCAAGAGACCGATCGTCACCACCGTGCCGTCGCCGGGCGCGGCCAGCTGGATGTGATTGCGGATTGCAATGCCGTAACTCACTGCTGCCATGACGCCGCCCATCAGCCCGTAAGCGAGGCGGCTCGAGATCGTCCACTGCCGCAGCACGATGTGCCCGGCGAACAGGAAGGCCGCATTGATCGCCATGCGGCCCGCATAGAGCACCACGATCTGGTCCGGCGCGGGCACGCCGACGGGGTCGGTCACCTGCCCGCCCGCGATCGCGAAGACCATCAGCACGGCTTCGACGATGGCCAGCGGAATCAGCGCGGCGAACAGCGCGCGCGGAGAATTCTTGACGAGATACATGCGAGCAACCCCTTGCTCGCTGCACGCTAGAGGCGAACCGTTACGGCCCGCGCAAGACAATGGATAAAATTGTCGGCAAGCCGCGCACCGGGCGCGGCTCGCTCAGGTTTCTACCCGCGCCAGCTGGACCCCGCCTCGACCCGCGCGTTCTGCCCGGGCGGCAACACCACGACCATCGAATTCAGCTTCACCCGATCGAACAGATCGATCACGTCCTCGTTGCGCATCCGGATGCAGCCGGACGAGATCGCCTGCCCGATATATTCGGGCTGGTTGGTGCCGTGGATGCGGTAGAGCGTGTCCTTGTTGCCGACATAGAGATAGATGCCTCGCGCGCCCAGCGGATTGGCGGGGCCGCCGGCGACGCGCGCTGGATATGGTCCGAGCCGCGCCTGGATCTCCGCTGTCGGAACCCAGTCGGGCCATTCCGCCAGACGGCCGACGCGCGCGACGCCGGAGAAGGCCATGGCTTCCTCGCCGACCGCGACGCCGTAGCGGATCGCCTTGCCGCCGGGCAGCACGAAATAGAGGTAGCGCGCATCGGTATCGACCAGGATCGTGCCCGGCTGCTCCTTGCGCGGATAGTCGACCATATGACGGAGATATTGCTCAGGCACGTTCGCCTTCGCGTAGGGCGTGTGCGCCAGCAACTGACGGTCGCGCGGCGTCATGCTCGCATCCGTCGATGGCGAAAGCGTTGTCTGCATGCAGCCGGCGAGCGGAAGCATGGCTACGACAAATAATGCGATTAGAGATTTTGGCACCGCCGGTCCCCCCGATAGCGCATAACAGCGCCCCCAGCCTCACCAGATGCTGCCCAAATCGTGCTGAAAACAAGGCAAACCGGAACACGTGCGCGTGTTTAATGGGCCGGGTTCCATCACCACAAACGGCGAAATAGCGTCGCATCATCTCCATCCCCTCGCCTTGCTTTGGTCAAACCCGGCTGGACTCGTGGGTCACAGTGCTTGGCTCATCGGATTTGGGATGAGTCGCCTCAACAGATCGGCTCGCGCCAATGCGGACGACCAAGATTTTAAACACCTGGTTTCAAAGGAGCTGCGATGCTCGCGACGCTGAACTCTCGGCAAATCGTCGATGAGATCGTGAAGGACACGGTCAAGGACAACGATCCGCACGACGCCATTCAGATCTCGCCCGACATGGTGCTGGCGTCGCGCCCCATCAGCGTCGCCCCCGCCCTGGCGCCTGAGCTCACGGCCCGTCCGGAGCCCAAGCTGGATTTGAAGTTCGCACCGCCCCCCTCGATCAATCCGGAGCCGAAGTTCAGTCCTGTCCTGAAGCCGCCGGTCCTGGAGGAGCCAAGGGTCCTGGAACCGCAGGCGGCGACGCCATCGGCGGTGCCCTCGGTCGATACCGCCGTGCGCGTCGCGGCCGACGACGGTCGCAACCGGCCGAAGCGATCCTCCGCCGGAAAATGGCTGCGCCGCGCGTTCGTGACGATGTTGCTTGCGGGCGGAAGCGTGGGCGCCGCCGTCGCCTGGGAGAAACATGGCGACACGGCCAGGCAGATGCTCGCCGAATGGACACCGGCTTTGACATCATGGACGCCGGCATTGGCGTCGCTGCTGCATCCGACATCGCAGACGGCGCCGGTGACCGCCGCGCAGGCCGCGCCGCCCGCGGAGCAGCCCGCTACCGCTCAAGCGACCGATCAAACCGCGACGCCGCCTGCGGCGCCCGCGGTTCAGGTTGCAGCAGCCGCGCCTGTCGCAACACAGCCTGTCGCAACACAGCCTGATGCAGCGCAGCCCGATACAGTGCAGTCGGTCCAATCGATGACGCGCGATCTCGCAGCCATGGCGCAGCAGATCGACGCGCTCAAGGCCAACATCGCCGAGTTGAAGGCTGGTCAGGAGCAGATGGCGCGCGAGATGGCAAAACCGCCTGCGCCAAGGCCGGTGGCTGAGGCGAGGCCAGTCGATCCGCGCGCGCGCGTGTCCTCCGCGCGCCCTCCGATGCCCCCGGTTCGCAAGCCGAAGCCGGTCGTGTCGCAAACCTACATGCCGTCGTATTCGCCGGCGCCGCTCGCACCTCCGCCGCCTTCGCAGGCTGCCGCGGTCGCTCCGGCAGCACCGGTCGCCACGACGCAAGCCGTTGCCGATGACGACGGCCCGGTCGTGCGTCCGCCGATGCCGCTGCGTTAGCGCAGCGTCGCCATCGTACCATCGCGCAAGCTGTCCGACTCGATGTGATGCGTTGAGTCCGGGCGACTACGGAGACCGATGCTTCGATCGTTCTCCGTCAAGAGAAAAGGCCGTCGGGATCTATGCCGCCGGCCTTCTCTTGCAGCTGCCGGTTCCCGGAGCCCGGTTCTGCTGCAATTCCATGCCTTATGATCGCGCCGACATATTTAATAAAACCTTAACGAGCTCGCATACTGCACATCATTTCTGCGCCATAAGCACAGAGATTGCGCCGCCTGTTCATTCGTCAATGATCGACTCAGTGATACCATCCGACATGTGTTGAAGACTTCCGTTGAAGACTTGCAGCCAGTGAAGACTTGCAGCCAGGACTTTTGGGACTTGGTCGTCACACCGGAGAATTCGGATGCCCTTCTACTCCTTCGATCTTGTGGTTGGTGAAGAGTTCAAGAACCAGGGCGGAATCATCCTCGAAGACATCGAGCTCGCTTCCGATCGCGCCGATCAACTGGCCACCGAGCTGTCGCAGGTGAAGCCGGAGCTGCAACGGAAGGGTTGCGCGGTGCGCGTCACCGATCGCGATCACAACGAGGTCTATCGCACGCCGCTCGATCCCGTGCCGGCCTGGCAACGCTAGCCGCGTCAAGCGAAGAATCCAAAGCACCGTTCCGATTTATCGGAACGGTGCTTTAGTCCTCCAGCACCGGCGGCTCGAACCAGTTCGTCAGCGACAATCCACCGTCGACGACGAAGGCTGCGCCGGTGACGTAACCTGAAAGCTTGTTCGACAACACCGTGAGCGCCATCGGCGCGAGGTCCCTGGCTTCGCCGAGACGCCCGAGCGGGATGTGCCGCGCCAGCGAGGCGTCCGCGACGAACCCGCCTGCCGCGATCGCGCCCGGCACCAGCGCGTTGACGCGGATGTCGTGACGCCCGAACGTCTTCGCGAGTTCCTTCACCAGCATCGCCATCCCCGCCTTCGCCGTCGAGTAATGCGGCAGGTTGCGCGGCGTGCCTGCGTGCAGCGAGGTGAGAAACAGGAACGAGCCGGGCCGCTTCGCCGCGATCAGCCGTTTGGCCAGCCCGCGCGCCAGATGAAATCCGGCATCGAGATTGACGGCATGCATCTCCTGCCAGGTCTTGCGATCGACCGCGAGCGCATGATCGACCTCCCGCCGCGGCGGCGATGCGCTGTGCACGAAATGCGAGACCTCGCCGAGCGCCGCCTCTGCGGCGGCCAGCAGCGCATCGCAAGCGTCTGACTTGGCGAGGTCGCCGACCCACGGCACTGCCAGTTCAGGCTTGCTGCTCGCGCTGATCGCCGCGCTCACCCGTTCCGCGCTCAGATCGGCGAACACGGTCCGGACGCCCTCGCCGATGAGCGCCTGCGCGATCGCGCGGCCGATGCCGTTGCCCGCGCCGGTGACGAGCGCCCTGTCGCGTGCGGGATCGAACGGCGTGCTGAACAGGCTCATGTCGCTCTCCGGGACCAGGGGCGGGTCACGATAGCGTACCGCACCGGGGCGCGACAAATCGGTTCCGGCACCATTGCGGAGTGGCGCGGCGGACGCTAGCCTTCCAAAAAAATGGAGGAGATACCAAGGATGCGCACCGGTTTCCTGATGGCAGGCCTGTTACTGCTCGCCGCGCCGGCCCAAGCGGCGGACCATCCACGCTCGACCTATGTGACGATGGTCTTGCAGGCCTTCGCCGCCAGGGTCGAATGCCCGAACACCGATCTCGTCTATCAGGACCTCGTGCAGAAGGCGCAGCAGATGCAGCTGCCGGACGGCACCACCGAGAAGGTGCGCAAGGCGATCGCCTGGATGCATACCGGTGGCAAGATGGGCGAGAAGCAGGACGACGATCTGATGGCCGAGGTCGCGGTCGCGACCCAGGCGACCGACATGGACCAGCGCCGCCTCGGCATGCCCGGCTGGTGCGAGGCCCAGAAGGTCAACCTGGCCGGCCTGATCCGCGCCAAGGGCAGCTAGAAGGGCGGCTAGGCGCTCACCCGCGGCGTTAAGCACGCCGCGGCGGAACCGTCGCCGCGGCAAACAATCGTCACAATCCTCGACACCATGCGGCCTCTTCGAATTCGAACAGGAGAGCCCTCATGCGGAGTATCCATGTCGTTTTCGCCGGTGCGCTTGCGGCCGCCACGGTGCTGACCGCACCCGCTCTGGCGAAGAATTCCGACGCCCAGAAGGGCGAAGAAAAATCCACCTCGTCGTCCTGTAGTGCCTATCAGCAGGCGCCCGACGGCACGTGGGAGCCGCTCCCCTGCAAAGAGACAGGCGAGCGCCCCCAACCGCAGACACAAAACCGCTCGTCGCAGCCGGGCGCCGACCGCCAGGAGCGTTGAACGCGCTCGCGCTTGCCGGGCGTCAGCTATGGGCCGGCCCGCGCATGATCTTCATGGCATCTTCGATGTGACGCCACTCCTTGGCCTCATCGGCCTCGCCGCGGCCCTCGCAGGCCTGCGCCTGTTCGGCCGCCTTCGCTATCGCAGCGAAACCATGCTTTTCCAGCATCTGCCGCGCAACGGTGTGGACCTGGAGCTCGGACATCATGGGCGCTCTCCCGTTTTTGGAAACCGCAGGGCCTGGCTCGGCTCTCCGCGGTCTCTGACAACGATTTCGCCGCAGGTCCCGTTCCGCCCACTCCCGATCACATCGGTAGGCCTGGAATTGAACTGACTGTGCGAGAACGACAAAGGCGGTCCGCTGTGCCCAGCGGACCGCCTTCTCACCCACCCCAAATTGCTCGTCTTCGGTCGCGTCCCCTACGCGACCGCCACGCGCTTGCGCTCGATATCGTTGGGGACCTCGATATCGACCTCCAGGGTCGACACCTCGTCACCGCGCTCGAGCCGGACGATGACCTTGGTCGGATCCAGCGTGACGTGCTTGGACACGACAGCGAGAATTTCCTCGCGCAGCACGCCGAGCAGGTCGGGCTGGCCGCGCATTCCGCGTTCATGCGCGAGCAGGATCTGCAGCCGTTCGCGAGCGACGGGTGCAGAGGCCTTTTTGCCGCGGAGAAGTCGGAGCAGACCCATGCTCATGCAGCCCTCCGTCGCAGCAGACGATCCATGAAGCGCCTGCGCTCGGCCGGAACCTGCATCGGCACGGTGTCGCCGCACAGCCGCTGCGCCGCGTCCATATAGGCCCGTGCGGGTGCGCCGCTCGCGTTCGACAGCGTCACCGGCGTGCCGACGTTGGAGGCCTTCAACACGTCCTGGCTCTCGGGGATGATGCCGAGCAGGGGCGTTGCGAGGATCTCGAGGATGTCGTCGATGGTCAGCATCTCGCCGCGCGCGGCGCGCGAGGCATCGTAGCGGGTGATGAGAATGTGCTTCTCGACCCGCTCGCCCTTCTCGGCCCGCACCGTCTTGGAATCGAGCATGCCGATGATGCGGTCGGAATCACGCACCGAGGAGACTTCCGGATTGGTGACGATCACCGCCTCGTCGGCAAAGCGCATCGCCATGGAGGCGCCGCGCTCGATGCCGGCCGGGCTGTCGCAGATCACCCAGTCGAAGCGGCTGCGCAGATCGTCGATGACCTTGCCGACGCCCTCTTCCGTCAGCGCGTCCTTGTCGCGGGTTTGCGAGGCCGGCAGCAGCCAGAGATTCTCCAGCCGCTTGTCCTTGATCAGCGCTTGCGGGAGTTTCGCGACGCCCTGCACCACGTTGATGAGGTCGAACACGACGCGGCGTTCGGCGCCCATGACGAGGTCGAGGTTGCGCAGGCCGACGTCGAAATCGACGACGACGACCTTGTCGCCGCGCTGCGCCAGCGCAGCCCCCAGCGCGGCGGTCGTCGTGGTCTTGCCGACCCCGCCCTTGCCTGATGTCACGACCAGTACCTTACTCATCTGAAATGTCTCCTTTGCTGGTCAGTTCAGTGCTGTAATTCGCATGGTATTCCCCTGCAGCCAGGCCTGCGCCGGCTTGCCGCGCAAGGCGGCGTCAATGTCGTCCGCAGTCTGGTAAAACCCATCAATTGCAAGCAGTTCAGCCTCAATCTTCTGACAGTAGATGCGCGCGCTCGTGTGACCGTTGACCCCCGCCATGGCGCGGCCGCGCAGCGCGCCATAGACGTGGATGGAACCGCCGGCGACGACTTCCGCGCCGGAACCGACCGAGCCGAGAATGGTGACGTCGCCTTCCGGGAAGATCACGGTCTGGCCCGAACGCACGGGGCTATCGAGCAGAAGCGACGTCGGCTTGGTTTCTGCCTTCACCTCGGCCTTCTTCGGCGCGTTCGCCTCGACCACGCAGCTGCGCCCGCCCGAGAGCAGCGGCGGCATGGCCGACGTCAGCCGGCCCTCCTCTACCCCCTCGATCCCGAGCACACGGATGCTGCGGTCCTGAAGGCTGCTGAGCAGATGGCCGATGCCGGACTGGCTGAGATCGACCGAGGACAGGTCGATCACCACGGGCCGGCCGGCAAAGAAGCCCGGCGAGCGCGCAATGGTGGCGTCGATTTCCTGCAGCCAGTCCTGGATCGGAACTGTCGGCATGAACACGAAGGCCACGTAGGAGCGCCCGCGCAGGCGCACCATTTGGCGTTGAGGTTTTGCTGCAGCCTCCATAGCGGCCGACTCGTTCCCTGTTATTGAATGGTTAACGATGCGGCGGATTTGGTTAACGCGCGGTTAATTCTCTATGGGGTTACGTGGGGAATGGGTCCATCCGGGCTACGGGGGCAGCCTCCGGGACGCCGTCTGGACAATGCGGTGCTCAACTGCCCCGCACCGTCATTGCGAGGAGCCCTTGCGACGAAGCAATCCAGTCTGCCTCCGCGGAACGACTCTGGATTGCTTCGCTACGCTCGCAATGACGGCGTAGAGACAGCGCGCGCCCCTGCCGACTCACCTCGCGCCGTCCATTTTGATCGCAGGCCCGACCATCTGGATTGACACGCACATGACATCTGGCTTCGATCCGCGTCCCGCAAACGGAGCCTGAGCATGTCAATCCAGTCCACTGTCAGGCGCAAGACCGCGCCGGACATCCGTGCACGCAAGCAAGGCGAGCGGATCGTCATGCTGACGTCCTATCACGCGCATACGGCAGCGCTGGTGGATCGGCATTGCGACGTCATTCTGGTCGGCGATTCCCTTGGCAACGTCATGCACGGTTTCGAGACCACGGTGCCGGTCACGCTCGACATGATGATCCTTCAGGGCGCAGCGGTGATGCGCGGTTCCCGGCAGGCGCTGGTGGTCGTCGATATGCCGTTCGGCTCGTATGAAGCCACCAAGGAGCAGGCCTTCAATTCAGCCGTGCGGATCATGAAGGAGACGCAATGCGGCGCGGTGAAACTCGAAGGCGGCGTGCGCATGGCGGAGACGATTGCGTTCCTGTCCGGGCGCGGGATCCCGGTGATGGGTCATGTTGGCCTGACGCCGCAATCCATCAACACGCTCGGCTCGTTCCGTGCCCAGGGGCGCAGCGAGGCCGACTGGGGGCCGATCGAGGACGATGCGAAAGCGGTCGCCGACGCCGGGGCATTCTCGGTCGTCATCGAGGCTGTAGCCGAACCACTGGCGCGCAAGATTACCGAGACGATTGCCATTCCCACCATCGGCATCGGCGCGAGCGCAGCCTGCGACGGCCAGGTGCTCGTGCTCGAGGACATGCTGGGACTTTCGCCGCGACCACCGAAATTTGTCCGGCGGTACGGCAATCTCGGCCCGGCCATCGAAGCGGCGATCGAGGCGTATGCCGCCGACGTGCGGTCTCGCGCCTTTCCCGGGCCGGAACATGTGTACGAGATGAAGAAGGGCGGATGATCCGCGGCAGCCGTCGGCCCCCGCTTGCAGCGCTTCCCTACTTCTTCACCTTGCTCGCATCCATCTTGATGGCGGGATCGAGCATCTTTGTCGTGAACGCGCTCGTCACGTCGAACGGCTTCTCCATGCCGAGATAGGTCTGGACCAGCTCGTAGTCCTTCGTCATCCGCTCGCCTCGGAGGGCTCGAGCCCGGACGAGCAACCCTTCGTTATTTCCGCATTGCGGCAAGGCCATTTTGCGTGGATTGATCAGGACATTTATCCAAAGGAACGTTAGCCGAGGCATCGAATTGTGCTTCGATTCAACGCGCCTCGGAAATTGTGTCGCAATCACTTCCCGCGTTACTGGCACAAAGTGCATAGCCCGTACGCAATGGCGCAGCTATCGTCGTAGTCGATAATTCGTGCAGCGCGGTGTAACGCTTGCAGGACAGCCGGTCAGAGTTACCCGCTAGGGAAGAAGCCGATTTCCCTGGCAATGCCCGGCTCGATGTCCAGGAGCTGGCGCCGGACTCCGTGTTTAGCCAACTCGATCGGATCTGCACGAGCCCGCACTTTCAGGCCAGCGAAAGGCGACGGGCGTTCCTCCGGTTCATTGTCGAGGAGACGCTCTCGGGACGCGCCGAACGCCTGAAGGGCTATACGATCGCCCTCTCCGTCTTCGGTCGCGACGAGTCCTTCGATCCGCAAGCGGACCCGGTCGTCCGGCTGGAAGCAAGACGCCTGCGACGCGACCTCGACAGTTACTACATCGATGCGGGGCAAAATGACCCGATCCGCATTTCCATTCCAAAAGGCTCCTACGCCCCCAGCTTCGAAAGTCGCAAAACTCTGTTGGCCGGACGTTTGGCCAGTGAGCAATCGTCCGAGCGACGCGTGGATGAAGTTACCAGCCGCAGCGCGGAGCTTGCTGGCAAAAGCAACAAGTCGGCACTCTTCCGCCGCTTGTCGGCGGCCGCAGCGCTCATAGCCGCAATCGCGATTGGAGCGGTCGCGTCGCTGTCGTACTTTGGCCGATCGCCCTTCGGCGCGTCGAGGGAACCCGGTGTCCTGGTCGCCCCTTTTGAGGCACTTAGTCCCGGAGAGAGTACCCGCTATCTCGCCGCCGGCGTGGGCCAGGAACTGATCGCGAACCTGTTTCACTTTTCGGGCTTTCGCCTCTACACCTCGCCAGTGTCCTTGAACCAGGACGTTCGCTCCACATGGTTGCCATTGGCGCGCGACCGGGGCGTGGCCTATGTCGTCAACGGAAGCGTGCAGACCGAAGATGGGAACGTCCGTGTGACCGTCTCGGTCGCGAATGCGACGACCGGCGGCATTGTCTGGACCAAGTCTTACAGTCGGCCATTCGACCCGAAATCGCTGATCACAACGCAGGGAATGTTGGCGGAAGAAATCGCGGAAGTCATCGGCCAGCCCTACGGCGTCGTCAGGGCTGACATGAGCAGCGGTTCGTCATCGGCGACGACGTCGAGCATGGACAGTTACAATTGCGTGCTTCGCGCTCACGGCTACCGCCGCACCTTCCTTCGGGCGGAGTTCACCCCGGCCCTTCAATGCCTGGAACGGACCGTTCAGCGGGACCCGGACTACAGCGATGCCTGGGCCATGCTCGGGTGGCTTCACCTCGACGCCGGACGCCTTGGCTTTGACGCCGACGATCGACAAACCGAGTATGGCAAGGCTCTCGAGGCGATCAACAATGCAATTCGGCTTCGGCCGAAAAGCACGCTTGCCCTGAAAGCACTGGCGGCCGCCTATCATTTCACCGGACGTTATGAAGACAGTGAGCGTCTCACGCGGCAACTCGTTGCGCTCAATCCAAACGATCCCGAAATTCTTGCCCAGCTTGGCTGGCGGCTCTCGGTGCGGGGCAATTTTGAAGAAGGCGTTGCTGTTCTCAAGCGCGCTATCGATCGATCGTTGAATCCTCCCAATTGGTATTTCCATTTCATCGCGGTGAGCCACTACATGACCGGCGACTACCAACAGGCCCGGACGACCGCGGAAAGGTCAGCGCTCGGCGATTCCGGGTTCAGTCAGCTCGTGCTTGCAGTTTCCAATGCTGAACTCGGAGATCGAGGCGGTACGCAAAAGGCGCTGGACAAGCTGGCCCTGTACGAGCCCCTCGCCCGCGATCCGGATGGATTTCTACGTCGCCAGGGCATTGCGGAGCGCACGGTCGACGCTCTCGTTGCCGGGTTGGCGAAGGCGCGGTCTTTGGTTGCGCGATGAGGTTGGTGCGGGCCGCAGTACAAAACGCCAGGCCTCCGACGTCTCGTCGCCCGCAATGTACACAAGAGAGGACCGCCGTGCGACGGTCCTCTCTGACAACGAGCGCGATCACTTCAGGGCCTGATGCCGTTCTTTCGCGCGCAATCGCGATAGGCAGAGTAGCCGGCGGAATTCCGCGCAGCAGTCGCACCGCTCGACATATTAAGTGACGCCGCGTTCGCAGCCTCGTTCGCCTGCCTGAAACATTCGGCTCGAATTGAATCGAGATCTTTCTTCGGCGCCGATTCTGCCGGCATTGCCGTTCCCAGCACTGGTACAAGAAACGCCAGGATGCCAAGCGATCTCATCTTCTTCGGCATTGTTCGACCTCCCTATTCGAAACGCAGATAGTGATCGGGGCTGACCCCCGACCTGAGTCAAGGCTACTCGGCAATCAGAGTGTCACGGGAGGTACGAACATGTTCGCACCTTACCGATATCCGTTGCCGTGAGATGATGCGCCAGGCGTGAGGGACGCGTCCAAGGAAATCATCTTCGATGTCCCGAAGCGACAATACCGCTGTCATATGTCGATGCGGTCTTGGTCTCGATGTCGCGTGTCTTCGCAATCAACGTGCGGCGAAATGGCATGGAGGGAATTCGCACCATCATCGACCACTTCCCCCAACGCGAACTCGACATTCGTCGCCGCTTCGCGCGCGATGCGTCCTTCAGGGCGATCTGCGCCGACTACGAGGAGGCAGCAAAGGCACAACATCACTGGCAACAGGCCGCGAACCAGGGAGATCCCACAGCAGCGAGAAACGTCGAAGACTACACCAATCTGCTGATCGAGCTGGAGCGTGAAATCCTATCGCATTTGAATCGTTCGTGAATGCGGAACCAAATCCCTTTGAAGCACGACGGATGCAGCCGTCAGAATAGTTGGAGACGGAACTCGTGAGTAACGCCCGGAGACTGGTCGAGCACATGGATGACGCGCTCCCCTCAGACAGCATCTTCATTCCGGGCGGCACATTCCGCATGGGATCAGATCAGCATTATCCCGAAGAAGCGCCATCGCACATGGTCAGCGTCGACGGGTTCTGGATGGATCGCACGCCGGTGACGAACCGGCAGTTCAAGGAATTCGTGCGAGCCACCGGCCATGTGACGTTCGCAGAAGTCGCTCCGGACTCAAAAGACTATCCGGATGCCTTGCCGCACATGATCTACGCGGGGTCGCTCACCTTCACGCCGCCCGATCACCCTATCGATCTTCGCGACTACAGCCAATGGTGGACGCTGCTCAAGGGGGCGAACTGGCGCCATCCCTATGGTCCGAACAGCAAGATAAAATCGCTGGACGATCACCCCGTCGTTCACATCGCCTATGCCGACGCGCTCGCTTATGCCCAATGGGCCGGCAAGGACTTGCCAACGGAAGCCGAGTGGGAATTTGCCGCTCGCGGTGGCCTCGATGAGGCGGAGTATGCCTGGGGTGACGAGCTGGTTCCCGGCGGCGTCCATCAGGCCAACATTTGGCAAGGTCACTTCCCGTTCGAGAACCGGCGCGAGGATGGCTTTGAGCGTACCTCGCCTGTGATGACCTATCCGCCCAATGGTTATGGCGTTTACGACATGATCGGCAATGTCTGGGAATGGACCAGCGACTGGTGGGCTCCGAAGCACCAGGCCGACGCAAAGAAGTCATGTTGCATTCCCGAGAACCCACGCGGCGGCTCCGAACATGACAGCCACGATCCGTCGCTGCCGCTAAGCCGGATCCCGCGCAAGGTGATCAAGGGCGGTTCGCACCTCTGCGCGCCGAACTATTGCCGGCGCTATCGACCGGCTGCGCGCCACGCCGAGCCGATCGACACGTCCACCAGCCACCTCGGGTTTCGCTGCGTCACACGTCCAGGGAGAGAGACATGATTGACAAGAACACGAACGATACGCTGAATCGCCGTAACCTGTTGCTTGCGACCACTTCAATGGCCGCTGTTTCGGCTCTCTCCTCGATGGCGCCAGTTCAGACGGCACAGGCGCAGCAGACGCCGCAGCCTCCGGCGGCGTCGGGTGCGGGAAAGCCGAACATCATCTTCATCGTGTCTGATGACTTCGGTTACGGGGATGCCGGCTGCTATCTCGGCGGCGAGAATCGCGGCATGCCGACGCCCAACATCGACAGGCTGGCCGCCGAAGGCATGCAGTTCCTCTCCTTCTACGCCCAGCCGAGCTGCACGCCCGGCCGCGCTGCAATGCAGACGGGCCGCATTCCGAACCGCAGCGGCATGACCACGGTGGCATTCCAGGGCCAGGGCGGCGGCCTGCCGGCCGCCGAATGGACGCTCGCCTCGGTCCTGAAGACGGGCGGCTACAAGACGTTCTTCGCAGGCAAATGGCACCTCGGCGAGGCCGACTACGCTTTGCCGAGCGCGCAGGGCTACGACGAGATGAAATATGCCGGCCTGTATCATCTCAATGCCTACACCTACGCCGATCCCACGTGGTTTCCGGACATGGATCCTGAACTGAGGGCGATGTTCACGCGGGTGACCAAGGGTGCATTGTCCGGCAATGCGGGCCAGCCGGCGAAGGAAGACTTCAAGATCAACGGCCAGTACGTCAACACGCCGGACAAGGGCGTGGTGGGCATTCCGTTCTTCGACGACTATGTCGAGAAGGCCTCGCTCGATTATCTGGAGCGCAACAAATCATCGACGCAGCCCTTCTTCATGAACGTCAACTTCATGAAGGTGCATCAGCCCAACATGCCGGCGCCCGATTTCCAGGGCAAATCGATGTCGAAGTCGAAATACGCCGACTCGGTCGTCGAAAACGATGCCCGGATCGGCAGGATCCTCGACAAGATGCGCGAGCTCGGTCTCGACAAGAACACCTATGTGTTCTGGACGACTGACAATGGCGCCTGGCAGGATGTCTATCCTGACGCGGGATATACACCGTTCCGCGGAACCAAGGGTACGGTCCGAGAGGGCGGCAACCGCGTGCCCTCCATCGCATGGGGCCCAGGTATCAAGGCCGGGACGAAGAATGCCGACATTCTCGGTGGCCTCGACTACATGGCGACATTCGCCAAGCTTGGCGGCGTGAAGCTGCCCGAGAACGACCGCGAGGGTAAGCCCATCATCTTCGACAGCATCGATATGTCGCCTGTCCTGTTCGGGACGGGCAAGTCGGAGCGCAAGAACTGGTTCTTCTTCACGGAATCCGAGCTCTCGCCGGGGGCCGCCCGCGTCGGAAACTACAAGGCAGTATTCAATCTGCGCGGGGATAACGGTGCGAAGACCGGCGGGCTCGCAGTCGACAGCAATCTTGGCTGGAAGGGAGCGGAATCCTACGTGGCAACAGTGCCACAAGTTTTCGATCTCTGGCAGGACCCGCAGGAGCGATATGACGTGTTCATGAACAACTATACGGAGCACACGTGGTCGCTGGTCACGATCAATGCAGCGATCAAGGATCTCATGCAAACCTACGTGAAGTATCCCCCGCGGAAGATCCAGAGCGAAACCTATGCGGGACCGATCACGATCCAGCAGTACGAGAGATTCAGTTTCTTCAGGGATCAACTGGCCAAGGATGGCTTCCAGATCGGCCTGCCCAGCGGCAACTAGACCACACGGACTGAACGGCCCCGACGCTTTCGGGGCCGTTCAATTCTTGGTGTCGCATGAGAACGGAAAAGGGACTCATGAAAAGACTATGGATCGATCGGCGTTCGATGTTGGCGGGTTTGCTGCTGTCGGCCGCCGCGACACCTATGGCTGGGCGTGCGCTGGCGCAGGCAGATCCCCTCCCATCTTGGAATGAAGGCAAGTCGAAGAAGTCCATACTGGATTTCGTCTCTGCAGTGACGCACGAGGGCGCGCCGGATTTCGTTCCCCCTTCCGAGCGCATCGCGACGTTCGACAACGACGGTACGCTCTGGTGCGAGCAGCCGATGTATGTCCAGCTCGCGTTTGCGCTCGCTCGGGTGAAAGCTCTGGCCCGCAAGCATCCGGAATGGAGGCACAAACAGCCCTTCCAGGCCGTGCTCGAGAACGATCTCGCTTCCCTCGCCAAGGCGGGCGAGAAAGGCCTGGTCGAGCTCGTTATGGCAACTCATGCCGGCATGACTACGGCAGAGTTCGAAAAGATCGCCAGCGACTGGATCGCAAGCGCGCGTCATCCGAAATTCAATCGACCGTATACGGATCTCGTCTACCAACCGATGCTGGAGTTGCTCGCCTATCTCCGGGCCAATGGCTTCAAGACCTTCATCGTCTCGGGGGGCGGCATCGAGTTCATGCGTCCCTGGAGCGAACGCATTTACGATATTCCACCCGAACAGGTCATCGGATCGAGCATCAAAACCGCGTTCAAGGTCGGCAAGGACGGGCCGGTGCTGATCCGCCTGCCGGCCATCGATCTCATAGACGATGGGCCCGGCAAACCGGTTGGCATCAATTCACACATCGGCCGCAGGCCGATCGCGGCCTTCGGCAACTCCGATGGCGACTTCCAGATGCTGCAATGGGCAACCGCGGCTCCGCGTCGGCGCCTTGGGTTGATCGTGCATCACACGGATTCGGAGCGTGAATACGCCTACGACCGCAAGTCTCCATTCGGAAAACTCGACAAGGCACTCGATGCGGCGGCCTCCAATGGCTGGATCGTGGTCAGCATGAAGGAGGATTGGAAGCATGTCTTCAACTTCCAATAGCCAACGAACGTCTGGCGTTTGTCACGATCGCCGGCCGGTCCAGCTGGCGAGACGTCTGACTCAATTTTTTCCCGGTCGAAGGCTCCCTGGCACAAACAGCATATGCGCCTTGATGCAAAATGCGATCAAATGCGGCTGGCCGGTGGCGGAGCATCAGGTGCCATGTCGTATCGGAGCCATGAACTCAGCAAATTGCGCCCCCGTCGAATGGGCTTTTGTCATCGATCGTGGTGCTCATCACAATCCTATGCGCCACAGAGGCCTTCTCACAGACGGCGGCGTCTACAGCACCCGACAACAACGGTCTCGATTTCTTCCGGCCGCCGCCGAACCTGTTTCAGTTCCAATATGAATATCGGACGGCACCCGGGACCACGCGCGATGTCACGACCCAGACGCTCAATCTTCGCTACGATCACGCCTTCTATCTGTCTCCGACCTTGACCATCGTGACGCGGACGGATCTTCCCTTGCTGGCCAGGAACACGATCAACGCGAGCAATCCCAACGGCGATTACCTGTACGGCGTTGGTGATGCCGATATCCAGGCTGCAATCATTCACGACATCGATACCCGCTGGGCGGTCGGCTTCGGCGCGCGCCTGATCACACCTACCGGCGCCGATCCCCTGGGCTCGGGAAAGTGGCGGGTGATGCCGATCATGGGTTTCCGCGTCGCACTGCCGGAGATCAGCAAGTCGAGCTATTTCGAGCCGATCTTTCGCTACGACGTCAGCGTGGCCGGCGACCCGACCAGGAGGAACATCAGCAATCTGCAATTTGGCCCTGCCCTGAACATCGGCCTTCCGGATCGCTGGTTCGTCACGTTCTATCCGAGTCAGGACATTCGCATCAATTTCGGCGACCCGATCACAGGGCAAACCGGCCGCCTGTTCCTGCCGCTGGACGTCCGGGTCGGAAGAAGGTCTCCGACCACCTCGCCGCTTCACTCGAGGTCGGCGTTCCCATCATCAAGGACTATCCCGTCTACAATTTCAAAGGCCAGTTTCGGCTGAACGTCACGTGGTAGCTCGTTTCGGCAATATCGCCCCTCGTCGACATTAGGGACAAGTGCGATGGCGGCTTTCTTAAAGACGACAATCATCGGCGGAGCGCTGTTTCTGCTGCCTGTCGCCCTCGTCCTTGTCATTCTCAGTCACGCGATGCGGATTGCGTTGAAGGCTGCCGCCCCGATCTCGCACGCATTGCATTTCGACGAAATGGGAAAGATCGCAGGGGTCGGGATCGTCACGGTGCTCGCGCTCGTTCTCCTCATCCTGGTTTCGTTCGTCGCCGGCTTCGTCGCGCGGACCAGGATCGGCACTCGTATCAGCGCGTGGGTCGAGCAATCATTTCTCGGCGGCATTCCGCAGTATCAGATGGTGAAGAGCATGGCGCAGGGCCTGACCAGAGCCGAGGGCGTCAGCGACGACTTCAAGCCGGTGCTCGTGGATACCGGCGGTGGATGGCAGATCGGGTATCTGCTTGAGGCGCTCGAGGACGGCTGGGTGGCGGTCTTCGTTCCGCAGGCGCCGACACCGCTCGTCGGCAGCATACGCTTCTATCGCAACGACCGCATCAAGCCACTCGACATCACCATGCTCGAGGCGCGAGCGATCGTGAAGAACATCGGGCTTGGCTCGGCAGCGGCGCTTCGGGGAGTCGATTTGGACAAACTCGCGACTTTGCCGGCCTAGCTCGGCCGGTTTTCGGCATGCTCACTGCGGAAGGATTTGAGCAGAATTCGGCAAGCAAGAAGAAGAGGACATGCAATGCGAAAGCGTTTCACTGCAACTATTCTCTGTGCCGTGGCATGCGTTGCTGCGATGGTCGCGACCGCAGCATTCGCGCAGACGCCGGCGGACCAGAAACCGGTGGCTGACCAGGCCGCGGCGCCCGCTTCGGCCGCCAGCAAATTGCCACAAGGGCAGATCGAGCAGCTCGTCGCTCCGATCGCGCTCTATCCGGATGCGCTGCTGTCGCAGATCATGATGGCCTCCACCTATCCGCTTGAGGTGGTCGAGGCGGCGCGCTGGATCGAGACCAACAAGGGTGTCACCGGCAAGGCGCTCGAAGACGCGATGCAGAAGCAATCCTGGGATCCCAGCGTCAAGGCCCTGACATCCGTTCCGCAGGTGCTCAAGATGATGAGCGAGAAGCTCGAATGGACCCAGCAGCTGGGTGACGCGTTCCTCGCGCAGGAGCAGGACATGATGGACGCCGTGCAGAGGCTGCGCCAGCGCGCGGAGGCCGCCGGCAATCTGAAATCCACACCGCAGCAGAAGGTCACCAGGAGCGCGCCACCGGCCGGTGTGTCCGCGCCGGCAGGGATGCAGCAGGCGATCTCGATCGAGCCCGTCGATCCCGACACGTACTATGTTCCGGTCTACGATCCCGGTGCCGTCTATGGCGCGTGGGATTACCCGGACTACCAGCCGTTCTACTGGTACCCGCCGGGCTACGTCGCCTCGGGCGTGATCGGCTTTGCCGCAGGCGTCGCCGTCGGGGCGGCGATCTGGGGCGGCTGCAATTGGTGGAACCGCAACGTCTACGTCAACGTCAACCGCTACAACAGCTTCAACCGCACCAACATCGTCAACAACGCCTGGGCCCACAATCCTGCCCATCGCGGCGGTGTCGCCTATCGCGACGCCGGTGTCGCAGGCCGCTTCCACAGCGGCAACACGCCGGCCGCGCGGGAGGCGTTGCGCAACCGCACCGGTGCCGCGGGGGCCAGGATCTCGGGCGCAGGCGCCGGCCGGGCCAGGAGCGCGGTCACCCAGCGCACCGGCAATCGTGGTGCCAGCGTGTCCCACCGGACCAGTTCGAGGCAGGTCACCCGCGCGCGAACCGGTGCCGGCAATCGTGCAGCCATCTCGCACAGAAGCGTCACCCGATCGCGCGTCAGCGGGCGTGTCGGCGGTGGCGGACGGCCGGCTGCGATCCGGGCTGGCGGCGGCATGCGGGCGGGCGGTGGCGGCTTCCACCGGGGGGGCGGCGGCTTCCGCGGAGGCGGCGGCTTCCACGGCGGTGGCCGGCGGCGCTGATTTGATCGGACGAGCACACTCATCGATGGAGCGCAGCGCAATCCGGGGCCCCTCTCCCTGCACCATCCCGGATTTCGCTGCGCTCCATCCGGGCATGGGGTGCCCTATTTCTTCACCTTGCTCGCATCCATCTTGATGCCGGGATCCAGCATCTTGGTGGTGAACGCCGTGCTGACGTCGAACGGCTTCTCCATGCCGAGATAGGTCTGGACCAGCTCGTAGTCCTTCTTCATCCGCTCGCCGTCGATCCAGCCGAGACCCTTGGTCGTCGTGAACTCGTCGGTCATGAGATATTTGATGCGCTCCCACTGACGCTCCTGGTTTTCCTTGTCGAGACCGGAGACCTGGTCGAGCAGCGCCTTCAGGCACGGCGCGGCGTCGGCGACGCAGGCCGCAAAGGCCTTCTGCGAGATGCGCACGAACTCCTCGACCAGCTTCGGGTTCTTCTGCAGATAGGCGCCGTTCACGATCAGCGAATTGCCGTACGGATTGAGCCCGATGTCCTTCCAGTTGACGTAGCCGAGATCCTGCCCGAACTCGATCACCTTCAGATCGTGCTCGTTGTAGAAGTCGCTGATGATGTCGACGGTGTGGCTCTTCAGCGCCGCGATCTTCGCGGTCGGCCCGATATTGACGAAGCTGACGGCATCAGGCGCGAGCCCAGCGGCCTTCGCAAAAGCCGGCCACATCACGCGCGAGGCATCGCCGGGCGGATTGCCGATCTTGTGGCTGGCAAAGTCCTTCACGCCGTTCACGCCGTAGCTCTTCAGCCAGTAGAAGGTCTGGCCGGTGTTGGCGTAGATGCTCATCAGCGCGACGTCGTCGGCGCCCTTGCTCTTGGCGACCAGCATGGTGGCGAGATCGGCGATGCCGAACGGCGAGCCGCCGGAGCCGACCTTGGCGGCGGAGACGCCGGAGCCCTTGCCGACCTCGATGGTCAGGTCGATGCCTGATTTCTCGTACCAGCCTTGCGCCTTGGCGAAATAGAACGGCGAATGGTCGGCCGTCGGCGTCCAGTTCAGGATCAGGTTGACCGCCTCGCCCGCGCCCGCCGGCGCCGCCGGCACACCGAGCACCAGGGCCAAAGCCAGAGCCGAGCCCGCCGCCTGCAAACGCTTCATCGCATCTCTCCTCATTGCCGCGACCCGGCTTGTCGCTCTCCCCATGTGAGGATACCAATGCAACAAGCCCGCCCTCGACTTGTCAACTGTCTGGTTGGAAATGCCCGCAAAACGTTCAGGCGACACCGTGCCGCAGCGGCGCGACCCCGTCGCCACCCGCAAGAAGCTGCTCACCGCGGCGCGCCTGGAATTCGCCCGGCACGGCTTTGCGGGCGCCCGCGTCGACGAGATCGCCGAGCGCGCGGGCGTCAACAAGCAGTTGGTCTATCACTATTTCGGCGACAAGGACGCGCTCTATCTGGCCGTCCTCGAATGGGTTTACGCCGATATCCGCGAGCAGGAACGCCAGCTCAATCTCGAAGGCCTGCCGCCCGAAAAGGCGATCCGGAAGCTGATCGAGGCCTCGTTCGATTATCTCGCGACGAACCCCGATTTCATCGTGCTGCTGAACGACGAGAACCGCGGCGGCGCCCGCCACGTCCGCGGCTCGACGCGGCTGGAGGCGATGCATTCACCGCTAGTGAAGAGCGTCTCCCACATCCTCCACGAGGGCGTCCGCGCCGGAATGTTCCGCAAGGGGATCGACCCGATCCAGCTCTATATCTCCATCGCAGGCCTCAGCTATTTCTATCTGTCCAACACCCCGACGCTGTCGGCGATCTTCGGCAAGGACCTGTCGAGCCGGGCGGCAAAGCGCGCCCGCCGCCGGCATGTCGCCGATCTCGTGCTGCATTCGCTCCGGCCCTAATCAACCAACTGGTTGAAACTTCCCGCGGGGACGGTTAGGCTTACGACCTGCGGCACAGTCGCCGCGGCAACAGGGAGCAACCGGTGACGGGAGACGGCGCACGCACCTCGCGCAGCTTTGCGATCATCCTGATCGTGCACCTCGCCGTGCTCGTGCTCTGGCAGGTCGCGGTCGATGCCTTCCACGTGCCGAAATTCATCCTGCCCTCCCCGCTCGCGACGGTGCAGACACTGGGAACCGCGAGCTACGCCTGGGGCGCCAACACGCTGGTCACCGCCATCGAGATCCTCGGCGGCTTCGCGCTCGGCGCGTTCGTCGGCGTCGCGCTTGCCGTGATCTTCAGCTGGGCGCCGCTGCTCAGCCTCGTGCTGCTGCCGCTGTTCGTGACGATGAACATGATCCCGAAAGTCGCGCTCGGGCCGCTCTTCATCGTCTGGTTCTCCTACGGCATCATCCCGAACATCCTGATCGCCTTCAGCATCTGCTTCTTCCCGATCCTGCTCACCACCGCGCGGGGCCTGCGCGAGGTCGAGCCGGATCTGCTCGACCTCGTCAAATCGCTGCGCGGGTCGCGCTGGACGCTGTTCCGCAAGATCCAGCTGCCGGGATCGCTGCCTTACGTGTTCTCCGGCATGAAGGTCGGCGCCATCCTCGCGGTCGCCGGCGCCATCGTCGGCGAGTTCATCGCCTCCGAGCGCGGTCTCGGCTACCTCATGATCCAGGTGCAGTCGTCGCTCGACACGCCCGCGATGGTGATGGCCGTCGTGCTGCTGACCCTGCTCGGCGTCGCCCTCTACGGCCTGGTCCTCGCCCTCGAACGCATGTTCGTGGTCGGCGACGCCAGGCAGGCTTAACGACAAGGACCGAACCATGCTGCTCACCCGCCAGACGCTGCCGAAGACCATTCCGGACATCGCTGCGCTCGACGATCTCTTGTGCCGGCCGACCCAGGCGCTGATCGACGACCTCGCCAGGGTCGAGGGCGACATCATGATTTTGGGTGTTGCCGGCAAGATGGGCCCGACGCTGGCGGGGCTGGCGAAGGCCGCCGTGCCCGATCGCCGCGTCATTGGCGTCGCCCGCTTCAGCGACCCCGGCGTCAAGGACTGGCTGCATGCGCGCGGCGTCGAGACCATCAATTGCGACCTGATGGACGAGAAAGCAATTCAGGCGCTGCCGAAAGCGCCGAACATCATCTTCATGGCCGGCCGCAAGTTCGGCGCCGAGGGCGACCTGTCGCTGACCTGGGCAATGAACGCGCATGTGCCGGCACTGGTCGCGCAGGCCTTCCCCTCGTCCCGTATCGTCGCGTTCTCGACCGGCTGCATCTACCCCTTCGTCCCCGTCGACGGCAAAGGCGCGACCGAGGACATGGCGCCGAACCCGCCCGGCGAATACGCCCAGTCCTGCGTCGGCCGCGAGCGCATGTTCGAATATTTTTCGCGCAAGTTTTCGACGCCCGGCCGGCTGTTCCGTCTCAACTACGCGATCGACATGCGCTACGGTGTGCTGCACGACATCGCCACGAAAGTGCTCACGGGCGCGCCGATCGACGTCAGCCTCGGCCATGTCAATTTCATCTGGCAGGGTGATGCTTCCGCGCAGGCACTGCGGTGCCTGGCGCATTGCACGGTGCCGACCTCGCCGATCAATGTCAGCGGCCACGAGATTTTGGCGGTGCGCGATCTCGCCGCAAAATTCGGCGCCCGCTTCGGCCGCGCGCCGGTGCTGACAGGCAAGGAAGAGCCGACGGCGTGGCTGACCGACACCTCCAGGGCGGTCGAGCTGTTCGGCCTGCCGGTCGTCGACACCGAGCAACTGATCGCCTGGACCGCGGACTGGGTCTCCCGTTCCATGCCGAGCCTCGGCAAGCCCACCAAATACGAGGTGCGCGATGGACGCTACTGACGGCCCGCCCGTCATCAAGCTCAGCGTCGAGGACGCGATCCCCGGGCTGGCACTCTCGACGGAAGCGCACTGGAACCAGACCGAGGAGGACTGGCGCATCTTCCTGCACGACGGAATCGTGTTCGGCATCCGTGACGGCGCGCGACTGGTCGCCACGGCCGCCTTGCTGCCCTACTCCGGCAACAACGCCTGGATCAGCATGGTGCTGGTATCAGGCACCCACCGCCGCCGCGGCCTTGCCACGCGCCTCGTCGATGCCTGCCTGGAAACGGCGCGCAAGAACGGCCTGACGAGCTGGCTCGACGCGACGCCCGACGGCGCCGCCGTCTACGGGCCGCTCGGATTCACGCCGACACTGCAATTGCGCCGGCTGAGGCTGGTGCAATCCGCGCGAGCGGCCACGCCGGCGCCGTCATCCGCGACGCTCGAGGCGTTTCGCGCGCGGGACCGCCGCGCCACCGGTCTCGACCGGACCGCCCTCCTCACCGCCTTTGCGCAGCGCTCGGGCTCGCGCATCCTTTCTACCAACGGCGCCATCGCGCTGGTGCGCGACGGCCGGACCGCGCGCCATATCGGCCCATTGTTTGCCGATCACGCCGCCGCCGCGCTGACCCTCGCCAATGCGATCGCGCAATCGCAAGGAGGCCCACTCCTGCTCGACGCCGTCGCCTCGCAGGGCGCGTTCCTGGAAGGATTGACCGCGTCGGGCTGGACCATCGAGCGGCCGTTCCAGCGCATGCGGTTCGGCCCCGCCACCGCCACGGCCGAGGAAATGCCATTCGCCGTCGCCGGCCCAGAATTCGGATAGGACATCATGCACCACAGCCAGATCAACGCCGACATCCGCAAGCTGATCGCTGAGGGCACCGTGCTGCCGGCGCACCCCCTCGCGCTCACCGCCGAGCGCCAGCTCGACAAACAGCACCAGCGCGCGCTGACGCGCTATTATATCGACGCCGGTTCGGGCGGCCTTGCGGTTGGCGTCCACACCACGCAATTCGCGATCCGCGACGTCGGCCTTTACCGCCCCGTGCTCGAGCTTGCCGCCGAGACCGCCGCGAGCTGGACCAAACGTCCGCTGGCGATGGTCGCGGGCCTTGCCGGCCCGACGCAGCAGGCGATCACGGAGGCCCGCACCGCGCGCGATATCGGCTATCACGCCGGCCTGCTCAGCCTCGCCGCGATGAAAAGCGCCTCAGAGGACGAGATCATCGCGCACTGCACGGCGGTCGCCGCCGAGATCCCGCTGGTTGGCTTCTACCTCCAGCCGGCCGTCGGCGGCGTCATCCTGTCGAGCCGGTTCTGGCAGCGCTTTGCCTCGATCGACAACGTCATCGCGATCAAGATCGCGCCGTTCAACCGCTACCGGACGCTCGACGTTCTGCGCGGTGTTGCAGCCGCCGGCGCGCTCGACCGTGTCGCGCTCTACACCGGCAATGACGACCACATCCTGCTCGACCTGCTGCTGCCGTTCGACCTCCGTGACAAGGGCGTCACCACCCGCACCTACTTCAAGGGCGGCCTGCTCGGCCACTGGTCGGTCTGGACTGCGAGCGCGATCAAACAGTTCGAACGCTGCAAGGCGGCGCGACACAAGGACAGCGTGCCGGCCGACCTGCTCGCGCTCGATGCCCGCGTCACCGATTGCAACAGCGCCTTCTTCGACGTCGCCAACAATTTTCACGGCTGCATCGCCGGCTGCCACGAGATTTTGCGACGCCAGGGCCTGATGAAAGGCCTGTGGTGCCTCGATCCGAACGAGGGGCTCAGCCCCGGGCAGAAAGAGGAGATCGACCGCGTCTGCCGCGAGCACGCCGACCTCAGCGACGACGCCTTCGTCGCCGCCAATCTGAACAAATGGCTGGCATGAGCGCCGAGCCCTTCATCAGCCTCAGCGGCGTCCGCAAGGTCTATCGCAGCGGCGGCGCCGAATTCCTGGCGGTCTCCGACGTCACCATGGACGTGCAGGAAGGTGAGCTGGTCTCGCTGGTCGGCCCCTCCGGCTGCGGCAAGACCACGGTGATGAAGATTCTGGCCGGCCTGCACGGCGCCGACGGCGGCACGGTCAGAATCGGCAACGCCAGAAGTCCGTTCGACCCGAGCCGCGACATCGGCATGGTGTTTCAGCAGGCCTTGCTGCTGAAGTGGCGCACCATCCTGGACAACGTGCTGCTGCCGGCCGAGATCGTCGGCCTGCCGATCAAGGCTGCGCGTGAGCGGGCGCGCGATCTGCTCAACCTCGTCGGCCTTGCCGGCTTCGAGCAAAAGTATCCGCAGCAGCTCTCCGGCGGCATGCAGCAGCGCACCGCGATCGCGCGCGCCTTCATTCACGATCCAAAGCTGATCCTGATGGACGAGCCGTTCGGCGCGCTGGACGCGCTGACGCGCGAGCAGATGAACCTGGAGATGCTGCGGATCTGGCGCGAGAGCGGCAAGACCATCATCTTCGTCACGCACTCGATCCAGGAAGCCGTGTTCCTTTCCTCGCATTGCGCCGTGCTGACGGCGGGTCCTGCGAAGATGGCCGACTATTTCCCGATCGACCTGCCCTTCCCGCGCGACCTTCCGCTGAAGACGACGGATGCGTTCGGCGCCTATGCGCGCCGGATCTATGCGAAGCTGGGTTTGGGGGCCGCGTAGGCCGCTTGCTCAAAATTCGTAGGGTGGGCAAAGCGAAAGCGTGCCCACCACTGCCAGTGATGCAAGGACTGGTGGGCACGGCGCAATGGCGCCTTTGCCCACCCTACGAGAGCGGGGTGCGGCGAAACCACCGCGCCCCCCTCACGTCAGCTCTTGTTGCGCATCTTGCTGAGCAGATAGTTGTCGTAGAAGTTTTCCGCGATCTGCGTGTAGAACAGCAGTTCCTTCATATAGGCGTCGTGGCTCTCCTTGGTCCGCTTGAACAGGTCGCTCTTGGCGGCGAGCTCGTTCAGATGCTCCTGGGTCGCGTTGTAGCAGGCCTCCAGCACCGGCTGCGGGAACGCCTTCAGCTCCGCGCCGTTCGCGATCAACCGCTTCAGCGCCGCCGGATTCACGCTGTCGTATTTCTCGAGCATCCAGGCGCCGGCCGCGGACGCGGCCTGGTTGACGATCGCCTGATACTGCTTGGGCAGCGAAGCCCATTTCTCGTCATTGACGATCATGTGCAGCATGGCGCCGCCTTCCCACCAGCCCGGGAAGTAGTAGTACTTTGCGACCTTCTGGAAGCCGAGCTTCTCGTCGTCATAGGGACCGACGAATTCGGCGGCGTCGATCGAGCCCTTCTCCAGCGCCGCATAGACGTCGCCACCGGCGAGCTGCTGCGGCACGATGCCGAGCCTGGCCAGCACATGGCCGCCCATGCCGGCGATGCGGAATTTGAGGCCCTTGAGATCGTCGACGGTCTTGATCTCCTTGCGGAACCAGCCGCCCATCTGGGTGCCGGAATTGCCGCAGAGGATGGCGTGCGTCTTGAAGGGTTTCAGCGCCTCGTTGGTCAGCTCTGCGCCGCCGCCGAAATACCACCAGGATTCCTGGTGGCGGTGGTTCATGCCGAACGGCGCGCCGGTGGCATAGGCCAGCGCCGGCTCCTTGCCGATGTAGAAATAGAGCGGCGTCTGCGCCATCTCGACGGAGGCGACGCTGACGGCATCGAGCGCCTGGAGGCCGGGAACGAGCTCGCCGGCCGCAAAGGTCTGGATCTGGAATTTGTTGTCGGTGGCCTCGGCGACGTATTTCGCAAAGGTCTGCGCCGTGCCGTAGATGGTGTCGAGCGACTTCGGGAAGCTCGACGTCAGGCGCCATTTGATCTCGGGCGCACTCTGCGCGATCGCGGGTGCGGCAACCAGCGTCGTCGCACCGGCGACGGCACCGCCCTTGAGGAATGTACGGCGTTTCATGATGGGACTCTCCCTTAAATCAAGGCTTGAAATAGTTGGCTGGGCCACGGTCTTCCCGGACCGTTTGCCCGTTCCTGCCACTCAGTTCAAGCCATGATAAAGGAGGGACGACCTGCCAAAAGCGTGACCGGCCCCTGTCATTGAGCCGCACTTCACGCGGGCCTTGCGGCTTACATTGACGTAGCGTGGGCACGCCCCCGCCTCACGCGGCCGCGGCTTCCTCGTACAGTCCGGCCATGAAATCGCTGAACGTCGGCGCGAGCGGCAGGACATAGCCCCATTGGTCCGACATCGCTTCAGCGAGCGTCCAGGGCTTCTCGTATTCGGCGACCTCGTGATCGATGAACCAGATCTTGCCGAAGTGCGCCTTCTCGATCGTCATGCAGATCGGATTGCCGCCGTGGTCGCTCATGATCCACAGGAGCTCATCGACGGTCGGCCATTGCGGTGTCTTGCGCGTTTGGACCAGCGAGCAGACGTCGCCCCGCAATCCCAGCACCTCCTGCACTGCCCCGGCCCAGTGCCCTTGCGGCCAGTTGAACTCGGCCGAGCCCTGATGATAGCCGCCGGCGCAGGCCAGCACGAACCGGCGATAGTCATCCGGCAATCGGCAGCCGATGGATGTCTCGAACGCCTCGAGCGCGGCTTCAGTCGGTTGCTTCGTGCCGGCGCGATCAACGCCCCCGATGAATTTTGCGATGTCCATAGGCCCTCTCCTCGACGCGAAAGCGCGCCATGCCTTCGTCGCGGCCACATCGAGACGGGTTCGAGCAGTGAGGATCGGGAACGGGATACGAAGCGCGGGACTGCTCAGAGCAGCTTGGCACTGACGAACAGCGCGCGCACGGCGTTGGTCGCCTGCACCGCAAGCATGCCGTTGTCGGCAGCGCCTTCGAGCGCCGCGACCGCGTCTTCATGCAGCGAGCGGAATTCCATCCACTCGACCGATTTGAAGTTGGTGAGGAATTGATAGGCCTGGCCGACCGTCGCAATCGCCAGCGTGTCGCCATTCAACTTGATCTTGAACGTGGTACGCAGCGGGGTCTCGGAACTCTGGGGATCACTCATGGGCTGCTTCTGGACGATGACGGCTTAACGAAGGGAAAACGGCAGCCCCGCCGCAGCAGGCAAACCTCGGATATCGAGTATCAGGAGTCGGTGCTCGCGCGTTGCGCGGCAATCGCCGATCCGCTCAGGCTCGGCACGACGACGAGGCGATTGAACTCGCCATTGTCCCAGGCCTTGAGGAAACGATCATAATCCTTGATCGAGACGCAGCCGTTGGAATCGCCGCGCGGTCCGAGCATGTAGCTGTGGGTGAGAAGGCCGACGCGGCCCAGCGCACTGGTGCCATCGGTGGGCGTCAGGCGCAGCGCGCGGATGCCGTGGAACAGTTTTTCGCGCGGCTTCAGGTCGTAGGTGGCGGGCGGGGTCGCGCCGACCATGCGCTGGTCGACATGATCCGGATCGTCCATCAGCGCACCCATGCCCGAATGGGCTTCCAGCGCGACGCCGCTCGGCAGGTATAGGGCCTTGGCCTTGATGTCGTAGACCGCCGTGCGTGAATCGTAGCCGAGCGCGGCAAGATCGGGTGCCTTGGCGGCGAACAGGCCGCTGTCGGGCGTCAGCGAGGCCAGTTTGATCTTGTCGGTGAACTTCTCGAAGAAGTTGCGGTTGTCGACCCTCGGATTGGTCTCGGCATAAGCCTGGCTGGACGCGATCTGGGCGGAGAGGTCCGCCTGCGTCGGGCGCGAGCGCGGCATCGGAACGGCGTCGGCGCGCTGGGTGGTGGGCCTGGTCTCGTCAACCACGTGCCGGTCATCATCGGTCAGGGTCGAGCGCCACTCGTCGCCCTGGAGCTTCTGGGCCAGCATCGCCTTGGCGTCGCGCAGCTTGAGCTGGACGGCACTCACGGCCGAACGCTCCATCGTGCGCAGGCCGAGTTCGCGGGTGGGCGGGTTGCTGGATGCCGAAGCGAAACGGTCTTCGAAGGACGGGGTGTTGGCCGGCGGCAATGCGGCGGTGACCAGCGGGGTCGAATCACCCATGTCCGCCACCCAGGCAGCAGCCCCCAATGCCAGCGCGACGGCGGCCAAAGACAGCAGTATCGTCTCCGCTCGCCCAATACGGCGGCGCGACAACAGCCTCTCGGCGCGTGCGCGGTCGGAAACCATCAGATCCCCAAATCGACCCCCGGGGGGCCCAACCCCCGCCCGGAGACTCTATACCAGCTACCACATTGGGAGCTAAAAGTTAGGCATAATCGCGGCCGGCAAGGCAGCCCAGGGTATCCCATGACCGATCCTTTCGATCTAGAGCGCTTTATCCGGGCCCAGGACCCGGTTTTTCGCGCCGTCCAGGGGGAGCTGGCCCGCGGCCGCAAGCAAAGCCACTGGATGTGGTTCGTCTTCCCGCAAATCGAAGGCCTCGGCCTCAGCGCCATGTCGCAGCGCTACGCCATCGCCTCCCGCGCCGAGGCCGAGGCTTACCTCGCCCATCCTGTCCTCGGCTCGCGCCTGATCGAATGCACCCGCCTCGTGCTCGCGGTCGAAGGGCGGACCATCAACGCGATCCTCGGCGCACCCGACGACGCCAAATTCCGTTCGTCGATGACGCTGTTCGGCGCCGTGTCCGACGAGCCCGTTTTCGGCGAGGCGCTCGCCCGGTATTTCGCCGGCGAGCGCGACGGGGCCACGCTGGAGATACTGTCGAAGCTCGATCGGCCGGCGTAGCGCTTGGGATCAGCGCCCCTCGAAGACGGCCGCGCGACGCTCGATGAAGGACTGAATGCCTTCCTTCGCATCGGCGCTGCCGAGCACGCGGTCGCGGATCTTCGGAATGTAAGCGATCGCCGCCGCCTCACCGCCTTCGATGTATTTCGCAGCCGCTTCCTTCGTCACCTGGATGCCGAGCGGCGCATTGCGCGCGATGATCGCGGCGAGCGCCATCGCCCGTTCGCCCTGCTCTCCCGGCGGCACGACCTCCTGCACGAGGCCGATCGCGTGGGCCCGCTCGGCTGAAAACTCGTCACACAGGAACAAATGGTACATCGCATCGCCCCAGCCGGCGCGCGAGAGAAAGCGGAAATGTGCACCGCCCAGCGGCGCGATGCCACGCTTGGACTCCATCTGGCAGAAGCGCGAATCCGCGGCAGCCACCACGATGTCGCCGGCCAGCATCAGCTCGATTCCGATCGTGAACACGATGCCCTGCACGGCGGTGATAACCGGCTTGCGGCAACGCTTGGTCAGCCCGAACGGATCGACATTGCCCTCCTTGATGTTGCGCTTCTCGGCGGTCGGCCCGAAGAACTTCGGCATATCGAGCCCGGCGGTGAAATCGTTGCCCTCGGCGCAGATCACGCCGACGCGGTAAGCCTCGTTGTCGTGCAGTTCGGTCAGCGCATCGGACAATTGCTCCATCATCACCGGAGTGAACGCGTTCTTCTTTGCGGCGTTGTCGATGACGATCTTCAAGACATGGACGTGCACCTCGGTGCGGATCTGACCTTCGCTCATTCGTTTCTCTCCCGATTGATCGCTTGATGTTGGCCGCAAATCAGGCCGGCGGCTGAATCGCCGCGCGAATCGCCTCGATCCGCGCGGGCGTGAACACACCGGAGTCCAGAAGCTGGAGGATCGAGAGCACGCCGCCGCGCGATCCCCAGCTTCCTTCGTCGATGATCTCGAAATTGACCCACCAGGTCGGCGCAGGCGCCTGCATGCCGCAGGCCTCCGCAAGCCGCGCCAGCACGTTGCGGATCACCTCGGCCCGCACCCCGGCAGGCCAGGCCGCGTTCATCACCGCGATGTTGACGGTGATGATATCGCGCGGCGTGTCCTGGTCGGACAACAGCCGGCCGCCGATCGCCATGCAGTCGGGCGGCAGGTCGTGGAAATGCACCTGAAAGCCCATTCGCGCCGCCGGCGCATGCTGGCCGACCTCGGGCTCGAGCACCGCGTCGGTCAGGCTTTCCGCGAGACGGCGGCGCTGCGCCAGGCTGAGCCGGCCGGCAGGCGCGGTCACGGTGATGATGGTCAAGGTGACGTCCTTTTCCACGAATATGACAATCGTCATATTTCAGCTTCACTTGCCTATGTCAATCGTCATAGTCTAGATGAGAGAGCCAACCGCGGAACTTCCGATGACCACCACCACACGTGACAAGATGATTGCCGGCGCCGCCGACCTGATGAGCCGGCGCGGCGTCAACGCCACCAGCATGCGCGACGTTGTCCGCCATACGGCGACGCCGCGCGGTTCGATCAGCCACCACTTCCCGGACGGCAAGCGGCAGTTGATCGCCGAGGCCGTGACCTTTGCCGGCAAGCAGGTGTCCATTCCCCTGGAGAAGGCCATGACCGAACGCGGCGTGATCGGCGGCCTCAGCGCATTCGTCGCATCCTGGCGCCGCCGGCTGGAGGCGACCGGCTTCGAGGCCGGCTGTCCGGTGCTCGCGGTCGCCGTCGACCGCTATGTTGGCGAGGCCTCCGACAAGGACGACGAGACGGCGCAGCAGCATCTGCTCGACCTCGCCGACGGCGTGTTCGCCGATTGGCAGCAGATCATGCGCACGGCCTTGCTGCGCGAAGGGCTCGCCGCGGAACGGGCGGAGCGGCTTGCAACACTCGTCGTCGCCTCGATCGAAGGCACGGTCGCGCTGTGCCGCGCGAGCCGCAGCGCAGCCGCGCTCGACCAGGTTCAGGAGGAGCTGGAGACGATCCTGTCCACCGCCCTCGCCCGCACCACCAGGTAGAATGGAGACGCACCGATGGATCAGTCCCGACAGCGCGAGCTCGCCCGTCATCTCGCCAATCTGCGCCGCGAGGGCCGGCAACAAAGCGGCCTCGATGAACGGCTGGTGCCGCCGGATGCCGACACGGCGTACCGCATCGCGCAGATGGTGGAAGAGGAACTGGGTTGGGACGTCGTCGGCTGGAAGATCGCCGGCATGAAGTCCGGGCTCCAGCGCCAGCTTCGCATCTCTTCGCCGATCTATGGGCGGGTGTTCGCGCCCCTGATGAAGGCGTCGCCCGCAAGCGTCGAGCACGCCAAGCAGTGCAGCCCGATTCCGGAGGTCGAGTACCAGGCACGACTCGGCGCCGACCTGCCGCCCCGCGCGAAGCCCTATACGGTGGACGAGGTCGGCGATGCCGTCGCCTCGCTGCATCCCGGCATCGAGCTCGCCGAATGCCGCTTCGTGCACGACGCCGCGTTTCCGCCGATGCCTGCGATCATGGCCGATGGCTCCGGGTCCGGAACGATCGTGCTTGGTGAGCCCATCGCCGATTGGCGTAGCCGCGACATCGCGAATCAGGACGTCGTTCTCAATTGCGACGGCGCCGAGCGACGTCGTGGCAGCGCTGCAGAAGCGATCGATCATCCGCTGGTGCCGCTCGCCTGGCTCGCCAACGAGCTGTCACGGACCGGCATCGGCCTCAAGGCCGGGCAGACCATCAGCACGGGCACGCTCACCGGCATGCTGCGGCCGAAGGCGGGCGAGACTTACGTCGCGGATTACGGTGCGCTGGGAACCGTGACCGCGACCTACGCTTAGACGAATGGACGCATGCAGGCGGGGCATAGCGGACGGCAGCGTAAACTCCTGATTAACACCGGCTACCTATCGTTGCGCAGAATAATTTTCTCTCCCCGCGCCAATTGCCGGATAAATCATGAAAATCGGTACGCTCCTGACTAGCGCCATCGTTTCGCTCTCGACCGTCGGCGGCGGCCTTGCCGTCTACGTCGCCGTGACGAAATACCAGACCATGGACAAGATCGCCGAGGCGCAGGGCCGGCTCGCCATCGTCCGCGCCGTCAGCGACATCCCGCGCTATCTCAACCCCGAGCGCGGCTTCGCCACCAACATCCTTTACGGTCCGGCGACCTTCGATCCGGTGCAGCTTTCCGAGCATGGCAAGCTGCGCAAGCAGACCGACGGCGCGCGCGACAAGATGAATGCGCTGCGCAAGGAGCTGCCGGGTCCGTTCGACGACGGCAACACCATCGGCAGCAACATCGACGGCATCAACGCGAAGTTCACCGCGCTGCGTGAGGCCATCGACAAGGCGATGGCGGGACCGGCGGAGGCGCGCAAGGACGCGGCCAAGAAGATCGTCGCCGACAACGCCGTGCTCAACGGCGGCGTGACCGCACTGCTCAACGAGCAGGTCCGCCGCATGGCGATCCTCAACGGCGACGCCTACCGGCAGGCCAGCTACGCCAACATCGCGATGACATTGCGCGACGTCGGCGGCTTCAACTCCAGCCTGCACAAGAATCTCGTCGGCGGCAAGAAACCGGCGACCGACACCGAAAAGGCCGATATCAGTCGCTCGCAGGGGCGCAACGATCAGATCGTGATGTCGCTGCTGGAGCTGCGCGGCAATCCCGCAACTCCGGCGAACGTCGCCGCCGCACTGGAGAAGTTCAACTCGATCTATATCGAGGAGTTCGGCCGCGAGCTCAAGCTGGTGAAGGAAGGTGCGGTCACCGGCAAGTACGAACACGACGTGGACACCTACTACACCGCCACGCAGCGCGGCCTCAGCACCATCATCGATGTTCGCGATGCCTTCTACGACAATGCCGAGCAGATCCTCGCCGGCGCGTCGGCAGCCGCGCGCACCAGCTTCACCATCGCCCTCGTCGGCCTGCTCGCTGTGCTGATCGCCAGCGCCGGCCTCATCGCCGTGGTCCGCCGCCGCGTCTGTGCCCCGATCGTCAACCTGACCAGCCGCATGTCGCGGCTTGCCGACGGCGACGTTGCGGAAGAGATCCCCGGCGCCGAGCGCTCCGACGAGATCGGCGCGATGGCCGCGGCCGTCCAGGTGTTCAAGGACAACATGATCCGCGCCGACCGGCTCGCGGCCGAGAAGCAGGCCGAGAACGACGGCAAGATGCGCCGCGCCCAGGCGCTCGACGGGCTCACCCGCGCCTTCGAGGCCAAGGTCACCGAACTGGTCGGCGGCCTGTCCCGTGCTTCGTCCACCATGGAAAGCACGGCGCAGTCGATGACCTCGACGGCGGCCCAGACCAACAGCCAGGCCGCGGTCGTCGCCGCCGCCTCGCAGCAGACCTCGACCAACGTTCAGACGGTCGCCAGCGCCACCGAAGAGTTGACCTCTTCGATCTCCGAGATCGGCCGTCAGGTCGCACAATCGACCGAGATCGCGGCCCGCGCCGTCGACAACGCCCGCCGCACCGGCGACACCGCGCGCGCGCTTGCCGAGGGCGCCCAGAAGATCGGCGACGTCGTCACGCTGATCCAGAGCATCGCCGAGCAGACCAATTTGCTGGCGCTGAACGCGACCATCGAGGCCGCCCGCGCCGGCGACGCCGGCCGCGGCTTTGCGGTCGTCGCCTCCGAAGTGAAGTCGCTGGCCGGCCAGACCGCCAAGGCCACCACCGAGATCTCCGAGCAGATCACCGCGATCCAGTCCGCCAGCGACGAGACCGTGGCCGCGATCCGCAACGTCGCCGACGTCATCGGCGAGATCGACCAGATCGGCACCGCGATTGCCGCGGCGATCGAGGAACAGGGCTCCGCCACCAAGGAGATCGCCCGCAGCGTCCAGGAAGCCGCCCGCGGCACCCAGGAGGTCAACTCCAACATATCAGGCGTGCAGCGCGCCGCCGACGACACCGGTGCGGCCGCACGGGAAGTGCTGGGCGCCGCCGCGCAGCTCTCGACGCAGTCGCGCGACCTCGCCGGCCAGTTCGACCGCTTCCTCGGCGAGGTCAGGGCAGCGTAAGACCCGTTACCGCGAGGACGGTCCCGTAGCCCGGCTTAATAAGGCGGCGCCTTGCGCGCCCGCTGCGCCTTGGCGGCCTCGATCCACCAAGTGAGATCGTCGGCAAAGCGCGGGAACGCGCGCTCCAGTGCCTTGCCGCCCTCGCCGATCGGCTCGCTCTCGGCCGACAGCGTCTGCGCGATCGGGCCGACGCCGATGGTGCTCGACACCACCACCATGCCCATCTCGGACAGCGTGCCGTGCCAGGCGGTCGAGGCGCGGGCGCCGGACAGTCGGCCGGCGGAATAGCTCACGATCGCGGCCGGACGCCAGAACCATTCTTCCAGGAAGTGATCGGTGAGGTTCTTCAGGCCGGGCTGAATGCCCCAATTGTATTCGCCGGTGACGAAGACAAAACCGTCGGCACCGCGGATCTGGCCCGCCAGCTTCTCCAGCGCCTCGGGTGCCGACCCCTCGGGATATTCCTTGTACATGCGATCGAGCATCGGCAGGCCGATGGCCTTGGCGTCGATGAACTCGACGTCATCACCACGCTTGCGCAGGCCATCGATGACGAAGTTCGCAAGGCGGACGCCCATGCGGTCGGAACGGTAGGAACCGTAGAGGACGAGGATGCGATTGCTCATGGCCGGCAGGCTAGCACAAAACGAGGGGCCGACCCCATCCCTTTGCTATCGGCCCCGGCCGCGCTCCAGCGTTTGCGACGGTGTCTCGCCAAATTGGTCGCGATAGCTTCTGGAGAAGTCGCTGAGATGCCAGAAGCCGAACGCCAGTGCGACGGCCTTGACGCTGTCGGCGCCGGCGAGCAGCCGCCGGCGCACCAGCCACAACCGGCGCAGGCGCAAGTACCGGTGCAGGCTCATGCCGCGATAGCGGCGGATGACATCATGCATGGTGCGGACGGACAGGCCGAGCTTGCGCGCGATCTCCTCGCTGTAGATCGGCTGCGAGAGGTCGTCGGACAGAAGCGCGCGGACGTCCTGGAATATCCTGAAGTTCCGCTCGTCGTTGGGACGCAGGGTCCATCGCGCGGGAACGACGTTTTCGAACGCGTCGTCGACGGCGCCAAGCAGCGACTCCTTGATGGCTGCCGCCTTCAACGGCATCTCCGCTGCATCGACCGGTTCCGACGCCGCAGCCATCACCTCCCGAACCATGCTCCGCAGCCGGTTCAAGCTTGCGGCGGTCGTTTCAAAAATCTTGAAGCTCGAGATCGTGTGCGGCCATCCGCGATCCGTCACCTCCGGCCTGAACACCACCGAGGCAATTTGCCGCTGCACCTCCTCGATGGTGGTGTACGCCGCGCCGCCGCTGCCGATGACGACGACCGGACGGGCGCGCTGCGAGCCGTTGAAGCGGATGGGCACGTTGAGGTCGTCCATCGTGAACCCGATGGCGGTGCAATTCTCGACGAGCTGCGCGTCGACAACGCGGGGGAACGCCCGCGTGAAATTGATGTCGCAACCGGGCAGCGAGAGAATGGTCTGCTCAGCCGAAATCCTCCGTACGAGAGGCGTGAACTCGAAATTCAGGCCTCGTATGGCATTTCGGAACTCATCGACGTCTGCGAAGCGAAATACCTTGGGCGCCAATCCGGGCGCGTCATCAATATTGTTCATGGCAATCTGAAACGTCGCGTCGCAACCGACGCGCGTCCGGCGACGATGCCGGTACGAGTTTCCCCCTTTCGGTTGTCCCGTTAGACCGAAAGAATCATCCTGGTTCGTCCCATTCAGTTGGCGGGGGTCCCGATCAAAGGACAAGCCGCCGCGTCAAGCCTCGCCGAATTTCGATAGCGTTTCCAGTGCGGTCGGCGGTGCGAGAATACCCGAGCCATCGAGGTCTCAATTTCAAATTAACGCATCTGGCGCGGAATGTACGTCGTTAGTTAGTCGAAATTTATTTGAGTACAGGCTCCTGCCATGATGGCAAATTCGCCTGCTGATATTCTGGGTGAATTGGAGGAAGCGGTCGCAACGTGTCCGCTGGACCGCTGCGCGCGCATCCTCTCCGGCATTGTGCAGTTGCTAACTGGCAGCCGCGACCGATCGCAGGAATTGCTGTCGGGGGTGGTCGATGGCGTTCTGCTGCGATTAACGGAACGGGTCGAGGCCGATGCGCTGATTCAACTCAGCACCTCGCTTGCCGAACTCAAGGTGGCGCCGCCGGAGACATTGCGGCGCCTCGCCTCACACGCCAACCCGGACGTGGCCTGTCCTGTCCTGCAGAGATCACCGGCACTTTCCGCGACCGATCTCGCGGCGGTCGCGGCCTCCGGCGGCCCGCGGCATCAACGCGCGATCGCCGCGCGCGACAGCATCGAGCCGGTCGTGACCGAGGCGCTGATCAAGCACGGCGGTCCGATCTGCCTCGCGCTGATCAGGAATCCCGGAACCGGATTTTCCGAGGCGGCCTATGCCGCGCTGGTCGCCAAGGCCGACCAGGACGGCGAGATCATGAAGGCGCTGGCGCTCCGGCCCGACACCCCCGACCTGGTCGTGCGGAAGCTGCTGTCCGCCTCTCCCGGCCAGACGACGCCGGCCAAGCCGAACGCATCCGCCAGTCCGCCTGCGCCACGGGCCGCACCAAAGCGGCCCTGCGCGGCCGACTATGCCGGCGCGCGGCCGGAGATCGTCGCGCTCAGCCGTGTCGGCAAGCTCAACGATTCCTCGGTGAACCGCTTCGCGATCCGCGGCGAGACCGCCAACCTGTTCACGGCGCTGTCGGTGCTGTCAGGCGCACCGATCGAGATCGTCGAGCATGTCATGGCCGATGACGACTGCGAGGGCCTGGTGATGGCCTGCCGGGCGTCGCGGCTGAGCTGGGCAACCACGCTCGCGATCCTGAGCAACCGCGGCGGCACGCGGCTCTCCTTTGCCGAGCGCGAACGCGCGCAACACATCTTCGAAACACTGCTTCTGTCGACCAGCCAATGGACGGTGCGCTGGGGGGAAATCGCAGCAGGCGCCAACACCAGCGATGCGGGAACTCGTGGCGCGAAAATGGGGGTTAGCCGATGAAGTTCGACGGTCGCAAGGCGCTGCGCGTGAAAATGGACCACAAGCAGCCGATCAATCTGATGGGTTCGGACGGTACGTGGCGACGCAGTTGCGTCCTGCTCGACGTCTCGCAAAGCGGGGCCAAGATCGAGGTCGAAGGCACCCTCGACGTGCTCCAGGCCAAGGAGTTCTTCATGCTGCTGTCCTCGACCGGGCTCGCCTACCGGCGCTGCGAACTGGTCTGGATCGACGGCACCATGGCCGGCGTTCATTTCATCAACGCGGACAGCAAGAAGAAGCCGAAGGTACAGGGGGCGGAGAACGCCGCCCAGAGCAAGTAATTCCGGACATTCACCCCCACGCATTGAACGCAAGCGAGTCAATCCAGGCCAGACCGTGCAGAACGCGCGAACCATGCAAAGCCCTGTCAATCGTAACGGCGGCGTCCGGGAGCAGGAAGCGGCCCGCCCGCTCGTGGAAGTGCTGGCCGACACGTCCGACAAGCTGTCGGGCGTTCGCGCGATCCTCGAGGCGAAGTTTACCGTTGCGGGCGAACGGCTCGATGCCGATGCCAGGCTGGCGCAGGTGCCGTCCGCCGTCGTCATCCGCGCGGAGCTGCGCGACGTCGACAACATCGCGGCCATCAAGAAGCGGGCCGGCAAGCTCGCCAAGGCCAAGAAGCGGATCTTCCTGCTCGAGCACACCTCTCACGTCGGCATTTCGCAGGCCTATGCGCTGGGCGCGACGCTGGTCCTCCCCGGAACGATCGACCGGATCAAATTGCTGGCAGCGCTGAGCGATCCGGCCGACGACGCGTCCGCGTCGTCAGGCGGAGAGGCGCAGCCGGACAACGCCGTCGAGACCGCGGCCACCGCCATCGCATCGATGTTCACGGCCGTCACCCTCGGCCAGCCGCTCGATGTCGACGGCACCAAGGAGGCCGGCCGTCAGATCGCCGATCGCATCACCCAGCATGGCCTGTCGGAGTGGCTGAGGACGGTGCGGCGTCATCACGAGGGCACCTATCAGCATTGCCTGCTGGTCACCGGCGTCGCCATCGACTTCGGCCTCAGCCTCGGCGTCGGGCGCGCCGATCTCGAGCGCCTCTACACGGCCGCCATGTTCCACGACATCGGCAAGGCCCATATCCCGCTCGCCATTCTCGACAAGCCGGGCCGCCTCGATGCCGAGGAACGGGCCATGATCGAGACCCATCCGGCAGCAGGCCACGAATTTCTGAAGAGTCACGACAAGATTTCGCCGGAGATCCTCGACGCCGTGCGGCATCATCACGAATATCTCGACGGCAGCGGCTATCCGGATGGGCTTTGCGGCGAGAGCATCGGCGACATCGTGCGCCTTCTCACGATCTCCGACATCTTCGCCGCACTGATCGAGCACCGGCACTACAAGCCGACGATGCCGCGCGCGGAAGCTTACAACATTCTCTGCGGAATGAACGGCAAGCTGGAAAAGGCGCTGGTGGCCTCATTCAAGCAGGTCGCGCTCACGCGCTGAGCGCGAACACCTTGCCCTGAACGCGATCTAGTGGGTCGCGCGATATCTGGCGCGGCGGGGAATGGACCGGCACGCCAGTCCATCCGCAAGCAGCTTCATGTCCTCGCGTTTGCCGCTACGGATCAATCTGCCGAGCTCGTCGGCTGTGAAGGGAAGCGTCGGATCATCATCGATCGGGTGCCGCAGTCGCGGACCGAAGAACCGTCGAACCAGGCTAGCCAGCCGCCGCATGTCAATTCCCTCGCGCCAGCAACAAACCTTTCAATCTGCATATTGTTCCTCCCGCACGATCGAGATTGCAAGAGGCCACTCACGGCTCACACCAAAAATTTCGACGAGAATAATCTCCTCCCTGCCGCGAGAGTCGGCACGCCGCGTCAGTCAGCAAAGCCGACATAACGCACGAAATCGTCGTTGCCCTCGCGATCGGAGCGGACGGCGTTCGCGGCAAAGCCGTCGTCGGGATAACCCATCGCGACACATGTCATGATGACCTCGTCTTCCGGAATCCTTGCGACCTCGCGCACGATGTCGGAGCGCATGATGCCCTGCCCGTTGATGACAGAACCGAGACCGCGGTCCCAGGCCGCGAGCACGATGCCGTAGCAGAGCGCGCCGAGATCGAAATGGCAGACTGCGCCGGGATCGAGCACGCGGTCATAGGTCAGCACCAGCGAGACCGGCGCATCGAACTGGCGGAAGCCACGCAGCACCCAGTCCTGCCGCATCGGCTTGTCGTCGCGCGCGATCCCCATCGCGCCGAACAGCTTCTTGGCAATGTCGACCTGCCGGGTGCGATGGATGCCCTGGTATTCGCCATGGCTGATGATGTCGCGCTTGACCTTGGCGCCGCCAACCATCTCTTCCATGTTGCGGCGGCGCACTTCTTCGAGCGGGTTGCCTGTGAGCACGTGGACATGCCAGGGCTGGGTGTTCATCGACGACGGCGCGCGCTTGGCGCTCTCGATGATCGCCTCGATCACCGCACGCGGCACCGGCTGCTGCTTGAAACCGCGCACGCTGCGGCGCGACTGGACCAGCGTTTCGAATTCCACCTCTTTGGCCTCCCTGCCCGTTCATTCGCCGGCATTACAATTCCAACACGCTACAAATGCAACACGTCGCCGGTTGCCGATGCGGCGCGCGAAATCTATGCTACCGGCCAAGCAAGACCAAGAACCCTGTGAGGACTCAGAAATGCCCGCGCCGCTCGATCCCGTCATCGCCCAGATCATTCCGCTGCTGCCGCTGCGCGATCCCACCACGATGACGCCACAGAGCGCCCGTGATTCCTTGCGCGCACTGGCTGCCGCGCGCGCAGCCGTGGCGCCGCCCCCGGTCGATACGGTGCAGGATATCAAGGTGAAAGGCGGCGCCGGCCCGCTCGACGCCCGTGTTTATCGGATCGGCTCCGCGCCGGCGCCAACCGTGGTCTTCTTTCACGGCGGCGGCTGGGTCGCGGGCGATCTCGAGACCCACGACCGGCAGGCGCGCAATCTCGCGATCGAAACCGGCGCGGTCGTCGTCTCCGTCGACTATCGACGCCCGCCGGAAACGCGTTTTCCCGGCGCCTTCGAGGACGCGTTCGCTGCTACAAGCGACATCTTCAACCGCGTCGCGGAATTTGGCGGCGATCCAAAGCGCCTCGGCGTTGCCGGCGACAGCGCCGGCGGCAATCTCGCGGCGACCACCGCGATCGCCTGCCGCGATGCCGGCATCAAGCTCGCTGCGCAATTGCTGGTCTATCCCGTGACCGAGATCGTCGGCAGCTATGCGGATGCGCGCGAGAACGCACGCTTTCCCTCGCGCGCTGAGAATGCCGAGGGCTATTTCCTCACGCGTGCCACGATGGAATGGTTTTGCGGCCACTATCTCGCCGACCCCAGCGACGCCGCCAACTGGCGCGTCTCGCCGCTGCGCGCCAACTCGCTCGCAGGCCTTGCGCCCGCGGTCGTGACCACCGCCTGGTTCGATCCCCTGCGCGACGAAGGCGCGGCCTATGCACAGGCGCTGGAGGCCGCCGGGGTCGCCGTGAAGCGCCACGAAGGCCCCGGCCTGATCCACGGCTATTTCGGCCTTGGCGACGCCTCCGAGGTGGCGCGGGCCGAAGCGCAGCGCGCACGTGCTGATTTCAAGGCGCTGCTCGCGCGGGGCGTATGAGACCTAGGTGCCCCGCGCCCGTTGCGCGCCGGTGTGCCCCCAGGTTTCGTCCCAGTCCTGACCGGCGGCATCGACGACGCGGCCGTCGGCTTCGAAGAACTTGTTCGGCACCTGGAAGATCGCCAGGATCAAGGCCCCCTCCGGACACCAGGCGGCATGGCGGCTGCCCGCCTCGCGCCAGATGAATTCGCCGCCCTTGCAGGCGATCCCCTTGGCTGGTCCCTCCTTGTCGACGAGCGCGCCTTCGATGACGTAGCTCTGCTCGATGCCGACATGTTCATGATCGGGCAGCACCGATCCCGGCGCAAACCGCATCAAGGCGGTCATCAGACCGCTGCTGCGATCGAACAGCAGCGTCTTGGCCTCGCAGCCCGGAAACCGCGTCTTCTGCCATTCCATGTCTTGAGGCCGGACCAGGTGAGAATGCTGACCGGCGGCGTCCGGCACTTTCGGAATCACGGCGTCCATCACGATGCTCCCTCCAGTTCAACGCGGCCGAAGCTAGCAGGGTTGCCCGGCCGGGTCAGCGCGCAGCGCAACACGCCGCGACCTCCTCGCCGGTGGTCGAAATTCGCAACAGGGGACCGGATGACGGGCTCATCCTGCTTGATTGCGCCACGATTCCCGGCTCCAATCCCACCCGCCATCTTTTTGGCTTTAGGAGACACCCATGATGAAGCGGATTTTCCTGGCTGCGATCGTTGCCACCTTTGCAGCCGGCTCGGCCTTCGCGGACGATACCTGCGAGAGCAAGGCGGTCGGCAAGGACGGCAAGCCGCTGGCCGGCGCCGCCAAGACCTCGTTCATGAAGAAGTGCAAGGCGGACGCCTGCACGCCGAAGGCCGTCAGCGCCGACGGCAAGCCGCTCGCCGGTGCCGCCAAGAACAGCTTCATGAAGAAATGCGAGGTCAGCGCGTAAGGCGCGGGCACGATGCGCCTCTACGCCCTCGCCCCGCCCTTGCGGGGCGAGGTGAACGCAGAGCTTCACTCCCGCTTGAACCGGTAGTCGAACGCCCCATCCAGCGGCTTGATCAGCCCGACCGTCGGCGCCGGGAAATGGATCGGCAGGATCAGCGTGTCGGTATCCGCAACGGAGGCGAAGAACTTTCGCCGCGAGACCGCCGATTGCTTCGGATCCCAATCCGGCTTCGCCGACCAGTCCGGCTCGCGGCACTGGATCTGGTGATGCATGAGATCGCCCGCGACCACCGCACGCTGGCCCTTCGAAAAGATGTTCACACAGCAATGACAGGGCGAGTGCCCCGGCGTCGGCGTCAGCGTGACCGTGTCATCGAGCGCGTAATCATCGTCGACCAAGAGCGCCTGCCCGGCCTCGACGATCGGCAGGCAATTGTCGCGAAACACGGTCCCCGGCGGATTGTTGCCCTTGGCGTGCTCGGCTTCCCAGGCCGCGTATTCGCCCTTGTGGAAGACGTATTTCGCGTTCGGGAACGTCGGCACCCAGCGGCCGTCGCGCAAGGTCGTGTTCCAGCCGGTGTGATCGATGTGCAGATGCGTGCAGAAGACATAGTCGACCTGCTCGAAGCCGATGCCGAGCGCGAACAGCTCGTTGCGCCAGCGCTCCTTGCCGGGAAAATCGAACGGCGGCGGATGGCCCTTGTCCTCGCCGGTGCAGGTATCCACGAGGATCGTGTAGCGCGGCGTGCGCACCACAAAAGTCTGGTAGGTGATCACCATCATGCCGCGCGCGGCATCGAACACCTCCGGCTCCATCGTCGGCAGATGGCGCGCGAACACGCCCTCGTCATAAGCGGGGAAAAAATCCTGCGGCCGCCGCCACGGCCCTTCCCGCTCGATCACCGCGTCGATGGTGATGTCGCCGATCCGAAGTTGCTTCATGGTTGTTCGCTCCCTTTTTGAGGAAAGCGTAGCGGCCGGCACGGGAGCGTTCAAGGCGCACAGCGCGGACGACGCCCATGCGCGGCGGCCGCCGCAAATCAACCTCAAACACCACTGAGGGTGATCGTGGAAATGGGAATCATCCGTGGGCCGGAAATTGAAATACGCGGCGGCAGCCCTCCTTGTCGTCGCAGCGGGCATCTATCTCAACAACACCAGCCTTCTGGCACCGCATCGCGACGGCAAGCCGGTGCTGCTCGCCCATCGCGGCATGGCCCAGCGCTTCGACGAGCGCGACGTGAAGAACGACACCTGCACCGCGACGCGGATGCTGCCGCCGGTCCATGATCATCTCGAAAACACCCTGCGCTCGATGCGCGCGAGCTTCGACGCCGGCGCCGACGTGGTCGAGCTCGATGTGCACCCGACCACCGACGGCGAGTTCGCCGTATTCCACGACTGGACGCTCGATTGCCGCACCGACGGCCAGGGCGTTACGCGCGCGCAGAGCATGGCGAAGCTGAGATTGCTCGACATCGGCTACGGCTACACAACCGACGGCGGCAAGACCTTCCCGTTTCGCGGTAAGGGGATCGGGATGATGCCGACATTGTCGGAGGTGTTCGCCGCCTTCCCTGACAAGAAGCTCCTCATCAACGTGAAGAGCCGGGATCCAAGCGAAGGCGAGAAACTTGCCGCCGTGCTGAACGCGCTGCCGGCCGAGCGGCGCCGCACGATCATGGTCTATGGCGGCGACGAGCCCATCGACATGATCCGCCGCCTCACCCCGGACGTTCGCACGATCTCGCGCGCGGCGATCCGGAGCTGCCTGATCGGCTATATCGGCTACGGCTGGACCGGCTTCGTGCCGTCGGCCTGCCGAAATGCGATGGTGCTCCTGCCGGTCAACGTCGCACCTTGGCTATGGGGCTGGCCCGATCGCTTCCTGAATCGTATGGACGGCGCCAACAGCGCGGTGTTCGTGCTCGGCCCTTACAGTGGCGGCGAATTCTCGACCGGCATCGATACGCCGGATTTGCTGGCCCGGCTCCCGCGAGGCTATTCCGGCGGGATCTGGACCAACGAAATCGAGGCCATCGCCACGATCGCGGGCAAGAACAACAATTAGCTCCGCAACCCCGGCGCTTCCTGTCCCGTGCGCGCGACGTACTCCGTATAGCCGCCGCCGAACTGGTGGATGCCTTCCGGCGTCAACTCCAGCACGCGGTTCGACAGCGTCGCCAGGAAGTGGCGGTCATGCGAGACGAACAGCATGGTGCCCTCGAAATCCGCCAGCGCCGTGATCAGCATCTCCTTGGTGGCGAGATCGAGATGGTTGGTCGGCTCGTCCAGCACCAGGAAGTTCGGCGGATCGAACAGCATCTTGGCCATCACGAGGCGCGCCTTCTCGCCGCCCGACAGCACGCGGCAGCGCTTCTCGACGTCGTCGCCGGAGAAGCCGAAGCAGCCGGCGAGCGCGCGCAAGGAGCCCTGCCCCGCGGTCGGAAACTGGTCTTCCAGCGACTGGAACACGGTGCGCTCGCCGTCGAGCAAATCCATCGCGTGCTGCGCGAAATAGCCCATCTTGACGCTGCCGCCGACCGACACCGTGCCCTCGTCCGGCTCGCTTGCACCGGCGATGAGCTTGAGCAGGGTCGACTTGCCGGCGCCGTTGACGCCCATCACGCACCAGCGCTCCCGACGGCGGATCATGAAATCGAGGCCGTCATAGATGCGCTTGCTGCCATAGCCCTTGTGGACGTTCTTCAAGGCGACGACGTCCTCGCCCGAACGCGGTGCCGGCGGGAAGTCGAACGCGACGGTCTGGCGGCGGCGCGGCGGCTCGACGCGCTCAATCTTGTCGAGCTTCTTGACCCGGCTCTGCACCTGGGCGGCATGCGAGGCGCGTGCCTTGAAACGCTCGATGAACTTGATCTCCTTGGCGAGCATGGCCTGCTGGCGCTCGAACTGCGCCTGCTGCTGCTTCACGTTCTGCGCGCGCTGCTGCTCGTAGAACTCGTAGTCGCCGGTATAGGTGGTGAGCGAGCCACTATCGATCTCGATCACCTTGGAGATCACGCGGTTGATGAACTCGCGGTCGTGCGAGGTCATCAGCAGCGTGCCTTCGTAGTCGTGCAAAAACTTCTCCAGCCAGATCAGGCTTTCGAGATCGAGATGGTTGCTCGGCTCGTCGAGCAGCATGACATCGGGACGCATCAGGAGGATGCGGGCCAGCGCCACGCGCATCTTCCAGCCGCCGGAGAGTTTTCCGACGTCGCCGTCCATCATCTCCTGGCTGAAGCCGAGACCGGACAGCGCTTCGCGCGCGCGGCCGTCGAGCGCATAGCCGTCGAGCTCTTCGAACGCGTGCTGCACCTCGCCGTAGCGCGCGATGATCTCGTCCATCTGGTCGGCCTTGTCAGGATCGGCCATCGCAGCCTCGAGCTCGCGCAGCTCGGCCGCGACTTCGCTGACGGGACCCGCACCATTCATCACCTCGGCCGCGGCGCTGCGGCCGCTCATCTCGCCGACGTCCTGGTTGAAATAGCCGATGGTGATGCCGCGATCGGTCGAGACCTGGCCTTCGTCGGGCAGTTCCTCACCGGCGATCATCCGGAACAGTGTGGTTTTTCCGGCGCCATTCGGGCCAACGAGCCCGATCTTTTCGCCCTTGTTGAGGGCCGCGGAGGCTTCGATGAACAGGATCTGGTGGCCGGCTTGCTTGCTGACGTTGTCGAGGCGGATCATGGGGTCTTTTTGGGGGATTTTTGCGTTGCAGCGTCATAGGCCATGCGGGCCGCGAGGGGAAGCCCGGCGGGACCCGGATTTACCCCGCGTCGGGTCAATTCGACCCAACGTTCCGAAGCCCGCTTCGCCCCCTGACCTGCTCGGCCCGCCAGCCTGCTCTCCGCATCCGGGCCGATGCACGCCGTCCGAGCCGCAAGGCGTGACGTCCGCCATCGCCGTGGCGGACAGACGCTGCCACCCGCCAGGCGCCGGCTCTTGGCCCGTTTCGGACATCTCAACGCCCGGCCGACCGCGTGCATCAATGCTTGCGTCGCTCACGGACGAACGCGAATGATCGTATTCCCCTTGCGTCGCCCGGTCGGATTTAGGGCGGCGACGGCCTCATCGAGGGTCGAGACGTTGCCGATGTTCGTCCGCAGTCGTCCGTCCCGCACCCGCTGGGCGATCTCACTCAGTTGGGCACGATCGGACTCGACGACGAAGTCGACCGCCCGGCCGTCCGAGGGCCTCGCCTCGGCCGGCCCGACGATGGTCACCAGTGTTCCTCCGGCTCGAATAAGTTCTGCGGACCGCTTCTGGATCTCCCCGCCGATGACATCGAACACCAGATCGACCTTGCCGACGTCTTTCAGCGCATCTCTGTCGAGGTCGACGAACTCCTTCGCGCCGAAGTCGAGCACCGTTTGCCGGTCGGCGGCGCGTCCCGTGCCAATGACATAGGCGCCGGCCTCTCGCGCGAGTTGCGTCACCATCGACCCGACTGCGCCGGCCGCGCCGTGTGCCAGGACGCGCTGCCCCGCCTGGAGGCGGCCGTGCTGGAACAGCCCTTGCCATGCGGTCAGGCCCGAAATCGGCAGGCTCGCCCCCACCGTGAAGTCGACGTCGCCCGGCAGCGGCGCGAGGTTGCGTGCCTCGATCGCCACGTATTCGGCCAGCGAGCCGTCGCGATACCAGTCCGCGAGGCCGAACACGCGCTGTCCCACCGAGAGCCCCGTCGTGCCATATCCGAGAGCGGTGACCACTCCGGCCAGATCGTGCCCCGGGATCGACGGTGTTCGATCACGATCGAGGCGATCGGTCCAGGTCGAGGGCCACGTCAGCTCAGTCGGGATAAATCCCGACGCGTGAACCTGAACCACAACGTCGTTTATCGCGGCCTGCGGCACGGGCCGGTCCACCAACTTCATCCCGGCCGTTCCCGCGGCCTGGTCCGTTACAACGATCGCCTTCATGGGAATTGTCTCCTCGGTCATTTGTCTCTTTGGTGGGGAGCGCGGGCGCGCGATCCGCGCTGTCTGCATCGACGGGGCTCCACCAAGCCCGATGGATCGGGATTGCCCCGGTCGCTGTCAGCGAATAGATGCGTTCGCGCCTGGCATAAAACAGTACCAAGATCGCCAATTACGGCTGTACCAAGCGCAATCGCTTCCCCCCATCCAACTTGATCGTGCCAAACGGGCTCCGCAGATTGTTCCGGCGATCCGAGAGCGCATTGAGACGGAGAGTCTTGGATTGCAAAGGCCGCTAGGCTTCATGTCCGCTGTCGACCAAAGCCGATCTTGGCGGTTGCTTCTGCGATGTCTGGAAGTGCCCCGCAGCTGACCTGCGTTGACCTAAATCAATAAGGGCAGCGCGTCGCTTCTATTTTCTCTGCCGGATGTCCCCTTTCTCTGCATCGAAGTTGCCGACAAACGGAATGTCCTCATGAAACCCATGATCCAGAAGCCGACCATCTCCGTGATGACATTTTGCGGGATGCTTTTCGCTGGAGCGGCTTTTGCGCAAAGCGCCCCCCCGAAGTACTCCGCCAATGTTCCACCGGAAATCACGACACCGGATACGGTGCAGACCAGGATCGGCACCCTGAGGTTCAAGGATGGTGCGCCTGATCCGGAAACCGTGCAGAAGGTCTATGACCAACTCGACTTCGGGCGCGGCATCGAGGCGTTCCTCCAGGGAATTCCGGCCGACTCAGTCTACGCGGTGTGCGAGGGGATCGATAAGGCGGGCGTAAAGAGAAATCATGACTTCGGGATCACTGAAGACCTGATGGATGCACGTTCCTTATTTCTGACCCCGAACTCGACTGTTGTCTACGTTTTCACCTGCATTGATCTAAAAGATGGACCGATGGTCGTGCAGGTGCCACCCAAGGTGCTGGGGCCGGTGGATGATGCCTATTTTCGCTGGGTGACGGACATCGGTCTTACCGGACCTGACCAAGGCAAGGGCGGTAAGTACCTATTCGTTCCTCCGGGCTACGGCGGCAGCGTCTCGTCCGACGGCTACTTCGTCGCCAAGTCTCGCACCAATCTCAACCTCATCTTTTTCCGCGCATTCGTGGAGAATGGTGACATCCCAGCCGCAGTTCGCAGCGTTAAGGCGAATGCACGCCTGTATCCGCTGTCCGCGGCGGCGAACCCGCCCGCTTCAACGTTCCTCAATACGTCGGGGCTGCAGTTCAACACGATCGGCGCAAACACCTTCCATTTCTATGAAGAACTCGATGCCGTGATACAGAACGAGCCCGCCGATTTTGTCGAACCGGAGACGGTCGGGCTCTTTGCTGCAATCGGAATCAAGAAGGGCAAGCCGTTTGCGCCTGATGCCCGGATGCGGGCTATCCTTACTGATGCGGTTGCGGTGGGCAACGCGACAGCGCGGGCGATCGATTGGGCATCACGTGACCCACGGTCGAAAGTTTATCCCGACCGTCAATGGACGAATGGCTTCATCGGCGGCAGCTATCAATTCCTGGACGGTGCCGAACGAATGCTAGATGCGCGGACGTTGTTCTTCTACTACGCCACCGGCATCACACCTGCGATGGCAGATGCCAAGCCCGGCAGCGGCTCGGCCTACGCCGGCGCATTTCGCGACTCAAAGGATCGCTACTTCGATGGCAGCAAGACCTATAAGGTGACGCTACCGAATCCAATCCCCATCAATAACTTCTGGTCTTTTGTCGTCTACGATAATCAGACCCGGTCGATGCTGGAGACCGATCAGAAAACTGCAGGTCTCGATAGCAATAGCAAATCTCTGAAGGCTAACGCGGACGGTTCCTACACGGTTTGGTTCGGTCCCAAGGCGCCCGCTGGACAAGAGGGAAACTGGGTCCAGACTTGGCCGGGCAAGGGCTGGAACATCCTCCTGCGTCTCTATGGCCCGCTAGAACCGTGGTTCGACAAGACTTGGAAGCCGGGCGACATTGAGCTGGTCGAATAGAGTCTGCTTCTGGCCCAAAGTGGACATCTTGGCTGGGCCGACTGATCGACGTGCTGCTGCCGGCTGCCGGTAAAGGGCCAAGGTGTGAGCACGAAGGAGCCCCCCGGCATAGTGGCTCGAAGGACGACTCATGGAGGTTCGGATGATCCGTCTTAATCTTCTTGCGGCCACCGCCCTGATGATGACGCTGTCGGCATCGGCGCACGGGCAATCCAGGCCCGGCGCGACTGTCGATGATTCGAGAACCGTCTTGCCCCGTTCGGCAACACCGTTTGCAGGACAGATTGGACAGACGTGGCAGCAATCGAGGCCGGATTTTCCCAAGCCTCTCGTGGCCCCGGAAGGAGCGCCCAACGTTCTCCTTGTCCTCACCGACGATACGGGCTTCGGACACGCGTCGACATTCGGCGGAGGCGCCGCTACGCCGGTGCTGGAGCAGTTGGCTCGCGATGGGTTACGATACAACCGCTTCCACACGACCGCACTCTGCTCGCCTACCCGCGCCGCCCTCCTGACCGGCCGCAATCATCACTCGGTCGGGACCGGCGTGATCATGGAAATGGCCACGGGTTATCCGGGCTATACCGGCATCGTGCCCAACAGCGCCGTAGGCGTTCCCGAAATCCTGCGCCTCAATGGCTATGCAACCGGCTGCTTCGGTAAGTGGCACAACACGCCCGCGACGGAAGTCAGCGCTGCCGGACCGTTCGAGCGGTGGCCCACCGGCAGCACCTGGGGCTGTGATACTTTCTACGGCTTCATGGCCGGTGAGACCGATCAATACTATCCAGTGCTCTACCGCAATACGACTCCTCTCAACCCGCCGCGCACGCCCGAGCAAGGTTACAGCTTCAGCGAGGACATGGCTGACGAGACGATCGCCTGGATCAACAATGTCGGTGCGACCGATCCCAAGAAGCCGTGGTTCATCTATCTAGCAACCCCCGGGGTGCATGAACCTCACCAGGCGCCAAAGGAGTATCGCGACAAATACAAAGGCAAGTTCGACGCGGGCTGGGACAATTATCGCGAGGAGACATTCGCACGGCAGAAACGGCTTGGCGTCGTCCCGGCTGACGCCAAACTCCCCCCGCTTCCGAAGGAAGTTCCCGCATGGGAAGGTCTCTCGCAAGACGCGAAGAAAGTCTATGCGCGGATGATGGAGAACTACTCGGCCTACCTCGAATATACCGACGCCCAGATCGGACGCGTGATCGGCGCCGTTGCTGCGAAGGGCCAGCTCGACAATACGCTGATCATTTACATCGTCGGCGACAATGGCGCCTCTGCCGAAGGCGGTTTGGAGGGCACGGTCAACGGCATTGCGGGTCTGAACGGCATCCAGCTCGGCTTGCCTGGCCTGTTGGCCAAGTATGACGACATTGGCGGCCCGGAGACCGAGCCGAATATCCCGGTTGGCTGGGCGATTGCCGCAGATACTCCGTTCCAGTGGACCAAGCAGGTGGCGTCGCACTTCGGCGGAACACGCAACCCGATGGTGATCAGTTGGCCGAAGCGCATCCGCGACAAGGGTGGGCTGCGTTCTCAATTCCTTCACTGCATCGACGTCGTTCCTACCATCTTGCAGGCAGTCGGCCTCCCGCAGCCAAAGGTCGTCAATGGGGTGCAGCAGAAACCGATAGAAGGCGTCACCTTCCTGTCTACCTTCGATTCTCCGGGCGCGCCCGAGGTCCGCACGACCCAGTATTTCGAGATGATGGGAAACCGGGCGATCTACAAAGACGGTTGGTTCGCCGCGACGCGGCACGGCATCCCCTGGATGACCGCAGGCCAGGCCACCGGTTTCGAGAGCGACGTGTGGGAGCTTTACGATCTCACCAAGGACTTCACCCAAGCCGATAGCGTTGCAGCGCAATCCCCCGAGAAGCTGAAGGAGCTTCAGGCTGCGTTCGACGAGGAGGCACGCAAGTACAACGTCTTTCCTCTGGATGATCGCATGGCCGGTCGCTTCGATCTGTCAAATCGGCCCAACGCGCTCACCGGTCTCACGAGTTTCACCTACGGCCCCGGCGTCGGCTACATCCAGGAAAGCGCTGCGATCAATACGCATCAAGGGTTTTCGATCACCGCGGAAGTTGAACGCAGTTCCGGCTCTGCCGAGGGCGTGATCGCGGCCATGGGCGGAAAGACGTCCGGATGGTCGCTTTTCGTTCGGAACGGGAGGCCGATTTTTTACTACAACTTCTTCAGTATTGCCGGATACCGCGCGGAATCTCCCGGACCCTTGCCGGAGGGCAAGAGCACGGTGCGCGTGGAGTTCACTCCCGAGGAGAAGGGCTATGGAAAGCCCGCAGTCGCAAAACTGCTCGTTGACGGGAGGCAGACGGCAACCGTTCGTGTCGAGAGGACGGTTCCTGTCGGCTACAGCGGTGAAGGGTTCGATGTCGGCGCCGATAACATCTCGGCCGTGAGCCCCGACTACAAGTCGCCGTTCTCATTTAACGGAAAAATCCAGAGCGTCACAATCGCAATGGAGAAATAGGCGGCGCGCACCGAGGCAGACCTCACAGGATGTTTGCTTTTGCGTTGTTCGAAGGCGCAGCGGATGCGGCGCTCCTCGCCGGCATAAAATTGGTCTGCCCCACTCACCATTGATCTGCGTCAATTCTCTCCATGCCTACCAGCTGAAATAAGTTGCTCAGCTTTAGAGTTCGGACGGCTCCGGCGGAATCACATCGAGATTTACCCGCGAGGAAGGAGACCTCCATGGCTGACAATCCCATCGCTTCTACCGAATCCTGCTTGGCATCGTCCGGCCTGCCGACCGCGATGACTCGCCGCTCGCTGCTCGGCCGGACCGGCGTTGCGGTTGGCGCCGCGGTGCTTGCGCCTCCGTTGAGCATGCCCGGAATCGCTCCGGCGGTGGCGCAGCCTGTAAGCGCGGATGCCCGACCGCTCGACGCGGCTTTCAAGCGCCGAGCCTTCGAAGTCCGAGGGGGCTGTGCAAGCAACAACGAGAAAATTCCCGTCGCGCCCCACCCGACGAATGGCGATGAGGTGCGCTACAGCAATAAGATCGGTTCCGATTCCCGCGGGCTGCCGCACGACCAACGCGGCGAAGTGGAACAAGTGGCATGGCAGGCGCTCTATGCCGCTTGCCAATCGGGCGATCCCGCTGATTTCGAAAAGATCCCGCTCGGTGGCACGCGCAAACTGGTCAATCCCGTCGGCACGCAAGCCGTCAGTCTCAGCGGCATAAGCCCCACCCAGATTGCGATACCGCCGGCACCAGCCCTCGCAAGCGCGGAGCGCGGCGGCGAGGCCGTCGAGGTCTATTGGCAATCCCTGCTTCGTGACGTTCCGCTGACCGAGTTGCGCGACGACACCTCCAATCGCGACGTGCTTGCGGCAACCGAGGAGATCAACAAGCTTGCCGATTTCCGGGGGCCAAAGTCTGGTGGGCGGGTCACACCCGCTACGCTGTTCCGTGCCAATGCGCTTTATTTCGACCCGGTTGATCCGAAGGGCCGCTCCGTCACGCCTCCAGGCGTTTTGGACGGACCGCTGATCTCGCAATTCCTGCTCCGGGACGTGCCCTATGCCACGCAGTGGATCAGCGCTCAAATTCGCACCGCGTCGCCCGCCAACGAATTCCTGACCGAATACGAGGAGTGGCTGGCGACCCAGAGCGGCGCCGCACCGAAACGCCGGTTGGAGTTCAACCCGACACCGCGATACATCACGACAGGAAGAGATCTGGCGGAGTATATCCACACCGGTCCCGCACTTGGGTGGGCGGCAGCACTGATCCTTGCGACCCCCGGCGGTGGGAAGGACCAGCGTTACTCCGGGATGTATCCACCGGCAGAACCCGTGTCCTACCCATCGGACCCGTATCGGAAATCGAAAACCCAAACCCCTGCGGGTGCCACCTTCGGGTTGCAATATGTGCAGGCACTGCTCGCCACGGGGATCAGTAACTCCGTCCGCGCGTCGTACTGGCAGAAGTATTTCGTGCACCGGACTGTTCGACCCGAAGCCTACGGCGGCCTAGCGCATCATCGCCTCGCCAATGGCGTGAGCGACTACCCGTTGCATGAGAACTTCCTGAAATCGGAAGCCCTCGATCGCAGTAAAGCCAAATACGGCACCTACCTATTGTCACAAACCTATCCGGAGGCCGCGCCCTTCCACTCCACCTATCCCGGCGGCGCCACGAGCGTTGGTGCCGTCACGGCTACCATATTGAAGGCGTTTTTCGACGAGAGCCGCGTCATCCCCAACCCGGTGCAGCCTGACCCGGCTGACCCGACAAAGCTCGTGCCCTATAACGGCCCGCCGCTCACGGTGGGTGGAGAGTTGAACAAGCTTGCGGTGAATTTTGGTTTCGGACGGAATTGGGCGGGCATCCACTGGCGTTCCGACGCTTCGGCCTCAATGGCGATCGGCGAAGAAGTGGGTATCGGCATGCTGCGGGACGAGCGCGTTACCCTTCGCGAGCCATTCGATGGCTTCTCCTTCACGCGTTTCGACGGCAGCCGGGTGACGGTTTGACTGTAGCCGGGCGGCGTCCCTGGCGCGAGGCGGCGCCCGCAAACTTGACGATGGCCCCGGAGGAGACCTCGTTCTATCATCTTACGATGCGTCTTACGATGCGTCTTACGATGCGTCGCTTTTTGGCGGAAGCAGACGCGGTGTCTATGAGGACGCCTCTCAAGCCCTTCGCATCAGCTTGAGCGAGGCCGCCAGCCGCAAACTGCGTTTGCCGTCGAACGCGACGCCTTCGAGTTCGGCGCTTTCGGTCGTGCAGGTCCCGGTGAAGCCGATCCCGACCTCGCAGCCGCCGAAGACGGGGTTTTCGCTCCTGGACGGCGTGTGCTCCTGGTGAAGGATTTCTCCCTTCCAGCGGCCGTCCGCCGACGAATAGGAGCCGAGATAGTAGAACGAGGCATCGCCGCCGAGGATGCGGCCATCCATCAGCAGCATCACGCCGGAGAGCTCGGCCTCGACACCGTCGAGGGCGCGGATGTGGATGGAGTAGAGCCCGTTCACGATGCTGTCGGGCCCGACCGTACCGCGCGGCGGCAGCGCCTCGTCGTCGAGCGGCGCGAGGTTGGGCCAGAACACGCTGTCGGGCATCGGATCCGCCTTGCCCTCGAGCAGGATCGTCGACCCCTCCGTCCTGCCACGCACCTTGATCGCGGCGACGTCGGTGCCCATCAACGGCTTGTAGTTGGGATCGTCGTTGTGGCGCTCGGTGATGACACTGGTTTCGATCGCGCCGGTCAAATGCTGCCCTGGGCAGCTTTCATGCCCGTGTTCGGCTCAGCTTTAGCAAGCAGACGTCGCGGGGCTCTAAGCTGAGGTCGCCACGGACCAATAACGGAAATTTCGCTGTCCTATTAAGGAGGTGGCGCATGGAGTAAGCTCCGACGGAGTTCACCAATTCAGCAGCACGCCTCCGGCGCCGCGTGCATCCTGGAGAGGAGACTCAGATGAGCACTCACTCGATAAGAGTATTGTTTGCGACAGGTTTGCTAAGTGCAGCCCTCACAAGCGGTGCAATTGGTCAGCAAGACCAGCAGCTCGGCAAGGTGACATTCCCCACCTCCTGCGATCCCGCTGTACAAGCCGAGTTCGACCGCGGCGTGGCCATGCTGCATTCATATTGGTTCCTGATCGCCCGCAGGAAATTCGAAGCGATACTGCAACAAGACCCCGCCTGTGCCATGGCATATTGGGGCGTGGCGATGGACCTCCTTGGCAATACACTTGCAACCACGCCGACAAATGCGGATGCTCAGGCCGCCTGGGACGCTCTGGAAAAAGCGCGGGCGGTCGGGCCGAAGACTCCACGTGAGCGGGACTGGATCGAGGCGCTGAGCGCCTATTTCCGCGACTACAACCGGGCGCCCGTTGATGCCCGTCTGGCGGCCTACAATGCTGCGATGGAGCGGATGGTGCAAACCTATCCCGACGACTACGAGGCCAAGGCGTACTACGCGCTCACCCTACAAGCTTCCGCGCAGAAGAACGACCTGACATACGCCAACCAGCTGAAATCCGCGGCACTCCTGGAGAGCCTGTTTGAACAGAACCCGCAACATCCGGGTGTGACGCATTACCTCATTCACGCCTACGATTTTGCTCCACTTGCCGAAAAGGGTATTGCGTCAGCCCGTCGCTACGCCGGCATCGCTCCAGCGGTACCGCACGCGCGGCACATGCCGTCTCACATCTATTCCATGGTCGGGCTCTGGGAGGAATCCATCGCCTCAAACGCCTTGGCCCTTGAAATCCAGCCCGACTACTATCACGCATCGGACTTCACGGTGTATGCGCATCTGCAGCTCGCTCAAGACGCCAAAGCCGACGCGATGATCAAGAAGTCGCTGGCCACAGCCGATCGCGGCGACCGACCGATCAACTTCGTCAATTTCACTGCCAAGGCCGCCATGCCGGCGCGCTATGTCTTGGAGCGTGCCGACTGGGCGGGTGCCGCCGCTCTGCCGATGACACCGACCAAATATCCCATGGCGGATTCGTTGATCCGCTTCACGCGTGGTCTCGGCATGGCACGTGTCGGCGATATCGCCGGCGCCAATAAAGAGATCGAGGAGATGAAAGTGTTGCGCACGACGCTGCAGGGTGCTGATCAATCCTACTGGGCCGAACGCACCGAAGAGCAAATGCTTGCCGTTTCCTCATGGGTCGCACTGAAGGAAGGTGACCACGATCGGGCCCTCAAATTGATGCGGGCAGCTGCCGACAGCGAAGACGGCAGTCTCAAACACGTGGCTATGGAGAACCGCCTCTTTCCATTGCGCGAACAGCTGGCGGAATTGCTCCTGGAGGTGGGACAGCCCACAGCCGCACTGAACGAGTATGAGACCACACTCAAGCAAACTCCCAATCGCTTCCGCGCCTTCTTGGGCGCCGCACGCGCTGCCGACCGCGCGGGCGACCGCCAGAGGTCAACCGAGTATTATAGCAAGCTGATGGAGCTCGCGAGGAACGCCGATACGGAGCGGCAGGAAATCCGCGAAGCCAAAGCTCAATTGCGGAATGACACCGTGGGTACTTCACGACAATGATGCTTCGGCTGTTCGCCCCATGCTCAAGAGCGCCGTCAATGTAAGAACGACAACGCTGATACCGGCAATCGCTGCAGCGACGGTGCTCGGTGGGCTTGTCGCTTACTTCGCCGTCTCCACGAATGACCGGACGGATTGGGGGATCAGACTGCCGTTCAGCGGGTCCAACGGCAAAGGGACGACCGCACTCGCGACCGAAGCCTGGCCGATCTGCACCACCATGGCATCAGTGGCGGCTGATGCTGAGTGGGTGGAGCTCGATCCCGATTTCAAGGCGGGCAAGAGGGCGCTTGCCGCTTCGAACTGGAATGGTGCCATTGTATCGTTCACGCGCGCCGCCCTGCGTGATCCGCTCAATGCCGATATCCAGAACTACGTTGGTTATTCCTATCGACGTTTGCGCCAACTCGGGCCGGCTATTGGACACTATCAGCAGGCGCTGATGCTAAATCCGCGCCACCGCAGCGCGCACGAGCATCTTGGCGAGGCTTATCTGGTGCTCGGCGAGCCCACCAAAGCTGAGCAACACCTCGCCACATTGGAAAATCTCTGCCTCCTCCTTCCTTGCCAGGAATATGACGATCTCAAGCGCGCCATCGCAGCATACAGAAACTCAGCTCCACATTGATGGCAGATCGGCCGCTTAGGACTCTGGATGTCATCCGGGCGTTGCCGTTGGGCTCACATCTACCTCGCCTTCGGCACGCTCACGTCGATCAACAACTTCGCCGCCGTGACCGCCAGTAAGTCCGGCGAGGAAGGAACGCTCAAGAAAATAAAAAAGTGCCTCGACAGTGACGCGTTACCGGACGCCGCCGGCGATTGTGACTATTGTCGGTACCGGGAACGGTCGGCAAGGAATTACGTTCCTGCTTCGCGATCTCAACAATCACTCGCGTCATCTCGATATCAGCGCGCGATCGTGTTGGGTCTCCTCCCGGATGATTGTGCATCAGCACGACTGGACGGCATGATATCCGCTTGGGGTCAAAAGGCTCTCAGGCCCTTCGCATCAGTTTCAGTGACGCCGCCAGCCGCAAACTGCGCTTGCCGTCGAACGCGACGCCTTCGAGCTCGGCGCTCCCGGTCGTGCAGGTCCCGGAGAAGCCGATCCCGACCTCGCAGCCGCCGAAGACGGGGTTTTCGCTCCTGGACGGCGTGTGCTCCTGATGAAGGATTTCTCCCTTCCAGCGGCCGCCCGCCGACGAATAGGAGCCGAGATAGTAGAACGACGCATCGCCGCCGAGGATGCGGCCATCCATCAGCAGCATCACGCCGGAGAGCTCGGCCTCGACACCGTCGAGGGCGCGGATGTGGATGGAGTAGAGCCCGTTCACGATGCTGTCGGGTCCGACCGTACCGCGCGGCGGCAGCGCCTCGTCGTCGAGCGGCGCGAGATTGGCCCAGAACACGCTGTCGGGCATCGGATCGGCCTTGCCCTCGAGCAGGATCGTCGACCCCTCCGTCCTGCCACGCACCTTGATCGCGGCGACATCGGTTCCCATCAGCGGCTTGTAGTTGGGATCGTCGTTGTGGCGCTCGGTGATGACACTGGCTTCGATCGCGCCGTCCCTGACGTCGTAGGTCCCGAGATGCGCGAAGGCGGAATTGCCGCCCAGCATCTTGCCATTGTGCAGGCACATGATGCTGCGGCCGAAGGCGCCGCCAATGCCGTATTCAACCTTGTAGAGTCCGTCCAGCAAAATCGTAAACCCGCAAAATCGGAAAAAGAATCGCGGGCTACCTAGCACTGTCGCCGCACCGAGGCCATCCGGCTTTTCCGCGCAGGGCCGCTCGCGGGGGCCACTCGCTGCATCATTCCATTATGCCCCTGTTTTGCCCGACGGAGCAAGATGATTTCGCCAAATCCGCATTATGCGATTGCGAGCCCGCAGCGCCTTCAACGATCAAAGTGATTTCAACGACTTGGCTACTGTGCATGGGGTTGTTTTCGACTTTTTTGCCTTGCGCGGCTGCGGACGATCCCTGTTGCGTCAATGCCGCTTGAAATACTGCACCTCGCGCTCGTGCTTCTCGGCCGCCGCGCGGCTCCTGAACGTGCCGAGGTTGCGGCGCTTGCCGGTCCTGGGGTTCACCTTGCGTGAATAGAGCCGGTATTCGCCGGATGCGAGCTTGCGGATCATGATTGCGCCTCCTGCTTGTCGAGGATTCAACGGACCGTGTCCGGGCTGGTTCCTTTCGAACCTGCCAGCGCAAGCGCGCGACGAAGGGGGCATGAAAAGGACAGAACCGTCAGCCGAGGAGCAGATCGCAGCGATCGTCGCCAGCGCGGCGAAGCAGCCGCTGCTCGACGCAGCCTTCGAGATATGGTGCCGCCGCTACCGGCTGGACTCCATCGAGGGGCGTCCGACCGACGAGGAGGTGCGCATCTATCGCACCCTCACCCCGCAGCAGATGGACGAGAAATACCGCTACGGCCGCGACCATGCCCATGAAGGGCCGATGTTCGGTTATCTCAAGCGCGCCCATCCACGCGCCGATGACGACGCGATCCGGCAGGCCATCATCACCGCCGTCAAATTCGAGGACGCGACCTTCACGCATTTCAACTGGAACGGCGATTTCTGGGACTGCGTCGTGCGCGCCGTGGCGCAGGCCGCCGCGCAATATCCCGATTTTCTCGAGACCACCTATCGCGACGCCCGCAACAATCTCGCCTACTACATGAAGTAAGCCAAAGCGTTTTCGAACGAAGTGGATGCCGGTTCGCGTCAAGAAAACGCGTCAAACAGGAATCTAGAAGCACAGCGTGGTGACGAGCTTGCCCTGCTTGTCCTTGATCGCATAGGGACAGCGTATCCGCTCCAGCGCCCTCTTGGCATCCTCGTCGCCGAGCGCGGCCGCACGTTCGTAATAGGCCTTCGCGGCGTCCTTGTCCTTCGGACCGCCGCGGCCGTCCTGCGCGAAGGCACCCATCCGCTCCAGCGCGCCGGGATGGTTTTGCGCCGCCGCCTTCTCGAACAGCGCGCGCGCCGCGACGTCGTCCTTCTCGCCGCCGTTGCCGTTGGCGAGCATCAGGCCGAGCTGATACTGCGCTTCCGCGTTGGTCTCGGCGGCCTTGCCGAGCAGCGTTCGCGCCTGCGCGGGATCGGCTGGCGCACCACCGCCAGCGCCGCCGAGCGCGGCAAGATTGCTGACACCGCGAGGATTGCCTGATTGCGCCGCCCTCTCGAACAATTTGCGTGCCTGTGCCTCGTCCCTAGCGACGCCGGAGCCGGTGCCGTAGGCCACGCCGAGTTCGACCATCGCCGCCGTCGATCCCTTGTCGGCGGCCTTGCGCCAGGCGGCGATCGCCTCTGCCGTCTGCCTGTTGGCCGCATAGGCGCGGCCGAGCGCGAACATGGCGCGCCGCGATGACGGTGCGGCCTGCTTGCAGAACTTGATCGCGGTCGCGACGTCGGAGGAAGCAAGCTCCGTCACGCCCTTCACATCGGCCGGCTTGTCGGGATCGCTGGGATCGGCCGCCACCCGGTCGCACAGGACGAGATCGGCCGATTGGGCCTGCGCCGACAATGGCGCTGCGAGCGTGAGGAGGATGGCAAGGAGACAAGTCCGCATGGGCAACACGTTGCGTCTCTGCCCCGGCAAATTCAAGGCTCGAGTCCCGATTGGCGCAGCACCGGGACGACCTCCGGCGATGCCAGATAGCGCAGCAGCCGATCGGCCGCTTCGGCCTGTTTCGCGTTGGCCATGCGGCCGGCGGAAAACACCGCCGGCGTCTGCAAATCGTGCGGGATCGGGCCGACCACCTCGATGCCGTCGACCTGCTTCAGTTCGCTGATCTGCTGCACGGCGAGATCAGCCTCGCCGGTCACGAGCCGCTCGGCGGTAAAGCCCTGCTCGACGATAGTGGCCTTCGCATTGATGTCGGCCGCGATGCCCCATCGCTGGATCAGCTGGGCGTAATAAACACCGCTCGCGCCCAGCCGCGAATAGGCGACCGACCGCGCCGAGAGCAGCGACTTGCGCAAGGCGGCTTCGCTGGAGATGTCGGGATGCGCCTGCCCTGCCTGCACGGCGATGCCGACGAAGGAGCGCGCCAGATCGGCCGCGCTACCTGCGAGCACGCGGCCCTCGCCGATCATCTCGTCGAGCCCCTCACGGGTGAGGATCACGAGATCGGCGGCCTCGCCGTCGCGCAAGCGCTTCAGGAGTGCCAGGGTCGGCGCGAAGTCGGCATCGACATGGATGCCCGATGCGGTCTCGAAGGCGGAGGACAAGCCTCGCATTGCGCCCATCAGGCCGAGCGTCGAGAGCATGCGAATTTTTTCCATGAGCAATTCCAGTCGGGATCAGGCGCGGTGCATCAGCTTGAGCGCGGCGGTCAGGCGCAGGCTGCGCTTGCCGGCGAGCGCCGTTGCCTCCAGCACCGCCTGCTCCGCGTCATAGGTGCCGGAGAAACCGATGCCGACCTCGTGGCCGCCGAAGATCGGATCATCCTTGGCCGGCGTGTGCTCCTGGTTGAGGATCTGGCCCTTCCAGCGCCCGTTGGCGGCGGTGTAGCTGCCGAGATAGTAGAACGAGGCATCGCCGCCGAGGATGCGGCCCCGGTTGAGCAGCATCACGCCGGTCAGGCCGCCATCGACGCCGTCGAGCATGCGCAGATGCACCGAATAGAGCCCGTCGGCGATGCCGGCCTCGCCGACGCCGCCCGCGATCGGCACCTCGTCTTCGGTGATCGGCGTCATCAACGACTGGAAGGGCACGCCGGGCAGCTCCTTGAGCTCGCCCTTGAAGCGATAGAGATCGCCGTCGGGCCAGCCCTTCGCCAGCAAGGTGGCATCGTCGGTGCCGGCCATGGCGCGATAGTTCGGGTCGGGATTGTGGCGGACGGTCTTGATGACGACGTCGACGCCGCTGTCGGTCTTCTCATAGCTGCCGATATGGGCGAACGCCGAATTGCCGCCGAGCATCTTGCCGTTGGCGGCATGCATCACGCTCCGGCCGACGGCGTCGCCGAGCTGAAATCTCACCTTGTAGAAGCCTTCAAACACCAGCCGTGTCCCCGGCCCCGCGCGCATCCAGGGACATTCTATCCCGGTTTCGCTGGCGATGCACAGACGTCAAGCCGGCATGGCCGGCAGACCCACAACAACGGCTGTCACCAGAATGCAAAAATCCGCCGGAGCCTTGTCGCTCCGGCGGATTGAAGTCCAACCCAGGCCAGCCCCCCAGCCCGAGCCGGGAGGAGCTTAGGCGGCGGCCTTCTTGTCGGCCGGCACGGACGCGATCGTCTTCAGGATCTGCGAAGCGATCTGGTATGGGTCGCCCTGCGAGTTCGGACGGCGGTCTTCCAGATAGCCCTTGTAGCCGTTGTTGACGAAGGAGTGCGGAACGCGGATCGAAGCGCCGCGATCGGCAACGCCGTAGCTGAACTTGTTCCACGGCGCGGTCTCGTGCTTGCCGGTCAGACGCTTGTCGTTGTCCGGGCCGTAGACGGCGATGTGATCCATCAGGTTCTTGTCGAAGGCTGCCATCAGCGCCTCGAAGTACTCCTTGCCGCCGACCGTACGCATGTACTCGGTCGAGAAGTTGGCGTGCATGCCGGAGCCGTTCCAGTCGGTGTCGCCGAGCGGCTTGCAGTGGAATTCGATGTCGATGCCGTACTTCTCGGTCAGGCGCAGCATCAGATAGCGGGCCATCCACATTTCGTCAGCGGCCTTCTTGGAGCCCTTGCCGAAGATCTGGAATTCCCACTGGCCCTTCGCGACTTCCGCGTTGATGCCCTCGTGGTTGATGCCGGCCGCGAGGCAGAGGTCGAGATGCTCTTCGACGATCTTGCGGGCGACGTCGCCGACGTTCGAGAAGCCGACGCCGGTGTAGTACGGACCCTGCGGCGCCGGATAACCCGAGGTCGGGAAGCCGAGCGGACGGCCGTCCTTGTAGAAGAAGTATTCCTGCTCGAAGCCGAACCAGGCGCCGGAATCGTCGAGGATGGTGGCGCGCTTGTTGGACGGATGCGGGGTCTTGCCATCGGGCATCATGACTTCGCACATCACCAGCACGCCGTTGGTGCGGGCGGCATCCGGGAACACCGCGACCGGCTTCAGCACGCAATCGGAGCTGTGGCCTTCGGCCTGCTGGGTGGAGGAGCCATCGAAGCCCCAGAGCGGAAGCTGCTCGAGCGTCGGGAACGACGCGAATTCCTTGATCTGAGTTTTGCCGCGCAAGTTCGGAGTCGGCGTATATCCGTCGAGCCAGATGTACTCGAGCTTATACTTGGTCATTGAGCCTCTCTGTAGATGATGCGAAAGGTGGGGTTGAGAGCCCCGCACGTTTGTACCCGGCCATCATCGGCCGCCCCCCTACAAGCATTTTGCGTGCCAAAAGGCCGCAGTGCGGGAGGTTGTCCACTGCGGCCGGCACGGGCCAGCCGCAGACACGCCGTCCACACCGGCGTGCGTCATAGAAGCGCACCTTCGCGTGAAGCTGCACTGCAAAATTCCCGCTGAAATCGCCTGTTTCTGGAGCAAGTGACCCGACGCCGGAGGTTGCCGGTGAACCGCGCATCAACGTCCAGCAATTTTCGCAAAGCCGGATGCCCCTGCCTCGCAACCTTTGGAATGGCCCAGGCGTTAGTCATCAGAAGGGTGCCTTAGGCGATGCAGAGGGTTGGCTGCCTACAAATTGGGCGGCAACTGATTTCCTTTTCAGCACTTTCCAATTCTGGATGCGCGGCCGATATGGGGATTCCAGTAACCACAATCGAACGAGTCGGGCGCACCATGGAGGCCAAGGCGCTTCGACCCAGGAGCAAATCGCAATGATGAACAATGGTCTGAGTCACGGATCTGCGACGATCTACCAATTCCCCGCCGGGGGCCGCGCGGCTCTCGCCGGACGCCGCTATGGCGAGACCCGCCTTCCCGCCGATCAAGCTTCGCTTCCCGCGAACGTCTCGATCTGCAGCGATAGCTGGTACCACCAGGAAGCGGTCGACGAAGCCAAGCCGAAATGGGATCGCTGATGCCTGTGGCTGGTTTGATACCGCCGCGCTCTCTCGAGCGAGCGGCGCAGTTTGAAAAAGGGTCGGAACAACGAAGTTTCGGCCCTTTTTGATTCTTGCTGGCCTCCCGGCTAGAGCCCGGGCTTTTCGACCACCGCGCAGGCCGTGACCGGCCGCTTCAGATGCTTGACCGTGGTGGCCCCGGTCTTGGGAATCCTCAGTGTGATCCCCGCCCCCGAATAGCGCGCGCCCGAGACGGTCAGTCGCTTGGCGAGCGTGACGAGCTCGCCGTCGATCTGGAGGAAGGCGCGCTTGTCGCCGTCATAAAACCCCACGATGAACTGCGTACCATCAGCACAGCGGTACGTCCGGAAGGTCTGCGCATCAGCCTGCCGCGCACTGGTCATTCCAGCCGCCAGCATGGTGATCCCCCAAAGAATGGCCTTGTGCCGGCCCATGATCGCCCCCTGTAATAGACCTCAAGGACGCCAGCCGTGCGTCCGACGGAACCATAACCCAAGCTGAGCTCATGCAAGACTCTTCCCTAAAAGACTCCCCTGCCCGTCACCTCGCCTTGCAAGGCGCCAGCAATTTTCGCGACCTCGGCGGCTACGCCACGACTGACGGCCGCACCACGCGCTGGCGCCACATCTTCCGCTCCAACCATCTCGGCCAGCTCACCGCTGCCGACATCGAGATCGTGCGTTCACTGGGGGTCAAAAGCGCGTTCGATTTTCGCGGCGTCGAGGAGCGCGCGGCCGGCGTCTGCGTGGTGAACGAGATCACCGTGCATTCGCTGCCGATCGAGCCGACAGTGGTGGCCGCGCTGCGCGCCGAACTCGCCAGGGGCGCGCTGACTGCGCCGGTCGCGCTCGAGCTCATGCGCGAGTCCTATCGCAACTATGTGCGCCACAACACCCACAGCTTCCGCGCGCTGTTCGGACATCTTCTGGAAGACCGCGCACCGCTCGTCATTCACTGCACCGCCGGCAAGGACCGCACCGGTTTTGCCAGCGCGCTGATCCTGCATGCGCTGGGTGTGCCCGATGACGTCATTGCCGAGGACTATCTGCTGACCAACCAGCACTACAAACGCGATGCCACGGCGGCAATCGACCTGCCCGAGGACGTTCGCAACGCCATCGGCAACGTCGAGGCCTCGTATCTTGCCGCTGCTTTCGAAGCCGTCGGCAAGGAGTACGGCGATCTCGAAACCTACTTGCGCGATGGCCTCAAGCTCGGCACAGCAGAGCAAACCGCGCTGAAGGCGCGTTATCTGCAATCGTAAGCGGCCGCGCCGGGAGAACGACGATGCAAGGCAAGGTTCTGATCGTGACCGGCGCGCTCGGTGCGCTTGGCAAGGTTGTCGCCGAGACAGCGTTGGCGCGCGGCGCACGCGTGGCCGGCATCGATCACGCCCCCTCGCAGATGTCGGCAACGCCTGAAAGCATCGAGATCGGCGGCGTCGATCTGTCCGACGCGGCACAAGCGAAGACGGCGGTCGAGGCGGCGGCAAGGCACTTCGGCAGGCTGGATGCGCTGATCAACATCGCCGGCGGCTTCGCCTTCGAGACCGTGGCCGACGGCGACATCAAGACGTGGCAGCGCATGTATGCGCTCAACGTGCTGACGGCCCTCAACACCTCGCGTGCGGCGCTGCCGCATCTCGCCGCGTCCGGAGCCGGCCGCATCGTCAATATCGGCGCCATGGGCGCTCTTCAGGCCGGCTCCGGCATGGGCCCCTATGCGGCGTCGAAGGCAGGCGTGCATCGCCTGACCGAGGCGCTCGCCAACGAGTGGAAAGGCAAGGTGACCGTGAACGCCGTGCTGCCCTCGATCATCGACACCAAGGCCAACCGCGCCGACATGCCGAAAGCGGATTTCTCCAAATGGGTGACGCCGCAGGAGCTCGCCGAGGTGATCCTGTTTCTCGCCAGCGATGCCGCGAGCGGCGTTACCGGCGCGCTGATCCCGGTGGGCGGACGGGTATAGTCGCATTCCGGTCGGATCGTCCGAGCGGAGGCTCTGATTCAATCGGAGCAGCGAACGCTCTAGACTGCCCCCAACTGATTCTCCGATCGGAACGCAAGACCCGGAAGCTTTCCTTGGAAACCACGCTCTATTTGCCCGTCAAACGCTTCCTCGAAGAGCTCGGCTTCACGGTCAAGGGCGAGATCGGCGGCTGCGATCTCGTCGGCCTCAGCGCCGGCGATCCGCCTGTCGTCGTGATCGGCGAGCTCAAGCTCGCCTTCAATCTCGAGCTGATCCTGCAGGCGGTCGACCGCGCCCCCGCCGGCGACGAGGTCTGGATCGCCGCAAAAATGTCCGTGCGCGGCAAGGGGCGCGAGAGCGATGCGCGTTATCGCAATCTCTGCCGCCGCCTCGGCTTCGGCATGCTTGGGGTGACTGACCGCGGCCAGGTCGAGGTGCTGGTGAAGCCGCCGACGGCAGCGCCACGCCGCGAGCTGAAAGTCCGATCGCGCCTGGTCGCCGAACATCAGCGCCGCCAGGGCGATCCCGTGCTCGGTGGCAGCACCCGCGCACCGATCATGACGGCCTATCGCCAGCAGGCGCTGGCCTGCGCCTCGGCGCTCGCGGGAGGCCCGCGGCGCGTGAGCGAATTGCGCCAACGCTGTCCCGATGCCGGCAAGATCATGCTTAACAATGTGTATGGCTGGTTCGAACGCACCGAGCGGGGAATTTACGGCCTGACCGAGGCCGGGCACGCGGCGCTGAAACGCTGGCCGCAGGCGCCGGTGAACGACACCGCCCGCGAGGCATCCCTGCCTTAGCGGCAATCTATCGGGAGACTTCAAATGATCGTTGTGACCGGCAGCGTAACGGCCCGGCCGGAAACGTTCGACGAGGTGCGTCGCCTGAGCCTCGAACATGTTCATCGGTCGCGACAGGAGCCCGGCTGCATCGCCCATGCCGTGCATGTCGACTGTGAGAACCCGCTCAGGCTGGTGTTCTTCGAGCAATGGGCCGACCACGCCGCGCTCGCCGCCCACTTTGCGGTACCTGCATCCGGCGAGTTCGTGCGCACCTTGCGCTCATTGGCCACAGGGCCGGCCACACTTGAGCTTTACGACGCCAGCAGGCTCGAGAAGCTGTGAGTGCATAGCTGAGATGCCACACCAAATTCATATTGCAATGCAACATTGACGGCACTAGGTATCCCGGCATCAAAACGAGGCCGTTATGAGCGCAGACTGGAATACCAAATATGGCACGCGGCGCGTGCGCCACGATCCCCCGACCCTGGACGAGGCGATCTTCGCCGCCGTCGGCATCACCGATGACCACGAGCAGCAGGCCGAGATCGCGGCAGCGCTGATGGGCATGCCGCTCGAAGTCGTGCAGGCCGAGGTGAAGAAGCAGGCCCGCACCAACAGCCGCATCACCGCCACGCGCGTGATCGCAGGCGAACAGGGTGCGCAGCGCTCCGTGGTGGTCGAACGCCGTGTGGTCCGCCGCTTCGGCAACGACAAGCGCACCGGCACCTGAGCACTTAATTCCCTATCCCCAATACGGAAAGCGGACCGGTCTTGCCGGTCCGCTTTTTGATTCTAGTCCGCATTTTGGTTCAGGCGGCGCGATCGCCGTACATCGCGGAGATCAGCTTCCAGCAGGTGCTGTTGAAGCTGAGCAAGGCGCGGCTGGCCGTGAACGGAGCGGCCGCGAGATCGGCGAGCTCGTCCTCGGGCGACTTGGCAAGATCGATGGTGCCGGTCGATTCGCCATGACGGAATTGCAGATGCGCCCCGAACTTCCTGGCGAGCGCCCGCATGGCGTGATTCTCGGCGCCGGTGGTGATGCGCAGGCGCTTGTAGCCTTTCCAGCGCGCTTCCGCGATCAGCCGGCTGAACAACACGGTGCCGACGTTCTGGCGGCGCGCGGAGGCCTCCACGCTGAAGGCGACCTCAGGCAGCGAATCGTCCTCCGGCGGATGCAGCTCGGCTGCACCGCGGACCACGCCGTCGACGATGTAGGCGACAATCACGGTGCCGTCCTCGGCGCAGCGGGCCGCGTAACGCTCGATGAAGCTGTCGTCGAGAAACCCGTTGAAGCGGTCGTGCCGGCTTCCGGAATCAAGCCTCAGCAGGTGATCGCGCAGAAGCGGCAATTCTTCCTGCTGGCTCAAGGTCCGCACATAGCCCGGAACCGACGTCGTGCGGGTCGTATCTTCAAGTACCACGTCAAAACTCCTCTTGGTGTCCCTCGAGGAGGCGTTCGAATCCCTAGGCCTCCAATATTGTGCGACGCAGCATGTTTTTCAAGACGGGAACCTGCCCAAGTTTCGGGCATCGGAAGCGACTAATTCGTTAACAAAATCAAGCCCCCGTAATCATACGAGGACGAGCTGCGTCTGGGTGACCACGGCGACGAGCTTGCCGTCCTCGGTCTCCAGCCGTGTGGTCCAGACCTGGGTCCGCCGCCCCCGATGGACCGGTGTCGCCGTGGCGATGACGGTGGTTCCCTCCTTCGCCCCACCGATAAAATTGGTCTTGCTCTCCAGCGTCGTGGTGCCCTTGGCATCCTCCGGCAGATTGATCACGGTCGCGGCCGCACCGACGGAATCGGCGAGCGCCATCACCGCGCCGCCGTGGATGGTGTGGTGGAGCGTGCAGAGGTCGGGCAGGACCGTCATGCGCGCCACCACGCGGTCCTTCCCGGCTTCGACGAACTCGACGCCCTTGAGCTCGGCAAACGGCATCTTCATCGCTTTAAGTTTCTCGAGCGGCGTCATCGGATCTCCTCCCAATTCCTTGTTGTCTCAGCGTGAATTGCTTCGCGCGGCAAAACAATGACGTCCGAGGTAATGGCCCTGCTGACATCGGCCACCGCATTTGCGCATATGCTCTTCCCATGCGCCACTTCCCGCCTCGCCGCATCGTCTGCCTGACCGAAGAGACCGTTGAAACGCTGTACCTGCTCGGCGAGCAGGATCGCATCGTCGGCGTCTCCGGCTACGCCGTCCGCCCGCCGCAGGTGCGGCGGGAGAAGCCGCGGGTGTCAGCCTTCGTGTCGGCAGACATCCCGAAGATCCTGGCGCTGGAACCGGACCTGGTGCTGGCGTTCTCCGATCTTCAGGCCGCTATCGTCGCCGACCTCGTCCGCGCCGGTGTCGATGTCCACGTCTTCAACCAGCGCGACGTCGCCGGAATTCTGGCAATGATCCGCACGCTCGGTGCGCTGGTCGGCGCGGCTGAGCCTGCCGAGGTGCTGGCTCACGGGCTCGAACGGCGCCTCGCAGAGATAGCGGCGGCGCCACGTCCCTCCTCGCGACCAAAAGTCCATTTCGAGGAGTGGGACGATCCGTTGATCTCCGGCATCGGCTGGGTGTCCGAGTTGATCGAGATCGCCGGCGGTGAGGATGTGTTTCCGGACCTGCGGGTCCGGCAGGTCGCGAAGGATCGCATCGTCTCGGCGGAGGCGGTGCGCAAGGCCGCACCCGACGTGATCCTCGCATCATGGTGCGGCAAGAAGGTCGTCCCTGCCCGCATCAAGCAGCGCGATGGCTGGAGCGAGATTCCGGCCGTGCGCGACAATCGTATCGTCGAGATCAAGTCGCCGATCATCTTGCAGCCGGGGCCGGCCGCGCTGACGGATGGGCTGGATGCGATCGTGCAGGCGCTGTGGGGCGCTTGATCTCTCCACCGTCATTGCGATCGAAGCGAAGCAATCCAGACTGCTCCTGCGGAGGGATTCTGGATTGCTTCGTCGCCAGAGCTCCTCGCAATGACGTCTGGGTCGCCGACCGTCTTCACGTCACCGCGTTCACGACCTGATATTCCGGCCGCCGCCACACCTCGCCTGCGATGACCTCCTCGATGATCTCAGCCGCACGGATGATCTCATCCTCGCCGATATACAGCGGCGTGATCCCGAACCGCATGATGTCTGGCGCGCGGAAATCGCCGATGACGCCGCGGGCGATCAAGGCCTGCATCGCGGCGTAGCCGCCGTCGAAGGCGAAGGAGACTTGTGAGCCACGGCGCTCGTGCACGCGCGGGGTAACGAGCTTGAGCTGCGGGCAGCGGCGTTCGACTTCGGCAATCAGCAAGTCGCCGAGCGCCAGCGCGCGGGTGCGGACCTCCGCGATCTCGACCCGGTCCCAGATGTCGAGCGAGGCCTCCAGCGCCGCCATGGCGAGCACCGGCGGGGTGCCGACGCGCATCCGCTCGATGCCGCCTGCGGCCGCGTAGGCAAGCTCGAACGCAAACGGCTTTGCGTGACCCATCCACCCCGACAGCGCGGCGCGCACGTTTTCGGCATGGCGCGGCGCGACGTAGAGGAAGGCCGGCGCGCCGGGGCCGGCATTGATGTATTTGTAGGTGCAGCCAGCGGCGAAATCGGCGCCGCAGCCGGCGAGATCGACCGGGAGCGCGCCGGCCGAATGCGCGAGATCCCAGACCGTGACGATGCCGAGCGCATGCGCCTTCGCAGTCAGCTTCGCCATGTCATGGCGCCGTCCGGTGCGGTAGTCGACCTCGGTGATGTAGAGGACCGCGACCTCCTCCGACAGCGCGGCCTCAATCTCCTCCGGTGCCACCAGGCGCAATTGATGGCCACGGCCGAGCGTCGCGATCAGGCCCTCGGCCATGTAGAGATCGGTCGGAAAGTTTCCAGTGTCCGATAGCACGACCTTGCGCGATGCGTTCATGTCGAGCGCGGCGGCGAGCGCCTGATAGACCTTGAGCGACAGCGTATCGCCCACCATCACGGAGCCCGCTTCGGCGCCGATCAGCCGCGCGATGCGATCGCCGACGTGGCGCGGCTGGGCGTACCAGCCCGCGGTGTTCCAGGCGCGGATCAGCTCGTTGCCCCACTCGGCCGTGATGACCTGGCTGACGCGCTCGGCAACGCCGAGCGGCAGCGCGCCGAGCGAATTGCCGTCGAGATAGACCACGCCGTCGGGCAGATGGAACAGGGCCCGGGTGTCGTCATAGACGCGAAGCTTGGCCTTGAGGGTAGACATCCTGGGCATCTCTACAGAATCGTGCGCACGCGCCAGAGTTCGGGGAACAGTTCGACCTCCAGCATGCGCTTGAGATAGCTGACGCCACCGGTGCCGCCGGTGCCACGCTTGAAGCCGATGACGCGCTCGACCGTCGTGACGTGGTTGAAGCGCCAGCGCCTAAAGTAGTCCTCGAAATCGACCAGCTTCTCGGCGAGCTCGTAGAGCATCCAGTGCGTCTCCGGCGCTTCGTAGACGATACGCCAGGCCTGCAGCACGCCTTCGTTGAAACTGTGGGTCTCGCGGACGTCGCGGGCGAGCACCGCGGCCGGCATCTTGAGCCCGTGGCGGTCGGCGAGCCGCAGCACCTCGTCATAAAGGCTCGGTGTCGCAAGCTCGGCCTCGAGCAGCCTGGTCGTTTCCACATCATGCGCGTGCGGCTTGAGCATGGCGTGGTTGCGGTTGCCGAGCAGGAATTCGATCAGCCGGTACTGGCGCGACTGGAAGCCCGAGGACTGGCCGAGCTGCGAGCGGAAACGGGTATATTCGCTGGGCGTCATGGTGCGCAGTACGTCCCAGGCGTTGTTGAGCTGCTCGAAGATACGCGACATCCGCGCCAGCATCTTCATCGCGGACTGCATTTCGTCTTTGGCGATGGCGCGGCGTGCGGCGCTGAGCTCGTGGATGGCAAGCCGCATCCACAGCTCCGTGGTCTGATGCTGGATGATGAACAGCATCTCGTCATGGGCTTCCGAGAGCGGATGCTGCGCGCCGAGGATCGCATCCAGCGCCAGATAGTCGCCGTAGGACATCCGTCGGGCGAAATCGGTCTCGGCGCCTTCCTTCGTGGGATCGTAATCGCTGGACGTCATGGCAGGCCCTTTCGATCGATCATCCCTCGCCTCGTCAGTCGAGGCCGATCAGGCGCGCGGTGATCGGCGACGACGGATCCTTCAGTCCGTCGATCACGGTGAAATGGTTCAGCCCGGGATCGACGACGAGGCGCGTCGGCACGTCAAACCCGGTCCAGACATTGGCCATCAGATCGGACTGGCGGATGAACTCCGGCCGCTCGCTGCCGCCGACCCAGGCGGTCACAGGCGAATGTCCGCGCGGCAGATGCAGCGCCGCGCTTTCGAGCGTCGCCTCCTCCATGGTCATGCGCAGCGTCTCGTTCATCTTGGTCTTCAGCAGCGGACGCAGATCGTGCAGGCCGCTGATGGAGAGCGTGCCGGCGATGCGGTTGTAGACAGCGGGCTCGAGCCGGCTGTCGTCGCACAGCATGCGGGTGACGAGATGGCCGCCGGCGGAATGGCCGGCGAGCCGGATTGGCCCAGCGACAAGCGAGGCCGCCTTGGCGATCGCGGCGGTGATTTCGGCGGTGATGTCGGAGATGCGTGCGGCCGGCGTCAGCGTGTAGCTCGGCAGCGCCACGGTCCAGCCGTGATGCCGCGCACCTTCGGCCAGATCCGTCCAGGTCGACTTGTCGAAGCGCATCCAGTAGCCGCCGTGCACGAACACGACGAGGCCCTTGCTGTCGCCATCCGGCGGGATCAGGTCGAGACGCTGGCGCTCGCCCGGGCCGTAGGCGATGTCCGAACGGAAATCTTTCAGGCCGGCGCGGTAAGCCGCCGCCCGCTCGGCCCATTGCGCCGGCATCTTTTCCGAACCCGGGATATGGGCCGAATTGGCGTAAGCATCATCCCAATCGCGCATCGTGACTCCCGAGGACTCAAGGCCAAGCGAACCGGGCGCCAGTCTGCCACCGGTCAGGCCGGCATCCTAGTCTTTCTTTTAAGCTTAAAGGAGTTTTGGCCGCCTGTGCTTCGGGCAGCAGAGCGGCAAACGCCGTCATTGCGAGCGCAGCGAAGCAATCCAGTCTGCCTCCTCAGCAACAGTCTGGATTGCTTCGTCGCAAGAGCTCCTCGCAATGACGACGGAGCGAGCTACGCCTTCTCCACCCCGCACCATTCCGCGATGAACAGCGCCATCGCCTTGGTCGACTTTTTCAGCGAGTCCAGGTCGACATATTCGTTGAAGCCGTGCATCTCGCCGCCGCTGGCGCCGAAGCACAGGCTGGGGATACGGTGGTTGAGGCCGTAGAAGCGGGTGTCGGTGAGCGCGGTGAAGACGAGGTCTTCGACTTCGCCGCCATAGACGGCGTTGAAGGCCTTGCCGAACGCGGCCTCGGGCGCGGCGGCGTCGGTCAGTTCATAGCCTTCAGACAAAAAGCCCGACCATTCGATCTCCGGCGGATTGTTGGCGAGGAAGCGGTGGTTGCGCGCGGCAGCCGCAACGCAGGCCGTGATCTCCTTCTGGTGATCGGCGATCGACCAGCCCGGCAACACCGCAATCCGGCAATCGACGTCGCACCAGGCCGGCACGCTGGAGGCCCAGTCGCCGCCCTTGATGATGCCGGGATTGAAGTTGATCGGATGGTTCAACGTCTTGAAATGGCGATCGGCCTTGGCGCGCTCGTTCCACTCGATCTCGAGTTTTTGCAGCGCCTGGATCAGGTGATAGGCCGCCATGATTGCGTTCGCGCCGGAGCCGGCGAAGGCAACGTGGGTCGGATGGCCCTTCACGCGCAGGCGAAACCAGATCACGCCGACTTGCGAACGTACCATCTTGCCGCCGGTCGGCTCCGGGATGAAGCAGGCGTCCGCACGATAGCCGCGCTGCAATGTCGAGAGCGCGCCGACGCCGGTGCTCTCCTCCTCGATCACCGACTGGAAGTGGATCCGCGCCGTCGGCTTGAAGCCCGCAGCCTTGATCGCATCCAGCGCATAGAGCGCGGCAATCGTGCCGGACTTCATGTCGCAGGCCCCGCGACCGAACATCTTGCCGTCCTTGACGACGGGCGAGAATGGCGGCGTGTCCCACAATTCCAGCGGTCCGGCCGGCACGACGTCGCAGTGCCCCTGCAAGATCAGCGATTTGCCGGCCTCGGTCTTCGGGCGATAGGTGCCGACCACCGAGCGTGCCCTGGAGAAATCGTGCTCGATCGGGCCGAAGCCGCGCAGATCCTTGAGATCGTCGACATTGATGTGCCAGTCGTCGACCTCGTAGCCGCGCGCGCGCAGGAGGTCGCCAATCATGTCCTGGCACGGCCCCTCCGCCCCGCGGGTCGAAGGAATCGCGACGAAGTCGCTTGTGGTCGCAAGCTGGGCTTCGAAGCCGGCGTCGACGGCGGCAACAATCCTCTGCTGCGTTTCGGCATTCATCAGGCAACTCCAATCGGGCATTCAGATCATCGAAGGAGCGCAAGCTAGCCGATTTCAGCCGTTCGGGTACTCTGCAAAATAGGCATCCCGCAATGCATCTTCGAGCAGACGGCCTTCGGAGTAGCCATTCAGCGTCGCAGGCCGGCGCACGCCGTCGAGCAGTCGCGGGCACGGCTCCGGGGCGCCGAGCACGGTGCGGACCGGAATGCGCTCGGCATAGATCGGCAATTCGTAGTCCTCGTCGTCGTCGGCCACACCCTTGGCGCGGACCTTGGCGGAGGCCTCCTCGATCTCCATCGCGATGAACGAGGTCGCCTTGATCTCCTGCGTGCTGCTCGCCCGCAGACTCGCGGTGCGGTCCGGGAAGAAGCGATCGACCATAGCGATCACCGCCCGCTCCTTCTCGTCGGGATCGGTGACGAGATAGGCCGTGCCGAACGCCATCACCGCGCGATAGTCGGCGGAATGGTTGAAGCCGCACCGCGCCAGCACGAGGCTGTCGAGATGGGCGACAGTCAGGCAAACGCGCTCGCCCCTGGTCTGGTTGCGCAGCATGCGGCTGGCGCTCGAGCCGTGCCAATAGAGCTTCGTCCCCTCGCGCCAGAAGAAAGTCGGCGTGCAATAAGGCTGACCGTCGATGACATAGGAGACATGGCACATCATCGAGGAATCCAGGATGCGATGAACGGTCTCGTGGTCGTAGAAGCCGCGGTCGTGACGGCGCTTCACCTGGTTGCGCGCTGATGTCGGATAGGAAGTTTGGCTCTCGCTCTGGCTCACGGCCGCTCCTGTCGGGATTGGAACAATTCCAGGAGAGTTGTAGCGGCCGATTTGGTCTGCGATAGTGCCAATTCCATGCAAAAATTTCCGACCAATTCCCCCTCGCCGGCCAAGCCCGAATTGCCGCTCGACCTCACAGGCGCGCACATCACGGCGGGCGCATCCGCGGCGCACCGGCTTTATCAGGCGCTGTGCGAGATGATCGTCTCCGGCCTCGTGAAGCCGGGCGAGCCGCTGCCACCGTCCCGAACGCTGGCGAAGCAAACGGGCTTCCGCCGCAACGCCGTCGTCACCGCCTATGAGCGCCTGATCGCCGACGGCTTTGCCGACGCAACCGTCGGCTCCGGCACCTTCGTCGCCGCGCGGATTCCAGCGCGCGCGACCGAGCCGAAAAAAACGAAGGTCGTGGTCGAAGCTCCAACGCAGGGCGCGTTCTCGCTCGGCTGCACCCATATCGACGAGCGCGCGGTGCAGCGCTTTCGCGCTTTCGTCGGGCGGCGCATGCGCGCGTTCGGGCCCGAGCATCTGCACTATGGCGATCCCCGCGGCAGCCGCGAGCTGCGTGCCGCCATCGCCGATCATCTGCTGTCGGCGCGCGGCCTGCGCTGCGACCCTGACCAGATCATGCTGACGTCGGGCACGCTGCACGCGCTGCGCATCGTGCTGAGCGCGATCCTGAAGCCAAACGACCAGGTCTGGTGCGAAGACCCCGGCTACCCCGCCGCGCGTAACACCATCGGGCATTGCGGCTATCGCGCCGTGCCGGTTCCCGTCGACGAGCACGGGATGCGTGTCGCCAAGGGCCGCATTGCCGCGCCGTCCGCGCGTGCGGCCTATGTGACGCCATCGCACCAGTTTCCGCTGGGGGTGCAGATGTCGATGCCGCGGCGGCTCGAGCTGCTGGACTGGGCGAAGCAAGCCGGCGCCTTCGTGCTGGAAGACGATTACGACAGCGAGTTCCGCTATGACGGCGCGCCGCTGATGTCGCTTGCCGGCATCGATCACCTGCAGCGCGTGATCTATATGGGCACGTTCGCCAAGACGCTGTTTCCGGGACTGCGCATCGGCTACTGCGCGCTGCCCGAGCGCCTGATCGCCGACGTCACGGCCGCGCGCGCCGCGCTCGACCGGTTTCCCGGCACGCTGATGGAAGGCGCGGTGGCCGACATGCTCAATTCCGGCGCGTTCGCCGCAAACCTGAAGCGCGTGCGCAAGCTTTATCGCGAGGCACGCGATGCGCTGGCCGAGACACTGGAGGCAGCGTCCGACGGCGCGCTGTCGGTGCCGGTGCCGTCGCAAGGGCTGCACCTCGTCGCCCGGTTCGATCCGTCGGTCGATCTTGCGGTCGCGGCGCAGGCCAAGCAGGCCGCCGGCGCGGAAGGCTGGCTGCTCGCCGACACCTATTCGCGCGCGCGTCCCCTGCCCGGGTTCGTGCTGGGATTTTCCGGCCACGCGGTTCCGAAGCTCGTGGCATCGGCGGAGCGCCTCGCGCGAGAATCACGCGCGGCCTTGCGCGCGAAGGGCAAATCGGCCCGGCGGGCGTGACAAAGGTTTACTATCAGAATCGCGAGGGCGTCCCTAGATTGCCGCATCGATGCCGGGACCTCTCCTCATGTTTCTCCGCCGTGCAGCCTGCCTCTCGCTCCTGATCTCGGTCGCGCTTGCCACGACGGCGCATGCCGTCACGGTCGGCCGCGAGCAGGACATCACTGATCTCAAGCTCGGTCAGCGCGTGCAGGTGGATGACGGAACCTGCCCCGCCGGGCAGGTCAAGGAAGTGCGCGGCGCCAAGATGACCGACAAGGGCGTGGCGCGGACCAGCGCCTGCGTGCCGCGCTACGGTCCGAAATCGAAGTGAGGGCTTAAGACTTCGCCGGATCGAACATGCACTGAAGGGTCGGCTTGGCGATCTTGGTGAAGGTCGGGCCGATCTCGCTTTGCTTGGACGCCGGCACCCAATCGGTCTCGATCGTCGGCACCCCGGTCTCGCTGATGCCCCGCAACAGCGCCTCGCGCAGATCGCGGTCCTCGACGGCCGCAGCGGCGTGATCATGCAGGCAGCTGCAGACCGCCTCGGGATGCTCCCAGCGCCCGAGCATCCGCGGCGCACACTGACGCACGAACTCGCCGCGGGGATCCGGTAGTCTGGAGGGAGCGCGAACCTGCGCATGGGCAGCACTCATCGTCAGAAGCGAAACGAATGCTGCGGCGCAGAATCGAACAATCATGATGGCCTTTATCGGCTGGTTTTTCTTGTGATTTTCTTGACGGACGATCAGAAGCGCGCGGCGACCACGATCGGCTGCGGCGCCGAGACCGGCGAGCCGCTGTACTGGAAAGTGCCGACACCCGGGAGACTGCCGTCCGGCGAACCCGCGAACGAGGAGCCGGCGAGCACGAAACCGAAGGCAAGGATGAAGCTAAGCGCGCGCATGGTCCTGTCTCCCAATTCCGTGACCGGCGGTGCCGCCGTCGTCGTTGTGAAGCTGATAACCATGGGCGGTTTCGCGCGTGATGCGCCAAAAGCGCAAAATGGTTTCGTCTTTGCGTGAATTGTTTCGTCGCGCCCTGGGCGACGAAACATTCGGCGAAAAATCCCAATCTTTTCAGGCGGGTCGCACCGCGGATCAAAGTGGCCTGGCAAGCGCTGTTCGCGCTTGGAGCAGGTCCCCACACTGCGCGCCGTCACACGCGCGCCTTCCGCACTTCACACGCATTTTACGTTTTTCTGCTGAAGAGAAGCCCAAACGAGGGCTGGGTCCTGTCGAACCGGGGGCGCTTCGGGCGCGACCCAAGCCATCGAAAACCGAGAAACCCGGAATCACCGGGCGTTCAAGTTGAGGGATGGCCATCATGATGGCGCAAGATCGCGCAGCGACGCGCGAGGCGGATCTGCCGACGGACCGCGCCGACCAACAGCCCATTCGCGGCCGTGCCGCCGCAGGCGGCGCAATGTCCCTGCAGTCGGGCCGCGGCTACGAAGCCGCGCCCCAAGCATTCGTGCGGCTGACCGGCTCGCACCATGTCAAACCGCAGGCCAGCCGCGCCATCGTCACTGAGTGAAGAACTCGCCGCACTTCTGGACGTTTGCGTCAGCGGGTCCCCACGGCATGATTGGCACCGTCGAGGTCGAGTTCTTCGGCGAGCCCTCGATCAGCCTGTCCGAATAGACCATGTAGACCAGCACATTGCGCTTGGCGTCGCAGCCGCGCACGATCTGCATCTTCTTGAAGAACAGCGAGCGGCGCTGTCGGAACATATCGTCGCCCTGCTCCATCTTGCTCTTGAACTTGATCGGGCCGATCTGGCGGCAGGCCAGCGAGATGTCCGAGACCTCCTCGGCAAGGCCGAGCCAGCCCTTGAAGCCGCCCTTCTCCGGCACCGTGAAATGACAGGCCACACCCTCGACTTCAGGGTCGTCGAGGCCATAGGTCGCGAGCTTGTCATTCGGGCTCATCCATTTGAACACGGTCGAGCGGCGGAAGATCAGATCGGGCTCGTCGGCGGCAATTGCGGAAGTCGCTGGCACAGTCAGAGCCAAGAGGAATAATGCGAGGCCTTTCAAGCGGATGCCGGAAAGACCGGGGAAACGAGATGACATGAAGTTCTCCGGTAACAAGTCCCAGCAATGTAGGTATGAGGCGGCCGGTCAGGAAGACTGACCGGCGAGCCGACACGGCCGCTGTTTACCGCTCCGTGAGGCTTTTTTGCTACGTCCTGGACAAAAGACGATGATCGCAGAACTGCCTTGCTGGTGAACGAGTATCCCCTCTGCGAGACTAATCTCTGATTGGACTGTGGATTCGAGGAAATGAATAGCGTGAACGAGTCCCGTTTTTCTGCCGTGCCGGCCCGGCTGTGGCAGGTCGCCATTTTGACGGCGGCAGGTGCGATCGGCACGGCCAGCCAGGCAGACGCGGCGTTCTACTACTGGAGCGATTACTCCGACGGGTCCTACACCGCCCGGCAGGAACGGTATCCCGACATTCCCCGGCAGAAGCCGCAGAAGCGCAGTGCGGCCGGCAAGAAAGCGGTCGTCGCCGAGAAGGAAGCCGGCACCAAGCCGCAAGGCCCGCTCGTGATCGTCGTGTCGATCGACCGGCAGAAGGTGACGGTCTACGACACCAACGGCGTGTTCGCGGAATCGCCGGTGTCGACAGGCATGAAGGGCCATTCGACGCCGATGGGCGTGTTCAGCGTGATCCAGAAGCACAAATTCCACCATTCCAACATCTATAGCGGCGCGCCGATGCCGTACATGCAGCGGATCACCTGGTCCGGCGTCGCCATGCATGCCGGCGTGCTGCCGGGCTATCCGGCCTCGCACGGCTGCATCCGCATGCCGATGGCGTTCGCGGTGAAGATGTGGAACTGGACCAGGATGGGCGCGCGCGTGATCGTCTCGCCCGGCCAGATGTCGCCGCAAAACTTCTCGCATCCGCTGCTCGCCTCGTTGCGCGTGCCGCCGCAGCCCTCTGCCAGCCTGCAGCCGCAGACCAATGCCGGCGACAAGGCCGACAAGGGCGCCGCGCAAACCAAGGCCAGCGAAGCAAACACCGTCGAGACGAAGACCGCCAGCGCCGCCGACAGCGTGCTCGAGCTGCGCGCATCTGTCGGCCACACCGTGATGTCGGATGTGACCACCGGCAATGCGACGGCCCGCGAAGATGCCGCAGCATCAGCCGACAAGGTCGAAGCGCCTGCCAAATCCGAGACAAGGACCGCCGAGGCGGCTGGCGCGGCCAAGCCGGCCGAACCCTCGACGACCGAAGCCAAGCCCGCTGACAAGGTCGAGGCCGCCAAGACCGAGCCAGCGAAGCCCGAAGCCGCAAAGTCCGAGCCCGCGAAAGCTGAACCGGTCAAGACTGAAGCTGCTGACGCCGCGAAGAAGCCTGACACATCGGGTGCCGCGCCCGCGCTGGCCGGCACGCCCGAGGCGAAGAAAGACGAGACCCGCGCCGCCGATCCCGCGCCAGCGGCAAAGCCGGAAGCGCCCAAGCGGGCGGGCCAGATTGCCGTCTTCATCAGCCGCAAGGATTCCAAGCTCTACGTGCGGCAGAACTTTGCGCCGCTGTTCGAGGTGCCCGTCACGATCGCTGCGAGCGACCGGCCGCTCGGCACGCATGTCTTCACCGCCGAGGTCGACAAGACCGACACCAATGCGCTGCATTGGTCGGTGGTGTCGCTGCCGGTCTCCGCCCGCGCCGCCGCGCGCGAGGATGACAGCCGCGTCACACGCCGCCAGCGTGGCGCCGACGTGATTCCCGTCGCCGCCAAGCCTGTTACCAAGCCCGTGGTCACGCCGGACAGCCCGGCCGAGGCACTCGACCGGATCTCGATCCCCGCCGACACCATGGCGAAGATCAACGAGATGCTGACATCTGGCGGCTCGATCATCGTCTCCGACCAGGGCATCAACCAGGGCGAAACCGGCGAAGGCACCGACTTCATCGTCCGCCTGTACTGATCGAGGCGCCGAGCCCGATAACGCGGTGTTGAGCGGCCGGATTGCGCCGGCGGAGTAACATGCCCCAGGTCATTTCGGGGGACACCGTCATGATGAACCGCAGAAGCATGATCGTTGCGACGCTCGCAGGCGCATTCGCGCCTGTGACGTGCGCGTTCGCCGATGGCGGCATGAGCCGGATCTCGGCCTACGCCTTCTCCTTTCCAGCGTTGTCAGGCGACGACATTCGCCTTGCTGCCTTCAGCGGCAAACCGCTGCTGGTGGTCAACACCGCTTCGCTCTGCGGCTACACCCCGCAATATGCCGGCCTCCAGGAGATCTGGAACGAGTTTCGCGCGCGCGGCCTTACCGTGATCGGTGTGCCCTCCAACGATTTTGGCGGACAGGAGCCCGGCGGCACCAGCGAGATCACGGAGACCGCTCACCACCAATACGGCGTTACCTTCCCGATCGCGGCCAAGGCTGTGGTGGTCGGCGCGAAGGCGCATCCGTTCTACAAATGGGCGGCCGAAGCGCGTCCGCGCGAGGTTCCGCGCTGGAACTTCCACAAATATCTGATCGGCCGCGATGGCTACATTGCCGAAGTCTTTCCGTCGGCGGTCGATCCGGCCGACACGCGGATCAAGACCGCCGTCGCCAAGGCGTTGGCCGATAGCTGACACGTCGCGCCCCCAATCCGGCTGGGCACAATTGTGGCGGGGCACCAAACAGCCGTTGCAATGACGATGGCCCACCATCTAGGCTACGACGATCAGGGGCAGGAAGGTTTTGCCGCAGGCGAAAAGCCACGGCGGAACAACGGGATCAATCTCGAGGACATCACCATGCGTGTGGCGGCAGGACTGATTTTGGCAAGCGCGATGTCAGTTGCGATGGCAGGGGCGGCGTGGTCGCAGACCCCGGCCGCAAAGCCCGCAGCAGCCACCCAGGCGGCACCGGCAGCAGCGCCAGCCGCTGCACCAGCGCCCGCTCCGGCGGCTGCGGCCGCCACTCCGGCCCAGCCGGCGTTCCCGCCCCCTCCGAAACAGGCTCCCCAGCCCGCTCGCGCGGCCTGCAACACACCGGGCGCGCTCGGTGTCGCCCGCACCGTCGAGATCGACACCACAGGCGGTCCCGGCTTCGGCTTCGAGCACTTCAAGGAGCTCGACTTCCTGCGCGACCACGAGGTCGTGCTGACCTTCGACGACGGCCCCTGGCCCAAGAACACACCCGCGGTGCTGAAGGCCCTCGCCGATGAATGCACCACCGGCATCTTCTTCTCGATCGGCAAGCACGCGACCTATGAGCCGGAGATCCTGAAGCAGGTCTACGCGGCCGGGCATACCGTGGGCGCGCACACCTGGTCGCACGCCAATCTCAACAACAAGAAGCTCACGGAAGCGCAGCGCAAGGAAGAGATCGAGAAGGGATTCTCGGCAGTGAAGTGGGCGCTCGGCGGCATCTCGCCCTCGCCGTTCTTCCGCTTCCCGGCGCTCCAGCATCCGCCGGAGATGGTCACCTATCTCGGCAACCGCAACGTCGCGATCTTCTCCTGCGATATCGACTCCTTCGACTTCAAGGCCTCCAAGCCCGAGAAGGTGGTCGAGACCGTGATGAAGAAGCTCGACACCAAGGGCAAGGGCATCATTCTGATGCACGACTTCCAGAAGCACACTGCGGAAGCCCTGCCCGAGCTGCTCAAGCGCTTGAAGGCCGGCGGCTACAAGGTGGTGGCGATGCGCGCCAAATTCCCGGCCTCGACGCTGCCGGAATACGACCAGGAGCTGCTCAAGGACGTCAAGCTGCCGACGGTGAGCCAGCGCCCGGTCAACAGCGTCGTTACGACAGTTTCCGAATAGACGGCAATTGTCTTTCCGTCTCGAAGGCTACGTCATCGTCTCGGCGGACGGCATGCTTGCCGACGCCAGCCATGTCATGCCCGACAGCCTGAAGTTCGAAGGCGACAAGCTGTTCTTCGAGCAGGCGCTCGATCGTGCCGCGCTGATCGTGCACGGCCGCCACTCGCACGAGCAGCAGCCGAACTCTCCCAAGCGCAAGCGGCTGGTCCTGACCCACAAGATCAAGGCCCTGACCGTCGATCCCGAGATGCCCAACGCGACGCTGTGGAATCCGGACCATGCCAGCTTCGAGGAGGCCTGCGCCTTCGCCGACGTCGCCTCCGGCACCGTAGCGATCATCGGCGGCCCCGTCGTGTTCGACATGTTCATGGATCGCTACGACACGTTCTGGCTGTCGGAAGCCCCGCATCTTCTGCTGCCTGGCGGCGAAGGCTGTTTTGTCGGCGTGCCGGAGCGGACGCCACACGAGGTGCTGGCGTCGCACGGCATGAAGCCGGGCGCGCCGTTCGTGCTCGACGCGGCGCATGACGTCACCGTCACGCCGTGGCGCCGAGCCTAGCGTAGGCGATCCGCGCTACGGCGCCGGAAGGTGATAGGCTAGCACGCCGCGCAGCGTGTGCACCGTGCCGCCGGCGCTCAAGCTGGTCATGAAATCAGACGCCAGATCGTCTCGCGTCCCGAGATGCGTGACGCGATATTCGGCGCGGGCGGAGATGCTGTCGGTGAAGAAGCGCTCGAAGCCGCCGCCAAAGGTCGCGCCGTGATATTCCCGCGTCGGAGCGGTGCCGGGAAGTCCGAGGAAATTGTACGAGATCGACTGCGCCGTCGTTCCGCTGTAGCCGCCGAGCAGATAGACCAGCGTCTCCGGCGCCACGAGATAGCCGACGCGCCCACCGACGGTCCACCCCCATTTCACCGCGGCGAGATCCGACGAGATCTCGGCACCTCCGCCGGAGGCCTTGACCTTGGCGCCACCATTGGTCCCGGCATCGATCAGCCCGAATGCACCGAGGACCCAGCGCGGCGCGACCTGGCGATCGTAGCCGATCGTGAAGGTGCCGCCGACATCGGCGCCGCCGAGGCCGGACGCGTTGAGATCCAGCACACCGGCGAACGAGCCCGCGATATGGGGCGTGATGACATCGCCGCCGATGCCCGCACCGACGTAAACGCCCGTCCAGATCGGCTTCAGCGCGGGTGCCGCCGAGGCAGTCGCGGGTCCGCCGAACTGGCCGAAGCGATAGGCTGCGCCGATCCGGACCACATGCTCGGACAGGTCCGTGGTCCAGACCGCACCAAGCGGATCGACCGTCGTGTTGCGGCCCAGCGCGACGTAGCGGTATTCGCCGCGCAGCGAGACATTGCTTGCAAGGCGATATTCCGCGCCCGCTCCGACCGTGTAACCGTGCGACGTCAGCGCTGGTTCCTGCACCGTGAACGAGGGACCACCCCCGAGGATCACGTAGTTGAGATTCCAGTTGTTGATCCGCATCTCGCTGTAGCCGGCAAGGCCATAGAGCAGGATATCGGGCGTCACCAGAAATCCCGCACGGCCGCCGATGGTCCAGCCCTGGTCGAGCGACGGCAACGCGGCGCTCAGGCTCTGGCCGATGGCGACGCCCCCGGCACTGACCGTCGTGCGTTGGCGCGACCAGTCGTAGTCGACGAAGCCGCCGACCACGACGCGCGGTGCGACCTGGACGTCGAAGCCAGCGAAGACGGATAGTCCGAGATCGGCGCCCTGCAGACCGTCGAGCGTGAACAGATCCGCGCCGCCACCGACCGGCGCAAGGTTCGACCGGCCCGTCGCGAAGTCGAAGCCTAGCCCGCCGCCGACATAGAACTGGGTCCAGTTCGCCACAGGGGCCAATCGCGGCGGCGCCTTTACGGGCAAGTCAGCTGCGCGAGCTGCCGTTACGGCAAAGGCTGCGACATGCGCGGCTCCCAGGACAACAACCGCACGCGCCAACCGTCGCTTCGAATAAACCAAGTGCCGCCCCTATCGCCCCGTGCCGGTTGCGCCCATACAACCGACCGACAGCTAGTATTCGGTTCCAGCAGAGTCCGACAAGGCGAGAAACGTGCGCGCACCACAGCGTCCGCGATTTTGCGGAACCGCTGTGATCTCAAAGCCATAATGTGTGAATGAAGGTTCACGCGATCGGCGCGTGAAGGCGCGTGCTCGGCTAGACGTCCCCGTAAGCCGTCTCGGCCGAGCGCGTGGCGCGGCCAAAGCCCATGATCATGAACAGCGCGCCGATGATCGAGAGATTCTTGAGCGCGTCGACCAGCATCTTGGCGTTGTCGGGCGCCGCCTGGTTCCAGAAGTCGTAGAACAGCACGGTCGCGACCGCGACGTAGATGATCATCAGCAACGCGAAGAAACGCGCGCCGAAGTTCAGCGCGATCATCAGCCCCGCGATGACCTCGAGCGCGCCCACCGCGATCGCCAGCAGCTGCGGCGTGGTCATGGCGGTCGCCGTCTCGATCTGCTTGGCGTAAGGCGCGATCGCTTCCGGCACCACGACCTTGGTGGCGATGAAATCGGCCGTCGCCTGGATGGCAAAGAGCTTGGTCGCGCCCGTGTAGATGAACAGCACGGCGAACAGGATTCGCCCGAAAGTCACGAACGCTGGCATGATCGGCCTCTTGGCTCAGGCTTTTTGAAACCGGAATTTGGACGAAAGCACCGAGGGATTATGGAGAGTCCGCTTGCGGTTTTCAAACGGGGAAATGAGGAACTGAAAGTAATTCAAAACTGGCGAGGCGGGGCTGCTTGCCCTCTCCCCTTGTGGGAGAGGGTGGCTTCGCCGCGACGCGGCGAGACGGGTGAGGGGTTTCTATCGGCACGGAAAACTCTTGCGATCGCGACTCGCGGAGAGAACCCCTCATCCGGCGCTTCGCGCCACCTTCTCCCACAAGGGGAGAAGAGTTTGCACCACCGATGACGTTACGTAAACAACGTCGGCTGCTGCCGGGCCGCGCGTTCCTGCGCTTCGACGACCGCGACGGCGGTCATGTTCAGGATGCCGCGCGCGGTCACCGATGGCGTGAGGATATGCGCCGGGCGCGCCGGGCCGACCAGGATCGGACCGACGGGCAGCGCATCCGCCAGCGACTTGATCATCTGATAGGCGACGTTGGCGGTGTCGAGGCCCGGCATGATCATGATGTTGGCCTCGCCCTCCAGCTTGGAGTGCGGCAACACCATCTTTCGCGCAGCAGCGGAGAGCGCGGTGTCGCCCTGCATCTCGCCGTCGGCTTCGATCTCCGGATGCTTCTCCTTCAACAGCTGGGTCGCCCGGCGCATCTTGCGCGAGGACTCGGTGTCATAGCTGCCGAAATCCGAATGCGAGACGAAGGCGATCTTCGGCTTGATGTTGAAGCGCTGGACGTGGACCGCCGCAAGCGAAGCGATCTCGGCGAGCTCTTCCGCGCTCGGGTTGGGGCGAACCTGCGTGTCGGCGATGAAGAACGCACCCTTGCTGGTGATCAGCAGCGCCAGCGCCGCATAGTCGCTGATTCCAGGCGAGAATCCGACGATCTCGCGGACATGGCGTAGATGGCTCATGTAGCGGCCCTCGACGCCGCAGAGCATCGCATCCGCCTCCCCGCGCGTGACCGCGAGCGCGGCGATCACCGTGTTGTTGGTGCGCACCACCGTGCGCGCCGCGTCCGGCGTCACGCCGCGGCGGCCGGCGACCTCGACATAGGATTGCACATAAGAGCGATAGCGCGGATCGTCCTCGGGATTGACGAGGTCGAAGTCCTTGCCTGCCTTGATCGACAGGCCGAAGCGCTTGATGCGTGCTTCGACCACCGACGGACGGCCGACCAGGATCGGCGTCGCCAGCTTCTCCTCCAGCACGACTTGCGTCGCACGCAGCACACGCTCGTCTTCGCCTTCGGCGTAGATCACGCGCACCGGCTGGGTCTTGGCCTTGGCGAACATCGGCTTCATGACGAGGCCGGAGCGGAAGGCGAAGCGCTCGAGCAGCGCGGTGTACTCATCGAAATTGGTGATGGGCCGCGTCGCGACGCCGGACTCCATCGCAGCCTTGGCGACGGCGGGCGCGATGCGTAGGATCAACCGTGGATCAAAGGGGCTCGGGATCAGCGAGCCGGGACCAAAGCCCTGCGTTTCGCCGGTGTCAAAGCCCTGCGCCACCGCATCGGACGGCGCCTCGCGCGCGAGCTGCGCGATGGCCTCGACGGCGGCATGCTTCATCTCCTCGTTGATGGCGCTGGCACCGACGTCGAGCGCGCCGCGGAAGATGAAGGGGAAGCAGAGGACGTTGTTGACCTGGTTCGGATAGTCGGAGCGGCCGGTGCAGATCATGGCGTCGGGGCGCACCTTGCGCGCTTCCTCCGGCATGATCTCGGGCGTCGGGTTGGCGAGCGCCATGATGAGGGGCTTCTCGCCCATCGCCTTGGCCATCTCAGGCTTGAGCACGCCGGGTGCCGAGAGGCCGATGAAGATGTCGGCGCCGCCGATGACGTCGCCAAGCGTCCGCTTGTCGGTCTTCTGCGCGTAGACCGCCTTCCAGCGATCCATCGTGGTGTTGCGGCCCTCATGCACGAGGCCGTCGATGTCGCAGACCCAGATGTTCTTGCGCTGCGCGCCCATCGACACCAGCAGGTTCAGCGTCGCGATCGCTGCGGCCCCTGCCCCCGACGCCACGATCTTGACGTCGGACAGCTTCTTGCCGTTCAGCCGAAGGCCGTTGGTGATGGCGGCGGCGACGATGATCGCGGTGCCGTGCTGGTCGTCATGGAAGACCGGGATCTTCATGCGCTCCTTCAGCTGCGCCTCGATCTCGAAGCACTCCGGTCCGCGGATGTCTTCCAGATTGATGCCGCCGAAGGTCGGCTCGAGCGCCGCCACCGTCTCGACCACACGATCGATGGTGTCGGCGGCGATCTCGATGTCGAACACGTCGATGCCGGCGAACTTCTTGAACAGGACCGCCTTGCCCTCCATCACCGGCTTGGAAGCCAGTGGGCCGATATTGCCGAGGCCGAGCACCGCGGTGCCGTTCGAGACCACCGCGACCAGGTTGGCGCGGGTGGTGAGCGTGGCGGCCTCGGCCGGGTTCTTGGCGATCTCGGTACAGGCGGCGGCAACGCCCGGAGAATAGGCGAGCGCGAGGTCGCGCTGGTTGGCGAGCGGCTTGCTCGCCTGGATCTCGAGCTTTCCGGGGCGCGGCAGACGGTGATAGGCCAACGCCGCCTGGTGGAGATCATCAGAAAAGGACGACATGCGGTGTCTCGCCTCGCGTTACCGGCCACAAATGCATCATCCGGAGCGACCGCCCAAGCGGACGCTATTTCCGGGTCGTGGAAACGGGATGAAGCACGGCCGAAGGCCCGGTGGCAACATCCGATTGCGGCCCCATCAACAGGGCACACGGTCAAATATCTGATAGCGCTAGCTTTCCCTGGACCGCGCGGCATTTCCCGAATATGGCAGGTTGCGCAGTGCAAAACGAGCAACTGGAGCTGGGAATGAAGCGGATCCTGATCGGCCTGATCGTGGCAGTCGTGCTCGCCGCGGGCGGATGGTTCGGCTTCAACCTCTACGCCACGCATCGGGCCACTGCCGAGGTCGAAGCGGCGTTCGAGCAGATCCGCAAGCAGGGTGGCAAGGCGAGCCACGGCAAGGTGACGTTCGACACGACGAGCCGCACCCTGACGATCGAGGACGTCGCGCTTGCGCCCGGCAATGAGCAGCAGGCGCAGATCAAGATCGCCGGCATCAAGGCCGGCGGCGTTCGCCTGATCGACGATCTCAGATTTTCGGCTGACAGCATCGACATCACCGGTTTCGAAGTCGCGCTGGACCAGGCCGGTCCGGCAAAGCTGAAGGTCTCCTACAAGGTGCCGCAGCTCACGTTGCGCGATTACGCCGGTCCCATTCATGCCGGGAATGCGCCGGCGGGCGGCTCCCTGATCGACATGTACCGCTACGTGCTCGATCAATACGCAGGCGTCACGGCATCCTCGCTCGCGGCCCCGGCACTGACGATGAGCTTCGATTCCGGCAGCGGCGCCGCCGGCAGCGGCGAGATCACCTATTCCGGGCTGGCGATTCAGAACCTGAAAGATGGCAAGATCGATGCGATGAAGGCGGACCGCGCCGTCATCTCGATCGACGTGAAGCAGCCAGGCAAGCCGGACAAGCTGACGGGCGAACTGTCGAACATCATCGTCAACGATTTTGACGCGAGCGTGATCCGCGCCGCACTCGATCCGCAGACGACCGGTGACGACAGCTATCGCCGCGTCTACCGGCGCGTCTCGACCGGCCCCTATGTGCTCAAGTCGGCACAGGGAATGCGCGTGGATATCGACGGTTTCACCATCGAGGACATCGCCGTGCAGCCGTCGAAATTCCGGCTCGCCGACATGCTTGCAGCGCTGCCGCAGGAAAACTCAGCCGCTCCAACGCCGGCACAAGCGCGCGAACTGCTGGAGAAGCTTGCTGGATTCTACGAGGGTTTTCGCATCGGCCGGGCCGAAATCGGCAAGACGTCGGTCGGCACACCGCAAGGAATCGCCAGGGTCAATTCCGTCAGGTATCGCGACGGCGAGTTCGCGGTCGAGGGCGTCGATACGCCCGCCCCGCAGGGGCAGTTCAAGATGGAGCGCTTCGCGCTGAAGTCCTTCAGCGCGGCTAACCTGATGCGCTGGGCGGCCAGCCTCAGCAATCCCGGACGGGCCCCCTCGCCGGACCAGATGCTGGGACTGTTCCGGGTGCTCGAAGGCGCCGAGATCAAGGGCGTCGTCTCTCCTTTCAAGAACACGCGGCAGCTCGTCACCATCGACACGATCAGCCTGAACTGGAGCCAGCTGGTCGGATCGATCCCGAGCAAGGCCAACCTGGTCGTGAAGATGGTCACGCCCACCGATCCCGCCAATCCGGCGCAGCGGCCGCTGATCATGGCGGGCGTGGACAAGCTCGCGATCGACCTCGATCTCGGCGCGGCCTGGACGGAGTCATCGGGCGCGTTTGCGCTTGCGCCTGCCACCATCGATCTCGGTAATCTCGCCAGGGCGCAGGCCCGCTTCGCGCTCGCCAATGTGCCGCGCGGCCTGTTCACGACCGACCCGGTGCAGGCGATGGGCCAGGCGGCGCAGATCGACACCGGCGCGATCGAGCTCTCCTTGCGCGACAGCGGCGTCGTCGATCTCGTCGTGGCGCAGTTCTCGCGCATGCAGAATGTCAGCCGCGATGCCGCGCGTAGCGCCATTGTCGAGATGATAAGGGCGCAGGGCGAAAAGCTCGCGGCTTCCAACCTCGATGCCCGGGTGGCGGTGGACGCGCTCGCCGGATTCGTCGAGACGTCAGGGCAGACACTGACGATCAAGCTGACCCCGCGCGGCAAGGTGCCGGTGCTTCAGCTCGTGGATGCCCTGAACAGCGAGCCGATCGCCGCGCTGACGCAGTTCAGGATCGAGGCCTCGACGGGGCTGTAGAGAAAGGCGCAGTGTGTCCCGGACGCGGCGCAGCGCGTAAGCGGTGCGACGCAGAGCCGGGACCCAAAGAGGCCAATGTGCGCCGAGACGTGGGCCCCGGCTCAGCAGCGCATCACTACGTGCTGCGCTGCGTCCGGGGCACGAGACCGTCACTTCTGCGGCAGGTTCACCTTCACATGCAGCTCGCGGAGCTGCTTGGTCGTGGCGTCCGACGGCGCGCCCATCAGCAAATCCATCGCCTGCTGGTTCATCGGGAACAGCGAGATCTCGCGCAGATTGTTGGTGCCGCAGAGCAGCATCACGATGCGGTCGACACCGGCCGCCATGCCGCCATGCGGCGGGGCGCCGAACTGGAAGGCGCGGTACATGCCGCCGAAGCGATCGACCACTTCCTGCTCGCCGTAACCTGCGATCTCGAACGCCTTCACCATCGCTTCCGGCACGTGGTTGCGGATGCCGCCCGAGGCGATCTCGTAGCCGTTGCAGGTGATGTCGTACTGGAACGCCTTGATGGTCAGCGGGTCCTGGCCCTTCAACGCGTCGAGACCGCCCTGCGGCATCGAGAACGGGTTGTGCGAGAAGTCGACCTTCTTGTCGTCCTCGTTGTACTCGTACATCGGGAAGTCGACGATCCAGGCGAGCTCGAACCGCTCCTTGTCGGTGAGGTTCAATTCCTCGCCGACCTTGTTGCGGGCAAGGCCCGAAAACTTCCAGAACTTGTCGGGATCGCCGGCAACGAAGAAGGCGGCATCGCCTTCCTTGGTGCCGATCTGCGCGCGGATCGCGGCGGTGCGCTCAGGCCCGATGTTGTTCGCCAGCGGACCTGCGCCCTCGCCGCCCTCACGCCACATGATGTAGCCGAGGCCGGGCTGGCCTTCGCCCTGCGCCCAGGAGTTCATACGATCGCAGAAGGCGCGCGAGCCGCCGCCCGGCGCGGGGATCGCCCAGACCTGGTTCTTGGGATCTTCGAGCATGCGCGCGAACACCTTGAAGCCGGAGCCACGGAAGTGCTCGGAGACGTCCTGCATCTCGATGGGGTTGCGCAGGTCCGGCTTGTCGCTGCCGTATTTGCGCAGCGCCTCGGCGAACGGAATGCGGCGCCAGTTCTTGCTCACCGGCTTGCCCTTGGCGAATTCCTCGAACACGCCGGTGATCACGGGCTCCATCGCCGCGAACACGTCTTCCTGCGTGACGAAGCTCATCTCGACGTCGAGCTGGTAGAACTCGCCCGGCAGACGGTCGGCGCGCGGGTCCTCGTCGCGGAAGCAGGGCGCGATCTGGAAATAGCGGTCGAAGCCAGACATCATCAGCAGCTGCTTGTACTGCTGCGGCGCCTGCGGCAGCGCGTAGAACTTGCCAGGATGAATGCGCGAGGGCACCAGGAAGTCGCGCGCGCCCTCCGGCGAGGACGCGGTCAGGATCGGGGTGTTGAACTCGAAGAAGCCCTGCCCCTCCATCCGCCGGCGCATCGACTTGATGATCTCGACGCGCGTCATGATGTTCTGGTGCAGCTTCTCGCGGCGCAGGTCGAGGAAGCGGTACTTCAGGCGGATGTCTTCCGGATATTCCTGGTCGCCGAACACCGGCAACGGCAGGTCGCCGGCCGGGCCCAGCACCTCGATCTCGCTGACATAAATCTCGATCTTGCCGGTCGGCAGGTCGTCATTGTCGGTGCCTTCGGGGCGGCGGCGGGCCTTGCCGTCCATCCGCACCACGAATTCCGAACGCAGCTTCTCGGCCTGCGAGAATGCCGGCGAGTCCGGGTCCACCACGCACTGGGTCAGGCCGTAATGGTCGCGCAGGTCGATGAACAGCACGCCGCCATGGTCGCGAACGCGATGGACCCAGCCTGACAGGCGGACCGTCTCGCCGATGTTGCTCTCGCGGAGCGCGCCGCATGTATGTGACCGGTAGCGATGCATGGTCGTCCCAAAATCAATGTCGGAGGAAGCGAATCGAACGGCCTGTCACGGCCAGTCCGAAGTTGCGGCAGGGTTTACCCGACGAGGCCGGGGGCGGCAACCAAGGGAACGCCCCGTTTTGGGCCCCGGGACGTCCATTTTTGGCCGATCGGGGTCCAAGCCTTTGCCATCAGCCGTTCCAGCCCTATCTTGAGGCCATGACGGTTCATTTCCCCTTCCAGAACTCCTATTCGGCGCTGCCGGACAGCTTTTTCGCCCGCGTCGCGCCGACCCCTGTCGCCGCCCCCCGGCTGATCAAGCTGAACCGGCCCCTGGCGGTCCAGCTCGGGCTCGATCCGGACCTCCTGGAGACGCCGGAAGGCGCCGAAATCCTGGCCGGCAAGACGGTTCCCCCCGGGGCCGATCCGATCGCCATGGCCTATGCCGGGCACCAGTTCGGCCAATTCGTACCCCAGCTCGGCGACGGCCGGGCGATCCTGCTCGGCGAGGTCATCGACAGGGACGGCGTCCGCCGCGACATCCAGCTCAAGGGAAGCGGCCCCACCCCGTTCTCCCGCCGTGGCGACGGCCGGGCCGCGCTTGGCCCCGTGCTGCGCGAATACATCGTCAGCGAAGCCATGTATGCGCTGGGCATTCCGACCACGCGCTCGCTCGCCGCCGTCGTCACCGGCGAGCACGTCATCCGCGAGACCGCGCTGCCGGGCGCCGTGCTGACGCGCGTCGCCGCGAGCCACATCCGCGTCGGCACCTTCCAGTTCTTTGCCGTCCGCCGCGACACCGACGCCATCCGCCGGCTCGCCGACCACGTCATTACCCGCCACTATCCGGACCTGCTGCAAGCGGAACGGCCCTATCACGCCCTGCTCGCCGCCGTGGTCGCACGTCAGGCCGAGCTCGTCGCACGATGGCTGCTGGTCGGCTTCATCCATGGCGTGATGAACACCGACAACAGCTCGATCTCGGGCGAGACCATCGATTACGGCCCCTGCGCCTTCATGGATGCCTACAACCCCGCGCAGGTGTTCTCGTCGATCGACGAGATGGGCCGCTACGCCTATGCCAACCAGCCGCGCATCGGCTTGTGGAATCTGACGCGCCTGGCCGAATGCCTGCTGCCGCTGTTCTCCGACGACCAGGACAAGGCGGTGGCGGAAGCGCAGGACATTCTCGGTGCCTTCTCGGAGACGTTCAGCAACGCCTATCAGGCGGGCCTGCGCCAGAAGGTCGGCCTGTTTAGGGAGCACGACGGTGACGAGGCGCTGATCCAGGACCTGCTCGACGCCATGGCGAAGAACCAGGCCGACTTCACCCTCACCTTCCGCAAGCTGGGCGACGCCGCGGCCGATGAAAGCGCCGATGTCCGCGCGCAGTTCATGGAACCGGCGGCCTTCGACGAATGGGCCGGACGCTGGCGCGCGCGCATCGCGCTGGAGCCGCAGACCGCGACTGAACGGCGGGCGGCGATGCACGCCGTGAACCCACTCTTCATCCCGCGCAACCACCGCGTCGAGGCCGTGATCCAGGCCGCCGTCAACAACGACGACTACGCGCCGTTCGAAGAGCTGGTGAAGGTGCTGGCCAAGCCATTTGACGACCAGCCGGACTACGCCGCCTACGCCGATCCGCCGCTGCCAGATCAACGGGTGCTGCAGACGTTCTGCGGGACGTAGCGACAAGCTTCAAAGGGGCCGTCGTGATCACGCAACTCCCAAACGACTTTCGGTTCGCCGGCCCCGAAATGCAGCTTTGTACCCTCGCAATTCGGATCACAGACCTCGCCGAACGCTTCGGCTTTTGCGTTGATTCACTACGACGACGACGGCCTCGGTCAGGCCGCCTCGATGTTTGTGAGGCTGAAATCCGGGCGGGCCCTTTTTCTGACCGAACATGCGCATGCAGTCGAGCACCTCGGTTCAAAGGGCCCTGTGGTCGAGGTTGATGCGCGGGATATCGCGGAGATCGATGTCGAACCGTTTGTCGACGAAGTGTTGGAGGCTTTCCAGCTGTCCCGCGAGGATGTTGACTGGATCGCCCCGATCGATAAAGCCCGTGCGCTCGATTGGATCCAACATTGGGCCGACTATTTCGCGAAGCGAGATCGAGCGGGCAACGGAGATCCGCTGAAATGAATGGTCCGCTCACCAACGACGAGATCGAGGCAATCAAGGCACGCTGCGAACAGGCTACCGCTGGTCCGTGGAAATCGTTCATCGAGAGGCGCGATAAATTCAGTGGCTCAGACTTTATCCAAACCAACGGCGAAGACATCTACCTCACTGGCGCGACCCTCGCCGACCAGGAATTCATCGCCCACGCGCGGCAGGATATTCCGAGACTGATCGCTGAGATTGAGCGCCTTCGCGCAATTATTCGCTAGCTCCATTCCTGCTACAGACAGCTTCCCTGTGGACACATCCCGCACACGGGAACCGCTGTCATCAAACTGAAACACACGCGCTCTAACCGCCTGTCAGGACGTCTTGCCGGAGGCGCCCATCCTCCAACAGTCCTGACAAGCGCGCCATGCCCTTCAAGTTCATCCACATCACCGACACGCATCTCGCGAATCCGGGGCTGAAGCTCTATGGCCTCGACCCGCGCGACCGGCTGGACGCTGCGATCGCCGACATCAACAAGCACCAGTCCGATGCCGCCTTCGCCGTCGTGACCGGCGACCTCACCCATTGGGGCGAGCCGGAATCCTACGCCAATTTCGCCGAGGCAATGGCCGCGCTGAAGATTCCCTACATTGCCATGGTCGGCAATCACGACAAGCGCGTCGCCTGCCTCGACGGCCTGAAGGCCGCGCCGCGCGATCCCAACGGCTTCGTGCAGGGCACGCGCACCACCGAGCACGGCCTGTTCGTCTTCCTCGACACGCTGGACGAGACCAGCCATGCCGGCGAGATGTGCGCAAAACGCTTCGACTGGCTCGCCAAGACGCTTGCAGCCGCGCCCGCCGACCAGCAGTTCGTCGTGTTCATGCATCACCCGCCCTTCCCGGTCGGCGTGCACGCGATGGACGAGATCGCGCTGGCGCAGAGCGCCGAATTCGCGGAAGTCATTGCGCCCTACCGCTCGCGCATCCGCCACCTCTTCTTCGGCCATGTGCACCGGCCGATCTTCGGCAGCTACGGCAAGATCCCGTTCTCGACACTGCGCGGCACCAACCACCAGGTCTGGTTCGAGCTCGATGCGACCGCCACCGACCATCTCGCCAGCCACGAGCCGCCGGCCTATGGCGTGGCGCTGATCGACGAGGAAAATCTGGTCGTGCACAGCCACGACTTCCTCGACACCAGTCTGCGCTTCCCGTTCGACCCGCCCGCGGGAATGGACGGCCGCGACTATGCGCTCAAGTTCGCGGCGCGGTGAGATGAGCCTCGCTGAACCCGCGGCTCTCCCGGTCGCGGCATCGGCGGCACCGCGCCTGCACGTCCTGAAGCGCTTTTCCAGCCGCTTCAAAGCCTCGCTGCCTGCCTACCTCCTGCTGCTGCCGTCACTGGTCTTCCTCGCGCTGTTCACCTACGGCGCGACGGGCCGCGTGCTCGTCGATGCGCTCTATCAGCGCGCCACGCCCAAGGCGCCGCTCCGCTTCGTCGGCCTCGACAATCTCAGCGCAGTGCTTGCCGATCCCTATTTCACCGGCGCTGTTATCAACAACCTCCTCTACGCCGTCGGCACCGCGATCCCGAGCATCGGCCTTGCGCTGCTGTTCGCGCTCGCGTTGTCGCGCACCAACGCCGTCAACAGCGCGCTGCGCGCCGCGCTGTTCCTGCCGGTGCTGATCCCGATGGTCGCCGCGTCCGCGCTGTTCCTGTTCATCTTCCTGCCCAATGTCGGCCTGCTCGACTACTACATCGGCCGCCTGCTCCCGGTGCTGCCGAACTGGCTCGGCGATCCCGACATCGCGCTGTCAGCGATCATGGTGATCACGATCTGGAAGAACGCCGGCTATTACATGCTGTTCTTCCTCGCCGGCCTCCAGGCCGTGCCCGAGGACGTCATGGAGGCCGCGCATCTCGACGGCGCGGGCCCTTTCATGCGCCTGCGCTACATCATCCTCCCCGAGCTCAAGCCCACCTTCCTGTTCGTCATCGTGATCGCCACGCTCAACGCGGTGACGCAGGTCGACCACGTCTTCGTCATGACCAAGGGCGGGCCGTCCAACTCGACCAATCTCGTGCTGTTCTACATCTACCAGCAGGCCGTCGAGCATTACGACATCGGCAAGGCCTCGGCGGCGACGCTGCTGACGCTCGCCGCGCTGATGGGCCTCACCGCGCTCTCCTTCCGCACGATGGCGAACCGCGAGGGTGGGCCATGAAGCTGATTGACAAGCTCTACAAGGACACCCCGCTCGCCACCCGCCGCGAGATCACGCCCAAGCTCGGCTTCGCGCTGACGGTGCTGCTCGCAATCGTCTGGCTGATCCCGTTCCTGTGGATGGGCGTGGCGACGCTGCGCCCGGCCTCCGACGGCATCAACGCGATGGCCGAGCTGCTGCCGAGCCTGAAGCCGACGCTCGACAATGTCAGGGATGCCTGGGAGATCGGCGATTTCCCGCGCTACGCGCTCAACACCACGATCATCTGCACCGGCATCCTGCTCGTGCAGTTCGTCACGATCACGCTGGCGGGCTTTGCCTTTGCGCGCCTCGACTTCGCCGGCAAGTCGCTGATCTTCTATCTGTTCCTGATGCAGCTGATGCTGGTGCCGGTGCTGCTGATCGTGCCGAATTTGAGCCTGGTGGCGCAGCTCGGCCTCTACGACACGCTTACCGGCGTGATGATGCCGTTCTTCGCCTCCGCCTTTGGCACCTTCCTGATGCGGCAGGCGTTCGAGGCGATTCCGACCGAGCTGGAGGACGCCGCCCTGATCGACGGCGCCAGCCTTCTGCAGCGCATCCGCCACATCTATGTGCCGCTGTCGATGCCGAGCTTCTCGGCCTTCGCCATCATCTCCGTGACCAGCCACTGGAACGACTTCCTGTGGCCGCTGATGGTGATCAATTCGCCGGACAAGCGACCGCTCACAGTCGGCCTGTCGGTGTTCACAGCGACCGCCGAAGGCACCCAGGCCTGGGGCACCATCGCCGCCGGCACGCTGATGGTGATCGCGCCGCTGCTCATCACGTTCCTGATCTTCCAGAAGCGCTTCATCAGCTCTTTCGTCACCTCTGGCATCAAATAGGAGATTTCTCGATGCTGTTTTCCCGCAGGCTCATGCTTGGCCTCGCCATGGCAGGTAGTTTGGCAGGCGCCCTCGCCTTCCCGGCGATGGCCGAAGGCCCGACCGAGATCGACCTCTTCTTCCCCGTCCCCGTCGACGGCAAGCTCGCCCGCGACATGGGCACCTTGATCAAGGAGTTCAACGAGGGGCACCCGAATATCAAGGCGACCGCCGTCTACACCGGCTCCTACGACGACACGCTGATCAAGACGCGTGCCGCGATCAAGGCCGGCAAGCCGCCGTCCGCCGTGATCATGTCGGCCAACTTCCTGCTCGACATGCAGATCGAGAACGAGCTCACCAATCTCGACAGCCTGATCGCCGCCGACGGCACCACCAAGGACCAGTTCCTCGGCCAGTTCTTCCCGGCGCTGCAGGGCAATGCGGTGATCAACCGCTCGGTCTATGGCGTGCCCTTCCACAATTCGACACCGCTGCTCTACATCAATGCCGACAAGGCCAAGGAAGCCGGCCTCGATCCGAACAAGCCGCCGCAAACCTGGGCCGAGCTCACCGACTGGGCCAAGAAGCTCACCAAGCGCGAGGGCGACAAGGTGACCCAATGGGGCATCGCGATCCCCTGCGCCTACGACTATTGCGGCTGGATGATGGAAACGCTCACCATGACCAATGGCGGGCGCTACTACAACGAGGAGTTCGGCGGCGAAGTCTATTACGACACGCCCTCGATGCTCGGCGCGCTGACCTGGTGGAACGACCTCGTCTACAAGCACAAGGTCCACGCCCCCGGCGCCACGCCTGGTCCTGCCGTCAGCACCTCCTTCATCTCCGGCAACGCCGCGATGATGATGCTGTCCACGGGCTCGCTGACCTATGTGCGCGACAACGCCAAGTTCAACTACAAGGTCGCCTTCATCCCGCGCAACGTCCGCAACGCCGTGCCGATCGGCGGCGCCTCGCTGATCGTTCCGGCCGGTCTCGAAGCCGACAAGCAGAAGGCCGCCTGGACGCTGATCAAGTGGATGACCTCGCCCGAGAAGTGCGCCTGGTGGAGCCGCGCCACCGGCTATTTCGCGCCCAACATGGCGGCGTACAAGACGCCTGACATGGTCGAGTTCCTGAACAAGAACCCGGACGCCAAGACCGCGGTCGAGCAGCTCGACGTCGCCAAGCCCTGGTTCGCGACCTACAAGACGGTCCCGGTCCGCAAGAACCTCGAAGACGAGGTGATGCTGGTCCTCAACGGCAAGAAGCAGCCGAAGGAAGCCCTCGTCGCCGCCCAGAAGGCCGCCGACGAGACGCTGAAGCCGTACAATGCGGAAACGTCGCTGAAGCTGCCGTAAGAAGCTTCGTAGGGTGGATTGGCCGGCGGCTGCGCGAGCGCAGTCGCTGGCGTAATCCACCTCTTCTGCCGCCCAGGATGTCAACAATGGTGGATTACGCCTTCGGCTAATCCACCCTACGGCCCCTCCCCGAACGACGCGTGTTCAGATCGTCACCACGATCTTGCCGAACTGATTGTTCGACTCCAGGAAGCGATGTGCTTCGACGATGTCCTCGAACTTGAACGTTCGCGCGATGATCGGCTTCAATGTGCCGTCCGACAGTCCCTCGATGATGAACGCCTTTGCCTTCGCAAGGCGTGCGGGATCGCGGATGATCTCGTGCACGAGGTAGCCGCGCAGTGTCAGGCTCTTGCTCAGCACGTTGAAGAGCGGGAACGGCGTCGGATCGGGGCTCAACCCGCCATATTCGATCAAGGTGCCGCCCGGTGACATCGCCGCAGTCAACGGCTCGAACGTGGAACCACCCACCGCGTCCAACACGACGCGGACGCCGCTTGAACCGGCGATCTCGTCCAGTCGTGCTCGAATGTCCTCTTCGTCCGAGGCGACGACGTGGGCGGCACCGGCATCGCGCAAGGCGCGCCGCTTGGCAGAGGTCCGGGTCATGGCGATCGGGATAGCGCCGATCCGGTTCGCGATCTGGATGGCTGCAAGCCCGACGCTGCTCGAAGCCGCCGTGATAACGACGACGTCTCCTCGCAAGAGTCCAGCGATGTCGACCAGCGCGCCGTAGGCCGTCAGATATTGCATCCACACCGCAGCCGCCATCTCGAAGCCAAGCTCCGGCGGATGCTTCACGACGAGTTCGGCAGGAAACGTCGCGAGTTCGGCATAGGCCGGCCAAAGCACCATCGACAGCGGCGGCACGATGCTGACGGTATCGCCCGGCACAAGACCAGCCACGTCCATCCCAACAGCCTCGACGATGCCTGCCGCCTCCAGCCCAAGCCCCGATGGAAATGTCGCGGTCTCGATATAGGTCCCCCTCCGCAACAGGGCTTCGGCACGGTTGAGACCGAGGGCCCTGACGCGGATCTGGACCTCGCCCCGCACCGGCGGCGCGACATCGACCGTCTCGATACGCAGGACTTCGGGACCACCATGTTGATGAAAGCGAACGGCGCGCGTCATGAATGCACTCCAAAACAGTTGAACCGAATAGAGCTATGCCGCTCCCGGGGAAGCGGATAAATCGCGCAAAGGGGCGAACAGTCGAAACCAGGAGTTTTCAATGGACCGCCTGAGCAGCATGGCCGTGTTCGTCAGGGCCGCCGATCTCGGCTCGTTCGCAGCAGCGGCCGATGCGTTCGAGATCTCAGGACCGATGGTCGGCAAGCATGTGCGCTTTCTCGAGGAGCGCCTCGGCGTCCGCCTCCTCAACCGCACCACGCGGCGCCAGAGCCTGACCGAAGCTGGCCAAGCCTATTACGAGCGCTGCCGCGCGGTGCTCGCCGAAGCCGAAGCCGCCGATGCCGTCGTTGCCGACGAGCTCTCGGAGCCGCGCGGCAGGCTGCGCGTGACCATGCCGGCCCTGCTGGGACGGCATTGCATCGCCCCGTTATTGATGAAGCTCGCGCGGAAATATCCGCATCTCGAGCTCGACCTCTCCTTCGCCGATCCGATCGCTGACATCGTCGAGGCCGGCTACGATCTTGCGATCCGGACCGGCGATCTGGACGACCAGTCCGGCCTGATCGCGCGACGCATCGCAAGCCAGCGCATGGTGGTGTGCGGCGCGCGGTCCTACCTGCGCGCCAACGGCAAGCCGAAATCACTGGACGATCTCGCCGCTCACCAGGCGATCATCTATCGCCGCTCCGGGCGCGTCCGGCCGTGGCTATTTCCACAACAAGACCAGCCCGCGCGCGAGATCATGCCATCAGGCAGGCTGAGGCTCGACGATCTGGAGGCAATCGCCGATGCCGCCGCGCAAGGCATGGGGCTCGCCTGGCTACCCTACTGGCTGGTCCGCGAACGCCTCAACGCCGGCGCGCTGGTCGATCTCTTCGGGGGCCAGGTGGAATTCCTCTACGACTGCCACGCGCTGTGGCCCCGCTCGCCCCGGCTGCCGCTTGCCGAAGCTCATGACATGACGCAGGCCCCCGGTCCCCCATTAACCCCCCGTCCACCATCCGGCCGGGCCCTCGGCCGGTAACCACGAGAATTAACAGACCCTCAACGCACCCCCGACAAATCTATCAATGTTTCTGGAGATTTCGCCGTGGATCTGTTGGTTTTCGAGTTCCTGGGACTGGCGCTGGTCGCCATGTGCGTGGTCGTGGTGGCGCTGCCCTGCGCCCGCAAATCCTCGCACCGGATCCGTTACGAATAGGAATTTCGACCGATCTGGCGATTCCGGCCCAAATGCAAGGCTCGAATTCGCTCCAACCCCCTTGACATCACAGCGCTTTCGGCAGAACGGCTGATGATCTCGTCATGGGCCGTTCATGGATTTGATTACCACCACTGCTGACCTCGCGGCTGCCTGCAGCCGGTTGGCCAAGCACCCCGTCATTACCGTCGATACCGAGTTCCTGCGCGAAACCACCTATTACCCGCTGCTGTGCGTGGTGCAGATGGCGAGCCCCGAGGAAGCGATCGTCATCGACACCCTGGCCGAGGGCATCGACCTCAAGCCGTTCTTCGAGCTGATGGGCAACGAGGGCGTACTGAAGGTATTCCACGCCGCCCGCCAGGACATCGAGATCATCTGGCATCAGGCCAACATCATCCCGCACCCGGTGTTCGACACCCAGGTCGCGGCCATGGTGCTCGGCTATGGCGACAGCATCGCCTATGACGCGCTGGTCGAGAAAGTCACGGGCCATCGCCCGGACAAGACCCACCGCTTCACCGACTGGTCGCGCCGGCCGCTGACCAAGGAGCAGATGCACTACGCAGTCTCCGACGTTACGCACTTGCGCGACGTCTTTGCGGCGCTCGATGCCGATCTGAAGAAGCGCCGCCGCAGCGAATGGGTCTCCATCGAGATGGAGGTTCTGACCTCGCCCAGGACCTACGATTTCCATCCCGAGCGTGCCTGGGAGCGGCTGAAGACGCGGGTCCGCAAACCCAAGGACCTCGCGGTCCTGATGGAGGTCGCCGCCTGGCGCGAGCAGGAAGCGCAGAGCCGCGACGTGCCGCGCGGCCGCGTGCTGCGGGATGAGGCCATCAGCGACATCGCGACCCACGCGCCGAACACGCTGGAGAAGCTCGCCCATCTGCGCTCGGTGCCGAAGGGATTTGAGAAATCCAAATGGGGCGCGGACATCGTCGCCGCGGTCGAGCGCGGGCTGGCGCGGGATTTCTCGACGCTGCCGAAGCTGGAGAAGCCGCGCAACAACAGCAATGGCGCGGCGATTGTCGAGCTCTTGAAGGTGCTGCTGCGCATGACGGCAGAACGCCATGCGGTCGCCAGCAAGGTGATCGCCACCGTCGACGATCTCGAAGAGATCGCAGCCGACGACGAGGCCGACGTCCCCGCCTTGCGCGGCTGGCGCCGCGAGCTGTTCGGCGATGCCGCGCTGAAGCTGAAGCGCGGCGAGCTGGCCCTGGCGATCGAGAAAGGCCGCGTGATCGGGGTTCAGCGGGCGTAGCGACAGCGGGACCAGCAACGCCGACAGAGCCCAACCCTCATCCTGAGGAGCGCGGAACGCGCGTCTCGAAGGATGAAGGCCCGGACCTCGGCCTCGCCCTTCGAGACGCGCGCAAAGAGCGCGCTCCTCAGGGTGAGGGTCGACTATCCCGATGCCTCGCTACGCCGGCGTCAGCTTCGCCACTTCCGGCTTCATATCCTCGAGCACGCCTGAAATTGCCGCGACCAGCTCGTCGATCTGGGCCTTGGTGACAATCAGCGGCGGGCAGATGGCGATGGCATCCAGCATGTTGCGCGAGATCACGCCGCGTTCCTGGAGCATGCGGCTGGCGATGCCGCCGACTGCGCCGGGCGTCGCCGCGGCCGTCTTGCGGCCCTTGTCGAGCACGAGCTCGATCGCCGCGATCATGCCGACGCCGCGGACCTCGCCGACCAGCGGATGGCTGGTGAGCTCGCGCAGCTTGCCCTGCATGTAGGCGCCGAGCTCGGCGGCGTGCGCGACCAGGCCGCGCTCCTCGATGATCTTGAGGTTCTCCAGCGCGATGGCCGAGCCGACGGGATGGCCCCCCGCTGTAAAACCGTGGCCGAGCACGCCGATCTTGTTGCTCTCGTCCGCGATCGGCTCGAACATCCGGTCGTTCAGGATGATCGCCGACAGCGGGAAATAGCTCGACGTGATCTGCTTGGAGACCACCATCGCATCCGGCTTGATGCCATAGGTCTCGCAGCCGAACATCTTGCCGGTACGGCCGAAGCCGCAGATCACCTCGTCGGCGACCAGCAGGATGTCGTACTTCTTCAGCACCGCCTGGATCTTGTCCCAATAGGTCGCCGGCGGCACGACGACGCCGCCCGCCCCCATCACCGGCTCGCCGAAGAAGGCCGCGATCGTATCGGGCCCTTCCTTCTGGATCAGCGCGTCGAGTTCCTCGGCCCGGCGCGTCGCGAACGCCTCCTCGCTCTCGCCAGGCGCGCCGTCCTTGTAGAAATGCGGCGAGCCCGTGTGAAGGATGTTGGGCAGCGGCAGATCGAACGAGCGGTGATTGTTCGGCAGGCCGGTGAGGCTTGCCGAGGCAATGGTGACGCCGTGATAGGCGCGCATGCGACTGATCACCTTCTTGCGCTGCGGCTGGCCGAGTGCGTTGGAACGATAGGCGATCAGCTTCAGGACGGTGTCGTTCGCCTCCGACCCGGAATTGGTGAAGAACACCTTGCTCATCGTGACAGGCGCGAGCGCCACCAGCTTCTCGGCGAGGTCGATCGAGGGGCCGTGCGATTTGGCGGAGAACGTATGGTAGAACGGCAGTGCCTGCATCTGCTTGTGCGCGGCCTCGACCAGACGTTTCTCGTTGAAGCCGAGCCCGACGCTCCACAGGCCCGCCATGGCCTCGAAATAGCGCTTGCCCGACGCGTCGAACACATAAGGGCCCTCGCCGCGCTCGATCACCAGCGGACCGGCCTGCTGATGCGCGCGCGCGTTGGTATAGGCGTGGAGCTGATAGGCCACATCCCGGGCTTCTTGCGAATTGGGCAGCATGGACATTTGCGGGGATCCCTTAAGTGGTCACGTCGCCGGCCCGGCCAGCGTCATCACGCGATGATTGCATCACTTGGCTATTGCGGCAGGACAAAACTTGCAACGCCAATTCGTCGGCAGCAAGCGCTCAGCAGCGTTGCACAAAGCCGCACGCGCGAAGACGCTCAGGCCGCCCCGTCGTCGTCCCCATGGTCAGCGGCGGCGGCTTCCCTCACCTCGACCAGCGCCATCGACAGCAGATAAACCGTCGTAAGCAAGCCGAGGCGTCGCGCCGTCTCGGCGGCACGCGACAAATCGCTCGCCAGCTCCTTGAGCTGCTCTCCGCGTGACAATGTCCCACCCCATCCATCCGCCGATCGCGGCCGCCTACACCGCGATGGCGCCGCTGGTTCTGATCAGTTCGGCGCTGGCGTGGATCGTAGCAAAATTCCCGACGACATTCACTACCGCATGCTTGTAGGCGGCGGCATCGCCCGTGCCCGGCTGCCGGCAGGCCACGGCGTCTCCAATCACCTGATAGCGGTGGCTGCGGTGAAACCCGTCGACGGCGGTGGCCAGGATGGTTTCATCCAGGGAAAAGCCGACCAGAATGCAGCGCACATTGCGGATATTGGACATGTAGTCCACGAACCGTGAGGAACTGTAGGCCGACGGCAGCGGGTGCTCAAACGTCATTTCGCCGGGCCGCGGCTTCGCCTCGGCGATCCAATCGGTCAGCCTGGATGCCGGATTGAACCAGGCGGCCTGGGCGATGCGCTTCAGATGCATCACCGGCCAGAGGTTGGTGCGCCACAGCGTCAGGAGTTCCAGGCAGCGCACGGTGGCGGCTTCGCCGTCGAGGATGACATGGCGACGCCCGGGGGTCAGATATTCGACCTGGAGATCCGCGCAGACCAGGATCGGCGGATCATCGGTGATGGAAGCCAGCATTTTCTTGCGCGGAGCTGCACCAGTTTCAGTGGTCGGCGAGTGCGAGGTCTCGCAGCGGCGAGGTCACTGCCCGTCCCGCCGATGCGTCGAGCACGCCAGGCCGGTCCCAATCGCCCTCGGGACGGATGATCACATAGGGATCGCTGTCCAGCGTGATGGCGTCCGGCCCCGGCTCGATCTCCAGCAGCATTTCCGTGTAGGAGAAATCCGAGAAGGTGATCTTGCGGTTGTGACCAAGCGGCTTGGCGCCGAAATGAGCCCAGAAATCAACCAGCCGGTCCTGCGCCTGGCCGTAGATCTTGCGAAAGCCCTTGCGCTTCACGTAGTCGACGCTCGCCTGCACCAGCTTGAACGAGACGCGCGAGCGCCGATATTGGTGACGCACCGCGAGCCGCTCCACCTTGGCGAAATCGCCGAAGAAGCGTACCCGCAGACAGCCCGCAGGCTCGTTGCCGACGTAGCCGATGAAATGCGCTGCGACCATGTCGTTGCCGTCGAACTCCTCTTCGAACGGACAATCCTGCTCGGCCAGATAGACCGCGGAGCGAATGGCGGTGACCAGCATGAGATCGCCGGGATCGCGCGCGAGGCGGATGGTGATGGCGCGGGAGTCGGGCTTCGCGAGAGGAATCCTAGTACCGTGCATCTGCAAAACTCCTTGCTTGAATGATCGCTCCCGGCATCCGCATCGGCTGCCGATGCCAGGGTCGCTCGTAACACCAGAGATCGGGCTGGAAGCTCGGGACGGGTTCGAAGCCCGTCGCCTTCATGATGTCGCGTCCGGCCACGGTTGACGGCTGCGCATAGCAATCCGCGCCGCGAAATCTTATCTGACGCAGATGAGCCGCGGCCTTGCCGAGACCGGCGATGCCGCGCCCCGCCGTCGCGATCGCCCAGATGTAGATGGCGGCAACGTCCTCCTTCGCGGACGCGAGATAGTGCGTCTCGGGCGCGGTCAGGCAGATCTCGTCGAGCAGCAGCGCATCATGCCCACGGTCATTGAGGAACAGGAAGGCCATGCCGCCGAGCAGATTGCCCTTGCGGCTGAACGTCAGGATGCTCTCGGGATCGAAGGTGGAATATCGCGCAAGCTCCGCCGCTCCGATCCGGACGCCCGGCACCAGCCGGTGTGCCATTTCGGAAAGTGCGGCGATTTCGGAAGGTTGCGCACAGCGAACGTCGACGTCCGGGCTCAGCGGCAAGGCATCGAAATCATGCCTTGCGGCAAACGAGCCCCTTTCCATACTCATGTCCCGCCTCTATCGTCCGAGGCTTTAGTGCCCCGCTATGACGATGAGCTTAGCGGTTGGGGACCAGGAGTATGCAGCAGTTATTGCACCGGGGTGCTGCTATGATGCAGCACCGTGAAGAAGCCCTGGACGCGTCCTGGGACGATTTGAAATTGTTTTTAGCGTGCGCAAAATATAAAAGTTTCCGCAACGCCGCGGAAGAACTCGGACTGACCTCCACCACGCTGATGCGCAGGATCGACCGGCTCGAAGAGAGCATCGACTGCAAGCTGTTCCTGCGCGACCAGAGCGGACTGACGCTCAGCGATGAAGGCGCCGCGATGATCGCCGACGTCGCGCATATGGAGCGTCATGCCTTCAACGTCTTCCGGCGTGCGTCGCGATCGTCGAACGACACCGCGGGCACCGTGCGTGTCGCGGTGACGGAAGGCCCCGGCAATTTCTGGATCCTGCCGCGGCTGATCGATTTCCAGAAGACCTATCGCAAGATCACCGTCGATCTGCGCTGCGCGATGGAGCAGGCCGACGTCGCAAGGCTTGAATCCGACATCGCGATCCAGCTCGAGCCGCCGACCAATCCCGACCTGATCGTCGCCAAGCTCGGCCGTCTGCACATCTATCCCTTTGTCTCCAGGGAATACGAGCGCCTCTACGGCGTGCCGACATCCCTGGCCGAGCTGACGGATCACCGCATCATCAAGCAGAGCGCGCCGCAGGTCGACGACGGCGCCTATGCCCGCGTGCTCGGACTGAAATCGCTCGAGGGCATCGTCGGGATCAAGACCAACTCCTCGGTCGGCGTGCTCTATGCGGTGGAGCGCGGCGCCGGCATCGGCTTCCTGCCGACCGTGTCGATCGCACTCGGCGCACCGCTCATTGCCGTCGATCTCGGCGTCAGCCACCACGCCGATCTCTGGCTCACCTATCACAAGGAATTCCGCAACTCCGAGCGCCACAAGATCGTGGTCGACTGGCTGAAGAAGATCTTCGATGCCAAGACCTATCCCTGCTTCCGCGACGAGTTCATCCATCCGAATGCGCTGGTGCCGATCATGACGGCTGCGCGCGAGGCCTTCGGGCTCACGGGTTCTGTCGCGGTGACGCCGACGTGAGCGCAGGTCGTTATTTTGAGCATGATCTCCGCGCAAACGCGGTCCGCGTTTGTCGCGAGGGAAAACCGCTGCACACTTTTCCGGATCATGCTCGCTTCACCACCGGTATTCGAAGCCGACCGTGCCCTGATGTGACGTCAGCTCGTTACGGAACTTGCCGTCGTAATTGACGTAGAGCCGCGCGGTGTTGGTCAGGCTGAGCGAGGCCGAGGCGCCGGCGTCCATGCCGTAGCGGCCCTCGCCGATGCCGGGCACGACGATGCTTTGAGTTCCGAGGCTGACCTGCACCGATCCCAGGTTCTGATAGAAATTGTCGACGAACTTGCCGTAGGCCGACAGGTCCAGAATCTTCTGATCGTAGATGAAGTAGCGCCCGATCTCCGCGCCGATCATCACGCGCGCGCGTGAGAGTGCAGTGGAGCCAACGTTCAATGGATCGAGCCCTCCGGACTCCTGGAACGCGACGCTGGTGGCGCGCACATATTCGAGCGCGCCCTTGGGCACGACGCGCATCTGGTCCTTGGTCCAGTAATAGCTGATCTCGGTCAGCGCACCGTCGACGGCGGCGCGATAGCCCGCGGTCGCAAGACCAGCGCCGGTGTCCCGGCTGGAATGGACCTTGCCGAAACCGTGCACCACCGCGAACGCCCACGTCCACGGTCCCTTGTCGACCGAGCCGTTGAAGCCGATTTGCGTCAGGTCGAGCGTCGCCGACTGCAGCGCCAGCGGCACGTCGACGTCGGTGTGGCTCTGGTCGATGGAGAAGCCGAGATTGACGCCCGGCGCGACCCGTGCGCCGAAGCCGGCAACGCCGCCAAAGGTCTTGCGCTTGTCGCCGACGAAATCGCCCTGCGCGTCGGTCCGCACCGAGATGGCGTAGCCCTCGAACCAGGTGCGATAGCGCGGATCTTCCGTGCTCGCCGAGGCGCCGCCGCCGCCGGGGTTGGTGCGGAACGCGCGGTTGACGCCGCCCGATGCCTGGTTGCCCAGCCGCTCCAGGAAATTCGAGCCGAGATTGAGCGCGGTGTTGCCGGCTGATAGGTCGTAATTGGTCGAGGTCGGGATCGGGACCGGGGTCGGCGATGCCGTAGGCGTCGGGGTCGGCGTGGGCGTCGGACTTTGCGCGAAGCCTGGCGTCGCCGACATCATCGCGACGAGCGCAAGCGCCATGACTGCAAAGGACTTGGCGGCAAAGGACTTGGCGGCAAAGGACTTGGCTGCAATGGTCCTGGCGGCCACAGCCGCGACCCGGCGGACACGGTCCAGCCCGATCGTCTGCCGTGTCCCGGACAGCTGCGAGGTGCAGCACATGATGACTAATCCCGAAGCAAAATGGCGGCCCGCAAAAATGCAACACGAGCTGCGGCACGTGCGGCGATTTGTGCCGAACTGCCACGGAGGGTCAACCAGTTGGCGCACCATGGCCGAGGCTATTGCCCGGATTGTGGTTCCCCTGCCACAGGTCGCAAATAGCAGACGGTGACATCCCGGCCGGCCTTGAAATCCGTGCGCGGCTTGCTAACGCGCGATTTTCATGTTGCAATATTGGACACAATCGGAATTGGCCGCTCGGCTGTGCGTTTCGCGACAATGAGACTCGAACAGACTTCCGGAAGCCCGTTTGTGGCGTGGCACGCGAAAAAGCGGCCGCGTCGTTTTTGTATCTAGTGGAGGAGACTGAGGATGCCGCAAAAGGGCACCGTCAAATGGTTCAACCCGACCAAGGGCTATGGGTTCATCAAGCCGAACGGCAGCGATAAGGACGTCTTCGTCCACATCTCCGCCGTCGAGCGTGCGGGACTTTCCACCCTCAATGAAAATCAGGTGGTTGAATACGACCTCGTGGAAAACCGCGGCAAAGCATCCGCGGAAAACCTCAAGGTTTCCTGATTTCTCTCGAGCCCAGGCGCGCGAGATCATGACGTTGCCCCCGGCTCTGCCGGGGGATTTTGTTTGCGAAGACGAATATTGTGCGAGGGCGCTTCAGCGCACCACCGGCGAAAGCAGAAAATTCTCCGACGGTCCGCTGCCGTCCGTCCTGCACACATCGCCCTCGATCTTGACCTTGCCGGTTGCGAGCAGCCGCAGCGCTTCGGGATAGATGCGATGCTCGACCTCAAGGATGCGCTCCGAGAGCGTGTCCGCGGTGTCGTGGTCGCTGACGGGAACCGCCCCCTGCATCACGATCGGGCCGGCATCGGTCTCGGGGATGACGAAGTGCACCGTCGCGCCCGACAGTTTGACGCCGGCGCGCAAGGCCTGACCGTGTGGATCGAGGCCGGGGAACGAGGGCAACAGCGAGGGATGGATGTTCAGCATCCGCCCGTACCAGGCCCTGGTGAATTCCGCGGTGAACAGGCGCATGAAGCCGCCGAGACAGATCAGCTCGATGCCGTGCTGATCGAGCGCCGCCTGCAGCACCTTTTCGAAGCCGGCGCGGTCCTTGCCGAACGGCTTGCTCTCGATCACCAGCGTGTTCACGCCGCTCGCCCTGGCCCGTTCGAGCCCGAGCGCATCGGCCTTGTTCGCGATCACGAGCGAGATCTCCGCCGGGAAATCCGGCGCGGCCGCAGCCCTGATCAACGCGGACATGTTGGAACCGCGGCCGGAGATCAGGATGGCGACGCGGCGCTTCATCACAGCGCCAGATCGAGGTGGCCGTTATAGACGACGCGGTGCTCGCCCTCGGCCGGGATCACGGTGCCGAGCTGCGCCACCGTTTCGCCGGCGTCGCTGAAGACCTGCACGACCTCGTCGACCTTGTCGGGCTCGACGATCGCGATCATGCCGATGCCGCAGTTGAAGGTGCGCAGCATTTCGAGCTCGGCGATACCGGCCTGCGCAGCCAGCCATTTGAACACCGGCAGCACCGGCAGGCGCGCGAGATCGATGCCGACGCCAAGATGGTTCGGCAGCACGCGCGGGATGTTGTCGGTGAAACCGCCGCCGGTGATGTGGGCAAGCCCCTTCACCGCGCCGGTCTCGCGGATCGCACGCAGGCAGGATTTGACGTAGAGCCGCGTCGGCGTCAGCAGCGCGCCGCCGAGCGTCATGACGGGCGCGAACGGCGCCGGCGCCTCGAAGCCGAGGCCGGACTGCTCGACGATCTTGCGCACCAGCGAGAAGCCGTTGGAGTGCACGCCCGACGAGGCCAGCCCGATCACGGCATCGCCTGCGGCGATGTCCTTGCGCGGCAACAGCGTACCGCGCTCCGCGGCCCCGACGGCAAAGCCGCCGAGATCGTAGTCGCCGTCCTTGTAGAGGCCGGGCATCTCGGCAGTCTCGCCCCCGATCAGGGCACAGCCGGATTCGCGGCAGCCTTCGGCGACGCCGGCGACGATCGAGGCGGTCGCCTCCGGGTCGAGCTTGCCGCAGGCGAAATAATCCAGGAAGAACAGCGGCTCGGCGCCCTGCACCACGAGGTCGTTGACGCTCATGGCGACGAGGTCGATGCCGATCCCGCCATGCAGCCCGGTCTCGATCGCGATCTTGACCTTGGTGCCGACGCCGTCGGTGGCGGCGACCAGGACGGGATCCTTGAAACCGGCCGCCTTGAGGTCGAACAGGCCGCCGAATCCGCCGATCTCGGCGTCGGCGCCGGGCCGTGCGGTGGCGCGCACCATCGGCTTGATCAGGTCGACCAGGCGGTTGCCCGCGTCGATATCGACGCCTGAATCGGCGTAGGTGAGGCCGTTTTTGCGGTCGGTCATGCCCGATTTCCAGTGGGTTTGCGGCTGGTTACGTCGAATTCCGGGGACACGCAATGGCTCGCATGGCGCACCTCCGTATACTATGTAGAGATATCAACCGGTTCAGCCTCGAAGGGGGCCGGATTCGAGGTCAGACCGGGTGCCAGGACGCGCCGCGTGAGTATTCCGAATATCATTACCCTGGGCCGCATCATGCTGGTCCCGATCATCGTCTGGGCGATCGTGTCGAGCCAAATGGAGGTGGCATTCGCCGTCTTCCTCATTGCCGGCATCAGCGACGCGGTCGATGGCTTCCTCGCCAAGCGCTTCAACATGACGAGCGAACTCGGGGCCCTGCTCGATCCGCTCGCCGACAAGGCCCTGCTGGTCTCGATCTACCTGGCGCTCGGCATCTGGGGCGACATCCCGCGCTGGATCGTGATCCTGGTGGTGTCGCGCGACATCATGATCGTCGCCGCCGTGATCGTGTCCTGGCTGTTCGACAAGCCGGTCGAGATGAAGCCGTCGAAGGTGTCGAAGCTGAACACAGCAGCCCAGGTGGCCTATGCGGCGCTGGTGCTGGCCTCCCTCGCCTTCGGCTTCAACCCGGCACCCTATGATAAGGTCCTGATGGGCCTCGTCACGGTCTTCACGCTCGCCTCCGTGTCGCTCTATCTTGTCGAGTGGCTGCGGCACATGAGCACTATCGAGGCCAAATGAGCCGGGATGCGGCCCCGCAAAAGGCCAACTCCCGCTCGATGAAGTCGACTCTCTTCAAACAAGCCGGCATGCCGGCACGGAGCAAAGCAAGCGTGGCAGGCCGCGTTCATCCCCGACAATTGGCGTTCTCGCTTCCGCATGCGGAGAGCCTCAGCCGGGACAATTTCCTCGAAGGCCCCGCCAACGCAGCCGGTCTTGCCCTCATCGATGCCTGGCCGGAATGGCCGAACCGGATCATGTGGTTGGCCGGCCCGGAAGGCAGCGGCAAGAGCCATCTCGCCGCGATCTGGGCCGAGGTTTCAGGCGCCCGCTCGACCGCGGCCAATGGGCTGACCGCCGAGACCGTCCCGGGCGCGCTCGCCACGGGGGCGCTGGTGGTCGAGGATCTCAGGGCCAGGGAGTTCGACGAGCGCGCCCTGTTCCACCTGATGAACCTCGCCCGCGAGGATGGCGCCTATGTGCTCTTCACCGGTCGCGAGGTACCGGCATCGATCGAGATCGATCTGCGCGACCTGCGCTCGCGGCTGCGCGCCGTGCCCGTCATCTCGCTGCTGCCGCCCGACGACCAGCTCTTCCGCGGCCTGATCGTCAAATTTTGCGCCGACCGCCAGCTCGCCGTGGACGAGAGCGTGGTCGGCTACCTCGCCACCCGCCTGGAACGGTCTTCGGCCGCCGCGCGGGAGGCCGTGGAACGGCTCGACAGCGAGGCCCTGCGCCTCGGTCGCCCCGTCACTCGGGCGCTGGCCGCCGAGCTGCTTCGGGACGCCTGACCCGCCCCCGGCTCCAAGGCCGCTTGACGGGGCGCGGCGGCGGAACATCAATGTCATCGAAACGTCATCGGACTAACACATGCTCCCGGCGGTTTTGCGCGCAAGTCGCAAATTGGGGCGAACTGGATGGACCGACTTCTGATGGACTCTGCGCAAGCTGTTGAAATTAAAGAAAAATCTCCGGAGACCGAAGGCCTTCCGGCGATTGCCTCGAGCCCCGAGCGCTTCATCAATCGCGAGCTCTCCTGGCTGCATTTCAACCGCCGCGTCCTGGAGGAAGCGGTCAATCCCAGCCACCCCATGCTGGAGCGGGTGCGATTCCTGTCGATTTCAGCGAATAACCTCGACGAATTCTTCATGGTCCGCGTGGCCGGCATCAAGGCCCAGGTGCGCGAGGGCATTGCCGAGCGCAGCCCCGACGGCCTGACACCGTCGGAGCAGCTCGCGCTGATCAACCGCACCGTCTCGCAGCTTGCCTCCGACCAGCAGGCGATCTGGCGCGACCTGCGCGGCACACTGGCTGACGTCGGGATCGTGCTGGTCGACGGCAAGGACGTCACCAAGGCGGAGCGGACCTGGATCGAGGACTACTTCCTCAACAACGTGTTCCCGCTGTTGACCCCGCTCGCGATCGACCCGGCTCACCCCTTCCCGTTCATTCCGAGCCTCGGCTTCACCATCGCGCTCCAGCTGACACGCGCTGCCGACGGCAAGCAGATGAACGCGCTGATCCGCATGCCCGGCAAGATCGACCGCTTCATCCGGTTGCCGGCCGAGGGCAAGGTCGTCCGGCTGATCTCGCTGGAGCAGGCGACCGGGCTGTTCATCAACCGCCTGTTCCCCGGCTACAATCTCCACGGCCAGGGCGCCTTCCGCATCATCCGCGACTCCGAGCTCGAAATCGAGGAAGAGGCCGAAGACCTCGTCCGCCTGTTCGAGACCGCACTGAAGCGCCGCCGTCGCGGGTCGGTGATCCGGCTCGAGATCGACGCCAAGATGCCGGAGGAATTGCGCAGCTTCGTACAGCATGCGCTCTCGGCCGCCGATGACGAGGTGTTCCTGGTCGACGGCGTCCTCGCCATGAACGAGCTCTCGCAGCTGACCCGCCTCGACCGGCCCGATCTCGAATTCACCCCTTACGTGCCGCGCCATCCCGAGCGCGTGCGTGAGCACGGCGGCGATATCTTCGCCGCGATCCGGCAGAAGGACCTCGTCGTCCACCACCCCTACGAATCCTTCGACGTGGTCGTGCAGTTCCTCCAGCAGGCCGCGCGCGACCCCGACGTAGTCGCGATCAAGCAGACGCTCTACCGCACCTCCAACAACTCGCCGATCGTGCGTACGCTTGCCGAGGCTGCCGAAGCCGGCAAGTCCGTCACTGCGCTGATCGAACTCAAGGCACGCTTCGACGAGGAGGCCAACATCCGCTGGGCGCGCGACCTCGAGCGCGCCGGCGTGCAGGTCGTCTACGGCTTCCTCGAACTGAAGACGCACGCGAAGCTGTCGATGGTGGTGCGCCGCGAGGGCGGCGGCCTCACGACTTACGTCCACACCGGCACCGGCAACTATCACCCCGTCACCGCGCGCATCTACACCGATCTCTCCTATTTCACCTCGGACCCGACCATCGGCCGCGATGCCGCGCGCGTGTTCAACTTCATCACCGGTTATGCCGCGCCGAGCGACCTGGAAAAGATGGCGGTGTCGCCGCTGACCTTGCGCAAGCGCATCATCGAGCACATCCAGGGCGAGACGGCGCATGCGCGGCATGGCCGGCCCGGCGCGGTCTGGATGAAGATGAATGCGCTGGTCGACCCCGACATCATCGACGCGCTCTATGAGGCCTCACAAGCCGGCGTTCAGGTCGAGCTCGTGGTGCGCGGCATCTGTTGCCTCAGGCCCGGCATTCCGGGCCTGTCGGAGAACATCCGCGTCAAGTCGATCATCGGGCGCTTCCTGGAACACGGCCGAATCTACTGCTTCGGCATGGGCCAGGGCCTGCCGAGCGCGAAAGCGGCTGTGTATATCTCGTCGGCCGATATGATGCCGCGCAACCTCGACCGCCGCGTCGAGGTGCTGTGTCCGCTGCAAAATCCCACGGTGCATCAGCAGGTTCTCGAGCAGATCATGGTCGCGAACCTGAAGGACAATGAGCAGAGCTGGCAATTGTTGCCGGACGGGTCCTCAACGCGTATGAAGACCGCGAAGGGCGAGGAGCCTTTCAACGTCCACAACTACTTCATGACAAATCCGAGTCTGTCTGGCCGTGGAAAGTCGCTCAAGGAATCCTCTCCGCGCCGTCTCACGCGCCGTAATGAACGTCATCAATCCTGATCCGGGATTCCCGACGTGAAGCGGCCGCGCAAGCGCGGCTCGAGCGTCGCGGTCATCGACATCGGTTCCAACTCGGTCCGTCTCGTCGTCTACGAGGGACTGACGCGGAGCCTCATTCCGATCTTCAACGAGAAGACGCTGTGCGGCCTCGGGCGCGAGGTGCAGAGCACGGGCCTGCTTGCGCCCGACGCCGTCGACAAGGCCCTGACCTCGCTCAAGCGTTTCCGGGCGCTGTGCCGCGTGATGCAGGTCGGACGCGTGTTCGCGATCGCCACCGCAGCCTGCCGCGACGCCTCCAACGGCCCCGACTTCATCGCGAAAGCCGAGCGCATCTGCGCCGTGAAGATCGAGATCCTGTCGGGCCCGCGCGAGGCGCGGCTGTCGGCGCTTGGCGTGATCTCCGGCATCCATCATCCCGACGGTATCGTCGGCGATCTCGGCGGCGGCTCGCTCGAACTGATCGACGTGCGCAAGAACAGCGTGCGCAGCGGCGTGACGCTGCCGCTCGGCGGCCTCGCGCTCCAGGATCTCGCGCACAAATCGCTCAAGCGCGCCGACCGCATCGTACGCGAGGAGCTCGACGAGGTGCCGCAGCTCGCCGCCGGTCGCGGCCGCACCTTCTACGCCGTCGGCGGCACCTGGCGCGCGCTCGCGCGCATCCACATCATCCAGAGCGGCTACTCGCTGCAGGTGATGCACGGCTACTCCATCTCCGCGGCCGAAGCGCTCGACTTTTCCCGCAGGTTACGGCGGCTCGCAGCCGCAGGCATGCTGGCCGACATCGAGATCGTCGCGGATGCAAGGCGCCCGCTCCTGACCTATGCGGCGCTCGTGCTCGAGCACATCATTCGGGTGGCGAAACCCAAATCCATCGTGTTCTCGACCTTCGGCGTGCGCGAGGGCCTGCTGCATGAGAAGCTGCCGGAGTCCGAGCGCAACAAGGACGGGCTGATCTGCGCCGCGGAAGAGCTCAATCAGCTGCTGTCGCGTTCGGCAAAGCACGCCCGCGAGCTGATCGCCTGGACCGACCGACTCGTGCGCGTGGTGAAGCTGCGCGAGACCGAGGAAGACCGCCGCTTGCGCCACACCGCGTGCCTGCTCTCCGACATCGGCTGGCGCGTGCATCCCGACCATCGCGGCGAGCAGACGCTGAGCCTGGTCGTCAACGGCAATTTCGGCGCAATCACCCACACCGAGCGCGCCTTCGTCGGCCTGTCCGTGTTCTACCGCTATGCCGGCCTGAGCGAGGAGAACCAGCCGCCGGTGACCATGCAGGAGCTGCTGACACCGGCCCAGCTCGAACGCGCCCGCCTGCTGGGCGCCGCGTTCCGCGTCGCCCATCTGATCTCGGCGGCACGCCCGGGCGTGCTGCCGGCGACGCATTTCCGCAGCCAGGGCCGCAACCTGATGCTGGTGTTCGAGCACCGGCTCGGGGACCTCGTCGCCGACCGCGTCGGCAGCCGCTTCCGCGCCCTCGCCCGCCTGATTGGACGGGCCGGCTCGATCGTCCGGCGCTAGAAAATTATCCGGTCGAAGCCGTTTATTCCGCCGAGGCCTTGGCGTGACGCTCGGAGGACTCCAGCGCGGCCGCACTCAGGCTGCGCCGGCGCCAGATGGAACCGACGACCAGCACGACGACGACGCCGAGCACTGCGCAGAGATATTCACCGCCTCCGCCGCCATGGGTGAATTGCGGCGGAATGCGGAATGCGCCGAGCATGTTGTCCAGCGAGACACCGAGCGGACCGTCGAACAGCGTGTGCAGCCTCGGCGCGATGCCGGGATCGGTCGCGATCACCTCGCCCGAGATCCAGCCGAGCAACGCCGCACCGGCCCATACCAGGACCGGCAGCTTTGCGAGCAGCGCCATGATCAGCGCCGCACCGGCGACGATCAAGGGAACGCTGATGGCGAGACCGAGGATCAGCAGCGGCACGCTGCCATTGGCGGCGGCGGCAACCGCAATGACGTTGTCGAGGCTCATGACGATATCGGCGACGACGACGATCTGAATCGCCTGCCAGAGATGCGAGGCGGACTCGACGCCCTCCTCGTCCTCGTTCTCCGGCACCAGGAGCTTCGCCGCGATCACGATCAGCGCGAGACCGCCGACGAGCTTGAGATACGGCAGCTCCATCAGGCTCGCGACGATGCCGGTGAAGATGATCCGCAGCATCACGGCGGCGCCGGCGCCGAAGATCATGCCCCACAGCCGGTGCCGCGGCTTGAGGCCGCGGCAGGCGAGTGCGATCACCAGCGCGTTGTCGCCGGAGAGCAGGATGTTGATCCAGATGATCTTGCCGACCGCGATCCAGAAGGTCGGTTCGGCCATCTCGTTGCGAAACTGGGTGAAGAATGCCCCGATCGTAGCGGGATCGAAGATCTGCCAGAGCCAGCTCACAATACGTCCTTTCGCCCCGTCGATTTAACTTAGCGGCTGATGGATCAGCCGACGATCTCGTTGCCCGAGAAGAACTGCGCGATTTCGATCGCGGCGGTCTCCGGCGCGTCCGAGCCGTGAGCGGAATTCTCGCCGATCGACTTTGCGTAGAGCTTACGGATGGTGCCGTCGGCGGCCTTGGACGGATCGGTCGCACCCATCGCGTCGCGGTACTTGGCGATGGCGCCCTCGGCTTCCAGCACCTGGACCACCACGGGGCCCGAGGTCATGAACTCGACCAGCTCGCCGAAGAACGGGCGCGCCTTGTGGACGGCATAGAAGGTCTCGGCCTGTTCCCTGGTCATCCGGATGCGCTTCTGCGCGACGATGCGCAGGCCCGCCTTCTCGATCACGGCGTTAACCGCACCGGTCAGGTTACGCGCGGTCGCATCGGGCTTGATGATCGAGAAAGTGCGTTCGAGGGCCATAATCTTGTCCTTGAGAAGAAAAGCAGTGGTTCGGAGTTGCGGGGCTTATATCGGCGCCATCGCCGGACGGCAAGCGACCGCAAAAGCGGCCTCACAGGCGCTTCGCCGCAGGGGCCGCCCCCCGGATTCCAGCATGGATGACAACAATTTCATCCAGATGAACCCAATCTGAAACCCCCGTCAGGGTTCGGTTCAGCTTCACCGGCATAAGGTCGGGCCTATCGAAACCGAAAGCCCGACCATCAGGCGGACCGTTTCGGCGGCCTTTCCATCGACGCGATAGCCCCGCGCCGGCAGTCTTTAGGAGATCACCATGTTGAGGAAACTTTCGCTTGCCGCTGTCGCTGCGGTTGCGCTGGGTGCCGCGCTGGCACCGACCTCGGCCTCCGCCCACTGGCATGGTGGCGGCTGGCATGGCGGCGGTGGCGGCTGGGGCCATCACGGCTGGGGTGGCCCGCGTTTTTATGCCCGCGGTCCCGTCGTCTCCTACGGTTATGGCGGCTGCTATGTGCGCCGGCTGGTCCCGACCCCCTGGGGACCCCGCTGGCGGCTGATCAACCGCTGCTACTGAGCCCGACAGCACCTTTCCACGGGTACCTAGGCCCCCCAGGTACCTTGCAAGCGAAGCCCCGGCGTTCCCCTGCGCCGGGGCTTCGTATTTCAGCCGATACGACGGCTCCATACAATTTTTACTAGAAGGCTGGGCAATCTCCGCGAGTGGCGAAACCATTTGGGGGGCCAGGGACTTGATACCGTGTCCTTACTTTGAGAGCACGGAACCCCGCGATGGCCGGCCTTTTTGCCACTGACAGCGACCAGATCGACCGGCGCACCAGTCGCTCGATTTGCGATGCCGTGGGCGAACGGCTCCAGCAGAGCCTGCGCCCCGAACCCCGGCTGCCGACGCACCTTGAACAGCTCCTCGACGAGTTGAAGAAGCGCGATCGCGATTCGCACTGACTTGAGGCTCACGGAAAAACGGGTTGCGTTCGACGCGCCTTGCGGTGACAAGGCCCCGCATGCTGTCCATCACCGACCTCTCCATCCGCCTCGCCGGACGCCTTCTGATTGACCAGAGTTCCGTGCAGATCACGCCCGGATCGCGCGTCGGCATGGTCGGGCGCAACGGCACCGGCAAGTCGACCCTGTTCAAGGTGATCCGCGGCGAGCTGGCGGCCGAGCATGGCATGGTCACCCTGCCGCCACGCTGGCGCGTCGGCAGCCTCGCACAGGAAGCCCCGAACGGGCCCGAAAGCCTGATCTCGGTCGTGCTCAAGGCCGATCTCGAACGTGACGCGCTGCTCGCCGAGGCCGAGAGCGCGACCGATCCGCACCGAATCGCCGAGATCCAGACCCGGCTCGTCGACATCGACGCGCATTCGGCGCCGAGCCGTGCCGCCGCAATCCTCTCCGGCCTTGGTTTCTCCGCCGCCGACCAGCTTCGCCCCTGCGCCGAGTTTTCCGGCGGCTGGCGCATGCGCGTCGCGCTCGCCGCGACGCTGTTCGCGGCCCCTGACCTGCTGCTGCTCGACGAGCCCACCAACTATCTCGACCTCGAAGGCACGCTGTGGCTCGAGGATCACCTCGCCCATTATCCGCGCACGGTGATCGTGATCAGCCACGACCGCGATCTCCTGGAAAGCTCGGTCGACCAGATCCTGCATCTGGAGCGCGGCAAGCTCACGCTCTACAAGGGCACCTACTCCTCCTTCGAGGAGCAGCGTGCCGCGCGCGAGCTGCTCGACGCCAAGCAGGTCAAGCGCCAGGAAGCCGAACGCGCGCGGCTGCAGGCCTTCGTCGACCGCTTCAAGGCCAAGGCCTCCAAGGCCCGGCAGGCCCAGTCGCGCGTCAAGATGCTGGAGCGGCTGAAGCCGATCACGGCGCTGGTCACCGAGGACGTGCGCGAGATCAGCTTTCCCGCGCCGGAGAAGATCCTGTCGCCGCCGATCATCGCCGTCGACAACGCCGCGGTCGGCTACGATCCGGCAGCCCCGGTACTGGGCCGGGTTACGCTGCGCATCGACAATGACGACCGCATCGCCCTTCTCGGCGCCAACGGCAACGGCAAGTCGACACTCGTAAAACTGCTCGCCGGAAGGCTCGCGCCGTTCTCCGGCAGGGTGACGCGCGCCGACAAGCTGTCGATCGCCTATTTCGCGCAGCATCAGCTCGACGAATTGAACGAGGACGCCTCGGCCTACGACCACGTCCGCAAACTGATGGGCGATGCACCCGAAGCCAAGGTGCGGGCCCGCGCTGGCGCGATCGGCTTCTCCGGCAAGGCGGCCGACACCAAGGCCGGCAAACTGTCGGGCGGCGAGAAGGCACGCCTCCTCTTGGGCCTTGCGACCTTCTTCGGCCCCAACATGATCATCCTGGACGAGCCGACCAACCATCTCGACATCGACAGCCGCGCCGCGCTGGCCGAAGCCATCAACGAATTCCCCGGCGCCGTCATCATGGTCTCGCACGATCGCTATCTGATCGAAGCGTGCGCCGACCGGCTCTGGATCGTCGCCGACCGCACCGTCACCAATTACGACGGCGACCTCGACGAGTACCGCCGCCTGGTGCTGTCGACGCGCAACGCCGAACCCGCCCCGCGCGAGCGCAACGGCGCCAGCGAAAAACCGCCGCGCCCGAAGTCAGACAATCGCGGCTCGCTGAAGAAGCGGATCGCGGAAGCCGAAACCGAGATCGCCCGCGTCAGCGACATCATCGCCAAGATCGACACGGCCCTCGCCCTGCCCGACATCTTCACCCGCGATCCCAAGCAGGCCGCGCAACTGTCGAAGGCGCGCGCCAATGCAGCAGATGCGCTGGCGCGCGCGGAGGAGCAGTGGCTCGAGGCGAGCACGCAGTTCGACGAGGCGGCGGGCTAGATTCAAAACCTTGAAAACAACCAGTACGGGTAATAAATTACCCGATAGCAAGCCCCTGAACTGCCTGCTCTTTACCGACCGACCGGCTCAGTCCGCATACTGCCCCGCCGCCTTGATGATCGGCGCCCAGCGATCGACCTCGCTCGTCAGCATCGCACCGAGCGCCTCCGGCGTCGCCTTGTCCTGCGGGACCGGCTCGGTGTTGATATCGTTAAACCGGGCGATCAAAGCGGGATCCCTGAGCGCGGCCTGGAGCGCCGCCGTCAGCTTCTGAACGACGGCAGGCGGCGTGCCCTTGGGCGCGTAAATGCCGTGCCAGACGCCGAGCTCGAAACCCTTGAGGCCCGCCTCATCGGCGGTCGGCAGATCAGGCAGGCTCTTCAGCCGCTCCTTGGTGGTGACCGCATAGGCCTTGACTTGCTTGGCCGTGATCGGGCCCGTGGTGTTCGTCGCCTGATCGCATGTGAGATCGATCTGCTTGCCGAGCAGATCGTTCATGATCGGGCCGTTGCCCTTGTAGGGGACCGTGGTGAGCTGCTTCTGGATCGCCGTCATGAACAGCATGCCGCAGAGATGCGATGCCGCGCCGAGCCCCGCATTGGCGTAAGTCAGTTTGTCGCCCTGCTGTTGGGCGTAGGCGACCAGTTCCTTCAGCGTGTCGGCCGGAAAATCCGGACGCGCGATGATGGTCATCGGCGCATTGGTCACGAGCCCGATCGGCGCGAAGGCGGTCTTCGTGTCATAGCTCAAATTGCGATACAGCGTAGCCGCAGTCGAAATGCCGACGTGATGGACCAGCAGCGTGTACCCGTCCGGCTGGGCGCGCGCAGCGCGGGTCGTGCCGATCGTGCCGCCGGCGCCGGTCGCGTTCTCGACGATGATCTGCTGTCCCAGGGATTTCGCCATGCCCGCTGCCGTCAGGCGGGCGATGGTATCCGTCGGTCCGCCGGCGGCGTACGGCACCAGCACGGTGATGGGTCGCGACGGATAGTCCTGGGCGACCGCCGCGCCAAGCGGCAGAAGCAGAGCCGATACGATCGTGATGAGACGCATGTTCCCTCCGGATTCTTATCGCGTCATAAAAGCGCATCTCCGGCCGCACAGCCATCGGGAAAGCGACGTCAGCAAAAGTGTCGCAACCACGCTCGTGATGGCGCCGCAGGCCCATGCGGCTTCCGGTTCTGGCCCATAGCCGACCTTCAGCGGCGCTCGGACCAACGTCGGCAAGTGACCAATAGCGGACAGGACTCAAAGCGGACGGGGGCCGCTCGACGCGACCGCATTGCGAAAGCACCGTTCGGGGAGGTTATCTCTTGCCCAAATCCTCTGCGAAACGCAGGAGGTAGCCGTCAGGGTCTTGGACCAAGAATTGCCTGTTGCCGCGCTCCTCTCCTGCGATCCGATACCACGCGTCATGACACTCTCTGAAGAGAGGCCATTTCGCATGCTTTAGTGCATCGAGAAGAGGTGCCACGGAGTCGACGAATATCTGAAAGTTGATCCCGCGTCCCAGTGGTCGTTGCAGAGCCCCAGTTTCCCAGTTGCCATTTTGTTGCTTCAGCATGACCTGGGATCCTTGTAGCTCGATGTACACGAAGCGATTCTCTGGTCGCTGATACGCGATCTGGAAGCCGAGTATCTCGCACCAAAAATTCTTGCTCTGTCCCAAGTCAAAAACGTCTAGCTCAGGGACGAGCCGGGCAAAGCCCCCAGTTGGTAATCTATCTGTTGGTAGTTCCATGGCTCGCCAATCCTCCCGCATTCGTAGTCGATGCAGTGCACTTAGGCACGACGCTACTCTTGCGGGAAAATCAGATATCATTCACCGGACGCCTTGACGATCGCTTTTGGCCCATAGCTGACCCTGCCGCGCTGCCCGCCGACGGTCAGCTTTTGACCCATTGCGGACTTTCCGAGAAGTCATAGGATCGGCCTGCGACGAGGGCGCATCAGTCTTTAGGGGCTAACATTGATCCGCATAGTCATCATTGGAAATGCGGCCGGCGGCAAGTCCACCTTGGCCAACAAAATCTCGACCGCGCGAGGACTGCCTCGCATCGAGGTTGACAAGCTCCTTTGGGAGGAAGGATGGAAGCTCGCTCCCTCAGATGTTTATGAGACTAGGCATGCAGCGGCTATCGCCGGTGATAAGTGGGTCATCGAGGGACTGGGTAGCCAAGGATCGATACCGACACGGGTATCTAGGGCGACAGAGATTGTGCTGATCGACCTGCCTCTTTGGGTTCACTTCGCACTGGCAGCCGAACGTCAAGCCCGCTGGTACCATGAAGATATGCGTCCCGCCGGAATGGATGAGAAGCCACCCACGATGGCGCTATTCAGGACGATGTGGGAGGTCGATCAGCACTGGCTGCCAGCCATTCGCGAACTCTGTGGCAGGGCCGAGGAAGCAAAAAAGCTAACTCGGCTTTGTAGTCTCGAAGAAATCGATGCCTATTCGCTGCAGGTAGATCGACCCTGAGAGAGCTAGGTTGCCGCGCTCGCGCTTGCCGTCCGCTAAGTCTGAGTGAGACAAGCCGACCGGGGCAAGCAAAGTCCGCCTGCGGGTACCTTTCGAAAGGCCACCTCAGTGGGGTACTGGCGTTCGAACACGGCCTAGAATAAGCAGCGCCAGAAGCGCAAACGGCCCAAAGATCAAGGCGGTTGAAAGCCAGGCCTTTGTAGATCGGCCACGGTCGCGCGCCATGTCATAAGCAGCAGGCATACAGGCCATCGCGAAAAGCTGGAAGATCAGCCACGTCGGCATGGGCAACTCCTGATCGCTGTCCAATGATAGCATCGTTGGAACTTTTGTCAGCTTCAATGTCAGTTGTTGGCCCCTAGCCGACCGTCGTCGAGTTGGTCCGAAGGTCCGCTTTCAGCGCCAAAGTGGACCAAGAGCGTTGACGATCACGATTTCGGCTTGTGACCCGACCCTAGCTGCTTCGCCGATCGCTCTTCCGGGCAAAGAGTATTAGCAAAGGATATGCTAGCGCCAGAATGAAGATCGCATCGAACGAGTAGACCGTGGTAACGAGTTGCGACCGTCATTGGTTGGCCGATGGACGAGAGTTATCTCGAAAGAATTACTGGCCTCGTACCTCAAGCGAGAGGCGCGCTCGCTAAGCTAAAGATTGACCGGTCGCCTGAAGTGGAATCTACCGCTCCCGCATGATCTCGTGCCGGTAGCGCTGCAGCGGCGAGAGCAGATAGCTCAAGATGGTGCGCGAGCCGGTCCTGATCTCCACCGTCACCGCCATGCCCGGCGACAGGCTGACGAGGCGGTCGTCCACCTGCATCTGGGTGCGGTCCAGCGAGATGCGGGCGCCGTAGCTCAGCTCCTGCCCGTTGGGCTCGCTGCTGTCGCGTTGTGTCGCGAGCGCACGGTCGCCGCGCTCCGGCGGACGATCGCGGATGATGGCGTCCTGCGAGACGCTCAGCACCCGGCCTTCCAGAAGGCCGTAACGGGTGAAATTGAACGTGTCGATCTTGATGGCGGCGCCCTGCCCGGCCTCGACGAAGCCGATGTCGCGGTTGGAGATCATCGCCTCGATCTCGAGCCGCGTATCGCTCGGCACGATCACGAGCAGCGATTGCGCCGGCGTGACCACGCCGCCGACGGTGTGGACCGCAAGCTGCTGCACGACGCCGTCGACCGGTGACGTCAGTTGCTGGAGCTTCGTCCGCTGCTGCGCCTTGATCAGATCCCGCGCAATTCCGTTGGCCTTCTGCTCGCTCTTGGCCAGCTCGTCGGACAGGCTCTTGCGATACTCCGCCCCGGCCTGGGTGCGGGTCTCCCGGATCGCGGCGACGGCCGCCTCGGCCTCCTTCAGGCGGCTGCGCTGAACGCGGAGCTCCTCCTGCTGCTCGATCTGGAGCTGAAGGGTTTCGTAATAGGTCAGCTTCGAGCCGATTTCCTTCTCCATCAGCGTCTTGCGGATATCGACGCGTTGCTGGGTGACCGGCAGCAACGCGTCGAGCTTGTGGATCGTCGCCGCGATCGTCTGATGCTCGGCATCCTTCTGCGCCTCCTGGCGCGCGAGCGCCGCGACCTTGGCACGATGCTCGCTGACCTGATTGGCGAGAAGCTGCCGCTGCGTCGCGACAAGCAAGGGATCGGCGTCCCCTGGCGGCACGAGATCGGCACTGGCATCTTCGCCGCTCGCCAGCGCAGCACGCAGACGGGCGATATTGAGCCGTTCGGCCATGAGATCGTCGTGCAGGCGATCGCGCTCCGCGGCGTTCACGGTCGGGTCGAGCTCGATCAGCAAATCGCCCGATTTGACCGACTGCCCGTCCTGCACGTGGATGGCGCGCACCACGCCGGTCTCGAACGGCTGGACCACCTTGCTTCGCCCGCTCGACACGACCTTCCCGGTTGCGGACGCCACGATGTCGATCGTGCCCAGGGCGGACCATGCGAGCGCCGCGCAAGCCAGCAACATCAGCGCCGCGCCGGTGGCGCGGCCGGTCGGCGACGGTGGTGCCTCGGTGATCTCCAGCGCCGCGGGCAGAAAGGCGATCTCTTCAGTGCGTCGTCCCTTCACTGTGCGAAAGGGAACGACGGTCTGCTCCGGCCGAGGAGCCGGCGCGGCGCTAGCCGACCTCATAGATCCCTCCCTGGAGACGATGCAGGGCCGCGTAGCGGCCGCCGGTCTTGATCAGCGCATCATGCGTGCCGTCCTCGACCAGACGTCCCCGCTCCAGCGTGAAGATGCGATCGGCGCCGCGGACGGTGGACAGACGATGCGCGATGATCAGGACGGTGCGGCCCCTGGCGATCTCCTTCATGTTGTCGTGGATGATCCGCTCGCTTTCATAATCGAGCGCGCTGGTCGCCTCGTCGAAGATCAGGATGCGGGGATTGCTCACCAGCGCGCGGGCGATCGCGATGCGCTGGCGCTGCCCACCCGACAGCGTCGAGCCGCGCTCGCCGACCACGGTGTCGTAGCCCTCAGGGAGTTCCAGAATGAAATCATGCGCGCCCGCAAGCTTTGCGGCGTCCATGATGCGGTCCATCGGCAGGGCCGGATCGGCCAGCGCGATGTTGTCGCGCACCGAGCGGTTGAACAGCATGTTGTCCTGGAGCACCACGCCGATCTGCCGGCGCAGCCAGGCCGGGTCGGTCATCACCAGATCCATGCCGTCGATCAGCACGCGACCGCCCTGGGGCACGTAGAGCCGCTGCACCAGTTTTGCGAACGTGCTCTTGCCCGAGCCCGACGATCCCACGATGCCGACGGTCTGCCCCGCCGGAATATCGAACGAGACGTCGTGCAGGATTTCCGGCCCGTCGAGCCTATAGCGGAACGCGACGTGCTCGAACCGGATATTGCCCCGGAGCGGCGGCAGCCCCGCTCGTGCCGCGGAGTAAGCCGGCTCCGCGGCGCTGTTGAGAATGTCGCCGAGCCGCGCGATCGACAGCCGCGCCTGATGAAAATCCTGCCAGACCTGGGCCAGCCGCAGCACCGGCGCCGAAACGCGGCCCGCAAAGATGTTGAAGGCCACGAGCTCGCCGACGGTCAAAGCGTCCCCGATCACCAGCCGCGCGCCGACATAGAGGATGGCGGCGGTCACGATCTTGCTGACGAATTGCACGAGCTGGCTTGCGGTGTTGCCGAGGCTGGTCACGCCGAAGCTTGCGGAGACATAGCCGGCGAGCTGCTCCTCCCAGCGGCGCTGCATCTGCGGCTCGACCGCCATCGCCTTCAGCGTCTCGATGCCGCTGACGCTCTCGACCAGGAAGGCCTGGTTCTCCGCACCGCGGCGGAATTTCTCGTCCAGCCTGCGACGAAACAGCGGCGTCGCCACCGCCGAGATCGCGATGTAGAACGGGAACGAGCCAAGCACGATGCAGCTCATCAGCGGCGAATAGGCGAACATCACCGCCAGGAACACCGAAGTGAAGAACAGGTCGATGAGAAGCGTCAGCGACGAAGAGGTGATGAAATTTCGGATGTTCTCGAGCTCGCGGACCCGCGCCACGGAATCGCCGACGCGCCTCGCCTGAAACCAGGCCATCGGCAGCGCCAGCAGATGATGGAACAGGCGCGCACCCAGCTCCACGTCGATGCGGTTGGTCGTGTGCGCAAACAGGTAGCTGCGCAGGATTCCGAGCACGGTGTCGAACAGCGAGACGACGACGAGGCCGATGACGAGGACATCGAGCGTCGACAGCGAGCGGTGGACCAACACCTTGTCGATTACGACCTGGAAGAATAGCGGCGAAACCAGCGCGAAGAGCTGAAGGAAGAACGAGGCGGCCAGCACCTCGCCGAGCAGCCTCCGGTATTTGCGGATCGCACCGATGAACCAGGTGATATCGAAGTGCCGCCGCAGGTCCGATAGCCCGGCGCGTCGGGCCATCATGATCAATCCGCCGTCCCAGATCGCGCACAGCTCGTCGCGATCCATCAGCACCGGGCGCTGCGCCTCCGGCGATTGCACCAGCACCTTGTCGGTCGTCGCCTTGGCGATCACCATGAAGCCGCCGTCACGCAGCATCGCGATCGCCGGCAACGGGCTGGCCGCAAGGCGGCTCCATGTCGTCCGATAGGTTCGTGCCTTCAGTCCGAGGGACCTGGCGCAGCGGACGATGTCCGCTGCGCCGAAGATTGCCGCTCCGGCGCGGTGCCTGAGCTGGTCACGATCGGCCGCAACGCCCTGCAAATGCAGAAGCGTCAGCAGCGCGTCGAGCCCCGTGTCGGTCCCGACCACGTTCGTCGTCATGCGCGTTCTCCAGGCCGGAAGCAGCGGGCCTCAGGCGTGCTGCGGCGGTGCGAGCGTCTGGCTCTGCGCGGTGTGCGGATCGGGCAGCGGCATCTCGCCGTGCCCGTCGCCTGCCGGGATGAGGTTCGCCGCCATGGCCTGGTTGAGCAGCATCGCCGCCGCAAACGCCCCGCCCTGGATGACGACGTTGTTGCCGGTGCCGCCATCGAGGATGTCGAGGCCGCCGCCGCCGATCAGCACATCGTCACCGGCGCCGCCCGCCAGCGTGTCGTTGCCGGGGCTGCCGATCAGGATGTCGTCGCCGTTGCCGCCGTTGGCGACAAGCTGGATTCCGCCATGCAGGCCGGAAGCCGTGATGACATCATCGCCATCGAGACCGTTGATGACGATCCTGTCGCCCGCACCGGCATCGGTGATGTTGATGTCCTGGCCAAGCCCCGACACCGTGATGATGCCGTCGTGTTCGGTCACCGTGATGACGTCGTTGCCGCCGGTCGCATTGATGGTCACGGTGTCGGCGGCCCCGTCATTGGCGCCGAGGTCGAGATTGACCTGGTTCACGCCGGTCCCGGAGAGGTCGTTGACGGTGATGTTGTCGGCACCGCCGAGAGCATTGAAGTCGATGTGCTCGACCCCGTTCAGGTCCATCGCGATGGCGGCGACGTCGCGGGTGAACAGCACCCTGCCGCCATTGGCCGAGATGTTGATGTTCTCGCTGATGTTGGCGCCGTTGAACGCCAGCGTGTCGGTGCCGTTGCCGCCTTCGACGGTGTCGCTGCCGTCGCCGGGGTTCCAGATGAAGGTGTCGTCACCGGCACCGACATTGGCGACGTCGTTGCCGCGTCCGCCGATGACGGTGTCATTGCCGGCGCTGCCGGTGATGGTGTCGTTGCCGTCGCCGCCGTTGATGTTGAGGCTGAACGGCTGCCCCGCCTTGATCGCGGAGGCATTGATGACGTCGTTGCCGCCGCCACCGTTGACACCGAGCACGTCGCCCGCGTCCGCATGCGCGATCGTCACCTGGGCCGCAAGGCCGTTGACCACGATCGATCCGCCGGAGGTCACGACCGAGATGTTGTCGTCACCGGCAGTCCCGTTCACCGTCACGCGGTCCGCCGCGCCGTCGCCGCTCTGGCTGCCGGGGCCGGCGCTGAGGTCGATGGCGACCTGGGTGACGCCGGTCCCGGAGAGGTCGTTGACGGTGATGTTGTCGGCGCCGCCGGCGGCAGCGATCTGCACGCGCTCGACGCCGTTGAGATCCATGGTGATGGCGCCGACGTCGCGGGTCAGAAGCGCACGGCCTCCGTTCGCCGAGATCGACATGTTCTCGGCCACGTTGGAGCCGTTGAACACCAGCGTATCCGTTCCCGTACCGCCTTCGACGGTGTCGCTGCCGTCACCGGGATTCCATGTGAAGAGATCGTCACCCGCACCGAGAAGAGCGACATCATTGCCGCGGCCGCCGTTGACCTTGTCGTTGCCGTCACCGCCGATCAGGGTGTCGGCGCCCTGACTACCGGTGATGGTGTCGTTGCCCGCGCCGCCGTCGATCGTCAGCCCGATCACCGCGGCAAGCGCGGATGCGTCGATGACATCGTTGCCGCCGAGCGCCTGGATCACCAGCCGGTCGTTGGCAGCCTCTGCGTTTGCGATGGTCACCACCTCCGGCAAGCCGGTCACCGTGACCGTGGTGCCCTCGGCCGTGACCAGGATGTGCTGATTGCCGTTGGTGCCGTTGGCGGTGATCGTATCGGCCGCACCGTCGCCTTGCGTTCCGCCGGGAACGGCTCCGAGATCGACCAGCACCTGCTTGACGCCGGTGCCGGTGAGATCGCCGATGCTGATGTTGTCGGCGCCGCCGCGCGCATCGAATTCGACCTGCTCGACGCTGTTGAGGTCCATCGTGATGTTGGCGACATCGCGGGTGAAGCGAACCCTGCTGCCATTCGCCGAGATATCGATGGTCTCGTTGACGTTGGCCCCGTTGAACAGCAGCTTGTCGGTGCCCGCCCCGCCCTCGACGATGTCGCTGCCGTCGCCGGGATTCCAGATGAAGGTGTCATCGCCAGATCCGAGCTGGGCGGTGTCGTTGCCGCGTCCGCCATTGACGATGTCGTCGCCGCTGCCGCCGATGATGAGGTCGTTCCCGTCGCCGCCGGTGATCCGGTCGTTGCCGGCGCCGCCATCGAGCGTCAACGAGATCAGGCTGCCGAGCCCGTTGCTCGCGGTGATGACATCGTCGCCGCCGCCGGCGTGCAGCACGAGGTTCTCCGTCGTGCCGATATCGAGCGAAAATGGCGCGGCGCCCGTGCCGTCGAAGCGCACGCGCGTGCCGTTCGCCGTGATCGTGAACGTCTCGGCGTCATTGCTGCCGTTAACCTCAGCCGTATCGTTGCCGTCGCCGCCTTCGAACAGATTGGTGCCGCCGCCGGGATTCCAGATCATGAGGTCGTTGCCGGCCTCGCCGAACAACTGGTTGTCGCCGCTGCCGCCGTCCAGCGTATCGTTACCCGCGCCGCCGAACAGCAGATCGTTGCCGCCGCCGCCTTTGATCGTATCGTCGCCCGCCTGACCGAAAAGCAGATCGGCGCCCGAGCCGCCCGTGATCCTGTCATTGCCGTCGCCGCCGAAGATGTGCACGGCAGGCATCGGCCCGTGGCATTCGTTGACAGTGATCGTGTCATCGCCGCCTTGACCGAAAACGTCGATCTCGTTGGTGTTGGCAATTGTGGGATCGCCACCGATCGGCTTCACAGAGCCGTTATTGATCAGAATGCGGCCTAAGTTATTGCGGCTGATCACGACGCCGTTATTGGCGCTATCGCCGAAAATCGTGAGCTGGCCCGTAACCGGGGAAAAAACAGAAGTAATAGACATCCTAATGATCCTTGCGGTCGATATCGCCCCTCGCCTCGATGCGTAGCAGCCGCGTGGATGACATTCTTGAAGCGCCGCTTGAGACGCGCGTGATTATTCTGGAGATTTCCTCCAGTTTTCCTTGGGTGGATTTTCGATCGCAGACGCAATGACTGTGACATCGCGAGTCGCCTGATCGCGTGTCACGGCCGCGTGACTTTTAATGGTGCAGGCGAATGCAGCCGACGCACTGACGCGCGCGGAGAAGGAGAAGCAGTGCCTCGAAGCGAGCGTGCAGTTTGATGAGGTCGCAGATTGGATCGTTGCTCGCGTGTCCCAAATTCAGCGCAGCACGATCATGATGCGCTGTTGAACCGGGGCCTATGAGCGAGAGAGGCTCGGTCCCGATTCAGCGTCGCGTCATTCCGGACGATGCTTCGCAACGCCGGGACATGCCGCGCCGCGTCCGGGACAAGAGCACCGGCTTACGCCGATTTCTTCTTCGGCTTCGGCTTGGTCGCCTTCGGCATGACAGGCGCTTCCGGCGTGCCCTCGATCGAGGACAGGCGGCCGGAGGTGAAGGTGTAGATGCCGGCACGCGGACCGCTGGTCCAGGTCACCACGGCAACGCGCCGGCCGGCGGCATCGCTGGAGAGATTGACGGTCGAGGGCGCACCGACGCCACGGACCACGTCGCATTCGGTATGGCCGAGCGCGACGGTTCCGCCCATCGGGGCCGGGGTCGTCGTCGAGGCATTGGCATCCGCAGGTCCAGGTGGCGGCACCATGCCGGGACAGGCGCCGTCGGCGCTGACCAGATCCTCCGCCGTCACCGGCTTATCGGGGGTCAGCGGCGGAGATTCGATCGAGATGCTCTTGATGAACAGGCGGCTCGGCGTGTTGAACCATTGGGCGTCCTTGGCGGACGCCAGCAGATCGGTCCCGCCCGAACAGCCCGCGACCAGCGGTGCTACGGCAGCCAACGCAACTATGAGCGAGCTGGGAAGCTTTTGATGTCGCACGATAAACTAAATTCCCCGCGTGAAGGACCGGCCCTAAGCGATTGTCCCAACATCACTTTGCGGCACGAAGGTGACAAAAGCCAGCATCGCCCGAAAAGTGCAAATTATCATTAATTGCAAACGACCGCTAATTCCGGCGCTGCCAACGGCCCCGTTCGTCGGCCTGCCAATAGGTGACATCAAATCCCCGCGCCTTGCAATCCGTCCAGGCGCTGCGGGCAAACGCCAGCGCGTCCGGGTCGTCGCCGTTGAACAGCAGCACCATGCGTTCATAGCCCTGCGCGTCCTGCGGCAGCGCGGCGTTGTCGACCAGGAAGCGGACATTGGCTCCGTTCGGATTGCCCTCCTCGATCGCCAGCACGATCGGCTGCTCGGCGGCATCGTTCACGCGCCATGTCGCGTGCGGCAGGAAGGAATCGTCGCGATAGGTCCATAAATGAGCGTCGAGCGCATCGGCGCGCTCTTCCGAGGTCGACTGCACCACGACGCGCCAGCCGCGCTCGAGCGATTTCTCGAGAAGCGGCGGCAACACGTTCTCCACCGTCATGTTTTGCAGATGGTAGAACAGCACTTCAGTCATCGGTTATTTGCGCTCGTAATGGTCGGCCACCAGACGGTCGAGCAAACGGACGCCGTAGCCGCTGCCCCAGCTCTGGTTGATGTCGGTCTTCGGCGCGCCCATCGCGGTGCCGGCGATGTCGAGATGCGCCCAGGGCGTGCCGTCGACGAAGCGCTGGAGGAACTGCGCCGCAGTGATCGAGCCGCCATGGCGGCCGCCGGTGTTCTTCATGTCGGCGAACTGGGAATCGATCAGCTTGTCGTATTCGGGGCCGAGCGGCATGCGCCAGACCTTCTCCCCGCTCTCGATGCCGGCTGCCAGCAGCCGCTCGGCAAGCTCGTCATTGTTGGAGAACATGCCGGCATGCTCGGTGCCGAGCGCGACCATGATCGCGCCGGTCAGCGTCGCCAGATCCACCATGAATTTCGGCTTGGCCTTCTTGGCGACGTACCAGAGCACGTCGGCCAGCACGAGGCGGCCCTCGGCGTCGGTGTTGATGATCTCGATGGTCTGGCCCGACATCGAGGTGACGATGTCGCCCGGCCGCTGCGCATTGCCGTCGGGCATGTTCTCGACGAGGCCGATGGCACCGACCACGTTGGCCTTGGCCTTGCGCGCCGCCAGCGCATGCATCAGGCCGACGACGCAGGCAGCTCCCCCCATGTCACCCTTCATGTCCTCCATGCTCCCGGCCGGCTTGATCGAAATGCCGCCAGTGTCGAAGCAGACGCCTTTGCCGACGAAGGCGACCGGTGCCTCGCCCTTTTTGCCGCCGTCCCAGCGCATGATCACGGTCCGGCTCGGCCGCGACGAGCCCTGGCCGACGCCGAGCAGCGCGCCCATGCCGAGCTTGTCCATCGCCTTGACGTCGAGCACCTCGACCTTCACGCCGAGCTTGCGGAGCTGACTGGCGCGGCGCGCGAATTCCTCGGGAAAGAGGACGTTCGGCGGCTCGTTGACAAGGTCGCGCGCGATGATCACGCCGTCGACGACATGGCCGGCCGAGACGAACGCCTTCTTCGCCGCGGCGGCGTCGCCCACGGCAAGCGAGACGTCGGCGCGCAGGCCGCCCTCCTCGCCCTCCTTCTTTTTCGTCTTGTAGCGGTCGAACTTGTAGGCGCGTAAGCGAAGGCCCGAGGCGATCGCGACCGCCTGCTCGCTCGTCATCGCCCCATCGGGTAGTTCCGCCACGATGGTCATGGCGGTGGCCCCGGCGGAGAGCTTGCTCGCCACCACGCCGCCGAATTTGAGGAAGTCGTTCGCCTTCAGGCTCGCCGCCTTCCCGGCGCCGATCACGACCAGACGGGTGGCCTTCACCCCCTCCGGCGCCAGGATGTCCAGCGCCGCGCCGCTTTTGCCCTTGAAGCCGGCCGCGACGGCGGCCCGCTTCACCAGCTCGGTGGCGCCCCCCAGCGCCTTGGCCGTCGCCGGCCCGAGCTTCAAAGTGTCGTCGCAGAACACGACCAGGATGCCACGGGCGGCGGCAGACAGCGGGACGAAGCCGACCTTGATGGCATCGGACATGGGTAACTCCTTCAAAACATCGGGCTTTTCGCCGCTCGGCGGTTCCGGTCACGAGCCGGCGCTGAACGGCGATTCACTGGACTTTCGCCACTATGGGCCACCCGCCCGGCGGATGCCAAGCACCCCCGTGGCCGCCATGTCACAACAAGGGAAATATTAACCATATTGTGAGGGTGCCACGGGGCAGCCATTTTGTTGACGGATCAAAGGGATGCTAGTGAGACAGTAAGTCGGCGGACGAGCTGTTGGCCAACCTTGGGGATCCCTTGTCGGGGATTGGTTGGACAGACAGAATTTCAGCCGACATTTGGGGCTTGGTGGGATTCGTGCGGTAGCGCATGGGGTCAATCGATAGGTATATTTTCCGCACGACGCTGGCGTCGTTTGCGCTCGTCCTGGTCAGCCTCACCGGCGTGATCTGGATTACGCAGGCGTTGCGCGGCATCGACCTGATGACGAGTCAGGGTCAGACCATCCTGACCTTCCTCGGCATCACCAGCCTCGTCGTGCCGGCGCTGGTCCTGATCATCTCGCCGATCGCGCTGATGATCGCGATCTCGCACACGCTGAACAAGCTCGCGACCGATTCCGAGATCATCGTGATGAATGCCGCCGGCTTCTCGCCGTTCCGGCTGTTCTATCCGTTCTTCTACGCCACCTGTGTCGTGGCGCTGCTGGTCGCCTTCATAGCGGCCTATCTCGCCCCCGACGGCATGCGGCGGATCAAGCAGTGGGACGCCGAGATCACCGCCGACGTGCTCACCAACATCCTCCAGCCCGGCCGCTTCGCCCAGCTCGACAAGAACCTCACGATCCGGATCCGCGAACGCCAGCCCGGCGGCATCCTCGCCGGCATCTTCATCGACGATCGCCGCGATCCCAACGAGCGCGTCTCGATCGTCGCCGAGCATGGCGAGGTCGTGAAGAACGACAACGGCTCGTTCCTGGTGCTGAAGGACGGCAATCTCCAGCGCTTCGAGGCCGGCAAGCGCGATCCCGCGCTGGTGGCGTTCGGCCGCTACGGCTTCGACATGTCGAAGTTCTCGGGCCAGGGCCACGACGTCACCCTCGGCATCCGCGAGCGCTATCTCTGGGAGTTGTTCGCGCCGTCCGAGGACGACCCGGTCTACAAGCAGATCCCCGGGCAGTTCCGCTCGGCCCTGCACGACAGCCTGCTGGCGCCGATCTATCCGTTCGCCTTTGCCGTGCTGACCTTCGCCTTTCTCGGCGCGCCGCGCACCACCCGCCAGAGCCGCAACTTCTCGATCGGCGGCTCGGTGCTCGCCGTGTTCGGCCTGCGCATGGCGGGATTTGCCTGCTCGGTGATGGCGGTGAAGTCGCCTGGCCCGGTGCTGTTCCAATACGCGATGGTCCTGGGCGCCATCGGCGTCGGGCTGTGGATGATCATCGGCGGGATCGTGGTCGAGCCGCCGCCCCGCCTCATGGAGGCCATCAACAGGTCGAACGCGCGCATCGCGCGGCTGTTCGGACGGCCGGCCACCGCATGAGCATGCTCACCAACACACTCGGGCGCTACTTCGCCGGGCGCTTCGTCGTCGCGGCGCTCGGCGTGTTCGCCAGCATCTTCCTGCTGCTGGTGCTGGTCGATTACATCGAGATGGTGCGCAAGACCTCCGGCCTTGCCTCCGCCTCCGCGATCATGGTGGCCGAGACCTCGTTGTTCCGGGTGCCGCAGTTGCTGGAGAAGCTGACGCCGTTCTGCATGCTGATCGGCGCCATGACCTGCTATCTCGCCCTCTCCCGCCGGCTCGAGCTCGTGGTCGCGCGCGCCGCCGGCATCTCCGCATGGCAGTTCATCTCGCCTGCCCTCGGCAGCGCGCTCCTGATCGGGGTGATCGCCACCGTCGCCTACAATCCGATGTCGGCCAACCTGCGCGAGCTGTCCAAGCGCATGGAAGCCGAGCTGTTCGGCTCGGCGCCCGGCGGCGGCATCCAGGACGCCTCCGGCTTCTGGCTCAACCAGGTCACCAATGACGGCCAGGTCATCATCAACGCGGCGCGCAGCGAGCAGCAAGGCGTCCGGCTGACCGGCCTGACCCTGTTCCGATTTGATGCGGACTGGCATTTCAAGGAGCGCATCGAGGCGCGCGAGGCGACACTCGAGGCCGGCCACTGGCTGTTCAAGACCGTCCGCCGCTTCTCGCTGGATTCGCCGCCGATCGACCAGGCCAGGTTGGAGATTCCGACGACGCTGACCGAGGCGCAGGTCCGCAACAGTTTTTCCACACCCGAGACTGTGTCCTTTTGGCAACTACCGAGCTACATCCGCTCTTCCGAGAGCTCGGGCTTCGCGACAGCGGGCTATCGACTCCAGTATCACAAGCTCTTGGCACAGCCGTTTTTGCTGGCCGCCATGGTGATGCTGGCGGCTTCCGTGTCGTTGCGCTTCTTCCGGATGGGCGGCGTGCAGAAGATGGTTTTGAGTGGCGTGGGCGCAGGCTTTCTGCTCTACGTTTTGTCGAAAGTGACTGAAGACTTGAGCAAGGCTGAGTTGATGCATCCGATCGCTGCGGCGTGGTTGCCCGTGGTGGTGGGCGGCCTCACCGGCTTTTTGGCCTTGTTGTACCAGGAGGACGGTTAGTGACTGCCGTCCATCGCGGACCCGTGTCTCGTTTGACGCGGCGCACATTGGTGCGCGCGAACGGGGTAGGCTTGTCCATTCGCAGGCTTCTCCTGGCTGTCGCCGCCGTGGCATCGCTCGGCGCGCTGATCGACGTTGCCGCCGTGGCCCCTGCATCGGCCCAGGGCTTCACCTACAATCCGCTGCCGCCGCGTCCGAAGCCGCCGAAGGTCGCCAACGACAACCAGATGCTGGTTCAGGCGACCGAGGTCGACTACGACTACAACAACTCACGCGTCTCCGCGGTCGGTAACGTCCAGCTGTTCTACAACGGCACCAGCGTCGAGGCCGACAAGGTCATCTACGACCAGAAGACCAAGCGGCTGCATGCCGAAGGCAACATCCGCATGACGGATGCCGACGGCAAGATCACCTATGCCGAGATCCTGGATCTCTCCGACGACTACCGCGATGGTTTCGTCGATTCGCTGCGCGTGGACACCGCCGACCAGACCCGCATGGCCGCGAGCCGCGCCGACCGCTCCAGCGGCAACTACACGGTGTTCGAGAACGGCGTCTACACGGCCTGCGCGCCGTGTAAGGACGATCCGAAGAAGCCGCCGCTATGGCAGGTCAAGGGTGCGCGCATCATCCACGACCAGCAGGAGAAGATGCTGTATTTCGAGACGGCGTCGCTCGAGTTCTTCGGCGTGCCGCTCGCCTACATGCCCTATTTCTCGACGCCCGATCCGACCGTGAAGCGCAAGACCGGCTTCCTGATGCCGGGCTTCACGTCGAACACGCCGTTCGGCTACGGCGTCGAAGTTCCGTTCTACTGGGCGATCGCGCCCGATATGGACATGACCTTCAGCCCGCGCATCACCTCCAAGCAGGGCGTGCTGTTCCAGGCCGAGTACCGCCAGCGCCTGATGGACGGCGCCTACCAGATCCGGGTCTACGGCATCGACCAGCTCGACCCCGGCGCGCTCGCCGGGCAGCCCGGCGACCGCCAGTTCCGCGGCGCCGTCGACACCAAGGGTCAGTTCGCGCTGAACGACAAGTGGGTCTGGGGCTGGGACGGCGTGGTCATGTCCGACTACTACTTCTTCTCGGACTACCGCTTGTCGCAGTACCGCGATCCGCTCGGCTCGTTCCTGTATCTGCCGACCGACGCATTGTCGCAGCTTTATCTGACCGGCGTCGGCAATCGCAGCTTCTTCGACGCGCGCACGATGTACTGGCTGAGCTATTCGGGCAACCAGAGCCAGGTGCCGATCGTCTATCCCGTGATCGACTATTCGAACGTGCTCAACTATCCGGTGTTCGGCGGCGAGTTGAGCTACAGGACCAATTTCGTGAACATGTCGCGTGATACCGCCGTGTTCGACCCGATCACGACGCTCGCCAACACCAATAGCCTGTGCACGACTGCGTCGGCCGATCCGCTCGCGCGGACGCCGTCGCAGTGCCTGCTGCGCGGCTTCCCGGGCAACTACACCCGCCTGACGGCCGAAGCGCAGTGGCGCAAGTCTTTCACTGATCCGTTCGGCCAGATCTGGACCCCGTTCGCCAGCGTTCGCGCCGATGCGATCAACGCCTCGATCTCCAACCAGCCGGGCGTGTCGAACTTCCTTCCCGTCGGCGACACCCAGGCGTTCCGCCTGATGCCGACCGTCGGCCTCGAATACCGCTATCCCTTCATCAACGTTCAGCCCTGGGGCTCGACCACCATCGAGCCGATCGCACAGATCATCATCCGGCCGAACGAGACCTATGCCGGCAAGTTCCCGAACGAGGACGCCCAGAGCATGGTGTTCGACACCTCGAACCTGTTCAGCGTCGACAAGTTCTCCGGCTACGACCGCGTCGAGGGCGGCGGCCGCGCCAATGTCGGCGTGCAGTCGACCACGCAATTCGACCGGGGCGGCGCCGTCAAGGTGCTGTTCGGGCAGTCCTACCAGCTGTTCGGCCTGAACTCCTACGCGGTCCAGGACTCCATCAATACCGGCCTCGACTCCGGCCTCGACAAGCCGCGCTCGGATTACGTCGCGAGCGCCGCCTACTCGCCCAACAGCACCTACACGTTCAGCGTCCGCTCCCGCATGGACGAGCAGACCTGGAACGTGCAGCGCTTCGAGGCGGAAGGCCGCGCCAATTTCAATCGCTGGTCGGTCGGCGTGATGTACGGCAATTACGCCGCGCAGCCGGAACTCGGCTATCTGACGCGCCGCGAGGGCATCCTGACCTCGGGCTCGCTGAAGGTTGCGGCCAACTGGGTGGTGACGGGCTCGGCGCGCTGGGACCTCGAGGCCAACAAGATCAACCAGTATGTGCTCGGCGCCGGCTATGTCGACGATTGCTTCGTGCTGGCGGCGAACTATGTAACTTCGTATAGCTACTCCGCGGGCACGACACCGCCCGTGCTGAGCCACGCGTTCATGTTCCAGATCGGCCTGCGCACGCTGGCGACCTCGACCGGGTCCAGTGCGTCTGGCCTGACCGGCATGCAATAAACCATCCGAAGTGACGACCGCGTTCCCAATCGCAGGGTTCATCTCGGCTGACATGCGAGCGAGAATCATGACGACCCCACTGCCTGTCTTCCGCCTCCTCCTCGCCCTCGGCGCCGGGCTGATCCTGACCGGCCTGCCGGCGCCGTCGCGCGCGCAGAACATCGTCGTCATGGTCAACGGCGATCCGATCACCGATTTCGACATCGAGCAGCGTTCCAAGCTCGACCAGTTGACGACGCAGAAGGTCCCGAGCCGGCAGGAGGTCATCAACGAGCTGATCGACGACAAGGTGAAGCTCAAGGAAGGCAAGAAGTACGGCGTCGATCCCGGCATCTCCGACATCAACCAGTCCTACGAGGGCATGGCGCAGCGCATGCGCCTCTCGCCCGAACAGCTCACCAAATCGCTCGAGGTCAAAGGCGTCCGCCCCGAGACCCTGAAGGGCCGCATGAAGGCCGAGATGGTCTGGACCAGCCTCGTGCGCGGCCGCTTCAAGGAGAAGCTGATGGTCGGCGAGCGCGACGTCGCGCAGGCCGTGCAGGCCCAGACCGGCGACAAGCTCCAGATCGAGGGCACCGAATACAAGATGCAGCCGATCGTCCTGATCGTGCCGCGCGGCTCCTCGCCGGCCTTCATCGAGACGCGGCACAAGGAGGCCGAGCAATATCGCTCGCGCGTCGGAAGCTGCGAGGAAGCCAACTCGCTGTTTCGCTCGACGCCGAACGCCACCATCCGCGACAGCGTCACCAAGACCACCGCGGAGCTGCCCGAGGCGCTGCGCAAAGTGCTCGACGACACCCCGATCGGCCATTTGACCGCCCCCGAGGTGACCAAGTCTGGCATCGAGATGGTGGTGCTGTGCTCGCGCAAGCCGACCATGATCGACACGCCGAAGAAGCGCGAGGTCCGCGAGAAGATGTATTCGGAGAAATACGAGAAGACCCAGAAGGCCTATCTCGACGATCTCCGCAAGGCGGCGATGATCGAATATCGCAACCGCTGATGGCCAAGCCCACCGCAAAGCCCCTCGCCCTGACCCTGGGAGAGCCTGCCGGCATCGGCCCCGACATCACGATCGCAGCCTGGCTCAAGCGCCGCGAGCTGAACCTGCCCGCCTTCTATCTGCTCGGCGACGAGGCGGCGATTGCGCGCCGCGCCAAGGCGCTCGGTGCGGATATCAAGACCGCCGCCGTGAGCGCCGGTGAGGCCGGAGCCGCCTTCCCCGAGGCCCTGCCCGTCGTCGCAACCGGCGAACGCGCGACCGCCGAGCCCGGCAAGCCCGACACCTCGAGCGCACCGGCCGCGCTCGCCTCGATCCGGCAGGCGGTCAGCGATGTCCGTGAAGGCCGCGCCAGCGCCGTCGTCACCAACCCGATCGCCAAGAGCGTGCTCTACCGCTCGGGCTTCCGCCATCCCGGCCACACCGAATTTCTCGCCGAGCTGGCCGCAGAGGACGGCCGCGTGCCGCAGCCGGTGATGATGCTGTGGTCGCCGCGGCTCGCCGTGGTGCCGGTGACGATCCACGTCTCCCTGCGCGATGCGCTGGCCCAGCTCACGAGTGAGTTGATCGTCTCGACCACGCGCATCGTCGCGACCGAGCTGAAATCCCGCTTCGGCATCGAAAGGCCGCGCATCGCGATCTCGGGCCTCAATCCGCATGCCGGCGAGGACGGCTCGCTCGGCCACGAGGAGCAGACCGTGATTGCGCCGGCGCTCAAGGCATTGCGCAGCGACGGCATCGACGCCAGGGGCCCGCTGCCCGCCGACACCATGTTCCACGAAGCCGCGCGAAGCACCTATGACTGCGCGGTCTGCATGTACCACGACCAGGCCCTGATCCCGATCAAGACGGTCGCCTTCGACGACGCCGTCAACGTCACGCTCGGCCTGCCCTTCATCCGCACCTCGCCCGACCACGGCACCGCCTTCGACATCGCCGGCAGCGGCAAGGCCAATCCGGCAAGCCTGATCGCGGCCTTGAGGCTTGCGAGCCGCATGGCGGCTGCGAAAAGCTGATGAGCGCGATCGACGACCTCCCGCCGCTTCGCGAGGTCATTCGCCAGCACGCGCTGTCGGCGCGCAAATCGCTCGGCCAGAATTTTCTGCTCGACCTCAATCTCACCGCGCGCATCGCGCGTGCGGCGGCGCCGCTGGACGACTCCACGATCGTCGAGATCGGGCCCGGCCCGGGCGGGTTGACGCGCGCGCTGCTTGCGCTCGGCGCCAGGCGCGTCATCGCCATCGAGCATGACGAGCGCGCGATCCCCGCGCTGGAGGACATTTCCGCGCGCTATCCCGGCCGGCTCGAGATCGTGCACGGCGATGCCATGACCTTCGATCCGCGCCCGCTGCTCGACGGCAACAAGGCCAAGATCGTCGCGAACCTGCCCTACAACATCGCGACCCAGCTCTTGATCAACTGGCTCACGACCGAACCCTGGCCGCCCTGGTACGACATGATGGTCCTGATGTTTCAGCGCGAAGTCGGCGAGCGCATCGTCGCGCGTGAGGACGAGGAGGCCTATGGCCGCCTCGGCGTGCTCGCCAACTGGCGCTGCGAGACCAAGATCCTGTTCGACATTTCGCCGTCCGCCTTCGTCCCGCCGCCGAAGGTCACCTCCTCCGTCGTACGACTGATACCGCGCGAAAAGCCTCTGCCTTGCGAGCGAAAACTGCTCGAGCAGGTCGCGGCCGCCGCCTTCGGCCAGCGCCGAAAAATGCTGCGCCAGAGCCTGAAATCGCTGGGCGTCGATCCTGCACGGCTCGCGGCCGCCGCGGGCGTCGATCCGACGCGGCGTGCGGAGACCATTCCGATTTCCGGTTTTGTTGCCATGGCGCGTGAATTGGCGGATATACGCAGCGAAGCGTAACAACGGAAATTCCGGAGGAAAGAAAATGGCGTTGATGCGTCGGCAGTCCCTGGTCAAGTTCGATGCGCCCTTGTGCGAGACCATCGTGGACACGCCCAAGCCGCAAGGACGCGAAGTGCTGGTGCGCATCGAGCGCTGCGGCCTCTGCCATTCCGATCTGCACATCCAGGACGGCTATGCCGATCTCGGCGGCGGCAAGAAGCTCGACACCACGCGCGGCATGACGCTGCCCTTCACGCTCGGCCACGAGATCGCGGGCGTGGTCGACGAGGTCGGCCCTGACGTTCCCGCCGGCCTCGTCGGCGCGAAGAAGGCGGTGTTTCCCTGGATCGGCTGCGGCCAGTGCCGCGACTGCGCCAATGGCGACGAGAACCTCTGCGCGAAACAACGCTTCCTCGGCGTCTCCATCGACGGCGGCTTCGCCACCCACGTGCTGGTGCCCGACGCCAAATACCTGCTCGACTACGATCCCCTGCCCGTCAACCAGGCCGCGACCCTGATGTGCTCCGGCGTCACCGCCTATGGCGCGCTCAAGCGCCTGGTCGACCGTCCGCGCCAGCGCAATTTGCTGCTGATCGGCCTCGGCGGCGTCGGCATGATGGGCCTGTCGTTCGCGCAGGCGATGTTCAAGCAGCCGATCACGGTCGCCGACCTCAGCGGCGCCGCGCGCGACACCGCGCTGAAGAACGGCGCAGCCAGCGCCTACGATCCGGCCGAGCCCGACGTGATCAAGCGCATCCTCAAGGAGACCGAAGGCGGCTTCGACGAGGTCGTCGATTTCGCCGGCAACGAGAAGTCGATGGCGTTCGCGGTGGCGGTTGCCGCGCGCGGCGGCAAGGTCGTGGTCTCCGGCCTGATGGGCGGCCAGTTCACGCTGCCGATGGTGCAGTGGGTCTACAAGCGCCTGACCGTCGAAGGCTTCATGGTCGGCACGCTCACGGAGGCCCAGGAGCTGATGGCGCTCGCCCGCGCCGGCAAGATCAAGCCGACGCCGATGCGCGAGGAGCCGATGGGCGACGTCCAGAAATGGATCGAGGAGCTGCGCGCCGGCAAGGTCGTCGGCCGCATCGTGCTGAAGAACTGAGGCCCGAGGCGGCGGGATGTAGTCTCGCCGCCTCCACACCTTCCTTCCGCGACACGGCAACGCGGAACGGCTGCGGCCACACCGCGTTGGCAGCGCATGTCCATTCGCTGCACCGTCGAAAGCGCATTCTTCATCGCCTGGAGCTTCCTGGAGCAGAGCGGCGAGCTCGGTCCTCCGGACGCGACGGCGAACATCATTCTGGATGCCATCGAAGCGCAGCTCAGGACCGGCGAGCGCCGGCAGCTGATGCTCGCCAACAAGGCGATCGATGCCTACCGCAGGCAGATGGCCCAAGGCCGTCTCCTGGCCGGACGCCAGATCCGTCTCGGCTAAGGGCCTGCGGCGCAGCCATCTCGGACCGGCCGCCCGATGCCGGTGCAATCCCGGCGCGACTTATGTTCACTCCTGAACAGAGGACCCCGGGCTATCGAAATTCCGTAGTTCTCCGGACGAGAACAAAGTTCGCAGCGTGTCCCGCGCGCAACGCCGGACGGCGCGACGCCTCCGGCTGTGAACTTTTCGATTTCCCCAAACACTTGTGTTCACTTTGGAACTGTCGGTTCCTGCGCGGAAACGTAGGGTTTTCCGACGTGCCGATTCCCGGCCAGCACGAGCCAAGACCAAGAACCACGAGACAAGAAGCGTGACCGGCCGGCCCAGGAACGATCTGCTGCGAACGCTCAGCGCCCAGGACTTCGAGCTGCTCGCCCCTCATCTGCAAGCGGTCGAGCTCGCCGCGAACCACGTTCTGCATCATGCCGGCGACGGCATCTCCGCCGTCCACTTCCCCTGCGGCCCTGCGTTCGTGTCGTTCGCCGTGCCGGTCGAGGATGACCGCGAGGTCGAAAGTCTCCTGGTCGGCCGCGAAGGCGGGGTCGGTCTTTCCGCGGGCCGCAGCCCGTCGCTGGCCTTTTCCCGCGTCGTCGTGAAGGTCGGCGGCACGCTAATTCGCCTGCCGCTGCGCGCGCTCGAGCAGGCACAGCAGCGATCGGCCAGCCTGCACGAGATTCTTTCGCGCTACGCAGCATGGCAGTTCGCGCAGCTGCTCCAGACCGCGGCCTGCAATGCGACGCATTCGATCGAGCAACGCGCGGCCAAATGGATCTGTGCTGCCCGCGAGCATATCGGCAGCGACGAAATCCCTCTTACCCATGAGCAGCTCGCCGGTATGCTCGGCGTCTCCCGCAGCTATGCCAGCCGCGTCATCCAGACGTTCAAGGCCAGGCGCATCCTCGCGACCCGCCGCGGTGCCATCCTGATTCTCGATGCCCCGGCGCTCGAGACCAGCGCCTGCACCTGCAACGGCACGGTGAAGAAGCACTTTCGCGAAGTGCTCGGACGCGCGGCCTCGGCGAGCTAAGAGAATTGTCGAGCGAAGTCGACACTTGGTCGCGTCAGGAAAACGGGCCAGGACGAAAATCCAGAGCCCCGCCCCGACGGTAAAACCTTCGCGACGGCGCCTTCCGCCCTCATCACTTCGGATCACGCGTTGGAACGCCGCGAATGTTCCGCGCGTTGGCAACCCGTAGGCAACGATGGAGTCAGAGCCGATGACAAAGCCGCTGACGAAAACGGTGCAGCCTGTTCCCGAACAGAACAGGAGCCACAAGGGCGCGGGCAGCACGCCCGCAACACCGGTCGATACCACCAAGGGCCATCGCGACGACGAGAAGCAGAACATTCGCGAGCAGGCCGCGCACGGCAATCTCACCCAGAACACCAGCAACAGGCGCATGGGATAGGCAGACAACCACGGGGGAGACGAAACAGGAGAGACGAGCTTGGTCAATCTCGGCAAATGGTACGATCCGATATCGGAACGCTGGATCGCACCGCGCGAAATACGCCTGAAGGCGACATCTTCCCATGAGAGCGAGAACCACGTGCTCGAACGCCAGAGAACAATCGAGGTCCAGCGCATCTGGCGCGCGCTCGTCGATTGCTGCGCGCGCAACTGACACACAGGCCCGCGCACAGCAGCGGAGCAACCCGCTCGGCCGTGTCGTTGTAACCCTGCATCAATGATCCGTATCGTCCGCTAGGCCCTCATTGGCGCGTGCGGAGTGCGCGGCATCTGCCGAGGGCTGGCGCCTTGTGGTCTCAAATTCGCGGCGGCGGCTGACGCTTCAGGTGCAGATAGACCGCAATCAATGCGACCGCCGAGGTGAGAGGTCTCCCAAAGTGGAACTCGAACCCACACGCCTCGATGCTTGATTTAGGTCAAATCAGACTCCGGGCAGAAGCCGAGGTTCTCGGCGGGTGCCGATCCTCACGAGGCGGCATCGCGCGCTGGTGTTTGCACGGCACCCCAACTCACGGAGGAACGCCATGCTTCGATACGTTCTCGCTGCGCTGGCAGCTCTCGTCCTGATCACAGTGAGCCTGATTCCAGATGAGGCCTATGCCCGCCGCGGGGGTGGCGGATTTCATGGAGGCGGCGGCATGCGCGGCGCTTACGCCGGGGGCGGCGCTGTTCGTGCCGGACGTGTCGGCGGCGGATATCGCGTGGCAGGTCGCGGATATGGATACCGCCCAATACCCGGCCGACCGGTCGCCAGGGGCGTTTACCGCAATGCGGCCTATCGCGGTGCCTATCGAGGCGCAGCCTATGGTTTGGGAGCGGCCGCGGTAGGAGCCGCCGCAGCAGGAGCTTACGGCTACTACAACAACAGCAACTGCACCTACGACACCTACGGCAATTGGGTTTGCCCGGGTCAGTACGGGTATCGGTACTGACCGGAATCCACTGGATGCGGATGGCAATGCGCCAGGAGCATTGCCGTCCGCTCACAGTTGCGCCCGGTGACGGATATTCGCTAACTCTGCGTGCCACCCCGCAGCGCGTCGCGCACCGATGCGGCGATCTCGTCCTCGCTCCGGCCGCCATTGATCGCGAGGCGGCCGGCGAAGACGAAGTGAGGAACAGCGCGAACGCCTGCCGCTGCGGCGCGCGCCGCCTCCTGCTCGACACGCTTTTGCCGCGCCGGATCCCGCGCGATTGCACCGGCCTCGGCGCGATCGAAACCGTAGTCGACCGCGATATCGGCCAGCACATCGACATCCGCGACGTTCATCGCACCGAGGAAATAGGCCTTCGAAATCGCGACCGCGAGGCGATGCTGGGTGCCCTTCTCGCGTGCGGCGAGGACCAGCGCATGAGCACGCTGCGTCGGATAGGCCCAGAGCTGTCGCGTGAGATCGAGGTCGAGCCCGGACAGACGCGCCTCGGCCTCAGGCCGCGCGAAGGCGGCCTTGGCATCCGTCACGCCGTAGCGCGCCCGAAGCAGATCCGGAATGAACAGTCCCGCTTCCGGCGTCTCGGGAAGCAGCAGGACCGGATGGTGCCGGATATCCGCGGCGAGATCGGGAAAGCGCTCCATCAGCACCTTGTCCAGCCGGTGCAGTCCGATCATGCACCACGGGCAGGATATCTCGGTATAGAGGTCGATTTGCAGCATGGCGCCCTCGGCCTCACGCTGCCGGCAGCGGCGGAAGGATGGCCTCGACCCGGTCGCGCCTGTTGACGAGGGTCCAAAGCTCCTCGGCGATGTCGTCGGGGTTGAGCACGGGATATCTCGGATCGAGTGCAACACCGCCGGCCGTCATGGCGCGGAAGCCCGCCGAGTTCTCGATGACGGCGCCGATATTCAGCGTGCCCGCGAAGACACCCTTCTCCTTCACCTCGGCATTGAGCGTGAAGACGTAATTGCGCGCCGCCGCCATCAGGGGGCCGACGCCACTAAGGCCCGGGATCGGCACCACCGCCGTCAGCCCGCCGACGATCACGATCGCACCGTCGCCACGTGCCAGCATGCCGGGCAGCACCGCATGCGACACCTCGATCGGCGCAAACGCGAAGATGTTCGCCATCGGCTCGAGCTTCGCGGCGTCGAGGTCCACGGCGGACACGAAGCCGGCATGCCCGACCGGCTGGTAGACGGCGATGTCGATCGCCCCGAACCGCTGCTCGATGGCGCGCACCAGCGCCGGGACAGCTGCGATGTCGGTAATGTCAGCCGGAAACGCCGCGGCCTCGATGCCGGCGCGCGCGAGCTCGGCGACCCGCTCTTCGAGCGGCGCGGCACGGCGCGCGACGAGCGCAACGCGATAACCCTCGCGTCCGAACCGCGCGGCAAGGGAGGCGCCGAGCCCGGTGCCGGCGCCGAAAATGGCAATGGTCCTGGTGGTGGTCTTGGTCGTGCTCATGGTGATTTTTCTCCTGTGACGGCTCGCTACCACCCTCGATTTCCTTTCGTAAGTACCCACTTTCTGGTAAGTACCCCCGCCATGAAGCCCAAAACCTACGACGACCTCCTTGGCGGCCCGCAAGGCGGCCGCGACTGTGCCGGCCGCGGCATTCTCGACCACGTGATGTCACGCTGGGGCGTTCTGGTGCTGCTCGCGCTGCGCGACGGGACGCACCGCTTCAGCGAGCTGCGCCGGCGCATTGGCGGCGTCAGCGAGAAGATGCTGGCGCAGACGCTGCGCGCGCTGGAGGAGGACGGCTTCGTGCTCCGGCACGATTTCGGCGAAGTGCCGCCGCGCGTGGAATACGCGCTGACCCCGATGGGACGTCAGCTCGCCACGCACGTCGCCAGGCTCGCGACGTGGATATCGGACAACACGGCGCAGGTGCTGGCCGCCCGCGAGACGCGACGCTCCAAGGCAAAGGGGTGAGGCCGCGGAGACGTCACGCGACCCGTCGGGCAAAACACCTCGTCAATCCCTCTGCGCAAAAACATTCCACTTTCCCGAATTTCGGATTTATGGCATAAGCTCCGTCATCCCGGCCCTGCCAAAGGGGCGTTCGCGACCGTCACGACATGCGGGCCGGGTGGCGGAGGACGCGGCAGCGCCGGCGCGGAATGCGTGACGACAGGGCGGGCAACCGTGAGTCTCACGCGACGCGGTACGACACGGCGCAGTCAAAGCGGGCTCGACAATCGTCAGGGGGTGAGCACGCGCCAGCCCCGGACGATCAGGCGGGACCGTCCGCGGACGGAGAAGTCGTGTGGTCCTGACGCCCGGGGTCTGTGCGTCAAGTCCTGCGGTGATGCGAGCGGCCCGACCGGGCGCGCGCATCGGCGAACCGCGAGGCGACGGGGGCAATAGTGCATCGCTCCCCGGGGAGAGCACGAAGGACACCGTTAAAACCATCCGCGCAGGGAAGGCCGGGCGTTCGGTCAACCCATCGGTCCACCCCGTGTGCATTTCTCGTAGCGCACGGACCAAGGGTGCCGCCGGCGCCCGGCCTTCCCTGCGCCCTTTGGCCTCCAACGGGCGACCTTATCCAGGCAAGACTCGGGCAAAACCTGCCGCGGGAAGGTACAACCACGCGCCCTTCCCGGCACCATACGCACAGCCGTTACCGTCCAGAATGTCGCACGCTTTTCGCCCGCGCCGCGGGCTGGTAGGTTGGCGCTATTATTTTGGGGAATTTTGATGCGCGCGAGAATTTTCAATCGCGTCGTGGGGCTGGCGGCGCTGGCCGCGGCCCTGCTTGTCGCCACTGTTGCACCGGCATCGGCCGAGAAGCGCATTGCGCTCGTCGTCGGCAACTCCGCCTACAAGAACATCACGCCGCTCGACAATCCCTCCAAGGACGCGAGCCTGATGGCGGAGACGCTCGGGCAGCTCGGCTTCACGCTGGTCGGCGGGCGCGCCCAGCTCGATCTCGACAAGGGCGCGATGGACATCGCGGTGCAGAGCTTTGGCCGGCAGGTCCAGGGCGCCGACGTCGCGCTGTTCTATTATGCCGGCCACGGCGTGCAGGTCGCAGGCTCCAACTATCTCGTGCCCGTCGGCGCCAATCCGACGCGCGAGGCCGATGTCGACTTCCAGATGACGGACGTCAACCTCGTGCTGCGGCAGATGCAGGGATCCGGCACGCGGCTCAACCTCGTGATCCTCGACGCCTGCCGCAACAACCCGTTTGGCTCGCGCGGCCTGCGATCCTCCGACGGCGGCCTGGCACAGATGCGCGCGCCGGAGGGCACGCTGATCTCCTACGCGACGCAGCCGGGCAACGTCGCCCAGGACGGCAGCGACGGCCACAGCCCCTACACCAAGGCGCTGGCGGCGACGGTCCGGACCGCCGGCCTCGACGTGTTCCAGACCTTCAACCAGGTCGGCCTCGCCGTGAAGCGCGCCACATCAGGCGCGCAGCAGCCCTGGGTGTCGTCCTCGCCGATCGACGGCACCTTCTATTTCGTGCCGCCGGCGCAAAGCCCGCCGCCGCAGGTCGCCGCGATGCAGCCCGATCCGCTGCAGGCGGATCGGCTGCGCGCCGATCCGGATCGCGCGCCGCTGCGCGATGCCGCGCTGCTGAGCGAATTGAGCGAGCGGCTGTACGAGCTCAATTTCGATCCTGACACGCCTGATGGACTGACCCGCGCGATCACGAAACTCCAGCAGCGGATTGCGATGGCGCCGACCGGCGAAGCAACTGAGGGCCTGCTGCTGCGGATGCGCAAGATGGAGGATCTGAAGCCGTGGGGCTCGATCGTCTACGGCCCCGACAGCAGCAAATGGGGCATAGCGTGGAACCACGCCTCGCGGCGCGCGGCGGTTGCGGATGCGCGTGGCAATTGCGCCGGCGCCAAATGTCCGATCGAGCTCTCCTTCTACGGCAGAAGCTGCGGCGCGTTCGCGATCTCCGACAAATCCTGGTCGCTGGTCCAGCGCGACAGCGTCCAGCGCGCCAGGGATGCCGCGCTTGACGAATGCGGCAAGGCTGGCAAAGCTTGCCGCATTATCGGATCCGTCTGCGCCGACGGCTCCGGCCGCTGATACAGTTTTCATTTTGGATTTTTTTCATTTTGGATTTTTGCTCATGCGCACTGTCTCCGTTCGAACGATGGCCCTCGCCTTCCTCCTCACCGGTACCCTCGCCTCATCGTCCGCCGTCGCGCAGTCCGGCAGTGCCGGCGGCTCGATCGGCAATGACGAGAAATCGCTGTCGGGCTCGCGTCAGGATTCGTCTTCAGGCCGCTCGGCCGAGCCCGCGCCCACAGTGCGCCGAAGCAAGCCTGCGGCCGAGGAGCCGCGCTCATCGTCGCGCCGCGGCGGTGGAGGTGGCGGCAGCTTCGACGGGGCCTGGATGGTCGTCAGCGTCGGCTGCGGCGGCACCACGTCCGGCGCGGTCGTGGTCTCCTCCGGCAAGGTCATTGGCCAAGGCGTCAGCGGAACCGTCAGCTCCGGCGGCGCAGTCAGCACGTTCGGTCAGGGCGAAGGCGTAACCTTCAGGGGCTCCGGACGTCTGTCGAGCCGCAGCGGTTCCGGAACCTTTCGCCGCTCCGACGGCTGCGGCGGAACCTGGACCTCGACCAAGCAATAGCAGCGAAAAAGCCTGATTTCGCAGCGGAACGAACGCGGCGCGGGCCCGATTCAAGCCACATCCTGTCCGGATTTGCGGCTCATTGCCACCCAAGTCTTTGATGACAAAGGGTCGGTAACAAGTTGCGTCATGCGTAAACGGGAGACCAGGATGGGCAACCGCACCGCAAAGTTCATATCCGCGCTTGCCGGCAGCATCATCGCCGGCGCGCCACTGGCCGCCGTGTCGCAGAATGCGCCGGCGGCAACGAGCACGGCAAATGCCGCCAGCGACTGCCTCGGCTCGCCAAAGGGCGTCGCGCCGCAGGGTCAGCATTGGTACTATCGCGTCGAGCGCGGAACCAAGCGGCAATGCTGGTATCTACGTGCCGAAGGCGGCAAGGACAACGCGAAAGACAGCGCCAAGGATAGCGCGAAGCCCGCGCAAACCGCGCAGGCTACGCCCGACGCACCGACAGCAGATTCAGCACCCCCGCCGCAGCAGAACTCGGTGCAGGACGCACGCGCCGAATATCTGACGGCGCAGAGCAATGCCAAGCCGACGACGCCGACCGCGCCAGCGAAGCCGGTGCCGACGCAGCAGCCTGCGAGCCCGACCGCCGACAGCAACGCACAGCAGCCCGCCGTCGCCACGCGCTGGCCCGATGCCTCCACCGCGGCCACGTCGCCCGCACCGCAACCGGCGCCTGCATCGCAGCCGGCGCCCGCACCGCAACCGGCGGCCGCACCGCAGCCGGCGCCCGCTCCCGTTGCGTCGCCCGCGCCGCCGAGCGCAAAGCCGGCAAAATCCCCTGCCCCGGTCACGCTTGCCGCAGCAGATGCCACCACGGAGAAGGCGACCGGCTCATTCCAGATGCTGCTGCTCGTGATCGGCGGCGCGCTGGCGCTCGCCGGCCTGCTCGCCAGCATCATCTATCGCTTCGCGGGCCGGCGCGTCCGCGTTCAGGCCGCCGACCAGCGCCGCGTCAATTGGGACAATCGGGAGCCGCATGACGAGGGCCGTGCGCCCTGGCGCCAGATGACGCCAGCTGCCGCGCCGCGCGCGCAGCAGCCGCGCCCGGTGGATTTCGATGCCGCCCGTCGCCAGGCCGCCGCGCGTCCCCAAACCACCAAACTCGAGGCCTCCCAACGCGAAGCCGCGCAGCTCAAAGCTGCGCAGCTCGAGGCGATCGATCACGCGATCGACGTCGTCGATGAGCGCGAACCGCAAGCCCGCAACGAGGTCGCCGACCTCGACGAGGCCTACATGTTCAATCGAGAGTTCGAGATCGAGGCATCAGCCCCCCGGCTCGCGACCGACGACATCAAGGACCAGAAATCGGCCGATCGCGATGACAGTGTGCAGATCGAGGACACCGTCGACGTCGACGTGATCACGGCGATGCTGGAACGGCTGGCGCACGAAGGACCGCGCCTCTCGAAGCCTAACCTTGAAGCTGGCCTTGCAAACCTCGCACGAAACCAACGAGGCCAGTCCGCCGCTCGCGCTTGAGGCGTTCGGCCTTCAGGATCGACTGCACCTCGGCGAAGGCCTCATCGACATCGTGGTTGATGACGATGTAGTCGTACTCGGCCCAGTGGCTCATCTCGTGACTGGCGCGGCTCATGCGCTTGCGGATCACCTCGTCGGAATCCTGCGCGCGCGAATGCAGCCGCTTCTCGAGATCCGCGGCCGAGGGCGGCAGGATGAAGACGCTCACGACATCAGCGCGCGCCTTCTCGCGCAGCTGCTGCGTGCCCTGCCAGTCGATGTCGAACAGCACGTCCTGCCCGGCTGACAGCGCAGCCTCGACCGGGCTGCGCGGCGTGCCGTAGCTGTTGTCGAATACCGTCGCCCATTCCAGCAGCTCGTCGCCCTTCACCATCGCGTCGAACTTGGCCTTGTCGACGAACAGATAGTCGCGGCCGTCAACCTCGCCGGGCCGCATCGCCCGCGTGGTCGCGGAGACCGACATCCTGAGGCCGGGCATGCGGTCGATCAGGAGACGCGACAGCGTCGTCTTGCCTGCGCCCGAGGGCGAGGACAGCACGAACATCAATCCGCGTCGCTCGACACCGTCAGTTCCGTGACCGCCCGTCGTCATCGATCACTCCAGATTCTGGACCTGTTCGCGGAACTGCTCCACCACGTTCTTCATGGCGAGCCCCGTATTGGTCAGCTCGATGTCGTTCGACTTCGAGCAGCAGGTGTTGACCTCGCGGTGAAACTCCTGCGCCAGGAAGTCGAGCTTGCGGCCGATCGGGCCGCCCTTGCCGATCAGCTCGCGCGCCTGCGCGACGTGGGAGGCGATGCGGTCGAGCTCCTCACGGATGTCGGCCCTGGTGGCGATCAGGATCGCCTCCTGCATCAGGCGGTCGGAATCGAAACGGTCGGAGGTGTCGAGCAGCGTTGCGATCTGCTCGGCGAGCCTGGCCTTGATCGCCTCGGGCTTGCGGCCCGGCGCGGCCTCCGCCTTCCTCGCCAGCGCCTCGACCTCGTCAACCCGCTGGGTCAGGATCTGCCCGAGCGAAGTCCCCTCACGCTTGCGCATCTCGACGAGATCGGCGAGCGCCTTGTCGAAGGCCTCCGCTACAGCAGCGCGCGCGGCCTTGTCCTCGTCCTCGTCGCCCTCGGGTTCGGCGACCTCGACGACGCCCTTGATGGCCAGCAGGCCGTCGACGCTCGGCGCGACCGCATCGACCTTGCCGGCGATCACGGCGGCGGCCTTCAGGACGGCGTTGAGCACGTCCTCGTTGACGCGGACCGTGGCGGCGGTGTTGGCGCGCTTGACGTTGAGATTGGCGTAGACCGTACCGCGCGACAAAACCTCGCCGGCGCGCTTCTTGGCGTGGGCCTCCAGCTCGTCGAACCCCTGCGGCAGCCGCACCCTGAGGTCAAAGCCCTTGGCGTTGACCGACTTCAACTCCCATTCGAACGTATACGGCCCGCTAGCGCCGTGGCTTCGGGCAAAGCCGGTCATGGACGACAGCGCCATCAGGTCAGATTCTCCAGAAAGATAAGATTCGCGGGGCCATCAAGGCACGCGAATCTTAAGACTATTTTGCCGGAAAGTGGAATCCGCAAAGTCCGGTAGGCAGCCCTGCGGCAGCGCTAGCGCTGGACTACCGGCGGCGACGGCTGCACCGCACCCTGCCGGGCCGGCGCCGGGCCGGCGGGGCGCGCCGGCGGCTTCTTCTGCTGGTTGGGCCGCGCCGGCGTGGTCGCCGTCGGCGGATCCGCGGCAGCGCCGGGCGCGGCGGCCGCCGGCGGCTGCGCATCCTCGGCCGGCTCGACGGTGTCGTTCTGGATCTGCTTCTCCATCGCGCGGAGCTTGGCGACGTTCTTCTGGTGCGCGTCGTAGGTCTCGGTGAAGGCGTGCCCGCCGGTGCCGTCGGCGACGAAATAGAGGTCGCGGGTACGGGCCGGATTGGCGGTGGCTTCGAGCGAGGCGCGGCCTGGGTTGGAGATCGGGCCGGGCGGCAGTCCCTCGATGACATAGGTGTTGTAGGGCGAAGGCTGCGTGATCTCGCTGCGCTTGATCGGACGGCCGAGCGTACCCTTGCCGCCGACGATGCCATAGATGATCGTGGGATCGGACTGCAGCTTGATCTTCTGCTTCAGGCGGTTGGCGAAGACGGCCGCGACACGGCTGCGCTCGTCCGGCTTGCCGGTCTCCTTCTCGACGATCGAGGCCAGCGTCACCAGTTGCTCCGGCGTCTTGACCGGGGTGTCCTGGCTGCGGCGCTCCCAGATCTCGGCCAGCACGCGCTTGTGCGCCTGCTGCATGCGCTGGATCACCTGATCGCGCGGGGTCCCGCGCGGGAACTTGTAGGTCTCGGGCAGCAGCGTGCCCTCCCGCGGCAGCTCGCGGACGCTGCCGGTGAAGATGTCGTTGTCGGACAGCCGCGCCACGATCTGCTCGGAAGTCAGGCCTTCCGGTATGGTCACGGCGTGCTGCACCACCTTGCCCTCGACGATGGTCGCGATGACGTCGCGCAAGGAGGCGGTCTTCTGGAACGAATATTCACCCGGCTTCAGGTCCGAGCTCGCCTTCAGCGCGGCAACGCTGGCGATGAACACCCACGGATTGATGTCGGTCACGCCTTCCCGATTCAGCGTCTCGGCGATGTCGCGCTTGCCGGCCCGCTGCGGGATGTTGACGATCTTGTCTTCCTTCAGCGGCCCCGGCGCCTCGAGCACCTGCCTGCCGTAATAGTACACGCCGCCCGCGCCGATCATCGAGATCAGCAGCAGGGTGATGATGGCATTGCCGACGATCACGAAGGGATTTCGCGCCCGGTCCGATCGCCTCGGCGGCGGCGGAACCTGTTCGGGCTCCAGCGCGGCCCGCGGACTCCGGGGCGAAATGGGCGGCCTTTCACTCATCGAAGCAACCTGAATCCTGCCGGTTCAATCGCGGCCAGGCAATCGCTTGCCGAGCCACATGCACGCGCCCACTTCCATGACTATCGCCGAATACGGCAAAACGGTGGATTCGTCGCAACAACAAACTAATGGACCAGACGCCGGACGATCACCGACGCATTGGTACCGCCAAAACCGAAAGAATTCGACAACGCGACGTTGACCTCGCGCTTCTTTGCAGCGTGGGGCACGAGATCGATTGCAGTCTCGACCGACGGATTGTCCAGGTTGATGGTCGGCGGCACGACATTATCGCGAATCGCGAGAATGGCGAAGATCGCCTCGATCGCGCCGGCGGCGCCAAGCAGATGGCCGGTCGACGATTTGGTCGAGGACATCGCGACCTTTGAAGCGGCGTTGCCGAGCAGGCGCTCGACCGCACCGAGCTCGATCTCGTCACCGAGCGGTGTCGAGGTGCCGTGCGCGTTGATGTAGTCGAGATCGGATGCCGTGAGGCCGGCGCGCTTGAGCGCTGCCGACATGCTGCGGAAGCCGCCATCGCCATCGGGCGACGGCGACGTAATGTGATAGGCATCACCCGAAAGTCCGTAGCCGATCACCTCGGCATAGATCCTGGCGCCGCGGCGCCTGGCGTGCTCGAGTTCTTCCAGAACGAGGACGCCGGCGCCCTCGCCCATCACGAAGCCGTCGCGGTCCTTGTCGTAAGGGCGCGATGCCTTCGTGGGCGTATCGTTGAAACCGGTCGAAAGCGCTCGCGCGGCGTTGAAGCCGGCAATGCCGATACGGCTGATCGGCGACTCTGCGCCACCGGCGACCATGACGTCGGCATCGCCCAGGGCGATCAGGCGGGCGGCATCGCCGACCGCATGCGCGCCGGTCGAGCAGGCCGTGACCACCGAATGGTTCGGCCCCTTCAATCCGTGCGCGATCGAGACGTAGCCGGAGGCCAGATTGATCAGGCGGCCCGGGATGAAGAATGGCGAGACCCGGCGCGGTCCGCGCTCCTTCAGGAGGATTGCGGTGTCGGCAATGCCGGTGAGGCCGCCGATGCCGGAACCGATCATGGTGCCGGTCGCGCATTTGTCCTCTTCGGTCTCGGGATGCCAGTTGGCATCGTCGAGCGCCTGGCCGGCAGCGGCCATGCCGAAGATGATGAAGTCGTCGACCTTGCGCTGGTCCTTCGGCTCCATCCATTTGTCGGGATTGAAGGTGTCGTTGGTGCCGTCGCCGCGAACGACGTTGCAGGCGTATTTGGTCTGCAGATCGGAGACATCGAAGCTCTCGATCGGGCGCGCACCGCTTTCGCCGTTGAGGATGCGTTTCCAGGTCGGCTCGACGCCGCAGCCGAGTGGCGACACCATGCCGAGACCCGTGACGACAACTCGCCTCATATCTGAAAACTCCGCATCGAAAGATTCACGGCCAATAACAAGAAACCGGCTGACCGCTGGGAAGCGGCCCGTCCGGTTTCAATGTTGTCCCCGCGAAAATGAAGAGCCTTAGCTCTTCGCGTTCTTCTCGAGAAACTTCGTGGCGTCGCCGACGGTGAGAATCGTCTCCGCGGCGTCATCCGGAATCTCGCAACCGAATTCTTCTTCGAACGCCATCACCAATTCGACGGTGTCCAGACTGTCGGCGCCGAGGTCATCGATGAAGCTCGCAGCGTCGACAACCTTCTCGGGTTCAACACCAAGGTGTTCGACCACGATCTTCTTAACCCGCTCGCCAATGTCACTCATTGCATAACCTCGTGTTGTTCCCTGTAGACCCGACCCCCCGGGACGATACGAGCCGTCGTGGTCGTTGACTGCCTTCGCTTACGAACTTGATTTGGCCCCATCCTAACGATGCGGGCCCGGGCGAACGACGGCCAAGGCTCCGCATCGCCAATATACAGGGTTTCAAAAACCTGCAATGGCGTTCTTTGCCCATCCGTTGAAGGTCCGGTTATCATACTTCAACTGCCTTGACTACAAGCCTCATTTCGCTCCCGAAACGGCCGTTTGCCGCATCCCGCACCGCCCTTGTGGGCAGTGCGGAACGAGAGGTCAGATCATGGCCATGCCGCCGTTGACGTGGATGGTTTGCCCTGTGACGTAAGCTGCTTCGTTCGAACTCAGGTAAACCGCGGCCGCCGCGATGTCCTCGGGCGTCCCCAGCCGAGCGGCCGGAACCTTGGTCAGAATCGTCTCGCGCTGCTTGTCATTGAGCGCATCGGTCATCGGCGTCTTGATGAAGCCAGGCGCGATGCAGTTCGCGGTGACGCCCCGCTTGGCGTATTCGGCACCCAGCGTCTTGATCATGCCGATCAGGCCCGCCTTCGACGCGGTGTAGTTGCCCTGCCCGGGATTACCGGTGACGCCGACCACCGAGGTGATGGCAATGATGCGGCCGAAGCGCTTGCGCATCATCAATTTGGTGGCGGCCCGCGCCAGGCGGAAGGTCGAGGTCAGATTGATATTGATGACCTCCTCCCAGTCCTCGTCACGGAGCTGGACGAAGAGATTGTCGCGGGTGATGCCGGCATTGGCGACGAGGATGTCGACCTGACCCATCGCAGCTTCCGCGGCAGGCACCAGCGCCTCGACCTCGTCGGCCTTGGAGAGATTGCAGGGCAGCACATGGGTGCGCTCGCCAAGCTTGCCGGCAAGCTCATCCAGCACTTCCTTGCGCGTTCCCGAGATCGCGACGGTAGCGCCCTGCGCGTGCAGCGCCTGCGCGATCGCGCCGCCGATGCCGCCGGTCGCGCCGGTGACGAGCGCCTTCTTGCCAGTCAGATCGAACATTGAGTACTCCTCTAGCCCTGCTTCGCAGCGGCCAATGCATCCTTGGCGGCGGCAATGTCGTTGGGACCACCGACCGAAACGCCGACGGCGCCGTCCGCGATGCGCTTGACGAGTCCCGACAGCACCTTGCCGGCGCCGATCTCGAAGAAACGGGTGACGCCCTGTCCTGCCATATAGGCAACCGACTCGCGCCAGCGCACCGTGCCCGTCACCTGCTCGACCAGACGGCGGCGGATCTCGTCGGGATCAGTGATCGCGCTCGCCAGCACATTCGACACCAGCGGCGCGGCCGGCGCCTTGATCGTGACCTTGGCCAGCGCTTCCGCCATGGCGTCCGCAGCCGGCTGCATCAGCTTGCAATGGAACGGCGCGGACACAGGCAGCAACATTGCGCGCTTGGCGCCCTTGGTCTTGGCGATCTCGACGGCGCGATCGACCGCGGCCTTGTCGCCGGAGACCACCACCTGCCCGCCGCCATTGTCGTTGGCGGCCTGGCAGACCTGGCCCTGCGCCGCCTCGGTGGCGACCTCCATGGCAGCCTCGTAGTCGAGGCCGAGCAGTGCGGCCATCGCGCCGGCACCGACCGGCACGGCTTTCTGCATTGCGAGACCGCGCGTGCGAAGCAGCCGCGCGGTGTCGGAAATCGTCAGGCTGCCGGCCGCGGCCAGCGCCGAATATTCACCGAGCGAGTGGCCGGCCACGAAGGCTGCATCCCGCCCCACGGAAAACCCGGCTTCAGCCTCCAGCACGCGCAGGGTGGCGACAGATACCGCCATCAGCGCCGGCTGGGCGTTCTGGGTGAGCTGGAGGGTTTCCGCCGGACCATCCCAGATGGTCGCTGTCAGCTTCTCCCCGAGCGCGGCATCGACCTCGTCGAACACGGCGCGCGCCACCGGGAAGGCGTCGGCCAGGGCCTTGCCCATGCCAACCGCCTGGGACCCCTGCCCCGGAAATGTGAATGCTGCCGTCATCGGCGCTCCCCTGGATCGCTTGAGCAGTCTTCTTCGAGAACCGGCAGCGAACTACGTCCGGCCCGAGCCTTGGTTCCCGATCTTGCTCCAAAGGGGGCCGTAGACAACGACCAGGGCCGCGCTGTCAAGCCGCGATGGGCCGCTGGTGGGCACTTGGCCATGGGCGCGGCGCCCAAAAGCCGCCCGTTGCTGTGCACCATGCGGGCCTGCCGGGCATTGCGCGCGAGCAAAGCATTTACGCTGTCCGGAACTTGGTTCCACCACTTAAGAGGCCTTAAATTCAGCTCACCTAGGTTGCCGGCATGGCAACAATGGTCCCACTGGCATCCACCGTTTCCGCTCCGGCCGGGCATCCGCGGCGGCCGTGGTTTCCTTTCCATGCCAGCGTCGAATGGCTGCTCGCCGGCCCACGTCCGCAGCCTGACGACATCCACAACGAATTGCTGCAGCAGCGGACCAACAAGACCAGGACGATGGTCGTGGCCATACTGGCATCGCTGCTGATCGCATCGCTTGCCGCCGCGCTGACCGGTGCCGCATGGGCTTATGCCTGGGTGCTGGCGGAGCTGGCGCTCGGCAGCACGCGCATCTGCCTGATGATGAGGGCCCTCGCACGGGCGAAGCGCGACCGGCGGGCGCCGGTGAACGTCTCGCCGATCTGGGCGGGGCTCGCCTCGGTCGTCCTGATTTCCGCCGGCTGCTATCAATGCGTCGCATCGGGCGTCATGCCGCTGGTGCTGATGGCCGGCATTGGACTGGCGAATCTCGTCGGCGGCATCGCCTCGCGGAATGCCGGCACGCCGCGCTACGGCATTCTCCTGATCTGCATCCTGACGCTGCCGTTCGCGGTGGCCACGATCCTGTCGCCGGTGCCGTTCCTGTTCATCATCGGCCTGCAAACGCCGGTTTACACGGCGGGGATGATCTTCCTGCTGCTGGAGAACCACAAGATCCTGCTCGATCTCCACCATTCCGAGCGCAACAACCGCCTGATGGCGCATCACGACCTGCTCACCGGCCTTCCCAACCGCGCGCTCAACCAGAAGCTCTTCGCCGAGATGCTCGACGGCCCGTGGCCGGAAGCCGCGTCGGCCAGCTCGAAGCTCACCGTGTTCTGCGTCGATCTCGACGGCTTCAAGGGCGTCAACGACAGGTTTGGACATGCAGCAGGCGACGCCGTCCTCGTTGCGGTGGCGAAGCGCCTGCGCGCCAGCGTGCGCGACGTCGATTTCGTGTGCCGGCTCGGTGGCGACGAGTTCGTCGTGCTGCTGCCTGACATTACCGAGCGCGAAGCCGTCGTCGTGGCCGAGCGTATCATCTCGCGCGTCTGCGAACCGTTCGAGTTCGCGCCGGCAGCCTGCGTCGGAGCCAGCATCGGCATCGCGTCAGCGCCGCGTGACGGCACCAGCGCCGACGAGTTGCTGAGCGCGGCCGACCGCGCGATGTACGAGGCCAAGCGCCGGGGCAAAGGCGATTTCGTGATCCATCGCGGCGTCGAGCTCGTCGCCGAGATCGTGCCTCTCGTCCCCCTCGCTAAAACTCCCGCGCTGGCCTGCTAAAATCCGCCGGCCGTCTGATTGGCGTCGACCTCCGACCCCGCCTGCGCGCGGCGCGCGCTGTTGACCAATTGCCCCGGCCGGTCATCGCGGTTTGGCTTCGCGGTCGCAAGCCGCAGCACCGCGGCGTAGCCCGGCTGCACCTCCATGCGGCCGGCGTGCCGGCTCGCACTCAGCAGGCGATGCACCTTCGGCAGATTGTAGCAGGGCACGTAGAACAGGAGGTGATGCTCGAGGTGGTAGTTCACGTAGTACGGCGCGATGAACAGGCGCTCGAGAAAATTCGCATGTGTGGTGCGGGTATTGCGCAAGGGATCGCTGCTGTCGGGCACGACGGCGTGCTCGGCGATGTTGCGGATGCGGGTGATGACCATCATCCAGGTCAGGAGCGGCACCAGCCATAGCAGCGGATAGGCCCACCACACGCCGGCCGCCGCCAGCACTGCGAACATCACGGCATTGGCGAGGCATTGCGGGCCGAGCTTCTCCCAGAAATGCGTGGCGCGCTGGCGCCACGGCCAATCCTTCGGCCCGAGCGCGTTAAGCAATTGTGCCTTGCGTTGCTGGTAGCCGGTCTGCCCCGTGATGTCGCGGATGAACTTGCGGCGATAGCTCAGCTGCGTGATCGGAAACGGCGCCGACAGCACGAGATCGGGGTCGTCCTCCTGCTGGGTGCGCGCATGATGCTGAAGGTGATAGCGCCGGTAGCTCCGCGTCTCCGCGAAGAGAGGATAAGCGCAGAACCACTGGCTCAGGGCCAGATTGGTCTTCTCGTCGGCGGACAGGCAGCCATGCGCGCCGTCATGCATCAGGATCGCGAGCCCAAGCTGGCGCGAGCCGATGATGGCGACGGCGAGGACATAGGTGACCGGGTTGGGCCACCACGCGACCAAAGCGATCGCGCCGATGATCAACGCCCAGGCATGGGCGATCAGCGCGACGCCTTTCCAGGTCACGCGCTGGCGCACGTCGGCGAGTTGATCGTCGGTCAGGAAATCGCGGGCACGCATGCGAAGCGCGGTCATGGCCTAACCCTCCTCATTCGAATTGCTCGATGCATCGCGCTCACCGACGAGACGCAGGCGCGCGGTGTCATCATTGGATTTCGCTTGCTCGCCGAGCACGCGCAGCATCTCGGCGCATAATTCATCCGGCGACCGCCCCATGGCGTAACCTTCGAGAATGACGCCGATGGCGACGGCCCAGAACCGCCGCGAGCTTTCGTCGGGCGCGCGCAGGGAGCGCCAGCCGTGCCGCTCGACCTGGCTCGCATAGGCGCGCGCGCCTTCGCCGTGCAGGCGCTCGATGGTGCGCTCGACCAGCGGCGCCAGATCCTGGCGCCGGCGCGTCAGCGTCAATGCCTCGGCGAAGAAGGCGATCGAATCGCTCGCCGTCACGGTCTCGGCCAGAGCATGGGTGTATTCACGCGGCGTGCGCGCCTTCAGCGCCGCCTGCTCGGTCGCGCGTGCCAGATACAGCAGATCGCGGCAGGCGCATTCGACGAACAGCGCCTCCTTGGTGCGGAAGTAATAGGTGATCTGGCTCGGAAACGCGTCCGCGGCCGCGGCGATGTCGGTGATCGCCGTGCCCGACAGGCCCCGCTCCCGGAACAGCGGGCTCGCGGCATCCAGCAGCAGCGACCGCATCTTGCGGCCGGCCGAACGCGTGGCGCGTGCGGCATGCTTGGGGTCGCCAGCCGCCTCAAACGGCTCATGGACCGACTTTTCCGCCATTGGGTCGTCTCCGTCGATTTATTTGTATGCTATACAAACAAATAAATCAAGCTGTTGTGGTATGGGAGGACGGGTCCGGCCACCCCGGGTCAGGACGATCCGGGCTGACGGCCGGCCTTCCAACCTTGCAAAGCCAGCCAAAATCCGTATAAGGCGCGCATCCGCAGACCCCGGCCGGGAGCTGAACGGACGGTCTCAGCAAATCATTCGTGATTTTGGTGTGGCAGGGCCAGTCGGCCCGTCGTCCCGTGTTTCCGCCTTCTGAGCTTAATCCCAGAGTCCTTTCCGAAGGTCTCTTAAGGGCTTGACGCCGGGCGATGCGCCAACACGAGGAAAGGACCACCATGGCTCTCTATGAGCATGTATTTCTCGCGCGTCAGGACGCGAGCACGCAGCAGGTCGAAGAGCTGACTGCGCAGATGACCGGCATCGTCGAGGGTCTCGGCGGCAAGGTCACCAAGACCGAGAATTGGGGCGTTCGCTCCCTCACCTATCGCATGAACAAGAATCGAAAGGCGCACTTCGTGCTGCTCAACATCGACGCGCCGTCCGCGGCGATCGCCGAGATCGAGCGCCAGGAGCGCATCAGCGAAGACGTGATCCGCTATCTCAGCGTCCGCGTCGAGGAGCTGGAGGAAGGCCCGTCCGCGATGATGCGCAAGGCCGACCGCGACCGCGAGCGTGACGACCGTGGCGGCGGCTTCCGTGGCGACCGCGAAGGCGGTGGCTTCCGTGGCGACCGCGAGGGCGGTTTCCGTGGCGGCGATCGTGACGGTGGTGGCTTCCGCGGTGACCGCGGTCCGCGCCGTCCGCGTGACGAAGCTGAAACCACAACGACGGATGCGGAGTAAGATCAATGGCTGAAGCTGGTGCACGCCGTCCGTTTTTCCGTCGTCGCAAGAGCTGCCCGTTCACGGGCGCTAACGCTCCGAAGATCGACTACAAGGACTCCAAGCTCTTGATGCGCTACGTCTCCGAGCGCGGCAAGATCGTGCCGAGCCGCATCACCGCGGTGTCGGCCAAGAAGCAGCGTGAGCTCGCCCGTGCCATCAAGCGCGCGCGCTTCCTGGGCCTGCTGCCCTACGTCATTCGCTAAGACGAATTCGGCCGGCGGCAAAATTGCCGCCGGCCGTACTTCTTTTGGTTTCATAAGGCTTCCGGGTCGTCCGGTCGCCGATGGTTGGGGCGAGATGCCTCTAACCGCTCGAAGGGAGCGGGACAGCTGATGATGGCTTTTGGACTGATAGCCCTGATCGCCGGCGCTGCGTCGGCCCTGATGTTCGCCTCGATCGTGTCGGGCGCGCTGATCTCGCTCGTCCTGTTCTATCTCGCACCGCTGCCGCTGATGGTCGCCTCGATCGGCTGGGGTCCGCTTTGCGCGAGCCTCGGCGGCATCGCCGCCGCGCTCGGCCTCGGGGCCCTGTTCGGCCTGCCCTACTGCATCGCCTTTGCCGTCACCGTCGCGCTGCCGGCGTGGTGGCTCGGCCATCTCGTCCTGCTCAGCCGGCGGACAGGCCCCGTCACACCGGAGGCCGCCACCGAGCCGCCGGCCGAACCCGAGCTCGAATGGTATCCGGTCGGTCGCATTCTGCTGTGGATCGCGGGCTTCGCCGCGCTGACCACGATCGCCGCCCTGCTCACGCTCGGCACCGACGCCGACACCATCATCGGCACGCTGCGGCGCGGCCTGATGCGCCTGCTCCGCGCCACCGACCCGCAGACATCGGGCGAAGCCGGCCAGTTCGTCGACGCGCTGGTGCGCATCGCACCGGCCGCCGCCACCATCGTCGCGATGATGACGCTCACGCTCAATCTCTGGCTCAGCGCCAAGGTGACGGCGACGTCGGGCCGGCTGCGCCGTCCCTGGCCGGACATGATGACGGCCGAGCTGCCGCCGATGACCCTGGTCGGGCTCTGCGTCGCACTCGCCTTCTGCTTCACCGGCGGGTTGCTCGCGATCGTCGCGCAGATCGTCACGGCGGCGCTGATGATGGGCTACGCGTTCACCGGCTTCGCCGTGCTGCATACGCTGACGCTGGCGCTGAAGAGCCGCACCTTCTGGCTCGGCTCGACCTACGCCGTCGTCGTCGTGTTCGGCTGGCCCGTCATCGCGATGGTGATCCTCGGCCTTGCGGATGCGGTGTTCGGCTTCCGTGAGCGCTTCCTGCGCACACGCCAGCCGCCGCCACTGCCGACCCCTTAAGTTCAAGTTCGAAAATCCAACTCACTCAACACTTCAAAGGAGAACGAATATGGAAGTCATTTTGCTGGAACGCGTGAGCAAGCTCGGCCAGATGGGCGAAGTCGTGAAGGTTCGCGACGGTTATGCCCGCAATTTCCTGCTCAAGCGCGGCAAGGCGCTGCGCGCCACCGCCGACAACCGCGCCAAGTACGACGGCATGAAGGCCGATCTCGAGGCCCGCAACCTCGCGTCCAAGGCCGAGGCGTCCAAGGTCGCCGAGAAGATCGAGGGCAAGAACATCATCGTGATCCGTCAGGCTTCGGAAGCCGGCCAGCTGTTCGGCTCGGTCAACGTGCGTGACATCGTCATCGCGTTCGAAGCCGACGGCATTTCACTGGCTCGCCCGCAGATCCAGCTCGACGCACCGATCAAGACCATCGGCAAGCACTCGATCACCGTTGCCGTCCACCCCGAGGTTGAAGTCGAGATCACCGTCACGGTTGCACGCAGCCAGGACGAAGCCGAGCGCATCAACCGCGGCGAGGACATCTCGACCCGCAACGAGGACCGCGATGCGGCCGCCGAGGCGATCGCCGCCGCCGGCGAGTTCTTCGATCCGGAAGCCCAGCACGACGACGAGCCGGCGCCGGCCGCGGAAGAAACCGAGAAGTAAACCTCGCGTTCGCGCAGGTTGCGAAGCCCGGCCGCCTCAGGCGGCCGGGCTTTTCGTTTTCGTAGCGACGTCCTCGCTCAGCATCGCGATCGAGGCGAGCGCCGTTGCCGTATGCTTCTCGACGCCGTCGCTGACACAGAACACGTCGGCCGCGACCACGGAGACCTGGCGCCCCGGCTTGATCACCCTGGCCCGGCAGATCAGCTTCTCACCGACCGCCGGTGATAACAGATTGAGCTTGTATTCCGCCGTCAGCGCCGGCTGGCCGCGCGAGGTGGCCGCCGCGATGGTTGTGGCGTTGTCGACCAGGAAGGCGGTGACGCCGCCATGGAAGAAGCCGTGCTGCTGGAGCAGCTCCGGCCGGCGTTCGACCGCGATCGTGCAGGTGCCACGCGACAAGTCCGACAGCTCGGCGCCGACCAGGTTCATAAAACCCTGCCGGCCGACATTGGCGTGGATGCGCTCGGCTACGGCTGCGAATTCGGGATCTGCTTCGGCTCGCATGAGGCCTCTCCTCATTGTTTGTTGATGCGATCGGGCGGCCGCAATGCTCGGACGGCACAGGCGACCAGGGTGTCGGCTTCGCTGCGCGGATCGGCGCGGTCGCGTCCTGAGAGAAAGGCGCGGCAGAAGATCTGAGCAGGGCCGATCAGCTGGCTGACGAACATCACCGGCGTCATCGGCAAAAGCTCGCCGCTGGCAACGAGCGGCGCGCGCCAGCGCTCGATGCCTTCGGCAAGACGCGCATTCTGCGCGCGCTGGGCGTCGCGGACGTCCTCGCCCCATTCGCTGCGCGAGATCTCGAAGAGATAGCGCGCCTCGCGCCGGCTCGACACCACCCAGTCGAGATGCGCCCGGATCAGGCGATCGATGCCCTGCGCGGCATCGGGGGCAGGATCGAGCACGGCCAGCACTGCGGCGTGATAGTGCCTGAGCACCTCCAGGAACAGCGCGCCGGCGAGTTCCTTCTTCGAGCCGAAGGCGTGGAAGAAGCTGCCATTGGAAGCGCGCGCCCGTGCGCGGATCGCCGCCACCGTCGCAGCTTCGAAGCCGACGCGGTCGAACACGACAAGCCCGGCCGCCAACAGATCGTCACGCATGCTCGTCGTCATCGCCGCCTCCTAGAGCACTACTCTAGAGTGTTACTCTAATCGCGGTCAAGACGATGCTAAGGCCGCGATGGATGCGGCCTTCGGCAAGTCGACGGAAAATGGGGATCCTTATCGCGAAATCGGCGGTGTCGGCGAACCGGACGATTCGGCTGGCGCCGCAGCGGTCGCGGGCGATGCCGGCTCCTGCGGCTTCGCTGCCGGCTCGGAACTCGCGGCAGGCTTGGGAGCCGCTTCTTCGACCGGCTTGGGCGCAGCCGGCTCGGCGGGCTTCGCGGCGGCCGGTGCAGCCGGCGTCACCTGCGGGACCGGATCGGGTCGCAGCGCCGGAGCATCGCTGCCGCGCGGCTCGACCTTGGCGCTTTCGGGCTTCGCCTCGTCGCGGCCGGGCTCAACCTTGGCCGTGTCGGGCTTCGGCTCGGGCTTGGGTTCGGGCTTCAACTCGGGCTTGGACTCGCCCTTCTTGTCGTCGGCGGCCGGTGTGGCGGCGTCGACCTTCGGTGCTTCCTCGGTCCCAGGCTTGCCGCGACGCTTACCTTTGCGTCCCTCGGGCGCTGCCTGGCCCTCGAGCTTCGCACCTTCCTTGGATCCCTCTTCGGGCGGCCGCGCCGCGCGCTTCTGACGCGCGCCCTCCGCCGCGGGAGCAGCCTCGCCTTCCGGCCTGGCGGCGTCCTGCGAGCGCTGGCGGCGCCCCTGATGTTCCGGCGCCTGGCCCGGAGCCGTATTGGCTTCCTTATCCTTGGCGCCGTCTTTCTTGTCCTTGCCGTCCTTGGCCTGATAGCGGGTGTCGGTGGCACCGTTGGAGACGAGATAGGAAGCGAGCACGCCGGCCATGTCGGAGCTGGTCGTGTAGTGCTGGCGCAGGAAGCCCGGCAGCGAGCCCGGCGCGACCGTCTTCAACAGACCGCGCGGGCTCTTGTGGCAGACATTGCAGGTCTGCGCGAAAAGCTGGGATGGGGCCTTGCCCGCCTCGAGGTTCGTCGCCTGCGCCAGAACGGCGTCGGTCGCGCCGAAGCCGATCAGAAGCAGTACCGTCGCGAGGCTGAGCGCTCGGCTCGACATCCCATCATCTCCATTGAATTCATGCGATTGCAGCCGGCATCCGGCGCCGCGGCGGGTCACCTTTTAGCGGATTGAGCCGCGAATGGAAGCAGCCCGCGCACGCAAGGATGTGATTAAGCGATTTTCGAATTCGGCTGTGATCACTGTGCAATAGCGCAGCATCTCGTTCGAACGCCGGAGGCCTGTGAGACCACGCGCCGCCTGCCGGAAAGCGGCAGATCGTCGCAAAGCCACATCGCCGCAGACGCCCCTCTGCGTGCGCGCCGAACCCGGGCCTGAAGCTGAATCAATCCTAGTGATGCAAGGTCGAAATCGGAGCGGACGGGAAAGAGGCCGTTAACGCCAATTGCTCCCGCAGGTCCGCGAGGGTCTCCGGCGAGACAGGCTCGCGCCGCACTTCGGGCCGCTCGGCGTGCTGCATGGCCGCGATCAGCCCCGTCAGCCAAAGCCGGCTGCCTGCCTCGCTTCGCCAATTCTGGTGCTGCCGTTCTGGCCGCATCGCTTGCCTCGTTCCCTGATGGCGGGAGACAACCCCCCGCCGGCCCGCCGGTTCCGGTGGTACCCCGAAAGAATCCGGGGAGATGTGATCTGTTTCACATAAGTCTTGTCGGGCTCGGCTTAGACCGTCGCTATGAGCAAGCAGACCCAAACCTCATTCGACGCGCAGGAAGACCTCCGCACCGATTACGCCCTGATCGCCACCGGCATCGGAGCGGCCCTGGCTGCACTGGTCTACCTTCTGCTGGTCTGAATCTGAGCCCAGAGCTCCCTTCGTGCGTCATTTCGCGCACTTCTCGATACGTCTGCCCGCCGATCCATTAGGTTCACCTCATCCTGATTTTTCCGTGGCGCGGTCACGGTCCCCGCTGGACGGGCGAGTTCCGCGAAAATCCGTCAAGCGCGCGGCATGCTGCGGTTGCCAATCATCCACCGCTTTTAAGATCGGTTGATAGCGGCGAGCTTTTGCTTCCGCTTTGGCCCGGGGCGGCGCTTTATCCCGGCCCCGCATCCGCCCAGAAAATTGCTAACGCTCGACCATGGCCCTGACTGATTCGAACGTCCTCAAACTCGCGCCCGAGCCCGGAACTCCCGCCTATCGGAGTGCTCCGCATAATATCGAGGCGGAACAGAGCCTTCTGGGCGCGATCCTGGTCAACAACGACGCCTTCTATCGGGTCTCCGACTTCCTGGAGCCGAAGCACTATTTCGAGCCGCTGCACCAGACCATCTACGAGACCGCCGGCAGCCTGATCCGGATGGGCAAGATCGCCACGCCCGTCACGCTGAAGACGTTCCTGCCCGCCGACACTGACGTCGGCGGCATGACCATCGGGCAGTATCTGGCGCGGCTCGCGGCGGAAGCGACCACCATCATCAACGCCCAGGATTACGGCCGCACCGTCTACGATCTGGCGCTGCGCCGCGACCTGATCGGCATCGGCGAGGACATGGTCAATGTCGCCTACGACGCCCCGGTCGACTTCGCGCCGCGGGCGCAGATCGAGGACGCCGAGCGCCGCCTGTACGAGCTCGCCGAATCCGGCCGCTATGACGGCGGCTTCCAGAAATTCTCGCAGGCGTTGACGGTCGCGGTCGACCTCGCGGCGAAGGCGTTCCAGCGCGACGGAAAGCTGTCGGGCATCTCGACGGGCTTGCGCGACCTCGACACCAAGATGGGCGGCCTGCAGCACTCCGACCTCATCATCGTCGCGGGACGTCCCGGCATGGGCAAGACGTCGCTGGCGACCAACATCGCCTACAACGTCGCGCAGGCCTACGTTCCGGAGCTCCAGGCCGACGGCACCATGAGGGCCGCCAATGGCGGCGTCATCGGTTTCTTCTCCTGCGAAATGTCGGCCGACCAGCTCGCCACGCGTATCGTGGCCGAGCGCACCGGCATTCCCTCCTCCCACATCCGCCGCGGCGGCATCTCCGAAGCCGATTTCGAGAATATCCGCCAGGTCTCGATCGAGCTGCAATCGCTGCCGTTCTATGTCGACGCGACCGGCGGCCTGTCGATCGCGCAGCTGATGGCGCGTGCACGCCGGCTCAAGCGCCAGAAGGGCCTCGATCTGCTCGTGATCGACTACATCCAGCTGCTGTCGGGCTCGGGCAAGCGCGCCAGCGACAGCCGCGTGCAGGAAATCACGGAGATCACGACCAGCCTGAAGGCGCTGGCGAAGGAGCTCAACGTTCCGGTCATCGCTCTGTCCCAGCTCTCACGCCAGGTCGAATCCCGCGACGACAAGCGGCCTCAGCTCTCCGACTTGCGTGAATCCGGCTCGATCGAGCAGGACGCCGACGTCGTGCTGTTCGTGTATCGCGAGGAATATTACCTCGCGATGAAGGAGCCGCGCCCCGGCACGCCCGAGCACGAGAAATGGCAGCTCGACATGAGTCTTGCGCACGGCAAGGCCGAAGTCATCATCGGCAAGCAGCGCCACGGCCCGACAGGCACCGTCGATCTGGCGTTCGAAGCCTCGGTCACGCGGTTCGGCGACCTCGCGCCTGACAGTCAGCTGCCGGCTCGCAGCGGTGGCGACTACTGAGTTTCTTGAACCAGAGACGCCTCTTGCGTAAAACGGCGCCATGACAATGGCGTCCGACCCGAAAATGACCCCGCAAACCGGCCTTCTCTCCGCGGAGGCCAATCAGGCTGCCGCGCTCGCTGCCTTCGGCGGCGTGCTCACCGTCGACCTCGACGCCATCATCGCCAATTGGCGCAAGCTCGAGAAGACGGCAGTGCCGGCCGAATGCTCGGCCGTCATCAAGGCCGATGCCTATGGCTGCGGCGCCGAGCAGGTCTCGCGTGCCCTGAGCAAGGCTGGCTGCAAGACCTTCTTCGTCGCCACCATCGAGGAAGCGCGCAAGGTGCGCGCGGCCGTACCGGAGCCCACGATCTACGTGCTCGGCGGCTATTTCCAGAACACCGGCGAGCACTACGCCAAGATCAATTGCCGGCCGGTGATCGGCGATCTCAACGAGCTTGCCGAGTGGGACGTGTTCTGCCGCCGCACCGGCTGGACCGGCGGCGCCGCAATCCACGTCGACACCGGCATGAACCGGCTCGGGCTGACGCTTGCGGACGCGCAGGCGATCATCCCCCGCATCCACGCGGGCGACCACGGCATTACGCTGGTGATGAGCCATCTGGTCTCGGCTGAGCAGCTCAACAGTTCCGTGAACGCCAAACAGCTCGCGGCCTTCCGCGGCATCGCCAGCGAATTCTCCGGCGTGCCGGCGGCGCTCGCCAATTCCTCAGGCGTTTTCCTCGGCGCGCCGTTCCAGTTCGACCTGGTGCGGCCGGGCGCGGCGCTCTACGGCGTCAACCCGACGCCGGAGGCCGACAATCCGATGCAGCCGGTGGTCGACCTCAAGGCCCGCATTGTGCAGATCCGCACTGTCGATCGCGGCGAGAGCGTCGGCTATGGCGGCACCTGGACCGCGCGGCGTCCGACCAGGCTCGCGATCATCGCGGTCGGCTACGCCGACGGCTATTTCCGCGCCGCCAGCTCCAATGACGGCACCCGCGGCGCCGAGGTCATCGTCGCCGGCAAGCGCTGCCCGGTCGCAGGCCGCGTCTCCATGGACCTGATCGCGATCGACATCACCGATCTGCCGCCGAACGCAGCGCGGCGCGGCCACATGGTGACGTTGCTCGGCGAGGGCATCACCGTCGACGAGCTCGCGCATCATTTCGGCACCATCGGCTACGAGGTGCTGACCAGCCTCGGCCACCGCTACGCCCGCGTCTACAAGGGCGGCAATGTGGTGGAGCCGCTGGCAAGGCCGGAGCCTGCGCAGCCGGCCGAGCAGCCGCCCTCGCCGCCGCCCGTCGAGCAGCCGGCGAGCCCGCCACCGCTGCCGAGCTGAACGTCTCGCCGCTTACTTCTTCCGGCTGTCGAGCGCCGTCTTGCAGGACGCGCTGAGCTGATCGCGCTTGGCGTTGAGGCAGGCGATGATCTTGCCGCCGCCCGGCGCGATGCCGGCGCAGAATTTGTCATAGTCCGCCTTGCATGCGCCGCGCGGATCGGACGATTGTGCCGAAGCGACTCCGGAGAACGCAACGACGAATGCAATGGCGGCAAAGCTCAACTTGGACATTGTATCTCCGGAGACGGAAGGCAGGAGCCGGTAGCTCTACATGAAGATTGCGACATTCAACATCAACAACATCAATCGCCGCCTGCCCAATCTGTTGGCATGGATGAAGGCGGCGAAGCCCGATGTCGTCGCGCTTCAGGAATTGAAGGCAAGTGATGGCGAATTTCCGGCGGCGGCGATCGAAAAGGCCGGCTACGGCGCGGTCTGGTGTGGACAAAGGACGTGGAACGGCGTCGCCATCCTCGCCCGCAACGCCGAGCCCGTGCTGACGCGCGACCGCCTGCCGGGAAAGCCTGCAGATCTCGAGGCGCGCTACATCGAGGCCGCCGTGCGCGGAATCATCGTCACCAGCATTTACCTGCCAAACGGCAATCCGCAGCCGGGCCCGAAATTCGACTACAAGCTCGACTGGTTCGCGCGGCTCAAGCGCCACGCCAAAACCTTCATCAAGCAGGATCTGCCCGTGGTGCTCGCCGGCGATTACAACGTCGCGCCTGGTGAGATCGACATCTATCCGACGCGGTCATGGGACAAGGATGCGCTGATCCAGCCGAAGAGCCGTGCGGCATTCGCCTCGCTCGTCGAACAAGGCTGGTGCGATGCGATCCGAGAACTGCACCCGGAGAAACGCATCTACACGTTCTGGGACTACAAGCGGAACCGGTGGCCGCGCGATGCGGGCCTGCGGCTCGATCATCTCCTGCTCAGCCCTGCCCTCGTCTCGCGCCTGGCCAAGGCCGGCGTCGACAAGGAGGTCCGCGGCGAGGACGGCGCCAGCGATCATGCGCCGGCGTGGGTGGTGCTGAAGCCGCGATGACAGTGCCGTAGGGTGGATTAGCCCGCGGCTGCGCGAAGCGCGGTCGCTGGCGTAATCCACCGTTTCTGTCTCTGCGGATATGAACAGTGGCGGATTACGCTGCGCTAATCCGCCCTACTGCCGAGTTCAGATCAGCGCCCGTAGTAGTCCTGCACCGTATCCCACGCCGCCTTCTGCAACAGTTCCACCGTCGGCGCATCCAGCCCCATCGTGTAGGAATTGCCGACCGGCGAGCGGCCCGTCAGCGCGGCGAGCGTGACGCACGTCGCCAGATACGTGCCGGCCGGGCTCGGATGCCGCTTGTCCGGTGCATAGAGATTAAGCTCCGGCTGCAGCTTGCGGACGCGCGCAAACGCGAGACCTGCCGGAATGACCAGCGCATCGTTGGCATTGCCCGCGACCGTATAGGCCTCCGCCAATGCGTCCGTCATCTCGGGCTTGTCGGCATAGGCCCAGGACATGAACAGCACCGGCCGCATGCCATGGGCGCGCACGATGTCGCTATCCTTCTTCGCGAAGGTCGCGAAGACGTCCTTCAATTGCGGATGGATCGGGCACTGGCTGCAATCCATCATCACGACCGCGTCGTACTGCCTGCCGGGCTTGTTGAAGACGACGTTGTTCTGCTCGTCGAAGGAATAGGCGCCGAGGCCGCCCGGCCGCAGCAGATTGTCCATGTCGTGCCAGTCGAGGCCGGAGCCGCCGATCGTGGCCATGGTGTTGCGATACGCCGCCTTGTTGGCCGCGTCCGCGGCTCGCTCCATGAACGAGAGATGCCCGGGCATGCCGTTGTTGTAGTAGAAGAAGCTGTTGCCGACGAACAGGGTCGCCTTCGGGAAGTCGGGCCCTGCTGTCGTGACCTTCGGCTTGGTTTGCGCCTGTGCATTGAAGCCGGCTGCAACGGCCAGACACATCGCAAGCATCACTCGCGCAAAAAGACGCATCATGATTTCTCCCCTTGTTGTCCGGGGCCGGAACCAAATCAGCTTTTCAAAAGAGCCTCAAGAGCACGGGCGTGGAGCAGACATGCGTGAGCCCGGCACTCACCACAAATTCCTGCCGTCGATCATGTTCACCGGCACGGCCTCGAGATCGAAATCGTCGAACAGGCGTGCGTTCACTGCGACCTTGGGATTGTCGAAATCCGGCTTGCCGGTCGACCAGTCCGGGGACTCCGAATAAGTGCCGCAGCCGCAGCTTGCGCAGAAATGATGTTTGACCGTGCGGCTGCCCCACAGATAGGTCGCGACATTGTCCGGGGGTGACAGCAGGCGAAACTGCGCCGGCGTGTAGTACGCCCACAACGCGCCGCGCTTGGCGCAGAGCGAACAGGTGCAGCGGGTCACGCTCGCGGGCGCCTCCGTCACCTCGAACACCGTCTCACCGCAATGACAGCTTGCCTCGATCGGCATGACCCGCTCTCCGTTTTGTCAGGAGGTGGTCGTAGCCTGCCCCTGCTGCCAACATGCTGTCAGCAGCGCAATTCGTCACGGAGCTTCGTTCGAGGAGAGCCGCCTGGCATTTGCGGCCACATGCTCGCGATAGCGCTGGACGATCGCCGCCGGCGTTGCTCCGGCGAGCAGGTTCGCTGCCGCCTCGAAGGCCGCGGCGATCTTCTCGCTGACCATCAGCACGGCCTCCTGCCCGGCCGCCTCGTCGCCATGGCGGAGCTTCTCGCAGCGCAGCCGCACCACTTCGCTCGCTTCAACCGCGAGCATCGCGCCGGCAAACCAGGGAAAGCCGTTGTCGGATCCGCCGAGCACCGCATGGCGGTCGAGCGCGGAGAAGGAATGGTGATCGGGCATCGCGGGACCTCAAATTCTTTGAGCGAACGCTCCGATCAATACGCTTCAAATTTGAAGGATCAGGCCGGGGAACCGGTCGGATTGGGCGTGCCTGCGACACCCGCCATTAACCAAGGCCCTTGACGCGGTCGCTCTGGTTAGCCTACTGGTCTGACCAAGATCAGACCAAAAGAGACCGGGATGGAGCTGAAGCGCGCCGCCGAGGGCGAAAAAGGGTTCGAGAAGGTGTTCGCCTTCTTGCGTGAGCGCCTGCTTGCGGGATCGCTCAAGCCCGGTGACCGCCTGATTTCCGAACGCGAGCTGGCAACCCAGCTCGGCGTCAGCCGTCCGATCGTCCGTGAGGCGCTGCGTGCCCTCACCGTGCTCGGCATCGTCGAGATCCGCGACCGCATCGGCACCGTGGTGACGCGGCCGGACGTCTCCGTGCTGAACGACTTCTTCACCTTCGCGCTCGCCCAGCAGGCGGACATGCTCGACGACGTCATGCAGGCCCGCGTCGCGATCGAATGCCAGGCGATCCGCCTCGCCTGCGAGCGCGCCAACATCGCCGATTTCGAACGCCTCCAGCGCGCACTCGCCAAGATCGGGGACACCATCGACGAGGCCGATGCCGGCGGCATGGCCGACTTCGATTTCCATCGCGCCATCGTCGTGGCCTCGCATTCGGAGACGTTGACGGTCCTGCACAGCTCCATGGCCGGCCTGCTGACGCATTCGCATCGCAGCCGCCGCGAGCTGGTACAGGCCTTACCGTCGATGAAGACCTATCTGATCGACGACCACCGCCGCATCTTCGAAGCCGTGATCGCGCGCGATCCCGAGCGCGCGGACGCGACGCTGCGCAAGCATTTTGCCATCGGCGACGAATACCGCAGGCGCGCCGTCGTCGGCGACATCGACAAGACCAGCGCCTCGGGCTGACCGCAGACCAACGAACCAAGAAACGGACAAGCAACATGGGACGGAACGACAAGGGCAAGGTCGGCTTCATCGGCATCGGCACGATGGGCCGGGAGATGGTGCGCAACCTCCTGGTGGCCGGGCACGCGGTTCGCGTCTTCGATCTCAACGAGGCCGCATTGGCCGACAGCGCGAAGGAAGGCGCGACCCGCGCCAACAGCCCCGCCGATGCCGCGCATGGCGCCGACATCGTCATCACGATGCTGCCCGACACGCCCCATGTCGAGGCGACCGTTTACGGTGAGCAAGGCCTGCTGAAGTCGCCTCCATCAGGCAAGCTGATCGTCGACATGAGCACGATCTCGCCGGTCGCGGTCCGCCGGATCCATGCCGACCTGCAAAAGGTCGGCGTCAGCTTCATCGACGCGCCGGTCTCGGGCGGGCCCGTCGGCGCCAAGAACGCCGCGCTCTCGATCATGGCCGGCGGCGATGTGGCCGCCTTCGCGCAGGCCGAGCCGTTCTTTCGCGCGATGGGCACGACCATCACGCATGTCGGCGCATCCGGTGCCGGCCAGACAGTCAAACTCTGCAATCAGCTGATCTGCGGCATCAACATCCAGGCGATCTGCGAGGCCCTGGCGCTCGGGCGCGCTTCAGGCCTCGATCTCGATCTGCTGCGCAAGGTTTTGCTCGGTGGCTCCGCCGCCTCCTGGATGCTGGACAAGCTCGGCCCCGCGATGATCGCTGGCGACGTCTCCGCCGGCTTCCGGATCGACCTGCAGCTCAAGGACCTTCGGCTCGTGCAGGAGCAGGCCCAGGCGCTGAGCGTGCCCCTGCCCGGCACCGCGCTCGTCACCAGCCAGTATGTCGATGCGCGCGCCCACGGCGAAGGCAGCAACGGCAATCAGGCGCTGTTCCGCGTCTACGACCGCATGACCAACCAGACCACTGGCTGAACCTGATACGATGAGCCTCCAACTCGACTTTCCCGCAGTGCTGGAGCGTTGGCCGAGTTTTGTGGCCGGCGCCGCCCTCACGCTGGAGCTTGCGGCCTTCGCGACGGTGCTGGGCGCCCTGCTCGGCACGCTCGCGGCGGTCGGACGCGGCACGCACAATTCGCTGATCGCGGGCGCCTGCAAGGCTTATGTCGAGACCATCCGCAACACGCCGCTGCTGGTGCAGATCTTCCTGGTCTATTTCGGCCTCGCCAGCCTGGGTCTGAAATTCTCCGCCTTCACCGTCGCGGTGGCCGCGCTGACGATCAATGTCGGCGCCTACACCGCCGAGATCATGCGCGCCGGATTCGAGGCGATCCCGCGCGGACAGATCGAGGCCGCCGAGGGGCTGGCGCTGTCGCGCCTGCAGATCTACTGGCACATCATCCTGCTGCCGGCGATCGAGAAGGTCTATCCGGCGCTGACCAGCCAGTTCGTGCTGTTGATGCTGGCCTCCTCGGTCTGCTCGCAGATCTCGGCCGAAGAGCTCACCGCCGTCGCCAACTACATCCAGTCGGACACCTACCGGGCATTCGAAACCTACATCATCGTCGCCGTGCTCTACGTCATTCTGTCGCTGGTGATGCGCGCCGGCTTCTGGGGCCTCGGCCTCGTACTGTTCCCGCGCCGTCGCCGGCTCGGCACGCCGTTGTGAGATGACCATGGGCGGACATCTCAACATCAACCATCTGATGTTCCTCGGCCAGGGCGCGCTGTGGACCGTCGGTCTCTCGGTGATCGCGCTGATCGGCGGCGGCATTGTCGGCTTCGTGATCGCGCTGGCGCGAATCTCGCCGCTTAGATCTCTGCGGATCGCCAGCGGCGTCTATGTCCAATTGATCCAGGGCACGCCGCTGCTTGTCATCCTGTTCCTCGGCTATTTCGGCCTCGCTGCCATCGGCCTCAAAGTGTCGCCGCTCGCTGCCGCCGGCGCCTCGCTGACGCTCTATGTCGCCGCCTATCTCGGCGAGATCTGGCGCGGCTGCATCCAGTCGGTGCCGAAGCCGCAATGGGAAGCCGCCGAGGGCCTCGCGCTGAGCCGCACCCAGCGCATGATGAAGGTGATCCTGCCGCAGGCGATCCGCATCGCGACGCCCCCGACCGTCGGCTTCATGGTGCAGATCATCAAGAACACCTCGCTCGCCTCCGTCGTCGGCTTCGTCGAGCTGATGCGCTCGGGCCAGATCGTCAACAACTCGCTGTTCGAGCCGTTCGCCATCTACGCGATCATCGCCGTCGTCTATTTCGCCATGTGCTATCCCCTGTCGCTGTTCAGCCAGAAGCTGGAACGACGGATGGGGCGTGGCACGTCCAACCTCGCGCCAGCCTGACATGCAGCAAAACCCCTCCTCCCCCGAACCGATCGTGTCGCTCCGCGACGTGCAGAAGAGCTTTGGCCCGCTCCGGGTGCTCGACGGCGTCTCCTTTGCCGTCGAGCGCGGCGAGGTGCTGGCGCTGATCGGCCGCTCAGGCTCCGGCAAGAGCACCGCGCTGCGCTGCATCGACCGCTTCGAGAAGGTCGACGGCGGCGAGATCGTCGTCTGCGGGCACCGCGTCGATCGTCCCGACGTCGATCTGCGCGCGCTGCGCCAGGACGTCGGCATCGTATTCCAGAGCTACAATCTGTTTCCGCATCTCACGATCGAGCAGAACATCACCCTGGCGCCCTGCGCGGTGAAAGGTATGGCCACGTCGCATGCAAAGGACCTCGCGCGAAAAGTGCTGGCGCAGGTCGGGCTCGAGGAGAAGCTGCACGCCTATCCCGAACAGCTCTCCGGCGGCCAGCAGCAGCGTGCGGCGATCGCCCGCTCGCTGGCGATGCAGCCGAAGGTCATGCTGTTCGACGAGGTCACCTCCGCGCTCGATCCCGAGCTCACCGCCGAGGTGCTCAAGGTGATCGAGCAGCTCGCGGCAGACGGCATGACCATGGTGATGGTCACCCACGAGATGGGCTTTGCCAAGGGGATCGCCGACCGGATCGTCTTCATGCATCGCGGCAAGGTCCACGAGACCGGATCCGCCTCGATCCTGACGTCGCCGACCACGCCCGAACTCACGCAATTCGTGGGCACAGGAAACTTAAAATCATAACAGGAAGGGAGAACCAAGGATGACAAACAAGAAGCTTCTGGGGACCGCCGCTGCGCTGCTCGGCCTCGCCATGATATCGGCCACGCCGGCATCAGCCGACCTGCTCGACGACATCACGCAGGCCAAGAAGATCCGCATTTCGACGGACGTCGCCATTCCGCCCTCGGGCATGATGGACGCGAGCATGAAGCCGACCGGCTCCGACGTCGAAGTGGCGCAGCTGCTCGCCAAGGACTGGGGGCTCGAGCTCGAATTCATCCAGACCACCGGCGCGACCCGCATCCCCAACGTCCTGACAGGCAAGGCCGACATCATCATCTCGACCCTGTCGGTGACGCCCGATCGCGCCAAGGTCATCGACTTCACCAAGCGCTATGCGACGCTGCAATCCGACGTCGGCTGCCTGAAATCCTCGACCGTCAAGGACTGGCCCGACCTGAAGGACAAGCAGATCGGCGTCTCGCGCGGCACCACGCAGGACACCACCCTGTCCAACATGAAGGACAAGGACCTCAAGATCGCTCGCTACGACGACGACGCCACGATGGTGACGGCGGCCGTCTCCGGCCAGGTCGACTGCGTCGCCTCCTCCGCGACGATCATCAACCAGATCGGCGTGAAGAATCCTTCGCGCGTGTTCGAATCCCGGATTCCGCTGGCGACCTTCGACCTCGCCATCGGCCTGAAGAAGGGCGAGCAGCGCCTGATGGACAAGCTCAACGCCTGGATCACGGAAAACGTCAAGAACGGCAAGCTCAACGCGATCTACAAGAAATTCCACGGCGTCGAGCTGCCGCCGGACATGCGTAGCTAAGACCAGAAACAATCGTGACAGCCGCATGCGGCTGTCACGACCCATGCAAGATCAAGAAGGACATCACATGCGTCTCGTCATCGGATCCGACCACGCCGGCTGGCCGCTCAAGCAGACCGTTATCGACCACATCCGCAAGCTCGGCCACGACGTCATCGATGTCGGCTCCTACGACGACAAGCCGGTGGACTTCCCCGACATCGCGCGGGCGGTCGCCCAGAAGGTGACCTCGGGCGAAGCCGCGCGCGGCATCATGGTCTGCGGCACCGGCGTTGGTGCCTCGATCGCCGCCAACAAGATGAAGGGCATCCGCGCCGCGGTCTGCCACGACGTCCATTCCGCCCATCAGAGCGTTGAGCATGACGACGTCAACGTCATGTGCATCGGCGCGCAGATCGTCGGCGCCTGGCTCGCGGTCGATCTCGTCTCGTCCTATCTCTCGGCCGAATTCTCGACCGACGAGGACTTCCGCCGCCGCGTCGAGAAGCTGCGCGTCATGGACGAGCAAGGCTGACGCCCCGCTCAGACCGGGCATGCGCGGGGCGATCGGTTCCCTTACCTGGAACGGATCGCCCGCACGGCCGGCGACGGCTAAACTCTCCCGATTCGTGGAGAGCAACTTGGCCTTCCTCTTCGTCCTTATCGTCGGCCTGATCGCCGGCACCGTCTCGGGCATCGTCGGCACCGGCTCGTCGATCATGCTCATGCCGGTGCTGGTCTATGCTTACGGGCCGAAGGAAGCCGTGCCCATCATGGCAGTGGCCTCCGTGATGGCGAATTTCTCCCGGATCCTGGCCTGGTGGCGCGAGGTCGACTGGCGCGCTTGTGCAGCCTATTCCGTCACCGGCATTCCGGCCGCGGCGCTCGGCGCCCGCACGCTGCTCGCGCTCCCCTCGCACGCGGTCGATCTCGCCATCGGCACCTTCCTGATCGCGATGGTGCCGGTGCGGCACTGGCTGGCGCGGCATGACCTGAAGGCCAATCTCTGGCACCTGGCGATCGGCGGAGCGATCATCGGCTATCTCACCGGCATCGTGGTCTCGACCGGACCGCTCAGCGTGCCGCTGTTCCTGTTCTACGGCCTGTCCAAGGGCGCCTTCCTCGCCACCGAGGCCGCCTCCTCGCTCGGGCTCTACTTCGCGAAGTCCGTGACGTTCGAGCGGTTCGGCGCCCTGACCGGCGACGTGTTCGTCAAGGGCCTGATCGCGGGCTCCTCGCTGATGTCAGGCGCCTTCATTGCCAAGCGTTTCGTGCTTCACTTGAAGCCGGAGATGTTCCGCATGGTGATGGACGCGATCATGATCGCCGCCGGGCTCTCGATGTTGTGGAATGCGACCCAGCCGTAGGCCCGCTCAGGCAGCGAACTCCGGCGCGATCGACGGGCTCTCCGCAAGAACACGGCTTTCCGCCGGCGCCTGTCCCGCGAGCCATCGCAGCACGGCCTCGAGCGGCTGCGGCCGCTGATAGAAATAGCCCTGCCCGAGCGTCACGCCCATCTCGCGCATGGCTTGCGCCTGCTCGGCCCGCTCGATGCCTTCCGCGACCAGGGTCAGCCCCAGCGTGCCGGCGAGCGAGGCGATGACGCCGACGATCGCCTTGTCTTCCGCGCTGGCCGGGATCTCGCTGATGAAGGCCTTGTCGATCTTGACCTTGTCGAGCGGGAAACGCCTGAGATGGGCGAGCGAGCTGTAGCCCGTGCCGAAATCGTCGAGCGCGATGGTTGCGCCGAGGCGCCGCAGGCGATGCAGCGTCTCGGAGGCGCTGGCGATGTTGTTGATCAGCGAGCCCTCGGTGATCTCGAGCTCCAGCAATGATGCCGCGACATCGAAGCGCGCGCAGGTCGCGCGCAGCTCTGCGGCGAACGAATGGTCGGCAAGCTCGGACGGCGGCAGGTTGATCGCGATCCGGATGTGCGGCTTGCCGGCCGACGCCAGTCGTTGCAGCGCGCGGCAGGCATCGGTCAGCACATAGCGCGTCAGCTGCGCATTGTTGCCGCTGCGCTCGATCAGGGGGAGGAATTCGCCGGGACCGATCAGGCCATGTTCGGGATGGCGCCAGCGGATCAGCGCCTCGAGGCCGACGACGGCCTGGCTCTCGAGGTCGACCTGGCTCTGATACCAGACCTCGAACTGCCCCTCGGCGAAACCCGTGGGAATGGCGAGCTCGAGATCCCGGCGGCGGCGATAGTCGCGCTGGAGCGCTTCGTCCAGCACGGCGACCGTGCCGGGCGCCTTGCTCTTGGCGTGGTAGAGCGCGATGTCGGCGAGCGCCGGCAGATGCGACAATTCAGGATCGCCGGCGCGGCGCACGGCAAGGCCGATGCTGGCGCGCGGCACGACCTGTTTGTCGTGCAGCCGGATCGGCTCGGAGATCGCATCGAGCAGCTGGCGCGCGAAGGCCTGGGCGGTCGCTTCATTGCTGACCTCGGGGCGGATGACGACGAATTCGTCGCCGCCGAGCCGGGCCACCCAATCCTGCGGTTCGACCGCATCACGAAGGCGCTCGGAGATGTGCACCAGGAACTTGTCGCCGGCATCATGGCCGAAGGTGTCGTTGATGCCCTTGAAGTCGTCGAGATCGATGAAGCAGAAAGCGATCAGCGAGTCCGGCGAGCCGGCATCGCTGCTCAGGGTCACCAGGTGCTCAGACAGCGAGCGGCGATTGGGCAGGCCCGTCAGCGGATCGTGCGCGGCCATGTGCCCGAGGCGGTCGAGCGCACCCGAAGTCGTATGCTGCATGGCGTTGAAGGCGTGCGCGAGCTGGCCGAATTCGTTGGACGATTTGATGTCCGCCGGATAGGCGCGGCCGTCCTGCTTGCTGCGCTGAATAGCCGACATGATCGCGGCGAGCGGCTTGCCGATGAAGATGTCGGCCGAGATCCGCATCGCAACCATGGTCGCAAACGTTGCGAGCAGGCCGACGACCAGAAGCAACATCAGCCGGCTGCCCGTGTCCGCGTAGACCGTCGCATAGGAATAGGCGATCGCGATACGGCCGGCCTGCACGGCGATGTTGCCGTTCCTGTAGTTGATCGGACGCGAGACTTCCGCGACCGCCTGGTCCGCCGGACGCGCCACCACGCGTGCGATCGCAACGCCGGTGTCGTCATAGACCGCCGCCGCGGCGATGGTCTCGTCGTGCATGATCTCGTTGAGCACGCTCGTGACCTGGTCGTAACGCATCTTCCAGAGCGGCTCGGCGATCAGCTCGGCGCGGCTGTCGGCCGTGCGGACAATGCGGGCGTCGAGCTGCCTGATCTGCGACCAGAAGCTCGAGGCCTCGACGCCGGCGGAGGCAAGCAGCTGCACCACCAGCAGCACCGGCACGGTGGCCCAGATCATCGCACGGACGACCGAGCGCGAGCGCGACGGCGGCGCGTGCTGCTTGCGATCCGGATCGCTCGTGTCGTTACCGTTTCGCATCAGTCGGCAGCGCCTTCCGGCGGCGTCAGCGAAGAGATGAGCGCATCGATGGAGAAATCATACTGGCCGCAGCGCCCCGCCCTCGCCCTGAAACGTGCGAAGTCGATCCGGTCGAAGGCGCGCGTCTTGATGAGGTCTCCGACCGCAGCGAGATTGCCGCGCGTGATCGCAGCCGTCTTCGCCTCGACGCGGGGCGATACCGCCGCGAAATCGCAGCCGTCGGCGTAGTCGCGCAGCAGAACGATCGACCAGCCGCCGAGCAGGAAATGCCCGCCGTCGGTCAGCAGGAGACGGCCCGCCTTGATCTCGCGCAGTGCGTCCTCCGACCAGTTGAGGCCGACCAGCTGGATGTTCCGGCCCGGCGTGAGGCCGGCAGCGACCACCGCGCGAAGCGCGCCGAGCGCCATCGGATCGTTTCCGGCCCAGATGCCGGCAGGCCGGATCTCCTTGCGCGCGGCCCAGCTCAGGTAATTCGTGGTGACCTGCTCGGCCTCCGACTGGGTCCAGTTGGCGAACAGCATCCGGTCCACCACCACATCGGGCGCGGCGTCCACCGCGAGTTTGAGGCCGGCGTTGCGGGCGATCGAGGCCGGCGTGATCTCGTCGCCGCCGATGCCGAGAATGTGGATCTTGCCGTCCGGGCTCTGCCACTTCTCGGCGCGCGCCACGCTGATCAGCGCATTGGCCATCCGCGCGCCCGCGGTCTGAAGATCCGTCGTGATGTCGCCGAGCCAGGTCTTGAGCTTTTGCCGGGGCGGTCCGAGACGCGCCGCGTCGTCACCGATCAGCGTGTTCGACAACAGCAGCGTCCTGACGCCGGCAGCCTCGGCCGCCTCCAGGATCGGCACGGCGGCGGATTCCTCGTTCGACAGGATGAGGAAGTCCGGCTTGTCGGCGCGCGCCACCACGCCGAGCCCGAGCTCCTGCATGGTGCGATAATTGCGTTCGCTGGTCAGCACCTCGACATGAGCATCGAGCTTGCGGCCGGCGGCCTGCATGGTCTGCGAAACCATGTCCCAATAGACCTCGCCGGTCTTGCCGGGGTTGACGAAAACGATGTTGAGATGCCTCGCGTCGGCCGCAACGGCGCCGCCGGGCGGCACAAATACGCCGCAGGCGATGCCCACAGCGAGCACGATCCGCAAGACTACCGTCATTCTGTTCGCTACCCCGTATTGGTTCCGAAACTGGACCGGTGTCCGCTAATATTTGGCAAAGTCCGGAACGGCGCCGCGGCGCAGAGCTAACAAAGGGTGTATCGGCTGATGTGAATTGCGCTAATTGGGGGGCTGGCGATCGCCGTCTCCACCCGTCATTCCGTGCTATCAGCAAACCAGAAACCCTCGACTCGCTGTCCCCATGGCCAAGAACACGCTTTCCTTCGTCTGCCAGAACTGCGGCGCGGCCTATAACCGCTGGCAGGGCAAGTGCGAGTCCTGCGGCGAGTGGAATACGCTGGCCGAGGAGGACACGACCGGCAGCGTGCCAGTCTCGATCCGCTCCAAGCGCAAGGGCCGGACCTTTGCGCTGGAGAGTCTCGCCGGCAAAAGCCCGGACGCGCCGCGCCTGTCTTCAGGCATGACCGAGCTCGACCGCGTCACCGGCGGCGGCTTCGTCCGCGGCTCGGTGCTGCTGGTCGGCGGCGATCCCGGCATCGGCAAATCGACGCTGCTGACGCAGGCCACCAGCATGATGGCGCGCGCCGGGCATCGCATCGTCTACATCTCCGGCGAAGAGGCGGTCGCGCAGGTACGGCTGCGCGCCGAGCGGCTCGGCCTGTCGGATGCGCCGGTGCAGCTTGCCGCCGAGACTTCGGTCGAGGACATCGTCTCGACGCTGTCGGAAGGTGCGGTCCCGCGGCTGATCGTGATCGACTCGATCCAGACCATGTGGACCGACACGGTGGAATCCGCGCCCGGCACGGTCACCCAGGTGCGCGCCTCGGCGCAGGCGCTGATCCGCTTCGCGAAGAAGACCGGTGCGGCCATCATCCTGGTCGGCCATGTCACCAAGGACGGCCAGATTGCCGGCCCCCGCGTGGTCGAGCACATGGTCGACGCGGTGCTGTCGTTCGAGGGCGAAGGCTCGCAGCAATTCCGCATCCTGCGCGCCGTGAAGAACCGCTTCGGCCCGACCGACGAGATCGGCGTGTTCGAGATGACGGGACTTGGCCTGCGCGAAGTCACCAATCCTTCCGAGCTGTTCCTGTCCGAGCGCGACCTCGGCACGCCCGGCACCGCGGTCTTCGCAGGGATTGAGGGCACAAGGCCCGTTCTGGTCGAATTGCAGGCGCTGGTGGCGCCGACCTCGCTCGGCACTCCGCGCCGGGCCGTGGTCGGCTGGGATCAGAGCAGGCTCTCCATGGTGCTGGCGGTGCTGGAGGCCCATTGCGGGGTCAAACTGTCCGGTCACGACGTCTATCTGAACGTCGCAGGCGGCCTGCGCATCCACGAGCCGGCGGCCGATATGGCCGCTGCTGCCGCGCTGGTGTCGTCCCTGGTTAATGCGCAGTTACCCACCGACGCGGTCTATTTCGGCGAGATTTCGCTCTCCGGCGTGATCCGGCCGGTGGCGCAGACCCCGGCCCGGCTCAAGGAAGCCGTCAAACTCGGCTTCAAACGCGCCGTGCTGCCCGAATCGGCCCGGGGCGACTCCGGCGGCGATGCCGGACTGTCCCTGAACGCCGTCAACAGCCTCACGACCCTCGTGGCCGAGATCGCCGCCAAGGGCTCCCGCCGCGGCGAACAGAGCGCGCCGGCGGAGAAAAATGCCACACCGGCAAGATTCCGCCGTGGAGAGGGTTAGGCGGAGGTGACGTCCTCCGCCCCCGCCGCTATACAGCCGTCACAAAAGCAGCATGGGATTGCGTGGTTGCGGCCTTGCCGGGAACGCCGTCTGGCCCTCACTTAGGGCCACGGCCAAACACCGATTCGCTGAGCACCTTTGAAGTACGAGCGGACCAGACCAGCCGATGCCAGTAACCATCCTCGACCTGATCCTGCTCGGTGTGATGCTGATCTCGGGCCTGCTCGCCATGGTCCGCGGCTTCATGCGCGAAATTCTCTCGATCGCGGCCTGGGGCGCGGCGGCCATCGTGACGCTGTACTCGTTCTCGAAGCTGCTGCCGACCGCCAAGACCTATTTCAACAACGACACGGTCGCGAGCGTGGTCGTCGTTGCGGGCGTGTTCGTCGGAACCCTGGTCGTGGTCTCGGTGATCACGGTCCGGATCTCCGACATGATCCTGGATTCGCGCATCGGTGCGCTGGATCGCACCCTGGGCTTCCTGTTTGGGCTGGCTCGCGGGCTTTTGATCGTCGTGGTCGCGTTCCTGTTCTTCACCTGGCTGGTGCCGGACAAGCAGCGCCCGGACTGGGTCACGGGGGCCAAGTCCCGCGTGGTGCTCCAGGGAACCGGCGATTGGCTGATGGCCCTCTTGCCTGACGACCCCGAGAACACCATCTTGAAGAGATTCAAGAAAAACAAACCAGATGATGATCAAGCTGATTCCGAGCAGCAGCCTTCGGGCAGTGGCGACGGATACAGCAAACCGGCTCGTGACAGCCTTAAAAAGCTGATCGAGAAACCTGCGGCGCGTTGATTTAGCCCTAAAGAGAGGCGCGGACGAGATGCGACACCCTGACCAGGACGCCCAGCTTGACCACGATCTCGGCCCAGCCGCGCTCGAGCTACAGGATGACCTGGAGGGGGATACGCTGCGCGAGGAATGCGGCGTCTTCGGCATCTACGGCCACCCCGACGCCGCAGCCATTACCGCGCTCGGTCTCCACGCCCTTCAGCACCGCGGCCAGGAAGCCGCCGGCATCGTCTCCTACGACGGCAGCCGCTTTCACTCCGAACGCCGCCTCGGTCTCGTCGGCGACACCTTCTCCCGCCGCGAGGTGATCGACCGCCTGCCCGGCAATATGGCCGTCGGCCATGTCCGTTACTCCACCACCGGCGCCACCATCCTGCGCAACGTGCAGCCGCTGTTTGCCGAGCTCAACGCCGGCGGCCTTGCGGTCGCCCACAACGGCAACCTCACCAACGGCCTGACGCTGCGTCGCGAGCTCGTGCGGCACGGTGCGATGATGCAGTCGACCACCGACACCGAGGTGATCCTGCACCTGGTCGCACGCTCCAAGCGCGGCCGCTTCATCGAGCGCTATATCGACGCGCTGCGCGAGATCGAGGGCGCCTATGCGCTGGTCTCGCTGACCAACAAGAAGCTGGTCGGCGCGCGCGATCCGCGCGGCATCCGTCCGCTGGTGCTCGGCGAGCTCGATGGTTGCCCGATCCTGACCTCGGAGACCTGCGCGCTCGACATCATCGGCGCGCGCTTCATCCGCGACATCGAACCGGGCGAAGTCATCGTGTTCGACGAGAACGGCCAGGACATTCACAAGCCGTTCCCGCCGATGGCGCCGCGGCCCTGCATCTTCGAATACATCTATTTCTCCCGTCCGGACTCCATCGTTCACGGCCGCTCGGTCTACGAGGTGCGCAAGGCCTTTGGTGCGCAGCTCGCGCGCGAGAGCCATGTGCCGATCGACGTCGTCGTGCCGGTGCCGGATTCCGGCGTGCCGGCCGCGGTCGGCTACAGCCAGCATTCCGGCGTGCCGTTCGAGCTCGGCATCATCCGCAACCACTATGTCGGCCGCACCTTCATCCAGCCGACGCAGGCGATCCGCGAGTCCGGCGTGCGCATGAAGCATTCGGCGAACCGCGCCGCGATCGAGGGCAAGCGCATCATCCTGATCGACGACTCGCTCGTGCGCGGCACCACCTCGAAGAAGATCGTTCGCATGATGCGCGATGCGGGCGCGAAGGAAGTGCATTTCCGCCTCGCCTCGCCGCCGATCCTCTATCCCGATTATTACGGCATCGACCTGCCGGATCGCGGCGGCCTGCTGGCCGCGACGCATTCGCTGGAGGAGATGCGCGAGATCATCGGCGCCGACTCGCTCGCCTTCCTGTCGATCGACGGCATGTACCGCGCCATGGGCGAGCCCGGCCGCGATCCCGCCAATCCGAAGTTCTCGGATCATTGCTTCACCGGGGCGTATCCGACCCACCTCACCGACCAGACCCAGACCGAGCAGCAGCCGCGGCAATTGTCGCTGCTGGCGGAGGCGAGCTGACGGCACAGCCGTCATCCCGGGGCGATGCGAAGCATCGAGCCCGGGATCTCGACGTGTTGCCTCAAACGTCTGGATTCCGGGTTCGGTCCTGCGGACCGCCCCGGAATGACGACGTAGTGGGGGCTTGTCCCGGCCATCCACGCCTGTAAAACCCCGCCATGACAAATCCCCTCGCCAACCGCATCGCTCTCGTCACCGGCGCCTCGCGCGGCATCGGCTTCGCCACGGCACGCGCGCTGGCCAAGGCCGGCGCGCATATCGTTGCGGTCGCACGCACGCAGGGCGGGCTGGAAGAGCTCGACGACGAGATCCGGAAGGACGGCGGCAGCGCCACGCTGGTGCCGCTCAATCTCACCGATTCCGACGGCATCGCACGCCTCGGCGCGGGCCTCCATGAGCGCTACGGCAAGCTCGATATCCTGGTCGGCAATGCCGGCGTGCTCGGCCCCTCCTCGCCGGTCGGTCATATCGAGCTGAAGGCCTTCACCGACGTGATGGCGGTCAACGTCTCCGCGAACTTCCAGCTGATCCGCTGCATGGAGCCCCTGCTGAAGCAGTCCGACGCCGGCCGCGCCGTGTTCATCACCTCGGGCGCCGCCAACAAGGCGACCGCCTATGTCAGCCCCTACGCCGTCTCCAAGGCCGCGCTGGAGACGCTGGCCCGCGCCTGGGCGCAGGAGACCGCGAACACACCGATCCGTGTCAACCTGTTCAATCCCGGCCCGGTCCGCACCCGCATGCGCGCCACGCTGATGCCGGGCGAGGACCCCGCCACGCTCGACACGGCCGAGCAGGTCGCCGAATTCATCGTGCCGATGTGCGGACCCGGCTGGACCGAGACCGGCAAGTTCTACGACTACAAGACCCGCACCCTGATGAGCTTCCGCGCGCCTGCGTAATTGCCTTGCCTGATTGACTCGCGTGCCTCCCCGCGTTTGACTGCCGCTGCTCAAGCGGCAGCAAGCCGCAAGCCAAAAAAGGGAGGTCGCCATGGCACCATGGCATGATCGCGCAAGCTTTACGCGTGCGCTCGCAAACGTCTCTCACGCCTTCTCGATCCTCATCGCCGCCATCGCGTTTCTGCTTCCGGGCACGGCAAGCGCCGGCGACATCCCGACCTTTGCGGTCGATCCTTCCTGGCCAAAGCAATTGCCGAACAACTGGATTCTCGGCCAGGTCGGCGGCATCACCGTCGACTGGCAGGGCCACATCTGGGTCATCCATCGCCCGCGCTCGCTCACCGACGACGAGAAAGGTGCGAGCCTCAGCCCGCCGCGCTCGAAGTGCTGCGTCTCGGCGCCGCCTGTTCTCGAATTCGACACCGACGGCAATCTGCTGCGGTCCTGGGGCGGTCCGGGCGAAGGCTATGAATGGGTCGGACGCGAGCACGGCATCGAGGTCGACGAACGCGGCTTCGTCTGGGTCGGCGGCAATGCCGACAATGACAACGCCATCCTGAAGTTCACGCTCGACGGCAAGTTCGTCGCGCAGATCGGCAAGATCGCACCGAGCCTGGGCAGCAACGACACGACGCAGCTCGGCAAGCCCGCGGAAACCGCGATCGACAAGGATGCGAACGAAATCTACGTCGCCGACGGCTATGGCAACCGCCGCGTGATCGTGTTCGACGCGACGACGCTCGCCTACAAGCGGCACTGGGGCGCCTATGGCAACAAGCCAGACGACAGCAAGCAGGCGGCCTACGATCCCAAGGCGCCGGTCGCCCAGCAATTCGGAAATCCCGTCCACTGCGTGAAGCTCGCCAAGGACGGCCTCGTCTATGTCTGCGACCGCATCAACAACCGCATCCAGGTGTTCAGGAAGGACGGCACCTTCGTGAAGGAGTTCTTCTTCGAGAAGAACACGCTCGGCAACGGCGCGGTATGGGATATCGCGATCTGGCCCGATCCGAAGCAGACCTGGCTGCTCACCGCCGACGGCGAGAACAACGAGATCAGGGTCATCAAGCGCGACGACGGCAGCGTGGTCGGCAGCTTCGGGCGCAACGGCCGCAATGCCGGGCAATTCCACTGGGTGCACGCGATGGCGATCGACGCCAAGGGTAACGTCTATACCGCCGAGGTCGACACCGGTAAGCGCATCCAGAAATTCAAGCTGACGTCGGACGCGCTCAAATAGCGTCTCAACACACTTTGCTCAAAAGTTAACCGACGGATGACGCTTCGACGCAGCGTCATCCGGCTTTAGGCGCATTGCCGCCGGCCGTGGGACACGGTAGAGCGATCAGCCGGAACAAGGCTCCGCAAGAGAGCCGTCCGCATATTTGACAATGGAGGAAACCTTTTATGACGACGACGCTCGCGCGCCGCTATGCGGCCCTTCTGGCCTGTGCCACCTTCGGTTTTGCAACATCCGCCTACGCGCAGGACAAGACCGTCAAGATCGGCGTGTTGAACGACATGTCGAGCCTTTATGCCGACATCGGCGGCCCGAACTCCGTGGTCGCAATCAAGATGGCCGTCGAAGATTCCGGCCTGCTCAAGAAGGGCTGGAAGATCGACGTGCTGAGCGGCGATCACCAGAACAAGCCGGACGTCGGCGTCAATATCGCCCGGCAGTGGATCGACAACGAGAAGGTCGATGCGATCGCCGATACGCCGAACTCCGGCGTCGCGCTCGCGGTCAGCAACCTCGTCAAGGAAAAGAACGCGGTGCTGCTGAATTCAGGCGCTGCCTCTGCCGACTTGACCGGCAAGGCCTGCACGCCGAACACGATCTCCTATACTTACGACACCTACATGCTGGCCAACGGCACCGGCAAGGCGCTGACCAAGGCCGGCGGCGACACCTGGTTCTTTCTTACCGCCGACTATGCCTTCGGCCACGCGCTGGAACGCGACACCACGGCCGTCGTGACGGCGAATGGCGGCAAGGTGCTGGGCAGCGTCAAGCATCCGATCAACAGCTCGGACTTCTCGTCGTTCCTGCTGCAGGCGCAATCGTCCAAGGCCAAGGTGGTCGGCCTCGCCAATGCCGGCGGTGACACCACGAACTCGATCAAGCAGGCGGCGGAATTCGGCATCGTGTCGGGCGGGCAGAAGCTCGCGGCGCTGCTGCTGTTCATCAACGACGTGCATTCGCTGGGGCTGAAGACCGCGCAGGGCCTGACCTTCACCGAGTCGTTCTACTGGGACATGAACGAGCAGACCCGCGCCTGGTCGAAGCGCTTCGCCGCACTGGCCAGCAAGAACGCGATGCCGTCGATGACCCAGGCCGGCAACTACGCGATGGTGCTGCACTATCTCAAGGCGATGGAAGCGCTTGGCGGCAACCCGCATGACGGCGCCAAGGTCGTCGCCAAGATGAAGGAGCTGCCGACCGACGATCCGCTGTTCGGCAACGGCCCGCTGCGCGCGGACGGACGCCGCCTCATCCCGGCCTATCTGTTCGAGGTGAAGAAGCCCGAGGAGTCGAAGGGCCCGTGGGACTACTACAAGCAGATCGCCACGATCGCGGCCGAAGACGCGGCCAAGCCGCTCAAGGACAGCGAATGTCCGCTGCTGAAGAAGTAACCGCGTAGCGCACGCACCACCTCCACGACGTGATGCCCGGGCAAGTCCCGGGCATTTGCGTCAGGCCTCGGAAAAGACTGTCGTAGGGTGGGCAAAGCGAAGCGTGCCCACCACTTCTTGAGGTCGCAGAGAAATGGTGGGCACGGCGCTACGCGCCTTTGCCCACCCTACGAGACCGTCTTCGTGGTCACCAGCGTCCGCATCGCGATCGCCACGCACACCACCATCAAGACCGCCGCAAGCAGGAACGGCGCGCCGGGCAGATGCAGCGGCGCGCTGGCGCCGATGAAATAGGAAAACGTCAGCGTGAACAGGAACGGCCCGACGAGCTGCGACACGCTCTGCACGCTCGCGGTCGCGCCCTGCAACTGGCCCTGCTGATCGGGCGCGACCAGCCGCGTCATCAAGGATTGCATGGCGGCACCCGAGATGCCCCACAGCGACATCACGGGAATGCCGATCCAGAACAGCGGGCCGGTCGGCGCAGCGCCGAAGATCACGAACCCGATCGCGCCACAGCACAGGCCGAGCACCAGCGCGTTCCGCTCGCCGAGCACGCGCACGATCGGACCGATGGCGAGCCCCTGCACCACCATGGCGCAGATGCCGACCATCGCGAGGGTCAGTCCGACGGTCTTGGAATCCCAGCCGTAACGATAGGTCGCATAGAGCACGAAGGTCGACGGCAGCACGACATGCGCGACCTGCGCGATGAAGTTGACGACCGACATCGCGGCCAGCGCCGCGTTGGAACGCAGCAGGTGCAGCGCCCCGACCGGATTGGCGCTCGCCCAGCGGAACGGCGCGCGCTTGTCGGATGCCAGCGATTCCGGCAGGACGAAGAGCCCATAGAGCGCATTGGCGAAGCTGAGGGCAGCCGAGGCCCAGAACGGCAGGCGTGGATCGATATCGCCGAGCAAACCGCCAAGCGCGGGGCCGAGGATGAAGCCGGCACCGAAGGCCGCCCCGATCCTGCCGAAGATCGCCGCGCGCCGCTCCGGCGGCGTGATGTCGGCGATATAGGCAAAGGCGGTCGAAATGCTCGCCGACGTGATGCCCGAGATCACGCGGCCGACGAACAGCCAGACCAGCGAGGGCGCCAGCGCCATCAGCACATAATCGGCAGCAAGCCCGAAATTCGACAGCAGCACCACCGGCCGCCGTCCGAAGCGATCCGACAGCGCGCCGAGCACCGGCGAGAACACGAACTGCATCAGCGCCCAGGCGGTGCCGAACAGGCCGAAGATACGGGCCGCATGCGCGGTGTCGTTGTCGACGAAGCTCTCGATCAGCTTCGGCAGGATCGGCATGATCACGCCGAGTGCGAGCATGTCGAGCAGGATGGTGACGAAGATGAAGGCGACCGCACCGCGCCGGACCGGCGCTGCGCCCTGCGCCATCGCCTCGCCGGCATCGTTGCTCACGACGGCCGCTTGCGCTTGTGGGCGAAGGGGTTGGCTTTCTCGCGCAAGGTGATGCGTACCGGCGTACCCGGCAGCTCGAACGTCTCGCGCATGGAATTGGTCAGGTAGCGCAGATAGGACTGCGGCACCGCGTCCGCGCGCGAGCAGAACAGCACAAAACTCGGCGGACGGGCCTTGTTCTGCGTGATGTAGTTCAGCTTCAGGCGGCGGCCGGACACCGCGGGCGGCGGATTGGCCTGGACCGCCTGCTCGAACCAGCGATTGAGCGCGGACGTCGGCACGCGCCTGTTCCAGACCGCGTAGGCGTCCTGGATCGCCTGCATCAGGCGGTCGATGCCCTCGCCCATCAGGCCGGAGACGGCGACGATCGGCACGCCCTTGACCTGCGGCAGCCAATGATCGGCGTCGCGGCGCAGAGTCGAGATCGCGCCGCCGCCCTTGGTCTCCATCAGGTCCCATTTGTTGACGGCGAGCACGACCGCGCGGCCCTCGCGCTCGATCAGATCGGCGATGCGCAGATCCTGCTCCTCAAAGCGGTTCTGCGTGTCCATCATCAGCACGACGACCTCGGCAAAGCGAACCGCGCGCAACGCATCGGCGACCGAGAGCTTTTCGAGCTTCTCCTCGATACGCGAGCGCCGCCGCAATCCTGCGGTGTCGAACACGCGAAAATCACGGCCCTTCCAGTTGATCTCGACCGCGATGGAATCACGCGTCGTGCCGGCCTCCGGGCTCGTCAGCAGGCGCTCCTCGCCGAGCAGATGGTTGATCAGCGTCGACTTGCCGGCATTGGGCCGGCCGACGATGGCGACCCGGATCGGACGCGTCGCGGCCTCCTCCTCGGAGAGCGGCGCGTCGTCCTCGTTCTCGTCTTCGTCGACGGGCTCCGGCATCAGCTCTCTAAGGGCATCATAGAGCTCGCCCATGCCCTCGCCGTGCTCGGCCGAGATCTGGATGGGATCGCCGAGGCCGAGCGCAAAAGACTCCATCGCGCCGGCATCGCCATGCTTGCCTTCGCTCTTGTTGGCGACCAGCAGCACCGGCTTGTTGGCCTTGCGGGCGAAATCGGCGAAGGCGCGATCGGTGGGCGTCAGTCCGATGCGGGCATCGATGACGAAGAACAGCGCGTCCGCTTGAGCGATCGCGGCCTCGGTCTGCTCCTGCATGCGCGCGGTCAGGGAGCCCTTGGCGCCCTCGTCGAGTCCGGCTGTGTCGATGATGGTGAATTCGAGATCGCCGAGCCTGGCATCACCCTCGCGGCGGTCGCGCGTGACGCCCGGCAGGTCATCGACGAGCGCCAGCTTCTGCCCAACCAGGCGGTTGAACAGCGTCGACTTGCCGACATTGGGTCGGCCGATGATGGCAATCGTGAAGGACATCGGTCATTCGTGCGCTGCGAGAGCTGCGCCTGTCAATGCAATGAAACAATTAGCGCGAGAAGCTGCCGCTCGGCATCGGCGCCGGGAAAGCACCCTGCGACTGCTGCTGCGTGGTCTGGGTCGGTTGCGTCTGCTGGACGGGTTGATCCGGCGGCGGCGCGGTGGTGCGCCTGCGGACGATCTTCTGCTTGGGCGCCGGAGCGGCTGTGGGCGGCGCGGCCTCCGGCTGGGCCTCACCATCGACCTCACCGGCAGGCGCCTCGGCCGGCGCGGCCGCGGACGGCTGCCTGGTGTTCTTCGCCTTGGCGCCCTTGGCCGGCTTGGCCTCGGGCGGCGGCTCCGTGGGCAGAGCCGCGACGGCAGGCGCGTTCGGATCCGGCGGCTGCTGTGCCGTGCCCTTATACATCTCGCGCGGCACGCCCTGCTCGAGGCCCGGCACGCCTCCCGGGAAGACCGGCTTGCGGTCACCCGGCAGCTTCTTCTTGGTGTCGAGGAAGTCGAGCATATCGCTTGGATCGAAGCTGGAGCAGCCGCCCAGGACGCCCGTGAAGGCGATCAGGACGGCGGCTGCGATCAAGCGTGGCGTGCGGCGCATCTTGGTGTCTCGTTCGAGTCAGAGAGCCGTCAGCTTTTGGCGACGGGCGGCAACAGAGCCTGGAGCGCCTCGGCGCGCGAGCGCAGGCCCGGCGGCGTTTCGCCGTCCTCGGCGATCGCGTCGAGCCATTTGCGGGCCGCGGTCATGTCGTTGTTGCGCCAAGCCGACAGCGCCAGCAACTCGCGGGCGCTGTGGCGGAACGTGGATTTGGGGGCGGCGGAGGACTCCAGCCGCTGCTGCATGTCGGCATAGGACGCGCTGTCGACCAGCAAGCCGGCGGCACGAATCTTCGCCAGATCCTGCCACTCGCCGCCGACGCTGCGATCGGCGGCGATATCGTCAAACATCTTGGCGGCAGCCTTGGGATCGCGGGGCCCGGCCTCGGCCGCAGCGCGCAGCCGCGCCAGGGTGCGATAACCCGAGGGAGCCTTGGCGGCGAGCTCGGTGAAGGCGGCCTCGGCCTCGGCGTGCTTGTCCTGGTCGGACAGCTCAGCGGCCTTCTCGAAGGCAGCGCCGGCCTCGGCGGCCTTCTTGCCCTCCAGATACTGGTAGCCGCGCCAGCCGCCCACGGCGGCCACGATCAGCACCATCAGGGCGATGAAGACAATCGAATACTTCTCCCACAGCTTCTTGAGCTGTTCGCGACGTACTTCCTCGTCGACTTCGTCAAATAATTCAGACACTTATGCTAATCCCATGCCCGTCCGGGTGCGCGCGCCAGAGCGTTCGCGTCAGGAATCCCGTCCCCGCGTGGCGGCGAGGTACCCTAACGATATGGCGGTGGCAAGGCAAAGCGAGCCCGATCAAGGCGTTAACCACCCGGGACAGCCCGGGAACCGCTCGCCCGGCTCAGGCTCCCAGCAGCTCCCGCAGTTGCCGTTTCAACACCTTGCCATTGGCATTGCGCGGCAGCGGCTCGGCGGTGATCGCCATGGTCTCGGGGACCTTGTAGTCGGACAGCTGCTCGGCGCACCAGGCCCGCAGGGCCGCGTCGGTGACCGGCGCGCGCGTCACCACCACGGCGTGGACGCGCTCGCCCAGCACCGGGCAGGCCTTGGCGATGATCGCGCTCTCGACCACCGCCGGGTGGCCGGCCAGCACGGACTCGACCTCGGCCGAATAGATCTTCAGGCCGCCGCGATTGATCATGTCCTTCTGCCGGTCGAACACGCGGACGAACCCCTCCGCATCGACCGAGCCGAGGTCGCCGGAATGCCAGAAGCCGCCAGTGAAACTTTCGGCGGTAGCCTTCGGGTTGTTCCAGTAGCCCTTGATGACCGAGGCGCTCTGGATCCAGAGCTCGCCGATCTCGCCATGGGGCAGTTCGCGCCCATCCGCTCCCATCGCGACGATGCGCGCACCGGGACACGGCAAGCCGACGCTGTCGATATGGCTCGCCGTCAATTCGCCCGGCATGATCGTCGAGGGCGATGTCGTCTCGGTCGAGCCGTAGCAATTCGCCAGCTTCAGGCCGGGAATCGTCGCCTTGAGCTTTTCGATCGTGGCGACCGGCATCGGCGCGCCGCCGAAGCCACCGATGCGCCAGCTCGACAGGTCGTAGCTGTCGAAATCGGGCTGGAGCAGGCAGAGATTGTACATCGCCGGCACCATCACCGTGTAGGTCACGCGCTCGCGCGCGGCGAGCTTGAGATAATCCGCGGCCTTGAACTCCGGCATGATGATCAGCGCGCCGCCGCAGCGGATCATGGTCGTGATGTTGGCGACGACGCCGGTGACGTGGCCGAGCGGCACTGCCGCGATCGAGCGGTCCACGTCCGTCAATTGCAGGCAGGAGACGAACACCATCGAGGAATGGACGATGTTGCAATGGGCGAGCATCGCGCCCTTCGGTTTGCCTGTCGTGCCCGAAGTGTAGAGGATCATCGCCGTGTCCTCCTCGCCGACCTCGACCGGCGCGGGTGCCGGTGGATTGTCGGCAAGCACGGCGAAACGCGATAAGGCCGGATCGCTGTCGATCGCGATGCGGTGGATCACATCAGGCACGTCCATCGCATCGGGCAGCCGCTCGGCGAGCGCCGCTTCGTGGATCAGGATCCTGGCACCGCAATCGGTGAGGACATAGGCGATCTCCGGCTTCTGCTGGCGCGTGCCGAGCAGCACCGTCACCAGCCCCTCATGCGCGGCGGCAAACAGCAGCAGCGGAAATTCGATGCGGTTGCCGAGCAGGATCGCCACGCGGTCGCCGCGCTGCAGGCCGAGCTTGCGAAAACCGGCTGCGATCCGTGCAGCCTGCTCCACGGCCTGCCGCCAGCTCAGCCGGACATTGCCCGAGATCAGCGCTTCGCCATCGGCATTGCGGGCGCAAGCGTCCGCGATCATCGCCCACAGGCTCGCCGGCCGGTCGCAGAACGCCGGCACCACCCGATCGCCAAAGCGCGCCTCGAGCCGCATCGGCGGAATCAGTGATTGCGACCAGTCCATCGGAATGCCTCGGCTTGTTGCTCTTGCTACCTTCCGCCCATGGGCATCCAGGTTCCGTCTTGTGCTGACCGGCTAGGTGCCCATGACGGGAACGCCGATCACGACCGGATGGAATGCAAAGGCGAGCGCCAGATAAGCGACGACGCCGACTGCCACCGCAATCAGATCGTTGGTGACGCCGCCCACCGGAATCGGCGGGCCGCCGCCATCGGTGCGATGCTTCAGCGTAATGCGATCATATACCGCCCAGCCCAGGAACGAGCCGAACAGGATGATGGAGCCGAGGTCGCCATTGGCGAGCAGATGCGCAGCCGCCCACAGCTTGATGCCGGCCAGCATCGGATGCTTCAGCGTCGCGTAGATGCGGCCGCGCAGATATGAGGCGACCACCAGGATGACCGCGGGCAGCATCAGTGCCAGCGTGATGTGCTTCATCGCCTTCGGCGGATACCAGACGTCGATCCAGCCGGAGCTGCGATAATGGGAAAAGCCCCAGATGATCAGTGCAAGTCCCGCAAGCGAGACCACCGAATAGAGGATCTTGTAGGTCCCCTCGCCCAGCTTCGCGATCGCCTGCGCGCGCGCCTCGCGCTTCGTCGTAAAAACATGGGCCGCGAAAAACAGCACCAGCCCCAGGATCATGACCAGCAGACCCACGACATCCTCCCCACAAGCAGCCCCCGCCTCTGAGGTATCATCGATTGGTAGCTGGTCGCAACTGATGCGCTACTTGCCGAGCTCGCGATTGTCGACATAGCGGATCGCGATCGGCCGCCCGGCCAGAGCGCCACCAAGGCCGCTGGTGAATTTCAGCGGCAGGCAGGCGTTCAACGATGAATTGATCGCGTTCAGATACGTCGTTCGCGTATCGGCCGGGACGCCCGCGGTCGCATAGGTCAGGCGCGGCGGACCGATCAGGCCGCCCGCCTTGTTGAAGCTGAAGCGCACCGCCACCTGCATGCCCGCGCGCGCATGGTCCGACGGCGGCGACCAGCAGGTGCGCAGCTCGGCGAAGAGATCGCCGATCGTATCGAGATCGTGATCGGGCTTCTGATACTTGGCGCGATCGGCCTCCGCCGGCACGCTCTGAATCGTGAGCTGGAGGTTCTGCCCGTAGGGATAGTCGATCTCGGGAATGCAGGGACCGGGCTCGAGCGGGCTGCAATAGTACGGCGTGCAGGGCCGGCCGTCGAGCACGCTGCAGGGCTCGTGCGAAAACGGGATCGGATTGATCTGGCGGCGCTGCGCGTCGGCGGCGATCGTCGATATTGCCAGCAAGAGAAAGACGAGGATGCCGCGCCACATGATGCGAACTCGCAATGCCACACCGACAAACGTGGCATCGTCCATGAACGCGTCAAGCCTGGCGGCGTTCACATGCTCGCGTTCAATCACGGTGTCGTCGCCCGGCTTGACCGGGCGACCCAGTACTCCGTGACGGTTTTGATTCAATCGATGGGCTGCGGTGTACTGGATGCCCCGGTCAAGCCGGGGCATGACAGCGGAAGGTGCGGCTGCCAAGAACGTGGCTACCAGCGATCCCGCCCTACCCCTTTTTCTTGACGTCCTTGACGTTGGTGAACTCGATTCCCTCGGCGCGCTCCCTGGCGTAGCCGAGATAGAACTCGTTCCTCGCCAGGTACACGGGATCACCGTCGACATCGTCGGCGATGCTCGAGGTGTTGGCGGCGATAAAGGTGTCGAGCTTCTTGCGATCTTCGGACGACACCCAGCGCGCCAGCTGGAACTCGCTGACCTCGAACTCGACCGGCAGCGAATATTCAGCCTCGAGCCGCGCCTTCAGCACGTCGAGCTGGAGCGCGCCGACCACGCCGACCAGCGCCGGCGCGCCGTCGCGCGGGCGGAACACCTGCACCACGCCCTCTTCCGACATCTGCTGAAGCGCTTCCTTCAGCTTCTTCGCCTTCATCGCGTCGGTGAGACGCACGCGGCGGACGATTTCCGGCGCGAAGCTCGGCACGCCGACGAAGGTGAAATCCTCGCCCTCGGTCAGCGTATCGCCGATGCGCAGCGTGCCGTGATTGGGAATGCCGACGACGTCGCCGGCGAAGGCCTCGTCCGCCACCGAGCGGTCCTGCGCGAAGAAGAATTGCGGGCTCGACAGCGGCATGCTCTTGCCGGTACGCACCAGCTTGGCCTTCATGCCGCGGCTGAGTTTTCCCGAGCATAGTCGCGCGAAGGCGATGCGGTCGCGATGGTTCGGATCCATGTTCGCCTGGATCTTGAACACGAAGGCGCTCATGCGCGGATCGGTCGCCTCGACCTTGCGCTGGTCGCTCTCCTGCGCGCGCGGCTCGGGCGCGAACTTGCCGAGACCTTCCAGAAGGTCGCCGACGCCGAAATTACGCAGCGCACTGCCGAAATAGACCGGCGTCAGATGGCCCTCGCGGAATGCGCCGAGCTCGAACGGTTTCGACGCTTCGGTGACGAGCTCGAGCTCGTCCTTCACCGCGGAGACGTCGAGATTGGCGTTGAGCTTCGCCAGCTCCTCGATCTCGATCTGCTGTGCCGCGCCAGTCTTGGCGCCGCCGCCTTCGAGCAGGCGCACGCCGCCATTGGCGACGTCATAGGTGCCGAGGAAGTCGCGGCCGCGGCCGACCGGCCACGTCATCGGCGTGGTGTCGAGCGCCAGCGTCTTCTCGATCTCGTCGAGCAGCTCGAACACGTCGCGGCTCTCGCGGTCCATCTTGTTGATGAAGGTGATGATCGGAATGTCGCGCAGCCGGCAGACCTCGAACAGCTTCCGGGTGCGCGCCTCGATGCCCTTGGCGGCGTCGATCACCATGACGGCGGAATCGACGGCCGTGAGCGTGCGGTAGGTGTCCTCCGAAAAGTCCTCGTGGCCCGGCGTGTCCAGGAGGTTGAACACGAGGCCCTCGAACTCGAAGGTCATGACCGAGGTCACGACCGAGATGCCGCGCTCGCGCTCGATCTTCATCCAGTCCGAGCGAGTGTTGCGCCGCTCGCCCTTGGCCTTGACCTGGCCGGCGAGATTGATGGCACCGCCGAACAGCAGCAGCTTCTCGGTCAGCGTGGTCTTGCCCGCGTCCGGGTGGGAGATGATCGCGAAGGTGCGCCGCCGCGCCACTTCGGTGGCAAGCGGGGAACGGGCCGGCGAGTCGGCTGATATGGCGATGTCGGACATGGCGGGAGCGTTTGGCAGGGAAAATGGGCCTGATCAAGCCTCATTTGGTGATTGCGGAGCCCTTCGGCCAGCCCCATATCGTTCCCGGGGAGGACGGCCTTCCTGCTCATCAGCACATCAGCCGCGGGGACGACCCTGCCTTGAATGGAGGGTCGTCATGGCCTGGAGCATCCTGTTCGTCGCTGGCCTCCTGGAAGTCGGCTGGGCGATCGGGCTTAAATACACCGAGGGCTTTTCCAGGCTCGTTCCGTCCGTCCTTACGCTCGCGGCCATGGCCGGTAGCGTGCTCCTGCTCGGCCTCGCCCTCAAATCGCTGCCCATTGGAACCGCCTATGCCGTCTGGACCGGTATCGGCGCGGTCGGCACCGCGGCGCTGGGCATTGTCCTGTTCGGCGAGCCCGCCACCGCACTCCGCCTCGCCAGCATCGGGTTGATCGTCGCCGGCATCATCGGGCTGAAGCTGGTTACTTGAATATCTGGACCGCCCACCAGGTCAGTGCCGCGACGATGGCCGAGGCCGGGATGGTGATCACCCAGGCGTAGACGATCGAGCTTGCGACGTTCCAGCGCACCGCCGAGACGCGGCGGGCCGCGCCGACGCCGACGATCGCGCCGGTGATGGTGTGCGTGGTCGAGACGGGAACGCCGAGGAAGGTCGCCATGAACAGCGTCGCGGCGCCGCCGGTCTCGGCACAGAACCCCTGCATCGGCGTCAGTTTCGTGATGCGCAGGCCCATGGTGCGGACGATGCGCCAACCGCCCATCAGCGTACCCAGCGCCATCGCGGCCTGGCAGGACAGCACCACCCAGAACGGCACCGAGAATTCGCCGCCGAGATGGCCCTGCGAATAGAGCAGCACGGCGATGATGCCCATGGTCTTCTGCGCGTCGTTGCCGCCATGCCCCAGCGAATACAGCGAGGCGGAGGCGAATTGCAGGATGCGGAAGGCGCGGTCGACCGCGAACGGCGTCGAACGCACCGAGAGCCAGGACACGATCGCCACCAGCATCATGGCCAACAGGAAGCCGACCAGCGGCGACAGCACGATCGCCAGCACCGCCTTGGACAGGCCGCTCCACACCGCCGCCGAGATCCCCGCCTTGGCCATGCCGCCGCCGACGAGGCCGCCGATCAGCGCGTGCGACGATGAGGACGGGATGCCGAGCCCCCAGGTCACGAGGTTCCAGACGATCGCGCCGACGAGCGCCGCGAAGATCACCTGGGCATCGACGACCGCGGGGTCGATGATGCCCGTGCCGATGGTCTGGGCGACGTGCAGCCCGAATACCATGAAGGCGATGAAATTGAAGAACGCGGCCCAGAATACCGCGAATTGCGGCCGCAGCACGCGGGTCGAGACGATGGTCGCGATCGAATTGGCGGCGTCGTGCAGGCCGTTCAGGAAGTCGAACAGCAGCGCGACGGCGATCAGTCCGACCAGGACGGGAAGACCCAACGCAGCATCCACAGCGCGGCCCCCGCCTTAAAGTCGGCGCATGATCTCCGCGCAAACGCGTTCCGCGTTTGTCGCGAAGGAAAGCCGCTGCACACTTTTCCGGATCATGCGCTAGACCTGCTCGATGACGATGCTGTTGATCTCGTTCGCGACGTCGTCGAAGCGATCGGCCACCTTCTCGAGATGGTCGTAGATCTCGACGCCGACGATGAAATCCATCGCGCTGCCGTCACGGTGCTTGAGGAACAATTCCTTCAGCCCGATGTCATGGAGATCGTCGACCCGGCCCTCCAGCTTGCCCAGCTCTTCCGTGATCGCGGTCAGCATCGCGACGTTCGGGCCGATCGACTGCATCAGCGGCAGCGCGCGGCCGACCAGATTGGCGCATTCGATCAGAAGAGCGCCGATCTCCCGCATCGGCGGCTCGAAGGTACGGACCTCGAACAGCATCACGGCCTTGGCGGTCTGCTGCATCTGGTCGATGGCATCGTCCATCGAGGTGATGAGATTCTTGATGTCGCCGCGGTCAAAAGGGGTGATGAAGGTGCGGCGCACCGCCGTCAGCACCTCACGGGTGATGTTGTCGGCGTCGTTCTCGAACTGATTGACACGCTGGCAGTAGACCGGCGTCTCCTCGCCACCGTTGAGCATGCCTTGAAGCGCGATCGAGCCCTGGATCACGGTCTGGGCGTGGCGGTCGAACAGGTCGAAGAACCGTTCTTCCTTGGGCAGGAAAGCGCGAAACCATCGCATCATGGGGAGAGACTACCGGTTGGAAATGGCCCGGCCTGAACGGCCGTCACAAAACTGTCATAGACCATTTTCGATCCGCGCGCGTGTCATCTCACGCCCGCGGAACCGGATCATCCACCGCTTTCACGCACTAGGTAAATTGACTTGAAATCAACTACTTAGAGCGATCGCCGGAAGTAATGCGCGATTTCGCCGATGACGCCGCGGCGGAAGGTGAGCACGCAGATCACGAAGATCGAGCCCTGGATCACCGTCACCCACTGGCCGAAACCCGCCAGATACTGCTGCATCGCGATGATCGCGAAGGCGCCGATCACGGGCCCGAAGATGGTGCCGAGACCACCGACCAGCGTCATCAGCACGACTTCGCCCGACATCGACCAGTGCACGTCGGTGAGCGAGGCATTCTGTGCCACGAACACCTTCAGCGCGCCGGCAAAGCCCGCCAGCGTGCCCGACAGGACGAACGCCAGGAACTTGTATTGATCGGTCCGGTATCCGAGAGAGATCGCACGCGGCTCGTTCTCGCGGATCGCCTTCAGGACTTCGCCGAACGGCGAGTTGATGATGCGGTAGATCAGCAGGAAGCCGGCGAGGAAACCGACCAGCACGACGTAATAAAGCACCGTCGGCTTGGACAGATCGAACAAGCCGAACATGCGCCCTTGCGGAATGCCCTGGATGCCGTCCTCGCCATGGGTGAACGGCGCCTGGAGGTAGATGAAGTACAGGAGCTGCGACAGCGCCAGGGTGATCATCGAGAAATAGATGCCCTGGCGGCGGATCGAGATGTACCCGGTGATGATCGAGAGCACGAAAGCCGCGGCAATGCCGACGAGGATGCCGAGCTCCGGCGGCAACGCCCACACCTTCAGCGCATGCGCGCTGCAATAGCCGGCCGTGCCGAGGAACATCGCGTGACCGAACGACAGCAGGCCGCCGTAGCCGATCAGAAGATTGAAGGCACAGGCGAGCAGCGCGAAGCACAGCGCCTGCATCACGAAGAACGGGTAGATGCCGCTGAATGGCACCGCGGCCAGCAGCAGTGCCATCACCACGAACACGATCATCTCGTCACGAATGGCGCGCGGGGCTACCGGCAGCGTGTCGTCCGTCAAGGCTGTCATATCAGGCCGCCCTTCCCGTCAATCCCGTTGGCTTCACCAAGAGCACCAGCACCATCAGCACGAAGACGACGGTGTTGGAGGCCTCGGGGTAAAAATATTTGGTCAGGCCCTCGATCACGCCGAGCGCAAAGCCGGTGATGATGGAGCCCATGATCGATCCCATGCCGCCGATCACGACCACCGCAAACACGACGATGATGAGGTCTGCGCCCATCAGCGGCCGCACCTGGTTGATCGGCGCCGAGAGCACGCCGGCGAGCGCGGCAAGTCCGACACCGAGCCCGTAGGTCAGCGTGATCATGCGGGGCACGTTGATGCCGAACGCGCGGACCAGCGTCGGGTTTTCGGTGGCGGCGCGCAGGTAAGCACCGAGCCGCGTCTTCTCGATCAGGAACCAGGTGGCGATGCACACCACCAGCGAGAAGATGACGACCCAGCCGCGGTAGATCGGCAGGAACATGAAGCCGAGATTCATGCCGCCCTTGAGCTGGTCCGGAATGGCGTAAGGCAGGCCGGAGGAACCGAAATAGTTCTGGAACACGCCCTGCACGATCAGCGCGATGCCGAAGGTCAGCAGCAGGCCGTAGAGGTGGTCGAGCCCTGTCAGCCATTGCAGCATGGTCCGTTCCAGGATCATGCCGAAGATGCCGACGATGATGGGCGCCAGCAGCAGCGCCCACCAGTAGTTGATGCCGCCGAGGTTCAGCAGGAAATAGGCGACGAACGCACCCATCATGTAGAGCGCGCCATGGGCGAAATTGATGATGTTGAGCATGCCGAAGATCACGGCGAGCCCGAGACTGAGCAGCGCGTAGAACGAGCCGTTGATCAGTCCTACCAGTAGCTGAGCGTAAAGAGCCTGCATCGATCCCGCACCCGGTCCCTTCGGCGTTCCCCTGAAAGTCACCCGCAGGCCGGTTCAAGGCCTGCGGGCTATTGTCTTACTTCTTAAGCAGCGCGCACTTGCTCTCGGAGAGCGGCGTGAAGGCCTGGTCGCCCGGCACCGTGCCGACGAGCTTGTAGAAGTCCCACGGTCCCTTGGACTCGGAGGGCTTCTTCACCTCGAACAGATAGGCGTTGTGGATGGTACGGCCGTTGGGCTGGATCTCGCCCTTGCCGAACAGATCGTCCTCCGTCGGCATCGACTTCATCTTCTCGACGACCTTGACGCCGTCATGAGGATTGCCGCCGAGCGCTTCCAGCGTCTTGAGATAGTGGCGGACGCCCGCATAGACGCCGGCCTGCACCATGGTGGGCGGAGCATTGTTCTTCATCTTCGCGGCGAAGCGCTTGGAGAAGGCGCGGGTCTGGTCGTTCATGTCCCAGTAGAAGGTCTCGGTGAAGTTGAGGCCCTGCGCGGTCTCCAGACCAATCGCCTTGACGTCGGTGAGGAACAGCAGCAGCGCCGCGAGCTTCTGGCCGCCCTTGACGATACCGAACTCGGCCGCCTGCTTGATCGTGTTGGTGGTGTCGCCACCGGCATTGGCAAGGCCGATGATCTTGGCCTTGGAGGCCTGCGCCTGGAGCAGGAAGGACGAGAAGTCCGGCGTGTTCAGCGGATGCTTGACGCCGCCGACGACCTTGCCGCCATTGGCGGTGACCACGGCCGTGGTGTCGCGCTCCAGCGCCGCACCGAAGGCGTAGTCCGCGGTCAGGAAGAACCAGGAGTCACCACCGGCCTTCACCAGCGCCTGGCCCGTGGTGTGGGCCAGCATGTAGGTGTCGTAGGTCCAGTGCACGGTGTTGGGCGAGCACTGCGCGTTGGTCAGATCCGAGGTCGCCGCACCGGAGTTGATGTAGACGCCGTTCTTTTCCTTGATGACGTTGTTGACGGCGAGCGCCACGCCGGAGTTCGGCACGTCGACGATGACGTCGACCTTGTCGACGTCGAACCACTGCCGCGCGATCGCGGTGCCGATGTCGGGCTTGTTCTGGTGATCGCCCGAGATGATGTCGATCTTCCAGCCCTTCGCAGCGAGGCCGGAATCTTCAACGGCCATCTGCGCGGCCACGGTCGAGCCCGGACCGCCGAGGTCGGCGTAGAGGCCGGACTGATCGGACAGCGCGCCGATCTTGACGGTCTTGTCCTGCGCGAAGGCTGCGCCGGCGGCGGTCACGGCCAACGCCGTGCCGAGCAGAAACGATGCAATCGACTTTGTCTTCATGCTACTTCCCTTGTGAATTTTCTCTTCGCCGTTTTCTGTTGGCCGTTCGAGTCTTGGCCGTTCTAGACGCCGAGATAGGTGTGGAGCTTGTCCATGTTGGCGGCAAGCTCCGAATTGGAAAATCCGTCAATGATCTTGCCGTGCTCGACCACGTAATAACGGTCGGCGACGGTGGATGCGAAGCGGAAGTTCTGCTCGACAAGGAGGATGGTGAAGCCCTCCTTCTTGAGCCGCGCAATGGTGTGGCCGATCTGCTGGATGATGACAGGCGCAAGACCTTCGGTCGGCTCGTCCAGCATCAGGAAGCTCGCGCCGGTGCGCAGGATGCGCGCGATCGCGAGCATCTGCTGCTCACCGCCGGAGAGCTTGGTGCCCTGGCTGTTGAGACGTTCCTTTAGGTTCGGAAACAGATCGAAGATCTGCTCGAGCGGCAATCCGCCCGCGCGGACCACCGGCGGCAGCAGCAAATTCTCTCGCACATCGAGACTGGAGAAAATTCCGCGTTCCTCCGGACAGAACGCGATACCCATCCGCGCGATCTTGTCGGAGGTCGCGCGGATGATGTCCTGGTTGTTGAACTTCACCGAGCCGGTGCGCTTGCCGATGATGCCCATGATCGATTTCAGCGTGGTCGTCTTGCCGGCGCCGTTGCGCCCGAGCAGGGTGACGACCTCGCCCGCGTTCACGTCGAAATTGATCCCGTGCAGGATGTGCGACTCGCCATACCAGGCTTCCAGGTTGCGGACCTGGAGGATGTTGCCGCCGGTTGCGGCCTTTGCGGGAGCGTCCGCGATTGCAGTCTCAGGCATGACCGGCTCCCAGATAGGCTTCCTTGACGCGCTCGTCCTTGGTGAGCTCGGCGTAATTGCCCTGCGCCAGCACCTGCCCGCGCGTCAGCACGGTGATGATGTCGGAGAGATTGGCGACGACGCTCAGATTATGCTCGACCATCAGGATGGTATATTTGGCCGAGATGCGCTTGATCAGCGCCGCGATCTTGTCGATGTCCTCGTGGCCCATGCCGGCCATGGGCTCGTCCAGCAGCATCATCTCCGGGTCGAGCGCGAGCGTCGTTGCGATCTCCAGTGCGCGCTTGCGTCCATAGGGCATCTCGACCGCCGGCGTATTGGCAAACTCGCTGAGGCCGACATCGTTCAACAGTTCCAGCGCGCGGTTGTTGAAGCGATTGAGCACGGACTTGGAGCGCCAGAAATCGAACGAGCTGCCGTGCTGGCGTTGAAGCGCGACACGAACATTCTCCAGCGCGGTGAGATGCGGAAATACCGCCGAGATCTGGAATGAACGGACCAGCCCCATGCGGGCGACGTCAGCCGGCGCCATCGCGGTGATGTCCTGTCCCTTGTACAGGATTTTCCCGGCCGACGGCTTGAGGAACTTGGTCAAAAGATTGAAGCACGTCGTCTTGCCGGCGCCGTTCGGCCCGATCAACGCGTGAATGCTCCCACGGCGAACCTTGAGCGCAACGTCGCGGACGGCGAAGAAGCCCGCGAACTCCTTGGTCAAGCCTTCCGTTTCGAGAATGAACTCATCGGCCAAACAGATTTCCCCCTGCCCGCGAAATGCGCGTGGCTGTCCTTAGTTGCTTCGGCTTTCCGGAGGCCTTGGAGCCTGTCCCGGAACGCCGCCTCCGGGCGCGGAATATGCCGGAGGTGACGGGGGTTAGGCAAGGCGGAAAGCTGAGCAGATCAGGTCTCCGGCCGGGAGGCTTATGCTCCCTTAGTCGGACGCGTTTTGATGTCGTGCCTGCCCGGCCTCCCGGTTCGCAAGGCACCGGTCATCAAGCCGTCGTTAACGGTCTTTCATCCCGCGCGCCAGCCTTCATAGAAAATTTTCCCGCAAGCGGCATCATGTGCGGGCTTTATGCGCCGGGAATATTGTCTTGGATTTTGCAAGCGCCGCTCCTTCCGTCGTCAAGTCGATCAGGCAGCGTGATCTCCTCAACACGTGGCTGCGACTTTATGCGCGCGAGCAGATGGCACCGGCGATCTGGGAGTATCAGCCCGCGCGGCTCGAGGAAGAGCTGTCCGATCTCATCTATTATACGGTGGAGATCTCTGCACCGGCGCCGCGACTCACCATCCAGAGCGAAGGCACGCGCATCTCTCGCGCCTATGGACATACCGGCAAGGGCGTTCTGCTCGACGACTATATCGGACCGCGGCTCGCGCCCTTCGTGATGCCGATCTATCATGAATGCGTGGCACGCGGGCTTCCGGTTTACAGCATTGCCGACGTCGACGACATCTATGGACGCGTCGTCGCCTATGAGCGCCTGCTGCTGCCGTTCCAGACCGATGGCAAGGTCTGCCACGTCATCGCTTCGCTCAAGACGTTCTGCGAGGACGGCGGCTTCGAGATCAAGAATCTGATGCGCGGAAATGACGCGCTGCCGCGCCCGAAATTGCGCGCGGTGATCGACCGAGATCTCTTCCATCGCGCTCCCGGCCGCATCGCGGCGGCCGATGTGGTCGAGTTCGCCGAACAGCCCGGCGTCACCACCGAGATCGTCGAGCTGAACTAGGAATCAGCGCGACTTTTCACCGCGATTGGGCGCCGACCTACTTGGTCTTTATATCCTTGGCATAGATCTCCGGCTTGAAGCCGACCAGCAGCTTGCCGCCGACCTCGAGCACCGGCCGCTTGATCATCGATGGTTGCGCTAGCATCAAGGCCAGCGCCTTCTTCTCGGTGAGGCCTTCCTTGTCGGCATCGGGCAGCTTCTTGAAGGTCGTGCCGGCGCGATTGAGCAGCGTCTCCCAGCCGGCCTTGTCGCTCCACTGCTTGAGCTTGTCCTTCTCGACGCCCGCTGCCTTGTAGTCGTGGAACTCGTATGCGACGCCATGGCTGTCGAGCCAGGCGCGCGCCTTCTTCATGGTGTCGCAGTTCTTGATGCCATAGATGATGTTGGGCAAGACGTCCCTCGTGCATGCGTCGTATCGTCAAGTGCGCATGTTGTACGAAACTCCGCTTCGCGCGACAATATTGCCAACGAACCTCGCTCTTCCAACGGACACAGCATGCACGTCACCCACGATCCCGCCGCCACGGCCTCGCCGACCATCGACTTCAACAGCTTCCTCGCGGTCGATATCCGTGTCGGCACCATCGTCGATGCAAAACCGTTCCCCGAGGCGCGCAAGCCGGCCTGGCGGCTGTGGATCGACTTCGGCCCCGCGATCGGTGTGCGCAAGAGCTCGGCGCAGATCACCGAAAACCATCCGCTCGAGACGCTGGTAGGACAGCAGGTCGCAGCCGTCGTGAACTTCCCGCCGCGCCAGATCGGCCCGGTCGTCTCGGAAGTGCTGACGCTCGGCTTCCCCGATGCGGATGGCAAGGTCGTGCTGGTGCAGCCGGGCAAGCCGGTGCCAAACGGTGGGCGGCTGTTCTAGCCGAGCGCGATCGGGGGCCGCAGCGGCGCCTTGTCGGCGCGTTACAACGGCATAGACCTCCTCTTTCCCGGCTCAGATGGCAGGACCTTGACCAAAATCCGCTTTGGCTATAAAATGACTGACTGATCGCTTTTTATTTTGACAAACCTTCTGCAGGCAGGTTTTGGCCAACAGCCAAAACGATCGATCTGTCAGTTATTTATGGAAGCCCCCGATGCCCAAGATCAGCGACAAGCAGCGCGAAAGCCGGCGGCAGCAGATCCTCGAAGCCGCCCTTGCCTGTTTCTCGGACAACGGCTTCCACCAGACCGGCATGGCCGACATCGTGAAGCGATCCGGGCTGAGCCACGGCGCGGTTTATCTCTACTTCCAGAGCAAGGACGATTTGATCGAGGCGCTCGCCGACGACCGGCACCGGCGCGAGGCCGTGCTCAACTCGGTGGCGCAGGGATCGGGCGATCCGATCGAAGGACTTCACGCGCTGGTCCGCGTCTACGCGCAATGGCTCGGCGATCCCGCCGGCGAAGCGCGCCGCCGCGTCGGTATTCATGGCTGGGCCGAGGCCCTGCGCAACCGCCGCGTCCGCACCAGCGTCGTGGAAGGCATCGACATGCCGCGCGCCCTGATCGTCGCTCTGGTCGAGCGCGGCCAGCATGACGGCCTCATCAAGCGCGACGTCGGAGCGGACGCGATCGCGCGCGTCCTGATCGCGATCTTCCAGGGCTTTGTGCTGCAAAAATGCTGGGGCGAGGATTTTGACGTCGTGGCCTGCATGACGGCCGTGGCGGGCGTGATCGAAGGGTTTCGCACGGCCAAGCCCGACGTCAAGCGACGAAGCAGGACGTAAGCGATGTCCTGGATCCACGATCTCCTCGCCGGTGCCGGCGTCGGTCTCGTCGGCGGACTGACCTCGGGTTTCATGGGAACGAGCCCGGGCGGCGGGCTCGTGATCTTCAGCGTGCTGCTGCTCGGCGCAGAGCAGCACGTCGCGCAAGGAACGTCGCTGATCACGCAGGTCCCGCCGACGGGCCTTGCCGGCGTGCGCCGCTACTGGCAGAGCGGCAACCGCAGCCCGTTGCAATGGATCGTCTGGATCGGCATCGGATTTCTCATCGGCGGCGCCGGCGGCGGCTACGCCGCGGCGGCTGTCCCAGACTCCGTCCTGCAATGGACCTACGTCGTCTATCTCGTCGCACTGATCGCTCTGCTGATCCTGCGCCGCGACCGGAAGGACGGCGACAGCGAAGCCGGCGATCGCAACGAACTGCCCTGGCTACCCCTGCTCCTCATCGGCGTGCTTGCCGGATTTTCCTCCGGCTTCATGGGCATCGGCGGCGGGCTCGCGATCACCGTCGGCCTCGCCGCCGGCCTGCGCGTGCCGCAGCATCAGGCGCAACTCGTCAGCCTCGTCTTTTCGGTGATCCCGACCAACATTCCGGCGGCCTGGATCTACTGGAGCAAGGGCCTGATGGTCGGCTGGCCGGCCATCATCGGCATTCTGGCAGGGCTCTGGATCGGCACCGATCTCGGGGCACGCGCGGCGAACGGCGTCAGCAAAGCGGTGCTGCGCCGGGTCATGATCGCCCTCATCTCGTTGATGGCGCTCTACATGACCCACAAGGCGCTGACCTAGTTCACGGCCGCTTCGGAATGTTGAGCCCGCGCTGCACCGCCGGACGCGCAAGGCCGCGTTCGAGCCAGGCACCGACCGATTTGAACTTGCTGAATTCGACGAGATCGCCGGCGCCGTAGAAGCCGTTGAGGTTGCGCACCCAGCCGAGCATGGAGATGTCGGCGATGGTGTAGTCGTCATCCATGAACCACTGCCGGCCCGTAAGATGCGTCTCCATCACGCCGAGCAGCCGCTTGGATTCGCCCACATAGCGCTCCAGCGGCCGCTTGTCCTCAAACTCCTTGCCGGCGAATTTGTGGAAGAAGCCGACCTGACCGAACATCGGCCCGATGCCGCCCATCTGGAAGTGCACCCACTGGATGGTCTGGTAGCGCCGCGCGGCGTCCTCGGGCAAAAGCTTGCCGGTCTTCTCCGCGAGATATTGCAGGATCGCGCCGGACTCGAACAGTGGCAGCGGCCTGCCGCCAGGACCGTTGGGATCGAGGATCGCAGGGATCTTGCCGTTGGGATTGAGCGAGAGGAATTCCGCCGTCTTCTGGTCGTCCTTGCCGAAATCGACGAGATGGACCTCGTAAGGCAGACCGATCTCTTCCAGCATGATCGAAACCTTGACGCCATTCGGCGTCGGCAGCGAATAGAGCTGAAGCAATTCCGGATGCCTGGCCGGCCAGCGCTTGGTGATGGGAAAGGCGGACAGATCAGACATCGGGACCCCGGCTTCGTTCGTGAAACTCCGCCTAATCTAGGCGAGCCACCGAACGGCGCAAGGCCGAGCAGTGATCACGCATCGAAGCCGGACTACAAGGGCCGCAGCAAATGGCTGGTGGCGTACACGCTATCGCGCTGTGCGCGTTGCTCGATGAAGAGCTGGCCGGTGACGAGCAGCGCTCCGGTGAAAACGAGCGCGAGCATCGCGGTCGCGAGCTGACTGGCATCCTTCATCGCACGAGATTCTCCCTCATCGGTCCGAATGGGGAACGCGGGCTGAGGATCGACAGTTCCTGCATGCCTCAAATAAATTGCCACTTCTTCCCGTCTAATGGGCCGCCGGCTCCCTGCCTCAGTAATTGATCTCCATCCGCAGCCCGCGCGGATCCTCCTCTCCACCGACACGTTGATTGCTGTCGCGTGCCGCGACGGCACAGGCACAGGCGTCGATGAGATCGTCCCGGCCTATGCCGGTGCCATGTCGCTGCGTCAGCCATTTCGGCAAGCGCGTGAAGCCGCGTTGCGCCAGCAGCGCAATGCGCTGCGCGCGACCTTCCGCGGACGTCTTCCGCGCAAGCCGGGCTCGCCCCGCCAGATTCCAGAAGATCAATTCCGGATGCGCCTCGCCGATCGTAGCCTGCCGCGCCGGCGTCATGATCTCGTCGACGTCCCTGATCTTGTCCCTGATATTCCAGAGCTGCGCAGACACGCCCCTGCCCTTGCCTTCATGCTCCCAGTAGTGGCGATTGGCTGCCGCCATGTCGGGAAATGTCCAGAGGTCGCGGCGCGCGCCGAGAAATACGGCAGGGCCGATCAGCTCGCGTGCGCGCAGGTCGCAGACCCGATAACCGCTCGGTTTCAATCCGATCGGCATGTCGATCATCGCGCGCGCATGCGGCAGGGCAAGCAAGCGCGTCAGGCCCGGTGAATAATCGAAACCGTGATCGCCGCGATCATCAATCCACGCGGCGACCCAACCGAAGCGAAATCCATCGAGACCGAGATAGTTGGGCACGTCATCGATCCATGTCTTGCAAATTTCACAAGCGCGTTGCTTGACATCCGCAAGTTGCGGGCGTAGGTCCTGCGCCCTCGCGAACACGTCCGTTCGCGACAGACACCATGAACCGAGCAATGCTGCATCGCTACGAAAGAATCGTCCGCCCGTCGAATGACCCACGGTCAATCGATTGCGCGCGCCTGGCTCATGGGAGAGGTCTTGCCTGACAGCGAGACCAAAAGTCCACGTCTACGGACCCTCCCGAGCCAGCCGCTCCGGAGGGTTTTTTGTTGCCTGAAGTACGACCTAAGCAGAAAGCAAGACCATGCGACGACCCGATCCCTACATGGAACGCGCCCGCGAGCTCTGCCTCGCCGCCGGCGTCGATCCCGACTCGCGCGTCGGCGAAGGACGCGGCCAGCCCGCCTGGTGCCTGTACAAGGACGCCGCGCGCAAGGAACACCTTGCCCGCGAGGCCAATGCGACCGCGAGCTCGATCGCCGAGTTCCGACTGCAGGACGCCCGCTTCCAGAATGCGCCGCTGAAGATCTTCGGCCCGCACGAGGAGGCGACGATCGCGCAGATGCGCAACTGCATGGCGGTCGGAAATGTCGTGTCCGGCGTGATCTGCGCCGACGGCCATCTCGGCTACGCCCAGCCGGTCGGAGGCGTCATCGCCTATGAGAAGCAGATCAGCATCTCCGGCGTCGGCTTCGATATCGGTTGCGGCAACATGGCCGCGCGGCTCGACACGCGCTTCGACGACATTGCGGCGATCGTGCCCACAATCATCCGCGACGTCGCCAAGGTGATCTCGTTCGGTGTCGGCCGCGCCAATTCCGAACGGGCCGAGCACGCGCTGTTCGACGACGGCGATGCCTGGCGCGAGAGCGACATGGAGGCCTACCGACAAAAGGCCGTGAGCCAGCTCGGCACGGTCGGATCGGGTAACCACTATGTCGACCTCATGCGCGACGAGGACGGCTTTGTCTGGATCGGCGTCCACTTCGGAAGCCGCGGTCTCGGGCACACCTCCGCGACGCGCTACCTCAAGGCCGCCGGCGGCAAGGACGGCATGAACGTCCCACCCGCCGTGGTCGACGAGGACTCCGAGCTCGGCCGCCGCTACATCGCGGCGATGCAGCTCGCCGGGCGCTATGCCTATGCGGGCCGCGAGTGGGTCGTCGAACGCGTCCGCCAGATCATCGGCGGCAGCGTGACCGAGAGCGTGCACAACCACCACAACTATGCTTGGCGTGAGACCCACGACGGGCGTGATCTGTGGGTGGTGCGCAAGGGCGCGACGCCGGCGTTTCCCGGCCAGAAGGGATTCGTCGGTGGCTCCATGGGCGACGACGCCGTCATTCTCGAAGGCGTTGACAGTCCGGAAGCCAAGGCTTCGCTCTACTCGACCGTGCACGGCGCCGGCCGCATGTTCGGGCGACGGGAAGCGAAGCGGCGCTTCTCGCGCGCGGAGATGGACCGCTGGCTCAACGAGCGTGGCGTCACCTTGATCGGTGCCGACCTCGACGAGAGCCCGATGGCCTATCGCCGCCTGCCCGATGTGCTCGCGCAGCGTGCCGGCACCGTGCGGGTGCTGCACACGCTGCGCCCGTTCGCCGTCGCCATGGCCGGCGAAGGCGAGTTCGATCCGTGGAAGGACTGACGCAAACAGTGGGCGGGAGGTGAATACCTCCCGCCTGCACCATCTACATTTCTCCCTCGCCGCGATGCCGCTCGAACAGCCGCTGCGCCAGCAACGCATGGCCAAGCGTGCCACCGGCCCGTACCGCCGCCGCAATAAGCGCGGCTTCGGCGACTTCCTCGCGCGTCGCACCGGCTTTCGCTGCCTGCGCCGTATGCACGTCGAGGCAATAGGCGCATTGCGTGGTGAGCGCGACCGCGAGCGAGATCAGCTCGCGATATTTCGGCGGGATCAGTCCGTCCTTGCGTTCGACCGCGTGGTTGAAAGCCAGGAACGCGTTGGCCTCGACCGGCGCGAGCGCCACGAAACCGGGAACCAACTTCAGATCGTCAGGGCTCTGATAATCGGTCATGTCTCATCTCGTCAGGTATTCGCGCATCAGGGCGCGGGCGCGGTGCAGGCGTGCCTTCACGGTCTGCCTGGACGCACCGAGTGCGTCAGCGATTTCGTCGATGGTCATTTCCCTGACGTCGCGCATCAGCGCGACATCGCGATAATGCGGCGGCAGCGCCTCGAACGCAGCCGCCACATCGAGACGCAAATCGGCTTCGGGACGCGACAGCAGCAAGGCCTCGGCCTCGCCGTCATCGATCGATGGGACAAGGCCGGCCTTGCGGGCGAGCCGCAGACATTCGCGGCGGACCACGCTGAACAGCCAGGCCGAAAACGCCAGCAGCGAGCGGATCGTGCCGACATGACGGAACAGGATCCACAGCGCCTCCTGCGTCGCGTCCTCGGCATCCGCCGAGCTTCGGCAGGTCGCGCGCGCATAGCGGCGGATGTCCGGCTGCGCCGTCTCGAGCAGCGAGGCGATCGCCTGCGGGTCGCCGAGCCGTGCCGCCTCGAACAGGTTTGGCGAGATCGCAGCCGCGCTCACGACACGCCTCCCCGACCGATCCCGGCCATCGCGCACATCGGGCAATAGCCGACGAGGCCGGTCAGCGCGAAGCCCGCGCCGCCAAGGGCCACCAGCCACGCCGCGGCGCCGGCGAGATAAACGAACGCCGCGACCGCCACCGCAATCCCCGCAGCGACCCGCACCGCCTGATGCAGGCCGCCGATGTTCTTCCTGTAAAATGCCATCACATCCTCCGAGATGAGCCGAGGCAAACTGCCTCGACCATCAAGAGGGCGCGACGACCCGAAAGGATTCGCGGCCGCCGACAATTTTTTCGCGGTCAGCCTCCCACGGCCTGATAGGCCAGGCGCTTGAACTCGAAGAAGAATGGATTCCAGAAGCCCATATGACGCTGCGCCATCAGGACGCCCGCGGTATTGGCTTGCGGACAAATCCACCAATGGGTGCCGGCAAGGCCGCCCCACTGGAATTCGCCGGTCGAATTCGGGGGATCGAACGGCGTCGGCGCGAAAGTGACGGCGCCGCCGAGGCCAAAGCCTTTGCCGGGGATCGGCCCGAGATTGGCAAAGCGGATGGTCTGGCCTGCGGGCAGCTGGTTCGTCATCATTTGCCGCAGCGTGTCGGGCTTCAGCAGCGCATCAGAACCGGGTAGCAGCGCGCGTACCAGCGCCAGCATGTCGGGCAAGGTCGAGACCAGGCCGCCGCCACCCGACAGCCGCGGGAATTGTCGCCGATAGGCCTGCGGGTAAGGCAGATTGTCGGCCCGGGTCAGGCCGGGCTTCATCGGATCGAGCACATCAGCGCCGGTGTAGAGCGCAACCAGCCTGCCCTGCTGTGCTTCCGGCACGTAGAAGCCGGTATCGGTCAGGCCGAGCGGATCGAAAATGCGGGCCTTGAAGAAGGCATCGAGCGACTTGCCCGAGACGACCTCGACGACGCGGCCGAGCACGTCGGTGGCGACAGAATATTCCCAGCCCGTGCCGGGATGATAGGACAGCGGCAGACCGGCCAGCTTGTCGATCATGTCGGTCAGCGGCGTCAGCGGATTGAGCACGCCCGCCTCGTTATAGCCCTTGAACAGCACCGTGCCGGGATCGAAGATGCCGTAGCTGAGGCCCGAGGTGTGGGTCAGCAGCTGACGTATCGTGATCGGGCTCTTCGCCGGCTCGACATCGGCAAGGCTCGAAGCGCCCTGCTTCAGCACCTTGCGATTGCCGAGCTGCGGCAGGAATTTCTCGACGGCGTCATCGAGCCCGATGCGGCCTTCCTCGACCAGCAGCATGATCGAGCACGTGACGAAGATCTTGGTGTTGGAATAGGCGCGGAAGATATGGTCGGGCCGCAGCGCGGTATTGGCCTCGCGATCAGCAAAGCCGACGCATTGCTGATCGACCACGTCGCGGCCGCGCAGCACCGCCCAGGATACGCCCGGAACGATTTCCTGATCGACGTAACGCTGCATCGCCGTCCGCGCGGCGGAAAAATCAATCGTCCTGGCGTCCATGTGTTTCCCCCAATTATGGTTGGGATGGATATAGCGCGCTTTGGCAGGAATTGAAGGTCGCCCGCGCGGCCCTCATGCCTTCATCAGCGCCGTGACGTACAGGCGGCGGCGGTTCGTCATGCCCTGCCGTTCGTACAGCGCGATCGCCGAGGCATTGTGGGAAAATACGTGCAGGAACGGAATTTCGCCGCGCGCCTCGATCCGGCGCGCGACCGCCGCCAGCAGCGCCTGCGCGTAGCCGCGCCCACGATAGTCGGGATGCACGCAAACGGCAGTCATCTCGACGAATTTTCCCGGTTTCATCCGCTCGCCCGTCATCGCGACCAGTTCGCCGCCGGCGCGGATGCCCAGGAACGTGCCGAGCTGATGCGTCCGCGCGGCGAAAGGCCCGGGCTTGGTCAGCTCCGTCAGCGCCATCATCGCGGGCACGTCGGCCGCCCCCAGCGTGACGATCTCGGCGTCGCGCAGCGGACTGTCGGCGGGCGAGCCGATCATCTGCTCCCCGGTCTCGGCCAACACGACCTTGAAGCCGGCGGGGACATCGACCGGCTCCGGCGTGAACAGTGCGGCGACCTGCGAGCCCGACATGAGATCGCCGAGCGCTGCAAAGCTCGCCGGCGACATGTCGACCATGTCCGCGAACGGCGTCATGTCCACGGGATAGCGCAGTGCCTGCGGGCCGCCCTCCGCCAGGTGCCGGTGGCTGGTCGTCAGCGCGCTCCAGATCGGGCGATCCAGCAGCGCCACATCGCTGTCGGACACCGGACCTAATCCTTCTCGAAGCTGACGATGACGGCAGCGTTGGCGATGAGGATGGGGTCGTTGGCGACTTCCGTGGCCGAGGGGATCTCCAGCCCGCCCTTGACCGCGGTGACGGTCACGGTGCCGTAAGGCAGCTCCTTGGCAACGGCTTCCTTGTCCACCGCCTCAGGGTTCGGCACGGCGATCGTGACATCGACGAACATGTCGTTCGCGGTCTTGTCGATCATCCGGAAGAAACCGAGACTCGAATGCCGGATGGCATCCGACACCGCGCGCTTCGCCGCCTTGGTGGCGTCCCTGCCGTGGACGTCGACGCCCATGCCCATCTCGGTGATACAGCGAACGCGAGCCATGTTTTATTCCCGTAATTGGTTGGATGATGTTGACGCAAATTGTTATCGCATTTGGACCGATCGGCATACTCCGTCATTGCGAGCGCAGCGAAGCAATCCAGAATCTTTCCGCGGAGACGGTCTGGATTGCTTCGTCGCTACGCTCCTCGCAATGACGGGTGTGGCGAGAGGCTCGAACAAACTCATGCCTTCGCCTTCTCGTGCGCCCGCAGCTCGTCGACCAGCACGCGCACATTCTCCGAATAGTCGATCGGGATCACGACCAGATGCACGCCGCCCTCTTTGAACGCGGCATCCAAAGTCGGGCCGAAGCTGTCGATCTTCTCGATGCGATGCCCCTTGGCGCCATAAGCCTTCGCGTACAGGACAAAATCGGGATTGCCAAAGGTCATGCCGTAATCGGCAAAGTGATCGACAGCCTGCTTCCAGCGGATCATGCCGTAGGCGTTGTCCTCGAGCACCAGCACGACCAGGTTGAGCTTGAGGCGGACGGCGGTCTCCATCTCCTGGCTGTTCATCATGAAACCGCCGTCGCCGGCGACCGCGAGCACGCGGCGCTCGGGATAGAGCATTGCGGCCATCATCGCCGACGGCAGGCCTGCGCCCATGGTCGCCAGCGCGTTATCGAGCAAGAGCGTGTTGGCGACGCGGGTGCGGTAGTTGCGCGCGAACCAGATCTTGTACATGCCGTTGTCGAGCGCGACGATGCCGTTCTCCGGAATCACCTGGCGGATGTCGTGCACGATTCGCTGCGGCGTCGGCGGCCAGCGCGCCTCGGTGGCGCGGTCGGCGATGTGCCTGAGGATCTCCTCGCGCAACGGCAACAGCGCCGCCGCCTGCGGCAGCTTGCCTTCGAGCCGGTCGGCGAGGAGCTCCAGGCTCGGGCCGACGTCGCCGACGACCTCGGCATCCGGGAAATAGACCAGCTCGACGCTCGCCGGCGTGTAGCTGACGTGAATGACCTTGGGCCCCGACGGTCCCATGATGAAGGGCGGCTTCTCGACCGGATCATGGCCGATCGCGACGATCAAATCGGCTGCGTCGATCGCGTCGTGGACGTAATCGCGCTCGGATAGCGCCGCCGTGCCCATGTAGAGATTGGTGCCGCCGGGCACCGTGCCCTTCCCCATCTGCGTCGTGAAAAACGGAATGCCGGTTCGCCGCACGAAGCTGGCGATGCCGTGAGTCGAGCTCGGCCGGCTGGTCGCAGCTCCCATCATCACCAATGGACGCCTTGCGGCCAGGATCATCTCGGCAGCGCGGTCGAGCGCGGCGCGATGGGCCACCGGAATTTCAATCGGGTGGACCGGGATCACGGGAGCGGCGGGCACTTCATCGCCCGCGATGTCCTCGGGCAGCTCGAGATGCACCGGCCCCGGCCGTTCCTCCATCGCCACGCGAAAGGCATCGCGGACCACGGTCGGAATGCTGGAGGCGCTGACGATCTGCCGCGAGAGCTTCGTCAGCGGCTTCATAGTCGGAACCACGTCCACGATTTGGAAGCGCGCCTGCCGGCTGCTCATGATCGGCTTCTGGCCGGTGATCAAAATCATCGGCATCGCGCCGAGATGGGCATAGGCCGCACCGGTGGACAGGTTGAGCGCGCCGGGACCGAGCGTCGACAGACACACGCCCGGTTTTCCGGTCAGCCGCCCGTGCGTGGCGGCCATGAAGGCGGCAGCCTGCTCGTGACGGGTCAGGACCAGTTCGATTTTGGAGGTACGCAAGGATTCGACAAGGTCGAGATTTTCCTCGCCGGGAACACCGAAGATGCGATCGACGCCTTCGTTCTCCAGCGCCGCGACAAACAGGTCCGATCCTTTGACTTTGCGTTCCTGCCCGCTCATGTCGCCTCCTGATGGCTATGGGTACTGTCGTGTTCCACGAAAGCGGGCGCATCGTAACGGTCTGCCGCGCTGGCACAACTCACAAAGAAGCGCACGGTCGTTTCAACATCGTCATTGCGAGCGCAGCGAAGCAATCCAGAGTCTTTCCGCGGTAACTGTTTGGATTGCTTCGCTGCGCTCGCAATGACGGAGTGAGTGGCAATAGCGCGCGTCCCTCACAGCTTCGCCGCGGCAAAGATGCCGGATATCCAGTCGAGGAAGACGCGCAGGCGCAGCGCGAGCTGGCGGTTTTGCGGATAGAGCGCGGAGAGCGGCGTCGGCGATGGCGGATAATCCGCGAGCACCTCGACCAGCGCGCCGCTGGCGAGATCGTCCGCGAAGCGATAGCGTGGCGCCTGCACGAGGCCGAAGCCGAGCCGTGCGAGATCGGCCATGGTGTCGGAATTGTTGACGCGAACCCGGCTCGGCAACACGATGTGGCGAAGCGCGCCGGCGACGGAAAATTCCAGCGGCAGCACATCGCCGGTACGCGAGGAGACGAATGCGACCATCTGATGCCCGTCGAGCGTATCAGGCGTCGCGGGTATGCCATGGCCGGCGAGATAGGCCGGGCTCGCCACCGTGATCTCCGCGATCGTGCCGAGGCGGCGCAGGATCATGCCGCTGTCTTCGGGCTCGCCCGACCGGATCACGCAATCGATGCCCTCACGCACGAGATCAACCAGCCGGTCCCCCTGCCCGATCTGCAATTCGAGTTGCGGATGACGCGCCAGGAAATCCGGCAGGTGCGGCAGGATGAAGGTGCGGGTCAGCAAGGGATGCGCATCGATGCGGAGCAGGCCGCGCGGTTGCGCATCGCGCATGGCAGCTTCCGCTTCCTCGACCTCCGCCAAAATGGCAACGCAGCGGCGATAGTAGTCCTCGCCGTCGAGCGTCGGCGTGACGTGCCGCGTCGTCCGCTCGAGCAGCCGCGCGCCCAGACGCGCCTCGAGGCCGCGCAACACCTCGCTCGCGGTCGAGCGCGGAATGCCGAGATCAGCCGCCGCAGCCGTAAAGCTCTGCCGCTCGACGAGGCGGACGAACAGGCGCATGGCGTCAAAGCGATCCATGATCGATTGTTCACCACAGCCGACAAGTGATGGCAAGTCCTACGCGATTATCCGGCCATAGCGACCGGCTATTCTCCCGGCATAGACATCGAGGATATCAGCCATGACCAACCAACATCAGCGCGCCGCCATCGTCACCGGCGGCTCCCGCGGCATCGGCGCAGCGATCGCCCGCCGGCTGGCGCAAGACGGAATCGCGGTTGCGATCAACTATGCGAGCGGCCAAGCGGCTGCCGAGGCCCTCGTTGCCGAGATCGGAGCCGCCGGCGGACGCGCCCTCGCGGTCCAGGCTGATCTGGCCGATCCGGCAACGCCGGCGCGGCTGTTCGATGCGGCCGAGCGCAGCTTCGGCGGCGTCGACATCCTCGTCAACAATGCCGGCGTGATGGAGCTCGGGCCGCTCGCTGAGGTGACCGACGAAGCGTTCGCGCGACAGACGTCGATCAACCTCGACAGCGTGTTCCGGTCCATGCGCGAAGCTGCGCGGCGGCTGCGCGACGGTGGCCGCATCGTCAGCTTCTCGTCCAGCGTCATCGGTCTTTATCAGCCCGGCTACGGCGTCTACGCCGCGACCAAGGCCGCGGTCGAGGCCATGACGCACATCCTCGCCAAGGAGCTTGGCGGCCGCCGCATCACCGTCAACGCGGTCGCGCCCGGGCCGGTCGAAACCCGGCTGTTCCTCGAGGGCAAGAGGAGCAGCAGGTGCGCGCGACCGCCGCCATGAACCCGTTCGGCCGCCTCGGCCAGCCCGACGACATCGCCGGCGTCGTCGCCTTCCTTGCGGGACACGACAGCGGCTGGGTCAATGGCCAGGTCATCCGCGCCAATGGCGGCGTGATCTGACAGCTCACACGGAGATATCAATCATGCCTTTCGCCAACATCAAGATCCCGCAGGCCGCGCTGTCGCGCGCACAAAAGGCCGAGATCGTGCACCGCCTCACCGCGCTGTTCGTCGACTATTTCGGCGAGGCGGCGCGGCCGCACACGATGGTGCTGATCGAGGAAGTCGGCGACGGCGGCTATGGCCGCGCCGACGAGGTGTTCGTCGTTCCCGACGCGTATCGTGCCAGCGATGCCGGCGCGCCCGTCACTTCACCTTCAGACTGAGCTCCGTGCCGCCCTTGAGCGGCAGCGTCATCGACACGAAGCCGTTTTGGGGATCGCGGATGAAGGCGAGATAGTCGGGCTCGGCGTTGTCGTTCATGACGTAGCCGCCGACCAGCAGCTGCGGCGCGACGATCTCGATCACCTCGCGTGCCAGCGACGGGCCCGCCTCGCCCGGCCAGCCGTCGATCAGAACAAAATCGACGGGGCCGCCGAGATCGCGCAGCGTCTGCCGCGCATCGCCCTCGCGGATCTCGGCATAGTCGGCAAGGCCCGCCTCCGTGAGATTGCGCCTGGCGGTTTCGACCTTGGCCGGCACGATCTCCGAGCCGATCACGGTGCCGCCGCCATTGTCGCGGATGGCGGCCGCAAAATACAGCGTGGACATTCCGATCGAGGTGGCGAACTCGGCCACACGCGTGGCGCGCAGGCCACGGCACAGCAGGTAGATCAATTCGCCCTGCTCCGGATGAATCGAAAAGCCCTGCTCTGCATAGGCGTGGGGATCACGGCTGTTGAAGGCGCCGCGCGGGCCGCCGCCGGCCGGCCGCTGCCGCGCGCCTTGCAGGCGCGCGAGGACGGCGTTGATGCGGGGATCCTGAATCGGGCTGTGGGGCCGATCATTCATGCGTTGTCTCACTTCCAGGTCAGTTACTTGCCGATCGGTGACTTGCCGGCCCGTTACTTGCCGAGGATTTCGGCGGCGGCACGATCCAGGATCGCAGCGATGCGGCGGGCCTCGGCGGCGTCGCTGCCGTGCCGGGAGCGCAGCGCGCGCTTGAGATTGTGGCGGGCGCGGTGCAACTCGTCGGATGCACCCGCATCGAGATCGCCGACACCGGCAAAGGCCTCGCGCACCTCGTCCATGCGGCGACCGATCCGCGACAGCGCTTGCAGGATCGCGTCAGCGGTTGCGCGGTTCTCGGCGAGATGTGCCGTGCCCTGCGGCGTGATGCTGTAGAGCTTGCGGCCGCCATCCTGCGCGACGCTGCTGTGGCCGACCTCTTCGAGATAGGTCAGCGCCGGATAGATCACGCCCGGGCTCGGCGTGTAGAAGCCGTCGGACCGCTCCTCGATGATCTTGATCAGCTCGTAGCCATGGGCCGGCTTTTCGGTCAGCAACGCCAGAATGACCAGCTGGAGATCCTGCGAGGACAGCCGCCTGGCGCCGGGAAAGTCCCCGCCCGGGCCGCCGCCGAAGAAGCCATGTCCGCCGCGGCCGAAGCGGTGCCGTCCTCCGTGCCGGCCCATGGCGAAATGGGCGAAATGCCCAAAATGGAAGTCCCTGTGGTCGCGTCCGTGGTGCATATCGTACGTCCTTCTGTAAAATATATCTTACGATATAGCTTGCGATAGACCGACTGCAACCCACAAACCTGTGATCGGGCACTCTGGCGCCGGCGCAGGGCGAAAGACCGGCACCGCCGGCGCGGCGCTACTCGGCGGCTTCGCTGTGGGGGACGCCCTGCTCGACTTCGAGCTGAAGAATGTCGTTGAAGCGGTTGAAGGCCCCGCACAGCGCGATGCGCCAGGTCAGCTCGACGATCTGCGCCTCCGAAAAGTGTGCACGCAGGCGGGCGAAGATCTCGTCGCGGGTCTTGTTCCAGTTGTTGGTGACGGCGATGGAGTATTCGACGACGAGCTTGTCCAGCTCATCGAGCTCGGGATGATCCTTGTAGTCGACGAGGCGCGCGGCGCCCTGCTCCGACACGCCCTGCACCGCGAGCTTCGGCGCGTGGTGCGAGACGCAATAATCGCATTTGTTGAGCAGCGAGACCGTGACCAGCGCGAGCTCGAGATGGCGCTTCGACACCATGCCTTCGCTGGCGAGGTCGACCAGCAGCGACCACATGTGCTTGAAGATCGGCAGCCGATGCGCCATGACGCCGGCCTGGTTCTCGAACGCACCGTAGGTTGTCATCTTGTCCCACAGCGGTCTCAGCGCCTCCGGCAAATCGTCCCTGGTCTTGATCGAAACGCGCGACATGGCCATTCATCCCTGGTTGGAACCCGCATGCTGCCATAAAGGCTCGTCCCGCGTCTCGGTCGCGATCGCATGACACCCAAGACATTCGAAGCACGCTGCCTGCGCCTGCCTGCCGCCACCAAGGTCGTGCAGTGGGAAGGCACCTCCGTGTTCAAGGTCGGCGGCAAGATGTTCGCACTCGGCGGCGGCTTTGCCGCGGGCTCCGGCGGCTACATGTTCAAGGCCTCGGACATGGCTTATGGAATGCTGATCGAGCAAGGGATCGCGCGGCCAGCGCCTTATCTCGCGCGCGCCAAATGGGTGCAGCTCGTCAGCAACAGCGCGCTGTCCGATGCCGAGCTCACGGCCTATCTGGTTCAGGCGCACGCGCTGATCGTTACGAAGCTCACGCGCAAGTCGCGCAAGGTGTTGGGACTGGAGTGAGCGCAAGCGCCGGTGCGCCGCGCTTTAAGATTTCTCTCTGGCCCTGGTGTTGCGCAGAAGATTGTCGCGCAGTCGGCTCACCGTTGTCTGCACCACCGGAAAATCGTCGCCGAGGCCGGTCGCCTCGATCACGGATTGGCCGAGGTCCTGCTCGATCAGTTTTCGCCCCGCCGGCGTCAGGCTCACCCGCACCTGCCGCTCGTCGGCTGGATCGCGGTGGCGCTTGAGGTACCCCATCTGCTCGAGCTTCTTCAGGATCGGCGTCAGCGTGTTGGATTCCAGGAACAGCTTCTCGCCCAGCGCGCTGACGGTCAGCTCGTCCTCGTCCGACAGCGCGACCAAGGCGATGTACTGGGTGTAGGTCAGGCCGACCTTGTCGAGGAGCGGCTTGTAGGCGCGGCCGAAGGCCAGATTGGCCGAATAGACGGCAAAGCACAGGAAATTCGACAGTTTTCGGCCTTTGCCGGCAGCTTTGGCATTACGGGCCATCGGAACCTCCGCAATTCGTGATCCGCCGACCGATATAACTCGTATCCGATTAAATCGGAAGAGCTTGACCGCCGACTGAGACGAGTCTATTTCACATCGCATCCGATTAGATCGGATGCGATACAAGTGAATTTCGAAAGGATATCGTCATGTCATCCGCTGCAAAGCTTCTCTTCACGGGCAAGACCCACGTCACCTCCGGCGCCGCGCGCTCCAGCGACGGCTCTCTCGCCATCAAGCTGGCCCAGCCGCATCCGGCCGCCGAAAACCTGTTCGCCGCCGCATGGTCGGCCTGCTATCTCGGCGCGCTCGGACTCGCTGCGGCCCAGCGCAAGGTCAAGCTGCCGAGCGAGCCCTCGGTCGACACCGCGATCGACCTGAACAACGCCGATGGCGCCTTCTTCCTCCGCGCCCGGCTCGACGTCAGCGTGCCCGGTGTCGACCGCGCCGTGGCGCAAGAACTGATCGAGGCCGCCCACGGCATCTGCCCCTATTCCAAGGCGGTGCACGGCAACATCGAGGTGACCACGACCCTCGCCTGACCCTTCCCACCCGACGCGGACCGGCCGGACATCGGCCGGGCCCGCGCGGTGCCGACAATCGAGAGCTCACAAGGAGTCGACCATGAGCCACCGTTCGTTGCACGCCGTGCGCCTTCTCGTCAGCGCAGCCGTGCTCGCCACCAACCTTCTCACGCTGCCGGCGGCGGCGCAGCCGGCCGGTGTCACGCGCACCGACCTTCAGCGCCACGATCTCAGCGCGCCCGGGCGCGAGGCCGTGCAGGTGCGCGTCGACCTCGCCCCCGGCGTGGCGTTCGGCCGCCACACCCATCCCGGCGAAGAGATCATCTACGTGCTGGCGGGCGCCATCGCATACGACGTCGACGGCAAGCCGCCGGTGACGCTGAAGGCGGGCGACGTGCTGTTCATCCCCGCCGGAACGGTGCATGCGGCGAAGAACGTCGGCCAGGACACCGCGAGCGAGCTTGCGACCTATATCGTCGAGAAGAACAGGCCGCTGCTGACGCCGGTGAAGTGAGACCAGCCGTTCCGATTGACACCCGCACGATGTCTGACTAACGTCAGATATATGCTCGACCCCGTCTCCCGCGTCCGCCGCTTCAACCGTGCCGTGACCTCCGCCGTCGGCGCGCTCGACAATTCGTTCCTGGGACGCGGGCGGCCGCTGGGTGCGGCGCGCGTGCTCAATGCGATCGGGCATGGGCGCTCGGATGTCGCCGAGATCCGCGACTATCTCGGCCTCGATTCCGGACTGATGAGCCGGTTGCTCCGCAGCCTCGAGGACGAAGGCCTGGTCGAGACCACGACGCACGAGAACGATGCGCGCCGCCGTGTGGCGACGTTGACGCGGGCGGGCCGGCGCGAGTTCGCAGCCTACGAGGCGCTCTCGAATACGCAGGCCGAAGGCCTCCTGTCGCAACATTCGCAGCGCGAGGCGCTGCTGGCGGCGATGGACCTGATCGCCTCGGCGCTGACGCGCGAGCGCGTCACGCTGGACGAGATGGATCCGCGGAGCGAGGAGGCCCGCCATTGTCTCGGCGCGTACTATGCCGAGCTCGGCCGCCGCTTCAAACAGGGTTTTGACGTGTCGCTGTCGCGCGATCCCGATGCCAAAGACATGCGCCGGCCGCGCGGCACCTTCATCGTCGCGATGTCCGACACGCTCCCGATCGGCTGCGTCGGACTGAAGGGAACGGATCGCGGCTATGCCGAGATCAAGCGTCTCTGGGTTGCCCCCGCCGCGCGCGGATTGCGGCTCGGCCGGCGCCTGATGGACGCGGCCGAGGACGCCGCACGCGAGCTCGGCATCGCGCTGCTGCGGCTCGACACCAACAGTGCCCTCCCCGAAGCGGGCCAGCTCTACCGCACCACGGGCTGGACCGAGATCCCGCGCTTCAACGACGATCCCTACCCGGATCTATTCTTCGAAAAACGGCTGTGAGCTGAGCCACACCTCCTCTCCTCCGCGTTATCATCGAAGCCTTGGGAACTTCGATATGACCAAAGACCACCTCGCCGGCATCTACCGCGATTACATCGCCTGCCTGAACCGGCAGGATTGGCCGGCGCTCGGGCAGTTCGTGCATGACGACGTCGCCCACAATGCGCGGCCACTCGGGCTGTCAGGCTATCGCGCGATGCTGGAGCGGGATTTTCGCGAGCTTCCGGACCTGCATTTCGACATCGAGCTGCTGATCTCCGATCCGCCAAGCATTGCTGCCCGGCTGAAGTTCGACTGTTCGCCGGTCGGGACATTTCTGGGACTTGCCGTCAACGGCAAGCGCGTGTCCTTCTGCGAGAACGTGTTCTACGAGTTTCGCGAGGATAGGATTTGGCAGGTGTGGTCGGTGGTCGACAAGGCCGCGATCGAGGCGCAGCTGAAAGTGCCGTAGCCCGGATGAGCGCAGCGACATCCGGGATGCCACGAGCACTGTCCCGGGTGTCGCTTCGCTCATCCGGGCTACAAGATCACGCCGTCGCCGCCGCCGTCTCCCCTTGTGGTTTGGCAAACGGCCTGAAATTCATCGCCATCAGGAAGGCACCCAGGCCCATCGCCCAGGAGGCGATGTAGAGCCAGGCGTAGCTGGAGAACGCGTCGTAGATCAGGCCGCCGGCGAGCGGGCCGGTCGCCATGCCGAGGCTGCCGGCCATCGCCGTGCCGCCGATCACCGTGCCCATCATGCGCAGCGGAAAGTTTTCGCGCACCAGCACGGCATAGAGCGGCATGGTGCCGGCATAGATGAAGCCGAACACGGCGCCGACCGCGTAGAACGTCGCGAGCTGCTGCGCGAAGACATAGGCGAGCGCGCCGAACGCCTGCAGCAACAGGCCCGTCACCAGCACGCGCTTGGCGCCGAAGCGATCGCCGAGCAGCCCGAAGGCGATGCGGCCGCCCATCCCAGCAAAACCCTCGATGCTGTAGATCGTCACCGCCGCGATCAGCGGGATGCCGCAGCTCACGGCATAGCTGACGGTGTGGATGATCGGGCCGGAATGGGTGGCGCAGCAGAAGAAGTTGGTGGCGAGCAGGATCATGAATTGCGGCGAGCGCAGCGCTTCGCCCAGCGACATCTCCCCTTGCGACCCGCCCTCGCCCATTGGCGCGGCCGCGGCATGCGCGAGCGCGGGCGGGCGGCGCACCAGGAACGAGACCGGGATCATGATGGCGCCGACCACGAGCGCCACGATCTGCATCGAGGTCCGCCAGTCGTGGCCGGAGACGAGCCAGGCCGCGAGCGGCGCCATCGTCATCGGCGCCATGCCCATGCCGGCCGACACCAGCGACACGGCAAGGCTGCGATGGGTGTCGAACCAGCCGGTGACGGTCGCCATCATCGGCGCGAAGATCGCCGCGCAGGAGGCGCCGACCAGAAGGCCGAACACGAACTGGAACGCCAGCAGCGAGGTCGCGTGGCTCGCGGCGAACAGGCTGAGTGACAGTACCGCCGATCCCGTCAGCACCACCGGCAGCGGCCCGAACTTATCCGTCAGCGTGCCCCAGGCCATGCTGGTGAAAGCCATTGCCAGAAATCCGATCGTCATCGCGCTGGAGATGCCTGTCACCGACCATCCGGTGTCCTTTGCGATCGGCTGCAAAAACACCGGGAGCGAAAACATGCCGCCGATCGCGACGCAGCCGAGCAAGCCGCCCGCAGCCACGATCACCCAGCGATAGGAGGAAGCGTTCATTTTGGTCTTCCGTCAGGTCCGTCTGGGTGGAAGACGAATGGGAACCGCGCAGGCCGACAAGACATCTGTACTTTAATTTTCGCGCCATCAATTCCGATGGCCGCTTCGTGCACAAGGACGGCACGCCCTATCCGGACTAGTTCGCCAGTCCGACGCGCCCGTCAAACAAAAATGTCGAAAACAACCCCATGCACAGTAGACGGCCCCTGCGGGATCAATGACTTACGATGCGCATCAACTGCAAGACCGCGATTTGACTCGTCGGGCAAAACACCGGCATCATGTCATGATCCCGCCATCGCTATCGCATCATCCCAGCTGAGCTTGCTTGGCGCGCTGACGCCATGCGCTGACGGTGAGCCAGACCGCAGAAACCAGGAAGTAGACCGCGCCAACCGCGGCATAGCCCGTGACAGTCGCGATCGTTGGAGACATCGGCGTCGTCGCCTGAAAGATGAAGAAGCCGCCGGCGAGCGCTGATTGGCCACCGCTGAGCACCATGGCCCATTGCGCGCCGTAACTTTTCCAGCGCCGGGTCGCCGTTCCCAGCTGAAGCAACCCTGACAGGATCGCCCAGGCCCCGAAGACACCGAGCACCCAATTCATGCTCATCTGCAACGCAATGAGGACGGCGATCGTCGTCGCAAGGCTGACCACGACGTTCAGCACCTGCGTACGGTTTTGATTGAGCCCGCCGCTGCGCAAACCATCCACGAAGTTGGCCGCGGCGTCCCATGCCGGATAGAGCGCGAGCAAGACGCCGGCGATCGCCGGAGACGACGGTCCGACGGCGAACGCAGCAACGACCCAGGCGATCGAGAACGCAGCTCGCAGGAAATAGTATTGCTTCAGCCATCGCTCGCGATCGGCCCGAACGAGATCCAGTTGATAATGCGCCACTTCGCTCTCCTTTACCTACTAGTTGGTAGTTTCTACAGGCAACAGATCACCCTCACCCGCAGCCTGCCCGCGGGCGTGTCGTCGTCTCGCCGAAATGTTTCAGTGCCTGGTCGACAGCCGCTCCAGCAGCGGAGCGGTAATCACGCCGAAAATCTTCGGATCGCCATAGGCGCGCGCCGACAGCATTGCGCCGTGAATGGTGGCCATGAATCCCTCAGCTTCGACCTTGGCTGAGCTGGAGAGGTGAAGCCGTCCCTTCCGCTTGCCGCGCTCCATCACCGACGTCAGCCAGGACGCGAGCGAACGGAAGTGCGCGCGGACTTCGAGTGCCACCTCCTCCGGCAGGATCGGAAGCTCGCTGGCCAGCATTGCACCGACGCAGAAAGGAGCCGTCGCATCCGCGATGCACGCCTCCCAGTAGGCGACGTAGCTTTTGAGCTGGTCGCGCGGATCAGGGACGTTGCGCTCAAGTGCCGCCAGTCCCGCCTCGGCTTCCGCGCGATAGCGCGACACGAGCGTGCGAACCAGATCGACCTTGCTCGCGAAATGATGGTGGACGCTCGGCTTGCGGATGCCGACGACATCGGCGACGTCGGCGTAGCTGAAGCCGTTATAGCCGCCCGCGATGATCAGGCTGCGCGCGCAAGCCAGGATGTCGTCGGCGGTCGAGGAGACGTTGGTCATGGCCCATTAGCTACCTTCCAGTTGGTAGGCAGTCAAGAATGGGGTGCTTCAACCATCCGTGAGTGGTAGGAGCCCTGCATGACCATTCGCCCGATCGTTCGTTATCCCGACCGCCGCCTCGCAATGCCTGCCCGTCCTGTCACGGCCTTCGACGACGGCTTGCGCGAGCTCGCAGCCGACCTGCTCGAGACCATGCGCGCCGCGCCCGGCATCGGGATCACAGCGCCGCATATCGGCGTGCCCCTGCGGCTCGTCGTGCTCGAGCTCGACGCCAAGGCGGGCCCGCAGACCTATGTCAACCCGGAGATCGAATGGGCCTCGCCCGAGATGATCCTGCACAAGGAAGGCAGCGTCTCGATGCCCGGCGTCAACGACGAGGTCCAGCGCCACGCCCGCGTGCGGATCGGCTATCAGGATCTCGACGGCAACATGCAGAGCGAGGAGTCCGACGGCCTGCGCGCGGTCTGCCACCAGCACGAGATCGACCAGCTCGACGGCATGTTCTGGATCCAGCGGCTGTCGCGGTTGAAGCGCGAGCGGCTGGTGAAGAAGTTCGAGAAGATGGTGCGGACGTGACAATCGATAGGGAGAGTCAGCGTGTTTCCTGATTTCACACTCCTCTGGCGACCATATCCGTCGATGATCGACGGCATCGAACGCCCGCCTTTCGTTCTCGATCGAGGCCTTTGGCACGGCGTGCTTCACCTCATCGTGGTACCACCAACTCACGGCCGCGCTTACGGAATCGAAATGCCTTGCGAAATCTATGCTGGCTACGAGGAGATGATCTATTCGGTCGCTAACCACGGCACCGCGTCGGGGCGCTACGACGGCGGCGTCTATATCAAGGAAGCCGAGACCTCGGCGTTGCTGACGGCCTACGCCGCGACCGATCCGATCGGCCGGAAGCCACGACAATTCTCCTTCGTTGGCGGCGACTATTGCTATGAAGCGCTTGGTTTTGAGGAGCCAGTCATCCGCGCGTTTGACGATCCGGACGAGGCGTATGCGTGGGGCCCTCGCGTCGAACGCCACAGACCGTAGGGCGGATTAACGAAGCGTAATCCGCCGGCCATCAGCACGGCGCGATGAGGGTGGCGGATTACACCTTCGGCCAATCCCCTTACGAGCTCACGCCCTCTTCCCGCCCCGTTTGGTGATTGGGGCATTACGGCGCTCACGTTTGCCGCGCGCGATTTCGGTCGCCAGCGCGTCGAGCTTCGGCTCCCAGAAATTCCGGAACCGGCCGATCCACGCGTCCACGGCCCGAAGCCCGGCAGCATCCATCGAATAGAGCCGTCTCTGCGCCTCCGCCCGAACCGTCGCAAAGCCGCTCTCGCGCAGCACCTTGAGGTGCTGCGACACGGCGGCCTGCGTGATCCCGAACTCGGCCCCGATCACCTCGACGACCTCGCCGGACGCCATTTCGCCAGGCGCCAGCAGCTCGAGGATACGACGGCGCACGGGATCGGCGAGGACTTCGAAGACGTGCATCAGCTTCCTGTGCCTGGATGAGCGACGTCGGGCGGCATCTCGCCGCGATAGAACGCGATGGTGCGATCCGAGCGCTGCTTCGCCGTGTCGGGATCGACCCCGCTTGCGACATGCGCTGCGCGCCAATATTCGCCGCTTGTCGTCATGAATTCCTTGCCCGCGGGAGAGCCCATCCACGCCTCGGCCGTCTCATGGTCGACCGATGCCCCGGTGGCAAGATATCGCTCAAGTCCCGCAATGGCGAGGTCCCAGCCGATACCCACCGCACCCGGACCGAACTGATCCCAATGATCCTCGATGATCGCGGTGTGCTCCAGCGTCAAACGCGCCTGGCCCCGTTCAGACGCCAGCCTGACGTCGATCCACGTCACCGCACCGCCGAATTCCCACGTTGCTGCAAAATGGGTCGGAGGCGTGCACGCCGTGATGGTGCCGCCCGCGTTCCCCTTGAGCTGGTACTTGCCGCCAAGCTGAAGGTCTCCCTCCACCGGCAAGAACCAGCGCGGAATGCGTTCCTTGCTCGTCACGGCGTCCCAGAGATCGTCGACGCTCGTCTCGTAAAGCCGTGTCAGCGTCACCGCGCTGGCCGCCTTCCCGTCTTTCTCAAGGTTCTTCACCGACCGTGTCACAAGCCCCAGGACCCTGGCGACGTCGATCTCCATTGCGTTTCTCCTTTTTATCGTTGAGCGCAAGATGAATATCGGCCAAGACTAATATAAGTCAATCCTTATATTCAGAAGCGGATTGGCGAAGCCCAATCCGCCACCTTGAGCGCAACTTGGCGAGAGATGGCGGATTACGCCTACGCGATCATCGCGACCTACCCGCCCGCCATCAGCTCCTTCGCCAGCGCCATGTACGCCGGCAGCGTCACGGGGTCGTTGGCGGCGTTGCCCGCGACTGGATGCGAGGCGTAGCGCGCGATCACCATCTCGGCTTTGGGATCGATGTAGATGCCCTGGCCATGGACGCCGCGCGCCATATAGGCGCCATGGGCGTTATGCGTGATCCACCATTGATTGCGGTAGGACGCGCCCGGCAGCGTGGTGTAGCCGGCCGGCTTGAACTTTTCGGGGTCGCCGCCGCGCGCGATGTCCTCGACCACGGACGACGGCACGATCTGGCGACCGTTGAAGCGACCGCGATTGCGGATCATCTCGCCGAAGCGGGCGAGATCGCGCAGCGCGGTGGAGAGGCCGCCACCGCCGCTCTCGGTGCCGATGCGATCGACGTGATAATGCGCGTCCTCCTCCGCGCCCATGGGCGCCCAGATCCGCTCCGAGAGAAGATCGGACAACGTCATGCCGCTGGCGCGCCTGATGGTCCAGGCCAGCACGTCGGAATTGACGGTCTTATAGGCAAAGGCCTTGCCGTGCTCGCCCTGCTTCTTCTGCCCGATGAGGAAATCGAAGATGTTGGTCGCACCCTCATAGTCCTGTGGGATCGGCGCCATGCCGTTCGCCCGCCGCAGCCCCCACACGTCCGAATTCTTGTCGGTGTAGACTTCGGTGTAGACAAGGCCGGTGGTCATATCCATGGCCTCGTGCACGCGCGCATCGCCAAACGCACTCGCCTTCAGCTCCGGCACATAGTCGGTGACAGGCGCCTGCGGATCGATCTTGCCTTCGGCGATCAGAATGCCGGCGAGCGTGCCGGTGAACGACTTCGTCACCGACATCGCGATATGCGGCTTGTGCGGCTTCAGCGCACCAAAATAGCGCTCATAGATCAGCTTGCCCCGATGCAGCACGGCGATGCCGTCGGTGTAGGTTTCTTCCAGCATCTTCGCGAACGTCATGGGCCGGCCGTCCATCGTGGTGGAGGCGACAGCGCCGATGTCATGGTCCGCGCGCGGAAGCGGCGACGCGGGTCCCGCCCCGCGCCAGACGTTCACCGTCGGCACCAGCTGGCGGATGTTGCTCCAGGTCCAGCGCAGCTCGGGAAAGCTGCGGAACGAGCCGTTCTGGAAGGTGATGGTGCGGTCGGGGGACGGAGGGAAGCCCTGCATCCAGCCGAGGGTTTCGGGGTCGGATTCGGTGGGGGGTGCGGGCTGCTGGCTGGCGGCGGCGGGAACTGACATGAACACTTGCTCCAGAGGTGATGGATCGTCGTATCATTGGACGGCGTGGTGCAACAACGGAGGTGCAGCTTGGAGATGGCGTATCGAGAGCGGTGGCAGGCCGAGATTGCCGAGCTGCAGGCGATCCTGTCCGGGGTTGACTTGAAAGAGGAGCGCAAGTGGGGAAAGCCCTGCTACACCCTGGATGGGAAAAACGTCGTCATCATTCAGGACTTCAAGGAATATTGCGCATTGGGCTTCTTCCAGGGTGCGCTGCTGAAGGACCCGAAGAAGCTGCTGGTGCAGCTCGGACAGGTTCAGGCCGGCCGGGTGATGAAGTTCACCGGCGTCGAGGAGATCGCGGCGAAGACGTCTACCATCAAGGCCTATTTGCGCGAGGCCATGGCGGCGGCGAAGGCCGGACTGAAGGTCGAGACGAAACCGCCGAAGTTACCCCTACCCGACGAGCTGAAAGAGAAGTTCCGCAAAGACCCGAAGTTCAAACGCGCGTTCGAGGCGCTGACGCCGGGACGGCAACGGGGATATTTGTTTCACTTCAACGGCGCGAAGCAGTCCGCGACGAGGACTGCGCGGATCGAGAAGGCGATGCCCGCGATCTTCGAAGGAAGAGGGTTTCAGGAGCGACGGTAGATCGAAGACCGTAGGGCGGGTTAGCGACAGCGTAACTTGCACTGAAATGTGGACGTCGCAGCACCTGAGTTGACGAGCACACTTCCCAAACAGCTAGCTCTCCGCCCATGCGGCATCTCTTCAGTCAGATTGCGAGCGTCGTCCCGGCTTTTGTCCGAGCCAACGCGCTTCTGACCTGCCCCCCTACTCCCACTCAATCGTCCCAGGCGGCTTGCTGGTCACGTCATACACCACCCGGTTCACGCCCTTCACCTCGTTGATGATGCGTGTCGCGGTCTCCCCCAAAAACTTCATGTCGAACTGGTAGAAGTCCGCGGTCATGCCGTCCGTGGAGGTGACGGCGCGCAGGCCCACGACGTAGTCGTAGGTGCGGCCGTCGCCCATGACGCCGACGGTCTTGACGGGGAGCAGCACGGCAAAAGCCTGCCAGATGTCGTCGTAGAGGCCGTGCTTGCGGATCTGGTCGATGTAGACGGCATCGGCCTTGCGCAGGATGTCGAGCTTGTCGCGCGTGATGTCGCCGGGGCAGCGGATGGCGAGGCCCGGGCCCGGAAACGGATGGCGGCCGACGAAGATTTCGGGCAGGCCGAGCTCGTAGCCGAGCTTGCGCACCTCGTCCTTGAACAGCTCGCGCAGGGGCTCGACGAGCTTCATGTTCATGCGCTCGGGCAGACCGCCGACATTGTGGTGCGACTTGATCGTCACCGAGGGACCGCCGGTGAAGGAGACGCTCTCGATCACATCTGGGTAGAGCGTGCCCTGTGCGAGGAAGTCGGCGCCGCCGATCTTCTTGGCCTCCGCCTCGAACACCTCGATGAAGAGGCGGCCGATGGTCTTGCGCTTCACTTCCGGGTCGGTGACGCCTTCGAGCTCGCCCAGGAACTGCTTGGACGCGTCCACGTGCACGAGCGGGATGTTGTAGTGGTGGCGGAACAGATCCACCACGGTCTTGGCTTCATCGAGACGCAGCATGCCGTGATCGACGAACACGCAGGTGAGCTGGTCTCCGATGGCTTCATGGATCAGCACAGCGGCCACGGCTGAATCGACGCCGCCTGAGAGGCCACAGAGCACCTTGCCCTTGCCGACCTGCGCGCGGATCTTCGCAATCTCCTCCTCGCGGAAGGCGCGCATGGTCCAGTCGCCGGTGAGGCCGGCGATCTTGCGCACGAAATTGCGGATGAGCTTGGCGCCGTCGGGCGTGTGCACCACTTCGGGGTGGAACATCAGGCCGTAGTACTTGCGCGTCTCGTCCTGGATGATCGCGAACGGCGCGTTCGGCGAGGTGCCGGCGACCGAGAAGCCCGGCGGCATTTTGGTGATGCGGTCGCCGTGGCTCATCCAGACCTGGTTCTTGCCGCCGGGCGACCAGACGTCCTCGAACAGCCTGCTCGGCGCCTTCACCTCGACATCGGCGCGGCCGAATTCGCGGTGGTGGCCGCCCTCGACGGTGCCGCCGAGCTGGGCCGCCATCGTCATCTGGCCGTAGCAGATGCCCATCACCGGCACGCCGGAATCGAAGATCACCTGCGGCGCGCGGGGCGAGCCGGCCTCATGCACCGACTCGGGGCCGCCGGAGAGGATCACCGCCTTCGGCTTCATCGCGTCGAAGGCCGCCTCGGCCTTGTTGAACGGGACGATCTCGCAATAGACGCCGTCCTCGCGCACGCGACGCGCGATGAGCTGCGTCACCTGGCTGCCGAAGTCGACGATGAGAATCTTGTCGTGCGCCGAGGCCACCGAGGGCGTCGACGCGGAGCGGTCGTTCTGTGCTGCTGTCATGGCCAGCAGATACGCGACGGCGCGATGGCCCGCAACCGCGCGGGCGCGCGCCCCACATCCTTCTTTGGGCATGGACAGCGGCCATATACGTCAATATTATTGACCCAATTTGCGCAATGCGGATGATCCGATGAAACTCCCCGCCTCGCCCTTCACCGTCACCGACTGGAGCAAGGTCGAGACCACCACGCATCCCGGCGAGACCGGGCAGGCCAAGTGGCGGACGCTCAACATCGGCGATCTCAGGGTGCGGATGGTCGAGTATTCGCCGGGCTATCTCGCCGACCATTGGTGCGACCGCGGCCACGTGCTTTACGTGCTCGCGGGCGAGCTCGACAGCGAGCTGCGCGACGGGCGCAAGTTCAAGCTGACGGCGGGAATGAGCTACCAGGTCTCGGATTTCGGCGACGCCGCGCACCGGTCCTCGACGGTCACCGGCGCCACGCTCTTCATCGTGGATTGAGCTGCGCGAGCAGTTCATTTGCACTGCAAAATAGCAAAGTCGCGCGACGTCCCGGCTCACGGGTGGTGCCTTGAAGTGGCCTCAAATGCTCGCTATATTGTGATCATCGATACTTGGCCGAACGACTGGGCCGCTTCGCCTCGTCTAAGACAGGCGCGCACGCTTCAGATGATCTCTCCAAAACATCGACTCATCAGGGCTATGGGCGCAATTGTGCGTACCGGTCTGCGTGCGTATCCTCTCTAATTAACTAAAGGAAATTCCCATGGCTATGGGCACCGTGAAGTGGTTCAACACCCAAAAGGGTTATGGTTTCATCCAGCCGGACGACGGCCAGAAGGACGTGTTCGTGCACATCAGCGCTGTCGAGCGCGCTGGCCTCTCCTCCCTCAACGAGGGTCAGAAGGTCTCGTTCGACATCGTCGCCGACCGTCGCAGCGGCAAGTCGTCGGCTGACAATCTCCGCGTCGGCTAATCGCCCGCGCACCGGCGCTTCTGACCACGGACGTACCGGCAGAAGCGCTCGCTAATACAGGCCCCGCGACCGGGATTCGGTCTGCGGGGCTTTTGTTTTCGGGCCGGAATGACAACGTCGATCAGCGGTGCTGTAGGGTGGATTAGCCCCGCGGATTGCGCGAAGCGCAAACCGCGGAGCGTAATCCACCAACGCCTGCTTCGCCGGAGAGAGAAGCGGTGGATTACGCCGCGGACCGCGCTTCGCGCAGCCGCGGGCTAATCCACCCTACGAGGGCTACGATTTCCGCAGCACCGAAACGAAAAACCCGTCCGTGCCCGTCCGCCGCGGCGTCATCAGCCAGCCTTCCGCCGACTGCAGCGCGGCCTTTGCAAAATCCTCCGCCTTGTCCCAGAGCACGCTCGCGGTCTGCTCGGGCGGCACGACCGCGAATTCGCCATGGCGGGCGACGAACGCCCTCACCTGCTCGCCGTTCTCTTCCGCCAGCACCGAGCAGGTGATGTAGGCGATGCGGCCGCCCGGCTTCACCAGGGGAACCGCGCGCTCCAGCACCTCGGCCTGGTCGCGCAGGCGGATCTCCAGCGCGCCCGGCCGCATACGCCATTTGGCGTCGGGGTTGCGGCGCCAGGTTCCGGTTCCCGTGCAGGGCGCGTCGATGACGACGAGATCGGCGGTGCCGCGGATGTCGGCCAGCGGATCGGCCTCGCCCTTGGGCGTGCGAACATCGGCATTGTGGACGCCGGCGCGCGAGAGGCGTTCGTGGATGGGGGCGAGTTGCCGCTTGTCGCTGTCGGTCGCGATCAGCCGGCCCTTGCCCTGCATCAGCGCGGCCAGCGCCAGCGTCTTGCCGCCGGCGCCGGCGCAGAGATCGATCACCTGCTCGCCGGGTTTTGCCGCCGTGAAGCTGGCCGCAAGCTGCGATCCCTCATCCTGCACTTCAACGCCGCCCTTGATGAAATCCTCCTCCGCCTGGATGCCGGGGTTGCGCGCATCGGCCGAAAGCTCGATGCGCAGGCCGTTTGCGGACCATGGCGTCGGTTTCGCGTGAAGATGAGCAAGCGCCTTCAGCACCTTGTCGCGATTGGATTTTAGCGTGTTGACGCGCAAATCGAGCGGCGCCCGGCTCGCCATCGCAGCCGCCTCCGCGGCGCGATCCTCGCCGAACACTTTTGCCAAATACGGGTCGAGCCATTCCGGATAATCGCCGACGATCGCAGCCGGCGCGTCCTTCAGCGAACGCGAGGCCAGCGCGGCCTGTTCGGCCTCGGTCAGCGGCGCCGGTGCAAACCGGCTGCCGTCGAACAGCGCGCCCATGGTGGCCACGTCCATGTTGCGCTCGAGCCGGAGCATGCCGATCAGCCGCGCCCGCGCGGTGTCGGAATCCATCAGATGCGCGCTCGAGGCATAGCGGCGCAGCACGTCCCAGACGAGGCCGGCGATCGCGGCGCGGTCCCCGGAGCCGGCGAAGCGGTGCGCGGTGCCCCACTCCTTCAGCGCCTTGGCCGCGGGCACGCGGTCCTTCTCGATGGTGTCGATCAGTTCGATGGCTGCGGACAGCCGGGCAGCGGGAGTCATTTGAATCTTTCAGTGAATCTTGCAGATCAGGATCGGCGAGTAACCGCCTAGATCAGCAGGAGCATTTTCAACGCGAAGTAGATCCACATCGCGAGCAGCACGAGCACGCCGGCGAGCCAGATCGTGGAGCGCCGGCCGAAATCGTTGGAAGAGACGAACACGCCGGCATGGACGAAGCGCGTCACCACGAACACCCAGGACATCAGCACAATGAAGAGATCGGCATGGCGCAAGGGGAGCGCAAGCGCGATCAGGGCGTAGAACAGCACCGGCAATTCGAACTGGTTGCGGTAGCAATTGGCGAATTGTGTGACGCCCTTCGGCCAGTTCGGCTCGCCGAGCGCAATGTCGCGGCTCTTGGTCTCGCCGGAGACGAGCGAGCGCCGGCGCGCCAGCGCCATGCCGATCAGCAGCGCGAAGGTAAGACCGACCTGCACGAACACAGGCAGCAAGACCATTTGAACGGACATCTGCGTTTTCCCATCCGGCGGCGGCCGCCGGACCCGTCCATTAGCCGCCGCTCCTCGTCCTGACAATCAACCAGTTGAACCGGTGTTCCCGATCCGGCGACCAACTGCCGACAGTTAAAGCGATTTTGCCCCCTCTGCGGGGCGCAAGGCGAGATAGCGCCATGACCACCCTGTCCAGCCTCTGGACCGAATCCGCGGACAACCAGCTCGGCATCCTGATGTCGGCGCTATCGGGTATTGCGGCGGCGCTCGCGGTCGCGCTGGCGATGACGGTGTACTTCCGGCTGAGCTACCGGAGCTGGCGCGACGTCGTCAGGCACGGCCTCGCCACGTTCGCCGCCATCGCTCTGTTCGCCTTTGCCGTCTACGACATGCGCCATGCCGCGTCGGCCTATCTCGGCCTCAACCCGTCCAGGCCCGCGGTGGAGTTCGAGATCCGCATGCCCAGGGAGATGCTGGCGGCCGTGTCGGCCGTGTCGGACACCCAGATCGAGCTGCACACCGACCGCAACCAGACCTTGGCGCTGGTCGGCGGGGTGCGCGAGCTCGGCGACGGACGCGCGGTGCTGCGCGGCGCCGTGGCGCTCAACCACCGTACCGCCGACCGCATGCTGGTCGTGAACCTGCCCGGCAAGGGCACGTTCGAATTCCGCCTCCGCCTGCCCGCCGAACCGCATCGCTCCGAGCAGTTCGGCCCCTGGCATCTCGCCGACCGTATCGCCTCGCCCGTCACGGGCACCGCCGCGCCGCAGGACGCCTACACGATCCGCTATCGCGTGCTTTAAACTTTGTTCGTTCGCTGATCGGGGCATGCCGTCATCGTTCCGACGCGTGGCCGGGCCTATGATCAGCCCATGTCCGAATTTCGCCTCACGCAGATTTCCGACACGCATCTCGGCCGACGCTTCCCCGGCCTGATCGCCAATTTCCAGGCGGTCAGCGCGCATATCGACGCCGACAGGCCTGACCTCGTCGTCAACACCGGCGACGTGTCCTTCGACGGCCCGACCAGCCGCGATGATGTCGAATTCGCCAAGAGACTGCACGCCGCGCTGCCCGTCGCCTGCCGCTACATTCCCGGCAATCACGACATCGGCGATAATCCGACCGCGATCGGGCCTGCGCCCAAGCCGCCGATCGCGGAAGCACACCGCAAACAGTTCTGCGAGATCATCGGCGAGGACCATTGGTCGTTCGAGGCCGCAGGCTGGCGCTTCATCGGCCTCAACTCGCTGGTGATGAACTCAGGGCTCGCCTTCGAGGCCGAGCAGTTCGACTGGCTGTCACAGGAGATCGCGCGCACCAATGGCAGGCCGGTCGCGCTGTTCGTGCACAAACCGCTGTTCCTTAACCTGCCGGACGACCCCGAAACACCGGAGACCTCGATCCGCTACGTGCCGCAGCCGGCACGCGCGCGGCTGATCGAGATGTTTGCGCAGGTCGATCTGCGCCTGATCGCCAGCGGGCACGTGCACCAGCGGCGCGACTTCACCTGGCGCCACACCCGCCACGTCTGGGCGCCGTCCGCCGGCTTCAAGATCAACGATTCGCGCCAGGATCGCATCGCGATCAAGGAAGTCGGGCTCGTGGAATACCGCTTCCAGCCGGACAGCTTTGAAGTCCGCCACGTCCGCGCAGCGGGCCAGGTCGATGTCGATATCGAAGAGCTGCTCGTCCAGATGGGCGGCGAGCACTAGCCCAATCCGCAGGCACCTCTCCTTACCTTGTTACCTCGCTGCATCAAAAAAGGCTCGCAAATGGCTAAATGAGCCTAATGACAACGTTGTCATTCCGACATGTCGTTCCTTCCGCGGTCAGGGGCCGCTGCGGGAGCAACGATGCAGTTCTTATCCCCAAGGGATGGCCAACGTCTGTCAGCGACCATTCGGGGCATTCCCCTGGTCGATGGCCTGCCGATCGAGGAGATCGCCGGCCAGGATTGGCGGCCTTGCCGCGGCGACCTCGCCGCTCACGCTCGATGAAGCCGCCTTCGCCGCCAACCGCGACCTCTTCCTGCGCTGGTGCAAGGGCGCCGGCGTCACTGTCGCACCCCACGCCAAGACGCCGATGTCGCCCGAGCTCGCGCGCTCGCTGCGCGAGGCCGGCGCCTGGGGCACGACGGTTGCGAATATCCAGCAGGCCGCCGTGCTGCTTGCCCATGGCGAACGGCGGCTGCTGCTCGCCAACGAAATCGGCGGGCTCGCCGCCGGCCGGCGGCTCGGTGCGCTGCTGGGCGCCTATCCCGACGTCGAGCTTCACGCCTTCGCGGATTCACCGGCGGCGGTCGTAGCACTCGCCGAGGCGGCGCGCGTTGCTGGCCGGAGCAAATTGTCCGTGCTGATCGAACTCGGCTCGGGCCGCGCCGGCGCACGCGACCGCGCGGCCGTCGAGGCCACGATGGCCGCGGTGCTCGCGGCCGACCGGCTCGTGCTCGGCGGCGTCGCCACTTACGAGGGCGCAGCCGCAACGCCCGATGCCGGCGAGACCGCGCGCGCGATCGCGGCACTGATGGAGCGCACCATCGAGGCCTTTGCCCTGGTGCGCACCGCTGCCCCGGGCCTGCCGCTGATCATCAGCGCCGGGGGCTCCGCCTATTTCGACATCGTGGCGCACGCGCTTGCACCGGTGGCGCAGGCCGACGGCAACGCCACCGTCCTCCTCCGCTCCGGCGCGCTGTTCTTCGCCGATCACGGCGTCTATGCGCGCGCCTTTGCCGAACTCGACCGGCGCGGCGGTCTGCTCATCGACGGCACGCAGCACGCGGCAGCCAAAAGTTTCCGCCCGGCGCTGACGCTCTGGGCCGAAGTGCTGTCGCGGCCGCAAGCCGATCTTGCCATCGCGGGCTTCGGCATGCGCGATGCCTCCTTCGATCAGGGACTGCCGGTACCGCTGCGCGTCTTCCGCGACGGCGTCGAACAGCAGGGGCTGGCCGAGAGCCTGTCAGTCACGCGTCTCAACGACCAGCATGCGTTCGTGTCCGTGGCAGCCGAGAGCGCGCTCGCGGTCGGCGACGTCATCGCCTTCGGCATCTCGCATCCCTGCACCTGCCTCGACCGCTGGCGCGTGATCTTCGGCCTCGACGAGGCGGGCGTGGTGGCGCGCGCCCTCCCCACCCAGTTCGGTTGAGAGCGGGCACGCGATGAATTTCCTCCCGCTCTGGCGCTATCAGAACCAGCTCATCGACGGCGCCATCGTCACGCTGGAGCTGACGGTGATCTCGGCGGTGGCGGGGCTTCTGATCGGCATTGCCGGGGCAGTCGCGCTCAAGGGGCGCATGACACCGCTGCGCTGGCTGGTGCGCGGCTACATCGAGCTGTTCCGCAACACGCCGTCGCTGATCCAGATCTTCATCGTGTTCTTCGTGCTGCCGACCTTCGGATTGAAGATTCCGGCCTTCGAAGCAGCCTGCGTGGCCCTGTCGCTCTATTTCGGCGCCTATTCGATCGAGATCATCCGCGCCGGCCTCGACTCCATCCCGCGCAACCAGGTCGAAGCCGGCCAGTGCCTCGGGCTGTCGGGCTGGCAGGTGTTTCGCCACATCATCCTGCCGCCGGCGCTGCGTAACGCCTATCCGGCCGTGACCAGCCAGTTCGTGCTGCTGCTGCTCGGCACCTCGCTCGCTTCGCAAGTCGCAGCCGACGAGCTGTTCCACGTCGCCGGCTTCATCGAGAGCCGCACCTATCGCAGCTTCGAGGTCTATGCGGTGATCTGCGTCGTCTATTTCGCCATGGCGATGTCGTTCAAGGCGCTGTTCGCCGTCATCGGTCTGGCCGCCTTCCGCTGGCCGCGGCGGCGCTGAGGGCAGACGATGCGATCCTTCTCCCTCATCGATTTCGTCTCGCTCGTCGAAGCCCTGCGCTGGACCGTCGCGCTGGTCGTGCTCGCGCTCGCCTTCGGTGCGCCGCTGGCCCTTGGCCTCGCCATGGGCCGCATCAGCCGCTTTGCCGGCCTGCGCTGGACCATGGCAGCGCTGATCCAGACCATCCAGAGCGTGCCGCTGCTCGGGCTATTGTTCTTCTTCTATTTCGGCATGCCGGTTTTCCTCGGCATCCAGGTGCCCGCGATCATCGCCGTCACCGTCGCCTACACGCTCTACACCGCCGCCTTCCTCGGCGAGATCTGGCGCGGCGGCCTGGAAGCCGTGAAGCAGGCGCAATGGGAGGCCGGTGCCTGCCTCGGCCTCTCGGCCTGGCAGCAGTTTCGCCACATCATCGCGCCGCAGGCGCTGAGGCTGTCGCTGCCGCCGACCGTCGGCTTCCTGGTGCAGCTCATCAAGGGCACCTCGCTCGCCTCGATCCTCGGCTTCGTCGAGCTTGCCCGTGCCGGGCAGGTGGTGAGCGCGGCGACGTTCCAGCCGCTGCTCACCTACGCGCTGGTCGCTGCGATCTATTTCGCGCTGTGCCTGCCGCTCACGCTCTGGTCCCGCTCCCTGGAGGCCCGCCTCGATGGCTCTCGTTGAAATCCGCGACGTGCACAAGACATTCGGCAAGACCGAGGTGCTCAAGGGCGTCTCGCTCGAGGTCGAGGAAGGCGAGATCGTCACCATCATCGGCCGCTCCGGCTCGGGCAAGTCGACGCTGCTTCGCTGCATCAACGCGCTGGAGAGCGTCGACACCGGCGAGATCCGCGTCGAGGGCCAGAAGGTCCACGCCAGGATGCCTGACCTGAAGAAATTCCGTCAGCGCGTCGGCATTGTGTTCCAGGCCTTCAACCTGTTTCCGCATCTGAAGGTCGAGCGCAACATCACGCTGGCCCCGCTCCTTACCGGCCGCATCGACAAAGCGAAAGCACGTGCGCTGGCCGAGGATGTGCTCACCCGTGTCGGCCTTGCCGACAAGATCGATGCCTGGCCGGAGCAGCTCTCCGGCGGCCAGCAGCAGCGCGTCGCGATCGCGCGATGCCTCGCCATGGCCCCTCACCTCATGCTGTTCGACGAGGTGACCTCCGCGCTCGACCCCGAGCTCGTCGGCGAAGTGCTGAAGGTGATGGAGGCGATGGCCAAGCAAGGCATGACCATGATCCTCGTCACCCACGAGATGGGCTTTGCCCGCAACGTCGCCAATCGCATCGTCTTCATGCATCAGGGCCGCGTCTGGGAACAGAGCCCGCCGGCAAAGCTGTTCGCCAACCCTGAAACCCCCGAGCTCGCCAGCTTCATCGCCTCCGCGAAATGATCAACCAGCCATCCGTCACCAGGAGAGAGTCATGAGACAACTGAAGTCCCTCTTTGCGATCGCAGCCACCGCACTCGCCGTCGTTGCTGCGCCTAACCTTGCTCACGCCGACAAGCTCCAGGACGTGCTCGGCTCCGGCAAGCTGCGCATCGGCATCCTGACCGACGCCGCGCCCTGGGGCTTCAAGGACGACAAGGGCGAGATCGCAGGTCTCGACGCCGACCTCGCCAAGCTGATCGCCGCCGACATGGGCGTGAAGCTCGAACTGGTCCCAGTCACCGGCGCCGCGCGTATCCCGAGCCTGCTCTCGGACAAGATCGACATTCTGATCGCGGGCCTCGGCGCCACGCCGGAGCGCGCCCAGCAGGTGATGTTCTCGCAGCCCTATGCGGTGGTGAATCTCGGCGTTTACGGCGCCAAATCGCTTCCCGCCGCCACCGGCAAGAAACCCGACAATCTCGACGGCCGCAGCGTCGCAGTCGCCAAGGGCTCGACGCTCGACGTCTGGCTCACCGACAACGCGCCGAAGGTGAAGCTGGTGCGCTTCGAGGACACGCCGGCCGCACTCGCTGCCTATCTGGCAGGCCAGGCCGATACGTTCGCGGAGAACAGCGCCATCGCGCTGAAGGTGCAGGACCAGAACCCGACCAAGGAGGTCGAGCTGAAATTCCTCATCCGCCAGTCGCCGGCCCATGTCGGCGTGCGTCAGGGCGAGCAGAACCTGCTCAACTGGATCAACACCGACATCTTCTTCAACAAGCTCAACGGCAAGCTCGGCGCACTTCAGCTGAAATGGTTCAAGGAAGAGCAGACGCTGCCGACCCTGTAAGCTCGCACACGGCTCCCGCATCATGCGGGAGCCGACCTTCACGAGGAGAATTGAGATGATCAAACGTTACGTCGTGGGTTCACGCATGAGCCAGGCCGTCGCCGCCGGCGGCATGGTGCACATCGCAGGCCAGGTCGCGGACGACCGCAAGGCCGGCATCGTGTCCCAGACCCAGCAGGTGCTCGGCAAGATCGACGCCCTCCTGAAGGAGGCCGGCTCCGACCGCTCCAAGCTGATCGCGGTCAACGTCTTCCTGCCGCACATCACCGATTTCGACACCATGAACTCGGTCTACGACGCGTGGATCGATCCGGCCAATCCGCCGGCGCGCGCCTGCGTCGAGGCCCGCCTCGCCGATCCCGACCTGCGTGTCGAGATGACCGCGGTCGCCTTGCTCTAAAGACTCCGTTCTTCTTCCAACCTTCGGCCGGCGCCGGCGACGGCGCGGCCCCGAGGCAAGCCATGCATACCGGACTTTTCCACGAGATCGATTTCGGGAAGGACCAGAAATGGTCCGGCCATCTCGGCATTCCCTTCTCGATCGATCGCTCGCCCTACTTCCAGCTCAAGATTCCGATCTTCCGGATCAAGAACGGCGCGGGCCCAAAACTTCTCCTGATGGCCGGCAATCACGGCGACGAATATGAGGGCGAGATCACGCTGACGCGGCTGTATCGCAGGCTCGATGCCGCCGCCGTGACGGGCGAGATCACCATCCTGCCCTTCGCCAATCTGCCGGCGGTGATGGCGGCGCGGCGCCGCTCGCCGCTCGACGAGGGCAATCTCAACCGCGCCTTTCCGGGCGATGCCTCGGGAACGCCGACGTTCCGCCTGGCGCACTTCCTGGAGCACGAGCTGTTCCCGCGGCACGATGTCGTCTTCGACATCCATTCCGGCGGCACCTCGATGGCGCATGTGCCTTGCGCGTTGATCGAGCGGCAGGGGCCGCCCGAGATGTTCGGCCATGCGCTGCGCCTGATGGAAGGGTTAGGAATGCCCTTCGCCTTCGTCGCCGAGAACGGCGCCACGGCGCCGACCTCGATGGCGGCGGCCGCACGTGCCGGCGCGATCGGACTCTCCGGCGAGTTCGGCGGCGGCGGCACCGTCACGCCGCAGACGATGGCGCTCACCGCACGCGCCGTCGACCGCCTGTTGCTGGCGCTCGGTCTCGTCCAGGCGCCCGTGCTGGGGCCGCATTCGCCGGTCGAGCGCGCCACCGAGCTGCTGGCGTTGCAAAGCCATGCCCAGGCGGTGTTCGCGACCCGTCGCGGCTGGTTCGAGCCTGCGGTCATGGTCGGCGCGCGCGTTGCGGCCGGCGACATCGCCGGCTGGTATCACGATTTCGAGCGACCGGAGCTGGCCGAAGAGGTGCTGCGCTTCCCCGCCGACGGCATCGTGATCTCGCAGCGGCTGCACACCGACAGCCAGAGCGGCGACTGCCTGGTCCAGGTCGGCCGCGCGCTGTCGCGCGACGAGGTGCCGGCAGGCTGAACTTTGGAGGGCAGACCGACTTCGATTACTCTCGGGATTCGATGACCGATCCGGCAAAGCCGACTTACGACGACGTGGTGCGCATTCCGGCGCCGCCTGGCCGCAGCAACGCGACCGGGCGTCCGCCGCGCATCGAGGAAGTGGCGGAGCGCGCCGGCGTCGCGCCGATCACGGTGTCGCGGGTGCTGCGCCATCCCGAGAAGGTCAATCGCGAGACGCGCGAGCGCATCCTCGAGGTGATCGAGGCGACCGGCTACGCCTCCAACCCGCATGCGCGCGCGCTGCGCTCGGGCCGCTCCAACGTGGTGATGGCCTTCGTCTCCAACATCCTCAGCCAGCAGTTTGGGCTGGCGGTGCGCAGCTTCGCCGCCACGCTGGAGCCTGAGGGTTTCGAGGTACTGGTCGGCCAGACCTCCTACTCCTATGCGAAGGAGGTCGCGATGATCCAGTCGCTGCGCGGCATCCGGCCGGCGGCCGTGATGTTTACGGGCGTGATCGAGCTCGAGCAGAATCGCGCCGCGCTGCTCGAGCTCGGTATTCCCGTGATCGAGACCTGGGCGTTTCCGCGCGATCCCATCGACATGCTGGTTGGCCTTCCCAATGCGGATGCCGGTGCGAAGGCGGCGCGAAGGCTGGCCGAGGCCGGTCATCGCCGCGTCGCCTTCATCGGTCGTCGCAGCGGCCGTGGCGCGCTCCGCCGCGATGGCTTTCGTGCCGCAGCGGCGCAGCTGGGTCTCGAGATCGTCCACGAGATCGGCCTCAGTGAGATCACCGGTCTCGTCGACGGCCGCGCCGCCTTCACTGCCCTGCTCGACCGCGGCGACAAGGTTGACGCCGTGTTCTGCGCCAACGATCTGCTTGCGACCGGCGCATTGATCGAGGCTCGCGCCCGCGGCCTGTCGGTGCCGCGCGATCTTGCCCTGCTCGGCTTCGGCGACAATGATGTGGCCGATCAGATCACGCCGGGCCTCACCACCATCTCATTCGATGCGGCGGCTGTGGGGCGGATCGCGGGTGAATTGCTGCTGGCGCGCCTGTCCGGCACCCCGCTCGCCGAACAGCGGCTCGCGGTCGAGCTGTTCATGGTCGAGCGCGGCAGCGTCTGACCGTGCGGCTCAGGCAACGCCCTTCAAATCCTGCTGGATCGCAGCCAGCAACGATTCCAGCGCCGCGCTGTTGACCGGTTTGGCCTCGGTCTTCGCAGGCGGAACACTGGCATGCGAACCACCGGGCTGCGCAGCCCTGACCGGACGCTTCGGAAACGGCGGCGGAGGCGTCGGCATCAAGGGCTGGGTGAAAGCGCCCTCGTCTTCGCTATGCACGAATTTGCCGTGGATCACGTCGTCATGGCGACCCATGACGAACATCGCCGCCCAATAGCCGGCAGCCAAAAGGATTACGCAGAAAATACCGATCTCTAACATCGCAGCACCTAAAATATGCGCGATGATTCAATGCCTTCGCCCTAGCGTCAATGAACCAACGGTCACACCTGCGGGTTTTGCGGGCAAGTGTGGCCGATCGGTGACTCTTTGTTAACCATCGGTGTCCGGGGTGTGACGCCCGTGCAACAAGGCCTCAATCAGGCCTGCAACTAGAGCCCCGTTCCGGGGCTCTAGATTCTCGTTTGGCGCGTTTTCTTCACGCGAACCGGTACCCACTTCGCTTGAAAACGCTTTACGCCTTGTCCGGCCCCACCCGCACCAGCTGCTTGCCGAAATTGGCGCCCTTCAGGAGCCCCATGAAGGCGCCCGGCGCGCTCTCGAGGCCCTCGGTGACGAACTCCTTGTACTTGACCTTGCCGTCCCGCACCCAGCCGGACATGTCGCGCAGGAAGTCGCCATGGCGGGAGGCAAAGTCGGAGACGATGAAGCCGCGGAAGGTCAGCCGCTTGGTCAGCGTCGCGCGCATCATGCTTGCCGCCCATTTCGGCGGCTTGGCCTCGGTGTCGTTGTAATGGGCGATCAGGCCGCAGACCGGCACGCGCGCGAAGGGATTGAGCAGCGGGAACACCGCCTCGAACACGGCGCCGCCGACATTCTCGAAATAGACATCGATGCCCTTCGGGCAAGCGAACTTCAGCTTGGCCGCGAAATCGGTTTCACGATGATCGAGACATTCGTCGAAGCCGAGCTCCTTCACGACGTAGTCGCACTTGTCCTTGCCGCCGGCGATGCCGACCGCGCGTGCGCCCTTGATCTTCGCGATCTGGCCGACGGCCGAGCCGACCGCACCGGAGGCGCCGGCAACGACGACCGTCTCGCCTTCCTGCGGCTTGCCGATGTCGAGCAGGCCGGTATAGGCAGTCATGCCGGGCATGCCGAGCACGCCGATGGAGGTCGAGATCGGCCCGAGCTTCGGATCGACCTTGATCAAGCCCTTGCCGTTCGAGATCGCGTGCGACTGCCAGCCCGAACGAATCCGCACGATGTCGCCCTTGGCGAAATCAGGATTGTTGGAGGCCGCAACCTCGCTGACGGCCTCGCCTTCCATCACGCCGCCGATCGGCACCGGCGCGGCGTAGGACGGTCCCTCGCTCATGCGCCCGCGCATATAGGGATCGAGCGACAGCCAGACCGTGCGCAGCAGAACTTCACCTGCGCCGGGCGTCGGAATCGCGAATTCCTCGATGCGGAAATCAGACGGCTTTGGCTCGCCAACGGGACGCGCGGTCAGAACGATGCGTTTTGCTTGGGACATGATGGCTTCCTCCAATTGTCTTTCGACGCGAACGGAAGCGGAGGGAGCGATGCGCGTCAATACAAAAGCGGTGGAGGCCTCACACTCGCTGTCATCGCCCGACTTGATCGGGCGATCCAGTATTCCAGAGACAGTCGTTATTGAGCCGAGAAGCCGCGGCGTACTGGATGCCCCGCCTTCGCGGGGCATGACGGCGGTGTGTGGAGCGAACTAACCCCCGCCCGGATAGTTCGGGGCTTCGCGCGTGATGGTGACGTCGTGGACGTGGCTTTCGCGAAGGCCTGCGCCCGTGATGCGGACGAACTGGGCCTTGGCGTGCAGATCCTTCATGTCCTTGGCGCCGACATAGCCCATCGCGGCGCGGAGGCCGCCGGCGAGCTGGTGCATGACGTTGCCGACCGGGCCCTTGTAAGGCACCTGGCCCTCGATGCCTTCAGGCACGAGCTTGAGCGTGTCCTTGATGTCCTGCTGGAAGTAGCGGTCGGCAGAGCCCCGCGCCATCGCGCCGACCGAGCCCATGCCGCGATAGGCCTTGTAGGAGCGGCCCTGCCACAAGAACACTTCGCCCGGTGTCTCGTCGGTGCCGGCGAGCAGCGAGCCGACCATGGCGATATCGGCGCCGGCGGCGAGCGCTTTCGCAAGGTCGCCGGAGAACTTGATGCCGCCGTCGGCAATGACGGGGATGTCGGACTTCTTCGCCGCTTCCACCGCATCCATGATCGCGGTGAGCTGGGGAACACCGACGCCGGCGACGATGCGCGTGGTGCAGATCGAGCCCGGGCCGATGCCGACCTTGATGCAGTCCGCGCCCGCGTCGATCAGCGCCTGGGCGCCCTCGGTGGTGGCGACGTTGCCGGCAACGACCTGCACGGAGTTGGACAGGCGCTTGATGCGGTTCACCGCATGCAGCACGTGGCGGGAATGGCCGTGCGCGGTGTCGACGACGACGAGATCGACACCGGCATCGATCAGCCGCTCGGTGCGCTCGAAACCGGTATCACCCACGGTGGTGGCGGCGGCGACGCGGAGGCGCCCCTGGGCGTCCTTGCAGGCGAGCGGATGGGCGACCGCCTTCTCCATGTCCTTGACGGTGATCAGGCCGACGCAGCGATATTGCTCGTCGACCACGAGCAGCTTCTCGATGCGGTGCTGGTGCAGCATCCGCCGCGCTTCATCCTGGCTGACATTCTCGCGCACGGTGACGAGACCTTCGTGCGTCATCAGCTCGGAGACTTTTTGCCGGCGATCGGTCGCAAACCGCACGTCGCGGTTGGTGAGGATGCCAACCAGCTTGCCGGGCGTATTCTTGCCGGCGCCGGTGACGACGGGAATGCCGGAGATGCCGTGATCGCTCATCAGCTTGAGCGCGTCGTCGAGCGTGGCCTCGGGGCTGATGGTGAGCGGGTTCACCACCATGCCCGACTCGTAACGCTTGACCTGCCGCACCTGGGCGGCCTGCCCTTCCGGATCGAAATTGCGGTGGATGACGCCGAGGCCGCCGGCCTGCGCCATGGCGATCGCCATGCGGGCTTCGGTGACGGTGTCCATGGCGGAGGCCATGATCGGGATGTTGAGCGGAATGGCGCGGGTGACGCGGGAGCGGATGTCGACCTCGCCCGGCATGACGTCCGACAGGCCCGGCTTCAACAGCACGTCGTCGAACGTAAAGGCTTCGCGAATGCCTTGAAGTTGCACCGTGGCCATCTGCCAACTCCTTCCTGCGGCCCTGCCGCAAATAGCTATGGATGAGCGCCGCCCTCGGCGTACCTTGCGGCAACGCCGGAGAATCGGAGCCCATCGGTGGGGTTGACGCGGGTCGATAGCACGGCTGCGTGACGAATCAAAGCAAATCGCACCGCTGGCCAGCCATGCACAGGCATTTTAGGCAAATTCGGCGGGGAAAGCCGGGCGCGCCGGCATTCCCGGGCGCCACGAAGTCGCGAGCCCGGAATGACGAGGGAGCCAGAGGCCGTGTTGCCTCAGCGAGCGCAGCCGGGGGTCACACCGTTGTTACGCAGGATTTAGGTGCTATGCACCGATCCACAATGGCCCCGGCCGGGTGGCGGTGATAAGCCGCGTTCTCGCCCTTCCTTCTGATTTTCATTACCAATCCGTCATGGTCGACAAGCAACGCGTCATCCCGCTGATCGTGGCCACCGCTCTCTTCATGGAGAACATGGACTCGACGGTGATCGCCACCTCGCTGCCGGCCATCGCGGCCGACATCGGCACGAGCCCGCTGACGCTCAAGCTTGCCATCACCTCCTATCTGCTGTCGCTCGCGGTGTTCATCCCGGCGAGCGGCTGGACCGCGGACCGCTTCGGCGCGCGCATGGTGTTTGCAATCGCGGTCGGCGTGTTCATGGTCGGCTCGGTCGGCTGCGCGCTCTCGACCTCGGTCACCGATTTCGTGTTCGCGCGCATCCTGCAAGGCATGGGCGGCGCGATGATGACGCCGGTCGGGCGCCTGGTGCTGCTGCGCTCGGTCGACAAGAGCGCGCTAGTCAACGCGATGGCATGGGTGACGGTCCCTGCCCTCATAGGCCCCGTGATCGGACCGCCGCTCGGCGGTTTCATCACGACCTATGCCTCATGGCACTGGATCTTCCTGATCAACATTCCGATCGGGCTGCTCGGCATCTTCATGGCCTTGCGCTTCATCGATCCCATCAAGAGCGAGACGCAGGAGCCGTTCGATCTCTACGGCATGGTGCTCGCGGGCATCGGCCTCGCCGGCATCGCGTTCGGCCTCTCCGTGGCCGGGCTCAACCTGCTGCCCTGGAGCACGGTTGCGGCCCTGGTCGGCGGCGGCGCGATCTCGATGACGCTCTATGTCCTGCACGCGCGGCGGACCGGATCGCCGGTGCTGGACTTCTCGCTGTTGAAGCTGCCGACGCTGCGCGCGGCCGTGCTCGGCGGCTTTCTGTTCCGCCTCGGCATCGGCGCGCTGCCGTTCCTGCTGCCGCTGTTGATGCAGATCGGCTTCGGCCTGTCGCCGTTCCATTCCGGCCTCGTCACCTTCGCCTCCTCGCTCGGCGCGATGGGCATGAAGACGCTGGCCGCGCGCATCATCCGCACCTTCGGCTTCCGCAATCTGATGACGGTGAACGCGATCGTCAGCGCGGTTTTCCTCGCCGCCTGTGCGCTGTTCACGGTGACGACGCCGCTGCTGATCATCATGATCATCCTCGTGGTCGGCGGCTTCTTCCGCTCGCTCGAATTCACCGCGATCAACACGGTAGCCTATGCCGACGTCGAGACCGCGCAGATGAGCCGTGCCACGACGCTGGTCAGCGTCAACCAGCAGCTCGCGGTCTCCGCCGGCGTCGCGGTCGGCGCGGCCACGGTGGAGACGACGATGTGGCTGAGCCATGTCAGCGAGCTCAACGCCACCGTGTTCGCGCCCGCCTTCGTCGTGGTGGCGCTGACCTCGGCGGCCTCGAGCTGGTTCTTCTGGCAGATGCCCGCTGACGCCGGCAGCGAGATCTCGGGCCGCAAGGCGGTGGACATTTCCAGCCGCAAGGGTGCCGCGAAGAGCGCGGCCAGCGCCGCCGTCAAGACGGCGACGGAAGATACCCAGGACGTGCGGGACCAGCGGCTCGGGTAATCCAGGATAACGCCATCCACCCTGCGGCGAAAAAGCAGCAGGACAGGCTCAAAGTTCAAAAGCCGATGGGTGAGCCCCTACGGGACGTTCCCGATCCACTTCACCCCCACATAGGGACCGGAGACAGCAACGTTCGGATTTGGCGGACGAGGATTGTTGAAGCGGTTCGCGGTTGGATTGGCGATGCTTCCGGTCTGCAATCCCTGCGGCTGAGCTTGATTTGGAACCCTCGGCGTAGTGGGACTGGGCAATGTGCGAGACGTGACACCGGTCCCGACGTTGGGCCTCTGCACATTCTGGGCATTGGCAAGGGTGGAAATCAGGACGGCGCCGAGGACAAAAGTCGCTGCTGCGAGAGAAATCGCTCTGATATGCATTGTGAGCTGTCCTTAAAATATACCACCTTGAGTGGAGCACGCCCGTCAAAGCTGATCAAGGGCCGGCGCTTCGCTCCAAATGCGACGGCTGCTCAATTCCACGTGTAGCGGAGGCCGGCTTGAAGTCCCGTGGTCTGTGTCGTGCTGTACCCCACGATCGGCTTGCTGGGACCGCCGGCCGGCCCAATCGCGTGAACCTCGAGGTAGGATGAGAAGCTTGGGCTCCAGACCACGGCAATCTTGCCGGACCCGCGGTAGCCGATTGCACTCGTGGGGATTATTGGCCCGACAACTCCCAGCGCGCTCGAGTCGGTGATCTGATACGCGAACACGGAGACGGATGGCTGAACCGTATAGGTCATCCATTTCATTTCGGTCCCGAACCGCGCCCCCCCGTGCACCTCCGTCGTGTCCGAAAGCTTGGTCCCGAAGTTTTCCGTGTAGCCTTCGGAGTACGTCATTCCAATCCCGGGCTCGATGAATACCGAAAAGGGAAAATCAAACCGGTATTGCACGTTTCCGGTGAAGCCAATTGAGCTGCCCTCAATGACGGCGGGCGCGAAGCCCGGAGCGGACAGCGTACTTCTTGTCCAGCCGACGAAGCTCGTCAGATCGGCGGAAAGCCCTCCCCGTAGATATGAGACCGTGACCGAGGTCGAAGGCGCGGAGGTGTCAACGGCGAACAGGCCGCCTTGGTGGGACCAGGAGTCGCCTCCCGTTCCGATGAACGTCAGGGCGTCATCACCCGTGAAGACCCCGATCTTCGTAACGTCGAACGCCCCGGTGACTGACGAGGTATCGGTCATGATACCCGCGGTCATGGAACGGTCTGCGCCGCCAATCACGTTGCCGCCATAGAGCCACCCTGAAGCGACGGCAGGTACCCCTCCCGGTGCTTTCGCGTAGGCAAGAGCACGGAAGGGATCGTCAAAACCACGGACCGCAAACGGATCGCGGTTGTCGAAATCCGATCCGCCTGCACCAAAACCAAGTCTCCCGGGAGACGGCGAAACAACTCCTTGCCGGCGCAACTGGTCGCGAACGTTCTGCAGAATGTTCTGCACCACGTTGTTGTTGATTTCCTGATAACGACTGATGCCGGCGGACTGAGCTGCGGCGGGCTGCGCCACGATCAGGGTGAAAGCCGCTGCCGCGACGCCTGAAAATGCTCGAAATTTCATTTCGACCCCACCGCGGGAATCCCGCGGCGAAAATAGCCGAACACGGCACAGCAGCGCTAGTGCAAAACGGGACGCGCGCGTCACAAGGCCCCCTCGAAGGCGAGAGGCTACCCCGGATGCCCGCGACCAACGTCTCGACTAATGCGGCGGCAGGACACGATAGAGCGAGACACCCAGCCCCAGACTGTCAGACAGCGTGAGCTTCCCGCCCGTGACCGTTCCGGTCAACGTGGTCTTCTGCAGATCGGGCGAACGGCTCGAATCGACCAGGAAGCGGGCCAGATTGCTGTTGTTCGCATCGATCAGATAGCGCTCCACCGTCACCGGCCCGTTGCTGAAGGGCAGATTGTCGACAGCGAGCGAAAACGCCTCCGGGACCTCGGTCGATGTGTTGGAGCCGAAGACGCGTGTCGCATCGTAATTGTACAGCATGATGTTGGCGGTGGCGTTGCTGCCATCCCATGTCGCGAACGCATTGAGGTGGGAGTCGGATCCGCCGGTGAGAGCGGCCTGCACGCGCTGGCCGGACATCTTGTTGTACATCTTGAAGAGGTTCGCGACCGGCTTCGGGTAGTAGTCGGCCGGGTTGTCGCCGTGCGGCACCTTGTGCAGCAGGCTCGCCTGCCCGAGGAAGGGTGTGATGCGCGGATCCCCCTGGCCGTCGCCGATGATGAGGTACGACCCCATCGAGATCTTCTTTTTCACCGCTTCGGACAGGAAGGCCGCCGTCCAGGCTGCTCCCTTGTGCGAGTAATTGACGTCGGTCTCCTCATAGGCCGTCGGGCCCCATTCCGACAGGAACAGCTTCACGTCGGGCATGCTCGCGTTGCCTGCCTTCAGGCTCGCCAGCTTGCCCCTGACCTTGTCGACCAGATTGTCGAAGAACGCGAATCCGCCGGTGCCGTCGGTCGAGCCGTAATAATGGAACGAGAAGCGATCGAGACGTGCGTTGAATTTTGCACCGTAGGTGTCCGCCAGCGGATTGAAGGTCTGGTCGAGGAACACTTCCTCCAGGGTTGGGAGATGCTCCGCCGGATAATAGAGAAAGCTCAGTCCGACCAGGGCCGGCCCGGACATTTCAAGCGTCTTGCCGCTATAGCTGGGGTTGCCGGCGAGTTCGGCCCTGATGGTGTCGATCGCCTGCGAGAAGACCTTCTGGACCGGCAGGAGCTGCCTGGGCAGACGGCGCGCATCGAGCTGGTAGGGGTACGACAAGGTCGGATCGTCGGCATTGGACATCACGTGGCTCTGTAGCGGGGGCCACTGGTTGAGGACATACTTGGCCGGGTCCATCCACCACAGCCAGCGGCCCCAAGACCCCAACGGCTTGAGCGTATAGGCGGCTGGATTTGTGCTGCTCCAGTTCTCAGGGGCGGAATCGGCGATGTCGGTCTCGTTGCTGACCTCGAAGATGACCGATGACGCCCCACCGTCGAACGACTTCTTCGCGATGTAGCGCACGAGAGCTTCCGCGTATTTCCTGAAGAGTGCCGGAGCCGGCCCGTTCGGATCCCAACTCTCGCCGGGCCCGTATTGCACGAGGCGCGGCGGCATGAAGGCCGCGACGGCGACGTGGGGCGAGAGCCCGCGATCCAGGGCCCACTGAAGATGCCAGCCCAGAGGCTGGCAGTCGCCCGGATGGAAGACGCCGTCCTGCGTGTACCCGAACACGTTCCCGGTCTGATCGACGTCGCAATAGATATCGCTGAGCAGCAGGCGTGTCCGCTTCATCCCCGTATCGGTGATGATCTGGTTGAACTGGTCGAAGGCCTGTTCGGACGGGCTGTTCGCGCTCTGGTAGATCTTCTTGAGGTCGCCGAGATCGTCGCTGCCGCTGAGGCCGACATTGTAAGGCGTCTGCGTGCCGACCACGATCGACGTCTCCGCACGGGACGTCGTCGCCGAGCCGAGGCTCAGCGAGACGGACATCAGGAACGAGGCCGAGGTGAGAAGAAGACGGCGCGCAAGGAAACGTCGACGATCAGGAAGGCACTGCATGTTGACTCCACCCGCTGGAATTGCGGATGCAGCAATTAACATCTCAAGATGTTGTCAGTGTGAATGTTATGTTATCTTCGCGCGAAGCCGGCAGCATGCGCGACGTGGCGTGCAATTCATTGCCCGCGAAATCCCGTCGCCAGCACGTAGCGCTCGGACGAATCCGGCCTGCTCGCTGCCGGCTTGACGTGACGCACCGTGGTCATGCCCAGGCGCTTTGACATAACTCAAAGAGCGAAAGCCGGACATGAGCCTCGATGACACCTGCTCGGACGTAGGTCGGGCTTGGCTCAGGAGCCGAGACGATGCATTCGCCTCGCGTGCGCAGCCAAGATCGTCAGCAAACGGTGATCGAAGACCAAGCCATGGCTTTATTGGGACCGGATACTCCGTTCGGGGGCATACTTGATCCGATGGAACGGATCTCGGAGACTTTGTTCGGGCTGATCATGGCCCTCACCTTCATCTGCTCGCTTGGTGTCGCGAGCGGGACCAATATCAATGTTCAAACAATGCTGATCGGCGCACTCGGCTGCAATCTCGCCTGGGGCATCGTTGACGGCGGTCTTTATCTGCTGGCGCGCATTAATGACCGGGGAGACAAGGTTCTGACCCTCCGCGCAATACGGAAGGCGCCGAATCCCGAAGCCGCGCGCCGCGTCATTGCCGACGCGCTGCCGCCGGAATTGTCGGCCATGCTGCCCGTAGAGCAATTGGAATTGATGCGGCAACGGTTGCAACAATTGCCTGAGCCGGCTCCCGGTCCAGGGCTGACGAAGCGCGACTGGATCGGAGCGCTCGGCCTTTGCCTGCTGAGCTTCCTGTCGACCTTCCCGGTGGTCATCCCGTTCCTGCTCCTGACCGATGCAAGACTGGCGCTGCGCGTCTCCTACGCCGTCGCCATCAGGATGCTGTTCTGTTGCGGCTACGTGTTCGGGGTTCGTAGCGGGCTGCGGCCTTCGGTGGCGGGACTTGCGATGGTGGCTGTCGGTAGTACGCTGGTTGGCATCGCGGTCGCTCTGGGAGGATGATCGACTTGCGGCGACACGAAACATCGTTTCGGGGTGCAAGCGGCGCCTTATTTGCCGCGCTGGCCGGATTGTGGCTTGCACCCATGACGGGCGGTTTGGCGCAGGCCCAATCCCCGGCCGGCGCGCTCGGCCTCGGCAACCGCGGTTGGTCGGCGGCCGACACCACCCACGCAACACCTGCCGACGAGCTCGAATTCAGCGCTCGCGCGGGGCTTGCATCCGACTACATCTATCGCGGGACCACGCTGTCCGATCATGGACCCGCAGCCGGCGCCGCCTTCGAGACGAGATGGGGCCCGCTCTACGCCGGCACAACGGTCGCCACCGTCAAGCTGCCGACCCAACCGGCCGCCGAACTCACCTTTGCCGCCGGCATGAGAAAGCAGATTGCAACGATCGATTTTGATCTTGGGGCGACCTATTTCGCTTATCCCGGTGAAAGACTTCCTGGCGAGACCAACGGCATCAATTATTGGGAGATGGTTATCCGAGGCGACCGACGCATCGGCGATCAGGTCCGCGTCGCCGGCGGTTACGCCTATTCTCCGAATGTCTCGAACACCGGTGCCTGGAGCCAATATGTGGCGGCCGGAGTCGGCTTCGACGTGCCGGAGCGGCTTCTGCTGCAGAACCTGACCGTGTCATTCACCACCGCCGCCGGCTATTCCTGGTTTGGCAACCAGAGCTCGCAACTCGGCGGCTTCCCGCTGCCTTCCTATCTCAACTGGCAGGCGGGCGTGACGTTCACTCACAAGGCGCTCAACCTCGATCTGCGCTACTACGACACCAATCTGTCGAAGGAAAACTGCTTCGTCTTTACAGGCGATCCAAATGCGCGGCCGGGCGGCCGCGCCAATCCGATCACCAACCCGGACGGCCTGGTCTCGAACTGGTGCGGCGCGACCTTCGTTGCCAAGGTCTGGTTTGCGTTCAATTAGGCAAAGGGAATGACCGTCAAATCCTAACGGTCGCCCCGAAACCCCGTCGCCAGCACGTAGCGCTCCGACGAGTCCTGCCGGCTCGCCGCGGGCTTGACGTGACGCACCGTGGCGAAATCGCGCTTGAGCTGGGCGAGCAGATCAGCGTCGGCGCCGCTCTGGAACGTCTTGGCGAGAAACGTACCGCCGGGCTTGAGCACGTCGCAGGCGAACGCGGCCGCCGTTTCGACCAGGCCGACGATACGGAGCTGGTCGGTCTTGCGGTGGCCCGTGGTGTTCGCGGCCATGTCCGACATCACGACATCGGCGCCGCCCCCGAGCATCGCCGTCAGCTTGTCCGGCGCGTCATTGTCCATGAAATCGAGCTGCGCAAAATCGACGCCGGGAATCTCCGGCATCTCGAGCAGGTCGATGGCGACGACCTTGCCCTTGCCTTCCGTGGAGCCGACGCGCTTGGCGGCGATCTGACTCCAGCCGCCGGGCGCGGCGCCGAGGTCGATCACGGCCATACCGGGCTTCAGAAACCGGTGCTTGTCGTCGATCTCGAGCAGCTTGAATGCCGCGCGCGAGCGATAGCCCGCCGCCTTGGCCTTGGCGACGTAGGGATCGTTGAGCTGCCGCTCGAGCCACAGCTTGGACGAGAGCTTGCGCTTGCCGCCGGTCTTGACCTGGACGTGCAAGCGGCCGGTGGTGTCTTTCGCCATCTCACCAGCTCCTGAGCGCGCCGTCTTCGCGCATCATCTCGACCAGCATGCCCTCGCGCAGGCCGCGGTCGGCGACGCGCAGGCGCGGCAGCGGAAAGGCGCGGCGGATAGCATCGAGGATGGCGCAGCCGGCGAGCACCAGATCGGCGCGCTCGACGCTGATGCAGCTGTTGCCGGCGCGCTCCTCGTAGCTCATGCCGAGCAGCTTGCCGATGGTTGCGGTGATGTCGGAATCGTTCATCCAGATGCTGTCGATGCGGCGGCGGTCGTAGCGCGCGAGGTTGAGATGGATGCCGGCGAGCGTCGTTACGGTGCCGGAGGTGCCGAGCAAATGCATGTCGGCGAGATCGCGGCCATGTTCCTCGGCGAACGGCGCGACGTGGTTGGCGACCTCCTGCTCCATGGCGGCATAGATCTCCGGCGTGACGTCGCGACCGCCGAACTGCTCGGCCAGCGTCACGACGCCAAGCGGGATCGACATCCAGGCCTTGATGCGCGGCTCCGGATTCGCGGGATCGCGCTCGATCCGCACCAGCTCGGTCGAGCCGCCGCCAATGTCGAACAGGATCGCGCCCCTGCCCCTGGGGTCCACCAGCGGCGAGCAGCCGAGCACGGCGAGCGCGGCCTCGGTCTCGCGGTTGATCACCTCGAGCTCGATGCCGGTCTCGGCCGCGACGCGGCTGCGGAAACCTTCGGCGTTCGAGGCCGCGCGGCAGGCTTCGGTCGCGATCAGCCGCAGGCGCTTGGCTTTGCGCAAATTGATCTTGTCGCGGCAGATGCCCAGCGCCGCGATGGCGCGCTCGATCGCGGCCTCGCTGATGCAGCCCGTCGCCGAGACGCCCTCACCGAGCCGGATGATGCGCGAGAAGGAATCGACCACGCGAAAGCCGTCGTGGGTCGGACAGGCGATCAGCAGCCTGCAATTGTTGGTGCCGAGGTCCAGCGCCGCGTAGACGCCGGTTCCCGCTTGCGCGGGGACGGCCGGTTCGGGGGCCAACGCCACCGCCGCCATCGACCCCTCCAGCTCACCGTGCGGCACATGGCCGTCGCGGAGCCGCGTGTGGTCATTCATACAAACTGTCTTTCCGCGGCCGGTCGGGCCGGTCTGGAATTGATTTTTCGCCTGAAACATTAGCAGCGCGGCGGGTATGCGCAACAACGCATCACATGGGACCATGCCCATTCGTGCGTTGTCGTGAACGGGGTGGTGGGTTATCTCAATGGGGTCCGGTCCCCCGCTGCCGCGAAAATGCGCAAATGCCGGCTTTTCAGGTCATTTCCATGCAAGAACACACCAAATCCTCCACGCTCGAAAACGCTATTGCACTGCAAAAATATGGCGTCGGGCAACCGGTCCGCCGCAAGGAAGACGACACGCTGGTACGCGGCAAGGGCCGCTACACCGATGATTTCAACCTGCCGGGCCAGGCCCACGCCGTGGTCGTCCGCTCCACCCATGCCCATGGCATCATCCGCGGCGTCGGCACCGATGCCGCCAGGGCGATGCCGGGCGTGCTGGGGGTGTGGACGGGCAAGGACCTCGATGCCGCCGGCTACGGCCCCTTCACCTGCGGCCTGCCGCTGAAGAACCGCGACGGCTCGCCCCTGCTCCAGACCAACCGCCAGCCGCTCGCAACCGACAAGGTCCGCTTCGTCGGCGATCCCGTGGCCTTCGTGGTCGCGGAGACGCTGGCACAGGCGCGCGATGCGGCCGAAGCGGTGGAGCTCGACATCGAACCGCTGCCGGCGGTGACCGATCCCGAGGACGCCACCAAGCCCGGCGCGCCGCAGCTTTACGACCACATCCCGAACAACGTCGCGCTCGACTACCATTATGGCGACATGGACAAGGTGAACGCGGCCTTCGCCAGCGCCGCCCATGTGACCAAGGTCGACATAGAGAATACCCGCGTCGCCGTGGTCTCGATGGAGCCGCGCGTCGGGCTCGCCTCCTACGACAAGAAGACCGAGCGCTACACGATCCAGATGCCGACGCAGGGCGTTGCGGGCAACCGCGCCAACCTCGCCAAGAACCTGAAAGTGCCGAACGAGAAGGTGCGTATCCTCACCGCCAATGTCGGCGGCTCCTTCGGCATGAAGAACGTCAACTATCCCGAATACATGTGCATCCTGTACGCGGCCAGGGAACTGGGGCGCCCGGTGAAGTGGCTCGACGAGCGCTCGACCGCCTTCCTCTCCGACAGCCACGGCCGTGCGCAGAAAATCCATGCCGAGCTGGCGCTCGATGCCGAAGGGCACTTCCTCGCGGCGAAGCTGTCCGGCTACGGCAATCTCGGCGCCTACATCACCGGCGTTGCGCCGGGGCCGCTGTCGCTCAACACCGGCAAGAATTTTTCAAGCGTCTACCGCACGCCGCTGATGGCGGTCGACATCAAGACGGTGCTCACCAACACCACGCTCATGGGTGCCTATCGCGGCGCCGGCCGGCCCGAGGCGAATTACTACATGGAACGCCTGATCGACCGCGCCGCCGACGAGATGGGCATCAACCGGCTGACGATGCGCAAGCGCAACTTCATCAAGCAGAACCAGATGCCGTTCGCCGCCTCATCCGGCGTCACCTATGACAGCGGCGACTTCCAGGCTGTCTTCAACAAGGCGCTCGACATCTCCGACCACGAGAACTTCGCCAAGCGCAAGAAGGAGAGCAAGAAGGCCGGCAAGCTGCGCGGCATCGCCGTCGGCTCGTATCTCGAGGTCACCGCGCCGCCGAGCCCCGAGCTCGGCAAGATCGTGTTCGACGCTGACGGCTCCGTGCAGCTCATCACCGGCACGCTCGATTACGGCCAGGGCCATGCCACGCCGTTCGCGCAGGTGCTGTGCGAGCAGCTCGGCGTCCCCTTCGAGAGCGTCAAGCTGGTGCAGGGTGATAGCGACATCGTCCACACCGGCAACGGCACCGGCGGTTCGCGCTCGATCACCGCGAGCGGCATGGCGATCGTGGGCGCCGCCAAGCTCGTCATCGAGAAAGGCAAGCGCGCCGCCGCGCACATGCTGGAGGCCTCCGAGGCCGACATCGAGTTCGCCGACGGCAGCTTTACGATCGCCGGCACCGACCGCAGCATCGACATCATGGAGCTCGCCAAGCGCCTGCATGACGGCAAGGTGCCGGACGGCGTGCCTGACAGCCTCGACGTCGACCATACCAGCGAGCCGGTGCCCTCGGCGTTCCCGAACGGCTGCCACGTCGCCGAGGTCGAGATCGATCCTGATACCGGCGTGGTGCAGATCGTGCGCTACAGCGCCGTCAACGATTTCGGCACGGTGATCAACCCGCTGCTGGTCGCGGGTCAGCTCCATGGCGGCGTCGTCCAGGGCATCGGTCAGGCGCTGATGGAGCACATCCGCTACGACGAGAGCGGCCAGCCGATCACGGGCTCGCTGATGGACTACGCGCTGCCGCGCGCGGAGGACGTGCCGAACATGACGGTCGGCGATCACCCGGTGCCCGCCACGACCAATCCGCTCGGCAGCAAGGGCTGCGGCGAAGCCGGCTGCGCCGGCAGCCTGTCGACGGTGGTGAACGCGGTGGTCGACGCCCTCTCCGACTACGGCATCAAGCACATCGACATGCCGCTGACCCCGGAAAAGGTCTGGCGCGCGATCCAGGACGCAAAGGGCAAGGCGGCGTAGGAGTACCGTTTCGAACGAGATTACCTGATCGCCGTCTCCGCGGCGATCAGCTCTTGTCCATCCGTGGTCGTGATCGTCAGCCGTATCTTGTCTCCGCCGCCGCCGTCGGCAAGCGCCGTCGAAATGCGATTTCCGTGGTTCGGATCAGCGCTCACGACCCCGCTGAACAGGGCCGTGTCGCCCTGTTTCAACGTGACAAGCAACGGGATGGCCGGCTCAGTGCTGAAGAATTCGAGCATGGCGCGAGGCGCCTCGGCCGAGAGATTGACCAGGATCTTCTCATTCGCATGCGTCACGTTGCTCATGCCGACGGTCGGGCTGTAGGTTTCCGGAATCGACACCTCACCGCGTGCGGGAAAGTCTGCATCGTGGAAAAACTGGTCTGACACGCCCGCCCACAATTCGACATACGGACGCCACTCGTTCGGATCCTTCCGGGCGTCAGTTTCGGCGGTGAACGAGGCAAACCCCCACGTCCACATTTTCAAGCCCCGCGTGAGGCTATTGTCCGCGACACGGATGATTCCTTCTGCGTTGTCATGGTTGATGACGCCCCAGAAATTCCCGCCCTGCATATCCGGTGCGGCATAGGCGATGCCCATCGTTGGCCAGTTCTTGAAGTAGCGCAGGTTTTCGAAGCGCCGCCTGCCCATCCCCGCGCTCTCGTCACCGTCTGCCAGATTGGCCGACCAGGCAGGCGTGGTGTAGGTCCGGATCGGCGCGATGATCTCGGCGCCGCCGGTTGCCCTCGGATGGTTCGGCTCCGATCCCGGAGCGAGCGTCGTGCAGGTCCAGTACTCGTATGGAACGGCCTTGTCGTTCGGATTCTTCAGCACCACGCGGGTATCGAGTGCGGCACGATCGGCCTTCAGCGTGACGTAGTAGCTCGCCTCGATGCCGGTCGCGGCCCTGAACTTGCCGGGTCGCGCGGAATAGTCGAAGTCATCCCGGAACGACATCACGACCGTGACTTCGTCGGCGACCTGCTTCACCACCCGGAAAGCCCACGGCTTCAGCCACGTCTTGCCGTGCTCGGCATCCGGGAACGTTGGGAAGATTCCGCCGTACACCATCAGCCAGTCGTAGTAGAAATTTCCGGCCTTCATCCCGTAGGGCACCCCGACCTCCGTTCGATAAAGCTGCTCGTGGCCGGTCGGCTTGTAGATCATGGAGAGGATGCGCCCCCCGAATTCGGGCACGAGCGTCACTTTCAGGTATCGGTTCTCGAGTACGTAGGACCTGAAACGGCGCTCGACGATCGTGCTCTTGTCGAGCGATCCGCTGACAAGGCCATTCTCCGCATCGGTGATGAACTTGACGGTGCTCCATGTCGTCGTCTGCTCGCTGAGCGACACGCTGTCGGGCACTGGCGAAGCGGCATGCACGACGCAAGGCGCATGGAGCGACAAAAGGACGGCTATTCCGAAGCAAACGAGGGCGCGCAAGGAAGCCTGAACTGGCATTCAGGCCGCCGCCTGCTCGCGCGGCTGGTAGATTGCGGTGTGCTGGCAATGCGCCAATGGCGTCGTGCCGTTGGCGACGACCAGTGCGTCGAGCTCGACGAAGCGGTGGCCCTTCTTCTCGTAATTCGCGGTGACCTTCGCCCGCGCGGTGATCTCGTCGCCGACGCGCGCGGCGGAGAGCAGCTGCATGCGGCTGCCGACGTGAATCCACGGGCCCAAAATCGTGTTGTCCACCAGCACGCGGTTCATGACGCGCTGGATCAGGCCGGGATGGCCGAGCCCTTCGCGCGCGAAGATCGGATCGGTCTCCCTGACATCGGCGAGATAGTCGGTGGCGTCCTGGCCGGCCCAGCGGCGGGGCGTGGTGCCGAGCCATTTGCCCATTTCGAACGTCGCGGGGCTGACCGGCTTGCGCTCGGCGACCGCAGGCACCTCGACATAGTCGCTCAATGACACCGCCGGCGTGGCCGTCGGCAGCACAGCCGTCCCGGTGGCGCAGAGCTCGGTCCGGCTGAACACCTCGATCGTCAGCAGGCCGTTGTGCTCGGTCGCGTCGATATCGGCCGTCTCGCCGTCATAGACCGGCTTGATGAAGCGGGCCTCGACCAGCCCGCGCGACAGGAAATCGCGGCCCCAGCGCGCCACCGGCACGTGCATCATGTAGGCGAAGACGTCGACGCCCGGGACCAGCCCGCCGGAGAAGCCGAAGCGGCGCGCCACCGTGTCGTCATGCATCTTGTTTTCGGATTGTTTTGCGGTGTTGTAGGCCTCGACGCGCCAGGTTTCGAGCCGGTTCGGCATGGCTTGGCTTTCCCCAAATTCTTGTTGTTTCGGGTCGATCGTAGGCCCTGAGGAACCAGGGTCAATCCCCTCGCCTTTGCGGCCCGAATGGGGTACCACGCGGCGAATGACTGACACCCCCACCCGCATCTATGTCGACGCCGACGCCTGTCCGGTGAAGGACGAGATCTACCGCGTCGCGCTCCGGCACGGCGTGCCCGTGAGCGTGGTCGCCGGCAATTTCATCCGCGTGCCGCAGGACCCGATGATCGAGCGCATCGCCGCAGGCAGCGGCATGGACGCCGCCGACGACTGGATCGCCGAGCGCGCCCGGCCCGGCGACGTGGTCGTGACCTCCGACATTCCGCTGGCGAGCCGCTGCGTCAAAGCCGGCGCCGACGTGATCGCGCCGAACGGCAAGCCGTTCACCGAGGAGTCGATCGGGATGACGCTGGCGGTGCGCAACCTGATGACGGATCTGCGCTCGGCCGGCGAGGTCACCGGCGGCCCGCGATCGTTCGCCCCGCGCGACCGCTCGGCCTTCCTCTCGGCGCTCGACCAGACGCTGCGCCGGATCCAGCGCCGCCGCGCAGATCAGCCCGCAACAAACCAAGGCTGACCATGGCGCCGCCGCTGATCCAACTGAAAGACATCAAGCTGACCTTTGGCGGCACGCCGCTGCTGTCAGGCGTCGAGCTCAACGTTGCGCCATCCGAGCGCGTCTGCCTGATCGGCCGCAACGGCTCCGGCAAGTCGACGCTGCTGAAGATCGCGGCCGGCCTCGTCGAGCCCGACGGCGGCACGCGCTTCGTGCAGCCCGGCGCGACCGTCCGCTATCTGCCGCAGGAGCCGGATTTCGGCGACCACAAGACCACGCTCGCCTACGTCGAAGCTGGACTGGCGCCGGGCGACGATCCTTACCAGGCGCGCTATCTGGTGGAGCAGCTCGGGCTCACCGGCAGCGAAAACCCGGCCAACGTCTCCGGCGGCGAGGCCCGCCGTGCCGCGCTGGCACGGGTGCTGGCGCCCTCGCCCGACATTTTGCTGCTGGACGAGCCGACCAACCATCTCGATCTCTCCACCATTGAATGGCTGGAAAAGGAGCTCGACTCCAGGCGCAGCGCGCTGGTGATCATCAGCCACGACCGCCGCTTCCTGACCAATCTCTCGCGCTCGACCGCATGGCTCGACCGCGGCAAGATCAAGCAGATCGACCGCGGTTTTGCCTCGTTCGAGACCTGGCGCGACGAAGTGCTCGCGGAAGAAGAGCGCGACCAGCACAAGCTCGACCGCAAGATCGTCGACGAGGAGCACTGGCTGCGCCACGGCGTCTCCGGCCGCCGCAAGCGCAACGTCAAGCGGCTCGGCAATCTGCATGCACTGCGCGACCAGCGGCGCAATTATCGCGGCACGGCCGGGACCGCCAGTCTCGCCGCCGCCGAAGCGGAGCAATCCGGCAAGCTGGTGATCGAGGCCAAGGGCGTCACCAAGGCCTTTGGCGAGCGGATGATCGTCGACAGTTTCTCCACCCGCATCCAGCGCGGCGACCGGCTCGGCATCGTCGGCCCGAACGGCGCCGGCAAGACCACACTGGTCAATCTGCTCACCGGCGGCGCACAGCCCGATTCCGGCATTGTGCGGCTGGGGGCCAATCTGGAGATAGCGACCCTCGATCAGCACCGCGAAAGCCTCGATCCCAAATCAACGTTGGCCGAAGCGCTAACCGGCGGTCGCGGCGACCAGATCATGGTCGGCGGCAAGCCGAAGCATGTCGTCGGCTACATGAAGGACTTCCTATTCGCGCAGGAGCAGCGCGGCACGCCGGTGGAAGTGCTCTCGGGCGGCGAGCGCGGCCGGCTGATGCTGGCGCGCGCGCTGGCAAAGCCCTCGAACCTCCTCGTGCTGGACGAGCCGACCAACGATCTCGACCTCGAAACGCTCGACGTGCTCGAGGACATGCTCGGCGATTACGAGGGTACGGTCATCCTGATCAGCCATGACCGCGACTTCCTCGATCGTATCGTCACCTCGGTGATCGCGCCCGAGGGCAACGGCAAATGGACCGAATATGCCGGCGGCTACAGCGACATGCTGACCCAGCGCGGTGCCGACCTGAAGCGTGAGACGGCGAAGACGCAAGCCGCCCCGGCGGAGAAGAAAGAGGAGCGCGCCGCGGCGCCCGCGTCCGCTTCCAAGCGAAAGCTGAGCTTCAACGAGAAGCACGCGCTAGAAACGCTGCCGAAGAAGATGGAAACGTTGCATGCCGATATCGCCAAGCTGCAACGCGTGCTCGACGATCCCAACCTCTACGCCAAGGACCGCAAGACATTCGACGACACGTCCGCTGCCATCGCCAAGGCGCACGAGGAACTGTCCGCGTCCGAAGAGCGCTGGCTCGAACTTGAAATGCTCCGCGAAGAAATTGAACAGGCATAACCCATGACAACCACCCTCGCCGCAAAGATCGCCCGTGAGTACGGCACGCCCTGCGCCGTCATCGACATGGACAAGGTCGAACGCAACATCGCGCGCATACAGCAGGCCTGCGACGATGCCGGCGTCGCCAACCGTCCGCACATCAAGACGCACAAGAACCCGACCATCGCCAAGATGCAGGTCGCGGCGGGCGCCAAGGGCATCACCTGCCAGAAGCTCGGCGAAGCCGAGATCATGGCCAATGCCGGCATCGACGACATCCTCATCAGCTACAATCTCCTGGGCGAAGAGAAGATGGCGCGTCTCGGCGCGCTCCAGGCGAAGGCCAACATGACGGTGGCCGCCGACAATTCCACCGTCGTCGCCGGTCTGCCCAAGGCCGCCGCGGCGTCCGGCCGTCCGCTCTCGGTCGTCGTCGAATGCGACACCGGGCGCAAGCGCGCGGGCGTCGAGACGCCGGCCGAAGCGATTGCGCTGGCGCGTGAGATCGCCGGATCCAAGGGGCTCGAATTCGCGGGCTTCATGATGTACCCGACCGAAACCGGCTGGGCGGATGCACAAAAATTCTACGATGAAGCGCTGGCCGGCGTACGCGCGCACGGGCTCGATGCAAAGATCGTCTCGACCGGCGGCACGCCGAACCTGAAGAATCTCGGCAAGCTCAAGGGCGGCACCGAGCATCGCTTCGGCACCTATATCTACAACGACCGCATGCAGGTCGCGGCCGGCTCCGCCACCTGGGACGACTGCGCGCTCCACATCTATTCGACGGTGGTGAGCCGCGCCGCGCCCGAGCGCGGCATCCTCGATGCAGGCTCGAAGACGCTGACGACCGACACCGGCGGGCTCGACGGCCACGGCCTGATCCTGGAACATCCCGAAGCCAAGATCGCCAAATTCGCCGAGGAACACGGTTTTCTCGACCTCTCCCGCAGCAACACGCGGCCCAACGTCGGCGACGTGGTGCGGATCGTGCCCAACCACGTCTGCGTCGTCGTCAACATGATGGACGAGGTGGTGATGGTGCGCGGCGAGGAGATCATCGGCACGCTGCCGGTCGCGGCACGCGGGAAGTTGAGGTAGGCGAGCTCACTGCCGTAGGGTGGGCAAAGCGAAGCGTGCCCACGACTTCTCGTCGTAATTCCGAAAGATCGTGGGCACGGCGCTTCGCGCCTTTGCCCACCCTACGATTTCAGCGATTGGGCGAGCCACGCCAATACACCCCGCCCCGCGGCAGCCCCCGTCGCAAACGACGCCTGCAGCAGGTAGCCGCCGGTCGGCGCCTCCCAGTCCAGCATCTCGCCGGCGGCGAACACGCCGGGCAATTTGCGGATCATGAAGTCGGCGTCGAGCTCGTCGAAGGCAATCCCGCCGGCGGTCGAGATGGCGCGATCGATCGGGGCGACGCCGGTGAGCTGAACCGGAATGGCGTTCACCAGCTGGGCGAGCTCTGCCGGCGAAAGCGCCGCCAGTGTGCGGCCGGATGCAATGGCCGCTTCCTGCATCAGGCCGATGCCGACCGGCGACAATTGCGCCGCCTTGCGCAGAAAATTCGCCAGCGATTGCTTGCCGCGCGTGCCCGACAGGCGCGTGGTCAGCGCGGCGGCATCGAGGTCGGGCCGCAACGCGATCGAAAGTCGCGCCTGCCCGATCCCCAGCACCGCCTCGCGCAGCTCCGCCGACAGCGCATAGATCGCGCCGCCTTCGATGCCGCTTCGGGTAATCATCGCCTCGCCGCGCACCGTGTGCGCGCCGACCGTCAGCGCCACGCCCTTGAGCGGCTGGCCCTCGAACCGATCGCGGAACACATCGGACCATGCGACCGTGAAGCCGGAATTGGCCGGCCGGAGCTTTGAGATGGCAACGCCCCTTGCGGCGAGATAATCGACCCACGCGCCATCCGAGCCGAGCCGCGGCCAGCTTGCGCCGCCAAGTGCGAGCACCGTCGCGCCGGCCGCGATGGCCCGCGCGCCATCTGGCGTTTGAAACTGAAGCCGCCCCTCGCCGTCCCAGCCGGTCCAGCGATGACGGAAGGCAAAGCGCACCCCGGCGGCATCGAGCCGGCGCAGCCAGGCGCGCAACAAGGGCGAGGCCTTGAATGCCTTTGGAAACACCCGCCCGCTGGTGCCGACGAAGGTCGGCTCGCCAAGGGCCTCGCTCCAGGCCCGCAAGCCGTCCGGCGAAAAGGCCTCGATCGCCGCCTGCAGCTTCGGTGCCGCCTCGCGATAGCGCGCCATGAATTGCGGCAGCGGCTCGCTGTGGGTGAGGTTGAGACCGCCGCGGCCGGCCATCAGGAACTTTCGGCCCGCGGACGGCATGGCGTCATACACGGTGACGCGGGCACCGCCCTGCGCCAGCACCTCCGCCGCCATCAGCCCGGCGGGACCGGCGCCGATGACGGCGACGGCTGTCAGAGCTTGATCCCCGCCCGTGCCGCGGCCTGGGCCACGTATTTCTGCGTCTGCTCGAACGCGCCTTGCAGCGCCTTGGCCTTCGACATGTCGCTGATCTCTTCGAAATGTGCAGCAACCGCGTCCGGCGTCCACTCAGCTTCCGGCAGGTTGATGCCTTCGCTCTCCAGGATCTTGATCACGGCAAACGATCCTGCACCGGCGCCCATGATGGTGCGGGTCGGCGCGTCCTCGCTCAGCATGTACTCGACCGCGGGCGTGATCGCGTTCGGCTTCATCAGCTGCAGCGCCTGCGGCGGCAGCAGCTCTTCGGTCATGCGGGTCGCCGCCGTCGGCGAGATGATGTTGACGCGGATGTTGTTCTTGCGGCCCTCCTCGGCCAGCACGTTCATCAGACCGACCATGCCGGATTTCGCCGCGCCGTAATTGGCCTGGCCGAAATTGCCGTAGAGGCCGGAGGACGACGTGGTCAGCACGATGCGACCGTAATTGCGATCGCGCATGCCGGCCCAGGCCGCCTTGCAGCAATAGAAGGTGCCGACGAGATGCACGTCGAGCACCTTCTGGAAATCGGCGGCCTCCATCTTGCCGAACGACTTGTCGCGCAAAATGCCGGCATTGGCACACATCAGATCGACGCTGCCCCATTCCTTGGTGGCGCGCTCGACCATGGCGGTGACCTGCTCGAAATTCGAAACGTCGGCGCCGTCGGCCATCGCGGTGCCGCCCGCCTTGCGGATCTCCTCGACCACGGCTTCGGCTGGCGACAGCGAGCCGCCGCTGCCGTCACGCGCGCCACCGAAATCGTTGACGACGACCTTTGCGCCGCGGCTGGCCAGCCCCAGCGCGTGCGCGCGTCCGAGGCCATTACCCGCGCCGGTGACGATGGCGACGCGTCCGTCGAACCTGATTGCCATGAGTGAAATTCCTGCTTCTTCTTCCTGCTCCCATTGTGGGAGAAGGTGGCGCGAAGCGCCGGATGAGGGGTTGTCTCTGCGAGCGAGTCCGCGGAGAGAGACCCCTCACCCGGCTTCGCTCCGCGAAGCCACCCTCTCCCACAGGGGGAGAGGGTGAGAAGGCTCCGCGCGAGATTTGGACAGCTTTTGAGCAGTGCTGAACGGCCGGGTCAAGCCCGGCCATGACGGCCCTGTTCAGGCGAAATAGATCAGGCCCAGCCACTCCGCGACCAGCGCGGGCTTGTCCTCGCCTTCGATCTCCACGGTGACGTTGGTGCGGGACTGCAATTCGTTGGGCTTGCGCAGCTTGGCTTCCGCCAGCACGAAACGGCCCCGGACGCGCTTGCCCGAGCGGACCGGCGAGATGAAGCGCAGCTTGTCGAAACCGTAATTGACGCCCATCGTGGTACCCGCGATCACCGGCATCACCTCGTAGGACATGATCGACAGCAGCGACATCGTGAGAAAACCGTGCGCGATGGTGGTGCCGAACGCGGTCTCTTTCTTGGCGCGCTCGGGATCGACGTGGATGAACTGGTGATCCTCGATCACGTCGGCATAGGTGTCGATGCGGGGCTGATCGACCAGGTGCCACGACGACACGCCGATCTCCTTGCCGACCATGGCCTGATAGGCTTCCAGGGAAATCGGCGGCTTCTTCCAGACTTCGTTCACTTAGGTCTCACTCCGTGTTTTCGGCAGCTCCGGAAAATCCTCCTCACGGAATTCCCGGCCGCGCAGCGGATCGTTGCGATCATCGTCGCGTTCGAGCCTGCGTAGCTGCACCCGGCGGATTTTTCCAGAGATCGTCTTCGGCAGTTCGGTGACGATTTCAAGGCGGCGGATGCGCTTGAACGGCGCAAGGCGCGTGTGCAGATGCTGGAAAATCGACAGCGCCGTCGCCGGCGAGCGCTCCGCGCCCGAAGTCAGCAGCACGAAGGCCTTGGGGATCGCGAGCCGGATCGGATCGGGGCTCGGCACCACGGCGGCCTCGGCGACGAGCTCGTGCTCCAGCAGCACGCTCTCCAGCTCGAACGGGCTGATGCGATAGTCGGAGGACTTGAAGACGTCGTCGGAGCGGCCGACGAAGGTGAGATAGCCGTCCTCGTCCTCGAACACGACGTCGCCGCTGCGATAGAGCTCGCCTTCCGCGCCCGACAGCTTGCCGTCGTCGCCCTGATAGCCCTGCATCAGGCCGGCGGGACGCTCCGTGCCCAGCACCAGCGCCACCTCGCCTTCCTTCGCCGGTTGGCCGTCGGCATCGCTGACCTGCACGCGATAGCCCGGCAGCGGGCGGCCCATCGAGCCGACCTTGATCTTTTGTCCCGGCGAGTTGCCGGCGAGCGCGGTGGTTTCGGTCTGGCCGTAGCCGTCGCGGATAGTGAGGCCCCAGGCGGCCTGCACCTGGTCGATCACTTCAGGATTGAGCGGCTCGCCAGCGCCGCAGACCTCGCGCAAGGCCACCTTGAACGACGCAAGGTTCTCCTGAATGAACAGCCGCCACACCGTCGGCGGCGCGCACAGCGTGGTGACGCCGCAGCGGCCGATGGTGGCAAGCAGGCCCTTGGCATCGAAGCGCGGCTGGTTGACGACGAACACGGTCGCGCCGGCATTCCACGGCGCGAAGAAGCAGCTCCAGGCGTGCTTGGCCCAGCCGGGCGAAGAGATGTTGAGATGGACGTCGCCGGGCTTCAGCCCGATCCAGTACATGGTCGAGAGGTGGCCGACGGGATAGCTGCGCTGGCTGTGCCGCACCAGTTTTGGTTTAGCCGTCGTGCCCGAGGTGAAATAGAGCAGCATCGGGTCGTCGGCGTTGGTCGGGCCGTCGGCCGCAAAACTCTCAGGCGCCTTCGCCGCCTCGTCATAGGCAAGCCAGCCATCGGAGGCTGCGCCGACGACGATGCGGACGATATTTCCGGCCCGGAGGGTTGCGAATTTCGCGACCTGGTCCTCGGCGGCCACCACCGCCTTCGCCTTGCCGCGATCGAGCCGGTCGCGCAATTCCTCGGCCGTGAGCAGCGTGGTCGCGGGAATCACGACGACGCCGAGCTTCATCGCAGCCAGCATCGTCTCCCACAGCGGAACCACATTGCCAAGCAGCAACAGGAGATGGTCGCCGCGCTTCAGGCCCTGAGCGCGGAGGAAGTTCGCGACCTGGTTGGAGCGGCGCGACAGCGCGCCGAACGAAAGCCTGGTCTGCCGGTCCTGCGCGGCATCGACGATCCAGAGCGCCGGCCGGTCCTTGGCTTCGGCATCCTTCGCGAGCTCGTCGAACCAGTCGAGCGCCCAGTTGAAGGGAACCGGATCGGGCCAGCGGAAACCTTTGACCGCGGCTTCGTAGTCCGTGCGGTGATGAAGCAGAAACGCGCGCGCGTCCTGAAATGTCGTCATGGTCAGAGCCCGTCGAATTGACCTTCGAGCGTAGCCCGGATGGAGCGAAGCACAATCCGGGCCGGCTACGCCCTTCGACGAAGCTGTCCCGGATTTCGCTTCGCTCCATCCGGGCTACGAAGCCTCGCTATTTTCCAGCGAGGCCGCGAACGTGCTTGATAATTCCGGAAAAATCCACCCCGCCCTGCCCGGCTGCGTCGAAAGACTGATAGATCTCCTGCGCATGCTTGCCGAGCGGCGTCGCCGCGCCAGCGGCCTTGGCAGCGTCCTGCGCCAGGGTCAGATCCTTCACCATCAGCGCCGAGGCAAAACCCGGCTTGTACTCGTTGTTGGCCGGCGAGGTCGGAACCGGGCCCGGAACCGGGCAATAGGTCGTCAGAGACCAGCACTGGCCCGATGAGGTCGAGGCGACGTCGAACAGCGCCTGGTGCGAGAGGCCAAGCTTCTCGCCAAGCGCAAACGCCTCGCTCACCGCGATCATGGAAATGCCGAGGATCATGTTGTTGCAGATCTTGGCCGCCTGCCCTGCGCCGGCGCCGCCGCAATGGACGATCTTCTTGCCCATCTTCTCCAGCACGGGCTTGGCCGCCGCGAACGCGTTCTCCTCGCCGCCGCACATGAAGGTGAGCGTCGCACCCTTGGCGCCGCCGGTGCCACCGGAGACCGGCGCGTCAACCGAGAGAATGCCGTTCTTGGCTGCGAGCGCGTGGGCCTGCCGCGCGCTCTCGACGTCGATGGTGGAGGAGTCGATGATCAGCGCGCCCTTGGCCATGGCGGGCACGACCTCGCTCCAGACGCCCAGCACATGCTTGCCTGCGGGGAGCATCGTGACGACGACATCGGCGCCCTTCACCGCGGCGGGCGCGCTGTCGGCAATGCCGGCGCCGTCCGCCTTGGCTTGCGCGCGCGAGGCTTCGACGAGGTCGAAGGCGACGACCTTGTGGCCGGCCCTGACCAGGTTGGCGGCCATCGGGCCGCCCATGTTGCCGAGACCGATGAATGCGATCGTGGCCATCTTCGTTTCCTCCGCTTGGCGTTGTTAGTTGAACTTCAGCTCATCAGTACCGATCCCGGCGAGATACGGCGCAAGCATCTCCGGCGTGACATCCTCGATGCGTGGCGGCGACCAGGTCGGATTGCGGTCCTTGTCGATCACGGCCGCACGCACGCCCTCGCGGAAATCGTCGCTGCGGAAGACTTCCAGCGCGGCGCGATATTCGCGCACCAGACACTCTTCCAGGCTCGAAGCCGTGCGCGCCAGCCGCAGCAGCTTCAGCGTCACCACCATGCCGCGCGGCGATTTCTCGTTGAGCGTCTTCAACGTCGCCAGCGCGAACTCGGAGCCGTCGCGCTTGAGCGCGGCAAAAATGTCTTCCATGCGCTCGAAGCCGAACAGCGCGTCGATAACCGGCTCTTTTGCGGCGACCGGCCCCGCGGTCTCGCCAGTCGCAAAACCGTTGATGAGCTTGCTGACCTCGGCCGCAGTCACGTCCGGACGAACCTTGGTCAGCGCCTCGCGCAGCTCGGGCCATTTGGCCGCCGGTACCACGGCGTCCGCGAATTTCGCGTAGATCGCATCGGGGCCGTTCATGGTCTGGCCGGTCAGGCCAAAGTAAGTGCCGATCTCGCCGGGCGAGCGCGACAGCAGCCAGGTGCCGCCAACATCAGGGAAAAAACCCAGCCCGACCTCGGGCATCGCCAGCTTGGTGCGATCCGTCACGACACGATGGCTTGCATGGCCTGATAGCCCCACGCCGCCCCCCATCACGAGACCATCCATGAATGCGACGTACGGCTTCGGGTACTTCGCGATCCGCGCATTCATGATGTACTCCTGGCGCCAGAACCGCGCGCCGAGATCACCGCCTTCGCGCGAGCTCTCCCAGAGGCCGCGGATATCGCCGCCAGCGCAAAGCCCGCGTTCGCCGGAGCCTTCCAGGATGATGACGGCCACTTCCGGATCGCTCTCGAACTTATCGAGCGCCGCGTCTATGCCGATGGACATCTCCAGCGTCATGGCATTGATCGCCTTGGGACGGTTGAGGCGGATCACGCCCGCCGCGCCCTCGCGGCGGACGATGAGATCGCCCTCTTCCACTGAACTCATCGCGCGCCCTCGATCAATTTGCGCGCCACGATGAGCCGCATGATTTCATTGGTGCCTTCGAGGATCTGGTGCACGCGCAAATCGCGCACGATCTTCTCGATGCCGTATTCGCTGAGGTAGCCGTAGCCGCCATGGAGCTGCAGCGCATGGTTGGCGACCTCGAAACCGACATCGGTGCCGAAGCGTTTTGCCATCGCGCACAGCATCGTGGCGTCAGGATCCTTGCGGTCCAGCGCGGCGGCGGCACGCCACAGGAAGGTGCGCGCGGCCTCCAGCTCGATCGCCATGTCGGCAAGGCGGAATTGCAGCGCCTGGAATTCGTCGAGACGTTTTCCAAACGCCTTGCGTTCCTTCATGTAGGAACGCGCCTTGTCGAGCGCGGTCTGTGCGCCGCCGAGCGAGCACGCCGTGATGTTGAGACGGCCGCCGTCGAGGCCGGCCATCGCGATCTTGAAGCCGACGCCCTCCTCGCCGAGGCGGTTGGCGACCGGCACGCGGGCGTTCTCGAAGATCACGGCCCGGGTCGGCTGCGCGTTCCAGCCCATCTTGCGTTCATTGGCACCGAACGAGACGCCCGGCGTCTTGCCGTCGATGACGAGGGTCGAGATGCCGCCCGGGCCATCGCCACCGGTGCGCACCATCGCGACAAGAAGGTCAGTGCCGCCGGCGCCCGAGATGAACTGCTTCTGGCCGTTGAGCACGTAATGATCGCCGTCGCGCACGGCGCGGGTGCGCAGGGCCGCCGCGTCGGAGCCGGCACCCGGCTCGGTCAGGCAGTAGCTCGCGATCAGCTCCATGGTGCAGAGCTTTGGCAGCCATGTGTGGCGCTGGGTGTCGCTGCCATAGGCATCGATCATCCAGCTCGCCATGTTGTGGATGGAGATGAAGGCCGAAGTCGTCGGGCAGCCCGTCGCCAGCGCTTCGAAGATCAGCGCCGCGTCGAACCGCGTCATGGCGGAGCCGCCGACATCCTCGCGGATGTAGATGCCGCCCATGCCGAGCTTCGCGGCTTCGCGCATCACGTCGACGGGGAAATGCTTTTCCTCGTCCCAGCGCAACGCGTGCGGCGCGATCTTTTCCGCCGCAAACGCCAACGCCATGTCGCGAACCGCGACCTGATCCTCGTTCAGAGCGAACTGCATGCTGCCGCCTACCCTTTCACTCCATCGTCATTGCGAGCGCAGCGAAGCAATCCAGCATCCCTCCGCGGAGATAGTCTGGATTGCTTCGTCGCAAGAGCTCCTCGCAATGACGACCGAGAGGATTACTTCATCAGCGGGATCGAGAACTCCGCACCTTCCTTGACGCCGGACGGCCAGCGCGAGGTCACCGTCTTGGTCTTGGTGTAGAAGCGGACCGAGTCCGGGCCGTGCTGGTTGAGATCGCCGAAGCCCGACTTCTTCCAGCCGCCGAAGGTGTAATAGGCGATCGGCACCGGGATCGGCACGTTGACGCCGACCATGCCGACATTGACCTTGGCCGCGAAGTCGCGCGCGGCGTCGCCGTCGCGGGTGAAGATGGCAACGCCGTTGCCGTAGTCATGGTCGGACGGCAGCGCCAGCGCCTCCTTGTAGTCGTGCGCACGCACGACCGAGAGCACCGGGCCAAAGATCTCTTCCTTGTAGATCCGCATGTCCTTGGTGACGTTGTCGAACAGCGAACCGCCGAGATAGAAGCCGTTCTCGTAACCCTGCATCTTGAAGCCGCGGCCGTCGACGGCGAGCGTCGCGCCTTCCTTGATGCCGATGTCGATGTAGCTCTTGACCTTCTCGACCGCCTCGCGCGTGACCAGCGGACCGTAATCGGCCGACGGATCGATCGAGGTGCCGATCTTGAGGCTCTCGACGCGCGGGATCAGCTTTTCCATCAGCCGGTCGGCGGTGGACTTGCCGACGGGGACGGCGACGGAGACGGCCATGCAGCGCTCGCCGGCCGAGCCGTAGCCGGCACCGATCAGCGCGTCGACGGCCTGGTCCATGTCCGCGTCGGGCATGATGATGGCGTGGTTCTTGGCGCCGCCGAAACACTGGCAGCGCTTGCCGGTCTGTGCCGCGCGCTCATAGATGTACTGCGCGATCGGCGTGGAGCCGACGAAGCCCACGGCCTTGATATCGGGATCGTCGAGGATGGCGTCGACCGCTTCCTTGTCGCCGTTGACGACGTTGAGGATACCGGCCGGCAGACCCGCCTCGATCATGAGTTCGGCGAGCAGCATCGGCACGCCGGGGTCGCGCTCGGACGGCTTCAGAATGAAGGCATTGCCGCAGGCGATGGCGGGGGCGAACTTCCACATCGGGATCATCGCCGGGAAGTTGAACGGCGTGATGCCGGCGACGACGCCGAGCGCCTGGCGCATGGAATAGATGTCGATGCCGGGGCCGGCGCCTTCGGTGTACTCGCCCTTCATCAGATGCGGGATGCCGCAGGCGAACTCCGCGACTTCGAGGCCGCGCTGAATGTCGCCCTTGGCGTCGGGCACGGTCTTGCCGTGCTCGCGGGCGAGCAGCTCGGCGAGCTTGTCGTAGTCACGCTGCACCAGCTCGACGAACTTCATCATCACGCGGGCGCGGCGCTGCGGGTTGGTCGCGGCCCATTCCGGCTGGGCGGCACGGGCGTTCTCGACGGCGGCCCGGACCTCGGCCTTGGACGCCAGTGCGACCTTGGCCTGGACGTCACCGGTCATCGGCTCGAAGACGTCCGCCGTCCGGCCCGACGTGCCCTTCACTTCCTTGCCACCGATGAAATGTCCGACTGAACGCATGGAATGATCTCCTTGAGGCCGAGCTTGAACGCTTTGACAAATCCTATCGACCTGCATTTATTGGGATTCAAGTCTGAGATAATGCACCATAGATGTGCGAAAATGCTGGATCAAGGTCACATCGATTGGGACGACTTCCGCTTCGTGCTGGCCATCGTTCGGGGCGGCTCGGTGTCGGCTGCGGCAAAACAGCTCGGGGTCGACCATGCCACGGTGATCCGCCGCGTGGACCGGCTGGAGAAGCACCTTTCGGCCAAGCTGTTTGACCGGCGCAAGACCGGCTACCTCCTCACGGAGGCCGGCCAGCGCGTTGCCGACAGCGCCGAAGCGATGGAATCGACCATCGTCGCCAACCAGGAGCAGGTCGGCGGCTCTGTGGCACGGCTGACCGGAACGGTCCGGATCGGTGCGCCCGACGGGTTCGGCACCGCCTTCCTGGCGCCGCGGCTGGCGCCGTTCGCCGACCGCTATCCCGACCTCGACCTGCAACTTGTGGCCACCGCGCGGCTGTTCAGCCTCTCCAAGCGCGAGGCCGATATCGCCATCAGCCTGACCATGCCGAAGGAAGGCCGCATCGTCGGGCGCAAGCTGCTCGACTATCGGCTCGGGCTCTATGCGGCGCCGGCCTATCTCGAACGTTTCCCCGAGATCACGTCGCGCGAGGTGCTGCCGCAGCATCGCTTCGTCGGCTATATCGAGGAGCTGCTGTTCACCCCGGAGCTCGACTATCTGCCCCAGGTGTCGCCGCGGATCTCGGCGCGCCTGCGCAGCGCCAATCTGATCGCGCAGCTCAACGCCACGCTCGCGGGCTTCGGCATCGCCGTGCTGCCGCATTTCATGGCGAGCGATTATCCGCAGCTCGTGGCGGTGCTGCCCGAGGAAATCTCGATCACGCGGACGTTCTGGATGCTGATGCACGCGGACAGCAAGGACCTCGCGCGGATCAGGGCTGTCGCGGATTACATCTCGGAGATTGTCGAGCGCGAGCGGGCGTTGTTTGCGGGGCGGACTTCGTAGGGTGGGTTAGCCGAAGGCGTAACCCACCGCTTCTGCTTGCACGGAAACCAGCGAGGTGGATTACGCTTCGCTAATCCACCCTACGCATTCAACGGCATCTCGGCCTAGCTCTGCTTCGCCTTCTTCGCCGCCGTCACCTTCGGCTCACGTTTGGTGCCGTCGAGCGCGCTGTCCTTGCCCGCCTTCAGCACCTCGTCCGACAGCTCGCTCGAGCCGGCGATGCGGGCCAGCAGCATGGTGCCGGCCATCGTGGCCAACGTCGCAATCGCCTGCTTGCGCGCGGCCTTGCGCGGCACGTCTGGGATAAAGTCCGCCATCATCTCGACCATCTCGTCGAGCTTGCCGGCGAACGCCTTGCGCGTCTTCGGGCTCTCGCGGGCGATCTCGGCGCCCAGCGCGGGAATCGAGCAGCCATGGCCGGGATTGTCCCGGTGCAGCGCCGAGAGATAGGTCTCGACGATCTGGCCAAGCTGCTTCTCGGGCGCGACCTGATCCGATTGCTTGCGCCAATGCTCCATCGAGCGGTCCATGGCGTAGGCAAAGGCCTCGATCACCAGCGCCTCGCGCGAGTCGAAATGGGCATAGAAGCCGCCATGGGTCAGGCCCGCCTCCTTCATGAGGTCGGCAACGCCGATGCCGTGGGCCCCCTTTTCGCGCAGTCGCACCGAGGCTTTCTTCACGATGCGGTCGTGGGTTTCCTGCTTGTGTTCCCGGGAATAGCGCATACGGGTCCCATTGAATGTCGGAGATCATCTCATAACACAGAAATGGACCGGACGGTGTATTAATTCACGCTAAGTTATTGCCGATCATTGAAAAGGTTGCAGTTGCATGGACTGCGAGCGCGCCCTTGCCGTCGCGCACGAACCCCTCGGTGTAGCTGGTCTGCCGTCCCAGCTTGATGATCTTGCCCTCCGCTGAAATCAGGCCGGAACGAATCGACAGCGGCCGCAGGAACGTCATTTTCAGGTCGAGCGTCACGGACGATTGCCCCGCCTCCAGCCGCGTCGAAATCGCGCAGCCCATGGCGGTATCGATCAACGCCGCGGCGGTCGCCCCGTGCAGGAGCCCGATGGTATTTTCGAGATCCTCGCGCGGCTCCAGTTCCATGACGATCCGGCCCGGCTCGACCACCGCCATGGTGAAGCCGATCAGCTTTGCAAATGGTGGCGGCGGCAACCGACCATCGCGGATGCCCAGCATCGCGTCCATGCCTGAAAGTCCCATCGCCACTTTCGCAACCGGCGCAGGTACTTGCCAGTCCACCACGCGCTCGCGGCGTTGCGCCGGCGAAAACAGGTCGAGTTGATCGTTGTCGGTCATGGCCGCCCCTTTGAATGATGTACGTCATACTATGCTGCGGACTTCGTGCTGGCAACTCTGCCTCCCTCGCCCGCTTGACAAGCAATGCGTTTCGGCCCGGAAGTGATGCCGACCGGCGCGCCTCGCGCCTGTCCACGAAACCTTCGAGATGCCACGATGGAAATGCTCAACAATCACTGCGGCGTGGAGCGCGATGCGCGCGGCGTCGTTCATGTCGCGATCTGCAATGCCGGCTCGCTGAACATTCTGGGCTCGCCCGTGACCGATGCGGTGCGCGAGGGACTGCAGCAGCTCGCCTCCGACCGCAGCATCCGCATCGTGGTGCTGCGCGGCCAGAGCGAAAAGAGCATGATCGGCGGCGCCGACATCAAGGAGATGGCGAAGCTCGACCAGAAGTCAGCGGAGGCCTTCATCAGTCGCCTGCGCGATCTCTGCGAGGCCGTGCGCCAGTTCCCCGCCCCCGTGATCGCGCGCATGCCGGGCTGGTGCCTCGGCGGCGGGCTCGAAGTGGCGGCCGCCTGCGATTTCCGCGTCGCCGCGCATGACGCGCATTTCGGCATGCCCGAGGTTCGCGTCGGCATCCCCTCGGTGATCCATGCCGCGCTGCTGCCGCGCCTGATCGGCTGGGCCCGCGCGCGCTGGCTGGTGATGACGGCCGAGAACATCGACGCGCCGACGGCGTTGGCCTGGGGACTGGTCGACAAGGTCGCGCCGGACGGCGGACTGGATGCGGCGGTCGAGCATCTCGTGAACGCCCTGCTCGAATGCGGTCCCGAGGCGCTGCGGTCGCAGAAGGCGCTGCTGCGGCAGTGGGAGGAACTGCCGTTGACGGAGTCGGTCAACCTCAGCGTCAAGGTGTTCGGCGAGTCGTTTTTGACCGACGAGCCGACGCGGCTGATGGGCGCGTTTGTGAACAGGAAGCGGTAGGCGCTCCAAAGACAGTGTCATGCCCCGGCTTGACCGGGGTATCCAGTACGCCGCGGCCTCTCCGTACCCAACAACCGCCTCTGGAATACTGGATCGCCCGATCAAGTCGGGCGATGACAGCTTCGCGCGGGGCGACCATCGCGGTCACAGCCTCAGTTCACACCCGCCTCCGATCGAACGAGCAAATCTCATCCGAACCACGACATTTTCTCATGCCGGGCGCGGTTGCATTTTTTGCGCCGCATCATATGATGATCATAATCTTACAGATCATCGCAGGGAGTTCTTGTCATGGCCGAAGCCGCCGATCCCGTCGTCATCGTCTCCGCCGCCCGCACCCCGCTCGGCCGCTTCATGGGCGAGTTGTCGCCGCTCCCCGCGCACAAGCTCGGATCCCACGTGATCGGCGCGGCGCTGGAGCGCGCCAAGATCGCGCCCGAAAAGGTGGACGAGGTGTTCATGGGCTGCGTGCTGCCGGCCGGACAGGGCCAGGCGCCGGCGCGGCAGGCCGCGCGCGCGGCGGGTCTGCCCGATGCTACCGGTGCGACCACCGTCAACAAGGTCTGCGGCTCCGGCATGAAGGCAACCATGCTGGCGCACGACATCATTCGCGCCGGCTCGGCCGAGATCGTCGTCTCCGGCGGCATGGAGAGCATGAGCAACGCGCCCTATCTGCTCGCGAAGGCGCGCGGCGGCTATCGCGCCGGCCATGACCGCATCATCGACCACATGATGATGGACGGCCTCGAGGACGCCTACGAGACCGGCCGCTCCATGGGCGATTTCGGCGAAGCCACCGCGGAAGCCTATCAGTTCACCCGCAAGGATCAGGACGCCTATGCGATGGAGACGCTGAGCCGTGCGCGCAAGGCCGTCGAGGGCGGCGCGTTCAAGGCCGAAATCGCGCCGATCACGCTGACCGAGAAAGCGGGCCCGCGCATCATCGCCAATGACGAGCATCCGCTGAAGGTCGATCCCGCAAAAATCCCCGGGCTGAAGCCGGCATTCCGCGCCAACGGCACCATCACGCCGGCCGCGTCCTCCGCGAACGCCGACGGCGCCGCCGCGCTGGTGCTGACCAAGCGTTCGCTCGCCGATCGCAATGGGCTACCCGCGATCGCCGAGATCAAGGGCCACGCCACCCACAGCCAGGAGCCGCAATGGTTCACCACGGCGCCGATCCCGGCCATCCGCAAGCTGCTCGACAAAGTCGGCTGGAGCGCGAGCGATGTCGACCTGTTCGAGATCAACGAAGCGTTTGCGGTCGTCGCCATGGCGGCGCAGCGTGACCTCGGCATTCCCCGCGAAAAACTCAACATCAACGGCGGCGCCTGTGCGCTCGGCCACCCCATCGGCGCCACCGGCGCGCGGCTGATCGTGACGCTGCTGCATGCGCTCGAAGCCAACAACCTCAAGCGCGGCGTCGCGGCGCTCTGCATCGGCGGCGGCGAAGCCACGGCGATCGCGGTGGAGCGCATCGCGCGCTGACACGAAAGTCCGGAAATGAGGGAACTCTGTCATTTCCGACAGACACGTCCCGTGCCATTGTGCAAACTCGCGCAGGTCTCTTGCGATCTGCCTATCTAAGATTGAGGCCCAATGATCTCGAACTGGCTCGCGGCAGCGCTCTCCCGCCGCAATATCCACTACGGCTGGGTGATGGTCGGCGTGACCTTCCTCACCGCGCTGATCAGCGCCGGCACGGTCGGCGCCCCCGGCGTGTTCATCGTTCCGCTCCAGCAGGAGTTCGGCTGGAGCACGGCGGAGATCTCCTCCGCGCTGTCGATCCGCTTCATCCTGTTCGGGCTGATGGCGCCGTTCGCGGCTGCGCTCCTGAACCGCTACGGCCTGCGCAACGTGACGCTTACTGCGCAGCTCATCGTCGTCTCGGCGCTGGTCGCCTCGCTCGGCATGACGCAGGTCTGGCAGCTCGTCGCGCTGTGGGGCGTGGTGATCGGCATCGGGACCGGCATGACGGCGCTGGTGCTGGGCGCGACCATTGCGACGCGCTGGTTCGCGGCGCGGCGCGGCCTCGTCGTCGGCATCATGACGGCGAGCGTCGCCACCGGCCAGCTCGTGTTCCTGCCGCTGCTCGCAAGCCTCACCGAACGTTACGGCTGGCGGCTCGCGCTCGGCTTCGTCTGCATCGCGCTGTGTGTTTCCGCACTCGCCGTGCTGCTCGCGATGCGTGACCGGCCGAGCGATGTCGGGTTGCGCCCGTTCGGCGACGAAGGCACCGCCCCCTTGCCCGCCCCTCCGGTCAGTCACGGCTCGATCACCGGCGTTGCGCTCGGCACGCTGCGCGACGCCTCGAAGTCGCGCGCGTTCTGGATCCTGTTCGCGACCTTCTTCGTCTGCGGCGCCTCCACCAACGGGCTTGTCCAGGTTCACCTGATCCCGATGTGCCTCGATTTCGGCATCCCGCAGGTGCAGGCCGCGAGCCTGCTCGCCGCGATGGGCATCTTCGATTTCTTCGGCACCATCATGTCGGGCTGGCTGTCGGATCGCTACGACAACCGCTACCTCCTGTTCTGGTACTACGGCCTGCGTGGGCTCTCGCTGATCTTCCTGCCCTTCAGCGATTTCTCGTTCTACGGCCTGTCAATCTTCGCGATGTTCTACGGGCTCGACTGGATCGCCACGGTGCCGCCGACGGTGCGCCTGACCGCGCAGAAGTTCGGGCCCGAACGCGCCAATCTGGTGTTCGGCTGGATCTTTGCCGGCCACCAGCTCGGCGCCGGTACCGCCGCGTTCGGCGCCGGTTTCTCGCGGACGGTCTATCAGAGCTATCTGCCCGCGTTCTTCATCGCCGGCGCGCTCTGCGTGTTCGCCTCGCTGATCGTGCTGGCGCTGTCGCGGCAGCCGAAGCCGCAACCGAAACCTGCGATGGCCTAGTACCTGATCGTGGTGGTGACGCCGAACACCGCGGCGTCACCGATCCGCGACACGCCGGCCGGATCGTTCGGATTCGGGATGCCGCCCGAAGGCCTGAACACGTACTGGAAGTAAGGCGCGATCAGCCAGCCCGGCTTGATGTGCGCCTCGTAGATCATCTCGATCAGCGTCTCGTTGCTGCGCACCGGGCTCTGGATGCCGGTGAAGGCCTGCGTGTCGACGTCGAGATCGCGCGCGGTGTTCGATATCCGCATATAGGCCATCGCCACGCCGAAGCGGTCGAGCGGCCTCCCCGGCGTGAAGCCGACGAAGCCGATACCGCCGTCGAGATAGAGGTCGATCAGGTTGCGATCCGGCGGGCTGTAGGCGATGCGGCCGAAGGCGGTGACGCCAGGGAGTGAGGCCGAGGTCGAGTTGTCCTTGACCTCCGGCGGGCGATACAGCACCTGCTCGATCACGGCGAAGATGCCGTAATTGCCGCGCAGCTTGGCGGGAATGCCGCTTCCGCCGGGATCGGCGATCGACATGCCCTCGGCCGTGAAACGCTGGCTGTCGAACGAGCCATAGTGCTTCCAGGCGCCCGGCGTGAAATTGCCGGCGAGCGGACGTCCCCAGAAATCGATGTCGTAGTTGAAGCGGACCTGCCCGATCAGCCACGGCGGATCGTTGACGCGGAAGGCAAGGCCATGATGGTCGCGCAGCTGCGGGTCCTGATCGCCCGGCCCCGACGGATCGCCGTTGAAAACCGCGCCGAACGCGGTGATGTTGTCGGTCAGCGCGGCCCTGATGCGGATGCCGGGCACTGCGATCGGCGGCGCCGGACCGCCGGCCGGAAGATTGCTCGCCTTGATGGCGGGCCAGCCGAACGTGCCGTTGATGAAGAGGTCGTCGGTCTGGCTGTCGAAGAACTCGACATCGGCGGCCTGCTGGCCGGCCCGGATGTTCAAGCGATCATTGAAGAAGCTCTGCTCGAAATAGGCGTTGTAGAGCCGCTGGTCCGGCAGTGCCTCGATCTCGCTGATGGTCGCGAGATTCATCACGTAGTTGCGGGACAGCCCCTGGCCGTAGATCACGAACGCATTGGCGTAGAAGCGGCCGCCGGTCCAGCCGACCAGCTTGTCGAGATCGGCATCGACCGACAGATCGAGCCGGCCGAAATGGATGGCGCCGCGCTTCACGCCGCCGGAGACGTTGGCGATGTTGTCCGCGATATAGGTCGCGCCGAAGTTCAGGCCCTTGTTGGCGAGGCCGTCATGCCACTCGTTGAACCATTTCGGAAACAGCCATTCGGCCGCGCTCTCGTCCTTGGCGCCGGCGAGCGCACGCGTGCTCGTCGTTGCCGAGGCGAGCGCAATCGCGATCGCCAGAGATTTATGGATACTCCAACTCACGATCGACGCATGCTATTTGAAGATGCCCGTGCGCCGCATGAACAGATAGGCCGCGGCGACCGACGAGGCCATCAAGAGCGCCGCCCAGAGAAATCCGCTCTCGACATCGGTCAGCGGCAAGCCCTTGGTGTTCATGCCGAAGATGCCGGTGATCAGGGTCGGCGGCAGCAACAGCGAGGTCACGATGGAGAGCGTGTGGAGGTGACGGTTGCTCTCCTCCTCGTTCTTGAAGCGCAGCTCATCCTCGAGCAGGCGGCTGCGTTCGCGGAGCTCGACGATGTCGTGATCGAGCCCGTCCAGCCGCTGCGCCAGCTTGCCGGCGTGGATGCGCAAGGCCGGCGAGAGATGATCGGTGTTCTTCTGATCGAGGCGGTGGAACAGCACGCGCAGGCCGGTGAGCTGGCGATGCAGCCTGACGCAGGTCCGGCGCAGCCGGCCGAGATTGCGACGCATCTCCGGCTTGGCGTCGTCGGCCAAAATCCGTTCCTCGATGTCGTCGATCTCCTGGCCGAGCCTGTCCGCCATCCGGTCCAGCGTGTCGGCGACCTCGTCGACGATCTTTTCCAGGAGATGGGCGACGTTGTCGACGCGATAGCCGCCTTCGAGCACCCGGCGCGTCGCATCCGCCGAGCACAGCGCCTGATGGCGGCCGCTGACGAGAAGATGCTCGGTCATGGCGAAGCGCAGGAACGCGGTCTCCTCCGTTGCGCTGTCGATATCGCGCACGAGATCGGAGAAGACGCCGTAGACGCAGTGGTCGATGACGTGAAGCTGCTGGAACGTGTCGTTCGACAACAGGAGGTCGCGCGCAAGCGGTGGCAGGCTCGATTCCGCGATCCACGGCCGCACGCGCGCATCGGTCAGGTTGAAATGCAGCCAGAGCCGGCCGTCATGGCTGAACTCGACCGGCCGGTCGATCGGCAGCGGCTCGGCGCTGCCGTCACTGTGCAGGCGGAACGCCCAGACGAGGCCGGGAACGGCAGGCACGGAATCCGATATCGCGCTGACGAGCTTCGCCGGCTCAGCCATGGCCAACCCCAACCGTCAACAGATGCCCCGCTCCGGAAGACGGCTGACGGCACCTTCCGGACCTCTCAGGTACTCAATTACGGCTTTGTTACAGTTTGATGATGGCGCCTACTCCGCCGCCAGCCCGGTCAAAGCCGCCGCCTCGGCCTCCTTGACGTAGTCGTGCACGACACGGCCGAACGGCAGCGTCAGATCGGCGATATAGTGATGCGCGCCGAGGCAACGGCGAACCGGGAAATCCGCGACCGGTGCGTTCACATGCGGCACCAGATGCAGCCGGCCGGGACCCATCCAGGAGCCCTTCGGCACGATGTCGACGAGGTTGATGGCGACGAGCTGGCAGATCTCGAGCCGGCCATCGACGCCGGGGATCATCTTCAGATTGATCTGCGTCTTCGACAGCGTGGCGCGGGTGAGATCGCCGTTGCCGGCCATGCTCTCGTGCTTGTAGCCCATCGTGCCCATGGCGACGAGCTGGCCGGCATATTCCAGCGTGCCCGTCAGCGTGTCCTTGACGATCTCGAGCTTGGGATGAGCGTATTTCTTGGGGAAGCCCCAGATCTCGCGGCCCGCCGCGATCGGCGGATCATCGTCCAGATACATCTGCGAGACGAAATTGACCTCCTCGCCGTTGAGGCGCGCGGGGATGACGAGGCCGGACTCGGTGTAGCTGCCGAAGCCGGAGGAATCCGGCATCTTGATCCACTCGTAGTGCACGATCGGCTGGTCGATCGGCTCCAGCGGCTCAGGCAGGCCGGCGCGGATCAGCTCCGGATCGGTCTCGTAGGTGATGACGAGGAATTCGCGGTTGACGAAGCGATAGGGCCCGGCCGGATAGCTCGGCCCCGCCGCCGGCATGGACGGAAGTCTCAGCAAATCTTCCCTGCGCATCGCTGGTCTCCTGTGTGATGTCTGTGACGCTCGCTTCAGGCCTGATGCAAATTGCTAGCCGCCGTCATTGACTGCGATGTGAAGGATTTCCGTCAGGCCAGCGAACCCGCCGCCATTCCCGCGGCGGTTGACCTGCATGCAGACGATGGATCGGCGCCAACCTTGTCATCACGCCGTCACCACGCGACGCAATCGTTTGGGGATAGGCAGGAGGCATCGCCATGGACGCCCGCACGTCGCAACCGACTTACCAGACCCATCAGCCGCCCATTCGGGGCTGGCGGCCCGAGCGCTGCGACCGCGTTGCGCTGGTGCTGCAAGGCGGCGGCGCGCTCGGCGCCTACCAGGCCGGCGTCTACCAGGCGCTGCACGAGGCCGGCATCGAGCCCGACTGGGTCTGCGGCGTCTCGATCGGCGCCATCAACTCCGCCATCATCGCCGGCAACAAGCCGGAGAAGCGGCTGGATGCGCTGCGCATCTTCTGGGAGCGCATCACCAACCGCAAGATCTGGCACTACACGCCGGACGGTGACGTCTTCCGCCAGTGGCGCAATCTCTATAGCTCCTGGATGACGTCGGCGATGGGCCAGCCGGGCTTCTTCACGCCGCACCAGGTCAATCCCTGGTTCAGCCCGGTCGGCGCGCGGACCGCGACCAGCTATTACGACACGATGCCGCTGAAGGAGAGCCTGCTGGAGCTCGTCGACTTCGACCTCATCAACGAGAAGAAGGTCCGCTTCGCGGTCGGCGCCGTGAACGTGCTCTCCGGCAACTTCATCTATTTCGACAACGCCCACGACGAGATCGAGCCGGAGCACATCATGGCCTCCGGCGCCCTGCCCCCGGCGCTGCCGATGGTGCGGATCGGCACCGATCATTTCTGGGACGGCGGCATCGTCTCCAACACGCCGCTCCAGCATCTGCTCGACCAGGAGGACGCACTCAATTCGCTGGTGTTCCAGGTCGACCTGTTCAGCGCGCGCGGCGTGCTGCCGCGCTCGATCCAGGACGTGATGGCCCGCCACAAGGACATCATGTATTCCTCACGCACGCGCCACAACACCGACGTCTACCGCCGCACGCACAACCTCAAGGTCCTGCTCTACAAGGCCCTGGCGAAGCTGCCGGACGAGCAGCTCTCCGAGGAAGACCGCAAGCTGAAGGCGAGCCTGCGCCGCATGCCGGAGATCGCGATCCTGCATCTGATCTACCAGCAGAAGGCCTATGAGGGCGACGCCAAGGACCACGAATTCTCGGGCACCTCGATGCGCGAGCACTGGACAAGCGGCTACGAGGACACCAAGCGCACCCTGAAGCGCCGCGACTGGATCAAGATGCCCGACGAAGGCATGGGGCTCGTGGTGCACGACGTGCACCGCGAGACGGAGAGCGCGTAAGGCGCGCCGCGAGAGGGTGCTCAAGACAAAAGCCGCGAAAACAACCCCATGCACAGTAGACGGGGCTTGGCCGATCAATGACTTAGGACGCGGGCTCTTAACGCGGCAATCGTGGAGCCGCGTTCAATGCTCGTAGCAGAAAGTGATCTGCTAGGCTATTCTTGTCGGGTCGTGGGAGCACGCAATGTCGAAAGCAATTGCTGTCCTGGGCTCCGCTCTGTTCTTCGTCATTGCACCGTTGGTGCTGGCGGGCTTCATCCCCTGGTGGGTCACGGAGTGGGAATTTCGGCCAGCTTTTTTCGGCGTCGATCTAACCCGCATCCTCGGCGGCATATTGATCATCGTCGGAGTGCCCGGGCTTGTCGATTCATTTGCCCGGTTTGCGCTGCAGGGGCTGGGGACGCCCGCCCCGATCGCGCCGACACAAAAGCTCGTAGTGACTGGCCTTTATCGCTACGTGCGAAATCCGATCTACATCGCGGTCGTCGCGGTCATTTTTGGTCAGGCCATTTTGTTTGGTGACTGGCGTCTCCTCTGGTACGGCGCGCTACTCTGGCTCTTTTTTCATCTCTTTGTGGTGATGTACGAAGAACCGACCCTCGAGCAAACATTCGGCACGGAGTACGAGAGCTTTCGGACCAATGTGCCGCGCTGGATTCCGCGGTTGACGCCATGGCGAGCCGCATAAAGGAATCCCTGCAAGCTTCGCTGAAGCGAATTTCTCTCCAAATGCCGGACGCGGCAACCTAGCAGCATCCGGTTTGATCAACCGCGTTCCGCGGAGCTAACAGGTCTTCTGCTGCAAGTGCTGCACACAGGTGCAGGTCTTCGCCGCCGGATATTTTACGTCGTAATAGGGAGGAGACAACGTGGTCGGGCCGTTCGTCGAGCAGCGTGGAAACAGGTAATAGCTGTCGGACAGCTTCACCTTGCCGGCGATCGTGAAGCCGAGGTTGGGCGCGTAGTCGTAGGACACCTCGCTCAGGATGAGCGAGATATTGGCATTGCTGGTACCGCCCGGCGCGGTAAAGGACGACAGGGTCATCTGCTCACCGACGGTTCTCTCCCCCGACGTCTTCGTCGACTTGCTCCATTGCACCGTCGCGTTGCCACTGCTGTCGGTCGAGACCTCCGAGACTGTGATCGTCATCAAGGAGGTGGTGCCGTTCATGATGGGATACGGAGCCATGATGGCGGTCGCCGCAGCGAGAATGCCGTCCATCTGGGTCGACGTGACGGCCGTGTTCTGCGAGATCATGTCGGCAACGCTGTGCGCGGTCGCACTGACCTTGACGTTCATCGCCAGCCCGTTCCCGAGTTCGACGCCGCCGACATAGAGCACCAGCATGAACGGCGTCACGATGGCGAACTCCGTCGCTGCAACAGCGCGTACATCGGTCAACATCTGCCGAGCGCGAGACGACAGGGCGGAGATCATCAGGTAGCTCCTGGCTCGTTCTGGAACGCGGCGGACGACATCAGCAGCCGGTTGCCATTGGTAAGGTTCGAGAGATTGAAGCCGAGCGGCCCGAGCACGACCGGCCAGACGTACATGACGCGGAGAACGACAATATCGCCGGCGTCGCCCGGATTGTACTGCCAGGTATTGGTCACATTGCCCTTGCTGTCGAAGGTCAGCGTCGGCGTCGCCGTGTTCGTGGAAGACCAGGACGTCGCGACCTGCATGTCGATCATCAGGCCGTTGCAATTGAACAGGATCACGATCTGATCGCAGACCTTCTGCTTGAAGGTAGCCTGATTCATCTGCGCCGACTGAACCTGCCCCGTCAAGACGAGGCGCGCCGACTGGCGCACCACGGATTCGAGCATCTGCTGGGCAAAGAAAACCAGAAACGTCTGAATGAGCGCGATGATGAGGGCGAGGAACGGCGCAGCGACGAGCGCGAATTCGACGGCGGTGGCTCCGCTGTCATTGCCGGCGAACGCGGCGCAGCGGTTGCGGCGTCTTTTCGTTGTTGCGGCGGATCCGAGCATGGCCCTTCCTTACTGCACGAGGCTGGCCGTGCTGGACGCAACCTTGATGAAGAGGTTGGTCAGCGCCGCGGAAATGTCGCCACCTGTCTGCACGCTCGCATAAAGGCCGGGCGACGCGCAGGATTGCAGCCGCGTCGCGATCGTGCCGGTCGACGAGGACGGGCTGTTGAATTGCGCGATGCGGGTGTTGTACCAGCTTTCGGTCGGCAGCGGCAGATACTCGGTGTAGAGGACCGCGATGCGAATGCCGCGGTTCTTGATAGTCGTGCAGATCGCCGTGTCGAGCGGCTGCTGGCATCGCAAGGTCGTCGAGTTGGCCGTCGGAAGCGCATAGGTGGCATTGGCGTCGCAGGTGCCGCCCGACTTCGGGATGAGCTTGTCCTCGACGCCGTCGGTGACGAGGAAGACCACTTCCTGCGGAGTATCGCCCGCCTGATTGGTGCCAGTGCCCGGCAGAGGCATCACGGCGTTGACGCCCGTCAGCCCCTTCGAGATATCCGTTCCGTAGTCGGTGGTGTAGGTACAGTTGCCCTTGCTGTCGACAATGGGGCAGTTCTGGTGGTCGACCGTCAGGAGCTGAATGTTGGCGATCTTCGTGGCGGCGGTGTCCGGGGTGGTCAGCGTCTGGATCGTGTTGAGGGCATAGTCGAAGGTGTAGATGGCGGCCTTGTAGGTGGTGTTGTTGAGCGCCGACATGCACTGCATGACGCCGCCCGTCACACCCGACTGCGGGCACGACGTCCAGGGTCCCTTCAGCAATTGCGTAACGGCGTTCGTCACGAGATCGATGCGCAGCACGATGTTGTTCGCGCGCGCGATGGTGAGATTGTCCTTGTTCGTCGAGCTTGCAGCTGCGTTGTTCGGACGCGTTTCGTGACAGGCAAACGCGCAACCCTTCGCGTAGCTGGGCTGATTCTTCGTGGCGGCGATCATGTTGTCGATGTTGGTCTGGGTCGCCGCGATCGCCATCGACGGCGAATCGTCCAGCAGCAGATAGAAGTTCATGTTGGGCGCGCTCGAAGCCTTCGCCGTTGCAGAACCCGCGACATCCCAGTTCTGCCTGCCGAGAACACTGGGGAAATTATTGACGGACTGCGCGGTGTAGGAAACCGTGATGCTTCGCGCGAGTCCGGAATCCGTGACTGTGATCGTCGGCGTCGGCACCGTCGCCAGACCGGGAAGATTCGCCTTCGCTGCAAAGACGGCTGCGGCGGTCGCCTGGACGACCGTCTTGTCGGTCTGGGTCAGCATCGCCGGCCTCACGGCTGCGATCGCGGCCGCGTCGGCAGCCGCATTCAGTTGCTCCCGCTTGCGGACGGCCTGCGTGTAGTCGAGCGTCATGCCCAGGAGAAAGACGATCGGGACCGTCATCAGGGCGAAGATGACGGCGATGTTGGCCTTCCGGTCTCTTGCGAAACGGAGCACTACCCGGCGGAGCATGACCTTCATCCTGAATGCCGTCGTGGCGGCAGAGAGCAATTCCTAAAGTCTTTTGATCGGGGCAACCGGTGGGATGACCGCTGCCGGTCGCCCGCCAATCGCAGGCTGGAATATGGATATGGCCTTCTTAATCAACACTTACGGGCAATCACCAAACACGGACTGCAACAGAGTGAGATGTTCCATATCGAGAAGACATCATTAACGTCGCTTAAACGCGATCGCAGAGATTGGGGGGTAAGGAGCCTTCGGACGGGTCGATACGACCTTTACGCCGGCGCTAGCCGGCGCCGCCTCCGTCGCGTCCGGAGGTGGCCGTTAGCACCCCAGGCCGCGTCGATGTCGGCGCGGCTGGCGGGCTGCGCGGCATCACCGTGCAGCAGGCACGGTCATCCGGTTAACCGCGGCTATGGCACAGACGCCGAGCGGCAGCCTTTTCCGCAGCGACCTTCGTCAATGGTGCTGACGGTAATTCCCCGGAATTGCTGTTGCGCGTGCCGGGGTCTGGGATGGGCCATTCAACGCATCCACTTCGAGACAAGACGACGACTGCCCCTGCATCCACATCGTACTTCGGGTCTGGAGATGATCATGCGCAACATGGCATCGGCGATTGCAATCGTGATCGCGTTGAGCGCGCCGGCCTTGGCTCAGAAGGCCGAGATTGAAGCAACCAATGCGAAATGGATCGAGATGTTCAACAAGGGAGATTTTTCCGGGATTGCGTCCCTCTACAGCGCCGATGCGATCGCGCTCCCGCCCGGCTCCGCGATGGTGAAGGGCCGACCAGCCATCGAGGTGATGTGGAAAAGCATGGCTGAACAAGTGACCGATCCGAAGCTCACGACGGTGGATGTCAAGCCGCTCGGCTCTTCCGCGGCCCGCGAGATCGGCACGTTCGTCCTGAAGACCAAGGGACCGGCACCGCAGGACGTGACCGGAAAGTATGTCGTCGTCTGGGAGAAGGTCGGAGACGACTGGAAGCTCGCCACCGACATCTGGAACGACGGCAAGTAATCGTCTTACGTCCATAGCAGCGCTTGCGCCGGAAGCAGCAGGGATCAAACCGACGCGCGTGTTCATTCGCCGTTGTTATTCGATACGCAGGCGCTATCGTGTGCGTGCGGCGCAGCCGCGACATTCATCCGATAATTCTAGTCATAGGAGGATCGCATGAAATTCATAACCACCTGGAGCGTACCTCAAGGCACTTTCAATGCAGCCGTCGCCCGCTTTCTCGAGACCGGCGGCGCTCCGCCCGAGGGCGTCAAGATGTTGGGTCGCTGGCATGGCATGAACGGACAGGGATTTGCGATCTCTGAATCGAGCGATCCAAAAGCCATGTATCGCTGGCTCGCGCAATGGTCTGACCTGCTCCCGTTGACCGTCACGCCTTGCCTCGAGGACGGAGACGCGGGCGAGGTGATGGCGTCGCTCCCCAAGCGTTGAGCATCAAGCGTTGAGCATCAACGTCACTGCCGCCGCAGAAACCGGCGGCAGTGACATACTCGCCCGTGGTGGCCATCATTTGGCATCCGCGTCATCGTCGCCTTCGACTTGCAGAATGGTCTCCGACAGCAGGGCGGCAGCCTTTTGAAGCGGCGCGATGAACCGGTCCAGCTCGGCGAAGCTCACGCGCGCCACCGGCACGGAGACACCCAGGCAGGCAATCAGTTCTCGATCCGGTGACAGAATGGGGACGGCGCACCCGACCACTCCCTTCACGTACTCTTCGTTTGTCTTGGCCCAGCCGCGTTGCCGCGTATCCTCGAGCACCTTCATCAGCGCGTGGACATCGGCGATCGTCGTTTCCGTGAATTTGGTCAGGGGTAGCGCGCGGCACAGCTTCGCCCGGATCCGCTCGGGCAGCCTGCTCATATAGATCTTGCCGGTCGACGTGCAGTGCAGCGGCGCCGCTTCCCCCGGATTGAACTGAAGACCTTGCGGCTCCGAAACGCGCACGCTGTCGACATAGGCCACGAAATTATCGCGCACGACGCCGATCTCGCACTGTTCGCCGATCTCTGCCGCGACCGCCCGCAGCACCGCGTGCCGCCGCGCCGTGCGAAATGCCGCTCCGATGACCGAGGCGGACAGTGTGACGAGCTGGTTTCCCACGACGTACCGCTTGGTCCCCAATGCCTTCTGAAGCAGTCCGCGGTCTTCGAGATTTCCGATCAGTCTGTGGGCTGTTGGAAGAGGCAGCGAGAGGGCCTTTGCGATCTCCGCCGCCGAGACGGCTTTGCGCTGGTCGGCAACATGCCGAACGATCGCGAAGGCCCGGTCCAGCGGCCCATCCTTCTCAACTGGTTTTGTCATGTCTCAACCGGCGAAAACTGGAAGCAAAATCAACATCAACGTCACATATTATCATTTTTCGGAATTAAATCTATTGAAATTCGACAATTTCGTTTGTCGAAATCCGGAAAGCTCATATTCTTGGCGTTGCCGGTGACTGACCAGAAATTATGCAGCGCAGTCTCGCCGTTTCAAAAATCCCGCTCTGCCGCTTGGCCGGGAGCCGAGTCTCTGGCGGCGCGCCCAACAGGAGATGTGCATGTCTCGTCACTACGACGTGGACGCTGTGAGGAAGGAATTCCCCGTCGTCGAACGGATGGTCTACCTGGACTCCGGGTTTCAAACGCCTCTCGCGCGTCCCGTGAAGGCCGCGATCGAGCTCTTCCTTCGCGAGGGTTTCGAGACGGCCGGTCCGAAGAGCGTCTGGCTCGATCGCGTCGAGCAGACCCGTGCCAAGATCGCTCGCTTTCTCGGTGTGGGCGCGGATGAAATTGCCTTCACGAAGAACACGTCGGAAAGCATGAACATTGCGGCAAACGCACTGCCGCTCCGGGCCGGCGACAATGTCCTGATGATCCACGGCGATCATCCGAACAACGCCTACGCATTCCTCAATCTGCAACGCAAAGGCGTCGAGGTCCGCTTCATCCCGATGACCGAAGTCGTCGATGCCGACAGCTTCGCTCCCTTCATCGACGACAAGACGCGCGCGATCTCGATGTCGCACGTGACCTTCCACGCCGGTCACCGCTTCGACATCGAGAGCGTCGGCGCGATGTGCGCCAGCAGGAAGCTCTACTTCGTGGTGGACGTGATGCAGGCGATCGGCGTCGTGCCCGTTGACGCCAAGGCGATTGGCGCAAGCTTCATCGGCTCCGGCAGCCACAAGGGATTGCTGGTTCCGCAAGGGCTCGGCCTGCTCACCTGGGACAAATCCCTCACGGAGCTCGAGCCGACGTATCTGGCCGCGGCGAGCCTCGCCGAGATCCCGGATGACCTCATCGCGCGGGCCGACAGGATGGCGCCCTCGCCGGCCGCCAGGCGATTTGAGCTGGGCAACTTCAATCTGCCCGCGGTCCATGCGCTCGGCGCTTCGCTCGACATGATCGAGCAGATCGGGGTGCAGAACATCCAGAACCACTGCTTCGATCTCGGCGATCACCTGATCGCGCGCCTGGACGAGCTGGGCGTCCGCCTCGTTGGGCCGCGCGAGCGCAAGCACCGCGCGCCGCACATCTACGTCATCGCCCTGCCCGCGGCAGACTGGCTCGGCCATTTCGAGGCAAACGGCGTGCGCGTGTCGCCAGAACGGGATGGCATTCGCGTCTCACTCGGCATGTTCAACACCGCCACCGACATTGATCGCCTGATCGACGTCGTTCGCAAGCGAGGGCTCGGACGCCCCTCGGTCGCAGCTTGAATCCGGCAAACGATGGGAAGGTAAGAACCATGAAGCAGTTAGCGCAGGTCCTGGCGATTCTCCCCGTGCTCGTGGCGGTCGGCGCACGCCCGTCCGTGGCAGCCGACAGCCCGACGCTGGACAAGATCAAATCCAGCGGCGCGATCACGATCGGCCATCGCGAGGCCTCGATACCGTTCTCGTATCTCGGGCCCGATCAGAAGCCCGTCGGCTTCTCGCTCGATCTCTGCGCGGCGATCGTCGATCGCATCAAGGAGGAGCTGAAGTTGCCCAATCTCAAGGTCAACTACACCCCGGTGAACTCCTCGAACCGGATTCCGCTGATCCAGAGCGGGACCGTCGACATCGAATGCGGCGGCACCGCAAATGACAAGAAGCGGCAGGAACAGGTCTCGTTTTCGGTCGCGACGTTCGTCAGCCAGCCGCGCTGGCTGGTCAAGGCCACCAGCGGCGTGAAGACCGCCGGCGAGCTGAAAGGCAAGACGGTTGTCGTCACGCAAGGCTCCAACGCGGTCGGTTTCGCCCAGAGCGTCAACGCCAAGGAGCAGCTCGGCCTCAACATCGTCCAGGCCAAGGACCATGCGGAATCCTTCCTGATGTTGAACACCGGTCGTGCCGTCGCCTTCATGGAGGACGATATCCTGCTTGCCGGGCTCAAAGCCGCGGCGCCGAATCCGGACGCGCTCCTGTTCCTTCCCGAAAGTTACGCGAAGATCTTTTATGGGCTGATGTTCACGAAGGGCGATGCCGGCTTAAAGGCGCTCGTGGACGACGTTCTCTCCAAGCAAATGGCATCCGGCCAGTTCGAGAAGACCTACGCGAAATGGTTCACCAAGCCGATCCCGCCCAAGGGTGAGAACCTCGCATTCCCGCTCACCGACGAGCTGATGGCGCGGATCGCACATCCCAGCGATGCCGTCGACTGAGGGGAGCTGATCGTCTCGCAAGGTCATCCTCGTCCGCACCTGCAACCCGGAGGCTCGCGATGTTCGGAGTGCTTTTTGAACAGGCGGCAGACGGCCAGCGCTATATCGACTGGCTTCTGTCGGGTCTCGGTTGGACCCTGGCTCTGGCCTTCTTCGGCTGGTGGATAGCCTTCGGCATCGGCGTCATCGTTGGCGTCGGGCGCACAGTCCAGAATCGTTTCTATTCGATCCCGGCCCGGCTCTATGTCGAGATATTCCGGAACATCCCCGTCCTGGTGCAGATGTTCCTCTGGTATTTTGTTTTCCCGGAGGTGGTGCCGAGCGCGCTCGGGGATGCCATCAAGCAGATCCCGCCGCCCTGGGCCTCGTTCTTTCCGGCACTCCTTTGCCTGGGGCTCTACACGGCCTCCCGCATAGCCGAGCAGGTTCGGGCGGGGATCGAAGCGCTTCCACGGGGGCAGATCGAGGCCGCCGGCGCTCTCGGCCTCAGCGGCTACCTCACCTATCGCTACGTCATCGTGCCGCAGGCTTTGCGCCTCATCGTGCCGAGCCTCACCAGCGAGGTGATGGGCATCTACAAGAACACCTCCGTCGCACTCACGATCGGCTTGATGGAGCTGACCGCCCAGGCGCGCCAGATCAGCGAGGCCACGTTTCAGACATTCTCGGCGTTTGGCGCGGCGACGATCATCTACCTGTGCCTGGCGCTGGTTGCGTACCAGGCCATGACGCTCATCGACAAGGCAGTCCGCATTCCCGGGAGCGCTCCCGTCAAGCTCACGGACGAGGATCTGGCCACTGAGGTGCAGCAAGGCGGCGCCCTGCCCGGCGCCATGGAGGCCGTGAAATGAACACCCTCGATTTCTCGATTCTCGCGCAATCATGGCCTTATCTCTGGTCGGGCCTGCTGTTCTCGCTCTCGCTCACCGCGGCCGCATTCGCCATCGGCATGGTCCTCGGAACCTGCCTTGCGCTGGTACAGCACTTCGAGATTCCGGTGCTCGCCCAGATCATCCGCGGCTACGTCGCGATCATCCGGTCGATCCCGTTGATCCTCGTTCTGTTCTGGTTCTTCTTCCTGGTGCCGATCGTGCTCGGGCACCTCAGCGGCAACGGTCGCCCGATTCCGATCGGCGCCACCTATACGGCCTTCATCACCTTCGGCCTGTTCGAGGCCGCCTACTACTCCGAAATCATCCGTGTCGGGCTGCGGGCCGTGAACAAGGGCCAGTTCGAGGCCTGCCAAGCGCTCGCGCTGTCCACCTACCATACCTACCGCCATATCGTCCTGCCGCAGGTCTTGCGCGTGGCCAGCCCGATCATCCTGAGCCAGACGATCATCCTGTTTCAGGACACCTCTCTCGTCTACGTCCTTTCGCTGACGGATCTGCTGGGCGCGGCTTCCAAGCTTGCGCAGCTCAACGGCCGCCTCGTCGAAATGTACCTCGCCATAGCCGTGGTCTATCTGGTCATCAGCTCTGCGGCCTCGCAGTGCGTCACCACCCTTCGCAAACGATACGCCCTAGCCACGGCACGATGACCGTCGCGATACATGCAGCCTCGTATTTGCAGCCTCGTATTTGGAGACGAACATGCCTCAAGAGACTGTCGGCCACGCCACGCAGCCCGGCGCAATCGTCATCGTCGAGAACGTGGTGAAGCGGTTCGGCGCGTTCACTGCACTGAACGACGTCAATCTCGAGGTCGCCAAGGGCGAGAAAATCGTCTTGTGCGGACCTTCGGGCTCCGGCAAGTCGACGCTGATCCGGTGCATCAACCATATCGAGAAACACGACGGAGGCCGGATCGTCGTCGACGGCGTCGAGCTGAGCAACCGCATCGCCGACATCAACAGCGTGCGTTGTGAGGTCGGAATGGTGTTTCAGAGTTTCAACCTGTTTCCGCACCTCACGGTCGCCGAGAACTGCATGCTGGCTCCGATGAAGGTTCGCGGTATTTCGCAGGCCGAGGCGCGCGATCGCGCGCTCGGCTTGCTGCGGAAGGTCCGCATTCAGGATCAGGCGGACAAATATCCCGCACAATTGTCGGGCGGTCAGCAGCAACGCGTCGCCATCGCGCGGGCGCTGTGCATGCAGCCCAAGATCATGCTGTTCGACGAACCGACATCCGCGCTCGATCCCGAGATGGTCAAGGAGGTGCTGGACACCATGGTCGAGCTGGCGCGAGATGGAATGACGATGGTCTGCGTGACGCACGAGATGGGATTCGCCCGCGAGGTCGCCGATCGGGTCGTCTTCATGGATCGCGGAAGCATCGTGGAGGAAGCAGATCCGGAAACGTTCTTCCGGGCTCCTCGCACCGACCGGGCGAAAGGTTTTCTGAACCAAATCATCCACTAGGGCCGCGTCGGCAATGGCGGGACGGGCTCGTCCCCTGTCCCCAGGTTCGAGACATATTGCCGTTAGACTCCACGGCGCAAACGTGGACAATACCCCTGAGCACGTCGCGTGCGCAGTACACACCAAGATGTACCCAGGGGAAACAAAATGCCGGCTGCCTTTCCGTCGTCCTTGCCCACCATCCCGACCGCTCCCTTGACCACGCAGATGCGCGATGCGTTGCGCACGATCGTGGGCGAAAAAGGTCTCATCGAGGACGACCACGGCAAGCAGCCGTTCGTGACGGACTGGCGCGGATTGCTGGTTGGCGGTGCGGGTGCCGTCGTTCGTCCTGGGAGTACCGAGGAAGTCGCGAAAGTGGTCCGGCTTTGCCATGAGCACGGCGTCGCGATCGTGCCGCAGGGGGGCAACACCGGCCTGATGGGCGGGGCGACGCCCTGGCCCGCACACACCGGCATCGTGCTGTCGCTCGGGCGCATGAACCGCGTGCTGGACGTCGATGCCGTCGGATACGCGATGACGGTCGAGGCCGGCTGCGTTCTGCAGACGCTTCAGGAGACCGCCAGCCAGCACGACAGGTTCTTGCCGCTCAGCCTTGGCGCCCAGGGCTCCTGCATGATCGGCGGCAATCTGTCGACGAATGCCGGCGGCGTGCAGGTGCTCCGCTATGGCAATGCCCGCAATCTCGTCTTGGGGCTCGAGGTCGTCCTGGCCAATGGCGATGTCTGGGACGGATTGCGCGCGCTCAAGAAGGACAACACGGGCTACGACCTCAAGCACCTCTTCATGGGGGCGGAAGGCACCCTCGGCATCATCACCAAGGCCGTCCTCAAGCTATGGCCGGCGCCGAAGGATTTGTGCACGGCGTGGCTCGCTGTCCGGGATCCACGCGCAGCCCTGGAGATCCTGTCCGAGGCGCATGCCGCGTCAGGGGACAATGTCGGCTCCTGCGAGCTGATGAGCCGCAGCGCCATCGACATGGTGTTGCGTCACGTTCCCGGCACCCAGGATCCGCTCAGGGCGGACACGCCATGGTACCTCTTGCTTGAATGGTCGTCCTCGCGGGCACGCCAGGACGGTACCGAGGGCATGTCCGAGAAGATGGAGCAGTTTCTCGCCGATCAGCTCGAGGCCGGCCGCGTGCTCGATGCGGTGATCGCGCAAACCGGACATCAATCGCGCAACATGTGGCACATCCGCGAAAGCGTCGCCGGGGCCTCCCGCGCCGAGGGGCCGGGACTGAGCTACGACGTGTCGGTGGCGATCTCCAGGATTCCGGAGTTCATCGACAAGGGGCTCAAGGCGGTGCTCGACATTCTCCCGACCATTCGCCCCTATCCTTTGGGGCACATCGGCGACGGCAATCTGCATTTTTCGTTCATGGGGCCCAAAGGTATGGATCAGCAGACGCTGACCCAATATTCGGGGGCCATCACGCGGGCCGTGAACGATCTCATCACCTCCATGGGCGGCTCGATCTCGGCGGAGCACGGCATCGGCGTGGACAAGCTCGATGAGCTCAGCCACTACCGGTCGAGGACCGAGCTCGACATCATGCGAACGATCAAGCGCGCGCTCGATCCGCAGAACATCATGAATCCGGGCAAGGTGCTGCGGCTGTGATGACGCCGCCGCGCCTTACGGCCTGATCGTCATGTTCTCCGGCGGCCCCGGTTTTCGCAGCGGCTCGGCGAGCCTTGCGAACTCGCACAGCAGCGACCGCGTCTTGCGGGGATCGATGATCTCCTCGACCCAGAATTTTTCGGCCGAGCGGAACGGCGAGCGCAGCTTGTTGAGACGCTCCTCGATCTCCCTCAGCTTGCCCGCCTTGTCCTCGGCCGCATCGATGTCGGCGCGGTAGGCGGCTTCGATGCCGCCCTCGAGCGGGAGCGAGCCCCAATAGGCCGAGGGCCAGGCGTAGCGGATCGAGAACCGGTCGGCGGGCTGATGCACCACGCCGGCAACGCCGAAGGCGTTGCGCAGGATCACGGTACACCAGGGTACAGTCGTTTGATTCACCGCAGCCATGGCGCGAACGCCGTGGCGAATGGTGGCCGCCTTCTCGGCGTCGAGGCCGATCATGAAGCCCGGGCAGTCCATGAGATAGACGACCGGCAGGTGGAAGGTCTCGGCGAAATCCACCCAGCGCACCACCTTCTGGCAGGCATCCGCGGTCCAGGAGCCGCCGTAGTGGAAGCTGTCGCTGGCAAGCACCAGCACCGCCCTGCCCTCGAGCCGCGCCAGGCCGACGATGATCGGCTTGCCGAAGTTCTTGGCGACCTCGAAGAACGAGCCCTTGTCGACGACCGACTCGACAATGGGGCGCATCTTGTAGACCTGCTTGCGGTTGCGCGGCACCGCGTTCATCAGCGCTTCCTCGCCGCGCTCCGGATTGTCGGTGCAGGGCAAGGTCGGCGGTAGCTCGTAGACCGATGACGGCAGATAAGAGAGGAAGCGCCGCGCGCAGGCAAAGGCCTCCTCCTCGGTGTCGACGGCATGATCGACCGCGCCGGCACGGGTCTGGATATCGGCGCCGCCGAGCTCCTCCTTGGTGAGGTCCTGCCCGAGCGCCTTCACGACCGGCGGCCCCGCGACGAACATCGCGGACTTCCGGGTCATAATGGAATAGTGACTGGCGGCAAGACGCGCGGCACCGAGCCCTGCGACCGAACCGAGGCCGAGCGCGACCACCGGCACGCGCGACAGGTTCTCCGTCGTGAAGCGATACCAGCGCGTGCCGCCGATGCCGCCGGGCAGATTAGCCGCGCCCTTGGTCTCGATGGTCTTGACCGAGCCGCCGCCGCCGGAGCCCTCGATGATGCGGACGATGGGCAGACGGAAATCGTGCGCCATCTCCTCCGCCATCAGCGGTTTTGCTGAAATGGAAGCATCAGCCGAACCACCGCGTACCGTAAAATCGTCGCCGACCACGACGACCGTGCGGCCGTCGACGCGCGCACGGCCGAACACGCAGTTCGCCGGCGTCAATTTCTGCAGCTCGCCGCTGGAATCGTACTCGCCGATGCCGGAGACGGCACCGATCTCGTGAAAGCTGCCCTTGTCGGTCAGTCTGTCGATACGCTCCCGAACAGTCAGTCGGCCCTGGTCATGCTGACGCTTGACCTTGTCAACGCCGCCCATCTCCTGCGCGAAGGCTTCGCGCCGGGCTAGCTCGTCGAGTTCCGGCTTCCAGTTCATTCACGCCCCCCGAGTTGATCGGCTTGTTATTATTATGCACGGCCATTGCGACCGGTTTGCGCGGGATGCGGTTGTTGAAGACGTCGCCTTCCGCGCCCTCCATCAGGCTGCCGAGCGAGCGGCCGAGCGCGAGCATCAGCGGCGCGACCTCGGCATGCAGACGCTGCTCATCATACATCGACGACAGCAGGCCGATCGTGATGACGACGAAGGTCTGGTACTGCGGCGACCAGATCGGCACCGCGAGCCCGTTGATGTGCGGGCTCCAGATTCCGCACGCCGTGACATAGCCGCGCTCACGCAGCGACTGCCGGTTGGCCTCGATGCGGGGCCTCAGGATCTTTGCAGCCTCGGGGGCTTCCCGTTCCATGTCGTTGATGAAGGCATCGCCCATTTCGGGCGCGAGTGCCGCCGTGTAGGCCGCGCCCGCGGCGGTCGAGGCCATCGAGATGCGGCTGCCGGTGCCCTCGTGCAGGCCGAGCGCCGAAGCCGAGCGCGCAAACTGGAGATAGACCAGATGGAAGCGATCGGGGACGACGAAGCCGACCGTGCCCGGAAGCTGGTCGGCGACTTCCTGGAGCCGCTGCCGGATCATGCTGCGCAGCTGCGCGCCCTTCATCATCGAGGCGCTCATCGCCACAGCGCTCGGGCCGATGCGATATTTCTGATCGCGCGGCAGATAGACCAGCTGCCCCATGCGCGTCAGCGTGTGCGTGAGCCGCGACACCGTCGAGCGCGGCAGGCCGCAGCGATTTGAAATCTCGAGATTGCCGAGCCTGCTATCGTGGCCCTCGAAGCATCGCAACACGTCGAACGCGCGCGAGACCACCTGGATGACATCACCTTCGCCAGCATCGCCAGCGAGCGCGCCTTGCCTACTCAACCGCTCTGAACGTCGTCCCATGTTCCCTACCAGTTGTTCCGCTCTGCGGAATTAAATTCCACTTGCAGACGACGCTACCTCAGGCATTTTGCGACGACAACAAAAAGGCGATGGCATGCCAGATATAAAAATCGTCACCGAGGTCGCGGGACGCATCTGCGCCACTCCCGTGCAAGTTGGAGGAACCGTTGCGGATGGCGACGACGTTGTGGTCGTCGAAGCGATGAAGATGGAGATCCCCGTGCCCTCGCCCGCGAGCGGCACGATCACATCGCTTCTGGTCAAGCTCGACGACGTCGTTGCCGAAGGACAGGCGATCGCGATCGTCGCGAACTGACTGCATTATCCGCAGCTTCCGCGACAATCTGTCTGCTTCGTTCCCGCGTCCGCGGTACGACATTGCCATCGCTTGATCGCGATGACATGATCCGTTCAAACAAAAATCTGTTTCAAACAAAGAACGAAAATCTTCGCGGCGAACGCGGGGATATCAGGAGGAAAACATGCTTCGTGGGCTGATCGTGCTCGCGCCTGCCTTGGTTGCGGGCATTTCTTTTGCGTCTACACGCTATGCAATCGCCGAAGACATCAAGCTGCCGGCGACATTGACGTTCACCGCCTATGACACCGGAACCGCCGGCTTCAATATCGCGGTCGGCGTCGGCAAGATGATGAAGGACAAATACGGCACCGACGTGCGCGTGCTGCCGGCCGGTAACGACGTCGCGCGACTTGCACCACTGCGTGCCAAGCGTGCAGCGTCCGCGGCAATGGGATCGGGGACCTATTTCGCGCAGGAGGGCGTGTTCGAATTCGGCTCCAAGGAATGGGGTCCGCAGCCGCTTCAGATCATGCTCTCGTCCGTCGACTGCAATTGCGGGACGCTCGGCGTCGCCGCCGATGCCGGCGTGAAGGAATTGAAGGACCTCAAAGGCAAGCGCGTCGGCTTCGTCGTCGGCTCGCCCGCGCTGAACCAGAACTCGCTCGCCGTGCTCGCCTTCGCAGGACTCTCGCAGAAGGACGTCAAGGTCGTCGAGTTCGCGAGCTACGGCGCGATGTGGAAGGGGCTGATCAACAACGACACTGATGCGGCCTTCGGCACCACCATCACCGGCCCCGCCAAGGAAGCCGAGACTTCGCCGCGCGGCCTGGTCTGGCCGCCGCTGCCTGCCAAGGACAAGGAAGGCTGGGCGCGGATGCAGAAGGTCGGCTCGTTCTTCTTCCCGCAGACTGCCACCTGCGGCGCCGGCATCACGCCGGAGAAGCCGATCGAACTCGGCAATTACCCCTACCCGATCTTCGTCGCCTACGCCTCGCAAGCGCCCGATCAGGTCTATGCGATGACCAAGGCGATGATCGTCAATTACGACGCCTACAAGGACTCTGCGCCTGGCGCCGGCGGGCTCGCCGCCGACCGCCAGACCAAGAACTGGGTGGTGCCCGTGCATCCCGGCGCCGTGAAGGCGCTGAAGGAGGCCGGCCAATGGTCCGATGCGCAGGACGCGCACAACAACAAGCTGATCAAGCGGCAGGAGGTGCTTGGCGCAGCCTGGGCCGATTACGGCAAGTCCAACCCGCCGGCGGATGACAAGGCATTCCTCGACGGCTGGATGAAGGCCCGCGCGGCAGCGCTCGCAAAGGCCGACATGCCGAACGGGTTTGAGGAATAGTCTTGCGATGGAGTTGATGGTTGCCCGGACTGCGGTGCACCCCCTTTTCCGCTTGCGACCCTCACCCGGCCCTGCGCGCCGACCTCTCCCGCAAGCGGGAGAGGTTAAGCGCGCCCGCGGCCCGATCGGTTCACTCAACAACCACTTTGCTCTAGTCAGCAATTATTAGCCCACGCGCGGGGTCGATCATGTCGTCTGCTTCAGTCTCCACCGCCTCGCAGGACGAGGCCAAGCGGGTCGTGTTCGACGATCCGCACGGCGCCGCCGGCAACATGCAGGAAGCGGAAGTCACGCGCGTCCGCACGCTGCGCGGCGCCTGGCGCTGGACGCTCGTCGTCGCGACCGCGGCGACCATCCTGCTCTGCATCAACCAGCAATTCTCGCTGCGCTTCTTCGTCGGCTACACCCAGCTCAACACGGAGTATTTTTACCTCCTGATCGCGCTGATGCTGCCGTTCACCTTCCTGATCTTCCCGGGGACCGAGCGCGCACCGCTCGACCGCATTCCCTGGTACGACCTCGCCTGCTTCGTCGTCACCTTCGCCGCCGCACTGCTGTTGATGTCGAACGTGCGCAAGGCGGCCGAGGCCGGCTGGGAGTTCGGCGGCGCACCGAACACCGTGATCGCCGCGGGCCTCGTGATGTGGGTCATGCTGATGGAGGCGCTGCGCCGCACCGGCGGCTGGAGCCTGCTGCTGAGCGTGCTCCCCTTCACCGTCTATCCGCTGTTTGCGGAATCCAGCTGGCTCGGACCATTCCGCGGCACGCAGTCGACGCTGGAACAGGCCACCGCCTATCACGTGCTGTCGGGCGAGAGCTTGCTCGGCATCCCCATCCAGGCGTTTGCCGACACCGTCATCGGCTTCCTGGTGTTCGGCACCGCGCTGATGATGACCGGCGCCGGAAAATTCTTCATCAACCTCGCCTTCGCGCTGTGCGGCACGTTTCGCGGAGGCGCGGCCAAGGTCTGCATCTTTGCCAGCGGGCTGCTCGGCATGATGTCGGGCTCGATCATCTCCAACGTGCTGACCGCCGGCACCATGACCATTCCTGTCATGAAGAAGAGCGGCTTCCGCGCATCCTATGCCGGCGCGATCGAGGCCTGCGCCTCGACCGGCGCCGTGCTGGCGCCGCCGGTGATGGGCGCAACCGCCTTCGTGATCGCGCAGTTCCTCAATGTCAGCTACGCCGACGTCGCGATCGCCGCGATCATTCCCGCCGCGCTCTATTACATCGGCCTGTTCATGCAGGTCGACTCCTATGCCGCGCGCCACGGGCTGAAAGGCATTCCGCGCGCCGAGCTGCCGCGGATCATGGATACGATCAAGGACGGCTGGTACTACGTCTTCGTCATCGCGCTCCTGATCGTGATGCTGCTCTATTTCAAGCGCGAGAGCCACGCGCCGTTCTACGCCACCGCGCTGCTGCTGGTGCTCAACCAGCTCTTTTCCAAGGACACGCGCTGGACGCTGGGCACGATCGGCAAATTCCTGGAGGTCAACGGACGCACCTTCGTCGAGCTCGTCGGCATCCTCGCCGGCTGCGGCCTTCTGATCGGCGCCTTCTCGATGACAGGCGTGGTGTCGAGCCTCGCCAACGATTTGCTGCATATTGCCGGCGACAATCCCTTCCTGCTGCTCGGCATGTGCGCCCTGACCAGCCTGATCCTCGGCCTCGGGCTGACGACGACGGCCTGCTACATCTTCCTCGCCATCCTGGTCGCGCCCGCGCTCGAGAAGCTCGGGCTCAACAAGATGGCCGTGCACATGTTCATCTTCTACTGGGGCATGCTGTCGTCGATCACCCCACCGGTTGCGATCGCGTCCTTCGCGGCGGCCGGCATCGCCGGCTCCCCGGCGATGAAGACGGGATGGGAATCGATGTGGGTCGGCAGTATCATCTACTTCATCCCGTTCTTCTTCGTGCTCAATCCGGCACTGGTGCTGCAGGGGCCGAGCCCCTATCTCGCCGGTCTCGGCCTGATGGGGCTCGCGGCGTTCGGCACGCTTTTCATCTGCGGCGGCATCCAGGGCTACCAGCCCTTCGTCGGGGATCTGCGCGGCACCGGCGCGCTGGAATGGCCGATCCGCGTGCTGCTGGTGATCGGCGGCTTCGTGGTGGCCACGCCCGGCGGCGGGATCATGCCGCTGTCGCAGATGCAGGTGACGCTGCTAGGGCTCGCCATCCTGGTGCCGACGGCTTTGATCGCCCTGCTTCTGGTCCGTCGGCGGACGATCGTGCCGGACGGGTTGCGCGCACCCTGATTGCGTTGCACAAAGAGAGGCGATGACACCGCTTTCGCCTCTCGCCTCCGCCTGGACCCGCTCGAAACCGCCCTTGCTGCGGTTTCTTGGCAATTGCCTCAATGAATTCTCGGCCGCGACCTCCGGCGCCGTCGCCGACTACATTCCCGAGCTGAGCAAGGCCGACCCTGCCCATTTTGGCATCAGCCTCGCAACGCTCGACGGCCACGTCTATGAGGTCGGCGACTCCAGGGTGCCCTTCACCATCCAGTCGATGTCAAAGCCGTTCGTCTTCGCGCTGGCGCTGGACCTGCTGGGTGCGAGCAAGGTCGAGAGCGCGATCGGCGTCGAGCCCTCCGGCGATCCCTTCAACTCGATCCGGCTCAATTCCGAGAATCATCCGTTCAACCCGATGGTCAATGCCGGCGCGATCGCCTGCACCGGGCTGATCTACGACAGCAAGGGCCCGGAGGCCTTCGAGCAGATCCGGCTCGCGCTCAGCCGTTTTGCCGGACGTGACCTCGCCGTGGACGAAGCCGTCTACGCCTCGGAAAGCCAGACCGGCGACCGCAACCGTGCCATCGGCTATCTCCTCAAGACGAACGCCGTGATCTCGGACAATGTCGCCGGCGTGCTCGACGTCTATTTCCGGCAATGCGCGGTGCTGGTCACCGCGCGCGACATCGCCGTGATGGCGGCAACGCTGGCCAACCGAGGCGTCAATCCGGTGACGGGCGAGCAGGTGGTGACGCCCTACGCAATCTCGCGCACGCTGTCGGTGATGACGTCGTCAGGCATGTACGATTATGCCGGCGAATGGATCTACCGGATCGGAATCCCCGCCAAGAGCGGCGTCGGCGGCGGCATCCTCGCCGCCCTGCCTGCCCGCCTCGGGCTCGGCAGCTATTCGCCGAAGCTCGACAAGCACGGCAACAGCGTGCGCGGCATCAAGGTCTGCGAGGCGCTGTCCTCGCATTACGACCTGCACATGCTCAATCGCAGCGACGATGCGCGCAACGCCGTCATCGCCGACTACGACATCGGCAAGAGCCCGTCCCGCCGCGTCCGCCGCCCGCAGGAGCGCGAGATCCTGGCCGGGCATGAGCAGGAGGTGCGGGTCATCGAGCTGGTCGGCACGCTGTCGCTGTCGGCGGTCGACTACGTCTCGCGTCGGCTCGCCGGACAGCCGCGGCCGCAGATCGTGATCTTCGACCTCCACCGCGTCACCTCCACCACCCGCGCCGGAGCGCGGCTTGTGGCCGAAGCGTTCGAAGAGCTCGCGGCGCTGAACGTGACCGTCGTGCTGTCAGGCGTCAGGCGTGCCTCGAAGGAATGGGACAGCCTGCGAGAATGGACGGCGGAGCTGAAGAACGTCCGCGACTTCTATCTGCTCGACACCGCGATCGAATGGGCGGAAGACCAGATCGTCTATCGCTATGGCGGCTCGATCGATTTCCACGAGACCACCGAGCTTGCCGAACAGCCGCTGCTGTCAGGCATGAGCGAGGAAGAGCTGACCGACCTCGCCTCGATCTGCACGATCCGGACCTTTCAATCCGGCGCGAAAATTCTGACCGCAGGCGATCCCGCCGATTCCTTGTTCTTCCTGCGCAGCGGCGCCGTGCATGTCACCCTGCCTGACGGGGTGCGGCTGGCGACGCTGACCGCCGGCATGGCCTTCGGCGAGATGGCGCTGCTGGAGCCGACCCGCTCGGCCGACGTGTACTCGGACATGGCGGCGACGGCGTATGAAGTGCCGCTGAAGGATTTCGAGCGCTTCCGCAGGCAGCACCCGCGCGCGAGCGAGCGTGTCATGCGCAATCTGGCGCAGCTGCTCGCCGACCGCCTGATCGTCGCCAACGCGAAGGTGGATATCCTGACGTCGACGTAGGTGGCCTAGCGACTCGCGGCCTCGCTGAGCCGCCGCTTGATCTTGGCAGCGCTCGCCTTGAGCAATTCGGACGGCTGCTGGCCGGTCGCTGCACACAGGCAGGCCCAGTAGTAGATGACGTCGCCGAGCTCATCGACCAGACCCGCCTTGTCGAGCCAGTCATCGCGCAGCAGCTTCTTGATGTGGTCGGCGACCTCGCCGGATTCGCCGGCGAGGCCGAGCCCGAGATAGGACAGCCGCTCGTTGGACGGATGCTCATCGACTTTCGCAATGCTCGCGGCCCAGACCGCATATTCATCGATCGTCATGGACATCCCTCGCCGTGGTTTTCGGATCAGCCCACCACTTCGGTTACGGGCTGGAGGTCGATCTCGAAGGTCTCCAGAAACTTTGACGTCATGATGTAGAAGCCGACCGAAAGTTGCAGCTCGACCAGCGCGGCCGGCGTCAGCTTCGATGCGATCGCCTTGAACGTCGCATCCGTCGGCTTCTTCAGCTTCACGATCTCGTCGGTGAACGCGAGCGCGGCGCGCTGCACCTCATTGAAGCAGGTCGCGGCCTGCCAATTCTCGAGCGCTTCGTTCTGCTCGTCGGTGACCCCGACATTCTTTCCGATGCGCTTGTGCGCGACGATCTCGTACGGCGCCTCGCACAAAATGCCGGTACGGGTGATCGCCAGCTCCCGCACGACGGGATCGAGCTCGCCCTTATGCCGGATGGCTCCGCCGAGCCGGCAGTACTGCTCAAAGTAGCTGGGCGAGTGCGCCATCATGCGGAAGATGTTCGCGTTGCGGTTCTTGTCGAGAATTTCGCGGGTGCGGTCGGATGCCCTGGACGGGTCGCTGTAGGTGATGCGGGCCATGATTTACCTGAAGAATTTCCCTGAGCCTTTGATGCTTTTTGTCGTTAGGGCGAAAGTTCCACGAAACTCTATTCTTACGCGACCGCAGGAGCAACATCATCGAGTCAAATTGCCGCCGCATTGCTGATCGACCTTGGCACAGTCGATATTCGCCGCGTGGGGACAAATCGCAGTGAGTACTCGAAGTGGGGTGTTCCGAGTAAAATAATTGACCGCCGGGTGCGCAGCGCGCGCAACGATGAGTCACGCCCAAGTCTAGGGAGAAAAAGGCATGAAGGAAGCCACCAAGGGGGCGGCCTCGGAAGCGCTCGCGCATATGCTGGCGGTGATGGCGATGCTCGTCATCGCCAGCATATTGTTCTACGGGCGTTAGGAAGAGTTGCGTAGAGTGTTTTCGTCATTCCGGGGTGGCGCCTCGCACAACGCCAAGCCCAGAAATCCCGTTCCAGGTTCGGTCCCTTGGACCGCCCCCGAATGACGGATCCTACTATTTCCTTTTGCTGAAAAACGGCACGAGCTTGCCGGCGAACGTCGGGAAGCTCGCGGTGACCTCATCGCCGATAGCTAGATTCGTCTCGCCGTGCGCCATCATGCGAAAGCCCTCGGCGCAATCGACCAGCAGGATGTTGTAGGGCACGTGCGCGCGGGTCTCGGGCGTGGCGGCGCGGCACACCAGCGACGTCGCATACACCCTGCCCTTGCCGCTGGCGCGCGCATCACGCGGATCGGGCGCACCGCACGCCGCGCAGAAGGCGCGGTGAAAATATTGCACATGGCTACAGGCGGCGCAGCTCTGGTAGGTGATAGCCTGTTCGCCTTTGGTCCAGTCCGCCAGATGATCGCTCATCGCACCCGCTCCAGAAACATGCTGACGTGGGACGACAGCACGCCGCCGTCGCCGTGCAGCAGCGCAATCGAGGCATCGCGCACCTGCCGATTCGCAGCCCGCTCCGTCATCTGCAAATGCGCCTCGACCAGATGCGCCATGGCGCCGCCGACGCCGCAATGACCGTAGCTGAGCAGGCCGCCATGGGTGTTGAGCGGCATCGCGCCGTCGCGGCCGAAATGGCCTGATCTCACGCGGGCTGCGGCCTCGCCGCGGCCGGCGAGGCCGAGGTCTTCCAGCAGCATCGCGAGCGTGATCGTAAAGCTGTCGTAGATCGCGGCGTAGCTTACGTCCGAGATCGCAAGGCCCGTGGCCTCCCTGGCGCGAGCGATGGAGATTTCGGCCCCGAGTTCGCTGAGCGCAGGCGCGGCGGTGACATGCTGATGGGTATGCGCCTGCGCGCAGCCGCGGATGCGCACGCCGACCTCGCCGGTCCGCTCGCGGCTGACGACGAAGGCGGCGCCGCCGTCGGAGACCGGGCAGCAGTCGAGCAATTTGAGCGGCATCGCCACCGGCTTCGAGGCCATGACGTCGGCGACCGTGATGGGGTCGTGGAATTGCGCGCCGGGGTGGGTGCAGGCGTGGGCGCGCATCAGCACGGCGAATTCGGCGAGGTCCTCTTCGGTCACGCCGTATTCGTGCATGTAGCGGGTGGCGACCAGGCCGTAATAGGCAGGAATGGTCGGACCCAGCGGCACCTCGTAGTCGGGATGGCCGACCTGCGCCAGCGCCTGGATCGAGGCATCGCGGCTCTGCCCGGTGAGGCGATTTTCACCGGCGACGACGAGCACGTTGCGCGCAACATTTGCCTCGACGAGATGATGCGCCAGCATCGTCATCGCGAGCCCGGTGGCGCCGCCGACCTGCACGGCATGGGCGTAAGACGGGCGGATGCCAAAATGCTCGGCGAAGACGGTGGCCAGCATGATGTGCGGCGAGACTGTCGAATAGCCGCAGAGGATTCCGTCGATCTCGGCGCGCTTCAGCCCGGCATCGTCGAGCGCGGCTTGTGCGGCCTTGCTCATCAGGTCGAGCGAGGACGAGCCTTCGTGCTTGCCGAAAGGCGTGAGGCCGACGCCGGTGATGAAGCTCATATGCCCTCCCTACTCCGGCGGCGAACGCGTGACGCCGTCGCGGACCATGGCGGCGATCTCGTCCTGGGAATAGCCGATCCCGTGAAGAATCTCCGCGCCATGCTCGTTGAGCCGCGGCGCCAGCCTGACAGTCTCGGCCTCGGTCTCGGACCAGCTCGCCGTCACCTTCATGCTGCGGATCGGCCCTTCCGTCGGATGGTTCACGACCGGGAAGAAATTCGTCGCCTCCAGATGCTCGTCGTGCAGGATCGATGCGAGGTCGTGCATCGGCATGACGGGCACGTCGGCCCTGGTCAGCAGGTCGATCCACTCGGCAGTCGTTCGCGTTTCGAAAATGCGGGCGAGCTCGGCATAGACGACGTCGATGTTGGCGGCGCGGCCGGCGAAGGTCGCGAATTTGGGATCGGCGCGCAGATCGTCGCGGCTCGTTGCCTTGAAGAAATTCTCCCACTGCTTGTCGTTGTAGACGATGACGCTGAGATAGCCGTCCGAGGTCTTGTAGGGCCTGCGGTCGCGCGAGAGGTGGCGGGCGTAGCCGCCCTTGTCGAGCGGCGGCTCATAGGTGAGCCCGCCCATGTGATCGCCCATGACGAAGCCCGCCATGGTCTCGAACATCGGGATGTCGACGCGCTGGCCGCGGCCAGTGCGATCCCGATGCACGAGGCTGGCGCAGATCGCGCCGACGGCGGTGAGACCGACGATGCGGTCAACCAGCGCGTTCGGCACGTAGCGCGGCACGCCGTCACCGGTCTGCGCCATCAAGGCGGGGAGCGCGGTGGCGCCCTGGATCAAATCGTCATAGGCGGGCTTGGCGGCATAAGGCCCGTCCTGGCCGAAGCCGAACACGCCGGCATAGACGAGGCGCGGGTTGATTGCGGAGACGACGTCATAGCCGAGCTGAAGCCGCGCCATCGCCTGCGGGCGGACGTTGTAGACGAGCACGTCGGCGTCCTTCAAAAGCCGCAGCACGGCCTCGCGGCCCGCGGGCTTTTTGAGGTCGAGACAGATCGAGCGCTTGCTGCGGTTGGTGTTGAGGAACACCGGGCCCATCCCGGCGTGGCGCATCGGGCCGATCAGGCGGGTGACGTCGCCGTCGAGCGATTCCACCTTGATGACGTCGGCACCGTAGTCGCCGAGCATCTGGGTCGCATAGGGCCCCATCAGCACGGTGGTCATGTCGACGACCTTGATGCCCTTCAGCGGCCCCATTCGTTCGCTCCCGATTGCGCGGGCTCAAGTACGCCCTGCGATTTCGGTCCAGCTAAGGGCAGTCATGCCGCGCGCGCAAGGGCGGCCGGCGTATGGCCGCATGCGCGGCGATACGGCCGCTATTTCTTCTGGCGGGATTCGCGGATCTTGATGAGACGGTCGAGCTCGTCGTTCTGCTGGTTGATGCGGTCGGCGATCCGCGACTCGTTCTGCTCGCCGGAAGCAGCCGCGGCCTGCTCGATGAGCTGGCGGATATTGTCCTCGAGGATCGCGATACGATCGTTGAGGGCTTCCATCGACAGCGAGTCTTCGTAGTCATTGCTCATGATGCTTTTCCGCAAATCAATCAGGAGCGTCAAGGTGAGCAAAGCGAGGCGTGCACACCTTGATCTAGCGCAAGGAAAAAGGTGGGCACGGCGCAAACGCGCCTTTGCCCACCCCTACGAGAGATTACTTCAGCGGCTCCAGCACGGAAACGTAGTTGGCAACGGCGGCGCCGCCCATGTTGAAGATGCCGCCGAGCTTCGCGTTCTTGAGCTGCATGCCCTCGGGCGCCTGCCCGGCGAGCTGCATCGCGGTCATCACGTGCATGGAGACGCCGGTGGCGCCGATCGGGTGGCCCTTGGCCTTCAGGCCGCCGGACGGATTGACCGGCAGCTTGCCGTCCTTGAGCGTCCAGCCTTCCTTGATGGCGCGGGCGCCCTGCCCCCTCGGCGTCAGGCCCATCGCTTCGTATTCGATCAGCTCGGCGACCGTGAAGCAGTCATGGGTCTCGACGAAGGAGAGATCGCTGAGCGCCACGCCCGCCTGCTCCAGCGCGCGCTGCCAGGCGATCGTGCAGCCCTCGAACTGGAGGATGTCGCGCTTGGACATCGGCAGGAAGTCCTGGGCATGCGCGGTGGCGCGGAAGCCGATCGACTTGCTCATGCCCTTGGCGGTCTCGGCATCGGCCAGCACCAGCGCCGCCGCGCCGTCGGAGACGAGCGAGCAGTCGGTGCGCTTCAGGGGACCGGCGACGTAAGGGTTCTTCTCGCTCTCGGCGCGGCAGAAGTCGAAGCCAAAGTCCTTGCGCATCTGGGCGAAGGGGTTGGCCACGCCGTTCTTGTGGTTCTTGGCGGCAATCAGCGCCAGCGCATCGGACTGGTCGCCATATTTCTGGAAGTAGGAGCTGGCGATCTTGCCGAACACGCCGGCGAAGCCGCCGACGGTGTCACCGTCCTCCGGCAGATAGGACGCCTTGAGCAGGTTCTTGCCGATCTCCGGCCCCGGCGTGCGCGTCATCTGCTCGACGGCGACGACCAGCACGATCTTGGCCGCGCCTGCGGCGATCGCGCGCAGGCCCTGGTGTACGGCCGCCGAGCCGGTCGCGCAGGCGTTCTCGACCCGGGTGGCCGGCTTGAAGCGCAGCTTCGGGTCGGCCTGGAGCACCAGCGAGGCGGTAAAATCCTGCGGCGAGAAGCCGGCGTTGAAATGGCCGAGCACGATCTCGTCGACGTCGCCAGCCGAGATGCCGGCATCCGCCAGCGCCTCGTTGGCAACGCGGGTGACGAGGCTTTCGACGGTTTCGGTGTCGAACTTGCCGAACGGCGTATGCGCCCATCCGACGATGCTGGCGGTCATGGTCTCTTCTCCCTGGGTATCTCGTACTGAGCTAAGTCTTAGCCCAGGGATGGCAAGACTTCACGCAGGTTTAAGGGCCTGAAGGGTGCGCTGGCAGATGGCAGTTATGCCGGCCCAGTTCCCGGCCTTGATCTCCGCCGTCGGGCACAGCCAGGAACCGCCGACCGCGACGACATTGGGCTCGGCGAGCCAGGTCCCCGCATTGGCCTCGCCAATGCCGCCGGTCGGGCAGAACCGCACGCTCGGAAACGGCCCGCCAAGGGCGCGCAGGCCCTTGATGCCGCCCGCCTGCTCGGCCGGGAAGAATTTTGCGACGTCGAGGCCGTAGGACAGCGCCATCATCAGCTCGGACGCCGTGGCAATGCCCGGCGCGAACGGCAAGGAGCTGTGGGCCGCGGCCTTCAGGAGATCCGGGGTCAGGCCCGGGCTGATGCCGAACGCGACGCCGAGCTTCTCGACGCGGGTGAAGTCGGCCGGATTGAGAATCGTGCCAATGCCGACCACCGCCTCGGGGACTTCGGCCATCATCGCCCTCGCCGCCTCGATCGCAACGGGGGTGCGCATGGTCACCTCCAGCGTGCGGACGCCGCCAGCGACCAGCGCACGCGCCAGCGGCACGGCATCCTGGATACGCTCGATGGTGAGCACGGGAATGACGGTCGCGGCCTTGAACAGCGCGGCGAGGTGGTTCTGTTGGGCGGTCGTGGTCATCTTGGCTTTCGTTTCACTTGGTCGCCTGGCGAGAGGCCGCCGGCCGGTGCCGCTTCTTCGGTGGCATGGCATAGCCCGGAATGATGGCGCCGGGATAGCAGATCACGAGGCTGGCGAGGCGATGCCCGGCCTGGGCCGCCTCGATCGGATCTGAGCCGCCGAGCCGGGCCGCGATATAGGCCGCGGCAAAGCTGTCGCCGGCCGCCGTGGTGTCGACGACCGGCCTGGTCATGGGCTCGGCCCGGACCTCGCTGGTCCCGCCGGGGAAGCGCAGCAGGCTGACGGGCTCTGCCAGCCGGAACACCAGCTCGGGCGTTGGGATACGCGCCATCAGCTGGTCGTGGCTCTCGCCGGGATGGAGCGCGAGCAGATCCTCGGTCGACGTCAGCACGATGTCGGCAGCGGCGAAGGCCGCGGCAAACACCTCGCGTGCGACATCGCGGTCCGGCCATCCCCGCGCGCGAAAATTGGTGTCGAACACGAAGCGCGTGCCGAGCAGGCGCGCGCGCTTGATCGCCGCGAACAGACGCTCGCGCCCGGGCGCATCGTAGATCGAGAGCGTGATCGCGGAGAGATAGACGATATCGTAGCTCATCAGCGAGTTGAGCAGCTCGTCCGTCTCCGGCAGGCTCATGAGCTGGCGCGCCGCCGCGCTGTCGCGCCAGTGGAAGAACTGGCGCTCGCCTTTCGCATCGGTCTGGATCATGTAGAGGCCGGGCAGCTTGCCCGGCAGCCGCGCGACGCGGCGGGTCCCGACGCCCTCCGCATTCCAGGCCGCGATCATCTCATCGCTCAAGGCGTCGTCGCCGAGCGCGGTGAGATAATCGACCTTGACCTCGAGCCGCGCCAGATACACCGCCGTGTTGAGGGTGTCGCCGCCGAAGCCGCGCGAATACAGGCCGCCGCCCTGCCCTTGCCCGCTGGACGGTCCGGCGGACTGTCCCCCTTGGGCCTGCCGGAGCTCGACCATGCATTCGCCGATGCAAGCAACGCTCGCCATCACTTTACCCGCTCAGTCAGAGATCAGGCGACGAAATTGCCGCCGAGCTCGTCTTCGATGTGAATGCGGATGATGTCGTCGAAGGTCTTCTCGGCGGTGGTGAAGCCGAGCTCCAGCGACCGCTTGGCATTGAAGTTGCGCGGCCAGCCGCCGACGATGCCGACGATGAAGGGATCGGGCTCGCGCTTGATGCGAGCGGCGACCTTTTCGCCCGCGACACGCTTCAAGGCAGCGATCTGCTCGCCGACCGTTGCCGACAGGCCCGGCATGGTCAGATTGCGGCGCGGACCGACGGTGGCGAGGTCCATGGTGCCGGCATGCAGCAGGAAGCCGACGGCGGAGCGCGGCGTAGCGTGCCAGTGGCGGACGTCCTCGGAGACCGGGAGAACCGCTTCCTTGCCGGCCAGCGGCTCGCGCAGGATGTTGGAGAAGAAGCCCGATGCTGCCTTGTTGGGCAGGCCGGGCCGGATGCAGATGGTCGGCAGGCGGATGCCGATGCCGTCGAGGAAGCCGCGGCGCGAATAATCGGCGAGCAGCAATTCGCCGATCGCCTTCTGGGTGCCGTAGCTGAGCAGCGGGGTGTGGAAGAACTCGTCGCCGATCGCATCCGGGAACGGCGCGCCGAACACCGCGATCGAGGACGTGAACACCACGCGCGGCTTGTAGCCGCCGCCGACGAGCCTGACGGCATCGAGCAGCATCCGCGTGCCGTCGAGGTTGATGCGGTAGCCCTTGTCGAAATCGAGCTCGGCTTCACCCGAGACGATCGCGGCGAGATGGAAGATCACGTCCGGACGGCCGGCGATCAGTTTCTCGGCCGCGCCAGGGACGGCGAAATCGCCCGAGACGGTCTCGACGGGGAAACCGGCCTTCTCCGGCTTCTTCGGCTCGACCACGTCATGCATGGTCAGCTTGGTGACGTCGCTCTTGCCGAGCCGGCCGTCGCGCAACAGCCGTTCACACAATTTGCGGCCGACCATGCCGGCGGCGCCCAGAACCAGAATGTGCAAGAGCCTACTCCTTCTTATTGGCCGGAGCGCACCGCCCTTGGGACGTTCTCCTGGTGCGCTCTCGAGACAGGCCCCGCGATCATTCCTTCACGGCGCCGGTCATCGCCGACACATAGTACTCTACGAAGAAGGAATAAAGGATAACTACGGGGACCGAGCCGGTCAGGGCCGCCGCCATCAGCGCGCCCCAATGGTAGACGTCGCCGCTGACGAGCTCGGTGATGGCGCCGACGGGAATCGTCTTGTTCTCCGACGAGGAGATGAAGGTCAGCGCGTAGATGAACTCGTTCCAGGACAACGTGAAGGCGAAGATACCGGCCGAGATCACCCCCGGGAGCGACAGCGGCAGCGTGATCTTGACCAGGATCTGGAGCCGCGTCGCACCGTCGATCAGCGCGCATTCCTCGAGCTCGTAGGGAATGGTGCGGAAATAGCCCATCAGGAGCCAGGTGCAGAACGGGATCAGGAAGGTCGGATAAGTCAGGATCAGCGCCAGATTGCCGTCGAACAGGCCAAGCTGGAACACGATCGCCGCCAGCGGAATGAACAGGATCGAGGGCGGCACCAGATAGCCGAGAAAGATCGCAAGGCCGACATAGCGCGAGCCCTTGTAGCGCAGACGTTCGATCGCATAGGCGGCGCAGACGCTGGCAAACAGCGAGATGAAGGTGGAGGACACCGACACGATCACGGTGTTCCACATCCAGAGCGGATAGTCGGTTTCGACGATCAGCTTCTTGATGTGCTCCAGTGTCGGATTCACGATCCAGAACGGATTGTACTTCTCGTAGTCGTACATCTCCGCGTCCGGCTTGAACGTCGCGACCGCCATCCAGTAGAACGGGAACAGCAGGAAGAAGATGATCAGGCCGAGCGGAAGGTAGACGCGGAGAAACTTCCGCGGGAAGCTCTCGAGGTAGTCCATTCCGACGCTTTGGTCGTCCACGGTGGCCATGGTCAGTCCCTCCCGCCCTGTTGCCAGCGAGAGCGCTGAAGCCCGAAGAAGCTGAGCAGGATCGCCGCGACCAGGAACGGAATCATCGCGTTCGAGATCGCCGCGCCCTCGCCGAGATTGCCGCCGGTGATGGCGCGCTGGAACGACAACGTCGCCATCAGATGCGTGGCATTGATCGGCCCGCCCCGCGTGATGGTATAGATCAGCTGGAAGTCGGTGAAGGTCATCAGCACCGAGAACGTCATCACGACCGCGATGATCGGCGACAGCATCGGCAGCGTGATGTGGCGGAAGCGCTGCATGTTGGTGGCGCCGTCGAGATTGGCGGCCTCGTAGAGCGAGGGCGAGATGGTCTGGAGGCCCGCCAGCAGCGTGATCGCCACGAAGGGGACGCCGCGCCAGATATTGGCGGCGATGACCGACCAGCGCGCATTCCAGGGATCGCCGAGGAAATCGATGTAGCGCGTGATCAGGCCCGCCTTGATCAGCACCCAGGAGATGATCGAGAACTGGCTGTCATAGATCCACCAGAACGCGATCGCGGACAGCACCGTCGGCACCACGAAGGGCAGCAGCACGATGGCGCGGATCATCGACTTGAACGGCAGCCGCTCGTTGAGCAACAGCGCCAGGTAAAGTCCGATCGCGAATTTCACGACGCTCGCGAACACCGTGTAGAAGATGGTGTTGAACACCGACAGCCAGAACACCGAGTCCTTCGAGAGCGAGACGAAGTTCGCAAAACCGATATAGCGCCCAGCCCCGCCGATCTTCGTGTCGGTCATGCCGAGCCAGAAACCCAGCGCCAACGGGTAGGCCAGAAACAGGATGAGGATGGCGATTGCCGGCACCATGAACATCGCGCCGAGAAAATTCCGGCTCTCGAATGCTCTGGTCCACAGGCTACTGCGCTTGACCTGCGCGGCGGCGGACTCGGCCATGACTGCCATGTCGGACTTCCCTCGAAAGAAGAGTCGCGGCGTCCGGCGAACCGGACGCCGCGGGGATTGGAGCTGATCAGACCTGGTAGTAGCGCTTGGCGCGCTCGGCGGCGCGCGCGGCCGCCTGCTTCGGCGTCGCCGAGCCCGAGGCCGCCTCGGCGAACATGTCGACGACGACGAAGTCGCCCATCACCGCCGCGGAGGCATAGCCGAGATCGCCGGCAAAGCCGTTGTCGCGGCAGCGCTTCAGGCAGTCGCGATACGGGGTGATCTTCGGGTCCGAGGTCCACACCGGGTTGTCGTTGTAGGCCGGCAGCGGCGGAGACACGTAGCCGTTGGAAGCGACCTCCCAGGCGTCGTAGTTCTCCTTGTCCATCATGAACTTGATGAATTCCTTGACCGCCTTCGGATACTTCGAGTGCTTGTAACCGTAGTAGACCAGCACGTTCTGCTGCTCGGTCGACACGCCAACCGGGCCGATCGGCATCGGCGCGTGGTTCATGTCCTTGGCGATCTCCTGCTGCTTCGGATCGGTCGAGTTCTTGCCGACGGTCCAGATCGAGATGCCGTTCAGCGTGAGGCTGAGTTCGCCGTTGAGGAACGCCTTGTTGTTGTTCGAGTCGTTCCAGGACAGCACGCCGGGGATGAAGGTCTCGTAGAGCTGCTTGACGTATTCGAGCGCGGCGATCGTCTCGGGCGAGTCGATCACGACCTCGTTCTTCTCGTTGACGACCTTGCCGCCGAACGCCCACAGCGCCCACTGGCACCAGCCATTGGCATCGCCCGTGGCGTGGCCAAGCGCGAAGCCGGCCGGCGTGTTGTTCTTCTTCAGGGCCTGGCACAGCTTGAGGAACCCGGCGGTGTCCTTCGGGAATTCGTCGAAGCCGGCGGCCTTCACATGGCTGATGCGGTAGTTCAGGCAGCCGCCGGTCGCGCCTTGCGGAATGGCGATCCAGCCATTGCCCTTCTTGCCGTACTTCTCGGCGACCGGATACCAGCCGCCATACTGCTTGCCGAGGTAGTCGGCGACGTCGGTGACGTCGATCAGCTTCTCCGGGAATTTGTGGGGATCATCGAGCGTGCCGATGATGAGGTCGGGACCGGCGCCGACATTGGCGGCGACCGCCGCCTTCGGGCGAATGTCTTCCCAGCTCTCGGCCTCGAGCTTCACCTTGACGCCGGTCTTCTCGGAAAACTTCTTGGTCTGCTCGGCGAACTTGTCAAACTCGGCCTGGATGAACTGCTTCCAGCGCAGCACGCGAATGGAGGCGTTTGGCTCGGGGGTGTTGGTCCACTCCGCCGCGCGGACCGGGACGATGCCCGGGCCGGCCAGCAGTGCTGCGCCGCCCAGGCCAGCTTTGAGCACACTACGCCTGTCGAAATCGCTCATCGTTCTCTCCCTTAAATTTTATATTTGTATTGGGGTCGTTCTTCGGCGTCGCTACATGCGTTTGCCTGTCGCCTCGTCGAATAGATGAACCAGCGACGGGTCGGGCTTCAGCCGCACCTTGTCGCCCGGGTTGAACTGGTGACGTTCGCGGAAAACCGCGACGACCTGCTCACCGCCGACCTTGGCGAACACCTGCGTCTCCGAGCCGGTCGGCTCGACCACGATGATCTCGGCCTCGGCGCCGTCGTCAGCGATGGTGAAGTGCTCGGGCCGCACGCCGTAGACCGCGGGACGGCCGTCGGAATTAGCCGGCGCGCTCTTGAGCGGCAGCTTGACACCGTTCGGACCCTCGAAGGTCGCGACGCCGTTGACGCGCACATGGCCCTTCAGGAAGTTCATGGCGGGCGAACCGATGAAGCCGGCGACGAACTGGTTTTCCGGCTTGTCATAGAGCTCGAGCGGAGTGCCCATCTGCTCGACGATGCCGTCATGCATGACGACGATCTTGTCGGCCATGGTCATGGCCTCGATCTGGTCGTGGGTGACGTAGACGGTCGTGGTCTTCAGCCGCTGGTGCAGCTCCTTGATCTCGGTGCGCATCGCGACGCGCAGCTTGGCGTCGAGGTTCGACAAGGGCTCGTCGAACAGGAAGACCTGCGGATCGCGCACGATGGCGCGGCCCATGGCGACGCGCTGACGCTGGCCACCGGAGAGCTGGCGCGGATAGCGCTCGAGCAGCGGCGACAGCGCGAGGATCTCGGCGGCGCGCTTGACGCGCTTGTTGATCTCGTCGGAGCTCGCGTTCCGCAGCTTCAGCGAGAAGCCCATGTTCTCGCCGACCGTCATGTGCGGATAGAGCGCGTAGTTCTGGAACACCATCGCAATATCCCGCTCCTTGGGCTGGATATTGTTGACGACGCGGTCACCGATCGAGATCGTGCCGGAGGTGATGTTCTCGAGGCCTGCAAGCATGCGCAGAAGCGTCGACTTGCCGCAGCCGGAGGGGCCAACCAGAACGACGAACTGGCCGTCCTCGATCGGAATCGAAACGCCGTGCAGGACTTCAAAATTGCCGAACGATTTCCGCACATCGCGGATTTGCACAGACGACATCTAGCTCCCTCCTCGAAAGTCCACGACGCCTCTTGCGCCGCGACCGTCTTGTTTTTTCAGACTTCACCGAACGAAGCCCGATCTTACAGGGCGACATTGTCGGCAGTTTGTGCGGTTTTGGCAATTTGTCTTTGGTTAGTCGTTGCTGGTAGCGCTGTCAACGATCCTTTGTTTGCGGCAGTGGCTATGCTAAGAGCAGCAAATGGGTCGAAAACGCACCAAGTCAGGTAAAATCCGGCTGGCGGAAGTTGCCGAGCTTGCCGGCGTCAGCCCGATTACGGCGTCCCGGTTCTTTCGCAATCCGGAGGCGCTGTCGGTCGCCAAGCGGACGCGGGTCGAGAGCGCGGCCAAGGAGCTCGGCTATGTGCCGAACCTGGCGGCGCGGGCGCTGGCCTCGCAGCGCACCGAAGTGATCGGTGTCTTGATTCCGTCACTGACCAACAACGTGTTTTCCGACGTGCTGCGCGGGATCTATGACGCCTCCGAAGGCAGCCGGTACTCGATCCAGTTGTCCAACACACGCTACAGTATTCTCCAGGAGGAGAAGCTGCTGCGCCTGTTTCTCGCGCAGAAGCCGGCCGGACTGATCGTCACCGGCATCGACCAGACCGCGGAATCGCGCGCGATGCTGGAGGCGGCTGACTGCCCGATCGTGCAGATCATGGAGATCGGGCCCAATCCGGTCGACATGATGATCGGCTTTTCGCACTATGATGCAGCCCGCGCGGCGATTGCGCACCTGTTCGCGCAAGGCCATCGCAAGATCGGCTTCGTCGGCGCGCGCATGGATCCGCGGGTGCAGCGGCGGCTGGACGGATATGTCTCGGCCATGAAGGACGCCGGACTGTTCGAGCAGCGCCTCGTCGTCACGACGGCGACACCGACCTCGGTGACGCTCGGCGGCGCCCTGTTCACCGATCTGCTGGCGCGGGAGCCCGACATCGATGCGGTGTTCTGCGCCAATGACGACCTCGCGCTCGGGGTGCTGTTCGAATGCCGGCGCCGGGAGATCGCTGTCCCCGAGCAGATCGCGATCGTCGGATTCAACGACCTCGAATTCATGGCCTCCGCCGTCCCTACCCTCACCAGCGTGCGCACCAACCGCTACGAGATGGGCAACACGGCCGCCACCATGCTGATCGAGGCGATCGACGGACGGCGCCCGGAGCAGCCGGTGCTCGATCTCGGCTTCAAGGTGATCGAGCGGCAAAGCTCGTCGTCGCGGCGTTCGGAAAGCAGGCCGGCCGCATCGGGCGTGGGCGCGCCGAACAAAATGATAGCGTTACCAAGTGGCCAAGACTAGTATCGCACTTGTGAGGAAACGACCCGCCAGCGGGACAGCAGATCATCGCTCGCGCCGTTGGGCATCGCACAAGCCGACACCATGAGACGGACGCCAGTGCGTTTGCATTGCAGGAGAAACCAATGACAAAAAAACCAACCAATGGGCACGCGCCCGCCGGCAACGGCGCTCGCCGCCACCTCCGTTCGCAGGAATGGTTCAACAATCCGCATAATCCGGGCATGACCGCGCTCTATATGGAGCGCTACCTGAATTACGGCCTCACCCGCGCCGAACTCCAGTCCGGCAAGCCGATCATCGGCATCGCCCAGACCGGCAACGACCTCTCCCCCTGCAACCGCCACCATATCGAGCTGGCCCACCGCGTCCGCGAAGGCATCCGCGAGGCCGGGGGCATTGCGATGGAATTTCCGACCCATCCGATCCAGGAGACCGGCAAGCGCCCGACCGCGGCGCTCGACCGCAACCTCGCCTATCTCGGCCTCGTCGAGATCCTCTACGGCTACCCGCTCGACGGCGTGGTGCTGACCACCGGCTGCGACAAGACCACGCCGGCCTGCATGATGGCGGCGGCGACCGTGAACCTGCCCGCGATCGTGCTGTCGGGCGGCCCGATGCTGAACGGCTGGCATGCCGGCGAGCGCACCGGCTCCGGCACCATCGTCTGGAAGTCGCGCGAGCGGCTTGCCGCCGGCGAGATCGACTATGAAGAGTTCATGGAGATCGTGGCCTCCTCGGCGCCGTCGGTCGGCCATTGCAACACCATGGGCACCGCCTCGACCATGAACGGGCTGGCCGAAGCGCTCGGCTTCTCGCTGCCGGGCTGCTCGGCGATCCCCGCGCCCTATCGCGAGCGCGGCCAGATCGCCTATGAGACGGGAAAACGCATCGTCGATATGGTCTGGGAAGACCTCAAGCCCTCGGACATCCTGACCCGCAAGGCGTTCGAGAACTGCATCGTGATCAACTCGGCGATCGGCGGCTCGACCAACGCGCCGATCCACATCAATGCGCTGGCCCGCCACATCGGCGTCGAGCTGTCGATCGACGACTGGCAGAAAGTCGGCCACGACGTGCCGCTGCTGGTCAACATGCAGCCGGCCGGCTTCTATCTCGGCGAGGAATTCCACCGCGCAGGCGGCGTGCCGGCGGTGGTGCGCGAATTGATGAAGCACAAGCGCATCCACGAGGACGCGGTCACCGTCAATGGCCGCGGCATCGGCGAGAACTGCAAGGATGCGCCGGTCCCCGACAACGACGTGATCTGGAGCTACGACAAGCCGCTGGTGAAGGACGCCGGCTTCCTGGTGCTGAAGGGCAATCTGTTCGATTCCGCGATCATGAAGACCAGCGTGATCTCCAAGGAATTCCGCGACCGCTATCTGAGCAACCCTGGGGATCTCAACGCCTTCGAGGGCCGCGCCATCGTGTTCGAGGGTCCCGAGGATTATCACGAGCGGATCGACGATGCCTCGCTGGACATCGACGAACGCTGCGTGCTGTTCATCCGCGGCACCGGCCCGATCGGTTATCCCGGCGGCGCCGAGGTCGTGAACATGCAGCCGCCGGCTGCGCTGATCAAACGCGGCATCCTGTCTCTGCCCTGTATCGGCGACGGCCGCCAGTCCGGCACCTCGGGCTCGCCCTCGATCCTGAACGCCTCGCCGGAAGCCGCCGCCAATGGCGGTCTCGCGATCCTCAGGACCGGCGACAAGGTGCGCATCGACCTGAACAAGGGCAGCGCCAATATTCTCATTTCGGACGACGAAGTGAAGAAGCGCCACGCCGAGCTGATGGCCGATGGCGGCTTCAAGCATCCGGCGAACCAGACGCCGTGGCAGGAGATCTATCGCAACACCGTCGGCCAGCAGTCGACCGGCGCCTGCATGGAGCTCGCCACGCGCTACCAGAATGTCGCCGGCACCTTTGGTGTGGCGCGGGATAATCACTGAAGCAGGCATACGTAGCCCGGGTGAGCGAAGCGACACCCGGGACATCCGCTCCCGGATATCGCGCTCGCGCGCTCATCCGGGCTACGGCAATGAGGAAATCGAGGAGAAGAAGAACATGGCAGACCGCCTCAAGGGAAAGCGCGCCGTCGTCACGGCCGCTGCGGCAGGCATCGGGCGCGCATGCGCCATTGCATTCGCACGTGAGGGCGCAACCGTAATCGCGACCGACATCAACGAGAGCGGCATCGCGAGCCTGGCCAAGGAAGGCATCGCCGAGGTCGCGAAGCTCGACGTCCGCAACACCGCCGACGTCAACGCCTTCGCCAAGCGCATCGGCAAGGTCGACATCCTGCTCAACGCGGCGGGCTTCGTGCACCACGGCACCATCCTGGAGTGCTCGGAAGAGGATTTTGACTTCTCGTTCGATCTCAACGTCAAATCGATGCACCGGACCATCAGGGCGTTCCTGCCCGAGATGCTGGCGGGCGGCGGCGGCAGCATCGTCAACATCTCGTCCTGCGCGGCACTGCGGCCGCCGGCCAACCGCTATGTCTACAGCGCCTCGAAGGCGGCAGTGTCGCTGCTGACGCGCGCGGTCGCGCTCGACTTCATCACCAAGGGCATCCGCTGCAACTCGATCTGCCCCGGCACCGTCGAGACCCCGTCGATGCTCGACCGCGCCGCGGCGCAAGGTCCGCAGGGCAAGGAAATGTTCGTCTCCCGCCAGAAGATGGGCCGGCTCGGCACCGCCGACGAAATCGCATCCATGGCGGTCTATCTCGGCAGCGACGAAAGCGCCTTCACCACCGGCGTCGACCTCGTCGTCGACGGCGGCTACATGCTCTGATCAACTCCTCATCCCGAGCAGGCGCGACAGCGCCGTCTCGAGGGATGGGCCACGGGCTCTATGGTTCGAGACGCGCGCCGAGGGCGCGCTCCTCACCATGAGGGATAGATAAGGGGATTTTTCAATGAACAAGATCGATCTCAACGACCGCGTCGCTGTCGTCACCGGCGGTGCGCAGGGCTTTGGCCGCGCCATCACCCAGCGCTTCGTTGCATCAGGCGCCAAGGTCGCGATCTGGGATTTCGACTCGGCCCTCGCCGAGAAGACCGCCCGTGAGATCAGCGAGAACGTTCGCGTCTTCAAGGTCGACGTCACCGACGCCGCAGGCGTCGAGCAGGCGCGCGATGCGACGCTCGCCGCCTTCGGCAAGATCGACATCCTCGTCAACAATGCCGGCATCGCCGGCGTCAACAAGCCGGTCTGGGAGACCGATCTCGAGGAATGGCGGAAAGTCCTGCGCATCAATCTCGACGGCCCCTTCATCTGCTGCAAGGCGATCGTGCCCACGATGCTCAAGCAGAAATACGGGCGGATCGTGAACATCGCCTCGATCGCCGGCAAGGAAGGCAACCCCAATGCATCGCACTATTCGGCGTCCAAGGCCGGACTGATCGCGCTGACGAAATCGCTCGGCAAGGAGCTCGCCGCGCACGACATCCTCGTCAACGCGGTGACGCCGGCGGCGGCGAAGACCGCGATCTTCGACCAGATGACGCAGCAGCATATCGACTTCATGCTGTCGAAGATCCCCAAGGCGCGCTTCGTGCTGGTGGAGGAGCTCGCCGCGATGGCGGCCTGGCTCGCATCCGAGGACTGCGCATTCTCGACCGGCGCCGTGTTCGATATTTCGGGCGGACGGGCGACCTATTGAGGACACCATGATCCGGGAAGGCGGATGCCTGTGCGGCGCGGTGCGGTTCAAGGCAGAGGGCGAGCCGCTCAACGTCCGGGTCTGCCATTGCCGCCTCTGCCAGAAGGCGATGGGCTCGCCCTATTTCGCTCGCGCGCAGTTCGACCAGCGCGCACTGACCGTCGAGGGCGAGACCGGCCGCTTCGCATCGTCCGAGAATATCGATCGCGTGTTCTGCAAGCGCTGCGGCACGCGACTGTTCTCGTGGCGGCGCAACGGCACGCTGGCGGGCGTGGCGCTCGCCACGTTCGACGATCGCAACGCCTTTGCGCCGACCGAGCACATCTGGGTCTCGGAAAAGCTCGTCTGGGTGAAGCTCGACGACGGTCTGACGCAATATCAGGGGACGATCCCGGCCTGATATCAGGTCTTGCCTGACACGGGCGTGCTTGCCGCCTGCACACGCCGGCCGGTTGTCGTCGCGATCCAGATCCCGGCAAAGACCGCGATGATGCCGGCTGCCAGATTCCAGCGCAGCGGCTCGTTGAGCAGCCAGGTCCCGACCAGCGATGCCGTGATCGGATTGACCGTCACAGAGATCGCCACGCGTGTCGGCGTCGTCCGCTCCAGCGCGAAGGCCCAGAGATAGAAGGTCAGCGCCGCGCCGAAGGCGCCGAGATAGAGGGCCGCCAGCCATTGCGGCGCGCCGAAGCCGGCCACGGGCGCAAAACTGCCGCGGACGCAAGACAGCAGGATGAGGCAGACCGCACCTGCCGCCATGCTCACCGTGGTGAAGGCGATCGGCCCGGAGCGCCGGATCAGCGGCTTCGACCAGATGCCGTAGAGCGCCATGCACAGCGCGGCCGCCATCATCAGGAGATCACCGCGCCAGGCGCCTGACGGTGCCGAGGTCAGATCGGAGAGAAGCGCGACGGCAACCCCGCAAGTTGCGATCACGACACCGATTGATTTGCGCCAGGTCAGCACTTCGGCACCGAGCGCGGCCCCGATCACCAGCGACAGCAGCGGAAGCGTCGACAAGGCGAGCGCACCGCGCGCCGCGGTCGTGAAGATCAGCGATGCATTGAACAGGATCGGAAACAGGGCGAAGAACAGAACGCCGAGCCCGATGGCGGCGGCCCAGTCCCCTCGCCCCGGCCAGCGATCGCCGCGCAGCAGTGTCAGCGGCAGCAGCAGGAGAAGGCCGATGCCGAACCGGAACGAGCCGATTGCCAGTGGATCGAGGCTGCTCACGAGATAACGCGTGGCGCCGATCGAGGTGCCGCCAAGGCCGCTCGACAGCACGGCGGCCAGAACGCCAGAAATTTCGCCCACACGTCCTCCCGCCAATGCCTTGAACGCAGCATACGAGGCACGCCGAAACAGGGAATGGAATTTCCGTCATGCCGGGATAAGATTTCGTCATGACCGCGTCCTCGCTCGATCCCGATCTGCTGAAGGCCTTTCTCAGCGTTGCCGAGTATCGCTCGTTCACGCGTGCGGCCGCGACGCTCAACCGGACGCAGTCGGCGGTGAGCGTCCAGATCAGGCGTCTGGAGCAGCGGCTTGGCACAAAGCTGTTTCAGCGCACCAGGGCCGGCGTCGCGTTGACCGCGGCGGGCGATGAGCTCCTTCTTTACGCAAGGCGGCTGCTCGACCTCAATGCAGAGGCCGTCGATGCGCTGCGGACGCGCAAGCGCGACGCCGTGGTCCGTCTCGGCGTGATGGATGATTACGGCACGATCGTCATTCCGCCCTTGCTCGCAAGCTTTGCCCGAAGCCATCCTGAGATCCGGGTCGAGATCGAGACCGGGCTGACCGCGACGATGCCGGCACGGCTCGGCGAAGCCTATGACCTCGTCATCGCCATGCACCCGGAAGGACGCGGCGACGGCGAGTTGCTCCGGCGCGAGCAAGCGGTCTGGGCCGCGGCCAATGCGTATCCAGTCGCAGCGCACGGCACGCTGCCCGTCGCGCTCTACCCGCCCGGCTGCCTGTTTCGGCAATGGGCCGCCGAAGCCCTCGATGCCGTCGGCCGGCCGTGGCGGCTGGCGTTTGTCAGCCGAACGCTTGCAGCGGTGGAGGCGATCGCGGCGCAAGGTCTCGCGGTCACGGTGGTGAAAGCCGGCAACCTGCCCCCTCGCCTGCGCATCCTCTCCGAAGGCGACGGCCTGCCGCCGCTGCCGGCGGGGGACATCCACCTTCATCGCGCGCGCAACCTGTCGCGTGCGGGCGGCCTGCTGGCGGATCATTTACAGGTTGGGATTTCGGAACCGGCGTCCCATATGCTGACCTGACGCGTCGCCCCACCACCGGATTGGCCGGATTGGCTGCAAGGCCGCGAGGCAGAACCGGGACGGACGAGCCGTGAACGTTTCCTTCTATGACATTTCGGTGTGGGTGCTGCCGCTGGTGCTCGCCATCACCTTCCACGAGGCCGCGCACGCCTTCGTCGCATACCGTCTCGGTGACAACACGGCCTGGCAGCTCGGCCGCGTCAGCTTCAACCCGCTCCGCCACATCGACCCGTTCGGCACCTTGATCCTGCCGGCGATGCTGCTTTTCGCGCATTCGCCGTTCCTGTTCGGCTATGCCAAGCCGGTGCCGGTCAATTTCCGCAAGCTGAACCACCCGAAGCTCGACATGGTCTGGGTCGCACTGGCCGGGCCGGCCACCAACATCCTGCTGGCGCTCGCGGCGGCCCTCGCCCTCCACGCCCTGCCCTGGGCGCCGGCCGGCTCCGCCCAATGGATCTTCGATAACCTCAAGAATGCACTGCTGATCAACGCGATCCTGGCGGTGTTCAACATGATGCCGATCCCGCCGCTCGACGGCGGACGGGTCGCGGTCGGGCTGTTGCCGCGGCCGCTCGCCATGCCGCTGGCCCGGCTCGAACCGTTCGGAATGTTGATCCTGATCGGCCTGTTGATCCTGCTGCCTCTCGCGGGCTCGCAGTTCGGTCTAAATCTTGATGTTATTTCAGCAATACTGCGAACGTTGACCGGTTATGTGATTCAGGCTGTTCTCTTCCTGACCGGCAATGCGTAGTTGAACAGCGACACCCGAACACACGCCGAAGGGCTCGAGGCCGACTTGGTCAAAGCTGCCGATATGCTGATCGCGCGACGCGCCGATACCCGCGCCCGCGCCGATTTTGCCACCTGGAAGATGATGGCCAAGCTCAACGGGGCATCCGCCCTGCCTCCGGAGGCCCAGGAGTTCCTCGCCAGCTACAAGAACCTGCTGGCGCAGATGAGCGAGGGCGAGGCCACCGAGGCCACCATCGGCGCGATCTACAAGGCCTACTATGCCGAGATGGGCGGCGCGGGAACCCCGCCCGATGTCCGCCCCCGCGCGCCTGAAACCGCGGCGGACAATGTTACCGCTTTCCGCCGCCCGGCCCCGAAGCCGAAGAAGATTGCCTCCTCCGGAGCGGCGGCGTTCGGTGCAGTCCAGAAAAGGCCGCTGCCGGTGGCGCTGATCTTCGCCTGCCTGGTCGTGGTCTATGTCGGGATCCGGCTCTACTGGCGCTGAGCCGACTTCTTCTTTTTCTTCTCGTCCGGCGGCTTGAACATGATCTCGACGGTGCGTTCGAACCGATCGTCGGTCAGCCCGGCAGGCGGTATCGGGAAAGGATCGGACTTGTGGACCATGGAGATCGCGGCGGCGTCGTAAGCCGCATCCCCGGACGACTCGATGACGTCGACCGAGATCACGTTCCCCCTTCGGTTGAGCGCGAAACTCACCTTTGCGGTCTGGTTGCTCGGCACCTTGCCCTCCGGATTGACCTTGTGCGCGGATAGATGCGCGCTGATCTTGCGGTTCCAGTCAGCCGTAATCCTCAGGATGTCCTTGCCGATGCCAATGACAGGCGCCAGCGCCTTCTCGGCCTCGCGCGCATCCTCATCGAGGGTCTGCCGCGCCGTCGCAACCGATTTCGGCGATGCCTCGGCAGCCGGAGTTTCAATCGCCTGAATCTTCGGTTCGTCTTCCGTCGGCTTCTTCGCGTTGTTCTCGGTCACGACCCGGTCGGGATCCTCGACCTCCTGTGACTGGTCCTTTGGAAGCTCCGTCTCCTTGGTCTCGGCCTTTTGCTCGGGAAGCGCCTGCTGCTCCTGCATGGCCTCGCTGTCGGGCCCGGGCGGCAAATCGGTCTCGGGCGCCTTGGGCGAGGCCATCTCCACGGCGAACTCTGCACCGATCGCGCCAAGGCCATCGTCGTCATCGTCGGTTCGCAAATGGGCCAGCGCAAGCGCAGCGCCGCCCAGATGGAGTCCGAGCGCCGCCACTGCCGCCAAAATCCAAAGCTTCCGGGATGGTCTGGGTTCGTCGGACATCGCGGGCCTCTAAGGCTGGGCGGCGCCTGCCGCGGGCATCCCCGGAGCGCCTTCCAGCGCAACCAGCTTCACCCGGGTATAGCCGCCCGCGCGCAAGAGCTCCATGACGCCCATCAACTCGCCATACGGCACCGAACGATCGGCACGCAGGAAAACGTACTTGTCCTTGGCCATGTCGGACATTCCGTCGAGCGTCCCGATCAGCTCGGTCCGGTGGACCGGGTTCTCTCCGATGGCAAGCGTCAGATCCGGCTTGATGCTGAGATAGGTCGGCTTGTCCGGCTTCTTCTGCGGCGTCGCGCTCGACGTCGGCAGATCGATCGGCAGGTCGACCGTGGAGAGCGGCGCTGCGACCATGAAGATGATCAGCAGCACCAGGATGACGTCGATGAACGGCGTGACGTTGATGTCATGCGTCTCGGAGAAATCGTCGTCGTCATCGTTGTCTGCGAGCGAAACACCCATGGTTCACTCCGCTGCGCGCGAATGCACGCTGCCGTGGCTGCGGTCGAGATCGCGCGACAGCAACCGTCCCGCCGCGCCCGAGGCACGGCTGACGAGCTCGAGATAGCTCTTCGTCATGCGCGAGAAGTGGTTGTAGATGATGACCGCGGGAATGGCGGCGACGAGACCGATCGCGGTGGCGAGCAGCGCCTCGGCGATGCCGGGCGCGACGACGGCAAGGTTCGTGGTCTGCGACTTCGAGATGCCGATGAAGCTGTTCATGATGCCCCACACGGTGCCGAACAGGCCGACGAAGGGCGACGTGGAGCCGATGCTCGCGAGCACGCCCATGCCGATGCGGATGCGCCGCGCCTCCGCGCGCACGATCTCTTGGAAGCTCGAGGCGGCGCGCTCCTTGATGCCGGCATCGCTGGACAGGCCGGCCGACATCCGCGCCTCGCGCAGCGCCGCCGCCAGGAAGGACGGCAGGACGCCCTGCTTGGCGCCGAGCGCCATCTGCGCTTCCGCGAGCGACCGTGCCTCCGCGATCTTCTTCAGTGCCGAACGCAGCCTGGACGAAGCAGCCGACAATTCGATCGACTTGGCGATAAAGACGGTCCAGGTCATCAGCGAGGCGAAGGCGAGCCCGATCATCACCGCCTTCACGACGACGTCGGCCGACATGAACATCACCCAGGGTGACAATTCCTTCATGCCGGGCACGCCAACGGTCACGGCCTCCGCCTTCGCGGCCGCCGGGTTGGTGGCTGCAGGCGATGCCGTCTGAGCAGAGGGAGCGGTTGCAGCGGGAGCGGTCGAAGCCGCAGGCGCGGCGGCCAATGGCGCGGGAGCCGGGCTAGCCGGGGGCGACTGGACCTGTGCCGGCTGGGCCTGTGCCGGCGGCGCCGGTGCGGGCTGTGTCTGGGCAGAAACAGGGGATGCGAGCCAGGCGGCCGCCAGCATCACAGCGGCGGCAAGGCTTGCTTGGGGGGACATGATCTTCATACTTCTGCCCAGTATCGAATGAGGTTGTGATAGATACCCGTCAATTTGACCGTCTCGGGATCGTCACGCCCGAGCCTTTCCACCAGCGCCTGTATCGCGGTGTCGAGGTCAAAGATCATGCTCCGGGCTTGATCGTCCCGTATCATGCTCTGAAGCCAGAAGAAAGACGCAACCCGCGTTCCGCGGGTCACCGGCGTGACGAGATGCAGGCTGGTCGAGGGATAGAGCACGCAGTCGCCTGCTGGCAACTTGACTTCGTGCGAACCGTAGGTGTCCTCGATCACAAGTTCGCCACCGTCATACTCGTCCGGCTCGGCGAGGAACAGCGTGACCGACAGGTCTGTGCGGATGCGAAGACCTGTCAGGCGGTCGCCGCGGATCGCATTGTCGACGTGCAGGCCGAAATGGTGGCCGCTGCTCGCCGCATAGCGGTTGAACAGCGGCGGGAAGATCTGGAGCGGGATCGCCGCTGCCAGGAACCGCGGGTTCGACGTCAACGCCGAAATGATGCGGTGACCGAGCTTGCGCGCGACCTCGCTGTCGGGCGGCAATTGCTCGTTGCGCTTCACGATGGCCGACTGCGCACCCGCGGTGGAGCGGCCGTCCTCCCAGTCGCTGGCGTTCATGATGCGGCGGAAATCCGCCACATCATCTTTGCTGAGAACGCCAGGCAGGCACGTCAACATGATCAGAACTTCGCTGTTGTTACGATGTAGAACGCCCGGCCCGGCGCGACCGCCACGAACGGCGTCGCGCTGCGATAGAGCGTGTCGTAATAGAGCTTGTTGGTGAGGTTCTGGGCGTAGAACTTCATGGTCCAGTTCTTGTCGATCTTCTTCTCGATGAACGCGTCGAAGCGCCAGTAGCTCGGGATCAGCGTGCCGGTGTTGGCGCCGAAGGTGCCGCCATAGACCTTGGAGCGGAACACCGCCTGGCCGCCGAGCTCCCAATCGCCGTCGAACTTGTACTTGCTCAAGAGGCTGAACGACTGGTGGGCGACGTTGGCGAGCGGCAGGCCGACATTGCCGGCGATGTTGCTCTTGGTCACCTTTGACTCCATCAGCACGATGCCGCCGAAGATGCTCCAGCGGTCGGTCAGCTTGCCGCTGGCCTCGATGTCGATACCCTGGATCTGGTAGGCCGCGCCCGATGTCAGCGTGGTGCCGACGGTCTCGCGCGCATTGTCCTTGGTGGTCCGGAACAGCGCGCCGCTGACCAGCAGGTGACGGTCGAACAGCTCCCATTTGGTGCCGACTTCCGCCGCCTTGTTCTGTTCGGGCCCGAGGATCGTGGTGCCGGTCGGCGGAGACGAGCCGTAATCCGTGCCGGTTGCGTCGAGCTCGGAACCGAACGGATTGGTCGAGGTCGCATAGGCCGCATAGAGGCTGCCGATCGGAACGGGCTTGTAGACGATGCCGGCGTTGTAGTTGACGAAGTCCGAGTCGACGCTGCTCGAAGCCGCGGCAATCGACGATTTCAGCTTATAGCTGTCCCAGCGCACGCCGCCGTTCACGATGATCGTGTCTTCCCAGTTCGCGGTGTCCATTACGTAGACGGCGCCGCTGTCGACGTTGTAGCGGGTCGGATCGCCGCCGAGCACCGGATTGAACGGGCCGGGAGTGTAGGTGTAGCCGGGTGAGTACATGTTCTGGAGCGTCAGGGCGCCATTGCTGTTGGAGCCGGCACCGAACGCTTCCGACGAAAGGCCGGTGTAGCGGCCAATGCCGATGCGTTCATTGGACACCTCGAGCCCGGTCACCGCCGTATGCTTGACCGATCCCGTGTTGAACTTGAACGCGGCCTCTTCCTGGTTGGCGATGACGTCAACCCACTGGTTGCGGCTCTGCGCGCTCGCGGTGATGGTCCACTTCGTCGGATCAGGATTGGTCGTGATCGGCGACTGCGGCAGCGTGCCGATATATTCCAGCGTCGACTGCTCCATGCGGGTCCGGCTGATCAGGGTGATGTTGTTGGTCGGCTTGTACTCGCCCGTAAGCGTGCCGAAATCCTGCCGCGCGGTCTGGAAGTCGCGATTGAGGAAGCCGTACCAGGTCCCGCGCGGAATGCCCGCTTCCGTGGCCGGCACGTTGCCCTGCTTGTAGTACGGCACGCCGAAATCGGGATAGCCGCTGAGGTCGGTGTGAACGTAGTTCGTGGTGATCTTGATGTCGGTGGTCGGGGTGTACTTGGTCGAGATGAAGGTACCCCAGCGATTGTCGGTCACGAAGTTGCGGCCGGCAACGTTGGCGTCCTGGAACAGGCCGCCAACGCGCACCGAGAAGGTCGGGTCGACGACCTGGTTGACATCGATCGTGACGCGCTTGGTCATGTCGGTGCCGAAGGTGGTCTCGGCGTTCTGGAAGTTGCGATCGGTCGCCTGCTTGGTGACGATGTTGATCGCACCGCCCGCAGTGCCGCGGCCCGCATAGGACGAGGCCGGGCCGCGCAGGATCTCGAGCTGCTCGGTGAAGAAGTTCTCGCGGATCGAGACCGCGGGATCGCGGATGCCGTCGATGAAGACGTCGTTGCGCGCGTCGAAGCCGCGGATGAAGAAGCGGTCGCCGAACGCGTTGCCACCTTCACCCGAGCCCAGCGTCACGCCCGCGGTCGAGCGCCCGATCTCCCTCAGCGTCGTGGCGTTCTTGTCGTCGAGGATTTCCTTGCTGAGCACGGTGATGGTCTTGGGCGTGTTCAGAAGCGGCTCGGGAAACTTGTTCGAAGCCTGGACGCGGTCGACCTTGTAGGGCGCGGCCGGGTCGGCATAGGGATCGGCGTCGGCGGGGCCTGATGGCGTGGTGGAAGCCGTCTGCTGCGCCTGCTGGCGCTGCGCGGCGCGGCGAACCGCGTTGCGGGCGCGGACCTGCTCCGGCGTGGGCTTCGAGGCGGCCGGACGCGGCCGTTCGACGGGAGCATCGACCGTCACAGGCGGCAGGTTCGACTGCTGCGCCTGCGCGCCGCTCGACACCGACGCAGCCGCGATCAGGCTCGCGACCGCCGAAACCTTCTTGCCAGAAATTCCCGCGAACTTGTCATCCGTCGGATTGAACGCTGCGACCGAACGCAACGACTTCGGTGCGACCACCTGCCCCATTACCAAACGCCCCATATTCTTGTTCGCTCATTCACTTCGACGAACGATGGGTGTTGGTATCGGCCGCAAAATAGCCGGTCAATGCGGGCGACCCGCGAGAACCCCGGAATAAGTCCAGATCAAAACGATTCTAAATTGGACTTTGAAATCGTTCTAAATAGAGATTGGATTCATTCTAAAACGAGCACGAAAAATACTGCCAAATCAGCGCCGCGCGCGCGGCATCAATCGCTGCTCGGCGGCTTCATCAGCGAGAACAATTCGTCGACGGTTTTCTGCGCAACGGCGCGCACGCGGTCACTGTTGTCCATGCCGGCGATATTGACGCCGTTGACGACGGCTTTGATCTCGTCGCGGAAGTCGGTCAGGAATCGCAAGGGATCGCGCTGCTCGTTGGCGACGCGTGCGATCAGTCCCGTGATCAGAATCTGACACGCGATCAGCTTGCCGTTCAGCTCGTCCATCCTGCGCTCCCCTTGTGGTGGGGGCCGATATGACCGATGCGGATTTTCCTGACAACCGAAACGCCGCGCTCGCGATTTAGAACCGTTCTTGCAACTCGTCGCGTCCGGCTCATCTGCGAGGCGTGACCCGGCCCGCGCACACCACGTCCGAGCATTGCCTAGGATTTGCGCGCGGATCGCTCGCGCCGGGAAAATGCAGCACTGCACACCGCCGCGCCAGAGGGTTGCCTAGGCGATGCAAAGCTTTCCAATTGTTTAGGATTCCCGACCGATAGTGCTGTTTACACTGGAACTTGGCGTGTATTATACAAGCGCGCTGGAACCCTATGATTGCCCCACAATTCGTAGTTTTGGGCACACGAGCCAACGAGCCGATATGAAAAAATCGCGGCCGCTTCTCTGGATTGTCATTGTCGCCGCGTTGGCCACCGCGGGTTACTACGGTTGGCAGAAATACGGATCGCCCGAGGGCGGAAAAACCCAGACCGCCCAAAAGGGCCCGCCCCGCGCTTCGGCTATCCCGGTCAGCGTTTCGCCGGTCCAGAAGACTGACTTCCCGGTCTACCTGACCGGTCTCGGCACGGTCCAGGGCTTCAACACCGTGCAGGTCCGGAGCCGGGTTGACGGCCAGATCGACAAGATCGCCTTCACGGAAGGCCAGATCGTCAAGCAGGACGAGCTTCTGGTCTCGATCGACCCCCGGCCCTACCAGGCCACGCTCGACCAGGCCAAGGCCAAGAAGGCACAGGACGAGGCCAACCTCGCCAACGCCAATCTCGAACTCCAGCGCGCCATGAGGCTCGGGGAATTCGCGACCGCGCAGCGGGTCGATACCCAGCGCTCGACGGTCGCCCAGCTCAACGCCCAGATCGCCGCCGACGAAGCCGCGATCTCCAACGCCCAGACCCAGCTCGACTACACCCAGATCAAGGCGCCGATCACCGGCGTGGCCGGGCTGCGCCTCGTCGACATCGGCAACATCGTCAACGCCTCCACGCAGACGGGAATCGTCACGATCTCGCAGGTCGAGCCGATCTCGGTGATCTTCACCGCGCCGGAGGATCAGCTGCCTTATATCAGCGAAGGCCAGAAGGCCGGTGCGCTCAAGGTGATCGCGTTCACCACCGACGGCAAGAAGACGCTGGCCGAGGGCAAGCTCGCGGTCATCAACAACCAGGTCGACACGACCAGCGGGACTATTCGGCTCAAAGCGGTGTTCGACAACAAGGAACACACGCTGTGGCCGGGCCAGTCGGTTTCGACGCGCCTTCTGGTCCGCACCCTGAAGGACGCGACCGTGGTTCCGGACGACGCGGTTCAGCATTCGACCAACGGCCTCTACGCCTATACCGTCAATCAGGACAACAAGGCCGAAGTGCACAAGATCAAGGTCAGCTACGCCATCGACGGTCGTTCGGTGGTCGATGAAGGCTTGAGCCCGGGTCAGCAGGTGATCACCGGCGGTCAGTTCAAGGTCCAGCCCGGAAGCCTCGTCTCGACGGCCGTTGCAAGCTCGGATCCAAGCCAGAACAAGGTACGACAGGAATGACCGAGGGCGGGATTTCGGCACCTTTCATCCGTTATCCCATCGGCACCTCGCTGCTGATGGCGGGCATTCTGTTCGTCGGTCTCGTCGCCTATCCCCTGCTGCCGGTCGCGCCGCTGCCGCAGGTGGACTTCCCGACGATCCAGATCACCGCCAATTTGCCCGGCGGCAGCCCGGAGACGATGGCCTCGTCGGTGGCCCAGCCCCTGGAGCGGCAATTCGCCCAGATCCCCGGCATCGCCCAGATGACCTCGACGAGTTATCTCGGCACCGCCTCGATCACGATCCAGTTCGATCTCAACCGCAGCATCGACGGCGCCGCCAACGACGTGCAAGGCGCCATCAACGCCGCCAGCGGCCAGTTGCCGAAGAACCTGCCTTCGCCGCCGACCTACCGCAAGGTCAACCCGGCCGACGCGCCGATCCTGCTGCTGTCGGCGACATCGGAGACGCTGCCGCTGACCAGCGTCAGCGACGCCGTCGACGCCCAGCTCGCCCAGCAGATCAGCCAGCTCTCGGGCGTAGCCCAGGTGTTCATCGGCGGCCAGCAGAAGCCCTCCATCCGCATTCAGATCGACCCGGCGAAACTCGTCGCCAAGGGCCTGTCGATGGAGGACGTGCGCAGCCAGATCGCAATCACCACGGTCGACAGCCCCAAGGGCAATATCGACGGGCCGAAGCGCGCCTATACGATCTACGCCAACGACCAGCTCACCCAGTCCAAGGACTGGAACGACGTCATCATCGCCTATCGCAACGGCGGCCCGTTGCGAATCCGCGACATCGGCCAGGCGGTCAGCGGCGCTGAAGACGCCAAACAGGCGGCCTGGGCCAACGGCAAGCGCGGCGTGTTCCTGGTGGTGTTCAAGCAGCCGGGCGCCAACGTCATCGAGACCGTCGACCGGATCAAGGCGACCTTGCCCCGGCTCGTCGCGGCAATCCCGCCCGCGATCAAGATCGAGCTCATCAGCGACCGCACGACGACGATCCGCGCCGCGGTCGAGGACGTCCAATTCACACTGCTCTTGACCATCGCCCTCGTGGTCATGGTCATCTTCATCTTCCTGCGCAGCTTCTGGGCGACGGTCATTCCCACCATCACGGTTCCACTGGCGCTATTGGGCGCGTGTGCGCTCATGTGGGTGGCCGGCTATTCGCTCGATAATTTGTCGTTGATGGCGCTCACCATCGCGGTCGGTTTCGTCGTCGACGACGCCATCGTGATGCTCGAGAACATCACGCGCTACATCGAGGAAGGCGAATCGCCGATGGCGGCCGCCTTCAAGGGCTCCAAGGAAATCGGCTTCACCATCGTCTCGATCAGCATCTCGCTGGTCGCGGTGCTGATCCCGCTGCTGCTGATGGGCGGCATCATCGGACGCCTGTTCCGCGAGTTCGCCGTCGTGCTGGCGATGACCATCTTCGTGTCGATGTTCGTCTCGTTGACACTGACGCCGATGATGGCCTCGCGCTTCCTGCGCGCCCATGGCGAGGTGACCCACGGCAAGTTCTACCAGTGGAGCGAACGCGGCTTCGACGGCTTGCTGCGCGGCTATGAATACGTGCTCGACCACGCGCTGGCCTGGCGGCGCACCACGCTCACGATCTTCTTCGCCACGCTCGCTTTGTCGGTCTACCTGTTCGTCCTGATCCCGAAGGGCTTCTTCCCGCAGCAGGACGTCGGCCTGATCACCGCGACCTCCGAAGCCTCGCAGGACATCTCTTTCGCCGAGATGCAGCGGCGCCAGGTCGAGCTCGGCAAGATCGTGATGGATGATCCCGACGTCGCCACGATCGCGATGAACATCGGCGGCAGCGGCCGCGCCGGCAACAACGGCAATATGTTCATCACGCTGAAGCCGCGCAACGAGCGCAACGCATCGGCGCAGGAGATCATTGCCCGGCTGCGTCCCAAGCTCGAGAAAGTGTCGGGCGCCCGCCTCTACATGCAGGCGGCCCAGGACGTCCGGCTCGGCGGCCGGCCGACGCGCACGCAGTTCGAATTCACCCTGCAGGATGCCGATCTCGCCGAGCTCAACGACTGGGCGCCGAAGATCCTCGCCAAGATGCAGACGCTGCCGCAATTGCGGGACGTCGCGACCGACCAGCAGACGCAGGGCACCACGGTCCAGCTCAAGATCAACCGCGACACCGCATCGCGCTACGGCATCCAGCCGCAGCTGATCGACGACACGCTGTATGACGCGTTCGGACAGCGCCAGGTGACGCAATATTTCACCCAGCTCAACACCTACAAGGTGATCCTCGAGATCCTGCCGGAGTTGCAGGGCAGCCTCGAGAGCCTGAACAAGCTCTATGTGAAATCGCCGCTGACCGGCGACCAGGTGCCGCTGTCGACCTTTGCGACCTGGACCACCGATCCGGTCCGCCCGCTCTCGATCAGCCACCAGGGCCAATTCCCGGCGATCACGATCAGCTTCAACCTCGCGCAGGGCGTCGCGCTCGGTCAGGCCACCGAGGCCGTGCAGAAGGCGATGGCCGATCTCGGCGCACCTCCGACCCTGAATTCGAGCTTCCAGGGCACCGCGCAGGCGTTCCAGCAATCGCTCGGCACCGTGCCGCTGTTGATCCTCGCAGCCCTTGTCGTGGTCTATTTGATCCTCGGCATCCTCTACGAGAGCTACATCCATCCGATCACGATTCTGTCGACCCTGCCCTCGGCCGGCGTCGGCGCGCTCCTGATCCTGATGGCGGCCGGCTTCGACTTCAGCCTCATTGCATTGATCGGAATCATTCTCCTGATCGGCATCGTGAAGAAGAACGGCATCATGATGGTCGACTTCGCGATTGCCGCCGAGCGCGACGAGCACAAGACGCCGGAGGAATCGATCCGCCAGGCCGCGCTGCTGCGCTTCCGGCCGATCATGATGACGACGATGGCCGCCCTGCTCGGCGGCGTGCCGCTGATGCTCGGCCACGGCACCGGCGCGGAGATCCGCCAGCCGCTCGGCTACGCCATGGTCGGCGGCCTGATCGTCAGCCAGGCGCTGACGCTGTTCACCACCCCGGTGGTCTATCTCTATCTCGACGAGCTCAATAACTGGTTCTCGGGCTGGGGCCGTTCGGGCGACGGCGAAGGTCACGAGACGCAAGAGCACGGCAGCGTTAAGCAAGCCGCCGAGTAAGCTTGCGCCGCGGCTTCCGCGACGCTACAGCGGGGCCCTCGGTTCACGCCAACGCGGTTTCGCCATGTCCATGCAATCCAGACTTGTAGCCCTCGCCGCCGTTCTGCTGTTGTCGACAGGCGGTGCGTACGCCCAGCAGAGCGCCAAGAAGAACTCCTCTGCGCCGGCCGCACAGCCCACGCCTGCCCCGACGCAGCCACAGGCTGACGGTGCTCCGGCGCAGCAGGCGGGCTGGGTCGTGCGCTGCACCAGCGTCAGCCGCGACGCGCCGCTCGAATGCGCGATGGAGCAGAACGCGGTGCTGACCAAGACCGGCCAGACCATCGTGCTGATCAACATTCGCATCGCGCCCGACACCCGCACGCCGGTGGCGCTGCTGCAATTGCCGCTCGGTCTCAACCTTCCCATCGGCGCCAAGCTCCAGGTCGACGAGGGCAAGTCCGTCGATCTCCAGATCCAGACCTGCGAGAACCGCGGCTGTTACGCCTCGACGCCGATCGCGGCGGACCTGCTGGGCGCCTTGAGGTCGGGCAAGCAGTTGAAGGTCTCCTTCCAGAACATGGCCAAGGAGACGATCGCGATCCCGATGCCGCTGGGCGATTTCGCGGCAGCCTACGACAAGATCAAGTAAGGCGTTTCCCGTTACTGCCGCGCCATCTGCGCGTTGCCGACGGCATCGCCGTCGAGCCGCTGGTCGTCGTGCATGGTCACGGTGACGCGCAGCAGCCGCCCCTCGAATTCGAACGGGGCCTCGTAGTGCGACACGGGGCTGCCGCGATCGCGGCCGATGTCGAGGCCGGACCACGAGATCAGCGTGTGGAAGCCGAGCTGGGTCTGGAGCGAACCCGCCGGCTCGCCGTCGATCAGCAGCGTGTATTCGGTAACGCCGGTACGCGAGCCCTTGGCCGGCGGCTCCTTGCGCAAGAGACGCTCGACATGCGCCCCGAGCCGCCGCGCGCCTGACGGCACTTTCCGGTCCGACCGAACGATCTGATGGCTACCGCCGATGTTGAGGTCGTGCACGAGGTGGCCGTCCTTGACGTAGAGGCTGTAGCCCGACGTCGCATCGCCGTGCGAGATCAAGACGCCATCGCCGCCTTGCTCGTCGATCTCGACATGCGCCTCGATCGTGTAGCTGCGGCTGCGCACGTCCGGCGCGACGTCGGTCGGCACGTGGCCCATGCCGGCGTGGAAGACGAAATGGTGGCGCGCACCGTGGAAGCGCGCGGCGTTCTCGGCAAAGGGCGGCCCGAAGCGGTCGTCGAGCGGCAGCACCTTGTGCTTCTCGGCCTCCGCCCACCAGGTCGCGATCATCGCGGCGAGACGCTCCGGCTCCCTGGCCGCGAGATCGTTGGTCTCCGAGAAGTCCTCGTCGAGATGGAACAGCTCCCATTTGTCGTTCTCGAACGGCGTGCCCGAGGGATGGAAGGCGACCGCCTTCCACCCGCCCTGCCAGAGCCCGCGATGGCCGAACATCTCGAAATATTGCGGCGAGCTCTTTGAAGGCGCGGACGCATCATTGATCGAGCGCGCAAAGCTCTCGCCTTCCAGAGGCATCTGCGCGCAGCCTGCGATTTCATTCGGCGCCTCGATGCCGATCAGTTCGAGCAGCGTCGGCGTGAGATCGCTGGCATGGACGAACTGGTGCCGCAGCTCGCCTTTGCCTGCGATCCGCTTCGGCCAGCTAATGACGAAGGGATCGCGGATGCCGCCGCCATGGGTGTTCTGCTTGTAGCGCCGCAGCGGCGTGTTCGACGCCATCGCCCAGCCATGCGGGAAATTGCTGTGGGTGTCGGGCCCGCCGATGTCGTCGATACGGGCAAGCTTCTCCGCGATCGGCTCCGGCTTGAAGTTGAAGGGACCCATCGCATTGACGAAGCCGAGCGGCCCGCCCTCCTGGCTCGCGCCGTTGTCGGACATCACGATGATCACAGTGTTGTCGCGGATGCCGGCAGTCTCCAGGAACGCGACGAGGCGCGCCAGATGCCGATCGGAATGGTCGAGCATGCCGGCGAAGGCCGCCTGCAGGCGCGTGAACACGCGGCGCTCGTCGGCCGAATGCTCCTCCCACGCCTTCACGCCGTCATTGCGCGCGGGCATCCGCGTTCCCTCCGGCACCAGCCCCATCGCCTTCTGCCGCGCCAGACGCTGCTCGCGCTCGACGTCCCAGCCATGCGCGAAGGCGGCATCGTAGCTTCTGATGATATCCATCGGGGCCTGGTGCGGCGCATGGCAGGCGCCCAGAGCGACCCAGGTCAGCCAGGGAACGTCGGGACGGTCGGCAACGTGATCGCCGATGAAGCGGATCGACTGGTCGATCAAATCCTCGGTCAGGTGATAGCCGTCCGCATAGGTGCCCGGAGGATCGATATGCGTGTTGTCGGAGACAAGCTCGGGCGCGTACTGGTCCGTCTCGGCATCGAGGAAGCCGTAGAAGCGATCAAAACCGCGGCCGAGCGGCCAGCCGTCGAACGGGCCGGTGGCGCCGCTCTCGGTCAGCGGCGTGACGTGCCATTTGCCGACCATGTAGTTGCGATAGCCATGGACGCGCAGCATCTCGGCCAGCGTTCCCGCCTCGCGCGCGATCTTGCCGCGATAACCGGGATAGCCGGAATCGAAATTGGCCAGACACCCGACGCCGACCGAATGATGGTTGCGCCCGGTCAGCAGCGCCGCGCGCGTCGTCGAGCACATCGCAGTGGTGTGGAAGCCCGAGTAGCGCAGCCCTTCAGCGGCGAGCCTGTCGATGGTCGGCGTCTTGATCGCGGAGCCATAGCAACCGAAATCGGAGAAGCCGACATCGTCGAACAGCACGACCAGGATGTTCGGCGCGCCCGCGGGCGGCCGTGGCGCCTCCGGCCACCAGGGCTTTGAGTCAGCAACCGTCTTGCCGACGGTGCCGCGGAACGGCGCGGTGCTGCCTGCGCTCATCTGCTCCTCCCCGTGCATTTGGCCGCCGCGGTTGACCTGCGGCTCGCCCATAAATTATAATCCGAATTATGATTATGCTTTAGCACGGATGCAAGAGCGGATGCGGCTACTCCGAGAGGAATCCGAACTTCGCGATTTCGACCTGCCGGGCGTTGCCCCGTCGCGCCAGAAACGCAGCCGCGAGACGACGCTGGCGCTGCTGCGCGCCGGCGCCGGCATGCTGCGGACGCGCAGCCTTGCCGAGCTTTCGATCGAGACGCTCTGCGCTGAGGTCGGCGCCACCGTCGGCGCCTTCTACAGCCGGTTCGAGAGCAAGGAGGCCTATTTCAACGCGCTGATGGCGCTGGCCGCGCGCGACGGCGAGCAGCGGCTCAGTGAAATGAGGCCGCCATCACCGGATACGAGCCTCGACAAGCGATGCCACATCGTCGTCAGCGGCATCATCGCCTGGATGCGCAACCACGAGGGCGTGCTGCGCGCCGCGCTCCAGCACGACGACACCCGCCCGGACAAATGGACACCGTTCAAGGCGCTCGCGAAAGCGACCACGATGCGCGCCACCCCTCTCCTGCTGCCGGCCATGGGCAAGGGCCGCAAGGCCGCCAAGGCCCGCGCCATCGCGTTCGGCTTCCAGGTCGTGCTGGGCACGCTGGTGAACGCGATCCTCAACGATCCCGGACCGCTGTCGCTTTCGTCGAAAGAGATGGAGACGCGGCTTGCCGGTTGCCTGCTGCTGCTGCTCCAGGCGGAAATTAGTCAGTCGACGCCGAGATAGGCTTTCTGCACCTGCGGGTCCTCCGCGAGTGCCGCGGCCGTCCCAGTCAGCACGCTCTTGCCGACCTGAAGCACCGTCGCAAAGTCCGACACCTCCAACGCCAGCTCGATCGACTGCTCGGCGAGCAGGATGGTCAGGCCCTCGCGATGCAAACGGCCGAAGGTCTCGTACATGGACTCGACCACTGCCGGCGCAAGGCCGAGCGATGGCTCATCCAGCATCAGGAGTTTTGGGTCGCTCATCAGCGCGCGGCCGACCGCGAGCATCTGCCGTTCGCCGCCGGACATGGTGCCGGCGCGCTGGTTGCGGCGCTCCTTCAGGCGCGGAAAGATCTCGTAGACGCGTTCGAGCAACGTGGCCTGACGGGACTTGTCGTGCAGCGGCGTCGCGCCGAGCATGAGGTTGTTCTCGACGCTCTGCTGCACGAACAGCCGCCATCCCTCCGGCGACAGCGCAAGCCCCTTGCGCACGATCGCAAAGGCCTTCTGGCCAGCGATGTCCTCGCCGCGAAAGCTGATCGAGCCGGAATGCACGGGAATGAGGCCCGCGATCGCGTTCAGCGTCGTGGTCTTGCCGCCGCCATTGGAGCCGAGCAGCGCGACGACGCTGCCTTCGGGCACCTCGAGCGAGACATCGGAGACGCCGATGAGGTCGCCGTAGCGCACCTCAAGGTGCTCGATCCTGAGCAATGGCCCGCTCATAGGTCCGGCCCGCCCATCAGCTCGACCGGCGTGTGCCCCGCGGCCGCCTTGGCGGCGCGGGTGCCGAGATAGGCGGCGATCACCGCCGGATTGGAGGTGACCTCGCGCGGCGAGCCGCGGGCGATCTCCTTGCCCTGGTGAAACACCATCACGCGGCTCGCCAGCGACATGATCACTTCCATGATGTGCTCGACGATGACGAGCGTGATGCCGGAACGGTGGATCTCGCGCACGAGATCGATGGCCAGTCTCACCTCATGCGCGTTGAGGCCGGCCATGGCCTCGTCGAGCAACAGCACCTTCGGTTCGGTCGCCAGCGCGCGGGCGATCTCCAGCCGCTTGCGGCCGGGCGTGCCGAGCGAGCGCGCCGGCGCATCCGCGAGCCTGCTCATGCCGACGCGCTCCAGCACCGCGCGCGCCTTGGTTTCGGCCTCGGCGCGGTGCGAGGTGCGCAGGAAGGCGCCGATCATGACGTTCTCGAGCACCGTCATGCCCTCGAAGGTCTGCGGCACCTGGAAGGTGCGGGCCAGCCCAAGCCCGGCGCGCTGCTCCGGCGCGAAGTCGGTGATGTCGGTCCCCTCGAACAACACGCGGCCTGCGGTGGTCTCGAGGTCGCCGGTGAGGCAGTTGAAGAAGGTCGATTTTCCGGCGCCGTTCGGACCGATCAAGCCGAGAATGTCGCCCTGCTCCAGCGTGACGGAGGCATCATCGACCGCCTTGAAGCTGCCGAACGCCTTTGTGATTCCGCGTGCCTCAAGGAGCATGGCCGGCTCCCTTGTCAGCATTGGTCTTCCTGCGTCCCGCGAACAGGCTGAGCAGGCCGCCCGGCTGGAAGCGCGCGATCAGCACGATGATCGCGCCGTAGACCACGAAGGTCAGGCCGGCACCTTTGCCGCCGAGCCAGCTGTTGGAGATCTCCTCCAGCGGCACGAGGATCGCGGCCCCGACCAGCGGACCGAACAGCAGCCCTGCCCCGCCCAGCGCCGCCATGATCAGGATCTTCACCGAGATCAGGATTCCGAGGCCGGACTCCGGATCGACGAAACCGAACATCATCGCATAGAGCGCGCCGGCGACGCTCGTCAGCGCCGCGCTCAGCATGTAGGCGTAGAGTTTGGTGCGGCTGGCAGGCGCGCCAAGCGATCGTGCGGCGCGCTCGGAATCCTTGATCGCGCGCAGGTAAAATCCCATCCGGCTGTTGGTCATCCACCAGGTGATCAGAAGCGTGATCACGAGCACGGCGAGGAAGAGATAATAATACGGCAGCGACGACAGGAACGAGAGATCGAAGATGTTGCGCGGCACGGTCGGACCGGAAAGGCCGACGGCCGCGCCAAGCCATTCGGTGTTGGTCACGATCAGCCGCATGGTCTCAGCCACCGCGATCGTCGCCATGCTGAAGTAATGGCCCGACAGCCGCAGCGTCGGCACGCCGACGATCGCGGCAAGCCCGACCGCGAGCACGATACCGCCGGGAATGCCGAACAACGGGGACAGGCCGAATTTTGCGTAGGAGCCCATCGCGGCATAGGCGCCGCAGCCGAAGAACACGACATGGCCGACCGAAACCTGGCCGGCATAGCCGCCGACGATGTTCCAGGCCGACGCGGCGATGGCATAGAGCAGCACCAGCGCGCCCAGGCGCTGCTGGAACGGCGAGGACAGCAGCAGCGGATAGGCGATCGCCAATGCGGCGACGACCGAGAGCCAGATCCAGCGTCGCATCACATCTTCCCCATCAGGCCCTGTGGCCGGAACCAGAGGAAGAACAGGAACAGCACATAGACCACGATGTCCTTGTAGACGGCTCCGATCAGATAACCGGAGAGCGACTCGATTACGCCGATCAACAGGCCCGCCACGAGCGCGCCCGGCACGCTGCCAAAACCGCCGAGCGACACCGTGACGAAGGCGACGATGCCGAGCGTCTCGCCGACCGTCGGCACAATGTAGAAGAAGTTCGCGATCAGCGCGCCAGCAAGGCCCGTGGCGCCGGCCGCGATGGCCCAGGCGATCGCCTGCATGGTGTCGGGCCGGATGCCCATGAGCTGAGCCGCGGTCTGATCCTCCGCCACCGCCAGCATTTTCGAGCCCAGCGATGTGCGCGTCAGGAGCAGATGGAGGCCGAACGTCACCAGCAGCGCGACGACGCCGGCAAGCAACCGCGAGGCTTCGATGCGCAGGCCCGCAAACGCATAGGTGCCGCCGACGATGTTCGGCGGCATCGACAGGAAGTTGGCGCCGAACCACCAGAACACGGAATAGCGCAAGAGCAGCGCGAGCCCGAACGTGCCGAGGATCTGCGCCAGCATCGGCCCCTTCATGATGTCGCGGATCAGGGCGAAATAGACCACGACGCCGACGGTCGCGAGCACCAAGGTCGCCAGCGGCGCGCCAAGGATCGGCCCTCCCCCCATCAGGGTGTAGACGACATAGGCCACATACATGCCGAGCATGACGAAGTCGCCATGCGCGAAATTGACGATGTTCATCATGCCCCACACAAGCGTGAGGCCGGAAGAAAACAGGGCGTAGACGGCACCGAGCAGAAGCCCGCCGGCGATCACCTGCACGAGAACAAAGGACATGAGCTGCGTTGCTCTGATCAGATCATTCCGGGAAAGGCGGGACGCGCGGTCCCGCCGTCAAGCTCACCAGCCCTTGTAGGGCAGCACCGGCGCCTTCTCGGCATTGGCCTTCGGCCACACCGAGACATAGTTCTCGCCATCCTGAAGCTGGATGATGGCGCCGGACGCGAGGACGTTCTGGCCCTTGTCGTCGAACTTCACGCCCTTGTAGCCGATCATGAGCTGCTCGGGCTTCAGGTCCGTCGCCTTCAGAGCGGCCTGGATCTTGGCCGGGTCGGTCGAGCCGGCGCGGTCGATGGCCTCGGCCAGCACGAAGAAGCCCTGCATCTGCCGGGCGACCGTATCGTCCATCTCCTCGCCGCTCTTCTTCTTGTACATGTCGGCGATGATCGCGGACGCCGAGCCCGACGGCCCCACGACCCAGGACGAGCGGTTGAAGACCCCTTGCGAGATCTTGCCGACCGCCTTGGTGAAGGACGGATCGGAGTAGCCGGCATCGTCGGCCAGCAGCACGGCCGGCTTGTAGTCGAGCGACTGCATGGTCTTGGCGAACAGGATCGCATCCGACGTGTAGCTGATCATGATGACGACGTCGGGCTTCTTGTCCTTGAGCTGGAGCACCTGCCCCTGCAAGTCGGTCGCATTGACGGGATAGGCGACGTCGAGCGCGATCGGCTTGCCCTTCTCCTTGAACGCGCCTGCGATCGTGTTGGCGACCGAGGTGCCGTATTCGGTGTTGTCATGGACCAGCGCGACGTTGTCGGTCTTGGCACCCTGCGCCTTGATGTCGGCGAGGAAGTCGACATAGATCTTGGCGAAATCGGTGGCGATCGGCGTGGTGCGGAAGAACCATTTGAAGCCGCGCTCGGTGAGATTGGCGGCGACCGACTCGGAGTTCAGGAAGGGAACGCCGTATTTCTCGGCGATCGCGCTCGAGGTCAGCGTGACGCCGGACTGATAGGAGCCGAACACGGCGGCCACCTTCTCTTCCGTGATCAGGCGCAGCGCCTGGTTCTGGCCCGTCGCCGGGTTGCCCTGGTTGTCGGCGAACACGGCCTCGATCTTGGCGCCGCCGAGGCCGGCAAGGCCGGCGTTCTTCGCCAGCGGCAGATTGCCAAGCTCCGGATGAGCATTGTTGATGATGTCCATGGCGACTTCGAGCGCCGCCTTGGCGTGCGCACCGATCGAGGCGGTGCCGCCGGACATCGGCATGATAACGCCGATCTTGACGACCTTATCCTGGGCCTGCGCGCCGGAGCTGAGCGTAAGGGATATCGCGGCCGCGCAAAGCAGCCCGGTGATGTGTTTCAAATTCATCAAATCAGACCTCCCAAAGGGTTTCCCCGCCAAGGATTTTTTGGAAGCCTTGAGCTAAGCGCCCGCTTCCGTTTGTTTATGCCTGGCTGACTGAGGATGGCATGCCAGCCGGATACCGGCAAGGTGAAACGGGCTAGCATAATGCTGCATGGGAGGCAGCGAACGCGCGGGTAGAGGCAGCGTTAAATCTGGCGGCGCACAACTGCCGCCGCGTTTTCCGCGGCAGCAGTAGCCCGGATGAGCGAAGCGATACCCGGAATAGCCTCGGCACCGCTCCCGGATGTCGCTTCGCTCATCCGGGCTACGGATATGCCCGCGGCGCTTCACTCAGCCGACGACGTCGCTCGCCCGCAGCAGCGTCGTGAAGCCGCCATAGATCATGCGCTTGCCGTCGAACGGCATGTCGGCGCCCTTGAACCGCTCATCGGCCATCACCTTCTTGTTGACGGCATCGCGGGTCTCCCGGTCGCGGTAGACGATCCAGGCGAACACCACGACCTCATCCTCCTTCGCGATCACTGCGCGCGGAAACGAGGTCAACTCGCCATAGGGCACGTCGTCGCCGATGCACTCGACGTAATCGAGCGCGCCGTGCTCCATCCACACCGCGCAGGCCTTTCGCGCCAGCGCCTTGTAGGCCTCGATCTTGTCCTTCGGCACGGCCAGCACGAAACCATCGACATAGGGCATCACGAATCTCCTTGGGTTGCCTGTCCCGAGGACGAAGCCGCGCAGGGCGATCCGACTCGTGATGGCATCTTCTAGGTGAGGCAAACTGTCGCGAGAATTCGTGCGCTACTTCACATTTGAAGCTCGCGGCGCCGTGACATCATCCCCGGCGTTTACGCTTGCATACCGGCTACTTCAGATTGCAGAAGGCAGCTTTCATGAGCACCCGCCTGTCGTTGCTTTGCGTCCACGGCGTCGGCCATGCGGAGATCGACGCCGAGTTCCGGAAGTCATGGTCCGAAGCCATTATACGCGCAGTTCAGTCCGTCGATCAGAGCCTCAACCCGGCCATCGACTTCCTCTCGTATGACGACCTCTTCGACAAGAGCCCGCCCAACCTCGTCACCTATGGCATCGCGTTGGCGAAACTGCTGGCGAGCGCGACCGTCCATGGGATCGGCGATCTGCTCGCGGGCACACGCAGCCTCGACGATGTACCAACCCTGATCAGGTGGACCGCGGGCATGGTCGCCCAGTGGTCGGTGGACGAGCAGTTGCAGACCGCACTGCGCAGCGCAGTCCTCGACAAGCTGAAGAGCGGCAATTACGACGTTGTCCTGGCTCACAGCCTGGGCTCGCTGATCTGCTACGACACGTTCGTGCGCAACCCCGCTGCGATCAAGGACAAGGTCTTTGTCACGCTGGGCTCGCAGATCGGCAATCCCGCGGTGCGCGACATCTTTGCAGGCCGCATTCAGGACCTTCCCTGCCGAAAATGGTACCATCTCTTCAATCGGGAAGATCGCGTTCTCACCTATCCGCTCGAGATCGCCGCGGATAATTTTCAGCAGGTGCTGACACCGTTCGATGTCCCCAACGATGTCCTGAATCACAATGCGACCTGGTACCTCTCGCGCCCCGAGACCGTGGCCACCGTCTGGCACGATGTGGTGCCGGTGCCAGCGTCACGCTCCATCGTCAGCGCCGCGCGGGGCATTGCCCGCATCGACACGCGGCCGACCCGCCGCGCCCTGCTGGTCGGCATCAACGACTATCCCAAACCCGCGGACAGGCTGGAAGGATGCGTCAACGACGTATTCCTCATGAGCTCGGTGCTACAGGAAAGCGGCTTCAAGCCGGACGAAATTCGCGTCGTTCTCAATGAGCGGGCGACGGCGCAGGGCATCATGGAAAGGCTTCACTGGCTGCTCGAGGGCGTCCGCGACGGCGACGAGCGCATGCTGTTCTACTCGGGCCATGGCGCCCAGATACCCAGATACAGTCCGAGCGGCGCACCGGACAGCGTCGACGAGTGCCTGGTTCCCTATGATTTCGACTGGACGCCGGAGCACGCGATTCTCGATCGCCAGTTCTGCCAGCTCTACTCGCAGCTTCCATACGACTGCTATTTCGTCGCCATGCTCGACTGCTGCCATTCCGGCGGCATGACGCGAGACGGCGGTCCACGCATCCGCGGCCTGACGCCGCCCGACGATATCCGCCACCGGGCGCTGCGGTGGGAAGCCAGCGAAGGCATGTGGGTGCCGCGCGAGTTCCCTCCCCTGAACGAAAGTCTGAGCAAGAGCAAGGACGGCGCCGACTATCTCGGCGACAACGGCGCCACGCAGCGGCTCGGGCGCAGCATGGCGCTCCGCACCCAACCCGACAGGGAATACAACAAGACGCGGGCCGCGCTCGGGCATCACGGGCCTTACCTCCCGATCCTCCTCGAGGCCTGTCAGGAACAGGAGCTGTCCTACGAATATCGTGACGGCGTCACGTCGTATGGTGCCTACACGTTCTGCATGGCGAAGGTGCTGCGCGAACAACGCGAGCGCGGCACCAATCCGTCGTTCCAGGAGCTGAGCGAGCTCGTCACGGCCAAACTACGTCGTCTCAAATACAACCAGACGCCCAACCTCGTCGGCGCCAAGACGCGTGTCGGCGCGAAAATTCCATGGGGTGCGGCGGATGCAGGTCGCGGCCAGCGACGGGCGCCGAAGAAGCGTGCCGCCAAGGCCGGCCGGAAGAAGCGCCGCTAGCCGATGAGGATCTCGGGGAATTGCCCTGAACTGGCTGGGGAACCTGGACTCTGAGGACCCCCAGCAAAAATTCAACGATCTTAATAACGACATGAAATAAAACAGCATTTAACGCTGAGCGGTTACGAGTAGTGGTTACGGGTCACGGTTACGAGGACTCGAATGTCGATCGCCACGAATATCCAAAAACGTCCTGGTCGCACGTCCTACTATGTCCGGGTCGGCGTGCCGCTGAAGCTCCAGCCAGTGCTTAAGCGGAAAGAGATTTGGCAGTCCCTCAAGACGACCGACCCCCGACAAGCTCGCGATCGTGCGGCGCCCTTGATCGCCTCCTACCGAGCCCGGTTCGCTGATCTGCGCCGGGAGCCCTCCCCCACCGATCTCCAGGCGGCCGTGTGGTCGCACTATGAGACCGAGCTGAACCAGGACGGCCGGGCACGCGCCGCACTGCCCACGGACGGGACGCTGCGGGATCGCGTGGCGATGATTGAGGCGATTAGATATCAATTCTGCGGGTGAGCTATGGCTGACATTGACGTTCATCAGGTCGTCAAAAATCAGATAACGGAGTTTAAGCGCGATTTGTGGGGAGATGAATTTGCCCACAAAATTTCAAAGATCACGCTGGAGTGGGGTGGCATTGAATTCCTGCTGTTCTGGATTCTCAGGTCCATTGACTTCAAGAGTGCCAGTCGGTGGGAACAACTGCTCTTTAAGCCGAGGGCTTTTCAGGCTCGGAAGGATATCGTGTTTGAGCAGGTATCTTCTGCCGTCCGGATTTCTTATCCGCAGTATGTCGATCGTCTTATGACTCAGTTCGATTTGCTCCAGACCATTCAGCATCGTCGCAATCTGCTCGCGCACGGGCTATGGCTCAAAGGCTCAAGCGATCGGACATTCAGCATTCAGCCGCTAAGCCTCGACAACGCAAAGTCCGTTGAGACTCCCGTCGAGATCGACATGGGTTACCTTGTCGCACTGGTAGAAGATATCGAGCGGCTCAAAATTGGATTGAGCTCTCTTGTATCCGAAATGCTTGCACACCAGCAGCTCAAGAAATGGGGGCGCCGTTAGGTAAGGGAAAGGACGCGGTGTGGTCCTCGCCCTTTCCCGTTCCATGTCTTTGAAAACTTAGACTCAACGATCAACGCGACGTTTGATCTCGCTCCTAAACTCTGCGCTCGAATTGAACTCGTTCACAAACTGGCCCAAAGCACTAATGCCACGGCGCTGAGCCTCGCAGTTTTCCCGATCATAGTGCTCGGGTTGGCAAGAATAGGCAGTATCTTGCCGCGCGGACCCGTGGTCGTTCGCCCCCCACGGCATAATGAACAAACCTCCGATTGAAGCCAGAGCGACGGCCCCCATCAATGCCCCTGCAACATCTACGGCCGTCTTTTCTCTCTTGTAAACGACCATAGCGACAACAGCGAGGGCACTGCCGAGAAAGATCGTGGCGAGGAAATAGCCGCTGACTACTGCAACAATGGGAACGCCAAAAACGATCATGAAAAAAGGCCAGATAGTCGGCTCAGTTTCGCCGGGCGGCAATCCGCGCCACTTCTGCTGCATCGTTGCCCCTCCATAAAAATCCCCGCGCAATCTAAGCGCGAGGGACGATCTTGGGCAAGTGGACGCGTTGTGATCCGCGCCCTTGTTGTCAAGCTTTTGGTGCGAGTTCAGCCACAGGAATCGACGGGGTGCTGTTGCCCGTTGAAGGGACCGACGAAGTAGCTTTTCTGGCCCTTCTTACACCGGGCTTGGCAGTCCTTCGCGGCGGCAGAGCACTTCTGTATGTTGTCCTCAATCTTCGTGTTCGGACTGCTCGCGATGCACGTTTGCTTCCACGAGCTGCAGGTCTCCGCCGCGATGCTTGATGTCGCAATACCAATGACCGACACGGCGACAACAAAGGCTAGACAAGATCGAATCATGAGAAATCCCCCGCGCAACAATCTAAGCGCGGGGGACGATCTTGGGCAAGGGTGTGCTGCACTTAGTCCCGAAGTCGAAAAGCTTCTGTTCGGAAAGCCGGATATAATTCTTAAACTCCGCCTCGTTGTCGATTGCCGCCGCCGTCATGACGTGGGCAATGGCGCCGACACATGAATTCCGATCAGCGCGACCGGCCTTGTAGGCGTCGAAAACCGTTTCGAGGAATTGATCGAGCGCGGCATGATCAGCCTTAGTTGGTTCGAACGCCATTTCAGCTCTCCTCGCGACCGGCGAGATGCTGACGGGCATTAAGGCGGTGCGCGTCAGCATCGCCATAAACACCAAGCAGGGTTGTCATGTCCTCGCGATCGCTTTCTTCTCGCCAGCGCGACGGCAGACGATCGATCGTTTCGATGGCGTAAGGCAGCGCCTTGCGGATTATGTGGTCGTCGCGGCCCGTAATATTGGTGGTCTCGATAGGCATTCACACTCCTTGTCAGTGGTTGAATTGATCTCCCCTGACAAATCAGACGGCGGTTGATGCGCGCCGGCTGGTTGCACTGACAGAGGAGAAGCAAACGGCCCAACTAAAGCCGAACGCTCGGTTGGCCTGTAGTCAGCGCGATATGGGCTTTCACAAGGCTTGTTTGCATAACGGCTATGCGCGCACCTTTAGTGCACGCTGGCGCTGCCAAGGCCGGCGAGCACCTGATCGATCTCCGCGACCACTTCGGCCGACGGCTCCTCGCCGTGCATCACGATCGCCGGATGGGCGGGATCGCAATCGGCGCTACTCGCCGGTTAAACGTCGGCCGCGCCCAGCGCGACCTGAACCTGAGTCTCCACCCAGTTGCGGCCCATCACAACGTATTCGTCGGAACCGCACATGCATCGGTGAGCGTGCGCACGAGTGCGAAATAACGGTCGTCGGAAATCAGCATGGCATTCCCTTTAGAGCCCCACCACAGCGGTGCTGCGCCATAAGACCCGTATTCGCCAAGTAGCGTCAAACTATTGAATCAATTAAAGATTGTAAGTCGGGACTGACTTACAAGACCCCTTCGACTCAAGTAGCAGTTGTGAGCGCGAGTTCCGACGCGCATATTTCCGAGCGGGCTGGGGACCAAATATGCGACCGGAAGACTGGGGCGAATACGAAACCAAACGACTCAACAAGCAGAGCATGCGCAGGGCGTTGTTTTTCTCTGCCATCATAGTCGGATTAGCCTATCTCTGGCTGAGCGCGCAGCACTGATGCGAAAGCTAATTCTCGCGCTTATGCTGCTCGCCGGCTGCGCGCCGCTTAAAGCGACGGGTGCCCCCGAACACTGCGACAAACCCTCAGCCGCCGGCATAAAGCGGTGCGAGGAGGTCGTCGCTAGTAAGGACGATCCAACGACGACTTGGAAGACAGTCACGTATAGCGATCGATCCAAGAACATTGTTGACCTGGAGATCACCTTTCCCCGGAAAATGGGCGAGCCGATCTACGTTACCGCCCTTATCGTTTCAAGCATGGCGATCTTGTCACCAGAGCTCACGACGGACGAACGGGGTAATCTGTTCAAGCGGCTCGTGCAGAATGCGTCCAAAGAACAACCAGCGTTTATATCGGCCGGTAAATACGAGTGGACTTCATTTAGAACTGCGTCGGACTATACGTTCCGCGCAACCAAACAAAAGAAATGATGATTCGAGTCGCATTCGTTGGACTTTGCGTCTTGCGGCAGAGCAATTGAAATTCCTTTCATCCGGCGTGGAATACATAGCATGTCTAAATTCACTACCTTCACCGGCTACACCAACATCTTTGCCGACAGGGATGGACGCCGATATCCAAGCGGCATCGTTCACCCATCGGCGGAGGCTGCAATAGCAGCCCGATCAGCCGCCCAGACTGTGGGAACTCCTATCGGCGTTGCACAGGTTATCTGGGATGAGCCGGATGACGCGCCGTGGAAGCCTTGGACCAAGAAGACATGACCTCCATGAGGTGCAGCGGTTGGTCGAACTAACCAGAAGGGCATCAGCGCGATGGCGACTATGAGAGACTTCCGCGAGGAGCTTGAGGCGCAGATTGCCAGGGCGGCCACGCAAGGCCGACCGCATGTCGAGATCAATGCCGGCGAGCTTCATCGGATCGTCAGCCCTTCCGAGAATCGGCACCCCATGGCATGCGCTGCGATGCGCCAGTTACAGAAGGCCAGCGACGATGTGGTTCATGCGCCACCAGCCGGGGACGGCCCATCGTTCACGATCCGATATAGCCTGCCCAGGTAGGACGGCGCGGAAGGACAGAAATACCATGGTTCGCGATATAACGAACGAAGTGCAAGCATGCTTGACTACGGCCCTGAGCGAAGCAATCGAAGCTCTAACGGTCTTGAACAAGCATTTCGGCCGCGAAACCCAGTCGGCCGCCCTAGGAGAGATTTCTGAGTCCCTGATTGCAATCTACGCTGACGCGAAACGCACAAGGAGAAACACCAAAGGTCACGATCTGCACAAGGACGGACGATTGATCGAAGTGAAATCCAGACTTATCGACCGCTACGAGGATACATGTCAGTTTAACTTCAGGAAGTATTCGGCGCAGGCCCATACCGCCTATTGCCTGGCTTGGCGAATTGATCAATCCAACAGGCCGCTACTGAGTCATGTTTTCGAAATCGCCGTGCCATTCCTCGTCGAAACGTGGGCAACGCCAAATCAGCCGATCTATTGCGCGCGCACCACACTAGGTAAGTTGAAAGCTGCATTGTCTCCAGTTGCCAGCAATACACTCAACAACCAAGTCCCCCATTCCAAGGGAAACTTTTTCCCTCCAGAGACAAGCACAGAGCAGTAGCCCCCGTGCTTATCCCGAAGGGAGAGGTTCGTTGGTTCATTCCATCGAAGGTTAGTCTGGAGCGTAGCGTTGGTGATGACCATCGCAGCGAGGTGGCGTCCATTGACCTCGCCCTAAGCTCCGCGTCTCGATTGCAAGCAATCACGCTGTTACCCGGCTGTAGCCGGATGCCCACCCATCTGCCAGATGTCCATCAACAGAGGGGTGGAGAAGGATGCCGCAAGGCAGGGCCTTCATCTTTTGGCGAGTTCGACAATCTCTCGATTGTCCGGTGCAACCCTACCAAGGCGTCCTATACAGGGGAGCGCTTGATCTGATATCCATGCGCCTGCGGCTGGCTCATAGGTGGCGTCATGTTCCGCCACACCTTTCGTTCTAGACCGCTATACTGCCGCGCAAGGCGCAACGGGGTCTCATCAGGAACGGATATAGCGAGCCGATCGCGAACCCTTCGAAGTTTTTTTGCCAACCTCTTCGAAAAAGTTCACGAGAAAGGCAGCGAGATTGCTATAATGGAGCCTGACACCGACGCCGTGTGTCTCATCAGGGAAAGCCTCCGGTGTGCAACTCCACCGGGGGCTTTTCTCTTTCGTATTTACCGGCGGAAGAGCGTTCCCGCGGGCCTGCTCTATGTCCGAAGTGCGGAAGCGATCGCGACCTGCACGTGGTCGTTGACCAGCCTACCGATCTGCTCTGCCGTTTCACGGTGCTGGCTCGGCGATGAGCCAGGGTTGCCGGTCATGTTGACGGTAACGGACGGCGCGATCACATGCGGCTGAGCGCTAACGCAATGGCCTCCCTGCCCTCGCCGACTAGGCCTTTGCGCTGATCATAAGCGGGGACGGAATATGAATCAGGTCCGCGCCTGCGATCTCGCGGCCGTTGACTTTGTAGGTCGGCTCAATGTCGCTGTCGTCTACCGCAACGGGCGCGGTCCTGGGATCCAGCCGAACAAGCTCTGCGGCCTTGCCGCCGTCAACGCGGATGATCTTTTGCGAAGGCGCCGTGCGGCTGCAACGGCGGGTCTGCCATGAGCTGCGTGCGAAACAGCGCGGCAGGCGCAAAGCTGTTCGGCGCGTCCTAGAGCATTTCGTAGAGCGGATGATCGGTGGCCTTCTCTTTGCCGCCGTCGGGAAGTCGCTTGTAGCTATGAAGGGGAAGCGAGCCTGCCGGCTCGGAGATCGAACGCACTGCGCACGCGACGGGTGCGCAAGTCATGGCGGTATAGGGCGTGACGGTCACGCCAGCCAAGGTCGAGCGCGCGCCAAGCAGGTCGAGCAGCCAAGGCTCACGCGAGGAAGTGCCGGAGGAGGTTTTGGTCTCGATACCAAGAAAGGATTTAAGGCGGGGACGCGATAGACAAAAAAGGCACACCGAGGTTAGTTCGCTGGTTAGGCGGAACGGGAAATCTCCTCTCTGGTGTGCAATTTTACTTCAAAAACTGAACCCAAAACGTCACAATATGACGCAGGCTGATCACGGCGAAAATGAGTCGCGGCTACGCGTTTTGGTCCCGAAAAGCGGTTACGAGCGGCACCCTTTTGAGCGACCAGAAGCGGCCCAACTATCTGATTTTATTGGCGAAACGCCGGAATGGCTGGGGAACCTGGATTCGAACCAAGACAAACAGAGTCAGAGTCTGTTGTGCTACCGTTACACCATTCCCCACCGAAGCACTTGATATCACAAGACTTTCTTCGGAAGTGCTGCAAGCCCCGGCAAAAGTTTTGCAAATCACCGGCTCGCAGGCCGCTCATATAGCCGCGTCGGCATTCGCGGTCCAGCCCTTCTGTGAACAACGACGCCTTGTTCTCTCTACGTTCACGGGCGGTGCGGCCAGCGCAACGCTGCCGGGTCGGCGACGGCCCTCACAAGAAATCCGAGGTGCAATAAGACAGGCTTACAATCGCACCCGGTGCACGCGCCCAAGCTCGGATCGCAAGATTAGCGGCCCTCAAGACCGAGGGCCGCAAGATTTGAATCGCGTCGCGGATCGTTGCGCTCATGGGCTGGTGGAAGATCCGTCCGCGCAGTCGCGCAACCCGCAATGCACGCACCACCGTATCAGGATCGGGAAGCCGTCCCTTATCCTCCAAAAGGCTCCAGGTGAGGTGCTTGAGATCGACGGTCTCCTGGTCGATTTGGGGGAACGATCCTGTTGCCGTGATGGTCGCGTGGCTGGTCATGTCATAGAAGACAAGACCATCGTCTATCGCAACCATGTCGCCCTGGCAGGCGAGATCAAGAAAGAACAGCTGGTCGACGCCCCAGCTTATCGACTTGTAGTTTCGCATCAGACATCCGGCCCGGATGACGTTGGCATTGATCAGCAGGGTCGATGGAACAATCCCAAGCAGTCGGGTCTTGCCCGCCAAATAGAGATCCTCCAGGCACTGCTGGCTCGAATACAGATAAACCTGGCCCCCTCGCCGGTACTTTATACCCCCGTCATGGACCACATGGGATGTGGAGGTCATGAATGCAGCGGTCGGGTACGTCCGCGCCATCTCCGCGAAAGTCGCGAGCGATGCTGGCGCGAGCCAGTCATCGTCATGCAACACTTTGATCCAGCGGCCGCGACATGCGAGCATCGCGTTGTTGGTATTTTCGACTTGGCCCTGGCCGCGGTGGTTCTCGATGACGCGGATGCGCCGATCGCTCCGCGCGTATTCGGACAGGATGCTCCAAGCCGCGCCTTCGGGGCCTTCGTCGTCGCTGATCACCATTTCCCAGTCGGAGAACTTCTGCTGCAACACGCTTTCAATCGCACGGCGCACCATCTCCGGTCGGCGGAAGGTTGGTATTGCCACCGAAATGAAGGGCCGCTGTTCCGAACTGTGAAAACTAAGCCGCTCGGCGTGCAACTGGTCCATTTCAGTCGTCCCTCATTCATCGAAACGTCGTGGCCGGATTTGGCATAGCCGCCCACGGCCGGAGCCTTTTGATGAACGTTCTCGAACCGAACGAGGCTCGCGTGAATGCTAGGAAGAAGATTCGGACGCGGTCATCGTCCATTCGCAGGACAATGTTCCCGCAGGCCGCGACGTTTCGAAGCGGCTAGCCGGTTGCAGCGAAAGACGAATTCCCGTCTGCGGCGAGTCCGACCGGACTTCAACTGGAATGGTGTCCCGAATATCGACAGCCCGGTAAAGACGACCCCGGCCGGGGGGGCTTGATAGGGGTGAAGGCCGGGGCCGCTTGGGGACGCTTGGCCCTTGGCAAAGGCCAAGCGGTTCCAAGCTTACCCCGCCCTCACAGCGCTTCTGTTCGCTTCAGCACATTCCCAGACCAAAATTACCAATCTTTCCCGAACCGATTCCCATACACGAACGTATCTCCAGGGAGGGACGGCTTCTCTATCGTCTTCGATTGGCAGATCATGGGACATGTAGTCTTGACTGACGAAACGGGCTCGCAGAGCAGATTTCTCATTCGGATGGGTGGCATCGGTTGGATGGTCTACGACCGGGAGCGCAGAGGCCCAGCGGTGATTGGAACAGAGTTGGCAGCCAGACTGACGAGGGATCAGGCCGAACGGCTCCTCCATCAGCTTCTCGTTCAGTGGACGATTAACCCCGAGCGGCCAACGTAAGTGCTCTCCCTTGGAGCCGCTGGCCTGGGCGTCGCACCTCCCATTTGGCCAGCGGTCCATTTGGACTGCGCCCGATCGTGGCGGGCGAGCCGCAGTTAAGTCCGCCGCATTGCCAATAGTTCCTGCAACGGCATGTGAGGCCTCGCCGGCACTCACCGAGCCTTCACTTGGTCTCCAAGCTATATCTGCTGCTCGGCTAGTGGGCGCCGCAGATGCGGACCACGATCTCACCCGTGCCGCTCGCGATCATCACCTGGCCGTATTCGTCCTGCGGCGGACTCTCCTCGTAGCGGAGCGGGATCGTGGTGATCCCTTCCTGCGTCTCGCCGCCCGGCTGCTGCGTGTTCACGTCGAGGATCAGGATCTTCGGATTGATGCCCTGCGGCGAGCGCCTGGTCAGCCGGGCCTGCCAGCCATCGGCCGGTACCCTCACGTCGCCGATCATGACCAGCTTGGGCGGCGCGCCCGGAGCGCGGTCGATCCAGGCCTTGAAGGTGTCTCTCAGCAGGACAGTCATGATGTCTCACCCTTGCCAAGTTGCGGACTGCGATCCCGCCTATCAAATCGACGTAACGTGACGGACAGTTGTCAGGCCCCAACAAATCACCCGAGCATCGCCTGCCGCTCGGACCGGACTTTCAGGTCCCGGCCGCGACTTTGGCGCGGATCGCGTCATCGACCGCCGGAGCCTCACCTCCACCCGGACGATCTTGTCGCCTACTCCAGCTTGATGTTCGCGGCCTCGATCACCTTCTTCCACCGCTCGGTCTCGGAGGCGATGTAGGCCTTGAAAGGTTCGGAATCCACCGCAACCGCAGCCGCGCCGAGCTCGGCCATCTTCTGCACCGTCTCCGGCTGCTGCATGAAGGCACGGATCTCGGCCGAAAGCTTTTCGACGATCGGCTTTGGCGTCGCTGCGGGGACGAAGAAGCCATGCCAGGCGACGGCCTCGAAGCCCGGCAGGAATTCGGCGACGGCGGGCACCTCGGGATCGAAGGCGGCGCGCTTCGGCGTTGCGGTCGCAAGCATCGCGAGCTGGCCGGTCTTCACCTGCGGCAGCAGAAGCGGCACGTTGTCGAAGGCGAGATCGATCTGGCCGCTCAATAGATCCGTCAGCATCTGGCTGGAGCCCTTGTAGGGCACGTGCACCATCTTGGTGCCGGTCATCTGCTGAAATAGCTCGGCGGCCAGATGCTGCGAGGTGCCGACGCCGGCCGAGCCGAACGAGACCTTGTCCGGGTTCGCCTTCAGATAGGCGATCAGCTCCGGAACGGTGCGCGCCTTGATCTTGTTGGGATTCACGACGAGGACGTTCGGCACGACGCTGATCTGGGCGACCGGCGCCAGATCGTTGTCCGGCTGGTAGCTGAGCTTCGGCCCGTAGAGCGTGGGATTGATCGCGAGCGCGGAGGTGCTGGCAAGGCCGAGCGTAATGCCGTCCGGCGCGGATTTCGCGAGCCGTGTCACACCGAGGATCGAGCCGGCGCCGCCGACGTTCTCGACCACGAACGGCTTGCCGAGCTTCACCTGCAGATGGTTCGACACCATGCGCGCAAAAATGTCGGCGGTGCCGCCGGCGGCGAAGGGAACGATCACCGTCACCTGCTTGGACGGATAGCCGTCCTGCGCCGTTGCAGGTGACGCCGCCAGCAGCACGGCTGATGCAAGAACAAGCCACATCGATCTCATCGAAGTTTCCTCTGTTTTCGGTGTTTGTTGATTGGCCGCCGCGAATGAGCGGCGGAGATGGCTAGAATGCGACCTCGTACATCGCCAGGATCGCATCCCGGCCGAGGTCGCGCGGATTGTTGTCGAGCAGGCGGCGGATGGCGTGCGCCTCGTCGGCCATCACGCCGAGATCATTTTTGGGCACGCCGAGCGCCGACAGCCGCATCTCGATGCCGAGATTCTTGCAGAACCCATAGGTCGCCTCGAGCGCAAGCTTCGGATCGCGTTGCTCCGGCAGGCCGAGCGCCGCGAGCACCGCGACCGTCTTCGTCTCCACCGCCGGCATGTTGAAGGCCAGCGTGTGCGGGAAGATTACGGCGCAGGCCAGGCCATGCGCGACGTGGTGGCGCGTGCCGAGCGGATAGGCCACGGCATGGCCGGCGGTGGTGTTCACCGGCCCGAGGCAATAGCCGCCATAGAGCGAGGCCAGGGCAAGACCGGCGCGCGCCTCGCGGTCGCCGCCGTCGGCCACGGCGCGCTTGAGATACTGCCCGACCAGCCGCGCGCCCTCGATCGCGTAGAGATCGATCATGGGATGTGCCTTGCGGCTGGTATAGGCCTCGACGCAATGGGCCAGCGCATCGACGCCAGTCGCCGCGGTGACCTCCTTCGGCACGGTCATGGTCAGATCCGGATCGACGATGGCGATATCGGCCAGCATGAAGCGGCTCTGCACCGCCTGCTTGTTCTGGCTGGCGGGATCGGTGACGAGCGCGCGGGTGCCCGCCTCGCTGCCGGTACCCGACGTGGTCGGGATCTGCATCAGCGCGACGCTGCGGCCGGCCACCTTCTCCGGCCCGACGATGTCCGCAAAGGTCACGTCGCTCGTGCACATCACCGCGACCAGCTTGGCCAGATCCATGGCGCTGCCGCCGCCGAAGCCGATGACGAGATCGGGCTTGGCTTCGCGCGCCATCGCGACTGCCTTTTCGAGGTTGGGCAGGTCCGGCTCCGGCTTCACCTCGCCGAACACCTTGACGGCGCCCGGCAGCGCCAGCGCGTCGACGCGGCGTGCGTTGAACGGGTCGGAGATCACCAGCGGCCGTTTGGCGCCGATGCGCTCGACGAAGCGCGCAGCGGCGGTGATCGTGCCGCAGCCGAATTCGAGAACGGCGGGACGCTGGATTTCGATGGGCGTGAAGGCATTGGTCATCGTGGGCTCGATCTCATAACTTGGATGCGGGAGCGCCACCGGCCAGCCGTTCGGCATAGTCGATGGCCTCGATCAGGCTGTGCTCGTTGGCAATGCCCTTGCCGGCGATGTCGAAGGCGGTGCCGTGATCGACGGAGGTACGGATGATCGGCAGGCCCAACGTGATGTTGACGCCGGACAGCTCCTGCCAGCGGCCGGTCGCGGGATCGACTTGGAAGCCCAGCAACTTGACCGGGATATGCCCCTGGTCGTGATACATCGCGACCGCGGCATCGTATTGGCCGGCGCGCAGCTTGACGAAGATGGTATCGCCGGGCACGGGGCCGACGACGTCGAGGCCGTCCGCGACCGCTTTCGCGATCGTCGGCGCCGAGACGTCGATGTCCTGCCGCCCGAACAGGCCGCCCTCGCCCGCATGCGGGTTGAGCGCGGCGATCGCGATCTTCGGCTTGGCGATGCCGAGCCGCAGCAGCGCATCGTTGGTGAGATCGATCACCATGCGCAGGCGCTCCGGCGTCAGACGCTTCGGCACGTCTTCCAGCGCGACATGGGTCGAGACATGGCTGACGCGCATGTTGCCGTGGGCGAGCAGCATCACCGAGCCGCGCACGCCGGTGAGATGCGCCAGCATCTCGGTATGGCCGGGAAAGTGATAGCCGGCCTTGTTGAGCGCTTCCTTGTTGAGCGGCGCGGTGACAATCGCGGAAGTTCGCCCGGCCTGCGTCAGGCGCACGCCCTGCTCGATCGCCTTGTAGGCAAAGCGGCCGCCATCGGCGCTGAGCACGCCTGGCTTGATGGGATCACCTTCGGTGTCGGCCTGAAGGAAGCACAGGTTCGGCCAGTCGCGATCCCCGGTCTTCACTTCGGGGATGGCAATGTCGGTGCCGAGCGCGGCCTTCGCGCCATCGAGCGCAGCGCCGCTGCCGATGACCAGCAGGCGCAAATCGCCCGTCGCGATCCGGTCCTTCAGCCCAATGCAGGCCTTGACGATGATCTCGGGCCCGATCCCGGCGGGATCACCCATGGTGATGGCAAGATGACGAGAGGTCATGTCGGACTCCCCATGTTGAGCAAATGATTGTCCCGGAGCAGATCGCGCCACAGCTCACGCGCGCCGAATGCGCCGGATTTGGAGATGATTTCGACGCCCGCCCAGCGGCCGCCTTGCAGCACCGAGCGCGGCAGCCCCGGCACGATACGCCCCGTCACCCGGAGCGCTTGCGCGCCGAGCGAAACGCATACGGCCTTCAAGGTCTCGCCGCCAGCGACGATCAGGGTTCCCGGCGGATCGAGCACCGCGACCAGCGCCGCCAGCTCCCGCGCGATCCGCTGTGCCGCCTCGGCGCGCGAAAGGCCATCCGCGAGTGCGAATTTCACCAACGCCACGCCATCGTCGACCAGCTTGCGTTGAACGCGCGCGCGCCCCTCACCCCCGATCAGCGCAACGGTGGCTTCGCCACATGCTGCGAGCTGGGAGGCGGTCGCGGCCTGATCAGAACCGAACAGCCCCAGCACCGGCCGCTTCAACTGGCTCGGCGCATCGGCGCGATGGCTACGGGCGAGCGCACCGGCGAGCCCGCCGCTTCCGCACCACAGCACCGGCCCCGGCATCTGCCGCGCCATCTCGACGATGCGATCGAGCTCGATGTCACTCTCCGCATCGAAGACCTGGACACCGCCTTGCGGCAGTGTATCGGCCCGGCCCTGCCGTGCTTCGATGCCCTCGAGCCGCAATTGATCGAGCAGATTGTCCCCGACGCGATGCCAGTCGCCTTGCACTGTCCGCGCAAATTGCTGGCCACCTACGGTGCGGCGTCCCTGATAGTCGAAGGCCGGGGCGACCACACACGAGGCCCAATGGCCGCTGCGCAGGCAGGCGCCAAGCTCGGCCGCCCAGGCGCCGCGCAGCAGGCTGTCGACCTTCTTGTAGGCGATCGTCCCACCCTGAAGCTGCCGCGCCAGTCGTCCGACGATCTCGACGCTGTCGGCTTTCGACCGCTCGCGGGTGCCGCTGTCGATCGCGAGGCTTTGCGCGCCCGGGATCGCGGGCGCATCCGCCCAAGAGACGTCGAACGGTCCGCACAGGCCGACGAACTCCGCCGCGGTGTCGAGCGCGCCGGTGAGATCGTCGGCAAGCAGGCGAACGCTCGTCATCGTCATGCTGCTCCCGCGCCAAATATCTTGTCGGGATTCATCAGGCCGTTCGGATCGAGCAATCGCTTGATGCCGCGCATCAGCTCGATATCGAGGGGATCGGCGACGCGGGCCAGCCGGCCGCGGTTGGTGATCCCGATGCCGTGCTCGGCGCTGATCGCCCCGCCCTGCGCCGCGGTCTCGTCGTCGACGATCTCGTTGATTTGCGCGACCAGCGCAGCCGTCGCCGCCGGCTCCTGGCAATGCGCGCGGTCGATCAGCGCGATCACGTGGATGTTGCCGTCGCCGATATGGCCGTGCATCACGACCCGCGCATGCGGCACGGCGGCGTTGATGCGGGCTTCGACATTGGTGACGAAAGCGGCCTGACGCTCCAGCGGCACCACGCTGTCGTGCGACACCACATAACCGCTGCGCTTGTTGCCTTCGGACACGCTGTGCCTGACCGCCCAAATCGCCTTCGCCTGCGCAAGATTGGACGCCAGGATGACGTCTTCGGCGAGGCCGGCCTCCATCGCATCCGCGAGCACCGTGGCGAGTGGCTCGTCGAGATCGACGCCCGCGAGCGTGTCGGTCAATTCGACGATCAGGTACCACGGCGTCGTCAGCTCGAACGGGATCGTGACATGCGGCACGGTCTCCGCGATCGCTTCGATCTGCGCGCGCGACATGATCTCGAGGCTGCCGAGCCGGTCGCCGACGGCGCCGCGCAGGCGCGCCATGATCTCGAGCGCCTGTTCGACACCCCGCAACTTCAACAGCGCCAGGGCCGAGCTGCGCGGCGGCGAGAACAGTTTCAGCACCGCCGCGGTGACGATGCCGAGCGTCCCCTCCGCGCCGATGAAGAGCTGCTTGAGCGCGTAACCCGTGTTGTCCTTGCGCAGTGCGCGCAGGCCGTTGAAGACCCGCCCGTCGGGCAGCACGACCTCCAGCCCGAGCACGAGATCGCGCGTCGGTCCGTAGCGCAGCACGGCCGTGCCGCCGGCATTGGTCGAGATGTTACCGCCGATCTGGCAGGAGCCTTCGGCGCCCAGGCTCAACGGAAAGTAGCGGTCGACGCTACGAGCCGCATTCTGCACCTCGGCGAGAATGCAGCCGGCCTCGACCGTGATCGTATTGGCGAGCGGACTGACCTCGCGCACGGCCCGCATGCGATCGAGACGGATCACGACATTGCCCGCGTGATCGTCTGGAGTCGCGGCTCCGCACATGCCGGTGTTGCCGCCCTGCGGCACGATCGCGAGCCGCTTATCGGCACAGAACTTGACGACGGCGGCGACCTCGGCGGTCGAGCCGGGCTTCACCACCGCGACTGCGCGGCCGCGATAGCGCCCGCGCCAGTCCACGACATAAGGCTCCTGGTCGGAGCCGGACGCGATGACGTGCTTGTCGCCGACGATCACGGCAAGCGCGTAAAGCGCAACCTGGAAGGTGTCTGACATCCGATGGCCTCGTCGCCGGTGCCCGCGCTAGCCAGCGGCGGAGAATGCCGCGGCATTCACGAGCAGCTCTTTCTCTTGCTCCGGCGGCAGGGATTCCAGCGGCGGCCGCAGGCGCTTCCATCCGGCATGCTTGGTGCGGTCCGCGGCCAATGCCTTCAGCGAGGCCATCTGCGGGAACCGCGAGACCAACTCGCGCGCCCTCACGATGCGCGCCTGCGCTGCCTTCAGGGCCGGATCATCGTCACTGTCGCCAAAATGCTTGAAGACGTAAGCAAGACTGCGCGCGACGACATTCGAGGTCGCGGTGATGCATCCCGCGCCGCCCTTGCGCAGCAGCGGCAGCATCAGCGGGTCGGCACCGCCCAGGACCGCGAAGCCGGGGAAACGCTCGACCATCGCGGTCATGTTGGCGAAGTCGCCGGACGAATCCTTGATGCCGGTGAACGTCGCCGGATAAGCCTTGCGCAGCCGCTCGATCAGCGCATGCGAGATCGGCTGCGCCGACATCTGCGGGTAGTGATAGAGGACAACCTTCAGGCGCGCATCGCCGACGCGCTGCACGATCTCGCTGTAGGCGGCATAAACGCCCTCGTCGCTGACGTTCTTGTAATAGAACGGCGGCAGCATCACGACGGTGTCGACGCCGACCGACAGCGCGTGACGCGTCAGCGCGATAGTGTCGGTGAACGCGGCGACGCCGGTGCCCGGCAGCAGCTGGTTCGGCTTGATGCCGCCGGCGATCGTGGCCTCCAGCAGCGCGGTGCGCTCGGCGACCGAGAAAGAGTTTGCCTCCCCCGTCGTGCCGAGCATCGCGATGCCGTCGCAGCCCTCATCCAGGAGATAGCGGCAATGCGCGACGAAGCGTGCGTGATCGGGCGCAAGTTCGGCATCGAGCGGTGTCAGCGCGGCGGAGAAGACGCCATGAGGGTGCAGCGAAGATGTCGACAAAACTTCCTCCGATCGCCAGATTGATATTGTTCGGAATGCGAACATTTGTTATTTACTGATGCTGTCGTAAAATCAGCGCGTCCCCGCGTCAAGGGCGACGGCTGTGCTGGCGGGACATTCGAGCATGGCCAAGGTCGAAAAGAAGGCCGCAAAGCGCAAACCGGAAGCTAGCGCGAAGAATCCCAAGAATTATGTCGCTTCCGTCGGCAAGGCCTTTGCCGTGCTCAGGAGTTTCACGAGCGAAACCTTTGAACTCACGCTGAGTGAGATTGCCGCACGGGCCGATCTCGATCGCGGGACCGCGTTCCGCCTGATCCAAACCCTGGTCGAGCTCGGCTATCTCCAGACCGTTCCGCAAAGCCGCCGGTTCCGTCTCGGAGTTGCCTGTCTCGACCTCGGCTACACCGTGCTCTCGCGCGGTTCGTTGCGGCCGATCGTCGAGCCGCTGCTCCGCGATCTCGTCCCGGCAGTCGGCGATGCAGCCTCGCTCGGCATTCTCGACGGCGGCGACGTGGTCTATCTCGCACGCGTCGGTGCCGGTCTCGACCGTCACAAGATGGACCGGCGGCCGGGCACGCGCATTCCCGCCTACAGCGCCGCACTCGGCCATGTCATGCTGGCGCATCTGGCCCGGGACCAGCAGATCGAGCGACTGGAATTGCGCCCTCGCGTAAAGCTGTCGGAGCGAACGCTGACCGATCTCGACGCCCTGCTCGCCCGGCTCGATCAGGTGAAGAAGAAAGGCCATGCCGTCTCCGACGGCGAGAATGCCTATGGCCTCCGCACGCTGGCAACGCCGATCTTCGACGCCCAGGGTCTTGTGATCGGCGGCCTGAGCGTCACGGTCGATGCGATGCGCATGGACATGGCGGCCTTCCGCGACCAGGCACTGCCGCGGCTGATGCAGGTGACGAGCCATGTGCAGGATCTCGCGATCAAGTCGGGTTTGACGAACTGAGTGCTCGTCGCGCCGACTAGACCACGATGTGATCGAAGTCGGCGGCGATCCGCGTGATCGGAAAGACCTTCGTCGCCTCAGCCAGGATCTCTTCGTCCGGATAGCGTCCTGACATATGGACCAGCACGAGCTGCTTGACATTATTTGCCGCGGCAAACGAAGCGGCGCCGGTTGCGGTGAGATGGCCATAGTCCCGTGCAGTCGATGCGTCGCGATCGAGGAAGGTCGCCTCGATCACCAGCAAATCGGCATCAGCGACATGTTTGGATAGCCCGTCCGTGGTTTCGGTGTCGCCGATCACGACGAGCTTTCTACCGCCGCTCGGCGGCCCCAGCACGTCTTCCGGATCGATCGTTCGATCGCCGATCACGACCGCTCGCCCCGCGGCGAGTTCTCCGCGCATGGGACCATCGGGAACGCCGAGCACTTCGAGGCGATCAGACAAGAGATGGCGGCGGGCGGGGCTCTGGAAGACGAAACCGAAGCTGTCGGTGTCGCGGTGTCGGACGGGAAAGCAGTCGATGGTAAAGTCACCGGCGTCGATGACCTGCCCCTCGGTCAGCGGCGCGAACTCCACAGGGATCGGCGCCCTGCCCGCGCCCCACAGGCCCGCGAGCATGCGAATGACGATGTCGAGCGTGCCCGGTCCGGCATGAATCGTCATCGCGTCGGCGCTCTGCCGCAAGCCCAGCGTCGAGAACAGGCCGGGGATACCGAGCACATGATCGAGATGACCGTGTGTCAGCAGGATGCGGTCGAGCCGCCGAAAGCCGGCGCCGCTGCGCAGCAACTGGCGCTGCGTGCCCTCGCCGCAATCAACCAGGATACGCTTGCCGGCGGCCTCCACGAGGAGGGCCGGATGGTTGCGCTCCACTGAGGGAACGCTTGCCGAGGTCCCGAGAAATGTCAGGGCGAACATGGGCGTCAGTGTCCAGAGGCCGGCCGCTCCCCGACAGCACCTCAAGGGTCCGCACGGTGGATGGCCTCACCGCCCCCAATGCCACGCGAGCAGCAGCGCGTACAGTCCCATCGATCCCGCATAGAGCGCGGCAAGGAGTGCGTATCCCGCGATCTGGCGACCGAGCGCCGCCTTCGGCGTGACCCACCAGCCAAGCGCCCTGAAGGCGGCCGGCACGAGGAACCAGCCGAGCAGCTGGGTGCTGACGAGATTGCCGACGAACAGCGACAGCCAGACCGGCACGCCGTGGCTGTCGATCAGCGGCGCGCTGATGAAATAGCCCCAGAGGTAGACGACGGGATAGAGCACCAGGAGGACGATGAGGTTGCTCTTCCAGATCAGGCCAGGTCCTTGCTCCGGAGCCTGGACCTTGCCGGACGGGAACCAGAAATTGAAGCCGTAGCTCGCCCGCTTCACGCTCATGCCGGCGTTGAAGCGCTCGCCCTCCTTCAACAGTGTCTGCCTCACGGGCGAGTCGAGCCATGCGTTAAGATTGGCATCGCCGTCGAACGACAGGATGACGATCCACTCATCATGCAGGCCCGGAATCGGCCGCTCGATCTTGTGGCGCAGGAATCCCCTGAACTCGGCCTCGGCGGCCTGGATGCGCTGTTGCCATTTGAGGAACTCGTCTTCGAGACCGTCGGGCACTTTGAAGGAGATGACAGCGGAGACCGCGCTGTCGCGCTGAACGCCGGTGTCGGGCAGGATATGGACATCCTCCGAACCGACGAAGAAACGCTGCACCTCTCCGATCAGCCGCGCCCGCACATCGCTCTGAAGCCAGGCGCGTGCGGCGGCGGGATTCGCGAAACGCAGGATCGTCACCCAGTCCACATGGGCCGGCGGCTGCGGCGGCACCACCTCCTGGCTGAGGAAGCCGGGCCACGCCTTGAGCGCCTCACCGACCTCGCCGTTCCACCGCGCGAACGCGGCAAAGCCGTCGTCCGCGATGCGGCGCTGGATGACGAGGGCGACCGGCTGGCCGGCGGTGTCGGGAGATGCGCTCATGAGCGGCCGTCAGCTCTTCTTGTAGAGACGCTTGCCCATCACCCAGGTCTCGTCGACGCAGCGGTCGTCACCGACCATCATGACGGCGAACAGCATGCTCGCGGTCTCGTCCATGGTGCGCGGTCCGCCGCCGTCGGCGATCAGCGACTGGTGCCAGGGTTGCGCGGCTTGCCCGCCGTTCGGATCGAGCGCGACGAAATCAGCCTCCTTGCCAGGCTCGAAATTGCCGAGCTTGTCGTCGATGTAGAGGCCTTCGGCACCGCCGAGCGTGATCGACCAGAAACCGCGATAGGGCGAGAGCTTGTTGCGCTCGGCTTCCGCAAGGTCCTTGCGCGTGGGATCGATGCTGCCGTCGAGCAGCGTGTTGTTGCACATGCCGACCTTGTAGGCGTCGTCGAGCACCGAGATCATCGAGAAGCGATTGCCGCCGCCGACATCGGTGCCGAACGACATCTTCACGCGATGCTCCGGATCGGTGGCCCGACCGAGGCGGAACAGGCCGCTGCCGAGGAACAGGTTCGAGCACGGGCAGAACACCACCGCCGCGCCCTTCTTCGACATGCGGCGGAACTCGTTGTTCGAGAGATAGACGCCGTGGCCGCCGGAGAACTTCGGACCGACCAGGTCGAACTTCTCGTAGACGCCAAGATAGTCCTGGCAATCCGGGTGTTCGACAAGCACGCCGCTGCACTCGGCCGGATTCTCGGAGATGTGGGTATTGACCCAGCAGTCCGGATGCTCGTGCTTGAGGCGCTGACATGCCTTGAGCAATTCCGGCGAGGCGCCGAAGGCGAAGCGCGGCGTGATGGCGTAGAGATTGCGGCCCTTGTTGTGGTACTCGGCGATCAGGCGCTTGCTGTCGCGATAGAAATTCTCCGGGGTATCGACGAAATCGGCCGGCGCGTTGCGATCGATGCCGGTGAGACCCGCGATCACGCGCATGTTGCGGCGGGACGCTTCCTCGAACAATTCCTCGGTTGAAACGGGCGAGGAACTCGTGAAGGCTTGGCAGGTGGTGGTGCCGGACGCGAGCAGCGCATCGAGGAAACGCTTCACGCCCTCGCGCGCGTAGTTGCGATCCCGGTATTTGAGCTCTTCCGGATAGACCCACTTCTGGAGCCATGGCAGGAGCTGCTCGCCATAGGCGCCGAGCACACGGGTCTGCGGCAGATGGATGTGACCATCGATGAAGCCCGGGACGATGATGCGGTCCCTGATGTGGGTGATCTCGACGCCCGGATGTGCGGCTGCGACCTTCTCGTAGGGACCGAAAGCCTTGATGACGCCGTCGGTGACGACCATGAGGCCGTCCTGGTGGAAGCGCGCGGCCGCCTGCTCGTTGCCGACATGCTTCCAGGGATCGTCGACGAAGTCGAAGAACGTGCCGCGAATACCGACGGTGGTCATGAACTGGTTCCTTCCTTAAGTCTGTGTGGCCTGGCGCGCCGAGGGCAGCGAGATGGCAAGCAGCGTGCCCGCGACGGCGCAAAGGCCGAGATAGAGCCATCCGATCGGCGCCTGCGTCGCTTCCGGCAGCACCGCAGCGATCGCCATGGCACCGCTGACCGCGAGATAGCAGAGCGCGCTGATGAGGCCGCCGATCAGGCCGTGGTCGCGCTCGAACAGGCCGAGCGCCATGCCGTACATCATCGGGCACAGCACGCCGCAGCCGCCGAGCACCAGCGCGCCGCCGATCGTGATCGACGCAAAATCGAGACCGAGGGTCATCCCGGTCGCGGTCAGGACCGCGGCACCGGCGAGAAACAGCGCGAAGGCGCCGAACCCCATCACGCGGGCCGGCATAAAGCGCGCGAAATGGGCGCAGCCGAGCTCGCCTGCGAGATTGACGCCGCCAAGGCCGAGCGCGACGAGGCCGTAGATCGCCGCCGAATAGCCGAGGCCGGTCTGGTAGAAGAACGGCGCGACGACGCCGAATGCGAGCTGCGCGCTGGCCGCGGCGGCGAACACCAGCACGAAGGCCAGGAAGCCCGGGCGAACAAGCGCCTCGCGCAAGATACCGGCCGTGCGCCGCGGATCGAACGGCGCGCGTCGCTCCGCAGGCAACGTCTCGGGCAGGAGAAACACGACGATTGCGGCAACGATGGCCGCGGCGATGGCAATGATGACGAAGACGCCGCGCCAGGACGTCAGCTCGACGATGAAGCCGCCAGCCGCCGGTGCGAGCACGGGTGCGAGTCCCCAGGCTGCCCCGAGCAGGCCGGAGATCGCGGTAAGTTCACGGCCGCGAAAACAGTCGGCCGCAACCGCATAGGCGACGACGAGACAGGTACAGCCGCCGACGCCTTGCAGGAAGCGCAGCGCAAGCAACAGCGATGCACTGGTGGCCAACGCACAGGCGATGCTCATCGCGATGAGCACCGAGAGGCCGGCGAGCAGGACGTTGCGGCGGCCAAGCGTATCCGAGGCGATGCCGACCGGCACCAGCGCCAGACTCATGCCGAGCATGTAGGCGGTGACGGTGTTCTGCATCGATGCGGAATCGGTTGCAAGATCCACCACCATCTGCGGCAGGCCCGGCGTATAGGCATCGAGCGGGATCTGGCTGAAAGGCACGACGCACAGCAGGATCGGCACGATCCCACCCTTCGCGCGACCGGCGTCCGAAGCAAGTGCAGTCATGGCTTACGCCCCCTCGATGCCCGCGGGCCCCGTCTTTTCGTGCGCGCAATGAGACGCGACGATGCGGGTTGCGGATATTGACGCGCGGACCGTGCCAGAACTGTGTGTAAAAACTCTTAGGGGTTCCGCTTCAATACGGGCAGCGCCGTGAACACGGCGTCCATTAACCGTTCGGAAGGCATCGCCGTTTCGAACGCAAGGTCAGCCTCAGCCAGACGCAGATCAAAGCAGGAAACCCTCGAGAGCTCCGAGAAACTGTCGCGGCGACTGAAGCTGCGGCACGTGGGCGCAACCCTTGATGATCTTGAGTTCGGCGCGCGGCAATCCGGCGGCCAGTTCATGCGACATCGGCGGCGGCGTCGCCTCATCGTGCTCGCCGACCAGCACGAGAACCGGGACTTTCACCGCGGCAAGCTCGGCGCGTAGATCGAGACCAGCCAATGCATCGCACGCGGCGCGAAAGACGTCGGGATCCGTCCGCAGGAACGCTGCACGACGATCCTGCATCAGCTCGGGATGCTGCGCCTGAAACTCGGGTGCGAACAGGCGCCGCATCGCGACATCGGTGATGGCCTCCAGCCCTTTCTCGCGCGATGCCTTCGCCATGTTGCGAAACGCTTCGCGGCCGGGCTCAGAAAAGGCAGCGCCGCTGTCGGCGAGAACGAGCTTGCCGGCGACCTCCGGATGCCGGATCGCCATCTGCAAAGCGACGAACCCGCCATAGCCGTTGCCGAGGACAACCGCCGGCGCGCCGCCCGCGGCATCGCGGACGGCCTCAGCCATCCGGTCTGCGACCGCGACAAGTCCGCCCTCGACCGCACCTGAACGGCCGAAGCCCGGCAGCTCCGGCACGATAGTCCGAAACGATCCTTCGAGCTCGGGCACGATCGCATCGAAACTCGCGCGGTCCGACAACAGCGAGTGAAAGAGAAACAGCGGCGGCCCCTCACCCGATTGCGCTGCGTTGACGGTCCCGTTGGCAAGAAGCCTGTCCATGTCCGGCCTTTCCTTCATTTCATCGGTCATTCGCGTGCCCGAAGGCCCCGACCGATAAATCAACTGTCAGGGAATTCAAGCATTTGGCTCTTGACGTGAAATATCACGACTGAGATATTAACGCCAAGGAGAACTGAAATATGATGCTTTTGCGCGAGAATATCTATGATCGTCTACGATCTGATATTTTAGCATGCCGCTTTGCGCCGGGCGATGAAATGCGCGAACAGGATCTGGCCGAGCGTTATGAAGTGAGCCGGCAACCGGTTCGGGATGCGCTTCTGAGGCTGCAGCGCGAGCATCTGGTGACTGTGCAGCCGCGCCAGGGTTATCGGGTCACTCCGATCTCGCTGTCCGACGCCCGCGACCTCCTGCGCTTCCGTCTTGCACTGGAGCCGGCCTGCGTCACCGAAGCGATCGAGAGTGCACCCGACAGCGTTTTGAAATCGCTCGACGAATTTCGCTGCTTCTCCGGCAACCACGAAGACTTCATCGCCTACAACCGCGCCTTCCACACCGCGCTCGCTCACGCCTCCGGCAATCGCCGCATGGCGACGGCGCTGTGCGACCTGATCGGCCAGGCCGACCGGCTGGTCCGCGTCAGCATCTCCAATCTGAAGGGCCACGACCCGGCAAAGCTCGTCGCCGAGCACGTCGCCCTGATCGACGCCATGCAGAGCCGCGAGACGCGAACCGCGGCGCGCATCATCAAGGCCCATATCGGGGCCACCGAAAAACGCGTTCTGCCGGCGCTCAAGCGCAACGCCGTCATCGTCGAAGAGAGGTCATCATGAACATTCCCTCGAAACCCGCGTCGATCGACGTCGAAATCCACGGCAATTTCATCGATGGACGTGAAGTCGAAGCCGGAGGCGGCACGATGCTGGACGTCCGCAATCCCGCGACCGGCGACGTGATTGCCCGCATTCCCAATTCGACCACCGAAGATATCGACCGCGCCATGAAGAGCGCGCGCGCCGCGTTCGAAGGCAAGGCGTGGGGCGGCATGGACACGCGTGCGCGTGCCAGACTGGTCAACAAACTCGCCGACGCGTTCGAAGCCAATCTTGACAGCCTGTACCGGCTGGAGACCCTCAACAACGGCCGCCCGATCAACGAGACCCGCGCCCAGCTCTCCCGCCTGCCGGACTTCTTCCGCTATTTCGCGGGCGTTGCGCTGTCGCGGCGCGATTCCGTGATTCCCGTCGAAGGCGCGTATCTGAACTACACGCTCCGCACGCCGATCGGCATCGTCGCCAATTGCACGCCGTTCAACCACCCGCTGATGATCCTGTGCAAGTCGCTCGCCGTGGTGCTGGCGACCGGATGCGTCACCGTGGTCAAGCCGTCCGAATACACGCCGCTGACGACCTTGAAGCTTGCGCAGATCTTCACCGAAGCCGGCCTTCCGCCCGGCGTCTTCAATATCGTGCTGGGCCTCGGCCAGAGCGCAGGCAAGATGCTGGCCGAGCACGGCGACATCAACAAGCTGGTCCTGACCGGCGGCACCGAAGCCGGCCGCATCGCCGGCAGCGCGGCCGCAAAGGTGTTCGCACATCAGACCATGGAGCTCGGCGGCAAGACGCCGGTGATGGTGTTCGACGATTTCGACGTCGACCGCGCCGTCAACTATGCCGCATTCGGCGCCTTCATCGGCGCCGGCCAGACCTGCGTCTGCGCCTCCCGCCATCTCGTCCAGGCCTCGATCTATGACGAGTTCGTCGAGAAGCTGCAGGCCAAGACCCGCACGATCCGCGTCGGCGATCCCTTCGATGCGAACACCCAAATGGGTCCCGTGATCTCCGCCCGGCAGCGCGACCGCGTTCTCGCCTATGTGGGCTACGGTCACGAGGACGGCGCGCGTCTCGTCGCCGGCGGCGTTGCCGCGAAGGTGCGGGGTCACGACAACGGCTATTTCGTCGAGCCGACCGTGTTCGCCGACGTCACATCCGACATGCGCATCTTCCAGGAGGAAGTGTTCGGTCCGTTCACCTCGGTGACGCCGTTCAAGGACGAGGCCGACGCGCTGCGGCTTGCCAACGACTCGCCGTTCGGCCTCGCCGCCGCGATCCGCACCCGCGACGTCGCCCGCGCGCACCGCGTCGCCGCCTCGGTCAAGGCCGGCATCGTCTGGATTAACGATCATCACCGGCTCGACCCGGCCTCGCCCTGGGGCGGCGTCGACGATTCCGGCATCGGCCGCGAGTGCGGCACCGAAAGCTTCAACGACCATTTCAACACCAAGAGCGTGATGGTCGCGACCCACGAGCAGCCATTCGACTGGTACCGCGACACGGCCAATCAGAAGCGGCTGAACTAACAGAACTGCAAGCGGCCGACCGCCCATAGAAGGCGGGCCGCATCAACCAGAACAACAGTCAAGGGAGAGCGTATATGTCGACATCGGTGAACGCAGGCAGCCGTCTTGATCGGCTGCCGATCGGCCCATTCCACCGCCGCATCATGCTATTGATCGGCATCGGAATGTTTTTCGACGGTTTCGACATCTATATCGCCGGGACGGTGCTCAGCGTGACGCTGAAGACCGGCTTTTCGACGCTCGCCCAGAACGCGGTTTTCATCTCCGCAACCTTCGTCGGCATGATGCTGGGATCGTTCGGCACCGGTTTCCTCGGCGACCGCTACGGACGCCGCTTCACCTATCAATTCAATTTGCTCCTTTTCGGCGTCGCCTCCCTTGCCGCGGCTTTCTCGCCGAACATGGCCTTCCTGATCGCCTGCCGCTTCGTCATGGGCGTCGGGCTCGGTGCGGAGAACGTCGTCGGCTATTCGACGATGACGGAATTCGTGCCCGCGCGCACGCGCGGCAAATGGCTCGGCTTCACGACCGTGTGCGTCGTCACCGGTTTGCCGGTGGCGCTATTGGTCGCATCCGTGGTGGTGCCGCAATTCGGCTGGCGCTCGATGTTCGTACTCGGCGGCGTCGGCGCGCTCGTCGTGTGGTACATGCGCAAGTCGCTGCCGGAATCGCCGCGCTGGCTGGAAGCGGTGGGGCGCACCGCCGAGGCCGAAGCGCTGATGCAGGCCATCGAGAAGGAGGCGGCGCAAGGTCAGCCCTTGCCTGCTCCCGCGCCCACCACACCAGCCCCGGTCGCGGCTGATCTGGGCACGCTGTTCACCGCGCCTTTGCTATCGCGGATGATCGTCGGCGCGATCTGCCTGATCACGATCAACACCCTGCTCTACGGCTTCGTCACCTGGCTGCCCGTGTTCTTCGTCAAGCAGGGCCTCTCGATCGCGACCTCGTTCGGCTACTCGCTGCTGATGGCACTTGGCGCGCCCATCGGCTCGGCGATCGGCGCGTTGACCGCCGACCGCTGGGGCCGGAAGCCGACCATCATTGGCGCGTCCCTGATCACGGTGGCGCTGGGCATCCTCTATCCCTCGATCTCGGATCCAATCCTGCTGCCCGCCGTGGGCTTTGCGCTGACCGTGCCGATCTACGTCCTGGTCGCCCTTCTGTTCGGCATCTACATTCCCGAACTGTTTCCGACCGAGGTCCGCCTGCGCGCGTCCGGTATCGTCAACACGCTGGGCCGCGGCGCCACGATCGTCACACCGTTCCTCGTCGTGTCACTGTTCGAGACGCGGGGCGTGGCCGGCGTCATGGCGCTGATGATCGGACTGCTGGTGGTGCAGATCATCACGGTCTGGGCGCTCGGCATCGAGCCGCGGCATCGCAGTCTCGAAGAGCTGAAGGCCGAGGAAACCGCTTCGCCGGTGCTCAAGGAAGCTTCCTGACACTCTCCACAACGTCATGGCCGGGCTTGTCCCGGCCATCCACGCTTTGACTGCCCAGCACCTAGAACGTGGATGCCCGGGACAAGCCCGGGCATAACGTCTCCCGTAGATTTTTCAAATACGCACGCCTCCCGCCCCGACAGGCGGGCAGATCTGGTTCCCGTTGCGTCGCCTCCTCATCTCGCCGCCAACATTGCATGTTCGATTCGCCGAGACCACGCAATGCAAGGGAGTTCGCGATGACCGCAGAGGCAGCTGACCTGAACTACGGCTCGATCGGCGCACTCCTTGGCGCCCTGTACGCGCGCAAGATCTCTGCGTCAGAATTGCTCGCGCATACGATCGCGCGCATCGAGGCGCTGGACGGGCGGATCAACGCCATCGTCGTTCGCGATTTTGATCGTGCAAGGGACGCCGCGCGCGCCGCCGACGCTGCGCTTGCCCGCGGCGAGCGGCTGCCGTTGCTCGGCATCCCCGTGACCTTGAAAGAGCCATTCAACGTCGCCGGCCTGCCGACGACATGGGGCTTTCCGCATTTCAGGGATTTCCAACCGGCGGAAGATGCCCTCGTCGTCTCGCGGTTGAAGGCCGCAGGCGCCGTCATCATCGGCAAGACCAACATCCCGATCGGCCTCAGGGATTTCCAGAGCTACAACGAGATCTACGGGGCGACGAACAATCCATGGGATCTCGGCCGCTCGCCCGGCGGCTCCTCGGGCGGATGTGGCGCGGCGCTGGCCGCGGGCTTCGGTCCGCTCTCGATCGGCTCGGATATCGGCGGCTCGATCCGGGTGCCCGCACATTTTTGCGGCGTGTTCGGACACAAGCCGAGCCTCGGCCTGGTCCCGCTACGCGGCTACAGCCTGCCACCGGCGCCGCCCGTTCCCGGCCAGGGCGATCTGGCTGTCGTCGGACCGATGACGCGCACCGCCGAGGATCTCGCATTGTCGCTCGACGTGATCGCAGGCCCCGACGAGACCCGCGACGGGATCGGCTATCGCCTTGCGCTGCCCGCCCCGCGCCATATCCATCTCAAGGATTTCAGGATCCTCGTGATCGATACCCATCCGCTGATGCCGACGGGTGATGCCGTGCGTTCAGCCATTGGACGGTTAACTGAACGGCTCGAGCGCACCGGCGCTCGGGTCGCGCGCGCGAGCACGTCGCTGCCCGATCTCGCCGAATCCGCGCGGCTCTACATGAAGCTGCTCAACGGCGCGCGCAGCTCGCGCCTGACACCAGCCGCCCTCGCCGAGGCGCAACACGTTGCCGCAGCACTCTCACCCGACGACCGCAGCCTGCAGGCCGAACGCGCCCGCGGTTGGGGCATGATCCATCGCGAGTGGCTGGCGATTGATGCGGCCCGCCTGCAACTGCAACAGAAGTGGCATCACCTCTTCCGCGAGTTCGACGCGGTGATCTATCCGGCCGCCGCCGTGCCGGCCTTTCCGCACGATCATTCCGAACCGTTCGACGCACGGCAACTGAACATCGACGGAAAGCTCTATAATTACTCTGATGCGTGCTTCATCTGGGCCGACCCCGCCTCGACCTGCGGACTGCCGGCGACCGCCGTCCCGATCGAGCACGCGCCGTCGGGCCTGCCGATCGGCGTCCAGATCATCGGGCCATATCTAGAAGATCGGACGACGATTGCGCTGGCCGGATTACTCGAACGCGAGTTCGGAGGCTTCGTGCTACCGCCGTCGCTGCCGCCAATGCATTCGGCGAGCTGACAAAGGCGGTGGTGCCTCGACCGCCTCCACCTCCACATACCGCAGCGCTTGGCGATCAGCGCCATGTCATACACGTACGGCCATCGTCGCTGCATCACCGATACGACGGATCTGCCCGGCACGCGGTAGCACGTCAAAAAATATCCTTTGATTTGAATCAACGCGACCTCGTAGTGAGCGATCACCATTAGCGAGGTGCCTGGGGGCAATTTTACCTAGGAGATCGCCGATGATGAAAATAGTAGTGTTCGGAACAACTGCACTTTTCCTTACAGCATCGTCGATTGCCAGCGCGCAAAACTCGCAAACCTCTGCTTCCACGTCTCCGGATCGGTTAAATGCAGCGGACCGGAACAACCTGACGGACATGAGGATTGACCTGATAAAGGCCGCGTTGCAGCTGACACCTGAGCAGGAAAAGCTTTGGCCGTCTGTAGAAAGCGCTATTCGGGCCAGGGCGGAGGATCGGAAAGCGCGTGTTGCAAAAATCCAGGAAACGGTGGGTAGGCGGGCCGACGAAAGCCGCGTCGACGCCATGCGCAATCGTGACCCCATCGCGTTTCTGCAACGACGGTCCGAAGCATTGGCTCAACGATCAGCCGACTTGGATAAACTCGCCGAAGCGTGGCAGCCACTATACAAAACGCTTAATCCCGAACAGAGGCAGCGCATGGCCGCCCTCGCGATCTTTGTACTCCACGATATGAGTGATGTCGTCGAACGACGTCGTGCACAGCTGGAGGACGAGGACTAAGCAACGTCATTCGATTCCGACCTGCAGCGTAGAGTCGGATCATACGCGGTTACCTGGCTTTGCGCCTGGGCGGTGCTTCGCGCGACCGCCCAGGCTCGAAAGCAAGCTCGTTGGCAAGCGCGCGGCGATGACCTCGCGGCGCTAACCGCGCATCTCGCCTTCACAAAATCGCATCACGTCTGCTGTTGCGCCGGCGACAGATTGCGCTGCCGCACGAACTTGTTCGGTATCGGGCAAGCGGGCGTGGCCTCGTCGCGTCAGGCCGACGGTTTTATGGGCACACGGCCTGGGATCTACTAGGCATTTCCGTTTGTACGGGCTCATGGTTCTAGACGCATGGTGTAGCCGTGCTACTCACCATGAAGTGTGAGACCTCATCCTTGAGGAGCATCGCTGAACAATGCGCCTCGAAAGATGGAACCACTGAGCAGGTAAATTGCGCTAGTCTAGAGTGTTTCGATGTCCGTGCGGTATCGTACTTGCCTGATTCCGATCATTCGCAACCGATCAACCACATCATCGCTTCCCCGAGATGCGCGGCGTCGCGCTGACGATCGAGAAGCGCGCGGCGCAGCTGTTCGGCGTCTTGGTCGACCAGTGCGCAGTGCTCTTGGGTACAGCCGAGCAGGGTGAGCACGGCGTCAATACGCTATCGCTGACGCAATCTTCCGCTTTTCCGTTCTCACGCTAGCGACGGATGAGCGGTCTTTGGCGTGAATTCAATCCCCCCAAGCGCGGATGGCATCGATCACTTTACCTCTGTGCCCTCTGCCACGTTGCTGTCGCAAACGGAGGCCAGCCAACTTTTCCATTACTATGCTCGATAACGACGCCGATGGCGAAACCGGTATGCAGGTCAGTCATACTGACGCTTCTGCCCACCGGATGCCAATGTGAAGATCAACGACGTCAATTTGGAGCCAGCGCTCTCCCGATGTCGAAGGATTGCGATTCAATCTAAAAGATCGATGAAACAATCTACTCGACTAACAAGAAATATGCTGGCTAGATTGGCCTCATGCCAAATGCAGCTAAAGATAGTGACATTTTGGCTGATCTTCGAGACGCCCTGTCGAGCGTCTATCCAGGCGCGCCTGATGTCGTCGTGGGTATTGTAGACGGCTTGCCGGATATGTCGCATCCGTCTCTCAAGTCGGCGTCTATTGAATTTCTCGAGGCGATGATCCCAGCCGATTCTCGCGCCCCCGATGTCCACGGAACGGGAATCTGCAGCGTCATATTTGGTCATGGCAATGAGATTCGCGGAATCGCGCCCGGATGCTCCGGCCTCGTCCTTCCGATCTTCTTCGGCAACAAGTCAGAAAATCGGGTTAGGCCCGCGTCCCAACTTGATCTCGCTCGGGCCATTGCGTTCGCGCTTGAGCGGGGCGTCTCGATCATAAATGTCAGCGCGGGTCAAAAGACTTTTACCGCTGAGGCTGAAACCCATCTTGAACAGGCGCTCCGAAATTGTATTGATCACAGAACACTTTTGGTTGCAGCAGCCGGAAACGATAGCTGCGCTTGCATACACCTCCCGGCTGCAGTAGAGTATACGCTCGCAGTCGGAGCGTCCGATGCTGACGGAAAGCCGATCGAAGCGAGCAATTGGGGTGCGGAGTATCGGCGCAACGGCTTGCTTGCGCCCGGAGAAAACATCCTTGTCGCCGCGCCGGGCAGCGGAACCACGAATGCCACCGGGACGAGTTACGCAACCGCAGTCGTTTCGGGGGTCGCCGCGCTACTTTTGTCGACCGCACAGCGTGAAGGGTACAGGATCGATGCGGCCGATATCCGCGATATCCTTATTGATACGGCGACGTCATGCGAGTTGGAAGGTAAGGGAGCGTGCGATCGCTATCTCGTCGGCAACCTCAACGCGGCTGCAGCGCTCGCCATGCTGCGCCGCGTCGGGAGCAAGGGTAGCGCGCCGCGCGAAATCCGGGTTGCAAAGCCGGAGCCAATTGAGAGGAACATCACGAATCTAGTTCAAGACCAAGCAGTATTGAGGGGGAGTTTTGCTATGTTGAATTCAGGTTTGGAACCTGCCGATACTACAGCAATTCGGCCATCGGACGTGTTACCCTCCGCGTGCTCTTGTCAGACCAAAGCGGTCGATGAAGAGGAAAACAAGGCAGTCAAACCACAAGGTTTGCTGAGCGAGGGGGCCATATTGGTTCCGTCGCAGTCGGTTGCACAGGAGGCTTTGCCGAGTGCTGTCAAACAGCTTGGCTGTTCCTGTGGAGGCGGACAACCGCCGCAAATTGTCTATGCGCTCGGATCGCTGTGGTTCGACTTCGGCACGGAAGCCCGCTATGACGCGATCGTTCAGCAACTCGGCGATCCGATCCGGGCCAACAATCCACCTGAGCTATTCGGTTTCCTGCGCAGCAATCCGCAGTTTCTCGCCGGGATCACATTCATCCTGATGCAGGACCAAATTCCACTTTACGCTATTCAGCCTGCCGGCGCTTTCGCATTACAAACTTACACGGCCATGCTCGATGCGCTGGAAGCATCGATTACTGATCGTGGCAAGGAGCAAAGGGTCTCGCTTCCAGGCTATATCAGCGGGACGGCGCGGTTGATGAACGGCATGAGCGTGCCGATCGTGTTTCCTGATTTGCGTGGAATGTATATGTGGCGTGCGGCCGAGTTGGTCGCGGCAACGCTCGCATTACAGGTTGGGCCTCCCACGCCGCCGTCGGACGAAGCGGTGCTGGAGTTCTTGAACCGTGTTTATTATGAGCTTCGCAATCTCGGCGTTTCACCGCAAGAGCGAGCTATGAACTACGCTGCAACGAACGCGTACCAAGCCCGCCAAGCCTTCGCCGAAGCGGCAGCGCGGAACTATTCGCTCGATTCAATCGAGGTGGTCAAAAGCCCGATTTGTCGACCGGATTCGGACTGCTGGGATGTTAAGCTCCAAATGTTCGATCCGGAAAACGAACGTCGTGCCGGACGTGTTTACCGCTACACTGTTGATGTGAGCGAGGTGCTGCCAGTTACCGTCGGGCCGGTTCGAAACTGGGCGGTAAGGCTCGGTGCGCAATGAGGCCGGCGCTCGGTTGCTGAGGGCTCGGGTCGTTTGTGCAATTTCGAAGTTATTCGCAAGCGAGTGATCGCACTGCGGGAGTGCTGCCAAGGCAAACTATCATGGCTCGTCGTCCCGGGGGGAGCCGTGAGAGCGAGGTAATAGCCATGAGAATGCCCGTGCAAGCAAAGCCGGTTGACCGCAACGCGGTGCTAACGCGGCTTAATGACGAACGAGGACTCATGCAATCGGATTGCTGCGGTCCCAGCCAATGCTGCGTAGGCACCTGCGTGTTCGGCCGCTGCGTTGGGGGCTGCATTCCGAATATCGGGCAGTGCTGACAACTCTGCGCTGATGCGCCTCCCGGCGTCGGAACTAGAGTGCCGACTCGTGACATTCTAAGTCCACTGCCAACAGCGGAGTTTATACTATGAACGCACCTTTACAGGCGGCCCCAGTGTCGCGAGGCTACATTCGTGCCTATCAGGCCAACGTACTCGATCAGAGCTGCAACATCTTCAAATGCGGTTCAAAGGTTATCGAGTGCGCGTCGCGGTGCATACCCAACCCGTTTAATGCGGGGTGCATATCGTGTCTTGGTTCTGCATGGGACGAATGCAAGAGCTGCTTCTAGTCGCGAAGATTGCCGGCGCTATGGTGGGCCGGCAGCCTCCGCAACTTTGGCCATAGGAGGGAGAAATGAACCTGCCCATCCAAGCTGCTCCCGTGACTCGGGGCCAAACGCGCGCATATCAGGCGAAAAGCCTCGAACAGCAGGGATGTAACTGGCTCGAATGCGCCACGGTCGTGCTCCCCTGCGCTGTCGCCTGCGTTGATACCTTCGGAGCGGCTTGTGTCGCCTGTTTGGGATCGTCATATGCGGCTTGCAAGGATTGCTTTTAGCGCTGAAAGCATTTGCGCAGCTAGCAAAGGCGAGACCGACACAGATGGCTAAGTCGAAAAAGCGTAGTGCCAGGCGACCGCCGTCGGACGCGAAGGGGGGAGCAAAGAAGGAGAAGTCGGACTCAGAGAGCCAGCAGACGATTCTGATTTCCGAAAGGGAGCGATCTCGAATGCCGGACAAACCGATGACTTCTCCGAACCAGAGCCCTCCTGTCGAACGTTTGTATCTGCGCCCGCTAATTGGAAAGCGGGGAAAGCCAGTTTCCCCTGATCAACGTGAGGCGTCAGTGAAAAAGAGCAAGACCGATCCGGTAGCTGACGACTACTTTGTTCAACTCGCAACATTTCACATGCGACCTCGTCGGGGTTTTTAAGTCGGTTCGTGCCGTTCTTCGTTGGATGAACAGGGCTGCGTAGGTATCGTTGAGGCAAACGCGGCCAGTGGCCGCGCCATGCAGCGTCTGTCTTTACTTTAGCTAATCTAGGCTTTTGCCGACTGCGCCTCGACCGCCTGCACTGCCACGCTCGCCACCTGCCGCAGCGCTTCGCGATCCGAGCCCGAAGACGCCATCACACCCATGCCGACCGACACCGCCGACACGTAGCGGGCGAGCGCGGCGGGATCTGACGTCGGCTTGAGGTCGCCCTCCGCCTTGGCGCGAATAAAGCGGTCGCGGAGCTGGTCCTCGTTCTGGGCGCGGCGCGCGGCGAGTTCGAAGGGAACGTTCTCCGAGCCTGTGCCGCAGGCGATGCCGCCCTGCACGAGCAGGCAGCCGGGCGGATTGGCGGGATCGGTCTGCTTGTCGGCGATGCCCATCAGCATCCGCTCGGCAACTGCGCGGGCGGTGGGGGCGGCAACCACCTCATCCATCCAGACACCGCGCAGCTTGGTGTAGCGGTCGAGCGCGGCCTTCAGCAGGCCTTCCTTGTTGCCGAAGCAGGCGTAGAGGCTCGGGGGATTGATGCCCATGGCCTCGGTGAGCTGGGCAATGGTGGCGCCCTCATAGCCATGGCGCCAAAACACTTCCATCGCCTGGTCCAACGCCGTTTCAGCGTCGAATTCGCGGGGGCGTCCCATGCCCATGTGCCTGTACTCCTCGGAATTGGCAGTCTGACGGAAGCTAACGCCAAATCCTATCTATTTGTTCTAGCTTTATTTTCTCAGCCACTTCCAATTCTTGCGGTATGCCGCTACAATTTTCTTAGTGAATGGTACATAAGTATCTTGCACTGCGACATCCAGCTCCACATCTGTAGTGAACACTACATATCTGGAGCGCGCAAATGCATCCCTCGCAAAACTCCCCCCGCACCGGCCGTTTCCGCCGCCTTCTCGGCGGCGTCGCCATCGTGGGCGCCCTTGCCGTGGCCGGCTCGATCGCGACCGGTCACTACTTCCATGCAGCCCAGGCGACGGCAACGGCCGCCGCGGCTGAACAGGCCGTTTCCGTCACCGTCGCGATGATCGAGCCGCGGCAAACCGTGCTGTGGGACGACTTCTCCGGCCGGCTCGAGGCCATCAACCGCGTCGAGCTCCGCCCGCGCGTCGCGGGTGCGATCCTTGCGACCAATTTTACTGAAGGCGCGCTGGTGAAGGCGGGCGATGTCTTGTTCAAGATCGATCCGGCGCCCTATTCGGCCGAGGTCGACAAGGCCAACGCCCAGCTCGAAGCAGCGAAAGCCCGCGTCGTATTCACCCAGAGCGAGCTCGAGCGCGGCGCGCAGCTTGTCGGCAATGCCGTGGTCACGCGGCGCGACTATGACCAGCGTGACAACGCCAATCGCGAAGCCATCGCCAACGTCAAGGCCGCCGAGGCGACGCTCCAGACCGCAAAGCTCAATCTCGACTACACCGAGGTGCGGGCGCCGGTGGACGGACGCGTCGGCAAGATCGAGATCACTGTCGGCAATCTCGTCGCCGCCGGCACCGCTTCCCCGGTGCTGACCTCGCTGGTCTCGGTCAATCCGATCTACGCCTCCTTCGATGCGGACGAAGAGGTCGTGCTGCGCGCACTGAACTCGATCGCGGATGCTTCCGGCAAGCGCGGCAATCTCGACCAGATCCCGGTGGAGATGGCGACGTCAGGCGGTCTCTCGGCGAAGGGCCACATCCAGCTGATCGACAACCAGGTCAACGGCCAGAGCGGCACCATCCGGGTCCGCGCGGTGTTCCAGAACGAGGACGGGCGTCTCATCCCCGGCCAGTTCGCCCGCGTGCGCATGGGCCAGCCGAAGCAGCAGACGCTGGTGATGATCGACGAGCGCGCGATCGGCACCGACCAGGACAAGAAGTTCGTGATGGCCGTTGGTGACGACAGCCGTGCGGTCTACCGGCCGATCACGCTCGGCGGCGCCGTCGATGGCTTGCGTATCGTGACGGCGGGGCTGAAGACCGGCGACCGCATCATCGTCAACGGCCTTCAGCGCGTGCGTCCCGGCGCCCTCCTCAAGACGGAAGTCGCCGCGATGGGTGCGCGCGGGCCGCAACAGGCATCGAACCACAGCAACCAGGACGTGGTGCAACGCTAGTTACCTCGTTCCGGGCTACGCCTCGTGCGAGCCCGGAACGGCGAAATCATCGAACGACCAGGACATCACTTTTCGATTCCAGAGGCGCGGGCCTGGCCCGCATCCTGGAATGACGGGAAAGCTGTCTCTCGCGCAGGGGCAAAGCCATGAATCTCTCGAAGTTCTTTATCGACCGTCCGATTTTTGCCGGCGTGCTGTCGGTCCTGATTTTCCTCGCGGGCCTGATCTCGCTGTTCGCGATGCCGATCTCCGAATATCCGGACGTGGTGCCGCCCTCGGTGCTGGTGCGCGCGACCTATCCCGGCGCCAATCCAAAAGTGATCGCGGAGACGGTGGCGACCCCGATCGAGGAGCAGATCAACGGCGTCGAGGGCATGCTCTACATGTCGAGCCAGGCGACCACCGACGGCGCGATGACGCTGACGGTGACGTTCCGGCTCGGCACCGACCCTGACAAGGCGACGCAGCTGGTGCAGAACCGCGTGCAGCAGGCCGAGCCGCGCCTGCCCGCAGTGGTGCGACAGCTCGGCATCATCACCAAGAAGTCCTCGCCCGACCTCACCATGGTCGTGCATCTGCTGTCGCCGAACAACCGCTACGACATGACGTATTTGCGCAACTATGCGGTGCTCAACGTCAAGGACCGCCTGGCGCGGATCGACGGCGTCGGCGACGTCCAGCTCTACGGCGCCGGTGATTATTCGATGCGGGTCTGGGTCGATCCGCAGAAGGCGGCCGAGCACGGCCTGACCGCAAGCGATATCGTCAAGTCGATCCAGGCGCAGAACGTCGAGGCCGCCGCCGGCGTCGTCGGCTCCTCCCCCAACGTCAAGGGCATCGACCTCCAACTGTCAGTCAATGCGGAAGGACGGCTGGCCAACGAGGAGCAGTTCGGCGACATCGTGGTCAAGACCGGCACGCGCGGCGAAGTCGTGCGCCTGCGTGACGTCGCGCGCATCGAGCTTGGCGCCTCCGAATACGGCCTGCGCTCGCTGCTCGACAACAAGCAGGCGGTGGCGATCCCGATCTTCCAGGCGCCGGGCTCCAACGCGCTGGAGATTTCCGACCACGTTCGCGCCACCATGGCCGAGATCAAGAAGAACATGCCGGAAGGCGTGTCCTACCAGATCGTCTACGATCCCACCCAGTTCGTGCGCTCCTCGATCGAGGCCGTCATCCATACGCTGCTGGAGGCGATCGCGCTGGTGGTGCTGGTGGTGATCCTGTTCCTTCAGACCTGGCGAGCCTCGATCATTCCGCTGCTGGCCGTGCCCGTCTCGATCGTCGGCACCTTCGCGGTGATGCACGTGTTCGGCTTCTCCATCAACGCGCTCAGCCTGTTTGGCCTGGTGCTCGCCATCGGCATCGTCGTCGACGACGCCATCGTCGTGGTCGAGAACGTCGAACGCAACATCGAGGGCGGACTGTCGCCCCGCGACGCCACCTATCAGGCCATGCGCGAGGTGTCGGGGCCGATCATCGCGATCGCGATGGTGTTGATCGCGGTGTTCGTGCCGCTCGCCTTCATCTCCGGCCTCACCGGGCAGTTCTACAAGCAGTTCGCCCTGACGATCGCGATCTCGACCGTGATCTCGGCGGTGAACTCGCTGACGCTCTCGCCGGCCCTGTCGGCCCTGCTGCTCAAGGGCCACAACGAGCCGAAGGACCGGCTGACGCTGATCATGGAAAAGAGCCTCGGCTGGTTCTTCCGTGGCTTCAACAAGGCCTTTGCGCGCTCCTCGGAGAATTACAGCGGCACCGTCACCAAGGTAATCTCCGGCAAGGCCGCGGTGATGGGTCTCTATGTGGTTCTGGTCGGCCTCACCGCCTTCCTGTTCCAGCAGGTGCCGAGCGGCTTCGTGCCGGGACAGGACAAGCAATATCTGGTCGGCTTCTCGCGCCTGCCGGATGGCGCGACGCTGGACCGTACCGAAGAGGTGATCCGCAAGATGAGCGACGTCGCGCTGACCCAGCCCGGCGTCGAGAGCTCGGTTGCCTTCCCCGGCCTGTCGATCTCCGGCTTCACCAACTCGTCCAACGCCGGCATCGTGTTCTCGACGTTGAAACCATTCGACGAGCGCAAGGGTCCGGCATTGAGCGGCAGTGCCATCGCGGCCGACCTCAACAAGAAATATGCTGGGATCCAGGAAGCCTTCATCGCCATGTTCCCGCCGCCGCCGGTCAACGGCCTCGGCACCATCGGCGGCTTCAAGCTCCAGATCGAGGACCGTGCCGGTCTCGGCTATGAGGCGCTGAACGAGGCGACGAAGGCGTTCATGGCGGCGATGCAAAAGGCGCCGGAGATCGCCGGCGTGTTCTCGAGCTTCCAGGTCAACGTGCCCCAGCTGTTCGCCGACATCGACCGCACCAAGGCGCTCCAGCTTGGCGTGCCCGTGACCGAGGTATTCAACACGCTGCAGATTTACCTGGGCTCCTACTACGTCAACGACTTCAACAAGTTTGGCCGCACCTATTCCGTCTATGTCCAGGCCGATGCGCCGTTCCGCGCACGCGCCGACGACATCAGGCAGTTGAAGGTGCGCTCATCCTCCGGCGACATGGTGCCGTTGTCGGCGCTGCTCAAGATCCGCCAGAGCGCGGGACCTGAGCGTGCGATCCGCTACAACGGTTTTCTGTCCTCCGATATCAACGCGGCGGCAGCTCCCGGATTCTCATCGGGCCAGGCGCAGGAGGCTGCGACGCGGATCGCGGCGGAGACGTTGCCGCCCGGTTTTGCCTTCGAATGGACCGACCTGACCTATCAGGAGTTCATCGCCGGCAATTCCGGCCTCTGGGTATTCCCGCTGGCGATCCTGCTGGTGTTCCTGGTGCTGGCCGCGCTCTACGAGAGCCTGACCCTGCCGCTCTCGATCATCATGATCGTGCCGATGGGGCTGCTGGCGGCGATGTTCGGCGTCTGGATATCGAAAGGCGACAACAACGTCTTCACGCAGATCGGCTTGATCGTGCTGGTGGGACTCTCCGCCAAGAACGCCATCCTGATCGTCGAATTCGCGCGCGAGCTCGAATTCGCGGGGCGCACGCCAATCCGGGCCGCGATCGAGGCGAGCCGGCTGCGGCTGCGTCCGATCCTGATGACGTCGATGGCGTTCATCATGGGCGTGCTGCCGCTGGTGCTCTCGACCGGCGCGGGCTCGGAGATGCGGCGCGCCATGGGCGTCGCGGTGTTCTCCGGCATGATCGGCGTCACCGTGTTCGGCCTGTTCCTCACGCCAGTGTTCTATGTGCTGCTGCGGACCGTCACCGGCATGAAGCCGCTGGTGCATCACGGTAGCGACACCAGCGCGGCACCGGTTCAGGGCCTGAATCACGAAGGCGCGGGTCACTAGATCAGGGAAAGGCCCGACACCAGCAACAGAACGAGCACGGTCTTGCGAAAGACCGTCTCGTTGACCCGGTGAAAGGCGAGGACGCCGAGCACGGAGCCCGCGAACAGCGCCGGCAGGCTGATCGCGAGGTCGACGAAGACCTTTGACGACAGATCCTGATGCCCGACCAGCAGCGCGATCGCAAAGAGCTGCATCGCGGCGATGAACGGTTGCACCAGGCCACGCTGCTCGCTCTTGGGCATGCCGCGCATATCGCACCAGATCGTGGGGATCGCACCGGGCATCGCGGTCAGGCCGCCGACCAGCCCTCCCCCGAACCCGATCAGTGCCACCCAGTGCCGGCCGACCGCCTCGCCGGCCGTCACCAGCGTCGGCCGCAGCAGCATGTAGGCCGCATAGAGCGCGACGATGATGCCGAAGCCGCGCCGCAGCAGATGCGTGTCCGTGGATTGCAACAACGACACCGCGATGGGAACGCCGATCAATCCGCCGACGATCAGCAGCAGGCTGCCCTCCCAACGGATGCTGCGCCGAAGCGCCCACAGATTTGTGGCCTGCACGCCGATGCTGCACGCCATCATCAGCGGCACGGCCTCCAGCGGCTGAAACACGCGGAGCAGAATCGCGCCCGCCACGGCCGAGAATGCGAAGCCCGAGAGCCCCGAGACGAAGGCGCCGGCAAAGACGGCAACGCTCACCAAAATGCTGGTCGTGATGTCAGGCACGATGCGTTCTCCGGGTCAGTCGTAGGGCGTCTGCGTCGCCGGAACGTCGGCACTCCCGGTGCAGAGCTCGGCATCATGCGAATTCAGGAGAGGCTGAGAGACGGGTCGCGCGTGCGAACGCTCCAGCATTGCCAGCCCGGCCAGTTGAAGCGTGACGAGTACCGCCGTCAGCGCGACAGCGACGATATTGACGTTACGCGCGTTCGAACGTGGTGCGGCCGGTCGCGCGCTCGCGCGGATCAACTCCGTTGGCATTTTCAAAAACATCCTCTTCGCTGCAGACAGGAATAATTTCATTCAAACGCGGCGATTCATGCGGCTGCCCCAGCAAGTGGCGGTAGCGCTGCAACGCGCGTTTCGCGTCGATCTCGCGCTGCGCGCGGAATGCAGCGCCGATGCGGGCGGCGATGTCGCGGAACCTGCCGGCCAGGCCAGTTGACGCCGTTCGCATGACAACCTCATCTCAACTTGCGCGAGAGCTTGACGGGATTCACTTCCACTTGCTGTGAGTTGCTTCACACGAAGCTCGAACGCGCCGAACAAGAAAACGCGTGATCTCTCGTAGAAGAGAACGCGGAAAATCGCGTCATACGATCGAACGACCCGCGATAACTTTCTAATGAAGCTGCTGCTTGAACCTATTGCGAGCCGGAGCGACTCGCTTGCGCCTTGGAGCGCGCGTCAGTGCACGAGCGGATTGGAGAATCCCGCTGCAAGCTTGACGAGGTCCGCCTGACGCGAAACGCCTGTTTTCGCGAACACCCGATGCAGATGCGTCTTCACCGTCGTCTCGGCGATGCCGAGCGCAACCGCCGTCTCCGGCACGCCGCCGACCTCGACGATCGATTGCAGGACCCTCAGCTCCGCAGGGGTCAGCGCGAACGTGCGGTCGATGAGGCCGGCACATGAGCGGCCGTCGAGCTCCGCCTTCCAGATGAACAAGGCGCCGACGGCTGAATTGCGCTCCGCCGCGCCTTCGCGCAACAACGAGGGCAGCGCGATGACGTGCGCGACGTAATACGAGCCGTCATGCGACATCAACGGAATCTTGCGCGCCGCAGCCGCCGCCAGGGCAACCTCCCCCGCGTCACGGAAGATATCGCGCAGGGCCGAATTTGCCGAGGACTGTCTTGCGACCAACCGGCCCGCAACGGATCGCAGGAAATCGTCGGCGGCCAGGATCGTGTCCGCGGCCGGATTGCTGTGAACAATGTTGCAGGAAGCATCGAGCAGGATCACGCCCGCATTCAGCCGATCCACGACGTCGGCGAGCGCGATCGCGCGCTGCTGCTTCCGTTCGATCGCCCGGTTGATCAGCAACGCCCGGCTCGCATGCGGGACCAAAGACTGCATCCGCGCGCGCTGCGCGGCGTCGAGCATCTTCCTGCCCGGGATCACGGTCAGCAGCATCGGACACGGCGACTTCGACTGTTCCAGAACCACGTTGGCGACATCGACGCAGCCCTGGGGCCGCAGCCATTCCTGATAGAACCGCCCGCGGCGATATTCCTCGAAATTCACGAGATCGGGGATGTTGCGAACCTCGCCGTAGCGAGGAAGCCGCGCAAGCGGATCGTGGCGGGCGTAGGTCTCGGCATAGAGCTGGATGTAGTGCGGATCGACCCCGCAGTAGTAATGCGTCGCACCTGATTTGCTAACCGGATCCTTCGAGATCAGCCCGCAGGCCTGGCTGCCGATGAACGCATTGAGCTTGACGACGACCTCGCCCCACAACTCAGGGTGGATACCTGCGTCGTATATATCCTCGATCAGCTCGGACTGTTGGGGAGGTCGGGGCATCGGAACAGCCAATGGTGACTTGGAGACAGCGAAATGTTCTTGATGCCCGGCGGCTTCTGTGAGTCTATCGCGGGAGCAAAAGGTTCAACTTCGGCGGAGATTGATCGATCAGTTGACGAGCGGATTGGAAAATCCAGCCGCGAGCTTGACGAGATCGGCCTGTCGGGAAACCCCGGTCTTGGCGAACACCCGATGCAGATGCGTCTTCGCCGTGGTTTCCGCGATACCGAGCGCTGCCGCCGTTTCCGGCACGCCACCGACCTCGACGATCGACAGGAACACGCGCAGCTCGGCCGGCGTGAGATCGAACGTCCGTGCGATCAATTCGCCATAGGACTGCCCGCCGAGCGACACCTTGCGCAGCAGCAGCGCACCGGCGGCATCGACGACCCGCTCGCTGCCATTGCGCAGCACGGATGACAACGGCAGGATATGCGCGACGTAGCGCTCCCCGCTCGGCGACAGCAGGGGAATCGCATGGCCCCTTGCGGCAAGCAGGGCAATTTCGCTGCGGGTCACAAACGCCTCGCGCAGCGTCTGATTGGCCTCCGGGCTGGAGGTCACGAGCTGCCCGGCAACGGTTCGGACCACGTCGTCGGCGGCGAGCAAGGCATGGCCCGCCGAATTCGCATGCACCACTCGGCAGCAGGCATCGAGCAGGAAAATGCCCGACGCAAGGTTGTCCAGAACATCCGCCAATGCCGTCGCCAGCGTCAATTGCGAAGTCATGGCGCGGTTGATCAGCAGTGCGCGGCTGGCATGCGGCACGATCAGCGAGAGGCGATGCTTCATGGCCGGATCCACCATGCGCCGGCCCGACAGCACCGTCATCATCACGGGGCAGCTCGCATTCGATGTCTCGAGCACGACGTTGGCCGCGTCGCTGCAGCCCTGCGGCTGCATCCATTCCTGGTAAAAGCGCCCTCTCCTATATTCGTCGAAATTGACGAGATCCGGGATGCTGACGATCTCGCCATGCGGCGGCAGCACCGTCAACGGGTCGAACTTCGAATGGGTCTCGGAATAGAGCTGGATGTAGTGCGGGTCCGCGCCACAATAATAATGGGTGACACCGAATTTGCTGATCGAATCCTTGGAAAAAAGCCCGCAGGCCTGCCCACCGACGAAGTCGCGGATGCCGCCGACGACGTTATTCCACAGCGCTGGATCGAGGCCGGCGTCATAAATGGACTCGACCAGTTCGGGTAGTTTCCGAGCTTCGTGCATGGCTTGAAATGGCCTGAGTGATCAATATCACCAAACTACCACAACCACAGCATGCGGCGTCCTCCGATCGGAGGAGGCGCCGGCCGGGCAGATGGCGCCCGGCCGGCGGGCATCGCGTTCAGGCCGCCAGGGCTGATGCCGGCTCAGAACGCGACGCGAACGCCGCCCTTCGCCGTGCCGGTGCGGCTCTGGTCGGACATCATCATGCCCTCGACCGCGCCGAACACGGACACGTCGCGGCTGGTGCGGTAGTCGAAGCCGAAGCCCGCGACGGCGCCGACGGTGCTGCGGCTGCCGGGCGTGATGAAGGATAGGTTCTGGCCGAGCAGCACCGTGTTGATATTGGCGTCGCCGACGCGCTGGAGCGCGATGACGCCGCCGTGGATGTTGGCCTTGAGCTCGCCGCCGGCAAGACTCGTGACCCGGGAGAGATCGACCTCGCCGCGCTCCTCGAAATCCTGGAGCGTACGACCGCCGACCGAGAGCCCTTGCGCCGAACCGGTCTCGCTGTAGCCCTCGAACCGGCCCGCGACGTAACGCAGCCGCCCCGTCGGCGTGAGCAGATAGCCGTTGCCGATCTCGAGCCTGTAGCCGTAGGCGATCTCCGGGTTGACATACCAGCCGCTGTAGTTCGCCCTCGCCGTCTCCATGCCGCCGACAACCGCGTTGTTCAGCACCAGGCGGCGCGATCTGTTGTCGGCATTGCCGCCCTGGAAGGTGAAGTCAAAGAACTGCGAAGCCCATTCGAACCGGCCGTAGGCACCCGCGAACACGTAGCTGGTGTCGACCGACTGCGAGTTGAGATCGACCGAGAGACCGCTCTGCCCGCCGCCGAGAAAGGCGCCGACCAGCCAGTTCGGCTGCACTTTGCGATCGATTCCGATCGCCCCGCCCCACGCTGTCGAGGTTGCACGGAGCGTTGCAGCGGTCTCGTCCTGAATGCGCTGGCCGCCAAAGCTGTTGACCCAAACCGTGATCGGTGCCGGATCAGTCCAGAGGCTGCGCGGCGCCTTGGTGAAGGGACCAGCCTGCGCCGTCTCCGGCGCATAGGCCATCGCCATCATGTTGCTGCCAGCCGCGCCACTGCCGCCGTCCAGGCGTCCCTGCACCAGCGAGGACACCCCTCCTGTGAAATCCATCAGCGTGCGGTCCGTTTGCGCGAGTGCGGTGGCATCGAGAGTCGCCAGCGTGCCACCGGCAAAGACCGACGGGCCGTTGAAGCTTCCGCCCGAGGCATTGGTGTTGATGGTGCCGTTGAAGTTGACGAAGGTCGGCAGCTGGATGCTCGTCAGCGACGACACCCGGCTGCTCAGCGGGATGAAGTTGAGGTTCACGACATCGTTGCCGAAGCCGAAATCGACCACGCCGTTGATCTTCGAGCCCGGCAGCAGCGTTAGCGTGTCGGCCCTGTTGGAGAGCTGAATCGCGACCCCGCCCGTGCCGGTGATCGTGCCCGAATTCGTGACGTTTGATCCGTCGGTCGAGGTAATACCGCGCCTGGCGATGATGGTGCCGGAATTGTTGACTGTCGCCTGCGTCGTCAGGATGCCGTCGCCGTTGACGGTGGAGGCTTGAAGGAGGCCGGTGTTGGTCACGTTCGCCGTAACGGCATTGACGGCTGCGCCCTTCCCGATGATCGTTCCGGAATTGTTCACGTTGCCGAAGTTCGCATTGACACCGCGATCCGCCATCACGGTTCCAGAATTGTCGAGGTTCACGGTAACGCCGCTCAAGCCGAATCCGAGCGTCGTCGAAATAAGCCCGGTGTTAGTCGCGTTGACGGTGCTGGCAAAGATCACCGTAGATCCGCTGGACATTGTCCCGCTGTTCACCACGTTTGCGGTCTGGTTGGCGCTGATGGCGTTGAAGATCCCCGTGATCGTACCGCTGTTGCGGACGGTTGCGTTGCCAGAATCGGCGACAATGGCAACACCAGAGCTGCCGTCGGTCGTGATGTTCCCGGCATTGTCGATGACCGCGGACGTCCCGGCAAAGACCGCCGCATCATGCGCGATCACCGTGCCGCCGGCGAGGTTTGTCAGCTTGACGTTTGCACCATCGATACCGGACGAACCGCCTTGAATGGTCCCGGAATTGGTGACGTCGGCGAGGTTGCTGGCGGAGATCACGGCTGCCAGCGACGTGGTCGTACGGATCAGTCCGGCGTTGTTGATCGTGATATTGCCCTTCCCGGTCGGCGGGTTCGCGTTCGTCGCGATGGTGTCGGCGCCTGCGGAAATCGTGCCGGATGTCGTGTTGATCAGGTTGATGTCGCCGGTTCGCGACACGATCGCGTTGCCGGTCGACTGTATCAAGCCCGCATTGCCAACCGTGGCAACTTCGTCCGCGATCACGGCGCTCGCGCCACTGACGGTACCGGTAGCAAAATTCGACAGGTTGATGTTTCCGGCCGCTATGCCGGCTTCGTGGCCGGAAATCGTGCCGGAATTGTTCACCGTCGCCAGACGATCGGAGAAGATCGCGACGCCCGACGTCCGCGTCTGCGTGATCAGGCCTGAGCTGAGGTTGGTGATGGTTGCGTTGCCACTGGTGTCGATGGCCCTGTCCTCGCCCCTGATCGTGCCAGCATTGCTGAGAACGATTGTCGTCGGCGTAATCGCGTTGAAGCCGGCAATCGTCGCTCCGACCAGGTTGGTGATCGTCATATCGCCGCCGGTAATACCCGCGGCATTCGTTCCACTGATCGTGCCCGCGTTGGTGAAAACGCTGTTGAAGCCAACCTTGAAACCAAAGTTGCTTCCCTGGACCGTCACGCCCGTGCGGATGTCGTAGGAGTTGTTGTCGTCGTTGCTGGTACCGTAGCCCGTGCCGCCACCCTGCTGGGTGTCGGTATCGCTTGCGCACACCACCGTCGCGTTGCTGACCGGCGCGGTTGGCGTACAAGCCGCCATGGCGGGCTCGCTGATGAACACCGGGATGACCAGTGCGGCCAGCGGCAAAAACCGTAGCGATCGCCACGCCAAACGCCATCGCGCAATACGGTCCACACCCGTCACAATCATTTTCGGTCCCTCGGCGCACAGCCACATTGCCAGCGGCCTCCTTCGACTGGAGGACGCCAGCTCATGCGAATTTGGATTCGCTGAACGCCAAGGTAGAAAGCGGCGCCGCTTCCGACTTGGACTGATACGTCCGGGTCTTAGCCTCAAACGAACTGATGCCGGTTTCGTGCCGCACTGATGCAGAGTTGCGACACCATCCCCCGAACGGATTACGCCTGGTCCCAGCCGACCTTCTCCGCGTTCTCCGACCAGACCGCGGCGCGATAGATCTCGCGCCCGCCATTGTCCCTGACGCGGATCCAGGCATCGCGATCGCGCAGGTCGTCACGCCAGACGAACAGATGTCGCGCCATCTCGTCGGCCACGACGAACGTGGCCTTGGCCTGCTCGAAGACCATGCCGCCCGGATCGATCTTCACGACATTGTCGACCAGGAGATCAAAGAAGAAACGGCGCATTCAACACTCCAACTGCCGGCGCCGCCGCGCCCGCGCGTCTGCGATCGGGGTCATGTCAAATCCTTCCTGATTGAAACCGACGGTTTGCTGAGATTCAGTCGCCCGCGTTCACAGAGCTTCGCCGCTCCTGACGCCGCTTGGCGTCGCGCCATAGGCCCGCCGGAAACAGCGATTGAAATAAGAGAGATCGCCGAAGCCGACGTCGTAGGCGATCGAGCTCACCGGCCGCCCGGCGAAATCGGGCTCGCGCAGCATGCGATGGGCGCGCTTGAGACGCTGCTCGGTCAGGAAGGACGAGAACGTCTTTCCGTCGGCTTCGAACAGACGCTGAAGATAGCGCGTGGTCACACCGAATTCCTGCGCCACGGTCGCGACCGACAGCTCCTGCTGCCAGCAATGGTTGACGATGAAGGATTTCACCTTGCGCAGCCGCGCGGCCCTGACGCCGCGCCGCCCGGCCAGCTCGTGAACCTCATCCGTCGCGCCGAGAACGCGCGCCATCAGATCATGGATATGCGCAACTCCAAGCTGGCGCAGCGCGGGCACCGCGAACGCGCGCTCCCGCAGCAGGGACGTCGCATAATCGACCAGCAACCGAAGTCCGGCGGCATGCTCCGGAATGATGCGCATCACGGCATCGTCGATATCCACGATCAGGGGTGCCAGCACCCGCCGCGGCACACGTATCGACAGACAATTCCCAAGCGAGAGACGCTCATAGATCGTCACGTCCTCCGCACTCGTCAGAACCGCGTCACCAGGATGCAGCCGCAGATCCCGTCCTCGCGCAGACACTTCGACGATGCCGGATCGGTTGACCATCAGGCCAAGGCTGTCGTTCCCGTCGATGACCAGTTGCTTGGTGCGGATGACGCGCGCTCCGATCAGCCCGCCGATCACCAATTGAGCATCCGGCGAACTATGGGACGTGAGATTCGCCGCGAACGGCTTTTCGTCCGTCGCCTCGACCTCCGATTTCAGCACGCCGCGGCAGTAGAATTCGCGCAGCAGCGGCACGCGCTCGTCTTCGGGAATGTGGTCCGTTGAAACATTATGAATGGAAAATTCGTCCTTGCCGCTCACTGCAATCTCTCCAACCGATGAACAGGATCGGCCACGCGTTGCTGTCTCTCCGCACCCGCGTCCGGTGCCGGCGCGCATTGTTCAGTGGCGCACGCTGCCCTTCTCATTCCAGGTGGCGCCATATACGAAAGTCTCAAACGACATGCGTCCTACGTTCGGAGGACCTGACGATCCCGCTCATCACAATGGATTGAGATTGCATCGTCCGACGGCGCGCGCTGTGAAATGAATCACACGTCGGCGTCGTCGCTGCTCGTCCGCCGTGCAAACGGCGCCGTGAATCCGGCGGCGATCTTCACGAGATCCGCCTGCCTGCCGGCTCCCGTTTTCTCGAACAGGCGGCCGAGATGCGTCTTCACCGTCGTCTCGGCAATGCCGAGCTTTGCCGCAATATCAGGCACGCCGCCGATCTCGACGATCGCCATCAGCACGCGCAATTCCGACGGCGTCAGCCGAAAAGCCGAGGCGATCGCGTCGGGCACGAGCGACGGCAGCATCGCCGCCCTCTGAACGAGGAGCACCGTGGCCGCGACATCGCGCGGCAGATTGCGCTCCCGCTTCAAAGGAAGGGCGTGGATGAGATAGTGTTGTCCATCGGCCGACGTCGCGAGTTCGATCCGGCGGCGACCGCTCGAATGAGCTCCAGAATCCGAGACGATTTCAAACAGGCCGCGGAATATTTTGTCGGTCTGGGTGTTACGGGCGACGATTCTGTCACCGACCATTGCGAGCAGATTGGCATCGACGAACAACTGCCGGCACGCCGCGTTGGCGTGGACGACCCGGCCGTCTGCGTCGAGCAGGCAGATCGCCGTGCTCAGACCGTCCAGGACCTCGGCAAGATCGTCCACGGTATGCGAGCGCGCCCGGATCTGCCGGCCCATGATCCTGGAACGCTGGATGTGGGGCGCGAGCAGCCGCATGCGCTCGCGCATCGCGTCGTCGACGGGCCCACGCGATCGGTGGCGCAACACCTGCAAGACCGTGGTGCGCGTGTCCGACCTTTCGAGCGTGACGGTCGCGAGATCGATCGCGCCCTGCGGCTCGACCCACTCGCGATAAAAGCTCGTCACCACGAAATCCGCATGAGGCATGACATCGGTCACGCCGATGGTCTGCTCGGCAGTGATAGCGAGGTGGCGATCAAGCAGAGGATCTTGCTCGACATATCTGTCGCGATAGAGCTGGCGGAAGCGGGATTCGGTGCCAAAATGCTGGTGAATCTCGATCGAAAGCCTCGATGCATCGCGGGACAGGATGGTCGCGGCACATCCGCCGACAAAATATGAGACCTGCTCCAGCGCGCCGCTGCGCAGTGCAGGATCGGCCGCGGCATCGTAGATCTCTCCGACGAGCGACGAAAATCGATTTGCCTGGAGGATCGTCATCGCAGCGACGACGCGATCGGCGCGCTGCCCCGGCGGCAAAGGGGGCTCGCGCATTGAAAATCGGTGGAGGCGACAGACCGGTCGACCGTCGCCTTCGACGAGGAAAAAGCAGTGCAGCGAAATGCTGGAATATCGAACATCGTCCTTGCGTAACGTCAACCGCAGGGTGCGGCTTGGACGTTTTCGCCAAAGACTAGGATAAATACGAACAGCGCGCGGACTGTGTGCGTTGTGTCACGCGCTCACGCGCTGCTGCCGCGTTTTGTTGCCACCAGTTCCCGCCGGCATCACCGCGGTCGTCGGCCATCTACTTCCGGTTCTCCTCGCAAAACTTCAGCGCGGCGAGCGCCTCGCCGGCACGCGGGATCTGCATCTCGATGCTGTCCTCGTCATCGTCCTCGAAATCGAGCGAGAGACGCCTGGCCTTCGACAGCCTGTCCATGATCGACTGGTCGTATTCGAAGATGCCGCGCACGGTGGTCTTGTCCATGACCTCCCACTTCGCCTTCTTCATGATGTCGGCGTCGTCGGTGCCGACATCGGCCCGGAGGATCTCGCCGACCTTGTCCCACTCCCAACCGTCATAGATCATCACGATCACGATGGCCTTTTCGGAATAGGTGATCACGATGACGTAGTCGCGGTTCTCGTCTTCCTTGTCCTTGTAGCCGCGGCTCGCATTGCAATGCGTATCCTGCGTGCGCTTCTCGATGGTCCAGTCGCCGACCCTGGATTGCTGCGCGAGCACCGGCCTGGTGCTCGAGACGGCTGCACCCAGGGCGCCCGCGGTCAGCAAAGCGGCAAGAAGGAATCGTTTCATGTCAGCCTCCAGCGTGTCCCCGCGCGGAGATGACCACCTCTCCCGGCGGCCCGCAAGAGCTTGAGACGGCGCCGGCCTTACACCCGCCGCGGAACGATCGCGATCGGGGTGAAGGTGTAAACTTCCTCGGCGTTCTGGTTGAACATCGTCCATTTCACCAGCGCGATGCCCTGCGGCTTCGACTTCGACGGCGTCAGGCTCATGACCTCGCCGACCAGATGCAGGCGGTCATTGGGCCGCACCGGAATGGTCCAGCGCAGGCCGTCGACGCCCGCGCCGATCAGCGGATGCGGGCCGAACGGGCGGGCTTGGATCGCGAGGTTCATGGCGATCGCGGCGGTGTGCCATCCCGACGCAGCCAGCCCGTTGAACAGGGTCTGCTTGGCCGCCTCGTGGTCGAGATGCATCGGTTGCGGATCGAATTCGGCTGCAAAGCGCTTGATGTCGGCTTCAGTGACCTGCACCTCGGGGGATTTGAACCGCATTCCGATGGTAAGATCGTCGAACCACTCGACCTGCACCATGATTTTGCCTCGCAATCTGACGTGCCGCCCGCCGGAGAGGCGCGGCTGAAGGGACTGAGGAGGAGCGGATTTAGCGGGTCTGCGGCGCACAAACTAGCCCCCGGTTCCCCGCGAAACCCGTTTCCGAAAACGACGAAACACGCCTGAAACAGATAGCCGGTTATCTAGTTGTCAAAATCATACAGGGACGGCCACCATGCAATTCTTCCTCGACCTCATCCGGGAATATTCTTGCTGCCAGAGCCTCGTCTCCCAGTCACTACGGGGGGATGAGCTATGATCGAGCTGATCTCAGCCCTGCTCGCCCTTTGCAGCGTCGGTGTCTTCGCGGCGCATGCGCTGGACGCCTATCGCACCACGCACTCCTGATCGGAAGTCTTCGCGGGCGCTCGCTTCACCTCCCCGAAGGGAGAGGTGAACCAAGGCGTGCCCGTATGCTCCGGCCCTAGAACGGGCGCCGGTAGAAGTGCTCCGAATGCGTTGCCGGCGGAAACCGGTTGGCGAGCGCGATTGCTGCGTTCTCGTCGGTCTCGAGTGCGATCTTCTGCGCCAGCATCACGTCGCCGGGCACGAGAAAGCCTGACGGGACGAAGCACCATCCCATCATCGCATGTCCTTCGTCGTCGATTTCATGAACATTGGCGGCCGTGCCGTAGTGGATGCGATACGTCTTGCCGGTATCGCAGCCGATGACATCGAAATACCGATGCTGCTCGAATTGCGCGCGCTGCGCCGGCGACAGCCAGTCGGCCAAAAGCCGGCGGCCGCGGGCATCCGGCGTGTTCTCGCCGAAGAAGCGCCGATAGAGTTCGCGCAGCGCATGCAGACGCGCACGCGCCGGCGCACGGAGCCAAACTGCCGCAATCATGAGCAGCTCAGATCAACCGCCGACCAGGCGGGGATAGAACAGTGTTTCCTGCGCGGTCGGATCGAATGACTTGATACGGGTGACTTCACCGGGGCCGGTTCGATAGGCGGCGGTGAAGCCGGCTCCGGTCAGCTCACGAAAGCGCTGTTCGGCTCGCGCCAGCGCTTCGGCATTGCCAGGATCAAACTCGTGGCGCGTATCGCCAGTCTGGTCCATCACGATCTGGGTTGCCATCTTGAGTCTCCTCATGCCCAGCCCCGAACCTGATCAAAGCAAACCTCGTGCCCTCAGTTCCTGATGGCAACAACTTTCTCGTGCTGCCGCATCACGCCTTGCTGAACCGATTAACGCGAGGCCGCCGCCCCACCGCCCTCGTCGATCTGCCGTCCCATCAGGGCGATTGCCTTCTGATAGACGCCGGCGGCATTCCAGGCCTCGATCGCGGCAAAATTCGGCTCGCCCGGCTGGTAACCGGCTCCTGCGCGCCAGCCATGCGCTTTCAGGAAATTCGCCGTCGAGTTCAGCGCATTGGCGGCAACCTCCAGATTGCCGGTACCATAGGCCAGGATGTTCTTGGGCATGAATTGGGTCTGGCCGACCTCGCCATGCATGGAGCCGCGGGTCGCCCCCGACAGCGTGCCGCGGTCGATCAGCTTGAGGGCGGCATAGAGCTGGTCGGTGAAGAATTCGGGACGGCGGCAGTCATAGGCAAGGGTCGCGATCGACGACAGCATGTTCTGGTTGCCACGCTGGCTGCCAAATCCGGTCTCCATGCCCCAGATCGCGATCAGCGGCCCGGGCGGGACGCCGTAGCGCTGCTGGATCGAGGCGAACAAGGCGGCCTGCGACTGCTTGAGCTGCCGCCCCTTGGCGACGATGGTGGTGGCGCCGCGCTTGGCGAGGAACTGGTCGAGCGTCAGCGAAAAACTGCGCTGCCCGCGGTCGGCTGCGATCGTGGCACTGGCGTAATTGGTCTGCATCAGCGCCGAGAGCGCGGTCTGGCCGACGCCCTTGCCCTGCGCCTCCGCGCTGAACTCGCGCTTCCAGGCCTCAAAACCCGCCGGCGAGCTGCCGCATTGCGCAGCCTCGGCCATGGATATCAGCGACATGGGCGCCAGCGAGAGAAGCAGCGCGGCAGCGCCAATCATGGCCGTCGCAACGGTCCTGCCCTTGGTCATTCCTTGGTCCTCTCGCTTAAAGGTGCGCGACCGGCTCGCGCGGGCGCATGATCCTACGTCGGCCCCGATCGCTCAAGCCCCACCCGTCGCAATGGACGCCTTGACACGGGGCAAGGCGCCTATTCTTAGCCGTCGCGGCCAAGCAGGAAGTCCACCATGATGCCCTGGTGCTGCTCGTACATGTCCGTGCCGGTGCCCGTCACGCAGCCGGCCTTTCTGGCCGCCGCGATAAAGGGCGAGATCTCGGGCTTTGTGATGACACAGCCGCAATAGGCCGACGGCGCAAGCCGCGCGACATCGACCGGCAGCGGGTCGCCATGCTTCATCCCCGCGGGGGTCGCATTGGCAACAAAATCGAAGCCGGCCGGGTCCTCCGAGCCGATCCGCACGGGCGCCTTGCCGAGCCCGTTGAGCCGGCCGATCAGCCCGTCGCGGCGCCCAGTCGCGCTGTCGTGAACTGCGAGATCGCTCACGCCGGCCTCGACCAGCGCAAGTGCGATCGCCGATCCCGCGCCGCCGGCGCCGACGAGCAGTGCCCGCATGCCCCGGGGATCGATCCCCCTCGCCCGCGCCGCACCGACGAAACCGAGGCCATCGACCATATCGCCATGCCATGCGCCGTCGGCGCGGCGGCGCATCAGGTTCACGGTGCCCAGGAAATGCGCGCGCTCCGTCGCGCTTGCGCAGGCCTGGTAGCAGGCAAATTTGTGCGGAATGGTCACGACGATACCGTCGAGATTCTTCAGCCGTGTCGCCACAGAGAGAAAATCAGCAAGGTCTGCAGCCGAAACCTGGGCCGGCACGAGAATGCCGTCATGGCCGCGCGCGGCGAAGGCGGCTGTTACGCCAGCCGGCGAACGCACCTGCGCGATGGGATCGCCGATGATGACGCAGAGCCGCGTCGCGCCCGTCGGAGCCGGGATCATGCCGGTCAAGCCGGCCCGCCGGAAGTCAATTCCAGCCCGTCCAGATTGCCTTCCTTGCGCCACCTGGCGAGCAGCCGGAGGAACGCCACCGGCCCGCGCCAGTACTGGCTGTTTCGCGCCGCGATCGGATCGAACACGCCCTCGTTGTTGTAGTAGCCCGGCGTGCATTCGGCGAGATAGGTTTGGCGGCCGAGCGCGGCCTTGACGACTTCGTCGACCCAGGCGTTCTCGGCGGCGAGCGTCGGCTCCAGGGTTCGCGCTTTGCGCCTGCGCGCCTCGGCGATCACATAGGCGATGTGCTGCGACTGCTCGTCGATGATGTGCGGAAAATTGGCGCTCTGGCCGGCCTGCACCGTGACGATCAGGAAGCAATTCGGGAAGCCGCGGCTGTAGAAGCCGTGCAACGTCTTGACGCCGTCGCGCCATCGCTCGGACAGGCTCATGCCGTCGCGACCGTAAACCTCGAAACCCATGCGGCGCGCGTAATCGGTGCCGACCTCGAAGCCGCTGGCATGGATCAGGCAGTCGAGCTCGTAGGCCTTGCCGTCGACTACGACGGCGTTCTCGGTGATGCGCTCGACGCCCTGCCCCCTGGTGTCGACGAGATGCACGTTGGGACGATTGAAGGTGTCGAGATATTCGTCGTGGAAGCACGGCCGCTTGCAGAACGCCTTGTACCAGGGTTTGAGCGCTGCCGCGGCTGCTTCGTCCTTCACGACCGTATCGACGCGCGCGCGGATCTCTTCCATCTTGCGGTAGTCGGCCTGCTCGATGACCTTCAGCGCCTCCTCCATCGAGGTCACCGGCTGCGGCTGGCGGCGCGGCGCGAGCAGGATCTCCCCGAGCAGGCCGGTCCAGCCATCCTGCACCAGATCCTGTTCGAACGGCTCACCCGAGATCACCGCGGTGAAATTGTCCATGCGCTCGCGCTGCCAGCCGGGCTTGAGGCTCTGCGCCCAGGTTGCGTCCGTCGGACGGTCGTCGCGCACGCCGATCGCCGATGGCGTGCGCTGGAAGACGTAGAGCTCCTTCGCCGAGCGGCCGAGATGCGGCACGCATTGCACGGCAGTCGCACCGGTACCGATGATGCCGACGCGCTTGTCTGAAAGACCGGCGAGCCCGCCTTCAGATGTCCCGCCGGTGTAGTCATAGTCCCAGCGGCTGGTGTGGAAGCTATGGCCCTTGAAGGTTTCAATGCCGGGAATGCCCGGCAGCTTCGGACGGCTCAGCGGGCCGCCGGCCAGGATGACGAAGCGCGCGTCGATGCGATCGCCGCGATCAGTCTCCACCAGCCAGCGTGCCTCGTCTTCCTGCCATTCCACCCGCGAGATCACGGTCTGAAACAGCGCCCGCTCATACAGGCTGAAGTGCCGGCCGATGCGGCGGGAGTGTTCGTAGATTTCGGGCGCCCGCGCATATTTGCGCACCGGCATGTAGCCGGTCTCTTCCAGCAGCGGCAGGTAGATGTAGCTCTCGGTGTCGCAGGCGGCACCGGGGTATCGATTCCAGTACCAGGTGCCGCCGAAATCGGCGGCCTTTTCCACGATCCGGAAATCATCGATGCCGGCTTCGCGCAGGCGAGCGCCGCACAAGAGGCCGCCGAAGCCGCCGCCGACGATGAGCACTTCGGTCTGTTCGCTCAGAGGTGCGCGTGCAAATCCGGGATCGGCCCAGGGATCGTCGAGGTAGCGGCCGAAATCGCCTGTGACTTCGACATATTGCGCCTTGCCCTCGGTGCGCAGGCGGCGGTCGCGCTCGTCGCGATAGCGCGCACGGAGTGCCTCAATGTCGACCCTAGATTCGCCGGTTGCACCGGTCTTGTGTCTTTCCGCTGACATCCACTTCCTCCACGGCGAACGCTGCTTCGCCGGCAGCTCAGGTTAGTTAGCCCCGAAAAAGTGACGCATGCAATCACGTCCAATGCTTTTTGCGTGAATGCCGCGTGACGTTCCGCTAACCTCACGCGTAAATCACAAGCGTATGCCGCGCAACGACGCGGCGGTCTGGAGGAGACCATGCAGGGATTGATGATGGACATGCCGCTTCTGATCAGCGGCCTGATCCAGTATGCCGCCGACTATCACGGCGAAGCCGAGATCGTCGCGCGCGAGATCGAGGGCGACATCCATCGCTACACCTATGCGGATGCCCATCCGCGCATCAAGCGCATGGCGCTGGCCCTGAAACGGCTCGGCATGAAGCGTGGTGACCGCGTCGGCACGCTGGCCTGGAATACGCACCGTCATTTCGAGATGTTCTACGCCGCGCCGGGCATGGGCTATGTGCTGCACACCATCAATCCCAGGCTGTTTCCCGAGCAGCTCGTCTACATCATCAACCACGCCGAAGACCGGCTGCTGTTCATCGACCGCGCCACGCTGCCGCTCGTCGAGGCGATCGCGCCGCAGCTGAAGACGATCGAGGCCTTCGTCGTGATGTCCTCGCGCGAGCGGATGCCGGAGACGAAGCTTGCGAACGTCCATTGCTACGAGGAGCTGCTGGGACGCGAAAACGACGCCGGCTTCGCCTGGCCCGAGTTCGACGAGAAATCCGCGTCCACCATCTGCTATACGTCGGGCACGACGGGCAATCCGAAGGGCGTGATCTACTCGCACCGCGCCGCGATCCTGCAGACCATGACCTGCTGCAATTTCGATTTCCTGCCGGGACATGTCGAAGGCGTGCGCGAGGTGATGATGCCGATGGCGCCGCTGTTCCACGGCAACGGCTGGAACATGCCGTTCACCGCGCCTTACACAGGGTCGAAGCTGGTGCTGCCCGGCCGCAACTACGAGCCCGACAAGCTCTACGAGCTGCTTGAAGGCGAGAAGGTCACGCTGTCGGCGGGCGTACCGAGCTTCTGGCTGATCCTGCTCGACTGGCTCGGCCGCACCGGCAACAAATTCTCGACGTTGCGCGCGACGTTGTCGTCCGGATCGGCGCCGCCGCGCGCCATGGTCGAGAAGCTCAAGCGCGACTATGACATCGACTACATCCAGGCCTGGGGCATGACCGAGGCCTTGGGCTGCTCGATGCCAAGCTTGCGGCCGGGCTCCGAGCATCTCGGCGACAAGGAGAAGTTCGACCGGCGCCAGGTGTCGGGCCGGGCCTGCTTCGGCACCGCCTTGCGCATCGTCGACGACGGCGGCAACGAGCTGCCGCGCGACGGCAAGGCCGTCGGACATCTGCGCGCCCGCGGTCCGTGGGTCGCCTCCGGCTACATGAAGTTAGATGAAGGCCTCGACCGCGACGGCTGGCTGATCACCGGCGACATGGCGGTGATCGACGCACAAGGCCACGTCACGCTCACCGACCGTTCCAAGGACGTGATCAAGTCCGGCGGCGAGTGGATCTCCTCGATTCAGCTCGAGGACGTCGCCCTGTCGCACCCCGATGTGCTTCAAGCCGCCGTGGTCGCGATCAACCACGAGAAATGGCAGGAGCGCCCCCTGCTCCTCGTCGTCCGCAAGAAGGGCGCGACCGTCGACGGCAAGACGCTGCTCGACCACATGCGTCCCAGGATCGCGAGCTGGTGGCTGCCGGATGCCGTCGAATTTCTGGATGAATTCCCCATGACCGGCACCGGCAAGGTGCTCAAATCCGCATTGCGCGAGAAGTTCAGGGAGTACCGCGTCGCATGACGACACCTGATCGCGTGCGGACAATTCCGTGCGCGGTCTTCATCTTTTGGTAGATTCGCGGGCGATATATCGGAACGTCGCTAATCCCTTATCGAGGACACCATGGCGTTTTCCGGATTGGGCCTGCATCTCGGCAATCTGTCGCGCCTGTCGAACGCGCAGACGCGCTCGATCAGCCCCGAGAATTTTACCGGCGAAAAGGGCAAGGGCGGCATGTCGGTCGACGGTGCCGCCGCGCGCCAGGCCCGCGATCTCGGCCAGGGCTGGAAAGTCTCTCCTTACGTCGTCATCGAACCGGGCGCGACCTTCACGCTCGCCGACATCGAGGGCCAGGGCGCGATCCAGCAAATCTGGATGACCCTGGCGCGCGGGCGGCTGCGCCATTCGATCCTGCGCGTCTATTGGGACGACCAGGAGCTGCCAAGCGTGGAATGTCCGGCCGGTGATTTCTTCGCCTGCGGATGGGAGGAGTTCGCGCAGGTGTCCTCGCTCGCGGTCTGCGTCAATCCCGGCCGCGCCTTCAACTGCTACTGGGAAATGCCGTTCCGCAAGCGCGCGCGCTTCACTCTGGAGAACCGAAGCGAGGAGCAGCTCACCGCCTACTACCAGATCAACTACACATTGACCGACGTTCCGGAAGAATGCGCGTACTTTCACGCGCAGTTCCGGCGCACCAATCCGCTACCCTATAAGGACGTCTACACCATCCTCGACGGCGTCAGCGGCAGCGGCCATTATGTCGGCACCTACATGGCCTGGGGCGTGAACAACAACGGCTGGTGGGGCGAAGGCGAGATCAAGTTCTTCATCGACGGCGACGGCGCGTTCCCGACCATCTGCGGTACCGGCACCGAGGATTATTTTTGCGGCGCCTATAATTTCGATCCCCATGTCGCGCATGCGGGCCAGGGTCAATCCCGCTACGTCGAGTTCACAACGCCCTATGCGGGCCTGCCGCAGGTGATCCGCCCCGACGGCGTCTACAAATCGCAGCAGCGATTCGGCATGTACCGCTGGCACATCCCCGATCCCGTGCGCTTCCGCTCCGACCTGCGCGTGACGATCCAGGCGCTCGGCTGGCTGCCGGGCGTCAAGGAAGCAAAATATCTTCCGCTGCAGGACGACATCGCCTCGGTCGCGTTCTGGTACCAGACGCTGCCGACGGCGCCGTTCCCCAAGCTGCCGGGACCGGACTATCTCGAAATAGGGTAGTCCACGGCCGATCGATCAAGGAGACCAGAGAGATGCTGTACCCAATGTCGCCCAAGGTCGTCGAGCTCAAGCGCAAGCTCGAGAGTTTCATGGACCGGCACATCTATCCGAACGAGGAGCGCTTCTATCGCGAGGCGGAAGAGCTCGGGCCGTGGAAGGTCTATCCCGTCGTGGAGGAGCTGAAGCCGCTGGCGCGCGCCGAAGGCCTCTGGAATCTGTTCCTGCCGGAGTCCGCCCACGGCGCCGGTCTCACCAATCTCGAATACGCCCCGCTCTGCGAGGTGATGGGGCGCTCGCATCTGGCGCCCGAAGTGTTCAACTGCTCGGCGCCCGACACCGGCAACATGGAGGTGCTGGAGCGCTACGGCACGGAGAAGGACAAGGAGCGCTGGCTGAAGCCGCTCCTCGCCGGTGAGATCCGCTCCTGCTTCGCCATGACCGAGCCGGCGGTGGCCTCGTCCGACGCGACCAACATCGAAAGCTCGATCGTGCGCGACGGCGACCATTACGTCATCAACGGACGTAAATGGTACACGACCAATGCGACTGACCCGCGCTGCAAGATCTGCATCTTCATGGGCAAGACCGATCCCGACAATGCGGACCGCCACAAGCAGCAGTCGATGATCCTGGTGCCGATGGACACGCCCGGCATCGAGGTCAAACGCCCCCTGCCCGTGTTCGGCTTCTACGGCGTACCCGATCGGGCCTCCGAGGTGATCTTCACCAACGTGCGAGTGCCGAAGGAGAACATGCTGCTCGGCGAAGGCCGCGGCTTCGAGATCGCGCAGGGTCGCCTTGGCCCCGGCCGCATCCATCATTGCATGCGGCTGATCGGTCTATCCGAACGCACGCTAGAAAAGATGTGCCGCCGCGTCCGCAGCCGCGTCGCCTTCGGCAAGCCGGTCTCGGAGCAGACAGTGACGCAGGAGCGCATCGCGGAAGCCCGCATCATGATCGAGCAGGCCCGGCTGCTGACGCTCAACGCCGCCTACGCGATGGACACGGTCGGCAACAAGGTGGCGAAAGCCGAGATCGCGATGATCAAGGTCGCCGTGCCCAACATGGCCTGCCAGATCATCGACTGGGCCATCCAGGCCCATGGCGGCGGCGGCACGTCGAACGATTTCGGCTTGACCCAGGCCTACGCGACCGCGCGCCTGCTGCGTCTCGCCGACGGACCGGACGAGGTCCACAGGAACCAGATCGCGCGGTTCGAGCTGAAGAAGTACTCGAATGCCTAACGAGCCGTGGGCTCGTCAGACTGGAGCCTTCGCATGCGAATCGGAGTCTAATCGAAGCTCGGCGTCTCCTCGATGGACGCAGACGCACTCTGCTTCGAAATTGCTTCGAGTATCGCTCCGAAAATGATGATCGGCAGATAGAAAGCAAGCATGATCGTATTCCTCCTGCTGTGACAACCTTGGCCTACAGGCCACGTTCCTCAAATTGACACTCGTCCGCGCTGGAACATTCTCGTCGCGTACAGGGCTACCGACGAAAACGTGGCACAGGGATTATCAGGAGCGCATCGCATCAATCGCATGAGCGATCAGAACGACTGCGCTCGCGGCAATGAGAAATACGAGCAACCAACTCACGTCCGCCTCCGATCCCGGAAGTGAACGCGCTCATCCATGCACAGTCAAAAACCATCGGTCTGGAACCGCTATTCAGCGTCTCGCTGATGCTTCGCGGCAACAAGTGCATCCGCTGTCGGCCCTATCGGCAGAATGCCAAAAGGAGCAACGCGCCGACGACGCAGACCGCTAGGACTAAAAACCAAACGCCCATACAGCTCCCCGACTCACACACGCGAGTCAGGATTAGCTCTACGATTTGGCATTGAAACGCTCGTTGCCGGTTTTCCCCAGACCAAGTGCGATCCATCTGCTCGCTGCGTTAGTCCAATACCTCCACCGTCGCCGAACGTCCCGCAACGAGCGACATGCCCTCAGGCACAGGGTCCAGCGCAATGCGCACGGGCACGCGCTGGGCGAGACGCACCCAGCTGAAGGTCGGGTTGACGTTGGCAAGCAGGCTGGCGCCGTCGGCACGGTCGCGGTCCTCGATACCGGCGGCGATGCTCTCGACATGGCCTGACAGCGTGACCTTCTCGCCCATCAGACGAACCTGCACCTTGTCGCCGATGCGAATGCGCGCGAGCTTCGTCTCTTCGAAATAGCCCTCCACGTGCAGCGTGTCGGCGTCGACGAGCGCCATGACGCCTTTGCCGGCCGTGACGTAGGCGCCGGGACGCAGATCCATGTTGGTGATGACGCCGTTCACGGAAGCGTGGACCTCGCTGCGATCGAGGTTGAGCTGGGCGACCGCGCGGTCGGCGACGGCCTGATCGAACGCCGCCTTGGCCTGAAGCTGGGTCGCCAGAACCTGCTCCTGCTTCTGCTGCGATACCGCGTCCGTCGTCAGCGCGCTGTAGCGCTTCAAATCGGCATTGGCCTGATCGAGGGTGGCCTGATGACCGGCCACCGACGCATCGGCCTGCCGCAGCGCCAGCGCGAAACGTTCGCGGTCGATCTTGAACAGCACGTCGCCGCGGTGGACCTTCTGGTTGTCCTTGACCAGCACCTCGGTCACGAAGCCCGACACATCGGGCGCGACCTGCACCACGTCGGCGCGGACCCGGCCATCGCGGGTCCAGGGCTGCTCCATGTAGTAGACCCAAAGTTCGCGGCCGACCGCGAGCGCGGCAACAACGGCGAGGACGGTCAGCGCAATGCGGCCAAGCCAGGCGACATTCCCTTTCATGGCAGAAACTCCGAGAGGTAGACGACGCCGCCGAGAAGACAGACGAAAATCGCGAAATCGAACAGCGCGCGGTGCCAGACCAGACGATAGAGGTCGAAGCGTTGCATGAGCCGGCGCAGAAGCGCGCTCAGGGCGTAAGCGACGATGATCCACAGCAGCAGCGCCGGCACGAGCACGCCGTAGATGTCGATCTGGTATCTCATGCCGCAACACTCTCGCCTGCACGCGGTCGATAGGCCGGCGCGTCCGGAAACAGGCCGCGCCTTATGCCGACGAGGCCGATCAGGGCATCCTCGCGCGCTTTGTCGTTGGGATCCTTCACCGCCCGGGCCAGCGCCTGATCGACGCTTGCCAGAAGCTCGAACGGCATTCCATCGCCCGTATATTTGCGGCAGGCGATGGCCAGCTGGTCGAGCATGTCGTCGATGACGGCAATGGTCGATGCCGCCAGGCCATAGCGGGCGCGTCGCAGATCGATGATGTTCAGGCCGATGCGCAGCTGGACAAGGCTGTCCGTGTCGCGGCGATCGCTTTCGGACAGAAAGGCGATCCGCTGCACCAGAAGACCGAGCCGGTGCAGCATGAGGCCCGCAAATTCCGCCCGATCGCGCTTGCCGCGGCGTTCGGCAGCGACCGCGAGCGTCTTCCAGCTCGACAGCACCAGGCGATTGGCGATCCACTCGGCGCCCACGCCGCGCGCGATCCGGGTCACGAGCTCGGCGATGGCGACGCCGACAAAGAACGCGACCGCGGAGTTGGCGTAGGATGCGAAATCCGCGCTGTAGGTCGACTGCAGCGCCAGCAGCGTTGCGGTGTTGGCCGCGAGCGCCATGCCGGTGCCAGCCGTTGCCGGTCGCGCGATCAGGAAGCCGTAGAGCAGGAAGGTCGGCGCCAGCGCGAGAACCAGCACCTCGAGATGGGAGATCGCAGGCACCAGCGCGAACAGGTAGATCGCCACGACCACGATGGCGACCAGCGACCACAGGCCGAAACTGCGGATAAAACGCGCGGGCTCATCCTGTGCGGCAAAGAAGGAACACGCGACCGCCGCCATCATCGGTGCCGACGCGCCGTCCGGCCAGCCGGTCCCGATCCAGAATGCGCAGCAGATCAGGATCGCCGTGGCCGCGCCGGCCGCCGACCACAAGGCAAGGCCGCGGTCGCGATGGCGCACCGGCGCGGCACCGGCCTCCGAATGGAAGGCCAGATCGAGCGTTGAAACATCGTGGCTCCCGGCGATGGCCTCGCTCAGCGCGCGGCAGTCTCGCGAGAGGTCGACCAGCTCGCGCAGCCGCAGCAGCAGGCTCGTGGTGATGATCCGCTCCCATGACGTGCTGTCGTCGAGCACCGCCTGACGCTCTGCGATCTCGGCGCGGATCCGCTTTGCCGGCAGCCGCGCGCCGACGTCGCGGGCAATCCACTGCGCCAGATCCTCCAGCAGCCGCTTCAGCTCGGGCTGCCGGCGCAGCGCCTCCTCCCCCAGCGCGGCCAGCCGATCCTCCAGCGAGGCGATCACCGGCAGAAGCATCAGCATGCGCAGCCGGATCTCGGCGAGGCCAGTCACCGCATTGCGATCGGTCAGCCGGTCATACGCAAGATGGGTGGAAAGCGTGTCGATCTCGACGATGTCGGTCGCAAGCTTCAGTCGCCTGCCGCGGCGCGTTTCGCTCGTTCCCTGACGAAGCAGCACCGCCTCGCTCAGGCGCTGCGCATCCGACAGCCAGGCGTCGACGCGGTTGGCGACAGCCGGCGCGACGCTGCGAGGAAAGACGATGGTGGAGACGAGGCTCGCGCAGATGATGCCGAGGGAAATCTCCTCCACCCGCGCAACGGCGGTATCGAAGATGGCACCGGGCTCGGAGACCGACGGAAAGCCGATCAGCGCGACCGTGTATCCCGCCAGCATGAAGACGTAGCTGCGCGGCGTGCCATCCAGCAGCGACAGATAAAGGCACAGCCCAACCCAGAGCGCGATGGCAAGGCACAGGAGCTCGGGTGCATTGATCAGGTTCGGAACCAGCGCCACCGTCATGATGGCGCCGGCCAGCGTACCCATCACGCGGAAGAACGCCTTCGAGCTGGTCGCGCCCGCCAGCGGCTGCGAAGTGATGTAGACCGTCGCCATCGCCCAATAGGGCCGCGGCAAGTCCATGGCGAGCGCGATGACGAGCGCCAGGATCGACGCGGCAAACGTCTTCAAAGCAAAAATGAGGTCCGCGTGGCGGACCAGGAACGGCTCTTGCGCACGCATGCTATTTCGTCTCTGGACCGGTCTTGGTGTCCTGCAGGCGACTGGCGCGCTGCTCGATGCGCTGAAGAGTCTCGAAGGTTATCGCAAGTTCCTCGGGCCCGATATCCCTCAGCAGGCTTGCCCGAACGCGCCGCAAGATCCGGTTGGTCTCCTCGACCTTGGCCTCGCCCGCTTTCGTCAGATGTAGCGTTTTGGCACGGCGGTCGCTCGGATCCTCGCGGCGTTCAACCAGCCCCTCGGCCTGGAGCAGATCGATCAGGCGGACCAGCGACGGCCCCTCGATGCCGAGCTCGTCGGCGAGCACGCCCTGCCGCACGTTCTCGCCCTGCCGCGACAGCACCAGCAGCGGGATCGCGGTCGCATAGGACAGCCCGTGATCGGAGAGCGCCTGATCGGACTCGCGGCGCCAGACGCGGGCCAGGCGCGCGATGAGCCGGCCGATCTCGGCTTGGATATGAGCCTGCGAGGGAGCCATGCAAATTAGATAGGACGCAAACTATTAGCCTGCAACTATATAGCCTCGTATATTCGGATCGATCACGCAAAAGCGAACGAGGACCACGCAGATGGCATCGGGTTCCGCGACCGGGGCACGGGAGGCGATGGCGGGCGAGAGCGCGCTCACGCTGCTTCCGACCTTCGTCGTCGTGGCCGTGGATGCCACCGGCATGGGCATCATTCTGCCGCTGCTGCCGTTCTATTCGCAGCGGCTCGGCGCAACGCCCTTCCTGCTCGGCGCGCTGATCTCGGTCTATGCCGCCTGCCAGCTTGTTGCCGGCCCCGCGGTCGGCATGCTCTCGGATCGCTACGGGCGGAGGAAGGTTCTGGTGGTCAGCCAGATCGGAACGCTGATCGGGTTCGTGCTGCTCGCGCTGGCCGGCAATCTGACGCTGGTGTTCCTGGCGCGTATCATCGACGGCCTGACGTCAGGCAACATCTCGGTCGCACACGCCTACGCCGCGGAGCACAGTGCGCCAGCGACCCGGAAGCAGGCGCTCGGCATGACCAGCGGCGCGATCGGGACCGGACTTCTGCTCGGCCCGGCACTGTCGAGCTTTCTGGTGCATTACGGCCAGACCGCGCCGGTCTGGGCCGCAGCAGCGCTCTCGCTGATCAGCATCGTCGCGACGATCGCCCTGCTCCCGCCGGATCACCCGGCGTCCGAGCCGCTCCACCAGCACCTCACGCCCGAGCCGACGCGGATGCGCAGCCTGCTCGGCCTACGCTACGCCTGGCGGCTGCTCGGCCTGCTCATCGTATTCTTCTTCGTCAACTCGATGTTCCTGTCGCAGATCGGCCTGTTCCTATCGGCGCGGTTCTCCTGGGACGGACATCCCTTCGGCGCACGCGAGCTCGGCTGGATGTTCGCCTATGCCGGATTCCTCAGCATGGTGGTCCAAGGGCTTCTCATCACGCGCGTGAGCCTGATCGTCTCTGACCGCAGCATCGTGATAGCGGCATTCGCCTGCATGGGCATCGGATTTGCAGGTCTTGCGGCGCGCGACAATGTCGGCCTGCTCGCAATCAACCTGACACTGATCATCGTCGGCACCATGTTCGCGCGCAGCACGCTGACGGCGGAATTGTCGCGGAGCACCGCGATCAACCGCCAGGGCATGATCATGGGCCTCAACCAGTCGCTGATGTCGGGCGCGAATATCAGCGCGCCCTTGCTGAGCGGCGCGCTAATCGGTCATCGGCTGTTCGTCCCGTGGGCGCTCGCAATGGCTGCGATCGCGGCGATCGGTGCGGCGCTGGCGGGGCAACTGCTGGACACGCCGCGGACGCGCTAGCGCCCTCGCCTCACTTCATCAGATACACGTCCGGATCGGCGCTTGAGCTCGGGTTCTTGAAGGCGTTGCGCAGGGCCGGAGATATCGGGACGTTGTAGTTGATCCCGTTCGGCGGCGTCGGCGATTCCAGCCATTTCCGATAGAGCACCTCGATCTCGGGGCTCGCATAGAGCTCGGCGGTGGCGCGATCGGCCAGCGCCTTGAACGGCGCGTCCTCCCGCCGCAGCATGATCCCGAAAGGCTCGGCCTTGGCAAAGGTCTCCTCGCTGATCATGAACAGGGCCGGCTCCTTGGAGCGCGCGATGGCGACCGCGAGTTGGACGTCGTCGAGCGCGTAGGCCTGGGCGCGGTCTGTTTCGAGCAGCAGGAACGCTTCTGCCTGATCCACGGCCGGCATGATCCTGATGCCGAGATTGCGCTCGGTATTGACCTTGGCGAGCTGGTTCAGGTTGACCGAGCCAGCCACGGCCGTCACCGCCTTGCCCTTGAGATCATCGATGGTGTTGATCTTCGAAGCCTTCTTCGCGGCGAAGCGCGTCGCGCTCAGGAAGTGCGTGTTGGTGAAAGCGACCTGCTTCTGGCGGTCGGCATTGTTCGTGGTCGCCGAGCAGTGCAGATCGAGCGTGCCGTTGACCATCAGCGGAATTCGGTTCGACGAAGTCACGGCGAGATAGTCGACGGCGACGTCGGGCATAGCGAGCTGCTTCTTCACGGCATCGACGATCTTGAGGCAGATGTCCATGGCAAAGCCGACCGGCTTCTGGTTGCCGTCGAGATAGCTGAACGGGACCGAAGCCTCCTGATAGCCCAGCGTGATCTTCTTGGTCTCCTTGACCTTCTGGAGCGTGCCCGACAGGTCTTCGGCTGAAGCTGTGCCGGCAAGGCAGGTCAGGGCCAGGATAACGGTGGGAAGACGCATCGGCTGCTCCTCAAGGGGGTCATGGACCGCGCCAGCGCGCAGCCGCGCGTGTGATAACCCAGAGCCGGACCAATCGCCAGACGAGGTTCCGCCTATCAGCTATCGCGGTTTTATATCGGCCGGACCCAGGGGGGCGTCGTCCCCCATCCTATTCGCAGGTGAGCTGCTGCTCGAACCAGCTGCCCAGCCGTTCCGACAGCGGCGGCCACATCCGCTGGAAGCCTTCGAGCTTGCCGACATTGGCGCGGTACATGCCCCGCAGCTCCTGTTCGATGGCCGCGAGATCGACACCGGCACAAACCCCATCCCGCACGATCGACTTGCCGGCAACGACGACCTCCTTCACCAGGGATGCATTGCCGCGCGCGAACAGCAGGGCCATGGGGTCCACCGGCATGATCCGGTCGCGATCGAGACGGTCGAGATCGATCACGACGAAGTCGGCGGGATTGCCGCGCACAAGCTCGCCAGTCCCGGGCGCGCCGGTGGCACGGCGGCCGTTGCGGATGGCAAGCCCGAACAGCTCGACCGGCGTCCATGTCGCCCTGAAACCAAGCCCGCCATGGACCATCTGCACCAGCCGCATCTCGCGCAGGATGTCGTCGTCCTCGTCGAGCGCGAGACCATCGACGCCAACCGCGATGGCGCAGCCGCATTCATACGCGGCGGCAATCGGGGCGAGCCCCGAACGCAGATGAATGTTCGAGCTGAAATTGGTGACGATCCGCGTGCCCGAGGCCGCTATCATCTCCAGTTCGTCCGGCCTTGCGTGGATGCAGTGCGCCAGCGTCAGCCGCTCCGAGAGGAAGCCGATGTCGCGCAGCCACCGCACCATGTCCGGGAAATTCTGATCGGCCCAGGCGCGCTGATGCACGGTTTCCAACAGATGCATGTGGATGCGGCGACCGGTTCGCGCCGAGTTTTCCGCCACCGCTTCCAGCAGCGGCTTCGAGCACCATTGCACGCCGGCGGGCCCGAGTTGCACGTCGACCATCGGACCGGCGATGGCCGCGGCAATCGCGTCAGTCAGCTCGACATACGCCTTCGGCGACATCGGCGTGCGGACGAAGAGGTCTTCGATGGTCTTGCGGTCTTCGCTGGACAGACCCGAAAGCACCGGTTCGGCGTCGCCATAGACGATCGGGTTCTGGTCGCGCACTGCGATCGCGAAAGCGATGCGGATACCCACGTCAGACGCGGCCTTGGCGACGGCCTTAGCCTCGTCGACCAACGGCATCGTTCCGCTCGGGCGAGTATAGTGCACCATCATGGCCGCGCAGCCGGCCCTGGCCGACCGTGCGAAGGCGGAGGCTGCGGTCAGGTAAGGATCGACCGGCGTACCGAGCGCAGTCCGCAGGATCCAGCTTTCGAGGGGCATGCCGACCGCGCCGAAGGACGACGCGGTGGCGCGGGCGTGGTCATGGGCGTTGACGAAAGCCGGAACAACGAAGGAGCGCGGCCCACTCGCGGGCCCCACTCCTTCCGAGATGCCGGTGATGACGCCGCCGTCGTGCCGCAACACGACGTTATCGCTGATGACGAGGTCAGGGCCACGGAACAGGCTGCTTGCCGAAATCTCCGTGGCCATGATCGTCTCTCCGGGTTCAGTTGGCAGTGTACACCAACTCCCGCTCGGCGCGCGGCGGCAGGAATTCGCGCGAGAACACCTCTGCCGGGGTCGGCGCGCGGCCGAGCTGATAGCCCTCGACCACGATGCCGATGGCGCGGGTCATGCGCTCGTCCTTGATGTCGCCGATGCCGATCTCCTTCATCTCGGGCGAGACGATCAACTTATCGAAGGAATATTGCAGCCGGCGCTTCTCGACCGCGACGTCGATCAGATTGTCATAGTTCAACGCGGCCTTCATGCCGGCGTTCTGGTCCTTGGCGACCGCGATCGCGCCCTTGTTGATGGCGCGCACGAGGCCGGCCACCGCCTTCGGGTTCGACGCGATCAGCTTCTTCGAGACCATCACGCCGTTGGAATAGAGATCGAGGCCGTATTCACCGAACGAGAACCATTTGAAGTCCTTGTCCGGGTCCTGGCGGTTGAGCACGAGATTGAAATAGCTGGTGATGTTGAAGACCAGCGCGGCGTCGATGTCGCCCTTGATCAGCATTGGCTCCTGGAGGTTCGGCGCCATGTTGGAGATCTTGATCTTCTCGCCGTCGAGACCGTTCTTGCGTGTGAACACCGGCAACAGGCGCGTCGTCGGCGTGCCCTGCGCGCCGCCGAGTGTGTGGCCTTCAAAGTCCTTGATGGTGTTGATGCCGCTGGTCTTCTTGGCGACGATCGCGAAGGGCGGTTGGTTCCACATCATGTAGACCATGACGGGCGCCTCCTGCGGCTTGGTCGAGGCGTTCTGGATGATGGCGTTGACGTCGCCGAAGCCGGCGTCATAGGCGCCCGACATCACGCGCGTAACAGTCGCGCCGGAGCCCTCGCCCTGGTCGATGACGACGTTGAGGCCCTCCTCTTTGAAATAGCCGTTGTCCTTGGCGTAGAAGAACGCGGCGTCGCTGCCTTGGGTCTTCCAGCCCAGCGTGAACTTGATCGTAGTCTCCTGAGCCATTGCGGCGCTCGTGGACAGGGCCAATCCCAGCAGTGCGGCAGTTACGTTTCTCAACATCGAGACCTCCTCAAGCTTCGTTGCGTGACGATTGGAAAAATCAGGTGGCGATCACGTCGTTCTTGCGCGTGGCCCAGCCGGTGACGCGGCCCTCGATCAGCGAGAACACGACGTAGAGCGCGACGCCGAGACCGGCGAGCACGAACAGCCCGGCAAACACCAGCGGCACGTTGAAATTGGAGGACGCGGTCATCATGACGTTGCCGATGCCCCGGTTGGAGGCGACGGTCTCCGACAGCACCGCGCCGACGAAAGCGTAGGAGATCGCGACCTTCAGCGAGGCAAAGAAGAACGGCATCGTCCTGGGCAGCCCGACATTCCAGAGGATGTCGAGTTTGCTGGCGCCGAGCGCCTTCAACACATCCTCGAGCTCGGGCTCAGTTGTCGCAAGGCCCGTGGCGATGTTGACGACGATCGGGAAGAAGCAGATCGAAAGCGCGGTCAGCACCGCCGGCACCGTGCCCGAGCCGAACCACAGTACGAAAATCGGCACCACCGCAACCTTGGGGATCGACGAGAAGCCAATCAGCAACGGATAGCAGGTATCATAGGCGGTCTTGGAAACACCGATGATGGCACCAAGTGCGACGCCGAGCGCGACGCCAAGGACGAAACCGAACATGGTCGTCGCAAGCGTCTGCACGATGTGCGGCCACAGCACGGGGAAGCGTTGGAACAGTGTGACGAACACCTGCGACGGCCGCGGCAGCACCAGGTCTGACATACCCGTCATCAGGCAGAACAGCTCCCAGGCGACGAAGAACAGCACGATCAGCCCCGCCGACCACGCCTTCTGCCTGACATTGATTCCGAACATCATCAGCCTGTCCCCTGCTCAGCCGCGCTGCGCGCATCCTCGATGAAGGCGCGCAGCTTCTGGTTCAGCGCGACGAAGTCCGGCTCGAAGGTCATGGCGACGGTGCGCGGGCGCGCGAATTCGACGCGGCTGTCGTCGAGAATGCGGCCGGGGCGTGCGCTCATCACACAGATACGGCTGGCAAGGAAACCGGCCTCGCGCAGATCGTGCGTGACGAGCAGCACCGTCGGCTTGTGCGTCATCCAGAGGTTCTGGAGGATCGCCCACAGCTCCTCGCGGGTGAACTGGTCGAGCGCGCCGAAGGGCTCGTCGAGCAGCAGCATGCGCGGCTCGTGGATCAGCGCGCGGCACAGATTGGCGCGCTGGAGCATGCCGCCGGAGAGCTGCCAGGGATAGCGGCTGCCAAACCCCTTTAGGCCGACCTGCTCCAGCAGCGCATTGGCCTTGTCGCGAAACTCGGTCTTGCGCAGCTTGCGGAAGTTCGAGCGGAACGGCTCGACGATCTTCAGCGGCAGCATGATGTTCCGCTCGATCGTCATCCAGGGCAGCATGGTCGGATTCTGGAACGCCATGCCGACGCGCAACGCCCGCGCCGCGACCTCGCGGCCGCCGACGATGACGACGCCGCTGGTGGGCTGCACCAGGCCGCTGACGAGACGCAGGATGGTCGATTTGCCGCATCCGGACGGGCCGACCAGTGCGACAAACTCGCCATTGGCGATCCGAAGTGTCGTCGTCGACAAAGCGGGCACGGCGCGGTCGCCGCGCCCGAAGGTCACGGAGGCCTCGGACAGCTCGATGGCAACAGGGCCGGAGCCTTCAGGAACGGACTGGCCGTCGAATTGGACGTTGGGTTGCATGCGCATCACAGCCAAAGTGCATGCAAGCTGGATGCCAGCCGACGCCGCTCGGAAATTCAGGGACTTGGCTGGATGGCGGGCCCGGTCGCCGGATTCGAATTAGGCAATCCGGACAGCAAACTGCATGCAATTGGAGCGCCGGATTGCGCTGAGCCTGTGCTACAGAGAGGTTTCGACCGCACTCTCAAGGATTCGCCGATGGCGGCGCGCCAGACCAGCAAGACTTCTGAATCATCGGACAAGGTCGGCGTGATCTGCCGCGCGCTCAGGCGCGCGATCATCGAGCAGGCGCTCGAGCCCGGCGCCAAGCTGCCCGAGGATTCGCTCGGCGAGCGCTTTGGCGTCAGCCGCACCATCGCCCGCCACGCTTTAGGGCAGCTTGCCGCAGAAGGCCTGGTCGAACTCCGCCGCAACCGGATCGCGGTGGTGGCGACGCCGAGCTGGCAGGAGGCGCGCGATGCCTTCGACATCCGCATCGAGCTCGAACGGCTCGTCGTCCGCCAGCTCGCGGGCAAGCTGACGAAGGCCCAGATCGCCGAGCTGAATGCCCATGTCGACGCCGAGGACCGCGCGCGCGGCGGTACGGACGCAGCCTCGATCCGGCTCGCCACCGAATTCCACATCCTGCTCGCGCATATGACGAACAGCCCGATCCTGGTGCGTTATGTCAGCGAGGTCGCCTATCGCTGCTGCCTGACGCTGTCGCTCTACAGCCGGCCGCATTCGACCGAATGCGCGATCAACGAGCACCGGGCCATCATTGCAGCGCTGGCCAAGGGCGACGAGGCCAAGGTGATGGAATTGATGCATCATCACCTCGATTCCGTGGCCAATCGCGCTCTGGTCGCCCCCACTCCGCAGCGCGGCCGCGATCTGCTGGACATCCTCGCGCCCTATGCCGACGAGGTGGCGGGCGACCGCGTCGTCAAGCTGGCGAAGGTCGCACGGAGGAGCTAGGCCTCAATCCCGCGCTGGACGAGAATGCGCTCGGCGCTGTCGTTCCAGACGTCCATCTTCACGATCTGCCCGCCCCTGACGACGAAGCGATCGACATAACGGTTGCCCTCGAACGGCGTGCCATCCATCCACGCGCCATACAGCGTGCCGACGCTGTAGACGATCGTCTCGTCCGCGCCGGGGCAGATGTCGAACCGGTCCATCTTCTTCTTGACCCAGCGATAGCGCTTCGCATTGAAGCCGGTCGGCCCGCGCGGATGATCGAACTCGCGCCCGCCCGTGAACGTGATCACCGTGCCCGGCTTCATATAGGCCGCGGCCGCATCGGGATCGGGGATCATCGAGGCCGTGAGATAGGCCTCCACGATCTCGGCGTCGGTCATCGGGCGTTCGGTTTTTGCGGGGGCAGACATGGCGGGTTCTCCGGAGTATCGATATCCTACAATTCACGCCCTAAACTGCATGCACATTTTTTAGACAATCTGGTGGCATAATTGCACACAATCTGGAGCTGCCCATTCCAAAACCTTCCGCTAGGCTATCACAACTGAATTCGACGCCATGACCACGCAGACCGCCTTCGACCTGATCTTCCGCAACACGCTGTTGCGATCATCCGCCGCCCCCGTCGATATCGGCGTGAAGGACGGCCGCATCGCCGCGATCGAGCCCACCTGTGAAAAGCTTGCCTGCGAGGCCGTCGAGGTCGACGTCGGCGGGCGCCTGGCCCTGCCCGGGTTCGTCGACACCCACATCCACCTCGACAAGGCCTGCCTGCTCGGCCGCTGCGGGCACAATCACGGCAGCGTCTCGGAGGCCATCCGCGCCGTTGCCGGGATGAAGAAGGACTTTACGGTCGAGGACGTCTACGCGCGCGGCGCAAAAGTGCTCGAACGCGCGATCGTGCACGGCACGACGCGGATGCGGACCCATGTCGAGATCGACCCGCGCATCGGCCTGCGCGGCTTCGAGGCGGTCAAGTCGCTGAAGCGCGACTACGCCTGGGCGATCGACCTGTCGCTCTGTGTCTTTCCGCAGGAGGGCCTGACCAACGACCCTGGAACTGAGGAACTGCTGGTCCAGGCGCTGCGCGACGGCGGCGAGGTGATCGGCGGCTGTCCCTACATGGACACCGACCCGAACGCCCATCTCGAGCGCATCTTCGATCTCGCCGAGGCGTTCGACGTCGATGTCGACCTCCATCTCGATTTCGATCTCGATCCCTCCTGGTGGCATCTCGACGAGGTCTGCCGGCAGACCGAGCGGCGCAACTACGGGGGGCGCGTGGCGATCGGTCATGCCACAAAACTCTCGGCACTGCCGCCGGAGCGGCTGAAGGCGGCCACTGCACAACTGGCGAAGGCCGGCGTTGCCGTCACCGTGCTGCCCGCAACCGATCTCTATCTGATGGGCCGCGAAGCCACCCATAACGCACCGCGCGGGCTGACGCTGGCGCACAAGCTCGCCGACGACGGCGTGCTGTGCTCGGTCGCCACCAACAACGTGCTCAATCCCTTCACGCCCTTTGGCGACGCCTCGCTGCTACGGATGGCGAACTTCTATGCCAATGTCGCGCACGCCTCCGTCAGCGACTTCGACACCTGCCTCGATCTCGTCACCGACCTGCCCGCGCGCCTGATGAACCTCGGCGATTACGGCATCAAGATCGGCAATCCCGCCGATCTCATCGTGCTCGATACGCAGGAAAGCCGTTTTGCCATTGCGGAGCTGCCCGACATCATGATGGGCTTCAAGGCTGGCCGGCAGACTTTTGCGCGACAGCGGCCCACTCTGTTCAGGCCACGGAGCTAACTCCACCAACGGAGGAACCGGATGACGTTCGACACGATCTTCCTGAATGCACGCTTCGACGGCGGGGCGCGGCACCACATCGCGGTCAAGGACGGCCGTATCGCCGCGATCACACCGGCTGACAAACCGTCCACCGGCGCCGAGACCATCGACCTCGACAACGCCCTCGTCGTTCCCGGCTTCGTCGAAGGCCACATCCATCTCGACACCAGCTTCTATGGCGACGCCTGGCGTCCGCACAAGCCATGCACCAACGGGTTCAACGTGCATGAGCGCGTCGCCTTCCAGGCCCAGAACATGGCCGTGTCAGCGCCGATGGATGTGCGCGCACGCAATCAGCTCGATCTCTGCATCGCCCACGGCACCACACAGATGCGCAGCCACGTCATGGTCGACGGCTCGGTCGGCCTGAAATCGCTCGAGACGATTTTGCGCGTGCGCGAGGAATACAAGGGCCTGATCGACATCCAGCTCGTCGCCTTCCCCCAGAGCGGCATTTTGGCGAGCCCCGGTACGCCGCAACTCCTCGACGAAGCCATCGGGCTCGGTGCCGACCTCGTCGGCGGGCTCGATCCTGAGAGCTTCGATCGCGACATCGAGAAGCATCTCGACGTCGTGTTCGGCGTGGCCGGCAAACACGGCGTCGATGTCGACATCCATCTGCACGACATGGGCACGCTGGGCGCGTTCGAAATCGAGCAGATCGCAGCGCGCACGCGCGCGCTCGGCATGGAGGGACACGTTGCGGTCAGTCATGCTTACGGGCTCGGCGACATCTCCATCGATCAGCTCAGGAAGATCGCCGACATCCTCGCCCGCTCCGGCGTCGCGATCATGACCAACGCGCCGGGCGCACGGCCCTTCCCGCCCATCCTCGCCTTGCGCGACGCCAGCGTCACCGTCTTCAGCGGCAACGACAACATCCGCGACTCCTGGTGGCCCTATGGCGACGGCGACATGCTGCGCCGGGCGACGACGCTCGGCTATCGCTCGGGCTTCAACATCGACGAGGAACTGCGCGTCGCTTTCGATATCGTCACCGCAGCAGGCGCCAAGGCGCTCCGCCTCGAAGGCTACGGCCTGCGCCTCGGCGCCAAGGCCGACTTCGTCACGCTGCACGCGGAACATGTTCCCGAGGCCGTCGTCGCGGTGCCGCAGGGGCGCTCCGTCTACAAGGAAGGCCGGCTTGTCGCATTGAACGGTAAGATTGTCGGGAAACGCGACTGACTACCGGCCAATCCCATCCCATTTTACCCGTGATCTCGCTCACAATCCGAGTCCGGTAGAATCCCGGACCGTAACCGCGCGCCTTGCACGACCGCCCTTCCTGATCATACTAGCGGGTGCTCTGATCATCTGCATTCAATTGGGAAGCATGGACATGTTCAGCGCATTCAGCAGCATCGATTACCATTCCATTCGGTCCAGCACGCCCGCCGAAGCGGCTGTCAAGCGACTGAGCGGGATCGGCGAAGTTCTGTCGGGGTTCGACATCTCGGCGATCCAGACGCAGGACGACATCGCCCGCGCGCTCTGGACGCTCGATACCGCCGACAAGTGCATTCGCATGATCCTCGCCGAGTTCCGCAGCGAGCGCACAACGGAAGTTGTTCGCGAGGCCAAAAGCCTGATCGACTTGATCGAGCACGCCCGCCACGAAATCTCGGACTATCGCGACGGTCGCACGGCATTGAGCTGCATCAGCGCTTGATCTTTGCCAGGATGCGATCCGCCTCGATGCGCCAATCCGCGCTGCGGGCGAACTCCGTGGTGCCCTTCGTTCCGAACAGGCCTTCATCGGCGAGATCGGCCACCCACGCTTGCCGCTCGGCGGTGCCTTGCGCCGACCACGGCGTCAGCCCCGCCTCGCGCACGGTCTCGGCGACCTCACGCACCTCCTCGGCACGGCGGCGGCCGTGCTCGATCACGCGCTGGAAGAAATAGGCGCCCTGCTTCTCCCAGTCGATCGCGGGAAACGTCTCCGTAAGCGAGGCCAGCACCGCATCCTCGACGCCATAGGCGCGCGCGGTGGTGAAGCTCTCGATCACCATGGCCTCCAGGCCCTTGATCATGATGCTGCGGCACATCTTGACCGCCGATGATACGCCGAGCTTGTCGCTCGCAACCTTCGCGGCAAAACCGATCGCATTCAGGAGCGGCTCGAGTTCCCTGGCGCCGGGGCCGCCGAGCAGCAACGGCACCTTGATGCGATAAGGCGGCACCGAGGTCATCACCGCACCTTCGACATAGCGCCCGGCGGCGCCGTCGATCAGCGCGGCGGCGCGCTGCTTGGCGCCGGGCGAAGCCGAATTGAAATCGAGGAACCAGGTGCCCTGATTGATCGCGGCTGCGCAGGCTTTTGCTACTGGTACGGCCTGACTCGCCGTGACCGCGGAGATGATGAAATCGGATTTCGCAGTCAGCTCGGCGTGAGACGCCGCAAGCGTCACGCCGATTTTCGCCGCATGCTCCTTCAGCGGAGCGCCCTGCTCGCCTCCGAGCTTGATGTCATAGGCGGCGACCTTGATGTCCTGCTGGCGCAAATCCTCGGCCAAAATCCTGCCGACCTCGCCGTAGCCAACCAACCCGATCTGCCATCGCCGCGGATTCGACATCAGTTCAGTCCTCGTGTCGTCTCGTCGAAGAGCTCCTCGACCGCATAGCGGCGCGGAATCAGCGCCTGCTGGAATGCGTAGTCGACGATCAGCTCCAACGGTTTTCGGTTCGCCTCGATCCCGAACGGAACGAGGTCGGGCGTAGCCACGTGCCCGACCTGCTCTTTATTCCGCTTGAGGAGATCATAGACGCCAGAAACCACGTCAGGGCGCGATTTCGCCAGTTGCTCGGTCACGACCACGAGATGATTGACTGGGACGACGCCGCGCCGGGCGTACCATTTGGCGGCTTCCGCGGCAGGATCGGGGAACAGCGGCTTCAGCTTGGGATCGTTTGAGGTCTCGCCAAGGACGGCATCAAGCTCGCCGTCGAGCAGCATCTGCAGGACCTTCTTGTCCTTGGGTGCGCGCTCAGTGGTGTCGACATATTCGGCGACGTGCGGATCCTCGAACGTCACCCATTTGATCTTGTCGAGATCGACACCGTAATCGTTGGCGAGGATGCCCCTGATCCAGGCGCCCGTCGTCGTCGTGAAGGATCGGATACCGACGCGCTTGCCTTCGAGATCGGAGGGCCCCAGCCGTCCACGCGCGGGATTGTACAGCGCATAGGAATGCTGGAAGCGACCGAGCATGGTCGCAGGCAGCAGCACCAGCGGCTTGCCGTGCGCCTTCGCCATCAGATAGGTGACGATCGCCATCTCGCAGACGTCAAAGGCCTGGTCGCGCACCATGGGCTTGAACGCCGTGTTGGTCGGCGCGTACTCGATGAAATCGAGGTCGAAGCGGTCAGAGCGCAGCTCGCCGCTCTTCACCGCCTGCACATGAGGGTGACTGCCGAGCACGGCCTTCAGCTTCAGACGATCCATCCGCTCACTCCGCTGATTGCTTCAGACGTCCTCGGGATTGTCGACGTAGACGAGCCCGGCCTTCGCCAGGGCCTCGCGCATGCTGTACATGTCGAGGCCGAGCTCGCCCGAGGCCAGCCGCTTGCGCTTGCCGCCCTCGTCCGCGTTGCGTTTCTTCGCCTTCTCGGCGACCTCGGCCGCATAGCGCTTGGGCACCACGACGACGCCGTCGTCATCGGCGACGATGATGTCGCCGGGATCGACATTGACGCCGGCACAGACCACGGGGACGTTGACCGAGCCGAGCGTCGCCTTGACCGTGCCCTTGGCCGAGACCGCGCGCGACCAGACCGGAAAGTTCATCTCGTGCAGCGCTTTGACGTCGCGGCAGCCGGCATCGATGATCAGCCCCTGCACGCCGCGCGCCTGCAGCGAGGTCGCGAGCAGCTCGCCGAACATGCCGTCGGTGTTGTCGGTGGTGCAGCCGACGACGAGGATGTCGCCCTTCCTGCACTGCTCGACCGCGACATGAATCATCCAGTTATCGCCGGGCTGCGCCAGCACGGTGACGGCGGGGCCGGCAATCGAAGCCCCCGCCCAAACCGGGCGCAGATACGGCTTCATCAGGCCGATGCGCCCGTAGGCCTCGTGCACGGTCGAGACACCGTAGTCAGCCATCCCGGCGGGATCGGCACGCTTGATGTTGCGAACGACGACCGGCTTCATGCCAGCTCCTCCGCAACCGTCGGGAACAGGCGCTGATAGGCCTCGCCATAAGTCATGGGCACGCCGGTGTTGCGGCTACCCTGGATGCCGCGGTTGAGCGCAACGCGCTCGTAATAGCCCCAGAGATGCTTCTGCGCGGCCAGGATCTGGAACGCCTCGTACTTCTCCTTCCAGACCTCGTCGATCTTCAGGAGGAGGTCCGGCTTGTAGTTGCACTGCTCCGGCTGATGCGGCTCGAACAGGAATACCGGGGGCGCCGAATATTTGTACTGCGCGCCGGGCTTGTGACCCATGGCCTGTGCGACGACGCGGGTCTCCTGCGCGAAGTGCGCGGCGTTCGGATGGTCGAAATTATAAGGATCTTCCAGCGCATGCGTCAGCACGAAGCTCGGATTGAGCTCGCGGTAAATGTCGACCATGCGGTCGAAATGCGCCTCGGTCAGCTTCAGCGGATAGTCACCGCAATCGAAGAACTCGATCTCCGCACCAAGCAGCTTAGCGGCCCGCTCGGCCTCGTCCTTGCGGCCAGCCTTGACCGATTCCAGCGTCGCGCCCTTCTCTTTCCAGGCGAACTGGCTCTCGCCGCGCTCGCCAAAGGACATGCACACGATCTTCATGCGATAACCCTTCTTCGCATGCAGCGCGATGGCGCCGCCGGCGCGCCAGACGAAATCGCCGGGATGGGCGGTGATCACGAGACCTGTTTTCATGGGACTACTCCCCTCTTTCGTTCGTCAACATCCTAGGCCGCCGGCCTCACGCCGGCAGCAATTTCATCAGGCGACGACGGCTGCCTGTTCCTCGCCGTCGAGCACGCGCTTCAGGCGCTCGCTATCGAGCGCGCCTTCCCATTTGGCAATCGCGATGGTCGCGACCGCGTTCCCGATCAGATTGGTCGGCGTCAGCCCCTGCGACATCAGGCGGTGAATGCCGAGCACCAGCGCGACGCTCGTCACCGGAATGGAGCCTGTGGCCGACAGCGTCGCCGCCAGCACCACGAAGGCCGCGCCCGCGATTCCCGCCGCGCCCTTGGAGGTCACGAGCAGGATCAGCAGAAGCTCGATCTGCTCGGCGAGCCCGAACGGCGTGTTGGTCGCCTGCGCCAGGAATACCGAGGCGGCGGCGAGATACAGACAAGTGCCGTCGAGATTGAAGGAATAGCCGGTCGGGATCACCAGCCCGACCACGCTCTTCTCGCAGCCCGCCTTCTCCAGCTTGGTCAGCATCCGCGGCAGCACCGTCTCCGACGACGTCGTGGCGATGCAGATCAGCAGCTCTTCCCAGATGTAGCGGATCAGCTTGAGCAGCGAAAAGCCGCAGAGCCGCGCCACCGGCCCCAGCGCTACGATGATGAAGATCACGCAGGTCAGATAAAAGCCGCCGAGGAGCTTGCCGAGCGAAGCCAGCGAGCCCACGCCGAACTTGCCGACGGTAAAGGCGATCGCCCCGAACGCGCCGATCGGCGCCGCCCACATCACGAAGCCGACGACCGCGAACACCATCTTGGCGGCGATGTCGATCAGATGGACCAGCGGCGCGGCGCGCTCGCCGAGTTGCACCAGCGCAAAGCCGCACAGCACCGAGATGAACAGCACCTGGAGGATGTTGCCTTCCGCAAAGGCGCCGATGAAGGTCGCCGGCACGATGTTCATCAGGAACGGCACGAACCCGATGGCGCCGGTCTGCTTGACATAAGGCTCGATCGCGCTGGCATTGATGCTGGCGGGATCGATGTTCATGCCGACGCCGGGCTTGAGCAAATTCACCGCGATGAGACCGATGATCAGCGCGATCGTCGTCATGATCTCGAAATAGACGATCGCCTTGACGGCGACACGCCCGACGCGCGCCATGTCGGCCATGTGCGCGATACCGTGCACGACGGTGCAGAAGATGATCGGCGCGATCAGCATCCGGATCGCCTTGATGAAGGCGTCGCCGAGCGGCTGCATCTTGGCGCCCGCCTCGGGGCTGGCGATCCCAAGCGCGATGCCGGCCGCCATGGCGATGAGCACCTGGATCCAGAGCTCCTTCCACCAGGCCCGCCCGCGCGGCTTGTCGATCGCGAGCGACGTCATTCGTCAAATCCAAACAGGCGCGCAGGATTGTCGACCAGGATCTGCTGCTGGAACTCCGGCTCCGGCGCGAACAGCGGGATCAGATCGACGAGGTCGCCGTCGTTCGGCATCACCTTGACGTTGGGATGCGGCCAGTCCGTGCCCCAGATGACGCGGTCCGGCGCGGTCTCGACGATCTTTCGGGCGAACGGCACGGCGTCCGTGAAAGGCGGGCCGCTGGAGGAGACCCGCTCCGAGCCGCAGATCTTGACCCAGCACTTCTCGTCCCGCTGCATCAGCTCGATCAGGATCTTGAACGGCAACTGGTCGAGCCCTTCGGCTGCCTTCACCCGCCCCATATGGTCGATCGTATAGCTCAGCGGCAGCTTGGCCAGCATGTCGGCATATTCAGGCAGGTCGATCGCATCGAAATGCAGGTCGATGTGCCAGCCGAGCGGCGCCACCATCGCGATGACGCGGTTGAACACGCTTTTGTCGGGGACGCCGCCAAGATGGCGGACGAAATTGAAACGGCAGCCGCGGAAACCGCCGTCATGCAACACCTGGAGCCCGCGCTCGGTGATGGTGTCGTCGATATTGGCCACCGCACGATAGGCGCCGTTGCTCTGCGCAATGGCGTCGAGCGCCACCGTGTTATCGGTGCCGTGGACGCTGGCATTGACGATGACAGCACGCTCCACGCCAAGCTTGGCGTGCAGCGCGCGGAAATCCTCAAGCGGCGCATCAGGCGGCGTGTAGGAACGGTCCGGCGCGTAAGGGTATTTCGCACCGGGCCCGAAGATGTGGCAATGCGCGTCGCAAGACAGCTTTGGCAGCTTGAACTTCGGCGTGCGCGTGTTCGGATCGGGCGGCGGAATGGTGGGCGTGTACATCATGGTCATCAGCTGAACTTGAACAGGCGTGCCGGATTGTCGACCAGCAGCTTCTGCCGGACTTTCTCATCCGGCGCGTAGAGAGGAATGAGGTCGACGAGGTCGCCGTCATTCGGCATGATCTTGACGTTGGGATGCGGCCAGTCGGTGCCCCAGATGACGCGGTCAGGCGCATTGTCGATCAGCGCCTTCGCGAACGGCACGGCGTCGTGGAACGGCTTGCCCGCGCTGGAAGCGCGTTCGAGGCCGGTGATCTTCACCCAGCACTTCTCGTCCTTCTTCTGGAGGTCGAGCAGCGCCGTGAATCCGGGATCATCGAGCCCCTTCCCGGCCTGCACCGTGCCCATGTGATCGATCACGTAAGGCGTCGGCAGCGCGGTGAGGATCGGCGCGAATTCGGGGATCGTGCCAGGCTCGAAATACACGTCGATATGCCAGCCGAGCTCGGCGACCCGGTGCACGATGCGCTGGAACTTGGTCATGTCGCCGACGCCGCCGAGGCGCTTGAGGAAGGCGAAGCGGCAGCCGCAGATGCCGCCCTTGTCGAGTGCGGCAAGCTCTTTCTCGCTCATCTCGTCACTGACGTTGGCGATGCCCTTGTAGGCGCCTTCGCTCTGGGCGATGGCATCGGTGACGACGCGGTTGTCGGTGCCGTGCACGGTCGCATTCACGATCACGCAGCGCTCGACGCCGATCTTTTCATGCAGGCTGCGAAACGTCTCCAGCGGCGCGTCCGCCGTGTTGTAGGGGCGCTTTTCCGAAAACGGATAGCGGGACGCCGGCCCAAAAATGTGGGTATGGCTGTCGCAGGATTTCGGCGGCAGCTTGAACGAGGGCACCTTCGGATTTGGGTCCGGCGGCGCGATCGTCGGAATCGCCTTCGGATCAGTGCCTTGCGCGCGCGCCTCACTCGTGAGCGCGGCACCGGCCAGTCCGGTCAAGAGATGCAAGCACTCCCGCCTGTTCATTTCCCAAAGTACCCTGTCACATGGTCCGCTTGCGAGCGGAAGCGCGAGGCCGCGCCTTCGCTCGGGCGGTTTCTTTCAAGTCTTGCTGCTGACGACAGTCCGCCGCCGTGCCGGTGCGGCCTGATCGAGCGCCGGCGCCTGGAACGCGGCCACGGTGGCCTGCACGAGTTGCTCGATGGCGCTGGCGGCATCGCTGCCGTCGGCCTCGCCGCGCGACAGGCGTGAGACGCGATCCGGGGTCACCAGCGAGTAATAGAGCGCGCCGAGCAGAAAGTGGCTGCGCCAGACGATGTCGGTGCGCGGAATGTGCGGCAGGCTCTCGTGGATCGCATCGATGAAGGCATGGCTGGTGTCGTCAAAGGTCTGCGCGATGATTTTTCGCGCGACCTCGTTGCCCTCCGCGGACATCACGGCGCGCAGCCGCGTGAAGCGCGCTCCCCCGCCGGCAAGATCGCTGCCCGAGGTGAAGGCCGGCACCACATAGGCGCGCACGACGGCTTCCAGGCGATCCTGGAGATCGCGCACGCGCTTGGCTGCGGCGAGCAACTCGGAGCGACGCAGATTCATCGGCCCGCAATGGCGCCGGTAGATCTCCAGCAGCAGGCCGTCCTTGGTCTTGAAATGATAGGTCACGCTGCCGGGATTGGCCCCGGCGGCCTGCGCGATATCGCGGACCGAGACGGCGTTGAAACCGTTGGTGGCGAACAGCTCTTCGGCCGCGGCGAGGATCGCCTCGCGCATATTCGGCTTACGGGCCGTTTCCTTGCTGGTGGGCTTGCGTACCATGTGATTTGTACTATCGTACAAAAGATCAGGTCTCGTCAACAAAAACCATGGGCGGCGCCCCGGAACGGCCTGGAGACCGCCGGCAGGGACGCGAACGCCATCAAGGAGTGCTGGGAATGCTGGGTTTGAACAAGACAATCGGCGGTTTGCTGCTCGGTGCCGGTCTGCTGCTGGCGGGCGGCGCCGCGCAGGCTGCCGACAATTATCCGAGCAAACCGGTTCACATCCTCGTGCCCTATGCCGCCGGCGGCGCAGTCGACGTGCTCGCGCGCACCCTGGGCCAGGCGCTGGCGAAGACCTGGGGCCAGCAGCCCGTGATCGACAACCGTCCCGGCGCCGGCGGCATCGTCGCCTCGCAGGCACTGACGCAGGCCGCACCCGACGGCTACACGCTGATCCTGGTCGCGAGCGGCCATCCGCTCAACCAGTTCATCTATCCGAGCGTGCCCTACGACACGTTCAAGGATTTTACCGCAATCACCGAAGTCGCCTCCTCGCCGCTCGCGATCGTCGTGGCCAAGGACAGCCCGTACAAGACGCTCGGCGATCTCCTTGCAGCTGCCAAGAAGGACCCGGACAAGCTCTCCTACGGCATGTCCGGCAACGGCACCTCGGCACATCTCGCCGGCGAGCTGTTGAAGCACATGTCCGGCACCAAGATCGTCGCGATCCCCTACAAGGGCGGCGCACCGGCGCTGACCGCGGTGATCGCAGGCGAGATCCAGCTCAGCATCAATCCGCTCGCGGAGGCGATCGGCCAGCTCGAAGGCGGTCCGGTGCGCGCGCTCGCCGTGACCTCGGCCGAGCGCTCGAAGGCGCTGCCGAACGTTCCGACCGTCGCGGAATCAGGCGTCCCCGGCTACGACGTCTCGGTCTGGTGGGGCGTCCTCGGCCCGGCAAAGATGCCGCCGGAGATCGTCGCAAAGCTCGAAACCGATCTGAAGGCGGCGCTGCAGGATCCGAACGTGCTGTCGACGCTCGGCAAGATCGGGGCTGCTCCACTCGGATCATCCTCCAAGGATTTCGACGCCTATATGCGCGCCGAGGCGACCAAATGGGAGCCGGTGCTGAAGGCCGCCGACATCCGCGCGCAGTGAGGCTCTCCACATGAGCACCTCATCCGGACGCCTTACGCGCACCGCCCTGCTCGCGGCCGCGATCATCAGCCTCGTCGGTGCGCCTGCGCGTGCCGACGGCGAAGCAAAACTGCTGGCCCCGAGCGGCACGTTGCGTGTCGGCATCTATCCGGGCAGTCCGACCTCGATGGTGACAGATGCGGCCGGCAAGCCGCACGGCCTTGCCTACGATCTCGGCGGCGAGCTGGCGAAACAGCTCGGCGTCGGCATTGACTATGTCCGGTTTCAGCGCGTCGCCGACATCGTCACCGCGATCCATGACGGCCAGGTCGATTTTACCGTGACCAACGCCACGCCGGCCCGCGCCAATGATGTGAGCTTCAGCCAGCCGGTGCTGGCGATCGAGCTCGGCTTCCTGGTGCCGGCGAACTCGCCGATCGGCAAGGTCGAGGATATCGACAAGGCGGGCATCAGGATCGGCGTCACCAAGGGCTCGACCTCCGAGCGCACGCTGCCGGCAAAATTCAGGAATGCGACCATCGTTCCCGCCGAAAGCGTCAAGGTCGTCATTGCGATGTTCGGCCGCGGCGAGATCGATCTCTACGCGACCAACAAGCCGACGCTGTTCGAGATGTCCGACCAGATGCCGGGCGCGAAGATCCTCGACGGCAATTGGGGCGCCGAGCACATGGCCATCGCGATCCCCAAGGGCCGCGAGGACGCCCTTCCCCTGCTCAACCGGTTCGTCACCGAGGAGCAGTCCTCCGGCGCGCTGGACACGATCCAGCAGCAGGCGGGCCTTCGCGGCGCGACCAAGGCGACGCGGCAGTAGCGCATCTCGCGTGCGACGGCATCAATTGCGCGCGCTCGCCCTCATCTTCTCGGGCGCGGTGGATCGGTGCAGGAATTCGGTGTCGTCGCCGCCGCCCTGCGGGATCAGGATCGCGCGCTCGCGCGGCAGGGCTTCCGGCATCTCGTCGCGGATGAAGGCGATCAGCTTCTCCCGCATCTCGCAGCGCAGGTCCCATGATTGCGGCGCATTCCGCGCGCTGACCAACGCACGCAGCTCGATGGTGCGCGAATCCGCGTCGATCACCTGGAGATTGACCACCGCGCCGTCCCACAGCTTGGAGTCCTTCACGGCCCCCTCCAGCCAGCGCCGGATGCGCGGCACGTCGGCGCGGTAGTCGACATGGAGCGCGATGACCCCGATCAGGGACGCGGTGTCGCGCGTCCAGTTCTGGAACGGCTTTTCGATGAAGTAGGACAGCGGCACCACCATGCGCCGCCAGTCCCAAAGCCGGATCACCACATAGGTCGCGGCGATGTCCTCGACCCAGCCCCACTCGTTCTCGATGATGACGGCATCCTCGATGCGGATCGGCTGCGTGATCGCGATCTGCAAGCCGGCAATCAGATTGCTGAGCAGCGGCCGCGCGGCGAGACCGACGATGATACCGGCGGCTCCGGCTGAGGCGAACAGGCTGACGCCGTATTGCCTCACCGAGTCGAACGTCATCAGCGCGGTCGACACCGTGATGATGACAATGATGATGTCGGTCACGCGCTTGAACACGCGCACCTGCGTGACGTGCTTGCGCGCGACGAAATTCTCGGTGACATCGCGAAAATTCTGCAAGTACCGCGCCGCGCTCATGTCGACGATCCGGATCGAGATCCAGCCGATCAACGCGATGAAGGCCACGACGAACAGGCTCGTCAGGGGGTTGCGGAACGCATTATCCAGCGGAGCTAGCGGCAGGATCAGCGCGACAGCGGCTAGACACAGCGCCAGCTGGGCCGGACCGGATGTGCGCTCGATGAACACGCTCAGAAGTGAAAGCCGGGTTCCGAAGGCGCGGTTGAGCAGCCAGACCGCGAGCCGATAGAGCGACAACGCAATCAGGATCGCCCCGGCGACGAGGCCGAGACCGATGACCCATGACGGTATCCACCCGAACATCGTCTCGATGTCGGCCATGAGGGCCTTCCAATTCATTCACGTCCCCGGTCTTGATTGCACCTCGCCAACGCATTCCCGTCAGCTTCGCTCCCCCGTCTCGTGCAATGCAGCATTCCGCTGGTGCAACCGTCGCCGGATTGCGCTAATTTGAGGCACCGATGACTCGACGTACCGGCAGCGCTGATCTTCCTCTCCACACCGGACGGGTGCCGCCCTGGCTTGCGAGCCGCATGGCTTCCCTCGGCGCCATCGTCACGCAGGCGATCGTGCATCATTATGGCCGCGACGCCTTTCTCCAGCGGCTCTCGCATCCGTTCTGGTTCCAGTCGTTCGGCGCCGTCATGGGAATGGACTGGCACTCCTCGGGGATCACGACATCCGTGATCGGAGCCCTCAAGCGCGGGCTGGGCCCGCTGCAGGACGAGCTCGGCATCTATGTCTGCGGCGGACGCGGACAGCATTCGCGCAAGACGCCGGACGAGCTGTTGCAGCTCGGCGACCGCGTCGGCTTCGACGGCGCAAAGCTCACCCGCGCCAGCCGCCTCGTCGCAAAGGTCGACAGCGCCGCGGTCCAGGACGGGTTTGACCTTTACCTGCACGGCTTCTTCGTCACCGCCGACGGCAAATGGACCGTCGTGCAGCAGGGCATGAATGGCGACAAGCGGCAGGCCCGCCGCTATCACTGGCATTCCGAGGCGCTGAAGAGTTTCGTCGATGCGCCCCACAGCGCGATCGACGGCCCGCAGCAGGGCGAGATCGTCAATCTCACCGACCATCGCGCCGATGTCTCGCGCACCGCGCAGCTCGAGCTGCTCTCCGATCTCGGCCCCGATCGCATCCTCACCGAATTCGAGCGGCTCATCGCCCCCGCTCCCGAGCCGGCGCAGGCCCTGCTGCCGCACCTGATCATGCCCGCGCATCACGACGTCCGCCCCAAGGACGTGTTCGCACGCCGCCTGCACGGCACGCTGGCTGCCGCAGCCGAGCGCGGCCCGGTCGATTTTCCGGAGCTGCTGCTGACGCCGGGTGTCGGCGCCCGTACCGTGCGCTCGCTGGCGATGGTCGCCGAGGTCGTGCATGGCGCGCCCTATCGCTTCAACGACCCCGCGCGCTTCTCGCTCGCCCATGGCGGCAAGGACCGGCATCCCTACCCCGTCCCGATCAAGGTCTACGACGAGACCATCCGCGTGCTGAAGGACGCGATCCAGAACGCGAAGCTTGGACGTGAGGAAGAGATGCAGGCGATCAAGCGCCTCGACGACCAGGCGAGGCGGCTGGAGCGCACCGCGCGCGGGCCCTCGGTCGAGGCCTACATCGCCGGCGAGCGCGCCGCCTCGCCCGATCTCGACGGCCGTTCCGTGTTCGGTTGGGAACGCGATCTCGTCGCGTCGAAGAAGGCGACGGGCTCCTGAGCGCGGCTAATCTTCGGCCTCCTCATCGTCGGTGAGCCGGTTGGCCGAATGGTCCTGATATTGTTCGGTCTGGATGAATTTGCTGTCCATACCACGGATGTCGGAATGCTGTGCCTTGTCGCGGTTCGACAGGATCATGTTATCGCCGATCTTGTCCTTGGGAATGTCAGTCAACGCGCCGTTGCCTGCGCCCTTGCCGTGCGCGCCTGAACCGATATGCGTCTTGCCTCCGTGGGGCATGGATTGCTCCATCATTGTTGTACACATCTGGCCAACGCCGGCACCGCGGAATTTGTTTCGCGGTTGCATGACGGGAACGACGAGGTTCCTCAACTTGCGAGCAACTGCTCCGTCTCGCCTGACTGCCGTCTCTCACCGGCATCGGCAATCACGGGCAGTTTCGCGATCATGCGAATCCCCGGCCGCTTGCGCCAGCGGATCTGCGAAGCATCGACCGCAAGACCAAGCCTCGGCCAGCGCGTGAGCAGCCCCTGAAGCGCGCAAGTCGCCTCGATCCGCGCGAGCTGATGTCCGAGACAGAAATGGATCCCCGTGCCGAAGGACATATGACGGTTGGGCTTGCGTTCGAGATCGAGGCTATCAGGCTGATCGTGCACCGCCGGGTCCATGTTCGCGGCCGCGAGCATGACCATGACACGATCGCCCTTCTTCAGCCGCACGCCGTCCAGCTCGACATCCCGCCGCACATAGCGCGGTTTTGAAAACTGCACCGGCGAGACGAAGCGCAGGAATTCCTCCACGGCGAGCGAGGCGCGGCTCCAATCCTCTTCCAGCCAGTCACGCAAGCCGGGATTTTTCAGCAGTTCGTAGACCGAGCCGCTGATCAGATGCGTCGTCGTCTCCGAACCCGCCGCCAGCAACAGGAACACCATCGCCACCATCTCGTCCGGCGTGATCTGCCCGCCCTCGCGCTCGACCTGGACCAGCTCGGCGATCAGGCCCTCGCCGCCCTGCTCGCGTGCGATCTGCAACTGGCCTTCCAGATAGCGCCGCATCTTGCGAAGCGCGAACAGCAGGCGAATGACGCTGAAGACATTCGTCAGCGAGGACATCGCATTGGCCCAGGCGATGAATCTCGGGCGATCGGCCATGGGCAGACCGAGAAGCTCCGAGATGACCGACAGCGGCAGGATGCGCGCATAGCGCTCGACGAGATCGGCCGGGCTTCCGCTCACGAATAGTTTTTCGGCGAGATCATCGGCAAGCGCGCGGATGCGCGGTTCCATCGCGACGATGGCGCGGCGGCGGAAGGCTTCGTCCACGATGCTGCGCAACCGCGTGTGATCCGGCTCGTCCATCGTCAGCATGTTGTTGGCGACGGCGGTGACGAGCTTTGGCATCCACCAGCGGATGCTCGCGACCTCGCCGCCTTCCTTGCGCAGCGTGAAGGTCGCGCCGTCCTTCAGCACCTGCGCAGTGGCATCATGCGTCGTCGTGATCCAGACGTCGCCGACCAGCGGAAAACGCGTCGCGACCACCGGGCCTTGCGCGCGGAGCGCGGCGATGGCCTTGGGCGGATCGCGAAAGAAGGCCTCGCTGGTGAAATCGAGGCGCGGTGTCATGGGATCACCGGAGTGGTTGGGGGCGCCTCAACCAGATGGGATACGGCGAGCGCCGCGCAAGGGGCCGGAACCGCCTCGCTCGAAACGCCCCTATCCGCGCCCCGGTGAGCGCTGGCCGGTCTTGCGCTGTTGCTGGTTGGTATAGGAGTCCCAATGGCTCCAGCTGCCGCTGCTGAGGCTTTGCATGTCGGTGCCGAGCGGACGACGCGTCCGCTTGTCGTGATCGGCGATCGTGCGCTCGGACTGCGCGATCTTGCGCTTGAGCTCTGCAATCACCTTCTGGGTTTCGCCGTTCCGCTTCGAGGACGCGATCTCGCCCATCGTGAAGCGCGCGGTCTCGAGCGCCTTCAACTCGGCGCGGTTCTTCTTCAACTGAACCCGGTGCCAGGCGATGTTGCTGTCGCTGTCCGCAACCATGGGGGAACTCCGCTGATTCGTTCCCACATAGTATCGCGCGCCGAATCGGCGCCGCAACGGGCGCTTGGCGGCGAAAATACGGTCTTATTGGGCAGGAATTCCGGGCTTACCGCTCGGCGAAGGCCTTTTCGACCACAAATTGGGCCGGCTCGCCATGATTGCCCTCGATGAAGCCCCGCTCGCCAAGGAGGACGCGGGTGTCCGCGACCAGCGCGGGGCTGCCGCAGATCATGACGCGGTCATGGGCGGCTTCCAGCATCGGCAGGCCGATATCGGCGAACAGCTTGCCCGAGGTGATGAGGTCGGTGATGCGGCCGCGGTTGCGGAAGGGATCGCGCGTCACGGTCGGATAGTAGATCAGCTGGTTGCTGATGTACTCGCCGATCAGCTCGTCCTTCGGCAGCGTCTCGGTGATCATCTCGCCATAGGCGAGCTCCTTCACGTGCCGGCAGCCATGCAGCAGCACGACCTTCTCGAACCGCTCATAGGTCTCGGGGTCCTTGATCACGCTCAGGAACGGCGCGAGACCGGTGCCGGTGCCGATGAGGTAGAGGTTGCGCCCCTCCTCCAGATTGTCGATCACCAGCGTGCCGGTGGCCTTGCGGCTAACGATGATCTCGTCGCCTTCCTTGAGGTGCTGGAGGCGCGAGGTCAGCGGACCGTCCGGCACCTTGATCGAGAAGAACTCCAGCGTCTCCTCGTAATTGGCGCTGGCGACGCTGTAGGCACGCAGCAGCGGCTTCTCGCCGACCTTGAGCCCGATCATGGTGAACTCGCCGTTGCGGAAGCGGAAGGTCGGGCTGCGGGTGGTCTTGAAAGAGAACAGCGTGTCGGTCCAGTGGTGGACGCTCAAAACGCTTTCCTGATTGAAATTGCTCATCTCACCTTCCCTGTCGCTTCCAATGCGGTTCCGAGGCGGGCAGCTATGCGTCGTTTGTACACGATCATTCGTATACTAATGAATAATCCTGCTTGATCCCGGGGTCAAGGCTGCCCAAGATCGAAAGCGTTGCAGTTAGGAATAAGGAGCCCCTTCCATGGCGCATGACGCCCCCCAGGCCACCGGACCCTCGAAGCTCGTGATCCGGAATATCGGCCTGATCCTGTCCGGCGCTCTGGAAAAGCCGATCCTGGACGGCGACACCATCGTCGCCGAGAACGGCAAGATCACCGGCATCGGCCGCTTCAAGGACCTCAATACCGAAGGCGCGACCACCATCGTCGAGGCCAACGGCACCACGGTCGCACCGGGCCTGATCGACAGCCATGTCCACCCCGTTGCGGGCGACTGGACGCCGCGGCAGAACCAGATCGGCTGGATCGACAGCAATCTGCATGGCGGCGTCACCACCATGATCTCCGCCGGCGAAGTCCACATGCCCGGCCGCCCGCGCGACGTCGTCGGGCTGAAGGCGATGGCGATCTTCGCACAGCGCGCCTTCTGGAATCTGCGCCCGGGCGGCGTGAAGGTTCACGCCGGCGCGCCGGTGATCGAATGCGAGATGGTCGAGGAGGACTTCAAGGAATTGGCCGCGGCCGGCGTCAAGCTGCTCGGCGAGGTCGGCCTCGGTGGCGTCAAAGACGGCCCGACGGCACGCAAGATGGTCGGCTGGGCGCGCAAATACGGCATCCAGAGCACGATCCACACCGGCGGCCCCTCGATCCCCGGCTCCGGCCTGATCGACAAGGACGTGGTGCTGGAGGCCGACACCGACGTGATCGGCCACATCAACGGCGGCCATACCGCGCTGCCCGACGACCAGATCCGCTGCATCTGCGAGGGCTGCAAGCGCGGCCTCGAGATCGTGCACAACGGCAATGAGCGCTCGGCCCTGTTCACGCTGCGCATTGCGCGCGAGATGAACGACCTGCACCGTGTCATCCTCGGCACCGACGCGCCCGCCGGCTCCGGCGTGCAGCCGCTCGGCATCCTGCGCATGGTCTCGATGCTGTCCTCGCTTGGCGACCTCCCGGCCGAGCTCGCGTTCTGCCTTGCCACCGGCAACACTGCGCGGATGCGGCAGCTCGATTGCGGCCTGATCGAGGTCGGCCGCTCCGCCGATTTCGTCATCATGGACAAGGCGCAGCACTCGCCCGGCAAGACCATCCTGGAGAGCGTCCAGCTCGGCGACCTCCCCGGCATCGGCATGACCATCATCGACGGCATCGTGTGCACCCAGCGCAGCCGCAACACGCCGCCGGCCGGCAGGGTGCCGGAAGTGGTGACGAAGTGACGCGGCCGGAGCGGCTTGCCGCTCCGCATCGGCCCTCGACAGCATTGAACAACTCTGCCGCCAGCTGCGTCTAACGCAGGCAGCCCTCGGCGGCGGCAGTTCAATGCTGGACCATCGGGGGAGACATGAAGAGTTCGCTGCGGATTGCCGCCGGGATTGCCGGCGCGGTGGCAGGCTTCATCGGCACGATCGGGCTGCTCGAGCTGACCGGCTTCGGCAATCGCGCGGACCCGATCACGACGGGCCTGCTTGCAGTGTTCGTCATCGCGCCCTGCGGCGCGATTGCCGGCCTGGTGCTCGCGACCAAGCTGACGACACGCAAGGACGCCAATGCCGGCAGCCTCACCCGCAATAGCCTGAAGTCGCTCGGCATCGTCGCCCTCCTCTGCGTCGCCGGCGCCGTCACTTACCTTCTCTACGCCTATGCGACGGCCACGCCCTGGCTCAACCGGAACGGCAGCAATCCCCTGCTCGTGTTCGAGGTCCGCTTTCCGGCGGGGGTAACGGTGCCCACGTCAGCACAGGGCATCACCATCGAATTGCAGACCGACCTCAACACCATGCCGGGCGAAGTCACACCGGCCGCCTTCTATCGCGACGGCGACCAGCCGGTCATCGCAGGCGAGGTTGAGCTCGCGTTTCGGACTTCGCACCGGCAACTCGCCGTCAACATCCAGGGGCAGCCGAGCCGGATCTATCCGATCGATTTGACGGCGTGGGCGCCACACACCCCGGAGTTCGGAACGTGGCGGCGGCTCGCCGACGGCAGCGAAATCCGCTACCGCGCCAAATGGCCGGGACAGACGTAAGCGCAGAAGATCAGCGCGACTTTGCGATCTCACAACGCACATAGGCCTGCCGCTTGGCCCGCCCGACCGGACCATTGTCCATGATAAGCTTGCCGTCCGCCGCGATAGACACCTGGGGATTGGAGCGAAACTTCTCGCCCTCGCCTTCGCAAGCCAGCCGCATCTTCCAGCCGAGCTTCCCATCGGCGGTGATCTCGCTGGCGCGGCAGCGCGTCTCATACCAATAGAGGCGATTGCCGCCTTCGATGCTCATGCGGTTGGCGCTGTCCTGGTCGCGGCAATCCTTTTTGGTCGACGCCCAGAACCCTTCGTAGGGCTGCGCCGCCCAGGCCGGAGCGCATTCGCCGGCCAGCGCGGCACCAAGACTCAAAACCATCGCAACCCGCGCCGTCGCTTTCATGCCGCAAAACCTCGATGATATCTTCATCGAAGTTAGTCGCCCGATACTGCAGCATGTTCAACAGGTCTCGTAGGGTGGGCAAAGCGAAGCGTGCCCACCATTGCCCTGCGGGAGGGCCAAAGACGGTGGGCACAGTGCAAACGCGCCTTTGCCCACCCTACGCACCAAGTTCACCGCAGCTTGTTCAACAGCGCCATCAGCATCTCGCGCTCCCGGGGCTCGAGCGGCGCCAGCGTCTCGCGGGTGATTGCGAGCGCATTCGGCGCGACCTTTTCCGCAAGCTGCTGACCGGCGCGCGTCAGGCTGACCAGCAGCCGCCGCCCGTCCTCCGGATCCTGGCTGGTCTCGGTCAGCCCGCGCGCGGTCAGGCGGTCGATGACGCCCTTGATGGTCGCGACATCCATCGCCGTCAGCCGCCCGAGCTGGTTCTGCGAGCACGGCCCGGTCTCGGCGAGCTTCGACAATGCCGCCCATTGGGTCGGCGTCAGGTTGGTGCCGATATCGCGCGAGAAGATCGAGCTGTGGCGTTGCCAGACCTGGCGCAGGATAAAGCCGACCTGCTCATCGAGCACGTAGGACGGCTTGTAAGACGATTTCGCCAGCTTGACGCTTTTCTTGGCCGCGACGCTTCTCGCCATCCGCTCCCCGCCCCTCACAACGACAGATGCGCGTCGCGGATGTCCGGACGCGCGTCGAGCTCGGCCATGGTTCCGCCGAAGCAGATGCGGCCGCGCTCGATGATATAGGCGCGATCCGAGATCAGCCGCGCAAAGTGCAAATTCTGCTCGGAGACGACTATGCTGACGCCTTCCTTCTTCATGGTCAGGATGGCATCGACCATCTGCTCCACGATTTTTGGCGACAGGCCTTCCGACGGTTCATCGAGCAAAACCAGCGACGGATTGCCCATCAGCGTGCGGGCGATGGTGAGCATCTGCTGCTCGCCGCCGCTCATGCGGCCGCCCGGACGATTTTTCATCTCGCCCAGGTTTGGAAACAGCGCAAACAGCTTGTCGCGGGTCCAGTATGGCGCGTTCGGACGCTTCGGCTGGCGTCCGACTTCGAGATTCTCTTCCACCGTCAGATCGGTGAAGATGCGCCGCTCCTCCGGCACATAGCCGAGGCCCTCGCGCACGATCTCGTGCGTCGGGCGCACCGAGACGTCCTTGCCCTCGAACATGATGCGGCCGGTTCGCTGCGCGACGAGACCGACGATCGAGCGGAACGTCGTCGACTTGCCCGCGCCGTTGCGCCCGAGCAGCGCCACCACCTCGCCCTCGCCGACCTCGAAACCGATGTCGAACAGGATATGCGCCGGGCCGTAATGGCTGTTGAGCCCCTCGACGGTCAACTTCATGGCGAGGCTCCCTCGCGGTGGCGGGAATCGTAGACGAGGCCCTCGCCGAGATAGACCGCCTGCACCTGCGGGTTGCCGCGCACCTCGGCGGGCGAGCCCTCGGCGATCAATGTCCCTCGATTCAGCACGATGATACGGTCGGCATGCTCGAACACCACGTCCATGTCGTGCTCGGTGAAGAGCACGCCGATCGATTTTTCGCGCGCGATCTGCGCCGTCAGCCGCATCAGATCGACGCGCTCGCGCGGTGCCATGCCGGCGGTCGGCTCGTCCATCAGCAGCAGCCTTGGCTGGTTGGCGAGCGCAACCGCAAGCTCGAGCCGCTTGAGGTCGCCATAGGCAAGCTCGCCGCAGGGACGATCCGCATAGCCGCCCATGCCGACCAGCTCGAGCAGCCGGCCGGCCTCGCCGCGGTCGAACTTCGGCGCCGAGCCGAAGAGATTGAACAGCTGCTTCCCGTGCGAGATCAGCGCGACCTGCACGTTCTCGCGCACGGTCATGGTGGCGAAGGTCGCGGTGATCTGGAAGGTGCGCCCGACGCCGAGCCGCCAGATCTCGCGCGGCTTCTTGCCCGTGGTCTCTTCGCCGAGCAGGCGGACATGACCGGAGTCGGGCTTGTTCTGGCCATTGAGCATGTCGAAGCAGGTGCTCTTGCCCGCGCCGTTCGGACCGATCAGCGCCAGAATTTCGCCTGCGCGTAGCGAGAACGAGACGCCGCGCACGGCATGGATGCCGCCATAGGATTTGGTCAGGCCTTCGACCGCGAGAAGTGGGGGTGCGACGCTCATTCGGCTGACTCGATCGGCTTGGCAAGCAAGGAGGATCCCGGCGGTGATGCCTTCCTGCGGCGCTGCGCCAGCATCTCCAGCGTGCCGACGATGCCCTTGGGGAAAACGACCACGATCAGAACGATGAAGCCGCCGAGCACGAGCTTCGACAGGTCGGTCTGGCTGACCAGCCAGATGTTCAAGGCCTTGTAGACGATGGCGCCGATCACCGCGCCCGACACCGTCTCGACGCCGCCGAGCAGCACCATCACCAGCGCATCGACCGAGAGCGAGATGCCGAGATTGTCGGGGAAGACGCTGCCCTTGAGGTAGGCGAACAGCGCGCCGCCGATGCCGGCCGTCGTGCCCGCGATCACGAAGGCGGTCCACTGGATGCGCTTGGCATTGATGCCGACCGCCTCGCTGCGCAGAAGCGAATCGCGCGTGGCCCTGAGTGCGTAGCCGAACGGCGAGAACACCATGGCCCGCAGCGCGATCGTGACGAGCGCCGCAACGCCGAGCGCCAGCCAGTAGAAATGCGACGGGCTCGCCGCCCAGCTTGAAGGCCAGACGCCGAGTATGCCGTTGTCACCGCCTGTCACGCTCACCCACTGGAACGCGATCGACCAGACGATCTGTGCAAAGGCGAGCGTCAGCATCGCGAAATAGACGCCGGAGAGCTGCACCGCGAAGAAACCGAACACGGCGGCGCCCATGCAGCCCAGCAGCGGCCCGAGCAGCAGGCAGACGATCATCGGCAGCCCCGCCATCTTGGCGAGAAAGGCAACGCCATAGGCGCCGAGCCCGAAATAGGCCGCGTGGCCGAAGGACGCGAGCCCGCCGACCGACATCAGGAAATGCAGGCTGACGGCGAAGATCACGAAGATCGCGATCTCCGAACCGACCGTGAGTACGTAGTTGCCGGCGAACAGCGGCAGTGTCGCCGCGATGACGAGCGCCGCTAGCGCCGCCAGCCGCTCGTTCGACGTCAGCGGCCGCCAGGGATTGACGGAGAGACCCGGCGTCTTGCGCGCGGCTGCCTCCGGCTTGCCGAACAGGCCCCAGGGCCGGACGATCAGCACCACCGCCATCACCAGGAAGACCAGGATGATGGAAATCTTCGGGAAGATCAGGATGCCGAAAGCGTTGAGCTCGGAGACCAGCACCGCCGCGACGAAGGCGCCGACGATGCTGCCAAGGCCGCCGATCACGACGACGACGAAAACCTCCACGATGATCCGCAGATCCATGGCGTGGTGCACGGCATCGCGCGGGATCTGGAGTGCGCCGCCGAGCGCGGCCAGGAAGACACCGACCGCGAACACGGATGTGAACAGCCATTTCTGGTTGACGCCGAGCGCTGCGACCATGTCACGGTCCTGCGTCGCCGCGCGTACCAGCACGCCCCAGCGCGTGCGCTGGAACAGCAGCCAGAGGATGCCGAGCACGACGGGTCCGAGCACGATCAGGAACAGATCGTAGCTCGGAATGTTCTGGCCGAAGAAATCGATGGCGCCCTTGAAACCAGGCGCGCGGCGGCCGACGAGATCGTCGGGCCCCCAGATCAGCACGACGAGATCCTCGACCATCAAGGTCAGGCCGAAGGTCGCGAGCAGCTGGAACAGCTCCGGCGCGTGATAGATGCGGCGGAGCAGCACCATCTCGACGATCACGCCGATCAACGCCACGGCAAATGCGGCCATGACGATCGCGCCCCAAAAGCCGAGCGCACCCGACAGCCGCTCGGTGAGCGTGAAGGCGATGTAGGCGCCGATCATGTAGAAGGCGCCATGCGCGAAATTCACGATCCGCGTCACGCCAAAGATGATCGACAGGCCCGACGCCACCAGGAACAGCGACGCTGCGCTGGCGAGACCGGTCAGAAACTGTACGACATAAAAGGCCATCGGCGGTCCGGGTTAAACGTAAGTCTCAGTACGTGGCTTCATCCTTCGAGATGGCGCTATGCGCCTCCTCAGGATGAGGTCCGGGACCCTCATGGTGAGGAGCGCGGCGACGCCGCGCGTCTCGAACCATGCAGGCCCCGGTCTCTCGATGCATCAATCCTTCGGACGCAGCTTATCGACTTCGGCGTCGCTGGGCAGATAGTCCGAGCCCTTCTTGTAGGTGGAGTCCACCATCACGCCCTTGCCGTCCTTCTGCGCGGTCTTGCCGACATAGGCACCGAGCGTCGACTGGTGGTCGATCTTGCGGAAGGTGATCTCACCGAACGGCGACGGCATCGACAGCCCCTCCGTGGCGGCAATCAGCTTCTCCGGGTCGGTCGAGCCGGCCTTCGCGAGGATCGCGGCGGCCGCCTTGATGGTCTGGTAGCCGACGATCGAGCCCAGGCGCGGATAATCGTTGTACTTGGCCTGGTAGGCCTTCAGGAACGCGTCATGCTCGGGCGTCTTGATCGAGTACCAGGGGTAGCCGGTGACGATCCAGCCCTCGGGCGTCTCGTCCTTGAGCGGATCGAGATATTCCGGCTCGCCGGTCAGGAACGAGACCACCTCGCGTCCCTTGAACAGGCCACGGGTGTTGCCTTCACGCACGAGCTTCACGAGGTCGGCGCCGAAGGTGACGTTGAGGATCGCTTCGGGATTGGCGGCGGCAACCGCCTGCACCACCGGGCCTGCGTCGATCTTGCCCTGCGGCGGCCATTGCTCGTCGACCCACTGGATGTCGGGGCGCTTCTCCGACATCAGCTTCTTGAACACCGCGACCGCGGACTGGCCATATTCATAGTTCGGCGCGATGGTCGCCCAGCGCTTGGCCGGCAGCTTGCTGGCGGCTTCCACCAGCATCGCAGCCTGCATGTAGTTCGAAGGCCGCAGGCGGAAGGTGTATTTGTTGCCCTTCGACCAGGTGATGGCGTCCGTCAGCGGCTCGGCCGCGAGGAAGAACACCTTCTTCTGGTTGGCGAAGTCGCTGACGGCAAGGCCAATGTTCGACAGGAACGTGCCCGTCAGCATCGCCACGCCCTCGCTCGACACCAGCTCGTTGGCCGCGGTCTGCGCATCTGCCGGCTTGCCGCCGTCGTCCTTGGAGATGACGACGAGCTTCTTGCCGTTGATGCCGCCGGCCGCGTTGATCTCCTCGACCGCGAGCTGCCAGCCCTTGCGATAGGGCTCGGTGAACGCCGGCAGCAGCGAATAGCTGTTGATCTCGCCGATCTTGATGTCCTGCGCCATGGCCGAATGAGCCATGCCGCCCGCCAGAAGCGCGAAGGCCGCGCCGACGAAGTAATTTCTTGCTCGCATCCCAACCTCCAGTTTTGAACGTCTATGTCTCGACCATGATCCGGGAAGCCGTGCCCGCCTCCCCCGGATCATGCCTCATCTCAAACCGTCTTCGCCCTTCACTTCCGCAACCGTCAGCCCGCCGACGCGCGGCAAGGGGCGCCCGCTGTCGGTGACGGCGACCGCGACCATGATCTCGTTGGCGCGCGGCGCGTCGTTGATCTGCACTTCCATGCCGTCGAAATGACTGCGTACGAAGGCCGCGTCCTTGTGCCCGAGCGGAATGTCCAGCGTCGTGCCGGGACCGCTGCGCTTCTTGGACGACGGAATCAGCGCCGCGCCCTTGCTCAAAACCTTGCGCACTGGCGCGCCCATCTTCGGGTGCAGGATGGCGGCGGCGTGCTCCAGCTCGCCGTTCTCGCCGACGGCGGCAGCCTTGCCATAGCTCTGCGCCTTCGAACCGTCGATGCCGAGCGCCGCCACCGCGCGCTTCGACAAGAGCTCGCCGAGCTCCTCACCGATCGCGATCAGCGGCGACAGGTCCTCGACATATTGACCGGCAAAGGGATTTTCGATCACGGCGATCGCCGCCGCGCGCCGGGTCGGCGGCGAGACCTGGCGGCCCATCTCCATCTGCGTCTCTTCGACGACGGTGACGATCTTGCGGATGATCGCGCTCATGTTTCGCTTCCCTGTTCAGGCAACCGCGTTCTCCAGCACGAGCGGGCGCGACCGTTGCTCTTCTATATCCTTAGGTCCGATGACAAGCATATCACCACAAAGCCTGAGCATGGCACCCTCGATCAATCCGCGATCGAACAATTGCCGTGCACATTCCGCGCCAGATTCCAGCGCGGCGACGATCTCGTTCTGCGACAATTTCCCGACGTCGCAAGTGACAAGGCGCGCGCCGAGATCGCTGTCGGGCTGAAGCTCGTTCGCGGGTTGCCGCGCGATGGCTGGATGGCCGGGCAGATCGACGGCATTGGCGATGACAGTCGCCGCCGCGTCGGCTTGCGATGCCGTCGCTGCCAGCACCGTCACCGCATCGGCGATGCCGAGCGAAAAGCTGCGGCCATGGCGACCGCTGGTCGCGATACCGCGGACCGGATCATCCGAATCGACCCTCATCGCCCGCATCACACCGTCACGATCAGGGCGATCCATCAGACCGACCGAAAAGTGCTCGCCTTCTCCGAGATGGAGTGCGATGTCGCCGCCATTGTTGACATAGGCCTGATCAAGCGTCGCAGCGGCCAGCATGGCGCCCAGAATTTCCTCCGCCACACTGCCTGCAACCGCCGCCATCGGCGTGATGAAGCAATCAGCCGCATAAGGCGCGACGGCGGCGTGCATCCGGCGGGCCACCACGCCCTTCAGCGACGTCTGTGCCTTGGCGCCCGACCGCAACTCCGGCAGTTCCGCGCAGAGTTCGTCGAGCAGCCCGGTGAACCGGCGTGCCGCAGCCTCATAGGCCGCACGCACCGCGTCCGTACGCCCCCTCGCCTCGACGATCAGATCAATCGGTCCATCCTGCAAATGCAGCCGCCGGCCATCAGACAGCAATGCGATTTGCGGGAGCCTTGTCATGCCCGCGGTCCCGGAATCGGGTTCTGCCAGGGCAATTGGCGAACGTCTTCGCCGTTCTGCACTTCGGAGAGCGGTTTGACATAATCCATGTGGCCGCCGAGCGCGGCGTAATCCGACAGCTTCATCGTGAACTCGATCGGCGCGACCAGCGCCGGCGTAGGAACATAACCGAACGCACCTGAAGGCATCTGCGTCACATCGACCATGTAGGTGATGCCGCCGCCCGGCCAGACATAGACCGGCGCGCCGCCGCTGGTGACCCGCGTCAGCGCGTCCTTCACCGAGCGCGTCAGCCGCACCGGATTGTCGGTGACACCCGCGCGCAGCGAGCCGCCGGCGCCGGCCATGAACAGCACCGTGCACAAGGCCGGCTCGCAATTCTCCTGAATGCGCTCGACAGAGAATTTCAGATCATCAGGCATCTCGGTCTCGACCGGCTTCAAGGCCTCGTCGAGCACATAGTAAGAGGAATGCTCGCCGGTCGTGGAGACCATCAGCATCGACAGGCCCGCCTTGGCTTCCTTGGCGTCGAACGGCCCGAGGATCGACAGCGGATCGGAGATGTTGGTGCCGCCCCAGCCGGTGCCGGGATCGGCGACCTGGAAATAGCGGCCGGGCGTCGAGCGGCGGCCCTTCATCTTGATACCGGTGTCGGCGATGTCGAGCAGCTTGCCGGCCTGGTGCTCCGAGAGCACACCGGTGATGTGGTCGTCGACGACGACGACCTCGTCGACCTTGCCGTGCCATTGCTTGGCGAACATGCCGATCGTCGCCGAGCCGCAGCCGACCCGCATGCGCTCTTCTTTCATGCCGTTGACGATCGGCGGCTGGCCGGCCTGCACCACCACGCTCGCGCCGCCGTCGATGGTGAGCTCCACCGCCTTGCAATTGGCGAGGTCCATCAGCGTGTCGCAGGTGACGCGCCCCTCCTTCTTGGAGCCGCCGGTGAGATGATGCACGCCGCCCAGCGACAGCATCTGCGAGCCGTATTCGCTGGTCGTGACGTGGCCCACCGCCTCGCCTTGCGCGCGAACGGTCGCGGTCTCCGGTCCGAGATAGCGGTCGGTGTCGATCTTCACCTTGATGCCGCAATAGGAGAAGATGCCCTCGGTGACGACGGTCACCATGTCGACGCCATCGACCTCCGCGGAGACGATGAACGGCGCCGGCTTGTAGTCGGGATAGGTCGTGCCCGCGCCGATCGCGGTGACGAAGGTTGAGGGTTCGTGGACGATCTTGCCGTCCCAGTCTTCGGTGCGGCTGAACGGCACCAGCTGGCCGCCATGCGAGACGGTACGCTCCAGGATCACATGCGGGTCGACGCGAACGAGCTTGCCGTCGTGATTGGCGTAGCGATCGCACGCGCCCGCCGCGCCCGGCTTGATGTAGCACATCACCGGACAGGCATCGCAGCGGATCTTGTCGATGGCAGCGCTCGTTGTTTCTATCACCATGCCAGAGCCAGCGGGACCTGCGGTTATCATTCGTATACGAACGATGTTGCGCGCGGTCCCGAAGCCTGTCAAGCGGCGGTGCGGCGCAAAAGATGCGGCTGCCGCATAAAACCTCATTTGCCTATCCGCTTTGTCCACAAAGAGGGCAGTCGCGCTGCAGTGCGGCATGCACGGCTTGCACGTTTGTGTACAAACGGTATCGTCGCGACGTAGAATTTTGCGCGGGGCTTGGAATTTTTACGCGGGCTTGGGAACGAGGATGACGCAGACACCGATCCGCCTCACCGTGAACGGCGAGATCCACGAGGTCACAGCGGCGCAGCAGACGCCGTTGCTCTACGTGCTGCGCAACGATCTCGCGCTCAACGGTCCGAAATACGGCTGCGGCCTCGGCGAATGCGGCACCTGCACTGTCCTGATTGACGGCGCCGCCGCGCGCTCCTGCGTGATTCCGATCGGGGGGTGCGCCGGGCGCGACATCGTGACGCTCGAAGGGCTAGGCACGCGCGACAAGCCCGATGTGGTGCAGCAGGCCTTCATCGACGAGCAGGCCGCACAATGCGGCTATTGCCTCAACGGCATGATCATGACGACCAAGGCGCTGCTTGCGATCAACCCGCAGCCGACCGAGCAGGAGGCGTTGGCGGCGCTGCGCTACAATCTCTGCCGCTGCGGCACCCATGTCGAAATCCTGCGCGCGGTGATGCGCGCATCGGGTCAGCTCGCCGAGGCCGCGGATTGATGGCCTCCCCTGCCTCGAACGGAGCTGAGCGGCCATCCGGTTCGCTCGTCGTCGTCCGCACCGTGGACGAGATCACATCCGAGACATTCGTCCGCATCACCGCGGACGGCTCGGTCACGGCCTATAACGGTCACGTCGATCTGGGCACCGGCATCCGCACGGCGCTCGGCCAGATCGTCGCCGAAGAACTCGACGTGTCCTTCGCGCGCGTCGTCGTCGTGCTCGGCGATACCGCATTGGTGCCGAACCAGGGCGCGACGATCGCCAGCGAAACCATCCAGATCACCGCCGTTCCCCTTCGCAAGGCCGCAGCCCAGGCGCGGCACTTTTTGATCGCGCGCGCGGCGGAGCGGCTGGAGCTGCCCGCCTCGGAGCTGAAGATCGAGGACGGCCTCGTCCGCGGGCATAATCGCAGCGTCAGCTATGGCGAGCTGATCGGCGGCGAGACCATTCGCCTCGAGCTTGCCGACGATGTCGCGGTCAAGCCCGTCGGCGATTACGCCATCGTCGGCCAGTCGATGCCGCGCGTCGACCTCCCCGCCAAGGCCACGGGCGAGCTGACCTTCGTGCACGACATCCGCGTCCCCGGCATGCTGCACGGCCGCGTGGTGCGCCCGCCCTATGCCGGCCTCGATGCCGGCCCGTTCGTCGGCACCAGCCTGATCGCCGTCGACGAGGCCTCGGTACGTGACATTCCCGGCTTGGTGGCCGTGGTGCGCATCGGCGATTTCGTCGGCGTCGTTGCCGAGCGCGAGGAGAACGCGATCCGCGCCGCGGAGCAGCTCGCGGTGAGCTGGAAGCCAACGCCTGATCTGACCGATCTCGCCGACGTCGAGACCGCGCTCCGCGCCAACCCGTCGACGCCGCGCACGCTGATTGACAAGGGCGACGTCACCGCGGCGATATCGGGCGCCGCCAAGCCGATGCCGCGCACTTACGTCTGGCCGTATCAGATGCACGCCTCGATCGGCCCGTCCTGCGCGGTCGCCGATGTCCAGGACGGCAACATCCGCGTCTGGTCCGGCACGCAGAATCCGCACATTCTGCGCAGCGATCTCGCGCTCCTGATCGAGCGGCCCGAGAGCGAGATCGAGGTGATCCGCCTCGAAGCCGCCGGCTGCTACGGCCGCAACTGCGCCGATGACGTGACCGCGGATGCGCTGCTGCTGTCGCGCGCGGTCGGCCAGCCCGTGCGCGTGCAGCTGACGCGCGAGCAGGAACACGCCTGGGAGCCCAAGGGCACCGCGCAGCTCATTGACGTCAATGGCGGTCTCGATGCCGACGGCGGTATCGCCGGTTACGATCTCGCCACGCGCTATCCGTCGAACGCCGCGCCGACCCTGGCGCTGCTGCTGACGGGGCGCATCTCGCCCGAGCCTGCCGTGCTCCAGATGGGCGACCGCACCGCGATCCCGCCTTACGACTACGACCACATGCGCGTCGTCGCCCACGACATGGCGCCGATCGTGCGCGCCTCCTGGTTTCGCGGAGTCTCGGCGCTGCCGAACACGTTTGCGCATGAATCCTATATCGACGAGGCCGCGACCGAGGCCGGCGTCGATCCCATCGAGTACCGCCTGCGCTATCTGAAGGACCAGCGCGCCGTCGATCTCGTCAACGCGGTGGCCGAGCGCGCGGGCTGGACGCCGCGGCCGGTGCGCGAGGAGAAGGACGGCGAGGTCGTGCACGGGCGCGGCTTTGCCTATGCGCTCTATGTCCACAGCAAATTTCCCGGCTATGGCGCAGCCTGGTCGGCCTGGGTGACCGACGTTGCGGTGAACAAGTCCACCGGCGACGTCAGCGTCACGCGCGTTGTTGCCGGGCAGGACTCCGGCCTGATGATCAATCCGGACGGCGTGCGGCACCAGATCCACGGCAACGTCATCCAGTCCACCAGCCGCGCGTTGATGGAAGAACTGTCGTTCGAGCGCGGCGCAGTCGCAGCGCGCGAATGGGGCGCCTATCCGATCATCCCCTTCCCCGACGTGCCCAAAATCGACGTGCTGCTGTTGCCGCGACAGGACCAGCCGCCACTGGGCGTGGGAGAGTCCGCCTCGGTGCCGAGCGCGGCGGCGATCGCGAACGCGATCTTCGATGCGACCGGCGTGCGCTTCCGCGAGCCGCCGTTCACGCCCGAGCGCATTCTGAAGGGGCTGCACGGCGAAACATCGCCTGTGGCGCAGGCTCTCCCCGCTCCTGCGACACCGCAGCCGTCGCGCATCTGGGAGAATCCCTTCGCCAAGCGCGCCGGCATCTTCGCGACGATCGCAGCCGTCTGCACCGCCGCGATCGGCATCGGCGCCGCGCTGCTGCCGGGACGCGCTATCGCGCCGATCGCGCGGCCCGATGCGTCGGTCTATTCCGCCGCGACGATCGCGCGCGGCCAGCAACTCGCGGCACTCGGCAATTGCGCGGAGTGCCACACCACGATCGGGGGCGTGCCCAACGCCGGCGGCCGCGCGCTGGAAACGCCGTTCGGCACGATCTACAGCACCAACATCACACCCGACGTCGAGACCGGTATCGGCGCCTGGTCCTATCCGGCGTTCGAACGCGCGATGCGCGACGGGCTGCATCGCGATGGCCGGCAGCTCTATCCCGCCTTCCCTTACACGCACTTCGCGAAGACTGGCGATGCCGACCTTCAGGCGCTCTATGCTTACCTGATGGCGCAGCCGGCAGTACATGCGAAGGCACCTGCGAACGCGCTCGCCTTCCCGTTCAATCTTCGCCCGCTACTTGCGGGATGGAATGCGCTGTTCCATCAGAGCAAAGAGTTCAAGCCCGATCCCGCCAAATCCGAGCAATGGAATCGCGGCGCCTATCTCGTCGAGAGCCTCGGCCATTGCAGCGGCTGCCATTCGCCGCGCAACGCGCTCGGCGCGGAGCAACGCGAGGCCTATCTCGCAGGCGGATTTGCCGAAGGCTGGGAAGCGCCGGCGCTGACCTCGCTCTCACGCGCACCGATCCCATGGAGCGAGGACGAGCTCTACGCCTATTTGCGCACCGGCCATTCGCGCTATCACGGCGTGGCCGCCGGCCCGATGGCGCCTGTCGTCAGGGACCTGAAGGCGCTGCCCGACCCCGACATCCGCGCGATGGCGGTCTATCTCAACTCGTTCAACGACACGGCCGCACCGACGCCGGATTCACTCGCCGCGAAGCTCGAAGCCGCGACCCAAGTCACCGTGGCCTCGTCCCCCGGCGCGCGGCTCTATCAGGGCGCCTGCGCCGTCTGCCACGAAGTCGGCGGCCTGCCGCTGTTCGGCAGCCGGCCCTCGCTCGCGCTCAACAGCAATCTGCACAGCGCGACCTCGGACAATCTCGTGCAGGTCGTCCTGCACGGCATCGCCGAGCCCGTCTCCAGCGACCTCGGCTACATGCCGGCGTTCAGGAACAGCATGAGCGATGCGCAGGTCGAAGAACTCGTCACCTTCCTGCGCAAACAGTTCGCACCGGACAAGCCGGCATGGACTGGCGTACGCGAGACCGTCGCACGGGTGCGAGCGTCGGCGCACTGAGACAATACGAAGGCGTGGCTAGAAGCTCGTCTGCGGCCCATCCTTCGAGACGCCCGCTTTGCGGGCTCCTCAGGATGAGGACGGAGGGCGTGGCGGCGATTTCAACAGGGAGAAGCTGTTCAGCCTCATCCTGAGGAGACCGCGGAGCGGTCGTCTCGAAGGACGAGGCGCTTGCTCAGGCCCCGCCAAGCTCATATGCGATGGCCCTGCCACAAAGGGAACGGAGAGAGCGCTGATGCTCACCCGTGCTTCTTCGCCTCCACCGGCGGCGTACCGTGGGTGTGGAAGGACTCGATCGTCTTCAGGCCCCACGCCTGGCCCTTCTTGCGCTCCTCCTCGGTCCACACGATCGGCTTCCAGTCGGGCGCGAGGATGAGGCGCGCGCCAGCATTGGCGACCTCGACGCGGTTGCCGCCGGGCTCGTAGACGTAGAGGAAGAAGGTCTGCTGGATCGCGTGCTTGTGCGGACCGGTCTCGATATGCACGCCGTTCTCCAGGAAGATGTCCGCGGCGCGAAGAATCTCCTCGCGACTGTCCAGCGCGTAGGTGACGTGGTGGAAGCGGCCGGGCGTGCCGGAATGATCCAGCGAATAGGCGAAATCGTAGCTCTTGTTCGACATCGTGAGCCACATCGCAGCTTCCCGCCCGTCGTTGAGAACGATCTGCTCGGTGAGGCGGCAGCCGAGATAGTTCTCGAAGAACTCGCGGTTGGCCTTGATGTCGACGGCGAGGCAGTTGAGATGATCGAGCCGGCGGACATTGACGCCACGCGCGGGAAAACGCTGCGCCTGGTTCTTCAACGCGGGCTTCAGCTCCGGCGGCGCCTGATACCATTCGGTCTCGTAATAGAGCTCGACGATGTGTCCGTCAGGGTCGCGGCAGCGGAAGGTCGGCCCCTGCCCCATGTCGCCGTCAATCCAGCCGATGTCGAAGCCCGAGCCCTTCAGCGCGGCGACGCGACGCTCCAGCGCCTGCTGGCTGCGCGCGCGTAGCGCCATGTGCTCCATGCCTGATGTCTTGGAGGCCGTGAGCTTGAGCGAATAGCGCTCGTAATCGTCCCAGCCGCGCAAGTACACGGACTCGCCCTTCTGACCGCTCACGGTCATGCCCATGACGTCGACGAAGAATTTCAGGCTCTCGTCGGGCTTGGGCGTCAGCAGCTCCATGTGGCCGAGATGAGCAAGATCGAGGATCGGTTCGGGCTGCATGCTTTCCTCCAGGCGTGGCTGCGATCCGCCGGACCGGATCGCGCAATCGGACGCAAGGCTGCAAACGCGCTCAGGCGTCCGGGGGCGGCATCCAGGCCGCCGGTTCATTTGTACTAATGTACAAATGATTAGGTCCCGTCAACAAATCAAACATCCCGCCCGATCGAACGCCGCACCATCCAGGATGACGACCTTTCCCCGAACGATGGAACCGACTGGCCGAATGGTAAAATCTTCCTTAAGCGCTTTCGGGCCCGCCAGCCCAGAAAAACAGCATTTTCGGGCCGCCTTCGGCCAGAAGTATGCATTGGGGACAAACCTAGCATCCGAATTGTCGCGGATTTAACGAAGCGTCGGCGCCCGCCGTTTAACCGTTTGTGCAGCGACGGCCGCGCATAGTCCGGTGCAAACCCCTTGCTCTTGTCAGGTTCATTCATCGTGACATCCTTTGGACGCGTGATTTCGGTACGCGGGTCGCTCGCCCGGGTCGGCCTGCTGGCGGAAAGCCGGATGCCGGTCTCGGAAGTTCGGGCCACCGTCGGCCGTTTCGTCAGCATCCGCTGCGCCAGCTCGGTCATCGTCGCCATGATCACCGAGGTGTCCTGCGAGAACCTCTCGAGCCCCGACTACATCGCCATCGCGTCGGTCGACCTGCTCGGCGAAATTCTCAATGCCGCGGACAAGGCCAAGTTTCAGCGCGGCGTCACCAACTATCCGACCATCGGCGATGCGGTCGACCTGATCACCAGCCAGGAGCTGCGCACGATCTACGCGCCGACCGGCTCGGACCAGATCAATGTCGGCTTCCTCCAGCAGGACCGCTCGGTCGTCGCCTATGTCGACATCGAGGAAATGCTGTCCAAGCACTTCGCGGTGCTGGGATCGACCGGCGTCGGCAAATCGACCGGCGTGTCGCTGCTGCTCAACGAGATCCTGAAGGCGCGGCCGAACCTGCGCATCTTCCTGCTCGACGTCCACAACGAATATGGCCGCTGCTTCGGCGATCGCGCTCTGGTGCTCAACCCGCGGAACCTGAAGCTGCCGTTCTGGCTGTTCAACTTCGAAGAGATCGTCGACGTGCTGTTCGGCGGCCGCGCCGGCGTGCCCGAGGAGCTCGACATCCTCGCCGAGGTCATCCCGCTCGCCAAGGGCGTCTACACCCAATACCAGAACGCCGACCGCATCGGCCTGAAGCGCATCGATCCCAAGCAGGTCGGCTACACCGTCGACACGCCGGTGCCGTACCGCCTCGTCGACCTGATGTCGCTGATCGACGAGCGCATGGGCAAGCTCGAGAACCGCTCCTCGCGCATCATCTATCACAAGCTGATCTCGCGCATCGAGGCCGTGCGCAACGACCCGCGCTACGCCTTCATGTTCGACAACGCCAATGTCGGCGGCGACACCATGGCCGAGGTGATCAGCCATCTGTTCCGCCTGCCGGCCAACGGCAAGCCGATGACGGTGATGCAGCTCGCCGGCTTCCCGGCCGAAGTCATCGACTCCGTCGTGTCCGTTCTCTGCCGCATGGCCTTCGACTTCGGCCTGTGGAGCGACGGCGTCTCGCCGCTGCTGTTCGTCTGCGAAGAGGCGCACCGTTATGCCTCCGCCGACCGCAACATCGGCTTCGGGCCGACCCGCAAGGCGGTGTCGCGCATCGCCAAGGAAGGCCGCAAATACGGCGTCTATCTCGGCCTCATCACCCAGCGTCCCGCCGAGCTCGACGCCACCATCATTTCCCAGTGCAACACGCTGTTCACGATGCGGCTGGCCAACGAGCGCGACCAGGCGCTGCTGCGTGCCGCGGTGTCGGACGCTGCCGCGAACCTCCTGTCCTTCGTGCCCTCGCTCGGCACCCGCGAGGTGCTGGCGTTCGGCGAAGGCGTCGCGCTGCCGACCCGTCTGCGCTTCAAGGAGGTGCCGCCGCACCAATTGCCGCGCGGTGAAGCCACCATCAGCAGCGTGCCGTCCGTCACCTCCGGTCACGACATGCATTTCGTCGGCGCCGTGCTCGAGCGCTGGCGCGGCGCCACCTCGCAGCGCGACGTGCCGAACGACCCCGTGTTCTCGCAGCCGCCTGCGAAGACGCTCACAACCGCCGAAGCCCCGATGCTGCAACCATCGATGGGTCTCGACCCAGACCGCTTCTCGCTGCTGAAGAAGCCGCTGCGGTAAAGACGGAGCGGCTGGGCGCACACACTGCTACCATGCCCCCGGGGGGCTTATCCGGTAGGCCGCCGCTTGTCTGTCAACATCGCCGCCTCTGGAATTTCCCGAACAGCGGGCAGCCGCGAAAGACGGGCAATGCCCCGGATATCGCGGCTCAAGGCTGCGTCTAGCGGATAGCCCAAGGCCGCGTCTCGCGGATAGCCCAAGCCTTGTCCTTCGTGCTACCGTTGCCTTTGGAGCCGGTTTGAGGACGCGGGGCGCGAGATGTCCGTGGGCGGTGCCAATATTGCGGATCGTAACATCATAACGGTGCTCGCCGTCGACATGGTGGGTTCAACTCGCCACATCGCGGCTTGCGACCCCGATGAAGCTCAAGCGTTTTTGGACCAGTGGCTGGATCACATCCGCAATTCGGTGGAGCGTCTCGGGGGACAGATCGTCCACTATGCGGGAGACGGTGGCATTGCCATATTCGGCTGGCCAACCGCGTATGAGGATCATGCGGATCGCGCGTGCATCGCAGCCTGGGACATTCAGAGTCATAGCCGGTCGACCGGCCCCAGGGGAGATCCGGTCAATTTTCGCGTCGGACTTCACTCCGGCCTGGTCGGCTTACGCATAGGCGGCAAACATGCCATCGCCCGCTTCGACGTTGCCGGAGCGACCGTGCACGTTGCTGCCAAGCTGCAGCAGGAAGCGGCCGCAGGCGAGATCAGGGTTAGTGCCGAAACCGCAGAGCTGTGCCGATCGCCACTCGACCTTACGGCACACAAGACGACTTCGGGAATCGCCGATCGGGTCATCGAGGCCTACACGCTGAATGCCCGGCCGGACGACGTCGATCACAACGAAATCGCCAGCCGCTATCAAACGCCGATCGTGAATCGGGTCGACGAACTTGCAGCGCTTCGAGAACTGCTCCCGCGCCCGGGCGGCAAAAGCTGCTCCGTCGCCCTGCTAGGCGAACCAGGTATCGGCAAGAGCCGCCTTGCGACAGCCGTAATGACCGAGGCACTGACATCCGACGTGAGATGCTGCGTCTTTTATGGCGGCGTACAAAGACGTGCCACCGCATTCGCCGCCGCCCGCAGCTTGGTGGGCGACATGCTCGCTGCAAACAGCTCATCTTCGGATGAACATATTCGCGAGGCTCTCGCGGCACTGCACGTCGAGGCAGCCGATCGCAGAAAGCTCGAAGCTCTATTCATCGTTGGAAAAACGTCCGCTCGCCAACGATTGACCGACAATACGCAAACGCAAATTGCACACGCACTCGTCAATGCCTTCCTCGCATTGGCGCTCAATAGACCAACTCTCTTGCTGATCGAAGACCTCCAGTGGATCGATCCGGAAAGCCGCCATTTCCTGAAATTACTCGCGCGCGCAAGTACCCCGCAGCCGCTTTGCATATTGCTGACCGGACGTCCGGAATCATCAAACCAGTCCATGGAAATTGCGGACGAGCTCATTCATCTGCAACCGCTGTCGCGGGCCAATATGGAGGCTATGGGACGTCAATTGTGGCCGAAATCTCGATCCCCGACCGTGTTTGCGAGAGCAATCGATCGCGCTGACGGCGTCCCCTTCGTATTGGAAGAGTTCTTGCGTTCGGCGGAGGCGACGAACGCAACGAGCGAACAATCGCTACCTCAGAGCGTCGAGTCCGTGATTCATGCGCGGCTGCAACGGCTGTCTCCGAAACTGAAGACATTCGCGCAGACGCTCAGCCTGCTGGGAGAGGAGGTAGAAATCCCATTGGCTACGACGGTGCTGGGCGTGGACGCAGGCGAGCTGCTGACTGCATTGTTCGAGCTCGCCCGATTTGCCTTTGTCCATCCGCTTGCGGGTAACTCCGTGCGTTTCCGGCATCAGATCATCGCCGAGGCCTGTGCAAACACGATACCGCGTGGCCGTCGTCTGGAGATCCACCAGGCCGCTGTCCAGGCGATCGTTCGGCGTTACCCGAATCTTGATGGACGTTACGAACAGCTGGCCTTTCATGCAGAGGAAGCCGGAGATGCTGATGCTGCACTTGGCTATCTCTGGGAGGCGGCCGTGGAAGCGCGCCGGAACGCCGCGGCCTCATCGCTCAGTTTGATATACGACCGGGCGCTCAAGCTCATCGAGCGTCTTGGGGAAGGCGCCGAAGAAAAATATGTCGACTTCGGTCGAATGAGCTTCGCTTCGATGCTTCAACTCGGCGAATTCAGAAAAGTAAATATGCATTTGCCGCGAACGTTGGAGCTGGCGCGGCGCCAAGGCAGGACTGCTCACGTGTGCAGCATCCAGTCGCAACTCGGGATGGTCTACTGGTTTGAGGGCCGGTATGAAGAAGGACTGCAAATAACGAGCGATGGATTGAAAACGGCTCGAGCGCTGAAATCGACAGCGCTGGTATTTTCAAATCAGACCATCATGGCAAATGTGCTGTACAGCATGGGCCACGTCGATCGCGCGATCGCGGCGATGGACGAACTGAATGAAATGCTCACGGGAGAACTCGAGACTGCCCGTCTCGGGACACCGGCCGGTCCGAAATGCACGGTTTTGGCATTCAGGAGCTGGTTCATGAATGCAACGGGTGAATATGCCGAGGCGCTCGGATTCGCATCGCGTGCATTGGAGATCGCAGTTCGTGAGCAGGATTCATATGGGCAAGTGCTCGCCCGCATTACGATGGGGCGAAATCTCCTCATGCTCCATCGAAATGACCAGGCTGTGGAATGCTTGTCGATTGCAAGGGAGATCGTCGAACGTAACGGCTACGATGCCAGCAAGGCCAACCTGACTGGAGCAACGGCGACAGCTCTGGCACGAACAGGCCAGGCACATCAGGCCGTCGACCTGATAGACGCCTGTATGGAGAGCGGCGCGCATCTGCGGACAGGCCAGATCGAGCTCAGCCTTCTCTACGCGGGTTACGCCGAGGCTCTCGTTCGGGACGGGAAACCCGAACGTGGTCTGAGCGCCTTGGATGCTGCTCTTTCCATCGCCAGGACCATCAGGAATCCGTGGCTGATTGTCGAATGTCTTGGCTTGAGGGCGCGACTGATCGCCGAGGCGAAGCCTGGCACCGGCCGCGTCGTGGAGGATCTCGCCGAGATGCACGCGATTTGCGATCAGTTTGGCATTGTTGCCTGGGACGGATCCCGACTCGCGGTTTAGCAAGGTCGCTCGTGTCGAGACACAGCAGCTCACGGGGGCCCGTGTCGCGGGCTCGCCGCGCTCAACGGACGTAGCATGCAATCCGGACCTCCGACTCAACGCAACGACCTTGACGGGACTTTGTCAAGAAGTACAATCTCGAACATCAGGCGGCTATTTCTGACAGCTCTCGTCGCTACCGGGCGAGCTGCATCGCCCGGCTGCGCGTATTTCACAGATTCTGGTTTCGAGAAAACAGGTGATTCAATTGTAGTTCATGGAGGGTCATGCGATGCGTCGTGTCGCTTTCCTCATTCGCGTTGCGCTGGTCGTCGCCGCAAGTTCGGGAATTGAGACCGCTCTCGCCGATCCAATATATGTCGACCAGGGCCAGAATTGGAAACCGGAAGACAGGGCTGACTACTACACGCGCGACCAAGGCTCCCGCTTAATCAACCTCACCTGGTTACGGGCATTGAAAACGAAGGACGGACAACCGTTCCTCTCGGATGGTCTGACCCGATACGGTTTTCTCCCAAATCCGGACAATAAGGCCAACCTCCCCGTCGGCCTCCACACCACGGGTCCCGCAGAGTCCCAGATGGTCGGGATAACATGCTCCGCATGTCACACGCGGCAGGTTGAAGTGGGAGGCAAGACGTACCGCATCGATGGCGGTCCGGCCTTTGTGGATTTCCAGGAGTTCCTGAGCGACCTGGACAAGGCGGTAGGAGATGTGACCGCCAGCGAACCGGCATTCGCTGAATTTGCTGCGGCCGTCTCCGAACCTGCTGCCGATGTTGCCAAACTGCGTCAGAGGGTCGATGCATGGCACCGGCGCTTTCATGCATTCGTGGCCGGTACATTGCCACCAGTTGGCTGGGGGCCTGGGCGGCTGGACGCCGTCGGGATCATCTTCAACCGTATATCCGGCACCGACATTGGGCCGCCGCCTGATTTGTTGATCAAGGAAAACATGAGGATTGCCGACGCTCCGGTGCGGTATCCTTTCCTGTGGAACTCACCGATGCAGAACCAAACCGATTGGGCCGGTTTTGTGTTGAATGGAAACCGCGTTTTCGCACTTGCCCGGAACACCGGGCAGGCTCTGGCGTTCGCCAACTTCGAACCAAAGCCTTCTTCCGGCTTATTCTTAGACTACTCCAACTCCATCAATTTCGATGGGCTGGAAAGACTCGAGAAATTGGTCTTGAAGATGGGGCCGCCAAAATGGCCACAGGAATGGGATCTCGACCAGAAACTGGCTGACGAAGGTCAAAAACTCTACCAAAGACACTGCAGTGACGGGTGTCATGAGAAGCAGGAGATACGCGTCCTGCGTGACTTGTTTGCTACAACGTGGGAGACGCCGCTCCAGAACGTCGGCACCGACACTCGTCAATTCGATGAGCTCGGTTGGAGAGTGAAGACCGGCGCGCTGAAGGGAGCAGGCACCCCGGGAGTCGCCAGGGATCTGGAGGAGGAGGATTACGCCGTCCACATGATGTTCAGCGCAGTCGCCGGTACGATTCTGAACTATAAGCTGTCTCGGGGGAGCGAGCTCGGTGCCGGTGACGGCTTTGGCTCCTTGCCACGCAACGGGCAAGTGGCGCCCGCCGCGCCCAAGTCTCCGCTAGCGTCACCGGCTCCGGCACGGGCCTCCATCGCACCGGCCAGCGCGCAACCATCGAGACCGCCGGACAGCCTGACGATCGAGCCGTGGACGTTCTTCAAGCGCACCCTCAAGAGAGGTGAATATGAAGCTCGCGTGCTGGAGGGAATTTGGGCCGCGGCGCCTTACTTGCACAACGGCTCGGTGCCGACATTGGCGGAATTGCTCGTCCCGCCCGCGAAGCGCATGTCACAATTCAAAGTTGGCGCGAGATACGACACCAAAAATGTTGGTCTTGACGTCACACAAGAGGGGCCAACCCGTCCAGCCACCGATTGCGATCACCTCAATTCAGGCAACAGCCGATGCGGGCATGACTATGGCACGCGCTTGAGCGACGACGAAAAGAAGGCACTCCTCGAATATTTGAAGACTCTTTGAGAGCCTCGCCTCTGTCTGCGCCGGCCAAGATGTAGCCGCGCATGCGCTTTGCGCGAACGACTGCGATCGACTATGTTCCGCGTTTCCCCGAGAGCCCGATCCGGAACATCGTCATGACCCCTCCTCCCTCACAACGCTTCCCCGCTCCCGCCATCGACACGCTTCCCGACGACATCCGCACACGCCTCCTCGGCGTTCAGGAAAAGAGCGGTTTCGTGCCGAACGTGTTTCTGACGCTGGCCTACCGCCCCGACGAGTTCCGCGCATTCTTCGCCTATCACGACGCGCTGATGGAGAAGGACAGCGGCCTCACCAAGGCCGAACGCGAGATGATCGTGGTCGCGACCTCGGCGGCCAACCAGTGCCAGTATTGCGTGATTGCGCACGGCGCGATCCTGCGCATCCGCGCCAAGAACCCCGTGATCGCCGACCAGGTCGCGGTGAACTACCGCAAGGCCGACATCACGCCGCGGCAGAAGGCCATGCTCGATTTCGCGATGAAGGTCTCGGCGGATGCGCAACGCATCTCCGAGGAGGATTTTGCGGCGCTCGCGCCGCACGGCTTCAGCGACGACGACATCTGGGACATCGCCGCGATCTCCGCCTTCTTCGCACTGTCGAACCGGCTGGCGAATTTCACCGGCATGCGGCCGAACGAGGAGTTCTACCTCATGGGACGCCTGCCGAAGACATAACTGAAGCGGCGACGCGACCGCCGCGATCTTTTTGAAATGGGCGAGTTCCATTTTATGACCAGCGCCTGAACCAGATGATGTCAGGCGCCGTCAACGTCGCGCATTAGGTCCTTGTCGGAGCGTGAACTTTTCGAACAGCGATGGCATCGCTCGTTCGGATAAGATGTCAACGATCACGCACCGGCATCCTCGCGGTGTAATCTCTGCGACGTACACGCGTCACATCCGCGTCGTCGGCTTCGCTCGATAATCGCTCCCCGTTCCGGACTACATCAGCGCGAAAAACTGCGCAGCGAGCTTGGGGGCATCGACATGAACAAGAAGATTCTTCTCTCCCTGATATCGGCAATGTCGCTCGCCACGTCGCTGGCCGGCGTGGCGCTTCCAGCCCGCGCCGACAACGACGATCGCGACCGCGGTTTCGGCAACTCCGGGGATCACGACCGCAATGGCGGCCATCATGGCCGCAAGTCGAAGGTCGTGCTGATCTCGCTCGACGGCGCCAAGCCCAATTTCATTCAGCAATTCATCGAGGAAGGCGTGTTGCCGCGTGACGGCGGCCTCGCGCGGCTGAGCCGCCGCGGCGCAGTGGCGCTGCAAAACGTGACGGCGTCGCCGTCGCTCACGGCCGTGTCGCACATCGAGATCGCCACCGGCTCGAACGCCGTCCACAACGACATCCCGTCGAACACCTTCGAGGCGATCGTCGCGCCGATCACATCGAGCATCAGCGGCTTCGCAGCCCCGATCGGCGGCTATCAGGAGAGCCCGCTCGGACCCTCGCCGCACCCGACTGCCGTGCCGTTGTGGGTGCAGCTTCGCCAGCAAGGCAAGAAGGTGGCCACAGCGACGTGGCCGGGCGGCGACGGTGCCGACATCTCCATCAACGGCACCGTGGTGCAGCCGGCTCAGCCGACCCGCATGACCAACTACACGGTGCCGTTTGGCGCGTTCGGCGGCCTTTCCGCCCAGGGCTTCGCGCTGACCCGGTCCGACTTCGCGTCCGATCCGGCCATCATCGCAGCGCTCCAGGCAAGCGGCCATTTCTCGTTCAGCCCGGTGCTGGTGACGACAACCCCAATCGAGACGTTCTCGTGCTCCTCGGCGCAGACCTCGACCTGCTCCAGCAATGCCGCAGCGTTCGACGTCAAATACGCGATCCGCGCAGCGGCGATCGACACCACCAACGACAACAAGGTGAACTATGACACCCTGGTGTTCTTCGACGCGTCGCAAGGCATCAAGCCGGGACCGTTCCACGCGCCGTCGACGGGACCCGCCTATGCCAGGTTCGGCGGCGAGAACGCACCGTTCTTCTTCGAAGGCAGCGGCGCCAAGGTCGGCGCCGCCTATTTCGTCTCGCAGCTTTCGCCCGACCTCTCGGTCGTGCGCTTCGCCCGCTATGGCGGCAACTTCATCCCGCGCAACACACCGGTGCTGGCCGACGTCGACGACATCAACAACAACATCGGCTTCTGGCGTCCACAGGCGGATTTCCGCATTCCGGAGCGCCTGAGCCCCGGCTTCACTGGTTTCCCCGACGTCGAGATCGAGGCGATGTTCGAGGACATGGTCAAGACCTTCGTGCGCTACCAGGCCGACATCGCCGAGCGCGCGATCCAGAACCATCCCGACGCCGATCTCGTCATGGTCTATATCGAGCAGCCCGACGGCTCCGAGCACCAATTCCTGCTCACCGATCGCCGCCAGGGCACCAGCCCGAAGGACCCGAACTCGATCGGCGCCAATCAGGATCCGGACAAGGTCGCGCGCTACGCATCGTATATCCGCTTCGCCTATCAGACCGCCGACAAGGCGGTGAAGCAGATCGCCGATGCGGCAGGCTCCGACAGCAACGTCATCGTGGTGTCCGATCACGGCTTCGCGCCGTTCCACACCTCGGTCAGCATGACCAATGTCCTGAAGAACGCCGGCATCGACACCGGCAAGCTGGCGATCCGCACCTCGGGTCCGGCGGTCAACATCTACGTCAACCTCCAGAACCGCGAATCCGGCGGCACCGTCGATCCCGCCACCTACAAGGCGCTGGTCGCGCAGATCACCGACGTGGTGAAAAACGCGGTCGATCCGAACCCGAAGTTCAACTTCTCGCTCGATAGCGGGCGTCTCTTCACCGTGGTCGAGACCCGGCCCGTGCAATGCAACGCCGGGACAGGATTGTGCACCAGCAAGACCATCGGCCAGGATTTCGGCGACGTGTTCGCGCTGATGGCGCCGGGCTACAATTTCGACGGCATCCAGAGCCCCGGCGTCGCCCGCCTCGGCGATGCTCCGTTCAACGCGACGACGACCACGCTATCGATGCCGAACTTCTACGGAGCCCATGGCCACGATCCCGAACTGCCGGTGATGAGCGCGACCTTCATCGCCGCCGGACCCGACATCCGGAAGACGACGATCCGGCGCATGCGCAATCTCGACGTGGCGCCGACCATCATGCAGATCCTCGGCGTCAGGCCGCACCAAGTCGACGGCGAGGTGCTGCGCGAGATCCTGCGCTGAAGCAGGCCGCATCGCCTGCGAACCGAGCCGATGGGAGCCGCGCGGCGCTCATCGGCATTTTTCTTGATGCGGTATGCTCACGTCTTCCGCCGCAGGCTCCAGAGCGTTCCAGCGCCGAGGACGGCGGTCACGAGCAGGATGGCGACGAAGGTCTGGATGATGGTGAAGTTGAGCGCATCGCGCGCGACGAACAGCGCGGTGATGGCGCCGGCCGCGACAAAGAAAATGCGAAAAATCAAGCTCATGGCCACGCCTCCAGGTTGGCATGACCTGGAGCCCGCGCCCTGGACATCGCGGCGCAGCACGCCGTAGGCAATCATGCGAGGTGAACTTTAGCGGTCCGCCGTCGCGCAGAATTGCGGCAGATCAAGCCTGCCCCGAAGCGTTATGCCGCTACTGCTTCGCCATCAATTCGAGTGCGGGCGCAAAGCGCTCGGCAAACGTCAACGACTTGGCGTGGTGGACCGCGGCGAACGACGCCGAGATTCCTGCTGAAGCAACCGCGAGCAAGGCAATTACCAGAACCAGACGGCGCATGTTCGCCTCCTGTGTGAGCTCGACACCCCAAAGTGGGGCCGCTCTGTTTCAGGACGGCTTCATCGCTCCGGAAAATGATTTCGCTCAAGCGGCTGTGATGAGGTCCGGCTTATCGGGCCTGCGTGCCGTAACCAACTGACAGTTATCGCTGCTGTCTTGCAGTGAACGCGAGCCGGGTCGGGAATTTTGCGCCCGCCACCATGATCGTGAACTGCATGAGCGCCGCGACAAGCGGCACCTGCTGAACACGGAGATATCGAGGACTATTCAAATGAACGTCGTCATCCGGAAACTCAACGGTCTGTGGCACCTTGTCGTCGGGTCGTGCCAGATCCGAACGCCGTTCCTGGACACCCAGGACCGCGCGCTGGTCGTGACTTACGCCCGGCGCGTCTACCCCGGCGCCAAGATCTTTCAGCGCGACTGATGCGAGCGCCCCGCGCCTAATCATCCTCCGCCGGCCCGCACCAGCCGGGCAGATAGATCGCGTCCTTGCTCTTGGCCGAGAACAGCGCCTTCTCGAGTGCCTTATCGAAATTGGCATCGACCGCCTTGCGCGACAGCTTTCGGCGCAGAAAATCAGCCCACAGGAATTCGGAGAACGGGGTGGTATCCTTGGCGAAGCCGCCCATGCGGCGGAGCTCGCCGGCAAGACTGCGGAAGGGATCGTCCTTGAGATCGGCCACCGATTTCGGCAGATCGCGGAACGGCCGCCGCTCGCCCTTGGCGTCGTAGGGATAGACCCAGCGCTTGTTGTCCATCACGCCCCAGAACGCCTCGCGCTCGACCATGCGGAGATCGCCGACCACGGTCACCAGCACTTCCTTGATGCCCTCGTCATGCAGCGCCCGGCCGAGATGATGGTGGTCGATCACGTAGTAGCGCAGGTCGGGCCCGTACACGACCGGGATCATGTGGGTGCCGAGCAGCTCGGATTGCTTTTTCTTACCGTGCTCGCGCCATCGCTTGCGCTTCTCCTTGACCTCGCGCATGCCGACCGTCATCTGCGTCGGGCGGAGCGACAGGATCGGCACCGGATGAACTCTCGGCTCGCGCGCGTTGGTGGTGGTCATGGTCGAGGGGCCCTCACATGGTTGCAACCCGGTGGTCCGGTTCCCCCGATTATGCCATGGGCCCTGCGGCGGCAAAATGCGTTCGACCCGGACGCGGAGATCACAAGCCGATGTTCACGCGCGCCGGCTGTCGAAGCTCCAGGGTGTTGTTGCAACGCAACCCGCGTTTCCTGACATCGACCTGACGGCCGGCGCCGCGTTCATTGGCGAGCCGCCCGGGAAACGTGCCATGAAAGATAGTGCGGAAGCGCAATGCACGTGCGCGTTGAGAATATTTTCTGCAACGCATTCACCACGTATGCTATCTAAAAATCGCTGCTTCGGAGTGATCCCCGCACCATGAAACCTCAGCGGCCCATCAGCTCGGATGACGAGCACCGGGTGCTCCAGTTCAGGCCGCGCACCGCGCCTCCCCCGGCAGCCCACCGGGGCAGCGGCACCGTGCAGCCGCTCCGCGTTGCGCCCGAGCCGCTCGACCTGTCGCGCTACGAGCAGCCCCGCCGGGAACCGGACAATTTCCGCCACCGCATGCTCGCCAATATCGCGGCGCTCGCCTTTACGATCGCGCTGACCGCCATCGGGATCTGGCTCGCGGTGAGCATTGCCGACCTGCGCCGCACCCAGGACTGTGTGCTGATGGGGCGCCGCGACTGCGCCAGGATCACGACGCCCCATATCTAGGCACGCCGCCCGGCTGAAAGCCCCGCCCACGGCATCCCCAGCCCCTGTCGCCGGGGCCGTCCGGCTCCATTGAACTCAGGGCGGCGCTCCGATATACGGGCTTTCGACCCGGCCAGAGGGGGGTTTGAGGGCGTCATCGGGGCGCGACGCCCACCCACCACGCCACTCTGGAAAATCAGACAAATATCTGCAATATATCAAAGGCTTAGTGATGTCCTCCACATTCGATCAGGTCGCTACGATCATCGCTGAAACCTGCGACATCCCGCGCGACACGATCACGCCGGATAGCCACGCCATCGATGACCTCGGCATCGACAGCCTCGATTTCCTGGACATCGCGTTCGCGATCGACAAGCAGTTCGGTATCAAGCTGCCGCTGGAAAAGTGGACCCAGGAGGTCAACGACGGCAAGGCGACGACGGAACAGTACTTCGTGCTGAAGAATCTGTGCGCCCGCATCGACGAACTGGTTGCGGCCAAGGGCGCGAGCGCCTAAGCGCGCGGTCATGCAACTCGAATACTTCCACATGATCGATCGCGTCGTCGACCTCAACGTCGACGCGAAGACGATTGTCGTCGAGGCCCAGGTCCCGAAGGAAAGCACCATCTTCGAGGGGCACTTCCCGGGCTATCCCCTGATGCCCGGCGTGCTCCTGATCGAATCGATGGCGCAGGCCTCGGGCTGGCTTCAGCTTGGCGTGCTCAAATTCGAGCGCATGCCGATCCTGGCCGCCGTGAAGGAGGCCAAGGTCCGCGGCTCGGTCTTCCCCGGCGATCTCATGAGCATCGAGGCGACCCTGTCGCATCAGGGCTCGGGCTACGCGGTGACCGAGGCCAAGATCAAGGTCGGCGGCAAGCTGCGCGCGAATTCGACGCTCACCTTCACGCAAATCCCCTTCCCCAATGCGGATATGCGCGGCTTCATGGACGCGGTCGCAAAGCGCGTCGGCTTTCCGCAACAGGCCGTATCGCCATGACTGAGACTGCTTCGAAGCCCGGCCAGACGGAAGTCTGGATCACCGGCATCGGCCTTGCCACCTCGCTCGGCGAAGGCCTGGACGCCAATTGGGCCGCGCTTCAGGAGAAGCGCATCAATGTCGACGAGAAGGGCTTTGCGCCCTACATCGTGCATCCCCTGATGCCCGTGACCTTCGACAGCCAGATCCCGAAGAAGGGCGACCAGCGCCAGATGGAAGCCTGGCAGCGCATCGGCACCTATGCCGCGGGCCTTGCGCTGGATTCGGCCGGGATCAAGGGCAACAAGGACATCCTGTCGAAGATCGACATGGTGGTGGCCGCCGGCGGCGGCGAGCGCGACCTCAACGTCGATACCGGCGTGCTCACGGCCGAGGCCAAGGGCGCCAATGCGCCCGGCTTCCTCAACGAACGGCTGATGAGCGATCTCAGGCCGACGCTGTTCCTGGCGCAGCTCTCGAACCTGCTCGCCGGCAACATCGCCATCGTGCACGGTCTCGGCGGCACCTCGCGCACCTTCATGGGCGAAGAGGTCGCGGGCGCCGATGCGGCGCGCATCGCACTGGCGCGCATCGCCTCGGGCGAGAGCGACATTGCGCTGATCGGCGGCTCGCATAATGGCGAGCGCAAGGACCTGATGGTCCTCTACGAATTCGGCGACTTCAATCTGAAGGACAAGTTCGCTCCCGTCTGGGCGCGCAAGGACCACGCCGGCTTCGCGCTGGGATCCGCCGGCGCCTTCCTGGTGCTGGAATCCAAGGCGCATGCGGAAGCGCGCGGTGCAAAGCCGTACGCAAAGCTGTCGAGCGTCGTTGCCGACCTCGCCCGGCGCAAGCAGCCCGGTGACATGGCCGCGACGCTGGAGAAGCTTTGGGCCAAGCTGCCCAAGCGCGAGGGCAAGGGCGCGATCATCTCGGGCGCGACCGGCGCGGAGCCCGCGACGTCAGAGGAGCGCGGCTTCCTGCAGGGCCATGCCGACTTCCCGGTCCGCTCGACCGGCACGATGTTCGGCCACACCATGGAAACGCAATTCCCGCTCGGCATCGCGCTCGCGGCGCTCTCGATCTCGCGCGGTGCGCTGTTCCCGCCGAACGATTCGACCGGGACCGAGATTGAAATGCAGGGGGCACCCACCCAGATTGTGGTGGTGGGAGCTGGACACTGGCGCGGCGAAGGCATGGCGCTGGTCGAGGCCGTGAGCTGAAGCGCAGTCGCGCTTGAGCCGGATGATGCTGTAGCGCTATCGGGGGATCGACATGACTGCACCACGCGACAAATTCGGGCGTCCCGTCGTCGTCGTCACCGGCATGGGCATCATGACCTCGCTCGGTAGCGGCAAGGCCGACAATTGGGCGAAGCTCGTCGCCGGCGAATCCGGCATCCGCACCATCACGCGCTTTCCGGTCGACGGCCTGAAGACGACGATGGCCGGCACGGTCGATTTCGTCAGCGTCGATCCGTTCTCCTCCACCGGCCTGTCCGAGCGGATGGCCGAGCTGGTGACCGAGGAAGCGCTCGAGCAGGCCGGCATCGGCGCCAAGGCCGATTTCCCCGGCCCGCTCTTCCTTGCGGTTGCACCGGTCGAAGTCGAGTGGCCGCAGCGCCGTGAGCTCGGCCGCGCCGTCGGCGCGCAGGATTTCACCTATGACGATCTGCTGCGCATCTCCGGCGGCGGCAAGTACAGCGCCTATCATCACCGCTTCATGTTCGGCTCGGTCGCCGCACACCTCGCCGAGACCTTCGGCACCAAGGGCTCGCCGATCTCGCTGTCGACGGCCTGCGCCTCGGGCGCGACCTCGATCCAGCTCGGCGTCGAGGCGATCCGCCGCGGCGAGACCGATGCCGCGCTGTGCGTGGCCACCGACGGCACCGTGAATCCGGAAGCGCTGGTGCGCTTCTCGCTGCTGTCGGCGCTGTCGACCCAGAACGATCCGCCCCAGGCGGCCTCCCGCCCCTTCTCCAAGAACCGCGACGGCTTTGTCATGGCCGAGGGCGCCGGCGCGCTCGTGCTCGAAAGCTATGAAGCGGCAACCGCGCGCGGCGCGAAAATCCTCGGCGTGATCGCCGGCTGCGGCGAGCTCACCGATTCCTTCCACCGCACCCGTTCCTCGCCCGACGGCAAGCCGATCATCGGCTGCATGAACAAGACGCTGGCCGATGCGGGCATGACGCCGGACCAGATCGACCACATCAACGCGCACGGCACCGCGACGCCCGAAAACGACAAGATGGAGTTCAACACGACGTCGGCCGTGTTCGGCGAGCTCGCGCAGAAGATCCCGGTGACCTCCAACAAGTCGATGGTCGGCCACACCATCTCGGCCGCAGGCGCGGTCGAGGCGATCTTCTCCCTGCTCACCCTCGAGCATCAGCGCATTCCGCCGACGATCAACTACGACAATCCGGATCCCACGATCCTGTTCGACGTCGTCGGCAACAAGGCGCGCGATGCCCGCGTCACCGCGGTGATGTCGAACTCGTTCGGCTTCGGCGGCCAGAACGCCTCGCTGATCCTGACCCGCGAACCGGCCTGACCGGACGCATGGCGCTGATTTCTCTCGGCACGAAGATCCGCGCCCGCAATGCAGCCAAATCGATCGGCGGCGGCCTCATCGGCGCCGCCACCGTCGGTATGCTGCGCACCACGCGCCATTTCGATCCGGCCAAGACCTCGGATTTTTTCGCGCGCGTCGTCAAGCTGATCGGGCCGCGGCTGCGCGAGCACCGCATCGGCCGCGCCAACCTCGCCGCCGCCTTTCCCGAGAAGTCGTCGGAAGAGATCGAACGGATCCTGATGGGCGTGTGGGACAATCTCGGCCGCGTCGGCGCCGAATTCGCCCATATGGACCATGTCTGGGATTACGACCGCGAGCATCCGGAGAAGAGCAAGATCGAACTGCCCAAGCGCAGCATCGAGCTGTTCGACCAGATCCGCGACGACGGCAAGCCGGCACTGATCTTCGCCTCGCATCTCGCCAACTGGGAGCTGCCGGCGCTCGCCGCCGTCGCGCACGGGCTCGACGCCGCGATCCTGTACCGACGGCCGAACATCGCCTCGGCCGACCGCATCATCCAGGAGATGCGCCAGGTCAACATGGGCACGCTGATCCCTGCCGGCCGCGACGCGCCCTTGCGGCTCGCGCAGGCGCTGAAGGACGGCAAGCACGTCGCCATGCTGATCGACCAGTACCTGACCGGCGGCGTCGAGGTCACCTTCTTCGGCCGCAAGACCCGCGCCAACCCGATGCTGGCGCGCCTGCTGCGCCAGGTCGAATGCCCGATCCATGGCGTCCGCGTCATCCGCAAGCCCGGCGGCCGCTTCGCCGCCGAGCTGACCGAAGAGATCCCGCCGGTGCGCGATGCCGACGGCAAGATCGACATCCAGGGCACGACCCAGGCGATCACCAGCGTCGTGGAAGGCTGGGTGCGCGAGCATCCCGAGCAGTGGCTGTGGCTGCATCGCAGGTGGCGGTAGCCGCCTTCACTGCTCCGGCAGACCTGCATCCACCATGGACTGGACGACGCGAGCGGACGCCTCGAGAAACGCCGGACTCGTATTCCCCTTCGGCGGCGAGACGTTGAGCCTGGTCGTACCGGGCCGCAGCCTTAGGCCCTCCTCGATCGCCGCCTTGGCCTCCTCCTTCCGGCCTACCCTATAAAGGGCCGCCGCAAGCAGCATGTGCGAACGGCCGGACGCCGACGTGATCGCGATCGAACGCTGCAACCAGGGCAGCGCCTCCTCGCCCTGCCCCTTCAAGAGCGTCGCCCAGCCCGCGCCAAGCAGCCAGGTCCAGCGGGAGGACGGCGGCGTGTCGTAGCGATCGGCCTGGCGGAACGTCGCGAGCGCGTCGTCGAAGCGGCCGAGATGGATCTGCCCGAGGCCGATCAGATAGAGCGCAGGTCCGTTCCACGGATCGAAGCTCAGCGCCTTGGCGCAGGTGACGAGACTTTCGACGAAATGATTGGTCGCGCTGAGGAAACGGCAATAGGCCTCGAGCACCGGGATCGAATTCGGCTTCGACCGCAATGCCTGCTGGAGCGTCGCATTGGCCTTGGCCTCGACCGCGACAGCCTCATCGGGGCTGAACCAGGCCATCTGGATGCCGCGCAGTTGCAGCGAAGACAGCGCAACGGCGATGTCGAGATTGTCGGGCTCGTCAGCGAGCGCCTTTTGCAGCATGCTCTGTGCCATGCCGAAGCGCTCGCGCGTGGTCTGGTTGATCGACGCGATGGCCTGCTCGATCGCGACTTTGTCGCCTCCGGCCGACGCCCCGCGCGCGCGTGCGGACGGCGCGTTCGACTCCAGCACGTCGTTGAGGCGCCGCGCCAGCACATGACCGACCCCGGCGACGAGACGCGACTGTTGCAGCTGCGCGTCCGCTTCGTCCGCGTCGACAGATGCGGCAACGACCGACTGAACCTCGCCGGTGCCCGCCTTGATGATGCGCGCGCGCAGCGTCCAGGACTGATCGTTTTGCTGCAGCTCGCCGCGAACTTCGTAGTCCGGTGACGTCACGGACGCACTGGCCTTGTCGGCACCCGCCACCGCCGACGGGCGCGGCGCCACGACGCTGATGTTCTGGATCTTCGCAAAACCGTCCGTGAGACGGCCGGTGACCTCCGCCGCCATCATCGCGCCGCGCGGGTCGTTGCTGGCGTCAACGATCGGCATCACGGCGACGCGCGGCGGCGCCCGCCTGGACAGCAGCTCCGGCTTCCACACCGGCACGGCCGCCGCAATTGCGAGGATGATGGCGCAGAGCCCCGTCGCGGCAACGACCTCAGCACGCCGGGGTAATCCCAGGATGAAACGCCCCGGCGCCGCAGGTGCAGCCGCAGCTTCGGCTGGCAGCACTGGGGCGCTTTGCACCAGCCCGGCCAAGGGAAGCTGCTCGACCTCGGCGGGGATGGAAACCGGCTCGGCCAGAACCTCCGCCGTCAGCGAATAGCCGCCGCCCGAGGCGAGCTTGATGAGCTGCCGCCGTTCGTCGCCGAGCGCGGTGCGAAGCTCCCGGATGCATTGAAAAAGGCTGTCCTCGCCGACATGGACGTTCGGCCAGACCGCCTCCATCAGCTTCTGCTTGGTCAGGACCCGGCCGCCGCTGGTCGCGAACACGCGCAGCATCTCGAAGGTCTTGGGCCGGAGCTTGATCGCAACGCCATCGGCCCCACGCAGCTCTGCGCGCTGCTGATCCAGCTCGAAACCGGCGAAGCGAAGCAACTTGTCCCCCAAAACGTCTCTCCCGGCCGCTCATATAGGTGAAGTTTGTCGAGATTGACCGAAAAGCGGGCCTGAAACGGAAATATCAGAAATCTTCAGAAAGCTCCTGCCCCCCTTATCAGGACGCCAGCCCGGACCCAATGCGATGAATCGGGACGCGGACTCGCGACCGCGCGGACTGGGGGAAATGGTGAGGACGGGGAAAGATTGTTTCGGGGCGACCCGCCACCTGCGGGCCGCGCTGCTGTCGTCGTCGGCACTGGCCTTGGCCTGGACCCTGCCGGCCGGCTCCGCCCGCGCGCAGGATGCGACATGGCTCACCTCACCGGGGTCGAATATCTACAACACCGGCAGCAACTGGAGCACCGGCTCGGTGCCGACAGGCACTGCGTATTTCGGCACATCGAGCCAGACGAACCTGACGTTGGCGACCGCCGTCTCCGTCGGCAAGTGGTATTTCAACGTAGGTGCTTCGTCCTATACCTTCAACATCCCCAACGGGAGTGGGCTAAGCTTCACCGACGGCGGCATGGCCCTCTGGGGAGGCAGCTCCACCATCAATAACAGCGGCGCCTTGAATTTCTACAACTCCAGCGTCAGCCAGGGCACCATCATCAATAACAATTTCCTGACCTTCTGGGGCATGAGCGCGGCGGGCCAGGGCACTATCACCAACAACTACATCCTGTCGTTCAACGGCAACAGTTTCAGCGGCGGCACGACCATCATCAACAACCACGCCATGGCGTACCAGGAGACCAGCTTTGCCGGCTACGGCACCGGCCTTACCAACAATTCCTATCTGGAATTCCGCAACACGGCCCGCGCCGGCAACGGATCCTCCATCACCAACAGCGCGGGCGCCGACCTGTACTTCAAAGCCAGCAGTCGGGCCGACGGAGGTTCCACCATCGCCAACTCCGGCAACCTGTACTTCTCCGAGGGCAGCACTGCCGGCAATGCATCCATAACCAATAACAGCCAGCTGTACTTCAGCGACGCCAGCAAGGCCGGAAGTGCCAGCATCACCAACAGCGCCGGCGCTGTCGTGAATTTCAGCAACACCAGTACGGCCGATAACGCCGCTATCACCAACGACGGCATCGTCGATTTCTCGCCAAGCGCTGGCGTGAACAACGACCACAAGCTCAGCGCCGGCTCGATTGCCGGTGCTGGCCAGTATTTCCTCGGCTCCAACGAGTTGACCGTCGGCTCCAACAACCTGTCGACCACGGTCACCGGCGTGATCGCAGATGGCGGTTCTGCCGGCGGCACCGGCGGCTCGCTGGTCAAGGTCGGGACCGGCGTGCTGGCACTGGCAGGAACCAACACCTATACCGGCGGCACGACGATCAACGGCGGCACACTGAGCGTCAGCGGCGACGCCAATCTCGGCGATGCAGCCGGCGCGCTGACCTTCAACGGCGGCACGTTGCAGATCACTGGAACGTCTTTCCATTCGACCGCGCGCGCCATCAATTGGGGCGCGGGGGGCGGCGGCTTCGACATCGCCGATTCCGCCAACACGTTCACGGTGAGCCAGTCGCTCGGCGGCGCCGGCGGCCTCACCAAGCTGGGCGCTGGAACGCTGGTGCTGTCAGGCACCAACACCTATGGCGGCGGTACCACGATCGCGGCCGGCACCCTGCAGGTCGGCAATGGCGGGACGACCGGCTGGATCGTCGGCAATGTCGTCAACGACAGCGTGCTCGCCTTCAACCGCAGCGACACGATCACCTTCGCCGGCGAGATTTCCGGCAGCGGCGCCGTGCAGAAACTCGGCTCGAACACCACGATCCTGACAGGAAACAACAGCTACACGGGCACCACCACGGTCGCGGCCGGCACCTTGCAGATCGGCAATGGCGGGACGACCGGCTCGATCGCCGGCAATGTCGTCAACGACGGCGTTCTCACCATCGACCGCAGCGACGCGGTCACCCTGCCCGGCGATATCTCAGGCAGCGGTTCCCTGCGGCAGGTCGGTTCGGGCACCACGATCCTGACCGGCAGTAACAGCTACACGGGCGGCACCACGATCGCGGCCGGCACCTTGCAGATCGGCAATGGCGGGACGACCGGCTCGATCGTCGGCGATGTCGCCAACGACGGCGTGCTCGCCTTCAACCGCAGCAACACGCTCACCCTGGCCGTCAATATTTCCGGCAGCGGTTCCGTGCAGCAGGTCGGTTCGGGTACCACGATCCTGACCGGCACGAACACCTATAGCGGCGACACGATCGTCTCCGGCGGCCGGCTGCAGTTCGGCGACGGCAGCGCAAGCGGCAGCACCAATCTGGCCGGCAACATCAACGTAACAGGCGGCACGCTGGCGATCCAGGCGCCGGCGACCCTGAACGTCGCGCAGACGGTGACCTTCGGCAACAACACCGCACTCTCCATCGTCGCGGGCACGAACAGCCCGGCGCTGTCCGCCGACGGCGTCACGATCGGCAACGGCGTTGCCTTCAACGTCAGCGGCATCAACGATGCGAGCCAGCTCGACAAGGTGCTGATCGACACACGATCGGGCATCAGCGGCGACTTCGCCAACGTCACCATTGGCGGTTTCAGCGGAACGGTGGATTACCTCACGATGTCCGTCCGCAAGTCGGCCGACAGCCTGCAATACCTCGCCAGCTACGGCCTGAGCTGGACGGCAGGCAACTCCCTCGCCCATGGTACCTTCACGCTGACCAACGCCAGCGACAGTTTCACGGTGGGGGCGGCACTGACGGATCAGGCGGCGAACCCCGCGACAGGCTGGGACGGCAAATCGCTCACCAAGGCTGGCGCCGGCACGCTCATCCTGACCGGACAGAACACCTATAGCGGCGGCACGACGGTGTCGGGCGGCACGCTCCAGATCGGCAGTGGTGGTGCGACCGGCTCCATTCTGGGTACTGTGACCGTCAACAGTGGGGCCACATTCGAGGTCGTCAACGCCGACACGAGCGGCATCACCAACCTCGCGAACGGCGGGCTCACAAACTTTCGCAACAGCTCCAACGCCGGCAACGCCAACGTCGCCAATACCGGCCAGTTGAATTTCCATGACACGAGCACCGGCGGTACCGCCACCATCACCAACGACGGCAACCTGACGTTCAATAATTCGAGCAACGCAGGCAGCGCCGCGATCACCAACAACTCCAATCTCTATTTCTGGCACAGCGCATCGGCCGGCAGCGCTCTGATCGACAATCTGGGTACGACGAACTTCAACGACACCAGTTCGGCCGGCACCGCGACGATCAACAACACTTCCGGGGCCACCCTGGCCTTCAATGGTTCAAGCACAGCCAGCGGCGCCAACATATCCAACAGCGCCAATCTGAACTTCAACAATTCGGCCTCGGCCGGCAGTGCGGCCATCACCAATGCAGGCACGCTCGAATTCAAGGACGTCGCCACGGCAGCCAATGCTCAGATCACCACGACTGGCCTGACGAATTTCAGAAACACCAGCTCGGCCGGCAACGCAACACTCACCGTCAACGGCAGTTACTATAGCTACGTCAACTTCTACGACACGAGCACGGCCGGCAGCGCCACGATCAACGTCGACATCGCTAACCTCTATTTCCGGGATACGAGCACGGCCGGCAACGCCACCATTGTCAATAACGGCGGCCTCATCACCTGGAACAGCGCTACGCTCGGCAACGCCACCATCACCAATAACCAGGGCCTCTTTCTGGAAGACAGCAGCTCGGCCGGCAACGCGACGATCACCAATAACGACCGGATCTACTTCTATTACAGTTCGACGGCTGGAACCGCCACGATCGCCAACAATCACAGCCTGAATTTCTGGGGCGACTCCAGCGCCGGCAGCGCACGCATCACCAACGCCGCCGCGGGCACGCTCGAGATCGTCAACAGCAGCACTCTGGCCAACGCTACGGTCATCAATAGCGGTCAGATGAGTTTCTGGGGCGGCAATTTCGGCGACGTCCCCACGGCCGGTAACGCGACCATCACCAACAATGCCAGCGGCACGATCGAATTCCGCAACAGCGGCACCGCCGGCAGTGCGACCATCACGAACAACGGTCAGATGCGGTTTACCAGTGCCTCCACGGCCGGAAGCGCCACCATCATCAACAACAGCCAGCTAAGCTTCGATACCAATACCACGGCTGGCAGTGCCGCCATCGTCAACAGCGGCAACGTGCTGTTCGACGGAAACTCGACGCCCGGCAATGCGCAGCTCGTCAACGCCGCGCCCGGCGCGGTCTTCGATCTCTCGATGACAACAGGCCCGAACGGCGACAACAGGCTCACCGCCGGCTCGCTCGCCGGCAGCGGGACCTTCCAGCTCGGCGGCAAGGAGCTGACAGTCGGCAGCAACAATCTGTCGACCACCGTCACCGGCGTGCTCACCGACGGCGGATCCGGCGGTTACACCGGTGCCTCGCTAGTAAAGGTCGGCACCGGCAGGCTGACCCTGTCGGGCGTCAACACCTATACCGGCGCAACGACGGTCGACGGCGGTACGCTGGCGGTGAACGGCGATATCACGGCATCGAGCGGCGTGACCGTGAACGCGGGCGGTTTTCTCGGCGGCACCGGCATTGTCGGCAACACGGCGATTGCGAGCGGCGGCGCGCTGGCGCCCGGCAATTCCGTGGGCACCCTCACCGTCAGCGGCAACCTCACCTTCAGTGCCGGCAGCTCGTACACGGTCGAGGTCTCCACGAACGGGGCCGACCGCACCAACGTCACGGGCACCGCGACGCTCGCCGGGGCCACGGTACAGGCGGTCGCCATCCCCGGCAGCTTCCGCGGCCAGACCTTCACGCTCCTCAATGCGGCCGGCGGCTTCGGCGGAACGCAGTTCGCCGGGCTGAGCATTGCCGGCACGTTCAGCCCTGCCCGCAATCCGCGTCTTACCTACGACCTCAACAACGTCTATCTCGTGCTGGATCCCGGCACGATCATGTTGCCGCCGGGCACGAGCGGCAACCAAACCAACGTTGCCGGCGGCATCAACAATGCGGTCAACAGCGGTGCGACACCGCCCGCCGGCTTCGATACGTTGCTCAACATGAGCGGCGCGCAGTTGAACCGCGCGCTGAGCGAGGTCTCGGGCCAGCCCGGCGCCGCCAGCACGCAGGCCGGGTTCAATGCCATGCAGCAGTTCATGGACATGCTCGAGCCCTTCAATGGCGGCACGGATGGCGGGCGCGGCACGGACGCTGCGGATGGTGGCGTGCTCGGCTATGCCGCCACCGGCGAGAGCGACGCCAGGGTGCGCGAGGCCTACGCCGCGGTGACACCGGTTGATGCCAGCAGCGACGTCATCGACCGGCGCTGGGGTGTGTGGGCCTCAGGCTATGGCGGCGCCAGCACGCTGAACGGCAACGCCGCGGCCGGTTCGAGCTCCACCACCAGCCGCATCTACGGCACCGCTGTCGGCGCGGATTATCGCCTCTCGCCAGATACGCTGCTCGGCTTCGCTCTCGGCGGCGCCGGCTTCAACTTCTCCGTTGCGGATGCGCTCGGCAGCGGCCGCGCCGATGTCTTCCAGGCCGGCCTCTATGCACGTCACAATTTTGGCCCCGCTTACGTGTCGGCGGCGCTTGCCTATGGCTGGCAGGACGTCACCACCGATCGCACCGTGACGGTATCAGGCACAGACAAGCTCACCGCGAACTTCAAGGCGAGCACCTTCGCCGGCCGCCTGGAAACCGGCTGGCGCTTCGTGCCCGCCCCCGCCTTCGGCGTGACGCCCTACGCGGCGGTGCAGGCCACTTCCTTCCACCTCCCCGGCTACGGCGAGACCGCCCTCGTCGGCAGCAACCAGTTCGCGTTGTCCTACAGCGCGCAGGACACCTCCAATGTCCGCTCCGAGCTCGGCGCCCGCACCGACCAGCGCTTCTTCGTCAGCGACGGCCTTCTCACCCTGCGCGGCCGGCTCGCCTGGGCGCACGACACCAACACCAACCGTTTCGTGAACGCCGCCTTCCAGACACTGCCCGGCGCCGCCTTCACCGTCAGCGGCGCGCAACCGGCGGCCGACTCCGCGCTGGTCGGCGGCCGCGCCGAGATGAAATGGCGGAACGGCTTCTCGCTCGCAGGTACCGTCGAGGGTGAGTTCTCCCGCAGCACGCAGACGTACACGGGCAAGGGCACGGTGCGCTATGAGTGGTAAGGCCCGGAGCGCGCTTTCGTCATAGTCAGCTGTCATCGCCCGGCTCGACCGGGCGAGCATGACAGCGAGGGTTAGGAAGCGGCTTGCGCTCCTGACGCACGCTTCGCATCGAGAGCGGCATTGGACCCGATGGCGACGATGCCGTTCTGCCAGTGTTTTGCCCGACGAGTCAAAGGACCTGAACCTGACGGAAATTCAGCCTCGTCCAACTGTCCTGAGGGTTCACTTTTCGCGGCGCGCTAAGTGCTTCAAACGTTTTTGCGCCGCCGGAGCGATTCAACCAAACCGCATCGCGACTTAGACCCCGCCACCGCCATCCCGACGCCGGTCACTTTTCTACTGTGCATGGGGTCGTTTTGCAGAAAATGAGTCGCGGGGGTGATCCGAGGCGCGATCGCGGCCCCTCACCTTCCCGTCTTCACCTTGGTCCAGAGCCGGTTGATGATGCGCTGGGTGGCCGGCTCGCGCGCCGTGATGACGAACAGTTTTGCGAGCGTCGCCTCGTCCGGATAGATGTTCTTGTCATCAAGGATCTTTGGGTCGACCAGCTTCTGGCTGGCGAGGTTGCCGTTGGCGTAGGACAGGAAGTCCGAATTCTTGGCGGCAACGTCCGGACGGTAGAGATAGTTGATCAGCTCGTAGGCTTCCTTGACGTTCTTGGCGTCCGCCGGGATCGCGAGATTGTCGAAGAACATCTGCGCCCCCTCCTTCGGGATGGTGTAGCCGATCTCGACGCCGCTCTTGGCTTCCGCCGCGCGGGCGCGCGCCTGCATGATGTCGCCGGACCAGCCGACCACGAAGCAGATCTCGCCGGTCGCGAGCGCGCTCAGATATTCGGACGAGTGAAACTTGCGCACCGACGGACGAACCTTCGCCACGGTGTCAGCGGCCTTCTCGAGGTCTGCCTGCTTGGTCGAGTTCGGATCGAGCCCGAGATAGCTCAGCGCCGCCGGAAAGATGTCGTCGGCGGAGTCGAGCATGTGCACGCCGCAGTCTTTGAATTTTGCGAGGTTCTCCGGCTTGAAGACGATGTCCCAGCTGTCGATCTTGGCATCTGGCCCGAGGATCGCCTTCACCTTGGCGACGTTGTAGCCGATGCCCGTCGTGCCCCACATGTAGTTGGCGGCGTAGACGTTGCCCGGATCGTAGATGCCGAGGCGCTGCGTCACCACCGGCCAGGCATTGGCCAGATTGGGCAGCTTCGCCTTGTCGAGCTTCTGGAAGATATTGGCCTTGATCTGGCGCTGGAGGAAGTACGCTGTCGGCACCACAACGTCGTAGCCGGACTTGCCGGCCATCAGGCGCGTCTCCAGCGTCTCGTTGGCGTCGAAGGTGTCGTAGACCACCTTGATGCCGGTCTCCTTGGTGAAGGCCTCCAGGACATCCGGGGCCATGTAGTTGGACCAGTTGTAGAAGTTGACGACCCGCTCCTCGGCCCCGGCGGGGGCGGAGAGCAACGTCAGCATCGCGGCGAGTGCAACACCAAGGCGAAGCGAGGCGCGGCTGACGTTCGTCATCTCAGATCTACCTCTTGCGCCCGCGCACCGCGTCCGACAGCCGCTCCAGCGCGGTGTCGAGGGTCTCGTCCTTCTTGGCGAAGCAGAAGCGCACCACGGAGGTCACCGGGTCCTGCTCGTAGAAGGCCGAGACCGGGATCGCCGCGACCTTGTAGTCCTTCACGATGCGCCAGCAGAACTCGGTGTCGCTTTCGTTGAGGCCAAGCGGCGACAGGTCGACGGTGAGGAAGTAGGTGCCTTGCGACTTCAGCACGGGGAAGCCGAGGCTTTCGAGGCCCTTGGTCAGGCGGTCCCTGCTCCGCGTCAGGTCCTTGCGCATCGACAGGAAGTAGTCGTCGGACTTGCCGAGGCCGTAGGCGACGGCGGCCTGCAGGTTCGGCGCAGTGGTGAAGGTCAGGAACTGGTGCACCTTGGCGGCGACACGCAGCAGCGGCGGCGCGGCGCAGACGAAGCCGATCTTCCAGCCCGTCAGCGAGAAGATCTTGCCGGCCGAGCCGACCTTGATGGTGCGGTCGCGCATGCCGGGGATGGTGATCAGCGGGATGTGCTTGTGCTCGTCGAAGGTGACGTGCTCCCAGACCTCGTCGCAGATCGCGATGACGTCGAACTCCTGGCAGTAGCGCGCCAGCAGTTCGAGGTCTTCGCGCGGATAGACCACCGCGGACGGATTCAGGGGATTGTTGAAGAGCACCGCCTTGGTCTTTGAATTGAAGACGCTTTTCAGCATGTCCTCATTCAGCCGCCAGTGCGGCGGCTCGAGGCGGACGAGGCGCGGAATGCCGCCGGCCTGCCGGATGATCGGCAAGTAAGAATCATAGACCGGCTGGAAGCAGACCACCTCGTCGCCGGGCTGGACCACCGCGAGGATCGCCGAGGTCAGTGCCTCGGTGCCGCCGGAGGTCACCATCACCTCGCTCATCGGATCGAGCTTGAGGCCGTGCCAGTGGCCGTAATGGGTCGCGATCGCCTGGCGCAGCTCCGGCAGGCCCATCATCGACGGATACTGGTTGTAGCCGTTCAGCGAGGCGTCGGCCGCGGCGCGGCGGATGTCCTCCGGGCCCGGATCGTCGGGAAAGCCCTGGCCGAGATTGATGGCGGCATTGTCGCGCGCGGCCTGCGACATCGCCTCGAAGATGGTGACGGGAAGGTCGGCGAAGACGTTGTTCAGCGAGGAGCTCTTGGTCGTCATCGCGCGGTCAGCCACCGACCTTGCTGGGAAGACCCGCCGCCTTCCAGCCGAGCATGCCGCCGGCCAGATGCTTGTCGTAAGGCAGGCCCGCCGCCTGCGCCGCGAGCGAGGCCGTCACCGAGCGCTTGCCCGAGCGGCAGGCGAACACGACCTCCTTGCCGGCGGGATCGGGGATCGCCTTGGGATCGAAGGTCGAGAGCGGCACCACGACGCCGTAAGGGTAAGCCTCGGCCTCGACCTCGTTCGGCTCGCGCACGTCGACGAGCAGATAACGCCCTTCCGCGACGCCCTTGGAGACCTCGTCCGGGGTCAGATCCTGTACTTGATGTGCCACATCATCCTCCAACGTCGCGAGCAGCCTGCCGGGGCGATCCCGGCGGGCGGCAACCTCGCCTCTCAGGCACCAAAAATCAAGCGCTACAAAGGCTTGAGCTGCCTCGCGCAAGTTAAAGCTAAATCGCAGCGACTTGAAGTGTGCTTTGAATCCTAGGCCGGGATGGCCGGCCTAGATCGTCACCTGGGTGCCGACCTCGACCACGCGGCCAGAGGGGATCTGGAAATAGTCGGTGGCGTCGTTGGCGGAGCGGCTGAGCGAGATGAACAGCCGGTCCTGCCAGCGCGGCATGCCGGAATGGGCGGCGGGCTTGAGCGCCCTGCGCGACAGGAAGAACGAGGTCGACATGATGTCGAACTGCCAGCCGAGCTTGCGGGCGATCGCCAGCGCCTTCGGCACGTTGGGCGATTCCATGAAGCCGAACTTCAGTGTCACCTTGGAGAAGGTCGGTGAGATCTGCTCCAGCCTGACGCGCTCGGCCGGATCGATGCGTGGGGTCTGCGCGGTCTCGATGGTGAGAATGACGTTCTTCTCATGCAGCACTTTGTAGTGTTTCAGACTGTGCATCAGCGCGGTCGGCGCGCTGAGCGGGTCCGAGGTCAGGAAGACAGCGGTGCCGGGCACGCGCTGCGGTGGCCGCTTCTCCAGCATCGCCACGAGGTCGGCGAGCGGGAACTCGAGCTTGCGCGACTTCTCGAACAGCAGCCGGCTGCCGCGCCGCCACGTGTACATCAGGATGATCATGAGCGCGCCGAGCGCCAGCGGCACCCAGCCGCCCTCGAACACCTTCAGCAGGTTCGCGGCGAGGAAGGTCAGATCGAGGCACAGGAACGGCACGATCAGGGCGGCGGCCGCGAACGGCGACCACTTCCAGACCCTCCAGATCACGACGAAACCCATCATCGCCGTAACCACCATGGTCCCGGTGACCGAGATGCCATAGGCCGACGCCAGCGCGCTGGAGGAGCGGAACAGGAGCACCAGCAGCACCACCGCGACCAGCAGCAGCTGGTTGATGCGCGGGATGAAGATCTGGCCGGAATGGGCTTCGGACGTATGGCGAATTTCGAAGCGCGGCAGCAGGCCGAGCTGGATCGCCTGGCGCGTCAGCGAATAGGCGCCGGTGATGACGGCCTGGCTCGCGATCACGGTGGCGGCGGTGGCGAGAACGACCATGCAGCCGCGGAAAAAACCTTGCGGGAAAAGCTGGAAGAACGGGCTCACGATCGCACCGGGATCGCCGAGGACGAGCGCGCCCTGCCCCAGATAGTTCAGCGCCAGCGACGGCAGCACGATGAACAGCCAGGCGGTCTGGATCGGCCGCTTGCCGAAATGGCCGAGGTCGGCATAGAGCGCCTCGGCGCCGGTGACTGCCAGGAACACCGCGCCCAGCGTCACGAAGCCGATAATGCCGTGGTGGAACATGAAGGACACGGCATAGAGCGGGTTCAGCGCGAACAGCACCTGCGGCTGCTCGATGATCGGATGGATCGCCGCCACCGCGATCACCGCGAACCAGACGCACATGATGGGGCCGAAGAACGCGGCGACGCGGGCGGTGCCGCGCGACTGCACGGCGAACAGGCCGACCAGAATGATCACGGTCAGCGGCACGATGTAGGGCTCGAACCGCAGGGTGACGTCCTTCATGCCTTCGATCGCCGACAGCACCGAGAGTGCCGGCGTGATCACGGCATCGCCGTAGAACAGCGCGCCTGAGATGATGCCGAGCAGGACGATGGTCGCCCCGCCGGTACCGACCGCGCGCTGGGCCAATGCCATCAGCGCCAGGGTTCCGCCCTCGCCATTGTTGTCGGCGCGGAGCAGGATCACGACGTATTTGAGCGTCACCACGACAATGAGCGCCCACAGGATCAGCGAGAGCACGCCAAGCACGGCCGCCGGCGTCGGCAACCCCTCGGCGCCCGAGGCGGCCATCACCGCCTCGCGGAACGCGTAGAGCGGGCTGGTGCCGATATCGCCGTAGACGACGCCGATGCTGCCGAGCGTCAGGGCACCGAAACGGGCGGTGGTGTGGGCATCGCCATGCCCATTGGCCGCCGCCGTTTCCGGGGCGGAAATCGCTACGTCACTTGTCATGGGAGAGCCCAGTGGCCTCTAAATGCTTCACTGCACAACGGCGGAAGAGCGCGCGGCTTATAGTCCTGCGCTGCCGGCATAGCCTAGCCCGATTTCGGGCCCTTGCCATGCGAAATTCGCATGGGTTAGCCAGTTGCGTTCAAATAGTCACCTGGGTTCCGACTTCAACCACCCGCCCGGTGGGAATCTGGAAATAGTCGGTGGCGTCATTGGCGGACCGGCTCAGCGCGATGAAGAGATGGTCCTGCCACAGCGGCATGCCCGACTGGGCCGAGGCCTTGAGCGACCTGCGCGACACGAAGAACGAGGTCGACATGATGTCGAACTGCCAGCCCTGCTTGCGCGCGATGGCGAGCGCCTTGGGCACGTTGGGCTGCTCCATGTAGCCGAAGCGCAGCCGCACTTTTGAGAACTTCTCGCTGATCTTCTCCATCCTGAACCGTTCGGACAGGTCGACCCGCGGCGTATGCGCGGTCTCGATGGTCAGGATCACGTTGTGCTCGTGCAGCACCTTGTTGTGCTTGAGATTGTGCAGCAGCGCGGTCGGCACGAAGGCGGGATCGCTGGTCAGGAACACCGCGGTGCCCTTGACGATGTGCGGCGGGCGCTTCTCCAGGCTCCGGATCAGATCGTCGAGCGGCACCTCGATGCGGCGCGTCTTCTGGATCAGGATTCCCGAGCCCCGCCGCCAGGTCCAGATCGTCCCGGCCATGGCGACGCCGAACAGCAGCGGCACCCAGGCGCCCTCGAGCAGTTTCAGGAGATTGGCGCTGAAGAAGCTTATGTCGACGACGACGAACGGCACGATCACCGCGGCAGCCGTCGCGGCCCGCCAGTTCCACAACTTCCAGATCACGACGAAGCCCATGACGCCGTCGGCGACCATGGTGGTGGAGACCGCGATGCCGTAGGCCGAAGCCAGATTGCTGGGGGTGTGGAACAGCAGCACCAGCAGCATCACGCCGATCAGCAGCAGCCGGTTCACGCGGGGCAGATAAATCTGGCCGGCATGGGTCTCGGAGGTGTAGCGCACCTCGAAGCGCGGCAGGAGGCCAAGCTGCACCGCCTGATAGACCAGCGAATAGGCGCCGGTGATCACGGCCTGGCTCGCGATCACGGTCGCCGCGGTCGCAAGTCCAACCAGCGGCAGCACCAGACTCTCAGGCACCATGCGATAGAACGAATGCTCGATCGCGCTGGGATCGGACAGCACCAGCGCACCCTGCCCGAAATAGTTGATCAGGAGCGCGGGCAGCACGAAGAACATCCAGGCCGACTGGATCGGCTTGCGGCCGAAATGGCCGAGATCGGCATAGAGCGCCTCGCCGCCGGTGACCGCCAGGAACACGGCGCCCAGCGTCACCAGACCGATCGTGCCGTGCGACAGCAGGAATTGCAGCGCGTAATAGGGATTGATCGCTGCAAGCACCGACGGATCATCGGCGATATGCACGGCGCCCATCACCGCAAGAACGGTGAACCAGACCACCATCACCGGCCCGAAGGCCGAGGCCACCAGCGCCGTCCCCTTGCTCTGCACCGCGAACAGCAGCGCCAGGATGATGACGGTGAGCGGCACAACATAGTGCTCGAACGCGGGCGTGGCGAGCTTAAGGCCCTCGACCGCGGACAGCACCGAGATCGCCGGCGTGATCATGGAATCGCCGATGAACATGGAGGCGCCGACCACGCCGAGCGCCATCAGGAACCAGCTTCGACGCCCGAGCGCGCGCTGGCCGAGCGCCATCAGCGAGAGCGTGCCGCCCTCCCCGTTGTTGTCGGCGCGCAGCAGCAGCAGAACGTATTTGGCGGTGACGACGATGAAGAGCGCCCACAGGATCAGCGAGAGCACGCCGAGCACCATGACCCGCGAGACCGGCTCGCCATGGGCCGCGCCCCTGACCGCCTCGTGGAATGCGTAGAGCGGCGAGGTGCCAATATCGCCGAAGACAACGCCGATGCTTCCGAGCGTCAGGCCCCAGAAACCCGAGGTGACCGGCCCGTCCTGAGCTTCGGTCGATGTGATGCTCGCCGTCATGGAGACTAGAAACGCTTCTTCCCGAGAATTGATCCGGCGCCTTTTGACGTTTCCGGCGCGCCTGTCAATCGGCACGTCACCATAGCAGGCGCCGGGACAGATGCTGTGACGGCGCAGCAACTGCGGTCACAGCGCGACGACATGCCTCAGGTAAGATGGTAGCGCAAGTGCCTATTGCCCTACGGCTTCAAATTCGGCGGCAGCGGCGGATCCTCGCGCATCAGCGTGATCGTCACCCGACGGTTGGCCGCGAGCGAGGGATCATCCGGAAATAGCGGCTGGGTGTCCGCCTTGCCGGCGACGGCGAAGATGTGCGAGGCCGGCAAGCCCTCGCGTTCGAGGATCTGGCGCACGGCATTGGCGCGGTCGGCCGACAGGTCGAAGGCGCCGTAGTCGCTGCGGGTCGGCACGAATCCGGCTGCGGTATGGCCGGCGATGGAGACGCGAAGCGGCGTGGCCTTGAGCGGGATGGCGAGCTTCTCGATCAGGCGGCGGGTGCGATCATAGGGCACCTTCGAGCCGTCGGCGAACATCGAGCGGCCGTCCTGGTCGACGATCTCGAGATTGAGGCCCTGCTTGGTCTCCTCGAACATGATGTGCTTGGACATTTCGGTCAGTTCCGGCATGTCCTGCAACGCCTGGCGCAGCGAGGCTGCGGCGAGCGCGAAATTGCGATCGACCTTGATCTTCGCGCCCGATGTGCGGTCGCGGTCCTCCTGGTCCGGTGTCGGCGTGTTGGAGGCATCCTCGGGCTGGATGTGGTCGACGTTCTTCAGCCGCGGACGGGTCGGCAGACCATCGGACTCGACGATACCGGCGTAACGCGCTTCGCTCTGCACGCCGAAGGCGTCGCGCATGGAGCCGGCGACGATCTTCAGCTTGTTGGCGTCCTGCGTCGAGAATGCGACGAGCATCACGAAGAAGCTCATCATCAGGCCCATCAGGTCGGCGAAGGTCACGAACCAGCCGTGACCGCCACCGTGAGCATCGCCGCGCTTCTTCTTGGCCATCTCTCAAAATCCCGGCGGGCGGCCTTACGCCGGCACCGGCTCGCCCTCGGCGTGACGATGCTTCTCCGGCAAATAGGCCAGCAGCATTTCGCGCACGAGCGTCGGGCTCTTGGAGTCGCGGATCATCAGGATGCCGTCGATGATCAGCGTGCGGTTGGTTTCCTCGTCGAGCAGCTTGCCGTGCAGCTTGTCGGCGATCGGAAGGCAGAACAGGTTCGCGACGAGCGCGCCGTAGAGGGTGGCGAGCAGCGCGGTCGCCATGAACGGGCCGAGCTTGGACGGATCGGTCATGTTGGCGAACATCTGCACCATGCCGATCAGCGTGCCGATCATGCCGAACGCCGGGGCGCAGTCGCCGATGGCGCGGTAGATCTTGCTGCCTTCGTCGAGGTGCATGAGGAAGTTGTCGCGGTCGCGCTCGAGATTGTCGCGGATGAAATCGAGGTCGTAACCGTCGGCGACGTAGCGGATGCCCTTGGCCAGGAACGGCTCGTCGGTCTCGACCTTTTCGAGGCCGACCGGGCCCTGCTTGCGGGCGATTTCGGCGATACGGGCGAGCTCGTCGACGAGGTCGTGCGCCGACAGGCGGCTCATGGTGAAAGCGAACTTGGCGCCGAGTGGAAGGCCGTGCAGGAGCGCTGAGAGCGGAAAGCGGATCATGGTGGCGGAGATCGAGCCGCCGAAGATGATGATCATGGCATGTTCGGAGATGAACATGTGGAGGTCGCCGCCCATGAAGATCATCGCCGTAATGACGATGATGCCCGCAATGAGCCCGACGCTCGTCATGATATCCATGGGACACTCCAACGCGAACGCAACAACGGCCGTCCTGGCCGCTGGCGCGGCCCAACCCCGAACCGCATCGGAAACCCTAGAGCGCCGCCCTTAAAGCCGCGTAAAGGTTAAGTTGAGCCGGCGCGCCAGACTGGCGTAGCGCGCTGAAAGGACGCCGGCTTTGCCGGCCGCCGGCAGGAATCTCAACACTTTGCTAACCATAATTGCGGCGGGCGAGGACGAGAGCTTCGTGACCGTCTTGCCATTCATCTCCATGGTGCGCCGTTCGGCTGCGGCCCTGCGCCACATCCGCGGCGAGAAAGCCTGGGATATTCTATGGCCACACGGCATGCGCCATCGCGGGAGCCGTTTTGCAATGTTGACGCTGTTCAGTCTTCTCACCGCGCTGCCGGCGGTGCTGGCGCTCCACCTGCTGGAGCCGGAACTCGTCCTGCCGGCGTTCAGCGTGCTGCTGTTTGTCGAGGCCGGCTTCGCCGTGATTGCGGCGCGCCTGATTCACGTCGCTGATAGTGCGGACGACATCACCCTCTGGGATGTCGCCGGCGGCTTCACCCTGATCGGGTGTGCAGCCGCGGTTTTCGGCGAGCCGGATCAGGCCGCCCTGTTCCTGGAACAAGGCGGCCCGCGGCCGGCGTCAAAGCCCTAGGTTGCTCGATCCCGCTAGTGGATCTCGGCCGAGCGCTTCAGCGCGGCTTTCAGTTTCTCCAGCGAGAAGTCGGGGCTGCGCGCGATCTCCAGGATCGGCGTCTCGCGGCGGCCGCAGAGCTCGGCAGCCTCGGGCAGTTTCGCGGCGATGTCGTGCGGGATCACGATGGCGCCGTGCTGGTCGGCATGGATCAGGTCGTCGGACTTCACGGTCATGCCGGCAACGCGCACCTCGCCGCCGAAGCTCTCCGCATGCACCCAGGCATGCGATGGGCCGATCGAGCCGGCCAGCGCCTGGAAGCCCGGTGCCCATTGCGGGATGTCGCGGATCGAGCCGTCGGTGATGACGCCGAGGCAGCCGAGCGCCTTGTGCACGTTGCTCTGCACCTCGCCCCAGAACGCGCCATAGCCGACATCGGGACCGTCGATGTCCTGGATCACCGAGATGCGCGGACCATGGCCGGTGCCGACATACTCGTAATATTCGATGCGGCGCTTCGACTGCTCTTCCGCCGGCAGCGAGGATTTCAGCACCGAGCGGATCGCGACGGTCCGGGCATAGCCGACGATCGGCGGCAAATCGGGGAACGGGCAGACCAGTTGCTTGGTGGTGTAGCCGATCAGGCGGCGCTCGGGCGCCACGATCTCCATGGCATTGCAGATCGTCGGGGTGTCGTAGCGGCCCAGCGCTTCGAGGACGGAAGCGGGCAGCGGCCCGGTCGCGGTATTCGTCACGGCGTTCTCTCCCAGATTGGCGGCCGCTGTTGGCGCGGTGCCGCCGGCACAGGGCGATATAGCCGAGATCGGGCCTCAACCCAACTCGGACGCCTTCATGGCAGATATCCGCCGATCACGTTCAGTGCAGCCGTCCGGGCCGGTCGTCGTCCTGTGGCGGCTCCGACAGATTTGCCAGCGTCGGCGCCGAAGGCGGCGACGGGACCTCGCCTCCCGACGGCACGGTGGCTCCCATCGCGCGCGCCTGGTCGCGATAGGATTTGTAGCCGAGCGGCAGAGCGAGGAGATACAGCACCGTGCCGATCGAGAGCACGTGCCAGGGATAGGCGATCAGGATCGCGATGAAGACGATCACCGCGACGAACGCCGGCAGCACCAGCTCGGGCGCCACGCGCATGCGCTTCGTCTTGCCGGAGAACACCGGCAGGCGCGAGACCATCAGGAAGGCGATCAGCAGAGTGTAGGCCGCCGTCACCGCCGCGGGCAGCCGGCCGAGATCGAGAAAGGCGATATAGATCGGCAGCAGCACGGTGATCGCGCCGGCCGGCGCCGGCACGCCGGTGAAGAAATTGGCGGCGAAGGCCGGCTTGTTGGGATCGTCCATGGTGGCGTTGAAGCGCGCGAGGCGCAGACCGCCGGAGATCGCGAACACCATGGCAGCGATCCAGCCCGCATTGCCGAGCTCGTGCAGCTGCCAGAAATACAGCATCAGGCCGGGCGCGACGCCGAAATTGACGAAGTCGGCGAGGCTGTCGAGCTCGGCGCCGAACTTGGACTGGCCCTTGAGAATGCGCGCGACGCGGCCGTCGATGCCGTCGAGCGCGGCGGCGAACACGATGGCATAGACCGCGAGCGACATCCGCCCCTCGATCGACAGCCGGATCGACGTCAAGCCGGCGCAGATCGCCAGCAGCGTGATGACGTTGGGCACCAGCATGCGAACCGGGATCGGGCGGAACCGCCGGCGGCGCACGTCGGGATCTCTCAAATCATAGGGCGTCTGCATGGCTCGTCCTTACCTCGACCGAGATATAGCAAGCCGCGTTCCCCTCCGCCATTGCGGCGGAAGGCCCCCATGGACCGGCTTTTGGTTAATTGGCGCGGTATGCGCGGCTCGGGTCGTCCCCGGCGAGATCGGCCAAAATCGTCTCGCCCGCGATGGCGGTCTGCCCTTCCGACACCAGCGCCTTGGTGCCAACAGGCAGATAGACGTCGAGCCGCGAACCGAAGCGGATCAGGCCGAAACGCTCGCCGGCCCCGATCGCCTGCCCTTCCTTGACGAAGCAGACGATGCGCTTGGCAACGAGGCCCGCGATCTGGACCACGCCGATCCGCGCCGTCGGCGTCGTGATCACCAGCGAGTTGCGCTCATTGTCCTCGCTCGCCTTGTCGAGCTCGGCGTTGATGAACAGGCCGGGCCGGTAGGCGATGCGGTCCACCCTGCCCGCGATCGGGCTGCGGTTCACGTGGCAGTTGAACACGCTCATGAACACCGAGATACGCGGCAGCGGCCGGTCGCCGAGCCCGAGCTCGGCCGGCGGCAGCGCCATGGTGATCATCGAGACGCGGCCGTCGGCCGGTGACACCACGAGCCCCTCGCGCACCGGCGTCACGCGTACGGGGTCGCGGAAGAACAGCGCGCACCACACGGTCAGGATCGTGCCGATCCATCCCAGAGGCGACCACAGCCAGAACAGGATGAGGCTTGCCAGCGCAAAGCCGCCAATGAAGGGATAGCCCTCCTTGTGGATCGGCGGAATCTGACGCTGGATCGAATCGAGAATGGACATCGCTATCTGCCGCCTAGGAGTTGATGGCGCGCGGGTCGTCCCCGTGCGGTGGAGTTGTTTAGGCCAGAGTTGGGACCGGAGACAAGGTCACTCCGCGGCCGCCGATGTCGTCAGGGCGTCGTCGACCGGCGGCGGCTCCCGGTTGGGCGCCTCGCTGCTGTCGGCCATCCTGGCCAGTTTCTCGCGTGCCGCCTCGGCCTCGCGCTGCCTGTTCCACATGCTGGCATAGAGCCCGCCCTGCGCGAGCAGTTTGGCGTGGGTGCCGCGTTCGGAGATGCGGCCCTGGTCCAGCACGATGATCTCGTCGGCGCCGACGATGGTGGAAAGCCGATGCGCGATCACCAGCGAGGTGCGGTTCTTGGCCACGCGGTCGAGCGCGCCCTGGATCTCGTGCTCGGTGTGGGTGTCGAGCGCCGAGGTCGCCTCGTCCAACACCAGGATCGGCGGCGCCTTGAGCACGGTGCGCGCGATCGCGACGCGCTGCTTTTCGCCGCCAGACAGTTTCAAGCCGCGCTCGCCGACCTGGGTCTCGTAGCCCATCGGCGCCATGCGGATGAAATGATCGATCTGCGCCAGCCGCGCCGCCTCCTCGACCTCGGCATCGGTCGCGTCCCAGCGGCCGTAGCGGATGTTGTAGCGGATGGTGTCGTTGAACAGCACCGTGTCCTGCGGCACCATGCCGATGGAGGCGCGCAAGCTGGCCTGCGTGACCTCGCGAATGTTCTGACCGTCGATCAGGATCTTGCCGCCGGAGACGTCGTAGAGACGGAACAGCAGCCGCGACATCGTCGACTTGCCCGCGCCCGAAGGGCCGACGATCGCGACCGTCTTGCCGGCCGGCACCTCGAAGCTGATGCCTTTCAGGATGGGCCGCGCGGGCTCATAGGCAAAGCGCACGTCCTCGAAGCGCACGGTGCCGGCGGAGACCGCCAGCGGCGGCGCGCCGGGGACGTCCTTGATCTCGGCCTCGCGGCCGATGACGCCAAACATCTTCTCGATGTCGATGATCGCCTGCTTGATCTCGCGGTAGACCATGCCCATGAAATTCAGCGGCTGATAGAGCTGGATCATCATGGCGTTGACCAGCACGAAGTCGCCCACCGTGTTGGTGCCGTTGCGCACGCCGATCGCGCACATCAGCATGGTTGCGGTCAGCCCCAGCGTGAAGATCACGGCCTGGCCGGTGTTGAGCACGGCGAGCGAGGTGTAGGTGTGGACGCTTGCCTCCTCGTAGCGCGCGACCGACTTGTCGTAGCGCTGCGCCTCGCGCGTCTCGGCGCTGAAATACTTCACGGTCTCGTAGTTGAGCAGCGAGTCGATCGCCTTCGTGTTCGCCTCGGTGTCGGAATCGTTCATCTTGCGGCGTATGCCGATCCGCCACTCGGTCGCGATGTAGGTGTAGTACATGTAGACGGTGACCGTGATCAGGGTCGCGACCACGTAGCGCCAGTCGAACTGCCAGAGCAGCACGGCCATCAGCAGCGTGACCTCGACGATGGTCGGGATCAGCTGCAGGATCACCATGCGCACGATGACCTCGATGCCCTCGCGGCCGCGCTCGAGCACGCGCGTCAGGCCGCCGGTCTTGCGCTCCAGATGAAAGCGCAACGACAGTTCGTGCATGTGGACGAAGGTGATGGTGGCAAGCTTGCGCACCGCATGCATGGCGACGCGGGCGAAGATGCCGTCACGCCATTGCGTCAGCACCGCCATCACGATGCGCATGACGCCGTAGCTTGCGGTCAGCAGCAGCGGCGAGGCGATCACCCAGAGGTGCCAGTTGTCGGCCGCGACCGGCGCGGTGTTGGCGCCGGTCAGCGCGTCGGTGGCCCATTTGAAGCTGAACGGCACCGTCAGCGTGATCAACTTGGCCGCGAGCAGCAGCACCATCGACCAGACCACCCGCATCTTCAGATCGAAGCGGTCGCCGGGCCAGATATAAGGCCACAGATGCGCCAGCGTGCCCATCAGCGTGGCCCCGGCCTGCGCTCCCCCGGTGGGAGTATCGGGAACGTCGGCGCCGTCGAGCGATTGAGGTTGGTCCATCAAGAAGCCTGAAAGCCCGCCGGATGCGGGACGTGCTGCGATTAATCGTTTTCGCCCGTCATATAGAGCCTTCCCGATGCCAGCGCACCCCGCCAGATGGCGAATCTTTGATTGTTTGCGGCCATTTACCGGTAGATTTCCGGGTGGTTCGAATCACCGATTGGGCTTGACGGCCCTCCGCTGCAATGCATCATGGCACCAATGAGCACGATCAAAACCGTCTGTGTCTATTGCGGCTCCGGCCCCGGAACCAATCCCCACTTCACCGAAGGCGCCAAGGCGTTCGGCAAGGCGCTCGCCGAGAACAACATCCGCCTCGTCTATGGCGGCGGCTCGCTCGGCCTGATGGGCTCGGTCGCAACCTCCGTGCTTGATCACGGCGGTACCGTCACCGGCATCATTCCCGAATTCCTTCGGAAGCGCGAGAACGCGCTGACGCGCGTGCAGGAGATGATCGTCACCCCCGACATGCACGAGCGCAAGCGGCTGATGTTCGAACGCTCCGACGCCTTCGTGGCGCTGCCGGGCGGCGTCGGCACGCTCGAGGAGCTGGTCGAACAACTGACCTGGAAGCAGCTCGGCCGTCACGCCAAGCCGGTGCTGCTCGCCAACTTCGACAATTTCTGGGAGCCGCTGTTCTCGCTGCTGTCGCATATGCGCCAGACCGAGTTCATCCGCGCCGGCCTTTCGGTCGACATCCTCAAGGCCGATCGCGTCGAGGAGATTTTGCCGAAGCTGAAGACCGCAGCAGCACAGATCGCCGAATCTGAAAAGCAGCTCGCCCCGGAAGTGGCGCGCAAGCTCTAGCGCCTTACTCCGCAGGAAACGTCACCGCCTCGATCCGGTTGCCATCGGGATCAGTCACGAAGGCCGCGTAATAGCGCACGCGATCGTGCGGGCGGATGCCCGGCGCGCCGTCGGAAGCGCCGCCGGCGGACAGCGCGGCGGCGTGAAACGCATCGATCTCGGCCGTGGTCTTCGCGCGCAGGCAGATGTGGACGCCGCTCTCCGGTGCCACGCGCGACATACCCTCGCGCAGATTGATCCAGAATTCCGGATAGGCCTTGCCGAAGCCGACCGTCCGCGGCCGCGTGACGAGGCGCGCGAGGCCGAGGGCGGCGAGCGTGGCCTCGTAGAATCTTGCGGCGCGATCGAGATCGCTGACGCCGACGGAGATGTGGTCGATCATTTGGTCGCGCTCCCCCTCCACCGCCCGTAGCCCGGATGAGCGAAGCGACATCCGGGAAGAGCTATCCGTGCCGTCACACCGTCCCGGATATCGCTGCGCTCATCCGGGCTACATCTGTCCTTACGCCGGCGCGCCCGACTTCACGAGCTTGTAGATCACCGAATCCATCAGCGCCTGGAACGAGGCGTCGATGATGTTCGGGGATACGCCGACCGTGGTCCAGCGATCGCCGTTCTCGTCCTCGCTCTCGATCAGCACGCGCGTGACCGCGCCGGTGCCGCCGTTGAGGATACGGACGCGGTAGTCGATCAGCGTCAGGCCCTCGATGTACTTCTGGTACTTGCCGAGGTCCTTGCGCAGCGCGACGTCGAGCGCGTTGACGGGGCCGTTGCCTTCGGCGGCAGAGATCAGATGCTCGCCGGCGACGTCGACCTTCACCACGGCCAAGGCGACGGTGACGCGCTCGCCGTGCGAATTGTAGCGTTGCTCGACATTGACGTCGAACTGCTCGACCTCGAAATAATGCGGCACCTTGCCGAGCGTGCGCCGCGCCAGCAGATCGAACGAGGCGTTGGCGGATTCATAGGCGTAGCCTTGCGCCTCGCGCTCCTTCAGCTCCTCGACCAGCCGCGTCAGCTTCGGATCGCTCTTCTCGTAAGCGATGCCGGCACGGTCGAGCTCGGCGATGACGTTGGAGCGGCCGGCCTGGTCGGACACCAGCACCTTGCGGTGATTGCCGACCAGCTCCGGCAGCACGTGCTCATAGGTCTGCGGATCCTTCAGCACCGCGGAAGCATGAATGCCGGTCTTGGTGACGAAGGCGCTCTCGCCGACATAGGCCGCGTGCCGGTTCGGCACGCGGTTGAGCATGTCGTCGAGTGTGCGCGACACTTTCACCAACGTCGCCAGCTTCTCCGGCGTGACGCCGATCTCGAAGGCGTCCGCAAATTCCTTCTTCAATTTCAGCGTCGGGATCAGCGAGCAGAGGTTGGCATTGCCGCAGCGCTCGCCAAGCCCGTTCAGCGTGCCCTGGATCTGCCGCGCGCCGGCGCGCACCGCGGCGAGCGAATTCGCCACCGCCTGCTCGGTATCGTTATGGGCGTGGATGCCGACGTGATCGCCGGGGATGTGCTTCGTCACCTCGGTGACGATGGCTTCGATCTCATCAGGCATGGTGCCGCCATTGGTGTCGCACAGCACCACCCAGCGCGCGCCGGCCTCATAAGCGGCCTTGGCGCAAGCGAGCGCGAAGCTCGAATCCTCCTTGTAGCCGTCGAAAAAATGCTCGCAGTCGAGCATGACCTCGCGGCCGGCAGCCTTTGCCGCGGCCACGCTGTCGCGGATCGAGGCGAGGTTTTCTTCCTTGGTCGTCTCCAGTGCGACGCGCACCTGATAGGCCGAGGACTTTGCCACGAAGCAGATCGCGTCGGCTTTCGCCTCCAGCAGTCCGGCCACGCCGGGATCGTTGGACACGGAGCGCCCTGCCCGTCGCGTCATGCCGAAGGCGGTGAAGCGCGCATGGGTGAGCTTCGGCCTGGTGGCGAAGAACTCGGTGTCGGTCGGATTGGCGCCGGGATAGCCGCCCTCGACATAGTCGATGCCGAGATCGTCGAGCATCGCGGCGATGACCTGCTTGTCGGTCAGCGTGAAATCGACGCCATTGGTCTGCGCGCCGTCGCGCAGCGTGGTGTCGAACAGATAAAGGCGCTCCTTGCTCATTGCGGCGCTCCGAGCGTCTTCTTCATGGTGGTGTTGGCGAGCCACTCGTCGTTGATGGTGACGCTGTTGCGCTGCTGGGCGGTGTAGCCGCGCTTGGCGAAGAAGGCCTGCGCGGTGTCGCTGGCATCGACCGAAAGGCTCGTCGCGCCGCGGCCGCCGGCAAGCTTCTCCAGCGCGTCGACCAACATGGTCGCGATGCCCTGCCCGGCCACGGCCGGATGCACATAGAGCATGCGGATATGATCGGCGCCGCGCAGCGAAGCGAAGCCGACCGGCGAGCCCTCGAGCGTCGCGATCAGCGTCAGGTCGGACGCGAGCCGCTTGCCGAACTCCTCGTCCTCCGCCGCCTCCATCCAGGCCTGCTGCTGCGCCTCGCTATAGTCGTCGCCGGTGAGCTCCTCGATGCTGGCGGCGAAGATCGCGGCGAGCACCGGCACGTCGGCCGGCAGGAATGGCCGCAAGCCAGGCTTTGGGTGTGCTTGTGCCATCGTCTTCACCACATCCCATAGAGTTTCAGCGCCAGCGCCACGGCGGCGCCGAGCAACAGGATTTTCAGCGCGATATAATAGAGCCAGTGCCGCGGGAAAGGCGTGTCGGGCCGCTTCATCGCGCGACCTCCCACGTCGTCCCGTCCTTGGAATCCTTGATCGCGACGCCCATCGCGGCGAGCAGATCGCGGATCCGGTCGGACTCCTTGAAATCCTTGCGCGCGCGGGCGGCTGTCCGCTCCGAGAGCAAGCGCTCGACCTCCTGGGCATCGACGCCGCTCGCCTGCTGTTTGCGGCCTTCCCACTGCGCCGCGCTCTCGGAGAGGAATCCGAGCAGCCGCAACGAACCCGCGAGAGCGGGCACGTCGCTGCCGCGCAGGCCGTGCAGGGCCGCGATCGCCAGCGGCGTGTTGAGGTCGTCGAGCAGCGGCTCGACCACCGACGCGGCCGGCTTGCCGGGTTCGACATCGGCGGCGACGCGGTACCAGTCGTCGAGCGTCCTGGCGCTCTCCTCCAGCGACTTCATGGTCCAGTCGATCGGCGAGCGGTAATGCGTCTTCAGCATGTTGAGACGCAGCACCTCGCCCGGCCAGTCCGCGAGCAGCTCGTGGATGGTGATGAAGTTGCCGAGGCTCTTCGACATCTTCTCGCTCTCAACCTGCAGGAAGCCGTTGTGCATCCAGTAGTTCGCCATGCGCTCCTGGTGGAAGGCGCAGCAGGTCTGCGCGACCTCGTTCTCGTGATGCGGAAACACGAGATCGATACCGCCGCCATGGATGTCGAAATGCTCGCCGAGATGCTTCCAGGCCATCGCCGAGCACTCGATGTGCCAGCCCGGGCGCCCCTGCGCAGTGATCCCCGCCGGCGACGGCCATGACGGCTCGCCCGGCTTGGACGGCTTCCACAGCACGAAGTCGGTGTTGCCCTTCTTGTAGGGCGCGACATCGACGCGGGCGCCGGCGACCATCTCGTCCAGCGAGCGGTTGGACAGCGCGCCGTAGCGTGGCAGGCCGGAATTGGCCGCGTTCATCGCCTGCGGCGAGAACAGCACGTGGTCCTCGGCGGCATAGGCAAAGCCGCCCTTGATCAGCCGTTCGATGATCTCGCGCATCTCGCCGATATGCTCGGTCGCGCGCGGCTCGACGCTCGGCCTGAGCACACCGAGCGCGTCGACGTCGGCGTGAAACTGTTTTCCGGTCTGCTCGGTGACCTTGCGGATCGCCTCGTTCAGCGGCAGACCCGGAAAGTCGCGCGCAGCACGATCGTTGATCTTGTCGTCGACGTCGGTGATGTTGCGGACATATTTGACATGCGCTTCGCCATAGAGATGGCGCAGCAGCCGAAACAGCACGTCGAACACGATCACCGGCCGCGCATTGCCGATATGGGCGAAGTCATAGACGGTCGGTCCGCAGACATACATGCGGACATCCTTCGCATCGAGCGGCACGAAGGTGCGCTTGTCCCGGCTCAGCGTATCGTAAAGGCGCAATTCCATATGGATACCCGTCGGCTGTTGGCCGGGCGTCCAGTGCTCTCAATGTTTTTGAGATAAAGACGGCTCCAGCCAGCGAATCGCTAGCTCGTAATCTCGCGGCAAATGGCGCAAATGGCGAGGAGACCGTTCATGCGGCCACATATGGGCTATGAGGCGGCCCCGCGTCAAGAGAGCCGCCAAAACGCCGCTTTATTTCCGCAATGCGCGGCCGCCCGGCCCTGATGGTTCATCATCCTTAACCATTTGAGCCCATTCTGGAACCGGCAGCTCCTCGTTTTGCCCCAAGGTGATTTTATGCGATCCCTGCTCGCGCTCATTTCCTGCGCCTTCCTCCTTGCGGCATCCAGCGCTTTCGCCGAGACCCGTGTCTTCATCATCGCCAACCAGGCGGACGGCTACGGTGTCGACCAGTGCCTCGCCAGGGGCGAGAAATGCGGTGCGCAGATCGCGCGCACCTATTGCCAGTCACGCGATTTTGCCCAGGCATCAAGCTATCGCCGGGTCGATCCCGACGAAATTACCGGCTCTGTCCCCAAAACCGGCGCAAACTGCTCCCATGGCCATTGCGACGAATATGTCGCAATCACCTGCCAGCGCTGAATTCACTCGGAACTGGCGGACCTTAGGCCCAATCTTTGGCCCCTGAAACGACGTGACGATGCCGCAGGAAGCGGCTATTGGAGGGCGCGCTTCGGCTGCCCAATGTCGCTTGCAATGTCGCATTGGGCCGTGACCTCGCTAGAATGGCGGATATGCCTGAATTTTTGTCTCTCTCCCGTGCTCGCTTCGTCTCTGCCTGCACCGTGCTTCTGAGCACGGTCGTGCTCGCCACCGGTGCTTTCGCGCAGGCCGGCCCGCCCGGACCGCCGCCGCAGCCCGGCCAGAACGGGCTTGGGCCCAATCCGATGTGCGTGCGGCTGGAAGGCCAGCTCGCCGCGCTCGATCGTGGCGGCGGCGGTGGTGACCCCGCGCGCGAAGACCAGATCCGCCGCTATCAGGAATCCCAGACCCGTCAGCAGGCCGAGCTCGACCGCGTCACCATGCAGGCCAAGCGCATGGGCTGCGATTCCTCCGGCTTCTTTTCGCTGTTCAACGGCCAGTCGGCGCAATGCGGCCCGGTCAACACCCAGATCCAGCAGATGCGCGCCAATCTGGACCAGATCACCGGCAATCTCGAACGCCTGCGCAGCGGCGGCCCCGGCGGCTTCAGCCCCGAGCGCGACAACCAGCGCCGCTCGGTGCTGGTGGCGCTGGCGCAGAACAATTGCGGCCCGCAATATGCCAACGCCGCGCAGTCGCAAGGCGGCGGCAACTTCCTGAGCAATCTGTTCGGCGGCGGCAACAACCCCAATAATCCGCAAGGCGTGCCGCCCTCCGATCTCGGCCCGCAATCCGGCACCTATCGCTCCGTGTGCGTGCGCACCTGTGACGGCGCCTATTTCCCGATCTCGTTTGCCACCGTGCCGGCGCGCTTCCCCGACGACGAGAAGACCTGCAAGGCGCTGTGCCCGGCCGCGGAAGCCGTGCTCTACACCCATCGCAATCCCGGCGAGGACATGAACTCCGCGGTCTCCACCAGCGGCCAGCCCTACACGGCGCTGCCGACCGCGTTCAAATTCCGCAGCGAGTTCAACCCGTCCTGCTCCTGCAAGGCCGCAGGCCAGACCTGGGCCGACGCGCTGAAATCGGCCGACGACAAGGCCGCGGCCGAGCAGCAGGGTGACATCATCGTCACCGAGGAGAGCGCCAGGAAGATGCAGCAGCAGCGGCTCAACAAGGGCACGCCTGCCGCCAATGGCAAGAAGGGTGCAGCCCCGGCCCCGACGACTGCCGCCGCGCCGGCCACGACACCGCCGGCGGATACCGGCACGGCAAGCTCGCCGTCCGAGAACAAGCCGATCCGCTCGGTCGGACCGGCTTTCCTGCCGCAGCAGCAGAAGTAGGCCCTAACCCGTCATGCTCCGCGAAGGCGGTCGCCAGGCGCGGCCGTTTCGCGGTTAATGCTCCCCTTCGCGGCTCCACGGGAAGAGATTGGCCGGAAAGTCCGCTGCGTAGCGCTTTCCCTTCGGGGGCGGTGGCAGCTCGTCCGGAGGATTCGGATTCGGCTCGACCACCCGCCGATAGAGGTGCCAGGTGGCGTGACCGAGCACCGGCAGGACGACAGCGAGACCGACGAAGAGCGGCAGCGAGCCGATCACGAGCAGTGCCGCGACGATGAGGCCCCATCCGGCCATCGCAACCGGATTCGCCGCCACCGCTCGGAGCGACGTGCGGACTGCGTCGATCGCAGTCGCATGCCGGTCGAGCATCAACGGAAACGACACGACGCTGACGCACAAGGCCACAACCGCAAACAGGAAGCCGACACCACAACCGACGATGATGAGCGACCAGCCTTCCGGTGTCGTCAGCACGCGCGTTGCGAAGTCGGGAATGCTTGCGGCCGCCGCGTGACCGAAGATCGTGACATAGATTGCGTTCGCGACGCCGATCCAGGCCCCGAACAGGACCAGCAGGAGCACGCCGAGCTCGGCCATGGCGCCGAACGACGGTGCGCGCAGCACCTTGATCGCATCCCATGCATCGACCTGCTCGTCGCGCTCGCGACGCCGGCTGAGCTCGTAGAGACCGATCGCGGCAAAAGGACCGATCAAGGCAAAGCCGGCAGCCAGCGGAAACAGTAGCGGCAGCACCGAATAGCCGAGAACCATCCTGAACAGGACGAGACCGAGCACGGGATAAATCACGCACACGACGATCGCGTGGCTCGGCATCGCCTGGAAATCCTCCCAACCCAGGCGCAGGGCCTCGGTCAGGTCGGACCAGCTGATCTTGCGAATGGGATAGGAGGCCGCTTCGCCGAATACGTGCCGCCTGATGACGTTGTGGGAGTACAGAGTGGCCATGAGCGGACCCTCCCGTGCTGAAAATCGCGGTTTCGATCACACGCGCTCTTCAGCCACGCGTGTCCGCCTGTCGAGCAGGAAACGCGGTGGGTCGGGTACGGCAAGTCAGGTTCAGCGAAAAGAGCCTGGCCGGACGGAACCCGTCGCGACCTGCCTTGCGAGCTTAGCGCGCGCGGGGCACGGCTGCACTCACGGTTGGGTGAATTGGGCACCTGATTTGTGCGCTGCATCGCCCAGAACGCCGCCACCCAACATGCTCTATTGACGCCGGATTAGGCTCGGACCATCTTAGACCCAGACGCCCTTAGCTCCGATGAAAGTTGATGGTCGCGAGCGTTCGGTTGATTTCGCGACCAGAGGAATGGGCGAGGCAAGAGGCCGGCGATGGCATGATGCCAGCCAAGAAAGGCCAGCCATCGCGACAGACATGAGCTCCGCCCTGGATTCGTATCCGTAGCCTTCGATGGCAAGGATGGATCAGGATGGCTGTCGCACTGATACTGCTTCTGGTCGCGATCGGCTCGGTGCTGTTTCACCTCTACAGCCCGTGGTGGTGGACGCCGATCGCCACGAACTGGGCCTATATCGACCACACCATCAACATCACGTTCTGGATCACGGGCTTTGTTTTCGTCGCGGTCATCGCCTTCATGGCCTATTGCGTCTTTCGCTTCCACCACAAGGAGGGAAGACGGGCCGACTACAATCCGGAAAACAAAAGACTCGAATGGTGGCTGACCGTCGGGACTGGCGTCGGAGTCGCGGCCATGCTGGCGCCTGGCCTCGTGGTCTGGCACCAGTTCGTGACGGTGCCTGCGGATGCCACCGAGGTCGAGGTCATGGGCCAGCAATGGCAATGGAGCTTCCGCCTTCCGGGCAAGGACGGGCGGTTGGGCACATCCGATGTCCGCAACATCGCTTCCGACAATCCAATGGGGCTCAATCGTGACGACCCGCGCGCGCAGGACGACGTCGTGATCGAGAACGGCGACCTGCACCTTCAAATGGGAAAGCCGGTCAAGGTTCTCCTCCGCTCGGTCGATGTCCTGCACGATTTCTACGTGCCCGAATTCCGCGCCAAGATGGACATGGTCCCTGGCATGGTGACCTATTTTTGGATAACGCCGATCCGAACCGGAACGTTCGATGTTCTATGTGCGGAGCTTTGTGGCGCTGCTCATTATCAGATGCGAGCCAAGGTCATCGTCGACGAAGAGCGTGAATATCACGCTTGGCTGGAGCAACAAAAGACGTTTGCCGAATTGTCGCCGGCAAAAGCCGTCGTGAAAGCGACGTACCAATCCGGTGGCAAGTAGCAAGCTGCCGCTGCGAAGATAGATCGGGTGCACGAGGCCAACGCCCCACCCCCGATGGAAACGACCGAGGAGGTTTCTATGGTCGATATTCCATATGAAGGGATCGCAGGCATCCCGCCTGCCGAAGTACCTGAAGTCGAGCTCTATCATCCAAGGAGCTGGTGGACACGGTATGTCTTCTCGCAGGACGCCAAGGTGATCGCCATTCAGTATTCGCTGACGGCCTCTGCCATCGGGCTGGTGGCCCTCGTGCTGTCGTGGCTGATGCGACTGCAACTGGGATTCCCCGGCACCTTCTCTTTCATCGATGCCAACCAGTACCTCCAGTTCATCACCATGCACGGCATGATCATGGTGATCTATCTGCTCACCGCATTGTTCCTCGGCGGCTTCGGCAACTACCTGATCCCGCTGATGGTCGGCGCCCGGGACATGGTCTTCCCCTATGTGAACATGCTGAGCTACTGGGTCTACCTGCTCGCAGTCCTGGTGCTGGCCTCGACATTCTTCGTGCCCGGCGGCCCCACCGGCGCCGGCTGGACGCTATACCCGCCGCAAGCAATCCTCTCCGGAACGCCCGGGCAGGATTGGGGCATCATCCTCATGATGTCGTCCCTGATCCTGTTCATCATCGGCTTCACGATGGGCGGCTTGAATTATGTGGTCACGGTGCTGCAAGCGCGCACCCGCGGCATGACGCTGATGCGCCTGCCCCTGACGGTGTGGGGCATTTTCACGGCGACCGTCATGGCGCTGCTGGCATTCCCTGCACTCTTCGTTGCCTCGGTCATGCTGCTGCTCGACCGTCTCCTGGGAACCAGCTTCTTCATGCCCTCCCTCGTCGAGATGGGCCAGCTGTCGAAATATGGCGGCGGCAGCCCGCTGCTCTTCCAGCACCTGTTCTGGTTCTTCGGCCACCCCGAGGTCTACATCGTCGCTTTGCCCGCCTTCGGCATCGTCTCCGATCTGATCAGCACGCATGCGCGAAAAAACATCTTTGGTTATCGGATGATGGTGTGGGCCATCGTGGGGATCGGCGCGCTCAGCTTCGTCGTATGGGCGCACCACATGTATGTGAGCGGCATGTTCCCGCAGTTCGGGTACTTCTTCGCCACCACGACGCTCATCATCGCAATCCCCACCGCGATCAAGGTCTACAACTGGGTGCTGACCCTGTGGCGCGGCGACATTCATCTCAGGGTGCCGATGCTGTTCGCCCTCGGCTTCATCATCACCTTCGTGAATGGCGGGCTCACCGGCCTCTTCCTCGGCAACGTCGTCGTGGACGTGCCCCTCTCGGACACCATGTTCGTGGTCGCGCATTTCCACATGGTGATGGGCGTGGCACCGATCATGGTCGTGCTGGGCGCGATCTATCATTGGTACCCCAAGGTCACAGGACGGATGCTGAACGACGTCCTCGGCAAGTTTCACTTCTGGGTCACCTTCCTCGGCGCCTACCTGATCTTCTTCCCCATGCACTATCTTGGACTGCTCGGGGTTCCGCGCCGGTATTTCGAACTCGGCGACACGTCGTTCATCCCGACCTCGGCCCATTCACTGAACGCCTTCATCTCCGTGGTGGCCTTGACCGTCGGGTTCAGCCAGATGGTGTTCCTGTTCAATCTCGCCTGGAGCCTGTTCAAGGGTGAGGCCTCAGGTGGCAATCCGTGGCGGGCGACGACGCTGGAGTGGCAGACGCCGGAGACGCCCCCAGGGCACGGCAACTGGGGCAAGGAGCTGCCGGTCGTGTACCGCTGGGCCTATGACTACAGTGTGCCCGGCGCCGCGGAGGACTTCATTCCGCAGAACCAGCCGCCACGCGCGACGCAGCTCGTTCAGGGAGCTGCTTCGTGAGCGCCATCATCCTGTTCCTGGCTGTGCTTGCGATGATCGCCGGATGGTGGCTGTCGCAGCAGCGGCTGACGGCCAAGCCCTGGCTGGAGGAAGGCTCGGCCGGTGACTTCCCCGGCGGCGATAGCATGACCTGGCCGGCAGCGAAGGTCGGACTTGGCGTATTTCTCGCCGTCGCAAGCGCATTGTTCGTCCTCTTCATCAGCGCCTACGCGATGCGCATGAGCGTGGTGGACTGGCGGCCGCTGCCGGTACCGCGGCTGCTGTGGGTCAACACGGGCGTCCTGGTCCTGAGCAGCGTCGCGCTGCAATGGTCGTACGTGGCTGCCGGGCGGCACGATACCGAGAGCGTCAAGATCGGTCTGCTCGCTGGCGGAGCATCTGCCGTGATCTTCCTCGCCGGACAGCTCCTGGCCTGGCAACGGCTCGGGGCTGCCGGATATTTCGTGGCGTCCAATCCGGCGAATTCCTTCTTCTACCTGCTGACCGCGGTGCACGGGCTGCATCTGACGGGTGGCCTGGTGGCCCTCGGGCGAACCTCGGCCAAGGTGTGGCGTGGCGCCGAGATCGCCGAGATGCGCTTGAGCGTGGAACTGTGCACCATCTACTGGCACTTCCTGCTGCTGGTCTGGCTTGTCCTGCTCGGTCTTCTCACGGGCTGGACCGACGATTTCGTCAACATCTGTCGCCAATTGCTGAGCTAGGGAGGCGAGACCAGATGGCTGAAACCGTGCTGACACATTCGGGCCAATCGCCTGCGCGGCTTGAAGGCTGGCGCGGCATCGCCGCCGACTGGGCGTCCGATCAGCGCGCCTTCAAGAACGTGTCCTGGGGCAAGGCCATGATGTGGATCTTCCTCCTCAGCGACACCTTCATCTTCAGTTGCTTCCTGCTCTCCTACATGACGGCGCGCATGTCGACGACCGTGCCGTGGCCGAATCCCAGCGAAGTCTTCGCCCTCAATATCGGGGGCAACCACATCCCCCTGATCCTGATCGCCATCATGACCTTTATCCTGATCAGCAGCAGCGGCACGATGGCGATGGCCGTCAATTTCGGCTACCGCCGCGATCGCGTCAGAACCGCGGCCTTGATGCTGGTCACGGCGGCGTTCGGCGCAACCTTCGTCGGAATGCAGGCCTTCGAATGGACCAAGCTGATCATGGAGGGCGTCCGGCCCTGGGGCAATCCATGGGGTGCGCCGCAGTTTGGTGCAAGCTTCTTTATGATCACCGGCTTCCACGGCACCCACGTGACGATCGGCGTGATCTTCCTGATCGCCATTGCGCGGAAGGTCTTGCGCGGCGACTTCGACGTCGAGAGGCGCGGCTTCTTCACGAGCCGCAAGGGCTATTACGAGATCGTCGAGATCATGGGCCTGTACTGGCACTTCGTCGATCTCGTGTGGGTGTTCATCTTTGCATTGTTCTATCTTTGGTGAGGTCGGCGCATGACAAACGCGGCGGTACATATGGAAGGCCAGCTCCACGCTCCGGCGCACGGCGCAGTCGCAACGGCAGCCGTGCACGCCAAGGGGCAACAGCACCCGATCAAGCTCTACCTCGTGGTCTGGGGCTGGCTGTTTGTCCTCAGCACGTGCTCCTACCTCGTCGACTACTTTGGCCTACACGGCTACCTCAGGTGGTCGCTGATCCTGCTGTTCATGGTGTTGAAGGCCGGCCTGATCGTCGCCGTCTTCATGCACATGGCCTGGGAGCGGCTGGCCCTCACCTATGCCATCCTGCTGCCACCGATCGCGGTCATGGTGTTTGTGACAATCATGGTCCTCGAATCCGAATACACGCACTTCCTGCGGGTGCTGTTCTTCGCAACCCCATCGTAGCGGTACAGGAGTTCGCTCCTCACTCCACTGTCATGCCCCCGCCACCGGGTCTCGCCTTCGGCGAGCCCGATGACAGGCTCAGGCGGGGCATCCGGTACTCCGCGGCATTTCCACAACGCCCGGCAGACAGCTTACGCAAGCCCGCCGCGAAGCCTCCGGTCGATTGAGCGCAGCAGTTCACCTACCCGCCCGCCGCCGGGCGGTGCTGCCGGATAGCGCCGCAGGACCTCGACGAGCCTTGGCGTCGCGCGACGGACCGCGCGCTCGACATAATCGGCGCCGCCCCCGGGATCCCCAGCCGTTGCAAGTTCGACGGCCCGGGCCGCGTGGGCCGGCGCGCCGAGGATGTGCCTGACCTGGGTCGACCGCGCCAGGGGATGAAGATAGGCCGCGGACGAGGCGCTCATCGCCGCTCGCGCAGCCTGGCTCGCTGCCGCATCTTCGGCTTCCTTTGCTGCCTTCAGCGCCGCCCAAGCTGCATCGCGCAGGGCCTTTACCCGCTTGCCTCCCTGCGCGAACGTCCGCGCGGCTTCGACTGCGTCACGTGGACGAAAATCCGCGGGATACGATCGCTCGAATATCTCCAGCACGTCCGCGGCGTTTTCCGCCGCATAGGCTGCAACCTCCCGGAGGTCCTCCATGTCCAAAGAGATTTCGTCTGCCATACTGCGTCCACTCGCCACCAGCTTGGGCGCATGCCTATGAATGGTCTATGGCCGAATTCGGCCGCCCAAGCACAGGCCGCAGCTTGCTCGATCATCGCGTTCGCACATGATGACGGCGGAATGTGCTGTAACAGCGCGACCGTCAGCCCTCGAACGCGTCGATCGACGCCTGGCTGCCGCGCGAGACCAGCGTCTCGTCATGCGTGGGCAGCTTCTCGCCCCTGTCGCGAAACCGGTTGGTGATCGGATAACGCCGGTCGCGGCCGAAATTCCTGGGTGTCACCTTCACGCCCGGCGCGGCCTGGCGGCGCTTGTATTCGGCGACGTTGAGCAGATGATCGATGCGCGTGACAATGTCGCGGTCGAAGCCGGCAGCGATGATCTTGTCGAGCGGCTCCTCGCGCTCGATGAGGCGCTCCAGGATCGCGTCGAGCACGTCGTAAGGGGGCAACGAATCCTGGTCGGTCTGGTTCTCGCGCAACTCCGCGGTCGGCGGGCGCGTGATGATGTCGGGCGGTATCACCTCGCCCGCCGGTCCGAGCGCGCCCTCGGGCTTCCAGCCGTTGCGCAAGCTCGCCAGCCGAAACACCTGCGTCTTGTAGATGTCCTTGATCGGATTGAAGCCGCCGTTCATGTCGCCATAGAGCGTGGCGTAGCCGACCGACATTTCCGACTTGTTGCCCGTCGTCACCACCATCAGCCCGGTCTTGTTGGAGATCGCCATCAGCAACGTGCCGCGGGTGCGGGCCTGAAGATTCTCCTCGGTGATATCGGGCGGCAGGTTCTTGAAGATGCCGGACAGGATGGTCTCGAACCCGTTCACGGCTTCCGCGATCGGCAGCACCTCGTAACGGATTCCGAGATGGCCGGCGAGCTCGCCGGCGTCCGCGATCGAGTGGGCTGCGGTGTAGCGGAAAGGCAGCATCACGCCGTGCACCTGGTCGGCACCGAGCGCATCGACCGCGATCGCCGCGCAGAGAGCAGAATCGATGCCGCCGGAAATGCCGAGCAGCACGCCGGGGAATCCGTTCTTGGCGACATAGTCGCGCAGGCCCAGCACACAGGCCGCGTAGTCGGCCCGGTCGCCCTCGGGCTGCCCGGCAATCGGCCCCGCGCAGCGCCAATCGTCGCCGTTACGCGTGAAGCGCAGTGTGGTGACGCTCTCCTCGAACGCCGGCAGTTGCGCGGCGAGCGAGAGGTCGCCGTTGAGCGCGAAGGAAGCGCCGTCGAACACCAGCTCGTCCTGGCCGCAGACCTGGTTGAGATAGACCAGCGGCAGCCCGCTCTCGGTGACGCGCGCGACGGCGACCGACAGGCGCACGTCGCTCTTGTCGCGGGCGTAGGGCGAGCCGTTCGGGACCAGGATGATCTCGGCGCCGGTCTCGGCGAGAGTCTCGACCACGTTCTCGTAGTCCTCGGACTCCTCCAGCCAGATGTCCTCGCAGATCGGCACGCCGATGCGCACGCCGCGTATTGTGACGGGGCCGGCAGCAGGTCCGCGCGAAAACAGCCGCTTCTCGTCGAACACCCCGTAATTCGGCAGATTGCACTTGAAGCGAAGTGCGGCGATGCGGCCGCCATCGAGCAGCGCGCAGGCATTGTAGAGCCTGCCCTCCTCGACCCAGGGCGTGCCGACCAGCATGGCAGGGCCCCCATCGGCGGTCTCGCGCGCAAGCGCCTCGATCGCGGCGCGGCACGCGGCCTGGAAGGCCGGCTTCTGCACCAGATCTTCCGGCGGGTAGCCGGCGATGAACAATTCCGGAAACAGCACGAGATCGGCGCCGTCGGCGATCGCCTGCGCGCGCGCGGCCCGCGATTTGGCCGCATTGCCCTCGATGTCGCCCATGGTCGGATTGAGCTGGGCGAGCGTCACCGCGAATGCATTGAGACGTTCGGTCATGGCCGCCGCACTCCGATCATTCTCTGGCAACAACCCAAAGCGCGATCAGCGCTTCAGAGGAACCCCAATCGCTCGATGATGGCGATGATCCAGAACGCACCGGCCATCAAGAGCGCAACGCCGACCGCGGCCGAGCCCATGTCCTTGACCCGCCCGATCTGCTTGTCGTGATCCATGGTCAGCCGGTCCGCGAGCTTCTCGATCGCCGTGTTGAGCAGCTCGACCGTCAGCACGAACGCAACCGAGCAGACCAGCTCGACCGCCCGCATCGCGGTCGCGCCGATGAACCAGGCGAGCGGCAGCGACAGCAGGAGCGCAAAAATCTCCTCGCGGACGGCCTGCTCCGAACGGAATGCAAAGGCCAGACCGTTACGGGAATTGATCGTGGCCTTCCAGATGCGCAGCAAGATCCTAGAGCCCCGCTGCGACCGGCATCGGCGTTGCCTTGCCGGCGCGCTCCTGCTTGAGGAGCTCCGCGATCAGGAAAGCCATGTCGATCGATTGCTCGGCATTGAGGCGGGGATCGCACACCGTGTGGTAGCGGTCGTTGAGATCCTCGTCCGTGATCGCGCGGGCGCCGCCGATGCACTCGGTGACGTCCTGGCCGGTCATCTCGAGATGCACGCCACCGGCGTGGGTGCCTTCCGCCGCGTGGATCGTGAAGAACGACTTCACTTCCGACAGGACGCGGTCGAACGGGCGCGTCTTGTAGCCGGACGTGGAGGTGATGGTGTTGCCGTGCATGGGATCGCACGACCAGACCACCGCCCTGCCCTCGCGCTTCACGGCGCGGATCAGTCCCGGCAGATGGTCGGCGACCTTGTCGGAGCCGAAGCGGTTGATCAGCGTCAGCCGGCCCGGCTCGTTGTCGGGGTTGAGCACGTCGATCAGCTTCAACAGCTCGTCGGGCTTGAGCGAGGGACCGCACTTCAGGCCGATCGGGTTCTTGATGCCGCGGAAATATTCGACATGGCCGTGGTCGAGCTGGCGGGTGCGGTCGCCGATCCAGATCATGTGGCCTGAGGTCGCGTACCAGTCGCCCGTCGTGGAATCGACGCGGGTCATGGCCTGCTCGTAGCCGAGCAGCAGTGCCTCATGGCTGGTGTAGAAATCGGTGGCGCGCAGCTCCGGATGGGCCTCGAGATCGAGGCCGCAGGCGCGCATGAAGTTGAGCGCGTCCGAGATGCGGTCAGCCAGCTCCTTGTAGCGGCGGGACTGCGGCGAGTCCTTGAGGAAGCCGAGCATCCACTCGTGCACGCTACCGAGATTGGCGTAGCCACCGGTGGCGAAGGCGCGGAGCAGGTTCAGCGTCGCAGCCGACTGGCGATAGGCCATCAGCTGGCGCTGCGGGTCCGGCACGCGCGCTTCCTTGGTGAAGGCGATGTCGTTGACGATGTCGCCGCGATAGCTCGGCAGCTCGACGCCGTTCATCTTCTCGGTCGGCGACGACCGCGGCTTTGCGAACTGGCCGGCAATGCGCCCGACTTTCACCACCGGGACGGCGCCGGCATAGGTCAGCACCACCGCCATCTGGAGCAGCACGCGGAAGAAATCGCGGATGTTGTTGGCGCCGTGCTCGGCAAAGCTCTCGGCGCAGTCGCCGCCCTGGAGCAGGAAGGCCTCGCCGGCCGCGACGCGGGCCAGCGACTTCTTCAGATTGCGCGCCTCGCCCGCGAACACCAGCGGCGGAAAGGTCGCAAGCTGCGCCTCGACGTCGGCCAAAGCCTTGGCGTCGGGATAATCGGGCACCTGTAGCACCGGCTTGCTGCGCCAGGACTCGGGCGTCCACCGCTCGGACATCGCAATCTCTCCGTGAAGCAAAAAAGTGCAACCTGATCTGGGGGTTGCGAGGGCCGCCTTATACACAGGCTCATCCCCGACCGCCAGTTGTAAATCCATTCCGCACTGCAAACCCTTGCGGGGAAAGCCGAATTCGCATTTGCTAGGAACCACAGAAGAAACGGGCAGAACACCCTCCCCCCATGGACGCCGCACTGGACGACGTTTTCATCGACGAGATCAGCTTCCCGGCGACCGACGGGTATGCGCTGACCGGCACCCTGTTCCTGCCGCGCGGCGCCAAGCGCCACGCCGTTCTGATCAACTCCGCCACCGCCGTCCCGCGAAAAATCTATCGCGGCTTTGCCTCCTATCTCGCCCATCGCGGCTGCGCGGTCATGACCTACGACTATCGCGGCATCGGCGACTCCCGGCAGCCGGCGATGGTCGGCTACAACCAGCCGAAATCGCTGGTCGGGTTCAAGGCCTCGATGTCGGACTGGGCCGCGCAAGACGTCACTGCGGCGGTGCGCTGGATGCGCGAGCGGTACAACACCTTGCCGCTCGCCTATGTCGGCCACTCCTTCGGCGGCCAGGCGCTCGGGCTGATCGCCAACAACAGTGAAATTTCGCGCGCCGCCTTCGTGGCCTCGCAGGCCGCAACATGGCGGCTGATGACGTCGCCGGAAAAATACCGCGTCTTCGCCTTTATGAATTTCGTCGGGGTGCCGCTCGTCCACGCGCTCGGCTACGCGCCGGGCTGGGCCGGCATCGGCGAGGACCTGCCCAAGGGCGTCTTCCTGCAATGGGCCGACTGGGTCTCGAGCCCGCGCTATCTCTTCGATTCAAAACTGCCGGCGCTGGAGAATTTTGCGAAGTTCAGGGGTGAGCTGCGCGCACTGTGCTTCTCCGACGATCCCTGGGCGACCCGCCCCGCCGTCGAGCTGCTCACGGGCGGATTCACAGCGATCAAGCCGGAGGTGCTGACGGTCAAACCGTCCGAGGTCGGCGCCAAGGCCATCGGCCATTTCGGCTTCTTCCGCCCCGAGCACCGCGACACGCTCTGGCGCGGCGTCGCGGAATGGATTCAGGGCGAGTGAGCCCGCATTAGCGGATGATCGTGGTCAGCGACGAGTAACGCTTGTTCATCTTCGTCTCGCTCGCCGAGAACTGCGCAAAGGCGTCGCTGACGCGAACGGCCGGCGGCGTATCGCCGGCGAAGCGGAATTCCTTCGGCCGCGGCGCGTAGAAGCTGGCGCGGTAATAGGCGTCGTCGAAGCGCCCCTCACCGACGCCGAACAATGCGTCGCAGACGAACAGGAGCGCGTAGACTCCCGCCACCGACGCAACGATCTCCCTGAAAACTGACATGCTGAAGCCCCACCCTTTTGCAGGCAGGATGCGGATTGGTTCCAAAGCCCAGGTTTAAGGCGGCAGCCTTCTTCTCCGCAGGGTTTGCCGCCGCTGAGCGGATTGCAGACAATTTTATCGATTTTGAAAAGAGAGCCCGCCTGATCGGATCAGGCGGGCTCCAGGCTTGGCCGATCGGGAGGGTTATCAGACGGCCAGGTTCATCCACACGGCCTTGGGCTCGGTGAAATTGTCGATCGCGGCAGTGCCGTGCTCGCGGCCGAGGCCGGAGTCGCGCTCGCCGCCCCAGGGCAGCCGCACGTCGGTGTAGCCATAGGTGTTCATCCAGACCGTGCCGGCGCGCGCCCGCTTGGCGAAGCGCTGGAGTTTTCCGATGTCGCGGCTCCAGACGCCGGCGGCGAGGCTGTAGGCGGTGCCATTGGCGATCCTGAGCGCGTCGGCCTCGTCCTTGAACTTGATGACGCTGACGACGGGCCCAAAAATCTCCTCCTGCGAGATCCGCATCTCGTGGGCTACATTCGCAAACACGGTCGGGCTGATGAAGTAGCCGCGGTCGCCGACGCGCTCGCCGCCGGTGACGAGGGTCGCGCCCTCCTTCCGGCCGATGTCGACATAGTCGAGGATCGACTTCATCTGCTTCTCGGAGATGACGGGGCCGAGCGCCGTCTTGCGATCGAGCGGATCGCCGATCTTGAGCGATTTTGCCCGCGCCGCGATCCGCTCGACGACCTCGTCATAGACCTTCTCCTGCACCAGCACGCGAGAGCCGGCCGAGCAGACCTGGCCGGCATTGAAGAAGATTCCGGAAGCCGCAGCCTTGCTTGCTGCTTCGAGATCGGCATCGTCGAAAATGACGTTGGCCGACTTGCCGCCGAGTTCGAGCGAGACGCGCTTGAAGTTGCCGGCCGCACCCTTCATGATTCCACGACCCACGCCGGGCGAACCGGTGAAGGTGACCTTGTCGACGTCGGGATGATTGACCAGCGCGTCGCCGACGACGCGGCCCGGACCGGTGACGACATTGAACACGCCCTTCGGCAGGCCCGCCTCGAGCGCGAGCTCGGCGATGCGCAGCGCCGACAGCGAGGTCAGCTCGGCCGGCTTCATCACGACGGTGCAGCCGCAGGCCAGCGCCGGTGCGAGCTTCCACATGCCGATCATCAGCGGGAAATTCCACGGCACGATCGCCGCGACCACGCCGACCGGCTCGCGCATTGTATAGGTCAGGGCATCGTCGCGCACGGGCACGACGTCGCCACTGATCTTGTCGGCCCAGCCCGCATAGTAGATCAGCGTATCGACGGCGGCCGGAAAATCCTGGCGCATCGTCGCGGAGATCGGCTTGCCCGCATCGATCGATTCGATCTCGGCGATCTCATCGGCATGCTGCTTGAGCAGCTCCGCCCAGCGCAGCAGGATCTGGCCGCGCTCGGAGGCGCGCATCGTGCGCCACGGACCTTCGAAGGCCCGGCGCGCGGCGGCCACGGCGAGCTCGACATCGGCCTCGCCGCCTTCGGCGACGACGGCGATAACCTGCCCGGTGGCGGGGTTGAGGGATTTGAAGGTACGGCCGGAGCTGGCGGGGACGCGGCGGCCGTCGATCAAGAGATGCTGCGGCCGGGCCATGAACTCGCTGGCGGGCGAATGCGCAAAGTCATATGCAACAGACATCATATTTCCTCCGTTTCTGGTATACCAGACTAGGCGCCTATTGGCTGGAGTAAATATGATATGATTTGCCAATGGACGCCCCACATATGAAGTCTAGTTCATAAGGAAGCCCAATGCTTCAAATCGAGATCGAGGCCGTCTGGCGGTTTCGTCGGGAGGGCAGCCCGCGCACCGCCGTCATCATGCTGGGCGTGCTCAACGAGATCAGAAAGACCGGAAAGATCACGAGTGCCGCCAGCGATGCGCACCTCTCCTACCGGCACGTCTGGAATCTGATCGAGCAGTGGTCGGAGTTCTTCGGCACGCCGCTGGTCGAGACCCAGCGCGGCAAGGGCTCAAAGCTCACGCCGTTCGGCGAGCGGCTGGTGTGGGCCGGCGAGCGCATGCAGGCGCGGCTCGGGCCGCAGCTCGAAAACCTGGCGCAGGAGCTCGCCAGCGAGATCAAGCCGTTCCTGGAGCAGCGCCCGTCCGTGATCCGCGTCCATGCCAGCCACGGCTTTGCGGTCGCAAAGCTGCGCGAATTCCTCGACCGCGAGCCCGGCATCGGCGTCGACCTGCGCTATGTCAGCAACCAGCATTCGCTGGTCGCGCTGGCGCAGGGCGCCTGCGACCTCTCCGGCCTGCATCTGCCGCACGGCGCGTTGCGCGCGCAAGGCATCAAGGCGGCGCGCGAATGGCTCGATCCGCGCGAGGACCGCATCATCAGCTTCGTCACGCGCGAGATGGGCCTGATGGTCGCGCGCGGCAATCCGCTGCGCATTGCCGCGCTCAACGACCTCACCGGCCCAAAAGTCCGCTTCGTCAACCGCGACCATGATTCCGGCACGCGACTCTTGTTCGACCAGTTGCTCGCCGCAAGCGGCATTGACGAGAGCAGGATCAACGGCGCGCAGCAGATCGAGTTCACCCATGCCGCCGTCGCGGCCTATGTCGCCAGCGGCATGGCGGATGCGAGCTTCGGCGTCGAAGCGGCGGCCCGGCATTTCGGCCTCGATTTCATCCGCCTCCTCACCGAGGACTACTTCTTCGTCTGCAAGCGCGCCTTCCTTGATACCGGACCGATGCAGCGCATCCTCGAGATCATGCGCAGCGCCGATTTCCGCGCCGCCGTCGCCACCCTGCCGGGCTACGTGCCGTCGGATACGGGCGCGGTGACCGGCGTGAAGGCGTTTCTGGAGATGCACGCCGTGCGATGATGCCGCTGATCGTCAACCATATCTGAGCCGGCGGAAGCACGCCGAAGCGAAAGACGCATGCTGGATATCCGGCGTCTTCGCCTTGTCCGTCGCGGGCAAGAGTGGCAATCTCGCGGGCGAACAGGCCAAGAACTGCCAAGAGACTGCCAAGAGACCTCATCATGTCGCGCGCGAGCGCCAAATCGCTTCCCCAATTGAGCCTTCGCATCGACCTCGACGGCGAGGACCGGATCGGACCCGGCAAAATCGAGCTGTTGGAGCAGATCCGCGAGCACGGTTCGATCTCGGCGGCCGGCCGCGCCATGGATATGTCCTACAAGCGCGCCTGGGACCTCGTCGACGAGATCAACCGCATCTGCGGACATGCCGCGGTCGAGCCGCAGGCCGGCGGCAAGAACGGCGGCGGCGCGATGCTGACGCCCTTCGGCGAAAAGCTTGTCGCGCGCTACCGCAAGATCGAGCGCGACGCCGCGCGCGCGGTGCACAAGGAGCTGGAAGCGCTCAGAAGCGACATCGCCCGTTCGCGGAAATCGTGAACGGATGATGGATCAGCTCAAGCTTGCGGCCCTTCACCGGATCGGTGAAACCAATCCTCCGAAACTGGAGCGGCATTCATTCGATTTCATCGTCAATGGAGTATCGCTCTTCGAACAGACCGAAGCTTCCAACTACGATATGTGCGGCTCTCTTTCGAACTCACAATTCGAACCTGAATTGGCTGGGCGGATTAATGGAAGAACGGCTGCCAAGCTGACTTCGGATGCCCCTATCGGCGGGCATCGCGTGGCTCTGTTTGTTTGCCCGGAATGTGGTGACTTCGCCTGCGGCGCCATCACTGCACTCGTTTCACGAACTGAGCGCGGTGTGCGGTGGTCTGATTTCGCTTATGAAAATGGAATTGATGACGCTTCGAAGCTGGACCTTGAGGCCTTCGAATTCCAATGGGCCGCTTACCTGAGCGAAATCGAAGGCTCGAAGACCGACTGAGGCCGAGTACACACCGCTAATTCGGTCGCACCGACATCTCCGGGATCGGCTGGGTCAGCGCTTCGCCCAGCAGGCCCTGCTCCGCCTTGGGGATCGAGAAGCGCACCTTGAAGCCGTCCTCGGTCTGGAGCGTGATGATGCGCTGGGTCGTGTCGGTCGACTGCTCGATCGCCCAGGACGCCAGCGGATAGGCGTAGCGCAGGCTCTGGTCGCCGTAGCGGGCCTTCAGCGCCGCCTCGAGCAACCCGGGCAGCGTCATGATCAGCGCGCCGACCTGGTTGAGCGAGACGCTGACCGCGGCGGGATTGCCCGCCACATCCTCGAAGCCCAGCGAGATCGCACCGCCGTCGGCCGCTACCTCGCAGGTCGTGAGCTGCCTCACCTTGATTTCCATTGCCAGTCCCGGAACGCAGTTCGCTATATCCATCACGATATATCGATATGTCCACCTTCGTCCAGCCCTGCTTTTCTGGAATTGATCGAACCGGCTGCCATGGCCGGTTCGGCGGCATCGTGATATATAGTTCGATATAACGAGGCCCGAATGGCCCGTTTCTGCAAGGGAGCGCAAAGCCTATGAGTGACTTCAATCTTCTGATCGACGGCAAGATGGTGCCCGGCGACCTGACCATGCCGGTTCTCAACCCCGCGACCGAAGAGGTGGTGGCGCAATGCCCGCGCGCCTCGAAATCGCAGCTCGACACGGCCGTCGCCGCGGCGAAGGCCGCCTTTCCGGCCTGGGCCGCGACACCGATGGAGGACCGCCGCAAGGTCGTGATCAAGATGGCCGACGTGATCGAGGCCAATTCGGGCGAGCTCGCGCGTCTGCTCACCTCCGAGCAAGGCAAGCCGCTGGCGGACGCGACCGGCGAAGTGCTCGGCATGGCCGGCTTCTTCCGCTATCTCGGCTCGCTCGAATTGCCGATGAAGGTGATCGAGAATTCCGGCGACCGCAAGGTCGAGGCCTATCGCCGCCCGCTCGGCGTCGTCGGTGCCATCATCCCCTGGAACTACCCGCTCCTGATCCTCGCCTTCAAGCTTCCCTCCGCGCTGCTCGCCGGCAACACGCTGGTGGTCAAGCCCGCCCCGACCACGCCGCTCGCGACGTTGCGCTTTGCCGAGCTGATCAAGGATGTCGTGCCGAAAGGCGTGCTCAACTTCATCACCGACGCCAACGATCTCGGCGGCGAGATGACCAAGCACCCCGACATCCGCAAGATCTCGTTCACCGGCTCCACGGCCACGGGGCAGAAGGTGATGGCGAGCGCGGCGCAGACACTCAAGCGCATCACGCTGGAGCTCGGCGGCAACGATGCCGGCATCGTGCTCGACGACGTCGATCCGAAAAAGGTCGCGCCCGGCATCTTCGAGGGCGCGTTCCAGAATTCCGGCCAGGTCTGCCTCGCCATCAAGCGGCTCTATGTGCACGAGTCCGTCTATGACGAGCTCTGCAACGAGCTGGTCGCGATCGCCAAGAACACGGTCGTCGACGACGGCTCCAAGCAGGGCACCAAGCTCGGACCGCTTCAAAACAAGATGCAGTACGAGAAAGTGAAGGCGTTCCTCGAGGACGCGCACAAGAACGGCAAGGTGGTCGCCGGCGGCGCGGCGATGGACCGCCCCGGCTATTTCATTGAGCCGACCATCGTGCGCGACATCCAGGAGGGCTCGAAGCTGGTCGACGAGGAGCAGTTCGGCCCGGTGCTGCCGCTGATCAAATATTCCGACAAGGATGACGTGATCCGCCGCGCCAATGCCACCACCTACGGCCTCGGCGCTTCGGTGTGGTCGTCCGACATCAAACGTGCGCACGAAGTCGCGACGCAGCTCGAGTCCGGCACGGTCTGGATCAACAAGCACCTCGACATGGCCCCGCACATCCCGTTCGGCGGCGCCAAGCAGTCGGGCATCGGCACCGAATTCGCCGAGGAGGGCCTCGCCGAATTCACCCAGCTCCAGATCATCAACGGCCCGCCGGCGGCCTGATCCGAGAGCCGGGGCCGCGGCGAAACCGCCGCGGCCCCTTTTAATTGCAGAGCAACGGAGGCGGACCATGTACGATGCGCAATGCGACCTCGCCGCCCTCGTCTACGAACCGCATCAGGATCCAGATGCGGTCCTGCGCAACTTCGCGGCGGATCTGAATGCGCGCGGCGTTCGCGTGGTCGGCCTGGTGCAGGCGGGCCAATGCGCGGATTCCAGCCTGTCGGCGGTGCTGCTCCACAGCGGAGAGAAACTGTTGCTGGCGCAGGATTTCGACCCGGCCGCGCAAGGCTGCCGGCTCGATCTCGCACGGCTGCAAAATGCCGGCGAGCGCGTCGCGGACGCGCTCTCGCACGGCGCCGATCTCGTCGTCATCAACCGCTTCGGCAAGCGCGAGCGCGACGGCAAGGGCCTGGGCTATCTGATCGAGCGTGCACTGAGCGCCGACATTCCCGTCGTGATCGCGGTTTCGAGCGACCGTTTCGCCGACTGGATCACATTCGTCGGCGGCATGAGCGTCAGGCTCGGCTGTGAGCGCGACGCGCTGGAGGCGTGGTGGAACAACATCTCCACAAGCAACGCGCAGCCTGATCTGACATCACATCCTACGGTGTGCGAAATCCTCAAATAGGCCGCGGTCGGTCAACGCCGCAGTCTGCGGCCGGGTGGGTGCAATCGACCTGATGCATGAACGCAGCGCACGGACATGCCTGCCCTGCGCACATGCGCGATCTCTCCACGAATAGCTGACGCGCGGGCAGTACTTTCCCGGAATAGGATCGATGCTCGGCCGTCTGATACTTTCTGCGGGTTCAACCCGCTCCCCCCGACATGTCCTGGGATCCCGAAATGCCGGTCCGTCGGCTAAAACCATCGCGAGTCCTCGGCGTCGAACGCTTCTCGGACTTCAGCGAGTTTCGCGCCAACGAGGTGCTCGGTCTCGGCACCAGCACGCCGCTGCGTCCGCGGGAATTCTCGCTGTCTCGTGCCATCCTCCCTCACCGGGACGGGCTCTTCGTGCTCCAGCGCTCCTTTGCACGGCGGTATGAGGCCGAGATCGGCACCGACAACGGCGTCGGCCTCGTTGTTCCCCTCACCTTTCACTCCATCGCCAATGGCCGCGAGGTCGATAGTTCGACGATCGCAGTCATGCGCGGCAAGGCTGCGGTCGAGGCCATCGAGGATCGTCCCAACACCTATCTGATGCTGCGCTTCAACTCGGACATGCGCCATCGCGGCTGGGCGGACTTCGATACCAGCCTTGCTTATGTGCGCGCGCAGGACGATCCGATGACGCGCCTGCGCGCGGCCATCCTGGAGATGTTCTCGCTGGCCTCGGCCTGCAACGAGCCCGGGGAGTTCGAGGCCCTTCACCGCCCGATCCAGGAAACCCTGCTCGCCGGCCTCGATGCCACCCTGCTGCCGGCAGGCGCCCGCGCCGTCCGCCCCGGTTCATACGACAGGCACCGCAAGCTGGTCGCGCATCTCGACGAGGTCGTCGCGCTGTTCGGCTTCAAGCCACTCTACAGTGACGACCTCGCCGCCGCGCTCGGCGTGTCCGTGCGCACGCTCCAGGTCGCGACGCACGCAGTGCACGGCGTGAGCCTGCACCGCTATCTGCGCCTCAAGCGGTTGTGGTCCGTTCGCGTCCAGCTGATGACCGGCGGCGATGGATTGACCGTGAAGGCCGCCGCGCTCGGCAACGGCTTCTGGCACATGGGCGATTTCTCGAAGAGCTACAAACTGGCCTTCGGCGAAACGCCATTTGAGACATTGGCGCACGGACGGCGCCCGTTTCATCCGGCCATCGGCGCCTGAGAGGACGGCCTCGCCTTCAACCGTGACCGGCCTGCTTGCGGTGGCCGCTCTCGCTGAGGCGGTCGACCCAGGCGATGCCGATGGCGGAGATGATGAAGGTCAGGTGGATCAGCACCTGCCACATCACGCCGCTCTCGGTGAAATTGCTGCGCGTCGTGCCGAGATTGCCGGCCTCGATGAAGGTCCGGAGCAGCGAGATCGAGGAGATGCCGATGATCGCCATCGCCAGCTTGATCTTGAGCACGCTGGCATTGACGTGGCTGAGCCACTCCGGCTCGTCCGGATGGCCGCTCAGGTTCAGGCGGGAGACGAAGGTCTCGTAGCCGCCGACGATCACCATCACCAGCAGGTTCGAGATCATGACGACGTCGATCAGCCCTAGCACGACCAGCATGATCTGCTGCTCGCTGGCGTCGAACGAGTGCACGACCAGGTGCCAGAGCTCCTTCAGGAACAGCAGCACATAAACGCCCTGCGCGATGATCAGGCCGACATACAGCGGCACTTGCAGCCAGCGCGAGCCGAAGATGAGCTGGGCGAACGGGCCGATCTGCCATCGCGGCGCGGCGTGCACCGAAGGTGCTTTGGGTTCGGGCGTCATTGGTCACTCCGGATTGCGGACGGAATTGTCGCCTCAGAGACTCGCAATGACAGGCGCGAGCTCGAGCGAGCCCCGATAGATCATCTCGAAGGCGACGTAAACGATGATGGCGAGACCGACATACGCGATCCAGCGCTGCTTCTGCAACACCCGGCCGAGCAGGTCGGCGGCGACGCCCATCATCGCGACCGACAGCAACAGTCCGAACGCGAGGATGTAGGGATGCTCGCGCGCGGCACCCGCGACCGCGAGCACGTTGTCGAGCGACATCGAGACGTCGGCGGCGACGATCTGCAGCGCCGCCTGCCGGAAGGTTTTCTGCGGTACCGGAGCGGCATTTGCGCCGTTGCCATGGCTGAACGCGAGCTGGCTGGAATGCGCCGACTGCTCACGCAGCTCGCGCCACATCTTCCAGCAGACCCACAGCAGCAGCACGCCGCCGGCGAGCAGCAGGCCGATCACCTGCAAGAGCTGGGTCGCAACGCCGGCAAAGACGATGCGCAGCGCAGTGGCGGCGACGATGCCGACGATGATGGCGCGGCGGCGCTGCTCGGCCGGCAGGCCGGCGGCGGCAAGGCCGATGACGACGGCGTTGTCGCCGGCGAGCACGAGGTCGATCAGGATGACCTGGAGCAGCGCGGACAGCGCGTCGGCGGTGATGAATTCAGTCATGATTGATCATTTTTGGCTGCGGAGGGATCGAGCCATTGCGGCTTTTTTCGCTCGACCCAGTCCAGGACCTTGGAACGCTGGGAGCGCAGTGCGGGCACGTCTTCTGCAAGTAGGGCGAGGCCGAGCGGCAGCATCCAGACGCCCAGCACCGGCAGGAAGGACAGCACGCCGCCCACCACGAGCAGCGCGCCGGAGGGGATCCTCACCCAGCGGCTGGACGGTTTGAGCAGATAGGTGACGGTGTCGCCCATGCGCGGCGGCAGGCGGCGGACGAGCTTGTCGAGACGCGGGTCGCCACCGGCCATCTGGCCGGTGGTGCCCCCGTTTCCTACCGTACGCTCGTCCGATGTTGCACTCATGCTCACTCCTGTGCGGCGGCCCGCTGTTCAGCACCTGCGCTGCCCGGCGCGACCGGCTTGGCGCGGGGCAGCACCAGCGTCAGCAGGCGCAATAGCTTGATCGCCTGCACTTCATGCGGATGCACGTCCTCGTCCGCAGCCGCGACGCGCTCCGACAGTTCCATCAAATGGGCCGAGAGCGGCAGGTCCGAGACCGGACGCAGCGTGTCGATCACCACATTGGCAAAGTCGGGCTCCTCGAGCCGTTCCGCCAGCTCGTCGAATATCGCAAACAGCCGGTCGTCATTCATGTGCGGCGCCAGTCCGCGATCCCTGATGAAGCGGATCACCTCGTCGCGCTCGACCGGCGAAACCCGCCGGTCGGCCACGGCGACGAGCGCGCCGGCAATGACCAACGCCACCGCGGCCTGCTCGTTCAGGCTGGACGGTTCGGTGATCTCGATTTCGATGGGGTTTGAAGTGGCGGCGTCAGACATCGTTGCTCCCTTATCTCGCGAAATGACCGCGCGGAGCTGCGATGGGGACGATTGGGTCGGAGGGAACTCAAGAAGGCCCGACGATCGGCCGATCCATCGCATTCGCGCGGGACAGGTCATCCGACATCGCGAGGTTCGCCGACTTCGTCGGCATCCTCGCCAGAGGGGCCCGGATTCTTGTTCATCCCAGAAATAAAGATGGGTCCGCCGGAATCAAGCCAACAAGACTGCGACCAGCCGCCGCATCGGTTCCAAGTCACCCGGTTTGGTTAAGCAAGCGTGACGCGCTGTGGGATTCGCAGCCCGGATGAGCGCAGCGATATCCGGGACATTGGCCCCGCATGTCGCTTCGCTCATGCGGGCTACGCCCGCTCTACCAGATGCGCACGCGACGGCGCCGGATCGAACCTCTCGCCGAAATACTGCGTCTCGTGCGCCACCAGCCCTTCGCGGAATTCCATGATGCTGACCACGTAGGACGGCACATCGTCATAGGTCAGCACGAACTCGCTCACCCAGAGATCGCCGCCGCCGACAATGCGCCGGACGGTGAAGCGCTTCTTGTTGGGCTGCACGAAACGGCTCTCCTGAATCTTCCTGCGGCCATGAATGCGCTCGCCGGACTGCGGATAGTCGAGCACTGCGTCCTCGCGATAGATATCATGCTCGGCCTCGAAATCATTCGCGTCCGAAGCCTGCCAATGGCGCTGGAGTGCCGCCAGCTTCACCTGATCATCCATCGCGATCTCCCGTCTTGCGGTTTCTGCTGTTCAGATTGGAGCACGAACCACCAGCGGCAAGGCCGTCTCGCAACGTCTAACAACGACTAACGCGCCAAATGTCCGGCCTGGATGCAGATTGCAGTGCACCGATCCGGAATTCGCCGGGTCGCGCGGTCATGCTGGGGAACGCCCATGGCACGTTTGCTGTCCGTCAATGTCGGCCTGCCGCGCGACATCGCCTGGCAAGGCAGGACCGTTCATACCGGCATCTGGAAGGCTCCCGTCAATGGTCCGCGCAAGGTGCGCCGGCTCAATATTGACGGCGACGGCCAAGGCGATACCGCGGGTCACGGCGGCGAGCAGCGCGCCGTGTTCGTCTACCAGGAGGATTCCTATCGGTACTGGCAGGAGCATCTCCGGCGATCGACCCTCGTCCACGGTCAATTCGGCGAGAATTTCACCGTCGAGGGCCTCGCCGACACGGAGGTCTGCATCGGAGACCGTTACAAGATCGGCTCGGCCCTGTTCGAGGTGACTCAGCCGCGCGTCACCTGCTACCGGCTCGGCATCCGCATGGAGGAGCCGGACATGGCCGCGCTGCTCGTCAGGCACGGCCGGCCCGGCTTCTATTTTCGTGTGATCGAGGAAGGCGACGTCGAGGCCGGCGATGAGATCACGCAGATCGCCAGCGGGCCCGAGCGCATGAGCATCTTCGAGATCAATGCGCTGCTCTACTTGCCGCCTCACCCGCGCGATGGGCTGGAGCGCGCCCTGCGGATTCCCGCACTGAGCCACGGCTGGCGTCACTCCTTCGAAGCGCTGCTCGAGCAGAGTACGGCACAGGGAAACGCCGGGCTCGGCCCGGCGTCGAGCCCGGCTCCGGCCTGGCGCGGCTTCCGGCCGTTTCGCGTCTCGCGCAAGATCGCCGAAAGCAGCAGCGTGACCTCGCTGATCCTCGAACCCGCGGACGGACATCCGGTGCCCGCCGCCCTGCCCGGTCAGTTCGTCGCCGTGCGGCTCGGATCTTCCGACAAGCCCGCGATGACGCGCAGCTATTCGCTGTCGAGCTTCTCCGATGCCGCGTCATGGCGCATCAGCATCAAGCGGGAAGCGCACGGCGCGGCGAGCAACTATGTTGCCGACAATCTCCTGGGGGGCGACATCGTTCAGATCGGCGCACCGCGCGGGAGCTTTGTGCTGCGGCAAGGTGCGCGGCCCGTCGTGTTGCTGAGCGCGGGGATCGGCGTGACGCCGGTGCTCGCGATGCTCTACGCGCTCACTGCGGGGCAATCGACGCAAGAGGTCTGGTGGCTGCACGGCACCCGCAATGGCCGCGAACATGCGTTCGCCGCTGAGGTGCGCGGCCTGTTGGCCGGGCTGGCTCACCATCACAGCCATGTCTGCTACAGCGCGCCCGATCCCGGTGATCGTCCCGAGGTGGATTTCGATACAATCGGGCGTCTGGACGCGCGCCTGCTCCAGAGTCTGAATGTGCCGGGCGACGGCGATTTCTACCTGTGCGGGCCGGCCGGCTTCATGAGCGATCTCACGCGCGGCCTTGCCGCACTCGGCGTCGCGCCGGATCGCATCCACACCGAGCTGTTCGGCGCCGCACCATCCCTGACACCCGGCATAGCCTCCTCCCCGCAGAAGCGGGCGCACTTGCCGGTCGGAGCCCCCGGCCCCGGCCCGATGGTGTCATTCGCCCGCAGCGGCCTCAACGTCTGCTGGGGTCCATCATACGGCAGCCTGCTCGAACTGGCCGAAGCGTGCGACGTTCCCGTGCGCTGGTCGTGCCGGACGGGGGTGTGCCACAACTGCGAGAGCGGGCTGGTATCAGGCGCAGTCAGCTATGCGCCGGATCCGCTCGACGCACCGGCGGACGGCAATGTGCTGATCTGCTGCTCGCGGCCGCAAGGCGACATCGTGATCGATCTGTGAGATCAGACACTCACACCAGACTCGGCATTCAGACATGGGAGAGTTCAATGCGACCTGACATCATGCCGGGAGTAACCTTCCCGGATTACGAGCTCAGCGACCACACCGGCAAGCACCGCAAGCTCTCCGAGCTGCAGGCAGGCGATCCGATGGTGCTCGTTCTCGGCCGCGGCGGATTCTGTCCGAAGGACCGCCGCCAGGCCGAAGGCTTGCTGCAACTCCACCGCGAGATGGAGGTCGGCTATTGCCGGATGGTCACGATCACCACCGACAACATCACCCAAACCAGCGAATACCGCAGCGGCGTCGGGGCGCACTGGCCCTTCCTGTCCGATTCACGCCGCGTCGTTCAGAAGGATCTCGACATCGCCGAATACACCGATCCCGTCCACAATCCGATGATCCCCCACGTCATCGTGCTGGAGCCCCGGCTCGTCGTCTATAAGATCTACAATGGCTACTGGTTCTTCGGGCGCCCGACCGTCGAAGAGCTTCGCCACGACCTCCGCGCGGTCAGCATGAAGTGCCGGCCGGATTGGGACATCACCGCGCCCGGCTTCAAGGCATTCTGGGACCAGGGCCGCAAGGAATATTTTTACCCCTACGGCAAGGCGTACGTCGAAACTCTCGGCGGGCAGGATTAGAAACACATTCCGGTTCGGACGAGCGCCGGCCCAGGAATGTGGATGATCCAGATGCAGACCAATCCCGCCCCCCGCGCTGGCCGCCTGGGCGCGCGCCAGATCTACGAAGCCCTGAGGGATCAGATTTTGGCGCGGGTGTACGGGATCGACGGCTTGCTGCCGTCGTCGCGAGCGCTTGCCGGCGAGATGGGCGTGGCGCGCTCGACCGTGACCGTCGCCTATGAACAGCTCGCCGCCGAAGGTTTTATCGAGCCACGCCACGGCGCGCGGCCGCGCGTTGCCCGCGCCGTCGTCGAGCGCGGACGCGCGCGCGTCGCATTGCGGCCGTCGGCGCGCAAGGTGCGGCTGTCGGCCTTCGGCGAGCGGCTGCGGTCGGACCCGCCGCGCTGGACCGAACCGCCGCGCGGGCTCGTCGCGAATTTCCGCTACGGCGAGCTCGCCCCGTCGGACTTCCCGGTGCTGGCATGGAAGAAGGCCGTGACGGCCGCGATGGCGCGCAAGCCCGAGCGGCTGGCCTATGACGATCCCTGCGGCGCGCTGCGGCTGCGGACCGCGCTTCAGGGCTATCTGTGGCGATCGAGGAGCGTCCGGTGCGAGGTCGACCAGATCGTCGTCGTGAACGGCTCGCAGCAAGGTCTCGACATCTGCGCGCGCCTCCTGCTCGAGGCCGGCGACCGCTTCGTCATGGAAGATCCCGGCTACCAGATGGCGCGGCATACCTTTGCGGTGACGGGCGCCGAAACGGTGCCGATCCCGGTGGACGCGGACGGGCTGGAGACGGCACGGCTCGACGGCGTCGAAGCCCGCCTCGCCTATGTCACGCCGTCGCATCAATATCCGCTCGGCGGCGTCATGCCCATCGGCCGCCGGCACCAATTGCTCGCCTGGGCGCGGAAGAACGACGCCTATGTGATCGAGGACGATTACGACAGCGAGTATCGCTACGACACCAAGCCGATCCCGCCACTGCATGCGCTGGAAGGCAGCGACAACGTGATCTATCTCGGCACCGTCTCCAAGACGCTCTCGCCGACCTTGCGGATCGGCTACCTGGTCGTGCCCGCCGCGCTGCGATCCCTGTTCGCCGCCGCCAAGCAGATCATGGACCGGCACACGCCGCTGATCGAACAGCATGCCCTCGCCGCGATGCTGGAGAGCGGCGCCTATGACAGCCACGTCAGGCGCGTGCGCCGGCGCAACGCCGAGCGCCAGCAGGCGCTGCTCGACGCGCTTCGCCGCCGGTTCGGAGATCGCGTCCGGATCGAGGGCACGGCCGCCGGCCTGCATGTGGTGGCCTGGTTCGATCACCTGCCGCAGAAGCGTGAGGACGCCTTGATCGAGGCGGCCCGCGCGAGGGGCGTCGGCATCTATCCCGTCTCCGCGCTGCTCGCCGGATCTCGCCGAACGCGGAGGACAGTCGGCCTCGTCATGGGCTATTCCGCGCTGGAGGTCGTGCAGATCGAAAACGGCTGCAGGCTTCTCGCGCAGGCCGTCGACAAACTGGACTGATCAAATAGGCAATAACTGGCCGTTTGTAGAAGTCCAGATTCGCGTTATCTCCGCACTGACGCTGGAGATAAGCCATGTACATCCCGCCCGCCTTCAAAGACGACGACATCGAGAGCATCCGGACGACCATCCGCAGTGCCCGCCTCGCCAGCCTGGTAACGGCCACCGCCGAAGGTCCGGTCGCGACGCCCCTGCCGCTCTTCCTCGACCAAAGCGAAGGCGAGCACGGCGTATTGTACGGACATGTCGCGAAGGCCAACCCGCAATGGAAACTGCCGCCGATCGGCGACGCGCTGGCGATCTTCAACGGTCCCGACGCCTATGTGACGCCGTCCTGGTACGCGACCAAGCAAGAGACGGAAAAGGTCGTGCCCACCTGGAATTACGTTGCCGTGCATGCCTACGGCCACGTCGAATTCTTTCAGGATCCGGAGCGCCTGCTCGACGCCGTGACGCGGCTGACGAACAGGCACGAGGGATCGCGCGCGAAACCCTGGGCCGTCACGGACGCTCCCGCAGACTTCATCGCCGCGCAATTGCGCGGCATCGTGGGCGTGCGCATTCCCGTGGTGCGGTTCGAGGGCAAGCGCAAGATGAGCCAGAACCGCCCCGAAGCCGATCGCGTCGGCGTCGCAGCGGGTCTCGCGGCGAGCGAGAATGCGCAGGACCGCGAGGTCGCGCCCCTGATCCCGCTTCCGGTCTAATCTCCGATCTCCCTGCGCCGGCGCTGGGCGTATTCCGCGCCCCAACCAAGCCCGAGCGTCACGGAGATCAGCGAACCGAACAGCACGCCGAGCTTGGCTGCATCCAGCAGCCTGTCGTCGGTGAAGGCGAGCATGGCGATGAAGATCGACATGGTGAAGCCGATGCCGGCCAAGAGCCCGATGAGGCAGATGCCGTCCCACGTCACGCCGGGCGCCAGACGGCACCAGCCTGTGCGCACCGCGAGCCACGTTGCACCGATCACACCGATCGGCTTCCCGACACATAGCGCCAGCGCAACGCCAAGCGTCACGAATTGTGCCCCACCGGCGAGGTCCATGCCTTTGAAGCTGACACCCGCATTCGCCAGCGCGAAGATCGGCATGATCCCGTAGGCGACCCAGGGATGCAGTGCCGTCTCCACGCGGATGACGGGCGGCCCGATTTCGGGATTTGCCGATCGCACCGGGGTGATCAGGCCGAGCACGACCCCTGCCAGCGTCGGATGGACCCCGGCCATGAGGAAGCCCGCCCAGACGATGAACGCCGGCACGACATAGGCATACGCCGAGCCGAAACCGCACCGCTGAAAGCCGAGCGCCATGAGAACGCCGAAGGCTGCAACGGCAAAGCCGCCGGGATCGAGACCGCCGGCGTAGAACAGCGCGATGATGAGCACCGCGATAATGTCGTCGATGATCGCCAGCGCCAGCAGGAAGACCCTGATGTTGCCGGGAATTGATTTTCCGAGCAGCGCGAGCACGCCGACGGCGAACGCGATGTCGGTCGCGGTCGGTATGGCCCAGCCCTGGTCGCGCCCCGCCGCGGCGTTGAAGCTCAGATAGATCAGCGCAGGAACGACCACGCCGCCGCACGCCGCCAGCACGGGCAGAATGGCCTGATCGAACCTGCTGAGTGCGCCCTCGTAACTCTCGCGGCGGATCTCCAAGCCGACGACGAGAAAGAACACCGTCATCAGCGCGTCGTTGATCCAGAAATGCAGCGACCTTTCGAAGGTGAATTCGCCGAGCCGCAGAGGGACCGGCAAGTTCCAGAGGTCATGATAGGACTGAGCAAAAGGCGAGTTGACCCACAGCAAGGCGGCGGCCGCGGCGACCAACAGCACGACACCGCTGACGGCCTCGACATGCAGAAACTGCTGGAGCGTGGTGAGCGCCCGCGCGAAGAGAGGTTTGGTTCTGGACAGGTCCCTGCCGGGCAGCTGATCGTTCATGGGCGCACGCCTTCCGCGTGGCGGCCCGACCATCGCTCGACCTGACGCTGCCCTGTGCAGCGAGCACCCGAACGCGGTTCTACACCGCGATGGGATGAAGGCAACCCTGCTCCGCGCGCATCTGCTTCCACCGAGCGGCTGGAACTCTGAGGCGTCGAGGATTGTTGGTGGACCTCATGACACTTTGCCGCACGGGAACCTCATGTGCCGCTGGATCGCATACCGGGGCGAGACCACCTCGTTCGAACCTTATGTCACCGAGCCCGAGCATTCGCTGATCGCGCAGAGCATCCGCTCGCTTCAGTCGACGGCCGGTTCGAATGGCGACGGCTTTGGTCTTGGCTGGTATGGCGAGCACCCGGAGCCGGGCCTTTATCGCGAAACGCGGCCGGCCTGGTCGGACGAGAACCTGCGCTACCTCTGCCGCCATCTGCGCTCGCATCTGTTCTTCGCCCATGTGCGCGCTGCCACCGGCACGGCAGTGACGCGGCAGAATTGTCATCCCTTCGCCTGCGGCCAGTGGATGTTCATGCACAACGGCTTCGTCGGTAGCTGGAATCGGTTGCGACGCAAGGTCGAGGCGCTGATCCCCGACGCCTACTATCCCTCGCGGCTGGGCACGACCGATTCGGAGGCCGTGTTCCTCGCCATGATGGGTGCAGGCCTCGACAGCGATCCGCTTCGAGCAACGCATGCCGTGCTGCAATCGCTCGTCGGCCTCGTCAACGAGGGCGAGCTTCGTGAGCGCCTGCGCTTCACCAGCGCGGTCGCAAACGGCAGGGATCTCTATGCGTTTCGCGTCGCGGTCAACGATGCCGCCAACACGCTCTATTATCGCGAGGCCGGCGGCGGCCAGGTCGTCGTCGTGTCCGAGCCGTTCGACAAGGAAACGGACTGGACGGAAGTGCCGCCGAATCACGCCCTGGTCGCGCGAGCGTCCGAAAACGTGAAGATTGTTCCTTTTGACCTTGCAATTTCCGGGTCCGAGGCGGAACCCGCCCCCGTCAGACGGATTATTGCCCGCAGGTAATACCACTGCCGGGTGGCCCCATGACGTTTGCCTCAGAGACATTCGCTTCAGACGTCTTGAAACTGCTGCGTCTCGATTCCTCCGGTGACAAGCAGCACCTCGTCATTCGCTCTGCCGGTGGACGCGGCAAGGCGGCCGACTTTTCCTTCGGCATAGAGGAGGAATACTTCCTCGCCGATCGCCGCAGCTTCGAGGTCGCCATCGAAACACCCAATGCGCTGTTCGAGTCGGTGAACTGGTCCACCGGCGGCCAAGCTATGCGGGAGATGCTGCAATCCCAGCTCGAGGTCGCCACCAACGTTCACGTCGATGTCAATGACGCGCGGGAAGAACTACGGTTCCTCCGCCGCGAGGTCGCCAACGTCGCCGCGCAATACGGCTTCGTCATCATGGCCTGCGGCACGCACCCAACCGCCGTCTGGCGCATGTCGCAGCCGAGCCCGAAGCCGCGCTACGAGGAGATGATCGAGGATCTGCGCAGCATCGGCCACCGCAACATGATGTGCGGGATGCATGTGCACGTCCAGCTGCCCGATCCCGGGAAGCGCGTGGAGGTGATGCGGGCGATGCTGCCGCATCTGCCGCTGTTCATCGCACTGTCGGCCTCCTCCCCGTTCTGGAATTCCCACAAGACGGGCCTGAAGGGCTACCGGCTTGCCGCCTATTCCGAGCTGCCGCGCACCGGCTTGCCCGAACTGTTCGAAAGCAGGTACGACTACGACGAATATGTCGGCGCGCTGCAACGCTCCGGCGTGATTCCCGATGAAAGCCATATCTGGTGGGCGATGCGGCCGTCCATGAAGCACCCGACCCTCGAGCTTCGTGCGCCCGACACCTGTACCTTCGTCGACGACGCCGTTGCGATCGCATCCCTCTATCGCTGCCTGACACGGCATCTCTATCAGCGGCCGCATCTGTCGAAGCAGGTCACGGTCGTCGAACGTGCGATTGCGGTCGAGAACAAATGGCGCGCGCAGCGCTACGGCACCGATTGCATCTTTGCCTCCCGGGACGGGCCGGTCACGATCGCGGAGCTGCTCACCCGTGTGATCGACGATGTCGCCGAGGACGCGGCTGCCCTGAATTGCGCCGCCGAGGTCGAGCACTGCCACACGATCGTGGAGCGCGGCAGCTCCGCCGAATTCCAGCTTCGCGCTTACCGCGAAAACGGCAACGACATCGCATCCGTGTCACGATGGATCGCTACATCGACGATATCCGGAACCAGCGCTCCGATTGGGCGCAGTGCTTCTGCACCGACATAGCGTCCACACAAGCTTTGGGAACGATAAGTGCGTTCCCAAATTTGCTGATGCGCTGAGGAAAAGCATGACCAACACCACCTGTTGCACCGGCTGCGGCCATGGCTTGGTCCCCATCCTGACCAGGAAGGGTTCGACAGAGCTTAGCTGCCTCTGGTGCGAGAGCATCGACGCCCGGACGGTGGACATGGCGAAGTGGGCGGACAGCCCCTCCGGCAAGCCCGAGCGCACCACGCTTCGGTCGTTTGACTGAACTTCGGCGAAGCCCGATGCGTTCCGCGGTCCCGGCGGTGCGACGGGCTGCACCGCGACGCCGGGACTTGCCGCCAAATTAGACAAGATACGTCTCGTCACCGCAGCTGCCGACTGCACGAAGACGCCAGGCAAGCAGGTGAAACGGCGCATCTAACCTCAGGCGGAGCCTCGATTATTTTCCCGTCGCGGAGAGCCGGGCGCTCATGCGCCGGCGCCGTGTTCCAACTGGCCCAGAATTCGCAAGACAGCATCAGGCCTGATTCCCTGCCCTCTCACCAAGTGGAGCAGCAAGACGCGTGCGCCCGGCTCCGGGATGACCGGCCTCAGAATCGGAGGATGCCATGAACGTGCATGCTGCGGGCGATCTCAAATTCACCGGCCTCACCCGCCCGAACGGCGCGCCCCTTCGCCTCAATGATCAGGATTTCGTCGCGATCGATCGCGACAAGAATGCGAAGTTCGAGGCGACATACCGGCCGCAAGCCCTTTACAACCGCGCGAACGACGGCTTTCACGCCAACAACGAGACCTTCCTCCTGCACGAAGTCGCGACCAATCTGCCGATCTATCGGCCCGACACCGGCCCCACCGATTTCCATCTGCATCTGCCGCCCGGCGGCTTCCAGCTCGTGCTGGTCACCTCGGGCGCGTTCACTTTCGACTACGACGGACGCTTCTACAATGTCGGCCCCGGCGCGGTGATGCTGCAAAGCGCGATCGTCCACCGCCAGCTGTTCTATACTTGGTCGGGCCTGTCGACCGAAGAGAACCTGAAGACGCCGCAGACGGTCGTGCCCGATCCGATCTCCATGGGCTATTCGGGCAAATTCCTCGAAGCCTTTGTCACCGATCCCACCACCTTTCCGAACCCGACCATCGTCGGCCCGGACCAGATCAACGAAGCCGAGACGCCACGCGTGGCCTGGAGCCACCCGCTGCATGATCGCCCGGCCGATGCCGGCTTCTGGCTTCAGGATCCGCTGGCGCTGGATGCGCTGTACAAGCCGCTCACCGACAGCCCGGTCAAATCGGCCATGCCGGTTTACGTGCGCGATATCGGCATCGAGATCCCGAGCGGCCATCTCGTCACCGGCCACATCATCGCAACCGACCCGCGCGGCCAGTCACTGCTGCCGAAGAGCACGTCGGCAGCAGCGGACGCCGCCTGCTTGGCCAAGGGCGAGGTCGCGATCTATCGCGTCATTCGCGGCACGGCCGAATTCGAGAAAACAACCGGCGAGACCTTTGAGCTCGCGGCTGGTGACGTCGTGACGGCAGGCAAGAACGCGATCAGCCTCACCGGCATCGGTGAGAACACGCAAGTGCTCCGGCTCGGCCTGCTGAAGGGCATGAACGAGTTGCGCAGCTGGACGCCGACACAGCGCGACGAGATCGACGGCCTCGCCGGCCAGATCATCACGCACAAGGACGTCCGTCCCCTGCGCACCGAAGGCAAGCCGGTCGGGTATCTGTACGGCTAAACGCTACTCCGCCGCCTGACGCACGTGGCGCGCGGTTGGCGTGCGCATGGTCACGAGCTCTTCGGCTGCGGTTGGATGCAGCGCGATGGTGGCGTCGAAATCCGCCTTGGTCGCCTTCATCTTCACCGCGATCGCGACCACCTGGGTGACCTCGGCGGCGCAATCGCCGACGATGTGGCAGCCCAGCACGCGGTCGGTCGAGCCGTCGACGACCAGCTTCATCAGCACGCGGGTGTCGCGGCCGGACATCGTCGCCTTGATCGGGCGGAACGTCGTCTTGTAGATGTCGACGTGGCTGAATTGCGCGCGCGCCTCGGTTTCCGTCAAACCAACCGTGCCGACCTCCGGCTGCGAGAACACCGCGGTCGGAATGTAGGAATGATCGACCTGCACCTCGCGCTTGCCGAACACGGTGTCCGCGAAGGCATGGCCCTCGCGGATCGCGACCGGGGTCAGGTTGAAGCGATGGGTGACGTCGCCGATCGCGTAGATGCTGTCGACCGAGCTCTTCGAGAAATGGTCGACCGCGATGCCGCCGTTCTTCGGATTGATGGCGACGCCAGCCTTCTCGAGGCCGAGATTGGCGACGGACGGGTGGCGGCCGATCGCGAACATCACCTGGTCGGACGCGAGGCTCGATCCGTTCGACAGATGCGTGGTGAATTCCTCGCCGTGGCGATCGACCTTGGCCACCGTGCAGCCGGTGAGGATGGTGATGCCCTGCTTCTCCATCTCGCTGCGGACATGGGCGCGGACGTCCTCGTCGAAGCCCCGCAGGATGTTGTCGCCGCGATAGACCACGGTGACGTCGGAGCCGAACCCGGCGAAGATGCCGGCGAATTCCAGCGCGATGTAGCCGCCGCCCTGGATCACGATCCGCCGCGGCAGCTTCTTCAGGTGAAACGCCTCGTTGGACGAGATGACGTGCTCGATGCCGGGGATCGAGGCGCCGTGATTGGGCGCGCCGCCGGTCGCGATCAGGATGTACTTGGCGCGGATCTTCTTGTCGTCTGTGAGCAGGCGGACGGTGTGCTTGTCCTCGATCACCGCGCGGCTCTTGACGATCTGAGCGCCCGACTTCTCGACATTGGCCGTGTAGGCCGCCTCCAGCCGGGCGATCTCCTTGTCCTTGTTGGCGATCAGCGTCGGCCAGTCGAAGCTGGCGGGCGGAACGGACCAGCCGAAGCCGGCGGCGTCCTCGAGCTCGTGACGGAAATGCGATCCGATCACGAACAGCTTCTTCGGCACGCAACCGCGGATCACGCAGGTGCCGCCCATGCGGTACTCTTCCGCGATCATGACGCGGGCGCCGTACCCGGCCGCGATGCGGGCGGCACGCACGCCGCCCGAACCGCCACCGATGACAAAGAGGTCGACGTCGAATTCAGCCATTGTCCACTCCGCCCCCTTTCAGAACATGATCCGGACCCGAAGGGCCGCGCTAGCGCAAAGTGTGAAGCGGTTTTCCGGACAGATCATGCTCAAAATAACAGCCTGAAGCGCGATGCCGCGCTTCAGGGGATCTCCGATCAGATAGTGTCTGTCAGATTTCCTTGCCACGCTTGCGCATCTCGGCGCGGAAGGCACCCATCACGGTCTCGGAGAAGTTCTGAGCCCAGGAGTTCATGAAGGCCATGCTCAGGCCGATGGCGCGCGGCTCGGCGTCGATCAGCTTCTTGCCCAGCGGCGACTTGTAGAAGGTGACGAGATCCTTCAGCTCCTGCTCGGTGAACTCGCTGGCATAGACCTGCGCCATGCCTTCGCCGATCTCGTTCTGGCGGCCGCTGAGCTGCTGGGCAACGACCCCGGCGACCTCGTTGAGGTCCTTCTGGTAGTTCAGGTTCTGCTGGATCAGCGCGATCTTGGTCTTTTCGACGAGGCCCGGCACGGCGCCAGCGTACATCGCACCAGCGTTCTTGATCTGCAGGATTTCCTTGGCCGCCGCGATCGCCGCCGGCGTGGCCTTCGGCTGGGCCGGAGCCGCTGCGGCCTTGGGCTGAGCCGGAGCCGGCTGCTGCGCCATGGCCGGGAAGGCCAATCCCGCAGCGAGGGTCACGGCCGGCAACAATTTCAAAACGCTCTTCATTCCAGGTCTCCTTTCGGCTTGCGCCGTTCAATCACGCGAATTCCCTCGCCGCCCGCCAAAACGGCCGAGCTGGCCAAGCCGATGAACAACCCATGCTCGACCACGCCGGGGATCGCGCTCAGCGCCTTGGCGAGGCTGGGCGGATCCTTGATGCGTCCGAGCTGGGCATCGACGATCCAGTGGCCGCCATCGGTGACGAAAACGTGGCCATCTTTGGCCTTGCGGACCGCCATTTGCCCGGAAACGCCACATTCGGCAAATGCCTTTTCGATCGCGCGGCGCGTCGCGCCAAGCCCGAACGGGATGACCTCGACCGGCAGCGGAAACTTGCCGAGCGTCGGCACCCATTTGCTGTCGTCGGCAATCACGATCATGCGATCCGAGGCGGCCGCCACGATCTTCTCGCGCAGCAGCGCTCCGCCGCCGCCCTTGATCAGGTTGAACTCGGGATCGATCTCGTCGGCGCCGTCGACGGTGAGGTCGAGATGGTCGATCTCGTCGAGCGTAGTCAGCGGCACGCCGCAGCGCAGCGCATCGAGGCGCGTCGCCTCCGAGGTCGGCACGCCGATCACCTTGAGCCCGGCGGCGACGCGCTCGCCGAGCAGCTCGACGAAATGCTTTGCGGTCGAGCCGGTGCCGAGCCCGAGCTGCATGCCGTCCCGAACGTCCTCGAGGGCGCGCGCCGCAGCCTGCCGCTTCAACTGGTCCATGTTCACGATGCGCCCGCCTCTGAATAAGAGTGCCGCCGGTATTGGCCGCTTGCGGCGGCCTATGTAGCCTCGTTTTTCCCGTCGGAACAGGCCTCTGGGCCGATCTTATAAGGTGAACTTATGGCTTCCACCCTTGCGCCGATCGGGCCGGGCCGGTAGCGCTGGGACCATGACCTCCCCCTACACCCTCGTCTTCGATCTCGACGGCACGCTTGTGGATACGGCGCCCGACCTGATCACCGCGCTGAACCACGTGCTCGACCGCGAAGGGCTGCCGCCCGTGCCGATGGCCTCGGCCCGCAACATGATCGGCGCCGGCGCCCGCAAGCTGATCGAACGGGGGCTGGAGGCCGAGGGTCGTACCGTCAGCCCCGCGGACATGGACCGGTTGACCGCGGACTTCATCGCCTATTACGCCGACCATATCGCGGTCGAATCCCGCCCCTTCGAGGGGCTCGAGGCCGCACTGGACCAGTTTGCGGCCCAGGGCCACCGCCTCGCGGTCTGCACCAACAAGCTGGAATGGCTGTCGAAGCGGCTCCTGGACCAGCTCGGCCTGAGCCGGCGTTTCGCGGCGATCTGCGGCGCCGACACTTTTGGCGTCCCGAAGCCGGATCCAACCATTTTCCGCGAGACCGTGGCCCGCGCGGGCGGAGAGGTCAAAGCCAGCATCATGGTCGGCGATGCCGGACCCGACGTCGGCGTGGCCCGGCGCGCCGGGGTGCCCGTGATCGGGGTCAGCTTCGGCTATACGGACGTGCCGATCGCCGAGCTGAAGCCGGACCGGCTGATCCATCACATGCGCGACCTGCCGGCCGCAGCCCACAGCCTGATGCTGGCTTAGGCACCCGCAACCCTTTGACTTAGCAATATTATTTTTAGGAACCCTGCGTTAACCATCTATTATCTATGCACCGCGCGCCGGTTGCCTGCCTGAAACGACACCCCTATGGTCCGGCCGGGGATGTGGCGGTTCGTCGCAGTTAGAGTGGGTGGTCATGCGTCGTGTCATCGCGATTGCGTTAGCGGGAGCAAGCCTGGGTGGCTGCTCCTCGATGTCCTGGGACATGTTCAAATCGGCGCCGCCGACCGTCCAGGTCCGGCTCGAATCCAATCCCCCGGGGGCTGACGCCACGACCTCGCTGGGCGCGGGCTGCAAGACCCCCTGCTCCGTCTCGGTTCCCGCCCCCGACACCCCGTTTACGGTCGCCTTCGCGCTGCCAAAATACCAGCCTGGAACCGTGCCGGTGAACGTGATCAAGAATCCCGGCGATTTCACCACGCCGGCCTCGGTCACCACCGACCCGAATCCGGTGTTTGCCGAGCTTCAGCCGGCCGCCCCGCCGAAACCGGTCCGCAAGCCGCACCGGCCGAAGAAGCCGAAACCGGTCGCAGCCGCGCCCGCCGCAACACCGGCCGATTCTGCTCCGGCTGAGGGTTCGCCGTTCCCCGATCCGAACGCGGGGAAGCGCTGACTTACGTATACCACCCGATTGTCCTAGCCGCGTCTGATGCTTAGATTACTTCCAGAGCACCGCTGAAGCATCGGTGCGCCCGTCGCCGTAAGTGACAAGGCCTCTCGTATGAACGGACTTTCCGCGAGCCCCCGCGCCGCGCTGTCGAGCGCGATGACCGATCCGTTCGGGCGGACCATCTCCTATTTACGCGTCTCCGTCACCGACCGCTGCGACCTGCGCTGCTTCTACTGCATGTCGGAAGACATGACCTTCCTGCCCAAGGCGGACCTGCTGACGCTGGAAGAGCTCGACCGGCTCTGCTCGGCCTTCATCGCCAAGGGCGTGAAGAAGCTGCGTCTCACCGGCGGCGAGCCGCTGGTCCGCCGCAACGTGATGACGCTGGTGCGCTCGCTGTCGCGCCACCTGTCGAGCGGCGCCCTGAACGAGCTGACGCTGACCACCAACGGCACCCAGCTCGCGAAACATGCCCGGGAGCTCGCCGATTGCGGCGTCCGCCGCATCAACGTCTCGCTCGACACGCTCGATCCCAAGAAGTTCCGGGAGATCACCCGCTGGGGCGAGATCGACAAGGTGCTGGAGGGCATCGAAGCCGCGCGCGCCGCGGGGCTCTACGTGAAGATCAACGCGGTGGCGCTGAAGAACCTCAACGAGGATGAATTGCCTTCGCTGATGCGCTGGGCCCACGGCAAGGGCATGGGCCTGACGCTGATCGAGGTGATGCCGATGGGCGAGATCGGCTCGGGCCGCCTCGACCAGTATCTGCCGCTGTCCCTGGTGCGCGCGCGGCTTGCCCAGCAATTCACGCTGACGGACCTGGCCGAGAGCACCGGCGGGCCGGCGCGCTATGTCAGCGTCGCCGAGACCGGCGGCAAGCTCGGCTTCATCACGCCGATGACCCATAATTTCTGCGAATCCTGCAACCGGGTGCGCATCACCTGCACCGGCACGCTGCACACCTGCCTCGGCCACGAGGATGCCTCCGATCTGCGCAAGCCCCTGCGTGCATCCGATGACGACATGCTGCTTGCGGATGCGATCGACCGCGCCATCGGGCTGAAACCCAAGGGCCACGATTTCATCATCGACCGCCGCCACGACCGCCCCAGCGTCTCCAGGCATATGAGCGTCACCGGCGGCTAGAGCATGATCCGGACCCGGAGTGCCGCGCTAGCGCAAAGTTCGCAGCGATCTTCCGAAAAGATCGCGCTCAAGCAATAGCCCTAAAGCGCGATGTCTCATCGCGCCTTAAGTCAGCGACAACGATCAGACCGGCTTGTGCATGAAGAACTGGGCGATGATCGTCGCGCCCAGGAACGTCCCCGCATTCGCCATCAACGAGACCACGACGATCCGCCAGCCGAGCGATCGGAATGCAGGCATGTCCTTGGCGATGGACAGGCCCGCAAACGCCAGCAGAGGCGTCGCGAGCGCGAGGAAGTTGATCTTGCCGGTTGCAGCCGCGATGTCGGCCGCAAAGGGCGTGGCAGGATAGGTCAACGCCATCGCGACAAGGGACACCCAAACCACGGCAGGCACCCAGCCCTTCGTGAGCAGGTAGATCAGGTGGCCGATCATGACGGCTGCCACGATGATCGCGGTGCCCGCGAGAACCGAGGCGTCCGGCACGGTCTTGTAGGCGATGTAATTGCCGATCAGGGCGATGAGCGCGCTGACGATCCAGATCGACAGGCGCTCGATCGCCGAGACATCCGCCGTCGGTTGATGCGCGAGCGTTGCGCCGGCCGCCGCCGGCGACGTGAGGTCTTCCGACGTCGTCTCGCGGCCGCGACCCAGGATCGGCTCGAGCACACCGTACGCCCAGACCGTGAAGGGCAGCGACAGGAACAGCGTGAAGTAGGTGCCGATGGTCGTCGTGATCAGATTGCTCGCCGCAGCGAAGGCCGCGACATCCTTGGCAACATCAGCGGTCTGTTGAGCCGCGATCGCGCCGGAAGCGGCGGCCATCAGGCTGCCCGAACCGACACCGGCGCCCATGGCGAGGGCGAGCGGGTCGAAGATGCCGAGACCGGTGACAACGCCCGCGAAGATGGCGATGAAGACAGCGCCGAAGATCGTGCCGGTCATGTACTCCGCGAGAACGCCGCGGCCCTCAGCGCTGTTCATCCCGTACTTCTCGCCGATGATGGCGAGGCTTGGCTCGCGTCCGACGGAAAAGGTGGCGCCGATCGCCTCCCGCTTGATGCCGAGCAGCAGGGCAACCGGCAGGCCGAACACCATGGTGCCGAAAAAATGCCCGAACTCCTGGAACACCAATGCCCAGCCTGCGGTGAGGATTTTCGGCAGCGACCCGCCGACCAGCAGCCCGAGCTTGGCGACGAACAGCAGCAAGGCCGGCTGGAGCGCAGCAGCTGCGAGCGCCTGCGTGCGAGCGTCGAAGCGCATCACCGCTGGCAGACGCGGGCTCGCAAGCCCCCAGGCCGCGCCGATCAGCAACGCCCAGAGCAAGGGCAGCAGCACGACCTTGTAGGTCCCACCGAGCGGGACCGTGACGGCGCCGATCAGTTCAGCGAGCAGGACGGTGAGGCCGACGCCGACGAAGACCTTGGACAGGCCCACCCGGCCTGCATCGATTCCGGCCGGTGATGCGGATGTGAAATTGCTCATGCGAAGCCCCCGTTCCACGATGAGATTGATAACTTTGAGACGCTACTCCCGGACGCCCGGTGCGTAGCCGAAGCCCACGGCCGGCTCGGCCGCGGTCTCGACCCAGACGCTCTTGACCTCCGTGTATTCGGAGAGAACCTCGACGCCACTCGAACGGCCGTAGCCGCTCATGCCAGAGCCGCCGAACGGCGATGCGACGTTGATCGTCTTGTAGGAATTGATCCAGAACGTCCCGGCCCTGACCTGCGCGGCGACCCGGTGCGCGCGCGCGACGTCGCGAGTCCAGACCGCGCCGGCGAGACCGAAATCGCTGTCATTGGCGATCGCGACGGCCTCCTCCTCGGTATCGAACGGGATCGCAGCGACGACAGGTCCGAATATTTCGTCGCGGGCAACCGCCATGCTGTTGCTGACGTCACGCAGGACGGTCGGAGCAACGAAGAATCCACCCTGGCTGGGGCTGCCGTCGCTGCCGGTGGCGAGCGTCGCGCCCTCGCTGAGGCCCTGCTTCACCATCGCAAGCACGCGGGCGTATTGCCGGGCATTGTTGATCGGCCCGACCTCGGTGTCTGTCGCATTGGGCGCGCCGACCTTCAGCTTCGCAGCACCGTCTGCGACCATCTTGATGAAGCGGTCGTAGACCGATCGCTCGACCAGAAGCCGTGAGCCTGCGACGCAGCTTTGTCCGGCGCCGGCGAAGATGGCAGCCTGGGCGCCGATCGCCGCGCGTGCAAGGTCGGCGTCGGCGAACACGATGTTGGCGGACTTTCCCCCGAGCTCGAGAACGCAAGGCAACAGGCGCTTGGCGGCGGCTTCCGCGATCAGCCTTCCCGTCGGCACCGACCCGACGAAGACCACCTTCTTGACTGCCGGCCGGCCGAGCGCGGCCTGACCGGTCGTGTGGCCATATCCCGCGAGCACGTTGACAAGACCGACCGGCAATCCGGCTTGCTCGGCGAGGTGCGCGACCGCCATGGAGGTGAGCGGCGTCAGCTCCGACGGCTTCAACAGCACGCCGTTGCCCATGGCGATGGCGGGGGCGACCTGCCAGCCACAGGTGAAGATCGGCGCGTTCCAGGGCGTGATCTGGAGCACGATTCCGACGGGCTCGCGCCGCGTATAGTTGAGATGGCTCGACGGCACCGGAATCACGTCGCCATGAAACTTGTCGGCCCAGCCGGCATAGTATTCGAACATCTCGGCAACCTTGGCGACCTCGACGCGCGTGTCTCGGATCGGCTTGCCGGCCGACACCGACTCAAGGCGCGCCAGTTCTTCCGCCTTGCCTTGGATTGCACGCGCGATCGCCTGCATGACGCGGCCGCGGGCCGCACCGGTCAGCCGTGCCCAGGCGCCTTGCGCCGCGACAGCCGCCGCTGCCGCCTCGGCGACCACGCCCTCGCCGGCATCATGGTAGGCGTAGAGCGGCGCGCCGGTTGCGGGATCGTCGATCGTGATGAGCTCGCCGCGACCAGGAACGATCCGGCCCGCCACGTGGGAGCCGATCGCCGCACAGTCGGGCCAGAACGGGGTGAGCGCATCACGCAGCCGCGTTTCGATGAAGGGGGTCATGGTGTCGCTCACATCCTGCCGAGCTGAAGCTCGACGATCCTGTTGAAGTCTTCGCCATCGCCGATCGAGGCGGCACTGTCGGACCAGACCCGCGCGGTCTCCCGGGCGATCGGCAGATCGAGCGCGAGCTTGGCGATGAGCTGAGCGGCAAGACGGACATCCTTGCGCATCAGCGCCATCGTGAAGCCGGAATCGAAGGCGCCGTTCAGGACCCAGGTCGGCAAATTGACCTGCGTGACGCCGGATCGGCCGGAGCCCGCGTTGAGGCCTTCAAGCAGGCGGGCCGGATCGACATCGGCGTCACGCGCGATGCGCATCGCCTCGGCGGCAGTCAGCAAATGCGCCGCGCAGAGCAGATTGTTGATGATCTTGCAGACATGCCCGGCGCCGACCGATCCGACATGGACCCGCTTCGCGCTCATGTCGCTGAGAACAGGTTCGACTGCGGCGACATCGTCATCCGCGCCGCCGATCACCATGGTCATGGTTGCGGTGATGGCGCCCTTCGGACCGCCGCTGACCGGCGCATCGATCATCGCCATGCCCTGAGCCGCAAGAGCCGCGGCGAGCCGGCGGGTCGTCTCGGGATTGGATGTCGACGTATCGACCACACGCAGGCCTGGCCTCGCATGGGCAATGATACCGTCCTTGCCGGTGACGACGGCTTCGACGATCTCGGCGGTCGGCAGGGAGAGGATGAGAAGATCCGCGCGGGTGCAGAGCGGTGCAAGACCGTCGAAAACCGCAACACCCGCCGCAGCGAGCGCCGCGCGCGCCGCGTCCGACGTGTCGGTCCCAAGCACGTCATGGCCGGCTCGCGTCAGCGAGATCGCCATGCCGCGCCCCATATTCCCGAGCCCTACGACGCCGACGACCGCCATTTCTTGTCCCTCACCCCTGATATTGCCGGGAAACCATAGGCAGCAGAGCCCGGCCTGGGCATCAGCGGTGCGGTTGCCTAATGTTGCCTCATGGGCAACACTTGGGCATGAGTAATTCGGGCCTGGGTAATGCTCTCGACGAGAACCGGCTTCGCTACCTGTTCGAGGCGGCACGCTACGGCGCCGTGCGCGCCGCAGCCGACGCGCTCGGCGTGAACCCATCGGTGGTGAGTCGCCAGATCGCCTTGCTGGAGCAGGAGCTCGACGCCGCCCTCCTCGACCGGCACAGCCGCGGGGTGCGGCCCACCGAAGCCGGCGAGCTGCTGATCGAGCACTACCGCCGCCACACCGTGGACCGCGACGACACCCTCGCAAGGTTGCGGGAACTCCAGGGACTGCATCGCGGTCACATCGACCTCGTGCTGGGCGAAGGCTTTGTCGCGGATCTCATGGGAGGCTCGCTCGGCGAGTTCTGGCGCCGACATCCGCGGTTGACCATTTCGCTGGAGCTTGCGGGCACGAGCGAGGTCATACGTGCCATCGCGGACGACCGCTGCCATATCGGGCTCGTCTATCATCCGCCTCAGGACCCGCGGATTCGCTCCTGCGCTGCGATCCGCCAGCCGATTTGCCTGATCGCGCGCCCCGACCATCCGCTTGCGAAGCTCCGTCGCCCCGTCAAACTACGGGAGATTGCCAAACACGCGCTGGGAATCATGTACGCGGGCTATGGCACGCGCCAGTTGCTCGCGATGGCTGAAACATCCGAGAAGGTCGGCCTCTCGCCGAAGCTGACGACGACCTCGATCAGCATCCTCCGACATTTCGTTCGCTCCGGTCTTGGCGTGACCTTGCTTCCGGCCTTCTCGGTTGCGGCCGACCTGGAGGATGGATCGCTGGTTGCCATCCCGGTCGAAAACGTGCTGCTCGCATCGGCAGAAGCCCAGATCATAACCCGGTTGGGCCGTGAGCTGCCGAACGCGGCCAGCCAGTTGCTCAGGTTCTTGATCGGCCGGATGAAGGCCTTTCAAGCCGGTCGCCGCTAATCCAAGCTTTTGCGGTGTTAAGCTTTTGACCCGGCGTCAATTTGTCCATTTTCCGATTGACGGCACGTGAACCCGCTGGTTTGGTGCGACCGCCTTTGCTTGCCCGGCAGCAATAAGCCGGCCCGCCCCGTTGGCGGTCGCGGTCAAGACGGCAAGGCGCGAGGGGAGGACTGACGCCGCAATCGCTCCGGAATACGATCCGTGTGACCACATGCCTCTTGCATGCGGACCGAGTGATGCGCGCCGATGCCTTCCGTGAAGTGTTGGGCCGCGACGGAGATGAATTAAGATGCGTCCATTTCTGGCGGTGAGCAACGCCATCGACGCCCTCAATGAAAAGATTGGGTACGTCTGTAACATTCTGGTGCTGCTGGCGTGCCTGGTCAGCGCGGCCAATGCCATGATCCGCTATGCCTTCAGCAGCTCCTCCAACGGCTGGTTGGAGCTGCAATGGTACATGTTCGCGATCCTGGTGATGTTCGGCGCGTCCTACACCTTCAAGCGCAACGAGCATGTCCGGGTCGAGATCTTCTATCTGATGCTGTCCGAGCGCGGCCAGCTCTGGCTCGACATGATCGGCACGCTGTTCTTCCTGATCCCCTCCTGTCTGCTGCTCGCCTATCTGTCCTGGCCGTTCTTCATGCAGGCCTATAACGTCGGCGAGATGTCGGGCAATGCCGGCGGCCTGATCCGCTGGCCCATCAAGTTCGTGATCCCCGCCGGCTTCGTGATGCTGGCGCTCCAGGGTATTTCCGAAGTCATCAAGCGTATCGCGGCTCTCCAGGGCTATGTGACGATTGACGCCAAGTACGAGAGGCCGACCCAATGATTACGCTGGAGATGATGCCGCCGCTGATGTTCGGCGGCCTGGTTCTGGCGATGCTGCTCGGCTTCCCCGTGGCGTTCACGCTCGCCGCGGTCGGCCTCTCCTTCGGCTTCCTCGCCATCCATCTCGGATTCTTCGACCTCAACTTCCTCCAGGCGATCCCCGGGCGCGTGTTCGGCAGCGTGCTCTCCAACGAGCTGCTGCTCGCGATCCCGTTCTTCACCTTCATGGGCGCGATATTGGAGAGATGTGGGCTCGCCGAGGACATGCTGGATTCGATGGGCCAGCTGTTCGGCCCGGTCCGCGGCGGCCTCGGCTATTCCGTGATCATCGTCGGCTTCATCCTCGGCGCCATCACCGGCACGGTGGCGGCGCAGGTCATCGCCATGGCGCTGATCTCGATGCCGGTGATGATCCGCTACGGCTACAACATGCGTTACATCACCGGCGTGCTGGCTGCCTCCGGCACGATCACGCAATTGGTGCCGCCTTCGCTGGTGCTGATCGTGCTCGCCGACCAGCTCGGCAAGTCGGTCGGCGACATGTATCTCGGCGCCTGGGGCCCCTCGGTGTTCCAGATCATGCTGTTCGCCGGCTACACCTTCGTGCTCGGCCTGATCAAGCCGGGACACGTGCCGCCGGTGCCGCTGGAAGCGCGCACGCTGACCGGCTGGGCGCTGTGGAAAAAGTGCCTGATGGGCATCATTCCCTCGGCCGTGCTGATCTTCGTCGTGCTCGGCACCATGATGATGGGCCTTGCGACCCCGACGGAAGCCGGCGCGATGGGCGCGGTCGGCGCCATCGTGCTCGCCGCGATCCACCACAAGGACTTCACCTCGTCCGACCGCAAGATCCTCTTCCTCGGCGTGATTGCGGCCGGCATCGGCACCATCGTCGCGATACTGTACAGCGAGAATCTGATCTTCAAGCTCGCCTTTGCGGTGACCTATCTGGCGGTGGCCTGGATCTGCTTCCAGGCCGCGCGCATCCCGGACCTGCGCGACCTGATCAAGCAGGGCTACGAATCGACCATGCGCCTCACCTGCATGGTCACCTTCATCCTGATCGGCTCGACCTGCTTCTCGGTGGTGTTCCTCGGCGTCTCCGGCGGCGTCTGGCTCGAGCATCTCCTGACCTCGCTGCCCGGCGGGGTCTGGGGCTTCCTGATCTTCATCAACCTCTTCATCTTCTTCCTGGCGTTCTTCCTCGACTTCTTCGAGATCGCCTTCATCATCCTGCCGATGATCGCCCCGATCGCGCAGAAGGTCCTCGCCCCCGTGGTGGGACCGGACGCGGCGCTGATCTGGTTCGGCGTGATGCTGTGCGTGAACATGCAGACCTCGTTCCTGCATCCGCCGTTCGGCTTCGCGTTGTTCTACCTGCGCGGCGTCGCGCCCAAGGAAGTGAAGAGCTCCGACATCTATTGGGGTGCGATCCCCTGGATCGGGCTCCAGATGATCATGGTGCTGCTCGTGATCGTCTTCCCGGTCACGGTGACGGGCCTGCTCGACAAGCCGCTCAACGTCGACCTCGACAAGGTCAAGATCGAAGTGCCGCAGATCGACCTGCCGCCGCTGGATCTCGGCCCGCCGCAGAAATAGCGAGGCGCGCTTTCTTCCTTCTCCCCTTGCGGGAGAAGGTGGCGCGAAGCGCCGGATGAGGGGTTGTCTCCGCGCACTCGAATGAGAGTTCGACCCCGCGGAGACAACCCCTCACCCGTCTCGCCGCTATCGCGGCGAGCCACCCTCTCCCGCAAGGGGAGAGGGTGAAGCGACCCGCGCGTGACAAGCGTCACAAACATGGGCATACCGGGCCATCCTCCAACCCCATGGATGGCCTCCCGCATGTCCCGACCGCACCCTGCTCTATCGCTCGCCCGTCCGCTGATCGCTTCGCTCTGGCTCGCCTGTGCGGCGACCATCGCGCAGGCCGAGCCGGTCGCCGATGTCCATGCGCTGGCGCAAAAGGAGCAGCAGCCGCTGCTCGACACCCTGCGCGATCTCGTCAATATCGAATCCGGCAGCAAGGACATCGAGGGCCTGAACCAGATCGCCGAGCGCGTTGCCGGCCAGCTCAAGCAGCTCGGCGGCACGGTGGAGATCCTGCAAGCCAACGACATCTATCGCCTCGACGACACGCCCGAGAAGATCGGCCCGGCCGTGCACGCCGTCTTCAAGGGCACCGGCAGCAGGAAGATCATGCTGATCGCCCACATGGACACGGTGTACCTGAAGGGCATGCTGAAGGACCAGCCGTTCCGCATCGATGGCGACAAGGCCTACGGCCTCGGCATTGCCGACGACAAGCAGGGCGTCGCGCTCATTCTGCACACCGTGGCACTGCTCCAGAAGCTGAACTTCAGGGATTACGGCACGCTCACAGTGCTCACCAACGGCGACGAGGAGATCTCCTCGCCGGGCTGGCGCAGCACCATCACCCGCTTTGCCGCGGATCAGGACGTGGTGTTCTCGTTCGAAGGCGGCGGCACCGACGGCACGCTGCGCCTCGCCACCAGCGGCATCGGCTCGGCCTATCTCACGGTGCATGGCAAGTCGTCGCATGCGGGCGCTCGGCCCGAGGGCGGCGTCAACGCGCTGTACGAGCTCTCGCACCAGGTGCTCCAGATGAAGGACCTGTCGAAGCCCGAACAGGGCCTGAAACTGAACTGGACGGTGTCCAAGGCCGGCACCAACCGCAACGTGATCCCTGCCGACGCCACGGCCCAGGCCGATGCGCGCGCGCTCAAGGTGGCCGATTTCGACGAGCTGGAGAAGGCGCTTCAGGACAAGATCAAGAATCGCCTGCTGCCCGACTCCAAAGTCGACCTGAAATTCGAGGTGCGTCGCCCGCCCCTCGAAGCCAATGACGCCTCGCGCCGCGTCGCGGCCTACGGCAAGACGATCTATGGGGAGATCGGACTGGCCCTCAAGGTCGACGAGAAGGCCACCGGCGGCGGCACCGACGCCGCGTTTGCCGCGCTCAAGACCAACGGGGCCGTGGTCGAAGGCATGGGCCTGTCGGGCTTCGGCGCGCATTCGAACGATGCCGAATATGTGCAGCTCAACAGCATCGTGCCGCGCCTCTATCTGGCCACGCGCATGATCATGGATCTGTCGACCGGCAAGCTGAAATAGCGGCGTCTGCCCGCTACCGCGGCGAGCCACCCTCTCCCACAAGGGGAGAGGGTAAAGACACCGTCTTCTCCGCCGGCGTGAACCGCAGCGTAAACTCCGCGCCGCCGCCCGGGAGATTTTCCACCGCGATCGTCGCCGCGTGATCATCCGCAACGGCGCGCACGATCGAGAGCCCCAATCCCGCGCCGTCGCTGCGCTGGCGGTCGGCGCGCCAGAAGCGCTGGAAGATCAGCTCGCGCTCGCCTTCCTTGATGCCCGGGCCGCGATCGCGCACCCGCACCTCGCCGTTCTCGCGCACCTCGACGTCGACGGACGTGTCCTTGGCCGTGAACTTGATGGCGTTTTCGGCGAGATTGAAGATCGCGCGCTGCAGCATCTCGGAATTGCCGTGGATCAGCACCGGCGCGTCGGTGCCCCTCAGCGCGATGTCCTTGTGCTGCGCGATCGCGAACGGCGCGATGGCGGCGACCACCTCGGCGCAGACGGCGCGCAGGTCGGCGGTCTCGCCGGGATCGAGCACCAGGGTGTCGAGTTCGGCGATCTCCAGCAGCTGGGCGACGATGCGGCTCATGCTCTCGATGTCGTCATGCAGCGCCTGCCTTGCGGCGCCGTCGTGAAGCGTCTCGATCCGCGTGCGCAGGATCGTGAGCGGCGTGCGCAATTGATGCGCCGCGTCGGCGGTGAACTGCCGCTGCACCCGAAAGCCGTCCTCGAGCCGGTCGAGCGCCTGGTTCACCGCGGTGACCAGCGGCATGATCTCGCGCGGGATCTGCTCCGTCGGCAGGCGGATGTCGGTGCGCGCCGGGCCGATATTGCTGGCCTCCTCGGAGGCCTTCCACAACGGCGCGATCGCGCGGCGGAAGATGATGATGTCGGTGGCGAGCAGGACCAGCAGGATCGGAATGGTGATCCACCCGACCCGCCGGAAGAAGTTCGAGATGATGTCGTCGATGATGACGTCGCGGTGCGCGAGGTCCTCGGCGACGCGGATGCGGATGATCTTGCCGTCGATGATCCGGGTGACGCCTGCGCCGGAAATCGTCTCGGACAGCGGCGGCGGCGCGGCTGCGGCGGCGCCCGTCTTGCGGCGGGACGAAAACAGCAAGCGGCCCTCGGCATCGCGGATGTCATAGAGATAGCGGCCGTAGGCTTCCGAATAGAGACCCCGCAGGCTGTCCGGCAGGTTGAACGTCAACAGGCCGTCCGGCTGGGCGACGATGCGCTCCGCCAGGACCTCGGCCTGCGCACGCATGGCATCCCGGTGCAGCTGGTCCACTTCCGAATTGAGCAGCCAGAACAGCACCAGCGGCAGGAAGATCGCGACCACCGCGACCGCGACGATGTGCAGGAACACGATCCGCCAGATCAGCGACTTGAAGGTCGGCGACCTGCCATAGGAGGCGGCGGCAGCCACGCTATTTCTCCTCGGCCATGAGATAGCCGACGCCGCGGATGGTATGGATCACGACCTTGGCGCCGTGCTCGGCGAGCTGCTTGCGCAGCCGCGAGACGTAGACCTCGACGGCGTTGGAGGCGACCTCGCCTTCGAGCCCGAAGATGTGGTCCTCGACGTTTTTCTTCGGCACCACCCGCCCCTGCCGGCGCAGCAGGATCTCCAGCACCGAAGTCTCGCGCGACGAGATGATCCGCGGCTGGTCGTCGACGAAGATCTGGCGGCTTTCGGTATCGTAGACGAGATTGGCAAGCCGCAGCGAGCGGCCGAGCAGCTGGCCGGGCCGGCGCAGGATCGCCTCCAGCCGTGCCACCAGCTCCTCCATCGCGAACGGCTTTGCGAGATAGTCGTCGGCGCCGCTGCGCAGGCCACTGACGCGGTCCTGCAAGCCGCCGCGCGCGGTCAGCACCAGGACCGGCAGCGGCTCCATCTGCCGGCGCAGCTCGCGCAGCACCGACAGGCCGTCGCCGTCGGGCAGGCCGAGGTCGAGGATCATCGCCGCGTAGCTGACGCTGCTCACCGCCTCACGCGCCTCGGCCGCGGTGCCGACGATGTCGCTCTCATAGCCGGCCGCCGCCAGCCCGCCGGCAACGAGCCGCGACAGCTCGGCATTGTCCTCGACGATCAGAAGGCGCATCGCATGTCCGCGGCATGTTCCGGAGCAACCACGCGGCTCGCGCCGCTTGCCGGATTTCTTCCACCATTCCGGCCGCCTCGGCCAGCGAAAAAGCACCTGGCAGGCCGGTCTCTCCTGTCAGGTTAATGTAAGCTGATTGCGACGCGTCCTCATAGGGCAGCGGATGTCGGCTGCTGCGGCGCGAGAGCAGAAATCCCGCGATTGAATAAACATTGCCGCTTCTGCCCCACAACGGACCCGCCACTCAAAATGGCGACCCAGGTCGTCTCTCTCGGCCATGCCCCTTTGGTTTAGGGCATGTTCTTGTCGTCAGCCCAGGAACGGTTCCGCTCCATCGTGGTCGCGACGCCTGGCTGGTCAGAAGTGAGAAATGGCCGGTCGTCGACGTCATGCCACGGTCCTGCTATGAATGTGATTGCGTTCTACCGCCACGATAGCAGATCAAGACCTGAAAAGTGGAAGGCGCACAAGGACATGCACCTTGATAAAGCAGCGAGCGGCACGCTGGTAAGCGCCGTCATGCTGGGCGCCATCGGTTTCGGAATGATCGCGAGCGCCGACGCCCAGGTCGGGCCAGCGGGACCTCCGGCCGTCGGCGTGATGGAAGCGGTCAAGCGGCCCATCATCCAATCCAGCGAATTTCTGGGACGTATCGAAGCGACCAACCGAGTCAATGTGGTCGCGCGCGTCACCGCCTTTCTGGAGCAGCGCAACTTTGCGGAAGGCACCGAAGTCAAGACCGGCGATCTGCTCTACAAGCTCGAGCGCGGTCCCTTCGAGGCCGACCTCAAGTCGAAGCAGGCGCAGGTCGCGCAGCTCCAGGCAACCCTGGTCAACGCCAAGCTGACAACCGAGCGGGCGAGGACTTTGCTGAGCGGGCCGGCCGGCCAGCAATCCACCTATGATGCTGCAGTCGCCAACCAGCAGAGCCTGGAAGCGCAAGTGCAAGCGGCGCAGGCGCAGGTCGACCTATCGCAGATCAATCTCGACTACACCGAAATTCGCTCGCCGATCGACGGCATGATTGGACGCACGTCCGTCACTGAAGGCAACGTCGTCAGCCCGAGTTCGAACGCGCTGACAACCATCGTCAGTCAGGACCCGATGTATGTCACTTTTCCGGTGTCGCTCCGCGAAGCGCTGGATCTGCGCGAACGTTACGCGCCACGAGGCGGCTTCAACGCAGTCGTTATTCGCCTTCGGCTAACGGACGGCCGTCTATATGACCAGATAGGCAAGCTCAACTTTGTCAATAACACGGTGGCGCAGAGCACCGACACGATCATGCTGCGGGGCACTATTCCCAATCCGACCTTGCCGCATCTGTCGGGCGGCCGCCTGACCGTGCGCGAGCTTACCGACGGCGAATTCGTCACGGTGCTGCTCGAAGGCGCGGAGCCGGTCGATGTGGTGGCGATCCCGCGTTCCGCCGTGCTCTCGGATCAGCAAGGCGAGTATGTTTTTGTCCTGGGCGCTGACAACAAAGCCGAACAGCAGCGAATTCAGCTTGGCCAATCAACGCCGACGGTTGCATCTGTGACAAGCGGACTTTCGCTAGGCGAAAAGGTGATTGTCGAGGGCCTGCAACGGGTGCAGCCCGGCCGGCCTGTGGCGCCGGGACCCGCGAGCGCGCTGCTGCAGTCGAGCATGAATGCGAGCGCGGATAGTGGCAGCATCCAGAAACGCGGCGGCGGGATCGGCCCGAAACCGACGGGCGCAGCCCCATGATTTCGTCGGTCTTCGTGGATCGTCCACGCCTGGCGATTGTGATCGCCTTTGTCATCACAATCGCGGGTGCGCTTGCGCTCTTGCAGATCCCGGTGGCACAGTTCCCGGACATCGTACCGCCGCAGGTCACCGTTAGCGCCAACTTTCCGGGCGCGTCCGCCGAGGTGGTGGAATCGAGCGTCGCCCAACCGCTTGAGGCCCAGGTCGTCGGCGTCGACAAGATGCTCTACATGAAGTCGACCAGCGGCAACGACGGCAGCTATACGCTGACTGTCTCGTTCGCGCTCGGCACCAATCCCGACATCAATACCGTGAATGTCAATAACCGCGTGCAGAGCGCGCTCGCGCAACTGCCGACCGAAGTGCAGGCTCAGGGTCTGACGGTACAGAAGCGATCCTCGGCGGTGCTGCAGTTTATCGTGCTCTACAGCAAGAACGGCGAGCAGGATCCGCTGTTCATCACCAACTATGCCATTATCAACGTCCTCGATGCGATTTCTCGCACACCCGGCGTCGGCCAGGCGACGCTGTTCGCCAAGCTGAATTACTCCATGCGCATCTGGTTCGATACGCAGCGCCTTACCAGCCTCAATCTGGCGCCGTCTGACGTGATCGCGGCGATCCGCACACAGAGCGTGCAGGCACCGGTCGGCCGCATCGGGGCCCGCCCGATCAGCGACGACCAGCAGTTCCAGTTCAATGTGCAGACGCAAGGTCGGCTGACCACCTCGACGCAGTTTGGCGATATCCTGCTGCGCGCCAACCCCGACGGCTCGGTATTGCGGATCAAGGACGTCGCCCGCGTCGAGATCGGCGCGCAAAATATGGACAGCGAATCTCGGATCGACGGGCAGGCCGGCGTACCCATGGGCATCTATCTCGCCCCAGGCGCAAATGCGGTGACGACGGCGAGAGCCGTGCAGGCTACGCTCACCAGATTGTCGGAGCGGTTTCCGCCCGGGTTGACGTACCTCGTGCAATACGATTCGACGACCTTTGTTACTGATACGATCAAGGAAGTGCTGAAGACGCTCGGCGAAGCCTTCGTGCTCGTCGTGATCGTGGTCTTCCTGTTCCTCGGCAATTTGCGCGCGACCGTGATTCCGGCCGTCGCCGTTCCCGTCAGCCTGATCGGCGCCTTCGCGGTCCTCTTGGCGCTCGGCTACTCCGCCAACACGGTCTCCCTGCTCGCGATGGTGCTCGCTATCGGCATCGTGGTTGATGATGCGATCGTCGTTGTCGAGAATGTCGAACGCGTGATGGAGGAGGAACCGGATCTTTCGCCCGCCGATGCGACCAAAAAAGCGATGGCGCAGATCACCGCGCCGATCATTGCGATCTCGCTGGTGCTGTTATCGGTGTTCGTGCCGATCGCGTTCATCCCGGGAATCTCGGGAACGTTGTTTCGCCAGTTCGCGGTCACGATCAGCGCGGCGATGGTGATCTCGGCGCTAAACGCGCTCACGTTGTCGCCGGCGCTCTGTGCGGCGTTCCTGCGCCACACTGGACCACGGCGCGGCATCATGGCGCGCGTGCTCGGCGGAATCGATTGGGTTCGCGACCGCTATGCCGGCATCGTGCGCCGCCTGTTGCGCATGGCGCTGTTGTCGCTTGTCGCGGTGCTGGTGTTCGCGGGCGGAATTTTTGGCGTGTCGCGCATCACTCCGACCGGGTTTCTGCCCGAGGAGGACCAGGGCGCGTTCTTCATTGCGGTGCAACTGCCCGACGCGGCGTCGGTCGCGCGTACCAGCGAGGTGACCAGGCAGGTCGAAACGTTGCTCAAGCAGATTCCCGCAATCGAACACGTGCTCTCGATCATCGGCTTTTCGTTGCTCGATGGTGGCAACCAGCCGAATTCGGCCTTCATCGTCGCGCGAATGAAGCCATTCGCGGATCGCACGGCAGCCTCGGATTCGGTGCAGGCGACTATCCGGCGGACGTTCAACGCCGGCGCGCAAATCCGCGAGGCCAACATTCTGCCGTTCAATCTTCCGCCGATTATCGGTCTATCGACCTCAGGCGGGTTCGAATATCAACTCGAGGCGCTCGAGGGGCAGGATCCTGCGGCGGTCGGCAGCGTGGTGAGTGGCTTGATCAGCGTGGCGAACCGCGATCCGCGGCTGACGCGCGTGTTTTCGACCTTCACCGCGACCAATCCATCGATCTATCTTGATATCGACCGCGCAAAGGCCCAGGCCCTTGGCCTCAACATGAGTGACGTGTTCACGGCGTTGCAGGCAACCCTCGGCGGGTTCTATGTCAACAACTTCAATTTGTTCGGCCGTACCTGGCAGGTCAATGTGCAGGGCGAAGCGGCCAATCGCGGTGACATGTCAGACATCTGGCAAATCTACGTTCGCAACAGCACCGGCGAAATGGTACCGATTCGCTCCATCGCGAACATCAGGATCGTGACCGGGCCGCAGGTGATCACGCGCTACAACAACTACCGCTCGGTCACCATCAATGGCGGACCTGCGGCCGGCGTTTCCTCAGGCACGGCGATCGCTGCGATGGAGGAGCTCTCCAAATCCACGTTGCCGGCGGGCTATTCCTTCGAATGGACCGGCACCGCCTATCAGGAGCAGGCGGCGTCGGGCCAAACGGGCGTCATCCTCGGACTGGCAGTGCTGTTCGCATATCTCTTCCTGGTGGCGCTCTATGAGAGTTGGACCATTCCTGTCCCCGTCTTGCTGGCCGTCGTGGTGGGTGTTCTCGGCTCCTATGTGGCGATCAAGATCGCCGGGCTCAATCTCGACCTCTACGGCCAGATCGGGCTCGTCGTGTTGATCGCGCTCGCTGCGAAGAACGGAATTCTGATCGTGGAATTCGCAAAGGAGCAGCGTGAATCCGGTCGATCGGTGGAAGATGCGGCGGTGCTGGGATCACAAATGCGGTTCCGAGCCGTGATGATGACCTCGATCGCATTCATCCTCGGCCTGGTGCCGCTGGTTGTCGCGACTGGAGCGGCCGAAATCAGCCGCCGCGCGGTCGGCACCGCGGTGTTCGGCGGGATGCTCGCGGCAAGCTCGATCGGCATTTTCCTGGTGCCGTTGCTGTACGTGACCTTTCAGCGATGGCGGGAGATGGCGAAGCATCGCGTTGGCAAATCCGGCCGGACACCGCTTCCCCCGGCAGTCTGATAAACACTGAAGCTCGTCTCTTTCGCCGCGCCGGCGCGATTTCGGTGGGCGCAAGAGCCGGCAAAACCGAGCTCTCGTGCACGGACATCTACTCGATCACCTCATCTGCGCCGGCAATCACGGCCGCGGAGAACGGATGGCCGAGCAGTTTCGCGGCATTCAAATTGACGACGAGCTCCACCTTAGTAACCAGTTGAACTGGCAGATCAGAAGGCTTTTCGCCCAATAGAATGCGCCCGGCATAGATGCCCGCGCGACGGTGCGACTGCATGAAATCTCCGCCATAGCTCATCAAGCCCCCAGCCACGGGAAAGTCCCGGGTCTGCGTGATTGCGGGTATTTGATATTTCATCGCGAGAGCCGCCAACCGGGCACTGCGAAATGCAAAATAGGGATCGGAGGTAAACACAAGTCCGCCTGGTCCGTCCTTCGCCACGGCAGCGAACATGGATTCAAATTCATCCTCCTTGCTCGCGTTCAAGATCTGCAGTTGAACCCGCAGGGTTTCTGCAGCCGCGCGAAGCTTCTGCAATTGCGATTCTGCGGTTGGACTTGTCGGGTTGGCGACAATCCCCAAACTGGTCGCCGCGGGCAACAGGTCGCGCATCAGCTCGAGCCGCTTTGGCGACACATCGACGCTCAGGCTCGAAACGCCCGTGATATTTCCGCCCGGCCGCGACAAGCTATCCACCACGCGCAGCTGAACGGGGTCGCCGCCCATCTCGAACACGATGGGCTTGGTCGTCCCCGTAGCCTTCGCGGCAAGGGCCACGGGAGCCCCACCGGGGGCCACGATCACGTCGACAGGTCTGGCGGCCAGTTCGGCAGCCAGGGCAGGCAATCGGGAGTATTGTCCGTTGGCCCACTGAAAGTCGATCGCCACATTGCGACCCTCGACAAAGCCGGCCTCCCCTAATCCCTGGTGGAAAGCATCAAGTCGACTGGCAAAGAGCTTGGGCGACTCCGGGCACAGATAGCCAATGACCGGCATGGAGTGCTTCTGTCCGTACGCGAGGGTGGTCCATGTCGCCGCGCCTGCCATCCAAAGAAGAAAATCACGCCGTCTGGCGCGTCGGCCTAGCCTTGCTGCTCCAGGGTTGGCGCACCTCATGCCTACGAACCCGCTGCCGTCAGCCGTTTATCGGAGCATAGCCCCGGATGCTCGAACAGTCTCTAACCGATTGCGGCCGGCGGTCGCGCGGCCATCTCGGCTAGAGAGCTTCGAACGATATTCCGAAGATTGGAATGGCATCGTCAAATCCTTTGATGACGCGCCCCCCGAGATCCTGAACGGGCCGCCTGCCCCTGACAACGGCGGCTATTCCGGCGTCGATCAGGATTTCCTTGTCTGCGGCAGATGCGCACAGCCGGGCCGCGAGATTCACGACGCTCCCGATGGCGGTGTAGTCGAGCCGGTCCTTGTATCCGATACGGCCGACAGTCGCAGGCCCGCTGGCAAGGCCGATGCCGAACCCAATCTGGTAGCCACGCGGTCGCCAGCCGGCGATGAGGGCTTGCACGTTCTTCTGCATGTCGACTGCGAGATCGATGGCTCGCAATGCAGGCTCTTCGACCGGGACAGGCGCGTTGACCAAAACCATCAGCCCGTCCCCGGAGAAATTGATCAGCGTTGCTTCGAACTTCGCAATGACGCTGCCGAGGTGCTCATAGTATTCCGACAGTACGCTCATGACGTCTTCAGGCGTAGCTCCCGCCGAAAACGCGGTGAACCCCCTCAAATCACAGAAGACAACGACGACTTCCCTGCGGTGGCCATCCAGCACGCTGTCATCGCCGGCTCGATCGACGAGATCTGCGACCTGGGGGGCAAGGAAACGCTTGAGCTTGGCGATGCGCTCCTGGTGCTGCTGCGCCAGCGCCAGCTCGGAGGCCATTTTGTTGAAGCTGTTTGCAAGGCGCTGGAACTCATCCCCGGTGTGAATTGAGATACGGTGGTCGAAGGACCCCGCACCAATTCTCTCCGTGCCCTCCTCTAGCAGCTTGATCGGCTCCGTCATCCGGTGCGCCAGCGCATAGGCAAGAATCCCCGCGAGCATGGTGCTGATTGCGAGCAGCATTGCCGTCCGCCACAGGGCGGAATAGATCGGCGCGTAAGCTTCAGATAGCGGCTGCGCGACCACGACTGTCCAATCGGGGCCCTGCACCGGAGCCGCGCTGGCGGCAACGAATTGTCCTTGTGCATCCCGGCTCGTTGCGAAGCCCGCTTTCGGCCCTATCGCGTCCCGCACAGCCCGAAATGGTCCGGAGGTTGCTTCTTCCGCCCCGCGGAGAACGAGGCTGATGTCGGGATGGGCGATAAGGCGACCCGATCGATCCAGGACGAAGGCGTAGCCGGTCCTTCCGACCTTGATCGACGAGATCACGTCCCAGATCAGCTTGAGGTTGACTTCGGCGACGACGGCGCCGGCGGCCGCTCGATTACCGACAACCGCAACCGTCAGGTACGGCTCGGAGCCTCGATTGTAGCGGACGTCGCTGAACCAGATCTGGGCCGCCCGGGCACCGACCACGGCGGGATCGGCCGATCGGTCCGTGCGGCTCTCGATTCGATTGAGGCCGATTCGCGAGATGTGGAGTCGCTCCAGGCCTTTGCCGTCGAGAAGCGTGAGACTGGCGATGGCAGGCGCTTGTCGAAGCAGGCGCAGCGCGTCGGTCCGACGGCGTTCGTCGGGCTCGTCGGTCCACGGGAGCTGGACCAGCCAGCCAAGCTGGCCTGTGATGCCGTGGATGAAATCGTGGATTTCTGCGGCCGCGGACGCGGACTGGAGGCTAAGCCACTGGTCGAGCCTCGCGCGCTGATCGCGATAGCCGAACCAGGCTTCAATGACGCCGTTGAATGCGAGTGGGACTGCGACAGCCACGAAAAGCGCGAGCAGATATTTATGAAAGAGGCCGCGAAACCGATCTTGCGGAATCATGCTCCGGTTCCTGTACAATCACATAGATGCAATGGCCCAGACTAACATGTCGCTCCGCCGTGTCGCGGAGTTCATTCGAACGCCGCGCGTGCGGGCGGCGGCTTCAACCGAGGTTGCCGCCGGGCAGACGTAGCCTGGCGCCGCAGCCACGTTGATCTAGGTCAAACCTCACCCCTCCTTTGGCCTCAAATTATGTTCAGCCGCATTCGAGGCGGCGACGTCACCCTTCTGGAGATTCGCCGACGAAGGTGAGGACCCTGCTCATGATAACGATTCCGGAATTGACGTCCCAGGCGCTCGGTGCGTTCCTCACCTCGGAGACAAAAGGCCGCTTCGGCTCGTCGCATGCGAGCTTGCCGGAATTGCTGCCCTACGCAGCAAAGCTGGCCCTGGAGTGTATCGGCAACAGCGATGCGTTGTACCACAACGTAGAGCACACCCTGCTGGTCACGCTGGTGGGGCACGACATCCTGATCGGCCGCTCACTGCTGAGGCCAACGACAGCCGACGACTACGCTCATTTCATTCTGGCCTGTCTGATCCACGACATCGGCTACGTTCGGGGCATCATTCACGGAGACCAGGAGGGAGCCTATGTCGTTGACGGTACCGGTCGGACGGTTGAGCTGCCGATCGGCTCCTCCGATGCAGCCCTTACGCCCTATCACGTCGATCGCTCGAAATTGTTTGCCGTGGAGCGTCTCGACGCAGTCGACCAGATCGACGCCGCTCGCGTTGCCCGAGCCATCGAATATACCCGCTTTCCCTATGCAGACGCACCTGCGAACGAACTCAAGGATGATCTGGACGAGGAGGAAGGCTTGCTGCTGCGTGCCGCTGATCTGATCGGTCAGCTCGGCGACCCGAACTACATGAAGAAATCAAATGCGCTCTTCTACGAATTCGAAGAGATAGGGCTCAACAAATCGCTCGGATACGCCACGCCCGCGGACGTGGTGCACAAATATCCGCAGTTCTACTGGACCAAGGTCGCACCGCAAATCCCAATAGCGATCCGCTATCTGAATGTGACCTCGAGCGGAAGACAATGGATCAGCAGCCTCTATGGCAATGTCTTTCGCGCCGAGCGAGAGGTTGGACTATCTGGTCCGCAGCTGTAGACGCCCGCCGTCGGCGGGCCATCGGGATGAGGACCGGGTGCGCGGCCGTCGTTTCGACCGGCACCGATGCCGCTTAGCCTCATCCTGAGGAGGCCGCGAAGCGGTCGTCTCGAAGCATGAGGCGTGCGCTGTGATCGCGCAAACGGATGCCGATTGATCGCGCCTATCGCGCGCTAAGGCTGTTCATCGGGACACCAGCGCGCGATCAGGAGCGAGCCACCGGCCGCGCCAGCAAACACGAACGCCACGGCGAGGATACTCGTGAACACCGAGATCAAACCGCGCTCGTGGGCGTTCATCGCGGCGGTGCCGAACGTCAGCCAGCACCCGGTCGTGACGACCTTCGCCACGGCGTGCAAGACCGCACAGCGCGTCACCGGCCGGTAGTTCAGGAACCTCAAGAGCAGCGGCCCGCCCGCGATGGCGAGTGTGAAGGCCCATATGAGGATCAGGAAGGGCCCATCGAAGAGGCTGGTCAAACTGGAGGACAAGGTCATCACCTGGAATCGTCCGGTGTTTGACGTCCCCGCCCGGGATGGGGTTCAAGAGCCAGCCCATAGCCGTCAGGCAAAGCCGGCGCTAAAACGCCGATTGCGGAAACTGGAAATGGACCGATGGCATTCTTTGCGGCGAGCGCGCTTGGCCTTGTGATCGCCTATCTGCTGGGCTCCACGCCCACGGGGTATCTGGCCGGAAGGCTGCTGAGGGGCATCGATATTCGAGAGCACGGCTCGAGATCCACCGGGGCCACGAACGTCCTGCGGACGCTTGGCAAATGGCCTGCATTGGCGGTGCTCATCATCGATGTGCTCAAAGGTGTTGTGGCCATCTTGATCGCCCTCTGGTTCTGTCCCTGGCTCGCGGCACAGCTTTCCTCTACGCCGCCGGCAGCGCTCGACCCGCAAGCCTGGGTGGCTTGGGCGGTTTGCCTCGCCGGCATTGCCGCGCTGCTCGGCCACGGCCGTTCGATCTGGTTGAACTTTACCGGCGGCAAATCCGCTGCGACCGGGCTTGGCGTGCTGCTGGCGATGTCATGGCCAGTGGGATTGGGCGCAGCAGCGACCTTTGGCATTGTGCTGGCGAGCACCCGGCTCGTGTCCCTCAGCTCGATCCTCGCGGCGTTGACGGCCATCGTGCTCGTCTGCGCTCTTGAGCAACCGCTGCCCTATCGGTTGCTGGTGATCGCGGGCGGCCTCTACGTGATCGTCCGCCATCGCGCCAACATTGGTCGGCTATTGGCAGGGACGGAGCCGCGCCTGGGTCAGAGCAGCCCCGATACGAAAGCAGAGGTGCAAGTCTAGGACGTGTCCCCATAAACCCGGCGGCGTGACGCGACAAAAGCCACATCCACTTGACCCCACAGTGACCAGGTTCGTGTGGCATCGCAATACGTGGCGAAGAGCCACAAGCCGATTTTCCCCTCGCCGGCGTTCTGGTCTAATGGTGGTGGCGCCGCTAACTGGCGCTCTGGCCAAGGGAGCCTTCATGAGCCGATCGGTGCATGTTCCTGTCGGAATCTTCGACAGCTCGCGCTACGGTTTCGCGCAAGTTGCTACTGTCCCCACACCGTTCGGCGACGTCGTGTATGTGTCCGGCCAGGTTGCTTGGGACACAGATCAGAACGTCATTGGCACTGGCGACATCGGTCGCCAACTCAGCAAGAGCCTCGAAAACCTTGGCATTGCACTGGCGTCGGTTGGTGGGAAACTTGATCAGGTCGGTGCGCTGCGGCTCTACATCAAGCAGAGTCACATGCACGAAGGCAAAGCCATCAGCGCCGCTCTCAAGGCGGTGTTCGGTGATAATCCGCCGTGTACAACCTGGATTGGAGTGCCAAACCTCGCCAAGGACGAGTTCCTCATCGAGGTGGAGCCCTCTGCCGTTTTCATTGCGCGAAACGGCTGATGGCAGCTCAGGGTAATTTTCGACCAGGACGCGGCCTCATCAAGGCGCAGCCATTGCCTGATTGACGCGAGTTTCTTCTTACGTCCGCCCTCTCGGCGGAAAGCGAAAATCTCCATTGAGGTCTACCCCATGCTCACCGTTTACGGTCGTAAATCGTCGTTCAACCTCCAGAAGGTTATGTGGCTGGTCGGTGAGCTGGGCGTCGCGCACAAGCATGTCGAACTCGGAGGCTCGTTCGGGGGCCTCGACGCGCCTGAATTCCTGGCCATGAATCCGCATGGCCGCGTTCCGGTGATTGATGACTCCAGCATCATCGTCTGGGAGTCGCACGCCATCCTGAGGTATCTTGCGGCCAAATACGCTTCCGAAACCTCGTTCTGGCCGACGAATCCGGATGAGCGCGCGAAGGCGGATCAATGGATGGACTGGTCGCAGACCGCGTTGCAGCCGGCATTCCTGGTTGGCGTATTTTGGGGCTGGTACAGGACGCCCGAAGCGCAGCGCAATCTGACTGCGGTGGACAAAGCTCGGGAACAAACCAGCCGCCATCTGAAGCACGTCGACCATCAGTTGAAAGGAAGGTCTTTCATGCTGGGAGACCACCTGTCACTCGCCGATATTCCGATAGCGACCCATCTTTATCGCTACCTCAATCTCGACCTTCCGCGCCCGAACTTGCCGAACGTTGAGCGCTGGTATGAGCGGCTGCAATCGAGGTCCGCCTATCGCGAGCATGTGTGCGTACCATTCGACGAACTCTACGGCCGGCTTGATTTTTGATTTCCACGTCACGGCACACGCATGTGGGCCGCTGTTGGCTCCTGGCAGATGCGCCAGTGCAGATGTTGCTCAAATCCGGCTCACCCGTCTATAGGTGATCGAAAGCCAGCATCCCGCCGCGACGGGGTCGACCGGAGTCCTCGTAATCATGTCCCATCAAGACGACAGCCTTGCCGCGAAGATCGAGGCGTTCATCCGCACTGAGGTCATTCCCTACGAGAAAGATCCGCGGACAGGTCCGCACGGCCCGAGCGACGAGCTCGTGCAGGAGCTGCGCGCCAAGGCGCGCAAGGCTGGCGTCCTGACGCCGCATATTCTCCCCGATGGATCTCATCTCACCCAACGCGAGACCGCAAAGGCGCTGATCAAGTCCGGCCTCTCGCCGCTTGGGCCACTGGCGTGCAACACCATGGCGCCGGATGAAGGCAATATGTATCTGCTAGGCAAGGTCGGAAGCCGCGAGCAGAAAGCGCGCTTCCTCGAGCCGCTCGTGTCGGGCAAGGCGCGCTCGGCGTTCTTCATGACCGAACCTGCGGATGCGGGCGGAGCCGGATCTGATCCGTCGATGATGCAGACGACGTGCCGTCTGGACGGCAATCACTGGGTCATCAACGGGCGCAAGAAGTTCATCACCGGAGCCGAGGGCGCGAAGGTCGGGATCGTCATGGCGAAGTCGGATGACGGCGCGTGCATGTTCCTCGTCGACCTGCCCAATCCCGCGATCCGCACGCTGCGCGTGCTTGATACGATCGACAGTTCGATGCCCGGCGGACATGCCGAGATCGACATCGAAAATCTTCGCGTGCCTGCCGACCAGATGCTCGGCGCGTCCGGCGAGGGTTTCAAATATGCCCAGATTCGGCTGAGCCCCGCACGCCTGTCGCACTGCATGCGCTGGCTGGGCCTTGCGATCCGCGCCAACGAAATTGCCACCGATTACGCCTGCCGCCGCCAGGCGTTCGGAAAGCCGCTGGTCGATCACGAAGGCGTCGGCTTCATGCTGGCCGAGAACCTGATCGATCTCCAGCAATCGGAGCTGATGATCGACTGGTGCGCTGGCGTGCTCGACACCGGCTCGCTCGGGACCAGCGAAAGCTCCATGGCGAAGGTCGCCGTGTCGGAAGCGCTGATGCGCGTCGCCGATCGCTGCGTCCAGGTGATGGGCGGCACCGGGGTCTCGACGGAAACGATCGTCGAGCAAGCCTTCCGCGAGATCCGCGCATTCCGGATCTACGACGGGCCGACCGAAGTTCACAAATGGTCTCTGGCCAAGAAGATCAAGCGCGACTGGAAGGCAGGGCAACACTGACCGGCGCGTGGTGCACGTAGGATGGGTAGAGCGCAGCGAAACCCATCGCGGTCGCCGCGATCATCAATGCGCGCTGGATCATCCCGGGACCAGATGATGGGTTTCGCTGCGCTCTACCCATCCTACGGTCTACTACTGAAGCGTCCGGAATTAGACGCCCGCCACCGAGACGAGGTTCAAGAGCATCCCCATGGCGGTCCAACAAACCCCGCGATAAGACAAGCGCCCGAATTAACCACCAACTCCGATCCAATTTTAATAAGACAACAACACTGCTTGTTCGCGTGAGCCGCGCAGATCAACGTGCAGGTATTTGCTGTTTTCCGGACGTCGGCGGGACCGGGAAACTGACTTCGTGAAGTGGATCGCATTGGAAGTCACCTCTTCATTTGGAGCATCTCGCCATGATGGAACGTCGTGCGATGAAGCGCATCCCGATCAACCGGGCGGCGCGGCTGTCATTTGGTGAAATGAGTGGGACTCATCCGTGTGTGGTGCGCGATATCAGCGCCCTGGGGGCGTGCATCTCCACGCCGTACTACATATTTGCCAACGAATTCGTGCTGTCGTTCGACGGCCATGCCGGATTCTTCATCTGCCGCGTCGCGTGGAGGAAGGCGACGCTTTGCGGCGTATGCTTCCTCCTGCGTCGCCGCTCGCCGAAATTTGCGAACGATTCCAGCAACCCCTCAAACGTGGTGCGACTTGATCGCCAGATCGTGTGCTGCCGGCATCCTTAGCTTGGAGGCGTCGGCATAACTCCTTCCGTGCGCTGACGAGGCGATCGAACAGGGCTGGCCACTTCGCGCGTCAGGCAGCGCGCCGGCTGCCTCGCAAGGAGAGATCCGGGCAAAGCACGAGCTTGCCTTCAAGACCGCCAGCCTCGAGGCGACGGTGGGCATCGGCAACCTCCTCGAAGGAAATTCGCTCGGCGATGCGCGGCCGGATGGCACCGGTCGCCAGAAGCCCGAACAGGTGCTCCAAGTCCTCCTTGAACCAGGTGGGATGTCGCGCCCGCATGGCATTTACCGAGTAAAAGCGGGCTCGCTTGCCGCCGGGCAACAGTCTCCACAGGTAGAGACGCGCGATCTCCATCAAGATTGGGAGCATTCGACGCTGTGCCTGCACGCTCGCCGAGAAGCCGATGGCACAGAGCAGGCCACCTGGCTTGAGCGCCGCGTACGAGCGGCGATAGCCGTCTTCGCCAACGCCGTCGACGATGACGTCGAACCCACCCGGCACAACCCGCGTAAAGTCCTCATGCTGGTAGTCGATCGGCGTTGCCCCGAGGTCCTGGACGAGTTCCATGTGCTCGCGGCGTACAGTGCCCCACAGCTTGAGACCGGCCAGTCTCCCGAGCACGAGCAGCGCCTGGCCGACTGCGCCGGCGGCCCCGTGCACGAGCACATGTTGCCCTCGCCGGACGTTGGCCGCGCGGTGCAGAAGCTGATGCGCGGTCGTCCAACTCAAGATCAGCGCAGCCGCCTCGGCCGGGTCGACGTCCACCGGCACACGGGCCACGTTGCTTGCCCGAAGCGTGCGATAGTCGGCGTTCGACCCAACCACCGTCATATCGGCCACGCGGTCGCCAATCCGAAACTCGTGCACGCCTTCGCCGAGTTGATCAATTGCCCCCACCACGTCGTAACCCATTACGAACGGCGGCCGGAGGCGCATTGTTTGCGGATAGAGATGCCGCCTGATCAACACCTCAGTGTAGTTGAGGCTCGACGCAAGTACGCGAACGCGCACCTCGCCCGGGCCGGCGGTCGGCAGGTGAGCCTCGATAACCTCCAGTCTCTCCGGATCCCCGAAGCGGCTGACCTGAACAACTCGATTGCGCTGCTCCATCATGGCCAGCTCCATGCAGTGCCGTCATTCAGCGCAAGGACGGGCAGAATGCCGCCAGGCTCAAGAAATGGAATTGATCCAGATCAAGCTTGAGGCTGCGCTCTTTGGAATTCTCCTCCAGCCAAATGATCAGAACAGTTGTTTGGCGCCATCATTGCTTATTGGAGGGGAAAATGCCTGCAGTCATTATGCAGTTCGTTTCGCATCCAAGACCCGGTAGCGATCTTGCGACCGTCTTGCAGCTGGCAAAGGACGGCGCGTCACTTTGGAGGAAACACGGGGCCGATGTCAGCTATTGGTCGGTGATCGGCGGCGAGATCGGGAATTACGCCTTCGTCGCTCGCTTCGATAGCGTAGAAGCTTATGGGCGCACCTTGGCATCACTGGGTGCCGATCCAGCGTTCGTTGAATTTCAAGCCAAGCGGCTGAAGGCTGGGCAATCGGATTGGGTACGCTCCAACGTTGCCGTCCAAGTCGATCTTTGACGGGCGCCTTCTCTGTCAAATGCGAGACCGCCCTCGGGCGGTCTCTTGCTACGCGGCCGATGTCAACTGTTGGCCCGTAGGCGAAGTCCAGACAGGCTCTCGCGTGGTCCGATTTGCGGGGCAGAGCGAAAGCGGCTCGCCCAGCCACGCGCTGCACGAACAGGCGGTATCCGTCCTGCTTGATCGGGACACTCCGGGGGCGTTAAGGCCCTCGCCTCGCGTCTTCCTAATGCTCGCACTATGTCTGTTGCTGGCCCGCGGCTGACCTTCGCTCAGAGCACCGCGACGTCCGCTTCCGGGAGGCGAGCCGATCAGGGTCATGCCAACTGCCGAGGGCGGCCTTTGACCCGAAGCGGACATTCGGTAGCAACATCTCGCGTGTAGGCCGATCAAGGGCATATGGCTCGGCCGCGATCCCTGCCGATGTAGCGAACCCCACGCGGCGAATCGCCGAAGCGAGCTCGGAACAGGCGATTGAAATGCGAAACGTCCGAGAAGCCCACCTCCAGGGCGATATCGGAAATCAGTTGCGCGCCGGCGCGTGCCTCGGTCAGCAATTTGAGCGCAAGTTGCAGACGCAGCTCATTCACGTGCCCGGTGAATGACGATCCTGACAGCGCCATCAAGCGCTGCAGATAGCGAGGTGAAATGCCCTGGCAACGAGCGACCGTCTCGACGCTGAGCCCGGGCTCCTGAAAGTGTGTCGCGATGTAGTCGAGGACGGCATTGTGGCGCGCGGCCACGACCGCACTCGCATCGCTCTCGCCCAAGGGAGCGCACTCGCCGACTGCGAGCGCTACGAGATCACAGGTGTGAGCCATGACGACTTCACGCAGCTTCGGAGCGGCCAGAGCCCCCTCCTTGAATGCCGACTTCAGATAAGCCATGAGGAGACGAAGCGGTTCATTTCGCCGAGGGATCGGCCGCATAGCGAGGCTCTCGATGTCCGCCACGCGCTGCGCAAGCGCCTCGCGGGGCACGGCTAAACCGAATAGTATTCCGTCGACATAGGTGACGGTGGCGGGCTCCGCATGCAGAATCGAGACTGCGCCGCCGGCGCGAAGCTCGATGTCGCGGCCCCGCTGCGTCAGCTGACTTTTGCCGGGCGAGGAGACGATCAGGCCGATCGAGTCGTCACCGTCGGCAATGCTCGTCCGCAAGCGCTGGAAGCGCATTGGCGAGCCTTTCAGTGCGAGCCTGCGCAAACCGCGGATCGCTTGCAGCGTTGCGTCGACTTGAAACGGAATGCTCGCAATCGGCTCGACATCGACGTGGACTATCCCCCGCACAAAGCTCTCGCGCCATAGTGGAAGTCGCATCCGCTCCGGATGTTCACGCGTCGAAAATCGATGCGATACGAAGTCGCCTGCGTCCGTAGACATGGGGACCTCCAGCCTTGATAAGACCTTGGGTTCAATTGCAGCGACAGGCCAGCCTTCGGTATCCGTACTTTGCAATTTGCGCACCGACCGCCCCTTGAGGTACGCAGGCCTCCAAGAAGCTACATCACTTGTCTGCTAGTCTCGTTCACCTGTGATTGATGCTGATGTGAACTGGCTCACGTGGCGACCAGAAAAATGCGACAATCTTTGATTGCGAATATCGCGTGCAAATATCTCCCTTAAGAGGAGATGATTGTGACGGCTCTATTTCAAATTGCTGCCATCGGATCCAATTTGGAAATCCCTGGCAGGGTGCGAGACCAAGTCCAACCTTACAACGCTGCTCGCAACTGCTCGGGCTCATCGATCCGCGAGCAGAAATTCTGCAGCACGAGACTATCCTCTACCGATTTCCTGTCGTGCCTTGATCGTCGCATCACCATTGAGGTCCGTCGGACGCAAATTACGTCCCGGCACTGCTCCTTTTCAGCCGCTGGGTGAAATGGTCGAAATCTGTCACATGGGAGGTCAACCGTGGTGATCAGGAAGGAATTCGATCATGTCCGCCATAGTCGACATGCTTTATCGCGAATACTGCCGCGCTCGTCTCACCGAAATGCGAAAGCAACTTTTGATACGGGGCGTGGACGACATAACCTTGCAAGTGCCTTGGGAGGACGATGATCCTGCCGACCCCGGCGCTCAGAGGAGCAGCTGGGCGACCAAGGAGCCCCCATCATCCATCGGGTAGCTGGCGCGCGCTATCGACCCCATGAGCGCGAGCGCACGCAGACAGGCCGGCAGATGGATGATCGAACTCACACCTCGACGCGATTGCTCGGCGAAACTCCGCCGGAGTTCAAAGCCGCTGGCCGCGATCTGCGTATCGACATCTGTCGCGGGATCGCGTTATGGTGGATCTTTCTCGATCACGTTCCCAATAACATCGGGAGCTGGCTGACACCGCGCAACTACGGCTTCTGCGATGCCGCCGAGATCTTCATGTTCCTCTCGGGCGTGACCTGCGCACTCGCCTACGGCAGGGCACGGGAGCGCGAGGGCTGGAGCGGCATGATCGGCCGTTCGCTGCGGCGAGGATGGGACATCTATGCGGCGTTTCTGCTGCTCACGCTCGCTTGCGTCGTCCTCGTCTACCTTGCGGGCAGCGATGACCTCGCCGACGAGAGCAATACGCGAATTCTGCTCGAGCATCCGGGCGCCACGCTTGCGCACGCCGCAATCCTGCAATACCGGCCTGTCAATACCGACGTCTTGCCGGTTTTTGTGATTTTTCACGTGCTGTTCCCGCCGCTGCTATGGCTGCTGCTGCGAGCGCCGAACGTTACGCTGGGAGCGTCCGTGTTGCTGTACGCGCTCGTGCACGTCTTCGGTTGGAGTGTGCCAGCCTGGCCGAGTGGCGTCTGGTTCTTTAATCCGCTGGCTTGGCAGCTTCTGATCGTGCTGGGCGCATGGTGCGTCGTTGAGGGAGGGAAATTCCGGCCATGGACGATGTCGCGCCCGGCGCTTGTTCTTGCCGTTCTTTATCTGGTTTTCGGTCTGGTCCTTGCACAGAGTTGGAGCATCGAGCCGCTGGTACCGCAAACTTTGAAGGATCTGGTGTTTCCATTGGATAAATCGAATCTCAGTCCGATACGGCTGCTGCATTTTGTGGCTCTTGCAATTGTGGTGCTGCGATTCATTCCTCTGAATTGGGGAGCGCTATCAACGCCGGCACTGATCTGCGCAAGGTGGTGTGGCGAGAATTCGCTGCCGATCTATTGTCTCGGCGTCCTTCTGGCGCTCGCTAGCCACCTTACGCTGCTCGACCTCTCCGAGCGGCTTGCGATGCAGATCGTGGTCAGTTTTACAGGTGTCCTGATGATGATCCTCACCGCGCGGCTATTGAACGCGATCAGCCTCAAGCGCGAGCGGCAGTCAGGGCGGACGCAGTTGATCGAGAAAGTTCCGCCGGTTCGCTAACTGTAGGCTAAACTGGTAGATTGCATGGAGCGCGGCGAGCGGCTCTTGCCCCCAAGCCGACAACAGGTTGCCCGGACTGGAAATTCCGTGATCCGAAGCACATATCGTGGGGATGGTGACAATTGTGCAATGCACTTGCGGTGCTGAGTACAGACGCACCGAAGAGAAGTTCTTAGTGCCGCATACAGGTGACGCGGTCTGCGCAATCTGCGGAGCTGCTCTGGAATCGTGGGAGGAAAGCACCCGCGTTCCCAGTTACGAACTTATTGAACGTCCGAAGACGAAGACGGAGTGACAGAAGGAAGCGGATTTCAGGTGAAACCGCTCTAAAGCAGCGAACCGGCGGGAGGTTGCCTATTGGGCCCCGATCCGACGAACTCGCTTACCTCCAGGTGGTCTGACAGAGACAACCGAACTTCGTCCGCGCCGGCCGCCAATTCCGTGTCTGCCCCGCAAAAAGGGGGTAAAGTGCTCCAGGGTCACCTCCGAGGAGCACAACATGACCCTACGCCCTGAGCTAGTTCCTGCGATCGACCGGCGTGACTTCGCGATCATGGGCAACCCGATGCCGCCACGGGACCCTGATGACTACGAAGAGGACGACGACGAAGACGAAGAAGAGGACAAAACCGACGACGAACCGCCGGTCGTGCGCGAGCCGGATGAAGACTAAGCAGGGTGCTTGTATAGTCCAAGCTTTCGGAGAGCGTGATCCTCAGCCTGCGTGCGGCGCGCTGGTGCGTCCGGCGGCTTTCAAGGTCGATCTAATTCCGAGAGCAGCAGACAGACGCTGAATGGACCACGGGTCTCGGCGCAGTAACCTCTCGACGTTCGCGGGAAGAGGAGGCGAGCATGACCCTCATATGGCTTGGTGTGCTCCTTTTTTTCGGCGGCTTGCTCCAAATGGCGTTTCAGCCCATCTGGCGAGGCCGACTCAGTGGTGGAAGGCGGCTTCGCTCCGGGCGGGACACGCTGGAGCCTGAAAGACCGGGTGGCGGCTTCAGCATCAAATCGAACTGGCCCGGACTTGTGATGGTCGCGCTAGGCGGCGCTTTCTTGCTGGCCGGAGCTGCCATCTGAGTGGAAACGAATGTCTCAGGCGTTGCCCGTTATCTGGCCAGGCTAATGTGCAAGAGCCATGTCTCCTGCTGGCCCGCGGCTGACCTTCGCTCAGAGCACCATGACGTCTGCTTCCGGGGGGCGAGCCGACCAAGGTCATGCAGGCTGCCGAGGGCGGCCTTGTGACCCTAACCTGACTTGGTACGGTGCTCTTGAAAGGCAGCTCTGAGTTCAGCCAGCTCGTCGTTTGTTGCTCCTAGCTCTGCGTCGGCCCGATTTGTCTGCAAGTCCATATAGGCGATTGGCTGATCGAACTGGCTTGCCGTGAAGTCATACCGCCGCCCATCGATCCTATTGTAGAAATGGTCGCCGGCCGGCAGCGGCGTCTTCAACAACTCGCCGCCGAAGAGTTCATGAACGAGCAGCGAGGTGACGTTGCATTGCCCTGCCGCCGGATTGTTCGCGGTCCATTTGCTGGCCGTCGACAACGACCAGGCCTTGCGCAGCGCGCTCTGAACCTCGTCGGGATCGAAGCTCATCGTCGCCTCCGGGTTGGCATCGATTTCGGATTATTCGATGATCCCATTTTGCCCGTGTTTTGCCCGACGAGTCAAACGGGCATCCCGTTCATCGTTGGAAGGGACGGAAGGCGCAACCCGTCACCCGGCCTCAAATCCGCATTTCAGCCTTGATTGCACGATGATTGCCGCTTCGCGCTGATTTGCCTTGGCGCGCCAGACTGTTGACCGCTTCCACAGGGCATTGTCCCCGCCCCGCCCTCCTACTGTGCATGGGGTTGTTTTCCATATTTTTGTTTTGGCGCCCGCTTCTGGGCAAAGAAAAAGCCCGGCCTCGCGAACGAGACCGGGCCCTGTCGTCTTGCGAATTCTTGCGAAGATCAGCCGCGGGTGCGCGAGCGGATCATGAAGCTGTCGTAGGTGTATTCGGCGACCTGCCACCACAGATATTCGTCGGAGCGGTAGGCCTGCATGGCGTCGATCGACTTCTTGAAGTCGGCGTTCTTGGCCGAGATCTCGCCCCACAGCTCGTTGGTCGACTTGAGGCAGGCTTCCAGCACTTCGTTGGTGAAGGGGCGAAGCTGGGTGCCGCCGGCGACCAGACGCTTCAGCGCCGCCGGGTTCTGCATGTCGTAGCGCGCGGCCATCCAGCTGTTGGCGTTGGCCATCGCGTTGGTGAGGATCGCCTGGTAGTTCTTCGGCAGCGAATTCCACTTGTCGAGGTTGGTGAAGGCGTGGACGGTCGGACCGCCTTCCCAGAAGCCCGGATAGTAGTAGTACTTCGCAACCTTGGCGAAGCCGAGCTTCTCGTCATCGTAGGGGCCGACCCACTCGGCCGCGTCGATGGTGCCCTTCTCCAGCGCCGGATAGATGTCGCCGCCGGCGAGCTGCTGCGGCACGACGCCGACCTTCTGGAGCACCTGGCCGGCGATGCCGCCGATGCGCATCTTCAGGCCGGAAAGATCGGCAACGGTCTTGATCTCCTTGCGGAACCAGCCGCCCATCTGGGTACCGGTGTTGCCGCAGGGCTGGCCGATCACGTTCGACTTCTTGAAGAACTCGTTGCCGAGCTCCATGCCGCCGCCCTGGTACCACCAGGAGTTCTGCTGGCGCGCGTTGAGGCCGAACGGCACCGAGGCGTAGATCGCCCAGGTCGGGTCCTTGCCGACATAGTAATAGGAGACGGTGTGGCACATCTCGACGGTGCCGTTCGAGGTCGCGTCGAGCGCCTGGAGACCCGGGACGATTTCACCGGCGGCGAACACCTGGATCTGGAATTTGTTGTCAGTCATTTCGGCGACGTACTTCGCCACCTGCTCGCCGCCGCCATAGATAGTGTCGAGCGACTTCGGGAAGCTCGACGTCATGCGCCACTTGATCTCGGGCGAGGACTGCGCGATCGCCGGCGAGGCCACCGCGGCGGTCGCCGCCGCGCCTGCTGCCGACACTTTCAGGAAATCACGACGCTTCATCTTCAGGTCTCTCCTTGCTGGGGCGTTTCCCCTAACTTCCTCTTTGCCGCCGCTCATTCCGGCGACGCGTTTGGCCCGCGTCGAACCGAAGGGGCTTGACTGCCGTGGGCCTTTAACACGGACGGCCCCGTTTCGGAACGCGACATTGGCATGACGGGGCTCTACGAAAGTCGCATGTCCCCAGAAGACCGCTCAGGCCGCGGCGATGACGCCCTTGAGCTGGTCCCGGACCTGCCCCGCAATGGCGCGATAGATCGCCGCATGAGGGCCGTCCGGCTCGCTGTCAACCACGGGATTACCGGCATCCGAGGTGGCGCGAATCGCCATGTGCAGGGGGATCTCCCCCAGGAACGGGACCCCGAGCTTGTCGGCCTCGTGGCGCGCGCCGCCATGGCCGAAAATGTCCGATTTCGTGCCGCAATGCGGGCACTGGAAGTAGCTCATGTTCTCGACGATGCCGAGCACGGGCACGTTGACCTTCTTGAACATCGCAAGCCCCCGTCGCGCATCGATCAGGGACAGGTCCTGCGGGGTCGAGACGATGACGGCGCCCTTCAGCGGCACGTTCTGCGCCAGCGTGAGCTGGGCATCGCCGGTGCCCGGCGGCATGTCGACCACGAGCACGTCGAGGCTTCCCCATTCGACGTCGCGCAGCATCTGCGTCACCGCCGACATCACCATGGGACCGCGCCAGATCATCGCGGTCTCCTCCTCCACCAGGAAGCCGATCGACATGATGGCGAGGCCGAAGCGCCGGAGCGGAATCATCTTGCGCTCGTTGTTCAGCTCCGGCTTGTCGCGCAGGCCGGTCAGACGCGGCACCGAGGGGCCGTAGATGTCGGCATCGAGCAGCCCGACCTTGAGGCCGAGGTCGCGCAGGCCGAGCGCCAGGTTGAGCGCGGTGGTCGACTTGCCGACGCCGCCCTTGCCGGAGGCGACCGCGATCACGGCGGCAACGCCCGGAATTTCCGACTGCCGCGCCATCGGCGATTGACCGCCCTGCGGCGGCTTGTGCGCATGGACCGGCTGCACGCCCGGCGTGCCACGGCTCGGCTGCGGGGGTGGCGGCGGCGCGGCGCCCGCCTTGCGCTCGGCTGTCAGCGCCACCATCACGGTGGTGACGCCGGGAATGGCGCGCACCGCGGCCTCGGCCTCGGCCCGGACGGATTCCCAGGCCCGCGCCTCGGCGGCATCGACGTTGATCGAGAAGAACACCTTGCCGTCGGCCGCGCTGATCGCGCTCAGCACATTGGCATTGGTGAGCGCGACCCCGCGGGGTGACTTGATCCTGGCGAGGCTGTCGAGAACCTGTTGCTGCGTCACGCTCAAAGCGCATCTCCCAAACGGAGCATGATCCACAAGACCATGCCCAAGGCTTCAGGATGCCCCATTAGAGCGGAAACGGCCAAAAGGCTACTGCCTGCCGATATCCCCGGCCGTCTCGGCGGGGGCCGCCCCCTGCTCCATGGCCGCCTCGTAATTCAGCTCGATCATGACCCCGTTGGGGTCGTGGACGAAGATCTGCCAGAGGTCGCCGCCCGGCACCTGGCGGGAGTCGAATTTCATGCCCTTGGACGTCAGCCGCTGCTTCATGCCGTCAAAACCGCGGCTGACGAAGGCGACGTGGTGGACAACGCCGGAATCCGGCTTTTGCGGCTCTGAGGTTGGGGAAATATCGACGAGGTGCACCACTGGCTTGCCCTCGCTGTACATCCACGCCCCCGGGAAGGCGAAATTGGGCCGGGCGCCTTTTTCCAGGCCCAGCACGTCCTCGTAGAAGCGGACCGTCTCGGCCAGATTCCGGGTCCGGATGTTGAAATGATCGAGGACGCCCACGCTCACGCCGCCCATGCTTTCGCTCCCTTGTTTTGAAGTCCTTGAGGTCCGCCATCCTAGCACAGGAGGCCGCCAAACGAAGCCGTTGCCCTCCGGCCGCAAGGGTTTATGGTGCGCCCGGCCCGCCCTCGGGCGGAACCTCAGGACCTCGGCTGGCGCCCCCCGCCCGGCTGCAACCGTAAAACTCAAGCTACGGACACACACATGGCTAAAGTCGCTTTCCTCGGTCTCGGCGTGATGGGCTTCCCCATGGCCGGACACCTCGTGAAAAAAGGGGGCCATGAGGTCACCGTCTACAACCGCACCGCGGCCAAGGCGAAGGAGTGGGCGGACAAGTTCGGCGGCAAGACCGCGGCGACCCCGAAGGCCGCGGCCGAAGGCCAGGATTTCGTGATGTGCTGCGTTGGCAACGACAACGATCTGCGCGCGGTCACAATCGGCCCGGACGGCGCGTTCGCCGGCATGAAGAAGGGCGCGACCTTCGTCGACCACACCACCGCCTCCGCCGAGGTCGCGCGCGAGCTCGACGCGGCCGCCACCAAGGCCGGCTTCAAGTTCATCGATGCACCGGTGTCCGGCGGCCAGGCCGGCGCCGAGAACGGCGTGCTGACCGTGATGTGCGGCGGCGCGCAGGACGCTTATTCCGGCGCCGAGCCGATCATCACGGGCGCCTATGCGCGGATGTGCAAACTGCTCGGGCCCGCCGGTTCCGGCCAGCTGACGAAGATGGTCAACCAGATCTGCATCGCCGGCCTGGTGCAGGGCCTCTCCGAGGGCATCCACTTCGCCAAGAAGAGCGGCCTCGACGTCGCCGCCGTGATCGAGACCATCTCCAAGGGCGCTGCGCAGTCCTGGCAGATGGAGAACCGCTACAAGACCATGAACGAGGACAAGTACGATTTCGGCTTCGCGGTCGAATGGATGCGCAAGGACCTCTCGATCTCGCTGGCCGAAGCCCGCCGCAACGGCGCCAATCTGCCGGTCACCGCGCTGGTCGACCAGTTCTACGCCGAGGTCGAGAAGATGGGCGGCAAGCGCTGGGATACGTCGAGCCTGCTCGCGCGCCTGAATCGCTGACACCAGACGAACTGCCCCTGCCTTGCTGATCGCGATCGCCGTCATCTTCGTTCTGGCCTATGCGGCGATCGCGCTCGAGCATCCGCTCGGGGTCAACAAGAGCGCGTCCGCGCTGCTAGGCGCGGGCCTGCTCTGGACCATCTACGCCATCGCGACGGGCGACCATGCGCTGGTCGGCCGTCAGCTCGACGAATCCGTCGCCTCCACCGCCCAGATCGTGTTCTTCCTGATCGGCGCGATGACCATCGTCGAGGTCATCGACGCCCATGACGGTTTCGAGGTCATCACCTCACGCATCGGCACGACGAACCAGGTCCGCCTGATATGGCTGATCGGCTTCGTGACCTTCTTCCTCAGCGCGATCCTCGACAACCTGACCACCACCATCGTGATGGTCTCGCTGATCCAGCGGCTGATCGCCAGGCGCGACGACCGCCTGCTGTTTGCCTCCCTCATCGTCATCGCGGCCAATGCCGGCGGCGCGTGGACCGTGATCGGCGACGTCACCACGACGATGCTGTGGATCGGCGGGCAGATCTCGCCCTTGAAAATCATGGGCGCGGTGTTCCTGCCTTCGCTGGTCAATTTGCTGCTGCCGCTGGCGTTCATCAGCCTGGCGCTGCGCGGCAAGGCCATTGCGGCGCCATCCAAGGAGGGCGGATTGCATGGCGTCGATCCGTTCGAGCGGAATGTGATGTTCTATCTTGGGCTCGGTGTGCTGATCGCAGTGCCGGCCTTCAAGACGTTTACCCATCTGCCGCCCTTCATGGGCGTCCTGCTCGGGCTCGGCATCGTCTGGCTGGTCGGCGAGATCGTCCATCGCGACAAGGACGAGCATGTTCGCCAACCGCTGACGCTCGCGCACGCGCTGACCCGGATCGACATGGGCTCGATCGTGTTCTTCGTCGGCATCCTGCTCGCGGTCGCGTGCCTCGACCATGCCGGCCTGCTCTCCATGCTGGCGAAATGGCTGGACGCCACCTTCGGACGCCAGGACATCATCGTCGTCGTGCTCGGCCTCCTCAGTGCCGTCATCGACAACGTGCCCCTGGTTGCCGCGACCATGGGCATGTACGACCTCGCGCATTACCCGACCGACAGCTTCCTCTGGGAGTTCATCGCCTATTGCGCCGGCACCGGCGGCTCGATCCTGATCATCGGCTCGGCCGCGGGCGTCGCGGCCATGGGGCTCGAGCGGATCGAGTTCCTCTGGTACGCCCGGCGCATCGCCATCCCCGCACTCGCGGGCTATCTGGCGGGCGCGGTGGTTTACGTCGCGCAGCACGCGGCGCTGCACTGAGCGGTCCTGCGCGCGCTCAAAATTAACGCCGGGTTAACGTAATTCTTTAGCTCCTTAAGTCACCTCTTAAGGATTTCTTGCCAGAGATAGACAATGCAGAAGGCCCGTCTCGCGCGGGCAGGAATTGTTGTTGTTCGATGAGTAAACCCGCTGAAAAGCCAGAGGTCGTACAGCTTCCGGCCGAGCCGGTCAGCGCTCCATCGGCGAGCAGCCGACGGGCTGCGGCGCAGCGGGTGCGCGAGGCGCGCGACAAGTTAACGTCGACCAGCGGAACCCGGCCGGCTTTCGACGCCGAGATGCTGCGCCAATATGCCCAGACGCGGCTGTCGGCCTCCTATGTCGTGATGCTGCTGGTGGTCGCCACCGGCGTGCTGTTCGGGCTGTGGATGCAGCCGATCCCGGCCGCGGCCTGGACCGCCGGCATGCTCTGCATCCACGCCGCGATGATCCGCAGCTGCCACCGTTTCCTGGCCGAGGCCTCCTCGCCCGCGGCAACGCGTGCCTGGCGGACGCGCTTCGTCGTGCTCGACCTGCTCTATGGCCTGTGCTGGATGGCGATCCTGATCCATCCCGTGCTCGACATGGTCACGGAAACGCTGATGATGTTCCTGATGCTGCTGGTGATCGCGGTGTCGAGCATGCTGGCCGCGAACTTGCCGATCGCAGCGCTTGCCGCCACGGCGCCGGTCGCAGTGGCGATGGCGCTGAGCTTTGCGGTGACCGGCGCGCTCGACAATTACATCCTGGCCGCGCTTGCGCTGGCGGCCGAAGGCTATTTCGTGCTGCTGGCGCACCGCCTGCACTCCTCGACCTTCGCCACGCTCGAGGCGCGCGCCGAGAAGGACGCGCTGATCGGCGAGCTCGAACAGGCCAAGGCGATCTCGGACGAAGCGCGCCACCGCGCCGAATCCGCCAACGTCGCAAAATCGCGCTTCCTGGCGCAGATGAGCCACGAGCTGCGCACGCCGCTGAACGCGATCCTCGGCTTCTCCGAGGTGATGAAGAGCGAAATCTTCGGCGCGCATGCGGTTCCGGTCTACAAGGAGTACTCGGCGGACATCCATAATTCCGGCGTGCACCTGCTCAACCTCATCAACGAGATCCTCGATCTGTCGCGGATCGAGGCCGGCCGCTACGAGCTCAACGAGGAAGCGGTGTCGCTGGTCGGCATCGTCGCCGACTGCCATCATCTGATGAAGCTGCGCGCCTCGAGCCGCGGCATCACCATCCACGAGGTGTTCGAGCAGGCCATGCCGCGGCTGTGGGCCGACGAGCGGGCGATCCGCCAGGTCGTGCTCAACCTGCTCTCCAACTCGATCAAGTTCACCCCGCAAGGCGGCGAGATCTGGCTCAAGGCTGGCTGGACCGCCTCAGGCGGACAATATCTCTCGGTGCGGGATTCCGGCTCCGGCATCCCCGAGGACGAGATCCCGGTCGTGCTCGCCTCGTTCGGCCAGGGTTCCAACTCGATCAAGTCAGCCGAACAGGGTGCAGGCCTCGGCCTTCCCATCGCCAAGAACCTGATCGACCTGCATGGCGGCACGTTCACGCTGAAATCGAAGCTTCGCATCGGCACCGAGGTGATCGTCACCTTCCCGCCGGAGCGCGTGATGAGCGCGCTGGCGCCGATGTCGGACGATTCTCCGCCGCTCCAGCCGGAGAGTTCCGCGGTGCCCGACGAGAAGCGCCGGCCGCGCCACAAGCCGATCATGAGCGCGGGTACGGGCTCGTAACGAGATGCTTGCAGACATGCCCGACGATCCCCCACTATGTCCACATGAGCAAAGAAACGCCGTGCGTCGCCGTCTGCATGATCGATCCCAAGACCAGGCTGTGCTTCGGCTGCGGCCGGACCCTGCCGGAGATCGCGCGCTGGCACGCCATGGAGAGCGCGGAACGGCTCGCGGTGATGGCGCTGTTGCCGGCACGCATGGCGGACGCCGGGCTCGCGCCGATCGCGGGATCGCCGAAGCGCGCCTGATCGGCCTGCGTGCCTTCGGAGGCGCGCGATGATCCGCTTCCTGCTCGTTCTCGTCATGCTCGCCGGCACGGCCGGTGCCGTCGTCGCCTATGGCGATCCCGACCAGATCGCGCGCGCGAGCAACAAGGTCTCGCACATATTTCGCAGACCGGCAGCAACGCCCGCTCCCGCCGTACAGATCCAGCGCGGCCAGGGCGGCGAATTCGCGTTGCGTGCCAAGATCAACGGCGTCGCCGCACCGATGGTGATCGACACCGGTGCGACCTCCGTGGTGCTGACCTGGGAAACCGCGAAAGCGATCGGGCTGCCGCTCGAGATGCTCGAATATGACGTCGATCTCGAAACCGCCGGCGGCCACACCAAGGCGGCGCGCCTCACGCTCGACCGCCTCTCCGTCGGCCACCTCGTCGAGAAATCGGTGCCCGCCCTCGTCGTGCAGCGCGGGCAGATGAAGACCAACCTGCTCGGCATGAGCTTCCTCGACCGCCTGGAGAGCTGGGGCGTGCGCGCCGACAAGCTGATGCTCACAGGCTACCCGGAGCTTCTGAGCAATCACCGCCGTTCGCGCACCGCGGTCGACTAGACCGTTCACGACAGCCGCAATTCATCCTGGCCCAGTGACGTCAGGCCGTGCGCCGCAAAAGCGCGTGGGTGTGTCATTTGCGCCATTTACAAACCGTCCAGTCGGCTTATAAGAAGTCCATTCCCGGATCTGGGTTGGACGAGTGCTGCTCCCCCGAGGATGCGGCCAAGAGGGAGATTGATCACCATGACTGCAAGAGCCGCCTTACGCCGCACGATGCGCGCGCTGCCCCTTGTAACGGCGTTCGCCGCAGGCAGCGCCTGTGCTGCGGACCTGTCACCGCGCTATGCGGCGCCCTCCTCCGCCTATACGGCGCCGCAGCCGGTGTATTCGTGGACGGGTCTCTATGCCGGCTTCAACGCCGGCTATGCCGAGAGCGGCGACGACGCCTTCAACAATCTCGTCGGCACGAGCGGCGGCAAGGTCAAGGGCGCCGTCGGCGGCGTGCAGATCGGCTACAATTACCAGCTCTCTCCGATGTTCGTGGTCGGCATCGAGAACGACTTCGAAGGCGGAGACATCAAGAACCACGACGCGCTCAACAGCGCCGCAGTCAGCCTGCCCTGGTACATGACCGGCCGCGCCCGCGCCGGCATCGCGACGATGGATTCACGCCTGCTGTTCTTCGGGACCGCGGGTCTGGCCGCCGGCGAATTGAAGGACGGCGCGATCAACAAGATGAAGATGGGCTGGACCGCGGGCGGCGGCGTCGAATGGGCGTTCCTGCCGAAATGGTCGGCCAAGGCCGAGTATCTCTACACCGAATTCAAGCATGACGATTTGCCGGACTGGAACGCCGCCAAATTCCACACCTTCCGCGTCGGCGTGAATTATCACTTCGATCTGCTCCGCTGAGCCAGATCGACGAAGAGCCGGATGTCACGATCCGGCTCTTCACGTGCTTGCGGCTAGGCCGCAGCCTCCGCCGGAGCGCGCGCACCGACACGCGCGATGGCATCGCGCAGCACGTCCACGCCAGCGCCCGGCTTCACCCCTTGCTCGGCAAGATGGCGGCGGAAGGCGCGCGCGCCGGGCACGGCGTGGAATGCGCCGACGAAATGCCGCGTGATGGCGTGCAGCCGCGTGCCCCGCGCGAGCTGCTGCTCGATATACGGCATCATCGCCTCGAACGCGTCCTGCATGGTCGCATGCGGCGCCGCCTCACCGAAGATGTCCTGATCGACGCAGAGCAGCCGCCACGGCTCCTGATAGGCAGCGCGGCCGAGCATCACGCCGTCGACGTGCTCAAGATGAGCTTTCGCCTCGTCAATGCCCGGGATGCCGCCGTTGATGATGACTGGCACGTCAGGCATCGCGCGCTTGAGGCGATAGACGCGATCATAGTCGAGCGGCGGGATGTCGCGGTTCTCTTTCGGCGACAGACCGTTCAGCCAGGCTTTCCGGGCATGCACGATCAGCGCGTCGCAGCCGGACGCAACCACTCCGCGCGCAAGCTTATCGAGCGCGACTTCCGGATCCTGGTCATCGATGCCGATGCGACATTTCACTGTGACCGGAACGGCGACTGCGCGCTTCATCGCATCGACGCCCCTCGCCACGAGCTCCGGCTCCGCCATGAGACACGCGCCGAAGCGCCCATCCTTCACGCGGTCGGACGGGCAGCCGACATTGAGGTTGATCTCGTCGTAGCCGAATTCTTCGCCAATCCGCGCGGCCAGCGCGAGTTCGCGCGGATCCGACCCGCCAAGCTGAAGCGCCACCGGATGCTCGACCGCGTCGAACCCAAGCAGCCGCTCCCGGTCGCCATGAATGACGGCGCCAGTGGTCAACATCTCCGTATAGAGCAGCGCCCGCCGCGTCAGGTGACGATGGAACACCCGGCAATGCCGGTCGGTCCAGTCCATCATCGGCGCCACAGAAAAGCGATAGTCTTGCGATTTCAATTATTTACCCTACAGTCTCAATAGGATGAAGCAGGAACGTGTGCACTTCAAACTAGCCGAAATTGCACACGTTTGTACCCGTTTTGACCTTTCAGCGCACACGTAGCGCACACGAATTAGGAAGTGCACACGACCATGGCCACCTTCACTCAGTTGCCCTCTGGGAACTGGCGCGTCCAGGTCCGCCGCAAGAACCGTTACGTGTCAGAGACCTTCCGCCGGCGCAAGGACGGCGAGGAATGGGCACTCGATATGGAATGCAACATCGATCGGAAGGGATCGCCAAAGCCGCGCGCTGCGGTAAGAGCAAAAACCTTCGCCGATATCATCGATTTGCACATCGAAGATATGCTCGAGGTCGGCCGGCCTCCTCGCCGATCCAAAGCAGCCGTCCTGGAAGCGCTGAAGGACGACCTCGGATCCACAAAGCTCCCTAGGCTCGATCGCGCGCGGTTAATCGAATATGGCAGAAAGCGAGCAAAGGAAGGTGCTGGACCAGCAACCCTTGCGATTGACATGTCGTTCATTAGGACCGTCGCGACGCACGCAGCAGCCGTCCATGGCATCGAGGTTTCCGCCGAAGAAGTTCGCCTCGCGCGGGCGGCGCTCAAACATCTGGGTCTTGTTGGAAAGTCCGACGAGCGAGATCGCAGACCAACCCAGGATGAGCTTGACGAGCTCATCATGTACTTCGAGTCCAATTATCGCCAAGTCATCCCCATGGGGCGCATCGTCCGCTACGCCGTCGCGACGACGATGAGGCAAGAAGAGATTTGCCGGCCCGGTTGGCCCGACGTCGACATGAACAAGAGGATCCTATTAATTCGAGATCGTAAGGATCCAAGAGAAAAGGAAGGCAACGACCAGAAAGTGCCGCTTCTTAATCTGACTGGTTACGATGCTTGGGAGATCCTGCTCCAGCAGCGGATCATCACAAGGGGCCAGGGCCGCGTGTTTCCTTATAACCATCGTTCAATTAGCAAGGCATTCGCACGGGCTTGCGAAGAACTGAAGATTGAGGATCTGCATTTCCATGACCTGCGGCACGAAGGCACCAGTCGCCTCTTCGAAGCAGGGTTGCCAATCGAAAAAGTCGCATTGGTAACCGGTCACAAAGATTGTCGAACGTTGCGGCGTTACACGAAGTTGAGGCCAGAGGAGCTTCATAAGCTCCAAACGGCGCCACAGCCCTCCTTGGAGGAATTCATGCGAATGATGGCAAACGCGTAGGCAGGTTAAGTCTCCAAAAATCTGAAGTTGAGTCAGCCTGTTGAACTGACGCTGGATGAAATAGTAGATGCATCAAAAAACAGGACGCCGTCTGCGCGCCCTGATGATCGAGCCGGTCATTTGCGACGGTAGTTTGAATCGCGACTTATGTATTGCTCTTTTTTCTCTTGAACGCCCCATCCCTTTCGAGAAATGCCTCAAGCATGAACGGTACTAGGTCGGCAACCTCCTCCTTGTTGCCGTAAATCTCTGCATAGAAGTCCGCATACTCTCGGAGCCGTTGCGCAAGAGCCGGAGTGAACACAACGCTCATCTTCACCGGCGTCCGGTCAGGCAGTTTTGCAAGCCTCATCCCTCACCTGCCCTTCGCCGCCGCCTGATGGTCCGAATACTGCTTTAGCACCAGATCCTTCGAAACAATCACCCGCAGCGGCCAGCCCGGCCGCACCGTAATCGTGGGCTGCACGTCGAGCTCGCGCTCCACTAGGCGCTGGCCGGCACGATTGGTCGTTTGCTGTGCACTTTCCCGCAAAGCCTTAACGAGATCGCTCTCGTCGCTGCCAATCGAGAGCTGTGTCCCCACCCCAATCAAGGTCGCCAAGGCGACGCCCTTGAGCAATTGCCAGGTATGGAAGTCCACCTCATCCTCGAGCCCGGCATAGCCTGCGACGTCCGTGGCTGGAAGGTTCTCGATCACGATGGAGTTTCCGTTCGGCAAGATGAGCCGTGTCCAGACGACCAGTGCCCGCTTTTGGCCAAAAGCCACGATGCTATCGTACTTGCCCACAAGCCGTGTCCCCTGCGTGATGATCCTGGGCACGCAATGGTACATACTTTTCAACGTCATCGCAGGCGCGAGCGCCTTTCCGACTGATCTGCGCGAGGCCGCGAGCAGCCTCCATCTCGGCGGATGGCGGTGGTGGTTCAAGGTGATCCTGCCCGGCATCTTTCCCTATTACGTCACCGGTGCGATCACCGCCTCAGGCGGCTCCTGGAATGCATCAATCGTCGCGGAGGTCGCGAGCTGGGGCGACACCCATCTGAAGGCCATGGGCCTCGGCGCCTATATCGCATCGGCGACGGAAGCCGGCGACTTCCCGCGCGTCGTTCTCGGGATCGCCGCGATGTGCATTCTCGTGACGTTGTTTAACCGCCTGATCTGGCGACCGCTCTACGCCTTCGGCGAGCGGCGCTTGCGGCTCGGCTGACGAGGAGACCATCATGCTCGATCAACCCTCTGCACTCATCGACATCCGCGGTGTCTGCCGATCCTTCCCGAAAGGCAGCGGCGAAGAGCTGCTGGTGCTGGACAAGGTCGATCTGACGATCCGCTCGGGCGAAATCGTCGGCCTGCTCGGCCGCTCCGGCTCCGGCAAGTCCACCTTGCTGCGGATCATCGCCGGCCTCGTCGCGCCCTCCTCGGGCAGCGCGAGCTGCCGCGGCCAGACCATCATCGGACCGCCGAACGGCGTCGCCATGGTGTTTCAGTCGTTCGCGCTGTTTCCGTGGCTGACGGTGCTCCAGAACGTCGAACTTGGGCTCGAGGCGCTCGGCGTCGATGCCATCGAGCGGCGCAAACGGGCGCTGGCAGCGGTCGACCTGATCGGCCTCGACGGATTTGAGTCCGCCTTCCCTAAGGAGCTGTCGGGCGGCATGCGCCAGCGCGTTGGCTTCGCGCGCGCGCTGGTCGTGCATCCGGACCTGCTGTTGATGGATGAGCCGTTTTCAGCCCTCGACGTGCTGACCGCCGAGACGCTGCGCACCGATTTGATCGATCTCTGGATCGAGGGCCGCTTACCGATCAAGTCGATCCTGATGGTAACTCACAATATCGAGGAAGCCGTCCTGATGTGCGATCGGATCCTGGTGTTCGCGTCGAATCCGGGACGCGTGGCCGCAGAGATCAAGGTCGAGCTGGGCCATCCGCGCAACCGGCTCGATCCGCATTTCCGCCAGCTAGTCGACGGCATCTACGCCCGCATGACCCAGCGCGCGGAGCCCAAGCCGCCCTCGGTCGAAGATATACCCAGCGCCGGAGTAGGCATGACCCTGCACCACGTGTCCTCCAACGTGCTGTCCGGCCTGATCGAGACCTTGGCGGGACCGCCCTATCACGGACATGCCGACCTGCCGGTGCTGGCGAGCCAGCTCCAGCTCGAGGCCGACGAAATCCTCCACCTCGGCGAATCCCTCCAGCTCCTGCGCTTCGCTCAGCTCAGCGAAGGCGATTTGCTGCTCACCGAGGCTGGCAAGTGCTTCGCCCATCTTGCGACCGACGCCCGCAAGACGCTCTTCGCCGACCATCTCACCGCTCACGTGCCCCTGATCGGACTGATCCGTCGCGTGCTCGACGAGCGCCCCTCGCATGCCGCCCCTGCGGCGCGGTTCCGCAACGAGCTCGAGGACTACATGTCCGAGGACTATGCCGACGAGACGCTCAAGACGGTGGTGTCCTGGGGGCGCTATGCCGAGCTCTTCGCCTATAACGAGCAGTCGGAGACGTTCAGCCTGGAAAACCCCAAATGATACGATCTCGTTGCGCTCACTTTCCCGAACGATGGATGATGAGGATTCATCTCGGTAAAGTGAACCGACGCTAAGCTTCTTGACGCCCTATTCGAAACTTGCGTTGGATTCGAAGGCTTCGCATTCAGTGTTTCTTCATCTTCCGGCGTACAATTCCCGCGCGCGTCGCCCTCCCGGCGGATCGACAGTCGTTGATCCCGAGGTAGCCATCCACATCAATTCAATCGCACTCGACATAAGGACACTGCGCAAAACAATCCAGATTTCCCGTCGATCCGGGCATCCGCATGTCAAGGATTTTCCGAACTCTAACACATGATCTAACTCTCGCCCGCCAGCGGTCTGGTACTCGCTTTGCGGCAATGCGCGCTCGGCCCCAAGTATTCATCGGTGATGAGAACGCCATCACAGCGCTCCCACCTTCCTCAAACGAAGGAGCGTGCCATGGTCAAGCATCGGCGCCGTTTCAAGAAAACTCAGTCAGTTTACGCGCGCGTTTGCCTTGGCGTCGCCATCGTTGGCTTTGTGATCTTCGTCGCCGGAGTGCTTGTGAGCGTCTATCCTTAAGGCCGCCTCAGTTGGCGGCCCTTTCATTCATCGACGGACTGACTTCCGCTTCTGGCCATCGCGTCATTTTCTGCGACCGCGCAAGAGAGGTCGGGATCGGCTCAAAGCGGGACATTGCCTGTGGTTCATAGGTACATGGCCTAGATCAAATGGCGCCAAGTCAGCCAAACCGCGAGCGCGATGCAGACGATAATCGCAAGATACGGCAGCGCCACGCGCCTAAGTATGGCGTCCCAACCGGTCAGCTCAGAATCATCCATGTGATTGCAAAACCCCTTCGACGCGATCCATCGCTATCGTAACCCTCTACCTAACGAGGATTTTACCCGGTCATCTGCTTTTCGCATTAGGCTATGTGAAAATTCCGCCTCCCGCCGCGCGCGCAAAATTAGGAACTCTCTCTTCGTTGCAGCGTCAGCCGTCATGGCAGAATTCATCAAGGTTCGATTTCACCAATTTGGCGGGGATCTTTGCGTAGAACGGCTCGAACAGTCGGGCCCCGACGCGCGCCAGATCCTGGTCTCGGTCCGCGCAGCGAGCATCAATCCCGTCGATTTCAAGATCAGGTCTGGCAAATATCCCTCAGTGAAGAAGGACCGCCTGCCCTATACGCCAGGACGGGACGTTTCCGGAGTTGTGGAGACCTGCGGCGCGCAAGTAACACGCTTTCGACCGGGCGACGCCGTCTTCGGCATGGTCCCCGTATTCGGCGGCGGTTACGCCGAGCGCGTCGTCCTGGACGAACGCGCGGTTGCCGACATGCCCGTGGGGCTGGATCATGTTCAGGCGGCGGCCATCCCGTTGGCCGGGCAGACGGCCTACCAAGGCCTGTTTCGACGCGGCAAGCTCAAGGCAGGCGAGACGGTGTTGATCCATGGCGGCTCCGGCGGGGTCGGCCATTTCGCAATCCAGCTCGCCAAGGCCATGGGTGCTCGCGTGCTAACGACCGTCTCGACCGAGCACGTCGACTTCGCGCGATCGCTCGGGGCCGACGTGGTGATCGACTACAAAACGCAGCGCTTCGAGGAGGTTGCCAAGGATGTCGATATGGTCTTCGACTTGATCGACGGCGAGACTCGCGAGCGCTCCTGGGCGCTGCTCAGGAAAGGCGAGCGTCTGGTCTCGACGTTGACCGCGCCCTCGGAGGACCGCGCCAAGGCGCTTGGCGTCACGGCCATGCGCTACACGGTCGAGCCCGATGGCGAAGAGCTGGCCGAAATCGGAAGGCTGGCCGATGCGGGCAAGCTGAAGCCGCACATTCAGGCCACCTTCCCGCTCGAGCAGGCTGCACAGGCGCTGGCGACCGTGGAGCGCGGTCATACGGCCGGCAAGGTCGTGCTGACATGCGGCTAAGCGGGAGCGTCTCATGAACACGACCAACCGGCGTAGCCTGCTCGCTGCTGCGGCCGCGCTCGGCGCCACCGCAGCCGCCTCGGCCCAACCGCGCAACGAGCCCGTCATCGGCGACAAGGGCGCCACGATCGTGGGCCCGCGCAACCCGGAGCGGGAATTGCAGAACCCGGACATATTGCGGCCACCCTCCACCGACCACGGCTCGGTGCCGAACCTGCGGTTCTCATTTGCAGACGCGCATATGAAGATCCGCACCGGCGGCTGGTCGCGCGAGGTTACGCAGCGCGAGCTGGCGATCTCGACCACGATGGCCGGCGTGAACATGCGCCTGACAGCGGGCGGTGTTCGCGAGCTGCACTGGCACAAGCAGGCCGAATGGGCGTTCATGCTGGCCGGCAAAGCCCGCATCACAGCGGTCGACAATGATGGCCACAATTTCATCGCCGATGTCGGTCCTGGTGACCTCTGGTATTTTCCATCAGGCATTCCCCACTCGATCCAGGGACTGCCGGACGATGGCTGCGAATTCCTGCTGGCGTTTCCAGATGGTGAGTTCTCCGAGGACAGCACGTTTGCGATCACCGATCTCTTTGCTCACAATGACCCCGGCGTGTTGGCCAGGAACCTTTCCATCGACGCCAAGGCGCTCGATCAGCTTCCCAAGCAGGAGCGCTTCATCTTTCAGGCCGAGCCGCCGCCTCCGCAGCTCGAGACAGACGCGGTGCACGACGCGCTCGGCGCCGTTCCGCTCGACATGGTGTTCCATCTGACGCAGCAGCCGCCGACGCAATCGCCTGGCGGCAACGTCCGCATCGCTGATACCCGCAACTTCAAGATCTCGACGGACGTGGCGGCAGCGCTGGTCGAGGTCAATCCCGGCCACATGCGGGAGCTGCACTGGCATCCGAACGCCGACGAATGGCAATATTACATCTCCGGTCAGGCGCGGATGACCGTGTTCGCGGCGGAAGCGAGGGCGCGAACCTTCGACTACCGGGCCGGCGACGTCGGTTACGTCCCGATGTCGATGAGCCATTTCATCGAGAACACCGGCGACGAACCGCTGCGCTTCCTCGAACTCTTCAAGTCACCCCGCTTCATGGATATCTCGCTCGCGCAATGGATGGCGCTAACCCCGCCCGAGCTGGTTGCGGCTCACTTGAACATCGACCGCGCAGTGATCGAAAAGCTACGCAAGGACAAGCAGCCGGTCGTGTAGTCATTCGGGCAAATACTCTGTCAGTTCATCCGCCGTGACCAGATCAACCTGACCGTAGAAGCGGGTGCGATACATCGTCATCAGCGCGTCATGCCCGATGTCGGACGAGCTGCACAGTGCATCCTCCACGATGACCACCCTGAAGCCGAGATCGACCGCGCTCAGCGCCGTCGAGAGCACGCAGACATCGGTCTCGGCGCCCGTGACGACGACGGTGCTTACGCCCTTTTCGATGAGCAGGCTTGCCAGGGCAGGATTGCTGAACGCGGAATAGGCGGGATTGTCGATGATGCGGACCGGCGGAACATAGCGCGCCAGCGCGGGCACCAGGTCGAGAGCGAACGGCGGGAGTTGGCCGCGCGTGGCCAGCTGCCAACGCCGAAAATAACTTTGCCACTGCCCGGGTCGATCCTCGGGTGTCTGGGGGGTGATAAAACGCGTGAAGACGGTTCTCATCTGGTAGCGCGACACGATCGATGCGATCGCGGGCAAGACCCGCTCCATCCAGGGAGTTTCCCAGAGGCCGCCCGGTGCAAAGATATTTTGCATGTCGATGCAAAGGTGCACGGCATCCCGGATTTCGGCGACCTCCGACTTGCTGCTCATGATCGCAACCGATGTTCGTCCAGCGCCCGCGCGAGATAGGGCGCCGTGCGGCTCGACTTACGTCGCGCGATCTCCGCCGGCGGTCCGGCTGCGACGACTTGACCGCCCTCGTCGCCGGCGCCCGGCCCGATGTCGATCATCCAATCGCTCGCCGCGACAACGCTCATGTCATGCTCCACGACGATCACGGTGCTCCCCGCCTCCACCAACCCATCCAACTGGACAGTCAGCTTCTCGACATCCGAGGGATGCAGACCCGTGGTCGGCTCATCGAGGATGTAGATGCTTCCCGCGCGCTGGGTGCGTTGCAGCTCGGCGGCAAGCTTGACCCGCTGCGCCTCGCCGCCGGACAGCTCGGTCGCGGGCTGACCGAGGCGGATATATCCAAGCCCGACCTGCCGGACCACATCGAGCGACCTCGCGATGTGGGCGTTGTCTGCGAAGAACGCATGGGCCGCATCGACGGTCATTTCAAGCACGTCGGCGATCGACTTTCCGTTGAGCTTGATCTGGAGCGTCTCCCTGTTATAGCGCGCGCCCTGGCACTCCGGACACGGCGCATAGACGCTCGGCAGGAACAGCAATTCGACACAGACAAAGCCCTCTCCCTGACAATTCGGGCAGCGGCCCTTCGGCAGGTTGAAGGAGAATCGCCCGGCATCGAAGCGGCGCCGGCGCGCATCTTTCGTCTGCGCGAACAGCTTTCGCACATCGTCGAACAGACCGGTGTAGGTCGCCAGATTGGAACGAGGGGTCCGTCCGATCGGCTTCTGGTCCACGACCACCAGCCGTTTCAGGCGATCGAGCCCTTCGGTGATCTTGCCACTCGAGGTCTCGACCGGCGCGCGTTCAAGAACGTCTTTGCCGTCTTCGTCGGTCGCATGCGACTGTCCAAAATGCCCACTCAGCGCCTCGACGAGGAACTGGCTGACCAGGCTGGACTTGCCTGAGCCGGACACGCCGGTGACCGTTGTCAGCACACCCAGCGGGAATGCGACGTCGATCCCCCTGAGATTGTTCCGCGTGACATCGCTCAGCTTGAGCCATCCTTGCGGCGAGCGCTGCCGCCGCTGCGGCGGAACGGCCTGGCCGAACAAGTATTTTGCGGTGCGCGATCTTTCGACGGCTTTCAATCCGTCAATGGGGCCACTGTAGAGGATTTCGCCGCCATGCCTGCCGGCATCGGGTCCGACATCAACAATCCAATCGGCGTGGCGCACGACGTCCAGCTCATGCTCGACGACGAAAAGTGAATTTCCGGCCGCCTTCAGCCGGTCGAGCGCGCGGAGCAGCGCCTCAGTGTCGGAGGGATGGAGACCGGCAGACGGCTCGTCGAGCACATAGACCACGCCAAACAGGTTGGAGCGGACCTGCGTCGCCAGGCGCAGACGCTGAAGCTCGCCCGGAGACAAGGTCGGCGTGCTCCGCTCCATCGTGAGATAGCCGAGACCGAGATCGAGCAGCACACCAAGCCGCGCGCCCAGGTCCTGCGCGATCCGTCGCACGACGATCGTCTTCTCCGGGTGCGCGTCCTGCCGGCCGGCCTTGCCCTCGCAATAAGGCCGCATCAGCGCCGCCAATTGCTTCAACGGAACGCGCGCCATGTCGGCGATATCCATGCCGGCAAATTTGACGGACAGCGCCTCCGGCTTCAGGCGCTTGCCGTGACAAGCCGAACACTCGGTGCTCAGCATGAATTGCGAGACGCGCTTCTTCATCATTGCACTGGTCGTGTTGGCGAACGTCTCCATCACATAGCGCTTGGCGCCGGTGAAGGTGCCCTGGTAGCTCGGCTCCTCCTTCCGCCGCAGCGCCCGCTGGACCTCCTTGAGGTCATAGCCCGCATAGACCGGAACCGTGGGCTGCTCGTCGGTAAACAGGATCCAGTTGCGGTCCTTCCTGGGAAGCTCGCGCCAAGGCGTATCAATGTCATAGCCCAGCGTTGTCAGGATATCGCGCAGGTTCTGGCCGTGCCATGCCGTTGGCCAAGCCGCGACAGCGCGCTCACGGATCGTGAGCGTATCGTCGGGCACCATCGAGCATTCGGTCACGTCGTAGACGCGGCCTAGGCCATGACACTTCGGACAGGCCCCTTCCGCCGAATTGGGCGAGAAGGACTCGGCGTACAGCAGGGGCTGCGACTTTGGATAATCACCGGCGCGCGAATAGAGCATCCGAAACAGGTTCGACAGCGTCGTGACGCTGCCGACGCTGGACCGCGTGGTCGGAGATCCCCGCTGCTGCTGGAGCGCCACCGCCGGCGGCAGCCCCTCGACCTCGTCGACCTCAGGCACGGCCATCTGGTGGAACAGGCGGCGGGCGTAGGGCGACACGGATTCCAGATACCGCCGCTGCGCCTCCGCATACAGCGTCCCGAAGGCCAGCGACGATTTTCCCGAGCCGGAGACGCCGGTGAACACCACCAGCGCATCACGCGGGATATCCACATCGACGTTCTTGAGATTGTGCTCGCGCGCACCGCGCACCCTGACAGATCCGGTAGCCGATTGCCTGGCGCCCTGCTCCAGCTTGTAAACCTTGTCGTCCATGATTTGCTGCCAATGCCTTCGAACAGATAACCGGCTCGAGGCTCCGTCGATCCTGAGATGCGGCGCCTTGGAACCATTACCTAGCGCGCCGGTTCGTTCCAATGATTGCAGGATATGAGGCACATCTTGCATTTCCCGTGCTGGATCTACAAACCCACAAGGCAGCCCCGCGGGCAGATCGCTGGATGGCTTTTGACGCTCACGAGGTTGGTCGCGATGCCGCTCCCCGCCCAGGCGGGCCTTTCCAGCTCGCAGCTTGAACAGGTTGTCCTTGCGCCTCGCCTTAATGCGCAGCTGCCCCTGCAAACTCCGATGAGCGACCTGAACGAGCGCAGCGCGCCATTGCAGCATTGGCTCGGAGGCGCTCCGACCGTCTGGATTCTCGCCGATTACACCTGCGAAACGCTGTGCGGACCGGCAATCTCAATTGTGTCGAACACGCTGGCCGATACCGGCCTCAGCGCGGGCAAGGACTTTCGGCTGTCGTCGTCGGCTTCGATCCTAAGGACACCGCCGCTCAGCGCTGACCATGGTATATGCTTCAGCACTAACACCACCAGAAACATCTGGAAGCAATAACTAGGTGTTCCCTTTTCAGGGCGGGACGTGGCGCCCCGGCCACCGGGGCACCATCCGAGCCAAGCACCGGCTCCTCATTCAATGCCTATTCACTCTCGCCCGGAGAGGAGCCAATTCGATCATTTCCCTTCGCCTTACGTTCAGTGGCTCCGAGGTGCCTCTTGATCGCCGGAACGATGTCGTCGACTGAGCTAAACCAGCGCAGGCCGTAACGTTTGGCGCTCATTTCGGTGAACCTTAGGCGATCGACAAGTTTCGATGCAGGCATCAAAAAGTAGTCGCGCACCGCGAGATTTGAGGCGTCGAGCCTGATGCCGACGATTACTCCAGGAGGCAAATGTTGGCCGTGCTCGACCGTCCAAGTCGGAGAGTGCCTTTCGTTGCCGTCGTGAGTACTGCGGGCTACGCGCAACGAAACGAGGAGACCTCGTATCGCCAGGGTTCTATGGACTTGATCGTACCTGATGTCTTCACCCAAAACTGCTAGAGCTGCTCCGAGTTTCACAGCGTGCTCTTCAATCATGGCATGACGATCTTCGCGCGAGTCGATGTACTGACAATCTCGGGACGAGACATAGCCAATCAATCGATATGCATTCCGCAAGGAACCAAAGCGAAAAAGAAAAAGACCAGGGCTCGGTACGCCTGGCGCATCTCGTATGACTTCGCTGCTAAGCCGCCCCTTTTTCTTCAACAAAAGCCTAAGTCGCTTTAGCATCTCTTCGTTAGAGAGCCCTTTGGTACTCTTACGAGCAGCGATAATCGCCCGCGCTTTCGCGAACAGCTCGGGACTAATGACGGACTCGAACGCACCGACTTTGCGTATCCAGCGCTCGGGTGGGTTTGGTTTGTTGTACTCTCGAAGTCGACATGTATGCCGGTCGTAAAGCAAATTGCCGATATAGTTCTCGTTCGCTAGCATGTAACGGATAATCCCTTCAGACCAGGGGCGGCCTGTTGGGCACTTGATGCCGGCGGTATTTAGCCGCCGCGCTATTTTGGTCTCCCCCCTCTGATCGATCACAAATTGCCGGAAGATCGAGCGGACTAATTCGACCTCCTCCGGCGGTCCTGGCCGTAGAATGACTCGATCTGTTTGGAGGAATTTTCTTTCACCGTTTTGCATCACGCCGCGGGAGCGTCCGGTCGAATCAATCAACTCCCTGCGCAGACCGATGCCGGGGCGTCCTCCTAAACGAAAACCCATTCGAGCCACGTGGCATGCTCCAGCGTAAACCTTTTCGGATCGTTCCCTGCTCCATTCGGCCGCCATGCCTCGCTTTAGGTTTTTCGCCATGCTCGAAACAAAGCTGCTGTCGTTCTTGAACAGCTCTGCACAGTACTCAACGCGCACACCGTTACGCTTGCACAAGAACTCATAATAGGCGCTCTCATCGATGTCCTGGAAACGCCCCCAACGGCTGACGTCGTAGACAAGTATGTAGCCAAAGTCCGCGCGCCCACACTGAACGTCGTCGATCAGATCTAAGAGACCCTTTCTATTCTTGATATGAAGCCCGCTTTTGGCGTCGTCACGGTAGGTCCGCACGATCTCCAACTCGGATCTCTGCGCGTACGCGGCGATTGCCGCCATCTGATTCACGATTGAATATTCCTGGTAGTCGGTCGACATCCTAACATACTGGGCTGCACGACGTGCCCGCTGTGCCTTTGGCAGCCAGATTTTGTGCGGAACGAGTGCATTGACCATCGACCGAGGCTCCAACGCATCGCGCTCGTGCAACCTAGAACGGCCCGGCCAGATCGACAAATTCACGTCTTCATGATGGGCTCCATGTCCATCCATACTTCTTCGCCATCCAGGTCAGAACGGCTGTCGCAAGGGCCACGATTAGTCCTCCCCAGTGGGAAGCCCTGCGCGTCGCGCTGATCGAGCGCAGATACAGAATCGCGCCAAGCAATAGGCCGTAATTCTTCCGGAAGTCTCCGTTGAGCTTGGCAATCTTCGACAGCTCGGAAGTGCCTTCCACTTCATCCGCCATGGCTGGTTCCTCTCAAACCGTTAGAGCCAGCGGCCTATAAACTCCTGTTTTGCCCGACGGCACAAGCGCAATTTTCGGTATTTCGAAATTAGAGCAAAGCTCATTCATCCGAACTATTGAGTGTATTGACCAACCAGTTGCGACCGACGCACCCGTATCCCACAAGACCCTGCGGCTGTTCAGGCGCGCCGACTCGCCGCTATCTTTGCGGCATGACCAAAGCTGAGAATAGAGCGGCCGCGAAGGTATGGCACGAAGGGCGCGAACGGCAGCGCAGTGAAGCTGCTCGGACTGAGGCTGTCAAAGCTGAACTCGTCGAGTTGGATCGGCTTCGCACCTATCTCATATAGAAGTGGACGCTCGGCCATACGCCCCCGCTAATTGATGCGATTGACGACTACGTGGAAGCGATCACTGGGGATCGCACCACGCTGCACGCAAACTCTTCGAGCATTGGGCCTCGCACCGCGTGACAAAGTTTACCGCTGAGCGCCCCTACGCCGCCCCGGAGGCGGCCGCGCGGAAGCTCGTCGAGCTCGCCGCGAGCATCGAGGCGATCCAGGACGGCCGCATCTATATCGAGCGCATCAACGCACCCTTCCCTTTCACGCTGAAGGCTAGCGGCAGCGAGTTCGGTGCCGGCATTCGGTACGCAGTTGATCGTGGTTGGCTGATACTCCACGAGAGCGGCACGTATGTAAGCTGCTTCCGTCTGGCGAGGATCTTCTCGCCCGGTAGAGAGGGCCTCTCCGCGGGAACGCGCTGCGACCGAGGCGGACTTCCTTCGCGAATCGGACTCCGGTTCGGCGCTCAGCGCGGAGGTTCCTAGCTAAAGTCGGCGGAGCCTCATTACCGCCGATTCCCGCCGGCGGGTGTTCCATTCGTCTCAAATTAGAACGCTGCCGGGCTCGAAATACACGTCCCGGCAGCATTTATCCTCAAACTGAGCCCTGAAATCCCAGTTGGTTTCAATTGAGCAATGGTCGTGCCACAGGCCTGTGACAGCGCTCGCCGGTTCACGGTGGCGGGGCCTTCCTTGGCAATTTACGGGCGAGTGTCCGCGGTGGAATGGCGCTGCAAAGCTTCGATAGCTTTCCGGTAATCCTCGGCCACCTTGAGAAGACCCTCGCGCTCAAGTTCGAATGAAGCAATCGCTGCGTGCTTTCTGCACGCACGTTCGAGCCGGCGGAATTCCTTCAATTCCCGGTTCAACGACAGATCCTCGAATCCGACGACAGCTTACGATTGGGCAGCACCAATGTAGCGAAGTGCCGGAAGTTCCCGCAACATCAAATGTCAACCTGAACGAGAAGCTTTATCGGCATTGTGGTTCTTGGTGTGCAGTGCGGCACAAGTGGCGCCGCCTATGTCGGAAGGCATACAGACCTGATTGCCGAATCTTCCTAGACATTTTGTACACCTTGGCGCCCCCTTAACCGCCAAGGCTTCCAATGGCTCCGGCATCTAGTTGTGCTGGGGCCATTTTTTTTGCGACCTGTAACAAACGAGCGCGAGCGACTGCCGCTCGTGGGTGTGGAGAAATATTCACCTGTTTGCGTTTCATGCGCTCCGCAACCGCACGCTCGACCTCGGCGGCGAGCACGCTCAGGTGATCTGCCAGCCAAGTAAACAGTTCTCGCTTCTTTCGATCGGTCGCCAGATCTCGGATCAGCGCACACTCGGCCGCATCTTTGCGGCGCTTTTCCAACTGAGCCTGCATATCTTTCATTGCAGCTACTCCGGTCCCGCCAACAGAACCCTATGGCCAATGTTCAAAAGTGAACAGAACAGATTGCCTACTTTTCCTAGGCTCGAGGTGCTTGGCGATCCTCATACCGCCAAGGCCTCCAACGGTCCCGGCATGTAGGGGTGCTGGGACCGTTTCTTTAGCGAGCGCCTCGCGCCCAAAAGGAACGACATTGGCGCGCTGACATTTGAGTCGTCGCCGGCTCGCCGCCGAGCTGGCGGAGCGGCCCCGAACTAACCCTTGTACCCACCTGCAGCCGGGGCCGTCTCTCCGCCACGTAGTATCGGAGTAGTGTATGCGTCCATCGCCCTCGATTGTCCCGGCTGATCGGCTCGACCGCGATATCTATCTGGTGCTGGAGGACTTCGGCGCGCGTGCAGGCTGCGCCTGGCGCGAGACGGATGAGGATGACACCGACCGGGAGACGATCATCCGGGACATTCTGTCCGGCAATTACGCCTATCCCATTCGTATCGTTGCGTTCAACGCGATCGAAGGCAGATCCAGGGATGCGACGTCGGACCTTGCCGACGAGCTCGCGCAACGCGTCGGCAGTCAAGGGCTGGAAGTCTCACCAGCGCTGCGAGCTTTCATCAATGCGAACAGCACGCGCTCTCTCGAAGAACAACTCGCACTTCCCCTGCGCGGCGCGGCCTGAGACAATTCCGCGCAACGTGGGGCTTGATGTAAGGCCGCTACAGTTTCACCTAATCGGCAGTGCACTTTTGGACCTTCGGAAGGTGTAACGATGGCTAATCTGTATCCCATGAACCGAGAGCGGGACGCGTGGATATTGCGAGAGCGCCTGGAGCGCTGCCGAAAGCTCGCCAAGGACTTTGCGCAAGGCCCGACGGCGGAGCACATTCGGGAGATCGAGGCGGAGCTCCTGGACGATATTCGCGCCTTGGAAGAAAAATAAGGCCTCCGTTGGTGGCCTTACGCTCCAGGAGATTGTTTGGCGAACCCGCGTCAACGGAGTCGATGCTTGGTGGTCGGATTCTCCATGATCTCGACCAGTACGCCGCTCGCGACAGGCTCGACTCTGTCACCGTGATTGCATTTGCAAAGCATGCCGGCTCCGCACGGACAGCCGAATATCTCGCTCCATGCCCGCTGCGGATGGTTTTCACATACGAAGCCAATGCCGAAGCAGACCGGACATTTAGGATTGGTCATATCGATCCTACTACGAACATCAGGATTGTCACGATGAGTCCGGCTAGCGACACCGCTATCCCGAGATCGACAAGGAAGAGCAGCGACGCACGCTCTTCGTTGTTCACGTCAACCCCCGTGAGAAAAGTGCGCGCGGGCCTCGCTCTCGTCGCAAGCACAGCGCGCGCCTCTTACACACGACGGCAGCCTTATCAGGCAATCCAAAGGCTCCGCGCCTTTTCAACCGATGCAGCTCTCAGAGCCTTGGCGCGATACGCGTCGATCGCGCGATTGACGATCATCATGGGTCGACGCTCGCCGCCTCTGATCTCCTCTTCAATGAACCGAACCAGAAAGCTCGTGCATGCATCAACTTCGCCAAGCTCCCCTGACCTCTCAAGGAAGCCCCAGGCAATGTTGAACGAGTCCTCGATCATGCTGCCCATATACATGACGACAAAACGTCGTCCGGCAGCCACCGTTCCTATTTGCGACTAAGTCCTTTGAAGGAGCTGGCGCGCAACAGCCCTTCCGATGTGATGTCCCGATACTGCACATCGGCATAGAACGTTGGCTCGACCCAGATAGCCCTGGGCTTCCTGACGGGTTTGGTGAGTTTTGTCTTCGGGCTGACGACCGTTTCCAATGCCTTGCGGATCTCTGCTGACTTCGTTCGGCTCCAGCCGGTCCCAACCTTCCCCATATACCGCAATTCTTTGCCCTCCTTCTTGCCGAGGTAAAGGGCAGCGACGCCGGATGGATCCTTGACGAATCCGACCACAGCAAATTTCTCGCGCTGGACTGCCTTGATTTTTTGCCAGACCTCGACGCGGTCCGAGCGGTACGGCGCGTCCACCCTTTTCGAGATAATGCCCTCGTAGTTGAGCTTGCTGGCGGCTTCGAACATCGCGCGGCCGTCGCCCTCGTGATGTTCGCTGTAGAAAACGGGCTTCTCCAGCTTGTTGCCCTCGATCAGCTCCTTCAGCAGTTCTTTGCGGGCAAGCTGGGATAGCTTGCGAAGATCCTGGCCGTCGAGCCAGAGGAGATCGAAGGCGAAGTACAGTAACCGATCTTGATCGCCTTTCCCGAGGTCGGCCTGCAGCTCGGAGAAGTTGGTCCGGTCCTCATGGATGACAACGACCTCCCCGTCTACGATCGCCTGACCTGGGATGTCGAAGGCACCCGCAGCGGTGGAGGACTTGTGCGTCCAGTCGAACCCATTCCGCATGTAAGCCCGGCGGTCGTCGCCGTCGACGCGCAGCTGGATGCGGTAGCCGTCGTATTTGATCTCGTGAATCTACTGGGATCCTGAAGGTGCTTTCGTCTTCAGGGTCGCCAATTGAGGACTGATGAAGCCCGGCATTGACAGAGCTTGCAGCTCTTCAGCCAGACTCCTTTTGGTACGCTTCGCCCAATACGCAACTCACGCCGACACTACGAAAAAGAAACGGCCTCAGCGGCACCGGGGGGCATATGCTGAGGCCGGATCAATACCCTCTCTCGTGGAAGGCTCTACTTGAACGCCTGCTGATTTCGGTTGTTCCTCGCCTGTACGCTATGGGCCTGCCTGTGGGGCCGGACAGAAACTCTTCGTTATTACGGAACATTTCAGACGCGCGGCCCTCGTTCCGCGTTCCGCGCGTCAGGACCCGCCATGCCCGCGATCGAACCCGATGCTAAATTAAGAAGCGCCTGGAGCTCTGTCTCGAGGCGCTTCGTCTTCGCAAGAAAATCTCATCGACCACCACGCGGATCGAAGCCATCAAGGCGGAGCTGAAGATCTTCGCCAACGATCTCGGCCGTGGCTTTCGGGAAGTGGACACGAAACTGGGGCACGTCTCGGTGTCGCCGGAAAAGCCGGAGCGGTTCGACGGGGATTTCCCTGCCGTTGATGTTCGCAAATGGCAGTCACTGCCCGAAGCCGACCGCAAGAAGCATCTCGAGAGCGGTCTCGTCGTCATCGAATCCTAGTGGGCCAAGCCGTACCACGGGCGCGTCGATATCGAGCTCTACTGACGACGCCAGTCGTCATCACGGCAGGCCGATTGCCGGGGCAGCGCGGATCGATCGCTGGCTCGTCGAGTCAGCTACACAGACAAATCATACGTGAAATGATGTTCGCCTCTTGCGTGAGCAACTGCGCTTTGCTCCGCGAGGGAAGGGCCGAACAGGTTTGCATCGTTGATCAGTGCCATTCCACTATTTCCGGCATCGTGCAAACCATATTCAACCGAATCGAGCCCATGGCCATCCTCAAAATGATCTGAATCTTTGGCCTCTGCTATATCATTCTTGAAATGAAAGGAATCTCCGGGCTCGGGCGCAGCTGCCGTTTGTGCCGGACCGGAGTCATCGGTAGCTTGGTGGTTGCTGCCAGCGTTCTGGCTCGGCCCCGCATGCAGATTTTTAGAAGCGTTTGAATGCGGCTCCTGCAAGTCACGCTGCGATTGGATGGAATTGGCATGGCTACCCAGTGCATCATTCTTGACATGCTTCTTGCCGACTGTGGCGTCGTCGTTTGAAGCGTCTACCTCGCGATGCAATTGTCCACGATTGTGTTCGTGTTCCGGTGGCTCGTGCTCGGCATGTGGCTTGCCTTTTGCGGCGCCTTCCTCCGAAACATGCAAGTCACGCTGCGATTGCCTTTGAGTTGGATCCTGTCCCGGCGGCTCGCGCTCGGCATGCGGCTTGCCAGCTGTGGCGCCTTGCTCCGAAACATACAAATCACGCTGCAATTGTCCATGATCGGATCCGTCTACTTCGGTCGCCTGTGTTGTGCCGTATTCGGCATTCCTCGGCGTGTCCGTTCTGCCCGCCTGTTCGAAGCCGCCATGATCGATGAGAGCGTCGATGGCACCGGCTCCAACGTGAGGGTTGCCGCTGCCGCTGACGCTATCCTCGCTCGCGGCTGCATCTGTGATCTGGAGTTCGTCGCCTCTGCCGACAGTATCGCCTCGGGCTCCCTCGAAGGCGAATGATTCACTGTGCATTTCGGGATTGAGCCAGGTCAGCTTGTCGAAGCCATTGAGGTTCGGATCGACGTCGCCAGCCGTATTGAGGGCGGCAAATTGGCCGGTAGCGTTTGCGGCATCCGATGCAAAGAAATCGCTCGGGCTATCGGAAAAAGTGAATGCCTGCGCCGGGCTGGCAAGGAGTTCGTATATCGAGACCCCGACCGCCATCAATACGAACGTGCCAAAGCTGCTCAGGCCCAGCCTTAGAGGGGTGGGTGTCGGCAATGTGATCGTGCTGGCGGCAATATCGGCACGGGATTCGATGAGCTTGGCCCGCGTCGGGCTATCAGCTCCAGAATCCTCATCGCGGCCGGCATTGCCCCCGGCTTTGGCCGTTTTGCCCGAAATAGCGGTAGTTTTTTGGGAGGTGATTTTGATGGTCAAGGCCGCGCCGGTGCCGTCTGCGGCCATTACCGTGACACTATCGGTATACGCTTGACCGACTGCGGTCGCGCCCGCGGATTGAACGTCATCTAGCGCTGCCCAGATCAGAGCTGCAAGCGCGCCCATCCCACCATAAAGGCGCGACAGGACGAACGTTGCGAGCTCCGTCCGGTTTTTGATCTCAAGCTGCGCAGATATGTGATTGATTCGCGCCTGGACGGTGACTGTGGGGATCTTAAGCTGGCGCGCAAGCTCCTTGTCCGACATTCCGCAGGCGACCAGACGCATGATCTTGCGCTCCTGGTCCGTTAGCGCTGCCAGCCCTTTTTCGCCAAACGCGGCATTGCCCGCCTTGCGAGCAGCCGCCCGGTCCGCGGTCGGCGCCACCAGCCTCAGGGACTGCATCAAGGTTTCGGGCTCCTCGCGCATCGGAATTGCAGTGCAGGCACCCGCTGCGATTGCGGCAGCAAGATCCCCACGCGCAATGGATGCCGTGTAGAAGACCAGCCGTGTGGGAATGTTTTCGGCATTGACGGCGGCGAGCATTTCAGAAGCCGTCACGTCAGGAAATCCGTCCTCCACAAGCGCGACATCTGGCTTCAACTTCCGAAATGCCTCGAGGCAGCCAGCTCCACTAATGCACGACGCAACGATCTCGAAGTCACGCTCCGCCGCAAATAGCGTCGCAAAACCCTGCAAAACGATCGGACGACGATCTGCTATCACGACTCGGATACGAAGCATCTGCGCTACTCGCCCGGCGTTCCGTCCTAATTCGCCCAGCAAAGGCGACTAGGTTCAACGACGTAAATTTCACGAGCAGCGCGGCAACGCACAACACACCTCTTGGTTCCGGGAGTTAATGAGGCGATCGAACGATGTTCAAACTTGCGATTGATCGGTCCATCGAGAAGCGGCCTCGCCGCCGGCAGAAAGTCCATCAGCACAGGAGAAGGGAAATGGGGCCGATCGTCTGCTTCGGGTCACATGCGGGTGTCGCGGCGATCTTCGTCCTCGGTCCGCTCGCCCCCCCGCAAGCCGACATCAGCGCATGCAAATGGTGAAGCAGCTGAGGGCCGATAGGAGGCATTGAGCGCAATCCACTTCGATCGCAAAGGGCACCTATTAAAATAGCAATCGGAGCTAGGAAAGATTGGGAAGTTCGCGCGTTTAGCGGGACCGGGGCAACGCAATGGAGGAGAAGCATGCGAACAGTAATTCTCGCGATGATTGTAGTTGCCGGAAGCGCGATCACCTTCCATGCAACGGCACAGGAGCAAAAGGCGGCGCCCAGTGAGCAAACCAAGGAGGAGATGCACGGTGATGTAGATAAGGAGCTCAAGGCCAGCGAACCCAACGAGCAGATGCAGCGTGATGCGGCCAAAGGGGTCAAGACACGCAACTCCGGAGCGTCCGGATACGTGACCGATCAGGAGAAGCCGGCCGCTTCTGCGCATCCCCCGGGCCAACCGGGTAGTGAGCAGACTACCGGTTCGAGTATCCAGACCGGCACAGGGAAATAGAAGCCGTTCGCGTAACGTGCAACCCGGAAAGTGTTGCCCCCGAATCCAGTAACTGAGGCGCTCTATTTCATTTTTCTAGATCCAATGTTGATGAAGAAGATCGGCTTGCCGGCTTCGTCTGTGACCTCAAGCGACCATTTTTGCCCCGGGCGAAACCTCCCGTTGATATCCCTCAAGACTTCGCCAGCAAAGATCGTAGCGTTATGCCACGCCCTTTCGTCGTCCCGAAAATGCTCTCCCGCGTCATCGGTGCTCGGCTCGGTGCCATGAACGTTGAAGAAGTATCTAGGCATTGCCGATTAACACAGGTTAGTCGTCGCAGTTCCTAACCGGTCTCTCTGCTGCGTCTTGGATGGTGCGGATTCGCTGGGCCCGGCGAGCAAGTCTTCGTAAGTCTTGGCAATTCTGCAAGCTTTAGCAGGCCGGCAACCGGAACGTGCTGAGACCAGCCTGTATAGGCTATGGGTCACTTGCCGGCACGAAATTGAACTATCGACATGTCTGCTTGCGCCACAAGCGGACGTCAACGCCTCAGCAGCTTCGCTCCGTTCGCAGTGATCATCAGCAGCACCGCGATAAAGCCGAGGGCGCCGGCGATCCAGGCGCCAATCTTGACGACAAACCAGTTGGTCGTCTTGGCCTTCGCGAAGAAGTCATACATCTCGCCGACCTGGCTCGCGATCTTGTCATGCGCGTGGACGCGTACCTCGAGCGCGGTGGATTGAATTCGCAGCCGTCACAAGGCAGGGATTGCCGCCCATCAAGCAGGACCTCGATGTAGAGCGGCGGGTTACGAATACTGACGAGGCGGCGTTCAATGCGCGGGCTTGGCGGGGCGTTTTCCGTCAGAGGGAGGGCAAACGCGTTCGAGGAACTCACCATCGCGGGTTCACTTGGTCGACGCGTTCGGAATCAGGAAACAGGACGACGCTTTGGTAGCTCACGTAGCGTGGTGGCGCTTCGCGCAACAATCAGCACCCTTTACATCCCCGTCTGGACCTCGGCGAAGAGGGCCCTCTACCTGGAGCAGGCATTAACGAACTCCAGCGCCGGCCGCGAGGCGAAGAGAAGGCTGCTCTGTCACCAAACGTTCTAAGATATCGCGTCCTGATCCAGACAGAACGGATCCCAGTCCGGGCCCGCTGGCATTAAATCCAGCGGGCCGTTCGATTTCGAATTACTTCCCCTTCATCTTTGGGTCATTCATGGTCGCGCCGGGATTGGCCGACCCAGGGCTGCTCGAAGCGCCTTGACCACTAGCCGCTGCTGGAGAATTGCCACCGCCGCCCGATCCAGCACCGGCTCCGCCCGATCCAGCGCCCGCGCCGGCTCCTGCCCCAGTTCCACCCGCCCCTCCGCCTGCACCACCCGCGCCGCCGGCTCCGCCGCCAGCCCCACCCTGCGCCGAGGCGGCAGCGATCGATCCGAACATAAACGCAGCTGCAAGCGCGATCTTGCCAAACTTCATAGTTGTCTTCTCCTGTTGAAGTTTGTCTGCAACCGCCCCCCTTACCCTTCGTTCCTAAGTCGATGCAGGTCCAGGCGCGTCTAGGTGACACATGGGTAAGGATGCGTCCCTCAAACCTGAACTTCCCCGTGGAGGTCGAGGATCGCTTCGGCCAAAAATGACCGCTTCGGGTTGAAAGCGTTGTCTAACGCTCGGCTGCAAACTTCCGGCCTCCCCCCTCTGCACATGTAGCGGCACCGCTAGTGAAAGGCCAAGACCTGACAGCGCTGCCGTTAGGTCCGCGGCGTCGGCTGCCGGTCAAATGCTGATAATCGACGCAGCGCTATAAGTTCGACCATGGGCCACCAGTAGACAAGCGACTGCCAATCGAAGGAGCCTCGGATTGGCCTCAGAGGCCGCGTGGGTTGGTCGAGGGATTCATTCGAACGAGATATTCGATCGCGCGCCCCTAGTTGCCCCGATATCCCAGAGCTCCAGGTCGCTTACGTCGTCCAGCGTCGCTCGCAAGGTCTGGCGGATACGCCAAGCATAAAAAGCGTCAAAAGCACTTTAAGAAAGTTGGAGGGGCCGCTGCGTCGACACTGACGTCTGCGCCGATCCCGGGCAGTATAACTCGTGCTCATCGCGATCTCCCGGAGTGACCACCCACGGGGCGACCTTGCCGTGGCAGATCGGAGCGCGCTTGACACCGCGCCCACATTTTTTCTCACCAGCGACTTATTTTTTGCGTCGCACCCTATACTACATTCCCTCGTGCCAGACGGGAGCGATCTTGCTCTATCTCTTTTGAGGGCCACGCATTGGAGACCGACCGCCGCGAGCTTCGTCGGGGACCGGATGCGTTGCCCGTAACGCCCCGGGTATTTGATCTGCTCGCGTACGTCATCGGGAGCGCGTCGGCGCGTCGACGCTGACGGCGTCCGCGCCGACGCCGCCCCTCTCAAGCGGTAGCGACAGCGGAGCCAAGCCCTCTCCGTCGTCGTCAGATCCCAGCGGCCAGGGGCGCTTCCACGAATTCGAGCGCGGCGCGTCCGTTGTCGGTGATTCGCCAGCCACCGCCTGTTCGCTCAACAGTCCTTGGGAAAAATGTCCAAGTTAGGCACCCGCGACGCCAGCCGTTTGGTGCGCTCTGTCCATTCCTGCTCGCTAGTGGCCAATATCGCCATATCACGTTTGAACTCCGCCATCAGCGAAGCCGTCGGGATAGCTCACCAGGAATCTCCAGGACAGTGACTTGGAAATTCAGCCCCGCTGCCCTCCGCAACTACCGCCACATCGTCGGCGCATCCGAGAGGGCTTGGCGACCGACCTGCCTGAGGTCATCCGGTGAGGTGTCACCTCTCGTGGCAGCCTCCAAAATCTTTGAGGCCACGTGGGTGCGGGTGCAGGTCTGGTCTCGAGAAACGCTTTCACAGACCTCATCGAGAACCGCACGCAATATCCGCGCCCGCTCTTCGCAAGGGCACTGTCGCGGAATCCGGACAATGCGGCAATGCACCTGCCAAAGTCAGATTGGTTACTTTGGTTAGGCCCTCGGTGGCCGCGGGTTGTGGGTGAAGCTCAGCTGATCGACCTGCGGGTTGCGCAACCAGCGAGTTAGCAGGGCAAAAGTCGTAACCACGGGGAAGCCTTTCGCTCCTAGCCCTTTCCAGGGGTTACGATTCACACTGAAGAACCGCTCTGCGGCCAAGAGTGGCCATCCCGCCACCTCACGTTGGCATGGGGCACTCGGCGGGGCAAGGCGCTTACGGTTTCATCAATGGAAGGGATTCCCGGCATGGAACCAAGCCGCTGGCCGTCCGTTGGGCGCTATTGGCCAGCGGAGACGACGCGCACTCGCGTCAGCATATGCAACTACTCGGCTGGGCCTTCATCTCAGGGGAAGAGACATGGCCGATGCCGCAAATCAAATTCCCGACCGCATTCCGATCAATCTCATCGTCAATGGTAACAGGCGCACGCTTGACCTCGTGCCCTGGACCACACTTCTCGACGCCCTGCGCGACCATCTCGCGCTGACTGGGACCAAGAAAGGCTGCGATCACGGTCAATGCGGCGCCTGCACCGTGCTGGTCGACGGGCGGCGGGTCAATTCCTGCCTGACGCTCGCCGTCATGAAGGACGGCGCGGAGATCACTACGGTCGAAGGAATTGCCAAAGACGGCGCGATGCATCCCCTGCAACAGGCCTTTATTGATCACGACGCCTTCCAGTGCGGCTATTGCACGCCCGGACAGATTTGTTCCGCGGCCGGGCTCCTGGCCGAAGGCCGCGCCAAAGATTCTGACGAGATCCGGGAGCTGATGAGCGGCAATCTCTGCCGCTGCGGCGCCTATCCGAACATCGTCGCCGCCATCCAGCAGGCAATGGGGCGGCCATGATCAATTTCCAGTATTCCCGCGCCAGCGACGTCGCCGATGCGATCCTCCTGCTCACCGCTCATCCCGGCGCCAAGCTCATCGCCGGCGGCACCAATTTGATCGACCTGATGAAGGAGAATGTCGAAGCGCCCTCCCGGCTGATCGACATCTCCCGCCTGCCGCTCCGCAAGATCGAGGAGACAGCCGACGGAGGCCTGCGCATCGGTGCCTTGGTGCCGAACTCGGATCTTGCTTACCATCCGCTGATCGAGCAGCGCTACCCGCTGCTCGCCAGCGCCGTCCTGGCCGGAGCATCGGCGCAATTGCGCAACATGGCCTCCGTCGGCGGCAATCTGATGCAACGGACGCGTTGCGCCTACTTCTATGACACGACGACGCCCTGCAACAAGCGAACCATCGGCAGCGGCTGCTCGGCGATCGACGGCCTCAACCGCAACCATGCGATCGTCGGCACAAGCGCCTCCTGCATCGCGACCAATCCGTCCGACATGAGCGTGGCGCTGGCCGCACTTGACGCGCTCGTGCACGTCGCAGGCCCGTCCGGCGAACGTACGATCGTGCTGACCGACTTCCACCGGCTTCCTGGCGACACGCCTCATCTCGATACCAATCTCGAGGCCGACGAGATCATCACGGCGATCGAACTGCCGCCGCGCGGCTTTACCCGCAACTACAGCTATCTGAAGATCCGCGACCGGCTGTCCTATGCCTTCGCCCTGGTCTCGGTTGCGGCTGCGCTCGAACTGGACGGCAACGCGATCAGAGAGGCGCGCGTCGCGCTCGGCGGCGTGGCCCACAAACCCTGGCGCAGCCTTGAGGCCGAAACGGCCTTGCGCGGCCAGGCGGCAACAACGGAGCATTTCTCCCGCGCTGCGGATCTCCTGCTGCAGAGCGCAAGAGCCCAGGCCCATAACGGTTTCAAGATCGAGCTCGCGCGCCGCGCCATCGTGCGAACGCTGATGCAGGCCGCCAACGCCACGCCGCAATCACAGGCCCACAAGAAGATCGCGTGAGGCACCGATGAACGCCTATGTCGGAACACCAACGTCCCGCGTCGACGGCCGCGCCAAGGTCACCGGGGCCGCCAAATATGCCGGCGAATTCACGGCCGACGGGCTTCTGCATGGCTTCGTCGTCGAGGCCACAATTCCGCGCGGACGCATCGCCCGCCTCGATACCAGCGAGGCCCTGAAGGTAAAAGGCGTGCTCGACGTGCTCACGCATGCGCATCGCCCGCCACTCGCCGACAACGACGAGGCCTGGAAGGATGAAGTGGCGCCGGAGGAAGGATCGCCGTTCCGGCCGCTCTATGACGACAGCATCAAATTCAACGGCCAGCCGATCGCGCTGGTCGTGGCGGAGGACTGGGAAACCGCGAAATTCGCCGCGACCCTGGTGCATGTCGAATATCGGGAGGAGCAGGCGTTTGCGACCGATCTCGAAGCCGGGCGCAGGAAGGCGACTGAGGTGAAGCAGCAGCTCAAGCCGCGCGGCGACGCCGCAAAAGCGCTTGCGGGAGCGGCCGTACGGCACGAGGCGGACTACGTCCTTCCGACCGAGCATCACAATCCGATGGAGCTCTATGCAAGCACGGCCGTCTGGGACGGCAACGGCAGGCTCACGGTCTACGACAAGACGCAAGGCGTCCAGAACGTCCAAAAATTTCTGTGCAGCGTGTTCGACAAGAAGCCCGATGACATCCGGGTGCTATCGCCCTATGTCGGCGGCGCCTTCGGCTCCGGCTTGCGGCCGCAATATCAGGTGGTGCTGGCAACGCTCGCTGCGCTCGTTCTGAAGCGCTCCGTTCGCGTGGTGCTGACGCGGCGGCAGATGTATGGGCTCGGCCACCGGCCCGCGACAATCGAGCGCGTCGGCCTCGGCGCCAAGCCTGACGGCACGCTCGATGCGGTCGTGCACGAGGCCACGGCCATCACGTCGCGCTACGAGGATTTCGCGCGCAACGACAGCGGCTGGGCGGAACAGCTCTACAAAAGCGCAAACAGCCGCTATTCTCACAAGCTCGTCCGTCTCGACGTCTCCACCCCCTGCGACATGCGCGCGCCCGGCGCAGCCTCGGGCGTGTGCGCGCTCGAATGCGCCATGGACGAGCTGGCCGTCGCCCTCAAGCTCGACCCGATCGAGCTACGGCTGAAGTGCTACTCGGATCGCGACCAGAGCGAAGACCTGCCCTACACCAGCAAGCAGCTACGCGAATGCTACGCCCGCGGCGCTGAAGCCTTCGGCTGGAGCAGCCGCGATCCCACGCCGCGCGCGATGCGCGACGGTAAGGAGCTGGTCGGCTGGGGCATGGCGACAGGCGTGTGGGAGGCACTGCAGATGCCGGTCGCAGTCCGCATCGTGCTGACCGCCAATGGGCATGCCGAGGTGTTCTGCGCGGCGTCCGACATCGGCACCGGCACCTACACCATCATGGCGCAGGTGGCTGCCGATGCACTCGGGCTGCCGATCGAGAGCATCAGTGTCAAGCTCGCCGACTCGACCCTCCCGCAGGCTCCCGTCGAGGGCGGTTCCTGGATGGCCGCATCGAGCGCACATGCGGTGCTGGGAGCGGCCGACGACATTCGCCAGGATCTCGCGCGTCTCGCCAGTACGATGCCCTCTTCGCCGCTCGCCGGCGTCGATGCTGCCGACGTCATCCTGATCGACGGCACGATCGCCAGCAACGGTGAAAAGACCCGTGCCGTCTCGATCGCGGATGCGATGCGGCACGGCAAGCTCGAGCGGCTCGAAAAGCAGAAGCTCAACCACTTCACGGAGGACAAGTCGCGCGCCCGCAACACGCATTCGGCCGTGTTCGCCGAGGTAAAGGTCGACGAGCAGCTCGGCGTCATCCGCGTCACGCGAGTCGTGAGCGCCGTCGCCGCCGGTCGGATCCTGAACACCAAGACCGGTCGCAGCCAGATCATGGGCGGCGTGGTCTGGGGGATCGGGATGGCCCTGCACGAGGAGACGGTGATGGATCACCGCTTCGGCCGGATCATGAATGCGAACATCGCCGAGTACCACATCCCAGTGAACGCCGACATCCACGACATCGACGTGATCTTCGTTGAAGAGCGCGACGACCACATCAACCGGCTTGGCGTCAAGGGCCTGGGCGAAATCGGCATCGTCGGCGTTCCTGCGGCGATCGCAAACGCCGTCTATCACGCCACTGGCAAACGCATCCGCCGCTTCCCGATCACGCTGGATAATCTGCTCGCCTGATGCGACAGGCTATTTGCCCCCTCGCCTGATCCGACGGGCTGCTCGCAGGCATTCACTGTCGACCTTTGTCTCGTCAAAGACGAAAAGTCGGCGCATTTAGCGGCGAAAGGGGTGGTCAACGATCATTCGGTCGGTTTGGCTTTGCGCATGTCGCGCCTCGCTGAAGACATCGCAGATTTCCTCTAACCATATAGCGAGCGTAAGCGGCGACGTTCCTGCAATACATGCTGAGGAATCTCTGCGGTTGCAGCGCTCTTTCCTACCGTGATGCGCCACGCCACCGCTGAGGCTCCTCCGCTCGCCAGCTTGATCGCGCGCGCCGCGATGACGCACTGAGCTCTTGGCCGCCGCCACGCCGAGGCGCGAGGTAAATCGGATGAAACCGCTGCTGCAGTAGTGAACTGAGGCAGGTCTCACCCCATGGATCGAGCGCGCCCGTGCCAGTCTTGTCGCATCGTTCGCCCGCGGGAAGCGCGCAGTACCGCCGTCTTACGACGCGATCAATCTGGCGCCCGACCCGAGCCCCAGAAGGCCGGGGATAACCAGGGAGGCCGAGAACGCCGCAAGAGGACCGGGGTCTCTCCTGGACGGCGCTATGGAAGAGATTGGAAACACGCCCCACGCCTGTCGCGACCAGCATTCAGCCGGTTCCCGTCCTTATTCCCTGCGGCCATTTGAACCAAATGCGCCCTGCATTGTTGCAGTGCCTTAGCCAGCGACGGGAAGAACCGGCAATCAACGCCAGATAAGTGCTTTTGGAAATACCTCCAACCGAGAGAAAGCTGATGATTGATAGATCCGAAAGCGGCGGCACTGTGCGCAGGCACCCCGCACTTCTGAGAATGTCCGCCATAGGCGTGGCGGGACTGCTGTCTGCACTGATGCTCACAGCCGTGGCGCCACCGATCGTCGCAGATCAATCCGATCGCGCCGTGGTCAACGCGCCTGTTACGCTTCTGACCGCGCCAATCAGTGGCGAAATCGGTTTGTTGGCGGTACTTCCCGGCCGGGACGTCCGCGACGGCGACACGCTGGCGCAGATCAGCAATCCAAGAGTTGATCGCGGGACACTCATCACGCTCCAGGAGAAGGCGTCCGACGCACGTCAAAAACTCGACGCGACACGCGCGAAGCACGAATCGGACCTCAGCTATGTTTCGTCTCTCGATGATGAACTCGCCAACCAGACCAACCAGCTCAAGGCTCAGTTCAAGTCGCAGATCGAGGAGCTTCGCGCCCGGGTTGCGCAATCCAACGCCATGAGCGGTGAAAAGAAGGCCTTGGTGGACCGCCAGAGCAATATGGTGACACGCAATGCCGCAAGCATGGATATGCTCAGGCCGACGATCCAGCAATACGCCGCGGCCATGCATGGTGCGGACGCAGAGGCTGCCAAGCTGAATCAAAAGATGGCCCAGCTCGACGCCCTGAGCAAAGGTATCTATGTCGGAGACGAACTGGTTGCTCTCAATAACCTGGCTCAGAAGCGCAGGGACATCGACCTGGACGCCAGGCGGATGAAAATCGAGGAAAAGCAGCAATCGGTCGTGCTCGCCGACCTGGAAAACCTGATCGACGCCGAACAAGCAAGGCTCGCGACCTTGGCGGATGCCGATGTCCTTTCGCACGGCCAAGGCAAGGTGTTGACCGTCGGCGCCGCGATGGGACGGCATGTGAGCGCTGGTGATACCATCAGTTCCATTGTCGACTGCGACAAGCGCTTTGTTGTGGCCATCTTCTCCTACCGGCAGGGTCAGAGCATGATGCCCGGCACCCGTGTTCGCATCGACGGGAGTTCGTTGCGGTCCGGCGTCGTCAGCGCGGTGCTGCCGAAGACCAGCGACAAGGTCGATGAGCGCTTTGCCGTTCCGTTCCCGCAAACCGAACGGCGCGAACTCTACGCCATCATCACGCCGGATGACGCGAGCGGGGATGGCGCATCAGCGCAACAAGCAGGAACTGCAAGCGCATCCGCGTGTCCGGTCGGCCAATGGGTGACGGTGACGCGCGAGAATGGTGTGGTCCCCTCGATGTCGGTCACCTGGCACCGGCTCGGCCATTTCGTTGCTTCGTGGATTGGAGACGACGCAGGCAGGAACGACAGTGCCAAGACCGAGACTGCCAAGACCGAGACTGCCAAGACCGAGACTGCCAACAGCGACACTGCGCAGAATTTGTCTTTGGACGCGGATACAAGAAGAGCTGGCATCGCACTTCTGCAAGACGTCTTCCGCGCCTCGGAGCCGCAGAAACCAAAGGCCGACGCGGATGGATCGCCCGAAACTCGCACCCTTGTATCACGATGAAGTCTGCCATCGTGATGATGATGTGCGCGACAGTCGTGGGCGCCCTGGCGGCCGCAGGCCAAACGGCGCAAGCGGCAAACACTTTCTGCGCCGGGTTGAACAAGGCGGTCACGCCGCACACAAAAGCTGCCGACGCGGTTTTCATCGGCAGTTATGAACCCAGCACGGATGAAGCGACCCTTCCGGCCGGTCTCGCTACCACGGCCTTCGTCTATGACAACGCGCTCGCCGCCATTGCACTGATTGCCTGCGGCAATGTGTCGGATGCAAGACCGATCGCCAACGCGCTGAGCCGCGCCGTACGCAAGGATCGAAGCTTTGATGACGGCCGTGTGCGCAATGCCTATCGCACCGGTGCGGTGAACCAGGAGGTACCCGATCTACCGGGCTGGTGGGACGGTCATGCCAAGATCTGGGCGGAGGATCCGGCGCAGGACGGCACTTCCACCGGAAACGTTGCGTGGGTCGCACTGGCACTGCTGACGCTCCATCAGGCGACCCACGATCCTCAATGTCTCGCCGACGCCAGACGCCTGATCGACTGGGTCATCGACGCGACCGCTTCCTCGGATGGCTTTTACGGCGGCTTTCACGGCTACGATCCGAAGCAGGTCAGGCTCACCTGGAAGTCGACCGAGCACAATGCCGACGTCCACGCGGCCGCGCGCTGGCTGTTTCGCTTGACTGGGGAACCGAAGTACGACGACGCGGCAGCGCAGGCCAGGCGGCTGCTCGATCGCGCCTTTCGCGGAGATCATTTCCTGCTTGGGACGAAGCCCGACGGCAATCTTGCGGATGAGGGTCTGCTCGCGCTCGACGCTCAGCTTTGGCCGTGGATGGCCGTGCCCGAATCGCCGGAAGCCTGGAAGAGCGCACTCGGCTTCGCGAAAGCGCGACTAGGGGTCGATGGCGGTTTCGATTTCAACGGCGATCGCGACGGCCTCTGGGTCGAGGGCACGGCGCAGGCGGCATTGGCCTACCGGATCAGCGGCAACGCGCGAGAGAGCGATCGGTTGTTGGCAAGCCTGAAGGCGGACCAGACGCCGAGCGGCCTGCTCAATGCCTCCCGCCCGGCGCGATTGACAACGGGACTGTCGATCGATCCCACCGGCAGCGGCGATCCTGACTTCTTCTATTACCGCCGTCCGCATCTCGGCGCGACCGCATGGGCCGTGCTGGCCGAAACAGGTTGGAACCCCTTCACCGGGAAAAGGATACGCTGATGTTCCCCACCGCCCCCGATGATCTTTCGATCCTGACCATCGACATCGGAATTCTGCTCGGGCTTCTGGTGATAGCGCGACTGCTGGACCCGCTGTGTGCCAGAGACCGTATCCTGTTCGGGGCGACGAGCGCGGCGTTTCTGATCCTTTATGCACTGTGGCGATGGAACGATACGCTGCCGCCGTTCGAGCTGTCGGCGCAAAGTCTTTGGCCGCGGCTCTTCATTGCCTTCGAGTCACTGGCCATCCTGTACACGCTGATCTCTATCGTGATCCTGTTCCGCAGCTCGGACCGCACCGCGCAAGCCGACGCGGCGGAGCAGCTTCTGTCCGCAAAAAATCGCCATCCCGCCGTCGACATCTTCATCTGCACCTATGACGAACCGCTCGAAATCCTCGAGCGGTCGATCCTGAGCGCACTGGCGCTCGACTATGCCAATGCGACAGTCTGGGTGCTTGATGACCAGAGGCGCGACTGGCTGCGGGAATATTGCGAGCGCGTTGGCGCGCGTCATCTGACCCGGCCTGACAACAAGGGCGCCAAGGCCGGGAACCTCAATAACGGGTTGGCCACGACCGCCCGCGCGACCAACGCGCCTGTCATTCTGGTGCTCGATGCGGATTTTGCGCCCCGGCGGGACTTTTTGAAACGCACGGTCGGCCTGCTGCTGTCCGATCCGGAGGTTGCGATCGTGCAGACTCCGCAATTTTACTACAACGCCGATCCGATCCAGCATAATCTGCTGGCGGAGAAGAGTTGGGTCGACGATCAACGCTTCTTCTTCGACATCTTCCAACCGGCCAAGGACGCGTGGGGCTGCGCGTTCTGCGTCGGCACCTCCTTTGTCGTTCGCCGCGACCGGCTCGAGGAAATCGGCGGCTTTCCCGATCAGGCAATCACCGAGGATATCAACCTCACCTACACCATGCTGGCGCACGGCTACCGCACATCCTGGCTGAACGAGCCGCTCAGTTTCGGACTTTCAGCCGAAGGCATCCCGGAATACGTCACCCAGCGCACGCGCTGGTGCCTCGGCACCATACAGGTCGCCCTGCTGCGTAACGGCCCGCTGCTCGGCCCCGGCTTCAGCTTCACCCAGCGCTGGCACTATCTTCACGGCATGCTAAACTGGCTCTCCAAACCCTTCATGGTGCTGCTATTGATCGCACCGACGATCTATTGGTTCGGCGGGCTGCCCGCGTTCGAAGCCGATTACCACTCCTTCCTGCGCTATGGCGTGCCGGCGCTGCTCGGGCAGATTATCTACATGGGCTGGATATCGCGCGCGCGGACGCTGCCTTTGTTCATGGAAGCCACCCACGCCATCACCTGCTTTGCGGTGACCGCAACGCTGCTGAGCGCCGTCGTCAAGCCGTTCGGCCGCCCCTTCAAAATTACCGACAAAGGCGGCGACCGATCGGCGCCGCGCATCCACTGGAAGCTCGCCGCCATCTTCGGGATGATCGCCGCAAGTTCTGCCGCGAGCATCATATGGGCGTTGATCTCGCCCTACGCCGCCAGCGAGATTTCCTCGCTAGATTTCTTCAACCTGCTCTGGGCCGGCATCGCGATGCTGATCGCTTTCATCGCGTTTCTCGTCTGCTTCGAATTGCCTCGTCCCGGCCACATGTTCGAGACGGACGAGGCTGTCTGGCTCTCGGGCGAAGGAAAGGTCTTGTCGTGCCGCCTGCTCGCGATGTCGCCGACCTCGGTGCGCTTCTCGGGTGCGGACGGCGGGGCGCTTGAGCTGGCCGGCTGGCGCTACAAAATTCACCTGGAAGGGCTGGGATGGACCGACATGTCCATGGTCTCGCGATCCGGCAACACGGTGCTCGCGCGGCTTGAGCCGAGTGCGGAACAACATCAGCGTCTGGTGGTACGGCTCTTCAGCGCGTCCCACGGTAACATCGCCGGCGTCGCCAGCCTTCGAGGCGCGCTGGCCGGGTTGCTACGTCGCGGATTTATTGGCGTCTAGCGCGGGGCCTAAAGTCAGACGTAACTCTCAGCGATGGTCTCCGAAAATGCCACGCTTTCACTATGCTCGATCCGGGCTCGACATTTGCCGGACGTGGAAAAATGGCGTTCCTCGGTCTGAGGGGCGCCCGTCAGGAGGCGAAGCCTTGATGCTCTCCTCGAGCGCACTCGGGCACATTTTTGAGACTGACTTGGCCGACCTGCTCAAGCGGAAGATGGCGGATCAGGCCGACGCTGCCGTCTCCCAGCCGCTTCGCGGCGTCCGCTTTTGGCTTTTCTGCCTAAAATAGGCGGCGGGGGCAGGAATAGTCTCGCCGGCCGGTGCAGGTGACTCCGGCACGCTGATGCTGACCAGCCGGGTCTGCGTCGAACTCGTGCACAAAGGCGGCCGCTATCGGCGTAGGGCTCCGCCGTTTCGGCACCGACCGCGCTTGCGATCTGCACCCGCGGACGCGTGCGGTATGACTCCGGTCGGTCTCACTCGCGGCAGTTTGATATCTTCAGCCATCCCGGCGGAATTTCGTGAAAAGGTCGTTCTAGGATCTCTGGCCCCGACGTTTCGCCCGAACGGCATGGAAGCGCGCGTTCGTCTGCGGCTTGATGAACAGGGCTGCGACGCTCGGGTGACGTTTGCGGATCTCGCTCTCGAGCGAGATCACACATTGTTCAATGTCGTCGGCGCGCTTCTCGTCGGCGAACTCGACGCTTAGGGCGGCGATAACCTCGTCCGGCGATAACTGCACCGTCAGGAGCCCGTTGGCCTGGAGCACGCCCGGCGAGCGTCGTGCGATCTCGAGGATCGATCGAGCGAGCTCCGGATGCGCCGGCTCGCCGATCAGGAGACTCTTGCTCTCGCGGGCGAGTCCGACGGATGTGATCCCTAAAAGAACCCCGATCAGGATCGAGCCGATGCCATCCCACACCGGCTGCGCCAGCCATACCGCAGCTGCAGTGGCTGCGGCCGCGATGACGATGCCGACCATCGCGGCGCTGTCCTCAAGCAACACCATGAACGCGGGAGGGTCCTTGCTGCGGACGAAGGCCTGATAGTATCCGAATCGCGCAGCATCCGACCGGAAACGACGCAGGGCGATTAGCCACGAGGCGCTCTCGAACAGGAACGACAGGGCGAGCACGACGAAGCTAACGATGGGATCCTCAATCGGCTCGGGTGCCCAAATGTGCAAGACCCCCTGATAGAGCGAGACGCCGGAGCCGAGCGCAAAAATCAGCAGCGCGAAGATGAAGCTCCAGAAGTACAATTCACGTCCATAGCCGAGCGGATGCGATTCGTCCGCCGGGCGGCTCGCACGATGGTAGCCGTAGAGCAGCAGCACCTCGTTGGATGTATCCACGACCGAGTGCACGGCCTCGCTCGTCATCGCCGAGCTTCCCGTCCAGATGGCGGCGCCGATCTTGGTGACGGCGACAAGGATATTGCCGGCCAGCGCAGCATAGACGGTCGTCTTCGACGATGATGCGGCCGTCATGTTCACCAAGATCCACCTCCACAGAATCAGGCCCACCGCCGAGGCAGGCTGTTGTGAATCGTACAGGCGGCGACCGCCGCATGACCGAACGCGACGGAGATCTGGTGCAGATCGGTAACGACGTCGCCTATTCCGTAGAGTCCATCGACCGATGTGCGCTGATGATCGTCGACCCTTAGATAGCTTTCGTCGGTATGCTCGGCATCCAGCGACATCGCCAGCCGCGAGCGCACCTGCGCGCCCATCGCCGCATAGACCACATCAAATTCCTCGGTAAGCTCGCCATCGAAGACCGCTTCGATCCGTTTCCCCTTTCGCCTGAGCCTCAGGTCGGAGGCCGGTACGACGCTAACAGCTTCCACGGACAGCCGCGCCTTCGCGACCTCGTCCGCTCCGCATTCCGTCGCGAGCAGCGTCACATCCTGCGAGTAGCCGCGGAGGAATAGCGCCTTGGGCGCGGCGTGATCGAGCGGGCCGATCACGCCGATTCGGCGGCCGATTGCCTCGAAGGCGTCGCAGACCGGACAGTAGCGTAAGAGCCCATCAGCGACCGCAGAGCGCCACTCGTCGAATGGCGGATGGATGTCCACGATCCCGCAGGCGAGAACCACACTGGAGACGTCATGTTCGCATCCCCGCCAGCTCGCGCGAAAGCCGTCTCTGTGCCGCCTCAGGGCGGTGACTTCGGCATCCACGCGCGCGACGTCGAGCTCGGCTAGTTGCGACGACATCCGCGCGATCAGCTCTGCGCCGGACAGGCCATGCGCAAAGCCCGGTACATTGTGACTACGGGGGATCAAAGCCGCACGACTTGCGCCCGTATCCACAAGGCAGACGCGGCGTCGGAATCGGCCGAGATAGATAGCGGCCATCAGGCCTGCTGGCCCGCCGCCGACGATTAAGCATTCAATGGACATCGATAACGTCGCGCGTGATCGCGTTGCTTGATCCCTCACTGAGGGGTTGGGATCCGATGCGCGATAGCGGCATTCCCTTTTGGATGTCCGGTTCCGGCATGCTGGTCCCTTCGGAAAGATCAGTCGTCGGACCAACCCAGGGCACCACGGGCGGTTCCCGAAGGCCGACAAGGATGGCTCTGTGACGGACGATCTCCGGCGGCAGAGTGCGCCGCAAGAGTTGCGGCACTATCGCCTTACGTTTTTGCCGCAAACCCATCGCTCGCCCCCTACTCCGTTCCCTGAAGAGGCGCCTGCAGTACTCAGAATTCGCCGGTCACGTAGCAACCATCGTTCATTCCTGGACTTGATGCCACGTGGTTGAGCCGAACACGGAAGCGAACATCCTGGCGATAGAATCCTGAGATTGCGAGAAGAGCGTTTGTTTGAAGCATGAGGCACGGCGAGGTGAACGAAGGCGATGCGGCCGAGGGGAGCAATAAGACGGCGTGGTGGCAATCCGCTGTCATCTATGAGATCGCGCTGATCTCATTTCAAGATTCCGATGGCGACGGCAAAGGCGACCTTGCCGGCCTGGCGGCGCGGATCGACTATCTGAAATGGCTCGGCATCGACGCGGTGTGGCTCACGCCGATCTACCGTAGCCCCTTCCGCGATCTCGGTTATGACATCTCCGATTATTGTTCGATCGACGCGAGTTTTGGCAGCCTGGATGACTTTGATCGCCTCATCGCCGTCCTGCACAAGGAAGGCATCCGGCTCATTCTCGACCTCGTCCCCAATCACACCGCCGACGACCATGCCTGGTTCGTCGAAAGCAGCACCTCGCGCAACAGCGCGAAAGCCGACTGGTACATCTGGGCCGATGCGGGCGAGGACGGCGGGCCGCCCAACAACTGGCTGAGCCGCTTCGGCGGCAGCGCGTGGGAATGGTGCGAAGCGCGGCGCCAGTATTTTTACCACTCGTTCCTGGTCGAGCAGCCCGATCTGAACTGGCGCAATCCGGACGTGCGGGCAGCGATGGCCGACGTCATGCGCTTCTGGCTTGATCGCGGCGTCGATGGTTTTCGTGTGGATGCCAGCGCGGTGCTGATCAAGGACGAGCTCTTGCGCGACAATCCAAAAAATCCGCAAGCCGAGGGCAAGCCGCCCCCGCAACGCAACACACCGGTCTTCACCGACGACCGGCCGGAGACGATGCAATGCATCGAATTCATCCGGCAGATCCTCGACATCTATCCCGGCCGGCTGTTGTGCGGCGAAGTCCAGGGCAAGACCGACCGCATTGGCCACTTCTACGGCACCGACCGGCCGCGCCTCCATCTGCCACTCAACTTCGCGCTGCACGACGCCGAGTGGGACGCGCTGTCGGTGCAAGCGGCCATTGATGCCTATTTCAACGCCTTGCCCGAGCGCGCATCGCCCGTCTGGGTGATCGGCGGCCACGACAAGCAAAGGATCGCGAGTAAGATCGGCGCCGCCCAGATGCGCGTGCTGGCGATGCTCCTCATGACGCTCCCGGGAACGCCGTTCTTCTACATGGGCGATGAGATCGGCCGCAAACGCGTGCCCATTCCGCCCGATCACGTCCGTGATCCATTCGAGAAGCTCGTGCCCGGATACGGACTTTGCCGCGACCCGGAACGCGCACCGATGCGGTGGGACGACAGCCCCAGTGGAGGCTTCACCAAAGCCAGCCCATGGCTGCCGCTCGGGCCAGAGAGCGCGCCCAACATAGCGCAGCAGCAACGTGATCAGCGTTCAATCCTAGCGCTATTCCGAGCGTTGATCGCGCTACGGCATGAGCATCCCTGTTTGCAATATGGTAGCTATGAACCGTTGCGATCGCGGAACGATGTGCTCGCAGTGAAGCGCGTGGCGGGCGGGACCGAAGTGCTGGTCGCCCTCAACATCGCTGCCGAGCCAAGGAAATGGCACTGGAAAGGTCGTGGCCGGATGATGATGTCGACGCATCTTGACCGGCCGCAGCAGCCACTGCCGGAAGCGTCGATTCTGCTTCGGGGCAATGAAGGCGTGATTGTCGAGCTCGAGCGCGGCTGACGCTCGCAGATGCGCGAGACGGCCCTTTACTTCACCGATTGTAGACCCGACGTGATCAGCCACTCTCTCAGGTGAGAGGCGGTCTTAGTTCGCCGAGCTTTGCGAATAATCCTGTCGGGATGTCCCGAGCCTCTTTCCCGCGAACGCCGCACCGCGTCCAGTAGTTCTTCCAAAGTAGTATTCTTGAAACGACGCCGTCTCAGCATGGCGTGCTCCCTCATATGTAGGCGGGAGACTCGATTACTCCTCTCCGCCACCGGCGCTACGACGACCAGTGATGCCAAGTTAACAATCTGCCGCAGTGAGAGTTGCGAAATTCCCTTGGCGTTCAGTTCCCGATCGGAGGCTGAGGGCCACGTCGTAGGAAGAGATGGCGAAATCAAGCGGCCTTACTTCGGCGACTGCAATCCAGGAGAAGTCAGCCATTCCGTCAAATATGCTGCCGTCTCGTCTTGGCGCGCTTTTCTGAGCAGCGCCTCCCGCTTACGGCCGGGTGGAAGGTTTCCGGCTTCCTCATGCAGTTGCAAGGCCTCTTGAGTTAGGCGTTCTTCTAGCGACTTAGCGTGTTTGAAGCGGCGGCGCCTGTGTATGCGCTCGACCCTTCCCTTTGGTTCAGGCGGGATCGATTCCTCAGCCACTGGCGCGCTTATGGAAATCGGTCTTGGCCGGTGATGCAGGTAACGCCCATACTGCACACAGGTTGCTATTCAAGAGCTCCCAGCAAATCGCAGCGGCTTTGCCTCACGGCCTTGCGAGCCCCAGCGAAGATTCACTTATGATAAAAATATTTCGGTTCCGCCGACTCATGGAAATCCGGTGCAGTTGCCCGGCGGCGGCAAGAAAGCCATGCCCATGTCGTGGACAGCGAAACGCCCTCAAGCCCACCCTGAACGCCAAGACGACGCCGTTCCCCTACCCCGTACCGGGCTATTTTCAAATGTGATTGGGTGGCACAATTGTAGCAGGAAAAGCAAATCATGACTGACGAACAGATCAATCTCATCGTTCAGCACCTTTGCGAGCAATTGCACTTGGCACTCCGATTAAAAGGCAGCGAGGCGCATCCACCAAACGCCAAGGATATTGGATTCGATCCTGCTTCCGTAAGAACTGTATTGCTGACCGGCTTGCGTTCGGCGGATGTCACGATCCGCGACGAGGCAGCAGGGCCGAGCGATGAGCCGCCATGGTCCTAAACACAAAATGCAGCACCGAGGCCGTGGTACGCCTACCGCGAGAGCGCCCCTCTCCCGGCCGACGCCGATCGAATCCGCCGGGCGGACGTCGTTAGGTAAGTACCATCGGAAAACAGCCATTCCCGTCACGGGCTCGATAGCCAGGCCGGGCCCTGTGAATCGAGGGACTAACCTGCCCCCTTTCTCATCCCAGCCCCGGCGGGCCGAGTTAATACCTGATGGCTTGGTGAACCGGACGAACCGGCCGCTCTTCAATCTGAGCTTGTACCAAGCCATAAGCTGCGATCAGCTGACGACGGGAAATTTGTGATTAAATGTTCTTCTCTTGAAAGTTCTTGCGTTCAGCCGGATACTGGTCCTTGTCTATCAGCAATTCGAGGAGAGCGATCATGGCAATCCAGATCGTGATGGACCGTACTGGCGACAGCCGTCATTATTTCGACCCCCTCGACGTACAGGAATTGGCGAAGGCGGAGCAGCGGTTCTACGAGCTGACGCAGGCCGGCTTCACCGCGGCGTTCCGGACGGGTCCGGGTCAGGCATCACAGATCCGATCGTTCGATCCCAATGCGGACGAGACGATCTTCTTTCCTAGGCTCGTCGGCGGGTAGCGGGCATTCCGCCATGTTGGGTTTTGGATCGACGCAGCCGGGCGTCCGCTCCCGCAGGAGAGCAACGCGAGCTCTCTTCATCAAGCACGGCGCCGAGGGCACGCCAGAGGGACGATCACTGCGGATATTGCGGGAATGGCTGTCGCCGGCGCAACGGGAGCAGTTTGCCGGTCGGGGCTACTTCGAAGTGATCGGAAGCGACACCGGAAAGCGATACAGAGTCCAGGCCGGAACCTCGGCCAACGTGTGGGCGATCAACGAAAAAGGTCGTCTGGAGGCCGGGTTATGCTTCATGCCAATCGGCGCCCTGCCGATCGGAGATGTCATGCTGGCCCAGAAGATAGCGCTGGAAACATGCGAAGCCGAGGTGCTCGCTGTAGCCAGGAAGTTCGCTCCGAGCGGTTTCCATTTCAGGCAAACCCGACCTCTCGGCTGATGGCACCGCGTCATTGCGCGTGTGTCTATATCCGCGACATGCTTCTGCAAGGATTGAACGGGCGACCTCAACAAGATCAGCGGCAAGGTCGCTTGCGCCGTACTCGGATTTGGCGGCTTTCTGGGCATCGGGGACGATCACTACCCGCTTTCCTGGCAATCCCTGAGGTATGACAGCAATCTAGGCGGCTATGTCACAACCGTTCCCGAGAATCAGCTTAGAGGCGCACCCAAGTACATCAGCGAGACCAGTTGGAATTGGTCAGGTCCTGAGATGGCTTGATCGGTCGATGATTATTGTGCTGGCATACCCGCGCCGTGAGCGGTCTGCCGCTGGTCGACCGGCATTGGCGCTGCGGTCCCGAGCACGCTCCGTGCCTGTCGGGACCCATTTCGCTGCTTACGGAGAGCTCGTGCTCCCTTTCGCCGGCAAAGCCAAACCAGGCAAATGGCAGCGCGACGCCAGATAGCTGCCATGGGCAAGAAGAGCGCTGTAGAGCGCCATATGGGCGATTGATCCAGCGATGCGCACTGCCTAAGGGCCCTGGAATGAGTTTCGCCGGCGCCCCAACGGACCGCTGCACTGCGCTGTCTGTGTCCACTTCCGGCCGTCCGACAGGTGAGAAATCGTCGCAGGGCAAATCAGTCCCGATGGTTGGTGCCGCTATTTCCATAGCGCGAGAGCTTGGCGCGGATCGCTTGGCACGGGCGGCAGCTACTGATTTAGCGCTTCCAGATGAGAGGACAATCGTTGCATCGGCTTCACCGGTGCTAGAGACATCGGTCATGAGTGACCTACTCGTTTTGTGAGGCAGGCCATTTGAAGCTCATAAATTCTGCGTCGGCTATCAGACGATTGGACACGTAACTTGGCGAAAGCCTCAGTTCGGCAAGATCGAATCCGACAGCATGCAGCGCATGAGCCTATGCGCGGCGCATGAGATCAAGCGCCTAACGATTGGGACTTTCAGATCCGCTGCCCACCCTTAAAGGCCACCTGGGCGCGCCTCCCAGTACGTTGGCGTCCCGTAATACTGGTGGGTGCGCGTTTCCCAATCTCGATCCTGCCACGAGTCATCACTGAATTCAGGCGCGTCCCTCAGCTGTTGCTCGGTGATATTGGTTCGAAAACCACTGAGCGACGTATCATAGGTCAGAGCGCTCCAAGGAATGGGGTAATGGCTGTGGCCCAATCCAACAAATCCGCCAAAGCTCATGACAGCATAAGCCACGCGACCTGACACCTTGTCGATAATGAGGTGATCTATTTCACCGATATTCTTTCCATCGGCTCCATATACCTCGGTTCCTTGAATATCTTCGCTTGAGATGCATTGACGATCCGGATGGGCTGTTGCGCGTGCCATGGCTTTCGTCTCCCTCACAGGTGGGTTTTGTCGGCTTAACTCGGCCGTTACGGGGTCGTTCCTTTCTTCGGAGAACATGCCGCAGCGCCGATCACCAATCTATCGTCGTCGGCATCGTCTCTAACAACCTCCAGCTACGATGAACCCCCATGACGAAAAGCCTGCATTACGGTCGCGGTATCCATTCAACCTAGCTGAGAGGAGTTGCCCTTGAGGCTCTCCGTCAGTCGAGACATAGTGTTCGCCGCAAAGACGATGATGATGAGGCTGCCAACTGAAGTCGCTTTATTTGGGTGGACGACTTTAGAATCCGGTGATCTCCGCCGCTCTTCAATGTTGGGGCAGCTCTCGTGCGTTCGGAACGGAAGGCCCTCTACTTTTGTTCATCGTCACAGAGAGCTCAAAGGAGAAGAGCTATGATCGCAAACAGACTTATGATCCTGAGCGCAGCGCTCGCCTTCAGCGCCAGCTCCGTTTATGCCGGTCCCTGCAACACGGTGAGCCATGATGCAGGATCAGGGAATGTCCCCGGTTATACCAGACAAACCACTGGTTCCGCGGCAGTTGATTCCAAGCAGCATCCGCCGACATCTTCGATGGGCAAGGCCTCGGAGCATACCGCAACGTCGTCGGAAGACGCGCAGCGCCAGATGCAGAGCCAGCCTACTGCCGCCGAGCAATCAACGGCGACCAAGCCTGCACCCTCCGCACAGGCGCCGGATCGGACGACAGGCACGGTCGAGCAGACCCGCCCCGCGCCCACTGACCAATCAAAGAAGGCGACGGCTGGTGCGGCCGAGCCTGCGCCGTCCCAGCAAAAGGTGACGGCGGCCGAGCAGGACTGCGAGTAAACGCGGCGGACAATAGTTTCAAGGGGCGCAACTCGAGGGCTGGCCGACCGCCTGAGATAAAGAAGTCGTCTGCACCACTTGACCAGGCCGGTGCCGATTGCTTCCGCTTCTGGCCCGACTCGAACCTCGAGCGAGGTCCTCTTTTGCGCCGCTGTTCGGGGCATAACAGACATCAAACGCGCCCTCGCCGCCCTAATCGTCCCACACTCCTCGCAGCGGTGACGTCCTCAATTGCGCCTACCACCAGATCGCGGCGCTCGAGACCGGTGCGCATCAGTACGTTTTGTTTCTCCTTCGGGTGCGGCGGTCGAGCGGCATGCTGCTTCGATGCAAAGCTCTACCGCCTTGCGAAGCGACTTCGCATAGAAATCCGCGCCGATCGGCTCGCCATCCAGACTCGCTTCATCCTCCGAATCTTTGGTTGAGCCCCATAGGCCGACAAGGAGTGTGGCGTGTGGCATTTTGCGACGCAGACGCCGAAGAAGGAAGCGTAGATGCACCGGACTTCCTCTTCCAAGGCAAGATACACACACCATCCCTATGCTGGCTGTATCAAGCCCAACGATGTTGGAAGACAAGGCAGCCGTCGAAGGCTCGATGCGGGCGCCGATACCATGTTTTTCGAGAAGCTGCGCGATCATGTTCGCCGTCGCTTCGTCAAGAGGATCTCGCGCGCCGATGCACAATACATGCTTTCCGTCTCGCCAACCGGGTCTTGACGTTCCAGTCGGTACAACGGGCGGCGATAGATCAGGAGCGTTGACCACCTCGATTTCAACTGTGTTGGCGTCATGGAGGTTCTCGTTGCTCTTGACAGGTGGAGCGCAGTCATCGTGATCGGAAAGATTGTCGATGACGCCCTCGACAGTTTCCTTAATCCGGTGCAGGCGCTCCGAGTCCAGAGCGTCGCGTCGCGCGTCAGCCCGCGCCAGCAGCAACCCAGGAATTGCAATCTCGTCGTAATAGGCGCAGAGGGATTTTTCCTTCATGAACTTCTCGGCTTGGTCCGCAGCCTCGTCGGGATCACCGGCCAGCATACGTTGAAAGAAATTCTGTTCTGGCGTGAGCGCCGGCTGATCACCTAGGATCACATCCAAGAACTCCAATCGCTCGACGTGACGCCCCAATACCACCAGGCACACCGTCAGGGGTGTCGAAAGCAGAAGTCCAATTGGTCCCCATAACCAAGTCCAGAAGGCTGCAGCCACCACCACAGCTTCCGGCGAGAGCCCTGTATTGTGGCCATACAGCATGGGCTCTACAATTTGGCTCAGGATCGGTTCTACGATCACGAACAATGCCAACGTCCGTAAGAACATGGACCAACCCGGATCAACCGCGATGGCAAGCGCCGCAGGGACTGCGGCGGCGATGAATGCGCCGATATAAGGAACGAAGCGCATAAGAGCCGCGAAGATGCCCCACAACACCGGATTGGGAATGCCGATCACCGCAAGACTGATCCCGATGACAATCCCGAACGTTGCGTTGATGCAGGTTTGCGTCAGGAAATACCGGCTCAGTCGCCGACCGGCATCGTCGATTGCTTCGGACGTGCGCCCCAAATCCTCTGCGCCTGCGAGGCGGACAAAACGGCCCCGCAGATCTTCGCGAAAAAGCAGCATAAAAATCACGAAAACGATAACAATGCCCGTCGTCGCCAGAGGCGCCAACAGAGGCCCGACGATGGCTTGCACTACATCGAACGGTTTAGGCGGCGGCTGTTGGATTTCCACCGGCAGTGGCTTAGCCTGGGGTTCTCCTACAGAAGTCTGGGCGGGTTCATGAGCATTCTTTCGTCCTTGCTCTTGCGGCTTTGACATTTCTTGGCGCAGATCTCCGAGCATATCCTTTAGCCGATTGAGGATTCCCGGACTGAGCGCGATGTCTTGGACCGAATGAATCTTATCGCTGATCGTCAGCTGATAGCGGGGCAGGTTCTCGGCGAGTTGTGCGACCTGCTGGGTCATAATGGCGCTGAGCCCGAAAATCAGCAGAAATGCAAGCACCACTGCGGCAAGAACCGAGCCCACGCGGCCGGCATAAAAGCGACGAAAAAGCCGAACGACCGGAGCGAGCACGAAGCTCAAAAGCAACGCAACAACAACCGGCACGAAGAGCTCACGCCCGAAATAGAGCAATGCCACAAGGGCCAGGCCGATGAAGAGATTGCTTGCGACCATCGCAGGCAACAGAGAGCTCGCGATGTGGCTTCCAGGCAAAGTCCACAGGCGGGATGGGCCCGGCATATCTCAAGGGCTCGGCTTCGGTTCTGCTTAGCTCACCCCTAATTACGGCCGATGTTCCCTTTTGTACCTCGGCTCCAATCGGCGCCCTAGAGTTCTGGGTCTACAGATCGACCATGGCAAGCAGGTTGGAATGTCGCGGACGCTCTAGCCCCCGTCGCAATTCGATAGCCGCTTGATGGCCTTGACGGCGGCGCCGGGGCCGCGCCACCCTAGGAATTTGGGCTCCGTGTCTTCCAGCGCGTTCGTCGCGCGGAAGAACTGTTCGAGTTCCTCGACGGCGCGAGACGGCAGATTCCTAATGTCTTCAAGATTGCTCTCTAACGGCGAGCGCTCTGGCGCAGCGAAGATGCGATCGTTGCGCTCCTCCTTGCCTTCTCGCTTCTGGAGGATTTCGAGAATCCCGATCGGCCGGCATCGGAGCACGACGCCCGCATAGGTCTGAGATACGTAGATGATGAGGACGTCCAGCGGGTCGCTGTCTTCGGCTTGTGCCGAGGGAATGAAGACCCAATCCTACGGATAGGTGAGCCCAACCCATTAGGGGCTTCGCAAGCGTGAACATCCTCAGCTCCGGATCGAACTCCAATTCGCAGGTGCTTCCACGGGGTGTTTCGATCACGGCGTAGATCTTCTTCTCGTCGGCCCACGTCGGGAGCTTGCTCAGGTTCGTCATGGGTCTGCAGGCGCTGCGTTGTCTGGCCTTTGAAACGGCAACGTGAATCCTTTGTTCCTCCCGTCGCGCCGCGCTGGCGTTATCCACGCGGACGCGCAATAGCCCATGAGGGCTACTTGGGAGGCTCGACCGTGGTTTTTGTCGATCCGTCCGGCGCCGGCTGCATCCGTGGCGGGCTTTGCCCTTGGGGACTTTCCGGAGGCGCACCACCTGAACCGGTGTTGGTAGGCCCGGTCCAGCCCTGCTGCTGCAATTGACCCCTGTCTTCGGGCGCCGAACGCCCGCTCGGCGCGCCAAGGTCGTCCGCCGGCTTGGCGGGCTGTGCAATCGCCAATCCACCGGACAGCACAAGACATATCGATGCTAGTTGGACGCGCACTGAAACCTCCGTTGCCCCTGATCAACGAAGAGCTTCGCGCCGATCCCGCCGTTCCTGTTCATCGGAACCGATTTGCTGATTCCTTCGTTCAAGAACGACTTACAGGAGGACTTCAATGGCAAGAGCATCATGGAAGCGACCCGGCTCGCCGATCGGCAGGAAGGGCCCGCGCAAGGCAAATCCCTCATACAAACGTCGTACGCGTGAACCGTGGTCGAGCGCGGATGTGAAAATGCTCAAGCAGCTCGCGAAGGGCAACACGCCGACCGGAGTGATGAGCGTCAAACTTCAACGTCCCATCGCGGCTATCCGCAGCAAGGCGCGGCGCGAAGGGATTTCCCTGAAGCCCATCAACCGTTCGCCCTACAACCGGCGCGCAACGAAGAGGCGTTCGCGTCGCTAAGTGGCAGGCTCGCCTCTCGATGTCGTTCGCCGATGCTGGTGGCGACTGCCGGTAATGAACGACTGCATAACCGCAACGGGGCGCTTCAGCTCTCATGTCACAGGTCGCGCCGCTTCCTTGACAGCCTGGCCCGTGGTCGCCATTCCGGCGGCGTAGGCCGCTCCCGCGCCAAGAAGAAGGGCGCAGAAACTTGCAAACATCGCGTATGCGAAGTGCTTCCGGGCCGCATCAATCTGAGCAGGCGTTGCAACTCCGCATGTGGGAATTGGTCTCCGCGTGCCGAACCTCGGGTAGCAGCCGCTTGCTTTCGGTGCCGGCCGGAGCTTCCCGAAGTTGAATGGCCTCCGCGGCGGACTCGTTGGCCAATTGGCAACAGCCGCGAGCGGCAGCGCCACTTGAACGACCCATCGGCTCAGCTTAGGATCGGGAAATGCGGATGCCCGCAGCTTAATGTTGCTCAATCGAACGAACGTTCCCGTCCCTAGGCACGCCGTGGCTCGCATATACGCTCGCGATACCTCAGATGTTATAGACTAGACGCTGCGGCGTCTCCCGACGCAGTCATCCAATCCTCAAGGAGATCCTCGGGATCATCATCCGCCAACTTCCGATGCCGCTTCGTGCGGCCTCTTTTGTCGTTTCGCAGGTTTCGCTTTCGGTGACACCGCATGGCGCATTTGCCTTCTTCTCCGAAAAAAAACGGGCCGAGAGGATTGCAGTTCCTACCCCGGGAGCCACCCCGCCTCCGCCACGCGGTTTAAGGAACTAATCGTTCACGACCTTATTTTTCCGAGGAACCCCAGCGGGTGGCTTGTTCAGTCGACGAAGGAAAGATGATGGCGCGAAAAGCAAAGAAACGAAAATATTCCAAGAGCTCCGGCAGCGACGTCAAAAGCGAAGTGCGCCGCTACAAGAAAGGCAAGGCGAAGAGCGGGCGGGCTGGAAAGGGCGGTAAGGTCAAGAGCCGAAAACAGGCAATCGCAATCGGACTGTCGAAGGCCCGCAAGAAAGGCAAGAAGGTCCCAAAGAAAAAGAAATGAGAAGGACCAGCCAAGTGCGACTGGTCGAGCTTCGCTGCTAACCCTTGCCGTTGCTACGATTGGTGAAGCGCGCGTTGCCGAGACCTGTGCCGATCGTCAGCACACCCCACCGCTTCACATCCTGCATGAACGGCATCTCCGACAGTCCCTGCACGACACCATCATTGTGCATCACGATGGCCGTGTCGTGTTCGCCGACCTGTGGGATGGCTTCGACTAGGCTGGCCGGTAGGTTGAACTTGCGGCTCTCCCAATTGCCCGGCAGGTTCTGCGCACCCTTCTCGATCGACCCGTCCGCCTTGATGACGCCGGGGCACGCGATTCCGATGAATGGCGCCAATTTGAACCCTTCCTTGTCCGCCTTCGCGATCAAGTCCTTGAGCATTTTCACCATGCGCTTGACCGCCTGCTCGCGGCTCGGCTCATCTTCGGCGTGACGCCAGAGTTCGGACTTCCACACGCAGGCCTTGGCCAGGTCGGGCGACTTCTTGGGACGCGTTTCCACCACCCCAACACGGATATTGGTGCCGCCGATGTCGATCGCCAGTATCGAATCGTGGCTCTCGAATATCCACGAGGGAGCTAAATACAGCGCTCCGATCAGACCGGCATCGTCCGGATGGTGACGGATCGGCCGCATATCTATCTTGAAGTCTTCTGCCCGTAGGATGATCTCGGTCCGCGCGATGGCGAGCTCGCCGAGGCGGCTGTCGCGAAAGCCGCCGCCGACCACGATACGCTCGGTCCTTTCCCAAGCCTTGGATTTCAGGAAGCGGCGCGTGACGTAGGCGAGTTCCTGGGCGAAATCCTCAATCGCGCTGTGAACCACCGCCGACGCTTCGGTGTCATCGCCGACGAGGATGGCATCGAGAAGCTTTTTGCTGATGTTCTCAGACGGCGCTTTGCCGAAAGGATCCTCGCCGGTCTTGCGCAGCGGCTTGCGCCACTTTTCGAGGATGTCGCGGAAGGCGCCCTTGCTCGCGCGGTCTCCGATGAATCCTTCCTCGTCCTTCAGTTCGACGTTGAAGCTGTCGATCTCCACCGAGGGAAGGCGGGAGGCGCCGTGGGCGGCGATGCCGGTAGTCGTGATCGTGTCGGACATTCTACACTCTGATCAAGTCGCCGATGCGGCCGTCCAGTCAACCGCGCGGGAAGAAGCAGAGTTCCTAACCTTGCGCCCAGGCATCAGTGGCAGATCAGCGGCTTCTCGACACTGCAGGGGCGCTGTCCCGTTCAGGCCGATGCGCGGAGCGCAACTTGCGTCGTGCAAACCAGGCCGCCACCGACACGCATAGCCAGACCAGCGACGCCGCGGCGAACGCGCCGCCGACGCTGCGCTCCACCAGCAGCCAGAACACGAAAGCAAATGCCAGCATTCCGACAGCACCTAAAGCAGCGCCGGCGGCGTCGAGGGCGGCCGCCTCTTGTCCTCGCCGCTCGCCGGAAAGTCCAGCCGCCCGCTTGCGGCGGATTTCGTGCTTTTCGATCAGCGTCGCACTGGCGCAAAAGATCGCCGGGAGCGCCAAGAAAAGGCCGCCGACCGAGGCTCCATAGCGGCTGCTGATGAGACCGGTGAAGACAGTCGCCGCTCCGCCGAGCGCGAAGCGGATCACATACTCGTACCAGCGGCTCTCACGCAGAGATGACGGCGAGATTCGAATTGGGGTCGTCATGCCTGTCCTCCCGCGAGAGACCATAGTCCGAAAGCGGCCGCCAACCAGACTATGATCGATAACAGGGTCGCCGGCAGCGCCCGCATGCGCGCTCGGATCAGCAGCTGGCAAACGACGATGCTATAGATAGCGAGCGCGACGGTACCGGCCATCATCGAAAGGCTCTGCGATGCCGCATAAGATTCGCCATGCTGATAGATCGCGATGCCGAGCGTGGCGAGCGCGACCGAGGGGGCGGCCCCGAACAGGCCGGCGAAGCTCTTGGGTCTCAGCACGTCTCCCAGCATAGCGAACGCCGACACCACGGCCCCGCCGACCAGGAAGCGGATCACGTACTCGGTCATTTTGGTTTCTTCCAAAGCTTCAAAAGCGAGCCGCTCGCACCGTACACTGGGTCCTTACGCGGCGCCGGCACCTTCGAGATCGTCTTCAGCGCTCGCGGGCGGTCCTCGATCGTCGTGCACTCGTCGTAGGTGCCCGTCGGGGGATAGGCGCCGATGACCAGAAAGTCTTCGTCCGCCGAGAGACACTGATGACCGGTCCCGGCCGGCAGGACCACGACATCGCCGGCCTTGAGCGTGAATACCCGGCCCTTGCTGCCACCGAAGCGCACGCGGCCCCTGCCGCGGGCGATGCCGAGCACCTCATGGATCCGCGAGTGGTAGTGAACATAGTCGTAGATGCCGTCGCGCCACGTGTCGTCCCAGCCGTTGGCCTCGAAAAGGTCTTCCATCACGGCCGCGGGATCGTGCCCGTCACCGACATTGACGGCGCCTTTGTAGATAACGAACGGCCAGCGCGGATGATTGGGAACGAGTCCATCGTCTTTGAACCGGACCGTATGCGGCTTTCTTAACCGGACCAGACTTGCGGCTTCGTCCTTGCCCGGACGCCCCAAGCCCGTCGCGCGCTGCACATACTCCTTCACGTCCTCAAGGATTGGCATGATCTTCCTCCTTCGATCGCAGCGGATAGCCCGTCCACAACCTGAGCAGTCGCTCGATGAAAGCGCCAAGCGCGAAGCCCGCGACGACATCGCTCGCCCAGTGCGCCAGCACGACGATCCGCGTCAGGGAAAGGCCGACAGCCAGCGTTCGGATCGCTCGTCGCGGTTGGAGCGGCAGCGTGCCCGCCGCGGATGCGAGTGCGCCCATGTGCAGGGCATGCCCCGACGGGAAAGCGTCCTCGCGTTGGCCGGAGAACGAGACGCCATGCACGTGGCCGAGCACCGTCCTGCGGTCCGGGCGGGTCTGATCGAACACCGACTTAAGGCCGTGCGGCAGCAGGGAGGCTACGACCGTGACGAGGAGCGCATGATTGCCGGCGCGCTCCAGCCCCTCCGATCTGCCCCGTGACGCGACCCAGCCGGCGACCGCCAAGGCCAGCAGGACCTTCTCGTCCGCTCCCCACGTCAGCTCGCGTGAGACGGTCTCCGCGCGATGGCTCGTGTTGCGCGCCACTGTCCGCGCAATCTTAACGTCTGTCTTTGTCGGCTTCATAGTAAAAAGGGCCATCACCTCGTCCGCGGCGGCATTCCGGGGTGCCCGCAGCGCCTCGTTTGAATTGCAGTTGCCATCATAACGTTCCAGCAAAAGCCAAGTTCATTTCCCAGGAACCCCAGCCGCGGACCAGCATTGGAAAATGCGTTCGGAGGGATCGTGCGAAAGAAACGAAATTCGCGTTTTCTGATAGCGAGCGGGACTGTGATTGCGGCAAGTCTCGCCGCCAGCTACCTGCTCATCGGCAAAAAGAACTCCGGCGCAGTCCACGCCGATTCCGAAGTCACGACCGATCAAGCTGCCGCCCAGGCCGGTGCGAGGGTTCTTCCAAGCGATCCCAAGCTCAAGGTCGAACCAAAATAGCTTCAAGGAGAGCCAAGAAAATGCGCGCCAACCTGCCAGTCGGGAATGCTTCGTCGACTTCGCCATCCAAGGGCGGCTGGTTCGCCCGCCTGGCCGTGGCGACCTCGCGCGTTTCGGGTCGGCCGGCGACTTTTCTGCTCGCCGTCGCCGTCGTGGTCGTTTGGGCCGTGACAGGTCCCCTCTTCGGCTTCAGCGACACTTGGCAGCTGGTAATCAACACCGGCACGACCATCGTGACCTTCCTAATGGTATTCCTCATCCAGGCAACGCAGAACCGCGACACGCTGGCGCTGCAGGTCAAGCTGGACGAGCTCATCCTCGCCACCAAGCATGCGCGGAACCAGATCGCTGGCATCGAGGAGGCTCCGGACGAGGACATCGAGAGCGCCAAGGTCGAAGTCCTCAAGCGAGCTGGCTAAAATAGGAACGGCGGGCGTTCGCCTGCCGTTATTCGCCCCGTGTCTAGCCTCGCCCCTTACATCGGCGGTGTCGCCGCCTTCCTGGCCTCGCTGTCTTACGTGCCCCAGGTCCGGAAGGCCTGGCCTCGCGGATCCACGGCGGACCTGTCGCTGAGCATGCTGGCCGCGCTGACGCTTGGTCTTTCGCTCTGGATCGTCTACGGCGTCATGCAGGGAGATTGGGTCATCGTAGGCTCGAACCTCGTCGGCGCCACGCTCGCCGGCATCGTTCTCGGTTGCAAGGTCCGCGACCTCTCGCCGACGCAGGAACGACAGCCGCGCCCCTCGATTGAGGCAGTCGCTCGAGGAGGGAGCCATGTCGAAAGACGGTGAGCTGAGCTACGGGCCTCCCGGCGCCAGTGCGATCCATATCTGCGTTGACATGCAGCGCATGTTCGCGGAACGGACGAAATGGAAGATGCCATGGCTCTCGCGCGTTTTGCCAAACATCGTCGAGATAACGGCGGCACATCCCGAACGCACTGCCTTCACCCGTTTCATCCCGGCGAGAAATCCCGGTGAGGGTTCCGGGATGTGGCGACGCTACTACGAGCGCTGGAGCTCGATGACCATCAATGAGCTGGGCCCGGACATGATCGATCTGGTGCCGGAGCTTGCCCGCTTCGTTCCGCCAGCCCGCACCTACGACAAACACGTCTATTCGCCCTGGACCGGGAGCGATCTACACGCCCTTCTGCGAAACGCGTCTGTCGACACCATTATCGTCACCGGCGGCGAGACGGACGTCTGCGTCCTGGCCACGGTACTGGGCGCGGTCGATTGGGGCTTCCGGGTCATTCTCGTGACCGATGCGCTCTGCAGTTCCGCCGACGAGACCCACGATTCCATGATGAACATCTACATGAACCGGTTCGGGCAGCAGGTCGAGTGCGTGACGACGGAAACTCTTCTCGCCGCCTGGCCCGGCAACGCCACAAGACCTCTGGCATGACCCCCTCCTATCTCGTGCAGATCCTGCTGCCCAAGGAGACGGGCCGCGGCGAAAGGGTACTGCAGGAATGGTTCGAGCATCTTCTCAAAGAGCTCACCGACGAGTTCGGCGGGGCCACCAGCTTCGTCCGCACGCCGGGGCAAGGCCTGTGGCAGCGCGGCGGCGGCACTGAGCGCGACAGTATTGCGATCGTCGAAGTCATGGCGGACCACCTTCTCACCGACTACTGGCGCGCTCTGGGTGAGAGGCTGGAGACCGAGCTCGGGCAGGAGGAAATCGTCGTTCGCGCCCAGGAAATCGTCACGTTGTGACGCTTAGGAACAGTCCTCAGCGCCGGCGGTTTGCAGGACGAAGCAAACGCTGGAGGACGCCATGGGCTTTTTCACCAAGGGCATCAAAACGCTGAACGACCTGTTCGTGCACACGCTCAAGGACATTTACTATGCCGAGCAGCAGATCGAAAAAAATCTGCCTGACATGATCGAGAAGGCGACCGACCCCGGCCTCAAGAACGGCTTCCAGACCCACCTCTCCGAGACCAAGGGCCAGATAACGCGGCTCGAAAAGGTCTTCCAGATGCACGACGTGGAGATCCAAGGAGTCGATTGCCCGGCGATCGACGGCATTCTGGAGGAAGCGAGCGATGTCGCCGGTGACGTCGAAGACAAGCAGGTCCTCGACGCGGCGCTCATCGCCGCCGCCCAGGCCGTGGAGCACTACGAGATTACGCGCTACGGCACGCTGATCGCATGGGCGAAGATGCTCGGCCGCGACGACTGCGCCTCGGTCCTGCAGCAGAACCTCGATGAGGAAAAGGCGACCGACGAGAAGCTCAACACAATGGCGCTGCGGAGCGTCAACCGGAAAGCCGCGTAAGCGCGCTCGTAGAGGAGGCTTTGATCAGCACGTGAGCGGCCCTCGCGGGCGGAGGAGATATGGACGACAATAAGATGGAACGCCGCTCGCGAACCGGCCTCGATGGCTTGAGCATCGCTACGGCGCTCGGCCTGATGGCGACCGCTTTTCTGATCGAGCGCTTGGTACCGACCAACCAAAAGGATGATCGACAGAAGCCGTCCAAGGATCTTCCTTCGCAATCCGATGCGAGGCAAGATGCCTCACTGGCCGGCCTCGCCGTAGAAGGGGAGGACCGCGGACGTCGGGCCGCCTCGCCCGCCGAGATCCCCACGAAGGGATGGAAGGACATTCTGTGGCGGGTCTATGCCAACATCGGCGACCACCGCATTTTGGCTCTTGCAGCAGGCATGACCTACTATAGCATCCTGGCGATTTTCCCGGCGCTGGCCGCCCTCGTCGCCATCTACGGGATCTTTACCGATCCCGGCAGCATCGCGAAGCATCTGGACGACATCGCAAGCTTCGTGCCGGGTGGCGCCATTGACGTGGCGCGCGAGCAGCTCACCCGCGTGAGCTCGAAAGGGGACCGCACTCTCGGACTGACATTCGCCGTAGGACTTGTCATCTCTCTCTGGAGCGCCAACGCTGCGATGAAGGCGCTTTTCGACACACTGAACATCGTCTACGGCGAGAACGAGAAGCGCGGCTTCTTCAAGCTGAACGCCATTTCTCTTTCCTTCACGGTGGCCGGGATCGTTTTCGTGCTGTCGGCCCTTGCCGCCGTCGTCGTAGTACCAGTCGCGCTCAATTATCTCTACCTGTCGAACTTCGCCGACCTTCTGATCCGGATCGCCCGTTGGCCTGCAATGTTCGTCGCGCTCGCCGTGGCCATCGCCTGCGTCTATCGCTTCGGACCCAGCCGCGAAGCGCCGCGCTGGCACTGGATCACTTGGGGTAGCTCGGCAGCCACGTTGCTCTGGCTCGCGGCGTCCGGCCTGTTCTCCTGGTATGCGGCCAATTTCGGCACGTTCAACCAGACCTATGGATCGCTGGGTGCCGTGATCGGCTTCATGACTTGGCTTTGGATTTCCGCGATCGTTATCCTGCTCGGCGCGGAGCTCAACGCTGAGATGGAGCACCAGACGGCGCGGGACACCACGACGGGTGCGCCGAAGCCCCTTGGCACCAGAGGAGCCCGGATGGCCGATACCATCGGTGCGAAGGAAGCTGCCTAAAAGTACTCTCGAAGCCAGATCGCGACCGACCAGCGCTTGCAACAATCTTTGCTTTTGCCGCCAACCGCCGACCGAAAGAACAAAAGACTATCGTCGGCGTTTTACCGACATGTCAGACGCTTTTGATTACTTACGGGCCTACGCCGTCCGAGCTCTTTGCAAGGCGAGATCGATGCCGCAGGGCAGGATAAGACATCTGCAGCTTGTGGCGGGACGAATCTATAATCTTCTCAAGAAAGAGGCCGCTTTTGGCCCGAATATCCAGCACCTCGAAGACTTTCGGGCAGCACAAAAGCTCGAGAAGTCTCTCGATCGCCGTCCGGATGACGGTTCGAGAACCCAAGGTCGCTTAGGCTCGGCGGCGCCGCAGGACACAAGTCGCGAGGCCAGTTGAGTGCCGTCCCTCGATACCCGCGCCGTGGCAAGTCTTCTGCGTGAATACGCGCAGCGCACCGCCTTGCGTGGCGGCAATCCGTATCGGGCAAAAGCCTATTCACGTGCCGCGGACAGCCTGGTGGCCCTTGCGATCCCTCTTCATGTGCTCGTTGCCGAAGACCGGCTCACCGAGATTCCCGGCGTCGGCGACGCGATCGCCGACATCATTGGCAAGCTTCACAAGACAGGCACGCATCCCAGCCTTGAAAAGCTGCGAAAGGAGATTCCTGCTGGCGTGCTCGAGATGCTTGCCGTGCCCGGTCTCCGCCCGGACAAAGTGCTGCGTCTTTATAAAGACCTGGCCATCACCTCGCTCTCCGAGCTGGAGGCCGCCGCCAAGGACGATCGCATCAAGAAGGCCAAAGGGTTCGGCGCGGCGCTTCAGACCAAGATCCTGCAGAACCTGGTCATCGCGAAAAGCGGAGAAGGTCGCCTCCATCTGCACCGCGCCGCCGCCTTGCTCGCACACGCCAAGGATTCGATCCGCAAGACCCAGCCAGAGCAGAAGCGCGTCACGATTGCAGGCGACTTCCGCCGAGGCTGCGAACTTGTCGGCGACTTCACGATCGTTGCGGAGGCTCCCAAGGCCGGCAAGATTTCGAAGCTGTCGCCCCCGGACGCACTGCAGATCCGCCTGTCCGACCACGGGCACTTCGGCGCCACCCTTCTTTTCGCGACCGGCTCCCCCGCCCACATCGAGCAGCTCCAGGCGTTGGCCGCCGAGAAAGAGATGCGGTTGGAAGCCGAGGGCTTGCACAAGGGGCGCACCCTGATCGCCGGCGAGGAGGCCGACATCTATCGCGCCCTCGGTCTGCCCTTCATCGATCCCGAACTCCGGGAGGGGCGGGACGAGGTCGAGTTGGCTCTGAAGGGCAAGTTGCCGAAGCTGGTCACCGACCAGGACCTTCGCGGAATCCTACACTGCCACACTGATGCCTCGGACGGGACCGAGACCTTGGAGATCATGGCCAAGGCCACGCGGCAACGCGGGTTTGAATATTTCGGCGTGGCCGATCATTCCAAATCCGCCCACTACGCTGGCGGTCTATCCGTCGAGGAAATCGCTCGGCAGCACAGGGAAGCCGACCGGCTGAACAGGCGGTTCGGCAAGGATTTCCGGATACTGAAAGGCATCGAATCCGACATCCTGGCCGACGGGTCATTGGATTATCCGGACGACGTGCTGGAGCGCTTCGACTTCGTGGTCGCCAGCATCCACGGCCGCTTCAAACTGGACCGCAAGACGCAGACGGAGCGTCTTCTTCGGGCAATCTCCGATCCTCACACCACCATCATCGGCCACATGACCGGCCGGCAGCTCCAGCGGCGGCCGGGCTACGAAATCGACGTCGAGAAAGTGCTGCGGGCCTGCGCCAAACACGACGTGGTCGTGGAGATCAACGCCCACCCATGGCGGCTCGACCTGGATTGGCGGTGGCACCAGGCGGCCCTCGACGCCGGCTGTATGATGAGCATCAATCCGGACGCGCACTCGATCCCGGAGCTCGACCACATGCACTGGGGCGTCGAGATGGCCCGCAAGGGCGGCGTCCCTGCCGACCGGGTTCTGAACGCGATGAGGCTTCCTGAGATCACGCGCCACCTCCGTCAGAAGCGGCGCTCGCTCACCCGCGCCGCCTGATGCCGCAGGCGCACGATCTCTCGCTCGAAGGAACGGTGGTGGCGGTCGCCGCCGATCGCGGACATCACTTCAGCAAACCAGCCTTGGACCACATAGTCCTGATGGAAGGCCATGGCGTCGAAGGCGATGCCCACGCCGGCGCATTCGTCCAGCACCGCTATCTCGCCCGTCGCCGGCCCCGCCTACCCAACCTCCGCCAGATTCACCGGATCCCATCCGAGCTCTTCGCAAACCTCCTCGAAGCTGGCTTCGAGGTCGGCGCGGGTGATCTCGGCGAGAACATTACCACTGCCGGGCTTGACCTAGAAAGGATCCCGATCGGAACCCTCATTGAGTTCGGACCCAAGGCGATCGTTGAACTGACCGGCCTCCGGACGCCCTGCGTCCTCATCGATCGCTTCCGGGCGGGCTTGAAACGGCGCGTGCTCTCGTCGGCAGAAACGGCCCCTCCCTTCAAATGTGGGGTACTTGGCGTGGTGCGAACCGGCGGCACGGTCGCGCCTGGCGATCGGGCGCGAGTTCGGCTCCCCTCCTCTTACTTCCGCACCTTGCCGGCTCTGTAAGGAGCCGGTGTAACGGCGGTGCGCTTGTCGCTTGGGAGGCTATCGACAGTCCGGAACCAACCAGGCCGCCGCGTCGAGCTGGCGGCTTCTTTCCTGGAGTTTGATCTCAATTCAGGAGGCGTTGGCTCTCGCCCGTTCGCGCGCCTCGCGGCGACGTGCATGGCGTTCGCGCCGCCGCTTGGCCCGATCAGCGGTCTGCCGCAGCGGAGGAACGGGCGTCGGCGAGGTTACGATCGTCTCCTCAAAAGAAGGCTCCTGGATCGTCTCGGACGCCGCGGCACGAGCTTCCATGACTTCGAGCACTGCTCGCCCCCGGGCCGTGATCTTCCATCCCCCATTTATGCGTTCGACCAGCCCTTGTGAAAAGATGTCAAGATCCGGCACGCGCGCGGCCATGCGCCTGGTGCGGTCCGCCCAATCGCGGCCGCTGGTCGCCAGGATGGCCATGTCCCGCTTGAGATCGTCCATCACGGCGAAGCCATCCGGATAGCTGACCAAGACCTTGAGGACCGTCACCTGGAAGTTCATCCCCCGCCCCGGTGTGATCAGCGCCACATCGTGGGCGCGCGGGATAGGGCATCGCGGCCGACCTGCCTGAGGCCGTCGGGTGAAACCTCGCCTCTGGTGGCGGCCTCCAGGATCTTCGAAGCGACGTGGGTACGAGCTCCGATCTCGCGGTGCGAAAGGCTTTCGCACACTTCGTCGAGGACCGCGCGCAAAAGCGCGGTGGTTGCCGTGTCGAACATGAGCTGCCCCGCAAGGGAAAAGCCGATCCTACCAGATTTTTGTGGCTTGCGATTCAGACATGTTAAGCTTTGGAGAAAATGCGCTTTGACCCGATGGAGCGGAGCTCCGCGAAGGGACCGAGATGCGCGCCAATCGCTGGTTTGACCTAGCCGATGGCTCAATTGGGGCGTAAACACTGCTAAGTGAGATGTTGCGAGGGCTTTGCCATGCTTACCAAGTGGCAGAGGGTTTCCGATCGGAGCGAGCAAGAAGCTTCCTGGTCCATTGATCGCATTCACAGGGGCACAAGACTTACCGGCGAGCTGGTGGCGCGTTCCCGCGAGGCGCTTCAAGTGTCTGAAAAGCTGCTGCAGCAGCGCCCGCTGGTGTCGCCTTCCGAGCGGCAATGCTTACGCAAACGGGTTGAAGACTAGCGCCGAGCCACCAGAAGGCGCATTGCGGAGACCGATGGTTTACGAAGGAGGCTGAAAATCCGATGGAACGGCTTCGATTCGGATCGCGTTGCTCTGTTGCGGTGCAGCGCTATTGAGGAAAACTGTGCATCGCCGACTGGTTCTCGAAAAAGTTCGTGCTGCCTGCAAAAATATAGTTCCCGGTCGGTTAACCTAAGTTGGCATGGCGCGACGCCGGATTGATGTACGGTTAGTCCATCACCGCGCGGCCCGTGGCATTTATCGGTGATGAGAACGCCCATCACGCGCTCCCGCCTTCCTCCAACAGGAAAGGAGCACGCGATGACAGAGCATCGGCGTCGTTTCAAGCAGACAGACGATTTGGAAACTCGACTGGCAGCAGAAGCCACCAGATTACGCCAGGAAGCCAAGGAGATCTCTCCAGGTGTCGAGCGCGAGAACCTTCTGCGAAAGGCACGCCAGTGCGAGACTGGCTCGCACATGAGCGAATGGTTGCGCTCGCCGGGTTTGCAGCCACCAAACTAGCCTCCAATTGGAACAAATCCGCGCCGTGGGATGATTGAGGGTGCCGCCTCAGTTCGGAAGCATCAATTTTGCTTCTGGGTCGTTGTTGCAGCCGCCATCTGGGGGGCATGGCGTTTTCGGCGTTTGCGCCGATCGCAAGAGCATCAAAGGGTGGCCTCAGTTGCGAAGGCCTCTGAGATTTTGGCTACGCCGTCCTCGTTATCTGCCAGCTTGTCGTAATCTTGCGCGAGCGCCAGATCTTGCTCACGCAAAGATGCGTGCGGCGTGTGGGCGGCCATCGTCCGGAATTCCTCCGCTACTTGACGATGGCGGGCAGCTTCGGAGGTGTAGTGGGGAGGTGTAGTGGTCAGCATCCAACCTAACCTCCGCCGGATCGAGGACCGTATCAGCTGGCCGCTTCCATTCTCCGCGCGAACCTTCCGGCGCCACCGTTGATGGCGTCGGAACATCGAACTCCAATTCCATTTGGTCGCCGAAGCGCTCAGCGATCCTGTTTTCGCACATACACTACACACCGACCAGTACGCCCGCCTACTGTCTGGTTGGCTCGCTGGAGTCGCCGTAGATCCGAGGAACGGGCTGCCTGCAACATCAGGCTTTAGGTCACAGCATGAAATGATGGAGGAACGTTTCAAGGTAGCTTCGCTTGGCAAAATCAAGAGCTTGACCATGCGTGTCTTACAACACCCCAGAGGCTTGAATCTCGCATGCAACTCATGGAAGCCGAATTCGCCGCCCAATTGCCCCGCGGAGCGCAATGGCAATATGAGCCGAAGTGGGACGGCTTCCGCTGTCTTTTGGTCCGCGATGGCAGCCGGACCAGCATGCAATCGAAGAGCGGCCGCGACCTTGTTCGCTATTTCACAGAAATTGCTTCAGCAGCGACCACATTGTCGCCGAAAGCGCTTACTCTGGACGGTGAACTGATCGTTGAACGGGACGGCGGCTATTCGTTCGACGCCTTGCTTCAGCGCATCCATCCGGCGGCGAGCCGGATCAAGCGCCTCGCCGCGGAGACGCCAGCGATCTTTATCGTTTTTGACTTGCTGCGGTCTGGCAAGAGAGACCTTTTCGAGCTGCCGCTTATGAAGCGCCGTGCCACCTTTGAAAGACTGGCGCGGCAAGCCTTCGTGGTCGGCGGCGTCTTTCGGCTATCGCCGGCAAGCCGCAACGTCGCAGACGCCGAGGCTTGGCTCAGTTCCGTGAATGAGGATCATAACGGCGTCGTCGCAAAGCGCCTCGATCTGCCCTATCGAGGCGGTACCCGAGACGGCATGCAGAAGATCAAGCTTCTTCGGTCTGCCGATTGCTTCGTCGGCGGATTTCGTTACGCCGAGAAGAAGCAGGGCAATCGCAAGGTGATCGGCTCGTTGTTGCTTGGTCTCTACGACAAGGACGGACTGCTGCATCATGTCGGATTTACGTCCGGCATCCGAGCGTCCGATCGACTGGCTCTCATCGACCGGCTGGAGAAAATCGTTATCTCGCAGAGCTTCACCGGCAATACACCCGGGGGTCCAAGCCGGTGGTCAACGAAGCGATCTGCTGAATGGACGGCCGTACGTCCGACCTATGTCGTCGAAGTGACATTCGACCACGTCCCGGGTGGTCGGTTTCGGCATGGCACGAAGCTCGTGCGCTGGCGCCCCGACAAGAAGCCATTGCAGTGCCGCATGGATCAGCTTCGGCAGAAGGCGGCCAAGCGTTCTTTGAAAGCTGCTGGGTAGAACGGTTTGAGAAGTGCGCGCGGTGAGACACATGCTGATGATTTCAAGAGACACGAGGCCGGACATCTTGTTGACGTCCTGGCCTCGCCTGGTTTTCAGTGCTCGAAGTTCTCAGGATTGGCCGCCCTTGCGACCGGCTTCACTGGCCTTTTCGCGGTCATTGGCGAAGTTGCCCGGATTGTCGGTCGAGCTGCCGCCCTGCTGGCTGGGCTTACTTCCGCCCTGCGTCTGCTGACCCTGCCCGCTTCTATGCTCGCCACCCTTCTTACCTGCTTCCGATGCGCGCTGCGGATCGTTGGCGAAATTTCCGGAGCCACCGCGTTGTTCGTCTGCCATCGATATTCTCCTTCTTTGTTGCCCGGCCCATAGCGCTAATCGTTCGATCTGATGCTCGTTCCTGAGAGAAAGATTAAGGTTGATCAGAGATTGTTGGCCAGCAAGTTGCGCGTCGCCTGTCGCACGGCTTCGAGGCCCTTAACGTCGTTCATCAGAGCAATCTCGCCTTGTTGCTCATGCCGTATGGCATGCGCCATTAGCCGCAAGCGGGGATCGCCAGAAGAATGCCATTGGTTATCCGCCATATGGACGGCGCCCGCATGATGCAGGCTCATCAGCCGAATAAAGATGGTATCGAAGTCCTCATCCGCCGCCTTCCGCACATCCGCCATCTGTGCCGGCGTCAGATAGCCGGGCATAGCCGCCCGCTCCTCGCCAGAGCAGACCGCCATTGGCTCGCTGAACCAACCGCGCCACCAATGCTCGAAGATGCGATTCTCGCCCGCCTGGCTGGCAACCATCAGGGCCGCGAGTGCGCGCAGGTGTGACTCCCTCGCACGCCGCTGGCCAAGCTGGGCGAGTTCAATACCTTGTTCGTGATGCGTCAGCATATGGCGCATGTAGCGCTGATCGTTGGCCAAATCGCGGCTGGAGATCGGTAGCGACCAACCCAAGCGATCAGCCACGGCAACGAGGGCTAACGTTGCAAGCACCAGGAGCGCCCCCGCTGCCCAGCGCTTGGCAAAGCGCACTGCGGATGTGACCGGCGCGCGACCGAAGGGCCAACGCAACCAGGCGAACAGGGGATAGATCAAAGCCGACGAGAGATGGACGAGAAAGCCGATCCAGTAGGGCTGTTGCAAAGCGAAGATCGGCTGAAAGAACGGGAACAGTGGCACCAGCCCGAACCACTCCGTTGCCGAGGTCAAGGCAGCCCATGGAATGGCCAACCAACCAATAGTGCCTGGAGCGAGAGGGCTCGTCCAGCGTCCAAAAACGCCAAAAAATACCAGCGCCCAGGAGACGTCTGCCCATTGATGAAAGGCGATGCCGAGTGCGATGGCTTGTGCTGAGGGTACAGAACTGAGCATTGCGTCGCGTCCGGGAATAGCAGCGACCGTCATCCAGTCGACCGTCGCGTCCCGCCCCAACTGTACCGCCGCAAGCTGACTGATGAGGGTCGAGAATGTGCTGCTGACAAACCCAAGCTGAGCGGCCGCCAGCCAGTGCGACTTCAGCTGTTCCGCGGCGCGCTCTTCCATCACCCGAAAGGCTTCATCACAACCTTGATGCAGCCATCCTGCTTGGCTCGGAATGTCTTGTAGAGTTCGGGACCTTCCTCGAGAGTCGCACGATGGGTGATGACGAAGCTTGGATCGACCTCGCCCTTTTCGATGCGTTGCAAAAGTTTGGGTAAGTAATGCTGAACAGGCGTCTGGGCCATGCGGAAGGTAAGACCGCGATTGATGGCGCTGCCCATCGGAATGTTGTCGAGCATGCCCCCATAGACGCCGACGATGGAGACGGTACCAAAGTTGCGGCAGCACTGGATGGCCTGCCGCAAAACATGCGGGCGGTCGGTACCCATGAAGGTTGCGACCTTGATGCGGTCGACCACCGAGTCCTTGCTTGCCATGGTCTCCGGCTCGGTACCGACCGCATCGATGCAGGCGTCCGCGCCGCGGCCTTGCGTGAGCTGCTGGATGCGCTCATAGACATCCTCTTTCATAAAATCCAGCGTGATTGCGCCCGATTGCATGGCGAGCGTGAGTCGCTCGGGCACCGTGTCGATGGCGATCACCCGTTCGGCTCCTAGCAAAATTGCGCTCTTGATCGCAAATTGCCCGACCGGGCCGCATCCCCATACGGCAACCGTCTCTCCGCCTTTGAGGTTGCAGACTTCTGCCGCCATGTAGCCGGTCGGGAAGATATCCGAGAGGAACAGGACTTGTTCATCGCTCAGGCCGTCGGGAATCTTATAAGGTCCGACATCGGCGTACGGCACGCGCAAATATTCGGCCTGACCACCGGCAAATCCACCCAGCATGTATGAATAGCCGAACAGACCCGCCGGCGAATGCCCCCACATTTTCTCGGCTTCTTTGGCATTGGGGTTGGATCGTTCGCAGCCTGAGTAGAAGCCATTCTTGCAGAAGAAGCATTCGCCGCACGCAATGGTGAATGGCACCACGACGCGGTCGCCGACCTTGAGCTTTTTGTTGTCCTTGCCGACCTCGACAACCTCGCCCATGGTCTCGTGGCCGAGCACATCGCCCTTCTCCATGGTCGGCATGATGCCGTCGAATAGATGCAGGTCCGAGCCACAGATCGCGCACGCCGTCACCTTGATGATAGCGTCACGTCCGTCCTGGATCTTGGGATCGGGAACGGATTCACAGCGAACGTCGCTCTTGCCGTGCCAGGTGAGGGCTTTCATGGACCGCTCCAAAGTTGCGCGACCAACCAAATCTCAATAATGCGGCTGGTTCCTATGCCGCTTAGGAACGGTCTCGTCTGTGCCCCATTAGGCTCAAAGCCATGTAAAAAGCCGAGAAGGAATGCGCCGATGGCCGGACAGTTTGCGATTGTGACGGGTGCCTCGACGGGCATTGGTTTTGAGCTTGCACGGCTCTGCGCCGCAAAAGGGTACGACCTGCTCGTCGCCGCGGACGAGCCCGGGATCGAGACGGCGGCGGAAGCGCTGCGCAAAGACGTTAACAGTATCGCTGTGGTGGCGCTGCAAGCCGATCTCGCGACCGTTGAAGGCGTCGACAAGCTCTATGAGCTTGCTCAAGGCCGCAAGGTCGACGTATTGATGGCCAATGCCGGTCGCGGTCTGGGCCATGCCTTTTTGGACCAGGACTGGACGCGTATCCGTCAGGTAATCGACACCAACGTCATGGGTACGACGTATCTGCTCCATCGCGTGGGCCAGGACATGCGCCGGCGCAATGAGGGACAGATCCTTATCACCGGATCGATCGCCGGCTTCACCCCAGGCAGCTTTCAGGCCGTCTACAACGCTTCGAAGTCGTACCTGAACTCCCTCTCCTTTGCACTACGCGAGGAACTGCGCGGCACGAAGGTGACCGTCACTTGCCTGATGCCAGGCGCAACTGAAACCGAGTTCTTCGCCCGCGCGGACATGCTCGACACCAAGGTCGGGTCCGAGGAAAAGGACGATGCAGCGATGGTTGCCCGCAAGGGTTTCGAGGCGATGATAAATGGCGAGGGCGACGTCGTGACCGGCCTCAAGAATAAGATCCAGTCGGCCGTCGCCAACGTGACGCCGGCTGAAACGCTCGCTAAGCAGCATCGCAAACAGGCGGAGCCCGGCACCGCGAAGTCCTAGGGCATCGGGGCGCCATTCATTTCACTTTTTGCGGTGGACCGCTGCCGTGCAATGCATCCGAGGGCAACGCAGAGGATGCGTGCGGCTGCAAGCACGCCCAGACCTCGCACGTCCGCGTCCGGCACCAGCTCCACGAGATCAAGACCAACGATCCGCGCCCGCTGCGTAACGCCATGCAGAAGCTCGACGACATCAAAGTAGCCGAGACCACCCGGCTGTGGGACCAGCACCGCGGGAATGACAGCCGGGTCGAGACCGTCGCAATCGAGGGTAACGATGCAACGGCTGCCCGGCGGGATATGATCGAGAACGGCTTGCACGCCATGTCCCCGTACCGAAGCTGCACTGAACAGCTTCACGCCCCAGGCCCGTGCGGCGGCTAGGTCCTCCGCGCGCGAACCCCCGATGCCGCGCTGTCCTACCTGGATGATCCGCTCCACCCACGGCATTTCGCTAGCCCGGCGCATGGTGCGCGAAAACGTATGCTTGAGACCGGCGCGCTCGTCCCGCCAGTCGAGATGCGCATCGATCTGCAGAATGGTGAGCGGGCCAAACTGCTCGAACCCCGCGAAGAAAGGAATGGGCACCGAGTCATCGCCGCCAATTAGCATGGGCACGGCGTCCGCCTTCAGAATGCTCGCAGTTGTGGACGTGATCAGCGAGCGGTTCTCCTGCGGTGTCGCCGGATTGGTCGGAAGGTCGCCAAGATCAATCGCCCGCAGTCCTCCCGGTATCAAGGGGCCATCCTGATCGAAATCCCAACGCAATGGATCCCGCGCAATTTGCTCAGTGCTTTCACGAAGCGCCGAAGGAGCACGGGCGGCATGACTGGTGCTGCCGGGCACATGCAGCGTCGCATCCGGCACGCCAAAGATCACAACATCTGCGCCTGAGAGCGTGTCGGTGGTCGCCGCGGGAAGGCCTAGAAGGGTGGCGGGAGTAACCGGATGTGTCATCGGGTTTGTCTCACCCTACCCTGGTCCGCGGCGCCACGTTCCTCTTCAACGAGATAGCTCTGTCCATCAGGGTGAGGAACGATCGACGGCACACAGCGCTTCCGACTAACAGCAGTGGCACGGCGATCGCCCCAGAAGGACAGCTGCGGCAATCACCGTGATACTGCCCGAGATCGCCGCCACCGCTTATTGTTCGGTCTGCTCGACGACAGCTGGCATTTTCGCGACCGACATAAGGGACCGTGCGACCTGATTCAGCAATTGATCGGCGTTTTCCTCCTCCGCCAGCGACTTCGACAGGAGGCTGACGATAGCGCTATGACGAAGCTGCTGGGCGAGATTGCGCGCTGTTGTGTAGCCGGCAATCTCATAATGCTCGACGCGTTGCGCCGCACCGATCAGAGCGAGGTCGGCCGCCGCGTCTTCCTTTTCCTCGCCCTCAGTCATGATTTGCTGACCTTCTTCGACAAGGCCCATCATTCCCTTGCAGGGCTTGGCGCGTGCGGCCTTGCCAAGCAGCTCAAAGCATTCATTGATGCGCTCTATCTGGGTTTCCGTCTCGCCGAGATGCTGTTCGAACAGCTCGCGCAACTGATCGAAGCGCGCCGCTTCCGCCATCTTCGGAAGCGCCTTCGTCAACTGCTTCTCGGCGTGAAGGATATCGCGGAGCTCGTCGATCAGCAGATCGCCAAGCCCGGCCTCGTCGACCGGCGATGAGCTTTCGGTGACGATAGCCGACGCGGGACCGGGCTCCCCGGCCTGGATGGCTGGAGATTCCGTGAAGACCCATTCGCCGCCCTCGTTCCAGGGCCCGCGGGTGTCGATCTCACCATGATCGCCGGTGCCGGTGGAGTCGTTAAAGAACTGATCGACGAGGCCCGGCGTCGGCGCAATGCGGCCGATACTGAACGCCGGCTTGCTCATGCTCTCCAGGGCGAGCGAGAATGCCTTCATATGGGTGATTTCGCGGGTCATGAGAAACTGCAAGGCGTCCTTGGTGCCGGCGTCGTCGGTGAAGTTGATCAGGCGTTCGTAGACGATCTTGGCCCGCGCTTCGGCAGCAATATTGCTGCGCAGGTCGACGTCGAGTTCGCCGGTGATCTTCAGGTAGTCGGCGGTCCAGGGATTGCCTTGGGAGTTGAAGAGGTTCACCCCGCCGCCACCTGCGATCGCGATCAGCGGATCGGCCTCAGCCGCCTGGCGATCGAACTTGGCCGGCTTGAGATGCATGCGGGCCAGCGTGCCGACGACTTCCAGATGGCTCAGCTCTTCGGTGCCGATATCCATCAGAAGGTCCTTACGATCAGGGTCTTCGCAATTGAGTCCTTGGATCGAATATTGCATCGCGGCCGCAAGTTCGCCGTTGGCACCGCCGAACTGTTCAAGAAGCATATTGCCAAAACGAGGGTCCGGCTCATCGACGCGGACAGTGAACATCAGCTTCTTAACGTGGTGATACATGGAAAAGCCTCGGGCTAGAGGAGGAGATCTCATTCGAACAGTCACGCGCTATGGTTGTTCCTTTCGTGCCTGAAGTGTCGGGGCGTCGAAGCCGTTCGCAGCGCTGGACGCTCAGAGACTAGCTTGGCCGTGTCCGCGCTCGTGGAACGATTGGTCGCCCATAAGCTTGGCTTGCTGGATGCTCCGGAGGAGGATGAGATGGACAGCGAAGACGCCTTCGCAAAAGTCAAGGAGGTTTCGGAAGGCGTGCGAGAGACCGCCCGCACGGTTCGGCAAAGCCTGGAAGACGGGCAGCCGCCGGGCCAAGCGCTCGCTTTTCTGCGCGATGTGGTGCGAGAGGCACCGTTGCCCTCGCTGGTCGTCGCCTTCATGCTGGGCTGCCTGATCGCGCGTCGTTAGCCGGGAATATCCCGGTCAATCGCAAGATCATCGAGCAGGGGCGAGGAGCCTCCGGCAAACATCGTGGCCAGAAGTTCCGCCGCGAGGAAGCTGAAGGTAATGCCGTTGCCACCATAGCCAAAGGCAGCAAAAATATTGTTGCAGCCCGGTACCCTGCCTATCAACGGCAAGCCGTCAGGGGTGGTATCGAACGCGCCCGACCAACGGAAGTCGACCTGGTCCGATGCATGCGGCCAAAGAGCCTTCAGATGATCCTTGAGCGCAGCCACCTTTGCCGGCGTCGCGTCATTACGAGCGTCAGGCTCGATGAGGGCATGATCATCCTCGCCACCAAGGATGATGCGGCCATCAGCGGTGGTCCGCGCATAATGATAGTTCCGGCTCGCCTCCCAGATCAGCGCCTGTTCTGGCCATAGATGGCTCAGCTGCCGTCGGGTCGCGATAGCCCAGCTGGAAGCTGGCTGCTGCGTCGTGGGCCGCACAATATCAGGCATCACATAGCCGGTCGCGAGCACGACGTGGCGCGCGTCGATCGAAAGCCCACTTTCAAGGCCGACGGTTACGTTCTGAGCCGTACTATCGTAGGCAACCGCATTGGCCTTTAGGAGGCGGGCGCCGCGCCGTAGGGAAACATCAAGCACGCCACGCGTGAGCAGCACCGGATCGGCATCGGCCGCGTCCCTCGACAAAAGAGCGCCCGCCCGGGCGATGGCGAAGCGCTTGCGCAGCGCGGCATGATCGAGTTGGAGGGACGGCAGATCGGCGCGGCCCCTCAGCGCATATTCATCCTGAACAAGCTTCGGACTGTCATCGACGGCGAGATAGCGAAAGACGCGGCCGCATGTGGCAGGAAATTCCATGATGCGCAACCAGGGACAGCAGGCCTTGCGTCGCACGATGGCTGGCCCGATAGCAGCGCATCGCCTTCTCGAAACCATAGAGCTGCGTGAGTTCAAACAGCGGACGATCGATTTCCCAGAGCAGCATGGCGGTGCTGGCCACCGTGCTACCGAGACTGGGAAGCTCGCGATCGATGATGACCACTTGGCGGCCTTGCCGTGTCAGGCGCTCGGCCACCAGAGCACCGGTGATGCCGGCGCCGACGATCAGAACCTCACAACGAAAGCTGTCAGCGATCGGCTCAACTGGCGGCGGCAGAATGGCCCAGGGTGTACGCGGACTGCGCAGATCGTCCTGCTCGATGTCATCGTCGTTGAAGATGGAACGCTCCCCGCCTTAGTCAGATTTCGTTAGACCTTCACCGGGCGTAAGGCCGACACGGCCGGAGCATTGATCGGCTGGCCGTTGGGCGCAAAGATCGAACCGTGACACGGACAGTCCCAGCAGCTCTCAAAGCTGTTCCAGTGCAGATGACAGCCGATATGGGTGCAACTCGCCGAATGAAGATGCAGTTCGCCAGCATCGTCCTTGTAGGCGGCGATCTTTTCAAGTCCCCGCCGCAGGATGGCGCCCTCACCCGGGTGAAGCTCTTCGAGCGAGGCGATTTCACCCGGCGCGACGTATTCCGCGAGATTTTGCAAGATCGTCATGTTCTCCCGCAGGAAATTCGTAGCCGCTGCGAGCGGTTTGCGATCCGGCGCATAGACGGACTTCCACGGATGATCCTCGCCGAGAATGAGGGCCGTGTTCAGCATTGCGCCCATGACGCCATGGGTCAGACCCTGGCCTGAATCGCCCATCGCAAGGTATACGCGCTCGCGGCCGGGCTCGCGGCCGATGAAGCCAGCATAGTCAATGGTATCGAGAACCTGGCCTGACCAGCGATGGGAGATGCGGCCAAGGGCCGGGATCAATGCTCGCGCCCAGCTCTCCAGCTGGGCAAAGCGCGCGTCGGCGTCATTGGCCTCGCCGCTTTTGTGGTCTTCGCCGCCGACAAGAACGAAATCATCGTCTGGGCCTGTTTGCAGCCGCACATAGTGGTAGGGATCTTCCGTGTCCCAATAGAGCGCATCGGGAAGTTCACCGCGCGCGATGGCAAAAGCGAGCACGTAGGTACGGTAAGGAGCGACCTTGGTATGCAGTTGAAAGCGATCGACGATGGAGGCGTTGGTCGCGATCACGGCATGCGCGGCGGTGATCTCCCCTTGTGAAGTTCGCAGCGTGACGGTGCCGTCTTGTTCGGCGACCCCCTCCACCGGGCTGTTGGCAAAGAAGCGGACGCCGCCGCTTCTGCAAACGGCGGCAAGACCCGCGAGATATTTGAGGGGATGGAATTTTGCCTGGCGCGGATATCGAAGGACGTGCCGGTCCTCGCAGCCTTTGAGCGGCACGCCGACCAGTCGGTGAACCGGTGCTCCAACCTCGCGCACCGCTTCCAGCTCCGCATCGAACATGTCGGCCGGCATGCCATTGCCCTGAAACAGATAGCCGTCAAGACGAAGGAAGTCACAGGCAATCTTCTCGCTGGCCTGGATGTCTTCGATCCTGTCGACGGCGGCGGCCTGACTCTCGTAGAACAGCCTGGCGGCCTCGGCGCCACGCAGCTTCCGGAATTCGCTCATCAGATCATCGCAGAGCGGCGCAAGGTGCGCCGACGTGCGCGCCGTCATACCGCTTGCTATGCCTTTGCGGTCAATGACGATAACCGACCGGCCGCGCTTCATGAGTTCATACGCCGTTGAGAGCCCGGCGATGCCCGAACCGACCACGGCGACATCGCAATGCACGTCGCCTTTGAGCGCACCCGCCTCCGGCAGGATCTCGGTCTCCATCCAGAGCGAGGTGCTGACCATCCTGAACTCCATGCAAAGAAGCAAAACGCGGGCTGTTTGCGCAGGTTCCTTCGGGCGCGTGGGAAGCCGCCTCCCGGCGTCCTTGAGGATGATCAACGCGCGATAGCTCGTTGGGCCGCTTACGCTCCGAGACCGCATTCACCCGTCCGGCAGCGACAAGGCGAGGAACGAAGCCGTGGCGCCGCCGTTCCATCGCTTTGAATTCGAGGAGTGACGTCATGGGACTATTCACGAAAGACATCAAGACGATGGATGACCTGCTGCTGCATGGCTTACAGGACATCTACTATGCCGAACAGCAGATCACCAAGGCCTTGCCGAAAATGATCGACAAAGCCACCAACCGCGATCTGGCCACAGGCCTCAAGAACCATCTCGAGGAGACCAACAAGCAGATCGAGCGTCTCGAAAAGGTCTTCGACAAACTCGGCCAATCGCCGAGTGGTACGCAATGTCCGGCCATCGACGGCATCATCAAGGAAGCGGACGAGACGGCCGGCGAGATCGAAGACAAGACGGTGCTCGATGCGGCGATCGTCGCCAACGCGCAAGCCGTCGAGCATTACGAGATATGCCGGTATGGCACGCTGATTGCGTGGGCGGAAGAACTCGGCCACGACGATATCGTGCGTTTCCTGACCACGAACCTCAACGAAGAGAAAGCGGCGAACACCAAACTCAACACGGTTGCGTTGCGCAAGGGGGTCAACAAGAAGGCCTCCACCGCCGCCTGATCGGCAGGGCCCGGCGGATCTATTTCCGCCGGGCACGCTACTCCTTTCGAGGCTCAAGTAATCCGCCATGACCAATCTGACAAAACTGCCGAGCTGGGCCGACGATAACAATATCTTCGCCGTGGTCGAGACGCCGCGGGGCAGTTCGTGCAAGCTCGATTTTGATCCCAAGCTTGGCGTTTTTGCCCTGGCGAAGCCTTGATGGCGGGTCTGACCTATCCTTATGATTGGGGTTTCATTCCCTCGACCAAGGCCGAGGATGGCGACCCGCTGGATGTGCTGATCCTGCATGATGCGCAGACCTATCCAGGCGTCGTGCTGCGCTGTCGACCGATCGGCATTCTCGAAGTCGAGCAGAAGAAAAAGGGCAAGACGGAGCGCAACGACCGGGTATTTGCGGTGCCTGACAGGTCACCGCTGGAAACGGATCTCAAGGATATCCGCAATCTTCCATCTCATGCACGCGATGATCTCGAAGAATTCTTTCGGGCGACGAATGCGTTGGAGAACAAAGAGCTGAAATTCCTCGGCTGGCATGGACCGAACCGCGCGACCAAGACCATCAAGCGGCTGGCCCGCCGAGCCACGAACTAGAAGTTCAGAGTCGTTCGCAGGCCGAGCACGGTTGCGTTATGAAGAACCTTGCCGGGCGCTGCACTGGAAGAACTGTGGCACCTCCCCCCGGGGGTGGATGATGTACCGCAGGTTGTACTGCAACGTCCATCCGTCTTTGATCTGGTATTAATACGCGGCCGTGAGAAGCCCCTCGAAACCGCGCAACGGCCACGCGGGATCGAGAAAAGTACGATGTCGGCATCGAGCGCCTGCGCGCGTCTCGACACACGCGCGTAGCCTGCCGCGATTCCGAACTTGTCGTCAGGACGGCTGTCATTGAGACCAATGAATTCAATGCCGGCGTTGGCGTAACGGTCGATCAGATTGCGGTCGGCGGCTGCCGAGATGCGCGCAAAATGCCGATCCGCGGTCGTCGCTGTTCGGCATGCGATAGAGCTTCTGTCCGAACACCGTCTCCGCCAAGATCCCCGACCACCTGTCAGCAGTCAGACGGCATCACGGCTGGCTTCATAAAGACCGTTTTAAAAATCAGATGCTCAAACGGTCTTGCCCGCTAAACCATTGATTTGGTGGGCGCACCAGGGCTCGAACCTGGGACCCGCTGATTAAGAGTCAGTTGGTCTTTCTCAGTGCGCCGCGTACTTGATCGAGTAGGTCACAGGCGCGCTACGAGAATGCGCAGCGAGGACTGGCACTTTCCGCGACCGATCTACCGCTTCGGAGAACCCTGCTCACGCTGGCTTTCGCGAGATCTTTTTTGATCTCCCGGTGCACACGTCGCGCACACGCCACCCTCTAACCATCTGAAAAAACTAAACTCTCGCTCCAATCCATCATGGGGCCGTGGAAAACTTCCAGCGCAAGTCATTCATATCATTGATCTATTTTCAACTCGATCAGTCCTCTATGTCATTGGACCGACTGAGAAACTCCGCTCGACCACATTTCTCCAACCTGGCTCTTCTAGGCTTTTCCAGGCTCGAAATGGAAGCGAAAATCGCGATTTCGGATTCTCGGTGCACACGTGGTGCACACGAGAACCAGGTGTGCACACGCCTCCACTTCCCCTACGTCGACGTCGGTCAAAGGTGCGAAGGCCGAAGGCTTCAGCCTGCCAAGAGACTCCAGCAGACCCGGTCTACGGTGGTTCGCTCAGTGTTTGCGGGAAGCCGTTGGTGTAGTCTCGTTCCTGAGATCGAACCTGCTCTGTGGCACTTGAAGCAGGGACGCCATCGCAAACTCGCGCGCGCAATTCGATAGTCGCAAGGTTCATATTTCAATCGTCGGCATCAATGACGTTCTACCTAGCTTCAGATTCTGCAGAATATCTTTTCAATATAATGATACTTCACACGATTTGACGAACTTGAGAGTATCGTCTCCAGGCAAACGCAATCACGCACGCTTGCGTTTGACGACAAAATGACCGTCGCGCCAATTGCCGCGATGCCGAGGTATTTGTTGCTTGCCTCCGGCGAAATTTGGAATGGCCAGATCTGTTCGTTTCGCTTCTTCTGGCGCGAACGCTGATCGTACGAAGCTTAGCCGCCGAAACGGCGATGCAATCGACGACACCAATCATTAGGGGCCATCCATGACTGCTCGCTTTTCTCCGCGCTCGATCTCCCGACGTCGGCTGTTGGTCGCCACCTCGGTAGTGGCGGCCTTAGCGTTGACAGCCATGGCGGGTCTTTCGCCGGCCCGGAGCGCCGACGCTCGGCAAAACGGCGGCAACATCACCTTTCTCATCGACTCGCTGGGCAGCACCTGGATCCCGAACAACAGCGCCATCTCAAGCTTCCAGGGCCACATCTGGGGCCACGTCACTGACAAGCTCATTTATGTCGATGCTGACGGCAAGGTCAGCCCGTGGATTGCCGAGCGCTGGGAGCAGAACGACGATGCCACCCAATTCACCCTCCACCTCAAGAAGGGCGTGACTTTTTCCGACGGCAGCCCGCTCGATGCTGCGGCCGTCGTCGCCAATCTCGACATCTGGTATGCCGGCCGCAAGAGCGAAGGCATCAACCCGATTGGCCTGTTTCCGAAGACCTACGATCGCGCTGAGGCGATCGATGCGACCACGGTGAAGGTGGTCTTCAAGGCGCCGACGCTCGGCTTCATCCCGACCCTCGGCTACCACGGCTCGATCCTGATCTCACCGAAGACCATCGCGCAGCCCGCCGCGCAACAGGCCGATCTTTCCAAGACATCCGGCAGCGGCCCGTATGTGGTCGATTCCTGGAAAGAGGGAGACTTCGTCAAGCTCGTCAAGCGCAAGGACTACAATTGGGGTCCTGCGGCGGCCGGCCACACCGGCCCGGCCTTCCTGGACTCGATCACCTACAAGCTGGTGAACGAGCCATCGCTGCGGGTGGCCGCCGTTCAGTCCGGCCAGGCCGATGTCGCCTACAGCCCCTCCCCTCAGGAACTGAAGTCTCTCAAGGAAGCCGGCTTCATCACCGCGACGCCGCGCTATCTCGGCTTCGTCAACGGCCTCGCGATCAACACCAAGCTCGAGCCCTACAACGATTTGAAGGTCCGTCAGGCGCTCCAGGCGGCCATCAACCGGAAGGAGATCATCGACACCGTCTATACGCCCGACTGGAAGCTGGCGACATCGTTCATCCAGAGCAACGTTCCCGGCGCGACCGACCACAGCGATCTCCTCGCGTACAATCCCGGCAAGGCCGAGAAGCTTCTGGATGACGCAGGCTGGACCAAGGATTCCAAGGGGATCCGCACCAAGGACGGCAAGCAGCTCTCGCTGACGCTCTACTCCAACCCTTACCTTGCGACCGCGAAGGCGATTGACGAGTTGATCGCCCAGCAACTCGGCAAGATCGGCTGGAAGGTCTTCATCCGGGCCTACGACGTCGTGACGTTCGGCGAGAAGGTCAGGTTCGGCGGCCCGGCCGTGCCGGCCTATGAGGTGACGCGCAGCTTCATCGACGCCGGCACGGTCGCCAGCATCCTCACCGACGCCAACAACGGCGAGAACTGGTTCAACCTCGGCGACAGCGACAAGAAGCTTAGCGAACTCCGCGACAAGATCGCCAGCGCCGGCTCCAGCCAGATCCGTGACCCGCTGCTCGACCAGTTGCAGACCTACGTCCTCGAGCAGGGTTACTTCATCCCGCGCACGCAGATCGTCCAGCGCATCTACGTGCAATCGCCGAAGCTGAAGGGCGAAGTCTACAACGGCGTCGCCTACGCCAGCTATTACACGGCGACGATCAGCGAGTAAGGCGCCGTGCACCCGAACGATGTGAGAAGGCGGCCGGCATGAGTGGTCCTTATCTGCGCTATGCCGCAAAGCGCCTCGTCCAGGCCGTTGTCGTCATCCTGCTCGCCTATGTCTTCACGTTCGTCGTCGTCAGCATCCTGCCGGGCGATCCCATCACCAACGTCCTGCGCGATCCCCAGAACGGCTTCTCCGAGGACGAGATCCGACAGATCATCGCAGCCCAGGGGCTGGACCAGCCAATTCTCGTCCAGCTCTGGACGTCGCTGTCCCATTTCCTGACCGGCGATTTCGGCCTGTCGATGCGGTCGAGCCGGCCGGTGACAACCCTGATCGCCGAAGTTCTTCCCTCGACGCTGGTGCTGGCGTCATCGGCCTTTGCCGTCGCGTTGCTGCTGGCGGCGACGATCGCCTACGGCACGCAGTTCCTTCCCAAGCGCTTCGGCCAAGGCTTGCTGCGCGGCTTCCCATCGTTGTTCCTGTCGGTACCCAATTTCGTGATCGGCCTCATGCTGATCCACGTCTTCGGCTTCCAGCTCGGTCTTTTCCGCGTGATCGCGCCCAACAGCTTCTGGGCGACATTTTTCGCGGCGATCGCGCTCGGCATCCCGATCTCCGCACAGATCGCCGAGGTGCTGATCGCGAACCTCGACCACGAATCCGCACAGGACTATGCCGCCGTCGCGCGCGGCCGCGGCCTCGGGCAGTTTCGACTGTTCGCAATGCACCTGCTCAAGCCGTCGTCGCTCCCGGTCGTCACCATCATCGCACTCACCCTTGGTGAGTTGCTCGGCGGCTCGCTGATCACCGAGACTGTGTTCGGACGCACCGGCGTCGGCAGCCTGGTGCAGCGTTCGGTGAGCACACAGGACCTCCCAGTCCTGCAGGCCGTGGTCTCGCTGGCAGCGGTCGTGTTCGTGCTCGTCAATCTGATCGCCGACCTCGTCTATCCCCTGCTCGACCCGCGCGTGAAACTCGTCAGCGGACCCAAATATCGCCCGACGACAGCCGATGACAGCTCGGCCGGTACGCCGCAGGCGGTGACACCATGAGCCTCATCACCGACGTACACCTTACGGCAAGCCGCCGGTTGACATCCTTCCGCGTTCCGCCGACCGTCGTTGTGTCGTTCGCGATCATCGCGCTGGTGATCGCCTGGTCGCTCGCTCCTGGCCTGTTCACGAGCCAGAGCCCCGTCAACGGCGTTCCCGCCGACAAGCTGCTCGCTCCCGGCACAGCGCACTGGTTCGGCACCGACCATCTCGGCCGCGATCTCTACACCCGCGTGGTTTATGGCACGGCGTCATCGGTGACGAGCGCGCTCATCGCCGTCGTCATCGCCGCCGTCACCGGCGGCCTGATCGGACTGATGTCGGGCTTCTTCGGGGGCTGGGTCGATATCGTGTTCGCCCGCCTCGTCGACGTGCTGCTGGCGATCCCGCACTTCCTGCTGGCCGTCATCGTCGTCACGGCGATCGGCTTCGACACCACGAATGCGGCGATCGCGACCGGCGTCTCGGCGGTCGCCGTGTTCGCGCGGGTGATGCGTTCGGAGGTCATCAAGATCAGGCAGGCGACGTTCGTCGAGTCCTCGTTCCTGCTCGGCGGCTCGCGCTGGCACATCCTGCTGCGGCACGTGCTGCCGAACGCCTCGCGCTCGCTGTTGCCGCTCGCGGTGCTGCAATTCGGCCTGTCGATCCTGGTGATCGCAAGCCTTGCCTTCCTCGGCTACGGCGATCCACCGCCCGCTTCCGACTGGGGTCTGCTGATCTCGATCGGCAAGGATTACCTCAAATGGCCCTGGCTGGTCTACGCGCCGGCTTTCGTCACGATCGCGACCGTCCTCTCCGTGAACAGGATCAGCCGATGGCTCCGCAAGACGGACTGACCGCCACTCTCATCCGCCCCGAGCTCGTCGCGCCGCGGCCCCTGCGGTCGATCCCTCTCCTCAGGGTCGACGACCTGTCGGTCGCCTACGGGTCGCATCAGGTTGTGACCAACGTGGGATTCGAACTGGGCCGCGGCAAGAGCCTCGCCCTCATCGGAGAATCCGGCTCCGGCAAGTCGACGATCGCACGCGCGCTGCTGCGGCTGCTTCCGGGCGGCAGTCACGCCACCGGTCGCGTCGCATTCGACGGCCAGGAGATCCTGCGGATGCCCGAACGCGGCTTCCGGCCGCTGCGCGGACGGGCCATCGGGTTCGTGCCGCAAGATCCCGGCAACTCGCTCAATCCGGTGCGAACGATCGGCGCCCAGGCGCATGAGGCCGCCGCGCTCCTCGACGAACCCGACAGGGCCGTGCGCAAGCAGCTCATCCTGGACATTTTCGCACAGGTCGGGCTCGACAATCCCCAGCGGGTCTACGGCTCCTACCCGCACCAGCTGTCCGGCGGAATGCTCCAGCGCGTGCTCATTGGCCTTGCGATCCTGCCCCGGCCGTCGTTGCTGGTCGCGGACGAGCCGACCTCCGCGCTCGACGTCACGATCCAGAAGCGGATCCTCGATCTGCTCTCGCGCCTTCAGGACGAGCGGAATATCAGCCTGCTGCTCATCACCCACGATCTCGCGATCGCCGCGGAGCGAGCCGACACGTTGGTGGTGCTCAAGGACGGGATCGTCCAGGAGACCGGCAAGACCTCCGCTGTCTTCGCCTCGCCGGCGTCGGCCTATGCGAGGAAGCTGCATGCCGACGTTCCGGCCCTCAACCCCGACCGCTACGACGACCTGCGCGACCTCGGCTTCCGTCGCACCAGGACCGAGCCAACGAAGATCGAGGTCAGCGCCGTCACCAAGACCTTCGCGGTGGACAGCAAGACGCTGACGGCCGTCGATAACGTGTCGTTCAGCGTTCCGGCCGGCACCACGCACGCGCTGGTCGGCGAATCCGGCTCGGGCAAGACGACGACGATCCGGCTGCTGCTTGGGCTGGAACAGCCTGATGCCGGGACCATCTCGGTCGCCGGCGAGCAGCTCAACGGGCGGTCTCCGACCGAACTGCGCGCGGCTTGGCGCCACCTTCAGCTCATCTATCAAAATCCCTTTACGTCGCTCGACCCGGCCTGGAAGGTCGAGCAGCTGATCCGCGAGCCGCTCGACCGGTTCAGGATCGGCACAGTTCGGGAGCGCGACGAGCGCGTGCACAAGGCTCTCGCCGACGTGGGGCTCGGTCAGCATCTGCTGGCGCGCAAACCCGGCGCACTGTCCGGCGGCCAGCGCCAGCGCGTTGCCATCGCTCGCGCGCTCGTCCTCAAGCCTGACGTGATCGTGCTCGACGAACCCACCTCAGCGCTCGACGTCAGCGTCCAGGCGGACATTGTCGAGGTGTTGCTGTCGCTGCAGGCCGACCTCGGCCTGACCTATGTGTTCGTCTCCCACGACCTGGCCCTGGTGCGTCAGCTCGCCCACACCGTCTCGGTGATGCATCGCGGACGTATTGTCGAACATGGGACCGTCACCGACATCTTCGACAATGCCCGGCAGTCCTATACGCGCTCGCTGCTGGCCTCGATCCCGTCAGGCGTTACCGACGCCGCACATGCACCGCCGCCGACGCCTCAGCTGATCGTCGCGGCCGAATAATCGACGCGGACCGTACCGCTCATTCCGCTTCATCGAGCGCGAGAACGGCGAAGCTCGCAAGCCAATGCTCGCCCATGTAATGCGTGGCGAGATGGGGAAGGCCTGCAGCGAGATGCTGCTGCGCCGCCGCGTGGGCAATGGCGCGTCGCTCGTCGCTTGCCGGCAAGGCGTCGCCGAGCGCGCGCCAGCACCAGGCGCGGCTGAGATTGAGGCCATCGAGATGAGCGATCTTGCCGTCGGTGCGGTCGCTGACGGTCGCAGGCCGGAACAAGGTCGCAGGCTGCCGCTCGAGCACGCGCGGCAGGAACCGATCGAACCAGGGTAGGAACACATCTAGCGGCAACAGGCGCCGCATGCACTCGGCCTCGATCAAGGCCGAGGATTGGAAATCGTCGCCGCTGGGCTCGCCCCAGGCGGGGCAATCGCGATCTTCGCCATACCAGCGCAGGCCCGTCTCGAGCAGCAGCTTGGCCAGCCCTTCGTCCTTGCTGATCTCGGCGTAGTCGGACGCCATCCGCAGGCCGAACGCTGTATTGAAGTGGGTGCCGACGCGCACGGGATAGAGCGACAGCGGCAGGAAGTCGCGAAAGCGCTGAGCAATGACGTCCGCCAACGGCGCGAGATTGCGGCCCCAACGGCCATCGGATTGCAATGCCAGCTCGGTCGCCAGCTTCAGCAGCCAGCCCCAGCCATAGGGCCGCTTGAAGCCGCGGGCGGTCGGACGGGCAAAGTAGGCGCTCTCGACAGCAACCTTCTCGGGCACGAACTGCTCGTCGAACAAGGCCCGAATATCGGATGCCGCGGCGAAATCCGGAAAGCGCCGGAGCAACCGCGCCAGCATCCAGTAGCTGTGAACGCAGGAGTGCCAGTCATAGCTGCCATAGAAGATCGGATGCAGCTGGCTTGGCGTGCGGGCGTCCGCGGGCTCGGCCAGCGCGTGGTCCACGTTGTTGGGATATTCGCGCCTGACATGGCCGAGCGCGATGCGGGCGAATTGCGTGGCTTGTTCGCGGGTGAGACGGGACGTCGTCATAGAGTGGCCTTTCGTTTGCCGCGACTAATCAACGTCTCGATCAAACGCGGCAGGATGTAGATCGGAAATTGCGTCGCGGTAAAGTATAGGGCCATGCGCGGCGAAGCGGCAGCGCCGAGCGCCGACCAGACCAGCCCGACATTGCGATTGCCGAGAATGAGGCCGACCGTCAATCGCTGGGGCAGAGTTCCCGGCAGCAACAGGGCGCCCGAGGCTTGGAGCGCAAGATTGCAGGCGAAGGCGAGCACAAGGCAGAGCGCCGCGGCCGGCACATCCGCTGCGATCTGTGCGGGGATGCCGGCCATGGTGGCCACGGCGAAAAGAACAAGCGCCGTGACGATGATCCCGTCGACGACGTCGCCACGGGCCGCCAGAACTTGCGCGGCGTGCCGGCGCAGCAGGAAGGCGACACCCTCGGCGCCGCCGATCAGCAACGCCAGCCGCAGTGCCAGCTCGGGCGCGCTGATCTCGAGCCCGCCGAACCAGCCTGCAAGCAGCGGGACCGTGACCGGAGCAAGCACCATGGACAACACCGTCACCACGAGCGGCACCGCAGCGTCGAGCCCGAGCATGCGGGCCACAGCGGCGGTGCCGCTCGACGGCGGCGCCGAGACGGCAAGCACGATCGCAAGCGCGAATTCCGTGGCAAGACCGAGGGTATGACTGGCAAAGCCGATCGCCAGCGGACAGGCGACCATGACGACGGCCGGCAGGAGCACGGATAGCGATGGCTGCCGCAGCGTCTCGACGACGGCCCTACCATCGACCCGCAACAGCGTTCCGAGCACGATCACGAAGATCGTGGCCGGCATCAGCGGACGGATCAGGTCTGCAAGGGCCGGGCATGCAAGCCCGAGCAGGACGCCAAGCGCCAGCAATGTCGGTCCGCGCGGGATGAGGCGCAGGAGTGAGGGTCGCATGCGCCTCGTCCAATCGGGTCTTCCCCATCAATAGACCACCTCGAGCGACATTCTTGAAATCGATTTTTGATATGCATACCATCGTTCAAATGAATTTAGCTTCCGTCGATCTCAATCTCCTGGTCGCCTTCGAGGCGCTCATGGAGGAGCGCAACGTGACCCGCGCCGGCGAACGCGTCGGCCTGGCGCAGCCGTCGATGAGCGGCGTCCTGACCCGCCTGCGGGCACTGTTCGGCGACGATCTGTTCGTGCGGTCCGCATCGGGCATGCAGCCGACGGCCAGGGCGCTGGCGCTGGCCCGGCCGATCAGCGAGGCGCTCGGACAGATCAGGGGCGTGCTGGCGCCCGGATCGAGCTTCGATCCTGCGACCGCCCGCCGCCGCCTCTCCATCGCGGTGACCGATTACGGCGACCTCGTCGTCATACCGCCGCTGGTCGCGGCGCTGCGACGGGAGGCGCCGGGCATCGATCTCGTGGTGCGCCCCATCATTGACGCTGCTGCGAGCGTCGCGAGCCTCGAACACGGCGACGTCGACGCATTGATCGGTGGGCATCTTCCGGCCTCGACGCGCATCACGCGCTGTACGCTGTTCGAGGAGAACTTCGTCTGCATCCGCGATGCCGGCCAGGCCAAGCGGAGAGCCAGGCTGACCAGGGACGACTATACGCGCCTCCCGCATGCCCTGTTCTCGTCGGCGGGCGGCGACGGGCTCCCCGGCGCGATCGATACGATGCTGGCCCGGCATGGGCGCAAACGCCGGACCGCCGTCACCCTCGCGCATGTCGTCGCGGTCCCGTTCGCGATCGCCGGTACCGATCTCGTGGCGACGATGGCCGAGCGTATCGCCCGCCGCTTCGCCGCAAGCGCCGGCGTGTCCGTCGTTCCGGTTCCCTATGATGTCGAGGCCTTCACCATCGACCTGCTCTACACGCGCCGCAGCACGACCGTCCCGGCGCTGCGCTGGTTCATCGAGTTGGTCAATCGCATCTGCAAGAAGCTCTGACTGGCCGCCGCCTCTGCGCCGATATGATCATTCCACAAACGTCCATTGCGACAGGAGAAACATTACTTCCGTGATGCTGCGACAACGATATCGCAGCCTGTCCGACTATCATCGCAATTGAGCCGTAGAACCAATCGCAGTCCTGCGACGTTGACCGACCGATAAAACGGGGGGCGGCACGATGGGTCCGGAGGGGCGGCACGCGATTGTCATCGGCGGGGGCGCGAGCGGCGCCCTGATGGCGTTTCAGCTCCTGAAAGCGTCTCCACCGGATCTGCGCGTAACACTGATCGAGAAACGACCCGAGATCGGCCGCGGCCTTGCCTATCATGCAGGCAATCCCGAACACCTCCTCAACGTTCGCGTATCGAACATGAGCGCGCTGCCTGATGATCCCGGGCATTTCTGGGAGTGGCTGTGCGGGCGACCCGATGGGCCGATGTGTCCTGATCCCTACTGCTTCGTTCCGCGGCAGACCTATGGCGACTATCTCGCCGACCTGATCGCGCCACTGACCTGCCCCGACGGAACACGAGGTCTCACGATCTTGCAGAACGAGTGCATCGCGATTCGCGAAACGCCCTCCGATGTCGCCGTCTTGCTCGCCGATGGAACACGGCTGACAGGTACCATGGCCGTTCTGGCCACCGGCCACGACGCCCCGGCGTCGCGCCTGCCCGGCCATGTCGATCCATGGGTCGCTCCCACTACTGCCGGCATCGACAGAAACGCAACCATGCTGATCCTCGGCATGGGTCTGTCGATGGTCGATTACGTGCTGTCCCTGCTTCGCCACGGACACCGGGGGCAGATCGTCGCCCTGTCGCGGCGCGGACTGCTGCCGAGAGCCCATCGCCGCATCGATCCGATGCGTCTCGCCGAGAGTGAAATTCCGTTCGGCGCCCGGATCGGCGCCCTGCTGCACTGGTTTCGCCGCCGTATCGAAGCGCATGCGGCAGAGGGCGGCGACTGGCGCAGCGCGATCGACGCCATCAGGCCACACACCCAGCGGCTCTGGCGGGAGTTGCCGCTGGAATCACGGCGCAGATTCCTGGAGCATGCCCGCGCCTGGTGGGACGTCCATCGCCACCGTACGGCGCCCGAGGTCGAGACTCGCATCACGGAGGCGCTTGCGAATGGACGCTTGACCGTCATCTCCGGCAAGCTCACCACCGTCACACCGAACCAATGTGGTGCGCTCGTCAGCTATCGCAGGCGCGGCCAGAGCGCGCTGTCCGAGCTTCAGGTCGGCGCGATCGTGGACTGCACCGGCATTGTCAAAGACCCGGGCGCCAGCAGCAACCCGGCGGTGCGCAGCCTGTTCGACAATGGTCTTGCGCGGATCGATCCCTTACGGATCGGCATCGAGGTTACGCCGGATTGTGCGATCGTTGGCGAACATGGATCACCATCACGACGCCTCTACGCTGTTGGCCCGCTCACCCGGGCCGCGTTCTGGGAGATCATCGCCGTACCAGATATAAGGCAGCAATGCGCGGATCTGGCGGCGCGTCTCCGGACTCTTTCGCTGTAGGGGTCACAGAGTCTCGGCCAAAATTCGCCGTAGGCGCTTTAGGTCCGGTCAATCACCTGCGCAATCTCCCAGACATGACCCGAGGGGTCCGCGAAAGACGCGGTTCGCCTTCCCCAGGGACGGTCGATCGGCCCATTGAGCAAATCGACACCAATCTCCCGGAGAGCCGCGCAGACCTGATCAACGTCAACAACCCTGATCGTCAACAGCGCGCGCGCCCCAGCGGATGACGGCCCGACAGGCAGCGGCTCGACGAGCGTCGGCGCCTGAGACACGTCGAGAAGGTTGATCAGGAGCCCGCCAAATCTGAGCACGGATGAGACCTGGTCCTCCCAGACGGTCTCAGGCGCGAAAACCTTGGCGTAGAACGCCTTCGACGATGCAATATCATCGACGAACAATGTGATGACTTCAACTTCGCCCGGCAGACCATCGACCATGTCGCCACTCCCCACCATTGCAGCGTGCTTGCGCAAGCAGCACAACCGGCCGCGCCGTGATATCTCACGAACTCACGGCGTGGGCAATTCGCGCGAGTTATGGCTCTAATTGAACAGATCCGGTTCCGCCTCGGTGATCCAGTCCCACAGTGGCTGGAAGCTGAAGTAGCCGCCCTTGTGCGTGCCGACCTGTCGCGAGGTCAGGCTGGCGATCTCATGCGGGATGGGCTTCGGCGTACCGGCGGCCTCCGCAAGCAACTGAGCACGGGCGGCATTGTCCATCGCGATGTACCACCAGGCCGCGGCCTCGATGGTCGGTCCCACCGTCAGCAGGCCGTGATTTTGCAGGATCGCGGCCTTCTTCGATCCCAGCGCCTGCGCGATCTTGCGACCTTCTTCCGCCTCCAGCACGACGCCAGAGAACGGATCGAACAGCACGTGATCCTCATAGAAGGCGCAGGAATCCTGCGTCAGCGGATCGAGCAGCCGGCCGAGCGCCGACCAGGCCTTGCCGTAAGTCGAATGGGTGTGCGCAGCCGCGATCACCTCGGGGTGCGCCGCATGAATCGCCGAATGGATCACGAAGCCGGCCTGGTTGATCGGCTTGTCGCCGATCAGGATATTGCCGTCGTGGTCGACGAGCTGAAGGTCGGACACCTTGATCTGGCTGAAATGCTTCGACAGCGGGTTGATCCAGAACCGTTCGGGGAATTCCGGATCGCGCACGGTGACATGGCCCGCGAGGCCCTGATCGAACCCGTAGCGCGAAAACAGCCGGAACGTAGCGGCGAGACGCTGCTTGCGGTGCAGCCTCTCCTCCTCGAACGTCGCCGCCGGCGTCCGCTCGACCAACGAATATTTCCTGGGCTTCTCGACAACCTTGTTCATTGTTGCGCTTCCTTTTCTAGTATTCGAGAGTCTTGTCGAAGACGTCGGCCAGCGCCACGCCATGCGCGTAGGCGTCGAGATTGACCAGTGTCTTGTCGGCCAGCCGCTTGACGTCCTCGCCGCCGGTCCACGAGACGTGCGGGGTGAGAACGACCTTGGGATGGCTATAGATGGGATCGCCATCGAGCGGCGGCTCCGGATCCGTGACATCGAGCGTGGCGCCGGCGATCCGTCCGTCATCGAGCGCCTGCAGAAGCGCTTTCTGATCGATGATCCTGCCGCGCGCGACGTTGATGAGATGCAGCGATTTTTTGGCCCGTGCCAGCACGTCGGCATTGATCAGGCGGGTGGTCTTCGTCGTCGCCGGCAGCGCCAGGACGAGATGATCGGAGACCTCGACCAGCTGCTCGATGCTGTCCACCGGCTGGATGCCCGGAAGAACGTAGGGCCAGGCCGAGCGCCTGAGAACCTTGATGTTGACGCCGAACGGCTTGACCCGCTCGGCGACGGCACGGCCGATCGCACCGAAACCCGCGATGCCGATCGTCTTGCCACTCACCGAGCCCAGCGGAGCGATTTTCCATTCCGCGCGGTTGCGCGGACGGATCTCGTGAATTCGCTTTTCGAAGCCGAGGATCGCCGCGAGAACGTATTCTGCAATAGGATCGGCCGAGATGCCGCGGCCGACCGTCACCACGGGCCCGTCGAGGAGCCACGTCGGAAAGAAATCGATGCCGGTGGATGCGGTCTGGATCCAGCGCAGGCCGAACGGCCAGCCCGCAGGCTTCTCGCCGGGCGCCTTGTTCCAGCTCGCCAGCGGCCGCGTCAGCAGCACGTCGGCTTCAGGTGCGACCTCCCACGCAGCACGACCGGCGGGATGGTCGATGATCAGCGGGCGCGACCAATGCTCGGCGAGTGCGGCGCGAACCTCCGCGCCGAGCTGGTTGATGATGATCGGCGATCGCACGCTGGTGGAGGCGCGCTTGTTTTCAATGCGGGGAGTGTTCATGTCACGCGTTCATGATGGCTTTGATGCGGACATGCTAGGCGCATGACGCAAGATAGTCTTTTCAAAGATCTTCGGCATCGGGCAACAACCGGACGACGCGCTTCGATGAGACACATGAATTCGTCTCCGCACTCGAGGCTATTCCTTCGCAGCGGCGAGCCGTTCCGCTTTTGCCTTTGCCGCAGCCTCGCCGGCGCGTCGGAAGACCGTCTCCATCAGCCATTGCTCGTTAGGAAAGCGCTCCGCCCATTCATCCCAGCCGGAGTGCTTGCGGTATTGGCCGAGACGGCCTGACGCCAGCACTTCCGCCTCGGTTACGGCAACGCGGCGATCGCAATCGGGCGCCACATAAATCGCATCCGCGCGGCAATAGAGCTCGCACATGAAACAGGTCTGGCAATCCTCGACCCGCGCCAGAACCGGCAGGCCGGCGCGGCCGGGCTCGAGCACATTGGCCGGGCAGACCTCGATGCATGCGCCGCAATCCGTGCAGCGCTCTTCGACGACGAGCTCGATCATGACGCCGCCTCGAGCTGATCGGGTCTGGTCGCCGGCGATGGACGGTCGAGCGACACCCGGATCCGATCCAGTCCGCCGCTGAGCAGGCGCGCGGCCAATCCGGGATCCTGTGCAGGAAAATCCTCGCGGCGGTGAAGTCCTCTGCTCTCGTTGCGCGCAGCAGCAGTGGCCACCGACCAGCGCGCTGTTGCAACGAGCGCCGCAGCCTCGCGCAGGGCGAGCGTGCCCGCATGCCCGTGCTCCGCCACATCGCGCCAGAGATCGTCGATGACGCGCGACGACGCGGCAAGCCCGGGGCCTGTACGGAAAAGGTTCTTGTCGAACGGATGCATCTCGGCGCGTACGCTGCTTCGAATAGCGGCGACGTCGACCGTCTGAGGTCGACCGCCTGGTCGCAGCCCGGCACGTCCGAGCGGCCGAAGCCTTTCAACCCGTCGCGCCGCGCTGCGCGCCACACGCGTCGCCGCGCGTCCGGCGAAGACGCCCGACGACAGCGCCCAGGCCGAGTTGACGTTGCCGCCGCCGGAGATCGCGCCGGCGACCTTCTCACGCGATGCGTTATCGCCGGCTACGAACAATCCCCGCACGGATGTCGCGCCATCCGTATCATGCACGCGCACGCCACCGATCCCGCGGATAGTACCATCATTGTGCAGGGTGACCTCGAACCGGTCGCGGTAGGGATCGATGCCCCAGCGGTCGAATACCAGCGGCACGTTAGGCGAGATCGTATGCAGCCTCGCCTTGATGTCATCGGGCAGACGATGCAGCGAGCAGTAAACTGGCCCGCGCTGCAGCGCGCGCGCCAGGTGGATGGTCTGGTCAGGCCCGAACGGCAGATCCAGCTGCCGCCCCTCGGCATCATAATAGGTCGCAAATGAATAGGCCATGCTGCGCGTCATCGTCGAATGCGCCGGCGCGATGGTGTAGGCGGCGGTGAATTCCATGCCGGACATCTCCGCGCCCGCCTCGGCCGCCATCAGATAGCCGTCACCCGTGTTGGTATGCGATCCCAGCAAGTGCGACAGAAAGCTGGTCCCGCCCGCCGCGAGCACCACGGCACCGGCCTCGACCCAATAGGACCGGCCGCCATCCTGCCGGCGCAGGCCACGCGCGCCGCCGATCGATCCATCGGAACGCGCCAGCAGCTCGAGAACGGGCGAATGATCGAGAATGGTGACACCGTGGCTGAGAACCTCCTGACGCAGGGCGCGCATATATTCCGGCCCGCGTACCGCGCGATGGTTCACGCGCCCCTCGTCGTCGACGCCGAACTTGTAGTAGCGCGCAAGCGTGGGCAGCGTGCGCCAGGTCTGGTCGAGGATGCGATACATCCACTCCGCTTCGCCAAGGCCAAGACCGGCATCAATTCGGTTGGCCACGGCCGCGTCGCGCGCCGCGGGAGGATCCGGCGGCACCCACCAATGGCCCGGGCCCGCTGCGGCCGTGACGCCGCTGGTGCCGCAATAGGCCTTGTCTGCCAGCACGACCTTGGCGCCCGCCTGCGCCGCTGACGTCGCCGCCCAGGCGCCCGCCATGCCGCCGCCCACAATCAACACGTCGGCCGTCAGCGACAATTCTTCGAGCGACGACGAAACCACCTTGCGCCTCCTGGCAATGGTGCAACCGCATTCCGGCATCGGGCAAATGCCGGATGCAGACGCGCGCCACCTTGTCGCAGCATGTTTGGGCGAGGCCGCGCGCAGGTCAATGAAAGGCAAAACTCTTTTCGGCATGCCACGCAAACGACTCATGCCGCCGTCGTTGAGGCCCGCATGATGAGTCTTTCAGCGTAGAACAGGTTTCTCCGCGCGCGACGGCGAACGACAAGGAGCTTTCGGGAATTTGACGGACGGGCGAAGCCGGAGTCCGTCCAACATAGCGGATGGATATCCGCTATGAACTACAAGCAGGATTACAGGCCGCGCAGCACTTCCATTTTGTTGGATGAAAGCGAACAGCGGAAACATTTCACGATTCACTTCGGCGGCAGATCGCTTTATCTCCAATCTCAGCGCAAACGAGTGCTTCCTGCTCTGATTTTGGAGAACGACGATGAACACCGCAATGCAGATGATGCCGATGCCGATGATGATGGGCGGCATGATGAACCCCGCAATGGCCGGCGGCATGATGCCGATGATGAACATGATGGGCATGGGCATGCCGATGATGATGCCCTGCCAGGTGAAGTGCACCATGACGCCGGCCGGCATGACCTGCGAAATGATGCCGACGGACCCGGCCATGAAGGACATGTTCATGAAGTGCTGCGAAAGCATGATGAGCATGATGCAGATGGGCATGCCCATGATGATGTGCTGCGGCGGCATGATGATGATGTGCATGCCGATGAAGGCTGCCTGATCGCTTTCGCCAGGCGCGATGGACGAAGGGCTGGCTCGCGCCAGCCCTTTTGCTTTTCATGCGGCGGTCTCGGCGTAGGTCATCACGAGGTAGAGAACCGCTTCGTCGGCGACGAGGTTCTTGTAGACGTGCGGCACATCGGCCTCGAACAGGACGGCATCGCCCTCGGTCAGCGTCTGCGGCTTGTCCGACCCGGCCGTGATCTCGACCACGCCCTTGGCGACGAAGAGATTCTCGCGCGTACCGGGCGCATGCGGTTCCGCCGCCTCGCGGTGAAGCGGGCCGATCCTCAGCTCGTAGAATTCGACTTGATGGTCGCCATCGAAGGGAAACAGCGCGCGCGAGGTGAACTGCCCCTGGCTGGATGTCAGCAGCTTGGCATCGCTGCGGCGCAGGACCTTTGGGCCGCGCGGCACTTCGCTCTGGAGCAGATTGGCAAAAGGCACATGGAGCGCGCTCGCGACCTTCCAAAGCAGCGCGATGGTGGGAACGCTTTCCCGGTCTCGATCTGCCCGAGCATGGCCCGGCTCACTCCCGATTGCTTGGCGAGCCGCTCAAGCGAATGACCCCGGCTGGTCCGCAGCCGACGCAAATTGCGCCCGAGGATGGCCGGCAGGTCGAGATCACTGGAGGATGATGCGTTCGTGTCCGGCGACGAAGCGACGTGCCCGCCGCTCATGAAGCATCCCACTGCACCGGCGACATGGCCGGTACCGGCATCGGCACCCAGACCCAGGTCGGCCAGAACCAGCAGAGCGGCATGGGAGCGCCCGTTGCGAATAGGCCCGTGCCGATGCTTGGCGTCGGCGCCGCTGATGCCGCGGATTGCTGCCTGCTCCGCTCCGACCGATAGGCAGCCAGATCGATAATCCGCGCTGAACTCGTAGCCTCTGTCACCTTCTTTGATCCGCGTTCGATTGCAATACGCGATATCCTAGTTGCATCGCCTTGCCCGGCAAGCCATCGCCAAACAAAACAACACGGAGCCTGTAAAGCTCGGCCACGTAGCAAAGGCTTCTCAAATTAGTGCATCCGTCAGACGCTCACTGCCCTGCGTGCGTGGTGACCGCGGGAATGTCCGCTCATCGTGGTCTTGCGGGCGCGCGCATCGAGCGCGAGAGGCGATCGATGCTCGGCCGCCGCATCGAGAAAACATTTTCTCATCACCGGACGACTGAAGAACAACAACTCTATCGAATGCGTACCTCCCAGCGCGTTTCTTTCGAAAATCGCGCAGTGACATCAGTTCACTGGACCGGCCAGCAGATTTCCTGACATGTGGCTGTCAAAGGCTGGACACACGACACGTCACGGCCCATCCGACGTGAACGCGAGAGACACGGAAATGATTGCATCGAAGTCCATTTGCGCAGCCGCGCTCGCCCTGGTGATGGCGGCCGGGGCTGTAAATGTTGCCCGCGCCGAGACGGACCAGCTTCGCATCGCCCAGCAATTCGGTATCGCCTATCTTCCGCTCATCGTCGCCAGCGAAAATGGATTGATCGAGCAAGAGGCCAAGGCGCTCGGCATCACCCCGCCCAAGATCGAGTGGCTGCGGCTCTCCGGCGCTGCGGCCATGAATGAGGCCCTCATCTCGGGCGGCCTCGACTTCGCGACGGCAGGCATCACGCCCATGATCCTGACCTGGGACAAGACGCGGACCACTGCCAAGATCATCGGTGTGGCGGCGCTGGGCTCGATGGCCAATATCCTCACCACCAACAATCCGAACATCAAGACGCTGGCGGATTTCACCGAGAAGGACCGGATCGCCCTTCCGTCGGTCAAGGTCGGCTTCCAGCCGATCGTGCTCCAGATGGCCGCGGACAAGGCGTTCGGCAAATACGACAAGCTCGACGAACTCACCGTCAGCATGCCGCATCCGGACGCGACGGCGCAGATCCTGTCCGGGCATTCGGAGATCACGGCGCACTTCACCTCGCCGCCGTTCTCGCAGCAGCAGCTGGCGAGCGGCAAGGTACATCAGGTCCTCAACAGCTACGACGTGCTCGGCGGCCCCCACACCTTCAACGTGGTTTATTCCACCACGAAGTTCGTCAACGACAATCCCAAGACGATCTTGGCGTTCGTCCGCGGCCTCGACCGCGCCAACGAATGGATCAAGGCCAATCCGAAGGACGCCGCCGCGCTCTACATCAAGGCGGAAGGCTCGAAGCTCGCGCCCGACTTCGTCGAAGGCATCATTCGCGACAAGGACGTCAACTTCACCACGGCTCCGGAAGGTGCCCAGAAGTTCGCGGATTTCGAGGCCAAGGTCGGCCTGATCAAGCAGGCGCCGGCGTCGTGGCGCGATCTGTTCTGGTCCGGCCTCGGAGAGAAGCCTGGAAGCTGACATGAACGTCGCTCCGCGACTGACGGGCCTCGCCGGCGACACTGCCTCACCGGCGCTGCTCGAACTCGACCACGTCAGCATCAGTTATCCGACGCCGGACGGCATCCTCACGGCCGTCGAGGACGTCAGCTTCAAGATCTCGGCCGGCGAACGGCTGGTCCTGCTCGGCCCGTCCGGGTGCGGCAAGTCCACGCTGCTGCGCGCCGTCGGCGGCTTTCTCAAGCCAAGCGCCGGCGAGCTGCGGATGAACGGCCGGCGGATCGGCGCCCCGGGCCCCGACCGCATGACCGTGTTTCAGGAATTCGACCAGTTGCTGCCGTGGCGCACCGTGCTCGGCAATGTGCGCTATGCGCTGGAGCGAGGGAAATCCATGCCGCGGCGGGACGCAGAAGGCGTTGCGCGCCGTTGGCTCGAGCGGGTCGGGCTGAAGAATTTCGTCGACGCCTTTCCTCACACGCTGTCGGGCGGGATGAAGCAGCGCGTGGCGATCGCGCGCGCCTTTGCGCTGGAGCCGGCGCTGCTGCTGATGGACGAGCCCTTCGCCGCGCTCGACGCGCTGACGCGGCGGCAGATGCAGGACGAGCTGCTCAAGCTGTGCGAGGAAACCGGGAACACCGCCTTGTTCGTGACCCATGGCATCGACGAGGCGATCCGTGTCGGCACTCGTATCCTGGCGCTGACGCCGCATCCCGGGCGGCTGGCCGCCACCTTCAACGTTCCGCCGGACACCCGCACGCGCGGCACCGCTGGTTTCGCCGAGCTGGAACGGCAGATCCAGGAAACCGTATTTTCTGCCCCGGAACCCAATCATGTCTGACATCGCCGCGCCAAAGCTCGTACGCGCTTCAGCGTTGCGGCGGGCCCTCGACGGCACGCCCTGGCGGCGCGTCGTCATTCTCGCCGGCTTTGCTCTCGCCTGGGAGCTCTATGCACGCTGGCTCGACAACGCACTGCTGCTGCCGACCTTGGGCGCGACACTGTCGGCGCTATGGTCTGCCATCCTGTCAGGCGAACTGCCGAACCGCGCATTGACTTCGCTCCGGGTTCTGATCACGGGCTACGCACTCGGCATTGCCGTTGCTGCGGTGCTGACGACCCTCGCCGCCTTGTCGCGCTGGGGCAACGAAGCCCTGGGCCTCTTGACGTCGATGCTCAATCCGCTTCCGGCGATCGCGCTGCTGCCCATCGCGCTTCTGTGGTTCGGTGTGGGAACGCCGAGCCTCGTCTTCGTCATCGTGCACTCGGTTCTGTGGCCGGTGGCCCTCGCCTGCTACGGCGGCTTCCTCGCGGTGCCGCCGACCCTGAGAATGGCCGGCCGCAATCTCGGCCTCTCGGGCGGCCGGTTCGTCGCGGAGATCCTGGTGCCCGCGGCGTTCCCCCAGATCCTGTCGGGCTTGCGGATCGGCTGGGCGTTCGCCTGGCGCACGCTGATCGCGGCCGAGCTGGTGTTCGGCGTCAGCGCCCGCTCCGGCGGAATTGGCTGGTTCATCTACACCAGCCGCGCGCAACTGGAGACCGCGAGCGTCTTTGCCGGGCTGCTCACGGTCATCCTGATCGGGCTCCTTGTGGAAGGCGTGATCTTCCGGAGCCTGACACGGATCACTGTCCAACGCTGGGGACAGGTGCAGACCTAGGGTGTGGCTGGCCGCCTCCGCTCAACCCTCATGGTGAACATGCGGGAATGCGTAGCGTTCGGCCAGATAGCGCAATATTCGCTCCGACGAATCCACGAAGCGCCGGCCGTTGGCGATGCCGGCGTCGTCAGGCACAGGCTGGCTGTCGTCGAAGACCAGAACCGGAAGCGACTGATGCTGCTCGCCGAGGAGCTCGACGATCGCCGTTCGCGGGCGCGCGAATGGCAGGCGATGCACCTCGATCTGCGTTGCCAGCCCGGGAAACGACGCCAGCAATCCCTCGATCGCGTTGCAGTGCGGACAGACGAAGAAGCGCCCAGGCTGCTCCGGAACTTCAAACCCCGGCTTCAACAGGAACAAGCGGTCTCCACTCATGGCGCGCTCCGCAAGTCGATATGATCCTTCAATGGCCGAACAGCCGGTAGCTCCGGTCGGCATCGCGCAAGTGCCGACTCTCATCGGTCCACCCCACCGCACGCCGATAGCTGCCCAGCACTGCAGCCTCCTTCAACGCGGCGACGTCGAGCTGTTGCGGGGTGTCGGCGAACGGAGAGACGAACAGCGCGTCCTCAGGGCAGTAGAGTTCGCACAGGAAGCAGGTCTGGCAATCGCTCTGACGCGCAATCCGGGGAATGCGGTCCGTCTTATCAAAGACGTTTGTCGGGCACACGTTGACGCAGATATCGCAAGCCGTGCACCGCTCCGTATCGATGACTTCGATCATTCGGCAGCCTCAGCGTAGTGGGGGGAAGGCAGCGGCCGCGCCGAGGTCCAGACGTCGTCGAGCCCTCCGGTCGACACATAGTGGCGATAGCGGTCGTCCTGCTCGGGATAGTCGTCGCGGCGATGCATTCCCCGGCTTTCCTGACGCGCGAGCGCACTGCGATACATCCAGCGCGCGGTCGCGAGCATGGCGGCGGCTTCGCGCGCGCGCAGCAGCCCCTGCTCGTCCGGCGCATCGGCAACCGACGCATCGGACCACAATGCATCCAGCCGACGGAGCGACTCGCCGAGTCGTCCGGCCTCGCGGAAGTAATTCAGCTCATAGGGAAACACCTCGCCCTGAACGCTTTGGGCGAGCGCGTCGCCTTGCAAGGGTCGCCCGCTGCGGGAGCGCAAACCCACAGTGCCCCGTCGGATCACCTGACGCCCGGCTGTGACGCCCAGTTGGCGCGCGAATCCCGCGGCGCCCTGCCCGGCCCAATACCCCGACGACATCGCCCAGGCGGCATTGTGGCTGCCGCCGCCGGTGAAGCCCCCGCAGATCAGTTCGCGCGTAGCAGCATCGCCTGCCGCATAGAGGCCAGGAACCGTCGTCGCGCAACTGTCATCGACAATCCGCAAGCCCCCCGTGCCCCGAACCGTGCCCTCGAGGCGAAGCGTGATGGGAAAGCGCTGTGTGAAGGGATCGATTCCAGTCCTGTCGAACGGGAGGAAGAAATTCGGCTGCGATACCCGCATGTGCTTCTGCGTCTCGGCATCCGCCTCGTCGAGCTGGGCGTAGACCGGGCCCTTGCGCAGCGCCCGCGCAATCACCGAGCGGCCGCCTTTCGACGAAGCTCCCGGAATGACGCTGCCTTGCTCATCGGTGAAGCTCGCCCAGCTGTAGAACAGCGTCTTGGTCACCGATCCGAAGGCCGGCGAGATCGCATAGGCGTTGGAGAATTCCATGCTGGTGAACTCCGCACCGGCTTCGGCGGCCAGCAGATAGCCGTCGCCGGTCAGCACGTTCGACCCGAGCGTCTTGCTGAGGAAGGCGCATCCGCCGGTGGCAATCACCACCGCCTTCGCATTGACCGTCCAACGATCGCCCTTCTGCCGTCGCAGACCGGTTGCACCCGCAACGACGCCGCTGCCGTCCACGAGCAGCTCAAGCGCCGGAGAGTGATCCAGGATCGTCACGCCGGCCTGCTTCGTCCGCTTGCGCATCAGCCGCATGTATTCCGGCCCCTGCAACGAATTCCGCTGCGGCTTGCCGTCCTCGTCGACAGGATAAGGATAGCCCCAATCGGCAAGCTGATTGCTCTGGGCGTAGGTCCGGTCCAGCACCCGCGCCATCCAGCGGCGATCCTGGAGATGACCACCAAGCTTCTCGCGGCTGGCCATCGCGGCTTCGCGCCGTTCGGGCGCGGGGTCGACATACCACACGCCGGTGCCGGCCGCCGCCGTCGCACCGGATGTGCCGCAAAAGCCCTTGTCAGCGAGCACGACGCGTGCGCCGTGCTCCGCGGCGCTGATCGCGGCCCATGTGCCCGCGGGACCGCCACCGAGCACCAGCACATCGGCGTCGAACACGACCGATCCTGCTGAACTCGACAGCCTTTCGGCACAGCTGGATGGATTCGTCATCGCTGGTCTCCGGATTGAGATTGTTCAGAACGCGGGGATCTGGCCCGGCAGCTTGTCCTTGATGATCTGGCGGATCGTGTCGTTCTGATAGGCGCGCACCAGCTTCGCGACCCAGGGCGCATCCTTGTCCTTCTCGCGAACGGCGATGAAGTTGTTGTAGGGATTGTTGACGGGGGACTCGATCGCGATGGAATCCTTGCCCGGGATGAGGCCGGCCGGGACGGCATAGTTCGTGTTGATGACCGCGGCATCGACATCGTCGAGGCTGCGCGGCAGCTGGGCGGCATCGATTTCGCGAATCCTGAGCTTTTTGGGATTTCCGGTCACGTCGAGCGCGGTCGGCAGAATCCCGACCCCATCCTTGAGCTCGATCAGCTTCTCGGCCTGAAGCAGCCGCAAGGCGCGGCCGCCGTTCGACGGGTCGTTCGGGATTCCGACCGAAGCGCCGTCCTTGATCTCGGCGACCGATCTCGCCTTCCTGGAATAGAGGCCGATCGGGGCCACGATGGTCTCGCCAACCGCGACGATCTTGTATCCCCTCGCGTTGATCTGGTTGTCCAGGAAGGGCTTGTGCTGGAAGGCATTCGCATCGAGATCGCCAACATCCAGCGCGGCATTGGGCAGCAGGTAGTCGTTGAAGACGACGACTTGAACGTCGAGGCCGTCCTTGGCGGCGATCTCCTTGACCTTGGCCCAGACGATTTCGGCATCGCCGCCCGATATCCCGACCTTGATCTTCTGATCCGCGGAGGCCGGTGCGGCGAACAGGGCAAGGGCGGCCATCACGAGAAGCAAGTGGCGTCTCATAGTCTGCGATCTCCTTCTTGAGCGATCATTTGTTTCGACGCCTAGCCGACGCGGGCGACCAGGACGTCCGCCGTGGCCTCCGCGAATTCGGAAGACATGTCGTGGAAGAGAGCAAGTTCCTGAACCGTCGCGGCACGCGGACGATGGCTCGACGCCATCGCACCTCGCTGGTTGAGGAAAAACCGGTCCAGCGCCTGCACAAAACCCGGCGAACCCGCGATCTCCGCAGCATGCCTCTCGCTTCCAGCCACGAAGGCAAAGCTCATCCGGTTGACGTCGACGACATAGATCATGGCGTGATGCCCTTGTGCAGCGCGCTATCCTAGCTGCTGAAGCCCGCCGGGATGAATGCCGGTAGCTTCTCCTCGATGAACTGCTTCACCTCGGGCGAGTTGAACACCTGGATGAACGCCTTCAGGCGCGGATCGTCCTTCTTGTCGGGGCGGGCTGTGAAGCGCAGCACAAGACCTTCGTCGACGGTGCGATCGATGATCAGTGCAGACTTCGGGTCGCCGCCGGCCGGGATGAGATAGGTGATGTTGACGAGCGCCAGCGTCACGTCGTCGAGCGAACGATAGGTCTGCGCGGGGTCGAGCTCGACGATCTTGAGGTTCTTCGGGTTTTCGGTGATGTCGAACTTGCTGACCGAAAAGCCCTTGCCCGGCGTCAGCTTGATCAGCCCGGCCCGCTCCAGCAGAATCAGCCCGCGCGCACCGTTGAGCGGCTCGTTCGGGATGGCGACGCTGTCGCCCGACTTGATCTCGTCGAGCTTCTTGATCTTCTTCGAGAACAGACCGACCGGCGCGATCACGCCGACCTTGTCGGCCTGCACCAGATTGAAGCCGCGCTGCTTGTTCTGAAGCGCGAGGTAAGTCGCATGCTGGAACAGATTGGCATCGACCTCGCCGCTGTTCACGACCTCGTTCAGCGCCACCCAATCCGACAGCTCGACGATCTTGACGTGCTGCCCTTTCTCCTTGGCGAGCTTGGCGGCAAAAGACGCCAAATGCCCAACGGGGCCGGCGCTGGTCGCGATCTTCAGCGGTTCGCCCGCGAAGGCGGCTGCCATGAATGCAAGCCAGATACCGGCAGCCTGGGCGGTACGACGAAGGATCTTCATTGTCTCAAATTCCCGTTTCAATTCAGGTGAAAGGTCTCACGCGGCCTTGCGCGCACCGGCATCGGCCTGCGCCAGCGCCTGGCCGAGGTCAGCCAGGATGTCGTCGGGATGCTCGATGCCGACCGACAGGCGGACGTAGCCGGGGGTCACGCCGGCTGCGAGCTGCTCGGCCGGAGTGAGCTGCTGATGCGTCGTCGATGCCGGATGAATGGCGAGCGAGCGGGCGTCGCCGATATTGGCGACGTGATAGAATAGTTTCAGCGCATCGATGAAGCGACGGCCGGCTTCGACGCCACCTTTCAGCTCGAAGCCGACAAGCCCGCCGAAGCCGCCCTTCAGATAGGCATCCGCCCTGCGCCGGTTCTCTCCGGTCTGCAGGCCGGGGAAGATCACGTTCGACACCGACGGATGCTTGGCGAGGAAATTCGCGACCTTCCCCGCATTCTCGTTGTGCTGGCGGATGCGCAGCGGCAGGGTCTCGAGGCCCTGGATGAACTGGAAGGCATTCTGCGGCGCGATCGATGCGCCAAGGTCGCGCAGCAGCTTGACGCGGGCGCGCAGAATGTAGGCAATCGGGCCGAGCGGCTTCGCGGCCTCGGTCCAGATCGCACCGTGATAGGCCTCATCGGGCTTGTTCAGCAGCGGGAAGCGATCCGCATGTGCGGCCCAGTCGAAATTGCCGCCGTCGACGATGGCGCCGCCGATCGCAGTGCCATGGCCGCCGATATACTTCGTGGTCGAATAGACCACCACCGCAGCGCCATGCTCGAACGGCCGCGCGATCAGCGGCGAAGCCGTGTTGTCGAGGATCAGCGGCACGCCAAGCGAGCGGCCGATGTCGGCAACTTCCTTGATGGGGAATACATTGAGCTTGGGATTCGGCAGTGTCTCGCCGAAATAGGCTCGCGTCTTCGCGTCGGTGGCACGGCGGAAATTTTCGGGATCGACGGGATCGACGAAACGGACCTCGATGCCGAACTGCTTCAGGGTTTGCGAGAGCAGCGTCCACGTGCCGCCATAAAGGTCCGTCGACGACACGATATTGTCGCCGGCCTGCGCGATATTGAAGATCGCGAATGCCGACGCCGTCTGTCCGGAGGCAACCGCGAGGGCGGCGGCGCCACCTTCGAGTGCAGCAAGCCTGTCCTCAAATGCCTGCTGGGTCGGATTGCCGATGCGGGTGTAGATCGGCCCGAGTTGTTCGAGCGCGAACAGGCGCGAGGCGTGGTCGGTGTTTTCGAACTGGAACGACGTGGTCTGATAGATCGGAACCGCCACCGCACCCGTAGCGGGGTCGGTACGATACGAACCACCATGCAACGCGAGCGTCTCGAAGTTCCGGGTCTCCAACGCCATCTGCAATTCCCTTGTCTGTCTCGAGAGCGCGCACCTTGCGCGGCAAGCGGTGCTTGTCGGCGAAAATGATGCGGTCGGATTCTGCGGCTGTCGAGCGCTTCAGGAAAATAGCGATGCGCGTACTGCATCATCGTGGCCTCGCAACGCGTTTGTTTCCGCGCGTTCGCCGAATTGGAAACAAACTCGCCCATGCAAAAATGTTAGAAAATGCCGAGCGGGGTGGACGTGCTTCGCAATTGACGATCGGATCAGACCATGACGCGACCGCGCGACCTGCGCTTCAACGCCTTCAACATGACCGCGCCCAGCCACAATTGGGCGGGCCTGTGGTCGCATCCGCGTGATGCCTCGATCGACTACAACACGCTCGACTATTGGACCGGCTACGCCAGGACTGCGGAGCGCGGATTGCTCGACGGCATTTTTCTCGCGGACGTGTTCGGCGTGTACGACGTCTATGGCGGAAATGCCGAGGCTGCCGCGCGGCATGCGGTCCAGCTTCCCAACGCGGACCCGACGCTACTTGTGTCCGCCATGGCGCTCGTCACGGAGCATCTCGGCTTCGGCATCACGTCGAACCTGACTTTCGAGCATCCCTACCAGCTCGCACGCACGTTCTCGACACTCGACCATCTCACCAAGGGCAGAATCGGCTGGAACATCGTCACCGGCTACCTCGACAGCGGTGCACGCGGCATGGGCCTTCCGGCCGGCCGCGCGCATGACGATCGTTATGATGCGGCCGAGGACTTTCTCACCGCGGCCTACAAGCTATGGGAGGGAAGCTGGGAGGACGACGCCGTCCGCCGCGATCGCGGCAGCGGCATCTTTACCGATCCTGCAAAGCTTCATCGGGTGGTGCATGACGGTCCCTATTTCAAGGTCGACGGCATCCATCTGGCCGAGCCCTCGCCGCAGCGGACGCCGCTACTGTATCAGGCTGGCACCTCGAAACGCGGCCGTGCCTTCGCTGCCCAGCATTCGGAAGCGATCTTTCTCAACGGCCAGACCAAGCCGATCCTGGCCCGCGCCGTCCGCGAGATACGGGAGGCCGCCAAGGCCTTTGGTCGCGATCCCTACGACATCCGCCTGTTCGCCGGCGCGACCGTGATCGTGGCGCCGACACGGGCCGAGGCGAACGATCTGCTCGAGGACTATGCGCGGCATGTCGACCAGACCGGCCAGCTCGCCTTGTTGTCGGGCTGGACCGGCATCGACTTCTCGACCTATCGGCCTGACCAGCCGATCGAATATGTCGAGAGCAACGCCATCCAGTCGATGGTCGAGAATTTCACAATACGCAGCGACCGGCCGGTCAATGTCGGCGATCTCGCCCGATTGAGCCGTGCCGGCGCGCGGTCGCCCTTCGTGGTCGGCTCGCCGCAGGACGTCGCCGACGAGCTGATCGCCTGGGCTGACGAGACCGACGTCGACGGCTTCAACCTGTTCCGCCTGGTCGCTCCGGAATCGCTGAATGCCTTCGTCGATCTCGTGGTGCCGGAGCTGCAATCGCGCGGCGTCTACAAGACCGCCTACCGCGAGGGCACGCTGCGCGAAAAGCTGTTTCCGGGACGTGGCCCGCGGCTGCACACGACGCATCCCGGCGCGGGTTTTCGGCGGTTGCCGTCAAAGAGTTCGTTTCATTCCGACGCCGCCGAATAGCGCTGCTTGCCGGTGCGCTTTACCGCAGGGGAAATCCCGTTCTCGCATTGAAACCCGCCGGAGAATGTTCGTTCCCTGCCGAACCATACCTTGAAATTGCAAGGCGAGCTCGTTTACAGGCACATTGCGGACTTGCTGCTGTGACAACGCGCCGCCGAAAGCGGCTCAGCTTCAGGACAATTCTTCATGTCTCATCTCACGTCCCGCCTGCGGATCCTCGCCGCGGCCACGCTCGGCCTCTTTGTCATGGCGGCCGTTCGGCCTGCGATGTCCGAGGAGATCCGCATCGGCTATCAAAAGTCCTCGACGCTGACGGCGATCCTGAAAACGAACGGTGAGCTCGAGAAGGCGTTGAAGCCACTCGGCATCACGGTCTCATGGCACGAATTCACCAGCGGCTTGCCGTTGCTGGAGGCCATCAATATCGGGAGCATCGATTTCGGCGCCGACGTCGCCGACACGGTGCCGATCTTCGCGCAGGCGGCCGGCGCCAAGCTCGCCTATATCGCGGAGGAAGCCGCCTCGCCGGCGGCACAGGCGATCGTGATTCCGGAATCTTCGGCCATCAAGACCGTCGCTGAACTCAAAGGCAAGAAGGTGGCCGTGACCAAGGGCGCGGGCAGCCACTATCTGCTGCTCGCAGCACTGGCGAAATCCGGGCTCAGCTTCAAGGACATTACACCCGCTTATCTGACGCCGGCGGACGGCCGCGCGGCCTTCGTCAGCAACAATGTGGATGCATGGGTCGCGTGGGATCCGTTCCTGACCAGCGCCCTGCACCAGACCAAAGGCAAGATCCTGTCCGATGGTAGCAATGGCCTTGCGAGCTACAAGCGCTATTACCTCGCCTCCGCCGCTTATGCGAACAAGCATGCCGAGGTGCTCAACGTGATCTTTGCGAAGCTCTCCGCGACCGGAAAATGGGTGAAGGCGCAGCCGAAGGAAGCTGCCACATTGCTCGCCGGGCTCTGGGGTATCGACGCGGCAACCGTCGAGGAAGCCAACAGCCACCGCTCCTATCAAGTGGGCGCGGTCACCGGTCCGGGCCTGTCCGAGCAGCAGCGCATTGCCGATGCATTCCACGCCGAAGGCCTGATCCCCGTGAAGATCGACACCACGGTCATCAAGATCTGGTCGCCGAAGGGTTCCTGATCAGGTTGCTCGCCTTGCTGCGTACCATGATCGGACAACGCGCTGACCTCTGGAATTCAAATGCCGCCACGTCAACTGCACCTGAACGTCAACCTGCTTCACTCCGGCGTCTATCCGTCGGCCTGGCGCCTGCCGGACAGCGATCCGCGCGCCTTCTTCGATCTCGGCCATTACGTGCGCGTGGCGCAGATAGCGGAGCGCGGCAAGCTCGACGCGATCTTTCTCGCGGATTCCCCGGCCGTGAACGATCGCATCGACTACCGGTCGTTCACCTCGCTGGAGCCGACCATCATTCTGGCGACGGTTGCAGCCGCGACAACGCACGTCGGCCTGATCGGCACCGTGTCCACGACCTACAACGAGCCCTACAACATCGCGCGCCGCTTCGTGACGCTAGACCATGCCAGTGGCGGCCGTTCGGGATGGAACGCGGTCACCACCGCAGATGCCGCTTCAAGCCGCAATTTCGGCCTCACGCGTGCAGTGGAGCACAAGGCCCGCTACGAGCGCGCCAAGGAATTCACGGAAATCGTCCACGCGCTGTTCGACAGCTGGGAGGACGACGCCTTCGTCGGCGACAAGGCGAGCGCGCGGTTCGTCGATACGTCGAAAGTGCATCCGATCGCGCATCGTGGCCCGTATTATTCGGTGGCGGGGCCGCTGAACGTGCCGCGCTCGCCGCAGGGGCGGCCAGTCACGGTGCAGGCGGGCGGCTCAAGCGACGGCCGCGACTTCGCAGCGGCCTACGCTGAAGCCGTGTTCACGCTGGCGCAGTCGATCGAGGAAGGTGTTGCCTATGCGCGCGATCTGCGCACGCGTGCGGCGGCTTACGGGCGTTCCGGCGATTCCATCGTCACACTGCCCGGATTGGCCACGGTCATCGGCGGCACCGAGGCCGAAGCGAAGCGGCGGCAGGATGAACTCTGGGAGCTGGTCCCGATCGAATACAGCCTGGCGCGTCTTGCCGGCACGCTACAGATCGACCCTTCGCTGCTCGAGCTCGACAAGCCGCTTCCCGATCCGTTGCCGCTTCCCGCCAACGCCAACCACACCATGTTCCAGGGCACCGTGAACATCGCCCGCCGCGACAACCTCACCGTCCGCCAATTGATCCGCGCCCTCGGCGGCGGCGTCGGTCATCGCATCATCGTCGGCACGCCAGAACAGATCGCAGACGATATCGAGGCCTGGTTCAAGGCTGGCGCCGCGGACGGATTCAACCTGATGCCGGATGTTCTGCCGACGGGGCTGGAGACCTTCGTCGACACCGTCGTACCGATCCTGCAGAAGCGCGGCCTGTTCCGGACCAACTACACCGGCACGACATTGCGTGACCATTTTGGTCTGCCGCGACCGCCGAGCCGCTTTGCTAAGCGAGCGCCGGAAGTCGCTTCGGCCTGAGTTACGCCAGAGACCGGGCGATCCTCCCGGACGGCCCGTCCGACTGTCTCGCCCGAACGCGGGGGATGATCTCTTCCGCGAAGCGCCTCATCTCGGCTTCGAAAGGTTGGAATTGCAGCATGAAGAGTTCGATGCCCGCCGTATGGAACGCCTCGATGCGCGCCGCGACCTCGTCGTAGCTGCCGACCAGCCCGGCGGCGGTGCCGCCATTGCTGCCGACCCGCGGCGTCTTCTGCATGGTCTGCATCATCACAACCTTCGGGTCCGTATTCTGCTTCTGGATCGCCTTCATCGGCGCATCCTTTGCGGCAAGGCTAAGCAGCCGCTCATGAGCGGCCTGCGCCTCTTCCCGGGTCTCCCGCGCGACGACAAAGGCGGATAGGCCGAAGCGCAATGGCGGCGCCGAACCGCGCGGGCGGGCCGCGACATCCGCAATCAAGCCGGCGACGTCGTCGAGCGGCTGGCCGTTGATGAACCAGACGTCGCCATGGCCCGCGACCAGATCGCGCGCCGGCTCGGATTCGCCGCCGACATAGATGAGGGGGCGCTTGCGATAGAGGCTCGTCGGGCGCAGCGCGTAGTCGGAGACGTTGAAGTGATCGCCGCTGAAATCGAGACGCTCCCCCTCCATCAGGCGGGACACGACGGAGATCCACTCCTTGCCATAGGCATAGCGCGCATCGTGCTCGGGAAAGCCAATCCCGGCCTTCTCCAGCTCGGGCCGGTTCCAGGCATTGACCAGATTGATCGCAAAGCGACCGCGGCTGATGTTCTCGATCCCGAGCGCCAGCTTGGCCAGCACGACAGGATGATAGAGGTACGGCTTGATCGCCGCGATGATCTCGATCCGCTTGGTCAGCGCCGCAACCGCTGCCGCCGCGCTCCACGCTTCGAGCTGGTCGAGATCCTCCTGGTGCGGATTGATCGTGTGCTGCGCGATTAATGTCGAGTCGTAGCCGAGTTCCTCGGCCGCAAGAATCAGATCGCGATTGCGCTCCCAGGAGGCATCATACGGCTCCTCCGGATCCTGATGTGCCGCACGCGGCCCATGGACCAGCGCCCAGATGCCGAAGCGAAGCGGTGCGGTCGTCATCGTACTCTCCCGTGAATATCTTCACCTCGCGCGTTCTCGCCAATGCCCGGCGCAAGATCAAGCAGACGGACAGCAAAAGATTTTCTTTGTCGCGCATCGGCGCCGCGACGACAGCGGATCACTCCGGAGCGGACGACAATTGAAATACCGCTCTATTTCTGTCGACCCGATTTCGTGGGACATTTTATCGGGACAACAAGTCACTGGCGTCACACGGCTTGCATTGAATGCAGTGCGTGAAACGAGGTCTCGCGTCTTGAGCAATATCGAACTGAGCGACATCGACCGCACTGCGATTGGCGCGGAGGGCGGACCGTCGTCGCGAATCCACGAGAAGATGCGCGCTCCGGCTTCGGCGAGAGGCAAGCTCGGCGCGCGTGGCCTTCAGCTTCTGTCGTGGCTCGCGCCGGTGGTACTGGTCGTCGTCTGGGAGTGGCTGGCGCAGACAGGATTTCTCTCGCCACACGTGCTTCCCGCTCCGAGCAAGGTTATCCGAACCGCATTCAAGCTCGCAACCACGGGAACGCTGCTGAACGATCTCGGCGTCAGTCTGCTGCGAGCGGCGTCGGGATTCGTGATCGGCACGGCGGTCGGCGCAACGCTCGGCATTCTCGTCGGATTCTCCAGGATCGCTGAGGCAGCGATCGACCGCAGCGTCCAGATGATCAGGGCCATTCCATTTCTGGCGGTCCTGCCCCTTGTCATCGTCTGGCTCGGCGTCGGCGAAACGCAAAAGATCTTCCTTGTCGCACTTGGCGTCACCTTTCCGATCTACATCAATACCGTGCTCGGCATTCGACAGGTGGACCCCAAGCTGCTCGAGCTCGGCCGCGTTCAGGGCCTGAGCTCCGTTCAGCTGATCCGCCGGATTATCCTGCCCGGGGCGTTGCCGTCGATTCTGACCGGGGTCCGCTATGCGCTGGCGACGGCGTGGCTCGCGCTGGTCGTGGCTGAAACCATTGGGGCACAGTCCGGCATCGGCTTCCTCGCCATGGACGCGCGTGAATTCCTGCGCACCGACGTGATCGTGCTCACAATCGTGATCTATGCGCTGATCGGCGTCGCGGCGGACGGCATCGCGCGCTTCCTTGAACGGCGCATGCTCGCCTGGCATCCGAATTACGGAGCGGCACGATGAACGCGCATGTTGCTCCCTTGTCGGCGGCCTCGTTCGAGGCCGGACCGGCTGTCGTCGTCAGCAATCTCGTGCGCAGCTATGGCAATCGCGTCGTCATCGAACGGCTGAACCTGCGCATCGAACGGGGCGAGTTCGTTGCCCTGCTGGGCGAGAGCGGTTGTGGCAAGACCACCTTGCTGCGCGCGCTCGCAGGTCTCGATTCCGTTCAGGCCGGTCGTATCGTGGCGCCGCGGCGGCCGGCCGTGGTGTTCCAGGAGCACCGGCTTTTGCCCTGGGACAGCCTCTGGCGCAATGTTTCGCTTGGCCTGCAGGTGCCCAACGCGCGCCAGCGCGCCGCCGAGGCCTTGACCGAGGTCGGCCTCGGCGACCGTCTCGACGACTGGCCCCGCAACCTCTCCGGCGGACAGGCCCAGCGCGTCGCACTTGCCCGCGCGCTGGTCCAGCAGCCCGAACTGCTGCTCCTCGACGAGCCCTTTGCTGCACTCGATGCACTTACCCGCATCCGCATGCATGAGCTCGTCCGCGAGTTGGTCGCCAATCATCAACCAGGCGTTCTGCTCGTCACCCACGACGTCGACGAAGCCATCGCTCTGGCCGACCGCATCCTGGTGATGCGGGACGGCGCCATCGCTTACGAGCACCGCGCCGTTCGTAACGGATCGACACCCATCTCGCGCAGCGAACTCCTTGGCGAGCTCGGCGTGAAGTCTCAATCCTCCACTAATTCACTGGAAGGCCCGTATGTCTGACTCTCCCATCGCCAAGCCGTCCCGGCGCAACTTTCTCGGCACTGCAGCCTTCGGCGTCGGTGCCCTCGCCGGCCTGAACATCGGCGGTTTTGCCGAGGCCGCGACAGGCCGCACCACGGACACGGTGCGCCTGACCTGGGGACTCAGCGGCCTCAATTTGATCGCCAAGGAACGTGGTGAATTCGAAAAGGTCCTGGCCAAGGACGGTATCAAGGTCGAATGGCTCGGGCCTTTCCCGAACCATGCGCCGACCCTGCAGGCAGTGACCGGCGGCAGCGCCGATTTCAGCTTCGGCGGCAGCACCACGCCGGCACTGGCGGCGATCATTGCCGGCTCACCCTTGGTGTTCACCCAGTTCGTAGTCTACGAGCCCCGCACCACAGCCATCATCGCCAAGGACGGTTCCGGCATCGACAAGGTGGAAGACCTCGTCGGCAAATCGGTCGCGGTCAACCGCTCCGGGCTCGGCGAATTCCTGCTGGTGGCCGCGCTCGAGAAGCACAAGGTCGACCGCTCTGCGGTCAAGTTCGTCTATCTCAATCCCCCCGACGCGGCGCCGGCGCTCGCCTCCGGCAAGGTCGATGCCTGGTCGATGTGGAGCCCCGGCGTCGATATCGCTCGCCTCGAATACAAGGCGCATGACATTTTCCTGGAAGGCCGCGATCTCGACTTCCAGATCGATTATACGTCCTACCTCACCACCCGGAAATTCGCGACCGACAATCCCGCGCTGGTGCGCGCCGTGAACGATGCGTTCCGTGCTGAAGGGAAGTGGATCTCGGAGAACGGCAAGGACGCCGAGTACATCGCCCAAAAGGCCGGCAAGTACAGCGACGAGGTCCGCGACCAGTTCATCGCGCTCAAGCGCCAGTACCGCTACTTCGCCGTCAACGACGAACGGTTCATCAGCGAGCTGCAAAAGGCCGCCGACTGGCTCGTCGCCCGCAAGGTTTTGCCCGAGCCGGTCAAGGTGACCGACCATCTCGCCCAGCTCTGAGAACGTGACCAACAGGCCAATCATGAACAAGACCGTTTCTGCCCCGTCCTTGACGACATCCGAGCCACTCAAGACAGGCTCGCCGGAACTGGAGGCGCTGCTCAACCAGATCGCCGATGGCGCGAGCGCGCGCGAGCGCGACCGTGTGCTGCCCTTCGATGTCATCGACCTCATTCGTCGCGGCCGCCTCGGTGCCTTGCGGCTGCCCATCGCCGCTGGCGGTGCCGGCAGCACGATCCGCGATCTTTTCGCTTTCGTCATCCGCCTCGGCGAGGCCGATGCGAACGTGGCCCATATCCTGCGCAACCATTTCAGCGTGGTTGAGCGGCTGGTGCGGACCCCCAAGGACGATCAGAGCCGCGAGTGGCAGAAGGCCGTCGCCGAGGGCGCGATCATTGGGCTTGCGACGACCGAGCTCGAAAGCCCGCGCGTCGGCAATGTGACGCCCGGCACGACGTTTACGCCTGACGGGAGCGGCGATTTCCTGCTGAACGGCACCAAATACTACAGCACCGGCACTCTCTACTCCGATTTCGTCCTGGTCCGCGCGGCCGATCCTTCGGGAGCGACCAGCGCGACGATCGTTCCGATCAAGCGCGAGGGCATCGAGCTGGTCGACGATTGGGACGGTCTCGGCCAGAGGCTCACAGCCACCGGAACGACCCACTTCCGCAACGTCAGGATCAAGCGGCAGGAAGTCGTGTTCGACACGCGCGACGGCGGCTACGGCGTTCCCTATTCCAACACGTTTGCCCAACTCTTCCTGACCGCGATCGTCGCGGGGATTGCGCGCGCGACCTTGCGGGACGCCACCGCGCTCGTGCGTTCGCGCAAGCGCACGTTCTACTATGCCCCGACCGAAATCCCGACCGATGATCCGCTTCTGCAGCAGACGGTGGGCCAGATCGCCAGCGGCGCTTTTGCGGCCGAGACGGTCGTGCTTGCCGCCGCCGAAGCGCTGGATGTCGCGACCGACGCGTTTGACGCCGGCGCGTCGAACGCCACGGAGGCGGCCCACACCGCCGCGCTGCTGTCGGCCAAGGCCAAGATCATTGCCGATGATTTCGCGATCCGCGGCGGCAGCCTGCTGTTCGACGTCGGCGGCGCCTCGGCGACCAAGAAAGTCACCAATTTCGACCGTCACTGGCGCAATGCGCGAACGCTCTCCTCGCACAATCCGACCACCTACAAGGCGCGTTCGATCGGTGAGCACGAGATCAATGGCACGCCGTTGCCGGCAAAGGGCTTCTTTTAAGCCATGCCGGCGCGCGAGGGTCCGCCCCAGGGAGAAACGGATATGGGAAGATCCGATATCCATCTTGTCACTGACAGCAATGAGATCGAGCGTCAGTTCCGCGGGGTCATGCGCCGCCTCGCCGGCGGCGTCAGCATCATCACTGCCGGGCGTGACGACGACATCACGGGCATGACGGTCACGTCGCTCACCTCCTTAAGCGCAAGCCCGCCGCGTGTGTTGGTCAGCGTCAATCGCCAGGCGTCATCCTTCGCATTGATCGAGCGCTTCGGTACGTTCGGCGTGAACATCCTCGGCTCTGACCAGCAGGATCTGGCAGACCGCTTCAGCAACGCCCGCCTCAAGGGCTCGCAGCGCTTCGAGGGCATTGCCTGGTCTGCCGGAACCTCGGGCGTGCCACTCCTTGGAAACTCGCTGGCGACCGTCGAATGCCGGGTCGAGGAGATCATCGAGCGCTATTCGCATGGAATCATCGTCGGCAGTCTCTTGAGCTTCGAGCTGTCGCCCCACCTCTCCGGGCTGGTGTACTGGAACGGCCAGTACATCGAGATCAACCACGATTTCGACCTCGATCTTCTCGCCGAGATCAGCATTCCCCTGGCACATGTCAGATGAGATGGGATGAAGCACGAATTATCACGCAAACCATCCGACGATCGCGGCCCCGATAGCCCGGCCCAGAAGCGCTGGCAGCTCGAGCAACTCGTCGCGGCACTCCGTGTCTCCCGCGAGGAGACCCACAGCATTCGCCGGGATGGCGAGGCCCGCCGCGCGCCGTCGCGCGAGGCGCTCCAGTCGATCTTGGACGGCTTCACTGAAGCACTGTTCCCCCGCCACTACGGCCAGTTCGATCTCGACGGCGAGAATATCGACTATTTCGTCGGCAACCGCCTGAGCATCGCACTCGACGGCCTCTGCGACCAGGTTCACCGCGCTGCGCTGTTCATCGGGGACGAGCTCGTACCCGGCTTCGAGCGTCAGGACGCGATCGAGCTGACGCGCCGATTCGCCTCGCAGCTTGCCGATGTCCGCGGGCTGATCATCAGCGACCTCCGCGCCGCCTTCGTTGGCGACCCCGCCGCCAGGAACTTTCCGGAGATTCTGATCGGCTATCCCGGCATGACCGCGATCATCCATCATCGCCTCGCCCACATTCTCCATCAGTTCGGCGCGCGCCTGATTGCTCGCCTGGTCGCGGAGATCGCGCACACAAGGACCGGCATTGACATTCATCCCGGCGCCAGCATCGGCTCCGGCTTCTTCATCGATCATGGCACGGGCGTCGTCATCGGCGAGACCGCCATCATCGGTGACAATGTCCGAATCTACCAGGCCGTGACGCTCGGCGCCCGGCACTTTCCGACCGATGACGACGGCCATCTGATCAAGGGCGACGCGCGGCATCCGATCGTCGAGGACGATGTCGTAATCTATGCCGGCGCCACCATTCTCGGCCGGGTCACGATCGGCCGGGGCTCGACCATCGGCGGCAACGTCTGGGTGACCCAGGACGTGCCGCCGAACAGCATGGTCACCCAGGCTACGGCCCGCAACAAGCAGAGCTAGACAGCCGGCGCCTTCCAGCGCGTCAGGCGGCGTTCCAGCGCCTCGAGGATCGCGTTGAAGACAAGGCCAATCACGGTGATGCCGAGGATGCCGAAATACATCTGCGGGATCAGAAAGCTGTACTGGCTGTTGATGATGAGATAGCCGAGGCCGGATTTCGCGCCGACCATTTCGGAGGCCACCAGCACCAGCATCGCGGATGCGCTCGCGAGCCGAATGCCGACGAAGATCGTCGGCAGCGACGCCGGCAGGATCACTTTCCGGAACAGCTGGCTTGGCGTCGCGCCCATCGTCCGTGCCGACTTGACCAGCAGCGGATCGACCTGGCGGACGGCCGCGATGGTATTGAGCAGCAGCGGCCAGGCGCAGCTATAGATCACCATCGAGACCTTCGAGAGCTCACCGATTCCCAGCAGCAGGATGAAGACCGGCAGCAACGCAAGCGGTGCCGTGTTGCGCGCGATTTCGATGATCTGGTTGAGGAGATCGCCGAGCCGGGCATACCATCCCGTCAGCACACCCAGCGGCACGAACAGGGCGATGGCGATCAGGAAGCCACTGAGCGCGCGTAGCAGGCTGGCGCCGACGTCGTCATAGAGCTCTCCGCTCTGCGCGAGCTGCCAGCCCGCGGCGATCACCTCGGAGAACGGCGGCAGGAACGTCTGGTCGATCAGGCCGAGTCGCGGCGCCGTCTCCCAGAGGGCGAGAAACAAGAGCAGCAGCAGGGATCTCTGCCCGATGGCGCCGAACCATCGCGCGACGCCGCCCGTGGCTGCGGCCAGCGCGCCGGCGCGTTGCCTGGCGCGGTCTTTCGGGCTCCCCTCGGCCAACTCCAGCAGCGTCAGGATCTCCAGATTAGACATGGGCCAGCTCCTTCGCCTTTGCGCCGCGCTCGCCGTCCGGAGCGCGCACCTGCGATCCTTGCGCTTGCGACCCTTGCGCCTTCAGCACCTCGTCGCGCAGCAAGGACCAGACCTCGTGCCTGACCTGCCCGAACCGGGGCAGCGAGCGGACGTCTTCGGTCTCGCTGTGCAGCTCGTCGGGGATATCGACGACCTGCTTGATACGGCCAGGACGCGAGGTCATGACGGCAACGCGCTGGCCGAGGACGACGGCCTCGTCGATGCCGTGCGTGATGAACAGGATGGTCTTTCCGGTGCTGCGCCAGATTCGCAGCAACTCGCCCTGCAGTGTCTCGCGCGTCTGCGCATCGAGGGCCGCGAACGGCTCGTCCATCAGCAGAACCTCGGGGTCATAAGCAAGGCTGCGGGCGATCGCGACGCGCTGCTTCATGCCGCCGGAGAGCTCGTGCGGATAGCGGTTGGCGAAGCCGGACAGTCCGACCAAGTCGAGGTAATGCAGTGCCCTCTCCCGCCGCTCCCTGGCTTTCAGGCCGGCAATGTCGAGCCCGAACTCGACGTTCTGCGCGGCCGTGCGCCAGGGAAACAGCGCATATTGCTGGAACACGATGCCGCGGTCGCGCGCCGGCCCCTCGATGGGCTTGCCGTCGAGGAGGATGCGCCCGCTGCTCGGCGTCGTCAGCCCGCCGAGCAGGTCCAGCAGGGTCGACTTGCCGCATCCACTCGGCCCGACCAACGCCAGGAATTCGCCGGCACGAACGTCCAGCTCGATATCTTCCAGCGCGGTAAAGCGCTCCGTCGGCCCGCCATCCTTACCGCGGACCAGGAATTCCTTCCGCACATGCTCAAAGCGGATCTTGGCCGTGGTCATTTGGCCTCCGCGGTCTTGCCGGGGCGGAAGTAGTTGAACGCGTTGGTGTAGAGATCGGACGGTTTGAGCTGGTCCTGCTTCAGGAGACCATCCTTCACCAGCCAGTCGACCCAGACCTGGAGTTCGGCATCGCCGATCACGCCGCCCTTGGTCGCGACACCCGTGCTCTTCCAGTATTTGATGGGCGTTGCGTCCTCGTTGCGCTTGCGCTCGGCGATGACGCGCTCAAAGCGGGCCCGAACCTCTTCCGGCGGCGTGGTCTGCGCCCAGGCGATGGCACGGGAGATGCCTTCGATCAGCTTGCGCGAAGTGTTCGGGTTGTCCTTGATGAACTTGTCCCGCAGCACATAGGAGCCGCCAGTGAAGTTGCCGAAGATGTCGGTATCCGCAAACAGCCTCCGGATGCCGCCGCGTTCCAGCGCCTTGTCGCGCAGCACGCCGTTGAGCGTGCTGACCTCAACCTGTCCCTGCCGCAACGCCTGCTCGCCCGTGACCGGTGGGATCGCGACCAGCGTCACCTGTTTTGCTTCCGCCGGCGTCAGGCCGTTGCGGGCCAGATATTCGCGCAGCACGAATTCGAGATGCGCACCCAGCGTGTTGACGGCGACCTTCTTGCCGATCAGATCCCGCGCGGATTTGATCGGGCTGTCCTCCTTCACATAGTAGCCGTTGTAGGTGTTGTCGTCCGAACCGTAGTACCCGACCACCGCCTTGATCGGCGCCTTGGCGGCGATCAGCTTGATGATCGCACCGTAAAAAGCGCCGCCGATGTCGATATCGCCGGTGACGACGGTCTGGATGTCCTGCGGACCGCTGATGGTGTTGCCGATCCATTTGAGCTTGAGCGGAGCCAGATAGCCGAGGTCGTCGGCGAGCTCGATGAATGTGACCTGGCCGGCCCAGCCCTGGTAGCGGATCTCGGTCTTCTCGAGCTGCGGCTCGGCCATGGCACTTCCGACGAGACCGATCAGGCCAAGAGCGGTAAGGCCGAGTTGACGGCCTCTTGCACGCAAACCGGCAACCAGGCGGCGTAGTGTGGAGATAGCAATTCTCATCGTGTTCACTCCTTACCCGCCTCAGGCGGCCTTGGCTTGCGGCTTGGCCGACTTGATGCGGGTCACGCTCTGGCGGCCGTCGATGCTAACAGGCACCTCGCCATCGATGGTCGCGCGGCGCACGACGCGATGCTGATCGCCATAATCATTAACGGCGTAGTGCTGGGTCGCACGATTGTCCCAGATCACGACGTCCCCCTGTCTCCAGCTCCACCGCACGGTGTTCTCCGGCGCGGTGATGTGCGACTGGAACAGGTCGAACAGCTTCTGGCCGTCATATTTCGGCAGGCCGACGAAGCGCTGGACGAAGTTGCCGAGCACCAGCGTCCGCTCGCCGGTTTCGGGGTGGACGCGAACGACCGGGTGCTCGGTCTCATAGATCGTCCCGGTGAAGACCTCCTCGAAGTGCTTCCTGTCGGCTTTGCTCGCCCGCGTCTTCACGGCGTAGTCGTAGGCATTGCTGTGCACGGCCCAGAGTTCATCCGCGAGCTTGCGCAGCGGAGCCGGCAGGTCGAGATAGGCCGCGGCCGTATTCGACCAGATCGTGTCGCCGCCGAACTCAGGGATTACGACCCCGCGCAGGACGGAAATCTTGGGATAGGCATCGACGAAGGTGACGTCGGTGTGCCACTGGTCCGCGCGGCCGCCGCCTCGCCCGGAATCAAGTTCGAGGATCGACGCCGTTCCCTTGGTTGCGCCGACCGTCGGATGCGGCACCAGCTTGCCGAGCCGGACGGCAAACCGCTCCTGCTCGGCGTCGTCCAGATGACCCTGGTCGCGGAAGAAGATCACCTTGTGTTCAAGCAGCACCTGATTGATCGCTGCAATCGTCCGATCCGGAAGATCGCCCGAGAGCTTGATGTTCCTGATCTCCGCGCCGATACGGGCGGACCGCTTGACGATATCCGCACGCGGAATGACGTTGTCGATGGTGATTCCGTCAGTCATGTCATCTTCCCCGAGACCGCGATCCATTTGGACAAGGCTCCGCCGTTCGCCGATCGCTGCTGCGACGGCGGAGTGAATGACAGTGATGTTGCGATCGATCCTCTTGCAGGACTGCCGTCTGCTCTGGCGGCAATCCCGTCTGGCGGGACCTTTCCGTGAGAGCTGCATCCATGCAGCTCTTGTTCAGTCACACGATGCTAACTCAACGACTTCGGAAATAGCTTCCAAAGTTCGAAGCAAGTAGAAAACAGACGCACCATGGTCATGGCTTGTCCAGTTGCGACTTGCGCTCTCCTCTATTCCGCCGCGACGATGTTCGGCGACCGCCAGACGGCCGACGCATAGAGCGACGGCTCGAAATCGTCGGCGATGGGCCCGTTGATCCGCCCCTCATGCGCGGGAAGGTCGTCGAGGAATAGATCGCGGCTGATCCGCGCAACGACGCCTGGAATATCGCGCTTGAAGCTCGGCACGTCTCCGATCGGCAGGCCGAAGCTGACGAAGGCCGCCGGGTTGAACACGTGAATGTTCCGCAAGTAAGGTGCACGGCCCGGCTCCTTCTCCAGGAATTCGTGCCCCGCGCCAAGATAAGGGTGCGCACCGAGGAAATCGTCCTGCTCGCCCGCTGCCGGCGAGAAGCGGTCACGCCATAGCAGGATCTCGTGGGAAAAGGCGACGAGCTCCGGCCGTCTGGCGAGATCGACCTGGTAGCCCGTACCGGCGATGACGAAATCGAATGCGATATCGCCCTGCGACGTGGTCGCAAGCAGCCGCCGCCCGAACGGCCTGGCTGAGGTCCACGGCGCCGCCAGATGCAGGTGGAAGTTCGGGGATTTGACCACGCGTGCGATCGCGTCGGGCGGCGGCGTCGACCCGGCGCGGCGGAAACGAATGGCCTGATGCCAGCGCAGCGCATCCGGCAGCGCCCCGTAATTGTCGTATGCACCAGGATATCCACGCGTCCTGATCACGGGCTCCGACGCAATCCTGTCGCGGCGCGCGAACAGATGCACCTCCCTCGCCCCGCCTTCGAGTGCAACCGCCGCAGCGTCGAACGCGGACGCCGCGCTGCCCAGCACCGCTACCGACTTGTCGCGCAGCTTGCCGAAATCGATCGCCTCCAGGGTATGTGCATAGAGCTCCTTGGGCAGATGGCGCGAGAGCACCTCGGGAATGGACGGACCGCCGTTGCTCGGAAAACCGCTGGCCAGGATGATCTTACGGGCGGTTTCGGTTCTCGCCTCACCGCCGACGTCGAGATGAAGCCGCAGGTGATCCTGCACCGGTTCGATGCGGAGAAGCCTCGTCCGGTAGCGCACCTCGATGCCAAGCGTCTTGCGATACCAGTCGAGATAGGCTGCCCAGTCCACACGAGCAATTCGATCGATCGCCTCGTATGCAGCCGCGCCATGGCGCGCCTCATACCAGGCCTGAAAGCTCAACCCGGGCAGATCAAGCTCCGGTCCCGGCAGGCTTTTAGGCGTGCGAAGCTTGTGCATGCGCGCGCTGCTCAGCCACGGGCCGGACGAGGCCGCGTCACTTGCAGCATCGATCACCGTGACCTTGCCGATGCCGGCGCGGCGCAATGCGAAGGCAAAAGCGCTTCCGGATTGCCCGCCGCCGATGACCGCGACGTTGTGATCAATCGCGTGACGATCCGGGACCCAGTTCTGCGGATCTGGACCAATCAATCGCAAGGTCTCGCGAGCCGCGTCGTCGATATCGGATTGAAACATGTTGCACCCGGATTTGTCTGCATCAGATGCGACCAAATCGTAGAAGCCAACGACGCTCAGTCAATGAAATGGAATTGGTTTTGTTTGCGGGCTCGAACAACGAACTCACCATGACGTCACGGCGCGTCGAACGATTTGCGTCGACAGCGCCGAGCAACCCAGAAGCGCGACGCGACATTCGTTCGCAGCGACTACTTTCTGTTGAGACGATCGGTTTGTGACATCATCTACTTAATGCGCTCCCGCCGCTAGATTCATGCTCGCGTTGCACCGAACAACGCAAATCCATTTCATCGACTTTTCTCACCCGGGCAACATAGAGTTCGTCTCGATCAAAGTCGCCTCGGCGGCTGCAGGAGATTTTGGACAGAACGATGTCGACCGCCGGCGTCATCAGCCTTGAACGGGACTCGCCCGAGCTTGCACACACCTACGAGCAGGCCAGCATCCTTCAGTTTCACCACGGCAAATTCCTCATAGGCCCGCTGTCCCTGAAGTCCGGAGACCGCGTACTCGATATCGGTGCCGGCACTGGCCGCCTGACCGAGTTCGTCGCGGGACTTGCCGGCCCGACCGGCCGCGTGATCGGCATCGACCCGCTGGAGAACCGGATCGCCATCGCGCGCCTGCGTGCCTCGGAGACACTGACCTTCGATGTCGGCCGCGCCGAGGACCTTTCGCGCTTTGGACCCGCGGAATTCGACGCCGTCTACCTCAACAGCGTTTTCCACTGGATCGCGGACAAGCGGCTGGCGCTGCGCGAGATCGAGCGCGTCCTCAAGCCGGGCGGCCGGATCGGGCTGAACGTTCAGGATCCGAGCAAACCTCACGAGTCGCGAACCCTGCTTCGCCAGGCAATCGAACGGGCCGGGTTCGGCGAGAGAAGCGGCGAGTCGCAACGGGTGCTCGGGGCGACCGACGACGAGCTCAAGACGCTGTTCGCCGAGACTGGCTTCGTCGACTACCGCAGCGACCTGCGCTCGCTGGTCGATCTCCACCAGAACGTGACCTCAGTGCTCAAATGGTCTGAGGCCAGCGCATTCGGCAATTTCCTTGCCGCCTTCTCACCGGCAGAACGGACACAGATCGACGCGGCCTTTGCTGCGCTGCTCGAAGCGAAGCGTATCCCGGAGGGCCTGCGCCTAGAGCGCTATCTGCGCTTCGCCTTCGCGCGAAAGCCGGCGCCGCAAACAACCCCTTCCGTCTCATAGCCGCTCGCGTCTCTATCCGGCCATCGCACCTGGACATTCGAACCATGAGCAACCAACGGCAGCTTGTTCTCAATCTTTTCATCTACCCCGGCGGCCATCACGAAGCCGCGTGGCGTTACAAGGGATCGTCGGCGGAACGCATCCTCGACATCACCTTCTATCAGGAGTTGGCGCAGCGGGCCGAGGCCAGCAAATTCGATGCGATCTTCTTTGCCGACGGGCCGGCCCTCGCCGACAACGTCCGCTATGCCCAGCGCTTTCGCTTCGAACCGATCACATGGCTGGCCGCGATCGCCGCAGTCACGAAGCGCATCGGCCTCATCGCGACCGCGTCAACCACCTATACCGAGCCCTACAACCTCGCACGCCTGTTTGCCTCGCTCGACCATCTGAGCCAGGGCCGCGCCGGCTGGAATATCGTGACCACCAGCGCGCCGCAGGCCGCGCAGAATTTTGGCCTGCCCGAACACCCCCCGCATCATGAACGCTACGAGCGCGCCCGCGAGTATCTCGATGTGATCTCGCGGCTCTGGGACAGCTGGGAGGACGACGCGCTCGTCAACGACCCAGCCTCCGGCATCTTCGCCGACACCAGCAAGATCCATACGCTCGACCATGTCGGCAAGCACTTTCGCGTCCGTGGCCCGCTGAACATCTCGCGCGTGCCGCAGGGCCGGCCGGTCTATGTGCAGGCCGGCGCCTCCGACGACGGCCGCGCCTTTGCCGCCCGTTATGCAGAGGCGATCTTCACCGCACACCAGACGCTGGACTCGGCCAAGGCCTTTTATGAAGACATCAAGCGCCAGGCCCGCACCTTCGACCGTGGCCCCGACGAGATCAAGATCCTGCCCGGCATCAGTCCGTTCATCGGCAGCACGCAAGCCGAGGCCGACCGACTGGAAGAGGAATTCAACGCACTGATCCAGCCCGAATATTCCCTGACCCAGCTGCGCCAGATGATCGGCGTCGATCTCACCGGCTACGACCTCGACGGCCCCGTTCCCCGCCATCTCATCGACACGGCGAGCGCGCGCGGCGTAGCCAGCCGCTTCAAGCTCGTCGTCGATATTGTCGACCGCGAGAAGCCGACCATCCGCCAGCTCGTCCAACGCCTCGCCGGCGCGCGCGGCCACTGGGTCATCGCCGGCACGCCCGAAAAGATCGCGGACAACATCCAGGCCTGGTTCGAAAATGGCGCCGCGGACGGCTTCAACGTGATGCCGCCCTGGCTGCCCGGCGGCCTCGATATTTTCGCCGAGCAGGTGGTCCCGATCCTGCGCAAGCGCGGCCTGTTCCGTCAGGATTATACCGGCACGACGCTGCGCGAGCACTACGGCCTTGCGCGCCCGGCCAGCATCTACTCCAACGCGGTCAAGGCGATCGCCTAACCGCATCCCCCATTCAGAACTCAAGCTCAGCAAGTGAAAATGAAGACAGCGTTGTTTCTCCTCTCCGGCCTTTTGGCTCTCTCCCCCTTCGCTGCCGGAAATGTCTCGGCACAGCAACCCGCGAAGCCGGAGTTGCGGGTTGGCTTCGTGCCGGGTCCCTACATCGACGAGTTCAAGATCGGCGTCGAGCCGGAGCTGAAGAAGAAGGGCTACAAGATCCGCTATGTCGAGTTCTCGACGGGGCTCGAAGCCAATAACGCGGTGTTCAAGTCCGAGATCGATGCCAATGTGATGCAGCACACGATCTTCCTCGAGTCTTACAACGAGCGTCAGAAGACCGATCTCGTCGGCATCGTCCACGTCCCGACACCACCGATGGGCCTCTATTCGAAGAAGCACCAGCTGGGTTCGCCGATCAAGCCGGGCTCCAGCGTCGCCGTGCCAAACGATCCGGTCAATCTGCAGCGCGCACTCTGGGTGTTGCGCGATCTCGGCCTGATCGAGATTCGCGACAGCAAGCCCGTCGACGTCACCGAGCTCGATGTCGTCAAGAATCCCGGCGGCATCAAGCTGGTCCCGCTCGAGGCCGCGCAGGCACCGCGCGCGCTCGACGACGTCGACTTCGCCGCCATCCAGGGCAATTTCGCGATCTTCAGCGGGCTGAAGCTGACCAACGCCTTCGCGCTCGAGAAGATGACAACGCCCTATATCAATGTGCTCGCCGTGAAGAAGGCGAATGCCAACGCCGAATGGGCGCAGGACATCGTCGCCGGCTACAAGTCGCCTGCGTTCAGGGCCGCGATCCACGCCGACCGGTTCTACGACGGTTTCACCTTGCCTGACTACATGAAGTGAGCGGAGCGCATGTTCGAATTCACGCTTGAATGGGCGGGCCGTCGTTCCGTCGCCGAGCGCGCGATCGACGCGCGAGCGGTGACTGATCAGCTCCACATCCGCGAGGCTTTGATCTTCCCGTTGGTCCTGCTGATCGTGTTCCTGTTCGCGCTGGGCATCATGACAGGCGCACATTTGAATGGACGAGCCAACGACGCCTTGCCGTATCTCGTATCCGGAGGCATGGGCATGCCCATGCTCTATCCGGCGTCGGCATTATGCCGCAGGCCGTCGAACCTGGGTTCAGTGCCGCGGCTCCAACAAGCCGACGTGCTCGCGCTAATGACGGCTGACTAGCGGCAAGGCTATGCCTTTCATGCCTTCCCCGAGGCGGTGAGCATCAAAATCATCCACAGCTGCCAAGCAGCGTGCAATTTTCCAACCGCGCTCGCAACGACGCCAGCATGATTCAACCAAACTGATCCCGACGCGTGAGTAGCAATGTTCAACGCCATCGCCGACGTGATAGCTTTTCCGAGTTCTCGCCCTACACCGTTGTCCGGAGTGAACATGAGCTACGTCATCTCGCTGCAATCAGGCTTCGCTCGTTTGATCGAACAGGCACGCGGATGGTTCCAGCGCTCGCCGCGGCCGCGGACAGGCGGCCCGGACGACAAGCAAGACGATCTCTACGAGATCTTCCTGTTCGGGCCTCACGGCTGACGCCAGACAACGCGTCCAACTTTCCATCACACTGAGGTTTTTGACATGACCGACGCTGCGCTGCAGCTCGCCGAGACCGGCCGCCGCCTGGATGCCATCGACCGCAAGATCCTGACGGTGCTTCAGGAGGATGCCGCGCTCTCGGTGGCTGAAATCGGCGACCGGGTCGGCTTGTCCTCGACGCCGTGCTGGAAACGGATCCAGCGGCTCGAGGCCGACGGCATCATCCTGAAGCGTGTTGCGCTGGTCGATCAGAACAAGATCGGCCTCGGCCTTTCGGTGTTCGTCTCGGTGGAAAGCTCCGATCACTCCGATGCCTGGCTGAAGCGTTTTGCCACGGCGGTCAGCGCAATGCCGGAGGTCATGGAGTTCTACCGGATGGCCGGCGATGTCGACTACATGCTGCGCGTCGTCATCCCGGACATGCAAAGCTACGACGTATTCTACAAGAAGCTGATCCACGCCGTTCCGCTCAAGAACGTCACCTCGCGCTTTGCGATGGAGAAGATCAAGTCGATCACGGCGCTGCCGGTTCCGCCGTTGGCGGCGGATTGAGATCTCACACGCGATGAACGCGGCCCGTGGCCTTGCCGTCAGACCGTTGCGTACCGCGAGAGAAATGGCTTGACGGCGGCGAGCACGGCCTCAGGCTGTTCTTCCGGCTGGAGATGACCGCCGGGGATGGCCCAGCCCTCGACATCGGCGGCCCAGTTCCTCCAGATCTGGAGCGGCGAATCCGTTTCGCTGAAGCGGCCTTGCTCCCATAGCACCAGCACGGGGCAATCGAGAGTGCGCCCGGCAGCACGATCGGCGAGGTCGTGCTCATGGTCGATCGTGGCTCCGGCGCGATAGTCCTGCATCATTGCATGCCGCACGTCCGGTCTCCGGAATGCTTCTCGATAGACCGAGAGCGCTTCGTCCGACAGGCAACCAAACTCCTTGGTCATTCTTCGCAACGTCCGGTCCAGGAAGAAATCGGGGTCTCCGCTCAACAGCCGTTCCGGCAAGTCATAGGGTTGCGCGAACAACAGCCAGTGATAGGCGCCGAGCGCAAAATCCCTGCCGGCACGCGCCCAGACTTCGCTGGTTGGAATGACGGTCAAGGACACGAAGGCCCGTACGGCTCCAGGGTGATCCAATGCCAACCGGTATCCGACCCGGGCACCGCGGTCGTGTCCGACGACGGCAAAGCGATCAAACCCGAATTGCTTCATGACCGCGACCTGATCGCGCGCCATCGTGCGCTTGGAGTAGGCCGAGGCGTCGGCCTGCTGCGGCCCGCGGCTGTCGCCATATCCCCGCAGATCCGTAGCGACAATGGTGTGGTCGCGCGCCAGAACGGGAGCAATGCGATGCCAGGCGACGTGTGTCTGCGGATAGCCGTGGAGAAGCAGCAGCGGAGGACCGCTCCCGCCTATGAACGCGGCAATCGTCGCGCCATCGGTCCGGATGTCATGTCGCTCGAAGCCGTTGAACATGACTGGCCTCGCCCCGATTTGCTTCCTGATGATCTACCCGCATTCAGCGGCCGTAGAGCGATGTCAACGCTTCGCGCAGGGTAGCCCAATTTTGCAACTCGTCTGTCGCCCGGCCCCCCTGAACGAGTTGACCGGCACATAGTTTTCCGCTTTCTGCCGACTTCCTTGCCCGTTCTCCCCTAAAACACAGCTGTTGGATCCCATCAACGGCAGTCTGCCGATCCAATCCTCGCCGACCTTGAGTGAAGCGCCGCCAAATGATCGATTTGGGGGACGCATGAAGGCGTGAAACATGGCCCTCCGATCCCAGTGCGCCGCGTCGCTGATGGGATAGTAGGTCGCAGTCGTAGCTGTTCCAGCATGTTGTGTTTCCAGAACTGCCCGCTCCGTTTCAGAGGACTTTGCTCACGTTGGTTGACGCAAGATTTTTCTTGATCTCCCGGTGCACACGTGGCGCACACGCCGACCTCTAACCAGTTGAAAAACTTAAATTCTCGCTCCAATCCATCATGGGGGCCACGGAGAAGAGATAGTCTTGAGATTTCAATCTATTACCACAATTTCTTCCAGCTCGCTCCCGTTATACTATTTTTGCGGAAATAGTATAGCGACCGAAAGCGCGTGATCGCCAAGCCGTCCGCAGCCTCGGCAAGATCTCGCTGCGCGCGGACGCCACCATGGAGGAACGGCAAACGAAAGAGCAGTGTCGAATGGTGACGAACCGATTTCGACACCTCTATCCGATAGGGCTTCTTTTCGACCTGACCCAATTGGTGCGTTGGCGAATGCGCAAGTGAAGCGCAGCGAACGTGGCCGAATTCCACGAAAAGCGCAGGAAATTCAACGAAGCTGATCGATGTCCCGCCGCTCATAACAGTCTGGTTGCAGGTTCGAGTCCCGCCGGAGCGGCAGAGGCGCTTAGTTGCTTTCACTGCTGGGAGCGGCTTCGTATTTATGGGGTCATGCCCCTCAGGAGTTTCATTCCGTGCCGCAAGCTATCTTATCCGCGCAGAGTCGGCCTCTACGTTCGCCTGCCGAGTTAGCCTCCATCATTACAACCGTCTATGAGCGGATCGAACGGGACCGGCGCCGCAACTGCTGGATCTATGTGCGGCCCATAGAAGAAGCGCTGGCCGAGGCTGATGCCCTTGTACAGCGAGCGGAGAAGGGTGAAGTCCTGCCGCTCCTTGGCGTGCCATTCGGCGTCAAGGATAATATTGACGTCGAGGACATGCCAACGACAGCAGCCTGTCCGTCATTCGAATATGTGGCTGCGCAATCGGCCAGATGCGTCGAGAGATTGACGGCCGCTGGTGCGATCTGTCTTGGCAAAACCAACCTGGATCAATTCGCAACCGGACTGTCCGGCACCCGCTCCCCCTATGGCACCTGTTCCAGCGCTGCTAACGATCTGTATATTTCCGGCGGTTCGAGTTCCGGTTCGGCTGCTGCTGTAGCATCCGGCCATGTTGCCTTCGCTCTCGGCACTGATACCGGCGGCTCGGGCCGGATTCCCGCAGGCTTCAATGGGATCATTGGGATCAAGCCAACCGTCGGCCTCGTCTCGTCCCGGGGGCTTGTGCCGAACTGTCCGACGCTCGATTGTCCCTCGATTTTCTGCAATTCCATTGCCGAAGGTCGAATTCTGCTCGGGTTGATCGAAGGATTCGACGACGCCGATCCTTTTAGCCGCCAACGGATTGCCTCGTCCTCCCCATCTCCTCGCAAATTCCGGTTCGGCCAGGTCTCGGTCGGTCATCTGAATTCATTCGGCATGCCGGAATGTAATGACCTCTACAGGCAGGCCTGCGCGAGGCTTTCGGGACTGGGAGGTCAAGCCAGACAGATTGACTTCACGCCCTTCGCCGAAGCCGGTGAAATGCTCTTCTCAGGGCCTTGGATTGCTGAACGTCATGCTGCGATCAGTAAGCTCCTCGACATCGATCATGGCGAACTGCTTGAAGTCACCCGCAACGTGCTGAGCGCAGCTGCCCGGTTTTCCGCAATAGATGCGTTCGCCGCGCAACATCTGCTCTTGAAGCTGCGACGGCAGATCCAATCGCTTTTCGAGGAGATCGATGTCCTGGTGGTACCTACCGCACCACGCCCCTTCACGATCTCGGAGATGATGGAAGATCCTATCACGCTCAATAGTCGCCTCGGTTACTACTCTTATTTTGCCAATCTCGTGGACTTGTGCGCGGTGGCAGTTCCCAACGCAACGCTCGTCAACGGGATGCCGATGGGCATCACTTTGCTGGCGCCTGCGTGGCGTGACCACGCTCTTCTCGACCTTGCCGAGCGATGGCTGCCCGATGCGAAGGCTGCACAGTTCGATCTAAAAGAATATCAGAAGGCCGCGCCTTAGACGACTTCGAGATCGAGAGCGCGTAGATTGAGGATCACAATCAGGCCCCGATGATAACGGATGACGCCCCTTGCCTGCATGCGAGAAAGCTGCACCGTAACCCATTGGCGGGTTGAGCCGATCAGATTGGCGAGATCACCATGCGTGAACGGGATCCCGATCACGATCTCACGGCCTTGCTGCGAGCCGTAGATCTTCGAGAGAAAAACCAACAGACGATGCAACCGCTCGGTAACCGAGCGGGTCCCCAGCATTTGCGCCATGGCCGAGTAGCACCTTGCCTTGAACGCGAGTGCATCCAGGAGAGCGACCGCGATGCTGGCCGATTGAAGCGCTAGCGCGCGTAGGGCTGGGCCGGGCAAAAACGTCACTTGGCTCCGCTCCACCGCAACCGAAGACCATACGTGGGCACCGGTACCGAACAGATCCGGGCCGCCGACAAAATTGCCGGCGAACCAATAGGCCAGCGTCACCTCACGTCCGGAAGGAGCCGCGTAGTAGCTGCGAATACGCCCCTCTTCGATCAGATAAATGCCGTTCTGTAGGTCGCCCTGCCGCCAGACATGCTTGCCTGCCTGCAGGACCTCCTCGCGGCCGATGGCGAGGACACGACTCCGGTCAGCCTCACACAGCGGATCCAACAAGCCGGGCAGCGACCCGACCAGAGCATCCGATCCCGCCAGCATGATGCCGGTCGTATTCCTGAGACCTGCCGCTGACATCTGCTCGCTCCCCTTGCCGCCGCAAGGAAAACCATTCAAGAGCCGTGCCAGACGATGTCGTCAGGCGCCTACCTCCTGATTTCCAGCTGCTCGAAGGCCCTGCGGCCTTCCGAGCGGATCAGGTCAAGGCAATCCCGCTTGAGGGCGAGATAGGCAGCCTCCGCAACGATGGCGTTGGAGCGCGGTCGCGGCAGGCTCACCTGAAGGTCTTTGAGGATGCGGCCTGGTCCCGCGCTCATGATCAGCACACGGTCAGAGAGAAGGATCGCTTCATCGATGTCGTGTGTGACGAAGACGATTGTTGCGTTGATCCGCTCGCGGAGCTCGAGCAGATTGTCCTGCATGACCGCCCGGGTCTGCGCATCCAGCGCTCCGAAAGGCTCGTCCATCAACAGCACACGCGGCTGATTGGCGAGGGCACGGGCAATCGCAACCCGCTGCTGCATGCCTCCCGACAGCGTGTGCGGATATGACGACGCAAATTTGGTCAGTCCGATCATCTCGATGAGGTCGTCGGCAATCCGCAGCGCCTCCGCTTTCGGCTTGCCGAGGGCGCGCGGCCCGTGCGCGATGTTCCGGCGCACCGATTTCCACGGAAACAGATGTGGCTGCTGGAAGACCATCCCGATCTCGGGCCGTGGCGCGAGCATTGCTTCGCCGGCTATGAGCACCTGACCTTCGAACGGCCGCTCGAGGCCGGCCATCGCATTCAGGAGCGTGGACTTGCCGCAGCCGGATGGACCGACGATCGAGACGAATTCCCCATGGGCTACCGCCAGGGATACGCGGTCGACCGCGATAACCTGTCCCCTCGGCGCATCGAAGACGATACTCAGCTCCTCGACCCGGATGATCGCCTGACGCGCCGGCGCGGAAGGCGAGTACGTATCCACGAGCCTGAGCGGCTGGTCTGGACGAAGCAGGCTCGGGATCATCGCCACCACACCGCACGTTCGGCAAGAATCGCGAAGGAACGGTCGGCGACGAAGGAAAGCAACCCGAGAGCCGCCAACCCGCCCATGACCTGACCCGTTTGCATGTTCTGTTGCGCAATTTCGATACGGTAGACGATACCGGCGAACGCTCCCGCCAACTCCGCGGCGACCAGCGTGTAGAAAGAGATGCTCACCGCGGTCCGAAGACCGACCGTGATATAAGGCAGCGCGCCAAGAAGGACGATCTCCCACAGCATCTGCGGTTGCGGCGTGCTGAGCATCTGGGCGGCACGGATAAGTCCACGGTCGACTTTCTGCACCCCTATGTGGGTCGCGAGCCATACCGTGAAGAACACGCCCCAAACGACCAGGAAGAGCTTGCCTGTCTCCGAGAGGCCAAACCAGAGGATGACGATCGGCACGAAGGCGATGGGAGGAATTGGTCGAAGGATGTGAAACAAGGGTGAAAGCAGGCTGGACACCAGCCGAAACCTGCCAGTCAGGACGCCAAGTACGATCCCGCCCGCGGCCCCGATCGCAAATCCCGCGGCCACGCGCGAGAGGCTCGCCATCAGGTCCCCGAAAAACTGTCCGCTGCGGATCCATTCGAGAACGGCGACAGCGACGGTCGATGGCGGCGGAAACAGCACGGCGTTCACGATGCCGGAGCGCGCAACCAGTTCCCACACGCCTGTGAAGGCGGGCACGGAGAGGATAGCGACCAGTACGCTCAGCCGTGCGGTCGCGCGCGCACTGCTGCGTCCGCCGACGCTCACGGGCGCGCCTCCAGTGTGACGCGAGCTGGATCGAGCGCCTTCAGCGGCGCCGTCACCAAGACTTTCGAGAAATCGGGCATGCTCGCTCCAGGGGGATGATTGCCGGTCTCGAGCCGCCAGGCGGCATGGGTTTTCAGAGTCGCGAGAATCCTGTCGTCGAGACGCACATGGTAGATGTAGTCTGGCCAGATCGCAGCCAATTCATCGCGTTTCATCCCGGTCGCTGCGGCGATGACGTCGATCGCTTCATCCGGATGCGCCTTGAGCCAGCCCTCGGCTTCGATGAGGGACGCCAGGAACTTGCTGACGGTCGCCGGGTTGGCCGCGAGGTAAGACTGCGTAACGACAATGTTGAAGGTCTCCGAGTAGAGACCTTTGGTCTCAAGCGGGATCGCGCCTTCGCCAAGAGCCTTCTTCGCATTCGCGACGTGCGGCTCCCAGGTATCGAACGCGTCGATACTGCCGGCCGCCATGGCGGGAAGCATCTCCTGAGGTCGCAGGTTGACGAGCGTCACGTCCTTCGATGTCAGGCCCGCCGCTTTCAACAGAACCGACGTGTAAACTTCGCTGCCGGTTCCGGCCGTAAAGGCGATTCGCTTTCCACGCAGATCGGCCTTCGTCCTGATCCCGGCAGAAGCTGCGGTCATGGTCTTGAGATCCGAATATTCCATCCCCGCCACGAAGGCGATCGGCTGTTGCGCCATCGCGGCCGCCGTGACCGGCGCCTCGGCGGTTGTCGCGATATCCGCCCCTCCCCCAAGCACCGTATCGAGGCACTGCTTCCCGCTGGTGAAATTGGAGACCGAGATGTCGAGCCCCTGCTTGGCGAAAATGCCTTTCGCATTGGCGATGATCGCCAGTCCTGAGATCGGCCCAAGATTCTGGGCGAGCCGCGCCTTCCGCAATTCTTCGGCTGTCGCGCGCACAGGCATCGCAAACAGAAAGGACGCAGATAGCACGAACACGGCAGAGCGAAGAGCGGTTGTTGATCGCATGCCAAACCCCTGTGATGCCGGCGACCGGAGTGATCGACCGTGGCGAGAGGGTCGTCTGAAGACGGGAGACCGTGAAGCAATTAATCGACAAGGCCCGACGCTGCCCAATTCTTGCGTAAGCAGAGCAGCTTCCGACTGTGACCGCGGCAATAAATTCATCAAGCTGCCCACTCCTTGGGCGCATCGTAGCCGGGGCTGATCTGTTCGGGATCGGAACCGCCTCCGGAGAAGCAAAGGCGCGCGACCGGCGTTCGCAGCGCGGGCGGCATCTGCGCGCCGCTGCCTGCGGCAACGGCACCCTGCTGGCTTTCGTCAGGCCCTGATCTCGATTCAATCAGAACCGATCGCGCTTTCGATGCCATTGCGTGCGCGGCGAAACCAAGCCCACGTCTGCCGCGTCACTGCGATGTAGCCAGGGCCGCGGTGGACGATCTGCTCGGCGACGATCCGGTTCAGTTTCGGCAGCGCGTGAAACGGAATCGAAGGATAGGCATGGTGCTCGACATGATAGGGCATGTTCCATGCAAACCAGCGCACAAACATGGCGGTATAAGTGGTGCGCGTATTCTGGAAGGCGCTGCGTGTGCGATCGCAACCGGTGTGTTCGGCAAGGAGATACGGACGCAGAAACACTTGACCGACGATCACGGGAACGACCCAGATCCACAACAGGATCAAAGTTTGCAGCGCGACCGATGCCAGCAGCAGCGCGACGTAGCCTGCCAGATAGAGGCGCGCTTCCGTCACGACAATGTGGCGTTTGCTTTCCGGAATCCAGGGCGATGTGGCGTTGCCGGTCAACGCATGGCGAAGCATCAGCCGCGCCCGGAAGGCTACCTGCCGCAAGCCGCTATAGACGATCACCAGTTGCGCGTCCGAAGTCGGGATCGGAACCGACAGTAGTTCCGGATCCCTCTTTGGATCCTGCGTATAGCGATGATGATCCCAGTGGAACAGGCAGTAGTACTCGTAAGGCAAGCCGACCGCGAACGCGGAGAGATGACCGAAGGCGAGATTGAGCGCGCGGCTGCGGAACGCCGTCTTATGGGCGGTCTCGTGCACCACCATGAACAGGAATGCGACAAAGTAGCCTTGGACGACGACCAGCGGCAACGCCCAGACGATTCCGTATCGCGACGAGACCAGCCAGATCAGCGCGCCGACAGCGACGATGACGCCGTAGTGGCTGGCCGCACGGACCAGGCCTTGCCAATCGGACCGCACCGATAATTCGCGCAGCATGGTCGGAGTCAGCGGCTTTTCTCCGGCGGCAGTGATCGCATTGCTCATGATCGTAGTCGTCTCCTTCCGGGATCACGCACTTGACCGTGCTCGTGCGGACGCTGGAATTCGTCAAGCACAGACCGAAACTAGGGAGCGACGCCGCATCGCAGAAGCAATTAATTTCACGGGCATTAGCCACCAGGCATCCGAGATTGCGGCCTTCGCCTCACCGCATTGGCCCGGCGATGGAGCGTCGCCGGGCCAATCGCCAGTGCCGTTTTGGGCAATCAGGTCCAGATCCTATTCCGCGAGCGCTGCGTGCGGACCGCGTTGGCCGTCACAAGATTCTTGTTGATCTTCCGATGCACACGTCGCGCACATGCAGCCTTCATCGTTGAACCGCCAGCGCAATGGGCAGCTCAGTGCCAGTAAAAGGATGCACCGGCGCACGAGACCGCCGCGGCGATCGTAAAAATAAGTCCGCAAAGTCGAGCATCTGACCACGCTCCCGGGCAGCCTCCTGCGCTCCTTTCGCGACTCCATCCCCGAGATGCAACCGCGGCCTGACGGCAGCGGCATCACCCGACCACGACAAAATCCATCAGATACCCCAGCGTAGCGCGGCTGTATGCACTGGGGCGTCCCACAATTCCTTTGACTGGCTGTCGAGCACGGAGACGGTGATCGAGGCACCGGCCATGTCGAGGGACGTCACGTAAGAACCGGTCAGGAAACGCGTCGCTGCGATCCCCGCCCCGTCCAAAATCCGCTTGGCGCTGTTGACCATCAGATAGAGTTCGATCAGTGGCGTTGCGCCAAACCCGTTGACCAGAAGCAGGACTTCGCTGCCCCTGCCGGGTGCGAGATCGCTCAGGATTGAGTTGAGCATCTCGGCAGCAATGTCATCGGCAGAGGCCAGCGGCACCCTGCGGCGCCCCGGCTCACCATGAATGCCGACTCCCATTTCCATTTCGTTGTCAGCCAGGGTGAAGTTCGGCCTGCCCGCCGCCGGGACGGTGCACGGCAGCAGCGCCACGCCCATCGAGCGGGTGCGCCGGTTGACGTCATCGCCGAGCGTCTTGAGCGCGGCGAGCGGCATTCCCTTTTCGGCCGCGGCCCCGACCATCTTTTCCACGATCAGCGTCCCCGCGACGCCGCGACGGCCGGTCGTGTAGGTCGATTTCTCGACCGCGACGTCATCGTTGGTCACCACGCTTGCGACCTCACGCCCGGCCATCTCGGCGGCCATCGTGAAATTCATCACATCGCCTTCGTAGTTCTTGACGATGAAGAGCACGCCTGCCCCGGTGTCGACGGCCTCCGCCGCCTCGATCATCTGATCCGGCGTCGGCGAGGTGAAGACCTGGCCCGGACATGCCGCATCGAGCATGCCGTGGCCGACAAAGCCCGCATGCAGCGGTTCATGGCCGGAGCCGCCGCCAGAGATGAGCGCGACCTTGCCCGGCTTCAGAGTACGGCGGCGCACGAACTTTCTCTCGGCACCGAGCAGCAGGATATCGGCATGGGCCGCCGCCAATCCGTCGAGACTCTCTTCGAGCACCGTGTCGGCGCTGTTGATCAGCTTTTTCATGGCGTCCTCCCGGTTATCTTTTTGTGTTTCGAATTCGTCAGCCGATGCTTTCGGCGTAGCGCGCGAGCTGGGCGGCAAAGTCGACGATGAGTTGCTCCAGCGCGCGATTTTTCTTGTCGTCGCCGAGATCAGGCACCGTCACGGTCACAACGCGCGTGCGGGCCTCGCGATGGGCACCGCGCAGCCGGCCCGGATGCGCGCGACCATAGGCTTCGAGGAACGCCGCGCGCTCGGCACCGGAGAGATGGCAGACCTCGAAGATGATCGCGACATGCTTGGCCGGGATCGGCACCAGATAGGCCGGATTGGTGATCTGGCTGACGAAGGAGCGGTTCTTGCCGAGCGCTGCCGCGAGCTTCAGCCGCGTCCCGGACGGCCGGTTGTCGAGGGCCCGCCGCAGGATGAACTTGTAATCCGCGACATTGCTGTCGCCCGGCCGGCTTATGTCTTCGCCTGCATCGTCATTCATGCGGTCACCCCGGCAATGGCGGCCTTGAGCCGCGCCACCGCAATCGGCGAGACCGAGAGCGTCGTCAAGCCTGTCGCCAGCAGCGCCTTCGTCAGACGCATATCGGCCGCGGCATCGCCGCAGAGGGAGACCTCGACGCCGCGCCTACGTCCGGCCTCGACCGTCCTTGCGATTAGCGCCACCACCGCCGGATGGCCGGCATCGTTGAGGTCGGCAACGGCGCCGATATCGCGTGCCGCGGCCATCGTGTATTGGGTCAGGTCGTTCGACCCGATGGAATAGAACGCCGCATCAAAATCCTCGGCGCATAGCGCTGCGGCCGGGACCTCAACCATGATGCCGAGCGGCGGCCGCGCGCAGGCGATGCCCTCTGCCGTGAGGGTCGCAAACTCCGCGTCCAGCATGGCCTTGGCGCGGTCGAGCTCCGACGGGACCGCGACCATCGGCAGCATCACCTTCAGTGTTCCATGGACAGCCGCACGGCACAGCGCCCGCAACTGCAAGCGAAACACCTCCGGCCGCGCCAGCGAGAGCCGGATCCCGCGCAAGCCCAGGAATGGATTGCGCTCGCCATCGATCGTCAAGCCGACGATTGGCTTGTCGCCACCGGCATCGAGGGTGCGGATCGTCACCGGTCGTCCTGCAGCCCACTCGAGAATGCGCCGATAGACCGCATATTGCGCATCCTCGCCTGGCAGCCCCCTCGAGCCTTCGAATAGAAACTCTGTCCGCACGAGGCCGATACCGTCGCAGATTGCGGGATCGAGGCCCGCGAGATCTTCGGGCGCGGCGACGTTGAGCAGGACGGCGATGCGCCGTCCATCGGCCGTCAGCCCCGGCTTGAGGCGGCCCGCGTCGGCAGCGATCTGCGCCGCGTTTGCCGCCGCCATGCGCTGCTCGAAAAGGCGGCGCGTTTCCGGCTTGGGATCAAAGATCACGGTGCCGGCGTCGCCGTCGACCAGCGCCAGTGACGGCGGCTGTCCGTTCCATGGCAACGGGCCCAATCCGACCACCATGGGGGCGCCACGCGATCGCGCGAGCACCGCGACATGCGATGACGGCGATCCGCTAGCCAGCGCAATGGCGCCGCCACGCGTCCAGTCGACGGCCAGGAAGGTGGACGGCGAAATGTCATCACCCATGACGACGGAATCGCCGGAAATTTTTGCAATCGTATCGGCACCATTCAGACCCGCCAGCACGCGATCGCGAATGTCGACCAAATCGGTGGCACGAGCCCGAAAGTATTCATCATCCGCCGCGCGATAGCCGGCTATCTCCGCATCGAGTGCCGCGCGCCAGGCTTCATCGGCGGCCGCACCACCCGCGATAGCTTCGTAAGCCCCCTCGGCAAGCGCATCGTCACCGAGCATCGCGACCTGGAATTCCAGGATCTCTGCGGCCTCGCCATGAACCGTCGCGATCAGGTCGGCGAGGTCCGCTGCTGCTTCCTCGATCGCCGCCTTCAGCGCTGCGGCCTCCTGGGCCGGGGCGCCCTTCGCCGCCCTACTCACCACCGTACTCGTCAACACGGCGACGGGACCAATGGCGAGGCCTGGCGAGGCGGGATGGCCGGTGAGTTGGATCTCGCCCACGGTCTCAGGCCTCGCCGAAACCGTCATGCACCAGCGCCAGCATGGCCGCGAGCGCCGCCTCGCCATCAGGACCGGCGATGCGGAAATGCAGCGTTGCGCCTTGCGGCGCCTTCACACGCATTACCTTCACCGGGCTCTTAGCGTCCGTCCAGGGGCCGTCGGCGGCAAGCGCAATTTCGATCTTTGCGGCAAAGCCTTTCGCGCATTGCGTGAGCTTCACCGATGGCCGCGCGTGCAGGCCGACCGGATTGACCAGGACCGCCGAGGCGGTCAGCGGCGCAAACGTCTGAGCCGCCCGGTTGGCGTTGGCATCATGCATAGAATTCCTCCGCACTGCGCTTGACGGCGGCAAGCGATGAGCCGCCCGAAGATTCGGTCGCAGCGATCACAGCTCCCTCGACCACCGGGGCGTTACAGACCAGCACGCGCGCGCGCCGATCCTCGGGGAGCATCTCCACCGCCATCTCCGAATTGGTCTCGGCACCGCCGAGATCGACGAGAATCGCGACGCCTGCCGGTGACCAGGCCGTCCCGATCGCCTCGAGGATTCCTGCAACATTGGTACCGAGCCCACCATCGACGTCGCCACCGGTCCAGGCGAGCGGCACCGCGTCTCCGACCATCTGCCGCACCATATCGGCCGCGCCTTCCGCAATCTTCGGCGAATGCGATACGATGACAATTCCGACATTGCTCATGTATTGACCTCGAACTCCAGTGTCTCAACTGCTGCGCCGATCAAAAGGGACGCCGAGCGCGAGCCCGGGTCCATATGACCGATGGAACGTTCGCCAAGAAACGACGCGCGGCCGCGAATCGCCTGCATCGGCGTGGTGCGATCGGCCGCTTGCGCAGCCTCAGCTGCGATCGCCTTTGCATCGCCGCCGCCCGCCAGAACGGCGTGCACCGGCACCAGAACATCCAGCAGCGTCTTCTGGCCTGCTTCGGAACGGCCACGCGCCTTGACGGCCTCAACCGCCTTCTCCGTCGCGGCGACGAGATCGGCCCGGCTCGGGTGCTCCGGAAGGGCCTTGCCCAGTTCCATGAAGAATGTCCCGACCAGCGGCCCCGAAGCACCGCCGACCTTCATGACCAAAGTCATTCCGATCGCCTTCAGCATGTCCGGGAGCGACTTGTCGGCAAGGCCCGGCAATGCCGCGAGCACCGCCTCGAAACCGCGCTTCATGTTCAGCCCATGATCCCCATCGCCAATCGCCTGATCGAGGCTCGTCAACTCGTCCGCGTGTTCGATCACCGCTCCTGCCAGCGCTCGCACCAGTCTTTCCCTGGCTACCCGATCGAGGCTCATGCCGCTACCCTCCCGCCCTTCGCATCGAAAAACAGCGGTCTGTTCAGCCGGAGCGACACAACGTCCCCTGCGCCAAAGCCCGCCTCGGGATCTGCCAGGGTCACAACCGGCCGGCCAGCGAGATCGAGATGGAGATGGCTCTGGTCGCCAAGGTGCTCGACCCGCTTGACGGTTGCCGAGACGTCGCCACCGCCGCGCGCGATCGTCAGGTGCTCGGTCCGCGCGCCGATGGTCTCGGCGCCGGCCGGCGTGCCGGCAAACAGGGCCGCCGGCAGCAGATTGATCGCCGGCTGGCCCAGCCGCGCCGCGACATGCGCGTTGATCGGGTTCTCGTAGATCTCACGCGGCGATCCGATCTGCATCAGCCGCCCTCCTTCAATCACGCCAATGCGCGATGCCATGGTCATCGCCTCCGTCTGATCGTGGGTGACATAGAGGATCGTCGCGCCGAGATCGACCTGGATCCGCTTGAGCTCCAGACGCAGCTCGCCGCGCAGCTTGGCATCCAGCGAGGACAGCGGCTCGTCCATCAGATAGATCGAGGGCGAACGGACCAGCGCCCGACCGATCGCAACGCGCTGCATCTGCCCGCCCGACAGCTGCGTCGCCTTGTTGTCCAGCTTGGTCTCGATGTGAAGAAGCCGCGCGACCTCCTGCACCTTCGCGCGGATATCGGCTTCGCCCACGCGGCGGGGCGGCGCGCGCAGCGCGAAAGCCATGTTCTCGAACACAGTGAGGTGCGGATACAGCGAATATTGCTGGAAGACGAAGGCGACATCGCGGTCCGCCGGCGCGGCACCGGTCACATCGCGCCCGTCGATCCGGATCGAACCGCTATCCGGCTGCTCCAGCCCGGCGATCAAGCGCAATGCCGTAGTCTTGCCGGCACCCGTCGGCCCGAGCAATGCCACGAACTCGCCGTCGCCGACGGTCAGCGACAGATCGCTCAGGGCTTGCGTCTTGCCGAACGCCTTGGAGACGGAGATGATCTCAACCTCAGCCATGCGCGCCTCCCTCATGCAGCGCGGTGCGAATCGCCCGGCCGGATGCCTTGTCGAAGATCGACAGCGTATCGGGCCGAAAGTCGAGCCCGACAGTCTCGCCGGTCCGAAACGATCTGCTGCTAGGTGAGCGGGCCTTGAGCGCGCCGTAACGCGTCGTCACGGTCACGATCTGTGTCGTTCCTAGATATTCCGTGCCATAGACTTCGCCGCGCACCATGCCGCCATCGGTGAAGCGCACATGCTCGGGCCGCACGCCGAGCACCAGCTCGCTCTCCGCCATCGCCTCACGCGCGGCAGGAATTGCAACGTCGCGTTCGCCAAGCCGGATCGCCTCTGCGCCGGTCTGCAAACCGCCACGGAACGGCAGGAAATTCATGGGCGGCGAGCCGATGAAGTCCGCGACAAACAGCGAAGCCGGCCGGTCATAGATGTCGCGCGGACTCGCCACCTGCTCGACGACGCCATTGTTCATCACCGCGATCCTGTCAGCCATCGCCATGGCTTCAAGCTGGTCATGGGTGACATAGACGGTCGTCGCTCCCAAGCGGTCATGCAGAGCCCGCAGTTCGTGAATCATGGCCTCGCGCATCTCGGTATCGAGCGCGCCGAGCGGCTCGTCCATCAGAAAACACTTCGGCTTGCGCACAATGGCTCGTCCAAGCGCCACACGCTGCCGGTCGCCGCCGGCGAGGCCGGAGACGGAGCGGTCGAGTAGATGCGAGATCCGCAAGATCCGCGCAGCCTCAACAACGCGCCGGTCGCGCTCGGCCGCACCGATGCCCTCGCATGTCAGGGGAAAGCCGATGTTGCGCCGGACATTCATGTGCGGATAGAGCGCGAAGAGCTGGAACACGAAGGCGATGTCGCGCGCGGATGCGCGATTCATCGTCACGTCTTCGCCGTCCAACCGGATCGTACCTGCCGTCGGCAACTCCAGGCCGGCAATCATGCGGAGCGTCGTGGTCTTGCCGCAGCCGGACGGCCCGAGCAGGCAAAGGAACTGGCCGTCCTCCACCGTGAAGCTGGCGGACTTGACCGCATGAAAATCACCGAAGGATTTGTCGAGCGCCTCGACCTTGATCTGTGCCATCGCGCCCTACTCCCGGACCTTGGACACGATGGTGAACATCACCGTGCCGAACAGGGTCGTCGCAAACGACCAGGAATACAGCGTCAGAGAGAACGGCTGCATCAGCATCACAACACCGGCGGCGATGATCGTCGTTGCCACGGCTTCGAGCGGGCCGCGGCGCAGCATGTGGTCCGCGAGACCGCGATGCGCGATGGATGAGTTGGCATCGAGGCTCATTTGCGAACGGCTCCAAAGGTGATGCCGCGCAGCAGATGCTTGCGCAGAAGCACCGTGAACACCACGATCGGCACCAGAAACAGCGTCGTGCCGGCGGCCACTGCGGGCCAGTCCTGCCCGCCCTCGCCGATGATGATCGGGATGAACGGTGGCGCCGTCTGCGCGTTGCCCGAGGTGAGAAGCACCGCGAAGGCGTATTCGTTCCAGGCGAAGATCAGGCAGAAGATCGCGGTTGCCGCGATTCCGGTGGTGGCCTGCGGCAGCACCACCTTCACGAAGGCCTGAAACCGGGTATAGCCGTCGATCATCGCCGCCTCCTCGTACTCGCGGGGGATTTCGTCGATGAATCCCTTGAGCAGCCAGACGGCGAGCGAGACGTTGACCGAGGTGTAGAGCAGGATCATCCCGAGCCTTGTGTCCGACAATCCGACGGTGCGGTACATCAGATAGATCGGGATCGCGACCGCAATCGGCGGCATCATCCGGGTCGACAGAATGAAGAACAAGAGGTCGTCCTTCAGCGGCACGCGGAAGCGCGAGAAGCCATAGGCCGACAAGGTGCCGAGTGCGACGGCGAGCACGGTCGAGCCGAACGCGATGATCAGCGAGTTGACGAAGCGCGGCACATAGTTCGAGGGACCGGCGACCACCATGTTGCGGTCGCGGGCGATGCTGTCGCAAAGCCCCCGCGGCGGTCCGAGCGAGCGGATGAACTCCGGCGTCTGGCGCGAGCGCGTCGTGAACAGATTGCAGAAACCTTCGAGCGACGGCTTGAACATCACTTTTGGCGGATAGGAGATCGCATCGTCCGGCGACTTGAACGCGGTGAGCATGATCCACACCAGCGGGATCATGGTGATGATGGCATAGAGCACGACGAGCGAGCCGGCAAAGCGCCGCGTCGTGGCCGACGGCTCGACGACCGAATGGGCTGTGGTGGCTGATGTCATCGGCTTTTCACCTTGTTCAGCGCCTTCACGTAGATGTTGGCGAGGCCGAAGACCGTCACGAACAGGATGATCGCGAAGGCCGAGGAATAGCCGGTGCGCCAGCTCTCGAACGCCGCACGCTTGAGCGTGATCGACGCGACTTCCGTGGTCGACCCCGGCCCACCGCCGGTGAGCAGATTGACCATGTCGAACATCTTGAAGTTCTCGATGCCGCGGAACAGCACCGCCAGCATGATGAACGGCAGCGCCATCGGCAGCGTGATCGACCAGAACTGCCGCCATTTCGACGCGCGATCGACCTCCGCCGCCTCGTAGATATAGTCCGGGATCGACCGCAAGCCGGCGAGGCAGATCAGCATCACATAGGGCGTCCACATCCAGGCATCGACGATGACGATGGCCCAGGGGCTCAGCGTGACGTCGCCCAGCATCTGGAAGGACGAGGCCGCGCGGCCGGTGAAGAAGGCGACCACGTAATTGAACAATCCGATCTGGGGCTGGTACAGGAACGTCCAGAAATTGCCGACTACGGCCGGCGACAGCATCATCGGCAGCAGAATGATCGTGGTCCACAGGCCGTGGCCGCGGAACTTCTTGTCGATGAGATAGGCAAGGCCAAATCCAAGAACGGTCTCGATCACCACCGTCCAAATCACGAAATGCGCCGTCACCTGCATCGCCGCCCAGATGTCCGGATCGGTCAGGATCGACTGGTACCAATCGGCGCCCAGCCAGATCGTCGGCACGTTGGCGCGATTGGCGCGGTAATTCGTGAACGACAGATAGATCGTCCAGAGCAGCGGGAAGATGTTGATCGCCAGCAGCAGCACGATCGTCGGCGTGATGAACAGCCAGGCGAGCGTCCTGTCCGACAGGCCCCGGATACGACGCGCCACACCCGGCCGGACCATGACGGCCCGATAGATGATCCGCGAAGAGGCACTCAGTTCATTCATTGCGTCGACCGATCCTGGTACCGGGGTCGTCGACACTGCGACGGTTCCGGTCATCTCGAAGGAAACCCGGAGCGCGAGCGCACGCGCTCCGGGCAGCTCATCTCAGAACTTCTTGCCTTCTTCCTTGAAGATCGCCTTCCAGTCCTTCACCAGACCGTCGAGCGCTTCCTTTGCGGTGCCCTTGTCGGCCACCACATAGTCATGCACACGCTTCTGCTCGGCTTGCAGCAGCTGGGCGTAGGAAGGCTCGGCCCAGAAGTCGACCACCATGCCCATCGATTGCAGGAACTCCTTGGCGAAGGGCGCGCTGTTCGGGAAGCTCGGGTCGTTCAGCACGGATTTGGCGCAGGAATAACCGCCGAGCGCCCACCACTTCTTCTGGACGTCGCCGCCGGAGAACCACTTGATGTATTGCAGCGCCTCGGCCTGGTTCTTGGAGTAGGAGACCACCGAGATGCCCTGTCCGCCGAGCTGCGTCGCCTGCGCGGCGGGACCGGCCGGATTGACAAAGAAGCCGATCTTGTCGCCGCCGACATTCGGGTCCTTGTAGAGGCCCGGGAAAAACGCGAAGAAATTCATCTGCAGCGCGACCTGGCCGGACTTGAAGGCATCAAGCCCTTCCGACATGTAGGAATTGGAGGCGCCGGGCGGCGTGCAGCACTTGTAGAGCTCCTTGTAGGCCTCGAGCCCCTTCACCGCGCTGGCCGAGTTCACGAACCCGTCCATCGCATAGGGCTTCTTTGGATCGTCGTATTTGAAGCCGTAATCGTAGAGGTAGTTCGACACGCCCATGGTGATGCCTTCCGAGCCACGCTCGGTGTAGATCGAGGCGCCATAGACCTTCTTGCCGTCGATCTCGCGGCCCTGGAAGAATTGCGCGATGTCTTTGAGCTCGTCGAGCGTCTTCGGCACGCCGATCTCGCGGCCGTACTTGGCCTTGAAATCCTTCTGCACGTCCGGCCGCGCGAACCAGTCCTTGCGATAGGTCCAGCCCACCGCATCGCCCATCGCCGGCAGCGCCCAATAGTTCGGCGTGTTCTTTGGCCACTCGGAATAGCCGACCACAGTTGCCGGCATGTAGTCGTCCATGCTGATTCCTTCCTTCTTGAAGAAATCGTTGAGCTTGACGTACTGGCCGTTCTCCGCGGCGCCGCCGATCCATTGTGAATCGCCGATGATGAGATCGCACAACGAGCCGCGCGAATTGAGCTCGTTCAGGAAGCGATCGGCATAGTTGGTCCACGGCACGAATTCGAACTTCATACCGATCCCCGATTTGGCGGTGAAGTCCTTCGAAAGCTCGACCAGCGCGTTGGCCGGATCCCATGCGGCCCAGCACAGCGTGATGGTTTTGCCCTGAGCCTGTGCGGGCGTGGTCCCCGCTCCGACGCCAAACGCGGAGACGGTAGCCCCGCACGCAACAGCAAGCGCCTTCAATGTCCGTTTCATTACACGTTCCCTCCGAGTGGGCCGGCCATCGACATGGCGCGGCTTTCCATCCCGCTCGAATGCTTCGAGCAGAGCGACACAGTCCGTGACGAGCTGAATAACTAAACTGGCGTTTCCTCGCGCCACCCGGATTCTATAGGCCCGGCAGGCTCGAATTGTTTAGTGAACCACGATTTACTAAACATTGCAAGCGGAGTTGGCTTCGACACGGCGTGCCTGATGCCAGCGCTTGATCTTTGTCCTAGGTCTGGGAATGATCGTTCCACCGCAAGAAGCGGGTCGAACATCTCCCCGCGATATCGTGCCTGTACGGATCGTGTCGGCTCTCGCTGACTGCAATTACCGGAGGCCGGCACGTATCCCAGCCGGCATCGTGAAAACGTCAGCACCCAGAAGCAAACCAGACCTCCGCGGCCTTCACACGCAACGCATTCGCGTGAGTGGTCGCCCGTTGCAAAGCAGCTTTACCTACGTGCGCATCTAGCCGATCTGCGCCGCTTGCCAACTAGAGCAACCGAGGAAACGACGCTGCCCCGTCAACTGAATTGCGCGTCAGGATGCTTGTCATCCCCTGCCCTGTACAAATCTGGTCATGCACACGCGAATCCCACCTCTCGTTCTCGAGGCATCGCACGCGCAAGTCAGTCGAGCAGCTCGCCAACGATGCGCTCCGTTTCGAGGTAGTCCAACGCAAGGTAGTGAGCCCCGGCCTTCCTAAGAAGCGCGCCATGGTCTTCGCGGATATGTCCCGCCGCGAGCAGGCCAACGACCGTACACCCGGCCGCGCGTGCTGCCATCACGCCACTCGGGCTGTCTTCGATGACGATGCATTCGCTCGGGGGAATTCCGATGCTGGCCGAGGCGTGCAGGAAAATGTCAGGATACGGCTTGCCGCGTTCAACATTGGACGCACTGAACACGCGCCCTTCGAAAAGAGGCGCCATGTCCAGGACATCGAGGCAGAGGGCGAGCCTGTCCGGCGACGAAGATGACGCGATGGATCGGGGGACGTGGCTGAACTTTGCAATGAACTCTCGCACGCCGGGAATTGGCGCGAGTGCCTGCTTGAAGCGATCTAGCGTTCTGGCCTGAAACTGAGCGGCGAACGATGGGGGCAGCGGCCGACCGACGTTCTTCTCGATCTCCAAGATGATCTCGCTGAGCCGCTTGCCCAGGTAAGCGCGATAGGAGTCCTCGAGTGTCGTCGGCACGCCTAGCTCGGTCACGACTTCAGCAAGCAGGGTATTGGCCAGCACCTCGCTGTCAGCGATAACGCCGTCAAAATCGAAAATAAACGCTTTGGCCATTCACTGAACTCGCGCGCCCGCACATGCAGAGCTAGGGGTAAATGATCGCCTTGATGATGCCGTCGCGGCGCGTGACTTGCTGTTCGAACGCCGCCGGCGTCTGGTCCAGCGAAAACCGATGCGTGGCAAGGGGTGCGAGCTTGACGCGACCACTCTGTGCCAGGGCGATCGCCCGTGGATAGACCTCCGGCATGCGGCGCGAGAACTTGATCGACAGGCCCTTGCGGCGCGATTCCGCACCACTCAGCAAATATTGATTATTCTCGGGGATTCCGACGATGACGAGCCGGCCACCAATGCGGGCGCTGCGCGCGGCATGCTCGAAGCCGTGCGAGGAGTCGGTCGCCTCGATGACGAGGTCGGCGCCGCGGCCGTTGGTAAAGCCGGCAGCTTCTTCCGGACCGCCGCAGCCGACGTCGGCGCCAAGATCGCAGGCGAGATCCGCTCGTGCTTTGACCGGGTCGATCGCGATGATCTTGCTGGCGCCAGCCAAGCGCGCCAACTGAATCAGCAGCAAACCGACCGGACCACAGCCAAGCACCGCGACGGTTTCCATCAATCGGGGGCGTGCGAGGTCCATGGCGTGGATTGCAACGCCGAGCGTTTCCAGGATCGCCGCGCCTGCGGGGTCGATGCTGTCAGGCACGATATGCACCGCGGATGTCGGCACGCAGATGAACTCGGCCATGGCGCCGTTGTTCGGCGCGTAGCCGAGAAACCGCACGTGCGGGCACAGATTGGTATGGCCACGATGGCACCATTCACAGCGACCGCAGGAAATAGCGGGATCGACCGCCATCAGCGCATCCGCCGGCAGCCCTGCCCGACGTGCACTCTCAGGCGTCAGCGTGCCCGAGAATTCGTGCCCAAGCACGAACGGATTGATCCGGGTCGGACCGGTCGTTCCGCCCTCCAGATAGGAATGCAAATCGCTGCCGCACACGCCCACGGCCTTGACCCGCACGATGACCTCGTCAGCGGCCGGCGTTGGCGTCGGAATTTCGGTGACGCGAATATCGCGAACATCGTGGAGAACCGCTGCGCGCATGTTCAAAACCCTGACTTCTGGATGTTTCCGGCGTCGCCGCTCTCGGCAGCACCAGAACTATACATATGTATTCTTATATTTACAAATGTTCTCGTGAGGCGATTTTTGCATAATGCTGCCGGTAGACGGCGCGCCGTTCCTCCAATCCCGAGCGCTGGCCGGCGTGTGGCTCGAGCACGGTCATTCCGCGGCGGTCGCCCTCGTCGCTCAATCCACCGCCGCTCGCCTGGCGCGCCAGTCGCGCAGCCCCCAATGCTGGCCCCAGCGGGGCCAGCGGCGGCAAAAGCAGGGGCCGGTCGATTGCGGTCGCGATGAGCTGTCCCCAAAACCGGCTGCGCGCGCCGCCGCCGACAAGTGCGATCGTTCCCATCGCCGCCCCCGCCGCAGTCAGCGCATCGTGGCAGTCGGCAATCGCGAAAGCGACACCCTCGAGGACGGCGCGACCGATGTGAAGCGGCCCGGCTGTGCTGCGCAAATTCGACAGCGTTGCGGTGGCGAGCGGATCGTCATGCGGCGTCCGCTCGCCGCCGAGATAAGGCGAAAATACCGGAATATCGGCTGGCGACAAATCCGCGGCTTCGATCTCGGCAAGAAAGCGCTCGATCGAGGCAATACCCAAGACGCCCGCGACCCAGTTCAGCGCGCTCGCTGCGCTCAGGACGCAACCGTGCTGGCCGAACAAGCCAGGCACCGCATGCCTGTGGGTGTGCATGCCCTGGCCGCGTGCCGGCACAAAACGGTCGTTGGCGACAAAATAGACGCCCGACGTCCCAAGGCTGATGAATGCGTCGCCGGCGCGAATTACGCCGGCACCAATCGCGCCGGCCATGTTATCACCCGCGCCGCCGGCAATGGGCAGATTGGCGCGCAAGCCAAAACGTCGCCCCAATTCGGGTCGCAGCGTGCCGCCAACCGCACCGCTCTCGACGAGATCGGGCAGCACATCGACGCCAATCCCGCACGCTTCGGCAAGCAGCGGAGACCATGCCCCGGCCCGGGTGTCCATCAGCAGTGTCGCCGATGAATCTGCACGATCCGATACCGCCTCACCCGTCAGGCAAAGGCGGACATAGTCCTTCGTCAGCAAAATGCGCCGGGTGCGCTTCAAGGCGTCGGGCTCATGGCGCGATAGCCAGAGGATTTTTGGTGCGGAAAAGCCCGGCATCGGCCGAGCACCGGCAACGCCCGCGAAATCAGTCACCTTGGCGTCGAGCTCTGCGCATTCGGCGCCCGCTCGTCCGTCGTTCCAGAGCGGCGCTGGCCGGATCGGCCGTCCGGCGGCGTCGATCAAGGCCACACCGAGCATCTGGCCGGAAAGACCGAGCGCCACCACACCGGACATGAGTTTCCGATGATCGGTGGCGAGACGGTCGAGCACGGCGGCTGAAGCCGTCCACCAGGCATCCGGATGCTGCTCGGACCAGAGTGGCTGCGGATTGTCGATCGATAGCGGAACTACCGCACTTGCCTGCTCGCGGTCCTCGGCATCGACGATGATCGCCTTCACGGCTGATGTGCCGATGTCGATGCCCAGAAACAGGCTCATTTCTGTTTGCCGATCAGCTTGAGCGCTCCGGCAGCCGCCTTCTCGTCCGTGACCAGCACCTTGCCGATCCGTCCCTGCAATGCCGCCGCGATCACCGGCGCCTTGTTGGTACCTCCCGCGATCAGCATCACGGTCGGTGTCTTCGCGAGCTTCTCGATCGGCAGCGCGATGGCGCGGGAATTGATGCCGTGGTCGATCTGCCGGCCAGATTGATCGAGATACTGGCCCAGAACGTCTCCGACCGCGCCCGCTGCGCGCAGATCCTCGATGCCCACATCCGGCGGCAGGCCGTGCCGCACCAGCAGGGAGCGCGGTGTGAGGTCTCCCAGGCTGAGCAGCGCGAGATCGAGCCGGCCGACACGCTCCAGGACCTCCGCATAGATCTCCTGTGCCATAAAGGTGTCGCGCGATCGTTTGCTGCTTGCGTAGATCGGAGCGGCCAAATAGCTGCACTTGGCATGCAGCCGGCGCGCAAGCTCGCCCGCGATCTCGAACGTATTGAGTTCGAGCCCGCGCGACAGCCCCCCCATCATCGAGACGACCCAGAGCTCCGGATACTCCGCCGTCGTGACGTGGCGAATCGTTTCCCGCAGGGTCGCACCCCAACCGATGCCGATCGTGCGCGGGCGCTTCTCTTCCAGGAACTTGGACAGGTAGGCCCCGGCCGCCATCCCGATCAGGCTTGCGACCAGTTCAGGATTTTCCGGGCTCGGGATCACAACCGCATCGTCCAGCCCGCACCGCTCACGCAACTGGTGCTCCAGCTCGGTGCAGCTCGCGAACTGCGAGTTCAACCGGATACTGACGATGCCCGAGTGCCGGGCCTCGGATAGCATGCGGTTCACGCGCGCACGCGTCAGCCCGAGCCGCTCGCCGATTTCGGCCTGGGTTAGATTCTCCATGTAATAGAGCCAGGCAATCCGCAAAATAGTCTGGTCACTCAAAGCGCAATCTCCTGGAGCAATGTCAGAAGCTCGTCGTGGATGTGACCATTTGTGGCAATCTTCTGCAAATCGTCAAATTGCGAGTCGACACCCGCGATTGTCGTCACGCGCCCGTTTGCCGCTCGCACCAGCGGCATGGCCGCCGCGTGAGAGACGAGATCGGCCCTGGTCGAGACGAAGGCGTCGAGCTGGCCGGCCGCAATCCATGCCATTTCGAGTGCGCCCGAAACGACGATGCGGACGCCACGAACCACCGAACCAAGCCGCTCGACGATGGCGGCCGCCATCCGTACCTCGTCGGGCTGGAAGTTCGAGGTCAGAATGACCGACACGACGGCATCGGAAAGCGACCGCGTATCTGACACCCTCGCCGGCACGCCGTTGATGGTCGCAAGCGCGCCGCGCACGTAGCGGCCGCTGATACCAGACAGCGGCGACTCGACTAGCCCGATTAGCGCTTCCCCGCCGTCGTGATAGGCCGCGCTGACCGAAAACCACGGCAGGCCGGCGGCGTAATTCACGGTGCCGTCGAGCGGGTCGATAATCCAGCGCGAAGCCGTCAGCGTGCCGCTAAAGCCCGCCTCCTCCGACAGGATTGCAGCGTTGGGTGTCAGAGCCCTCAGCCCGTCAATGACGATCCTTTCCGCGGCGAGATCCGCGTCAGTGACAATATCGCGCAATTCCTTGCGCGTGGTCGCGCGCGGCTTGCGCTGCATTTCGACCAGCGTCGCGGCTGCGCGGGTCACAATCGGTTCGGCACCGCGCATCAGCGCCATCATTTCGGTATCGACAGACATTTCAGATCGCCTTTGGTCCTCGCGTCCCGTCCTCGACTACAAAGGTCGTAAGCCGCCGCACGCTGCTCTTGATGTCCTTGACGTCGTCTACCGCCTCGAAACCGACCCTGCAGGTCTTCTCGTCGAGCTCGACAGTGGCATAGCCACGCTTGTCGCCGCTCGCAAAGGCAAGATGCGGGTTCTCGGCGAGCGCCTTGCGTGTCGAGACTTCGCCCGGCCCGTCCGAGGTAATGGACGTGCCGACGAATTCGGTCGCGACCGCCGGCTCGTCGGGACGCGTGAAATCGCGCTTCAGGCTGCCAGCATAGAAGGCATGGCGATCGCCGCCGATCACGATCGGGTTGCGCGTCTGGTGCGCGGCGAGCGCATCAAGCAGGCGACGGCGGGCATTGGGGTAGCCATCCCAGCCGTCCATCCAATAGTGGTCGCCGTCATCGGCGTCGCGACGGTCCTGCGCCATCAAGGTCTGCTGCGCGACGATGGTCCAGCGTGCACGACAATCAGACAGGCGGTCATCGAACCATTTTTCCTGAGCTCGCCCCAGCATGGTGCGCGCTTCCTCGATCCGCTCGGCACAGGGCGCGATCCAGGTCGGCCGCCCGCTATTCGTGCAGGCGGAGGCCGAACGATATTGCCGGTCATCGAGCAGCAACACGTCCATCACATCACCGAACCGGTAATGCTCGTAGATCGTGGCATCCGGCCCGTGCGGCCGCGCCGAGGGCGGCAACGGCATGTGCTCGTAATAGGCCTGGTAGGCGGCGGCCCGGATCTTCAGGAACTGCACGGAATCGTGCACCGTGTAGGAGCGGTCATTGGCGTAGTCATCCATGACCTCGTGGTCGTCCCAGATCGACAGAAACGGAAAGGCTGCGTGAGCCCCCTGCAGGTCGACGTCGGTCTTGTAGAGCGCATAACGATTGCGATATTCGGCCAGCGTCGTCGGAATTCCGACGCCGTGCTTGCGCACATGGCGCGATCCCCAGGATCGTTCGTAGATGTAGTCGCCGAGATGCACGACAAGATCGAGATCGCGCGTGGCCATATCGCGATAGGCGCTGAAAAAGCCCTGCTCGTATTGCTGGCAGGAAGCGAAGGCGAACCGGACGCGCGCCTTGCGCCCGGCCGGCGCGGTGCGCGTGCGCCCGACCGGACTCACGGCCGTACCGGCGCGGAAGCGGTACCAGTAGACGCGATCGGGCTGCAGCCCCCTCGCCTCGGCATGCACGGAATGTGCGAACTCGGACGTCGCGCGCTCGGTGCCACGTGCAACGACACGCGCAAACTTCTCATCCTCCGCGACCTGCCATTCCACTTCGACTGGCGTATCTGGCATGCCGCCGTCTTCGAGCGGCTGCGGCGCGAGACGCGTCCACAGGATGACGCGGTCCACGCGCGGGCATCCGGAGGCGATCCCGAGCGTATAGGGATCGGAGCTTAAGGTGACGGGTGCGCCGCGCACGATGCCGCAGGGGGCCGCAAACGCGGCCCCCGCCAGCGATCCAACAAGAAAATGCCGGCGCGGAATTCCCGTCATGACGCGGCCGGCACCGCCGCGCGCCTGCGCCTGATGTCGACGGCGAGATCCGGCCGGTCGGTCGTGATCTGCCGCACCGGCTGGGCCAACCAGTAGCCGATATCCTCCGGCGTGTTGGTGACCCAGGCGCCGAGCCTGGAGGTGCCGAGGATGCCGAGCGCCAGCGGCAGTGCCGGCGTCAGCAGCGCCTTTTCGATCGCCACGATGCAGTCGCGGATCTTTGCGAGCCGTTCCAGCGCCGGTGCAATCCCGCCCATCATCTCCGCCGAGCGGCGGTCGAGCGACAGCAGCACCCGCGCATCTGGCGACAGCCGCCGCACCGTCTCGACCACCTCGGGCACGAAACAGGTGATGACCGCCCGTCGCTCGAGACCACGTCGCTTGATCTCCTCGATGATTTTCGCCTCGAGTCCCTGATAGGCGTTACCCAGGGCGTCGGTCTTGATCTCGATATGCAGTTCCAGCGCGGTTGAGGCATACACGTCGAGCACGGACGACAAGGTCGGGATGCACTCGTCACCGGCATCACGCAGCCGCGTCGAGGTCAGCCGGTTCAGGCTGCGCTCGCCGACCGGACCGGAATCATGCGTGGTGCGGTCGAGCAGGGGATCGTGGATGACGACGATCCCGCCGTCCGAGCTCTGGTGCACATCGAACTCGACCGCATCGACATCGAGGTCGCACAATCTGCGGAAGCCGAGCAGGCTGTTCTCGGGCCAAAGATCCCGCCCGCCCCGATGTCCGGCGATGAAAACCATTTTATCTCCTCACTTGCTGCTGTCGACCAACCCCTTCAGGAACCAGCGCTGCAACAGCAGGATCACGAGCGTCGGCGGCAGCATGGTCAGGAGCGCGCCGCTCATGGCGACGTTCCAGGCCGGCTCGCTGTCGGAGCGCGGGATCAGGTTCTTCAGGGCAATGACTGCTGTCGCCATGTCCTTGTCAGTCGTGAACAGCAGAGGCCAGAGATATTGATTCCAGCCAAACAGGAAAAGGATAATCGCAAGTGCGACCATGTTCGGTACCGACAGCGGCAGCAGGATGCTCCAGAAGAAGCGCAGCGGCGAGGCACCGTCGAGCCGCGCCGCCTCGCAGAGTTCGTCGGGCACCGTCAGGAAGAACTGGCGAAACAGGAAGGTCGCTGTCGCAGAGGCAATCAACGGCAGGATCAGGCCCGGATAGGTATTGACCATGTTCCATTCGAGCGCGATCGTGACGTCGTGGCCGCTGATCCAGTGCCAGAGATCGGCAAGGTGCAGGGTGTCGGCGAGCCATTGCATCGGCAGCGCCGCGTTGGCCACCGCCTCGAAGGTCGGCACGATCCGCACCTCGATCGGAAGCATTAGCGAGACGAAGATCAACCAGAATGCCAGCATCCGGAAGCGGAAGCGGAAATAAGTGATGGCGAAAGCGGAGAGCAGAGATACCGCTATCTTGCCCGCGGTGATGCCGAGCGCCACCACGACCGAGTTGACGAAGGTGCGGCTGAAATTCGCCTTCACCCAGGCTGCCTGCAGATTGCTGAGGAACTGATCGCCCGGCAGCCAGGGTAGCGGCACCTTCTGCACCTCGGCGATCGAGAGCGAGCCCGCGACAAAGGCAAAATAGAGTGGCACGCACACGATCAGCGCGCCCGCGATCAGGATCGCATGGCAGACGAAACTGAGGACAGGTGCGCGCTCGACCATCTCAGACCCCGTAGTTGACCTTGCGGTCGAAATAGCGGAACTGCAGCAGCGTGCAGAGCAACGCAAAGCTCATCAGCAGCACCGACTGCGCGGCGGAGGAGCCGAGGTTGAGATTGACGAAGCCGTCGACATAGACCTTGTAGACGAGGATGTTGGTGGCGCCGGCTGGACCGCCCTTGGTGACGGCGTCGATGATCGCAAAGGTTTCGAAGAAGCCGTAGATGAAGTTCATCACGGCGAGGAAGAACACGGTCGGCCCGAGCATCGGCAGGCCGATCGAGACAAACCGCCGGATCGGGCCGGCACCGTCGACGGCCGCAGCCTCCATCAGCGAGACCGGCACGGCCAGTAAGCCCACCACCAGGAAGATGTAATCGTAGCAGATGTGCTTCCACGAGGCGGCCAGCGTCACCAGAAGCAGCGCGTGGTTTGGATTGAGGTTCGGATCCCAGGCGATTCCGAGCCCATGCAGAATCTGAGCGAGCGGCCCGACCGCCGGATTGAACAGAAAGGCCCAGAGAATGCCGGCGATCGCCGGCGCAATCGCATAGGGCAGGAGAATGATGGTGCGGTAGACCGAGCGGCCGCGGATGATGTGGTCGGTGGCAAAGGCAAGCACCAGCGCAACCAGCAGCGTCAGCACGTTCTGCCCGACGGTGAACTGAAACGTCACCCACATCGACTGGCGGTATTCGCCGCTGGCGAACAATTCCGTGAAATTGTCGAGCCAGACGAACTGGACCGTGGTGCCAAAGGGATCGGACAGCAGCACCGATTGAGTCAATGCCCGCAGCGAAGGGATGAAGAAGAAGAACAGCAGGATCAAAAATTGCGGCAGCAGCAGCAAGGTCGGCAGGCCCGGCCCCTCGCCGAAATTCGCCCGCTTCAGCCCCGCCTCCTGCGCGGGCCGCGTTTTCTCCTTCCGCGACGCGGACGCCCGGCCGGCGCCGTGCGAAGTCGGTTCGGCCGACACTGCGGCGGAACGCGGTTGTGCAGGCACAGCCACGTCACGCCATGTCGCAGACGAACGCACGCCGTCAGCAGTCACTCGAGATTTTTCCCGGCATTGAGCTTCTCGAACTGACGGAGGATCTCGTTGCCACGCTTGACCGCGTCATCCATCGCCTGCTGCGGCTGCTTCTGACCTGAAAAGACCGCCTCCACCTCCTGGCGCTGCGCCAGCATGGTCTGCACGAAATTGCCGAAGCGGAAGCCGCGCGAGTTCTCGTTGGGCGTTCCGCGCGACAATTGTAGCACGGCGATCTCACGGGTCGGATGATCCTTGTAATAGCCACGCTCGCGCGCCAGCTCGTAGGCGCGGTTGGTCGCTGGAACATAGCCGGTCGCGCCATGCCACCATACTTGGGTCTCCGGCTGGGCAACGAAGTTGAGGAACGCAGCCACCGCTTCGTAACGCTCCGGCGTGTGCCCCTTCAGCACCCAGATCGCGCCGCCGCCGATCGTGCTGTTGAGCGGTCGATCAATGTCGCTCTCATGCGGCAGGAACGTGGCGCTCCAGTTGATGGTGGCGTTGCGCTCGATATTGCCGTGTGATGCGGTCGAGTTGACGAAGGTCGAGCAGCGGCCGGAGGTGAAGAGCTGTTCCGGGCTAAACCCCTGCCCCGCGATCTGCATGATGCCATCGTCGAGCCACTTCTTTAAGCGAGCTACCTGCGAGACGACCTTGGTCCTGTTGTAGACGAACTCGGTACCGAGCCCGTCGAAGCCGTTGGCAAGCGTGCCATAGGGCTGGTTGTTGATGGCGCTGTAGTTCTCCAGGAGGCTCCAGTAGAAATCGCCGGGCAGCACGGTGCCGCATTCACTGATTCCCTTGGCCTTGATGGCATAGAGCTGCTTCTCCAGCTCCTGCCAGGTGTCGGCAGGCTTGTCGAAGCCCGCTTTCTGGAAATGATCCTTGTTGTACCAGAAGATCGGCGTCGAGGAGTTGAACGGCAGCGCCGACATCCTTCCCTTGTAGCTCCAGAAGCTCGCCACCGGCTTGATGAAATCGGCGAAATCGATCTTATAGCCCTGCTTCTCCAAGAGATCCTGCACCGGCACGACCGCCTCCGACAGCAGCATGGTCATGTAGCCGCGCTCGGCGATCTGCACCATTTCAGGCGGCCGCTTGGCGCGATAGGCGGCGATGACGCCGTTGGTCACCTCGTCGTAATTGCCCTTGGCAACCGCCACGACGGTGTATTTGTCCTGCGACTTGTTGAATTTATCGACCACCTCGTTGAGCCGGTCGCCCAGCACGCCACTCATCGCGTGCCACCACTGCACTTCTATACGCGCAGCCTGCGCCGAAGGCGCCAACGCCAAAACCGTGAACAAAACCGCCATGAATGATGCGCGCTTCATGGATGGTCCTCCCCTGTCAAAGCCCGGTCAACCGGCTGCCCCGGCGCCATTGAGCATTTGTATTCTTATAATGACATATGTGTCACGACGATGAAAGGGGCAGATTTGTTCCAGCGCGACGGCCCGTAACATCGCGGCGACAGACATGCGCCCTCGGCCGCAAGGCGGCATCCGGTTGGGTTGCGATAAGGCGCGTCGTTGGCCGGGTATCAATCAAGAGGCGCGTGGCGTGGCCCGGGGCACCGCGTGGAAGAGCGACGGCCGGCGCTAAAATCGATTCCGCCGCATCGCATATGATCTACTTTGGAAACAGCTTATCCCGGATGTAGCGCGAGGTCGGCGTAAGCCTGATCCCTCGCGGCTTTCGCCAGGCGACCTTGTCGATCTCCTTCTTGTCACCGATCTTCAATGGACCGGAGGCCTTCTTTGCAACGAAGATCGCGTCGCTCATCCTTCGACCGGTTTTCCGGTTCTTGCGCTTGACCTCTTTCCACAGTTTTACCGCCCCAAGCTTGAGCTTGGGCAGTTCTTCCCGGATTTCACGGTGAAGGCACTTCCTTTCGCTTTCCCCGTCCTGCTTGCGGCCGCCCGGAAACATCCAGAGCTTGTCACGCCGTCGCCTGACCAGCAGGACCCGCCCCTTCTTCGCCGCGACCAGTTTTGAAGCCTTCGTCATATCAGTCAGCCAACTCAATCAGGACCGGTTGATGATCGGACGCATCGGTCTTGCCGTTGACCTCGATGCGATCAATGCGGCCGACCAGATCCTCTGTCGCGAAAATGAAGTCGCGGCAATCGGGGCCCTGGGTCCATTGTGCGTGATCGTAGATTCCGCAAGTCGGTGCGCGCGGTCGATCCGGCTGACCGGCAGTCCAGGCGTCGCGATAGTTAAGGCCCGGCCGACCCGACCGGTCGATCAGCGCGTGCTGGGGATCGCTGACGTCAAAATTGAAATCGCCGCACATCAGGCTCGCGGCTGTGACGGTTTGGCTCTCGTAGGGCTCGTCGGGCTCCCCGGAAGGCGCCTTGGGGCTCGTCGAAGCATCCTCTTGCAAGTCCAGCAGGCGCATGATCTGCGCCTCGCGTTGGGCGACCGAATGAAATTCGAGATGGGTGTTGACAACGCGCAAATTGCCGAAGGCGGCCGTGACCGTCACCTCCAGCGCATTGCGCCGCATGCTGCGCACGCTGCCCGCGCCCGGCCACGGCAGGATGTGATTGTTGATCTGCACGATCGGCAGGCGCGACAGGGTCATGTTGCCGAAACGATGCAACTGACCGGCTTGATCGACGGTTTCGATCGCCGGCCGGAATATCGGCGTGTAGCCCGGAAGCAGCGCCGCGAGTTCTGCGCTCTGATCCCCGCCGCCGTCGTACTTGGAGAAATTCGAGCTCACCTCCTGGAAGCAGAAGACGTCCGCATCCAAGGTTTCCCTTGCGACGGCGACGATCCTTACGAGATCGGTCACACCGTCGCAGCCCTTGCCGCACTGAATGTTCCAGGTGAGAAGTCGCATCAACGGATTCCTGCACGCATGAAGGATTGGACGAACTGTCGCTGGAAAAGCAGGAACGCGATCAAGAGCGGCGCCATGGTCATCACCGTTGCCGCCGTGATGACCGACCAATCCACGCCGGTCTCGGGTGCACCGAACACCGCGAGCCCCACGGTGAGTGGTCGCGCCTCTACCGAGTTGGTGACGATCAGCGGCCACAGAAAGTTGTTCCAGTGGTAGCTCACCGAGACGAGGCCAAAGGCCACATAGGTCGGACGCGCCAGCGGGACGTAGACCCGCCACAAAATTCCAAGCGGTCCCGCCCCTTCGACGCGGGCGGCCTCAACCAGCTCCTGCGGGACGCTCTTAAAAGTCTGTCGCAGCAGGAAGATACCGAAGGCGCTGGCAAGATAGGGCAGCGCGATCGCGGGGATGGTGTCCAGCAATCCGAGCTTGGCGATCGCCCGATAGTTCTCGACAATCAACACGTCGGGCATGATCATCAATTGCAGCAGCACGAGCGCAAAGGCGACGCCGCTGCCCCTGAACCTGAAGCGCGCAAAGGCGTAGGCCGCCAGCGTCGACAGGATGAGCTGCCCGACCAGGACCAGGGTTACCAGGATGATCGTATTGAGGTAGTAGCGGGCAAATGGCGCCTGCTTCCAGGCCCGCGCAAAATTCTCCAGCGTCCAGGGCGCGGACAGACTGAACGACGTCGCATAGGCGGCCGGATGCAGCGCGCTCCAGAACGCATAGGCCAGCGGCGCGAGCCAGACCAAGGCCAGAAGCCAGGCTGCAACCGCCTCTACGGGATGCGTCCGGCCTCTCATTGATAGTGGATCCTGCGATCGAGATAGCCGAATTTTACAAGCGCAACCGCGCTCAGCAGGATCAGAAGCACCACGGTCAGCGTCGCAGCGTAGGACGCATCCTGGAACGTGAAGGCGACCTCATAGATGTAGTAAAGCAACAGCGTGCTGGCGTTGTTGGGGCCGCCCTTGGTCATGATGACGAGATGATCGACCAGCTTGAACGAGTTGATGACAGCGTTGATCGCCACGAACAGCGTGGTCGGCATCAGCAGCGGGAACGTGATGCGGCGGAATATGTACCAGCGGCTCGCGCCCTCGATCGAGGCAGCCTCGTCGAGATCGGGCGAGAGCTGCTGAAGGGCTGCGAGATAGAAGATCATGAAGAAGCCGGCTTCCTTCCAGATCACCATCACGACCAGGCAGCCCATCACGGTCGAAGGATCGCCGAGCCAATTCCGGCCGCCGAGACCGAACAGGCTGCGCAATTGGTCGAGCAACCCGTAATCCGGCGTGTAGAAGAACAGCCAGATGTTGGCGACCGCGATCATCGGCAGCACCGTCGGCGTGAAATAGGCCAGGCGCAGGAAGCCGCGGCCACGCATGTTGCGATTGACCCAGATCGCCATGATAAGCGCGAGCGCAATCGAGGTCGGGATGGTGCCAAGCGCGAACCAGAAATTGTTGACCAGCGCCTTCCAGAAGATCGGATCGGCCGCCATGGCCTGATAGTTGTCGAGGCCGACGAAAGCTTCCGTGCCATTCCGCTTGGTGACGAACAGCGAGTGCCGGATCGTCGCCAGGATCGGATAATGGGTGAACCCGACCAGCAGGACCGCCGCCGGCAACAGCAGCAGCCAGGCGTTCACCGCATTCCACCACGCCTGCGATCCAGCGCGGCGCGGAGTGATCTTCGATGTGGCGACGATCTCTGACATCCCTGAGCCGGCGGGATGGCGGCAAGCCGCCATCCTGCCGTTCCCCTTACTTGTAGGTGCGCAGCACGCGGTCAGCCTGTGCTTGCGCGGAAGCCAGCGCCTCCTGCGGCTTCTGCGAGCTGGTGATCGCGGCTTGGATCGCATCGTTCACGAACTTGTAGATGCGGCCATTCTCGTGCACCGAGAGCTCGGGCACTGCGTGCTCGAGCTGATCGCGCGCGACGGTCGCCTGCGGGAAGCCCTTGGCGTACTCCTCCATCGCCTTGGTCTTGTAGGCAGCCGGCGACACGGCGACATAACCGGTCTTCATGCTCCATTCCGCCGCACGCTCAGGCGCCGTCATCCACTGGATGAACTTGACGGCAGCCTTCTGCTGCTCGGGCGACGCGCTCTTGAAGATATAGAAGCTGCCGCCGCCGGTCGGCGAGCCCCGGCGTTCCTTGGCCGGAAGCATAGCCACGCCAAACGGGAATTTTGCGGCGTCCTTGACGGCTGTGAGGTTACCCGTGGTGTGCCACATCATCGCCGTCTTGCCTTCGAGGAAGTCGGTGCGCAGCGTGGCCCAGTCGATGCTGCCGGCAGGCGCGACATTGTGCTTGCGCGACAGGTCGACCCAATAGTCGAGCGCCGCGACCGTCTTCGGCGTTGTCAGATAGACCTCGTTGCCCGTCTCGTTCATCATCTTCTGCCCGTTTTCGATGGCGAGGGCCTGGAGCATCCAGTAGCCATAGCCGGTCGAGGGGATTTCGACGCCCCAGCGCGTGGTGTTGCCGGAGGCGTCCTTTTTGATCAGCTTCTTCGACATCTCCACCATTTCGTCCCAGGACGCCGGTGCCTTCTCGGGATCAAGACCGGCCTCCTTGAAGGCGTCCTTGTTCCAGTACAGCACGATGGTGGAACGCTGGAACGGGATGCTCCAGGTCTTGCCGTCGATCTGCCCGTTCGCCATGAACGCCGGATAAAATTCCTTGAACCACGCCTTGTCGCTGATGAGGCCGTCGATCGGCACGATCGCGTTCTCGTCCATCAGCGTGAAGACGTCGGTGGACAGCAGCACCGACAGTTGCGGCGGCTGGCCGCCCTTCATGGCCGTCATTGCCTTGGTCATCGTGTCCGTGTAATTGCCGGCGTAGACGGCCGTGACCTTGATGTCCGCATTCTCCTTCTCGAAGCGGGAGACCATGTCGTCGATGATCTTGGTGACGGGACCTCCGACCGCGACCGGATAGTACATCGTCAAATCCACCGCGGCCGCCGGACGGGCACCCATGGACAGCGCAGCAAACGTGGCCGCCATCAACATTGTTCGTCGCGCAAACATCTTGTCAGTCTCCCTCGTTATGCTCTGCAGCCGCCGTGGCTATTGGCTGGATGCCAGCAGGCCCTCTTGGACGATGTTTTCCAGCCGGGTTTCCGAGCCAGGATCGAACCGGTGCTCGTGACCTGGATCCCAGGCGATCCTGATATCCTCGCCGGGCTGGACCTTGCTAAAGCCATCCAATCGAACCGAAATTGGCTGACCGTCGATCTCGCACAGGACGATGCTGTCGGCACCGAGATGCTCGACGGCCTTGACGCGTGCACCGTGATCCCCACCCTGTACGATGCGGATGTGCTCCGGCCGGATGCCGATCAAGCGATCGCCCCGGCGCAGAAGATTCATCGGTGGTGTCCCGATGAACCGCGCCGTGAAAGCCGTGGCCGGACGATTGTAGAGCTCCTCCGGTGAGCCGTTCTGCTCGATGCGCCCGTCACGCATCAGCACGACACGGTCGGCCATCGTCATGGCTTCTGTCTGGTCATGGGTGACGTAAACCATCGTCATGCCGAGACGTTGTTGCAGCGCGCGGATCTCGGTGCGCATCTCGTGCCGCAGCTTTGCGTCCAGATTTGAAAGCGGCTCGTCCATGAGGCAGACCCGCGCCTCCGCGATGATGGCGCGGCCGAGTGCCACGCGCTGGCGCTGACCGCCGGACAGTTGCGAGGGCTTGCGTTCCAGGAGGTGCGAAAGGCCAACGATGTCGGCCACCCGACGGAGCCGTTCGTCCCGCTCGGCGCGCGATACGCGCCGCACGCGCAGACCGAACACGATATTCTCGGCCACGCTCAAATGCGGAAACAGCGCATAGGACTGGAAGACCATGGAAATCTTCCGCTGCGCTGGGGAGAGGCGCGTTACATCCATACCGCCGATCGTGATCGTGCCGCCATCGGGCTCTTCAAGACCCGCGATCAATCGAAGCGTGGTGGATTTGCCGCAACCAGAAGGTCCGAGCAGCACCAGCAGCGAGCCTTCCTCCGCCGTCAGACTTATATCGTCGACGGCGCGCATCGTCCCCCAGAACTTGGAGACGTGGCTCAGCGCGATAGCAGACATGATGTCATCGCTTTCGGCAGTGGTGATTTCAGCGGAATGCAGTCGTCACGCAAACGCGGCGCGTTTTGTGCGCGCGGAGCGGCCCAAGGTCGGTCCCGGCATCCCGACCGATCCATCCGTCGTCCTCCCATGGCCACGCAACCTTCATCGGCGCAGCGATTATAATGTTCATATGAACATAATGTGACGTCATGTGAAACAGAAAATTGCGCCCCGACCGTTCAAATGATACTTTGGTCGGCACGGAGAGCCCATGCTCAAAACGCCCACGGCACGACAGGCCCACATTCTGGAGATTGTGCGAGAGAAAGGGTTCGCCTCGATCGAACACCTCGCGAAGCACTTTGACGTGACCCAGCAGACCATTCGGCGTCTCGTGAATGCGCTGTGCGACCAGGGACTGCTGCGGCGAATCCACGGCGGCGTCGGCCTGCCCGTGCAGAACCAGAATCTCGCTTATGGAAGCAGGCAGGGACTGAACGCCGATGCGAAACGTCGCATCGCGCATGCGACCGCAAGATTCATCCCCGACGGGGCCTCGATCATGATCGGCCTCGGCACGACGCCTGAATACGTTGCCCAGGCATTATCCCGTCGCCAGGATTTGCGTGTCATCACCAACAATCTGAATGTGGCCGCGGCGTTCGCGCAAAACCCCGATGTGGAAATCTCGATCGCAGGCGGCACGCTTCGCCCGCTCGACCGCGATATCGTCGGCGAAGCCGCCGTCCGTTTCTTCTCGGGCTTTCGCGCCGACTACGGCATCTTCGGGGTCGGCGGTGTTGACCAGGACGGCACGCTGCTCGATTTTCACTCTGACGAGGTTGAGGCGCGGCAAGCCATTGTTGCCAATTCGCGAACCGCCTTGCTTGTGGCCGACATTACCAAATTCGGCCGCAACGCGACGGTGCGCGGCGGACATCTCGACGATTGCCATCACTTCTTCACCGATGGCCCATTGCCACTAGCCTTCCAGCCGATCACCGCCCGATACGCCGATCGCATTCACGTAACGGCCCCCGACCGAGTGGCCCAGTAGCGTCGGCAGGCATTCCTCGATGCGCATATCGCGGGTCGCAAGATCCAGCTCGGTGAAGCAGCAGTGCTTAAGCCCGAAGCGCGAGCGAAACTGTAAAATGACCTGCAAAATGAGGGCACCCCACCGCGCCACGCTAGATGCTAGGTGCTTGATTAAAATGGTGGGCGCACCAGGGCTCGAACCTGGGGCCCGCTGATTGGGAGTCAGTTGCTCTATCCTAGTGCGCCGCGTCCTTGATCGAATAGGTCACAAGCGCAGCTACGCGAATGCGCAGCGAGGATCGGCACTTTCCGCGACCGATCTACCGCTTCAGAGAACCCCGCTCACGCTGGCTGTCGCGAGATCTTTTTTGATTTCCCGGTGCACATGTCGCGCGCACGCAGCCCTCTAACCAGTTGAAACAACTAAACTCTCGCTCCAGTCTATCATGGGGGCGACGGAAAACTTGAATCTTTGTAAATTCAACAGCTTGATCTTGATTTCAGCTCGCGCAGCCCGCAGTACCGCTTCCGACGGAGCCCTTTTGTCGATCGAGCGCATTTCGCAGAAGCGCTGGTCGAACCAGGAGAGAGAGCGGCTGGAATTACTCAAAACGAGCGATCGCAAACGAAGTCAGATCGATATGGTTGCGCCCCATGGTCAATCGTTCGGCAACCACATCACCGATTCCGGCGGAGTGCTTGAAACCGTGGCCGGAACATGCCGAGACCACGAAAATGCGATCATGGCGGGGATGGTGATCGATGATGAAACCTCGATCGGGCGTGACGGTGTAGAGACAGGCGGCTGCCTGGGCAACACGAGGCGTTGCACCCGCCAACCGAGCGTGCACGTGCCTTCGGTACATCTCGGCGGACTCCTCCGGATCGACCTCGCGGTTGATGGTGTCAGCGGTGGTCCGCGTCTCATATTGCTCGGTCGCGACCTTGATGCGGCGATCGCCTGGCAGCGGCGGAAAGCCATAGAGGTAGTCGACGTCGGTCGCGCCATGCATCCAGATGAACGCCGGCGCGTCAGGCCCATAAGCTGCGAGATCATCAAGCTCGTACCAGTGAAGAACCTGACGATTGACGGTCAGCAGGCGATCGAACGGCGCTCCCAGCAGGGGCGCCGTCCAGCCACCGGCCGTGACCACCGCCTGCCGTGCCTCGATCGTTCCGCTCGAGGTCTCGACACGAACCATGCCGTGCTGGTCGACTGAATGAACCTCAACGCCGGTCCGGATTTGTGCGCCGAGCTGCGAGGCGCGGCTCAGTTGCGCCGAGATGCAGCGCTCGGGAAAAACATATCCGCCGCCAGGTTCATAGTAAGCCTTCTCGTTTCCTGCGAGGCCCAGGAATTGCGGGAATCTGCGGGCAACTTCCGTACCGTCGAGAATTTCGTGCTCGATGCCGAACTCGCGAGCGACCTCGACCGAGCGCGCGACGAAGTCCGGTTTGCCATGGTGCGAGGTCGGTCCCGTGCCGGGCCCCATGACCAGAACGCCACAATCATTCAGCAGCCTCTCTCCGGTATCTGCTTCGAGCTCGCGCCAGATCCGATGGGAGTTGAGGACGAGTGGAGCGTAGACGCCCCCCTCACCGACCGCCTGCCGCGTGATACGGGTTTCGCCGTGGCTCGACCCCATACGGTGTGGGGGCGCGAAACGATCGATTCCGATCGCATGCACGCCGCGCTTGGCCAATTGGTAAAGGATTGCACTGCCCATCGCGCCAAGGCCTACGACAACGAAATCTGCTTGCTCGGTCATGGCGTGCTCTCCGGGTTCGAGTCTGAAGTATTGACCATTGTAGAGGCGTCGCGATCCGCGATCGACGGAGACGAGGGCTCAAATCAGGCGACCTTTTTCAACCGCTTGAATCGCTCCATCCGGAACGGAGCCGGATCGACACAAGCTTTCGATCCGGTCACCAAATCGGCCATCAACGCGCCGGCGCCCGGGCCGATACCGAAACCGTGACCGGAAAAACCTGTTGCGAGATAGAAGCCGGGAATGGAGCCGACCGGCGCAATGACCGGAACGGCATCCGGCGTAACGTCCATCAAGCCGGCCCACATCTTTGTGATCTTGGCGTCGCCGAATACCGGGAACGCCTCGCGCAGATGGCGAACGCCCCCTTGAACGAAGCGCCACGACGGATCGGGATCGAGAATGCGGACCTGTTCGAAAGGCGTAACTTCGTCGCTCCGCCAGCTTCGCGCCATCGACAGCTCGCGAAGAAACTGACCGCCGATGCGAAGCGTCAGCTCATTCCAGCTCTTGATGAGCGTCGGCGTATAGTCGCAGAACAAACGGAAGCTGTCCGGCGTGATTGGCGCAATATTTGCGTTGCGCTGGGCGACGGTGAACCCGCCGTCCAGACGGCGACGGAAAGCGAAGTTGCCCGCGCCAACTGCGAAATCCGGAACGCCGTCGACCGAGGACAGGCGGACGACGCTGCCGAGGATCTTCAGGACCGGCAGATCGATGCCCATGTTGCCAGCGAACAGCCGCGACCAGGCTCCCCCCGCCAGAACCACGGAGGAGCAGCGGATCTCACCGCGCTCGGTCACGCAGCCGCTCACCCGGCCGGCCGATCGCTCGATGGAGCGGACCGCGCAATTGGTGAGGATGTGCGCGCCTGTGGCGGCCGCGGCCCGCGCCATCGCCGGGACTGCGATAAAGGGCTCGGCCTTGCCGTCGCTCGGCGTGTGCAACGCGGCGCGGAACGGCTTCGCCGCTCCGGGAATGAGCGTCTTCAGCACCTCGCCGCTGACGAGGCGGGAATCCAGACCCAACGGGGCGGCATGCTCCAGCCACTCCTCATACATCGCGACGTCGGCATCGGTGTCGCAGAGGTACGCGATGCCCGTCTGTCGAAAGCCCGTTTCGCCGGCGATGCGCGCGTTCATGCCACGCCAGAGCCGGAGACTTTCCATGGCAAGCGGCAACTCGGCCGGATCGCGCCCCATCTGGCGGACCCAGCCCCAGTTTCGCGACGACTGCTCCGCTCCGATCAACCCCTTTTCGCACAAGGCCACGCTGACGCCGCGCTCGGCCAGCGAGAGCGCCGTCGAGACGCCGATGATGCCGCCGCCGATGACGACGACGTCCACCTTCGCGGGCAGCTCTTGCGGGGTGACAACGAAGTCGGGAATTATTCGGGACAAATTGTCCTCCTGCAAAGGAGCAGATGGAAGGCGAAGCGAATCATGTGCGCCTTGCTGCCCGGAAACCGGCCATCCATGTCAGCGCCCCGGGCGGTCGAGGAAATCGCGCAGGCGATACCAGCCGGCAAAAAGCGGCACGAACCACGGCTTGCCGGCATAGAACGGCACAGCGGTGAATTCGTCCCGATCAAAGGCAGACGGCATGTTCTGCTCGCCGAGAATCTTCCGCGCCGTCTGGTAGCCGAGATACGTCATCAGCGCGACGCCGTTGCCGTTGCAGCCGGCTGCGAAGTCCGTGCCGTCGCGGGCACCGAGATGGGCAAGCTTGTCGACCGTCATCGCCACACGCCCGCTCCAGGCATGGGTGATCTTCACACCTGCAAGCTGAGGCCAGATCGTCAGCATGCGCGCATAGAGCCGCTTGGCGGCAAGCTTATCCGGCATGTCGAAGATGCCCGGGCGCGAACCGAACAGAAGTCGCGTCCCGTCGGGTGACGGCCTTGTGTAGATCAGGTCGCGGCGCGTGTCCGACACCATGCGGGCCTGCGGAATGAGCTCGGCGAGCAGATCAGCCGGCAGCGGCTCGGTGGCAATCTGATAGCTCTTCACCGGCACGATGCGGCTGGCGAGCCCCGGCGTCGCATCGGCGGCGGTGTAGCCGTTGGTGGCTGCGACGACGTGCGCGGCCCGGATGCTGCCCCGCGCGGTCGGCACGATCTTCTCGCCACCCGCGCCATCCTGCACCATACCCGCGCGCGCATGCGAACGCAGCATGACACCGGCGGTGCGCGCACGGTCGCGCAGCGCCTTGTGATACTTGCCCGGGTGCAGACCGCCATATTGGTCGATCACCATGCCGCCATGATAATAGTCCGAACCGATCGCGGCCCGCTGCTGCGCCCGATCCAGAAAGCGCACGGTGACGCCGGTTTTCTCCGCCAGCAGCGCGCCGTGTCGCTTCAGGGTTTCGTAGTTGCCCGCCGCGTGAGCGCCGAAAAAGCGGCCCGTGAGCGCGAGCCCGGCGTCAAGCTTCTCGGTCTCGACCAACATCTTCAGATAATCGAAGCTCTCGTTGCTTTCGCCGATCAGGCGCGAGAACAGCGCCGGATCGATCCCCTTGATCGCGCCGCCAACGACCAGCTTCTGGCCGCTCGACACCATGCCGCCCGACCGCGTCGAGGCTCCCTCTCCGATCCGGTCGCCGTCGATGACGACGACCGAACGCCCGGCGCGCGCCAGATGGGTCGCCGCATTCAGCCCCGCATAGCCCGAGCCAATGACCACGACGTCGGCGCGTTCCGGCAAGGGATCGAGATCGGTTTCCGGTTCGGCAGCCTCCCACCAATAGGGCGTCTCCTTGAAGTCCTTGGCATAGATATCGTCAAAGCGCGGCATGATGGATCGAGCCTTTCCGGCTTGTCTTTTCTTTGAACGTGAGACGGCGCGATCAGAGAACCTGACCGAGGAATTCGCGCGTGCGCGGATCTTGCGGATTATCGAAGAGTTCTGCAGGCGGCGCACTCTCCACGATCAGGCCATGATCGGTGAAGCAGACGCGCTGCGAGACCTCCCGGGCGAACTTCATCTCGTGCGTCACGAGAATGCAGGTGAGACCTTCCTCCACCAGCTCGCGGATGGCAAAGAGCACGTCCTTCACAGTTTCAGGATCGAGCGCCGCCGTCACCTCGTCGAACAGGATGACCTCCGGCTGCATCGCGAGCGCGCGGGCGATCGCCACGCGCTGCTGCTGCCCGCCGGAGAGCTGCCCCGGATAGCTGTCCGCCTTCTCGGCGAGACGCACCTTCTTCAGGAGCTTGCGGGCGCGCTCCTCGACTTCGGCGCGGTCGTGTCCGAGAACCTGGACGGGCGCCATCATGATGTTTTGCAGTGCTGTGCGATGCGGAAACAGGTTGTACTGCTGGAACACCATCGCCACCTGATGGCGCAACGGCCGCATCGCCTTTTCCGACTTCATTTCGTGCACGCGATGCGCACCGACGCGAATAAAGCCTTCGTCGATGGGAAACAGGCCATTAATGCAGCGCAGGATGGTGGACTTGCCCGATCCGGAGGGGCCGATGATGCAGACGGCCTCCCCCTTCTGCACGAACATCGAAATGCCCTTGAGGACCTGGAAGTCGCCGAAGGACTTGCGGACGTTGTCGAGCTCGATCAGCGCCTCGATGCGGCTCACAGGTTGTCTCCCTTCACGGCACGTTCCCGCCGGCGCGCCAGGGCCGCGATCGGATAGCAGTAGGCGATGAACAGGAAGAGGACGGTCAGATAGAAGTAGACGATCACGCGCTCGTTCTCCGTGGCCAGCAAAGTGTTCAGAATCGTCAGCACGTCCTGGATGCCGGTGACCGTGGCGAGCGCGGTCGCGATCATGAGCAGCGCGTAGAGATTCATCCAGCCCGGAATCATGCGCCGCATGGCCTGCGGCATGATCACGTGGCGGTAGATCTGGCCGGTGGTGTAGCCGAGCGAGCGGGCCGCCTCCCACTGGCCGCTGTGAATGGACTGGACCGCGCCGCGGATGACCTCGGAGAAATTCGCCGCCGTCGGCAGCGCAAGGCCAATCACGGCTTTCACGAATGGCGGGAACGGAACGATCGCGCCGAAGATGCGCATCTCGAAGGGCAGGAAATAGAGCGTAGCGAAGAGCAGAACGAGCCAGGGTGAATTGCGCAGGAAGTTCACCAACAGGAGCGAAACGATCCGGATCGGTTCGAACCGCGCGAGCGTCCCAAGCCCCATAACTGTGCCAAGCGCCGTCGCCAGAACCATCGACGCAACGGAAAGAAGAATATTGAGGATGAAACCGCCGGTGACCGGCCAACCGGTTGCGGAGCCGGTCAGAAGCACGGGAAGCCGCACCATCACTCGGGTCCAGTACGCCGAGCCGCCCGTCGCGGCATCGACACCAATCCAGACCACCACACCAAGGGCGATCAGCAACTGAACAGCGCGCTTCTTGTCCTCGTAGTGGAGCACCAAACCTGTCATCAATGCCCCCTTCCATAACCAGGGAAGGCCATGAAGGCTTCGAGCCTTGCCATCGCGAATGTCAGAATGGACACCAGCGTCACGTAGATGAGGAGCACGAGGATCATCACTTCCAGCGTACGAAACGTGTCGTTGTAAATCTGCCCGGCGTAGTACATGAGCTCCGGCACGGTGATGACGGACGCCTGCGACGTCGTCTTGAAGAGGTTGGTCAGGATGTTCGTCAGTCCCGGCAGGCAGATGCGGGTCGCGATCGGTGCCTCGATGCGCCAGAACCGGGCCCATCGGCCATACCCGAGTGAGCGCGCCGCATCGACGATCGAGCGCGGCATGGTTTCGATCCCCGAGCGAAAGGTTTCTATGGCCAGCGCCCCGCCGAAGAGACTGAGCGAAATCGCAGCGCAGGCGAAGGCACTGAGCAGCGGCACCGACAGCCCGGTTGAAGGATCGGTCACCTTGAGGCCGAGGGTCGAGAGGGTGAAATAGGCAAACAGCATCTGCAACAGCGGCGGCGTGTTGCGGAACACCTCGACGAACAGCTCGATCAAGGCATCGAGCCAGAATATCCGCAGCGTGAGGCCGAGGGCCCCCAGCATGCCGATGAGGATGGCGGCACTCGACGAGAGCGCCGCCAGCTTCAGCGTGTTGACGACACCGATGAGCAGCCATCGCTGGTACGCTGGATCCGCGAGCCAGGAATAGTCGAGACCTAACAAGGGCTGCTGCTCCGTGTCCGTCAGTTCTTCTTCGCAGACGCAGCCTTTGCCCGCGCAGCGATGTAGTCGGAGTGCGGCATGCCGAACTCGGTTTCCCACGCAATCAGCTTGCCTTCGGCCTCGGCCTTCCCGATGGCCTTGTCGACGGCCTGGCGGAACTCCGCGTCGTCCTTGCGGACGCCGCCGGCCATCGGCTGGAATTCATAGGGGGCAACGGCGACCTTGTAGTTCGCCCATTCGGGCTCCTTGAGTTTCTGCTGAAGCGTCATGTCGTCGAAGACGAAGCCGATGCAGCGATTATCCTTCAGCGCGCGATAAGCTTCCGGCTGCGTCTTGAAGGCGACGAGCGTGATGCCGAACTCCTCGGTCATCTTCTTGTTGTAGTAGGAGCCCTGGATTCCGCAGATCGACTTGCCCTTCAGTTCTTCCCATTTTGAGATCGTCGCTTCCTTGGCCATCAGCACTGATGGGCCGGCGGCGGAAACGTATTCCGTCGTGAAGTCGATGACCTTGGCGCGCTCGGCCGTGACGCCGAGTGTGGCGAAGATCGCATCGATGCGGCCTGCGGTCAGGAAATCGATGCGATTGGCAGCGATGACCGGCACGAGTTCGATCTTGTCCTCGGAGCCGAGAAGCTCCTTGGCTACATACTTCGCCAGCGAGACCTCGAAGCCGACGACTTCACTTTTGTCGTTCAAATAGCCGTAGGGCACGTAGTCGTTCTTCACGCCGACGATCAGCTTGCCGCGTGCCTTGACGTTCTCGAGCGTGCCCGCCACGGCGGCGCCACCCGCAAAGACAGCGGCGAGCGCGAGAGCGGAAACGCCCATCATCCTTTTGAAGCGTGTCATCCTGTTCCTCTGGATAAATCACGGCCTTCCGGCGCCGTTGCCTCGGCGCCGCGTCAGCCATTAGCCCTGTGCACCTGCAGAAATCAGATCGCTCAAAGAATATGCATCCCTCTTGAGCGACCTAATTTTCATCATTGGAGCCACATCCTTCTCATTGTACAAGTTGCCGACAGCACTTTTTTCATAATGTGAGAATTTGCGCCGTGATCGTCCAACCGCCATCCGGTGGAGCCCAGTTGCTCGACCGTACCGTCGTCCTGCTGGATCTCGTCGCCGATGGCGGCGTCGATGGGCTACCGCTCAAGGAATTGGCGGCCCGCTCCGGGCTCAACACCGCCACCTGTCACCGCATCCTCAACACGCTGGTCGGCCACAAGCTGCTCGCCCGCGACAACAGGAAACGTCGCTATCGGCTGGGTGCACGCATGGCGATCTACGGCGTCCGCGCGGCCCGTGGCCCCGGCATCATCAGCCGCTGCGAGGTCGCGCTCACCCGGCTCAGGCGCCGCACCGGCGACACGACCCACCTGATGGCCCGCTTCAACCACGATTCAGTCTGTCTCGACCGGCGCGACGGCGAATGCATCGTGCCGACGCTGACGGGATCGGTCGGCGGCTTCGTGCCCCTCGGCGTCGGCCCTGGCTCGATCGCGATGCTCGCGTTCCTCGATGATGACGAGCAGGAGTACATCATCCGCGCCAATCTCGGGCGCTATGCGTCCTATCGCAACCTCACCGAGGACAAGGTTCGGAGGTTGATCGCCGATACCCGCCGGCGGGGCTACGCAGTGGATATGGGCGAGCTCATTCCAGGCATTGCCGGCGTGGGCATGCCGATCATGACGCCGGGAGAAAAGCCGGGCGCAGCGCTCAGCTTCACGCTGCTCTGCGCCAAGGTCGGGCCCGGCGTCATCGAACGCTATGGCGCTCTGCTCGAGGAGGAGATCAACGCCATCGTCGGTCAGTAGGACGGAGGGGCAGTGGCTTAACGAGCCTCGCTTAGCTTAGAGCGCACCAGCGAGCCGCACCGCAACTCGTTCGGCGCCTGCGGCGGCCGCGCCACCTCGCATGGGAGAAACCCGAGTAGCTTCAGGCTTGCGTTGAGCCGCACGATTGCCCGCCCTCCGGGCGCATCGCGGTCGATCGCGACCACAAGCGGATAGAGCCTCTCGTGCGCGGCGCGCGCTCGCTTCCATTCGCCAGCCGCGGCCGCAGTCCGGAGACTGACCACGCGGTTCGGCACGACACAGGCTAGTCTGACCCGGCTGCCGGCCGAGCCGACGAGGATGGCGGCCACCAAGAGAGAGCAATGCCGATCACAAATGCCGCTCCTGGAAGAAGCTTCATCCCGCCGCGGCTCAGTTCCTCCAACGCATCAACAGATGGTCAGCAGCCGGCTCACATTGAACGGACCTTCAATTGGGCGGCTCGACAATTCATGCAACGAGCTTCAAAAGCATAGTGATGATAAAGCGGCATCCCAGGCGCGCTTACGTTCATCTCGTCAACCGAGCATGAAGCAACTCCACGTTGGCCTGTAGCTTTCGCTGCCGGCCAACGACGAGTCATCTCGGGGCCGCAGCGCCTTGCCTGTGGCGAGCCTTAACAGGAAACCGCAGGTCCCCTGACCTAAAAGGGAAGCAGCATCAATATACCGTCGCAAACTCAGCCGGCGGCGCCGACAGGTTGAAGCGATGCGCACGGTTCGACGAACGCTCGAAAAATCCTGTTAGTGTGCGCCTGCATTTCCCGGTTGGCCTATATCGAGCCGACATATTCGGCGCTCAATGATGACGAGCCGCTCCTGATTGCCGAGCCCTCCGCGAATGGCGGCCTGGCAATGCAAATTAATACTGCGGGGTGGCCTGCTTCGTCCGCCGTACGCAATAGGCGCTGGCTGCCTTTTCGCACGCGATGTCCCGTGCGTACCGAAAGCGGATATAACGCCACTTCGTCATTGACTCGCGTGAAGCATTTGTAGCTCCGCGATGCGATTGTCGGCGCGGCGGAGCCGCCGGCAAAGCTCGCGGTTGATATTCTGCATCACCATCACGTACGCGTAGATGTCGGCCTTGTAGTACGCGTAGAGTTGTCTAGCCGTCAGCTCGTATAGCAGGGTTGGACTCTGCGCGACGATGGTCGCTGATCGGTTCTGCATCTCGATAAGCGTCATCTCGCCAAAGAAGTCACCAGGCCCAAGACTCGCCATGCGAATTATGCGCCCCGAGCCCCCGAGCTTGCTCACCACGAGTTCTCCGGAGTGAACAACGAACATTGAGCGGCCGGGTTCTCCTTCCGCCACGACAGTGTCACCGGCGCCGAAGCGGCGCTCGACCAGCATTGAGACCAAGAGATCGCAGCTCGCGTCTGAGAGTCCACCGAAGAAAGGTGTGGCAAGCAAAAACGCTTTCAGATCGGGCGAGCTGACAGCCATCGAGAAAATATACTCCCGCTCCCGGCGGTGACAAGCCGCCGAGACGTTGACGCTGCTGCCGCAGGCAGGAAGGCGCGGTGATCACACTTGGGGAACTTGTCATGATCCTGGAGTTGTGTCGCCAAGGTCTGCCGCTCAGCGCCCGCGCCCGGCAACTTGGTGTCGAACGAAAGACAGTCAGCGCCTACATCGCCGGAAGCCTGGCGCCGCCGGCTTACAAAAAAGGCGCCACCAAGGTGTTTCTCGATGGTGCTCGGCTACTCACTGGCTGATCTGGGCGCGCTCCGTCGTCCATCAGGATCTGCAAGTGATCCTTCGCAGTTACCTCCGGACGCGGAGATCGCTTACTGCGCGGCGGCTTTTTTCGCCCGGGTCAAAGGCGAGCTCGAATGGAAGCCAATATGCCAGTCGTCGTATCGATGATGGTTACGGCCTGCTCAATCTTGCCTTGCCCCAACGGATATTTGGTGCACCGCTCGGATATCTGAACCAACCGTTTCCTTTCGCTGATCAGGATCGTGCTGCTCTTGTCGACGGCAAACTTGACGATGTCCCGCATCGGACTTTTGTCGCCAAAGTCCGTCAGATCTTTCTCCATCGTGATCAGATACTCGTAGCTCGCTAGCTCGTCGGAGATCTGAAGAAGTTCCCGGATAGTCGAGTTGACACAGTCGGCGTCGCCGCTGGAAACATCGGGGCGCTTTGCGGTTGCGACAAGGTCGTTCATGAGGTTGGCAAATAGCGGCCTAAGGCTCTCCGCCTGCCTGAAATCGCTCTCGGACAGAACGCCCGCACAGCACACACTGGGTAGGAACAGCCCAAGCCCCAAGCTTGCCGCCAGCATCTTTCGGTGCGCTCGCGCCGGGAACGAAACTCTCGTGGTGCCGATCAGCCGGTGCATCCCCTTTGGTCCTTCCCCTGCCACCCCTCATTGTTAGATGGGTGTTTCTGTGCAAAGATCGGGCTTCGTCGGCTTCAGTTCACACTTGCTTTGCGTGCAGACATGTCGGCGTCTGAACCGCTCCCACAGCCGGAGCATAGGAGCATGACCGACGGGCCGCAACGGGCGTTTCGCGCCGCGGCCCTTGACCGGGCTGCGTCTCCCGAGCAGCTCGATCATCTCGTTGTCATCACCAAGCCCGCTGACTGGATTCTCACCCTTGTGCTGTGCATTGCACTTGTGGCGGCCGTGCTGTGGGGCATCTTCGGGCGCGTGCCCACGCGCGTCTCGGGCGAAGGAATCCTGATCGGCAGTGGCGGCAAGGTCGTCGACGCCGTATCCGCCGCCGCTGGACGGCTACAGTCGGTCGCAGTGACGGTGGGCGATCACGTCAACAAGGACCAACCCATCGCCCAGATCGTTCAAACCGAGATCCAGCAAAAGCACAACGCAGCCACCGAGGTCTTTCAAGAACGCCAGCGGGAGCATGCCGATCGGGTGTCGAAGGCTGCAAGCGAGCTCGCCGCCAAAAGCCAGAACTTTGCAAAACTTGAAATCGCCCTGCAACAGGTGATCAAGGCAACGAGCCAGCGTATCGAGTATCTCACCGTCGACGTCAAAAACCTGGAGGATTTGCTGGCCAAAGGATACACGACGCGGCGCAATCTGGAAGAGCGACGCCAGGAGCTGGCCGACGCGCAACAGCGCCGTACTGACGCCCAAAACGAGATTCTGAAGTTGCGGTCGCAGAAGACGGATCTGGAAACGGAGCGCGGCCGTGAAATTCAGCAGTCCGAGTTTGCCCTCAACGAGGCCCGGCGGCAAATGAATGCCTCCGCCGAACAGCTGAGCCAGAACACGCAAGTGATGAGCCCGATGGACGGGCGGGTTTTGGAAGTGAAGATTTCGCCCGGTTCGGTGCTAGCCATCGGCACACCGGTGATTGCGATCGAAAGCGAAGGCGCCAAGCTCCAAGCCGTCGTCTATGTTCCTGCCGAACGGGGCAAGCAGATCAAGCCTGGCATGCAGGTGCAACTCGAGCCGAGCACGGTGAAGCGCGAGGAATTTGGCATGATGCTAGGCAACGTGGTCAGCATCTCTGATTTCCCGATGACACCGCAAGGCATGGGCGCGCTGCTGCATAACGAAAGCCTGGTTTCACGTTTCTCGCGCGACGGTGCACCTTACGCCGCGATGGTTGCGCTCGATGAAGACGCCTCCACTGCAACCGGATATCGATGGGCCGTTGGCGAGGGGCCGAACATTCATCTCACGAGCGGAACGTTGGCGCGGGCCGAGATCACAACCCGACGGCGGCGCCCCCTCGATCTGGTGATACCCCTGCTCAAGCACCTCACGGGAATTGATGGATAAGCCTTCTCCAAACCAGCCAACCAACGCACGCGGCCGGCCCCAATCTTACGTCAGCCGCATGGCGAGCTGGTTGCCGCGCCGACGCACGCGGCGGACACCCATCATACTGCAGATGGAAGCCGTCGAATGCGGTGCGGCAGCGCTTGGCATCATTCTCGGTTATCACGGTGCGTGGATTCCGTTGGAGCAGCTCCGTGTCGCATGCGGCGTATCGCGCGACGGCAGCAAGGCGAGCAACATCATCAGAGCGGCCCGCCGATACGGGCTGACGGCGAAGGGCTACAGCGTCGAACCTCCGGCACTTGCCGAGATCCCAACGCCTTGCATCATTCACTGGAACTTCAACCATTTCGTGGTGCTCGAAGGAATTGACAGAAAGCGCGCCTACATAAATGACCCCGCGAGCGGGCGTCGACGGATAGATCTGGGCGAGCTTGACCTCGCCTTCACGGGCGTCGTCCTGGCGTTTGAACGGGGCGAAAAGTTCGAGAAGGTTGGCAGCAAGCCAAAGGGCATTAGCCTGCTCATGCGGGAGCTGCGCCAATCAAAGGAGGCGGTGGCCCTGCTAGTTGTTGTCAGCATCGCCGCGGCTCTGCCCAATATTGTTGCCGCAGGATTCTCAAAAATCTTTGTTGATGAAATTTTGATCCAGCACACGCGCAGCTGGCTTGCGCCGCTCCTGATCGGCATGGCGCTGACGGCTGCCTTGCGGGCCGTTCTGACCACCATACGCCAATCGTTGCTCTTGCGGCTGCAGACCAAACTCGCCGTCGTGATGACCAGCCGCTTTCTGTGGCGCCTCATGACGCTGCCGCTGGAATTTTTCACCCAACGCCACGCCGGCGACATTGCAAGCCGTATTTCAGCCAACGAACAGATCGCCCGGCTGCTTTCAAGCGGCATTGCCGCCAATGCGCTCAGCCTGATGTCGGTGGTCTTGTTCGCCGCGGCCATGGCCGTCTACGACGTTGGCCTGACCGCGCTTTGCGTCACGATCTCTTTGATAAATGTTCTTCTCTTGCGGCTCGTCGCTTCACGCCGCCAGGAACTGAGCTATCGGCTGGCGCTCGATCAGGGAAAGCTGCTCGGGGCGACCGTGAGCATGGTGCGGACGATCGAAACCATCAAGGCAAGTGGTTTGGAAGACGACGCCTTCGGCCGGTGGGCCGGTCTTCAAGCCAAAACTCTCAACGCCGAACAGCGGATCGGCGCCTCTGCCATCATATTGGACATGGTCCCGACCCTGCTCACGGGCCTCATGATCGCAGCGATACTTGGTGTCGGAGGCTTGCGGGTCATCCAGGGCTCCCTGACACTGGGAAGCCTCGTGGCCTTCCAATCCTTGGCATTGAGTTTCTCCGAGCCTTTCGCCAACCTCGTGAACTATTTCGGTGGCCTGCAAACCATCAAGGGAGCGCTCGAACGGCTCGAGGATGTCTACCGATACCCGCTAGCGCCGCAACCGCCGACACATGCGGGTGCCCTACCGCCGAAGCTTACCGGCCGACTCGAACTTCACAACATCAACTTCGGCTATTCGGTGCTCGAACCGCCGCTTTTGGCGGATCTTTCGCTGGTGATCCCAGCCGGTTCACGCGTGGCACTCGTTGGCGCGTCGGGCAGCGGCAAATCAACCCTCGGTAAACTGATCTGCGGATTGTACAAACCCTGGTCCGGCGAGATTCGTTTTGATGGCTGCAAGCTGACGGATATCCCTGCGGACATTTTTGCGAACTCCGTCGCCTATGTCGACCAGGACGTCTTCCTGTTCGAGGGAACCGCGCGAGACAATTTGACGCTCTGGGATTCAACGACCGATGAGCGCCACCTGCTGACGGCGGCCAAGGACGCGCTGATCCATCAAGACCTTGCGACCAGACCAGGCAATTATGACTGCCACGTCAATGAGGGCGGTACGAACTTCAGCGGCGGTCAGCGTCAGCGCATCGAAATCGCCCGAGCTCTGGTTTGCAATCCCTCTATCCTTGTCCTGGATGAAGCGACGGCTGCACTTGATCCGATCACGGAAAAATCCATCGACGACAACCTGCGGCGCCGAGGCTGCAGCTGCATCATCATCGCCCACCGCTTGAGCACGATCCGCGATTGCGACGAAATCATCGTGCTCGAACGCGGTCGCATCGTTGAACGCGGCACGCATGAAGAGCTTGTTGCGCTTCAGGCCTCCTATGCCAAACTGGTGGCGCGCGAATGACGGATCGATTTGCCAGCGAGGATTTCGTCGGCCATCAACGCGAGGCGCCGATCGGTCTGCTACAGCGGACTGCGCTCGATGCGCGTCGCCCGCTGCTTCTCAGCGACCACGAACACGTACTTCAAGTGGCAGCTGGTCACGTCGATTTGTTTGCAGTTCAGCCGACGGGCACGCGCCAGCATTTATTTCGTGTCGAAAACGGCGAATGCATTCTGGACCTGCACAATGCCTGCGAAACCTCGGGCAGCCGACTGCAAATCATCGCCGTCGGCCCCCCTGGGACTGCGCTTTTGGAGGTTCCGCGTAGTGCAGCGTCCTTTGGTCCTGTGTCTGGCTGGATTGCCCAATTGGCAACGTTCATGGTCCGCTCGTCGGCAAACGAAGCCGTTTCCGAGCTGGTGAGCGGTGAGGCGATCGAACTGCACCCGGACGAACGCCGTCGCGGTCCGATGCGGGAACTCCTGTGGGCACACCTCGAAGCCGGAACAGCAAAGGTCATGAACCTCGGCTCGAGCATCGCTCCCGGGCAGCCCCCCTCCCCCTTGACCGGTGGGCTGTGGGTGGCAGCCGGCGAGCACGGGTGCAAATTGCGTCTCGACCCGAACCCACCAGATGCCCTGGTTCTCTGGTCCGCGATTGATCGATTCCAGGTGACGGTTATTGCCCATCTCGAGCGCAACCTGGCAGAGGGCGTCATTCGAGAGCGGGAGCGCCTGGTCCGGCGCGGCGAACTCATTGCGTCGCAAACGCTCGACTCGTTTGAGCGGCTCTCCGATGTCGTGGTCAGAAAAGCCGATCGCGCGCAATCTGAATGGGATCCGACAGATCCGCTGCTTTGCAGTTGCCGCGCTGTCGGAGAAGAACTGGGAGTACCAGTTACGCTTTTGCAGCGCGCTCAACCCACAAGACAGGCCTTCAGCGAAATTCTGGAGATCGCTCGCACAGCCCAATTGCGGATCCGCCGTGTGCTCCTGCGCGATGTCTGGTGGAAGACCGATGCTGGACCGCTCCTCGGCTGCCACGGAGACGAACGCAGTCCAGTGGCTCTGGTGCGCAATCGAGCAAATACCTACACGATGTTCGACCCAAAGGGCGGAAGACGCCGCCCGGTCGATCGCTCCGTTGCCGGCGAGCTCAAACCGGAGGCCATCACTTTCTATCCGGCGTTGCCGTCCCGCCCGCTCCAATATCGCGATCTGCTTGCCTTTGCGATGCGAGGTGTTTCCGGCAACATCGTGCGCATCGCGTTGGCTGTTATGGCAATCGGGCTCCTGTCGCTGATGCCGCCACTGATCACCAACGTCCTGGTCAATTCGGTTATCCCGCGCACCGAGATCGATCAGCTTGTTGTCTGTGCGCTTGCACTGACGGTCACCGCCGTAGCGATGGCCAGTCTGCAGATGATGCAAGGACGGGTCACGTTGAGGCTCGAAGGTCTGCTCGACTATAAGCTGCAGGCCGCGCTGATCGACCGACTGCTTCGCCTCCCCACCTCTCTGTTTCGCGAATACACAAGCGGTGACCTGGTCGATCGCGCCATGGGCATCGACGCCACTCGCCGGATCTTCACGGGGCGTGTTCTGGGCGGCTTTACATCCGCGTTCTTTTGTCTCTTCAGCATTGGGCTGATGCTCTACTATGACCTCCGACTCGGCGGCATTGCACTGCTGCTCACGGCGATTAGAGCGGTTGCAATTCTTGCCACGAGCGCCGTGCGACTCTACTACGAAACCAAGCAATTCAACCTGCAAGGCAAGGCCAGCGGCTTTGTGCTGCAATTGATTGCGGGAGTCGGCAAGCTGCGCGTGGCAGGCGCAACGGCGCGCGCGCTAGCGCGATGGTCGCAACAATTTGCCGTACAGAGGCGCTACTTCATCGCCTCGCAGCGAGCGGCCAACGCGCTGAGTACCTTTGATACCGCCTTTCCGATGCTGGCGACATTGACCATCTTTGCGCTTGCCTCCTACACCAACAGTCGCATCCTGCTCGATCTCGGCGCCTTTCTCGGCTTTCTGGCAGCGTTCGGACAGACCACGGCCGCGATCGGCAGTTGGGCCTCGAGCGTCAGTGAATCACTGGTGGCGATTCCTCACCTCAGCCGCCTGAAGCCCGTGATCTCCACCCCTGCCGAGATCTCTGAGGAACGGCGATCGCCCGGAGAGCTATCCGGAGAGCTCGAACTTTCCGGCATCGTCTTCCGCTATATGAAAGGTGGACCGAAGGTCCTGGATGACATCAGCTTAAGCGTTGCGACGGGTGACTACGTCGCAATCGTCGGTCCCTCAGGTAGCGGTAAATCGTCGCTCTTTCGTTTGCTGCTCGGTTTTGAGCGGGCGGAGGCCGGCACAGTGTTCTACGACGGCAAGGCGCTCAACACGCTCGATATCAGCGCCGTGCGCCGGCAGCTTGGCGTAGTGCTGCAAGATACCAAGCTCGCAACCGGAAGCCTTTACGACAACATTTGCGGTGGCGTTGATCTGCCGCTGGAGAAGGCCTGGGAGGCCGCCCGACTGGCGGCGCTGGATGCCGACATCGCGCAGATGCCGATGGGCATGCATACGCTGGTTGCGGAAGGCGTGAGCACGCTGTCAGGCGGTCAACGGCAGCGACTATTGATTGCCCGCGCGCTTGCGCGCTCACCACGGATTCTTCTGTTTGATGAAGCAACCAGCGCGCTCGACAACCAAACCCAAAGCATCGTCGGCACCTCGCTGGAACGATTGAGCATCACCCGGATTGTGATTGCGCATCGTCTCAGCACCGTGCGCAATGCTGATCGCATTGTAATGCTCTTGCGCGGCAAAGTCGTGCAAGCGGGAAGCTATGCAGAACTCATGAGCGAGCCGGGGCCGTTTGCGGATTTTGCCGAGCGGCAGCTACTTGAGCCGGCTCATCGCTAGCGCTCGTTGGGCGTCGACACCGTGTCGAGACGCCTTCCCGTAGTTGATTGCGTCTCGATTGAAATGAGTACCCGCACGCTCCCGGGAGCCGCCAGGGAGTGTGCGGGCATCGCTGACTTAGCCGATCGAGCTGGAGTTCGACTGCGCGAGCAGCTGCGTGACGGCCGCGGCACCACCGGCACCGAAGACGCTGGAGCCGCCCTGAGCCACACCAACCTGCGTCGCATTGTTCGCCTGAGCGACGATGTTGTTGGACAGATTGCTCAGGTCGAAGAACCCGCCACACACGGCATCGAGTTCCATATCGATCAATTCACACGCTTCAATCATGACTTCTCTCCTTGGGTATTCGTTGCTTAGCCGATCGAGCTGGTGTTCGACTGCGCGAGCAGCTGCGTGACGGCCGCGGCGCCACCGGCACCGAAGACGCTGGAGCCGCCCTGAGCCACACCAACCTGGGTCGCAGTGTTCGCCTGAGCGACGATGTTGTTGGACAGATTGCTCAGGTCGAAGAACCCGCCACACACGGCATCGAGCTCCATATCGATCAGTTCACACGCTTCAATCATGACTTCCCTCCTCAGATGTTTGTGGCTTAGCCGATCGAGCTGGTGTTCGCCTGCGCGAGCAGCTGCGTGACGGCCGCGGCACCACCGGCACCGAAGACGCTGGAGCCGCCCTGAGCCACACCAACCTGCGTCGCATTGTTCGCCTGAGCGACGATGTTGTTGGACAGATTGCTCAGGTCGAAGAACCCGCCACACACGGCATCGAGTTCCATGTCGATCAGTTCACACGCTTCAATCATGACTTCCCTCATCAGTGGTTGCTGTGAACGGCATCTGGCTCAAACCAAACCAGCGCCTCACTGCCCGTGTTCTTACCGGAGGGTGGCGCTTCTATCTGTGAGACGAATCACGCACGCTCCACAGTGATCGTCAGCCTTGGCTGCGATATCACCCGTCGGATTTATCACCCGCTGGATTTGCGCTGAATGTGCGCGCGACTTTTGCGCCCACGTCGCTTCTGCTCCTCTATCATCCGGAGATGCAGACGCATTGGTGCGGAGCCGACGCTCATCTGAGCTGAAGCTGCACTCCTCCGCCGCATCTGGAAGCGATGAGAAATGCCCCACTGACGGGCCGCACCCTCGCGCCAGCTTCTTGGGCGACACACCACCGAGGCTCGCAAGAAGACTTTCCTTCGAGCGTCGCTCCTGTCATGGCACGAGCCCACTTGGACCAGCCGCGACACCAGCCGCATGCCGTCATCGGTCTGAGCGAGCACCCCGACCGTGAGCACGACGTACTCGAGAACAAACCGGTAAGCTAGGTCGGGATGGCTGAGGGCGGGCAGCACCAAGCTCCCGAGGCTGGCAATCGTGACCGCGTTAACGCCCGCTCCAAGTCTTGCAGCTCAGGTCGCGCATGCGCGGCGCGTCCGCGATCGCGTCCAGCGCCGCACGCGGCCGATAGAAAGCCAGAGCGTAAGAACCGTGGGTTCTCGTTTCAGGTCACGGAGAGAATCCTCACACCGGTCGTCGGCATCATCCAACTATTCGCGATTGGGAACATCGCCGGGTTTGAGGCAGGTACAGGACACGGAACGGAGCTGCTCACACGCAGCGATCAACCTGGATAGGTTCAGCGCGTTGCATGCTCTTGCCGCTGCCGTTGCGGCGCTACTCCGCTGGCTTTCATGCCGCGCCTAAAGGCCAGGGTCGCAATCAGACTCGGATTTCCCAAGCGCGCTGCCGGCCAAGGCTCACCCGAGCGGTCTTGGGTTCGGAACACTATCGCGACTTAAGGCCTCGGTCCCATTTCTTCCGCAAAGTGGCTGCGAACATGTCCATCAGGCCATGTACGTCACTCGCGTTCAGCACCGGCGGCCGGTCGCGCAGTTGCTCTGTCCGCATCAGCATGCGACGCCTTCTCGGCTCGCCGCTCGTAGTCGTCGGCGAGAGCCTTGAGCTGGCCCGCAATCGCTCGGTCGGTCATAGTTTGGACAGCGCGGAGCAAGCTCTGCGCTACTATTAAGTATTCCTTGCCTCGTTGTGAAATCTGGGACGTCATCAAGCCCTCGCTCGGTTCTCCGGCACCTGGTCCAAAGCGATCAGCCAGGATAGCCAACTGCCATCACTTGCCCGGCGAGCTCTGCAGCGATCGACGCACTTCTTGGAACAGAGAGGGGTTCGCCACGAGTAGTGCCGGACTAGCCCAAACTTGCCATCACAAACTGCGCATCTTGCAGCTCTGCCAGATCCAACGCTCGCGTTGTCAGGGGTGCTTGTGTCCATGACACTTCTCGGTTGAGATGAGTACCCGCACACTCCCGGGAGCCGCCAGGGAGTGTGCGGGCATCGCTGACTTAGCCGATCGAGCTGGAGTTCGACTGCGCGAGCAGCTGCGTGACGGCCGCGGCACCACCGGCACCGAAGACGCTGGAGCCGCCCTGAGCCACACCAACCTGCGTCGCATTGTTCGCCTGAGCGACGATGTTGTTGGACAGATTGCTCAGGTCGAAGAACCCGCCACACACGGCATCGAGTTCCATATCGATCAATTCACACGCTTCAATCATGACTTCTCTCCTTGGGTATTCGTTGCTTAGCCGATCGAGCTGGTGTTCGACTGCGCGAGCAGCTGCGTGACGGCCGCGGCGCCACCGGCACCGAAGACGCTGGAGCCGCCCTGAGCCACACCAACCTGGGTCGCAGTGTTCGCCTGAGCGACGATGTTGTTGGACAGATTGCTCAGGTCGAAGAACCCGCCACACACGGCATCGAGCTCCATATCGATCAGTTCACACGCTTCAATCATGACTTCCCTCCTCAGATGTTTGTGGCTTAGCCGATCGAGCTGGTGTTCGCCTGCGCGAGCAGCTGCGTGACGGCCGCGGCACCACCGGCACCGAAGACGCTGGAGCCGCCCTGAGCCACACCAACCTGCGTCGCATTGTTCGCCTGAGCGACGATGTTGTTGGACAGATTGCTCAGGTCGAAGAACCCGCCACACACGGCATCGAGTTCCATGTCGATCAGTTCACACGCTTCAATCATGACTTCCCTCATCAGTGGTTGCTGTGAACGGCATCTGGCTCAAACCAAACCAGCGCCTCACTGCCCGTGTTCTTACCGGAGGGTGGCGCTTCTATCTGTGAGACGAATCACGCACGCTCCACAGTGATCGTCAGCCTTGGCTGCGATATCACCCGTCGGATTTATCACCCGCTGGATTTGCGCTGAATGTGCGCGCGACTCTTGCGCCCACGGCGCTTTTGCTCCTCTATCATCCGGAGTTGCAGACGCATTGGCGCGAAGCCGACGCTCATCTGACGCGAGCTGAACGTATGCGAGGCAGTTGACCGCTGGATTGTCGTAGCGCGTTGCGCGCCCGACGGCATTGCTGGGTCCCGTTGAAGACGCGTTCAACGATATTGCGGGTTCGGTAGATGCATGGACGACTTTCGCAGGGATGTCGGCCCAGGAGCCATTCCTGATGGCGAGTTCTCCGAGCCAATCGGCGCCGTGTCCACCGCAGCAGTACCTGCTTAGTTGTGACAGCAAATGCGGGACATCGACCTGTGGAGGTCGTGATCCTCGCAGGCTAGCGCGAACAATTTCAGCGAAATTATCGGATGGGGCGGTTCACGTCGTATCGCACATTGCTGTCGCCGCCGCCCGCTGCGCCATTTCGCGGCCGCGCAGCAACCGCGTCGCTTTAGGAGCAAGACGGACATCGATTTCGGTACGCCAAGCCACCGGCTTTATGAGCTCACGGCCTAACACTACTTTGGCAGATTGTTGGTTGGCGATCGCGAAGGGATTCTCGAATCGATTTTTCAATGATTCATGGATGTCGGATCTTGGAGAGCTGATCATGGTGGAATGGAGAGACGAGCTCGAACGCTGGCTGAAGCCATTCCCGGATCGGCTGGTCATGAGACCTGGCAGCGGATGTGTCCGGCTTGCGTTGCGCGATTGATCGACCCTGGTAGCCGCAACGGCGTTCAGCCGATGGCGGAACGCCTTGCAACGGGCACGGTTACCTGATTGAGGTGTACCCGCACACTCCCGGGAGCAGCCAAGGAGTGCGCGGGCATCTACGACTTAGCCGATCGAGCTGACATTCGCCTGAGCGAGCAGCTGCGTGAGGTTTGCGCTACCGCCATTGCCGAAGACACTGAAGCCGCCGACGGCAACACCAACCTGCGTAGCAATCTGCGGCTGTACGACGATATTGCCGGACAAGTTGCTCACGTCGAAGAGCCCCCCACCAGACACGGCGTCGAGTTCCATATCGATCAGTTCGCGCACTTCACTCATGATTCCCTCCTCAGGGGTTCGGGTGAACAACACATCTGGCTCAAAGCAAGCCGGTGCCTCACTACGCGTATTGATACTGGAGGATGGTTTTTCGATCTGTGACAGAAATCACGGGCGCCTCGCAACGGCAGTCAGCTTTGGCTACGATATGACGCCCCGTTGAATCCACGCCATGCGCGACTTTTTTTTCCCACGTCCCTTCTGATTCATGCGGCATGGACTCTCGCATGCCCTCAAACGAATCTCGCTGTCTTAGGCACAACGTGCAAGGATTAAGCGCGGAGCCAACGCCTGTTTGGCGCAAGCCGAACGAACGCGAGCTGGGTAGCCGCAACCTCGTCGTAGGGCGTTGCGCGCCTGAACGTTGCTTGATTCTGTTGAAGATGCGTTCAACGACATTGCGAGTTCGGTAGAGGGTAAGGGCTAAAGACAGATTGGTTTATTGAGGTTGTTGTTCGGCCGGATGTTGCCCAGGCGCTCTTCCTGATTGCGAGTTCTCCGATCCAAATCGGCGTCGCAGCCACGGTCGATAGGCAATACTGACCCAGCGCTCAGGCGAGACAAGAGCTTCCCGACAAGCGGGTCCTCGCAGGCGTCACCGCGAGCCGGATCGGCAGGCCGTTGGCCTCAACGACCGCATGACTCCTGCAAGCGCGTCCATGATATGGCTCCGCTCGCCGGCCCTCCGCCAGCGACCGAAGCAAGTGATCATTGTGTCGTACGAATGGCTATCCGCCGCTGGCTTGGGCGGTCAGGCGATCGGAATGGACACGAACTTCCGCGCGGTGGAGATGAGCAACAGGTACGCTCGTTGGGTATCGACACCGTGTCGAGAGCCTTCCCGAGCGCGTTGAGCGACGGTGCCCGTGTCCAAGAGAATTCTCGATTGAATTCGTCTCCGCCCCCTTCGGGAGCGGGCAAGGAGCGTTCGGGCATCCGCAATTTAGTGGATGGAGCTGAAGTTCAGCTGGCCGAGCTGCTGTGTGACGCTGGCGTTATTGCCGATAGCTATGCCGATCTGCACAGCAATATTCTGCTCTATGACGATATTGCCGAAATTACCGAAATTGCCGAAGCTGAAGAGCCCGTGATGCCCATGATGTCCATGATGCCCATGATGATGCCCGTGATGTCCTCCGCTCACGGCGTCGAGTTCCGTATCGATCAGTTCACGCATTCCACTCATGATTTCCCTCCTCGGGGGTTGCAATGAACAACATGTGGCTCGAACCATACTGGAGGGTGTCTTTTCCATCTGTGACGGAAATCACGGGCGGCGCTCGCGGCCCGCGTGTTCGATGCCATCAACGGAATGCTGCTCGACATGCTCGCGGCCATCGCACGCAACGAAGACCGCCGCCGCCAGGAGGCGCAAGGGTAGGCCAAGACCGGGGCAGAGGGCCGCCGATGTCGAGCGCAACACGGCATTTCCCGCATGCTGACGGCCAAGAATGTCATACGACGCTATCCAGTCCGCCACGGCATGCGGCCGCGCCACCATCGCGAAGATAGCTGGGAGAATGCCGCTGCGTAACTCAGGGGCAGGCAGAGGAGGCAATTCTCTACATTGTGAGCGCCGTCACGGAAGATTCGAGTCGATCTCTTCATCATCCGGCTCATGGCTGCATGATGCGGCCCCAAAACGAAACGGCGGCGAGGAACACAGATGAACCTGAACCACATTTTTAGTCTTATCGTCTTCGCGATCGGAGCGCTGTGCTTTGTGGCGTTCATAACCACCCTGAAGCCACCGCTGCATCACTCAGAAGTGGCAGTGGGTTCCATTTATGGCCGCGGAATGCCGACCTAGACTAGCCGATCAATATAGAATGCTCGTACGGCCCTCTGTGGGGCAAAGGCGGGGGCAATTCAGCCCCGCCACTATCAATAGACAGGCTTCCGGGCCTCCTCCTCCCTGTATCGCGTTTGCAAGCACTGCAAGATGATGCCGCGTTCTGTTTCTATCTCTACCGGCGGTGTGCCCGCTTCGGGCGGCGGCGGGGCGGGCCGAGCCCGACCGAATGCAGGTACGATAGACAGCTGCCGCGGCGGTTTCGGCTGCTAACCGAGCAGGCACGGCTGACGCCCGCCATCGCCCTGACGCTGGCGTTGGATCCATGCCTTGTCCGTGGATGCGTGGTGCGCCCGATCACGGCGCGCGGGGCTACCAAACCGCACCATGTGCGGAGGATCACGGACAATCCGTCTTGCGGCCTAGTATGACTCCGACATGCAGGGTCGGGCTTGCCCGCCCGGATGTTCCAAGGAGGCGTACATGACTCAGGTCTATTTCCACTGCTCGAACGCGAAGGGAGTACTGATGGATCGTCGCGGTACATTCGTATCCGACCTGATCGAGGCGTGCGAGGAAGCCACCCGCAGGGTGCGCTCCTTCGTCGTAGCTGCCAACCTGGAAGATTGGCGTCAGTGGGCCCTGCATGTCAGCGATGAGGCTGGGGACGAGATTTTCGTTCTGCCGTTCGCATTCGTGCTCGGCAGGCCGCACTGAGAGAATGCCATGTCGTCGGGGCTGCCATCATTCATACTTCTTCGTAAGGGGGTGAATGCGATCACGACAGCAATCATCCGGCGTGCCTTCGCCGGAGCGATTCTCGCCCAACGGCACTCCCGTCGCAGCCTGGACCCAATCTCACGAACAGCCTGCGACTCCAAACGGTACATTTGGGAAGGACCACCTAAAGCTCTTGCCTCCGAGAGTCGTGCTGCGCCTCTCTAATCGAGCTTGCGGATGAGGCGGAGCAGCCGAGCCAGTCGCGGCCGCAGGTGCGGGTGTGTCGTCGCGGCGCCGGCATCATAGTAGTCGCTGGCCGTCGCGCGGCGAGCAAGCAGCACTTCGAAATCGCGGCGCTCTAAAGTCGCGCGCGATCAGCCGCCTCGGTCTCAACCGCTTTGCCGATCAGAAGATTGATCGGAACGCCTTGTGCGCTGCCGCAGATCAACAGTCCCGAGCCTGATGATCCAGATGCCACGATGCGGCATTGATCCTCGTCCTTGATCAACATGCCTTCCAGCCGCCCGGACGACACTTTCAGCTGCATATGCGCCTGCTTTTGCTCTACGCCATTGACGCTGCACAGGCCGACGTGGCGCAGCGTGACCGTCCCTGAATATTCTGCACCTAGACGCGTAACGGTTTTCGCGAGATTTCCCGTTATCTCCCATTCGTGCAGATAGCCGATTTGCCCGCTGGCAGAGTAGGACTGCGCCCGAGCGGCAGGGGCTGCGGCAAACAACACAAATATCGCCACGACGATCGCGCGTATCGTTTCCGCGCACGGCATGACTACTGCAACTCCCGCACGACGCGAAAGCCGTTGGCGTAGTAACGCACGTCGACGTCGTAGCGAAACCTCGCCGAAGATCTGACGTCGCTGGCCTTGCTGAGGAAGTTCCCCCCGCGCAGCACCCGCAGACGGCAGTCGCCCGACGTCCAGGGCGACGCGTCCTTCGGCGCATTGCGATATGAATCGTTCCAGCAATCCTCGACCCATTCCGCAGCGTTGCCGGAAGTGTCGTAGAGCCCGAAGCCATTTGGCCGGAACGAGCCCACTGGCACGACCTGCTGCTTGATCGGACTACCACAGCCCTCGCACTGGGCATGACCCGCGCCGGCCTCTTTGCCCCACCAGAATGACGTTCTGGTTCCCGCGCGCGCGGCATACTCCCATTCCGCTTCGCTGGGCAGACGGTATTTCTGTCCGGTCCTCTGCGACAGCCAGGCGACATACAGCTTGGCGTCTTCCCAGCTCACATTGATGACTGGGCGGTCGCCGCGGCCCCAGCCGTGATCCTCGGGACGCACTTTGCACACGCCGGCATCGGCGCACGGATCCCACTCCGCGAACGTCACCTCGCGGCGCCCGATGGCGAAGGGCTTGCGAATGCTGATCAGGTGCTCGGGCTTCTCATAGGGCGTGTCATTGGATCCCATCACGAAGTCTCCCGGCGGCACAACCACGAGCTCGGCGCAGTTATCGCAATCGCGAAACAGCTCTCCCGGATCCAGACTGGCGCCCTGCTGTTGAGCCACTCTGGTGCCGGATGGCACGGACGGTTGGTCGCCAGACGGGCCGCTGCTCAGCCCTCGCTGGGCACCTGCCGCAGCACTTGCAAATAGCACTGTGAGAAAAATCACAGACAAGACGGCGGATTTCATATTGTGATCTCCGGTCGGCTCGAACGATCGGGAGTATGCACACGTCACATTCAATGTCCCATAGCATGCTTCATTCGGCCCCGACCGGCAAGGCGCCGGTCGCGCTGCGGGATTTGGGTTTACATTGGTCGGTAAAGGAATATCGTTCTATCCTCGTTCGTTTTTCCGGACGGGCATATTATCGAAGCTTGCAATTATTTCAGATTCCCGCGGCTTCTGCGGTCCAGATTGTGGTCCATGCATTGGGAAGATTGCGATGATGCAACGATTGCTGATATCGATTCTGGCTCCAATTATCGGCGGTTTGATGCACTGCCACGCCGCACAGGCCCAGGCCCAGACGGGCGGACCAACGCCGTCACCACCCGGGGCCGCCGTCTATTTCATCGGCTTGAAGGATGGCGACACGCTGCCAACCAAGACCACTCTCCATTTTGGTCTGCGTGGCATGGGCGTTGCGCCCGCAGGTTCGGATCGCGCCAACAGCGGTCACCATCATTTGATCGTCGACTCGCCAACGCCGGCGCTGAATGCCGAAATTCCAAACGATTTCCAGCACCTCCATTTCGGCGCGGGACAGACCGAGGCAGAAGTTTCGCTGACGCCCGGCGAGCACACGTTGCAGTTGGTATTCGCCGACAAAAATCACGTGCCGCATTCGCCGCCGGTGATCTCCGAGCGGATCAAGGTCAAAGTGGCTGACCAAACTGGCCCCGCGGTGACTCAAGCAGCTCCGGCGGCTGGCGGACGTCGTTCCTCGCCGAAGGACGCTAAGGTCTATTTCATCTATCCGAAGAACGGCTCCTATATTTCTCCGAACCCGGTCATCCGCTTCGGCTTGTTGAACATGGGCGTGGCGCCGGCGGGCTACGACAAACCCAACACCGGCCATCATCATTTGATTGTCGATGCCGAGTTACCTCCACTCAACCAACCGATCCCGAACGACTTCAACCACCTGCACTTCGGCGCAGGCCAGACCGAAGCGAAGGTCACGCTCCCGATCGGCCAGCACAAGCTGCGCCTGCTGTTCGCCGATTATGCCCACGTGCCGCACGATCCAGCGGTGTTCTCCGAAGTCATCAACGTCACGGTGACGGAGAGCGGCCAGCCGCCGAGAAAGCGAAAGTACCGCCACCGCTCCTGGCGAAGTTACGGATATTGATGCAGCGATGAAACCACGCCGGCTCCTGATCTACGTCCTCTGCCTCATCGTCAGCGCGATCTTCGCCGATGCGGCCGCAGCGGAGCGTCGGGTCGCGCTGGTGGTCGGAATCTCCGCCTATACGAACGCACCGACGCTGTCCAATACCGGCAACGACTCCAAAGCGATCGCCGCGCTGTTCAAATCCATCGGTTTCGACACCGTCATTTCGCGCAGCGATCTCGGCGTCGTCGACTTCAAGCGCACTGTGCGCGAGTTTCTCATTACTGCAGAGAACGCCGATGTGGCGGTGGTCTATTACGCCGGCCACGGCATCGAGATCGGCGGCATGAATTATCTGATCCCGATGGATGCCAGGCTGAGCCACGACTACGACGTCGACGATGAGGCTATCGCGCTCGATCGCATCATCTGGGCGCTGCAACCGGTACGCCGCCTGCGTTTGATACTGCTCGACGCCTGCCGCGACAACCCGTTTGCGGCCAAGCTGCGGTCCGCAAGCCGCTCGCCGACCAGAGGCGGACTTGCGAAGCTTGATGAAATCAGTGCCGATACGCTGGTGGCCTTCGCCGCCAGGGCCGGCTCGATTTCCTATGACGGCGACGGCGTGAATAGTCCCTATGCAACCGCGCTGCTCCGGCACCTTGCCGAGCCCGGTATCGACATCCGGATCGCGCTTGGGCGCGTGCGCGATGAGGTTATCACCATGACCGGTGGACGGCAGGAGCCGTTCATCTATGGCTCTCTCGGCGGCGCGACCATCTCCCTGGTGCCGCAGCTCGGTGCGACAAATGCAGCGCCGGTATCCCCGCCCCTGGCCGCTCCAACAGTTTCGGCGCCGGCCTTGCCGAAGCCGGCCGGAGTCAATCCGACGTCGCCAAGCGCGCCGCCGGCGGTGAAGGCGGAACTGCCCAAGGCGGCGCTTCCCGCACAGCCGGCCCCCGAAACCACGGACCCCTGTGTCCGCGACGAAGCGAGGCTGGCGCGTCTGCGTGCCACCCCTGCGCCGGACGAGATCACGAACTTCCAACGCGAGGTCGCCTGCAAGCGGCTGCGTCCACAAGTACAGCGTCTGTTTGAGAGTATTGTCAGCAATACCGCGCTGCCTCCTGGCGGAAATGCGGCGCCGCAAGCGGCTCCGAAGCAGCAGGCGCAGAATGAGTCTGTCCGTTCCGAGGATGCTTGCACCCGCGACATGGCGCGATTGCAGAGCGTGCGCGCTGAACCTACGGTCGAGGCGATCACCAAGCTCGAGAGGGAGTTGGGCTGCGAGCGGCTCCGGTCCCAGCTCCGCCGATTGCGCGAGAGCCTCGCTCCTTGATCTCGTCTGGACACTTCACGATGTGTCCATGACATTTCTCGATTGAAATTTTCCCTGCCTCCGGGACGCAGCCCAACTCGTCGAGATCAGTCGCGCTCGAAGACTTTGGCGCCAGGGTAAGCTCGCCGGGCGTACGTGACGACCAGCTCCCGGTCCTGAATCGCCAGGAACGGAGTTCGGAGCCGGCACGATCCGACGATAAGGTGCCACAAGCCATCAAGTCTTTTAATCACGACGTTCATAGTGCGCTCCTCGAAGAACAGAAAAACAACTGATCGACGCGACAATCTTACAAGTCACGCGCTAGGGCCGTGATCCTAATCACATAATGTGACGCACCCCGCCGAGATCGTGCGAGATGAAGAGGTAGGCGCGCCTCAGCTCGCGCTGCAGATCGACCAGGGGGTTGAGAACCTGCGCCGGCGTGCTGTCGCAATCTTCGGTGCCACGTTACTCGCCGCGGTGATGGAGCACCTTCGTCATGCAGTCGAAGTTCCAGTGACGCGCATCACGGTCGTTGCCCCTGGGATCGGCTATCCCTGAGCGTGTGTTGGGAAGCACGTTCCAGAGACAACCGTCACTCTTCATTGAACCTCGGAGGTTAAATGACTCGGATTAGAATTTCCCATAGCTGGCGGACCATTCGCGGTGCTCATATCCGTATCGTCCATCGGCGTAAGGTTGCGGTTAAGTCGGGCTCAAGCATTGTTCGATCTGCATGTCGGGGAATGGCCACTTCTGGCAACGAAGGGGCAACTATAAAGCTGAAGGCATCGTCATCATCGTGATCGCCGTCCTGCCAGCAGGTGGCGACGGCAGTTAGGCCGCCCTGGTCGGCGGCCTCTTTTGTTTTTGCCGCAACCGTCGGCGGGGTGTCGCCAGCCGTTGGCGGTGCTTCTTGCGGTGAGACCGGCGCCGGTGCCTCGTTCGGCGAGTCTCTTCGCCCTCACCGAAGGCCGACCTCAGAAAAAATCTGAGCGCCTGGATGGGCGTTTAACGGGAAAGGCGGTCAAACTAGAATTCGCCCCGCTGCCCGGTAGAGCGCACGAGTGCGAGTGCGATCACATCGCACAGCCTCCAAGTCTGGCAACATAAAGAGCGGATCAGCACCCACAGACCAGGAGACTACTCATGATCGACGACAGCAAAGTTGCCAGGGACGATGCCAACGGCGTCGGAAGTGCGCGGAAATCCGGGCAACGAAAGGTTTCCAAGACAGGAGGCAGGAAATGAGTCCTCTTTCGGTTATCGGCTGGGACATTATCGGGTGGGATAGCCTCACGCCACAGGGCATTCGGTTCGGCATTGCGACCATCCTTGCGCTGTTTGCGGTGGGCCGCCCCGGGCCGTCAGTCTTTGAGTTTTTTGCCGGCCTGATCTGCATCCTGGGTGCTGGGCTCATGGTGGCGCAGGCGGTCTCGCTTGGTTGACTCCTCGCGGCCGGGTTTGCTCTCGGCACCCACATGTAACGGAGGCGACCATGGCTCAGCAACAGCGGGAAAGCCTGCGCGCGTCAACGAGGAATAACGGCAGTCGCTTCGATCTCGACGCGCGCTGCTGGCTCGACAAGACGTACGACCTGGACGAGCGCCATGCTCGGGTAGTGGACGCCGACGACGTCACGATAGGCTTTGCCGAGCATCTTGAGATTGGAAATGTATTCGTCCATGTCGACGACATACCAGGTCAGGCGCACGAGATGTTCGGGTCCAGCACCGCCCTCCGCCAGGATCGCCACGATGTTTTCGAGAGTCTGCCGCACCTGCGCGACAAACCCGTCCGCAAATCGACCCGCAGCGTCCCAGCCGACGACACCACCGGTCACGACGAGGCGTCCTTCGGCCGTGATGCCGTTCGCATAGCCCTTCGGCTGCGGCCAGCCGCCAGGCTGAAGCACCCGCAGACCACGGGTCGCGTCGGTCAGTGTGAGCTCTTCTTGTTTCATTGTGCTAAAACTCTCTGCAATCAGCGCGGCTTCAGCAGCTCACGCGCCACGATCAGCTTCTGAACCTCGGTCGCGCCCTCGTAGATGCGGAGCGCGCGGATTTCGCGATAGAGGCTTTCGACGACCTCCCCCTTGCGCACGCCACGACCACCGAACATCTGTACGGCCCGATCGATGACGCGCTGCGCGGTTTCGGTGGCGGTCAGCTTTGCCATCGCGGCTTCGCGGGTGGTGGGTAACTTCTGAACGTCGCGGCGCCAGGCCGCGCGATAGGTCAAGAGCGCTGCTGCATCGACGTCCGTTGCCATGTCGCCGAGCGTGGCCTGGGTCAGCTGGAGATCACCCAACGTCGCCCCAAACATGCGCCGGCTCCGCGCATGCGACAGTGCCTCGTCAAGTGCCCGTCGCGCAAAGCCGAGGGCCGCCGCGGCGACCGACGCACGAAAGATGTCGAGCGTCTGCATCGCGAGCTTGAATCCGCCACCCGGCGCGCCGAGCCGCCGGCTTGCCGGGATCCGGCAGTTCGTGAAGCGCAGTGTCGCGAGCGGATGCGGGGCGATGACATCGATACGCTCGGCAATGCTGAAACCGGGATCACTGGGGAAGACGACGAAGGCCGAAATGCCCCGGGCGCCCGGCGCCTCGCCAGTGCGCGCAAAGAGCGTGTAAACGTCGGCGATCCCGCCGTTGGAGATCCAGGTCTTCTCGCCATCGACGACGTAGTCGTCGCCATCGGCGCGGGCCGTGCAGGACATCGCCGCGACGTCGGATCCCGCCTCTTTCTCGGACAACGCGAAGGCGGAAAGCCATTCGCCCGACCGGACTTTCGGCAGAACGGCCTCGCGGAGCTCCGCGGAACCGCCGAGCGCGATTGCGCCCGAACCAAGCCCCTGCATGGCAAAGGCGAAATCGGCGAGGCCGTCGGCATAGGCGAGCGACTCACGCGACAGGCAGATCGAGCGCGAATCGATCGTAGCCGCGTCACCGTCAGGTGCAGCGACCGCACAATCGAGCAACCCCGCCTCGCCCATCGCGCGCACGAGCTTGCGACAGGCACCGTCGACATCGCTGTGATCGATCTTGTCGAGAACTCCCGACTGCACGAAGCGGTCGAGCGCCTCGCCGATCGCATGATGACGCGGCTCGAAGAACGGCCAGTCGAGCCACTCGCGCCGGATGACCTTTGCAACGGAGCTCATATGTTCCCTCCTCCGCTCATTGGGCGGCAGCCGCTGCAGCGGCGCGTGCCAGATTGGTTTCGTATTGCCCCTTGGCCGACAGATATTGCTTCGGCCAATCGACTGCAGTGATGCCGATACGTGCTGCTTCGTGCAGCGTCCAGGCAGGATCGGCAAGATGCGGCCGCGCAATGGCGCAGAGATCGGCGCGGCCTGCGGCGAGGATCGAGTTGGCGTGATCAGCCTCGGAGATCGCACCGACAGCGATGGTCTCGATACCGACCTCGTTGCGAATCAGATCGGCGAACGGCGTCTGGAACAGGCGACCATAGATCGGCCGCTCCTCCTTCCAGACCTGCCCCGACGAGCAGTCGACCACATCGGCACCGGCCTCCTTGAACATCGCAGCGAAGATTGCCGCGTCGGCCGGCGTGTTGCCGCCTTCTGTCCAGTCGTGGCACGACAGCCGTACCGACATCGGCCGATCCGACGGCCACACCGCACGCATGGCGCGAAAGACCTCCAGCGGAAAGCGCGCACGTTTCTCGTGGCTGCCGCCATATTCGTCAGTCCGCCGGTTGGTCAGCGGCGACAGGAAGCTCGACAGCAGATAGCCGTGGGCACAATGGAGCTCGAGCCACTCGACGCCGGCCGCCGCTGCCCGGCGTGTGGCCGCGACGAAATCGTCGCGCACGCGATCCATGTCGCTGCGGTCCATCGCCCGCGGCACCTGTCCGTTGGGCAGGTAGGCCAGCGCCGATGCCGAGATCAGCGGCCAATTGCCCGTCTCCAGCGGCTGGTCGATTCCCTCCCACGCGAGCCTGGTCGATCCCTTCCGCCCGGCATGGCCGAGCTGAATGCCGACCTTGGCGTGTCCGAGGCCATGGATCAGCTCGACCAGCCGGCGCCATTGCGCCGCTTGCTCATCGTTCCAGAGCCCAAGGCAGCCCGGCGTGATCCGCGCATCCGGCGAGACGCAGGTCATCTCGGCGAAGATCAGCGCGGCGCCCCCCATGGCACGCGCGCCGAGATGGGCGATGTGGAAGTCGTTGATGAGCCCGTCCTGCGCCGAATACATTGCCATCGGCGAAACCATGATGCGGTTCGCAAGCGACAAGCCACGCACGCGGTGCGGCGTCAGCATCGGCGGCGGGACACGTTCGCCGTCCTTGACGGCGATCCCCGAGCGCGCGGCGAACCAGCGCTCAAAACCCTCCAGCCAGGTGCGATCGCGCAGGCGGAGGTTTTCGTGGCTGATCCGCTGTGAGCGCGTCAGCATCGAATAGAAAAATTGCGGCGGCTCCAGCGTATCGGCATAGCGGTGGCCAACCACCTCGAACCATTCCATGGCGTTGCGCGCCGCATTCTGGATGCGCGCGACATCGACACGGCGCACCTCCTCGTAGGCTTCCAGCACAACCCCGATGTTGTCGCCGCCATGACCGTGACGGTCAAATTGGTTGGCTAGCTCGATGGCGTCGTCGAGCGCGAGCTTGGTGCCCGAGCCGATCGCGAAATGCGCGGTGTGTGCCGCATCGCCCATCAGCACGACATGGGAGCGGCCGTTGAACACGCTCCATTTGCCGCAGATCAAGCGGCTGAAATTGAGCCAGGCCGACCCGCGCAGATGGCGCGCGTTGGTGAGGAGCTTCGCGCCGTCGAGCGTCTCGGCGAAGACCTTTTCGCAGAACTCGATTGATCCTTGTTGATCGAGCTCGCCAAGCCCGTGGGCGTTGTAGGCCTCTTCCGTGGTCTCGACGATGAAGGTCGCGGTCTCGGCGTCGAACTTGTAGATGTGCGCCTGGAACCAGCCATGCTCGGTCTTCTGAAAATCGAACGTGAAGGCGTCGAACGGCCTCTTGGTGCCGAGCCAGATGTAGCGGTTCGGCCGGATCACCATGTCGGGCTGGAATTGCTCGGCATAGCGGGCGCGGATCCTGGAATTGACGCCATCGCAGGCGACGATCAGATCGGCATCGGGAAACTCGAGATCGGACTCCACGTCTCGCTCGAAGACGAGCTCGACGCCCAGCGCCTCGCAGCGCCGTTGCAGGATGTTGAGCAGGTGCTTGCGCCCAATACCGATGAAGCCATGGCCAGTCGTGCGCTGGCGCGTCCCCTTGAAGACGAGCTCGATATCGTCCCAGTGATTGAACGCGTCCTCGATCTCGGCTGCGCTCTCGGGATCGGCAATCCGCATCGCCTGCATCATGGCGTCGGAGAACACGACGCCCCAGCCGAACGTATCGTAGGGCTTGTTGCGCTCGACGACGCTAATGATGTGCTCCGGATGGCGACGCTTCATCAGGAGGCCGAGGTAGAGCCCGGCCGGGCCGCCACCGATACAGACTATGCGCATGATCCCTCGCTTTCGCGCGCCGCGCCATTTGCCGAGCTGCAAACCCCCGGGAATGCCGATCCACAAATTATTTTAAGCATAAAATATTTCGACGGCGCGCGGATTGTCAAGATGCCTGTCGGCGGCTTTTGAGATCGCCACCAAGCGTTGCTACAGTCTTGTGACTGGCTGCAGATTTACCGCAAAGCGAGGCCGATTCTCCGGGGATTCCGCCAAGCCTTGAATTTACTTTTGGCACGAACTATCTTGCAGATGTTCATGACGCCGCCCGTTCTCGACGGGCGGGACGCTCCCAGGAGATTCGATTTGGCACTCGCGAAGGAGTCCCCGCCTGTTTCGCCCAGGAATGGGGCAGACCAGGAGGCCGAGTACAGGGCTCAAACGCGGCTTTGGCTCCGGCTGCTGGCCTGCACGACCCTGATCGAGGGCGAGCTGCGGCGCCGGTTTCGCGACGAATTCGACTTCACCATGCCTCGCTTCGACGTGCTGGCCCAGCTCGACCGCGAGCCGAGCGGACTTGTGCTGGGAGAGCTGCCCAAGCGCCTGATGGTATCAGCCGGGAACCTCACGCCGATCGTGGACCGCCTGGTCGAGGACGGTTACATCACCCGCACGCCGTCGACGCTCGACCGCCGCGTGCAGATCGTCTGCATGACGGTCGAGGGCCGAAAGGCCTTCCGGCGCATGGCAAAGAGCCATGGCTCATGGCTCGCGGAGCTGCTGGCGGAATTCCCAGCTGAAAGGCTCGACGGGTTGATCGGTGAGCTCGACCAGCTAAAGGGCGCCGTCAGGGACTCGCTGGAAAAGCCGTGAAGCCCCGCGGCGTCGGACGTTAGCGCCGCACTTTGATGCCAGCCGCCTCGCGGTCCCAAATATCCGTCGTCACGCCCGCCTCGCGCAGTGCGCCCTTCTTGATCTTGCCGTTCTCCGTCAGCGGCATCTGGCTCACAATCCGCACGTAGCGGGGAATGGCGAAATAGGCGATCTTCCCTTCGCAATGACGGATGATGTCGATCGGCTCGATCGATTGGCCGGGCTCCGGCAGGATCGCGGCTGCAACCTCGTCCTCGCCCAATTCCGAAGGCAGCGGATAGATCGCGCAGGCCGCGACCGCGGGATGGGACTGGATGGCCTGCTCCACCTCCCATGAAGAAACATTCTCGCCGCGCCTGCGGATCGAATCCTTCATGCGATCGATGAAGCGATAATGCCCGTCCGGATCGCGGACCACGCGATCACCGGAGTGGAACCACAGGTTTCGCCAGGCCTCGACCGTCTTCTCCGGCATGCCGAAATAGCCGGTCGCGAACGCAAAAGGCTCGCTGGCCCGCAGCAGCAGTTCTCCAGCCTGCCCGTCAGGAACTTCAGAATCGTCTGCATCGACGATCCGGGCTTCGATGCCTTCAGCAAGATATCCCATCGTCCCGGGGCGATCGGACGGGATCGAGCCTGCGAACACGAAATTGGTCTCCGTCGATCCGTAGCCATCGACCAGTGGTACGCCGAACCGCTCGAAAAAGGGCCCGTGGATCTGCGGCGGCACGCCGCCGCCAAGCGCGACGCGAAGCCGATGCGCTCTGTCGTCTCCGGTCTTGGGCTGCGCCAGCAGCATCGATGCCATGGCGCCGAGCAGATAGCCGACGGTCGCATCGTGCCGTCGCGCGGCAGCCCAGAAGCCGGAGGCGGAGAATTTCGACTCCAACACGTAAGTGCATCCGTTTAGCAGGGCCTGATAGAACGCATTCAGCGCGTTGGTGTGGAACAGCGGCAGCGTCGTGAACAGCACGTCACCTTCGCGGATGCCGAGTGCCCGGGCCGAGTAGATGCCCCACCAGAACAGTTGCGCCTGGGGACAGCACACGCCCTTGGCGGGGCCGGTCGTGCCGGATGTGTAGAGAATGGCGACCGTGTCGCCAGGTCGCACGGGACTGGCGGAGGCCCTGGCTCGGAGAGCCGGCAGTGGCACCGGCGAAATCGTCGCGCCGCTTGTCTCGGTAGCAGCTCCGATCATCCACGTCTGAGACAGAAGTTCGACGTCTGCTTCAACCGTTTCGATCGCAGCAAGGAACGGCGCTTCGACGACCAGGAGCGCAGGACGCGAATTGCGGAAGATGTGGGAGAGCTGGAATCCGCGCAGCGCCGTGTTGATCGGCACCACGATCGCACCGAGCCAGGCGCAGCCGAGATAGACCTGAAGAAACTCCGGCCGGTTGGAGCACATCAGGGCGACCCGGTCGCCGGGCTGGATCCCGGCGTCGACGAGCGCCTGCGCCGATGCAGCCGCGATCGCGGCGGTCTGCGCGTAGGTCCAGCGCGTCTCCCCCGAGACGAGCAGGGCGCGATCCCCGTAGCGTTCGGCCTGCCGCGTGAGGATGGTGGAGAGGATCCGGTCAGACGGTGGAAACAGCTCCACCGCGCGGGCCCAAGCCGGCGCCGCAGCCGCCTCCCCGGCCCCCGACATCGCGCTGGGCTCCGCCATATGCGCCTCGCTCACGGCAGCAGTTTGTATTTGCCGTCTTCGATCTGAACCAGAATGCGCGCACGAGCGTCGACGCCGTGCCGATCCGCCGGCGTATAGGTGTAGACGCCTTGTGTCCCCACCACGTCCTTGATCGTGAACAGCGCCTCGCGCAGCGCGTTGCGGAACTCCGGCGTGCCCGGCTTGGCGCCGGTCGCCATCGCGCGCTTGGCTGCGTCGACGAACACCAGCCAGCCGTCAAAGGAGTATGACGAGAACGAATCCGTCGGGGCCTCGCCATTCGCCTTCTCGAATGCCGACCGGAAATCCAGCGCGACCTTCCGGATCGGATTGCTGGCTGGAAGTTGCTCGGCCGCGGTCACCGGTCCGGTCGGGCAGATGATGCCGTTGGCGGCCTTGCCCGCAAGGCGCAGGAAATCGGCGCTGATGAGCCCGTGATTGCCGTAGAGCGGTCCTTTATATCCGCGTTCGGACAAGCCGATGACCGGCAACGCGCCGGGCGTACCGGTGCCCCCGAGCATGATGGCGTCAGGGCGCGCGGCGACCGCGCGCAGCACCTGGGCCGTCACCGAGGAATCCGATCGCGCATATCGTTCGTTCGCGATGACCTTGATATCGGCCGCCTTCGCACTCTGCTCGAGCGAACTGTACATGAGGTCGCCGAACGCATCGGAGAAGCCGATGAAGGCGACGGTTTTCAACCCGTGAGCCTTCATATGATCGACGATGCCCTGGACGAGGAGCGGCGTTGGCTGCGGCGTCTGCACGACCCAGGGGCCGCCATCGCCTGATGGCACCGGCGCGATCGGGGACACCGCGATCATCGGGATCTTCATCTCGATCGCCGCGGTCGCCATCGCCAGCGTCTGGGGTGCGCCTGACGTGCCGATGAGAATATCGACCTTCTCCTGCTCGACAAGCTTGCGCGCATTGCGCGCCGACGCCGTCGGATCGGAGCCATCGTCGAGCTGAATCAGGCGAAGCTTCTCGCCACCGACCTCGCCGATATAGGCTTGGCCCGCCGCAATCCCCTTCCCGTTCGGAATCCCGATCGACGACACCGGTCCGCTGAGGCCGGTCACGAAGCCGACGAGAATGTCCGCTTGCGCGATCTCTGGCACGGCAATGAGCAGCACGGTGGAGGCCAATAGGCTCTTCATCAAGTTCATGGCACCTGTCTTTCGTGAGTGGTTTCGTCTCTTGTCTCGTTCGGCAAGCGCCATGCCTTCGTCAATTCGCCCCAACCAGCGCAATGACCCGGAGCGGACTGCCGGAGCCGTTCTGGATTTTCAGGGGCGATGCCACGATGACGGCGCCGGTGGCCGGAAGCTGGTCCAAATTGCAAAGGCATTGCAGGCCGTAGCGGCCCGCACCGTGCAGGAAGTGATGCGCCGGATAAGGCGGCTCGAAATGTCCGGCCTGCCCCGCATCGGTGCCGATGGTCTCGGTGCCGAAGCCGATGATGCCGCGCTCCTCCACCAGCCACTTCATGACCGCGGGGTTCGGACCCGGCGTGTGCGCACCGTCATCCCTGAGGTTGGAATAGTCGCGCCAGCCCTTCTTGGACCAGTCGGTGCGCAGCAGGACCCAATGGCGCGCAGGGATGCGCCCGTGCTTCGATTCCCAGGCCTCGACGATCGGTACCGTCAGCACGAAGTCGGGATCCTGCGCGGCTTCCGTGGAGCAGTCGATGACGCAGGCCGGAGCGATCATGTCCTTGGCCGGCATCGTGTCGACGGCATTGTTCGGCAGATCCTTGCCGGTGAACCAGTGGATCGGCGCATCGAAATGCGTGCCGGTGTGCTCGCCGAACGTCACGTTGTTCCAGTACCAGGCCGGGCCACGACCATCGTATCGCGAGATTTCCTGGATGCGGACAGGCGCCGCCTGGCCGAACTCCGGCGGCAGCACGATGACCGGAAAATCCGGGCTGAGCGTAAAGGTCAGATCGACGACGCGCACCGCGCCGGAAGAAATTGCACCGGCCAGCTCCAGGAGATTCTTGCTTTGCATAGTCACGTCCTCCGGCTTGGTTGAAATCAGCCCCTCACCTGTCGAGCTCGCGCTCGAGCGCTTTCGGATTCGCCGCGAGACGCAGCCGGATTTCCTCGGCGACGTCCCCGACATACATCTCTTCGAGCCCGCCTCTAAGCCCCGACACGATCGCCTGCGCGATCGCGCGCGGTGCGACCTTCGGCGGCGGCACGGTCTGGAACCACTCGGTGTCGACAGGCCCGGTGAACAGGTTCATGACCTTGATGCCGCCCGGCCGCAGCTCCGCGCGAAGGCAGTGCGAGAGAGACAGGCACGCAGCCTGCGAGGCCGAGTAAGCGCCAAAGGCCGGCCAGTTCGCGAGCGCGTAGACCGACAGGATGTTGACCCATGCGACGCTGTTGTTGACGCCGTCGGCGCCGCGCATCCGCATGGCGGGCCCAAAGGCCTGTGCGAGATTGATGAAGCCGAGATAGGCCTGGTCGATCTCGTCCCGCGCGATGCTCGTCCCCTTGCGGTCGAGCAGACCACCCGCTCGCACATACTCGGTCGTATTGACGAGGATATCCACCTTGCCACCGATGTCGGCGGCAAGATCAGCGGCAGATTTTTCATCGGCCGCGTCGAGCGTGACGACCTCAACGCCCTCTTGCCCGCGCAGCAGATCCTCGCCGGCAAACGGCCGCCAGGGTTCGGCCACGCCAACGAACACCGTCTTGGCGCCCGCGGCCGTCAACGCCGCGACGGCCTCCTGGCCGACTACGCTGCGGCCGTTGGTGACGAGCACCCGCCTGAATTTCGGATCGGCCGTCATTTCCCGCCATTGCCTGTCGTCTGCCATGTTGGGAGTCTCCCCCTCGGGTCGGGCAAAGGCCACCGCCTGACCGCTCTTGTCGAGCTGAAACGACATGCGGACCGGCGCGCCCTCGGCGCAGTCGGCGTGGAGATGCGCGACGATCGTCGGGCCGCAGTCCATCTTGACGAGACCGATCCGCCAGGGCGCCCGTTCGCGGAAATAGACATCGCTCGGCACGCGCGCCGTCGTCTCGGCGAGCAGCGTGCCCCGGCCTGGCGCGTCCGCAAACGCGAGCGCCGGTGACAGGCAGGAGGGACAAGCATCCCGCGCCGGATAAGCGAAAGCGCCGCAGGCGTCGCAGCGCTGGAGCATGAAGCGCCCCTCGGCCGCCGCCCGCGTGAACCCGTGCGATGTCCGGCTACGCGGCCTCGGCGGCGATGCCGGGAGCCGCGTCCGCAGCAGCGGGTTCTTGCGGCGGGGCGGCTTGATCGGATCGATCATCGTGAAGGCCCTGCAAAGATCGCGGCGCCCGAGGCGAGGCCGCGATCATAATTGATCATACCGAACCCGGAGGCCAAGCCGAGGCGCGCATTCCTGACCTGCGTGGGACCCGCGGCTCCCAGGACCTGCCGCAGCCCCTCGACGAGACCAAGATAGGCACCGGCGGCGCCAGCCTGCCCGACGGAGAGCTGTCCGCCCGAACTGTTGTGCGGGAAATCGCCGTCAATGGTGAGATCGTGCGCGCGAACGAACTCCGCACCCTCGCCCTTCTTGCAAAAGCCGAGATCCTCGAACTGCATCATCGTGATGACGGGATAGTCATCGTAAGTCTGGACGATATCGAGATCATCGGGTTTCACGCCGGCCATGGCATAGAGCTCGCCGACGTCCATCGCCCAGCCACCACGCACCTGCATCGGGTCGTCGGCAAAGGCGTTGTGCCGTTCGATCGTCGACAGCAGTCGCGCCGCCGGCAGCCCAAGCGATGCGGCGGTCTCCTCGCGCATCACCAGAAAAGCTTCCGCGCCCGCGCAGGGCATCACGCAATCAAAGAGGTGGATCGGGTCGGAAATCGGCCGCGCCGCCAGATATTGTTCGAGCGTCAGCGGCACCTTCATCAGGGCGTGCGGGTTACGTAGCGCATTGGCGCGCTGGGCGACCGCGATCCTGCCGACGTCCTCGCGCGTGACGCCGAAGCTCCGCATATAGTTGCGCGCTATCAGCGCGAAGCTCGCATTGGCGCCGCCCGCGCCGTAAGGATAGACGGCGTCCTGGTTGAAGCGCGAGAAATTCTCGAGCGTCAGGCGGAAGGAATCGACATGGTTGGTGTCGCCCGCCACGCAGGCGACGATGTCGGCGTCACGGGCCTGGACCGCGCGCGCAGCCTTCCGCAAGCCCGCGATGGCGCTGGCGCCGCCAAGCGGAATCGTGTCGAGCCAGCGGACGCAAAGACCAAAATGCTGCGTGAGCCCGATGCCGCTGTCGGTGCCCATAGTGAAGCTCGAGACGCAAAGACCATCGATATCAGAGGCCTTGATGCCGGCCCGGGCTACGAGCTCGCCAAGCGCACGGCCAATCCACCATTGCGCGCTCTCGATGGAATAGCGCGCATAGGGAATCGTGACGGGAGCCGCCATCACGATGCCGTCGTACGGTGTGCGCTGGGAATTCTTCACCGGTCGCGCGCCTCAGATCACCGCCAGCCTGACGTCGATATTGCCGCGTGTCGCGTTCGAATAGGGACAACGCTCATGCGCACCGGCGACGACCTCCTCGGCGACCGCCTTCTCGACCCCGGGCAGATCGACCTTCAATTCGACGGCGAGCGCATATCCGACCGGGACCGGCCCCATGGCGACCTTTGCCGTCACAGACGGCTCAGCGGACGGCACGATCTTCCGCGTGCGCGCCACCAGCTTGACCGCGCCAAGAAAGCACGCGGCATAGCCGGCCGCAAAGAGCTGCTCCGGATTGGTCCCCTCGCCGCCGGGACCGCCCATCGATTTCGGCAAGGACAACGAGACCGACAGGAGACCGTCCGAACTTGCGGCCTTGCCGTCGCGGCCTCCAGTGGCCGTGACCTCGGTCTCGTACAGGATCTTTTCGGGTGTCATCATGTCTCGTTCTCCAGAACTCGGCGCTGCGCCCGCCCTAACGCTTGTTGCGTGCGAGCATGGCGCGAAAATCGCTGCGGGCCAGGTCGCTGGCGCGACTGAAGCTCGGCCCGCGGCTGGGCTCGGTGCCATTGAGGCGCCTGAGCTGCACCCACATCTCGGCGCTCTTGAGCGCAACGGCCGCGCAATTGACGACAGGTGCGTGCCCGACCTTCAGGCCATGCTCCCGTCCAATCAAGAGACCGGGAAGGACACCGGCGGGGATCACGACATCGGCGCCGCGCTCGGTCAACGGCAGCGCGCAGGCGACGAAATCCCTGATCATGCGGGCCTGGGCCGCTTCGTTGCCCGCGAACGCATCGGCAAAATCCTCGGGTTTGCAGCCCATGCCGGTGACGTGAACGACGCGGTCACCGAGACCGTAACGTTCGGCCTGCTCGTAGTGCCAGACTTCGAAAACGGGGTCGAGCGTGACGAGACCCAGGCGCCGGCCGAGCTGCGATGCCGCCAGCAGCGTCGCCTCGCCGGTCCCGATTACGGGAATGGCGAGCGCCGAGCGAAGCTCGTAGAGACCGGGATCCTGGAAATGTCCCATGACGAAGGCGTCGAACCCACCCTCCTCGGCCGCGATGCCGTTGTCGATGGCCTGGACCGCGCAGCGCAGTTCGGCGAGCCGTCCGAACTCGCGGTCCGGCGGCGAAATCCCTTCGACGTGGACCGTCGTGCCGGCCGCCGCGATTTTGTTGAGGTATTCCGACAGCAGCGCCATGTAGGGCGCATTCGCGCTCGCATCAACGAAGCTCTGCCAGAAGATGCGCATCGTCCTTCTCCTCGAGCGGTCCATCGAAGGATCGGTCGCCGGCTTCCACGATATATTTCAACCATAAACTAATTGACCCGTCAAATGGGCGCGGCAACTCCGACGGGAGGCCCCCTCACGCAGCGGCGATGACGCCCTTTTTGAGGGACAAAGAGATCAAGGAAATGGCGAACTCTGATGGAATTGTATGCAACAACATTTTTTTCTGACAGCGCTGTGACGCGTGTTGACGGCCCCGCCAGGAATACTTTAGGCTTTAAGTAATCCTCCACCGGCTGCGGCCGATGGCCAAGACAATGATGTTGCAGGGCACCGATTTTGAGAAACTCGATCGCGTGGACATTCGTCGGGCTTGAAGAGCCGGCAGCAGCATCGCCGGTCGCGCATCGCGACTGCGGCAATCACGTCTCGTCCCCGCGAAAGGCACCCGCCGGCTTCCGCCGATGGGCCCGCGATTTGAGCGGCACGCGTCGCCATGGTTGCTGACGCCCGGCCGAGCGAACTCTTTTCGGCCGCGCCCAGCGATTGGCGCCGCAACAATGCTTTCAATCGGTTTGTTCCCGGCCCGGGCTTCGCGCCCGGCCTGCATTCATTCGTACCCAGCATCAACGGAGGAGAACGCACATGCGAAATACTCTGAGCATCCTCGCACTCGCTGCCGGCGTCCTGGCGGCGCCCGCCGCTCGAGCCGACATCACCATCGGCTTCGTCACATCGCTGAGCGGCAACGGTTCGTCGATCGGCATTCCCTACGGGCGCGGCATCAATGCCGCCTTTGAGTACAAGAAGACGATCAACGGCCAGACCGTCCGCCTGATCCAGCTCGACGACGGCTCCGATCCGTCGGCCGCGACCCGCAACGCGCGAAAGCTGGTGGAAGAGGAGAAGGTGGACCTCCTGATCGGTACCGCCACGGCGCCGTCGACGATCGCCATGGCGGCGGTGGCGAGCGAGCTGAAGGTGCCGATGATCGCGGTTTCGCCGATCGGCAAGCTGCCGGAATCGCCGGAGCAATGGGTCGTCTCGGTGCCGCAGCCAGCCTCGCTCCTCGTCAAGATCGTCGCCGATCGCATGAAGCGCGATGGCATGAAGAACATCGGCTATATCGGTTTCTCGGATGCATGGGGCGACCTCGTCTATAACGGTGCCAAGGCCGCCGAGCCGATCGACGACATCAAGATCCAGACCAACGAGCGCTATGCCCGCACCGACACGTCGGTGACCGCGCAGATCCTGAAAGTGATGGCTCCACGTCCCGACGCCGTGCTGATCGGGGGCTCCGGAACGCAAGGCGCACTGCCCCTGCTCACCCTCTCCGAGCGCGGCTTCAAGGGAAACACCTACGGCACGGTGGCACTGGTCAACCCGGACTTCGTCAACGTCGGCGGCAAGGCCGCGGACGGCATCCAGGTCTCCGCCGGCCCCGTGATCGTGGCCGAACAGCTTCCGGACGAGCACTTCGCCAAGAAGATCGCGCTGGATTTCCGCGCCGTCTACCAGAAGACCCACAACATCCCGACCACCGACGGTTTCTCCGCCTACTCGTTCGACGCCTGGCTGATCTTCGCCAACGCCGCCGAGCGCGCGCTGAAGAGCGCAAAGCCCGGTACGGCCGAATTCCGCACGGCGCTGCGCGACGCGATCCTCAGCACTAAGGAGCTGCCAGGCGTGCATGCCGTCTACAATTTCAAGCCGGGCGCCGTGACCGGCGTCGACGAGCGGTCGCTGGTCGTGGTGCGCCTCACCGGCGGCGCCTGGAAGTACGCACCGTAAGCGCAGACAGTCAAAACGGGGGGACGGCGTCTCAATGACGAGCGACATCGCAGCCATTCTTGCGATCGACGGGATCGCCACCGGCGCAGTCTATGCGCTGGTGGCGATCGGGACCGTGCTCATCTTCACGGTGACGCGGGTCATCTTCATCCCCTTTGGTGACATCGCCGCCTTCACGGCGCTGACGCTTGCAGCGCTCGACGCCAAGCGCTTTCCGGGTACGGGAGCGCTCGTCGTGATCCTGGCCTGCCTTGCGACCCTGATCGAAATCATCTCGCTCCTGCGCGCCGGCGAGATGCGCCTCCTGCCGCGCGCGCTTCTCTTCTACCTCGTTCTTCCCGTGGCCGTGGTCGGTGCTGCCTGGCTCGTCATGCGCATGGACCCTCCCCTCGCCATCCGGCTCGTGCTCGCACTGATGCTGATCACGCCCATCTCCCCGCTGCTGGATCGGATCGTCTTCCGCCCGATCGCCGACGGCACCGTGCTGCTGCTGCTGACGGTCTCGGTAGCGCTGCATTTCGCGCTGGTTGGCCTCGGCCTGCTATTCTTCGGCCCCGAGGGCGTCAGAACCGAGCCGCTGACCTCGCTCTCCACGGAATTCGCCGGCGTGCTGATCTCGGGCCAGACCATGCTGATCGTGATCGCGGCGCTCGTTTTCAGCGGCCTGCTCTACCTCTTCTTCGACTTCACGCTGGTCGGCAAATCCCTCCGTGCCACCGCCGTCAATCGGACCGGATCGCGGCTGATGGGGATCCGGCCGGCGCGTGCCGGCACGATTGCCTATCTGCTCGGCTCGCTGATGGCCGGCGTATCGGGCATCCTGATCGCGCCGGTCAACACGGTGTTCTACGATTCCGGCTTCCTGATCGGCCTCAAAGCGTTCGTCGGCGCCATCGTCGGCGGCATGACCAGCTATCCCGGCGCCGCGATCGGCGCTGTCGGCGTCGGCATCCTCGAAAGCTTCGCGTCCTTCGAGAGCAGTGCGCTGAAGGACGTCATCGTGTTCTCGCTCCTGATCCCGGTCCTGATCTGGCGATCCCTCGCCTCGCTGCATTCCGAGGAGGAGATCGAGGAATGACGCGCTTTCATGTTCAGCTTGCAGCGATGGCCGCAGTGGTGTGCCTGGCACTCGCGCCCTTCGTGCTCAGCCCCTTCAGCATCACGCTGATGAACTACATCGGCATCTATTCGCTCGTCGCCATTGGCCTTGCGCTCCTCACTGGCGTCGGCGGCATCGTGTCGTTCGGACAGGCAGCATTCGTCGGCGTCGCAGCCTATGCGACGGCCTGGGTCTCGGCACTCAATGGATATTCGCCGTGGCTTGGCCTCGTGTTCGGCGTGGCACTGACCTGCGGCGTCGCGGCGATCCTCGGCGTCGTCACCCTGCGGCTTCAGGGCCATTTCCTCTCGCTCTCGACCGTCGCCTGGGGTCTCGCCATCGGCTTCCTGTTCGGCAATGTCGAGGGGCTCGGCCGCTTCAACGGCATCTCCTCGATCCCGCCGATCAGCATCGGTTCGTTCGCGCTGGTCACCAGCGCGCAGATCTACTTCCTGATCTGGGGCATCGTCGCTGCCGTGCTGTTCCTCGGCTACAACCTGCTGGACTCCAGGCTCGGCCGCGCCATGCGGGCGCTGCGCGGCGGCAACACGTTGGTCGAGAGCCTCGGCATCAACGCCTTCCGGATCAAGCTCGTGACCTTCGTGATCGCGGCCTTCCTCGCCGCGCTCTCGGGCTGGCTCTACGCGCATATGAGCCGCTTCATCAGCCCGGGCCCGTTCGATGCCGGCATGGGCATCGAATATCTGATGATGTCGATGGTCGGCGGCGCCGGCAGCCTGCTCGGCGGTGTCGTCGGTGCTGCCATCGTCACCCTGCTCAAGAACAGCGTGCAGGACTATCTGCCGCTTATCGCCAAGGGCGCGTCGGGGCAGCTCGAGATCGTCGCCTTCTCCGGGCTGTTCATCCTGTTCCTGCAATGGGCGCGGCAGGGCATCGTGCCCTTCGTCGCGCGCTATTTGCCGAAGATCCAGCGCGAGCGGCCGCAGCCCGCGCCGCCCCTGCCCCGCCGTGCGCAGCCGACGCCGGGCGAGCTGCTGTTGAAAGTCGACGGCGCCGAGCGCCGCTTCGGCGGTCTCATCGCGGTGAACAAGGTCAGCTTCGAGGTGCGGTCGGGCGAAATCCTCGCCGTCATCGGCCCCAACGGCGCCGGCAAGAGCACGATGTTCAACTGCCTGACCGGCGCGCTCAGGGTCAACAAGGGCGAGATCGTCTTCGCGGGACGGCCGATCACCCGCGAGGCGCAAGCGCGCATCGCCAAGGCCGGCATCGCGCGAACCTTCCAGCACGTCAAGCTGAGGCCGCGCATGAGCCTCCTGGAAAACGTGATGCTCGGCACCTACGCCCGCACGGGCACGGGCCTGTTGGCCGGTGCGTTCCGTCTCAATCAGCGCGAGGAAGCCAGTGCCCGGCACGAGGCCTTGATGCAGCTCGAGCGTGTCGGGCTCGGCGACAAGCCGTTCGAGCTCGCCGGCAATCTGCCGCTCGGCAACCAGCGCATCCTGGAGATCGCGCGCGCGCTCGCCGCGGACCCGACGCTGCTGGTGCTCGACGAGCCGGCGGCCGGCCTGCGCCGCCAGGAGAAACTGCGCCTTGCCGAGCTGCTGAGGTCGCTGCGGGCGGACCATCTGACCATTTTGATCGTCGAACACGACATGGAGTTCGTGATGTCGCTGGTCGACCGCATCGTCGTGCTTGATTTCGGATCGAAGCTCTGCGAGGGCGCTCCAAGCGCCATCCGCAGCGACGAGCGCGTCCAAGAGGCCTATCTCGGAGGCGTCGCGTGAGCGAGATGTTTTCCATGCGAGACGTGACCGTCTGCTACGACAATGTCGAGGCGGTCCGCAACGTGTCGCTGTCGGTCGAAGAAGGACAGATCGTCACCGTCATCGGCCCGAACGGCGCCGGCAAGACCACGCTGCTGATGGCGGCGATCGGACTGCTCGCCTCGCGCGGCCGCATGGTCTTCCAGGGCGGCGACATCGGAAAAATGTCGGTCGAGGACCGTGTCGAGCGCAGGCTCTGCCTCGTCCCGGAAAAGCGCGAGCTGTTTTCTGACATGTCGGTCGCCGACAATCTGCTGCTCGGCTCCTACAGCCTGCGCGACCGCTCGGGCGTGCAGAAGACGCTCGACGAAGTCTACGACCGCTTCCCCCGCCTGAAGGAGCGGCAGCGCCAGGCCGCCGGCACGCTCTCCGGCGGCGAGCGCCAGATGCTCGCGCTCGGGCGCGCGCTGATGGCCAAGCCGAAACTGCTGATGCTGGACGAGCCGAGCCTCGGCCTCGCACCGCTGATCGTCCGCGAGATCTTTCGCACCATTGCCTCCTTGCGCGACCTCGGCGTCTCCATCCTGCTGGTCGAGCAGAATGCCCGCGCCGCGCTCGAGACGGCCGACTACGGCTATGTGCTGGAGACCGGCGAGGTCGTGCAGTCCGGCCCTGCCAAGGACCTCATCCACGATCCCCGGCTGATCACCGCCTATCTCGGCGGGCACTGAGACCAGTTTTGATCAGGTCCGGCGCGCAACACAACAAGAATCGCCGAAAACAACCCCATGCACAGTAGCCGGCGATAGCGATATCAATGGCTTAACGTCGAGCGATTGCGGATTTTACGAACTCAGGTTGATCCGTCGGGCAAAACAGTGGCGTAGTGTCATCATCGCCGCCCATGGATGGCAACTTCAGGCCTTGTGATGGACAGCTTCCAGGCCATAGACCGGCGTTGGGATGCCCTCTTGGCGCGCCTTCAACTGCAGGGAAAGGAATTGCGAATAGTGTCGTGACTGATGCAGATTGCCGCCGTGGAACCATAGTCCTTCCTGCTGTGTCGGCTTCCACATGTTGCGCTGCTCGCCTTCCCATGGACCGGGGTCCTTTGTCGTATTCGAGCCGAGGCCCCAGACCTTGCCGACCTTGTCGGCCACTTCTCGACTCACGAGATCGGCGACAAAGCCATTCATCGAGCTGTAGCCGGTGGCATAGACGATCACGTCCGCCGGCAATTCCTTGCCGTTGTCGAGCCTGACGCCGTTAGGCATGATTTCCTCGACCTGGCCAGCGAACAACTTGATCTTGCCGTCAATGATGAGCTGAGAGGCGCCGACATCGATGTAATAGCCTGAGCCCCGGCGCAGATATTTCATGAAGAGCCCGGAATCGTCGTCACCAAAGTCGAGCCTGAAGCCCGCCTTCTCCAGCCCGGCATAGAAAGCGGCGTCATCCTGGCGGATCTTATCGTAGACCGGCTTCTGAAACTGATTCAAAATCCGGTAGGGCAGCGAGGCAAAGATCAGATCGGCCTTCGCCGTCGTCATTCCGCTCCGGACGGCTCGTTCGGAATAGAGATCGGCGATGCTCTCCATCAGCGAATCCGAGCGCACAATGTGCGTCGTGGAGCGCTGCACCATCGTTACGTCGACGCCCGCCTCGTACAGCGCTGCGCAAATGTCATGGGCCGAATTGTTCGAGCCGATCACCACCACTTTCTTGCCCTTGCAGCCGTCGGAGCCGGGATGGCGTGAGGAATGGTGCTGCTCGCCCTTGAAGGTTTCCATTCCTTTGATTTTTGGCATGTTCGGCTTGGCCGACATGCCGGTCGCGAACACAAGCTGCTTGGGCCGCAGCGTGATCTCCTTGCCATCGCGTTCGAGAACGACGGTCCATTCCTTCTTGGTGTCGTCCCAACTGGCGTGCTTGGCTGTGGTGTTCGTCCAGTAGTTCAGCTCCATGACCTTGGTGTACATTTCCAACCAATCGCCGATCTTGTCCTTCGGCGAGAACACAGGCCAGTTCTTGGGAAAATCGATGTAGGGCAAGTGATCGTACCAGACGGGGTCGTGCAGGCAGAGCGACTTGTAGCGGTTGCGCCAGGAATCGCCGGGGCGCGCGTTCTTTTCGACGATGATCGTCGGCACACCGAGCTGGCGCAGCCGCGCCCCGAGCGCAATGCCGCCCTGCCCGCCGCCGATGATCAGTGCATATGGCTGGGTCTTGGATCCGAGTTGCTCGACCTCCTCGTCACGCAGTTCCTTCCAGGTCTTGGCGCCTGGATTGACGCCGTGCCTGGCGCCGAGCGGCCGGCTGAAGCCAGCCTTTTCCTCATGGCCCTTGAGTTCAGCCATGGTCGTCAAGAGCGTCCAGATCTGGCCGTTCTGCAGGCGGATGAGACCATATCCGCGCGCGACCTCGGTCTCGAACGAGATCCAGGACTCGGTCACGCCGCCGGCCTCGGTTGGCGTTTCACCCTCAGCGACCTTCCAGCTGCGCGGCTTCACATGCGCGAGGCGATGCGTGAGCATGTCGCGGATCTGATCGCGGCCCTCCATTGTCTTGATGTTCCAGGTGAAGGTAACAAGGTCGCGCCAGTAGCATTCTGGAGCGAACATTCCCACGGCGGCGTCGAGATCGCCCGTCGCAAGCGCGGCTTCAAACCTGTCGAGGAAAACCTGGACGCGCGCGGTAAGCGTGGTGTCGAGCATCGCTTCCTCCCGGATGTCGTTTGCACTGCGCAGGTCGCGTCACCTTATCCCAACTATCGCGGGAATCCAGACTCGCGCGGCAGGGTTCCCGGCCGGCTTCAACGCCTCTCAGCGTTCGCCTGCGACAACGCTGCTTTGCCTACCGACGAGGTCGGTAGAACGAGAGCTCTATTTGCTGCAATGCATGATTCCGGAATTGGGGCAACGCGGACCTCTGGTGACGCCTGCCATCACTTCGCTATCAGGAGCACAGCAGACCTCATCCCTGATCTGCGACGCCAGGCCTATGAGGGCATGTCCTGGCTAGGCGCCGGTCGAACCACCCGCGTCAGCATCGGAAAATGCTTGTTGCCACCCGCGAATGGCGGGAATTTTACGAAGTCCGCGCGCATGCGCGTGATCACGTCGGAGGTCAGCGCATGCGAGAGCGCCGCCGGACTGTCGAACACCAGCTTGTTGCGCTGCATGTGCTCGACCCGCTGCGACGGCAGCTGGTCGACCCAATCGATCCGCGTATAGATCTCGATCTGACGGACGTTCGGGAAGGTCCGCATGATCGACGGATGATGCTCGAGATAGTGCAGGTTCCAGGCATTCATGTCCTCGGCCGGCCCGGGATAGTGCACGAGATAACTGCACGGCGTGGCCGTGCCGGGATGATGCTCGGCAACATCGACCGGAAAGGAGCGTGTCAGCATCACCTGATGGGTGACGTCCAATCCGGTGAGGCTCGATAATCCGCCGCCGGTCGCGAGGCTGGCGAGCGCTCCACCACGATTGAGCGCGGCCTCGCAGGCGAGCAGGTCCGGAAATCGCAATTGCAGCGCAAAGGCCGGCCCCGGACCGTCAGCCTTGTAGGGATGGTCCGCCGCTTCCTCCAGCGGCGTGAACAGCAGGCCCTCGGTCATCTGCGGGATCGCCCCGATCAGCACTGCGACGGCGTTCAGTGCCTCCGACCGGACCCGCCGTCCGCCTGCCGGATCTGAAAACGTCATGAACAGGGAGATCATGATGGAGCCGCTTCAGTTGTCTCGTCGGCATTCACGTGCGCCACGAGCACGGCGCGGACATCATCCGGCCATGGAATGGCATGGTGATGCACGAGCGAGGTCGCGGCAAGGATCTGGCGGGCACGCCAGCGCATGCCGTCTGCGCCCAAGACGACATGCTGCAGATGCAGCGATGATCCCCCCACCCGGCCGACGCCGAGCTCGAACGTGAGGAGATCGCCGAACCGCGACGGCCGCGAGAAGTCGCAGGTCAGATGCACCGTAGGCGTTCCAATCTTCCGGACCGTGATCAACTCCGGCCAGGGAAAGCCGATCGTCGCCCAGAATTCCTCGACGACGCCGTTGAGGATGTTCAGATAGGACGGAAAATACGCGATCCCCGAGGGATCGCAGTCCCCGAAGCGCAGTTCGCGGTCGAACGAGAACGACGTCATCAGATCGCGACAACCGGGTGTCTGATGACACCGACGCCGTCGACGCCGGCTTCCACGACGTCGCCCGGCCACAGCCATTCCTGCGGGCTCATCCCCGCGCCGACGCCCTCGGGCGTCCCGGTCGCGATGATGTCGCCGGGTTCGAGCGTCATCCCCGACGAGATGTCGGCAATGAGGACCGGAATATCGAAGATCATGTATCTGGTGTTGGAGTCCTGCTTCATGACCCCGTTCTTGGTCAGCCAAAGCCGCAGATCCTGCGGATTGGGAATCTCGTCCGCCGTCACGATGCAGGGGCCGAACGGCGCATAGGTGTCCATGCCCTTGGAGAAGATCCACTGGCCGGCGCGGCGATTGTCGCGCGCGGAAATGTCGATCATCACCGAATAGCCGAAGACGTGGTCCATCGCCTTCCCGACCGGGATGCGCGTCGCGGTCTTGCCGATGATGACGGCGAGCTCGACCTCCCAGTCGAGCTGCTGCGTCATCTTCGCGTTGTGGTGAATTGCGGCACCCGGGCCGATCACCGACGTCGGTGGCTTCGAGAACACCACCGGCTGCTTCGGCAGGTCCTTGCTGGTATCGAGGCTCTTGGCGGATTCGGCAACATGCGCGCGGTAGTTCAGCCCGATGCCAAAGATGTTCTTGCGCGGGCGCGGGATCGGCGCCTGCAGCTTGACGTCCTCGACCGGAACGGCGGAGCCGGTCGGCAGGCGTCCATTGGCGCTTTCCAGATATTCTCGCAGCGCCGGGAGCAACGTCACGCCGTTGTCGATGAACGAGAGCATGTCGCTCGGCCATTCAAGGCCGCGCGACGCACCGAGGCGCTCGACGTCGACGACCAATCCGCTGACGAGAACCCCGAGGCGGGGTCCGCTGGAGCCCGTGGTGTAGGTAACAAGGCGCATGACGCTTTATCCGGCTCTTTCGGTTGAATTCTGCGAGGGGATGTCAGGCGGCAACCGGCTGGTGGCCCGCATTGTCGCCATAGGCCTCTTCCCGATAGAAGCCGAGACCTTCGATGACGGGCAGATCGTTGAAACAGAACAGGCAGGCGTCCTCGCTCTGGGACGTATTGCCGTGCTCGTGCCATGCCCAGGACGGAACGCAGAAGATGTCACGCTCCTGCCACTCGAAGCGCTTGCCGCCGATCACGGAATAGCCGCGGCCCTTGGCGACCTGGTAGATGAAGCTTCCGGTATGCCGATGCGACTGCGTCCTCTCGCCCGGCCGCAGCAATTGCATGCTCGCGCCGATCGTCTGCATCACGTGTCCGCCGGTGATCGGATTGACGTAGTTCATGAGAATGCCGTCGTACGGCGATCCATCGGTTGCGGCGGCATATTTCCGCAAGGAGTCGTAGGTCGGTTCCCACTCATATTTGAACATCGGGGAATAGCCCTTCGACCATGGCGAAGCTGCCGGCCGCAGGCCCGGATTGCCCCAGGTCTTGGTCATGTCGTCCACGGGATAACCGGATTCTTCCTGCTGAACCTTCGGATGGACCGCGAAAAAGTTCGCTTCCAGCGCATTGACCAGCGGAATGTCGAGCCCGTCCTGCCAGATGCAGACCGAGCCGTTGCCCTCGACGCCGTGCTCGTGCCAGGTGCCGTTCGGCGTGAGCACGAAATCCCGCGCCCCCAACGTCATCTTGTGTCCGTCGACGACGGTATAGGCACCCGCCCCTTCCATGATGAAGCGCAGAGCTGAAGCAGAGTGCGCGTGCGCAGTTGCGACCTCGCCGGGATGCATCACCTGCAATCCCGAATAGAGCCAGCCGACGGCAGCCGACACGTCGCGGCGGCCAGGATTGTTGAGGTAGATCACCCGCCGCCCCGCCTTCTCCGGCGAGACCAGCTCGACCGAGCGCAGCACATGCTCGCGCAGATCGCTGTAGCGCCAGAGCACGGGAACGGACGCCGATTGCGGCTCCCATGGCTCGATCTTGTTGGCGACCGTCCACAAGGCGCCGGCTTCGTATTTTTCGAGGTCCTTGTAATAGGCCTTGAGCTCGGGCGTGTCCTCGACATTGGCCCGGCCGATCACGTTCTCGCGCATCCTATCCTCCAAGTCCTGTCTCGAAGTCCTGCCTGATGACGTCGTTGGTCGACGCGTCCCGAGCTCTCATTCCGATTTGCCTGGGATCGACGAGAAGCCTGCCTGCTCCCCGGCATCCGCGGCAACGCGCTCTCCGTCCGCCAGGCCAAGCGGCGTCAGCGGACGACGGTTGACCCTGAGATCAAAGATGTCGAACCGATTGTAGTGCCCGACGATGTCATGCATCTGTTTCGGCTGGATACAGCGCTCGAGGTCGATGTCGGCGTAGACGATGCCCTCATCGTCGACCAGGGGATTCCCCACCACGCGACCATCAGGACCGATGATCCCGGAGAAGGCGCTCGATTTGCGCTGCAGGCGCGCCCGCGCATCGGGAACGATGGTCTCCATCGCCGCAATGATCTCTTCCGAAACCGTCGAGCAGGAGACGACCGTAAAAATCTTGCCTTCGAAGGAATGGGCAATCGCGCGCAACTTGATCGCCTCCGCCATGTCGTAGTCGGGGGGCGCGACGGGAAGCGAGATGTAGCTTGCGACATGCACGAGCTCACCCTGGCCGAGCAGCGCAAAGCGCGCCAGTGTATTGGTGTTCTCGCCGCACGCCAGGGCGCCGAGACGCCCGATCTCGGTATCATAGACACGCAGGCTCGATCCGTCACCGCCGGTCCAGGTCAGCTTCTCTGCCCATGTCGGCACCAGCTTGCGATGCTTGCCGAGCAACGCGCCGTCCGGGCCGATGAAAACCAGCGTGTTGTAGATCGCGCCGAGCGAGACCGGGCTGCGCTCGTTCACGCCGAGCACGACATGGCAGCCCGTATCGCGCGCCGCCTTCCGGACGACGTCGATCTCCGGACCCGGCACCAGCACCGACGCCTTGGCGAGCTTCTCGAACCATGCGCTCCCCGTGACGGGATCGGTGATCCAGTTCCAATAGGGATAGCCGGGAACGAACACCTCGGGGAACGCGACGAGTTTCGCGCCGTGGCTTGCTGCCTCACGGACCAGTGAAGCCGCCTTGTCGGCGGTCGCGCTCGGGTTGAGATATACGGGTGAGGCCTGGACGGCAGCAGCTCTAAAGCGAGGCAGCTTCAGCATTGGCCCTACCCTGTCGCCGGCTCATGATCCGCGCTTTCGGAGCAGGACTCCGCGAGCGTGATAGCATGGCGCCGCGTTGACTTACTTTACATGTAAACGTATGCTATCGCATATTTCTGGAGGGTGCAATGGCTGAACGGTCTTTTGCTCGCGAGGTCGAGGATCTCCGGCTCGGCGATGGCGACACGTTCCGCGGCGAAGGCATCCTCGCCATCACCAAGGCGCTGCTGCAATCCGGCGTCGCCTATGTCGGAGGCTATCAGGGTTCGCCGATCTCGCATCTGATGGACGTGCTGGCAGATGCCAAGGACGTGCTCGACGATCTCGGCGTCGTGTTCCAGAGCTCCGCCAATGAAGCGGCGGCAGCCGCCATGCTGTCGGCGTCGGTGATGTATCCCCTGCGCGGCGCGGTGGCCTGGAAATCGACCGTTGGCACCAATGTCGCCTCCGATGCGCTTGCCAATCTCGCCTCGGGCGGCGTCACCGGCGGCACGATGATCATCGTCGGCGAGGACTATGGCGAGGGCTCCTCGATCATGCAGGAACGCACCCACGCCTTCGCGATGAAGTCGCAGATGTGGCTGCTCGACCCGCGCCCCGACCATGAATGCATCGTCAATCTGATCGAGAAGGGTTTTGAGCTCTCCGAGTTCTCGAACACGCCCGTGATGCTCGAGGTCCGCGTTCGCGCCTGCCACATGCATGGCAGCTTCGCCTGCAAGGACAACGTCAAGCCGGCGCACACCATCAAGGATGCGCTCAACAATCCGAAGCGCGACGTCAACCGCATCGTGCTGCCGCCGGCGGCCTACGAGCACGAGCAGGAGAAGATCAGGACGCGGCTGCCCGCGGCGATCGGATTCGTCCGCGACAACAAGCTGAACGAGTGGATGGGGCCGAAGCAGGGCAAGGTCGGCATCATCATGCAGGGCGGCATGTACAACAACGTGATCCGCGCGCTGCAATATCTCGGGCTGTCGGATGCCTACGGCAACACGCAGATCCCGCTCTACGTCATGAACGTCACCTACCCCGTGATCGACACGGAGGTCGCGGAATTCTGTCTCGACAAGGAGGCCGTTCTCATCGTCGAGGAAGGCCAGCCGGAATATCTGGAGCAGGCGATCAACACCGTGCTGCGCCGCAAGGACATCCAGGCGCGCGTCCATGGCAAGGATGTGCTGCCGATGGGCGGCGACTATACCGCGCAGGTCCTGCTCGGCGGCGTCCGCGAATTCCTGGAGAAGACCGAGCCACGGCTGCTCGGCAACCGGCCGCCCGCGCCGGATGCCGCGCCCGTGCTCAATCATCCCGCCATCGAGAAGCTGAAGCAGGTCGTGCCGGCGCGCCCGCCCGGGCTCTGCACCGGCTGCCCGGAACGGCCGATCTTCGCCGCCATGAAGCTGGTCGAGGAAGAGCTCGGCCAGCACCACGTCTCGGCCGACATCGGCTGTCATCTGTTCTCGATCCTGCCGCCCTTCAATATCGGCGCGACGACCATGGGCTTCGGCCTCGGCCCGGCCTCGACCTCGGCCTTCAACGTCAAGGCCGACAAGCGCTCGATCGCGGTGATGGGCGACGGCGGCTTCTGGCACAATGGCCTGACCAGCGGCATCGGCAACGCCGTCTTCAACAAGCATGACGGCGTCTTCGTCATCGTCGACAACTACTACACCTCGGCAACCGGCGGTCAGGACATCCTGTCGTCGCGCGCCATCAACAAGCGGCGCGACACCAACAATTCGATCGTCAAGGCCGTGAAGGGCATTGGCGGCCAATGGGTCCGCCAGATCGACCGCACCTACGACGTCGGCAAGATGCGCGACACGCTGAAGGAGGCACTGACGACGAAGGAGGATGGCCCCAAGGTCATCGTCGCCTCCAGCGAATGCATGCTGAACAAGCAGCGCCGCGTGAAGCCGCAGATGAACAAGGCGATCAAGGACGGCGTCCGGATCGTCAAGGAACGGTTCGGCGTCGACGAAGATGTGTGCACGGGCGACCATGCCTGCATCCGGCTCTCGGGCTGCCCGTCGCTCTCGGTGAAGCAGCTCGACGATCCCTTGCGCGACGATCCGGTTGCGGCCATCGACAATTCCTGCGTCGGCTGCGGCAATTGCGGCGAGGTCGCCGAGGCCGCGGTGCTTTGCCCCTCGTTCTATCGCGCCGACGTCATCCACAATCCGACCGGCTGGGACACTTTCAAATCGAAGGTCGCGATGGCCGTGATCGGCTGGCTGCAGCGGCGGCGCGATCGCCGGCGTCCCGCGCTCGAGGCACTGGCATGAGAGACGAGACGGTCCGGCTGGCCCTGCCCGCCGCGGGCGACGCGACCGAGCGACCGATCTCGATCGCGATCGTCGCGATGGGCGGCCAGGGCGGCGGCGTCCTGACCGACTGGATCGTCCAGCTCGCCGAAAACCATGGCTGGGTCGCGCAATCGACCTCGGTGCCCGGCGTCGCCCAGCGCACCGGCGCCACAATCTACTACATCGAGGCGATGCCGCCGCTGGACGGCCGCAAGCCGATCCTGTCCTTGATGCCGACGCCCGGCGACGTCGATGTCGTGATGGCGGCGGAATTCATGGAGGCCGGCCGGTCGATCCTGCGCGGCCTCGTGACGCCGGATCGCACCACGCTGATTGCGTCCAACCACCGGTCGTTTGCAATTGGCGAGAAGATCGCGCCGGGCAACGGTATCGCCGACAAGGGCGCCGTCACCGGCGCGATCGGGATTGCCGCGAAGACCGAGATCATCTTCGACCTCAACGCACTGGCCATCGAGCACGGCAGCGTCATCTCGGCTGCGATGTTCGGCGCGCTCGCTGCGGCCAGTGTGCTGCCTTTCAGCCGCGAGAGCTATCTCGATGTGATCCGCGCCGGCGAGAAAGGGGCCAAGGCCAGCATTCGGACCTTTGAAGCAGCCTTTGACCGGGTCAAAACCGGATGTGCCGATGTTGCGGCGCCTGTTCCGTCGAAGCAGGCCAGCGACAGCCCCTCTCCCGCCGCGCCTGATCCGCAACTCGCGGGGCTTGTCGCAAGGCTGAAGCAGGAGTTGCCCGGGCCGGCGAGCGCCATGGCCCGTGCCGGTCTGAAAAAGGTCGTCGATTTCCAGGACGTCGCCTATGGCGGCGAATATCTCGACATCCTCAGAACGCTGCACACGGCCGACCGGAATTCCGGTGGCGACGACAGGGGCTATGCTTTCACGCAGGCAGCTGCAAAATATCTCGCCAACGCCATGACCTATGACGACGTCATCCGCGTGGCCGATCTCAAGACCCGGGCCACCCGCCGTGCGCGCATCGAGAGCGATCTCGAGATGTCGCAAGGTCAGGTGCTCCAGACCACCGAATTCATGCACCCCCGCATGGAGGAGGTCATGGGCATGCTGCCGGCAGGCTTCGGCCGCTGGTTGGGCGCGAGGCCGCGCCTGCTCGGCTGGCTTGATCGCCGCGTCAACAAGGGACGCCGGGTGCGGACCTACTCGCTGCCCTGGTTCCTGGCGCTCTACGTGGTGGGCGGGATGCGCGGCCTGCGCCGCCGCTCGCTGCGTCATGCCGTCGAGACCGCTCACCGGAACGAGTGGCTCAAGGCCGCGACCAACGCGGTCGGCACCAACTACCAGCTCGGTGTCGAAATCCTGCAATGCCGCCGCCTGGTGAAGGGCTATTCCGATACCCACAGCCGGGGCCTGTCCAAATTCGACAGGACGCTGGCGGCGATCAAGCTGGTCGAGCGGCGTGACGATGCCGCCGACTGGGCGCGACGCCTGCGGGAAGCCGCACTGAAGGACAGCGCCGGCAAGGAGCTCGACGGCGTGATCCAGACCATCAAGACTTTTGCATGATTCCATCGGGCCGGGACGCAGGATTGGATTGCCGTTCGCCCGACAGGACGTCAGAATCGGGCATCTTGACTACGATTCTCAGGTTGCTAATCGGAGTGAAAGACCCGCGATAACCCCTCCAGTTGACGAGACATTTTGTCCTCGATGGTCATGCGATGCCGGCAGCACTCAAAGAGAACATTGGTCCCGCCTATGGGCAGATCGAAACCAGGCTCTGGCTTCAACTGCTGTCCTTGCACGGAGAGATTTTCGCGTCGCTGAATGCGATGCTGGGCGCGGAGTTCGGACTGTCGCTGGCGAAGTTCGACGTGCTGGCCCAGCTCGACCGCTACCCGGACGGGATGGCGCTCGGGCAGCTATCGCAAAACCTGAAGGTCTCCGGCGGCAATGTCTCGGGGCTGGTGCAACGCCTTCTGGCTGACGACCTCATCAGCAAGGAAATGTCGAGCGAGGATCGGCGATCGTTCATCGTGCGTCTGACGCCGAAGGGCGAGCAGCTGTTTCGGAAGGCGGCGGACGTCCACAAGAGGCATCTCAGCAAACGGCTGGAGAACATTCCGGCCCGGGAGCTGGACACCGCGCTGTCGGTGCTCCGCTCCCTCTCCTCGAAAATTCGCCCCTGAAGCAAGAAGTAAAGTCGCAAGAGATAATGGCCAAAGACTCCAAGAGCAGGTGGAAATCGGGTCCGCCCCGGACGCGGGACCAGCTGCAAGGCTACATTCCGTATCTGTTCAACCGGCTCGCCAATCGCTGGAACCTGGACCAGAACCGTGATCTCACCGAGCACGGCATCAACAATGTCGTGTTTCGAACGCTGTCGGTGCTGTTCATCTACAAGACACTGACCGTCAACGAGATCGCCGTGCTCGCCGTCACCGAGCAGTCGACCGCGAGCCGCATGGTCGAGTCCATGGTGTCGTCGGGCCTCGTCAAGCGCGAGATCGCGGAGGAGGACCAGCGTCGCCGCGTGGTGGGGCTGACGCCCGACGGCGAAGCGCTGCTGCGCAAGATCTGGCCGATCATGACCAACAACTACGACCGGCTGATCGCGGGCATCGACCCCGACGAGATCGAGGTCTGCGCCCGCGTGCTTGCGAAGATGGTCGAGAATATCAGGCAGAACCAGATCTGAATGAGGTGTCAAGGACCAAGGCCGACGAGGCTGGTGCCGCCGCAGACGTAGAGCACCTGCCCCGTCACGAAGTCCGAGCGCTCATCGAGGAAGAACTCGATCGCATGGGCGACATCCTCACGCGAGCCGAGCCGCCCGACCGGCACGTTGCTCGCCATCCGCTGCTGCTGCTCTGAGCCTTTCGGAATGATGCCCCAGAAATTGTCGGTCAGGATCGGCCCCGGCGCGACGACATTCACGGTGATGCCGCTCGAGGCAAGCTCCAGCGCCCAGGTCCGCGCCATGCCATGCACGCCAGCCTTGGTGGCGGAATAGGCCGAGCGCGTCGCCGCCCCCATCGCGGCGCGCGAGCTGACGAACACGATGCGGCCGAAGCGGCGCGCGCGCATCCCCTCCATCGCAGCCTGGGTCAGGAGCATCGGCGCGCCGAGATGCAGTTGCGCCAGGGTCAGAATGTCCTCGGGTTTTGCATTTTGCAGCAGGTTCGGCAGGATGATGCCTGCGTTATGCACGAGGCGATCGATGGCGTGATCCCGGCAGATCTCCTGCGCGATGGTGCGCGTCTGTCCGATGTCGGTCAGGTCGGCGCAATAGGCAGTGAGCAGTTCGTGGGTCCAGCCCGGCTTCTCCAGCCCGACCGAGACGACGCGCTGGCCTTTCTCGACGAGCCTCTTGGCGAGCGCTTCACCGATTCCCGAATTGCCGCCGGTGACGAGTGTCGTACGGATCGCGCTCATGATCAGCTCCCTCAGACCTGCCGCCGCTTGAGGTCGCGGAGATCAAAGAACGCGCCCTCGCCCATCAGCTTCGCGACATAGTCCTTGAGCCCGCCGCGCTGGATCTTCTCGGTCGCGGTCAGCGGCAGGCTGTCGACGAAGCAGATCCAGCCCGGCGCCTTGTAATAGGCAATCTGCCCCAAGCTCCAGCGGACAATGTCTTCGGCGAGCGCGCGGTCCGCCCCCGCCCGCTCCGCAATGATGACGGCTGCGACCTCGTCGCCGCGCACCTGATCGGGGGTGGCCGCGACCGCCGCCTGCCGGATCGCGGGATGGCGATTCAGGACAGACTCGACTTCAACCGCGGCGATGTTCTCGCCGGAGCGGCGGATGACGTTCTTCTTGCGATCGACGAAATGAAGATCGCCGTCCGCATCGCGCGAGACGATGTCGCCGGTGTGCAGCCATCCGCCCGCCCACGCCTCATTGGTGGCCTCCGGGTTCTTCAGATATTCCCGGAAGAAGCCGTAGCGTGGATCCGTGCCGGCCCGCCGCACCAGGAGTTCGCCCGGCGTTCCCACCACCGCATCGCTGCCGCTCTCATCGACGATGCGAACCTCGACCTCGGGCGCCGGGCGGCCGAAGCAGCTGGTGCCGATCTTGCGCGGCTCGACATTGGCGGCGATCACGCCGCCGCTGCCCGTCTCGGTCATCGCCCAGGCTTCGATCAGCGGAAAGCCGAAGCGCTCCTCGAACGGCGCATGCAAGAGCTTGTCGACGCCGGCGCCAAATCCAAACCGCACGGTATGGGCCTTGTCCTGCTCGGAGGCAGGCGCGCTCATCAGCATCGAGGGCATCACGCCGAGATAATGCAGGCACGTGGCGCGACTGTCGCGCACCGACATCCACCAGCTGCGCGGATGAAAGCGATCGAGCATGGTGAGGCTGCCGCCGACCGACAGCATCGCCATCAGCGACACCGCCATCGCGTTCATGTGGAACAGCGGCAGCGGCGTGATCATGCGCTCGCCCTCGGCCTTCAGCCCGCACAGCCCGCCGACATCGCGATACCAGTTTCCGGAATGCAGAAAGTAGGTGTTGGTCAGCACGCAGCCCTTGGGCTGCCCGGTCGTTCCCGACGTGTAAAGCAGCGCGCATTCGGTCGCGCCGTCGCCTGCGGTCGCGGCCAGCGTGCCGCCAAATGGCGCGGGAACGTCGTCGTCATCGGCCACCACCGGAATCGGCCGGCCGGCCTGACGGGCCGCGGTCTCGACCTCGGCGCGTCGCTCGGCGAGCACGAACGCCGCGTTCATCTCGGAATGCGCGATGATGTATTCGAGCTCGCTCATCCGCAAATCCGGATTGATCGGCACGACGGAGACGCCGAGCGCGTTCAGCGCGAACCACAACTCGATGAACACCGGCCGGTTCTGGAGCAGAAGCCCGACCCGGTGGCCCTCGCCATAGCCTTGGTGCGCGAACGCCGATCGCCGACGCTCGACCCGCTCTAGCATGGCGCGATAGGAAATCTCCCCGGCCACGATGCCGTAGATGTCGGCGGTTTCCGGCAGAACGTTGAGGAAACTCGCCTCGCTTCGGCGGAGGGCGGTTTCGCGAAAGCGCGCGTAGACGGTGGTCGCAGCGGTCAAGGCATTCTCACATGAAGAGCTGGATGTTGCCGAACGGCGCGTCGAAATTGACGAGATCGACCCGCTTGAGCTTGATCTTCAGGGTGTCGCCGACCTGAACGAGATCGTGCGAGGCCCATCCCGAGAAGCGCTCCAGCATGTCGCCGCGCGTCTCCGTGTAGACGTAGGAGGTCCGCGCCTTGAACACGCCAGCCTCCGGATCGCACGCCACGACCTGCGGCGCCTGGAGCAGATGATGGCAGCGGCTCTTCGGCTTCTGGCTGAAGGTGCGTTCGCCGGCGAGGCGCTCGACCCGCACCTTCAACAGCAGCAGGTCCTCGTACATCAGGGACGGTTGAAGCACCGGGTCCTGCTGCTGCCATTCCAGCGGCATCCAGTAACGCCCTTCGGGATGAAACAGATCGAGCCAGGCCTGCCACTGCATCGTATCGAGGAGATCGGCCTCGCGGTAGATGAAGTCCGTGATGGTCTTCTCGGTGATCATTCGGCGGCCTCGACGCGCTCGCCCATGTCGATGGTCATGAACTTGGCCCAGGCATGAAACTGGTTTCGCATCTGCCGTTCCGATGTCCCGTTGATGACGGCGGTGACGTCCGCCTGCTCACCGGCCTCATAGAGGCGCTGGAGATTGACCCATTGATTGCCGTTGGACTTCAGCCCTTCCTGGGCGCGCTCATACATTTCGAGATCGTCGTGTCCGACGATCGAGGTCGGCGCGTTGATGAAGCGGTTGTACATCAGCGCGCGCTCGTAGAGCTTGTCGGGCGCGCCGACCAGGCGATAGACCCAGCTTTCGACCAGCGTCTTGTCGACCGCGATCGGGATGAAATTGCGCAGGATCTGGACCGCCCCCTTCACCATGATGTTCGGAAAATAGACGGTGTTGTGCCTGACTTCGCCGAGGATCTCGTACGCCCGCTTCTCGCCGTAGGCCGCAACCATCTGGCCGACATAGCCTTCGACGTCCGAGTAGTTGGAATGGATCGAGTTGGCGACGCCAGTGTGACCATGGCCGTTCGGCCAGATCCTGATGCCGCTCTGCTCGTAGAACTCGTAAGGGCTCATGAACGGGCCGTAGAGCTGCACCGCCATCGGCGTTTCCGTGGAGGAGCCCTGCTCGCGCTTCCAGACCTTGACCGCGGTGCCCGCCGAGCTTTCATGCGCCACCATCGGATGGCAGGTGTCGGTCTGGTTCTCGACCAGCATCTTCCAATTGCAGGTGTGCATGTAGCGGATCGGCGCAGCGACGACCGAGAGCTTCCCCTCCGGCGACCGGTCGACCATGTTGTCGATGGTCGACAGGCTCTCACCGAAATAATCCTCGAAGGAAACACCGTTGTCATTCAACTGCACGAAGATGAAATCGCGATAGACGACGACGTTCCTGATCCTCGACAGCCCCTCATTGGCCTGCGCATCGCCGAACCCGGTCCCCTCGTAGCCCTTCTTCAGGGGAATCGCGAGCAGCGAGCCGTCGGTCTTGAACGACCAGGCATGATAGGGACAGCGGAAGAATTTTCCGGTGTTGCCGCAGGGCTCTGATGCGATCTTCACGCCCTTGTGCGGACAGCGATTGTAGAAAACGTGGATAGAGCCGTCGGTATGACGGCTCGCCAGCACCGGTTGCCGGCCGATATTGGCGGTGATGAAATCGCCGGGCTTTGCGAGTTGGCTGGCATGCCCGACATAGATCCAGCTATTCGGGAACAGATGCTCCATCTCGAGCTCGAAGATTTCAGGGTCGACATAGACGTCGCGATGCACCTCGGCGTCGCGCACCAGCGCGTCGATCGCTAAGGCATTGTTCCGGTATCTGTCCATGACGCCCCCTTGCCTCCCGCTAGAGATCCAACACCAGCCGTTCCGATTTCGCGCGCGACACGCAGATCTGCATGACCTTGTTTGACGCCTTCTCGTCGTCGCTGAGAATGACGTCGCGATGATCGGGAACGCCCGAGATCACGCCGCACTGGCAGATGCCGCAATCGCCGCGCTGGCAGTCGTAGAGAACGTCGAGACCTACCGCCTCCAGCGCCTGGATGATGGTCTGGCCGGCCGCGACGGTGACGACCTGCCCGCTCGACTTGAGCTCGACCTCGAACGGCTTGTCGGGCGCGCTCGGTTGCTCTGCCTTGAATAGCTCGTAATGGATGTGGTCCGGGGCAATGCCCCTGGCCAGCGCCGCCGCCTTCACCGCCTCGATCATTCCCCCAGGGCCGCAGACGTAGATGTGGCAGTTTGCCGACACATCACCGAGCGCCGCTGCGATATCGAGGCGGGAGTCGTCGTCGTCATGATGGACGGAGAGGCTGCTCAAGCAGATCTCCTGCAATTGCGGCAGGAACGCCAGCATCCCGCGCGCGCGGCCCGCGTAGTGCAGGCGATACGGGTTGCCGCGAGCTTTCAGCTCAGCCGCCATCGACAGGATCGGCGTGATGCCGATGCCACCGGCAAACAGCAGCGCAGGTGAAGCCTCTCCGTGCAGACTGAAATTGTTCACCGGCGCGGTCGCCTTTACGACATCGCCGATCTTCAGCGCGTGCATGAACTGCGAGCCTCCGGTCGAGGCCTGCTCGCGCAGGACCCCGAGCGCCAGCGCATCGTCCGGGAGTCCCGGCAAGGCCATCAGTGAATACGGCCGGTCACCCCCATTCGGGAGCGCCACGCGAACATGCGCGCCCGCCTGCCATCGCGGCACAACACCCTTCTCCACGCCAAACACAAGGCTCCGTACCAACGCGGTTTCCGCGTTAGACGACCTCAGCTTGATCTTGAGCGGATGCGTGTCCATTCAGGCATCTCACAATTATATGAATTTGCATATTTTTAGACATGTAATAATTCCATGTCAATCGTCGGGTGGCGGCCCAAAATGCCATCAGCGGCGGCCGAGGGGTCTGCACTGAAATTGGCTGTCGGGGGGCGCGCTCCGGCCGCCCGGCGAAAAACGGGCTCAGCTTCCGGCCGCGGGTGGGAGGCCCGCTCCTGTCAATGCGATCGTGCCCCACGTCCGCGTCGGCCGGCCGTTCGCCTGGATACAGTCTTGATCGCAACAACGACGATCAGGGGTAACCTGCTTTGCAGCCAAACTGTCCGGGCCGCCGAATAACTCCTGCGAAGGTGACATCGCTTCAACGAAACTGGACCAACGAGGATCGCTCGCCCTTTGGTTAACCGTGGGACCCAGAGAAAGCTTGGAAAAATGTGATGCGGCTCACATCGCCGGGGCGAATTAAAGCTTACGCCGTCCTGGAGGATGCAACTCCGGATGGAGATGTCGGATGAAACGCATTATGCTTTCGCTTGTTTCGGCCTTGCTCGTCATCAGTGCGGCCAGCAGCATGCTCAGATCGCATGCACTTTTTAGCTCTGCACAGAGCGGCATGCCAAATATTCAGGAGCTGCAAACAGGCCGAGCGGGCACACTACCGGAGCAGCAGATCGAGGACCGCTCCGTCCTGTTCGCCAGAGAGCGGACGCAATAGAGCATACCGGACCAACCTCTATCAGCCGTCCTTTTCATTCAGCCGCAGCGGTCGCCCGTTGCGGCTTTTGACCGCTCGGTCCAGTTCGCCCCATCTGCTCGTCGAGCCAAAGGCTGTGATGTTCGCGTGCCCAGTTGAGGTCGACCTCACCCGAGCCCATGGCCTCGAAGGCTCCCTCCATCCCGATCGTGCCGATGTAAACATGCGCAATCATTGCGGCCACGAATAGTACGGACACCACGGAGTGGATGATCTGGGCCACCTGCATGCCTTCGATACCACTCATGTAGAACGGGAACATCAGCGCGTATCCCGTTGCGGCGACGAGGCCGCCCCCGATGACGACGATCCAATAGATCATCTTCTGGCCGGCATTGAAGCGATAGGCCGGCGGATGATCATGGCCGACAAGGCCCCCTCCCCGCCTGATCCAGGCAACATCCACCTTGTTCGGGATATTTCCCGCGATCCACATCAGGAAGATCAGGACGACGCCGATGGTGAACGGGAAGCTCAGATAGTTGTGGGCATACTTCGCCCATTGCGACCACTCGGAGAAGGCCTCGAAGCCGATCAGCGGCAACAACAGCGGCCGCCCGAAGGTGATGTTCAGACCGGAGATGGCGAGGATGATGAAGCAGCTGGCTGTCATCCAATGCACGAAGCGCTCAAACAGGTTGAAGCGCACGATCGCACGTCCCGATCGCCCGCTTTCGAGCCGCACCATGCCACGGGTAAGATAGAAGATCACGAGCAGCGCCAACATGCCGATAATCGCGACGCCGCCGATCCAGCGCAGCGTGACATTGCGAAACTCCCGCCATTCGCGCCCCTGCGGTTGCTCGAGCACGCCCGACCTCTGATCCGGAATGCTGACACGGCCCTGGATCCGGTTGAGTTCCTGCAGCAGTTGCTGCTCCTTGACGGAGCTCGCGGTCGGGTTGACCTGCTGGGCACTCGCAGGAACCGCCGTGATCACCAGAAGCAGCGCACATGCTCCGAACAGCAAGCTAACGAATCTTCCAAATGACGCCATCTGCGCCTCCCGCATCGCGTCCTTGACTGCCGTCCGCGTCAGGACTCGATCGTCTCGCGATACGCGGTCTTCCAGCCCCACGCGCCGGAGCCGTAGCCGCGCTTCATCACGCGTTCCTTGTAGATCTGGGCGATAATCTCCCCGTCGCCGGCGAGCAACGACTTGGTCGAGCACATTTCGGCACACAGCGGCAGCTTGCCCTCCGCCAGCCGGTTTGCGCCATACTTCTCGTATTCCTCCTTGCTGCCGTCGGCCTCGGGGCCCCCGGCGCAATAGGTGCATTTGTCCATCTTGCCGCGCGAGCCGAAGTTTCCAACCTTGGGATATTGCGGCGCGCCGAACGGACAGGCGTAGAAGCAATAGCCGCAGCCGATGCAGAGGTCCTTGGAGTGCAGCACCACGCCGTCGGCAGTGGTGTAGAAGCAGTTCACGGGGCACACGGCCGCGCAGGGCGCGTCGGTGCAATGCATGCAGGCCATCGAGATCGAACGCTCGCCCGGCTTGCCGTCATTGATGGTGACCACGCGGCGCCGGTTGATACCCCAGGGCACCTCATGCTCGTTCTTGCAGGCGGTGACGCAGGCATTGCATTCGATGCAACGGTCGGCGTCGCAGAGGAATTTCATACGTGCCATCGTCGTTGCTCCTTATGCCGCCGAGATCTGGCAAAGGGTGACCTTGGTCTCCTGCATGTTCGTCGCGGGATCGTATCCGTAGGTGGTGATCGTGTTGGCGCTTTCGCCGAGCACGATCGGATCAGTGCCCTTCGGATAGTTGCCCCGGAGATCCTTGCCGGCGAGCCAACCGCCGAAGTGGAAAGGCATCCAGGCCACGCCCCTACCGACACGCTCGGTGACGAGCGCCTTCATCCTCGCCCTGGAACTGTTCTCGGCGCCCGTGACCCAGACCCAGCCGCCGTCCTTGACGCCGCGATCGGCGGCATCGGCCGGATTTATCTCGATGAACATGTCCTGCTGCAGTTCGGCAAGCCACGGATTGGTCCGGGTCTCCTCGCCGCCGCCCTCATACTCGACGAGACGGCCTGAGGAGAGGATGAGCGGGAACTGCTTGGCGATCCCCTTCTCCACGGCGGCCTTCTGCACCGAGAAGCCGATGTTGGGCATGCGAAACTGCTTGGCATCAGGCAGCGTCGGATATTTCTCGACGAGGTCGACACGTGGCGTGTAGATCGGCTCGCGATGGACCGGAATCGGATCAGGCAGGCCGAAGGCATTCATCCGTGCCTTGCCATTGCCATACGGCACGCAGCCGTGTTTGAGCGCGACCCGCTGGATGCCCCCTGAGAGATCGAGCGACCACGACACCAAATCCGGATTGGTCGGATTGACCTTCATGATCGTGGCCATCTCCGCTTCGGTGAGATCCGTGTCCCAGCCAAGCTTCTTCAGGCTCGCCAGCGTGAATTCGGGATAGCCGTCCTGGATCTCGGAATCCTTGGAGTAGGATTTGTCGGCCAGCAGGCTGACCTTGCGCGTGGTCCCGTCGGGCAGCTTCTCCTCGCGCTCGATGCCGAAGCGCGGCCGGAACGTGCCGCCGCCGTCCATCACCGCGAGATTGGTATTGTAGAGCAGCGGCGTGCCGGGATGCCGGACTTCCGGCGAGCCCCAGCACGGCCACGGCAGGCCGTAATAATCGCCGCCGACCTCGGGATCGTCCTTGGGCGCACGCATCGTCAGCATGTCGAACTTTGCCTGGTTCTTCATGTGCGCCTTGAGCCGCTCGGGCGATTGCCCGCAATAACCGGTCGACCAGCTGCCGCGGTTCATCTCGCGCAGCACATCTTCTGCTTCAGGCAGATTGTTATCGACCTTGATTTTCTTGAACATCTGGTCGGCGAAGCCGAGCTTCCTGGCCATCAGATAGATGACCTCGAGGTCGTCCTTGGATTCGAAGATCGGCTTCACGATCTGTTCGCCCCATTGCAGCGAGCGGTTCGAGGCGACGCGCGATCCCTTGCACTCGAATTGCGTGGCCACCGGAAGAATGTAGATGCCATCCTTGCGGCCGGCCTCGACCGCCAGCGATGCCCAGGTCGTGGGATGCGGGTCGGCAATGACGAGTAGGTCCAGCGCCTTCAGGCCCTTGAGAGACTCCGGAATCCGCGTGATGCTGTTGCTGGCGTGTCCTTGAACGAACACGGCCCGCACATTGTCCTGCTGAGCGACCTGATCCTTCGGCAACGTCACCGCCTCGAACCAGCGGGTGAGCGGAATGCCGGGAGTTTCCATGATCTGCTTGGAAACAAAGCGCGACTTCAAGAACTCGTAGTCGACATCCCAGACCCGCGACCAGTGCTTCCACGCACCCTCGGCGAGGCCGTAGTAGAATGGCAGTGTCACAATATCGAGACCAACATCGGTCGCGCCCTGCACATTGTCGTGGCCGCGGAAGATGTTGGCGCCCATGCCCGGTCCACCGACATTGCCGGTCATGAGCAGCAGAATGCAGCTCGCCCGCACATTGGCCGTGCCGACGGTCTTCTGGGTCTGGCCCATGGCCCAGATCAAGGTCGACGGCTTCTCGGTAGCGAACATCTTGGCGACCCGCTTGAGCTGTTCGGCGGGAATGCCGGTGACGCGCTCGACCTCTTCCGGATTCCATTTCTCCACTTCCTTGCGGAGATCGTCGAAGCCGTAGACGCGCTGCCTGATGAATTCCTTGTCCTCCCAGCCGTTCTGGAGGATGTGCCACATGATGCCGTAGAGTATCGGAATGTCAGTGCCCGGACGCATCCGCACATATTCCGTCGCGTGCGCCGCGGTGCGCGTCATGCGCGGGTCGATGACGATGAAGTTGGCCTTTTGCAGCTCCTTGCCCTCAAGCAGATGCTGCAACGAAACCGGATGCGCCTCGGCCGGATTGCCGCCCATGATCATCTGGGTCTTGGCATTGCGGATATCGTTGTAGCTGTTGGTCATCGCGCCGTAGCCCCAGGTGTTGGCGACGCCGGTGACGGTGGTCGAATGGCAGATGCGGGCCTGATGGTCGGTGTTGTTGGTACCCCAGAACGCCCCGAGCTTGCGGAACAGATAAGCGCCTTCATTGGTCATCTTGGCCGATCCGAGCCAGTAAACGGAATCGGGGCCCGATTTTTCGCGAACCTCGAGGATCTTGTCGCCGATCTCGTTGATCGCGGTCTCCCAGGAGACGCGCGCCCATTGCCCGTTCACGAGCTTCATCGGATAGCGCAAGCGCCGCTCGCTGTGCACCAGCTCGCGTACGGAAGCCCCCTTCGCGCAATGAGATCCGCGATTGATGGGGGAATCCCAGGTCGGTTCCTGACCGATCCAGACCCCATTCAACACCTCCGCCGTCACGGTGCATCCGACCGAACAATGCGTACAGATGCTTTTCCTGACGGTGGCGCCGGCGGCCAGCGGACCCGCCACGGCGGCTTCCGCTTTGCGCACGCCGGAAACCGGCATGGTGCCGAGTGCCGCGAGCGCACCACCTGCAAGACCGGACCGCCGCAGGAAGGTGCGGCGATCGAGACCGCCGGCCTGGTGTGCCAAGGTATCGGCGACTGAGCCGCGGTGGCCGGATCCAGAATGCTGATCTGATCGCTTGATAAGCACGGCAGCCTCCCTCAGGCGGGATAGCGGTTGACGCGGTAATAGGCCTTCACGTGATCGGATTCCTTGTAGCGCGCCTTGCGCTTCTCATCGTCATTCTCGCTGTCGGCTTGCGCAGAGCCGACGAGCGGCGTCGCCAGCGTGGCGCCAGCGCCTACCGTGCCGATGCCAACCTTGCGGAGAAAGTCGCGCCTTCCGACGGTCGCTTGCTTGTCTTCGTTCATCGCATTTCTCCCGGACCAGCCTGCGCTGGTCACTCAGCGAACGAAAATGCTTGCCTCTCGACCTCGATAAACAGGCGGCCGAGCGTGCCGACCGCGCGATAGAATCTTGCGCTTGCCGCCTGTTCCATGTCGGCGAACAGGCGTCCCATCCAGGGCGAGACGTGTTTCTCGAACAGTGCGCGCTGCACATCCGTCGGCGCATCCAGTTGGCCGTCGGCCATTCCTGCCATGATCTCGCAGAGGATGGCGGCATGATCCTCTGGTTCGAAATTGCCCTCGGCGCGCGCGATGCCGAGCGCCGCGAGATCGGTTCGCAAACGTGACAGCGGCCGTTCGTTGAGGAAGCCGGTCAAATAGTAGGAGGCGTAGGGCAGCAACTCGCCGCGGCCGAGACCAACGAAGAGGTCGAAATATTCGCGCTCGACCTGAGCTGCGCTCGCTCGCGAAGCTGCTTCCGCCAAGCCAGCGTGAGCCTGACCAAGCGGGGTCCCGTCTCCGCTCAAACCGGTAAGCCGATCGAGCAAGCTCCTGGACGGCGCAGCCGCGAGCAAGACAGCGAGAAGGCCATATTCCCGCGATCGCGCGACATCGATCGGATCGATGCTGTCTTGCGACATCGTGCGTTCGTGATGGTGATCGGGATAGAGATCGGGCCGCAGTTCTGCCCGGGGAACACCTGTTGCCGCTTCCACCGCAATCACCCGCTGAGCGGGTATCTTGCTCCAGTTCGAAACCGAGGGCTGTCTGATGCGGATTTTGCGCGCAAGCCGGGCCACGCCGCCTGCGGCGTCAATGGCACGATCAAGCCCGGCGTCACGCATATGGACCTCCGTCGCCCGAGACCCCCGAATGACCGATTTTGCTTGCGTAACAAAGCGCTAACAGAGCGTAGACCTCGCTCCTCGGACGGTCAATCGCCGACCCATAGCGTGAGGCTATACCTTTGGTCGCAGTGTCAGCGAGGAAGAGCACCGCCATGTGTGCGGCGCCGAACAGTCGCGGCTTCCGTGGTCGGTTGCGATGCAACGGGAGCAGCGATCTCGGTGTGGACCGCTTGATCAAACTCTGTAAGCACTGCGGAGTGCACAACATCCGCTTTTGGAACGTCCGCGGACTCCTGCAATTGCGTTGGCGTGTCGGAAGATGCCTCTACAGCGTTCCGCAGGCCGCCGACGATCCGGTCGACCCAGGCGGCCAACTCGGCCTGCGAGCAATCGAGCGGTCCGAACCCCGGCATGGCATTCGGATCGTTGAAGTCCCAGGCGTTTTCGGCGAGCCCCACGAAATCGCGGATCGCGGGATCGGCCGTCCAGGCACGGCGAAGAGCCGCGTGCATCAATTCCTGCGGAACACCTTTGCGCAGGAATGCGGTGATGTCGGTCCCGGCCGCGATCGCATCGATCGACGGCAAGCTGCCGAGATCCACGTCCGGCTCGGCCTTGGCCGCCGGGGGCGACACCGCGGCTTCATCGGCCGGCCCGGCTATTTCCGCCGGCGGAGCATTCCGTTTTGACCCGAGCTTGCGGCGCGACCAACGTGCGAGAAACTCTTCCTCAGTCATTCTTGCCCGCCTTCATGCTGCCGACGCGCCAGGGCTTCGGGATCGGCGCGCCGTCGCTCGCGTTTGACGAACTCTCTCTCGACGTGGTGTTCGGCAACAAAACTTTCAATCACCTCGCGCACGACCTCGGGCATTGGTACGGCTTCAACCAGATTGTCAGCGGCCTCGGTAAACCCCTCTCCTTCCGCGGGATCAGCCGTCGCTGCGGCGATCGCATAAGGCCAGGCCCCCTCGGATGGGCTCAAGACCACCCAGATGCTCGGCGTGCCGGAGGCAACATTGTCGCGGTAACGCGCGGTTTCCGACACGTACAGATCAACCGTTGCGCTGCCGGCATAAAACAAGGTGTTGCCCTCCTGCTCGCGCAAGATTGTCCAGGGCTTCGTATCCGGTTCGTCCGGCAACACGGCGGTGCTCCGCCAGATGAAATCGACCCAAGGCGACTCCGCCCTGCGTCGTTCGACGACGATGCCGACGGGGATGCGCACGATTGGCGGGGCGGCGCTCATCAGATGGCCTCCACGCGCCTGATCGGGAGTCCCGCTAACAGATTCTGCGGTTTCATGCGGAGCTTGTGATCGGCCGTCATCGCCAGGATCAGATAGACCGGCTCGCCCTGCAAGCTCTCCAAGGCGAGCTGCGAGTCCGCAAAGGTCAGGCGAAACAGCGAAAGCACTCTCCCCGCGCTAGGCTCGTCAAGCTCCTCGCCGTGCCAAAGCCGATCGCCCATCTTGGTGGCATCGGCGTCCAACCCGATATACCAGGTCAGCTTCACCTCGCGTGGTTCCGTCAGCGGTTCAATGACAACGTCGATGCCGAGCAGATGGGAGACCCAGCGTGTCATTGCCTGCGCCAGCGCGCGAGACCCTCGCCCACCCGCGGTAAGATCGAGGGCCATGTCAAACCGGTCGCTGCGGTCCCAATAGCTCTCGGCATTGTCCTCGCTCAGCACGTCGAGCTGCGCGTCCACCTTGGTGCCCAGCATCGAGATCAGCGACAAGACAGGCGTCGGGCTGCGACCGCCGACGACCTCTTCATCGCCAAGCAGCAAGGCCTGCTCATGCGGCAGGATCCGCTGCGGCCGGAAAAACAGCTCGGCGGCGCGCAGCACGAACGGATCGTTGTTGCCATCAAGGACATTGCGCAGGATCACGTGCACAAGTTGATTGATGAACAGCGGCGGCAGGTGGTTTGACCGCGAGCGCAGGGCCGCGAGATACGCAGCCTCGAGTGTTGAGTGCCGCAACATGAGATCGCGAAAGCCCAGCACGAAGCGCCAGTTCTCGCGCGCATCCTCATCGGCGATCGCGGTGACGTCGTCCGCTCCGACCGCCCGGCGCGGATCGGCGAGCATATCGCGATGCAGTCCCCGTTCGACCGGGCACGCGTCCCTCGGCGGCATCAGCTCGGGACGGGCAAAATATGCCTTCAAGAATTCGTCGGTGACACGAAGCCCGCCGCTCTCGTCGCGATCGAGCAGGTGATGGCCACATGCGATCCAGAAATCACTCATCCTCGATTTCCATGAACGAGAATGCCCTGCCATGCGGCTGCCCTTCCCGCAGTTGCAGCTTGCGGAAGGCCTCGTGGACTTCGCCATCTCGCGCCGAACGATGGACCGCAATGAGCGAACTGATCGGGTGCGTGCAGAGCGTCTGCGCAAAGGTGACTTCCTCTTCCGCAGCGGTCCTCGCAATTGCCATGTCCGGTGCGCCGAACCGGTCAACGAGTTGCCTGGCAAGGAGTTCGATCAGCGCCTGGCAATCGTCCTCGGTCGCCGGAACAATCTGCGCAAGTGTCGACCATCCCCAGGATTGCACGCCGAGAAAGCCGCTACGGAAGGCGGCACGCGCCTTTCCGCCCAGCGTCCCCGGATCCTGATCGCAGAAACGAAACGCGCCGGAGACCGCCCATTCGCCCGAGATTGCCGGCACGTCGAACATGAAGGTATCGGAGGCATCGAGCGCGATGGTGCGCAGAAGTTTCGCAGCCTTTTTCACGACCCTGGCCCTCCGAGATCAGGATCGAGCCAGGATGGCGCGGCGAGCGCTTTAACAAGGTCTGCCCGCTCAGTCGTGTCACTTCCGATGCGGCGCGTGAGCAGATCGCCGCGATCATCGATGCGTCGCAACGTCTGCCGCTCGCGAGGCATGCGGCCGAGATATTCGCGCGCGACGCTGTCAAATCCATCGACCTGCCAATTGTCGATCGCCCGCATCAGGTGCCGCGCAAAACTCTCCGTCATCTGCACTGCACCGGCCTCGCCGAACCCTTCCTCATCCAGGGCGGAGGCAAGCGGGTGAACACCGGGATCACGATCGTTCATCGCGACTGTCCGGATCATGGCTCCGAATACGAGCCAGCCCGGCGGCTCATCCTCGTCCACGGATGCGGGCCAGCCCAGCCGTCCCCCTCCGACCAGCGCTCCGTCAATCCTCACCGCATCAGGCCAACCGATCGCGACCTCCTTGGCCGGCGGCGCATAGGCGCGCAGGGCGTCGGTCAGGGCAACCATGCCAGCGTAAAAGGCGCGGCGTGCGGTGGTCAGCGGCTCGGCCGGCTCCAGCACCACCGCGAACTCGGCAACATCGAAGCGTCCTACATAGACCAGCGTGCCGGCCCCGCTTTCCGGTGCAATGCGGCATGCATGGGCAAACGCATCTCCGCTCTCGCGCAATCGGACCAAGGCAAAGGGCGGCGGCAGTTGGATGGGTTCCGCCATGGAAGCGTGGCTGGTTGGGATCGACCGCAGGCCGTCCTCCACTTTTTCCCGATTGACAATATCTATACGAGGCAAAGGATCGGCGCGAGTCCGTCATTCGTCGCTCGTCTCGGGAGGGATGAACCTGGAGCAGCCAGCGAAGACCATCCTGATTTGCTCGTGTGAAGACACGATGCGGCTTGACGTGACCGCGATCCAGCGCGGATGCGGCAATGGCGACATCAAGAGTTTTCGTCACCTGTGCGGCGCCGAGCTCGACCATTTTCGCGCAGGCGCAAAGGCAGAGGGCCCTCTGACCGTTGCCTGCACGTATCAGCAATCCTTGTTTGCAGAGGAATCCGGCGAGCGCTCCGCGCCCATCGCGTTCGTAAACGTTCGCGAAACGGCAGGCTGGTCGACCGAGGGCGCGCAAGCGGGCCCCAAAATGGCAGCGCTGCTCGCAGCGAGCGCCGTGCAGGCGCCCGACTATCCGCTGGTCACGCTGGCGAGCGACGGGGTCATCCTGATCTACGGCAGGGACGAAGCGGCAATCGAAGCCGGGCGGCTGCTTTCGGAGCACCTCGATGTGACGGTGATGCTGAGGGAGCCGCGCGAGATCATCTCGCCTGTGGCAACGTCCTTCCCGGTCGTGAAGGGAGCGATCCGTAACGCCAGAGGACATTTTGGCGCCTTCGAGCTCACGATCGACGACTACGCTCGCCCGCGTCCCTCCTCACGCGATCACTACGTCTTTGAAACGCCACGCAATGGCGCCACCTCGCGTTGTGACATCATCCTTGACCTATCGGGAGAGAGAGCGCTGTTTCCAGCGCATGATTTGCGTGACGGTTACCTGCGGGCCGATCCCAAGGACCCGGGCGCCATGCTCCGCGCCGTCCTGAGCGCGCGTGATCTTGTCGGACGTTTCGATAAGCCCAAATATGTCGAGTTCACGCCCGATCTTTGCGCACATTCGCGCTCGAATCTGACCGGCTGCCATCGTTGTCTCGATTTGTGTCCCACGAGCGCGATCACACCGGCCGGCAATCACGTTGCCATCGATGCCGCGATTTGCGCCGGCTGCGGCCAATGTGCCGCCGCTTGTCCAACGGGCGCGGCGTCCTACGCGTTGCCGCCCGCGGACACCCAGCTTCACACCATCCGCGCCATGCTGCTCGCCTATCATCAGGCGGGCGGATCCAGCCCTGTCCTGTTGCTGCACGACGGCCAACACGGCACGCCTTTGATCGACGCGCTTGCGCGGCACGGCGATGGTCTGCCTGCGCAAGTCATCCCTCTGGCCGTCAATGAAGTGACGCAGGTCGGGCCTGAGGCCGTGATCGGCGCCTTTGCCTACGGAGCGGCCGCATTCCGGTTCTTGCTCCGCAGCAAGCCGCGGCATGACGTGACCGGGCTGAGGCAAACGATCGGCATGGCAGAGACCATCCTTGCGGGCCTCGGATTTGAAGGGCGCCGGGTCGCTGCGATCGAAACCGACGATCCGGATGCATTGCTGGAGCAATTGAAGGGTATCGGACGACTTGCCAGCGTGAAGACGCCAGCGACGTTCAAGACTGTCGGCAAGCGGCGCGACCTGCTCCGCTTCGCGTTGAGCGAGCTGCATCGCCTCGCGCCGAACCCGGTCGATGTCATTGCGCTGCCTCAGGGCGCTCCGATCGGCGCAGTGAGCGTCGATACCAGTGGATGCACGCTGTGCCTGTCCTGCGTTTCCGTCTGCCCGACCGGCGCGCTCCGCGACGATCCCGAACGCCCGGTGCTCAAATTCGTCGAAGATGCGTGCGTGCAATGCGGCCTCTGCCAGAGCACCTGTCCCGAAAAGGTCATCACGCTCAAGCCCCAGATCGATTTCCGCGCCGGCCGCGCGAGCGCGGTTGTGATCAAGGAGGAAGAGCCCGCGCTTTGCATCCGCTGCGGCACGGCGTTCGGCGTAAGAAGCACGATTGATCGGATCGCGGCGAAGCTCGAGGGCCGGCACTGGATGTATCCGGCCGGCGACAAGCGCCTCGACACCATCAGGATGTGCGCCGATTGCCGCGCGATCGCGATGAGTGAACAGCAGTTCGATCCGTTTGCGGGCGTTCCGGAACGCGCGCCGCCCCGAACCACCGAGGATTATTTGCGCCGGCCGGACAGCAAGACCTGAGCGCGACCGTCCGTCATCAGCGTTCGGGTCCTCACTTATGCGAGGTCGCCCGGACCAGGAAGTCGGTCAATGCACGGCGGTCTTCGGCCGATCCGATGCGCTGCTCCGGCATCTTCGTTCCCGGCGTGTAGACGTTGGGCCCGACCTCAAACAGCTTTGCGACGGTCTCGGGGGTCCAGACGATATCCATCGTCTTGAGCGCCTCGGAAAACCGATAGCCGGGGACGGACGCGATTTTCCGGCCGAACAATCCGGCTAGCGTCGGCCCCGCACGTTGCGCCTCCTTGGTCGACAGCGTGTGACAGGCAACGCAGGCGCGAAAGACATCGGCGCCATGATCGCCCGCATAGGCAGCCAGCGGATCCGCTGATGTCCCGAACAGGTTCGAACCGACCGGCTCACCGCTCCGCATATTCCAACGCCGGATTTTTCCGTCCGCACCTCCGGTCACGAGCGTGGCCGCATCGTGCAGGAAGACGACCGACCAGACCGGGAAGCCGGGCCCCACGAGAGTCCTCAACACACTGCGGGACTTGCGCTCCACAATGGCAACCGTGCCGCCGATGCCTGCGGCGGCGATCAGCGTCCCATCGTCGGAAAGGGCCAAGCCAACGATCGGTGCCGAGCCTGCGGCCACCTCGCCAGCCGGCTTTCCGTCCGCCGTCAGCATGCGCAGCTTGCCGTCGGCCCCTGCGGCGACGATCTCCCCATCGGACGCAATTGCGACGGCGTTCAATGGCGCCGGCAATACCACTGTTTCAGGCCGGCCCTCCGGCAAGCGCCAGATGCACAACGCACGATCGTAGCCGACGCTCACGAGCGACATGCCGTCCGGAGCGAAGGCGACACCATTCACGTTCTGCACGTGCCCCTCAAAGGCGCGTGACGCGCCATCGGCCAGGGACCAGAGCCGCACGCTGTGGTCCCACGACGCCGAGGCGAGCATCGATCCGCCCGGCGCCACGGCGAGTGCCACCACCGGACCGGTATGCCCCTCCAGGACTTGATCGGGCTGCTGCAGGCCTGCCGTCCAGAGCGCAATCCGGCCGTCGGCACCCGCTGTGATCATGCGGCCGTCCTTCAGGAACGCAACGGCGTTGACGGCATCCGCATGATACCGCAGCACCTCACCCGCCGCGTCGGTCTTCAGCGCCCAGCGGATGGCGGACGTGTCGAAGCTGCCCGACAACAGGCTGTCGCCGTCTGGCGAAACGGCGAGCGCCCGTACAGGACCGCCGTGCCCCGCAAGCTGCGCGTGTGCCGCTGACGCAGCAACAATCGCCAGGAGGGTCGCGGCGACCCGGGCGCACGAAGCCCACCCCATCAATCTTTGCCGGCCATGGTTGCTCCACGCCTTCAAGAATGCCCGAAAGAAATGTCCGCGGCACGACGTCTACTTTTCCGGTGCAACGACCTTTTTGGACGAGCCCTCGGGCGCCGCCTGCATCCCGGGCGGACTCTGACCTTGCGGACTTTCCGCGGGCGCGCCGCCCGAACCCGTATTGATGGGGCCCGTCCAGCCCTGAGGCTGTATTTGGCCCTTCTCTTCGGGACGGGTCTGTGCCGCAGGCGACCCTGTCTGTCCGGACTGGGCGGGCGCACTATCGAAGGTCACGACTGCTGCCAGGCATAGGATGGATGTCAGTGCCTTCACGGCGAACTCCTCCTTTGGAGCCCAACGAGGAAGGATCGATATCCGTTCCTCAAAGCGCACTGCGTCAGTTCGCCCATCGTCGGCATTCTCCCTTGAATGGCGGCAGCGCGAGTCCTAGCTTTGGTTGGTCACGTCTTTGCTCGTCATGTCAAGGAAAAGGCATGCTGGGGCAATCGAGGCCATTTCTGCGGATGATCTCATGGCTGCGCGCCGTGCGCGTGCTTTTGATCACTCCGGAGCCAGCGACCCGGGAAGCCTCGCCTCTCCTCGTCCTCACGGTTGTCGTGCTCATGCTGCTCGTCGCCATATTGGAAGTGGACTTGCACCGCGCCGACCTTCAAGCGCTGGGGTTGATCGGCGATGCATTTCCAATCGACCCGATTTTCATGAGCCCTTAGAGTCGGCAGGAACGGCGGGTGAGCTTGAGATCGTCCGTCACAGTTGCCCACAGCAAGCGGCGTCGTAAGATGCAGGCGGCTTGCAAGTGATGGAGTTTGCGCATGAAGGCTTTTCTGCTCGGCTGCGCTGCGGCCATTGTCATCGCATTTGGCGCAATGGCAATCCTGGATCAGGTGCAGGAACCCGTTTCCCAGGCGTTTGCCACAACCGGCGTGCGTCTGTAAGACGCCGGCCGCAAGAGGCGCCGGGGCGGCCTGCTCCATGCCCGGCTGCTATCTCTAGAGAAGGGAGAGAAGGGGCGCGTGCCCTGGGCCCACGTCTTTCGCAACGTGAACGACCGCGTCTGATACCTGGCGGCCGCATGATGACGCTGGTCCTCATCGTGGCGCTTGTCGCGGCGCTGGGCACAACTCGCGTATGCGCCGCTGACATTGGTTATCTGACTTCTCCGGGACTCCCTGCCAAGGATTTTCTCCCAACTCGGCGCCCGGTTGCGCCGATCGCCGGCCTGAGCCGCTCCGCCTGGGAGCACCGCGACGTCCTGGATGAGGTCGGTGAGGTCGCCCGTCTTCTCGAGCTGAAACCAGGCATGACGGTCGGCGATATCGGTGCAGGCAGCGGCTATTACACGGTCCGCCTCTCAAACATCGTCGGCCCAAAGGGTGTCGTCGTCGCCCAGGACATCATGCGGGACTATCTCATCGAACTCGACAGGCGAACAGAACGGTTGGGGCTGACGAACATCATATACGCGTTGGGCGAACCACACGACCCACGCCTGCCCGCTTCCTCGCTGGATGCCGCCATCCTCGCCCGCATGTATCATGAGATAACCCAGCCCTATGCGTTCCTCTATAATCTCGCACCGGCCTTGAAGCCGGGCGCGCGGATCGGAATTGTCGACTTCGAGCGCCCGACCTCAAGGCATGGCACGCCGATTGATCTGCTGCGTTGCGAACTGACCGCCGTTGACTACGCCGAGATCGCCACGTATCGGCTCGCAGGCGATGGCGGGTACCTGGCGGTGTTCGCTCCACCGCAGGCCGGAGGTCGAAAACCTCCTCGCGACATCGTTGCCTGCACGGATCGCGTCGGCTTTCGCTGATCATACGATGAAGGTCACCTGCCCAAAACCATTCCGATGCCGCTCATTCGATGGGCGCACGCCGCGTATGCCAATCCGTCACTGACTGGAATGCGTACCCGGCACGGGCAAGCACATCTTCGGATAGATGCGGGCCGACGAGCTGCATGCTGAGCGGCAGCCGGTCCGACGCCATGCCGTTCGGCAGCGTGATGGTCGGGCTGCCCGAGAAATCGAACACGGCGGTGAAGCGAAGGATACTGAGCAGAACGTTCGGATCGGCGCCATATTCGCCCATCTTGGTCAGCGTCGGGATCGGCACGGGCATGGTCGGGATCAACAGCAGGTCGATATCGCCGAACAGGGCGGCGAGGCTGCCGCAGAACTTCAGTCGCTCATGATGGATCGCTGCGATCTCGACGCCACTCATCGACCTGCCCTGCTCGATAAGCTGCGCGAGATCGGGGCCGTATTCCGACTTCCGCGACGGATAGGTCTCGAGATGCGCCTCTGCCGTCTCGATCGAGCACATCGGGATCCACATGCTGACGAGCTTCTGGTAGTCCGGGAACTTGACCTCGCGGATATCGGCGCCAAGGTCCGCAAGCATGCGCTCCGCTTCCAGTAAGGCGGCGACCACCTGCGGATCGATTCCGTCCTGGGTGTAGCTGCGGTCCACGCCGATCCGTAAGCCGCGGATGCCGTCCCCGATCCCGGCGAGATAATTCGGCACCGGGGCCTGCAGGGCCGTCGGGTCGTTGACATCGGCGCCCGCAATGACGCCGAGCATGGCGGCCGCATCGGCCGCACTCCGGCACATTGGTCCGACATGGTCGAGCGAGTCCGCCAGCGGAAAGACGCCGTGACGGCTGACGCGTCCCCAGGTCGGCTTGATCCCGGTCAAGCCGCAGGTCGCCGACGGAAACCGGATCGAGCCGCCGGTGTCGCTGCCGATCGAGCCGAAGCAGAGCCCCGCCGAGGTCGCCACGCCCGATCCGCTCGAGGAGGAGCCGACCCAATAGTCGACGCCCCAGGGATTGAGCGGCGCCTGGTCGTTCGGATGGTGGCTGGTATAGGCGCCCTCGGTCATCTTGAGCTTGCCGAGCGTGACGGCACCGGCGTGCTCAAGCCGATCCACGATCGTCGCATTGAAGGACGGAACAAACCTGGCGTGGATCGTGGTGCCGCCAGCGGTCGGCGCGAACGTAGTGTAGCAAAGATCCTTCAATCCGATCGGCACGCCGTGCAACGGCCCGCGCCAGATGCCCTTGGCAAGCTCGACGTCGCAGCGCTTCGCCTGCGCCATGGCGCGCTCGGCGAGGACGAGCGCATAACCGTGAAACCTGCCGTCCAGCTTCGCGATCCGGCTCAGCATCGCCTCAGTCACTTTCGAGGGCAGAAGCTCGCCCCGGCGAAACAGCTCGGAGAGTTCGGTGATGGACTTGTAGTGAATTGGATCTGCTGACATCTGACAGCCCCGCTGTTGTCGGAAACGGCTTCGCACACCGGCACCGCTGACGGCCCGGTCTCGTGACTGCGCTGCGCGAGAAGCGCCTAGAACTGCACTCCTCGCGTGAGGGCACCATCGACCACGAGGTTGGTCCCGGTGATGAAGCTCGCCGCCTTGCTGGCAAGGAACACCGCACCATTCGCCATTTCCTGCGGTGTGCCCATGCGGCCGGTCGGGTTGAGCGCCAGCGCGGTCTTGTACAGCTCGGGATTGCCGTCCTTGATCTGATGCCAGACACCGCCCTCGAAATAGGTGTTGCCCGGTGATACCGAATTGGCGCGGATACCCTTCCCGGCAAGCTGGAAGGCGAGCCCCTGCGTGTAGTGGATGATCGCCGCCTTGAACGTGCCGTAGGGGCCGCTGGCGAAATCGACTTCGCGCCCCGACACGCTTGAGATGGTGACGATGGCGGCGGCCTTGCTCTTCTCCAGATACGGCATCGCCGCATTGACCAGCCGCACCGTGCCCATCATGTCGGTGGAGAATTCCTTCTCCCAGCTCTCCTCGTCCTGCCCGATCGACAAGGCGCTGACATTGGCGACGACAATGTCGATGCCGCCGAGCTTGGACGCCATGTCCTCCACCCAGGCCTTGAGCGGCGGACCGTTGGAGACGTCGACCGAACTGCCAAACGCCGCGACGCCTTTCGCCTTGATCGCAGTGACCGCGCTGTCGACGTCGGCCTGGTTGCGCGCGCAGATGCCGACATTGGCGCCTTCGGCTGCGAAGGTGTCGGCGATCGCCCTGCCGATGCCCTTGGTGCTGCCGGTGACGAGAACCTTTGCTCCCTTAAGTCCCAGATCCATGTCCATTCCCTCCCTGTTGACGACTTAGAGACATGCCATGCGGCCGTTCAGAGCAGGAGCTGCTCGCGGACATTGTCCTCGTTGACCTCGCCTCCCGCCAGTGACTGCGTGATCCTGCCCTTCTCCATGATGTAACATCGCTCGGCGATCGCCAGGATCGTGTCGAGATTCTGCTCGACGAAGATGATCGTGGTCCCAAACTCGTTCCGGAACGACCTCAGCGCCTCGCAGATATGTTGTACGATCGAGGGCTGGATGCCCTCGGACGGCTCGTCCAGGATCATCAAGGACGGATTGCCGATCAGCGCGCGACCTATGGCGAGCTGCTGCTGCTCGCCGCCCGACATGGTGCCCGCGGCCTGCCGCCGGCGTTCCTTCAGCCGCGGAAAATACTCATAGACAAGCTCCGGCAGCTTCCTGCCGCCGGGACCGCCGATCAACTCGCCGACCTGCAGGTTCTCCTCGACGGTCATCTGCGGAAAGACATCCCGCCCTTGCGGGATATATCCGAAGCCCGCCCTCGCCCGCGCGTCCGCCTCGAGCTTTGTGACGTCCTGCTCCATGAATCTGATCGTGCCGCGCCAGGTCTGCAGCAGGCCGATCAGGCACCGCATCAGGGTCGACTTGCCGACACCGTTACGGCCGATCACGCCGACGATCTCGCCGCGCGAGACCGACATGGTGACCCCCTGCAGGATCGGCGTCGCGCCGTATCCCGCCCATAAGTCCGATACGTCAAGAATCCGGCCAGTGGGTGTGGGCTTAGTGAGCATGGGTCTTACCGAGGTAAATTTCCGCGACCTTTTCGTCCTGCAAAATGCTTTCGAGATTGCCGCGCGCAAAAATCTTGCCGAGATGCAGCACCGTGACGCGTTGGGCGACCTGGCGCACAAAGGCCATATCGTGCTCGACGACAAGCACCGTCATGCCTTCGGCATTGAACGACTTGATCAGCTCGCCGGTCTTGAAGGTTTCCTCCGGTGACATCCCGGCAGTCGGCTCGTCCAGCAGCAGGAGCTGAGGCTTCAGCGCCAGCGCCATCCCGATCTCGAGCCATTGCTGCTGGCCATGCGACAGCGCACCCGCGAGCTTCTCGCTGTCCGGGCCGAGGTTGAGCAGTGTCAGCAGGCGATCCTCTTCGGCGATGCGTTCCGCGCCGGACAGTCGCTCCTGGAGCGCAATCTGGATGTTCTGCCGGACCGGCAGCTCCTTGAACACGCTCGGAGCCTGCATCTTGATGCTCATGCCCCGCTGCACGCGCGCGTATGGACGCTCAGCCGTGATGTCGACGCTGTCGAACAGGATGCTGCCATGGGTCGGCGGATAGAGACCCACGATCAGCTTGAACAGTGTGCTCTTGCCGGCGCCGTTGGGACCGATCAGGCAGTGGACCTCGCCTGCGTTGACCGCAAGGTCGACATCGGAGACGGCGGTCAATCCGCCAAAACGCTTGGATACACCTTTGACTTCGACCAGCGTCATGATCAGGACTCTTCCGACTGCAAGCGGCCAGCCTCCACCATGACGGCACCGTCATCGCGCCGCCGGCGGCCGCTCCACCAGTCCGCAACGAGCTTGCCGATGCCAAGCACAAAGCCCTGCGGCGCGAGCATCACCGTGGCAAGGAGCAGCGCCCCCATCAGCACCAGTGCGGCCTGTTGGCTGTAGACCGTGATGGTCTGGAAGCCGAACAGCAACAGGAACGACCCGATCAGGGTCGCAGTCAAATCGCTGCGTCCGGAGAAGGCCACCCACACGATCGGCATTGCAGCGGCCGGCAAGCCAATGCTCGACGGGGTGATGAACTGACCCCACGACGTGTACAGGGCGCCGCTGAGGCCCGCGAGACCGCTTCCGATCACGAAGGTCAGCAGTTGGTATTTCCTGACGTCGTAACCCAGCATCTCGGCGCGCTGCGGGTTTTCCCGCGTCGCCACGATGACGTTGCCGATCCCCGAATTCACCAGCATGCGCAGCGCGAGATAGACGATCACGATCAGCGCGACCATGACGTAATAGAGCGCCGAGCCCTCGATATAGAAGTCGCCGACGGTCAACGGGTCCATGCCCTTCATGCCGTTGAACCCGTTCAGCCGGGCGGGGCCGATGTGCCATTCAGGCCCCGCGGTCTGGCCCAGAAAGAAGGCCAGCACCAGCGTTGCGGACAGTGTCACGATGCCGAAGAAGATACCGTTGATGCCGCCCCAGATCATGAAGTAGCCGAGGATGCCAGCCGCGACCATCGCGATAAACACAGAGAGTACAAGCGCCGCGATCGTGGCGGTGCCGCCGCCCATGTTGATCGCGAGCACGCCGTAACCGTAACCGGCGATGCCGAAGAACAAGGTCTGGCCGAACGACAGCATGCCGCCATAGCCCCACATCAGGCAGAGGCCGAGCGCCATGAATATCCAGATCAGGAAGTAGGCGAAATTGCCGACGTCGTAGGAATCGGCGAACAGTGGATAGGCCAGCGCTCCTGCCAGCACGGCGACAAAGCACGACCAGAACAACTTGCCGCGTCCGAGCGTCTGTGGGCCTTCCAGCAGCTTGAACATCAACATTCCCCTTTAGCGCCCACGACGAACCAGCACGCTGGAGAGCCCCTCGGGCAATACCCGAATGATCAGGATGACGGCGACCAGCATTCCGATCTGTCCGATGATCTGGCCGTAGCTCGCATTCAACGCCATCCGGATCATCGCCAGGAACACAGCGGCCGGCGCCGTTCCGAGCAGCACGTTCGCCCCTCCGATCACGACCGTGACGAAGCTTTCGACCACGAAGGTGGCGCCCATGGTCGGGATCAGCGTCATGGTCGGCGCGTACAGCGCCCCGCAGAGCCCGGCGAGACCGGTGCCGATCCCGAAACTGATCGCATAGATGCGGCCGGTGCGTGCGCCCAGCGCCTTCGCCATCGCCGCATTCTGCATCGTCGCACGGGCGATCACGCCGAAACGCGTCTTCATGAAGATGATGTAGAGACCGGCCAGCACGGCCACCGCGCAGCCGAACAGCACCAGACGATAGGTCGAAAACGTATAGCCGCCGATTGCGAAGCTTCCCTCGGGCGTGCCGATTCCTCGCACGGCAGACCCGACGATCAGGAGCATCGATTGCGTTACGATGAGGCTGAGGCCCCAGGTCGCGAGCAGGGAATCCAGAGGCCGCTTGTAGAAGCGACGCACGACCAGGAATTCGACGAGGACACCGATGAGCCCCGCCGTCAGCGCGGCGAGTATCTGGGCGATCGCGAGCGGCACGCCCAAATTCACCAAGCCGACTGTCACATAGGCGCCGCACATGATGAACTCGCCATGCGCCATGTTGATGACGCCCATCATGCCGAACACGATGGCGAGGCCCGCGGCCGAAAGAATGAGGAACGCAAACACGTCGGCGAACTGATAGAATACCGAGAACACTTCAGCCGACATCTTGATCCCCTTGCCGATCCCGGCGCCGCATCGTTGCGGCGCCGGTTTTGTTCGCGATCATGACATTCAACACGAGCAAGATCCGTGCCCGATGCGCGTCACGACTTCTTCGGGAGATGGCTTGGCGTGTACTGGTCCTTGTCGTTCTTCTTGGTGAGATCACAGCCGATCTCGCCAAGCCAATAGGGCTGGATCACCCCGTAGTCCTTCTCGACCTTCACCTCATGCTTCGGACCGACCGAGATCAGGCGCATGCGATGCGAGGTGTGCTGGCTCTTGGGATCGATGCAGACCTTGCCTTCGGGAGCATCGATGCAGGCATCTCCGGTCGCGATTACTTTCCGCATGTCGTCAAGCTTGATCGACTTCGCCTTCTCGACCAGCGCCTTGTACATGTAGAGCGCGTTGTAGGCGTTATACCCCATGTCGTTGATGTAGAGTTCGTCGGGGAATTTCGCGTGCCAGCGCTTCTTGAATTCGGTGGCCTCGGGTGTGTCGATCTCCTCGAACCAGTTGGCGGTCGCGTGCATGTTGTTGAGCGCCGGCGGCTTGAACCGCTTGTGCTCGAAGCCGAGCATGACCTTGATCGAAGACCCCATCGGCAGATTGAGGTTGGCTGCCGCCGCCTGCTCGAAGAACGAGTCCTGGGCCGCACCGACATTGATCGTGAGCAACCAGTCCGGCTTCGCCTTCTGGATGTTCTGGATCGTCTGCGCAAACTGCGACACGCCGAGCGGAATGAACTCCTCGCCGACGACCTCGCCGCCGAGATCCTTCATGATCTTGCGGTTCCACTCGGCCGAAATCTGACCGAAATTGTAGTCGGCGGCGATGACGTAGACCTTCTTGCCGAACTTTTCGACCATCCACGGAATCAGCGTCGAGAACTGCTGCTCGGGCACTGCGCCCATGCTGATCATGCTGGCGTCGCAGACGCCGCCTTCGTACTGGTTGGTGTAGAAATACGGCGTCGAGGTGCGATCGACGATCGGACGCAGCGCCTCGCGCGAAGCCGAGGTGATGCCGCCGATCAGCACGTCGACCTTGTCGCGATTGAGCAGGCGGCGGCCGAATTCCTGATAGCGCGCGTTGTCGCCCTGCGGATCGAGATGGATCAGCTCGATTTGTCGCCCCAGGATGCCCCCGCTCTTGTTGATCTCCTCGACAGCGAGCTGAGAGCCGTGCAGCTTCGGCATGCCCATGAAGGCGAGGTCGCCTGACACGTCCTCGAGCAGACCCACCTTCAACGGTGGTTCCGCTGCCCGAGCAGCACTCATCGCCGCCGCTGTACCGAGCATGGCGCCGAGCAAAACGATACCGAACTTACGTCCCGAATTCATCGTGATATCCCCTGTTTCTGAAAGCGGCTGGATGTCATGGCTTGAGGTAATTCTTCAGGATCGATGCCCCCATCGTGTATTTGGGATCGACCATGTTTCCGAGCCGCATGCGGCCGGCCTGGCTGAGCAGCATGTAGGCGTCGATCTCGTCGAAGCCGTAATCGGCCGCCATCCACCGCACGAGCTCGCGATAGGCGATGCGCGCCGCGTCCTCGAGCGGACGCGCGCTGCCGATCGTCATGATGAAGTCCTTCGTCTCGAGCCGCGGCCATGCGAAGCTCCAGTTCTTGATCAGGTCGACCTGCAGCGTGACGGTCGCGCGCTGCTCCATCGCCACGCCGGACAGCTCGCCGTCGCCTTGCGTCGCATGGCAGTCGCCGACGTAGAGCATCCCGCCGTCGGTGTGCACCGGGAAATAGATGATCGCGCCGGGAGCGACGTCGGGCAGATCCATGTTGCCGCCGTGGTAATCCGGCTGCAGTGACGAGATCGCCTCGATCTCCGGCGAGACGCCGATGGTGCCGATGAACGGCTCGTAGGGCAGCGTGATCTTGTCGTTCCAGCGCACGCCGTTCCTGTCGACATGCAGCTTCTTTACGCGCTCCGGCAGCGGCGGATTGAGTAGCGCCGTCGAGCTTGTCCCGACCAGCCCGCCGAACTCCGGAATGATGCAGGTCGTCCCGGCCGGCTGTTCACCCCGCGTCTCGACATCGCGGATATAGATCGCAAGGCAATCGCCCTTCTTGGCGCCCTTGATGGCGATCGGTCCGCATTGCGGATTGAGATAGGGGAAGTTCAATTTGGCCGTGGGGCTGTCGCTCTCCTTGGTGAGCACACCGCCGAAGGCGTCTTCCGTCTCGACGACGACCACCCCGCCCGGGTCGATCGACAGGGTGGGCTTGGCATAGGGACCGTAGACGTAGTGGAAGCCGCCCTGTTGCTCGATGGTCAGACTATGCGTCGCACCCGTCGCGCCCTTTGCGACCGCGCGCTTGGCCATGATGGAATTCTTCAACCAGTCCTCTGCAGACATACGAATGTCTCCTCAGCTCAGATCCCGGGATGACGTTTGTGCCAGTCGGTAACGCGCTGGAACGCATCGCCTGCGCGAACCAGGCCGGCCTCGTCGAAATGACGCCCGACGAACTGGAAACCGACCGGACCGCCATTCGCCGCGAAGCCGCCGGGAAGCGTTACGGTCGGGCTTCCCGTCATGTCGAACGGGCACGTGAAGCGGAGCAGTCCGCCGATCAGCGAGGCGTCCTCACCGAGTGCCGCCATCTTGGCGAGCGTGGGCGCGGCGAACGCCTGGGCCGGGACCGCGATGAGATCGACGGTCTCGAACAGCACACGCACCGCGCCGCGGAATGCCTCGCGCCGGAGCACGATCTTCTGGTAGTCCATGCCGGACTGCTGCCGCCCGAGATCGAGCAAGCCCGCGAGTGCAGGGCCGTACTCGTCCTTGCGCGCCGGATAGGTGTCCTCGTGCGCGACGGCGACCTCGATGCCGCAAAGCGGGAACCAGTCGTCGACAACCGCCTTGGTGTCGGGGAACGTGATCTCCTTGATCTTCGCGCCGAGATCGGCCGCCACACGCAGTCCCTCGGTCAGCACCTTGGCCGCGTCACCGTCCGTGCCTTCGCTGGTCCAGCGCCGGTCGACGCCGATTGTCACGCCGCGCAGGTCGCCGGATAGACCCGCGAGATAGTCGGGGACGGCCAGCGGCACCGACGTCGTGTCCCTGGGATCCTGCCCCGCGATGACGCCGAGGATCGCGCCGCAATCGACCGCGCTCCGCGCCATCGGGCCGATGTGATCCAGCGTCGCCGCAAGCTCGAACGCGCCGTAGCGACTGACACGTCCCCAGGTCGGCTTGAGCCCGGTGACGCCGTTGGCCGCGGACGGAAAGCGGATTGATCCGCCGGTATCGGTGCCGAGCGAACCGAAGCAGAGGCCCGCTGCGGTCGCGACGCCGGAACCGCTCGACGACGCGCCGGGCCAGAGATCAGCGTTCCACGGGTTCTTGGGCGGATCGATCTTCGGATGGTGGTCGGCGTAGGCGCCCTCGGTCTGCTGCAGCTTGCCGAGGATGATTGCGCCGGCATGCTTCAGCCGCGCAACGACCGTTGCGTCCTCGGTGGGACGGAAATCGCGATGAATGGTCATACCATGGGCCGCCGGCGCGCCCTTGGCCCAGCAGAGATCCTTGACCGCCACCGGCACACCATGAAGCAGCCCCCTGATCTTGCCGGAAGCGATCTCCTTCTCGGCCGTGGCGGCATCAGCGAGCGCCGAGTCAGCCATCACATGCGCAAAACTCTTGAGCTTGCCGTCGAGCTTCTCGATCCGCCCGAGCATCGCTTTGGTCGCTTCGACCGGCGACAGCTCTTTCGCCTGGATCTTCCGCCCGACTTCGACGAGTCCCAGATAGTGGAAATCTGCTGCTGCCATTGTTCTTCATCCTCCCACTCGACGTGACACGCGGTCGTCCCCGCGCATGCGTCAACGTTCTGGCGACGCGGTCGCATTGCCAGCTTCCCTGGCGGCAAACGCAAAAAGCCACCCGTCCCTCCCGAATGAGGTGACGAATGGCTCAAATGCCGCGGCTATGAACTATCGCTTAGGGTCCGAAATCGAACGAAGCACTTAGTACAAAGAGCTGGACGTCATCGGCCAGATCGGCGCACGCGAGGTTCGACAGGAGTCCCTGTAGGAGGAAAGTCTAAGTAACTGCCTGTCGCATTGTCAACGATGCTGTCTGCCTAAATTTCGAGAGTGCTGCGCAGCAAAACGGCAAGCCACTTGCGCTGTCATCGGCGATGATGATTTCATCTTTGCGTTGCGCGACCGAAAGCCGTCAATGACAAAACCGTCTGTTCCCGTTGGCATCATCTGCTCGCAGTCCGGGCCCTATCAGGCCATGGGCCGCGAAATCCTCAAGAGCGCGATGATGGCGGTCGACGAGATCAACAGCCAGGCGGAGTTCGACTTCTCGATCGCAGCCCATATTCGCGATCCCCGCGGCATCATCTCGGAATACCATACGGTCTGCGACGACCTCATCCGCAACGTCGGCGTCAAGCATATCATCGGCTGCTACACGTCGGCGTCGCGCAAGCAGGTCTTGCCGATCGTGGAGCGCACCGATCGCCTGCTCTGGTATCCTGCGCGCTATGAGGGCTTCGAGTGTTCCGACAACGTCATCTATGTCGGCGCCTCGCCCAATCACAACGTCCTGCCGCTCGTCCGTTACGTGCTCGACAATCTGTCACGCGAAATCTTCTGCGTCGGCTCCAACTACGTGTGGACATGGGAAACCAATCGCGTCACCCGGGAATTGGTCAACGCGGCGGATGGCCACATCCTCGCCGAACGGTTGCTCGAGCTCGGCGAAAGCGCCGTCGGGCATATCGTCGACGAGATCGTACGGAGGAAGCCGCCCATCGTGTTCAACACGTTGGTCGGAAGCTCGAGCTACGACTTCATCCGTGCCTTCCACGCCGGCACCAAGGCCGCCGGGCTCGAGATTCCGATGCTGAGCTGCAGCCTGTGCGAGCCGGAACTGTCAATCGTCGGACCGGCATCGGCCGGGTGCATCACGTCGTCCGCCTATTTCGAAAGCATCCGCCTGCCTGAGAACCGCGCGTTCGTCGAACGCTGGAAGGCGCGCTATGGCGAGGACAGCAGCCCCTCCGTCGACGGACAATCCGCCTATGTCGCGGTTTATCTGCTGGCGCGCGCGCTGCAGCGTGCAGGCACATCTGATATCGTGGAGGTGCGGCGCGCTGCGGCCGGCCATCGCTACAATTCGCCGCAAGGACCAGTCTGGATCGATGGCGGCAACAACCATTGCGTCCTTACACCGCGGTTGGCCGTGTCCAATCCGCAAGGACAGTTTGATATCTTCTGGGAAGCTGACGCGCCTGTTAAGCCTGATCCTTATCTGACCCAGCTCGACGTTGCCGTAAGTCCTTCGAGGGACACGTCGAAGGGTAGTGCGCTGCCGAATGCGCCACATTTGCGGGTTGTGAAATGAGCAAACCGTCTTCATTTTCGCTACGCGGACGCAAGGCCCTCGTCGCCATCAAGGACGAACGCGATGCCTCGATCGTCCGGCGCCAGTTTGAGCGGCTCGGGATCGACAGCGTCGCATGGGACCCCACAGGGGCGATCGACTTCGCGCCGGATCTGGCGTTGATCGATGACGAGTTCCTGCCTTTGACACAACCGGCTCGACGTGCGTTCCTGGGGCGCTGCCCGGTCATCGCCCTGCTCGGCACCGAGACGCCGAGCCGCCTGAAGCTGGTGTTCGAACTCGATCCGGCCTCATTCCTGGTCAAGCCGTTGCGCTCGGCCGGCATCTACGCGGCGCTCGTCATGGCGTTCGAACGCAACGAACGCACCAACGAATTGAAGCAGCAGGTGCTCAAGCTCGAGCAGCGTCTTCGGTCGCGTCGCGTCGTGCTTGCCGCCGTTCTCCAGGTGATGCACTCGCACGCGCTCGCGGAACCAGCCGCCTTTGCACTGATCCGCAGATCCGCCATGGAACAACGCAAGACGATTGAAGAGCTTTCGGCGGAGATTACGGCAAAGGGCATTCTCCCACGCGCAACCGGTTAGGCCACCTGCCGGTTCGCCGCCTTCCAACGGAACGCTCGGATTACCGCCACACGGCCTGCGTTGCACGAAATGCTGGCAAGATTTCTCTCGGTCACCGCGGCGTTCTTGAACATTCGCGCCGCTAGATGATTTCCGCGGCTGCAGCACTCATCGCGAATTGACGAGGTTCAGACTTGCCGCGTCGTTTACCGATGCTCTCTGTTGGTTGAGAGCGTCCGGCATCGGCATAGGAGGCGCTCGCCGGGGCTGGAGCCTGTACCAAGCCACTTGACCGGGTTCGAACTGGGCGCGGTCATGCCTCGACCAGAATGGCGGCGCATGATCGCCGACGACCAGGATGTCGGCCGGCGCCACGGCTGGGTCGCGCGCTATCTTCGCGACGACGGCAAATACGTCGTGCCAAAGTTCGGCCATCCGGCAAACCTTGGGTCGCCCAAAGACGCCACCGTCGATCCCGCAATGAAAATCCGTCAGGGCTTGGCTGGGCGCGACCGGAATATGTGTATTTAGGGTGAGCCAATAGATGAAGCGTGGCTTGCCTTGCTTTCCCGCGTCGCGGGAGGCTGCAGAAATCACGGGCGCAAGATCTGCATCGCACGCGCCGGCGAAGGCGCTGCCGCATACGCGGTGGGTCGTTTTGACCAACTCGTCGCGGAAAAATTCCTGGTCGAAGCCGATTGTCGGATACCACCGCTCACGCTCGAACATGCCTCCAGCGAAGCCGTGCATGGCGATGTTGCTATACCCTCGCGCGGCCAGCAGATCAGGCAGGCAGGTGTTGGTGTCGTTCTGAACGTACTCCGTGTAGAATGTGCGCGTATTGCATAGTTCCCGCATCTCGCCCGAGGTCGTCGAACCGAAATAGACCGTTTTTCCGGACGTGACCGTGTAATCCCTCGTCAGGCTTTGGTCATACAGTGGTTCCGCTATGCGCGCTCGGGCGTCCTGATCCTGCAGGTAGCCCAGGCTCTCGACGATCACCAGGACAACGTTTTTTCCGTCAGCGCCCGCCGCCGTCCTAAAACCCGACACCTCCGCAGCGGATTGGACCGGCTCACTGCTCCCCATCGTGGAGCCGAAATGGTAGTGTGGCGATGCGTTGCTGACATAGTCGAGGACACCGAACGCCTGCGCCACGAAGAAGAGAACCGGTATGTTCGCCTTCATGAGCACGGCGCGCGGCCTCAAGCATGCCAGGGTCGCGCTCGTGGTCATGACGAGCATGGCGATCAAAGCAAAATAGAGCGGAGAGGCGAAGAAATTGATGCGCCTCGCGTGGTCGACAGCCGCCATCAAGTCACCTAGCCCGAGGCCGAACATCAGAGACAACGTTTGCACAACGTCGAAGGTGAGCGCGGCAAGAAACAGCGCGGCCGTGATCATGAAGGGAATGCGCCGCGCCAGGATGGCAATGCTGGCATAGAGAGCGATGGCGATGGACCGCGGCGGGAAGCCGATATCGACCAATGAAGCCATCGTTGCGAGCGAGATCAGGTTTGGAATCAGCAGTCCGCCCGCGAGTAGCCGTACGTTGGGCGAAACGAGCGCGTTAAAGAATGTGGACCACTTCTGAGGGCCTTGCGCGGCCTGGCGCGCATCGGCGGGCATTGACGACGGAAGCATTTTCGCAACCAAAAAGACTGTTGTCCCTTGGTTCAATCTATAGGCGAGTCCTGAAATTCAGATTAATTGCGACTGCGGAAAACACGTGGAATGAATTAACCATATCGAGGAGGCTGGTGGCTGGCCTGGCCGCAATCCAGATAAGGCCAGACATCCTCGGGGCCTCTAACCGAAGTGGCAACGTTGATGTGCGGCGCCCGCCCGTCGCAGGGCTACATCCCGCGCGCGGCACGGATCGTCCAACACATCAACAGGGAGTGAGCAACCCGCTCACATTGGACAAATCTTGCAATGGGCTGCGCGAGCCGATGCTCGGCGAAGCCGGACCAAAAGCTGGCGCTGGTGTCGTTGCGGGTTCACCTCGCGCTTATCGAGCGAGGCATCGGCGGTCAGCAAGAAAATCTCGAGACAGACACCGAATTCGAGGTGTTCATACCCTGCCCTAGATCACCCTCACCTGGTTCGGGTTACGGGCGGGGTCGCCCCAGAAAGCATCGTTCTCGTATTTGCGCCAGAGATCGCCCGGCAGCACGGTTTTACGACCCGGGGATTCCACACGTTTGCCGACCCTGTGGAGACCCGGCGTACCAATCCTGCGGTCGAATTCTTCGGCGTCGAACTCGATGTTCTGGAAATCATGGGCGAACGGCTTCTCGCCGATGAACTCGTAAACGGCCGCGATCGCCCGCTCCGGCTGGGTGGTCAGCGTCTCATAGGTCAGCGCCAGCAGGCAGGCGGTCTGCTCGCCGCAAAACGCTTCGCGCAGCGCATTCCAGGCAAAGCCAACCATGCCGTTGGGAGCGGCCAACCCTTCGACGCGCGAATACACCGTGCCGCCCGGCTCGAAATTGAAGATGCCCGACGGCTGATACTTGTTCTTGCGAATGAGCCGCTCGACCGAGTCCAGGATCCAGGGAATGTGGCGCACGCAGCAGATCACCTTGGCGCGTGGAAACAGCTCGGTGATCAGCGGCAGCCGTGCGCACCAATTGCGGTTGGTGTCGAACACCACATGCCCCTTCGGCAGATCGGCGTAATAGGTCGAGAAGATCGCCTTGATGAGCTCCCGGCGCTGCTCGTCGGTGATGAAGATCGCGGTCTCGTTGTTCATGCTCATGCTGCGCAGCATGCCGTCGACCAGCGAGCCGACCGGTCCGGTCATCCCGGCGCGAAAGCGCGGGTTCTGTCGCAATATCGCCGACAGCAACGTCGAGCCCGCGCGCGGAAGGCCGGAGATGAAATGGATATCGCCTTGCATGATCCTGCAAACCTGACTGGGGATTCGTGACTAGACTACCAGAAAATCCCGCTGCTGCAGCAGGTTTGGGTTGACACCGGTCAACGTGACCGAGTGAAGCGCGTCCAGCGCGATGACGGTATCGGCCGGGTTGCCGGCGTTGTGCGGATCGGCGGTGATCGCAGCAAGCGCTGCCGCCGCGTCCGCGTAAACCGACTGGCTGAGTTGCAGGACGTCATGCGCCACGTCGAAATTGCCGATGGTAGCCGTGGCGGCCGCCTGCGAATTGAACTGGAACACGAACGTATCGTTCGCCGCTGACGCCGTCAGCGCAGCGTTGTCCCCCTGCACGGTCACCAGGTGCGATCCGTCATTGTTGGTGACATCCTGAGCGATGACCGCGCCATCAGCGCCATAACTGACCAGAGATTTGGCATAGGGCGGATTGGCGCCGAAATAGAAACTTGCGACGATCTCATTTACCGTCGACGGCGTCAGCAGCGTATTCAAATGCGCATCATCCGTCGGCGTCGTGTTCTGGAACTCGATTTGCAGCGGCCCCGAACCGACGCCCTGCACCAGAATGTGCGCCGTGCCGCCGGCGACGGAAATCGCGATGTCGGTGTCGTGGCCGCCATTGACGGTCGAGACCGACACCGCATTGGGATCGACGCCTTCGAGATGGATGCGGTCGTGCTCGCTGCTGCCGGTTGCCCAGGACAAGTCGGTGATCTTGTCGGTGACGCCTGCGGCAAGGTCGCTGGCGCGGAAGAAGAACACGTCGTCCCCCGTCCCCCCGGTGAGGCTTTGCGCGCCGACACCGTAATGGATCACGTCGTTGCCCGATCGATCCGGCCCGGCGGTGATGGTCGTGGTGTTGGCCGCGGAGTCGTAGGCGAAATGGAAGTCCGACAGCGAAGCGATGTCATCGCCGCTGACCGTAAGGCTGACCGATCCGCTCGCGCCGCTCAGAACCAGAACGCCATTGATGAACGTTTCACTCGTGGCGTGGAAGCCGTCGACGATGATCTGGTCGCGCGTGCCGAAATGCGCGATCGCGTTGACGGGCGCGTTCGCGGCGCTGAATTCCAGCGCCGCATGGCCCGCCGCCGAGAAGTCGATCGCGCCGGAGCCGGCCGCGCCGCTCGCGGTGAGGTCGAGCGTGCCGTTCTCGATCGTGATGCCGCCGGTGAACGTGTTCGCCGTTCCCAGCACCAGCGTTCCGTCGCCATCGAGGACCAGATGTCCCGCGCCGGTCTGGCCACTGGCATCGTGCGAGCCGGTCATATCGGCGATCGCGTCGCTGATCGCGATGATCTGCCCCGCATCGGGAGCGAAAGTGATGGTCTGGTTGCCCTGGAGGAAGATGCCGCTGCCGAGGCCCGATCCGGAATTGTGGCCGACATTCGAGCCCGAACCACCGGCGACGCTGTTGTCGTGGGTGCCACCGCTGCCGCCGAAGGTCAGCGAGCCGCCTTCCTGGACGAAGATCGCGCCGCCGGCGCCGAGTCCGCCGCCGCCCGATTGATAGTTGCCTTGCCCGCCGCCGAAACCGCCGGCGCCATTCGCGTAGCCCCAATAGCCGGCACCGCCGCCACCACCGAACCCGCCGGCGCCGCCCGCACCCCGCAGCCCAGCGCCGCCACCACCGCCGAACCCGCCGGCACCTCCGGCGCCGCCCGTGAGATCCACAGGGCTGACGACGCCGCCGCCACCACCACCGCCAAAACCACCGGCGCCGCCCGACGTGGCGGACCCCGCGCCACCACCGATGCCGCCACCAGCGCCGCCGACATAGCCGTAGCGACCGGAGCCCCACGGACTGGTGCCAGTGACGCCGCCGCCACCATCGGTACCTCCAGCACCGCCACCGGCCGCCGCGCCGATAACGATGCCGCGACCGGGCACGTAGCCAAAATAGCTCCCGCCCGACGCCGCGAGGCCGATGCCGCCGCCGCCATTGACGTTGCCAGCGCCGCCCATGCCGCCGCCGCCGCTGGCGGAATAGCCATTGAAATAGCTTCCATTGCCGCCGACCGCCCGATCATGTGCAAAGCTGACATTGTCGAGCGTGACCGCGCCGCCCGAGGCGATGAAGAGGCCGCCGCCAAGTCCCGCGCCGCCTCCGCCACCGCTGGTGGAGTCGCCACCTCTGGCAACCGCATTGATGACGCTGAGATTGTCGATGTCGATCGTGCCGGAATAGACGAACAGGCCGGGAAGTCCGTGGGCGTCCAGGGTATGCCCATTGCCATGGATCGTCAGCGTATCGCCAGAGGCGAGATTGAACGCAGCGAGCTGTGTGCTCAGGACGAGGTCGCCGACGATGTTGAACGTGTAGTGCGTGTTGACGTGTGAATATGCGCCGGTCAGATCGATCGCTGCGATGTCGGCGGCGAGCTCCGCGGCCGTTGTGATCGTGAAGCTGGTGGCGGTCGTCGCAACGTTCACATTGGAGGCCGTCGACGCGGCGCTGGTCGCCGAGCCCGCGCCGTTCACCAGCGTCTGCGTCGCCGTGATCGTGTGAGCGCCGGCGCCGAGCGCAAGGCCGTTGGTCGAATAGATCGCGAAGTGGCCGGTCTGGTCCACCGTGCCCGAGCCGATCGCAGTCGTGCCGCCATCCGCATACAGCGTGATGATGTCACCGGCCTTGCCGGTGCCGAAAGCCTCGACGCGTCCGCCGGGATCGTCGACCGAAACCACCGATGTGATGACCGGCGCGACCGGCGCAACCGTTGCCACGAAGCCCGATGCCGTGCTGGTGAGATGATCCGCATTGGTCTCTGTCACCGACACGGCCTGGACGCCGGGGTTCAGGCCGGAGATGGTCGTGATGTCGAAATGCCCGGTGGCATCGACGATTCCCGAACCGATGGTGACGCCGCCGAGGGTGATCGTCACGATGTTGCCTACTTCGCCCGTGCCGACGAACTCGAGCGCGCCGCCCTCCACCGTTGTTCCGATCTGCGCCGTGATCGTCGGCGCGATCGGGTTGACGTTGACGGTGAATGCAGGCGACAGGCCGCTCGCCATACCGTCGTCGGTCTCCGTCGCGGTAAAAGTGTGAATGGCGTCTGCAAACGTCACGGTGGTCGTGATCGAGAACGTGCCGTTGGCGGCAACCGTGCCGGTTCCGACCGCCGTCGTGCCGCCGTCGGCGTAAAGCGTGATGGTGCCGCCGACGTGCTGGGCGGTTCCCTTCACGGTCACGGTGGTGCCGTTGATGGGCTGGCCCACCAGCGCGGTGATCGCCGGCGCATTCGGCGTGACGTTGACCGACACGCCCGAGGAGATCAGGCTGACGAGGTTGGCGGCGTTGGTTTCGGTGGCACGGATGATATGCGCGCCGCCGAGAATGTTGGCGAAGATGTCGAAATGGCCTGTCGCATCGACCACGCCGCTGGCCAGCACCGTCGTGCTGCCGTCGGCGAACAGCTTGATGGTCTCGCCGACCTCGCCGGTGCCCTGCACCTCGATGCGCTGCGAGGTGCCGGAAACGGGAAGCACCGCCGAGATGACCGGCGTATCCGGGATCACGTTCACGGTGAATTGCGACGACACCGGACTGACGAGGTTCGCGGCATCGGTCGCCGTCGCGGTCAGGCGGTGCACGCCGTCGGCGAATGTCACCGTCGTCGTGATGTCGAAATGTCCGGTGGCGTCGATGACACCGGTTCCGACCGGCGTCGTGCCACCATCGGCGTAGAGTGTGACGCTCTGGTTCGGCTGGCCCGTGCCCTTGACCTCGATGGTGCCGTCATTGTCGGGCTGGCCGACCAGCGTGGTGATGGCCGGCGCCGACGGAACGACAGTGATGGAGAGACCGTTCGATGCCGTGCTTGGCAGGTTCGACGTCACGACGACCGCCGTCAGCGTGTGGACCCCGTTGCTCAGTCCCGCCGAGGTCACGATGTCGAACTGGCCGCTGGCGTTGGTGGTGCCGGTGCCGATCACCGTCGTACCACCGTCGGCAAAGATCTGGATGGCGTGATTGGGCTCGCCCGTGCCCTTCACCTCGATCGGCCCGCCATTGAAGGGGTTGTTGACCAGCGCGGTGATCGTGGGGGCAGTCGGATTGACGTTGACGATGAAGCCGGCCGACAGCGGGCTTACCAGGCCCAGGCTGTCGGTCTCGGTTGCCCGGATGGTATGGACGCCGTCGGTCAGCGCCGGCGTGACGATGTCGAAATTGCCATTGGCATCGGCGACGCCGGTCGCGAACACGGTCGAGCTGCCGTCGAGATACAGCTTGATGATCTGGTTGGGCAGTGCCGTGCCCTTCAGCTCGACGGTGTCGCCGTTGAGCGGATGGCCGATCTGCGTCGTGATGACAGGTGCGCTCGGAAGCACCGTGACCGCGAATCCGGCGGAGAGCTGCGACGACGTTCCCGTCTGCGAAACCGCCTGGAACGTGTAGAAGCCGTCGGCGAGCGGCGAGGTGATGAGATCGAAGTTGCCGTTGGCGTCGACGATGCCGGTGCCGAGCACGGTCGTGCCGCCATTGGCGATGATCGTGACCGTGGAGCCCGGAGCCGCCGTGCCGCGCAGCTCGACGCCGCTGCCATAGACCGGCTGGCCGACCAGGCCGGTGATCCCGAACGGCACGCGATCGGTCAGCATCACGCCGCCGCTGTAGGCCGTGACGTCGAACTGGAAAAGGGAAAAATCGACGCCGGGATTGAGATGCAGATCGACTGAATGAACGCCATCGGTCACGGTCAGGACGTTGCCCGCGCCCATCGTGGCCGTCGCATTTGCGGCAAAACCGACCAGCTTGATTGTATCGCCCGGGTTGAAGCCGTTGATCTGGTTGGACAGCGTCACGCCCGCTTCGAGGATCAGCGTCGCGCCCGAATTGGGGACGAAGGTGATGATGCCGCTGCCGATCGAATTCACCGAGGTGAGATCGATCGTGCTGTTGCCGCTCAGCACCATGCCGCCGGTCAGCAGGTTCATGCCGGTGATCGTCAGCACCGACGTGCCGGACGCACTGATGGTGCCGCCGCCCGTGATCTTGTTCGCCAGCGTGTAGTGCGCCGAGCCCGACAGCGAGAAGGAATCGTTGACGAGATCGCCCGCCGTCAGCGACACCGTGCCGGTGTTGGAGATGTCGATCGTCGTGCCGGTGATGGCGCCCGACAGCGTGACGTTGCCGGCGCCCGCGACATGGATGACGCCGACGCCTCCACCTGCGATCGTGTCCGAGATGGTCAGCGTGTTACCCAGCAGCGGCGCAAGGGTGACGTTCTGCGAGGCCGCGAAGAGACCCGAACCGATGCCCTGCCCGTTTCCGCCGGCAGCGGTCGTGGATGCACCGCCGAGACCGCCGACCGCGGTATTGCCGCCGATCGAACCACTCTGGATCGTCAAGGATCCGCCGGACGCAACGAAAACGCCGCCGCCAAGACCGGCGCCGCCGCCACCACCTCCGGACGCAACCCTTACCCCGCCGCCGCCGCCGCTGCCCGCGCCATAACCGCCGCTGCCGCCGAGGCCTGCATAAAGGTCGCCGCCGAAGAAAGGTGGACTGCGGGTGATAACCCTGTAAACGCTGGCCCCGCCACCACCACCGCCGCCAAATGAGCCGGCCAGACCGTTGCTTCGCGAGTGCGCGTAGAAGGCCGGCTGGCGCCCCCAACCGCCCGCGCCGCCGATGCCGAATCCGCTCACAGGGCTCCCCGGCCCGCCGCCGCCGACGTAGCCATTGTAGCCTCCGGCGGCGCCGCCATTGCCACCGGCGCCACCGATCGCAGAGTTGCCGGTGAACGCCACGCCGTCGAGCGTCGCGGACGCACCTGCACCAATGAAGAGGCCGCCGCCCAGTCCGGCACCGCCGCCGCCGGCGCCGGCATAGGCGTGGGCAACGGACCCGCCGTCGTGACCATGTGCAAGGGTGCCTTCGATCGTCAGCTGGCTGAGCACCAGATTGCCGGATTCAAGATCGAACCCGGAATAGGTCGCCGTGCCATTGACCGAACCGTCGATGGTGTGGCCGCCACCCTTGATGGTGAGCGTGTCGCCGGCGGCAAGAAAAAGCGCCGCCATGTTGCCGTTCAGCTTCAGATCGGCGGTCAGGTCGATCTCGTAGTCGATGTTCGTGCCGTAGTAGAAGCCGCCGGGATTGATGGCCGCGATCGCCGCATTGAATTCCGCCATCGTGCCGACGGTGAAGGTCGCGATGGGATGGCCGGTGAAGGCCGGCGTGCCCATGGACGCGCCGGTCGCGAAGGTGAAAGCCGGACCATTGCCGTTGACGGCGCCGTTCAGCGTGTGCCCGTTGGTATTGATGGTGAGCGTATCGCCGGCGGCAAAATTCAGCATGCCCGCCGACAGGCTGCCGAGCGCGGTGTCTCCCTCGAGATTGATGACGTAGTTGATGTTCGGCGAGGAGAAGAAACCTCCGACATTGATGGCATTGAAGGCTGTCGTCAGCTCCGCAACGCTTGCAACGTCGAACGTGGGGATCGCATTTCCGACCAGCAGGGCGTTTCCGCCGGACACACCTGCCACAAAACTGAATCCGCCGCCGGCGCCGTTGACGGCGCCGTCCAGGGTATGGCCCGCGGTATTCACCGTGATCGTATCCCCGGCGACGAGGGTAAGCTTCGCCAGTCCCGCCACCAGCGGAATGTCTCCGTCGAGATTGATCACGTATTCGACGGACAGGTTCGAGACAGGATTGGAGTTGACGGTCTGGATCGTGGCGACCAGTTGGTCCGTCGTCGAGACGTTGTAGATCGGCTCGACTGTCAGCGTGCCGCTACCGGTGTGGGTGAAGACCTCGCTGCCGTAGAATGCGCCCCGCAACAGCACATCACCGGAGCCAGAGACGTTGATGGCACTGGCCGTGATCCTGGTGAGGACGGTGACGTCGCCGGCGCCGGTTATGTTGAGGACATTCGTTCCGATGCCCTGCGCCAGCACGACCGCGCCGGCGCCCTGAATATTGAACGTGCCTTGGGTGCCGGCGACGAACTGATCGATCGTGAGTGTCTGTCCGGCGTTGGACGTCAGGCCGATCGTACCGCCGTAGTTGAAGAGATCGTTGCCGATGCCCTGGCCCGCCGTACCGCTGGTGCCCCATAGACTGCTGCCGCCGGCGCCGCCCGTTGCACCATTGTTGGAGAAGGTCCAGTCGGTGATATTCAGTGCACCGCCGGAGGCGACGAAGACCGCGCCGCCGAGGCCCGCGCCGCCGCCACCACCGCCGCCGCCGCCTCCGCCACCAGAGGTTCCAGTGCCGCCCATGCCGGCGCCGTAGCCGCCGGCGCCGCCACCGCCGGGCGGAAAGGATGTGACCGGACTACGTCCGCCGCCGCCACCGCCACCGCCACCGCCGAAACTGCCGCCGCCTCCGTTAGCGGTGAAATGACCACCCGCCCCGCCATAGCCGAATCCCAGCTGGCCCGGGCTCGATGCGCCTCCCGTTGTAACACCCTGGTCGCCATTCGGCACGCTCGGTGCGTAGATGCCGCCCTGACCGCCATTTCCGCCGAAGACGTGATTGTCGGTGAAAGCGACATCGGTCAGTGTCGCCGAGCTGCCGGCGCCTATGAACAGCGCGCCGCCCGCACCGAGTCCACCACCGCCGCCGCCATACTTCGACGCAGTTCCCGGTGACGACCCGTCACCGCCGTGCCGGACAAAGTCGGCGACGGTCAGGTGATCGATCGTCACGTCGCCGGATTGCAGGACGAAGCCGGAATAGGTGGCAGCGCCGTCGATCTCATGGCCGAGGCCATGGATCGTCAGCGTGTCGCCGCTGGCGAGATTGATGTCGGGCAGAGCGCCGTCCAGCGTGAAGCTGCCGACGATATCGATCTCGTAGTTCTGGTTGGTGGCGGAGAACACGCCGCCGACGCTGATCTCGTTGATCGCGCGGGCGAGCTGCGCCGCGGTCGACACGCGATAGACCGGAGCCTCGTTGAGGATGACATCGGTGCCGCCGGCACCATCGGGCACCAGCAGGAATCCGTGCGGCGCGATATTCTGCTGGGCTGGATCGAAGTGGATGGTCGCAACCGTCGTGCCGCCGGGCCCGGTCAGCGTCAGGACGTTATTGACGAAGCTGCCGATGCCGGTCGCGCTGATCGTCGCAAGATCGATCGTGTCGCCGACGCCGAAACCGTGGACGACCGCGCTCGGCATCGCGCCTGTGACGGACAGGGTCTGCATCCCCGTACCGAAATTGATCGATTGAAGGCCAGACAGCCCGCCCTGGAAGATGGCGACATTGTCACCATTGCCGAGATCGAGCGAGCCACCGAGCGAGACGGAGGCGGTGAAGGTGACGGTGATGATCTGGGCGCCGAGCCCGAGGTCGCCGCTCCCGGTGAACGTATTGCCGAACGTGCCGGAATGGGCAATGACGATGTCGCCATTGTCGACCACCGCTCCGCTGCCGAAGGTCCCCTGCCCACCGAGCGTGAGCTTGGCGCCGGCATCGATCGTCGTGCCGCCGACATAGGAATTGGCGCCGTCGAACTCGACGGTACCCGGCCCCTTGATCTCGATCGCGACGCTGCCGCCATTGCCGCCCTGGTCGGCGATCCCACCGGCAATCGTGATCGCGTCTCCGGACGCCGGCGCGAGAACGATCGACTGGTTGCCCTGGAGGAAGATGCCACTGCCGAGCCCCTGCCCGGCGCCAGGCATAGAGTACAACTGATGAGCCGCCTGGATGGCACCCGCAGCGCCTCCGGCCACGGAGCCGCCGGACAGCGATCCGCTTTCGAGGATCAGCGTGCCCCCCTCCTGGACGAAGATGCCACCGCCGGCACCAAGCCCGCCGCCACCGACATTGCCGATCTTTGACTGGTAATACCCGCCGGCACGATAGGCGAAGGAGACGCCGCCATTGCCCGCGCCAAATCCCCCGATGCCGAACCAACCGCGGAGGCCGCCGCCGCCACCGCCGCCGCCGAAGCCGCCATTGCCGCCGGCGGCGTTCTCGCCGTTGCCGTAGCTGTTGGTGTTCGTGTTGAAGCCGCCACCAGCACCGCCGCCGCCGCCGAAGCCGCCCTGTGCACCGATGGTTCCGGCTTTCCGGGAGGCGAGATAGGCGTTACCGCCGCCGCCACCACCGCCAAAGGTGCCGGAGGCCGGGGACGATCCGCGATACGACGTCGCCCCGGCCCCGCCTCCGCCCGGAAGATTCGACAGGCCGAGGCCGCCGCCGGCGCCGCCCGCATAGCCCCAGCCGGTGTAGCCGACGTGGCTTCCGATGCTATAGAAATGTTGCACCCCGGTCGTCGAGCCAGGGGCACCATTGATCCCCATGCCGCCGCCGCCACCACCACCTTGATAAATCCTGCCGGCCGGGTTCACGCCGCCGCCGTTGCCGCCCCGGGCGGCGTTGTAGAGGAAGGTCACGTTGGCGATCGTCGCCGTGGCACCGGCCGCGACGAACAGGCCGCCACCAAGTCCGGCGCCGCCGCCGCCACCGCCGATGGCGCCGGCGCCACCCTGCGCCAGCGTGTGCGCAATCGTCATGTCCTTGAACGTGACGGTGCCGGCATATTCGAAGAAGCCGCGGTGGGTGTTGGCGCCGTCGAGCGTGAAGCCGGCGCCATCGACCGTCAATTTGCTGCCGCTGGCGAGATTGATGGCGGCAAGATCCGAGCTCAGCGACGCCAGCGAAATATTGCCGGCGAAATGGATGACGTAGTTGAGATTCGCGCCATAGGCGTTGCCGCCCGAGCTCATCGCCGTCAGTGCGGCGTTGAGCTCGGCCGCGGTGCTCACCGTGAAGCTGGTCTGCGCCAGGCGGATGTTGGTGCCGCCATTGCCGTCCGCGACCAGGGCAAGGTTGAGATCGAAATGCTGCGCCGGGTCGAAATGCAGCGTCGCCACCGCAGTGCCGCTGACATTCTTCAGCGTCATGACGTTGTTCGCATCGATCGTGAAGGAGGTCGCGACAACCGACCTGAGATCGATGGTATCCCCGACGTCGAAGCCCTTGAGAGTGACGGCGGGGACGCCGGTGTCGAACACGGCGGTGATGATATGACCTTGGCCGAAATTGAACGTGCCCGTTCCGGTCACGGCGGCCTGGAATTCGAACGTGCCATCGTGGTCGAGGGTAACCGCGCCGTTGTCCGTGATCGCGTTCACGATCGTACCCGGCGCCTCGAACCGCAGCGTGCCGTTGTCGATGATGGCGCCGGTGCCGGCGCTGCCGCCGGCCTCGACCTCGAGCGTGCTGCCGCTAGCGATGGTGGTGCCGCCGACATAGCTGTTGGCACCGGCGAAATGCACCGTGCCCGCGCCGCCAATGTCGACGTGGCCACTGCCGCCATTGCCGCCCTGGTCGGCGATCGTATCGGCAATGACGGCGTCCTCGCCCGCAGACGGCGCGAACGTGATGCTCTGGTTGCCCTGGATGAAGATGCCGGAGCCGAGCGCCTGTCCGTCGCCTCCGCCGCGGCTGCCCAGCCCTCCCGTAGCCGAATTGCCGGAGACCGAACTGCCGGCAATCGTCAGCGAGCCGCCTTCCTGCACGAACACGGCACCGCCGGCGCCGAGGCCGCCGCCGCCACCGGCAAACCCAAACTGATCGCGGCTTCCGCCAGCACCGCCGCCGAACCCGCCAGCACCGCCCGCGCCGGCGGTACTGCGCCCGCCGCCGCCACCGAAGCCGCCGGCACCGCCCGTCGTTCCCGCTCCGCTGCCGTAAGAGCCTGCGGCTCCGCCGCCACCTCCGAAACCGCCGTCGCCGCCGACGCTGAAGGTTCTTACATTTGTGGTGTTCTGGTTGGCGCTCGCACCGCCACCGCCGCCACCGCCAAACCCGCCATCCGCACCCGGAGAAAGGCTGCTGCCGCCCGAAGGTTTGCCGCCGGCAGCGGCCTGCGAATAGCTCGCGTGCCCCGGGACGTTAACACCGAGCGTACCGCCCGGGGCGCCTTTGATGTAAATGAAGGTGCCGCCGCCGGCACTATAGCTGCCACTGGCGAAGGCGCTGCTGCCGGCGGTGCCCATGCCGCCACCGCCGCCACCTTGGCCTGAGCTCGAACCACCCCCCCAGTAGCCTCCGGCGCCCCCCTTGGCCGCGTCGCCCGTGAACGTCACGGCATCGATCGCGACGGCTGCCCCCGCCGCCACGAACAGGCCGCCACCGAGACCCGCACCACCGCCGCCGCCTTCGACGCCGCCGGCGCCGCCCTGGGCCAGCGTGTGCGCGATGTTCAGATTATTGATCGAGACGTTGCCGCCGAACACGAACAGGCCGCGATAAGCATTTGCGCCGTCAAGCGAATAGCCTGCGCCATTGATGACGAGATGGCTGCCGCTGGCCAGATTGATCGCAGTCAGATTGGCGCCGAGCGAGGCAATGGAGATGTTGCCCGCGAACTCGATCGAATAGTTGGTGTTGGCGGCAGCAGCTCCGCCACCCACGCTGATGGCGAGCAGCGTCGCGTTGAGTTCCGCGGCGTTGTGGACGGTGTAGACGTTGGACGGCTTGATCACGGTGCCGCCGGAGCCGTCGGCCGAGAATGCGAAGCCGTAGGTCGGTCCGCTGAAATGCAGATCGACGGTATGGGTACCGTCGGTGACGTGCAGAACACCGGTCGACGAATTGAACGACTGGGAGAACTGCCCGGAACTGTAGTTGATCCCGACCAGGTCGATCGCGTCGGTCGCGCCGCTGAAGCCCGCGATGGTGCCGGCAAAGCTCGCCGGCGCATCGATCTTGAGCGTGGCGAGCGCGCCGTTGAACGTGATGGTCTGGCCGGATGCGACGCCCGCGCCGAATTCGACCGTGCCGCCATTGCCGACGGTGACCGCCCCGGTGCCGGTGACATTGCCCGCAACCAGCAGCTTGCCGCCGCCGTCCGCCTGCAGCGTGCCGGTATTGGTGACGTTGCCGGCGAGATCGAGCGTACCCGCCTTGGCGTCGATGACGCCGCTATTGTTGACCGCCGTGCTGACGATCGTGGTGCCGCTGCCGGTCTTGTCGTAGTTGCCGGCGACGTTGAGGGTTCCGCTTCCGGCGCTTGATGCGATGTTGAAGGCGCTTCCGCCGGTCGTCGCATCGGTAAAGGTGACCCCGGCATCGATCTTGAAGGCCGCGCCGTTGTTCAGTTGCAGCGTATCGCCGGAAAAAGCGCCGGTTTGGCCCGACCCGTGCAGCTCGAGCGTCCTACCGTCGAGCGTGAAGGTCTCGTTATTGGCATCGAAGAAGGTCGCGAGCCCGTTGACGATGGTCGTGCCGCTGCCGCTTTCGGTGCCGCCAGTGAAGGTCGCCCCGTTCGCGTCAGTCAGCGTGCCGGTGCCGGACAGCGTCCCGCCCGATTGGGTCAGGCTGTTGATGGTTTCCGAGACGCTGCCGAGGTTGATGTTGCCCGGCAGCACGAAATCATTGGTGACGGCGACATTGACCAGCACCGGCACGCTGGTCAGGCTGCCATCGGTCGCGGACACGGTGAAGCTCGCGGCCGGGTTCAGCGTGCCGTCACTGACGAAGATCACCTGGCCCGCGGCGAGCTGCGCCTGGGTGAAGCTCGTGATCGCAACGCCGGGGGCGCTCGACAGAGCGACATAGCCACGTTGCGTGCTGCTGACGTTGAAGGTGAGCTGGCTCGCGCTGTTGTCGACATCGCTGACGCTGAGGTCGGCCGTGGTGATGGCCGTCGCAAGGCCTTGCAGCAGCGCCGCCGCATTGTCGCCGGACAGCACAGGCGCATCGTTGCCGCCCGTGATCGTGATGGTGACGACCTGCGCGCTGCCGTCGCTTCCCCTCACGGAGAAGGTGTCGGTCATCGTCGCGCCGGCGGCGAGGCCCTGCACCGTGGAATTGTTGTTGTCGAGCGTGTACCGCCAAACACCGGCCGAGGACACGGTGTAGGTGCCGTAGCCACCGGTGCTGGCGGTCTGCGCGGCGACGGCCACGAAGGTGACGGAGGACGTGTCGGGATCGAACAGCGTCAGCGAGCCAGTCGCGGTCGGCGTCCCCGGCACCGCGTTGGCGACGCCGCCCGCCTCGACGACCGAACCGGTCGTCGTCCCACTCATCGTGGCCGGATCGTCGGTGCCGAGGATGTTGATGGTGACGGACGAGGTGGTGCCGTCCGAACTCGCGACGGAGAAGATGTCCGTGTAGGTGTGCCCGCCCACGAACTCGTCATGTGCGGAGCTCGCGACATAGCTCCAGGTGCCATCCGCGGCGAGCGTGAAGGTGCCGTACTGCCCGGCCGTGCCGGCCTGCGCGACGAAGGATTGCGGACTGTCGGGATCCTGGATCGTCAGCGTGCCGCCGGTCGACAGCGCCGCGTTGGTCTCAGCCAGATTGCGCGTCACCGCCGATATCACGGCAGCATCGTCGGTGCCGTTGATGGTGATCGTGACGACCTGCGGCGTGCCGTCGACGGTCGTAACCGTGAACGTATCCGTCAGCGTGCCGCCGGCATTGAGCCCTTGAACTGCGGCATTGTTGTTGTCGAGCGTGTAGGTCCAGACCCCAGTCGATGTGACGGCAAAGGTGCCGTAGTGGTTGTCGCTTGCCGTGCCCGCATTGACCGCCGTGAAGGTGTTGGCGGGATTGTCGACGTCGGTGTCCGTCAACGTGCCGGTCACGGTCGGCGTTCCCGCCAGCGCATTGTTGAGGCCGCCTGCTTCGGTCACCGAACCGGCGCTGGTACCCGAGATCGAAGCCGCGTCGTTGCTGCCGAGGATATTGATCGTGACGGACGAAGCCGTGCCATCCGAACTCACAACGGAGAACGTGTCGGTGTAGGTCTGCCCGGCGACGAATTCGTTATGTGCCGAACTTGCGACATAGCTCCAGGCGCCGTTCGCACCGACCGTGAAGGTGCCGTAGTGCCCGACCGTGCCCGCCTGCGCCACGAAGGTTTCGGGATTGTCGACGTCATGGATCGTCAGCGTGCCGCCGGTCGACAGCACCGAATCGGTCTCGCCCAGGTTGACTGAATTGGCCGACAGCACCGCAGCATCGTTGGCGCCGTTGATGGTGATCGTGACCACCTGCGCGGTGCCGTCGACGGTCGTCACCGTGAACGTGTCGGTCAGCGTCCCGCCGGCATTGAGCGCCTGAACCGCGCTATTGCTGTTGTCGAGATTGTAGGTCCAGACGCCGCCCGACGTCATGGTGAAGGTGCCGTAACCGTGGTCGCTCGCCGTGGCGGTCCCGATCGCCGTGAAGGTGTTGGCGGGATTGTCGACGTCGGTGTCCGTCAGCGTGCCGGTCGCGCTCGGCGTCCCCGCCACCGCGTTGTTGACGCCGCCCGCTTCCGTCACCGCGCCGCTGCTGGTGCCCGACACCACAGCCGGATCATTGACCGCCTGCACGGTGATATCGACGGTCGCCACGTTGGAATCGGCGAAGCCGTCGTTGACCTTGTAGGTAAAGCTATCGGTGCCGTTGTAGTCGCCAACCGGCGCATAAGTGAAAGAGCCGTCGGCATTCAGCGTCAACGTGCCGTGGGCCGGACCGTTGACGAGGATGGCGTGCAGCGCATCGCCATCGACGTCGCTCGCCCCGGCAAGCACACCCGTGCCCGGCACCACCAGCGCATGGTCTTCGTCGGTCGTGTAGCTGTGCGCGACGGCTACCGGCGCGTCGTTGGCGCCGTTGATGGTGATCGTGACATATTGCGTGGCGCTGGTCGCGGTGCCGTCGCCGACCACGACCGCATAGGTCAGCGTGAGCACCTCGCCCTGCTTCAGGAAATCGAGGTCTGCCGCAGCCGGCTGGTAGCTCCAGCCGAACGTCGTGGCGGAGCCGGTCGACAGGTGACCAGTGGAGTCGATCGCAAATGCGGCACTGTCGGTGAGCGCCAGCGCGCCGGTCGGCAGATTGAAGGCGTGCCCGTCGAGGCTCACCACGGGCGCGCCGACCACCGAAGCTGTCAGCGTGTCGCCGACGTCGCGGTCGCTGGCCGAGATCGAGCCCGCCAGCGAAATGACCTGCGCATGGGCATCGGCCGCCTCGTTGACCGCCGCGGTGTCGCCCGTCACCACGGGCACGTCGTTGGTGCCGGTGATGGTGATGGTCAGGGTCTGCTGGTTGCTCGTGATGAGCCCGTCGCTGACTTCGACCGTGTAGGTCAGGACCAGGCTCTGCCCCTCCCGCAGGAAATCCAAATTGGCCGCGGACGCATCATAGGTCCAGCCGATACCGGCAGTGCCGCCGTTGGAGGTGCCCGCATGGAATGACAATGCATTGTTGATTAGCGACGCCGCCCCTGCCGGCAGCGCGAAGGCGTGGCCATCGAGAGTCACGACCGGCGAACCGGCGATCGAAGCCGTCAGCGTGTCGCCGATATCGGGATCGGTCACCGGCATGGTGCCCGTCAGCGTGACGTGCTGCGCGGCGGCGTCAGCAGCTTCCCCGGTGCCTCCCGATGCAGCGGCCAGCACGGGAGCATCCTCATTGCCGGTGATCGTGATGGTGACGTTCCGGCTTGCCAGCCCGCCATGACCATCAGCGACGGTCACGGCATAGGTTTCCGTGACGGTCTGCCCGGCCCGCAGGAACTGGACGTCCGCGTTGTCGACGAGATATTGCCACGTCGCCTGCCCGCCGAGGCCATTGACAGTGTCGGCAGACAGATGCGCGCTCATGGTCCCGAGCGCCAGCCCGCCCGGGCGGGTCGAGCTGACGAAGGTGGCCGAGACGACATGCGCGTCCGCCAGATCGACATCCGTGAACGCGATCGCACCGTCGGCATGCAGCCGCCCCTGGGAATCGAGCGCCGTATCCTCCTGCACCGCCCCGGTTGTCTGCGCAGCGCCGATGACCGGCGCATCGTCGACCGCACTGACCGTCAGCTCGCGCGTTGCGACAGCCGTGTCGTGCCCGCCGTGAGCGATGCCGTCCGGGTCCTGCACCGTTATGGTCAGCGTGCGGGTTAACGGCGAGGGATTGTCGCTGGTGTCGGTGTAGACGACCGCCCGCAACGCGGCCGCAAAATCCGCAACCGACGGCTGCTGGCCGGCCTTCGCCGTCAGCGTCAGCGTGCCGGTGGCCGGATCGAACCTGCCCTCGATCCGCGTGGTGTTCGTAAACGACAGGATGTCTTCGCCCGGCTGATAGTTGCCGGTGATCCGGACGGTCGCCTGCAGCAAAGTGTGGCTGTCCGGATCGGACAGCGTCAGCGCCGGCGCAATCGCGACTGGCGTTTGCTCGAGCGCGGCCACCGGCGCCGATCCGGAATTGAAAGATAGCGAGGGCGGATCATTGACCGGCGGCGCCGGGATCGATCCAACTTCGGTACCGGCTCCGCCGTTACCACCTCCGGGCACGGGGGGGCCGACGTCCGCACCGGTGCTGACCGGCGGGCCGTGGCCGGGAACTCCATCAGGCAGAGACGACGGCGCGCCACCCCTTGGATCGTACGAGCCAGATGGAGGAGACGACGAACCGTGCGTGCCGGCACCGTTCGGCGAGTCGCTGCTATAGCGGTCCGCAAGGTTCTTGATCCGCAGAATGTTGTTCAAGGCATCCAGCTCGTCAGCCCTATCGGCGTCCGTCTTTACCTGCTCGCTGGTTGCTATCTGAGCTGGACCGGTCGGCTTCAGCTCCAGCTTGCCGCCTTCGCTGCTGATGGTTGCAATGGCATTGCCGCTCCGATCGTAGGCGGTCGCCTGATGCTGCCCGTCGTTCTGATGAAAGATGGACAGCGTGACCGATCCATCGTCGGGGGAGATCTCGCCGCCACCGGCCGAGCCTGCAATCCTTGCCGAACCGATCGGCGTTCCAATCCGCATGTCGCCCGTCTCGGCAATCTTGCCGGACGCGAAACTGAACGATCCCTGGATGAGATCGAAGACTTCCAGATTGGCGCTGCCCTGCGGGTCGAATTTGAATTCGCTCAATGCAAGGCGTGAACCATGGCCGAGCTGGAACGCGCTGCCGTCGTTGAAAACCAACCCAGCCGTGCCCCCGCTGTCGGTCTGGACCACGTCTCCCTTGAGCAGCACATCGCCGTTGTTGAGCCCCACGACAACGCCGTTGCGCAGCACCGTCACCTGGCCTTCGACCCGTACCGCGTGTCCGATCACCTGCATCGCCGGCGACGGTGCATCCTTGGCAGCGTACTGTCCGGGAACGACAGGCCCGGCTAACACAGCGACGATCTCGCCGCTTAACCTGGCGCCATCCGTCGACAGCCGCGCGTGCAGATTTTCCGATTTGAAATAGCCGGCAACGATGTGAATCTTTCCGTCGGCACCGAGCAGCCTCAGGTCGTCGCCCGCCCGCTCCAACGCGGCGTTGAACAGGAGATGCGTTTCCTCAACCGCGACGGCGGACGCACCGGGCGCGCCTTCGATCGAAAGCTCTTGCGAAATAGAGAGCGAAAAATGCCGATCGTCACTGCCGACATGCAGCATCGTTCATTCCATTAAAAGAAAGCCGCTTAGTTCGTTTGAAAGCCCGCCGCCGAACAAAACCCACACGACGTTGTCGTCGCGCTTCCATCTACCGACGAACGAGATCAATCCTCGTCATGCAATTCCTCGAGACTTTTGCCGAATGTTTCGACCGCCATTCTCATGTCGCGCAACCTGAACGCGACGACTCTTCGGCGGCAGATTAGTACGGTATTCTGCTGCCGAAGGCTGCGAACAACCATTCACACGCGCCGTATTCATGCAGCGCCGACAGCCGAAAACGCCGTTCATGATAAACTGCGACATGGGCCAATTCTCGTTCCGCGCACGAAAACAAGCTGCTAAATTGTTTCCAGCCGCGACGTGACTCGTTGCGGCGCGTTTCCGTAGCTGGCCCAACATTTACGGTAAAGATCGAGACGCGCCCGGAAAGGTCGACCACCAAAAATGGTCAGTCGACGGCGGATCGATCAATGCTGCCGATCATCGGTCCAACGATGTCGTGGACGTCACCGATGCGACACGAAGCAAACGTCGAAGGCTGCGTCGATGATCGCGAGCTTGACGGCCTGCGCCTTGTGATATTCGCGGCGAAAGCCTTTCGAGACCCACAGCCGGGACCTGCCGCGCGCTCCGACCCAGCCGAGGCTTCCCATGGACTCCGCCTCGGCGAGCTTGCGGCCCAGTTGGGTCCGGGACAATTTCAGCCGCTGCGCCAGAGCGGACACCGACGTCACGTCGGTCGTGATACGATCGAGGCTGGCGTCCTCTTCCTCACAGCCGACGATCAGGCGATCCATCAACACGCCCCCCTCGTCGACCCAGGTGAAGAGCTTGAACGTCGGTTCGGGCTCGCGAACCATGTGAGACCCGAGCAGGCCGTCGGCAATCAACGGCTGCATGCGCTGAACGACCTCCGGTCGTGCGGCGAAGGTCGCCGAACGGCTCCCGCCATCGAGGCCATCCAGCGTCGCAAGGTGCAGCAGATGCCATTGATACAGCGCATCAAGCGCCGCTGGTGCCGGCTCGAACGGGCGATGACGCCTGCCTTCGCTTCCCGCAACATGGCGCGCGATGCCGTATTTCAACATCTCCTTGACGAAGGCAGCCGCAGTGTTCCGGCTTGCGATCCGGTGATGCTCGACAAGATCGAGCACACGTGCGGTCAATACTCCCGAGCCAGCGCCGGCCACGGCAACATCCCGGAAGAATTGCGCCACCGCCGCGTGGGCCATCAGCCAACGTTGCTGCGTTGCAAACAACGATCCCATCCGCGGATCGGCAGCGTTGAGAAGCAAGAGCGCCCAGGCTTGTCCGCGCACGCGGGATTCAAGTGCAGGATTCAGGAAAATGTCATCCGCATTCAATGCCATCGGGTCTCTCTAAGCCAAAGCGCGCCGCCTCATGCCGCCGACCGCTCGCGTCACCAGCACCGTGAAGTCGGCTCCGCGCGCCGTAGACATGAACTATCGCTGCCGGTATGGCATGAAGTATGTTGTCATTCCAAATGAGATTCCCCTAAAGGCGCCTGCAATGAATTTCGTGGCATCGACCACTGATGGAGCGCAGCGCGGGCTCCCGAAACACCTCAAGAGTCTGGAAGCTCAATCAATCGAGATCATGCGCGAAGTCATCGCCGAGTTCAAACGACCGGTGATGCTCTATTCGATTGGCAAGGACTCCAGCGTCATGCTGCATCTGGCGCTCAAGGCGTTCTACCCCGCGAAACTCCCCTTTCCGCTGTTGCACGTCGATACGACATGGAAGTTTCGCGAGATGATCTCGTTTCGCGACGAAACAGCGCGCCGTCTCGGCATCGAGCTGCTCGTCTACGTCAACCAGGATGGTCTTGGCCGTGGCACGTCGCCGATAACATCAGGCTCGTCGATCCACACTCAGGTGATGAAGACCCACGCGCTCAAACAAGCCCTCGACCTCTATGGCTTCGATGCGGCTTTTGGCGGCGCTCGCAGGGACGAAGAAAAGAGCCGAGCCAAGGAACGGATCTTCTCCTTTCGCTCGCGCGAACACGCCTGGGACCCCCGCAACCAGCGCCCCGAATTGTGGAACCTGTACAACACCCGTGTCGGACCCGGCGAAACCGTTCGCGTTTTCCCGCTATCGAACTGGACCGAACTGGATATCTGGCACTACATCCATCTGGAAAACATTCCCGTGGTGCCGCTTTATTTCGCCAAACACCGCCCGGTCGTGGCGCGCGGCGGCTGCTGGATCATGGTCGACGACGAGAGACTGCCCCTCAAGGCGGACGAGCAGCCGGAATTGCGGCAAGTTCGATTTCGAACGCTGGGGTGCTATCCCCTGACCGGAGCGATCGATTCCAGTGCAACAACGCTGGAAGATATCATCTCGGAGATGAGATCGACGCGGCTCTCGGAGCGGCAGGGCCGCCTGATAGACAGCGACGAACCCGCATCAATGGAGCGAAAGAAGCGCGAAGGCTACTTTTGATGGACAGCCGCGAGTTTCCCGTTGAAGCGCAGAGCAAGGACCTGCTTCGTTTCCTCACCTGTGGATCGGTAGATGACGGAAAGTCCACGCTCATCGGCCGCCTCCTGCATGACTCCAAGCTCATCTTCGAAGATCAACTATCCTCGTTGGCGACGGATTCGAAGCGCCACGGCACCACCGGAGACGACATCGACCTTGCACTTCTCATGGACGGGCTGGAGGCAGAACGGGAACAGGGCATCACGATCGACGTTGCACATCGCTTCTTCAGCACGCCGCGACGTTCCTTCATTGTCGCCGACACGCCCGGCCACGAGCAGTATACCCGGAATATGGCCACCGGCGCATCGACAGCCGATCTCGCCATTCTCCTGATCGATGCGCGCAAGGGTGTTTTGCCGCAGACCAGACGGCACTCCCTGATTTGTTCGCTGCTCGGCATACGTCATGTTGTCCTGGCCGTGAACAAGATTGATCTGATCTCCTATCAAAGCGAGATTTTCGCTCGCATTGTCGATGAATACAGAGCCTTCGCCGTGCAACTCGGCTTTTCGTCGATCGCACCGATTCCAATCTCGGCCCGACATGGCGACAACGTTACGAAGGTGTCGGATAACACACCCTGGTTTCGCGGGCCGAGCCTGCTCGACTATCTCGAAACTATCGATGTGAGTGGCGATACGATCGAAAGCCCGTTCCGCTTTCCGGTGCAATGGGTCAATCGACCCCATCTTGATTTCAGAGGTTACGCCGGCACGGTAGCATCCGGGACAATCAATGCCGGCGATCCCATCGCCGTCGCGAGTTCCGGCAGAATCTCGAGGGTGAAGGAACTCCTGACTGCCGAAGGCGCTCAGACCTCCGCCCAGGCCGGTGACGCGATCACGATCACGCTCGCAGACGAGCTGGACGTCGCCCGCGGCGATCTCCTGGCCAATCCGGAGTCTCCTCCCGAAGTATCGGACCAGTTTGCGGCACATGTCATCTGGATGAGCGACCAGCAACTCATGCCCGGCCGCTCCTATTTGGCCCGCATCGGCACCCGGACGACGCCGGTTACCGTCACCGGGATCAAGTACAAGATCGACGTCAACACGCGCGAGCATCTTGCCGCCCGCACCCTCGGCCTCAACGATATCGCCTTCTGCAACCTGTCGACGGGCATGCCTGTCGCGTTTGACCCGTACGTGCAGAACCGCAAGACTGGATCCTTTATCGTCATCGACCGCTTGACCAATCATACGCTCGGCGCGGGGATGATCGCGTTTGGCCTGCGGCGTGCCACCAATGTCCACTGGCAGGCCACATTGATAGGAAAGTCGGAGCGCGCTGCGCAAAAGCATCAGAAGCCAGCCATCATATGGTTCACCGGCCTGTCAGGTGCCGGCAAGTCGACGATTGCCAACATCGTCGAACGCCGCCTTCACGCTGGCGGTCACCACACCATGATGCTGGACGGCGACAATCTGCGCCATGGTCTCAGCCGGGACCTCGGTTTCACGGAGGCGGACCGCGTTGAGAATATCCGTCGCGCCGGAGAGGCGGCAAAGCTCCTGGTGGATGCGGGCCTGATCGTTCTCTGCTCGTTCATTTCTCCGTACCGCGCTGAGCGGGACATGGTGCGTCGTCTGATGTCCGATGGAGAGTTCATCGAGGTATTCGTCGACACACCCATCGACGAATGTGCCCGGCGTGATCCAAAGGGCCTCTACGCCAAAGCGAAAGCCGGCAAGATCAAGAATTTTACCGGCTTCGATGCCCCGTACGAACCACCGACAACTCCCGAAATACACTTGCAAACGATTGGTCGGCAGCCCGAGGAGTTGGCGGACCAGATCGTGCAAGACTTGGCCGCGCGCGGAATCGTATAGGCGAAGAGTTGATGCGGGGTCCGAATATCTGCTCCGGAGGCCGCAATAGACCTTCGCCGGCGTCAGATGACCTTCCGCTCCGCGAGGCGTTCGATCTCGTCGTCTGAAAGCCCGAGCCAGCGCTGATAGATCTCGCGATTGTCTTGGCCGATGTCGCCCGCGGATGTCTTCAGCTTCGCGCGGTCGATCGTGAAGCGCGGCACGACATTCGACATTGCCACCGAACCGAAATCCCGGTCGGGCACGCGGGTGATCATCTCACGCGCCCGGGATTGCGGATCGGCGGCGATCTGGTCGATCGCGTAGATCGGCGCCAGCGTGCCTTCTTCGGCCGCGAAGGCGGCGAGCACGTCGTCGAGCGTATGGTCGCCGCACCATTGCGAGAAAACCGCGTTCAACTCCGTCGAATGTTCGACCCGGCGCGCGTTGTTGGAAAAGCGCGGATCATCAATCAGGTCCGGCCTGCCGATCGCCCGGCAATTCGCGGCAAAGAGCGCATTGGTCGATCCCGCCAGCGTCACCCAGCGGTCATCCCGGGTCCGATAGACGGCCGCCGGCGCGGAATAAGCGTTGCCGTTTCCAATGCGGCCACGCACGTCCCCCAGCTGATCGAACTCGATGGGCAAGACGTCGAGCAGCCGGAAAACCGCCTCGGTCAGCGCGAGGTCGATCTCCTCGCCCGGCGCGTCCGGGTTTTTCGCCCGCTTCCACAGCGCCGCAAGCGCGCCGACCGCACCGAACAGGCCGCCGATTGCGTCGCCGATGGGATAACCGGGATGCATCGGCTGACCCTCGGCCTCGCCCGTGATGTAGGTGAGGCCGCCCATGGCTTCGAATATCCGTGCGAAACCCGGACGGTCGCGATACGGCCCGTCCTGGCCGAACGCGGTCGCGCGCAGGATGACGAGGCGCGGCTGGACCTGCCATAGCACCTCTTTCGGCAGTCCCCAGCGGTCGAGCGTCCCGGGCCGGAAATTCTCGATCAGCACGTCGAAATGCGGCAGCATCCGCTTGAACAACTCGACGCCTTCGGCCTTGCGGAGGTCGAGCGTTGCGAACTTCTTGTTGCGGTTCACGCTCTTCCACCACAACGGCTTGCCGTCCTTGAACGGCGGGAAGGCCCTGACCCCGTCGCCCTGCCCCGGCATCTCGATCTTGAGCACGTCGGCGCCGTAGTCGCCCAGCAGCGTCGCGGCGAATGGCGCAGCGACAATGGTCGCGATATCCAGGACCTTCAGTCCTTCCAGCGGCCCACTCATGTCACGTCCCCGAACACATTGAACTTGCCTGACGGTTCACGCCACGTCTCGCAGCAGGAGACGGGCGATGTTGAGCTGGTGAATCTGGCTGGTGCCCTCATAGAGACGAAACAGCCGGACGTCCCTGTACCAGCGCTCGATCGAGGAGTGATCCGCGACGTAGCCGGCGCCGCCGAACATCTGCACGCAACGATCGGCCACGCGGCCGCACATCTCGGTCGCGAAGTACTTGCACATCGACGCTTCGAGCGCGATGTCCTCGCCGCGGTCACGCTTGCGCGCGGTTTCGAGGATCATCGACTGCGCCGCAAAGATCTCGGTCCGGCAGTCGGCGATCATCGCCTGCACCAGCTGGTAGTTTGCGACCGGCTCACCGAACTGGACACGGCTGCTGGTATGGCGGATGGCCATGTCGAGCATGCGGATCGCCGGCCCGGTCGACAGGGCCGCCAGATGAATGCGCTGCTTGTTCAGCACCTTCATGATGGTCTTGAAGCCCGCGCCTTCGCGGCCACCGATCAGATTGGCGGCCGGCACGCGGCACTGGTTGAAATAGACCGCGCTCACGGGCGAGCCCGCCTGCCCCATCTTCCGATAGGGCGCACCGGTCGCAAGGCCGGCACTGCCCCGCTCGACGATGAAGGCCGAAACGCCCGCCGCGCCTTTCGACTGCGGATCCGTGCGCGCCGTGACCGTAAAGATGTCGGCGACGGGCGCGTTGGTGATGAAGCATTTCTCGCCGTCGAGGACATACCAATCGCCATCGCGGCGCGCGGTGGTCTGCACGTTCGAAGCCTCGGACCCAGCGTCCGGCTCGGTCACGGCGAGGCAGCCAGTCCATTCACCGCTGGCGAGGCGCGGCAAATAGGCCTGCTTCTGCTGCTCGGTCCCGTCGGCGACGATTCCCTCCGAGCCGATGCCGGTGTTGGTCCCGACCCGGGCGCGAAATGCGACCGAACATTGCGACAGTTCGAACGCGGCCAGGACGAGTTCTTCGGTGGTGAGCCCGGCACCACCATAGGCCTCGGGGATGCTCCAGCCGAAGAAGCCTTCGGCGCGCATGATCGCGACGATGTCTTCGGGCACGTCATCGCAGCTTTCGACGTGTGCCTCGGCCGGAATAGCGACGTCACGGACAAACCGGCGGACGCGCTCCAGCAGCGCTTCGAAGGCGGCAGGTTCGCGGATCATGGCAGGAATCTTCCGATCAATCTCATTCCTGGAGCGCCTCCTCGCGCCGCGCGCGGATCGTCGGCAGCATGATCAGGATGACCGCGATCGCCGCCGCGGCCAGCAGGCTCGCCGAGAGCGGCGAGGTCAGCAGCACGGTGGCGTCGCCACGCGACAGCACCATGGCCCGGCGGAAATTCTCCTCGATGGCCGGCCCGAGAACCAGGCCCAGCAGCAGCGGCGCTGCCGGCAGTTGCAGCTTGATCAGGACATAGCCGAACACGCAGAACACGGCCGCCTCGTAGACTTCGAACGTTCCGCTGTTGATGGAATAGACGCCGATCGAGCAGAACACCATGATCGCCGGGAACAGATAGCGGTACGGGATGGTCAGCAGCTTCACCCACAGCCCGACCAGCGGAAGATTGAGGATCAGCAGCATCAGATTGCCGACCCACATCGAGGCGATCAGGCCCCAGAACAGGGTCGGGTTCTTCGTCATCACTTCCGGGCCCGGATGGATGTTGTGGATGTTCATGGCGCCGACCATCAGCGCCATCACGACGTTGGAGGGCACCCCCAACGTCAGCAGCGGAATGAACGAGGTCTGGGCGCCGGCATTGTTTGCCGATTCCGGTCCGGCGACACCCTCGATGGCGCCCTTGCCGAACTGCTCGGGATGCCGCGACAGCTTCTTCTCCAGCGTATAGGACGCAAAGGACGACAGCACCGCGCCGCCGCCGGGCAACACGCCCAGCAACGTGCCGAGCGCCGTGCCGCGCAGCATCGCCGGCACCATGCGGCGGAAGTCGTCGCGGGTCGGAAACAGATTGGTGATCTTCTGGGTCACCAGCGACAGCTTGTCGTCCTGCTCCAGATTCTTGACGATCTCGGCAAAGCCGAAGATGCCCATCGCCAGCGGCACGAAATCGAGGCCGTCGAACAGCTGGGGAATGCCGAAGGCAAACCGCTGGCTACCGCTGTTCAGATCGGTGCCGACGAGGCTCAGGAGCATGCCGAGCACGACCATGCCGATGCCCTCGATGAACGGACCGCTCGACAGAACCGAGGCAAGGATCAGGCCCAGGATCATGAGCGCGAAGAATTCCTTGGGACCGAACAACAGCGCGGTCGCGGTCAGCGGTCCCGCGAGGGCCGCCAAAGCGAGCGTCGCCACACATCCGGCGAAGAACGAGCCGATGGCTGCCGTGGCGAGCGCCACGCCGGCGCGGCCCTGCTTGGCCATCTGGTAGCCGTCGATCGTGGTGACGACGGACGAGGACTCGCCGGGCAGGTTGACGACGATAGCCGTGGTCGAGCCGCCATACTGCGCGCCGTAGTAGATTCCGGCGAGCATGATCAGCGCGGCATCCGGTTGTAGCGCGTAGGTGATCGGCAGCAGCATCGCGATGGTCGCGAGCGGGCCGAGGCCGGGAAGCACGCCGATCAGGGTGCCGAGCAGGCAACCGAAGAAGGCGTAGAGCAGATTGGCGGGCTGAGCTGCGGTGGCGAAGCCGATCGCCAGATTATGAAATAGATCCATCTGCCGGCTCGCTCAGTTGAGAAGAGATGGCCAGACGGGCAATGGCAGCCCAAGGCCGTAAACGAACACGGCCAGACACAGCGCGATGAGCACGGCCGCGTTGACCAGCGCACCGGTCCAGGTGAACTCGGGGCTGGCCTTGCTCGACACCATGATCAGGACGAACAGGGCGCCGACCAGACCGAGCGGGAACAGAAGCGCGCCGAACAGGACCACCGCCCCGGTGATCCAGGCGAGCCCCTTGAGATCCCACTGCCGCAGCGCCTGCGCCTCAGCTGTCGGCTTCACCGCGCTGAGGATCACGACGAGACCAATGGCGGCGAGTACGATCGCGAGCAGGCGCGGGAAATAGCCCGGCCCCATCTTCGCGGCTGTGCCTGCGGGATACTGTAGCGCCGTCACGAAGAAGAAGACCGCAAAGACAAGAAACAGGGCACCAGACGCGAAGGCCCTCTGATTGCGGATCGCCAATCCCTTCATCGCGGTCCTCCATCCTCATCCGAACCGGCCTTCGGCAGGCCCTCCCCGAGGGCCTCCATCAGAACCGGCACGCCGACGGCGCAGGCGTGCACGCCGAGATGCGCGGTCATCTGGAGAACCTGGCGGATCTCCCGCTGGCCGATGCCGAGCCGCAGCGCCCGCCTGATCTGCACGCGCAGCCCGTGCGGATCGAGCGCCGTGAAGCAGGCGTTCAATGCGATCGAGATCAGACATTGCGAGCGCCGGTCGAGACCGCCGCCTGCGTCCCGGTCGGCGAGAAGGTCCAGCAGCACGGCGAAATAGCCGGGATCGGACCGCAGCCATTGCTCGCAAAACTCCGGCCAGTCGCCGAACTGCGCCATATAGGCCTCGCGCAGCCTGCGCTGCTCCTTCGTCAGCTCGGATTGATCGGCCTGAACGCCCGCGCTCGCCAATTCTTCCGCGAGGATGCCAATGCCGATGTTGCAGCCGTCCAGCCCTTGAGCCGTCGCCAGGCGAAACACGTCGATAATCTCCCGCGCCGTGGCGCCTGCCTGAAGCGCAAGGCGAAGGTGCAGCGCGAGCCCGGCGCGGAACAGATGCGTCGCCGATCCGTCGAGCGCGACGTAGATCAGCTCGCACATCTTGGGCGACAGCGGCCCGTTCTCGGCGGCATAGCCGGCATATTTGCCGTAAGCCTGGAGAAACGCCGGATCGAGCCGCAGCAGGCCCTCCGTCCAGGGTCGCCAATAGCCGCGAGCCCTGACATAGGCCTCTTTCAGCACCTCTTGTTCCGGCGTCAGATCGGACATCGCGCTTGTCCCGTCAGGCAATGTTGGTCAGGGTGATGCCACCGTCGACGGTGAGCACCTGCGCCGAGATGAAGCCGCTCTCGTCGCCGGCGAGGAAGCAGATCGCCTTGGCGATGTCGTCAACCGTGCCGAGCCGGCCCAGCGGCGTTCGCGCGACCCGGCGCGCATCGAGCTCGGCATTGCGATTGCGCATCGTTCCCTCAGTCGGGATTGCCGAGGGCGCCACCGCGTTGACGCGGATATTGCGCGCGCCGAGCTCGGCCGCGGCCGCGCGCGTGATGCCCATGACGCCGGCCTTGATGCCGCTATAGACGATGCTGTTCTTGGCCGAGATCAGGCCAGCGACCGAAGCCACGTTGACGATGGCGCCGCCGCGCTCGGTATCCATGACCTCGGCCGCCGCCTGGATTCCCCAGATCACCGCCTTGAAGCCGATGTTGAGCATGCGGTCGACGGTTTCCGGGGCGATATCCGGGACGGATTGGTAGCGGACCCAGGCCGCGTTGTTGACGAGGATGTCGAAACGCTTCTGCCCCTCCGCCAATGCAAGAACCGCCTGCCGCATGCCGTCGCGGCTGGAGACGTCCTGCGTGACGGCAACCGCGTTGCCGCCTGCGGTCTTGATCGCGTCCACCGTGCTATCAACGAATTCCGGCTTCAGATCATTGACACCGACGATCGCGCCGCGCGCGGCGAGCTTCAGTGCGGTGGCGCGTCCGATGCCGTTTCCGGCACCCGTGACGAGTGCGACGCGGCCTGCGAGCGTCTGATCCCTGGTTTCGGTCATGGTTGTCTCCCTCACGCTCCTGCCTCGGCAAACGGAGCAACTTCCGATACATACCGGCGGCCGAACGTACTGATCAGACCGCTGGCGTCACCCTGTGCCTGGAGCGTGCGGATGCGGCGTAGATGCCGATGCACCGGCACGTCCCAGGTAAAGCCCATGCCGCCATGGATTTGCAGCGCGCCTTCGCTGATCGAGCAGCCATAGGTCGCTGCCGCCAGGAACGCCGCATCGCGCTGCACCGGGCCGCCGCCGTCGGATAGGCTGCGCGTGATCGCATGACGGATGCTCTCCAGCCCCAACTTCTGGCGCGCCAGCGCGTGGCGAATGGCTTGGTTATAGGACAGAGCGTGGCCGAACTGGCGGCGCGTCGAGGCATGCTCCTGCGCGAGCGACAAGCATGCTTCGGCCGATCCCAGGATGGCGGCGGCCCGAAGCACGTTGGCATCCGAGTTGAGCGCAGCCCACGTCCCGGGCGGCAGGATGGAGCCGATGGGAACTTCGACCTTCTCCAGTCGCACATTGTGCTCCGGCACCGTCAGATCGAGACCCGCCGCGTCCTCCACCACGACACCTTCGGCATCGGTCGGGATCAGCACCGCAGCGCCGCCGCTCATCCGCACCAGGATATGGTCGACCTTCGCTGCGCAGGGTGCGCGCCCGAGCGAGCCGCTCAGCACCAGCACCCCGCCCTGCCGTTCGGTGAGAGCCTCGCCCTGCCAGGCGATGGTTGCCAGTTTCTGGCCGGAGACGATCGCGGCGGCAAAACGCGTCAGCGACGACTGGAGCAGGCGGCCGACGAGAATGGTCTCCAGCAGCGGAAAGGCGAGCAATCCGGAATGCGCCGCCGCGATCACCGGCACCGCGAAGCCGATCGGCAGAGCCAGTCCCCCCACCTCCTCGTCCGCGACGATTCCGAGCAAGCCATCACCGGCGAGATTTTTCGCCTGCGCGCGCAAATCAAGGCCCGCACAGGCGGTCACTGCGCGTGCCGCGGTTGCCGCGAACTCGTCGGGCTGAAGTCCTTCGGCCATGCTCATCCTTGTCCTCTTCGAAAACCTTGCGACTACAATCGTTCACTAGGCGAGATAACCGCCGTCGACGGGCAGGATGACGCCGTTGATATAGGACGCCATCGCCGAGGCGAGAAAGACCACCGGCCCCGCGATCTCGTCGGGCTGTCCCACACGCTTCATCGGGGTGCGCGTCATCAGACCGGAGAGCCTCGCAGGATTCTCGCGGGTGCTTTCGCTCATCTCGGTCGCGATGATGCCGGGCGCAACGGCGTTCACCCGGATGCCGTCGGGCGCGAGATCGCGGGCAAGAGCCTGCGTGAACAGCCTCACCGCGCCTTTCGACGGAGAATAGCCGAGCGCACCATTCATGCCGCCGAAGGCCGCGACGGACGCAACGTTGATAATGGAGCCGCGCGTCTTGCGCAGCGCCGGAATGAAGGCGTGAACCACGTTGAAGGTGCCGTTGACGTTGACGTCGAAGACCTGGCGCCAGTTCTCGTGGGCGCGCGGGCTGTCGATCGGTTCCCGGATGATGATGCCGGCATTGTTGACGATGACGTCGGCGGGACCGACCTCCTCGTCCACACGCTTTGCCACGTCACGACACGCCGTGGCATCGGTCACGTCGAGCGAATAGGCCGCCGCCTCCTTGCCTCCGTCCCTTATCTCGCGCACGGCGGACTCGGCGCGGCCCTGCCGTAGATCAGTCACGACGACCCTCGCCCCGGCAGCAGCGACGCCGAGGGCGATGGCGCGGCCGATCCCCTGGCCCGCTCCTGTCACCACGACGAGACGGTCCTTCAGCAGGCCCGCAGCTCCGCTCCGGCCGTCGGACATCAGCGGCTCCTTGCCGTTCGCGGCGAGACAACGCGAAGGATGACCATCACTTGCCTCGCGATAGCTGGAGAATGCGATCGGCGATGATGCCGAGCTGGATCTCGGTCGTGCCGGCGTAGATCGTCTCGGCGCGGGCCTGGAGGTAGATGGCCTCGAAGCGTCGCCGCGCCACCTTGATCGCCGGGTTCTGCGGCAGCGAAGCCTGCGAGAGCAGTTCGAGGCCCAACGCGGCAAAGCGCTGATGCGACTCGCTCCAATAGAGCTTTGCAAGACTGCCGCGCGCGCCGATCTTGTCGCCGCTCGCGAGCGCCTCGACGGCGGTCTCGACATGCGCCTTCAGCACCTCGATCTCGACGGCGACCTCGCCGAGCCTGACCGCGTAGTGCCTGTCGGCAACCATCGCCGACAATGCCGTGTCAGCCTTGCACGCCGAGATCAGATGTCGCAGCTCGTTCTCGAACCGCCAGGCGCGGTACATGCGGTTGGTCGCCCGCTCGATCTCCAGCACGCGGATCGCCGCAGCCCAGCCCTCGTCGGGCGCGCCGATCGCATCAGCCTGCGCGACCTCGACCTCGTCGAAGAAGACCTCGCAAAAGCTCTCGCGTCCGTCGATCGACTTGATGGTGCGCACGCGCACGCCCTTGGCATCGAGCGGCACCGCAAACATGGCAAGGCCGCGATGGCGGTCCTCCAGCGGCCCGGTGCGGGCGAGCACGAGACAGCGTTGTGCCCGGTATGCGCCGCTGGTCCAGATCTTCTGGCCATTGATCCGCCAGCCGTCGCCGCTTTGCGTGGCGCGGGTGCGAAGTCCCGCAAGATCGGAGCCGGCCTCCGGCTCAGAAAAGCCCTGGCACCAGATGTTGCGCATCTCGAGGATCGCGGGCAGGAAACGCCGCTTCTGCTCTTCAGTGCCGACAGCGAGGATGATCGGGCCGGCAAGCTCCTTGCCGATCGAGTTGACGCTCTCCGGCATCGCAAGCCGGCCGATCTCCTGATTGGCAATGAGGTGTTCGCGCAAAGTACGACCGTGCCCGCCATAGGCCTGCGGCCAGGTGATGCCAGTGAGGCCGGCGTGGTACATCGCCGCCTCCCAGGCAATCGACTGCGGGAGCGTGGGCGGCGCGAATGCGGCGCTGTCGCTGCGGAAACTCGCCGGCAGATGGGCGCGCAGCCAGCGATGCATCACATCGCGATAGGCGTCGCCCGTCAGGTTCTCCCCCGCGGCTTGCGTCAGTACCGCTTCAACTACACTCATTCGTCAGCTTCCTGTTCTCGCCATACCTGCCGACATTCACTGCGACTTGAGAAGATCGCAGGCGCTCTCCGACGCCGGCCGCCACGCATCCTCGGGCGCGATCGTGCCGGTGATCTCGTAATAGTCGTAGGTGTATTTGGATTCCGCCGGCGTCTTGATCCGCGCGACATAGAGCGGACGCATCACCTGGCCGTCGGCCCTGATCGCGACATTCTTCATCTCGAAATCGTTGATCGGCGTGTTCTTCATCTGCCGCATCACGGCATCGCCATCGTCCGAGCCGGCGGCGGCCACCGCCTTCAGATAATGCGTGATGGCGCTGTAGGTGGCCGACTTGCCTTCATTGAGCAGTTGCCCGTTCGTCGCCTCGGCGTAGCGCTTGGCAAAGGCCCGGCTCTCCGGCGTCATGTCCCAGTAGAACGGCGTCGTCAGCCGCACGTTCTGGAGGTCCTTCAGGCCAATGCCGTGGGTCTGGCTGATCATGAGGCCGAGCGGAACGAGGAGTTGCGTCTTGGTCAACCCGAACTCCTGGGCCTGCTTGATCGCGTTGGCGAAATCCGCACCCGAATTGGCGAGCGCAATCGCCTTGGCGCCGCTGGCCTGGGCGGTCAGCAGGAACGAGGAAAGATCCGACGAGTTGAGCGGATGCAGCACCGAGCCCAGCACCTTGCCGCCGCCGGCTTCGATGAACTTGGTCGCATCCGACTGCCAGGCCTTGCCGAACGCGTAGTCGACCGTCAGGAAGAACCAGCTGTCGATCCCCTGCGCGAGCAGCGCCTTCACCGTGGCCTTCGGCTGGGCATAGGTGTCGACCACCCATTGCGTGGTCATCGGTGAGCACTTGTCGTTGGTGAAGAACGAGCCCGCCGTGCCCGCCAGCATGTAGGGCTTCTTGCGGTTCTTCATGATCTCCTGCACCGCCAGCGCGATCGAGGAGGCCGAGCAGCCGACGATGGCATCGACACCTTCATTGTCGACCCAGCGCAGCGCGATGGCGACGCCGACGTCGGGCTTGTTCTGGTCGTCGGCAATCACGAGCTCGATTTTCTTGCCGCCGACCGTTCCGCCGAAATCGGCGACCGCGAGCTTGGCGGCGGCGACCGAACCGAGGCCGCAATTGTCGGCATAGGGACCGTTCTGGTCGTTCATGATGCCGATCTTGACGACGTCACCGGAGATTCCCTGCGCCGACAGCGGCGCATTCGTCAGCAGCAGGGCAATCATGCCGAGCGCAGTCATGGTCGATATCTTCACCGTTTCCTCCTGCCTTTTTGCGTTTCCTCGACCGGCTTTTGCCGGCTCTCGTCATTTGGTTCAGTGGTGATCCCGGGTCGGCCGCTCTCCGTGCGGGATCAGCAGCGCGTCGAGCGCCACGGCCCCCTCGCCTGCCGCCCGCAACAGCAGCGGGTTGACGTCGATCTCCGCGACCGTGCCTGCATGCGCCGCCGCAAAGCGCGACAGCGCCGCAACGGCGCTGGCTGCCGCGTCGAGGTCGGCACGCGGCCGGCCGCGCGCACCGTCGAGCACGGCAAACGCCTTGAGCGAACGCAGCATGGCCATCGCTTGCGCCTCGCTGACCGGCGCCATCTGCACGGCGGAGTCCTGGAGGATCTCGGCAAAGATGCCGCCGAGACCGACCATCACCACCGGCCCGAACACCGGATCGATGCGGCTGCCGAGGATGAGCTCGGCAACGCCCTTGGCCATCGGCGCCACGATCACGCCGTCGATCGTGGCATTGGGTGCCCTCGTGGCGACACGATCGCGCATCTGGGCATAGGCGTGCCGGACGTCCGCCTCCGAGCCAACGCCGACGACCACGCCGCCGGCCTCCGTCTTGTGCGGCAAATCGGGCGAAGCGATCTTCAGCACCACGGGATAGCCGATCTCGGTCGCGGCACGCACCGCTGCATCCGCATCCTGCACGAGGTGCTCGACAAGGACCGGAACGCCGGCCTCGGCGAGCGCGCGCTTGGCGCCAAGCTCATGGCGAAAGGCATCTGTCGGAAGCGGCAAAGCCTGCGCGACTGCCACCGGCTTGTCCTGCGGGCGCTGCGCCGCGACCTGCAATCGCACCAGCGCGGCAACGGTCGCACAGCAGCCGTCGAAGCTGGCGATGGTCGGAAAGCCCAGCGCGTGCAGCTCGGTCAGTGCGTCCTCGGGTCCGTCAACGCACAGAACGATCGGACGGGTGGGAAATTGCGCGCGCATGTTGCGCAGCGTGTCCATATAGATCGAGCGCAAGCGCGGCAGGTGCAGCGAGAACGGCAGCGGCAGGATGACCGTGTCGGCGTTCTCGTCCGCGACGACCGCGGACATGATCTTCTCGAGCAGATCGGGCCGGCTCGACATCTGCGCGGTGGCATCGACGGGATTGCGCGCCGAAGCAAACGGCACCAGTTCCAGAATCCGGCGCTGCGTCTCCTTGCCGAGCTCCGGCAAAGTCAGCCCGACCGACTGCGCGGCGTCCGCGAGCAGCACGCCGAAGCCGCCCGATGCGGTGAGGATTGCGATGCCCGGCCCTTTCGGCAGACGATCCGGCAGCAGGATCGATGCCGCATGGCCGAGATCGATCAACTCGTCGAGGCTGTGCACACGCACGGCGCCGCAACGTTCAAACAGCGCATCGAACACAGCGTCCGATCCCGCCATCGCCCCGGTGTGCGAGGCGGCCGCAGCCTGGCCTGCCGCGGATGTGCCGATCTTCATGGCGATGACGGGCTTGCCCGCATCGCGGGCCTCCTCCAGCGCGGCGATCAGACGAGCGGCGTCGCGGCACGCCTCAAGGCAGCACAGGATCACCTTGGTGGCGGGGTCGCGCGCCATCCAGGCGATGCCATCGGCGATGTCGATGTCGCACTCGTTGCCCGTGGTGATGAAGCGGCTGACGCCGACGCCCCGCTCGCTGGCGAGGCGCATGGTGTAGCTGCCGAGATTGCCGCTCTGCGACACGATGCCGAGCGCGCCGGCGGCCGGCATGCCGTGCTCCAACACGATCGAGAACGTCGCGATGCTCTTCTCGGCGACGCTGACCGCGCCGAGACAGTTTGGCCCCAGAAGGCGCATGCCGCTGTTGCGCGCGGCAAGGCGCAGCCGCTCCTGCATGGCGCGGCCCTGCTCGCCGAGCTCGGCAAAGCCGGAGGAGAACACGACGACGCTGCGGACTCCGCGGGCCGCGCACTGCTCCACGGCCTCGCCCGCGCGCTCCGCGTCGACCGCGATGATGGCGAGATCCGGCGCCTCCGGCAGATCGACGACGGAAGCATAGGCCTGAAGCCCCTGCACCGTCGCAGCCTTCGGATTGACCGGATAGATCCGACCTGCATAGCCGTGACGACGCAACAGGTCGACCGGCCGGCCGCCGATCTTGGTCGCCTCCTGCGAGGCGCCGATGATCGCGATCGACCGCGGCGACATCAGCGCGTCGAGACCTTCTCCCGGCCGCATCTCAGCGCCCCTTGAACACCGGCGCGCGCTTCTCCAGGAACGCCATCCGCGCTTCCTTGGCGTCCTCGGTCTTGGACAGCGCCATGGTGATGTTCTGCTCGAAACGGTAGGCGTCGCGCGGCGGCATCAGCTCGACCATGTTCGCCGCGTTCTTGGCATATTCCATCGCGATCGGGCTCTTCGAGGCGATCTCGCGCGCGATCTTCATCGCTTCGGGGATCAGGTTCTCCTTGGTGGTGCAGGCCTCGATGATGCCGAGGCGGTACAGCTCGGCGGCCGGCACGCGATAGCCGGTGAAGAACATCCGGCGCATCAGCGAGCGACCGAACAGCGTGTTCAGCATGGCCGCGCCGCCGGCGAGACCGACGTTGATCTCGGGCATACCGAATACCGCGTCCTCGCAGGCGTAGAAAATGTCGCAGGAAGCCATCAGGCCGACGCCGGCGCCCAGCGCCACGCCGTTGATCGCCGCGATGACCGGCTTCGAACATTCACGGATGCAGTTGCCGGTCTCGCGCGTGATCCGGTTATGGCTATGGAACGCGCCGATCTTGGTCGGGTCCGGCCGGTCCTTCAGATCCGCGCCGCTGCAAAACACCTTTCCCGCTCCGGTCAGGATCGCGACCCTGACGTCGGCGCGCTCGGAAATCTCGTCAAACACGCTGACGATGCGGTCGCGCATGGCGCGATCGAGCGCATTCACCGGAGGACGGTTCAGCGTCACCAGCGCGATGTTGTCGGACACTTCGAGGGTGACGATATCTCCTGACATGGGCTTCCTCCTGGGCTTCTGTTCGTCTTGCTTGTGGTCGCATTGTTGCGCCTGACCGATCGGTCAGCTTTTTGTGCTGATAACACCAACCACGATGACTTGCAATATCCTGTCGATGTCCTATTGACCGACCGATCGGTCAGTCGATAGATTCAAGATAAGCAAGAACGACCTTGAGGAGGACTCCCATGCCCAGGATTAGCCGACGCCAGGCGACCACCCTGATCGCCGGCGCTCTCGCTGCGCCGCTCAGTGCGCCCGCCATCGTGAGGGCGGCGCGCTCGTCGCAGATCTTCATCATCGTGCCCTATGCGCCCGGCGGCTCGATCGACAGCCTGATGCGCTCGATTGCGAAGGCGATGGCGGAAACGCTCGACCAGCCTGTCCTGGTCGACAACAAGCCGGGCGCCAACGGCATTGTCGGATCGCAATATGTGGCGCGCGCGCCGAAGGACGGATCGGTCCTGCTGGCGGGCGGCACCGGGCCGATTTCGCTGAACGTGCTGCTGCGCAAGAACCTGCCCTACAAGCTCGAGGACTTCGCCTCCGTTGCGATGCTCTGCAACGGGCCGCTGTCGCTGACCGTGAACGCGCGCACGCCCGCCGCCGACGTGAAGAGCTTCGTCGCCTACGCCAAGGGACGCGACAAGCCGCTGTTCTACGCCACGCTCGGTCCGGGCAGCGTGACGCATCTGTTCGGGATCATGATGGGCAAGTCGATGGGATTTGCTGTCACCGAGGTCGCCTATCGCAACAATCCGGCCTCCATCATGGAGACGCTATCCGGCGAATGCGATCTCAATTTCGCGACGCCCGCCGCCGTCATCGAGCACGCGCGCGGCGGTCAGCTTCGCATTCTCGCAGTCTCCTCGGAGAAGCGCATGGCGAGCTTTCCCGAGATTCCGACACTGGCCGAATCCGGCTATCCCAACCTCACGGCCTCGTTCTGGACCGCCCTGCACGCGCCCGCGGGCACGCCTCGCGACGTCATTGCGCGGCTGAACGCGGCAGCCAACGCGGCGATGCAGAAACCCGAGATCGCAAAGCAGCTCGAGACCGACGGCCTGATGGTCGATACCGGCGCACCGGAACGGCTCGACGCGCAACTGGCGAAGGACGCGGCGCTCTGGGGGCCGGTGATCAAGGCGCAGAACATCGCGCTGGAATGAGGCGCGACCGCCGCCGCCCGGTCAGCGCGACTTGCGCCGGCCGGCCCGGGGCGGCTCGGCCCCCGGAAGCTCGACCAGTTCGCCACTTCGCAAGCCGTTGAAAATCATATCGAAGAAGACGTCCGCGATCTGCTCGGGCGTCGCCGACTTGTTGGGATTGTACCAGCGATGCATCCAGTTGAGCGAGGAGAGGATCAACCGTCCGGTCATGGGAACGTCGACCTTGCGGATCTCGCCGGCATCGATCGCTTCCTGGATCAGGCCGCGCAAAAAATTCTCGAAACGGTCGCGGCGCGTCAGCCGCTCCTTGTGCCTGGTACGATCGGGGTCGTTCCAGAAGGCCGTCGTGGAGGCGATCCAGGCCCAACGATAGCGCCGGAAATATTCCGCGGTGGCCACCATGAACGCGCGGATCTTCTGCGACGGCGGCCCGTCGGGAATACGGTCGCGCACGAACAGATAGAGCTCGAGCGTGGAGCCGACCGCCACACGCGCGTAGATCTCGTCCTTGTTGGAGAAATGATGATAGAGCAGCGATTTGGAGATACCGCAGGCGAGCGCGATGTCGCGCATCGAGGTTCCCTCGAAACCCTTGCTGGCAAACAGCCGGCCGGCCTCGGCAAGGATCTGAAGCACGCGATCCGAGGCCTCGGCCTGGTTCGCAACGCCATCTCTCATCGTTGACAGTTCAGTCATGAACTCCGCAATCCATCCGTCAGCCCAGCGGCAATCCGAGGGTCTTTAGAATGAAACTAGGTTTTCACCGACCGATCGGTCAAGCCCGGCGATCCCGGTGCGAACACCGATGAGTGCGGTCCGGATCAGGCGCGTGGGCGCGACCAGGGACCAGCTTGGCGAGAGCCCGGTGTGGGACGAGCGCCGGCAGCGCCTTTACTGGATCGACGCGCTGGCCGGGTTGATCCACGCGCTCGATCCCCTCACCGGTTCTGTCGAACAGTTCAGCGTGCCCGCGCCGATCGGCTCGCTCGCCTTGCGGGGCGACGGCGGTGCGGTGCTCGCCCTGCGCAACGGATTTGCAGCCTACGATTTCGACACTCGAACGCTGACGGAGGGCCCATCGATCGGGCTCGACCACCCGAAGGTGCGGCTGAACGACGGCAAGGCCGATTCCCGCGGACGTTTCCTGGCCGGCACGATGCACGGCGACCGCGCCGCAGACGAGGCGCCGCTCGGCGGGCTCTATCGGGTGGACGCATCCGGCGCGCTGGAACTGCTGGAGACCGACCTTGCCGTCAGCAACGGACCGTGCTTCAGCCCGGACGAGCGAACATTCTATATCGCCGACAGCGCGAGACGAATCATCTGGGCCTATGACTACAGCCCGGAGGGCCCGCTCGCGAACAAGCGCGTCTTCGTCAACACGGAACCGCAAGGCTCCGGTTGCGACGGTGCGACGATCGATTCGGACGGCTATCTCTGGTCCGTCCTCGTGCGCATCGGCAAGATCGCCCGGTTCGCCCCTGACGGGACGATCGTGCGGACGATCGACATGCCGGTCCGTCATCCGACCAGCGTGAGCTTCGGCGGGCCCGGTCTCGATGTCCTCTACGTCACGTCGATCTCGCGCAGTCACGCGCTCGGCGATGATCACCCCGATGCCGGCGGCCTGTTCGGCGTCGAAGGCCTCGGCGTTCGCGGACTGCCGGCGTGCAGGTTTGGCTCGGGCTGACCAGCCTCCTCGCTTAGCTCGCCGATCTCTTGATCTGCTTGGGCACGTTCTCTGCCATGTAGTCCACGAAGACCCTGATCTTCTCCGGCAGATAACTGCTCTGAAGAAAGGCCGCGTAGATCCCTTCGTCGAAGGTGGAATTCGTCACCCGGAATCCGGGCAGCAGGCGGACGAGGCGCCTGCTCTTCAATTCCTCCGCCACCGTGTAGTCATCGAGCAGCGCGATGCCGTGCCCGGCGACGGCAAGGTCGCACAGCACAACACCGTTGTTGCTGCTGAGGGACGACGGCACCACGATCTCGCGCAGCCTGTTCCTGCGCATGAACTTCCAGACCACGTCGTCCGGTCCCATCCAATAGGTCAGGCAGTTGTGGCGGGTGATATCCTCGGGCTCGCGCAGCTTCGGCATCCGGCCGACATAGTCCGGCGACGCAACGAGGATTCGTTCGCTCCGCAGCAGCCTTCGCTGCATCAGGCCGGGATCCTTCGGCGCCTGGATTTGGAAATCGACGTCGAACTCGTCCTCGCGGAGCTGGGCGTGCCGCTCGGACAAGCGCAGCTCCACCTTCAGCTCCGGATAGAGCTTCTGAAAGCCCGGCATCAGGGGCGAGAGCACCTTGATGCCGAACAACGTGCGGGAATGCACGCGCAGCGTTCCGCGCGGCGCGGTCTGGAGCGCCAGCGCGGCGGCTTCGGCATCCTCGATACCGTGCAGCACCTGCTCGGTCCGCTGGAAGAAGATCTTGCCGGCGTCGGTCAAGCCGAGATGGCGCGTGCTGCGGTTCAAAAGCTGCACGCCGAGCTGCGCTTCGAGCTCGCCGACATAGCGCGACACCGACGCCGGCGAGAGCCCGACGCGGCGCCCGGCCGCCGAAAAACTGCCCTCGCGGACGGCGCTGACGAACAATTCCATGGCTTGGAGGCGATTCATCGATCTTTTCAGATTTTGCAAAGGACATGCTCAGATTACGCCAATTGTTCGAAAAAGCTCAAGGCCCTAGCTTGCTGATAACGCGTCGCAAGAGCGACCGGCGGATCGCAAGAGCGACCGCGATGCAGTGGAGGACGCAACCGATGGAATTCGGCGTATTCATTCTGGCGCAGCAGCGCGGCTATCATCAAACCTCGCAGCAGGTCATCAACAACGCCGTCGAGCAGACGGTCGCTGCCGAGCACGCCGGCTTCGATACGGCCTGGTACGCCGAGCACCATTTCAACAATTACAGCCTGTGCCCTTCGCCGCTGATGATGGTGGCGCATTGCGCCGGCCTGACCAGGCGGATCCGCCTCGGCACCGCCGTCTGCGTGCTGCCGCTATACAATCCGGCGCGACTGCTCGGCGAGATCGGCTTCGCCGACACGGTCTCGAACGGCCGCCTCGATCTCGGCATCGGCTCGGGCTACCAGAAGTTCGAATTCGACCGTTTCGGCGTCGACCTCGACCATTCGCATGCATTGTTCGCCGAATTCTACGACGTGCTCCGGGCCGGCATGCGCGAGCGCATCTTCTCCTATTCCGGCGAGCACCTGAAAATGCCGCCGACCGCCATCGCCGTGCGCACCGTGCAGACGCCGACACCACCGATCTGGGTCACGTCGGGCCACGGCGAGACGCTTGGCCGCGCCATTCGCGACAACCACAATTTGTTCGTTACTGCGTTGCTGAACGGGCTCGACGCCATCAAGGCCCTCCGTGAACGCCTCGAGGGAATCGCAGCCAAGGAAGGCCGCTCCATCGATGACACACACTTCGGCTTCCTGCGCTGCGCCTATGCCAGCGACAACGACAGCGAGATCCAGTCGTATCTCGACAATGCCCGCTTCCAGCGCCGGCTCTCCGAAAGCCTGAAGTTCCGGCGCGCGCAGAGCGACGACGGCTATCTGATCAAGGAAGAAGCCGGCCCGAACGACATGAGCCTGGAGACGATGCGAAACAACCTGCCCGTCGGCAGCGTCAACCAGGTGATCGACCGCATGCTGGAAGAGATCAGCATTCTCAAGCCGACCCACATCGCGCTTCAGACCCAGCTCGGCGATTTCGATCAACGCACGATGCTGCGGCAAATCGAGCTATGGGGCAGCAAGATCATTCCTGCGATCCGGAAGGAGCTGAAATCCGGACGCGGCAAGGTCGCGGGCGAAGCGGTTTCGGCGTAAGCGCAACCGGCGGGGAGCGAGGTCAGGAGGTACGTCATGGGATGCCAGATGTCTCAAATGACCGATGTCCGGTCGGTCGAAGCCGCGGAGTTTCGGCTGGCCATGCGCAACCTCGCGAGCGGCGTCGCGATCGTGACGACGGGATCGGAGACCACACGGCGCGGGCTGACGGTCAGCTCCGTCACCTCGCTGTGCATGGAGCCGCCCTGTCTGCTCGTCGGAGTCAATTCAAGCTCCGAAACGCATGCGGCGATCCTCGCCAATGGCCGCTTCGGGGTCAGCCTGCTCGGCCGGGGTCAGGAGGATCTGGCCCTGCGCTTCGCCGGCGGTGCGAAGGGCATCGACCGGTTCGCGACGGCCCCATGGGAGCAAGGCGTGCTCGACGTGCCCTTGCTCGAACCGGCGATCGGCGGATTGGAGTGCGTACTGCACCATCACCAGATGGTCGGCACGCACGGTCTCTTCATCGGCAGGATCGTGGCCACCCGCGGCGGCAACGGCGATCCCCTGGTCAATTTCCAGGGGGCGCTGCGCGCGCTGCCGCAAGCATAGTCGCCCCTTGGTGCCAATCCTGGCATCAACACCAGGCCGGCCGAAAGTGCAGGAAGGAGCGCCATTGTGATCATCGAATGCCTGGACGGCGGTGTCGTCCGACTGACCGAACCGAACGACTTCCGCAGGTTCAAGCTGGTGCTGCACGCCGGTGTCCACACGGGTACCCAGAGCTGGAACGGCATCACGCTTCTCGATGATCGTGATGGGCTCGTCTCGATCGATCTGGTCCCGACCCTGGCGGGCCACCCCGATGATGCAAGTTGGGATCGGCAATATGCGGAGATGGTGGCCAAGGCCCGCGAGCATGGCTGGATCGATTCCGAGCGACAGGCGATCCGCGCTCACATTGAACGAATACCTTAGCCGTCACCGTCGGCACTCGTGCAGGTTCTCGAACTGACCAGCGATCGCCTCGGTTCGCTGCCTCCGATCCGCCTCTTTTCAAACGCCGCCATCACACCAGGGAACGTCCGCCCGCGCTTGCCGACAACAAATTTCTCTTGATCTCCCGGCTCACGCGTCGCGCACACGCCGCCACGTAATCGATTGAAAAACCTGAACGATTACAGCCCCGCCCTGTTCACGGTCGTCTCGCCCAATTGATTGCAGTTTCGTTGTGGGCATTGCTCAGCGAGAAGGAACCTGTGTCGCGTATCCCTGAGCCGCCGGCAGCGGCGCCGAGCGATTGCGGCGGCCGCGCCAGCAGCAATCGCTCTGTAATCGCAGCAATCGCTCTGGGGTAACGAGGTGGCAGATCCGCTAGATCGTTGCGGTGTCGATCCAGGAGCCCCCAACGTCCCGATTTCCGTCCGCAACGCTCGCGGCGATCGTCGACGCCCTGAGAGCGGTGGCCGGTGATCCGCCAAAGACCCGCGCCAGCTTTGCCAGGGGCAGTTGCGTCCGCGGCACCTATGTCCCGTCGGATCGGGCGGAGGAAATTACGAGATCCCGGAGCTTCACGAGACCATCGCGCGTGCTGGCGCGCTTCTCGGTCGGCAGCGGCAATCCCAAAGTCGCGGGTGGCGACAAGCTCGTGCTGCGCGGCTTGAGCTTCAAGCTCGGGGACAGCCGCCACCGCTCGGACATTCTCGCGCAAAGCGCTCCCGTGCATTTTGCGAGGACGCTCGACCAGATGCTGGCTTTCCTCAAGGCGCGCATTCCGGGACCAGACGGCGGTCAGGACATGGAGAGGGTCAAGGCATTCTCCGTCGCCAACCCCGAAACGCTGCGTCAGGCCAGTTACATCGCCGCGCACCCCCTGCCCCCGAGTTTTGCCGGCACGACCTACTGGGGCGTGCATTCATTTCCCGCCACGAATTCGACGGGCGAAACACGGTTCATCAAGTTCAAGATCGCCCCCGTCGGCGCAGAGGTCACGCCGACGGAAAGCGAAGCCGCGGCGAAGTCCGCCAACTTCCTGCACGATGATCTCGAACATCGGGTCACCAGCGGCGACGTCCGCTTCAGCGTGATGGCGCTGCTCGATCGTCCCGGCGATCCCACCATGGACGTGACCGTCCGATGGCCCGACGAGGATAATCGCGAACAAGTTCGGCTGGGAACGATCGTGATCACCGGCCTCGAACCAGACGAAACATGCGACGCCGGTATCTTCGATCCGGCAAATCTCGCCGAAGGCATGGCCCATCCGCCCGACGAGATCTTCGCCGCGCGCAGTGGCGCCTATGCCATCTCGCTGGCGAAGCGTCGTTGACCAGCCGGCATCGCCGGAATCACGTCTCGTTCTCACTGACGCCCGACAATTCACGTCGCCATGCCGCCGGGCTCACGCCGACTGCTGCCGAGAACACCCGCGTAAAGTGGCTTTGATTGGCAAACCCGGCCGACAGTGCGATCTCGGCCAGTGACAGATCGTGCACGGTCATCAATTGCTGGGCCGCCTTGACGCGCTGCCGCAGCAGCCATTGGTGCGGCGGCAGGCCGGTGGAGGCGCGAAATGCGCGCGAAAAATAACTGACCGAGAGACCGAACTCGGCCGCGACCTGCTGCAGCGAAAGCGTCCCGCCGAGGTCGGAGTCGAGCCTTTCGCAGGCGCGCTTCACCTGCCACGGGGCGAGACCGCCCCTGGGCACTCTGACGCCCCACCTCAGTCCACCATAGGTCTGCGCGATGTGCGTGGTAAATGCGAGCATCATGTGATCGATGAAGAGATGGTTGGTCTCCGCCGGCCGACGCAGCGCTGGCAGGAGCGCTCCACCGATATGACGGACGACTGCGTCGTCATGGCCGCCGCCGAGCTGGGAGGGGAGCTCACCCACGCGCGGTGCGCCGGCCTGCTCAGCGATACCGTCGAGCGCCGAGCGCGGAAGATAGAAATTAAGGAAATGTAACGGCTGGTTGATGATGAATCGCGGATTTTTCTTCATGTCGTACAGGTGTGTTGCGCCCGCACGAATATCGGTCTTGGCGGCAGGCTTGCCGCGCTCCCAGCGCTCGGCGTTGGGGTAATCGTAAAGTTTCAGGCCGACAACATAGGCATCCTGAAGATCCATCTCGCCGGAGGGGCCTTCCACCGGGGTATCGTCCAGGACCTCAGTAACCGCGATCTCGGCATTGCGCAGTGAACGCGTGATCAACGAGGACGGTTGATGCTCCAGATGCAAGTATTGGGTCACAGCCTGACCGTAGAAACCCGTCGACTTCATGTGCACCGTCCCCTTGAGTGGAGTTGGCCAGAAGAGTGTTATCATCAACGAAGGCCGCGACCATCGTAAGCTTCACGAAGCAACCCTCCCGCGAGCAGCGCGGATCGTCATATATCCTCTTCGGAGAAGCCTAGCGATTCACGGCGCCATGCCGCCGGGCTCATGCCGACCAAGGCCGAAAATACCCTCGTCAAATGGCTTTGATTGGCGAACCCGGCCGAGATCGCGATTTCAGACAGCGGCAAGTCGCGCACTGCCATCAACTGCTTGGCCGTCTTCACGCGCTGCCGCAGCAGCCATTGGTGCGGCGGCAGGCCGGTCGAGATGCGAAATGCGCGTGAAAAATAGCTGACCGAGAGATCAAACTCAGCCGCGATCTGTTGCAATGAAAGCGTCCTGCCGAGATTCGCGTCGAGCCTTTCACAGGCTCGCTTCACCTGCCACGGGGCGAGACCGCCGCGCGCCGGTCCGGCACTGCTCTGTAGCCCACCATAGGCCCCGGCGATGTGCGCGGTGAACGCGAGCATCATGTGATCGATGAAAAGCTGGTTGGCTTCGGACGGACAGCTCAGTGCTTCCAACAGAGATGCTCCAACATGACGCATGATCTTGTCGTCATGGCCGTAACCGAACTGACAGGCGAGGTCGCCAACACGCGGTGCACGTAATTCCCGGGCGATACCGGCAAGCGCCGAACGCGGAAGATAAAACTGGAGGGAATGAAACGGCTTGTCGATGATAAAGCCCGGATCGCTCCTGAGGTCGTATAGATACGTCGTGCCGGCGCGGACATCCGCCTTCATGACGCACTTGCCGTGATCCCAGAGTTCGCAGTCCGGGTAGTTGTGAAGCTTCAGGCTGACGATATAAGCCTCATCGGCCACCGAGCCGGAACGGCCTGGCACGGGGTTGTCATCCTGGGTCTCGGTGACCGACAGCTCGATGCCGCGCAGTGAACGCGTGACCAGCGAGGGCGGAGCATCTCTCAGGTGCAACTGCCGCCCTATCCGCTGTCCGAAGGTGCCGGCATGCGCCATATCGATCGGCTCTATTCGTGGAGCTGAAGCGGGGCAAACTATCGGCCCATTAGGTCGAATTCATTATTGGAGATCGGCAAGCGACGGTCCAGACCAGCTCACGGAATTGGCATCTGCGCCAATCGAACGCGATCAATCCTCGACCAAACAATTTTCGAAGCAGTTTCAATGTGATCCGGCCCCTTTTTAGCCTCGCCACAACCGGGCTCGGGCCCGCTTCCATCGTGCGTTTGTGAAATCCCAACAGGCGTTTTGTCCGACGCCCGTTCAGGCAGACGCGGCATCGAAACCCGCGTGCACGAGGATTCTCGCAAGCTGCTTGCGCGCCTGGGCCCGCGAGCCCCTGCCCCAAGTCAGGTGCCGCCTTCCGATTCGCCGTGCGGCGCGCCTCATCACATGCGGGTGCGGGCCTTGGAGCAGAATCGGACAAAGCACACCTGTTTTGGGAAAGACGGCGGTACGACGCAACCTTAAGAACCGTAAAACCCCGGGTCACAGACCGGGGGGCAGAACTCGCGACGTCGATTGCGCATGAAATCAACCAGCCGCTTGCGGCCATCGTGACCAACGGCGAGACCACATCCGCCGCACGATACCGAGCTCTGTTTGCCATCATCGTCACGAACACGGTGGAGGTCACCGCTCCGTCCACCGGCCAACGAATCCCCGGCGGGAATTGAACGCAAGACCTCCCCAACACGAGCACAATTCATGAGCACGCCGATGGCCGACACCCTGGACGCCCTTCCGGTCGAACCCGGGACGCGCGAGAACGACGTGCCGTCCGCCGACCGGCGCGCTGCCGACGTGGAGATGACGCGCGTCCTCCACACCGCGCCACTTCACATGGCATTGGACGCCTCCGGCGCCGGGATCGCCCACTGGCAACATGAGCCGCTGCACGACGTCGTCGAGCCAATGAGCCACCATGTCATCATGGCCTACAACGGCGCGGTGCAGCGCATGGAGCGGCGGTCGGGAAGCTCGGTCGTCAAGGGAACGTTTCGTCCCGGGGTCGTGATCATTATCCCGGAGGGCTCGAGCTCCCGGTGGGACATTCCGAAGCCTGTTGACGTCGTCCAGCTCTATCTTCCCCGCGCCACGTTGAGGCGCGTTGCCGACGAGGCCGGGACCCGCAACCCGGCCGATCTCCTGGAGCGAACTGCGCATCCCGATCCCATCACGTCCCGATTGCTCCTGAGCGCGGCCGGCGTGCTGGAGGGCAATCGGGCCCTCGACGCGCTGTTCAGGCATCAGCTGACCGATCTCCTGGCCACGCGCCTCCTGGCCGCGCATACCAGCTCGCCAACGGCGTTCCAGCCGACAACGGGCGGGCTTTCACCGAAGGTCCTGCTTCGCGCCATCGAACGCTTGCGCTCGGACAGCGATGCGGACGTCTCCCTCGATGCCCTCGCCTCGGATGCGGGCCTGTCGCGCTTCCACTTCTGCCGCGCCTTCAAGGAGAGCACCGGGCTTTCGCCCCTCGCCTGGTTGCGGCAACACCGGCTCGAGCAGGCAATGAACATGCTGCGCGACACCGACGCGTCGGTCGTGTCGGTGGCGATGGAGCTTGGCTATGCCTCCCAGACGGCCTTCGCTGCGGCGTTCAAGCGATCGACCGGGGACACGCCGAGCGATTGGCGGCGGCGCGTGCGCTAGCAGGGATCTCCCTGGAATCAACGAAATGCCTTTCGACCACGAGAACAGCCCGATGGACGATCCAATCCAGCACGAGCCTTTGGCGGCCTTGCTCGTCGATCCCAACGCGCGACATCGCGATACGGGGGTCACCGAGCGGCGCCGTGCCGACGTGGAGATGGCGCGCGTCCTCAAGACCGCCCCGCTCCAAATGGCTTCGGACCCTTCCAGCGGCGCCATCGCGCATTGGAAGCACGGCGCGCTGCATGACGTTGTCGAACCCATGACGGACCACGTCATCATGACCTACCCCACAGGCGTTCAGCGCCTGGAGCGCCGCTCCGGGAAATCGGTCGCGATCGGAACGGCCCGCGCCGGGGTCGTGACGATCATTCCGGCCGGCTCAAGCGCAAGATGGGATATCCCCGGCTTCGTCGACGTCATCCAACTCTACCTTCCGCATACGGCGCTCGAACGCGTCGTGCGCGAAGCCAACGCGCCCGCCCTCGGCGATCTCCTCGAACGAACGGGTCATCCCGACCCTGTCGTATCCGGGCTGCTGATGAGTGCAGCGGATGTGCTGGAAGGCAATGCGGCGCTGGATCTCCTGTTCAGGCAACAACTGACGGATGTCCTGGCCACACGAATCCTGGCCGAGCACACCGGCGTGCCATCGACGTTGGAGCCGATCATGGGCGGCCTGTCCGCGCATGTTCTGCGACGCGCGATCGAACGCCTGCGCTCGGACAGCGATGCTGACGTGTCGCTCACGGCGCTCGCATCGGATGCCGGGCTCTCGCGCTTCCACTTCTGCCGCGCCTTTAAGGAGAGTACCGGGCTTTCGCCCCATGCCTGGCTGCGCCGGCAGCGGCTCGATCAGGCCATGAACATGCTGCGCGATACCGATGCGCCGATCGTGTCGGTGGCCGCACAGCTTGGCTACGCCTCACAAAACGCGTTCGCCGCGGCGTTCAAGAAACTGACCGGCGAAACGCCGAGCGATTGGCGACGGCGCATGCGGTAGCAGCAATCGCTCTGCAGGTACCGCAATCGCGCTGGCGCAGTTGCAACTCCGATCCGGTAGATCATCAAGGTCCCCAGCGCTCCCAACAGACAGAGACGAACGATGACCTCGAAGACCTTCGTCAGCCGCTTTGCAATTCCACCGCGACGGAGACTCGTCGCAACGACGATCGTGTACGGGCTTTCGCTGGCAGTTCGCTTCACCTCTGCAACCGGCGAGCAGGTGGAAATTCCACCGCAGTCCCTGCAGAGGACGAACCTGGCGGTGTCGATCATCGCCCATGATGGCACCCAGCTTCCCTACGCCGACTGGGGCCGCCCGACCGCCGCCGAGCCGATTTTCTTTCGCAACGGCTGGCCGCTGCGAGCGTCATCGATAGCGAGCTGCCCCACCCCTTAAGCTCTGACGGTTTCGGTTGTTGGCGATCCCGGTCTTCATGAGGCCGCAAGCAGGGCATCTCGGAAATGACGTAATGTCGTCCTGATCGGGTGCCCGTGATTACACGAGGCGCCCTCAATGGCGTTGGCTCACTTAGTCGTACTGAGCCGTGTGTGAGCTGCCTCGCTTCACCGCACTTTCCGCAACCGCCGTTCCTGTCGCGGACGTGACTCCGCCTGCTTTCGGGAATGTCAGCGTCTCGGTCCGCTCATCACGCACCATCGTCACCTCGCGGTGATTTACAGAGCCGAGTCTCCAGCCTTGATAATCTTCGTCGAGCTTCAGGCGCACCGTAGCCTTGCTTGTCTCGTCGACAAAAATTCCAACACTCTGATCGCTGCCGACAACGGTCCCGACCAACACGAGCCGCAGCTCTACCGGCGGCGGGCTCGGCGGCATTGACGAGGCTTTCAACGCTGGCACCGAAAGCACTGGTGGCGGCGACGGCCGCCGCGAGGCCGAGAAGATCGGCCTTTCGTTCGTGTCCGACAGTGCCGCAAGCGGGACTGCCCAGAGCGGATTGCCGCGCATCGCCTCGCGCTTGACGGGAGAGCGCGATGGCGCCCGATCCGCCGGAGCCAACGTCGCGGGAGACTCCGAAAATGGACGGCTGGACGCCGATTCGGTGAAGCCTGGGACATCAATGTCCGAGAAATCCGCAGGAAGCGCCGAGGCGGAAACGTCGAGCAGAAGCGCCATCACGAGCGCAGACCGCGCCAATATCTGCCGCGTCCCCTTGTGCTGCCCTCTCATGTCCCTCGTCATCGGTTAGTTCACAGCAACGCAGGACTCGCGGTCGGGAAAAGCCGGCAGCCTGCATTCGCGGCAAGCGGGGCTCGGCGAGCACAGCGCCAAGGAGAGTAAGGCTTATCGGCCCGCCGTGTGACATCTGTGCGAAGCGACGGCCACCCCTTTGATGTTTCCACGGCCTATTGCGATCCGGCACTCCGCAGCCTCTCGACGGCCCGTCGGGCGCGAGTATGATATTGTTGCTGGATCGTCATACTCGCCCGTTATAGGGTGGTTTGCTGAAACTGGTTGTCGAGTGGAGACGTGGTGGTGCGCGGGGTCGTGTTGCGGGTGATTTCCGCCGTCGCATCATCCACCCTGTGCGCACTTCCGGCAGCGGCTCACGAGCGCGGCGCGGGCGCGCCTGGCGAGCTTCCGCCGATCGCCGTTGCGGCGCCGGACGATCAGCATCCCAAACGGCACGCCCGCAAACGACCGCCGAAAAGCGGGAATTCGCGCAACCAGACCGCCGCTCGCACGGACAGTCCGACCGGGGGCAGTGGTGCGACCGGTGCCGCGGCCACCGCGTCGCCCGCGTTGCAGCCGACCGCCGCCAGCGCAGTCCGCATCAGCGGCGCGGAAGTGAACGCGGTCCCGTTCTCGCGGCCCGGTGAGGCGCTGGAAGTGGTGCCGGGCCTGATCGTGACGCAGCACTCCGGCGAGGGCAAAGCCAATCAGTATTTCCTGCGCGGCTTCAATCTCGATCACGGCACTGATCTTGCGATCAAGGTCGACGGGATGCCCGTCAACATGCCGACCCATGGGCATGGGCAAGGCTACGCCGACATCAATTTCCTGATCCCCGAGCTGATCCAGTTTGTCGACGTCCGCAAGGGGCCGTATTTCGCCGATCAAGGCGACTTCGCGTCCGCTGGCGCCCTGGCGATCAGCTACGTCAACAAGCTGCCGAACAACATCGCGGAGATGACCTTTGGCAGCTTCGGCTATCGCCGCGCGTTGGCCGCGGGATCGAACCCGGTTGGCAGTGGCACGCTGCTGGCGGCGGTCGAGGCGGTCAAATATGATGGGCCATGGGACGTGCCGGACGATGTCCGCAAGCTCAACGGCGTCCTGCGCTACAGCCAGGGAACCGCGACCGACGGCCTGACGCTGACGGCGATGGCTTATTCCAACGGCTGGAACTCGACTGACCAGGTCCCGCAGCGCGCGATCGACCAGGGCTTGATCACCCGCCTCGGCTCGCTCGATCCGAGCGATGGCGGCACCTCCAGCCGTTTCAGCCTGTCGGGCAACTGGGCACAGTCAAGCTCCTACGGACAGACCAATGTCAGCGCCTATGTCGTGCGCTCCGACCTGCGGCTCTTCAACAACTTCACCTATTTTCTCGATAACCCCGTCAACGGCGATCAGTTCAGCCAGCTCGACGGTCGCACCCTCGGCGGCTTCGACGCGCGGCACACGTTCGACTGGCGCTTCGCCGGCCTTGAATCGCAAACCCGCGCCGGCGTGCAGAGCCGCTATGACGATATCCATGTCGGGCTGTTCAAGACGGAGCAGCGCGCATGGCTCTCGACCGTCCGCGATGACCGCGTGCAGGAGGGCAATATCGGCCTCTGGACCGATACGACCACGCACTGGAACGACTGGCTGCATACCACTGTCGGGATACGCGAAGATTTTTTCGCCGGACACGTCTTCAGCGATGCGCCGGAGAATTCAGGCAATGCCCAGGCGTCGATGGCGAGCCCGAAGGCCGGGATCGTGCTCGGTCCCTGGTACAAGACCGAGTTCTACGGCAATGCCGGCTACGGCCTGCACAGTAACGATATCCGCGGCGCAACGATCACGGTCGATCCCAATGACAAGGTAACCCCGCTTGACCGCGTGCCGCTGCTTGTGCGCTCTCGCGGCGCCGAGCTCGGCATCCGCACCAGGCCGATCGAGGGGCTCACCAGCTCGCTGGCAATATTCGTGCTCGACTTCGACTCGGAGCTGTTGTTCGTCGGGGACGCGGGCACGACGGAGCCGAGCCGGCCCAGCCGCCGTGTCGGCGTGGAGTGGACGAACCAGTACAAGCCGCTGCCGTGGATGACGGTCGATCTCGACGTCGCCCAGACCCACGCGCGCTTCACCGATTTCGACCCTGCCGGGGCCCGCATTCCCGGCGCGCCGGCGTGGGTTGCCAGCAGCGCGATCACGCTGGGCGGCGACACCGGCTGGTTCGGCGCGCTGAAGGCGCGCTATTTCGGTCCGCGTCCTCTCATTGAAGACGACAGCGTCCGCTCGCGGTCGTCGCTGATCTTCAATGCGCGCGCCGGGTACAAGTTCGACAATGGCCTGCGGGTGCAGCTCGACGTGCTCAACCTCTTCAACGCCCAGACCAACCAGATCGAATATTATTATCTGTCGCGACTGCCGGGAGAGCCCATCGAGGGCGTTGCTGATCGCCACGTCCATCCGGCCGAGCCCCTCGCGGTGCGGCTGACCGTGGCGGCGAGATTCTGATCGCAGCGGGCTTGCGGCCTCAATGGGCTACTCCGACCAGCCTTGACGCCAAGGCCGCCCGCGACCGTCACAAATACTGAAAAAACCTGACATAGAGCGGATGTTCTGATCGGCCGAGAACGCCGGCTCGACCGATGCAACATGCGATCGCGGGGATCTCGGCTTGCCCCGCACAGCCGGTCGCGTTCGAAACAGGAGTGAGGGGAATGCAATCTGAGCCGGACAGCATCGCGATCGCCTCGGCAGACCGGTTCGCGGGCGCAGCTCAGAACGGGGCCGCGCCGGCGCGCGCCCGTCAGGCCGCAAACCGCGCCTGGGCCCTCCTCCCGATCGTGACCGCGTCGGGCTTTGCGGGGCTGGGCTACGAGATCGTCTGGACGCGCCAGTTGAGCCTTGCCCTGGGCACCGAGATGATGGCGGTGCTCGGAGTCATTGCCGGGTTCTTCGGCGGTCTGGCACTGGGCGCGTTCGTGCTCGATCGGTCGATCCGCCGCTCGAAATCGCCATGGCGCGTCTATGCGATGCTTGAAGCGGTGATCGCCGTTTGGGGCCTGATCAGTGTCTGGCTGCTGCCTTCAGCCGGTCGCGCGCTGTCCCCCCTGCTCGGCACCGAACCGTCTGCTGCCCTGCTCTGGGCCGGCAGCCTGGCGCTGCCGACCCTCGTGCTGCTGCCTGCAACGATGGCCATGGGCGGGACCCTGGCCGCCCTAGAGCGGATGATGCGGGACACGCGCGGCGAGGCCCGCGTCACGGCAGGCGTGTACGGAGCGAATACGGCTGGAGCTCTGGCCGGCACACTCGCTTCCACATTTCTCCTGATCCCGGCGCTCGGATTTTCGGGAACGCTGCTCTGCCTCGTTGGCGTCAACGCGTTCTGCGCCCTCGGCACACTCGTGCTCGGATCGGCGGCGGGCAAGGCCGCTGCCGAGGAACGGCGGCCGGAACGAATTCGCGACCTGCGGCTCACGATCACCTTGTTTGCCACTGGACTGCTGGGAATATCCTTCGAGGTCCTCGTGGTCAGGCTCGCTGCACAGGTAATGGAGGACACCGTCTACACGTTCGCTGGACTGTTGGCCGCCTATCTGCTCGGCACCGCGGCGGGGAGCCTGCTATGGCAGCGGACCGGGCGAGATGCGAACGATGGAAATCTCCGCGGCCTGCTCGCAGCGACGGCGTTCGCCTGCATCGCAACCGCGGTGCTCGTTCCCTATGCGGGCCGCCTGGTCGAGACCGCAGCCAATGCGGATTTATTCGGCGAGCTGGCGGTGGCGATCGTGCTGTTCCTGTTGCCCGCAGCCGTAATGGGCGCATTGTTCGGCCTGCTGGCGCAACGGGTGAGCGATCGGCGCGGCTCCGTCGGATCTGCGGTCGGCATCAACAGTCTTGGCGCCTGCATCGCGCCGTTGGTGGCGGCGCAATTCCTGATCCCCGCCCTTGGCGCATGGACGGCACTGCTTGCCATTGCGCTGGGCTATCTGCTGCTGCTGCCGCCCGGCCGATCGGCGCTGCTGTGGTCCGCTGCTCCGGCGATCTCTGCGCTCGTGCTGTGGCTCAATCCTGCGCCATCGTTGACGCGCGTGCCGTCGGGCGGAGCGCTGCTTGCGGTCCGTGAAGGGCCGATGGCGACGGCGAGCGTCGTCGATGACGCCTCAGGTACGCGCTACCTCGAGGTCAACGGCCACTTCCGCATGGGTGGAACGAGCTCGACGCGATCCGATTACCGCCAGGCGATGTTGCCACTGCTGCTCCACGAAGCCCCGCGCCACGCCCTGTTCCTGGGCATCGGCACCGGCGCCACCATGGTCGGCGGGGCGCAGATGCCAGGCGTCAGCGTGCTCGGTGTCGAACTCTCCCGCGAAGTGGTGGAGCTGCTGCCCTGGTTCGTCAATCCGACGCCGACGTCAGTGCCGCGGGTGACCGTGGCGGATGCTCGCCGCTACGTCGCTGCGGATACGAGCCAACATGACGTGATCATCGCCGACCTGTTTCATCCCGCACTCGACGGCAGCGGCGCGCTCTACACGGTCGAGCATTTCGGAGCGGTGAAACGCAGGCTGGCGCCCGGAGGGATCTTTTGCCAATGGCTGCCGCTGTACCAGCTCGATCTGCCCTCCCTGCGCGCGATCGTCCGCGGCTTTCTCGACGTCTATCCCGACGGCTCGGCCTGGCTCAATCACTACAGTGTCCGTACACCGATGCTGGCGCTCGTTGGCACCAGGGATGGCGGCCATCTCGATATCAATGCGCTCGCTGCGCGGCTTCGTGATCCCGCGACCGCATCCGTCGTTCGCCCGCTGGGGTTCGCGGCCCCGATCGATCTCCTCGGCCAATATCTGGCAGGCCCGCAACCTCTCTCCACGTTCGCAGGCGATGGCCCGCGCAACACGGACGATTATCCGTTCGTGACTTTCGATGCCCGGCGAAATGTCCGCGCGCTCACGGCGGCCCCCTGGTCATTGCTGCTTGCCGTCACGAAAGACATTCGACCGGATCCGAATGAGCTCCTCGCGCGCGCAGCCGAGCGCGAGGCGCTGGGTGCGCGCCTCAACGCCTATTGGGCCGCACGCAACCGCTTTCTCGAAGCTGGCGCGTCCTTGCCGGGCGAACCGCGCGGAGCCGCGTTGATCGAAGCAGCATCGCCGGGCCTGATCGACGCGCTTCGCCTCAGCGCCGAGTTCGATCCGGCCTATGGACCGCTGATGGGGATGGCGCGATCCCTGCTCGGCTCGGACCGCGCGGCCGCCGCACGCCTGCTGCGCAAGGTCAACGAGGCGGCGCCGTCGCGCCGCGAGGCAAGGGACCTGCTGCTTCGTGAATTCGGCCTGAGAAACGAGTGATCGACCGCCTTAGGGCGCGAAGTTGACGCGATAGCCCCAGCAGTCGAGATGATCGGGAATGGCGTTGAAGGCGATCGTAATTCTCTGCTCGCCCTGGTTCCTCGGCACCTCGTGGTAGAGGTAGCTGGGAAAAAGCACGAGATCGCCGGGTTCGGCCTCCGGCAGGACGTACTTGCCGGCATTGAAGGGCCCGATGGCGGCGCTTCGCGTGTGATGCCGGAAGGAGAAGTCGGATCCGCCGGGCGGCCGCACGAAGACCGTCTTGCAGGCCGGATGCGAGGGCGTCAGATAAATTATGCCCGAGACGAAACTATTGGCGTGCGAATGAAGTGTCTGGTTGCCGCCGGTCTCGAGCATGTTGGTCCACATCTCCTTCACGGTCCAGCGCAGCTTCTCGCCGAACAGAAGGACGCCGAAATCAACCAGCTTCGGAACCGTAAGCTCGGCGATCTGGCGAAACAGCTCGTTATCGCGAGGGTCGGCAACCTCGGTGTGGAAGAGCTGACCCGAGCGCAGATTGCCCTCGATCCGGGTGTTGCGGATGGCCGCCACAGCGGCTTCGTTCAGCGAGGGCGGAAGCAGCCCCGGCGAGCGCAGCAGGGGAATCGGGAAAAGCGGCTCAATCTGATCCATGTCGCAACGTTGACCTATTTCTTGAAACGCGGGCCGACAATGCCCGGGCAAAGATGACGCTGCGATGACAGCGTGGAGGATCTCCAAAATTCTCAGGCTCTGCTACTCGTCGGCCCCGAGAACTTTCAGCCTCTCCCCCGGCCGGAGCTCGTGCCGCCGTTCGCGCACCTCGTCAGACGCACGCGCGGCCATGTCGAGGCATTCGTCGAACTCGCCGTTGCCGGCTTCGACCAGGGCCTGAAGCAAATGCCGTTCGGCAAAGTAACGCGAGAGATGTTCGGCCGGCAACGTGGTCGCCAATGCGCGCGCCTCCGCAACCGCAGCGTTGCAGTCTTCCCGGGTCGGCTCGTCCGAGACCGGGACAGCGGCCGCGGGGGCGGCCACACCGCAGCCGATACCAGCGAGCAAGCTCAGTGCGCAGAAGGTGATACGGAACAGATGCATGTCAGTCGTGTGCCGGGCATGAGCCCGCTTCAAAACGAGTACGGCGGGACGCACCGATCGGTGCGTCCCGCCGGATGGCCTCACATCACGTCAGTGGTGGTCGTGATGATGATCGTCGTGATCGTGGTCGTTGTCGGCCCGCTGTCCGAGCTTGCGCGCCAGCTCGGCATTGGTCTCGACCAGAAGTTTCGGCGAACCTTCCGGCCGGATGAAGATCGGGTTGGCGTAGAACCAGACGTTCGAATAGGCCTGAACGTCGTGGGTCACCTTCTTGGCGCCATTCACCGTCTCCAGATGCGCCGGGCACGCCGGATCGACGCAGCTGACCTGCGCGTTGTTGGCGTCGAGCAGCGGATTGCCGGCGGTGTCGGAGACGTTCGGGGTGCCGTTCGGGATGTTGGTTCCGCGCGCACGGATGTAGAACGGCTTGGTGCCGGCGACAAACGTCGTCGTGAACTTCAGCCGCACGCCGTCGCGGTCTCCGCGATGTTCGCGCTTCATCTGCTCCGCGGAGATCTGCCGGGCGATGGTCGCCGACGAATTGTACACGATCGCCGCGCCGGCCGTGCCCGCGGCGTTCGCCACCGCATAGTTGGGCGCATCAGGCGCAACGACGCCCGTGATCTGACCGGTGATCAGATCGACGTGGTCGAGCGTCGGCTTGTTGAGGGGTTGCTTGATTCCCACCGGCACCAGCAGCGGGTTATCGAAGCTGTAGGGGCTGTTGTTCTCCTTCGGGATGGTCATTTCCATCTCGACCGTGATCTTCTCGCCGGGCCGCACGACCAGCGTCTCGCCCATGGTCTTCCAGTCGTCGCCGCGCGTCTTGGCGCGGAACACCATATCCGGACCGATGAGGTCCGCGTTAACCGAGTACGAATTGCCCGAACGCATGCCGTCGATGACGTGCTGCGACGAGAACCGTCCCGCATTCGGAACGTACAGCTTGGTGTACTCGCCGGGAATGAAATCGGCGGTCGTGAAGGAGTCGCGCGCGCCACCCGCACCGCGGCTGTGCCAGTCGGAGCTCACATACATGAAGAAGTTGCGGCCTTCGCCGAGCAGGCCGTCCCAGAGGCCGCCGACCTTCGCGGTGTAGATGCCGCTCATGCCGTAGGTGCCGCCGCCGACCGCGGTCGGGGTGTACGAGCCGGAGCCGCCGCTGGCGCCGCCTTCAGCGAAGTGACCGGGCGATTCGATGCCGAAGGCAACCGTCGGGCCCGCATTGTTGAAGTCGCGGAAGTGCTCGATGTTGTAGCCCTTGTTCGCGGTCGCGCTGAACGGCCCCTGGCGCTCGGTGTGAGTCGGGATGATGTAGGATTGCAGCGGATAGTTCGCCTGCAGCCACTTGACGCCGGTGAGCGCCTTCTGGTGGCCCGCAGTGCCCGTATTGTTGACGTTGTCCTTGCCCGGCCAGAGCTGATTGCCGCTGGCGTCGATGACCGGACCGATCGCATCGGTGTCGGCGCGATCGAAGCGGTATTCGAATTCCGCCATCTTGTCCGCATTGCCCGGCCCCTTCCGCGGGTGTGTCGGGTGTTGGCCGGTGATGACGGCAACGTCGACGTGCTCATGGCCGGGCGCGATCCACTCGAGACCTTCGATCAGCACCTTGTCGTACTTCGCCGTACGATCGACGATGGTCGGATACTCGATCTCGCGGATCGACTGCCAGCGCCACATCTGCGCACCGGTGCCAGTACCGTTCGGGGTACCCTTCAGGCTGCTGATGGTGATTCCGTCGATGGTCTGGCCGAGCGTCTGGCTCCAGGTCGTCGTGGTCTGTCCCGGAAGATTGGCGCTGGTGTCGCTGAAGCGACAGTCGCGATTGCCGGAACCGCCGTGATTGCCGAGCGTGAACCAGTCCAGATCGAAATTGTTGCCGCCCGCGGACGCGGTGCCGCGCCCGACCGCACGATCGATGGTGTAGCCGGCCGCCACAGAACCGTCCGTGCAGGTGTTGTGATTGTGCATGTCACCGGCGACATAAGGATTGCCGCGGCGCTCGCCGCGCCCCCACTCCTCGGCCGTCGCGCTCTGAGTCAGCGCCAACGATGCCGACGCTGCGGTCAACAAGATGGTCTTGGTGGTCGGAAACATCTATCGCCCCTGTCTTGCTTCTAGGTCTTAGCTTCGCAAATTCGTGAACCGTGACGGGCAACGAGCTGCCGCCCCATCGCGCCGAACACATTCCCTACGGTGCGATAGAGACCAGAGTTCCGATACAACTTCATGAAGGTTTTATGTGATGATCGGCGTGGCCCGATCGGTCGGCGTCTCGCCCGCCTGATTTTTGCGCGGCACGAATGTTTGCAGATGACAGAAGAACGGCGCTGTCGCATAAGGCGCGTACCCACGCGTGCCGCGAGAATTTGTGACACTTAGATGTCGATGCAAGCCACACCAACCGAAGTGCAGTCCTTTCCAACATCGCGCACGGCATCCTCGGATCACGGCTCCGACGCCGCGATGCAGCCGTCGCGATCGATCAGCTTTGCAGCCATGCGCATGGCACGCGAACCGCTGTTGCATTTCGCGCTGCTTGGAGCGATCATCTTCGGCATCGACGCCGTCATGCATCCGCCCGCCAAGGACGAAAAGGTCATCACCGTCACCAAGGCGATGCGTCAGTCTTTCATCGACAATTTCGACGAGGACAAGGAGCGCGCCCCTTCCAGCGACCAGCTCCAGAAGATGATCGACAGCTGGGTCGCGAGCGAGATCCTCTACCGCGAAGGCAAGACACTCGCCGTGGACCGCGGCGACGAGACGATCCGCGATCGGATCGCTTACAAGATGCAATTGCTGATCTTCGACCAGATACGCGTCCCGCGTCCTACGGACGAGCAGCTACAGGCATGGTTCGCGGAAAATCACGCCCGCTTCGACGAGCCGGAGCGCGTGTCGTTTTACATCACTCCGCCGACGGATCAGGCCACGGCACAGCGCCAGCTCGAGGACATCGTCCAGCAGCGCGAAGCCGAGGAGTTGCAGAATCTCACGCGCGCCATCCTCGCCCGGCCGGTCGCGAGTCTCGCCGCCTCCTTCGGCGATGATTTCCGTGATGGCCTGCTGAAAATGCCGGAGGGGGAATGGAAGCTGCTGCAATCCAAGGACGGCTGGCATGTCGCCCGGCTGGATTCCCGGCGGCCGGGGACTCTCGCCAGTCTCGGCAAGGTCCGCGATGAGGCGGCCCGTATCTGGCATACGGAAGAAACTCGCAAGCTCGCCTGGGAAGCGGTCAAGCGGCTCAAGGCGTCCTATCAAGTGCGGTACGAGCAGTGAGCACGATCCGATATCTGCGATTGGCACTGCTGACACTGACTCTGGCTTTAGCCGCGCTCATCCGTCCCTCGGCGCTCAGTGCGCATGAAGCGGCGATGGGCGTGCTGGAATTCCGCGAGGTCCGGCCCGGCGCATTCGTCGGCCGCTGGAGCATAGAACCCTCGATCGGCGCATCCCGGGTCGATCTGCGGGTGCCGCCCCACTGCTTTCTTCGCCTGCCCGAGATGAATTGCGGCCAGAAGGGTCTGGTTGGTTCGATCACCATCTCCAATCTCGGCTCCAACATGTCGGTCGTCCTGATCAAGGTCATCCCGATCGAGGGCGAGCCGCGCAGCTATACGATCTCGACGGCCAATCCCGTCGTCTCCGTCCTCGGCACCGGCGCCCCGACCCTCGAGGCGTGGGTCGAGCTGGCCACGACCTACGTGAACTACGGAATCGATCACATTCTGCTCGGCGCCGATCACCTGTTATTCGTGCTCGGCCTGATCTGGATCGTCGGCGGCGGCTGGCGTCTGGTGAAGACGATCACGGCCTTCACGATCGGACACAGCGCCTCGCTTGCCGCGGCAGCCTTCGGCCTGATCGGCGTGCCGGAACGCCCGCTCAACGCCTGCATCGCATTGAGCATCGCATTCGTCGGCGTCGAAATCGTCAAGCAGCAGCGCGGCGAGACCGGGCTCACCGCCCGCTATCCCTGGATCGTCGCATTCACCTTCGGCCTGGTTCACGGCATCGGCTTCGCAGGCGCGCTGGCCGGACTTGGGCTCGAACGCCGCCTCCTTCCCGCAGCGTTGCTGTTCTTCAACATCGGCGTGGAGATCGGACAGCTGGCCTTCGTACTGCTCGTGCTCGCGTTGGTCTGGGCGCACCGACGGCTCGACGCCGTCATGCCGCGCTGGGGCGAGGCCCTTCCAGCCTATCTCATCGGGTCGGTGTCGATGTTCTGGTTCTTCGGCCGACTTGCGCGCGTGTTCGCGGCGATCTGAGCGAGAGTCCCAAGCAATGCCTTTATATATCCCCCGAGCCCTCACGGCCGCGATCGTCTCGTTAGCACTGACGCAGCCGGCTCTCGCGCACGAGCAGGCTGGCGTGGCGGGCGGCCTCGTCAGCGGCCTGCTGCATCCGGTCACGGGCATCGACCATCTGATCGCAATGGTGGCCGTCGGGATCTGGGGCGCGCAGCTCGGCGCGCCGGCAATCTGGGTCCTGCCGATCACGTTCCCGCTCGTCATGGCGATCGGCGGGGTGCTGGGCGTGCTGCATGTCCCGCTTCCGATGCCGGAGGCGATGATTGCCGTTTCGGCCGTGATCCTGGGGGTGGCCGTCGCCGCCCGACTGCGACTGCCGTTTGCCGCTGCCGCGCTCGTCGTCGCGGTCTTCGCGATCTTTCACGGTCACGCGCACGGAGCCGAGCTTCCACGCGCGGCGAATGCGTTGGCCTACGGCATCGGCTTTGTCACCGCCACCGGCCTCTTGCATCTGTGCGGCATCATCATCGGCACGTTGACGCGCTGGCCCGCCGGCGAGCGTGTCATTCAGGGACTTGGGGCCGGCATCGCGGGAATTGGCTGCTACTTCCTCGCGCAGGGACTCGGAGCCCTCGCATGAAACTGAATTCCGCACGGGTATTGATGACCGCAGCGATGCTGCTCACCGGCGCGAATGCGGCCGAGGCGCATATCGTCGCGGCCCGCCTCGGCGACTTCTACATGGGTGCATCTCATCCCCTCACCGATCTTCCGGATGTCGTTCTCTGGACGGCGACCGGCATCTTGGCCGGTGCGCTTGGAGCTCCCAAGGGGCGCTGGCTTATCCCCGTGTTTCCGCTTGGACTGCTGGTCGGGTTGCCTCTTGGACACGTATTCGGTGCGGCTTCCGCACAGCTGGCAGACGCGACAATGATGCTCGTGATAGGCATGCTGCTTGCGGCAGCTGTGCAAGTTCCCACATTCCTGCTGTGCGCAATTGCCTTCGCAGTCGCCGTAGTACGGGGCGCTGCGAACGGCGCGGACCTCGGGCCTGAAACGGACCGGCTGCTGTTTGCGGCAGGGTTGGCTTGTGCGGGGTACGGAGTCATCACACTGACGATGGCGCTGACAGCCTTATTCGAGCGAACGCGTTCGGACGGCGCAGCATCTTGGCGAACCATCGCCGTTCGTGCACTTGGAGGCTGGATCGCGGCGATCGGCCTGATGATGGCGAGCCTTGTTTTTGCTTCGTGAGGAAGCTGGGCAGAATCCTGCCATATACGCCGCGGACGTGCTGCACATCGTGGTCGCGGATAAGCAGAGACCGAGAGCACGGCGTGTCTGCTGAAACCCTTCTTCTCGGCGGCATATTGCAACACGATCAGGGCGCGGTTCTCGACGCCTGCCTGCTCCACCCGCGTCATTGATCCCGCTCTTGTCGGTATGCCGACGACGAGCAGTCATCCTGGGTGGCAACCACGCTAGCGGCCGCCGGCTGCCGATCACATTGTCAAGGCAGTCTCCCCCCGCTAATCATGGCGGAATTGACACAGGCGTGTGAAGCTGACGGCTGTGCGCCGCAATGGGAGAACGGCTACCAAAACCCCAACAGGCGAAATCGATCAGAACAACATGGAGCGGTGATCAAGATGCAACGATCAGACTTCTGGTTCTTCCACCCTTTTCGCGTGCGTTACTCCGAGGTCGATGGTCAGAAGGTGGTGTTCAACGCTCACTACCTGACGTATTTCGACACGGCGATCACCGAGTACTTCCGCGCCCTCGGCCACGACCTGTTTGCCGACACACAGGCAACCGGCATCGATTTCCACGCTGTGCGCGCGTTTGTCGAATTCAAGGCCCCCGTACTATTCGACCAGGAGATCGACGTTGGCGTGCGGGTGGCAAAACTCGGCCGCTCCAGCGTGACCTTCGAGCTGGGCATTTTCGGCAAGGCAACGGATGAGCTCTACACGAGCGGCGAGATCGTTTGGGTCAACACCGATCAGAGAACCCACCAGTCGGTGCCGGTGAGCGCCTCCTTCAGGGATATGCTCTCCCGCCGGGAGGCACATCTCGCCTAGGCGTGACGAAACTGTCGATTCGTCGATCGTTGAAACATGCGCTCTTGCCAAGTAAGACGGCAAGGCTCACGCCCTTGTGCGGTGCTCGCGGAACGCCGCTGCCAACTCTCCCAGCGCAGCGCGTGACCGCCGATCGGTCAAAGACGAATGAAGCACGACCTCGGACGGTGGCAGCCTGGGAAGTCCAAGCTTTTCTCCGATGTCGATCGTGCCAGCCGGTGCGATCCGATATGACAGCGGCGCGATGGCAAGCCCCGCCACGACGGCGGCATGGACGGCCGAGGAGCCCCCGCCCAAGAACACCTCGGTCCATTTGATGCCTGCCGCATCCAACGCCTGCGTGGCGATGTTGCGGACGCCGCAGGTCGGAGCCAGCGCGGCGAGACGCAAGGGCTCTCCCTGCCTGTGCTCGAACCCTTGCGCCGCAAACCAGCCGAACCGCTCATGCGCCAGTGTCTCGCCATCGCGGCGATCGTCCTCGCGTTGGACGATGGCCGCGTCGAGCCGCCCCTGATCGAACAGATCGATGAGGTTGCGCGAATTGTCGAGCTGAACCTCGATGGTCAAATTCGGATCGTGAGCGTGAAGCCGTGACAGCAGGGCTGGGACTTCCGGCCCTGCAACATGCGCGGCAATCCCGAGGCCGAAATGGCGCGGAGGTGCGTTCAATCCCGCAATCGCGCGTTCGTGAGCCGCGATGAGCTCCCGCGCACCTTGCAGAAAGGCGGCCCCCTGCGCCGACAGCCGCACCGAACGCGGCGTGCGTTCGAGCAATCGATGGCCGACGCGATCCTCGAGCCGCTTCAGCTTCACGCTGATCGCACCTTGGGTGGTGCCGAGAGCCTCGGCGGCGCGCGTAAAACTGTGGAGGTCAGCCACCATCACAAAAGCCCTGACGGCATCGACATCGAGCGAGAGCATTCCATCATCCAGCTTTGTTGTCTCTGAAATCTATATTGATCGGATTTTGTTGTGGTCAAGGGCCCCCTATGTTCGCCCTGCCTGACGCGACCTGGCGCACGGGAAACCAATCCCGGAGCGACCGATGTCGCGTGCGCCGGCAATCGGCATCACGTTTGGAGGTCACGACCTTGACGGCTTCACCATCACGACGTGCCGCAGCGTGCCTCGCGTCCCTCATGTTCGGCCTGGAGATCTCCAGCGTGCCGACGATCCTGCCGACCCTGGAGACGGTGCTGCACGCAAATTTCCAGCAGCTGCAATGGATCATGAATGCCTACACCATCGCGGTCACGACGGTGCTGATGGCCACGGGCACGCTGGCCGATCGCTATGGCCGAAAGCGGGTGTTCGTGGTCAGCATCGCCGTGTTCGGCCTTGCCTCCCTGATTTGCGGCCTGGCGCAGGACGCCCTCGTCCTTATCGTGAGCCGCTTCCTTCAGGGCATGAGTGGTGGCGCCATGCTGATCTGCCAGGTCGCCGTTCTCTCCCATCAGTTCCAGGAGGGACCGGAGCGCGCACGGGCGTTCGCGGCCTGGGGCATCATCTTCGGGATCGGGCTTGGCTTCGGCCCGATCATCGGCGCGGCGATCGTTGCGGCCTCCGGCTGGCAATGGGTCTTCCTGATCCACGCATTCATCGCGGTCGTCACGATCGCGCTTGCCGTAACGGGCGTACGGGAATCGCGCGATCCGGAGGCAAAGCATCTCGACATCGGGGGCATCGTGACCCTCTCGACGTCGGTATTCTGCGTTGCCTTCTATATCACGGAAGGCCGCAGCTTCGGCTTCACCGGCACGACCGGCCTTGCGATCATCGGGACAGCCGTCCTGAGCTTCATGGCCTTCGTGCTGGTGGAGCTGCGCAGTGCCCATCCGATGTTCGATTTCTCCGTGTTTCGGATACGCGCCTTTTCGGGCGCGCTGCTCGGATCGGCCGGCATGAACTTCAGTTTCTGGTCCTTCATGATCTACCTGCCTATCTTCTTCCGCAACGCGCTAGGTTACGACAATGTCGCAGCAGGTCTCGCGCTTCTCACTTACACGCTTCCGACGCTTGTGATTCCGCCACTCGGCGAACGGATATTGCTGAGGTTCGGAGGCGGCATCGCCATTCCGCTTGGCCTGTTCGTCATTGGCTTCGGCTTCATGCTGATGTGGGCCGGCAGCGGCGTCGAACGTGTCACCTGGCTGACGCTGGCGCCCGGATGCCTGCTTGCGGGCGTCGGCCTTGCCCTCACCAACACGCCGGTCACCAACGTCACGACGAGTGCCGTGTCGAGCACGCGAGCCGGCATGGCATCGGGCATCGACATGAGCGCGCGCATGATCTCCCTGGCGATCAACATCGCCCTCATGGGTTTCATCCTGATCGCCGGCATTTCCTCCCGGTTGAGCAGCGCATTTCCCGGTGCGCTCGACGCCAGCCGCCTGCAATATCTCGCGGACCGGATCGCCGGCGGTACCGGCCACGTAGCTGATATCCCGGAGCTAAGCATCCTGCCGGGGGCAGACGCCGCCGTGCGGGATGCGCTGATCCACGGCTTCAGGCTGGTGATGCTCTATGGGGGGCTTTCCGTCTGGATCATGGCGCTGGCGAGCTTTGTGATCGCAAGAGGAAGCCATGCGCGGCAGCGCCAGTCTCGAAGCGGGAATGAGCCCTGCTGTGTTCCGCGCTCCTCCACATGATCGCAACGCAACCCGGAAGACAATGCGAGGTGCAGGGCCTCGTATTGATGATCGAAACGTGCAATATGGCCACCATTCTCGAAGCAACATCGGTTTCATCATGATCAAGCGCGTCCTGCCCTACGAAGGTCTGCTCCACGAAGTGGTCGAGCATAATGGCGTGCTTTACATCGGTGGAATCGTCCCTGAGGACACGAGCCTCGATATGGCGGGCCAGGCAAACGACGTCCTCGGGCAGTTGGCGCAATTGCTGAAGACCCTCGGCTCCGATCTGGCCAACGTCTTGCAGGTGACCATCTACATGACCGACCTGAAGGAGAAGGCGGACTTCAATGCGGCCTGGAAGGCGCACTTTCCAGAAGCTCATCTGCCGGCGCGCGCCGCAATCGGCGCGGCCGATCTCGGTCCGGGCGTCAAGCTCGAGATGACCGTCATTGCGGCTCGACCCTAACGACACGAGCCTGGCTGAAAGCAGCCGTCACGAACACGCATGCAAATGCTGGCATCAGCAGCAACGTACTGATCTGCCAGAGCCTATCGCGCGACAACCGTCACGATGGTTCGGCAGAAATTGAAGATGAATCGGCCATAGAGAGCGCCCGATCCCGGATCTGAAGACGCCTGGCGATAGGAATTGCCGAGAACACGGGCGACCTCCAGCAAGCCCGTGAATTCATGGTACGTCATCACCAAGTGAATGCCAGCCAGCGGCAGCACTAGGACCTGAATGCCAACGCTGCTCATGACGGTCTCACTTCGGCGCGAGGCAACGGCAGGAATTGCGCGAGATAAGCGCTCCTCCATTGATATGGGGTATCGCCGACGAAACGCTTGAAGACCGTCGTGAAGTGCGCCTGTGTCTGGAATCCGACGGTCAAGGCGACGTCGACGAGCGAGACGTCAGCGCGCCTCAGCAGTTCCTGAGCGCGTTCGATCCGCCGGTTCAGCAGATATTCGTGGGGCCGCATGCCGACGGCCACCCGGAATTGCGCGGCGAAGTGCATGCGGCTGAGGCCGGCGACCGCAGCCAGATGCTGCAAGGTGACCTTGCCAGCCAGATTCTCATCGACATATTGCAGTACGCGCTTGAGGCGCCATTTTTGCAATGATCGCACAGACCGGCATCGCTCGCCGTCGGCCTCGTTGCGCCCGGCGGCCGTCTGGCGGCTGGCCCTGCGGGTCAGGATGGCAAGGCGCAAGGCGTCCGCTAGGATGGCGGAGTGAGGATGGTGGGCAACTTCGGTTGCCGCGAGTGCATCGGAGAGGCGTCGCATCACCGGGTCCGAGAACTCGCCTGCACCGGCCTCTCGATCGGTCTCGACGGAGACGCGCGCCAGGCGTTTCGCCGAAACCCTGAAGCTGGACCCGTCGCCGGCGGATCTCCGCACGTTCGGCGCAGGCGTCTCGATGGCCAGAGCAACATCGAGGTGAACGAGGGAAAGCGTCATCGCCTTTTCGCCGGCGCGTTCCGGACGTTCCGCAGGCCCGGCCTGCCGGCCATCGATGGCCGAGACGCCGATCGAGCCGACGACATGATTCTTTGCGCTGAGCGGGTGTGAGATCTGTAGCGACATCGTCGAACTCCTTGTCCCGTTTTCGACCCGGCGAAACCCGTTGGCTCGTCCGAATGTCGTGGGAGCAGAGTAGTTCAGCGATCCCCGCGCTCCATTCTACGCGCGGGTGCATCGATAAGTTCTCGGGGTGAGCGCGTCATACCTAGGTATGACCGCGGGTCGCAGGCCCGCGCGGGCTTCCCTTTCGCCGCGATGGAGAAGCGGGCCTCGCCCTGCGGTAAGTTGACGCGCTCGCTGGCGATCGGAAGGGCGCGTCCCCGTTTTGGCGGGGAATGCGCATGGTCGGCACCCGCGCAGGATTGAACCGCGGGAACGTCTTTCTAGAGAGCACGAATATCATGTTGCCGCATGTTGTGGGCACGATCAAATCGCGGCATCAACGTGACCAGAGATGACCAGAGCGACAACCAGCGACGATGACCAGTCTTGATCGGGCCACGGGTTCATCCATGAGCCGCGCCGGGCTGCGGTTCTGGTCTGCCGTCCTCGCCGTCGCGGTTTTCCTGGTGGATGTGCTGACGCCGCTCGAGGGCGCGGTCGCGGTTCTCTACGTCGTTGCGATCCTGCTTGCGGCGAGGACGAACCGGCGTGACGACGTCGTCGTCGCCGCTGCCGGCTGCAGCGTGCTGACCATAACCGCCTATCTGCTGTCGCACGATCTGGAGGCGGTCGCCTCGCCTGCCTTTCGTGCGCTGGTGAGCCTCGCCGCCATCGGGATCACGACCTTGCTGGCGCTCCAGAATCACGCGGCGACGAAACGCCTCGCGGCGCAGGCGCGCCTGCTCAATCTCTCGCATGACATGATCTTCGTCAGGGATCGCGGCGGCGTGATCACGTTCTGGAACAAGGCCGCTGAACAAGCCTACGGCTGGTCGGCTGACGAGGCGGTCGGGCAGCTCGCCGACGCGCTTCTGAGAACCAAATATTGCGACCGGCGAGAGGTCATCGAGGCCGGCCTGCTCGACATCGGCCGATGGGAAGGCAGAGTGGAGCAGCGGACCAAGGCCGGCGGCGCACTCACCGTCGATGCCCGATGGGCGCTCCAGCACGACCATCTCGGCAAGCCCGTTGGAGTCCTTGAAACGCACACCGACATCACGGACCGCGTAGCGGCGCACAACGCACTGGTGCAGAGCGAGCAGCGGTACCGCCGTATGTTTGACGCAAGTCGAATTGGCGTCGTCGAAGAGGATTGGAGCGCAGTTCGGACCGCGCTGAATTCGCTGGAGACCGGAGGCGCCACCTTGCGGGACTATCTTGCTCGAAATCCCGAATTCGTGCGGCATGCCCGCCGGCTCGCCAGAATCACCGACGTCAATCCGGCCCTCCAGAAAATGGCGGGAACAAGCGGTTCTGCGGCATTCATCGCGAACGTGGACAGGCTTCTGGGCGAGAACGACCGCAGTTTCCTCGGCGCGCTGGTCGCATTCGCGGAAGGAGAGCGGTTCCACGAGGGGGAAACCGACCTCGTAAGCTTCGACGGACGCAAGGTTCCCGTCCTGTTTACGATCACCTTTCCGGCCGAGCCCCATGGGGATCGCAACGTGCTCGCCTTCGTGATCGACATCACCGAGCGCAAGCAGGCGCAGGATGCACTGCTCGCGGCGCAGGCGGAGCTGGCGCATGCCGCTCGCGTCGCTACCCTCGGCGAGCTCAGCGCCTCCATTGCCCACGAGGTGAATCAGCCTCTGGCAGCGATCGTCACCAGCGGCGAGGCTGGCTTGCGGTGGCTGCGCCGCGACGTACCCGATCTCAAGGAGGTTGCGACGACAATCGGTCACGTCGTTGCTCAGGGCCGCCGCGCCAGCGAGATCGTGACCCGCATCCGGACCTTCCTGAAGAAGGCCTCGCCCCAGCAGGATATGCTGCAAATCGGCGAGATCATCGACGAGGCGACCTTCCTGATCGCGCGCGAGCTCGCCAAGGACGACGTCGCGCTCATCGTCGAGACGGAGCATGGCCTGCCGCCGGTTCGCGGCGACCGGATCCAACTTCAGCAGGTGCTGGTCAATCTTCTGATCAATGCCGGCCAGGCCATGTCAGGCCGGCCCGGCTCCCACACCGTCACGCTGCGCGCCGGAACCGCCGACGGTGAAAATCTTGCCATCACGGTCCAGGACACCGGACCGGGCATTCGGCCTGATGACCTACCGCACCTGTTTGATCCGTTCTTCACCACCAAGGGTGGCGGCATGGGCATGGGACTTGCGATCTGCCGAACCACGGTGGAAGCTCACGGCGGCCGATTGTCGGTAGAGAGCCCTCCGGGCTCGGGCGCGACATTCCACCTCACACTCCCATTCAGCCAAGAACACGCCTTGCCATGACACGCCCCAACCAAGTGCAACCGCCGGCCCAATCCTCCAGTCCAGTCGTCATCATCGTTGACGACGACGCGAGCATCCGTGCCTCGCTCGACAGCCTGTTCCGATCCGTCGGCCTCGAGACGTGCCTGTTCGGCTCGCCGGCCGAGCTGCTTGGCGGCACGATGCCTGACGGCCCAGCCTGCATCGTGCTGGACGTCCGGCTCCCGGGCGTGAGTGGCCTCGATCTCCAGGGGCAACTGGCCCGCCAGGGCATCGGTTATCCAATCATCTTCATGACCGGTCATGGGGACATTCCCATGTCGGTGCGCGCCATGAAGGCCGGTGCCGTGGATTTCCTGTCCAAGCCGTTTCGCGATCAGGACATGCTGGACGCCGTGACGGCAGCGCTCGAGCGCGATGCGCAGCGCCGCGCGGAAGCCGCGACGAAGGAAGATATCCGTATCCAGTACGAGAGCCTGACGGCCCGCGAGCGCGAGGTGATGGGCCATGTTACCGCCGGCTTGATGAACAAGCAGGTGGCAGGCCTGATCGGCCTCAGCGAGATCACCGTGAAGATTCACCGCGGCAACGTCATGCGCAAGATGGAGGCAAGGTCGCTGGCCGACCTCGTTCGCAAGGCCGAAGCGCTCGGGATATTCCAGACCCGAAAGACTACTGACCAAACCTGAGTATAATTTCGGCGGGACTGCCGCACGGTGCATAAGGCCCCATCGGCCGCCCAATGGGAGATATCCTCCCGGCGGAAGACAGCGGTCAGGAAATGCGCCAATGGCCAAAACCCCGGTGATTGCGATCGTGGACGACGACGAAGGCGTTCGCACGTCGCTGGCCAGCCTGGTGCGTTCGCTCGGCTATGAAGCCCACGCCTACGCGTCCGGTGTCGACTTTCTGCGGGAACCGGCGGGAGAAGATCCGGCCTGCATGATCGCCGACGTTCAGATGCCGGTCGTTACCGGCGATGAATTGCAGGCGCGCCTGGTTGCCTCCGGGCGCCGGTTCCCGATCATTTTCATGACCGCGTTCCCCAGCGAACCCGTACGCCAGCGCGTCATGGCGGCTGGCGCGCATTGCTATCTCGGCAAGCCATCCAGCGGCGACGAGATCATCCGCTGCCTCGAAGAGGCTCTGGCGGGCCACGCGCCGCAATAGTCGGGCCCCCTGCTCGGGCTTGGCGCGCCTTTCCGGCGTGCGTTCCCGAAAGCACGTTGGTGGACAGAAAATACCGGCGGGCACGACAAAGCTCATGCTCCGCTTCGATTTCGCGATGCTGGCAGACCGTACGTTTTGCGCAACACGGATGGAGCACGATGCCAAGGGACGCCACCAGCGCTGCCGGCGACATCCGCCCGCGGGTGTTTGCCGGCTTTCCGGTGAGTTCCTGGGCGTTCGCGCTGCGCGTCCTGTTGGCAATGCTCCTCGCACTCTATGTCAGCTTCTGGCTTGAGCTTGAATCCCCCTCGTCCGCAGCAATCACCGTGGCAATCCTGGCGCTGCCCACGCGCGCGCAGGGCATGGAAAAGGCAGGCTACCGGCTGCTCGCGACCGCCATCGGCGTGATGGCATCGATCGCCATCGCCGGCATCTTTTCCCAAACCGGCGCTCTCCTGCCCGCCGTGTTGGGGATCTGGGTCGGGCTTTGCGTTTTCGTCGTCGGGATGCTGGACGGCAATCGCGCTTATGCGGCGGCCCTCAGCTGCATCACAGTTGCCCTGATTGCCATTCAGCAGATCGACAGCCCGTTGCAAGTGTTTCCGACCGGCGTCGCCCGGGGCGCCGCCATCGCCATCGGCGTCCTCGCGGTAGCTCTGGTCAACGAAGTGCTCGCCGCGCCGGACTATCATCCGGTTCTGGCGAGCCGCCTCGAAACACTGCATCGCCGGGTCGCGGAATTTGCGCAGGACGCCGTCCGCGGTGAAGCTTCGTCCGCGACCGCTGCAGCGGACATGCTGCGCGATATCGCGGCCCTGCATCCGGAGATCGCGAGCCTCGCCACGGAGTCGATCAGCGGCCCGGCCAGAACCGCAGCCGCACGTTCCGCGATGGTAGGCCTCGTCAGCGAGCTGACGCTCGCCCGTACGCTCGCAGCGCTGCCGATCGCCTCCGTCACCTCTCGGGACGATCGAGACCCCGCCGCTGCCGGCCTGACGACGATCTGCCGGACCTACCTGCGAGACGAGATCATCCGCGGGAATGCAGACGTGCGCGACAGTCTCGAGGCACTGCGGACCGGAACATACCCACCCCGGCAATGGCGCGCGCCGCTGTATCGCTCGCCTCGCATTGCAGCGGAAGGCGGCGTCAGGGCCGCGATCCACTTCATCCTCATTGCAATCATCTTCGTGATGGCGGGATGGCCGACCACCGAGCTCTGCCTCTCGCTTGCCGCGGTCATCATCGGCCTGAGCGCAACGGCTCCTAATCCGCGCGCCTTCACGACACTGGCAGTCTTTGCCATGCCGATCGCATGCCTGCTCGCCGGCGTCCTGAAATACCTCGTCTTCAACGGCGTATCCGAGTTTCAACTGCTGGCGATTGGCCTCGCGCCCGTCGTGATCGGCTTGGCGCTCCTGATCACGCTGCCGAGCGGCGTCCTGCCGCCGCTGAGCCGGCTCTCTCTCGTGTTCATGCTTGTCGTTCTCGCGCCGAGCAATCCGCAGAGCTACGCGCCCGAGACATTCCTCGTGACGTGCCTGTTCGCCCAACTTTCTTCGGTTCTGGTCCTTGCGGCGCAGCTCCTGCTGCCGTCATTGTCCGGCGACCGGAGGATCCGGCTGCTACTGGACGAAGCCCATCGCGAGCTGGGCCGCCTCGAATCCGGGCAGGTCCGGCAACTCGCGCCGGAGGAAGCAGCGTTTCGCGATGCCGCCCGGATCGAACAGATCCTGGCGACGAACGGCGCTACGGCGCCTCCTCCGGTCGTCGCGGAGGCTATGCGCTGCTTCGACGAGGCCGTGGTGCTGCGGCGGTGCCACTTCGAACTGAGCCTCCTGGCGGAGAGCTCACTCGGTGGCGCGGCGCACGCCGCGCGAGCCGCCCTCACCCTGCGGGATGGACACGCGATCCTGGTTGCGGCTGAAGCGCTGCGCCAGATAGCGAGGCAAAGCAACCTGTCAGTCGAGCCGGTGCTCGCCGCGCTCGTTCCGGCAGGCATCGCCTTCGAACGGTGGCAGACCTCCGCCGGTTCCAGTCATGGAAAACATCCATGACGAACACCTATCGTGAACTCGTCGTGGGCGGCGTGCTGATCGCCCCGATCGTGTCCTATGCGGCAACGGCGCTTCTCGCATTCCTGCTGCTCCGCCCGGTGCTGCGTCTCGCAAGATTTACAAGATTCTTCAGCAACCCGTCGCTGGCCGAGCTCTGCCTCTACGTGTCGATATTCGGCCTGCTCACGCTCTTCTGCTAAGGAGAAAGTCATGGACGCGGCCCTGCCCCGGGATGCTGCCGTTCCGCTCCGCCCCGAATCCCCGGCCGAAGCACGGGCGGGCACAGCTGACGACGTCGAGCTTTCCAGCCTGATGGAGGCCGTGGTGCGCGCTACCAGCGATCGCGCCGCGAACGACGGCGAAGCTTGCCGGCAGGCGTTGCCATCGACGCGGTCACCGAAGGCCACCGAGCGATTCATGGCTGGCGTCGGCAAGCATCTTGCCACTCTTGCCATCGCTTTGGTCGCCATCCTGATATCGGTTGCAACCTGGCAGCACTATGTCACCGCGCCCTGGACGCGGAACGGCAGCGTGCGCGTGCAGGTCGCCAATGTCGCGCCGCAGATTGCGGGCAAAATCGTGGAGCTGCGGGTGACCGACAACCAGTTCGTCCACAAGGGCGACGTGCTCTACGTCGTCGATCCCTTCGACTTCGAGGTAGCCGTCCGCGTCGGCAAGGCCCTCGTCGACCAGCGGGCGGCAGACCTGGAGGTGAAGCAGGCCGAGTTCGACCGGCGCCGGCATCTATCCGATTTGGCGACGACGCCAGAGGAACAGCAGATCTTCGCCGGCAATGCCATGCAGGCGAAAGCCGCCTACGCAGCGGCCGCTCACCAGCTTGCACAGGCGAAATTGAACCTGGAGCGCACCAATGTGCTCAGCCCTGTCGACGGCTATGTCACCAATCTCCTGCTACGCGTCGGCGACTATGCGCTTACCGGTGTCACCAACGTCTCCATCATCGATTCCAACAGCTTCTGGATCGACGGCTATTTCGAGGAAACCAAAATGGCGCATGTGTGCGTCGGCGATCGCGTCGAGGCACAGCTCATCGGCTACTCCCAGCCGATCCTGGGACATGTGAAAACCGTAACCCGGGGGGTCAGCGTGTCAAATGCCACCGCGGGCACGCAAGGTTTGCCCAACGTGGACCCGATCTACACCTGGGTGCGGCTTGCACAGCGCATACCGGTTCGCGTCGCCATCGACACGGTGCCGCCGGACGTGCCGCTGGTGTCCGGGATGACAGCCACGGTGACGATCCGGCAGCCCGATGCGGTCGATCGCCAGACCTGGTCCCAGCGGCTCCGCAAGACTTTCGTAGATTCTATGTACGATTTGTTCGGCGCAGGACCTCCGCCCCGCCCACACTGCCTCCAATCCCCATCTCAGCAGCCTCCCGAGGTGACGGCGCTTCCCTACGCGCGGGTGCCGGCAATTCCGTCAGCGGACAAGATCGCGCCTGGCCTCACACCCGGTATCGATGCCTCGCCACGCCTTCCCTGAATCCGGTCGGGTCGCCCGACCGGACGAGAGGCGCCGCATCGCGCGGCCCATCAACGCAGTGTCGCGCCGCGACACCGGAACTCACAGCCCAGACCGTTGATTCGTCTCGCTCAATTGAGAGCATCGCGACGTACGGTCGCACCTGCAGATTTCGCAAAATCTAACACGATTTCAGCAACTCTAACGGGCCTTGTGGCGGCATCAGACATATCGTTCGAGGGTGAACCAATGGCATTCAGCAGCCACCGCGGCAGCGGAATCCAAGAGACGGGAACGAACGATGCTCACAGATATGCAAGCGGTCGGCGCCCGGTTGACGCATCAACCCGGCCCCCGCGAACCGGATTTCTCTCAAGGGCCACGTGCATTCCCCCACGAACGAAAATGGCGCCAGCCCGATCAGCGCGCGGGCGTTGCGCGCGAGGACATCACGATCTCGCGTTTTACCTATGCGCAGACGGCCGTCAGGCGCGAGGAAGCAACGACGCCTCCCGACCGATACTTCTTCTCTGTCGCCTTGAAGAGCACGCGTCTCAAGCTGAGCAGAGGCAGTCAAACCATTTTCGACGGTACGATGCCGGCAGGCACGCTCTATGTCGGCGCGCCATCGAAGCCGCTCCGCGCACAGTTCCATGCGCCGTGCGATTTCCTGCACTTCCATATCTCGACTAGTTGCCTTCCATCTCCGCAACCGGGAACAGATCCGCTCGCGCCCGAATGCCTGAACGATCTCGTTCTGTTGCGCGACCCGTTCGCCGGGCAACTCGCAAAGGTGCTGACGGAACAGGGCCACTCGGCCGACCGGGAATTTGCGCGCTGCATCGCCCAAACGTTGGCGATGCACGTCGCTCGGCGCGAGCCCCCGCGCGCGAAAGTCAACGCGTTGCCGAAATGGCGGCTCCGACGCGTCGAAGAGTATGTCAGGGCACGCTTCGACCGCGCCATCAGCCTGTCCGATCTTGCCCGCGTTGCGGGATTGTCCCGGATGCACTTCGCAGCACAGTTTCGCGCCGCGACGGGGTACCGGCCGCGCGAGTATCTCCTGCAACAGCGCATCGAGCATGCAAAATCCCTGTTGTCGAACACCGAGACGCCCCTGGCCGAGGCGGCGCTTGCCGTCGGTTTCTGCACGCAGGCGCATTTCTCCACCGTGTTCAAACGTGTTACGGGCGACACGCCGGCACGTTGGCGATGCACCAGCCGGAACGCATTGGCGTCACCGGGGCTCGCTGACTGCGATGCGGTTCCGGCACCCGCGCCAGGGTCTCATATCCTGCCGGCGGACTTTCAGTGAATCATGCGAAATGAGAAACCGCGTGGGTCTGTGAAATACTTTGCACGCCGGACCGGCGATGTTGGCAGTGTTAGTGACTGAGACCCCCAAGTCACGGCTCGAGCCTCTTCCTCCCAGGCATGCGAGCATTGGGGCCGTCCTCCCCACAAAGGACGGCCCCCTCTTTTTACGCCGCTCGCCGATCCGGAGCATCGTCCATTCGAGCCCGGATGGAAGCTGCCGCTTCAGTCGCGAAGATGCTGCGCAAGCCAGGCACGCACGCCCTGAAGACTCCTGAAATCATCCAACGACCGCACCGGCAGGTCGGGTGCGACGTTCGCAACCATCCCGCTCAGTGCATGTCCAGGTCCGAACTCGAGAAACACCGTGGCGCCGGCCTCGAGACAGCCTTGCAGACAATTTCCCCACTGCACGGTTTGCGAGATCTGTGCGGCGAGCTTGTCGTGGCCCGCCTCTGCGGAGACGACCGAACCGCCATCGATGCCGCTCAGGATGCGCGCGCTGCCCGCCGGGGGGAACGCCACCAGCGCCGACCGCAAGATTTCGCGAAACACGACCGATGCTTCGGCGAGCCGTCCGGTGTGGGAGGCAACCTCAACCGGCAGATCGACGATCCCGGTGGCGTGCAACGCCCTCGCATCTTCGGCAACCCTGTTCAGTACCTCCCGGCCACCGCCGATGACAAAGGCGTCGCCCGGATTGACGATGGCGATCGCCGCGCCATGGCGATCGCAAAGGCGGGTAATATCGTCATGTGAAAGACCGCGAACAAAGATCAGCCCATCACCTGCGCAGCTGGCCGCATCCATCGCTTCCGCGCGACGCACCGCGAGGTCGAGTGTGAGGACCGGTTCGAACAAGCCTCCCACGCCCCAGGCCGCCACCTCACCGACACTGTAGCCTGCGATGACGGCGCCATGTGGAATAATGGCCCTGAGTGCGGCAGCGGCGGCCAGTGCCTGCAAGGTGCATAGAATCTGGCCGGAACGATTGTGATGCAGAGCCTCTTCAGATTCGCTGCGCACGAAATCGCGCGGATCCCTGCCGCCCAGCAATGTTGCCGCGTGAGCAAACAGGTGGGTCGCCTCCGGTGCATTTCCCGTTAGGGCGAACATGTTCCGATGCTGCCCGCCTTGTCCTGAGCACAAGATCGCAAGCGTCATGGCGGCCGCCTAGTGCGGAAAGAGCATGGCGATCGCGACCGCCATGGTCGCGACGCTGAATGCCGTGCTCGAAATGACAATCGATCCGACCGCTGCGGAGTCCAGCCGGTAGTTGACCGCAAACAGGATGCCGAAAAAGCCAGAAGGCACCGTGGCTAGCAGAATGGCCGTCTTCGCGGTGCCGGAAGCGATTGGAAAGACGTGAGTGACTGCAAGGGCCGCGAGCGGCCGAACCAAGTCCGCGGTCACCGTCGCGGCCGCGATCGTCCAATTGAGGCGGAATGATTGTGCCGACAGGATGGCCCCGGTGAGGAACAGCGCGACGCCGGCGGCCGAACTTCCGATCAGCGCGAGACACGCATGCGCAAGCGCGTCGAGGCTCAAGTCCGACAACGAAAACAGGATGCCGAGCACGGGCGCGAGCACCACCGGCTTGGCGATCGCGCGCCCGACTGCCGTCAGCATCTGCCGCGCCGCCATTTCTTCGCCACGAGCCCTGGCGGCGTCCATTTCCGCCATGATCAGCGTCACCGGACTGATGAGGACCGAACCGGTTGCCAATGCGACCGCGACGGGAACGGTACCCCCCTGTCCCACGACAGACGTCAGGATTGGAAGACCGACGCCGGCAAGATTCGGAAAGCCGACCGTGAGGGCCTGTATCGACGCATCAGGCCGTGATGCCTTAAACAAGCGGCGCGCGGCAAGATACCAAGCGGCATAGACCAACAACATTGTTGTGCCGAGCACCATGAAGAGCGGAACCTGCTCAATCATCTCCCTGCGCGACGCCGAGGCTGTCGCCGCGAACAGGGACGCCGGTACGGCAAAATCCATCACGAGCGCGTTGAGCGCATCGACATGGAGATTGTCGACGACATGAAACTTGCCGGCGGCATATCCCAGCAGCAAAACGAAGAACACCGGCACCAGCGCCACCAGGATTGCATCGGGCATCATGGCCCCGGCGCGTCATGGGCGTCGACGAAGAGCGACATCGCAAGCAGGTCAGCCGAGCCACCGGGGCTGAGACGACGGGCGACGAAGCTCTCGTGGATCGATCGCGCGCTAAAGCGCCAGCCGGGCGCACGCACGCCGCCGGCGCCGATGAAACGGCGCGCCGCGCGGCGCGCAAAGCGAAGCCCGTCGAGCCCGCCACGATGCAGCAGATTCGTGTCTTCCACGGACGCTATCAGGGCAAAGCACGCTTCGACCCGAGCCGCTTCCGCTTCCTCAGGCGTGCCAGGCGTCGTCCGCCGCAAGGCAGGCAAGCCGATCCGGTAGACGCTGGGAAACCCGTTCGCCGCCTCGAGACGGGCTCCGCCTGCGTGAAAGCGGCGGCGAGCAGCGCTGCCATGGCTGTGCAGCAGCACCGGGCCGTGGAGTATGCTGGCACCCCAGAGGCGTGCCACGACATCGCCGAGCAGAAGCGCCGGATCGACCAGCCCGCCGGCCCTCGCACCGGCCGCCGCACACAACAGGCCGAGACCGAAGATCGCGCCGCGATGCGTATTGACGCCTGAAGTCGCCTCCAGCATCGCACGTTCGGCCTCCAGGCCGATGATCCGCAGCACGCCCATGCCGCAACCGAGCGCGCCCGCATCGGCAAGACTCTGAAGGTAGGGCCTGATAGCCACGGCGCTGCGACGAAACGTGTCGGCGTCCATGTCGTCGTGACTACCATTGTCGACATGGCTCACGAGCCCTGGCTTGGGCCAGGTTTCCAGCTCCATGGTGAGGCAATCTGCAGCGAAGCCGCCGACGGTCCGTATCTCGGGCGCCATCTGCCGATGGCGTGGAACGAGCGGTTCGATGCCTCGCGCGGCCGCGGTGATCATGATCCCGTCGCTCCCGAAATGAATCGATCCCTGTCGAGCAGGCCTACGGACCCGATGGTCTTGACCAGCAGCTGGCTCGCGCCAGCATGGAATTCGCGCCAGTTCACCGCTGCACCATCCGCACGCATCAATTCGCCATCGAGCCGCATCGGCGCATCGATCTCGATCGCAGCCACATCGGCAGCGAGACGATCCAGGTCCGTTTCACGGTGGAACGCCAGCAGGACATCGAGGTCGGAACGGGCAGTCACGTATTCGAGCCCGGTCAGCGACTGCCATGCGAGGCTGCCGAACACGCGCACGTCCACTGAATGCAGAAGCGCGAGCCCGTTGAGCCGATCGAGCGTGGGCCACCAGTTGCGCGGCGCCGATGCGCGCGCCTGCCGCAGCGAGGGCGGCCTCGCGACCGATGCGATGTGGTCGATATCAGCGAGAAGAGAGAGCCGCTTCTTGCCGGCAGAAGGCGGCAACGGCAGGCCCAGCGCGAGGCCAGTTGCCTCGCAAGGCAGAGGGCGCCGCCTGATCGTCGGCCATCCCATCTCGGGCCACCGCAAAACCAGCGGGTCGGCAGCGAGATCGCCGCGCATCTCGAGCATCGCGCGCCAGCCATGCGGGCTGACAAAAACGAGGTCGTGGCGACCGGCCGGCGGTTCAGCGGGCTTGCAGGGCGAGGTCACGAACGCGCTCCGCGATATCGGCGGCCTTCGGCCGGCCCCCACGCTCCTTGCCGAGCGCATCTCTTCGATCCCGTGCAGCCGGCATATCGGCGAGCAGCGCCTCCAACTGGTCTGCGAGCGAGGTGGCATCAATCCACGTCATGTGAACGGCTCCCATCTGCTCGAGATTGGAGAGCCCCGGAGCGAAAACCGGCGTCGACTTGGATTTCTCCTCAAGCGCCTTCATCGAGAGCTTGGTAACCTTCGCCATCGACGGCAGATCCATCACCTCTGGCGAAGCGCCGGGCAATCCGACCAGCACGCGCGTTGCAAGGCCCGTCGCAAGCAGGGCCCCCGCAGCCGAGTGGCCGTAGAGAAGACCAATGGTCGGGCGGCCATGCATGTCCGCGTGGATCAGCACTTTCGCCAGATGCGCGAGGAATTCGTTGAGCCCAAGCAACTCGTCACGCTTGCTCATGCGCTGGCTGTCGCTGTCGACGAGCACCAGGATCGGTCCGCTTCCCCGGTCGATCGATTCCAGGACGTGCGCGGAAAGCCTGATCGCCTCGTCGACGCCGAGCGCGGTACGATCCGCAACACCAATCACAAGCATCCTGCCGCCGGACCGTAGCGTCGCCGCGCCGGCAATGACGCCATCGTCGTTCGTGACCTCATGGCCGTCGGGAAACAGCGAGGCGAGAATGTCATCGAGCGTCACGGCTGCTCCTCCCAATCCTTCCAGCGAGCGCAATGAACTGGTCCGCCGGCAATTCCGGCACCGTTTCCGCGTGCGCAACACCTTCGGCCGTCCAGATATCGACGGCGTCTTCGCAAGCGCCGAAGCGGCGTAGCCTGTCGGCCAGACGCCCCTGCTCTGCCCTGAGCTGGTCGAGGCCGAAGGGGCCGATCAACCCGATCAGCTCGAGCGCCGCCTCGCGAAAATCCTGCACCGTGTCGTCTGCGAAGACGTCGGCTGCACCGAGCAGCCGCCGGTGCTTGCCGCCCATGGTGCGCCAGACCAGGGCGCGGTCACGGGAGTCGAATTCCTCGACCCCGCGATTGGTCTCGATCACTTCGGGACCCGAAACCGCAATGCGTCCCGCCTCCGACACCGCGAGCGCGGAGCAACAGCCTGCGATCAGACCGCCGCCGCCATAGCAGCCGGAGCGCCCGCCGATCAGGCCGATGACCTTCACGCCGGCGCTGCGTGCCTCCATCACCGCGCGCATGATCTCGGCGATGGCAAGCTCGCCGGCATTGGCCTCCTGCAACCGGACGCCTCCGGTATCGAACAGGATCAGAACGGGGATCGAGCCGATCTCGCGCGCTGCACGAAGCAGCCCCGTCAGCTTGGCGCCGTGCACCTCGCCGAATGCGCCGCCCATAAAACGTCCCTCCTGCGCGGCGACGAATACCGGCGTGCCGTCGAGGTGGCCGGAACCGACGACGATGCCGTCATCGAACTGCTCGGGAAGGCCGAATATCTCCAGATGCGGACTGACCTCGCGCTGTTCCGGCCCGATGAACTCGACCAGGCTGCCGGCATCAAGCAGCAGATCGAGCCTCGTCCGCGCCGATGCCTCGTTGAAGCTGGTGCCGCGGCCCCGTTCGGCCGGGGCGACGTGCGAGAGCGGCGCGGTCATCGGTCGTCCTCCGCGATCAATCGCACCGCCTGCGCGAGCCGAAGCGAGACCGTGTCGGGGCGCGCGCCCCCGTCGTTGATGGAGAATTTCAGTCCGCCGGGCGAATAGCGCTCGACGAAATCGCCGATTACGGCGCCCCAGATTTCGCCGAAGCCCAGCGCCGCGGTTTTGATCTCGACAGCGCATTCCACGTCCGGCAGGACGCGCTCCACCAACACTTCCAGATTGCCCGAGGCGACCACACCGACAATAGCGCTTCGCCTGGTGCCGCCCGCCCGCCCGCGAACCGGGTGTTGAAAGCTGAGATCTTCCATGGCCTGTCCTCACCAGTTCCTGAATTTGGACGGCGGCGCGTAGAGCCCGCCCGACCAGCGCACGAGATCCTTGATCGAGCGCGCCGCCAGCATGCTGCGATCCGCATCCAGCGGATTGATGCCAAGATCTTCCGGCCGGCGGATCACGCCGCGCTCGCGCAGGTGCGCGACCATGTTGCGATCTCGCTTGCGGCCGACATCGGTGTAGCCCGCAACACCGCGGATCGCCTGCTCGCGCTCCTGCAAGGTGCGACAGAGCAATAGATTCGCCACGCCCTCCTCGGTGACGATGTGGGTGACGTCGTCGCCATAGATCATGATGGGCGCGAGATCGAGGTTCAGCTTCTCCGCAAGCTCGAGCGCATCGAGCTTCTCGACAAACAGCGGCACGTTCTTGTCGCCGAAGGTCTGGCCGATCTGAACGACCAGCTTGCGGCCACGGCGTAGCGGCGCCGGACCGTCGGGATCGGCCTCCGCTCCGGCCTTCAGCCAGGGTTCGCTCGGGTGACGCCGCCCGCGCGCATCCGCCCCCATGTTCGGCGCACCTCCGAACCCGGCAATGCGCGAGGTGGTGACGGTCGAGGAATGTCCCTGCAGATCAATCTGCAGCGTGGAGCCGATGAACATGTCGCAGGCGTAAAGCCCGGCAGTCTGGCAAAAGGCGCGGTTCGACCGCAGCGAGCCGTCAGGGCCGGTGAAATAGACGTCGGACCGGGCGCGGATGTACTCGTCCATGCCGACCTCCGAGCCGAAAGAGTGAATCTGCCGGACCCACCCGGACTCGATCGCGGGAATGAGCGCGGGATGCGGGTTCAACGCGAAGTGGGTTGCGATCCTGCCCTTCAGTCCCAGCCTTTCGCCGAACGTCGGCAGCAGGAGCTCGATCGCGGCCGTGCTGAAGCCGATACCGTGATTGATACGCTGCACGCCATAAGGTGCGTAGATGCCCTTGATCGCGAGCATCGCGGTCAGGATCTGCCCCTCGGTGATCGCAGCCGGATCGCGCGTGAACAGCGGCTCGACGAAGAACGGCTTGTCGGACTTGACGATGAAATGGACCCGGTCCGCGGGAATATCGACGCGAGGAACCGTCTCGACGATGTCGTTGACCTGGGCGATCACAATGCCGTCCTTGAACGCGGTGGCCTCCACCACGGTCGGCGTGTCCTCGGTGTTCGGGCCGGTGTAGAGGTTGCCGTCGCGGTCGGCGCTGACGGCGGCGATTAGCGCGACGTGCGGGGTGAGATCGATGAAGTAGCGGGCGAACAGTTCCAGATAGGTGTGAACCGCTCCCAGCTCGATCTTGCCGCCGAACAGCATGCGCGCAATGCGCGCCGATTGTGGTCCGGAATAGGCATAGTCCAGCCGCTTTGCGACCCCGCGGTCGAACAGGTCGAGATGTTCGGGAAGGACAACACCCGACTGCACCATGTGCAGATCGTTGACCCTGGCGAGATCCACCGCCAGCAGCGCACGGCTCAGCAAATCCGCCTGCTTCTGGTTATCGCCTTCGAGGCAAACCCTGTCGCCCGGCCGGATCACGGCTTCCAGCAGGCGCGTGGCGTCCCGTGTCTCCACGACCTTGCCGTTTGCAAGTCCGGCACCGGCCGCAATGCGCGCCTCTCGCGCAGTGCGGTTGTTCTGCCAGCTGGTCATGACCTTCGCTCCTCGGCGCTCCTCACCGTCACGGTCTGCCCGCGATTGGTGCAGGTCGTCTCGATCAGGTTCATGGCAATCTCCGGGTGAGGCAGTCGGGACGGCGGGAGTGCTGTCTCTCCCGCCGTCCTTCTTTCTGCCGGCCGTGCGTCAGGACCGGCAAAACTCGTCAGCGGGTGGCGGGTTGATCGATGCTGCGTGCGGCACGGGTGATGACCGCCGCCACTTCCTTCGGATGCGACTCAAAGACTGAGTGGCTCGCACCCGGGATCACGGTGGTCTGGCTCTTGGCGCGCTCGTAGTACCAGCGCTCGAGATCCGGATTGATGATCTGGTCGCTGCCGGCGACGATGCCCCAGCTCGGCTTGGTCTTCCAGGCTGCCGCCGTCAGCGGCGTGCTGAATACCTGCGTCGCGGCCAGGACCTGGGAACGCGCGACGAACTCGGCCCGCTCACGCGGCAGATCGGGCGCGAACAGCTTGGGGAATTGCACGGGATCGAGATAGGTGAACTTATCCGGCGTGACCTTGATGACGCCCTCGGTCTTTCCAAGCACGCTTGGCGTCTTCTTGCCCAGCGCCGATTCGTCCTCGCCGACGTCGGGCGCATGCGCGGCAACGTAGACCAGACCGACCACATTGGGATGGACGCCCGCTTCGGTGATGATCGAACCGCCGTAGCTGTGGCCGACGAGAAGCGTCGGGCCATCCTGGAGATCGAGAATCCGTTTCGCCGCCGTCACGTCATCGGCAAACGAGGTCTCGGGCTCCTGCACCATGCTGACGCGGAAGCCCTCCTTGGTCAGGATCTCGTAGACCGGCTTCCAGCCGGACGCATCGACCCAGGCTCCGTGCACCAGGACGATGTTCTTCAGGGGTTCAGCGCTCGCCGGGGCGACGGTCGCTAACAGGGAGAGAGCGGCGAAGGCGAGGCCAGCGTTGACGTGTTTCATGTCGGGATCACTCCGGGTTGGAATGACGCGACGGTAATGTCGACCCTTGCCTGCGTATTTCCGCAAACAACGGCCCTTGCCACTTCGCACGTCGGGACGAGGCGACGGAACGGCGCCTAGCTAAGGCGCAAGTTTCGACGCAGCGCATGTGTCGGGCCTACAAACCTCTCATCACTGTGAACGGCCGGCGTTCGTACGCGAAAGACGAACGCTCCGCTTTGTCATTCAAGAGGTCGTCTCTGATGCTTGAACCTCCATGCATGGAATCGGACACATGACATCCACGGCAAATTTCCAGATCGCGCTTCTCATCCTGTTGTACGCAGTTTCGCCCGCGCGTGCAGGCACCTGTGCGCATGACATCGCGCAAACTCAGATCCAGCTGGATCGGGCCATAGAAAAAGACGCGGGCGCCCGCGGCTGGCAGCCGGAGAGCCTCAGCGCGCTGCGCAGTCATCAACCGACGCCCCGCTCGCTTGCAGAAGCCGAAGGCGGCCTCGGGGTCGTTTTCACGGATGCGCTAGATTCGCTTGATCGCGCGCGCGCCGCCGATCACATCGGCGACACAGCCACATGCAGTCGGGAACTCGCCCACGCGCGGGCCATTCTGAGATAGCGATGCGTCTCCATAAAGACAGATGTAGATCGCAAAGCGTCGAATGCTGTTGTGGCCGTGCTGCCGGGGAGCGGGACGTGCGTTCTGGAAATACCCGCCGTCCTGCACTTTCCTAGTGTTCGACGGCATTCAACCGGAGCGATCTTCCATGCGAGAACAGCACCAGTCGAGCAACGTTCGCTGCGGAAGATCCGGATCGCGCCGGGTCACTCTGATGCTTCCAGCCATGCTGCTCGCGACCACCATTCTTTGGCTCGTCCCGGCAGCGGTCGTCGCTCAAACGACGGTACCGGGAATGCCGCCTCCCACCGGCATGCTTGCGACGTCACCGCTTAACCCACAATCCACGAGGCCTGTGGGAATTCCGCTGGGCTCGACCGAGATCGCAACGCCCGGCATCTCGCCGCTCAATCCGTCGCAGGCCATGCCGGGGTGCGCCGGATCCAGCACCTCCGCATCACCGGGCGCATTGTTCGACGGCGGCGGACTTTCCAGTGGCTCATCCGCCACCTGCAACGGCAGCATCGCTGCGGCATCTCCCCTGCCCTCGGCATCGACGGTCGGACGCGTCGGGATTCCGCTCGGGGCCACCGAGCTCGGCGGCGCCGGAATTAGTCCGTCCGTCCCGGTGCCCGGCCCTGCCGCAACGGACAGCACGACCTCGATCGGCGGCTCAAGCAATCCCTGACATCCAGGATGGTCACATGAAACGAAACCTCGCCATCGCGCTTGTCGCTCTCGCCGCGATCCTCGCCGGTACAGGCTTCTGGTTCTTCGGCATGGACCGGAAGCCGGCCGTCGCCGCCGTGCCAGTTCCCGCGGCCGTACCCGTGGTCACCGCAGCGGTCACCGGCAAGGACGTTCCGATCTATCTGCGCGGCATCGGCACCGTGATCGCCTACAACACCGATGTCGTGCGCAGCCAGATTCAGGGACAGATCGTCAAGATCGCCTTCACCGAGGGACAGACCGTCAAGGCCGGCGATCTGCTCGCCCAGATCGACCCGCGCCCCTACGAGGCCCAGATCGAGCAGTTGACGGCCAATCGCGACAGGGATCAGGCCCAGCTCGCCAATGCCGAGGCCAATCTTTCCCGCTACAATCAACTGGGCGACAAGGGCTATGCGACCCCGCAGCTGATCGAGACGCAGACCGCGCAGGTGGCCCAACTCAAGGCCGCCGTGAAAGCGGACCAGGCGCAGATCGATGAGGCCAACGTCCAGCTTAGCTATACGCGCCTGACATCGGCCATTCCCGGCATCACCGGCGTCCGCCAGATCGATGTCGGCAACGTGATTCATCCGACCGACCCGAACGGTCTCGTCGTCGTCACCCAGATCGAGCCGATTTCGCTGCTGTTCACCCTTCCGCAGACGGACCTGCCCGTGATCCAGGAACACGCTGCAAAGGGCCCATTGAAAGTCATCGCCTACAGCCAGGACAACAAGATGAAGCTCGGCGAAGGCGCCCTGCTGCTCGTCAACAACGAGATCGCAGGGACGACCGGCACCGTCCAGCTCAAGGCCGAATTCGCCAATCACGAGCACCGGCTGTGGCCGGGACAGCTGGTGAATGCCCGGCTGCTGCTGGAGATTCAGAAGGATGCGCTGACGGTCGCCGGCTCCGCAGTGCAGCAGGGTCCGAACGGCAGCTATGTCTATGTCGTCTCTCCCGACCAGACCGCTTCCTTGCGTCCCGTTCACGTCGCGCAGATCAGCGATGGGCAGGCCCTGATCGACCAGGGACTGAAGTCGGGTGATACCGTCGTCGTCGACGGTCAGTATCGGCTGACGGAAGGCAGCCGTGTTCGGGAGCTGCACGGGAAGGCCGCGCGCGAGGCCGACCTGCAAAGCGCCGTGCAGGACGCGATTCCATGAACCTTTCCGCGCCGTTCATCCTGCGTCCGATTGCAACCGCTCTGCTGATGGCGGGCCTGCTGCTGTGCGGGCTTGCGGCCTATCCGCTGCTGCCGGTCGGCGCGCTGCCGAACGTCAATTACCCGACGATCCAGATCTCGGCGCAACTGCCCGGCGCCGATCCGGCAACCATCGCGTCATCGCTGGCGACGCCGCTTGAACAGCAGCTGAGCCAAATCCCCGGCGTCACGCAGCTCACATCGTCGAGTGCGCTCGGCGTGGCCCAGCTCACGGTCCAATTCGAGCTGTCGCGTACGGTGGACAGCGCAGCGGTGGACGTGCTGGCCGCAATCAACGCCGCCAGCCCCTTTCTGCCCCCGAACATTCCCTACCCACCGACGATCAGGAAGGTAAATCCCGCGGAGACGCCGATCATGCTGATCGCGCTGACGTCGGACTCGCTGCCGCTGACCACGGTCGACGCCTACGCTGAAAACATCCTGCTGCCCAAGATCTCGCAGGTTCCAGGCGTGGGCCTCGTCGGAATCGGCGGCCAGCAGAAGCCTGCGATCCGCATCCGCGTCAATCCGCAGGCGCTTGCGGCCCGCGGCATCGGCCTCGAGGACGTCCGCAACGTGATCGCCGGCGCCAACGTCGATCTGCCGAAGGGCACGCTCAACAGCCCGCGCGTGACCTATACGCTGAACACAAACGACCAATTGTTGAAGCCTGCCGCCTACGAAAACCTCATCATCGCCTATCGCAATGGCTCGCCGGTGCGGCTGCGCGACATCGGCACGGCGATCGAGGCGCCCGAAAACGACCTGCTGGCCGGCTGGTACGGCAAGGACCCCGCCATCATCCTGGCCGTCCAGCGCGTCCCCGGCGCCAACGTCATCGAGACGGTCGACCGCATCAAGAAGCTGCTGCCGCAACTGCAAGCCTCGGTTCCGCCGGCGATCAAGGTGACGATCGCCGCCGACCGCACCGCCACGATTCGCGCCGCGGTCTCCGACGTTCAATTCACGCTGTTGCTGACGGTCGCATTAGTGGTGATGGTGATATTCCTGTTTCTGAGGAATTTCTGGGCCACCATCATCCCGGCGATCACCGTTCCCTTGGCGCTGATCGGCACCTTCGCGGTCCTCTATGTGCTCGGCTACAGCCTTGACAACCTCTCCCTGATGGCACTTTCGATCGCGGTGGGCTTCGTGGTCGACGACGCCGTGGTGGTCATCGAGAACATCGTGCGCCATCTCGAGCAAGGCATGACTCCCATGGAGGCGGCACTCAAGGGCTCCAGCGAGATCGGGTTCACCATCGTCTCCATCACTCTATCGCTGATCGCGGTGTTCATTCCACTGTTCCTGATGGGCGGCTACGTCGGAAAGCTATTCCAGGAATTCGCCGTCACGATCACCGCATCACTGCTGCTGTCACTGGTCATCTCGCTCACTTTGACTCCGATGATGTGCGCGCGTCTCCTGAAGGACGATTCGCGGAGGAAGCACGGCCGGCTCTATCTCCTGTTCGAGCGCGGCTTCGATTCGCTGCTTGCGCTGTACGCGCGCGGCCTGCGCGTCGTGCTGCGCCATCGCTTCGCGACCCTGCTCGTGATGCTCTCGACCATCGCGCTGACCGGCTATCTCTACGTGATCATCCCGAAAGGCTTCTTCCCACAACAGGACACCGGACAGATCGTCGGCATCACCGAGGCCGCCCAGGACATCTCCTTCCCAGCCATGTCCGAACGCCAGCAGGCGGTCGTCGACATCCTGTCAAAGGATCCGGCGATCCAATCGGTGGCCAGCTATATCGGTCCAGGCGGACCGACGGCGACCCTCAACCAGGGGCGCATCTTCATCGTCCTCAAGCCGAAGCCCGAGCGCAAGGCAAGCGCGGACCAGGTGATCGCGCGGCTGGGGCCCCGGCTCGCCCACATCCAGGGCATCACACTTTACATGCAGGCGGCCCAGGACATCACGATCGGCGCACGCCTGTCGAAGACGCAATATCAGTTCACGCTGACGGATGCCGATTCCAGCGAGCTCACCCACTGGTCGGCGATCTTCCTGGAGAAGCTCCGCGCGCTCGACCTCATCGCCGACGTCGCGAGCGACCAGGCCAATGCCGGCCCGAGGCTGGAGGTCACCGTCAATCGCGAAGTTGCCTCGAGCTTCGGCATCCTGCCCACGACCATCGATAACACCCTGGACGACGCCTTCGGCCAGCGCATCGTCTCCACCATGTTCACCTCGCTCAACCAGTACCACGTGGTCATGGAGGTCGATCCGGCCTTCCAGTATGGGCCCGACGCGCTCAAGGATATCTACCTGAACTCGGCGGCCGGCCAGCAGGTCCCCTTGAGCACGCTGGTTCACAGCGTCATCAAGCCCGCGCCCATTCTGATCAATCACCAGAGCCTGTTTCCCTCGGTGACAATCTCGTTCAATCTCCGACCGGGGGTCGCGCTTGGCGACGCGGTGACGGCGATCCAGAAGATCGAGAAGGACACCGGCAAGCCCGCCTCGCTGTCGACCTCGTTCCAGGGCAACGCGCAAGCCTTCCAGTCTTCCCTGTCGGGCACGCCGTTGCTGATCGGGGCGGCGCTGATCGTGATCTACATCATCCTCGGCGTCCTCTATGAGAGCCTGATCCATCCGATCACGATCCTGTCGACGCTGCCTTCCGCCGGCATCGGCGCGCTGCTGCTGCTGCTGGCGGTCCACATGGATCTCAGCGTCATCGCCATCATCGGCATCATCCTGCTGATCGGCATCGTCAAGAAGAATGGCATCATGCTAGTCGACTTCGCACTCGAGGTGGAGCGCCAGCACGGACTGAGCCCGGAGGAAGCGATCTACCAGGCCTGCACGCTCCGCTTCCGTCCGATCCTGATGACGACCATGGCCGCACTGCTCGGCGGTGTGCCGCTGATGGTCGGCTCCGGCACCGGCGCAGAACTGCGCCAGCCGCTCGGCTACACCATCGTCGGCGGGCTGATGCTCTCGCAGATCCTGACGCTCTACACCACGCCCGTGGTCTATCTCTATCTCGATAGGCTCAGCAATTGGCTCACCAGGCACAAGCCGCAGACGAACGAAACGTCCACCCCCTCCACGAGCGAAGCGGGATTGGGCCATGAGTCCGCTTGATCGGGTGACCGCCGGCATGACGGCCGAAAAGCTGGTGGCCGTCACGACCGAGATGACGGTTGGCTACGTGGGGGCGCAGAGATCTCGCCCGCGCAACAACTTCCGGGGTGAAGCGGCATCCATCCGCCCGGGTTCACATTTGTGACAGCGTGCGTTTTGGCAAACAGCGTGTAGAAAGGCAAAAGACCGATTTTCCGCGGTGCGGTACACACGAACCTCTCGTGTAACCCTCCGAGCATCTTGGCTCGGGAATTGGTCTTTTGCTCAGCGAGTATCCCTTGGGTTTATTCAAACTTCCGGCGTTGAACGGACTCGCTCGCCGTATCTGGAGATCGGCGACAGTCCGCCGTACTGGGGTAATCTGCCGAGCGTGGCGACCCGGCCACCCGCGGTATGCGTCATGACGGTCGAATGTCCACGGCCGACCGCAGCGGCCGAACACCTGGATAGCTCTCGCGCGGCACGATCCGAACGACGGTGGCCTCGTTTGCCCCATATCGGGATGGAGCACCGCAAGGATCGCTTCCTCACCCAAGCCGCTCTTTCAGTGTTGGGAAGCGTCGGGTTGAGCCTCTTGTCGTTCGGCTGCTTCCTGCTCGGGCTCAACTTCACCACGAGTGCTTTCGCCCTCCTGATCGTCATCGTCCTGTTGTCACGGCTGGGCACCTTCTTGACGTCGGCGATCTGTTCCGTAGTCGCAGTTGGCTGGCTGGTCTTCCTGTTCGTCGATCCCGTCAATTCATTTGCTGCGAGCAACCTTCAGGACATCGTCGCCCTGGCCGCCTTTCTCGTCACGTCGCTTGTGATCGCAAATCTGGTCAGTCAGCTACGCCGCGAAGACGTGTTGCGGCGAAATCAAGCAGCCTACCTCGCCGAGGCTCAGAAGCTCAGTCACACCGGCAGCTTCGGCTGGAACGTCACCAGCGGGGAACTGTTTTGGTCGGATGAAACGTTCAGGATATTCGATCTCGAATCGACATCATCGCCGTCGCTCGACATCGTCCTGAAGCGTACGCATCCCGACGATCTCAATGCCGTACGCGAGGCGCTCGATCGTGCCGCGAACGACAGGAAAGACTTTTCCCAGGAACATCGGCTGGTCCTGAGCGATGGCTCGATCAGGCACATTCGCGTGGTCGCCCGCGGATCGTCAGAAGATCGGGGACAATTTCAGTTCATCGGCGCGGTCATGGATATCACCGCCCAGAAGAAGGCCCACACCGAGCTGGAGCGGAGCGAGCAGCGCTACCGCCACCTGTTCAGCCGCATGCCGATCGCACTCCGTCAGATCGACGCCGGCAGACTGGTGGCACTGTTCCGACAACTGCGTGCCGAGGGCATCAAGGATCTCGGCAGCTATTTTGACAGCCATCCCGATTTTCTCCGGACCTGCATGGACGCACTCTCGTTTCAGGAAGCCAACGAACGAGCCATCCAGATGTTCGGAGGAGGCGTCGACGGCTATGTCGGGCGTTCCATGTCTGACACCTGGAAGGAACGCCCGGATACGTTTCGGCGGGCCATGGAGTCCCGCTTTCGCGGTGAAACGAATTTCGAGGAAGAAACCAAGATGGTGACGTGGGACGGCCGCATCGTCGACGTTCTCTTCACAACGGCCCGCGTCGGTCCAATCAATGATCTCGAAATAAGCCTGGTTGCCACGATCGATATCTCGCAACGCGTCCGTACCCAGGAGAGGCTGCGGCAGGTGCAAGCCGAGTTCGCGCATGCGGCGCGCGTCTCGATGCTCGGCGAGCTCACCGCTTCCATCGCGCACGAAGTCAACCAGCCTTTGGCGGCCATCGCGACCAACGCCGCTGCCGGGCTGCGCTGGCTGAACAGGCCCATGCCCGACATGGCCGAGGTCCGCAGCGCAATCGAAAACATGGCCGCGGATACGAGGCGGGCCGCGAACATCGTGGCGCGTGTTCACGGGATGGCTTCGCGCAAGGCGCCGGAGCGTGCTCCTTTATCCCTTGACGATGTCATTCGCGAGGCGCTTCTCTTCCTGCGCCACGAGATGGAATCCCGCGGTGTAACGATCCTGCACCAGCCCGATGCAGAAGCTGGGCTCGTGCTCGGCGACCGCACCCAGCTCCAGCAGGTGATCGTCAATTTGGCCATCAACGCCGTGCAAGCGATGACGCAGGCGGGACGCGGTGATCGCAGGATCGTCATCGGCACCGCCGCGCAGAACGGGGCCACCTTGTGCTGCTCCGTCGAGGACAACGGTCCCGGCATCGCCGCCGAACATGCCGGCCGGCTGTTCGAAACCTTTTTCACGACCAAGGAGTCCGGCATGGGCATGGGACTGCCGATCTGCCGGTCCATCGTCGAATCGCATGGCGGCCGGATCGACGCCGAAGGCCTTGGCGTCGATCGCGGTGCTCGGTTCTGGTTCACGCTGCCGATCTCGACGCCGGCGTCATCACCGCCGTTCGGTCGGGACGCCGAGGCCTGACCCGACCTCTCTATTGCGGCGGGGCGGTCGAGCGCACCAAGCGGATCGGGATGCCCTTGAATGAGGGCGTGAAGCTGAGGGGATCGCGGGCGTAGAGCGGCACCAGCGGATTGGTCTCCGGATAGTACGCAGCACAGCAGCCTGTCGGAAACGAATAGGCCACGACACGAAAGTCGCGCACGATCCGCTCGGCGCCGTCGGTCGACTCCGTGATCAGGTCGACGCGATCCCCATCCGCGAGCCCGCGCTTCTTCAGTTCGTATTCGTTGAGGAACACCACGTCTCGCTGACCGAACACACCGCGGTAGCGGTCGGACATCGAATAGAGCGTGGTGTTGTACTGGTCGTGGCTTCGTATCGTGCTGAGCCACAGGAAATCCGGATCACTCTGCGGCGGGTCCTCGCCGCACCCCTCAAACACCAGGAAATTGGCCTTGCCGGACGACGTTGCCCAGATGCGCTCCCGCGCGGTCGAGGTCAGATGGAAGCCACCGGGAATGCGGATACGGGCATTGTAGCTCTGGAAGATGGGAAAGACGGCCTCGATCGCATCCCGGATGCGATCGTAGTCGCCCACAAAGCTGTCCCAATCAACCACCGTGCGCTCGCCGAGCGTTGCCTTGGCGAGGCCTGCGATGATCGCTACTTCGCTGAGAAGATGCTCCGATGCCGGCTTGTTGCGGCCACCAGAGGCGTGCACCATCGACATTGAATCCTCGACCGTCACCGACTGCGGCCCCGATTCCTGAATGTCGATCTCGGTTCGTCCGAGGCAAGGCAGGATCAGGGCGGCGCGGCCATGGATCAGATGGCTGCGGTTGAGCTTGGTGGAGACGTGAACGGTCAGATCGAGCTCGCGTAGCGCGGCCTGCGTCGCTTGCCAGTCGGGTATGGCCGCGGCAAAATTGCCGCCCATCGCGAAAAACACCCTCACCTCACCGCGGATCATTGCCTCCAATGCCGTTACGACGTTATGCCCCGGCGTGGTCGGTGGCTTGAAGCCGAAGCGGAGTTCGAGGCGTTCGAGGAAATCCGCCTTGGGGATCTCCGTGATGCCCACCGTGCGGTCGCCTTGCACGTTGGAATGACCGCGAACCGGACAAACGCCGGCGCCGTCGCGTCCTACATTGCCGCGCAAAAGCGCAAGGTTGGCGATCTGCTGCACGTTATGCGCGCCGCGCTGGTGCTGGGTAATGCCCATGCCATAGACAAGGATCGCGCGTTCAGCCTTCATATAGGCGCCCGCGGCATATTCCATGTCCTCACGCGTTAGGCCGGACTGGCGTTCGATATCGGGCCATTGCGTGCGCTTGAGATCGTCGATCAGCGCTTCGATGCCGACGGTGTGCCCGCGAATGAAATCCCAGTCCAGAATCTCCGGCTCTTCGGCGGCGCGGGCAGCCTCGTCGGCTTCCACCAGAATCTTCATGATCCCCTTGAGGACGGCGACGTCACCACCGACGCGTACCTGGAACAGTTTCGAGCTGATCGTCGTCGACGACAGCGTGATCATCTCGACGGGGCTCTGCGGCGCCTGGAAGCGTTCCAGCGCCCGCTCGCGGAACGGATTGAACGAGATGATCGAGGCCCCCCGGCGAGCCGCATTGCGCAGGCTGGTCATCATCCGCGGGCTGTTGGTGCCCGGATTCTGGCCGAAGATGAAGATGCAGTCGGCCTTGTCGAAATCCTCGAGCAGCACGGTGCCCTTGCCGACGCCAAGCGATTGCGGCAGGCCAACGCTGGTCGCCTCATGGCACATGTTCGAACAGTCAGGAAAGTTGTTGGTGCCGTATTCGCGCACGAACAGCTGGTAGAGGAAGGCGGCTTCGTTCGAGGTCCGCCCGGACGTATAGAACTCTGCCATGTTCGGATCCGGCAGCGCCTTCAGCTCGCGGCCGATCATGTCGAACGCCTCGCTCCACCCCACCGGCAGATAGCGGTCGGATGCGGCATCATAGGCTACCGGATGAGTGAGACGCCCGACCATTTCGAGATCGTAGTCGCTCCAGCCTGCGAGCTCCGTGACGGTGTGCTCGGCGAAGAACTCGGGTGTGCAGCGCTTGGACGTCGCTTCCCAGGCGACGGCCTTGCCGCCGTTCTCGCAGAATTCGAATGAAGATGTGTGCTTCGGATCGGGCCAGGCACAGCCGGGGCAATCAAAGCCTTCCGGCTGATTCATGCGGCTCAGCGTTGCCGCACCCTTCACCGGAATCCGTTGCACTAGCAGGGCCTCGCTGAGTGCCTTGAGCGCACCCCATCCGCCGGCGGGTTCACTGTAGGGATGAACCGATTTCCTGGTCATTTCAATATCTCACGATATGGCGATCCTCCGGCCAGTTAAGGACCGCCGCGAGGAGGCGTCTTTTCAAAAAAGGGGTCGAATTTCTCATTTGCAGGAGTCCGGGTGCAGAAGTCCGGTCCGGAGCTGCCGCCCGATTCAGGCAGTGCATTCCGGAAAAAGGACGTCCTTCCCGGAAGCTGATGGGCCCGCGAGAAATTAGGGTGGACGGCCGGAGCCTCGTTGCGACGGAGGCTTGCAATGTCTTTTTCAGGAGTGACCAACATGTTTTCACGACGTGATTTGCTGGCTGTGTCGGCGGCAGGCGCCGCTATGGTCGGCTCCAGCGTACAAGCTGCCACCTTCGGCAATCCGGACGAGCCGCCGCAAGGCGCGGTGAATGCCAAGAGCCCCGGAAGCCTGAGCGATCCAGGCCCGCAAAACCCCGCGCTCGCCAAGCAGTTTCCCTCGGCAACAACGCCGCCGGCGACCGATGTCGGCGGCTTGCCGATGAATTGGGCCTCCTTCAACAATGCGCCGAGGCGCATCCAGGACGGCGGCTGGGCCCGCCAAGTCACGGTCGCGGATTTCGCCATCTCGAAGGAGATTTCCGGCGTCAACATGCGGCTGTCCGCCGGCGGTATCCGCGAGCTGCATTGGCATCAAGCGGCCGAATGGGCGATCATGACCTATGGCAGCTGCCGCATCACGGTGCTCGACGTCGAGGGCCGCCCCTATGTGGGCGACCTCAAGGCCGGCGACCTCTGGTACTTTCCGCCGGGCGCGCCGCATTCGCTGCAAGGACTGGGGCCGGATGGCGCCGAATTCGTGCTCTGCTTCGACGATGGCCATGCCAACGAGTTCAACACGCTGCTCGTGACGGACTGGTTTGCACATACGCCGCCGGAGGTGCTGGCCAGGAACTTCGGCGTGCCGGCCGAAACTTTCGCCAAGATTCCCCTGCACAATCTCTGGATCTTCCAGGGCACGGTGCCCGGCGATCTCGCGGCGGATCGAGCGGCAATCGCCAAAAATGCCGAGGCCGCGCCCTACCCGTTCATTTACTCGCTGGGCAACTCGGCCCCCCTCAAGGAGAGCTCTGCGGGAAGCATCCGCATCGCCGACAGCACCAACTTCAAGGTGGCGACCACCGTCGCGGCAGCGCTGGTGACGATGCCTCCGGGCGCAGTGCGGGAGATGCACTGGCATCCGAACGCCGATGAGTGGCAGTACTACATCAAGGGCAAGGCGCGGATGACGGTGTTCGATACGGGTCCGAACGCCCGGACGACGGATTTTTCAGCCGGCGACATCGGCTATGTCCCGCGCAACCTGGGACATTACGTCGAGAATGTCGGCGATACCGAGGTCCAGTTCGTCGGTGTATTCCGTGCCCCGCGATATGAGGAAGTATCGCTCTCCAACTGGCTGGCGCACACGCCGCCCAAACTGGTCGCGCAGCACTTCAACATTGACGAGAAGGTGGTCGCCCAGTGGCCGGACACCGGTCCAGGCATCATGCCGAAGAAGTCCTGAACGAGAAAGGCGCCGCAATCGGCGCCTTTCTTTTTGTCGACCCACGATCCCGCATAAATCAATAGCGAGCGGATTCCGACTCGAACTTGCCCCGGAAGACGCGGAAGCCAATCGCGACATAGAGCAGCATGAGCGGGAAGATGAAGAGACCCTCTCCCCAGAACATGAAGGCCAGACTGGCATGGGGCGCAGCGGCTTCGTCGATGGTGATGGCGAAGGGAACCATGTAGGGCCAGAACGACAATGCCAGCGTGCCGAACGCCGATATGAAGATCAGCGAGACCATGTGGAACGGCCAGTAGTCGTCGTGTCGTAAAATGCTAGAGGCGAGCATACAGGCGGCCGCGGCGCCGATCGCCGGAAACACGAACAAATAGGGCCGCTCGATCCAGCGATGCAGGATCGGCAGGTGCTGGATCAGCGCGTGGCTGAAGACAAGGATCAGGAACAGCAGAACCCCGGTCGCCAGCACCGGGATCTGGCTCCGCGCCAGGTCGCGAACCGCGCCGCCGCGTTTCCTCACCAGCCAGCACGAACCGAGCAGCGCATAGCCGAGGCACAGTCCGGCACCGCACAAGGCCGAGAACGTACTCAACCAGCCGAGCACGCCGCCGGCATATTGACCGTCCACGATGGGCAGCCCCTCGACCAGCGCACCCACCATCACACCCTGCATGAAGCTCGCAACGAGTGAACCGACACCGAAGCTGATATCCCAGATCCAGCGTGAGCTCTGCGACTTGGTTCGGAATTCGAATGCGACGCCGCGCAGGATCAGACCCAGCAACATGAAGATCACCGGAATGTAGAACGCCGAGAGCACCGTTGCATAGACCACCGGGAATGCCCCCCACAGGATCACGCCAGTCACAACAAGCCAGGTCTCGTTACCATCCCAGAACGGCGCGATCGCGCCCAGCATCGCCTGCCGACGCGGCTCGCTGTTCGGCAACAGGAACAGGATTCCGACGCCGAGGTCGAAGCCGTCGAGCAGAAGGTAGATCAGAATGCTAATCGCCAGCAGGGCCACCCAGAATGTCACCATGGTCATTCTCCAGCCTGAACATAATTGCGGGCCGCGAGCGGCTTCCGATCGGCGAGCGACATCGGCCGGTTGGGCATGGCGGGAGCGTGCAGCGGCTTGCCGCCCAGGCCCGCCGGACCTGCTCGCAGCAGTCGATAGATGTAGAATATCCCGAAGGAAAAGATGAAGGCATAGACCGCGACGAACAGAACCAGAGAGATCGTCGCCGCAGACGCGGTCAGGAACGGCGTCACGGCATCGGCGGTCCGCAGCACCCCGTAAACTGTCCAGGGTTGACGTCCGACTTCCGCGGTGTACCAGCCGGTGAGAATCGCGATCCAGGGCAGCGGAAAGCTGAGGAAGATTCCCCAAAGCAACAGGCGGTTCCGCTCGAGGCGATGCCTGAGTCCAAGCCAGGTCCCGAGCCAGGCCAGCCCCAGCATCAAAAGACCGCAGCCAACCATGATACGAAAGGCGAAGAACGGGATCGTCACCGGCGGCCGGTCCTGCGGTGCAAAGCTGGTCAAACCGACCTCCTTCGAAGTCAGGCTCATGCTGCCGATGATGCTCCCGAGCAGCGGAATCGAGATGGCGTATCTGTTCGTCTCGGCGCTCGAATCCGGGATCGCGATCAGCACCTCAAAGGCCGGTTGTTCGTCGTGCCAGCGCGCCTCGATCGCCGCAAACTTGGCCGGCTGATAATCGTGGACGTAGTCGCCGACCAGATGTCCGATGAAGAGCTGCACCGGCAGCAGCACCGCTGCGAGTGCAAGGCCCATGCGCAGCATCACGTGCGCTTCGGCGCGGTAGGTTTGCCGCAGCAGATACCACGCCCCGGTTGCGGCCACGCAGAACGCGCCGGTCAGATAGGAGGCGAGCAGCATGTGCGGAAACCTCACCCAGACCACGCGGTTGAAGATGATCTGCATCCAATCGTCGGGCACGAACTGGCCGTTCTGCATGACGTAGCCGGTCGGCACCTGCATCCAGCTGTTGTTCACCATGATCCAGAATGCCGAAAGCGTCGTCCCGAGCGCGACCATTGCAGTCGAGAACAGGTAGAACCGAGGCGGTACGCGCGTCCTGCCGAAGACGAGAATGCCGAAGAAACTGGCCTCCAGCATGAAGGCGGTGAATGTCTCGTAGGACAAAAGCGGGCCCTGGATCGGACCCGACATCTTCGAGAGCACACTCCAGTTCGTTCCGAACTGGAACGCCATCACCACCCCCGATACGACGCCCATGCCGAAGGCGACGCCGAAGATTTTGAGCCAAAATTCGAACAGAGTCCGGTAGACGGGCTTGCCGCTATGCTGGTGCATCGCTTCGAGCACGGTAAGCCAGGCGGCAAGCCCGATCGTGAACGCCGGGAAGATGATGTGAAACGAGATGGTGAAGGCGAACTGCAGCCGCGAGAGAAGGAGCGCCGTCGGGTCCATCGGACAGTCCCCTTCTCAGGCTCGCTTCGCGGCCAACTCCGCGCGCGCCGCAGGACGTGGTATATCGATAACTTTGAGCACCGCGGCTGTCGTCGAGCGAATCTGCCGGCAGAACTCCGCGTCGTCGATCAGCGACACCCCATAGGACGGGATGATCTGCTTCAGCTTCGGCAGCCAGGCGCTTGCCGTAAGCTCGCCGGCGAAGCATTTTTCCAGAACGCTGATGGCGATGAAGGCCGCAGTGGACGCGCCCGGCGAGGCGCCGAGCAAAGCCACCAGCGAATGATCGTCCGCCCCGACGAGCTCGGTTCCGAACTCGAGCAATCCGCCCCGCTTGACATCGGGCTTGATGATCTGGACGCGCTGGCCCGCAACCTGCAACCTCCAGTCCTTCGGATCGGCTTTGGGGAAATATTCATCGAGAGCGGCGAGGCGATGGCTCTCGGACTGCAACACCTGCCCGACCAGATATTCGGTGAGATCGAAATTGTCACGTGCCACGGAAAGCAACGGCTCGACGTTCGCGGGGCGGATGGACTCGAATAGATCCAGCAGCGAGCCGTGCTTGAGAAACTTGCTCGAAAACCCCGCATAAGGGCCGAACAGCAACGAGCGCTGACCGCCAATCACGCGTGTATCGAGATGCGGCACGGACATGGGCGGCGAGCCGACCGCGGCCTTACCGTAGACCTTGGCATGGTGACGCTCGTTGATCTCCGGATCGTCGCAGCGCAGCCAGATCCCGCTCACGGGAAAACCGCCGTAACCGCGCCCCTCCGGGATACCGGACTTCTCAAGCAGCGGCAGCGCGCCACCGCCGGCGCCGATGAAGACGAACTTGGCTCGAACGGACCGCGTTTCGCCACTCATGGTGTCGCGCACCTCGATCCGCCAATGGCCGCCCTGCTCGCGGACGAGGCCGGTGACGCAGCTCTTGTAGTGGACGGCGCAGCCCGGCTGGCTGACGAGATGACTAACCAGCAGATGGGTCAACGCTCCATAGTCGACGTCGGTGCCAGTGACGATGCGCGTTGCGGCCACCGCTTCGTCACTACTCCGGCCGTCCATGACCAGCGGCGCCCATTCGGCAATCTGCTTTGGATCCTCGGTATGCTCCATGCCCTCATAACAATGATGGGCCGACATCGCCTTGAACCTCTTCCTGAGGAATGCGACATTCTGCGCGCCGTGCACGAAGCTCATATGCGGCACCGGATGGATGAAGGCTCGCGGATCCGCAATCGCCCCCTTCCCAATCAGGTAGGACCAGAACTGCCGGGAGAGATCGAATTCGACGTTGACTTGAAGTGCCTTGGAGATGTCGATACTGCCGTCGGACCGTTCCGGCGTATAGTTCATCTCGCAGTTTGCCGCGTGTCCGGTGCCCGCATTGTTCCAGGAGTCCGAGCTTTCGAGCGCACAATCGTCAAGAACCTCGAACATCTCAATTGCCAGAGAAGGCTCGAGCTCCTTGAGAAGGACGCCAAGCGTCGAGCTCATGATGCCTGCGCCGATGAGGACGACGTCGATTTCGCGGTCGGAAGTCGTTTGCATGGTGCTTCTCTTTGTTGGATGTTGCTGTTCTGGATTGCCTGATCAGACCCGAGCCGATTGCCTCGCTTTGGCCCGGAACGGCACTCGGGCTTCCGGTCGCAGGACCACGTAGGCACGACGCCAGGATGAGTCGTCCGTCAGCTTCCAGCTATGCCCCGAGCCCGCGGTGTCCTCGGCAAGCAGCACGTTGCCGGGATGAATGAGGAAGTGATGGCCGTCGCGCGTCTGGAAATCCAACGTTCCGCTCAACGTGAGCACGAGTTGGCGGACCGGCGCGGTGTGCCAGGAGAACGCCCCGCCCGATTCAGTTTCCTGAAACGAGACGCTGGCGACATCGATCTTGTCGGTAAGAAAGTCGCCGCGTTGGCCGGACTCGAGTTCGATGACGCCTTCCTCGAAATGCGAGCTGTTATCGTCTCCAGTCCATAGGCGTACACAACGGATCATCGCGTCTCTCCTTGCGCTGTTGTTGGATTGCCGCCTCGCCCCTCTTCAGCCGGCCTTCGCGCCAATTGCGAGTGGCACCTTGATCTCGGCGACATAGGGCTTGACCATCTTCACGGGATCCACGATGCGGTCGAACTCCGGCTCGGTCACGAAACCGAGCTTGAGCGCCGCCGCCTTCAGCGTGAGATCATTGTCCATCGCGTAGTGCGCGATCCGCGACGCCTTGTCGTAGCCGATCACGGGCGCCAGCGCGGTGACGAGCATCAGCGACCGCTCGACATACTCCTTGATCTTCTTGTGGTTCGGCTCGGTGCCCTCGACGAGGAAGGTGCGAAAATTTGCGCATCCGTCAGTGAGGATGGTGACGGACTGCGCGATGTTATGGATGATCAACGGCTTGTAGACGTTCATTTCCAGGTAGCCTCCGGCGCCGCCGAACCCGACAGCGACGTCGTTCGCCATCACCTGCACGGCGATCATGGTCAGCGCCTCGGCCTGAGTCGGGTTGACCTTGCCCGGCATGATCGACGAACCAGGCTCGTTCTCGGGGATCAGCAATTCGGCGAAGCCCGCGCGCGGACCGCAGGACATCAGACGGATATCGTTCGCGATCTTGTAGAGCGACCCCGCGAGCGTGCGAAGCGTGCCGGACAGCTGCACCAGCGCGTCATGCGCACCCTGAACGGAAAACTTGTTCGGTGCGCTGACGAAGGGCAGCCCCGTCAGCCGCGCGATTTCGGCGGCGACAGCCTCGGCGAAGCCCGGCGCTGAATTGATGCCGGTGCCGACGGCCGTGCCGCCCAGAGCGAGACGAAAGACGCCCTTGAGCGCGTCATCGATGCGCGCCAGATCGTCGGCGAGCATGCCGGCATAGCCAGACCATTCCTGCCCGAGCGTCAGGGGCGTCGCGTCCTGCATGTGGGTTCGGCCGATCTTGACGACGTCACCCCATTGGCTCGATTTCGCCGCGATCGCGTCGTGCAGCGCTTCGACCGCTGGAACGAGGCGCTGGGTCACGTTCATCGCGACCGCGATGTACATGGCCGAGGGAAAGCTGTCGTTCGACGATTGCGACATATTGACGTGATCGTTCGGGTGAACGGGTTGCTTGCTCCCGAGAGGCGTGCCCGCAAGCTGGCAACATCGGTTCGAGATCACCTCGTTCACGTTCATGTTGAACTGCGTTCCACTGCCCGTCATCCAGACATGAAGCGGAAACATCTCTTGATGCTGGCCGGAGAGAATCTCATCGCAGACATGCACGATCAGCTTGTGGAGCCTGCCGTCGAGACGGCCGCCAGCGCAATTGGCGTTCGCAGCCGCCTTCTTCAGGATCGCGTAAGACTGGATCATTTCACGCGGCATCAGGTCCTTGCCGATGCTGAAATGCTCGAGCGACCGCTGCGTCTGCGCACCCCAGAGCTTGTCCGCGGCAACGTCCACTTCACCCAGGCTGTCTGTCTCTCTGCGAAGCTCGTCCATCCTTGCCTCTCGTGGCAGTTGAAGTCGGAAGGCCATCTCTGTGCTGTTGAAAAGTGTACGCACCGCATGGCGCGCACGCTTCCCTGAATGAACGTCCTTTTGCCGAATGGCATGCCGCGCGCGCCGGACCATCCATGAGCGAATATATGAGACTCGAATCCAGCTCAGCTTCGCCGCGGCGGCCGACAGAGCCAAAGAACACACGCCGACGATGCAATCGGCAGGGCAAGGCTCAAGGCGTGCAGCCATTTGGTTACGCAGGCCCCGATGGCCGCTCCCGACAGGAACATCAGGCAGAGCAGAAGCATGACCGCAGTGCCACGCGCCGCATCGCGATCGGACGCAACGGATTGGTCGATGGCCCGGAGCATGTTCCCGGTGACGGTGACGGAGAGATATTTCCAGCGCTCGACCTGCCTGAAGCTGGCTGACTGCAGCGCCGCGCCAAAGGAGATCCCGAGGATCGCGACCATGTCCGGAACCCGATGAAGCAACAACATCACTGCGAACAGGCAGACGATCTCTCCGGTGAGGCAGAGCAACGGGGCCTTGACGCGGATTGCCACCAATGCGCCGAGGAGAAAGGCGACAAGCGGAAGGAGGTGGCGGGCCGCCTGCTGCCATTGCCCGGATATGGCGTCGATGCCGAGGAAGACGACATTGCCGGTTTGCGAGCTTGCAAACACGCCGCCGAGCGAGAGCCAGGTGAAGGCGTCCAGGAAGCCGCCCGACATGCTCAGAAGCGACGCCGCGAGGAGCGATCGCTCCGGAACATGGACGCCGACGCACGTCCCGGCGACCGGCTCCGGAGCTGCGGCTTGCTTCATCATACTCGTTGACCCGCAGTTTCAGCAGCCCGTACGCGGCGCGGCCCCATCAGGCAGCACAACGCGGCGCGGATGCGTGAATAGGCCGTATCCGTCATCACGGGCGATCGCGAGCAGCGTGATCCCCGCTTCATCCGCGGTCTTGATGGCGAGTGCGGTGGGGGCTGACACCGCCACGATGACCGGCGCACCGAGCATCGCCGCCTTCTGCACCATCTCGACCGATACGCGGCTCGTCAGCAGCACGGCGCCATCGCACGCCGATCTCCCCTCGCGCACCATCGCACCGGCGAGCTTGTCGAGCGCATTGTGCCGGCCGACGTCCTCCCTGACCGGACCGATGCCGGTGCGAGGATGCCAGAAAGCCGCCGCGTGGACGGAGCGCGTCTGCTGATTCAGGATTTGGTGCGGAGAAAGAGCCTGCATGGCGCCCAGCAAGTCGCGCGCGTGAAAGGCGACGCCCCGGCCCTTCACCCGCGCCGGCGCACGGCGAGCCTGTTCGAGGCTCTCGATGCCGCAGAGCCCGCATCCAACGGGGCCGCTGATGGTTCGGCGCCGTGCAGCCAGGGACGCCGCGCGGTCGCCATCGAGCCACATCCGAACCTCGGCGCCAAGATCGTTCAGGATCAGTTCGATGCTCCTGATCTCGCTCGCGCGTTCGACAATGGCCTCGGTAAGGCTGAAGCCGATACCGAAATCCTCCAGATCTCCCGGCGTTCCCATCATCACCGCATGGGTCGAGCCGTTATAGGTGAGCGCGATGGCGGTCTCCTCGGCAACCAGCCGCGAAGTGGACTTCGTCTGACCGCCGCGCCAGGCAATCTCCCAGTGCCGCGTGAATGTCGATTCTTCCATGGCTCATACCGTCGCCGGTTCGGCACGATAGCGGGAGGCACGGTTCCTGAGCGCGATCCCGAATGCGATGAATCCCCATCCCTGGAAGATCAGGTCGACGATCAGCATGACACCGAGCAGCCACAAACCGATGGCGGGCCAAGCCACAACCAGCATGAGACCGACGCAGAACGTCAGGATGCCGGCAGCGACGATCCAACGCCAACCCGCGGCTGGCCGCATGTGAAAGCCGGCCCAGATCCTGGTCACCCCCGCTACGACCAGGAAGGCACACACTGCGAGAGACAGCGCGAACGAGGCCAGGATCGGATCGTAGAGTATGATCGCCCCGGCGGCGGCATAGACAATCCCCGCCAGCAACCAAAGCAGGAATCCCCGCAAGCCGTGCACTGAAAACGCTTGCACGATCTGGAAAATGCCGGCGGCCGCCATGGTGGCACCAATGACCAATACGGAAGCGAGGCTCGCCGCCATCAGATTGGCAGATGCAACACCACCGAGGATCAGTTCGCCGACCCCCAGTGCAACGAACCAGCCCCATTTTCCTGTGATCGCGTGAATGGCCCTTCCAAGCGAGGCCTTGGAGTTCGACATGTCCGTCATGGCTTGATCCTGTTTGCACGACCCGTCCGCCGGCCGTGAACGGGAACAGAGTATCGAGATCGCCCTCGAGCCATCTTTCGAGGACGCAACAGGATTATTTCATCCGCACGATGCGCATCGTTGCGCGAGACTCACGACTAGCGCGGGATGTTCACGACGGTTCTGAACCCGTCGGGACCGGCACGGACGTCGACCGCCCCGTTCAGACGCGCTGCAAGCAACTCGACGATAGAACCGTCTTCTTCCCGGTACCTGATCTCGTCAGACGAGCCGTTGTCCATGATGCAGCACGCGATCGACGTCGCCGTGAGCCACACTTCGAGACGAATAACGCCCGCTCCTCCATGGGACACGTGGCGCACCGCCCTGGTGATCAGTTCGAAGATGATCATGCCCAGCAACCAGCAGCGCTCGGAGTTCATCTTCAGCGGACGCAGCAGCAGCGAGAGCGCAATACCCTTGTCTTCGAGGCTCGAGCGGCTGATCGACCGGCACAATTGCAAGAGATAGGCCGCCAGATCGACGGTCGTGGTGAACTGCGGCATTTGCAGCGCGTGGTGAAGTTGTGCATGACCTTCCAGCCGTTCCTGCACGGAAGCGAGGGTCGTCCTCGCCTCCGCGCCGTCGCAACGATCGACCGCCTGCGACACCAGGTCGATCGCCAAGGCAAGCTCGTCGTCGATCCGATGCGCGAGCTCGCGCAGCACTAGGCGCTCCGCCTTGACACCGCCGTCCGGCACAAATTCCGAGAGGCTGCTCATCCTTCACCCGCTTCCCGGCCGAACGGCGCGCTTTGCACTTACGAAGTCGGGCCGCTTCGGCCGGTTTCGTAGAGGAACCAGATCCGCCGTTCCGTCTCGTCGATCCAGTTTTCGAGGAGGCTTGCGGTGGCCACATCGCCGTATTCGTCGCAAAGTTCGTGGACCCGGCGCATTTCTCGCGTCAGCTGCTGGTTGTCGCTGCGCAATTCAGCGAGCATGTCCTGCGGGTCGACATAGTCCGCATCATTGTCGAGAATGCGCTGCTCGCGCGCGATGTGGCCGATCGAGCGCAGCGTCGTGCCGCCGATCTTGCGTGCGCGCTCGGCAATGTCGTCGGTCATGGCGAAGATCTGGTCGGCCTGCTCGTCGAGCATAAGGTGGTAGTCGCGAAAGTGGCTGCCCGAAACGTGCCAGTGAAAGTTCTTGGTCTTCAGGTAGAGCGCAAAGACGTCGGCGAGCAGCGCTCTCAGCGCGGCTGGAACGTCCCGGTTTGCATTGGCTCCGAGATCCGTCGGGCTTTGGAGGTCTGCTTTGGTCATGATCGGCATCCTTGTTGGAGGTTCGAACAATCTAGCCGCGCGGTGCGCGACAATTCTTTCCGACGCGGAAGATCCTTTTGGGATCGCACGCCTGCGAGGGCGCCTGCCGTCGCAGCGGGTTCATTCCGCGCGTGTCGTCCTGTCCCGCAGCGGCAAAAGAGACATCGCCCCGAATACGCCATCGCGACGGATCAATGCGTGGAACAATCCGGCCGCCAGATGCAACAGAACGAGGGCAAAGAACGCGAGGCCCAGATAGACATGGGCATTCCAGAGCAGCGTGTGCACGAAGTCGCTCTGCGGCAGCAGCGCGGGAATTCGGATCCCGCCATACAGGACGACCGGATAGGCCGCAGCCCAGAGCATACCGAGACCGAGCAACGGCATGACGATCATGAGGACATAGAGGAGCTGATGCGACAGTGCTGCCCCCAACGTCATGGTTCTCGAAAGATCGGCAGGCAAAGGCGGCGCACCGTAGTACAGTCGCAACGCCAGCCTGATCAGAACGAGGACCAGCAGAGTGAGGCCGAGCGTCTTGTGGACCAGGATGAGCGGCAGATATTTCGGCGCGACGGTGGAGACCATGCCGACGCCAATGAACAGCATGGCGAGGATGCAAGCCGCCATCAGCCAGTGAAGAAAGCGCTGGATCAGAGCAAAACGATGAGGAGCGCTGGTCATGGCCTGGTCCCGGTTCGCGGATAGTCTCCGGCTTCGGCCGCGCGCAGATCGTAGGATTTGCGGTAGACCGATGAGCGTGCCGCCGGGAACGGATCATCCGACACCCGGATTCCCTGCGGCAGGACGGTCGGATCGAAATTGATGTCGCGGCAGGGTCCATCGCGCTCCGGCTCGATCCGCTGCACGATCAGCGTTCCGACCTGCATCTTGCGACGGCTATCCGGCCAGGCCTTGCTCGGATCCGCGGTCGGGTCACCCGGATCGGCTACGGTCGTAACCATGGTCCATCGTAGCGGACCAGCGGTCCGAACCCGTTCGGTGATCTCCTGCTCAAGGTAATCCGGACCGCGTGTCTCGAGGTCAGCCTGCGAGACTGGAATAGGTTGCGCCGAGGGCAGCAGTGACCATCGCACCGCGTGGTCGCCACCTCTGGCGTCCGTGAAGATGAAGCTGTTGAGGCTATTGTAGGGCTCCTCCGCATAGCTGCCGGTCCAGGGCGCCGTCCTGGCCCAGGCCGCGAAGGGACCGAATTCCGGGTTGGTCTGAATGAACGCCTTCATCGCCTCTGGATCCTTCTTGCCGGATGCGATCAGCAGGTCGTGAAACGCCTGCGGCGTGGAGACCGCAAAGAACGGGGGGTTGATCATCGCCGACCGCCACTCTTCGCCGTCTGCCGTCGTGATCAGCAATCCCAGGCCGCGTACGCGCACGGTCGCATCGACCGCATTCGGATCAGCCGTACCGAGATTGAACCGACCCAGGGCCGGATATTGACCCTGCACAAACACCTTGGCCCGCGAGAGCTCCGCGCCGTTTCCATTCGCCTCGAATGTCCCGGTGAAGCAGATTCCCTTGGCATGATTTCGCCGGTGCCCGAGTGGTGCGCCGCTCGGAGGCGTCAGCGCCGCGATCATCCGTTCCGGCGTCAGACATCCCGGCGAGAGCCACCCCGCAGTGTATGCGAACGCAGCTGCACCGCCGCCGAGGACGGCTGCGATCAGGACCAGGGATCCAAGACCCGAATGCGGTGGCTTTTCTTGATTCATTCGGTCTCCTTTGCGATGCGCGGACCGCCCGGCGACCGGATGCGTGCGGGATTCTGACCGAGCGAGCTTCCTTGTAGCCGGCGTCCATGTCCTGATCTTCTCGAACCTACCGCCAATTTCGGGAAGGCACGCCGCCTGAGCAGACTTGCTCGGCCTTCGCCGGGATCCCAATCCGGATTCGGGTCTTCTCGAAATTTTTCGTGCGATTCAACATCGATCGTGATGCTCGAAGATGCCCCCGGAGGCATCCGCTGGGGCATCGCCCGTCAAGTTCACGAAGTCGAGAACTCCGTCATCATCGCTTTCGCGAGCCTGAGATCGGCGGTCTCGAAACCTTCGGTGAATTGGCCGTACACGGAAGCCAGGATTCGGTGTGCATCGGCGGGACGGCTCTGACTCGCCATCAACCTCGCCAGGCTGATGGCCGCCCTTAATTCCCAGAACAGCGCACCTTGGCCGCGCGCCACCTCGAACGCCTTGTCGAAGCACTGTTCGGCGGCGAGAGCCGAGTGATATTCGCCGGGATGCCGGTGTAACTCACCCTTGATGCGCCAGAGCTCGGCCGCGTACCACCGCTCATCCCTCGCCTCGCAGCGCGCAAGCGCCTCGTCCGCGGTCGCAAGCCCTAGCGATACTTCACCGACCTCTCCGAGACATGCCGCCAGTTCGCCGAGAGGAAGCAGGAAGCGCGGCAGGAAGCGGGCCTCGCCCGCCAGCTCGAGCGCCTTGCGCAGCAACGTCAGTCCCGCGGCGACATCGCCACTTCGCGCGATCACCATCCCCCTGAAGGCGCGCGCCCACACGTTCCACAGGCGGATCGGATGACGTTCGGTGTGCTCGATCAGCATCGTGCAATAGCGTTCCGCCGCGTCGAGATCACCGGCCAGGAAAGCAATCGGACAGGCGCCCTGGCCGAGTACGCTGCAGAAGGTCAGGGCGTGGCCACTCGCACGCCCCTCCTCGACATTGCGCTCGACGACGCTCAATGCCTGATCCGCCAACCCGAGAAGCCATAGGATGCGCGCCTGGAAATAGCGCGCGGAAGCTCGCAGGTCGAACCGGAACCGGATCACCTGCGGCTTCGCCGTCAGATCGGAAAGGCGAGACAAGGTCCGCCCAATGTGATGATGCGCCAACCGCTGATCACCGAGGTAGTGCAGCGTGGTGGCAAGCAGCCGCTCGCCCATCATCCGGTCGACGGAATTGTGAGAATCGGCCACGACACTCGCGAAACGGTGCGCGAACTCCAATGCCTTGCGGAACTCGCCATTGTTGAATTGATCGATGCAGAGCCCCCAAAGCGCACGCAGCAGATAGTCGTCGTCGCCGAGCTGCTCGGCAAGCTGCAGGGTCGCAGCCCAGGCCGGACCGGCCTCCCGTGCCCTGCCAACGCCGTACATCAGCGACCAACCAAGCGCGGCCGACAATTGCATGCGGAGCCGCAATGAGCCGGTGGCACTGTCGTCGAGGCTTGCCAATGCGAGTTCGGTCCGCTCGCGGCATTCGGCGAGAAGCGACAATTGTACCCAGAGCGGGACTGCCCCTGCGGTCAGCGCCGTTCCGATCTGCGCATCGCCGCCGGGCGAGAAAGCCCAATCGAGGCTGGACCGCACGTTATCGATGTGCTGGCCATAGAAGCCAAGCCACTCCGCCTGCGGCTTCACTTCGCTGTCAGCTTCCGCATTCGCAAAGAACCCGCAATAGTATCTGGCCTGGCGGCGCGCTACGCCGGGAAATTCGCCGCTGGCGCGGAGCTTCTCCAACGCATAGGCGCGCGTGGTATCCAGCAGGCGATAGTAGGGGCGTTCGCCGCGGATATCCGCAAGGACGAGCGACTTTGCAACCAGATTGGCAAGTTCCGCGGTGACATCGCCCATCCCTTCGCCGGCAACCGCAATCACGGCATCGAGCAGAAACTCTCCGGCAAATACGCCGAGGCGCCGTAGCAGCCGCGCCTCGACATCCGGCAGGAGATCGTAGCTCCAGTCGAGCGTCGCACGAAGCGTTTGCTGCCTGGGCAACGCAGTACGCCGGCCGGTCGTCAGAAATTTGAACCTGTCGTCGAGAAGCGCCTCGATCTTCGGCGGACTGAGCATCACAGCACGTGCCGCCGCGAACTCGATCGCGAGAGGAATGCCGTCCAGCCGGCGGCAGATGGCGGCGACGGCATCGAGATTCTCCTCGTCGAACGCGAAGCTGGAGCCCAGCGCTTTCGCCCTGGTCGTGAACAATTCGACCGCCGTGTAGGCCGATGCGGCATCGGACTCGCGCCGCGCTTCGGGCGGCACACCCAGGGCCGGAACGCGATAGACATGTTCACCTTCAATGCGCAGCGCTTCGCGACTAGTCGCCAGGACGGTCGTTCCGGAACAGCGGCTGACGATCGTCTCGGCCAGTTCGGCCACGGTATCAACGACGTGCTCGCAATTGTCGAGAATGAGCAACAACGGCCTGGCTCCAATCGCGCGCGCGATGGAATCCGGAGCGATCTCCTCCCCTTCGAGCTTGATGCCGAGCATGCCGGCGACGGCCGAGCACACGAGCTTGGGATCGGGCAGCGAGGCCAGTTCGACCAGCAACCGGTCGGCCGCAAAGCCGGCTGGCGGCATCCTGGCGGCTTGAAGTGCAAGTGCCGTCTTGCCGATCCCGCCAGGCCCGACGAGGCTCACGACGCGATAGGCCGATAAAAGCTCCCACAAACGCGCGAGCGCGGTGGTGCGGCCGATGAGAACGAATGACGCATTGGGAATGTTGGCCGACGGCAGCAGCTCGGGTGCGGCAGATTGTAGCGGGGCGTCCATCTGCCGGGTCCGCCATGAACCCAGCAGGCGATAGCCTCGGCCGACCGTGGTCGCCAGCATGTCGCGATCCGAACCGAGGGCCTTCCGGATCGCCGCGATATGGACCCGAAGTGCACTTTCCTCGACGAAGACGCCGCGCCAGACCCGCTGCGTCAGGTCGTTCCTGGTGACCAGCTCGCCTTCGGCCTGAGCCAATTCCGCAAGAATTTCAAAGGCACGACCGCCCAGAGGAACGCACTCTCCCATCGAGCGCAGTTCACGTCTGGCAAGATCGATCTCCCATTTGTCGCAGGCGTAGACGGGACGCTGGCTTGGCCCGGCCATCATCGGCATAGCCTCGATCGGTTGCTTGATCTTGCGCCCAGCGTATCATCAACGCTTGCGGAAGACGCAGCTTGTCCGGCGGCCAAGGCCGCCAGACACCCGCAGCAAGTCTCGCAATGCTGGCGTGTCAGCAGCCGCGGCAGATGGATCCTTCCAGCATCTTCTCGAGCCGGGCGTCCTCCTTGTCAATGGCCGCATCCGTGCCGAGTGACGGTCCTTTCATAGCGTGACCGCCACCCTCTGACGACGGAAGCGCGGTGCCGAGCGAGTTCGTTCCCGGCGCAGCAGCACTCGTACCGAGCGCGCCACCGCTCTCCATCGACATGTGGGATCCCATTCCCGCGCGGGCAAATGCGGCGCCCGCGAGCGCAAGGCAGGCGACGATGCAGAGAAGCGGGAGAAGTCTCATGATTCACACTCCACATGTTTCTATGACCTGCACCTAGAACTGGATGCCGCGAGCAATTCGACCATGCACGTTCGCGCGAGCGACTATGACAACCGTGACAGAATTCAGCTTCGAAGACGTCTCGTCGATAACCCGCGCACCCCACCGGATATTCCCCGCACACCCTCTCGCAAGAGTGATGCACAAAGAGCAGGGTTTTCCGGCCGGACTGCCTATATAGCCCGGTATAGAGAACAATTTCGGAAACGCCCCTCAGCCGAGCAGCGATCATCGTCAAGCGACTCTCCGCACATCGCAAGCAATGGAGATTCGCTATGACTGCAATCAAAGCCCTGATCGCCGCGGCGCTGCTGTCAACGGCAACGATATCATCCGCCTCCGCGGCCTGGTCCTTTGCCGATCAGGAGCCCGCCGCATTTGCATCAATGCATCCCGATCGCGACGTGCTGAATGGCGGCGCATTGACGCCGGCAGGACGAATGGGCCTCGAGCGGCCCGCCGGCGCCGCTCCGATCTTCGGATCAGGCCACATCTACAATCGGCACTGGCATCGGTGACCGGCAACCAAGCGCGCGGCTCAGACGATCAGAAAGCTCGCTGAGCTGGACTGGCACCCCGTCCGCATTATGCATCTGCGAATGATGCGCTTCACTGGCGAGAAGTCGGAATGGCTCGGCTCGCTCGTGAATAGTCATGCGGACCGGATAGCAGTTTCACCCGACCAGCAAGCAATCGCTCTGAAGATGAAGCGTGGGCTACGACTTCGTGCAAAGGCGAAAACGTTCGTTCGATTGATACTGCAGATCCGGCACGGACATACACATGTCTAGCGAGCGAGCCGAGGCGTTCCCGGCGTCGCTTTGTCAAGGAGACGTGCAATGACTACACTTAAGCTCTTGTCGGCCGGACTGATGGTCGCGGCCATGATTGCTTCCCCCGCGATGGCTCGCGAAGGCAGCAACAACGCGCGCCGGACCAATGCCGACGCCTATGCATCGGTTCAGCGCGTGCCGGTCACGTCCAAGCGCAGCTGCGTTCGCGCTCCCGACGTCGGCGCGTTCGCGAGCGACCCCTGGCGTCGGCCTCCGTGCGAGCCCACGTCGGGCTATTGAGCACGCCAGCCGGGACGAGCTCCATTGCCGGAAGGCAATCGCTAACGCTGACTTGAAGAGGTTCATCTCAGCGTTTTCGGGGCACCTCACGGACATGACGGAAGGAAGAATGGCGGCTCCATGAAGCTCCGTTCTTCCGACCGGTCATATCTGAGGAGCATTTGGCTGCACCAGGAGCATGGCCCGGCATCTGCAGCATATCCGATGAGAATGATTCCTTCTCGCTCGAAGCGAGGGCATCAAAGATCGTATCCGGCAGCGGCCGCATCTCGCCATCGAGTCGGGGTGTCACCCGCGAACCGTCTGAATGTCGTCGTGAAGTGGGCCTGGCTCTGAAAACCCACAGTGAGCGCGATCTCGACGATCGGCATCTCGGAATCCCGCAGCAGGTCTTTAGAGCGCTGTATTCGGTGCCGCAAGATATACTCGTGCGGCTTGCAACCCGTCGCCGCGCGGAACTGGGCGGCGAAATGCATGCGGCTCAGCCCGGCGGCCGCGGCAAGATCCGCGAGCACGATCTTCCTGCAGAAGTGGGTCTCGATATAGTCGAGCACCCGCTTGAGCCGCCACTTCTGCAGTCCCCGGACCGGCCTTTCAGATGGACGTTGGTCGACACGGGCTCGCTCGCCGAACTTCAGCTGCTGCGTATCGGACCGCAAGGCAAAGGCCCTGGCAATGACCGCAAATCTCAGGGCATCAACACAAACAGCGCTATGGGTGTCCATCAAACATTCCATCGCGACGAGAGCTTCGGACAGACGCTGAAGAACCGGATCACCGTCGTTGCAAGGAGGCGTAATAGCCATGGATTTGGCTGTCGCCATAGACGCGCGTTGCCACGGGATTTCGACGCGCAGCCGGCCGGCATCGTGCTCCGGATCACACGGCGAGATCCTGGCGCTGCGCCGTGGCTGTCCCTCGATCGCAATGACCAGACCGAGCCGCTCGAAAGCAATCGTCGTTGCGTCAAGGGCGGACAGATCGTCCCTGCACAAACGGTTGGTATGAGCGATGACCTTCGGAGGCGGCACGACTGACGCCATTGCAATGGCCGGCCGAAAATCTGCTTGGTCCGCGGTGACGAATGCCTGGGTATCGCCATGCTTCAGTTGTCGCGACGATAGTGGCTGAGACATGATCCTACCCTGACTAAGATAATCCAAACCGCGAGGCGCCATTGGAGCGATGCGCCTCGATTGCCGAGTAAGGTAGCAAGGCACGGTCCGACCGCGAGTTAAGAGACGCAAAATCAGGTAATTTCAGACTTCCGCCGCCAGGCCGATAGGTTTTCCAGATCGACCTATCGCAAATTACGAATCCTGCGGCTCCGTCCGCGGATGCGCGGCTCGGCGGACTCCGTTGTGCGGTTGGCGAAGCGCAGGACCATACATTTTACGGATCGCTCCGTCACGCGCGTCGATTGCCGCACCATCAGACGTACAGGCGTGGAGATAAGCGCCGAAGTCCCTCAAACCCTCCTCGGCGATTTCCCACACAGGCTCCGATGGATCAGCCGGGCCCGAGCAGATCAGCGCGGCCGGCCAGCTGCCGAAGCACCCCCGAGGGATCGGAATCGCGATGCTGCAAAGCCCTTCGGCATATTCTGAGAGAGTTCGGACGAAGCGATTAACACGGGTGTCATAAATATCTCGCTTCAGGGAGGCCGCCGTCGTCCGCGTATTGGATGCCAGGCTGACGAGCCGGCCGCGGCATAGCTCCTCCACCTCCGCATCGGCGAGCTGCGACAGGATGGCCTTGCCGCCCGCCGTCGCGTGAAGCGGCACTTTTTCTCCCAGCATCGATCGCGACATCAACGGCATCGATCCCTGCTTGCTTGCAATGATGACCATCGAAGCACATTGCAACGCGCCGATCTCCACTGTCAGCTGCGTCCCGGCGCTCAGTTCCTCCATCTTTTCGATGACGATACTGCGGAGCCGATTGCTCGCCATGTAGACGGCGGCAAGCTGCACCGCGAACATCCCGACGGAAAAACGATCTTCGCTGCTCCGTTCGAGCAGACCGATCTCGGTCAGGGAAACAAGGAAGCGATGCGTCGTGCCATCGTCCCAACCCAGATGTCGCGCGATATCCTGCAGCCCCCAATGTGAGCAGGTGTTGCTTCGATCGAGGGCGTCGGGAACGAAGAGCTCGAGCAGACTGCCCAGCTTCTGAACCGTCGCGACGCGAAATCCCTTGCCTTGTGTCGCTGTCGGGACGTGCTGCACGCTCCTTCCCGCCCGCTCTCCCATTTTAGCGCTCCCAGTCGTCCTCACGAATTCGTGTAGCAAGCGACGAGCTTTTCAGACGACTGCATCGAGCCATGACGAACAACCGGCTACTGAGAAGGTCTTCTTGACACCCCAACGGCCTCCCCTGTAGGACACCAAGGCATATTCACGCTTTCAAAATCTTGCCGGGGGCGGTGATCTTTCGGGGGTCTCGTCACTCTCCCTAGATCGCGGCAGCGAAGCTGATCCACGGACCCCCCTATGTCGCCTTCGCCCGCTGCACGAACCTTCTCCTTCGGTAACTGGCTTATCGACTGCCAGCGGAGAGAGCTGAGGTGCGACAACGTCACGGTGCCGATCGGGAGCCGCGCATTCGAAATTCTCGAGAAACTGGCGGGTTGCGCCGGTCTCCTGGTGACCAAGGATGATTTGATCGGAAGTGTCTGGTCGGGCCTGGCCGTCGAGGACAACACGCTACAGGTCCACATCTCCGCCGTCCGGAAGGCGCTGGGCAAAGATCGCGATCTCCTCAAGACGATCTCGGGCCGTGGATATACCCTCGCCGGGACCTGGCGCAGCGGTCATTTGGATCAGTCCCCAGCGACATCGGTATCCGCCCCGGCTGTCGCATCCTTTTCGAATAACCTGCCGAACACTCGCGCTCCTCTCATCGGGCGCGAGGATTGCCTGAGCGAATTGGCCGAATTGATGTCCGCATATCGGGCCGTGACTGTCGTCGGTCCGGGAGGCATCGGAAAAACAAAGCTGGCCATCGAACTCGCGCGCCGGGTCGCATCCGCATTCGAAGGTTCGGTGGCGCTGGTCGAACTCGCGACCCTGCAGGATCCGGCACTTGCAACATCGACCACCGCCCGTGCGCTTAAGCTGGCCTTGAGTGACAAGGACGTTTCGGCTGCAAGCATCGCCCAAGCTATCGGCTCGCGACGCCTGCTTCTCGTCTTGGACAATTGCGAGCACGTCATCGACGTCGCTGCACAAATCGCGAGTGCTGCACTTCGCTATTGTCCAAATGTCACTATTCTTTCGACCAGCCGGGAAGGCCTCCGCATCGATGGCGAATACGTAGTGGCTATCCCGCCGCTGGCTGTTCCAGACTCTGATTTGCGTGATCCCGGCCTGCTGTTGCAGGCAAGCGCCGTGCAGCTCTTCGTCGCTCGCACACGGGCGCTACGCGCGAGCTTTGCTCCAGGCGCGGACGATCTGCTGAAAGTGGCCGCCATCTGTCGCCGGCTCGACGGAATTCCGCTCGCGTTGGAATTTGCCGCGGCTCAGGCCGCGAATCTCGGCCTGGACACCGTCTTGCTTCGCCTGGACAAGCGACTGGAGTTGCTGAGCGGCGGCCGCAGGGACCAGCTGCCGCGGCACCAGACCCTGCGAGCGACACTGGACTGGAGCTACGATCTGTTGTCGCCGGAAGAGCAAGGTCTGCTGCGCTGGCTCGCAGTGTTCCCGGCCGGCTTCACGCTCGATGCGGCCATTGCAATGATGGACGACGCGTTGTCCCGGTCGGACGTCATCGAAACATTGTTCAACCTTGTCGGGAAATCGCTGGTCTCGCTCGACCCCTCCTTTGAAGGGCGGTGGCGCCTGCTGGAGACCACCCGCGCTTATGCCCTGGAGAAGCTGGCGGAAGCGGGGCTCGTCGAGCAAGCCGGCAGACGGCATGCGAACTTTCTCAGGCGGCTCATCACGCCGCTCGACGAGGCCTCTCCCGCCTCCGACGATCTCGCTCGCCTTGCCCAGGAGATCGGAAACGTGCATGCGGCGCTCGACTGGGCCTTCGCGCCCGGCGGCGATGCCGCGCTCGGCATTGAGCTTACGGCCGGCTTTGTGCCGGTATGGATGCAACTGCTGTCCTTCACGGAATGCTCGACCCGGATCGAGCACGCTCTCGCCCATCTCGGCGGAGAGCTGACCTGCAACCCGAGGCTCAAGGCGCAGCTTTATGTCGCGCTGGGGTTCGCGCTTCTCAATACGACTGGCTCGGCGGATCGCATGAAAGCGGCGCTGAACATCGGCCTTGTGCTCGCGGAAGAGCTATCGGATCTCGAGCTTCAGCTGAAGGCCGTTTGGACGCTGTGGAGTTATAATCTCAACTCGGGTCAATACGACGCAGCCCAGGATGTCGGAGAGCGATACCTCGAGATCGCCCTGCGCACAGGCAATCCCGCCAACGAGACGGTGGGCCGCCGCCTGATAGGCGCCGCCACCCATTTTTACGGAGCGCAGGGGGAGGCTCAACGCGAACTTACCCTGTCCCTGGACCATTCGGCTCACGGGCTGAAGGACGGCGCGAACCAGATGTGGTTCCTGCTCAACCAGAGCGTTCTGGCAAAAGCCATGCTGGCTCGTGTCCTGCTGCTCCAGGGAAAGATCGCCCAGAGCAGATCCCTGGCTACGGAATGCCTCCAGGAGGCGCAGCGTGAGAAAGACAAGCTCGCGATCGCTTACGCGCTGCGGAACGCCGTATGCCCCATTGCGCTGATGACACACGATCTCGACGCTGCCGATCAGGCGATATCGTCTCTCCTCGAACTCGTCACGCGCGAGGGAATAGCTTTCTGGACGAGCTGGACATCGTGCCTGAAGGGGCAGTTGCTCGTCCTGCAAGGCAGACATCACGATGGAATAGAGCTGCTGCGCAGTGGATTGAAAGCGCGGGCCGAGAACGGCTGGCTGATGCGCAATCCCGAATTTCTCGGATCGCTCGCCGAAGGGCTGCTCGCGGCCGGCGAGACGGCGCAGGCCCTGGCCGCCGTGGAAGATGCCTTAACTATCTCCCGGCAAGGCCAGCAATTGTGGTGCCTTGCTGATCTGCTGCGGATCAAGGGCGAGATTTTGCTTGCCGATGGCACGCCGGATCGGTCCCGCTCGGAACTGCTGTTCTCCGAGGGCCTATCCGTTGCCAGGGAACAGCAATGCCGCTTCTACGAGCTGAAGGTCGCGGCAGCCTGGGCAAGGATCATGGCGGGATCGGACCGACAGCAGACCGCGCTTGAGCTCGTCGGTCCGGTCAGCGCCCTGTTCGATCGGGAGGTCGATCTTCCCGCGCTCGCCTTTGCTCGTGGTCTCGCTAAAACTCCGGGCATCTCGATTTCGACATGCGTCGACGACCGGCCCACATCCAGTACCTGCCACTAGGTTGCACTATCTTTCGACCGGGACGACACGTCCTGCAGCGCTGGAACAGCCTCACATTCATTCCTCCGGACCGCACTTGATGAGCATCTCTCGACGACAGGTTCTAGGCGGCGTCGGCGCTTCGGTGTTTTCGCCCGGCATCATCCGTGCTCAGGGCACGAGACCGATCAGGATCGGCGAGATCAACTCCTATAGCAGCGCGCCCGCGTTTACCCTGCCCTACCGACGCGGCTGGCAGTTGGCGGTCGAACAGCTGAATGCAAGTGGAGGCCTCCTCGGGCGAGAGCTACAGGTCATCAGCCGGGACGATGAAGGCAAGCCGAGCGTCGCGCTGCGCGCCGCCGAAGAACTCGTGCGACGGAATGGCGTCGATCTTCTGGCAGGCGCCTATCTGTCGCATGTCGGGCTGGCGATCAGCGACTTCGCCCGGCAAAACCGGATCCTCTTTGTGGCCAGCGAACCGCTCACCGACGCTCTCGTTTGGGAGCAAGGACACCGGTACTGTTACCGGCTCCGTCCCTCGACATACATGCTGGCCGCCATGCTGGTGGAGGAGGCAGCGCAACTGAAGGCGACACGATGGGCGACGATTGCCCCGAACTATGAATATGGACAGTCGGCCGTAAGATGGTTCAAGCAGCTTCTGAGCCACCGTCGCCCTGACGTCGAGTTCATCAACAGCCAGTGGCCGCCGCTGGGTGCCATTGATGCCGGCGCGGTCGTCAACGCCCTCGCCCAACACAAGCCCGAGGCGATCCTTAACGTCACCTTCGGACCCGATCTCGCCAGGTTTGTCCGGCAAGGCAATGATAGAGGCCTGTTCGAAGGGCGACACGTCGTGTCGTTCACGACCGGCGAGCCCGAATACCTTCTTCCCCTCGGGCAGGACGCACCGGAAGGATGGATCGTGACCGGCTATCCGGTGACCGAAGTCCTGGATCACGCCAACAACGCCTTTGCGTCGGCCTATTCCGCGCGATATGGCGAGGCTCCCACGATGGGCTCCGTGGTCGGTCACGCCTTGATCAGCTCGATCGTCGCTCCGATCGGGAAGCTCGGAAGCTTTGATACCGAGGCGATGGCCGACGGCTTTGGCAATGTCGGCTTCGAAACGCCGTTCGGACCGGCCATTTGGCGTTCCATCGACCATCAGAGCACGATGGGGACCTTTGTCGGCCGCACCACGGTCCGGGGCAACAAGGGCGTGATGGTGGACTGGAAATATCGGGATGGCGGCACGATGCTGCCGCCTGACACCGAGGTTCTGAAGCTGCGCCCGGCAACGTGAAGCGCTGGTACTGCCCCCGGCTGCGCCAACCCGCGCTTCAGGAAACTTCACGAAAGCACCAAGGAAATACGACGTCGTTCGGATCATAATGCAGCTCTGCCATAAGGGGAGCCGCAGATGATCGCTGAGCCCGGTCCGCACAATCTAACGGCCGGAAAGGTATCGGGCTCGCCAAGCCCGGCGCAGCCGGTCCATTGCGTCTCCGTGCGAAACGGTCTTGCCGAATGGCAATTGCGGCGCGTCAGAGAGGCGGTTGAATCGTCCAGCACACCCTGGTCGCTCGAGGCCATGGCGTCATTGATCGGCCTCAGCTCGAGCTGCTTCTGCAAGCGCTTTCGCACCACCATGGGCCTTCCGCCCCATCGCTGGCAAATGCTGCAACGGATCGAGCGCGCCAGACATCTCCTGCGCGATCCGAACCGCACGCTGACCGAAATTGCCTATGCTTGTGGTTACGCCAGCTCTGCGCATTTCTCGACCAGCTTCGGACGCACCACGGGCAAAACGCCGAGCGAATACCGGCGCCTGTGCAGAGCAGCTGCCGGGGCGCTCGCATCCGATCTGGCAAGCGCGCCGGCCACGCTTGTTCCCGAGGCGCCGGCAGCCGGAATATCGCCCCCGGACCCGCACGCGGTGCGATGAGGCGAATGTCTTGTAGCAGCACCGCCTCAGCATCCCGGCGGCAAGATCGGCGACACTCCCGGCGTTGGCGCAGCGCCTGACGCGTTGGCGGGCAACACCGTCGCAGGCGCGGCGAGATTCATCGAAACCCCTTCCATGCAGCTTGTGCTGTTCGGGCTCGGCATGACGGCGGCATTTGGATCGATGCCAGTGCCGCCCGCGGCGCTGGTGTCCGGCAGGATCGTGCCAGGCGCGAGGCTGGCCGGCACTTGCGGGATCGAGAGCGGCAGCGACGCAGCGCTTGCTGCGAGCCCTCCCGGCGTCGAGCTGCATGCGGCTGTCGTCCCCGTTCCCGCCGGTACCGCTGTGGGAATTGTTCCGGTGGAGCTGCCGGTTTGCCCTATGACCGGCGATATCAGAGCGCCAATGCCTGACGTCGACTGGCCCGTGCTCGATACGATCGGAGTCGCCGGCACCGGCGTCTCAGACGTCAATGGCACGGCGCAGACGACGACCGTACCCGGCGTGGTCGGATCCGAGGCAAGTGGAACGGGCGCCAGCGTCGTGTCAGGAGTGCCAGGCTCAGTTGTAGCGGAAAACGGGCCTGGACTATTGAGCGGCGAGGTGACGATCGCACCCGGTACGGTGGGAAGGCCCATGGCCGTGGTGCCCATTGTTGCGACCTGCGCCTCAATCGGAGAGCAGCCCAACGTTACGGCGATCATCGTTGCAAGCACGATCCGGATCATCTCTGTGCTCCTAGCTCGCCTCGACCTTGCGTATGGTGACTTTGCTGCCTTCCGCCAGGTTCACCGCTGGATTGAGTATGACCTGATCGCCGGGTTGCACGCCCTCGTGCACCTCCACCGAGGTGCCGAAGTCCCGCGCGATCGAGACGTGCTGCAAATGAACGATATCGTTCCGCACCACCGCGACGTGAAGACCGTTCTGATCGAACACGAGCGCATCGGACGGGACCCTCATCGACGGCGTCTTGCGCGGGATCGACAGCTCGACCGTGCAGTAGATCCCGGGACTGAGCGCACCGTCCGGATTGGGCACGTCGATCTCGGTCAGCAGAGTTCGGCTTCCTGGCTGCAATGCGCTCGCGATCCGCGTGACTTTCCCCGGAAACGACCGCCCTGGAATCTCGGGGACGTGAATATCCGCGTCGACGCCCGGTCCGACTCCGAAGGCCTCGTCTTGCGGCACGAAAACCTGGGTTCGGATCACATTGGAATGCATCAGCGTGAACATGAAGGTCGACCCGGCCTGCACCAGGCTGCCATTGTCCACGTTGCGCTGTGTGATCACGCCGTCGAACGGCGCCATCACGCGCTGGTAGGCCTTCTCCTGCTCGAGGACGCGGATCTGCGCCTGCTGCGCGGTGATGTTCGACTGGGCGACACCCACGGCCCCCTGCTGCGCACGCAAGGTCAGACGATCGTTGTCACCCTGCTGCGCCGTCAGCCAGCCTTGCTTGACCAGATTACTGTCCCGCGAATTGGTGACGTCGGCAAGCTCCCGGCTCGCTTGCGCCTGCTGCAAGGCCGCCTGGTTTTGTGCAAGCGTCGCCTGGGCCTGAGCGATCTGCTGGTCAAGCTCCGGAGCTGTGATATCCGCCAGAAGATCGCCCTTCTTCACCCGATCGCCGATATCGACGTAACGCTTCTCGATATAGCCGCTGGTCCGCGCGAAGATATTGGCCGCCTCGAACGCGGTCGTCGTCGCCGGCAAGGTGACCTTCATCAGCGCGCCGCTGGGCCGGACCACCGCCACCCGGACGTCCGGAACAGCCGTCCTCGCTTGCTCTGCGACTGCGGCGACGTCACGCGCCGCCTGATAATGCCGCCAGCCGCCAACGCCGAGACCGCCCGCAAGCAGCAGAAGCATCCCTCCTCCGAGCAGCGCGGCGCCGTAGCGGCGTCCGGATGGAGCGCCCTTGCCCGGGAGCTCGACGATCCGGCAGCTCTCCGCATCGGGCCGGTCCCCCCCTTCATCGTCACTGGTCCGCACGCGAGCGTCGCTCATTCCGGTTGCTCCTCGAATACGCCGTGGTGAGGCTTGCCATCGTTACCTTTGCGCAGCATCGCAAAGAGGTACGGCACGATCAGCAATGTCGTCGGGGTCGCGAACAGCAGTCCGCCGATAACCGCGCGCGCGAGCGCGGCGTTCTGCTCCTCGCCCGGGCCCCCGAGCGCCATCGGGATCATGCCCACGATCATCGCGGCAGCGGTCATCAGGACGGGACGGATTCTGGTGCGTCCCGCGCTCAGCGCCGCCTGGAACGCGGAGTGTCCCTTCAATTGCTCATCTCGCGCGAACGTCACGAGCAGGATGGAGTTCGCGGAGGCGACCCCGACCGCCATGATCGCGCCCATCAGCGAGGGCACATTCAGCGTCGTTCCGGTGATGAACAACATTGTCACGATGCCACAGAACGTCGCCGGCAGCGCCAGGATCACGACAAAGGGATCGCTGAAATTCTGGTAGTTCACGACCATCAGCAGGTAGACCAGGATGGCGGCGAACAGCAGTCCGATCCCCAGATCGCGGAACGACTGGTTCATGCTCTGGATCTGTCCCAGGACCTGGATCGAATTGCCCGGCTGGAGCTGCTTCTGAAGCGTCGACGTCACCTTGCTGATGTCAGCCGCCACGCCGCCAAGATCGCGACCCTGCACGCTCGCATAGACGTCAAACACCGGCTGGACGTTGGCCTGGTTCGAATTGGTGGGAACGCTCCCTCGCTTGAACGTCGCAACGTTGCTGAGGAGCCCCGGCACCGTCTGCCCGCTCGCGGCAACGGACGTCGACACCGGCGTGTTTCCCAATGCGTTCAGCGAATTGGCCCTGTACTCGGGCGTCTGCACCGCCAGGTAATACGGGATGCCCGACGTCGGGTCGGTCCAGAAATTCGGCGAGACCTGCGCCGACGAGCTGAGGCTGACATTGATATTGGTCGCCACCGTGCTCGCATTCAGGCCGAGCTGCGCGGCCCGGGTGCGGTCAATGTCGGCATAGAATGCCGGAGCATCGACTTCCTGCTGCAGGTGGGCATCGACGACGCCAGGGATCGCCGCGAGAGACTTCTGGAGCTCCTTGGCCACGGCCAGATTGTTGTTGCCGTAGCCGACCGTGCGCACATCGATCTGCGCCGGAAGACCGAAGTTCAGGATCTGCGTCACGATATCGGCCGCCTGGAAGTAGAACGTGTCCTCGGGGAATGCCGATGGCAGCACCTGCCGCAGTTTCCTGACGTAGTCCGCGGTCGGCTTGTGCCCGTCCTTGAGCGACACGAGAATGGTGCCGTCGTTCACGCCTATCGTCGAGCCGTCGGTGAACGCGAGATTATAGGGACGCGCCGGAAGCCCGATATTGTCGACGATCAGCGCCCGGTCCCGCTCCGGAATGACATCTCGGATCTTGTCTTCGACCGCCTGGAAGATTGCCTCCGTGCGCTCTATGCGCGTGCCCGCGGGGGCGCGAACATGAAGCTGGATCTGGCCACCGTCGATCAACGGATAGAAGTCCCTGCCGACATAGACGAACATGGTGGCCCCGAGAGCGAGCACCAGCACCGCGACGACCGGCACGACGGCGCGACGCCGAAGCAACGTCAACAAGAGATCGGAATAGCCGTTGCGCAGGCGTTCGAACCCGCGCTCGAACGCGGCCGAGGCACGTCCGAAGATGCCCGACGGGGCCCCGCCCTCGCCATGACGCCGCTCGCCTTTCAGCAGCAGGCCGATGGTGATCGGCGTCAGCGTTCGCGACAACGCATATGACGCCAGCATCGCGAACACCACCGCCAGACCTAACGGGGTGAAGAGGTACTTGGCCGGCCCTTCGAGAAACACAACCGAGGTGAACACGCAACTGATCGCGAGCGTCGAAACGAGCGTCGGCACCGCGATTTCAGCCGCTCCATGCAGCGTCGCATCCGGCAGCGGCATGCCTTGCTCGGTCCAGAGCCGATGCGTGTTCTCGATCGTCACCGTCGAGTCATCGACCAGGATGCCGACCGCGAGTGCGAGCCCGCCGAGCGTCATTGTGTTCAGGGTCTCGCCGAGACAATACAGCACGACCAGCGACGAAAGCATCGCTAGCGGGATCGAGATCAAGACGACCAGCGTCGATCGCCACGATCCCAGAAAGAGCAGGATCATCAGGGCCGTGAGGCCGGCCGCGATCGCGCCTTCGCGCAGCACGCCATTGACAGAATGAGTCACGAAGACCGACTGGTCGAACAGCTCGTTGATCTTCAGCCCCGCGGGTGCCGACGCCCGAATCGACTTCAAAGCCTTCTTCACACCGTTGACGACGGCGAGCGTCGAGGCATTTCCATTCTTGATCACACTGAGCAGGACGGAGCGGTGGCCGTCCTCGCGCACGATGTTCTGCTGGACCTGAGAGCCGTCGCGGACCTGGGCCACATCCTTCAGGAAGATCGTGGCTCCGTTCGCGAACTTGACCGGGATCATGTTGAGATCCTTGATCGAAGCCGGCGTGGCGTTGGTTCGAACGGTGTACTGAGTATCGCCGATCTTCGCCGTGCCGGTGGGCAACGTCAGATTCTGGGTGTTAACCGCATTGACGATGTCGAGGGGCGTCAATCCGCGCGACAGAAGCTTGTTCGGGTCGATGTCGACCATGATCTGGCGGTACTTGCCGCCGGCAGGCGTAGGCAGCGTGACGCCCGGAACGGGCGCCAATTGCTGCCGGACTCGATAGATGCCGAAATCGTATAGCTGCTGCTCGTTCAGGCTATTGGACTCGAGGCTGAGCTGCAGCACCGGCACGCTCGACGCGTTGAACTGCACGATGATCGGCGGCTGAATTCCCGGCGGCATCAGCGCGCGGATGGCGTTGGTCGCCGAGACGATCTGCGAGATTGCGAGGTCGAGATTGACGTCCGGCTGGAAGTAGATCTTTTGAACCGACAGACCGTTGAGGGTTTGCGCCTCGATATTCTTGATGCCGCTGACATTGGCGCTGATCGAATACTGGCTGTAGGTGCTGACGCGCTGCTCCATCTCCGGCGTCGAAAGACCGGTGTAGCTCCACACCACCGTGACGACGGGGATGCGAATCTCCGGAAAAATGTCCGTCGGCATCGACCAGATCGCGATGCCGCCGAGAAACATGATCAGCGCCGCAAGCACATAGAACGTGTGCGGAAACCGCAGCGCGAAGCGAACAATTCCCATGGTGGTTTCTGCCTGAAACAAATTGCGCGGGATCGTTGAACAGATGAGGACGGGTGGGCATCCGTTCAAATGAAAACGAGTTCAGAAGCTCCGCGACATGACAGACATCATTGGCGCCGGCATTACCGCTTCCCAATCGCTCATTGTGTGGTGAGCTCCCGCGGCCGTGAGCCCGAGACGCAGGCGGCGCGCTTGCGTACCGCATCCTCCGCGGCGAGAATTGCGGCTCGCCTGACCTTGGCAAAGGCACGGATCTCGATCTGCCGAACCCGTTCGCTCGAGACCGAAAGCTCGCAGGCGAGTTGGTCCAGCGTAACCGGGCGTTCTGCCAACCGCCTCGCCTCCAGGACATGGCGCTCGCGCGCCGTGAGCACGCCCAGCGCAACGCGCAAAGCATTGGTACGGCGCTCCGTCTGCTCATGATCGGCTAGCACCGTCTCGGCGTCGATCGCCTGATCGACCAGCAATGTTTCCCACTCGGTTCCTTGTTCGTCGCCGCCTACGCGCGCGTTCAGCGACATGTCACCGTTCAGACGGGAATCCATCTCGATCACGTCACGCGCTGTGACGTCGAGCCTTTCCGCGATCGTCTGGGCGACAGCGGGCGTGAGCCCTGCCATCGTACCGCACGCGGCTTTCCTCATCTCGCCGCGAAGCCTGAAGAACAACTTCTTCTGCGCTGCGGTCGTGCCGATCCTGACCAGGGACCAGGAGCGCAGAATGTATTCGTGAACGGACGCTTTGATCCACCACACCGCATAGGTGGAGAACCTCGCACCGCGGCCGGGCTCGAAGCGTGACGCGGCAATCACGAGGCCGAGATTTGCCTCCGCAATCACATCGGCCAAGGGAAGACCGTATCCCTTGTAGCCGCGCGCCACCTTGGCTGCGAGCCGGAGATGACTGGTAACGAGTGCGTTGGCGGCACTGCGGTCCCGCGTCTCCTGCCAGCTGCGTGCAAGCTGCTGCTCCTGACCAGGCTCAAGCAGTTCATAGCGCTTGATGGCTTCGGAATACGCGCTGAGGAATGAGGCCGACGGAACTCCGGCCGCTACAGCCACGGCATTATTCCTCGCAACTTCGTGGCGGATCTGCATCTGTCACTCCCACATACGAAACCGTCGAACGGACTCTAGGAGGCCTCCGAAGGAGGAGGCCACTGAATTGAACGTAACAAACCTGAATTCGCCTTCAGACATCCGGCATCTCCTGGCATCGAGAGCATCGCGCATCATCGGCGTCGTCACATCAGGTCAGCGGTTGCGGGGAACAAGGCTCGGGACCCGCATGGGGCGGCTTTGCTCGCCCTCCCGGTCCACGCGAGGATCTCGATCCGCCCGCCGGGAGCCGGACCGATGATCAACCGAAAGCCGTGCAGCTTGACGATGGCAGCCACTAGGCTCAGTCCCAGCCCTACCCCCGGCGTGTTGCGCATCTTGTCGGAACGATAAAATCGCCGTAGCACCGCTTCGCGCTCCTGCTCGCTGATACCGGGTCCGGTGTCACTCACGCGCACAAGCGCGGTCTCGTCTTCTGACAGGAGTTCGAGGCCCACCCGTCCGCCCGGCGGCGTGAACTTGACCGCATTATCCACGAGATTGGCGATTGCTTCGAACAACAGGTCCCGATCGCCCCACACCCGCACATGGCGATCGATGACGACGCCGAGCCCGATACCCTTGTCTTCGGCGATGGGCTCATAGACGTCGCACACCTGGCGCAGAATCTCGTCGAGCGCGACGTCGCCAAAGCCGGCGGTGCGACGGTTGTTCTCGATCTCTGTCAGACGCAGCAAGGCCGTGACGATAGCGAGCGACTGATCGATTCCGGCCACCGCCTTGTCGGTGACCTCCTGGAGCTGATCCAGCGTCGCCGCATGCGTTCGTCCGCGCTCCAGCGCCAGGCGCGCACGTGTGAGCGGAGTTCTGAGATCATGGGCGATATCGTTGCCAACGCCGGCAAGCGCGTTGATCATGGTCTCCATCTCGGCGAGCATGCCGTTGACAATCCTGGCCAGTCGCGCAAACGGATCGTCGGCATTGTCCTCCGGAAGCCGCTCGCGCAGCTCCCCGGCCACGATCCGCTGCACCCGCTGGTTCACCTCCTCGACGCGCCTCTGGGCGCGGACACTCAGCCACGCACCGGCCAGGAGACAGAGGCAGAAAGCCGGCAGCAGGCCGAGCGCGAGCGCCTGCCCCACGACACTCGAGATCTCACGCGTCTCATCGACATTCCTGCCCATCACCAAGACATCGCCGCCATCAAGACGCCTGCCCAACGCCCTGACGACCGGATCGTGGGCCGCCAGCTTATCCATCAGGTCGAGCCGCACACCCTCCACCGCACCGTCCAGACCGAGCGTGGGCGGCACACGGTCGATATTTCCGGCAAGCCGGGTGCCCGCGCCATTGAAGAGCCCCGCGTATTGCACGCCTCTGGAATCCTGGGCGAGATGATCGGAGATCGCGCTGACGCGGCGATCCGGCGGTAGATCGGCGATGAAATTGATCTGGGTGGTGATCATGCGGTCGGATCGCGCGATCAGATAGTCGTCAAGCTTCCAATAGACGAACGCGAACAGCCCGACCACGAACAGCGCAAATGCAGCCGCCACCGCCAGCGCCCAGAGAAACGTGTTCGAACGAATGAATTGAATCCAGTGCATCGATCCGTCACTCGATACTCGTGCAATCCGTGCTCCACGATCCATCGGGTCCTGCGTCTCTATTGATGTGAACGCAGAATGAAGCCGGAGCCGCGAACGTTGTGGATCAGTTGTGGATCGCCGGGACCATCGACCTTGTGACGAAGCCGGCCCATATGCACATCGATCAGATTCGTCGTTGCCGGAACGAATTTGTAGTTCCAGACCTCTTCGAGCAGCATCGCGCGCGTGAGCAACTGATCGCTCCGGCGCATCATGTATTCGAGCAGGCGGAACTCACGTGGCAACAGATCGATCTCGCGCTCGCCACGTCTCGCCGTGCGCTCAATCAGGTCGACCTCCAGCGGCCCGACATGCAGCGTGGTCTCCCGGCTGTCCGTGGGACGGCGCAGCAATGCCTCAATGCGCGCGACGAGCTCGATGATCGCGAACGGCTTGGTGAGATAATCGTCTCCCCCCATCCGCAATCCGCGTACCCGATCGTCCACCGCGCCGAGCGCACTTAGAACCAGCACCGGCGTCCCGACCCGATCCTTGCGCAGCGCCTCGATAACGGTCAGTCCGTCCATCCCGGGCAACATGCGATCGACGATCATGGCATCGGGACACGCCGCGCGCGCCTGATCGAGACCGTCGACGCCGTCAGGGGCCCATTGAACCTCGAAGCCGCGATCGGCGAGTTCGGCAACGATCACCTCGGCGGTTTCGGCATCATCCTCGATCAGAAGGATACGCGTCATCATTCTGGTCCCAGGTTCTGCGAGGCGTTTCGGCCCTCGGCGGATAGACGCAGGTTCAGCGGTCCGGGGCGTCATGCTCAATGTCCGCCCGCTCTGAACGCGCGGCGCTGCGCCCGCCTGCCATCGGCCACTCGTTGCTGAACGAAATAGGCCTGCGGAGAATGAGGTGCCACTAAATAGCGTTTCAGGAAGCGTGCCGCGCCCGTCGCCAACAGGGCCAGCGCCATCGCCACACGTCTCGCTGTCGTCGTGATCATCTGCCGCCTCCATTCTGAACCCCGCCATCTCGAAGATATGCCCGCGACGGGATCGCTGTTACTCACAACGCAACGGATGTTGCGCATTCGCACGATCGTGCTTGCGACTATGAATCGGCTCACAGGCGGTTGAAATGAGGTGAGCAATTCGTGCGTTTTGACGAAGCCGGATCGACCACATCTTTGATCGCAAGCCGGCTTGGTCGGCCTGATGTCATCAAAGGAGAAGCCTAAATGACCACTCTCAAACTCTTGTCGACGGGATTGATTGCAGCCGCCGTGTTGGGGGGACCTGTCATGGCTCGCGAACACCACGGCGTCGCACGACAGCCGGCAATGGAGGCCGATACGGTCGCATCGAGCGCGCCCTTTTATCAGCAGGGAGGCCGCGTCTGCGTTCCCGCGCCTCGCGTCGGCGCTTTCGCGACGGCACCGTGGACTGGCGACAACGTACCTTGCGAGCCCGGCACAGGCAGCTTCTGATCGCGGCGTCTTTTTTGTCGAGCCGAGCGCACCGGTTGGCGGCTTCGTATCGAACGATGGCGGCGGGCTTTATTCGGCCCGCCTTCTTCTATGGACCGCGGTCGCTCGCAGCTCGATTTCCGTCCCGAACCGCGCGTCTGTTTCCTGAAGCCGAATTTAGTGGGCTTGGCCGCGCGCCGTTCCTATCTTTCTGTCATCACAAACCTTGCCATCAGGCCCTTTGGCGACGGCAGGACGCGGAAGCGGACTGAGTTGATGGCCAGGAGATCGACACGAAAGGAATTCCCATGAAACGAGCAATCATGATTTTGGCAACAGCCGCGCTCGCATCGACCCTCGCTATCGGCGCGGCTGAGGCGCACGGCGGTGGCGGTGGCGGCGGCCACGGTGGTTTTGGCGGTGGTGGCTTTGGCGGCGGACATATGGGCTTCGGCGGCGGCGCGCATATCGGCGGCATGGCGCATAATGGAGGCTTTGGCGGCGAACACCTCGGCTTCGGCGGTCATGCCGCCGCGGGCGGAATTGGCCTGCGCCAGCATGCTTTTCACCGCTATGATCGCTATCGGCCCGGATAGGGATTCTACGGAGCCTATCCAGATTGCTACGATTGGTACGAGTTTCACCCCGACCAGCCATTGCCGCTAAGCTGCAGCTAATCTGCACGCAGATCGTTCCGCCATCGGTCCGGACCGCGCCGCACGTAACTCTGCCGCCTACCTCGCCTTGATAGGCGACAACCGGCCGAACCGCGGAATTGCGGCGCCTGCCTGCTCACGACTTGGCCGTGCCTGGCTCGGCCATTTTGTGATGCTGTCGCCAAGGACTCGTTCAGCGCGGCATGGCCACATCATGCGCGCCACGCGACGCAAGGCGCAAGCTCTGGCAAGACGAAGGGAATGACGCCCTCAACAGACTCTAAGAGGGGCGGAAGCCGGGAGGCATCGTTCGCCAGACTTTATCTTTGAGGCAATAAGCGCGGGCGCCCTCGGGAATATCTTCTGCGGCCCCGCCCTCGTATTGCTCGTAAAGGAGCGCCGGGAACAGCTTCCCTTTGATGACTTTAATCATATCGCCACGCCGAATTTCTGCGCCCGCCGTTCCCGTCAAAACCGACATGATCCCTCGCGAAACGAACGTAGGACGTCAAACACACTCGTCGACCGGACGGGCTTGTTCGAGGCTATCTCGAAGCGGAACAGGCTTCCAATACCCGAAAGGGCTACTCCCTGATCGGGCTGCATTTGCGGCCTGAGACGGAAACGTCTTCGAGGATCCGGAACACTTATTTGAGAGACAGCCCCGGTCCTGGATCGCTTGAAGGCAGCAGCGGCCCCGCCAACGCGCTTACAATATAGCGAGGCCGCCTGCCCTACGGACTTCGGTGCTTAGCCTGGGCCCGAAGGCCACAAGATTCTACGCCAAGCGGCTGAGAACGAGGATTGGGCGAAAGAGGCACCCAGTTCGGAGCATGCCAGTCTGTCGGGCCGACATCCCCAATTCGGACAGCACCTCCTCCGAAGCGGAAGCCCAGCGGCGGTGGCGCCACCGGACCGACTATTCGACGGTCACGGACTTGGCGAGATTACGCGGCTGGTCTACGTCGGTCCCCAGAATCGCGGCACTGTGATAGGCTAGGAGCTGTAGCGGCACTGCAAGGACCAGCGGCGCCACGATCTCGGGCATATCCGGCAAGCCCAGCACCGAGCAACCACTGGATGCAGCGATTGAAGCACCCCTCTGGTCGGTCACGAGGATAATGCGGCCCCCGCGGGCGATCACCTCCTGCATGTTCGACATGGTCTTTTCGAACATCGCATCACACGGCGCTACCACGATGACCGGCAGGCCCTTGTCGATCAGCGCGATCGGTCCATGTTTGAGCTCGCCGGCAGCATAGCCCTCTGCGTGAATGTAGGTGACCTCCTTGAGCTTGAGGGCTCCCTCCAGCGCCAGCGGATAATTGGTGCCCCGCCCGATGAAAAGAGCGTCGCGGGCCCTGGAGATCTCGCGCGCGAGCTCGTAAACTTTCGGCTCCAGTTCGAGCGCGCGGGCCAAATAGTTTGGAATTTCGGCAACGGCTCGGACGAGTGAGTGCTCGTCTTCGGCGGAGAGCACGCCGCGGCTGCGGCCGGCCGCGATCGCAATGCAGATCAAGGTCGCCAGCTGGCAGGTGAACGCCTTTGTGGATGCCACCCCGATTTCCGGGCCGGCCAACGTGGGCAATACGATGTGGCTGGCACGGGCCATCGTCGAGGTTTGCACGTTGACGACGGAGAGAACTCGTTGGCCGCTGGACTTGGCAAATTCCAACGAAGCGAGCGTGTCGGCCGTTTCACCAGACTGGGACACGAAGATCGCCAGATTCCCTGCGCCAAACGGAACGTCGCGATAGCGGAACTCCGATGCAATATCGATTTCGACCGGGAGCTTGGCGTAGCGCTCAAACCAGTATCTCGCAATCAGACCAGCATAGAAGGCGGTGCCGCAAGCGACAATCGAGATGCGATCGACTGTCCTGAAGTCGACATCCATGCCTCGCGGTAGCCTGACTGTCCCGTTGCGCCCGATGTATTGCGCAAGCGTCTGCCCGACCACCTTCGGCTGTTCGTGAATCTCCTTAGCCATGAAGTGGCGATGCTCGCCCTTGTGAACAGCTACAGCCGCACCAGTGATCCTGGCCGACGCACGGCACAGACGCTCGCCGTTCACGTCGAGAAATTCGATTTTCTCCCGCGTAACGACGGCGAGATCGCCGTCCTCAAGGTAAGCGACAATATCAGTCAGAGGTGCGAGCGCTATCGCGTCCGAACCCAGGAACATTTCGCCGCGCCCGTAGCCGACGGCGAGCGGCGAGCCCTTTCGAGCACCGATCAGGAGATCGTCGTGCCCTTCGAACAGGAAGGCGAGCGCGAACGTTCCGTTCAAGCGCGGGAGCACCTGGCGCACCGCTGCGACCGGCGCGTATCCGTTCTTCAGCTCGCGGCTAACGAGATGCGCAACCACTTCGGAGTCGGTTTCGGTCGTAATGTGCGCACCCGCCGTTTTGAGCTCATTGCGCAATTCCCGATGGTTTTCGATAATTCCATTGTGCACAATCGCCACACCGTCAACCATGTGAGGATGCGCATTCGTCTCATCGGGACGGCCGTGCGTCGCCCAGCGCGTGTGACCAATTCCAATCCGCCCTGAAAGCGGCTCCAAATCGAGCCGACTCTTGAGATTTGCGAGCTTTCCGACCGCACGGCGCCGTGTCAACGAGCCGTCCTCGAGAGTCGCAATACCCGCGGAATCGTATCCGCGATATTCAAGCCGCTTCAGCGCGTCTAAAAGAAGGGCAGAGGCTGGGCCCTGGCCGACGACACCAACAATTCCGCACATGGTCTGTCTCCGAGCAACTATCAACGACCCCACGAAGCGCAACGGCAATCGTGGGCAACCTCCTCAATGCGACGGCAGCGGCCGCCGGCGCGCTTGTCGAATATGGTCGACAACGCCGGCAGGACAGTATCGTGGGACGCGAATTCTAGCACACACAGCCACCAATTGTGTGATGATGACGGAGTAGACCTCATGCTCATATTCAAGCCCTGCACTTGAACCCTACACCTGCACAAGCATGACCAATCGAGCCGGTAGATGACGCCCCATCAACACCTCTCGACGCGCCGACCATTCGAGGCACCAAGCAATCGCTCGGCCTGCCGCGGCTCGTTCGAGAGCTCGGCGGCTATGCGATTCAGCTGGTGAAGCGCTGGGAGTTGCGTTAACCGGTGCAGATTGAACGCGAGATGCTCCTTGCGAAACATCGAGAACAGCGTGACTCCCGCCGAGTTCGTTGCCAGCGCATAATCCACGACAAACGCGGCAGCGATCTCGGTGAGGTCGCCCCGGTATCCCATCTCGTAGAGGCCGCTCAGTACTTCTTTCTCCGATCCCAGCCTTGCGGCAAGCGGATCGAGGCTCGAAAATGAGCCATACGTGACAAACGTCCTGCGCCGCGCAGACCCCTTTGATCTCTGAAGATTCGGCTCGAGCGGATTGTTGGCGATCTGAATCAGCTGGTACGGCAACGATTCATGGAGGTCATCAACTCCCACTTCGTTATTGCCCGCGATCGAAATTGCGCGGGCCTTACCGTCCTGGACCACACGCTCGACCGCCCGAATGACGTCTTCGCGAACGATCTCTTCGCGGGTGGGACGGTGGAGAGCAAGCACATCTACGTAGTCAGTACGAAGACGTCTCAAGCTCTCCTCGATACTCGTCGTGATCAGCTCGGCCGATAATGGGACTTTGAAGGGCTTTGGCTTCATTGCAGAGAGGCGCGGGCGAATTCCAGGAAACACCGCAAGAGAGGCCCGCGCAATCGGCTTCAGGAATCGCATGGCGACGGAGGTCTCACGTGGGCGCATCCCGACCTTTGTGCAGATATAGACACTGCCGCGCTTCTTGGACGCGAATTGGCCCAAAATCGATTCGGCCATCCCATCTCCGTAGGAAGGCGCCACGTCGTACCAGGTTATTCCGGCGTCGTATGCACGCTCGAGCCCCTCGATCCCCCTGCGAGCTCCAATGCGTCCCCCGAGCGACGCGCAGCCGAATCCGATGCCCGATACACTCGCGCCAAGAGCATCGACACAGACCATCTTCATCGCGCACACCCTTGACCGCGCCGTTTGCGCTCGAGCCACCTATGTCGATCGTTCGACAGCCTGCTGTTCCAAGTCTACGGCCAGGTTCGACACGCCCGCCGCCGCACAACTCTGCAGGTTTGCTCGGCTTCATCTTCATGCAAATGGATGATGATAGGGTTCGTTTGGACACTATACGCTGCGCCCCCGGAATTTGAGGCAGTCGCGTGTATGCGCGGGGTAACCCGTTCGAGTGGCTGTTTGCAGCTCGACAGCGCCATCGTCGGGTGCGCTCATTTGCGCAATAGAGAAGCGACGGGGTTGAGAGTTAACTTGCGCGATCGATGGCTGCTTCTCCCCGTTCCACACTCTACCTGACCTGGACAGCGAATGTCATCGCGCTCAGAACAAGTTGCCGACGACGTTCTGCTGACCGGAGCGGCCGGCTTCATCGGCTTTCATGTTGCACGTCGACTGCTCGATGAGGGACGCCGGGTCGTCGGATTGGACAACATCAACAGCTACTACGATCCCGCCCTGAAGCGTGCTCGCCTCGATATCCTGCGCCGCGATCCGCGCTTCTCCTTCGTGCAGATCGATCTTGGAGATCGATCGGCCATGGCCGATTTGTTCGCAAAGCACCGTTTTGCGAGAGTCATCCATCTTGCCGCCCAGGCCGGCGTTCGGTATTCGATCGATCAGCCGCACGCCTATGCCGACGCCAATCTCGCGGGATTCCTGAACGTCCTGGAAGGCTGCAGGCACAATGCCTGTGGTCATTTGATCTACGCATCGTCATCGTCGGTCTATGGCGCCAATACCGAGTTGCCATTTTCGACCCGGCATAAAGCCGATCACCCCGTCAGCTTCTATGCCGCGACGAAGAAGGCCAATGAGCTGATGGCCCAGTCCTACAGTCACCTGTACCGACTCCCGATCACCGGCTTACGGTTCTTTACGATCTACGGCCCATGGGGCCGGCCCGACATGGCAATCTTCCTGTTCGCCGATGCGATCGTCAAAGGCAGGCCGATCAAGCTTTTCAACCATGGCAGGATGCGACGCGACTTCACCTACGTCGACGACGTCACTCGCGTCATCTCCCGCCTGATCGAGCGTGTTCCGGAGGACAACGCCGACGCCGCAGGCGCACCGGCCAAGCTCTATAACGTAGGCAATAATCGCCCAGAAGCGCTGATGCACGTCGTCGACTTGATCGAGAAGGAGCTCGGGCGAACCACGGCGAAGGAGATGCTGCCGATGCAGCCTGGAGATGTTCCAGAAACGTTTGCCGACGTTGGCGATCTCATGCGCGATACCGGCTTTTCGCCCTCCACATCGATCGAAACCGGCATAAGCAATTTCGTCCGCTGGTATCGCGCCTATTATGAAATTTGACCGTTGGGAGATGATCTCAAACGCTGCACCGCACGCAGCTTCCTCACCCCAACGAATCGGAGTGTCGGGCTGCGCCTTCCGCGCGGCGGTCTGCGATTGACGACAAGGCGGGGCTTGCGAAAAGAGCGCGGCCCCGGCGGGGGGCTTGGGATTCGCAGGCCGGGGCCGCTACGCTGCGCCGAAGTGGGCTCCGTCGACGCAGCATGATCGTAGTCCTCGATAAGCAACTGTTCATTCTGAATTCGTGATCATGCAGATCAACGTCGAGGTACCCATCAATGATGATGAGCCCTCCTAGAATAGCGGCTTGCTATGCGCCCCTCTGCGGTGCGAGTCTCGATCGCGATGCGGGGACTCGCTGCAGTCATCGGAATGTTCGCGTTGTCCGGAGACGCCAATGCCGCGGTATTTCTTTCATATCCACGATGGCCATTCAGTGCTCGATGATGTCGGGTTGGATCTCCCTGACATTTTCGCCGCACGGACGGCGGCGGTTGAACTGAGCGGCGAGATCCTCAAGCAAGACGTGATGGATCCATTCACGCCCCACATTTCCTGGCAAGTAGAAGTCAGCGACAGCCCCGAACTTGGCGGCCGGTCCCTATTCATTCTTCAATTCTCCCTGGCAGGATAAGTGAAGGTAAGCGCCCGTTGCCGGCATCTGTGAACCTGATGCGGTAAATGGTTGCTCAGCTGCGATTCGTAAACATCTCGCGCTGCAACCAGCGCGAGAAAATGTTTTAGCGTTCTCCGGCTACCGGATCGGGTCCAGCACGGCTTGATTTGTCCGGGGTTGAATTGGCGCGATCATCCTGCGAGATGGCAAGGGCAGCAAGCGCTGTGCGATTGCCGACTTCCAGCTTCTGGAAAATGTGGTGGAGATGCACCTTGATGGTGCCGTCTGCGACATTGAGCCGACGGCCAATTTCCTTGTTGGAAAGACCACGAGAGACAAGGCGCATGATCTGGCGCTCGCGCTCGGTGAGCACCGCGAGCGCACTTTCCGGATTCGCACTCTGCTCGCCAGGCGGGGCATGATCCGTAAGCGCTGAAGGGACAACGGTTCGACCGTTGTTAATCTCCCGCAAGCATTTCACCAGGGCTTGCCCCGTCATCTCCTTCAGAAGGACACTGTGCCCCGCAGGGCCCCCCGGAAGACCAAGATCGCAATCCTCGCTGGTCGCGAACAACACCAGGTGCGTCGACCGACCTTCCGAACGGCTGAGGGAGTTGTTCATCAGCGCCGGCAGCTCCGGCATTGCTGCATCCACGATTGCAATGTCGGGCGCGAGAGCCATTATTGCCTCGATGCAGCTCGCAGCGTCGCCACAGGATGCAACGATCTCAAAATCGGGTTCTGAACCGAGTAGATTTGCGAGGCCGTGCAGAACTACCGGATGTCGGTCCGCAATCACTACAGTCGCGCGACGCATCGAGCCTCCTTACCTGCGTCCCCCGATTCCTGTGATTGAAGCTAGAGGCCCCCGCCCTGGCCGCTTCAACGTTGATTGACAATCACACGTTTACCAATGCCCAAAAGTGTCATTTGGCGACGCGAGACCTATGAGGCAAATAACCGCATGGATCCCACAGGTAGTAATATACGACAAATTTTACCGGATCGAGAGGCCGTATGAATCCGGTGATCAAGACCCGTAACGCCAGCGAGCAACCTGAGCCACTTCGACGGGATCGGGCTGGAGTCCAGCGCGCGCGAACGGCTCATCATCCCACCACGCACATTATATTACGACCAACATTCGCCGGTTGAATAGGCTTTTTCACTCGCTTTCAGGTCATGCTCCGGCACGGGCAGAGGGGCCTCATCCGCCAACCTCCGGGCCGGGTGGCCTATAACGAAAGGTATATAGGCAAAGTCGAAAATTCGAATCTAACCTTTAGAAAACGTTTACGAAACGACGCCCCATTTCGGCATAGCGAAAATGCGGGGCAGCATGAAACCTTGCTCTTTTTCCTACCTATAGCTGTTTATTCCAGTTGTGTCTTGCGTTGATTGTGGAGGGTATTATGAGGAGGCGGCAATCAAGTAAGGTTGTTTTGATAGGGCGAAACATTCTAATACGAGAGGGAATTTCACGAATACTGCATGCAGCAGACTTCCATATCGCGATATCAGCCTCGAGCACCGACGAGCTACCCAGCACGCTCCAGGCACAGCTACTGTTTGTGATTGTCAACAATACTGACGAATTCGATTTAGCCATCAAGCATATCGGATTCGTAAGGGAGCACTATCCAGACGCGCGCGTCGCGATCGTGTCGGACCATTACCGGCCGCATGAGCTGATCTCGGCCTATAAGGCCGGAGCCAACGGCTATTTCGTCGACGTCAATTCTTGCGACGCGTTCATCAAATCCATAGAGCTCGTGACGATGGGCGAGACGGTGTTTCCACCTGCATTTCTGTCATACGTGCTCGATGGCGGCCCCGATCGCGAGACTCAGCTGCAGCCAACGAGCGAGGAGCGATCGAGCCTCATCGTTGCGGATGACGAACGGATCGCACCCCATCTGTCGCCGCGTGAGCGAGCGATTCTCTCCTTCCTGATCGAAGGCAATTCCAACAAGTGCATCGCACGAAAGATCGATATTGCGGAGGCCACGGTTAAAGTTCACGTGAAAGCTATTCTGCGCAAGATACGGGTCCAGAACAGGACACAGGCCGCAATTTGGGGAATGAGCAACGGATCACTGGTACGGCCCTCCAATGGGCACGCGCTGGCGCTGTCAATCGATCACGAGATCGCTCCTAGCCTGGCGCCACGCGTGCGCGGACGTAACGAAGCCGACGTCCCCGAGTTGGACTAGCCAGCTGGTCGGTTCTGACGCGCATCGCACCGTCGCGAAGCGCTGGGTGGCGCGGGTATTCGCCGCGCAGCGAATCAATCCCGCCGGAACGATCTGCCGAAGGATCGGAGCTTGCGGGCGTTTCGCGTGTCGTCTCCTGCATTCGGATGATGCGCGTTGGGATCCGACAGGCAAAAAGCACCGTCGTGACAAGATCCCTGGCCGCAGCAAGAGCCTGGTGACGGGCGGGCCTCGAGCCTCATGTTGGCCGATTACCCACTTGCTTGATCCAAGCCCTTGCTTGCTATGGAGCACGATACGATGTCTCCGTCCCTCTGTACTCGAATTGGCTTGGCCGGTGTTGCGATGGTCGCGCTTACGTTGGCAGGCATCGCCGCGGCACAGACGCTCGCAAAAACCAAGCTCACTACAGCCAGCAGCCTGAACTTGCCCGACTATCTCGTTCCGGTCATCGACCCGGACACCGGCGCCACTATCGTCCGGATAACGACCCCGGGGCCCCTGGGCGCTGGCATGGCTTGCCAACGAGCTTATTGTACGCACCGATATTCGAGTGCACAGGCGTGGAACGCGGACCAGACTCTGCTCTTGATCGCCAACGGTTGTAACGGGCTCTGCTTTCTCGACGGACAGACATACGTTCCATTGTTCCGTCGGCAGCGCGAGGATGAGTGCGAATGGCACCCGCGCGATCCCGAGCGAATGATCTGCGTGATCGGGCGCAAGATCTCGCTCTGGACGCCGCGAACCAATGCCGAAGAGATCATGTTGATGGCCGAAGGCTATCGGGGGCTTCAGTTCGGACCAGGAAAGGGTAATCCCTCTCAGGACGGCCGGCGCGTCGCCGTGCGCGGCACACGTGCAGACGGCATGGTCGTCGCATTCGCGTTCGATCTCGTGAGCCGACAGAAGTTTCCGGATATCGAAGTCGGGAAACTGCCCGGACGAGACGGCGTTTGTGAGATATCGTCCCTCGGCAACTACATCAGATGCAGCCGATGGGTCGACGGAAAGGATGAGGCATTCATCTTTACGGTCGCAGGCGATCTGGTACAGAGCTGGACCGAACATCATCGGCCGAGCCACGGCGACATGGCCGTGGACGCGGATGGCCGCGAGGTATACGTCGGAATCAGCAAGTCCGATCCCGACATATACCAGGTAATCAAGCGCCGGCTGGATGATGGTATGGTTACCGCCCTTGCTCCGCGTGGAGAGGCCTCACATGCGTCCACGCGCGCGATCCACTGGCCCGGCTGGGTGATTCTCAGCTATGGCGGCGATCCGTCCGAGATCGCTCAGCTGCCAAAGTTTGCGCCCTTCGCCCGGGAAGTCATTGCTCTGCGAATTGACGGCAGTGGCGAATTTCGACGCATTGCGTACACACGCAACGTACCGCACAATTACTGGAGCGAGACTCACGGTTCGCCGTCGCCCGACGGGTCGCAAGTGATCTGGTCAAGCAATTGGGGGGTACCGGGCGGCCCCGTGTTCGACTTTGTAACACGCCTCAATGGCCCTGGTCAGACCAGCGCTCTGTCCCGATAAATGATCAGCGGCGGCCGGTCAGGCGTGACCCAGGCGAATCGATGAGCCGGCTGCCGATGCACGCGTTCGCGCCCGGATGGCTATGTTGGCGGCCTTGATAACCGAGGGGCGCAGGATCTGAAGCGCGTCCCGGATCGTTGCCCCCCAGGACTGGTGGCGAAATCTTCCACGCAATCTTGCAACCCGCAATGCACGTACGACCGCTTCGGGATCTGGAAGCCCTTGCTTGTCCTCGACAAGGCTCCAGGTCAGATATTTGAGATCAAGGGTCTCCTGATCGATCTGAGGGAACGATTTGGAGGCCGTAATGCTCTCGTGATCCGTCATGTCATAAAAGATCAAGCCGTCGTCGATCGCCACCATGTCGCCATGACAGGCGAGGTCGATAAAGAAAAGCTGGTCGACCCCCCACTTGATCGACTTGTAGTTTCGCATCAGACAACCCGCCTGGATGACCTCGCTGTTGATCAGCAGGGTCGACGGAACGATCCCGAGCACTCGGGTCTTACCGACCAGGTAGAGATCGGTCAGGCATTGCTGGCTCGAATATACCGTGACCTGCCCTCCCCGACGGTATTTTATGCCGTCGTCCTGGACGAGATGAGACGTGGAGGTCATGAACGCTGCGGTGGGATACGTCCTCGCCATTTCCGCAAAAGTGTCGAGCGATCCTGGCACGAGCCAGTCGTCGTCATGCAACACTTTGATCCAATGGCCGCGACATGCGAGCATCGCGTTGTTCGTATTCTCAACCTGGCCCTGTCCTCGGTGGTTCTCGACAACCCGAATACGCGAGTCGCTCCGAGCATATTCGGACAGCATACTCCAGGTGACGCCTTCTGGACCTTCGTCGTCGCTGATCACCATTTCCCAGTCGGAGTAGTTCTGCTGCAGCACGCTTTCAATCGTACGGCGCATCAGATCCGGTCGACGGAACGTTGGCGTGGCCACGGAAATCAGGGGGCGGACATCTGGATCTCGGATGCTATCCGACCCTTCGAGCTGCAACCGGTTCATCGCTTTTCCCTCAGGCTCAGTTCATTGGAGCTGCCGGCTCAGACGAACCCGCGATCGGCTCCGCAAAACTCCGACCTCATCGCGTCTCACCGCCTCCTTCTTGACGGGCAGTGAACGTCAATACCGACCGAATGACGCACGACCAAAGGTAGGTAGCGGGATTGGGGCCGGTCATCCTTCATTCGCATGACGATGATCATCCCGCGGCGCAACGTTTCGAAGCTGTCAGCTCGGTCGGCAAAAATCACGGTGGAACCAGCAGATTCAGAATCAACCGATCGATACCATCATGCAAACGAAGGATGGCTGGGCGTTCCGGTCATCCTAAGCTCCGCCGGGCAGCTAACCGCTAGACATGGTGAAGAGCCCTTGCGCAAATTGCATCAACTGCTCACTCGAATTCGAGAAGAGCCCGACAAGACTCGGTTCCTGCTATCGCGCGCACTGTGGGCGAGCGGATTGTGCCGGTTCATCACCTTCAGCTTTCCCGCTGGATACAAAATGCGCTTCTATCCCAGCTCCGTGTCCGCTGGGCTATGGCGTAGGCGGAATTTTCGCGCCGAAGACGCCGACTTCGTCGGAGCATACCTGCAACCCGGAGAAACCTTCGTTGATGTCGGCGCGAATGTAGGACAGCTGAGCCTTGCGGCCGCAATGCGGGTTGCCCGATCCGGACGGGTCATTGCCATCGAAGCACATCCGCGCATCTGCAAATACCTGCTCGGAAACATTCGCCTAAACGGATTAACCATCGAGGTCCACAACACTGCGATCGGCAGCACGGATGGCGAACTCGTCTTCACGGACTTTCGGAGCGATGACATGAACTTCGCATGCGCCACGCCTCCGGCCGGCAGCGCCTCGTTCCGAGTTCCGGTGCGCCCCCTCGATTCGATCGTCGGAAACCGGCCGGTGGATCTTCTGAAGGTTGATGTCGAAGGGTTCGAAGTCGATCTTCTGAAAGGCGCCGCCCGGACCGTTTCCAATTGCCGATGTCTCTACATAGAAGACTCTGAGCTCAACCTTCGAAGGGCCGGCACTTCGCGTGCGGAGCTGTATGATCGTCTGATCAATCACGGGTTTGCGCTCTACCATCTCAGGGCGGGACGACTCGAGCCGGCGTCCCCTGACATACCGGGACCGGACGACGACAACCTGATCGCTGTCAGACCACCCGCCTTGTCGGACCTGCTCGCGCGGACCGGCCTTCGACTTGCACAGCTCACATCCCCATCGCCTGCAGATAGGCGTCTCCCATCCGCGCGGCTTGCGTGAGGATCTATCATCCGCCTACAAGCCAGGCGCATCGCAGCCACTTTTTTACTGGCCGGCCCCGATCGCGGGTCGGACTCCGAATGTGTTCTATTCCGCGAGCACGAGAAAATCATGCAAGCTCTCTTTCGATTCCAGCGGTACCGTCATGCGAACGAATGATGGCGCGCGCTCCGCTCCATCCTACGATCGAACCAAAGTACATTGCTCGGCCGCTACGAAATTGCCTTTTCTGAAATGAATTCTGGACTGAGGAAGCTTCTCATGGCCGCGAAAACGGCTACCGGTCCGACGCGGACAGGGGCCCTTGTTCGTGCAGCGGCGGGCGTCTCCGCCCTAGCACTCACCGGCCAGCTCATGCTCGTCGCGGCCATTCCCATCCTTACCCGGCTCTATTCGCCGGAGGATTTTGGAATCTTCACGATCTATCTCTCAATCGTAAACATCCTCGGCGCGATAGCCGGGCTTCGCTTCAGCACCTCTCTGTACGTGGTTGAGGACAGAGCTCACGCGCTGGTCGCGCTCAAGCTCACACTCCTGGCGGTCTGCGCTACGACCTCTGTTGCGCTTGCCGCGGGATACCTGCTGTCGGGCGTGGTGCCAGGACGACTGCAACATCTTACCTACCTCGTACCGATCGGGATGGCCGCGGTCGGCGTTGCCGACGCGATGAACTGCTGGTGCTTGCGCTTCAATCACATGCGTGACTTCGGCATGGGTCGCCTAATCCTGCCGGCCACGATGGCACTGCTCCAGGTGGGCTTCGGCATCGCGCGCCTCGGGGACGATGCAATGGTCCGGGCCCACATCCTGAGCCAGGCCGTGCTGATCGCATTTCTCTGCGTTCGGCTCCTGAAATGGGAGGACATCCGCCGCATCATGCAGGCCTCATGGGGAGCGGTCGCTGCGACGGCGCGACGGGAGTACAAGTTTCCGCTGTTCGAGCTGCCCTCGGCCCTTGCGGGATTTGCGATCATCAATCTCCCCGCGATCTTCATAGGATCGCTATTCGGCACCGCATTCGCCGGGCATTTCGGCGTCGCTGCCCGACTCGTGACCGGTCCGGTCACCCTGATCGCCCTGCCGCTCAGCAATGTCTTCGTCGCCGAGGCCAGCAAAGACTTCGACCGTCAGCATCTGCTCGGCACCGCATGGGGCCTGTTGGTCGTTGCGGCCGGCCTGATCGCTCTGCCGGTACTTGGCCTTGGATTTATCTCCCCCTATGTTGTCGTTCCGCTGCTCGGCCCCTCCTGGATGCCTACGGGTCAGATCATGGCCGCTCTGGCGCTCATGTGCGCCGCACAGGCCTTGTCGACGCCCATTCAAGAAGTTCCGACGCTTTTTCGCCGGCAGGAACTGCGGCTCCTGGTTGATCTGGTGCGGGCCCTGTTCGTATTTGCTCCGCTCCTCATCGGTGCCCACCTCGGCCACGACCCCTTGCAGGTCATCTACATCATGGCTGCCGGAGGAGCGACCGGCTACGCCTTGGGAATTTTCGTGGCGCTGTCACTCTTGAACGGCCCTGGTGGCGCGCGGACGTCGGGCGCACCCGTCAATGGGCCTGTGTGACCCGGAAGGTCGAAAGAGTGCGCCCCGAACTTCGCGTCCGCATGAGGAGGCGGGATATGGACGACAGATGGACTCGGGCGAGAACAAGCAATTTCTCAAGCGCGACCATATGCTTCATGCAAATGAATGATGAGAGGATTTTCCACGCATTCATACTCCAGTTTCGAAGCTCGGTCGGTCGGTTGCATTCAAATGAAACTACGACCATTGATTGATACAGGCGAGGATCTGGCTTCTCCGCCGTCTTACATTGTGGCGGCGGCACCGCCCATGCTTTTCCTATTGCCTGGCTCACTTGGTTATGGAGCCAGCCTCGCCGCTCTCACCGCCTCAATACGCGAAATTGCACATGTCGTTCCGATCCGTTACCCGGATCTCGGCAAGATATTGCAGGGTCAGGACAGCGTTTGCGATATGGCTGCCGCTGCAGTGGAGCAGATCAATCGCGTCCAGCCGCGGGGCCATGTTCGACTTCTCGGTCATTCCCTCGGTGGCGCGGTCGCTTTCGAGGTCGCGACGCGACTGTTTGCCTCCGGCCGGTCGGTGAAGTTTTTCGGAATTCTCGACACCAGTCTCATGGGCGAGCGCAGCTCTGCATGGGAGACATTGAGCCGCACCATCCGTCGAATCCGCAACAACCGGGTAACCGCGTCGCGGATGGTCTGCCGCGCCCTCGCCAAGGCAACCGTTGCGATCGGCCATGAGGCTAACCTGGCTCGGATGATCGATCGCCGCACGAAGGGGCAGTTCGACCTCACGTCTTTTAGGCTCAAGCAGGAATTGCAGGAAGTCTTGCGCGCGAAGGCCTACTTCCGGTGGTTGGCGGAGCCGAAATCGATGTTGCCGATCTCCGCCGTCCTATTCCGATGCAAGCGAAACAAGATGCCCCAAACTCTCGGGTGGGACCGTGCGTTTGCCCAGGTCGACGTCGTCCCAAGCGCGGGCACTCACACCGATCTGGTCATGCCCCCTTACCTCGCAATGAACTTGCATCTCGTTCAGAAGGCGCTGTCGCAGACATACTCACCAACCGAATTTCCCGAGAAAGAGGCGGATTGTTCACGTGACCTTGCAAGTAGCTCACAGCCCAACCGAACGAGCGTTCAGTAAAGACGCTCTAGTCCTGGACGCGCCAGAGGAAGTCGCGCGCATCGTCGCGTTCCTGCGCGACCGAGTTCTTGGCGCACTTGGCCGACGCGGAGCCATTGTCGGGCTTTCCGGCGGCATCGACAGCTCGGTGGTGGCGGCCCTGTGTGCACGCGCCTTTGGAAATACCAAAGTTCTCGGACTGCTCATGCCCGAGCGCGACTCGTCTGCCGATTCAATGAGGCTTGGCATGGCCGTCGCCGCGCAGCTGCGCCTTACGACGGTTGTCGAACACATAGCGCCTGCTCTCGAAGCGTTGGGCGCATACCGCCGGCAGCGAGAGGCGATTCAGACCGTCGTCCCCCAATACGACGACGACTGGAAGTGCAAGCTGGTACTTGGCTCGATTTTGGAGCGCAATGGCATCAACATCACTCGTCTGACCGTACAGGATCCGAATGGCGAAACCTCCACCGTACGTCTTCCACCCGAGGTCTACCTGCAGATAGTCGCCGCGACCAACTACAAGCAACGTGTTCGCAAAATGACCGAATACTATCACGCGGATCGCCTAAAGTACGCCGTGATAGGTACGCCGAACCGGCTGGAGCATGATCAAGGCTTCTTCGTGAAGCAGGGCGATGGTGATGCGGACGTCATGCCGATCGCACATCTCTACAAGAGCCAGGTCTACCAGCTCGCCGAATATCTCGGCGTGGACGAGGAGATCAGGCAGCGGCCGCCGACGTCCGACACGTTCTCCCTGCCGCAGAGCCAGGAGGAGTTCTATTTCGCCGCTCCCTATCGGCTGACCGATGTCTGCATGTACGCAGTCGACCACGGCATTTCCGCCGACGACGTGGCCGAGGCCGTCGGTTTAGCCGCAACGCAGGTACAGAAGGTTTTCAAAGACATCACTTCCAAGCGTAGAGCGACGCGCTATCTTCACACCCGGCCCCTGCTCGTTGATGCGGTGATCGAGGATTAAGCGACATGTGCGGCATCGCTGGCATCGTGGCGCTGAATGCAAACGCTCCGAGTCCTTCGCGGAAAGCGCTCTTGCGGATGGCCGGGGCGCTTGCACATCGCGGGCCCGACGAGCGAGGCCTCTATAGGGACCAGCGCGCGGGCCTGGCGCACACCCGGCTCTCGATCATCGACATAGCAAGCGGACAACAACCTCTCTCCGATCCTGGCGGATCCGCCTGGGTCGTGTTCAATGGCGAGATCTTCAACTATGTCGAGCTGCGCGAGCAGCTGATCTCGCTCGGCCATCGCTTCCGTACCCGCAGCGACACGGAGGTCGTCATTCAGGCCTATCGGGCCTGGGGCGAGGCAGCATTCGAACGGATGAACGGACAATGGGCCCTTGCCATCTGGGACCCCTCCGCTGGCCGCCTGGTCCTGTCCCGTGACCGCACCGGAATCTGCCCGCTCTATATCTGCGACCATCAAGGCCAACTTTACTTTGCCAGTGAGATCAAGGCCATCTTCGCAGCAAATCCGGCAATCCCTCGGGCGTTGGATCCGGAAGGCATCGACCAGACCTTTACCTTCTGGAGTACTGTGCCGCCGCAAACCGTGTTTCGGGGGATCAAGGAAGTTGAACCCGGACACGTTCGCAGCTACGTGCGCGGCGCTGTTCGCGACCGCGCATTCTGGACTCCGTGCTACCCCATCCGGTCCGACGAGCAACGCATTTCGTCCGTCGGCCGCATTGACGATGTGGTTGATACCGTGCGCAGCGCACTGGAAGCGGCGACCGCGTTACGAATGGTGCGGTCCGACGTCCCTGTGGGAAGCTATCTCTCCGGTGGTCTCGACAGTTCGCTTGTTGCAGCACTGGGGAGACGGTTTGCAGGCAGGCGCTTCCAGACGTTTTCCCTGCGCTTCACCGACCCTGAGTATGACGAGACCTCCTATCAGCGCCTAATGGCACGCACGATAGCGAGCGAACACCACGAGCTCATGGTCTCGCGGCAGGATATCGCCGATGTATTTCCCAAGGTCATCTATCACACCGAGCGTCCAATTCTGAGGACTGCCCCTGCACCGCTGTTCCTCCTCTCAAAACTCGTGCGCGAGCGCGGCATCAAGGTCGTCCTGACCGGCGAAGGAGCGGACGAAATGTTCGCCGGCTATGACGTGTTTCGCGAGGGCAAGATCCGCCGCTTCTGGGGCCGCCAGCCGGCCTCCACGCGGCGGGCCGCCCTCCTGAGCCGACTCTATCCCTACATCTCACGATCGCCGGTCCACACGCAGGCCATGGCGCTAAAGTTCTTCGGACACGGCATTTCCGACACTGAAATGCCCGGCTTTGCTCATTCTCCGCGTTGGCGCAGCACAAGCGCGATCAAGCGCCTGTTCTCCGAAGAGATGCGTGCTGCGTCTTCGCGAACGGACCCGGTGACCGAATTGCTCGATCGTCTACCGCCCAATTTTTCCCGCTGGACGGCGCTTGCACAAGATCAGTACCTCGAAACCAAAACGCTTCTGGCCGGATACCTGCTCTCCTCCCAGGGAGACAGGATGCTGATGGCCCACTCGGTCGAGGGACGCTTCCCGTTCCTTGACGACGACGTCGTCGAGCTCGCGAACTCCCTTCCCGACGCCTGCAAACTTCGCATCCTCGACGAGAAGCACATCCTAAAGCGCGTAACGCAGTCGCAGGTTCCACCCGAGATCGTCACGCGCAAGAAGCAGCCGTACCGGACCGCCAATGCACTCTGCTTCGTCGACAGGGATGCCCCCCCTTATGTCGACGAAGCGCTCTCGGGCGCAAGCGTCCGCGCCGCGAACATCTTCGATCCGGCGGCGGTCGAGCGGCTGCGCGCCAAGTGCCGAGCTCATGCGCAAGCCGGCGATGGCGACCTGTCCAATTTCGACAACATGGCGCTCGTCGGCGTGTTGTCCACTCAGCTCCTGTTCCAGCAGTTCGTCGCAGACCGCCCGGAGGGACCGCACCGCGTCGAGCTGTCTGTGGACGTCGACCACCAGGACGTATCGGGAGCTTATGCATGATGAACGATCCTGTGCCGCTCCTGCACGATTACCTGATCTCCTCCGCCCGTCAAAACGGCGCGAAGGTCGCGCTCGTATGCGACGGTCAGCGGGTCACCTACGACCAGCTCGAGGCGTGGTCGAATGCGATCGCGCACCACTTGGTCGAGGCCGGCGTCCAGCGCGGCGACCGTGTCATGATCTTTGCCGACAACACCGTCGAGGCAGCTGTCAGCTTCTGGGCCGCACTCAAGGCCAATGCGATCGTATGCCCCATCAACCCTCTCACGAAATCCGACAAGCTCAGCTACCTCCTTAATGACTGCCAGCCGGCTGCGCTCATTACGCAAACCCGCTCTTACGCGACGTTCAGCGAACCCGCGCGACATTGCCCGTCCTTGCGCCGCGTGATCGTGTCCGGCACCATCGACGACGCCGCTTTGGACGCACTGCCACATGCCTCGCGATGGGACACGGCGACAGCGCCCCCCCATAACGCAGCACCGGCGCGCCGCTGCATCGACATCGATCTCGCGGCTATTGTCTACACCTCGGGCTCGACCGGCGAACCCAAAGGGGTGATGCTGACGCACCGGAACATGATGACGGCGTGCACGTCGGTTGCATCATATCTGGAGGTGCGTGACGATGATGTCATCCTCAACGCCCTGCCACTCGCCTTTGACTACGGCCTCTACCAGATGATCATGGCCGTGCGCGCCGGAGCGCGCCTTGTTCTCGAACGCTCGTTTGCCTTCCCCGCCGAAGTGCTTCGGCACGTTGCGGAAGAGAGAGTTACCGGTTTTCCCGGCGTTCCCACGATGTTCTCGACCCTCCTCCAGCTTGACTCACTGGCGAGTTATGATCTTTCCAGCATTCGCTACTTGACGAGCACCGGCGCCGCGCTTCCGGTCCGGCACCTGCTCCAACTGAGAAACAGTTTCCCGGGCGCACGCATCTATTCGATGTACGGCCTCACCGAATGCAAACGCTGTACCTATCTTCCGCCGGAGGATCTCGATCGGAAGCCGTCGAGTGTGGGAATTGCCATCCCAAATACTGAAATGTGGATCGTCGACGAGCGCGATCAACGCGTCGGTGCCGGTATTGCCGGCCAGCTCGTGATCCGCGGCGCGACAGTCATGAAGGGCTATTGGCGAAAGCCGGAAGCGACTGCGAAGAAACTCAAGCCCGGACCGCTCCCCGGCGAGCAGGTACTGTACACCGGCGACTACTGCCAGATGGACGCCGACGGATATCTGTATTTCGTCAGCCGGAGCGACGAAGTCATCAAATCACGTGGCGAGAAGGTCGCGCCCAAGGAGGTGGAGAGCGCCTTGCTGGACATCCCGAGCATAAGGGAAGCGGCGGTCATTGGCGTTCCCGACGAACTGCTCGGTCACGCGATCAAGGCATTCGTGGTGGTCGACCAGGGACGTCCTCTCAGCGAGAAGCAGATTCAGCGGGAGTGCCAGAAGCGCCTCGAGAGCTTCATGGTCCCCAAGCATATCGTCATCGTGCCGGCATTGCCGCGCACGGCGACGGGCAAGATCAACAAGAGAGAGCTCATCACCGGATAGTTCGTGGACAAGACCGAACGACCACCGCTTTCATATGGAGCCCGAAGCCAATGACGCTCGTCCTGGAACTGGATCGCTGCAAGGAGCAAATCCGCGCCTTTCTAACCTCGAATTTCTACATCAGCGACGTCACGGCGCTGAACGACGATGCTTCCCTGCTCGATCAGGGGATCATCGATTCGACCGGAGTTCTCGAGGTGGTCGGGTTTCTCGAGACGACCTTCGCCATCGCGGTCGATGACAGCGAAATCCTGCCGGAGAACCTCGATTCCGTTCAAGGCATGGCACATTACATCGCGCGCAAGATGAGCTCTGCTGCCTATTCCTGACCTACCGGCGGGCCCGGCTACCACAGGAGCCGGGCTCTTCCGTCGATGACGGCATGACGCCCGGGCCTCACTCGGCCGTCCGGCGGAGTTCCCTTCTGTGACCGGCTCTGCCCGCACTGCTCCTGTCCAACCAGGCTTACCCAGCGTCTCCCGAAAGGAGTACGCCTCATCTGCACGACTCCATGAAGAGCCCGCGCGACATTCTTCCGCGGCCCGGTCGCAGCGCTCTCATGCAAACGCACGAAGACGCGGTCACGATCCGCTCCTACTTTTTCCCCGCGTCGATTTTTTTGAGCATTTTTTGAGTACAGGGAGGTTCATATGAAAGCGGTAGTCCAATGCGGCGGCAAAGGAACTCGGCTTCGCCCACATACGTCCATTCTGCCAAAACCACTCATGCCAATCGGCGCCCGTCCCGTCCTCGAACTCGTTCTCAAATGGCTGCGGCGGAACGGGATCGGAGAGGTCTACGTCACCACCGGCTATCTGGGCCATCTGATCCGCAGCGTCTGCGGCGACGGCAACCAGTGGAATATGAAGATCACCTACACGCAGGAGCTCGAACCCCTCGGGACAATCGGTCCGTTGTCGTTGTTGCGAGAACAGCTCGACGAGCCGTTCCTGGTCCTCAACGGCGACGTTCTGACGGACTTGAACCTGAGCCAGCTCATCCACAACCACCGAAAATCCGACGCCAACATCACCATCGCCACTTCCGTTCGGAGCACGAAAATGGACTTCGGGGTGATTGATGAAACGGATGGACGCGTAACTGGCTTTCGCGAGAAGCCGGAGCTGACGAACCTCGTCAGCATGGGAATCTACTGCATGAATCCCGTCGTCCTCGAGCGCATCCCGTCGGGTGTTCCGTTCGGATTCGACAACCTGATGTTCCAGATGCTCGAGGAGGAGGCCCGCGTCAACGTCTTCAAGCACACCGGCATGTGGCTCGACATTGGTCGGGTCGACGACTTCCTCAAGGCCCAGGACGTTGCCTGGGACGAGCAGTCGCCCGCATTCGCAACCGCGGCTGCGTGACGCAGCGTCGCCCTTCGCTCAGGAATGAACGGGAAGAGGAACACATGCTGTTGGTATCAGAACCGACCATCGGAGTTGACGAAAAGGAAGCGCTCGTTGCCGCGATCGATAGCGGCTGGATCACCATGGGCGATCGGGTGCGTGAGTTCGAGCAGACATTCGCAAGCATGCATGGTGCCGAGGATTCGATCGCGGTCGGCTCGTGCACGGCCGCACTTCACCTCATCCTGCATGCGCTCGGGGTCGGCCCCGGCGATGAAGTCCTCGTGCCATCTCTCACGTTCGTTGCCACGGCCAATGCCGTGCTCTACGTCGGAGCACGACCCGTATTCGTCGACATCGAAGCCGGGGCGGTTCCCCTGATGTCCGTGGCTGACGCGCAGCGCAAGTGCACTTCGCGGACGAAAGCGGTGATCCTCATGCATTTTGGGGGTTACCTCGCTGATCGGGAGGAGTGGCAGGCCTTCGCCCGCAGCAAGAGTCTACTCCTGATCGAGGACGCCGCGCATGCGCCCGGCGTCAAGGGGGTCGGCACGTTTGGCGATGCAGCCGCGTTTTCCTTTTACGGTAACAAGAACATGACGACCGCCGAAGGCGGTGCGATCATAACGCGTCACCGGATTCTGCACGATATGATCAAGCGGGCCAGGTCGCATGGCATGACCACCAACACGCGGCAGCGTCTCGTCAGCCGCAGCCCCGAATATGACGTGACGCTTCTCGGATTCAACTACCGCATGGACGAGTTGCGCGCCGCGGTCGGCCTGGTGCAGCTACGAAAGTTGCCGGGTTGGAACGACACCAGGCGGCATCTGTCGCTGCACTATCGGCGGCGCCTCGCCGAGCGTTGTCCGTCGGTGCTGGTACCTTTCAGCGCGTCGTGGATATCGGCCCACCATTTGATGCCGGTCGTCCTCCCTTCGGCAAGCGCTCGGCAGCCCCTGATCGAGCAGCTCAGCAAGCGCGGCGTTCAGACGACCATTCACTATCCTCCGGTGCATCGGCTGACGTTCTACCAGGATCTGTATCCGAGCGTCAGCCTGCCCAATACTGAGGATTTCTGTGGACGTGAGCTCACCTTGCCGCTCCACCCCCACATGACCCCCGCCGATGTCGACCACGTGACAGACAGTCTCGCAGAAAGCCTGCGGGCAAGCCATCCTGCGGAGGTCGTACAGGCATGAGTGAAACGGTCAACACGGGATTCGCACGGGCGGCGGCTCCAGCCTTGCGATTGCGGCGCCTTGTCGATGTCCTCTGTGCGGGCACGGCCTTAATCGTCTCCCTGCCCGTCCTGTTGGTTATTGCGCTTGCAATCTGGATCGAAGGCGGTCGACCCATACTGTATTCGCAATTGCGTCTAGGGCTGAACGGCTCACCGTTCCGCATGTACAAATTTCGCAAATTCAGAGCCGATTGCGACGATCGCGGAAGTCCGCTCACCGCGGTGAATGACAACCGCATGACGAGGATCGGCGGCGTGCTGGCTGCATTCAAGCTGGATGAGCTGCCGCAGCTCTGGAACATCCTGCGAGGTGACATGTCCTTCGTCGGCCCGAGACCGGAGACACTCGTCTTCGCCGACTGTTTCAAAAACGGATTCGAAAAGATTCTGGAACACAGGCCAGGCCTCGTCGGACCGTGCCAGATTCTCTTCCGGCATGAAAATACGCTGTTCCCGCAGGACGGCAACGTGGCGGATTTCTATCGTGACGTCTTGTTTCCCGCCAAGGCGAAGATCGACCTGGCATATTATTCCAATCGAACCGTCACGTCGGATCTCTGGTGGATTGTTCAGGCCGCATGGATCGCTGTGGGGGAGCCGCTTCTCAGCCGCATGCGAAGCGCCCAATCGAACGGCCAGAGTGGCACGGCGCCAACGGCCGAATCTCTCGGTGCAAACTTGGTTCAAAAGTGACGGGTGTTCAAATGGCGACTGAAATGCGAACTGTACTTCTCGTAGGCGGTGCTGGTTACGTTGGCTCGGTGATCACGGGCCATCTGCTGAGGAAAGGTTGGCACGTTCGCTGCCTGGATCAGCTCATCTACAAGAACGAAAGTTGTGCATGGCCTTATCTCAGCTCTGCGCAGTACGAATTCATCCACGGCGATATTCGCGACTCGCGTGTCGCCTCTCAAGCGTTGAAGGGCGTGGATGACGTCGTTATCCTGGCTGGACTCGTCGGCGATCCAATCACGAGCAAGTACCCCGACGAAAGTCACGCCATCAACCGGAATGGCGTCGGCTCCTTCATCGACGCGATGCAACACCATCCGGTCGACCGTCTCATCTTTGTGTCCACCTGCTCGAACTATGGGTTAGTGGAAGAAGACAAGGCCGTCGATGAAAATTATCCGCTCGCGCCTCTTTCCCTTTACGCCAAACACAAAGTGGAGATGGAGCAGAAGATCCTGGGTCTCAAAGGAAAAGCCGGATTTCATCCGACGGTCCTCCGCTTTGCGACCGCTTTTGGCCTTTCCTCACGGATGCGCTTTGATCTCACGGTGAACGAATTTGTGCGCGAACTCTATTTGGGAAATGAGCTGCTGGTATTCGATCCCAATACGTGGCGTCCTTACTGCCATGTTCGTGATTTTGCCCGCGCCATCGAAGAAGTGCTCCGCGCGCCCACCGACAAGGTCGCCTACGAGGTCTTCAACGTCGGCTGCGAGGAAAACAACTTCACCAAGCTGATGGTGGTCGAGGAGATCCTGAAGCACATTCCGCGATCGAAAGTGACCTATCAGGAGCGCGGCGCCGATCCTCGTAATTACCGAGTGAATTTCGACAAGATCCGCCGGGTGTTGAATTTCACGCCTGAGGTCAGCGTCAAGCAGGGGATCAGCGAAATCCTCGCAGCCTTGAGCCAGGGCCTGTTCGACCACGTCGAAGAGCGGAGATACTTCTTCGGAAACTATGAGATATTTCTTCCGACCGCACATATCTCGGATCTGAAGAAAGCCGTCTGAGAAGAACCGCGATCGGTTGTCCCCAAATCGCGGGCGTCGAAGGCTCGGTTGCATTGGGAGTTAGTCCATGAAGTCCAAGAAGCGAGCCAAGGCCTCGGCCGCCCTCCTGCTGGGTTCGTGCGCGGCCATTCTGTTCCTCACGACAAGTGGGCCATCCCTTGCAGCTCCCTACAAGCTGGCACCGGGCGACACCATCGAGATCACGATCGGCGGCCTCCCTGATCAACGCAACCGCACGCAGATCCAGATCGACGGCACCATCCCGCTTCCGGGAGGCGGGACGGTAGAGGTCGCAGGCCTGACCCCGGCTCAGATGCAGAGCCGTATCGACACGCTGCTGCAAGCAAGAATACTGCGCCAACGCCTGACCGACGGACGCGATCAGGCATTTGTGGTCAAGCCCGGCGACGTCATGGCAAGCGTCGTGGAATACCGGCCGGTCTACGTCTCCGGAGATGTGCTCACGCCTGGACAACAGGCGTATCGGGCTTCGATGACTGTGCGCCAGGCCGTGGCAGTTGCGGGCGGTTTCAGCCTGTTGCGATCACGCGGCATGCAACCCGGTGCCACCGACCCCGCGGATCTCGTACGGGACTACCAGTCTCTCGCCACGGAATACACCAAGGAGTATTTCCATATCGTCCGGACCGCCGCGGAGCTTGATGGCCGCGACACGTTCGACGCGACGCCCCCAAGCGACATTTCGCTGCCCGCGAGCGTGATCGGTTCAGTCGTTCAAGCCGAGAAGGACTCTCTGAAGACGTCGCAAAACGACTACCGCACGGAACAACGTTTTCTGGAAGACGCTGTAAAGCAAACGGACGCGCAGTTCGCTACGCTCAAGAAACAACAGGAAGGTGAAGAGAAGGGAGTGCAGGCCGACGAAGAGGAACTCGAGCGGGTCATGAAGGCGTTCGGCTCCGGCCTGCTGGCAAGTCCTCGCGTCAGTGAAAGCCGGCGCGCCCTGTTGCTGTCCTCGACCCGGCGCCTGCAGACGAGCGTCGAACTCATGCGGCTCCAGCGCCAGCGTGAGGACTTCGTGCGGCAAACGGGACGTGTCACCAGCCAGCGTACGATCAATCTGCTCAGGGAGCAGAAAGATTCGAACGTTCGATTGGCGGACCTGCGCGTGAGAATGCAGGCGCTCAGCCAAAAACTGCAGCCTGTCGGCGGCTCGGGTGCCATCCCCGTCAATTCAGGTGAGCTCAATCCCGACGTGGTCGTTGTGCGGCGGCTCGGTCAACAGTGGGACAGGATAGTTGCTTCCGTCGACTTCGACGTGGAACCTGGTGACGTAATCGAAGTCACATTACGCCCGTCGGGGGCCAGCCTGTCGAACTGACCGCGAGGGGTACTCCCTTATGGGTAAACTGCTCGCGCTCCTTCCGGAGTAGCTTTCGATACCCCCAAGGTTGCACGCGCGAGGCGTAGACCCGCTTTGCTACCCCTTCCTTGATCACAATCGGGTCGGACCCGAAGGATCGAGGACTTTCGCCCCGCTCTGGCCGCTGCGGGGTACCCCCCATTCAACGTTTACACGCTCGCCATAAATTTGGAATCTTTGTGGCACGTTCACTCCATCGGGAAGCGCGGCCGGGGGAATAACAATGTTGAACTTAAGCCAGGCATTGCCAAGGACCACAATTGCTTTGCAGCGTCATTCTTCTGAATCGATATTCAATATTTCCAATCCCATGTCACCCACTCACTCTGAAGCCCATAATTCGAAGCAGGACGGCCTACGCGGAGTGCTCGCGCGCATCGGCTGCGGACAGGTCTTGCTCCGACAAGGTCGGGTCATCGAACTCAGTCCAGCCGGCCGCGCAATATTGGAACGCGAAGCGCGCGCCGATGCGAGCCACGACACGCTCTATGGTGCGGTGAAGCAACTCGTCCACCGCGCAGGCGCACAATTTCCGGCAGGGTCGACATCCTGGCTGGCGACATCCACCAAGGAAGGTTTCACCGCACTGATCAACCAGGTCGCCAACGCATATTCCGACGACACCATCGCGTTGATCCTGCTGGATCTTGATGCCCATCCGGAGCCCTCACCGCGGACGCTGCAGCGCCTGTTCGGCTTCACCGCGGCAGAAACTCAACTCGCCATCGAGCTGGCGCGCGGCAACAACCTGATCGACATTGCTCGTGCGCGACGACTAAGTCGGACGACAGTGCGCTCCCAGCTGGCATCTCTGTTTGTCAAAACACAGACGCGCCGGCAGGCAGACCTGATCGCGTTGCTCGGACGCCTCGCCGTCCTGCCTTAGCGTGGGCGCGGAATGCGGTGTCTCGTTGTCTGGAATGGTTAGACATCGGAGTACTCCCGGCGCGTTCGGCGAACATGCGCCCGCGCTTCGTTGCGCCTGCAAAAGCTCCGTTCAAGCACGTCCGCGAACCGCCTGCTCCCGCTGTCATTCGAACGCATGAAGACAGGCCGCGGACACGTCCTAACCTGCTCCCGTCCAACTCTTTGCCGGAAAGGCGGGGGCCCTTCGCAAAGACTAACGTCTTGGCACGATTGCTCAAATGGCCCCGAAAGGAACCGACATGGCGCTGCACTTGCTTTGCGTAGGAGGCGAGGATCACGCTCTGCGTATCCCGTTCCTGGCGGCTCTGCAGAAGCGCGGCCTCCGAGTTAGCGCGGCGGGCACCGGTGAGGTCGCTGCATTTGCGAAGAATGGCATCCAGTATCATCAGTATCAGTTCGACAGATTTGGCGTGGGCTTTGCCGATCGTGCCGCCATGGGTCAACTGGCGCAGCTCGTGAAGAGCGCCCGTCCCGACGTGATCCAGACATTCGACACCAAGCCAAACCTGTTTGCACCATTGGCGCTTCGCGGCTCCGTTCCCGTTGTGCGGACCATTAACGGAATGGGATGGGTCTTCTCCTCGACCGAGCTGAGGGCCCTCGCCTTTCGCCCCATGTATCTGGCCATGCAACGCCTGGCTGCGTGCTGGACCGCCGCGACCGTATTCCAGAACAAGGCCGATAAGAGTTTCTTCGACCGACACCGTCTGCTTGGAAAGAGCTCGTCCGTCGTTATCGGAAGCTCGGGGATCGACGTCGGCGCTTTCGAGGCAGCACAAGCGCGAATGGACTCGCCGGCCGAGCTACGCGCCGAACTCGGGTTGGGCGATGCCGAAATCGTCCTTACGGTAAGCCGACTAACGGTACAAAAGGGCATTGCGACGCTGCTCGAAGCGGCGAAACTCGTTCATCAGGCCCGTCCCAAGGTTCGCTTTCTGCTCGTTGGTCCGCGCGAGAGCGAGGGTCCGTTCGCCGTGGATCAGGCGTTGATCGACGGACACGCGCCATACGTGATTGCGACCGGTGCAAGATCGGATATTCCCGCGCTTCTGGGACTCGCCGACCTCTTTGCCTTTCCAACCGAATATCGCGAAGGCATTCCCCGTGTCCTGCTGGAAGCCGGGTTGGCCGGCGTGCCGATCGTCGCCTCCCGCATGCCGGGGTGCGACGACGTGGTCGTCGACGACTGGAACGGCCACCTTGTACCGCCGCGTGATCCACGCGCGCTCGCGGCAGCCATTCTTGACCTTCTCTCGGATTCCGCGCGCGCGAAGACGATGGGGCAGCGCTCGATCAAGGTGGTGCGCCAGGAGTTTGACCTAAACGTCGTGGCCGACCGTTATACGGAGCTTTACGGGCAGCTTCATTCTCCCGGCCATCAAGTGACGGGCTGGCGACGACGCACAGCAGCAGTGAAATACAATGATGGGTAGTGCCCTTCTTGCGCTTGGCCTCGTACTCGGGACGGCTTCGCAGCTGCGCCTTCCCGGCTTCCCCTTGGGGATCGGTGAGGCCTGCCTCGTCGTCTGGCTCGGTCTCGCATCCCTGCATCTCCTGACCAGTTCAAGAATCTGCAACCCCACAGCTCTGCTCTGGCTCCTCGCATTCTGGGGCTGCTTTGTCCTCATCCAGAGTTTCGGGGCATTCCTGGCGTTGCTGCGCCCGGAGATCGTCGACCCAGAGCTCGTTGTGCACGACATCTTCGCGTACCTCCTCGTGGCGACCATCACCTGCCTGATCGCCGCGACGCTGAGACCGGAAGGTACTCTACGCCAATCGCTATGGTTTCTGATCGGATTCTGGATCATCGCCATGGCCGTGCAGCTCGCATTGGGCTGGGACTATTTCCGCATGGCGTCAGTCGACCCGTGGTACTGGGATCGATTTCGCGGATGGTCGGAGAACCCGAACCAGCTTGCAATCTATTGTGCGGTTTTGACACCTCTGTCGCTGCACATGGCGCTGACCTCGAACGGGTTTGCCCGTCTCGTCGCAGTGTTGAGCTGCCTCGGAACGTTCGTCGTCGGCCGGCTGACGAAGAGCGATACATTCCTTATCTCGATGGCGCTCTCGATACCTCTGTTCATTGCGCTGCAGCTGCGAAGCTGGCTAACGTCGCCCGAGCATCGATTGAGTCTGCGCTTTGCAGCTGCGGCGCTCCTCCTGGTGGCCATAGTTCCCCTTTCACTCTCGCTGCTCCCCTACGGGGCGGCAACAGCGAATGACGTCGAGGGGATGGCCGCCGGTATGATGAAGGATCGTGGCGGTGACGCAACTAAAGCAACCGCCAATCTGCGGCTGAGCCTTTGGCAGGACGCCTTGCAGGCCGGTTTGGAGTCCGGGTCGGTTGGACTTGGGCCCGGACCGCACTTGGAGAAACCAACCGGCATCACGGACAAGGGCGTCCCACTCCCCGTGGAAGCACACAGCACGCTCCTGGACGTGTTCACCCAGGGTGGGCTGCCTGGGGTGATCATCATTTTGAGCCTGCTCGGAGGCACGCTGGTGCTCCTGCTCCGCGCGCGGCTTGACGCCCTGGCCGTTCTGATCTTTGCGCTCGCCATCTTCAGCATCAGTCATTTCATCCTACGGCATCCGACCGTGTGGTTCGCCGTCACACTTGGCCTTGTCCTCGGCTCGGTTCGGCGACCATCGGCGCAGGCACGCATTGGAAGTTAGGTCATGTGTGGGATTACCGGAATACTTCAGACGCAGCATGCTTCGCGATCCGCCGACCTCGCGGCAATCGGGCCGATGACGGCTCGCCTGCGCCACCGCGGTCCTGATGCGGACGGCTTCTGGAAGGATCGTGACGCCGGCATTGCGTTCGGACATCGCAGGCTATCCATCATCGATCTTTCCGATGCGGGCCGGCAGCCAATGCTTTCGAGCGACGGCCGCTTCGTCATTACATTCAATGGCGAGATCTACAACTACAAGCCATTGCGACGAGAACTCGAGAGCGCAGGCAAGCACTTCACCGGCAATAGCGATACGGAAGTCTTGCTGGGCCTGATCGAGCGATGGGGGCTCGAGAAGGCCCTCCAGCGCTGCAATGGGATGTTCGCAATCGGCTTGTGGGATCGCCGGAACCGCATGCTGCATCTGGCCCGCGATCGGATGGGGAAAAAGCCGCTCTACGTCGCGCGGACGTCGAGTGCGCTCGTGTTCGCGTCGGAGTTGAAGGCCATCGCTGCATTCCCCGACTTTCACCAGGAGATCGACTCACGCGCGGTCGCGGAGTTTCTAGCTCGCGGATGGCTGCCGGAAGACCAGTGCATATGGCGAGGCGTCTTCAAGCTTCCACCCGGCGGTGCCCTGTCGATCCGTGCCGAGGACCTCTCAGTCTTGCAGGACGCCGCGGCGCTACGAGAACGCGCGCGCTCCTGGTGGTCGTTGGCCGATGTCGCGCAAGCGGGTCGTGCAGCGCTGGCCGCGGCGGATGACCAACAGCTCGTCTCCCACGCTTGCGGTCTGCTGGAGGCAGCGGTCGCCGACCGAATGGTTGCCGACGTTCCGGTCGGGTTGTTCCTGTCGGGCGGAATAGACAGCTCGACCGTCGTGGCCCTGATGCAAGCCCAATCGACGCGCCCGGTACGGACGTACACGATCGGATTCGGTGAACGCGCATTTGACGAGACGGCCAATGCTGCGGCCGTGGCACGACACCTCGGTACCAGCCATACCGAACTGCGTCTTACCTCTGCGGAAGCCAGAGCGGTCATTCCCGAACTTCCAACCATTTGGGACGAGCCGTTTGCCGATGAATCGCAAATCCCGACGCTGCTGTTGTCTCGACTTGCACGGCAGGAAGTCACCGTTGCGCTTTCGGGCGACGGAGGTGACGAGTGCTTCGCAGGGTATTCCAGACACGTTCTTTCCGCCCGTTTAGCGCCGCTGCTGAACTCCAACCGATCAATACGGACGATGGCCGCAAGCGGTGTGGCACTGCTCGGGCGCGGCGTGCGCGAAAGCGTCGTCGAGACGCTTCGTCTTCCAGGCTGGTTGCAGCGGATGACACGCGGCGACCGCATCAACCGTCTCGCAGACCTGATTGGCAGCAATGACGTCGGCGAGATGTACCGTCGGTCGACGCGGCTCTCGGAACTGCAGTTGACGCAAGCGCAAGCAGATCCGGAGTCCGACTCGATTCCGCCGCTCAACGATCTCCTGTCCGATCTTATCGTTCGTGATATGCTTGGATATCTCCCGAGTGACATTCTCGTGAAACTCGACCGTGCGAGTATGGCCACGAGCCTGGAGGCTCGCTGCCCGCTTCTCGATCATCGCGTCGTTGAGTTCAGCTGGACTCTACCGAACTCGGCGAAGGTGCGTCACGGTCAGGGAAAATGGCTCCTGCGCCAGGTCCTTAGCCGTCACCTGCCGCGTCACCTCTTCGAACGACCCAAACAGGGCTTTGACGTACCGATCGGCTCCTGGCTGAGGGGACCTCTTCGTTCGTGGGCGTCAGACCTCATTTCCGAGTCGCGCCTTCGCAACCAGCATCTTCTGGACGTTTCCCGCGTCCAGGATTGCTGGCTCCAACATCTTAGCGGTCGCCGCGATTTCTCGCGACCGCTGTGGGCTGTCTTGATGCTGCAGTCCTGGCTCGACTCAACACTTGCCTCCGGGACGCCTCGAACGGCGGGCGTAATGGAACCGGCGCAGTAAAGGAGCAGGCAATGGAAGCGTTTGCAGGTAAACGGATTCTGCCGGTGACCGTTCTGTCCCACGGGCGGTCAAAAGCCGATGAGCCTCCTCCCGATGACGCCATCGCGGCATTCAGGCACGTCCTCGATAGCATCAGGCGATACAAGTACTTCATTATCAAAATGATCAGCGCGGGCGCGCTGCTCGCTGTGCTCGGTAGTCTTTTTATGTCCCCCTCCTATCTTGCGACGGCACAGCTTGTCGTCAGCGCTCGCAGTGGCGGAGCAACGGAGAATCCCGGCGCGCCCGGCAATTCCTCCGCGACTGGCGGTTCGGACGACCCGACTATCGATACGCACGTCACGGTGATGTCATCCGATGCCTATCTGCGGCGGCTCCTGCCAGCACTGAGGATGCTCGACAACCAGGCCCACGAAAACGGTTCGTTGCTCCGCACGGCTTGGTCAAAGATAAAGGGGTTCCTCTCCTTCCGGAAAGATCAACCGAGCGATGGCGCGGCGCTGGCAGCATTGAAAGGACGTTTGAAGGTCAGTCAGGAGCGCCGGTCCAGAGTTATCAGCGTAATTGCCAGCGACCCCAATCCGCAACGAGCCGCGGACGTCGCAAACCTGGTCGCCCGATCCTATGCTGACGAGCTAGCCCGGCAAACGCGAGCTGTAGAACTCCAGGCTCTGGACGCCATCGCAGCACAATCGGCAAACGTTCAGCGCGAATTGTCGGCGGCGAAGGCGGAATGGGACGCCGATCACTCAGGTCAGACCTTATCATCACAGAGAGCCGCCGCGTTGGAGTGGAAAATCACCACTCTGGCCCAGCAGTATGAAACACTGATACGAAAGCGGCAGGCTCTCACCACGAAGGGCGTCGTCGCTGAGCCGGACGTGACCGTAATCGCGGACGCCTCGCCCCCCGATTTTCCCAGCTCGTTGAATCCGTTCCTCCTCGTCCCGCCAATTACGATTGTCTTCGCTCTCATGGCATGTCTCGTCGCGATCATCCTGAAGCACTTCGATCGAAGTCTGCATACCGAGGCAGAAGCTGCAGAGGCATTGGACATCCCGTGCGTCGGATTGATACCCTCGATTCCGCCCGAGCTGAGCACCTCGCCGCAACGGTTCGTAGAGCAATCGGAAGCCTCGTCTAACAGAGCCGTTCGCTCGACCGTAGTTTCTCTCATGACCGCGGATCCAATCGAGCCCCAGCCGCAGCATGTTGTCCTGGTGACATCCAGCTTGCACGGTGAAGGCAAGAGCGCGATCGCGTGGAGTTTCGGCTTCTGCGCCGCGCAGCTCGGACAGCGCGTTCTGCTCCTGGACTTTTCCCAGGTGCCCCGGCGCGTCGGCGGTGAGGCTGCAGATCTCTTCAAGCTCCTGGCGCACGACGGAGCGGCGGCCAAGGCCGTACAGCACATCCCGGAGCTCGGAATCGATTACATATCGTCAAAGTTGTCCGAGGGCAGCCGCCTGGGGCCACTAGCAGGCCCGAAAGTCGCCTCGCTGTTCGAGCACTTTAGAAACACCTACGATCTCGTCGTCATCAACGCGCCATCGCTGGATGATGCTCCGGAAGTGAGACTTCTCGCCTCGTGGGCAGACCATGTCTTGCTTGCCGTCCGCGCTGGCAGCACGAGCCGCGACGTCGTACGGAGCACCTTGAACCGGTTTGCCGGGACGTCGGATTTCGATACTCGTGTCAAGCTCTGGTGTGTCCTGACGCACGGAGTGCCGTCCGAGCTAGCGCGCTCCGATCTGGAGCCGGCATCAACATCGACTTTGATGCGTTACTATCGCTGGTTCAAAGCAGCGGCGGTACGGTGGCTAAGCATCGAACCTGTAATCAATGTTTCCGACCACGCCGAATCTGGCCTGAGGCCACGACAATGACCACCAGAAGGCTTGGTTGATCATTTGGGCCTTTCGATATGGCAGGACGCCGATCGACCAAACGGCGGCTGAGCATGCCAACCCAGCATCCTTCGTTTGAAGTATGCGTGCCCGGGCCTGATTAACATAGGTTGGGACAGAAAAATGACGGGTACGGTGATGCGGCTTCAGAAACTTGGCGATCCGTCTGGCGGTCCATGCGACGCCGTTGACACGCACCTGCCATCGATCGTTCAGCAACTTCCCGCGACGCTGAGCTGGTTGAGCCCCGTAAACGTGCCTCTCGATCTCAACGGCCCGACCGATCGATCATTCGATCCTTTGGAAGCCGGCTTTGCCGGCGTATCGGCCATCGAACACCTGATTGCGGTGACGGCGAAGTTTGCCAACAAGGTCGCAATCAGCGACGGCAATCACTCCTTCACGTATTCACAGCTGTTGTCCCGGGTCTTGACTTTGGCCCAGGCCATCGAGGCGCTGATCCCGGAGGGGGAGGCCCTCGGATGGCTGTTGCGAAGCTCGGCCTGGCAGCCGATCGCCATGCTGGCATGCATGGCAGCCGGACGAGCCCTCGTCCCGCTCAACCCCCGCGATCCAGTGCAGCGGCTCATGGCCATCGCCACGGCCGCCCGGATTTCCGTTCTGATCGGGCACGACGACAGCGATGCTGCCGGGTTGGTCAAGCAACATGGTCTGGTCTGGCTTGATGTTGCGAGCGCCAGCGAACCTTCAGCAACAACCCCCACCCTCACCCAGGTTTCGGTCGATGCGCCGGCCGTTGTGCTTTATACCTCGGGGAGCACTGGAGTTCCAAAGGGCGTGGTGAACAGCCAACGCAACCTGCTCCAGCGCGTCCAGCAATATGTGGATGCATGCCACATAAGTGCGGCTGACGTCTTCATGCCTCTGAGCGGCCCCACAACGATCGCCGGTTGTCGGGAGATGTTGTCGGCTTTGCTGACCGGTGCGAAACTGCACATCGTCGATGTCGAGGCGCTCGGGCTGCGTGGCGTTCTTCGCCAGATCACCACGGAACAGGTGACGATTACATACGTCGTACCAGCTCTGGCGCGTGCATTGATCAGCGCCAGTCGGCAAGGCGATTTCGACTCGCTCCGCATGATACGCATCGGCGGAGAGAAGGTCTTGTGGACCGACATCGCGCTCGTCCGAGGAGCGGTGCAGCCAGGCTGCTTCATCCAGGTCAGCTATTTGTCGACGGAAACTACTGGCACCCAGTGGTTTCTCCCCAAGGAATGGCGAGCGGACGGCGTCAGCGTTCCAGTTGGCTACCTGCTTCCAGGCATATCCTATGCCGTGATCGACGAAAGTGGGAAATCCGTCCCATGCGGGGAAGTCGGCGAACTTGTCATCAAGAGCAGGTACGTCATGCTCGGATACTGGGAATGCGGACGGCTTTCTCCGGCATCGCCCGCCCCGGATGATCCAAAGTCTCGCATCTATCAGACCGGCGACCTCGTCATCGTGGATGTGCACGGACTGATGCGGATCGTGGGGCGGAAAGGACGCCAGCTCAAGATCAATGGTCAGCGTGTCGAGCCGGCCGAGCTCGAGAGTGCGCTGCGCAACCTCAGCTATGTGAAGGACGCGGTCGCCGTCGTGACGGACGCGAACGAGTTGGTCCTTTTTGCATCGCCCTCCGATCCGCTGAGACCGCACTTCCAGACCGACGTTCGCAACGTGATTCGGCAGGCGGTTCCTGCGGCTTTGCATCCGACCAGGCTGCACGAGATATTGGAGATTCCGCGCCTCCCGGGAGGTAAGATCGATCACGCCAGGCTGAAACTTCTCGATCTGGAGAGCAAGAAGACCTCGCCCGCGCCTGTGCCGGCGACGCAAGGATTGGCCGAGGCCAACAAGATCGTGCACCAGGTGTGGAGCAATATCCTCGGCGTGTCGGAAGCTGCCGGACGCTGGGACGAGGCCGGCGGAGATTCCCTAAAGCTCCTGCGCTGCGTCATGGATATCGAAGACCTCATCGGCCGCGAAGTCAGCATGGAAGCTTTCACGGTCGACATGAGCGCCGAAGACATGGTCCGGGCTATCGCAGCGGTGGATCCACCTGTGCGGCAGCGTCTAAATGACCAAATTCTCCCAGGCCTTGTAATCCTGCCTGGCTCCATGGGGTATGGCCCGAGCATGGCAGCATTTGGCGCCCAGCTCAGTAAGGTGGCGCGGGTGATACCAATTCGCTATCCGGACCTGAGCTGGAGCCTCGCGGGCCGCGATTCCGTCCAGGAGATGGCCGCGATGGCCGTCGAACAGATCAATGCCGCTCAGCCACGCGGTGATGTCCGAATGATAGGCTATTCCCTGGGTGGCGGCGTCGCATTCGAAGTCGCAAGCCGGTTGATCGAGCAAGGTCGTGCGGTCAAATTCCTGGGCATCCTAGACACGAATGTCGGCCCTCGCAGAGCAAACCACCGAGAAGCCCTTTCTCGCACGCTGCAGCGGATTCGATCCCATCGCGTGACGATCTACCGCATGCTTTGCCGCTCCGTGGCGAAGTTCGCCGCTCGCTTGGGCCAGGAGGCTCGCTTCTGCAGGCTCATCGACGCCATCACATGGCCTCGCCTGGCAAACACCCGCTTCATGCTCAGGCTTGAACTCGAGGAAATTCTCCGGATGCGCGCTTTCGGACGCTGGGTTGAGAACACCAAGCCTCGTCTGGCCATCAAAGGGACTGTCTTCGCATGCCACCGGCCTGGCGTAACGCCGCGCCTCGGATGGGACTCCCTGTTTGAGGAGCTGGACGTGATTCCGATCGCCGGTGGACATCTTGACCTGGTGGTCGAGCCTCACCTCGCGATCAATCGACCAGTCATCGAGCGCGCGATCGCGGCGTCCTGCTCCTGATCCACGATACAATGCTTTCTGACGCGCCGGTCCTGCCCGCCACAGGATCGTATAGAGAGGCCACGCGGGTTCCGCTCGCACTTGGCTCGAAGGCGCCGTCGCGCCCTTAGGAATGCAGAGTGTGATCGTCAGGGCCGCAGGTAGCTCCAGCCTTGCTCCTGGAGCTCCATGAGGCGGACAACCCCGGATTTGGTGACCTTCGCTTGCGAGATCAGAGGAACTTCCTTGCCCTCATTCTTCGCCATGTTCTCGCGCGTGTTTCCGCATGCCGAGAAAGTCAGTTCCGGTGTGGTTTCGGCCATCGCCTTGATGCGCCCTTTTACAGGGGATGTGTCATCTCGCAGCATGTGCAGTCCCGGCCCGTACGCGACGACTTCTACTTCGACTTTCTGACTGAGCTCGCCGTAGTGCTGAACGACGTTGCTGACGTTGTTGAGAGCGAGATTCATCAAGGCCGGATCGTTTGCGTCGACATGGATGACAAGCCGATGCGGCGGCTGCGTCCGAGGGGTCGCAACGGTCGCCTTGGCATTAGCATTCCTGGCTGACGCGCCGGGATTTTTGGTGAAGAGAGCGGTTTGCGCAGAACCCTGGGATTCAATGCCGCTTACGAGGATCAGCCCGACAGCCGCCACACCGGCAAAAATGGCAAACGATCTGGTCATGCTGTGCTTCCTGCGTGTGTGATGAAGCGTGCACCTCGCAGGCTATTTAAGCGCGCCCGTGCAGGTCAAGAATCTTCGGGTAATGGTCCGATCGATCTACTTAATTCCCATTTCTGCACGTCTACTCCGTTTTGGCTACCGCGACTGCGACATCGACATGGCCTCAATGAAAGCGGTGTCATGAATGACATGCCATGAGTTCCATCAAACATTTGGGCGTCGCAATGGGGGTGCACGGACACCGTCTGTCGAAGGGAAGCGCCGTCGCGCCAACTGCCACTGCGCGTCAGCCCGGGGATTGGCCATTTCCGTTCCGCGGACGCGGATTGTTCGACATCGCTGGCACCCGGCGCTCATACGCAGGAGCGGGTATATTCACGATGGTTCTGATCAACGGCCTGCTGCCGCTTCTGATTGGAACTGCCAACGCCAGATCCCGGGACCGGGACGAAGGCGAACGTGGCGCTTCCTTCGCCCCATGGGCGCTGCTCGAGCAGCGCAGTTTCACGCCAGGACGAGAGCAGATCGGCGGAGTGGAATTGAGGATGCTCCTGGTTCAACGCGCGGACGAGGCTCAGCCCGCCGCGCCACGGCCCGCTGGCAGCAGGCCGGCGGCAGCCGGATCGCGCGGGGCGGCGACCTCGAGAGAGCCGCAACGCTCCGCAGCTGAAGTCCCTGCACAGGAAATGCCGGCTTCACCGCCCGCGACGTCAAATGCGGCTCAAGCTGCTTCCGAGACGGAGCGGTTCAACCAGCACCTGTTGCTGGATCAGGAGCGGCAACGAGCGAACAGGCTTGCGCGCGAATTGGCTGCGGCCCGAGCGGAACTCGACGCGGCGCGGCAGACACAGACGCACAATGTCCGCGCCCTCGAGATCGGTATTCAGCAAACGCAGGCGCTCGAACAGGAACGGCAAAAGACTGACACTCTGTCACGTGAGCTCACCTTCCTGAGGGCGGAGCTCGAGGTCGCACGGGTCGCGGCCTCAAAGGCCATGCAGGCATCCGAAGCCGAGCTGAAGCAGGAACGTCCGCTTGACCGACGGAATGGGGCCAAACGCTTTGCTCTCCAGCTAGCCTCGCTTCGCTCGGAGCTGGAGGCCGCCCGCAGCGCAGCATCCGAAGCCACGAAATCTGCCGCGGCGGAGACCGCACAACGGCAAGCTCTCGAGCGCGAATTAAAGCAGGAGCAGGACAAGACAGAAGCCCTGATCGGCGAACTCGGCACCATCAGGATCGCGGCCTCCGAGACCGCGAGGGTCAACGCTGCAGATGTCGATCAAAGGTCGATGCTGACACGGGAACTCGAGAAGCAGCGAGACAGGGCCGAGAGCGCGGCGCGCCAGTTGACCTCCCTTCAGGCCGAGCTCCGTGCAGCGCAAACCGCGAACTCTGAGTTGGCTGCCCACCGCGCTGCAGACGACAGGGACAAGCTGGCGCTGAAGCGGGAGGTCGAACAGCAGCGCGACCGCGCGGACGCTCTCGCGCGCGAGGCGGCGTCGCTGAAGGATCAGCGCGACCTGGCGCGGGCAGAGGCTGTACGAACCGCCGACGCCGCCGCAAAGGCCGAAGCCAACCGCGAAAAGGAGCGTCCCGGCAGCGGCGCCGCGCGGCCCTCAACGCTCCCGTCTGTTCGGGATCATCTGGCCGCATGGAGTGCTTCCACTGTTGTAGCGGCGCCCTCGCGCGAGCCCCCGGGCCGCGCACCAAGCCAAAGCAGCCTGCCGCCTGCCGCTACGCTTCCGCTCTCGCCTTCGGCATCCGCGCCGATAGCACCGAGCGCGCAGATCACACAGGCCACTGCCCTGCCCGCCTCTAATCCGAGGGCCATGGCAGCGGTGGACCGCCAAACCGCAAGCGGAGCGCAGCGCCCGCTTGCGAACGAGGAGAGACTGCTCGCGCGCGCCAGCGCATTATTGCGGCAGGCGGACATCAACGGAGCCCGCGGATTGCTGGAATACATTCTTGGACATGGCAGCGCGCAAGCGGCCTTTATGTTGGCCGAAACTTACGATCCTCACGTGCTGCAATCCTGGGACGCCCGCGGCGTCGCCGGCGATCCCGCGAAGGCGCGCGAACTGTATGAACGAGCTCAGGTTGGCGGCATTCGCGATGCAGAAGGACGGATCAAGGGGCTCAAATAGCCGCTGGAGCGAGCCTTCGAAACCAGACCAGAGAGTGGAGAGGTCCATGTCATTGAGCAAGCTCGCATTCACGGTCGCATTGGCACTGTTCGGCCTGCAGCTTGCTGCCAGCGCCCAATCTCGTTCGCCGCGCGAGCCGCTGGCACGGAATGCCGATACGGCCGCAAAGGAACGCATCAATGCATGGACGGTGGGGCTCGCCGGAGGACTTATCGAGGGCGCGCCGCTTCGGCTCGCCGCAGAGATCGCACGCGTCGTCAACGAGGAAGACAAGCTTCACGTCATTCCGATCGTGACGACCGGCGCCACCGAAAACGTCAACTCGCTGCTCTATCTCAGGGGCGTTGATGCCGCAATCATCAACATGGATGCCCTGGACGAGTACAAGGCGCAGGTTCCGTCGATCGAACGGCGCATCGTCTATGTTCTCAACCTCTTCCCGGCCGAGCTGCACATCTTCGTGCGTCCCGAGATCAAGTCGCTCGACGACCTCAAGGGAAAGAAGGTCAACTTCAACACCCAGGGCACAGCAGCCGCATATTCTGGTCCACTGATCTTCAGCCGGCTGGGACTGAATGTCGAAAAGATGTTCATTCCCCACCAGGTCGCATTGCAGCAGATGAAGAGCGGCGACATTTCAGCGGTCGTCTTCATCACATCAAAGCCGGTCGATGCCTTCTTGAAAGGACGCTGGGATGAAGGCTTCAAGTTCCTGCCCATCGAATACGACCCCAGATTTGAAGACTACTATCTTCCGTCGTCCCTCGATCCGAAGGACTACCCAAACCTCGTGCCAGAAGGCAAGCGGATCGCGACCATTGCCGTCCCCACGATTCTTGCCGCCTACAACTGGCAGCCGCAGACCGATCGCTACCGGCGCATGGTGCGCTTCGTCGACCACCTGTTCGGACGGCTCGACCGGCTGCAGTCCGCTGGCTTCGATACAAAATGGAAGGACGTGAATCTCCGCGCCAGTGTCCCCACTCTGACCCGGTTTGCTCCGGCGCAGGAATGGCTCGATCGCTCGCCCAGCGCGACAGTCGGACTGTCGCGATGAAGCGACTCGGTACCCTTGCGGCCTCCTTGCTCGCGGGTATCGGTCATCTAAGCTGCGCTCAAGCCGGCGACACGCCAGATCGTTCGAAGGCATGCGCGCGGTTGCAGGGAATGGAGCACATGACATGCGTCGACGATCAGATTGCGGAAGCACCTGAGCAATCCGTCAGAGCTCCTCAAATTCCGAACTGGATCATCAGCGAAACGACATCACCGGTGGACCGCAAGCCGCAGATCGCCGCGCAGACCACCGGACGAACCGGCCGGAAGGATGGACCCTCGTCGCTCGCCATACATTGTCGCGGCAATAGGACCGAGTTGTTGCTCTCCTCGGCGAGTTCCTGGACCAAAACTCCGGTCACCGAAATTAGGGTCGTATTCCAGATCAACGATCAGCCGCCTGTCGACCAGCGCTGGAGGGTTGCTGATGGCGGCCGAAGCCTTGCCCTTCCGGGCGATACCGTCCGCTTCATAAACTCCATGCCAGGGACAGGGCGGCTTCTGGCCAAAGTGTATGCCGACACGGCTACACCCTACGAGGAAACATTTGAACTGACCGGTCTCGACGCCGTCCGTGGGCGGCTTGCAAAGATCTGCGCCTGGCGGTCTGGCTGACCAGCCAGAAGGCGGGCTGAACATTTGAAGGAATGCGTCACGCGTGAGGTTTGAATGCGATGAGCGAAACGATCAATGTAGCCGAGGCTTATGAGCGAGGACGCACCCGGTTCATGGGAATCGAACTTCTGGTTGCTCCTGGCGCGCTGGTGCCCCGGCCGGAAACCGAGCTGCTTGGCAGCACCGCGGTTGAAGCACTGCGCCGAACGGGCCTTCCCGCGCCGCGGATCGTCGACATGTGCTGCGGCGCCGGCAATCTGGCTTGCGCGATCTCGCTCAATATTCCTGGCGCTCACGTTTGGGCCAGCGATCTGACTGAGGGATGTGTCGAGCTCACCCGGCGTAACGTCGCGCATAAGGACCTCGGGTCTCGTATCACCGTGCTCCAGGGCGATCTGTTCGGGGCTCTGACAGGCCTGCAACTCGAGCAAACCATCGATCTGATCGTCTGCAACCCACCCTATATCTCGGAGGCCCGGCTCAACGGCGATCGCGCTTCCCTGCTCGCAGACGAGCCGCGCGAGGCATTCGCGGCCGGGCCCTACGGATTGAGCATCCATATGCGCGTTACGAAAGACGCACCTCGCTACTTGCGGCCAGGAGGATTGCTGTTGTTCGAAGTGGGCCGCGGCCAGGATCGACAAGTGGCAACCCTGCTCGAACGCAACGACGCTTACGAAAATGTCGGCGTGGTCTCGGACGAGACGGGTTCCGGTCGCGTCGTTATGGCGTACGCGAAGGAATAGCCAGGTTCGAGCACTTCCCCGTCATGATGGTTGGCATTGCAGGGTAGCACTCCGAACCCAGCGGCCCTTGCGCGGGCCAGCCAGCGAAAGCCGATACGTTCTCAGCTCTCCCGCATCCCGCGCCGGATCGCGTCCGTGATCGGCTGGGTCAGATAGGCAAGAATTGTGCGCTCTCCGGTTGCGATCAGCACATCGGCCATCATGCCCGGCTTGAGCTTCTCACGGACCTTCTCAGGGAATTGCGTCACCTGGACCGAGACCTTCACCTCGTAATAGGGCTGATGCGTGGCATCGTCGCGCGCGGCGTCGGCCGCGATCGAAAGAACCTCTCCGAGAGCGATCGGCGTGGTGCGCGCCTTGAACGATGGAAGCCGCACTTCTGTCGGCAGGCCGAGCTGGACGTGGTTGATATCAAGTGCCGACACCCTTGCGGCCACCACGAGAACGTCGTTGTCTGGCACGATCTCCATCAACACGTCGCCCGCCTTGATCACGGCACCGATCGTGTGAACTTTCAGGTTCACGATCCGCCCCGATCGCGGTGCGCGTACTTCCATCCGGGCCAGGACATCGACCGCGACGCGCAGCTTCTCACGCGCATCAGCAAGCTGGGCGCGCGTATCGGTGAGCTTGCCGGTTGCCTCTTCCAGCACTTTCTGCCCGACCTGGTCGATCTGGAGCCGCGACTCGTCGATGATGCGGCCATAACGAGCGATATCCGCCTCGTATGCGCCGATCTTGCCCTCGAGATCCGCTTTGGAACGCTCCAGCGTGGCGACGCGGGCGAACGGTACGATGCCCTGATCAGCGAGCGGCTTGAGCTTGGTATATTCCTGACTGACGCTGTCGAACTGCGCCCGCGCGCCCTTGTTTTGAGCGGTATTCCCCTGGATCTGACGCTGCGCCTGCGCGATACGTTCCTCGAGAATCGAGACCTCGATCTTTCGCGCAGCGCGACGTTCGTCGAAGCGCCGCTTCTGGTCACCCATTGCACGTATCGCGTTCGGATCGGAAACCTTCTGGAGCAGCTCGGACGGAAACGTGATGCTGTCTCTCCCTTCGGCTTCCGCGTGCAGGCGCGCCTCCTCGGCAACCGCCGAGTACACCGCCGAGCGAGCGATCTCCTCCTTGGCCCGCTCCTGGGTCGGATCGAGCCGCAACAGGACCTGACCTTCCGCGACATGAGCATCGCCTGTGACCAGCAGGTTCTGGACGATTCCGCCCTCGAGGTGCTGCACCACCTTACGGTCGCTCTCGACAACGACGGAGCCGGCCGCCACCACGGCACCGTCGATCGATGCGAGGGCGGTCCAGCCGCCAAATACACCAAAGGTGAGGAATACGACCAGGAAGCCCCGCCGCGCAGGCGTCTGCCAATCGCCCGACGGACCCTCGTTGTCGTTGTCCACGGACGCTCGGGACCACAAGATCGGCAGCTTCGCCTTGACAAGATTCGGCAGTTTTGTCTTGGCAAGAATCGGCAGTTTCGCCTTGGCAAGATGGAGCAGCGACTTTGTTGTCGTTGTTATCGTTTCCGCCGTCGCAAGGAGTTTGCTCGGAGCTCGCGGCGCCTGCGCCGCCTGATTGGTTCTGTTGAACTGCCTCAGGATCTGCGCCAGTTCGTCGTGAAGAGCGTCTGCTCCCCGCTGCAACATCTTGTCCATTACTGCCTCGTCGCGTGCGCCTGACGCACCTGATTTGAAAGCTGCGCGTGACGGTGAGCGCCATCGCCACGATGGCTTCCATCAGCATGGTGATGGCGATCAGCGCGATGATGCTCAGCGGGCTCGCGCACGTCACGCCGCATCGGCGCAACCGTTTTCCCAAGCAGCGTAGGCAACATTTCCTCGCGCGTCCCGATTCGTCCGAGCCGTCCCTCGTGCATGAACACGATCTTGTCTACCGCGGCGAGCAGGTTCGGGCGGTGATTGATGATCACGATCGTCACCTTGTTCTGCCTCAGCCGCTGGATCGCATCGGCCAGCGCGCGATCGCCGTCACCATCGAGGTTTGCATTCGGCTCGTCGAGCACGACCAGCACCGGCTTGCCGAACAGTGCGCGCGCGAGCCCAATGCGCTGCCGCTGACCACCGGACAAACCTGCGCCGTTGTCTCCGATCACGGTGTCATAGCCCTTCGGGAGACGCTGGATCATCATGTGCGCCGACGCCAACTGCGCCGCCTCGACGACCGCCTCGTCGGAGGCGTCGTCGCGGAAACGTGCAATGTTGTCGCGCACGGTACCGGCAAACAGTTCGACGTCCTGAGGAAGGTAGCCGAGGTTCTGTCCAAGGAAATTGGGATCGAAATGCCTGACGTCGTTGCCGTCGATGCGCACGCAGCCGTGCACCAGCGGCCAGGCACCGACCAGGGCCCGCGCCAACGACGATTTTCCAGAGCCGGACTGCCCAACCACGGCGACCACTTCGCCGGGCGCCAGGCGGAACGAGACGTCGGCGATGGCCGGCAGTTGCGATCCGGGGACGAGCACCGTCGCGGCCTCGAGCGAGACCTGCCCCACCAGTGCCGGCAGTCTCGTCGGCCGCCCCACTGTCGAACGCGCCTCGAGCGCGCGATTGAGCCGGGCATAGGAGGTCCGCGCGGCAACCAGCGCCTTCCATTGCGATACCGAAGCCTCCACGGGTGCGAGCGCGCGCCCCATGATCAGCGACGCCGCAAACAGCACACCTCCCGAGATTTCCTGCTGGATCGCGAGGTATGCGCCCACTCCCATGATGGACACCTGAATCGCCATGCGCAGGAATTTCGAGATCGCGAGCAAAGTCCCGCCTCGCTCTCCGGCCGTCGCGCTTTGCAACAGCGCCTGACCATGAGTTTCCGCCCAGGCGGCGCGGACCGCGGGTCCCATTCCAAGCGCGCGGATCGCTTCGGCGTTGCGCAGCGACGAGGTCAAGCGGTCCAGTGCATGAAGATTCTTCGATGCAGCCGCATTCAGCGGCGTCTTCGTAAGCCGCTCGTTGAGGAAGGCCAGCGTCAGGATAATGACCGCGCCGATCAGGGCGACGAGGCCGATCAGCGGATGGAGCAGAAAACAAATCGCGAGGAAAATCGGCGTCCACGGCACGTCCATCAGCGACGTGATGACGCCGCCCGACAACACTTCACGCAAGGTGTCGACGTCGCGCAGCAGCTGAACGTGATGCGAGCTGCTCGTGCTCAGCGCCTGTCCGAGCGCTGTCTCGAACGTGTCCCCCGAGATTATCCGATCAAAGTGAAGCGAAGTTTGCACGAGAACGCGGCTGCGAAAATGCTCGAGCGCCGCGTAGCTGATGAAAAGCACGAGCGCGATCACCGAGAGCAGCAGCAGCGTCATCCCGTTTCGGCTCGTCAGCACCCGATCGTAGATCTGCATGGTGTAGAGCGGCGAAACGAACACCAGCAGGTTGATGAAAATGGACAGTCCGCCGGCCGCGAGCAGGCCGGGACGTATCCGACGGAAAGCGTCCGCAAGCGCAGACTGTTTTGCCGAAGCGTGCATGTGCATATCCGGGCCGCCCTTGGCCGGGCGGCGGTAAGCGGTTGAAAATTGCATGATCGGACGCCAAGACGCCCGCATTTCAACATTCCGCCGCGCGCGGAATGCCACCCCGCCTCTCGACCGCCCCTGTGGTCGCGAGGAACTCCCCCAGATTAGACATACGCGCGGCGCACCGCGCGTATGTCCTTGTTGTTGTAGACGACCTACGAGCTTACGAGTGCCACGCGTGATGATCGTGATGGTGAGACATCAGATCAGCCAGATGCGAGACGAACGACCCTGTGTCCGACGTATCCGTCTGGTCAGACGCAGCATCCGCAGTCGCGGTCGACGTGGCATTGTGACCCCGCCACCAGGAATGATCTCCGGATCCGGACACGGACGACGTGGCGGCATTGATCCACTGCGAGAAATCGAGCCCACCGCCGCGGTGGTAGTGCCCACCATCGCCGTCGCTCGTCTGCCAACCGCCCGACCAGTTGCCACCGCCCCAGTTGCCGTGGTGATGGCCACCCCAGCCGCCAGTGTCCGTCGTACCGCCGGTCGACGGATCCGTCGTTCCGTCCGAGCCCGACACGGGAGGGGTGCTTCCGGTGCTGCCGCCAGCGTCGGCAACCGGCGGCGTCGTGGTGCCATCCGTGCCGGTGTCACCGCCAGCGTCCGCAACCGGCGGCGTGCTGCCGTCCGTGCCGGTGCTACCGCCAGCGTCCGCAACAGGCGGCGTGCTGCCGTCCGTGCCGGTGCTACCGCCAGCGTCCGCAACCGGCGGCGTGCTGCCATCCGTGCCGGTGCTGCCGCCATCGTCCGCAACCGGCGGCGTATCGGTCACCGGATCCGTAACGGGCGGAACGGTCGTGCCACCCGACGACGTGTGCTCGCTGGTATTGTGCGCCAGGAACACCTGCTGCAGCTCCGGCAAATCCTCAAGCGCGGTATCGCCATTCTGCGAACCCCAAGCGTAAGCATAGTCGAACGCCGGATTGGGAACGAGGTCCGCCCAATGATCGATCATCGCCTGCGCTTGCTCGGCAGAGGGCACCGCGACCTGGCTGCCGGTTTCGGTGGACCAGCCGCCGCCTCCGAACGCCTGGTAAACCGGAACGATGGACTCGAGCGGAATTCCGGCCTGCTCGGCAGCAGCGACGTACTTGTCGATGGTGCTGAGGTCGACGTCGGGACGATCCGTCCAAACCGGATACCAATCGAGACCGAAGTAATCGATGTGGGTGTTCTCCTGGTTGTAGCTGTTCATGTAGTTCGGATCGTCCGATGACCCCGTGTTCATCAGGACGGTGAACGTCTTGGCGTCGGAGTGCGCATGAATCCAGTCGGATTCAGCCTTCAGATCCGCTGGGTCGGCTTGCGGTCCCCACTCTCCGGTCAGATCGGGCTCATCCACAAGGTAGAAACCGAACACTTTCGGATTGTTGAGGAAAGGCGTCACCTGGTCGATGAAGTCCTGAGTCACGCCTTGGTACTGATCGAGCCAGACCAGACCCTGCACGCCGTCGGGCAGTGCATTCACCTGGTCGACATACTGGACATCCGCGAGATTGAAGCCAGCTTCAGCTGGTGCGAAGTTACCTTGCGAGTCCAGACCCCCGCCCGCAGCGTAGTGTAATGTTGCCAATGATATTCCCCTGTCTGTGTTGAAACCCCCAGTGACCTGTAGGTCTGAGCGCCCGACAACCGATCGTGCGTCCCACCGAGGTGAACGTATGTTTACGTTTGAGGCAGGAATTTCCGTTCCATCAGGCGTAACCAAGGGATTATTGTGCCCAAAGTTTGCACAACAACTCGTCGGCGCCGATTGCCAGATCTGACGGGAAACTTGTTTTGAAAGATGATTCAACGATATGCGGCCGCTTGGAGCCGAGACCATCGTTGAGATCCGGCACAACGCCGACAAAATTGTTCGGAGCCGCAAGCGGCAACGAACCGTATTGATTCATGTCCGCGGATTACCCCCGATGACGGATGTTCTCCAAATCATTTCCGTTGTTCATTACGGGGCGTGACGTAGGTGGATGTAGGCGGATAGAGAATTCAAGCGGAGCGGCGTCAGCATGCGCCGGTATTGTGGCACCAAAATAGCGCTCGCTTGCGAGGCAAATCGCGAATTGCGGAAGCAAGATATTCGGTCTTAGGCGCCGGATTAAGTTACCTCTTCGCCACCGTTGCTGGCGACCGCTTTTCGACCAGTGCGCGCGATCGAATTTGTCCCGCCCGTTCGTTCACTGCGCGCGCTAGCGACTTTTCGAGTAGAATTAGCTCATTCGTTGCCGAGGACGTCATGTCAGGGTCGGCCCAAACGAACCTCAAATTTCCACCGGGCTCACGAATTCAGGTAGAGCCGGCAGCCGGTCCTCGCTTGGCCGGAAAGACCGGAACGGTGGTTGGGGCCGGATACTATCCGAAAAGTCTCCGCGTAATTTTGGACGGATCGAAGGGACCAATCACACTTCACGTGGACTACGTGGCCATGATCGACCCGTGAAGCGGATGCCGCGTCCACGGTCCATAAGGCGCTCTTCAGCGATCGGCGCGTCCGGAGTTACCCCTGAAGTATAGCCGGCCGCTGATCCAGCGTTAGGTCGCTCTTTGGACCCATTTCAGCCAATCTGTTGTTTGCTTTTCATTGCTCGGGGCAGGATCCATTAATCTGGAGCCTGCAATGCTCAAGCAAGTTATTTCCGCCTGTTGCTTCGTTGTAATCACCTCTGCCAATTCGGAAGCAAGACCATATCGCACAGAACGTGCCTCTGAATGCAACGTCACCATGCCTTGCGACTTCTCTTACTCCTCGCAAACCTTGAACCAGCGTAAAGGGGTGCAATACTCATTGCGGACTTACCGTTCAAAACAACTCGCCGTCGTCGCCGGGACGAGTACCGCAACACTTGATAGTCCGGCCAGCACTCGGATCGTTGGTGGTCGCCCGTCAGGTTGCCCGTCCTCATTCTGTGGTTGTGCCGCAGCTTTGCACTTGTTTGGCCGCATCGTGCCGGAGTTGAATCTTGCGGCAAACTGGCTGCGATTTCCGCGTACGTCGCCAGCACCAGGGATGGTCGCGGCAAGACACGGGCACGTTTTCGTCCTGGAGCAGCATATCGGAGGCGACGTCTGGATGGCATACGACGGCAACTCGGGTGGACACACAACGCGAATACACGCGCGATCATTGAGAGGGTATACAATTGTGAATCCGCGCGGTGCGTCGACTTGAATAAAGACTTTCATGTAATCGGCAAGTCAGTTTCCAAGCACCGGCATGCCTCCACCACGACAAAGGCATGCTCTCGTCACCAAGCCGCTCTTCTCCCTGCTTGAAGTACTTCCTGCCGGCCCCGCGCAATCATGTTGGTTTCGTCGGGGGCCTTGGTTAAATGTGCTGGCGGCGCCGATCGGCAGCCGCCAGCCAGGCACGCCGTGCGACTGCAACTTCGACACTGCACATCGGCAATTTCAGAAGAAGCAGCACTTCGACGCCAAGCGTCGACGGATCACCGTGGCATGCAGCAACGGACAGCTTTCAGTCGGCGCCATCGGTCAGCCAGGCGAACATCCCAAGGTTGCGCATTGCCAAAGCACGACGGGTCTCGACAGTCTCACGCGCTCTTTGGCCGAAACGCGACGACAGATCTCGTGTGCTCCCCCTCTTGCATCGCTCCATCGATAGCCTTCTCGAGCGCGGCCTGATCGAACGGCTTCGACAAGCGTTGCAGGTTGGAACGCGTTCCGATGGGAAGCTCCGCGTATCCGGTGCTCAGGAGGATCACCGTCCCGGGACGCTCCACGACCACCGCTTCAGCAAGCTGCAGGCCAGTCATGCCCGGCATGGCATAATCGGTGACAACGAGTTCGATGGTCCGCGTGCGGCGGAGAAGAGACAATGCCTCTTCGCCCGACCGTGCCTCGACCACTGCATGCCCAAGATCCTCCAGCATCGCCGCCGTATTCTCGAGCACGAGAGGATCGTCGTCGACCAGAAGCACAGAAAGCCGGCGGTTGGACCGAAGTATGGGGGCCGGAGCCTCCGCGCGCAGCGCTTGCAGCGCAGCCTCCTCCCCGGCTACTGGCAGCCAGATCTCGGCCGTCGTACCCACCCCAAGGCGGCTCTTCAAGACAAGCCTGCCGCCGGACTGCTCGGCGAGGCCGTGAACCATCGATAGTCCGAGCCCGGTGCCTTTGCCGATGCCCTTCGTCGTGAAGAACGGCTCCTGAGCGTGCTTGAGCGTCTCCTCGTCCATGCCGCAGCCGGTGTCGCTCACCGAGAGCGCGACGTAGCGAGGAGCGCCGGCTTCGTGCTGCTCGTCTCGGGCGGATATGGTTATCAGGCCACCGGCCGGCATCGCATCACGAGCGTTTACCGCGAGATTGAGGATAGCCAGTTCGAGCTGGTTGGCGTCAATTTTTACGTTTGGCAGGTCCAACGGAAACAGTGTGTCGATACGAACGCCTGCCTCGAACTTCAGCAGTGAGGCCATGCCCCGCACCAGCGCGGCGATGTCAACGACAGCCGGTTTGAGATCCTGTTTACGAGCGAAGGCGAGCAGGCGTTGGGTGAGCAGAGCACCCCGCTGCGCGCCTTGCATCGCGTTGTCCACAAGACGCTGTATCTTTGGATCATCTGTTTGCAGGCGCTTTTTCAACAGCTCGAGGCTGCCGAGAACGGCAGCGAGCAAGTTGTTGAAGTCGTGGGCCACGCCACCGGTGAGTTGACCGATGGTCTCCATTTTCTGCGATAAAGTCAGCGCTTCGCGTGCCCGATCCAGCGCGTCCTGTGCCCGCCTTCTCTCGCTGATGTCCCGCACGATCTTGGCAAACCCGGTGATCGAGCCGCTTTCGTTCCGTACCGCGACAAGGGTTGCCTCCGCCCAGAAACGGCTACCATCTCGGCGCACGCGCCAGCCTTCTGCTGCCGACTTGCCGTCCCGCTCAGCCTCAAGGAGCGCACGTGCCGGCACCCCGGATGCACGGTCTTCGTCGGTATGAAGGATCGCGTAGCTTGTCCCGACGATATCGTCGCCATAACCCATCAGCCTGCGCGCCCCGAGATTCCAGTTCCCCACGGACCCATTCGGCTCGAGCATGAACATGGCGTGATCGGCAATCCCCTCCACCAGGAGCCGAAAGCGTTCCTCACTGCGCCTCAGCGCACTGGCCTCGCGTTGGGCGCGCTCCGCCGAGGCCCTATCGTAGACGGCAGCGGCAATCCCGATGCTCAGGATGAGGATGGTGGCGCCGGCGAGCAGAAACGCCAGCGGCGCCCGACCCACGACATGTCCAGCGTGTCCCGCCATGGTGGTCGCAGGCACGAACGAGGCACCTTCCATGGCCGCGTAGTGCATGCCGGAAATCGCGACACCCATGACAAGCCCTGCAAACAGCCGCTGCGTCGCATTTGTCTTGCGAAAGGCGAGCCAGAGCGCCACGACCGAGGCGCACATCGCGATCACGATCGAGAGCACGACCCATCGAGGATCGTACTCGACGGACGCCGCCATCCTCATTGCGCCCATGCCCGTATAGTGCATGCCGGATATGCCCAGTCCCATCGCCAAGCCGGATACCAGGAGGGCCTGCGGGCGTCGTCCGACCACGGCGAAGGCGGCGGCCGCGACGACAATGGGGACGACGAGCGATAGAAAGGTCAGGAACGGGTCGTAGGAGATCTCGACCCCGGGCAGCCTGAAAGCCAGCATGCCGACGAAATGCATGGACCAAATGCCGCCGCCCATAGCGGTGGCCGCGGCGGCAAGCCAGGCCGGACGCGCCCGCCCGGACGCGGCACGCATCCGCGTCGCAAGGTCAAGCGCTGTGTAGGAGGCAAGCGCGGCGATCAGGATCGACAGCGCGACAAGAACGGGATCGTGAGAAGCTGCATGGTGATTCATTTTCACGGATTGTAACGGAAGTCCGGTGCGAATTCACCCTAAGTTGCATAGCGGGATCAGCCCCCTGCCGACGGCGATCAGGTCGAATTCGTTGTCCCCCATGCGTTCGATCAGTCGCTCCAGGCCCATCGTCTTCGATCCTTTGCCGGCGAAAGCGGGCCAGGCCGTCGCCATCAAGGCCACCCCGTCCAACGCTTGATCGTTGCCGCACGAAGGACCGCGCCCCGCACGCACTGCCCCGCAAATTCGTTAGGCCGGTCGCCTATTGCACCGCGAAGCCAATCGCGCCGCAGCATTCAAAATGAGACTGCCCGTCAAGCCACAGGGCGGCCTGACGCGTCCGCTGAATTCGACTTCGGCTAGCCTTCGCTCAAGTACCGCACGAGCCAACGAACGCCGCCCAGGGACGGCGCCGTGGATGCTGCGGCAAAAACGACGACACAGGGAGGAGATCAATGTTGAGAGGCAGTTTGGGACTTATCGCTTTGAGCAGCCTGTTTCTTTCAGGCGCCGCAATCGCCCAGGAGAAGATCAAGGTCGGCGTCACCGCAACGCTGGAAGGCACCTACACGGTGCTCGGCGAGGATGGCATGCGCGGCCACCAGACGGCGCTCAACGTGTTGGGCAAGAAGGTCGGCGACAAGGAGCTCGAGTTCATCGTCGCCTCGACCGACGCGACACCGGACTCCGCGGTGCGCGCCGTGCGCAAGTTGATCGAGCAGGACAAGGTACAGATCCTGCTGTCGCCGCTCTCCGGCGACGAGGGTATTGCGGTCAAGAACTTTGCCAAGACCCATCCCGAGCTGACCTTCATCAACGCCGCTTCCGGCGCCCAGGAAACGACCTATGTCGATCCCGCGCCGAACTTCTTCCGCTACAACATGGATGGCGCGCAGTGGCAGGTCGGCCTCGGCAAATACGCCTATGAGGAAAAGAAGTATCGCAAGATCGCGACCGTCGGCGAAGACTATTCCTTCATCTATACGCAGGTGTTCGGCCTGGTGCTCGAATTCTGCGGCGCCGGCGGACAGGTCACCAACCGGCAATGGGTCCCACTCGGCACCAAGGACTTTGCTTCCGTCATCGCGGCCTTGCCCGACGACGTCGACGCCATCTACCTCGGGCTCGGCGGGGCCGACGCCGTCAACTTCCTGAACCAGTACCAGCAGGCCGGCGGCAAGGCACATCTGATGGGTGGCTCCATCATGATCGACCAGACCATCCTCTCGTCCAAGGGCAACGCCAAGAACGCGCTGGTCGGCACGATCGCGGCGAGCGGCCAGGCCGACACCTGGGAGGATCCAGGCTGGCAGAAATTCGTGAAGGCCTACCAGGACGCCTTCCCGCCCAACAAGCGCTTCCCCAGCCCTTCGTTGCTTGCGACCAATTACTATGGCTCGACCATGGCGCTGATCCTCGCGCTGCGCGAGGTCAACGGCGATCTTTCCAATAACCAGGCCAAATACAAGGCGGCGCTTGCGAAGATCGAGCTCGATGCACCGAACGGCAAGATCAAGCTCGACTCCAATCGCCAGGCGATCGGCACCAACTTCGTCACGGAAGTCGTCGACGATGGCAAGGGCGCACTGTTCTCGAAAGTCGTGAAGGTGATCCCGAACGTCAACCAGACGCTGGGCTATGACCCAGCGGTGTTCGCCAAGATTGGTTTGCCAAGCCGTACAGTACCGGAATGTAAGAAGTACTGACGTAGTCTCGTTCGCGAGCGATGACTGACCGGGGAGAGATTTGCAAGGCGCGGACATCGTGCGCCCTTGCATTCTCTCCCCGGTTGTTGAACGCTACCAAAAAAAGACAAGAGCTTCTGGGAGGGAAGGCATGAGCCGGGCGCTCGCCGTCTTCCACGGCCGCTTTGGCCGGGCGACGGTCTATCAGTTGAACCGCCCTTTCAACATCCACGCACATCGCGAAGGTCATCTGATCTTCCATGTCGGGGGCCGCCCCGCATGCATCGATGTCAGCGACGGACGTTACCAGCTCACCGAGGGTTCCGTGGTCGCGGTCAATCCATGGGAACCGCATAATTTTCTGCCGTCTGATCTCGAGGTCGGCGCCGTTTTCTTCGTGCTCTATGTCAATGCGGAGTGGTTCGCCCCCGATGCGCCCGGCGCCGACCGCCTGCGCTTCGGCCGGACCCAGTTCGCGCGGTCGGCTGCGCTGGACAAGCAGATCAGGCACGCGGCCGCGCTCGTGTGCGGCGCTCCCTCCCTCAATAGCCTCGATGGCGAGCTGAGACGGCTGATCGACGTCTGCTACGACGAGAGCTGGCAGCAGGCCGAAACGGCGCGCGATCCGCGCGCGAATGGCTCCGTCACCGATTTTCGCGTGCGCAAGTGCATCAAGATGATGTCGGAAAGTCCCGGCGCCGAGATCGAGCTCGACACCATCGCGCGCGAATCCGGCCTGTCGCGGCCGCATTTCTACCGGCTATTCCGCACGCAGACGGGTGTCACGCCGCACCTCTACCTCAACACGCTGATGATGGAGCAGGCGCTGGAGGCTCTGGTGGCGAGCGAAGCACCCATCGCCGATATCGGCTTCGATCTCGGCTTCTCATCGCAGAGCGGTTTCACCCGCTTCTTCGCCGCCAATGTCGGCATGGCGCCGACCGATTATCGCCGCGCGGCCAAGGTTTTGCGCGCCTGACGGGCGCGCGAAAAGATACTCACGATCAAGCGCGCACCCGGCTGCCCTATTAGGATGTGCAGAACGCGGTCCCGACAAGAGGACCGCGCAGTCCAGGGAGGACGCACGTCGATGACAGGGCTCGCGGCCGGCAACGGCTTGCATGCCCCCTCGCCCCGCTTGCGGGGAGAGGGCTGGGGTGACGTGACGACGGAGCGGCGATCATGACCCGCTTTGTCGAGCGCCATCCCGCATGGGCGCTGATCGTCATCATCGCGATCGCCGTGGCGCTGTGGTTGATCTTCGCGGTGTGGCCGCCGGGCCTTGAAGAGGCAATCGGCCGCAAGCGCGTCTTCCTCAACGCCGTTTTCAACGGCATCACGCTCGGCGGGCTCTACTTCCTGGTCGCCAGCGGTTTCACGCTGATCTTCGGCCTGATGCGCAACGTCAACCTCGCGCACGGCTCGCTGTATTTGTTCGGCGGCTATGTCGGCTACGCCATCAGCGCCTCGACCGGCTCCTGGCTCCTCAGCTTCATCATCGCCTTCATCCTGACGGCGCTGGTCGGCGTCCTGCTTCAGCTCATCGTCTTCCGCCGCATGGAGGGCCAGGACTTGCGGCAGACCATGGTGACGATCGGGCTCTCGATCGTTTTCGCCGACCTCATGCTGTGGGCTTGCGGCGGCGACTTCTATCAGATCCAGACGCCAAACTGGCTGATCGGCCCCGTGGAGCTGCCTCTGGTCACAGCGGTCAAATCCTCCGGCGAACCGGTCTATCTCCGCTATCCGCTGGTCCGGCTGGTGATTTTCGCCGCCTCGGTCGTGATTGGCGTGGCGATGTGGCTGGCGCTCAACCGCACGCGCATCGGCATGATCATCCGCGCCGGTGTCGACGATCGCGACATCCTGGCTGCGACCGGGGTCAGGATCCAGCTCGTCTTCGTGGGGGTGTTCGCGTTCGGCGCCGGGCTTGCCGGCATCGCCGGCGTCGTCGGCGGAACCTTCCAGTCGCTCTCGCCCGGCGAGGACATCCGCTTCCTGCTCGCTTCCCTGGTGGTCGTCATCGTCGGCGGCATGGGGTCGATCCCGGGGGCTGCATTGGGCGCGCTCATCATCGGCCTCGCCGAGCAGCTCGGCTCCGTCTACATCCCCACCTATGCCATCGTCGTGACCTTCCTGATCATGGTGCTGGTACTGGCAATCCGGCCGCAGGGCCTGGTGGCGAGGCGCTGAGATGTCGCTGGCTCACGACGCTCGCGTCACCGTTCGCCCCGCCGCCACCGCGCACGGCCCTGCGTTGCGCCGGTGGCCGGAGATCGACAATCCGGCGGCCTGGATCGTCGCATGCATTCTCCTGCTCATGCCGCTGATCGCCAACGGCTTCTTCCTGATCGAGATCTTTGCGACCACGCTGATCCTCGGCACGATGGCGCTGAGCCTGATGTTCCTCGCCGGCTATGGCGGCATGGTCAGCCTGATGCAGCTCACCATCGCGGGTTTCTCCGCCTATATGGTCGCGGTGTTCGGCGTCAGCGGCAACGCCAATATCAGCCTGGGCTGGCCGTGGTGGCTCGCGGTTCCGATGGCGCTGGCGCTCGCGACCATCTTCGGAACGCTCGGCGGCGCGCTGGCCGTGCGCACCGAAGGCATCTACACCATCATGATCACGCTCGCGATCGGCGCGGCGTTCTATTATTTCACCAACCAGAACTGGGCGATCTTCAACGGTCATACCGGCATCAACACCGTTGCCACGCCGCATTTCTGGGGCGTCAACTGGCGCGCCGACATTCCATTCTACTACATCGTGCTCGCGGTGGCCGCGATGTGTTACTTCGCCGTCGACTACGTCTCCCGCGCGCCATTCGGCCTGGCGCTGCAAGGCGTGCGCGACAATCCCCGCCGCATGGCGGCCCTCGGCTTCAACGTCAACGCGCATCGCGTCGCGGCCTACGCCTTCGCGTCCTTCGTCGCGGCGCTGGCCGGCGTGCTCCAGGTCTGGAACTACCGGCAGATCTCGCCTGGCTCGGTGAGCGTCGGCGCCTGCATCGACATCCTCATCATCGCCGTGGTCGGCGGCATCACGCGACCCATCGGCCCCTTCATCGGCGCGCTGATCTTCGTGCTGCTCCGCACCTTCGCGATCGACTTCCTGGTCAAGCTCGGGCTCGACGGCAACCGCTTCCGGCTGCTGATCGGCCTCGGCTTCCTCGCGATCGTGTTCTGGTCCTCGGACGGCGTCATCGGGCTCTGGCAGAGCTGGTGGAAACGCCAGCGATCCAACGCGGCCCGTTCAAGCGGGCGTCGTGGAGGAAGCTCTGGCCGAGGATCTGGCCATGGATAGCGTCGCGCAACGCCTCTCTGCCGTCGGCGCCGGCGCGGCGCTGGAGCTTCGTGGCGTGACGCGCCTGTTTGGCGCGCTCGCGGCGCTCACCGACGTCACCATCACCGTTCGCCCCGGCGAACGGCGCGCCGTGCTCGGCTCCAACGGCGCCGGCAAAACCACCCTGTTCAACTGCATTACAGGCGACTTCCCACCCTCTTCCGGCACCATCCGCTTCTTCGGCGAGGACGTCACGCACTTCCCGCCCTATGAGCGCATCCGCCGCGGCCTGCGCCGGACTTACCAGATCTCCGCGCTGTTCCCCGGCCTCACAGTCCAGGACAACGTCTATCTCGCTTGCCGCGGCGTCTCGCGGGGGCGCTTCTCGTTTCTCCGCCCCGGTCAAAACGATGCGCTGATGCACGCGGCCGACAACCTCGTCCAGGCCGTCCATCTCACGAGCGTGAAGGATCAGCAGGTTGCCGAGCTCGCGCATGGCCAGCAGCGCCAGCTCGAGATCGCGCTGGCGCTTGCCGGCGCGCCGCGCTTCGTGCTGTTCGATGAACCGGCCGCGGGACTGTCGCCCACTGAGCGTGCCGAGCTGATCGAGATATTGATCTCGCTGCCCGCGCATATCGGCTACATCATCATCGAGCACGACATGGACGTAGCGTTGCGCGTCGTCGAGAGCGTCACGATGATGCACAACGGGCGCATTTTCAAAGAAGGCCGTCCGCAGGAGATCCAGTCCGATCCCGAGGTGCAGGAGCTTTATCTCGGAGGCGGCCATGAATGAGGTCCGCCGCTCCGCCGCCGCACTCGAGGTCCGCGGCCTGGACGTCTACTACGGCCATTCGCATGCGCTGCAAGGCGTCGACCTGACACTCGAGGCCGGAGTGTTCTCGGTCGTCGGCCGCAACGGCATGGGCAAGACCACGCTGTGCAAGGCCATCATGGGACTGGCCCCGGTCAGCAGCGGCTCGATCCGCGTCCGCGGCCATGACATTACACGCCGACCGCCGGCCTACATTGCGCGTCTTGGCGTCGGCTACGTGCCGCAAGGACGGCGGCTGTGGCGTTCGCTCAGTGTCGATGAGCATCTGCAGCTTGCCGCCGGCCTGCGGCGCGGAGCCTGGACGGTCGAGCGCATCTACGAGACGTTTCCACGGTTGGCCGAGCGCAAGGATCATGGCGGCGGCCAGCTCTCCGGCGGCGAGCAGCAGATGCTCGCCATCTCCCGCGCGCTGCTCACCAATCCGCAGCTCCTGATCATGGACGAGCCCACCGAGGGGCTTGCACCGGTCATCGTCGCCCAGGTCGAGGAGATGCTGCTGCGTCTTGGCGAGGACGGCGACATGTCCGTACTTGTGATCGAGCAGAATATCGGCGTGGCTACGGCCGTGTCGCGCAACGTCGCGATCATGGTCAACGGCCGCGTCAACCGCATCATCGATTCCGCGCGGCTTGCCGCCGACCGCGCATTGCAGCAGCGCCTGCTCGGCGTCGGAGTGCACGCCGAGCTCGACATCGAAGTGCCGGCGGCGGGTACGGAGGCGAAACCAGAACCGCAGCAGGCGCGTCCGGACGGGCCAATCCGCGTCTATGTTTCCAACCCGACGCCGCCCACCCGCTGGTCACAGCCGGTGCCGATCGCCCGCATCGAGGCCGCCGCCCGCACGTTCTCGACACAAGTGACGCGTCTCGAAGAGACTGCGCGGCGCAGGCGCGAGCCGGTCGCGGCGCAAACGCAGGGCCCCCCGGTCGTGCTCGTCGTCGGCACGCTCGATACCAAGGGCGCGGAGCTTCGCTTCATCCGCGACATCATCGCCGGGAGCGGCCTGCGCACGCGATTGGTCGATGTCTCCACCAGCGGCAGGCACGCCGCCAGCGACGTCTCCGCCCAGGAGATCGCCTTGAACCATGGTCGCGGCGGATCGGCGGTGTTCGGACCCGACCGCGGCGCCGCCGTCACCGCCATGGCCGAGGCCTTCGCCAGCTGGCTGCGGCGCCAGAGCAATGTTGCCGGCGTGATCTCGGCGGGCGGCTCCGGCGCGGCGTCATTGGTTGCGCCGGGGATGCGGTCCCTTCCTGTCGGGGTGCCCAAGCTGATCATCTCCTCCGTCGCCTCCGGCGACGTCGGGCCTTATGTCGGCCCCGCCGACATCACCATGATGCACTCGGTCACCGACGTGCAGGGCCTCAACTCGATCTCGCGCACCGTGCTCGCCAATGGCGCCAATGCGCTGGCCGGCATGGTCAGGGCGCGCCTCGATCAGCATGCACGGAAGGACCGCGGCGACGGCGGATTGCCGTCGGTCGGCATCACCATGTTTGGTGTCACCACGCCGGCGGTACAGAAGATCGCGGCCGACCTGCGCGAGGATTTCGAGTGCCTCGTCTTCCACGCCACCGGCGTCGGCGGCCGCTCAATGGAGAAGCTCGTCGATTCCGGACAGCTCGCGGGTGTCATAGACCTCACGACGACGGAGGTCTGCGATCTCCTGATGGGTGGCGTGTTCCCGGCAACCGACGACCGCTTCGGCGCCATCATCCGCAGCCGCCTGCCCTATGTCGGCTCGGTCGGCGCGCTCGACATGGTCAATTTCGGCGCCGCCCAGACCATTCCGGAGCGCTACCGCGGCCGGAAATTCCACGTCCACAACCCGCAGGTCACCCTGATGCGGACCACGGCGGAAGAAAACGAACGCATGGGACGCTGGATCGCCGATCGGCTCAACCAGATGGACGGCCCTGTGCGTTTCTTCCTGCCCGAGGGCGGCGTCTCCGCGCTCGACGCGCGGGGACAGCCGTTCTGGGATCCCGATGCCGATGCTGCGCTGTTCCGCGCGCTGGAGCGGAACGTGCGGCAGACCGCCAACCGTCAGCTCATCCGCGTCTCCAAGAACATCAACGATCCCGAGTTCGCCTCCACAATTGTCAACGCGTTCCGGACCTTGTTCGGCCGCACCGGGGCGCGCCGGAGATTAGCGAGGTGACCGATGGCCCGGTTTGAACGCGCAGAACTGTTGAAACGCTTCCGCGACATGGCAAAGCGCGGCGAGCCCATCATCGGCGGCGGCGCCGGCACCGGCCTTTCGGCCAAGTGCGAGGAAGCCGGTGGCGTCGACCTCATCGTCATCTACAATTCCGGCCGCTATCGCATGGCCGGCCGCGGCTCGCTTGCAGGGTTGCTGGCTTATGGCGACGCCAACGCGATCGTACTGGAAATGGCCGGCGAAGTGCTGCCGGTCGTGACCAGGACGCCGGTGCTCGCTGGCGTCAATGGCACGGATCCGTTCCGCGACATGGATCCTTTCCTGGACCAGTTGAAGGCGCTCGGTTTCGCCGGCGTGCAGAACTTTCCGACCGTTGGGCTCATCGACGGCACCTTCCGCGCCAATCTCGAAGAGACCGGGATGTCCTACGCGCTCGAGATCGACATGATCGCAAAGGCGCGCGAGAAGGACCTGCTGACGACGCCCTACGTCTTTAGCGAGAAGGAAGCCGCCGCGATGGCGATCGCGGGCGCGGATATCATTGTCTGTCACCTGGGCCTGACGACCGGGGGCACCATCGGCGCGCAGACCGCGCCCAGGCTCGAGGATTGCCCGGCGCACATCGACACCTGGGCCTCCGCCGCGCTCAGCGTCAATCCGGACATTCTGGTGCTCGCCCATGGCGGACCGATCGCCGATCCGGACGACGCCGACTTCATCATGAGGAACACGCGCCACTGCCACGGCTTCTACGGCGCCTCCTCGATGGAGCGGCTGCCGGTCGAGCGGGCGCTGACGGATCAGGTGCGCAAATTCAAGGCGATCGGCGCGCGATAACGCCGGAAGGTCGAGGGAGGAAAGCATGTCAGGGACACTGGTCGGTGAATTGATCCTCTGGATGATCATCGCCGTGGTGGTGATCGTAATCGCCGTCTACATCGTGAACTGGCTCTACCATCGCTCGTCCAAGGAGACCTCATTCGTCCGGACCGGCCTGCTTGGCGAGCGCGTCGTGATCAACGGCGGCGCGTTCGTGCTGCCCTTCATCCACGACTACACGCCCGTCAACATGAACGTGCAGCCGATGGGGATCGTGCGCTCCCGGCAAGACGCGGTGATCACCCGAGACCGCATGCGCGTCGACATCGAGGCCGACTTCTATGTCCGCGTTCAGGCGACCCGCGAAGCCGTATCCATCGCAGCCGCCACGCTCGGCCGTCGCACCATGGAGCCAGAGCAGCTCCACGCCCTTCTCGCCGGCAAGTTCATCTCAGCGATCCGTTCGGTCGCCTCCGAGATGACCCTGGAGCAGATGCACGAGCAACGCGGCGAGTATGTGGCCCGCGTCAAGGCGAACGCGGCAGAGGCCCTCGCCCAGAACGGGCTCGAACTGGAGTCGGTCGCGATCACAGATCTCGACCAGACCGATCTCGAATTCTTCAACCCCTCGAACCGCTTCGACGCCGAAGGTCTGACGCGCCTGATGGAGGACATCGAGGCCAAGCGCAAGCTGCGCAACGACATCGAGCAGGATTCGATGATCAAGATCCGCTCTCGCAATCTGGAGGCCGAACGACAGGCGCTCGAGATCGAGCGCGAAAGCGAGACGGCGCGCCTCGAGCAGGAGCGTGACATCGAGATGCGCCGCGCGCTGCAACGCACCGAGGTCGCGCGTGAACGGGCCCTGCGCGAGACCGAAGCCGAGCAGGCGCAGATTTCCGCGCGCGAGACCATCGAGAAGGCGCGCATCGCCAACGACCAGGCGATCGCGGAAGCCCGCATCGCCTCGGAGCGTGAGACCCGCCAGCGGGAGATCGAGCGCACGCGCACCATCGAAGAGAAGGAATTGCTCGCGCGCGAGGAGATCGAGAAGACCCGGATCGCCAACCAGCGGTCGATCGACACCAGCCGCATCGCCTCCGAGCGCGAGGTGCGTCAGCGCGAAATTGACCGGATGCGCACCGTCGAGGAAGCCGAGATCGCCGCCCGCGAGGCGATCGAGAAAGCGCGCATCCAGCAGGACCGGGTGGTGACCGACGCCCGCATCGCCAACGAAGAAGAGACGAGGCGCCGCGAGATCGAGCGGACGCGTGCCGTGGACGAAGCCGAGATCGCCGCTCGCGAGGCGACCGAAAAGGCCCGCATTGCCCAGACCCTGATCGTCAATGTCGAGCGCATCGCGTCGGACGAGCGCACCCGCGCGCTCGAGATCCAGCAGGTGCGCGCGATCCAGGAAGCCGAGATCGAGGCCCAGCGCGCGGTCGAGGCTGCGCGCATCGCCCGCGAGCGGACGCTTGCCGCAGAGCGCATCGCCGCCGAGCAGAATACGCGGCAATTGGAAATCGAGCGCAACCAGACGCTCGATGTCGCGGGGATCGCGGCACGCGAGACGACGGAAGCCACCCGTATTGCCCAGGAGGAGCGCGTTCGTTCGCTCGAAATCGCCCGCAACCGCGCCGTCGAGGAAGCCGACATCGCCTCGCGGGAAGCGATCGAGGCCGCGCGGATCGCGCAGGAGAAGACGGTCGCTGCCGAGCGCATCCAGGCCGAGCGGGACACGCGATCGCTCGAAATCGAGCGGACCGGCGTCCTGGAGGCGGCCGAGCTGAAACGGCGCGACGCCATCGAGCGCCAGCGGATCACCGTCGATCTCGCGCTCGAGGCCGAGCGCATCAACTCCTCCAAGAAGCGAGAGGTTCTCAACATCGAGCAGAAGAAGGTGATCGAGATGGCGGACGAGGACCGCGTGATCGCGATCTCCGCCAAGCGCTCCGAACGCATCGACGCCGACCGCCAGGTCAAACAGGCCGAGATCGTCGCACGCAAGGACGTCGAGACCACCGACGTCTCGCGCGAGCAGGCGCTGGAGGCGGCACGGATCGAACGCCGCCGCTCGATCGAGCAGCTCGAGGTCGCCCGCGTCCAGTCGCTTCAGGAAGCCGAGATTTCCGCACGCGAAGAGGTCGAGCGCGCCCGCATTGCCTCCGATCGAGGGCTCGATGAAGCCCGCATCGGCCGCGAGCGCGAGCTACGCAAGCTCGAAGTCAACCGCGAGAAGGAGGTGGAGACCGTCCTGATGGAGAAGGCGATCGCGATCCACCTGAAGTCGCTGGAGGAATCCGCAGCGAGGGCCTCGGCCGAGGAAGCGCGGATACAGGCGACGGAGGCCTCCGAACGCGTCATCACCGCACGTGAAAACGAGATCGCCAAGCGCCGTAAAAGCGTGGAAATCATGCTGGCCGAGAAGCAGGCCGAGGAAACTCGCATTGCTGCCGAAGCCGAGCGCGTACGCGCGGCCGTCGAGGCCGAGGCGCAGCGGCTGCTCAACGAGGCCGAGAACGTGCTGACCGACCAGGCCCGCTACTCGCTGTTCCGCCGAAAGCTGCTCGACCGGATCGAGGGAATCGTGCGCGAGAGCGTCAAGCCAATGGAGAAGATCGAGGGTATTCGCATCCTCCAGGTCGACGGCCTCAACGGCAACGGCCATGGCGGCAACGGCGGCCGCAGCGCCACCGACGAGGTGATCGATTCCGCACTGCGCTACCGCGTCCAGGCGCCGCTGATCGACTCCATCCTCTCCGACATTGGAGTCGAAGGCGGCAGCCTCGCCAAGATGCCGGGCCTGATCCGCGAGGCGCGCGACATGCAGGGCATCAAGGAGTCCGCCCGGAAGGGCGGCGGTGGAGGCGGCGGCGAGAAGCCGACTGCCGCTCCCTCGCCTTCCACCGAGGGCGAGCCGCCCTCCGAGCGTGGCCCCCGGAAGAAGAGCTGAGGTCGCACCATGGCCCGCGTCTATGTCTCGACCGTCGTCAATGCGCGCAACGATCGCGTCTGGGCGCGGGTGCGCGACTTCAACGGCCTGCCGAACTGGCACCCCGCAATCGCGGAGAGCCGCATCGAAGGCGGCGAGCCCTCGGACAAGATCGGCTGTGTCCGCGATTTTCGCCTGCGCAACGGCGATCGCATCCGGGAGAAGCTGCTCGGCCTCTCCGACTACGACATGTTCTGCACCTATTCGATCCTGGACTCCCCCATGGGCGTCGAGAACTATGTCGCGACCCTGCGGCTGACGCCGGTCACCGACGGCGACCAGACCTTCATGGAATGGACCGCCGAGTTCGACTGCGCACCCGAACGGGAAGCAGAGCTCGTCGGCAATATCGGCGGCGGCGTCTTCCAGGGCGGCTTCGATGCCCTCAAGCGCCAGTTCGGAGGGTGAACTCCATGCCGCATATCGTCAAAAGCACGATCCTGGACGCCCCCACGGATGCGGCGTGGTCGATGCTGCGTGATTTCAACGGACACGACCACTGGCACCCCGCGGTTGCAACTTCATCGATCGAGCGCGCGCATTCCTCGGACAAGATCGGCTGTGTCAGGAGGTTCAAGCTAAAGGACGGCTCCGAGCTGCGCGAGCAGTTACTGGCGCTGTCCGACCTCGAACAAAGCTTCAGCTATTGCCTGCTCGATACCCCGATCCCGATGTTCAACTACGTCGCTCATGTCCGCCTGCTGCCGGTGACCGATGGCGACCGCACCTTCTGGCACTGGGAGTCGCGCTTCACGACCAGGCCCGAGGATCGGGAGCGCATCACCCACATGGTGGCCGAAGACGTTTATCAGGCCGGGTTCGACGCAATCCGCCGGCACCTGAAGGAGGCCGCCTAGCATGGCCGTCACAGTGAAGACTTTTGCGAGCGCCAGTGAGGCCGCCGGGGTGTTGTCCTCGGACCGCAGCGCGCGCTATCTCGGCGGAGGCACGCTGGTGATGCGTGCGCTCAACGAAGGCGATGTCTCGATCTCGACCGTTGTTCGCGCGCGGGACCAGGCCCTGACGCGGATCGATGCATCCGGTCCGCGCATCACGCTCGGAGCCGGCGTGACCTTCGCGCGCATCCTCGCCGAACGCGACATCGCCTTCCTGCACGCCCCTGCCCGCTCGATCGGAGGCCCCGCGGTGCGCAACATGGGGACCGTCGGCGGCAATCTCTTTGCGCCAAGCCCATACGGCGATTTCACCGTCGCCCTGCTCGCCCTCGATGCCACTGTCGCCGTGCAAGGCGGCTTTGGCGCGCGGGACATCCCGATCGAGGAATTCTTGCAGGCACGCGAGCGGCAGGCCGGGACCCTGGTGCTGTCGGTGTCCTGCACCCGGCCGGCCAGCACGGAGGCGTTCCGCTATCGCAAGATCGCACGGATCAAGCCGAAGGGCGGCTCGGTCATCACGCTCGCGGCACACCTGCCGATCAGCGGCGGCAGGATCGCAGGCGCGCGCATCGCACTCGGCTCGATGGCTCCAACGCAGATCCGCGCCCGCGCCGCCGAACGCGCGCTCGAAGGCCGCTCACTGGATAGCGCGACCATCGCGGCTGCCGCATCCGCGGCGTCTGAAGGAACATCGCCCTCCGACAACGCACTCGGCAGCGCCTGGTACCGCCGCGAGATCGTCGGCGTCCACCTGCGCCGTCTGCTGTCGGGACAGGAATAGACCGTCATGTCCAAGATTCCCTTGCAGTTTCGTCACAACGGCCGCGACGTCGCGATCTTCGTCGACGGCGGCACCAACCTGCTGGTCGCTTTGCGCGAACTGATCGGCGATATGACGCCGAAATTCGGCTGCGGCCAGGGCAGCTGCGGCACCTGCAGTGTGCTGATCGACGGCGAGTTGCACCTGTCATGCCTGACGCTGGCGGAGACCGCCGCGGGTCGCTCCATCGAAACGCTCGACGGCATGAAGCAGGGCCCGAACCTGCACCCGCTCCAGCGCGCCTTCGCCGACAACTTTGCCGCCCAGTGCGGCTACTGCACGCCGGGCATGCTGATGGCGGCAAAGGCCCTGCTCGACCGCAATCCGCAGCCCAGCCGAGCCGATGTCGTCGAGGCAATCTCCGGCAATATCTGCCGCTGCACCGGCTACGAGCCCATCATCGATGCCATCCTCGCCGCCGCCGGCGGCCGGGTCAGCGCCTAGGGAACGCGACCATGCTGGAACTGCGCAAGGACATTTTCGCCGACGAGCGCGACGACAACCTCAAGGAAATCGGCAGGGGTACGCAGCGCCAGGACATGCTCGGCCATGTCACGGGCACGTCGAGCTATTTCAACGACCACAAGCTTCAGGGCATGCTGCACCTGAAGGTCGTGCGCTCGACGCAGGCACACGCGCGGCTGCGCCATATCGACACCGCGGAAGCCGAACGCTCGGCTGGCGTACGTCGGATCATCCGTGGCGCTGACGTGCCGGTCAATCTCAACACGCTGCTCAGCCTGATCAATTTCGGCAAGGACGACGAGCCTTCGCTGGCGGTCGACAAGGTCCGCTACAAGGGCGAACCGATCGTTGCCATCGTCGCCGACAGCGAGCGCGAGGCATTTGAGGCCATCGCAAAGGTGCGGATCGACTACGAGCCGCTGCCGACCGTGTTCGACGTCGAGGACGCGCTGAAGCCCGGCGCGCCCGTGGTCAACGAGACCTATCCGAAGAACACGTTCACTTATCACGACGTCTACGACCATCAGAAACTGCGCTTCGGCGATGCCGACGCGGCGCTGGCGACCGCCGATCACGTGCTGGAGCAGCGCTACCAGATGTCGCCGATCGAGCACGCGCCAACCGAGACCAATGGCGCGATTGCAGCGCCCGACACCAACGGCCGCTATGTCGTCTATACCTCGACGCAGGCGCTGTTCTTCTCGGTCGACACCTGCGCCAAGATCCTGGACGTGCCGTCCAACACTTTCCACTTCATCGGAGGCACGGTCGGCGGCGGCTTTGGCGGCAAGGTGGATACGCTGACAGAGCCGCTCGCGATCCTGGGCGCGATGCTGACCGGACGTCCCGTGCGCTACGTGTTCGGGCGCGAGGAGGAGATGCAGTACGGCCCGCCGCGCGGCGCCGAGCGCATCTACATCAAGGACGGCGTGATGCGCGACGGCCGCATCGTCGCGCGCAAGATCCGCGCCTATTTCGACAGCGGCGCCTATACGCGACTGTCCAGCTACGCCGCCGTCAAATGCGCCGCGCATTTACCCGGCCCCTACACCATTCCGAACGTCTATGGCGACGTCTATTGCGTCTTCACCAACCGGACGCCCGCCACCGCGATGCGCGGCTTCGGCGTCACAGCGATGGACTTCGCGATCGAGTGCCAGATGGACAAGCTGGCAAATCTCGTCGGCATGGATCCGATGGAGTTCCGCATCCTCAATGCCTATCGCGACGGCGACATGAAGGCGCATCGGCGCGAAGCCAAGAACACCGCACTGATCGAATGCGTCCAGGTCGCCGCCGAAAAAGCCAAATGGCCGATCCGTGACGAGTTCAAACGCGCCTCCTCGCGCAAGGACGGCGGCGGCAGCCGGGCTATCATTCCATCGACACCGACGGATGCGCGCGCGCGCCCCGCCGCGCCGGCACAGCAGCGCACGACCTATGACCGGCTCCCTCCGTCGGTCACCCGCGAACCACCGCGCGAGCCGCCGCCGCCTGCGCCGCCGCCGCCTCCACCGCGGCCGGCCGCGCCCTCGCATGGCGCGACCCGCTTCTCTTCCGTGTTCGGCACCAGGAGGCGCTGAGATGACCCGGCATCGCGGACGCGGCATGGCGTCGATCAACTATCCCATCGGCATGAATCTCGGCGGCGATCCCAGCCAGGCACTGGTCCATTCCAACCCGAGCGGCAAGTTCACGGTGGCGCTGTCGTCGATCGACCTCGGCCAGGGCATGAAGTCGGTGACGCGGCAAATCTGCGCAGAGACGCTGGGCGTTCCCGTAGAAGACGTCTATGTCGACACCGCGGATTCCGACACCGGCCCGCATTGCATGGGCTCATTCGCCTCGCGCGGTACCCACCGCGTCGGCAATGCCGTGATGGCGGCGGCCCGCGAGGCGCGCGGCGTGATGATGGAGGCAGCCGCCGAGGAGCTCGAGGTCAACGCCGCCGATCTCGAAACCGACGGACGCGGCAACATCCACGTCAAGGGTGCGCCACATCGATCAATCTCGACCAAGGACGTCGCCATCGCCGCCCAGTTCAAGCAGGGCAAGACCATTTCCGGCCGCGGCATATTCCTCGTGCCCCTGTCCAATGTCGACCCCGAAACCGGCGAGATGTCGCCGGCGACATGCTACGCCCATGCCTGTCTCGTGGCGGAGGTCGAGGTCGACGACGAGACCGGTGAAGTCGCGATGGTCCGCATGGACTCCGCCTACGAGCTCGGCCGCGCGCTCAATCCGCGTCTGGTCGAGCAGCAGCTCGTAGGTGGTGCCTGGATGGGGGTGAGCCACGCGCTCTACGAGACGACGGAGCCTCACTATCCCGACCCTGTTCACGGCCCCCGCGACTTCGTCGAATATCTGATGCCCGGCCCGGGCGACATTTGCCCGCACGATATCGCCGTGCTGGAGCGCCCCGCGCCAGATGGCCCGTTCGGCGCCAAAGGACCGGGCGAAATGTGCGCCAATCCCGTGCTGCCCGCTGTCGCGAATGCGATTTTCAACGCCGTCGGCGTTCGCATCGACGATCTGCCGATTACGCCGGAAAAGGTGCTGCGCGCGATCAGGACCCAGGGCGGCGCGCGGCCACAGGCGCGACGCTGAGGCTGACATGGCAGTTCGCGGCAACATCGTCGGCATCGACAGCCCCGAGGCGCTGGAGAAGGCGCTGCGGGCAGCCTATTACCTCGCCGACGAAGGGCTCGCGACCGCGGCCTATCTCGGCCTTGCCCTCGGCAAGCCGCTCCTGCTCGAAGGCGCCCCCGGCGTCGGCAAGACCGAGGCCGCGAAAGCCATCGCCGCCGTCCTCGGCCGCCGCCTCATCCGCCTGCAATGCTACGAGGGCATCGACGCGTCAGCCGCGCTTTACGAGTGGAACTATCCACGCCAGATGCTCGCGATCCGCCAGGCCGGCGACGAGAGCATCGACATCTATGGCGAGACGTTTCTGATCGAGCGGCCGATGCTGGCGACGCTCCGCGCACCCGACTCCAGCGTGCTGCTGATCGATGAAATCGATCGCGCCGACCAGGAGTTCGAGGCGTTCCTGCTCGAATTCCTTTCGGACTTCCAGATCTCGATCCCCGAGCGTGGCACCGTCCGCGCCGCCGAGCGGCCAGTGGTCGTGCTCACCTCGAACCGGACGCGCGACCTGCACGAAGCCTTGCGCCGCCGCTGTGTCTATCACTGGATCGACTATCCCACGGAAGAACGGGAGGCGCGTATCGTGATGCTGCGGGCCTCCAGCGTCGCCGAGGCGACCGCGCGGGCGGTCGTCGCGGCCGTCAGCAAGCTCAGGCGCGAACCACTGAGCAAGGCGCCAGGTATCGCCGAAGCCGTCGACTGGGCCGAGGCCGCGACGCTCCTCAACAAGGGCGGCGCGCGCTGGCCTGATGCGTTCAAGCGCTCGATCGGCGTGGCGCTGAAGGACGAGGAGGACCTGCACTTCATCTCGCCCCGGCTCGACGCGATGCTTGCGGAGGCGACCGCATGACCGCTGAGCCACAACTCCCGCGCGCTACCCGCGTGTTCGTCTCCTTCGTCGCGCTGATGCGCGCCAACAACTTTGCGGTCGCACCGGAGCAGACCACCGCATTTCTCTCGGCGATCGAGTTGCTCGGCCCGCGCGACCTCCGGGATATCAGGCAGGCGGCACTGGCGACCCTCGCCCCGCCGCCCGAGCGCCGTGCAACCTTCGACCGGCTGTTCGATCTCCACTTCCGTGGCAGCGAAGCCATCGAACATGCCGATGACGGCGAGGACGACGAGACTGTCCGGCTCCAGGAGGAAGGTCGTGGCGACGAGGAGCCGCTGCTCTCGGACGACGCCAACGAATCCGGCCTCACCGCGACGCGCGCCGAAGCGCTGGTCGAGCGCCGCTTCGCCCAGCTCTCCACCACCGACGCGCTCCGGCGCCTGGCGCGCGAGGCCCCCCGGCGCCTGCCGCGGCGGCGCGGCCACCGGCGCATGCGCGCCCGCCGCGGCCCATTTGCCGACCTTCGCCGGACCTTGCGCGACAGCGTGCGGAGCGACGGCGAGATCTTGCGCCTCGGACATCTGAAGCGCCGCCCGCGCCCGCGAAAGTTCCTGCTGCTGATCGACGTCTCCGGCTCGATGAAGAGCCGCACCGAGGAGAACATGAAGCTCGCGCATGCGCTGGTGCAGGCCGCGCCCAATGTCGAGGTCTTCACCTTCGGCACGCGGCTGACCCGCGTCACCCGCCCGTTGCGGCTCAAGCGTCGCGAGCAAGCGCTGAACGCGGCGGCACACCTCGTCAGCGATTGGGACGGCGGCACCCGTATCGGCGACGCACTGCAGGCCTTCCTCGCGGTCCCTCGATTTGGCGGCTATGCGCGCGGAGCAGCCGTGGTGGTCGTCTCGGACGGGCTAGAGCGTGGCGAACCCGACGCGCTGCGCGACGCCGTGGCAAAACTGTCGCGGCGGGCCTGGCGCGTGAGCTGGCTGACGCCGCTCGCGACGGGACCGGGTTTCCGCCCGCAGACCGAAGCGCTCGTCGCCATCGAGCGCTTCGTCGATGATCTCGTCGACGGCGGATCGAGCGCGTCGATCGTCGCGCATGTGCTGGCACTGGGACGAAGGAGAGTTGCGTGACCGACATTGTCGACGGGCATCATCATATCTGGCGGCAGGCCGACCTGCCCTGGCTGACCGGCCCCATGCAGCCCCGCATCTTCGGACCCTACGAGCCGATCAGGCGCGACTATCCGATCCAGGAATATCTCGACGACCTCAAGGGTAGCGGCGTCACCCGCTCCGTCTATGTCCAGACCAACTGGGCCAACGACCGCTTCGAGGACGAGACGGCCTGGGTGCAGACGACGGCCGACGAACACGGCTGGCCCCACGCCATCGTCGCCTATGCCAATTTCACGGCCGACGACGTGCGCCCGCAACTCGATCGCCTGAAGCGCTATCCGCTGGTGCGCGGCGTGCGCATGCAGCTGCACTGGCACGAGAACCCGCTCTACCGCTTCGCGGCAAAGCCCGACCTCTGCCTCGATCCCATGGTCCGCCGCAACATCGCGCATCTCGCCGACTACGGCTGGAGCTTCGATCTCCAGGTCTTCACACCGCAGATGCCGGATGCCGCGCAGCTCGCCGAATCCTGCCCCAAGGTGACCTTCATCCTGCAGCATGCGGGCATGCTCGAAGATCTCTCGCCGGCGGGACGCGCGGCCTGGCGCGCCGGAATGGCCCGGCTCGCCGCCTGCCCGAATGTGGTCTCAAAGCTCTCCGGGCTCGGCACCTTCATCCATCGCAACGATCCCGCTCATGTCGCCGCTGTGGTCGCCGACACCGTCGCGGTCTTCGGCGCCGAACGCTGCCTGTTCGGCTCCAACTTTCCGATCGAGAAATTGTGGACCAGTTATCGCGAGCTCGTCGACGCGTTTCGCGCGGCGGCTGCGCCGCTAGGCACCGGGCAACAGGACGCGATCTTCCGAAACACCGCGGCGCGCGTCTATCGGCTCTGACAGACAAGAAAACAGATGAGGGAGGGAAACGAATGGCGCTGGAGATCAAGATCCTGGACTACGGCGATATCGAGCTGGAATCGAGCTTTCTGGTCCTCGGCCGCGACTGCGGCCGTACACGCCGCGTCCTCACCCTCGGCTTCCTGATCCTCGGCGGCAAATATCCGGTCGTGGTCGATACCGGTTACCGCTCCAACCAGATCATGGAAACGCTCGGGATGCGCGGCCTGCAATACCACGAGCACATGATCGAGAACCAGCTCGCGCGCCATGGCGTGCGCATGGGTGACGTTCGCTTCGTCTGCCACACCCATCTGCACATCGACCACGCCGGCAAGGACGATCTGTTCCCGATGAATACGACCGTCGTCCTCAACCGGAAGGAGCTCGAATATTCCGTCTCGGGATTGATGCATCCGCAATATCCGGCGCCCGACATCAAGCATCTCATCGACCGGCTGCACACGAAAAGTGCGCTGCGCTTCCTCGACCTCGAGATCACAGGTCCTGTCGAGCTGATGCCCGGCGTCTATTGCGATGCCGCCAATGCGCATACCGAGGGCTCGATGAACATCATCGTCGAGACCGCCGACGGGATTGCGACGATCTGCGGCGACGTGATCTACGACTTCAACGACCAGATCGTCACGCCCTTCCACGAGATTCACGACTGGGAGCCACGCACCACCGGCAACCACGGCACCAGCAAGCGGGCCGAGAAAGCGTCGATCAAGAAGCTCCTGAGCAATTCGCGCTATCTGCTGCCGGTGCACGACAGGCCGGCCAAGATCGAAGGCGGTATGGTCGTCGGACGGTTGCACGACCAGGTCCCCGGACCGATCGTGCAGTCGCTTCCGGCGCGCAACTGGTTCCCCGCCTGACACCTCAAGGATCGACCGATGACCCATGTCACCTTGCGAAGCGCATTCGAGACCTTGATCGACCCCTATGCGCCGGTCGCGCAGGTCGGCACAGGCTTCGACTTCACGGAGGGGCCGATCTGGCATCCGGTCGATCAATATCTCCTGTTCTCGGACATGCCGGGCGACGTGCGCCGGCGCTGGGATGCGCGGCACGGCATCGCCGAGGTCAAGCGCCCCTCGAACAAGTGCAACGGCATGACCTATGATGCCGAGCTCAATCTGATCGTCTGCGAGCACGCGACCTCGTCGCTGATCCGCGAGCGGCCAGACGGACGGCGCGAGGTGCTCGCCTCGCACTTCGCCGGACAGGAGCTCAACAGTCCCAACGACGTCTGCGTGCACTCCTCCGGTGCGATCTACTTCTCTGACCCCTGGTATGGCCGCATGCCGGTCTATGGTGTCGAGCGGCCGCGCCAGCTCGGTTTCCAGGGTGTCTATCGGATCGTGCCAGGCGGCGAGCCGAAGCTCGTGGTCGATCGCAATCTGTTCGACCAGCCAAACGGGCTATGCTTCTCGCCCGACGAAAAACTGCTCTATGTCAACGATACCGTGCAGGCGCTGATCCGCGTCTTCGACGTCAGCGGCGACGGCTCGCTGTCGAGCGCGCGCGTGTTCGCAAGCGGCATCCGCTCCGAGCTCGAGCCTGGCTTGCCCGACGGCATGAAGTGCGACCAGCACGGCAATGTCTGGGTCACCGCGCCCGGCGGGGTCTGGGTCTATTCGCCGGGCGGCGAGCTGCTCGGCAAGCTCCGCGTGCCTGAACTGGTCGCCAACCTCACCTGGGGCGGGTCGGATTTCCGCACCCTCTATCTCACCTCGACGCATTCGGTCTGTGCGATTCCGACCAAGGTCGGCCCACGTCATGAGCCCTATATGAGCGGGCGGCGGAGTGGCAGCGGCGCGGCCAACGGCTCCGCGCCAGCAGCCCCGATCGTCGCCGACGGCGAGATGCAGCTCGACCCGCGACGCTGTGCCATGATCATCCAGGATCTCCAGAACGACGTGATCATGGAGGGCGGCGCATTCGCCGAGTCAGGTGCGCCGGTTCATGCGAAACAGCAGCATGTCGTCGAGAATGTCCGTCGCCTCGCGGAAACCGCGCGGGCGCGCGGCGTCGCCATCATCCATGTCTGGTTCGTGGTCGAGCCCGGCGCGCCCGGGGTGACGCTGAATGCGCCGCTCTTCGAAGGCCTCGTCGACAGCAAGGCCATGGTGCGCGGAAGCTGGGGCGCCTCCCCGGTCTCGGGCCTGGAGCCGCGGCCCGGCGATTTCGTCGTCGAGAAGATGCGGATGAGCGCCTGGGAAGGCACGCGGCTGGAGACGATCCTGAAAGCCACCGGCCGCGACATGATCATCAACACCGGCGCCTGGACCAACATGTCGATCGAGCACACCGCGCGGACCGGTGCCGACAAGGGCTATTTCATGATCGTCCCCGAGGACTGCTGCTCGACCATGAATGCCGACTGGCACGCCGCATCGATCAACTTCGCCATGCAGAACGTCGCCGTCGTCACCAAGGCCGACGCGGTCATCAGAGCGCTGGGATGAGCGGTGGCAAAGCTCCTGCACCTGTCCTGCTCACCCCGCACCGATTCCGAGTCGAGCGCCGGCGCGCGCGTCTTCCTCGAGGGGTTTCGTCAGGCGCGACCTGACTGGGACATCGACGTTGTCGATCTCTGGCGCGAACGGCTGCCGGAATTTTCTGGTCCCATCGTCGAGGCCAAATATGCGCGCATGAAAGCGCAGGCTTTCAACGATGCGCAGCGCGACAGTTTTGCCGAAGCCGAGCGGATCGCTCTGCGCTTTGCGCTCGCCGATCGGGTGCTGATCTCGACGCCGATGTGGAACTTCAGCATTCCCTATAAGCTCAAGCAATGGTTCGATGTCATCGTCCAGCCCGGTCTCACCTTTCGGTTCGACCCGTCCCTGGGATATATCCCCCTGCTGAAGGACCGGCCGACCACGGTGATCCTCGCCAGCGGCAGCGATTTCGCCACCGGAATGAACCGCGGGCGCATCGACATGGCAACGCCTTACCTGCGGGAAATTTTGCGCTTTGTCGGTATCAGCAATGTCCGTTTCGTGCCGATCGGGCCGACCACCGGACCGCGACCACCCATCGAGGCCGCCCGTGAAAGAGCCCATCAACGCCTCGCCGCAATGGCAGCGAAATTCTGATGGACCGTTGAAGACGGCGCGCGAGCGTTACGGCAGATTGTCCCGCAGAAAAATGTCGATCCGGATGCGCTCCTGGTCGGGGCTGATGGGTTCCCCCGAACAATGCGCGAGCAGAACTCGCGCCGCGGACCGCGCCTCATGGCCGGGATCCTGGTTGATGATGGCATCGAGCGTGCCGCGGACCAGGAAACGCCGCGTATACTGGGTCAGCTCATGGGTGATCCAGACCACCTCGCGGGCGCGGCCCGAGGCCTCGAGCGCATCGGCAATGCCGCGGTTTCCGGCGCCACAGCAGTATATGCCGCGGAGATCGGCGTGGCGCGCCAGCAGGGCGGCAGTGAGCTCCCGCGTGCGCTCGCTGTCGTCGCGCCCCTCGATCACCGGTATCCCGCGCAGGTTCGGATACTCGCTGGACAGGATCTGGTGGAAGCCGAACTGCCGCTCGGTGTGATCGCGCAACGACAGCGATCCCGCGATCACGGCAACCTTCCCCTCGCCGCCTGCGAGAAAACGTCCCATCAGCGTTGCCGCGGTTCGTCCCGCGGCCGGGTTGTCGATACCGACATAATGCAGTCGCCGCGAGCTCGGCGCGTCCGACACCAGGGTCACCACAGCGACCCCGCGCGCGGCGAGCTCGTCGATCGCGGCGCGCACTCTGGGATGGTCGAGCGCGATGACGGCGACGCCCTGATAGACCGGCGACAGGTTTTCCAGCACCGGGGCGAGCACATCCGGATCGAACACGTCGACATGGAGGATATCGATGAATCCGCGGTGGCCGGCGAGCCATTCCGCGGTGCGCTGGACCTGCTCGGCCAGGTTGGTCATGAAGCTGTTGCTACCGCTCGGCAGCACGAAGGCGAAGCGGAACGTCTGCCCACGGGCGAGCCGCGCGGCCGCGACGTCGGCACGATAGCCGAGTTTTGCAACCGCAGCTTCGACGCGGGCGACGGTCTTGGCACGCACGCCTTCGCGCCGGTTGACGACCCGGTCAACGGTTGCGAGCGAAACGCCCGCGGCACGCGCGACGTCCTCAAGCGTGGCGCGAACCACCGGCTGCGTCGCCGTCATTCGCGCGCCGCCCACAGCATGCCGCGGATCATCAACGTTCGGATCTCCGGTACGTCGAGCTCGTAAGCGCGGTGGCCGAGCGAGGAATAGAACACCCTGCCCGCGCCGTAGCGCTTCTTCCAGACCACGGGCATCACCACGCCCTCGATCCAGGGCGCGTGCTCGCCGGTGAAGGTCGTTGTCGCCAACACCTCGTTGGCGGGGTCGACATGCATGTAATACTGCTCGGAACGATGCTCGAAGCTCTTCAGCCCCTTCATGATGGGGTCATCCGGCTTCGTCAAGTCGACCTTGTAGTCGATGATATTGCCGGGGTGCGCGACCCACTGCCCGCCGCACAGGAACTGGTAGTCGACGGAATCACGGAACGCATCGCCCATGCCGCCATGATGGCCGGCGAGTCCGACGCCGCTCCGCACGGCCGCGCAGAGATTGAGCGCTTCCGCTTTCTCGATCTTCGACATCGTGTAGATCGGGATGATCAGTGACAGATCATGGATCGCCGGATCGCCGAATGCTTCTGTCGTCGTCTCGATCCGGACCTCAAAACCTTCCGCCTTGAGCCAGCCGCGGATCATCGAGGCACAGAGATCGGGATCGTGTCCCGGCCAGCCGCCCCATACAATCATTGCCTTGCGCATGGTCATTCCCTCAGTCGATCTGTCCGGTTTCATGTCCGGCCGGCAGCGCCGCCGGCCGCTCGACGGTGCTCCCGATCTTGACGCGCCGTCCTTCTTCGGCGGAGGTCTGGAACGCCTCCATCACCTCGAGCACGTGAAACGCGAGCGCGCCGCTGGCGCGGTGCGGCCGGTCGTTCAGAATCGCGGCGGCCATGTCGGCGACCCCGATGGAGCGGAACTCGCCGTCGACATGACCGTGTGTCAACGGCACCGGCTCCCATTCGCCGCCAGTCTTTGCGACTTGTACCTCACCGCCGAAGCGGTTCGGGTCCGGCACCAGCATGCTGCCCTTGTCGCCATAGATCTCGATCGGCACGTGCCGATGCTTCGGAACATCGAAGCTCATCGCGATCGAGACGACCGCGCCGCTCTCGAATTCGAGCGTGCCGGCGACATGGGTCGGCACCTCGACCGGGATCAGCGTGCCGTTCAGCGGCTGGCTGGTGACCAGCCGCTCGGCTTTCGGGCGCGCGGTCGAGCCCATCACGCTCGCGACCGGGCCGAGCAGCTGCACGAGATTGGTGATGTAGTACGGGCCCATGTCGAGCATCGGCCCGCCGCCGCGCAGATAGTAGAAACCGGGCGCCGGATGCCAGCGCTCGTGGCCAGGACAGCCGAAGAAGACGCTGCCCGCGACCGGCGTGCCGATCGCGCCGTCGTCGATCAGCTTGCGCGCGGTCTGGTGCCCACCACCAAGGAACGTATCGGGCGCGCAGCCGACGCGAAGGTTTTTCTGCGCGGCGAGATCCATCACCTTGCGGGCTTCCGCGACGTTGATGCCGAGCGGCTTTTCGGAATGAACGTGCTTTCCGGCGTTCAGCACGGCGAGGCTGACGTCGGTGTGAGCGAGCGGCACCGTGAGATTGATGATAATCTCGACGTCATCGCGTTTGAGCAGTTGGTCGACCCGCATCGCCGGCAGCCCGAAGGCGGCGCCCTGCCGCTCCGCCGCATCGCTGCGCATATCGGCAAGCGCCTTGATTTCCATGACTGGAAAGCGCTGAGCCGCCTTCAGATAGGCCGTGCTGATATTGCCGCAGCCGATGACTCCAATGCCGACTTTTCTCATTGTGATCTCCGTGAAGTACGCTCATCCCTTGACCGCGCCTGCGGTGAGGCCGGCGACGATGTGTTTCTGCGCCAGAAGAAAGAGAACGATAGTCGGCAGGATGGTCAGCGTGATGAAGGCCAGGATCAGGTGCCACTCGGACGAATACTCGCCCTGATAGATCATGATACCCAGCGGCCAGGGATAGAGCGAATCGGTGTTGAGCATCACCAGCGGCAACAGATAGGCGTTCCAGCTGTTGACGAAAGTGATGGTACCGACGGTCGCCAGGATCGGTCGCGACAACGGCAGCGTCACGTAGCGGAAGAATTTTATGTAGCTGCAGCCGTCGACCAGCGCGGCCTCCAGCAGTTCGTAGGGGATGTCCTTGAAGAAGCGGCGCAGCAGCAGCACGCTCATCGCAAGGCTAAAGGCCACCTGCGGCAGAGCCACACCGAAATAGGTATCGAGCAGCCCGAGATCGCGCACTTTGATGAAGAGCGGCAGCACCGCGGTCGCGGCCGGAAACAGCAGGCCGAGCGTCAGGTAGCTCAGCAGCATCGAGCTGCCGTAGAACCTGACATGGGCGAAGGTGAACGCCGCCATCGAGGCGACGATCAGGGTCAGGACCACCGTGAGGGTCGAGATGATCAGCGAGTTGCGCAAGAGCTGCCAGTAGCGCCCCGAGAACAGGATATCGGCATAGTTCTTCCATTCCCAGTGCTGCGGCAGGCCGAACGGGTTCACCCGCAATTCACCGAGCGATTTGAAGCCGCCGAGCAGGGTCGCGAGCAGCGGCACCAGCACGAAGATGGCAACCGCGGTGAGGAACGCCGCCTTGAACAGCACGGCGGGATCGAGCGGCGCGCGGCTGGTCTCGGCGTTACTCATCGCGCATGAACCATCGCTTGTACGTGAAGGCAAAGGTCACGCAGATCATGAACAGAATGACGCCGATGGCACTGCCATAACCGACCCGCATGCGGGAGATGCCGTTGTTGTAGAGGAAGCTCACCATCGTGTTCGAGGAGTCCGCAGGCCCACCGCGCGTCAGTGGCATCACGAGGTCGAACAGCTGCAGCGAGCCGACGATGGCGAAGAACACGGAGAGCCGGATCGTCGGATAGAGCAAGGGGATGACCACATGTCGCAGGGCTTGCGATCGCGTCGCCCCGTCAATGCGCGCGGCCTCGATCAGGCTCTTGTCGAGGCTCTGGAGCGCCGCGATGAACAGCATCATGTGGAAGCCGAAGTACTTCCAGACGATGACGATCAGCACGGCCAGCATCGCCGTGTCGGTCGAGGCCAGCAGATGCGGGGGCTCGGCGCCGAAGCTGCGCCAGATCGAGGCGACAAGGCCGTAGTCGCCGTCATAGACGAAGCTGAAGATCAGCCCGGTCGCGATCTCGGCCAGGATATAGGGCATGAAGAACAGCATGCGCAGGGCCACCGCCCCGCGAAAGCGTTCGGCGAGCATCAAGGCCAGCGTGAGCGCAAGCGGCAGCTGGATGGCGAGCGAAACAGCGATGATCAGCCCGTTATTGCGCAGCGCGAGCCAGAAAGCACGCGTCTCCAGCACGAAACGGTAATTGTCGAAGCCAATCCAGTTGGTCGGCCTGCCAAACCCGTTCCAGTTGAAAGCCGAGTACCAGGCCGCCTCGCCGATCGGCAGCACCACGAACAGCGTGAACAGCAGTAGCGCTGGCGGCAGGAACAGGATCAGGACAGTGAAGCGGCCGTCCCAGCTCGGGCCGCGCAGCGCCTGCGGGGCCGTCTCACCGGTAACGCCCATCGCCGACATGATCGCGAGCCGCCGCGCCACCGTCAGTTGCCCTGCTTCCACGCCGCTTCAATCGCTTTCGCAGCGTCCTGCGGGCTCATGCTGCCGCCGGCGATCTCCGCGGTGACGTCGTTGACGACGCGACCGACCGACGGACCGAGGCTCTGGTCATAGAAGTTCTGGTGGTAATTCGACCTCGCCAGATTGGCCGCGATCAGCTTCATGAAGGCGTTGTTGAGGCCGACCTCCGCGCCCTGCACCACCGGGATGATGAAGTTGCCCGCCGCAAGCCGCGTCTGCACGTCCTTCGAGACGAAGTATTTCAGGAAATCGACGGCTTCTTTCGGCGAGCCCTTGGTAATCAGCCAGCCGGTGATGCCGCCAAGCGTATCCGTCGGCGCGCCCTTGCCGCCGGCCACGACCGGGAAGTCGAACCAGCAGATCTTGTCTTCGCTCAATCCGACTTTGTCGGCGGCCAGAGCACGCTGCAAATGATAGACGGTGCTGATCGCAAGCGTCATCGCCGCCTTGCCGTCGCCGAAATAGCCAACGGCCTGCGGATTCTTGAAGCCGAGGAAGCCATTCTGGAACGGCTGGAGATCGACGAGTTGCTTGAACAACTCGCCGGATTTCTGGAACGTCTCCCCGGCGAAGCCGCCGTCCTCGCCGCGCAGCGCCGCATCGAACGCCGGCTTGCCGCCGATACGTACCGCAAGATGGGTCCAATAGAAGTGCAGCGGCCATTTGTCGGCGCCGCCGACCACGATCGGGGTCACGCCGGCGGCTTTCAACGTTTTCACGGCGGCAAGCAGATCGTCCCAGCTCTTGATCCCTGCGGGGTCGACCTTCGCCTTGGCCATCAGCTCCTTGTTGCAGAGGAAGCCGACCTGGGACAGCGCGGTCGGAAGACCATAGACGCGACCGTTGGCTGTGAAGGCGGCGAGCGCTGCCGGCGTCAGGCTGTCGCTGTAACCCTTCACCTGATCGGTGATGTCGTCGAGCACGCCGGCTTCGATCTGCGTCTTCAGGACGCCGCCGGCCCAGCTGTAGATGATGTTGGGCCGGTCCTTGGATTGCAGGATGGTCGGCAGCTTGGCTTTGTAAGCCTCGTTCTCGAGGAATTGCATCTCGACCTTGACGCCGGGATGCGACGCCTCATAGGCCCTCGCAACCTCCTCCCAGATCTTCACCTGGGCCGGATTGGCCTCGATGTGCAGCCATTTCACCGTCGTGTCGGCTGCGGCGGTGCTGGCCCAAAGCAGGCATGCGGCAGTGGCGAGTCCCAGCTTCCTGAGCAGTCTCATCACAATCCTCCCAACAGGTTCTTATTCGTTGGGTGCAATCCTGCCTTCAGTTTTTGAGGTACGCAACTAAAATTCTGATCTATGCACCTCACCCGGGAACTGGTTAAGGTTTGCGAGGGGGTTGGGAGCGCGTCACACCGTCCGCAATGCAAATCGAGAGGTCCCCATGGCCGCCGTTTATTCCGACCTCACCGGCAAGGTCGTTCTCGTCACCGGCGGCGCGTCGGGAATTGGCGCTGCGATCGTGCGGCGCTTTGCGCAGCAGAAATCCAATGTCGTGTTCTTCGACATCAAGGCCGAGGATGGGCAGCACCTGGAGCGCGAGCTATCGGATCAAGGTCTCAGCGCGCATTTCATGCGCGTCGACGTGACCGATATCGCCGCGTTACGCACCGGCGTCGCGGAGGCGCGCAACGTGCACGGGGCGATCAGCATCCTCGTCAACAATGCCGCCCATGACGAACGGCACAGGACCGAGGAGATGACGCCGGAGTATTGGGACGACCGCATCGCGGTGAACCTGAAGCACCAGTTCTTTGCAGCGCAGGCCGTGTTGCCGGACATGAAGGCGGCGAACGCCGGCGCTATCATCAACTTCGGCTCCGTGTCCTGGATCGCCGGACAAGGCGGCATGGCCGCCTACACCGCCAGCAAATCAGGCGTGATCGGTCTCACACGCTCTCTGGCGCGCGACTACGGTCCCTACAATATCCGCGTGAACGCGATCGCGCCGGGATGGATCATGACTGAGCGCCAGCTCGAGAAATGGATGACGCCTCAGGGCGAAGTCGAGCTGATGCAACGGCAATGCCTGAAACGCAAGCTCATGCCCGACGAGGTCGCGAAGTTCACCGTCTTCCTCGCCTCCGACGAGGCCTCCGCCTGCACAGCTCAGCACTACATCGTCGATGGCGGCTGGGTCTGAGGTAAGCGGCGGCACCAACGCCTTTTGTGCAGCGCTTCCGCAGCTTTTTTGGGTACCGCTCAACGCCCCTAAGAACGAGCGGCTCCGGCCGGCGGCACGTCGAGGCGAACGGCAATACCATTCAGATCAGGGGTCGGCGCCGGATAGAGCTTCATGACCAGTGGATCATGCCCGGGAACGATGTGGTCCACGTCCGGCGCCGCAGCGCGGAGCTTGTCAAAACCCACCAGCATGTCGCCGACATGAAACGCCGTCGTGAACGGCCGTTCGCTGGTCATGTTCTCGTAGAAATGGCTGACGTCGGAGGCGAGCACGACAGGGCCACGGCGCGTGTTGACGCGGACGAACTGAAGACCGGCGGAATGCCCACCCGCCGCATGCACCGTCAGTCCGGGCGCAATCTCGGCGTCGCCGTCGTAGAACAGCACCCGGCGCGCATAGTTCAGCCGCACGATCCCGCAGACGTCCTCGACTTCGAACGAATGCGACAGTCTCGGATATTGCATGTAGCGCCCGGTGGCGTAGGCGAGCTCGCGCTCCTGGAGATGAAACCGCGCATTCGGAAACCGGTCGAAATTGCCGGCGTGGTCATAGTGCAGATGCGTGAGGATCACATCTTTGACATCAGTGACGTCGACATCGAACGCGCGGAGCGTCTCCACCGGGCAGCGCAGGAATGTCCGCCTGCGCTGCTTTGCGATGTCGGCATTGAACCCGGTGTCGATGACAAGGGTGCGCCCGCCTCCCCTTGCCAGCCACATGAAATAATCCATCGGCATCGGCCCGTCATGCGGGTCGCCGCCGATGAAGTGCTCGCTCCGCTGCGCATCCCGCGTCGCGTAGCGGATGGCAAAGAGCTCGTATTCCGGGTCAGCCATCGGACACCCGCGCTCAAGAACCGGCCGCATCGACCTCGTTGAAAGCCTCGCGCGCATTGCGGAAGGCGTCGATGCCGGCGGGAACGCCGCAATAGACGGCGACCTGAAGCAGGATCTCCTTGATCTCCTCCTTGGTCAGCCCGTTCTTCAGTGCGCCCTTCACGTGCAGCTTCAGCTCGTGCGGTCGATTCAGCGCGCCGAGCATCGCCAGATTGACGATCGAGCGCGTGCGCCGGTCGACGCCGGGCCGCGTCCACAAGGCACCCCAGCAGAACTCGGTGGACCACTCCGCCATCGTGCGCGTGAACTCGTCGGCGCCTGCGATCGACTTGTTGACGTAATCCTCGCCGAGCACCTCCTTGCGAACCTTGAGGCCCTTTTCGAACAGTTCGGTCTTGCTCATGATCGTCCCTTTCCGGTCTTGAGAGATTCTAGTTGGAAGTTGTCTGGCGCAACGCCGAGGGCGGCCGCAGCGATTGCAGGAGTTTTCCGACGTCATCGACTGCATCGATCCGCCCGACCGCGTAGATCACGCTATCCGCATCCCAGTCACTTCGACCGGTCCGCACGCCCTCGCGAAGCTTCTCTTCGATGTCGCGATCCGACAGTGGCGCAGCCTGGCTGCCGCGCGGAGACATCACGGTCTCGGTGAGAACCTCGCCGGACGACAGGCGCAAGGTGACGCGCGCAGCACCATCCGGCATCTGGGCATCAAGCTCTGCTCTCACCTTCTGCCGCACCTTCGCGATATCGGGCCGGACCACGGTCTCTTGCGCGAACTCGGTCACGCCGGCCGCACCGAGCAGCAGCCCGCACGCCACGCAATGATGGATGCTGACGCGCGCATCGCGCTCGTTGTTGACGGGGCGATCGCCACGCGCAAGCAGCAGCGCCGAACCCTGCACGGCCACCGACTCGATCTGATCGGTTCGCCGGCCAATCCGTTCGCGCAACAGCAGGCAGGCATCGATGACCGAATGGAACACGATGCCGGCGGGATAGGGCTTGTAGGTGTTCTTCGCGATCTCCCAGCTCCTGCCGAGACCGTCGAGCAGACGGGCAAGATCGGGCTGGTCGCCCATGGTGCGGGCCCAGCCGAGCGGTCCCTCGATGGCGCACGGCGCCGCCTCGTAGCCCTGTTGCGCAAGCAGCGCGGCGAACAAGCCGTTGCGCGCAGCGTTGCCCACGCTGACATTCTTGGCAGCGCTCGGCAGGTTCTCGACATTGCCGGCCGACTGGCTCGCCGCGATCCCGATGGCGTTCGCAATCCCTTCCGCCGGCAGCTCCAACAACTTCGCGCACGCCGCTGCCGCGCCAAAGATTCCGCAGGTCGAGGTGATGTGCCAGCCACGCGCGTAATGGCGCGGCGAGACCGCGTTGCCGATCCGGCATTCGACATCGACGCCGAGGATGAATGCCGTCAGCACCTCCCGCCCCGACAGCTTGCGCGCCTCCGCGAGCGCCAATATCGGCGCAGCGACCGGCGCTGCGGGATGAATGATCGTCTCGGGATGCGTATCGTCGAAGTCGAGCAGATTGGCCGAGATCGCATTGAGAAACGAGGCGCACAGCGCATCCATCGGCTCCGCATGGCCGATGATTGTCGATGTCGCGGCGCCGCTGAACGGCGACAAGGTGCGCATCGCAGCAATGACCACTGGATCGCGTGCGGAGCCGAGCGCGGTCGCGAAGAAATTGAGGATCGATCGCCGCGCCTCGTGGCTCTGCGCCTCCACGTCCGCCCATGACGAGGACGCAACGAAATCAGCGAGCGTCTTGCTCACACTCGGAATTGGGGCTTGCGGCACGCGGGGCGTCTTCCTCGTTTTCCCGGACCATATGACGATCCGCGGCAAACTGTCGACCCTAAATGTTATGCTTGACAGCTTGTCTGACAATCATAACAATCCCGGCCGTTGGCGCGGGATCCCGCTGCCACGACGACGGCGGCCGAGTGGCCGGCCGGCGAAAGCGTTTGACCAACGAGATCAAGAAGGCGCGCCCGTCACGGGATCGCGCGACAGGGAGTAGACGATGGCGGGAGAGATCCTCGGCGTAATCGGCACGGGCCGCATGGGTGGCCCCATGGCGGGGCGATTGATCGACGCGGGCTATTCGCTCGTCGTCTATGACACGCAGGCTGATGCGACCCAGCCGCTGGTCAAGCGCGGCGCTGAAGCCGGCAAATCTCCGGCAGACGTCGCCTCGCGCGCCGACATCGTGCTCGTGAGCCTGCCGACGCCCGACATCGTCAAGGCCGTCACGCTCGGCCAGGACGGCATCAGCAGCGGCAACCGCGCCAAGATCGTGATTGATCTGTCGACCTCAGGCCCCGGCGCGGCGAAGCTCGTTGCGGAAGGCCTGAAGGCCAAGGGCATGACGCTGGTCGATGCGCCCGTCAGCGGCGGCATCAAGGGCGCCGTCAACGGCACGCTGGCGGTGATGGTGTCCTGCCCGCAGGCGACCTACGAGACCGTCCAGCCGATCCTGAAGAACTTCGGCAAGCTGTTTTACACCGGCGACAAGCCCGGCGTGGCGCAGACCGCCAAGCTCGCCAACAATCTGATGGCGGCAGCAGCGCTTGTCATCACCTCGGAAGCCGTCGCGATGGGCGTCAAGGGCGGCGTCAACGCAAAAGTGCTGATCGACATCATCAACGCCAGCAGCGGCCGCAACAGCGCCTCCGAGGACAAATTCCCCCGCGCGGTCCTGCCCGGCACGTTCGATTTCGGATTCGCCACCGGCCTTTCCTACAAGGATGTCCGCCTGTGCGTCGACGAAGCCGAGGCGATGGGGGTGCCGATGGTCTGCGGCGCGGTGGTACGGCAGATGCTTGCGATCACCAACGCCAAGTACGGCGCCGCGTCCGACTTCACCTCGATCGCCAAAGTGCTCGAGGAGTGGGCCGGGGTCGAGATGCGCGGCTGATCGCGCACACCTTCAGGGAGAGCGATTGCGATGACGATCGGCCCGACCGGATCCGGCAAGGTATCGCTCGCGCGCCAGATGGCGCGGAGCGTGCTTGCGCTGGATCTCGGAGACTTCGGGCCCGACGTCGTCGCCAAGGCAAAACTCTGCCTGCTCGACTTCCTCTCCTGCGCGTTCGAGGCCGGCCATCATCCCTGGAGTCGCCAGGCGGTTGCGATCGCGCAAAGCGGCGGCAGCGCGACGATCATCGGGACCGCGCAACTTTCCTCGCCGGCCGACGCCGCCTTCGCGAATGCCGTGATGGGACATGGCCTCGTCCGCGAAGACATGCATGCGGCCAGCATCGCACACCATGGCGTCGTGATCTGGCCAACTCTCCTCGCGCTGTCGGAGCAGACGCCGCTGCACGGCGCGAGGCTGCTCGCTTCTGCCATCATCGGCTACGAGACCGGCGCGCGGATCGGCCGCGCGCTGCTGACCTCCGACCTTGCGCGGCTCTATCGCCCGACGGGCCTGGTGGCGCCGCCGGGCGCGGCGCTCGCGGGAAGCTTCGCGCTCGGCCTGTCCGAAGATGCCGCGACCAGTGCCATCGCGATTGCGGCCAATACGTCCAGCGGCCTCAACGAATGGCCGCATGCCGGCGGCTCGGACATGTATTTCCATCCGGGCTTCGCCGCCAGCAACGCGATCAAGGCCATCGGTCTTGCAGCGGCCGGCGCCTTCGGCTCCGAAACGATCCTCGAGGGCGAAGCCGGCCTGTTCGCCGCCTATCGGCGCCAGGCAGCGCCCGGCAGCATCGCGCTGTTCCCCGATGGCGAATGCGAGATCATGGCGGTCTACAACAAGCCGGTGCCCGCCTGCAATTTCGCGCAGACCGCGGTACAGGCCGCGCTCCGAGTCTCGCACGAGCTCGTCAGTGCCGACGACATCGAGCGGGTCGTCATTCGCGCGCCGGATGCCGCTGTTCGCTATCCGGGTTGCGAGTCCGCAGGGCCCTATCGCAACGCCCTCCAGGCCAAGATGAGCATCCCGTTCAGTGTCGCGGCCACCCTGGTGCGCGGCGAGATCGAGGAAGAGAATTATGCCGGGCTCGACGATGCCGACATTATCCGCCTGGTTTCGGTGACGGACCTTCGAGCCGATACCGGCTTCACCGCCGCCTTCCCGGGTAAGCAGGGCGCGGATGTGACCGTGCATCTGCGGGGCGGCCGGACGATCCGGCACGCTTTGCCCGACGTCATCGCCGCAACGCCCTCAGACATTCGCACGCGCTTCCGCGCCGCCGCCGGCCATGTCCTCGGCAAGGACCGCGCGCATCGGCTCGAGCAACTCATCGACGATTGCGAACAGCACGGCGATGCCGCTGTCATCGCAGCACAATGCCGTCTGGACGCGCCGGAACGAGTTTTACGATCGGCATCATAAGAAATGCCAAAGTGTACGGGGGAAACATGGTCGACCGGGAGACCAGCCTAGCAGCGCCACCGGCGCATGATCGTCGGCAAGCCAGCGCCATGCGGAGGCAGGGCTGATGGAAGGATTCTTTCAAGCGCTCGCCGCGGGCCTGCTGATCGGCGCCGTCTACGGCCTGATGTGCGTCGGGCTCGGCCTGATCTTCGGCGTCATGCGCGTCATCAACTTCGCCCATGGCGATTTCATGATGCTCGGCATGTACACCGCCTTCTATCTCTTCACCGCCGCCGGCATCCAGGCGCTGTTCGGCAATACGGTCGGACCGTTCGTCGCCATCCTGCTGGCCGGGCCCGTGCTCGCCGTGTTCGGCTATTTCGTCCATCTCGCGCTGATCTCGCACGTATCAGGGACGCGCACCGCCTCGCTCGAGGGCGAAGGCCATTACGCGCAGCTCATCCTCACGCTCGGCATCGCGCTGATCCTGCAGAACGGCGGCCTCATCGTGTTCGGCTCGGTGCTGGCCTCGATCCGCACGCCGCTGTCGAGCTCGGCCTGGGAGCTCGGTCCCTTCTTCGACATGAGCGTGTTCCTCAACAAGGCGCGCAGCATCGATGCGGTCGTTTCGCTGGCGATCATGATTCTCCTCGCGCTGCTGATCACGCGGACGCGGATCGGCAAGTCGCTCCGCGCCGCCGCGGATAATCCGACCGCAGCGACCTATATGGGCATCGACGTCGACCGCGCGCACCGCACCGCCTTCGCGCTCGGCTGCGGCATCACCGCAATCGCCGGCGGCCTGCTCGCCACCAACTATCCGTTCCATCCTTTCGTCGGCCTCGAATACGTCATCGTCATGTATGCCGGCGTCGTGCTCGGCGGCATGGGCAGCATCATCGGCGCGTTCTGGGGCGGCATGACGATCGGCCTCGTCCAGCAGATGTCGACGCTGATCCTGCCGACGCAGTTGCAGAACGCCGCGATCTTCGCGGTCTTTCTCCTCATCATCTTCTTCCGCCCGCAAGGTTTCTTCGGGCGCATGGTCGAGAGGACGTGACCATGCTCCGGATACGATCCTTTCTTCCTCCCCTGCTCTTCACGCTCGCCTATGCCGGGATCTCGCTCGGCGTCACCAACTCCTACTACCAGCTCATCCTGACGCTGGTGCCGGTGTGGGCGGTGTTCGGGCTGTCCTGGAATCTGCTCAGCGGCTATACCGGGCTGATCTCGTTCGGCCACGCCGCTTTCTTCGGCATCGGCGCCTATGCCACCGCGCTCGGGCAGATCTATTTCAACATCTCGCCCTGGCTGCTGATCCCGGTCGCCGCCCTGCTCGGCGGCATCGCCGGCCTCCTGATCGGATTTCCGACCTTTCGCCTGCAGGGCCACTACTTCGCCCTTGCGATGCTCGCCTACCCGCTCGCCATTCTCTACGTGTTCGAGTGGCTCGGCTTTCAGGAGGTGACGCTCCCGATCAAGCGCGATGCGCCGATCGCCTTTATGCAGTTCTCCGATCCCCACATCTATACGCTGCTGGGGCTCGCCATCATGTTGGCCACCATCGTGCTGACGCAAATGATCGAGCGCTCGCGCTTTGGCATGGCGCTGCTCGCGATCAAGCAGAACGAGGCCGCGGCTGAAGCGGCCGGGATCAACACGCTGGCCTGGAAGCTGCGCGCCATCACGCTGAGCGGGGCAATCGCCGCCGCCATCGGCGGGTTCTACGCGCAGGTGCTGCTGGTCGTGACCCCGGCATCGGTGTTCGGCATGCTGGTCTCGGCGCAGGCACTGACGGTTGCGATGTTCGGCGGCGTCGGCACCGTCTGGGGCCCGGTCATCGGCTCGGTGATCCTGATCCCGCTCGCCGAGATCCTGCACGCCGAGGCCGGCGCGCGTATCCCCGGCATCCAGGGCGTCATCTTCGGCCTTGCCATCGTCTGCGTCATCCTGTTGGCGCCCGAAGGTCTGTTCTGGAAATTGCGCGATCTCATGCGCAAACGGCTCGCGCCGAAGTCGGTCGGCGGCGGCGTCCCCGAAGCATCGACCGCCAACGTCACGGCGCTGAAGCCCGCCGCGCGACAACGTGCAGCCACCGGCGAAGTCGTGCTCGAGGTCCGCAACCTCTCGCGCTCCTTCGGCGGCCTCAAGGCCGTGCAGGACGTCAGCTTCAAGCTGCACAAGAACGAGATCCTCGGCATCATCGGACCCAACGGGGCGGGCAAGACCACGCTGTTCAATCTGCTCAACGGCTTCCTGAAGCCGAGCCAGGGCGAGGTTCTGATCGACGGCCGCAACATGTCCGGGCAGCGGCCGCACGTGATCTGCGAGGCCGGCATTGGCCGCACCTTCCAGGTCATGCGTCCGTTCTTGCGCATGTCGATCCTCGACAATGTCGTGGTCGGCGCCTATGTCCGCGCCCGCTCCGACGAGGAGGCGCGCAAGCTGGCCGCCGACGCGGTCGCTCGTGTCGGGCTCTCCGCGGTGGCGGATCGTGTCGCCGGCGAGCTCTCGACCAAGGAATTACGCCTGATGGAGCTGGCGCGCGCGATCGCCGGCCAACCGCGCATCCTGCTGCTTGACGAGACGCTCGCGGGCCTCGGCCACGGAGAGGCAGACGAGGTCGTCGCCGTGATCCAGCAGCTCGCACGCGACGGCATGACCATCGCCATCATCGAGCACACCATGCAGGCGATGGTCCGGCTGGTCGACAGCTTCCTCGTGCTCGACCACGGCGCCGTCATCACCGAGGGCCTGCCGGAGGTCGTGACGCGCGACAGCCGTGTGATCGAGGCCTATCTCGGCAAGAAGTGGGTGGGCCATGCTGCGAATTGAGGGATTGAGCGCGGGCTATTCGGCCAAGCCCGTCCTGAACGACGTGTCGATCAATGTCGGCGCGGGCCAGTTCGTTGCGATCGTCGGGCCCAATGGCGCCGGCAAGACCACGCTGTTCAAGACGATCTCCGGCATCGTGAAGCCGAGCGGCGGAGGAATTACGTTCGACGGCGTCGATCTCCTCGCAGTGCCGCCGCCACAGCGCGCGCATCTGGGCATCGCCCACGTCCCCGAGGGCCGCCAGGTCTTCCCGTCGCTGACCGTGATGGAGAATCTGGAAATGGGCGCGATGACCGAAAGCGGCCGGCGCGACTGGCAGGCCAATATCGAGCGCATCTTCGAATGGCTGCCGGTGCTGAAGGAGCGCCGCAATCAATTCGCCGGCACGATGTCCGGCGGCCAGCAACAGATGCTCGCGATCGGCCGCGGCCTCGCCTCCTCGCCCAAGCTGCTGATGCTGGACGAGCCATCGATGGGGCTCGCGCCCTCGACCGCGGATTTCATCTTCGAGCGCCTGATCGAGATCCGCCGCCATTCCGGCCTGACCATGCTGCTGGTCGAGCAGCGGGTCGCCGAAGCGCTGGAATCCGCCGACCACGGCTACGTCCTCGAAGCCGGATACGTCGTGCTCGAAGGCAACAACGACACGCTGCGCGCCGACGACCGCGTGCGCAAGGCCTATCTCGGCATGTGACGAACAGAAAAACAAAGACCAGGGAGAGAACAAAATGAACAAGACATCGAAGGGGCTGACGCGCCGGACCGTGCTGTCCGGCGCCGCTGCCGTGGGCCTTGCCGGCGTGGCCCGCGCACAGGCCCCGGCCGAGATCAAGGTCGGACTGATCGTCCCGCTGTCGGGCATCTACACCCGCCCTGGCCAGGTGATGAAGATGGGCGCCGAGATGGGCATCGAGCATATCAACGCGCAAGGCGGCATCAAGGCGCTCGGCGGCGCCAAGCTGAAGCTGGTCGTGATCGACTGCGGCGACACCACCGAGAAGGCCAAGAACGCGGCGCAGCGCATGGTGGCGCAGGAGCCCGATTTGGTCGCCGCCACCGGCTCCTATCTCTCCTCCTTCACCCTCGCCGTCACCGAAGTGACCGAGCGGGCCGAATTGCCGGTGCTGACGCTGTCCTATTCGGATCTGCTGACCGACCGCGGCTTCAAATACATCTTCCAGACCGCCGCGACCGCGAGCCGCCAGTCCGAGCTCGGCCTGCCGACATTGATGAAGCTCGCCGAGAATGCCTCAGGCAAGAAGCCGAAGACCGTGGCGATGCTGATGGACAACACCGCGACCTCCGTCGCTACCGCAAAGGCGCTCAAGGAAAAGCTGTTCGCGCAGGAAGGCCTCCAGCTCGTGGTCGAGGAGGTCTGGACCCCGCCGCTGTCGGACGCGACGCCGCTGATCCAGAAGGTTCGCTCGGCAAAGCCCGATCTGCTGCTGTTCATGCCGAATGCGGTGTCGGACGCCAAGCTCGGGCTGGAGAAGATCAGTGAGTTCGGCCTCGGCCAGGGCAAGATCCCGACCGTGTCCTTCAGCATCACCATTGCCGAACCTGACATGCTCCAGAGCGTGAGCCCCGAGACCGTGCAGGGCATCATGACCATCGTCGCCAACTGGGGCTCGAAGGGCCACGAGGCGCTGATCGCCGAGCTCAAGGCCAAATACAAGGAGCCCTGGATGACGCAGAACGTCATCTCGACCTATGGCGACATGTGGCTGATGAAGGAAGCGCTGGAGAAGGCCGGCAAGGCCGACCGCAATTCGGTCGCGCAGGCCTTCCGCACCATGGATGCGGGCCCGTCGAAATACTATCCGGGCGGGCAGCTCAAGTTCGACGAGAAGGGCCGCCGCGTCGGCGCCGGCGTCGTCATCGTGCAATGGCAATCGGGCGTGCCTGTCACCGTCTATCCGCCCGAGCTCGCGCAGGCGGAGCCGTTCTGGCCGAAGAAATCCTAATAGCGTCGCGCGATTTTTCAGGGAGGAGAATTGTCATGACTGCAAAGAGCAAGATCACGATCTCGCGGCGAACCCTGCTGGCCGGCGCGTCCGGCACGCTGATCGCATCCCGCGCCTGGGCGCAGCAGCCTTCCGAAGTGAAGGTCGGCCTGCTGGTGCCGATCTCCGGGCTCTATGCCCGCCCGGGCACGGTGATGCGCGAGGGCGCCGAGATGGCGGTCGACCATATCAACGCGCAAGGTGGCATCAAGGCGCTCGGCGGCGCCAAGCTGAAGCTCGTCGTGCTCGATTCCGGCGACACCACGGAGAAGGCCAAGAACGCGGCCCAGCGCATGGTGGCGCAGGAGACCGATCTCGTTGCGGCCAGCGGCGCCTATCTGTCTTCGTTCACCCTCGCAGTGACCGAGGTGACCGAGCGCGCCAATTTACCCATGCTCACCCTCTCCTACTCCGACCTCATCACCGAGCGCGGATTCAAATACGTGTTCCAGACCGCCGCCACCGCAGGTTCGCAGGCACGGCAAGCGTTGCCTCAGATCATCAAGCTGGCGGAGACGGCCTCCGGCAAGCGACCGAAGACGGTCGCGATCCTGACCGACAACACGGGGGCCTCGATCGCCTCCGCAAAGGCGATGCGTGAGGGCCTGCTGGCGGAGAACCAGCTGCAGCTGATCGTCGACGAGACTTTTACGCCGCCGCTGGCGGACGCGACATCGCTGGTGCAGAAGATCCGTTCGGCAAAGCCCGACCTGCTCTTCTTCCTGCCGACGGTGATCTCGGACGCAAAACTGCTGCTCGAGAAGATGAACGAGTTCGGCCTCGGCCAGGGCAAGGTCCCGACCATCTCGTTCGGCATCGCGATCGCCGAGCCGGACATGCTGCAGACCGTCAGCCCCGAGCTGCTCCAGGGCGTGCTGACCTGCGTCGCGAGCTGGGGCGCCAAGGGACACGAGGCGCTGATTGCCGAATTGAAGACCCGCTACAAGGAGCCATGGATGACGCAGAACGCGATCTCCACCTATGGCGACATGTGGGTGATCAAGGACGCGCTGGAGAAGGCCGGCAAGGCCGACCGTGTCGCCGTGGGCGAAGCGCTGCGCACCATGGATGCCGGCCCCTCGAAATACTATCCGCTGGGCGAGATCAAGTTCGACGAGAAAGGCCGCCGCGTCGGCGCCGGCATGACCATCGTGCAATGGCAATCCGGCGTGCCGGTGACGGTGTTCCCACCGCAGCTCGCGCTGGCACAGCCGTTCTGGCCGAAGAACTGACGCCCGCAAATAAAGGAAAACAACATGGACAAGGCAACCTACGACCGCGGTCTCGAAATCCGCAAGAGCGTGCTCGGCAACGAGTTCGTGGACAAGGCGATCGCATCCGCGGACGAATTCAATCGCCCGATGCAGGACCTCACGACGGAATATTGCTGGGGCTACGTCTGGGGCCGCGAAGGCCTGACGCGAAAGACCCGCAGCTTCCTCAACCTCGCCATGCTCTGCGCGCTCAATCGCCCGCACGAATTGAAGACGCATGTCCGCGGCGCGCTCGCCAACGGCGCTACCAAGGAGGAGATCCGCGAGGTCTTCATGCAGGTCGCGATCTATTGCGGCGTGCCGGCGGGCGTCGATGCCTTCCGGAATGCGAAGGAAGTCTTCGCCGAGCTCGACAAGACATAGCGGAGCGCCTGGCGATGAAGGGCAAATGGGCACTCGTGACCGGCGCGACCGCAGGCCTTGGCTTTGCCGTCGCGGAAGGGCTCGCCGGCGCGGGCGCCAACATTGTCCTTCACGATCTCGTCGCGCCGAAGCAGGCCGCGGATGATCTTCGCGCCCGCTTCGGCGTGGAGGTCATCGCGGCCGGTACCGATCTCGCCCAGCGCGAGGCGATCGAAGCGATGATCGCCGACCTGCTCGACCGCTGCGGTGCCATCGACATTCTCGTCAACAACGCCGTTGTCCGGCATTTTTCGGCGATCGAGCAGTTTCCGCCCGATCGCTGGGAGCAGGCGCTGGCCGTCAATCTTTCCGCGCCGTTCCACCTGATCCGCCTGGCGCTGCCGGCCATGAAGCAGCGCCGCTGGGGCCGCATCATCAACATGGGCTCGATCTATTCGAGCCGCGCCGTCGAGGACCGCATCGACTACGTCACCACAAAGACGGCAATCCTCGGGATCACCCGCGCGGTGGCCATTGAGACGGCGCGCAGCGGCATCACTTGCAACACGATCTGCCCCGGCACGCTGCCGACGCCCGCCATCCTGAACAAGATCGCGACGATCGCATCGAACAGCGGCCGACCGGTCGACGACGTGACCTGTGAGTATCTCGGCGAGCGCCAGCCGACGCAGCGCTTTGTCGAAATGAGCGCCGTCGCCGCCATGGTCGTCTTTCTCTGTGGCCCCGCCGCAAACGACATCACCGGAGCCAGCCTGCCGATCGACGGCGGCTGGTCGATTGCATGAGAGCAATGGAATGGGAGTGCTGCGATGACTGAACAATCGGGCCAGACCGTCGTGCTGACGGGCGCCGCCGGCGGCATGGGACGCGCCATCACCAAAGCGTTGCTGGAGAGCGGCCGCCGCGTCGTGCTGGTCGATCGCGACGCCAAGGCCCTCCAGGAGTTGGCCGCGACGGCGGGCGCCGCAGTGTTTCCGATTCAGCTCGACATCAGCGACGCAAAGGCTGTGGATGGCCTGCCGGATGCCATTCCAGGTCATTTCAAACCGGTCGACATTCTCATCAACAATGCCGGACACGATATCGGCGGACGGACTCGCTTCGACATTGGTTCTGCCGACGACTGGTCCAACATCATCCAGACCAATCTGATCGGCCTGATGCGCGTCACCCGCGCGATCCTCCCCGGCATGGTCCAGCGCAATTCCGGCCATGTCGTCAACATCAGCTCCATCAACGCGGTCCGTATTGTCCCGGATATGGCGGCCTACAGCACCAGCAAGGCGGGCGTGCACATGTTCACCGAAACCCTCCGGGGTGAGCTCGCGGAAACCGCGATCCGGGTGACCGAACTCCAGCCCGGCCTGACCCGGACCAACATCATCCTGACCCGCTACCGCGGCGATCAGCAGAAGGAAAAGGACTATTTCGACCAGTTCAGGATGGCGCTCGAGCCGGCCGATGTCGCTCGCTCGATCGTCTTCGCCCTTGACCAGCCCCCGCACGTTCAAATTGCCGAAATGATGATTCTGCCTGTAAACCGGTACTGACTTTTCCCAACCAGGGCCCGGACATGGAAAGACGTAGCGAATTGCAGTCGACACTCCGCATCGAGGACGTCCCGACCGTCCGGGCGATGGTCGCGCAAAAGCTGCGCGAGGCGATCATGTCGGGAACGCTGAAGCCGGGCCAGCGGCTGGTCGAGCGCGAACTCTGCGAGATGATGGGCGTCAGCCGCCCCTCGATCCGCGAAGCGCTGCGTGCCCTCGAAGCCGATGGCCTCGTCAACATCGTCCCGCACCGCGGTCCGGTGGTCTCCACGATCAGCCTGGAGGAAGCCCGGCAGCTCTATGCGGCACGCGCGGTCCTCGAAGGCTTCGCCGGCCGCGAATGCGCCAGGCTCCACGATCCGGAAGTGGCTCGGCGCATCGGGGAAGCCCTGACGCGGCTGAAGGCGGCCGCGGCCAAGCAGGATCTCGTCGGCAGCCTCGAAGCCAAGACCGACTTCTATGCCGCGCTGATCGGCGGCTGCCGCAACGCCTTCATCGAGCGCATGCTCAAGCCGCTGCACGACCGCATTCAGCTGCTGCGGATCACGTCGATGTCGCAGCCGAAACGGATCAACAAGAGCCTGCGCGAAGTCACCGCGATCTGGCGCGCGATCCAGAACGGCGATCCAGACCTCGCCGAGCGCTGCTGCGTCGATCACATCAACGCGGCTGCGGTGGCCGCGCTCGACATGATTGAACGAAACGCCGCCAAGGAGGCGACGCCCTCCGACGACTAGAAAAACAAGAATTCAGGGAGTGTTCGATGTTGTCTCTCGTACGATCGCTGATCCTGTGTCTCCTGCTCTCGCCCTGTGGGGCGGCTCTCGCAGACGACTACCCTGCCCGCCCGGTCACGCTGATCGTGCCCTTCTCCGCCGGTGGTCCCGGCGACGTCATCGCGCGCATTCTCGGCAACGCCATGAGCGCGACGCTGAAGCAGTCCATCGTCATCGAGAATGTGGTCGGTGCCGGCGGCACGCTCGGCACCAACCGCGTCGCCAAGGCCGCGCCTGATGGCTACACCCTCCTCCTGATGCATGTCGGCCAGGCCACAGCGCCCGCGCTCTACGCCAAGCTGCCGTTCGACCCCGTCGGCGACTTCGCCATGATCGGGCTCGTGACGGACGTTCCGATGATCCTCGTGGCGCGGCCGAATTTTCCGGCCAAGGATCTCGGCGAGATGATCGCGCGCATCCGCGGCGAGGGCGACAAGATGACTTTTGGCAACGTCGGTCTCGGCTCGGCCTCGCAGCTCTGCGGCCTGATGTTCATGAGCGCGACCGACACCAAGCTCACCCCGATCTACTACAAGGGCGGCGGGCCAGCGCTGAACGACGTCATCGCCGGCCATATCGATGTCTACTGCGATCCCGCGACCGGGCCGACGCCCTACATCCAGTCGAACACGATCAAGGGCTACGCGATCACCAGCAAGAAGCGCGTGGCGACGCTACCCAATGTGCCGACCTCGGCCGAGGCCGGCGTTCCCGCATTCGATGTCACGACCTGGTACGGCCTCTACGCGCCGCGCGGCACGCCGAAGCCGGTTGTCGACCAGCTCGTCGGTGCGCTGCAGACGGCGCTAAAGGATCCCGCCCTGATCAGCCGCTTCGCCGAGCTCAGCATGGCTCCGGTCGAAGCCGAGCGCGCGACCCCGGAAGCCCTCGAAGCCTTCCTGAAGGCTGAGATCGGCAAGTGGGGGCGGATTATCAAAGCGGCCGGAATCGAGCCGCAATAGAGGTCGGCACCAAGGCGTAGCGAGTTTGGCTGTCATTCGTCCAGCAGCTCAAAAAACTCCTCGATCCGGTCAAACGGGTCATCGTGGCCGCGGGCGGCGTAGACGACGCGATCGCCGTCGCGTTGCAATGATCGCGCCTTGGATTTCCGCAGGCGGCCGGGGAGGAATGTCGCGGCGGCAGCCTCCGGCCCGACATCGAGCCTGACGATGCCGCGCCGCTTGCAATCGATCCTGAGTCTGGCGGCTGCGAAGAAATCGCGCGCCTCCGGCGGGAGCTTGCCGAAACGCCGCGAGGTCTCCTCCTCCAGATCTTCCAGATCGTCGTCGCTCCGGCATCTGGCGGCGCGGCCATAGATCTCGAGCCGCACCGCGTCCGATTGCACGTAGCCTTCGGGCAGCATGTCGCCGACCGGCAGGTTCAGATCGGGCACCCACAGGAAGGCGCCGGAATCGTTGATCCGTTCCGAGGCGAGCTTCAGCAGATGACTGTAGAGCACCGGGCCGAACACCTGCACGTGCCCCGATTGCTGCTCGGAGAACAGATCGCCAGCGCCCCTAAGATCCAGGTCGCGCTCGCTGATGGCGAAGCCGGCGCCGGGCTTGCTGAACTCCTCAAGCACGGCCAGACGCTTCTCGGACTGCGCCGAGGCCGACTCCGTCAGGAGATAGGCGAAGGCGCGCGTTCCGCCGCGTCCCACCCGCCCCCTGAGCTGATGGAGCTGAGCGAGGCCGAATTTTTCGGGCCAGCACACGACGATGGTGTTCGCGCGCGGAATGTCGAGACCGCTTTCCACGATGTTGGTCGCCAGCAGGACATCCGCCTCGCCGTCGACGAAGCTCATCATGCGGTCGTCGAGCTCGTCGACCGGCATCTTGCCGTGGAGACAAACGATACGAAGATCGGGAGCGAGTGCCTGCACGCGCGCCAGCATCGGCTCCAGATCCTGGATGCGCGGGCAGATCAGGAAACTCTGGCCGTGCCGCCGCCGCTCGCGCAGCAATGCGCCGGCGATGGCCGCATCCGAAAGCGGCGCGATCTTGGTCACGATCGGAAGCCGGTGAACCGGCGGCGTTGCGATCACGCTGAGATCGCGGAAGCCCGCAAGCCCCGCCGCGAGCGTGCGCGGGATCGGCGTCGCGCTCATCCAGAGCGTATGGGCATTCTTTGCCAAGCCTGAAAGCTTCGCCTTCTCTGCCGCCCCGAAATGCTGTTCCTCGTCGATGATGACGAGGCCGAGATCGGCGAACTTCACGTCCTTTGCAGAAAGCGCCTGCGTGCCGACCACGACCTTCATCCGGCCGCTTCGCAAGCCCTCTTTGGTCTCTCGCGTCTCCGGACCCGAGGTGGCCCGCGACAGGCTTCCGACTTCGATCCCGAGAGGTCCGAAGCGTTTGCGGAAGGTTTCGACATGCTGCCGCGCCAGCACGGTTGTCGGCACCGCGATCGCAACCTGTTTTCCGGATAGTGCCACGGCGGCGGCCGCGCGCAGCGCTACCTCGGTCTTGCCAAACCCCACATCGCCGCAGACGACTCTATCCATCGGATGACCTGCCCCGAGATCATCGAGCACGTCCTGGATGGCCTTGGCCTGGTCTACCGTCGTGAAATACGGAAACCGCGCGACGAACCTTTCATAGAGCGGACCCGGCGCGACCAGCTTGGGTGCGCGGCGGCGGTGGCGCTGGCTGATGTGTTTTGCGAGCGCCTTGGCGGCGGTTTGAATTTCAGCCTCGGCCTCGGTTCGCCGCGCCCACCACGTGCTGCCGTCCGCCTTGTCGCGCGCCAGCTTGCCGGGCTCGGCCGCATACGGCCATATCAAGGCAAGATCGGCCGGAGGCACGAGAACGGCGTTGTCGCCGGCGAACGCCAGCCTGACCATCTCGCGCCGCACCCCCTTCCCCATGGCGAAGGTCTGCAAGCCGTCGAGCAAAGCGAGCCCACGCTGCAAATGAACCACGGCCGCGCCGCGCTCCGGGACATCAGGATGATCGAACGCGGCGGTCCAGCTCCGCGCCATCGGCTGCGGATGATGGGCCCTGCTGCCGAGCACGTCGGACGCGGTCACGATGACCAGAGGCTTGCGGCCCGTTCCGACGAAGCCGGCATCGAAGTCGGCCAGGAACGCCGTCTCGCGATCCCGTCCCTCCGTTGCCTCGCTCCAATCGGCGCAGCGCTCCGCCTTGATGCCGCTCATCCGCTCCATCGCGCGGAGGTCGTCCTCGATGGCCGCGACGAACAACAGCCGCGATCCGGCGCGTTGCATATCGTCAATAAATGCGCGCAGGATCTTTCTTGGCGAAGCGGCCTTGGAGAAATCCGGTGTCTGCGTAAAGGCCGATTTCTGCGGCAACACGCTCATGCGCTTCTTCAGCCGCTTCCACTCGTCCCTGCCGAGATACTCGCGCTCGGCATCCCTGCGGCCGGCCGCCTCCTCGATGGTGCCCAGCCAGCTGTCGGCATGGCCGAGCACGCCGGCATCCACAATCCACCGCGCACGATCGCAATAGTCCGGCAGGGTCGCCCGCTGCCCGCGTTTGCCCCCGAGCGCAATCTGTTCGGACATCGGATCGATCAGCAATTCCTTCGTTTCGAACACGACCTCATGCTCGATCGGATCGACGGCGACGATTTTGCGGATAGTCCCATCGGAATGCTCGATCCTGAAGGGACTGAGTGCGCCGGCGGGGAACACCTCGAACGTCTTGCCGTGGAACAGGACGCCGCCGGGATATTCCGCCTCTTCGTCGAGGTCGTAGCCGAGCGCTTCCAGACGGCCCTCCAGTTCGGCTTCCGAAAAGGCTCCGCCCACCTTCAGGCTGAGGCTGGTCTTCGACCAGCTCGCCGGCAGCGGCAGCCGCTCCATGATGGCTTCTGCTGTCGACACGAGGAAGACCGGCTTCTTCGTCCTGGCAAGCCGCCGGAGCACCGAGCTGCGTCGCCCAGCGATCTCGCGCGACGGCTCAAGCCCATCGAACGGCAGATTGTTCAGCCGCGGGAACACCAGCACATCGACCGACGGGTCGAGTGCGTGGATCACGCCGCCCAGCCGCTCCGCCCTGTTCTCGTCGTCGCAGAGGAAGACAAGGCCGTCGCGGCCCGACTTCTCCCACTGCTCGCGCAGATGCAGCGCAAGCATGCCGAGCGGCGATGAGGACGAGACCGTGGAACGCGATGAGCTCTTGCTTTTTACGCTCTTGCTTTTCGAGCTCTTGCTCTTTGTCTTTTTCGCGCCGGTCGTGGCCCGGGCTTTCCTGGTGGGCGCCAATGTGTATCCAACTTTGTTTCGCAAATAGAGGCGCGCATCGACGAGCCCTCCCGTAGAGCTCGGTCGATAACGCAAATCGGGCCTAGGCGCCCAAGGACGTCATTACAATTTTGCGATTGCGTTGAAAAGCAGGGACACAGGCCCAAACGACCGGCGTGCACGCCCAAATTAAGGCCTATTGCAGGACCTTCGGCAGCACCACGACCACGTCGACGCTCTGCCCGAGGACCTGCGTCGCCACCACTGCGAGGTGATGCGAGAACTCATCCTCGATCTCGGCCGCGCAATCTTCATCCCTGGCAATCGCGAACAGCAGATTGCCGTCGACTTCGTCGAATCGGATGCCGGCGAAGATGCGATCGAACGTCTCGGCGCCCGCGATGAACGCGATTCGCGCCTGGATGGCCTGGTCTTCGATGAGGGAGAGCTTCATCATAAACGGGAACATGGGGGTGCCCCCGCCAAATACAAGAGCGGACGCGCGCTGGCGCGGCCTGCGGGGCGAACTATATTCACAGTATCCTCCCGCCTGACCACGCACGCCCTTGAGGAAGTTTTTGTATCTCTTTCTGCTGCTGATCCTCGTGCCGATCGGGCTGTCGGCCGGGCGCTATTATGTCTTTGGCGACGGCCGCGGCAATTGGCAGACGGCGGATCGCTCGAGTGCCGGCCTGCTGCCGCCGGCGTCCGCCAATCCGGAGGCGCTGATCCGGGTCTTTGCCGCGCGCACGGTGCGGTGGCGCAGCATTTTCGCCGTCCACACCTGGATCGTCGTCAAGGAGAAAGGTGCCGGCACCTATAGCCGATACGACTACACGGCGTGGGGCGACCCGATCCGCAGCAACGGATTTGCGCCCGACGGCCGCTGGTTCGGCGCCATGCCCGAGACAGTCGTGGCGGTCGACGGCGCCACGGCTGAAGAGCTGATCCCAAAAATCCGCAACGTCATCGAGACCTACAAGTTCCGCGCCTATGGCGATTACAGCGCCTGGCCGGGGCCGAATTCCAACACCTTCGTGCAGGCGGCGCTGGACGCCGTGCCCGAGCTTCGTGCCGTCCTTCCTCCGACCGCGGTCGGCAAGGACTATCCGTACAGCGGACGCTGGGCCGGCATCACGCCTTCGGGCACCGGCCTCTACGCCTCGCTGTCGGGGTACCTCGGCATGACGATCGGCTGGGTCGAAGGGATCGAGATCAATTTCCTCGGCGCGGTGCTGGGCATCGACATCCGTCGGCCGGCGCTCAAGCTCCCCGGCATCGGCCGCCTCGGCGTTGCGGCCGGCCTGTAGAGCGGCCGGCAAGAGCCTCGCCCAACAAAAATCTGGAAAACAACCCCATGCACAGTAGAACCGCCCCTCGCCGGTTGCTGGCGGTGGCGCGGCTTAAGTCGATCTGACGTTTAGCTAAATCGCTCGGCAGGCGCAGAGCGCGAGTCCCCTCCCTCGGCGACGCAATTTCGGCCGTCCAACGCGCCTGACTTCCTCAGGCTCCGCTCGTTTTGACTCGTCGGGCAAAACACTGGCAGAATTGCATCATGGCGGTCATGCCAGCCGACCTGATCCCGGAGCGATCATGACTGGCTGATGCGCAGCTAGCTCCCCAGCGCCGGAATGTTCTCGCGAAAGATGATCTCGCTGCGCGGTGCCTCGATGCCGTGCATGGCGCTGCGGCCCGCGCGCAGGTTGTCGAAGATCCCGACACAGCTCATCATCGTGTTGAGCTGACTTTGGGTGATGACGGCATCCATGGTGCCATCGAGCAGGAAGCTGCGCGTGTCCGAGGTCAAGCCATGACCGATGAAGACCACGTCGCGCTCCCGGTTCGCTTCCTTCAGGGCGCGGGCGACACCGTCGGCGGCGCCGCCGATGTTGTAGATTCCGGCAAGATCGGGATGCTGGCTGAGCAGCATGCGCGTCTGGCGGTAGTTGCGGTCGGCATCATCATGGCCTTCGCGCAGACCCACGACCTTGATCGAAGGGAACAGTTCTTCGAAGACGTGCAGGAAGCCCATTTCGCGCTCTTCATGCGCGCGATAGCTGCGGCTGCCCGCGATCATCGCGACCTTGGCCGCACGCTCGCCCAGAAAGCGCGCGATCAGATAGCCCGCGGTGCGCCCGATCGAGCGATTGTCCAGTCCGATATAGGCCGCGCGGCGCGCGTTCAGGATATCCGAGATCAGCGTCACCGTCGGCACGCCATGCTCCGCCAGCCTGTCGACGGTTTCCCTCACGACCGGATGCTCGAGCGCCATGAAGGCGATGCCGTCCGCCTTGTCGCGGGAGCGCCAGAGCTGGCGCGCCAGCAGATCGGGATTGAAGCTCTTGATGGTGTCGACCTGGCAATGGACGTTGAAAGGAGCGAGCCGGCCGTCGGAATGCGCGATCAACTGCCCCAGCGTGGACAGGAAGCGGTTGGTGCCCGCAGGCAGCAGGAAGAGCAGCCGCATCGGCTTGGGCCGCATCGCCGCCAGGAGATTCTCGGCCGGCATGTAGTCGAGCTCGGACGCCGCGGCGAGCACGCGCTGCTGCGTCATCGCCCGCACACCGGGCCTGCGATTCAGAACGCGGTCGACGGTCGCCGTGGAGACGCCGGCCCGGCGCGCCACGTCGACGATGCGGCTCAGCGAAGGGGTGACCGGTTTGTCCATCTCAACGACCAAACGTCAGATACATCAAAAACCATCATCATTATCGTTTGACACCGTAGCGCGGAGCCGCAATTTTCGCATCAACATTGTCTCAGAAACATCAAATAACATCAAATCGTCATTGGAGGAGAAGCCCATGCCCCTGACCCGCCGGCGCGCCCTGCAAGCCCTGTCCGCCCTTCCCGCGGCGGGTCTGATCGGCGGCCTCTCCCGCCCGGCCCGGGCGGCTGAATTTTCGCTGAAATACGGCAACAACCTGCCGCTGACGCATCCCCTCAACATCCGCGCCCAGGAAGCCGCCGACCGCATCGCCAAGGAAAGCAATGGCCGGGTCGAGATCGTCATCTTCCCGAACAACCAGCTCGGCGGCGACACCGACATGCTCGCCCAGGTGCGCAGCGGCGCGCTGAACTTCTTCACGCCCTCCGCGCTCGTGGTCGCGACCCTGGTGCCCGTCGCCGCGATCAACGCGGTTGGCTTTGCCTTCGCCGATTACGATCAGGTCTGGAAAGCGATGGACGGCGGGCTTGGCGCGCATGTCCGTGCCGCCATGGCCAAGGTCGGCCTCCATACCTTCGAGAAGATGTGGGACAACGGCTTCCGCCAGATCACCAGCGGCGCCAAGCCGATCGAGAGCGCCAAGGACATGGACGGGCTCAAGATCCGCGTGCCCGTGAGCCCGCTCAGCATCTCCATGTTCAAGGCGCTGTCGTCCTCGCCGACCAGCCTGCAATTCAGCGAGGTCTATTCGTCGCTGCAGACCCGCATTGTGGACGCGCAGGAAAATCCGCTGCCGATCATCCAGGTGGCGAAGCTCTACGAGGTGCAGAAATACTGCGCCATCAGCAACCACATCTGGGACGGCTTCTGGTTCATCGCCAACGCCCGCGCCTACAACGCCCTTCCCGCCGATCTCAGGACCATCGTCAGCAACGCCATCAACGACGCCGGCGTGAAGCAGCGTGAGGACATCAAGGCGTTCAATGCGACGGTGCAGGCCGATCTCCAGAGCAAGGGCATGAACTTCACCAAGCCTTCGCCCGACTCGTTCCGCGCAAAGCTGCGCGATGGTGGCTTCTACGGCGAATGGAAGGGCCGCTTCAGCGACGAGACCTGGGCGCTGCTCGAAGGCGCCGTCGGCAAGCTGGCCTGAGCGCGATGACGATCGCAGAGCATCAGATGACGGATTATCTGGAGGCCGCCGCCCCCCCTGCGTCCGACGCGGGCTCGCGCGAGTTCGCGAGCGCCTTCCGCACGGTCGACCGCTGGCTCGGTGCGGTGGTCGAGACCGTCGCGGCCGGCCTCGTGCTGGCCGAGATCGGCATCATGCTCGCCGGCGTCGTCATGCGCTACGTCTTCCACAACCCGCTGATCTGGTCGGACGAACTGGCCTCGATCCTGTTTCTCTGGCTCTCGATGCTGGGCGCGGTGATCGCGCTGCGCCGGGGCGAGCACATGCGCATGACCGGGCTCGTCAGCCATGTCGGCCCGGGCGCGCGCGCCTTTCTCGACACGATCGCAGCCGTGGCGCCGCTGGCCTTGCTGGCGCTGATCCTGCATCCCGCCTTCGACTACGCAAGCGAGGAGCAGATCATCGTCACCCCGGCGCTGGAGATCAGCAATGCCTGGCGCGCAGCCGCAATTCCCGTCGGGATGACGTTGATGGCCGTCGTCGCCGCGATCCGGCTCGCGACGCATCACCGCCCCGCGCTGATCGCCGCGGCTTTCATCACCGCCGCGATCCTGATTGCCGCATTCTGGCTTGCCGGACCGCTTCTCGCCCCGCTCGGACGCTACAACCTCATCATCTTCTTCGTCGGCGTCGTCGCGGCCAACGTGTTCGCCGGCGTGCCGATTGCCTTCTCCTTTGCGCTCGCGACCTTTGGCTACCTGGCGCTGACCACGAGCGTTCCGATGATGGTGATGGTCGGCCGTCTCGATGAAGGCATGTCGCATTTGATCCTGCTCGCGGTGCCGTTGTTCATTTTCCTGGGCGCACTGATCGAGATGACCGGCATGGCGCGGGCGATGATCCAGTTCCTGGCGAGCCTGCTCGGTCATGTCAGGGGCGGGCTATCCTATGTGCTGATCGGCGCCATGTACCTGGTCTCCGGAATCTCCGGCTCGAAGATCGCCGACATGGCCGCGATCGCCCCGGTGCTGCTGCCGGAGATGCAGCGGCGCGGCGCCAAGCCCGGCGATCTCGTCGCGCTGCTGTCGGCCACCGGCGCGCAGACCGAGACCATTCCGCCGAGCATCGTGCTGATCACCATCGGCTCCGTGACGGGTGTCTCGATTGCCGCGCTATTCACGGGCGGGCTGCTGCCGGCCCTGGTCGTCGGCACGGCGCTCTGCGTGGTCGTCTGGTATCGCTACCGGCACGAGGATCTGAGCCACGTGCGGCGCGCCTCGAAGCGCGAGATCGCAAAACTCATGATGGTCGCCCTGCCCGCCATCCTGCTGCCCTTCGTGATCCGCACGGCGGTGGTCGAAGGTGTTGCCACCGCCACGGAGGTTTCGACCATCGGCATCGCCTACGCGGTGCTGATGGGCCTTCTGGTCTACCGCCAGTTTCCCTGGCGGCGGCTGAAAGCCATGCTGGTCGAGACGGCGTCCCTGACGGGCGCGATCATCTTCATCATCGGCTGCGCCACTGCGATGGCCTGGGGCCTGACGCAATCCGGCTTCTCGCAGCAACTGGCGAAGGCGATGGCAGCGATCCCGGGCGGCTCCTACGGCTTCCTCGCGATTTCCATCGTTGCTTTCGTCGTGCTCGGCAGCGTGCTCGAAGGCATTCCGGCCATCGTGCTGTTCGGCCCGTTGCTGTTTCCGATCGCCAAGCAGGCCGGCGTGCATGAAGTGCACTATGCGATGGTCGTGATCCTGGCGATGGGCATCGGCCTGTTCGCACCGCCTTTCGGCGTCGGCTATTACGGCGCCTGCGCCATCAGCAAGATATCGCCGGACGAAGGCCTCAAGCACATCTGGGGCTATGTCGCCGCGCTCTTTATCGGCCTCGCCATCGTCGCAGCCGTTCCGTGGCTGTCGATCGGCTTCCTCAAATTCTGAAGACAATGGGAATCATGCAATGAGCCGTTTTTTTGGCGAGATCCGGCAAGCCGGTTACGTCGTTGACGACATCGAAAAGGCGATGGACTATTGGAGCCGCGAGCTCGGCATCGGGCCGTGGTTCTATAATCCCCGCGTTCCGATCGTGAACTACCATTATCGCGGCAAGGCCTATGAGCCGCACAATTCGGTGGCGCTGGCGAATTCTGGGCCGTTGCAGATGGAGCTGATCCAGATCCGCAACGACGTGCCGTCGATGTACGCCGATTTCCTGAAAGCGGGAAACAAGGGCTTGCAACACGTCGCCTATTGGACCGAAGATTACGACGCCGATCTCTCCCGCCTCGAGGCCGAGGGTTTCAAGCCGGTCATGAGCGGCGAAGTCGGCGCGCGCGGGCGTTTTGTCTATTTCGATACGGAATATCATCCGGGAACGGTGATCGAGTTGTCTGAAGTCGCGGGGCCCAAGGGCAAGATGTTCGACCTGATCCGCGCAGCCGCCAAGGACTGGGACGGACGCGACCCCGTGCGTCCCTTCCCCGATCTCACCAAGCTCTAGATTGCCTGTGATCCCGTGACGGCAAATCCTGTTCGCATCGAAGCCGACTATCTGATCGAAACGCCTGATGATCCGCGGCATGCCGCGGAAACGATGGCGGGCGAGCAGTCGAGCGGAACGTTCGTCGCCGTGCCCGGCGAGACGCCGGAGCTGAAGGCACGTGCGGCCGCACGGGTCGAGAGCCTCGAGCTGCTCGACCCAGTAACGGTGCCGTCACTCCCGGTCGCTCGTCCGATCAACCCTGACGGTCCGTGGCAGCGCGCGCGCGTCACCTTGTCGTGGCCGCTCGACAATATCGGCGCATCGCTGCCCAATCTGGTCACGGCGATCGCCGGCAATCTCTGGGAATTGCGCCAGCTGACCGGCCTGCGGCTGCTCGACCTGCGGCTACCGCTTGCATTCGCGTCCGCCTATCCCGGACCGAAATTCGGCGTTGCCGGGACGCGCGAGCTGACCGGTGTCAGCGGACGTCCGCTGATCGGCACCATCATCAAGCCGAGCATCGGGCTCAGCCCCGCCGAGACGGCCAATCTGGTCGCCACGCTGTGCGAGGCCGGCATCGACTTCATCAAGGATGACGAGCTGCAATCGGACGGCGCCTATTGTCCGTTCGACGAACGCGTGCGCGCGGTGATGCGCGTCGTCAACGACCACGCCGATCGAGCCGGCAAGAAAGTCATGATCGCCTTCAACCTGACCGGCGAGATCGACCAGATGCGCCGCCGCCATGATTTGGTGCAGGCCGAAGGCGGCACCTGCGTGATGGCGAGCATCAACTCGGTCGGCCTCGCGGGCATGGTCGAGCTCGGCCGCCACACGCAGCTTCCTGTTCATGCGCATCGCAATGGCTGGGGCGCGCTCAACCGTCATCCCGCGCTCGGCTGGGACTACACGGCGTGGCAGAAGATCTGGCGGCTGGCCGGCGCCGACCACATGCATGTCAACGGCATCGGCAACAAGTTCAGCGAGACCGATGACAGCGTGGTCACCTCCGCCAAGGCCGCGCTGACGCCGATGTTCGCGCACAAGCCATGCATCGCGATGCCAGTGTTCTCCTCGGGCCAGACGCCGGCACAGGCCCTGCCTACCTGGCGCGCGCTCGGCTCGACCGACCTCATCTTCGCGGCCGGCGGCGGCATCCTGGCCCATCCCGATGGACCAGCCGCAGGCGTCGCCGATCTGCGCGCGGCATGGGATGCGGCGATCGCGGGCACGCCATGAGCGGTGCCTCCGCCCTGCCCGACGGTCCACTCGTTGCCTTCTACGGCGACGATTACACCGGCTCGTCCGCGGCGATGGAGGCCCTCACCTTCGCGGGCCTGCCGACCATCCTGTTCCTCGAGCCTCCGACGCCCGAACGCCTCGCGTCCGCCAGCCACTTCCGTGGCATCGGCATTGCCGGAACGGCACGCGCGAAGGATCCTGCCTGGATGGAGCAACACCTTCCGCCGGCCTTCGACGTGCTCGCCGGCATCGGCGCGCCGATCGTGCATTACAAGGTGTGCTCGACCTTCGACTCCGCGCCGCATATCGGCTCGATCGGGCGTGCGATCGATCTCGCCGTGCCGCGGCTCGGTGGCAGCTGGCATCCGCTCCTCGTGGGATCGCCGGCCATGGGCCGCTATCAGATGTTCGGCCATTTGTTCGCGACCGTGAACGGCGTCGGCCGTCGCCTCGACCGGCACCCGACCATGTCGCGTCATCCGGTGACGCCGATGGACGAATCCGATCTCGGCCGGCATCTCGCAAAGCAGACCGCACGATCGATCGGGCTGATCGACTTCGTCACCATGGGCAATGGCGGTGCAGATCAGGCGCTCGCGCGCGCGAAGGCCGCCGGCACCGAGATCATCTCGCTCGACGTGCTCGACCAGCCTTCGCTGATCGAAGCCGGCCGCCTGATCTGGGAACATCGCGGCGAACGGCTGTTTGTCGCGGGCTCTCAAGGAGTCGAGCAGGCCCTGGTCGCCTATTGGCGTTCAACAGGCCTGATCCCCGACAGCAAGTGCGATCTACGTCTTGCAGGCGTCGAACGCATTGCTTGCGTCTCTGGCTCCTGCTCACCCGTCACCGCCGCGCAGATCGCTTATGCCGCGAACAACGGCTTCGATGTCGAGCGGCTCGATGCGACGCGCGCCGTCGACGCGGCGGAATGGGCTCAGGAAATCGGCCGTGCCGTCGAGCGTGCGCTCGCCGCGCTTTCGTCGGGACGCGATACATTGCTGGTCACCGCAAGCGGCCCCGACGATCCCGCGATCGATGCCCTCAACGCGGCCATCAAGGCGAGCGGCGCAACCGCAGGCGAAGTGAACGAGCGCATCGGCGCCGGGCTCGGCCAGGCACTGGACGCCATTCTGGACACCGCGCGGCTCCCGCGCGCCGTGGTCGCGGGCGGCGACACATCCGGCCATGCGTTGCAGGCGATGGGCATCTACGCGCTGACGACGATAGCTCCCCTCGCGGAAGGCGCGCCGCTCAACCGCGCGTCCTCGGATCGCGCGCATGCGAACATCGAGATCGCGCTGAAGGGCGGACAGGTGGGCGGCGTTGATCTGTTCTGCCGTGCGCGAGACGGCGGATAACACAAGCAGCCTCGCAAAGGCCAACAGCCGGTCTCGCGCCCGCAGGCTCGATCCGGATCAAGCTTGCGTTATCGTCCCCGAGCCCGATCCGCGTTAATCATTAGAAAGCGCGGATTGGGGCCCCGGGACCGAACGATCGCCGGGTTTAACAATTCGGTAACGATACAAATCTGCTTCAATCGCGTTAATGCAAATTGCACCCAGCCGGTGCGTTGGCCGTCACGACCCTGCTATAAAAGCGCGAGATCCGGCTCGGCCGACTTTTTCCGGGTTATCTGGTTTCCCTGGTCACGCATGAACAAGCCAAGCGACACATTCGATATCGCCATCGAGCAGGATTTCGACTTTCTGTCTCCGGAATACGCGGAGCTGTTCGACAGCTCTGCCGCGACTGCGTTTCAGCACCCGCTCTGGCTGGATAGTCTCTACGCCAAGCTCGCCTCCCATGCCGGCGCCAGGCCGCTGGTCGTCGTGGTCCGCCACCGCGCGAGCGGTGCGCTGGCGATGGTGCTGCCCCTGCTCCGGATCCGGCGCGGCCCGATCCGCACCATCGAATTCGCCGATCTGCGCGTATCCGACTATCTTGCGCCGGTCTGTAGCCCCGAGGTGTTTTCCAGCCTGCTGGAGGACGAAGGCGCCTGCGGCGAGATCCGGCGCCTCGTCCGTCCGTTCGATCTGCTCCGCATGACCAAGCTGCCCGACGGACGGCTTCCGATCGAAAGCCTCCTGGGCGCGCCGCGCCGGGTGTCGATGGATACGAACGCCTACGCGACCGTTCTCGTCGCCCCGTTCGAGCAATGGCGTGCCAGCGCGCTGGATCGCTCCTATCAGAAGGAGCTCGCCAAGAAATCTCGTCAGCTCCAGAAGAAGGGAGCATTGAGCTTCTTCTGCTGCGACGACAGCGCCTCCATCTCCGAGGCGATGGACGCGATGAAGCAATATCGCGGCCCGCGGTTTCAGGCCCAAGGCGATGGCGATCTGCTCCAGCGCCCCGAATATTACGGCTTCTATTCCGACGTGGCGATGCGCGGTCTCGGGTCGTTTGTCCGGCTCTATGCCACGAAGATGGACGGCAACGTGATCGCGGCCGTGCTGGGCCTCAGCCATCGCGGCAGCTTCCTCGTCATCATGAGCGCCTTCGACATTGCCGGATACAAGAGCCAGTCCCTGGGCTCGCTGATGTTCGAGCAGGTCGCAAAGGACTGCATCGAGCGCGGCGATCGCATGCTCGACTTCACCATTGGCGACGAACCGTACAAGAAACTGTTCGGCGGACAGCCGTCGCCGATGTGGATGGTGACGCAGGCCGGCAGCACTGCGGGCGCCGTCAGCCTGTTCGCACTGAAGCAGGCCCCCTGGCTCAAGCAGGCGGTCAAGCGGCTCTCGGATTTCAGGCTGCTGCCCGCGCGCACTCCGACGCCTACGCGCTGATCGATGCGCAGGCGATGGGACGCAGAATTCAGGCGCGCAGCGCGCCGCGGACGCGCCCGAGCCAGCCGGGATGCATCTGATCGAGGCGATGCGTGAGACTGCGCCGCAGGAAGTGCAGGCGGCGCCGCACGTCCCATCCGATATCGTTGCGCGAGGTCAGGGCCTGACGGAATCGCGCCATTTTCAGCGAGCGCTGGTCTGCCGCGAGCTTGTCGGGATCGGAATAGAACTGCGCGATCTTCTCCGTGCCCATGCCCGCAGTCGCAAGCCAGCGCGGCGCGTGCTCGGTGCAGAGACGATCGACGTCCACCAGCAGGCGGGCGACGCCCGTGCCGGCCGCAGGACAGTTGGTTTGGAACGCATCGCCGATGAGCACGATTCCGGGTTGCAGATGCCCTTCCACCACGGTCAGGTCCATCACCCAGTTCTGCACCTTGTCGGTCACCTCGAAGTCGCCGAGGTAGGGCCGCAATCCCGGCAGCAGGCGCAACACCGTCGCCTCCGGTTCGCGGCGCAGCTCGCGCATGATCGGATCGGTCGGGTCGCGGAACATGAAGAGGTTTGCCCGCATGCCCGCATGCACGGGAAACAGGCTGAGATAGTCGATACCGTCAGCCGTGCGCTCGCCGTAGCAGGTCAACGCCTCGAAATCGAACGGCACGCCGTCCTTGCGGGCGATCGTGAAGCCGAACGACACCGAGTGACGCTCGGCCAACACGCGCCGCTTGATGCCGAGCTTGTAGCTAAGAGCGCCCGCCATGCCGGTGGCGAGAACGACAAGGCGCGCGTCGAGGCGCCGTCCGGAGGCAAGCTCGATATGCTGGATATCGTCGCTGGGGCTGATTGCCGTGACGTCGTCGACGATCAGACTGGAGGGGTCCGGCAGCTGGCCGCGCGCCATGGCAACGAGATTGGCGTAGGAAAATCCGTAAGACTGGCCGACGCTGACATCGACCACCTTGCCTTCCCGGATATTGAGCACCCGGTCATACCGGCAGGCGACGTTCTCGAGCGCATGGAGGAAGCCCAGCTTGCGGAACATCTCCAGCTGCTGGCCGCCGAGCTTCTCGACACGGAATTCGTCCGGATGCACCGCGCGTTTGTCGACGAGCGCGACGCGATGCCCTGCCCGCGCAAGCACGGCTGCAGCAAGCGATCCCGCAAGGCCTCCGCCGACGATCGCGATGTCTACAGCCGCAGTCCCGGCGGTATCGATCGGCTCGGTCACGGTTCTATCCGTCGTCATGGTTTCTGGGCTCCCACGGTTAACGGTGGTTCCATGTGCAATTCCCTCGCCTGATGTCGTATCGCAGGGCCAAACGCGATCAATTCCGGCGATTGAGGTTAATGACGGGAGCCTTGATTGGCCGGACGACATCCCGGCACGCGCCTTGCTCAGGAATGATCACGAAATTCAGCTCTCTCGTCAGATCGACAGTTCAAATTCATTCCTGAGGAGCCATTCCGATGCTCGAACAGCCGCCAGCCGGCTGGCTCCGCCTCTTATCGCGTGCCGACCGGACATCACGCCGCTTTTCGGTCGAGCCGACGTTTGCTCAATCCGGGACATCAGGGACGCAGCTGTTCCGCCGTGAAGCAGCGGCGTACGACCTTCGTCGACCATGGACGACGCAATCCCGAGACCGCGCATTAACACTCGCGATTTTCCGGCATGCTAGGCTCCCGCCGCCATTGCAACGCGTATCTTCGGGGGACGCCCCGTATCGTCGATGATCGATTCCATTGTTCAGCTTCTGCGGCGTGACGTCACGCGCGGTGTCGTCGGGACCATCCTTCTGAAGGTTGGCAGCGGCGCGCTCGCGTTTGCGTTGTTCTCGCTGGCGGCTCGGACGATGTCGCCCGATGGATTCGGCATCTTTGCGACCTGGCTTTCGGTTGCCCAGATCGCAGCAGTCGTGGGACTGGTCGGCCAGGAAGCGCTGCTGGTTCGATTCCTGAACGAGTATCAGGTCGACGACAGGCCGGACCTCACCAAAGGTGTCCTCCTCTCAAGCTTCAAGATCAGCTCCGTCGCGATGCTGATCGCGATCGCAGCGGTCGCGCTGGTCGCTCACTTCAGGGGCGATCGGTGGCTGCTAATCCTCGCGGTCTCGGCCTACACGGCCGTGAGCGCCGGACTGATGCTCGGCAGCCAGATCGCACGCTCGCTGGTCAGCATTCTCATGGGCGAAGGCAATCGCGAGTTCTTCTGGCGGGTCATCGTCGTCCTGTTTCTGCTTGCGATGTTGTTCGGTCACCGGCAGCTCGACCCCGCCGAGTTGATCGCCGCAATGACGATTGCGATGTCGGTGGGCCTGATCGCGCAGGTCATTGCGATTGCGCGGGCGCTGCCGGATCTGCGCGCGACGGCGGCGCGCTCCGAAACGTCGCGCTGGCGCTCGAGCGCGCTTCATTTCTGGCTCGCCTCCATCCTCGAAGTCGCGAACCAGTATTTCGACGTCATTCTGGTCTACTGGATGCTGGATCCGACGACCGCCGGGATCTACTTTGCCGCCTCGCGCCTCGCCAACATCTTTGCGATGCTGTCCGCGGCGCTCTACACGTTCGCGGCGCGCCGGCTTCCTGCGCTGTACTTCAGCAAGAACCACCGGGAATTCGAGCGGACATTGCAGCTCATGGCGGAAGTGACCGCGCTGAGCGTGGTCGCCGGGCTCGCCCTGATCTGGATCGGCGGCCCCTATCTTCTCAACCTGTTCGGCCCTCATTTCACCGCGCAGCACTCGGTCCTGATCGTGCTGGCGATCGGAACGGCCATCCAGGCCGCGGGCGGCCCATCGGCGGCGATCCTCCAGCTGACCGGCCATGAACGCATCTATGTCCCCGTCGTCGCCGCGAACGTCGCGCTGCGGCTGGTCGGCTTCCTCGTCCTGATCCCCTGGCTCGGCGTGCTTGGTGCTGCGATTGCGGCCACCGTGTCGCTGGCGCTCACGACCATCGCGCTCAATATTTTGTGCCGCCGGCGAACCGGGGTCGATCCTTCGGTTCTCGTGCTCTTGCGTTTCTCGGCGTGGAAGCGCGGCAGCTATGCGGTCCGCGGCGCCGACTCGGCCGAATAGGCGTCAATCGCGTTGTCCGCCTGGTCTCATCCGCGCCTTTTGCGCGTGTGCCTGTTGGTTAACGCGCTCGCTGCGCACCCTCCAGGAACCCGCGGAATTCGGCGCGAACGATGCTGATCCGCGGGTCTCGCATTAACTCCGTTTGTTTCTAGTCGGTGTCTGCCCGACGCCTGCATGTTAGGTACGGGATCAAGAAGGTGAAGATTTCGTTTCTTTAGCGGGTCGGGATCCGTGCTGCACTACCAGCCGAACAGGGAATTGGGCGAGACCACCGCGGCAGCACTCGTGCGCCCGGACGGCAGCGGACGAAAGCTGCACGTGCTTCTCGTCCAAACCCAGGCCGAGAACGCGGGCGCGCAGGAAATCTCCAGGCTGCTCGGCGCCGGCCTGGCCGCCCGCGGCCACCGCGTCTCCAACCTGTTCTTTTTCCGCAAATCCGACTCGTTCGACGAGCCGCCTGAGACGTTCTACTGCGCCTCCAGCCGGCCGGGAAATCCAGTGGCGCTGCTGCGGATGCTGTGGACGCTCGGCGGTCATATCAGGACCACCAGGCCCGACGCCGTCCTGACATTCCAGCATTTCGGCAACGTCATCGGCGCGGGCGTATCGCGCCTCGTCACCCGCGCGCCTGTCGTCGCCAATCAGGTGTCATCCGCGCTGTCGATGAGATGGCCGGTCCGCACGGCCGACATCGTCATGGGCAGCCTCGGCTTCTTCGACCGCATCACGCTCAACTCGCAGGACATGGAGCGCGAGTATTCGGGCTACCCCCGGGCCTATCGAGCGCGCATGGTGCATGTCCCGCACGGCTTCGAAGACAAGGCTCTCGTCCTGCCGAAGAGCGCCGCACGACAGAAGTTCGACCTGCCGCCGGACCGCGTCCTGCTCGGCTGCGCGGCGAGGCTGCACCCGCACAAGCGGCTCGACGCGGCGATACGCCTCCTGCCCGAAGAGCCATCCTGGCACCTTGCACTCGCCGGCCAGGGCGCCGACGAGGCGCGGCTGAGGCAGCTCGCTGACGAGCTGAAGGTTTCGGACCGATTGCATCTGCTCGGCGAAATCGCCCCGCGGCAGATCGCGGACTTTCTCGCCTGTCTCGATATTTTCGTGTTTCCGACGCAGGCCGAAACCTTTGGTCTCGCCGCCGTCGAAGCAGCCAACGCCGGCGTTCCCTCCGTCGTCACGGATCTTCCGGTGCTGCGCGAGGTGCTGTCCTTCGAAGGAAAGCCCACGGCCCTCTTTGTCGATGCTTCAGACCAGGCGAAGCTGTCGGCGGCCGTCTCTAGGCTCCTGACCGACCAGACACTGAGCGACGAACTGCAACGGAACGCCAAAGGCCTGAGGTTGCGCTATTCGGTCGATGCCATGGTTGAGGAATACGTTCAAATCCTCAACCAGGTCATCTGACCCGATGCGCCGGAATAAGGTGGCTCGACATGATCATCGAGTTTCGCTGCGAACGTGACTATGCGCGACGGTGGATGCACCGCCAGACGCTGTCGATCGACGGCCGCGACGTTCCGGTCCAGATCGCATGGACCGCAGCGACGGAGCCGCGGCCCGCAGGTCTCGACGCACTGTTCGGGCTCGAGCGCGTGGTGCTGCACAAGGGCAAACCCAGCGGCGCCGACAGGCTGAAGATCATCCCGGAATCGGCGCATGCCGGGACCGCCGACGTGATCGTCGATTTTACGGGCGCCGCGCGCGATCCGAACTGTTCGGCCCAGCTGTATCTCCGCCCGTTGTTTAATGGTGCCGCAGGCGAAAACGCCATACTCGCTGCAGTTCTCGCCGGCGACCTGCCGGTGATCGAGATTGTCAACGAGGTCGACGGCGCAGTGCTCGATCGCGGCCACCCGTCCGCGGAAACCGCAGCCGGCTTGAGCGGCGGGCTCGATACGGTCATGGCGCGAACCCTGACCATGGTGGCAGCCATCCTGTCGGGACGGCCGCGCATCGTGCCGCAGCTGGCGCGTCCCGCCCGCACCGGCAACGGCAAGCAGCCGGCGGCCTATGTTGTGCGCGGCCTCGCCGTATCGATCGCCAAGGAGATCTACCGCCTCTGCTGCTATGCCCCGCATTGGCATGTCGGATGGCGCTTCAATGATGGCGCGGGCGTGTGGCAGACCGGCGATCTCTCCGGGCCCAACTGGAACGTCCTCGGCGATCCCGGAAATCACTTCTACGCCGATCCCTTCCCGATCACATGGCGGGGACGCACATTCCTCTTCTTCGAAGATCTCGATCACCGGGTTGGAAAAGGCATCATCTCGGCGGTCGAGTTCGGCGATGCCGGCCCGATCGGCGACGTCGTGCCCGTGCTGGAGGAGCCCTGGCACCTGTCCTATCCGTTCCTGATCGAGGACGATGGCGAGCTGTGGATGATCCCGGAGAGCTCGCTCAATGGAGACGTCGCCCTCTACAAATGCGTTCGCTTTCCGGACAAGTGGGAGCGGCACGCGACGCTGCTGTCAGGCCTCGAACTCGCCGATGCGACGATCGCGCGGCACAACGGTCTGAACTATTTGTTCGGAGCCTGGCGAGACGGAACCGGCGGCTATTCGGATTCGCTGGCGATCTATTACGCCGAGCACCTGCTCGGCCCCTGGTTGCCTCATGCCAGCAACCCGGTGCTGATCGATCGGGCGACCACGCGACCGGCGGGGAATTTCGTCACCATCAATGGCAAATTGTGGCGGCCGGTGCAGGATTGCGCCAACGGATATGGCGCTGCGCTCGGCCTCGCTGAGGTGGTCGAACTGTCTCCGACGACGTTCAAGCAGGTCGTCCGCCACTCCCTGAAGCCCGGACCGGCATGGTCCGGCAGAAAGCTGCACACCTTGAACCGCTGCGGCCGGCTCGAGGTGATCGACGGATCGCGTGTTCAACCCAAGACCAGCGCCATCGCAAGCAGGCTGCCGTCGGTCGTCTTGTCCCCGCGAACCAGCCCCCGCACCGCGTGCTAGCGCGGATGACTGAACAGGTCCGTCGTGGCGTCGTCGACTGCGATATCGACCAGCGCAGGACCGCGTGAATCCAACGCTTCGCTCAGGATGCGGTCGACATCGCCGGCGTCGGTGACCCGCCGCCCCGGGCACCCCATCCCCCTGGCGAGCGCAACGAAGTCGAGCCCGGGCAGATCGATTCCGGGCGGGCGGTGCGCCTGCATGAGCTGGCTGAAGGCGCGCATCGCGCCGTAGCCCGAATTGTTCATGATCACGAAGGTGATCGGCAGACCGCGTTGCGCCGCGGTCCAGATCGCCTGGATGCAGTACATCGCGGATCCGTCCCCGATCAGCGCGACGATACGGCGGCCAGGCCGTGCCAGGGCCACGCCGATTGCGGCCGGCAGGCTGTAACCAAGCCCGCCGCTCGCCATCGTATAGAAACTGTCCGCGCCCGGCCGCGGCAGGAATTGCTGAATGGCCGGACGATGCGACGGCGCCTCCTCGACCACGATCGCATCGCGCGGCATCAGCGCCGACAACCGGCTCAGTGCAAACGCCGGCGGAATCGGATTTTGCGCGGCAGGAGCCGCAGGCCGGGCGCGCGCGGCCGGCACCTCGCGCTCCGCGACGTCAGGCAGCGCCGACTGCAGCGCAGCCAGCGCTTTTGGGAGCGTGCCGATGATGGTGTCGCCGACAGAAGCGGAGGCGGCTTCGGTCGGATCGTCGGTGATCTGCCAGACCGGCGTTCCGTCGTCGAGCAACTCGCATTGTCCTTCGACATGGAAGGTGAACACGGGCGCGCCGACCACGACGATCAGGTCGGCGCCGCGCAGCGCGCGGGCGAGCCCTGCCGGCGCGGCCGGAAGGAAGCCTGAGAATTGCGGATGCAATTCGGGAAAGCTCGAACGGCTCGACATCGGGCTTGCCCAGACGGCTGCCCTCACCCGTTCAGCCACCGCGACCATGGCGTCGACGCTGCCGTTGCGATCAACCTCGGGCCCGACAACGAAAACAGGTCTTTTGGCCGCTCCAATCGCCGCGCCGAGTCGAACGATTGCCGCCGGATCCGGTGCAAACTCGGTCGCGATGTGGCGGACCGGCGCAGCGACGGCCGGCCGCGCCCAATCATCCGACGGCACCGACACGAATGTCGGGCCGCGCGGATGCTGCATGGCGGTGAGGAAAGCCTGCGCGATCGCCGCAGGGACATCCTCGGCGCGCGCCGGTTCCGCGCTCCATTTCACATAGGGCTTTGGAAACTGTGCGGCATCCTCCGCGAAGAGATAGGGCCGCATCCGCAACAGGCTGCGCGCCTGCTGCCCCGCCGTCACGACCATCGGCGTCTTGTTGCGGAACGCCGTGAAGAGATTGCCGAGCGCATGACCGAGCCCGGCCGCCGAGTGCAGATTGACGAAGGCCGGCCGCCCCGTCGCCTGCGCATAGCCGTCCGCCATGCCGACGACGCAGGCTTCCTGCAAACCGAGCACATAGTCGATGTCATCGGGCCAGTCGCCCAGGAAGGCAAGCTCGGTCGAGCCGGGATTGCCGAAGACGCGATCGACGCCGAAGGAGCGAAGCACACCGAGGGTCGCTTCCCGAACCGTCAGGATCTTTGAGTTCATTGGCCGCTGTCCTTGAATGCTTCGCTTCGAGCGCAATCAGAAGGGATAGTGCTGAGGCTGCGTCTCGATGGTGATCCAGCGCAGATCGGTGAACTCGGCGATCCCGGCCTGACCACCGAAGCGGCCGTAGCCCGATCCCTTCACGCCGCCGAACGGCATCTGCGCCTCGTCATGCACGGTCGGGCCGTTGACGTGGCAGATGCCGCTTTCGATACGCTGCGCCACCGTCAGCGCACGCGCGACGTCGCGGCCGAACACGGCGGCCGAGAGGCCGTACTCGGTGTCGTTGGCGAGCCGGACCGCGTCGTCCACGCCGCGGGCGCGGATCACCGAAACGACAGGACCAAAGCTTTCTTCGGTGTAGATGCGCATGCCTGATACAACGCGGTCGAGCACGGTTGCCGGGACGACCGTGCCGGCACGCTCGCCGCCTGCGAGCTTGACGGCGCCCTTACCGACAGCGTCGTCGATCAACGCGACGACATGCTTCGCCGGCGCCTCGTCGATCATCGAGCCGACGACCACCGGGCCGGAGCGCGGATCGCCGGCCGGAAGCGCGCCCGCCTTCTTCGCAAGCTTCTCGACAAAGGACGCGGCCACCGCCTCGTCGACGATCACCCGCTCGGTCGACATGCAGACCTGGCCCTGGTTGATGAAGGCGCCGAACGCCACGGCCGCGACCGCGGCGTCGAGGTCGGCATCGTCGAGCACGACCAGCGGCGCCTTTCCGCCAAGCTCAAGCAGCACCGGCTTGAGATGGCGTCCGGCGAGCTCGGCAATGACGCGGCCGACGCGGGTCGAGCCGGTGAAATTGATCCGCCGCACGGCGGGGTGGGCGATGAGACGCTCAACCAAAGCGGGCGCATCGGTCGGCGCATTGGTCACGACGTTCACGACGCCGGGCGGAAAGCCTGCGTCCTTGAACACCTCTCCGATCAGCCGGTGCGTTCCCGGGCAGATCTCCGATGCCTTCAGCACCACCGTGTTGCCGCAGGCAAGCGGCGTCGCCACCGCGCGGACGCCGAGAATGATCGGCGCGTTCCACGGCGCGATTCCGAGGCACACGCCGGCCGGTTGGCGGACCGACATGGCGATGCATCCCGGCTTGTCTGACGGGATCACCTCGCCCGCGACCTGCGTCGTCAGCGATGCCGCCTCGCGCAGCATGCCGGCCGCGAGCTTGACGTTGAAGGCCGACCAGACCTCTGTGGTGCCGATCTCGGCCATCATGATCCTGATGAAGGCATCGCGCTTGGCGTCGAGCGCATCGGCGGCCTTCAGGAGCAAAGCGCGCCTCGCATTCGGGCCGAGCCCCGACCATCCGGCAAGCGCGGCGGACGCCGCCGCCACCGCGGCGTCGGCGTCGGAGACCGTCGCGGCGGCTGCGCGGCTCGCGACCTCCTGCGACAGCGGATTGCGCCGCTCGAACACCTGGCCGGTCGAAGCGGCCTGATCCTGCCCGTTGATGAGAAGACCGACGTCCATGAGACTCTCCCTGATGTTGCGGCCAAGCTCAGCCGAGCAGGCGCGATTTGCTGGTTTCACGCGCGAAGCCGAGCGCGATCATCGCCGCGAGTGCGAGCACGACGTAGTATCCTGTGATCGCGTAGGTGGATCCCGTCTGCGCAAACAGGCTGGTGGCGACGAGCGGCGCGATGCCGCCGCCGAGCACCGTGCCGAGCTGCTTTCCAATCGAGACGCCGGTGAAGCGAATGCGGGTCGGAAACAGCTCCGGGAAATAGCTGCCTTCGCTGCCGAACATCAGGGGATGGATCACCCCCGCGGCGAGGATCACCGCGCCCGTCACCAGCAAGGTGTCGCGGGTCGCGACCACACCGTAGAACGCGAACATCGAGATGGCTGCGAGCACGACGCCGGCCAGAAACAGGCGCTTGCGTCCGATCCGGTCGGACCAGGCGCCGATTAGCGGCATGGCAACGAGGCCGACGAGGTTGGCGAACAGCACGGCCTGCGTGATGACGTCCTTCTGGACGCCGAGCTGGCGCGTCGCAAAGGAGATGGTGAAGATGGCCGTCAGATAGAAATAGGATGTCTGCGCCATCTCGGCGAAGAAGACGATGAGGATCGGCCGCCAGTGCTCCCTCACGGCTTCGACCGCCGGCGCGGCATCAGTCACCTCCGCCTCGCGGAATGTTGCGCTCTCCTCGATACGCAGGCGCATGTAGACGCCGAGCGCGACCAGCACGGCGCTGATCAGGAACGGAACGCGCCAGCCCCATGACAGCAGGTCCGCCTCCGGCAGCCGCGAGATCGCCAGCGCCGCAAACGATGCAAGCACGACGCCGACGGGCCCTGCGGCCTGGATCACGGCGGCCGAGAAGCCGCGCCGGTGGCCGGGCGCCGTCTCGATCGCCATGAGGATCGCCGCGGTCGATTCGCCGCCGAGCGCAAAGCCCTGCAGGAAGCGCAGCACGACGAGCGCGATGGTCGCGGCCACGCCCGCACTGGCATAGGTCGGCAACAGGCCGATCGACATGGTCGCAAGGCCCATCATCAGCAGCGTGCACAGGAGGACGGATTTACGGCCGAGGCGGTCGCCGAAATGACCGAACACGAGCCCACCGAGCGGACGCGCCAGAAATCCGACCGCGAACGTCGCGAACACCGCAATGGTCGCCGTGAGCTGGTCGAACTTCGGAAAGAACAGCTGATCGAACACCAGCGGCGCGATCAGGCCGTAGATGAAGAAGTCGTACCATTCGATCGCGGTGCCGATGGTGCCGGCGATCAGGATGCGCCGGCGGCTGCTCGCGGTCTGCTCGGCAGTGGCGGCGATGGCGGCATGATCGTCGTAGTCCTCCAGTGTTCTCGTCGTCACGTTTCCTCCTCCGGTGTCATTGTCGTCTTGTTGTGATTGGCCGCCCCGCGCCAAAGGCGGCGGGAAATCGATCAGCTTGCCAGCCGCGCGCCGTCGCTCGCGCCGTGCCCAAGCGCGCGGGCCAGGACGCGCCCGATTGTTCCGGCCTGTGATGCGCTGCCGCGCCAGGCCACGATCTGGTCGGGACGTATCAAGGCGAGGTCCGCCTCATAGAGATCGCGCAAGGATTTTGGCAGGGTGACGAGTTTCAATTCGACCCCGAACATGCGAACGGAATCAGCGACCGCGGCGTGAGCCGACGCGACCTCGCCGAACTGGAGCAGAGTCCACTCGAATCCGAACAGGTCGTACAAGGACGCGCCGTCTTCCAGCCACGCGTGCGGTGCGCGACCGCCGGGACAGGCGCTCGGAACATAGACGTTCGCGGCATCGGGCGGCGGCTGGCTGCCGTCGGAGACGATGATCGGCGAGCCGTCGTAACGTCCGCCGAAGGTGACGCCGGGGATGTTGAATTCGGCACGCGCGTGCTGTTCGAGATAGGCGCCCGCAGCCCGCCGCGCCTCGCTGCCTGCGTCCGTTGCGTCCTCGATCTCCGGCGCGGGCGCGAAGAGACCAAGGGAGTCGGCGAAGCGCCGCGCATAGTCGGTGTTGCGGAGCGCTACCGGACGCCGCTCGACCTCGTAGCTGTCGAGCAGCCGAGCCGGGCTCGCGCCCTTGACGACGCTTGCGAGCTTCCAGCCGAGATTGACCGCATCCTCGATCGCGGTGTTGTAGCCGAGCCCGCCGGTCGGCGTGAACAGATGCGCCGCATCGCCGCCGAGGAACACCCTGCCCCTTTGCATCCCATTCGCAACCAGCGCGTGACCGGCGGTCCAGGTCAGGAACGACAGCACCTCGCACGCGATCGGCGCGCCGCAGGCACGCTGGAACGCGGCCTTGGCCGCGCTGATCGTGATCGCATTCTCGTCTTCGCCCGGCCGGAGTTGCGTGTGGAACGCGAATTCGTCGCGCCCGTTCACGGATGCCATGAAGGCGCGGCGGTCGCCGTTGAAGCAATTGTACATCCACGCCCTGGCATGCGGGATGCTCGCGTAGAAGCCGGGCGAACGGAGATACACCGCCAGCATGCGGCCGCCCATGAAGTCGCGTTGCGCTCCGGTCTCGCCGCCGTAGACGATCCCGAGCGACTGGCGGACCATCGAGCGCGGCCCGTCGGCGCCGACGAGAAAGTCGGCGCGAACCTCAAAGCGGCGACCATTGTCGAGACATTCGATTTCACCGACGACGCCGTCATCGCTTTCGACGTAACTGACCAGCCTGTGACCATAGTTGAGCTGAATTCCGGGAAGCCGTTCGGCATGGCGGCGCAGCACAGCCTCGACATATTTCTGCGAGACCCGATGCGGTAGCTCGGCCGCGCTCCAGGAGCCGGACATGCCCCTGACGAGCTCGCCCGCACGCGACGACGACGGCAGCTGAAACCGCGCCAGCTCGTAGCCTGCATAGCGGGTGAAATACGCGACGTCGGTCGGATAATCGGCAGGCAAGCCCTCGCGTCTGATCTCGTCCGCGAATCCCAGCCGCCGATAGTGCTCCATCGAGCGCGCCTGCGTCGCATTGGCTTGCGGATTGAATGCGGTGCCCGGCTTTTCGTCGACCAGCACCGCGGACACGCCGCGGCGGCCGAGCTCGTTGGCCAGCATCAGCCCGCATGGCCCCCCGCCCACGATGAGCACCGAGGCCGTCAGACGTGTTTCCAAGACGCTTCTCCCTACCAGCATTATCCTGCATGGTAAGGTAGCCTGACGATATCGTCAAGTAGCCTGACTAATCGTCCTCATCGAGCGTGTCGAACTTCGCGCCGTAAACCGCCAGTCCCTTCAGGATCGCATCCATCGCGGCCTTGCCGAGCTCGGCGCGCATCTCCTGCTCGGCGACGTCGACCGCGTCGCGGAACGCATCGAGCCATTTGCGCCCGGCCGGCGTGAACATGACGATGCGCGCGCGCCGGTCGGTCGGATCGGCGATGCGATCGACGAGGCCCAGCTCGGCGCATTGATCGACCAGCTCGCCCATCGCCTGCTTGCTCATGGACGCGCGGCGGGCGAGCTCCGTCAGCCTGGTCCCCTCCACGTCGAGATTGCGCGTGAGGCCGACATGCGCGATCCGCGTTTCGTCGTGCCCCTTCTCGCTCATCAGCTCGAGCACGCGGCCTTCGAAGCGCCGCACTGCGTTGTTGAGCAGGCGACCGATATTGGCATGCCGCCATGCGGTGCCGGATGTCCTGGCTTTCACGAGATCTGTTTCCGAATCGACCCGATCGAGATCATGCAAAGCTAGCACAAGGGGCCGCCCGGGGCGGCGTCGATCACAACGCCGCCCGTCATCTCGTGGTTCGAGCGCTTCCCGCTGGGGGGCAGCGTTCTATTGAGAACGATCCGAGGTCCAGCCCTTGTACTCGGCGACGTTGTCCCTGGTCACGAGCTTCGACGGCAGGAGCTCGACGGTCGAGGCCGGCTTCTGGCCATTGAGAATGCCGACGCCGACCTGCACCGCGCGCCGCGCCATGAAGAACGGGTCCTGCGAAGCGGAAGCCTGGATCTGCGCCGCCGAGGGATCCTTGAGCGCGGCCTCGATGTCGGGCGCCCCGTCGACCGCGGTGATGACAATGCCGCTGCGGCTTTGCTGGCGCGCCGCAAGGTCGGTGCCGATCGCCTGCGGATCGTTGATGGCGAAGATGGCGTCGATCTTGGGAAAGCGGGTCAGATAGCCCTGCGCAACGGTGAGACCGCCTTCACGCGAGCCTTTGCCGTCCTGGTCGCTGGACAGCACCTTGATGCCGGGATTCTTCGAGAAGACGTTCTTGCAGCCGACGACGCGGTCGATCACGGCCGAGACCTGCGGCCCGTTCTCGATGACGACGTCACCCTTGCCCCCCAATTTGTCGACGATGTACTGGCATGAGATCTCGCCGGCCTGCACGTTGTTCGTGGTCACGGTGGCATCGGCGCCTTCGGCCGCGGTGTCGACCGCGACGACGACGATGCCCGCCGCCTGCGCCTTCTTGATCGCCGGCCCGATCGCCTTGGGATCGCCGGGATTCAACAGGATCAGGTCGACGCCGGCGGCAATGAAGTTGTCGATCTGGGTGACCTGCTTGCCGAGGTCGTATTCGAAGCCGACCGTCGTGATCTTCACATTGGGATTGGTCTTCCTGGCCTCGAACTCGGCGCCCTTCGACAGCGCGACGAAGAACGGGTTGCCCATCGAGCCGAGCGAGACACCGATCGATTTGAGCTCCTTGGCGAAGGACGGCGCGGTGCTTAGGGCAAGCGCCGTCGCGGCGCCGGCAAGCGTGATCGTCTTCAACATTGGCTTCCTCCCTGGTCTGTCTTCATCCCCGGCACGGCAGACCAGTTGCCGCAGCGGAATCTCGTAGCTACGCGCCGAGCCTCACAGGTTCTGACCGAGCCCTTTCAAGTTCTGGCGGAGCCTTTTCAAGTTCTGGCGGAGCCTTGCAACCGGTAGCGATCCAGCGCCACGGCGCCGATGATCACCAGGCCCTTGATCACATATTGCCAGATGTCCGAGACGCCGACGAGGATCAGGCCGTTCGACAAAACCGCGATGATCAAGGCGCCGACCAGCGTGCCCCAGATCGAGCCGATGCCGCCGACGAACGAGGTGCCGCCCAGGATCACGGCGGTGATCGCATCGAGTTCGTAGGACTGGCCGAGCTGGAGGCCGTTGGCCGCATAGAGCCGCGCCGCCTGCATGGCGCCGCCGAGCCCGGCGAAAAGCCCTGAAACACCGTAGACGAAGATCAGCACGGCCCAGACCTTGATGCCGGCAAGCCGCGCCGCGCTTTCATTGCCGCCCACCGCATAGATGTGCACGCCGAGCACGGTCCGGCGCAGCACCAGCCACGAGACGAGGATGACGAGCAAGGCGATCACGGAGAGCCACGGGATCGACGCCACGCCTGGAATGAGCGTCAGCGAACCGTTGCCGATGAAGGCATAGGGAATGGAAGGATTGAAGACGGTGGTGTCGGCCCCGAGCAGTCGCGCCAGGCCGCGGACGGCGGTGAGAGAGCCGAGCGTGACGATGAAAGGCGGCAGGCGGAGGAGCGCGATCAGCGCGCCGTTGATGACGCCGAAGCCAAGGCCCGTGAGCAGCGCGGCCGGCAGCCACAGCATTCCAAGCTCCGGCAGCTTGGAGAGTGTCAACCCGGCCATCGCGGAGGCCGCCAGGATCGAGCCGACCGAGAGGTCGATTCCGCCGGTGAGGATGACGAAGGTCATGCCTGCGGCGAGCACGGTGTTCACGGCGGCCTGCTGCAACACGATGCCGAGATTTTGTCCGGTGAAGAAGCGGCCCTCCGACAGAAAATGGAAGCCGCCGCACAGGATCAACAGCACCGGCAACATGCCGGCGGCGCGGATCAGAAGCCTTATGCGCTGACGCTTCGTCTCTTGCGCGGCCGCGAGGCTCGCAGCGGCGGCGGTGTCTGCCTTCGGAGGGCTGTCATGCATCGAGTTGCTCCATCCCCGTGGCGAGCGCCATGATGTCTTCCTGGTTCAGGGGCGATGTCGCGCCACGCTCGATTTCACCGGCGATGTGCCCTGCCCGCATGACGACGACGCGGTCGCAGATGCCGATGATCTCGGGCAGATCGGACGAGATGACGAGGATCGCGGTGCCGGATTTGGCAAGATTGTCGATGATCGAATAGATCTCGGACTTGGCGCCGACATCCACGCCACGCGTCGGCTCATCGAGGATCAGGACCTTTGGCGTGGTCGCGAGCAGGCGCGACAGCAGCACCTTCTGCTGGTTGCCGCCGGACAGTGCACCGACGGTGACGCCGATATTGGCGGCACGAATGCCGAGCGCCGCGAACGCCCTCCTGGCACGGTCGCGGGCCTTGTCGCGGTCGAGGATGTAGCCGATCCGGGCATCGCGGCCGAGCACCGCGAGGTTGATGTTGTCCTGGCATGACATGTCCAGGAACAGGCCGAGCGCCTTGCGGTCCTCGGTCAGATAGGCGATCCCGGCGTCGAGCGCCTCACCCGGCGTGCTGATATCGACCGGGCGTCCTTCCAGCTCGAGACGGCCGGAGGTTCTGGGCGCCGCGCCGATGATGAGATGCGCAAGCTCGGTGCGACCCGCGCCGATCAGGCCGGCAAGGCCGACCACCTCGCCCGCATGCACGGTCAGCGAGCAGCCCTTGACGCGCTGGCCGTCGGCCATGTCGATCGCTGCGAGCACGGGATGCCCCCGCCCCGCCTCCGGATCGTGATCCTTCTTGTAGAACGAGGAGACGTCACGCCCGACCATCAGCCGAACGATGGTGTCGGCGCGGATGTCCTGCTTGTCGAGCGACCCGACCAGCCGGCCGTCGCGCAGCACGGTGACGCGATCGCCGAGCGCGTAGACCTCGTCCATGCGGTGCGAGATGTAGATGATGGCGAGCCCCTCAGAGCGGAGCTGGCGGATCAGCGCGAACAGCCGCGCGCTCTCGCCGGCCGACAACGCGGTGGTCGGCTCGTCCATGATCAGGATTTTTGATCTCGCGTGCAGCGCACGCGCGATCTCGACCAGCTGCCGCTGGCCCATGGAGAGATGCGCCACCAGCGTCGACGGCAGGAAGTCTGCGCCCAGCCGTTTCAGGATCGGACCGACGCCCTCACGCATGGCGCCGCGCGCCAGCAAACCTGCACGCGACATCTCCCGTCCCAAATAGATATTCTCGGCAACGCTGAGATTGGGAGCCAGCGACAGCTCCTGGTAGATGATGGAGATACCCGCCGTGCGGCCGCCGAGCGGACCTTCGATCCGCACCGGGTTTCCTTCGATGCGGATCTCGCCACCGGGATCGGGCCTGTAGGCGCCCGACAGGATCTTCATCAGCGTCGACTTTCCGGCGCCGTTCTCCCCCATCAGGGCATGAATTTCGCCGGCATAGACGGTGAGATCGACGGAACGCAGCGCCTTGATGCCGAAGAAGGATTTCGAGACCCCACGCATCTCGAGGATCGGATCGTTCATCGTGCCTCCCGACGCACAATGCGTTTCCTACCCGCGTCTCAATCTTTTCGTCAGCGCGGTTCACGCATTAAACAAAAGGCCGCCGCACGGAGCAATAGCGAACACAGGGGAATGCGACATCGGGGCGACGCTAGTTGCGCGGCCGATACAGTTCACGCCACGCGGGAAGCCGTTCGGCATAAGCATCGACCAGTCCTGCGTCGGGTTCGAACGTCTCGATGCGCTGCGGCGGCGTGCACACGGCCGCGATCGCCTCACCGGTGACAGCAAGCCGCCCCAATCTCGCCGCACCGAACGCCGCGCCGGTTTCACCGCCGGCAAAGCGGTGGACCGGAACATTCAGCACGCTTGCCAGAACCGAGAGCCAGAACCGCGACCGCGAACCACCGCCGATGGCGTCGGCTTCCATGATCGCAATGCCGGCATCCGCGAGCGCGTCGCGGCAATCGGCAAGCGCGAAGGCGACGCCCTCCAGCACCGCCTGCACGATCGTCCCGCGATCGGTGCCATGGCTCAAGCCATCCAGCATGCCGCGCACGGCGGGGTCGTCGTGCGGCGTCCGCTCACCCGCCAGATAAGGCAGGAAGCTCACGGGCGACGGCGCCTGCGGGTGCAATCCAAGCGGCGCCAGCAATTCGGCCTCGGTGACGCCGAACAGGCGCGCGATCCAGGCCAGGCAGGAGGCCGCCGAGAGGATCGCGCCGGCCTGAATCCACATGGCGGGAATGGCGTGGCAGAAGGTATGCACCGCGCGGTCCGGGTTGGCGGCGATCCTGCTGGTCGGTGCCAGCAAGGCACCTGAGGTTCCCAGAGACACGAACGCGGTTCCCGGCCGGATCGCACCGATGCCGACCGCGCCCGCCGGATTGTCGCCGGCGCCGCCCGCGATGATCGGCGGCCTCGCCATGCCCCAGCGCCGCGCGAGCTCGGCACGCAGTGTCGTTGCGGGCGCGCATCCCTCGACCAGACGCGGCATGTGATCGCGCGACAGGCCGGTCGCCGCCAGTGCTGTGTCCGACCAGTCCCGGCGCGCAACGTCGAGCCAGAGCGACCCCGATGCATCCGAGACGTCCTCGATCGCCTCGCCACTCAGCACCAGCCGCAAATAGGCCTTTGGCAGCAGAACGAGCCGCGTCGCCGCAAAAATTTCAGGCTCGTGCGCCGCGATCCAGAGCAGCTTCGGCGCGGTGAATCCCGGCATCGCCTTGTTGCCTGAAATCGCACGCAAGGCGGGCCAGCGTCGTTCGAGGAGACGGCACTCGGCGGCCGAGCGCCCGTCGTTCCAGAGAATGCAAGGCCGCAACGGTCTCGAGCTCGCATCGAGCAGCGTGGCGCCATGCATCTGGCCGGACAGTCCAATGCCTTCGACTGCCGCCAGCTCGGCGGCATGTGTCGCCTTCAAGGCATCCAGCGTGGCGAAGGTTGCATCGATCCACTGCGCGGGATCCTGCTCGAAATAGCCTGATTGCGGCGAGGCGATCGCGAGCGGCCGGCTCTCGCTGGCAATCACGCGCTGGGCACCGTCGACGAGAACGGTCTTGACCGCCGAAGTGCCGAGATCGATGCCCAGATACATGGATGCTACTTGCTCACTTCGTCGCGTCCATCCAGATCCCCGGCTCCGAATGCTCGCGGATGTGGGTGACCAGGAAGTCGGAAAAGGCCCTGATCTTGGCGGGCAGCCCGGCGCGGTTCTGGTATGCGATGTTCATGGTGAGCAGTGGCAGCTCCCAATCCACCAGGACCGGAACAAGACGGCCCGCGGCGATGTCGCTTTGAACGATGTAGAGCGGCTGGATCAGGATGCCGAGGCCTGCCAGCGCCGCGCCACGGATGACCTGGCCGTCATTGCTGTCGAGCGTTGGCGTGATGCGGATCGTCTGCGCGCCGTGGCCCCTGCGCAGGCGCAGCGAGAAGGGATCGTTCGCGAGATTGTAGACCAGCATATTGTGGCGCGCGAGATCGGCGGGCTGCTCCGGCGCGCCGGCGCTTGCGAGATAGGAGGGCGCGGCCGCGAGCACGCGCCGCATCTGGCCGATGCGGCGGACCACGATGTTCGAATCCGGCTCCTGCTCGCGCGTCCGGATCGCCACGTCGATGCCGGCCTCGATGAAATCGGGATACCGGTTGGCGGTCGTGATCTGCATGTTGAGCTTCGGATAGCGCGCGCGGAAGGCCGGCAGCATCGGCGCCAGATAGATCACGGCAAAGGACAGCGAGCTCGTGACCCGCAGCGTGCCCTGCGGCGACAGCGCCCGATCGCTGACGATGTCCTCGGCTTCCGCCAGCTCGCTCAGCACCCGGCTGGAGCGCTCCAGCAGCTCCTGCCCCGCCTCGGTCAGCCACAGCCGGCGGGTGTTGCGCTCGATCAGCCTGACCGCAAGACGCTCCTCGAGCGCGCTGAGATGGCGGCTCGCCGCCGCATTCGACATGCGCAAGGCCTCGGCGGCTTTTGACAGGCTGCCGAGCTCGGCCGTCTTGGAGAACACCTCCAATTGCAGCAAACGATCCATTTTTCCACTTATAGAAAAAGAGACTTACAATTATTGGCCTTTATTTCCGTATCCCGCAAGTCAAAATGGCCAGAACACAAGCAAGATAGCAGGCGAGGAAATCAGGAAATGTCGGGCCCGATCAGGCACATCGTGATGTGGCGGCTGCGCGGGGAGACGCCCGCGGAGCGCTCCGCGGCCCGGGTGAAGGTCAAGACCCTGTTCGAGGGGCTGCGCGGCCGGATCGACGGCCTCACCCATATCGAAGTCGGTATGGACGTCAGCGATGTCGATTACGCCTGCGACGTCGTGCTGTTCTCCGAGTTCACCGACCACGCCGCGCTCGCGGCCTATGCCACCCACCCGGAGCATCTGCGCGTGCGCGAGGCGCTGGGTGACTTGCGGATCGGACGCTTCCAGGTCGATTATCCCATCAAAGAGACCGGCGCATGATCGGTTCGTTCACCTTTGAAAACCTGCCCTGCCGCGTCGTGTTCGGCAGCGGAACGCTTGGCTCGGCCAGGGCCGAGGTCGAGCGGCTCGGCGGCAAGCGCGCGCTGGTGCTGACGACGCCGCAGCAGGAGGCGCAAGGCAAGAGCCTGGGGGCTGCGCTCGGCTCCCTCTATGCCGGCATCTTTCCCGGCGCGACCATGCATACGCCGGTCGACGTTACGGAGCGCGCGCTCACCGCGATGAAAGCGTGCGAGGCCGACTGCGTCGTCTCGCTCGGCGGCGGCTCGACCACCGGCCTCGGCAAGGCGCTGGCCTTGCGCACCGGCGTCAACCAGCTCTGCATCCCCACCACCTATGCCGGCTCGGAGATGACGCCGATCGTCGGCCAGACCGAGAACGGCCTCAAGACCACGGTGCGCGACGCGGCCGTGCTGCCGGAGACCGTGATCTACGATGTCGACCTCACGCTGACGCTGCCGGCGAGCTTAGCTGCAACATCCGGCATCAATGCGATCGCGCATGCGGTCGAGGCGCTCTACGCACGCGACACCAATCCCGTGACCTCGCTGATGGCGGAAGAAGGCATTCGGGCGCTGGCTCGCGCCCTGCCCGCCATCGCGGCGAAAAGCGACGACCGCGAGGCCCGCACCGAAGCGCTCTACGGCGCCTGGCTGTGCGGCGTCTGCCTTGGGACCGTCGGCATGGCGCTGCATCACAAGCTCTGCCACACGCTCGGCGGCACCTTCGACCTGCCGCATGCGGAGACCCACACTATCGTGCTGCCGCATGCACTGGCCTACAACGCGCCGGCGGTGCCCGAGGCAATGACACGCATCTCGCGCGCGATCGGTGCGGCCGATGCATCGCAGGGGCTCTACGACCTCGCCAAGCGGCTGGGCGCGAAGCTGGCGTTGCGCGACATCGGAATGCCCGAGAGCGGCATCGACAAGGCGGCCGATCTCGCCGTCACCAACGCCTACTGGAATCCGCGGCCACTCGAGCGCGGCGCCATCCGCGACCTCATCGCACGCGCCTGGGCCGGCGAGCCGCCTGTAACCATCAAAGCGGCGGCGTGAAGCGATGCGGCGCACGCTGATCAAATCAGCCACCGTCATCAGCATGGATGACGCGATCGGCGATCTCCGCACCGGCGATGTGCTGGTCGAGGGCAGCCGCATCGTCGATGTGCGTCCATCGATCGACCTCGGCAGCGGTGCGGCCGAGACCGAGATCGTCGACGGCAAAGGCCGGATCGTCATCCCCGGCCTGATCAACGCGCACATGCACACATGGCAGACGGGTTTGCGCGGCTATGCCGCGAACTGGACGCTGCTCGAATATTTCCGCCGCATGCATGCCGGTCTCGCGACCGCGTTCCGGCCTGACGACATCCACATCGCGACGCTGGTCGGTGCGCTGAACCAGATCAATTGCGGCACCACCACCCTCGTCGACTGGTGCCACAACAACCCGACGCCCGATCATACCGACGCTGCCGTGCGCGGCCTGATCGAAAGCGGCATCCGCGCCGCGTTCTTCCATGGTTCGCCGAAGCCTGAGCCCAAACCGGGCGAGCCGCACTTCTCGGAAGTGCCGCATCCGCGCCGCGAGGTCGAGCGGCTGCTCGCAGGCCCCCTCGCCGACCGCGAGGGTCTCGTCACGCTCGGGCTCGCCATTCTCGGCCCGCATTATTCGACGCTCGACGTCGCCATGCAGGATTTCCGGCTGGCGCATGAGTTCGACCTGATCGCATCGATGCATCAGGGCGGCGGTCCGGCCAAGACGCCCGGCGGCTGGGACAAGCTGGTCGAGGCCGGTCTCGTCGGTCCCGGCATCAACATCGTCCACGGCAACGATCTGCCGGACGATCTTCTGGACCGGATGGTCGATCTCGGCGTGTCGTTCTCGGTGACGCCTGAGAACGAGATGATCCAGGGCCATGGCTTTCCGATCACCGGAAGGCTGTTGAAACGTGGCGTGCGACCTACGATCGGGATCGATCTCGAATCCATTCTGGCCGGCGACCTGTTTTCCGCCGCCCGCGTCGCGCTGTCGATGCAGCGGGCGCTCGACAATGCGGAGAGCCGCAAGGCCAGCGGCACCATTCCGGCGACGACCACGATCCCGGTGCGCGAGGCGCTGCGCTGGATCACGACCGAAGGCGCCCGCATGCTTGGCCGCGAGCACCAGATCGGGTCGCTGACGCCCGGAAAACTCGCCGACCTCGTCGTCATCAACGCCTCCGACCTCAACCTCTTTCCGGTGCACGATCCCGTCGCCACCGTGGTGATGCAGACGAGCCTCGCCAACATCGAGGCCGTCATGATCGGCGGCGCCTGGAAGAAACGGAACGGCCAGCTGTCGGTCGAGGGGCTGGAGACGAAGAAAGAACTGCTGGCGCAATCCGGCCGGCGACTGGTGCAGGACATCGAACGACAGGGACACCGCGCCTGAGCGTCCCAGGGACAAGACCAATGACAGACACTTCAAAAAACGTCGCTTTCATCGGCATCGGCAAGATGGGCCTGCCGATGTCGGCGCTTGTCGCCAAGGCCGGCTATGCCGTCACCGCATTCGACCAGAGTGCAGCGCGGATCAGCGAGGCGCGTGCGCAAGGCATTTCGATTGCCGCCTCGCCGCCCGAAGCCGTAAGCGGCAAGGCCACCGTCATCACATCCCTGCCCGATGACGCTGCCTTGCGTGGCGCGTTGCTGGGCCCCGCCGGACTGATTGTCGCGATGGCGCCCGGAGCCGTCCTGATCGAAACCAGCACCGTGAGCGTCGAGGCCTCCACCGAAGTTGCAGCCACGGCACAAGCCCGCGGCATTGCCTATCTGCGCTCGCCGGTCTCCGGCAATGCCAGCATCGTTCACACGGGCGCGCTGACCTGCTTCGTCTCGGGGCCGAAGGACGCCGTCGACAACGCAAAACCGCTGTTCGCGGCCTTCACCCGCGCCCAGACCTATCTCGGACCCGCCGAGGAAGCGCGCTACGCAAAGCTCTCGGTCAACCTGATGATCGCGGTGTCGGCGGCGATGATGGCCGAGAGCCTGGCGCTGGCACGCAAGGGCGGCATCGCCTGGCAGGACATTCTGAAGGTGCTGGACGAAAGCGCGGTGGCCTCGCCGATGGTGAAGTACAAGACCGCGCCGCTGCGCAACCGTGATTTCGAGTCCACCTTCTCCTGCAAGCAGATGGCCAAGGACCTCGATCTCATCCTTGGCGCCGGTCATGCCGTCGGCGTGCCGCTTCAGCTCGCCGCGCAAGTGCGTGAGACCTATGGCTCGCTGGTCGCGCAGGGCGATGGCGACACCGACTTCATCGCGACCGTCAAGCATCTCGAACGGCTGTCCGGCCTCGGCGAGCCGAAAGTCTGATCAACGGGGACACCCATGCGCAACTTCAACGAAAACACCATCACGGATGCGGTGCTGGAGCGGATCGCGGACGCAACCGATCCGCGGATCAAGCAGGTCAGCGAGGCGCTGGTCCGGCACCTCCATGCTTTCGTCCGCGAGATCCGGCCGACCCAGAAGGAATGGGAATACGGCATCGACTTCCTGACCCGCACCGGCCACATGTGCGACGACAAGCGCCAGGAATTCATCCTGCTGTCGGACACGCTCGGCGTCTCCATGCTGGTTGATGCGATCAACCATCCGGTGCCGGAAGGCGCGACCGAGACCACCGTGCTCGGCCCGTTCTTCGTCCAGGCCGCGCCGGAGAAGGACAGCGGCGCCGATATCTCCGGCCCGATGGAGGGCGACCCGATGCTGGTCACCGGCTCGGTCTCGACGGTGGATGGACAACCGCTGGCGGGCGCCATTGTCGACGTCTGGCACTCCGACGATGACGGCTATTACGACGTGCAGCAGCTCGACGACATCGGCGATCTCGCGATGCGCGCGCGCTTTCACACCGACGCCAACGGCCGCTTCCATTTCTGGTCGATCAAGCCGGCGGCCTATCCGATCCCGCATGACGGGCCGGTCGGCGAAATGCTGGAGGTGCAGGGCCGCCATCCCTGGCGCCCCGCGCACGTGCATTTCATGATCTCGGCGCCCGGCTTCGAGCAACTGGTGACCCACGTGTTCGTTGCCGGCGACAAATACCTCGACTCCGACGTGGTGTTCGGCGTCAAGGACAGCCTGATCCGCGAGTTCGCCCACCATCCCGCCGGCCGTGCGCCGGATGGTCGCATGGTGGAGCGCGACTATTTTCATCTCAACTATGATTTCGGCCTGAAGCAGGTCGCGAGCAACGCAAGAGCCGCCTAGACTGGGTGGCCGCGGACCAACAAGAGTCCGGCAACAGGGAGCAGACGGGAGCTTAAGGATGGGACCGCGGGTCAGCACGAGCATCTTGGCCGATCGCCTCACCGGCATGATCGGCCCGCGCGCGAGCGTTGCGCGCGGCGTGCTCGATCAGCACGGGCAGAGCGAATCGCATTATCAGAGCCTGCCGCCCGATATCGTCGTCTTCCCCGAGACGACGCAGGAGGTCGCGGAGATCGTCAAGCTCTGCGCGAGCGCGGGCATGCCGATCGTGCCGTTCGGCGCCGGCACCTCGCTCGAAGGCAATGCGGCCGCGGTCGCCGGCGGCGTCTGCTTCGACTTCGCGCGCATGAACAAGGTGCTGACGGTGCACGACAGCGACATGGATGTCGTGGTGCAGCCCGGCATCACGCGAAAACAACTGAACGCAGAGCTTCGTAACACCGGCCTGTTCTTCCCGATCGATCCCGGCGCGGACGCCTCGATCGGCGGCATGACGTCCACGCGGGCCTCCGGCACCATGGCGGTGCGCTACGGCACCATGAAGGACAACGTCATGGCGCTCGAGGTCGTGCTGGCCGACGGCCGCATCATCCGCACCGCCAAACGCGCGCGGAAGTCAGCCGCGGGCTATGATCTAACCCGCATGTTCGTCGGCGCGGAAGGCACGCTCGGCATCATCACCGAGATCACGCTGAAGGTGCACCCGGTGCCGCAGGCGATCTCGGCCGCGGTCTGCAGCTTCGACACCCTGCATAATGCCGTGGACACCGCGATCTCCGTGATCCAGTCCGCGATCCCCGTGGCGCGCATCGAGCTGCTCGACGACGTCATGATGCGCGGCATCAACGCCTACGCCAAGCTCGGCTATCGCGAAGCCCCCACCCTGTTCTTCGAATTCCACGGTTCCGAGACGTCAGTTGCCGAGCAGGCCGAAGCCGCGCAGGCGATCGCCGCCGACCATGGCGGCCATGGCTTTGCCTGGGCGAAAGCACCGGAGGACCGCAGCCGGCTCTGGCACGCCCGCGACAACACACTTTATGCGGGCCTGGGCCTCCGGCCCGGCGCACGCGCCGTGATCACCGATGTCTGCGTGCCGATCTCGCGGCTGGCGGAATGCCTGACCGAGACGCGGCGCGATGCGGACGAGCACGGTTTTACTGCGCCCATCGTCGGCCATGTCGGCGACGGCAATTTCCACATGCTGATCCTGATCGACCCGGCAAGGCCGGACGAAGCCGAAGGCGCCAAAGCGCTGCAGGCCCGCATGGTCGCCCGCGCCATCGCCATGGACGGCACCTGCACCGGCGAGCACGGCATCGGGCTCGGCAAGATCGGCTATCTCACCGACGAGCTCGGCGAGGCCGTTGATGTGATGAGATCCATCAAGACCGCACTCGACCCGAATGGTCTGATGAACCCCGGAAAGATCTTTGCGAGCGGAGCGCGCGCATGAGCAACGCCGCATTGGCCATTCAGCCCTCCGAGCCCACGCCGCTGCTGGAACTGCGCGGCATCAGCAAGGAGTTTCCCGGCGTCAAGGCGCTGGATGACGTGTCCTTCGCGGTCTATCCGGGCGAAGTTCATATGCTGCTCGGTGAAAACGGCGCCGGCAAGTCGAGCCTGATGAAGGTGCTTTGCGGCGCCTACCGCGCCGATGCCGGCGAGTTCTATTACAAGGGCGACAAGGTCGCGATCTCTTCGACCGCGGATGCGCAGAAGCTCGGCATTGCCGTGATCTTCCAGGAATTCTCGCTGGTCCCCTATCTCGATATCGCCCAGAACATCTTCCTTGGCCGCGAGCCGAAGGGCCGCATTCCCGGCACCCTCGACCGCCGCAAGATTCTGGCCGATGCGAAGCGCGTGCTTGATACGATCGGATTCGACATCGATCCCTCCACCACCGTCGACAAGCTCGGTGTCGCACAGCAGCAGATGGTCGAGATCGCCAAGGCGATCAGCCAGAACGCCCGAATCCTCGTGATGGACGAACCGACAGCCGCGCTGTCGGACCGAGAGACTGAGCTGCTGTTTGCGCTGATCGCGCGGCTGAAGGCCGACGGCGTGTCCATCGTCTACATTTCCCACCGAATGGCCGAAGTGTTCGCGCTCGGCGACCGCATCACGGTGCTGCGCGACGGGCGGCGCATCGACGGCGTGCGCCCTGCCGACGTCACGCCGGACCAGCTCGTCCGCATGATGGTCGGCCGCAACGTCGACATGACCTATCCGCGCACTTTTGCCGACAAGCCCGGCGAGCTGCTGCTTGAGGTCAAGGGCCTGAGCGCGTCCACCGGCATCTCCGACATCAATATCGAGGTGCGCCGGGGCGAGATCGTCGGCTTGTGCGGTCTGGTCGGCTCCGGCCGCAGCGAGGTCGCCCGCGCCATCTTCGGCGCCGATCCCGTCAGCTCCGGCGAGATCATCTTCGACGGCAAGAGCATGTCCGGCGAGCCCGACCTCGCCGCCCGCCGCGGCATCGCGCTGATCCCGGAGAGCCGCAAGAGCGAAGGTCTCGCGCTGCTGCGCTCGGTGAGCGACAATCTCGTGGTGTCGGCGCTGCGCAAACTGTTCCCAAGCGGCCTGTTCGACCAGCGCGGCGCGCAACGCACCTCCGACGGCCTGATCCGGCAGCTGCGCATTGCCACACCAAGTGCACGCCAGACCGTCGGCCTGCTCTCGGGCGGCAATCAGCAGAAGGTCGTCATCGGCAAGTGGCTGGCGGCCGGCTCAAAGCTCTTCATCTTCGACGAGCCGACGCGGGGCATCGACATCGGCGCCAAATCGGAGATCTTTGCCCTGATCGACCGTCTCGTCGCGGAAGGCGCGGCGGCGCTGATGATCTCGTCCGAGCAGGTCGAGATCTGCCACGTCTGCGACCGCGCCTATGTGATGCGCGAGGGCCGCATCGCCGGACACCTGACCCGCAACGAGCTGACCGAGGAGAACATCGTGCGACTGGGGATGCATCATGCGTGAAGCCGCGGTCGTCTCAGAGCCCAATCCGCTGCAACGCATTCCCGGCGTTGCCATCGTGCTGGTGCTGCTGATCGCGCTGTTCAGCGCGATCGCGCCCGGCTTCCTGTCGGTTGCCAACCTCTCCAACGTGCTGGTGCAGTCGACCATCCTGACCATGCTCGCGCTGCCGATGACCCTGATCATCATGACCGAGGGGCTGGACCTGTCGATGGGCGCGGTGCTGACGCTGACCTCGCTCTGCGTCGCCATCGTGTCGCTCGCGACCAAGTCGATGCTGCTGGGGCTCGGCGCCGGCCTGCTGGTCGGCGCAGCCTTCGGCGTCGCCAATGGCTGGCTGGTCGCGATCCTGGGCATCCCGCCCTTCGTCGCGACACTCGGCACGCTCGGCATGGCGCAGGGCCTGTCGCTGATCGTCAGCGACGGCCAGAGCGTGGTCGGTATCCCCCACAGCGTGCGCGACATCTACTCGGCGACGCTTCTGGGCGTGCCGGTTCCGATCGTGATGGCGCTCGTAACTTACGCGGCCTTCCACGGCCTGCTCTACCACACCCGCTTCGGCACCTACATCTTCGCGCTCGGTGGCAACCGTGAGGCGCTGCGCTATGCCGGTCTTTCGCCGAACCGACTGCTGATCGCGGTCTACGCGATCGGGGGCGCCATGGCCGGCATTGCGGGCCTGCTGATGACCGCCCGCATGAATTCCGGTCATCCCACCGCAGGCCTCGGGCTCGAGTTCGATGCCATCGCGGCTGTCGCCGTCGGCGGCACCTCGTTCGAGCGCGGTAATGGCTGGCTGCTCGGTACCCTGCTCGGCGTGATCGCCGTCGGCGTGTTGCGCAATGGGCTCAACCTGATCTCGATGCCCTCTTCGGTGCAGGTCGCAAGCGTCGGCGTCCTCGTCATCGTTGCCCTGTTCCTCGACGGCCTCAGGAGCCGCGCATGACCGACATCTCCAAAGAGGCGATGATGCCGCCCCGCTCGTTCCTGTCGCAGGATGCCGTCCAGGTGTTCTATCGCCTGCTCGCGGCGCTGCTGATCTGCGCCGTGCTCGCCGTGCTCAGCGATTCCTTCCTGAGCCTCGGCAACATCCTCAATGTGCTGAGACAAGCAAGCCTGACCTTCTTCATCGCCTCCGGCCTGACGCTGGTGGTGCTGACCGCGGGCCTCGACCTTTCCATCGGCGCCAATGTCGCGCTGTCGGCCTGCATCGCCGGCACCGTGATCCACAAGACGGGATCGCCGGCGCTCGGCATCCTCACCGGGCTTGCCTGCGGCGGCCTCGTCGGCCTCCTCAACGGCATCATGGTCACCGCGCTGCGCATCCCCTCCTTCATCGCCACCTACGGCATGCTCTGGGTGCTGAACGGCCTCACCTATTGGTACATGGCGGGCGAGACGCTGCACGGCTTCCCGGCAGGCTTCCGCCAGATCGGCAGCGGCTATCTGTTCGGGCTGCCCATCCCGGTCTATCTGCTGCTGGTGTTCCTCGGGATCGGGACGTTGTTTGCGCAGCGAACGATCTGGGGCCAGGAGATCTATGCGATCGGCGCCAATCCGGTCGCGGCCCGACTCTCCGGCATTCCGGTCGCGCGGCGCCTGCTGCTGGTCTACGCGGTATCAGGCACCATGGCGGGCCTTGCCTCGATCATCTTCCTGTCGCGGCTCAATTCGGCCGAGGCCGACATCGGCGAAAGCCTGACACTGCCCGCGATCGCGGCCGTGCTGATCGGCGGCACCTCGCTGTTCGGCGGTGTCGGCACCGTGTTCGGCACCTTCATCGGCGCGCTGATCCTGACGCTGGTGCTGAACGGCATGAACCTCTTGTCGGTCAGCGCCAACTGGCAGCCGCTCGTCACCGGCATCATCGTCATTCTCGCGGTCTGGCTCGACATGAAGACCCGCCGCCGCGCGCAATGAGTTTCTAGAGTTCCAACAAGCAAAATGAGGGATGGAGGCAACATGACACGGAAACTGGGCTATCTGGCGCTGCCGCTGCTGATGGCGGCTACGCTCACCACGGAGGCGCGCGCCGACGGCGAAACCATCGCCGTCTTCACCAAAAACCAGACCAACCCGTTCTTCCAGACGGTGCGGGTCGGCGCCGACAACATGGCGAAGACGCTGAACGCGAAGACGCTTCAGTACATCCCGACCAAGCCGGACTCGATCCCCGAGCAGCTCAGCCAGATCGAGGATGTCGTGGTGAAGAAGCCGAGCGCCATCGTGTTCACGCCGGTGGACTACAAGGCGATGGTGCCCGGTGTCGAGAAGATCAACGAAGCCAAGATCCCGGTCGTCAACATCACCGACCGCTCGGCGGGCGGCAAATTCCTCTCCTTCGTCGGCGCCGACGACTACAGCCTCGGGCTCGAGACGGCGCGCTTCCTGCTCAAGACGCTGGGCGGCAAGGGCAACATCGTCATCATCGAGGGCGTCAAGGGTTCGCTGACCAATGTCGACCGCGTCCGCGGCTTCAACGACGCGCTGAAGGAAACGCCCGGCGCAAAACTGCTGGCCTCGCAGCCCGGCAACTACCAGCGGCTGCAGGCGCTCCAGGTGATGGAAAACCTGATGCAGTCGAATTCGCAGATCGACGGCGTGCTCGCCGCCAACGACGCCATGGCAGTCGGCGCAATCGAGGCACTCGACGGCGCCAACCGCAAGGCCCAGGTGATCGGCATCAACGGCACCAAGGAGGCGATCGACGCGATCAAGTCCGGCAAGCTGCTCGCAAGCGGCGACTACAACGGATTTGCGCAGGGATGCCTCGGCACCATGATGGCGATCCGCTCCCTGCGCAACCAGCCGGTCATCAACGAGATCGTGCTGAAACCGACCGTCATCACCAAGGACAATTACCAGCCGTTCGACGTGCCGCTGGAACAGCGGACCTGCCCGACCTTCGAGGACGCCGGCAAGCTCGGCGCCAAGTAAGTCGGCCGATCACGACATATCCGGACGGCCGCGCTCGCGGCCGTCCCAAGAACCGAACCAAGAAAACGGAGACACCATGCTGTTCGCCATTCACGCCCTCGACCGCAGCGGCGCGTTGCCGACGCGGCTCGCCAACTACGACGCTCACAAGGCTTTCCTGAGCGACACCTCGCGCTTCGGCGTCAAGATCGTGATGTCGGGGCCGCTCGTCTCCGACGACGGCGAGAGCATGATCGGCAGCCTGTTCCTGATCGAGGCTCCCGGCCGCACCGAAGTCGAAGCCTTCAACCGCGCCGATCCGTTTGCGGCGGCCGGCATCTGGGAGAAAGTCACGATAACAGGTTTCTTGCGCCGCCAGGGCTGATTGGTCGGAAAAGAGCTGAGCGCTCAAAACAAGAAGCTCGAAAACAACCCCATGCACAGTAGAGATGGCGTTGTTTTGACTTACGAATTTTCACGGGCAAACGGATTTGACCCGTCGGGCCAAACACGGGGATAATGGCATCGTCGCAGGATGGCCGTCCTGCGCGTCTCGATCCAGACCTGATGCAATCCAAACGCACCGCGGCTGACCGCGACGGCCCGCTTTCGCGTCGACCAGCCGCCGGCTGCATATCACCCCTCCCGCTTTGGTGAGGGCTCGCCAGCAAGTCAGCGCAAGTCAGACTCTTCCGCATCACCCAAGCTCTTGACGCGCGTCGAGGATTGCGTCGCGCCAACAACGCTCGGTGCTCGACAAGCCGTGTTCAGCGGAGGGAAGCGCATGCCGTCACTCGTGGCCTCGCCTCGCAGATTGCTCTCATGACAAGCGAGCGACGCGAATGGCCGGCGGTCTCGCTCGACGAAACCTATCGCATCCTCACCTCTCCCGGCGCACCGTTCGAGATGGAGACGATCACCGTCGCGGGGCGCCCCATCCGCGCCTACAAGAAGGCCCACCGCGATCTCCGTGCGATCTTCGAGGCCAGCAAGGCGTGGGGCGACCGCACCTTCATCGCCTTCGAGGACGAACGTCTCACCTTTGCCGAACATTATCGCGCGGCATCCGCGCTGGCGTGGCGGCTTGCCGATGATTTCGACGTGAAGAAGGGCGACCGCGTGGCCATCGCCATGCGGAACTTCCCGGAATGGCCGATCGCATTCTGGGCAGCGACGATCATCGGCGCGATCGCAGTGCCGCTCAATGCCTGGGGAACCGGGGACGATCTCGCTTATGGTCTGCGCGATTCCGGCGCGAACGTGGCCATCGTTGACGGCGAGCGGCTGGCACGCCTCAAATCGCTCACGGCCGATCACGCTGCCGCTCTGATCGCGGTGCGAGCTGCGCCCGAGGCCCGGGGCGAAACGACCGCGCTGGAGGATCTGATCGGGCCGCCGTCGCGATACGGCGCCCTGCTCGACCGCGCGCCGCCCGATCGGAACGTCCATCCCGACGACGACGCGACCATCCTGTACACGTCGGGCACCACAGGTCGCTCCAAGGGCGCGCTGGGCACGCATCGCAACATCATGTGCAACCTCGTGAACATCGCGTTTTCGGGCGCGCGTGCGGCGATCCGGCGCGGCGATCCCCTGCCCGCGCCGCCGAACGTGCAGAAAGCGGTGTTGCTTCCGGTCCCGTTCTTCCATGTCACGGGATGCCACTCGATCATGATCCCGGCGCTGGCGAACGGCTCCAAGATCGTGCTGATGTACAAGTGGAACGCGGAAGCGGCGCTTGAGCTGATCGAGCGCGAGCGCATCAACGGCATGTCCGGCGTACCGTCGATGACGTGGCAGTTGCTGGAATCGCCGGATTTCGAACGGCGCGACGTGTCGAGCCTCGAAGGTCTCTCCTACGGCGGCGCCGCCGCATCGCCGGAGTTGACCCGCAAGGTCGCAGCGCTGTTCCCCGGCAAGTTCGGCGGCACCGGCTATGGCGCCACCGAGACCTCCTCGGTCTCGACGTCGAACGGGGCGGAGGACTATCTCGCGCACCCGGATTCCGTCGGGCCCGCCGTTCCCGGATGCGACCTGCGCGTCATCGACGACGCCGGAAACGTTCTGCCCGTGGGCGCCGTCGGCGAGCTCGAAATCTACGGCGGCAACGTCGTGAAGGGCTATTGGAACAATCCGCAGGCGACCACAGCCGCGTTCCGCGACGGCTGGTACCGCACCGGCGACATCGTCCGGATGGACGCGGAAGGTTTCGTCTATCTGCTCGACCGCGCCAAGGACATGCTGATCCGCGGTGGCGAGAACGTCTATTGCGTCGAGATCGAGGACGCCCTGCTCGCGCACCCCGACATTTTCGAGGCCGCCATCGTCGGCATCCCCGATCGCGTGCTCGGCGAGCTCGTCGGCGCCGTCGTGCGCGCCAAGGCCGGATCACGTCTGACTGCGGACCAGGTGATCGAGCACCTGCGCCCGAGGCTCGCCGCCTTCAAGCTGCCCGTCCATGTCGACATCCGCACCGAGGAGCTGCCGCGCACGGCGAGCGGCAAGATCGTCAAGCGGCAGCTCCGCGAAGAACTCGCCGCAAGGGCAAGTGCACCCGGATGAGGGTGAATAACAAAACACGATCGGGAGGATGAAATGAAGAGATTGTTGTCGGCGATGGCGGTCTTATCCGCCGGGCTCCTCTTCGTCACAGGCGCGAATGCCGCCGAGAAGAAATACGACGAAGGCGCCTCGGATACCGAGGTGAAGCTCGGCCAGACCATGCCCTATAGCGGCCCGCTGTCGGTCCACGGCATCCAGGGCCGCACTGAGGTCGCCTATTTCAAGATGCTCAACGAGGAGAAAGGCGGCATCAACGGCCGCAAGATCAATCTGATCTCGCTCGACGATGCCTTCTCGCCGCCCAAGACCGTCGAACAGACCCGCAAGCTGGTCGAGAGCGACGGCGTACTCGCACTGTTCGGCTCGTCCGGGACCGCAGCGCAGTCCTCCGTGCAGAAATATCTCAACAGCAAGGGCGTTCCGCAGCTGCTGGTCTCGACCGGCGCCAACAAGTGGAACCAGCCGAAGGCGTTCAAATGGTCGACGCCGGCATTCCATCTCTACGGCACCGAGGGCGAGATCCTCGCAAAGTACCTGCTGTCGGTGAAGCCGGACGCGAAGGTAGCGATCCTCATGCAGAACGACGATTTCGGCCGCGACTACGTCTCCGGCTTCAAGAAGGGGCTCGGCGACAAGGCTTCGACCATGATCGTCAAAGAGGTCACCTACGAGCTGACCGATCCCACGATGGACTCGCAGGTCGCACAGCTCAAATCGTCAGGCGCCGACGTGTTCTTCAACGTCTCGCTCGGCAAGGCCGCCTCGCAGTCGATGAAGAAGGCCTTCGAGCTCGACTGGAAGCCGCTGCAGCTCGTCGTCAGCCCGTCGGTCGGCCGGCAATTCCTTGAGGCCGCAGGCTTCGATTCCGTCACCGGTATCATCGCGGCAACGCCCTACAAGCAGGTGTCGAGCCCGAAATGGGCGGAGGATCCTGATGTCGTGGCTTATCAGGCCTTCATGAAGAAGTATCTTCCCAACGAAGACCCCAAGAACGAGATCGGTTTTGCCGTCTATTCCTTCGCCTACATCATGGGGAAAATCATCGAGGCCTGCGGGGACAATCTGACGCGCGAGAACCTGCTGTACCAGGCGACGCATCTGAACAACGTCCCGGCGCCTTCACTGCTGCCGGGCACCACCTACAGCACGACGCCGGACAATTATGTCCCGTTCAAGCGGCTGGTGGTGCAGAAGTTCGACGGCAATGACTGGGTCCAGGTCACGGCTGTCACGGTCGAGTAGATCGGGATCGGCGCGCGGCGGCGGCTATCAAGCCGTCGCCGGCGCACCGTCTTCGAGGTGACACGCCACCCACTGCTCCGGTCCGATCGCGCGCAGCGTCGGCTCCACCGTGCGGCAGCGGTCGAACACCAGCGGGCAGCGGGTGTGGAAGCGGCATCCCCGCGGAGGATTGATCGGGCTCGGCACGTCGCCCTTGAGGATGATCGGATTGCGCTGGGCGCCGGGCTCGGGCAGCGGCACCGCGGAGAGCAGCGCCTGCGTGTAGGGATGCTTCGGCGCTGCAAATATCTCGCGGCGCGGCGCCACTTCGACGATCTTGCCGAGATACATCACCGCGACGCGGTGGGTCATGTGCTCGACGATCGCGAGATCATGGCTGATGAACAGCAGCGCCAGGCCGAACTCGCGCTGGAGATCCTGCAAGAGATTGACGATCTGCGCCTTGACCGAGACGTCGAGCGCGGAGACGGCCTCGTCGCAGACGATCAGCTCGGGCTCCGCCGCGAGCGCCCGCGCGATGCCGATGCGCTGGCGCTGGCCGCCGGAGAATTCGTGCGGCCTGCGGTTCAGCGCCTCGCGCGGCAGGCGCACGGTGTCCATCAGCGCCGTCACGCGTGTTTCGAGATCGGTCGCGGACTTCGCCAGGCCGAAATTGCGGATCGGCTCGGCCAGGATGTCGCGCACGCGCATGCGGGGGTTGAGGCTTGAGAACGGGTCCTGGAACACCACCTGCATGCGGCGGCGCATCTGGCGCATCGTGCTCGGATGTGCGTCGTCGATACGCTGGCCGTCGAGGATCACCTGCCCTGCGGTGATGTCGAACAGGCGCAGGATGGCGCGGCCGACCGTGGATTTGCCGCAACCGGATTCGCCGACCAGCGACAGCGTCTCGCCCTTCGCGATCTCGAAGGAGACGCCGTCGACGGCATAGACCCATTCGGTTTGTCGCCCGAACAGGCCCTTGTTGACCGGAAAATGTTTCTTGAGGTCGTTGACCTGGAGCAGCGGAGGACTCATGCTGCGACCGCTCCCTTGGCGGCGTAGTGGCAGGCGGCGATGTGACGGGGGCCCTTCTCTTCGAGTCCCGGCGCATATTGCCGGCACAGATCGGTCGCGAGCGCACAGCGGCCGGCGAAGACGCAGCCGGTGATCGGCTTTCTGAGATCGGGCACCTGCCCCGGAATCTCGGCAAGGCGCGTCGTGGTGCCGGCCAGCGACGAACCGAGCTTCGGCACTGCGCCGAGGAGGCCTTGCGTATAGGGATGACGCGGCGAACGGAACAGCTCGGCCACCGGCGCCTCCTCAACCTTGCGGCCGGCATACATCACCATGACGCGCTCGGCGATCTCGGCGACGACGCCCAGATCGTGGGTGATCAGGATGATCGCCGCACCGACCCGGCGCTTGAGGTCCAGCATCAGCTTGAGGATCTGCGCCTGGATGGTCACGTCGAGCGCGGTGGTCGGCTCGTCCGCGATCAGGAGCTTTGGATTGCAGGCCAGCGCGATCGCGATCATCACGCGCTGGCGCATCCCGCCGGAGAGCTGATGCGGGTATTCGCGTACGCGCCGCTTCGGCTCGGGAATGCCGACCAGCGTCAGCATCTCGATCGCGTGCGCCTCGGCGGCCTGCTTCTCGAGACCCTGATGGATCATCAGCGTCTCGCGGATCTGGCGGCCGACGGTAAGGACCGGGTTGAGGCTCGTCATCGGCTCCTGAAAGATCATCGAGATGTCGTTGCCGCGGATCGCGCGCATCTCGCGGTCGGGCAGTTGCAGCAGGTCCCGGCCCGCGAAGCGGATCGCGCCCGCGATCCTGCCCGGCGGCTCCGGGATCAGCCGCATCAAGGACATCGAGGTCACCGACTTGCCGCAGCCGGACTCGCCGACGATGGCGAGCGTCTCGCCCTCGTTGACATGGAAGGAGACACCGTCGACCGCGCGGTTGATCCCGCCCGGCGTGCGAAAGTGGGTCTGGAGATTCTCGACTTCGAGCAAAGCCATCGCGATCAGCTCCCCGACATCACAGGCTCTTGGCCATGCGCGGATCGAGCGCATCGCGAAGGCCGTCGCCCAGCAGGTTCACGGCGAGCACGGTGACGGAGAGGAACGCCGCCGGAAAGAACACGATGTAGGGCTTGACCTGCCACAGCGCGCGGCCCTCGGCCATGATGTTGCCCCAGGACGGGATGGTGGGCGGCGTGCCGGCACCGATAAAGGACAGGATCGCCTCCGTGATCATGGCGCTGGCGCAGATATAAGTTGCCTGGACCAGCATCGGCGCCAGCGTGTTGGGCAGGATGTGGCGCAGGATGATCATCGGCGTGCGCGTGCCGCAGGCGACCGCCGCGTCCACATAGGGCTGCTCGCGCAGCGACAGCACGACGCTGCGCACGAGACGCGAGACGCGCGGGATTTCGGCGATGGTGATGGCCAGGATGACGTTGCCGACGCTGCCGCGTGTCAGCGCCATCAGCGCGATCGCGAGCAGGATCGGCGGGATCGACATCAGGCCGTCCATAAAGCGCATCAGGATGCCGTCGGCCCAGCGAACGAAGCCGGAGACGATGCCGATGGCAAGCCCCGCCGCGGATGCGAGGAGCGCAACCGACAGGCCAACCGTGAGCGAGACCCGGGCGCCGAACATCACGCGCGAATAAATATCGCGGCCCAGCACGTCGGTGCCGAACCAGTAAAGCGCCGACGGCGCGCGTGTGCGCTTGGCGGGCGCGAGTGCCGTCGGATCGACCGTCCAGAGATACGGCGCAAAGACCGCGATCAGAACCAGCGTCAGCAGCAGCGCGCCGCCGATCGCGACCGTGGGATGGCCGCGGAGCAACCCGATGAAGCCCCGCCGGATCCTGACCGGCCGCTGGATTTCAGGCAGTTGCGGCGCGAGAACGAAACCGGCCGGCAGCGATTGCGGATTGAGGGTCGTATCGGTCAATAGCGGATCCTCGGGTCAACGAGCGTATAGGTGACGTCGATCATCAGGTTGACGAGGACGTAGACGAAGCTGAACAGCAGCACGATGCCCTGGATGACGGGATAGTCTCGGCGCAGGATCGCGTCGATCGTGAGCCGGCCAAGGCCGGGGATCGCGAACACGCTTTCGGTGACGACCGCGCCGCCGATCAGCAGCGCGATGCCGATCCCGATCACGGTCACGATCGGCACCGCCGCGTTCTTGAGCGCGTGGATGAACAGGATGCCGCCCTGCCCGAGACCTTTTGCGCGCGCGGTGCGGATATAATCCTGCTGCAGCACTTCGAGCATGGTCGCACGGGTGATGCGCGCGACCAGCGCGATGTAGACACAGCCGAGCGCGATCGCGGGGAGGATCAGGTTTTGCAGCCACGGCCAAAACCCCTCGCTCAGCGGCGTATAGCCCTGCACGGGAAGCCATTCGAGCTCGAGCGCGAAGATATACGCAAGCATGTAGCCGACGACAAAGACCGGCAGCGAGAAGCCGAACACGGCGAAGGCCATGATCGCGCGGTCGATCAGGCTGCCGGCCTTCCACGCCGCCACCACGCCGAGCGGCACGGCGACGACGATGGTCAGCAGGAGCGTGATGATCATCAGCGACAGCGTCGGCCCCAACCGCTGCCCGATCATGGTCGAGACCGGCAGGTTGGTGAAGATCGAGGTGCCGAGATCGCCGTGCAGGATGCGCCAGACCCAGCTTCCGAACTGGATCAGGAAAGGCCGGTCGAGGCCGAGGCTCTGGCGGATGCGCTCCACATCCTCCGGGCTTGCCTGGTCGCCTGCGATCACCACGGCGGGATCACCCGGCGCGATATAAAGCAGGCTGAACACGAACAACGCAACGATCGCCATCACTGGCAGGGTCGCGACGATGCGACGGAGGATGTAGGAGAGCATCTGGCCTCAACGCACGATCATGCGGACTTCGACACGCCCCAGAAGAACGGCAGCGGCCCTTTCGTGATGCCGGAGACGTTCTTGCGCCATGCCGTGTAGGTCAGGAAGAAGCCGGTCGGGGCATAGACGACGTCATCGAGCGCCGACTTGTTGACCCGCCCGATCGCCGCTTTCTCTTCCTCGAGATTCTTGGCGTCGAACCAGGTCACGATCTCCTTCTCGGTGTTCGGGCTGTTGGGCCAGCCGAACCAGGCCTTCTCGCCATTGGCGCGGATGGCGGTGTAGGCGGCGGGCGTGATGCAGTCGGCGCCGGCGTGCCAGCTGTGGAACATGTTCCAGCCGCCCTGCCCCGGCGGCGTCTTCGCCGCGCGACGCGAGCCGACCGTGCCCCAATCGGTGGCGACGAAGTCGACATTCATGCCGAGCTTCTTGAGGAGGTCGGCGGTGACGTCGCCCTGCGCCTTGGTGATCGGCTGGTCCTGCGCGACGAGGCACGTCACCGGCTGGCCCGAATAGCCGCTCTCGGCGAGCAGCTTCTTGGCGGCGTCGAAATCGCGCTTGCCCTTGAGGATTTCGCCACCAAGCTCGCTGTAGAGCGGCGTATTCGGCGTGAAGAAGCCCGGCAGCGACTTCCACAGCGCATCGTCGTCACCGACGATCGCGCGCATGTAGTCTTCCTGGCTCAGCGCCATCAGCACCGCGCGCCGCGCCCGCACGTCGTTGAACGGCGCGAACATATGATTCATGCGGAACGAGCCGATATTGCCCAGGGGATCGCCGATATCGACGCTGATGTTCTTGTTCTTCTTCAGCACGGGCACAAGATCGGCGATCGGGTTCTCCCACCAGTCGACCTCCCCGTTCTGCAAGGCGGCGGCCGCAGTGGCCGGATCCGGCATCACCAGCCACTCGACGCGATCGACCAGGATCTGCTTGCCGCCGGCGAGCCACGATGCTTTCTCCTGCCGCGGCACGTAATCGGCGAACTTCTCGAACACCGACTTGGCACCGGGGACCCATTCGCTCTTGGCGAACTTCATCGGTCCCGAGCCGACATATTCGGTGATCTGCTTGAACGGGTCGGTCTTCGCGATGCGCTCGGGCATGATGAAGGAGCACGGCGCGTTGTTCTTGGCGAGCGCATAGAGCATCTTCGGGAAGGGCTGTTTCAAAACCCATTTGAAGGTGCGGTCATCGACGGCAGTCAATTCCTGCTGGATCGCAAGGATCATCAGGCCCATCGGATCGCGCGCGGCCCAGCGCGACAGGCTGGCGACGACGTCCTTGCTCAGCACCGGTTCGCCGTCATGGAATTTGAGACCTGGACGCAGCTTGAACGTCCAGGTCCTGCCGTCGTCGGAGGTCTCCTCGGACTCGACCATCTGTCGCTGCGGCTGAAGCTGCGCGTCGATCCCGTAGAGCGTGTCCCAGACCAGCGCCGCCGCGTTGCGCACGACATATTGCGTGCCCCAGATCGGATCGAAATTGGCGAGATTGGCCTGCGGCACGAAGCGGAGGGTGCGGGCCGATGCGCCTTGTGCGATCGCCGGGGCCGAGATGCCGGTCAATGCCAGACCGCCCACGCCAGCCAGTCCCTTCAATACGGTCCTGCGATCCATGAAGTCCTCCCAGTAATGCTGTGATGCCGGCCATCGTTGGCCAAAGGCAGGTGAAACCAGAGCCCATTGGCGTGCAAATGGTATGCCACTAACCGGACCTTCGCCAGCGGGATCTCACCACCAATTCGGCTCGCCCGGGCGTCAAAGAGCAGCCGCCAGCGCCGGCCCGGTCTCGATATGCGGAATCGCCTCGACCAACTTGCGCGTGTAGTCCGTCTTCGGATTATCGAACAGCGCGCGGCTCTCCCCCTGCTCCACGATGCCGCCATTGCGCAGCACGATGGTGCGGTCGCAGAGCATGCGGACGACGTTGAGATCATGGCTGACGAACAGCAGCGCGATGTCGTTCTCGCGCCGCAACCGGTCGAGCAGTTGCAGCACCACCGCCTGCACCGAGACGTCGAGCGCGGCGGTCGGCTCGTCCAGAACCAGCAGCCGCGGCCGGCAGGCGATGGCGCGGGCAATGCCGACACGCGCCTTCTGGCCGCCGGAAAGCTGGTGCGGAAAGCGCGGCAACAGATCGAGCGGCAGACCCACGCGCTCCGCACATTCTTCCACCCGCTTGCGCAACGCATCACCCGCACGCATGCCGTCGAGCCGCATCAGCGGATGGGCGATGCAGTCGAACGCCGTGAAGCGCGGGTTGAGGCTCTCGTTCGGGTCCTGGAAGACCATCTGGATGTCTTTGCGGAGCGGAGAGCGGTGAAAATCGCGCGCCGCGACGTGGCCGATCGACTGCCCGTCGAACACGATATCGCCTTCGCTCGGGTCGATCAGCCGGCAGATCATCCGCGAGGTCGTGCTCTTGCCGGAGCCGGACTCGCCGACGAGCCCGACGCTCTCGCCGCCGACCATGGTCATCGAGAAGTCCGCAACCGCCGCCGCGCCCTGGTCGAAACGTTTTGCCAGCTTGCGCACCTCCAGCAGCGGCGGCGTGCCGTACGCGGGCTCCTGCCTCGGCTTGCTGACAGCGGTCGCGTGGCGCTCCCGCTCCTCCTCCGTCACGAGGTCCTCGATCCGGGAGGTCGCGGTCGGCGATGCCGCAACCAGCCGCCTGGTATAGGCATGCTGCGGCGCGGTGAAGAGCGCTTTGGGGCTCGCTTCCTCGACGATGCGTCCGCGCTCCATCACGGCGATGCGGCGGCAATAGCGAGCGGCAAGCCCGAGATCATGCGTGATCAGGATCGTCGCCATGCCGCGCGCGGCGGCGATGTCCGCGAGCAGATCCATCACCACCTTCTGCGTGGTGACGTCGAGGCCGGTGGTCGGCTCGTCCGCGATCAGGAGCGCCGGATTACAGGAGATCGCGATCGCGATCATGACGCGCTGGCACATGCCGCCGGAGAGCTCGTGCGGATAGGCGTTCATCCGCGTCTCGGGATCGCGGATCTGGACCGCGCGCAGCAAATCCAGCGCTTCGGCGCGCGCGGCCTCCTTCGAGATGCGCTTGTGGGTGAGGATCGCATCCGCGATCTGCAGGCCGATCGTCCGGATCGGGTTCAGCGCCGCCCGCGGATTCTGGAAGATCATGGACATCGCGGCGCCCTGGAGATGACGGAGGTCGTCGCCCCTGAGCTTCGTCACGTCCTGGCCGCGAAACAGGATTTTTCCGCCGGTGACGCGCCCGGCCGCATCGAGCAAGCGCGTCGTCGCAAAGCCGGTGACCGACTTGCCCGAGCCGCTCTCGCCGACGAGGCCGAGCATCTCGCCCTTTTCGACCGAGAGCGTCACCCCGCGCACGGCCTCGACCATGCCGCGCCGCGTCGAGAACGCGACGTGGAGGTCGTCGATCCCCAGCAGCTGCTCGCTCATGTGCGCATCCGGGGATCGAGAATGTCCCGCATTCCGTCACCGAGGAGATTGAAGCACAGCACGGCCATCATCAGCGCGAGGCCCGGAAAGGCCACCAGCCACCACCGCCCGGTCGAGATGAAGCGCGCGCCCTCCGCGACCATGATGCCCCATTCCGGCGTCGGCGGCTTGACGCCGAGGCCGATGAAGGACAGGCCGGCGGCATTCAAGATCGCCCAGCCGAGATTGAGAGAGATCTGCACCGCCATCGCCGGCAGGATATTTGGCAGCAGGAAGCGCAACACCACGGAGAAATGGCTCTCGCCGCAGGCGCGCGCGGCCTCCACCCAGCCGACATTGCGGCGGACGTTGACCTCGGCACGCGCGAAGCGGATGTAGAACGGAAGATTGATGATCGCGGTCGCGATCACGATGTTCTCGATCCGGTTGCCGAGCGCCGCAACCATCGCCATCGCCAGCACGAACAGCGGAAAGGCCATCATCACGTCGACGAAGCGGCCGACGCCGCGATCGAGCCGGCCGCCGGAATAGCCGCAGAACGCGCCGACGACCGCGCCGATCACGAAGGAGATGCCGACCGCCGAGACCGCGATCGCGAGATCGAGCCGTGCCGCGATGACGAGGCGACTGAACACGTCGCGGCCGAGCTGATCCGTACCGGCGATGTGCGCCGCGCTCGGCGGCTGCAAGGCCTCCGAGACATTGGAGACCACGGGATCATAGGGCACGATCCACGGCCCGAAGATCGCAAGCAGGACGAACAGCGCAACACCGGCCGCAGCGACGCCGGTGAGCGGATTGCCGCGCAGGATCCAGACCGAATGGCGGAGAGTTGCACTGGTCATTCGATCGACACCCTGGGATCGGCGATGCCGTAGCAGATGTCGACCACCAGATTGACCAGCACGAACAGGCTGGCCATCAGCAGCACAAAACCCTGCACCGGCGCATAATCGGAGGACAGCAGCGCATCGAGCGCGTAGGAGGCAACGCCCGGCCAGGAGAACACCTTCTCCACCAGGACATTGGCGCCGAGCATGGTCGAGAACACGATGCCCGCGATGGTGATGACGGGCAGGATCGCGTTCCGAAGCGCATAGGTGACGACGACCTTGTGCCACGACAGCCCGACCGAGCGCGCGGTGCGCACGAAATCGCTGCCGAGCGACACCAGCATCGAGGCGCGCGTGATCCGCGCCAGCGGCGCGATCACGAACAGCGCCATGCTCACGGCCGGCAGGATCAACTGCTTGCAGGCCGCCCACCAGCCCTCGACGTCACCGGCGAGCAGGAAATCGATCGACAGGAAGCCGGTCCGCTGCGGCGGCAGCGAGGTGAAGACGTCGATCCGTCCGGTCGGATCAGGCGCGAGCCCGAGCAGATAGTAGAAGACATAGATCAGCAGCAGGCCCGAGACGAAGGTCGGCACGCAGACGCCGAGCGCGCAGAACAGCCGCACGCCGTGATCGACGACCGATCCGGGCCTGAGCGCCGCGAGCACGCCGAGCGGCACCGCCGCGATCAGCGCGATCAGGAGCGCCGTGAAGGTGAGCTCCAGCGAAGCCGGCAGCCGTTCGCGCAGATCCTTGAGGACCGGCTGCCCGGTCATCATGGAGCGGCCGAGATTGCCGTGGCCGATGTCGGACAGATAGAACACGAGCTGCTCCGGCACCGGCCTGTTGAGCCCCATCTGCTTGCGGATCTGCTCGATCTCCTCCTTGCCCGCGTTGGGCCCCGAGGCGAAGAACACCGCGGGATCCCCCGGCAGGACGCGCATCAGCAGAAAGGTGAAGACCAGCACGCCGAACAACGCCGGCAGCGACGACAAAAGCCGCCTGCCCGCCCGTAGCAATGTTGCACCAAGACCGGTCGTCACCTGTCAGAGCTCCCTTCGCTTGACGCTATCACTTGCGGCTGACGTCGCGATAGTCGACCTGGCGGTGGAACTCGTAGGTGTAGCCCTCGACGGACGCCGCCATCACCGCATCCTGGTTCGGCTGCCACAGCATGATCTGCGGCATCAGATCGGCGTGCATCGCGTTGAGCTTGCGGCCGGCCTCCTCGTACTTGGCCTTATCCGGCTCGAAGCGAGCTTCCTGCGCGATCGCGGCCAGATCGGGATTGTTGATCGAGCTGTAGTTCCAGCGCTGATTGCCGGTGTAGAAGTTGCGGTAGAAGTAGTCGGTCGAGGGCAGCCAGGCGACGATGCCTTCGGTGTAGAAGGGCAGCTTCTTCTCGTTGATCTGCGTCGACATCTGCGCATCCGGCAGCTTCTGGATGTCGACTTTGATCCCGATCTTGCCGAGCGACTCCTTGACCAGCGCCGCCATCGGCTCCGCCGTCGAGGACTGGCCGACGTTGAAGCTGAAGGTGGTCGAGAAGCCCTCGGGAAGCCCGGCGGCCTTGAGATATTCCCTCGCCTTGTCGAGGTCGAGCTTCACCGGCTGCTGGAACGGATAGATGCCGTTCAGCGGCTTGCCGTCCGGCCAGGTCGCACCGAACAGCGGCGCACCGCGGCCGAACAGAGCGGCCTTGAACATGTCGTCATAGGGTAGCGCGTAAGCGATGGCGCGGCGCACATTGACGTTGTCGAACGGCGGCATCTGGTTGTTCATCGAGACATAGGTGATCGCATTGTATTGCGGCGTCGAGACCACCTTGAGCTTGCCCTTGGCCTCGAGCGACTGCACGTCGCTGGCCTGGAGGTCGACCACGAGGTCGGCGTCGCCGCGCTCGACCAGATTGGCACGGGTCGCCGGCTCCGGCACGGACTGCACGATCACGCGCTTGAAGAACGCTGGCTTGTTGGCTGAGCCGCGATTCCAGGCCTCGTCGCGCTTGAGGATGACCTGCTCGCCCGGCTTGAAGGTTTCGACCACATAGGCGCCGCTGCCGGCGGTGTGCTCCTTCAGCCATGCGGTGGCCCAGGGATCATCCGCCGTCGCATGGGATTTGGCGAGCTTCGAGTTGATGATCATGGGATAGACGGTCGCAAGATTAGGCAGCGCGAGCTTGTCGGGCTTGGGCAGCGTCACTTCGATGGTGAGAGGATCGATCACCTTGAACTGGTCGGCCGAGGTCAGGGAGCCCGTGAGCAGCTGCGCCTTGCCGAGGATCGGCGCGGTGACGCAGCGATCCAGCGACCATTTGACGTCCTCCGCCGTGACCGGCGAGCCGTCCTGGAATTTCGCGTCCTTGCGCAGGCGGAAGGTGAGCTTCAGGCCATCGGGGCTGACATCGTAGGATTCGGCGAGCTCGCCCGTGATCGTGTCGAGATCAAACACCCATTTGCCGTTGAGCTGCTTGCGGCCGAACGCCACCAGCCGATCGTACGTGCTCATGCTCAGCGCGAAGGATTCGCGCGTCGAGCCGGGTATGTTGGGATCGAGCGTATTGACCGCCGAGCCCGTGACGTAGCGCAACGTCTCCGCCCTGGTTTGTGCCTGCGAAGGCGCGGTGGCGATGAGCAACAGCGCGGTGGCGGCGAGGACTGAGGTCGCGGGCCTGAAAGACACAAAACGCATTCGATTTCCCCAAGATGTCGACAAGAAACGCCAGCAAGGCAGGTTAAGAAAGAAGCAAGTTGCGCGCCACTCCTGCGAGGGCACTTCGTCGCGGCGGCGCATGGATGATCATCGCGATTGCCCCAATGTTCGCGCCGACCGCGTGACCACGGCCTGCGGCACGTCATAGGCGCTGAGCGAGGCCCAGTGCCGTTCGACATCGGCGCGGAACAGGCCGCGCGTCAGGCCGTTCACCAGCTTCGGCACCGCCGTCGTCATCGCGTTGATCGACGATCCCGACGCACCAAAACTCATGGTGGAGGCGATGGCGAAGAGGTGGATGTCGGAGATCCACGGCGTCTCGCCGAGCACGCGCTCGGTGAAGGCGTAGTCGTCGGCGAGATAAGGGAAACGGCCGAGCCGTTCATTCCGCTCGTCTTCCGGCGGCTGGTAGCGGTCGGCCCAGGTCGCGATATTGCCGGCAAATGCCCGCAGTTCGCCGCGGCCGGCAAAATTCATGTCGATGCCGGTGCCGCAGATGACGAAATCCGCCATGATCGCACCGCGCGGCGTCTCCAGTTCAACGCCGGCAACCGTCTGGCGCGCAGCCTCGATCGGCGCGCCCTCGTGCAATGTGAAATTGGCATGACGCGCGCAACGGTCGAAAGTCGGTTGCGGAAATCCTTCGCGCATTTCGAGGATCTTGCGCATGAAGCGCCAGCGCCAGGCATCGTCGAGATCGCTGAGATGGCGCAGGAAGCCGCGGAAGGTGAGCCAGCGATAAGGCTGGATCACCTGGATCTCCGCGCGGCGGCACAGCAGATGCACCTCGGCCGCGCCCGCCTCCAGGGCCGTTGCGGCGTTGTCGAAGGCGGAGGCGCCGGCGCCGATCACCGCGACGCGCTTGCCGCAGAGCTTTTCGAAGTCGATATCTTCGGCGACGGTTGCCACTGAACCCGCCGGCAGATCGCGCAACTGGTCAGGGATCATCCAGTCGCCCATGCCCTCCTGCCCCGTCGCGAGGACGATCTTGCGCGCATAGAGCGTCTCGACGCCTTCAGCGTGTTTCACGCGCGCGGCGAGCAAACCGTCCGCCACAGGGGCAATCTCCAGAAGCTCGCAGGCATTGCATACCGGTAAGCCGATCATGCGCCGCAGCCAGAGCAGATACTCAGCCCAATGTTCCCGCAGAATCCAGCCAAGCTGCTGCCAGCTTACCTTGCCGAAACGAGCTTCGTGCCAGGACTGGTAGGTCAGGCTCGGAATATCGAGGTCCGGCCCCGTATAGTCCTTCGGGCTGCGCAGCGTCGGCATGCGGGCATAGGTGAGCCAGGGGCCCTCCTTCCCTTCCTCGGCCTTGTCGAGCAGCAGGATGTTGCTGACGCGGGAGCGCATCAGGCCGAAGCCAATGGCGATGCCGGACTGGCCGGCGCCGACGATGAGGACGTCCAGCGCAGCGTTGCCATCCGGTCCGATCTTCGGTTCGAGCCATGCGGCGTGGGGATGCGCGATCATGGCGAGATCAGCGCGAACGTCGGCTTCAAGCTCGGTCAGGGCCTCACTCATGCCGCGAGCCAGCCTCCGTCGACCACCATCACGGTGCCGGTCGTGAACGAGGACGCATCGCTGGCGAGATGCAGCGCGGTCTGCGCGATCTCCTCCGCCTCGCCGAACCGCTTCATGGCGTGGCGGTTGCGGGAGGCTTCGCGCACTTCCTCCGAATTGGTGTGACGGGCAAAGCTGCGGCGAAGCATCGGCGTGTCGATCGCACCCGGCGCAATCGCGTTAACGCGAATGCCGTCGGTCGCAAAATCTACGGCCATGGTGCGGGTGAGGCTGACGATCGCACCCTTGGCGGCGATATAGGCGCTGTTACCCTTGCCGCCGGCAATGGCGAGCTGCGAGGCCAGCGTAATGATCGAGCCGCTCCTCTGCCGTTGCATCTGCGGCACCGCCGCCCGCGCCCACAGCCAGGTCCCGCCGACATTGGCGCGGAACACCGCGTCCCAATCGTCCGGGCTGGTCGTCAGCACCGTGCCGCCGCAGGAAAAGCCCGCCGCGGTCATCAGGACGTCGAGATGCCCGTGCCTCGCGACGACGTCGCCGACGACAGTCTCTGCGAACCCGGCGTCGCCGACGTCGCCCACATGCGTCGTTGCGCCGCCCACAAGGCTCAGCGTCTCCTGAAGTCCTGCGGCATCGCGATCGACCAGGGCGAGACGTGCCCCCTCCTCCGCGAACAGCTTCGCGCTGGCACGGCCGATGCCCGACCCCGCTCCGGTGATGACGGCCGTACGCCCTTGCAGCCGCATGTCAGACGCTCTCCCGGTGCTGCATCCACCAATTGCTCATCGCCGCCGCGGACTCGGCACAGCCGAACCGCGCGCGCCAGCCGAATTCATCCGCCATCCGCGTCACCGAGAGCGGCGCGCGATCCCGCCCATGCAGCTTGATGACGGTGCTTTCTCCAGGCACCGCCAGCCGGCACTGCAGCCCGGAATGCAACGCCGCGAATGCCTCGCCCCATTGCAGCGCGGACCACGTCGCGCCGCAGGAAATGTTGTAGAGCCGATGGCGCGGCCGCTCGGCTTCGAGCAGGATGGCAACAGCCTCGGCAGCGTCCGGGGCGTAGGTCCAGTCCTTCATCCCAGGCCCCGGCATGATCGCCGGCTCGCCGCGCGCGAACGCAGCCAGGATCTGGCACTGGAGGCTTGGCGTGTCGCGCACCGAACTGGCCCGTTCCCACGGACCGAACACGGCGCTCAACCGCACGTTCATGAAATCGCCGCCAAAGAGCTCGGCGTGGCGCGCCACCGACCGCTCCGAAGTGAATTTGCTGATCGCGTAGAACGAGATGGGATCGCAGGGCGTATCCTCATCCAGCACCGGATAACGGCCCCCGGCGGCGCCGTAGGCTGATGCTGACGAGAGATTGACGACGCGGCGAACGCCATGACGGATCGCGGAGAGCAGGATCGGGATCTGCGCCATCAGTTGATCTCGATAACGCGCGCGGTCGAGGCACGCTCGAGATCTTCGCCGGCGGTGATGGCCGCACCGAGCACGATCGCATCGCAGCCCTTGGCGATGAGCGCATCGATGCCTTCCGCATCGGTGATGTCGCCCTGCACCGCCGTGAGCTTCGCGCCATAATCGGCCACCGCCCGGCGCGCGGATGGCGGCAACTCTGCGCGGTCATACAGCGTCACGTCATGGCCGCGCGCGAGCAGCACCTCCGCAAGGTTGAGGCCGACGAAGCCGGTACCGCCGAAGATCAGAACCTTCATCGCGCGCGATCCACCGTCACAGCAGCTTTGCTCCAAAATTCCGTTCCGGATCCATGTCGGCGACGAGCCGGCCGGTCGGCTTTGCCGCCTCGCCGCCGCTGCGCGCCAGGAATTTGCCGCTGCCGGCGCTCGCAAGGCACTTGTTGCCTTCGATGATCACCCGGCCGCGCGACAGCACCGACACCGGCCAGCCCTTCAGCTTGCGGCCCGCAAACGGCGTGTAGCCGGCGAGGTCGTGCATCATCTCGTCGGCGATCACGGTCTCGCGGTTGGGATCCCAGATCGCGATATCGGCGTCGGCACCGACCGCGATCGAGCCCTTGCGCGGATGCAGATTGTAGATCTTTGCCGGCGCCGTCGACGTCAGCTCGACGAATTTCTCCAGACCCAGCCGGCCCTTCGAGACCATCGCGTCGAACAACAGCGGCAGCCGCAGCTCGAGCCCGGGCAAGCCGTTGGCGACCTGCTTGAAGTTCGGATTGGGCCCGGCGCGCAGCTTGCCGGTCTCGTCGTAGCGATACGGAGCGTGGTCCGACGAGATGGTCTGGAGATCGCCGAGCGACAGCGCCTGCCACAGCGCTTCCTGATCCGCATGCGTGCGCGGCGGCGGGCTGCACATCCACTTGGCGCCCTCGGAGCCGGGTTTGTCGAGATCGTTTGCGGTGAGGAACAGATATTGCGGACAGGTCTCGGCAAAGACTTTGAGCCCCTGCCCGCGTGAGTCGCGGATCACCTTGGCGCCTTCGGCGGTCGAGACATGGAAGATCATGATGGGCTGGTCGATCAGCGCCGCCATGCCGATCAGCCGGGTGAAGGCTTCCGCCTCCGACACGCGCGCATGGCTGACGGCGTGGTACTTCGGCATCGTGTAGCCGCGCGCGAGCAGGCGCTTCACCATCCAGGCGATGATGCCGTGATTTTCGGCATGGGCGCACAACATCGCGCCGGACTGGCGCGCGGCAAGGAGGATGTCGAGCAACGGCTCGTCGTCGACCTTGAGCCGGTCATAGGTCATGAAGATCTTGATCGAGGCGTGCCCCTGCTTCACCAGCGCCGGAATGTGCTCCTCGACCGTCTCCTTGGTCGCATCCGCGATGATCATGTGAAAGGCGTAGTCGATCACGGCGCCCTTCTTCGCGAGGCCATGATAGTCCTCCACCACCTGCGGCAGCTTCATGCCGACATGCTGCGCGGCAAACGGGATCACGGTGGTGGTGCCGCCGAAAGCGGCAGAGACGGTCGCGCTCTCGAAGGTGTCGGCATTCATGATGCCGGCCGCGGACAGCTGCTCGATATGGGCGTGGCTGTCGACACCGCCGGGCAGCACCAGCTTGCCGCGCGCGTCGATCTCGCGCTTGGCGGGCGGAAGGCCCTTGCCAATCGCCGCGATGGTCTCGCCGGAGATCGCGACATCGGCCTCGAACACGTCGGTCGTGGTGGCGACGCGGCCGCCGCGAATGATCAGGTCGTAGGTGGGTTCAGTCATGAGGCACTCCATGATATGCCTGAGCCAGATGATCGCCATTTCGAGGGAAGACCAACATGGCCCGGCCGCGCATTCTCGTCATCAATCCGAACTCCAATCCCGCGGTCACGCAAGGGCTGGAGGAAGCGTTGAAGCCGCTCGGCTTCGAGGGCGGCCCCGAACTGGTCTGCCAGTCGCTGGCCGAGGGTCCGTTCGGCATTGAAAGCCAGGCCGATGTCGATGGCGTCGCCATGCCGCTGCGAAAACTGGTCGAGGGCGACAACAGCTCGGCCGCTTTCGTCATCGCCTGCTACAGCGATCCCGGCCTTCAGGTCTGCCGCGAAGGCACCGATCGTCCCGTCTTCGGCATCGCCGAGTGTGGCGTGCTGACGGCGCTGGCGCGGGCCGAAACCTTCGGTGTCATTGCGATCGCCCAGCGCTCGATCCCGCGTCACATGCGCTATCTCAGGCAGATGGGATTGACCGAGCGCCTCGCCGGCGAGCGTCCCCTCAACATGAGCGTTGCCGAAACCGCCTCGGGCGAAGGCACGCTGGCAAAGATGATCGAGGTCGGCCGCGCGCTGCGTGACGAGGACGGCGCCCGCGCCATCGTGATGGGCTGCGCCGGCATGGCGCGCCACCGCCGTCCGCTGGAAGACGCGCTTGGCATTGCCGTGATCGACCCGACGCAGGCGGCCGTCACCATGGCGCTCGGAACGGTGCAGTTCTCGGCTCACTAGGCGTCCTTCAGCTCTTTTGTGCGCGCGAGCCATTGTGCGTGGCTCTCGCGCGACAGCGCAAACGTGTCCCGCTGGGTGGTGTAGAGATTGCCGAACATGCGGCCGATCGGCCGGTAGGCGTCGAGATCGACATACATGTTGGCCTCGTCGACCAGGCCGTCGCGGGCATGAACCCTGAGCACCTCGCCGACCAGCAGTTCGCGATCCGGCGAGAAGGTCAGCACGACATGACGCCGGCATTCGAGCGCAAAGGGCGCAGCGGCAAGGCGCGGCACCTTCACGTCCACGGAGGGAAGCGTGGCCAACCCCGTGGCCGCGACCTCGCTGTCGCCGGACGGGAAATCGACCGCGCAATCGTTCATCGCGGCAGACAGCGCTTCGTCCACCATGTGAACCACGAATTCGCCGTCGCGATGGATGTTGCGGGTCGTGTCTTTCGGGCTGTGATCCGGCTTGTGCTGGAGCCCGAGCACGATCAGCGCAGGGCTCTCCGAGAACACATTGAAGAAGCTGAAGGGCGCGGCGTTGACAGCTCCGTTCTCGTCCAGCGTCGTCACCAGCGCGATCGGCCGCGGCACCACCACGCCGCAGAGCAGCTTGTAGCGATCGCGCGGATCCAATTCACGCAGCGATATGCCATTATCCGCCATCGGCGTCACTTCTCCGGCGGCGGCACTGCGCCGGTCTGGCTGGTGATCAGGCCGTAATGCTCGATGCGGCGATGCCGGGCGAAATCGAAGATCGTGGTCTTGCCGAAGGTGGTCGCATCGAGATCGCAGGCGTGAACCAGAACCTCGTCATCGTCGGTCTTGGCCTCTGCAACGATCTCGCCGTTGGGGTCGACGATCAGGCTGCCGCCGAACAGCGGATGACCATCCTCATTGCCGGCCTTCGCCACGGCGACCACCCAGGTCGCGTTCTGATAGGCGCCGGCCTGCACGGACAGACGATTGTGGAACAGGCGCTTCTCGACGCCCTCCTCGCTCTTCTCCGCGTTCACCGACGGCGTGTTATAGCCGATCAGCACCATCTCGACGCCCTGCAGGCCCATGACGCGATAGGTCTCCGGCCAGCGGCGGTCGTTGCAGATGGCCATGCCGATGATGCCGCCCAGCGCGCGCCAGACGTTGAAGCCGAGATCGCCCGGCTCGAAGTAGCGCTTCTCCAGATGCTGGTGCGAACGCTTGGTGTCGTATTCGACATGGCCCGGCAGATGGACCTTGCGATATTTGCCGACGATCTTGCCGGACTTGTCGGTCAGGATCGCGGTGTTGAAGTGATGACCATCCGGCGTCAGCTCGGCATAACCAAAGTTCATCGCCATCTGATGCTGCGCCGCACGCTCGAACAGGGGCTTTGTCGCCGCATTCGGCATCTCGCGCTCGAACCAGTTGTCGAATTCGGCCCGGTCCTCCGCGTACCACCGAGGGAAGAACGTGGTCAGCGCCAGCTCCGGATAGACGATCAGGTCGGCGCCTTTTGCTTTCGCCTCGTCCATCAGCGCGATCATGCGCTTGACGACGGCCTCGCGGCTGTCGGCTTTCTGGATCGGGCCCATCTGGGCGGCGGCGACGTTGACGATGCGCATCAGCGAGTTCCTGATTGATTGGTGAAGGCGTGCCGGCGGGGGCAGCATAACGCAGCCTTGCGCCACATTTCCAGCCAAGCAGCTTTCATGCCGTCCGTCCCCATTCGGCGTCCTGCAAAAGCCGCCAGTTGATCTTGTTGCTTGCGGTACGAGGCAGCTCATCGACGAAGACGACGGCGCGCGGCGCCTTGTAGCTGGCCATCGCGCCGCGCGCCCAGCTCACGACATCCTCCGGCGAAATGGTTGCGTGCGCGGCGTCATCCAGCACGACCAGCGCCTTGACTGTTTCGCCGCGGTAATTGTCGGGCGATGAGACGATGCAGCACTCCCGGATGGCGCGGTTCTGGTACATCGCGGCCTCGACTTCGGCAGGCCACACCTTGAAGCCGCTGACATTGATCATCCGCTTCAGGCGGTCGACGGCGAAGAAATAGCCGTCGGCGTCGCGATAGCCGAGATCGCCCGTGCGCAGGAACCGCTTTCCCGAGAGTTCAATGAAGGACTCGGCATTGGCCTCCGGCCTGTTCCAGTAACCTTGCAGCACCTGCGGCCCGTGCACGACGATCTCGCCAACGACATTCTCGCCGAGCTCGATCAGGCTTTCGGGATCGACGACCCTCGCATCGGTCTCGTGCACGGCAATGCCGAGACATTGCCGCTTCGGCGCGGCCATCGGATTGAGATGGGTCGGCGACATCGTCTCGGTCATGCCGTAGCCTTCGACGAAATCGAGTCCGAAGCGGCCCTTCAGCCGTTCGGCCACCGCGGTCGGCATGGCAGCGCCGCCGCCGGTCAGCACCTTGAGTTTTGCAAAACAGCGATCGCGGAACCGGGCGCTGGCGAGCACGTCGACGATCATGGTCGGTGCGGCGTTCCAGAACGACACGCCGTAGGTTTCGAACAGATCCGGCAGCAGGTCCCTGTCCCAGCGCGCCATCAAGAGCAGCGTCGCGCCTGTCACCATCGCCGCATTCATCGAGCCCTGCATGCCCGCGACATGGAACAGCGGCATGAAGCCGGTCATCACGTCGTCTGCGCCAATGCCATACCAGCGCGCCTGTAGCGCGGCGGTGAACAGCGCGCTGCGATGCGTGTGCATGCAGGCCTTCGGCTTGCCCGTTGTGCCCGACGTGTAGGGCAGGATCATGAGGTCATCCGGCCCCGCGCTCATCGCATTGGGTTGCAAGCCTTGCGCAATCGCGGACGACCAGGGGTGCCAGCCGGGCGATGACGGTACCTCCGACGGCGCTTCGGTCACGCACGATGGCAACTTATAGGGCGTGGCGGCCGGAACCTCGTCGCGATATTGCGCGACGATCGCATGCGCGATTGTCCCGCCCACCAGCGGAGCAAACACCTCATTCAACTCGCTGCCGATGATCGCTACCCTGGCGCCGCTGTCCTCCGCGAGGTACGCGATCTCGGCGGTCTTGTTCATGGGGTTGACGGGCACGATCACGGCGTCCGCCCGCATCACCGCGTAGTAGGCGATGACATATTGCGGCGAGTTCTGCAGCGCGATCATGACGCGGTCGCCGCGACTTACACCGCAAGCGTGCTGGAGAAAGCCAGCCAAAGCATCCACGCGCTCGCGCAGCTCGGCATAGCTCAGGCTCGCGCCGTAGAACACCGTCGCTGGATGCGAGGGCCGCTGTTGTGCGGCTCGTACCAGCGCGTCGTACAGCGTCCCCTCCGGCAGCGCGAGATGCCAGGGTTCTTCCGCCGGCCAGGCCGGCGATCGATGCGGCGCTGTGGGGTCCGTGTTCACCCGTGCTCCTCGTCGGCGATATCGAGGCCGTGGTCGAGCGCATCCAGCAGCCACTCGGCCTCATGCTCGGAGATCACCAGCGGCGGCGCCAAAAACAGCGAGGTCTGCTCGCCGCTGGTTCCGATCACCGCGCCGGCCTCCAGCGCCCGCTCCGCCACGCGCGAGGCGATGGGAACTTCGGTCGTGTCGGCATGCCAGGAGCGCCAATCCGGGCCGTGCAGCTCCACCGTCCAGTGCAGCCCCTGTCCCGCCACGCGCTGCACGCTCGGATGCTTCTGCGCGATCGCGAGCAGGCGGCGGGTGAACAACTTTTCCAGGCTCTTCACGTGCTCGAGGATCTTCTCCTCGCTAACGACTTTCAGATAGGCGCTGACGGCGGCCATGCTGATCGGATGGCCGCGCAGCGTGCCGTAATTCTGCCAGCTCGAGCCCTTGAGCCGCTCGACGATGCCCTTCGACACGACGACCGCAGCGACCGCGGCCGCACCGCCGCCAAGCGACTTGCCGAGCGTCACAATGTCGGGGCGGCTCTGGGCGCCCTGGAATGCGAACCAGCGTCCGGCACGTCCCGCACCGGTGACGACCTCATCCGCGATCCAGTACGAGCCGGCCTGCCGGGCGTGGCGCGCGACCTCGTCTTGATAGGCGCCGTCGTAATAGATGCCGCCCTGGGTGTAGTCGATGATCGTGGCCGCCGTGTCCGAGAGCAGCCGCGTGGCGTCGGCGAGATATTCGCTGGGCGGAGTGTTGTTGACCGGCGCGCCATAGATCGCGCCATCCGGCGACGGCAGAATCCGCACCGGTGCCATCGGCGCCGGCAGCTTCGAGCCACCCGAATGCACCGCGAGACCGCCGTGCCATTGCGGCTGCACCGTCATGCTGCGCGACAGGCCGGTGATGCCGTGATAGGCGCGCTCGCGCGTCGCCAACGCAGATCGCTGTGTCAGCGCCTGGCAGAGCGACAGCGCCATGTCGTTGGCCTCGCTGCCGCTGATGCAGAAACGGACAGCTCCGACCCAATCTTCTTCGCCCTTGAACGCCGTGGCCATCAGATCGTCGGCGGCCTGTTCGCGGCCGACCCAGGTCCAGCCCTCGTTGACGACAGGTGTATCGGCCGCGCGGCGGATCGCCTCGACCATCGCGGGATGGCGATGACCGAGGCCGCCGCCGGTGTTGCTGCCGTCGATCAGCCTGCGGCCATCCGACAGATGGAAGTAGACGCCCTCGCCACCGACCACGGCCATCGGCGCGGCCTCGCCTGCATTCAATCCGGTTCGCAACAATCTGCTCATCGCGGGTCCCCTCACTCCACAGCTGCGGCGCCGTAGCCGCCGCCGCCGCACATCTCGATCGTGACGAGATCGTCTTGCTGCAACACCAGGTTCGACTTGCCGTCGATCGCGACGTTCGTGCCCTGCCGGACCAGCGAGATGCGGCAGGCCTTGCCGGGCAAGCCGCCCTGCATGCCCCAGGGCGCGATCACCATGCGCTCGATGCAGGTGGTCAGATGCATCGAGGGCGCAAGGATGCGATAGGTGCGCACCGAACCATCACCGCCGCGATGGGTGCCCGCGCCGCCGGACTGCCGGCGAATGGCCTGCTGCTCCAAGCGGATCGCGTAATTCGCCTCGATCACCTCGACCGGCGTGTTGGACGTATTCGACAGATGCACCCGCGTCGCCGAGATGCCGGCCCGATCATGCCGCGCACCTTCCCCGCCGCCGTGAACCTCGTACAGCATCTTCCACGACCCGTTCTGCCGCGGTTCGGCGAAGAACAGTACGCCTGCGGTGGTCGCCCCGCCGGCCGACAGGCGCTCCGGGATGGTGTCCTGCATGGCGCGGAAGATCGCATCGACGATGCGCATGGAGGTTTCGTGGTTGCCGGCGGCTACCGACGCAGTCCAGCCCGGCTCCAGGATCGAGTCCGGGCGGGTGACGATGGTCAGAGGCCGCAGCGCTCCAGCGTTCTGGTGCATGTCGCGCCCGCTCATGATGCGCGCGGCATAGGCCACGGCCGAGCGCGCCATGAACGGCGTCGTGTTGCAGAAATTCGAGACGCGGTCGCAGCTCCCCGAGAGGTCGAAGGTCGCCTCGTCGCCGCGAATGGTGATCTTCACGTGGATGCGCGCCGGCGCGTTGTTTTCGCTCCCGTCATCGAGATAATCCTCGCCCTCGTAAATGCCATCCGGCAAATCGCGCAGCGCTTCGCGCATCTCGATCTCGGAGAGATCGTGCAGGCGCGACTGCGTCGCCGTGAACACCGCCTTGCCGTGCTCGCGGCAGAGCTCGAGAATGCGCTTCTCACCTGCCTTGGTGGCCGCGATCTGGGCGAGCAGATCTCCCTCGCAGGACTCGGGATCCCTAACGTTGGCCTTGAGCAGCTGCACGATCGGCGTGCTGACGCCGGCCGCGGTCGCGATCAGCACCGGCGGAATCCGCATCGCCTCCTGGAAGGTGTCGATGGCTTTTGCGAAATAACTGCCGGGCCAGGTGCCGCCGATATCGGGCCAGTGCGCGAGACTGACTGCGAACGCCACGATCTCGCCGTCGACGAAGACGGGCCGCACGACCTTGACGTCGTTGAGATGATTGCCGCCGAGCGCGCCGACATTGTAGATCACCACGTCGCCGTCGTTCAGGTTTTCGCGCGGCATCACCTTCAAGAGCTCGGGAATGGTGTAGGCCATCGCCCCGAGATGGATCGGGATGTCGCGGCCCTGCCCGACCAGACCGCCGTGGCCATCCGTGATCGCGGATGACAGATCGCCGGCCTCGCGCAGCAGCGGCGAGCGCGCCGAGCGCGTCATCACCAGGCTCATTTCCTCGGCTGCGGCGGAAAGCCCGTGCCTGATGACCTCGACGACAAACGGATCGAGCTTCATGCCGCCCTCCGCGTCAGGAACAGATTGCCGGCGGCATCCGGTCTGGCTTGCCAGCCTGGCGGCACCACCACGGTGGACCATGCGTCTTCGATGATAGCGGGGCCGCTAACCATTTCTGTCAGCGAGGCGCGGTCGATGATCGCAGTCTCGATCTCATGCAGCCCGTCGAACGAGCAGATGCGCTTGCCCGTGGACACTGCCCGCACCGCAGTCGCGGGGCGGCTCACGACGGTCGTCGACGGACGGCGCGCCTGCACCCGCACGGATTCGATGACGCAGGGCTCGCCGGTCGCATAGCCGAACAGCTCGTGATGCCGCGCCAGAAAGTCCTTCTTGAGCCTGGCAGCATCGAGCGGCAACACGAACGGCACCGGAATGGCATCATTCTGCGCCGCATAGCGCATCAGGGCCACCAGTTCGATCTGGATCTCCGCCTTCGCAACTCCGTTCGCGATCAACGGCGCCGAGGCATCTTCAATCAGCGTCCCGATCCGTTCCGACGCGCGGGCAAGATCGATGCCGTCGAGGGCGGCGCGCAGCGTCTGCTGCTGCAAGAAGCTGAAATCGGCGGTGAGACAGCCCAGCGCCGAGAACGCGCTCGACGCGCTGGGCACGACCACCTCTGCAATTCCGTAGAGATCGGCGAGGCCCGCGGCATGCATCGGGCCGCCCCCGCCGAAGGCAAGCAGCGTGCAGTCGCGTCCGTCGATGCCGCGCTCGACCGTGACGCGGCGGAGCGCGCGGGCCATGGTCGCGTTCGCGACCTTGATGATGCCGAGTGCGGTTTCGGTCAGGCTGAGGCCGAGCGCACGCGCGATCGGATCGACGACGCGCTTCGCTTCCTCGATGTTGATCCCGATCCGGTCGCCAAGTTTCGTCTCGGGATTGAGATAGCCGAGCACTGCATTGGCGTCGGTGATGGTCGGCTCTAGGCCGCCGCGGCCGTAGCAGGCCGGCCCCGGCTCGGAGCCCGCGCTCTCGGGTCCAACGGTCAAGCCACCCGGACCGTTGCGCACGATCGACCCGCCGCCCGCTCCGATCGAATGAACCGCAAGCATCGGCTGGCGCAGCGGCTTGTCGCCGAGCATGCGGCCGTCGGCCATCTCGGCCTGGCCGTCGACGATCAGGCACACGTCGGTCGTAGTGCCGCCCATGTCGAACGTCAGCATCCGCGACGTGCCGAGCTGGCGCGCGATGCTGACGGAGGCAGAGACGCCGGCCGCCGGGCCCGACATTGCCATCACCAGCGGCCGCCGCTTCACGGCCGAGATCGGGATCATGGCGCCGGCCGAATGAAACACCTGCAGGCCGGGGCCGATCGGCAGCCGCTGCTCGAGCTCGCTGAGATATTCCACCGCGATCGGCATCGCGGCGGCGTTGAACACGGTTGCCGATGTCCGCTCATACTCGCGTGCCTCGGGATTGACCTCGTGCGACAGCGAGACGTGGGCGACGACATCCCTGAGACGCTCGCCCAGCATCTTTTCATGGACGGGATTGGCATAGGCGTGAAGCAGCGCGACCGCGACGCTCTGCACGCCGGTCTGTTTCAGCCACGCCACCAGCCGCTCGATCTCCGCTTCATCAAGCGCCTTCAGCACACGCCCTTCGTGATCGAGCCGCTCGGCAAGCCCAAAGCATCGCTCGGGCGGTACCAGCGGCGGTGATTTTGGTGGGATGTCGAGACGGTAGAGATCGCGGCGGCGATAGCGCGCGATCTCCAGCACGTCGGCAAAACCCTCGGTCGCAACCAGCGCCACCTTCGGCAGCCGGTTCTCGACGATGGCGTTGGTGACGCGCGTGGTGCCGTGGACGAAGCGCTTGACCTCGCTCTTGCGCAGGCCCACCGCCTCGATCGCCTCCAGCATCGCCTGAACCGGCGCGTCGGGGCGCGATGGCACTTTTGCGATCCGCGCCTCGGCGGAATCGCGCCGGATGGCAATGATGTCGGTGAAGGTGCCACCGATATCGGTGCCGACTTCCCAGTGATGTTCGGAAGCGCTCATGTGCGGGGATCAGCTACGCGCAACGTCCGAGCCGGACGCGGGGTCCTTCCCGTCCATCGCAACGTCCAATGCCAAACCGGGAGCACTCATCATTATCCCCTCTCATGCCACCGACCGGGAGCGTGCGACAGAGCTATGGGCTCGGGATAGGGCCAGAGTTGTCGCAAACCGCTAGACCAGCCGACGACCGACATCGCGCGGTGCAACATGGGCTGCACGTTTTGGTGCAGCGATGCCTGCGCAGAGTGCAGCCGAAAGCAGATCGCTCCACGCGAGAAACGTGCAGCGCACCACGGATTTCTCCGCGTAGATCGTGACGCCCGCTGCACTGCAATCGGGGCTTTCAAAATCCTCTGTCTAATTTGCAGGCGATCGAACGGCGCTGCGGGATAGTCGCGTGCCTATGAGCTATGCACAGCGGTCGGCTCAGCTTCCCTTTATTGTACGAACAGTACGCGAGGATGTTGCCGCGCTGGATGGTGCGTTGCGGGAACCGCTGCCGATGCAAGCGGCGATTCTCGCAAGCAGAGGCGCAGCATCCTCGACATGCAGCCGTCCGTAGCCGAACACGAGGCCCTGCCGCGTCGGCTGCTCCAGGAAATTCTGCGACAAGGGCTGCACGTGGATGCCGGCCTGCTTCAGCACTGCGGCGGCCTCGCGGTCGCTCATCCGCGCCTGCATCGCGTCGGTGAACTGCGCCACGAGGTGCAGCCCGGTGACGGCGGAGGACACGGTCAGATCATCAGGCATTTGCGCGGCGATCGCTGCGATCAGAGCCTCGCGCCTGCCGGCATAGACCCGCCGCATCCCGCGCAGATGCCGCAGCAAATGGCCTTCCCGCATGAACTCCGCCAGTGCGAGCTGGCCGATTCCGGAGGTGTGCACGTCGATGCGGGCACGGCCTTTGGAGAAGCCGTCGATGAAATGCCGGTTCGCGACCATGTAGCCGAGCCGCAGGTTCGGCATCATGATCTTCGAGAAGGTGCCGAAGTAGATCACCCGCCCCTCGCGATCGAGCGAGCGCAAGGACGCGATCATGCTGTCCTGGTGCCTGAACTCCGAATTGTAGTCGTCCTCGATCACCCAGACGTCGTTCTTGTTGGCCCAGTCCAAAAGCTCGAGACGCCGCTCGAGGCCCATGCTGACGCCGAGCGGATATTGATGCGACGGCGTGACCACGATCAGCTTCGCAAGCGGCGCGCGCCGGATACCTTCGGAGACGACGAGGCCCTTGTCGTCGACCGGAATTGGAACGAGCTTTGCGCCGGCCGCCGTGAGCGCCCAGCGCGCCTCGACGAAGCCGGGCTCCTCGACCCAGACCTCGTCGCCGGGATCGAGGATCATCCGGCTGCAGAAATCCAGCGCGCCCGACGTGCCTGAGGTGACGACGACTTCCTCCGGCGAACAGACGAGACCGCGCACCGAGCCGAGAAAGTTTGCAATCTCGCTCCGCAAGCGCGGATGACCTTCCGAGGGAAGATCGAGGCACTCCTGCTCTTTCGGACTCTGCCAGCTCTGGCGCAGCAGGCGCGACCATTCCTTGAACGGGAACGTCGAGATGTCGGGGGCGCCGGGTGCGAACACCGATGGCCAGTTGGTCTCGTAATCCAGGCCAAGCAGCGATTGCCAGCGCTTCGACACGTGGGCGGGCACGATCGCAGGCGGAGCGACGGATGGCGGCTCCGCATGCGGCGTCGCGACGGACGCCACCATGACGCTGCCGCGTGGTGTCGATTCAAGATATCCCTCGGCGTAGAGCAGGTCCCAGGCGGTCAGCACCACCGTGCGCGAACAGCCCAATTCGCGCGCGATCTCGCGCGAGCCGAGAAACAGCGTTCCAGCCGGAAATGCACCGCGCAAAATGCCGTCGCGGATATGGGCCGCGATCTGCAAATGCAGCGGCACCGCCGAATTCCGGTCGATAAGCATCCCGGCAAGGGAGACACGCTTGCTCGGGTGACGGCTGTTGTCCATGTTTTGCCTGTGAGGCAACGCAAGAGATCGTAGCCCATCGCAAATGGCGTAGGGTGGGTTAGCGTAGCGTAACCCACCTCTTTGGTTTTCCGCGGAGACGGAAGAGGTGGGTTACGCCTTGCGGCTAACCCACCCTAACTTCGTCTTACGCGCTCGCCTGGGTCACGAACTTCGTGTTCAGATAACCCTCGATCGCCTCGAGACCGCCCTCGGAGCCGTAACCGGAATCCTTGATGCCGCCGAACGGCACTTCCGGCAGCGCGAGACCGTGATGGTTGATCGACACCATGCCGCTCTCGATGTCGGAGCCGATCGCCTGCATCGTCTTGGTCGAGGTCGTGTAGGCGTAGGCCGCAAGCCCGTAAGGCAGACGGTTGGCCTCGGCCACCACTTCGTCATAGCTGCGGAAGGACGTGATCGGAGCAAGCGGTCCGAACGGCTCCTCGTTCATGATGCGGGCATCGCGCGGCACATCGGTGATGACGGTCGGCTCGAAGAAGAAACCTTCATTGCCGATACGCTTGCCGCCGGCCTGCACCTTGGCGCCGCGCTGGACTGCGTCGGAGACCAGACCTTCCATGGCGTCGACACGGCGCGGGTTCGCCAGCGGGCCCATGCGGGTGTCCTTGTCGAGGCCATTGCCGACCTTGAGGCCCTTGGCGGCAGCCACGAACTTGTCGACGAAGGGCTGATAGACGCTTTCGTGCACCAGGAAGCGCGTCGGCGAGACGCAGACCTGGCCGGCGTTGCGGAACTTGTTGGCCGAGAGAATCTTCGCGGCGTTGTCGAGGTCCGCATCCGCAAACACGATCGCCGGCGCATGGCCGCCGAGCTCCATGGTGACGCGCTTCATGTGCAGGCCGGCGAGTGCGGCCAGATGCTTGCCGACCGCGGTCGAGCCGGTGAAGCTGATCTTGCGGATGATCGGATGCGGAATGAGATATTCCGACACTTCCGACGGCACGCCGAACACCAGCTGGACGACGCCGGGCGGAATGCCCGCGTCGGCATAGGCGCGCACCAGCTCCATGCAGCTCGCCGGCGTCTCTTCCGGACCCTTGACGATGATCGAGCAGCCTGCGGCGAGCGCGGCCGAGATCTTGCGGACGGCCTGGTTGATCGGGAAATTCCAGGGCGTGAACGCCGCGACCGGGCCCACCGGCTCCTTGGTCACGAGCTGGGAGACATTGCCCATCCGCGGCGGCACGATGCGGCCATAGGCGCGGCGGGCTTCCTCGGAGAACCAGTCGATGAGGTCGCCGGCCAGCATGGTCTCGCCCTGCGCTTCGACGACCGGCTTGCCCTGCTCCATGGTCATCACGGGCGCGATCTCGGCGGCGCGCGAGCGGATGATGTCGGCGGCCTTGCGCATCAGCTTGTAGCGGTCGAACGGCGAGGTCTTGCGCCAGATTTCGAAGCCGGCCTTGGAGGCCTCCAGCGCGCGGTCGAGATCCGCCTTCGAGGCATGCGGGGTCTTGCCGATCGGCTGGCCGGTCGCGGGATTGAGGATGTCCTCCGACTTGCCGGACGTGCCGTCGGTCCACTCGCCGGCGATGAACATTTGAACTTTCGGGTACATCCCAGGTCTCCTGCATGATTTCCACGGCAGCGGGATCGGCGCCCGCCGCCTAATAAGTGGGCGCAGAGCTACACCGAAAGACGGCCGGCGGAAAGGGATCAATGATGCCGCAGCAAGGCATCGCTGATCTTCTCGGCCGCCATGATCACGGGGATATTGGTATTGGCCGTCGGCAGCCTTGGCATGATCGAGGCGTCCGCCACGAAGATGTTCTCGCTGCCGATCACCCTGCCCTCGGGATCGACCACCGCCAACGGATCGGCCGGATCGCCCATGCGGCATGTCCCCACGGGGTGCCAGACGCCGAACACGCTTTGCCGCACGAAGGCTTCGAGGGCGCGGTCGTCCGCCAGCGTCGCCTGAAACGCCGTACCGTTGAGGAGCACGAGCCGGATCAGGAGTTGCCGGAGGCCGGCGGGCACGTCGAGCATCGGACCGAGGATGGAGGCAACGATGCGGTTGGCTGTACCGTACCGGCTCAGCCGCTTGATGCGCGGAGAATAGGACGCTGGAAAGAAATCGCCTGCCTCAGGGTTGAGCGCGGGATGAGCGACTAGCCTGGCGAGGAGCCGGACGGAAGCGACCAGCCGTTCGAGATCGCGCGGGTCGGACAAGAGATTGAGATCGACGACGGGATAGGTCCTGGGATCGGGCGTCGCCAGCGTGAGCGAGCCGCTCGAATACGGCCGGTTGCACCAGAGGAAATAGAGCCCGAGCCGTGTGCCCAGCGCGTGCCAGCCGCCGCGGGCCGAAGCCGTGATGTACATGTCGGAGGCGTCGCAGCCCTGCTGTCCCGACGAGAAGCGCATGGCCGCAAAATTGGGGCGGCGCCGGGCCAGCGGCAGCCGTAGCCGGCGTGGCAGATACTGGCAGAAGGTCAGCGCCGGATGGTCGCGCAGATTGCTGCCGACGCCCAGGAGATCGATGGCCACGGGGATGCCGAGCGCTTGCAGCGCCGCCCCCGGGCCGATGCCCGCCCGCATCAGGATCGCCGGCGATTGCAGTGCGCCTGCGGTGAGGATCACGCGACCGGCGCTGACTATGATCGTCTGGCCGCCACGCGCGACCACCACGCCGGTCGCGCGGCGACCTTCGATCTGAAGGTGCTCCACCTCGCTGTCCGCCCAGATCGCCAGGTTCGGCCGCGCCCGCGTTGCCGTATCGAGATAGCCGGCGGCCGTGGACACGCGCCGGTCGTTGCGATTGGAGAACGCCGGCGGAAAGATGCCGTCGTCGAATTCGGCGTTCTGGTCCTTGCGCAACGGCAGGCCGGTTGCCGACAGCGCCTCGGCGACGGCGCGGCCAAACTGCGGCATCGCCTCGCGCGCGATACGGCGGATCGGGATCGGCCCGCGCTTGCCGTGCAGCGGGCCGTCGAAATCCAGATCGGTCTCGAGCTTGAGGAAATATGGCAGGACATCCACCCAGCCCCAGCCGCGCGCGCCGAGATCGCGCCATTCGTCGTAATCGCGCGGCAGGCCGCGATTGGCCGACTGCACGTTGATGCTGGAGCCGCCGCCCATCACGCGGCCCTGCTCATAGGCGCGGATAACAGGCTTGCCCCCGACATTGCGACCGGCCGCCGCCGACAGGCCGGGCCAGATGTATTTGTCGCCGAAGAACACCGTCATCGGATAGCTGTCGAGGATTTCGGGCGGCGTCGCTTCCGGCGGGGTATCCATCCCGGCTTCAATCAGAAGCACGCGCCGTTGCCCGTCAGCAGAAAGCCGGTTGGCGAGCACGCAGCCCGCCGACCCGCCGCCGACGATCACGTCGTCGAAATGCAGCTCATCCATTCCCGTCTCGTCGTGCAATTCGATGGATCGGCGCGGCCTTTGCGGCCGCGCCGATTTGGCTCAGCGGAAGTTGCCCTTGGTCTCGGGGATCACGACCGCGCCGATCAGGTAGATCACGAACACGCCGACCGCGAAGTAGGCCAGCGACATCGGAATCTCCGCGGGGCTTCCGCTCACCAGCGAAACGAAGGTCGGCATCATGCCGCCCAGCGCAAAGCCGATGTTCCAGGACAGGCCGGTGCCGCTCGCGCGCAGCGCGGTCGGGAACCGTTCGTTCAGGAAGATCAGCACCGGCGCGTAGCCGGCATTGCCGATGAAGGCGATCGCAAGCGCATAGAGCGTGATCTGCGTGGTGTCCTTGGTGGCCGCGAGGTTGAGATAGCACAGCGGCAGCAGCACCGCCGCGAGGACACCGATCAGGAGGAACGTCTTCTTGCGGCCGATGCGATCGCTGAGCGCGCCCACCAGCACCGCGGAGAAGAACGCCGACACACTCGCGCCCATCAGGATCAGCGACGAGGTCTGGTTCGGGACCGCGTTGATGACCTTCAGGAAGCTCGGCAGATAGCCCGAGGTCAGATAGTAGCCCGCGCCACCGCCGAAGGTGATGAGCAGGTTGACCAGCAGCACGCCGCGATACTCGCCGGAGAACACGTCCTTGACCGGCGCCTTCGAGACCTTCACCTGCTTGTTGCCCTGCTGGCGCTTGAGCTCCTTGAAGTACGGGGACTCCTCGAGGTTGCGGAAGATGAACCAGCCGAGCAGCGAGCTCAGCAGCCCCGAGAAGAACATGAAGCGCCAGCCCCACACCGCGAAGGCATCGCCGGGGAAGACCGACGACGTGATCAGGAAGATGAAGGACGCCAGCAGCGCGCCGATGCCGGCGCCGCCACCGCCGACCAGGCCCGACATCGCGCCGCGCCAATTCGCCGGCACCGATTCCGTGCCGATGGTGTGGGTGGACGCCACGACGCCGCCGACGAAGATGCCCTGCACCAGACGCAGCACCAGGAAGATGATCGGCGCGATCACGCCGACCTGCGCAATGGTCGGCAGCAGGCCGAACGCCGCCGTGCTGAGGCCGACGCCGACGATGGCAATCAGCATGGCCTGCTTGCGGCCGTGCACGTCGGCGTAATGACCAAACACCGCCGAGCCGAGCGGACGCATCAGCAGCGTGACGGCGAACGAGCCGTAGACCGCGGCCAGCGACAGCGCCGCATTGCTCGACGGAAAGAACAGCGCGCCGACGATCGGCGCCACGTAGAGCAGAATGAACAAATCGAACAGATCGAGTGCCCATCCGAGCACCGATGCGATGATCGCATTGACCATCTGCTTGTTATCCGCCGATGCTTGCGCACCCGCGACCGGCATATCCATCTCAGCCATGTTGTTTTACCTCCCCCGTTTGAATAGGGCCGCGGTCCGCGCCATTGCGAACCGCGGCAGTTTTGTCGCGTATCAGCGCCCGGTGAATTTCGGTGGACGCTTGGCGTTGAAGGCCTCGACGCCCTCCTTGAAGTCTTCCGACTGGCGCAGGCGGCTGTAGCAATGGCCTTCGAGCTCGATGGCGATGGCGAGCGTCGAATCCTCGGTGTCGTTGAGCAGCTTCTTGGCGGTGCGCTGCGCCAGCGGCGAGAAGGTGCGGAGCTCGTCGACGAGCTTGTCGGTCGCCTTCTCCAACTCGGCATCCGGCACGCATTCGGTCGCAATGCCCCACTCGTAGGCCTGCTTGGCCGAGATGCGCTTGGAGCGCATCACGATGTCCTTGGTGCGGGTGATGCCGACCATCTTCTGCAGGCGGGCCGAACCGCCCGAGCCAGGGATCTGGCCGAGCTTCTGCTCCGGCAGCGCGTATTGCGTCGTCTCCGAGGCGATGCGGAAATCGCAGGCCAGCGACAGCTCGAAGCCGACGCCAAAGCAATAGCCGCGGTTGGCGACGATGACGGGCTTGGCGCAACGCGCGGGCGCGGCGATGTTCCAGGCGAGCTTGGACACATGCTCGGGGCTCGCTTCCATGAAGCCGCCGATATTGCCGCCGCTGGAGAAATGCTCCCCCTCGCCGCGCACGACGATCACGCGGACGCGCGGATCCTCGTCCAGCGTCTCGAAGGTCAGGCGCAGCTGGTCGCGCTGCGGCATCGCCACGACGTTGTAGGGCGGACGGCCCAGGATGATATCGGCGCGCTCATGCGCCTCGTCGATCTCGACCTTGAACCCGTCGAGCTTGGCGAGCCGAGGGTCAGTGAATGTATAGGGTGACGGCATGTTGTCTTCCTTCTGTTGATTGTTGATGGCTGTGATGATCAGGCCGCGTCCGAGGGCGGCAGGCGCTCGGCCTCGTATTCTCCGGCGACGAGCAGTCGCCGCAGCAGCTTGCCGACCGGCGATTTCGGGATCGCGTCGACGAAGACGTAGCGGCGCGGCCGCTTGAAATTGGCAAGGCCCGAGGTGCGGCAGAACTGCTCCAGCTCGACGTCGGAGACGGCGCGGTTGCGCTTGACGAACGCGGCGACGACCTTGCCCCACTTCTCGTCGGCGACACCGACCACCGCGACCTCGTCGACCGCCGGATGCAGCGACAGGCAGCTCTCGATCTCGACCGGCGAGACATTCTCGCCGCCAGTGATGATCATGTCGTCGACACGGCCGGTGACGAAGAGATCGCCGTCAGGATCAATGAGGCCGGTATCCCCCGTAAAATACCATCCCTCGCGCAGCGACTTGGCGTCGGCTTCAGGGCGTCGCCAGTAACCCTCGAAGGACTCATCCCCCGCGAGCGTCGCGATGATCTCGCCCTCCTCGCCGACCGCGGCAAGCTCCGCGACCGACTTCGCGCCGATGCGCACGACCTTGACATGCTGGTTCAACCCCGCCTTGCCGGCCGAGCCCGGTTTTGCCGCCGCGTTCTGGTCGATCGTAAAGGTGTAGATCTCGGAGCTGCCGTAATGATTGACGAACAGCTCCGGCTTGAACGCCTCGTTCAGCTTCTTCAGCAGGCCATCGGTCATCGACGCACCGGCGAAGCCGAGCTTGCGCACGCTGGAGACGTCGGTCTTCGCGAAGGCCTCGTGATGGACGAGGTCGTGGTAGAGCGTCGGAACGAGATAGAGGTTGGTGATCTCTTCCTTCTCGATTAACGCCAATGCCTGGCGGCTGTCATAGCGCGGCAGGCAGATGAAGCTGCCGCCGATCAGCGACATCGCCAGCAGCGAGCGCACACCCATGGTGTGATATAGCGGCATCACGCCGAGCGTGCGCTCGCCGCGGGCGTAGAGATTTTGCGCGACATGGGCGATCGCGGCCGCGCGTTCGGCACGATGCCGCCTCGGCACGCCCTTCGGGCGCGAGGTCGTGCCCGAGGTGTAGAGCATGATCGACCAGGCATCGGCGCCGACACGCGGTTCGGCATCCGGCGCGCTGTCCTTGACCAGATCGGCGAAGCTGGTCGCCTCGCCTGTTCCGGGATCGACGGACACGCGCAGCAGCTTGCCTGATAGCGCCGAGCCTTGCACCGCGTCGGCGGAGACGTCCTGATAGACGATCGCGCAGGCTTCGGCGTTTTCGATGCAGTAATCGAGCTCGTCGGCCTTGGCGCGCCAGTTGATCGGCGTGATCACGAGGCCCGCGAACTGGCAGGCCCAGTGCAGCGTCGCGGCCTCCCAGCGGTTCTGCAAGAGCGTAACGACGTGATCGCCGGGCTTGAGGCCGAGGCGCTCGAGCGAGGCCACGAGCGCGGAAATCTTGTCGTACCATTGCCGGTAGGTCAGGCGCAGATCGCCGTCGACCAGCGCGATTGTCTGGGGATCGCGCGCGGCGCTGGCCATGAAGCTGCTGGCGAGATCAAGCATCTGACGTCTCTTTTTTGGATGAAGTGAGCTCTGCGGCGGCTTCGAGGGCCGCCTGGATGATCGGGGTGTAGCCGGTGCAGCGGCAGATATGCCCGCTGAGGAGATCGCGAATCTCCGCCTCGGTCGGCGCAGGATTCCGGGCGAGATAGTGGTCGAGCGACATCAAAATGCCGGCGGTGCAGAAGCCGCACTGGAGCGCGTGGTTGCGGCGGAACGCCTGTTGCAGCACGCCGAGCCGGTCGGCCGAAGGTGCGAGTCCTTCGACCGTCCTGATCTCGCAGCCTTCGACCTGCGCGGCGAGCGTCAGGCAGGACCGGGTCAGCATGCCGTCGACGACGACAGTGCAGGCGCCGCAGACGCCGTGCTCGCAACCGACATGGGTGCCGGTGGCACCCAGCTGATGGCGCAGGAAATCGGAAAGCAGCATGCGTGGTTCGGCTTCACTCTCCACGGGCTTGCCGTTCAGCGAGAAACGGACCGCATGGCGCTGATCTGCCTTGAGACGGGTCATTGCAGCACCTCGCTGATCAGATCGCGGCCGATCATGCGCACGAGGTCGCGGCGGTAGCGGGCGGTGGCGTGGACGTCGTCACGCGCGCCGAGCTCGTAGGCAAAGGCGTTGAGGGCATCATCGAGCGCAGTCCCTTCGAGCCGCGGCCAGTCTCGCGTGGTGGGTACGTCAGCAACGCCGCCAACGGCGAGCCGCACACCCGTCGGCGTCTTCATCGCGGCGCAGGCGACGATGGCGAAATCCCCATGACGGCGCGCGACCTCACGGAAGGCAACGCGTGATCCCTTGGTGACCGGCAGCGAGATGCCTTCGATCAGCTCGTCGTCGCTCCGCGCCGTCAGCATCATGCCGGCGAAGAAGTCTTTTGCAGCGACACGGCGACGCCGTTTGGCGCTGCGCAAAAATACCTCGCCACCAAGCGCGACCAGCGTCAGCGGCATCTCGGCGCTGGGATCGGCATGCGCGAGCGAGCCGCAGATGGTGCCGCGGCTGCGGGTCTGCATATGCCCGACCCAGGGCAGCGCCAGCGCCACCAGCGGCAGCGCTTCGGCGAGATCCGGCCATGCGAGGAGATCGGCCTGGCGCACGCCGGCGCCGATGACGACGGCGTCGCCCTTCCGCTCGATCTGGCGAAGCTCCTTGAGACGCATGATGTCGATCAGCAGCTTCGGCTTGGCGAGGCGCATGTTGAGCATCGCCATCAGCGACTGCCCTCCGGCAAGGACGCGGGCGTCGCCGCCTTGCTGCGCGAGCCCTTCGAGGACTTCACTGATGCTCCCGGCGCGGAGATAGTCGAATGCGGGCGGCTTCATCGGCGCCCCCCGAACAGGCTTGAGAGCTTCGCCAGCAGGCCGAACAGCGAGAAGCCGCCGCCCGTCGCGCTACCACCACCGGCCTTGCGGGCCAACGCGGTGAAGAACTGCCCGATGATCACGCGCGTTGCACCATCGAGCAAACGGCCGCCGATGCTGGCGACCTTGCCGCCGATGGCGGCGTCATAGCTGTAGGTCAGCTTGGTTCCGCCGCCGCCGTCCGGCGCGAGCGTGATCCGACCCTCGGCGCTGCCGAAGCCGAGCGCACCGGTGGCGCCGCCGCGCAGAGTGACCGCGCGCGGCGGATCGAGATCGAACAGCTCGACATCGGCGCGGTAGCGCCCGGTGACGGGGCCGATGCCGAGCGTGACATCGGCGCGGAAATGCGTGTCGGTGACCTTGTCGACGCGCTGGCAGCCGGGAATGACGGATTGCAGCGTCGCGGGATCGAGCAGCATCGCCCAGACCTGCTCGGGCGCACCCTTCACCGAGGCCTGCCCCTCGCCCCGCAGCCGGCGATCGCCTTCGCGCGCGCGCGCAGCAGTCGCGCCGCCCGCAGGCGGCGGCGGCTCGTCGCCGCGCACCAGCTCCGCAAGCCGCGCCGGCACCAGTGGCAGCGTGATGTCGGCAACGCCGAGCGCATCCGCGACCGCATTGGCGAGGCACACCGGCGTCGACATGCAATTGCCCTCGCCGACGCCCTTGGCACCAAGCGGCGTGAACGGCGACGGCGTCTCCATGTGGATGATCTCGGGCTCCGGCACCTCTGTCGTGGTCGGTAGCAGATAGTCGGCGAGCGTCCCCGTCAGGAAACTGCCGTCCTCGGCATAGGCATATTCCTCGTAGAGCGCGGCTCCGAGCGCCTGCGCAAAGCCGCCGCGGATCTGGCCGTTGACCATGCCGGGATGCAAAATGGTGCCGCAATCGTGCATGGTGACGTAGCGATCGATCCGCGTCTCCAGCGTCGTGCGGTCGATCTCGACGCCGCAGAAGTCGAAAATGAAGCCGTGGCAGAGCGAGGAATTGATGCGGTCGTCCTCATCGGGCGGCGTCAGCTCCGGCGGCGTCCAGAACACGGTTTCGCGGATGGTCTGGCCGGCATCGTCGGGCAGCGAGCCCGGCGACCAGTGGCTGAGGGCGGCGACGCGCGAGAATGCGATGCGGTTCTCAGGATTGTGCTTCGAGGCGACAAAACCCTTTGCGAACACGATGTCCGCGGCCTCGACGTTGAGCTGGCTCGCCGCAATACGCGCGAGACGGCTCGCAACGCGCTCAGCGGCCAGCTTTGCCGTGCCGGCCACGGCGGCTGCGAAACGGCTGGCGTAGTTGCCCGAGGCAATCGACCACGCGTCCTTGGCCGTGTCGATCTCGGTGTTGACGCGGATGTCCTTTGGCTGAAGGCCGAAGACGTCGGCGACGACCTGCGATAGCACCGTGCGATGGCCCTGCCCCTGCGGCACCGAGGCGACGTGAACCGTGACGCTGCCGACCGGATCGAGCCCGACCGTCGCGGTCGCCTGCGCGCCGTTCTTCGGCCCGGCCTTGCGGCGCTCCGCCGCCGTCAGCACGGTGGTGATGTAGCCCATGTTGGAGACGCTGGGCTCGACCACCGCGGTGAAGCCAATGCCGTAGAGCCGCCCCTGCGCCCGCGCCTCGTCGCGGCGCGATTTAAGTTCCGCGAGCCTGCCCTGCTCGACCGCGCGCGCGACGGCTTCCTGGTAATTTCCGGAATCGAGCAAGGCGCCCGTCGCGGTGCGATAGGGAAACGCACCGGCGTCGATCAGATTGCGCTTGATGACATCGAGCGGATCGAGCTTGAGGCCTATTGCGATCCTCTGAACCAGTCGCTCCAGCGCGAAATAGACCTGCGGGCCACCAAAGCCACGGTTGAGGCCGGTCGGCGTCTTGTTGGTGACGACGACGCGGTTGCGGATGCTGACGTGACGGATGTCGTAAGCGCCGGTCATGTTGCCGTGCATGCGGTAGAGCGTCGCCGGCTCGGGCGCGCGCAAGTGAGCGCCGCAATCCTCGACCTGGTCCCAGTCGAGTGCGAGGATCTTGCCGTCGCTTGCGACCGCCGCCGACAATGTCGTCGCGCGGTTGGTCGCCGACACCGATGCGGTGAGATGCTCGAGCCGGTCCTCGATCCACTTGACCGGCCGGCCCGTGACACGCGCGGCCGCGGCGATCAGCACGATGTAGGGAAACACGCCCTGCTTGACGCCAAAGCTACCGCCGGAATCCGGCGGCGTACGCAGCCGCAGCCGGTTGCCCGGCACTTTCAGCGCGCGCGCAATGACTGTGTGGATGCTGAACGGGCCCTGGAAATTTGCGAGCACCTCGTAGGCATCTTCGCCGGCATCGTGCGAGGCGACGACGCCGTAGGTCTCGATCGGCGTGCAGGAATTGCGGGGATAGCGGATGTCGACGGAGAAACGATGCGGCGCATCCGCAAAGGCCTTCTCAGGGTCGCCATAGCGAAACGCGCGTTCGCTGGCGAGATTGCCCGGAAAGCCGTCATGCAGCACCGGTGCACCCGCCGCGATCGCACCAAGCGGATCGACCACGGCGCCGCGCGGGCGGTATTCGACGTTGATGAGCTCGGCCGCGTCTTCCGCGCGGGCGCGGTCGGTCGCGACGACCACCGCCACGGGCTCGCCGACATAGCGCACGCGGTCCATCGCGATGGGCCAGCACTCGACCGGAGCCTTCACACCGACGACGAGGGTTGTGGTGACCGCCTTGACGTCCTCGCCGGTCAGGACGGCGGTAACGCCCGGCAGATTCCTTGCGGCTTTAGCATCGATCGAGAGAATGTCGGCATGCGCGTGCGGCGAGCGCAAAATCGTCGCGTGCAGTGTGCCGGGTTGAACGCCGAGATCGTCGATGAAGCGGCCGCGGCCGCTCAGCAGCGCGGCGTCTTCGACGCGCTCGATCGAACGCCCGACCCACGGCTCGTCGCCACTTCCTGGATTTGCGGATTTGACCGCCTGCAACATGTCCCGGCATACCTCCCGACGCGTTCTTTGACGCGACGGTGACAGATGTCAGGACGGGGGATGCGGGGGCCATACCGCCCGCTCTCACGACTTACCAAATCGTCTCATTCGAGAGCGTGCAGCGCAATATCGGCCCGCAAGACTCAACCTGCAAGACGCGAGACGTTGCGAAACTCGCGCGGGCTGACGCCGGCGTGATCGCGGAAGAAGCGCGTGAAATGCGCCGGCTCCGGAAACCCAAACCGCTCGCTGAGCTCGCCGAGCGGCGTATCCTCGCGCATCACGGCATCGAGCGCGCGCTCCATGCGGACGACGTTAAGATAGATCTTTGGCGAGACGCCGAGCGAGGTCTCGAACAGGCGGAAGAACTGCGCGCGCGAGAGACCTGCGCCCTTCACGAACTGATCGACATTGGCATAGGAATCGTTCACCCGCATCGCGTCCATGGCGCGGCGGATGCGCCAGTCGCAGCTCACCGCGCTCATGCCGCGGATCGAGGTCGGGAAACTGCGCCAGGGCGTGAAGCGCTCGATCACCGCGATCATCAGGTCGGACAGCGTCTGCTCGTGCGTGCGCACCGCATCCGGATTCGCCATCATTTCAGCCGCCAGATGCAGCGTGAGCTGGCGAATGCGCGGCGACACCTCTCCCGACGGCCGTTCGAAAAAGCCCGGCGCGCCGCTCGCCGCCCAGCCGGGACGGAACTCCTTCAGCCATTCCGGCTCGATATAGAGCGCCATGATGAGGGTGCGCGGACGATTGGCGTCGTGCACATAGGCATGCGGCTTCCACCCGTCGACGAGAACGGCGGCGGTGTCCGTCAGCGGCGTGACCTGGTCTCCGACCATGAACTGCGTATCGGCGCCCTCGACCTTGAGCAGGACGTGGCAGTGATGATGGGCGTGGCGGACCAGCGAACGGTCCATGTCGAGCAGAGCGACCCTGCCGAAAGCGCCATGAGCGATGCGCAGGGCCGTCGACATCAGTTCCGTCCTCCCGGCATTGCGCCGCAAAATGGTTGGCTTGTTGGCGCGGCACTATAGGCAGCACCGGCTTCATATTCCAACCGCGCACAAAGACGCAAGTTGCAGGCGGGCGGTAATCCGCTCATGTCCGCGCCTCCGCAAGCAGGCGCGCGACCGCCGCGCTCGGATCGGCCTGCAAGGCAGCGGCGAGATTCACGTCCTCCTCGCCCTTGACGCGAATGCGCTTGAAGGCGAGCTCGGGTGCGCTGACTGGCGCGGTCGCATCCAGGCCCATCTTGGCACTGATGCCGTTGTCGGTGGTCGGATCGAGTTTTGAGCCGAGCGCGCCCGCGACGACCATGAGGTCGCGGTCGGCCTGGAAGCGTGTCGCCACCGCCCACTCGATCTCCTCGGACGAGGAGATGTCGACGTCCTTGTCCACCACGATCACCTGCTTGATGTCGTAGTGCGCGCCGAAAGCGCACATCATGACGTTCTTCGGCTCGCCGTCATTGGTCTTGTCCATCTTGATCGCGAGATGGTAGCGGCAGGTGCCGCCGCGCGTGAGACGAACATCGAGCACATTGGGGAAGCTGCGGCGCAAATGCTGGAGCAGCGTCGCCTCACGCGGGACGCCGCCGAGAATGAGATGCTCGAAGCCACCGCCGACGATGGTGTGGAAGATCGGCGCCTTGCGATGCGTGATCGCATCGACCTCAATCACCTCGCGATTGGCGCGCGGGCCGTAATACTGGGGGAATTCGCCGAACGGTCCTTCCGGCTCACGCACGCCTTGCAGAATCCGTCCTTCAATGACGATCTCCGCATGGGCGGGAACGCGCACCGAATTGGTGCGGCACTTCACGACATCGACCGGCGCGCCGAGCAGCGCGCCCGCGATCGCCATCTCGTCCTCGTCCAGTGCGGCGATGGCTTGGGATGCCAGCATCAGCGCCGGATGCGCGCCGATCACGATCGCGATCTCCAGCGCCTGGCCCAGCTCTTCGGCGAGGCGATAGTAAGAAAACGTGTGACGCGGCAGCAGCAGCACGCCGATGCGGTTCTTGCTGGAGATCTGGCAACGGTGGATCGAGACGTTCTGCACGCCGGTCTTCGGATTGCGCGCGATCAGCAAGCCGGCAGTGATGTAGGGACCGCTGTCCCGCTCGTTGTGCTTGGGCACCGGAAGCTGGCGGAGCAGATCGACATCCTCGTGCACGACCTCCTGCACCGGCCCGCTCGGCACCTCATGCGTCGGCAGCGGATTGCTTGCGGCAGCCAGGAATCGCGGCAGCAGCTGGTCCTCGCTCACGCCGATGGAATCGGCCACCCAGTCGCGGCCGGCAAACAGATTGGCGACGACGGGAATCTCGTGCCCGTCGGGGCGCGGAAACAGCACCGCGCTATCGCGCTCCAGCCGCTTGGCGATTGCGGCGAGTTCATCGGCCAGACCAATGCCCTCACGGGCGATGGCGAGCTTGCCGCGCTCGGCGAGGTAGGCGAGCCAGGCGCGCAGATCTGACGGCGCCTTCGCGCCCGCCTTGGCTGGAGTTTCCATTTGCATGTAACGGGTCTTTCCTTGGGTCTTCAGGTCAGGGCGCGATCTTGCGCAGCGGCGGTGAGCGGCGCTTGAGCGCCTCGTCCTCGCCCCAGCGGCGCACGACGCCGATATCGATGTCGTAGAGGTCGAGCACGCGGCCGACGGTGTGCTCGACCATGTCTTCGAGATTCTCGGGTTTTGCGTAGAACGCCGGCACGGGCGGCGCGATGATCGCGCCCATCTCCGACAGGGCGGTCATCGTCCTGAGATGCCCGGTATGCAGCGGCGTCTCGCGCACCATCAGCACCAGGCGACGGCGCTCCTTCAGCACGACGTCGGCGGCGCGCGTGAGCAGCGTCGTGGTGACGCCGGAGGCGATCTCGGACATCGAGCGCATCGAGCACGGCGCCACGATCATCCCGGCGGTGCGGAACGAGCCGCTCGATATTGCGGAGGCCATGTCGTCGTTCGCGTGGCAGACATTGGCGAGCTCCCTCACCTCCGCGATCTTCAGATCGGTCTCGTAGGCGAAAGTCAGCTCGGCAGTCTTCGACATCACCAGATGGGTCTCGACGCCGGCATTGCGCAGGAGCTGCAGCAGGCGCACGCCATAGGTGACACCCGAGGCGCCGGAAATGCCGATGATCATCCGCTTGGGGCTGGCGTCCTGCATATTTGTGATTTTGCTCCCTGGGGGACCGCGCCCCCTCAAGCGGCAAGACTAGGCAATCCCACCCATCACCACAAATAATGATTGATTATAACATTCATCATCTGGGATGATGGCCCGGAGCAAGATCGGCGAAGAAAGGCCAGGCCCGTGGAACTCAGGCAGATGCAATATTTCCTGTGCCTGGCCGAGGAGAAAAACGTCACCCGTGCTGCGCGCCAGCTCAACATCGTTCAGCCTGCACTGAGCATGCAGATCGCCAAGCTCGAGGCCGAGCTCGGCCAGAAGCTGTTCGATCGCAGCGTGCAGGGCATGACGCTGACCAGCGCCGGCGAGGCTTTGGTGCGCCTGACGGCGCCGATCGTGCGCGATGCCGAATATGCGCGGCAGGAGATGGCGCAGCTCGGCGGGCGCATCTCGGGGCGCGTCTCGGTCGGCCTCATCACCTCGGTGGCACAGAGCACCATGGCGAGTTCGTCCGCGGCCGTCGCCAGCCGCTATCCCGAGATCACGCTGTCGGCCTGCGAGGGCTACACCGAGACGCTGGTCGACTGGGTCAACACCGGCCAGCTCGATTTCGCGCTGATCAACGTGCCGCGCCGGAAGACGCCGCTGGCCGCGCATCACATCATGGACGAGGAGATGGTGTTCGCCTGCCGCAAGGACAGCCCGCTCAGGCCGCCGGCAAAACTGCGCTTCGACCACATCGCGAATTTCGACCTGGTGCTGCCCTCCAAGCGCCATGGCCTGCGGCTGATCCTGGACGAGCACGCCGCCGCAATCGGCATCGACCTGCGGCCGCGGCTCGAGCTCGACACCCTGCCCGCGCTCTGCGACGTCATCGCGACCACCAATTTCGCGACGGTGCTGCCGACCATCGCGCTCCGGCAATCGCTGGCAGGCGGGACGATCCGGGCGCATCGCTTCGACGCGCAGCGGATCGTGCGCTCGATTGCCTGGGTGCATCATCCGCGGCGCGCGGTGTCGGTCGCGGCCAAGGCCGTGCTGGACGTCATCAGCCACGATCTGGCGCAGGCCGCCGCCGCGGCGAGAGAGTTCGTGGAGCCCTCCTCCAGCGGCAAAGGCGCTTCGTCCCGCAAGGAGCAGCGCAAGCCAAGGAAGCGCGCCGGTTAGAACCGATCGAGATTAAGTCTCCCTGCGTTGAAAGTCGCGATCGCCGGCCAGATATTGCCTGTGCCCACTCCTCGCGTCCGGACCGACCATCTCCCGCCATGCCCTTCTTCCGGCTCAACGACGACCATTTTCTCCCCGACGACCTCGGGGATTTCGACCCTGAAATCGTGCCGCGCACCCTTGCCGCCTTCGGTGGCCGCATGGTCACCAAGGGCATGGAGCTGGCGATGCACGCGCATCGCAAGGACGAGCTGGTCCTGACCTTGCGCGGCATCGTCAGGCTGGAGGCGGGGCACGGCGTCTGGATCGTGCCGCCGCGCTGTGCGGTGTGGATCCCCGGAAATGTCCCGCACAGCGTGAGCGTTATCGGCGATGTCGAGATGCATTGCCTGTTCATCGAGCCGGAGGCTGTGCCGGCGTTGCCGCGACAATGCTGCGCGCTGTCGATCTCGCCTCTGCTGGCGAGCCTGCTGGTCCATGCCACCCACATGCCCGTGATGTACGACGTCGACGGCGCCGACGGACGGATCGCCACGGTGCTGCTCGACCAGCTCGCGGTCGCGCCGACCGAGGAGCTGCGCTTCCCGATGCCTGTCGACATGAGGCTGCGCCGCATCGCGAGCGCGTTGATGGAGGATCCGTCCGATCGCGCCACGATCGACGATTGGGGCCGGCGCATCGCGATTGCTCCCAGAACCCTCACCCGCATCCTGCAACGCGAGACAGGCATGAGCTTTGGCCGCTGGCGCCAGCAGCTCCACATCCTGATCGCGCTTCAACGCCTCGACCAGGGTGCCTCGGTGCAAGCAGTGGCGCTCGATCTCGGCTATGAGGGCGCGAGCGCCTTCGTCACCATGTTCCGCAAGGCGCTCGGCAAGCCGCCCGCGCGATATCTGGCCGAGCGCCGCGCACACTGACCGGAAATCGCAATCGATTGTCCCGTTCGCGGAATGCGGCCAAACGCACGATCTCGTATCCAGGCTCCGAAGCGCGGGTGGCGCATTGCAAGGGAGCCGATCATGATGGATTCACTCAGCACGGGCCTGGTCGCCGACGTCCTCGATCGCCTTCACCAGGAGGCGGAGATCGCCGATGCGCCGCTGATGCAGGCGCTGGTCGATGAAGCCGGCAGCCGTGAGGAGTTGATCAGCCAGGCCATTGCGGCCGAGAGCCGCGATCTCAACGCCGTCTACCAGAACTATGCCAACAATTTCCTGAGCGTCTCGCCGCGGTTCGGACGCTTTCTTTATATGTGCGCCCGCGCCTGCAAGGCGAAGCGTATCGTCGAATTCGGCTCCTCGATGGGAATTTCGGCGATCTATATGGCGGCCGCGCTGCGCGACACGGGCGGCGGCCGCCTGATCGGGACCGATCTCGAGCCCGGCAAGATCGAGCGCGCCAGCGCCAATGCCGCCGCCGCCGGGCTCGCCGACTTCGTTGAATTCCGGCTCGGCGATGCCCGCGAAACGCTGGCGTCCGGCCTTGGCGAGATCGACATGGTGATGCTCGACGGCGCCTTCACGCTCTATCTGCCCATTCTCAAATTGCTTGAGCCGCATCTGAAGCCCGGAGCAATCATCGTCGGCGAGAACGCGTTCGAGGAGGCCTCCGGCTATATCGACTACATCAGAGATCCCCAAAACGGCTACCTCTCGCTGTCGCTACCGTTCGACCCCGACCGCGGCAACGAACTCACGATCAAGACCTGATCATCGGAGCGCCAAGTCTTGAACGAGCCCGGCCAGTCACCGCCCCTCTCCGAACCATCGCAGGCCCCGCAAGGACGGGTCGCAAAAATGTTGCTGCGCTGGCTGATGCGTCCGGCGCGCGTCACCGCCATCGAGAGACTTTCGCCGCGCTTTCGACTCATCGAGTTAGAGGGCGAGGCCCTCAAGAACGTCGCCTGGACGGCGGGGCAAAAGATCCAGGTCGCGATGGGCGCGGGACTTAGCGCACGCACCTATACGCCGATGTCGTGGAATGCGAGCCGCGGCAAGACGCAACTGCTCGCCTTCGCCCATGGCGATGGCCCGGGCAGTCGTTGGGCGAACGGTTTGCGTGCAGATGATTCCTGCCGGTTCTTCGGCCCACGTCGCTCGCTCGATCTCGCTGGCTTTGAGGCGCCTGTCGTCCTGTTCGGCGACGAGACGTCTTTTGGACTTGCCGCAGCTCTGCGCGACAATTTGCAGGCCGGCGGTGCGCTCCACATGTTCGAAGCCACAGATATTGTGGAGTCGCGGCGGGTACTGGACGCGACCAACCTTGGAGAAGCGCGACTGATCGCACGCAGCGCCGGCGAGGACCATCTCACGACCGTTGAAGCGGAATTGCTGCGCCTCGCTGCAAACGGAGCGCGGTTCGTGCTGACCGGCAAGGCGTCCTCGATCCAGCGTGTCAGCCGCGCGCTGAAGGCCGCGGGCGTTGCATCAGCGCGGATCAAGGCCAAAGCCTATTGGTCACCAGGCAAGACCGGGCTCGATTAAGGCTCATCGCGCTCGGACAAGATGTCGCGCCTCCCGCAAAATGAGACGGGTTGGTAAGTTTTGAGACGAGGCGGCATGACGGTCGCATCGGCCTGCTAACTACGGTCCAGGCGCAGAAAATCGCGACCTGGCGCTCATCCCCGACGTCTCTTGTCCCGGACGATCCCTCGGTTCGCAAAACAAGACACAGTCGGGAGATCCAGTCCGAGATGACACGGTTCGGTCGCAGCAAGATCACAGACATCGCTCAGCAGCAGAGCGAGGGATTTCGTCCTGACCGGAGGTCGCTGCTCGCGCTTGGCGCAGGCGCGGCTCTCGCCGCCACCGGGCTGCGTCCCGCACATGCGCAAGACTATCCCGCCCGGCCAGTCCAGGTGCTCGTGCCCTTTGCCGGCGGCAGCGCCAGCGACGTCATCACACGCATCCTGCTCAATCGCATGTCCACGTCGCTCGGACAGGCTTTCGTGGTCGACAACCGACCCGGCGCCGGCGGCAATATCGGCACCGCGGCCGCGGCGCATGCGGCCCCGGACGGCTACACCTTGCTGATGAGCACTTCCGGCCCGCTGGCTGCGAACAAGTCGCTCTACAAGGAGCTGCCCTACGATCCGGTGAAGGATCTCGCCCCGATCGGCCTGTTCGCGACGATGCCGAATGTCGTCGTGATCAATTCGAAGCTGCCGCCGAAATCGCTGGCCGAGCTGATCGAGTACGCCAAGGCGCATCCGCGGGAGCTGAACTACGGTACCGTCGGCGTCGGCTCGTCGCAGCATTTGTCGGCGGCCTATTTCGAGCAGCTCACGGGCACCGAGCTCACGCACGTTCCCTACCGCAACATCGCCGCATACACGCCGGACTTCATCGCGAGCCAGGTCCCGCTCGGCTTCCAGCTGTTGCCGAACGTCCTCGGCCTGATCAAGAGCGGCGATGCGCGCCCGCTCGCGGTCGCCAGCGACAAGCGCATGACGGCGCTGCCGGATGTGCCGACCGCGTCCGAGGCCGGCCTGAAGAATTACGAGAGCGCGGCCTGGCTTGCGCTGCTTGCGCCGGCGAATACCGATAAGGCCGTTGTCGACAAGCTCTATAAGGCGATGGTCGAAGCCGTGAACGACCCCAAGGTGCGTGCCCTCTTCGTCGAACAGGGCGCCGAGCCGCTGGTAATGGACCCGCAAGGCCTGACGAACTTCATGACGTCAGAAACCACGAAGTGGGCCGGCATCATCAAGAAGATCGGCATCGAGCCGATGTGATCCGTCACATCGGGTCCATGTGACGCTCACACCAGGCTCGACTTGCCGCGGCTGAGCACTTCGCCCGCCCCCTTGTCGCCGACGATCTTGCCCTGCTCGTACACCACGCGGCCCCGCGCGATGGTGGTGACGGGCCAGCCGGTGACGTCAAACCCCTCCCACGGCGTGTAGTCCGCGCCGTGGTGCAGATCGGCCTGTCGGATCGTCTTCTTCAGCTTCGGGTCCCACAGCACGATGTCGGCATCGAAGCCGACGCCGATCGAGCCTTTGCGCGGATAGAGGCCATAGATCCGCGCATGGTTGGTCGCCGTCAGCTCGACGAATTTCTGCAAGCTGATGCGTCCTTTCGAGACGCCCTCCGAGAACAGGATCGGAAGCCGCGTCTCGACGCCGGGAATGCCGTTCGGCACCCAGCGGAACGAGGTGCGTGCATTCGGCGTCAGCTTGCCCTTGGGATCGTCATAGCGGAACGGGCAGTGGTCGGACGAGAAGGTCTGGAACACGCCTGACGTGATGCCCTCCCAGATCGCCTGCTGGCTCTCGGCATCGCGCGGCGGCGGCGAGCAGACATACTTCGCGCCTATCATGTCCATGTTCAGGCCCTTCATGTCGTCGGCCGTCAACGTGATGTATTGCGGACAGGTTTCCGCATGCACCGGCAATCCGCGCTGCTGGGCCCAGCGCACCTGCTCCATCGCCTCGCGCCCCGAGACATGCACGATCATGATGGGAACGCCGATCACCTCCGCATGGCTGATGGCGCGGTGCGTCGCCTCGCGCTCGACGGCCTGGGGCCGCGAGGTGCCATGATAATAAGGCGCGATGTGGCCGTCGCGCTCCAGCCTGGTGGTGAGGAAGCGAATGGCGTCGTAGCCCTCGCAATGGACCATCACCAGCGCCTCCTCGCGGCGCGCGACCTCGAACACCTCGAGCAACTGCTTGTCGCTGAGCACGAGATCGTCATAGGTCATGAACACCTTGAACGAGGTGTAGCCGTCCTTGACGAGGGCCGGCAGCTCCTGCCCGAGCACGACGGCGGTCGGATCCGAGATGATGAGGTGAAACGCCGTGTCGATGTAGCATTCGCCTTCCGCGAGCTTGCGGTAATTCTCGACGCAGGTCCGGAGCGAAGTCCCCTTCTCCTGGAGCGCGAAGGGCAGCACCATGGTGTTGCCGCCGGCCGCCGCCGCGCGCGTTGCCGAGGCAAAATCGTCGGCCATGACCACGTCGGGACCCTGAGCCTGGGAGATATGGACATGGCTGTCGATCCCGCCCGGCAGCGCCAGCAGACCCGTCGCGTCGATCTCGCCCGCCGCGCCCTCGATTCTGTCGGCGATGCTGACGATGCGGCCGCCGCGAATGCCGATATCGGCGCGAAACTCGTCGCTGGCCGTCACTATGGTGCCGCCGCGGATGGCGAGATCGAGTTGCGTCACATGCCTCTCCGTCACTTGATGATCGCTGATGTCTGGAAGATCCGGCCCCACCCGGCAAGGGCCCCGATGTCGCCACCGGCAAGCTCCAACGTCCGCCACAGCGTGACCGCAACCGAATCCAGTACGGCGACGTTCAATTCCTGCTCGAGCGAGGATGCGAGTGCGGCGCCGTCGAGATTGGTGCAGAGGACGACCACGGCATCCGCCCCCTCCGCCGCGACGGCGCGGATCATATCCTCGATCGCTGCAGGCGTGACCTCGCCAAACGAAAAATTGTCGCGCAGGCCGAGATGCCGCTCGGCATGCGGGACGATCCCCTCCTCGGCCCAGACATCGCCGATACGCCGTTGCACGTCGTCCGTATAGGGCGAAACCAAGCCGACACGTCTGGCGCCGATCGTGCGGACGGCATCGATGCAGGCGAGCGTGGAAGTCGTGGCCGGGACACCGGTCCGCGCCGTGATCGCTTCGCAAAGGCTCTTGTCACGGCCGACGCCGAGCCAACTCGCCGACGTTCCGTTCCAGGCGATGGCGTCGACCCTGGCGTCCGCCAGCAGGTCCGCTGCCGGCAGCATCACCGAGGCATCGAACTGGCTCAGCGCCGCGGCATCGAGCGAAATCTCGGTGACGCGGAAGCGCGAGAAATGCGCGGTGACGCCGGCCACGCCATGCAGCATGGAATTTGTGACGGGCTCCAGCACCGAGTTGGACGACGGCGTGATCATGCCGAGCCGCTTGCGCTGAGTTGACATCGATCACGATCGCCCCGTTGGCAGAGCGCACCGCTGCGCCCGTCAGATGATCATCGTCGCCTGCCATCGCCCGCGCAACCCGCAATTTGCATGCCGCATATGATTTGTCCTAGACGCAGCTCAGGCCGCGAAGGTCGATCGCAGGCGCCGCCAGCCGATGACGATGCCGGTGACGGAGAACACCAGCCCGAGCAGGCAGAGCCCGACGACAAGGGCATCACGCAATCGCGGATGCGCCATGAGAACGGGAAAATCCAGCGTGTGAAGCGCGCTGTAGACCCAGCGATAGGCCCGCCGCGAAGCATCCAGCCTTTGCAGCACGCTGCCGTCGGCACTGTCGACGTCGAACCAGACGTCGCCGCAGCGGGCGCGGTAGACGGGGGCACCGGGAACGACGGACTGCGCGGGATAGTCGTCATTGTCGGCGAGAATGGACGGTAAGCCGCAGCCCGTGGCAAGGCGTGCCGTCAATCCCTGAACTTCGTCGGTGCTCAAAAATCGCGTTTGTCCATCGTGGGACGCGTCCCCTGCTCCAATCAAGGTCTGGGAACCGAGCGCGAACCGATCGCGGCGGTAGGCATTGCCGTTGAAGGCGAACCATTCGATCTCCCGGGCCGATGACGATATCGGCCGGCGATCGAGCCACGCCGCGGCCCAATCCGGCGACGCATAGGTCACGCTCGCTTCGGAGGCCGTCAACTGTCCGCGCGAGAACAAGCGCCCATGGTCCATGGAAAACCAGCCGCTGAAAATCCAGGTCAGCACGAAGGCTGTTACTGCGAGACCAGTGAGGTGATGCAGGGCATGCCAGCCGCGATAAGGCGTTGGGAGGCCGCGTCCTCGCATCCTGATCCGGACGATCCCGAGCACCGCGCCCAGCAAGGCTGCGATCAAGGCCAGAAGCGACAGCGTCCAGACGACGCGGTCCCACAGCGCCCAATTGCTGCGCAGGATCGTCGGATAGATCCAGTGCAAGACGCTGCCGGCGAGGTTCCAGCCGCGCTCGCGTCGCGTGCTATCCAGGACGATCTCGCCGGTGAGCGACGAGACATAGAGCTCCGTTCCGGCGGCATCGCCGAGCGAGACGCGAAACAGGGGGCGGTGGCGGTCAAAGCCATTCGGCACGCTCCATTGGTCGTAGTCCGAGAGCGCAGCGATCTCGACCCGTGTGGCGTCGAGCCCGCGTTGGCGGGCATGGCCCCGCGCGATACCGAGTACCACGTCCTCGGACATCACCGATGCGTCCCGTCCGTCGGAAGCATGGATCGCGCGGACACGCGCCCGTCCCGACACGACAAAGACCGGTCCGTCGCTTCGCTGGAACAGGCGAACGCGCGTGGCATCGTCGACCCCGCTCGCGGACACGGCATTGGCGACTGTAATCTTCACGTCCCCGGGATCCACTGGCGCAAGTCCGGAAAACCGCTCCACTTCCGTCAATGACGGAAACGGAACAAAGTGCATCACGATCCCCGTCGCGAACCACATCGCGAACAGCAGGCAGAACGCGATCCCGAGCCAGCGATGCAGCAGGACGATCGCGCCCATCATGCGGTCAGCATCCTACCATTTGAACGCGGCCGAGATCTCGTAGGTGCGCGGCGCGCCCAAAAGGATCTGGTCGGGATAGAACGGATCGCCCCAGATGGCGTAGCGCTTGTCGGTGATGTTGCGCACGCGGAAGGCCAGGCGAGCCTGATCGACCGCATTGAACACCGTTCTGGGGATGTCGACGAAGGCATAGACGTCGGCGACGGTATACGCCTTCATCGTCACGACGTTGGCATCCGTGTTGTAGCGGTCGCCGATATGGCGACCGGTGATGCCGAGCTCCACCGGCCAGGGCGTGAAGAACCGGTACGACGCGCCGGCATTGGCCACGATGCGCGGCACGTTCGGCGGCGTGTTACCGGAGAACGATCCCCCGGCAAAATTGTAGTCGGCATAGCGCGCATCGACATAGGCGATGTTGCCCCAGAGACGCAGCGGCTCGATCGGGCGCACCGCGGCTGCAAGCTCCACACCCTTCGACTCCTGCCGTCCCGCAATGTTGAGCGTCTGGCCGCCGGCTGCCGCATAGACGTTCTTGCGCACGATGTCGTAGGCCGAGAACGACCACTCCGCCCTGTTGTCCCAGAACAGATGCTTGACGCCGGTCTCGTAGGTCCGCGCCGTCGTCAGATCGAGCGGCTGGGTCGGTCCCAGCAGAAAAATGTTGTTGGCGGAGATGTCGGCACCGGTGGCGTACTGGCTGAAGAAGGTCATGCCGGGCACGGCCTCCCAGGTATAACCGATGCGCCCCGTCACCGGTGCCCAGTCCGTTGCAAACGGGAAGCCTGCTTTCACAAGGCCGGCGGAGTCGGTCGAATTGCGGTCAAGCCCGATATGCTCGACGCGCAGGCCGCCGATCAGTGCGAAGGTGCGCGTGAGCTTCAGCCGGTCCTCGAACGAGAGTGCCTCGTTGTCGATGCGGGCGATCTGCTGTTGCGTCGTGAGCAGGCCGTAATAGCCGCGGGCGGGATCGACCAGCGAGACGGAGTCGCCGGGAAAGTTCGCGGCGCCCGGCCTGACAAAGTCGAGGTAGCTTGACGACAGCGTCGTGACCAGCCGATTATCGAAGCCGGCAATATTCGTGTCCCAGGTCAGGTCGGTGATATTGCCGACCAGTCGCTGACTGTGCGCCACATAGAAGCGCTCGCGATCGACCAGGTTCGTACCGGAATTAAACGCCTCAACTTCGTTGTTGAACCACGTGCGCTCCGCACCGTAGCCATAGGCCTGGCTCTTCAACGTCAGGTCAGGCGCGAGCTTCAGCTCGAATCCGCCGCGCAGCCACACTTCCTGAGCGACGTTGCGATTGTCGAGGACGTTGTAATTGGTGTTGAAGGTGCGGTCGTCGATGGTGACCGCGCCGAGATTTGTTTTGTTGTAGTTCGAGATATAATTTCCGGAGACAATCCCCGTCGTCGCATGCGAGCCACTGAAGGCGATCGGCACCAGCGGCGCGCCCCAATAGGCCTTCGAGCGGTCCTCGCGATACTCGATCGCGCCCCAGATCTTGAGGCTGTCGGAGATGCGGTAGTTGAGCTGGCCCGACACGTCGAACGTCTTGGTGTTGGTGTCGTCGGCAAAGCCGTTGAGCGAGGAACGGCTGATATCGAAGCGGTAGTCGAGGCCCTGCACATTGGTGCTGCCGCCGGAGCCGTAGTGCGCGCGAAAAGAATTCAGCGAGTCCCAGGAAAAATCGGCTTCGTTGCGGACCGGTCCCGTATGCGGCGTCTTGGTGACGAAATTGATCGCGCCGCCGGCAGCACCTTCGCCCGACATCACTGAGGCCGGACCTTTCACGAATTCCACGGCTTCGAGATTGGCCGTGTCCGTGATCCGCGATGTCATATTCTGCGGACCGATCTTGATGCCATTGTAGAGCGTGTTGATCTGGCTGTTGGTGAAGCCGCGCATCGAGAACGCCGCGGGCTCGGCCGGATTGTCGCCGGACGTGACGCCGACGGCGCCCTGTGCCGTCTCGGACACGGTGCGATAGCCCTGCTCGCGCATGGTCTCCGACGAGATCACTTCAACGGTTGCGGGGATTTCGTGCACGGTCAGGCCGAGCCGCGAGGCGCTTTCGGCAACCACATTGGTATTGAGCGGCGTCTGCGCCGTCGCGGCAGGCACGACAGGCTTGGACGCGGCCGCCGCGGCAGTGGACCTGCGCGTTGGCGCGCGGCGTGCGCTCTGGGCTTCGCGACTCGCTGGCTTCGCTTGCTTGCGGGGTTGGGCGGGCGACACCTCGACCGGTGGCAGCGGTTCACGGGCCTGCTGCGCCAGGGCGGCGGGCATATCAGCGGATACAAACGAGGTGAGCGCGGCGGAGGCGAGCAGGAAATGGCGCGGTCGTACAAGACGGATGGAAGACACGGTTTGGAACCTCGGTATGACGTCAGTGGCACGTCACAGCGAACCAAGGTCCCATCTTTGGGCTTTCAGCCGTCCGATGAAGCCGAATGTCTGTACTCCCCGACCGACATCTTCGCGTGTGACCACGGCTGACGGCAGGTCTCCTGGCTCGCGGGTCAATACCTTGCGTCGCCTTCCCGGGACCGAGATACCCAGTGGCTCGTGATGCAAGATTCGCCGCTTACAGTTGCGGGGGCAGCCGCGGCATTGGGGACAATTTCCCCGCACCGCATTCCCTTTTCATCCCCTCGCGGGGAAACCGTCGCGAGCATCTAGGATTACGATCCAGACAGAGTCAATGTACAAGCTGCGGCGTTATTGCCACAGCGACCAACTTCCTTGGAGACGAGCATGGAAGGCGAGACCTTCCTCTGGCTGATACGTCATGCGCCCGTCGACGGCATCGCGGGGACCATCCACGCAGCCGACGCGCCGGCCGATCTCGGCGACCGCGCGCAACTGGAGATGCTGCGGCAGAGACTGCCGCGGGATGCTGCGTGCTTTGCGAGCCCGGCACGACGCACGGTTGAGACGGCGCGCGCGCTGGGGCTCGAACCTGTGCGACTGACCGAATTCAGCGAGCAGGATTTTGGCGACTGGACCGGCCGGCGCCATGACGAGCTCGCCGCCACCGGTGGCGAGGCCTATGCGCAGTTCTGGAGTGCGCCGGCGCATGGACGGCCGCCGGGCGGCGAAAGCTTCGAGGATCAGGTCGCGCGCGTCCGGCTGGGTCTGTCGCGGGTCGGAGCCGGATCAGCAGCGCTCGTCGTGCACTCCGGCACGATCCGCGCCGCACTCTGCATCGCACTGGATCTGACACCCCAAGCGGCCCTGCGCTTCGTGATCGACCCGCTGTCGCTGACCCGGATCGATCGGCTCGCGACCGGCTGGCGCGTCGTCTTCGTCAATCAGCGCGCGGCTTGAGCCGGATCAGCCAGGGCGATCCGGCACATTGGCCTGCGCGAAGGTCGCCATGCCGTTGTGCAGGCTGCACGCGAGCCGCACCAGCGGCAGCGCGATGGCCGCCCCCGATCCTTCGCCGAGCCTGAGATCGAGGCTGATCAGCGGCTGCACATTCAGGGCACGCAGCACCAGCCGGTGCCCCTGCTCCGCCGATTGATGCGACGGCAGCAGGAACGGCTGGCACGACGGGTTCAGCCGCACGGCCGCAAGCGCTGCCACCGATACGATGAAGCCGTCGATCAGCACGGGGATGCGGCGCTGCGCGGCCGCAATGATGGCACCGCAGATCGCCGCAATCTCGAGGCCGCCGACGGCGCACAGGATCTTTTCGGGCGGAGCACTTGCGATGCCATGATGCGCGATCGCAGCGTCGATCACGCGCGCCTTGTGCGCGCGGCCGGCCGCGTCGACGCCGGTACCGCTGCCCGCGACCTCCTCGGCACTCATGCCGAGCAGGCTCGCCGCAATCGCCGCCGCCGTCGTGGTATTGCCGATGCCCATCTCGCCGAAGATCAGGAGATCGGGCTGATGGGCCTCCGCGCGCGCGACGGCGCGCTGGCCGGCTTCGAAGGCGAATGCCAGCTCCGCAGCGGTGAGTGCAGCTTCCACGCTGAAATCGCGCGTGCCGCTGCGCGGCTTGTCGATGACGATTCCCGCCATCGCCTCCTGCGCCAGCGTGCCGGCGTCGACGATTTCCAGGCTGGAGCCAAGGTCACGCGCCAGCACCGAGATCGCGGCGCCGCCCGAGGCAAAGTTCGCCATCATCGCGATGGTCACTTCCTGCGGATAGGCCGACACGCCCTGCGCGACGATGCCGTGGTCGCCGGCGAAGACGATGATCGGGACGCGCGCGGCACGCGGTTGCCCGGTCGCCTGCAGGCCCGCAAGCTCGATCGCGAGCTGCTCGAGCCGGCCGAGCGCGCCGGCCGGCTTTGTCAGCTGCGCCTGCCGCGCGACCGCCGCCTCGCGATGGACCGCGGAGATCTCGGGGCACTTCTTGTAGACCCATTCGGGGAGCATGCTGCCTCGCTTACGGCCTGCGCTTGAGAATGTAGCTGTCCATGATCCAGCCGTGCCGCTCGCGCGCATCCTGTCGCGCAGCGACGATGCGCGGACCGACCTCGGCGAGTACACCGGACATGACGATCTGATCGGGCATGCCGAGATAGGCGCCCCACCAGATGTAAAGCCCGGCTGGATCGAGCGACTGGAACGCCGTGCCGCCGTCGAGCATCACAACCACGGTATCGACGCCTGCCGGCCAGCCGCCCTCGCGCAGGCGACGCCCTGTCGTGACCAGGAACGGCTCGCCAATGTCGTTGAGCGGCAGCGCATGCGCCGCGCACAGCGCCTGAATCGAGGTGATGCCGGGCACGACCTCGATCTCAGGCAGGGGATTGAGCCGCCGCGCAATGCGCAGCGAGGAATCATAGAGCGAGGGATCGCCCCAGATCAGCAGCGCAACCTTGCCTTCGCTTCCCAGATGATCCGCGATCGTCTGCGACCAGGCCGCCGCAACGGCATCGTGCCAATCATCCACGCCCTTGCGGTAGTCCGCGTCAGTCGCGTCGCGCACGGGAAGATCGAACTCGGCGATGCGGGTCTTGTCGTTTGCCAGCACATCCGCGCAGATCGTGCGCCTGAGATCGGCGAGATCGGATTTCGCGGTCCCCTTGCGCGGGATCAGGACGAGATCGGCCGCGTTGATGGCACCGATCGCGGCGCGCGTAAGCTGCTCGGGATCGCCGCAACCGATGCCTATCAGGGAGAGCGTGAGCATCGCGAGTATCAGGGGCGGCCCTCACGGCCGCCCCTGGTCTCTCAGGCCGCGTTGTGCAGGCGCGGTGTGACGAGGCCGGGCGCGGTGACGCCGCGCAGCGACTTCGCCAAGGCCAGCACGGCAAGATCGGCGAGCGGCTCGATCACGATGACCAGCGCGTAGGACGCCGCGAACGTCGCGATGCTTGCGAGGTTGCTCATGGCAAAGCCGGAGCCATAGAGCGCCCAGAACGCCACCCAGGCGATCACGCCGGCCTGGTAGGTCGTCGAAAGCGCCAGCGCCTGACGATACTTCAAGTCGACATAGGCGGTGTTGCGCGCAATGATCCGCGAGGCGATCGCCTGGATCGCAAACAGCGGCACCAAAAGTGTCGTCACGTTCATGCCATATTGCGGCAAGTCCGGCGGCTCGAAGAACACGCCCTGGAGCAGCAGGCCGAACGCGAGGCCGAAGGCCGCGGGCGCGGCGCCGAACAGCAGGAACAAGGTCGAACCGAGGATGAAGTGCACCTCGGAGACGCCGACCGGGAAGTGCGGCAGGATCTCGAAGAAGACGAAGACGAGGCCCGTGGTGACAAGAGTGCGCGCAGCAAACGAGCCAATGCCCTGCTCGCGCACGGTCTCGACCGCCAGCTTCAAGGCAACGCCGCCTGCGGCGATGCCGGTTGCGTAACTCAACACGAGCTTGGCGCCCGTCACGACCCCGGGTTCGATATGCATGGCTCAGATCCTTCCTGCCGTCACACCCGACGGCCTTGGCCTCAAAACGTGCAGGGCCGGTCTCCTGGCTCGCGGCTCACTGGGATTCTCCGGCCTTCCCGAGCCTTGCGGCCCAGTGGCTGATCGAAGTCCCTCACCGCTTACAGTCGCGGGGGCGGCTGGGGTTTTGGGCGCCGCAACTGGGTCCGCCCACCCCCATTCCCGATTATGCTCCGGCGCTTTGCGCCGCGTCGAGCACCATGCATCCCATGTGTGCCCCTTTCGCAAGCCGGGCGTCAAGGGGCGAACGGCGGCCGGCGCCGTCACGACGGATAATCCCCCGCCAGAGCACCGAACAGGATCACGGCCGCCGTCGAGGCTGCGCCGCCTCGCGCAAGCCGTTCGGCCAGCTCGGTCACGGTGGTGCGGATCAGCCGCTCGTCCGGACGGCCGAGGGATTCGGCGAACAGCGCCGGGGTGTCCGCGGCGAGGCCGTGCTCGATCAATTTTGCGGCAAGCGCCGGAAAAGTGCGCCGGCCCATATAGACGACGGTCGTCGCCTCCGGATCGGCCAGCGCCGCCCAGTTGAGGTTTGGCGGCAGTTCGCCGGTGACGTCGGCCCCGGTCACGAACTGCACCCGGCGCGAGGTATGGCGCCGGGTCAGCGGAATGCCGGCTTGCGCCGCCGCAACGCAGGCCGAGGTGACGCCGGGAATGATCTCGTAGCCGATGCCGGCCTCGCGCAGCGCGTCGAGCTCCTCCTCCAGCCGCCCGAAAATGCCGGCATCGCCGGACTTCAGCCGCACGACGCGCGAGCCGGTTGCGGCATAGTCGACCAGCAGGCGGTTGACATGGTGCTGCTTGGTCGAGGGCCGCCCTGCCCGCTTGCCCACCGCGACCAGATTGGCGCCGGGCCGGGCCAGATCGAGGATCGCGCCGGACGCGAGGTCGTCATACAGCACGACGTCGGCATCCCGCAGCCGCGCGGCGCCCTTGAGCGTGAGAAGCTCGGGGTCGCCGGGGCCGGCCGAAATGAAAGTGACAAAACCGCTCACCGGTCCTCCGCGATCAGATGGAAGAAGGTGCCCGTGGCGTGGCCGCGGCGCGAGCCCGTTTCGGCGATGACCGCACCTGTTGCATCGTGCACGACCGCCAGCGGCGTGTCCGGCTGCGCGACGATCGTCGAATAGTGAAACTCGTGACCGCGCAGCCGCGCGCCGACCTGATGCCCCGGCATCGGGGCGGCGAGCGCAGCGAGACGATATCCCAGATGCACGCGGCGTTTGGCAAAGCTCGTCTCGAGGCCAAGCAGGCCGGTCATCTCGTGGCGAACGCCGTCGGCGTCGGTCAAAGCGGTTCCCAGCACCATATAGCCTCCGCATTCGCCGTGCACCGGCCGTGTGTCAGCGAACGCGCGCAGGCCGCTGCGAAAGTGCGCATTGGCCGCGATTGTCCCGGCATGCAGCTCGGGATAGCCGCCGGGGAGCCAGCACACATCGGCGCTCGCGTCAGGCGCTTCATCGGCAAGCGGCGAGAATGTCGAGATCTCGGCGCCCGCAGCGCGCCAGGCTTCCAGCATATGCGGATAGACGAAGGAGAAGGCTGCATCGCGGGCCAGCGCAATGCGTTGGCCGGGCGGTGTCACATTCAGATCATTCGCGGCAGGCTGCGGCGACCAGCTGGCTGCCGAACGCAGCACCGCATCGAGATCGACATGTTCGGCGACGAAGCGCGCGGCCTCGTCGATCAGCTTGCCGATCTCGGCCTGCTCCTCGGCCTGCACCAGGCCGAGATGCCGCTTCGGCAGGCTGATCTCGGCATGGCGTGGCAGCGCGCCGAACACGGCGATGCCGGCATCGTTGAGCGCGCGCCGCACCAGGTCTTCGTGGCGCGGGCTGGCGACACGGTTGAGCACGACGCCGGCAAGGCGCACACCCGCGCGATAGTCGCGAAGGCCCGCGGCAATTGCGGCGGCCGTCTGCGCCTGTCCGGAGGGGTCGATCACCAGCACCACCGGCCAGCCCAGCATCTCCGCGATATCGGCGGTGGCGCCGGTGCCGGAGACGCCGCGCGCGGCAACGCCGTCGAACAAGCCCATGGAGCCTTCGGCGAGCACGACATCGGCATCGGTGCCGCGGCTGACGAGATGCGCGATCGTCCCGCGATCCATCGCCCAGCTATCGACGTTGACGGAAGCACGTCCCGTCGCGGCGGCATGGAAGGCGGGATCGATGTAGTCGGGCCCGCTCTTGAAGCACTGCACGTTCAACCCGCGAGTGCGCCAGGCGCGCGCGAGCGCCAGCGTCAACGTCGTCTTGCCGACGCCGGAGGCAGGCGCGGAGATGACGAGCCCTGCCGGCATCACGATGCCTCCGGAAAGCGCGGCTCGGCGCCAACAGGCCGATAGCGGCGATCGTAATCGGCGGCATAGAGACGGCTCTCGTCGAAATCGGCCGCGCCGAGCGTCCTGCCGACCAGGATCAGCGCGGTGCGCTCCATCTCGGGACCGACGGCGGCATCGAGCGTTGCCAGCGTGGCGCGGACGATGCGCTGCTCCGGCCAGCTCGCACGCCAGACGATCGCGACGGGGCAATCCGCGCCGTAATGCGGCGTCAGCTCGGCGACGACGTTGTCGAGCAGGTGGATCGACAGATGGATCGCAAGCACCGCGCCGGTCGCGGCGAAGGCGGCGAGCTTTTCGCCTTCAGGCATCGCGCTGGCGCGGCCCGGTGTGCGTGTCAGCACCACGGATTGCGCAAGACCCGGCAGCGTCAGTTCAGTCTCCAGCGCCGCCGCTGCCGCCGAGAACGACGGAACGCCCGGCGTCACCGTATAGGGAATACCGAGCGCGCGCAGGCGGCGGAGCTGCTCGCCCATTGCTGACCAGATCGAGAGATCGCCGGAATGCAAGCGAGCAACATCCTTGCCCTCGGCGTGCGCGGCGGCGATCTCCGCCACGATCCCGTCGAGCGACAGCGACGCGGTATTGACGATCCGCGCACCAGGCGGGCAATGCGCCAGCACGCCCTCAGGGACCAGCGAGCCGGCATAGAGGCAGACCGGGCACACCGCGATCAGGTCGCGGCCACGCAGCGTCAGCAAGTCAGGGGCGCCCGGCCCCGCACCGATGAAGTGCACCGTCATGCGCCGTCTCCTTCCGCGATCGCCGCCGTCGCGGTGCGATCCTGCGAGACCGCCCGCGTCGCAATCAATCGCGCGCGCGGACCAGCCGCAGCGAGCGCCGCGGCTTCAGCGACTGATCCGGTACCGAATTTTTCCGCGACGAGCTTCGACCGCGTCGGTGTCTCGATGCCGGCCAGCATGTCGGCCGGGACAGCCATGACCGGCACGCCGCATTCCCGCGCGAGCTGCTTCAACGCTTCCACCTCGGCCTTTTCGCTGACAGTCGCGACCGCCGCAAGGCCTTCGGAACCACCGGCCGCCAGCAGCGCCTCACGCAGCGAAGCTAGCGTGACATCCTTTCTGAATCCGAGCCCGGCGACCTTCATCGGACCGCACTCCACTGCACCACGGGACGCGCAGCCTCCCAGGACCGGTAGCGGCCGAGCGGCCCGGCATGCGCGATCTCGACCCGCATCAGCTCGCCGCCGTGGCGCTGATGCAGCTCGCCAAGCAGCGCCTCCGTCTCCAGCGTCACTGAATGGGCAACCAGCCGCGCACCCGGCGCAAGCCGCGACCAGATCGCGTCGAACATCGCGCTATCGAGACCGCCGCCGATGAAGAGGGCATCCGGCGGGTCCAGCGCAGCGAGAGCTTCGGGCGCCCTCCCTGTGATGACGGTGATCCGATGCACCAGTCCGAACGACGCTGCATTGCTGCGAATGTTCGCCCCGCGATCCTCGCGCGCCTCGATGGCGATCGCCGTCCCGCCGCACAGCGCCCACTCGATCGAAATCGAACCCGAGCCGGCGCCAATGTCCCACAGCCGCTCGCCCGAACGCGGCGCCAGCGTCGAGAGCGCGAGCGCGCGCACCGGCCGCTTGGTGATCTGGCCGTCATGGACGAAGAGATCGTCTGAAAGTCCCGAGCTGCGGGGAATGCCCTGCGCGCCCTTCGCCTCAATCGCCACTGCGACCAGGTTTCCAGCGAGATCGCCGGCAAAGCGGCCCGCACAATGCTCCTTGAGGCTTTCGCGTGGGCCGCCGAGCGCGGCGAGAGTCCAGAATGCCGAAGCCCCCCATCCGCGCGCGCTCAGCCATTTCGCGAGATCACCGGCGGCTTTCCCGTCGCGCACGAGACAAATGATGCGCGCGCCATTCGCCAGATGCGGCACGAGCCGCTCGAACGGCGCGGCGTGAAGCCCGAGACAGACAACGGCTTCGAGACGCCAGCCCAGCCGCGCGGCGGCGAGCGAGAAGGTCGACGGGGCTGAATGGGCAACCCACTCGCCCGTGTCGAGCTTCTCGGCAAGACTTGCACCCGCGCCGTACCAGAAAGGATCGCCGGAGGCGAGCACCGCCGTCGGCCGGCCGCGACAGCTCAGCACGACATCTGCGTCGAACGGCACCGGCCATGGGCGGCCGCGACCGCTCACGCCGGCAAGCGCAAGATGCCGTTCACCGCCAAAGACGGTTTCGGCGTTAGCAAGTGCCTTTCGGCTTGCTTCCGACAGCCCGGCAAGGCCATCTTCGCCGATACCGATGATGGTCAGCCAGGGATCAGCCATGCCGCGCGCCCTTATTCTGGGCGGAACCGCCGATGCGAGCGTGCTCGCCGCGGAGATCGCGCGCGTGCGCATCGACGCCGTCTATTCCTATGGCGGCCGCACCCGCACGCCCTCCGATCAGCCGCTGCCGACGCGCATCGGCGGTTTTGGCGGCGTGAGCGGGCTGGCCGATTACATCCGCGGCGAAGGCATCACGCATGTGATCGACGCGACGCATCCCTTCGCGGCCGAGATGAGCCGCCACGCGGTCGAGGCCTGTGCAGAAACCAAGACGCCGCTGATCGCACTGGAACGTGCGCCCTGGACCAAAGTGCCCGGAGACAACTGGATCGAGGTCGCGGATGTCAGCGCCGCAGCCGCCGCGCTCCCCGAGGCGCCGGCAAAAGTGTTCCTCGCCATCGGCCGCCAGCACATCGCGCCATTCGCGACCAAGCCACAGCACGCCTACACGCTGCGTTTCGTCGATCCGCCCGAAGCCGCGCTGCCCTTCCCGGCTGACGTGATCGTATCGCGCGGGCCGTTCACGCTCGACGGCGAGCTCGAGATGGTGCGCGCGCGCGGCATCGCGTGGATCGTCGCCCGCAACTCCGGCGGCGACGGCGCGCGCGCCAAGATCGACGCGGCCCGCGTGCTCCGCCTGCCCGTGATCATGATCGCGCGGCCAAGACTGCCCGAACGGATGCGGGTCGAAAGCGTGGCCGAGATCATGCAGTGGCTCGGTCATCGCACCTGCCTCGGCGCATAGATCCAGCGGCCGACGCGGCGCGTCTGCGAATTGCCGACGATCACCAGCGTGCGCATGTCGGCCATCTCGGGCGTCGCTTCGTTCAGCGTGACCGTCTCGATCTTCTCGTCGGCGGTGCTGATCGCGCGCGCGAAAATCACGAGGCGATCACCGCAGCCGGCCTCTTTCAACACGGCAAGTGTGCGGCCAAAGCCCTCCGGCCGGCTCGCCGAACGCGGATTGTACATCGCAATCGAGAAATCGGCTTCCGCGGCAAGCCGCAGCCGCTTCTCGATCACCGCCCACGGCTTGAGATTGTCGGAGAGATTGATCGCGCAGAAATCATGCCCGAGCGGCGCGCCAGCGCGCGCGGCCGCTGCCAGCATCGCGGTGATGCCGGGCAGCACGCGGATCGGCAGCTCCTGATATTGCGGCGCCTGCTCCAGCGCCTCGAACACGGCGGACGCCATCGCGAAGACGCCGGGATCGCCGGAGGAAACGACGACGACCTGCCCGCCTTCGGCCGCGAGCCGCAGGGCCTCGCTCGCGCGCTGCAGCTCCTCGCGATTGTCGGATGGGTGCAGGGCGAGCCCCGCTCGCGGCGGCACACGCGCGACATAGGGCGCGTAGCCCAGAATGTCGGTCGCAGAGGCAAGCGCGGCAGAGACCTCGGGCGTCACCAGCGCATCGCTGCCCGGCCCGAGGCCTGCGATGGTCAGCGAGCCCGTCATTCGCCCGCGTCCAGATGCCGGCCCTTGCCGTGCACGAGCACGATCGCGAAGTAAGGACAATCGGCGGCATCGATCTCGGCGAGCCGCACCACGCGCTCGCCCGGCATGGTGCCGCGCTCGACCAGCCAGGCGTCGTCGAGCCGGCCGGCGGCAGCGAGCGCGCGGCGCACCTTTGCGAGATTGCGGCCGGTCTTCATGATGACGAGCGCATCGGAATCGCGCATGCGCCGTTCGAGCTCGTCTTCAGCGAGCGTGCCCATCAGCACTGTCGTCACGTCGTCGCCGAGCGCGATCGGCCGGCCGACGCCGTTCCAGCAGCCGACCATGCCGGGAATGCCCGCGATCACCTCGATCTCGACGCGCCCCTGCAGGCGCGTGTGCAGATGCATGAAGGAGCCGTAGAAATAGGGATCGCCCTCGCAGAGCACGACGACGTCGACCGCGCGCGAAAGCCGCGCCAGCCGCTCCGCCCATTCGTCGTAGAAGCCGGCCAGCAGCTGGACGTATTCCGCGCTGTCGAAGGCGAGCTCCGTCGTGACCGGATATTCCATCGGGTATTCGGTGACGTCGGCACCCAGCATGCCCTCGACGATACGCCGCGCCTGGCCGGGCCGCCCCTTCTTGCGGAAATAGGCGACGTGCTTCGCGCCGCGCACGGTGCGATCCGCGCGCACGCTCATCAGGTCGGGATCGCCGGGGCCGAGACCGCAGCAGATGATGCGTCCCATGGCTACTCGCTCCGGCTCGCCAGCGCGTTCACGGCGGCGACCGTGATCGCGGAGCCGCCGAGACGGCCCTCGACTGTCAGCGCCGGCACAGGCGGATCGGCCATCAGTGCCGCCTTGGATTCCGCCGCGCCGACGAAGCCGACGGGGCAGCCGATGATCGCCGCAGGCCGCGGACAGTTCTGGTCTTCCAGCATGTTGAGCAGGTGAAACAGTGCAGTCGGCGCGTTGCCGATCGCGACGATCGCGCCATCGAGATGCGGCCGCCACAGCTCCACCGCCGCGGCAGAGCGCGTGTTGCGCATGGATTTCGCCAGCGCCGGAACGGTCTCGTCGCCGAGCGTGCAGATCACAGCATTGGCCGCCGGCAATCTCGCGCGTGTAATTCCTTCGGAGACCATGCGCGCGTCGCACAGGATCGGCGCGCCCTTCTGCAAGGCCGCGCGCGCGGCGGTCGCCATTCCGGGCGTGAAGCGGATATGCGCCTCCAGGCCGACCATACCGGCGGCATGGATCATCCGCACGACCACCGGCTCCTCGTCCGGCGAAAAGCGCGCAAGATCCGATTCGGTCCGGATGGTCGCGAAGGATTGGCGGTAGATCGCCGCGCCATCGGTCTCGTAGGTGTGCGGCATCAGTGCCCCCCGACCAGGATGGAGGGATCGCTGACGATGTCGGCGCCGTTCAATCCGCGCAAAACCGGTTCGTCGCGGGTCGAGCCGTCACGGACGAGATCGAATCCGGCACTGGTTGCAACCAGCGTCACCGCGGATGCGCCGGACCGCGCGCAGCCCTTGGTGCAGCCGGAGACGTGAAGCCGCGTGTCCAGCGCGATACGCGGTGCAAGGGCGGCTGCCAGCGCGCGCGTGTCGGCATGCGCCTCGCGGCAACGCGGCGCACCGCTGCAGGCGATGACGCGCAGTGCCGGATCGTGGGGCTCGGTGATGAGGCCCGCCCCGCTCGGCATCTCGCGCTTGCCTTCGCTCAGCACCATCCGCCATGGCGTGATGCGCAGCGCATGGCCGCAGCCGGAGAATTGATGGAGCGTGGTGTGCAGCATCTGCCCAAACGCGACGCCGACCATGGCGCCTTGCGGATAATGCCCGGGCCGTGACGCCGCCATCACGGGCGCGGGCTCGGTGTCGCCGTTCAATGTCCCAGGCAATGCCGCGCCGGCCGCGACATGGGCCGCCATGCGCCCTCGCCCATCCTTCGCGCCGCCTGATGTGATGAACCAGTGCGCGAGCGCCAGCGCCGTGCTCACCGCCTGTCCGCGTGCGACAGAGCGGCCGAGCCTCGCGCCATCGGCCCGCACCAGGAGCCGGCCGCCGCGATCGCGCTCGATGCGCACATCGGCGGAATCGCCGGCGAGCACGCGCGAGGTTCCGTCATCGATGGCGAATCCGAACTTTGTGGGAAGATCGAGCGCGCTGTCGGCAAGCGCCTCTTCCAGCTCCGCGGCGAGCGCCTGCGTCTCGTCGCCAACATTCCAGAATGGCGTCACCAGGATGTTGCGGCGGGCCTCGACGTCCGTGTCGGGGTCGAGCAATTGCAGCCGTGCAAGGCCCTCGAGCAGCGGCCGATGGCCCTGTTCGCTCACCCCCCTGATCTGGAGGTTGGCGCGGCTCGTCACATCGATCAGACCATTGCCATAGCGTTCGGCGAGCTCGGCAAGCCCGGCGACCTGCGCGGCTTCGAGCCGCCCACCGAAGGGGCGTACGCGGACCACGAGCCCGTCGCCCGATTGCATCGGGCGCAGCGCGCCGGGACACCAGCCCTTGACCGCGGAAGCGCTCATGACGCCTCCCTCAGCGCAGCCGCGATCGAATTGCGGCGCGTTTGCCAGAGTGAGGCCTCATGCAGGCGCGTGAAGCAGGTCTCCATGGCAGCGAGCGCCGCCGGATTTTCGCGGGCCATGAAGGCGCGGACGTCGTCGTTGCCGAGCGTCGCGTCATAGTAGAGATCGAACAGATGCGGCGGCACGGCACCCGCCAGATGCGCGAAGGCGGCCATGTGTTCCAGCGTCGCGGTGATCTCGGCGGCGCCTCGAAAACCGTGGCGCATCATGCCGGCGATCCAGGCCGGGTTGGCCGCACGCGCGCGGACGACGCGAGAGACCTCCTCCGTCAGCGTGCGCGCATGCGGCTGCTCGGGGCGCGTCGTATCGAGATGATAGAGCGATGGTCCTGCCGCGCCGAGATGTGCCGCAGCCGCCGCGATACCGGCTTCGTGCGCGGCGTAGTCGGCGGCGAGCAGCAGATCGGTTTCCGGCAAATCCTGCACGTGAACGAAAGCATCGGCGGCTGCGAGCCGCGTCTCGATGCCGGCGCGATCCGGCTGCATCGCGCCATCGGCGGAAAAAGCCCAGGACGATGCCGACAGCCACGCTTCGCCGGCCGCGTCGCGCGTCTCGGGCGTGAAGGCATCCGGGATCGCGGAGAGGCCAACGCCATATTGTCCGGGACGCGGTGCGAACACGCGGGAGGCACGATGGCGATAGGGATTCTCCTCGCCCTCGTCCTCGCGAGCTGCAAGCGCCTCGGCGGCAGCCTCGAACAATTGCGCAAGGCCCGCGAAGACGTCGCGGAACAGGCCCGACACGCGCAGCGTGACGTCGATGCGGGGGCGGCCCAGTTCGGCCGGCGCAATGATGTCGTAGCCGGTGACGCGGCCGGAGGCGTGGTCCCAGCGCGGCGCAAGACCGGCCAGATGCAGCGCCATCGCAAACTCCTCGCCCGCGGTGCGCATCGTCGCCGAGCCCCAGAGATCGACCACGAGGCCCTTCGGCCAGTCGCCATGATCCTGCAGGTGGCGGCGCAGCAGCTCTTCCGCGAGCTTGATCCCCTGTGCATGTGCCGACGGCGTCGGCACCGCGCGCGGATCGACGGCGAAGAGATTGCGCCCGGTCGGCAGCACGTCCTGGCGCCCGCGATAGGGCGAGCCCGACGGTCCCGGTGCGACGCGCATTCCCGCAAGCGCGGCACGGAGCGCATCGCGCTCTGCCTCGCCGCAGGCGCCGCGGCCGAACACGTGCAGGCCATCGCCGAACTGGCTTTCCTTGAGATCGCAGACGAAGCGGTCGATCCGCGGAATCGCTTCGGCCGGCGCCGCCGATGCATCAAGGCCGAGATCGTCCTCGAGGCCGGCGGCCCGCGCCTCGTCGCGGATTGCGGCGATCAGCCGCTGGCGGCGGGCAGGATCGAGCCCGTCGGCGGTCGAATATTCGTCGAGCAGACGCTCGAGCCGGCGCAGGCCTTCCGGCACCGCGGATTGCTCGAGCGGCGGCGGCAGATGGCCGATGGTCACGGCACCCAGACGCCGTTTGGCCTGCGCGGCCTCGCCGGGATCGTTGACGATGAAGGGATAGACGACGGGCAGATCGCCGATCAGGGCTTCCGGCCAGCAGCGCGACGACAGCGCCACCGATTTTCCGGGCAGCCATTCCAGCGTGCCGTGCGCCCCCATGTGCACGACGGCATCACAGCCCTGCTGCCTGAGCCAGAGATAGAACGCGACATAGGCATGGCGCGGCGTGCGGGCGAGATCGTGATAGTCGGCATCGCGGGTGGTCGCATCGCCGCGTTCCGGCTGAACCGCGATGATCGATTGGCCGCAAGCGATAGCCGCGAAATGGAATGCGCCGTCACGACAACCCGGGTCATCCTCCGGGCCACCCCAGGCTTGCACAAGATCATCCTGCAGGACCTGCGGGAGACGCGAGAGTGCCGCGCAATACTCCGCGACACTCCAGGTCAATTTCCGCTCGAGCAGCGTCCCGCCGAGCGCGTGGACCGGCGCGACATCGAAGCCGACCTCTGTCAGGTCGGACAGCAAGGCCTCGACGGACGCCAGCGCATCGAGCCCCACCGCATGCGCGATCTGGTGCGGACGGCCCGGATAGTTCGAGAGCACGATCGCAACGCGCTTCTCGGAAGTCGGCTTCTCCGCGAGGCGACGCCAGGCCGCAACGCGCGCGGCGACGGCCGTCACGCGCTCTTCGTCCGGCCTGTGCGCCAGATGCGAAAATTGCAGATCGGGATCACGCTCCGCGGCCGATTTGAAACTTACCACGCCCGTGAACACACGGCCGTCGACCTCCGGCAGCACCACATGCATCGCGAGGTCGCCGGGCGACAGGCCGCGCAGCGACTCCGCCCAGTCCGCGCGCCGCGCCGTGGAGAGCGCGACCTGGAACACGGGACAGGATGCGGCATCGAACGGCGTCGTGCCGTCGTCGCCTGCCGCAGAGAACGCCGTCGCATTCACGATCGCGGCCGGAGGATTCTTGGCGAAATACGCTCGCAGCCAATCCGCAACACCCGCAGCCTTCAGCGAGGCAACGAACACGCCGTAGGCATCAAATCCCTTCTCACGCAGCGCCGCGATCAGGGCATCGACCGGGCCGGTGTCCGCCGCGGTGAGATAAGAGCGATAGAAGGTCACGAGCGCGAGCGGATTCCCCTGGCTCGCTGCCGGTGCCGCAATCACTCCCCGCGCGGGATCGTAAAATCCCATCTCGGGCACGGTCATCTCGCCGACGACGGGGCCGGCATAGAGCCCCGAAGCCAGCGCGAGCTGCGCGATCGCGGCTTGCGCGGCGACCGGCCCACCGGTGTCGCAGAGCACCTTGAGCCGCCGCAGCGTCGAGACCGGCAGCGTGGAGTACGCATCGAGCCGCGTGTCGTCGCGGCCATCGGCCGGCAGCACAGCCAGTACGATGTTGCGATCCTTGGCGAGCTGTTGCAGGGCAGCTAACCCATATGGCCAATAGGACTCGCCGCCGATCAGCCGCACCAGGATGCCGCGCGCCCGCGACAGCGTGCGCTCGACATAGGTGTCGACCGACAGCGGATGACGCAGCTCCGCGAGATTGGCGAGCCGCAGCGACGGCAGGCTGTCACGGCCGCGCCGCCAGCCGGCCGCGAACGCGGCAAGATCGGAATCCGAATACGAGAGCACCACGAGATCGGCCGGGTCCTGGCCGATGTCCCTTGGCGTCGCGGTCTCCTCGAGACCGCGGCTCTCGCGGAAGACGACGTGCATCAGATGCCAGATCCTGAAAGACCAAGTCCTGACCTAATCGCGGCCTCGTCGATATCGCCGTGCTCGCCGATCACGACGAGCTTCGACTGCCTGCTGCCTGCGCCCCAGGGCTTGTCGAACTGGTGGCGCACGCGCTCGCCGACGGCTTGCAGCAACAGGCGCATCGGCTTGCCCGCAACCGCGATATAGCCCTTGGCACGCAGCACGTTCTGCTCGCGCGCCAGGCGCTGGACCGAAGCGACCAGCGTGTCGACGTCCGTAACCTCCGGAAGATCGATCACGACGGATGCGAAATCGTCATGCTCGTGCTCTTCCTCGCCGTCATGATGCGAGGGGCGCGCGGCGAGATCGTTCTCGGCGGCAGCGCCGAGGCCGAGGATGACGCGCGCATCGATCGCACCGTCGGTCACGGGGAGCATCGGCACGCGGCGCGGCATCTCGGCGGTGATCGCGGCCTTGGCGGCTTCGATGCCTGCGCTGCCGGCGAGATCGGCCTTGGTCAGCAGCACGATGTCCGCGCAGGCGATCTGGTCCTCGAACACTTCCGACAGCGGCGTCTCGTGATCCAGACTCTCGTCCGCCGCGCGCTGCGCTTCGACAGCAATCGGGTCGGGCGCGAAGCGGCCGGCGGCAACGGCCTCCGCATCGGCGAGCGCGATCACGCCATCGACCGTGATGCGCGAACGAATCTCCGGCCAGTCGAACGCCTTCAGCAACGGCTTCGGCAGTGCCAGGCCCGAGGTCTCGATCAGGATGTGATCGGGCCGCACCGGGCGCGCCAGCAGCTTTTCCATGGTCGGAATGAAATCGTCGGCGACGGTGCAGCAGATGCAGCCATTGGCGAGCTCGACGATGTTCTCTTCCGGACAGTTCGCATCGGCGCAGGATTTCAGGATCTCGCCGTCGACGCCCTCGCTACCGAACTCGTTGACGAGCACGGCGAGCTTCTTGCCGTCAGGGTTTGCGAGCAGATGCTGGATCAGCGTCGTCTTGCCGGAGCCGAGAAAACCCGTGACCACCGTCACCGGGACTTTTGCGAGCGAGTTCATTCAGCGGCCTCCGGCACGACGGCAATGGGGGGAATGCGGGCAAGCGATTGCTTGCGGAATATTTCCGGGCGGCTGCGCCAGGGCACGAGACCGTCAGGCGCGGCCGCATAGGCCGCGGCGCCGGCGACCACGTCGCGCGCGTTCGCGTCCGACAGGCGGCCATAGACATAGGACCAGCGGCCGGGCGCGCTGAGCGCGACCGAGCACCCCTGGCTGCATGCCGACAAGCATTCAACGGGAACCACATTGACGCCGTCGGGCACGCCGGCGTCGAGGATCGCACCATGCAGGCGCTTGCCGGGCGTCGCCTCGCCCTCGCCAGGCGTCTCGCCGGCACGGCAGGTGATACAGACGTGAAGTGTGACGGTCATCGCCTCTTCCAGGATAAACATCGGGAGGCGATGAGGCACACGGACCGTTCTTTTGAAGGCCCGTTTCCCCGTCGCGGAACACCCCGTCCGCCGGTCCAAAACTCGTCCGCGCTGGCAGGTCTCCCGGCTTGCGGAGCAGGGTTTTCCCCTTCGATCCCCGCCTTCCCGATCCCTGGGGATCAGTGGCTTCGGGCATCTCTCCGGTCACGGTCGCGGGGGCGGCTGCATTTTGGACCTAAATCTTGCCGATTCGGACCCTATCGCATTCCCTCTTCGCCTGTCATAGGACAGGAACCAACGCCGGGCCACCATTTGCCCCCGGCCGCCTCTTGTCAAGCCGAAGGACCGGGACCGATGACGCCTGAACCGGATACCCAAACAGCTGAGGAAACCGACGCCCGCCACGCCGCGAAAATGGCGAAGAAGAAGGCCGCCCGCGACAAGATCATGGCGACCAAGAGCGGCGAAAAGGGCCTCATCATCGTCCATACCGGCGCCGGCAAGGGCAAGTCCTCCTCCGCCTTCGGCATGATCGTCCGCTGCGTCGCCCATGGCTTCCCCTGCGCCGTCGTGCAGTTCATCAAGGGCGCCTGGGATACCGGCGAGCGGCGCCTGCTCACCGGCCATTTCGGCGACCTCTGCCAGTTCCACGCCATGGGCGAAGGCTTCACCTGGGAGACGCAGGACCGCACCCGCGACATCGCCGCCGCGCGTGCCGGCTGGGAGAAGGCCAAGGAGCTGATCCTCGATTCCAGCCTGCGCATGGTCGTGCTCGACGAGATCAACATCGCGCTGCGCTATGACTATCTCGACATCGCCGAAGTGGTCGAGTTCCTGACGACGCAGAAGCCGCCGATGACCCATGTCGTCCTCACCGGGCGCAACGCCAAGGACGAGCTGATCGAGATCGCCGATCTCGTCACCGAGATGACGCTGGTCAAGCATCCGTTCCGCTCCGGCATCAAGGCGCAAGCCGGCGTCGAGTTCTGAAGATCCTCCCGATGGCGCGTGCGCTGATGATCCAGGGAGCCGGCTCGGACGTGGGCAAGTCGCTCATCGTCGCCGGTCTCGCGCGCGCCTTCACGCGGCGCGGCCTGCGCGTGCTGCCGTTCAAGCCGCAGAACATGTCGAACAATGCGGCCGTCACCGTCGACGGCGGCGAGATCGGCCGCGCCCAGGCGTTGCAGGCCCTCGCCGCCGGCGTCGAGCCGCACACCGACATGAACCCGGTGCTGCTCAAGCCCGAGACCGATGTCGGCGCACAGGTGATCGTTCACGGAAAGCGCATCGCGACCGCGCGGGCGCGCGACTACGCGGCGATGAAGCCGTCGCTGATGGGCGCCGTGCTGGAAAGCTTCGAGCGGCTGAAGACGCGCGCAGATCTGGTGCTGGTCGAAGGCGCCGGCAGTCCGGCCGAGGTGAATCTGCGCAAGGCCGACATCGCCAATATGGGCTTTGCGCGCAAGGCCGACGTGCCGGTGGTGCTGGTCGGCGACATCGATCGCGGCGGCGTCATCGCCCAGCTCGTCGGCATCAAGACGGTGATCGACCCCGATGATGCCGCGATGATCCAGGGTTTTGTCATCAACAAGTTCCGTGGCGATCCCACCCTGTTCGACGACGGCTACAGGCTGATCGAGCAGAAGACCGCATGGCGCGGCCTTGGCGTGCTGCCCTGGTTCGCGCGTGCCGGCGAGCTGCCGGCCGAGGATGCGCTGGGCCTCAGCGATGCGCGCAAGCCCGGGCAGTGCAAGATCGCCTGTCTCGCACTGTCGCGGATCGCCAATTTCGACGACCTCGATCCGCTCAAGCTCGAGGCGAACGTCGATCTCGTGATGGTCCGCCCGGGCCAAGCGATTCCCGGCGACGTCCGCCTCGTCATCATCCCCGGCTCGAAATCCACCCGCGGCGATCTGGCCTTCTTGCGCGCTCAGGGCTGGGACATCGATCTGCTCGCGCATCACCGCAGGGGCGGCCATGTGCTCGGCCTCTGCGGCGGCTATCAGATACTCGGACGCAGCGTCGCCGACCCCGAAGGGATCGAAGGCCCCGCAGGCGACACACCGGGCCTCGGACTTCTGGACGTGGAAACGGTGATGAGCCCGCAGAAGACGCTGACGCGTGTCGCGGCCGTGCATGCCGCGACGGATCAGCCGATCGAAGCCTATGAAATCCACATCGGCCGCACTGACGGGCCGGATCGCGCTCGCCCGTTCGCGACGCTGGATGGCGAGCCGGAAGGCGCGATATCGAATGATGGCCGCGTGCAGGGCAGCTATCTGCACGGCCTCTTCACATCGGATGACTTCCGCAGGGCGTTTTTAGCCAGGCTCGATATTCCCGCGGGCAACGAGCCGTATCATGCGAGGGTCGAAAGCGCGCTCGACGCCCTCGCCGACCACATCGAAAAGCATCTTGATGTCGAAGGCCTGCTCGCGCTAGCGCGCTAGGACCTCGGCAAGGCGCGACCATTCGGCCTCGCTGCCGGGAAGTCCGAGGCGCAGCCATGTCGGGTTCCGCGCGAAGACGCGCGACCAGATCTGGCCGCGCGCGAGTTTCTCCTGCGCGGCAAGCGCGTCACGCGTCTCATAGAGACGAAACAGCGACGTGCCGCCAACCAGCGCCCAGCCTTGTTCTCGTGCCATCTCGTCGAGGCGAACACAGTCACGCGCAAGCCGCGCTGACGTGGCCTCCGCCCAGGCATCGTCGCGCAACGCGCGGCTGCCGATCGCGATCGCCGCACCCGAGACCGGCCATGGCCCCGAGGCCACCGCGAGCTTCGCGACGTCGGCCGCATTGCCAAGTGCAAAGCCCAGCCGCAGGCCGGCAAGACCAAAGAACTTTCCAAACGAACGCAGGATCAGCAACCCCTGCCGATCCGCCTGCGATGCAAGCGAAAGCTGCGGCACCGCATCGGCAAAGCTCTCGTCGACGACGAGACGGCCGACGCGCGGAAGCAATGCGAGCAAATCGCTCGGCGCAAGACACCGGCCATCGGGATTGTTGGGATTGACGACGATGGCGAGGTCCGCGCCGGCCAGCGCGTCGCGCTCGCTGACCTCATGGACATCCCAGCCCGCGGCCGACAACACCCCGGCATATTCATTGTAGGTCGGAGCCAAGATGCACGCGCGGCCACGCGGCGCCAATTGCGGCAACAATTGAATGGCGGCCTGCGCGCCGCCAAGCGCGACGATCGGCGCGCTCGTGCGATAGGCATGCCGCGCGGCCTGATGCAATGCGTCGATCTCCGCGCGCGACGGCAGCGCGCTCCACGCGCGTGCGCTCACCTCGCCCACGGGATAAGGCAGCCGGTTGATCCCGGTCGACAGGTCGATCCAGTCCTCCGCGCGTCCGCCAAAACGCTGCTGGGCCAGATCGAGATTTCCACCGTGCTCGCGCATGCCCCGTTCTTTCACGTGAAGGCAAGGACCGCAAGCACACCGGCGAGCAGCAGCATGGCGCGGCGGTAGACCGTCAATCCCTCGCTGATGTCGGCGGCGCGCGGATCGCGCGCGCCTTCATTGAGCCAGGGCTCGTCGGTGGCGCTGCCGTGATAGATGCGGGGACCGCTGAGGCGCACACCAAGCGCACCGGCCATCGCCGCTTCCGGCCAGCCGGCGTTGGGCGAGCGATGGCGGCGGGCGTCCCGCATCATGCACGACAGCGCCTCCGATCGCCGCGGCGCCAGCAGCACAAACAGAAACCCGGTCAGCCGCGCCGGAATGAAGTTGGCGACATCGTCGATGCGAGCGGCGGCCCAGCCAAAGGCTTCATGCCGTTCGCTGCGATGGCCGATCATGGAGTCCAGCGTATTGATGGCCTTGTAGCCCAAAATACCGGGCAGGCCGAACAATGCGCCCCAGAACACCGGCGCCACGATGCCGTCGGAAGCGTTCTCGGCGAGGCTCTCGATCGCCGCGCGCGCGACGCCGGCTTCATCGAGCGCAGCAGGATCACGGCCGACGATGCGCGAGACCGCTTCGCGCGCAGCGGCGATGTCACCGGCCTGCAAGGGTGCCGCCACGGCAGCCACATGATCATGCAGCGAGCGCAAAGCGACCAGCGGCCACGCCAGGACGCCCACCAGCACGATCTGAATCCAGCCAGAGGGAAGCAAGGACTGAAGCACCCAGCCAAGCGCGACCGCGAGCGCAATCACCACGAGCGCCCCGGCGATGCCAGCGGCGCGGCGAAGCGCCGGCGGATCGGACGCGCGATTCCAGGCGGTATCGACGACGCCGATCAGCCGGCCGAGCCAGGTCACGGGATGGCCGATCCGCGCGAACAGCCATGACGGCCAGCCCAGGAGGGCATCCACCGCCATCGCCACCACCATCGCGCCCGCAAAGCCCACATTTGTCTCCTGTCCCGCCCCTGTTGCGCAAAGCGAGGGGCGAGCGCAAGCCCCCGGCGGCCTGATTTCGGCTTTGTCTTTGACCACGATTGGTGATTAGTCAGGCTGATAGGAGACTTTGATGGCCGTCATCTTGATCACGGGCGGAGCGCGATCCGGCAAGAGCAAGCGTGCGGAAATGCGCACGCGCGCCTTTCCCGGGCAGCCTGTCTATGTCGCGACGGCCGAAGCGCTCGATGCCGAAATGGAGGCGCGCATCGCGAAGCATCGCGCACGCCGCGGAACCGACTGGATCGAACGCGAAGTGCCGCTCGATCTCGTGCCCGCACTGGTAGCAAGCGATGGCGGCGGCGCAAGGCTGGTGGACTGCCTGACGCTCTGGCTCTCCAACCTGATGCATGCAGAGCGCGACTGGGAACACGAGGTGACCGAGCTCTCCGGCGCCCTGCCCCGCCTGAAAAGCCCCGTCGTCTTCGTCACCAACGAGGTCGGCCTCGGCATCGTGCCCGACAATGCATTGGCGCGCAGCTATCGCGACGCCGCCGGAATCATGAACCAGATCATCGCGGCCGTTGCCGACGAGGTCGAGTTCGTCGTCGCCGGCCTACCGATGAAATTGAAATGATCCCGCGCGCCGAACTTTTGCGGGACGTCATCGCCGATCTCAGGATGGCGGCGTCGTTCGTCACGATCTTGCCTGTGGCATCCTCGAAGCCCGCGGGCGACGGCGCCGTCGCCCGCGCGACCTGGGCGCTTCCCCTTGCTGGACTGCTGGTCGGCCTTGCCGGCGCCCTCGTCTACAAGATCACCAGCCGGTTCGGGCTGACACCGAACCTTGCCGCCCTGCTCGCGCTGGCGACGACCGCCCTCATCACCGGTGCATTGCACGAGGACGGCCTTGCCGACACCGCCGACGGGCTCGGCGGCGGCCGCACGCGCGAGCGCAAGCTCGAGATCATGCGCGACAGCCGGATCGGCACTTACGGCGTCTGCGCGCTGATCCTGTCGTTCGGCCTGCGCTGGAGCGCACTCGCGGCGATCGCTAGTCCCTGGGCCGTCGGGCTGGCGCTCTGCGCGGCGCATGCCGCGGCGCGCGCGGGCGTGCCGGCCTTCATGTCGCTGGTCCCGCCGGCGCGGCCGGACGGGCTTTCGGCGAGCGCAGGAGTGCCACCGGGCCGCAGCGTCGCCATTGCCTTCGCTGTTGGAACGCTCGTCCTCGCACTGGCGCTCGGGCCGGGCAAGGCGCTGGTCGGGCTGATCCTGCTGTCGCTCGCCGGCCTGCTGCTGGCGCGGCTTGCCATCCGCCAGATCGGCGGACAGACCGGCGACATCCTGGGTGCGTTCGAGCAGATCGGCGAGATCCTCATTCTGCTGGTGGCGGCGTCCTTCCGGATGGGAGGCTGATCTCATGGTCGAGTTCGACGACACCTTCCGCCAACATTTACGCGAGCTGTTCGTGTGGCGCCGCGACGTGCGCCGCTTTCGCACCGATCCGTTGCCGGAGGGCGCCATCGCGCGGCTGATCGGGACGGCCTGTCTTTCCCCGTCGGTCGGCCTGAGCCAGCCCTGGCGCTTCGTCACCGTCGATGATGCTGCGCGGCGCACGGCCGTGATCGACGATTTCAAGGCGTGCAACGCCGATGCGTTGAATGCGTATGCCGGCGAACGCGCGGCACGCTATGCCACGCTGAAACTGTCGGGTCTCGAACAGGCCCCCGGCCATCTCGCGGTGTTCGCGGACAAGGCGAGCGATATCGGCCACGGCCTCGGCCGCGCCACCATGCCGGAGACGACGGAATATTCCGTGGTCGCCGCGATCACCGCGATGTGGCTCGCCGCGCGCGCCGATAGCATCGGCATCGGCTGGGTCTCGATCCTGAATCCCGCGCGCATCCACACCATTCTCGACGTGCCCAATACCTGGAAGTTCATCGCCTATCTCTGCATCGGCTATCCCGAGACTGAATGCGATCGGCCTGAGCTGGAGCAGGCAGAATGGGAACACCGACGCGGCGCGGAGGAGTTCACGCTGCGGCGCTGAGCCGGCAGAACCTCAAGCGCGTCAGTCAGACGCCAGCGGTTAGTCCATCCTCCGTCATTGCGAGCGTAGCGAAGCAATCCAGAGTCTTTCCGCAGAAAGATTCTGGATTGCTTCGTCGCAAGAGCTCCTCGCAATGACGCGGAGAGAGGGGGACATCTGTCTGAAGATGGCTTCTGCCCGGCTACGACGGAGCGAGCGGATACCCCTTCCCGCTACGACCTGCTCCTGCCGGCAACGGCCGCCACTGGCGCGGGGCTTTGCGGCTTCTCGAACATCAACAGCGGCCGGAAGATGACGCGGCCATAGGCCTCGTAATGGTTCTGGGTCGAGACCGCCATCTTCAGCGGCGTCGCGTAGTTCGCCTCGAACGTCATGAACGAGGCGTAGGTCCAGGAGAAGCCGATGCCGACCGAGGCAAGTTCGGTGACCCCGGGGAAGGTCGAATACACTCCGCCCCAATCGGTGAAGATGTAGGTGTCGAAACCTTTCAGCCATTGCGACCAGTTGTAGTGCAACTCGGCGTTGAAATAGTAGCCGCTGTCGCCGGACGCCGAGTTGGAGGGATAGCCGCGCACGGTGGTGGGGCCGCCGATCGAGAAGATCTGGTCGCCCGGCAGCAGCTTCTCCTGCGTGTACTGCCAGCTCGCCAGCACATTGGCGCTGAAATTCGCCGGCCCTGCGGCGCTGGTCGCGAGCAGCGAACCGGTATAGGTGTTGAACGCGCGGTTGTTGCCGAGCACGTAATCGTGCCATGCGATGTAGTTCACCGCCGGCGACACCGTGATCGAATAGGTGTTGCCGGACTTGGTCACTGAAACACCCGCGGTCGTCTTGTCGTAGTGATCGTCGGTGACGGCGACCGTGGCGAATCGGCTGACCGTCTTGCCCTCGGTCAAGGCGGCGTTGAGCAGCACCAGCCAGTCCTGCGTCACCCAGACCGGCTGGCTGAAATTGACCGCGGCCTGGCTCGAGCGTCCGGTGACGTCGAGCGCGACGAACGGTCCCTGGATGATCTTGATCTTGCCCTCGGTGTAGCTGACGCCGGCGCGGCCGCCCCAGGGATTGACCGGGATGCTGTAGGCAACGTTGCCGTTGAGGTTGCCGTCGGAGCGGACGCCGTAGAAGGTCAGGCGGTCGTCGACGCCGAACAGGCCGTGGCGCTTGTAGAAGGCCCCGCCCTCCCAGCGCCCGGTGTTCTCGACGCCCTGGTTGTCGGTGAAGAGCTGCAAGGTGTCGATCGGCGGCTCGATCACCGCGAACTGGAGGTCGGTGAGGCCGAAGCTCGTACCGGGCTGGAGCAGCGCCTTGATCTGCACGTCGTTGGTGCGGTTGAACCAGATCACGTCGCGATTGAGTTTTGGAACGTCGAGGACCTCGCCTTCGGGCTCCCTAACGCGCTGAAGGATGTAGTCGGTGCGGGTCTGCTTGTTGCCCTCGATGGTCGTCTTCTGGAGCCGGCCTTCGGTCAGCTTGATGCGGACGACCCCATCCTTGGCATCCTGGTCCGGCAGGGTCGCGATGCCGGTGACGATGCCGCGCTCGGTGTAGATCGCGTTGATGTCGGCGACGAGCTGCAACAGCGCGGCGATGTCGACGTTCTTGCCGACATATTTCTTCGCGATCTCGTCCAGCTCCGCCGGAGTGATGAATTTGGAGGAGTCGAATTCGACCTTGCGCAAACGGAATTTCGGTCCGCCCGGCTTCAGCAGCTGGGATTTCTCCCGCTCGCCGCCGATCACCGCCGGGCCGGTGAGCTTTGGCGGCGCGCTCTGTTGTTCGAGCTGGCGGCGCTGCCGGTCGATGTCGTTCTGGATCACGCCGGGATTGATCGACTGGGCGCGCGCCGACGCCATGCAGCAAGCTGCAAGCCCGACCCCCAACGCTGCCCCCCAAATCCGCATCCCGAATTCCCGTTACCATGCCTGTGCGAGACGGCCAACCGCCGGCTTCGCCGTCTCAACCGCCGCATCCTTCCAGCCCGGACGACCCGCACGCTGCCCGTTACGGCGCAGCTTGCGCAGGTCGCTCAGTCCCTCGATGTTGACGGCGGGACCGGAGCCGATGGTCTCGACCGGCCGCGGCGTCAGCAGCGCATCGAGCCGCGCCTGACCGGAAAGCCCGAGCAGGTAGAACATTCCGCCGTCCTTCTTCGCGAGCCAGGTCTCGATGCTCTCGCTGCCCTCGCCGTCGACGGGGATGTTGCGAACCATGCTGGCCCCGGTGAAGCCGTAGCAGCAGGTGTGGGTCGGCCCGTAATTGGTGACGCTCGCCGAGACGTCGCCGGTATAGAACACGACATAGGCGTTGCTGACATTGGCGTTGCCGACCTGGCTCATCGTGAACACGCCGCCCGGCTGGTAGAGCTGGAGCGTCGGCCAGTTGGACGGCGCCAGCGTGCGGTTGTTCAGCAGCACCTGCTGGGTCGCCGTGGTAAGCATCAGCTGGCCCGGAACGTAGCCGTTCAGGATCGAGACGGCGTGCGCGTCGGTCCAGAAGTTCGCGTCCACCACCCTGAACTGGTTGACGATGATGCTGTCCGGATCGATCCAGATGTTGGCAGACTTCGCGACGCCGCCATTGTAGCCGGTGATGTTCATGACCAGCGGGACCTGTGGGTTCGAGCGGACCTGCTCGCCCCTGACGTTGATCGTGTCGGCCGCGAGGTCGAGCTCCCTCACGACGCTGACCCAATTGATCGTCAGGTCACCCGACGAGGTCATCCTGACGGTGTCGCCGCTGATCCGGTCGAGCGAGACCGATCCGGCCACATCGAAATGCGTGTCGCCGTGAGCGGAGATCGATCCGCCGCGGAGCGACCCCGTGTCGGACTTGACGTTGAGGTCGCCGGCATCGCCCGGAATCCCCGTCGTAGTGAGCTGGCTGAAGACGATGTCGTCTAGGGCATGCAGGGTCTGCGTGCCGCCGCTGATGGCGGTGCCGACGATGATCCCTCCAGCCGTCGCGGTGACGTCGAGCGTGCCGCCCACGTTGAGATTATCCCAATGAACAATCGTTCCGCTCAGGACTGCGTTGCCGGTCGAGGCCGTGAGGTTATGACCGGTGTTGGTGCCCGCCGCGATCAGCTTGGCCGAACCATGGGCCGAGACCGAGCCCAGCGTCGGCACGCCGCCTGACATCACCGTCTGCGCGAGGATGAAACCGTTGTCCGCGTTGACATTGATGCTGCCGGCATCGCCGTTGATGCCCGTCGTCGTCAGCGCGTTGAAGGTGACATTGTCGTGGGCGTGGATGGTCTGCGTGCCGCCGCTCTGCGCGGTCTGGAAGGTGATGCTGCCCTGACCCGAGGTCGCGTCCAGTGTCGTGCCGACGTTGAGCGTGTTCCAGTTGATCGGGCCAGTCGCGGTCAGCAGGCCCGCGCCGGTCGTGGCGGCGAGCGTGTTGCCGGTAATGGTCGTGGCAGCCAGCAGCGACGCGGAGCCGTGGGCCGAGACCGAGCCAAGTGTGGTCACACCGCCCGAAATCATCGTCTGCGCCAGGATGAAGCCAGCGTCGGCGGTGACGTTGATATTGCCCGCGTCGCCGCTGTTGCCGGTCGTCGTGAGCGAGTTGAACGTCACATTCTGGGTCGCGTGGATCGTCTGCGAGCCGCTGCTCTCGGCGGTGCCGATGACGATGCTGCCGTTGTTCGCAACGGCACTGAAGCTGCCGCTTGCGCCGGTCGCCGTGCCCGCCGCCACCTGGTCGAGCGTCAGCCCGCCGGTGCCGATGATATCCACGTTGCCAGTCACGGCGGACAGCAGGATCACCTCGGCTTCGGTCAGTGCCTTCAGGTAGATGCTGCCGCCGCTGGCGCTGGCCGAGAGCCGCGCGGCGTTGACGGTAAACCGGTTTGCCGTGCTGCCGATGCCGTTCGACGCGCTCAGCGACACTTCGGCGCCCGCACCGGAGGCCACGAACTTGGTCTGGCCGTCGCCATTGTCGATGAGCGCGCCCAGCGAAGCGACGCCGCCGGCCGTGACGACGATCGACGGGGCGTTCGCGGCCGCCGCATAGGACAGCGACGAGTTCAACTGGCCGATGGTCGCATCGCCCGTGGTGGTCACCGAGATCGGGCCGGCCGCGTTGATGGCCGAATAGGCGCCCATCGACAGCGTCGCGGCCACCAGCGTCACGCCGTCGGTGTTGCTGGTCGCAACCACCGGCGCCGCGCTGGTGCCGGCGGCGAAGGTCATGCCGCGGTTGGCGAGCAGCTGCATCAGGCCGCCGCTGGTGATGTCGGCATTGATGGTAAGCGCGCCGCGCGCGACATTGACCGTCAGTGCGCCCCCGGCCGTCAGCGTCCCAAAGGTGCCGCTGGTGCCGACCACGAGATCGCCTGTCACCGCGAGGATGCTGAGATCGCCGACGGCAGAACCGGTCACCGCGCCCGAGATGTTCACCTGCAGCGGCTGGAAGGTCGAGCCGTTGAAGCCGATGCTGCCGCCGGCGCGCAGGTCGAGGTCGGTGCCCAGGATGTGGATCGCCGAACGGTCGGTGAAGCCGGCTTCGGCATAGATGCTGCCGGTCGCGGCGAGCTGGATATCGTTGCCGGCGGCGATGTTGCCGAGGATGAGATCGCCGGTGGTCTGCTTGATGTAGATGCCCTGCCCCGACGAGACCTGGTCGAGCTGATCGTTGGCCGGGTCGGCGAAGGCGATCTGGAGCGCGTTCGCGTTGTTCGCCGGATTGCTTCCGGCCGTTCCCGAGGGCGCGCCGATATTGCCGTGCTCGGCGATCAGGGTCAGGTTGGCGATATCGCCCGAGATTGCGGGGCCAGTCATGCCGGCGATGATGCTGTTCACGGCGTGGAGCTTGACGTCGCCACGGCCGGTCACCTCGATGCCGTTGGCGCTCGCCGCCGTCATCGGGCCGTAGTTTGCGGTGACGCCGCCGAGCGTCAGGCTGTTCTTGCTGCCGAGATAGATATTCGACAGCGCCTTGGCCGAGACCGCCGTTGCGTTGTCGAGGACGACGAGGTTCTGCTGCGACAGGCTGACCGTATAGGTCGTGACATGGGTCGTCGGGTCCGTGACCGCGCTGACCGTGAGCTGACCGGGACCGGCGGATGCCAGCAATCCCTTCTGCTCCGGTGTCAGCGACGAGGAATCGGCGCTGGTGAACGAGAACACCTGGGGCGCAGCCGAATTGCCGACCGAGCCGCGCGGCGCATAGAGCATGATCTGGTTCGCGCTGATATTGGCCATGACGTTGTCGTCGATCGGCGGCGGCGTCGCGCCGACGGCGGACGAGGAGACCGTGTAGGCGAGCTGGTCATGCGTCCACTGCGAGCCCGCGGTGATGATGCTGTAGACCCGCTCGGTCGACGCAAGCGTGTAGCTGTAGGTCGCGCTGTAGGTGTTCAACGCGGCCTGCAGCGCGGCGTTGGTGGGCAGGCGCTGATCGGCCGCCGCCACGCCCTGGAACAGGCTCGTGAACAGGCCCGACGAGAGCGTGCTGCCGAACACGGTCCCCAGCGCATCCGTGGGTGCGCTTCCGAGCAATGTCGTCAACCCGCTCTGGAGCTCAGCCGTCGAGATCTTGCCGAGCAGGAATTGATCCTTCAGGAACCTGGTCGTGGCCTCGACCTTCATCTGTGTCGTCGAGACGTTCGCCGGATCGATGCCGAGCTTGGCAGCCACCTGCGCCCGCAGCACCGTCAGGCCCACCGAGGTCGGATTGTAGGTGCCGTTGGCGAAGGCGATGTTCTTGAGCTGGAAGTAGTCGTTGTAGGCCGCCGTCACCATGGACTGGTAGCTGTTGACCGCGGCTGTGGCCGGGTTGCCGTTGAGCAGGTTGAGGTTGTTCCATACCTCCTGGAGATGCGCGCTTTCGGCGGCGGAGATACCAACTGCCGCCCGGCCGTTCAGGATGCTGGCCTGGTTGCCGTCGGAACCGGCTGCCGCCAGGAAGACCGGCCCGCCGGTCGACTGGATCGTGCCGATCCGCAAATCGCCCTTCGACTGGACGATGTAGGTGCCGGTGGCCGAGGCGCTTTCGAGAACGCCGCCATCGACGGTGCCGTCGGACTGCGTCGTGCCCGTCGCCTGGATCACCAGCGGATTGATGTTGGTCAGCGTGGTCGCATTGTTGACGACGCTGCTCGTCGCACCGATCGCGCCGCCAGAGGAATTGATCTCGATGTTCTTGCCGATCACGACGGGGTTCGCGGCGTTATACGGGGCTGCCGAGTTGATGTCACCGGTCGCCGAGATGAAGACGCTGCCCTGCGGCGCGCGGCCGGACACACCCGAATTGACTGCCACCTGGTTGATCGCGAGCGAGCCGACGGCCGCGATCGCGATGTCGCGGTCGATCGAGGTGGCGGTCAGGCTGCCACCGTAGACCTGGACCTGGACAGGAACGCCGTTCGCGCCGAGCGAGCCGATGCCGCCATCGGCCTGCAAGGTCACGTTCTTGCCCGAGATCATCGGATTGTTGGCGTTCGCGCCGGAGGTGATTGCCGAATTGGCGCCGGTGGCGATGACCGTCGTATTACCCGAAAGGTTGTTGATAGGACCGTTGATGACGATGCCGGAGTTCGAGCTGACGCTGACCGTGCTCGCGCCGCCTCCGCTGAACTGGATGTTGATCGGGTTCGACGCCTTGACCGTGTTGGTCAACGTCAGCGTCAGGTGATCGTAGATCTGCTGATACCAGTTGTAATGCCCGTCCGCACCGCAGCACTTGTCAACCGTCGTGTTGTAGCCACCGTTATGATAGCCGCCGGTCGCCGTGATCACTTCCTGGAAGTTCGCGGTCTGCAATTGGCCGGTGTTGCCGCCACCGCCCGTGGCCTGCATCACGTTCTCGACCAGGCTGACGGTGCGGGTCCAGTTCTCCCCTTGCGCATTCGGCGTGTAATGCCAGCCATAGTCGAACTGCGTGCTGGTCGCCGGACGATCGAGCGTCGCCGTGTCGACCCACTGGTAGTACATGTTGGGCTTCACGGTGTACTGGATGCCCGCCGTCCCGCTCATGCCGGCCAGCATCCCGGCGGTGTAAGTGCTCGCATTGACGCCGGCCGTCCGGTACGTCGACACCTGCTGAGCGCCCGCCGCGGAGGGATTGTAGACGTACCACGTCGTCTGCTGCTGGAGTTGATCGACGATCTGGATCACGCTGGGCGCGCTGACGCCGGTGTTGATGGTGTTGGTGACGAGCTGGAGCCCGGTCGAGTTGTTGACTGTGATCGAGCCGGCACCACCCTTGACCGCGATCGTGCCCTGAGGCGTGCCGTCGGTCGAGGTCGAGATGATCTTGCCATTCAGATAGACATAGCCGCCCGAGCCCTGCACCACACCGTTGACGAGGACCTGATCGGTCAGCGCGTTGTACCGCACGCCGATCTTGATGTCGGTGTCGACCTGCTTCGTCACGGCAGATGTGATGTCGTAGTAGCTGCCATTGCGCGCATTGGCCTGGGCCTGGAGGAAGTCGGCTCCGTTGTTGCGGGTCTTGAGGTCGTTGATGGCGGACAACGCAGAGCCGCCGATGTCGACCGAGTAGTTGCTGCTCGTACCGCTCTGGATGAGGCCGTTGACGTTGATGACCCCCGCCGAAATGATGATCGCCTTGCCGAGAATGAAGGGCTCGTTCACGGGGTTCTGGTATCCCGACGGCGTGGTCGAGGCCCAGTTCGTGCTTGCGTTGGTGTTCGCAGTCCTCGGCGTGATCACGTCGTTCTGGATATTGACGACCTGGAAGTAGGCTCCGCATCCCGAGCAGTTGAACGGCGAGTAATACGTGGCCGTGCGATTCTCGGTGACGGTGTGGCCTTGGGCATCCGTGAACGTCACTGTGTAGTCATAGGTCGAGTTACTGAAGACGCCTTGGCCGGCATAGGTATCCCGCTCCCACGGCGCGGTGACGATCGGCTGGACTGTCGGCCCTTCCATCGCCGCGAGCGTGGCGGTGCTGCCCACGCTGCCGCCGCCTCCGTTGGGCGTACCGTTGCCCGTCGGCAGGAAGATCGCCGAATAGAGCGACAGGCCGTCGTAATAGGTCATCAACATGCGCGCGGTGAAGACCGTGCTGTTGGCGGCCGTCTGCTGGACGCCGGTATTCCCGTCGACGCAGCAGTAATAGAAATACGGGTGGTTGCCGCCTGCGCCGATATGCGGGGCGGTCGCGTAGTCGCCATAGGCGCCGAGGAAGGTCGCCGCCGCCATCACCGCCGTCAGCGTATCGTTGCTCGCCGGCTTGTACTGGACACCGGCCCATTGCGCGGTGACATCGTGATTGGAGTTGTAGAAGCTGCCGATACCGCCAAGGAACACGAACGAGCCGTTCGGTGCCACCATCTGGATGGTCGCGGCATTGAGCGACTGCGAGGCGACGATGCTGCCGAGATTGTTGGTGATCTTGAGCAGACCGCCCTCGTTGGTGACGATGCCGTCGAAGTAGATGTCGGGCTTGCGGGTCAGCTGATTGCCGCTGCCGTCGACGCCGAGACCGCTGTCGGGATCGACGCGATTGTAGGTTGCCGAAATGTCGATGATCGGCGTCGCGCTCGGCGTGGCGGTGAAGGTCACGTTGGAATGCGAATCCGGATCGACATGGTCGATCTGGCGATAGGTAATGTTGCCGCCGGTCACGTTGGTGACCGTGAGGTTCGCGAAATCCATGAAGTCGAGGCCGCGGTTCTCGACCTTGATCAACGGCGAACCGCGCGCGATGACCGCCGGCGCCGAGTGACCGGCGAGGCTGTTTCCGGTCAGCTTCTGCGCCAGGATCGAGACGTTGCCGGCGGACACCAGCATGTCGCCGAACGCAAAGGCGTTGCCGCTGGCATTGGAGGTATACGGCACCTGCTGGATCAACGCGTTGATCTGGCGCTGGATGTCCCCGGTCGCGTCGGCGCCGGCCGGCGCCATCGTGGTGGGATTTGCGGTCGTCGATGTCGCGAGCTGGGCCCGGACCTGCGCGTCGGTCAGACCGGTCAAGGTGATGAGCTGGTTGACGATGTTATCGTAGGGATTGAAGCTGCTGACGATGGTGTATTGCACCGTCTGGTGGTTCCAGCTCTTCACCGGGCTGAAATGATCGACGTCGGCGACGTATTCGAGCGTCGATGACAGCGACGAGTACGGGCTCGTCGTGCTCAGGGTCGGCGCGCTTGCACCGAGCTCGATCAGGATGGTCAGGTCGCTGTTGATGCCCGCCACCACGACGCCATTGAGTGCAACGTCGCCGGTTCCACTGGTGTGGCTGTGGTTGTCGCTGTTCTTGGCGCTGAAGATGTCCAGATACGGATTGTAGTTGCTGCCGTTGCCGGACGCAGTGACCTGCCCCTGCGTGGCGCCCAGATAGATGTCGCGCACGCCGAGTACGCGCGAGCCGTCGGCAAGCGTCAGGCTGCTGTCGCCGCCGGCATTGGCCGTGCCGCGGTAGAGGGCGGAGATCGGAATCGCCGTGTTGTTGTAGACGACCGTCGTCGCCGTCGCCTGGATGCTGCTGAAGGTGATGGTGTCGCCCGACATGCCGGCGAAGATATTGATGTCGCGCCAGGCCTGGATCGTCGTGCCGCTGTCGACCGTGACGTCCTGGTCCGCGTGGACCCAGCTATTCGTGCTGGCGCCGACGCCGGCGATTGCGCCGTAGAGGCTGGCATTGGCATAATTGGACGCCGACATCTTCGCCGCCGTGCCGATGAAGATCTTGCCGACGCTGAACAGCTCGCGGGCATGGATGTTGACCTGGAGCGTGGCGTTCGCCGTCATATTGGACTCGGCGCCGCCGCCGGCGAAGAAGCTGGCGGTGGCCAGGCTCGCCGTGTCCACGGTGTTCAGCGTGTTGTAGGCCTCGATGTCGATCACGCCCGTCGAAACCCGCGGATCGCCGTTGAGGCTCAGGATCGTCCCGGCGCCGATATTGGTGGTGACGTTCTGAGTGACATGGGAGTCGCTCAGCGCCGCCGCACCCGAGAACGAACCGCCGGAGCCCGAACGCGCGCCGCCGCCGGCTTGGTTCACGATGTCGTTGGAGATGACGACGATATCGCCGCCATCCGTATTGATGATCAGATGCGTTCCGATCTCGGCGGTGGTGGTCGAGGTGACGTCATTCTGCGCCTTGCCGGCGGAGACGCCGGCCGTGGACGCCTGATAGGCGTCGCCGTTGGCCAAATAATTGGTGGTGTGCGTGGCCTTGACGCTGAGACCGCCGAAATAGAGCGTATCATCGGTCGTGCCGCCGTCGAACCGCGCGTTGGTGACCGCGGTCGAGCTGGTCGTGGCGACCGCCGCCGCGCCGGCATAGGTGCCACCCGCGCCGACCAGCGCTTCGGAGACGTTGGTGTCCTTGCCGGTGGCGGTGATCTGAAGGATGCCGGTGTAGTTGGCATGGCCCAGGGTATCCATGTCCGCGGGCGCGCCGAGATAGGCGTAGGTGCGCGCGCTCGAGGACGTCTGCGCGACGGTCGCCCCCAGCGCCAGGAACCCGGTCGAGAGGCCGGTCGCCTTCGCATATTGGGCGCTGTCATTCTCGGCCGCGATGACCACGTCGGCATTGGGAAGCCGGATCCCGACTCCGCCATAGGCGCTGACCGTCGCGTTCTCCGACGCCCTCGCCCAGCTGCCCTGCGCGCCGATCAGCGAGCCGCCACCGCCGGCGAGCGCATAGGCGTAAGTCGTGGTGCCATAGAGCGTTGTCGTGGTTCCGTCAGAATTGTTCTGCGTCCCGATGATCGGGACGAGCGCCATGGCGGTCACGCCGAGCGCGCCGCCCGAGAAGATCGCGTTGTCGCCGACATCGGCCGTAACAGTGGCTCCGACCGTCGACTGGGCGATGGCGACGCCGACCGCGCCACCACCAACCGAGACGCCAATCGCCTCGCTGGACAGATTGGGCGTGATCGACGCCGTCACCATCGTGCCGGCATCGGTCGCGGACGTGGTGATCATGGAGCCGGAGCCGATCTCGGCCTTCACGGTCGAATTCTCGTGAGCCTCGGCATCGGCGCCAACACCCGAGACGATACCACCGCCGAGCGCCGTCGCTGTGGTCGACAATTTGCCGGCGCCGGCTGCCCCGACCGAGAGCGTCGACGTATCGACGACGGCATTCGGCAACACCTTCGCGGCCACCGAGCTCGATCGTCCGGCCGTTGCGACGGAAGCGCCGACAGCCGCGGCACCGGCGCTGACGCCGCCCGTGAAGACGACCTGGGTCGAGGAATCCATTGCCATGACGGCAACGCCATCACCGCCAGTGCCGGTGACCTGGCCGCCAAGCTGGGCCGTCACGGTATTGGCGACATTGCCGACCGCAACGGCCGCCTGCGCGCCGAAATAGAGCGCAGCACCGCCGGCGATCGACTCGGTGTCGATGGTCTTGCCGCCATAAGGTCCGGTGGTGGCGTCCTTGACGACCGCGGCAACGTTCACGGTCGGCGCGGAGACGATCGCGCTCAGGTTTGCGAGCACGCTGCTGTTGACGCTGGTGTAGCCGATGCCGGCGCCGATACCGACATTCTTCGCAAAGCCGGCGCCGAGCAGGTACATCTTGTTCGCGTTGGCGCTGGTGGCGCCGACATTGACCTCGGTGCCCGTGACGTTGCCGCCTGCGATCTGCGCGGTGACGCCGTCATTGCCGCCGGTCAGCACCGTGCTGACGTCGTAGGTCGAGGTGGCGTTGGCATTGCTCGGATTGCCGGCCGTCCCGCTCGCGACCGCGTCGCTGCCGTGGCTGGTGCTGGTCCTGGCATTGACAGCCGCGATCGTGCCGTTGCCGCCCTGATTGAGCTGGCCGGTCTGCTCGCCCTGCGTATCCGGATCGGCGGTGTTGGTGCCAATGATGATGACGCCAACAGTCGCGCCGATACCGACGCTGCCGCCGGCACCCACGGTGACCGCGTAGGACAGCACTTCCTTGGTGCTGATCGCGCCGACATTGATCGCGCCGGACGAGTTCAGGTCGCTGTTGCGGCTTTCCGCGGTGGTCTGGCTCTTGAAGACGAGGACATTGGCCGCAGCGCCGATGCCGACGCCGGCACCGCTGGCGCCGACCGCGAGCGCGCCCGCGATCTCCTTGATCGCGACGTCCTCGGTCGCATTGATGGTGACGGCTCCGGCCGCCCCGCCCGTCACCGACTGCAGCGTGGTGTCGTAGACGCCCGCGATGGTCGTGTTGTTGGCGATCTCGATATTGGCCATGCCGGCAATCGCCGCCGTTCCGGTCGAGAGCGCGCCGCCGACCGAATAGGCCTCGAAGCGGTTCTTCGTGAGCGCCTGGACGTTCAGCGCGCCACTCAAATTGAGCGCGGTCGTGTGTGCGGCGCCATTGCCCTGGTAGTGCCACTCGTCGCCGACATAGGCTTCGGTCCGGTTCGACGAGACCTGGACCAGGAATGCCGCGCCGATCGCGGCCTGGCTGCCATAGGCGCCGGAGCCGTTCGCGGAGAAGATACCGGTGTAATTGTTGGCGTTCACGGTCAGTGAGGCGGCTGTCGTGGCGCCGCCGTCGACATAGGCCTCGGTCGTGGCCTGGAAGACGTTCAGCCCGACCGAGCCGGTGTTGAACCCGGTCGCGATCGACGATGCATCCTGCTCGGCATTGGCCTTCACGGTAACGGCGCCGACCGTCGGGCTCGACGACTGGACGCCGCCGACCGTGGCGTTGGTGATGTAGGCGAAGGTGTCGCGGGCCATCGTCGTGGAGATGATGGTGGCGCCGCCGCCGCCCTGGCCGGTGGGCGGCACGATGCCGAAGCCGAACGCACCGGAATAGGAGAAGCTCGATGCTGCGACCGTGATCTGCGGCGCGAGCGTCGTGGAGGTCAACCGCGTGTCGATCGCCGCGCTGTCGATATAGGCCCGGGTCGCCCCGCTCATCACATTGGTGATCGGGTTGATCATGATGGCGATGCCGCTGCTCGCGGCGAGCGAAGCGACATTGGTCGTGACCGCCTGATGCGAGCTCGCAGCCACGGCAAGGCCGCGCACGGTGTCCTGGTTCTCGGACAGATCCGGCGTCGAGTCGCTCGGCGCGTGGGCGGTGCCCAGGTCGAACGCATGGACGAGCGTGCCGTTGTTGACGGACAGCGTATCGGTCGAACTGGTTCCGAGTGCATCGACCTTGGTGTTCGCGCCGCTGATATAGGCTGCGGTGGTCCCGGTGATCTGGTTGGTCACCAGCGAGCCCGCGCCGCCGGCCGCGCCCTTGCTGATCGATACGGCGCCGGCAAACACTGCCACCTTGTCATTGTTGTTGGCGATCACGCCGACATTGTTTGTGGCGGTGACGTCGGCGCCGTTGATCCCGTTGGTGCCGGCCGCCGTGACGTTGGCGGTGACATTGGTCCCCATCAGGTTGGTGGCGACGGAGCCTGCAAGCCCGACCTGCGAGGACATCGCGATACCGACAGCGACCGTCGAGATGCTGGCATTCGAACTCGCTCCGACGGCGACGTTGCCCGAGGCGGTCAGCTTGGAGCCGGTGACGCCGGCGCTGACATTGTTGGCGATGCTGCTGTTGACGAGCGCCAGGCCCGCCGCGCTGCCTTGCGTCGAGGCACCCGCGACGGCGGCCGTCCCGGTGATGCTGGAATTGTCCGTCGCCGTAACGGAAATGCTTTTGGCCGTGACGGACGATTGCGTCGCGCTGGACAGGTTGTTGCCGATCGCCGCCGAGACGGTATTGGCGATCGAGCTGATCGTCGTGCCGCCGACACCCGCGAACTGGCCGGTCGCCAGACCGAAGCCGATCGTGACCGCCTGGATCTTCGAGGCATCGATCGCACTCACGCTGACATTGCCGTTGACGCCGGCCGTCATCAGGACGTTGGCGATATAGGCCGAATGCGTGGTTGCGATCGTGTTGTAGACGATCGAGGCTCCGACATTGTTCTTGCCGGCCTGGATGAGGCCCGCAACGGCGACGATGCTGGCGCCCGGACCGTTAGCCGTGCCGCCGTTGAGCGCAGCCGCGCCGAAGTCGATGCAGTTCTGCCCGCCGGTGCCGCCGGCGACCGTGCAGGTGTCCGCGGCGAGATGATTGTTGTTCGACTTCTTGACGAGGTTTCCGAGCGCCGTATCCAGCGCCGACACCGCGCCGCTGTCCGCCAGCACCGTCACCCGCCCGACGTTGATGTTCACGGTCGAGCCGCTGCTGATATAGGCCGTCGTGGTGGGCGTGATCTCGCTGACGACGATCGCGCCGGCAAGGCTGTTGGCGCTGGCCCCTCCCCCGCCCGAGGCCGCACCAGCCGCAATCACGCTGGCGCTGTCGGCCATCACCAGCAGGGTGTCGTAGTTCGAGATTCCGGTGCTACGGATATGCGCGTCGGTGGCGTTGCCGCCCGAGGGATCGGCGATCGACGCATAGGTCAGCCCGATGCCGACGCCGACCTGGCCACCCGATAGATAGAGCGAGCCGCCGCCGATCGCGATGTTCGTGGTCTGGTAGGCGTCGACCTCGAGCGCGCGATTGACGCCGGTCGCCTGGCCCGTGATCGTCGAGCTCTCGATATAGGCGTTGGCGCTGTCGGTGATGATGCCGACCGAGGCCGACAGCGACGCCGAATTGGATCTCGATCCCGCCACGCCGAGAGCGACAACGGTTTCCGAGCCGCCATTGAGCGCCTGCACCGTCACCGAACTCTGGTCGTTCATGGTGGTGCCGTAGATATAGGCGAGCGTCGCGTTGTTCGACATCGCCGACGCGATCGCGCCGCCGATCGCAGCCCCGGTGGCGGACGCTCCGGCCAGATTGAGCGCCGCGGAGCCGGACCCGTTGTTGAGCATGGTGTCGTTGAGCGCCTGAACGATCGTATTGGTCGTGACAGCGCTGGCCGTGGTGTATTTGTTGACCGTCGTGTTCTTGATATAGGCGCTGGTGCCGAGCGAGACGTCGCTCACCGACGAGCTGCCGGCGAGATCGAGGCTGAAGCCGCTGGTGCTCGATCCCGAGGTCGAACCGATCTTGCTCACAGCCGTCGTCACGCCGGCAGTGCCTCCCGTCGCGGCGGCGCCGGCAGCGCCGGCCTTGTCGGAGAAACTCGACGAGGCCGGATCGGAGACGGCGGCCGCGACCGCAGCCGCGGTGATGCGCCCCGACGTGGTCGCGCTCAGCGTGAGATTGTCGACGTTCACCGCCCCGCTTCCGCCGCTGGTGCCGGCGAACGGATCGTTGGCGCTGAACACGCCGGGCCGGATATCGGAATGGTTGTCGCCGATATAGGCGGAGGTGTCGGTATTTGCGCCGAGATAGGCGACCGACAGGCCGACCGCCGAACCGCCGCTGCCGTTGTAGCTCATCGCGCCGGACAGGGTCACGACCGACAGGTCCTGCTGCGCCAGGATGCCGACGGTCGGGGCGTAGACCGTGGCCTGGCTCGAGATCGACGCATGCGTCGTGTTGTTGAGGAAACCGAGCGAGGTGATGCCGTTCAGCGCCAGCGTGCCGGCCGCCTTGCCGGACGACGGCGCAACGGCGACGAACTGGTCAGAGGTGATCGCGTTGACGGCGATGTCGTCCGCCGCGCGCAGCGTCGCGCGGTCCGAAACGCCCGCGATGGTGTTGGTGTTGAACTGGACGAGATTGAGCGCGCCGCCCACCGACGAGCCGCCCGAGGTATTGCCGAACAGGAAGCCGAGCGTGCCGACATTGCCGGCCGCGTCGATCGACGCCATGGTCGTGGTCGCCGCGATCTGGATGCTGGTGTCGTAGGTGTGGACGTCACCGTTGTTGACCGTCGCGGACCAGCTGCTGCCGCAGGCCGCGGTGGTGCAAGTCGCGGTCAGGCTGGCGCTGCCGGCCACCCAGGCCGTCGTGTTGTTGTTGACGACGAAATGGTTCATCGAGCCGGCGAGGCCGATCACGTCGCCAGCGTCGGCCGTAGCGTTGGCATAGCTCGTCAGGATATTGCCGCCAACGCCGAGATTGCCGTTGAGATGGCCGAGGACCTCGGTCAGTCCGTCCCACTTCAGCCAGGTATTGGTGATCGGCATCGAGGTGGTGGCGTCAACGGCGATGTTGGCCGCGTTGACGGTGGTGCCGCTGCCGATATAGGCGTTGGAATTGTGGTTGAAATTGCCCCAGGCGACCGCCGCGCTGATCGCGACGCCCTCACCGCTGGTGACGTCCTTGGTGATCGCGGAAGCCGTCGCATTGCTGCGCACGCCCCGATCGATGAGGGTGCTGACGACCGCGACGTTGCCGCTGACATAAAGGCTGGGCGCGCCGCCGCTCGGATTCTGGCCGATCGATGCCGTCGCGTTTTCAGTGCTGTTGGCCAGCGACAGCGCACCGGCGGCCTTGAAATTGAAGTTCACCGGCATCAGCGAGACCATCTGCTGAGCCATCATCCCCGTCAGGCTGGGGCTGGAGACCAGGAACTCCTGGATCGCGCCGACCAAGGCCGGCGTACCGACAATGGTCGACGCCATGGTCGAGTTGCTCGTCGTGTTCGAGGTCGCCTCGACCAGAACGGAGCCGTTCATCCGCGACGACGCGCTGGTGCCCAGCGACGAGCCGAGCTTCGCGGTTGCGGATGTGGTGACGTCGCTGATCGCGAGCGCCCCGCCAACACCACCGCTGGCGGTCGGCGTGCTCAGCGCAATCGACGTGGCGCCGGTCGAGAACGAGTTGTTGTTGATCGCCCGCACTGTCAGCGAGTTGCCGGATGCATTCACGGTGCCGACGGAAAGGTTCGCGCCGGTCGCGACATTGGCCGTGGTCGAGACCGAGCCGGTGGAATAGGCCACCGTCTCGACGAATTGCGCGCTGGAGGTCGCTGCGACCGCGGTGACGGCCAACGTCGCATCGTTGATGGCGTGGATGCCGAGGTTGCCGCCTGCGCTGATCGTGGCGCCGGAGGCAACATTGGTGCTGACATTGCCGTCGATCTTGCCGACGACAGCGGCGGCGCCGATCGGCGAGCCGCCGATCAAGGTGCTCGCAATCGCCGGATCCTGCGCCGTCTCCGAACCATGCGAGGCGATGGAGACGTTGCCGGTGCCGTTGATGTTGGCGTTGCCGTTGATATTGACCGTGGCAGTGGCGCTCGCGGCCACGTAGCCGCCGTTGATGCCGAGCATCGAGGCCGCGAGCGTGGTGCCCACCAGCGTAAAGAGGCCAGGGACCGAGCTCGTGAAGCTGGACGACGCCGTCGAGACCGATGCGATCGTGATGTCGCCGCCGGTGATCCGGCCGTCGACCGTAATTCCCGAGGTCGCAGTGGCTTGGCCCGACAGCTTGCTGTCGCTCGCCGTCGCCGCGAGCGTCACATTGCCGCTGGTGTAATGCGTGCTGGTGGAGTTGACGGCCTGCGCGAGAATTTGCGCGCCGTTCTGGATATCGATTATCCGCGCCTCTATCCGGATGTGGTTGGCATTGCCCGTCGAATAACCATTGGCATCGAGATGACGGGTATCGATCACCGCGTGGGCCGCCAGCGTGACCGAGTTGTCTGCCTGGAGCAGGTAGGTGGCACCGGCGCTGAGCCCGGCGAGCGCCGCCGCGACCGAGCTGTTCGACAGCGTCACGCCGGTGTCGCCCTGGGCGGCATCACCCACGACCAAGTCGGTCGGATCGATCAGCAGCGTGCCCGCCTTGCCGTTTTGCGCGCTGAGATTGACCTTGATGCCCTGGCCGATGTCGATGATTCCGTTCGCGCTGAAGTCGACCAGGCCCGCATTGCCGGTCTTTGCGCTGGCGTCGAACTTGGCCCCGCCCGCGACCGTCAGGTTCTGGGCCGCCTTCAGGCGGATCTCGCCGGCATTACCGTTTGCGCTTGCGATGTTGAGATTGGCTCTCTTGCCGACATCGATGTTGTTGCCGGCCTGCACCGTGATGTTGCTCGGCGTCGCGGTCTTGCTCTGCGCGGTCAGGCGGCCGTTGACCCTGGCGTTGTTGACCGCGCCGATGTGGATCGAGCCGTTGCTCACGGTGATCGAGCTGGCGCTGCGCAGGCCCTTGGAGTTGACCGAGGCTGCGAACTTCGCGGCGTGATCGAGATTGGCGATGTCGCGCTGGGTGGCGCCGCCGACATAGACGTTCTGCCCGGTCAGGCGCACGCCGTCCTGGGCGTTGACGCGGCCGTAGATGCGGATGTTGCCGTCGGGCGAGACCGGGAACGAGCCGGCCATCAGATTGCCGACCGCGGACTGGTTGATCTGCCCGCCAGCACCGATCAGGCTGTCGGTGAATTCGCGCGTCGGTGTCGAGACGTTGAGGCTGCCGACGTTCACGGTGCCGGAACGGCCGACCACGAAGCCCTTGGGATCGGCGAAATAGACGTTACCGCCGATCGCACCGTTCATGTACGAATTGAGCGTGCCGTTGACGTAGACCGGCGCGTCGCGAACGATGTTGACGAGGTTTTGCGTGCCGGTCGGCAGCTGCAGATTGACGGTGTTGCCCTGCCCGACGCTGAACTGCGAGAACGAGTTGAAGGCGTTGTTGCCCGAAACCGTCGACGTCGTGACGTTGGTGACGCTGCCGGAGGTCTGAAGGCTGGTTCCGGTGCGTCCGTCGGGAACGATGACGTTGGCCGTCTGCGCCTGAACACGGACGCTGTACACCGGCAGGAAGACCATCTGCATCGCGCAGAGCAGCGACATCGAACGGAAGCGCGCAAGCCCCCGCAGTGCCGTCAGCTCGTCATTGCCTCGCGTCGCAGACGGTCCGCGCATTTCAGATCCTCTTCATCGGCATTGGCGCCGATCCACAACCGGGTGGGAGAATGTCTTGAAGGATGTCTTGAAAGAGATCCTGGAAGCGTCCGGCATCAGAACTGCCCGGGCGGCAGCTTGAAGATGTCGGGGCTCTTGGCGTCGGCCACGTAGAACAGCAGCAGGCTGGTGGGCGTCAGCACACGCTGGTTGTTCTCCTTGTTCTCGAACGTGCCCTGGAGCAGCAGGATCACCGAGCGATCCTTGGCGTCGCTGCCGCGGAACATCACGATGCCGCCGGCGACCGGCATGTTCACCGCGACCGAATCGGGCTTGAAGCCTTCGCCCATGAAATGGGCGCGCAGGATGTTGGCGTTGGAGAACAGCTTTTCGGCCGTCATCGCCGTATCGGTCCCCTTCGACCACACCGCGCCGACCTGGATCAGCGACTTCGACTTGTAGCCGAACACATAGGAGAGCTCGGCGGTGCCGCCGTTCGGCAGCAGTTCCGGCGCGGAGAGCAGCAGGCTGCGCGTCAGCTCGGACGCATTGTCTTGGATCTTGATGGCGTCGGGCTTGGCGCTGAAGTCCTTCGTGATCGCCGCCCGCACGTCGGTCTCGCTCATGCCGAACTTGGCCGAGCGGAAGCCGTCGATCGCCTTGATGGCCTTTTCCTCGCCGGGGACGGCGGGCGTCTCGGCCGCCGCCGTCGGGGTCGCGCCGACGGCGGCGGCAGGGGCGGCTCCCGCGGCGGCGGCCCTGGGTGCGGTCTTCTGCTTCGGTACCGCGCCTTGAGCGGCGAGCGGCCCGGCTGCGACAGATGTGAGGAGACCGACGAGGGCCGGCACGAGGTAGATTTTGCGCATCGAAAACCTTCGAAACAAAACAGAAAACAAGCTTCAAAAATCAGCAGCTGCGAAATCGACTTCTCCGAACCGTCGCCCCAACCAGGACGGAAATGTTGCAACGCCACAATGCGTTACAGATCGTCACGGAGCAGACACAGCGCGAAACAGCGACTCTTTGACGGGGGTAGGAATACGGTATCGGACTGCCGAATGCTGCGAATGAACGTTCATAAGCGCGTTTTTTCATCAATTGTGGACACCGCCCTTTCGCGTTAAGCATCCGGCTTGGGACGGACCATCGTGCAAAGAATTCCATGACCGAACGGCCTTCGGCATTCGCGGTCGATCGCCGCGGCCTCCTTCGCCTTGCGGGCACAACCGCCGCGGGATGGCTTGCGCTCGGCGCAACGTCGGATCGCATGCGGGTCGTGGCCTCGCTGACGGCATTGCCGCTCGACGACGAGCTGACCAGAAGGAGCATGACCGACAGCCCGACCTCGCGCCTCGGTGGCCTCATCGTCGGCTTGAGGCAGCGCGGCTGGGTCGAAGGCGTCAATTTCCGCTTCGAGCTGCGTTCGACCTTCGGTGGGCCGGACAAGCTGAAGACCGCGGTCCAGGAGTTGCTCGAGCTCAAGCCGGACGTGATCCTGACCGGCTCGACCGTCGAAACCGCCGCCGTCTTTGCCGCCACGAAAACCATCCCGATCGTTTTCGCGACCGCCAACGATCCCGTCGGCAACGGCTTCGTCGCGAGCCTCGCCCATCCCGGCGGCAACGTGACCGGCTTCACCAACAGCTCGGCCGAGATGGGCGGCAAATGGCTTCAGCTGATCCGGGAGGCCGTGCCGGATCTCGCGCGCGTCGGTGTCCTGTTCAACCCGGCGACCACGCCCCGCGCCGGGCGGTTCTTCCTCGATTCGATCGACCAGGAGGCGGCGGCGTCCGGAATGTCCGTGGTCCCCGCGCCCGTCAACGCGCCAACGGACATTGACGAAGCCATCAGGCGTTTTTCCGAACCGCCCAGGGCGGCGATGGTGGCGCTGGTCGACAGCTTCCTCGTGATCCACCGTCAGGCGGTTGTGACGGCGGCCGCCAAGCATCGCGTCCCCATGATCTATCCGTTCCACTATTTCATGGATGCCGGCGGGCTGATGAGCTACGGGCCGACGCTGGAGGTGCGCTCGGCCGACTATATCGATCTCATCCTGCGCGGCACCAAGGCCGGCGATCTGCCGGTGCAATCGCCGCGCAAATACGAGCTCCTGATCAACCGCACGGTCGCCCGTTCGCTCGGGTTGACCATTCCATTCACGCTGCTCGCGCGCGCCGACGAGATCCGCGAGTGAACGAGACGATCGACCAGGGACATTTGCGGACGCCTCCGGGCCGGTTGTTCCGCAAATATCTCTACTCGATCGTCGCCCTCGCCTTTGCCGCGCTCGCCATCAACACCGGCTTCGACGTCTGGTTCTCCTATCGCGAGCAGAAGCAGCTTCTCGCGGCAACCCAGCGCGAGCAGGCGGCAAGCGCGGCCATCCAGATTGGCCAGTTCATCGGCCAGATCGAAAGCCAGATCAGGTGGCTCTCGCGCCTGCCGCCGGAGCTGTCGAGCAACGAAGACGATCGCCTGAACGCCATCCGCCTGCTGCGCCTCTCGCCCGCGATCGCGGAAATTGCCGAGCTCGATGCGCAGGGGCGCGAGCAGGTGCGCGTGTCGCGCCGCGCCGCGGACAAGGTCGGCAGCAAGTCCGATCTGTCGGCCTCGCCGGCCTTCCGCGGTGCCAATGAGAGCCGGGCCTATTACGGGCCGGTCTATTTCCTCGGCGACACCGAGCCATTCATGACGATCGCCACACGCGGGACTGGCCGCGAACCCAATGTGATCGTCGCCGACGTCAATCTGCGCTTCATCTGGGACCTCGTCGCCGGGATCAGGGTCGGCAACACCGGCAAGGCCTATGTGGTCGATCGCATGGGAGTCCTGATCGCGCATCCCGATCTGTGGCCGGCGCTGCAACGGAGCGATCTCTCCGGGCATGCGGACGTGCGCGCCGCGCTCGATGGCGTCGGGCCGCCCTCGGGCGGCCTCGTCAAGGAGGATCTGTCCGGCCAGCGCGTGCTCTCGACCTATGCGACGGTCCCCTCGCTCGGCTGGCTGGTGTTCGTCGAGCTTCCGCTCAGCGAGGCCTACGCCCCGATCTATGCATCGATCGGACGCTCCACGTTTCTCCTGGTCATCCTGCTGGCCATTGCGGTGCTGGTGTCCCTCTTCCTCAGCCGGCGCATGACCGTGCCGATCCAGATGCTGACGCAAGGCGCGAAGCGGATCGGCAGCGGCGATCTCGACCTGCGGCTCGCGATCAAGACCGGCGACGAGCTGGAAGCGCTCGGCGACCAGTTCAACCGGATGGCCGCTCATCTGCACGAATCCTACGCGACGCTCGAGCGCAAGGTGATCGAGCGCACCTCCGAGCTCGAGAAGGCCCGCGACCACGCCCTGGCCGAGCACGACGCAGCCGAGCGCGCGCGGCGGGCCGCCGTGCTCGCCAATGAGACCAAATCGCGCTTCCTCGCCGTCGTCAGCCACGAGCTGCGCACGCCGCTGAACGGCGTCATGGGCGTGCTGCAACTGCTCGACGACAGCAGCCTCGGCGACGCCCAGCGCCGCCATCTCGCGACCGCGGCTGCATCGGGCGAAACGCTGATCGCGCTGGTCGATGCCATCCTGGAATATGCCCGCCTGGAGGCCAGCACCGAAACGCTGGAGACGCGCGACTTCCGCCTCGATCAGCTGATCGAGACGGCCGCAGACCTGATGTGTCCGCAGGCCTTCAGCAAGGGCCTGACCTTCGACCTCGCCTGCGATGCGAGCGTCAGCACATCCGTGCACGGCGATCCCGTCAGGCTCAATCGCATCCTGCTCAATCTGATCGGCAACGCCATTAAGTTCACGCCGCGCGGCGGGATCGGCTTGAGCGCGGCCGCGGAGCAGCTCGACACTCATGTCCTGCTGCGCGTCACGGTTCGCGATACCGGCATCGGCATCGCGCCCGACATGCACGAGCGGATTTTTGAGGATTTCGTCCAGGCGGATGACAGCATCGCGCGGCGGTTCGGCGGCACGGGCCTGGGCCTTGCGATCGCGCGGCGCCTCACGCGCCTGATGCGCGGCGAGCTGACGGTGGAGAGCACGCCTGACGCCGGCAGCACGTTCACGCTCGAAGTGCCGCTCGGCCGCGCCGCGAGCGGTGTCGCGCAAGGCGCGCTTCCGCCGCCATCGCGGCGGCTCCGCGTGCTGCTGGTCGACGACGACCCTGTCAATTGCGAGGTCGGCGAAGCGATCCTGACAAGGCTCGGCCACCACGCCACGATCGCCAGAAACGGCGCCTCAGCCATCGAGCACGCCCGCGATCAGGCCTTCGACGTCATCCTGATGGACCTGCACATGCCCGACATGGACGGCGTGGAAGCGGCCTCGCGGATCGGCAAGCTCGGACTGCCCAGGATGCCGCGCATCATCGCCGTGACCGCCGACGTGTCCAGCAGCGCCCGCGAGCGGCTCGCCGGCGCCGGCATCGCCAAGATCGTCAGCAAGCCGATCCTGATCAATGCGCTACGCGAGGCGATCGAGGACGATCCAGCGCAGAAGACGCCCACGACACAGCTTGCGGCCGGTGCCTTGATCGACCTGCATTTCCTCGACGACCAGAAAGAGCTTCTGGGCGCGACGCAAATCGCGAAGCTGCACCAGCTTCTTGCGCAAACGAGCGAACGACTGATCGACGACATCGCCAGGGCCGCGGAGATTGGCGATCACAGGCAGCTCGCCCGATCCGCGCATCAGCTCGGCAGTGCGGCAAGCGCGCTCGGCCTCGTCCGCCTGTTCGAGCGCTGCCGCGAGATCGAGGAGGCCGCGCCCTCGATGTCCCCTGCCAAGAGCGAGAGTGCTGCCCGCGAACTCGCTGCGCTTCAAAAAGCGTCGATGAGCGCGCTGGACGAGTTGTTGCGGGTGGAGGAGCAGCGTACGGTCATCCACTGACATACAAGATGGAGTCGCCCGTGCGCGCAAGATACCTCGCAATTCTCCTCATGCTGTTCGCTCCTGCCGCGCGCGCCGAGGTCGAACAATTCCCGTCCACCTTCAAAACCAAAACCATCGCGGCCAACGGCACGCAGATTCACGTGCGCGTCGGCGGTCAAGGGCCGGCCGTCATCCTGATCCACGGCTTTGGCGATACCGGCGACATGTGGGCAAAGCTTGGCGCTGACCTCGTGCGCGATCACACGGTAGTCGTGCCGGATCTGCGCGGCATGGGCCTCTCGGCCAAACCCGATAATGGCTACGACAAATGGACCCAGGCCGCCGACATGCGCGCCGTTCTGCAATCGCTCAACATCGAGAAGGCAGCCGTCGTCGGACACGACATCGGCACCATGGTGGCCTATGCCTATGCGGCGCGGTATCGCGATCTCACCGAAAAACTGGTCGTCATGGACGCCCCGGTGCCCGGCGTGCCGCCGTGGGACGAGGTGGTCCGCAGCCCGCAGCTCTGGCACTTCGATTTCGGCGGCCCCGACATGGAGCGGCTGGTCAAGGGCCGCGAGCGCATCTACCTCGACCGCTTCTGGAACGAATTCGCGGGCACGCCCTCCAAGGTCACGGAAGGGATGCGTCGCCACTACGCAGAGCTCTATGCGCGACCAGGCGCCATGCACGCAGCGTTCGCGCAATTCAGGGCGATCCGCACCGACGCCGAGGACAACAAGAAGGCGATCGCAACCAAGTTGAGCATTCCCGTGCTCGCCGTTGGTGGCGAGAAATCATTCGGCAAGATGGAGGCCGTCGTGATGCGGAATGCGGCGACAGATGTCACCGAGGTCGTCATTCCGGACGCGGGTCACTGGCTGATGGAAGAGCAACCGGTGCCAACTATCAAGGCGGTCCGCCAGTTCCTCGATGGCAAGAAATAGGACGACGAGCCGGGCTGATGTTCTCAGCTCGGCTTTCTCGGCGGAACGTCCGAGCATAACATCCGCTTAGCGACGCGAGCTTTGACGTGGCGGATCGCGCGAACCCGCTGGAACTACAAGGCAAACCGTTTGCACCCATCCAAACCTCATGAATCAGCGTTGCCATGTAGCCTGCTGCCGTCCTCAGTTGGGGCCTCTTTCATACCCTAGCCAAACCGCTCCACCAGAAAATCAATGAACAGCCGCACCTTCACCGACAGATGCCGCGTCGGCGGATAGACCGCATAGAGCGCGAGCGGCGGCGCGGAATAGTCGTCCAGCACGGTCTGCAGCTCACCTTTCCGCAAAGCATCGGCAGCGATGAACTCAGGCAGCAGCGCCAGCCCCCTGCCCTTGATCGCGGCGTCGCGCAGCACTTCGGCATTGTTGACGCAGAGCGACCAGGCCGGCTGGATCCAGTGATCGCCGTCGCTGCCTGTAAGCTTCCACTGATTGCCGGTGAGCAGGAAGCCGTAGGTCAGCGAGGTATGCTCGCGCAGATCCTGCGGATGTTTTGGCGTGCCGTGACGCGAAAGATAATCCGGCGCGGCGCAGATCATGCGCGCCACCGGCATGATTTTCCGCGCGATCAGGCTGGAGGATTCCAGTTCCGCGATCCGCAGCGTCACGTCGAAGCCGTCCTGGACGGGATCGAGCAGATCGTCGCTGAGCACGATCTGGAGCTGGAGCTCGCCATAGCGCGCCATGAAATCGGCGAGCACCGGCCCCAACCGCATCGTGCCGAACGACATCGGCGCGTTGACGCGCAGCAGGCCGCGCGGCGCCGACTGGGCCTGCGTCACCGCCTGGTCGGCGGCCTCGATCTCCGAGAGGATCACGACCGCCCGCTCGAAATAGCGCTGGCCGTTCTCGGTCGGGCTGGCGTGCCGGGTGGTCCGGTTCAGCAGCTGGACGCCGAGGCTCTCCTCGAGGTCGGCGATGTATTTGCTGATCGCCGAGCGCGACAGCCGCAACTGCCGGCCCGCTTCGGCAAAGCTGCCGCTTTCGACCACCTTCACGAAGGCCCGGAGGCTGGCGACCTTATCCAAGGGCCGGCCCCGGCGATTGTTTCCAAATCGTAGACATAGACGTCATATTTGCATGGATTGTCTCCAATCCAAAGCGGAACGATATTTCCGGCCAGAGCAAGACCGCTCCCCGAATTCTGGAGGACGACAATGTCTGGACTGCATCATGTCACCGCGATCGCCGGCGACCCCATCCGCAATTTCGGCTTCTACACCCGTGATCTCGGCCTGCGCTTCGTCAAGAAGACGGTCAATTTCGACGATCCCGGCACCTATCACTTCTATTACGGCGACGAGACCGGCCGCCCCGGCACCATCCTGACCTTCTTCCCGTGGGCCGGCGTGCCGGCCGGGCGCCGCGGCGTCGGCGAGACCCATCAGACCGCCTTCCGCGTGCCGCAGCGCTCGCTCGGCTACTGGACGCAGCGCTTCACCGAGAAGGGCATCGCCTATGAAGCGCTCGAGAAGCGCTTCGGCGAATCCGTCCTGCCGTTCACCGACCCTGATGGCATGGCGCTCGCCCTCGTCGGCATCCCCGGCGCCGAGAACGAGCCCGGCTGGAGCAATGGCGACGTCCCGGCCGAGCACGCGATCCGCGGCTTCCACGGCGTGACCTTGCTGCTCGACAGCGCGGCGAAGACGGCTGCCGTCCTCACCGACGTGTTCGGCTTCAAGGAGACCGGGCGCGAAGGCTCCGTGATCCGCTTCAAAGCGCCGGGCGATGTCGAAGGCAGCGTCGTCGATATCTACGAGGCCAAGGGCTTTCTGCGTGGGCATCAGGGCGGCGGCTCGGTGCATCACATCGCCTTCCGCGCGGCCGACGATGCCGAGCAGGGCAAGATGGCCGAGAGGCTCGTGAGCAATCACGGCCTGCATCCGACCGAGCAAAGGGACCGCAACTACTTCCGCTCGATCTATTTCCGCGAGCCCGGCGGCGTGCTGTTCGAGATCGCGACCGACATTCCAGGCTTCGCCGTCGACGAGCCCGTCGCGACGCTGGGGCGTGACCTCAAGCTGCCGAGCTTCCTCGAAGCGCAGCGCAAGCAGATCGAGGGCGTATTGCCGAGCCTCGAAGAGAGCGCGTCATGACCGAAAGCACATTCATCCATCGTTACGAGCCCGCGCGCGACGCGGGCTCCCCTCCGCTCCTGCTGTTGCACGGCACCGGCGGTGACGAGAACGACCTGCTCGGGCTCGGCAAGATGATCTCGCCCGGCTCCGCCCTGCTCTCGCCGCGCGGCCGCGTGCTCGAGCACGGCATGCCGCGCTTCTTCCGCCGTCTTGCGGAAGGCGTGTTCGACGAGGACGACGTACGCAAGCGCGCGCTCGAGCTCGGCGACTTCGTCGCGGAGGCGCAGCAACGATACGGCATCGCCGCACCGGTCGCGGTCGGCTTCTCCAACGGCGCCAACATCGCGGCCGCGTTGTTGCTGCTGAAGCCGGAGGCGCTTACAGGCGCAATCCTGCTGCGCGCCATGGTGCCGCTGTCGGACGCATCGAAGGCGGAACTCGGCGGCAAGCCTGTTCTGCTCCTGTCCGGGCAGGCTGATCCGATCGTGCCTGCGAGCAATTCGGCGCGGCTTGCGGCGCTGCTGTCGGAATCGGGAGCGCGTGTCGACCACAAGGTGCTGCCGGCAGGCCATCAATTGTCGCAGGCCGACGTCACGCTGGCCCGCAACTGGATCGGCAACGTCGACGCGAAGGCAGCATGAACCGACGGGCGGCGCATCGTTCACGAACGGTGCGCCGCTTCCATCACTCGAACCAGCCGCGCCGCCTGAACCAGATCAGCGGCAGCAAGCCGCTGGCGATGATAGCGAGAAGTGCCAATGGATAGCCGAAGGTCCAGCTCAGCTCCGGCATGTTCTTGAAGTTCATGCCCCAGACGCCGACCAGGATCGTCGGCGGCACGCCGACGACGGAGACGATGGTCAGGATCTTGAACAGCTCGTTCTGCTGGATGTTGATGAAGCCGAGCACCGCGTCGAGCAGAAGCTGGATCTTGTCCGTCAATCGCGTCTCGTAGTCGCTGAGCGAGGCGACATCCTTCGACACGGCATGGAGGCGCTTCTTCGACGCCTCCGTGATCCACTCGCCGCCCACATCGCCGGCAAATGACGCAATTCGCCCGACCCCGAGCAGGACGTCTCGCGCCTTGGCCAGCCGGTCGGCCAGTTCGCCGATATTCTCCAGCGCCTCGCGCATCCTGCGGCTGGAGCGGACCGGCCTTCTCGAGCGAACCAGTCCGCCTTTGAACACACCTCGCGAGAGCGTGTCGACCCTCGCGGCGAGATGCTCCAGAGTATCGGCGCCGCGGTCGATCATCGCTTCGAGCAGGCTGGTGAACACGCACATGCCGTTCTCGAGGCTGTCATCGGAGCCGACACGCTTGCTGATCTGGTCGAAGATCGGCAGCTCCGCAAAGCGCACCGTCACCAGCACATGCGGGCCGATGACGAAGCCGACCGGCGTGATCTCGGCCTCGTTGTCCTCGTTGAGCCGGACCGCGGGCGAGCCGAGATAGAGCGTGCCATGATCGAAGATCAGTCGGCTCGATGCCTCGATCTCGCTGAGCGACTCCTCGGACGGGATGCGTATCTTCAGCAATCGCTCGACGAACTGCTTTTCCTCAGCGGTCGCGTTCAGCAGGTCAGCCCAGATGATCTCCGAGGGCATTTCCGCGCCGATGCCCTGCCAATCGTCGGACGGCCACCTGTACAATTTGAGCAAGAACCGAACTCCGCATGGCTTCGCGCCGGATCGCACGGCATGCGGCCATCCTGCGCCGAGCTAACGCATGAGGGTTCCAAACGTTCAATGTCGGTGCGGCCCAAGCCCGCTCGATTGATGGCGTCCTCTGTTACGCCGGGGCGTGGAATGCAGCGAGGCCATTCATCGATCGGACTACCTCTGCTGCAAGGCCATGCGAACACCGAGACCCAGGTAGATCGCTCCGACGACGCGGCCTTGCCAGCGACCGATGCTGCGGTGACGGCCGAGCCAGCCCGCGACCTGTCCGGCGGCGAGAGCGATCACCGCCGTGTAGATCGCGCTCATGATCACGAAGACGAGACCGAGAACCGCAAGCTGCGCGACGACGGAGCCTCGCTCGGGATGCACGAACTGGGGCAGGAAGGCCAGGAAGAAGAGCGCCGTTTTCGGGTTCAGCACTTCGGCAAGAACGGCCTGCCGGAAGGCGAGCGGCGCATCGACCAGACGCGACCGCGCCAATTTGAGATCTTCGCCTCGTTCCATCAACGTGCGGATGCCGAGATATATGAGGTAGGCGGCACCGGCATATTTCACCAGGCTGAAGGCAAGAGCGGACGTCATCAGCACCGCCGATAATCCGAGCGTTGCCATCGCCGTGTGAAGCATGTCACCGGTGGCGATGCCGAGACCGGTGGCTATTCCGACGCGATGTCCGCCTGCAGACGAGCGCGCGAGCACCAAGAGGACGGCGGGACCTGGAATGAGGAAGAGACCGAGAACCACCGCAATGTAGGTCAGCAAGGTGTCGAAATGGATCATGGAAAGTTCCGATTTGGCTGCGGGTGACCAGGAGCCAGCCAGACGCGGTCTCCCAATGCAAGTCCTGAATGGACCAATTGTAGAGACCCTAAGCGTTACTCACCGTGCGAGGAGACCTGTGAATGCTACAGGCCAGGCAAACCCGGCGGCGGCTTGCGCATATTGGAGGCCTGCTCGTAGGCATAGGCCAGACGCAGCAGGTTGTGCTCGCTCCAGGCACGGCCCGCGAAGGTGATGCCGAGCGGATAGTCGGGCGTGTCCTTGTCGTCAGCTCCCGAGATGAAGCCGCCCGGCACCATGACGCTGGGATAGCCTGCCCTGGCGGCGATCGCGGCGCCTCCGCTGCCGGGGAATAGCACGGCATCGAGCTTGTGCTGGGTCATGTACGCATCCATGCCGCGGGTCCTGGCGCTGAGCAGGTCCATGGCAAGCGCCGACTTGTACTCGCGCTCGCGCAAGTCGCCTCGGGTGAGGTCGGCGGCGAGGAACAGGTCCTGGCCGAAACGCAGCGCCTTCTCCGCGTTCGCCGCGTTGAAGGCCACGATGTCGGCGATGGTCTTGATGGCGGTGTTGGTCGCCCAGTCCTTCAGGTAGAGGTTGAGATCGCGCTTGAGCTCGTAGAGGAAAACGATCCGCTGCACGACCGGATTGCCTTTGTTGCCGCTCAGCGGATTGCGGTTGAGCACCGCCATGATCGTACCTGGTCCGCTCATCCAGCCGGCTGTCGGCATGCTGGCGCGCACGATCACGGCGCCCAGATCCTCCAGCACCTTGATCGCCTCCGCCATCACCTTCGCCGATTTGGGTGGCAGCTTGCCGAAGTAGGGATCGTTCAGCGGGTCGGCGGCGTCGCTCGGCACACCGATGCGCGCGCCCTTCATCGCATCGGACGTGAAGTCGGCGGTGTAATCGGCTGGCCGCCGCAGCGGCTCTGTCGCCGGATCGCGCGGGTCCTTCGCCGCCAGTACGTTGAGGAGTAGCGCCGCATCACGTACCGTGCGCGTCATCGGCCCTGCGGTGTCCAAGCTGTGCGCGATCGGCACAATGCCAGCGCGGCTGATCAGCCCGACGGTCGGTTTGACGGTGACGAGGCCGTTCTGGCTGGCGGGGAACAGCAGCGAGCCCGAGGTCTCGGTGCCGATCGAGGCCGCACACAGATCCGCGGCCACAGCGACCGCAGACCCCGAGCTCGAGCCCCCCGGGGACACCGCCGGATGGCCATGATCGTCCATCAACGCCGGCGCGTAAGGGTTCTTCACCTGACCGCCGAGCGATGAGTAGCCCGAGGGCATGTCGATCGCGAGCATGTTGGCGAACTCCGTCAGGTTCGCCTTGCCCAGGATCACCGCCCCCGCCTCGCGCAGCAGCTTGACGACGGTGGAGTCGTCCCTGGCCCGTGCGCCCTCCAGCGCCAGCGAGCCCGCCGTTGTCGGCTGCTTGTCGCCCGTCGCGATGTTGTCCTTCACCAGGATCGGTATGCCGGCCAGCGGCTGCCTGGTTGAAGGCCTCGTGCTGTCAAGCTTGCCCGCGATCGCGAGCGCATCGGGATTGAGCGCGCGCACGGAGTTGAGCGTGGGCCCGTCACGGTCGTAGGCCTCAATGCGCGCGAGATAATTTTTGGTCAGCGCCGAGGCCGTAACCCGCCCACTGGCCAGGGCATGAGCGATATCGCTCATCGGCGCATGGTCGAGCTTCTGATTGGTTGGTGCCTCGGCGCTGGCGGCAGCCGCGGCGATGCCGGCATCGCGACGGGATGGCTTCTTCATGGCGTGCCTCGCCTGACGGCGCGTCCCGAACCATGAGGCCGCGATGATGATATATTGCCAGTGTTTTGCCCGACGGGTCAACGACACCGCCGGCTGGCTGCAGGCCATCGAACGACCCGCGCAAGCCATTGAAATGACTAACCCCATCTACTGTGCATGGGGTTGTTTTTCAGGTTTTTGTTCTGGAGCGCTCTTCCTTCTCCCCTTGTGGGAGAAGGTGGCGCGAAGCGCCGGATGAGGCGTCTCTATCCGCGGATAAGGCTGCTCAAGCGTCAGAGAAGGTCATACGCGGAGGCATACCCCTCACCCATGCGTCGTGTCCATGAGCGGAGCTGCCCTCTCCCACAAGGGGAGAGGGCACAGCAACGGTCGCCGCGATGACGCGATCCCTACTCCCAGGACCACGTCGAGAAATCGTTCTCGTATTGCGGCACGTCCTTCCAGACGCCCTTCAGCTTCTTGGCTGTGATGGTGATCAGCTGCGGCTGGTAGAGGTAGGCGGAGACGGCGTCGGTGGCCAGCATGCGCTGGGCATCGCCGAGCAGTTTTGCGCGGGCGGCCTCGTCCGGCGTGGAGACGATCTGCTTGTAGAGCGCGTTGAAGGCCTCGTTGTTGTAGCCGAGATAGTAGTCCGGCTCGGTGATCTTGACGAGGTCGAACGGCTCGACATGGCTCACGATGGTGAGGTCAAAATTGTGCGGACCGTTGCCGGCGAACACCTGCGACAGCCACTGCGCCCATTCGACGTTCTCGATCTTGGCGACGATGCCGACCTTGGCGAGCTGGGCCGCGACGATCTCGCCGCCCTGCCGCGCATAGGACGGCGGCGGCAGCTTGAGCGACAGCTCGAGCGGCGTGGTGACACCGGCTTCCGCCAGCAGCTTCTTCGCCTTCTCGGGGTCGTAAGGGTTGATCCCCGTCGTGTCGACATAGCCGAGCGCGCCCGGCACGTAGAAGCTGCCGATCGGTGTGCCGAAGCCGTCAGCCGCGCCGTCGATCATCGCCTTGCGGTCGATCGCGGCGAGAATGGCACGGCGGACACGGACGTCGTCCAGCGGCTTCTTGCGCTCGTTGATCGCGACAATGGTCTTGGCGCGGGAGCCCCCGATCATCACGTTGAAGCGCGGATCGGCCTTGAACTGTGCGATCGCCCGCGCTGCCGCAACACGCGGAAACGCATCGACGTCACCCGAGAGCAGCGCCGCGGTCTGCGCCGCCGGATCGGAGATGAAGCGGATCGTCACCTTCGACAGCTTGATCGCGGCAGCGTTGCGATAGTCGGCCCACTTGTTCAGCGTGATCGAGGAGCCCTTGGCCCAGGCGCCCAACTGATAGGGCCCGGTGCCGACCGGCTGCGTGCCATTGGTGGCTGCGCTCTTCGGCTCGACGATCGAGCCGCCCGCCTGTCCGAGGAGGAACGGCAGGTTCGGCTCGGAATATTTCACCGTGATCACGACGGTGTCGGCGTCGGGCGTCTCGACCTTCTCGAAGGCCTGGTACAGGCTCTTGTCCTTGTTGGTGCTGGTGGGCGCCGCGTTGCGCTCGAACGAGAACTTCACCGCGGCGGAATCGAACGGCTCGCCGTTCTGGAATTTGACGCCCTTGCGCAGCTTGAACGTATAGGTCTTCAGGTCCGGAGAGGCCGTCCAGCTCTCGGCTAGCAGCGGCGAGACGGAGCCGTCCTCGTTGATCTTGGTCAGGGTCTCATAGATGTTGTAGAGCGTGACCTCGGCGATCGCGGCGGCAGCGGCGTTGGTCGGATCGAGCCCCGGCGGCTCCAGCGCCATCGCCATGACGACGCTGTCCTTCTTGCTCTGCGCCAGCACCGGCAAAGGCGCCGCGGCAAGCGCTGCGGCAAAGGCGACGATCGATAGTTTTTTGAACATGCGTAACTCCCCGGCCTTCTCTTGTCCCAGCCTACGCCAATTCTGTTGCGGACACTAACCTTCCATGGCCGCCTGCGGCAACGCCATCACGGCCTCCGCCTTGTGGCAGGCGGCGAGATGGCTCTCACCCACCTTGCGTAGCAAGGGCGGAACCTCGCGGCAATGCTGGTCGGCGAGCGGACAGCGTGCGACATAGGGGCATCCGCTTGCCGCCGCCGATTGCGAGGCGATCGCCTGGGCCCCGCGCCGCCGCCGGCCGCCGCCGGCCCGCGCCCGCGGCACCGCGTCCAGCAGGGCCCGCGTATAGGGATGGGCACAGTGCTCGAACAGGTCCTCCGGCCGCCCCTGCTCGACGATCCGGCCGAGATACATCACGGCGACCTCGTCGCAGAGATAATCGACCACCGCGAGGTCATGGCTGATCAGGATGTAGCTGAGGCCGAACTGCTCCTGGAGGTCCTGCATCAGGTTCAGCACCTGCGCCTGCACGGAGACGTCGAGCGCGGAGACCGGCTCGTCGGCGACGATGAGCTTCGGCTGGGTGATCAGCGCGCGCGCGATCGCGATACGCTGGCGCTGGCCGCCGGAAAACTCGTGCGGATATTTGTCCATGTCCGCTTCGCGCAAGCCGACCTGGCGCAGCACCGCCGAGACGCGTGAGCGGAACGTGGTGCGGTCGGCGTCTTCCAGCACGGTGAGCGGCTCGGCGACGATGCGCGCGATGGTCTGGCGCGGATCGAGCGAGCCGTAAGGGTCCTGGAACACCATCTGGAAATCGCGGCGAGCGCGGCGCAATTCGTCGGCGGAGATGCGATTGAGGTCGCGCCCGAGCAGCGCGACCTGCCCCGAGGTCGGCCGCTCCAGCGCCATCACCACCCGCGCGAAGGTCGACTTGCCCGAACCGGACTCGCCGACGACGCCGAGGCTCTTGCCGGCATGGACCTGCACGCTGACGCCGTTGAGCGCGCGCACCTGCCCCGGCGGACGGAACAGGCTTTCGCGCGGCAGCGTGTAGCGCTGCTCGAGATCCCTCACATCGAGAAGCGGCGCGGTGCTCATGCGGGCAGCGCTCCGACGCGTTCGGCCATCGAGACATCGGTCCTGATGCAACGAACGAAATGGCCGGGGCCGACGTCAACCATCGGTGGAAGCGCGACACGACACGGCTCGATCACGAGCGGACACCGATCGGCAAAGGTGCAGCCGGAAGGCAAATCGGCGAGCTCGGGCACTGTGCCCGAGATCGTCGTCAACCGGGTCCCCTTGCGGGCGCCGAGCTTCGGCCGGGCGCGGAACAGGCCCTGCGTGTAAGGATGTCCCATGCGGCGGAACACCTCGTCGGTCGGTCCGCTCTCGACGACCGTGCCGCCATACATCACCATCATGCGCTGCACGTTCTCGGCGATGACGCCGAGATCGTGCGAGATCAGGATCATCGACATGCCGCGCTCCTCGACGAGATCGGCGATGAGGTCGAGGATCTGGCCCTGGATGGTGACGTCCAGCGCGGTGGTCGGCTCGTCCGCGATCAGAAGGTCGGGCTCGCAGGCGAGCGCCATGGCGATGGTGACGCGCTGGCGCTGACCGCCGGAGAACTGGTGCGGATAGGCATCGATGCGCCTCGCCGGATCCGGCAGTCCGACGCGGTCGAGCAAGGCGATCGCTTCGCGCCGCGCCTGCGCCGCGGAATATTTCTTGTGACGCCGCAGCGGCTCGGCGACCTGGTGGCCGATCGTGTGCATCGGGTTGAGCGCGGTCATCGGCTCCTGGAAGATCATGCTGATACGGTTGCCGCGCAGCCGGCAATATTCCGCATCGGACAGCCCGGCGAGCTCGCTGCCGTCCAGCTTGATGCTGCCGGTGACGACCGCGCTGTCCGGCAGCAGCCCCATCAGCGACAGCGCCGTCACCGACTTGCCGCAGCCGGATTCGCCGACAAGCCCAAGCGTCTCGCCGCGCTTCAGCGCAAAACTGACGCCGCGCACCGCCTGCGCCGGCCCGCGGCTGGTGTTGAGACGCACGCCGAGATTGGCGACCTCGATCAGCGGCATGGTTGAGTGCTTGCCCATCGTCACCGCTCCCGCGCCAGGCGCGGATCGAGCAGATCGCGCAATCCGTCGCCAAGCAGATTGAGCCCGAGCACCGCGATCGCGATCGCCGCGCCCGGATAGACCGCGAGCATCGGCGACTGGAACAGCAGCGTCTGCGCATCGTTCAGCATGCGCCCCCAGGACGGCTGCGGAGGCTGCGTGCCGAGGCCGAGATAGGACAGCGCGGCTTCGGCGAGAATGGCGAGCGCGAACCGGATGGTGACCTGCACGATCAGGATCGACAGGATGTTGGGCAGGACATGCTCGATAGTGATGCGGAAGGCGCCCTTCCCCGAGGCGCGCGCCGCCAGCACGAATTCGCGCGCCCAGATCGCGTTGGCCGAGCCGCGCGTCAACCGTGTCAGCGTCGGGATCTGGAAGATGCCGATCGCGACGATCGAGGTCACCATGCCCGGCCCCACGACCGCGGCGAGCATGATCGCGGACAGCACGGCCGGAAAGGCGAAGGTGAAATCGGAGAAGCGCATGATGATCTCTTCGGTCCAGCCGCGTTTCGCCGACGCGACCAGGCCAAGGCAGACACCGAAGGTGAGACCGATGCTCACGGCGATGATGCCGACCAGAATGGTCGAGCGCGCGCCCGCGAGCAGCAGCGAGACGATGTCGCGTCCGAAGGAATCGGTGCCGAGCCAGTGCGCCGCCGAGGGCGGCCGGAGCTTCGAGGCGATGTCGATCTCGTAGGGCGAATACGGCGTCCACACCAGCGAGAGCAGCGCCGAGGCGAGCACCAGCAGGCTCAACGCCCCGCCGAGCACAAAGCTGCGGTGACGCAGCGCGCGGCCCCAGAAGGTGCGGGCCGGCACGCGGCGCGCTGCACCCGGGGCGTCAACCGAAGTGGTCAGTGGCGCGCTCACAAATCGTGGACCTTGATGCGGGGATCGATGAAGGCATAGAGCACGTCGACCACGAAATTGACGATGACGACCATGGTGGCCAGCAGCATCACGCAGTTGCGCACTACGATCAGGTCGCGGTTGGCTATCGACTGGAAGATCAGCCGGCCGAGGCCGGGAAGGTAGAACACGTTCTCGATCACGATGGTGCCGGCGAGCAGATTGGCGAATTGCAGCCCCATCACTGTCATCACGGGGATCATGGCGTTGCGCAGCACGTGGCTCCACAGCACCTCGCGCTTGCCGAGCCCCTTCGCGCGCGCCGTGCGGACGAAGTCCTCGCGCAGCACTTCCAGAACCGCCGAGCGCGTGACGCGCGCTAGGATCGCAGCCTGCACCACAGCGAGCGAGATCGCCGGCAGCAACAGCGACTTGATGCCGAGCCAGATGCCGTCCTCCCAGCCGGGAAACCCGCCGGCGGAGAGCCATTGCAGCCGCACCGAGAACAGCAGTACCAGGAGGATCGCGAACCAGAAGTTCGGCAGCGCGATACCCACTTGCGTCAACGACATCACGCCGACATCGCCGAGCTTGTTGTGATTGGCGGCCGTGTAGATGCCGGCCGAGAGCGCCAGCGTCACCGTGATCGTCATCGACATGATCGCGAGCGGAATGGTCAGGACCAGCCGCTCCGCGATCAGGCCGGCGACCGGCGTGCCGTAGACATAGGAGTTGCCGAGGTCGCCGACGAGGAGGCCCTTGATCCATTGCAAATAGCGAACCGCCAGCGGCTGGTCGAGCCCGAGCTTGACGGTGAGCGCCCGCACCGCATCCGCCGACGCATCGGCGCCCATCAGCATCTGCGCGGCGTTGCCGGGCAAGGCATCCAGCACCAGGAAAATGATCACGGATGCGCCGACCAGCGTCGCCAGCAAGGTCAACAGACGTCGGAGGACAAATACGCTCATGCGCGCTCGAATTCACGGCCTACCCGCGGCACGATCAACATGTCCGGGCGCCGGAGGCAAGTCCTTTGCGGCATGTGCCTCACCTCAGCCGGGCCGGCGGGACAGGAGATCGTGCGAGGCTTCGAACAGCGCGCTGACGCGCAGCAAGTCCGCATCGGTGCGGAAGCGGCCGACGAGCTGAAGCCCGATCGGCAGGCCGTCGCGGCCGAAGCCGCAGGGAAGACTGATCGCGGGGTGTCCGGTCATGTTGAACGGCATGGTCCAGGGGAACCAGTGCGGCCGGACGCTGTCGAAGTGCTTGCCGTCGATCTCGATGGTGCCGAACAGGTCCTGGTCGATCGGCAGCGCGGTGCGGGTGAGGGTCGGCATCGCCAACAGGTGCCCGCGCGCAAGCAGGGATTGCACGCGGCGGAACAGCGCGGTGCGCGCGAACATCGCCTCCTGATAGGCGACGCCGCTGACCTCGGTGGCGAGCGCAAGCTGCTTGAGGAAGGCCTCGCTCAGCTCGTCCTTGTGCGCGGCCGCGAGTTTTGCAAAGCGCGTGCGCCAGACAGTGTGGTTGATGGCGCGCCAGATCGGCTCGATGTCAAATCCCTCGCCGGAGAACTCTTCGAGCTCGGCACCGAGGCTCGCGAGCCGGTCGAGGCTCGCCTTGAAGCTGGCTGCGACATCTGAAGACACCGGGCGTCCGGGCGGCGACAGGCAATACAGGATCTTCTGCCCGCGCAGATCGCCGCGCGGCGTGGCCGTCTCGATGAAATCAGGCACGGGCACGCCGATCGACCAGGGATCGCAGGCATCCTCGCCGGCCATCGCCTGCATCATCAGCGCGGTGTCGGCGACGGTGCGCGTCGTCGGCGTGACATAGGTCTGGTTGCCGAAGGCATCGAGCGCCTGGCTGTGCGCGATCACGCCGTTGCTCTGCTTCAAGCCGACCACGCCGTTGCAGGCAGCGGGAATTCGCGTCGAGCCGCCGCCATCGGTTGCAATCGCGAGCGGCGCGATGCCGCTCGCAACGGCCACCGCAGCGCCGCCGCTGGAGCCGCCGGAGGAACGCTCCGCGCTCCACGCATTGCGGGTACGGCCGAACAGCGGCGAGTCGGTCAGGCATTTGCTGCCGAACTCGGGCGTCGTGGTCTTTCCGATCAGGATCGCACCTTCCGCGCGCAGCCTTGCGACCGCGACGGCATCTTCCGTGGGGACATTGTCCTTGTAGGGAACGGCGCCGAAGGTGGTCTTCACGCCCCTGGTGTTGACGATATCCTTGACCGTGACGGGAAGCCCGTGCAGCAGACCGAGCGGCTCGCCGGCCATCACCTTGCGCTCGGCCTCGCGCGCCTGCGCCATCGCCTCGTCGCCGCACAGCGTGATGAAGCAGTTCAATTCGCCCTGGAGCGCCTCGGCGCGCGCGAGCACGGCGCTGACGACCTCGACGGGAGAAATCCGCTTCTGCGCGACGAGGCCGCGCAGCTCGGTTGCGGACAGCAGGCAGGGGTCGCCGTTCATCGTCACATCACGCTCCGAAGCGGGCCGCCGTTGGCCCAAAGACATTGACAGCGAGAATGACAGTTTTGTTAACTCGCCGTCCAATACGATTTTCGTGAGCAACCCATACGTTTTCGGTATGCCAATGGATCTTCACCGGCTCCGCTACTTCGTCGCCGTCGCCGAGGCGCGCAGCGTCGGCAAGGCCGCCGAGCGCCTGCGCATGGCGCAACCGCCGCTTTCGGTGCAGATCCGCAAGCTCGAAGCCGAGGTCGGCGCCCCGCTGTTCCGCCGCGGCACGCGCGGCATGGACCTGACCGAGGCGGGCCAGGCCCTGCTGGCGCGCGCGGGCGAGGCGCTGGCGCTGGCGGCCGACGGCATCGAAGCCGCGCGTGCGGTTGCGGCCGGGAGCCGCGGGCGGATCTCGGTCGGCTACATGTTCGTGCTGGCGAACGCGGTGCTGCCGCGCCTGATCCCCGAGCTGCGCCGCTCGGTTCCCGGCGTCGACCTCGAATTCGCCGAGCTCAGCGCCTCGACACGCGAGGCCCGGGTGCTCGATCGCAGCGTCACGGTCGCGCTGTGCATGCCGGCCATCAACCATCCCGAGATCCAGGTGGCGCGGATCGGTGCGCAGCGCTTCATGCTCGCCATGCCGACCCGCTCGCCACTCGCCCGCCTGAGCTCCGTGCCGATGGCCCGGTTGCACGGCCGTCCGCTGATCGCGCTCCCTCATCCGGACCATGGCCCCGCATCGTCCGCCGTGGTCCCCCTGCTGCGCCGGCACCAGGTGGTGATGCCGATCGCGAGCCGGGTGGAGACGGTGCATTCGGCGATGAGCCTGGTTCTGGCCGGCGAAGGCCTCGCCATCCTGCCGGCCTGCGCACAGCTCGGCGCGCCGCGCGGCATCGTGTTCAGGCCGCTGCGCGACGCCACCGACTCGCTCGACATCGCGGTCTGCTGGCGGCGGGATTCCCAAAGCCCACTGATCGGAACCTTCATCAAATGCGCCGAGAAGGCCGTTGCACGGATGTGAGGCGGCGCTACAGGCTCGAACTGATCTCGTGGCTCCAGGGCGGATCGGCGCCCGGACGGGTGCAGGTCAGGCCGGCGCAGTTGGCGGCAAAGGACAGCGCGCGGCGGAGCTCGTCGGCCGTGATACCCTTCAGTGCTTGCCGGGCGAGGCGGCCCTGCTTGTGCAGGGCGAACAGCAGCGCCGCCTGAAAGCTGTCACCGGCGCCGATGGTATCGGCAACTTCCACCTTCGGCGCGGTGACTTCGATCTGCCCTGCACCCGCATGCCAGGCGACGGCGCCATGGTTGCCGCGGGTGATGACGACGAGACTCGCGCCCTGCCCCAGCAGCGCTTTCGCGCGTTGCTGATAAGGCTCATCGCCGAAGAGATACGCGAAGTCCACATCCGACATCTTGACGAGATCGGCGCAGGCAGCGAACCCGGCGATCCGCGCCAGATAAGCCGGCTTGTCCTTGACCAGATTAGGCCGGCAGTTCGGATCGAAGGAGATCGTCGATGCGGCCCGCGCGTCCGTGATCAACGCCTTCGTCTCGGCCGCGCCCTGGTCGTTGACCAGGGTGGTCGAGCCGACATGGACGGCCTCGACATTCGCGAACGGAATGGTGCCGCGCCGATAGGTCCAGTTTCGTGTCGCGGTCTCCGCATCGTAGAACGCGTAATGCGACTCGCCCGCGACGATGCGGACGAAGGCAAGCGTGGTCTGGTGATCGCTGCGGGTGGCGAGGCCGAGCTCGACATGCGATGCGGCAGCGTGATCTGCGATCATGCGCCCGAACAGGTCGGTCGAGATGCCGCCGACAAAGCCGGTCGGCGCGCCCAGCCGCGCCATGCCGATCGCGACGTTGAGGCAGGAGCCGCCGACCGCCGGCATCACCGCTTCGCGCCCGTCGGCGTTCCGCGTCGGCACGAAATCGATCAGCGCATCGCCGCAAGATATCAGCATTCGTTTCAACCTCCGGCGACGTCGCGCATCGCCGCCCGGCTGCCGCGATCGACCTCGCGCAGCAGCCTGTACACATCGCGCTTGCGAACATGAAACGCGGCCATGTCCGGCGCGGTCGGCTCGCTCTTCCGTCCCAGCGCGGACATCTTTGCCATGGTCTCGCCGATCGAGGCATAGGCGCCGCCGGCCACCGCGCCAAGCATCGCGGCGCCCAGCAACACGGGTTCTTTCGTTTGCGGCAGCGCGACGGTGAGACCCGTGGTGTCCGCCATGATCTGCCGCACCAGCGGGCTTCGGCTGGCGCCGCCGCCCATGATCATGATGCTGGAATGGACGCCATGCGCGGCAAAGGCCTCGATCACCTCGGCGAGCCCATAGGCGAGACCGCAGAGGCCGGCGACGAACAGCCGCTCCATCGAACTGACGTCGGTGTCGAGATCGAGGCCCGCGATCACCGCGCGGGTGTCGGGGTCGGCGTAAGGCGAGCGGTTGCCGATGAATTCGGGAAGCACATGGACGTCGCGGGCGAGCAGCGCGGCACGGCTGGCGTCACCGGCGCGCGCGATAATGCGCCGCTCGAGGTACTCGATGAGGTCGACGCCCTCGCTGCGCGCCGCCGCGTTCGCTTCGGCATGGCCCGCATGTGACTTGAGCAGATGATCGATCGCTGCCCCCGCGGCCGACTGGCCACCCTCGTTGAGCCAGACATCCGGCACCATGCCGGAATAATATGGGCCCCACACGCCCGGCACGAAGCACGGCTCCTTCGTCGTGGCCATGATGCAGGCCGACGTTCCCATGATGTAGGCGAGACGATCGGAAACATCGGTTGCGCCGTCCGATCCGTCGCGACCGCCGATCGCGCCGATGCCGCCGGCATGCGCATCGATCAGGGACGCGCCCACCGGTGTGCCCGGCGACAGGCCGAGCTCGGCCGCCGCTGCGCGGGTGAGGCCGGCACTGAGCCGCGTGCCCGGCGCGACGATCTCGGTTCCGATGCGGGCGTAATTCTCGGCGACGAAATCCGATAGGCCAATGCGCTGGAAGAACGGCGCGCTCCAACCGCCGCCGTCATGCGCGAGGTAGTTCCATTTGCAGGTGACCGTGCAGGTGGAGCGCTGGAGCGAGCCGGTCGCACGCCAGGTCAGATAATCTGCCAGATCGAAGAAATGACCGGCGTCATCGAAGCTCGCACGCATGTGCCGCTTCAGCCACAGCAGTTTCGGCATCTCCATCTCGGGCGAGATCGAGCCGCCGACATAGCGCAGCACAGCATCACCGGTCTCGTTGATCAGCCGCGCCTCGGCCGTGGCACGGTGGTCCATCCAGACGATGACGTTGCGCTGCTTGTCGCCGGAGGCGCTGACGGTGACCGGTTCACCTTGCCGGTCGAGGACGACCAGCGAACAGGTGGCGTCGAAACCGATGCCGCCGACACCGTCAGGCGCGATGGCAGCTTCCGCCATCGCCGCGCGCACCGATTTGGCGCAGGCCTCCCAGATGTCCGAGGACGACTGTTCGACGATGTCGCCCGCCTCGTGCCAGATCCGGATTGGATGCTTGGCGGTGGCAAGGAGGGTGCCGGCCTCGTCAAACACCCCTGCCCGCGTGCTCGTGGTCCCCACATCGACGCCGATATACGCTCGCGGCATTGTCGCTCCCGGTCGCTTTCCGTCAGTTTTGACGCAAGCCTACCAGCAAGTGTAGCCGCCATCCACCAGCACGATGCTGCCGGTCATCAGGCTCGCGGCCTCGGAAGAGAGGAACAGCACGACCGAGGCGATCTCCTCCACCTGCCCCATCCGCGCCATCGGGGTTCCACCGATCCAGGCGTCGTACATCTTGGCGTTGCTCTTCACGAACGCATTGAGCGGCGTCTCGATATAGGTCGGCGCCACCGCATTGACGCGGATGCCGCGCGCGCCCCATTCAGCGGCAAGCGATTTTGTGAGATGGTGCACACCGGCCTTCGAGGCGTTGTAGAAGCACTGTTCCTGCGGCTTGTTGACGATGAAGCCGGACATCGAGCCGACATTGACGATGGCGCCGCTCTTCGCCTTCAACATGTGCTTGCCGAACTCGCGGCAGCACCAGAAGGTACCGTTGAGGTTGACGTCGATGACGTTGAGCCAGTGCTCGTCGGTGACGGTCTCGGCCGGCGTCTCGCTGCGGGCAATGCCGGCATTGTTGACGAGGATGTCGACCTTGCCGTGGCGGGCGACGAGGTCGTTGGCGACCTCCGCCACGCGCTTGGTGTCGGTGACGTCCATGATTGCGGTCTCGATGTCATAACCCTTCGCCTTCAAGTCGGCTTTCGCGTCATTGGCGACCTTGCTGTCGCGGTCGCCGATGATGACCTTTGCGCCGGCTTCGGCCAGCGCCTCGGCGCAGCCGAGGCCGATGCCCTGCCCGCCGCCGGTGATGAACGCGGTCTTGCCGTTCAGCTTGAATTTTTCCAGGTACATGGTGGTCTTTCCGTTTTCTTGCCGTTTCTTGTCAGCCTCGAAGCGCGTTGCCGCTCTGGTCGAAGCGGTGAATGCGTGCGGGGTCCGGCACCAGCGATACGCGATCGCCGGCATGCAGGCTCAACTCGCCGATGTAGCGCGCCGTCAGCATGCCGAGTGGTCCGGCATCGACATAAAGGAAGGTGTCGCTACCGAGGTGCTCGGCCACCGAAATCGTTCCCTGCCAGCCGCCGGCACCGTCGCGCTCGATCTTGAGATGCTCCGGCCGCACGCCGATCGTCGCCGCGCCCTTCTGCAATGCCGGCTCGCCGGTGACGAAGTTCATCTTGGGCGAGCCGATGAAGCCGGCGACGAAGAGATTGGCGGGCCGCTCATAGAGCTCCAGCGGCGAGCCATATTGCTCGATCTTGCCGCCATTGAGCACGACGATCTTGTCGGCCATGGTCATGGCCTCGACCTGGTCGTGGGTGACGTAGATCGCGGTGGTGCCGAGCTGCTTCTGGAGCCGCGTCACCTCGATGCGCATCTGCACGCGCAGCGCCGCGTCGAGGTTGGACAGCGGCTCGTCGAACAGGAACGCCTTGGGCTCGCGGACGATGGCGCGGCCGATCGCGACGCGCTGGCGCTGGCCGCCGGACAGCTCGCGCGGCTTGCGGTCGAGATAGGGCGTGAGATTGAGCGTCGCGGCAGCAGCCTCGACCTTCCGGTTGGTTTCGTCCCTGGAAAGGCCCGCCATCTTCAGGCCAAAACCGATATTGCCGCGCACGCTCATGTGCGGATAGAGCGCGTAGGACTGGAACACCATGGAGAGCCCGCGCTTGGCGGGCGGCGTGTCGACGACGTTCTTGCCATCGATCAGGATCTTGCCGCCGGAGACGTCTTCGAGCCCGGCGATCAGCCGCAGCAGCGTGGTCTTGCCGCAGCCCGAGGGCCCGACGAACACCACGAAGGAGCCATCGGCGATCTCGAGGTCGGCGCCCTTGATGATGTGCACGGGGCCGAAGGATTTCTGCACGCCCTGAAGTGTGATCTGACCCATGGCAGCCCCTCTACTTCACCGCGCCAAAGGTGAGCCCGCGCACGAGCTGCTTCTGGCTGAACCAACCGAGGACGAGAATGGGCGCGATCGCCAGCGTCGAGGCCGCCGACAGCTTGGCCCAGAACAGCCCTTCCGGGCTCGAATAGGAGGCGATGAAGGTCGTGAGCGGCGCGGCGTTCGAGGTCGACAGATTGAGCGTCCAGAACGCCTCGTTCCAGGCGAGGATGAGATTCAGCAGCAAGGTCGAGGCCAGCCCCGGGATCGCCATCGGCGTCAGCACATAGACGAGCTCGCGGCCGATGGTGGCGCCGTCCATGCGCGCGGCTTCGAGGATGTCGCGCGGGATCTCCTTGAAATAGGTGAACAGCATCCAGATCACGATCGGCAGATTGCCGAGGCACAGGATGAAGACGAGGCCGACGCGGGAATCGAGCAGGCCGAAGGTCTTGAAGATCAGGTAGATCGGCACCAGCACGCCAACCGGCGGCATCATCTTGGTCGAGAGCATCCAGAGCAGGATGTCCTTGGTGCGCTTGGTCGGCGAGAACGCCATCGACCACGCCGCGGGAATGGCGATCAGCAGCGCAATGAGAGTCGAGCCGCCGGCGATGATGATCGAGTTCATCGCGTGATGGAAGTAATCGCTGCGCTCCTGCACGGTCGCGTAGTTTTCCGTGGTCCAGTGGAAGAACAGGAAGGACGGCGGCACGGCGAAGGCCTCAAGCTCGGTCTTGAAGCTCGCCAGCACCATCCAGAGGATCGGGAAGAAAATCAGGAAGCCGAAGAACCACGCCCCGATCGTCGAGACCACCACCCGCCTTGTCGTCGCCATCCGCGCCATGCTTCAAGCCTCCAGATTGCGGCCGACGATGCGGACGAGAAAGAAGGCAACGATGTTGGCGATCACCACCGCCACGAGCCCGCCCGCCGAGGCGCTGCCGACGTCGAACTGGATCAGCGCCTGCGAATAGATCAGGAAGGCGATGTTGGTGGTCTGCAGGCCCGGCCCTCCGCCGGTGGTGACGAAGATCTCGGCGAACACGGTGAGCAGGAAGATGGTCTCGATCAGGATCACCACCGTGATCGGACGCGCCAGGTGCGGCAGCGTGATGTAGATGAAGGTCGAGACGGCACTGGCGCCGTCCATCTCGGCGGCTTCCTTCTGCTCCTCGTCGAGCGATTGCAGCGCGGTGAGCAGGATCAGCGTCGCGAACGGCAGCCATTGCCAGGCGACGATCAGGATCACCGCAAACAGCGGCACGTCGTTGAACCAGTCGATCGGCGTCAGGTGGAACAACGAGGCGAGCCAGGCGAACAGGCCGGAGACCGGGTGCATCAGCAGGTTCTTCCAGACCAGCGCGCTCACCGTCGGCATCACGAAGAACGGCGCGATCACCATCAGCCGGACGAAATTGCGCCCGATCACGGGCTGGTCCATCAGCAGCGCCAGCGGAATGCCGAGCAGGATGGTCAGCGCGAGCACCGAGCCGACCAGCACCAGCGTGTTCTGGAGCGAGGCGAGGAAGGCGGGATCGGTGAGGAAGTAGCGGAAGTTCTCAAGGCCCACGAACGATTCCGAGCCGGGATCGAGCAGGCTGTAATGCAGGGTCGAGAAATAGATCGTCAGCGCCAGCGGGACGATCATCCAGATGAAGAGCAGCCCGACCGCAGGCGTCAGGAGCGAGCGCGCAAGAAGCTGCGTCTGCCGGGTTGCCATCCCTAACTTCTCCGCTTGCGGGAAGAAGGCGGCCATCCATCCGGGGCTGGGGTGGTGGATGGCCGCAAGTTTGAGCTCAGGGAGAGCTCGGATTCACTTGATGTAGCCGGCGCGCTTCATCTCGCGCTCGGTGGCGGACTGCGCCGCAGTGAGCGCGGCATCGACCGTCATCGATCCCGCGAGCGCCGCGGAGAATTGCTGGCCCACCTGCGTGCCGATGCCCTGGAATTCGGGGATCGCCGCGTATTGCACGCCGACGTAAGGCACCGGTTTCACGGTGGGCTTGTTCGGATCGGCAGCATCGATCGAAGCCAGCGTCAGCTTCGCGAACGGCGCGACCTTCAGATAGTCCTCGTTCTGGTAGAGCGAGGTGCGCGTGCCCGGCGGCACGTTGGCCCAGCCTTCCTTCGACGCCACGAGTTTTGTGTAGTCCTTGCTCGTCGCCCAGGCGATGAACTTCTCCGCCGCTTCCGTCTTCTTGGAGCCGGCGGGGATCGCCAAATTCCAGGCCCACAGCCAGTTGGCGTTCTTGCCGAGCCCCGTGTTGGGCGCGAGCGCAAAACCGACCTTGTCGGCGACCTTGGAGTCCTTGGGATTGGTGACGAAGGACGCCGCGACTGTGGCATCGATCCACATGCCGCACTTGCCGGCGTTGAATAGCGCGAGGTTCTCGTTGAAGCCGTTGGAGCTCGCGCCGGGAGGGCCGGCATCCTTCATCAGATTGACGTAGGTCGTGAGCGTCGTCTTCCATTCCGGCGTGTTGAACTGCGGCTCCCACTTCTCGTCGAACCAGCGCGCGCCGTAGGAATTGGCCATGGCCGAAAGGAAGGCCATGTTCTCGCCCCAGCCGGCCTTGCCGCGCAGGCAGATGCCGTACACGCCCGCGCTCTTGTCGGTGAGCTTCTTGGCCGCGTCGATGATGAATTCCCAGGTCGGCTTCTCCGGCATTTTCAGGCCGGCCTTCTCGAACAGATCGGTGCGGTACATCACCATCGAGCTCTCGCCATAGAAAGGCGCGGCATAGAGCTTGCCGTCGACCGAGACGGCGTCCTTGATCTTCGGCAGCAGGTCGGCGACGTCGTAATCGGCGCCGAGATTGGCAAGCGGCACCAGCCAGCCCTTCTTGGCCCAGATCGGCACCTCATAGGTGCCGATGGTCAAAACGTCGAACTGACCACCCTTGGTGGCGATGTCGGTGGTGACGCGCTGGCGCAGCACGTTCTCCTCCAGAGTCACCCATTTCACGGTGATGTCTGGATTCTTCTTGGTGAATTCGCTGGTGAGCCCCTGCATGCGGATCATGTCACCGTTGTTGACGGTGGCGATCGTCAGGGTCGTTTCGGCCATCGCGGGGACGGCCAGCAGCAGGCAAGACGCGCCGCAGACGGCGCCGAGGACGTGTTTCACGGTGACCTCCCTAAGGCTCGCGCTTTTGAGCATATGCCCACGCGTTGAGCGTATGTTCAACTCAAGGCCTGGGATTGTCAAGCAGTCGCGAGCGCGTTCCCGCAACTTATGAGTGCTGCGGTGCGGGAGTGGATGAGAGGTCGCAGCCCCGCCCAAGCTGTCATGCCCCGCCACCGGGTCTTCGCCTTCGGCGAGCCCGATGACAGGCTCCGGCGGGGCATCCAGTACTCCGTGTCGTCTATTGGTTTGCCCCAAGTGAAGCCGCGGCGTACTGGATCGTCCGCCCCAGTGCGCAATTGCGCACAAGGCGGACGATGACAGCGGAGCAAGTGGCGAGCTCGCCCCTACCGTTCCAGAATCGCCCTTGCCGTCGCCTCGTCCGTGATCAGGCCATTGATCAGGTGCCCGTTCAGTGCGGCCGCGATCGCCGACACCTTGGCCGCACCGACCGCGGCGCCGATCGTCGTGGTCTTGGCCGGTACTTCCGGCGGGATGCTGGTGAGGCGCTTGTTGGTGCCGGCCTTGAGCAGGCGGCCCTTGGAATCATAGGCCCAGCCGGTGATCTCGCCGATCGCCCCCTGCCGCATCATCTCGAACAATTCGTCGCGGGTGACGAATCCGTCGACATGGATCTGCGCCTTCTGGTCCATCTGGCCGATGCCGACGAGGCGCAAGTCCGCCTTCACCGCGACCGCCTTCACCTTTGCGATCGGCTCGATGCGCACCATCTTGTTGCGCTCGTCCTCCGACGACATCAGGAACGGCAGCGGCATCGGGTAGTGCCGCGCGCCGGTGCGGTCGGCGAGCCGGCCGACGGTATCGTAGAAGCTCGCCGAGCCGTCGGCGGAGATGTTGCCGACCAGCGAAACGATCTGGTGGTTGGGCCGGTCGATCGGCGTGACGCGCTCGACGGCGGCGCGCACCGCCCGTCCCGTGCCGAGCGCGACGATGACCGGCGTTTCCGAGCGCAGCGTCGAATCCAGCAGGTTGGCGCAGCGTTCGGCGATGCCCGCTGTGGCCTGCGGCGCCGCCGGATCGGCCGGCACAACCTCGCAATGGACCAGATTGAACCGCTCCTTCAACCGCGCAGCAAGTTCCATGCAGGCGGCGATGGGATGCTCGAGCCGGAAGGTGATGAGACGCTCGGCGAGGCACAGCGAGACCAGCCGCTGCGCAGAGGCACGCGAGACCTGGAGCATCTTTGCGATCTCGTCCTGGGTGTGACCGGCTATGAAATAGAGCCAGCCGGCCCGCGCGGCATCGTCGAGTCTCGATTTGTCGTTCTCGGCGGCCATGGCAGGCGTCACGCCTCCTTCCAGAAATCGCTCATCTGCGCAAAGACCCGATCGGCCCCGGCTTCGGACAATATAGCCCGCCCGTTGCGCCCGCGATAATGGCTGCCACCGACAAATCCCCAGACGGTCATGCCGGCCGCCTTCGCGGCCAGCACGCCACTGACGCTGTCCTCGATCACCAGCGTGCGCGCGGGCTGCGCGCCCATTTTCTCCGCCGCGTGGAGAAAGAGATCCGGCGCGGGCTTGCCGTGCGTGACCATCTGCGCCGTGTAGATCCGGTCGCCGAAATGCGGCATGAGACCGGTCACCCTCAGCGACAGCGCGACGCGGTCGAGATCACTCGACGAGGCCACGCAATTGGGCACACGCAGGCCGGACAACACGGTATCGATATCTGGAATCGGGTGGAGCGCCTTCTCGAAGGCGGCCAGCACCCGCGACTTCAGCCGGACGGGAAAGTCGACCGGCACTGCCTGGCCGAGCTCACGATAATGCTGCGTGATCGCGCTGGTGCTGCGTCCGAGAAAGAGTTCCAGCGCCTCTACAAGTGTCAGCGATATCCCAAATCCGGACAGCTCGTCCGACAGGCACTGGCAGCTCAGCAGCTCGCTGTCGACGAGCACGCCGTCGCAGTCGAAGATAACAAGATCGGGCCTTTGCCGGCTTTGGTCCATCCGGCTATTCGATCATATACCCAATGTTTGAGCAATAGTTCACCGGCGAAGACGCGCGGCGGGTCCTCTCTAGTTCAATGGGCGACTTGCCGATAGATCGCCGGCAGCGCTGCGGGCAATCGACGGATATTGCCGACGATGGCGTAGCCGCTGCGGCCGAACAGCGTCGGGAAATAGGATTGCGCGGCAGCATCGACCGTCACGCCGAAGACCGCGATGCCGAGCCGGCGCGCCTCCTGCACGGCTTTCCGCGTGTCTTCGACCGCAAACCGTCCCTCATAATGATCGACATCGTTCGGCTTGCCGTCGGTGAGGACGAGCAGCAGCTTCTTGCGCTGCGGCTGGCGCGCGAGCTCGGCCGAGGCGTGGCGCACCGCCGCGCCGATCCGCGTGTAATAGCCAGGCTTCAGTGCGCCGATGCGGCGTTCCACCGCACCGCTCATCGGCTCGCCGAAAGCCTTGACGGTTTCGAGCCGCACCCAGGAACGCCGGCGCGAGGTGAAGGTGAGGATGCTGTGGTGATCGCCGCAGGCCGCCAGCCCATGGGCAAGCACGAGCAGCGCTTCCTTCTCGACGTCGAGCACCCGATAGCCGTCGACCCAGGCGTCCGTCGAGAGCGAGACGTCGACGAGCAACGTGACGGCAAGATCGTCCCCTCGCGGTCGCATTGCCACATGGACGCGATCGAGACCGCCTCCGCCACTTCCGGCGCGGAGATCGCAGCGCGCACGCACAAGCGCGTCGAGGTCGAGATCATGACCATCGGCTTGCGCGGGCATCAATTCGTGGCGCGGCCGCAATATCTCGAAGCGGCGGCGTACCTGGCGGATGTGGCGACGCATCGTCTCGTCGGGCGCCCAGGTCTCGCCCAGCTCGGACGCGGCGCCCGCGAGCACGCGGCAATGATCAGGCAGATAGCAGCTGCCGCGGTAATCCCATTCGGGATAAGTCAGGTCCGCGTTCAATCGCGAGGCATCGAGGGCTTCCGGCGGCAGGTCGAGATCGAATTTGAGCCGGCTCGCCGGCTTGCCGCTGCGGCGGCTGAGCGTGATCTCCTCGAGATCATCGGCGGCCTTCTGCGCATCCTCGTCCTCGCTGTCGTCATCCGGGCGGTCGACATTGACCATCTCGGCCATCGCGAGGATCTTCTCGAACCGATTGAGCACGAAGGGATCGCGGCGGTTGGCGCCGTCTTCGGGCTCGCGCGCGGCGAAGCGCTTGCGATCATCCTTCGCGGCGGCCTCTGCGCCCGGTGCGCATTCGTCCTCAGCCGCATGCGCGGGCGAGAGCTCGCGCGTCCAGCAGTCACCCCAGAGCGGGCATGGCAGGATCGAATGATAGCCCGGCGGCGCCTTGTCCGGCAGCGGCCCTGTCCCCATCATCGCCGGCCACAGCTTTCCCACCGGCGGCGTATCGGCGCCGAGCAGAGCGAGCACGATCTGCTCCATGTCCTGCTCGATGTGCGGCAACGGGCGGCGCGGCCGCGCCATGGCCGTTTCCGCCGCCAGCCGTGCGTAATCTTCGGCAAGGCCGGGACATTCCGTCAGCACAAGCACCGCGATCTCGCTGGCCCGCCGCAGCATCAACAGATCGCGCCGCAACGGATCGGCCTCCGCGATTGCGTCGACCGGTGCAAAAGCAAACCACGCGGCCAGCCAGCGGTACAGCGCAGCATTCAGCCCGCGATCGGCAAAGATCGCGATGCTGTCCGGCAGGAAGATCGTCGCGGCATCGCGCCCCGGTTGCTCCAGGCGCTCATCGCCGAGCCCGATGCGCTGCCGCCATCCAAGCCGGTGCCCCGCCCGGCGGGCCCCCGCGCTCGCGATCTGCACGCCCGTCTCGCCGCCAAGCGCGCGGAACATGATCGCGATCCGGCTGCGAACTTCCGACAGCGTCACCGCATGCTCGGCATGAACCGGATAGCTCGCCGTGCCGCCGACCAGACGATGCCAGGCGCGGCCGACCGTCTCTTCAAGCTCGAGGAAATCGAGCATCGCATCACCCTCAGGAGATCACGGCGCGCGCGACGTCGAGCAGGGCTGCCTTGACGTCGGCGTCATCGGTTAGCGGCTCGATCATGCCGGCCAGCACGGCATCGGCGATCGAGGCTCCGGCGGCAATCAGGGTGGCGCAATAGACGACGAGACGGGTCGAGACGCCCTCCTCCAGATCGTGTCCCTTCAGCGCTCGCAGCCGACCGGCCAGCAGTACCAGCGGCCTGACATAGTCGGGCGCGAGCCCGCTCTCGGCCGCCACCACCGCGATCTCCTGCTCGAGCGGCAGGAACCCGAATTCGATGGCGACGAAGCGCTGCCGCGTCGACGGCTTCAGCGCCTTCAGCAGGGTCTGGTAACCGGGATTGTAGGAGACCACGAGCATGAAGCTCTTCGGCGCAGCCAGCTCCTCCCCGGTGCGCTCCAGCGGCAGGATGCGGCGGTCGTCGGTGAGCGGATGCAGCACCACCGTGACGTCCTTGCGCGCCTCCACCACCTCGTCGAGATAGCAGATGCCGCCTTCGCGCACCGCGCGCGTCAAAGGACCGTCGGTCCACACGGTGTCGCCGCCTCTCAGCAGGTAGCGGCCGGTGAGATCCGCCGCGGTGAGATCGTCGTGGCAGGCGACAGTGTGAAGCGGCAACCCCAGCCGCGCCGCCATGTGGGCGACGAAGCGCGTCTTGCCGCAACCGGTCGGCCCTTTGAGGAGAACCGGCAACTGATGCCGCCACGCGTGCTCGAACAGCGCGCATTCGTTGCCGCTCGGAACGTAAGCCGGTAACTCAGGCGCGGGCGCCGCCAGGGCGTGAAGTGCTGCTGTCATGGTCATTCTCCGGAAATCATTGGGAACGGCGGCCGCGACATGCGCGGCCGCCGTCGCGTTTACTCGGCCGGCTGCAGCGCGGCGGGAATGGTTGCCGGCTTCTCGCGACCCGGCACCAGCACCGCCCAGACGAACATCAGCGCAGAGATCGCGACGAACACGCCGGAGCCGAGCCGCACCCAATAGAAGAAGGCAAGCTGGTCCTGCACGTCCATGTAGCTCTGGCCGAGCACGCGCTGGAGATGGACCTGGATCACGCCGGCAAAGGTCAGCGCGAAAGTCATGGTCATCATCGCCGTGCACATGATCCAGAAGCTGGTCATGCTGAGCCACTGGTTATAGGGCGCACGTCCCTTGATCTGCGGGATCGCGTAGGCCATCACGGAAAGATTGAGCATCACATAGGCGCCGAAGAAGGCCAGATGGCCGTGCGCAGCGGTGACCTGGGTGCCGTGGGTGTAGTAGTTCACCGAGGACAGCGTGTGCAGGAAGCCCCAGACGCCGGCGCCGAGGAACGCCATCACCGAGCAGCCGACCGACCACAGCAGCGCCGCGCGGTTCGGATGCTTGCGGCCGGCCTTCCAGGTCATCTGCACCGTGAAGATCACCATGGTGAAGAACGGCGCGACCTCGAGCGTTGAGAACAGCGAGCCGATCCACTGCCAGTAGCCGGGCGCGCCGATCCAGTAGAAGTGGTGGCCGGTGCCGAGAATCCCCGAGAACAGCGCAAGGCCAATGATCACATAGAGCCACTTCTCGACCACCTCGCGATCGATGCCGTTGAGCTTGATCATGAGATAGGCGAGCACGGAGGCCATGATCAGCTCCCAGACGCCTTCGACCCAGAGATGGACGACGTACCACCAGTACATCTTGTCGACGGCGAGGTTGGCCGGATTGTAGAAGGCGAACAGGAAGAAGATCGCAACGCCCCACAGGCCGAACAACAGGATGTTGGTGACCGTGGTCTTGCGGCCCTTCAGCGCCGTCATGGTGACGTTGAACAGGAACATCAGGCAGACGACGACGATGCCGACCTTGATGATGAAGGGCTGCTCGAGGAACTCACGGCCCTCGTGGTAGTGGAAGAGATAGCCAACCACGGCCACACCCGCCGCGCCGAAGAACATCCAGAACTGGATCTTTGCCAGCAGCGGGCTGTAAAGCTCGGTCTCGGTTTCCTCGGGAAGCAGGAAGTAGGTCGCGCCCATGAAACCGATCAGCGACCACACGATCAGCGCGTTGGTGTGGATCATCCTGACGATGTTGAACGGCAGCAGCACCGACAGCGTGTTGGGCAGGACGTAGATGGTTCCGGCGAGGAGGCCAAACAGGACCTGGGCCAGGAACAGGGTCAGCGCGCCGTAGAAATACAGCATCGCGACTTTCTGGGTCTGATATTTCATCTCGGATTCTCTCTGTCTTGAAAGACGAATGCAGCGAGTTCAGCCGGCCTTGTTCGGCGGCCACTCCTGACGCTTGATCTTGCTGGTCCATTGCAGGAAGTCGGCGAGGTCGTTGAGTTCCTGGTCGGTGAGGTTGAACTGCGGCATCTGCCGCCGGCCCTCCGCCCCCGAAGGCTGCGATTGCATCCAGGCCTTGAGCGTCTCGCGCGCAGCGGCCGGGTCCTCGTTGCCACCCCAACGATCCCAGACATTGCCGACTTCAGGGGCGAAATAGGCGCCCTCGCCGAGCAGGGTGTGGCAGTTGATGCAGGAGTTCTTCTCCCAGACATGCTTGCCGCGCGCGACCGACGATGTCAGCGTCGTCGCGTCCGTCGAGGTCGTGGCCATGTAATAGTGGCTGTGCGCCGTCAGCCCGATGAAGATGGCGAAGAAAAAGGCCGAGCCGCCGTAGAAGACGTTTCGGGCCGCCGACTTGGTCAGGCGTTCAGCCATTGCCAGTCCTTTCCGTTGTGAATCCAGTCGTGAAGAAGCAGTGATGCTGTATCTTGCCGATTGGGGCGGACCGGTCTTTGTCGGGGCGCAATGAGCACTGCGTTGGCGTCGTCAGATCAGGGCAACGACGGCGGATGCGAGCCAGGCGAACACCGCCACGATCAGGATCCATGCGCTCACGAGTCCGCGCCAAAGCGCCGGCGCCGCCCGAAGATCCATGAAGTCGAGCGCAATCCGGCGGCCCTTGATGGCGGCGAAGATCAGCAATAAAGCGTTGCCGAGCAGTGGTATTGGCATCAACGGCGGCAGCAGGATGGTCGCCAGCGCGAGGCCGATCAGCGCGATCCAGGTGATGTCCAGGCGATCGGGCATCGTCACCTTACCAGATAGAGGATCGGGAACATCACGATCCAGACCAGATCGACCATGTGCCAGAACGCACTTCCCGTCTCGACGCCGGACGCCTCGGCGCGGCGGCAGACCACGGCGAGAATCACGATGCCAAGGCAGACGTGCAGGAGATGGAAGCCGGTCAGCAGGAAGTAGAGCGTGAAGAACGGGCTGGTCTCCAGGCCGATCCCGCGACCGATCTCTTCGGCATATTCGGCGAGCTTGATCGCGATGAAGAGGCCGCCGAGCGCCATGGCGGCGAGGAGCCAGCGGCGCGAGGCCTGCGTCTCGCTGGCCCGTGCGGCCCGCGTCGCTCGCGCCGCCGCCCAGCCGCTGGTCACGAGTACGACGGTATTCAGCCCGGCGAGACCCGGATCAAGCGCCGCCTGCCCGGCCGCGAACACTGCGGGGTGGATCGCGCGCGCGACCGTAAAGGCACCGAGAAACAGACCGAAGGCGACGAGCTCGCTGAAGATCAGCACCCAGATCATGGGATCGCCGGGGAGATCTTCCAGAATTCCCCAGCCGGTTTCCCGTTGTTCGCAATCGGCCGCCGACATCGTCTTTCCGGATCAGGACACCGGCCACCTTTAGCTCACCCTTCCAGTTCGGAAATTGTCGCAGAGCAAACTGGGAGATCGCCGGTGCGCCTTGTTTGCGCCGACGCAACGTCCGGCCGGCCGGGTGGCGGTACGAACCGGCTCAGGGTTCCCGGGGAGCAGCGAGCGATGACATGAGCGATGCACAGATCGGCCTGATGACCGCGACACCCATCATCATCGCGTTCGCCATCGCGCTGAGGCGCATGGGCGTGCTGTCGACCGTGGCGACCGTATCGGCAGTGAGCCTCTCCGTCGCGATCGCGACGGTGCTGTTCACGACACAGTAATCCGGACGCCGCGGATCGGGGGCGCGATCAGCTCTCCATTGATCGCGGACCGGGCGCCGTTCTCGGCAGGACCAGCTGAAACCGCGTGCCCTCGCCCAGCTTGCTTTCGAGCCGGAGCTCTCCGCCCAATCGATCGACGACGATGCTGTGCACGATGTGCAGGCCAAGGCCGCTCGCGCCGTCATGCCGCCGTGTGGTGAAGAAGGGATCGAAGGCCCGCCGCTCCACGTCGGGCGCCATGCCGCAACCGTCGTCCGCAAACAGCAGCTCGATATGCCCGTGGCCCGCCGCGCGCAGCGAGACGTCGATCTTCCCTCCTGCGTCGCTGGAGAAAGCATGCGTCATCGCGTTGACGGCGAGATTGGTGAGCACCTGACCGAACGGACCGGGATAGCTGTCCATGGCCAACTGTGGCTCGCAGCTCAGGCCAAGCGCGATGTCGCGCGTGCGCAGCTGCCGCTCGAACTGGGAGAGAACCTGGCCGGTCAGCTCGCCAGCATCGAAGCTGCGCCGGTGTGACTGGGTCTGATCAGCCGCCACCTGCTTGAAGGACTGCACCCGTTCGGCGGCGCGGCCGAGATTGGTGACCAGCTGCGCCGAGGCATCGCCCACCAGCTCCAGAAAGCCCGTCAATGTCGAACGCTTGAGATTTCCTCGCGCGACCTCCGCGGCAAACTGCTCGGCCTTGCGCTGGAGCGTCGAGGCGACCGTCAGGCTGCTGCCGAGCGGGGTGTTGATCTCGTGCGCAACACCGGCGACCATGCGCCCGAGCGCCGCCAGCTTTTCCGCCTCGATCAGAGTGCTCTGGATATCGCGCAAATGACGAAGCGCGGTCTCCGCGTCATCGCGGGCACTGCGGATCTCCCGCTCGGCGCGCTTGCGCTCGGTGATCTCCTCCGCCGCCACGTTGACCGCGACGATTTCGCCGTCCGGCATCCGCAGCGGATGCCAATAGGTGACCCAGGAGCGCTCCTCGACCTGGTCGGCCCGTTGCCCCGCCACCTCGATGCCGATCACGGGCTCGCCGGTCTTCATAATCGAGCGGACGATCTGCTCGACGGACTCCGCCAGAGCTGGCACGCAATCCCTGACCGTATGCCCGAGATGGCCCTCGACGGATATGCCGCAGATTTCGGTCAGGCGCTGGTTGATCAGCAGGTAGCGGCAGTCCGGTGACAGACAGGCGAGCCCGATCGGGGCAGTGTCGTAGATCAGCTGCAACGCCGGCAACGTCGAGACCAGCATCACCTCCGAAGCCGGCGATGACCTCACTGTACGCGTCACGCGAGTTCCCCGTGATCCCCCTGGGCCCACCGCAGAAGACTAGCACGGAATTGAACACCGGTTGATCTAGATCAAGAAGGCTCGACGGCGCCTCTCATTCCCCGGCTTTGGCCTGGATCGCCTTGCTCAAAACAGAACAAAGGCCCCGATCAACAAACCTGCAGCAAAGGAGCAGAGCCCCAGAGTGCAGGCGGAAACGATGCGCACGAGGATGCGAAGCCGCCCCTCAAATTCGTCGTCCGTCATCTCGTGGATATGAGCCGCCACTGGTGCTGCCCTGCCCGTGCCCTGCTCGGCCCCCCGGATCTAGACCCCAAATCATGGTCATCCCGAGGCATCGGACCCGCTGGCGATGCCGAAGCCGTGATCGAAATCGACGAAAATTGTAATCGCATGGCGCGGGCGGCGCCCGAGCCTCACCCCCGCGACGTGATTTTGCGCCTACCGCCGCTGATTATACACGTCGATGCAGACCGCCCCGAGCAGCACCAGGCCCTTGATGACCTGCTGGTAGTCGATGCCGATACCGAGGATGGACATGCCGTTGTTCATCACGCCCATGATCATGGCGCCGACCACGGCGCCGCCGACGCGCCCCACTCCGCCATAGGCCGAGGCGCCGCCGATGAAGCAGGCGGCGATGACGTCGAGCTCGAAGCCGAGCCCTGCTTTCGGCGTCGCGGTGTTGAGGCGCGCAGCGAAGACGAGGCCCGCGAGCGCGGCCAGCACGCCCATGTTGACGAAGGTGAGGAAGGTCAGCCGCTCGGTCTTGATGCCCGACAGTTTTGCTGCTTTCGCATTGCCGCCGACCGCATAGATATGCCGGCCGATCACGGTGCGGCGCGTCACGAAGCCGTAAAGCGCGATCAAGACGCTCATGATCACCAGCACGTTCGGCAGGCCGCGATAGGTCGCGATCAGATAGGTGAAATAGAGCACCGCGCAGGCCAGCACGACGCTCTTGCCGAGGAAGAACGCGTAGGGTTCGACCTCGATACCGTGCGACAGCTCGCGCGTGCGGCTCTTGGCGCTGGCATAGACCAGCCCCAGAGCCAGCACGGCACCGATCAGCATCGAGGTCGGATGCAGCGTACCGGCTTCAGGGAGGAGCTCCGGAATGAAGCCCGATGACAATTTCTGGAAGGTCGGCGGAAACGGGCCGAGCGACTGGCCCTGCAACACCGCGAGCGCAAGCCCCTTGAACACCAACATGCCCGCCAGCGTGACGATGAAGGACGGAATGCCGAAATAGGCGACCCAATAGCCCTGAGCCGCACCGATCGCCGCGCCCAGCAGCAGGCAGGCGATGAAGGCGAGCGTGTAGTCGATCTTGTACGTCACCATCAGCACGGCGGCGACCGCGCCGACGAAGCCCGCGACCGACCCCACCGAAAGGTCGATGTGTCCGGTCACGATCACCAGCAGCATGCCGAGCGCCATGATGACGATGTAGCTGTTCTGTAGCACCAGGTTGGTCAGGTTGAGCGGCTGCAGCAGCGTGCCGCCGGTCATGACCTGGAAGAACAGCATGATCGCGATCAGCGACATCAGCATGCCGTAGTTGCGCAAATTGTTCTTGATGAAGCTGCCGTGCCGGCGCTCCTCGGGCAGCGAAACCGTCTTGTCGGTCATGGCTGCAATCCTCCCATCTCCGCGGCCTCAGGCACGCCGTTTCCATTGCTTCGTTCGTTGCGCATGATGGCGCGCATGATCTTCTCCTGCGTCGCATCAGTGCCGGAAAACTCGCCGACGAAGGCGCCGTCGTTCATGACGCAGATGCGATCGCAGATACCGAGCAGCTCGGGCATCTCCGAGGAAATGACCACGACGCCGCGACCGGCCTCCGCAAGCTCGTTGATGATACAGTAAATCTCGTATTTGGCACCGACGTCGATGCCCCGGGTCGGCTCGTCCAGGATCAGCACCTTGGGGTCGGTCATCAGCCATTTCGACAGCACCACCTTCTGCTGGTTGCCGCCGGAGAGCTGGCCGGTCTCCTGGTAGACGTCGGAGCAGCGGATACGCATCCGGTTGCGGTAATCGCTGGCGACTTTCAGCTCGGCGATGTCGTCGATCACCCGGCCGGGCGCAACCTGGTCGAGGCTTGCGAGCGTAATGTTCTTGCGGACGTCGTCGGCGAGGATCAGTCCGAGCTGCTTGCGGTCCTCGGTGACATAGGCAAGACCGGCGTCGATCGCCGCCGCGACGCTCGGCAGCACGATCTCCCTGCCCTCCAGCCGGATGCGGCCGCTGATATTGGTGCCCCAGGAACGGCCGAACAGGCTCATGGCGAACTCGGTGCGGCCGGCCCCCATCAGGCCGGCAATGCCGACGACCTCGCCGCGTTTCACGCCGAAATCGACGTTCTTGATCACCTGTCGCTCGGGATGAATTGGATGATAGACCGACCAGTTCTCGACGGTGAGGACGGGATCGCCGATCTTCGCGCTGCGCTCCGGGAAACGGTGGGCGAGATCGCGGTTGACCATGCTGCGGATGATGCGGTCTTCCTGGATCGGCTCGGCGCGGCAGTCGATGCCGTCGACGGTGCGGCCGTCGCGCAGCACGGTGATGTGGTCGGCGACGCGGGCGACCTCGTTGAGCTTGTGCGAAATCAGGATCGAGCCGATGCCCTGCTCGCGGAACGCCATCAGCCGCTCGAGCAGCGCGGCACTGTCGGCCTCGTTGAGGCTCGCGGTCGGCTCGTCCAGGATCAGCATCCGCACCCGCTTGGACAGCGCCTTCGCGATCTCGACCAGCTGCTGCTTGCCGACTCCGAGATCGGTGATCAGCGTATCAGGAGATTCCTTCAGGCCGACCTGCGCGAGCAGTTCCCGCGTGCGCCGGTACACCTCGTCGCGGTCGATGACGCCGAGTTTTGACGGCGGATGCGACAGGAAGATGTTTTCCGCGATCGACATCAGCGGAATCAGCGCCAGCTCCTGGTGGATGATGATGATGCCGAGCGCCTCGGAATCGTTGATGTCGCGGAAGCGGCGCTCCTCGCCATCAAAGACAATGGTGCCCTCGTAGCTGCCATGCGGATAGACCCCGCTCAGCACCTTCATCAGCGTCGACTTGCCGGCGCCGTTCTCGCCCACGAGCGCGTGGATCTGCCCGGCGTGGACCGAGAAGTTGACGTCGCGCAGCGCCTGCACACCGGCAAAGCTCTTGCTGACGTCGCGCATCTCCAGCATTGCGGTCATTACGTCGTGTCCTTTGCTTCGCCTCTCCCCGCCTGCGGGGAGAGGCCGAAATGCGCGCATAGCGCGGATTTCGGGTGAGGGGGAGTCTCCGCAAGGGCAGCTCTCACCGTCCCCGTGGAGAGTCCCCCTCACCCCAACCCTCTCCCCGCAAGCGGGAAGAGGGAGAAGAGAGAGTTTTACTGGAACTGCGACTTCTTGTAGTAGCCGCTCTCGACCAGGACCTTCTCCCAATTGTCCTTGTAGACCACGACCGGCTTCAGCAGATAGGACGGCACGGTCTTGGCGCCGTTCTCGTAGGTCTTGGTGTCGTTGACGGTGACCTGCTTGCCGGCGAGTGCCGCGTCGACCATGTCGGCGGTCACCTTGGCGAGATCGCGGGTGTCCTTGAAGATGGTCGAGTACTGATCGCCGCGCAGCATCGCCTTGATCGAGGGTACCTCGGCATCCTGGCCCGAGATCACAGGCATCGGCTGGCCGGCGCTGCCATAGCCGACGCCCTTCAGCGAGGAGATGATGCCGATCGACAGGCCGTCATACGGCGACAACACCGCGTTGACCTTCTTGTTGCCGTAGTAGGCGCTGAGCAGATTGTCCATGCGGGCCTGGGCGGTGGCGCCGTCCCAACGCAGGGTCGCGACCTTGTCCATGCCCATCTGGCCGGAGACGACGACGAGCTTGCCGCTGTCGATATACGGCTTCAGCACGCTCATCGCGCCGTTGTAGAAGAAGTAGGCGTTGTTGTCGTCGGGCGAGCCGCCGAACAGCTCGATGTTGAACGGACCCTTGCCTTCCTTGAGGCCAAGCCCCTGTTCGATCGACTGCGCCTGGAGCACACCGACCTGGAAGTTGTCGAAGGTCGCGTAATAGTCGACGTTCGGCGTGCCGCGGATCAGGCGATCATAGGCGATGATGGTGATGCCCTTGGCCTTGGCCTGCTTGAGCACGTCGGACAGCGTGGTGCCGTCGATCGCGGCGATCACCAGCGCTTTCGCACCCTTGGTCACCATGTTCTCGACCTGCGAGAGCTGGTTCGGGATGTCGTCCTCGGCATATTGCAAATCGGTGTTGTAGCCGCGCTCCTTCAGCACCTTGACCATGTTGTTGCCGTCGTCGATCCAGCGTGCCGACGATTTGGTCGGCATGGCAATGCCAACCGTCGCCTTGTCCTGCGCGGAGGCGGTGAGCCCAGAGGCCATCGTCGCAGCGCCGGCCAGCGCCAGCGCGAGGAATGTCGTCTTCAGTTTCAGCATGTTTCACTCCCTTGGGTGTCAGACTGTTTCTTCGTTTCGTCGAGAACGTTGGTCGTGTGCGGCTTCGAGCCTCCTATGCGAGCTTGACGTCAGGCTCCGCGCGGCCACGCGCAGATGCCTGCAACAGGAAAGTGCAGCCGGCTTGCGGATCGGCGCCGCGCGCCGCCGCGTCCATGTCCTGCCAGGCCGAAGTGACGAGGAGGCGCGACAGGTCAGGGCCGACGAAGGCCGGGCAGCTGGACTGTTTCGCCGGGACGCGCAGCGAGCGCAGACGCTCGCCTTGCGGCGAATAGACATCGATGCGGCCTGCACCCCAGCAGGCGTTCCAGATCTGCCCGTCGGCGTCGCACACCGAGCCGTCGAGGCCGCCGAGGCCGGTGTGGCGCAACAGCACCTCAGGCTCGCCTCGCGGCAGGCCGGTCGCGGGATTGAGCGGTACCGAATAGAGCACCGCGCCCGCGGTGTCGGTGAAATAGCCGGTGGCTCCATCAGGCGAGAAGCAGATCGAGTTCGGAATGCTGATGCCCGGAAACAACGTGGAGATCTTGCCGCGATGGAACGCATAGATCGCGCCCGCCCCCCGCTCGGCCTTGCGGCCCATGGTGCCGATCCAGAACGTGCCGGACTGATGCACGCGGGCGTCGTTGGAGCGGGTGCCGGGATTGTCGGCTTCGAGCGGACAGAGCAGCGCCATCGCGCCGTCGGCGAGCTTGCGGATGTAGAGGCCGTCTTCGGCGACGATCAACTGGCGTTCGGCATCGATGCGCCCGAGACCGCTGGCCATCCGGCCGAGCGCGTGGACGCGAATGCTGCCGCTGCCGAGATGCGCCTCGAACAGCCGCCCCTCGCGGATGTCGAACCACCAGGCCGTGTCGGTGGTCACGTCATAGGTCGGCCCCTCGCCGAGATGGCAGGGATCATCCGAGAGAACGGAGGTCGGCACCTCTTCGATCATGACGACCTCACCGCGAAGCGATAGACGGTGTGATGGCGATAGACTTCGCCGGGATCGAGGCGCGGGCTCGGAAAATCAGGCCGGTTCGGCGAATTCGGCCACATGTGCGGCTCGAGACACATGGCATCCGACTGCCGGATCAGTTTGCCGCCCTTGCCCGAGATCGTGCCGTCGAGATAATTGCCGGAATAGACCTGAAGGCCGGGCTGATCGGTGAACAGCTCCATGACACGCCCAGAGCGCGGCGCCTCCAGCCGCGCCGCGAGCGCAAGCTTGCCGTCCAGGCCGAGGCAGTAGGTGTGGTCGTAGCCCTTGCCGTTGCGCAATTGCTGATCGCTCTGCCGGATACGCGCACCGACCGCCTGGGCATCGCGGAAATCGAACGGCGTGCCGGCCACCCCGCGCGGCGGCTCCGGCAGCGGGATTGCGGTCGGGTCGATGGCAAGAAAATGGTCGGCCGCGACCGTCAGTTTATGATCCAGAATCGGTGTGCCTGACGTCGCACCTTCCAGATTGAAGAAGCTGTGGTTGGTCAGGTTGACGATGGTCGGCCGGTCAGTCCGGGCCTCCATGATCAGCGACAGCTCGGCCGGGCCGGTGACGCGATAGGTCAGCCGCACGTCGAGCCGGCCGGGATAATTTTCTTCGCCATGCGGACTCGAATAGGTGAGCGTGACGCCCGGCTCCGCACCGTCGTCAATGTCGGCGATCTCCCAGAGCTTGCGATCGAAGCCGTCGAGGCCGCCATGCAGCGCATTCGGCCCGTTGTTGACGGGAAGCTGCACCGCCTCGCCGTCGAGCGAGAACTGTCCGTTCGCGATGCGATTGGCATAGCGGCCGACGGTGGCCCCAAAGAACTTTCGTTCGGCGAGATAGCCGGCGAAGGCGTCATGGCCGAGCACGACGTCGTCGTAACCGCCCTTGGCGTCCGGCGCGATCAGCGCCTGGATCACCGCGCCATGGGTGATGATGCGAGCTTCGAATCCGCCCTCCCCGCGCAACACGACACGCTCGACGTTGCGGCCGTCCGGCAGCGTTCCGAAGACGTCTTTTTCTATCGTTTTTGAGCCAGCCATGTCTAATCCACAAACGGTTCGACGATCATGCGCTTGCCGAGCAGGAAAGCATCGGCAACGAGACGCAGCGGCGCCAGGTCGACATCGCTCGCGCCGGTCGCGGTGAGCTCGACGAAGCGCCTGTACAGCTCGCGATATTCCTGATCGGGCGCCTCGGCAACGGCCTTGCCGTCGATCTCCATGCGCCGGCCGCCGCCGGACAGCGTCAACTGGCCCTGGTCGGTTGCGACGAGGATATCCCAACTCTGCGGTCCGGTCTGGCGGAAATCGAACTCGGCGGTCACAGGCAGGCCGCCAATGTCGGTCAGCGTCAGGTTCGCGGCGATCGGCGCCTGACAATTGGCTGGAAAGGCCAGCTCGGCCGCGGTGACGAACACCGGCCTGGGAAGAATACGGGTCAGGATCGAGAGCGCGTTGATGCCGGGATCGAACACGCCGAGCCCGCCCGGCTCCCAGATCCAGCCCTGCCCGGGATGCCAGACACGAACGTCTTCCTTCCAGTTGATGTGCACGGAGGTGATCCGCCGCGTGAGAAGCCATTCGCGCGCCGGCTCGACCGCGGGCGCGTAGCGCGAATGCCAGGTCGCAAACAGCGTCCGCTTGGCCTCCGTTGCCATCGCGATCAGCGGATCGAGCTCGGCAACGCCGGTGCCGGGCGGCTTCTCCAGCATCACATGCTTGCCGGCAGCGAGCGCCGCGGCGGCCTGGGCACGCCGTACCTGCGGCGGCGTGCAGAGGGAAACCGCATCGACGTGCGGCCCCTTCTCCAGCAATTCTTCGATGGTCGCAAAATGCGGCAGTCCCGGCAGCGATGCATTGCGGCTCGCGACGGCCGCGAGCGTCGCGCCCGGAACCGCCGCAATCGCGCCGACATGCTGGTCGCGCGCGATCTTGCCGAAGCCAACGATGGCAATGCGAAGTTCGGTCACGCTTCTTCTCCAGTATCCGCGGACGGCAATGCCTCGGCCGGCGCGGTTACGATCACCGTGCCCTCGTGGCGGCGCATGCCGTTGTGAATGACATAAACCATCGCCTCCGACGCGCCCTCGACGTCGCCGGCGGCGATGGTATCGACGATCTTCTGGTGCCAGAGCAGCACGGTGTCACGGTCCTCCGGCTCGACCGGTGCGCTGAGCAGGAAGGAGGCGCGCAGGGCGGCCTCGATCACGTGGCCGATCGAGCGCATGAACAGATTGCCGGAGGCGCGCGCCACTGCAACATGGAGCGCGAGGTCGGCGTCGGCAAAGCCGACGGAATCGGAAGCCTCGAGCCGCATGCGGTCCATGCAGCGACGGAGTTCGGCAATGTCGTCCTCGGAACGGTGCGTCGCCGCCAGCATGGCGGCGCGCGGCTCGACCGCGAGGCGAATCTCGGCGAGATCGTTGAGGAAGCGCTTGTCGATGCCGGCGTCCAGATGCCAGGCGAGCACGTCGGCATCGAACATGTTCCAGGCGGCACGCTCGCGCACGACCGTGCCGACCCGCGCCTTGGTGGTGAGCAGGCCCTTCGCCACCAGGGTCTTCACGCTCTCGCGCAGCACCGGCCGCGACACGCCGAACATGGCGATCATCTCGGCATCGCCCGGAAGCCGCGTTCCCTCGGCATAGCGGCCCGCGATGATGTCGACGCCGATCGAGCGCGCCACCTCCGCGTGGTTGGAATGCGCCCGCCGGGTCGGGATGACGACAATGCGCGAGGTCATGTGGTTGCTCCCGCGCGCTTCGCCACCGGCCGCCGCGCGAGCGCGACCAGCCCCTGCTGCAAGGCGATGAATGCGAACAGCAGGACGCCGGTCGCGATCTTGGTCCACCAGCTCGAGAGCGTCCCGTCGAAATTGATGTAGGTCTGGATCAGGCCCTGGATCAGCACGCCGAGGAAGGTGCCGATCACCGAGCCCTGCCCGCCCGTGAGCAGCGTGCCGCCGATCACGACGGCCGCGATGCTGTCGAGCTCGACGCCGACCGCGGAGAGCGAATAGCCGGCGCTGGTATAGAATGAGAAGACGATGCCGGCGATGCCCGCGAGCAGGCTCGACAGCATGTAGATCTTCACCGTCATCTTGCCGACGGCAACACCCATCAGGCTCGCGGTCGCCCGGCTGCCGCCAAGCGCGTAGACATTGGCGCCGAACCGGGTGAGATGCAGAAGCAGCGCGCCGCCGATCACGATCACGAGCATGATGATCGCGATTGCCGTCAACCGCCCGCCGCCGGGCATCCGCAGGGCGAAGTCCGACACGGTGGAATAAACGGGCGCGGTGATCGGCACCGATTCCGTCGAGAGCAGGAAGCTCGCGCCACGGGCCAGGAACATGCCGGCGAGCGTCACGATGAACGGCGGCAAGTCGAAGACATGGATGACGGCGCCCATCGCCGCGCCAAAGGCCGCCGAGAGCGCGAGGATGGCGACGAAGGCGACCAACGGCGGCACGCCCCAGCGTTCGATCGCGAGCGCGACGAACACGGTGGTGAAGCCGATCACCGAGCCGACCGAGAGGTCGATGCCGCCGGAGATGATGACGAAGGTCATGCCGGTGGCGACGATGCCGAGAAAGGCGTTGTCGGTGAGGAGATTGCCGACCACGCGGGTCGAGGCGATGTTGGGGAATTGCACCGCGCAGAGCGCAAAGCCGACAACGAGCACGATCGCGGTGATGAGGACGGGCGGCAGGCCTTTCATGCCTTGGCCCTCCGCAGCCGCGCGGCGATCCCGGCAATCCCCGAAAATTTCGGCGATTGCAGCAGCAGCACCGCCATCACCACCACCGCTTTGACCAGCAAATTGAACTCCGGTGGATAGCCCGACAGCAGAATGCCGGTGTTCATGGTCTGGATGATCAGCGCACCGAGCACGGCCAGCACGAGGCTGAAGCGGCCGCCGAACAGCGAGGTGCCGCCGATCACGACCGCGAGGATGGCGTCGAGCTCGAGCCAGAGGCCGGCATTGTTGGCATCGGCGCCCATGATGTCGGCCGCCGCGATCACGCCCGCGAGCGCGGCACAGATCCCGCACCAGACATAGACCGCCAGGATCATGGCGCGCGTGCCGACGCCGGCAAGCTCGCTCGCCCGCGCATTACCGCCGGTTGCCTCGATCAGCAGTCCGAGCGCCGACCCGCGCACCACTGCACCGGTGAGGATCAGCATGCCCAAGGCAATCGCGACCGGCATCGGCAGGCCGAGCACCGCGCCATTGCCAAGCCAGACCAGATCCGGCGAGGAGAAGGTCACGATGCGCCCCTCGGTAATGAGCTGCGCGATGCCGCGCCCGGCCACCATCAGGATCAGCGTCGCCACGATCGGCTGCATGCCGAGCACCGCGACGAGAAATCCGTTCCACAATCCGCAGACAAGTCCGGCGCCAAGCGCGGCCGCAAGAACCACGGCGAGACTGTGAGTGTCGGCGAGGCTCGCCGCGATCGCGCCCGAGATTGCCATCACCGCACCGACCGACAGATCGATGCCGCGCGTCGCGATCACCAGCACCATGCCGAGCGAGAGCAGCGCCACCGGCGTGCCGCGGTTGAGCACGTCGATCAGGCTGCCGAACAGCCGGCCATCCTGGAGGCGCAGATCGAAGAATTGCGGCGACACGATGCGATCGACCGCCAGGATGACGATCAACGCGAGGATCTGGGCAAGGCCGCGGCGCGGCAACAGCGCTGTCATGCCCGGCCCTCATGCGCGACACCGGCCCCATCGGCGGCGATGGCCGCGAGAATGTTGCCGACGTCGATCGCCTCGCCCGCGAGCTCCTCGACATGGGCGCGGTCGCGCAGCACCACCACGCGGTCGGAATAGGTCACGATCTCGTCCAGCTCGGAGGAGATCACCAGCAGCGCCAGCCCGTCGTCACAGAGCTCGCGGATCAGGCGGATGATCTCGGCATGCGCGCCGACGTCGATGCCGCGGGTCGGCTCGTCCAGCACCAAAAGGCGCGGCGAGGTCGCGAGCCAGCGCGCCAGCAGCACTTTTTGCTGATTGCCGCCTGACAGCAGGCCCACCGGGCGCTCCGGATCGGGCGGGCGGATGTCGAGCATCTTGACGTAGCGGCCTGCGATCTCGTCCTGCTCACGGCGCGACAGCGGCCGGTGCAGGCCGCGCTTGGCCTGGAGCGCGAGCACGATGTTCTCGCGCACCGTGAGCTCGGCGACGATGCCGTCGGTCTTGCGTTCCTCCGGGCAATAGCCAAAACCGTGGCGCACGCCCTCGCGCGGCGAATTGAGCCGCACCGGCGCCCCCTCCACCTTCGCCTGCCCGCCATCGGCACGCTCGGCGCCGAACACCAGCCGCGCCGTCTCGGTCCGGCCCGAGCCGAGCAGGCCGGCGAGACCCACGACCTCGCCATGGCGCAGCTCGAGATTGAACGGCGCGACATAGCCGGCCTTGCCGTAGTTCTCGAAACTCGCGCAGACCTGGCGCGACTGATGCTCTCCCGCCGACGCCCGGGTGCTGGTGGTCTCCGCCAGCTCGCGGCCGAGCATCATCCGGATCAGTTCGAGCCGTGGCAGCGAAGCGGTCTCGCGCTCGCCGACCAGGCGGCCGTTGCGCAACACCGTGATGCGGTCGGAGATCTCGTAGACCTGATCGAGGAAGTGGCTGACGAAGACGATGCCGATGCCGCGCTTGGCGAGCTGACGCATGATGCCAAAGAGGATCTCGACCTCGTGACGGTCGAGGCTCGCTGTGGGCTCGTCCAGGATCAGCACGCGCGCGGAGAGATCGACGGCGCGCGCGATCGCCGTGACGTGCTGCACGGCGACGGAATAGCTGCCGAGCGGCGCGGCGACGTCGATATCGAGGCCGAAATCGGTGAGCAGCGCTTTCGCGCGGCGTCGCATCTCGCCCTCACGTACGATGCCGAAGCGCATCGGCTGCCGGTCGAGGAACAGGTTCTGCGCCACCGAGAGGTTCGGCAGCAGATTGACCTCCTGGTAGACGGTAGCGATGCCGGCCTGCAGCGCGGCCTTGGCCGAGCGCGGCGCGACCTCTTCACCGCCCAGCCTGACGATACCGGCATCGCGCGGGAATACGCCGGTGATCACCTTGATCATCGTTGACTTGCCGGCGCCGTTCTCGCCGAGCAGCGCATGGATCTCGCCGGCACGCAGCGTGAAGTCGACCTCCTGCAACGCACGCACAGCACCGAAGCTTTTGCTGATCCCGCGCACCTCCAGCAGGGAAGGAGCAGGATCGGGGCCGTTCTCCATGGCGACGTCACTCCCACCGGCACCCGCTGACGATGCGGACACCCAGCCTATTCGTTTGCGCAGCAATTTCGAAGGGGGCGCCGGATCACTGGAAGCGATCCGGCGCGGTGCCTGCCTCAGTAGCCGAGGCCCTTCTTGCTGTCGTAGATCTTCTGCGGATCGTCGGCGGCCGTATAGAGCTTGGACTCGGTCTGGATCCATTTCGGCGGAACCGTGCCCTTTTCCTTGAACGCCGCGATGGCATCGAGCGCGGGGCCCGCCATGTTCGGCGTCAGCTCCACCGTGGCATTGGCTTCGCCGGCGGCCATGGCCTTGAAGATGTCGGGGACCGCGTCGATCGAGACGGTGAGGATGTCTTTGCCCGGCTTGAGGCCGGCTTCCTTCATCGCCTGGATGGCGCCGACCATCATGTCGTCATTGTGGGCGTAGACGGCGCAGATCGATTTGCCGCCGCCTTCGGCCTTGATGAAGCTCTCCATCACTTCCTTGCCCTTGGCACGGGTGAAGTCACCGGTCTGGCTGCGCACCACCTTCAGGTTCGCATGCTTGGCAATCGCGGTGTCAAAGCCCTTCTTGCGGTTGGCGGCGACGCTGGCGCCGACCGTGCCCTGCAGCTCGACGATGTTGCAGGCCTTAGCCCCGACGGTCTTGGCCAGCCAGTCGCCGGCGACCTCGCCTTCATGCACGCTGTCGGAGGTCACGGCGGTGAGATAGAGCTCCTTGCCGGAGGGATCGATGTCGCGGTCGAGCAGCACGACCGGGATCTTGGCCTCCTTGGCTTCCTTCAACACCGAGTCCCAACCGGTCGAGACCACCGGCGCAAGGAAGATCGCATCGACGTTCTGCGCGATGAAGGAGCGGATCGCCTTGATCTGGTTCTCCTGCTTCTGCTGGGCGTCGGCGATCTTGAGATTGACCTTGCGCTTGGTGGCCTCCTGCTTGGAGACCGACGTCTCGGCCGCGCGCCAGCCGGATTCCGATCCGATCTGCGAGAAGCCGATGGTGAGCTCGGCGGCGCTGGCCGGCAGCGCGAGCAACAACGCGGCCGTAGCACTGGCCGCAAAGAGGGCTTTGAGGGTCATCAGGCGTGTCTCCCAAGAAGTCATCTTGTGTTATCTCGGGCGCCAATTGGTAATATGGCACCCGCAGGCCGACTTTTGAGGCGGCGAGACGGACTATTTCACGGAAGATGAGTTCCTACTAGTCATATTATTTGACTATTTGGAGAATTGACGCGGATGTGCGGGCGGGCTGCACAGACGACACGCCTAGCGGGATTTTGTTCCGGGGATACAACGCGGAGATGAAGGAATTACGGCCCGGCGAGAGCTGCGCCGTCATGGCCGGCCCGGCCATCCACGCCTCACCCCGCGGCCGCAAGAACGTGGATGCCCGGGACAAGTGTTTAGCCCGGACAGATCACTGACGGGTGTTCGGAGACATAGCTGACACATCAACATTGGCTGGATTGGTCCGATTCGGGAGGCCGTCCATGCCTTGGAATGAGGTGTCAGTAATGGATCAGCGCCACGAGTTTGTGCGGCTTGCTTTGCAAGAGGGAGCCAATCGGCGCGAGCTCTGCCGCCGGTTCAACATCAGTCCTGATGTTGGCTACAAGTGGCTGGCGCGCTGGCAGGCCGGTGATCGGGAGCTGGCCGACCGCTCGCGGCGCCCGCACGCGATGCCCAGGCGGAGTGAGCCCGCGGTCGAGACGCAGGTTCTGGCTGTGCGCGACAAGCATCCGGCCTGGGGAGCGCGGAAGATCGCCCATTGCCTGAAGCGGGGCGGGCAGACGGTGCCTGTGCCGTCAACGGTGCACCAGATCCTGTGCCGGAACGGCCGGGTCAGCCCCAGCGAGAATGCACCGCCAAATCCGGGGCACCGCTTCGAGAAGGAAGCTCCCAACCTGCTGTGGCAGATGGACTTCAAGGGGCACCTGCCGCTCGCCAACGGAACGCGCTGCCATCCGCTCACAATCGTCGACGATCACTCGCGCTATGTTCTGTGCCTGAAGGCCTGTGCCGACGAGCAGCGTCTGACCGTGCAGGATCACCTGACGGCGACGTTCCGCTGCTATGGCCTGCCGGAGGCCTTCTACACCGACAACGGCTCACCCTGGGGCGACACGTCCGGCATTCGTTGGACCGGACTGAAGGTGTGGCTGCTCAAGCTTGGCGTCAGGGTGGTCCATGCCAGGCCGTGCCATCCACAGGCCCGCGGCAAGAACGAACGCTTCCATCGCACCCTGAAGGCCGAGGTCTTTGCCATGCGCCGCTTCCGCACCCTCCCGGAAGTCCAGCGTGCCTTCGATGCCTGGCGGCCGGTCTACAATCTGGAGCGGCCCCACGAGGGCCTGGATATGCACGTCCCTGCCGATCGCTTCCGGCCAAGTGCCCGTGCCATGCCGGCCCGCGTTCCGAACGTCGCGTATGACAGCGGCGAGATCGTGCGCAGGGTCTCATCGACAAGACCCTACATCTCCTTCAAGGGGCGCTTCTGGAAAGTTCCCCAGGCTTTCGCACGCGAACGTCTCGCCATCCGACCGCTGGATCGTGACGGCCACTACGGAATCTTCTTCGCCAGCTGGCAGGTCGCATCCATCGACTTGACCAACGCCCAACCTGTCAGTGATGTGTCCGAACAGGTGTCAGCTATGTCTCCGGACTAAACAACAAGCCCGGGCATGACGACCTCCTGCAAATTCGCTTACGCGAGTCGAAAACGAACCGACGCTAGATCAGCTTGCGCTGCGCCAGGTTCTTCATCAGCGCGCCGATGCCGAAGGTCCAGGGCTCGCATTCGTCGCTGGAGCGCATGCGGTTGACCAGCTTGCCGAGCTGGGGCGCGGAGATCGTGACGATGTCGTCGCGCTTGTGCGTGAACCCCTGTCCCGGCGCATCGCGATCCTTGACCGGCGCGAACATCGTACCGAGGAACAGCACGAAGCCATCAGGATATTGATGCACCTTGCCGATCGTCTGCGCGACGAGATCGGTGGGATCGCGGCTGATCATGCTGATCGAGGAATGGCCGTCGAGGACGAAACCGTCCGCACCCTTCACGTTCAGGCTGATGTCGAGTTTTCGCGCATCGTCGAGCGTGAATGTGTCGTCGAACAGGCGCAGCAAGGGGCCGATCGAGCAGGACGCGTTGTTGTCCTTGGCCTTCGACAGCAGCAGCGCCGAGCGCCCCTCGAAGTCGCGAAGATTCACGTCGTTACCGAGCGCACCGCCGACGATCTTGCCGCGGCTCGACACGAACAGCACCAGCTCGGGCTCGGGGTTGTTCCAGGTCGATTTCGGATGCAGCCCGGCATCCATCCCGGTGCCGACCGAGGACAAGGTCGGCGCCTTGGTGAAGACCTCGGCATCGGGGCCGATGCCGACCTCGAGATACTGGCTCCAGGCGTTCTGATCGATCAGCACCTGCTTCAGGTGCATCGCCTGGTCCGAGCCCGGCTTGAGTTTTGACAGATCGTCGCCGATCAGCCGCGTCACTTCCTTGCGGATCGCTTCGGCCGAGGCCGGGTTGCCCTTGGCCCGCTCCTCGATGACGCGTTCCAGCATCGAAATGGCGAAGGTGACGCCGGCGGCCTTCAGGGTCTGGAGATCGACGGGCGCGAGCAGCCACGGCTTGTTCGGATCGCGCCGGTCCGGCGCCGTGTTGGCGACGATGGCTTCGAGATCGCCGATGCGCTCGCCCTTGGTCGCGGCAAGTGCCTTGGCCGGATTGTCTTCCTCGCAGAGCGCACTGACGGTCGGGAATTTGGCGGTGAGATCGAAGACACCGTCGGCGCGCACGGCGACCACGGCCGGACCGTTCACCTGCGGCAGCCAGACGCGGCCGACCAGCGTCCCCTTCGTTCCATCCTCGGGGAGAAGGTCTTTAACGGACAGTGTCGTCATGGCCGGCGATCCTCGCTGTTTCTCGGATCGGCCGCATTCGCAGCAGCCGATCCCATTGGCGAAGACCAATAAACGTCTGGCGGGGGAAGTCCAGAGCGCGAGCCGGTCCCTCTGTTATGCCCCTGCCCGTGCCTTGCGGGCCGCGATCTGCTGCAGCGCCCAGCGCGCGTTCTTGCGGACATCAGGGTCGGCGTCGTCGGCGATGACGGCCAGGAATGCCTCGCCGTCGGGATGGGCGATCTCGCCAAGTGCGGCAGCGGCCTCCTTCCGCAAATTCGCCTGGTCGTGGTTGATGCAATTGCCGATCGGACGCACCGCGCGCTCGATCTTCATCTTGCCGAGGCTGCGGATCGCCTTCAGCCGCACCTGCCAGAATTCGTCGGCGAGCGAGCCGACGAGCTGGTCGGCGGCAAGCGAACCGTTGACGTTGAGACCCAGCGTTTCCGCCGCCATCTCGCGGACCATCCAGTCGGAATCCTTCAGCGCGCGCGTGATCGTCTCGGCCGCCGGCTTCATCTGCGAGAACGCCAGCGCACTCACGGCGGCGCGACGCACATGGGCATCGGGGTCGATGATCAGGGCGGTCAGCGCGGGGATGGATTCTTCCAGCTTGAGGAACCCGATCACGCCGATCGCCTGCACGCGCACGGCGGCATCGGAGTCCTGAAGCGCTTCCAGCGCCGGCTTCAGCGTATCCTTGCAGCGCAATTCCTTCAGCGCGCGCAAGGCGCCCATGCGGACGAAGGCATGAGGGTGCTTGACCAGCGGCAGGATGATGTCGGCGCAGGCGGGATCCTTGAACTCGGCCATGCTGTCGGCGGCAGCCGCCGCGACGATCCTTTCGGGATCGACCAGCAGCTCGACCAGCGCGCTCGCAGCCTCCGGCCCGTCGAATTCGCCGAGTGCCATCGCGACCTGCTGGCGCACGCCGGCGTCGGGATCAGACACCATGTTGGCGAGATGTGCGACTGCGGCAGGATCGCCGGAATGGCCGAGCGCGATGATGGCAACGCGGCGTTCGGCGGGATCGGCGGCCTGAAGCCGCTCGTCGGCGTACTCCAAGTCGTCGTAGGATTCGAACGGGCTCGACATGATCACCTCAACAGATAGGGAATGTTGACGGTGACGGCGCCGGTCGGGCAATCGGCCTCGCAGGGCATGCAGTACCAGCACTCGTCATAGGCCATGTAGGCCTTGTTGGTCATGTCGCTGATACGCAAGACGTCGAGCGGGCAGACATCGACGCAGACGGTGCAGCCCTTGTCGGCGATGCATTTGGCGTCGTCGACGACCACCGGAACCGATGTCTGGTAGGAGGCGAGAGGCATTTGATGTCTCCTGTTGCTTGCTGTTGCGGTGGGTCAGGCGGTCGCGCGGATGCGCTGCTTGTCGTAGAGGTCCTTCTCGTCGTCCGCGATCGGGACGACATAGGGCTCCACGGCACGCTTCTCGCTAGTCATCTTGCCGTTCTGCTTGGACAGCAGCGTGTGGCAGAACCAGTTCTCGTTGTCCTTCTCCGGAAAATCCGTGCGCCAGTGATAGAGGCCCCAGCGGCTTTCCTCGCGGTAAAGCGAGGCGTGCACAGCCATGTCGGCGCAGTCCATGATCGACTGCACCTCAAGGGCGCGGAGCAGCTCATGCGCGTTGCGCGCGATCATGTGCTCTTGCATGTCCTGCCGCGTCTCGGCGAGGCGGCGCGCGCCGAGCTCGTATTTGCGCGTGACTTTTGGCGGCTGGAGATAGTCGTTGACCAGGCGGCGGGTCTTGTACTCGACCTGGTTCGGCGGGATGCCGTCCTCGCGCTTGGTCGGCGCCAGCACGCGGTCGCGCTCGATAGCGACATCGGCGGCGTCGAACTCCGCGAAATCCTGACTATCGGCGAACTCCATGGCGTCGACGCCGGCAACCGCCCCATTGGTGAAGGCGCCGAGCATGTAATTGTGCGGCACGTTCGCCATGTCGCCGGCGGCGTAAAGGCCCGGCACGGTGGTGCGCGCGTTGTCGTCGACGAACACGCCGGAGGCGCTGTGGCCGGAGCAGAAGCCGATCTCGGAAATGTGCATCTCGATCGAGTCGTTGCGGTAGTCGACGCCACGCCCCTGCTGGAACAGGCCGCGCGTCGGACGCTCGACCTTGTGCAGCGTGGACTCGATCTCGGAGATGGTGTCGGGATGGAGATGCTTGAGCTGGAGAAACACCGGGCCCTTGCCGGATAGCAGCTCGTTATAGAACTCCAGCATCATCTGGCCCGACCAATAGTCGCATTCGATGAAGCGCGAGCCCTCGTTATTCGCCGTGAAGGCACCGAACGGGCCGGCGACATAGGCGCAGGCCGGGCCGTTATAGTCCTTGATCAGCGGATTGATCTGGTAGCATTCCAGGTTCGCGAGCGCGGCGCCGGCGTGATAGGCCATCGCGTAGCCGTCGCCGGAATTGGCGGCGTTCTCATAGGTGCCGAACATGTAGCCGGAGGTCGGCAAGCCGAGCCGGCCGGCGGCGCCCATGCAGAGGATCACGGCCTTGGCCTTGATGACCAGGATCTCGGCGGTGCGGGTGTTGACCGAGATCGCGCCGGCGATGCGGCCGTCGGACGATTTCAGCAGCCGCGTTGCCATGTAGCGATTCGAGATCAGGATGCGGGCGCGGCGGAGCTGGCGATACAGCGCCTTCTTCACGGTCTCGCCGTTCGGCATCGGCAGAACATAGGTGCCGATGTGGTGCACCTTCTTGACGGCATAGTCGCCGTTCTCGTTCTTCAGGAAGCGGATGCCGAAGCTGTCGAGCTCCTCGACGATCTTGTAGCAGTTCTGCGCGTATTTATAGACCGCCTTCTGGTCGACGATGCCGTCATTGGCGATGGTGATCTCCTTGGTGTACTGCTCGGGCGTCGCGTAGCCGGGGATGACGGCGTTGTTCAAGCCGTCCATGCCCATCGAGATCGCACCGGAGCGCTTGACGTTGGCCTTTTCGAGCAGGACGACATTGGCCTTCGGGTTCTTCAGCTTCGCCTTGAGCGCTGCCATCGGGCCGGCCGTACCGCCGCCGATGACCAGCACGTCGCAGGAAACCTCCGAAAGTCCGTCGACGATCTGATCTAGTGCCATCGCTTGCTCCTGGTTCGCCGATAGCCGGCGCCTTTGCATCAGATTTGTTCAGTGGCTCGTCCGGCGATAGCAATTAGTTGTCGCCGGGATGCGATTTGCCCCTCACCGCTCGACGAAGGCCTTTTCGATCACGAAATGGCCAGGCTGGCTGTGGTTGCCCTCGACAAAGCCGCGCGCGGAGAACATCGCAGGCAGTTCATCCAGCATCGCCGGGCTGCCGCACAGCATGATGCGGTCGGTCTCGATATCGAGGCCTGTTAGCCCGATATCGTCGAACAGCTGGTTCGACGCGATCAGGTCGGTGATGCGGCCGCGATTCCGGAACGGCTCGCGGGTGACGGTCGGGTAGTAGACGAGCTTGTCGCGGATCAGCGGCCCGAAGAACTCGTGATTGCGCAAGCCGTCGACGACGTGCTCGCCATAGGCGAGCTCGGAAACCTGGCGGCAGCCATGGGCGAGCACGATCGTCTCGTAATTTTCGTAGACGTCAGGGTCCTTGATCAGGCTCGCGAACGGCGCGAGGCCCGTCCCGGTCGAGAGCAGCAGCAAGCGTTTTCCCGGAATGAGATTGCCGGTGATCAGCGTGCCCGTGGCCTTGCGGCCGACCAGGATGATGTCGCCTTCCCTGATCTTCTGGAGACGCGAGGTCAGCGGGCCGTCCTGCACCTTGATCGAGAAGAATTCGAGCGCCTCCTCGTGGTTTGCACTGGCCATGCTGTAGGCTCGCATCAAGGGCTTGCCTTCGACCTCGAGCCCGATCATGGCGAACTGGCCGTTCTGGAAGCGAAAGCCGGGATCGCGCGTTGCGGTGAAGCTGAACAGCGACTCGGTCCAGTGTCTGACCGACAAAACCGTCTCCTTCTGAAATGCGCTCATCCGTCGTCTCTCCTTGCCTGCGGTGACGCAAGGTCTCGGAGAGCGAGGAATCGGGCAACGCGGAAGTGAAATTCCCGGTCGATTAGTTTCACATTTCGCGGGCGATGATCGAAGACGAGGCAACGAGCAGCCCCGCCGCGCGCTCGCGCCGGCAATTAGTTGCTATCCGCGCTCGCCCGCGCCGACATAAGAAGGGATTCGGAGATACGTCATGACCATGACCTTGATGGCACCGACCGTGGCCGACTACGAAGTGAGCGCCGATCTTGCGTCGCTCCTCGTCCGCACCACGCAGGACGATGCGCTGAGCGTGCCCGCGGAAAAACTTCGCCTCTCCTGCAAATGCGCCCACTGCACCCGCGCCCGCTTCGACGGCCGCTTCCCTCAAGCATTTCCGGCGATCGCCATCACCGAGATCGGCGATCTCGGTTACGGGCTGAACATCGCATTTTCGGATGGGCACAACCGGGGGATTTACCCGAAGTCGTATCTGTTGAGTTTGGCGGGGCGCTGACCCAGTTCTCGGTGTCATGCCCCGGCTTGACCGGGGCATCCAGTACGCCGCGGCCCCGACGTATCCCACTGAAGTCTCTGGAATACTGGATCGCCCGCCTTCGCGGGCGATGACGCCGGAGTGAATGGTGGCGGCGCGCCACAAGCGAGCCGCCAGTCCCCCATCTGGCACGGACATTGCTCCTCTTTAGAACGATTTGAACGTTCTGGAGGCGGCTCATGTTGCAGGCGGCAAATGCGGTTCGCGGGGCTATTCCCCCGGCAGTGCGGCCTGCCGGCAGCTCTTCGCTGCTGCTCACCGAGAACCAGCAATGGATCGGCGGACCGCCGCCGCTGATGGACAAGCTTTCGCCACGCGAGCGGGAACTGGTGCTGAAGCAGGGCCGGCGAAAAGTGCTCAATCGCGGCCAGACGCTGTTCAGCCAGGGTGGCAAGCATGACGGCATCTGGCTGATCGAAAGCGGCCGCATCCGCGTGTTCTACACCTCGCCGCTCGGGCGCGAGATCACGCTGGCGTATTGGCATGTCGGCAATTTCGTCGGCGGGCCCGAGGTGTTCGAGGGCACCGTGCATCAATGGTCCGGTGTCGCATCCAGCAATTGCAGCGTCGTGCATCTGCCCGGGAAGGAGCTACGGGCCCTTGCCGCGGAGATCCCGAACCTCGCGATCGGCCTGATCGAGGGTCTCACCTTCAAGGGCAAATGCTATTCGGCGCTGGCCCAGATGCTGGGAACGCGATCGATCACGCAGCGCCTTGCGCATCTGCTGCTGCATCTCGTCGAGCTCTACGGCGTCGAGGACGCCGACGGCCGCGTGATCGCGGCGGCCTTCACCCATGCCGACATCGCCCACATGGTCGGCGCCACAAGGCAATGGGTCACGATCAGCCTGAAGCGCATGCAGGAGAAGGGAATCGTGCTGACCAAACGGTCGCAGATCGTGGTGTGCCGAACCGACGTGCTGGAGGAGATGCGCGGCCACGCATCTGATTGAAGGAGTTTGCGACCAGGGTCGGTGCACAGGCAAGCGGCTTTATCATGCAGGACTGCCCAAGGAGTATGCAATCGGCTTTTCCCGGCAACTAATCGACTGCGGCACTCATTCCGGATTTGCCCTGCCCGCCCCCTCACCCAATCATGGCAAGCACAGCACATCCAACCGAATGAGGATGAGAATGGTCCGTCTTCTTCCCACGCTCTCGATCGCGGTGTCGGTGACGTCGCTTGCGCTTCTCATCGCGCAGCCGGCCTCGGCGGAATCCGTCACCCTCGGCATCGGAACGCAGGACACCACGACCAACACGGTGACCGCCGGCGTCGTCATCAGGCAGCTGCATCTCCTCGAAAAATACCTGCCGACATCAGGCAAGTACGCAAACATCAAGTTCGAGATGGAATGGCAGAACTTTACCTCCGGCCCGCCCGTCACCAACGCGATGATGGCGAACAAGCTGCAGATCGGCATGATGGGCGACTATCCGCTGATCGTGAACGGCTTCACCTTCGACAGCAATCCTGAAAGCAAGAGCCGCCTGATCGGGATCGCCGCTTACAGCCTCTCCGGGTCCGGCAACGGCATCGTCGTCCACAAGGATTCGCCGTACTACGATCTCGCCGATCTCAAGGGCAAGCTCGTCAGCGTGCCGTTCGGGTCCGCCGCACATGGCATGGTGCTGAAGGCGATGCAGGACCGCGGCTACGCGTCGGATTTCTTCCAGCTGGTGAGCCAGAGCCCCGAGGTCGGCTCGACCAATCTCCAGGAGAAGAAGATCGATGCGCATGCCGACTTCGTCCCCTTCGCCGAGCTGCTGCCGTTCCGCGGCTTTGCGCGAAAGATCTTCGACGGCGTAGAGACCAATCTGCCGACCTTCCACGGCATCGTCGTCCGCACCGACTTCGCCGAGAAATATCCGGAGGTTGTCGTCGCCTACTTCAAGGCGCTGATCGCCGCCAATCAGTGGCTGCGCGACGATCCCAAGCTGGCCGCCGAGAAGATCCAGGAATGGACCGGCATCAACAAGGAGGTCGTCTACATCTTCTTGGGACCCAGCGGCAACATGACCACCGATCCCACGATCAAGCCCGCGCTGATCGACGCTGCCACCGCCGACGTCAAGGTGCTTCAGAACCTCGGCCGCATGAAGGAGTTCGATCCGAAGAAGTGGGTCGACGACAGCTACATCCGCAAGGCCTATGCCGAGATGAAGCTCGACTATGACGCGCAGCTCGCCAGCACGAAGAACTACGAGATTTCCGGCGAGGACACCTTCTGCAAGAAGCCGATCGCCGATCCGCGCAAGGCCGGCGAGGTCTGGGTCGACGCTTCAGGCATCATGCCCTTCTCGTCGGCCAGTTGCACACTCGGCGCCTATGCCGACTTCAAGGCCAAGGGCAAGAAGATCAACGTTGCCTATGTCTTCGACACCACGCGCGGCATCAAGCTGTTCGCGGACCAGGCCTTCTTCGCAGTCGGCAATGGCGAGGTCGCGCCGTTCCTGCTCAAGAAGGACGCGGAAGCCTATGCCGCCAAGATCAGCGGCAAGGTGCTTGGCTTCGATGACGCGGTGAAGGCAGCGGTCGGCGGAGGCAAGACGTGAGCAGTCCCGCCCTCGCCAGACCTGCCGAGAACAGCATGCCGGCAACATCAGAGGCTGGCCCCGTGCCCGCCGTCACGCCATCCGCGACACCGCCATCCTTCGGCACGCTCGCGCTGCGCTGGTACCGCCTCAACCGCGACGGCCTGCGCGCGACAGCGATCGGAATCATCTCGCTGCTCGCCTTCCTGCTGGTCTGGCATCTGCTCACGACCTATCGCGTCGTGTTCTTCGTGCGCTTCACCAACGTGCCCTCGCCGCTCGCGGTCTATGCGAGTTTCACCAAGGCGATCCACGATCCCAAGTTCCTGATGCATGTCGTCTTGAGCTGCCGGCGCATCTTCATCGGCTTCTCGCTCGCGGCCATTGTCGGCGTCCCCCTCGGCCTGATCATGGGTCGCTTCAAGCTGGTCCATGAGATCATCTTCCCCGTGGCCGAAGTGCTGCGGCCGATTCCGGCGATCGCCTGGGTGCCGATGGCGATCATGCTGTGGCCGACCAACGAGCAGAGCATCGTCTACATCACGTTCCTCGGCTCGTTCTTCCCGATCCTGGTCAACACGCTGCACGGTATGTCGCTGGTCGACCCCGTGCTGGTGCGCGCGGCCCAATGTCTCGGCGCCCGCGAGCGCTCGATCTTCCGGGAGGTGTATTTCCCGGCCTCGCTGCCGCACATCTTCACCGGCCTCACGGTGGGCATGGGCGTCGCCTGGGTCTCGCTGATCGCCGCCGAGATGATCTCGGGCCAGTACGGCATCGGCTATTTCACCTGGGAAGCCTACTCGCTGGTCCAATATGCCGACATCGCGCTTGGCATGATCGCGATCGGTGTGCTCGGCCTCGGATCGAGCCTGCTGATCCGGGGGGCCGGACAATTGGTGATGCCGTGGAGGCTGAATTGACCGAGATTCCGACCAAAGCGCCGCAGGGTCATATCGAGGTCAGGAACTTTTCCCTGAGCTACGACAGCATCGAGGGACCGGTTCGGGCGGTCACGGACACGCAGATCCATGTCAGGCCGGGCGAATTTGTCTCGATCGTCGGCCCGTCCGGCTGCGGAAAATCGACGCTGCTCAACGCGGTCGCCGGCTTCCTCAAGCCGACCACGGGTATCGTCACCGTCGACGGCGAGCGCGTGAACGGACCCAGCGCCGAGCGCGGCATGGTGTTCCAGCAATATTCGCTGTTTCCCTGGAAGACGGTGCGGGAGAATGTCGAGTTCGGCCTGAAGATGCGCGGCATGCCGCGCTCGCAGCGCGAGCGCGCCGCACGCACGCTGCTCGGGCTCGCAGGGCTCGAAGCGTTCGAGAAGCATTATCCGGAAAAGCTCTCCGGCGGCATGAAGCAGCGCGTCGGCATCGTCCGCGCGCTCGCGACGGGACCGAAAGTGCTGCTGCTCGACGAGCCCTTCGGCGCGCTCGACGCGCAGACCCGGGTCATCATGCAGCAGATCCTCACCAACATGTGGCAGCGGCTGAAGATCTCGGTGCTGTTCGTCACCCACGACATCGACGAGGCAATCTTCCTGTCCGACCGCGTCTACTGCATGACCGCGCGTCCCGGCTCGATCAAGGCGGAGATCCCGATCCCGCTGGAGCGGCCGCGGCAGCAATCGATGATGATGTCGTCGGAGTTCCTGGCCCTCCGCCGCGGGCTGATGTCGCTGATCCGCGAGGAAAGCATCAAGGCGATGGGCGGCGAGATCAGCGACATGGGCATGCAGGGGCTCAACATCGAGCTGCACGGCGCCTCGCTGGCCGATGTGATTTAGCTCTCTTCTCGACGCTTGCGCGCTGCCTTTCCTTCTCCCCTTGTGGGAGAAGGTGGCGCGAAGCGCCGGATGAGGGGTTCTCTCCGCGTGCTGATAAAGAGTGGGACTCGCGGAGAGAACCCCTCACCCGTCTCGCCGCTCACGCGGCGAGCCACCCTCTCCCACAAGGGGAGAGGGTAAGCACCACCATCGCGGCAAAATCACTTAAACCAGTGCACCAGCGCGATGCTGATTCCGAGCAGCAGCATCAGCGACAGCGTCACAGCCGCTGTCACCCTGCCCCCGACATTCGCCAGCACCCGCACGTCGACGCCCAACCCAAGCGCCGCCATCGAGACGACGGTGAGGAAGCCGGTGATTTTCGTCACCGGCCCGACCACCGTACCCGGCACGATCTCGAGCGAGCGCAGGGTCGCCAGGGCAAGGAAGCCGAGGATGAACCAGGGTACGAGGCGGAAGAAGCCGACATTGGTCTTCTTAGCCCCGCTCTGCCAGCGTGAGGCGACCAGTGAGAGGCCGACGACCACCGGCCCGAGCATCAACACGCGCATCAGCTTCACGAGCGTGCCGATCTGCGTCGAGACCAACCCGGCCGGGACCGTCGCGGCCAGCACTTGCGGCACCGCATAGACGGTGAGGCCCGCGAGGATGCCGTATTGCGTCGCCGACAATTGCAGCAGTGGAATCAGGAGCGGCAGGCCCAGCACCATCATCACACCGAGGATCGCGGTGAAGGAGATCGAGGAAGCGATCTCGTCGTTGTTCGCGCCGATGATCGGCGCCACCGCGGCAATCGCGGAATTGCCGCAGATCGAGTTGCCGCAGGCGATCAGGATCGACAGCCGCGTCGACAGACCCAGCATCCGGCTGAGACCAAAGGAGACGCAGAGCGCGATCACCACGACCGCGGCGATCGATGCCAGCAGCGCGATGCCGGAGGCCGCGATGGCGGCGAAGCTGATCGACGCTCCGAGCAACATCACCGCGACCTCGAGGAGCTGCTTGGCGCTGAAGGCGATGCCGGCCTGCCAGCGCGGCGCGGGCTTCCAGAAGCTGCGGAGCGCCATCCCGAGCAGGATCGCCATCACCAGCGCCTCGACATAGGGATGCTCGAAGACGCCCAATTCCGCGTGCTCGAGCAGGGCCGAGACACCGGCGACGGCAATACAGAGGAGAATGCCGGGAATCAGCGCGACGACGCGGCTAATGGCAGTGGTCGGCTTGGCGTCGGCCTGGCTGGATGCTTGATTCTGCGACACAAATCTCTCCCAAGGAGAAGGATTTATACGCAGCCACGTCTGATTGGGGAATAAGTTTTCGGCATATCAGGGTCGAGGGAAGTTCTGTCCCCGACCCGGAATAATCGGCCTCAGAAGATCAAGCTTTTGGCCAGCGAGGCGACGCGGCTGAAGCCGTCATAGATGCCCGGCTCGAAGAAGGCTGCGCGCGCAAGCACAATACCCGCAACCAGCGTCCAGAAGATGCCCGTGCCGGCCCGCAGCAGCATTTTTGAGGCGCGCGACCGCGGCTGGGTGTCCGTTGCGGACACCAGTTGCTCGCCGAAGGGCTCAAATCCAGTACGTTCCATGGCCGTCAATCCATCAATTTCTGACGGAAATGTCGTCGTTTCGGCCCAAAACGGCAATGGAAGCGATTGGCTTTTTTGCCCCGCGAAGGGGAAACTCCTTCCGCAGGACGATCCCGGGGCAATAGTTTTCTTCTTCCGCCCTATTTGGGCACCGGAGCCCCGGCTAGAGCGCCAGGTAGCGGCGGCGGATGGCGTCGTTGGCCTTCAGCTCGTCGATTCCGGCGGCATAGACGATCTGGCCCTTGTCGATGACCGTGGCGTGGCTCGCCAGCCCCAGGCAGAAATGCATGTTCTGCTCGGCGATCAGCACGGTCGATCCGAGTTGGCGGAGCTGCCGCAGCAGTTCGCCGATCCGCTGCACGATGATCGGCGCAAGCCCTTCGCTCGGCTCGTCCAGCAGCAGCAGCGCGGGATTGCCCATCAGCGTGCGCGCGATGGCGAGCATCTGCTGCTCGCCGCCGGACAGTCGTCCTGCAATGCGATTGCGCAAAGGCTCCAGCAGCGGGAAGACCTCATAGATTCGCTTGATGGACCATTCGTCCTGTCCATCCGGCCCCTTCTTCTTCCCGATGACGAGATTGTCCTCGACCGTGTGCTCCGGAAAGATCTGGCGATCTTCCGGCACGAAACCGAGACCGGCGCGCGCGATCGTGTGCGGCTTCAGGCCCGAGATCACCGCGCCGCGCAGGCTGATCCTGCCCCGCCGCGGCGGCGCCAGCCCCATGATCGCCTTCATGGTCGTCGACTTGCCGGCGCCGTTGCGCCCGAGCAGCGCCATGGTCTCGCCCTGCCGCACCGAGAGGCCGACGCCGAACAGGATCTGGCTCGTGCCGTAATAGACGTCGAGGTCGGCGACTTCGATCACGGTCGCGCTCATGCGGCGGCTCCCGCATGTTCGGTGCCGAGATAGGCATCGATCACCGCGCTGTTGCTCCGGATCTCGTCGGGCGTGCCGGTTGCCAGGATGCGGCCGTAGCAGAGCACGACGATCTTTGGGGCGATCTTGAACACGATATCCATGTCGTGCTCGATGAAGACGACCGTGATCTTCTGGGTGTCCCAGAGCTCGCGCACCTTGTCGATCATGCGCCAGCGCTCTTCCGGGCCCATGCCGGCGGTCGGTTCGTCCAGCAGCAGCACCTTTGGTTCGAGCACCAGAGCGAGCGCGATATCGAGGAGTTTCTGGTCGCCGTGCGAGAGCGTCGCCGCCGTGCGGTTGCGCTTGCCGGCAAGGCCCAGAAGCTCCATCACATGCTCGGCGCGGTCTCGCGTCTCAGCCAGCGGAAAGCGCTTGTGCAGCACCGCCGAGGAGCGCTGGTCGGCGCTGACGGCGGCAAGCATGGTCTCCTGCACCGTCAACGATTTGAAGATGCTCGCCACCTGGAAGGCGCGGCCGATGCCGTGACGCACGATTTCCGGCGGCGAGCGGCCGGCGAGATCGATACCGTCGAGCAGCACCTGGCCTGAATCCGGACTCAAGGCACCGGTGATCAGGTTGAAGAACGTGCTCTTGCCGGCACCGTTGGGGCCGATCACCGCGGTGAGCGAGCCGTCGGGGAAATCCAGCGAGACATCGTTGGTTGCCTTCACGCCGCCGAAGGATTTTGCGAGGTTGCGGATCTCGAGCATGGCTAGCGCCCCTCGCCTGCGTCGCGCCGGTGCGCGAACCAGTCGGCGACGAAATCCAGCAGCCCTTTGCGCAAGCCAAGCGCAAAGAACAGGATGACGATGCCGAGCACGATGCCGTGGTACTCGGTGAACCGCGTGACGGTGTCGTTGAGCAGAAGCAGCAGCACGGTGCCGACCATCGGCCCCAGGAAGGTCGAGACGCCGCCAAGCATGTTGATGAAGATGCCCTCGCCCGAGATCGTCCAGTAGGCGAATTCCGGATAGGCGCCGGAGACGAACAGCGCCATCACCATGCCGCCCATCGATGCGAACAGCGCCGCCAGCACGAACACGGTGAGCTTGGCGCGCCAGACGTCGATACCGAGAAAGCTCGCGCGCGCCGCATTGTCGCGGATCATGCGCAGCGTGTAGCCGAACGGCGATTGCGCGATCTGCCGCATCGCGAGCAGACCGAGGATCAACAACGCGCAGCTCGCGACATAGAGATGGACGTGGTTGGCAAGATCGATGCCGAGGAAGACGGGGCGCGGAATGCCGCCGCGCAAGCCCTGGTCGCCGCCGGTGAAGGAGGCCCAGGACAGGATGGTCGAGTGGATCAGCATCTGGAACGCGAGCGTCACGAAGGCGAAGTAGATCTCTTTCAGCCGCACGCAGATCGCGCCGATGACGGCAGCGATCCCGGCCGTGATCGCCAGCGTCGCGACGAAGGCGACCGGAATGGGCACGCCGAGCTTCTGCATGATCAGGCCGAAGCTGTACGCGCCGAGGCCGAAGAACATGCCGTGGCCGAACGACGTGAGCCCGGTGTATCCGACCAGCAAATTGAGCGAGGTCGCGAACAGACCGTAGGCCGAGCAGCGGATGACGAAATCGAGCAGCGCCTTGCTGCCCGTGAACAGCGGCAGGCTCGCCAGCACGGCGAACGCGATCACGGCGATCAGGATGTCGCGATAGCGTTGAAGCGCCGCACCGCTGCGCACCGGCGCCAGCGTCTCGGCGCGTCCGGCCTCCAGCTCGGTCATGCCGCCTCCTTGCCGAACAGGCCGGTGGGCTTGGAGACCAGCACGATCACCATGAACAGGTACATCAGGCCCTCCGTGAAAAGGGGAAAGCCGAGCGAGCCGAACGAGCGGATCAGGCCGAGCAGCAGCGCACCGATCAGCGCGCCCAGGATCGAGCCCATGCCGCCGATCACGGTGACGATGAAAGATTCGATCAGCACCGAAAAACCCATGCCGGGCGTGAGCGAGCGCACCGGCGCCGCGAGCGCGCCGGCAAGTCCCGCCAGCATACCGCCGAGCGCGAACACCCCGCCGTAGATCAGGCCGGTGTTGATGCCAAGCGCCGAGACCATGCCGGGATTGTGTGCCGCCGCCCGGATCACCTTGCCGATACGGCTGCGCGAGAGCCCGATGCCGAGCACGATCGCAGCGACGAGCGCGACGCCGATCAGCAGCAGGTAATAAGGCGGCACGACGCCGCCGGCGATGAACAGCGGCATCACCTGGAAAGCCGCCGGCATGCCCATCGACTTGAATTCCGGCCCCCAGATGATGCGCACGACATCATCGAAGATCAGCACGAAGGCGTAGCAGACAAGGAGCTGCATCAGCACGTCGGCGCCATAGACGCGGCTCATGAAGACGCGCTCGAAGATCAGGCCGAGGAGCGCGGTGCCCGCCGCACCAGCGAGCATCGCGAGCGCGAAGCTTCCGGTGAGCTGATAGGCCGTCATCGCAAAATAGGCGCCGAACATGTAGAAGGCGCCGTGGCTGAAGTTGACGACCTTGAGCACGCCGAAGATCAGCGTCAGCCCGACCGCCACCAGAAACAGCAGCATGCCGATGATGAGGCCGCTGGTGGTTTGCGTCACCAGGCAAGAGGAACTGGAGAGACAGCCGGCAAGCGCGTCGAGATCCACGGAAGCACTTTCATTGTCGTGCGCCGGACGCGGCGCGGAAAACGAAACGAAGGCGGAGACGGTTGCCCGCCTCCGCCCCGGACATGATCAGGTGTAGCCCTTGCTCTTCTTCCACTCGGCTTCGAGTTCGAAGATGGTCTTCCAGTCGCCGGCCTTGACTTCGGGCACATACGGCTCCTGCGGGATCGTGGTGCCCCAGCCGATGGCGTAGCCGACCAGCGTGTGATCGTCGCCGCGCATCGTCACAGTGCCGTCGGCGCCGAACGGGCACTTGATGGTGAGGCCCTTCAGGACTTCCGCGATCTTCTTGCCGTCGGTGGAGTTCGCCTTCTTCGCGGCCTCGCTCAGGAACATCACCGCGGTCGCGTTCTGCCATGACCAGTTGGTCGGATATTCGTTGTACTTGGCCTTGTAGGCATCGCCCCAGGCGGCATTCTCCGGCGTGGTCGGGAACGTCTTGATGTAGCGGTTGCCGGAGTGGATGCCCTTCGGCAGGTTCTTGACGACCGTGAGCGCGGTGTAGTCGGCCATGTTGACCGCGAACACCTCCATCTGGCTGAACATCGCGTAGATGTTGGCCTGGTCGATGTAGGAGGTGAGATCGCCGCCCCACAGGCAGGAGTACAGCGCCTGCGGCTTGGCCTGCAGAATCTTCGTCACCACTTCGGTGTAGTCGGGCTGGAACAGCTTTGGCCAGGACTCGCTGATGACCTCGACGTCAGGCGCAAAGCGCTTCAGGTACAGCGTGAATTCGCCGGTGGTGTCGCGTCCGTAGGCATAGTCCGGCGAGCAGGTCGCCCATTTCTTCAGGCCCTTGGCCTTCGAGATCGAAGCGGCGTAGCTGCCGCCGACGATGGAATCGTGGATGCCCTGGCGGACGCAGCGGAACGCGTTCGGGATGTGCTGCTTCGGATCGGCCGTCAGCGAGGACGCTTCCGAGCAGGTGTGGACGCAGAGTACGCCAAGATCACGCGCCACTTCGTGCACGGCGAACGATCCGGACGACGCCTCGCCGTCGATCAGCCATTCGCAGCCGTCGGTGTTGACGAGTTCGCGCGCGACGCGGGCGGCTTCCTGCGGCTGGCCCTTGGAATCCCGGATCACCATCTCGATCTGCCGGCCGGCAAGACCGCCGGCGGCGTTGACCTTGTCGACCTCGAGCATCACGGCATTGCGCGACGACGTGCCGAGCTGTGCGACGCGGCCCGACAGAATCGTCGGCATGCCGATCTTGATCGTCTTGGCTTGGGCACGTGCCACCCACGGCGCGGCAACACTCATCGCACCGGAGCCCATCAGCGCCAGTGTTGAACGGCGGCTGATGCCCGGCGTGCGGGTTCTCGTCATTTTCCCCTCCCTCTTTCGGGTCGGCGTTTCCTGGTCCCGTTTCCTAGTTTCTTGCCGGAGATCGTCTCGTCTCCGTGCTCCCAACAATTTCAGAGGCAGGGGGTGACGTCAAGACAAACATGAATTATGAGTCAGTATTCATGATAGAGGGAAACGAGGCCGGCAATCGGCCCCGAAACCGCAGAATGATCAACCTTTCGAGCTTCATCGCCTTCCATGCCCGGCGCACGCCGGACCGGCCCGCGCTGAAATACCGCGGCGAGGAGATCTCCTATGCCGTCTTCGACGCGCGCATCCGGCACGCGGCCGGCTGGCTCGCATCGCAGGGCATCGGCGCCGGCGATGTCGTGGCGGTGCTGATGAAGAACAGCGCAGCATTCCTGGAGCTGGTCTTCGCGACCAGCCATCTCGGCGCGGTGTTTTTGCCGATCAACTTCCGCCTCTCGCGCGACGAGGTCGGCTACATCGCCGGCAATGCCGGCGCGCGGCTTCTCATTGTCGATGAAGAACTCTCTGCGAATGCAGCGGGCGCCAGGACTGTCGTGCTGAACGAAGCCGCGCAGCAGAGCCTCGCGCCGCTCGCGAGCGATGCAGCGCCCGCGCCGATGCATGTCCGCCAGCCTTCCGACCTGATGCGACTGATGTACACCTCGGGCACGACCGACCGCCCCAAGGGCGTGATGCTCACCTACGATAATTTCTACTGGAAGTCGGCCGACCAGACGATCGCCCTTGGCCTCGGCGCCGACACGCGGCTTCTCGTCGTCGGCCCGCTCTATCACGTCGGCGCGCTCGACCTGCCCGGCATCGCCGTGCTCTGGCATGGCGGCTTCATCCGCATCGAACGCAATTTCGAGCCGGCGACGGCGCTTGCGGCCATCGCGGAAGACGAGCTCAACGCCGCCTGGTTTGCGCCTGTGATGACCACCGCGATGCTCACCTGCCCCACGCGCGACCGCTACGACGTCTCAAGCCTGCAATGGGCGATCGGCGGCGGCGAGAAGACGCCGGAGCTGCGTATCCGCGCCTTCTCCGAATTCTTCCGCAATGCGCGCTACATCGATGCCTATGGCCTCACCGAGACCGTTGGCGGCGACACCTTTATGGAAGCGGGCCGCGAGATCGAGAAGATCGGCTCGACCGGGCGCGCCATCGCCCATGTCGAGATCGAGATCCGCGACGAGGACGGCAAAAAGCTGCCGCCGAACGTCAACGGCGAGATCTGCCTGCGCGGGCCGAAGATCACGCGCGGCTATTGGAAGGATCGGGAGAAGACCGCCGCCGCGTTCTTCGGCGACTGGTTCCGCAGCGGCGATGTCGGCTATCTCGACGACGACGGCTTTCTGTATCTGACCGACCGCAAGAAGGACATGATCATCTCCGGCGGCGAGAACATCGCCTCCTCCGAGGTCGAGCGCGTCATCTACGACCTGCCTGAGGTGCGTGAGGTCGCCGTCATCGGCCTGCGTGATGCGCGCTGGGGCGAGCGGCCGGTCGCCATCGTCGTGCTCGCCGAAGGCGCGAGGCTCGAGCTCCCTGCCCTCACCGAGCACTGCCGCGCGCGCCTTGCGAGCTTCAAGGTGCCGAAGGAGCTCGTCATCCGCGACAGCCTGCCCCGCAACCCCTCCGGAAAGATTCTCAAGCGCGTGCTGCGCGCCGAGCTGGAGACGTCTGAATGACGCAAGCCAACGCCAAGGTCACAAAGCTCAACCGCGTCGAGCGCAACGCCTGGACCAAGCAGAAGATCTTTGACGCCGCAACCAAGGTCGTCGGCAAGCATGGCTATGCCGAGGCCTCCGTCGCCCGCATCACCGAAGAGGCGGGCGTCGCGCAGGGCACCTTCTACAATCATTTCGAGAACCGGCAGGAACTGCTCGACCAGCTGCTGCCGAAGATCGGCCTCGACATGGTCGAGTTCATCCGCGCCCGCACCGGCACGGCGGATGCGGCGCGACAGGAGATCGCGCGCTTCTCCGCCTTCTTCGACTTCATCCGCGAGGTGCCGGAGTTTTTGCGTATTCTCAACGAAGCCGAATTCTTCGCGCCCATCGGCTACCAGAAGCATCTCGACAACATCTCGGTCGCCTATGTCCGCATTCTGCGTCGCGCGCGACGCTCGGGCGCCATCGCGGATTACAGCGACGAGGAATTCGAGGCGATCGTCCACATGCTGATGGGCTCGCGCGGCTATCTCAGCCGCCGCTACTCCTATTCGGAAGGCGGCGTCACCGCCGTGCCCGATCACGTCATCTCCGCCTATCGCAAGCTGATGACGCGCGGCCTCTTCAGTGCATCCGGAGATCAGGACACGCCATGAACATCGTATCTCCTCAAAAGCCGCTCGACCTAGCCTCGGCAATCGCGGAAGCCGACATCCGCTGCCTGCTGATGGTGCTGGTGCACATGACGGGCGACGAGCGCTGGCTCGAGCCGCCGTACCTGCCCAAGCGCGACATCCGCCTCATCCCCGACCCCGAGGCCGGAGTGCCCCGGGAAGTCCAGGACGAGATCCGCGCCGCGGTGGTCAAGCTGTTCGCCGACGGCACGCCAAAACCCGTCATCAGCGATCCCGGCGAGGACCTGCTGCTGAGGATGATGCGCGCCTGCCTCGGCGAGAACGTCGCACCCGAATATGCGCCCTTGATGCGCGAAGAGATGGGCTTTGTGCCGCGCGAGCCGCGCTGGACCAAGCGTCCCTCGGACGAGAAACTCGCCGGCCAGCACATCCTGATCGTCGGCGCCGGCGTTTGCGCCATCGCGCTCGGCGTGGCACTCGGCCATCTCGGCATCCCCTACACCATCGTCGAGAAGAATGACGAGCTTGGCGGCACCTGGTGGATCAACCGCTATCCCGGCTGCGGCGTCGATACGCCGAACCACTCGTATTCGTATTCGTTCGGCTCGGGAAATGCATGGACGCGCTATTTCTGCCAGCGCGAGGAACTGCTCGGCTACCTGCTGAAGGTCGCGGACGAATACGGCATCCGCAAGCATCTGCGTGTGAATACCGAACTGAAATCATCGCGCTGGGATGAAGGCAAGCGGCGCTGGATCTCGACGCTCAAGACCAGGAACGGCGAAGAGACCTTCGAATCCACCGCGCTGGTCTCGGCCATCGGCCAGCTCAACGATCCCTCCCGCGCGCGCTTCAAGGGCGAAGAGAGCTTCCAGGGAACGATCCTGCACTCGGCACTGTGGTCCGGCGACATCGACATCGACGGCAAGCATGTCGCCGTGATCGGCACCGGCGCGACGTCGATGCAGCTCGTGCCGTCCATTGCCGGCCGCGTTGCCTCGGTCACGGTCTATCAGCGCAGCGCGCAATGGGCGCGGCCGGTGCAGGGTTATTCCGATCCGATCACGGAGGGCGCGCGCTGGCTGCTCGCTCATCTGCCGTTCTATGTGCAATGGTACCGTTTCAATATGTTCTGGCGTTACGGCGACGGCCTGCTGCCCTTCCTGCGCAAGGATCCGGCCTGGCCGCACCCGGAGCGCGCCGTCAACAAGGGCAATGACCGGCACCGTCAGGAGCTCACCGATTTCATCCTGTCCGAGTTGAAGGACCGGCCCGACCTGATCGAGAAATGCGTGCCGACCTATCCGCCCTACGGCAAGCGCATCCTGCTCGACAACAACTGGTTCAAGACGTTGACGCGGGACAATGTCGAACTCGTCACCGACACGATCGATCATTTCGATCAGAGCGGCATCGTCACCGCGGATGGCAAGCACCGCCCCGCCGACATCATCGTGGTCGCCACCGGCTTCAAGGTGACGGAGATGGCCGCGCGCCTCAATATCAGCGGGCGCGAGGGCAAGGATCTGCGCGAGGCATGGACCAACGACAATCCGACCGCGTTTCTCGGGCTCACCGTGCCTGGATTCCCCAATTTCTTCTGCATGCTCGGCCCGAACTCCGGGCCCGCCCATGGCGGCAGCGTCATCTTCCAGTCGGAGTGCCAGAGCCGCTACATCTCCGCTTGTCTCGCCGACATGATCGAGCACGATGTCGCTGCCATCGACGTCCGCCAGGACGTGCTCGATGACTACGTCCGCAAGGTCGATGCCGAGCACGAGACCATGATCTGGACCCATCCGGGCATGAGCACCTACTACCGCAATTCAAGCGGCCGCGTGTTTTCGGCGATGCCGTGGCGGTTCGTGGACTACTGGCGCATGACGCACGATCCCGATCTGGGGCAGTACAGGCTGACGAAGGCGTGACTCCTTTATCGACGCGGACTTGATGTAGCGTTAGCCTACACTCTCACCACATCGTCATTGCGAGCGAAGCGAAGCAATCCAGAGTCTTTCCGCGGTGACATTCTGGATTGCTTCGCTTCGCTCGCAATGACGGAGCTTGCGGCTGGCTGCGCCGCACGCCCAAAGGAAGCTCACCATGCCAAAGCCAGTGGTCCGCATCTACACCGACTACAAGAGCCCTTACGCCTTCGTCGCCAACAAGCGCCTGTTCGAGCTCGAGGAGACGCATGGCGTCGCGCTCGAGTGGCTTCCCTATACGCTGCGCGTCGCCGAATTCATGGGAACGGTGGAGGAGCGCACGCCGCATTTCTGGCGCAAGGTGCGCTACGCCTATATGGACGCGCGGCGCCATGCCAATGCGCAGGGGCTCGTCATGAAAGGGCCGCGGCGGATCTACGACGCCTTTTACTCCAGCGTCGGAATGCTGTTCGCACAGCGGCACGGCTTCTTCCGCGCCTACCATGACACGGTGTTCCGCAAGTTCTGGAGCCATGAGCTGGAGATCGACGATCTCGCCGCGATCACCGATGTCATCACGTCGTGCGGCGGCTCGGCGAGCGCGTTCGAAGCCTACGTCAACGGTCCTGCCCGCGATCAGCATGACCGCATCATCCTTGATGCCGAGGCGCTCGGGGTGTTCGGCGTGCCGACCATGGTGTTCAACGGCGAGCTGTTCTGGGGCGGCGACCGCATCGACATGCTGATCGAACGGATTGAGAAGCCCGAGACCATCGCGGCCGCGCTCGGCAGCCGCCACCGCAAGCCGGCATAACCCGCTAAAGCGCGATCTTCATCGTGCTTTAGATTAGTTGTTTAAACATGATCTGATCGGAAAACCGCTGCGCACTTTTCCGGATCATGCTTTACGCCGCCAGCCCGCTCTCCACCGGCGCAAAATCCATCCCGAGGCTTTCCGCCACCGCCTTGTTGGTGACGCGGCCGCGATGCACGTTCAGCCCGTTGCGCAAATGCGGGTTCTCCAGCACCGCAGCAAAACCCTTGTTCGCGAGCGACAGGCCGAACGGCAGCGTCGCATTATTCAGGGCCTGGCTGGACGTCACCGGCACCGCGCCCGGCATGTTGGCGACGCAATAATGCACGACGCCGTCGACCTCATAGGTTGGATCGGTGTGCGTGGTCGGATGCGAGGTTTCGAAACAGCCGCCCTGGTCGATGGCGACGTCGACCAGCACGGCGCCCGGCAGCATCGATGTCAGCATGGCGCGCGTGACGAGCTTCGGCGCGCTGGCGCCCGGCACCAGTACCGCGCCGATCACGACGTCGGCGGCAAACACTTCCTGCTCGACCGACTCGATCGTCGAGAAGCGGGTGCGCACGCGACCGATAAAGAGATCATCCAGTTGGCGCAGGCGCGGAATCGAGCGGTCGATCACCGTGACTTCCGCGCCAAGGCCAGCGGCCATGCGCGCGGCCTGCGTCCCGACCACGCCGCCGCCGAGCACGACGACCCGCGCCGGCTGCACACCGGGCACGCCGCCGAGCAGCAGCCCGCGGCCGCCGGCCGATCGCTTGAGCGCGGCGCCGGCGGCCTCGATGGCGAGGCGGCCGGCGACTTCGCTCATCGGCGCAAGCAGGGGGAGGTGACCGGCCGCGTCGGTGACGGTTTCATAGGCGATCGCAGTGCAACCGGAAGCGAGCAGGCCCTTGGCCTGTTCCGGATCCGGCGCAAGATGAAGGTAAGTAAACAGGATCTGGCCTTCGCGGAGCTGGGCCCATTCGCTTTTCTGCGGCTCCTTCACCTTCACGATCATCTCGGAGGTCGCGAAGATATCGCGTGCGCTCTCGGCAATGGCGGCCCCTGCCCGCCGATAGACGTCGTCGGAAGCACCAATGCCGCTACCGGCACCGGTCTCGACCGTCACCTGATGCCCGGCCGCCACATATTCGCGGACGGCGCCCGGCGTCAGCCCGACGCGATATTCCTGCACCTTGATCTCCCTGGGCACACCGACGCGCATCTTCAGCTCCTTTTGATTCCCCCATGATCGTAACGGCGTGGCCGGTTTGGTTTCGTGCAAATATCCGCTAGTTTCGTCATGTGCGCGCCGGTTTCGGTCGCGGAAGTGCCCTTTCACGCTGGAAACAAAACCTTGGCCCTCGACCGGAAAGACCTCGCCATCCTCGCGGAACTCACCACCAATGCGCGGGCCAGCCACACCGACCTCGCCAACAAGGTCGGGCTATCGAGCACGGCGCTGGCGCGGCGGCAGAAGGCGCTGGAGGACGACGGCTACATCCAGGCCTACCAGGCTGCGCTCGATCTCGCGCAATTCGGCCTCACCACGACCGTGCTGGTCCGCATCGCGTTGGAGAGCCAGAGCGACGAGGCGCTGAAGGCGTTCGAGACCGAGGTGGTGAAATGCCCCTCCGTCGTGCGATGCTTCCTGATGTCCGGCACCGACGACTACATCCTGATCGTGCTCGCCCGCGACATCCAGGATTTCGAGCGCATCCATCGCACCGAGCTGTCGCGCCTGCCGCGCGTCGCCAGGGTGCAATCGAGCTTTGCACTGCGCGAGATCGTCAACCGCGCGGTGCCGACGGTGGTGTTCGGCGAGGCGAAACGGTAGCTGTTCCCGCTCCCTCACCAACTCGGCGGAGGTCGATCTGCGCCACTGTCATAGAACTGTCATCGAAAGTGCCGAGACCTGCCAGTCTCCGCATATTCGGGACACGCCATGGACTATTTCAAGCGCTTCAACTTCCTGTTTGCCGCGCCTGTGTTCGACGCCGACGACCTGGAAGGCATCCGGTTCAACCAGATCATCGAGGAGATCCAGCGCTCCGGCTTCGAGGTCGTGCGGGCCCGCAGACTGGAGGACGCCGAGATCGCGGTGCAGACCGACGCCGCGATCGGCTGCATGGTGGTGGACTGGGGCAAGAAGGGCCTCGAAGGGAAGACCTCGGCGCTGATCAACCTGATGCGCCGCCGCGGCCTCGACTTTCCGATCATCCTCCTGATCCGGCGCAAGCGCTTCGAGGACCTGCCGGTCGAGGTGCTCGACTTCATCGACGGCTACGTCTTCCTGTCCGAGGAGACGCCGACCTTCATCGCCAAGAATTTGATCAGCCGGCTCAAGCAATATGCCGAGACGCTGAAGACGCCGTTTTTCGGCGCCCTGGTCGACTATGCCGAGGAAGGCAACCAGCTCTGGACCTGTCCGGGTCACAATGGCGGCGTGTTCTACAACCGCAGCCCGATCGGCCGGGTCTTCGTCGAGCATCTCGGAGAATCCGTGTTCCGTGACGACCTCGACAATTCCGTGCTCGATCTCGGCGATCTCCTCACCCATGAGGGACCCGCGCTGAAGGCGCAGAAGGAAGCCGCCCAGATTTTTGGTGCGGAAAAGACTTATTTCGTGCTCAACGGCACCTCGACCTCGAACAAGGTCGCGCTCGGCGCCCTCGTCACCGACGGCGACCTCGTGCTGTTCGACCGCAACAACCACAAGGCTGCCCATCACGGCGCGCTGATGATCAATGGCGGCATCCCGATCTACGTGCCGACCATTCGCAATGCCTGGGGCCTGATCGGCCCGATGCGCTGGGACATGCTCGACGAAAAGGCCCTGCGCGAGGCGATTCGCAACCATCCGCTGGTTACGGACAAGGAGGCCTGGCGCAAGGAACGGCCGTTCCGCGTCGCCGTGGTCGAGCAGTGCACCTATGACGGCTCGATCCACAGCGCCGAGATGATCCTGAAGCGCATCGGCCACCTCTGCGAATACATCCTGTTCGACGAGGCCTGGGCCGGCTTCATGAAATTCCACCCGCTTTATGCCGGCCGCTTCGCCATGGGGCTGGCGAACCTTCCGCCGGAAGCGCCCGGCATCATCGCAACGCAGTCCACCCACAAGCAGCTCGCGAGCTTCTCGCAGGCCTCGCAGATCCACATCAAGGACCGCCACATCCGCGGCCAGAAGCGGCGCGTCGAGCATCGCCGCTTCAACGAGAGCTTCATGCAGCACGCCTCGACCTCCCCCTTCTACCCGCTGTTCGCATCGCTGGATGTCGGTGCGCAGATGATGAAGGGGCGATCGGGCGAAGTGCTGTGGGACGATACAATTCGGCTGGGTATCGAGCTGCGTAAAAAAATCCGCGCGATGCGCCGGGAGTTCGAGGAGAAGGAGCAGAATCCGGACCGGCGCTGGTTCTTCGAACCCTTCGTCCCCGATCGTATCGCCATTCCCGACGTCAGCCGCCCCGGCGCCGCGCACAACGTCGCCTGGGAGACCCTCTCCACCGACGAGCTCGCCACCAATCCGGTTTTGTGGCAGCTCTCCCCCGACAGCACCTGGCATGGCTTCCCCGGCCTCAGCGAGGGCTTCGCCATGACCGACCCGAACAAGCTGACGCTGCTCACGCCCGGCTTCGATCGCGCGACCGGCGCCTATGCCGAGCACGGCATCCCCGCGCCGGTCGTCGCGCAATATCTGCGCGAGAACCGCATCGTCCCTGAAAAGAACGACCTCAACTCCCTGCTCTTCCTGCTCACCCCTGGCGTCGAGGCGAGCAAGGCCGGCACGCTGATCTCGGGCCTTGTCGCATTCAAAAGGTTGCATGACGACAATGCCTTGCTGGCCGACGTCATCCCCGAATTTTATCAGCGGCGCCAAGCGTGCTACGCCGGCGTGCGGCTGCGCGATCTCTGCGGCGAGATGCACCGCTTCTTCCGCGCCGCCGACGTCAGCGCGCTCCAGGCCCGGCAGTTCATGCCCGAGCACATGCCTGAGATCGCGATGTCGCCCCGCGATGCTGCGCGCTATCTGTTCAAGAACGACGTCGACTATCTGCCGATCGAGGCGATCGCGGGCCGCATCGCCACCACGCCCTTCGTGGTCTATCCACCGGGCATCGCCACCATCGTGCCAGGCGAGCGGCTGACCGAACGGGCCAAGCCCATGGTGGACTATCTCAAGATGTTCGAGACCTGCTTCAACACGTTCCCGGGGTTCGATGTGGAAATCCAGGGCGTCTACAAGGAGATCGATGCGAACGGCCGCATCGGGCTCTATACTTACGTCGTTGCCGAGTAGGTGCCGATGAACGAAACAGCTGCGCGCGCAAGCAACGAACCGGTCCAGGTCAGGCCCTCGCGCGAGAGCGATGTCGAGGCGATGCTGGCGATCTACCGCCATCACGTCCGCAATGGCGTGCCGCGCGATGTCGAGGGAACCGGCGCGCCCGAACCGGACGACTTGCGAGACCGGCGCAAGAATTTGAAGCAGACCCGCCTGCCGCACCTGGTCGCGACCTTTCGCGGCGAGGTGGTCGGCTATTCCTATGCGGTACTATTCCGCAAACGCCCGGCCTATCGCTACACGGCCAAGCACTCAATCTATGTCCATCACGAGCACCTTGGCCGCGGGGTCGGACGGCTTCTGCTCCAGGAACTGATCGACGCTTGTGCGGCGGCCGGCTTCCGCCAGATGATCGGCTATATCGATGCCGACAATGCGCCATCACTGGCGCTGCACGAGAAGTTCGGCTTCGCGCGCGCCGGCCTGCTCTGTGGCGTCGCTTATCGCCACGGCCGCTGGTCCGACACTGTGATGGTGCAACGATCCCTCGGCGCGGGAACGACGGCGCCCCCGCCGCTCATCGCGCCGGGCCGGTAGGCCTCACGACGGAAAGTCGGCCGGTCTCACCTGGATGCGGTCGGCATGCAGCGACCAGTGGTGCAACGCCTGGTCCTTGCAGAATTTTGCCTTCGCCCGCTCCGTGGCTTCGTTCTCGTCGGTGGCGTCGATCTCGAGCGTACCCTGGCAAACCTCGATCTGCCTGCCGTACTGGCCGAGCACGTCCTTCATGAACCTGACGACATAAGTTGACATGGGACCTCCTGCCTGCGCCGGCCTGCCCGCCGGCACTCTAGTCCCATTTGGGCCGGATGGGGGAAGGAGATTTTGACGCGGATCAAAACCAAGGAGCCCGGGCGGAAGATTCATTGCGGAACTCGCCGCGCGGGTCTAAGGGCAACTGCCGCTCGTCCATGAGGATTTCACCTTGCAATTTGTCTCCGATACCGAAGTGACGAGAGTTCTGACCTTTCCGATCCTCATTGCCGCCCTGGAAGACGCGCACCGCCGGCCGAAGATGGAGGTGCTGGATGCCTTTCTCGGCGGCGAGAAGGCGCAATACGTCATCCGCAGCGCCGTCGATCCCGGGCGCTACATGGCGAGCAAGATGTTCACCAGCTTTCCGGCCAATCTTGCGGAAGGAAAGATGCCGGCGGTGCAGGCCGTGTGCGTGCTGTTCGACGGCACCAATGGACGGCCGCTGGCGGCGATGGACGGGACCGAAATCACGCACTGGCGCACCGCGGCCGACTCCGCGCTGGGCACGAAACTGCTCGCCCCGCCCAATCCCGAGACGCTGCTTTGCGTCGGCGCCGGCGAGATGTCCGAATGGCTGATCCGCGGGCATCGCACCGTGCGGCCGTCGCTACAACGCGTGCTGATCTGGAACCGGAGTCCGGACCGCGCGTCGGAACTCGCGCAGCGACTGGCGGCGGACGGTGTCAAGGCGGATACCATCACTGATCTCGACGCCGCGACGCGCGAGGCTGAAATCATCACCACCTGCACCCGCGCGCATCAGCCGCTGATCAATGGCCGCAATCTGCGACCGGGCACGCATCTGGACCTGGTCGGCGGCTACACGCCGCAAACGCGCGAGGCAGACGACGAGGCAGCAAAGCTGTCGCGTGTCTTCGTGGACAGGCGTGAATCCGCTTTCCACGGCGTCGGCGACATCCTGCAGCCGATCGCCAGCGGCGCGATCAGTGAAGCTGATGTTCTTGGCGACCTCTACGATCTCGCCGGCGGTCGCGTACAGGGACGCACGTCACCGTCCGACATCACGTTCTTCAAGAACGCCGGCGGCGGCCATCTCGATCTCATGACCTGCGAGGCCGTGTTCAAGCAGCTCGGCACAAAATTGGGGTAGCGGCCCTACCCCGGCGTCGCGCCGGTGGCGGCGGACGAGCGAGGGCTGGCGAGACAGGGCCCGACGTCAGCGATCACGCCTTGATGTCAAGTAGTGTGTCTTCCGTCTCGGCGTAAGCTTGAATGACCTTCGCATTCGCAATGAAGCTGTACTTTGCGGTCGCCAGCTCAACGAATTCGCCGGCGAGATCGACGTTCGGCGCTGCGACCAGGCCGTCCTGGTTTGCGAAGGGAGCGCCGGGGGCGGATTGTGCGGTAAAGCTCGGCGACACCGCCGATACGGTCGCGATCGTGCCGCCGGGTGTCGAGCCGCTCGATTGGGAGACCTGGTCGACTCGCAACGGCACGTAGGCCGCGGGAAACGTCGGACCAATGCCGGGACTGCTGGCACCGGCCGACGCGCTTGATCCGCCTGACGCAGGTAGCGGGCCGGTCGTGCTGACATTGGCGATGTTGCTCGCGGCCACGTTCACACGCAAACTCGCCGCGGAAAGTCCGGATGTCGCAATCGATAATATGCTCATGTCCCCTGATCTACAGGACAAGTCATACGGGATCACTCACGCCATCGGTAAAATGCGCCGCTTTCTGCTTTCATCCCGATAACCAACGATGGGAGCTCGATCGGACTTCGCGCGCTCCCTACCCGGGCATCACGCCAAAAGCCTGCTTGAAGCGCTCGGCATAGCGCGGCCACACCTCGGGATTGATGATGCGCGGCGGACGTTTGCCGTCGAGCGTCTCGAGCACCTGCTCGGCAGCGATGCGGCCCATGTTCTGGCGCGCCTCGATCGTGACGCCTGCGGTATGCGGGCTCGCCAGCACGTTGTCGAACTGGAGCAGCGGATGCTCCGGCGGCGGCGGCTCCTTGGACCAGACGTCGAGGCCGGCGCCCGCAATGCGCTTGTCGCGCAAGGCCTGAAGCAGCGCGTCCTCGTCGTGGATGAAGCCTCGTGCCGTGGTGATGAAGTACGCACGCGGCTGCATCAGCCCGAATTCGCGCACGCTGATCATGTTGCGGCTGCCCTTGTTGAGCGGACAGGAGATCGAGACGAAATCAGCGCGGCGCAGCAGCTCGTCGAGTTCGACCTTCTCCCCGCCCCGTTCGGCCATCACCTCGGCCGACAGATACGGGTCATAGGCAAGTACCGTCATGCCGAGCAGGCCCTTGCAGAGCGCGGCGATGCGGCGGCCGACATTGCCGAGGCCGATGATGCCGACCGTCTTGTGCTCGACCTCGTTGCCGACGAGGTCGTTGCGGTTGACGTCGCGCTCGCGGCGCAGGCGGCGGTCGGACTGGATGATGCGCTTGGACAGCGTCAGCATCATCGCCAGCGCGTGCTCGGCGACGGAATGAGCGTTGCCGCCGGACTGGTTGACGACCACGACGCCCGCGTCCGTGCAGGCCTCGACGTCGACGGGATCGAAGCCCGCACCATTGCTGGAGACGAGCAGCAGGTTCGGCGTGCGCTTCAGGAAGGCGGCATCGACATGAAAATGCGGGGCCAGCTCGTCGCGGGCCGCGCCGATCTGATAGACGTGGGCCGCGCTCAGGATCGGCGCGTAGAAGTCTTCGGGGCTCTCGTTCTCGATGCGGTCGAGCCGGACGTCGGGCCGCGCCTTCAGGATGTCGATATAGATCGGATTGGCCAGGTATTTGACGTAGAAGACGCGCTTGCTGTTGACGGACATCAGGACCCTTCCGGCTCTCTCATGGAGACCCGCAAGGCCAGCGCACCCGCGCCCCGTCCATGCGTCCCTCCCGTTTTCTCGTTGTCGCCGCTTATGACATGGCGGTGCCGGCCACGGCAGGCCGTCTGGCGCAGATCACCGTGCCGGCCGGGACATGTTGACAATCCCGCCTGCCACGTCAAGTTCGGCAGATCGCCGCGACGGCCAGAACCAAGAAGCATGCGCGGCTCAAGGGAGAACGCAATGGCGATTGCGGAACAGCAGGCCTCGGCAGGACCGACATCCAGCGACAAGAGCTGGCATGGCATCGTCCTGCAAACCTTGAAGCGGAACGAGATCAGCCTGGTCCCTTACGTGCCCGATCGCGTGCTGACGCCGCTGATCAAGAACCTGCATGCGGATCCCTTCTTCACGACCTTTGCCACCGCCCGCGAGGAGGAGGCTGTCGGCATCATCTCCGGCGCCTGGATGGGCGGACGGCGCGGCGCGGTGCTGATGCAGACCTCGGGCTTTGCCACGCTCGCCAACGTGCTGGCCTCGCTTGCGGTGCCCTACCAGATCCCGCTGATCATGTTCGTCTCCGAACGCGGCACGCTCGGCGAGTTCAATTACGGGCAATCGCTGGTCTGCCGCACCATGCGCCCGGTGCTGGATTCACTCGCGCTGGAGCACCACACCATCACCCGGCTCGACGAACTCGAATTCATCGCGGACCGCTCGATCAAGCAGGCCGTCACCACGCAGGCGCCGGTGGCGCTGATCCTCAACCCGCTGCTCACCGGCGGCAAGACCTTCGACAAGTGAGGCCGGCGATGGACAACCGCAACACCAAGGTCATGAACCGCTTCGATGTCACCTCGCGCCTGATCGCCAGGCTCAAGCACGAGGAAGCGGTGATCGGCGGCATCGGCAACACCAATTTCGATCTCTGGGCCGCCGGCCATCGTCCGCAGAACTTCTACATGCTCGGCAGCATGGGCCTCGCCTTCCCGATCGCGCTCGGCGTCGCGCTGGCGCAGCCCGATCGCCGCGTCTTCGCGCTCGAAGGCGACGGCTCGCTGTTGATGCAGCTCGGCGCGCTCTCGACGATCGCGGCGTTGAAGCCGAAAAACCTCGTCATGATCGTGATGGACAACGGCATCTACCAGATCACCGGGGCGCAGCCGACGCCGGCCGCGAGTGTGGCCGACATCGTCGGGATCGCCACCGCTTCTGGACTCGCCAACAGCGCCTGGGCCGCGGACGAGGAGGATTTCGAGCGCCTGGTCGACGAGGCCATGTCCGCCTCCGAGCCGAGCCTGATCGCGGTCCGCATCGACGACAAGCCGGGCGTCGGCACCACCCGCCGAGATCCCGTCCAGATCCGGGAACGCTTCATGCACGGCCTCGGCGTGCGCGAGCCGCTTTAACGTTTCGTCATTAACTACACGGCGATCTGATCCGGCCCCCATAACAGGCCGTTGCAAATCCGTGCTATCGGCACCGGATGTCCATTTTTGCCCGCTTTTTTGCCTGGCTGCTGGCAGCCGCCGTCACTTTCGCAACCCTCGGCCCGCCCCGCCTGCGGCCCCATTCCGACCTCGGCCAGGACGGCGAGCATGCCCTCGCCTTCATCCTGGTGGGACTGGCCTTCGGCCTCGCCTACCGCAATCGCCGCTGGGCCGTCGCCGCCGCCGCGGTGGTCCTGATCGGCGCGCTCGAGCTGATGCAGTTCTGGGCGCCGGGACGGCATGCGCGGCTGGAAGACTTTCTGGTCGATGCCGGCACCGCCTGCATCGGCTTTGCGCTCGCCGCCGCCGCAGATTGGGTCATGACCCGGTTTCGCGCCAATTCGGCCCTCACAAGTTAAGGCCCCGCGGAGCGACGCTCCGCAGGGCCCTCTTCCTAGCCTATGTCCCGATCGATCAGTCGATGATCTTGACGACGCGGCGCGTGCGCGGCTCGACGATCACACGGCGATCGTTCACCACAGCATAACGATACTCGGTGTAGTTCGGCACCGGGCGCAGCACCACGGTCGGAGGCAGCGGCTCGCCGACCACGACGCGCTCGCGGATCACGACGGAATCATCACGCGGAATTCCTCCGAGCACCGCATTCGGAATTTCGAGACCCGCGCCGACGGCTGCACCGACGGTGCCGCCAACCATCGCGCCGATCGGACCGCCAATGTCGCCGCCCGCGCGCGCGCCGTCCCTAGCGCCCTGTTCGGTCGTCGACTGGGCAAAGGCTGCGCTCGACGCCAGCAGCGACGCTGCAGCCAACGAAATCGCAAGACGGGTTTTCATGTCCTCATGTCTCCAGTGATTGTCATGCGCCATCAACCGCGGGGCCGGAGCATTGTTCCGGTTCCCGCATGGCCAAAGAGGCGTCAATTCTGAAGACTGTTACGCCGTAACAGTTTACGCCGCTGCGATCTCGTGTCCTGCCATCAGTTCCAGCGCCCGCACCATTGCGGAATGATCCCAGGCCTTGCCGCCATGCGCGGTGCAGGACGAGAACAATTGCTGTGCCACCGCGGTGTTCGGCAGCGACAGGCCGAGCGCACGAGCCCCTTCAAGCGCGAGGTTGAGGTCCTTCTGGTGCAGCTCGATGCGGAAGCCCGGATCGAAATTGCGCTTCACCATCCGCTCGCCGTGCACTTCGAGGATGCGCGAGGATGCAAAGCCGCCCATCAGCGCCTGCCGCACCAGCGCCGGGTCGGCACCGGCCTTCGAGGCGAACAGCAGCGCTTCGCTCACCGCGCCGATCGTCAGCGCGACGATGATCTGGTTCGCAACTTTCGTCGTCTGCCCGTCGCCATTGGCGCCGACGCGGGTGACGTTCTTGCCCATCTTGTCGAAGACCGGCTTCATGGTGTTGAAGGCGCGCTCGGGACCGCCGACCATGATGGTGAGGCTCGCGGCCTTGGCACCGACCTCGCCGCCCGACACCGGCGCATCGAGATAGTCCGCGCCGAGCGCCTCGATCCTCCGCGCGAACTCCTTGGTCGCCAGCGGCGAGATCGAGCTCATGTCGACGACGATCTTGCCCTTGGAGATGCCGCTCGCGACAGCGTCCTTGCCGAACAGCACAGCCTCCACATGCGGCGTATCCGGCACCATGATGATGACGGCGTCCGCCTCCTCCGCCACGTCCTTGGCTGACTTGCAGGCGACGCCGCCGGCCGCGATCAGGTCGGGCGCGATCGGAGCGACGTCATGCAGGTGAACACGATGGCCCGCGGCCAGAAGATGGCCGGCCATCGGCCGTCCCATGGTGCCAAGTCCAATGAAGCCGATGTCGATCATGTCACTCGTTCCTCAGGTCTCGAAGGTTTGCGCCGCGTGCCAGGACAGGCCTTCCAGCGTCGTGGTGCGCGGCTTGTATTCGCAGCCGACCCAGCCGCGATAGCCGATCGCGTCGAGGTGGCGGAACAGGAAGGGATAGTTGATCTCGCCGGTGCCGGGCTCATTGCGACCGGGATTGTCGGCGAGCTGGATGTGGGCGATCTGGGGCAGATATTCCTGCATGGTGCGGGCGAGATCGCCTTCCATGATCTGCATGTGATAGATGTCGTACTGCACGAACAGATTGTTCGACCGCACCTCGGAGATCAGCTGCACTGCCTGCTCGGTGCCGTTGAGGTAGAAGCCGGGAATGTCGAGCGTGTTGATCGGCTCGACCAGCAGCTTGATATTTTCGCGCGCCAGCGTCGAAGCGGCGAAACGCAAATTGCCGACCAGCGTCTCCTGAAGCTCGCGCGGATCGGCGTCCGCAGGCGCGATGCCGGCGAGGCAGTTGAGCTGCTCGCAATCGAGCGCCTTGGCGTAGTCGATGGCGCGGAACACGCCGTCGCGGAATTCGGCGGTGCGATCGGGCAGGATCGCGATGCCGCGCTCGCCCGCCGCCCAGTTTCCGGCGGGCAGATTGTGCAGCACTTGCGTCAGGCCATGGGCTTCGAGCTGTTCGCGCAGCTGCGCCTTCTCGAAATCATAGGGAAAGAGATATTCGACCCCGGCAAAGCCCGCCGCTTTCGCAGCAGTGAAGCGGTCGAGGAACGGCATCTCGTTGAAGAGCATGGTGAGGTTGGCGGCGAATTTCGGCATGATGCTCTCCCCTATTCCGCCGGCTGAAGCACGCCGGACCGCTTGGTCCCGACCTCGTCGAGCGGCAGATCCAGCACCTCCTCGAACTCGACGATGTTGTCGATCTCGGTGCCCATCGCGATGTTGGTGACGCGTTCGAGAATGAACTCGACCACCACGGGCACGCGATGCTTCGCCATCAACTCGCGTGCCGTGGCGAACGCAGCCTGCGTGTCCTTCGGGTCGGTGACGCGGATCGCCTTGCAGCCGAGGCCTTCGGCGACCGCGACATGGTCGACGCCGTAGCCGTTGAGCTCCGGCGCGTTGACGTTCTCGAAGGAGAGCTGGACGTGATAGTCCATGTCGAAGCCGCGCTGGGCCTGGCGGATCAGGCCGAGATAGGAATTGTTCACGACGACGTGGATGTAGGGCAGATTGAACTGCGCGCCGACCGCGAGCTCCTCGATCAGGAACTGGAAGTCGTAATCACCGGACAGCGCGACGATCTCCCGCTCGGGACACGCCGCACGCACGCCGAGCGCGGCGGGCAGCGTCCAGCCGAGCGGACCCGCCTGCCCGGCATTGATCCAGTTGCGCGGCTTATAGACGCCGAGGAATTGCGCGCCGGCGATCTGCGACAGGCCGATCACGGTGACATAGGTGGTGTCGCGGCCGAAGGCCTTGTTCATCTCCTCATAGACGCGCTGCGGCTTGATCGGGACGTTGTCGAAATGGCTCTTGCGCAGCATCGTCTTCTTGCGATCGCGGCAGGACGCGGGCCACGCCTGGCGCTCGCGAAGCCTGCCTGACCGGCGCCACTCCCTGGCGACGGTGACGAAGAGTTCGAGCGCGGCCTTCGCGTCCGAGACGATGCCGAGATCGGGATTGAACACGCGCCCGATCTGGGTCGGCTCGATATCGACATGCACGAAGGTGCGGCCCTTGGTGTAGGTCTCGACCGAGCCGGTGTGGCGATTGGCCCAGCGATTGCCGATGCCGAGCACGAAGTCCGACTCCAGCATCGTCGCATTGCCGTAGCGGTGGCTGGTCTGAAGGCCGACCATGCCGGCCATCAGCACGTGATCGTCGGGGATTGCGCCCCACCCCATCAGCGTCGGCACAACAGGCACGTTGGCGATCTCGGCGAACTCGACCAGGAGATCGGATGCATCGGCGTTGATGATCCCGCCGCCCGCGACGATCAGCGGCCGCTCGGCGGCATTGAGCATCTCCAGCGCCTTCTCGACCTGCTTGCGCGTCGCGGTGGGCTTGTAGACCGGCAGCGGCTCGTAGGTCTCGTCGTCGAACTCGATCTCGGCGAGTTGCACGTCGAGCGGCATGTCGATCAGCACCGGCCCGGGCCGGCCCGAACGCATCACATGAAAGGCCTGGCTGAACACACGCGGCACCAGCGCCGGCTCCCGCACGGTCACCGCCCACTTCGTCACCGGCTTTGCGATCGACTCGATGTCGACCGCCTGGAAATCCTCCTTGTAGAGCCGCGCGCGCGGCGCCTGCCCGGTAATGCAGAGGATCGGAATGGAATCGGCGATCGCCGAATAGAGCCCGGTGATCATGTCGGTGCCGGCCGGCCCCGAGGTGCCGATGCAGACGCCAATATTGCCGGCCTTCGCCCGCGTATAGCCCTCGGCCATGTGCGAGGCGCCCTCGACATGGCGCGCGAGGATGTGGCGGATCGAGCCACGCTTCTTCAGAGCCGAGTACAGCGGATTGATCGCGGCCCCGGGAACGCCGAAGGCGGTGGAGATGCCCTCCTTCTCCAGAATTCGCACAGCAGCATCGATAGCTCGCATCTTCGCCATATCGGACCTCGCTCGAGTTGCGTCAGCGAGCGAGATCATCGGGCGCGCAAGATGCGATCTCAACGAGATCGATTTTATTTTCCACGATGCGGCAGCCGCGGAAAAATCGCGGTTGACTCAAATGGTTAGATCCAGAAACGCGTGAAAGCGGTCACTCGAACAGCGGCGCCAGTTCCATCTGCGGCACCAGTACGAGGCCCTTGTCGGTGATACGAATTTCCGGAATGACCGATAGCGGAATCAGATTGAAGCCCATGTAGGGGATGGTGCAGCCGGCTTCCGCCCATTCCTTCTTCAACGCCTTGACCTCTTCGGCCACCTCCGTGACGCGCTTGTCGGACAAGAGCCCCGCGATCGGCAACGGGACCAGTGCCCTCACCTCGCCCTCGGCGACGACGCAGACGCCGCCCTGTTTCTCCCTGATCGCAGCGATCGCCACCTGCATGTCGCCCTCGTTTGTGCCCGCGACGATGATGTTGTGGCTGTCGTGCCCGACGCTGGAGGCGACCGCGCCGTGCTTCAGGCCGAAGTCCTTCAGCAGGCCGTAGGCGACATTGCCGGCAGACTTGCCGTGACGCTCGACCACCGTGACGAAGCAGAGGCCGTAGCGTGCGAACAAAGACGGCCAATCCTTGGCGGGTTCGATCGCGACCTTGTCGTGGATCAGCGTGATGCCGGGCAGCGCGGTCTTGATCGCATTGACGGTGCAGGCCTTCACCGGCAGTTCCGGCGTGAGCTTGACCTTCTCCGGAAGCTTGACGGTCGCATAGGCCGCCTTCGGATATTGATAGCGCTGCGACAGCGCCTGATCGAGGCGCGGCGTAATCCTGCCGTGTTCAACCACCAGTTCGCCGCCATACCAGGTAGATTGCGGCTTGAGCTGATCATCCATCAGCACGAGATCGGCGCGGCGGCCGCCGCCGAGCCCGCCGATGTCGCCGTCCATGGCGAAGCGCGTTGCGCCATGCAGCGAACCCATCGACCAGGCCTGTTCGGGCGACATTCCCGCCTTCACGGCTTCGCGCACCACCCAGTCGAGGCCGAACAGAAGCAGATCGTCGGCATCGCGATCATCGGTGCAGACGGCCGTGCGCTTGTGCGAGGCCCCCAGCTCGGTGATCGTGCGGATCGCCTGCGGCAGCGAATGCCAGGGCGTGGTCGGCGGGCCGCCGCGCAGGAACACCCAGACGCCGGCGTCGAGCAGATCGTCGGCGATGTCGCGGTCGATCGCCTCATGCGTGTCGGTGACGCCGCTGGCCGCATAGGCCGCAACGAATTCGCGGCCATAGACGTGTCCGGACACCGGCCGCCCGCGCTTCAGGGCCGCGGCGAGAATGGCATGGCTGCGCTCATCGCCCATCGTGACAGGCACAAAATCCATCTTCTCGCCGAGCGCGACCGCTTCGGGCCAGCGGTCGAACAGGCCGGCGATCTTGTCCGGCGTGAGATCGCCACCCGCGGTCTCCAGTTCCGCTGACGTTGCCGGCACCGTGCTCGGCACCGTCAGGAAGATCGAGAGCGGCGCCTCGCGCGCGTCCTCCAGCATCGCCTCGACGCCGGCGACGTCCATGACGTTGCCGATCTCGTGGCTGTCGCAGAAGATCGTGGTGGTGCCGTTGAGCAGCGCGGCCTCCGCATAGGCACAGGCCGTCACCATCGAGGATTCGATGTGGATGTGCGGATCGACCAGCCCCGGCGCGATGATGCCGCCGGCCGCGTCGTAACTCGCGACATCGCTCCAGACTTTCTTCGCCGTCCCGGCCGGCTTCACAGCGGCGATGCGGCCGCCGGTGATCCAGACCTCCCGACCGGGGTGGATTCGCTCCGAATAGGTCGAGAGCACCCGGGCCCCCGTAATGACGAGGTCCGGCGCGACGCGCGCGGAGGCGACATCGGCCAGACGCCGGGTCATCGAATGAAGCGGTGCGACGGCGAAGCGGGTAAGTCTGGTCATCGGGGCCCTCGCGTGGCGTTACGGCCGCGCGATGGTTACGCCCTGCGCCAAACCGGGCAAGCGCAAATATAGCGGCAGGCCCTGCTTACGCTTTAGGCGCCGAACCGCCTGCCGTCGCCGACCTTGCAGGTCTGCGCGAGTTCCGCCTTCTCGGCGGTGGTGCGGCATTGGGCTTGACCCGAATCCGCATCGAGCGGCCCTTTGGCTCATCGATCTCGAACGAATTGGTCTTTCGCACGAGGTCACTCAGCTTGCGGAAACCGAACGTTCTCGGATCGAAATCCGAGGCCAGGTTGGCGAGCTGCCGGCCGACTTCACCGAGCGCGACCCAGCCGTCCTCGCTCTCCATCTGGGTGATAACCTTCTTGATGATGGGTGTGGCGGCATCAGGCGGCTGAAGCGATGTCGACCTCGACGTGGCGTCCTGCGTATTCGCCGTTACGGCAAGCAAGTTCTCCGTGTAAACGAATCTGCGGCAGGCCTGCCTGAAGCTTTCCGGTGTCTTCTGCTCGCCGAACCCGAAAACGTCGATGCCCTGCTCCCGGATGCGGGCCGCAAGACGGGTAAAGTCGCTGTCGGACGAGACGAGGCAAAAGCCGTCGAACCGGCCGCTGTGAAGCAGGTCCATCGCGTCGATGACCAGCGTTATGTCGGAGGCATTTTTTCCCGTCGTATAGGCGAACTGCTGCTGCGGGATGATGGCGTGTTTGGACAGGATGTCGGCCCAGCCCCTGGACCTGGCGTTGGAGAAGTCGCCATAGATGCGCCTGACGCTGGCCTCGCCGATCTTGGCAATCTCCTCGAACAGCCCGTCCGCGATCTTCGCGGAAGCGTTATCGGCGTCAATCAGAACCGCGAGACGGGGCGAACGGAGCTCAGAGGGCATGGAGGTTCCCCACGAAATGGGCGCTGCACCAGAAGACAAGTGTGTCGGGACGGCTAATCCTCGTTCGCCTTGAACCGCCCCATCCCCTTCAGCACGAAGGGTGCCAGCAGCGCGATCAGTGCCAGCGCCAGCAACGTCGCCGAGATCGGGCTCTGGACCAGCGTCAGGGGATCGCCAAGGCTGATCGCGAGCGCGCGGCGCAGCTGGCTCTCCGCGATCGGACCGAGGATCAGGCCGACGACGACGGGCGCGATCGGAAAATCGAACCGGCGCATCAGGAAGCCGAGTACGCCGAAACCGGCCAGCATCGACAATTCGACCACCGACGGCTTCGCGGCGATGGTGCCCATGGTCGCGAACACGAGGATGCCGGCATAGAGCCATGGCTGCGGAATCGCAAGCAGCCGCACCCACAGGCCGACCAGCGGCAGATTGAGCACGAGCAGCATGCAATTGGCGATGAAGAGACTGGCGATGAGGCCCCAGACCAGATCAGGCCGCTCGGCGAACAGCAGCGGCCCCGGGTTGAGGCCGTATTGCTGAAAACCCGCCAGCATCATCGCGGCCGTTGCCGACGTCGGTAGTCCCAGCGTCAGCAGCGGCACCAGCGTGCCGGCGGCGGAGGCGTTGTTGGCGGCTTCCGGTCCCGCGACGCCTTCGATCGCGCCCTTGCCGAATTCTTCCGGATGTTTCGTGAGCCGCTTCTCGGTCGAATAGGACAGGAAGGTCGGGATCTCCGCGCCGCCCGCCGGAAGCGCGCCGATCGGGAAGCCGAACATGGTGCCGCGCAGCCACGGCTTCCACGACCGCTTCCAGTCTTCCTTGGTCATCCACAGCGAGCCGCGTACCGGCTCCAGCTTTTCCTCGGTGTGGTGACGGCGCGACGCGACGTAGAGCGCCTCGCCCACCGCGAACAGGCCGACCGCCAGCGTCGTCACCTCGACGCCGTCGAGCAGCTCGGGCACGCCGAACGCAAGCCGCGCCTGACCGGTCAGCTTGTCGATGCCGACGAGGCCAAGCGTGAGGCCAACGAACAGGCTGGTCAGGCCGCGGATCGGGGAATCGCCGAAGGTCGCCGACACCGTGACGAAGGCGACGCACATCAGCGCAAAATAATCCTCGGGGCCAAAGCGCACGGCGAAATCGACCAGCCATGGCGCGAGAAAGGCCAGCCCGATGGTGGCGATGGTGCCGGCGACGAAGGAGCCGATCGCGGAGGTCGCGAGCGCCGGCCCGCCGCGGCCGGCCTTGGCCATCTTGTTGCCTTCGAGCGCGGTCGCCATCGAGGCGCTCTCGCCGGGCGTGTTGATCAGGATCGCGGTGGTGGAGCCGCCATACATGCCGCCGTAATAGATGCCGGCAAACATGATCAGCGAACCGCCGGGGTCGAGCTTGTAGGTCACCGGAAGCAGCAGCGCGACCGTCAGCGCCGGACCGATGCCGGGCAGCACGCCCACGGCAGTGCCGAGGAACACGCCGATCAGCGCATAGAGCAGGTTCATCGGCTGGACGGCGACGGCCATGCCGTGGGCCAAAGCCGCAAAAGTGTCCATCACAGCAGTCGCTCCAGCGGTCCGGTCGGAAGGCTGAGCGTGAGCAGCCGGTCAAACGCGAGATAAATGACGGTGGACATCACGAGGGCGATGACGCTGTCGACGAGGATGGCGCGGCGCCCAAAGGCCGCCGAGGTCGTCACGAACAGCGCCGACGTCGCCAGGATGAAGCCGCCGCCGAAGCCGATGATGGCGATCAACAGTGCCAGGCCGACCAGGATCAGAAACACCGGCACGGGATCGGCGCTCTCGCGCGCCGGCAGATTGCCGCGCAGCGCGTCGATGAAATTGCCGATCGCGAGCAGCGCAAGGCCGCTGGCGACCACGACCGGCATCGCCTCGGGCCCCATCCCGTACATCGCGGTGGATTGCAGGCCGCGCGCGTCCCAGACCAGCACCGCGGCGAGACCTGCAAGCAGCGCAGCGATGATGATACCGGCGCGATCGACGCGCCGCGGCGGCTGGGCGGGATCGCCTGAGGTCATGACTTGACCAGGCCAACCGATTTCAGCACGTCGGTGACGCGCACCGTTTCCTTCTTCAGGAAGTCGGCGAAGGCGTCGCCGCCGAGATACGCATCCTCCCAGCCCTTCTGCTTGAGGATTTCCTTCCAGGCATCTGATTTGACCATCTTTTCCACCGCGTCGCTGAGCGTCTTGCGCTGCTCCGGCGTGATGCCGGGAGGCGCGACTACCGAGCGCCAGTTGGCGATCACGAGGTCGATGCCTTGCTCCTTGAAGGTTGGGATGTCGCTGCCTGCGATGCGCTTCTCCGAGGTCACGCCGATCGCGCGCAGCTTGCCGGACTTGATCTGGCCTTCATACTCGCTGAGGCCCGAAATGCCCGCGGTGACCTTGCCGCCGAGGATCGCCGCCAGCGACTCGCCGCCGCCGGAGAACGGGATGTAGTTGATCTTCTTCGCGTCGGCTCCGACGGCGCCGGCGAACAACGCCGCCATCACATGGTCGACGCCGCCGGCCGAGCCACCGGCGAAGGTCACCTTGGCGATATCGGCCTTCACCGCGGCGGCCAGATCCTGCGCATTCTTGATCGGCGAATTGGCGGGCACCACGATCACCTGGATTTCCTCGGTGAGGCGCGCGATCGGCGTCACCTGATCGAGCGTCACGGGCGACTTGTTCATGGCGAGCGCGCCCACCATGACGAAACCGTTGACCATCAACTGGTTGCCGTCGCCCTTGGCGCCGTTGACGAACTGGGCGATGCCGACGCTTCCGCCGGCGCCGGGAACGTTGGTGACCTGCACGCTGCGCGCGACGCCCGCGGCAACCAGCGCCTGCTGCATCGATCGCGCGGTCTGGTCCCAGCCACCGCCCGGGGCCGCCGGCGCCATCAGCTTGAGCTCGAGTTGCTGGGCCAGGGACGGCGTGGCCGCCGCAAGGGTCAGCGCGACGGCTGCGCCGACAAGGCGCGCGGGAAATCGAAACATGAGGGCATTCTCCAGGTCTCATGCGGACGTGTTGATCGTTTGCCGCATTGTGTCGTTTGGTCGCATATCAGCCAAAACGGCCGATGCTGTCCAGCGACAGCGCCCAGGTTCCCTGCTAGCGGGGCTTCGGCATCACCCCGCCGAGTGCAGCCGTCAGCTCGCCGGCGACTTCGCGCACGATCTGGCCGATTTCCGGCAATCTGTCGTCGGTCAGGCGGCTGGTCATGCCCGAGACGGAAATCGCCGCGAGCGGCTCGGCGCAGTCGTTGTAGACCACTGCGGCAATACAGCGCAGGCCCATGCAGGCCTCTTCATCGTCGAGCGCGTAGCCCTGCTTGCGGATTTTTTCGAGCTCCTTGAACAGGTCGCTCGGCCGCACGATCGATTTCTCGGTCAGGCGGGGCATGCCGTGATGGCGGATGACGGCACCGACGTCCTCGTCGGAATAGGTCGCGAGCACCGCCTTGCCGACGCCCGACGTCACCATCGCGACGCGGCCGCCGACCTGGGTCAGCGAGCGCATGATCTCGCGGCTCTCCATGCGGGTCAGCACGATGATGAATTCGTCGTCGACCACGGCGAGATTGGCCGTCTCGCGAGTGAGGTCGCGCAGCTTGCGCAGGTAAGGAATGGCCTGGGCGCTGAAATTGCGCCGCCGCGCGAAGCTCGCGCCCACCGTGAAGCTGCGCACGCCGACATGCCATTTGGATTCGGCGCGGTCGAACTGCACGAAGCGGCGGCTTTCCAGCGTCGCCAGCAGGCGGTGTACGGTTGAGGCCGACAAGCCGGTGCGGACGGCGAGGTCGCTGAGGCGGTACCCCTCGTCGTCCTCTGCCAGCGTTTCGAGGATCGACAGCGCGCGGTCGACGGATTGCACGCCGCCGTCGCGCGCATCGTGGTCGGCCTCCGATGGCGATCGGGGCTCGAGCGATTTGCGCCGGATCACGTTCTTGCTCATCGCGACCTGCATTGGTTCTTCTTCCCCTCCCCCCGCTTGCGGGGAGAGGGTCAGGGTGAGGGGGAGCCTCCGCAAGGACGGCAGCAGTTAGACTCGCGGAAGCTCCCCCTCACCCGAATTCGAGCTTTGCTCGAATTCGGCCTCTCCCCGCAAGCGGGGAGAGGCGAACGCCAGCTCAGAGCAGCCCTGCCCCGCGCGCCCACTTGTACTTGGCGCCCAAGACCTCGACCGGCAGCTCGGTCGAATACGCATAGGCCGGGATGCCGTTCTGGTAGAGATATTCGGCGGCTTCCTCGACCTCGACGTCGCCGGCGAGCGAGGCCACGATCGGCTTCACGAAGCCCTTGGCCTCCATCTCCTTCTTCACCTCGACCATGTTGCGGGCGAACACCATCGGCGGCGTGACGATGGTGTGCCAGTAACCGAGGATCAGCGAGTGGATGCGCTCATCCGACAGGCCGAGCTTCACCGTGTTGACGTAGGTGATCGGCGGCTCGCCGCCGGTGATATCCACAGGATTTCCGGCCGCACCGAACGGCGGGATGAACTTGCGGAAGGCCGCGTCGAGATCCGGCGGCATCGACATCAGCGACAGGCCGTTGTCGACGCAGGAATCCGACAGCAGCACGCCCGAGCCGCCGGCACCGGTGATGATCAGCACGTTCTCGCCCTTCGGGGTCGGCAGCACCGGCACGCCGCGGGCGAATTCGAGCAGTTGCCGCAAGCTGCGGGCGCGGATCACGCCCGACTGCGCCAGCACGTCCTCGTAGATCTTGTCGTTACCGGCGAGCGCGCCGGTGTGCGAGGACGCCGCCTTGGCGCCGGCCGAGGTGCGGCCGGCCTTGAGCACGACGACCGGCTTCTTCTTGGAGACGCGCTTGGCGGCTTCCGCGAAGGCGCGGCCGTCCTTGAGGTCTTCGCAGTGCTGCGCGATCAAATTGGTGTTCGGGTCCTGCTCGAAGAAGGCGAGCAGATCGTCCTCGTCGATGTCGGACTTGTTGCCGAGGCCGACGATCGCGGAGACGCCCATCTTGGCCGAGCGCGAGAAGCCGATGATCGCCATACCGATGCCGCCCGACTGCGACGACAGCGCCGCGTGGCCCTTGACGTCGTAAGCCGTGCAGAAGGTCGCGCAGAGATTGGCCGGCGTGTAATAGAAGCCGTAGATGTTCGGCCCCATCAGGCGGATGTCGTACTTCTTGCCGACCTCGACGATCTCGGCCTGCAATTCCGGCGCGCCGGCTTCAGCGAAGCCCGACGGGATCAGCACCGCGCCGGGGATTTTCTTCTCGCCGCACTCGGTGAGCGCCGCGGCCACGAACTTCGCGGGGATCGCGAACACGGCGGTGTCGATCACGCCCGGCACGTCCTTGACGCTCTTGTACGCCTTGTAGCCGAGGATCTCGGCGGCCTTGGGATGGATCGGATAGATGTCGCCCTTGTAGCCGCCGTTGATGAGGTTCTTCATCACGGAGTTGCCGATCTTGCCGTCTTCGGCCGAGGCACCGACCACGGCGACCGCCTTGGGCTGCATGATGCGGTTCATTGCCGCGACGATCTCTTCGGTCGGGCGCGGCTTCGGCTTCGGAACGTAGGCGAAGTCGACGACGATGCGGACGTCGGCGGCGATCGCGCTCTTCGCCGTCGCGAACACGGGGTTGAGGTCGAGCTCAACGATTTCAGGGAAATCGGTCACGAGCTGCGAGACCTTGACGATGACATCGGCGAGCGCCGTACGGTTCACCGGCTCGCCGCCGCGCACGCCCTTCAGAATCTCATGCGCCTGAATGCCGTCGAGCATCGAGAGCGCGTCTTCCTTGGTCGCGGGCGCGAGGCGGAAGGTGATGTCCTTCAAGACTTCGACCAGCACGCCGCCGAGGCCGAAGGCGACCAGCTTGCCGAACGAGCCGTCGGTGATGGAACCGACGATGACTTCGGTGCCGCCGGCCAGCATCTGCTGCACCTGGACGCCCTCGATCTTGGCATCGGCCTTGTATTTCTTGGCGTTGGAGAGAATGGTCTCGTAGGCCTTCTCGGCATCCTCTGCCGTCTTGAGGCCGACGATGACGCCGCCTGCTTCGGTCTTGTGGAGAATGTCCGGCGAGACGATCTTCATCACCACCGGGAAGCCCATCGAGGACGCCATCTTGCCGGCCTCGCCCGCCGACTTCGCCACGCCTTCCTTCGGCACCGGAATGCCGTAGGCGTCGCAGACCAGCTTGCCTTCCGGCGCCGTCAGGCTGGTGCGGTTGTCCGCCTTGACCTGGTCGAGCACCTTGCGGACGGCATCTTTGGAATTGGACATGTGGCTTCTCCCTTGACCTCAGTTCGTTCTTTTCAAAGCGCGCGCGTGTTGCGGCTGCCGGTGATGCTTGCCATTCGCCGCGCTCTGTTCCATGTCGCGGAACGGAGTGGCATAAAGCCGACATTACTCCGCCGCCTTGGATCAAAAATGGCTGGCGATGGCATTTGGTATGCCAGAAGCCAACTTGTCAAGCCGCCGCGTACCTTAGAACGCCGCAAAAAATAGCCAGCTTGACATTCTGGCATGTGGTATGCCAAAAACTTTCCCGTTAATAATCCTGTAAAAGACGACTCCCACTGGAGGAGATTCGTCGTGTCACTGCGGAAACCAACCAAGGCGTTGCCGAACATGGCCGAGGCAGATATCGCAATCGTTCGTATTGCCCCGGAGAGCAGCTTCAAGAACAAGGCGTATGACGCCTTGAAGGAAGCCATCCTCAAGATGGACATCTATTCGACGCCCGAGCCCGTCATGCTCGACGAGCGCGCGTTGTCCGAACGGCTGGGCGTGAGCCGCACGCCGATCCGCGAAGCCATCGCGATGCTCGAGCAGGACGGCTTCGTGAAGACGGTTCCGCGCCGCGGCATCATGGTGGTGCGCCGGACCAAGAGCGAGATCGTCGACATGATCCGCGCCTGGGCGGCGCTGGAGAGCATGGCGGCCCGCCTCATCACCACCACCGCGCGCAAGAAGGACATCTCGGCGCTGCGCGACTTCTTCAAGGACTTCGGCAAGGACCGCCTGCCCGAGGACCATGTCGAGGAATATTCGCGTGCCAACATCGCCTTCCACCAGGCGCTGATCTCGCTGTCGGAATCGCCCGTGCTGGTCGATCTCACCAACGACCTGCTGCTGCACGTGCGCGGCTACCGGCAACTGACCATCGGACGGAAGGATCGCACCGCGACCTCCCTGCCCGAGCATCTCGGCATGATCGAAGCACTGGAATCGCGCGACACCGAGCTCGCCGAGAAGCGCACCCGCGACCACACCCTTGGCCTTGCCGCCTACGTCGAGGCGCATGGCCAGGAACTCTTCACGTAGCAACGTTCACCAGAAGGGCGAAGCACTCGCCCCACTAACTTGAGACCAGGGAGACAAGGCCCATGCTGAATACCGCGACCAAGTCCGAAGCACCGGGCACCGAGCAGGAATTGACGGATGGTTTTCATCTCGTCATCGACGCGCTCAAGCTGAACGGCATCAACACCATCTATAATGTGCCGGGCATCCCGATCACGGATTTGGGCCGCATGGCGCAGGCCGAAGGCATCCGCGTGATCTCCTTCCGCCACGAGCAGAACGCCGGCTACGCCGCAGGCATCGCCGGCTACCTCACCAAGAAGCCCGGCGTCTGCCTCACGGTCTCCGCGCCGGGTTTCCTCAACGGTCTCACCGCGCTCGCGCACGCCACCACCAATTGCTATCCGATGATCCTGATTTCGGGCTCCTCCGAGCGCGAGATCGTCGACCTCCAGCAGGGCGACTATGAGGAGATGGACCAGCTCGCGATCGCCAAGCCGCTGTGCAAGGCGGCCTATCGCGTGCTGCACGCCCAGGACATCGGCATCGGCCTTGCCCGCGCCATTCGCGCCGCGGTCTCGGGCCGTCCCGGCGGCGTCTATCTCGACCTGCCGGCAAAACTGTTCGGCCAGGTGATGAACGCCGATGCCGGCCAGAAGTCGCTGGTCAAGGTGATCGACGCAGCTCCTGCGCAGATCCCCTCGCCCGCTTCGATCAAGCGCGCGCTCGACGTGCTCAAGAGCGCAAAACGCCCGCTCATCATCCTCGGCAAGGGCGCGGCCTACGCGCAGGCTGACGAGGAGATCAAGAGCTTCGTCGAGAAGAGCGGCGTTCCCTTCCTGCCGATGAGCATGGCCAAGGGCCTCCTCCCCGACACCCATCCGCAGTGCGCCGGTGCCGCGCGCTCGACCGTACTCAAGGACTCCGACGTCGTGCTGCTGATCGGCGCGCGGCTGAACTGGCTGCTCTCGCACGGCAAGGGCAAGAGCTGGGGCGAGACGCCGAAGAAGTTCATCCAGGTCGACATCGAGCCGAGGGAAATGGACTCCAACGTCGAGATCGTCGCGCCCGTCGTCGGCGACATCGGCTCGGTCGTCTCGGCCTTCAATCAGGCGATGGCTTCGGGCTGGACCGCCCCGCCCGCCGAATGGACCAAGGCGATTTCGTCCAAGCGCGAAGAGAACGTCGCCAAGATGGCGCCGAAGCTCATGAACAACAAGTCGCCGATGGACTATCACGGCGCGCTCGGCGTGCTGAAGAACGTGATCAAGGATCATCCCGAGGCGATCCTCGTCAACGAGGGCGCCAACACGCTCGACCTCGCCCGCGGCGTCATCGACATGTACCGGCCGCGCAAGCGTCTCGACGTCGGCACGTGGGGCGTGATGGGCATCGGCATGGGCCAGGCGATCGCGGCGGCGCTCGAGACCGGTCACCCCGTGCTCGCGGTGGAAGGCGACTCGGCCTTCGGCTTCTCCGGCATGGAGGTCGAGACCATCTGCCGCTACAACCTGCCGATCTGCGTCGTCATCTTCAACAATGACGGCATCTATCGCGGCACCGACGTCAACAGCGTCAACGCCGATCCGGCGACGACGGTGTTCGTCAAGGGCGCGCGCTACGACAAGATGATGGAAGCCTTCGGCGGCGTCGGCGTGAATGCCACCTCGCCCGACGAGCTCAAGCGCGCCGTCAACGAGGCGATGGCTTCGGGCAAGCCGACGCTCATCAACGCGGTGATCGATCCGGCCGCGGGCTCGGAGAGCGGCCGCATCGGCAACCTCAATCCGCAGAGCGTTCTGCAGAAGAAGAAGTAAGTCCACCCCTCAACCCTTTAATCCCTGCGGTTGGCGGGGGCAGACACAGAGTACGGAGCAACACAATGACCAAAGCGCTCGAGGGCGTTCGCATTCTCGACTTCACCCACGTCCAGTCCGGCCCGACCTGCACGCAGCTGCTGGCGTGGTTCGGCGCCGACGTGATCAAGGTGGAACGCCCGGGCGTGGGTGACATCACCCGCGGCCAGCTGCAGGACATCCCGAACGTGGACAGCCTGTATTTCACCATGCTCAACCACAACAAGCGCTCGATCACGCTCGACACCAAGAACCCCAAGGGCAAGGAAGTCCTCACCGAGCTGATCAAGAAGTGCGACGTGCTGGTCGAAAATTTCGGCCCCGGCGTGCTCGACCGCATGGGCTTTCCCTGGGAGAAGATCCAGGCGATCAACCCGAAGATGATCGTCGCCTCGATCAAGGGCTTCGGCCCCGGACCGTACGAAGACTGCAAGGTCTATGAGAACGTCGCACAGTGCACCGGCGGCGCCGCCTCGACCACCGGCTTCCGCGATGGCCTGCCGCTCGTCACCGGCGCGCAGATCGGCGACAGCGGCACCGGCCTGCACCTGGCGCTCGGCATCGTCACCGCGCTCTACCAGCGCACGCATTCGGGCAAGGGCCAGAAGGTCACCGCCGCGATGCAGGACGGCGTGCTCAACCTCGCCCGCGTCAAGCTGCGCGACCAGCAGCGCCTCGCCCACGGCCCGCTCAAGGAATACAGCCAGTTCGGCGAAGGCATTCCGTTCGGCGACGCCGTGCCGCGCGCCGGCAACGATTCCGGCGGCGGCCAGCCCGGCCGCATCCTGAAGTGCAAGGGCTGGGAGACCGATCCCAACGCCTACATCTACTTCATCACCCAAGCCCCGGTCTGGGAGAAGATCTGCGACGTGATCGGTGAGCCCACCTGGAAGACCGATCCGAACTATTCCAAGCCGGCCGTCCGCCTGCCGCGCCTCAACGAGATCTTCGCCCGCATCGAGCAGTGGACGATGACCAAGACGAAGTTCGAGGCGATGGAAATCCTCAACAAGGACGACATCCCCTGCGGCCCGATCCTGTCGATGAAGGAGATCGCCGAAGACCAGTCGCTGCGCGCGACCGGCACCGTGGTCGAGGTCGACCACCCCACCCGCGGCAAGTACATCTCGGTCGGCAACCCGATCAAGCTGTCGGACTCCCCGAGCGAGGTGGAGCGCTCCCCGCTGCTCGGCGAGCACACCGACGAGATCCTGCGCTCTGTGCTTGGCTTCAGCGATCACCAGGTCGCCGACATCCACAAGTCCGGCGCGCTCGACCCGCCGCAGAAGCAGGCCGCCGAGTAAGCGGACCTATCAGAGAATGACGAAAGGGCCGCCCTTCGAGGCGGCCCTTTTTTGCATGTGAATGCGGTTGGACGGGCAGGCTCAAACCAAAAATTGAAAAACAACCCCATGCACAGTAGCCAACTCATTGGCCGCAAAGACATTTCGATTTTTTCGAACTGCCTTTGACGCGTCGGGCAAAACAGGGGTATTATGCCATCGTCGAGAAATAAATGACTGGTCCCGCGGAACAGATGTGGCGGCTGTTCGTTATGTCCTTGACCGGTGTGCTTTCAGAAGCGAGCATGCCGCCTCCCCAGCGAGTGACTGAGCGCCTCGCAAGAGACCCGCCCAACGCCGAAGAATTGGCCGCCTTCCCGTCCAGAGGGCGTCGATCCGTATCAGCCTGTGCGCGGGAGACGTCGCGCCCGGCACTCCGTCGGGACCACGCTCGTTGATCAAATGGAGATCGAAATGTTGAGAGATCATTCCTCTGATCGAGCCAAGCGTGAAGCCAACAAGGCGTTCAAGCCTGTCAAGACGCAGAAGCCGATGAATGACTACGCGAAGGACCAGCACTCCTTCCACGAAAACCGCGAGCGCCTGAAGGCGGAACGATTGGCCCGCGAGGCCAAGGCGAGAGAACGCACCGAATAGCAATCGACGCACGGCCCAGAGCATGATCCGGAAAGCCGCTCAGCGGCCTTCCGAATCGATCATGCTTCAGAGGGCCTCCAGACCGAGCCGGCGGAACAACTTTCGATCGGCTTCGTCCTGCGGATTGCCCGCCGTCAACAGTGTGTCGCCGACAAAGATCGAGTTTGCGCCGGCAAAGAAGCACAGCGCCTGCATCTCGTCGGTCATGGCCGACCGTCCAGCCGAGAGTCGCACGAAAGAGGCCGGCATCATGATGCGCGCGAGCGCGACGATGCGCACGAACTCGATCGGACCGATCGGCGGCGCTTTCGCCAAAGGCGTTCCCTCGATCGGGATCAGCATGTTGATCGGCACGCTCTCCGGCGCTTCCGGAAGGTTAGCGAGCGTGACTAGCATGTCGACGCGATCCTGTTCGCTCTCACCCATGCCGAGGATGCCGCCGCAGCATACTTTCATGCCGGCCTCGCGGACATGCTCCAGCGTGTCGAGACGATCGGCGAACGTGCGGGTGGAGATGACGCTCGGATAGTAGCGCTCCGAGGTATCGATATTGTGATTGTAGTAATCGAGCCCGGCTGCGCTCAACCGGTCGGCCTGCCCCCGGTCGAGCATGCCGAGCGTCATGCAGGTCTCGAGCCCGAGCTGCTTCACGGCACCGACGACCGCGACGACGGCGTCCATATCGCGCGGCTTCGGGTTACGCCAGGCAGCCCCCATGCAATAGCGCGTCGCGCCGCTCTCCTTTGCCTTGCGCGCCTCGGCAACGATCTTCTCGACGTCCATCAGCTTGGAGGCCGCAACAGCTGTCGCGTGATGCGACGACTGGCTGCAATAACCGCAGTCTTCTGGACAACCGCCGGTCTTGATGTTCAGCAGCCGGCTCAACTGCACGCGATTTGGGTCAAAATGCTTGCGATGTACGGATTGTGATCGAAACAGCAGATCGTTGAAGGGAAGCTGGTAGACGGTCCAGGCATCCTGGCTGCTCCATCTTTGAGCCCCGTCTTGAGTCGTCCGGGATTTTTCTTGCGGGGGAACTTGCTTGGTCTCCCCTTCTTTCGCGCCGAGCATCACAAATCTCCTGACAATGCGGCGGGACCATCGCTCCATCGCAAGCGTTGCGCCAGCCGCAGGGCCGATTTCAAAGCGCAGTCGAACTGTCAGCGGAATCGGACCAGAGTGTGGCGATTTGATTTTGGCGTGGAGAAGAGACCGACAGTGTCAGCAGACACTCAATGGCCTCCAAGCTGCTCACGAAAATACTGCACCACCGCCGCGTTGAACTCGCGATGAAAGCCGACCCTGTCGAATCCCGCCGGCGTATCGGTACAGATGCGGGGGATCGCCGCCGCGAGCTCGGCCGAGCAAGGTGCGAGGAAGGCAAAGTGGCCGGCCGGCACGACGTGAGTCTCGGGCTTGCCCGGCAATCCCTGCGCGACGCGCTCCGTACCCGAACCGTCGCCGACGCCCGGCCCGCCGAACTGCGAGCGCCAGAACTGGAACGGCAGCTTGACCACGGCGAGGTTGTCCTTCGTCAGGAGACCCGGCGCGGGATCAACGATCACCGCAGCGCGGATGCGCGCATCCTGGATCGGGTCAGGCGGCGTTTCGCCATTGTGAAGCTGCGCGCACGTGCCGGTCGTCTCCTTGCAGAGGCCGGCGATCCTCGCGTAATCCGGCTTGGTCCCCATCAGCACGAAGCCGGTAAAGCCTCCGAGCGAGAAGCCGAAGAAGCCGACCTTGACGGGATCGATCACCGCCCTGTCCTTCCAGTCCTTCAGCATGAAGTCGAGCAGGCGCACCATGTCCGCGGGGCGCGATCCCAAGACTGACAGCGTGTCGCGCCGCGAGGAGTCGTTGGCGGTGTCGCCGGGATGATTGATGGCCGCGACGACGAAGCCGGCGTCGGCCAGCGCTTCTGCCGTGTCGTGATGTTGACCGAAGAATCCACCCCGGCCGTGCGAGAGGATGATCAGCGGCAGCTTTGCGCCCGTGACCGGACAATCCTTCACACCCTCCAGGTCGAAATCGGCGCCGACCGAAAGCCTGCCGAGCGCCACATGCGTCGGCTTCGCCGCGCACGGATACCAGATCGCGCCTGACAGCGCCGGATCGGACTCGATAAGCTGAATGCCCGCGGCTTCGGCGGACGAGCCAAGACAGCAAAGAATGACGGCAAAAGCCCAAAGCGTGCTGCGCAACGGAAGCCCCCTGATTTCGCGCAGGAGTTGAGCCAAGGAACGATAGCGGAATTATGGCTTCAATTTATCGAGCGGCGGGATGACTGGCGCCCTGACCGATCGGGCTCAAAGCCGCGCCGATGGCACGACCCGGGCAAGCAGGGGGACGTTGGAGCGCCATAGCATGCAATCGCGTGCCCGCGCCGATTGGTCGGCCGCAAGCTCGAGAATTTGCTGACGTGAGAACACGTGCCGCTCGCAGAAAAATGGCCGGAGAGGCGCGCGCGAGAAGAAATTGTAGAACAGCGCGCAGCGGTCCCGCGCGATCGCCGGCCGCCCGCGATGGTAACGGCTCGCGACATCCGCGAAGATCACTGTACCCGCCCTGCCGGTGCAGGTGGTCACGTCACCGCTCTTCAGCGTCGTGCCGAGCCTCTGCTCCAGCATCTCCTGCGTCAGGATGGGGAAGTTGGAGCCGTCGAGCGCATCGCTGCCCGCAAACGAGCGATGCAGGATTTCGAGCGGGCCGGCGTCCATGTCGACATCGTGCAAATAGACGACGACCTTGACCATGCGCCGGTCCTCGAGGTCGCGATGCCATCGGCGCGCCGCCACCTGCCGGCCGTCGGCCAGGGTGTAAAGGAAGTTCAGCGTGCCATAGGCGGATGGCAGGCCGAGATACGTCTCGACGATGTCGAGGATGCGATCCTGGAGAGGCCATCCGACGATATGCGGATGCCGCATCATGGCGTCGGCACCGACCCGCACGGTATATTCACCGGCAAATTCGCCCTTCCCGGCGCGGAGCGAGTAGGTGTTTGCGATTTCGGTCGCCGATGTCCAAAGCGCTTCCGTGCCGGGCAAGCCCAGCTTGTCGAGCGAGGTGATATGGACGCCGTGCTTCTCCAGGCCGGCGACAATTTCCATGTCGAGCGCGGGGAGCTTGGGCAGGCGCGGCCCGTAGGACGCCCGCGCCGTTTCGTAAGCTTCGTTCAGTCGTCGGCTGATGCTCGGCATTCCAAGCAGTCTCGAAGCGGTCTCTGCGGGCAGGCTGCGAACACGGCGCGCGAGCCGGTAGCGCACGGTCTTCTGCTTCATGTCGTCAATCCGCCTCGTGTCATCGATGTCCGGCGCGTGCGACGTGTCGTCAGACGCAGCCAGTTGCCGACTAATCCGGGAGCATGGCGGCCAAAATCCGGCTCTTGTGTTTCGATGTGTGAACCGGGTTCTGTTGCTTGTGATTTTTAACGAACACGACGGATCTGCTGCATGCCGATTCATCACGACGCCGCCCAGATGCGAGTCACCTGAGCGCCGCGCGAGGCTGTTTTTTCTCGGCAAGGAAGAGCTTCTGTGCACAATAGGTCACGCGCCGCCCCGGGGCGCGGTGGTAGCATGTCCAACGCCGCTTCGGGAAAAGAGAGATCGAGGTCAGTATGTCACTGCTAGGCAAGGCCGCCGTCGCGATGTGGTGGAGTGTTCGCGCCGAGCAGCGCGCGGAGTTCGGCGACTGGCATTCGCATGAGCATTTTCCGGAGCGGATGAGCATTCCCGGCTTCCGGCGCGGATCGCGCTGGACCAGCACGACGGACAGTGAAGGTTTCTTCGTGCTGTACGAGCTGGAGCAATATGAGGTGCTCACGTCGAAGGGATATCTCGACCGGCTCAATGCGCCGACGCCGTGGTCGACCAAGATGATGCCGCACCACCTCGGCATGGTCCGCAGCCAGTGCCGCGTCGCGGCGAGCTTTGGCGGTGGCGTCGCGACCGCTCTCGCCACCATCCGGCTTTCGCCGGAGGCCGGACGCGAGGCGGAGTTGCAGACCCACCTCGCGGGCACGCTCGGCACCCTGACACAGAAGCCCGGATTGACGGGCGCCCACCTCCTCCTCACCGACACACCCAAGACGAACGCGCCCACGACCGAACAGCAGATCCGCGGCAAGGACGGCGCCGCCGACTGGATCGTGCTGCTGTCAGGTTACGATGCCGATGTGGTCGAGGGTGTGATTGCCGGCCAGCTCTCGACGTCATCGCTTCACGCGGCAGGCGCAAGCTACGCTTCGACGATCGGCCGCTACAGGTTGGCGTTCACGATGACGCCGCAGGATGTCGCAGCCGTCTAGTCTCTTGGCCAGAGCCAGGAAAAAAATTCGAGTGCCCTGTCGGATCGGCAGCTTCCCGGTCGTCCTCGTGACATGAATGGGCCATAGACGCCAAACTCGGGCCCATCACATCAAAGAGGATAACAATCATGCCCGGCACTGTCCGCCTGCACCGCGTTCTCGCCACCAGCCCGGAGAAGGTCTATCGCGCCTTCCTGGAGGCGGATGCGATGGCGAAATGGCTTCCGCCGAACGGCTTCACCTGCACCGTGCATCATTTCGAGCCCAAGGTCGGCGGCACGTTCAAGATGTCGTTCCGGAATTTCACGACGGGCCACAGCCATTCGTTCGGCGGCGAATTTCTCGAGCTCGCGCCGGGCGAACGCCTCCGCTACACCGACAGGTTCGACGACCCCAATCTGCCCGGCGAGATCCAGGTGACCGTGATCCTGAAGAAGGTCTCGGTCGGCACCGAGGTCGACATCACGCAGGCCGGCATCCCCGACGTCATCCCGACGGAAGCCTGCTATCTCGGCTGGCAGGAATCGCTGCGCAATCTGGCGAAGCTCGTCGAGCCGGAGATCAACCAGTAGGCCCTAGATTGGGAATGACCCGGTGGGCGGCGTCTTTGTGGCCATCCTTCGAGACGCCCGCTTAGGCGGGCTCCTCAGGATGAGGAGCGAGGGCGCGGCAGCAATTTCAGCGGGCGCCGATGCTGCTCAGCCTCATCCTGAGGAGACCGCGAAGCGGTCGTCTCGAAGGACGAGGCGCGCGCTCAAATCGCGCAAAGGGCCTACGTGCCCTTCGGCGTAATGCCGCCGCTGGCGGTCCAGCGGTCGGGGTCGGGACTGTGCCCGATCAAGGCGAGGCCGTAGGCGATCGACTCGAACTGGTCACCGGACATCAGCCGCTCGTTGCCGAACCTGTCGGCGAACAGCTTTCTCACGGCGGGCACGAACGAGGTGCCGCCGGTCAAGAACACCTTCTCCACCTCGCGCGCTGTGATGCCGGCTTCGCCCAGCACCTTGTCGACGGTGGCACCCAGCCGCGCGATATCGTCGGCAATCCAGGATTCGAAATTCTTCCGGGTGATGGTCGAGCCGATATCGACGCCCCCGCCCTTGAAACGGAAGTCCACCTGATCCTGCGCCGACAGCGCGACCTTGGCTTCGGATACGGCACGGTACAGCGAGAAGCCGAGGTCGAAATCGACGATGGTGATGAAATCCTCGAGCAGCTTGGGCTTCAGCGCGGTGCGCGCGAGCTCGCGGAGCTCGCGCAGGTCGCCGTTGCTCTTCATCATCGCGAGCTGATGCCAGCGCGCGAGGTTGGTGTAATGGCCGCTCGGGACCGGCAGCACCTTGTCGAAGGAGCGGAAGCTGGAACCCTTGCCCAGCCGCGGCGAGACGACGTGATCGACGATGCGGTAATCGAACGTGTCGCCGGCAATGCCGATGCCGGCGTGTCCGAGCGGCTCGGCGCGCAGGACGCCGCCCGCGCGTGAGAAGCGCATCACCGAGAAGTCGCTGGTGCCGCCGCCGAAATCGGCCACCAGCACGGTGGCATCGCGCTCGAGCTTTCGGGCGAAGGAGAACGCGGCGCCGACGGGCTCGTAGACATAGCGCGCGTGGCCGGCCCCTAACCGCTCGAACGCGGCCCGATAGCGCTGCATCGCCAGCGCCTCGTCGGGATTGCCACCGGCGAAGCGCACGGGCCGGCCGACCGTGATGTTGGACGCCTCGAAGCCGAACCTCTCGCCGCCATGACGCGCCAGCGTACGCAGGAACGCCGCCAGGATGTCCTCGAACTTGAAGCGCTGCCGGAACACCTGCGTGGTGTTGAAGCTGCTGCTCGCCGCGAACGTCTTGAACGACTGGAGGAAGCGGTAGACATGGCGGCCTTCGAGGAACTGCTCGATCGCCCACGGACCGCCCTCGGCCTGGGCGCCGGCGCCCGGCCGGTCCTCCCAGAAGCACAGCGCCGACACATAGGTGCTGTGACGCTGGCCGCCGTGGTCGAAGCGGATGGCCTCGACCCGGCGGTCGTCCGCCGCGAGGGCGACGACCGTATTGCTGGTCCCAAAATCGATGCCGATCGAGACGGCGGCCGAGGCGCTCGACATGAACCACTCTGACAGTTGATTGGAAAAGGGGGCAGACCACTACCGGCTTTGACCTGCCCTGCCAAGGCCCGGGTGCCGTGCGAATCCCTTCAAATTCGCCTCAATGGGCCGCTTCCGCAGCCGTTTTTGCAATTTTCAGTCCGAAACGGACCCGTTAACGCAGCATTATGCTGCAATGCGAGAGGCTGCATGCTGCTATGCAAACAAGCGCATGGACAGTGGCATCTGGTATACATAGATTGCCCTTCGAAATGAGACAGCAATACTGACCGTCTCAAGAAAGGGAATTCCGATGTCTAAGATCGCCGCGGTCGCTCTCGCCCCCTCCTCCTCGCTGTTCGCCCGCTTCATGGCCGCGGTCGACCGCTTCCTGATGGCGAGCGCCGAGATCTCCAATCACAACGGCGACCTGCCCCGCTTCGGCCTCTAAGGAGGTTTTCCCCGCGCAGCCGCAACGGCGCCGGTTGGGAAATTCCGTAGAACGCTACGTTTGATCAAATGGCCCCGCATGTCGGGGCCATTTTCGTTTCCAGGCCTCGCATCGCGCGCGAACACAACTGCGACGATTGGTCCGCAGACGTACCCCGCTGATCCAATTGTTTGTCTGCTGGTATCTCGCATACCATTCGGCAACCAAGAACACTTGCACAACCGAAGGTGCAAGGCGGGGATGCGTAACGCAGGACGGAACCGGCCAGGGGCGAGGCACGCTTGCCGCCAACCTTGACGGAGCCTTAGCCGAAAGAAGCGGATGCCGCGGCCTTTCCCTGCTCATAGAGTTTCGTTTGGGCTGCAATGGGAGATCGACCACAAAAGGTGACCCCAAGCATGTGAATCGAGATGGGCTGACGCAAGCCGGCAAAGAGCGGCTGCGTTCGAGGTTCGACAGGGAGAGAAAAGATGAAGCCGTTCGTTCATGCCGCTTTGGCGGCAATCGCGATGTCGTGCGCCGGCAGCACCGCAAGCCTTGCGGCCTGGGAGCCGGTTCGTCCGGTCGAGTTCATCGTGCCCGCGGGCACCGGCGGCGGCGCCGATCAGATGGCACGGACCATCCAGGGCATCGTCACCAAGCACAATTTGATGAAGCAGCCGCTGGTCGTCATCAACAAGGCCGGCGGCGCAGGCGGCGAAGGCTTCCTCGACGTGAAGACGTCGACGAACAACCCGCACAAGATCATCATCACGCTGTCGAACCTGTTCACGACGCCGCTCGCTACGGGCATTCCCTTCAACTGGAAGGACCTGACCCCGGTCGCGATGCTGGCGCTCGACGAGTTCGTGCTGTGGGTCAACGCGGAAAAGCCGTACAACAGCGTCAAGGACTACGTCGACGCCACCAAGAAGGCGCCGAGCGGCACCTTCAAGATGGGCGGCACCGGCTCGAAGCAGGAAGACCAGATCATCACGGTCGGCATCGAGAAGGCGATCGAGGCGAAGTTCACCTACATCCCCTACAAGGGCGGCGGCGAAGTCGCGGTCCAGCTCGTCGGCAACCATGTCGATTCCACCGTCAACAATCCGATCGAGGCGGTTGCGCAATGGCGCGGCGGCAAGCTGCGTCCGCTCTGCGTCTTCGACGCCCAGCCGATGGCCTATGACGAGCCGATCGCCGACGGCAAGGCCTGGAAGGATATTCCGACCTGCAAGTCGCAGGGCCTCGCGATGGAATATCTCATGCTGCGCGGTATCTTCATGTCGCCCAAGGCGACGAAGGATCAGATCGAATACTACGTCGAGCTGTTCAAGAAGGTTCGCGCGACGCCGGAATGGCAGGACTTCATGAAGAGCGGCGCCTTCAACACGACCTTCCTGGCCGGAGCCGACTACGCCAAGTGGATCGAGGCCGAAGAAAAGCGCCACGAAGGCTTGATGAAGGACGCCGGCTTCCTCGCGTCGGGAAACTGATCCGCGACATCGATGACGGCCCGAGGACGCTGGTCGTCCTCCGGTCTGCCGTGACCGCGAAAGACTGCGATTCTGCCTGGAGGTCCCATGACTGAACAATCCGGATCCGAATCTGGCCCGGCACACAAGACGCTGGAGATCGGCATGGCGCTGCTGATCGGCGTCTTCGGCCTGGTCGTGATCTTCGGCAGCCTGAAGGCCGGCATCAACTGGGGCGCGGAGGGTCCGCGTGCGGGCTTCTTCCCGTTCTATGTCGGCGTCGCCATCGTCGGCGCAAGCGCCATCAATCTCTGGAGCGCGCGTCGCGACGACGACGACCGGCTGTTCGCGGCATGGGGACAGCTTCGCCAGGTCATGAGCGTCGTCGTGCCCACCGCGATCTATGTCGGCTCGATGCCGTTCATCGGCCTCTACGTCGCTTCGATGCTGTTCATCGCCTGGTTCATGCGCTGGCTCGGCGGCTATCGCTGGCTGACGGTCATCGCGGTGGCGGTCGGCATGCCGGTGGTGACCTATCTGGTTTTCGAGCGCTGGTTCCTGGTCCCGCTTCCCAAGGGTCCGCTCGAGGAATGGCTCGGGCTGTAAAGGGCCTTGCCTGTAAAGGGCTTGGCCTTCAAGCGCTCGCCTTCATTCAATTATTGCTGCAGGACGTATCGATATGGAAGAGTTGGCCAATCTGTTTCACGGCTTCGCGGTCGCGCTGCAGCCCTACAACATCCTGCTGATGATCATCGGCATCACGCTCGGCGTCATCATCGGCGTGCTTCCGGGGTTAGGTGGCGCCAACGGCGTGGCGATCCTGCTTCCCCTGACCTTCAGCATGCCGCCGACGTCGGCCATCATCATGCTGTCCTGCATCTATTGGGGCGCCTTGTTCGGCGGCGCCATCACCTCGATCCTGTTCAACATACCCGGCGAGCCCTGGTCGGTGGCGACCACCTTCGACGGTTATCCGATGGCGCAACAGGGCAAACCCGGTGAAGCCCTGACGGCCGCCTTCACCTCCTCCTTCGTGGGCGCGCTGTTCGCCGTCATCATGATCACGCTGGTCGCTCCCCTGGTCGCGGGCTTCGCGCTACGATTTGGCCCGGCGGAGAAGTTCGCGGTGTACTTCCTCGCCTTCTGCAGCTTCGTCGGCCTCAGCAAGGAGCCGCCGTTCAAGACCATCGCGGCGATGATGATGGGCTTTGCGCTCGCGGCGGTTGGCCTCGATTCGATCACGGGACAATTGCGGCTGACCTTCGGCGCCACGGAGCTGCTCAACGGCTTCGACTTCCTGATCGCCGTGATCGGCCTGTTCGGGATCGGCGAGATCCTGCTGACCATGGAGGAAGGACTGGCTTTCCGCGGCGGCAACGCGAGCATCAACCTTCGCGTCGTGCTTCAAACCTGGCGGGAGCTGCCCGCCTACTGGATGACCTCGTTGCGCTCCTGCCTGATCGGATGCTGGATGGGCGTCACGCCCGCTGGTGCCACGCCCGCATCCTTCATGAGCTATGGCATCGCCAAGCGGCTGGCGCGCCGCGGCAACAATTTCGGCAAGGGCGAGATCGAAGGCGTGATCGCGCCGGAGACGGCCGCGCACGCCGCGGGCACCTCCGCGCTGCTGCCGATGCTGTCGCTCGGCGTGCCCGGTTCGCCGACGGCGGCCGTGCTGCTCGGCGGATTGCTGATCTGGGGCCTGCAGCCCGGCCCCATGCTGTTCGTCGAGCAGAAGGAATTCGTCTGGGGCCTGATCGCCTCGATGTATCTCGGCAATCTCGCGGGCCTCATCGTCGTGCTGACCTGCGTGCCGGTCTTCGCCGCGATCCTCCGCGTGCCGTTCGGCATCATCGCGCCGCTCATCCTGGTGCTCTGCGCGATCGGCGCCTATTCGGTGCACAACAGCACCTTCGACGTGATGCTGATGCTGGTGTTCGGCGTGCTCGGCTATCTCCTGAAGAAGTGCAACTACCCGCTCGCGCCGCTGGTGCTCGCCATCGTGCTCGGCGACAAGGCGGAGGAAGCCTTCCGTCAATCGCTGCTGGGATCGCAGGGATCGCTCGGCGTGTTCTTCTCCAACGGCCTCGTCAGCACGATCATGGCACTCGGTCTCGTCGCCCTGTTCTGGTCCGCGATCCAGGAAGGCTACAGCCGCCTGCGCACGTCGATGGCGTGACGCGCGGCCTGCGTCAGGCTGCCGCGAGAGTCGCGTCAAATCCGCCGCACCCCGGACTTCTGGAATAAAGAATTCCAGGAAATGCGCGGTCGCCACACGACCGCGCGCCGATCTGCGCGTGCTGCGCACACCGACTGGTCGGACGCTGAAAATCCCTGAGCCGCCGGTTTTCCAGAGCTTGCTTGCGGTCTCGCGCGGCGCCGAAGATTGACGTGAGATCAATGCGTTGAGTGCCAACGACCGCTGTTCCCATGAGTGTGCCGGCGGCGATTGGGGCTTTACAATTCCGCGGCCGTGACGCATGTGAACAGGTCCGCGATATTTCGCCGCACCCTCCAGTCCCTCTGTTGAATCTTGGCATAATGAATACCAAGATGCGGGACAGCGCACGCATAAAAATGATCGGCGCCTTCGGGAGGGATTTAATGACGGACATGGTGCAGTCGACAGCGGCCCCAGGTGTCGCGCGCGTAAGTGATGCCTATCGCTGGACGCAGTTGGCGGTGGGCGTCGCCGCGATGGTGATGATTGCCAATTATCAATACGGCTGGACGTTCTTCGTCCCCGACATCCAGAAAAAGTTCGGCTGGGATCGCGCGTCGATCCAGTGGGCCTTTACGCTCTTCGTGCTGTTCGAGACCTGGCTCGTGCCGGTCGAAGGATGGTTCGTCGACAAATACGGTCCGCGCATCGTCGTGCTCGTCGGCGGCGTGCTCTGCGCTGTCGGCTGGGCGATCAACGCGCAGGCGACCTCGCTCAACGGCTTCTATCTCGGCATGATCATCGCAGGCATCGGCGCCGGCGGCGTCTACGGCACCTGCGTCGGCAATGCGCTGAAGTGGTTTCCGGACAAGCGCGGTCTCGCCGCGGGCATCACCGCTGCGGGCTTCGGTGCAGGCTCGGCGCTGACCGTCGCGCCGATCCAGGCCATGATCAAGGACAGTGGTTTCCAGACCACCTTCCTCTATTTCGGCCTCGGACAAGGCATCATCATCTGCATCCTCGCCTTCTTCCTGCTGGCGCCGAAAGCAGGCCAGGTGCCGAACGTCGTGGCGAACGCCAACCTGGTGCAGAGCCGCCGAAACTATCAGCCGACCGAAGTTCTGCGTCAGCCGATCTTCTGGCTGATGTACTTCATGTTCGTGATCGTCGGCGCCGGCGGCCTGATGGTGACGGCCAACCTGAAGCCGATCGCGGCCGACTGGAAGGTCGACAACGTGCCGGTCACGCTGATGGCGGTGACGATGACCGCGGTGACGTTCGCAGCGACGATCGACCGCGTGCTCAACGGCCTGACCCGTCCGTTCTTCGGCTGGATCTCCGACATGATCGGCCGCGAGAACACGATGTTCATCGCCTTCGGCATGGAAGGGTTCGGCATCTGGATGCTCTACCTCTGGGGCCACGATCCTCTCTGGTTCGTGCTGCTCTCGGGCTTCGTGTTCTTCGCCTGGGGTGAGATCTACTCGCTGTTCCCCTCGACCTGCACCGACACGTTCGGCGCCAAGTTCGCGACCACCAATGCCGGCCTGCTCTACACCGCGAAGGGCACCGCCGCGCTGCTGGTGCCGATCGCCAACTACATGCAGCAGTCGTCGGGCACCTGGGACAGCGTGTTCATCATCGCGGCCGGCGCCAACATCCTGGCCTCCCTGCTGGCGATCATGGTGCTCAAGCCCTGGCGCAAGGTCGTGGTCGCAAAATCGACGCTCTGACGCGCTTCACCACACAACGTTCAAGCAACGACGCCCGGCCTCACGGCCGGGCGTTTTCGTTTTGCACGAATTTCTTCAGATTCCGGTAATCCGAACGGAACCATGCATTTTGCTGCGCCGCGGCGCGAGATAGGGCTTGCCTTCTGGGATATGGTATACCAATGTCCTCTCTGCGCTTGCGACGATAAGCCACAACATTTGCGACATCGGGTCACCTTGCAATCCCAGGTCGCAATCAATCAGGCGCGTTGGGAGGTTCTTGATGATTTCCAGCCCGGATGGCGCCGTCACAGCCGCGCCTCTTCGCACAGGTTTCCGTTGGCTTCAGCTGGTCATGGGCATCGTCTGCATGGCGATGATTGCCAATCTGCAATACGGCTGGACGCTGTTCGTCGATCCGATCGATCACGAGCACCATTGGGGTCGCGCCGCGATCCAGCTCGCCTTCACCATCTTCGTCGTCACCGAGACCTGGCTGGTTCCGATCGAGGCCTGGTTCGTCGACAAGTACGGTCCGCGCATCGTCATCATGTTCGGCGGCGTCATGATCGCGCTGTCCTGGGTGCTCAACTCCTACGCTGACTCGCTCACCCTGCTCTACGCTGCCGCCGTCGTCGGCGGCATGGGCGCCGGCGCGGTGTACGGCACCTGCGTCGGCAACGCGCTGAAATGGTTCCCCGACCGCCGCGGCCTCGCCGCCGGTGCGACCGCTGCCGGCTTCGGCGCGGGCGCCGCGCTCACCATCGTGCCGATCGCGACCATGATCGCAACGAGCGGCTACCAGCACGCCTTCCTCACCTTCGGCATCGGCCAGGGCGTGATCGTGTTCGTGCTCGCCTTTTTCATCCAGCCGCCGCGGATCTCGATCCCGCCGAAGAAGAAGCAGCTCAATCTGCCGCAGACCAAGATCGACTTCACTCCGCCGCAGGTGCTGCGCACCCCCATTTTCTGGGTCATGTATCTCGTTTTCGTCATGGTCGCCTCCGGCGGCCTGATGACCGCGGCGCAGATCGGCCCGATCGCGCACGACTACAAGATCGCCGACACGCCGGTGACGCTCGCAGGCTTCCAGATGGCGGCGCTGACCTTCGCGATCTCGCTCGACCGCATCTTCGACGGCTTTGGACGCCCGTTCTTCGGCTGGGTCTCCGACACGATCGGCCGCGAGCACACCATGTTCATCGCGTTCGGCACCGCTGCGCTGATGCTCCTGACGCTGTCGGCCTACGGCCATGTCCCCGTCGTCTTCGTGCTCGCGACCGCGGTGTATTTTGGCGTGTTCGGCGAGATCTATTCGCTGTTCCCCGCGACCTGCGGCGACACCTTCGGCTCGAAATTCGCAACCACCAACAACGGCATGCTCTACACCGCGAAGGGCACGGCATCCCTGCTCGTCCCGCTCGCGAGCGTGATCTCGGCAACCTACGGCTGGAAGGCCGTGTTCGTGGTCGCGGTGGCGTTGAATGCGACGGCGGCGCTAACGGCGCTGTTCGTGATCAAGCCGCTGCGCCGCTCCTTCATCCTCGGCAAGGAAGCCGAGAGCGCGGGCACCGCCACCGGCAATGCCAAGACCGAGACGGCGTAACAGCCACACACCTTGGACGGTTGAGACTGGGGCGCAGCGATGCGCCCCTTTCTTTTTGGCTCGATGGCAAACGTCAGCATTCCTGCCGCAAGAATTTTCGGATCAGCCAAATCGAGCGCTTGACGATTGGCATTATGTATACCACACTTGGCCAACATTTCACCCGAGGGAGGTTGCAATGCTGGTCGGAGATATTCTGCGCAAGAAGACGCCGCGCGTCGTTACGGTGCGAATGAACGAAACGGTGGGTATTGCCGCCAAGCTGATGCGCGCCAACAACATCAGCGCACTGGTGGTCAAGGACGTGGTCCGCTCCGAGGGCAACACCGCGGTCGGCATGTTCACCGAGCGCGACGTGGTGCGCGCGGTCGCCGAGCACGGTGCGAACGCCATCAACGTGAAGGTCTCGCAACTCGTCTCGGTGCAGCAGCTCGTCTCCTGCACCTCGACCGACACGATCGAGCACGTCCGGCACCTGATGAACCGCAATCACATCCGGCACCTGCCCGTGATCGACGATTACAGCCTCGTCTCCGTCATCAGCATGCGTGACATCGCTGCTGCCATGGACGAAGCGATCAACGGCGCGCCGCAAGCGGCAGCCTAAAGCGACACACACTTCCCCTGCGACTACCGGCCCCGGCTCGGATCCCATCCGCGCCGGACCGGATCTTGCGTCCCAAAATTCCGGTTTCCCGCGAGGATTTCATGAAGATCTGCATCTACGGCGCCGGCGCGATCGGCGGATATCTCGGGGTTCAACTCGCGCGCGCTGGCGCCGATGTCAGCCTGATCGCACGCGGCGCCCACCTTGCCGCGATGCGCGAGCACGGCCTGACGCTGCTCGCGGGCGAGGAGAAGCACACCGTGCATCCGCGCTGCACCGACGACCCCGCCGAGCTCGGCGTGCAGGACTACATCATCATCACGCTGAAGGCGCATTCGATCACCGGCGTGATCGAGAAGATGCAGCCGCTGCTCGGGCCCCACACCCGCATCGTCACCGCCGTCAACGGCATTCCCTACTGGTACTTCTACAAGCACGGCGGCCAATACGAGAATTCGACGCTGGAGAGCATCGATCCCGGCGGACGGCAGTGGCGCGAGATCGGCGCCGAACGCGCCATCGGCTGCATCGTCTATCCCGCCACCGAGATCGAGGCGCCCGGCGTGATCCGCCACGTCTACGGCAACAATTTTCCGCTCGGCGAGCCCTCCGGCGAGATCACCCCCGACGTCCAGCGCCTCGCCGATCTCTTCGTCGCCGCTGGATTGAAAGCCCCGGTGCTCGACCGTATCCGCGACGAGATCTGGCTCAAGCTCTGGGGCAATGTCTGCTTCAATCCGATCAGCGCGCTGACCCATGCAACGCTCGACGTGATCTGCACCGATCCGTCCACCCGCGCGCTGTCGCGCGCGATCATGGTGGAGACGCAAGGCATCGCCGAGACGTTCGGCGTCAAATTCCGCGTCGACGTCGAGCGCCGCATCGAGGGCGCCCGCAAGGTCGGCGCGCACAAGACATCGATGCTCCAGGATCTCGAGCGCGGCCGTCCGATGGAGATCGACCCGCTCGTCACCGTGGTGCAGGAGATGGGCCGCCTCACCGGCATCGCCACGCCCGCGCTGGATTCGGTGCTGGCGATGGTGACCCAGCGCGCCCGCATCGCAGGACTCTATGACGGCGTTTCGACGCCGGCAGATCCCCGCGCACTGGCGGTGGCGTGATGGCAAGCGAGATGAAGCAGTGGCTGCGCTTCCGCCACGCCGGTACGACCGGCTTCGGCACGCTGACGCCCTCGGGCATCAGCGTGCATGAGGGCGAGATGTTCGGCCGCAACGTAAGCACCGGCAAGATTCTGGCGCTGTCGGACGTCGAGCTGCTCGCGCCCTGTGCGCCCAGCAAGATCGTCGCGCTCTGGAATAATTTCCACGCCCTCGCCGCCAAACTGAATCAGCCCGAGCCGCCGGAGCCGCTCTATCTGCTCAAGGCCACCACCAGCATCACGACGCCGGGCGCCGTGATCCGCCGCCCGTCTTACTACGACGGCAAGACCACTTATGAAGGCGAGCTCGGCATCGTCGTCGGCAAGACCTGCGCCCGCGTCTCGCCTGCTGAAGCGGACAGCTTCATCTTCGGCTACACCTGCGTCAACGACATCACCGCCAACGACATCCTGACCAGCGATCCCACTTTCCCGCAATGGGCCCGCGCCAAGGGCATCGACGATTACGGCCCGTTCGGCCCTGTGATCGCCACCGGCCTCGATCCGGCCAGGCTCGTGGTCCGCACCATCCTCAACGGGGCGGAGCGACAGAACTATCCGATCTCGGACATGATCTTCACCGCGCAGGAGCTGGTCAGCAGGATCTCTCACGACATGACCCTGCTCCCGGGCGATCTCATCGCTGTCGGCACCTCCGTCGGCGTCGGCGTGATGAAGGAGGAGGTGAACATTGTGACCGTCGCGATCGACGGCATCGGCGAGCTGACCAACGAGTTTCGGCTGTAGCCTCGCCGTCATTTCCCCGGCGCAACTCCGTCGTGCCCCGGAATGAAGGCTCGCCGGTCATTTTCGCCGCAGCGCGGCAAAATTGATCCTGCGCAAATTGCACCGTCACGGCCGCGCTATTCTCCCCGGCAATCGATTTCTGATGCCGGGGAGGACGCCATGACGAATGCCGAGTATGCGCTTTTGTGGACGGCTCTGTACTTTGCTCTCGCGTTCGCTGCGATCTTCGTGGTCTGGTTCGCCGACAAGATGCGCTCGAACTTCCGCGGGAAATGATAGACTGAAGTTCGCCTCGCCTCGACGCCGGTTGCTGGTGCCGTACCCCGGATTGCGCTTCGCTCCATCCGGGCTACAGAACACGTCCACCTCGGGAAAACCCGGCAAGCTACGCCCGCTCCGCTGATCGGCTGACGCAACCAGCGGTGGATCGCGCTACGGAACGCATCACACACACCCGCGCGCCCCTTGATCTCGGTTCCGCCCTCCAATAGCAATCATGGCGAAAATGTGTGCCGGCTGAGGACGTCACGATGTGGCTGTTTTTCCTGGTTGCCTGGTTTGTCCTGCTAGCCGCCATCGCGCTTCTCGCCGAGCAGGCGTTTGGTTACGACGTCACCCACCTGCCCGCCCTGTTTGCGGGCCTGCCCATGCCGCAGCGCATCGCGACCGGCGCGATCGTGACGCTCGGGCTCGCGCTGATCGGCGCCCCCGCCTGGCGGCTCTCGCGCCAGGACCGGCGCCTCAATACGCTGCGCGACCGCCTCAAGAAGACCCGCGAGGACGTCGTCGTCGCTCATGCCCTGCAAAATCACCTCGACGCCACCGTCCAGCACCTGATCGAGAGCGATCCCCGGCAGGCCGTCTCCGCGCTCCATGACAAGCTGGGCGAGACCGAGCAGCGCGCTTTGCTCCAGCAGGGCCGCAACGAATCCACCGACATGCACGACCAGCTCGCCGAGATCCGCCGGCGCCAGCAGGGGGTGCGAGAGATGGTCGGCAAGGTCGCCGACCAGCGCCGCGCAGTCGAACCTGTTTTCACGGAGATCCGCGACCGCCAGAACCAGCTCGAACGCTCGCTGCTCGACCTCGAGACCGACGACCGCAAGAACAACCTCGCCGACCGCCTGAAAGACGTCGCGCGCGACGTATCGGCGCTGCTGTCGCGGGTCAACGCGGTCCAGGACACTTTCGTGACCCTCAACCAGTACAAGGAAGACCTGGCGAAATCCCACGCCGAGTTGGCGCCGCTACGCTCGCAGGACGCCGGCATCAATGCCCTGATGAGCGAGCTCGGCCTCAGCCATGACCGCCTGGCCAAGAGCATCGACGAGCTCGAGACCGGCGGCAAGGTGCCGCTCGGCACCCGCGTCGAGACGCTCTCGAAGAACAAGATCGAGATCGAGCAGCGCCTTGCCCGCATCGACGACAGCTTCAACATCCTGAAAGCGATCCGTCTCGACTTCGAGGAGCTCGGCCAGCGCCAGGCCCAGCTCGAACGCTCGCTCGCCGAGGTCGAGACAGATCCCGACGGCAAGACGCTTGCGGACCGCCAGAACGCGCTGAACGATTTCGTCCTCCAGTCGCGCCAGCGCCTCGGCGCGCTGCAGGAGACGCTGGCAACGCTGAACGCCTTCAAGACGGAGCTGTCGAAATCGCAGGCCGACCTCGTCCCGCTGAGGGCGCCGGTGTTCGGCATCGAGGCCCTGATCGCAGAGGTCGGCGCCACGCGCGATCTCCTGGCCAAAACCGTCGGCGAGATCGAGGGAAGCGGCGACGTCACCCTCGCCTCGCGTGTCGATGCACTCGCCAAGAGCAAGCGCGAGGTCGAGGACCGCCTCGCCCGCATCTTCGACAATTTCAACGCGCTCGATGCCTTGCGCAAGGACATCGGCGGCATCTTCTCGACGATCAGGAACGGCCTGAACCGGATCGGGTGAGAACAAATGATCTCGTAGCCCGAAGCGACATCCGGGACGGATGTCTCCGCGAGCACTCCCGGATATCGCTTCGCTCATCCGGGCTACGGCACCGACGTCCACCCCGCCCCGAAACATCCAGACACATCATATCTGCGTACGCCCGAGATATGCCGCCAACATGTCCCGCGCGCGCCGCAACTTGGACGCATTCCGCCGCCCTTCTGTGAGGCGTGTCTGGGGGGCACGGCTGTGCCGTGTTTGGACCAAACCTTCTAGGGGTATCACTGTGAAGAAGATTGCAATTGCTCTGGGTGCCACGCTTGCTCTGGTGACGGCTGCGAACGCCGCGGATCTGCCGCGCCGCCAGCCAGTGCCCGCCTATCCGGCGGCGCAGGCCCCGATCGGCAAGATGCCGATTGGCAAGAGCCCGATTGGAAAGGCCCCGATCGGCAAGGCGCCCGGCCCGGTCGCTGCGCGCTACTGAGCGCACGGAAATACGCGCAAGACAATTGCGTAAGCGGCCGACAGTCGAGGGGGCACAGCGTGACAAACAAACCTGATCGATCGGGATCCTGCATCCTTGCGGGATTTGCGCTCGCGGCCATGATCGCGTGCATGTCACCCTCGGCCTCGGCCCACGAAGCGAACAAGCGCGTTGCCGATGCCAATGCGCTTGCCACGACCGACACCGCCTCACGACCGGCGCCGCAATCGACGCGGCGCTCCGTCGCGCGCGCGGAGAAAGGTCCCTATTACGTCGACTTCCGCGCGCGGACGGCGGCAAGCTGGGGCCATGCGTTCGTCTGGTACGGCAAGACCAGCGAGCGCGCCGTCGAGGTCGCGGGCCTGACGCCGGCCGGCGACACCTGGGCCTACGTGCTCGGTCACCTCACCTGGGTGCCATCCGAGACCGGCGCGAGCTACGGCGATCTCGATCCGGACTATCTGACCGCGAACTACCGCGTGTATCTCAACGAAGCCGACGCCAAGCGCGTGTTCGCCTACATCAAGAAATTGCAGGCAAGCTCGCCGGTCTGGAACGCCGAAACCACCAACTGCACCGGCTTCATCGGCGACATCGCCGAGTTCATGGGATTGAAGGTCCCCTACCGCTGGCAGCGTCCGGAAAACTTCGTCAACAGCCTCAAGGAAATGAACGGCGGCCGCCAGATGGTGCGGCTGTCGGCGGAGTAGCTCTACCGTCATTGCGAGCGTAGCGAAGCAATCCAGAGTCCCTCCGCGGGGGGAGTCTGGATTGCTTCGCTGCGCTCGCAATGACGATGTGGAAGCACTGGCGCGCCCCAAATTATCCGCCTCGCGGAATCATCATCCTCGCGTCCCGCATGAGGCTCCGCCTCTACCGCACGGCGGCGCAATAGACATTTCCCGACCCGGGCGGCATCCTCCCGCCATCAACCGACAACAGAGCCTGCGGGCCGCCCAGGGGGAAACAGATCATGTTGCAGACACGGTTCACCAAACTCGTCGGCGTCGAGCACCCGATCGTCCAGGGCGGCATGCAATGGGTCGGCCGGGCCGAGCTGGTCGCGGCGGTCGCCAATGCCGGCGCGCTCGGCTTCATCACGGCCCTGACCCAGCCGACGCCGGAGGACCTCAGGAAGGAGATCGCGCGCTGCCGCGACCTCACCGACAAGCCGTTCGGCGTCAACCTCACCATCCTGCCCGCGATCAAGCCGCCGCCCTATGCCGAGTACCGCGCCGCCATCATCGAGAGCGGCATCACGGTGGTCGAGACCGCCGGCAACAAGCCGCAGGAGCATGTCGACGAGTTCAGGAAGCACGGCGTCAAGGTCGTGCACAAATGCACCAGCGTCCGCCACGCCCTCTCGGCCGAGCGGATGGGCGTCGACGCCATCTCGATCGACGGCTTCGAATGCGCCGGCCACCCCGGCGAGGACGACACCCCCGGCCTGATCCTGATCCCGGCCGCCGCCAACAAGATCAAGATCCCGATGATCGCCTCGGGCGGCTTTGCCGACGCCCGCGGCCTCGTGGCGGCGCTGGCGCTCGGCGCCGAGGGCATCAACATGGGCACCCGCTTCATGGCGACCAAGGAGAGCCCGATCCACCAGCTCATCAAGGAGAAGATCGTCGCCAACGACGAGCGCGAGACCGAGCTGATCTTCCGCACCATGCGCAACACCTCTCGCGTCGCCAGGAACGAGATCTCGACCAAGGTCGTCGCGATGGAGAAGGAAGGCGCCAAGTTCGAGGACATCCGCGAGCTCGTCGCCGGCGCCCGCGGCAAGATGGTCTATGCGACCGGCAATTCGGACGAAGGCATCTGGTCGGCCGGCCAGGTGCAGGGGCTGATCCAGGACATCCCGAGCTGTGCCGAGCTCATCTCGCGCATCGTGCGCGAAGCCGAAGCCATCATTCGCAGCCGGCTCGAAGGCATGATCGCTCAACCGAGCGCGCAAGCCGCGGAATAATCACTGCAAGAAGCGAGAGTAATTCATGAAGGCTTATGTCTACGGCCCTGACGGCGCTAGGATTTCCGACGTCGCTCAACCAAAGCCCAAAGGCACGCAGGTGCTGGTCCGCGTCCGCGCCTGCGGCCTCAATCGCGCCGACACCGGCATGCGCAAGGGCCACGCCCACGGCGCCGCCGGCGGCGTCGGCACCGTGCTCGGCATGGAATGGGCCGGTGAAGTCGCCGAGCTCGGTCCGGATGCGAAGGGGGTGAAGGTCGGCGACCGTATCATGGGCTCGGGCGGTGCGGCCTTCGCCGAGTACACACTGGCCGATCACGGCCGGCTGTTCCGCGCGCCCTCGAACATGAACTTCGAGGAAGCCGCCACCCTCCCCGTCGCGCTCGCGACCATGTACAACGCCGTCGTCATGGTCGGCGGCGTGCAGCCTGGCCAAGCCGTGCTGATCCAGGGTGCCAGCTCCGGCGTCGGCCTGATGGCGATGCAGATCGCCAAGCTGAAGGGCGCCAGGCTCGTGATCGGTTCCTCGACCGATGCCTATCGCCGCGGCCGGCTGAAGGAGTACGGCGCCGACCTCGCGGTCGACTCCTCCGATCCCAAATGGGTGGACGAGGTGCTGAAGGCGACCGGCGGCGAAGGCGTCGATCTCATCGTCGACCAGGTCTCCGGCAAGGTCGCGAGCCAGAACCTCGCCGCCACCAGGGTCAAGGGCCGCATCGTCAATGTCGGCCGGCTCGGCGGCACCCATGCCGACTTCAACTTCGACCTGCATGCCGCGCGCCGCATCGACTATGTCGGCGTCACCTTCCGCACCCGCACCATCGAGGAGGTCCGCGAGATTTTTGAAGAGGTTCGCAAGGATATCTGGAGTGCGGTGGAAGCGCGAAAGCTGCAACTGCCGATCGACAAGGTCTATGCGTTCGACGACATCGACAAGGCGTTCGAGCACATGGAGGCGAACAAGCATCTGGGGAAGATCGTCGTGACGGTGCCGTAGGGGCCACCAAGGCGACGGTGTCGTAGGGTGGGCAAAGCGGAAGCGTGCCCACGATCTGTAACCATCACGGAAGAACGTGGGCACGGCGCTTTGCGCCTTTGCCCACCCTACGAGACCTAGCGCGTGGCAGGGAGCTACCCTTCAATTCGGAAGCATTCGCAATAGCTTCGCTCCTGCAACTCACTCGCGACTATAGCTGTGGATCGTCGCTTGATGTTCGCTCTTAGGCTGCTAAATCCCCGCGATGACTTCCCAGCACAACAAAACCTCGGTCGCGGCCATCTCGATCTTCGCCAGCGGCGGCATGGCGGCGGCCAAGTTCGCGGTCGGGATCGCGATCGGCTCGCTCGCGCTGATCTCCGAGGCCCTGCATTCCTCGATCGACCTGGTCGCGACCATCATCACCTGGGCGGTGGTGCGGGTCTCCGACAAGCCGGCGGACGAGGAGCACCATTACGGCCACGGCAAGCTGGAGAGCATCTCCGCGCTCGGTGTCACCGCCCTGCTCTACGTGCTCGCCGGCGGCATCCTGGTCGAATCCTATAGCCGCCTGCGCGAGGGAACCGCGCCGCCGACGATCTCGGCCGTGCCCTTCGTGGTGCTGGTGATCGACATCGTCGTGAACCTGTGGCGCGCCCGCGCCCTGCACCGCGCCGCGCGGGAGACGCGCAGCCAGGCGCTCGCCGCCGATGCGCTGCATTTCGCCTCCGACGTGATGGGCTCGTTCGCCGTGATCGCGGGCCTGATCCTCGCCGCCCTCGGCTACTGGTGGGGCGACGCGGCGGCTGCCGCCGCCGTTGCCGTGATGATCGCCCTGCTCGGCCTGCGCATGGCCGGGTCGACCGTGGAGACGCTGGTCGACCGCGCCCCCGAGGGCGCGCAGCAGAAGGCCACGGCCGCGATCCGCAGCGTCCCCGGCGTGATCGGCGTCGAACGGCTGCGGGTGCGCATGGTGGGAGCGACCACCTTCATCGACGCCATCGCGAAGGTGCCGCGGACCTATCCGATCGACCGCGTCGAGGAGATCAAGCGCAAGGCGCAGGCGGCCGTCGACAGGGCATTCGGCGACGCCGACCTCACCTTCACCGCCGTGCCCGTCGCACGCGACAACGAGACCGTACGCGACCGGATCATGGTGATCGCTCACAATTCGGGTCTCGCCATCCACCACGTCACGGTGCACGATCTGGGCACAGTGCGGGATTTGGGCGCCAAGCTGATCGTCGGCATCGACCTCGAGGTCGACGCCGGGATGCGGCTCGACGCCGCCCACGACATCGCCAACACGCTGGAGCGCAGCATCCAGGAGGAGTTCGGCGCGGACGTCGAGGTCGACGTCCACATCGAGCCGCTGGAACCGGAACTGCCGTTCGGGGTCGACGCGGTGCCGGAACGGGTGCAGGCGATCGCCTCCGCTTTGACGGAATATGCCGCCGGCAGCGAGATCCACGACATCCACAATGTCCGCGTCCGCAACACCGACGCCGGCGAGATCGTCAACTTCCACTGCCGCGCCGAGCCGTCGATGAGCGTCATCAAGGTGCACGAGCATGTCGACGCGATCGAGCGCGCGCTGCGCCGCGCGTTCCCGAGCGTGAAGCGCGTGATCAGTCACGCCGAACCGCCGCGCGCGTGATCCGGAATGTGCGCGGAGTCACACGTTCTCGTTTCGGACTCGCCGCGCACGCAAGTTTGCGGCCGCGCGATGCGCGAACTGCCCGTTGGATAAGAATAAATTCGCGTTAACGATTCGTTGACTCTCGACAGCCTGCGAAAACTGGATTCAAATCGGACATGATTCGGAAGCGATGTGGGGCTGCTTCCGAGCTTCAGTTGCAAGCAGGTTTCAGGGGGCCGAAGGCATGGCGCGCGCAGACGCCGCGAACGCGTGTGTCCAATCCGATTCGATCAAGGGATTGGCGCAATCGATCGCGAAACCTGCCTATCATCGGCTCCTGATCGCGGAGCCGGCGCTGCGCCGCGCGGTGCCGACGCTCATCATCGCATTCCTGATCACGATCTGCCTCGGCGCGTTCGTGCAGGTCGTCGATCAGACGCGCCAGAAGCGGCAGGTCGTCCGCCACGACATCTCGGCGCTGGCCGACCTGCTCGCCGAGCGTATCGATCGCCTCACCTCCACGCGGCAGGAGCGGCTGAAGAACATCGAGAACCTGCCGTCCCTGCTGCCCGATCTGATTCCGTCCTGGGGCACGGCCGCCGGCCGCCACGTCGTCGTCACCTCGGCCGGCATCGACCGCCGCATCCTCGCCCGCATTCCCATCGACCGCGACCCGGCCGGCAACGACCGCCTGCTCGATGCGATCACCACGGCGCAATTGCTCGCGGCGCCGCCGCGCGACAACAACGTCTCCGACATGGCGCTGCCGAGCGGCAACGTCGCGATGGCGACCTCGCGGCAGATCAAGTCGCTGCCGGGCCTCGTCACCGTGATCCAGGAGCGCAACGAGCCGATCTGGGGCTCGGACGCCGCGCTCTCGGTGACGCTGTCGGCGACCACCGGCTTCGTCGTCCTGATCCTCGGCTTCGCCTTCCACTGGCAGTCGACCCGCGCCCGCGAGGGCGACCTGATCAACGACGCCGTGCGCGGTCGCATCGACACCGCGCTCAACCGCGGCCGCTGCGGCCTGTGGGACTGGGATCTGTCGCGCGGCCGGATCTTCTGGTCGCAGTCGATGTTCTCGATGCTCGGCCTCGACGGCCGCAACGAGCTCCTCACCTTCGGCGAGGTCAACGCGCTGGTGAAAACCGACGACATCGACCTGTTCGAGATCGCCGACCAGCTCATCTCCGAGAAGATCGACCACATCGACCAGACCTTCCGCATGCAGCATGTCGACGGGCACTGGATCTGGCTCCGCGTCCGCTGCGAAAAGACGCGCGGGGCAACCGATTCCAGCGTGCACCTGATCGGGATCGCCGTCGACATCACCGAGCAGAAGAGCCTCGCCGAACGTACCGTCGAAGCCGACCTTCGCCTGCGCGACGCCATCGAGACCATTCCGGAGGCCTTCGTGCTGTGGGACGCGAGCGACCGCCTCGTGCTCTGCAACTCGCACTTCCAGCGCCTGCACAAGCTGCCCGACAGCGCCGTCATCCCCGGCACCTCCTACGAGACCGTGCTCGAGGTCGGCCGCATGCCGGAGGTCCGCACCCGCCACAACGAGACCGCGAGCCAGGGTCCGGGCGCGCGCACCTTCGAGGCGCAGCTCGACGACGGCAGCTGGCTGCACATCAGCGAGCGCCGCACCAAGGACGGCGGCTACGTCTCGGTCGGCACTGACATCACCCGCATCAAGGAGCACGAGCAGAAGCTGGTCGACAACGACCTACGCCTGCGCGCCACCGTCATCGACCTGAAGCGCTCCCAAGCCGCCCTCGAGCGCCAGACCAACGAGCTGGCCGATCTCGCCGAGAAGTACCAGCGCGAGAAGACCCGCGCCGAGGAAGCCAACCAGACCAAGTCGAAATTCCTCGCCAATATGAGCCACGAGCTGCGCACGCCGCTCAACGCCATCATCGGCTTCTCCGAGATCATGGGCTCGGGCATGTTCGGCGAGCTCGGCTCGGAGAAGTACCAGGAATACTGCCAGGATATCCTGACCAGCGGCCATTACCTGCTCGAAGTCATCAACGACATCCTCGACATGTCCAAGATCGAGGCCGGCCGCATGAAGCTCGACATGGAAGAGCTCGACCTCGGTCAGACGCTCGCGGAGTCGCTGCGTGTCGTCTCCGGCCGCGCGCACGACAAGCACCTGACGCTCGATGCCGAGATCGAGAAATCCATCTCGGTCGTTGCCGACCGCCGCGCGGCCAAGCAGATCATCGTCAACCTGCTCTCCAATGCCGTGAAGTTCACGCCCGACGGCGGACGCATCGTGGTGCGCAGCCGTCAGCTCGACGACCGGATCGTGCTGATGATCGCCGACACCGGCATCGGGATAGCGTCGCATTCGCTGGCGCGGCTCGGCCGCCCCTTCGAGCAGGTCGAGAGCCAGCTCACCAAGACCTATCACGGCTCCGGACTCGGACTTGCGATCGCGCGCTCGCTGGCCCAGCTCCACGGCGGCTCGATGCGGCTGCGCTCGAAGATCGACGTGGGCACCGTCGTCCGCGTGACCCTGCCGCGCGATGCGATCAAGGCGGCGGCCGCGATGTCGGCCGCAGCCTAGAGCATGGCAAGAAGCTCGCCTGCGGCCATCCTTCGAGACGCCCGCCTCCGGCGGGCCCTCAGGATGAGGGCCAGAGAACGCAGCAGCAGTTTCAACGAACACCGATACAACGGAGCCTATCCTGAGGAGAGCGCCACCGGGTCCGCGCAAAGCGCGGCCCGATGACAGGCTCCGCGATCGTCTCGAAGGACGAGGCGCTTGCTCGGGCTCTCCCGCCTTGGCCCCTACAGCTGCAGCGACGGCGCCACTTCGCGGGCGACATGGACCAGCGCCGCGATCAGCGGCGTCATCGGATCGCGCTGCGGGATCACCATGCCGATGCTGTAATTGACGTCGGGATCGGTGATCGGGATCGAGCGCACCGTGTCGGACAGGCCGAGCGTCTCGGCAAGCTTGGCCGGCATCACGCTCGCCCAGCGCCCCGTCTTCACGTGCGTAAACAGCACGAGCAGCGAGTTCGAGGTCAGGGTCGGCGTTGCCTCCGCGCCGACCGAGCGGAGCGCGCGGTCGATGATGCGGCGGTTCTGCATGTCGGGCGTCAGCAGGCAGAGCGGCACCTGGCCGACCTCCTTCCACGTCACCGTCTCGCGATCGCCGAACATTCCATCCGGCGCGGTCAGCAGGCGATAGCTCTCGTTGTAGAGCGGAATGGTGCGCACCTTGCCGATCGGCTCGTTCTCGATATAGGTCAGCCCCGCATCGACCTCGAGATTTTCGAGCAGCCCCAGCACCTCGGATGAGGTGGTCGACTGGATGCGGAAGCGTACCTCGGGATGCTTGGCGCGGAACGGCGTCGTCAGCTGGGCGACCATGCCGAGCACGGTCGGGATCGCCGCGATGCGGATTTCGCCGGAGAGCTGGTGCTTCAGCCCGTTGATCTCGTCGCGCATGGCGCGGGCATCGCCCACGATCCGCCGCGCCCAATCCAGCGCCCGCTCGCCCTCGGGGGTAAAACCCTGGAAGCGGGAGCCGCGCTGGACCAGCATCACGCCGAGGATCTCCTCGAGCTGCTTGAGCCCGGTCGACATCGTCGGTTGCGTCACGCCGCAGACCTCTGCCGCGCGTCCAAAATGCCGTTCCTTCGCCAGCGCCAGCAGCAGTTCAAGCTTGTCGATCAACCGGCCGTCCCCTCGAATTCCTTCGTGGCATGCAAGCTAGCACGACGAGTCCCTACCAACACGGAAAAACCGGCAAGTGGAACGCGGTTAATGGCATTTCCTTATCGATCGATTGCATTTCCCGATCGATCAGAATTCGCAATCGCAGCATGAGACAGCTTTATTGATCTTCGAACGATTCCAAATAGTTTGCGCTGTAGGGACGCTCAATCTGAGAACGAAGAATGACAGCGGTTTACGAGCCTTGGGACGAGACGCGCGGCGCCGAGATCATCGCCGAACATGCCAAGCAGGAAGGCGCGACGCTCGTCATCCTCCACGCCCTTCAGGAGGCGTTCGGCTACGTGCCGGAGGCAGCGATTCCGATGGTGGCGCAAGCGCTCAACCTGTCGCGCGCCGAAGTCCATGGCGTCTTCACATTCTATCATGATTTCAGGCACAAGCCGGCCGGCCGCCATGTGCTGAAGCTGTGCCGCGCGGAGGCCTGTCAGGCTGCGGGCGGCGACGCGCTGGCTGCGCGCGCGGAAGCAAAACTCGGCGTGCCGCTCGGCAAAACGACGGCCGATGATCGCGTCACGCTGGAGCCGATCTACTGCCTCGGGCTGTGCGCGACCGCACCGTCCGCAATGCTCGACGGCCGCCTCATTGGCCGGCTCGACGAGAAGCGCCTCGATGCGCTGGTCGCGGAGGCACAGCGATGAGCATGCGTCTATTCGTCTCACGCGATGCGGGTGCCGTCGCCGTTGGCGCCGACGAGGTTGCGCTGGCGCTGGAGCAGGCAGCAAGCAAGCGCGGCGTTGCGGTCGAGATCGTCAGGACCGGCTCGCGCGGCATGTACTGGCTGGAGCCGCTGGTCGAGGTTGCGACGCCGCAGGGCCGGATCGCCTTCGGCCCGGTCACCGAGGCCGGTGTCCCCTCCCTGCTCGACGCGCTCGCCAGCAATACGCCGCATCTGCTGCGGCTGGGCGCGACCGACGAGATTCCCTGGCTGAAGCGCCAGACCCGCCTCACCTTCGCCCGCTGCGGCGTGATCGACCCGCGCTCGCTCGACGATTACCGCGCCCATGGCGGCTACAAGGGACTCGAGCGCGCGCTGTCGCTCGGCTCGGATGCAATCCTGAACGAAGTCACCGCCTCGGGCCTGCGCGGCCGCGGCGGCGCGGGCTTCCCGACCGGCATCAAGTGGAAGACCGTCGCGCAGGCCAAGGCCGACCGCAAGTTCATCGTCTGCAACGCCGACGAAGGCGACAGCGGCACCTTCGCCGACCGCATGATCATGGAAGGCGATCCCTTCCTGGTGATCGAGGGCATGACGACCGCGGGCATCACGGTCGGCGCGACCAAGGGCTACATCTACATCCGCAGCGAATATCCGCATGCGGTCGAAGCGATGAATGCAGCCATCAAGGCGGCAAGGCGCGGCGGCTATCTCGGCGACAAGATCGGCGGCTCGACCTACAGCTTCGATATGGAAGTCCGCGTCGGCGCCGGCGCCTATGTTTGCGGCGAGGAGACCTCGCTGCTGGAAAGCCTCGAAGGCCGCCGCGGCCTGGTGCGCGCGAAGCCGCCGCTGCCCGCGCATCACGGCCTGTTCGGCAAGCCGACCGTCATCAACAACGTGTTGTCGTTCGCCGCCATCCCCTTCATCCTCGCCGAAGGCGCCAAGGCCTATGCCGATTTCGGCATGGGCCGCTCGCGCGGCACGATGCCGATCCAGCTCGCCGGCAACATCCGCCATGGCGGGCTGTTCGAGACCGCGTTCGGCGTCACGCTCGGCGAGCTCGTCGACGACATCGGTGGCGGGACGGCCACGGGCCGTCCGGTTCGCGCGGTGCAGGTGGGCGGCCCGCTCGGCGCTTACTTCCCGCGCGCCCTTTTTGATACTCCGTTCGATTACGAAGCCTTCGCGGCCCGCGACGGCCTGATCGGCCATGGCGGCATCGTCGTGTTCGACGACAGCGTCGACATGCGCAGACAGGCGCGCTTCGCGATGGAATTCTGCGCCATCGAATCCTGCGGCAAGTGCACGCCGTGCCGGATCGGCTCGACCCGCGGCGTCGAGACCATCGAGAAGATCATTCGCGGCGAGCGCGTGAGCGAAAATCTCGCGCTGGTCGAGGACCTCTGCAACACCATGAAATTCGGCTCGCTCTGTGCGCTCGGCGGCTTCACGCCCTACCCTGTGCTCAGCGCATTGAAGCATTTCCGGGAGGATTTCGTCCCGGCGCCGACCACGCTTCAAGCCGCGGAATAGGAGAACAACGATGTCTCTGATCGAAGAAATCGACTACGGCACACCGCGCTCGAAATCGGAAACGATGGTGACGCTGACCATCGACGGTAATCAGGTCACGGTGCCCGAGGGCACCTCGATCATGCGCGCCGCGATGGACGCCGGCCATCAGATCCCCAAACTCTGCGCGACCGACATGGTCGATGCGTTCGGCTCGTGCCGGCTCTGTGTCGTCGAGATCGAGGGCCGCGCCGGAACGCCGGCCTCCTGCACGACGCCGGTCATGAACGGCCTCGTGGTGCACACCCAGAGCGAACGGCTGAAGAAGCTGCGCAAGGGCGTGATGGAGCTCTACATCTCCGACCATCCGCTCGACTGCCTCACCTGCGGCGCCAACGGCGATTGCGAGTTGCAGGACATGGCGGGCGCGGTGGGCCTGCGCGACGTCCGCTACGGCTATGAAGGCGAGAACCACGTGTTCGCCAAGTCCAATGGCGAGGTCAACGCCGCCTGGATGCCGAAGGACGAATCCAACCCTTATTTCACCTACGATCCCTCCAAGTGCATCGTCTGCTCGCGCTGCGTCCGCGCCTGCGAGGAGGTGCAAGGCACCTTCGCGCTGACGATCTCCGGCCGCGGCTTCGACAGCCGTGTTTCGCCCGGCATGAGCGAGAGCTTCCTCGGCTCCGAATGCGTCTCCTGCGGCGCCTGCGTGCAGGCGTGCCCGACCGCGACGCTGACGGAAAAGTCGGTGATCGAGATCGGCCAGCCCGAGCACTCCGTCGTCACCACCTGCGCCTATTGCGGCGTCGGCTGCGCCTTCAAGGCCGAGATGCGCGGCGAGGAAGTCGTGCGCATGGTGCCGTACAAGGACGGCAAGGCCAATCGCGGCCATTCCTGCGTCAAGGGCCGCTTCGCCTGGGGCTACACAAATCACAAGGAACGCATCCTCAATCCGATGATCCGTGAGCGGATCGAGGATCCCTGGCGCGAAGTGTCCTGGGATGAGGCGTTCTCCTTTGCCGCCGCGAAAATGCGCGGCATCCAGAAGAAGTACGGCCGTGACGCCATCGGCGGCATCACCTCGTCCCGCTGCACCAACGAAGAGACCTATCTGGTGCAGAAGCTGATCCGCGCCGGCTTCGGCAACAACAACGTCGACACCTGCGCCCGCGTCTGCCACTCCCCGACCGGCTATGGCCTGTCGCAGACCTTCGGCACCTCGGCCGGCACGCAGGACTTCGACTCCGTGGAGGACACCGACGTCGCCGTGATCATCGGCGCCAATCCGGCCTCGGCTCACCCCGTGTTCGCCTCGCGCCTGAAGAAGCGGCTGCGCCAGGGCGCCAAGCTGATCGTGATCGATCCGCGCCGGACCGAGATGGTGGAATCGCCGCACGTGAAGGCGCTGCATCTGCCGCTGATGCCCGGCACCAACGTCGCCGTCGTCACCGCGCTGGCGCATGTCATCGTCACCGAGGGCCTCGTCAACGAGGCCTTCGTGCGTGAGCGCTGCGACTGGACCGAGTTCGAGGAATGGGCGACCTTCGTCGCGCAACCGAAGCACAGCCCGGAAGCCACCGCCATCCTGACCGGCGTCGATCCGAAGGACCTGCGCGAAGCGGCCCGCATCTACGCCACCGGCGGCAACGGCGCGATCTATTACGGCCTCGGCGTCACCGAGCACAGCCAGGGTTCGACCACCGTGATCGCGATCGCCAATCTCGCGATGGCGACCGGCAATATCGGCCGCCCCGGCGTTGGCGTGAACCCGCTGCGCGGCCAGAACAACGTGCAGGGCTCCTGCGACATGGGCTCGTTCCCGCACGAACTGCCCGGCTATCGCCACATCTCGGGCGATGCCGTGCGCGACCAGTTCGAAGCGCTGTGGAACGTCAAGCTCAACCCGGAGCCGGGCCTGCGCATTCCCAACATGTTCGATGCCGCGATCGAAGGTTCGTTCATGGGCATCTACGTGCAGGGTGAGGACATCCTGCAATCCGATCCGAATACCAAGCATGTGGTCGCCGCGCTGTCGGCGATGGAGTGCGTCATCGTCCACGACCTCTTCCTGAACGAGACCGCGAACTACGCCCACGTCTTCCTGCCCGGCTCGAGCTTCCTCGAGAAGGACGGCACCTTCACCAACGCCGAGCGCCGTATCCAGCGCGTCCGCAAGGTGATGTCGCCCAAGAACGGCATGGCCGACTGGGAGGTCACCATCGCCCTCGCCAAGGCGATGGGCTTCGAGATGAACTACAGCCACCCGTCCGAGATCATGGACGAGATCGCGGCGCTGACGCCGACCTTCACTGGTGTCTCCTACGCCAAGCTCGACGAGCTCGGCTCGGTGCAGTGGCCCTGCAACGAGAAGGCGCCCGAGGGCACGCCGGTGATGCATATCGGCGGCTTCGTCCGCGGCAAGGGCAAGTTCATCGTCACCGAATATGTCGCGACCGACGAGCGCACCGGCCCGCGCTTCCCGCTGCTGCTCACCACGGGCCGCATCCTCAGCCAGTACAATGTCGGCGCGCAGACGAGGCGCACCGAGAACGTGGTCTGGCATGCCGAAGATCGCCTGGAGATCCATCCGCATGATGCCGAGCAGCGCGGCGTGCGCGACGGCGACTGGGTGCGGCTGACGAGCCGCGCGGGCGAGACCACGCTGCGCGCGGAGATCACCGACCGCGTGTCGCCGGGTGTCGTCTACACCACCTTCCACCATCCGGACACGCAGGCTAACGTCATCACGACCGACTATTCGGACTGGGCGACCAACTGCCCCGAATACAAGGTCACGGCGGTGCAGATCTCGCCGTCGAACGGCCCGTCCGACTGGCAGAAGTCCTATGACGAGCAGGCGCGGCATTCCCGCCGCATCGCGCCGGCCGAGGCCGCGGAGTAACGGCATGCACGTGCCGGTCCAGGCCATCGACCGCGAGATCTGGCGCGACGGCGTCGCGTCCGAAGGGGCGCGGCTGATCCCGGAGGAGACGCCGCTGGCGCTGACCTATAATGGCGGCACCTATGCCGTCATGATGGGAACGCCGCAGAACCTGGAAGATTTCGCGGTCGGCTTCAGCCTGGACGAGGGCATCATCAAGTCGGTCGACGACATCAAGTCGCTCGAAATCGTCCGTCTCGACGACGGCATCGAGCTGCGCATGTGGCTGGCCTCGGAAGATGCCGCGCGCATCAGCGAGCGGCGTCGGCACATCGCCGGCCCGACCGGTTGCGGCATTTGCGGCATCGACTCCATCGCGGAGGCCGTGCGCCCCGCCGCCGTCGTGCCGCAGGGAACCAGCTTCACGCCGCAGCAGATCATGGCCGCGATGCAGGCGATCGCGCCCCTGCAAGCGATCAACATGCAGACCCGCGCGGTCCATGCCGCCGCCTTCTGGTCGCCGGCGAACGGGATCGTCGCCCTGCGCGAGGACGTCGGCCGCCACAACGCGCTCGACAAGCTCGCAGGCTCCCTGGCACGCAGCCGCACCGACGCGAGCGCGGGCATGGTGCTGCTGACGAGCCGGGTCTCGGTCGAGATGGTGCAGAAGACCGCCGCCATCGGTGCGCCCGTGCTGGTCGCGGTCTCCGCCCCCACCGCGCTCGCGGTCCGCACCGCGGAGGCCGCCGGAATCACGCTGATTGCGATTGCCCGCAGCGACGGGTTTGAAGTGTTCACGCACCAGAGCCGCGTGTCGGCTCATCGTGCCCAGGAGATCATCAATGTCGTCGCCTGACCGCCTCGTCTACATGGCCAACCAGATCGGCATGTTCTTCCGCAGCCAGGGCCACGACAAGGCCGTGCCGGGGATTGCCGACCACATCAAGAAGTTCTGGGACCCCCGGATGAAGCGCGCGATCTTCGCCCATCTCGACGCGGGCGGCGCGGGGCTGGAGCCGAACGTGCGCGAGGCCCTCACCTCGCTGAAGCAGACGACGTCCCTTCCAGCAGCGCCGTAAATACGCGCCTCACCTCGCCCTGGGTTTCCTTCACGCGCGCTTCCAGCGACGAGAAGTCGGGCGCATCGCCGGCGCGCGCCATCACGCGCTGAAGGTCGGTGCCCGCGGTGTCAGGCTTGAAGCCGTCGCTGACGCAGAGCCGCAGGATCTGCGTCAAGTCGTGATAGAGCCGCGCCGCAGCGCGAAGAATCTCCGCCTCCGAATGCGGCAGCGCGCCGAGCCTGGCGGCGTTGTCCAGCACTTGAAGGGTGCTGACGTCCAGGATCTCCGGCTTGTCGTGGGCGTGCACGAGCTGGAGATATTGCGCGATGAAGTCGATATCGACCATGCCGCCGGCGGCATATTTGAGATCCCAATGGTCGCTGTCGCCCTTCTCCTGCGCGATCGCGCGCCGCATGTCGGCGACGTCGTTGGCAATGATCGCGCGGTCGCGGCGGCGGGTCAGGACATCGCGGATGATGCGCTCGATCCGCTCGCGGAACTCATCCGAGGCCGACACCACGCGGGCCCGGGTCAGAGCCATGTGCTCCCAGGTCCAGGCCTCGTTGGCCTGGTAGTCCGCGAATGAGACGAGGCTCGAGGCCACCGGACCGGCGCGTCCCGACGGGCGCAGCCGCATGTCGATCTCGTAGAGCACGCCGTAATTGGTGCGCGTCGTGAAGGCGCTGATCAGGCGCTGGGTGAAGCGCGCGAAGTAGTGGGCGCCCTGCAGCGATTTCGGCCCGTCGGAGTCCGGATTGTCGCTGTCGAAATCGTAGAGCAGGATCAGGTCGAGATCGGACGACGCCGTCATCTCGCGGCTGCCGAGCCGGCCCATCGCGATGATCGCGGTCTGCTGGTCCTTGATACGCCCGTGCTGGGCGGCGAAGCGTTCGGCGACGAGATCGTGCACGGTGTGGACGGTGCCTTCGGCGACATCGGCGAAAGCCGTGCTCGCCTGCTGCGCCGAGACAGTTCCGGAGAGAATGCGCGTGCCGATCAGGAACAGGCTCTCCTGCCCGAACAGGCGAAGACGATCGAGAAATTCCTCATAGGAATCGGCGTCGCGCACCGTCGCGGCCAATCGCGCCGACAATTCCTGCTTGTCCGGCATCGCGCCGAAGAATCTCGGATCGATCAGCCCGTCCATGAGCTGCGGCTTGCGCGCCAGCATCTCGCCGAGCCGGGGTGCCGCGCCCAGCACCAGCGCCACGAGCGCGACGAGATCGCGGTTCTGGCCGAGCAGCGTGATCAGCCGGCCGCCGAGCTGGAGCGCCCCAAGGAATTGATCGAACGCCACGACGGCGCGATCCGGCTCCTCGGCACGCGCGAGGCCGTCGATCAGCGCCGGCACGAACTCGACGAAAGCGCTTCGGGTCTGGTCGTTGCGGAACACGCGGTAGTCGCCGGTGATCCAGTCGCGGATGGTCTGCGCGAGTGCGGCCGGCTTCTTGAAGCCGAGCGTCGTCAGATATTGCAGCAGGCGCGGATCGTCGGGGCCTGCACCGTAGTCGAGCGCCGGCAGTTCTGCCGTGCCGGTCGGGTCATCGCCCTCGAACAGTTTTTCGTAGTGTCCCTGCACGATCTGGAGCTGCCGCAACAGGTCACGCGCAAAGGCCTCGCGATCCGGATAGCCGAAGAAGCGCGCAAAGCGCTCGACCGCCTCCTTGTCCTCGGGCAACGCATGGGTCTGCTCGTCGGCGATCATCTGGAGACGGTGCTCGACGCGGCGCAGGAATTCATACGCCGTGGTCAGCTCGTCGCGCGCCGCAGAGGTGATCCAGTTGCTGGAGGCGAGAATATCGAGCGCGGCGAGCGTCGGCCGCACCCGCAACTCGGGATGGCGGCCGCCGGCGATGAGCTGCTGCGTCTGCGCGAAAAATTCGATCTCGCGAATGCCGCCACGCCCGACCTTGACGTTGTGCCCCTCGACCGCGATCTCGCTCTGGCCGCGATAGGTCTGCATCTGCCGCTTCATGTCGTGGACGTCGGCAAGCGCGGCGAAGTCGAGATGCTTGCGCCAGACGAAGGGCGCGATCTCCGCGAGCAGCGCCTCGCCCGCTTTGGCATCGCCGGCGCAGGCGCGTGCCTTGATCATCGCGGCGCGCTCCCAGGTGCGCCCTTCCCGCTCGTAATAGTTCAGCGCAGCGTCGCGCGAGATCGCCACCTGCGTCGAGGACGGATCGGGACGCAGGCGCAGGTCGACGCGGAAGACGTAGCCGTCATAGGTGCGCTGCTGGAGCATGCGCGCCATGCCCTGCGTCACCCGCACGAAGAACGGCTGCGGCTCGATATCGGGCGCGAGCGTCGTAGCCTCGGGATCGAAGAACACGATGAGGTCGATGTCGCTGGAATAGTTCAGCTCGCCCGCCCCCATCTTGCCCATCGCGAGCACGATCAGGCCACAGCCCTGTTCCGGAGCTTCGGGATCGGGCGGCAGGATCTTTCCGCGTGCGGCTTCCTGCCGCAGCTGGTACTGGAGCGCCGCCTGCACCGAGGACACCGCGACATCGGTCAGCGCCGCCGTCACCCGCATCACCGGCCAGACGCCGCCGATATCGCACAGCGCGGTAAGAAGTGCCGCTTCCGCCTTCATCCTGCGAAGCCGCCGCATCACCTCGGCTTCGTCGGTCGCCACGAGGACCGCGTCCCTCGCCTCAGCGATGAGCGTGGCCAGATGCGCGTCCGGATCGCATTCGAGCAGCCGGATCAGGCGCGGCGCATCGGCGCGCACCAGATCGAACAGATAGGGCGAGAACTCCGCGATGCCGGCCAGAATATCCCGCGCGAAGGGATGAACCAGCAGGGTTTCAAGACGGGCCAATTGCGCCGGCTCGAGTTCGGCCAGCCAATCTTCAAAACGTCGTTCTTCAGTTGCGGAAGCGGCAATATGGGGAGCCTCCGCGAAGCGTGCGGCGAGGCTCTCACCAGTCTTGTCCGCGTTTCCCGGCGCGGAGTGGTTCATGCCACCTTCTGTGGCACATCCGGTATTGGCGGAGCAACCCTGTCGCCCGCGCGGGCCGGCAGCACCAGCGTGGCAACGAGCCCCGGATGGGCATCACCCAGCCGCAATTCGCCGCCATGAAGCGTGGCAACCGCGGACGCGAGGCTGAGGCCAAGGCCCGAGCCCGGCAGCGTGCGACTGGCTTCCAGACGCACGAATCGCTCGATGGCATGCTTGCGATCGGCTTCGGGGATGCCGGGTCCGCGATCGGTGACGCTGAGCAGTACGTGATCGCCGTCGCGCTTCGCCTCGATCGTGATCTGCTTCGTGTCCATGCTGACCACGGTTCCGCCCGTCTGCGTGACAGGCTTGCCGTATTTGATCGCGTTCTCGACGAGATTGGCGAGCGCCTGGCTGATCAGCTCGCGATTGGCGTGAACCGGGGTCGGCTCGGCTTTGACCTTGAGCGTCATTCCGTCATCCTCGGCCAGCGGCTCGTAAAGCTCGTGGATGCCGCCCGCGACGTCGGCGGCATCGAAATCGTCCATGTTGCCGCGCGCCTGCCCGGACTCGGCGCGCGCGATCATCAGCAGCGCGTTGAAGGTGCGGATCAGCCCGTCGGATTCCTCGATGGTCCGCTCCAGGGCAGCGCGATAATCGGCCTCGCAGCCCGATCTCGCCAGCGCCTCCTCGGCGCGGTTGCGCAAGCGCGTCAGCGGCGTCTTGAGGTCGTGGGCGATGTTGTCGGAGACCTCCTTCAGCCCCGCCATCAGCGCCTCGATCCGCTCCAGCATGGCGTTGAGGTTTTCGGCGAGGCGGTCGAGCTCGTCGCCACTGCGCCCGACCGGCAGGCGCTCGCTGAGATCGCCGGTCATGATGCGATGCGCCGTGCCGCTCATCGCATCGATGCGCGTGAGCACGCGGCGCGCCACGAAGATGCCGCCGCCGAGACCCAGCACGAAGACGATCAGGATCGACCATTGCGCGGCCTTGGCGACGATGCCGAACAGCCGCCGCCGCTCGTCGAGGTCGCGGCCGATCAGGAGACGGAAACCGTTTTCGAGTTCGGTGACGCGCACCAGCGCGCGATGGTTGCGTTCGTCCGTGTCCTCGATCCGCCTGTAGGCCGTCTCCGACCAGCCGCGCGTCGCCATCACGCCGGGCGCCAGCGAGCCGACATTGCCGGCGATCGCCTGTCCGGTCGGCGTGGTCACGAGATAGAGGTTGGCGCCCGGACGCAGCGCGCGATACTCGATCGTCCGCACGAGGCCGACCAGGCCGCGACGGTCGTAGATCTCGCTGATCTCCGAGGTCTCGGCATTCACCGTCTGCGTGATTTCCTCGGTGATCAGCCGCCGCGTATTCCAGGCGAAATAGCCGAGCAGCGAGGCCGCGAAAATCGCAAACAAAAACAGGTAGACCAGCGTCAGCCGGAACGCCGTGGTGCGGACGAGTTTACCGAATGCCGTCACGGATCATGTACCCGGCGCCGCGGATCGTGTGCAGCAGCGGCCGCTCAAAACCCTTGTCGATCTTGGAGCGCAGCCGCGAAATGTGCACGTCGATCACGTTGGTCTGCGGATCGAAATGATAGTCCCACACGTTCTCCAGCAGCATGGTGCGCGTCACCACCTGGCCGGCATGCTTCATGAGGTATTCGAGCAGGCGGAATTCGCGCGGCTGCAGCGTCAGTTCGTCCTTGCCGCGGGCGACGCGATGGGACAGCCGGTCGAGCTCGAGATCGCCGACGCGGTAGAGCGTGTCCTCGGCAGGTCCCCCGCGGCGGCGCGACAGCACCTCGACCCGGGCCAGCAGCTCGGCGAAGGAATAGGGTTTCGGCAGGTAGTCGTCGCCGCCGGCGCGCAGGCCCTTGATGCGGTCGTCGACCTGTCCGAGCGCGGAGAGAATCAGCACCGGCGTCGATTCGCCCTTGTCGCGCAGCGCGCCGATCAGCGACAGGCCGTCGCGCTTGGGCAGCATGCGGTCGACCACCAGCACGTCGTAATCACCGTTCTCGGCCATGGCGAGGCCTTCCTCGCCGTCGGCGGCGTGGTCGGCGATGTGTCCGACTTCGCGAAACGCCTTCACGAGGTAGTCGGCGGATTCGCGGTCGTCTTCGATGATGAGGAGGCGCATCGTGCGTTCGGCGGCGGTCAAGGGGGTCAACCTTCTCTGAACATGGCGCGAGCGGCAATCGCATGCAAGCCAAGCGAACGGGACTTGGGTAGGCAAAAAGGCGGGCGGTGAAGCTGGGGGGACCTCACCGCCCTAGGCCTTCCGACGGAGGGGGGCGTATTTCCACCGGAAGGTAGACTGGGGAAGCGAGCCTTGCGCTGCTTCCCCGAGGGACGTCGGCGGCGGGGGCGACTGATGCCGGCGACATCCCTCATCTCGTAGGCCTCCTGAAGGCGTCAGCCCTTGGCGATGGGCACGGCGACGAAGCGCGACTGGCCGCCGCTCTTCACGCGCATCAGGACGCTGTTCTTGTTGTCGGTCCGCGCCGTGCTGATGGCGTCGCGGACTTCGCCGGCGGTGCTCACGCTCTTGCCGCCGACTTCGAGGATCACGTCGCCCTCCTTGAAGCCGCGTTCGGCCGCGGCGCTCTTCGGATCGACCTGGGTGACGACGACACCTTCCTTGCCGGCGCCGGCCACGGAGTCGGCGGGCGCGACGGTCATGCCGAGCTTGGGCACATCGGTGCCGCGGCTCGCACCCTTGCCGCTGTCCTTGTCAGTGTCGGCCTTGGCCTCGACCGTGTTCGGGAGCTGGCCGAGGGTGAGGTTCACGACCTTGTCCTGGCCCTTGTGCAGCACATTGAGCTTCACGGTCGCGCCGGGCGCCATGCCGCCGATGGTGCGGGCGAGCTCGCGGGCATCCTTGACGGATTCGCCGTTGACCGACGTGATGACGTCACCGGACTCGATGCCGGCCTTGGCCGCCGGACCGTTCGCCTGCGGCTCCGCCACCAGCGCGCCTTCGGCCTTCTTCATGCCGAGGCTGTCGGCGATGTCGGACGTGACGGGCTGGATCTGCACGCCGATCCAGCCGCGGCTGACCGAGCCCTTGTCCTTGAGCTGGGCCACCACGCTCTTCACGGTGCTGGCAGGGATCGAGAACGCGATGCCGACGCTGCCGCCGGAGGGCGAGTAGATCGCCGTGTTGACGCCCATCACCTCCCCGTTGGTATCGAAGGCCGGACCGCCCGAATTGCCCTTGTTCACGGGCGCATCGATCTGGATGAAATCGTCGTACGGACCGTTGCCGATGTCGCGGCCGCTGGCCGAGACGATGCCCGCGGTGACGGTGCCGCCGAGGCCGAAGGGATTACCGACCGCGAGCACCCAGTCGCCGATCCGCGGCTTGCTGTCGGCAAGCTTGGCGAACGGGAAGTTCGAGCCGCCCTCGACCTTGATGAGGGCGAGGTCGGTGCGCTGGTCGGTGCCGATCACCTTGGCGGTATAGGTCTTGCCGTCGTCGGTGGTGACCTCGACCTTGTCGGCGCCGTCGACCACGTGATTGTTGGTCACGGCAAAACCGTCGGCCGAGATGAAGAAGCCGGAGCCCTGGCCCTGCACGACGCGGCCGCGGCCACCGCCTTTCAGGCCCGGAACTCCGTCCGGACCGCCGAAGCGGCGGAAGAAGCGCTCCATCGGCGAGCCCGGCTGGAACGGCGACTGCGCGTCGTCGCCATCATCGTTGCTCGCGGTCTTTTCCTTGATGTTGACCTTCACCGAGATCACCGACGGCTTCACGCGCTCGACGATGTCGGCAAAGCCGACCGGACGCTCAACCTTCCGGACCTCGTTGTTGACCTGCGCGTGCGCCGGGCTCGAGAACAGGTCGCTCGGCGAAGTCGACGGGCTGAAGCCGTGGACGGCAATGCCGAGGCCGGCGACGACCGAGGCCATCAGCGCGATCCTGCGCGCGGAGAAAACCGACCGGCGGGGCTGCCGGTAGGACGGAAGGTTCGTGAGGTCGGGACGGTCAGTCATGCATGAATCTCCAGGGCCGCTGAATTCTTTTGGTGCCGGGGCGGCACCTTACGAACCTGAAGATGGGGGCTCCCGCCTTACCGTGCGCTGGCGGCGGGGTTAAACTTTTGTAATGAAGGCCGGCGCGAATGCGGCAGTTTAGCGCAGGCGGAAAATCGTGATCTGGCAGGAACTTAGTCGAGTTCCTCGGACCGGCGCCCAACCCCGTTTTTTTGGTTCCCTCAGCCCGCGCGGACACTGACGATGAATTCGTCGACTTCCCGCTTCAGGGTTGCGGCCTGCTGCGACAGATCGACGGCGGAATCGCGCGCCTCGGCCGCCATGCGTCCGGTCTCGGCCGAGGCCGAGGTGATCTGTACGATGTGATTGGAAACGTCGAGTGTTCCGTGTGCGGCGTCCTGCGCGCTGCGGGTGATGTCCTGCGTCGCGTTGCGTTGCTGGGCGGTGTCGACCTCGATGCCGGACATGATCGACGAGATCTCCGACAGCGTCCTCGAGATGCCGTCGATCGCGCCGCGGGTCTCCGCGGTGATGCCCTGGATGCTCGCGACGTGCGAGGTGATCTCTTCCGTGGCCTTGCTGGTCTGATGGGCGAGGCTCTTCACTTCGGAGGCGACCACGGCAAATCCCTTGCCGGCGTCGCCAGCCCGCGCCGCCTCGATGGTCGCGTTGAGCGCCAAGAGGTTGGTCTGCGATGCGATCGCCTGCACGAGTTGCACGACCTCGCCGATCTTGTCGGCGGCATCCGACAGCGTGTGGATGGTGTCGCGGCTTTTCTCGGCTTGCGTCGCCGCGCCCTCGGCGCGCTGGGTGGCATCCGTGACGCGGCGGCTGATCGTGCCGATCGAATTCGTCATCGCCTCTGCCGAGCCCGCGACCGTCTGGACGCTGACGCTGGCCTGGCTCGCCGCGCTCGCGACCGCGTTGGCCTTGGTGCTGGTGTCGTTGGCCGTCCGCGACAAGGTTTCCGCGTTGCTCTTCAGATGCACGGCCGAGGACGCCACGCTGTCGACGACGCTGGCGACGAGATCGTTGAAACGCTTGATGCGTGCGTCCAGGAATTTCGACCGCTCGGCCTGATACTGCGCCTCGTGGAGCTGCTGCTCGGTCAGGCGCCGCCGCTCCAATCCGTTGGTCTTGAACACCTCCAGCGCGCCGGCGAGCAGGCCGATCTCGTTGGTGCCTCCGAGGCCCGGAACTGATGTCTCGAACTTCTGATCGGCGACCTCGCGCATGGCATGCACGATCGCGGCCAGCGGACTGAGGATGCCGTTACGCACGGCGAACCAGGTGGTGAGGCAGATCGCGACGGCGACCACCGCGATCACGCCGCAGGCGATCAGGAACCAGGAGAATGCCGTCTGCGCCTGCTGGTAGATCAGCATCGCGTGGTCACGCGCCGGGCCGCTCAGCGCGGCGAAGTCCGACGACAGGCTGGTGATCTCGTTGTTGAGATAGAGCACCGCGACGAATCCGGTGCCGCCGCCGATGCCCAGCAGGAACAATAATGCAGCGACGACGGCGCCGACCAGAAAGCGGATCGTGAGGTTGCTGTTCGTGAACATCGTTGAGGACTCAAAAGTCTGGAATCGAATTGCGCGACAAGCTTCCAGACAAAGGTCAACAGAGCATGAAATACGCGGCGCCCGGCAGCCTACGTATCAATACGTAGGCTAGGACGATTTGGCTTCGTCCGACATCAGCGCTGCAAGACGCGCCTCTTCCTCGGGCGTGAGCGGCGGAGCGGGTACGTCTGCACCACTTCGCGCGCGCCGGCGGATTTGCAGCCACAGCGCCAGGCCGCCGCCGATCAACAGCAGCGGCGCGAGCAGCCACAACAGCATGGTCTGCCGCTCGAAGCGCGGCTTGAGCAGCACGAACTCGCCATAGCGCGCGACCAGGAAGTCGAGCACCTGCGAATTGCTGTCGCCGGCCGCGATCCGTTCGCGCACCAGCAGCCGCAAATCGCGCGCCAGCGGCGCATCGGAATCGTCGATCGACTGGTTCTGGCAGACCATGCAGCGCAGCTCGCGCGACAGCTCGCGCGCGCGCGACTCCTTCACGGGATCCGACATGATCTCGTCGGGCTGCACGGCGCGCACCGCGGGCAAAGCCAGCAGCATCAGCGCGACAATGGTGATCATCATCCGCCGCATCGGATCATTCCGCCGGCTGGAGGCGCTGCTTGGCCCGCGCGGGCTTCGGCGCACCGACGCGCAGACGCCGGTCGGACAGCGACAGCATGCCGCCGAACGCCATGAGCACCGGTCCCCACCAGATCAGCAGCACCAGCGGCTTGTGATAGATGCGCACCGCAATGCCGCCCTCGGCGGTGGCGTCGCCGAGCGAAACGTAAAGCTGGCTTGCGCCGCGCGTCAGCAGCGCGGCCTCGGTGGTCGAGGACCCTCGCGTGGTGAAACTGCGCTTGGACGGCGTCATGACGCTGACCTTCTCACCGTCGCGGCTGACGTTGAACTCGGCGATCATCTCGCGGAAGTTCGGGCCCTGCCGCGAAAACAGCCCGTCGAGCTTGAGGTCGTAGCCGGCGACATGGGCGACGTCGTTCTGCTTCATCGTCGCGATGTATTCGCTGTTCCAGGTGGTCTCGCAGACGATCCCGATCAGGGCGACGCCGAGCCCGGCATGCGCGAACGCCGCGCCCCAGGCCGAGCGCGGCAGGCCGCGGGCCCGGTGCAGCGTCGTTGCGAACGGCAGGCGGAACAACCCGGTCCGTTCAGCCAGGTCCGTCACCGCACCGGCGATGACGAAGACTCCAAGCCCAATTGCCAATGGCGCCAGCGTGCTGCCCCCGCTCGCCCAGCCCCAGACAATGGCGACCGCGACGAGCCCGGCAACGCCGGCCGCGAGCAAGCGCTGGGTCACGCCGAGCAGATCGCCGCGCTTCCACGCCAGCATCGGCCCGAACGGCACCGCGAGCAGCAGCAGCGCGAATAGCGGGGCGAAGGTGAGATTGTAGAAGGGCGCACCGACCGAAATCTTGAGGTCGAGCGCTTCCATCGCCAGCGGATAGAGCGTGCCGAACAGCACGACCGCGCAGGCCACGCTGAGCAGCAGGTTGTTCAAGACCAGCGCCCCCTCGCGCGAGATCGGCGCGAACAAGCCGCCCTGCTTCAGCGAGGTCGCACGCCCTGCGAACAGCGACAGGCTGCCGCCGATGAACAGGCAGAGGATCAGCAGGATGAACACGCCGCGCGTCGGATCGGTGGCGAAGGCGTGCACCGAGGTGATGACGCCCGAGCGCACCAGGAAGGTGCCGAGCAGCGAGAGCGAGAAGGTCAGGATCGACAACAGGATGGTCCAGACCTTCAGCGCGTTGCGCTTCTCCATCACCAGCGCCGAGTGCAACAGCGCCGTGCCGGCAAGCCACGGCATCAGCGAAGCGTTCTCGACCGGATCCCAGAACCACCAGCCGCCCCAGCCAAGCTCGTAATAGGCCCAGTAGGAGCCCATGGCGATGCCGAGCGTCAGGAAGATCCAGGCCACCAGCGTCCACGGCCGCACCCAGCGCGCCCATGCCGCATCGATCCGCCCCTCCAGCAGCGCCGCGATCGCGAAGGAGAACGAGATCGAGAAGCCGACATAGCCGAGATAGAGCATCGGCGGATGCACGGCGAGGCCGATGTCCTGGAGCACCGGATTGAGATCGCGTCCCTCGATCGGCGGATTGGCAATGCGCAGGAACGGATTCGAGGTCACCAGGATGAAGAGATAGAACGCACTGGCGATCCAGGCCTGCACGGCCAGCACGTGCGCGCGCAGCGACAGCGGCAGATTGTTGCCGAAGGCGGCGACCAATCCGCCGAACAGCGCCAGGATCGACACCCACAGCAGCATCGAGCCTTCATGGTTTCCCCAGACGCCGGTGATCTTGTAGAGGAGCGGCTTCATCGAATGGGAGTTCTCGTAGACGTTGGCGACCGAGAAATCCGAGTCGACGTGAAGCATCACGAGCGCGAGGAACGACGCACCGACGAACAGCAGCTGCGCCAGCGCGGTGGAGCGCGACACGTTCATCAGTGCGTCATCGCGCAAGCGCGCGCCGATCAGCGGCACGATGGACTGGATCAGCGCCAGCGCGAGCGCCAGCACCAGCGCGTAATGTCCTGACTCCGCGATCACCGCACAGCTCCCTGCGGGTTGCCTTGCGCGGTCGTGGCCGCAGGCTTGACGCCGCCGGAAGCCTGGGCGCCGTAATCATCCTTCCAGTGGCCCTGTTTCTTCAGGGCATCGGCGACGTCCTTGGGCATGTAGGTCTCGTCGTGCTTGGCAAGCACCGTGTCGGCCTTGAACACGCCATTGGCGTCGAGCGCGCCTTCGGCGACGACGCCCTGCCCTTCACGGAACAGGTCGGGCAGGATCCCCTTGTAGGCGACCGGGAGCTTTGCACCGCCGTCGGCGACTTCGAAGGTCACAGCGAGATTATCTCCGCGCTGGAGCGAGCCGGGCTGCACCAGGCCGCCGAGGCGAAACCGCTTGCCGGGCTCGACGTGCTTTTCGGCGACCATCGTTGGCGTCGAGAAGAACACGATGGAGTCGCGCAGCGCGTTGAGCACGAGCGCGGCCGCAAGCGCGAGCACTGCGAGGGAGCCGCCGATGATGGTCATACGTCGCTGCTTACGCGTCATGGCGTATCCGTTCTCCGCCGTCTCGCCCCAGGATCGTCATCCGTCGACCCCGAGCGTCTTGAGGCCTTCGTTGAGCTGTCGCAGCCGCGCGGCATCGTTGGCGACCGCCTGGCGGGCATCGCTCGATGCGCCGACCGCCTTGTCGCGATCGCCCATCACGAGATAGGCGCGCACCAGACGCAACCAACCCTCGACGTCGTCGCCGTTCTGCTTGAGGCGCGTGGCCAGACGCTCGACCATGCCGCGAACCATCGCGTTGCGATCGCCCTCGTTCATGTCCTTGGAGGCTGCGATCGTCTCGTCCGACAGCGCCGGCATCGTCGCGCCACCGCCGCCGACCCGCGCGAGCGAGGTCTGCACGAGCGCACGCCACGGCGCATCCGCCGGCGCTTTCGCCAGCAGCGTGCGCCAGATATTGGCGGCATCGTCCTTGCGGCCGTCCTGCTCGGCGGCGAGACCGAGGAAATAGTTCGCCTTGGGATCGTCGGCGTTCAGTGCATGCGCGCGCTCGAATTCGGTCTTGGCCTCGGCGGTCACCACGCCGCTGGCGGCGGCCGCGATCGCCTCGCCGAGATCGGACCGGCGTTCCGCGCTCTCGCCATTGTAGGTGAGAGAGTTCCGATAGGCGCGCACCGCATCGTCGAAGCGGCCGAGCCGCTCCAGCACCGGCGCGAGAACGTTCCAGCCGCGTCCATCGGTGGGATTCTTTTCCAGATGTTGCTCGACCTGCACGACGAGGTTCTCGAGCGACCGCGCCATGCCGGACCCGGAGCCCCGCTCCCGCTGCGCCAGCGGAGAGTCGCGCAGCATCGGCGAGCCGAGCGGCATGTAGACGCCGACCGCAACCAGCGGCAGGCCGACGAGCGCCAGCACGGCCGCCGCGCGGCGCCATTTGAGGCTCGATTGCGGTTCCGATGCCGCCTCGCTCCCGGCTGCTGCAAGCAGCCTGCGGCTGATCTCCACACGTGCGGCCTCGGCCTCGGGTGCGGCGATCAGTCCTGCGGCGAGATCACGCTCGATCTCGGCCAACTGGTCCTTGTAGACCGCGACCTCGCTGCCCTGATTTTGGCGGCCCTGATCTTGCGCGCGTCCGCTGCGGCCGAGCGGCAGAAGCACGGCGAAAATCGCCGCGACCGTCATCAGCGCGAACACGAACCATAGCGTCATCAGGCAAGCTTCCGGCAGCGCGCGAACCGCGCCCATAGGTGGCTTTACACCACGGCCGGACGATGCGGCAATTGACAATTGTCAATTCGGCGCGACCGCACACAGTCCCGAAACGGTGAAAATCCAACGACTTAGCGGATCTCGAAGTCGGCGCTTTGCGCGGCGTCCTCGCCGTGCCCGTTGAAGGCCCTCAGGAAGTATGTTCCCGGCTCGATTGCGTCAGGCAATCTGATGCGCAACGCCCCGACGGGAACGGGCGATGCAACCCTGGTGACGGTCTCGGGCAGCTGCCGGCCGCTTGCCTTCTCGATCAGCACCACCTTCGCGCCAACCATCAGCCTTTGATACTTGGCAACAATGACGCGGTTTTCAATTTCGATGGAGCTGATAAGGGGTTTCATGCGCCCACAGATAGAAATTCCAAAAACTTGCACGGCGACCGTAGGGCCGGCCACCGGCACCGTCAACCTCAAATTGTGATCACAAAAAAATGCGCTTGATCAGCTCGCGCGCGACGATTTGCGCTCGCCCGTGGCCGCGTTCTCCGCGGCGCGGCTCATCAGCGACGCGTAGTCGTCGCCGAACAGCACCTGGCAGAAGCGGATCGCGGCCTGCACCTGCTGCTGCCGGTACGTGCGGACCTTGTGATCGGCGGCGCGCAGCGACTGCACCAACTGCTCGGTCGACCGTTCGACATATTGCTGGAGATCGGAATAGGTGCGCAGCGTCACTTCGTTGATCGCAAGCTCGCTCGCATAGTTGCGGCAGGTCGCGACGAAATCGATCAGCGCCACGGTTTCCTCGACCTCGGTGCTGTCGATCCGCGCCCCCGGCGGAATGTCCTTCTCGGGACGCTGGCGCAGGATGCGGCGAACGCGGCCGGGAACGCTGTCGATCTCCGATTGCAGCGCGTTGGAGATGTCGGCCCGGATCGAGGTCAGCTGCTTGCCCCAGGCGGAATCGTTGCGCAGATCGAGCTCCGTGCGAAGTCCGCGCACGCCGTCATGCAGCGCCTTGAGATTGTCGGCGACGTTCTCGAAATGGCCGCGCTTGATGTCCATGCGCAGCGCCGCGGCGACGCAGGACAAATCGTGCAGGGCAATCGTGACGGCCACGCCGTAGGGCGTCGCCGCAACGCGGATCTCGTCGTCGGAGGCGGCAATCTTGATGGCGAGGCGGATGATCTGCCACCGCGCGGTCATCCGCTGCACGACGATCGACAGCGCGAAGGGCAGCATCTGCGGCGTCTGGAGCACGGGAATGTTGAGCGTGGCCGTCACCGATGCGATCTGGGCATCGCCGAAGGTGCGCAGGAAGCGCGGCAGCTTCTCGTTCACCGTAGCGATGGCTTCCCGGACCTGGAGCACCGCTCCGATCGAATAGAGGTCCTCGATCACGTTAGGCGGGCCGACGCGGGCGAGCGCGCGCGACTTGTCGCCGCCGCCGGGACCGGTCAGCTCGAAGATGGCGTCCGCGGCCACCGCCTGAAGCTTCGAGGCGAGGGCTTCGACCTGCCCTGCGCTGTCCGAAGTCGGCATGCGCGCCAGTGCCGCCTCGAACTCGTTCACCTTGTCCGGGGCGCCGTCGCGGCCGAGCCATTGCCAGATCGGATGCAGCGAGGAGCGGCGGATCTGGCCGACCCGGACCGGGGCGCCCGCCTCGACCAGGAACGGTTCCAGCACCTGGAACAGCAGCCGCGACAGATCGTCCGTGCGCGGCGGCGGAGCCTCGTCGACTTCGGTCTTGCGGACGATCTTGCGCAGCTGCTCGAGCACGAGGGTCGCCACCGCCGTGTCCTGGCCGCGCTCGAGCGCGCGCTCGAACTCCCGCATCAGCAGTGCCTGCGACTGCGGCGGGAGCTGCGCGAGATATTCCCTCAGCCGCTCGATCGATGTCTGGCTCATGCGCCCGGGTAATGCACGGTAAGATGACGGACGTGGGATTCGTCCTGCGCGATCATAGGTGGGCCCCACTTAAGAAGCCGTTTAGGAAGTTGCTCCGAAATAGCTCCGGTTTCGTCCGGATCGGTGCCCGGCCGGCCAAATAATCTTGCCGGAACAAAGGATTATATTCCGGGAAGGACCAGCACGGCCCGCAAGCCACCGGTCGGGGCGCCACCCAGTGAAAGGCTGCCGCCATAGAGCGCGGCGAGATCGGTGACGATCGACAGGCCGAGCCCCGAGCCGGGCTTGGACTCGTCGAGGCGCTGGCCGCGCCGGGAGACCTGGGCGCGTTCGGCCTCCGACAGGCCGCGGCCGTCGTCATCGACGACGATCCGCAGGCGGGGGCCGGCGCCCGCCTGGTGCGGCGCTTCCACCAGAACCTCGATGAAGACCCGCGAGGCCGCCCATTTGCAGGCATTGTCGACGAGATTGCCGACCATCTCCTCCAGATCCTGCCGCTCGCCGCGGAATTTTGCCGACGCATCGGCCTTGGCCTCGACCATGATGTCGCGATCGCGATGGATCTTCTCCATGGTCCGCCGCAGCGCCTCGATGACGGGCGCAACCTCGGTCACGGTCGCAACGATCGAGACCCGCGCCGCGATGCGTGCGCGCTCCAGATGATGGGCGAGCTGGTCACGCATCACGTCCGCCTGCTCCATCACCTTGGCGGCGAACGGCTCGGTGGCGTGCGAACCGGCCTCGTTCACGATCACCGAGAGAGGCGTCTTGATCGCATGGGCGAGATTGCCGACATGGGTGCGCGCGCGCTCGACGATCTCGCGATTGGCGTCGATCAGCGCGTTGGTCTCGCGCGCCAGCGGCGCGATCTCGACCGGGAATTCACCCTCGAGCCGCTCCGCCCGTCCGGAGCGGATGTCGGCGATGGATTCCGAGATGCGCTTGAGCGGCGCCAGACCGAAGCGGACCTGGAACACCGTGGTCAGCAGCAGCACGATGCCGAGCGCGGTGAAGGTGCCGCCGAGATAGTAGTCGAAGCTCCGCGTCTCATCGAAGATCTCGGTGTCGTCGCCGGCGACGCTGACCAGATATTTGCCGTCTGCGCCGAGATCGACGGGGCGCTCGACCATGCGCAGATTCTGCCCCTCGGGCCCGTCGACATAGGCGAGACGGATGCCGGCAGCCGTGAGCTCGGTGCCCTGCTCCTCCAGCTTCGGCAGCTTCTTGTCCCAGAGCGAGCGCGACGAGCGCACCTCCGGCTTTTCGGTATCGGTCCGCGTGATCTGCCAGTACCAGCCCGACAGCGGCAGCTCGAACAGGGGCTCACCGAGCGACTGGAACTGACGGTCCGGCGGCTCGTCGGGGGTCGCGACCTCGGCGATGAGGGTGCGCAGATAGAGATTGAGCCGGCGGTCGAAGGCGCGCTCTGTGGCGCTCTTGTAGACCGACGACAGCACCACCCCGGTGATAGCCAGGATCACCACCAGCCACGCCGTCGCCGACAGGAACAGGCGGTTGGCAAGCGAGCTAGCGGGCATCGGAAGGGTCCCGGCAGGCGCAGGGTGGCGGGGCGTCGGACGTCATGACCGGACCAAGGCCCCTGTTCGGCCTCCCGTCAAGTCCAGATGCCTCAGGCGCCCGGCGCGGGCGGCGGGGTCAGGAGATAGCCGAGGCCGCGGACGGTCTGGATGATGTCGACGTCGAGCTTCTTGCGGATGCGGCCGACGAAGACCTCGATGGTGTTGGAGTCGCGGTCGAAGTCCTGGTCGTAGAGGTGCTCGACCAGCTCGGTGCGGGACACGACGCGCCCCGAATGGTGCATCAAATAGGCCAGAAGCCGATATTCGTGCGAGGTCATCTTCACGGGGTTGCCGGAGACGCTGACCCGCCCGGTTCTGGTGTCGAGCGTGACGGGGCCGCAGCTGAGCTCGCTCTGGGCATGGCCGGTCGAGCGGCGCAGCAGCGCGCGGATGCGCGCCAGCACCTCCTCCAGATGGAACGGCTTGGGGACGTAATCGTCGGCGCCGGCATCGAACCCCTGGACCTTGTCGCTCCAGCGATCGCGCGCGGTGAGGATCAGGACCGGCATGGTGCGGCCGTTGCGGCGCCAGGCTTCCAGCACCGAGATGCCGTCCTTCTTCGGCAGGCCGATGTCGAGCACGACGGCATCGTAGGGCTCGGTATCGCCGAGATAATGCCCCTCCTCCCCGTCGAAGGCGCGGTCGACGACGTAACCGGCGTCGGTCAGCGCCTTGGTGAGCTGGCGATTGAGATCGGGGTCGTCCTCAACAACGAGCAGGCGCACGCTTCTCTCCAGAAATAGGCCGCATGAACACTGCTACAGATGAGCAATTCCGGCGTGAACTGAATATGAACGCGGGGAACCGGCCGCGTTACTTTTTGGTCATATACGATCTCTTCGCGGCCGACGCGACTGCGCCCGCCGGGCCACCGGATGAACCGGCGGCGTGGCGGGCGCAATGTGCCGCGTTATGCGGCGAGTCGGAAGGTCCGAACCGTCCCGTCGGCTGGCCGTCAGGTCCGGAAGAACACGAACCAGATGACGGCGAGGATCAGGATCGCGAGCCCGGTCGAAATGGCGAGCAGGGCGGCCACCGACGGCCCGGGCTCACCCTGACGTGCCTCGGTTGCGGTTTCGACGATCTGATCATGCTCTCGCGTAGCTGCCATAGTGCCTCAATCTCCGGGTGCTGTCTCCGCTGGTCCGCGCCCCCTCGCGGCCTGATGTCCCGAGCCAACGCCTGATTGGATATGATGTTCCGGCTTTTGCGGTCGGATCGGGCTGCAACCGCGCGTCGAGCGGCCGGTTAACGCAGTTGCAAGATTCCGCAGCCTGCCTTGCTATGATTCGTTGTTCCCCGATGGTATCCTCGTCCTCTGTCCCCGTTGCGTTTGGAGTAGCCCATGGCCCCCCGCGCCAATTGGAAGGGTTTTCTGCGTCTGTCGCTCGTGACCTGCCCGGTCGCGCTCTATCCGGCGACTTCGGATACCGAGAAGGTCTCGTTCAACCAGATCAACCGCAAGACCGGCCACCGGATCAAGTACCTCAAGGTCGACGCCGAGACCGGTGACGAGGTGACGTCCGAGGACATCGTCAAGGGCTACAAGGTCGACACCGACACTTACATCGAAGTCACCAAGGACGAGCTCGACGACATAGCGCTGGACTCCACGCACACGATCGACATCGACGAGTTCGTGCCGAAGGCCGACATCGACAACCGCTATCTGATCCGCCCCTATTATCTCGTGCCTGACGGCAAGGTCGGCCACGACGCCTATGCGGTGATCCGCGAGACAATCCGCAGCATGGACAAGGTCGCGATCGGCCGCGTCGTGCTGACCAACCGCGAGCACATCATCGCGCTGGAGCCGCTCGAGAGCGGCCTGATGGGCACGCTGCTGCGCTACCCCTACGAGGTCCGCGGCGAGCAGGAATATTTTGACGACATCCAGGACGTGAAGCTGACCAAGGACATGCTCGACCTCGCCAAGCATATCGTCGAGAAGAAGTCCGGCGCGTTCGAGCCCGAGCTGTTCGAGGACCATTACGAGACCGCGCTGATCGACCTCATCAACAAGAAGCGCAGCGGCGCGCCGATCACCGCGAAGGCCGCGCCGAAGACCGGCGGCAACGTCATCAACCTGATGGACGCGCTGAAGAAGAGCATCGCCAACGAGAAGGATGCCGCGCCCGCGGCGAAGGTCGCCAAAGAGACCGTCAAGGGCAAGAAGCCGAAGAAGCGCGCCGAGGGCCAGCGCGAAATGCTGTTGCCGATATCAGGCAAGGGTGGCAAGGACGCCGCGGCGAAGGCCGCGCCCAGGGAAACTTCGAAGGAAACTTCGAAGAAGGCCGCGGACAAGCCGGTGCGTGCGCCGGCGCGGGCGAAGAAGGCCGGGTAAACGCATCGCAGCTGCAATCGCACCGTGATGTCTCCCCTCGCCGATCGGGCAGCCTGACATGCCCTGGTCGACGGCGTTCGACGATCCCGTTCGCGTAGGGAGCAGGCGCAAGCTGCTCACGCTTCAAGAGGCGGCCGATTACATCATGCGGCTGCCCGAGGACGCGCAGCACGAAGCGCACTGGCAGACCGCGATCGAGACCTTGATCAACGCAGCCGAGACCGGCGGCGGCTGGGTGATGTTCGCCCGCATCGCGATGTTGCGGGCGCTGAATGCGGATGGCCGGCGCGAATGAGCGCCATGGCCGGCATCCCGGCTAACTTCCCTGCCGACCCCGACGAACAGGCTCAACAAATCGTTAAGCGGCGCTCTCGTTCCGGCACGGCAGGGTATTCCTACGGGAGACAAAATTAACCGTTGGTTCCCCCTGCACGCAGCATGGTGCCGGTCCCGATTGAGCCCAAGGGTTCGCGTGCCCCGTGCAGCAGGACGTCAGAAAGAACTACATCAGCATCGTGAACGACGGCCCTGTGACCGAACAGGCCGCGGGCACGGCGACTCGGCCGGGCACGGTGAAGGATCTGGTCAATCGCCTCGCGGCCGTGCTGAAACGCCGTCGTCCCGGCGTGCAGGGCCCCAGGATCGCGCCCTGAAAAGACGGCTCCCGCGCAGGTTCGATTTTGAATCCATTTGGATGGATCGATGGAACCTTAATTTAATGGATGCCATCGTATGTGACGGAGGCGCGACGCCCGGGCTTCATTCTTCTGTCGCGCGGAAAAATCTATTCGATCTATTTACGAGTCCGAAAACGACGCGGCCATACATTGGGTCGGATGAACAGGAGTTGGCAATGCGTTTGCTTAGGTATTTCCTTGCCGATGAGTCTGGCGCTACCGCCATCGAATACGGCCTGATCGCTGCCGGCATCGCGCTGGCCATCGTGACCGTCGTGAACAACACCGGCAGCCAGCTCCTCAACAACAAGTTCAACTCGATCAGCTCCTCGCTGAAGTAGCGGCCGCGACAGCCACGCAATTCGTCATTGCGTGGAGCTCGCGACAAAATTGCGAAGCAATTTTGCGCTGATGCGGACGAAGCAATCCAGAGTCCTTCGGCGGAGGGATTCTGGATTGCTTCGTTTGCGTTCGCGATGACTTTCGCCCGAGCCTGCCCCTCTTCTCTCGCCCCTCGAGTGCAGCGAGCCGGGGCCGTCGCAGCCACGGCATCCCAACCCGCGTCGCGTGACGGCCCGAGAACGTCTCTTGTGGCGGGCCGGGATGTATCGGGTTGTGCGACAAAAACGGATTTCCATAAATACGAATTTTTTGAACCGACGGTAACTGACCCAACGCAACGGATCGTAGCCCGGATGGAGCGCAGCGTAATCCGGGGCCGGCGCCAGCGGATGCTGTCACCCCCGAATTACGCTTCGCTCCATCCGGGCTACCCCGCTACGGCGCTTTGACGGCGATGTGAGTCCTGATAGTCTTCAGCATGGCGTGGCTCGACGCATGCTGACAATCGATGAACCAAAGCGTTTGAAGGATGCGGATGAGAAGCGTGACGCTCTTGGCTCTCGGCCTCATGTTTGTCGGCGCCTCGTCGCACGACAGTGCGAGAGGCCAGACCTCGGTCGCGCCGCCGGTTTCGCTTGCTCCGCCCAAGGCATCGCCGCCGCGCACGAGCGCCAAAGACTCCAGAACTCCCCCGCCGGCGACCTCTGGCAGAGAGGTTTCGCCACCCGTGATCGGCGGGCCTCCACAAGCACCGAATCCGGGCGCCGACTACGATGGCTTCGGCGCTGTCGACGACAATGACACCCCAAGTCAGGTGACGCCGCCCGTGAGGTCACGCGCGGCAAAGGGCTCCAAATCCAGGCCGGATACAAATGGCCCCGCGGAGCAGTCATCGGTCGATCAGGAAGATGAGGCGTTGAAACGAAAGCTGACGATCTGCAAGAACTGCAAATAGCGATCCGGGCTACGGGCTTGACGCACGCCGACTACGACGTAGCGGGTACTTCGACAATTCCAGCAGCACCAGGGATATCAGCGCCGCCGCCACCGTGACGGCGAGATCGTCGGCATGAAGCGGCCCAAAGCGAAACAGGTCGGCAGCGGCCGGCCACGCAAGGCTCACGGCGAGAACGGTGATCACGAACACGACAATGATGGTCAGTGTCCGGTTCGGCCGGGTGAAGGCTTCGACAAGCGACGTCGAGAACGAGCGGTTGACGAAGATCAGGCTCACGATCACCAGCACCAGCGAGAAGAAGGTCAGCGCCCGCACCTCGTTCGCCGGCATGCCGTAGGCATTCGCCGCCACCATCACGCCGCCGCCCAGGATCAGCGCAAGCCCGCCCTGCAGCGCCGACCAGACCAGCAGGGACCGTGGCAACAGAGGATCGTCCGGCGCGCGCGGCGGCCGCTGCATCACGTCGCGCTCTTCGGTCTCGGCCTCGAACACCAGTGAGCAGACGGGATCGATGATCATCTCGAGAAACGCGATGTGGACTGGCCCGAACAGCAGCGGCAACCCGGTCACCAGCGGCAACAGCGCAAGTCCGGCGATCGGAACGTGGACCGCGAGGATGAAGCTCATCGCCTTGCGAAGATTGTCATAGATCCGGCGGCCGAGCCGGATCGCCTTCACGATCGAGCCGAAATCGTCGTCGAGCAGAACGATCGAGGATGCTTCGCGGGCCACGTCGGTGCCGCGCCCGCCCATGGCGATGCCGATATGGGCAGCCTTCAGCGAGGGCGCATCGTTGACGCCGTCGCCCGTCATGGCAACGATCTCGCCGGCGCTCTTGAGCGCGGTGACGATGCGCAGCTTCTGGGCCGGCGCAATTCGCGCGAAGACGGTTCGTCCCCGGGCTGCCTGGGCGAGTTCGGCATCGGCCATGCCCTCGACGTCTGCCCCAGTCAGGACCCGTTCGGGATCGAGGCCTGCTTGCGTCGCGATCGCGAACGCGGTCGCGGGATAGTCGCCGGTGATCATGACCACGCGGATGCCGGCGGAGCGGCATTCGGCGACGGCGCCCTTCACTTCAGGCCGCAGCGGATCGGCGAAGCCGGTCAGGCCGCAGAACCGGAAGGAGAAGCCAGGCTGCGTCTCGGGAAGATCCGTCTCCGCACAAGTCGCCCGCGCCACGCCGAGCACGCGAAGCCCTTCCCGGGCGAGCGCATCGACACGTGCCCGCAATCCCACCAGCTCTTCGGCACTCATTCCGCAAAGCAGGCCGATTGTCTCGGGCGCGCCCTTTGCCGCGACGACGCATTCAGCGCCGCTTCCGCGCCACACGTTCGACATGGCGAGGAGGTCGGGACGCAAACCGTAGCTCTGCACGAGCCGCCAGTCGGCGCCGGTCCCCGGGCCGAGCGAATGCAACGCTTTCTCCATGGGATCGAACGGCTCCGGGGCGCAGGCTAGAACGCCGGTTTCGATCAATCGATCGAACGCAGGTTCGGCGCGCACCGCGACATCAGGCGTGCACTGCGCGCCATCGGGCAGCACCAGGCGTGCGACCGTCATGCGGTTTTCCGTCAGCGTGCCGGTCTTGTCGGTGCAGAGCACGGTCGCCGCGCCCAGCGATTCGATAGCCGAGGCACGCCGCGTCAGCACGCGGGCCTGCGAGATGCGCCAAGCCCCCATCGCGAGGAACACCGTCAGCACGACCGGAAACTCCTCTGGAAGCATCGACATGCCGAGTGCAATGCCGGCAAGCACGCCCTCCAGCCAGCCGCCGCGGTAGAGCCCATACAGGAGCACGGTCAAGGCGATGACGAAGGCGCTGGCGATGGCAAACACGGCTACCAGCCGCGCCGTCTGCTGTTGCAGACGGGGTGCTTCCGTCACTTGCGAATGCAGCGATTGTCCGATCTTGCCGATCTCGCTCCGGACTCCGGTCGAGGTGACTTCGGCCAGGCCGCTGCCGCGCACCACCAGCGTGCCGGAAAACACGAATGGCTGGTCGTCACCGCCGGCATGCGGCACCGGCTCTTCGAGCGCCGGCCGCGCCTGCTTTCGGACCGGAACGGACTCTCCCGTCAGCAATGATTCATCCAGCAGGAGATCATCGCAGCGAAGGACCGTGGCGTCGGCGGCCACGCGGTCTCCCTCGGAGAGCATGATCAGGTCGCCGCGAACGACCTCGCGACCGGGAATACGGATACGTTCGCCCGAGCGGATCACGAGCGCGCGCGGGCTGGTCAGGTCGCGCAACGAGTCGAGCACGCGCTCGGTGCGCGCCTCCTGCACGATGGTGATGACGATCGAGATCGATGCAAACACGAGAAGCAGCAGCGCCTCGCCGAGGTCGCCCAGGACGAAGTAGATCAGCCCGCCCGCCAGCAGCAACAGCAGCATGGGCTCGCGCAGCACTTCGATGACGAGGCTGACGATCGTCCGCCGCTCCGTGCGAGGCAGTTCATTGAAGCCCTCGGCTTTCAGCCGGGCCAGCGCTTCGGACGCGGTCAACCCCTGCATGGCCGGCCATCAGTGCGAGAGCAGCACCGGAAGCGGCGGACGCGTGATCATACTGCGCGTCGCGCCGCCCAGCACGAACTCGCGCAGACGCGAGTGCCCGTAGGCGCCCATGACCAGAAGGTCGCTGTCATGGACGCGCGTGGCGGCTTCCAACGCCTCGCCGATGGGGCGGCCCTGAGCATCCACGGTCTCCAGGATCACGTCCACCCCATGCCGGGCGAGATGTTTCGCCAGCTCAGGACCGGAGCGCGTCGTATCAATGCGCTTCTCGTTGGCCACGGTGACGATGTGAACACGCTTTGCCTTTGTCAGCAGCGGCATGGCATCGCCGATCGCGCGTGCAGCCGGACGGCTGAAATCCCACGCCACGGTCACGGTATCGAGTGCGAACGACTTTCCCGGCTCACGCGGCAACATCAGCACAGGACGGCCCGATTCGAAGATCAACGCCTCCGCCGTCGGCTGGTCGGCAAGTTCATTCGCCTCGGCGGGAACGATGGTGAGATCGCGGAGCCTGCCATATTCGACCAGCAGCCGCGGAAGCTCCGGCGCATGGCAGCGCTCGAGTATCCGCTCGCCAAACACCGCCCTGTCATCCGCCAGCTTCTGGAATGCGGCGAGCGCGGCCTCCGCCTGTGCACGTCCCTTCTTGGCTTCGGCGTCGGCGAGCGCAGGCACATTCAGGAATGCCGGCGACATGAAGCTGCCCGGCACGGCGATCCTGATCTCGCAGGCGATTGCCGACACCCTGGCGCCGATGCTGGCGGCAAGATCGACGGCGACCTGGACAGCCTGTGGCGGCGTGCTGTCAGGATAACTCGCGAGGCTCAGCAACAGGTCCTTGTAGCTCATGCGGGGTTCCCTGGGCGCAATTGCAAGATTGGGGGTGCGTCATCTCACCACCACCATCATGATGCCATGCGGCACCCGGCTGGCGGCTTGACTTGGGTCAAGCCGCCAGCCGACAGAGGGCCTCGCGGGCCTCCATTCGCCGGGAAAGCAGTGATAGCGATTGGTGGGGCCATCCTGCATGGCTGACCTACCTGCATGAGCATCGCGCCGTGCTTTACCGTCTCTGCGATTCCTGATCCTCTCTCGCCCAACCAGCCGGGACCAACCGGCCAAGCCCCGAGGAGAGAGACGCCATGAAGCTCGGCACCGCGATCGCGGAAATCATGAAGCGCGAGGGGATCGAGATCCTCTGCGGCTATCCGGTCAATCATCTGATCGAGCACGCGGCAAAGGCCGAGATCCGGCCCGTGATGGTGCGGCAGGAGCGCGTCGGCGTGCACATGGCGGATGCGATCTCGCGGGTGACGTCGGGGCGCAGCATCGGCGCGTTCTGCATGCAGCATGGGCCCGGCGCGGAGAACGCGATGGGTGGCGTCGCGCAGTGCTACGGCGAATCTGTTCCCGTGCTGGTGCTGCCGATGGGTTATCAGCGCCGGCTCGCGCATATCGAGCCGAACTTCAATTCCAGCGAGGCGATGAAGCCGTTCGCGAAGTCCTCCGAACCCATCATCCTCGCCGCCGAGGTCGCCAACATTTTTCGACGCGCCTTTACCAAATTGAAGAACGGGCGCGGCGGGCCCGTCATCGTCGAGATTCCCGCGGACATGTGGAACGAAGAGGTGCCGGAGCCGCTGAACTACACGCCGGTGCTGCGCACGCGCTACGGCGCCGACCCTGTCCATGTGAAGGAGGCAGCCGCCCTGCTCGTGAATGCAAAACGGCCGGTGCTCTATGCCGGCCAGGGCGTGCATTACGCGCAGGCCTGGCCGCAGCTGAAACGGCTGGCCGAGCGGCTCGCCATTCCCGTCACCACCAGCTTAGGGGGGAAGTCGTCATTTCCGGAAACGCACCCGCTCTCGCTCGGCTCGGGCGGCCTCGCGGTGCCGCGCGCAGTCCCGAAATTTCTCGCCGAAGCCGACGTCATCTTCGGCATCGGCTGCTCGTTCACGGAAACCAATTTCGGCATCGCGATGCCGAAAGGCAAGACCATCATCCATTCGACGCTCGATCCGAACCATCTCAACAAGGACGTGGAGGCCACGATCGGCCTCGTCGGCGATGCCGGGCTCGTGCTCGATGCTCTGCTCGAGGAGATCGGCAAGACCGTCACGGCGGATCGCGACGCATCGGCGGTCGCGGCCGAGATCGCCGCGTCCCACAAGGAGTGGCTGGCGAAATGGATGCCAAAGCTCACCAGCAATGATGCGCCGCTCAGCCCCTATCGCGTGCTGTGGGACTTGCAGCACACCGTCGATATCAAGAACACCATCATCACGCATGACGCCGGCAGCCCGCGCGACCAGCTCTCGCCGTTCTGGAAATCGGTCGAGCCCCTCACCTATCTCGGCTGGGGCAAGACGACGCAGCTCGGCTACGGCCTTGGGCTCGCGATGGGCGCGAAGCTCGCAAAGCCCGACAAGCTCTGCATCAATGTCTGGGGCGACGCCGCGATCGGCTTCACCGGCATGGATTTCGAGACCGCGGTGCGCGAGCGTATCCCGATCATGTCGATCCTGCTCAACAATTTCTCGATGGCGATCGAGTTGAAGGTGATGCCGGTCTCGACCGAGAAATATCGTTCGACCGACATTTCCGGCGACTATGCCGCGATGGCGCGCGCGTTCGGCGGCTATGGTGAGCGGGTGACGAAGCCGGAGGATATCATCCCCGCGATCAGGCGCGGCATCCAGAAGACGAAAGAAGGCGTGCCGGTGCTACTGGAATTCATCACCAGCAAGGAGACCGAGGTGTCGCGGCCGGGCACGTGAGGCGAGCTGGGCGCTGGCTCCGGCCGCGGGAGTTGTGATAATCCGCCCTGGTGCCGCGCACGTCGCGGCATCAAGCCGGATTGCCAATGACCACCCCTTCCAACGACGTAGCCGGGATCGACGAGCTCAAGCGGCAATTGCGGTCGGCCGCGGCCGAGAACGCACAGCTGCGCGGCGAGCTTGCGATTGCAAGGGATCGCCAGAGCGCCAGCGCCGAGATCTTGCGCACCATCGCGGCCTCCCCGTCCGACGCAAGGCCGGTCTTCGCCGCGATCGCGTCCAGCTCCAAGCGTCTGCTCGGAGGCTTCTCGGCGACCGTGCTCCAGTTCATCGGCGACGAGCTGCACCTCGTGGCATTCACGCCGACCAGCCCGGACGCGGACGAAGGCCTGAAGGCGGCCTTCCCGCGGCGGATCGAGGACTTTCCGACTTTTGCTCTCGTTCGCGGCGGCGAAACGATCCAGTTTCCCGATAGCGAAGCGGACGACGTCCCCGAGCTGAACCGCAATCTGGCCCGGCTGCGCGGCTTTCGCAGCGTGTTGTTCATGCCGCTGATGAACCGGGGCACGCCGGTCGGCATGATCAGCGTCACGCGCGCGGAGCCCGGTGCGTTTGCGCCCGATCTCGTGCAGTTGCTTCAGACCTTTGCCGACCAGGCCGTGATCGCGATCGAGAATGCGCGGCTGTTCAACGAGACACGCGAGACGCTGGAGCGGCAGACCGTCACCGCCGACATTCTGAAAGTGATGGCCGCCTCGCCGTCGGACGTGCAGCCGGTGTTCGACGCCATCGCCGCCAACGCCAACCGGCTGATCGGCGGCTTCTCCACCGCGGTGCTGCGCTATGTCGACGGCGCGGCGCATCTTGCGGCCTTCACGCCGACCGACCCGGCCGGCGATCGCGTGCTGCAGTCGTCGTTCCCGGTGCCGTTCGCGCAGTTCCCGCCCTACCAGCTCGTGGCCAATGGCGCGGCGGCGCAACTGCCCGACACCGAGCGCGAACCGGCGGCGCGCGACATCGCGCGTGCCCGCGGGTACCGCAGCATGCTGTTCACGCCCTTGATGAGCGAGGGCGAAGCCGTGGGCGTCATCATCGCCACGCGGCGCGCGACGGGTGCGTTCGCCGAACATCATGTGCGGCTGCTACAGACCTTCGCCGACCAGGCGGTGATCGCGGTCAAGAATGTCAGCCTGTTCAACGCCACCAGGGAGGCGCTGGAACGGCAGACCGCGACCGCTGACATCCTCAAAGTGATCGCAGCCTCGCCGGCAGATGTGACGCCGGTGTTCCAGGCCATCTCCGACAGCGCCAAGGCGCTGGTCGGCGGACATTCCTCCACGGTCACCCGCGTCATCGACGGCATGCTGCATCTCGCCGCCTTCACCACCGACGTTGAGGCCGGCAATGCCGATCTGCTCAACTCCTTTCCGGCGCCGCTTGCGGCATCAGGCATCCACAGCCGGGTCGCGAGCAGCGGAGACTATGCATTTCGCAGCGACATGCAGAACGAGCCCGATCTGACCGAGGCCATGCGGGAGCTGGCGCGAATCCGAGGCTATCGCAGCATCCTCGTGATCCCGATGCTGCGCGACGGCGTTGCGATCGGCACGATCGGCGTGACGCGGCCGGAGGCCGGCCCTTTCCCGGACAAGGCGATCAGCCTGCTCAAGACCTTTGCCGACCAGGCCGTGATCGCGGTCGAGAACACGCGCCTGTTCAACGAGGTGCAGGACCGCACGCGGGAGCTCGCCAAATCGCTCGACGATTTGCGCGCGGCGCAAGACCGGCTGATCCAGACCGAGAAGCTGGCCTCGCTCGGCCAGCTCACCGCCGGCATCGCGCACGAGATCAAGAACCCGCTCAACTTCGTCAACAATTTTGCCTCGCTCTCGGCCGAGCTGACCGACGAGCTGAACGAGGTGCTCGCGCCCGCCCCGCTCGCCGACGATCTGCGCGCGGAGGTCGACGAGCTGACGGGACTTCTGAAAGACAATCTTGAAAAGGTCGTGCAGCACGGCAGGCGCGCCGATTCCATCGTCAAGAACATGCTGCTGCATTCGCGCGAGGGCGGCGGCGAGCATCGGGAGAGCGACGTCAACGCGCTGGTCGAGGAGAGCCTCAACCTCGCGTATCACGGCGCGCGTGCCGAGAAGCCGCAGTTCGACGTGACGCTGAAGCGCGAGCTCGACCCGGCGGCAGGTTCGGCCGAATTGTTTCCGCAGGAAATCACGCGGGTGCTGCTGAACCTGATCTCGAACGGGTTTTACGCGGTGAGCAAGCGCAAGGCGGACAATCGCGCCGGCGATTACGAGCCGGTGGTGATCGCCGCGACCCGCGATCGCGGCGACAGCATCGAGATCCGCATCCGCGACAACGGCACCGGCATTCCGGAAGACGTGAAGGCGAAGATGTTCAATCCGTTCTTCACGACCAAGCCGGCCGGCGAAGGCACCGGTCTCGGGCTGTCGATGAGCCACGACATCATCGTGAAGCAGCACGGCGGCACGATCGACGTCGACACACGTCCAGGTGAGTTTACCGAGTTCACGATCCTGCTGCCGCGCAGGAGCAGTTTTTCAGACGGCAGAGGATAACGTCGCTCGGGAGGTGCTTTCATGAATCCAGCGCGGCTCATTCGGCGGCAATTGCTGTCGCTGTCCGGCATCGGCCTCATGCTTGGCGCGCTGTTCTTCGCGGCCGCGCTGACGCCGACGCTGATCCCGCGCAGCTATCTCACGCAAGGCGCCCTCGCCGGCGGCTGCTTTGCGATCGGCTATTCCGCCGGCGTCCTGTGGCGCCGGCTGTGGCACTATCTCGAGCTGCCCGAGCCCTCGTCGCGCGCAAGGTCGATTGCGAACGCGCTGGCGGCAGTCGGCTGCCTGCTCGTCGTCATCGTCTTTCTGTGGCGCACTGCCGAATGGCAGAACTCGATCCGTGCCGTCATGAAGATGGCACCGGTCGAGACCGCGCATCCGTTCAAGGTCTGCGCCATTGCCCTGATCACATTCGTCGTGCTGCTGGTGCTGGCACGGCTGTTCACACTTGTCGCCCGCTTCGTCGCCGCGCACACGAGACGTGTCATTCCGCCGAGGATCGCGAACGTCATCGGCGTGCTCGCTGCCGTCCTGTTGTTCTGGTCGATCGCCAGCAACGTCCTGATCCGCGCGGCGTTCAACGCACTCGACTCCTCCTTCCGCGAGCTCGACGCCTTGCAAGAGCCTGAGCGGCCGCAACCGGCCGCCCCCGATCGAACAGGCAGTTCTGCGTCACTGGTGAAGTGGAAGCAGCTTGGCCGCATGGGGCGCCGATTCGTTGCGTCTGGCCCGACCGCAGCCGAGATCGGCACCCTTACGGGAGGGCCTGCGCAGAATCCCGTGCGCGTCTATGTCGGCCTCGGCAGCCGCGACACCGCGCAAGCGCGCGCCAGGCTTGCGCTCGACGAGCTCAAACGCCAGCACGGCTTCGACCGCAAAATCCTGATCGTCATCACACCGACCGGCACCGGCTGGATCGATCCGGCCGCGATGGACACGGTCGAGTACCTCCACCATGGCGATGTCGCGAGCGTCGCGATGCAGTACTCCTATCTCAACAGCCCGCTGTCGCTGCTGTTTCAGCCCGAATACGGTGCCGAGGCGTCGCGCGCGCTGTTCGCTGAAATCTACGGCTACTGGACGAGCCTGCCGAAGGACCGGCGGCCAAGGCTGTATTTGCACGGACTGAGCCTCGGCGCGATGAACTCGGAAAAATCCGCAGAGCTGTTCGAGACGATCGGCGATCCCATTGCCGGCGCGCTGTGGAGCGGGGCCCCGTTCGAGAGCCGCATCTGGCGCTGGATCACCGCGAACCGCAATCCGGGATCGCCGGCCTGGCTGCCGGAATTCCGCGACGGCCGCTTCGTGCGCTTCATGAACCAGAACGGGCCGACGGTGCCGCCGGATTCGCCCTGGGGCCCGATGCGCGTCGTCTATCTGCAGTACGCCAGCGACGCGATCACGTTCTTTGCCTACCGCGACGCCTATCAGGTTCCGGACTGGATGACGGCGCCGCGCGGGCCGGACGTGTCACCGGAGCTGCGATGGTATCCTGTCGTGACGATGCTGCAGCTCGCCCTCGACATGGCGGTCGCGAACGGCACGCCGATGGGCTTTGGCCATGTCTATGCGCCCGAGCATTACGTCGATGCCTGGGTCGCGGTCACCGATGTCCATGACTGGCCCGCCGAGGCGCTGGCGCGGCTCAAAGAGCAGCTTGCGGCGAAAGCCCGGAAGACGAATACCGGAGACGACCCCTACGACGATCGCGGCGGCTAGCTACTCCGCCATCTCGACCGGCTGCGTGACGGAGGGGCCGGCCAGCGGCCGCTCCTCCATCATGATCAGGCAGAGCGCAGCGGTGGTCATCAGCGCGGTGGCGGCGCCGAAGACGAAGCGGAACGCGTGGCGCATGTCGTCGGCGGGAATGACGATGGCCCCCGCGACGTGATGCTCACCGGCGAGCGGAACGTCGGTGCCGAGCGCGATCAGCAGGATCGCCGCAAAGGCCGCGACCGTGAACGAGGACATCAGCGAGCGGAAGAAGTTCATCGCGCCGGTGATGGTGCCGACTTGCGGGCGCGCGACCGAGTTCTGCAGCGAGACCACGCAGACCGGGAACGTCGTGCCGAGCCCGAGCGCGAACGCGGCCATCAGCGTCAGGAGGCCCCACAGCGGCAAGGTGGTGACCGTGAGGGCGAGGCCGCACAGCGCGGCCCAGGACGTGCCGATGATGGCGACGCGCTTGTAGTGTTTGGCACGCGCCATGGTGCGCCCAGCGATCGCCGCGCCGCAGGTCGAGACGGCCGCGAGCGGAATGAGTGCGAGGCCCGCCTCGCTGGCGCTGAGATGATAGACCTGCTCGTAATAGAGCGGCAGCTGCACGGTGAGGCCGGTGATGGCGCCGAGGCCGCAGCCGCCGGCCGTCAGCGCGAACGGCGCAACCGATCCCGTCAGCAGCTTCAGCGGCAGGAACGGCTCGTCGGCTCGGCGCGCGTGCCAGACGAAGGTAACTGCGAGTGCGACCGCCGCACCAACCATCGACAGCACGGTCGGCGAGAGCCACGGGAAGCGCGTGCCGCCCCAGGTCAGCACCAGCATGAAGACGACGGCGGAGGCCATCAGCAGGACGCCGCCGAGCCAGTCGACCTTGCGCTTGCGGTGGAACACCGGGATCTTCTTCATCTTCGGCAGCAGCATCACGATGGCCGCAGCCGCGAGCGGCAGGTTGATCCAGAAGATCATCGACCAGTGCAGATGCTCGGCGAACACGCCGCCGATCACGGGGCCGAGGATGCCGCCGACCATCCAGACGCTGGAGAAATAGGCCTGGTACTGGCCGCGCTCGCGCGGTGAAACGACGTCGGAGATCACGGTCTGCACGACAGGCATGATGCCGCCGCCGCCAAGGCCCTGAAGGCCGCGCGCCAGAATCAGCATCGGCATGCTCGGCGCGACCGCGCACAGGATCGAACCCGCGACGAACAGGCTGAGCGAGGTGATGATCATGGCCTTGCGGCCGTAGATGTCGCTGAGCGTGCCGAACACCGGCGCCACCGCGGTCGAGGCGAGCAGGTAGGCGGTGATGACCCAAGAGAGATTGGAGACGTCTTGAAACTGGCGCCCGATGGTCGGCAGCGCGGTCGCGACGATGGTCTGGTCGAGCGCGGCGAGGAACATCGTCAGCATCAGGCTGATGACGATGGTGCGGACTTCATCTTGAGAGAGCGGCGCCGGCGGCGCGAGCGAGGGCGCGTCATCGACGCTCAAGACCTCGCTGGGAAGGCGGGACAGCTCTTCGGCGATATCGTCAGGCAACGCCTGAATGTCGGCAGAACTGCTCTGCCGGTCGAACTTGTTCATCTCGATCGGAAGCCGTGAGGCGGCGCAACGCCGCGAAGGATTCGTTCTATGCAGCCAATGTAGAGAGGAAAGTTCTTCTCAGGCAGGCTCTGCCGCGCATGGGTGCATCCCACCATGGGGTCATCCCGCAGACGTGATCGAAACCGAAAGGCGGATCAGTCCTTCGGGCGTCGCTTCAGGCGTGCCCGTTTCGGCAGCTGTGCCGGCCATTGCACGATGTGATCCTCGAGCTCATCGTCCGGGATCTCCTCCTCGCTGCCCTCGACCCGGCCGCGCACGGAGACGCCGGCTTCATGAACGGTGTTGGGATCGCCCGACACCAGCGGATGCCACCAATAGAGATCGCGCCCTTCGGCGACGAGCTTGTAGCCGCAGCTCGGCGGCAGCCAGTTCAGGGTGCGGACATTGGCCGGGGTCAGGCGGACGCAGTCCGGAACCTTGGCGGAACGATTCGGGTAGTCCTTGCAGGCGCAGGTCGCCCCATCGAGCAACTTGCAGCCGACATGAGTGAAATAGATGTCGCCGGTATCCTCGTCCTCGAGCTTGTTCAGGCAGCAGCGGCCGCAGCCGTCGCACAGGCTTTCCCATTCGGGCCCCGACATCTCTTCCAACGTCTTGGTTTTCCAGAAGAATCCTTCCTGGCCGGAAGGTCGTTTGGGAGCTGCGGTCATGCGCCTCAACAAGGGTTCGAAAGAGCTACGGCACCGCCATCTAGGGCGTGCGGCCATGAGGCTGCAAGCAACGCCTCCGCGAGGCCCGTAATGAACCGGGGTCAATTAGGCCTGTTGTTCAAAATCGTGAGCCTGGCCATTGGTTTATAGACCCTGCTCGGCTAGAAGGAACAGCAAGTCCCCTCGGACGCGAAACGGGCGCCTTGGGTTTGCCGTAACATTCCCTCAAGACGTCCCAGTGCCGCCCCGGCCGGGTGCTTGAACGCTGTCGAACCGAGCCTCAAGGGTTCTAGGTGGTCCAGAACACACCATCCAACTGGAAGAGCCGCGTCCGGAATTTCTTTCTGGACCTCGACGCGCGCATCGATTCCTCGCTGTTCTCCTCGGCCAAGGGCATCCGCGAGCTCTACGAGCGCTATTCGACCTTCATGGACCGGTTCTATGTCGGCCGCTGGAAGCGCTGGGTGTTCATCGAGCCGCTGTCGGAAGCCGCGACCCTGGGCCTCGGCGGCCTCGTCGTGATGCTCACGCTCGCCATCCCCGCCTTCCGCGAGACCGCGGACGAGGACTGGCTGAAGAAGTCCGACCTCGCGGTGAGCTTCCTCGACCGCTACGGCAACCCGATCGGCAGCCGCGGCATCAAGCATAACGACTCGATCCCGCTGGAAGACTTTCCGGACGTGCTGATCAAGGCGACGCTGGCGACCGAAGACCGCCGCTTCTACGAGCATTTCGGCATCGACATCGCCGGCACCGCGCGCGCGCTCGTCACCAACGCCCAGGCCGGCGGCGTCCGCCAGGGCGGCTCCTCGATCACCCAGCAGCTCGCCAAGAACCTGTTCCTGAGCAACGAGCGCACCATCGAGCGCAAGGTCAACGAGGCCTTCCTCGCGGTCTGGCTGGAATGGCGCCTGACCAAGAATGAGATCCTCAAGCTCTATCTCGACCGCGCCTATATGGGCGGCGGCACCTTCGGCGTCGACGGCGCGGCGCATTTCTACTTCAACAAATCCGCCCGCGATGTCACGCTGTCTGAAGCCGCGATGCTCGCCGGCCTGTTCAAGGCGCCGACCAAATACGCCCCGCACATCAACCTGCCCGCGGCGCGTGCCCGCGCCAACGTCGTGCTCGACAACCTCGTCGATGCCGGTTTCATGACCGAGGGCCAGGTGTTCGGCGCCCGCCGCAACCCGGCCTTCGCGGTCGACCGCCGCGACGAGGCTTCGCCGAACTACTATCTAGACTACGCCTTCGACGAGATGCGCAAGCTGGTCGACACCTTCCCGAAATCGTATACCGAGCGGGTGTTCGTGGTGCGCCTTGCGATCGACACCAACGTGCAGAAGGCCGCGGAAGACGCGATCGAGAACCAGCTGCGCCAGTTCGGCCGCGACTATCACGCGACGCAGGCCGCGACCGTTGTTTCCGATCTTGACGGCGGCATCCGCGCCATGGTCGGCGGCCGTGACTATGGCGCCAGCCAGTTCAACCGCGCGACCGACGCCTATCGTCAGCCCGGCTCGTCGTTCAAGCCTTATGTCTACACCACGGCGCTCCTCAACGGCTTCACGCCGAACTCGATCGTGGTCGACGGCCCGGTCTGCATCGGCAATTGGTGCCCGCAGAACTATGGCCATTCCTATTCGGGGTCGGTGACGCTGACGCAGGCGATCACGCGCTCGATCAACGTCGTACCGGTGAAGCTCTCGATCGCGATCGGACAGAAGGAACAGCCGAAAGCGCCGAACCCGGCCAAGATCGGCCGCGCCAAGATCGTCGAGGTCGCCCGCCGCTTCGGCCTCAAGGCGCCGCTGCCCGATACGCCGTCGCTGCCGATCGGCTCGGACGAAGTCACCGTGCTCGAGCACGCCGTCGCCTACGCGACCTTCCCCAACCGCGGCAAGGCGGTGACGCCGCATTCGGTGCTGGAGGTGCGCACCGGCGCCGGCGATCCGGTCTGGCGCTGGGACCGCGACGGTCCGAAGCCGCGGCAGGCGATCCCGGCCTCCGTTGCCTCCGACATGGCCGGCATGATGAGCCACGTCGTCAGCGAAGGCACCGCGCGCCGCGCCGCGCTCGACGGCATTCCGACCGCCGGCAAGACCGGCACGACGAACGCGTATCGCGACGCCTGGTTCGTCGGCTACACCGGCAATTTCACCTGCGCGGTCTGGTACGGCAACGACGACTACTCGCCGACCAACCGCATGACCGGCGGCTCGCTGCCGGCGCAGACCTGGCACGACATCATGGTCGTCGCGCATCAGGGCGTCGAGGTCCGGGAAATCCCCGGCATCGGCATGGGCCAGAAGCTGCCGCCGCAGCCGATGGCCGCCCAGGCCAACGCGGCGCCGAAGGTGCTGGAGACCAAGCCCGGTCCGCCGCCCGTGCTGACCAAGCGCGGCGCGGACATCCTGGTGCGCGTCGAGAAGCTGCTCGATGACGCCGCCAGGACCGCGACCAAGTCGGCCACCGACGACGGCAAGCTGGCCAAGCCGGCCTCGTCGACGAGCGCACTCGCCTTCCCACAGAACTATGCGGAAGAGAATGCGAACGCATCCGTCCCGCGCAAGAACTGACATAAACCCGTGCGGCTGATCCTGATCACATTGACGGCCCTTCTGCTCGCGAGCGTGGTCGGCGTCGGCGCGACCTGGATGACGACGACGCGCGGCACCGAGATCGGCGCGCTGACCATCGGTTCCTGGACCGCCCGCCCCCGCACCGGCACCGCCGACGTCGATCCGTATTCGCGCGCCACCATCGTGCGCAACGGCGAGCTGCCGATCGGCACCGGCGACGGCGTCGCCTTCACCGCGACCGCCGACGACAAGAAGAAGGCGCTCGACGGCCGCTGCGACGTCGTCGTCTCCGGCGTGACGCCGCCGGCGCGGTTCTGGACGCTGACGCTGTACGACCGCAAGGGCCACCTCGTCGCCAATTCGCTGCAGCGCTACGGCTTCACCAGCCAGGAGATCGTGCGGCAATCCGACGGCTCGTTCGAGATCCGCATCGCCTCGCGCTCGCGCGCCGGCAACTGGCTGCCGACCGGCGGCATCGAGCGCTACGCGCTGATGCTGCGCTTCTACGACACGCCGGTCGGCGTTGCGACGCGCACCCAGCGCGATGCGCCGATGCCCACGATCAAGACGGTGGGATGCTCATGATCCGCCTGTTGTTCACGATCGTCGCGGGTGTGGTGCTGGGCCTCGTCGTCCACCTCGTCAGCGTGCTGGCGCTGCCGCGGATCGCGACGCAGGACGCCTATTCGCGGCTGACGCCGATGACCAAGCTCAACGGCGTCACGCAGCTCCCCCTCGCCGATCCCAACAATTCGCCGATGCCGTTCATGGACCCGGCCTTCGCGATCGCGATCTGCCGCTACGACCTCACAAACGGGCCGATCAAGCTGACGGTGCCGGTGAGCCAGGCCTACACCTCGGTGTCGTTCTACACCCGCAACGAGATCGCCTATTACGCCATCAACGACCGCTCCGCCGGCAAGAAGGTGATCGAGCTCGACCTGATGACCGAGCCGCAGCACAACGAGCTGCCCGAGGACGAAGAGGTCACCGCGGCCGACCGCCTGATCATCGATTCCCCGAGCACGACCGGCCTGATCGTGATGAAGGCGCTCGCCGCCGAGCCCGGCCTGATGCAGCAGGCGCAGGCAACGCTTCAGGCTGCGAGCTGCGGACCGCAGACCGAGCAGCCGGCCAAGGCCGAGGCCCCGCGCGGCCGGCGTTGAGCGTTTCGGCGCTCTCAAAACAAAAAGTGCGAAAACAACCCCATGCACAGTAGCCGGTGGCTGCCGGGATCTTGACCGGCAGCTCCTGCGAAGTCATTGACACGCCGGTCGAAACGGCAGCTCAGCCGCATCGCCCTCACATGGAAGCCCGCGACGGCTCGGCCGGCTGCGCAGGCTGGTGCATGTCGACGATCGCCACCGCGACGAATGTGATGGCGACGCAGGCGGCGATGACGGCGAAGAACATCGTCGCACCGTAGTTGAGGGCGAACGTGCCGACATAGGCACTGACGATGGCCCCTGCCCGACCGAAGCCGGCCGCCGCACCGACGCCGGTCGACCGGACGTTCGTCGGGTACACGTAGGCGGCCAGCGCATACAACGACCCCTGCGCGCCGAGCAGGCAGAAGCCCTCGACACAGAGAAGCGTCATCAGCAGCGGCCTGGTTTCAATCGAGAGCGGCATCGACGCCAGGATCGCTGCACCGACGATCGCTGCGCCGGCCACGGTCAGGATCGCGACCCGCGAGCCGTATCGGCCGATCGCCCAGCCGGTGACGATACAGCCGGCGACGCCGCCGAAGTTGAACAGCGCCAGAGCAAAACTCGTCGACTGAACGTCAAAGCCCTTGCTGGTCAGGAGCGTCGGGGCCCACGCGTACAGGACGTAGACTGGCAACAGACAGAAGAAGAACGCAATCCAGAGCGCCGTCGTCGTGCGGCGAAGGCTGGCAATGAACAGCGCCGTAATCGACGCGCGCTCCACCCCGGCCTCGCGCCCGTCCACAAACACGCTGGACGAAATGGCGGTCCTGTCGAGGATCTGCACCGACTTCGCCACCCTCTTCGGATCGGCTCCGCGCGCCAGCAAATATTGCGGGGATTCCGGCAATGCGATCGCCAGGATCAACGCAACGATCATCGGCAATGCGCCGCTGATCACGAACAGCATGCGCCAGCCGTATTCCGGCTGCAGCTGGGCCGCGAGCACGCCGCCAATCATGCCTCCGATCGGGATGCAGACGATCCCCAACATCACGGAGAGGCTTCGATTTCGCCTGGGCGTGAATTCGGCGATCAGCGCCGTCGCCGCCGGAAGCGCGCCGCCGAGCCCGAGGCCCGCGAGGAATCGATACAGGCCGACCTCGCCCACACCATGCGCGGCTGCGATTGCCAGAGTTGCCGCGCCGAACAGAAAGACCGACGCGATGAGAGCCACCTTGCGTCCGAGCCAGTCTCCGACGATGCCGCCGATCGGCGTGCCGACCGTCATGCCGACGAAGCCGAGCGCCAGGGCCGGCGCGAAATCACCACGCGTGACGCTCCACTCCTTGATCATCGACGGTATGGCGAATCCGAGAATCTGATTGTCCAGGCCGTCGAGAATGATGGCCAGCGCACATAGCAGCAGAACCTGCTTGCGCGGGGTCGTCCACGCCCCGTCTTCAGCCAGCGATCCGATGTCGATGACAGGATTTTGCGTCGTCTCCAATGTCTGTGTCGTCACGTTCTTCTCCCCCTTTGTGCTGGTCCTTCGAATTCCTGGTCGTGGAAGCCACGCGGCTTCGGATGCTCTCGCCCGAGCCGCACGTCAGGCCGCCGTCACGTCGACCTCCGCCGCCTTCGACCGGGCGGCTTCCATTTGGGCCGCACTCAAGGTGTTGGCGAGCAGGCAGGCGATGGTCATCGGCCCGACACCGCCGGGCACCGGCGTGATCGCGCCGGCGACTTCGATCGCCTCGTCGAAGGCCACGTCGCCGACGAGCTTGTCGGCACCTGCCCCGGACTTGATGCGGGTGATCCCCACGTCGATGACCGTCGCGCCCCGCTTGATGAAATGGCCCCGGATCAAACCAGGGACACCGGTCGCGACGACGAGGATGTCCGCTTCCCGGCATCTCCGTTCGAGATCGGTGGTACGGACATGCGCGATGGAAACCGTGCACAACTCCTGCAGCAGCAGCCGCGCCATCGGACGACCGACGACGTTCGACGCCCCGACGACAAGGGCTCCGAGCCCGGCAATGTCGTCATGCACCGACTTGATCAGACGCATCACGCCAAGCGGCGTGCACGGGACCAGCGCGCCCTGCATACCGGCCGCGATCCGTCCGACGTTCAACGGATTGAATCCGTCGACGTCCTTGTCCGGATGGATGGTGGTCACGACGCGCGCGGTGTCGATGTGCGGCGGCAGCGGAAACTGGACGAGAATGCCGCTCACCGCCGCGTCCCGGTTCAACCCCTCGATCAGATCCAGAAGCGCTGCTTCCGTCGTACCCGCATCGAGCTGAAAGCGACGTGAGCGCATGCCGACGGCCTCGGTCTGCTTCACCTTGTTCGCGACGTAGACGTGACTCGCGGGATCGTCGCCGATCAGCACGACCGCCAATTCCGGCGCCGCCACGCCGCCGGCGACGAGGGCGGCGACGCCCTCGGCCACGTCCTTTCGAACGCCGGCAGCAAGCGACTTGCCATCGATGATGCGCGCGGTCATGGCTGCGCCTCAGACCTTGGACAGGTCAGCGCGGCGATTGTCTTTCTTGTACGGCGCCGGAGCGACCTTCGCACGGATATGCTTCTGTCGACGTCCCGGTTCGCCCCAGACCACGACAACCTCGGCGCCGATCTCGGCATGATCGACGTCGATGGTGCACAGCGACAGCATCTCGCGGAAGAAATAGCTGTAGCCCCGAGACGTCGTCACGCCGACGTCCTTTCCGCCACTCAACACGCGATCGGCGTACATGAAGCCGCGCTGGTCGCGGGGCATTTCCATGTACTGGTAAGGCTCCTGCTCCTTCTGGAACAGCGAGGCGTGGACGTCGGCCACGTCGCTTCCGTTCCAGACCAGCGTGCGGATCACGCGCCGCGGGCTGGCGAGCTCCTGCTCGAGCGCGGCGCGCCCGATGAACTCGTGGTCGAACTTGATGCTCTTGCCCCAGCCGAGCTCGACCGGGCTTCGATACCAGTCGGTTATGTCGTCGGACTGGAAGCTGCCGGCGATGTTGAACGTCGACGCGAAGCCCGGCATCGCGGCACGAAATTCGTCCTGATACTCCTTCATCTCATCGTCGAAGATCGCGGGCATGTAGTCGGTGACGATCGTCGGGAAGCAGGCTTCGAGATGGTTGATGAAGATCGCGCGGCCGCCGATGCGGCGGAGGCCGAACTCCTGGCCGGCGGCGACGATGGCGTCATAGACGGCCGCCGCCTGCGTCATCGAGCCTTGCAGCTCGAAGCCGATCTCGCCCGACATGCCCTGCCGCAACGCGAGCATCTTGCAGCCGGCGATCTCGATCTCACCCGAATGCATGAACTTCACGTCGCGCAACGACTGCTTCGAGATCTTCTCGAGCAACGCCAGGGACGTAGGTCCCTGGACCTGGAAATTGAACCAATCGTCGGCTTCGGACGTCACGTCGTAGTCGCCGTGACGCCTGACATAGTCGACCCAGAACGTGCCGCGTCCGAACAGCATGAATTCGTCGTCGGACAGGCGCGTGAGGATGCCTTCCGCGATGACCTTGCCCTGCCTGTTGGTATGGACGACGTGCTTCGATTGCCGGACGTCGAACTTCTGGAAGCTGTTGACTGAAGTGTCCGAGAACAGCTTCAAGGTATCGGGCCCCTTGAAGCGACGCTCCCAGAGGAACGACCAGTCGCCGATTGCGCAGGTCTCCTTCCACGACATGCTCTCGTCGATCCAGTCGGTATATTCCGGGAGGCCCCAGCGCGAGGTGAAGTAGCCTTCGGGCGTCCTGCGCATGCCCTTGGGTGTCAGCATGATGTCGTCTCCATTCTGCTCAGTCGGCGAACACGATGGTGCGTTCGCCATTGATGATGACGCGGTCCTCCAGGAAGAGGTGGACCGCGCGGGAAAGAACCCGGCGCTCGATGTCGCGGCCCTTGCGGACCAGATCTTCCGGCGTGTCGCGATGGCTGACGCGTTCGACGTCCTGTTCGATGATCGGGCCTTCGTCGAGATCTCCCGTCGCGAAATGCGCGGTCGCGCCGATCAGCTTCACGCCGCGCGCATGCGCCTGGTGATAAGGTTTGGCGCCCTTGAATCCCGGCAGGAAGCTGTGGTGGATGTTGATGCAGCGCCCCGCCAGGTGGCGGGAGAGATCGTCCGAGAGGATCTGCATGTAGCGCGCGAGGACGACGAGATCGGCCCGCGTCTGCGCGACAATCGCCTTGATCTGCGCCTCCTGCTCGATCTTCGTATCCCTGGTGACAGGGAGGTGATGGAAGGGAATGTCGCCCACCAGGCTGACCGTGAGCGCCGAGCGCGGATGGTTCGAGACGATCCCGACGACGTCCATGTGGAGTTCGCCGAGCCGATGGCGGTAGAGAAGATCGCCGAGGCAGTGGTCGAATTTGGAGACGAACAGCAGGACGCGCTTGCGCTCGGCCTGCGCGCGGAGCTTCCATTCCATCCCGAACTTCCGGGCGATGGCCTCGATCCCGGCCCGCACTCCCCGGGCGCCGTCTTCCGAGAGGGCCACGCCGACCCTCATGAAGAAGCGCTCGCTCATGATCTCGTCGACTTGCGCGGCCTCGACGATGTTGCCGCCGTTCTCGAACAGGCAGCGCGAGACGTCGGCCACGATCCCGGGCACATCACGGCACGAAAGCGTGAGGATGTAGTTCGACCTCGATGCAGTTTCAGCGAGCATAAATCGACAGTTCCTCGCGGCCACGGACGACCGGCTTCCGGCCGCACCGATGCGATGAGCGGATGTTGAGCGGGTGAGAGGCGGACTGGTGGCTGAGAGGCCGCGTGTCCATGGGACTACGCCTCTGATTTCACTCCCAAAGCCGCCTCTGCGGGACGTTGCGGGGGCACCATCACGCAGAACGCCGTCATTGAAAATCCGGTATTATTCAATACAAGCTATCAGGATTATGGATATCAGACGGCTCGACCTGAACCTGCTGCTCCTGCTTGACGGGCTGTTCCGCGCGCAGAACCTGTCGGCGGTGTCGCGCCAGCTCGGCATGAGCCAGCCGATGGCCAGTGCCGGCTTGCGAAAGCTGCGGGATTTCTTTGGCGATCCGCTGTTTCTGTCGACGGGACGCGGCATGAGGCCTACGCCGTTCGCGGAATCCATCGCCGAGGCGGTGCGGGTCGTGCTTGCGACGGTCGATCAGCAGATCCTGCGCAAACCGCGCTTCGTGCCGGAGGAAAGCGACCGCGTGTTCACCGTTACGACGTCGGACATCGGCGTTCTGATCTTCATCCCGCCTATCCTGCAACGCATCCGCACGATGGCTCCCCGCGCGAGCCTGCGATGCGTACCGACATCCCATGAGCAGCTCGAGGACGCGCTCGAACGCGGCGAGATCGATCTCGCGATCGGGTATTTTCCCGACCTCGTTGGTCCGAACATCGTGACCGAAGATCTGTTCGATCACCCCTTCACCTGCATCGTCCGCAAGGACCATCCGACGATCGGTGACACCCTCTCGCTCGAGCAGTTTCTCGCGGCGGACCATATCGCCGTCAACCAGCAGGGGCGAAGTCAGGAGATCTTCGAAAGGCGGGTCCGGGAGCTCAAGTTGCAGCGCCGCGTCGTCCTGCACCTGCCGCATTTCATGAGCGTGCCGCAACTGGTCGCGACCAGCGACATGATCTCCACGGTGCCGTTCTCGCTCGGGGCCTGGTACGCGGACGCGGGCTTGAAGCTCCTGCCGCCGCCGGTCTCCATACCTCTGATCGAATTGAGGCAGCACTGGCACCGCCGGATGGACAACGAACCCGCGGTCCGCTGGCTGCAATCGATCGTGGCCGAGGAACTTCGCGATCGTGACCCCGCGCTGGCGATGTCGGCCGATTACGCCAAGTCCCGCGCCAAGGCTGCGAGGCCCGCGCCAGAAGGCAAGTTGCGGCGCCGGTGATGCGCGGTGCTCCGCTAATTGACCGGTCGGGTCAAAGCGGCGGCCTTCTTCAACAAAATCCCAAGTCAAATCCGAAGTAAAATCTACAGTATGAGGATGGCAGCATCGAACGTTTCGTCAAACCCGCGCGGAGCAATCCGCTGCGGGTTTTTTCATGTTGAGGCGATTATCGGAGGGCGAGCTGCAGCACCGACGCCACCAACGACAAGCCCGCGACCAGCAAGAGCGCCAACACGGTCTTGCGGAAGGTCTCGTCGTTGATCTTGCCGAAAAGTTTGAAGCCGGACCAAAGGCCGGCGACCATGAAGGGAACGCCTAATGCATAGAGCGTCAGTGTCTCCTTCGTAATGGTACCGGCGACGGCCTGAGAGCTCGAAATGACGACGAACGCCACGAACAGCACTGGCTGAAACACGGCGCGCTGCACGTCCTTAGGCCAACCACGCCATTGGCAGGAAATCGTCGAGATGACGCCGCCGAGCCCCGTCAGGCCGCCAAGCAAACCGTTGGAGACACCAATGGCGATATCGGCTCCGATTCCAATCTTCATTGGAGCGAATACGGGCTTCGTCAGGCCATAGATTGCATAGAGCACCAGCAGCACACCCACACCAAACCGGAGATAACCGGGGTTGAGGTAAGCGAGAATGCTGACCCCGATCGGTATGCCGATGATGGTCCCAAGCGCGAGCGGCCATGCCCTTCGCAGATCGAGGACATGCCGCAGCTTGAAAATGCCGTAACCTTGGGTGAGCAGTCCGTAGCCGGCGATCAAGGTCGCCGTCTGCATCGGCGTGATGATGTGCAGCCATACGCCCGACACCACGAGGCCCATGGCGAAGCCGGAAAAGCCGCTGACGAAGCCGCCGGCCAGCGCGGCAAGCGCAAAGAGAACAAAAACAAATCCATCCATGACGTCGCTCCCCCGAACGAGGTGGCGCGCGCTTGGATGGACATCCATCTAAGGGGGAGGTCGCGGATCCCCACTGCCCGAACTAGAAACCCGGAGGGCCAAGCTGTCAACCTGCGCGCACTCCTGAGTATTCCGCGACGTCGCCGGGTTGCGTCACGAAGAGCTGCGGACAGACGCCTATTTGATGCCACCATATGCCAAATCGTCGAACATCGTCACGCTATCCGCCTTGGTCCATAGACCGATCATGCCGGCGTTCGTGAGGGTGGCATCCTCCACCTCGAACAACGGCTGTCCGTCATAGGTCACCTTGAACCGGCTTCCCGCGAAATCGCAACGCAGCGCGTGCCATTGCCCGGACGACACCGGCGTGCTGATACCATAACCACCCTTGCGGCCGACGATGTCCAGCGACGTTCGAACGCCGCCGATCGTCTTGTAGAGCACGACGTTGTCCTCGAGCGCGTTGGCGCGGACGACGTAGTAATTATCGGCATCGCTCGCGCGCCAGATGATTCCTGCGGCGCGGTCCGCGGACCCGGCAACGGCCTTGAATTTCACCTCGACGAAGCCATCGCGGATGGCGGTATCGCTCTTGATGGCCAGCGGAAAAGTCGCCTGTCCGGATTGCTTGAGGACGTTCGGCTTGCTTGGCGCCGAGGGCTCGGCCTCGACGGTCCATTTCGGCTCTCCCCGACCCGTCATGGTGAGAATCCATCCTACGGGTGGCATTCCGGCAGGCGCGTCGTCGAAATTCGAAATCTGGGTCATGGTGTTCCCTCCCACTAACAAAGCAAGGACGGACGCCAGAGCAAGCCTCGCCCATGCAGACGGTCGAAGCGGAAACGCCAAGGCGGTGCAGATCATCGGCTGTCCTGATCCCCGAACCGGTCAGCTGTCATGTCGGACGCCTTTCCATGGCCACTCCTCAGATTTCACCGGCGTATCGATTGTACAGTTCGGCAGCGTTGTCCCAGCGAATGGCCTCCATGTAGACGTCCACGTAGCGCGCGGCCGCAGCGCCGAAGTCCATGTGATAGGCGTGCTCGTACATGTCGAGCACCAGGACCGGACGGCCGCCGGCGAGCGTCGTCGTATGATCGGCAGCCCATTGGTTGACGAGCTTCCTGTCGCGAGGGGAATAGGACAGGATCACCCAACCCGAGCCGCCGCCTTCCGCCTTGCCCATCGCCGAAAATTCCGTCCTCCAGCGCTCGATGCTGCCGAAGTCGCGCGCGATCGCATCGGCGAAAGCGCCGCTTGGCCTGTCGGCGCCGCCAAGACCATCGAAGTAGATCTCGTGCAGGATCATCGAATTCGCTGCGATCAGCTCCTCGCGCTTCAGGCCGTTGATGACGAAGTTCGGCGCCTTGGCGAAGTCGAGCTCCGCGAGTTGAGCGGTGATCGCATTGACGCGCTTTACCGCGCCGCCGTAGTTGTTCTCGTAGTGGCTGACCAGCACCTTTTCAGAGATGCCGCTGATCGACTTCGGATCGAACGGCATCGGCTTGATTTCGTAAGGCATCGGACGTCTCCCTCCTTCATTCCCTGGTTCAACTCTTTGTGCTGGCGGTCTTGTCCAGGGCCGCCCGCAAGCCTTCGGCGAGCTTGACGGCGTCGTCGTTGGCCCAGAAGTGCATGAAGAACAGGCGCGGCTGCTCATTCAGCATGTGGCTATGCAGCGCGGTCACTTCGATACCGTGCGTCCGGAGCGCGAGAATCACCGGATTCACCTCCTCGCCGGTCAGCACGAAGTCGCCTGTGATGGCCGCCTTTCCTCCGCCCGTCGGCTGGAAGTTGATGCCGATCGCAACGCCCATCGGACCGACGGGGGTCAGCAGCACGTCGTCTTGCGTGATCGGGTCGCGTCGCTTCACGTTGAATTGGTAGACGCCGCCATTGGCTTGTCCCCTCACGCCGATGATCTGGTCGAGTTTTGCAGTGTCGAGATCCACGACAGGCGGCGGGCTCGACGGCGCCGCGGCGGTCAACGGGGTCTTGCTTTCGGCAAGTGCGTCGTGGATTGCCGAGGCCAGCTTGACAGGGTCCCCGTGTCCGGCGACGTGCATGTAGAACGTCGCCGGGCTCGCGCGTAGAAGGTGATTGTGGATGGCGGTGATCTCGAGGCCGCTCGCGATCATTTTCGCCATCACCGGATTGATCTCGGTTTCGAGCAGCACAAGATCGCCCATGACCATGGCACCGCCATGCCCCGGCTTGAACGCGACCCAGCCGCCGAGCGCCAGCGCCGGCTTGATCGTCACTCCGTCGAGAGTCACGGAGAGGTCGCTACGGGGAAAGCCGTACCTGTGCACATCGTCTGAAACGGCGGGCTTGCGGCCCAGTGTCTCATCGACCTTCTGCCAGTCGACGTTCTGCGCTTGAACCGTCGGGACGAGGCCGAGGAGGCAGGCGCCGAGACCGGCGAGCGCGAAGAGCGTGCTTCTCATGATTTCACTCCTGAGTCTTGAGACAATCATTCGAGCCCGCGGCGTACGTCGCGATACCGGGCGACAAGACCATCGCGCAGGCGAAAGCCATCATCTTCATGTCGTGCCTCAGTTTCGTTCCTTGATCTGTCCGCTGCTATCGATCACGAGCCGCACTTCCTTGCCGTTCTTCATCGCCCTGGCGGTCGTGCCTTCGGCCGTCGACTTGATCTCGCCGACTTGCGAGTAACCGGCGGCTTGAATCCTGGTGATCAGCTCGTCTTGAGTCAGCGCGCGTGCCGTCGGCACGCCCCCCGTGACCGCCAGAAGCAGAAGGGTGTGAAGGATTGTCCGTGTTCGCATGATCATTCTCCTGGTGGTATCCCTGCCCCAGGTGAAGTGTTCCGCGAATCGATCGCAGGTCCGTGCCCGCAACGACGCGCGCGCCGCCACGCAGCGGCGCGCCGTGCTTGACCGATACCAAGAGTGGAATGAGATCGAGATGGCGGATGACATGCTGCGTCCCTGGTGAAAGGCAGGACGCGATTCTTCGGCATGTCGCCTCGCGGGGAGATCGCAAGTCCCCGTCGCGCTCAATAGAAACCGGGAGGGCCCGGCTGTCAACCGGTGCCCGCGCGAGGTCACGTCACGAACAGTTCACACTCCGGATGGAACTGCGACAACGACGGCTTGAAATCTGAACGCCATCTCACGTAGATTGTCCGCATGGGGACGAAGCAGACTCCCCGTGAGACTTCGGTCCAAGATCTGCGCAGCACGCCATTTATGGAGCTTGCGCATGGACATCTCCTCTCCTCCGAAAACAATCGCCATCCTCTCGCGCGGGGATGCCGCTGCACGGGCGGACGCAACGGCGCAGAACAGCCGTTTCGTCCGCGTCTTCGAGGCCCTCGCCGCTATCGGCATCGACGCCCGGCCGGTCATCTACGACGAAACCTTCGCCGACGTCGTCCGCGATCAATTGCTCGCGGTCGATGGCGTGCTCGTCTGGGTCGATCCGATCCATCAGGGCAAGACGCGCGCCGAACTCGATCCCCTGCTTCGCGATGTTGCGGCACAGGGACCATGGGTGAGCGCGCATCCCGACGTCATCCTGAAGATGGGCGTCAAGGAGGTGCTGTACCGAACGCGGCATCTCGGCTGGGGCGCAGATACCCATCGCTATGACAGCGCCGCCGCGTTCCGCGCCGAATTTCCGGCGCGCCTTCGGACGAACGGTCCGCGCGTGCTGAAGCAAAATCGCGGCAACGGCGGCCAGGGCGTCTGGAAGGTCGAGGCGCTGCCAAACAGGGAGGCCGTTGTCCGGGTGCTCCATGCGCAACGCGGCAGCATGCCCGAGGACGTGCCGCTCGAAACGTTCATCGCGCGATGCGAGCCGTATTTCGGCTGGGGCGGCTGTCTCATCGACCAGATTTTTCAACCCCGCCTGCCCGACGGAATGATCCGCTGTTACATGAGCGGCGCCAAGGTCGCAGGCTTCGGGCACCAACGGATCAAGGCCCTGATCCCACCGCCGCCCGAAGGCCCGGACTCCGCCGAAGCGCAGCCGGGCCCGCGGATCATGCACGGACCCGATGCGCCGCAATTTCAGACGCTCCGAAGGTCGATGGAGGACGAATGGACGCCGGGCATGACGGAGCTGCTGAGCATCGGCGAACCGTCGCTCCCTGTCATCTGGGACGCGGACTTTCTCTACGGCCCGAAAGACGCGGCCGGTGCCGACACGTACGTCTTGTGCGAGATCAACGCCAGCTCCTGCTTCGCGATCCCTGACGAAGCCCCGGCGGCGATTGCACGGACCGTGAAACATCGCCTTGTGCAAGCGAAGGACACCGCTTTCAGCAGCTAGGAACTCAGGGAACACCCTGCGGCATCCCCGGCTGAGGCAATCTGCCCCGGCCAGGGGACCAGCCGAACCCAGCACGATCATCACGGTCAAAGCCGTCGGCTCGAAGGTCTTTGCCTTCGACGCCGGTGGAGGCGAGCGAGAGGGTGTAGTGAGGCTATCTCTCCTCGGTCGGATGCACCCATTTGTACGGCGTGATGCTTCGCGTCGCGGTCAGCTTGATCATGTGAACAGGCGGTGCGGAACGTCCCTTGCGGCATGACCGGCACTTGAGCGACGCTTCGAGCTTCCAGATTGGCGTATCGCGCGGACGGCGGATCGCATCGAGCGGCAGGCTCGCACGCGACTTGCACCTGTTGCACTCGACCTCGAGCCAGCCCATGCCGCCGTTGAGACATTGCGCGATGGTCGGAGACGGCTGCGAGGGACCGCCGTACCCTTCCATGCGGACCGACCAAGCTTCGGCTTCGGCCCGATCGGCCTCACGGACGGCCTTCTTCGCCTCCTCGCGGGCATGCCTGGCGGAAATCTCCGCGCCCATGATCCGGCCGCCCCAGATGACCTCTCGTGATTTCGTCCCCATGCACGACATGAAAGCGACGCGCGACCGCGTTGGCAAATTATCGATCGCTAGTAGGTCGGATCTGCAATTCGATACTGCGTGTCGTGGGTGTGGACAACCGACGTTGCAGATTCTGTCGGGAAGCGACGCTGCCAAGCGGTTGGAACAGTCGCTCGTCTCCGCAGTTTCTTCAACTGGAGGAAACGCAGATGAAAACATCAACCCTTGCTTTAGCGCTTCTGCTGGCCTGCTCGACCGGTTCTGCCTCGGCGCACAGCGTCAAACGCCATCACCATCACGGCTGGTCCAACTCGATGAACATGATGCATGGCCCCGGCCGAACGGCGGCCCGCTCCGACCCGAACGGGACGGCGGGCGGTCCGACCAGCGTCAGCGGAACCGGCTCGTCAAAGTTCGGCGGACAAATCCCGGGAGCCAGCAGAGCGGCCCGACAGTAGGTCTGCTCCGCCAGGCGACGCCCTAGTCACACCCGCGCGGAGCAATCCGCCGCGGGTTTTTTCATGTCGCCGGCATATCCGCGCGTCGCGACCGGGCTCGCGCCGCCTCGTGCTTAACGATGTCTGAATCACGAGAATTCGCCGATGCGTCTTAGCCAAATCTTACGGGGATCGCCCTTAGGTTGCCGGCGACTTGTCAGGAGTGATCCCAATGTCGTTCGGCAAGCGTCAATCCGGATTTGCTGCCGCTGCACCGGCTTTCAACACCGACATCGCCGTCGCACATGGCCAGGTCGCCACCGAGACGGCCGAGGCGACCGGCCACCCGTTTCGCTGGCTCATCATGCTCGTTGCCTGCGGCGCCATGCTCTACGGACTTGTCGCGAGCTATGGTCCGGACATCCTGCGCGACCATCGCCTGGCCGGAACGTGGCAACCGGCGTATGATTTGCGCGCCACGGAGGGGAAGTGCGAGCGAACGAACTTCGTGGTCACGTTCTGCAGCGCCAAGATCAAATCGGTCGCAAGGCCCGATGATCCGCCCAGCACCCATCGTTTCCTGATGTTTTTTGCGAGCGGCGGCGGAGAGGCTCTCGCTCCGGTGCGCTCGACGATCGACCGCAACGCGGTCTCGATCTTCTACGCGGCGGAAACGAAGCTCCGGAACCGTACGCTGTCGTTCATCTTCTCGGCGGGAATACTGGCCCTGTTCACCATGCTCGGGATGTTCCTGTTCTGGAGAGCGGCCAATTCGTTCAGTCCGTGATGTCCGCCAAGAGCATCCCGGGATTTATTCGCGGCACTCCGCAGGTCACGCCATGTCAGGATTGAGCAGGTAGGCCGTGTCGCGGTTCATCATTCTCGGTGGCGCCTGCTGCGCCTTGCTCTATTGGATCTTTTTCCAGCCGTCCTCCGGCTCCGGAGACGTGGCCTCGCGACAGACCTTGTCCATCAGCGAAGAGCAGGACCGCATCGTGCTCGGCTGGAGCGGGCCCGTGCAGGAGCCGATGAGCGAACGTATCGCCGCTGCCCTCGATCGTTACAAGGACGATCGGCGCCGGCTCGTCCTCATCCTGAACTCGCCGGGCGGCTCGATCCAGCATGGGCGCAAGGTCGTCGCCGCGATCCGTGCGCGTGATCGCGCGATCGATACGCTCGTCCAGAAAGCCGGTGTCTGCGCTTCGATGTGCGTTCCGATTTTTCTCGCCGGCACGACGCGCATGGCCGATCCCGACTCCTACTTCATGTTTCACCAGGCCAGCCTGACCAGCAGCGCAGAGGAAAACATGAAGCGAAAGGAGCTCGGCGATGCCGAGAAAACCCTCCTCTCGCAGACCGTCAAGATCATCGAGACCCAAGCCACCGACGAGTTATTCCGTAACGATATCGGCATTCGCGGCGTCAACGCCGTCTGGCTTGCCAGCATGCGCAGGAAAATCTCGGGCCGCGATATCTGGATGAGCGGTCAGGACCTCGTCGCCGAGGGCTCCGGCATCGTCGACAGTCTCGTTCGCACGCCAGCGCGCTAGCGTCACAGGCCTTTGTCGATCATCACCCAGAGCGCGCTCCCCAGCGTCGATGAGTGCCTGAGCGCGTAGGCCCATGCCGGCCAACGTGTTGGTGAAAGCGCAAGCGCGAGCACAGCTTGCCCGATCCGCTGCGCCCTGCCCCGCGGCAGGCCGCGCACGAACTCGCAGACGCTGCCCGGCTTCTCGGCCCTTCGCAAAAAGCTGTCTACGATGTCCTCCTTGAGGAACTTCAGGAGGTTGAATGGTTCCCGCTCGCAGATGGTCAATTGCAGGCCATGTCGCCGACATACGGCATCAAACGCTTCCTTCGTCCAGCGACCAATGTGGTTCGGCGGCATGTCTATGAGCGACCCATGGCACTCCATGTAGTTCGTTCGGATTTCGTTCGGCACGGCGATGAAGACAGAGCCTTTCGCCTTGAGGAGGTATTTCAATCGAGCGAAGACGTCATCTACCCGGTCCATGTGCTCGAACACCTGAAACATGAAGATGACGTCGAAGGCCTCCTTCATGGGGGCGAAGCCCTCCTCTCGAAAGTCGACCGAAAAGGTCTTGTAGCCTTTCGATCGCAATGCCTGTTGCGCCGTTTCGTTGTAGTCGACCGCGTAAATATCGGACGCGTGAAAGAATCTGTCCTTGATGTGATCGAGAAAATACCCGAACCCCGCCCCCACATCGATCGCAGTTTTTCCGGCGGTGCCGAGGCCGTTCAGCTCTTCGATTGTCCTTGCATACTCCCATTTCATGGCTGGATAGGAAGGGTGCGGCGCGGCCAGGTTATAAAACTCCGCGCCCCCCGCGACGAAGGGATCTGCAAAACCGAATCCGCAATCTGCGCATTTGCGGATATCGCAGGTGTCGCGCCCCCAGAGAACCGACAGGTGGTGTGTTAATTTTCGAAAGCGATCCGGATACTGGCGCGGATTGACGAAGGATCGAGAGGCCTGATCTGCGGTCACTTCGAATAATTTGGCAGTTGATGCATTGCCACATGCCGGACAAGTGCTCATCTCTCCCGACCTCATTCAGACCTTTTGACGAAGAGTGGTCGCGTTCAACTGTCTCGTCATCATTCAAATGAAGGCTGTCGAAGGCGAGTTCGGGGCCGCGGACAAGCGGAGGTAGACCGGTTGCGGCGCACAGGCGCCTTCCTGACAGCCGCGGCTCACCCGCGTAGACCGGAAGTGGCCGGGCGCTGGAGCTGCGACCAGGCGACAGCTCGGGCAAAACAGCAACACAATGCCGCCATCGCAGCACCAGCCAGCCGAAGAGGCCCGGCGGATGTTGACGGGCTCATCGCCGGATGCCAGTTTCGTGATCGGTAGTGTCCGCAAGGGCTACTTAAGGGAATGCGGTGCGTCCACATCGGTGGGCAATTCCGCGGCTGCCCCCGCAACTGTAGGCGGATAGCCGACGACCAAACGAACCACTGGAGCCCCGCTTGGGCCTCTGGGAAGGCGGTCGAAGGCGATGACCCGCGAGCCAGGAAACCTGCTGCCAGCCATGAGTCACGCGCGAACGCATTGGGCGGGGTGCCCCGATGTCTTGAAGTAGCCGGTGCATCTGCCGCCTGGGGCGAAGGCAGATGACTAAGGCAACCGCGGTGACGGTCTGTTTGCGTCGCCGCAGAGCGTTGTTGTGCAAAATCTTCATTTCGATGCCGGCATTGCGCCGGGGTATTGGCGTGTCCGGATCAGCGTCTCGCAGGCCATGCCTGCCGTGCTCGCCTTGCTGCTCTCGACATCGCTGTCCTCCGTCGCGGTGGCGCAGGCCGCGGCCCGCGATAACGCCTCCCGCGAGATCGACCCGGTGACCGTCTCTCCGGCCACACCCAGGCCGGCTCCTGCTGTCAGCCCCGGCAATCAGAGGTCGCGGACCGCGCGCCGGGCCACGGGGCGCAATCGCGCCGCCTCAGCCGTCGCCGTTCCGGCAACCCAGTCTCCGAGCGATCAGGTGCAGACGCCGCTCAACACGGCCGCCGTCACCGAGGTCGGCTCCCGGCTCGGGATCACGGCACGGGAAACGCCGGCGACCGTCGAGGTCATCGACCAGCAGACCATGCGGCTCCTCGGCATCAGGACCACCACTGACGCGGCCAAGGCGGCGGTCGGCGTGACCGGCGGCGATGCGCCCGGCGCACCCGCCATCTTCTCGATGCGCGGCTTTTCCGGCGACCAGATTTCCACCCTCTACAACGGCATTTCGATCGGGCCGTCGACCATGACCGGCCGCCCCATGGACACCGCCAATCTGCAGCAGGTGGAGATCATCAAGGGGCCTGACTCGCTGATCGCCGGCCTTGGCGCGACCGGCGGCGCCGTCAACTACGTGACCAAGGCGCCGCACACCGGGCCTGTCGTCAACGACGCGTTCGCGTCCTACGACTCCTTCAACGGCTATCGCGCCGGATACGGATCGGGCGGCAGCACGCTCGTCAACGGCCTCGACTACCGCTTCGACATCAGCCATTCCAACGACAAGAGCTTCATCGACGACACCTATGCGAAGCTCAGCAACGTCTCGGGACAGCTGAACTACCGCGTCAACGAGAGCTTGAAGATCTGGGGCGCGGCCGAATACAGGCAGGACAAGGACCGCTTCTACTGGGGCACGCCGCTGGTGCCCGCCAACGCGCCGGGCATCGTGCCGACATCGGGCATCGTCTCGGGCCAGTGGACCAACTACTATCTCAACGGCCACACCGGGACGCTCAACCCCGTCACCGTGGACGCGCGCACGCTCACCACCACCTACAACGTGCTCGACAATCACAGCGGCGCCAGCGAGCTCTGGCTGCGCAGCGGCTTCCAGTGGGACATCACCAACAACGTCTCGCTGCGGAGCCAGGTCTACGGCTATGATGCGCACCGGCACTGGTTCAACAACGAGATCAACTCGTTTGACGATTCCGGGCCGAACAACGTCTATCGCGAGCGGCTGGCGCTGGATCACGCGCAGCGGCTCTACGGCAACATCACCGACCTCACCGTCAATTCCAACTTCAGTGGGATGGACAACCGTTTCGTCGCCACCGTCATGGCCAGCAGCTCGCAGTTCAACGTCTCGCAGGACACCCTGTTCTTCTCGGACACGGTCGACCTGATCAATCCGGACCGCGGGCTTTACGGGCCACGCAGCGACGAGAAGATCTACACGCACCTCAACTCCGCCTCGCTCGCGTTCGAGGACCGGCTGAAGCTGACCTCGAGCTTCGCACTGATCGGCGGCATCCGCTTCGAGGACATCGAGCTGTCGCGCACGCGCTTCTCGCCGGACGGCGTGTTGCGCACCGACCGCGGCTATCCGTTCTCGAAGACGTTCAACCCGGTCACCGGCCGGGTCGGCTATACCTGGGAGGTCACCCCGGGCGTCATGCTGTACAGCCAGTACGCGACGGCGGCGGACCCGACGGTCGCCAACATCTTCATCCTCGCACCGCAGGTGCCACTGCTGCTGACGACGTCGCGCACCTACGAGACCGGCGTGAAGCTGCAATCGGCCGACAAGCGCGCGGAGGCCACGTTCTCGGCCTTCGACATCGAGCGCAAGAACGTCTACGTCCCCGAAAGCGGCATCGTCTTCAACGTCGCGGGCAAGATCGCCTCCAAGGGGGTCGAGATCGCCGCGGCGGTCAACCCGGTCGGCGGCCTGAAGCTCTGGGGCAACGTCGCCTTCGTGCAGTCGCGCTTCATCGACTTCAACTATGTCGACGGCAATGGCGACTTCCAATCCTATTCGGGCAAGACGCCGCCCAACGTTCCGAACTTCGTCGCCAATGCGGGGGCGTCCTACCGCTTCGACACGAAACTGCCGGTGGAGATCGGCGGCCTCGTCCGTCACGTCGGCGACCGCTTCAACTTCCAGGACAATCTGGTCACGATGAACGCCTACACGATCTTCGACGCGTTCGCGTTCGTCGATATCCCAAAAGCCTACTTCCCGGGCGTCGACCGGACCCGGATCAGCTTTCGCGTGAAGAACCTGACGAACAAGCTCTACGCGGCATGGGGCGATCCCGGCTATACCGATCAGATCATCCTGGGCGCGCCGCGCAGCTACGAGGTCGCGGCTTCATTCAGGTGGTGATGGACCGAATGCAATCACCACGACTGTGATGGCAGCAGTTGTCACGCGACAGTAGGACGCAATCGCACATCGATTACGCCGTTGAAGCAGCAAGTCTCGAGAGTTATCGATCGCCGAAACCGGCCTTCAATCGGGAGCAACGCATGAGCACCATCACCGGCGGCTGTCACTGTGGCGCAATCCGTTATCAGGTCGAGGGTGAGGCGATCGTGCATGCGCTGTGTCACTGCCGCGACTGCAGACTGCACGCCGGCGCTCCGGTCGTCGGCTGGACGATGTACGCGGATGATGCCGTCAAGGTGACGACGGGCGAGCCCAGGGTCTACACCTCCTCCGAACACGGCCGGCGGCACTTTTGCGGCAATTGCGGAACCGGCCTGTTCTACGTCAATGCCAACATGCTCCCCGGGGTCATCGACGTCCAGAGCGCGACCTACGACGATCCCGATGCCGTACCGGCGACGATGCACATCCAGGTCGCCGAACGTCTTCGCTGGATGGAACATGCGCACGAGCTGCCGGCGTTTGACCGCTATCCTCCGCAGCCGTAGCGGGGAGAGGTGACGCGGCACGGCTTCGCGCCAGCTTTTCGCGTTGCCGTCGTCGCTCGAGCGGCACGCATGCCAAGGCATTCATGACCGAGGCTGCCTCGCCTGGCCACCCGACAAGCCATCTCTTGAGTTCCTCAGCTCCGTCGCCCGCTCCCGCGTGCCCAGAGCAGCGCCAAGGGCCCCAGCGCTATCCCGGCCGCAAGGACGATGAACGCCAGCAGCCAGCCGTTCGCGTGCTGCGGGCCGCCTGCCATGTCGAGCGCGGCGCCCGTGCCCCAGGCACCAACGGCCGACAGGCCAAAGCCAACGGTGGAGTGCAAGGCCAGAGTTGCGCCACGGTGCTCGGGCACGGCCGCTGCGGACATGCCGGCAGTCAACGCGCCGGAATCGGCCGGCACCGTCAGGCCATAAAGGAGCAGAAGCAGTGCGAGTACCCATGCCGGAGCCGTCGCGTTGAGCCCGATGACCAGTGCAACGCAAGCCGATGCAATCATCACAACCGTGATCGCCCGATGTCGCCCGAATTTCAGCGCGGCTTCGTTGCCGAGGATACTGGCGGGCATCGAGATGACTGCGAAGCAGAAGCTCATCAGAACCGGCGTCATCCAGGACGGCGCACCTTGATGCGCAACAACGAAGGTCCAGAACCCGACCAGCCAGGTGCGGATGCCATAGAGTTCGAAGCAATGGGCGCCGTAACCGAAGATGTAACCGAGCGCCTCGCGGTTGGCGAAAACGGGCGCGAAGTTGAGCAGGCGCCCAGCCTTCGGCGCGGGCCGCCGCTCGTGCATCAGAAGGCACGCGATGACCATTGCGATCGGCCCGAACCCCGTGACGAGGAATGCGCTTCGCCATCCCCATTTGTCGGCGATGATCTGTGCCACCAGGAACGAGAGGCCGACGCCGACCGAGAAGCTCGACGTGTACAGCGTGACGGCCCGCGAGGTGTCGCCTGAGGGAAGCCGGTCGGTCAGCGCCTTCAGGCCGGGCATGTAGGCGCCGGCAAATCCGAGGCCTGCCAGCGACCAGATCGCAGTCCCCGACCAGAACCCTTGCGCGAAGATGCCGAACGCTGCAGTGGCGAGGCCACTGACGATCGAGCCCCAGAGCAGGACGAGCCGGGCATCGATCCGGTCGGTCAATGTCGTCAACACCGGCACCGCGAGCATGTAGCCGAACGCGTAACCGCTCGCCATCAAGCCGCCTTCGGCGGCGGAGAGGCCCCACGCCGGCATGAGATGCTGCGCCAGATTTGCGGACAACGTCACATGCGGCAGCAGATTGCCGACCTGGCCGATGCACATCACCGCAATCAGAGACCTGCCGCTCAGCTTATGAATTTTGTTCTCCCACCTGGAGGGGCGTCGATGTTGGCTGCACTTGCGTCATGAACAACCGCATCCCGCAGCACCGGCCTTCTTCGCCGATTCATCGGCGGCGCAGCAAGCCGAGGCCTCCTCCTTTGCTGGACCGCCGCAGCATCCCGTTGCGGCCCCTGACTCGACGCCGCCGCGTGTGCACACGCCAGTCTCCGGCAGATCGAGCTCGACCCGTGCCGCAGCCTCCTTGTCGCCCGCGATATCGGCGACGATGGAGCGGACCTGCTCGTATCCGGTCATCATCAGGAAGGTCGGCGCGCGGCCGTAGGATTTCATGCCGGCGAGATAGAAGCCCGGCTCGTCGTGCGCGAGCTCGCGCGCGCCGTGAGGGCGGACCGTCCCGCAGCTGTGCTCGTTGGGATCGATGAGCGGCGCAAGCGCGACCGGCGCCTCGATCGCCGGATCGAGCCGAAGCCGCAGCTCGGACAGGAACGAAAGATCGGGACGAAAGCCGGTCGAGACGACAAGCTCGTCGGCAACCACGCTCCGCGCACCGCAACAGGCGCCCGCCGAAACCTTGAGGCGGCCTTCGGTGTCCGAGACGTGAGTGACGCCGAAACCGGTCTCCACCTTGATCTTGCCGGCGGCCACGAGCGCGGCGAAGGCGGAGCCCAACTCGCCGCGGGCGGCAAGCTTGTCATTGCGACCGCCGCCGAAGGCTTTTGCGGGATCGGTGCCACGCAGTAGCCAGATGGCTTGCGTGCCGGGCACCTCGGCGGCGAGCTGCACGAGATCGATCAGCGTACCCACCGCCGAGTGACCGGCCCCGAGCACGGCCACGGTCTTGCCGGAATATCTGGCACGCTCGGCACCTCGCACATCCGGCATGCCATAGGCGATGCGGTCCGTGTGCTCGCGCTCGCCGATTGCGGGCAAGCCGTTGCCGCCGGCGGGGTTGGGAGAGAACCACGTGCCTGATGCGTCGATGACGGCATCGGCGCGCAGCACCTCGGGACCCCTGCCGTTCTGATAGCGGATTTCGAACGGCGCCCGCTCCCTGCCCTTCGTCTTTGCCTTGTCGAAGCCAGCGCGGCTGATGGCGGTGACGCGGCTGGACGTCCGGATCGTCTCGCGCAGCGGCGTGCGCGTGGCCAGCGGATCGAGGTAGCGCTCGAGCAGCTCACCGCCGGTCGGATAGGACTGTGGGTCAGGCGAATTCCAACCGGTCGGTGCGAGCAGACGCGTGGCAGCCTTGTCGACGTTGTACTGCCACGGCGAGAAGAGCTGGACGTGCTGCCATTGACGCATCGCGTGCCCGGCTTCGGGTCCGGCCTCGATCACGATGGGCGACATGCCGCGCTCGAGCACATGGGCGGCCGCTGCGAGACCGACAGGCCCCGCCCCGATGATGGCTACCGTCCTGTTGTCGCTCATTCGGCTTCTCCCATCTTTCTAGAATCATCGAATAATTGAGGTCGAAAAGATCAAGCCGCGGTCTGAGCATCCTTGCATCCGACTTCGTCCGCACAACACTCTGCCGCCAGGAAGTCGACCAGGCCCCGCATGGCATCGAAGTTCGCATGGCAAACCAGCGTCGTGGATTCCCGGACCTGACTGACGAGCCCAACTGAGACCAGTGTCTTGATGTGATGCGACAGCGTTGACGGCGGGATCTTCAGCTTGTCCTGCAGGCGGCCGACGGGCATGCCCGAGCGCCCTGCCCGGACCAAGGCGCGATAAATCTGGAGCCGGGTCTGATTGCCCAGGGCTTCCAGACGTGCTGCTGCGTCGGCGATCTTCATGGGGGCATGGTGCAGCCTCTTCAACCCGAATGTCAAACCGTATTTCTAGTATATTCGAAATATGGATGCAGCCGGCCGCACTTCTTCGGATTCCGGATTGACGCCCCCTCCATAATTCCATAAGTCTGGATATATGGAAACCGAAGAGGCCGTCCTTGCGCTCGCCGCGCTGTCGCAGCCGACCCGTCTGGAGGCATTCCGGACGCTGGTGAGACACGAGCCTGATGGACTTGCAGCGGGCGATCTCGCGCGCCTGCTGGAAGTCCCCCAGAACACGCTCTCGGCGCATTTGTCGATTCTGAGCCGGGCGCGCCTCGTGTCCTCCGAGCGGCAGAGCCGCTCGATCATCTACCGCGCCAATCTCGGCGCATTCCGGGACGTTGCCGTTTTCCTGCTGCGCGATTGCTGCGGCGGACGGCCGGAAGTTTGCGAACCCGTCGTCGCGACGCTCCAATCCTGCTGCGCGCCAAAACGAAAGGAGCGAAGCCGTGCCTGACCAGATGCACGACCTGCCGTTCCCGTGTTCCGAGCGCGCGGCACCTCCGACGCCGAAGGCCGGCTGATGGACAATTTCGATCTTCCGCGCCGCCTCGCGGCCGAAGCGCTCGGCACGGGCATTCTCGTCGCCACGGTGGTCGGCTCCGGCATCATGGCGGAAACGCTGACCAGGGATGTCGCTCTTGCTCTGCTCTGCAACACCTTGCCGACAGGGGCCATTCTGGTCGTCCTGATCACGGTGCTCGGTCCGATCTCCGGCGCACATTTCAATCCGGCGGTCACCCTCGTCTTCACCGGCAAGCGCGAGCTGCCGGCGAACGAGGCCGCGCTCTACGTGGTCGCGCAGATCGCCGGCGGCATCGCGGGAACGATGGCGGCGCATCTGATGTTCGGACTGCCCCTGCTCGAGCCCTCGACGAAGGTTCGAACCGGAGGGCCGCAATGGTTCGCCGAAGCCGTCGCCGCGTTCGGGCTGGTCGCCACGATCCTGGCCGGCATCCGGTTTCAGCGGACCGCCGTGCCCTGGCTGGTCGGCCTTTACATCACGGCGGCCTACTGGTCCACGGCCTCGACCTCGTTTGCCAATCCGGCGGTGGCGATCGCAAGATCCCTGACGAACACGTTCGCGGGCATTCGCCCCGTTGACCTGCCCGGATTCATCCTTGCGGAGCTCTGCGGCGCGTTTGCCGGCATGCTGTTGATGAACTGGCTGCTCGGTCGCCCCGAAATGCGGGGTCCCATCCCAATCGCGGAGACAATACGATGACCGTCACGATCTATCACAACCCCGCTTGCGGCACCTCGCGCAACACGCTCGCGATGATCCGGCAGAGCGGCACCGAGCCTGTCGTCATCGAGTACCTGAAGACGCCGCCGTCGCGAGAAAGACTGGTCGAGCTCGTCAAGGCGATGGGCATCTCCGTTCGCGCGCTGCTGCGTGAGAAAGGCACGCCCTACCGCGACCTCGGCCTCGATGACCCGAAATGGTCCGACGAGGAGCTGATCGATCAGATGCTCGCCCACCCCATCCTGATCAACCGTCCGATCGTCGTGACGCCGAAGGGCACGCGATTGTGCCGGCCCTCCGAAGCCGTCATCGATCTGCTGGATGATCCCGTCGGCCGGTTCGTGAAGGAGGACGGCGAGGTGGTTGAAGCGCGATAGGGCTCATTGGGGATCAGATCTTCGGGATTTTGGCGCGCTCAACGACGCCCGTCCATTTGGTGATCTCCGTCTCGATCAGCTTCTTCATCTCCTCTGGCGAGCTGCCGCGGACCTCGCCGCCGACGGCGGTCTCCAGGCGTTGCTTGAGGTCGGGGTCCCTGAGCACGTCGAGCGTCGCGGCATTGAGTGCGGCCATGATGGCGGGCGGCGTTCCCTTCGGGGCCAACAGGCCGGCCCAGGTGCGCACGTCATATCCCTTGATGCCGGCTTCCTGAACCGTCGGGACGTCGGGCAGCAATGCGGTGCGCGTCGGCGAGGTCACTGCCAGGCCGCGGATCGCGCCACTCTGGATCTGCGGGGCGAGCAGCACCGGAGTGCCGACGATGACCGGAACCTCGCCGCCGAGCAGTGCAGTGACGGACTGGGAATCGCCGCGATACGGCACGTGCACGATCTCGACGCCGGCGGTTGCGTTGAGCAGCTCGCCGGCAAGGTGATGCGTGCTGCCGAAACCGACCGATCCGAAGCTGAGCGCACCGGGCTTCTCTTTGGCCATGGCAATGAGCTCGGCCAGCGACTTCGCCGGATAATCGCTGCGCACTGCAATGACGAGCGCGTAATAGACCAGTGTCGAGATCATCTCGAAGCTCTCGGCCGGCTGGTAGGCGAGGCTCTTGTAGGTGGCCGCGGAAATCGCGTGAGCACCGGTGACGAGCCCGATCGTGTAGCCGTCAGGCGCCGCTTTCGCGACCGCATCCGCCGCGATGTTGCCGCCGGCGCCCGGCTTGGCCTCGACGATGATCGGCTGCCCGAGCTTCTTCGAGAGCCCGTCGGCGATGATGCGGGACAGCGTATCGGCGGCGCCGCCGGCGGCAAATCCGTGCAGCAGCCGGATCGGGCGCGACGGATAGGTGTCCGCCGACGCCGAGCCGTTTCCGAGAAAAACGCCAAGAAAACCGCCAAGCAGAAAAATGGCCGCAGCAATCCGCTTCATCCAGAGCATGGATGATCCTCCCTTTGATTGTCATGTCGTTGGCCGCAACGGGTGCGGCGGTCTTCAAGTCGTGACGCGCTGGCTAGCGGGCGAACTCCGTGCATTCCGGTGACGGCGCCATGCCCCAGACGTCGCGCGGCAGGCCGACCCAGACTTTTGGCCGCTGCGGTCGATCGCGATGCCAGGGACGCGGCTCGAAATAGCCGAGCTCTTCATCCGTCATGCGGTCGAGATCGTGGAACAGCTCGACCAGATGCCCGTCGGGATTGCGATGATAGATCGCGGTGTTGTGCCCGGGGCCGTGACGCACCGGTCCCCAGAGAACGGGGAGCTTGTGCCGCGCGAGATGGTCGCAGGCCTGGTGCATGTGGGCGGGGCCACGCAGCTCGAAAGCAAAGTGATGCAGGCCGCGATCGGGGGCGCGGGCGAAGTTCAGCGTGTGATGCTCGAAGCCGCTGCGCATGAAGACGAAGCGATCCTCGATCCAGTCGGAGACGCGCAGGCCCATGACATTGGCGTAGAACTCCGAGGCCGCACGCGGATCGGGCGTGCGAAGGGCGACATGGCCGAGCTTGACGACGGCGAGCGCGCCGATCCGCTCCTGCGCGGGCGTCGGCGTCCAGCCCTGGACCAGCTCGAAGCGTGTGCCTTCGGGATCGCTGAACGACAGCAGGCGGGGCACGCCAGGCAGGGCATCGCTCCGAAGCTCCGGCCGCAGATCCGCCTGCTTCAGCGCAGCGCCCAGCGCCTCGAGCTGGACGTCGGGGGATATTTCGAAGCCGATGCTCGTCAGCGCCGCCGCACCGGGCTCGATCACGAGCGAAAGCTGCTCGCAATCGCTGGCGAGAAAGATGCGGTCTCCGTCGCGGCCGACGAGACCGAGACCGATCACGCCGCGGTAATAGTCGAGCAGCCGCTCGGGATCCGGCGAGGCGAAGGTCGCGTGCCGCAACCGGGTGAACCTTGCAATGGGTGCCTGTGTCGTCATCGTGCAGTCCATCCCCTCATGGCGTCATGATGATCTTGCCGAGCGCCGAGCCCTGCTCGAGCAGCGTGTGGGCCTGCCGGACCTCGTCGAGCTTCAGAACCGCCGAAATGGCCGGCTTGATCGCATTACGGCTCAACGCATCGATCACGCTCCGCATCAGGGCACGGCGGCCGTCGCGGTCATGGTCGTAAATGTGGAAAGAGAAGCAGCGCACGGCCGGACAGATGTCGAGATGGTCGCGCATCGCCGCCATCAGATTCTCTTCCGGCAATCCGGCGAAAGCGTTGTACGACAGCAGCGTTCCCCATTTGCCGAGCGCGCCGAGATAGCCAGTGAACTCCGGCCCGCAGACGTGATCAAGCACGAGGCCGACGCCCTCGCCATCCGTCAGCTCGCGGGTCCGCGCCACGACGTCCTCACGGCGGTAGAAGATGACGTGATCGGCGCCGTTCGCCTTCGCGAACTCCGCCTTCTCGTCGGTGGAGACCGTGCCAATCACCCTCATCTGCGCGAGCTTTGCCAGCTGCACCAGCGCGGTGCCGACGCCGCCGGCAGCTCCAATCACCAGCACGCTCGCAGGCGCGTGCGGATGGCGGCACTCGTGCAGCAGCGCGTAAGCGACCTGATAGTTCGAGAGGCACACGGCGGCCTGCAGATCGACATTGTCGGGCAGCGCGTGCACGGCATCCGCGGGCGCGACCACATAGTCGGCGTAACAGCCGCCGCGCTGGGACAGGTCGCGCGCGCTCAGCAGCACCTTCTGACCGATCGCAAAGCCCTCGACGCCGGGCCCGAGCGCGGCAATGCGCCCGGCGACGTCATTGCCGGGATTGGCCGGCAGCGGCGGCATCCATTTGTAGACGCCGCGCCGGATCAGCACGTCGGGCTGCCCCACCCCGAATGCCTCGGCCCGGATTTGCACCTCGCCGGGTCCGGGCACAGGCACCGGAAGCTCGACCAGTTCGAGCGCCTCCGGCCCACCCGGCTGACGCACCAGCACCGCCCTCATGATTTCACTTGCCTCCCAACCCATATTTTCGAAAATCATATCCATTACGAAAATTATTGCAAGATGGTCGTTGGCGCGGCATCTTGAGGCATCGATTCAATGGCAGAAACCATGACCGACGGCGCCATTCGCCCCCGCAAGGAATTCGGCAAGACCATTGCCGCCGACATCACGCATCGGCTGCGCGAGGAGATCATTGCCTGCAGTCTGGTGCCCGGCGAGCCCCTGCGGTTCGACGTGTTGCGCGAACGGTTCGGCGCAAGCTTCACGACGCTCCGCGAGGCACTGACGGCACTCGCCGCCGAAGGGCTGGTCGATGCCCAGGAGCAGCGCGGATTTCGTGTGGCGCCGGTCAGCCGCCAGGATCTGGCGGAAGTCACCGATGCCCGCGTCCTCATCGAAGTGGAGTTGATCCGCCGCGCGATCGAGCGGGGCGACGACGACTGGGAAATCGCGGTCATCTCGACGCTGCACAGATTGAAGCGGATCGAGCAGCGCGATCCCGAACATCCGCTGCGCGATCCCGAGTGGAAGATCGCCCACCGCCAATTCCACCAGGCGCTGGTGTCCGCCTGTGGCTCGGCGACGCTTCTCGCCATTCGCGCCGAGCTGTTCGATCGCGCCGAGCGCTATCGGCACCTGTCGGCCAATTTCCGGCCGCGCCCGCGCGACAAGGCCGGCGAGCATCAGGCGATCATGCAGGCCGCCATCTCGCGCAATGCGGATCTCGCGGTGCAACTGATCGAGACGCATATCCGCTCGACCGCCGACAACGTGGCGAACTACGCCGGGCATTTGCTCGACGCCGAATAGGCCGATCCGGCTTTTTCGCGCGGCGGGCTTGCGTTCGCCAGTATTTTCGAAAATAATAGACAGGATCGAAAATGCGAACCTTGGGGCGGAACCATGAAGCTGCTGTCGTTCTTGGACGGAAATCGGGAAAGCTGGGGCGCCGTTGTCGAAAACGGGGTCGTCGACCTGGGCCGCGCCCTGCCCCGGTACCCGACGCTCGCGGATTTCCTCGGCAGCGATGACTACGCCCGCCGTGACGCCATCATCGCCGGGCAGAAGCCCGCTCTGGCGCTCAGCGACGTCAAATATCTGCCGGTGATCCCGCGCCCGGAAAAGATCGTCTGCGCCGTGCGCAATTATCTCGACCACCACAACGAGGCGGTGGCGTTCGGCATGAAGCGCGAGATCACGGAGTTTCCGCCGATCTTCCTCCGGGTCTGGCGCTCCCAGGTCGCGCACAACGCGCCGGTGATCCGGCCGAAGGTCTCGGACAATTTCGACTGGGAGGGCGAGCTCGCCGTCGTCATCGGCAAGGGCGGCCGTCACATCAGCCAGGCCGACGCCTGGGATCACGTGGCGGGTTACTCGATCTACAATGACGTCAGCGTGCGCGACTGGCAGCGCCACGCCCAGCAGATCGCGTCCGGCAAGAACTTTGTCGGCACCGGCCCGTTCGGGCCCTGGCTGGTGACGCCGGACGAGATCGGCGATCCCACCAGGCTGAAGCTCGAGACGCGCGTCAACGGGGTGGTGGAGCAGTCCTCGGACACATCGATGCTGATCTTCTCGATCCCGCGGCTGATCGAATATTGCTCGACCATTTTCGACCTCGTCCCCGGCGACGTCATCGCTACCGGCACCCCGGCCGGCGTCGGCTTCACCCGCAAGCCACCGGTCTTTCTCAAACCCGGCGACGTGGTCGAGGTCGAGATCGAGAACATCGGCGTGCTGCGCAATCCCGTCATCGACGAAGCATAGAGCCGCGGATGTCATACGAGATCCGGAAGACCGCGCTCGGTGTCGAGACCATCTGGCACGAGCGCGGCCCCCGCCTGGAGAAGCCGCTTCTCGTTGGAACGGCTGTTGCGGTGGTCCGCAATCCCTTCGCGGGCCGCTTTGAACCTGATCTGATGCCGTTTCAGGCGTCCCTGCGTGAGCTCGGGCGCGAGCTCGCAACGCGACTGATCGCGCAGCTTGGGGGCGCATCGCACGTCGAAGCCTACGGCAAGGGCATCATCGTCGGCGAAGACGGCGAGCTCGAGCACGGCGCCGTCTGGCACGAAGCCGGCGGTCAGGGCATGCGCGAAGTCCTCGGTCAACCAAAGGCGATCGTCCCGGCGGCGAAGACCATCGGCGGGCCCGGCACGCGCCTGATGGTGCCGCTCGGCCATATCCACGCCGCCTATGTCCGCAGCCATTTCGGCACCGCGGAGATGACGCTGTGGGATTCGCCACGGCGCGACGAGATCGCCTTCGGCCTCGTGATGGCCACCGGCGGCCGGCCTCACGCGCGCATCGGGGGCCTCAAGGCGTCCGAGATCTCCGTGCATGACGGGCAGCGTTGACGGACTGCCAGGTGTGGCGCGTCAATGCGCGCCACACCGGCAGTTCTCGTAATCAACGGGGTCATGGCTGTTGACGATCGTCACGCGGTCGCCGTGGTTCAGCTTCAGCGCGCGCAGCCGCGCCTGGTTGGCGATGCGCTGGCTTCGGTCCATGTCGCCCTTGCGCTGGAAATAGCCGAGCATCAGCGGCATGCGCGGCGATGCTTCGAGCTGCGCATGGTGGAAGTAGCTGTCGCCGGCATGCAGCAGCCATTTGCCGCCTGACCGCACTGCTATGCCGCAATGGCCGAGCGTGTGACCGGCGAGCGGAATCATCAGGATGTCCCCTTCCCTGTCGCCGAGGGCGCGCACGCCCTTGAAGCCGAACCAGTCCTCACCGGCTTCGCCATAAAACGTCCAGCTCGGGCCATGGCTCCACTGCCCGCCGACATAGCGTCCCGCGGGCGGCGCCGGCTTGCGCAGCACCGCCATGTCGTATTCGGCGCGATGGACGTGGATCGCGGCATGCGGGAAATCAGGCACGCCGCCGGCGTGATCGCGGTCGAGATGGGTCAGCATCACGTGACGGACGTCGGTGGGTGAATAGCCGAGCGCCTTCACCTGCTCGACCGCCGTCTCCGCCGGATCGAGCCTTGGCGCGGTCTGCCGCAGCCATCGCCGGCCGAGCCGGCCAGGCGTGGCGATATCGCCGAGGCCGATGCCGGTGTCGACAAGAGCGAGCCCGTCATTCGTCTCCACCAGCAGGCAATGGCAGACCAGGCGGGCGCGCTGGAACAGGCTGCCAGTGCCGTTCACCAGCCGGCGCCCCATGGGGCACATCGTGCCGGTGTTGAGATGGTGGATCTTCATCGCGCGTCCTCGCCTGTTGTGAGCAGGGCGTTCTTGTCATCCCGCGATCCATAGGTAAAATATTAGATAGCAATAGTATCTCTAGGTACATCCTATGGACATCCGCGAGCTTCGCTACTTCACCGCTGTTTACCGCGCGCGCAACCTGACCGCCGCGGCGCGCGCCTGCTTCGTGTCGCAGCCGTCGATCTCGACCGCGATCACCAATCTGGAGGCCGAGCTCGGCACCACGCTGTTCATCCGGCACAAGAAGGGCGTCGCGCCCACCGCCTCGGCCGAACAGTTTCATACCCTCGCCCGCCGCATCATCGACGAAGCCGATGCCGCGCGCAGCCTGTTCAGGAAGCCGAATACCAAGACCAATGTGACGCTCGGCCTCATGCGCACGCTCGATGTGCCCCGAACGATCGCGCTCTTGAAGCCGCTGACGGCGCGCGCCGACATCGCGCTCCGCCTCGTCGGCAGCGACGAGCGCGCCGATGCGCGGATCATCTCGAAGACGATGGTGCGCAATGATGAGCATTTCGTCGCGCTGTGGAGCGAGCGCTATGTCGCCGCGCTGCCGCCGTCGCATCCGCTGACGCTGAAGGAGAAGCTCCGCATCGCCGATCTCGCCGGCGTGCCCCTGATCGACCGCTGCCATTGCGAGCAAAGCGAATTCTTCGGCCGCGCCGCGCAGCGACGCCAGACCGCGGCGATCGCGCAATCGGAGGACTGGGCCATGGCGCTGGTCGCCGCCGGCGTCGGCATCGCCATCGTCCCGGAAGGCGTGGCGCGCGGCAATCCTGACGTCGCGGTGCGCGAGATCGAGGTCAAGGTGAAGCGCGAGGTCGGCCTCGCCTATCGCGCATCAGTGCCGCTGGCGGATGCGCTGAAGGATTTTGTCGGGAAGCTTCAGAAGCAGCGGCGCAGGCCCGGGCCGACCAAGCGATCGCCCCGCGCGAAATCCTAGCCCTTCGAGATCACCGCGCGGCCGTATGGCGGCTGCGCCGCGACCGGCGGATTGGCGGTCTGGGCGGCGAGCTCTCCGATCAGGCGATCGGCATCGGCGGCCATGCCGTCGGGCGCCTGGATCACCAGACGTTCGAGCGCCCAGCGATAGGACGAGATGCGCTGCTCGAGGCATTGCTGCACCCACTGGATGATCAGCGAGTTCTCCTGCATGCGCGCGACCGCATCCTCCCTCTCCCTCGGCGAGAGCTCGGAGACGCGCGCCATGGTGGCATTGCGCTTCCTGTCGAGATCGATGACGCGGATTGCGGAGGCGAAGAACGGCTCGAAGCGCGTGGTGTCGTTGCGCACGTCCTCGATCAGCTGCGCATAGCGCGAGGAATGCGAGCGATGCGGCTCGTCGATCAGCGTGCGCCCATACATGGTGCGGTCGAACACGACCTTCTGCTGCCAGGGTGACGGCAGCGCCTTGTAGTCGCCGAACACGCTCTTCCACGCCGGCCGCGACAGCGGCGGCTCGATCATGGGATAGGCGAGGTCGCGAAGCTGGCGCTCCGCGTCCGTGAGCTGGAATTGGGATGCCCTCAGGCCGACACTGCCGGTGGCCTCGGCCCCGAGCCAGCGATGCATGTCGTCGCTGCGCATGCTCTCGCGGGTGCGGCCGAAATCGCCGCCGCTGCAGGCGGCGAGCATCGCGCCAGTGAGTGCAAGCACGACGGCCGTCACGACGGTGCGGATCTGGCGGATGGCTTCCGGCATTGCAAAAGCCGGATGCTAGCGGCGGCGACGACGGCGCCCCGGCGCTGTGCCCTGCTCCGGCCCGCGATCGCCGCTGGTTTCGTCCGTCTCGCGCTCAATGCGAATCACGGGGAGGATCAAAATCGTTCCCGTTTCCGTGCGCGGCGTGGCATCCCCCGGCGAGCCTGCCCGGCGACCGGCCGGAAATTCGATGATGGTCCCCATATCAGCTCTCTATCAATTGCCGCGCGACCCGGCGCGCTCGTGCAACATGCATTCATTAAGATCAGTTCATGGTTAACGGGATGTAAACGCACTTTCCGGACCGTAGCCGCACGGGCCCTGGCCATGTCCCGGCGCGGCGTCCCGTTGCGGCACGATCACCCTCAAATCGAGGGATCGGCTTCACGGCTCGTTTTCCTTAACGAGCCTTTAAAGGAACCTGAGATAGGCTCGGGCTGAGTATCTTTTCCAGGTCGCGTATCCCTCCATGACCAAGTCGCTGTTTCCCGGATTCGACGGCCTGATGAGCCTCTCCCGTCGCGAAGGCGTCGATGTTCGACCGACGCTGCTGCGCGTGCTGACGGACCTCTATGTCCAGGCGCCCACCCACAGCGACGACGAGCAGCGCCAGTTCATCGAGCTTGCAACGCGGCTGATCGACCAGGTCGATGATGCGACGCGCGCCTCCGTCAAGGCGAAGCTTGCGATCTATCCGCAGACACCCGTCCCGGTCCTGCAGAAGCTCGGGCTGGTCGCCGCGCAGGAAGGCCGCAGGGTTCCGCTCGCGCGCGAAATTCACGCTCCCGCGCACGCCCCGTCGCCTGCCCGCACGCCGACCGACGCCGAGCAGCGCATGGCCGCGAACATGGCGATGCAGCCGAAGGAAGCGGCCGAGATCCACGACATGTTCTTCAACGCCGGTGCGCCCCAGCGCGCGCTGATCTTGCACAATCTGGCGCAGACGCCGCTAAAGGCCGCGCCGCGGATTCCGACGGTGCGCGCCAGGCGCGCGATCCAGATCCTGGAGATGGCGGCGATCGCCAATGACGTCGAGAATTTCACCTATGAACTCGGCGACAGCCTGATCCTGCCCTCGCGCGTCGCAGCGCAGATCGTCGACGATGCCGGCGGCGAAGCGCTCGCGGTCGCCGCGCGCGCGCTCGACATGCCGAGCCCGAACTTCCAGCGCATCCTGTTGTTCTTCAAGCCGGAGATCGGCAATTCGGTCGATGCTGTGTACCGCCTGTCGCGGCTCTACGACCGGCTCGGCGACCGCTCCGCGCTGGTGATGCTGGCGGCCTGGCGCGGCTCGACGCTCGCGGTCACGCGTGCAAAGTACCAGTCCTCGCTGCATGACAGCGAACGCCAGCGCGCGCGTGCGGGCGCCAGCCAGTCGCGGCCGGGCGTGCAGCCCGGCTCGAGCCCGGCGGTGCGGACGGGTATTGGCGGATCGTCGGATCGCTGATTTGCTCGGGTGCTGCCGCTGAGACGCGCGACGCGCCCCAGGCTCGTCATTGCGAGGAGCCCTTGCGGCGAAGTAATCCAGAATCCCTCCCCGGAAAGATTCTGGATTGCTTCGCTGCGCTCGCAATGACGGTAAGGCAGCAGTTACGTCTTCGCGAGCTCCAGAAAATGCCGCCCGGTGCGGTCCTCGGTCTCGACGATCCAGGCATCCGGATCGAATCGGATTTCCTTGCTCAGCCGTTCCTCGATGGTGTGTTCCGGCAAGGGCTGTGCCGCGACCGGCACGAAGAAGCGATCGACGGGGCGGCCATCATCATAGACGGTCTGCGGCGCGGGCGCATACAGCATCGCGTTGCCGTCGAGCAGCGACACCTTCACGAACACCGCCCCTGCTTCCTCCGCGCCGCGACGACGCACGGCCCCGAACACGCCCTCGGTCTGGCACCGGCGCAAATAGGCTGAGACCCAGATATTTGATTTCAAACGCATGACGCGCACGATAGGCCAGTGATGCAATCAGCACCAGCCTCCGCATGCCGATGACGACTATTCGACGGGATGGCCGATCGCGGCGCCGAGTTCGCGGAGCAGGCGGTCGGACACCTGGCCGGTGACCTGCATCTTGTGCTCGCGCTCGAATTTCTGGATCGCGGACTGCGTCTCCGCACCCATCGTGCCCGTGATCTTCAAATTGCCGTAGCCATATTCGGACAGCGCGCGCTGCACACCGGCGATACGCCGCGCGGCCGGGCTCTGCTGTACGGGAATCGGCGCCGGCGGACGCGCGACGGCGACGGAAGGCGGTGCCGACGTGGTTTGCTTGACCAGATTGGTCATTGGATCGCCCGAGCGCGGCGTCGATGCGGTCGCCTCGACCGGCTTCTCCGGGGCCTTCTCGGCGGCGCGCTCGGCAGGTCTGGGCTCGGCGCGGAACTCCGTCGCTCTCGGCTCGAGCGGCGAGGTGTCGGCGCCGACGGGGCGCGGACGCGGCAAGGGGTTCGACAACGGCACGGACGACGGCGCGGGAAGATTGATCACGGTGCCGAACATCGGCGCCGGATGCCGTCCGGTCTGAAGGAACAGCGCGTTGGCAACGATCGCGCCGACGGCGGCGACGGCGACGAAACCTGCCAGCGTATCCTTGGGGCTGTGCAGCAGCACGCGCATCACGAGGTTGCGCTCGGTCTCGACATCGATGACCGCGGCCTTGGCGCCGCGGCGGCGCGGTGCGGCTTCGTCCTTGGCAGACTTCTTAGGCACTTTTCTTCACCAGAGCGGGTTGGTCGTGAAGTTGGTCGTGAATTTGGTCGTGAATTTCCTGGCGCAGCACCGGCGTCAGCGTCGCGATCTTGCTCTCGGTCGGCATTCTATCGGAAGGCCTGGCCTGCGGCGGTGTGTAGACGAGCGGCAGCTTGACGGTGACGGCGGTGCCCTCGCCCAGCCTGCTTTGTACCGTCAATTCGCCGAGATGCAACGCCACGAGACTCTTCACGATCGAAAGCCCCAGGCCCGTGCCTTCATGGCGGCGCTGATAGGTCTTGCCGGCCTGGAAGAATGGCGCGCCGATGCGCTTGAGATCGTCCGCCGCAATGCCGACACCGGTGTCGCTGATGCGCAGCGTGAGCTGCGAGCCCGTCACCGCGGCTGATACGGAGACCTGGCCGCCGCGCTCGGTGAACTTGATGGCGTTGGCGACGAGATTGAGCACGATCTGCTTGAAGGCCCTGGGATCGCCGGTCATGACCGGCAGGTCCTGCGGCGCATCGGTGATGAGGTCGATGCCGTTCTCCCGCGCCTTCAGCGCCAGCAGATTGCAGCAATGCAGCAGCGAGGCGCGCGGCGCGAACGGCTCCGACGCGATCTCGAAATTGCCCGATTCCATCTTCGACATGTCGAGGATGCCGTTGACGACCGACAGCAGATGCTGGCCGGAATCGTTGATGAGCTGGGCGTATTCCTTGCGCTGGGCCGCGCCCAGCATCAGGGTCTGCTCCTGCGCGATCATCTCGGAGAAGCCGATGATGGCGTTGAGCGGCGTGCGCAGCTCGTGGCTCATGGTGGCGAGGAAGCGCGTCTTGGCGGCATCGGCCGCCTCAGCGGCGCTGCAGGCCTGATCGAGCGCCTGCTCGGAAAGCTTGCGATCGGTGACGTCGCGCATCACGCCGACGACTTCCGCGTCGCGCATGGCATCGAGGTCGAGATTCTGGCGGCCCGTATCCTGGTCGAGCGGCCGGCAGCGCATCTCGACCCAGATGAAATCCTGACCGCGGTCCGATCCGGTCGGCTCCCGCCGCAGCCGGAACTCGACGCTGCGCACGTCGCCGCGGGCGGCATCCGACAAAGCGGTGAGATAGGCCGGACGATCGGCGACATGGACGCGGTCGAACAGGCCGTGGCCGAGCAGCTGCGCCACGGGCATGCCGAGCATGACTTCCGCCGCCGGCGAGATGAACTGTACCGCGCCGTTGCGCTGATGCCGCGAGATGACGTCACTCATGTTGCGCGCGAGCAGGCGATAGCGCTCTTCCTCGCGCGACAACAGCGTCACGCTGGCGCGCGCGAGCGATTCCGCACCGAAGGCGAGGCCCGCGGCATAGAGTGTCGCCGAGACGACGCCGAACGCCATCAGCACGCCGCGTTCCGCGGCGCTGGTGTCTCCAGCCGGCAGCCAGCCGAGCTGGCTGACAAGGATCAGGACGCCGGCGCAGGACAGCGCAAGCAGGGAGGCGAAGGCCGCGACGCGGCGCGAGGCCGACAGTGCGGCTTCCAGGGGAACCACGACCAGCCAGATCGCGGCGAATGATTCGATGCCGCCGGTGGTGCCGGCGATCGCCATGACCAGGCCGGCGAGCGCCAGCGACGACAGCACATGGGCGCCTTCATAGCGGCCGGTGCGCGACAGGAACCATGACAGCAGAATGGGCGCGATCAGCCAGGCGAAGGCGGCGACCTCGATCGCGCTCGGCGCGCCGCGCATGGCGAGATAGATCGGGAATGCGGCGAACGCCGCCAGGCTGCCGAGCAGCCGCGGCGCCATGAAGGCACGATGGCGCGCTCGCGTCAGCGCGTCGTAACGCGCGGAGGGATGCAGCAGCGCATCGAGACAATCGCGGATGATACTCAAAACTGTCACGGGTCTCGCGCTTCGGCTCACTCGTCTTAGAAGACGCGCCGGAACGCCTCCTTATCGTTGAGCCACCGTGTCAGAGCGACCTTAAACGAGTGCTAAGGCAATGCGGTCTGCCGCCGGACACCGTGTCATCGCAGAGATTTTTAGGCGATTTGACGATGTCATCATCGCGGATGGTGAACACAGGGTTTCACCGTGCCCCGCATGGTTTCGAATTGGTGGATATGCAAAGGCGGCCGAATTGCGGCTCCGCCGTCAATCGAAAATTTACGACACCGGGCCTTGCAAAGATTCCGGTGTAAATTTTCCGCGAATTAAGCGGAAGGCAATCACTTGCGATTTATCGAGAGTTGCTAGATCCGACGCCTCGCGGAGATCGCCGCGGCGGGATCTAACATACAGGTCGATAAGATGCGCTTTCTGCTCCGCATCACATTCTGGCTCGGGCTGGTGCTGGTGCTCCTGCCGCGGGACAAGACTCCCGAATCGGAGAAGCTGCCGCAGATCGGCGCTGCCGATGCGGTTCAGGCTGCGACCGCGGCCGTCTCCGACGTGACCCAGTTCTGCAAGCGCCAGCCGGCGGCCTGCGAGGTCGGCGGACAGGCCGCGACCATCATCGGCCAGCGCGCTCAGGACGGCGCGCGCAAGATCTACCAGATCATCAACGACAAGAAAGAGCAGCTCGAGAAGACCGACAAGAACGACAAGAAGGCGCCCGATCACACCGGCTCGATCGCGCTGGCCGGCGAAGGCGACGCTGTTGCGAGCGAGGCGCCGCGCGACACCCTGAGCCAGGACGACCTCGCGCTGGAATGGCGCGGCCCCCAGGCGGCGAATTAGCCCCCAAACCCTATCGATTTCACGTCCTCGCGTCCCTATATTGGCCTGAACGGGAACACGGGCCAGCATGACGACGATCGACGAAATCAGGGACAATTTCGAGCTTCTGGACGAGTGGGACGACCGCTACCGGTACGTCATCGAGCTCGGCCGCACCCTGGAACCGATGCCCGAGGCCGAGCATTCGGCCGCGAACAAGGTGAACGGCTGTGTCAGCCAGGTCTGGCTCCAGAAGCTGGTCGACCGCAGCAATGGTGCGCCGATCCTGAAGTATCGCGGCGACAGCGACGCCCACATCGTGCGCGGGCTGGTCGCGATCGTGCTCTCGCTTTACTCCGGCCGCACGCCGCAGGAGATCCTCGCCACCGATGCGATCGCGGTGTTCAACGAATTCGGCTTTCGCGATCACCTGACGCCGCAGCGTTCCAACGGCCTGCGCTCGATGGTCGAGCGGATCAAGACCGACGCGAAAGAGGCGCTCGCGGACGCGTCGTGATGCCGTAGGGTGGGCAAAGCGGAGCGTGCCCACCATTCTTACCGCGATTGAAGAATGCTGGTGGACACGGCGCAAGGGTGCCTTTGCCTACCCTAAGACATCTCGCCCGCGGCCATCCTTCGAGACGCCCGCTTTGCGGGCTCCTCAGGATGAGGGTGGAGTGTGTTGCACGCTACAGCGGGGCTCTACTTCCGCTTCCGCTGCTGCTGTCCGAGGCCCATCTGCTTTGCCAGTTGCGAGCGCGCGACGGCGTAATTCGGGGCGACCATGGGATAGTCGGCCGGCAGACCCCATTTCTCGCGATATTGCTCCGGGGTCATGTTGTACTGGGTGCGCAGATGGCGCTTCAGCGACTTGAAGCGCTTGCCGTCTTCCAGACAGACCAGATAGTCCGGCGCGATCGATTTCTTCAGCGACACTGCGGGCTTTGCCGGCTCGAGCGGCGCGCTCTCGGCGCGGCCCGACGAGACCCGCACCAAGGCGCCATGCACCTGGCTGATCAGGTTCGGGATCTCGGCCGCCGGCGTCGGATTATTACCGACATAGGCGGACACGATGCTCGCCGTCAGCTCAATGAAATTCTTAGCCCCGGCATCCGACATGGGCTCGACCTTTCTCTCGCCTTGCGTCTCGCGGGATTGACGACGTCAGAGTATTCCGTGTCAACAATACGTTCGGCTGAAATAAGACGACTGACGAATATTGAGCCGGTTACTGACGAAGTGACAGCAACGATGCCGCTCTACTTGGACGCAGCCGGTCTCAGCCGCGCTGATCGAGATGGGCGCGCAGTTCGTCGATCGAGGCGAAGCGCATCATGCCTTCGGGCATCTGCGCTTCGATCGAGCCGTCGGAATAGAGCGAATAGGCCATGCCGTCGACGATCCCCGATTTGAGCACGGTCACGGGCGCCTGGTCAGCCGCCGGCGCGGGTTCGGGTGCAGGCGGCGGCGGGGGCTCATCAAAGGCGGACGGCGAGCGCGGCGGCGGGCGGCGCGCGGCCGGCGGTTCCGGCGGCCGCATACGGTCCGGCCTCGGCCAGGCATCGTCGAAGCTCGCAGGCGGACCATCCGGCGCGGCGGGCTCCGCGGGCTCGTCACGAGGCTGCGGCGGCAAACCCTCGGTCGCCTTCGCCTCCGCACGCTCGCGCTCCTTGCGGGAGGTCGAGGCGAACAACAGGTTGCGACGGCGCGGCGTTTCCTGAACCGCAGGCGGCGTTGGGGCTTCCGGTTCCGGCGGCGGCTCGACGCGCGGACGCTCGCGCGCGGCGGCCTCACCCTGCCATGGCGGCGGACCTGCGGCCGGTGGCGGCGGTGGCTCGATTTTCATCGCCGGTGCCGGGAACGGCTCGGACACAGGCGCACTGGGCATCGCGAGGCCCGGCAGCACGGGCCTGACCCGAACCTCCGGCGCGGCCGATGCGGCCAGCCGGCGGGCGATGCCCTTCAGTTCCAGGACCACGACGTGGAGGCCGGCCAGTAACATTCCGGAGCAGACGCCAATGGTTCCGGCGATTATCAGGGTGCTGCCGAGGCTGAACTCCCTGACGGTGAAGCCGAACACGATCGCAAGGAGGCCCGCCAGGACGGCGAAAATCCCCGCAATCAACAATGCCAACGTCATCGCACTCACCCCCGGCCGCGTACCGACACGCGGCACCCGTCACGCCACGATACCGTCATACGGTGTTCCACGCCAACGGCGAATTAAAGCCTGCGTTCCTAAAGGGAAGGAAATCAGAGACTTATTCACATTCCCTTCAGCTACGGCCCGCTACTTCTACCCTGCTCTCAAGTTTCTGGATTTGCTGCGTCGCATCAGGAATTTAGCCATAATGCCCAATTACTTGGTAATGGAACTGCGCTATAGGGATTCCGGGGAAGTGGCCCGCGGGCACCAGCAGGGCCAAGAGGGGATTCCGGGTCACCAATAGCCATGACATCCATCACGACTTCGGCGATCGACACGCCCCTGCGGCGCTCGGTTGAACGGACTTGCGACGATCTCGCCATGCTGGTGCTGGCTGCGGTCGCCGTCACTGCAGGCTTGACCTTCCGCGATTACGGGCTCGGCTGGGACGATTACACCCACGCTGAATATGCCGACCTGCTGCTGCGCATGTTCGGTTCCGGCTTCAGGGACACCGCGGCGCTCTCCTTCGCGAATCTCTACATGTATGGCGGCGGCTTCGACATGGTCGCGGCCCTCCTGCACAAGGTCATTCCGCTCGAGCTGTTCGAGACGCGGCGTCTGCTCGGCGCCATCGTCGGCGTGATCGGGCTTGCGGTGACGTGGCGGCTCGGCCGCCGCATCGGCGGGCCGCTTGCCGGCCTTGCCTCGCTCCTGCTGCTCGCGCTCTGCCCGATCTTCTACGGCCACATGTTCATGAACCCGAAGGACGCGCCCTTCGCGGTGGCCATGATCATCCTGATGCTCGGCCTCGTCCGGCTCGCCGAGGAATATCCGCAGCCCTCGCCGCGCACGATCCTGATCGTCGGCCTGGGTGCGGGCCTCTCGCTGGGCTGCCGCATCCTCGGCGGCCTCGCGCTGGTGTATGCGTTGGTCGGATTCCTGCCGCTGTTGCTGGAGGAACTGCGCAACGAGGGCCTGCGCGAGGCTATCAGGCGTTTCGCCCATGTCGTCTACGTGCTGCTGCCCGGCCTCGTGTTCGGCTACCTCGTGATGGGCCTGATCTGGCCGTGGTCGATCATGGAGCCCGGCAATCCGTTCGAGGCGCTGACCTACTTCTCGCACTTCTTCGAAAAACCCTGGAAGGAGATGTTCGACGGCGCGATCGTGTCCGTGCCCGACATGCCCTGGTCCTATCTGCCGACGCTGTTCGCACTGCAGCTGCCCGAAGTGATGCTGGTGCTGATGGGCGGCGCGGTGGTCAGCACCTTCGCCATGCTGCCGCGGCGCGAGGTTCCGGCGCGCCGCAAGACCATCCTGCTGATGCTGACGCTGGCGGCGACCCTGCCGCTCGCGATCGCGATGGTGAAGCGACCGGCGCTGTACAACGGCATCCGCCACTTCGTCTTCGTGATCCCGCCGATGGCGGTGCTCGGCGGCGTCGCCTTTGCCTGGGCCATGGAGCGCCTGCGCACCAACCACCGCACCTGGCAGCCGGTCGTGCTCGCGACCTTCTGCTTCGGCCTCGCGCTCTCGCTGGCCGAGATGATCCGGCTGCATCCCTACCAGTACACGCATTTCAACCACATCGCCGGCACCGTGCGCGCCGCCGACGACCGCTTCATGCTGGATTATTGGGGCCTCGCGCTGAAGCAGGCCTCGGACGAGCTGCGCGAGCAGATCGTCGAGCGGCAGGAAGTGCCGCCGGGCAATCGCAAATGGAAGGTCGCGGTGTGCGGTCCGCAGCGCCCGGCCCAGGTGGCACTCGGGCCCGACTTCACCATCGGCTGGGATTCCAACGCGGCCGATTTCGCGATGACGCTCGGCGAGTTCTACTGCAAGGGCCTCACCGCGCCCGTAATGGTCGAGATCAAGCGCGACGACGTGGTGTTCGCCCGCGTCTACGACATCCGCGGCCGCAGCATTTCCAGCCTGCTGTCGATCCCGGCGCCGTAAGGATTTTCTCCGCCTAGCCCGGATGAGCGAAAGCGACATCCGGGGCTACCTTCGCTTCCGCGCTCGCTCTCCGAGCTACGGCGGACAAGCATGCGGGCGACGCTTGACTGCCGCGCTCTTGACGCGCCTTGCTGCCAGAGCCGACCGAGACTAGGCTCCCTCCCCGCAACAACGATGTTCGGAGAGATAGCCATGTCGCCAGCGGAAGCGCGCCTGAAGGAAGTGCCGTCGAACATGACGGAGGCGGAGTGGCAGCAACGGGTCAATCTCGCCGCCTGCTACCGCCTCGTCTCGCTCTACGGCTGGGACGATCTGGTCGACACCCACATCTCCGCGCGCGTGCCCGGCCCCGACCATCACTTCCTCATCAACCCGTACGGGCTGATGTTCGACGAGATCACGGCCTCGAGCCTCGTCAAGGTCGATTTGCACGGCAACCAGCTCTCCGAGAGCGAGTACAGCATCAACCCGGCCGGCTTCACCATCCATTCGGCGATCCACGAGGTGCGCGAGGACGCGATCTGCGTGCTGCATCTTCACACGCTCGACGGCACCGCGGTGTCGAGCAGCGCGGAAGGACTGTTGCCGCTCAACCAGACCGCCCAGCTCGTCACCCACGACCTCGCCTATCACGACTATGAAGGCATCGCGCTCGATCACGACGAGCGGCCGCGGCTTCAGAAGGACCTCGGCGACCACAATCACATGCTGCTGCGCAATCACGGCACGCTGACGGTCGGCCGCTCTGTGGCCTCCGCGTTCGAGCGCATGTACCATCTCGAGCGCGCCTGCTCGATGCAGGTGCGCACGCGCGCGCTGGGCACGCCGGTCTATCCGGTGGACGACGTCGCGATCGACAAGAACACCGAGCTGCTCGCCAACCGCGACCGCGCCGAGCTGCGCGCCACCAACCTGGTATGGCCGCCGCTGCTGCGCAAGCTCGACCGCGAGTTGCCGGGTTACCGGTCTTGAGATTTTCGCAAATCTGAGGTAGTGTCTCTGTCGAACTACCTCTGCACGTTCTGGAATAAAACGCCGTCCAATCCCGGGCGGCGTTTTTATTTGGGGACGTAGGGTGGATTAGCGAAGCGTAATCCACCATGCTTCAGCGAATGCGGGACGAAGTTGGTGGATTACGCCTTCGGCTAATCCACCCTACGGCATCGAGGATGAAGCTCTCGTAGGGTGGGCAAAGCGAAGCGTGCCCACGCCTTCTTTCGTACTCGCGGGGAGATGATGGGCACGGCGCTTCGCGCCTTTGCCCACCCTACGGCACCTTGCCTATTTCACCTCTGCGAGTGCCGCGAGAATCCGCGCCCAGGAGCGGATACCCTTCTGGAAGCTGCGGAGGTCGTACTTCTCGTTCGGCGAGTGGATGTTGTCGTCATCCAATCCAAACCCGACCAGCAGCGAGTCGAGCCCAAGTGTCCGCTTGAAATCGGCGACGATCGGGATCGAGGCGCCGGAGCCCATCAGCACGGTCTCCTTGCCCCACTCCTCCGTCAGCGCCTTGCTGGCGGCGGCGAGCGGTTTCATGTTCCAGTCGAGCGCGACCGCGGGCGCTGCCGAGTGGTCGCCGAATTCGACCTTGCAGTCGCCGGGAATGCGCGCCGTCACGTAGTCGCGGAACGCCTTGCGGATCTTTTGCGGGTCCTGCCCCTCGACCAGACGGAACGAGACCTTGGCTGAAGCGTGCGACGGGATCACCGTCTTGGAGCCTTCGCCGATATAGCCGCCCCAGATGCCGTTGACATCGCAGGTCGGACGCGAGGAGGCCTGCTCGATCAGCAGCCGGCCCTTCTCGCCCGCGGGGATCGACAGGCCGATTGGCTTCAGGAACATCTCGGGCGTGAGGTTGAGCTTCTTCCACTGCTCCAGGATGTCGGGCGGCAGATCCTTCACGCCGTCATAGAAGCCGGGGATGGTGATGCGGTTGTCGTCGTCGAACAGGCTGCCGAGAATTTTCGTCAGCACCCGGATCGGGTTCATCGCGCTGCCGCCGAACACGCCGGAATGCAGATCGCGGTTGGCCGCGGTGATCTTCAGCTCTTCATAGAGCAAGCCGCGCAGCGACGTCGTGATCGCCGGCGTGTTGCGGTCCCACATGCCGGTGTCGCAGACCAGCACGTAGTCCGCCTTGAACTCGTCCTTGTTGGCCTCGATGAAGGGCACGAAGTTCTTCGAGCCGACCTCCTCCTCGCCTTCGATCAGGAAGGTGATGTCGATCGGCAGCGATCCCGTCACCTTCTTCCAGGCGCGGCAGGCCTCCACGAAGGTCATCACCTGGCCCTTGTCGTCCTCGGCGCCGCGCGCGACGATGATCTTGCGGCCGTCGGCATGGTCGGTGACCACGGGCTCGAACGGCGGACGATGCCAGAGATCGAGCGGATCGACCGGCTGCACGTCGTAATGGCCGTAGAAGATCACATGCGGCCGTCCGCCTGCACTGGTCTTGCCGACGATGGCGGGATGGCCGGCGGTCGGTCTCACTTCAGTGGCGACGCCGAGGCTTGCGATGTCCTTCGCAAGATGCTCGGCCGCCGCCTTGCAATCCGCGGCAAAGGCCGGATCGGCGGAGATCGACTTGATCCGCAACAGCGAGAACAGACGCTCGAGGCTGTTGTCAAACTCCTTGTCGATGTGGTCGAGCACGGATTGAAGCTGCGCATTGGCCATTGTCGTATTCCCTGCTTTGGGTCTCGAGAAATCGGGGGCTCAAGATGTCCTCTCAAGACGTCTTGGCTTTTAGCCCTGTCGCGGCCTCGGGGCCAGCCACAACCGGTGGATGCCGGATGTGCCATGCGAGGCTGCCAGCGAGAATGGCCGTGGCGAGAAGGTTGTTGCCCCAGGCCTGGATGACATTGGGAAACCAAGGCAACGACAGCAGCATGAGGATGCCGGCGGCGCCCAACGCGAGCCAGGTTCCCAGCCGCACATTCGCCCGCGCGTCGAAGGCGGCACGATGCATCAGCACCGTCATCGGGAAGAACAACCACATGAAGTAGTATTGCCGCGCCAAGGGCGATGCCACCGTCATCAGGCAGAACAGGATGGCGAGCTCCTCGGCATCCGAGCGCGCCGTTCGCCGCGCTTGCCGTGGCATCACCGCGAGGAAGCCGAGCCCGAGCAGCGCCGACAGCGCCAGCACGATCCAGTTCGCCGTCTTGTAGTCGACGTCGATGATATTCATCGTGCGCGGCGGCTTGTTGGCATCCTCCTGATTGTAGTTGATCGGCCGGACCAGACGATGCGTCACGGCAATGAGGGACTGGTTGACCCACGACCAGTTCTGCTCGTCGCGCTGGCCAAAGCCCTTTTCCGAGCTCGAGCCGACCATGCCCTGATACCAGGTCTTGAGTTCGGCCGCGTTGCGTTCGAAACCGCGGATCGGCGCCGGCACGACGTAGAGCAGGATGCCGGTGAAGGCGACCGTAGCGACGACGGCCGCCCATTTCCGCCGCCACACCAGATAGGGCAGCACCGCGATCGGAAACACCTTGATGGCGGTGGCGAGCGCGAACATGAAGCCCGCGAGCCAGGACCGCTGATGCTGCAAGGACCAGAAGCCGTAGAGCATCATCGCAAGCAGCACGAGGTTCGGCTGGCCGAGATCGAACATGTCGAATACGAAAGTCACGGTGACGAAGGCCGGCAGCGCTTCCAGCCAGGGGCCGGGCGTGCGGCCCGATCCCGTCATGACATTGGAGAATGTTCCCGTGTACCACCACGCCACCACGTTCAGGACCGACAGCATGGTGTAAAGCGCGAGCTTGCCGAACCAGCTCGGGATCGCAAGCAGGATCGCCGGCAGCGGCGGGTAGATGAATTCGAAATATGCGTGAATGTCGCTCGGATAGAGTGCTCCACCGTGCAGCACCTGCTGCCCGGCCCAGTACCAAAGCGCGTAGTCCTTGGTCTTGCCGTTGCCGAAGATCTCGGGACCGAGGACGTCGGCCGTCAGAATGAAGCAGCACAGCAGGAAGAGCAGGTCGAGCGGCGCGCGTAGCGACGGCCACCTCGGCGCATCAGGTTTGGGTAACGGGTCGGTTGATGTCACATTATGTCCAGTCGGCAACAAACAGCACGTAGCAGACCGGCGCGGGCTTGGAGAGCCCCCTTCACCTGAATTTGTGGTGGGTGTGATGGGCAGTTTCCCGCGGCCATCCTTCGAGACGCCCGCCTTTGGCGGGCTCTCAGGATGAGGCCGCGTTTCGCGGCGAGGTCTTTGACCCTCATGGTGAGGAGCCCGCAAAGCGGGCGTCTCGAACCACGCAGACCGAGGTCGCGAATTGCCCCGAACCGGGCTGTCCTGCCTATCTCCGCAGCAGCCCGCCGAGCGCGCCGCGGACCAGCGTGCGGCCGATCGAGCCACCGACCTGACCGGCGACCGACTTGCCGATATTGGCCGCCATCCCCCCGATCACCTGGTTGGTGACCGATCGCGTCACGTCGCGCGCGATGACCTGCCCTGTCGACAGGCGGCCGCGCTTGACGTTGGTGCCGAAGATGGTGCCGACGATCGAGCCGATCTGGCCGAGGATGCCGCCGCCACCTCCTGCCGCGCCGGCATCAGCCGTCGCAGCCGTGCCGGCAATGCGCTTCTGGATCATCTCGTAGGCGGACTCTGCATCGACGGCGGTGTCGTATTTGCCCTTCACAGGGCTCGCATCCATGATGGCCTTGCGTTCTTCCGGCGTGATCGGTCCGATGCGGGCCGACGGCGGCCGGATCATGACACGCTCGACCATCGCAGGCGTGCCGTTGCCTTCGAGGAAGGACACCAGCGCTTCGCCCTTGCCGAGCTCCATGATCACCTTGGCGGTGTCGAGCTTCGGGTTGGGCCGGAAGGTCTGGGCTGCGGCCGCGACCGCCTTCTGGTCGCGCGGGGTGAAGGCACGCAGCGCATGCTGGACACGGTTGCCCAATTGCCCGAGCACGCGGTCAGGCACGTCGATCGGGTTTTGCGTCACGAAATAGACGCCGACGCCCTTGGATCGGATCAAACGCACCACCTGCTCGATCTTGTCCATCAACGCCTTCGGCGCGTCGTTGAACAACAGATGCGCCTCGTCGAAGAAGAACACCAGTTTCGGCTTCGGCAGATCGCCGGCCTCGGGCAGCTCCTCGAACAATTCTGACAGCATCCACAGCAGGAATGTCGCGTAAAGCCGTGGACTCTGCAGCAGCTTGTCGGCAACAAGGATGTTGACCATGCCTCGGCCATCGCGGTCGGTCTTCATGAAGTCCTTCAGCGTCAACGCCGGCTCGCCGAAGAATTTGGTGGCGCCCTGGTTCTCCAGCACCAGGAGCTGGCGCTGGATGGTGCCGACCGTCGCCTTGGTGACGTTGCCGAAGCCTTGCGCCTCCTTCTTGATGTCGGCGAGCGGACTTTCCCCTGCATCCGCGCCCTTCTTGCCGGCATCCGGCACGATGGCATCGAGCAGCGCGCGCAGATCCTTCATGTCGATGAGGGTCAGCCCGTTGTCGTCGGCGACGCGAAAGGCGACGTTGAGGACGCCTTCCTGCACATCGTTCAGATCAAGCATGCGCGCGAGCAGAAGCGGCCCCATCTCCGTGACGGTCGCCCGCACCGGATGGCCCTGTTCGCCGAACACGTCCCAGAACACCGTCGAGAACTGGTCGGGCTGGAATTTCAGCCCCATCTCGGTGGCGCGCTTGACGATGAAATCCTTGGCCTCGCCGACCTCGGAGATGCCGGAGAGGTCGCCCTTGATGTCTGCCGCGAAGACCGGAACACCGGCGCGCGCAAATCCTTCCGCCATGACCTGCAGCGTCACCGTCTTGCCGGTTCCGGTCGCGCCCGTGACGAGGCCGTGGCGATTGGCGAGCGCCAGCGTCAGCCATGCCTGCTCGTCTCCCTTGCCGACGAAGATCTTGTCGTCGGTGTCGCCGAGCTTGCTGTCCTGTGCCGTCATTATTCTCTCTGATCTCTCTGCCGTGTTTCGCGTATTGAAACTCAAAAGCACCTGTTCCGCAGTTTAACGCATGTCGCGTGCCGATTAAAACCGTTCAACGCGCCCCAAGCATGCGACAATGTCGGAAACATACCGGCGGCATCAGCCGAAAGTAGGAACGACGCGTTCGCACCGCGGCAATTTCTCGCCAAATCCGTCTCCGCTCTTGCATCGCTGCAACACTTTTCGCGCCTTCGGGACTGAATCGGAACGTTGCGTGCGTTCATCGCTTGTATTTCAGATCACACCGGCTCAAGATCATTTCGAAAGAAATACTCCGGCGTGCAAACCGGCTGAGGGGCGGGCATTATGGACGAGCTGATCGGGCGGCTGGCGACAAACGCCAGCATAGATAGCGCTGTGGCTGAAAAGACCGTCGGCATTATCCTGGGCTTCCTCCGCAGCGAAGGTCCTTCCGAAAACGTCGAAGCCTTGATCAATCAGATTCCCGGTGCGGAAGCGGCGATCGAGGCGTCCAGGAGCGGCGGCGGACTGTCGCGGCTGATGGGCGGCGGCCTGATGGCCGTCGGCACGCGCCTGATGGGCCTGGGCCTTGGCATGTCCGAGATTCAGAACATCGCCCGTGAACTTTTCCGCTACGGCCGAGACAAAATCGGAGCTGATCAGATGGGCAAGATCATCGCGGGGACGCCGGGCCTCAGCCAGTTCGCCTGAGCGACGCTTTTCATATCGAGCATCATGACATATCCGATCTCAGAGATTGAGGGCCTGCCAGCCTTTGCCGCCAACAAGTTGAAGGCGCAAGGTATCCGCACGACCGATGCGCTGCTCGAGGCGGCCTCGACCGTGAAGGGGCGCAAGGCGCTCGCCGCCAGGACCGGCATCAGCGAGCAGCAATTGCTGGAGTGGGCCAACGTCTCCGACTACATGCGCATCCCGGGCATGGGCCGTGCCAAGGTCGGCCTCGTCCGTGCCGCCGGCGTCACCACCGTGCGCGAGCTCGCCTATCGGAATCCGGCAAGGCTCGCCCAGAGCATGCGGGAAGCCAACGAGAAGAAGAAGCTGGTCCGCATCCTGCCTTCCGAGAAGTCCGTCGGCGACATCATCGCCAAGGCCAAGAAGCTGCCGCCGAAGATCACGTATTAGGCGGGCGTCTCTGCGGCGTACGACCTGCGGCATCAGCCCTCGGTGTCATACCCCGCGGAGGCGGGGTATCCAGTACGCCGCGGCTTCTCTGTATCACCGCGCGGCCTGGGAGTACTGGATTGCCCGCTTTCGCGGGCAATGACAGCGAGGGAGTTGGTCTTGAACTCCCCCTCCCCGACCGCTAAAGCGACCCGCATGAATGCCTCGCCCTCCCCTTCCGTCCCGCCGGCCGGCTCGGCCGGGCCTGACGTGCTGCGGACGCTGCTGGAACGGCCTCTCCCGGCAGTGATGGGCGTGCTCAACATCACCCCGGATTCCTTCTCCGACGGCGGCGAGTTCATCACGCCCGACCAGGCGTTGGCGCGGGCGCGGGCGATGATCGCTGATGGTGTCGACATCATCGATATTGGCGCCGAGTCGACCCGGCCCTACACCGGCGCCAAGGCGGTCACGGCGGCGGACGAGCTGGCCCGGCTGAAGCCGGTGCTGTCAGGCGTGGCGGCGCTGGGCGTCCCCGTATCGATCGACAGCATGAAGGCGGAAGTGGTCGCCTATGCGCTCGACCAGGGCGCGGTCATCGCCAACGACGTCTGGGGCCTGCAGCGCGACGCCGCCATGGCGCCGCTGGTGGCAGCGAGAGGCGTCCCCGTCATCGTCATGCACAACCGCGACAGCGTCGATTCCGCCATCGACATCGTCGCCGACATGAAGGCGTTCTTCCTGCGCTCGCTCGATATCGCAGCCAAGGCCGGCATCGCGCGCGACAGGATCGTGCTCGATCCCGGGATCGGCTTCGGCAAGACAGCCGAGCAAAGCATGATCGCGCTGGCCCGACTGCGCGAACTCGACATGTTCGGCCTGCCGGTCCTGGTCGGCGCCTCGCGCAAGCGCTTCATTGCCTCGGTGTCGCCGTCGGAGCCGAAGGAGCGGCTCGCCGGCTCGATCGCCGCGCATCTGATCGCCGCGCAGAAGGGCGCGAAGATCATCCGGACCCATGACGTCGCCGAGACCTTGCAGGCCCTGCGGGTCGCCAACGCAATCGAGAGCAAGCAATGACCGATACGATCTTCGTCACCGGCCTGTCGATCCACGCCCGCCACGGTGTGATGGATCACGAGACCGAAGTCGGCCAGCGTTTCGTCATCGATCTCGAACTCTATACCGACCTGTCGGAGCCCTCGCGCAGCGACCGGCTCTCCGACACCGTTTCCTACGCCGAGGTCGTGGCGACCACGACCGCGGCGTTCAAGAACACCAACTACAAGCTGCTGGAGCGCGCGGCCGGCGCGGTCGCGGATGCCATCCTGTCGCACTTCCCGCGCATCCGCGCCGTGAAGATCACCGTGCACAAGCCGCATGCGCCGATCGCCGCGATCTTCGACGACGTCGGCATCATGCTGACGCGCTCGCGGCACCCCTGAGATGGCAAGCGTGCTGATCGCACTCGGCGGCAATGTGGGCGATGTCCGCACGACATTCCGCAAGGCGATCGCCCATATTTGCGGCATGGCGCAGGCCGCAATGATCGCGCGCTCGTCGGACTATGCGACGCCGCCCTGGGGCGACGAGAACCAGGATCCCTTCATCAATGCCTGCGTCGAGATCGAGACCGACCTCGATCCGCACGCGCTGCTGTTCGTGATGCAAAAGGTCGAGCAGAAATTCGGCCGCACGCGGGAGAAGGCGAGGCGCTGGGGCCCCCGCACGCTCGATCTCGACATGATCGCGTACGGCGATGTCTCCTTGCAGAAGCCCGACCTGACCCTGCCGCATCCGCGCCTGTTCGAGCGCGCCTTCGTGCTGGTGCCGCTGGCCGAGATCGCTCCCGACCGCGTCATCGCAGGCATTCGTGTGCGTGACGGGCTTGCCAGCGTCTCGACGCAAGGCATTGAGCGGCTTCCGGATACCGGTTAACCAAAAACAACCGTTTGCAGGGACGGTCCGCCGTGGCAATTTCGCCTGCGAATAACAAGCCGTTTGGGAGCCTCTCGCCGCATGACCTCCGTGACTGACGACCTGCCGCTGGCGGCGGATTTCCCCAAGGCGACCGTCGACGACTGGCGCAAGCTGGTCGACGGCGTGCTCAAGGGCGCGCCGTTCGAGAAGCTGGTCGGCAAGACCTATGACGGCATCAAGATCGATCCGCTCTACCCGCGCGCCAGGGGCGTTGCGCCCGTGGCGGGACGGCCGGCGGCCGCGCCCTGGCAGATCATGCAGCGGATCGACCATCCCGATGCGGCGCTCGCGAACGCGCAGGCACTGACCGATCTCGAAAATGGCGCGACGGGGCTGGCGCTGGTGTTCGCCGGCGCCAATGGCGCTCACGGGTTCGGGCTGGAACCCTCGGCCGATGCAGTCGCAAAAGTGTTGAAGGACATTCATCTCGATGCCGGCATCGGCATCGAGCTCGAGATCGGACCGCAATCGCGGATGGCCGCGATCCATGCCGCGGAATATGTGAAGAACAACGGCCTCGATCCCGCCGCCTGCAATATCCGCTTCGGTCTCGATCCGCTCGCGGCCGGCGCGGTGTGGGGCCATAGCCCCTATACCTGGGACGAGATCGTTCCGGCCGTCACCGGCGCGATCAAGGGCCTCGCCGCGCTCGGTTTCAGGGGACCGTTTGCCTCCGCCGACGGACGCGTGATCCACGATGCCGGTGGCTCCGAGGTGCAGGAGCTCGCCTTCGTGCTCGCCTGCGGCGTCGCTTATCTACGCGCGATCGAAGGAGCCGGCGTTCCGTTGGAGCAGGCGCAGGGCATGGTCTATGCGCGGCTCGCGGCCGACGCCGACCAGTTTCTGACCATGGCAAAATTCCGCGCGCTGCGGCTGCTGTGGGCACGCATAGAAACGGCGTGCGGGTTGACGCCGAAGCCGCTGTTCATTGCCGCCGATACGGCCTGGCGCATGCTGACGCAACGCGACCCCTACGTGAACATGCTGCGCGCGACCATCGCGACATTCGCGGCGGGGCTTGCCGGCGCCAATGCGATCACCGTGCTGCCGCACACGCTGGCGCTCGGGCTGCCCGATCCGTTCGCGCGGCGCGTGGCGCGCAACACGCAGCTTCTCCTGCTGGAGGAAAGCAACCTCGCCAAGGTCAGCGATCCCGCGGCCGGCGCAGGCGGCATCGAGACGTTGACCGCGCAGCTTTGCGAGGCAGCCTGGGCGCTGTTCCAGGAGAGCGAGAAAGCCGGCGGCGCGTTCGCCGCGCTTCAGCAGGGCGTGTTCCAGAGCAAGGTCGCGGCCGCGCGAAAGGCGCGCGACGCCAACATCGCGAAACGCCGCGACGTGCTGACGGGCGCCAGCGAGTTTCCAAACCTGCATGAGAGCGAAACGGCAGTGCTGACAGCGACGCCGGTCGCGCTCGCGCCTTACGGCGAGCAGAAATACAAATTCGACGCACTGACGCCGATCCGGCTCGCGGAACCGTTCGAGGCGCTGCGCGACAAATCCGATACGGCGCTGAAGGCGCGCGGCGCGCGGCCAAAGGTGTTTCTGGCCAATCTCGGCACGCCCGCCGATTTCACGGCGCGGGCGACCTTTGCCAAGAGCTTCTTCGAGGCCGGCGGCATCCAGGCCGTCGACAGCGAGGGCTTTGCCGACCCGGCCAAATTGGCCGCCGCCTTTAAGGCCTCCGGCGCCGAGCTTGCGTGTCTTTGTTCCAGCGACAAGGTCTATGCGGAACACGCCGCAGCCGCGGCGAAGGCCCTGCAAACCGCCGGCAGCAAGCATATCTATCTGGCAGGCCGCCCGGCTGAGGCCGAGGCGGCACTCCGTGCGGCCGGCGTCACGGGTTTTGTCTTCGCCGGCGGCGATGCGCTTGCGACACTGCAAGACGCCTATCGACGGATGGAGCAGCCATGACCGACGCCAGCAAACCCGTCCTCACCGGCGGCTGCCAATGCGGCGCGGTGCGCTTTGCCGTGACGACGGCGCCGAACCGGATCTCGATCTGCCACTGCCGGATGTGCCAGAAGGCTAGCGGCGCGCCGTTCGCTTCCTTCGCCGACATCAACCGTACCGACTTCGCCTGGACCAAGGGGCAGCCGTCGTTCTTCCGCTCCTCCACGATCGCCGATCGCGGCTATTGCGCGGCGTGCGGCACGCCGCTGAGTTTTGGCCGCATCGACGGCGACCGGATCGAGATCATGACCGGCGCCTTCGACCGCCCGGACCACGTGGTGCCAACGCGGCAGTACGGAACGGAATCCCGCCTCGGCTGGGTGGTCGGCATCGCCAACCTGCCGAGCCAGACCACGCAGCAGAATTACGGGCCGGAGAAGATGGCGACCATCGTCAGCCATCAGCATCCGGACCATGATTGAGCGCCCAATGCGCGACCCTATGATATGGTTGAAACCATGAGCCGCATTCCGAACTTCGCAGACGTCGCCTTCCAGAGGGCAGCCACCGCAGTGCCTGCCGGCAGCGCCGAGCCGTGGCTGACGCCCGAGGGCATTCTGGTGAAGCCCACCTATGGCGAGGCTGATCTGGCCGGGCTCGATTTCCTCGAGACCTATCCGGGCATCGCGCCCTTCCTGCGCGGCCCCTACCCGACCATGTATGTCAACCAGCCCTGGACCGTCCGGCAATATGCCGGCTTCTCCACGGCGGAGGATTCCAATGCGTTCTACCGCCGCAACCTCGCGGCGGGCCAAAAGGGCCTCTCGGTCGCCTTCGACCTCGCCACCCACCGCGGCTATGACAGCGACCATCCGCGCGTCGGCGGCGACGTCGGCATGGCCGGTGTCGCGATCGATTCCATCTACGACATGCGCACGCTGTTCGCAGGGATTCCGCTCGACCAGATGAGCGTGTCCATGACCATGAACGGCGCGGTGCTGCCGATCCTCGCGCTCTACGTCGCGGCCGCAGGCGAACAGGGCGTAGCGCCGGAGAAGCTCTCAGGGACGATTCAGAACGACATTCTGAAAGAGTTCATGGTGCGCAACACCTACATCTATCCGCCCGCGCCCTCGATGCGGATCATCTCGGACATCTTCGCCTACACCTCCACGAAGATGCCGAAATACAATTCGATCTCGATCTCCGGCTATCACATGCAGGAAGCGGGGGCGACGCAGGACCTCGAGCTCGCCTATACGCTCGCCGACGGCGTCGAATATCTGCGCGCCGGCCTTGCTGCAGGCCTGGATGTCGACCGCTTCGCGCCGCGCCTGTCGTTCTTCTGGGCGATCGGCATGAACTTCTTCATGGAAGTCGCCAAGCTGCGTGCCGCGCGCCTGCTCTGGGCCAAGCTCCTGAAGCCCTTCAACCCGAAGGACCCGCGCTCGCTGTCGCTGCGCACGCATTCCCAGACATCGGGCTGGTCGCTCACCGCGCAGGACGTCTTCAACAATGTGATGCGCACGACGGTCGAGGCGATGGCGGCGACGCAAGGCCACACCCAATCGCTGCACACCAATGCGCTCGACGAGGCCTTGGCGCTACCGACCGATTTCTCGGCGCGCATCGCCCGCAACACCCAGCTCTTCCTGCAGCAGGAGAGCGGCACCACCCGCATCATCGATCCCTGGGGAGGCTCGTATTATGTCGAGCGGCTCACGCGCGATCTCGCCGCGAAGGCCTGGGGCCACATCCAGGAGGTCGAGGAGCTTGGCGGCATGGCGAAGGCCATCGAGGCCGGCGTGCCCAAGCTGCGCATCGAGGAGGCCTCGGCCAAGACCCAGGCGCGCATCGATGCCGGCAAGCAGGCGGTGATCGGTGTCAACAAGTACAAGCCGAGCGACGAGGCTCCGATCGACATCCTCAAGGTCGACAACACCAATGTCCGCCGGCTCCAGATCGACAAGCTGACGCGGCTCAAATCCGAGCGCAATCAGAAGGACGTCGACGCGGCGCTTGCCGCGCTGACGCGCTCGGCCGGCGAAGGCAACGGTAATCTGCTCGCGCTCGCGATCGACGCGGCGCGCGCCAAGGCGACCGTCGGCGAAATCTCTGACGCAATGGAGAAAGTGTTCGGCCGCCACCGCGCCGAAATCAAATCCATCACCGGCGTCTACAAGCGGGAGGCGTCCACGATGGGCAACCAGGTCGAGAAGGTTCAGGCGCTGATCGACGCCTTCGAGGAGGCCGAAGGCCGCCGCCCGCGCATCCTGGTCGCCAAGATCGGACAGGACGGCCACGACCGCGGCCAGAAGGTGATTGCCTCGGCCTTCGCCGATATCGGCTTCGACGTCGACATCGGGCCGCTGTTCGCCACGGCGGACGAAGCCGCGCGCCAGGCGGTGGAGAACGACGTCCACATCCTCGGCGTCTCCTCGCTCGCCGCCGCCCATCTCACCGCCGTGCCCGAGCTCAAGGCCGCGCTGAAGAAACAAGGCCGCGACGACATCATGATCATCATCGGCGGCGTCGTGCCGCCGCAGGATTACGACGCGCTCTATGCGGCCGGCGCCGAAGCGATCTTCCCGCCCGGCACCGTGATCGCGGAGGCCGCCGAGGAGCTGATCCGCAAGCTGAACGCCCGGCTCGGGCATAGCGAGGCGGCGGAGTAGCGGTCACCGCCGATCTTCCAACAAGAAGGATTTTCGCGTGATGTTTCTCGCGCCTACGATCTTGCGCGCGCTGGCTGCGGCCGCCGTTTGCGGCGCGCTGTTCGGCCCCGCGCATGCCGCCGACCCAAAGCCCGACGCCGTCATCAAGACCAAGAGCATCGACGCGCGCGTCTTCCTCGACGACAAGATCAAGGCCGATGCACCGCTGGCGGCGGACTGCCTCGCCGAAGGCAAAAAGTGGCTCGACAAGAATGCGGCCGAGGCTGCCGCCTCGCGCAAGGAGGACCCGCAGTTCTTCAAGGACGGTGGCTGGGATTTCGAGCGCAAATATTCGATCCGCTCGGTCGTTGCCGACCGCTATGTCAGTGTCCTCCGTAACGACTACATGGACACCCATGGCGCGCATCCCAATTCGGACGTGAACACGATCCTGTGGGACAGGAGCCAGAACAAGCGCATCTCGATCCGTCCGTTCTTCACCGAGACCGCCGACAAGGGCCCGACCATGAAGGCGATGGTGAAAGCCGTGATCGCCTCGCTCAGAGCCGAGAAGAAAAAGCGCGATACCAATGAGACCGCGACCGACGAGTGGTTCAAGAGCGTGGAGCCGAGCCTGCTCAAGATCGGCGCGGTGACGCTCGCGCCTTCAACCGAAGCGGGCAAGAGCTCCGGGCTCACTTTCCATTACCCGCCTTATGCGGTCGGCCCTTACGCCGAGGGCGAATATGTCGCATTCGTGCCGTGGGAAACGCTGAAGCCGTATCTCACGGCGGAAGGTACCGGCATCTTCGGTGGCGCGCGGCCGAAGGGCGACGCGGACGAGCCGCAGTGATCATGTTTTGAGCAGCGACACGTTGCTCACAGCGCCGTGGTAGCGCTACCTTGCGGCGGCGCCGCAAAGCCGACTAGAATGCCTTCATTGACAAGAGCGCCCGGTGTCACGGGCGCCGCTGGGAGGCATTGATGTCCAAGATTACGCGCCGCACCTTTGCGGCCTCTTCCGCTGCTGTGGCAGCATCCGCCGCATTCGGCTTCACGCCCGCTCTCGCACAGGCCTATCCGGCGCGGCCCGTCACCGTGATCGTGCCCTGGGGCGCGGGCGGCGGCACCGATGCGACTGCGCGCATTGTCGCGGCGCTGCTGGAAAAGGATCTCGGCCAGCCCTTCAACGTGGTCAACCGCACCGGCGGCTCGGGCGTCGTCGGCCATACCGCGATCGCGACCGCACAGCCGGACGGCTACACCATCGGCATGCTCACCGTCGAAATCTCGATGATGCACTGGCAGGGCCTCACCGAGCTGACGCCGAAGAGCTACACCCCGCTGGCGCTGATGAACGAGGACCCGCCGGGCATCCAGGTCTCGTCCTCCTCGCCGTACAAGACGGTGAAGGACCTCGCCGAAGCCATCAAGGCGGCGCCTCCCGGCAAGTTCAAGGCGTCGGGCACCGGCCAGGGCGGCATTTGGCATCTCGCTCTGGTCGGCTGGATGCAGGCGATGGGCCTGCCCGCCAACCAGGTCGCCTGGGTGCCGTCGAACGGAGCTGCGCCCGCGATGCAGGACCTCGCCGCCGGCGGCCTCGACCTCACCACCTGCTCGGTGCCGGAAGCACGCGCCATCATCGAGGCGGGCAAGGCGAAGAGCCTCGCCATCATGGCGCCGGCGCGCAACCCGATCTTCCCCGACGTGCCGACGCTGAAGGAGGCGATGGGCATCGACTACGCGACCGGCGCCTGGCGCGGCATCGGCGCGCCGAAGAACCTGCCGCCGGAGCTCGCCGCAAAGCTCACCGCGGCCCTGAAGAAGGTCTACGACTCCGCCGAGTTCAAGGACTTCATGAGCAACCGCGGCTTCGGCACCGTGTGGGGCGATGCCGGCCAGTTCGCCAGCTTCATGGACAAGGGCGACGCCCAGATGGGCACCGCAATGAAGGCGGCTGGTTTGTCGAAGGCGTGATCTGCCGCTGCTCTCGCGTGAGATGAACGTGGTTGGAGTGATTGGATCGCGGACCTCCTCGCCTCTCCCCGCTTGCGGGGAGAGGTCGGATCGCATCGCAGATGCGATCCGGGTGAGGGGGAGTTTCCGCAAACCCAACTCTCACCTCGCCCGCGGAGAGCCCCCCTCACCCCGACCCTCTCCCCGCAAGCGGGGCGAGGGAGAAAGACTCTCATAGGACTCCTCCCATGCGTCTTCCCGACTCCGTCACGGGATCGTTTCTCGTCGTTCTCGGTGTTGCCGCGGCCTATGGCGGCTGGATCCTGCCGCCGGTGCCGGGGCAACCGGTCGGCCCCAACGTATTTCCGCTCGTGATCGGCACCGGGCTCGCGCTGTGCGGGCTCGCGATCGTGTTCGGCATCGGTCATTCCTTCGAGGAGGAGGAAGAGCTGGTCCCGCTCGAGGACGGCCAGGTGGCGGCGGCGCCGCCGCCGCAGAGCAAGTTCTACGGCCTGCGCGCCTTGCTGCCGCCGGCGCTGCTGCTGTTCTACGTGGCCGCTGCCGACCGGCTCGGCTTCATCATCACCGCGGCGATCATGGTCTACGTCACCTCGACCGCGTTAGGGGCGAAGTGGAAGCTGGCGCTGCCGCTCGCGGCGCTGTCGCCTTTCGCCATCCACCTCATTTTCGGCAAGCTGCTGCGCGTGCCGCTTCCCGTCGGCCTGTTGCCGACGCCCTGGTGATCCCATGCTCAAGACCCTGATTGAAGCGTTCGCCCTGATCTCCACCTGGGAGGTCATCATCGCGATGTTCGCGGCCTCCGTGTACGGGCTCGTCATCGGCTCGCTCCCGGGTTTGTCGGCGACGATGGCGACCGCCCTGCTCGTCCCCGTCACCTTCTACCTCTCGCCGATCGCGGCGATCGCGACCATCGTCGCGGCCTCCTCGATGGCGATCTTCTCCGGCGACATCCCCGGCGCGCTGCTGCGCATTCCCGGCACGCCCGCTTCCGCCGCCTATGCCGACGAAGCCTATGCCATGACGCGCAAGGGCCAGGCGGAGCTTGCGCTGGGCGCCGGCGTCTGGTTCTCGGCCGTCGGCGGCATCGCCGGCGTGCTGTCGCTGATGATCCTGGCGCCGCCGCTTGCCGAGATCGCGCTGTCGTTCTCGACCTTCGAATATTTCTGGCTGGCGCTGCTCGGCCTGATGTGCGCCACCTTGGTCGCGCGCTCCTCGCCGGTGAAGGCGATCGCCGGCATGTTCCTCGGCCTGCTGGTGTCCTGCATCGGCATCGAGAATCCCGGCGGCGTGCCGCGCTTCACCTTCGGCATCACCGACCTGTTCGGCGGCATCGAGCCGATCCCGGCGCTGGTCGGGGTGTTCGCGGTGGCACAGGTGATGCGCGCGATGCTGACGCCCGAGCCGCCGCCGCTGCCGCGGCGAAAATTCGGAAGCATCATGGCCGGCCAGTGGAGGCTCACCAAGAAGTATCACTGGCAGATGACGCGCGGGAACATCATCGGCATCATCATCGGCGTGCTGCCCGGGGCCGGCGCCGACATGGCCGCCTGGGTCTCCTACGCGATGTCGAAGCGCTTCTCCAAGGAGCCGGAGAAATTCGGCACCGGCCATGTCGAGGGCCTGGTCGAGGCCGGCGCCAGCAACAACGCCAGCATCGCCTCGGGCTGGGTGCCCTCGCTGCTGTTCGGCATCCCCGGCGACACCATCGCCGCGATCGCGATCGGCGTGCTCTACATGAAGGGGCTCAATCCCGGCCCGACGCTGTTCACCGAGAAGGCGTCGAGCATGTATGCGATCTATTTGATGTTCATCATCGCGAACATCCTGATGATCCCGCTCGGCATCGCCATGATCCGCGTCGCCGCCTACATCCTGCTGGCGCCGCGCTCCACCGTGATGCCGATCATCATGCTGTGCTGCGCGGTCGGCTCGTTCGCGATCGGCAACAACATGTTCGGCGTCGTCACCGTCGCCGCCTTCGGCGTGATCGGCTATGTGATGGAGGCCAACGGCTATCCGGTGGCCGCGATGGTGCTCGGCATCGTCATGGGCACCATGGTCGAGCAGGCGTTCGTGACGTCGCTGATCAAGTCCGACGGCAGCATCCTGCCGTTCTTCGAGCGGCCGGTCGCCGCCATCCTCGCCGCGATGGCGATCGGCGCGCTGCTCTGGCCGGTGATGGTCTGGGTCTGGCGCAAGGTGAAGCCGGCGCAGACGGCGGCGGCAACGGGCAGGTGATATCGGGCGAGCGGCCCTCGCCTGCCTCCCCTCGGCGTTGTAAAGCAGGGCATGACTGAGAAGAAAGCCTCGCTCGACATCAAGACCCTTGCCCGTGACTTGCGCGCCGGCAGCCGCGCGGCGCTGGCGCGGGCCATTACGCTGGTGGAAAGCCGGCGCGGCGACCATCAGGCGCTGGCGCGCGAGCTGGTGCAGACGCTGCTGCCCGACACCGGCAAGGCGTTTCGGGTCGGCATCACGGGATCGCCAGGCGTCGGGAAATCCACCACCATCGATGTGCTCGGCAGCTATCTGATCGAGCAAGGCAACAAGGTCGCGGTGCTCGCGGTCGATCCGTCCTCGGCGCGCAGCGGCGGCTCGATCCTCGGCGACAAGACGCGGATGGCGCGGCTGTCGGCCTCGGACGATGCCTTCATCCGTCCCTCGCCGTCCTCGGGCACGCTCGGCGGCGTCGCGGCCAAGACGCGCGAGGCGATGCTGCTGTGCGAGGCTGCCGGCTTCGACGTCGTGCTGGTCGAGACCGTCGGCATCGGCCAGTCCGAAACCGCGGTCTGCGACATGACCGACTTCTTCCTCGCGCTGATGCTGCCGGGCGGCGGCGACGAATTGCAGGGCATCAAGAAGGGCCTGGTCGAGCTCGCCGACATGATCGCGATCAACAAGGCCGACGGCGACAATCTCAAGCGCGCCAACATCACCGCAGCCGACTATCGCGGCGCGCTGCATATTTTGGCGCCGCGGTCCGAGCATTGGCATCCGCCGGTCGAGACCTATTCGGCGCTGACGGGCGACGGCATTGCAAAGATCTGGCAGAAGATTGTCGATCACCGCAAGGCGATGAATGCATCCGGCGATTTTGCTGCGCGCCGGCGCGAGCAGCAGGTGAAATGGATGTGGTCGATGCTGGAGCAGCGCATGCTGGCGCGGCTGCGCAGCGAGGCGTCGGTGCGCGCGAAGGTCAGGAAGATCGAGGCTGAAGTCGCCGACGGCCATCTCACGCCGGCACTCGCCGCGGAGAAAATTCTGGAGTTGCTGCAATGAGCGAAAAACTCCGCATTCTCCTCACCGGCTTCGGGTCGTTCCCCGGCGCGCCCTATAACCCGACCCAGCCCCTGGTCGCGCGGCTGGCGCAGCTGCGCCGACCGGCGCTCGACGATGTCGCGATCTCCAGCCACATCTTTCCGGTCACCTATGCCGCGGTCGACCGGCAATTGCCTGAGGTGCTTGCGAAAGAGAAGCCGGATGCGCTGCTGATGTTCGGTCTCGCCTCCCGCACGCCTTACCTGCGCATCGAGACGCGCGCGCGCAATGCCGTCACCATGCTCTGGCCCGATGCCGCCAACACGCGTTCGAGCAAGCGCGGCATCGCGGGCCATGCGGACGCGATGATGTTCGGTCCGCACACGGCAAGGCTGTTGCGCGCCGCACGCCTCACCGGCGTCGACGCGCGCGCCTCGCGCGATGCCGGCGCCTATCTCTGTAACTATCTGAGCTGGCGTGCGATCGAGAACGTGAGGGCCGGCGGACCGCAGCTTGCGGCGTTCATCCACATTCCCCTGCTTGCACGCAGCGGCGCGGTACGGCGGAAGGGTGCGCCGCGGATCACGCTGGAGGAACTGGTGGATGCGGGGGAAGCAATGCTCATGGAGATCGTGGGTTTGGCAAGGAAGCGGCGGAATACGCCGGCTTCGTAGGGTGGGCAAAGGCGCCCTTGCGCCGTGCCCACCGTCTGTCGGCATTCATGGCGAGAATGGTGGGCACGCTTCGCTTTGCCCACCCTACGACACCGTCTTTGCGGTAAACATTTAACCCTACCGCGAACAATCCCCGCGAGGCCTGCCGCCCTGCGCTACCTAGTCGGTCGCGGACCCCCGCGTCCGCCGGAGGACGCGTCATGGACCTCAATCGCCGACACCTCATCGGAGCTTCGACCGCCAGTATCGCGGGTGCGCTCGCCATGCCCGCCGACGCCGCGCGCGCGGCGCCGCTGACGTCCCTGCTCGGCCGCGATGCCACCCAATATGGCGTGCGGCCCGGCGCCAGTGAGGATCAGACGCGCGTGCTCCAGCGCGCCATCGACGAGGCTGCGCGGGCACAGGTGCCGCTGGCACTGCCGCCGGGCGTGTATCGCAGCGGATTGCTGCGGTTGCCGAATGGCGCGCAGCTGATCGGCGTGCGCGGCGCGACAAAATTCGTCTTCACCGGCGGCGCCGCGGCGATCCAGAGCGACGGCTCTGATACGATCGGCCTCACTGGCCTCACCTTCGACGGCGGCGGCATTCCGTTGCCGACGCGGCGCGGACTGATCCATGTCCTCGGCGGGCGTGACGTCCGCATCACCGATTGCGAGATCACCGGCTCCGGCGGCAGCGGCATCTGGCTCGAGCAGGTGTCCGGCGACATCTCCGGCAACATCTTCACGAATATCGCGGTGACGGCGGTCGTCTCGTTCGACGCCAGAGGCCTCAGCGTTTCCCGCAATACCATCATCGGCACCAACGACAACGGCATCGAGATCCTGCGCACCGCGATCGGTGACGACGGCACGCTGGTCAACGATAACCGCATCGAGGACATCAAGGCCGGCCCCGGCGGCTCCGGCCAGTACGGCAACGCCATCAACGCCTTCCGCGCCGGCAACGTGATCGTGCGCGGCAACCGCATCAGGAACTGCGACTACTCTGCGGTGCGCGGCAATTCGGCCTCGAACATCCACATATCAGGCAACAGCGTCAGCGATGTGCGCGAGGTCGCGCTCTATTCCGAGTTTGCGTTCGAGGCTGCGGTGATCGCCAACAACACGGTGGACGGCGCCGCCGTCGGCGTCTCCGTCTGCAATTTCAACGAGGGCGGCCGCATCGCGGTGGTCCAGGGCAACATCATCCGCAATCTGATCCCGAAGCGCCCCATCGGCACCGCCCCCGACGACGATGCCGGCGTCGGCATCTATATCGAGGCTGACACATCGGTGACCGGTAACGTGATCGAGAACGCGCCGTCCTACGGCATCGTCGCGGGCTGGGGCAAATATCTGCGCGACGTCGCGATCACCGGCAACGTGATCCGCAAGGCGCTCGCCGGCGTCGGCGTCTCCGTGGTTCCCGGCGCGGGCACCGCGCTCGTCAACAACAACATGATCTCGGAAACCCCGCGCGGCGCCGTGGTCGGGCTCGATCACGCCCGGGCGGTGACGTCGGATCTGTCGGCGGAGGGGGCCCAGCGCTTTGCGCAAGTGGTGATCGGCGGGAACGCGGTGCGGCGGTAGGTGGCCATGCGTGCGGGACCAGCCGCGTCGCCTGATCGAGAGATTCCGGTATGGCCCTGGCGTTCGCCAGGACGACAGCGAATGTTGGGCGCGAGCCCTGCCCTGGAGAGCTAGAACGCGTTCCGCAGCAGCGGGTACTTCGCTTCCAGGCCGTCGAGGCTGAAGGTGAATTCGACGACGCGTTCGGGGGCCGCGACGATTTCGGCGGCCGGCGGGACGAACTGCGGCAGGAGCGTAGCGATTGCAGGCGCGCTGAGCGGAGGCCTCACAGCAGGCGCGGTGCGCGGTGCCATTGCCGCAGGGACGGCGAGCGGAGGCCTGACGACGGGCGCGGCGACCGGCGGTCTCGCGGCGGGAGCCTTGAGCGGTACGACGTCGGCGGGTGCCGTGAACAATGCCACCGCAGCAGGCGTCGGGATCGGTGCGACCGGGGCCAGCGGCACGAGCGGGGCTTCGGTGATTTCGGCAAGGATGCCCGGCTTGGGCTCAAGCCTGACCGGCACGGCGGTCTCGGGGGAGATATGGACAGCCTTCGGCTGCACGGTCTGCGCCTCCCGCGGAAAGACGCGGGGCATGGTCGCGGGCGACCAGCCGAAGGCGGGCGAGACGCTCGCGGCCGCCGCGGCAACGTCCCCGCCGGTTGCGAGCGCGCGCCAGGTCTGGACGGCGCGCTTGGCTTCCTGGATGTTCTCGAGAAATGCGATCTCGGAGTGATAGCGGCGCCAGCGTCCGGTCTCGAACATTTCGGAGAGATGTTCCAGCCTCTGCTCGGCGAGAGCGCACCATCGTGCAGCAATCGCGCGGCCCCCGGCCGCGGCGCGAACGACCTCTTGGCGATGTGTCATAAATCAGCCCGTCAGGAGAAAATACGGACGCGACGCAACGCACACGAATCAATTTAGACGCGACATGAATATTTTGTGGAAAAGTTTTGACTTGTCCAGCAACGACACGGCGGTCGTCATCAAAGTCCGTAGTCGTGCGGATATTTGCTGTGTTTTCGAGTCAAGCTTCGCACAAGCATAACCGGCTTGCGGGGCGTCCCGCCGGCGCTGCCCATGGGCGCAGCCACGATCGCTCAACCGGAAGCTGATCGTGCGCAGCGGTTCGAGAAATCAGAGCCCCAAAAGAAAAGACCCGTCCGGGGGGACAACCGGACGGGTCGAGCCATATGGGCGCTTGGGGTGGATGGGCGCTCGCGCCTGATATGACTTATGGGGAGGGATGACCGCTCCCACATATTTTGGTCGTGGCAGCGCGCTGAACGTTCAATTGCGGCGTTTGATTTTTTGAGCTTCGGCCTGCGTGCATCTTTGTCGCAGCCGCTATCGGGTCGCCGGCCTATCCGTCTGAGAAACCGTGGATTTATCGTCGGCGCTCGACAGCGAAGGTTGCTCGATCGCGCGGATGGCGGGCTCTTCGCGACGCTTCTCGGCATCTTCACGTTTTGTTGTACCGGACGCCGCGGCAACCGGCGTCGCGCCGTCGGCGGGAACGGCCGTGACTGCGGCAAACGCATCGGCCTGGCCGTCACCGAAGAGATCATCACGACCGGGTGAACCGAGGTCGCGCGCGGTCTTCGCCAGCGTCATGCGCAGCGCTTCCGGCTTCAGCGCGTAGTTGCGCTCGAGCAGCAGCGCGGCGACGCCGGAGACATAGGCGGCCGAGAACGAGGTTCCCGAGGTCATCTGGTATTTGCCGTCAGGCGCCGGCAGGAAGATGTCGACCCCCGGCGCTGCCAGCGCGACATAATTGCCGCGGTTGGACGCGGCGAACAGCCTGTCCTGCTGGTCGGTCGCGCTGACCGCGATCACGTTGGGATTGGCGGCCGGATAGAGCGGCGGCGATTTCGCGCCGGCATTGCCGGCGGCCGCGATCAGCACCAGCCCGCGCGCGGCGGTCGCCGCGATGGCGCGTTCGATCACGGCGTCCTTTGGACCGGCAAAGCTCATATTGACGATCTGCGCGCCGTGCTCGGCGGCGTAATTCAGCGAACGCAGGATGATGTAGGACGAGCTCTGGGCTCCGCCCGTCGTGCCGCCAAAGGCGCGGATGGCGATGATGCGCGCTTCGGGCGCGCTGCCCATCAGCTTGGCATGCGCCACGATGACGCCGGCAATGCCGGTGCCGTGGACGTGCGGGCCCTCGGTGCTGCCGAGCGCATCAAAATTGTCGGCGATCGAATGCGCGAGCTCGGGATGATGGGCGTCGATGCCGGAGTCGATCACGGCAACCGTCACGTTGGCGCCGTGCGCCAGCGTATGCGCCTGCGGCAGGCGAAGTTTCGTCAGTGCGTATTGCGCAGGATCGCCCTCGGTTGGCACGGACGATTTCTGGTCCTGAAGCACGTAGCGGTAGTTCGGCTGGAGCGAGCGCACGCTGCCATCGGCGGCGAACTCGCGCCGCACCGTCTCGGAGGGCCGGCCATCGGTGATGCGGAACAGGCCGAACGTCGCCCCGATCAAGGGGAAATTCTCGGAGGCCACGCGCGTGAGGCCGTGGCGACGCGCAAGTTCGTCGGCTTCAGCCACCGACAGCGCGCCGTCGATCTCGGCCACGAATTCATTGGCGAAGCTGCGCAAGGCGACGGCGGCAGGCGTGCTGTTGCCCTTCCCCTTCCCTGCGCTCTTCCTGCCAGACTTGCCCGCGCCGTCGCCGCCGGCGCTCGGCTGCGCCAGGCATTCGCCGTCGGCGTCGCGATACGCGGCGGTGCAGGCCGGGTAGAGGTTCGGCGAATAGCGTGCGTAGGGCAGGACCGGCGTCGGTGCCCTCCGCGCCGTGATCGTGTGCGGGATCGCAGGAATGGCTCGCGGGCCAGGGGCGACTGCGGCCGCCCGCGCTCCGACGCCCGGGCTGACGCGCGCGGCGATGCTGGGGGAGATGGTGGGCGTGCGCGTGGGGACGCTGATGGTCGGCGTGCGCATGATCGCCTGGGCCTGCGCAACCTCGACGCCGAGGCCGGCGGCGAGCAGGAGCGCAGCGCCGACCGACGAAGCGTAGATCCTCCCGCTTACCGCACTCTCGGACTTGCGCGTCATCGGTGCAGCGGCGCGTTTAAGGCGCCGCGACGGCGAGGTTCACGAACTTCTCGCGCTGCATCCTGCCGAGCAGGGAGGCGAGCTCGTCCTGGCTCATCGCCTTGTCGAACTGGAGACGGAACATGCCGCCCTTGGCATCGCCGATGATCGACGCCTGGTAGCTGTCGAGCAGCGCGGTGATGTCGGCGACGCGTGCTTCGGGCGTGAAGCGCACCAGCGCGCGCGCAGGCGCAGCGGTGGCTCCAAGCTCGCGCGTGATCGGCGCGCCGACGGACAGCGAAGCGGTCTCGTAGGTCGCGGTCTGGGTCTTCATCAGCACGGCGCCGATGATGCCGGCCTGCAGCAGCAGCGCGATGGCACCCAGGCTTGCCGACCAGGCCAGCGTGCGCGGTGACAGGCTCGAGAAGAACGTCGCGATGCGCGCCGAGAGCGGCAGCGACGTGGCGGCCCGCGCCGGCTCGGCGTCGATCGCGGCGAACAGCCTCTGCATCGCGCGCGCCGACGGAGCACCCAGGGTCTCGTTCAGATGGATGGTCTCTTCGTACTCGCCGCGGATTGCGGAATACTGCTTTGCGAGCTCCGGATCACGCGCCAGCGCCTCCTCGACGCGGCGGGCATCGCGCGCGCTCAGCGTGCCGGCGGCGTGCCAGGGCAGCAGGAGTTCAATTTCACTGGGCTCTTGCTCCAGCATCTTCTTGCTCAATGCCATCATGGCCAGCCTCGCTCAACGCCGGCTGCCTTCAGCAGTTCGGCCAGTTTCTTGCGCGCATAGAACAGGCGCGTCTTCACAGTGTTCTCCGGAATGCCGACGATCTCAGCCACTTCTTCCACGGACTTCTCGTGGTAGTAGACGAGATCGACGATTTCCCGGTGTTCCGGCGTGAGGCCCGTCAGACACTCCCGCAACGCTTCACTGGTATCCTTCTTCTGCACCACCGTTTCCGGATTGTCGGACGTATCCTCAATCGCGTTCGCGGCGTCTTCGTCCAACTCAAAATCCTTCCTGCGCCGGAGCGCAGACAGGGCCTTGAATCGGGTGATTGCCAGCAGCCAGGTGGAAACGGCGGATCGGCCCTCAAACTTGCCGGCTTGACGCCAGACGTCGAGAAACACCTCGCTGATGAGGTCTTCCGCCGCCTGCTCGTCTCGCACGAGCCTCAGACCGAACCTGTAAACCCTGACGTGGTGCCGCCCGTACAGCACCTGCATGGCGAGTCGGTCACCTTGGGCGATCCTGGCGATCAGGACCTCGTCCGAAGCCGCCTGTGTCACGCTCAATGCCCGTCTCGCAAAGTTGGTCGGGTCGACGCGGCAGAGGGTTCGACGGGAGGGGCGAAATTCTTCAACTTACCGCAGTCCCACGGGGGCCTCTGTGATCTACCCCACATACGTGAATTTTCCTTTTGCCACCCGCGGCGGTTGGCCGCCTCGCTCAAGAACGGTAACATAGTAATGGTGCACTTTCCTGCGCAACGCCGTTCGGCGTCGACGGCCCGACATGGTGGAACCTTAGCAGCCCTGCACGACGTATGTCTCACCAAGCCGCGCTTTGGCTCGACGGCGTCGCCAACAATGCCTAATCGCCGGCAAATTCTCCCCCCGGCCGCTATCACCCTGTTTCGCGCTGCACCGTTTGGATTCGGTTTCGAAGGATACCAAACCTAAAGGCTTGCCACGTAGATTTTTGGGCTGACATCCACCATTGGCGGGACAATGAGCACGGCCGCGACGACCTTACCCGAAAGGAATGCCGCTGAGGTCGCGGATCTCGTTCTCATGCCCGACGCGGCTGCGCCCGAAGTGCGGGCGCGCCGGGCCCGGCAACGCCGGCAGATGTATATCGGCCAGGTCGCAAGCTACTCGCTCGGCGCCTTCGTGCTGCTGCTCTATGCCCATGACGGCGCCGTCGGGATGAACGTTCCATCGCTGTTCTGGATCGGCGGCCTGACGATCATCGGCATCTTCGTCGTGATGTCGGAAGCCGGCGTCGGCGACGGCCACAGCGACCACTATCTCACCGTCTTCCAGATCTCGGCGCACATGGCGCTGCAGTTCATCTTCCTGGTGTCGGTGCCGACCATCGGCGTCGCCTTCATCAGCGTGCTGTTCCTGATCTTCGCCTTCGGCTCGCTGCGCATGACCTCGGCGCAGGCGATGTTCACCTGGGCGATCGCGACGACCTGCCTTGCTGCCGTCTTCCTCGCCTCCGACCTGCCGATCGGCATGCCGGTCGCCACGAAGCTGCAGCGGACCGCCTCGATGCTTTGCTTCGTGCTGGTGATCGGCCAGTGCGCCTTCCTGGGCCTGTTCGGTGCAACACTGCGCAAGGTGCTGTATCGCCGGAGCATCGAATTGCAGGATGCCTATCGGCGCATCGAGGAGCTCGCCGAGCTCGACGAGCTCACCGGCTCCTACAACCGTCGCTGCATCATGCGGCTGCTCGACGCAGAAATCGAAAAGTCGCGGCAGGCGTCCGCACCTTGCGCCATCGCGCTGATCGACCTCGACTGGTTCAAGCGCATCAACGACGCCCACGGCCACCCCGTCGGCGACGAGGTGCTGCGCACCTTCGCCATCACCGTTTTTGCGAATATCCGCCCGGCCGACTGTTTCGGCCGCTATGGCGGCGAGGAATTTTTACTGCTGCTGCCGGGCACCGACGGCGGCGCGGCGGCACGCATGCTCGATCGGCTGCGCGGCATCGTCGCCGATCTCGACTGGAGCGCATTTTCCCCCGGCATGCGGGTAACGATTTCCGCGGGCGTCGTGACGCTCCATGACGCTGATACTGCCGACACATTTCTCGCACGCGCCGACAGCGCGCTTTATTCCGCCAAGGCGCAAGGGCGCAACCGAATTGCATCGAACTGACCAATCCATTTCCTCCGGCGCGTGAGAATCCACCGCCGGGCCAAACGCTCCAGGACAGGGCAATGAGATCCAGATCCGAAAAACCATCCGAGAATCTGCTGGAGGAATTGCAGGCCGCGCTCTCGCACGGCACCGTCGCGCGCCGGGTCGAGACCCTGCGCCGCGTCACCGATCTCTTCATCAACAACGCGGTGGATTATTCCGACGAGCACACCAGGGTGTTCGACGACGTGTTCCAGTGCCTGATCGAGCAGATCGAGACCTCGGCCCGGGCGCTGCTTGCCGACCGGCTCGCCCCGATCGCCGCTGCGCCGCCCAAAATCATCCGCACGCTCGCGCTCGACGAGGTGATCGAGGTCTCCGGCCCCGTGCTCTCGAAATCGGAGCGGCTGGACGAGGCGACCCTGATCGAGATCGCGCGCACCAGGAGCCAGGCGCATCTCAAGGCGATCTCGCTGCGGCGGGTGCTGTCGGAAGCACTGACCGACGTGCTGGTGACGCGCGGCAACGAGGACGTGGTGCAATCGACCGTCAGCAATCCGGGCGCGCAGCTCTCCGAGGGAAGTCTCGCCGATCTCGTCACGCGCGCCGAACGCGACGATGACCTCGCCACCTGCATCGGCCTGCGGCCCAACCTGCCGCGCCATCACTACCTAAAGCTGGTCGCAAAGGCGTCCCTGAGCGTCCGCAGGAAGCTCGAGGCCGCCCATCCCGGGCTCGCGGACGAAGTGTCCAGCGTGGTCCAGGAAGCGGCCCAGCGGGTCCGCGCCGCCGCCATGACCAGGCAGACCGAAATGGCGCGCGCGCTGGTGCGGTCGCTGCACGAGGACGGCCGGCTCAACGAGTCCCAGGTCACCGCTTTCGCCGAGCAGGGCAAGTTCGACGAGACCAATGCGGGACTTGCGGCGCTCGCGGGCGTCGCGGTCGAGACCGCCGAGAACATGATGATCGAGAGCCGCACAGAGGGCGTGATGATCCTCGCCAAAGTCGCGGGCATGCAATGGCCGACCGTGCGCGCGATCATCGCCATGCGCGAGAAGCTCGCAGGCGGCTCGCAGACCGACATGCTGACGCTGCGCGATACCTACGAGGCCCTGCGCAGCTCGACCGCCCAGCAGGTTCTGCGCTTCCACCGCATGCAGAGCGCGACGCCGGCGGCGTGAAGCCGGCGCAGACGACGTCAAGCGTCGGGCATGTGATCCAGCAGCTTGTCGAGCGTGATCGGATAGTCGCGCACCCGTATGCCGGTCGCATTGTAGATGGCGTTGGCCAACGCCGCAGCGACGCCGCATATCCCGAGCTCGGCGATGCCCTTGGCCTTCATTGGCGAGGACATCGGATCCGTCTCATCCAGGAAGATCGTGTCCTGATGCGGAATGTCGGCATGAACCGGGACTTCGTAGCCGGCCAGATCGTGATTGACGAAAAAGCCGGCGCGCTTGTCCACGACGAGCTCTTCCATGAGCGCGGCACCGACCCCCATGGTCATGGCGCCGATGACCTGGCTGCGCGCCGTCTTGGGATTGAGAATGCGACCTGCGGCACAGACGGCAAGCATGCGACGCACGCGGATTTCCGCCGTTGCGACGTCGACGCCGAGCTCGACGAAATGCGCGCCGAACGTCGATTGCTGATGCGTCTTGGCGAGATCGCCATACTCGATTGAATCCTCGGCTTTCAGCTCACCGTCGGATGCCGCCTGCCCCAACGGAACGCTGCGGTTGCCCGACGTGACCTGCCCATCCGTGAAGGCAACGTCCGCGGAATTGAAGCCGAGCTTCTGCGCCACGGCCTCGCGCAGCTTGACGCAGGCGGCATAGACGCCCGAGGTCGAATTGTTCGCGCCGAACTGTCCGCCGGAGCCGGCAGATACCGGGAAGCTGGAGTCGCCCAGACGCACGACGACCTTCTCCAGCGGCACCCCCATCATCTCCGCAGCGGTCTGGGCGATGATGGTATAGCTGCCCGTTCCGATATCGGTCATGTCGGTCTCGACGGTCACCAATCCCTGACCGTCGAGGCGAACGCGTGCGCCTGATTTCATCAGAAGGTTGTTGCGGAACGCGGCGGCCATGCCCATCCCCACCAGCCAGCGACCGTCGCGCTGCTTGCGGGGCTCGGCATGTCGCTTGTTCCAGCCGAAGCGCTCCGCACCGATCCGCATGCATTCGACGAGCTGCCGCTGCGAGAAGGGACGCTTCGGATGCTCGGGATCGACCTGGGTGTCGTTGCGCGCGCGGAATTCAATGGGATCGAGCCCCAGCCGTTCCGCCATCTCGTCCATGGCGATCTCCAGCGCCATCATGCCCGGTGCCTCGCCGGGCGCGCGCATGGCGTTGCCCTCGGGCAGATCCAGCATGGCGAGACGCATCGCCGTCATCCGGTTCTCGCCGGCATAGAGCAGACGGGTTTGCTGAACCGCCGTCTCCGGCCTGCCCTCCGGCAAATTGCCCGACCAGCTCTCATGTCCGATCGCTGTGATCTTGCCGTCCCTGCCAGCACCGATGCGAATGCGCTGGATCGTCGCCGGACGATGCGTCGTGTTGTTGAACATCAAGGGGCGCTGCATGGCCACCTTGACCGGACGATTGGCGGCACGCGCGCCGAGCGCCGCCAGCACCGCGTCGGAACGGAGAAACAGCTTTCCGCCAAAACCGCCGCCGATGAACGGCGAGATCAGCCGGACGTTTTCCTTGGGCAGACCGAGCGTCTTTGCAACGTCCCCGGTGGTCCAGGCAATCATCTGGTTGGAGGTCCAGAGCGTGAGCTTATCGCCCTCCCAGGCCGCCATCGAGGCATGCGGCTCCATCATCGCATGGGCCTGGTCCGGCGTGGTGTAGCTCGCATCGAGTTGCACTGGTGCCGCGGCGAAGGCGCCGGCAAAATCGCCAACCGCGGTGTCGGGCGGCGCTTCACCCCGACTGGACGGCTTGGCAGCGCCATCCCGTCCTGCTGACAGATCGAAGGCGCCCTTCGCCGCGCTGTAATTGACCTGGACCAATTGGGCCGCGGCGCGGGCCTGTTCGAAGGTTTCAGCAACGACGACCGCGACGGCCTGGTGATAATGGTCGATCTCGGGCCCGCCGAGCAGCTTGGCCGTGTTGTAATTACCCTTGCCGAGCTTGCCGGCATTTTCGGCCGTGACGATCGCGAGGACGCCGGGCGCGGCCTTGGCACGCGACAGATCCATCGACGCGATCCGGCCCTTCGCGATGGCCGCGCCGACGATGTAGCCGTAGGCAGGCTTCGCGGCACTATCGTGCCACTCATAGGCATAGGTCGCCCGTCCCGTGGTCTTCAGCGGGCCGTCGATCCGGCTGGTGGCATGGCCGATGATCTTGAGCTGATCGATCGGGTTGGTGGTCGCAGGCGTGTCGAACTTCATGGCTCAGCCTTTCACTTCGGTCAGGACCGCGCCGAGCGTTCGCTCCACCAGAGCGAGCTTGAATGCATTCTCCTTCGTGGGCCTCGCACCTTCGAGCAGGCGCGCGGCGACGGCCTTGGCGCCATGCGGCATTTCGGCTTCGGCCGCCTCGACCCGCCACGGCTTGTGCGCGACACCGCCGACGGCAACGCGGCCGGTCCCGTCGCGCTGGACGATGGCTCCCACCGAAACCAGCGCGAACGCGTAAGAGGCGCGATCGCGGACCTTGCGGTAGATGTGCGTTCCGCCGACCGGCTTCGGCAGCGTCACGGATGTGATCAATTCGCCCGAGATGAGCGTCGTCTCGATGTGCGGGGTATCGCCCGGCAGCCGGTGGAGATCGGCGATCGGGATATCCCTGACCGAACCATCCGGACGAACTGTCTGCACGGTCGCATCGAGCGCGCGCATGGCGATCGCCATGTCGCTCGGGTGCGTCGCGATGCAGGCCTCGCTCGCGCCGATGACCGCATGCTGGCGGGTCACGCCGCCGATGGCGGCACAGCCGCTACCGGGGCTGCGTTTGTTGCAGGGCTGGTTGGTGTCATAGAAATAGGGACAACGCGTCCGTTGCAGCAGATTGCCGGCGGTGGTCGCCTTGTTGCGCAATTGCCCGGAGGCGCCGGCAAGCAGCGCGCGCGACAGCACGCCGTAGTCGCGCCGGACACGCGCATCGGCGGCCAGCGCCGTGTTGCGCACGAGCGCGCCGATGCGAAGGCCGCCGTCGGGCGTCGGCTCGATCTTGTCGAATCCCAGACCATTGACGTCGATCAGATGGGACGGCGTCTCGATTTCGAGCTTCATCAGATCGAGCAGATTGGTGCCGCCGGCAATGAATTTGGCATTGCCGTTGCCCGCCGCCGCAGATGCGGCAGCCGCGGGCGTATTCGCCTTCTCATAGGTAAACGACTTCATGCGGGCCTCCCGGCAACCTCGGTGATCGCCTCGGCAATGTTGGAATAGGCGCCACAGCGGCAGATGTTGCCGCTCATGCGCTCGCGCAGCTCGGCGTTGGTCAATTCCGGAGCCGCATTGAGATCGCCGGTGACGTGGCTGGGAATTCCGGCCTTGATCTCCTGGATCACGGATACCGCCGAGCAGATCTGCCCCGGCGTGCAATAGCCGCACTGAAAGCCGTCGTGCTTGACAAAGGCCGCCTGCATCGGATGCATCTGCTCCGGCGTGCCAAGCCCCTCGATCGTCGTGACAGTGTCGCCCTCATGCATCACGGCCAATGTCAGGCATGAATTGATGCGCTGCCCGCCGACGATCACGGTACAGGCGCCGCACTGGCCGTGATCGCAGCCCTTCTTCGTGCCGGTGAGATGGAGATGTTCGCGCAGGGCATCGAGCAGCGTGGTCCTGGTATCCAGCTTCAACGCCCGGGCTTCGCCGTTGACACTGAAGGATACCGTCGCCATCGCGGGGGCTTCGTTGGTCGGCAACGGAAGTCCGGCAGCGGAATTCTGAGCGCCGGCCGCTCGCGCGCTTGCTCCGATCGCGACCGTCGTAGCGGTTCCAATCAGAAGGTTCCGCCGCGACATTTCGAATGCGCTGGGTTTTCGCATGGTTGGGCATATCCCTCGCTACAGCAGCGTCCATCGACGCTCTGGATAGAAGTCGTCCAACCAAAGTTAGTTTCTCAACGCGACCGGGATTAGCCGTTCACGAGCGCATGAACCTATTAGCGTCGTTCATGAATGCGGACGCGATGGGCGAGCCCGGCTCGTCGCGGATATTTGACGTCAATTTACGCGGAGCGTCTTCAATACCGGAGGACTCTTGACCCCACGGCAGCGCCGATCGCGGTCACGAGCGCCGTCGCAAGCGTGTACCAGGTCGCGACGAACAGCGGCGAATCGTCGGTGCAGTGCGAGGCGTAGAGCGTCGCGGCGATGCCGGCCGACAGCAGGCCGGCGAGCGCACCGGCGAGCGCGGGATGCGACGGCGCGCCGTGGCGCAGGCCGAACAGCGCGCCTGCAAGCAGCGGCAGCGACATCGCGGGGATCGCGAGCAGGCACACCCTGGAGTTCTTGCCGACCATCCGCATCGTCATTGGCATCGCCGGGGCCATCATCGCCTCGCCGCCGATCGCAACAGCGAGCAGGCCGACGGGAAGCAGCAGCAGCCAGCCCCAGCCGCGCATCAGGGCTTCGGGCCGCGACAGATGCAGGCTGACGATGATCGCCGGGATCGCGAGCGAGAGCGTGACAGCGAACTTCATGTCGAAGAACGGATTGTGCATCGCGCTCATCACGTCGGCGCGCACGCCGAGGAACGTCGCGAAGATCAAAATCGAAAGGGGCGCGGCCACCAGCAGCGCCATCGTCAGCACGGCGCCGACGCGCGGCGCGCGATGGGCGTTGTCGGCCGCGAGCGAGCGAATGAGTTGATCGGTATCCATGGCTAGCGGTCCCGCAGTTTGGCAGTCAGCGCCGCAAGTCCGCGATGCAGCGCGACCCGCACCGCGCCTTCGCTCATCGCATATTTTGACGCCGTGTCCTTGATCGAAGCGCTGTCGACGGCGATCGACTGCAACACGTCGCGCTGGCGCTGCGGCAGCGTGCCGAGCTGCGTTGCGACCTCGGCCGCCGAGGCCGTCTCCTCCGGCGCCTCGCCCGGCAGCGTCTCGGCGAAATCGTCGATGTTGACGAAGATCCGCCTGCCCCGCCGACGCAGCGTGTCGATCAGCTTGTTGCGGGCGATCGCAAACAGCCACGGGGCGAAGGGGGCTTCGCTGTCCCAGGTGTGCCGCTTCAGATGCACCGCCAACAGAATCTCCTGCACGATATCCTCGGCCTGGTCGGGAGGCTGCCCGGCCCGCGCCAGGCCCCGCCTCGCGGCGGCGCGCAGCACAGGCGTAACCGCCTTCAACAGGCGATGATACGCCGCATCATCGCCCGCCATGGCCGACCGCATCAGGCCGGTCCACTCGTCCTCACGTCCGCGCACGCGCGCCCTCACCATGCAATTCGGCCGCTCTTTCAATTTGTTACGCCGGCGCCAGAAAGATCACGAATTCGTGATCAACCCCTCGCCACGCCACGCGATGCGGCCGCAAAACCCGCGACGGCTCATAACACCGATCGGTCCCGTCCGCACCCGGCGGCCGATCGTGGGGGCGCGGTTTGCCCCGCTTTTGCCCGGTGTAACCCGAAGATTCCCACTTTTTGCCCCGCTGCCGTCACGGCCCGGGGTCTCTGTTCGGTCCGGGACGGGCCGAATTGGGGAGATCGTCAACATGATGAAAGCCAGCGGACACGCGGCATTGATCCTTCTTGCCGGACTTTTCTTGCTGTCCGGAGGCGCTGCACAGGCGGCGCCGAGTTCAGCCAGCGATGCGGACAGCGCGACCAAGCAAGCCGACACGGTCAAGCCGGGCAAGCAGCGGCGCCATGCGTCGCGCCACCGCGACAGCGGCAAGGCGGCGCAGAAATCCCAAGAACAATCCCAGGACAAGGCCGACAAGAAGGACGGCGCGGCAAAGGCCGACGTGGCGAAAGCCGACAACGACGTGCCGGCCTCGAGCCAGATGCCGCCGCAAGTCGCCAACGCCAATGCGCAGATCGCCGCAGCCGATACGCCGACGGCTGCCGCCGCCTCCGCGATGACCGGCCGCGCCAACAGCAACGTTCAGGCAGCAGCCGATAATACCGCCGCCCCGAATGAGGAAACTCAGGTGGTGGCGCCCGATCAGCTCAACGACCTCGACCGCGCCCTGCAGCCGGACAATCCGCCGGCACAGAAGGCGGTGATCGCCGCAACCGACGCGCAGCCGCGGCCGGCACCGGTGATGGCGAGCAGCCAGAGCTCGGCCTGGGACCAGAGCTCCCTGATCGGCAAGATCTTCATCGGTTTCGGCGCCCTGCTGACGCTGGCCTCTGCCGCACGCATGTTCATGGCCTGATTCCTGGTCTGATTCCCGGCCCGATTCTTGGCCTGAGCGACCTCCTCCGGAACGCGCGTTTCGCCGCGCGTTCCGGATGGCCTCGTTCCGACGGCTTCTAGGCCCCCTTGAAGCCCACCGCGCCAGCGGGCACATTGCCCGCCCAATCAAACGCGTGGGTGGAGCATGAGCACGTTCGAACACATCATCGTCGAGAGCAAAGGCGCGGTCGGCATCGTCAAGCTGAACCGGCCGAAGATGCTCAACGCGCTCTCCTTCGGCGTCTTCCGCGAGATCGCCGCGGCCGTCGACGACCTCGAGGCCGATGACGCCATCGGCTGCATCGTCGTGACCGGCAGCGAGAAGGCCTTTGCCGCCGGCGCCGACATCAAGGAGATGCAGCCGAAGGGCTTCATCGACATGTTCTCCGAGGACTTTGCCGCGATCGGCGGCGACCGCATCGCGCGCTGCCGCAAGCCGACCATCGCCGCGGTCGCGGGCTATGCGCTCGGCGGCGGCTGCGAGCTCGCCATGATGTGCGACTTCATCATCGCTGCCGATACCGCGAAATTCGGCCAGCCCGAAATCACGCTCGGCACCATTCCCGGCATCGGCGGCACCCAGCGCCTGACCCGCGCGATCGGCAAGTCGAAGGCGATGGACCTCTGCCTCACCGGCCGCATGATGGATGCAGCGGAAGCAGAGCGCAGCGGCCTCGTCAGCCGCATCGTGCCGGCTGACAAGCTCATGGACGAGGTGATGGCCGCAGCCGAGAAGATCGCTTCGATGTCGCGCCCCGCCGTCGCCATGGCCAAGGAAGCGGTCAACCGCGCCTTCGAGACCACGCTCGCCGAAGGCATGAGCGTCGAGCGCAACCTGTTCCACGCGACCTTCGCGCTGGAAGACCGCTCCGAGGGCATGGCGGCGTTCATCGAGAAGCGCAAGCCGGTGAACAAAAACCGCTAACGCCAGCGGATGGTCAGGCTGGTGTAAGGCTCCGCCGCCCTCCTGCGGAAACGCTGTGACGGACCTGCAACAAGCACGGAATAGATGGGGGTTTTCCCCGCGGCAGTTTGCCTGCGGGACCTCGGCTGGTTAAACAGTTAAGAGGGCCACCGTCGGCGGGGGCGGACAGCCGGGATTTAGCGGGATTACATGATTGGGCGTGGCGCCAGAGCTGGTCGCGTGACGACGCGGCATCGATCGGGCGTAGGTTCTGTGCTTGCGACATGGACCACGCTGGCGCTCTGTTGCGCCCTGCCCTCCGCTGCACGGGCGGAAGCCCTGCCGGAGGCGCTTGCAAAAGCCTACCAGACCAATCCGCAGCTCAATGCCGAACGTGCGCGGCAACGTGCCACGGACGAGAACGTGCCGCAGGCGCTCGCAGGCTACCGCCCCCAGATCGTGGCGAGCCTCAGCGCCGGCCTGCAATCGGTGCGCAATCTGCTGCCCGACAACACCATCCAGACCGCCAATCTGAAACCGTGGGTCATCGGCGTCACCGTGACGCAGACCCTGTTCAACGGGTTCCGCACCGCCAACAGCGTACGCGCCGCGGAACTTCAGGTGCAGTCCGGCCGCGAGGCGCTGCGCAATGTCGGCCAGGGCGTGCTGCTCGACGCGGTCACCGCCTACACCAATGTGCTGGCCAACCAGTCGCTGGTCGAGGCGCAACGTTCCAACGTCGCCTTCCTGCGCGAGACGCTCGCCGTCACCCAGCGCCGCCTCAACGCAGGCGACGTCACGCCGACCGACAGTGCCCAGGCCGAGGCGCGACTCAATCGCGGCCTTGCCGATCTCAACGCCGCAGAGGTCGCGCTGGCGGTGAGTCAGGCAGTCTACGCGCAGGTGATCGGCAATGCGCCGTCGCAGCTGCGGGCCGCCGAAGTCGTCGACCGCTATCTGCCGAAGAGCCGCGAGGATGCGCTGACGATGGCGATCCGCCAGCATCCGGCGGTGATGGCGGCGGGCTACGACGTCGATGTCGCCTCCACCAATATCCGGATCGCCGAAGGCGCGCTGCTGCCGAGCGCCAGCCTCCAGGGCAGCGCCAGCAAGAGCCGCAGCAACGACCCGACGCTGAGCACCCTCGCCGAAGACCAAGCCTCGATCGTCGCCAACGTCACCGCGCCGATCTACGACGGCGGACAGGCCGCCGCGCAGACCCGGCAGGCCAAGGAGATCACGGCGCAGAGCCGGCTCGTGCTCGACCAGGTGCGCAACCAGGCGCGCACGGCGGCGACCAGTGCCTGGGTTGCCAATGAAGGCGCCAAGATCACGGTCTCCGCTTCCGAGTCGGAGGTGAAGGCGGCGACCGTCGCGCTCCAGGGCGTGCAGCGCGAGGCCGCCGGCGGGCAGCGCACGACGGTGGATGTGCTCAACTCGCAGGCCGATCTGATCCAGGCCAAGGCCCGCCTGATCGGCGCGTTGCGCGACCGCGTGATCGCCTCCTACACGCTGCTCAGCGCGGTCGGCCATCTCGACGTCAAGACGCTGAGCCTCAACACGCCGGACTATCTGCCCGAGGTGCACTACCAGCAGGTCCGCGACGCCTGGCACGGCCTGCGCACCCCGTCGGGGCAGTAGAGGTCCGCGCCCCATATCCGCATCCGGGCTTTCGCGACCGCCTACCTTGGTGCGATCGAGCCCGGCGCCATCGGCGCGCCGACAACCGCCCCGTCAGGAGAGGAATTCGCGAAGCACGCCAGCAGCCTCCGTCGGCGGGAGGCTCGTGATCTCGCGATACAACGCTATTGCGACGTCGCAGTAGCGCACGTAGTCCGCGGCACCGACCGATTTACCATTCAGCAATTCGAGGTCATTGTCCGTATATCCCCTTAGATTAAGGCCTGCCCGGATCTTCTCCCAAGATCGATCGTTGCTGACAGGATCAGGGCGCTTTTGCGCCGACATGATAATTCGTGCGTTCAACTCCACTTCGCGCTCGGCCAAGCGCGCCGGAATCAGTTTGATGAGATTTTGATCCGGTTGGCCCGACGCATATCTATAGCAGGCTGCGCCGTCCTGCGCCTGAACTGCGCTGTACTGGTCGATGACAAGCTTTCCAAAATCGATCAAAACGGAATCGTCCGCCAAGGGTAGCAGCTTCCCTATGATCTCGGTCACCTTGGCACGAGCTTGCCCGGTCAGCTCGGCTCGTGCAATTCCTTTCGACGTGCCCTGCGTGACGATATCCAGTATCTCGTCGTACGTCTGCGGGTAAGCCTGCTTCAACGCCCTGTACATTGACGCAGAGTTCTGAAGCACCTTGTCCCAATCGTCTCGCGTGAACCTTCCGCCCGTTCCGCCAAACGCATATTCGTCACCACTTGATATTCTGGTCACGACGCGGGCCGACAGCAACTCCGCTTCTGACGGGCTCCACATGTCCGCGTTCCGCGTCACCAAAGCGTGCTCTATGAAGGAACTGCTTATTCCGGCTGCCTTGTAGATCGAACGCTCGGCGCTATCGTCCAACCCGTCATCTCCGGCAAAGGCTGCCCGATGAAAACCCAGTTGGGCGCCCTTCTTCAGGACTCTTTGACGGCCGGCAACGAATGCCAGGGTGCAGGCGGACATACAATTGGCCTCGACATAAGTGTCCAAGCCCCTGCTCTTGATGATGGCGCTCAGCCTCTCGCCCTCGCCAATTCGGCCGCCGATGCTGTCCAGGTGAACTGTCCCCACGCCGGGTGACGCGTTCAGAATCTTCTCAAAATCGGTCGAGAGGCCAAACTTGATACCGCCGGAAATTTCAATTTCTGATCCGTTGTTCAGGAGCCTGATCGAGTAGGACGGTATCCGCGGGTCATCCATAAACGCGATACTCGTCGCTTCTGCGATCTGCGGAATCGCCGTTCTGACAAACACAACGACGGCATTCAAGACTCCGAGGCAGATCATGAATTGCGCGGTCCAGGCCCACACCGCGCGCTTTCCCATCGCTGCACGTTCACCCTTGCGACGTTGAGCGGATCGCCAAGTACCAACGAATTGCCAGATGCAGAGACAGGCGATGGACGACCAAAGCAAGACATAGAACACGAAGATGCGGGTTGGATTGTGTGACCCTCGCGTGAAGGCACCCAACAGACCGATGACGACCCCGGCAAGAATGTTGCTGCCTAAGCCGACGACCCAGTACGAAATGCCAAGCGGAAATTCGCCTTTCCAGTGTTTCGCCACGATATTTCGACTTACTGGTGACTGCGGGGCTTCGTCGGCGCGTTCCAATTTGGCCGCCCCGAGCGAGCCGGTGCCGACTACGGCCAAAGCCTCTGCAATCGTCTTCCAACCAACCAAGCCATCCCGCCAAACCCTGATCAGGTCTGGATTGGAATGGCGCTGAATGCGATCGCCGACCTCGCTCCAGTCCATTGGGCCATTGTTTTCGCTCCCATCCCAAAGATACCAATCGCCCATCTTCGCCCCCAGGACTGGAGTATATTTGACGCGGCCACTAAATTGCAACTTGTCCGAGCAGTCCCTATCTCGATCGCGAGGTAGCGCAGTTTCGGGCGACTGACATGGGGTGACTTCGCGATCGATATGTTGTTGTCTCCGATCTCAAATGAACCAAACAGGGGGAGAAACCATCTCAACCGACGCAGCGTCCTGCTTGCCTCCCTTACCGCCGGAGTCCCCATGACCAGCAAAGCCCTCGCGCGGGCGTCGCAGCCCGCGACGCCCGTTAATTTCGACGTTCCGCTGCACGCCTGCGACTGCCACACCCACATCCATGGCGACGTCGAAAAGTTTCCGTTCTTCGCGGGGCGCGTCTATACGCCGGGACCGGCGAGCCCTGAAGAGATGGCGGCGCTGCACAAGGCGCTGCATATCGAACGCGTGGTGATCGTGACGCCGAGCGTCTATGGCGCCGACAATTCCTCCAGCCTGTTCGGCATCAGGGCGCGCGGCGCCACCGCGCGCGGGGTGGCCGTGATCGACGACAAGACCACGGAAGCCGCGCTTGATGCGATGCAGGCTGACGGCTTCCGCGGCATCCGCATCAATCTCGCCACCGACGGCGTCAACGATCCCGATGTCGGCCGGACCCGCTTCACCGCGGCGGTCGAACGCATGAAGGCGCGCGGCTGGCATGTGCAGCTCTATACGACGCTGCCGATGATCTCGGCGATCAAGGACCTCGTGCTGGCCGCACCGGTGCCCGCCGTGTTCGACCACTTTGGCGGGCTCGAGGCTTCGCTCGGACTGGAGCAGCCGGGATTTTCCGACCTGGTCGCGCTCGTCAAATCCGGCAAGGCCTATGTGAAGATTTCGGGAGCCTATCGCTCGTCAAGGCTCGCGCCCGACTATCAGGACATGGTTCCCTATGCCCGCGCGCTGATCGCGGCCAATGCCGACCGCATCGTCTGGGGCACCGACTGGCCGCATCCGGATTCAAGCCATGTTGAGGGACGCAAAGCCACCGACATCGCGCCGTTCTACCAGATCGACGACGGTCGCCTGCTCAACCAGCTTCCGGTGTGGGCGCCGGATGCGGATGTGCGCAAGAAGATCCTGGTCGACAATCCGGCACGGCTCTACGGTTTTTGAATCGCAGCGGCGCCCGCGCTCAGCGCGCGCGCCGCGAGAAGAACGAGATCAGGACCGGCAGGGTCACCAGGATCACGACCGGCGCGAGCATCATGCCGGTGACGACGACGACGGCGAGCGGCTTCTGCACCTGCGAGCCGATGCCTTCCGACAGCGCCGCCGGCAGCAGGCCGACGCCGGCGACGACGCACGTCATCAGCACCGGCCGGAGCTGCAATTCGCCGGTGCGTATCACCGCGCTCACGCGGTCCATGCCTTCTTCGATGAGCTGGTTGAACTGCGACAGGATGATGATGCCGTCCATCACGGCGATGCCGAACAGCGCGATGAAGCCGATCGCGGCGGAGACGCTGAAGGCGGTGCCGGTAATCAGGAGACCGAGCACGCCGCCGAAGATCGCCATCGGAATCACGCTCATGGCGAGCAGGGTGTCGGTCATCGAGCCGAAATTGAACCAGAGCAGCACGCCGATCAGCGCGAGCGAGATCGGCACCACGATCGACAGCCGCCGGATCGCGTCCTGGAGGTTGCCGAACTCGCCGACCCATTCCATGTGCGAGCCGGGCGGCAGCTGCACCTGATCGGCGATCTTCTGCTGCGCTTCGCGGATCGCGCTGCCGAGGTCGCGCTCGCGCACCGAGAACTTGATCGGCAGATAGCGCTCCTGCTGCTCGCGGTAGATATAGGCGGCGCCGGAGACGAGGCTGATCGTGGCGACCTCGCTCAAGGGAATCTGCGTGACGGTACCATTCGGCCCGGGCGCACCGATGCGCAAATTCTGGATCGCTTCCGCGCTTCGGCGATATTCCGGCGCGAGGCGGACGATGATCGGGAAGTGACGGTCGGAGCCCGGCTCGTAGAGATCGCCCGCGGTATCGCCGCCGATCGCGACCTTGATGGTGGCGTTGATGTCGCCGGGCGCGAGCCCGTAGCGCGCGGCCTTGGCGCGGTCGATGTCGATCTGGACGGTCGGCTGTCCCAGCGAGGTGAAGACCGCAAGATCGGTCACGCCCTGCACGGTCGCCAGCACCGACTTGATCTTGTTGGCGGTGTCGGTGAGCGCCTGGAGATCGCTGCCGAACAGCTTGATCGAGTTCTCGCCCTTCACGCCGGAGACGGCCTCGGAGACGTTGTCCTGGAGATATTGCGAGAAGTTGAACTCGACCCCGGGGAAACGGTCGTCGAGCTGCTTGAGCAGTTGCGCGGTCAGCTCTTCCTTGTCACGCGTGCCGGGCCATTGGCTGGCGGGCTTCAGCGGCGCGAAGAATTCGGCGTTGAAGAAACCGGCGGCGTCGGTGCCGTCGTCGGGGCGGCCGTGCTGCGACACCACGGATTCGACCTCGGGCCGGGCACGGATCACCTTGCGCATCTCGTTGACGTAGGAATTGCCTTCCTGGAGCGAGATGGTCGGCGGCAGCGTGGCGCGGATCCAGAGATTGCCCTCTTCGAGTTTGGGCAGGAATTCCAGGCCGAGCAGCCGGCTGAGCGCCACCGTCATCAGCACGAGACCGACGGCGCCGCCGAGCATGATGCCGCGGTTGGCGACGGCCCAATTCAGCACCGGCATGTAGATCCGGTGCAGGATCAGCATGACCTTGGTCTCGGTCTCCTCGACATGCGCGGGCAGGATGATCGCCGATAGCGCGGGCGTCACCGTGAAGGTGGCGAGCAAACCGCCGGCAAGCGCGTAGGCATAGGTGCGCGCCATCGGCCCGAAGATGTTGCCCTCGACGCCAGAGAGCGTGAACAGCGGCAGGAAGGCCGCAATGATGATCGCGGCGGCAAAGAAGATCGAGCGCGAGACGTCGGCCGCGGCGCTGAGGATGGCATGGCTCTTCATGCCGAACAGCGTCTCCGGCGACATCTGCTCGGATTCCGACGTCGGCGTCGTCTGCGTCAGGCGCCGGAAGATCGCCTCCACCATGATGACGGTGGCGTCGACGATCAGGCCGAAGTCGATCGCGCCGACCGACAGCAAATTCGCCGATTCCCCGCGCAGCACCAGGATGATCACGGCGAAGAACAGCGCGAACGGAATGGTGGCGCCGACGATCAGCGCACTGCGCAGATCGCCGAGGAACATCCACTGCAACAGCACGATCAGCAGAATGCCGACCACCATGTTGTGCAGCACGGTGTGGGTGGTGAGCTCGATCAGGTCGCCGCGGTCGTAGATGCGCTCGATGCGCACGCCGGGCGGCAGGATGCTCGAGTTGTTGATGGTCTGAACGAGCTGGTGGACGCGCTTGATGGTCGGCGAGCTCTGCTCGCCGCGGCGCATCAGAACGATGCCCTGCACGATGTCGTCGGAATCGTCGAGGCCGGCGATGCCGAGACGCGGCTTCTGGCCGACGGTGACGGTGGCGACGTCCTTGACCAGCACCGGATTGCCGTTGGTCTGCGAGACCATGGTGTTGGCGAGGTCGTCGATCGAGCGGATCAGGCCGACGCCGCGCACCACGGCCGATTGCTGGCCGATATTGACGGTGTTGCCGCCGACATTGACGTTCGCATTGCCGACCGCCTGGAGCAGTTGCGGCAGCGTCAGGCCGTTGGCGACGAGCTTGTTGAAATCGACCTGGAGCTCGTAGGTCTTGCTCTTGCCGCCCCAGCCGGTGACGTCGATCACGCCGGGCACGGCGCGGAAACGGCGCTGGAGGATCCAGTCCTGGATGGTCTTGAGGTCGAGCACGCTGTAGTTCGGCGGACCGACGAGGCGATAACGGAAGATTTCGCCGATCGGGCTCAGCGGCGAGATCTGCGGCTGCACATTGCCCGGCAGCGGCGCAAGCTGTGCCAGGCGGTTCAGCACCTGCTGCAAGGCTTCGTCATAGGTATAGGCGAAGGAGAACTGGAGTTTGACGTCGGACAGTCCGTACAGCGAGATGGTGCGGATGGTCGTGAGGTTCTTCAAACCTGCGACCTGGGTCTCGATCGGAATCGTGATGTAGCGCTCGATCTCTTCCGCCGACAGGCCGGGGCTCTGCGTCACGATGTCGACCATCGGCGGGGTCGGGTCGGGATAGGCCTCGATGTTGAGCTGGTTGAACGCGATCAGGCCGCCGATGATCACGGCGACGAACATGCCCACCATCAGGAAGCGCCGGTTGACGGCAAGGGCGACGAGACGATCCATTCAGGTCTTCAATTTTCTTGGGTCGTCGATCAGCTACCGGACGCCGCGCGGTCGATGAAGAGGCTGCCCTTCACGACGATCTGCTCGCCGGGCTTCAAATTGCTGGTGACCTCGACGAGGTTGCCGTTGATGAGGCCGATCTTGATCTGGCGCAGCTCGACCGACTTGTCCTCGCGCGCAACCCAGATGCGGACCTGGTCGCCTTCGTAGATCAGCGATTGCTTCGGCACCGCGGGCGCGGCACGGTCGCCGGCCGAATAGATCGTGACGTTGGCGAACATCTCGGGCTTGAGCAGCCCGTCCTTGTTGTCGATGGTGGCGCGGACTAGCAGGCGGCGCGTGGTCGGATCAATCGCGGCGGCGACATAGTTGATCTTCGCGGTGAGCGGACGGCCCGGGAGCGCCATGACGTTGACGGTGATGTCCTGCCCGATGCACACCGCGGCCGCATCACTCTCGCGCACGAAGGCGGTGAGCCAGACCGTGGAGAGATCGCCGACCACGAAGACCGGATCGCTGGCGCCGGAATTGACGTACTGGCCCGGGCCGATCTTGCGCTGCACGACGGTGCCGGAGATCGGCGAATAGATCGTGAGCTCCGGATTGATCGTGCCCTTCTCCAGGAATGCCTTGATGGTCTCGTCGGTGAAGCCGAGGATGCGCAGCTTGTTGCGCGCGGCCTCCAGCGCCGTCCCCGAGGAGCGCATGTCGTTCTGCGCCTGGACCTGGGTCGCTTCCGCCTGCTGATAGTCCTTCAGCGGAATGGCGCGGCCCTCGTAGAGATCCTTGGCGCGCTTGAACTGGAGGTCGGAAAGCTCGAGCGCCGACTTCGCCTTGTTCTGCGCGGTCATCGCCGCGATGAAATCGTTCTGGGCCTGCACGGTGTCGGCGGCCTCGATTGTGAACAGCGGTTGACCTTGCTTCAGCATCTCGCCCGGCTTGGCGAGCAGCTTGGTCACCCGGCCCGCATAGGGCGAGAACACCGGCGTCGAGCGGTCCTCGTCGACCGCGACCTTGCCCTCGGTGACATATTCGGCCCGGAAGGTCTTGGCCTTGACCGGCTCGATCGTCAGCGTCGCCCACTCGGACGGCGTCGGCGTGAAGTTCTGCGCATTCCTGCGCGACTGACTGGAAAGCTCGGAGTGCTTCTTTTCCTTGGCCCCCGCATAGACGAAGCCATAGGCACCGGCGCCGGCGAGTGCCAGTAAAACTACGGATGAAATCACCCGTCGTTTTGTAAACACCTGCAATCGCTTGGTATTTTCAACTACCATGGGGCCCGGTCGTGTCTGCGACGATCTCGGCAGACGACTGCCTTATCGGTCGCGCTAATAGTGCCGAATTGGGATTTCAAACAACCTAAAAAACGAGGAACGCCTTTCCGTTTGCGTTAAAATATTGCGATGCGTCAGCTTCACGTCAGCTTTGCTCCGGCCATCGTGCCGGATGACTGCCGAGCGGCATCGCCGGACGGCTCCACCCTGCCGGCGTTGTCGACAGCAGCGCCGCATGGCGCACCGCCTTCAACGTGCCGAAGCCAGATGGCATGGTCTCGATGAACGCAGCATGTACGGCCTCGCCCGTAAGATCCGGGGTGTTCAGACCGCCGTCGAGCCGGCCCAGATTCCACAGCCAGCGCCCGGTCTGCGCCAGCGACACGCGCACGTGCCAGCTGCCGCCTTCGCTCGCCTGGCGCGCCCTAGCCATCATCGCGCCGAACGCCATCAGATAGCCGGTAGCATGGTCGAGCATCTGCGCCGGCAACTCCTTCGGACCGTCGATGCCGGCGGCCTGCCCCTCGGCGTGATTGAAGCCGGTCGCGGTCTGCACCAGTGAATCGAAGCCGCGCCGCTCGGCCCATGGACCGGAGTGACCATAGGCCGACAGCGTGACATAGACGATGCCGGGATTGATCTCCGCCGCATCCTCCGGTGAAAGGCCGAGGGCTGCAAGCGCGCGCGGACGATAGCCTTGCGAGAAGATGTCGGCGCCCTTCAGCAGCTCGCGCATCTGCGCCCTGCCCGATTCGCTCTTCAATTCGATGAAAGTCGTGAGCTTGCCGCGGCCGGTGTCGATGGTGAGCCAGGGAATGGCGGGCAGCTCGGGCCCCGAGACCAGCAGCACGTCGGCGCCGTGCGCGGCGAGCGTGCGGCCGGCAACGGGGCCTGCGATGACGCGGGAGAGATCGAGCACACGCAGGCCCGCGAGCGGACGATCGCCCTTTGGCCACGGCTTCGGCGGAGCATCGCCGATTTTCTCGATCGAGATCAGCGGCAGTTCGGCGAGGGCGCGCGCCTGTGGCAGCGCAGACCATTCGTCGTGAGATCGCATCAACGCAACGACGCCGCCCGCAGCATAGGCCGCGGTTTCAAAATCCTCGCCCTTCCACTGCATCAGCGCAGCCTGCACTTTTTCCCGCTCGGGCTCGCAGCCCAGCACCTTGCAGACGGCATCGCGATGATGTGGGAAATTGGTGTGGCAGCGGACGAAGCGGTTGTCGCCGGTCCTGTAGACGCCGGCGATCGCGTCCCAGGCCGGCGGCGGCGGCTTGTCGTCGAGGCGCAGATAACGCTCGGAGCGGCATTCGGCGACGGCGTGGCGCATGTCGACGGAGACATCTTGCGCCTCTCCGCTGCGCAGCCGCCAGATTTCGGCTGCAGCGAGCCCCGCAGCAGCGATCGTCGTCTGTCCGGCGACGGCGACGCGAAACGAGGACGGAATTTGCGGTTCTTCACCGGTCAGCCGCACATGTTCGAGCGCGGCGCCGTCGCCACCGACAGAGGTCCAAATGTCGCTGAGAATGCCGGCGGGGCTTTGCATGACCGCTTCTCTCCCTTAGTTTTTCTGCGACCATCCATTAGCACATAAAGGAATGCAATGGCCGCCATCGATCCCCTCACCGCGGGCGCCGTGTTCATCGCAACGGCGGCCACCGACGCAGTCTATGTCATGTTCACCTCGGCCGTAATCGCGCGCAAGCGCATGTCGGCCGCGAACTGGAGCGCGGTCTGGTACATGCTCTCCTCCTACGCCGTGATCAGCTACACGGAGAATGCCTTCTATGTCGCTTTCGCGGCGATCGGCTCCTGGGCCGGCGCCTACGCCTCGCTGACCTTCCTGCACCGCCCGCCCGGCGGCCCGCCGGTGGGGGCCTCGCCGGAATGACGGCGCGAGTTCTCCATCACGCGCGGTGTCATCATCCGCGAAAGCGGATGATCCAGTATTCCAGAGGCGCTGGTAATAGAGCCGAGACGTCACAGCGTACTGGATACCCCGCTTTCGCGGGGTATGACACCGCGAACGAATTCGACATCCTCGCCTAAACAACTACACTCCGCGCGACCAACAACAAGGAAAACCAAACAATGGATCTCGGTCTCAAAGGAAAAAACGCCATCGTGCTCGGCGGAACGCGCGGCATCGGGCGGGCGATTGCGGCGACGCTGGCCGGTGAAGGCGCCAATGTCGCGGTGTGCGCGCGCAACGCGGATCAGGTGGCCGCGACCGTCGCCGAGTTGAAAGCGAGCGGCATCCGCGCCACCGGCGGTCCGGTCGATGTCACCGACGGCGCGGCGCTGAAATCCTGGATCGAGAGCGCTGCAAAGGAGCTTGGCGGCGTCGACCTGCTGTTCGCCAATGCCGGCGCGATGGCGCAGGGCCACGACGCGGCGTCGTGGGAGCAGAACTTCCGGCTCGACGTGCTCGGCGCCGTGCATGCGTTCGACGGCGCGCGGCCGTTCCTCGAAGCCAGCGGCGAAAAAAGTGGCGATGCCGCCTTCGTCATCATCTCCTCGATCTCGGCGGCGCAGGCCGATCTCGCCAGCTCCTACGGCCCGATCAAGGCCGCGCTGATCCACATGGCCAAAGGATTGGCGCGGCAATACGCCAAGAAGAAAATCCGCGTCAACGTGGTCTCGCCCGGCACCGTCTATTTCAAGGGCGGCGTCTGGAACATGATCGAGCAGAACATGCCCGAGCGTTACAACGACGCGATGAAGCGCAATCCGACCGGCCGCATGGCAACGCCGCAGGAGATCGCAAGCGCGGCGGTGTTTCTGGCAAGCCCGGTGTCGGGGTTCACCACGGGCTCCAATCTCGTCGTGGACGGCGCGATCTCGAACCGGGTGAATTTTTAGGGAAACGCGGCCTCATCGCAGACTTCGTAGGGTGGGCAAAGCGAAGCGTGCCCACCACTTTCCCGACAAACCTCAGGAAGGTGGGCACGGCGCTTACGCGCCTTTGCCCACCCTACGGCAGTTTTGCCGGAGGCGCATAACCCTCAATGAAAATCCCGCGACGGCGGCAGGATGCGGACGTTGCGGGGGTGGCGGATTTTTTGTGCCGGCATATCCGCATGGGCGCGGGGGTCATCGTTGAGGGGCTCGACCACCGAGGCGCCTGCCGGCACCGGATGCTTGCGGCTCAGGGCATCGTTGGCAAGACCGACCAGATCGTGCGAACGGTCGATCATGCGCTGGGCGATCAGATGCGTCACCTTCTCCGGGCTGCTCTGAATGTAGCCCTGCACCTCGATCAGGCGCGCGCCCATCACCTCTTTCCGGTACTGCTCCATGATTTTGGGCCACACCACGACATTGGCGATGCCGGTTTCGTCCTCCAGCGTCATGAACACGACGCCGCTGGCGCTGCCCGGCCGCTGCCGCACCAGCACCACGCCGGCACAGCGGACGCGGCGCCGCTCGTTTTCGTGACTGATCTCCTTGCAGGCGACGACACGCTCACGCGAAAACATCTCGCGCAAAAATTCCATCGGATGGCCCTTCAGCGATAGGCGGATAGTCTGGTAGTCCGCGACCACCTGCTCGGCGCGCGGCATCACCGGCAGCGGCTTTGCGTGCTCGTCCGGTTGCTCGCGTGCGGTCGCCGCTTCGAATAGCGGCAGCGGCACGTCGTCAGGCAACCGCCGCACCTGCCACAGCGCCTCGCGGCGATCGAGCCCGAGCGAGCGGAACGCATCGGCATCCGCGAGCAGGATCAGCGCGCGCTTTGGCAGGCCGGTGTCGCGGGCAAAGTCTTCGAGCGAAGTAAAGGGGTGGCGGGTGCGCGCCTTGATGATGCGGTCGGCCCAGTCTTCCTGGGTGACATAGACTTTGCCTTGCCGCTCCGCCTGCTGCCTCTTGAGTTCCTCCTCATCCGGATCGAGCCAATGAAAACCGTCGACCTGGCGGAAGCCGAGGCGCACGGCGCAATATTTTTTATCGGTATTCTCCAGCGTGCTCTGCGCAAAGCTGTAGGAGACATCGATGTCGCGCACCTCGACGCCGTTCTTGCGGGCGTCGCCGACGATCTGCGCCGGCGCGTAAAAGCCCATCGGCTGCGAGTTCAGCAGGCCGCAGCAGAACGCATCGGGGTGATGGTACTTCAGCCATGACGAGATGTAGACGAGCTGCGCAAAGCTTGCCGCGTGGCTCTCGGGAAAACCGTAGGAGCCAAAGCCCTTGATCTGGTCGAAACAGCTTCTGGCGAAGTTGGGATCGTAGCCGCGCGCGACCATGTTGCCGATCAGCTTCTCCTCGTATTGGCCGATGGTGCCGACATTGCGGAATGTCGCCATCGAGCGGCGCAGGCCGTTGGCCTCCTCGGAGGTGAATCTTGCCGCCTCGATCGCAATGCGCATCGCCTGTTCCTGAAACAAAGGCACGCCCTTCGTCTTGTGAAGCACCTTGTAGAGCTCGTCTGCAGGACCATGCTCAGGCGATGGCGAGGGATAAGTGACTTTTTCCAGGCCGTTTCGTCGCCTCAAGTAAGGATGCACCATGTCGCCCTGGATCGGCCCGGGCCGCACGATCGCGACCTCGATGACGAGATCGTAGAACGTCCGCGGCTTCAGGCGCGGCAGCATGTTCATCTGCGCGCGGCTCTCGACCTGGAACACGCCGAGCGACTCTCCGTCACACAGCATGTCGTAAACTTTGGGATCGTCCTGCGGAACGCTCGCCAGAACCCAGCGCGTCCCCTTGTGCTCCGCGATCAGATCAAAACACTTTCTGATACAGGTCAGCATGCCCAGAGCGAGCACGTCGACCTTCATCATGTTGAGCGCGTCGACGTCGTCCTTGTCCCATTCGATGAAGGTGCGGTCGTCCATCGCGGCATTGCCGATGGGAACATAGGTGTCGAGCCGGTCCTGCGTGAGCACATAGCCGCCGACATGCTGGGAGAGATGTCGCGGGAATTCGATCAGCTCGGTCGCAAGCTCGACCGCGAGGTTGATCATGGGATTGTTGGGATCGAGCCCGGCCTGCCTGACCTGCATGTCGTTGAGGCCCTTGCCCCAGCTGCCCCAGACGGTGTCGGCGAGCGCGGCGGTGACGTCCTCGGTCAGGCCCAGCGCCTTGCCGACGTCGCGGATGGCGCTGCGCGGACGGTAATGGATGATGGTGGCGATGATCGCAGCGCGGTGGCGGCCGTAGCGGCGATAGACATATTGCATCACCTCCTCGCGCCGCGAATGCTCGAAATCGACATCGATGTCGGGCGGCTCGAGGCGCTCCTTGGAGATGAAGCGCTCGAACAGCAGATCGACCTTGGTGGGGTCGACCGAGGTGATGCCGAGCACGTAGCAGACGGCCGAGTTCGCCGCCGATCCCCGTCCCTGGCACAGGATGTTCTGGCTGCGCGCGTAGTGCACGATGTCATGCACGGTGAGGAAGTAATGCGCGTATTTCAGCTCGGCGATCAGCGCGAGCTCTTTCTTGAGGGTGGCGCGCAGCTTTGCGTCAATGTTGTCGATACCGCCGAAGTATTTGTCGACACCCGCCCAGGTCAGATCCTCCAGATGCCCCTGCGCGGTCTTGCCCGGCGGCACCGGCTCGTCCGGATATTGGTATTTGAGCTGGTCGAGCGTGAAGTCGATCCTGTCCGCAAAGCGCATGGTCTCCGCGATCGCCTCGGGAAAATCGCGGAACAGCCGCGCCATTTCGCGGGGCGTCTTCAGGAAGCGCTCGGCATTGGCTTCGAGCTTTCGTCCGACAGCTTCAATGGTGGTCTTTTCCCGGATGCAGGTCAGCACGTCCTGAAGCGGACGGCGGCCGGGATCGTGATAGAGCACCTCGTTGGTCGCGAGCAGCGGCACGTTTGCCTTGGCGGCGAGATCGTCGAGCCGCGCCAGGCGGCGGCGGTCGTCGCCGCGATAGATCAGGCTCGCCGCCAACCACACGCCTTCGGCGCGGCTCGCCCTGAGTTTGGCGAGAACATCCAGCGCCCGCTCGGCCTCGAAGCGATGCGGCAGCGTCAGGACCAGGAGCTGGCCTTCCGAAAATTCCAGGAGATCGGCGAAGGTGAGACGGCATTCCCCCTTCTCGATCCGCGTGATGTCGTCGCCGCGCTTGCCTCGGGTGAGGAGCTGGCACAGCCGGCCATAGGCGGCGCGGTCGCGCGGGTAGACGAAAATGTCGGGCGTGCCGTCGATGAAGACGATGCGCGCACCGATCAAGAGCTTGGGCTTGTGCAGCACCTTGTCATTGTCGAGCTCACTCCAGGCGCGCACCACGCCGGCCAGCGTATTGTGATCGGCGATGCCGATCACGGGAATGCCGAGCTTGCTGGCCTGATGTACGTAAGCGCGCGGATCCGAGCCGCCGCGCAGGAAGGAGAAATTGGTGGTGATGCCGATCTCGGCATAAGCGGGAGCGTTCATGCGAAGAGACCGTGCACATACCAGCCGGGAGAAGCGGGCTCGCCGTCGCCGTCGAACACCTCCCCCTCGTAAAGACCGTCGCGAAAGATCCAGAAACGCAGGCCTTCGGCATCCTCGATGCGGAAATAATCCCGCGTCAGCTGCTTGCCGTCCTGCCGCCACCATTCCATCGCGATGCGCTCGGGCCCTTCCACCCGCACCACCGCATGCAGCGCGCGGCGCCAGGTGAATTGATGCGGCGGACCGTCGGGCACGGTCGCGAACGGCACCTTGATCGGCTCCGGCTTGTCGAACAGCCTGAGCGGGCGCAGCGGCGGCTCGCTCTCGGCCCGCGCCGGCCACTCGGCCTGCATGGCGGCGGCGAGATGGTGCTGGGCAGGCGCCGCCAGCACCGCACATTCGGGGATATGGGTGTCCTGCGGCAGGTGGACGACGACGCGCCTTCCGCCGATGCGCGCGGCGATGCGGTCGATCAACGCGGCGAGCTCGTCATTGTCGTGAACATGGGCGTCGAGATCGCGCTGCTCCTGCACCACGATCTCGGTGCGGCTTGCCGACAGCCGCACCATGTCGAAGCCGAAACCGGGATCGAGGGGATCGGCGAGCGCATCGAGGCGTTCGCGAAACAGCCGGTCGATCACGGCGCTTCGCGTCACCGGGCGCCCGGTCTCGACCATGATCGCGCGCACCACGCCGTCGGTGCGGAAGAACGCGGCTTCCAGGCGCCGCGCGCCCTTGCCCTGCTTCTCCATGGAGGCGATCAGCGTGTCCGCGAGCCGGGACAGCGTCATCGCGATCATGGTGTCGGTCGCGATCGGCTCGGCGAAACGTTTCTCGACGATGTAATCGGGCAGCGGCTTTCGCGGGTTGATCGGCGCATCGCCCTGCCCCAGCGCATGCGCGAGCAGTGTGGAGAACCGTGCGCCGAACCGCGCCGTGATCTCGGAGGCGCTGCGCGATGCGACATCGCCGATGGTCTTCAGCCCGGCGCGGCGCAGGCCGGTGGTGATGGCCTCGCCCGCGCCGAGCGCTGATACCGGAAACCGGTCGATCGCCGCCGCCTCCCCGCCATTGGCGACGATGGTGCCGGAGGCCTGCCGCGTCAGCGTACGCGCGCAGACCGAGGTGCCGGCGATCGCCGCGCTGACGGCAAAGCCCTGGCGAGCGAGGGCACGGACCAGCGTCTGCAACAGCGCGGCCTCTCCGCCGAACAGATGCGCGCAGCCGGTGATATCAAGAAACAGCCCGTGCGGCGCATCCAGCGCCACCAGCGGCGTAAAGCGGTCGCACCAGTCCGCGATGTCGCTGAGCGTCTTCGCATCGGCCACGACATCGGCGTCGAACACCTTCAGGTCCGGGCACATCGCCCGCGCATTCGCCAGCGGCTGACCGATGTGCAGGCCGAGGCGCTCGGCGGCCTCGTCGAGCGCATGGATCACCAGTGCATTGTTGTCCTTGATGACGACGATGCTCGGCTCATTATTACTTTTACCCAACCCGGCGCTGCTGAAGAACCGCTGGATCCGGTCGATAGGCAGGCGCGGCAGCCACAGGCTGAGGATACGTCGACGGTTCAGAGAACTGGCACTCATCACATTTCCATTCCATGATCCACCGGCCACACGGGCCATGACGATTGCGCAAGAGCTCGGCATCGAAGCGCGGCGCGCCCCAGGCACTCCACATCGCCCCCGGCGGCGAATGCGCCGCGCGCAGCATCCATCGTGTCTCCGCAGTCGACGGCAGCGGCTGCGCGGCCATCCGCAGCATCAGCCCGGTGACGCCGGAGCCTTGCGCGGCCAGCGTCAGCTTGCGGCTCGCCACCAGATCGAACTGCCTGATCTCGCCCCAGAGCTCGAGCACGACCGCACCCAGCGCATCGCAGGCGAGCGCATCGGCCGAGGTGCGCAGCGCGCTCTCCACATCGGCCGCGCGCACCATCACCACGCGGCGCGGATCGAGGCCGATCTCGGCGAGCCCGCTCATCGACAGCGCGCCGGTCTCGAGCTCGGAAAAATCCTGCCGTATCCACAGCAGCGGTTTGCGTGCCGACACGCGCCCCGCGAGCCCCATCACGAAGCCCGTCGCGGCCGTCCCCTGCCGGCCCTCGCAAAACACCTCGTGGATCACCGCGCGCGCGAGCCCGCCCTTCAACGCGCTGTCGACCTCGCTGTGGCCGAGTGCGACGCGATCCTGCTGATGCACGACCTCCGCCGTCTCGATGCGCTCGATCTGGCCGCGCAAGGTCGCAAGCGCGCTCATACGTGCGCCGCTCATATACGCCGCTCCTTCAGAGGTGATTGCCGATGGCTCTCGAAAAGAGAACCAGCGGCTGGCTCATTTGTTCATGATATGTTCTAATATAAAGCTAACGGGACGCCTTGAGTCAATCGAATTGGTGCCCTGTCGGATTCATGAGCGGAATCAAAGGGATTCAAGAATGGACGTGCAACGCAAGCTCGAGATTTTGGCAGATGCCGCCAAGTACGACGCGTCCTGCGCCTCCAGCGGCACCGAGAAGCGGGATTCCAGCGACGGCAAGGGCATGGGCTCGACCGCGCCGGGCATGGGCATCTGCCATTCCTACGCGCCTGACGGACGCTGCATCTCGCTGCTCAAGGTGCTGCTGACCAACGCCTGCAATTACGACTGCCTCTATTGCGTCAACCGCGCCTCCTCCAACGTGCCGCGCGCCCGCTTCACCATCGACGAAGTGGTCAAGCTCACGCTCGACTTCTACCGGCGCAACTACATCGAAGGGCTATTCCTCTCCTCCGGCATCATCCGCAGCCCCGACTACACCATGGAGCAGGTGGTCAGCGTCGCGCGCAAACTGCGCGAGGAGCATCACTTCCGCGGCTACATCCATCTCAAGACCATTCCGGAGGCCGACGACGCGCTGATCGCGGAAGCCGGCAAATATGCCGATCGTCTCTCCATCAACATCGAGATGCCCGAGGAGACGAGCCTGCAGCAATTCGCGCCCGAGAAGGACGTGCGTGCGATCCGCCGCACCATGGGCCGGCTGCGGCTGAAGCTCGACGAGGCCGAGGAAGGCCGCAGCGCGAAGACGAAGGCCAGGCCGCAGCGCTTCGCGCCGGCCGGACAAAGCACGCAGATGATCGTCGGCGCCGACAGTGCAAATGATCACACCATTCTCCACACCAGCGCCAATCTCTACGGTTCCTACCGGCTGAGGCGCGTCTACTACTCCGCCTTCAGCCCGATCCCCGATGCCAGCCGCGCGCTGCCCCTGCGCGCACCGCCACTGCTGCGCGAGCATCGGCTCTACCAGGCCGACTGGCTGATGCGGTTCTATGGCTTCGACGTTGCGGAGATCGTCGACGACAGCGCGATGCTGCCGCTCGACATCGATCCGAAGCTCGCCTGGGCGCTACGCCATCGCGACCGCTTTCCGCTCGACGTCAACCGCGCCAGCCGCGAGGAGCTGCTGCGCGTGCCTGGCTTCGGCACAAAAGCCGTCGAACGCATCATCGCAACGCGGCGCACCACCACCATTCGCGTGGCCGATCTGGCGCGGCTGCACGTGCCCCGCAACAAGGCGCTGCCGTTCATCGTGCTCAGCGATCACCGGCCCGCCCCGCATCGCCTCGACGAGGCGCGGCTGATCGAACGGTTCAAACCGAAGGCAACACAACTGGGGTTTGGCTTCTGATGCAGTACATCACCCTCGACAATCAAACCGATTTCGATGGCTGGCGCAAAGCCGCACGTAGCCTCGTGCTTCATCATGTGCAGCCCACCGATGTCACCTGGACCGTGCAAGGCGGTGAAGCGGATTTGTTCGCGCCGCCCTCGCCGTCTCCGATACTTGAGCTGAATGACGGCACCTTCAATGTCTCAGCAAAATTCGTCGATCTCGCCAAGGCTGCGATCCTGCATCGTGATCCCGAGCGATTTGCGATCCTCTATCGCCTGCTCTGGCGATTGAAAGACAATCACGATCTCATCGAGGTCGCGACCGATGCCGACGTCGCGCAGGTCATTGCGATGGCAAGAGCGGTTCATCGCGACGAGCACAAGATGCATGCCTTCGTGCGCTTCCGCGAGATCGGCCGGGAGCGCGCAGCGCATTACGTCGCATGGTTCGAGCCGGAGCATCACATCGTCGAGCTCGCTGCGCCGTTCTTCGCAAAACGGTTTGCCGACATGCCCTGGTCGATCCTGACGCCTGATCTCTGCGCGCATTGGGACGGCCATGCGCTCTCGTTCACGCCGGGCGTGAGCAAGAACGAAGCGCCGGGCGAAGACCGGCTGGAGGAAACCTGGCGGCGCTACTACGCCAGCATCTTCAATCCGGCCCGGCTCAAGGTGAAAGCGATGCAGACGGAGATGCCGAAGAAATACTGGAGGAACCTGCCCGAGGCTTCGATCATTAAACCCTTGATCGAGGACGCCGAACGCATGACCGGCGCCATGATCGCCAATGCCGCAACCGATCCGCACAAGCCTCAGAAGCGGCCGGAGGCTCCGATGACACGCAAGCTTGCTGCCGACGATCTCGAAGCGCTCCGCGAGGAGGCCGCGCATTGTCGCGCCTGCCCGCTCTACAAGGACGCGACGCAGACCGTGTTCGGCGAAGGCCCGAAAGACGCGACCATCATGCTGGTCGGCGAGCAGCCCGGCGACAAGGAAGACCTCGCCGGCCATCCCTTCGTCGGCCCGGCCGGCCAGATGCTCGACCGCGCGCTTGCAGAAGCCGGCGTCGACCGCAAGAAGGTCTATGTCACCAACGCGGTCAAACATTTCAAATTCGTGCCGCGCGGAAAGATCCGCCTGCACCAGAAGCCGGCAACGCCGGAGATCAAAGCGTGTCGACAATGGTATGAGCGGGAAGTTTCGGCAATCGGGCCCGAGCTCATCGTGGCAATGGGCGCCACCGCCGCGCAAAGCGTGTTCGGCAAGATCACCCCGATCGGAAAGACCCGCGGCCGGCTCATCGACCTGCCCGACGGGCGCAAGGCGCTCGTGACGGTGCACCCGTCCTATCTGCTGCGGCTGCCTGATCCGGAAGCCAAGGTGCTGGAATATCAGCGCTTTGTCGAAGACCTGAAGATCGCCGCCGGCTTGCAGAAGAAGGCTCCGCGCGCGGCCTAAATACAGGTGGGAAAGCGACTTTTGGACGCAGTTGTCATCCAGCCTTCAAATCCATCGCGGACAATAGCCCTTCAAATTAGTTAAGGGGCGTCCAAAAATGACAGATGTTGCATTCGACCGTGCGGTAGGCGATCCGACGCCTGTCCAGCCGGCTTCCAGGCCAAATCTCGACAAAGGCTTCAATCCTCTGACGATGATCCTGTTCTTCGGCATCCTCGCCGCGGGCCTGCTGTTCGTTGCTTACAGCATCTATGCCGACATCGACGCAACCGGCACCAAGGTCACGACCTTCCTGCCCTACATCCTCCTGTTCGTCGCGCTGCTGATCGCGCTCGGCTTCGAATTCGTCAACGGCTTCCACGACACCGCCAATGCGGTGGCGACCGTGATCTACACCCACTCGCTGCCCGCCGAATTCGCGGTGATGTGGTCGGGCTTCTTCAACTTCCTCGGCGTGCTGCTGTCTTCCGGCGCCGTAGCCTTCGGCATCGTCTCGCTGCTGCCGGTCGAGCTGATCCTCCAGGTCGGCTCGAGCGCCGGCTTCGCGATGGTGTTCGCGCTGCTGATCGCCGCAATCCTGTGGAATCTCGGCACCTGGTATTTCGGCCTGCCCGCCTCCTCCTCGCACACCCTGATCGGTTCGATCATCGGCGTCGGCATCGCCAACGCCGTCATGCGCGGCCGCGACGGCACCTCGGGCGTGGACTGGAGCAAGGCCACCGAGATCGGCTACGCGCTCCTGCTCTCGCCGCTCTTCGGCTTCATCTGCGCCGCCGTGCTGTTGCTGCTGCTCAAGTTCATCGTGCGCAACCCGGCCCTGTACGCGGCGCCCGAAGGCAACAAGGCCCCGCCGCTCTGGATCCGCGGTCTGCTGATCGCGACCTGCACCGGCGTCAGCTTCGCCCACGGCTCGAACGATGGCCAGAAGGGCATGGGCCTGATCATGCTGATCCTGATCGGCACCGTGCCGACCGCTTACGCGCTCAACCGCGCGCTGCCGGAATCGCAGGTCGCCCAGTTCCAGAAGACCTCGGAGGCCGCCTCCAAGGTGATTGCGGCGAAGGGCGCCGGCCACGACATCATCGGCGATCCTCGCCCGGCGGTGACGCAGTACATCGCTCTGCATAAGCTCAACGAGGGCACCTATCCCTCGCTGGCCGTGCTGGTGAAGGACGTCGGCGACCAGGTCGCCAAATACGGTTCGCTGAACAAGGTGCCGGCGGAAGCCGTCGGCAACACCCGCAACGACATGTACCTGACCTCGGAAGCGATCCGCTTCCTGATGAAGGACAAGGAAAACGATCTCAGCAAGGACGAGGTCGCGGTGCTCAACACCTACAAGGGCTCGCTCGACGCCGCCACCAAGTTCATCCCGAACTGGGTGAAGATCGCGGTCGCCATCGCGCTCGGGCTCGGCACCATGATCGGCTGGAAGCGCATCGTCATCACGGTCGGTGAGAAGATCGGCAAGACCCATCTCACCTATGCGCAAGGAGCGTCCGCCGAGCTCGTCGCCGCCGCCACGATCGGGGCTGCCGACGTGTTCGGTCTGCCGGTCTCGACCACCCACGTGCTGTCGTCCGGCGTCGCCGGCACCATGGCCGCGAACGGTTCGGGCTTGCAAATGGCGACCATCCGCAACCTGCTGATGGCCTGGGTTCTCACGCTGCCCTGCGCGATCGCGCTGTCGGCCACGCTCTACGTGATCTTCTCGCGGATTTTCTGAGCGATCGCATCACTCAAACACAAAGGGCCCGTGCGATGCACGGGCCCTTTTCATTTCTGCTTCGCGTTCGGCCTCACGACGCCGCGAGCGATTCCTCGACCAGCTTGACCCAGTAGGACGTACCGTAAACGATCGCCTCGTCGTTGAAATTGTAGGCGGGGTGATGCAGGCCGGCGCTGTCGCCGTTGCCGCAGAAGATGAAGGCGCCGGGGCGGGCTTCGAGCATGTAGGCGAAATCCTCGCCGCCCATCAGCGGCGGCATCTCGTGCACATTGGCTTCGCCGGCAACGTTTTTGGCGATGCGCCGCGCCACCTCGGTCTCCGCGGCGTGGTTGTTCACGACCGGGTAGTTGCGCTTGTAGCGCAGATCAATCCTGGCGCCGGTGATCTGCGCCACGCCCGCCACCACCTCGTGCACGCGCTTCTCGACCAGCTTGCGCACCTCAGGCGACAACGTGCGGATGGTGCCCCTCAACGTCGCGGTCTGCGGAATGACGTTGCGGGCATTGCCGGCGTGGAATTCGCAGATCGAGATCACGGCCGATTCCAGGGGATCGACGCTGCGCGCGACGATGGACTGCAGCGCGGTGATGACCTGGGCGCCGACCAGCACGGAATCGACGCATTTGTGCGGACGCGCGGCGTGGCCGCCGAGGCCCTCGATGTTGATGTCGACCTCGTCGGTCGCCGCCATGATCGGACCCGGCCGGATCGCGAACGAGCCGATCGGAATGCCCGGGCCGTTGTGCATGCCGTAGACCTGCTCGATGCCGAAGCGCTCCATCAGGCCGTCCTTGACCATGGCCGCGCCGCCGGCGCCGCCCTCCTCGGCGGGCTGGAAGATCACCACCGCATCTCCGGCGAAGTTGCGGGTCTCGGCGAGATAGCGGGCCGCGCCGAGCAACATCGCGGTATGGCCGTCATGGCCGCAGGCGTGCATCTTGCCGGGGTTCTTGGAGGCGTAAGGCAGATTGGTCTGCTCCTCGACGGGCAGCGCGTCCATGTCCGCGCGCAGACCGATGGTCTTGAGCCCCTCGCCGGCCGGCTTGCTGCCCTTGATCACGCCGACCACGCCGGTCTGGCCGAGGCCGGTCACGACCTCATCGCAGCCGAACTCGCGCAGCCGGTCCGCAACGAATGCTGCGGTGCGGTGAACGTCGTACAGCAGCTCTGGATGCTGGTGGATGTCCCGGCGCCAGGCCTGAATATCGGGTTGAAGGTCGGCGACGCGGTTGACGATGGGCATGGAGGGACTCGAGCTTTGTTGAAAATACAGGACTGTCTACCATGCAAGCGCCAGTCCACCCAACTGCCGCGGATCGGGCCTAGCCCTGACGAGCAGGCATGGCCGGGCTTGTCCCGGTCGGCCGCCTCTGCCTATTAGGACGGAAGGTTGAGACCATCCGGGTGGAAGCAGAATGCCAAGACGGCTCGAAGGTGAATTTGACTACATTGTCGTCGGGGCCGGCACCGCGGGGTGCATCTTGGCCAATCGGCTGTCGGCTGATCCCGGGAATCGTGTCCTCATTCTCGAAGCTGGCGGCGACGACAACTGGATCTGGTTCCACATTCCGGTCGGCTACCTCTTCGCGATCGGCAATCCGCGCTCGGACTGGATGTTCAAGACCGAGGCCGAGCCCGGACTGAACGGCCGCGCGCTGGCCTATCCCCGCGGCAAGGTGATCGGCGGCTCTTCGGCGATCAACGCCATGATCTCGATGCGCGGACAGGCGGCCGATTACGATCATTGGCGCCAGCTCGGCATGACCGGCTGGGGTTATGACGACGTGCTGCCGCTGTTCAAGCGGCTGGAAGATCACTTCCTCGGCGCGAGCGAGCATCACGGCACCGGCGGCGGCTGGCGCATCGAGGCGCCGCGGCTGTCCTGGGACGTTCTCGATGCCGTCGGCGACGCCGCCGAGGAGATGGGCATCAAGCGCATCCCGGATTTCAACACCGGCGACAACGAAGGCACCAGCTATTTCCACGTCAACCAGAAGCGCGGCCGGCGCTGGTCGTCGGCACGCGGCTTCCTCAAGCCGGCGCTGAACCGTCCCAATTTGCGGCTCGAGAAGCACGTGCTGGTCGATCGTCTGATCATCGAGCACGGCCGCGCCGTCGGCGTGCGCTTCATGCAGAATGGCGAGATCATCGAGGCGCGTGCCAAACGCGAGGTGGTCCTCTCGGCCGGCTCGATCGGCTCGGTGCAGGTGCTGCATCGCTCCGGTATCGGCCCCGCCGACTGGCTGTCGCCGCTCGGCATCGACATCGTGATGGACAAGCCCGGCGTCGGCCGCAACCTGCAGGACCATCTCCAGCAACGCGCGATCTACAAGGTCGAGGGCGTGCGCACGCTGAACGAGACCTACTACAATCTGTTCCGCCGCGGCCTGATGGGGCTCGACTACGCCTTCCGCCGCCGCGGTCCCCTGACCATGGCGCCATCGCAGCTCGGCATCTTCACGCGCTCCGATGCGACGCGCGCGCGCGCCAACATCCAGTTCCACGTGCAACCGCTGTCGCTCGACAAGTTCGGCGATCCCCTGCACCGCTTCCCTGCGATCACGGTGAGTGCCTGCAATCTCCAGCCGACCTCGCGCGGCACGGTGCGGCTACGCTCGGCCACACCTGACGAGAAGCCGATCATTGCGCCGAACTATCTGTCGACCGACGACGACCGCCAGGTCGGCGCCGACGCCATCCGCACCACCCGCCGCCTGATGCAGCAGAAGGCGCTGGCAAAGTACCGCCCGAGCGAATATCTGCCCGGCCCCTCCGTCGGCGACGACGATGCCTCGCTCGCCAAAGCCGCCGGCGACATCGGCACCACGATCTTCCACCCCGTCGGCACCGCGAAGATGGGCGCGGCGAACGACCCGATGGCCGTGGTCGACGAGCGCCTGCGCTTCTACGGCCTCACAGGCCTGCGCATCGTCGATGCCTCGATCATGCCAACCATCACCTCGGGCAACACCAACACGCCGACAGCGATGATCGCCGAGAAAGGTGCGACGATGATTCTGGAGGATGCGAAGTAGCATCCGGTCTCCATGATCAACCCGCACCGCTTTTCAATCGGTCCCGCCGACATACAGATCGCCATGCTGCGATGGGGTGAGAGCGGCAAGCCGCCTGCCCTGCTCGTGCACGGCACCGGTTTCGTCGCCGACGTCTGGGATGAGGTCGCACGCGAACTTGCATCGACCTACACAGTCTATGCGCTCGACCGCCGCGGCCATGGCGCGAGCCACAAACCCGGCGCCTATCATTTCCTCGATTATGCCGACGACATCTGCCGGGTGATCGATGCGCTCAGGCTGCGCGACGTCTATGCGATCGGCCACAGCGCAGGCGCGACCGACCTGCTGCTCGCGGCAAAACTCTTGCCCGGTCGTTTCACGCGTCTGTTCGTGATGGAGCCCACTGTAATGGACCCTCGCGCGGCGCGCGCCGGAGGACTAAACGACGAATCCATCGCCCGCGTGCAGAGTACGCTGCGCCGGCGCGCCGAGTTCGATAGTGCCGACGCCGTCTTCGAACGCTACCGCGCAGCGCCCGCGTTTACGGATTGGACCGAGACGTCGCTCCGGGCGTATGTCCGTCACGGCTTTGTGCCGCTCGACGATGGCCGCGTCCGGCTCTGCTGCACGCCCGAGATCGAGTCGGCGATCCTGCGTCCGATCTACGAGGTGATGGAACAGGTTTACGTTGGCGATGCCCGCGGCAATCCGTTTACCGGGCTCACCGAGATCAATTGTCCGGTGCGCGTCACGACCGCCGCAAAGTCGGGGCCGATCTACAAGGAGATGGCGCGACGTGCCGTGTCGCTGATCCCGCGCGTCAGTACGATGGTCTTTAATGGCGCCGGGCACTGCGTGGCGCAGGAAGCGCCCGCGGCCGTGGTTGAGGCCGTGCGGGAATTCGCGAACTCCGCTCCGTAGCCCGGATGGAGCGAAGCGGAAACCGGGGATAGCCCCGCGCACTGGCCCCGCATTCCGCTATGCTCCATGCGGGCTACAGCCACCTCACGAAATCGTCATCACCTCCCGCGAATAAACCCGCCCCTCCCCCGATCACCTCCCCGAAGCCCAATTCCGGGCGAGAGGAGATGTGCGATGAGCGGACACGATCACGGGGACGACGGCGTCAGCCGCCGCAAGGTGCTGGAATGCATGACCTGGGCCGGCACCGGGGTGCTCTGGACCATCACGGGCGGCGTGCCGCGCTCGCTCGGCATCATCGATTCCGCGCAGGCCGCAACCGCGGCCACGCCGGGAATGACCTTTCTCCAGATCAGCGACAGCCATGTCGGCTTCGACAAGCCGGCCAATCCCAATGCGCTCGGCACGCTGGAGGAAGCGGTGGGCAAGATCAACGCGATGCCGGCCAAGCCGTCGTTCATGATCCACACCGGCGACATCACCCACCTGTCGAAAGCCTCCGAGTTCGACAATGCCGACCGCATCATCTCGCAAAGCAAGCTCGACGTGCACTATGTGCCCGGCGAGCATGACTTCCTCGACGAGGAGGTGAAGTTCTATCGCGAGCGCTACGGCCGCGGCACGAAGGGCGCGGGCTGGTATTCGTTCGATGCCGGCGGCGTGCACTTCGTCGGCCTCGTCAACGTCGTCGACCTTAAGGCCGGCGGCCTCGGCAATCTCGGCGCCGAGCAGCTCGCCTGGCTCGAGGACGATCTGCGCGGCAAGTCGAAATCGACACCGATCGTGCTGTTCGCCCACATCCCGCTCTGGACCGTCTATCCCGAATGGGGCTGGGGCACCGAGGACGGCGGCCGCGCGCTGGAACATGTGAAAGGCTTCGGCTCGGTCACGGTGCTGAACGGCCACATCCACCAGGTGATGCAGAAGGTCGAGGGCAACGTCACGTTCCACACCGCGCGCTCCACCGCCTTCCCGCAGCCCGCGCCGGGCGCCGCCCCCTCGCCCGGACCGATGAAGGTCGAGGATGCAAGGCTCCGCTCCATGCTCGGCGTCGCCAGCATCAACTTCAAGCAGAACGAGCAGCGGCTCGCGATCATCGACACGCCGCTTCAGGGTTGAACGGAATCTGACAATGAAAACACTCAATCGCCGCGACTTCGGCGTCGACCTTGGTCTCGCTTTGGCCGCGGCCATCCTGTTGCCCGCAACAACCGCCCGCGCCGACGACATGGACGTTCACATCGACAATTTCGTTTTCCAGCCGGCCGAGCTCAAGATCAAGGTCGGCACCACCGTGACCTGGACCAACCGGGACGACATCCCGCACACGATCGTTTCGGCAGGCAAATTCAGGTCAAAGACCCTGGACACCGACGACAAGTTCTCGTTCACCTTCACCAATGCGGGCGACTACAAGTATTTTTGTTCGCTGCACCCGCACATGACGGGGATGATCAAGGTTGAGTAACAGCTCGAACCAAGGCATCAACGTCTTGCCCGGCCGGTGGTCCCACGCCGGCCGGGCTCGTGTGCCTTCGGTCACACACGCCGACGAAACGAACAGGGACGAAACAACGCGCCGCGCAGAACAAGAGGCAAAGCGAGGAGCGATGCCCGCCAACGACGATATGCAGAAGGCGCAGCGCTTCCGCGAGGCGACGCTGCCCTATCTCGACGACGTCTACACGCTCGCGCGCTATCTGCTGCGCGACGCTTCCGACGCCGAGGATGCGGTGCAGGAGTGCTATCTGCGCGCGCTGAAACATTTCGACAGCTATCGCGGGCCGGCGATGAAGCCTTGGCTGTTCGCGATCCTGCGCAACGTCTGCAATGCCGAATATGCGCGGCGCGCGCACAGGCCCGGCGCGATCGAGGATACACCCGGCGCCGCCGAGCAGACGCCGATCTGGCAGGAGAGCGAGGCGAACCCGGAGACCGAAGTGCTGCGCAGCCGCGATGCCGGCGCCATCCGCAAGCTGATCGACGCACTCGCCGAACCATTCAAGGAAACATTCGTGCTGCGAGAGATCAACAACCTGTCCTACCGTGAGATCGCCGAGACCGTCGGCGCCCCCGTCGGCACCGTGATGTCCCGCCTCGCCCGCGCCCGCGCCATGCTGCGCGCGGCCTGGACGGCGGAAGAGGAGCACTCAAGATGACCTGCGACGAAGCAAGGGTCCTGCTTCACGCGCTGCTCGACAACGAGCTCGATGCCGGCCACGCGCGCGAGGTCGAGGCCCATATCGCCAGCTGCCCGGCCTGCGCCGCCGAATTTGCCGCCCAGCGCGAGATGCAGCGTGTGCTCACTGATACCAATCTGCGCTACACCGCGCCCGCAAACCTGCGCGCCCGGATCGAAGCCTCGCTGCCGCAGCCGCAAGCGCAACGCCAACAACCGAGCCGCCGCTCCGTGCTGCGTGGCTTTGCCATGGGCTCGGCGGTCTCCGCGCTCGCGGCCTCCGGCGTCGTCGCATTGGTGCTGCGCCAGGACGACCAGCAGCGCATCCTGTCGGAGGTCGTCTCCGCGCATCTGCGCTCACTACAGGCCGGGCACCTCATCGACGTGGTCTCGAGCGACCAGCACACGGTGAAGCCGTGGTTCAACGGCAAGCTCGACGTCGCTCCGCCCGTGATCGATCTCACCGCGCAAGGTTTTACGCTGGTCGGCGGCCGGCTCGACTATATCGACGCACGTGCCATCGGCGCGGTCGTCTACAAGCGCCGGCAGCACGTGGTCAATCTGTTCGTGTCGCAAACGTCGAACGCGGAATATCGCGCGCCAAAGACCGAGACCATGCAGGGCTTCAACTGCCGCCGCTGGGGCAATCGCGGCCTGAACTTCTGGGCGGTCAGCGATCTCGGCGCCGACGAGCTCGCCGAGTTCGTCGACAAGTTCGAGGCGGCAATGAAGGCGAATGTGGAGGGGTAGGTTCGGCCAGCTCATCGCGAGTGAAGCGAAGCAATCCAGACTTTGACCGCTGCAACAGAGCTAATTCGCGGGGCGTTAGCAAGAAATGCTAAACGTCCAACGCTCGTGCCACTATCAAGAAAGTCGCAAGGATAAGCCAGAACATCCCTGTGATCAGGGCCGCCGTCTTCACCCGGCTGAGATTTGCGAGGCACTCTTCCGAAACGAGCATGTCACTCGGATCGTGCATCCACCGAAAGGAAGCGCGTATCGCGGTGAATGGTCCAACTGTAAGCGGCTTTGGAACTGAAGACCTGTACGCGCTGACGCAATGCTGCAAGTAGAAGATCGATCCCGCGCCCGCCACAAAAAGGAGAAAACCGACAAGCTTGATTGTGGGTCCCATCGATGAATTGTCCTGCGGCGGCAATCTGGAAGACGCTCCTGGATTTCGCTTTGCTCCATCAGGGCTAGGCCACTATAATTCCTTTATGGCCAAGAAACTCAAGCCCATGCACCCTGGTGAGGTTCTGCGAGAGGAATTTCTGATCCCGCTGAACATGTCCGCTGGCGCACTCGCCAGGACATGCGGCCTGCCGCGCACGCGTATCGAGCGGATTGCGAGTGAGCAGACCGGGATCACCGCCGACACCGCACTTCGACTCGCCAAGGCGCTCGGCACGACCGCCGAGCTTTGGCTCAATCTTCAGAATGATTACGACATCCAGATCGCCAAACGGGATCTCGGCAAGGCGCTCGATCGCATCGAAACCGTGAACAAGCCGAAGGCGGCCTGATCAGATCAACGTTACGCCGACCGCCGCACCGCGTTGTCCACCAGCGTCTTGCCGAGCGACCAGATCGCGCCGGGGACCTTGTGGCTGCCGGCGATGACGTCGTCGAAGGCGCGCTCGATCCAGGTGCAGTCTTCTTCCGTGATGGTCAGCGGCGGCAGCAGCTTGATGGTGTGGCTGCCGTGGCCGGCGACCTGGGTCAGGATCTTGTGATCCTTGAACAGCGGCACGGTGATGAGCTGGCAGAACAGGCCCTTGTTGGCGGTCTCCAGCACGTTCCAGGACGCGCGCAGCCGCAGCGATTTCGGCGGGCCGAACTCGACGCCGATCATCAGGCCCTTGCCGCGCACTTCCTTCATCAGCTCGTAGCCGGGCACCATGCGCGTCAGCGCGAGGCGCAGCTCGGCGCCGCGTTTGGCGGCGGACTCGATCAGCTTCTCCGATTCCATGACGTCGAGCGTCGCGATGCCCGCTGCCATGGCGAGGTCGTTCTTGGAGAAGGTCGAGCCGTGCACCACCGCACGATCCATCTGGTTGAAGATCTTGTCGAAGATGGCCTTGCGCGTCAGCACCGCGCCGACCGGCACGTGGCCGCCGGACAGCGACTTCGACAGCAGCACCATGTCGGGCTCGACGTTCCAGTGCTCGACCGCGAGGAAGCGGCCGGTGCGGCCCATGCCGGTCTGGATCTCGTCGGCAACGAACAGCGTGCCGTATTTCTTGCAGAGCGCGGCCGCACCCGGCAGGAACTCGTCGGTGGGCATGTTGACGCCCTTGCCCTGGATCGGCTCAACGACGAACGCTGCCACTTCGCGCGAGGCCAGCGCCTTTTCGAGCGCGGCAAGGTCGTTGAACGGGATCGAGGTGCAGCCCGGCAGCAGCGGCTCGAAGCCGGTGCGGAAGTTCGAATCACCGGTCAGCGACAGCGCGCCATAAGTCAGGCCGTGATAGCCGTGGGCGCAATAGACGATACCGGGGCGCCCGGTGGCGCCGCGCGCGAACTTGATCGCGGCCTCGACGCATTCGGCGCCGGAATTGGCGAAGAACGCCTTGTCCAGATAGGGGACATATTTCAGCAGCCGCTCAGCGAGCACGCCGGCGAGCACCGAGACGTCGAACTGGACGAGATTGGGCAGGTCGGCATCGAGCACGCTCTTGAGCGCCTCGCGCATCACCGGGTGATTGCGCCCGATCGCAAACACGCCAAAGCCGGACAACAGGTCGAGGTAGCGCGCGCCCTCGCGATCGTAGAGGTACTGCCCCTGCCCCTTCTGGAAGCCGACATCGTAGCCGATGGTCTTGAGAACCCGAACGAACTGCTCGTTCAGATGCCGATTATGCAGGGTGCTGCGCTGGGCCTGACGGTCCGCGAATAGCTGAGACATGTCTGGATTTGGGCTGTGCATCCGCTACATACTTCGGTTGAGGGCCGTCTCGTCAACTGAAAACGGACCGTTACTGAAAACGGTCTGTGCGGCCTTTTGCCCTTTTTCGGACCATCTTCGCAAGCACAGCTTTAGACCATGTTGCACTGCCAAGGAACTATCATGCGTTTAGCCCTTTACACCGGACTAATACTGGCTGGCGGTTACAGCTGCCTGACACCCGCGCTTGCCGCCGATCCCACCGGCGACTGGCGAGTCGCCGACGGCGTCGCCAACATTCGTGTCGCCCAATGCAATGGCAGCATGTGGGGCGCGGTTTCCTGGGAAAAACAGCCCGGCGGCCGCGATGAATACAATCCGGATGCCTCGAAGAAGACCAGGCCCACACTCGGCATGGCAACCCTGATCGACATGAAGAAAAAGCCCGGCGTCGAGCAGTGGGAAGGACAGGTCTACAACGCCAAGGACGGCCAGCTCTACAGCGCGACCATCACTCCGGCAGGGACCGACCAGCTCGAAATCAAGGGCTGCGTGATGGGCTTCCTCTGCGGCGGCGAGACCTGGACCCGGGTCGGCCCGACGATCCCGTTGAGCACCGCCAACGCCATGGCCAAGGGCACGCCGAAGTCCGGCGCGGCGCCGAAAGCCCAAGGTACGGCGCCTCAAGGCACAGCGCCTCAAGGCACGACCGGTGCTACTGCGCCTGCGCCCGCAGCCCCGAAGGCGGCCGGCGCAGCCAAGCCCGGTCAGAAGAGTGCCGCCGACCCCGTCGGCGACATCTGCCTACTCCCTGAGATTGCGGGGTTTGCCCATTAGGGCCGGCTGGAACAGCAGCACTGCGGCAAGCGTCGTCACCAGCGAGAGTGCGAGCAGCTTGCCCATGCTGGACGTTCCGGGATGGCTCGACAGCCACAGGCTGCCGAACGCGGTCGCCGTCGTCAGCGCGCTGAAAAAGATTGCGCGCGTCAGGCTGGTCTGGAGCAGGTTTGTCCTGCCCGAGCGCCAGGCCACGACATAATAGATCTTGAACGCGACGCCGACGCCGAGCAGCAGCGGGAACGCGACGATGTTCGCGAAGTTGAGCGGCAAGCCGATCAACACGCAGATCTCGAGCGTGACCGCGCCGGCCACCAGCAGCGGCACCAGCGTCATCAGCACGTCGACGAACCGCCGCAGCGTGATCCACAGCAGCAGGCCGATCACCAGCAGCGCATAGATGCCGGCGTGGATGAACGCCTTCACCACGGTGTCGCCGGATTTCAGGATCGAGACCGGCCCGCCGATCGCCGTCGGCTCCGCAGCAAGCACGGCTGCTGCGAATTTGCGCAGCGTGTCGTTGTCGTTGGGATCGCCCTTGGGCAGCGCCTCGACGCGGATGATGCCGTCCTTGCTCTTCCAGGCACTGACGAGATCGGGCGGCAATGACTTCAGGGTGACAGTCTCGGCCTGCATCGCGTTCCGGAGCTGGTCGAACACGATCTTCATCGGCGTGATGAACACGTCCTGCGCCTTGTTCCGCGTAGCCTCGTCGCCATTGGCGAGCTTGTCGAGCGCATCCGCAAGCCGGCGCGAGGCGACCGCACCCGGGCCCTTCGCGTCACCCGCCGTCCGGCGCAGATTGTCGACCGAGGATTTCAGCGAATCGACGTTCTCCTTGTCGGTCGGCGCCGCGTCGACCTGGTCCGGATTGAGCGCGGGATTCAGCACCTTGGCGCCCTGCGCGAGCAGCTTCAGCTTCGGCGGCTGGTCCTGCGGTACGAAGCTGTCGAGCGACATCACCCGCAGCACCTCCGGCACCTTCTCCAGCTTCGCCTCGACCTGCCTCGCCTGCTCCTCCGACGTGGTCATCACGTTGATGGCGTTGGCGCCCGTGTTGGGATCCTTGCGCAGGTCGAGGAAGGTTGCGATCGACTCGGCATGCGGGTTGCGCAGGTTCATCGGGTTGAAGTCGAACTTCATGAAGTAGAGCAGCGGCAGGCCGGCGACCGCCAGCAGCAGCGTGCCGCCGACGACCAGCACACGATGCTTCTCCAGGAAGTGATCGAGCGGGGCCAGGAAGGCGTAGCCGACCGGCTCCATCTCGCCGGGCGGGTTCAGAAGCTTGAGCAGCGCCGGCAGCACGGTGATCGAGGAGAGGAACGCAACCAGCATGCCGACACCGGCGATCTGGCCGAGTTCGGCGATGCCCTTGTAGTCGGTCGGCATGAAGCAGAGGAAGCCGGCCGCAGTCGCCATCGCCGCGAGCGACAGCGGCACCGCCGAGCGTTTCGCAGCCCGCACCAGCGCGGCCGAGAGATCATTGTGCTTGAAGCGCTCGGAGCGGTAGCGGACGCTGTACTGGATGCCGAAATCGACGCCGAGGCCGACGAACAGCACCGCGAACGCGATCGAAAGCAGATTGAACGAGCCGACCATCATCAGACCGGCCGCGGTCGTCAGCGCAAGGCCCACGAAGAGATTGACGAACACCGCGAAGATGATCTTGGCCGAATGCAGCGCCAGCCACAGGATGAGCAGCACGACGAGAACCGTGCCGACGCCGTTGACGACGGCGCCTTCCTGAACGGTGGCGTATTCCTCGTTGGCGATCGGCACCGGACCGGTCAGCCGCACCCGAGCCTGGTACTTGTTGGGAAAATCGAGATCGGCCGCGGCCTTGCGGATCGCGTCGGTGGCATCCTTGCCAGGCTCCAACGCGTTGTAGTCGAGGATTGGCTTGAACTCGATGAAAGCGCGCTTGTCCGAATCCTTCAGCGGCTCGTCGCTGACGAGCTCGCGCCACGAGAAGCTGGCATTGCCCTTGTTGAGCACGGTCTCGACCGTCTGCGCGATCAGGTTGAAGGGCCGCTCGGTGCTGTCGAGCTTGACCTGGCCGCGCTTGACGCCGGCAAGTCCCGTCTCCAGCGCGCCGGTCAGGCCACGGATCGAGGGATCGCCCGCCATGATCTCGATCAGGGGCGCTGCGGATTCGAACTGGCCGGTGATCTTGCCGACTTCTTCTGTCGGCAGGAACAACAGTCCGTTCCTCTCGAAGAACTCGCCGCTTCCGAGTTGCTGCAGCGACTGGAAGTTGGTCTTGTCGTCCTTCAGCCTGGCATAGAGCGCATCTGCCGCCGCGCTCGCCATCTCCGGCGTACGGGCCTCGACCACAGCAAGAATCGTTTCGTTTTGATCGAACGCCTTGTCGAATTGCTGGTCACGCTTGCGCCAGTCGAGATTTTGAGAAATCAGCGAATTGATGTCGGTGTTGATGGCGAAATGGCGCGCAGCGTAATAGCTCGCCCCCACGGACAGCAGGAGCCCGAGAACGACGACAAGGGGGGCAAACCGGGTGCAGGCCTTGACGATGGCAACGACTACGCTTTGCAGCACATCTTTTCTTTCTAGTGTTAACAGCTTGCCGGAAACGCCCGCTCTTTATCGGAGTTCCCGGGCGAAACCTATTGCTGTTTTGAGTGGCTCTCGCCGCACGAAGGTTCGAGGTAAACGGCGAAAGACCGTGGCAAAATCATGCGGGGCGGTCGGTATAGCCGGGGAGTTGAGGCGGGAAAGTGACGAAGAGGTGAGCACAAATGTCGCCATTTTGCTCACGGCAATTACTGTATTATAATACCATGAAATCGGACCGGCGCGGAACCCGGGTTTCACCCGGCCTTTCCTTTTTGCCGATTTTTTGACACAAAGTGCTGTGCCTCCATGCGCCGTGGCCCAGTTTGGGTGGTCAGTTACCGCGTGTGCGAAACCAATGGTGCGGTTATTGCAACTCATTGGGCAGTATCGAGGTGCCGCCGGGGACTTGAGAAGCGGATTGATGCAACTTGCGTGATGGGCGTCCTATGGAAGTTTATCTAGCGCAGCCGCGCGGCTTTTGCGCGGGCGTGGTGCGTGCGATCGAAATCGTGGAACGGGCGCTGGAGAAGTACGGCCCGCCCGTCTACGTGCGCCATGAGATCGTGCACAACAAATACGTGGTCGAGAGCCTGAAGAACAAAGGCGCGATCTTCGTCGAGGAACTGTCCGAGGTGCCGCCGAAGGCGGTGACCGTTTTCAGCGCCCATGGCGTCGCCCGCAGCGTCGAGGAAGAGGCCGCCGCGCGCGACCTTCCGGTGCTCAATGCCACCTGTCCGCTGGTCACGAAAGTTCACAATCAGGGGAAGCGCTACATCACCAAGGGGCGCACTTTGATCCTGATCGGCCATGCCGGCCACCCCGAGGTCGAGGGCACGATGGGCCAGGTTCCCGCCCCGGTGCATCTTGTCCAGAGCGTTCAAGAGGTTAAGGCCCTGACGCTGCCCGCAGATACGCCAGTGGCCTACATCACCCAGACCACCCTGTCGGTCGACGACACCAAGGACATCATTGCGGCCCTCCAGGCCCGCTTTACAGATATTCAAGGTCCGGATATCCGGGATATCTGCTATGCGACACAGAACCGCCAATCTGCGGTAAGGGACTTGAGCAAGCTGGTCGACGTGATCTTGGTGGTGGGCGCCGCCAATAGCTCGAACTCGAACCGGCTCCGCGAAATCGGCACTGAGGCCGGCGTCGCGAGTTATTTGATTGCCGACGGCAGCGCACTCAATCCGGAGTGGTTGAAAGATGCCAGGACCGTTGGCGTCACGGCTGGCGCCTCGGCGCCCGAGGTACTCGTGGATGACGTGATCGAAGCGATGCGGCGGATCGGACCGGTCAAGGTCTCGGTGCTGCCGGGCCGCGAGGAAAACATCGAATTCCGGCTTCCGGCCGAACTGGCTGCGAGCTGACCCACCCGAAATTTCAAGCCCAGAAAGAAACTCGTAATGGCTATCCCCTTCTTCAAGGAAATGCGTATCGGCGGCTATTTGCTCAAGCAGAAGATGCTTGGCCGCAAACGCTATCCGCTCGTCCTGATGCTGGAGCCGCTGTTTCGCTGCAACCTCGCCTGCGTCGGCTGCGGCAAGATCGACTATCCGGATGCGATCCTCAACCGCCGCATGACCGCACAGGAGTGCTGGGACGCGGCCGACGAGTGCGGCGCGCCGATGGTCGCGATTCCCGGCGGCGAACCGCTGATCCACAAGGAGATCGGCGAGATCGTGCGCGGCCTCGTCGAGCGCAAGAAGTTCGTCTCGCTCTGCACCAACGCGCTGCTGCTGGAGAAGAAGCTCGACCTGTTCACGCCCTCCCCGTACCTGTTCTTCTCGGTGCATCTCGACGGCCTGAAGGACCATCACGACAAGGCCGTGTCGCAGAAGGGCGTGTTCGACCGCGCCGTCTCCGCGATCAAGGCGGCCAAGGCGCGCGGCTTCACCGTCAACGTCAACGCCACCATCTTCGACGGCCACCCGGCCGAGGAGATCGCGAAGTTCCTCGACCTCACCGTCGAGCTCGGTGTCGGCGTCTCGATGTCGCCGGGCTACGCCTATGAGCGCGCGCCGGACCAGGAGCACTTCCTCAATCGCACCAAGACCAAGAAGCTGTTCCGCGACGTCTTCGCGATGGGCAAGGGCAAGAAGTGGAATTTCATGCACTCCGGCCTGTTCCTCGACTTCCTCGCCGGCAACCAGGAATACGAGTGCACGCCGTGGGGCATGCCCGCGCGCAACATCTTCGGCTGGCAGAAGCCCTGCTATCTGCTCGGTGAAGGCTACGCAAAAACCTTCAAGGAGCTGATGGACACCACCGACTGGGAGACCTACGGCACCGGCAAGTACGAGAAGTGCGCCGACTGTATGGCCCATTGCGGCTACGAGCCGACGGCGGCGACCGCAGCGCTCAACAACCCGCTGAAGGCGATGTGGGTGTCGCTGCGCGGCATCAGGACCTCGGGCCCGATGGCGCCGGAGATCGACATGTCCAAGCAGCGCCCGGCGCAATACATCTTCTCGGAGCAGGTCCAGAAGAAGCTCTCCGAGATCCGCAAGGACGAGGCCGCGGCCGCGCAGGAGAAGGCTGCTCGCAAGGCTTCGACCGCCGCGTAAAGCGGGACGGCCTGTAGCCCGGATGGAGCGCAAGCGAAATCCGGGACAGTCTCTCCGCGTTGCCAAGCCCCGGATTGCGCTCCGCTCCATCCGGGCTACGGACACCAAAAGAGAAAAGGCCAGGTCGCCCCGCGACCGGGCCTTTTTGTTTATTCAGCTCAAGCCGCAGCGGAATGAGCAGAGCAATGCTGGCCCCAATCGAAAGGGCGCCGGCTCATCGCCTTAATTCGAAACGCGAAGTCCCTGTTGTCCCGAAATCCAATGGACGAGCGATGCTAATGCCATGCTGAGCCAGATACTTCGCGACTACGAAGCAGGCAGGCTTCGGTAACACAGTCGGCACGCCCATCACTGCAATTATCGCGTCTCACTTCAGGGTGCAGTCCACCCTCATTTTCAGGCATTCGTCGACTTGAGCCGCATCCCGGTTCATCAGGCGGACATCCCCGGCTTCTCCAGCGATTCAGGGAAGCAAACTGACCTTCGGCGGATGCGAACGAAAAAAGCCCGACCGCTTGTCGCGGCCGGGCCCAGTTTCGACTGGAACAGGTACTTCAGAAGATCAGTAGCGCGCGACGACCGGGCCGCCGAACTTGTAGTTCACGCCGATCTTGGCGATCGACAGCTTGTTCTTGATGTCGACGTTCGCAATCGTCGTGGCACCCGCCAGCGGTGACAAATCCCAGACGGCGGTCTTCTTGTCGAACTCGATGTAGTTGTATTCGATGAAGGCGCTCCAATTGTGGTCGAAGGCATATTCGGCGCCGAGGCCGAGCACCCAGCCGAGCGGCGTCGAACTCGAGCGCGACTCGAACACGCCCGGGACGCCGATCGAATCGTTGGTGTGCATCCAGGCTGCACCGCCCTTCGCGTAAACCAGCGTGCGATCAGCCACCACACCACCGATGCGGCCCGTGACGGTCGCCAGCCAATCGCTCTTCGTGGTGCAGGTCACAAAGCCGACGCACGTCGTCGAGCCCTTCACGTCCAGTCCGGAGATGTCACCCTGGACGCCGAACACGACCCAGCCGCTCTGCCAGTTGTAACCGAGCTGACCGCCGCCCAGGAAACCGCTGCGGCTGTTCTGTGCGAGAGCAGTGCCGACGGGGACCGCGCCGAGGGCGCCATTGACCGAAGCCAGGGTGGATTCCGTGGTGCCCCAGCCAGCGCCGACATTGCCGCCGAGATAGAACCCGGTCCACGACCACACGGCGGCGGGGGCGTACGGGGCCTTGACGGCCAGGTCGGCCGCAAAGCTCAGGCTCGTTGATGCAAGAAGAAGAGCGGCGGCTGCAAGTTTCGTTTTCATGACTTCCTCGGACTTCCAAAATTCCGGCCAATGGCCATTCACCCAGTGGTAGTACGGGTCATGGAACCCCCGCGCCTAGTGCACTCGCGCAACACTGCTGTCGTTTCGAAACAGGCGAACAGAAATTCGCGCGCAACGCTTCTCAACGCGCGCACGCGACTGCACTGACGGCAACCGTGCAGTGAACAGGCTGACGACAACGAACGAATCGACACGGCCTCAGCTGCAGCGTTTCTGAGTGAAGGCGCTCGTATTCGTGTGTGAGACACTCGCGCATGCGCGAAGCATGCGTTGCCTTCACGCCTTGCTTGGACGAATGGGCGGACGAGCATTGCTTGCAGCGACGACGCGCTGCTTGGGCCGACGCCGATCAAGCGGAGAACATCATAACGACATCCAGTGCGCTGCGCCTTCTGCCTAGCTGCCGTCTTGCATGTCCCTGGTCGCGAAATGGCATCCAAACGCAATCATGGCCAGCTTGAACGTCGCGCCAAACAGAATGCGCAGAGCCAGTCCCATGTCCTCGCTCGAATTACGGTGACAGCACTGTCACCGTAATTCGTAATTCGATGTGGGTGTCGCTGCGCGGCATCCGGACCACGGGTCCGATGGCGCCGGAGATCGACATGTCGAAGCAGCGTCCGGCGCAGTACATCTTCTCGGAGCAGGTTCAGAAGAAGCTTTCCGAGATCCGCAAGGACGAGGCTGCGGCTGCGCAGGAGAACGCTGCTCGCAAGGCTTCGACCGCCGCGTAAAGCGCGAACTTGTAGCCCGGATGGAGCGCAGCGAAATCCGGGACAGTCTTTCCGCGTAGCAAGGCCCCGGATTGCGCTCCGCTCCATCCGGGCTACGGACCCCAAAACAAAAGGCCCGGTCGCTATCGGCGACCGGGCCTTTTCTTTGTCAGCTCGACGAACCCGCTCAGGCCGCCTTCGACACCAGCGTCTCGCTCTCGACGAGCTCGGTGCCGATCAGATAATCGCGGCAGCCGCGCAAGGAGCGCAGCGCGCGGTTGAAGTCGATGCCGGTCGAGACCAGCGCATGCAGCGTCGTTGGATTGCGCACGATGCCGCGCAGCACGGCGGCCAGATCGATCTGGCCGTTCGGCTTGATGGCGGCGCGGGCGAGCGCCGGCAGCGCGCGATGGGCCGGATCGCTGATGACGCGGACCGCGGCAAAGGGCAGCCCCGCCTCGGCGGCGTAGGCAGCCGCGATGTGGCTTTCCATGTCGACGGCCGCCGCTCCCGTCTCCGAATGCAGCGCCGCCTTGCAGGAGCGCCCCGTGACCACTTCCTCGGCACCGGCCAGGCTGCCGCGCACCACGCGGCGGCGGCCCGAGGTCAGGCGGTCGATCAGGTCGTCGCCGAGCGAAAGGCCCGCCGCCCAGCGGGTGTCGCCGGAGAGCACCTCGGTCGCCAGCACGACGTCGCCGGAGCGCAGCGTCGGGTCGAGCCCGCCGGCCACGCCGAACGAGATCACGCCGCGAATCGTATTGGGATCCACCACCGTCAGCAGCGCCCGTAACTGGGTCGGGCTGCTCGACGAACAAATGACCGCCATCCCCGGCCCGGCCGCGATGCGGGCCTCCTGGACCAGTCCGGTCACGATCAGTATCGGCCGCGGGTCGATGGCATTACCCACGGTAATATAGTCCCCCGTCCCCAAAGTCACATTCCGACCCCTACCACCCTGCTGTTGGTGCTCCGCAAGTTCCGATACCGAGCCAGTGCCCACAGCGGAAAGAACTTCGGGTAACCATGATATCGTAGATAGAATACACGGGGAAAGCCCGTGGCGGTGTACCGCTGCTCGTCCCAGAGTCCTTTTTTGTTCTGTGTTGCAATCAGGTACTCCACCCCGCGGGCGACGGCCGGGTGATCAACCTCGCCAGCTGCCATCAGGGCAAGCAAGGCCCATGCCGTTTGCGAGGCGGTCGAGGGGGCGGCCTCCCAGCCCTTGTAATCCAGCCGGTAGCTGACGGCGTCCTCGCCCCAGCCGCCATCGTCGTTCTGGATGGACGACAGCCAGTCGGCGGCTTTGCGAATCATGGGGTCGCTGTGGCTGACCCCGGCCATGTTCAGGGAACACAGCACCGACCAGGTTCCATAGATGAAGTTCATGCCCCAGCGGCCGTACCAGGACCCCTCAGGGTGCTGGGTCTTCCTGAGGTAGGCGACCCCGTCGGCGACATGCTTGCTGGTCTTCTCGGTCTCGCCGAGCTGGGCCAGCATGGAGATGCAGCGCGCGGTGACGTCCTCGGTCGGCGGATCGAGCAGCGCGCCATGGTCCGAGAACGGAATGTTGTTCAGGTAATATTCGAGGTTGTTCACGTCGAAGGCAGCCCAGCCGCCGTCGTCGCTCTGCATGCCCTCGATCCACTCCCGGCCGCGGTCGATCGCGGCATCATAGCCGGTCGTTCCGTGCTCCCGTCGCATGCGGTCCATCGACATCACCACCACCGCGGTGTCGTCGAGATCGGGATAATGGGCATTGTTGTACTGGAAGGCCCAGCCGCCCGGGCGCACGTCGGGGCGCTTCACCGCCCAGTCGCCCTTCACCTCGAGCTCCTGCTTCGGGATCAGCCAGTCGAGGCCCTGCTTGGCCGCAGGCACCGCCGTATCGCCGCCGGCCTCCAGCAGCGCGTGGGCCGTCAGCGTCGTATCCCACACCGGAGAGACGCAGGGCTGGCAGTAGGCTTCGTCGTCGCCAATCACGAGCAGCTTGTCGATGCCCCGGCGCGTGATCGCGCGCGGCGGGAAGTTCTCGTCCTTGCCGAGCGCGTCGTACATCATGACGATGTTGGCCATGGGCGGATAGATCGCGCCCATGCCGTCCTCGCCGTTGAGCCGCTCCTCGGTGAAGGCGAGCGCCGCATCGATCGCGCGCTTGCGCAGGCTCTTCGGAAACATCGGCTCGATCACGCGCAAAATGCCGTCGAGCGCGCGGAACAGCACGAACCAGGCCATGCTCTGGTGCGGCGCTTTCGCGGTCATGCCGATCGAGCGCGGATCCTGGAGAAACAGCTCGTCGATCCCGACGCCCTTCGGATTCTTCGCGCGCGGCTTCAGCGCGGCGAGCACCATCAGCGGCACCATGGTGGTGCGCGCCCAGTAGGAGATCTTGTTGAGGTGGAACGGCGACCAGAACGGCAGCAGCACGATCTCGATCGGCAGCACCGGCACCGCGCGCCAGGTCACCACGCCGAACATCGCCAGAAGGAAGCGCGTGAAGACGTTGCTGTTGATCGCGCCGCCACGGGCATGGATCGCCTCGCGCGCACGCACCATGTGAGGCGCGTCGACGGAGTCACCGATCATCTTCAGCGCGAAGTAAGCCTTCACGCTGGCGCTCATGTCGAACTCGCCGTCATGCACCAGCGGCCAGCCGCCGTGAGCACCCTGGACGCGGCGCAGATAGTTGCCGATCTTGGCCTCGAGCACGGTGTCGACCGGCTCGGCGAGATAATGGCGCAGCAGGATGTATTCGGCCGGAATCGTGCAGTCGGCTTCGAGCTCGAACACCCAATGGCCGTCGGATTGCTGGAAGCCGAGGACGCCTTGTGTGGCCGACGCAATGCTCGATTCCAGGGCCTCGCGGCTGGTCGCGTTCACGGAATCCATGTCGCTCGATTGCTCCGATAGTCGATTGAAATTTGACCGGGACGATGCCCGTCAGGGCCGCTTTGCGGCCAAAACCAGATCAGCGGCACGATCACCCGACCGGACCGATCCCTCGATGGTTGCAGGCAATCCCGTAGCAGTCCAATCGCCGGCAAGGAACAGGTTTTTCAGCGCGGTGACCGGCCCCGGACGCAGGGCATTCTGCGCTGGCGTCGCCGCAAATGTGGCACGGCGCTCGCGCACGATCTGCCAGGGCGGCAACTCGCCGGACACGCCGCCCGCCTCGCAGACGTCGTTCCAGATCGCCTGCGCGAGTTCCTCGCGCGGCATGTCGACCAGGCGGTCGCCATTGCTGATGGTGACGGAGAGCCGGTTCGGGAATGCGAACAGCCACTCCACGACGCCGCCGATCACGCCGAGGATCGGCGCCGAGCCCGGCGGCGGCTCAAAACGGAAATGCGCGTTCACGATGGCGCGGAACTCGGTCGGTGTCTTCAAGCCGGGCAGCAGGCTAGCTGCGGCGCGCGGCGGCACCGCCATCACGACGACATCGCCCTCACCGAGCTGGATCACATCCTCGCCGCCGAAATTCAGCGCGCCGACCTTGCTGTCGCTGCTCGCAAACGAACGCAGCTCATGGCCGAGCTGAACGGTGTGACCGCGCTCAGTCAAGAATTTCACAGCGGGCTCGATCAGCACGGCGCTGAGACCGTCGCGTGCGATCAGCGGACGGCAGGCCTGTCCGCCGGCCAGCAGCGTCTCGCGCACGATGGCGCCGGCAAGTCCGGCCGAGCCCTCGGGCGGATCGACGTTGAGCGCCGCAAGCAGCAGCGGCTGCACTAGGCGCTGATAAAGAACGCCTTCAGTAGGAATGGACTTGCCGACCAGCGTCTCCTCCGACGCCCAGATCAGCGGCGCCAGCTTGAGATAATCGGTGAGGCCGGTGTCGGGAACGCGGCGGCCCTCGTCGAGCACCCAGGTCGGCAGCCGGCCATCGCCGAGATCGATCTGCCAGCGCTGCCCGGTCTTGATATCGACGAACGGAAACTGCGCGCGTTCGGGGCCGACGAGGCCCGCCTCGGTGCCGATCGAGCGCGCATAGGCACGCGCATGGCTGTTGCCCGACAGCAGCAGATGATTGCCGTTGTCGATGGTGAGGTTGGTGGCGCCGTCGAAATAGGAACGGCAGCGGCCGCCGGCCTGGTGCGTCGCCTCGTGCACGGCGACCTTGTAGCCGGCATTGGCGAGCCGCACGGCGGCGGAGAGGCCGGAAATTCCGGCGCCGATGATATGAGCTGTCTTTTGCATCAGATGAAAGCGTAACGGAGCAGGATCAGGATGCGCGTGACCTTCGACACGCGCACCGGTTCACGCGGCGCGTTGAAGCCGCGCGCGATCAGGAGGTCCAGAATGGAATGATAGTATTTCGACATGATCCGCGGCGCGCGTACGGCGCGGCGCTTGTTGCGGTTCATGATCTCGTCCGACTTCTCGAAATGCGCCTTGGCACGCTGCGTCAACGGCAGACAGACCTTCGGCAGCGCCCGCTCGGCGATCACCCGGTTCGGATCGTTGGAGGTGATGCCGGCATGCAGCAGCGCCTCGCGCGGCAGATAGAGCCGGCCGAGGCCGGCGTCCTCGTCGATGTCGCGCAGGATGTTGGTGAGCTGAAGCGCGCGGCCGAGATGGTAGGCGAGCTGGATGCCGTCTTCCTCCGGCAAGCCGAACACCCGCACCGACAGCCGTCCCACGGCGCTGGCGACACGATCGCAGTAGAGATCCAGAGTCGCCATGTCCGGCGCGCGGATGTCCTGCGGCACGTCCATTTCCATGCCGTCGACGATCGCAAGGAAGTCTTCCCGCTTGAGGCCGAAGGTCTTCACCGAGGCGACGTAGTCCTTCAGCCGCGGCGGCGGATTGCCCTGATAGAGCGCGTCGATGTCGTTGCGCCACTCTTGAAGCGCGGCGAGCCGCTCGTCGCGCGGGCCGTCGGAATCGGCGATGTCGTCGACCTGGCGGCAGAAGCTGTAGATCTGGAACATCGCTTCGCGCTGGTCATGCGGCAGGATCCGCATCGCAGCGTAGAAGGAGCTGTTCGATGCGGTCGAGCCATAATTGGCGCCGGGCGAGGCCGCCTCAAGCGTCATGTGCAGTCCCCGGTCTGGAAATGGCCTTGCGTCCGATCGCGCGGCGGCCGACTTCGCCGATCATTCCGGCGAGGCTGAAGGTGAGAAGCTCGAACTTGTTCAGATGCACGCGCTCGCGCAGGGGATCGCGCACCTTCAACAGGCGCACGATGCGGTCGGCATAGGCCTGGATCACCGCGACGTCGACGCCGAGGCGGAAGTCCCGGATCTCCGCACTCAGCGACCTGCCCTCGTCGAGCAGGGCTTCGTTGCGAACGGCGAGCGCCTGAAGGCAGGCCAGCATCGCCGGCGGCGACTGCGTCAGCCCGAGCTGCTCGACCGAGGCGCCGCTTGCAGCCAGCGCGTCGCGCGGCAGATAGACGCGATTGAGCTCGCGAAAATCCTTGCCGCAATCCTGGAGATGGTTGTTGATCTGGAGCGCCGCGCAAAGCGCGTCCGAGGCCGCCCAGGTCGAGGTGCTCTCGCCGTGGACATCGAGCATGAAGCGCCCGACCGGCATCGCCGAGTAGCGGCAATAGTGGATCACCTCGTCCCAGTTCTCGTAGCGCAGCTTGGTCACGTCCATGCGGAACGCGATGAGCACGTCGAGCGCGTGGCGCGGCGCCATGCCGCGCTCGGCCAGCGCGCGGCGCAAGATCACGGCTTCGGCCTGGGTGTCACCCTTGCCGAGCAGTTCCGCCTCGAGCAGGTCGAGATAGCCAAGCTTCTCGTCGGGCGGCAGCGTCGCGTGATCGGCGATGTCGTCGGCTGTGCGGACGAAATTGTAGTACGCGAGGATCAGCGCGCGATGACGGGGATGAATGATCCAGGACGCGACGGGAAAATTCTCGTCGCGGTCACCTTTGCCGGATCGCAATTCGCTCGCAGAGGTCATCGAGGGCTGGTTTACAATCGTTTGGACAGGAAGGGCTTTTCGCTCGCGCGGGCTCGTGCCGGCGATGCCGCCGCGGCCCCCATATAGGGGAATACGGCCGCAAAACCAATCCTGTCTCTCGATGGCTGCCCTTCCGGATCCGGCCCGAAAAGGCGGCCCCGGGGCCGCCCTTGTGGGCCAGTGGCCGAGCTTACTGGTTGTGATTCTTCAGGACCTGGTCGCAGGCCTGCGAGATCTTGGCCCGGTTCTCCTTGAGGCAGGCCAGGATGGTGAAATCGCCCTGGTCGATGACCGGACGGCAGAACTTCTGCACATCGCGCGTGCAGGCCTTCTGCTCGGCGTCCGTACCGCGTCCTGCCTGGGCGAATGCCGCCGTCGAAAGGGATGCCGACAGCAGGGTGAGAGCGACGAGAAGCTTACGCATTGTATTCCTTCATTCTGACGGCAGAACCGCACCGATCCCGGACAGCACAGGGCGGACGACCGGAACGGATTGTTCTGATGGCAAGTCGCCGCGGAAAGTGCGGCCTCGGAGAAGCCACAAGCACTGGCAAATGCGGCCAAATTGGCGCCACACCCACCAAATCAGGTCTTCCCACGCTCTTCATTGGCAGATGTAAGGGTTTGATACTACGTCATAATTCTGGCACACCGCGTTTTGATGCACACCTGTTGCAGAGCTGCATCTCTCCGCCCTGCCTTTCCCGCCAGAAACACAGCGAAACAGAGGGAATCGCGAGGTCCGAGCCCGGCGCGAGGCGTCGTGAACCGCCATCCCTGGCTGCCAGGCTTTGAACCTGACACAGCCTCGGAACACTAAACCTTCGATGTGGCGAGACGTTCTAGATTGTAAGCGAACGTCATTCGAAAACGGGATACTCAAAATGCAATTCTTTGGACGATCTGGACAGGCAATCAAGGCGGCCGGCATCGGGGCTGCGCTGCTCTTCTCAGTTTCGGCAAGCCATGCTCAGTCGTCCGGACCGTTCGCCGGTTTCGACGGTGCGTGGGCCGGCACCGGCACGGTGTCGCTGTCCGACGGCACCACCGAGCGTATCCGCTGCAAGGCCGACTACAAGGTCGCCGGCACCGGTCTCAGCCTCAAGCAGGCCCTGCACTGCGCGTCCGACAGCTACAAGTTCGACCTCACCAGCGACGTGACGAGCCAGGGCGAACGAATCTCCGGCAATTGGAGCGAGACCAACCGCAACATCTTCGGCAATCTCCAGGGCACTGCCGGCGGCGGCCAGATCGAGGTGTTCGTCGAGGCCAACGGCTTCGCCGCCAATTTGTCGCTGCGCACCAACGGCACCAAGCAGACGGTGCAGATCTCCTCCAAGGGCGAGATCCGCGGCGTCAACATCACGATGACAAAGGGCTGAGACCTCCCTCGGCTGAGAGAAACACGGCCCCCGGTTCTCGCGAACCGGGGGCTTTTTGCTGACATGAGCGTGCACGGACGGATTCACTGAGATGGACCCAATTCGCAGACATCTGCTCAAGGCCGGGCTCTTCGTGGCCACGCGGGCCTTCGCCAATGATCAGCAGGCTACCAACATGCAGCCTTCATCCGTGAAGCCCCGTCACGTGCTCTGCTTTCTCGGCAAGAACGAAAGCCTGCTGCAACCGCCAAAGGCGGTGGCCAAGACGATCGCCGATTTCGGCTTCGAGATCGACCGCACCTATTCACAAGCCAAACCCGATCCGCGCATGGAGCGGTCATTCGGCGTGTGCTGGGACCGGGCCTTCCCGAAAGCATGGTCCGCGTCCGACGAGGCCGCTGTGGTCAACCACAAATCGGTGCTCTACGTGCGGAGCCCGCCGATAGATCAGCAGGAGAAGGCGCCTGCCTGTTCGGCGGCGGCCTTGGTGATCGTGGACGAGATGTTCGACGCGGGTGCCGTTGCTGCGAAAGGCGAAAGTGCCGGCGTCGCCCACGGCGTCGCGCGATGGCGCAGTCTCGCCGACCAGGCACGCAAAGGTTCGATGACCAGCCAGGGCCTCGCCATGACCGCCGCCGTCACCAACGCGTGTCGTCTTGCGTTCGCCAAGCGTCCGCTCGCCGGCGATCGCTATTTCGAAACCGTCGGTCATCACCTCGTCGGCTTGCCGGAAGTCTATGTCGCGAAATCGCGCGGCAGCGACCGGGACGCGGTGAAGCTGATGGACGAAATTGCCGACGCGATGGCCGAGCGCGGCATCGAGGCGACGCTGCAGGACCGCAAGCTCACGCTGTTGCGGGAGCAGGACTACGCCGAGACCGATTTCAAGTTCAATCCGTACGGCGTCATCCGCATCGAGGCGTGAGCGCGATACACCACATCAGTCCTTCCGCGCGACGCATTCGCACCGGCACCTGAAATACACCGCATCCGGATCGTCTCCCCAGATCTCCCATCCGGCAAGCGCAGCCCGAATTTCATCATCCGTCGCGATCCCCTTGCCGACGAGTTGCGGCCCGAGGCCGCGCAAGCTTCGCCGCGCGTCTGCGACGGCCTCGCTGCGGCTCGCGGCGTCGGCACTGTGGTTGACGTAGCTGGCGCCCGCCCAGACCGGCGTGAAACCGTGGGCGCGAAGGATCGAACTCTGCCGGCGGCCGAAGAAAAGCGCCTCCGGATCGTCGTGCTCGTACCAGCGTTGCCAGAGATCGAGCGCGAGACGCACGCCGGCGAGTTCGGGATGAAGAACATTGCCGCCGACATCGGCATCGCGCGTAGCGACGAAGCCGCCCGGCTTCAGTACCCGGCGGGCCTCTGCCAGCGTTCGGGCGAGTGTCGCCCGGCTCTGATGATAGAGCACCGCGTGAAAGAACACGGCATCGAACGATCCATCCTCGAACGGAAGCGCGGTCATGTCGGCTTCAAGAAAGCCGAGGTTGGTCAAGCCTGCCGCCGCCGCGAGCGCGCTAGCGGCGGCGATCGCCCTCGGCGCGATATCGACGCCGACCGCCTTTCCGACGCGGTCCGCGAGTGCAGCCGTGATGGTTCCGGGCCCACAGCCGGCGTCGAGCAGAACCATGTCCGATGTCAGGAACGGGACAAAAAAGGCGGCGCAATCGCCGCCTCGCTTCTGCTGAAACTCCACGATGGAGCTGTCGTGCCGCATGACGCATCCTCGGCCGGAACTCCGGCGCAGTCGTTCAGACTGCGCCGATTCCATGTCCGAGGGATGAAGCCGCTCAGATCGCCGGCTTGTCGGGGCCCTGCAGCCTGGCGTGCAAATTGATCAGCCACATCGCCGTCGGCCGCAGGATGAAGAGGTCGGCGACGAGGGCCATGACCATCGAGAAGGCGCTGAGCCAGCCGAACAGCCGCAGCGACGGCAGGTCGGAGAACACGGTGACGACGAGGCCGCAGGCCAGCACCACCGTGGTCAGGATCAGCGCCGGTCCGACCAGCACGGTCGCCCGCTCCACCGCAAGCGCCGAGCCGACGCCCGGCTTGCTTTCGAGCCTGAGGCGGTTGAGGAAGTGGATGGTGGCGCTGAGCCCCAAGCCGAACGAGACGGTGAGCGCGACGACGCTGGCGAACTGCAGCCCCTCGCCCATCGCCCACAGCACCGTCCCCGACATCACCACCGGGAAGATGCCCGGCAGGATGCAGGCGAACATCACGACCCAGGAGCGGAACGCAAGGCCAATGAAGATCGCGACCAGCGCAAACTCGACGGTGAGGCCGCGGTTCAGCTTCTCGATCATGCTCGCCGAATTGCGCGCCGCGATCGCGGCAAGTCCCGTTACCGCGATCTCGTAGCCGGGATGCTTCTTGCGAACGGCGTCGAGCTCGGAATCTAGCTTGTCGACGATCGGCAGCAGCTGGCTGGAATCCTTGTCCGGCACGCGGCCCGCGACCACGACGGCATCCTGCTCGGCGTCGATGAACCGCCGCACCAGATGCTCGGGAATGACGCTCACATATTCCTTCAGCGTCGCGACGTCTGCGTTGCCGGCCTTTTCCGCAAGCCAGCGGCGCAGGGTCTCAAGCGACCAGACATTGCCGACACCGGCCGCCTTCTCGACGGTCGCATGCACGTCCGCGATGGTCTGGAGCGTCTCCGGCGAATAGAGCGTCTCACCCTTCGGAAACTGGACCAGCACGTTGACCGGATTGGCGCCGGTGAGCTTGGCGTCGAGCCGGTCGCTGGCGGCGACGGCCTGGCGCTTGTCCGGCACCTGGTCGGCGAGGCGGTAGCGCGGCTCCAGGTTGGCGTAGATGACACCGAGACCGCCGACGAACAGCACGGCGATCAGGCTGAACAGGCCGGGACGACCGACCATGCGCACCGCGATCCAGTAGCAGAAATTGCGCAGCGCCTGGACGCCGGCATCCGCGCTCTGGAACTTGACCGCGAACGTCTTCTCGTTGCGCACCAGCAGCACGCCGAACACCGGCACCAGCGACAGCACCGCGACCAGCGCGATGATGGTGGCGGCGAGGCCCGCCTCGCCGAACTTGCGGATCAGGTCGGAGTCCGAGAATTGCAACGCAATGAAGGAAATGCCGGCAGTGCCGTGCGTCAGCACGCAGGCTGGTCCCACCACCAGCACGGCGTTCTTGAACGCGGTGAACTTGTCCTGGCCCGCGATCAGCCGGTCGCGCGCAGCAAAGGTCAGCTGCATCGAGTCGGAGAAGCTGATGACCATGATGAGCGGCGTCATCACGTTCAGGAACATGTTGAGGTTGAAATTGGCCCAGCCGAGCGCACCGAGCGCCAGCAGGATCGCGATCATCGGCGGGAACGCCGCCGCCACCATGAACGAGATCTTGCGGAAGAAGATGATGGCGATGATGCAGCCGGCGAGAATGCCGAGGATGTTGTAGGTGAGCCCGTCGCGCTCGACCGCGTTGCGGATCTCGAGCTGCATCACCGGCACGCCGGAGAGCTGCACGTTGAGCCCGGTGTCGCCGAGGTCTTCCTTCATCAGCGCACGGATGTCGGCGACGGTCTTGGTCAGCTTGCTGGAGGCGACCACCTGGGGATCGAGCGACAGCACGATCAGTGCCAGCGTGCCGTCCTCCGACAACAGCTTGCCGCGGATGATCTCGTTGTTCTTGACGGTCTCGATGAACTTGTCATAGGCCGCGCCCTCGGGCAGCTCGGGCGGGAACAGCGCCGCCGGCAGCTTGCCCGGTGCGGGCGCCTGCCGCGCGGAGAACAGCGAGACCAGGCCGCGCGTGCCTTCGACCAGCTGCATGTCGGTGACGAAGTCGCGCAGCTTCTCGAGGTTGTTGCGCGCCAGCAGGTTCTTGCCTTCGACCACGACGAGAACGTCGAATTCCTCGGCCGGGAACTTCTTGGTCACCTCTTCGTACTGCTTGAATTCGCGGGTGTCGGAGCGGAACAGCTGCGACAGCGAATCGTCGATCTTGATCCGGTGGATGCCGAATACCGCACCGACGATCAGCGCCAGCAGGACGATGCAGGAGAGGATCGGCGCCCGGACGGCGATCAGCCCGATACGCTCCAGCCCGAAGGCGATCGAGGACGTCGGTCCCTGCTCGACCTTGTCGACATGAACCTCATTCTCGCGGTGCTTTTCGAGCATGCCTTGTCCAGTTCCTAAATCGGCTCGGTCTATGAGCTTGTTGCGCCCCGCGAACGGCTTGAAAATGCCATACCAATGGGAGGCTTGCCCGTTGAAAATGCGCGGAAAATCGCCGCGGGGGGTTTAGCAGGTCAAGAGGCCATCTCGCAAGCAGGCGAAGTGTGGCCAAATCGATCAAGATGTGGGGATTTTGCCGGAATGCCCGTCATTCGGGCAGGGTCGTGCCGATTCGACGCGGTGCGCGGTCCGCGCTCTCATCCTTCAGCGCCACGCCGGTGACCTCCCGGGCCAGCCCCTCGCGGATCAGCCAGGCGATCTTGAAGGCGGCCTCGTCATAGCTCAACCCGGCCTTGTGGATGTTCGAGACGCAATTGCGCTCGGCGTCGGTGCGGCCGGGCTTCGGCGCGAAGGTCAGATAAGCGCCGAGGCTGTCGGGCGCCGACAGGCCGGGCCGCTCGCCGATCAGCGTCACCACCATGCGGGCGCCGAGAATCGCGCCGATCTCGTCGCCGAGCGCGACGCGCGCGCCTGAGGCGACAACGACGCGTCCGATCGCGACATCGTCCCCCTGCGCGAGCAGCGGCAGCAGATGAGACACCAGCGCCACCGCATGGGCGTGGACCGCCGCTGCCGACAGGCCGTCGCCGATCACGACCGCGAGCTGACACGGCTCCGAGGCCCCGCGTGCGAGAAGCTCCGCCGATTCGGCATCGAGCTGTCGTCCCAGATCCGGCCGCCGCAAATAATCGCTGCGGTCGACCGCCCGGCTCCGCGCCTCGGTAACGACGAGACCGAGCGCGCCGAGATCGGCGGCCAGTTGCGGCGCGTCGAAGACGGCATGCACGGCATCGCGTGCGCGGGCATGGTCCAGCGTGAAATCGAGCAGGGCCCTCGTCGGCACGCTCGCGCCGCTGCGGCCGAGCGCAACCCGCGCGGGCGTGAGCGAGCGCAGATCGAGGGTCGGGCGGCGCGGAACGGCCGGATCAGACATGCGGCGTCATTCGGCGGGAACGGAGGCCTCGCGCAGCCGCAGCGAATAGTTCGAGGCGTTCTGCTTGCCGCTGGAGGCCGCGCGCGCAAAGGTGATGAGATGGTGCGCGATCAGGGTGCAGCCGATCAGCCCTTCGAGATCGCCGCGCTTGATGCGCCCGAACGCGAACTTCCAGAACACGCGCCTGTAGTCGCCGAGCACGCCGACCTTCCAGAAGATGTTGCGCAGCATGACGAGGCCGCGCCTGATGTTGGGCCAGGTCTTCATCTCGTCCGGCGTCGGCATCTTGAGGCGGTGCACGTAGACATGGTCGCATTGATACTGGAAGCGCGCGTAGACCTTCTCGGGCTCATAGGCGACGCCCATGGCGTGCTTCCAGGATGCGACGACGTCGTCATAGGGCAGCAGGAAGTCGACGTTGGAATCGCGGCCGTCGTCCTCGATCAGGCGCCCCTCGCGCTCCAGACGGTCCCACAGCGGCGTCTTCGGCAGCGCCTGAAGCAGGTTGATGGTGAGCAGCGGAATCCGGGATTCCTCGACAAAGGAAAGCAGCGCTTCGGAGGTGTTCGGCTTGTCGGTGTCGAGCCCCATGATGATGCCGGACACGACCTCCATGCCGTAGGAGTTGATGGTGCGCACCCCCTCGAGGATCGGGACCATCATGTTATGGTCCTTGTGCATTGCCTTCAGCGCGTCGGGATCGGGCGTCTCGATGCCGCAGAAGATGGTGATGAAATAGGCCTCGCGCATCTTCTCGAGGATCTCGGGCCGCTTGGCGATATTGAGCGTCGCCTCGCAGGCGAGCCGCACCACGTAGCCGGTCTTCTTCTGCCATTCGATCAGATGCGGCAGCAGATCCATCGCCGCCTTGCGGTTGCCGATGAAATTGTCGTCGACGAAATACACCGTGTCGGTCATGCCGCATTCGCGCAGCCGGTCGAGCTCGGCGATGATCTGCTCCGGCGTTTTGATGCGCGGGTTGCGCCCGTAGAGGCCGGGGATGTCGCAGAACTCGCACTGATAGGGACAGCCGCTGGAATACTGGATGCTGCCGAGGAAGTATTTCTTCACGTCGGCGAGTTCATAGGCCGGGATCGGAAACTCCGTCATCGGCACGCGGTCCTTGGTGGTCAGCACCACCTGTGCCTCGGGGCGCGCCGTGTCGCGCGCCAGAATCTCGATCAGCTGATTGGTGGCGTCGCCGAGTTCGCCGACATGGAGATAGTCGAAGGACGGATAATAGTCCGGGCAGGCGCTGACCGAGGGGCCGCCGAGCGCGACCGGCAGATCGAATTCATGGGCGCGGCGGCAGATGTCGTTCATCTGCTGGCGCTGGATGTGCATGCCGCTGACGAAGACCGCCTCCGCCCACGCGAACTCCTCTTTCGTGGTGCGGCGGAGGTTCTCGTCGACGAACTTGACCTGCCACTGCTCGGGCAGATAGGCCGCGAGCAGCAAAAGTCCCTGCGGCGGCATGAAGGCGCAGACGCCGTCGGTCAGCGGGTAGGAATGCTCGAACGTCCCGAACGACGAGGTGTATCGCGGAAACACGCAGAGAATCCGCCGGGCCGTACCGTTACTTTCAGCTCGCATCAAAACTCCCCCAGCCACGTCGACAGGTGCGGAAATTGCCAGCCAGACACATAACGTAACGCTGTCGCCGGAATTTCTCAATATTGTGGCATGAGCATAATTCCGCAGGGCACCATTGGTTTCGTCAGGAGCCCCCTCCAGTCACGCGATCAGCCGCGAGGCAAAATCGGGCAGCAGGCTTGCGTCGCCGGCAATACGGAAATCGGCGCCCGCGATGCCCGCCCGCACCAGCCAGTCGTCGAATTCCGGCGCGCGGCGCAGACCGAAGACGTCGCGGACATAGAGCGCGTCGTGAAAAGACGTCGACTGGTAGTTCAGCATGACGTCGTCGGCGCCGGGGACCCCCATGATGAAGGTGACGCCGGCAGCGGCGAGCAGGGTCAGGAGATTGTCCATGTCGTCCTGGTCCGCCTCGGCGTGGTTGGTGTAGCAGATGTCGATCCCGAGCGGCAGGCCGAGCAGCTTGCCGCAAAAATGATCCTCCAGCCCGGCGCGGATGATTTCCTTGCCGTCGTAGAGATATTCGGGGCCGATGAAGCCGACCACGCTGTTGACCAGCAAGGGCGCAAAGGCGCGGGCGACCGCATAGGCGCGCGCCTCGCAGGTCTGCTGGTCGACGCCGTGATGGGCGCCCGCCGACAGCGCCGAACCTTGCCCGGTCTCGAAATACATCACGTTCTGCCCGACCGTGCCGCGCTGCTGCGACAGCCCCGCCTCCTGCCCTTCCCTCAGCAGCGAAAGGTCGATGCCAAAGCTGTGGTTGGCGGCCTCGGTGCCGGCGACCGACTGGAAGACGAGATCGACCGGCACGCCCTGCCCGATCAGCGACAGCGTCGTCGTGACATGGGTCAGCACGCAAGCTTGCGTCGGGATCTTCAGCCGCGCGATGATCTCGTCGAGCAGCCGCAATAATTGCGCGATGACCGCCGGATCGTCGCTCGCCGGGTTGATGCCGATGCAGGCATCGCCGGCGCCGAGCAGGATGCCGTCGAGGATCGAGGCGGTGATGCCCCTGGCATCGTCGAAGGGGTGGTTGGGCTGGAGCCGCGTGCTCATCCGCCCCTTCAGGCCGATGGTGTTGCGGAAGGCGGTGGTGACCTCGCATTTTTTGGCCGCCAGGATCAGATCCTGGTTGCGCATCAGCTTCGAGACCGCGGCCGCCATCTCGGGGGTGATGCCGGGCGCCAGCTTGCGCAGGACCTCGGGCGTCGCGGCCTCCGACAACAGCCAGTCGCGGAAGCCGCCGACGGTCAGCGAAGCCACCGGCGCGAACGCCCTGGCATCGTGGCTGTCGATGACGAGGCGGGTGACCTCGTCGGCTTCATAGGGGATGACCGCTTCCTGCAGGAACTGCCCGAGCGGGACGTCGGCCAGCGCCATCCGCGCCGCAATCATCTGCTCGGCGCTGGCGGCGGCAATGCCGGCCAGCCGGTCGCCGGAGCGCGGCGGCGTCGCCTTGGCAAGCAGGTCGCGCAAATCAGGGAATGTGTAGGTCGTGGCGTCGATGGTGTGGCGGTAGACCAAGGGCCTCTCCGGGGTTCGTCGGCCAATGACCGACTCCAGCGCGATCTCAAGACTATACCTTCAGATCAAGACGCTGAAATATCTTACCTTTCCTTCGACTAAGGACGAAGGGGCGAGGCTGCGGCGTTAACGCCGCATCCATCTTCGTTCTGCATAGTTTTGCATCAATTTTGCACGACCGTTCTCACCGGCCGCTTCAGGCCATCCGGGCCCCTGAATCCATGACAACCGACCGATCCGGGAATGCCGCCGTCACGGCAGGCCGTTTCACGCTTGCGACCAGGCTCTACGCGATCTTCGCGCTGTTCGCGCTGCTCACGGCGGCGATCGCGCTGCTGTCCGACTACAACAGCCGCCGCAGCGCCGAACTGACCAGCGCGATCGAGACGGCGAACGCCGCCGCGCTCAACGTCGAGCGGGTCAACTCGCTGGTCTACGCGGTCGTGATGGAATCGCGCGGCGTCTACATGTCGACCGAACCCGCCGTCGTGAAGAAATACGGCGAAGGCCTGCTCAAGTTCAACGCGCAGATCCTCGACGTCGTGAAGCGTTGGGAGACCATCGTCAGAGCTGACGATGCCGAACAGTTCGCCACCTTCAAGAAGCGCATCGAGCAATTCGTCGAATTCCGCAAGGAGCTGGTGCGCCGCGGCGTCGAGATCAATGCGGCCGCGGGCCGCGAATGGGGCGACAACGACGCCAACCGCGCCGTGCGCTCGGCGCTGAACAAGGATCTCGAGGCGCTGTCCAAGGTCTATGCCGAGCGCGCCAGGCAGATCGCGCGCGAGACCGAGACCAACCGCACCCTCTCCTTCGTGCTGACCTGCCTCGGCGGCGTGGCGCTGGCCCTCGTCGTGATCGGCATCGTCATCATCGCCCGCTCGATCGCCCGCCCCCTCTCCGCCATCACCGCGACGATCAAGCAGGTCGCGGACGGCGCCGAGAATGTCGTGGTGCCGCACTCTGGCCGCGCCGACGAGATCGGCGCGCTGGCACGCGCCATCCAGATCTTCCAGGACGCGATGGGCCGCAACCGCAACCTCGCCTCGCAGGTCTCGCAGGACTCCGCCGCGCGCGAACAGCGCGCCCGCCATATCGAACAATCCGTCGAGGCGTTTCGCGAGGCGATCGGCGCGATCATGCGCGGCCTCAGCGACAACGCCTCCGTCATGCGCGAGACCGCGCAGACCATCACCCGCGTCACCGCGGACGCGAGCAGCCGCGCCGGCACGGCCGCGAACGCCACCGAGCAGGCCTCGCACAACGTCACGGCCGTGGCAGGCGCAGCCGAGGAGCTGTCCGCGTCGGTGGTGGAGATCGGCCGCCAGGTGCGGCAATCCGCGGGCGCGGTCGAGCAGACCGGCCAGCGTACCGAGAAATCGATCGCCGAGATCGAAAGCCTCGCGGCCGCCACGCAGCGCATCGACGGCGTGCTGAATCTGATCCAGGCGATCGCCGAGCAGACCAATCTGCTCGCGCTCAACGCCACCATCGAGGCCGCGCGCGCCGGCGATGCCGGCCGCGGCTTTGCCGTCGTCGCGCACGAAGTGAAGGCGCTGGCGGGCCAGACCGCGAAAGCGACCGCCGAGATCGGCGAGAACGTTTCGATGATCCAGGCGTCCACCCGCAACGCGGTCGATGCCGTGCGCGAGATCGGCGGCGCGGTGCGCGAGATCAACGATGTCACCTCGGCGATCGCCGGCGCCATCGGCCAGCAGGACGCCGCCACGCGCGAGATCTCGTCCAACGCGCAAAGCGCCGCGCAGGGCAACGAGACCCTGGTCGCCAATATCACCTCGCTGCGCGACGCCATCGGCGAGACCGATACGGCGGCATCCTCGGTGCTGACGGCGGCGAGCAGCCTGACGGAGACGGCGGACACGCTGTCGCGCGAGGTGGAAAAGTTCTTCCAGAACCTGCGGTCCGGGGCGGCGGAGAGCCGCATCGCCAAGACCGGATGATCAAGACCGGATGATCAAGGCTGGATGATTGCCGCATCGCCACCGCAAAGCCGGCGGCGAGGCCTGCCAAAACAAAAACTGAAAAAACAACCCCATGCACAGTAGCCGGGGCCAGCGATATCAATGGCTTAAGTGCGCGGCACGAACGCTGCTGATTTTACGAAATCGTTTTGACTCGTCGGGCAAAACACTGGCATGATGTCATCATGGCCGCGGTCGCCGTCTTGAGGCCTGTCGACGAAAACGCCTTCGCTCGACCGACCGGCCACGAAGCCGATCAGCCGGCGAAACCACCTCCTGTCAGGCCCGCCTGGCGGAGTTCCTAAACGCCCGCTTCCACTAGCTTGTGCGCATCATCGCGTAGAACGCGCCGATCGCGGTTCGAGGCATGGTTCGCGCACCACTCTCTCACCGCATCGTTTGCCGTGCTCCGGAAATTGGAACCCCCTATGGTGTTACCCATACGCATTTTGCAATTGTGCCGCGTAGCGCTTGAACCTAAGTCCTCAATGATGGCGCGAGACAAAACTTCGCCTCGCGGTCGCGTGTGTTTGGAGTTTTATTTTTGAGATTGAGAGCTTCCGCAGCTGAATTGGATTTCAGAGCGCGAAGCGTAGGCGGATTCAAACAAAGTTCGAGTTTGCCGTCCTATGCCGCTCGAAATGCGATGCGGCGGATGGTTCGCGGTGGGCTACGGTGACGCTTCCCAGCGGAATTGGTAACCGACTTCTCGCAGCACTGCCGGTGGCGGATCTCGGTCTGCTGGCACCCGAGTTGGAGATGGTCGCGCTCGATCGGGACGCGGTCGTCTCGCGGGCGGGTGACCAGACCGAGCACGTCCTCTTCCCTCATAGTGGCGCCATTTCGGTGATGATCGACATGGCGAACGGGGAGACGGTCGCCAGCGCCGTGATAGGGCGTGAGGGAGCAGTAGGCACTCTTTCCGTGCTGGGGCCGTCCCCTGCGGCCGTTACCGCCATCGTTCGTGCCGCCGGCACCGCCTCGCGGATCCCTGCATCGCGATTCCACGCCGCTTTTAGCCGGAGCCCCGCGATCCGCCACGCTATCCAGCTTCACTTCAAGGCGATGCTGATACAGCTACAAATCGGCGGAGCCTGCAATGCTCTGCATCCGGTCCAAGCCCGCATGGCACGCTGGCTGCTCCATCTTCGCGACTGCGTCGACCACGACGTCCTCCCGCTCACCCAGGAGACGCTTTCGCAAATACTGGGTGTGCGACGACCGACGGTGACGCTCCTGATGCGCAATCTGCGCGCTTCCGGAGCGATCAGATCTGAACGGCGAGGCGAAATCGAGATCGACCCATCGCGGCTCGCAGCGGTGGCGTGCGAATGCCGCGACACCATGCGTCTCGAAGTCGAGGGGATCTTTATGAATACAGCTCAATCTCGCGTTTTGGTTCTGCCGACGCGTTAAATGAAACGGGCGATGCGACCCATTTCGGCGTGGCGCGGTTCGACGTATGCTCGGCGGTCTACGGAACGGCCTTTCGATCGGCGAAACGACGAGGACTAGGCTCCGTGTGGGCGTTCACATCACGCTCCGCACAGGTCCGCTTCGGGCCCAACTGCGGACGAATTATTGGGCTCCGGCGCGGAGACGGGTTGGCCACCCGACCCGGACCAACGTTTCATCCGGATCAGATATGGCAAATTCGTACATCCCCCACGGCTTGTCTTCGGGTGATTGCTGAAATTCGCGCGCCGCAGCGTCAACACTCTCGAGGTAAAGATAAAGCCCGAAAGGGTTTCTGCCCGGTGTCAGCCATCCCTCGACGGCGTCCGTCAAATGCAGATATCCGCCTTTTGAGTTCGACAGCATGCGATAGGTGTCGGGTTCTCCCGGCGCAGGCCTTTGGCTGTCCGGACGCGCGAAGCCCAATCGATTGTAGAAGCGCTCCGACGCATCAAGGTCATTGCACGGCAGGATCGCGATCAAAGATCCGGAAGGGCTCATTCATGCGCTCCGATTTAATGCAACAATTCTCGTCCAATCTTCTCAAGGTCCGAAATTTGTCACCTTCAAGGTCGGAGTTCGAATTGGGACTGCCAGATGACCGCTTCGGGTCAAAAGCTGACCGTCGGCGGGCAGCGCTGCAGGGTCAGCTATGGGCCAGGAGCAGAAGAAGCTTCGCTGGTAGGGGCGCATTGGACAGGCTATCATCGCCTCGATATGACCCGGCCCGTTTGCAGCATCCGCTCTGGACTTGTGATCGTCGAAGGGATCATGGGGTCCGGCAAGTCGACGAGCGTACGGCGAATCGCCGATCGATTGAATGGATCCGGCATCGCCGCCCTCGGCATTACCGAGGGCGTCAGTCCACATCCGATCCGCTTCGATTGGGACGTGCCGTGGGCGGACATGCCGGCAAGGCAACTGGCGAAATCAGCCGCCGCACGCTGGCGGGCCTACGTCAATTCGGGCTTGATGTCAGAGCGCATCACGGTTGTCGATGGACAACTTTTCCATGGCAATCTGACGTCACTATTCCTGCTTGATGCCGACACAGCCCTGATTCGTGGCTACATTCATGAGGTGGTGACTGCCATCAAGCCATTACGTCCCTTGCTGATCTACTTTAATCAAGATGACGTTGACCGGGCGATTAGAACGGTTGCTGCAGAGCGTGGTGATGCGTGGGTGACATATCAGGTCGACTGGAAATTGGCATCGCCCTATGCCGTCAGGCACGACCTGGTTGGCCTTGATGGGCTCATCGAGCTGTACCGTAGTTATCGCAAGCTCACTGACCGACTTTACGCAGAGCTGGATATCCCGAAGATCAGCATCGAAAACTCGGGAAGGGAATGGTCGAAATACGAAGCGACCATCGATACCATTCTGATGAACCCACCCGGGACTGCCGAGGTTACGAATTTGAATTGACCACCGGGTTCTTGAGCTTGCGAAAAACGCGCTGGGACAGCCAGGTCCGCTTCGGGTCAAAAGCAGCGGTCAGCCCATCAGTCGGGCGACGTCCGCCTCCCTCAGACAGCGGACATGGCAATGGCTCTCGTGATGTTCTGCTCAGGGCCACAAGCAGACTCAAGCGCCGCAGCGAACGGAGGCGGTCTATGAAAGTCGAAAGCGGCCCCGAGGTTGCAGCGTCGTAGAGGCAGGATAGCTTCACAATCCATGTTGCGGTGCTTCTAACCCTTATTCATTCTGGCAGACGAGGCGACCCGGCATTAACATCAGGGCCGTGCAGTCGAACTGGATGTCGCCAATGAATGAAGCGAGCGCGACATTTGCGTGGGGCAACGTGTCTGAGGACTTCGCTCTGTTCAGAACGCTCAGTTCGGAACAGCGGATGACGGCTCTGAACGCAATGGTTCGCCTCGATCTGGTGCGGGGAGAAAGGCTCGTTGCCCAAGGGGGCCCCTCGGACTCATTGTTTTTGGTGCTGCACGGCGCGCTAGCTGTGTGCCGGAATAGCGAGCTCGAACCTGTCGCCGAGCTCCGTGCCGGCGAATTGGTTGGCGAAATCGGCTTCTTTGCAAATGTCCCGCGCACGGCCAATGTCATTGCCATCCGCGACACCAGCGTGCTCGTGTTGACACGTGCAGCCTACCAGAAGCTTGCCAGGGACGCCCCCGCGATTGTTGAGGCAGTACTTGCGGCGCTCGCGCTCCGGTTTGGCAAGGAGACGGCGCGCCTCGCGCCGCTTCGCTCGTCACCAAGGGCCAGAACGGTGGCCCTCATCGAAGGTGGACGCGAGCTGTTGCCTGGCGCCTTTGATCGTCGAATGCGCGATGCGCTCGCCGCCACCGATGCGGAGATCGTCGATGTCGCCCGCGTCACTTCCAAGTTTCCCGGGCAAGCCCCGGATGCGCCCGATGTCGCTGAATGGCTCAACAGACTAGAACACGCCGCGCCGCTGGTCGTTTACCTCGGAGATCACGATGCCAATGCCTGGACACGCAAGGCTATCCGCCAGGCCGACATGGTTGTGTTCGGGTGCCGCGGCGATGCGCCGGTGGGACCCTTGACGGATGTCGAGGCTTTTGCCTGTGAGGTTCACCCAAGGTCGGCGCGACGCCTCGTTCGCGTACATGATCGACGGAGCAGTCACGTCAGTGGAACCGCGGCCTGGCTTGCTCGGCTGCCCTCCTTCATGCATCACCATGTCGCGCTGGGGGATCAAGTTGATTTCGACAGTCTAGCCCGATTCCTGTCGGGTCGCGCGATTGGATACGTCGCCGGCGGCGGCGGAAGCTTTGGATCGGCGCATGTGGGGGTCTACAAGGCCTTCTGCGAGCTTGGCGTGACATTCGATATCTTTATCGGCACCAGTGTCGGCTCTGCCATGGCGGCCGGATTCGCAAAGAACCTCGAAGCAGAGGATCTTGAGCGCGGCACGCACGATATTTTCGTCAAGAATCGCAGCTTCCGGCGGCCAACCTGGCCGCGTTACGCCTTGCTGGATCATAAGGCGTTCGATCGGGCGCTCGCCCGTCAATTCGGCCACGATTGCCGGATCGAGGATTGCTGGCGACCTTTCGCGGCAGTCGCAACCAATCTTTCGACCCATAACCTGGAATTGATCCGCTCGGGATCGCTGTGGCAGGCGGTGCGTGCCTCAAGCGCAATTCCTGGATTATTGCCGCCGTTCTACACGCCAGAAGGTGCGATGCTTGTCGATGGATGCCTGATCGATAATGTGCCGCTGGCACCGATGCATCAACTAAAGAGTGGCCCCAATCTGGTCGTGCATTTCGGCGAGCCGGCGGTTGAGCTGTTTGATGTCGCGTATGATGCGTTGCCCGGACGGCTCGAGCTGGTCGCGGCAATGCTGATGCCGTTTCGCAAGAAGCTGCTTCCCGCCGCACCGAGTGCCGTCAACGTGCTGTGGCGAAGCCTCGTGGCGCATCAGCGCTACGATACGTTGCCGGCGGGACCACTCGATCTGGTGATACGCCCGCCCTTTCCGCCAGGGATCGATGTGACGGACTTCGACCGCCATACGGAGATTTTTCAGGCGTCTTATCTTTGGGCCCGACAAGCTGTCGTGGCGCTGGAAGCAGAGGGTAACCCGGCAATGGCCGCCATCCTCGCTGCCGGAAAGCCAGCAACAATGCGAGGTGCCGTCGTCGAGCTCGCCAGTAATGCTCTATCCAGCTGAGCTGCGGGTGCGTCTCGCCGTCCGCAGCGGTCGTGGTTAAGCGGTTCAAAGCGTCTGGGGAGGCTGCTTCCCACCCTAAACTCCTCTGCGATCCTGGCTACCAATCACGCAGCGCCATGCCGCCAGGCGCTCTGCCGGATGCTGGTTCATCCACTCGGCGAGCTGTGGCGCGCCCATCAGGCAGGACTGCATCGAGATGTCGGCGAAGTCCGAGGTGGTGACGATCTGTTCGCGGCAATCTGTCGGAGACGAGAGACTGCAGAGCACGGCGATGACCTTGATCACGACAGAGGCCCCCCGTCGCTGCGATGGGCTTTGGTGCCGCTGACCGTATGGCTTAGCGATGCCTTGTCATGCTGCTCCCTGACCGGATCAGCCGCCGGGAAGATGCTGTCATATATCGCGAGGGCTTCCCGAACCAAGCGGGCATGCTCTCGCTCGGACTTTGAGACAAATCGAATAACCTCGCCCATATTGAATGCTCCTGCTGCTATCAAGAGGGACCATTCCCTGTGGCGAACAATAGGCGCGGCCTTGCTATTCAATCTGTGATGCGTCTCACCATTCGCAGCGTGCGGGCGGCTTCTCAATCTGTGACGGAAATCACGAGCGCCCCAGCAGTGCGCAGCCGGACCCAGTCCCTATCGCCCGTTTCCCTGCTCCATAAAGTGGCCCCACTCCTCCCTAATGACCGAGCGATATATGCCGGGAGGTAGCGCTTCCTCCAGGACTTCCGCATTCGAAAACGCGTTTGGGTCTAAGAAAACTCCGAACAAGGGCACACACGCCTTCATCGCGTAGTTCGCGGCAGCGTCGAGTGTCCGAACCCCTGCGGCTTTCGCGTCGGGAATGTGCGACCGAATACATGCTCGGAAGCGAGAAACCGATGGCTGTTCTCCAGGATGCATCTGAGCAGACACCTGAGGCGACCATGTCAGAGCCAAGATCAAAACTGCTACCCTCAACGAACGCCCCCAAAATTGGAAAGAGCATCATCGCAGACCAGTTGATACAGCTTCGCTTCGACGATCTGAACGCGCTTCAGGTCCATGCTGGTTATCACCTCGAAGACGTTGGCAGTGCAATCAAAGTGAAGCTCGACCAACGCGTCTCCATCGATGATGTAAGCAGCTGCGTAATGTGCAGGCATTTTGCTTAAATCAATCGCGAATTTGATGCCATCGCCGGCGCTCATCACCTGCCAATTGTTTGCGCCGCATCCTTTGGTGGTATCGTGCTTTCGCTGCAACACTCGACGACAAACAGAATGCGCGAGCCGCTACCGGGCAAAGCACCAATTGTTGGAACCCCTTTGCGAACGTATCGTCACAAATAGGATTTCGCAGAGTTCGGCTGGGGGCCGGTGATGCGGAGACGCGGGTTTGCTACATCAATGCCAAGCTCGTGTTGCCACGCGACTCCGGGGCGCCCGCACTGACGCGTCAGGCCGCTGGGTCCGCGGCGTCGTGGCAGCCGTCACAGTGGCGCTGGGAGTGTTCGCGTTTGCAGGTCCGGCATTTTCTCAGGCCGCAATTCCCGTCATCACGAAAGCGTTCGGGACCTCGTCGATTCCCTTGAATGGGACGACGACCATGACTTTTACCATCACAAACACTGATCCAGCGGATTTCGCCCAGAACGTAACATTCACCGACACCATGCCGGCCGGCCTCGTCATTGCGACACCGAACGGCCTGTCGCAGTCCTGCACCAACGCAGGGCCCACAACGGTGACCGCGACGGCCGGCAGCGGTAACATTATTTTCTTGAATCCGCTCCTGAGCGTAGGCGGATCCTGCACCCTTACGGTCAACGTGACCGGAACGACCAACGGCTTGAAGACCAACTCGGTTGTCGTGAGTTCCTTTGGCGGCGCCGGCAACATGGCGACCGCAAACATCTTCGTCGGTACGCTCACGGCTCCGACGGTGACGCAGGCGTTCGGTGCGTCCACTCTGGCGATTGGCGGGACGACGTCCCTCACCGTCACCATCACCAATCCCAACTCGATTGCGCTGAGCGGTCTCGCCTTCACCGACGGTCTCCCGGCCGGTCTCGTGGTAGCAACGCCGAACGCATTGACCAACACCTGCAACGGAGCCGCGAGCGCTGCGGCCGGCGGCAGCAGCCTGTTGCTGTCCGGCGGGACGCTGGCTGCGAACGGGAGCTGCTCGATCACCATCAACGTCACCGCGACAACCGCCGGCACCAAGACCAACACCATCGCGAACGTGACTTCGAATGAGGCTCCGCCCGGCACAGCCGCCAGCGCCAGCCTTTCGGTCAACACGCCCGGAACCAGCACGACGCTGACCTCTTCCCTCAATCCGAGCAGTTTCGGTCAAGCGGTGACCTTCACCGCAACGGTCACCGGCGGCGGCACACCGACCGGCACCGTCACGTTCCTCGATGCCGGTAGCGCCATCGGCACCGGAGCCCTGACAGGTGGGGTCGCGATCTTCACGACCACCACGCTCTCAGTCGGATCGCATTCGATCACGGCGAGCTTCCCCGGAGGCGGCGGCTTCACGGGCAGCGTTTCGGCGGCGCTCACCCAGGTGGTCGGCATCCCCACGGACAGCACGCGGCTGCGCGCGCTGCAACTCGCCGTCACCAGGCTCGAGGCGCATGCCTCGTCAGCGGCGTTCCAGAGCGCCGTCGATGGTGCGATCTCGGATGGCTTTTCCGACAGCGGCGGTTCCCTGCTCTCTTCGATCGGCAGTGGCATGCGCATCAACTTCGGGGCGGAGCCGCAAGCCGAGCTGCGCGGCCCTGCGAACAACATGGATGCGACCGCGGTCGCGCGCGCGAGCGGGCTTTTGACCGGTCCGAGCTATCCCGGGCAGCCCTCTGCCAACACCGTGACTGGCAATTATCGCGTCAACGACGCTTTCGGGGCGCTTGCCTATGCCGACAACCCGATGGTCACCAAGGCATCAACCCTGCCAGTGCGTGCGCCCCGGGAATGGCAGCTCTGGGCCGACGTCCGCGGCACCGGCTGGAATACGGACATCGCTGCGGGAGACATCGTGGGCGGCCAAGTGAACGCGCTGCTCGGCCTGACCCGACGATTGACGCCGGACTTCCTGATCGGCGTTACCGGCGGCTACGAGGCGTTCAGCTACTCATCGACGTTGCTGAATGGCCGGCTGAAGGGTGACGGCTGGACCGTGGGTGGGTACCTCGGCTGGAGGATCTGGCCCGGTATCCGATTCGACGCAGCACTGGCACGCTCGGGCGTGAGCTATGACGGCGTCTCCGGGACCGCTTCGGCAACCTTCCCCGGCAGCCGATGGATCGGCTCGGCGGGACTGACCGGGATATACAGGATGGCGTCCCTGGAGATCGAGCCCTCGGTCAAGGTCTATGCCCTGTGGGAGCATGACGATCAGTATCTCGACAGCCTCGGCACATTGCAGACCGCTTACGACTTCTCGAGTGGTCGGGCGAGCGCGGGTGCCAAGTTCACTTCTCCGTTGAGTATCGGCACGGCCGTCGCGGTCGCACCCTATGTCGGAGCGTATGCAGACTATTATTTCGATAACGGCGGCACAGTGCCGCTGCTGCCGACGCAATTCGTGCAGGGCTGGTCGGCGCGCATGACCGGAGGTCTCAACTTCGACGGGGCAAACGGCGTTCGGGGCAGCGTTGGGGGCGAGCTTGGCGGGATCGGCAACAACTTCCTCACATGGTCCGCGCGTGGGCGCGTCAGCTTTCCGCTCTCGTTCTGATCACACTCCCAATTCGACCCTCACCTTGCGTCGCCGACGAAGCTGGTGTCCGCCTCGGGTCACAAGCTGAAGGTCGGCAGGCTGAGCGCCGAGGTCAGCGATGGGCCACAGGGACATTGAGCCGTTTCCTACAATCTTAGCTGCTGCTATAATTCCCGCCGGCCAGGAAGTCCCCGGCAAGCGTGGGGTCGTCAATGCAGCCAGACACCCGGTACGCCAAGAGCGGCGACGTTCACATCGCTTATCAAGTGTTCGGCGAGGGTCCAATCAATGTTGTCTTCGCTCCGCCGGCCTTTACGAATGTCGAGCACTGGTGGGACCAACCGGAGGTGAGTCGTTGGCTAATGCACCTGGCGCGCTACGCCCGGGTGGTGATGTTCGACAAGCGCGGCACGGGCCTGTCGGATCGGGTCTCTGACTTGCCGGGCCTTGACCAGCGCATGGATGACCTGCGTGCGGTCATGGATGCTGCGGGCATGGAACAGGCAGCGCTTCTCGGCATTTCCGAAGGTGGCACGATGTCGGCGCTGTTCGCGGCGACGTATCCCAGTCGTTGCTGCGCGCTGGTGCTCTGCAACGCCTATCCAGCCTCGAAATTTACTCTGAGGACACTGGAGCAAGTTCTCGATTATATCGAACGTGACTGGGGCAGCGGCGACAGCGTGGCAAGGTTTGCACCCTCCCGCGTGAACGACTCGGCGTTCAAACGCTGGTGGGGCAAGAACGAGCGCGTGTCCAATAGCCCAGCTGGAGCCGCAGCGTACGCGCGCATGAACCGTTTGAATGATATCAGCGGCATTGTCTCAACGATTCGGGTCCCGACCCTCGTCATCCACCGGACGGGCGACAGGAACGTCAGCATCGAGGGCGGCCGGTTTCTCGCAAAGCATATTCCAGGCTCTCGTTATCTCGAGCTCCCGGGGATCGACCACCTCCCCTTCGTCGGCGACAATGCCGATGATATCGCCGACGCTATCGAGGAATTTCTGACCGGCTCGCGTGCGCCCGTCGCGGTCGACCGCGTACTTGCCACGGTGCTCTTCACCGACATCGTCAGCTCGACCGAGAAGGCCGCCGCGCTCGGTGACCATCGCTGGCGCGACCTCCTTGACATTCATCATACGGCGATACGGCGCACCCTCTCACGCTTCCGCGGCCATGAAATCAAGAGCACCGGCGACGGCGTTCTTGCTACTTTCGACGGTCCTGCGCGTGGCGTGCGCTGCGCCTGTGCCATTGCAGACGAGATCAGGTCGCTGGGCATTGAAGTCCGCGCCGGGCTTCATACCGGCGAGTGCGAATTGATCGGCGATGATATCGGTGGCATTGCCGTTCACATCGGAGCGCGTGTTGCCGCGCTCGCCGGCGCGAACGAGGTGTTAGTGTCGAGCACGGTCAAGGACCTGGTGGCGGGTTCCGGCTTGCGTTTTGGTGACCGCGGCAACCATGCGCTTAAAGGTGTCCCCGGAGATTGGCGCATCTTTGCAGTCGAACGGTGAACTTCGAGGTCAAGCAAAGCCAAATGTCATTGCGGCGGAAGATATTTTCCGTCGATCGTCGTCGTGGCGCCGGGCGAGCCCGGCGCGCCGGTGGTCTGCTGTGCCGACGTCGGCGCCATGGTGAATATCGTCAGTGTCGCGGCAGAGAGCAACAGCGCGGAAGTTTTCACGATCCCTCTCCTCCGGTGCAGCACCTGTATGGCTTGCGGCAGACAAGGCATTGAACGCAGGTTTTGGGCCGCGAGCACTTGTGCGGGCCTGCATGTGAGACAGGACGACTTGCCAAGGATTGATCTAGATCAAGCCGTTCCGCTTCGGGGCTCACAGCAACAGCCGCCCAACGACGTTGATTTATGTCAAGGGGCCTGCCGCCTTGTTCAAGCGAGGATGGAAACCGTGCGAACCAAGGGTAGCGCGGGCCCCGATATCTGCCGCGGTCGTTACCAAAAACAAACGGGTGGCCGCGCCCGACAGTGCAGCTTCCCTCAGTGCGCATCGGTAAGGAGGACTGGAAATGCATCGTGTCTTGCTGAAACAGACTTTGCCTTTTTGCATCGCCACCCTGATTGCATCGGGGGCGCTCGCGCAAAGTGCCGCGCCTGCACTCACCGAGCAGGAAGCTCACGCGATCGCGGTGGATGCCTATGTCTATTTCTACCCGATCCTGTCAATGGACGTCACGCGCAAGCAATCGACCAACGCCGCGAACGAATTCAAGGGCCCGGCGAATACTTTCGTCAATATTCCCGAGTATCCTCCGGCGAATTTCAAGGGCGTTGTCCGCCCCAACTTCGACACCCTCTATTCCGTCTCCTGGCTGGACCTGACCAAGGAGCCGGTGGTCGTTTCGGTGCCGGACACCGATGGACGCTACTACCTGATGCCGATGCTCGACATGTGGACCGACGTGTTCGCGTCTCCGGGCTGGCGCACGACCGGCACACGGGCCGGAACGTTCCTGGTCTCACCTCAGGGCTGGCGGCCTGATCTGCGCGACAGGTTCGTCGAGGAATTCAAGCTGCCCAAGGACACCCAGCGCATCGACGCACCGACGCCTTACGTCTGGGTCGTCGGCCGCACCAAGACGGACGGTCCGGACGACTACGCCGCGGTCCACAAGATCCAGTCCGGCTACAAGGTCGTTGCGCTGTCCGAGTATGGCAAGACGCCGAAGCCGGTGGAATTCAAGCCGGATCCGAGCATCGACATGAAGACGCCGCCCAAGGTGCAGGTCGACACCATGGCGGCCGGTGCGTATTTCGCCTATGCGGCCGAATTGCTCAAGCTGCACCCGCCGCACGTCACCGACGAGCCGATCATCGCGCAAATGAAGCGGATCGGCATCGAGCCCGGCAAGAGCTTCGACATCGCCAAGCTCGATCCGGCCGTGCAACGGGGCTTGCAAACCGCACCTGAAGTTGCGCAGAAACTCATGGCATGGAAGATCCCGACGCTGGCGCGTGTCGCCAACGGCTGGTCGATGAATACCGACACCATGGGCGTGTACGGCAATTACTATTTGAAGCGCGCCATCGTCGCGCAAGTCGGGCTCGGCGCCAACCTGCCGGAAGACGCGATCTATCCGCTCAACGTCGGCGACGAATCCGGCAGGCCGCTCGATGGTGCGAACAAATACACGATCACGTTCGAGAAGGGCGCAGCTCCGCCGGTCAACGCCTTCTGGTCGATCACGCTCTACGATCCGGACGGGTTCCAGGTCGGCAACGCGCTGAACCGGTTTGCGGTCAGCAGCTGGATGCCGTTCAAATACAATGCCGACGGCTCGCTGGACCTCTATTTCCAGAATGAGAGCCCGGGCAAGGACAAGGAGGCCAACTGGCTGCCCGCGCCGAAGGGACCGTTCAATTTGACCATGCGGCTCTACGGCCCGAAGTCGGAGGCGCTGACCGGAAAATGGAATCCGCCGCCCGTCGCAAAGGCATCGACAACCGTCGGTCTGTCCCCCCAGTAGGATCGCGATCAGCGCCGGCGCTCAGCCGGCGCTGCCGACCCCATCACCCCGTCGCGCCTGATCGGCTCCTTACCGCGAACTGAAGGTTAGGAGCCGGCTTGCCTTATCTGCACCTCATGCCTCCTTGATACGGTTGTTCCAATGTGGGGGCACACTCGCTTCCGACAGACATTCCTCGACCACGCTGCGTCACCGAGCCGGGCTCGCCGAGACACACGCCGCGCATTGCGGGTCGGCTTTCGCCTTGCGGCGAAACGCACCAACCAGGATGACAGTCGATGACAGAGCGAGGATGACGGCGCTGAACAGGAAGGTGGCGCGATAGCCGCTGCTGTCGAACAGCACGCCGCCGCCCGCGGCACCCGCGGTGATGGCGAGTTGAACGACCGCCACCATCAGGCCGCCGCCTGCTTCCGCATCGTCGGGCAACGCCTCGCTGAGCCACGTCCACCACCCTACGGGCGCCGCCGTGCCGATGAAACCCCACAACAGCATCAGGGTCGCCGTGGCGCCAAGCGAGGCGCCATATACCGTCAGCGCGACCGCCATCAGCGCCATGGCGAACGGCATGAAGACGAGAGACGCATAAAGGCTCTGGCGGATCACAAATCCGATCAGCGACGTGCCGATGAGGCCGGCAACGCCCATGACGAGCAGGAGCGCCGAAATGGTCGTGACGTCGACCCGCGTCACGGTCTCGAAGAAGGGCCGCAAATAGGTGAAGAGCGAGAACTGTCCGAGGAAGAACAGCGCCGCTGCGAGCATACCGTAGGGCACGTTGGGACGGCGCAGGACCTTGAAGGCCGCTGCCGCGCTCGCGCGCTCCCGGCTCGGCATCCTCGGCAGCGTAAAAGACTGCCAAAGCAGGGTCAGCGCTGCAATCGGCACGACGCAGAAGAACGCGCCGCGCCAGCCGATGTACTGGCCAAGGAAGCTGCCGAGCGGCGCGGCAATCGTCGTTGCGAGAGCGTTGCCGCCATTGAGAAGCGCAAGTGCGCGCGGCACGTCCTTGCCCGGCACGATGCGGATCATCGTCGCCGCCGACATCGACCAGAAACCGCCGACGGCCATGCCGACGAGGGCGCGCCCGATCATGAAGACCGGGTAATTGGGCGCGAAGGCCACGACGACACCGGAGACCAGCGTGACGCCGGTCAGCCACAACAAGACGGATCGCCGGTCGATGCCGCGCGTTGCGGCCGAGATGAAGAGACTGGTGAGGATGGCGAAGAGGCCTGACACGGAGATCGCTTGCCCGGCCTGCCCTTCCGTCAGGCGGAGGCTGTCCGCGATCGGCGTGAGCAGGCTCACGGGCATCCACTCGGATGCAACGAGCATCGAGGCGCAAAGAGCCACCGCGAAAACCGCACTCCATGCGGCCACTGGCGGCCTCGTTTCTTGATCGGCTGTGACGTCCATCGGCAATCCATATGTCGCGAAGCGCCCAGGCTGGCGCTGTTCACGGCGACACATAGAGCCTTGGGCGGCGTTCGATTAGCCGCTATAATTTGCTTGCATTAATCGATGCTGGCCATGAATAGTGACAGCCATGGCAGCTCAGGATTTCAACGATCTGCTGGCCTTCGTGGCCGTCGCCCGCGAGCGCAGCTTCACCAAGGCCGCCGCGAAACTGGGCGTCGTGCAGTCGACGCTCAGCCATACGATCAAGCGTCTGGAAGCGCAGATGGGCCTGCGGCTCCTCACGCGCACGACGCGAAGCGTCGGCCTGACCGAGGCGGGCGAACGGCTTCAGCAATCGGTTGCGCCCCGCATCGAGGAGATCGAGCGCGATATCGCGGCATTGATGTCCCTGCGCGACAAGCCGTCGGGCACCATCCGGATGACGCTCTCGGATCATGCGCTCGAAAAAGCGGTCTGGCCGAAGCTGGCGCCGGTCCTGAAGAAATATCCCGACATCAAGGTCGAGTTCAGCCTCGACACGGCGTTCCGCAACATCGTCGAAGACGGCTTCGATGCCGGCATCCGCCTCGGCGAGAGCGTCGAGAAGGATATGATCGCGGTGCGCATCGGCCCGGACTGGCGGCTGGTCGCGGTCGCCTCGCCTGCCTATCTGAAAGAGCATACGAGACCGAAGCACCCCCAGGATCTCCTGAAGCACGTCTGCATCAAGCGGCGCGCGGCGGCCGGCGGACATTATGTCTGGGAGTTCGCCAGGAACGGTCCCGACCTCAGGGTGCGCGTCGAGGGGCAGCTGACCTTCAACGACTCCCGTGCGATGATCGACGCCGCCGTGAAAGGCTTCGGCATTGCCTATCTCCCTGAAGACATGGTGGCACGGCAGGTCCGGTCCGGCGAGCTCGTCATCGTGCTCGACGACTGGTCGCCGGAGTTCGACGGCTACTACATCTATTATCCGACCTCGCGGCAGAACTCCGCGGCGTTCAAGGTGATCGTCGATGCGCTCCGCCATCACGAAACGCGAAGAAGACGCAGCTAGGATCCCGATTGATCGACGAAGATGCGAACACGCCCGACGTCTTCGACTTCTCGATAACGGCTTAGTTCCTTCTGAAGCTCGGGATCGGAATTGGCCCAGGCCAGCCAGTCGAACGGGAACGAGCTCAGCAGACTGGTATCGACGAGAATGACATTCGGGCGGCCGCCTTGCAGGTCCGCCAGCAATTGCCGCCGCTCGAAATTGATGATGCCGTCCAGTCTTGCCCGCTCGGCTTCAGTCGGTTGCGAGTTGTTCAGGCGCAGGATTGCGCCTGCCGAGAGGAGTTGCGCACAGGAGCTGCCCACCCAGATGCCGTCGATTTGACGGACGAGCGGATGCCCGAGGCCGATGTGGTCGGTGATCGTGAGCAGCCGCGGGTGCTTCACGTGGGCCTGGACGCGCGCCTGTAGCGGCAGAAATCCCGGGGCGGGTGATGACAGATAGAGCCCGATGGCGACGACTGTTGCAAGGCCGCCGACGACGATGGGCACCCGCAACGTCTTCGTGCAACACTGCAGCAACGGTGCTGCAATCGCAAACAGACACAGCGCGAGAGCCGTATATGGCCACCCCTTGCCTTGAAGCAGGAAGCTCGCCGCGCCGCCCACCGATGCGGCCAGCCAGGGAATGGCGTTGCTCCCCATTCTGAGATTTTGCGGACCGAGCAGGCGCAGGAATCCAAGCGAAGCGCCGATCACGGCGATCGGGACGGGAAGCAGGCTGCCGAGCTCCCTCCTGATCGGCAGATAGGCCTCGGCGACCATCGGAGCATAGGTGGAGAAATAAGCGGGGAAGAAGGCCGCAACCGCTGCCCCGTAACCGATGACAACAGCCGCGGCCGTCCATGCCTCAGGGGGGAACAGAGGCCTGAAAGAGCGCTGGCGGACGGCCCCTAGAATGATCGGGAGAGCTGCCACCAGGGCAAAGAAGGGCTTGATGCTCATGGCCACCCCGGCGCCCACCCCGGCGAGGATCGCGAGCCGGCCGGGATCGAGCCCGCGCCAGCGCAGCGCGGTGACGGCGACAAAGGGGGTCAGCGCGATGACGGCGATGTGCTCACGTTGTCCGAAGACGGCGCCCGGAAGGATTGCGAGCAGGAACGCAAAAGACCAGGTCGAAAAACTCCTCTCCCGAGCGCCCAGCCTTGCCGCCACGGCGGTGCGATCGATCACGAAAAGCGCGCCGGCAATCTCGACGATCACCAGGACGATCACGATGAATTCGGGTGCAATGCCGGTCAGTCGTGCGAGCACCGCCCCGGGCATGTACATGTAGACCGACAGCGGCGGATTGGACTCGAAGAGGTCGATCCCGAGCTTGCGGCCGTCCAGGATCTTCTCGTTGACGGTGAGAAGCCAACCCAGATCCGCATTGAGAATGACGGGTATCTGGACGAGCAAGGCCGTCAGGAGGATCGCGGTCACGACCAGCCAGCGTTGACGCGTGCTGAAGCCGCCTCCCGGCAGGGCAAGGGCGCCTTGCTTGGGCGCAGGCGATCTAATCTCATTCACCTGCGTGAACCTGACAAAGCGTGATCAGCGCCACTCTCAATCAGGAGTAGTTACTATTGTGCTACAATGATCCGAAACAATCCCGCAACGGCCTGAAACGATGCTGTCCAGGGCCAATCGGGCAAGAATTGCTGTCGCGGGCGCGGAACTCCTACCCCGCCATCACCCCGCCGCGCTTGATCAGCTCCTTGCCGACGGCGGCGAGATGCACCTGGTCCGGCCCGTCGCCGATGCGGATGAAGCGGGCGTAGACATAGGCGCGGGCGAGGAACGTGTCCTGCGAGACGCCGGCGGCGCCGTGGATCTGGATGGCGCGGTCGATGACGCGGGCGGCCATGCTGGGCACCACGATCTTGGCCGCGGCGATCAGGTCGCGTGCGGCCTTGTTGCCCTCGCGGTCCATCCTGTCGGCAGCCTGCAGCGTCAGCAGCCGCGCCTGCGCGATCTCGCAGAAGGAGTGCGCGATGTCCTCCTTCACCGAGCCCTGCTCGGCGAGCGGCTTGCCGAAGGCGACGCGGGAGACCGCGCGCTGGCACATCAGCTCCAGCGCGCGCTGGGCGCAGCCGATCAGCCGCATGCAATGATGGATGCGGCCGGGGCCGAGCCTGCCCTGCGCGATCTCGAAGCCGCGGCCCTCGCCGAGCAAAATGTTCTCCGCGGGCACGCGGACATTCTCGTAGACGATTTCGGGATGGCCGACCGGCGCATCGTCGTAGCCGTAGGTCAGCATGTCGCGGACGATACGCACGCCCGGCGTCGCCTTCGGCACCAGGATCATGGACTGCTGGCGATGGCGGTCGGGATCGTCCGGCGCGGTCTTGCCCATCACGATCAAGATTTCGCAATCCTCGTTCATCGCGCCTGAGGTGAACCACTTCCGGCCGTTGATGACGTAGTCGGCGCCGTCGCGCCTGATCTCGCACTGGATGTTGGTGGCGTCGCTGGAGGCGACCTGCGGCTCCGTCATCGAGAAGCCGGAGCGGATGCGTCCGTCGAGCAGCGGCTTCAGCCAGCGCTCCTGCTGCGCCTTCGTGCCGTAGTTCGCCAGCACCTCCATGTTGCCGACGTCGGGGGCCGAGCAGTTGAAGATCTCGGGCGCCCAGAGGATGCGGCCCATGATCTCCTTCACGGGCGCGTATTCGAGATTGGTCAGGCCCGGTCCATGCTCGCCGGAGAGAAACAGGTTCCAGAGCCCCTGCTCCCGCGCCAGCCGCTTCAGGTCCTGGAGCACAGGCGGCGTCTTGTAGCGCGTGGCCTCAGGCTTGACCTGCTCGTAATAGAGCTCCTCGACCGGCTCGACATGCACCCGCATGAACTGGCGGACGCGCTCCTGGAGCTCCAGCGAACGGGCGGAGTGTTGAAAGTCCATCGTGGTCTCCTGTTCGCTTCGCCGCACGTCAGTATCGTAGGGTGGGCAAAGCGAAGCGTGCCCACGCATTTTTTGCGACCGAGAGAGGTGGTGGGCACGGCGCACGGGCGCCTTTGCCCACCCTACGATTGCGAACTCGCGGAGAGAGCCTGTCGGTCGCGCCTCACGTCCCGCGCAGCAGCTCGCTCGCCACGATCCAGTCGTTGCCGTCGAACTGCAGCATATAGCCGTCCTTGATCGGGCGGAAATCCTGCGGGGTGGTGTTGAGCGTGATGCCGGGCATCAGCAGCGACAGCGGCACGTTCTTCAGGTTCGACGCCTGCGCCATGATGTTCTCGCGCGTCAGATTGTCCTTGCATTGCTTGAGCAGGACGACGAGCGCCTCGGCGACGGTGTAACCATAGAGGCCGGCGACGTTGTTGATGTCGGCATTGGGCAGGCGCTTCTTCATGAACTCGATATAGGCCGTCATCGCCGGATCGTCCTTCGGCGCCTCGACGAACGGCTTGAGCGAGCCGAGCGAGAGCACGCCCTTGCCGGCATCGAGACCGGCCGGCACCATCACGGTTGCCTTGTTGGCGCAGCCGGAGGCGAGGAAGCGCGTCGGCTGCCAGCCGACCTCATGCGCCTTGCGGATCGCCTGCGCGCAGGCGCGCGGCGTCACCGAATAAATCATGAAGACGTCGGCCTTGGTGCTCGCGAGCGTCAGCACCTGGGAATCGACGGTGGGATCGGCGACCTCGAAGCTCGAGGCCATCGCGATCGCCTTGTCTGCGTCGGCGCCGAGCGCTTCCTTGACGCCGCGCAGATATTCCTTGCCGGCGTCGTCGTTCTGATAGAGCACCGCAAAGCGCGCATTCGGGTTCTTGGCGCGGGCATAGGCGACGTCGATCGCGGCCTCGCTGGTGTAGTTCGGCGCCCAGGGCAGCGCCATCGACCACGGCATGTTGGCGGGATCGTTCCACTTCGAGGCCGAACTGATCAGGAACAGCTGCGGCACCTTGTTGCTGTTGAGATATTTCGCGATCGCCGAGCTCGGTGCCGTGCCCATGGTCGCGAAGATGAAGGCGACACCATCGCCCTCGACGAGGCGCCGCGCGGCTTCCATGGTCTTCGGCGGCGAGAAGGCGTCGTCGAGCGACAACAGGTTGAGCTTGCGACCGTTGACGCCGCCCTTCTCGTTGACCTCGTCGAAATAGGCCGAAATGACCCTGCCGGTGATGCCGAGCGGCGATGCGGGGCCGCTATAGGGCATGGTGTTGCCGATCTTGATCTCGGTGTCGCTGACGCCGGGACCGTAGGACTTTTGCGCGGAGACTGGTGTGGACAGGCAGGCGGCAGCCAGCGCTGCGGCCAGGGCCAAAGCAGCTTTCATGGTTTCTCCCCAGTGATGATCGTCCGCGCGACCCGAGCGCGCAGCGTGCTGCTTTTTTGTCAGCGCATCAGCTCAGCGGAGTTCCGCAAGACGGTCTTGCGTCGAGTTGCTGGTAGCTAGCGGCGCCGTCGCAGGCTGAAGCCCAGGCTGACCCAGCCTGCGCCCGCCATGATCAGGTCGATGCCGAGGAACAGGCCGAGGATGTAGACGCTGTTCACCGGCCAGCGCGCCACGATGAGCAGTCCGAGCAGCAGGGTGATGGCGCCCGACAGGGCCACCCACACCCACGGGCTTTCGCGCTTCATGCTGAAGGCGAGAAACAGCCGGACCGCGCCCGAGGCGATCAGCGACGCGCCCAGGAACAGAGTCAGCAGCACTGCCGCGAACAGCGGGTTCTCGAAGGTCAGGAAGCCCGCGACGACATAGAGCACGCCGAGCAAGGCCCAGATCAGGAACTTGCCCCAGCTTTTCATCTGGAACGCGCCGATGATCTCCGCCGCGCCGGCGACGATCATCATGGCACCGACCACGATCACGCTCGCCACCGTCGCCATCACCACGCTGCCGAGCGCGACGAAGCCGGCGATGAGGTAGACGACACCGAGCGCGACGATCCAGCCCCATTTGGCATGTAACGCCGCGATGCCCGAGCCAAGACCAAGATGTTGGGAAGTATCCGAAGCAGTTGTCATGACGCCACTCCTGCAAGCGAAGCCCGGAGGCACACGCCAGGATAGCACGAGCCGCTCCGGGTCGACAGCCAGCAGAGCAGCCGCCGGCGGCAGCAACATTGACCTAAATCAAGATCGAATGCGGCGTTTTCAGCCGCGGGAGCGCTCCATCTCGAGCTCGGCCTTGAGGTTGTCGAGATCGCGATAGATTGAAGCGACCGCCAGCACGCGCCCGCCCTTGCGGTACTTCAGCAGGCAGTCCTTGCCGTCGATGCTGCCGTCGATCGCAATGTCGTCAAAGCTCTCGGCATGTCCGACATAGTTGATCGGAACGTCGTAGTGCTGCGACCAGAAGAACGGCACGGCCTCGAAGCGTTCGCGCCTGCCGAGCATGTTGCGCGCCGCGGCCTGGCCCTGCCGCTCCGCTACGACCCAGTGCTCGACGCGGATGGTTTGCCGCGAATGCGGATCGGGCCAGCGCGCGATGTCGCCAGCCGCGAAGATGCCGGCGATGCTGGTCTCCAGATATTCGCTCACGCTGACGCCGCGGTCGGCCGCAAGGCCCGCCTGCTCGGCGAGCGCGAGGCGCGGCCTGACGCCGATCCCGACCACGACGAGATCGGCCTCGATCACGCCGCCGCTCTTCAGCGTCGCGCGCCTGCCGTCGAGCTTTTCCACGGTGTCCCCGAGGTGGAAGTTGACGCCGTTCTCTTCATGCAGCGCACGAACGAAATCGCCCATCTCGGCGCCGAGCACCTTCTGCATCGGCCGCTCCTCGGGCGCGACCACATGCACCTCGAGCTTGCGCGCCCGCAAGGAGGCCGCGACTTCGAGGCCGATGAAGCTGGCGCCGATCACCAGCGCGCGCCTGGCACTGCCCGCGGCCTTGATGATGGCGCGACTGTCGGCAACGGAGCGCAAGGTGTGGACATGCGGCTGGTCCGCGCCCGGGACCTGCAATCTGACCGGCTCGGCCCCGGTCGCGAGCAGCAGCCGGTCGAACGGCAGCTTGTCGCCATTGCCCAGCGTCACGCTGCGCGCCTTCGGCTCGATCGCTGCAACGCTCGTCTTGAGCCTGAGATCGATGCCCGCGTCCTGATAATAGTCCTCGCCCCGCAGCGGCAGCCAGTCCTCCGGTGCGTTGCCGGCGAGATAGTCCTTGGAGAGGTTGGGACGGTCGACCGGCATCGCGCCGTCGTCGCTGAGCATCGTGATGGCGCCGGCAAAGCCCTCGCGCCGGAGCGTCTCGGCTGCCGCAAAGCCGGCCGCGCCGCCGCCGACAATGACGAATTTTTCCGGCGTCGGTGCGCTGCGATGAGCTGCCGACGGCTTCGCTGCCTCGCGCTTGCGCCGAACGATGATCCTGTCGCGATCGCGCGAGACCTCCCACACCGCCAGCGCGTTCAGCGCCGGCGGACGGGTGGCCTCGCCGGTGCGCAGGGAAAAGCAGGCGTGATGCCAGGGGCAGCGAACGGTGTCGCCGACCACCAATCCCTCGGCGAGCGGGCCATGGTAGTGGCTGCAAGCCGGCTCGATCGCAAAGATCTCGCTGTCGGCCTGCACCAGAAGAACATCCTCCTCGCCGACATGGCCGAGCAGCTTGCCGTGCTTGAACTCCGTCAGCGACACGCCCTTGGTCAGGTCGGGTCCACTCGGCTTGTTGTCCTCGGTCATGGCGTCGTCTCCTTGCGGATCAGTCGTCCGAATTGGCCAGCCCCAACAGCTCCTGTCGCGTCAGCGCATTGTCGCGGAACACGCCCAGCATGCGGCTGGTGACGAGATCGGTCCCGGGTTTGTGCGCGCCGCGCGTTGTCATACAGTGATGCGTCGCCTTGATGATGACGCCGACGCCTTCAGGCCTCAGCACGTCGTTGATCGTGTTGGCGATCTGCGCCGTCATCTTCTCCTGGATCTGGAGGCGTTTTGCATAGACGTCGACCACGCGCGCAAGCTTGCTGATGCCGACCACGCGCCCCTGCGGAATATAGGCGACCCAGGCGCGGCCCACGATCGGCGCCATGTGGTGCTCGCAATGGCTCTCGAACCGAACCCCGCGCAGCACGATCATCTCGTCATAGCCTTCGATCTCCTCGAAGGTCTTTTGCAGGATTTCCGTGGGATCCTGCGCATAGCCGGAAAAATACTCCTCGAAGGCGCGTGCGACCCGATCCGGCGTGTCGCGCAGACCGTCGCGCGCGGGATCGTCGCCGGCCCAGCGGATCATGGTCCGGACCGCCTGCTCGACCTCCGCCCTGTCAGGCCGATCGCTCGGCGCCTGCGCGACCGCGACACGTTCCAGCTTGCGCACTTGCGACGTCATCCAAAACCTCCCCTGCAACGAGCCGCAACCCGACGCGGCCCCACAGCTTGGACGGCTGCGATTGGAAAAGGTTCCCTAGATCAGGAAAAATCGGAAGGTTGGCGGGTGGCCTGCCAGTGCCGCGCGCGCTCCTTCAGACCCTCATGGTGAGGAGCCGCGAAGCGGCGTCTCGAACCATGCCGGCCCGACCGGGGCCTTCATCCTTCGAGGCGCCCGCTTCGCGGGCTCCTCAGGATGAGGGTTCAGCCGCTTTCCGCACGTCGAGCACGGCCTGCGCCCATTCGGCGGGCCGCTCCTGCGGCAGGTTGTGGCCGGCTCCGGCGAACACGCGCCGCTCGAAATAACCCTCGAACTTGCGCGCATGATGGGCGGTGCCGGGATTGACGCCGTCGCTGTCGCCGTCGATCGCGATGGTGGGGACGCGGACCTGGGGCTGCGCGGCGAGCTTTGCCTCGATCGCGGCATAGGCGGGATCGCCTTCGACCAGCGCGTAGCGATGGCGGTAGGAGTGGATCACGACATCGACGAAATCAGGATTGTCGAACGACGCCGCGCTCGTCTCGAACGTCGCGTCGTCGAAGGCCCATTGCGGCGACCACATCGCCCAGAGCTGGCGCGCGAAGCCGGCCCGGTTGCGCTCCAGCGCACGGCGGCCGCGTTCGTTGTGGAAGAGATATTGATACCAGAGCGCCGCTTCCTCCGGCGGTGACGCCGGCTCCATGGACTTCGCGATGTTCTGGATGTTGTAGGAATTGCCGGAGACCAGCGCGATCACGCGCTCGGGATGCAGCACCGAGACCACGCAGGCCGCGCGCCCGCCCCAATCGTAGCCTCCGACGATGGCGCGTTCGATGCGCAGCGCATCCATGAAGGCCAGGAGATCGGCGCCGAGCGCGGCCTGCTCGCCGGAGCGCAGCGTCTCGGCGGAGCGGAAACGGGTCGGCCCGTAGCCGCGCAACCAGGGCACAAGCACCCGCGCGCCCGCTTCCGCGATCAGAGGCGCGGTCTCGGCATAGGCGTTCACATCATAGGGAAAGCCGTGGCCCATGATGCAGGGCCAGCCATTCGGCGCGCCGTATTCGAGATAGGCGATGTCGAGGACGTCCGTGGAGATGGTTTTTTGTTGCATGATTTGCTCACGGATTGGGAGAGGCCGTAACCCGGATGAGTGCAGCGACATCCGGGATGCAGCGCCACCGGCACCGCGACGGCCACCTATTTCTGCGGACCGGACAGCGAGATGTCGCGCTCGGCGCGGAACACGTTGCTGTAGAGGTTGGCGATCCACTGCCGGCCGATCTCGGTCTTGTTGAGATAGCCGATCTCGGTCTGGATGTGCGGTGCGACGCTATTCCAATAGAACTGTGGATAGCGGTTCACGATGTCGGCGGGCGAGTCGTAGCCGAGCTGGCGGTTCATGCCGACCTCTTCGAACTCGTAATAGAGCGCGTTGGCCTTGCGCAGATAATTGGGATCGCCGAGCTGGCCGATGAAGTCGGCGGCGCGCAGGATCGAGGCTTCGTCGTCATACTCCTGGCCTTCGCGGGCCGGGAAGCGGGTGCCCTCGATGGCGCGGGCGACGCGCTCACTGTCGATACCGCGGATCGGTGGCAGCCGCCGTCGCACGAAAAGCTTCGAACGATCAACGTGATACATCATCAGACTGGCATCCGACGCGCCGCGCGGCAGCGACACCTTGGTGCCGGCCTCGTCGACCACGAAACCGTCTTCGTCGTCCTCCGGAAATAGGCCGCGAACATAGCCGATGTCGTGCGCAAGGCAGGCGATCAGGATATGGATGTAGTCCTCGGCATCGAGGTGCGTGTGCAGATTGCGGCCAAGCATGATCGCCTGGGCTGCCAACGTCACCAGCATCGTATGCTCGATGTTGTGATAGAGCGCGTCGCTATTGCCGATGCATTCCATCGCGGTGCGCGTCGAGGCCTCCACCACCCTGGCATAGGAATCGTCGTACCTGCGACGCATGAACGAGCCCAGCAGCTTCTCCAGGGATTCGGCCGCCAGTCTCGGTAACGTCATCATGGATGCAGCCCCGCTTGTCGGTGGTGTCCCACGTCAACTCCCGACGTCTCATTCGTGTCCTCGACGCGACAGCCAGCATAGCCCATCTTGGGCCAAGTGACCAAACCCCGGGACGAAATTACGGAAATATGTTGCTGTTGTGCTCTGCGCCATCACGGTTGTGGCTGGCATACGACACACCCTGGAGCAGAAGACGCCAGGCCGGCGAAACCCGCCGTCATTCCACCAGCAGCACGTCCACAGCGACGCCGAGCTTCTGCTTCGGCGAGCCGACGATGATGCCGTCGACCGGCGAGACGTCGGAGAAGTCGCGACCCACCGCGAGCACGATGTGGTCGTTCGCCACCAACAAATCATTGGTCGGATCGAAATCGACCCAGCCAAGCTCGGCCCCGCACCACAGCGACACCCAGGCATGGGTGGCATCGGCGCCCTGCAAGCGCGGCTGGCCCGGCGGCGGCACGGTGCGGAGATAGCCGCTGACATAGGCCGCCGGCAGGCCGAGCCCGCGCAGCCCTGCGATCATCACATGGGCAAAGTCCTGGCAAACGCCGTGCCGCTTGTCGAAGACCTCGCCGAGCGGCGTCGAGATCACGGTCGCCTTCGGATCGTAGCGGAATTCGGTGCGGATGCGATGCATGAGATCGGCCGCGGCGGCAAGGATGCCCGCGCCGGGCGCAAAGCTCGTCGCCGCATAGGCGCTGACGGGGCGCAGCACCGGCACCAGCGGGCTTGCGAAGACATAGCCCACCGGCGAGGACGGCCCGAGGCTGGTCGCTTCAAACGCGATGTCGCGGATGCTCTCCCAGGACGGGCTGGCGGCATCGCGCGCGGGCGGCCGTCGCGAGACGGAGACGCGCGAGCGCGAGTCGATCCGCAGATTGCGATGCGCGGCTTCGATCACGACGCTCTCGGTCAGGGTGCCGAAAAAGTCGCGCCGCACGTTGCGCTCGGAGGGGCGCGGACGGATCTCGACATGGTGCGAGATCAACTCCTGGCCATTGCCGCTCCTCGGCTCAAGCCGCAGCGTGCAGCGGGCGAAGCTGACCGGACTTTCGTATTCATAAGTCGTGACGTGCCTGATGTCGTAGATCACGCAAGCCCCGTCAGCTTTTCGGGTCGGCTGGCATTGGGGCCGTGCGGGAAGTAGTGCAGCCCGATCGCCTCGGCGAGGCTGAGCAGGTCCTGCTCCAGCGCGAACAGGGCCTTGACCTCGAGCTTCTCGGCCTCGGCGGTCGCGAGCATCGCCTGCACCGCGACCGCGAGCCGCTGCGGCTGCTCGATCAGGCCATGCTCCTTCAGGCTCGGGAGCGAAGCGATGTGCTCGTTCAGCATCGTCACCTGGAACGCGACCGAACGCGGATTGTAACTGTCGAGTACCGCGAGATCGCGCACCGGCGCCAGGATCGGCGCCAGCAGATAGCGCGAGCGGTAGGTGATCTGGGAATCCACCAGCGTCAGCAGGATATCGAGATCCTCGTCGCCGGCCTCGTCATAGGCGAACTGGCGCGCAAAGCGCGTGGTGTTGATGGCGCGCTCGGTGCGGCGGCCGATATCCAGGAAGCGCCAGCCGGCGGCGCGGTTCATGTTCTCCTGCGCCAGCCCTGCAAAGCTCGCAAGCTCCTGCAAGGTCAGCTCGGCCGCGCTCACCACGCTGTCGTCGTCCTCGACCTCCCAGGCCAGCCGGTCGGTCATCTCGGTGATGACCTGCCAGGCATCGGGCGACAGCCGCTCGCGCAGGGAAGTTGCCGTGCGCTGCGCCGCGCGCACCAGCGACAGCGCCGAGCCGAACCGCGCCTCGCTCTGCAGCGCTTCGGCGACGATGCGCCCCGGTGCCGTGCGCGAGGCCTGCGAGATCGCGCCCCAGGCCACCAGCAGGCGCTGGATGCGTTCGGCCGATTGCAGCGAGGCCGCGGTGCCCTTATTGGGCCCGCTCGGCGAGCCCAGCGCGCGCACCAGACGCAGCGTTGCTTCGGCGCGTTCGAGATAGCGGCCGAGCCAGAACAGATTGTCGGCGGCACGGCTCGGCAGCACGCCGGCGATGCGGCGGATGCGGACCTTGTCGGTCGCCGGCAGCAGCGTCGCGGTCGAGACCTTCTTCTCAGAGACCACCCAGACGTCGGCGGCGCGGGCGCCGTCGCCCATCGACACCGCGCGCGCATCGGCCTGTTCGGCGATCCGGCAGAAGCCGCCGGGCATGATGGCCCAGCCGTCGGGTGTCGCGGCCGCGAACACGCGCAGCACGAAGGGACGCGGCGTGAGCTGTCCCTGCTCCCACACCGGCATGGTCGAGAGCCGCACCACCTCCTGGCCGACATAGTCCATGCCGCGCGCGGTGATGGCGTCGATCAGGCGCTGGCGCCCGGCGGCATCGAGCTCACTCGCCAGCACCGGACCGTTGCTCTCGAAGCCGGGAACGCCGCGCCGGTAGGCGCCCTCGATCGCGACCTCGTCGAGCCGCGACAGCACCTCGTCGCGCGCGATGCGCTGGCCGCACCACCAGGTCGCGATGTGCGGCATCTTCAGCTCTTCGCCGAGCAGGCGGCGGCTGAGCGCCGGCAGGAAGCCGAGCATCGCGCGCGCCTCCAGCACGCCCGAGCCCGGCATGTTGGCGACGACCACGCCATCCTTGCGCAGCACGTCGATCAGGCCGGGTACACCGAGCCGCGAGGAGGCATCGAGCTCGAGCGGATCGAGCGAGTTGGAATCGACCCGGCGCAGCAGCACGTCGAGCCGCTTCAGCCCGGCGACGGTGCGAATGTGGATACGATTGTCGGCGACGGCGAGATCGTCGCCCTCGACCAGCAGGAAGCCGAGATAGCGCGCCAGCGTCGCGTGCTCGAAATAGGTTTCGCTGAAGCTCCCGGGGGAGAGCACGCCGATGCGCGGCTCGTCGCGGTCCGCCCGCGCGCGAAGACTGTCGCGGAACGCCTCGAAGAACGGCGCGACGCGCGGGACGTTCATCGACTTGTAGAGATCGGAGAAGGCGCGCGAGAGCACCAGGCGGTTTTCCAGCGCATAGCCAGCTCCCGACGGCGCCTGCGTGCGGTCGCCAAGCACCCACCAGCGCCCGTCGGGCCCGCGGCCGACATCGGCCGCATAGAGCGAGAGGTAGCGCCCGCCCGGCGGCGGCACGCCGCAGACGGCGCGGAGATATTCGGGGCTGCCGGCGATCGCCGCGGCCGGAAGTGCGCCCTCGGCGACAAGCTTCCCTTCGCCATAGACGTCGCGCAGCACGAGCTCGAGCAACTCGGCGCGCTGGGTGATGCCGGCGGACAGCTGCTTCCAGTCGGCCTCGTCGATCAGCAGCGGCAGATGACTGATCGACCACGGCCGGTCGGCGCTGTCTCCGGGCGCGCGGTAGGTGACGCCGGCCTCGCGCAAATGGCGGTCGGCCATGCCGAACCGCCGCTCGATCTCATCCGGCGCGAGCGCGCCGAAGGCATCGAAGAAGCGGCCCCAGACCGCGCGGGGGGCGCCGCCCGGCCCCAGAAACTCGTCGGGAATGCCGGGCAGACGGCGATAGTCGCGGACCCATTGCGCAAGGCGGCGCTGGGCTTGTGCCCTGCCCGTCTGGTCGTTTTCTTCGGCTGCGCCCTCGCCCATGCGCCTCTCCCTGCCCCACCATCATACTCATTGCAGGAGCGGGGTCCGCAAGTCGAGGGTCAGGGGAAACTCATTTGTGCGTTCCTCGGGCGGCGGCTGCATCGGACCCGGCGTGTGGCCGTGGTCTTGGAAGCGCGCCAGCCGCCGCGCCTCGGCCTCGTAGGTGTTGACCGGCTTGGTGTCGTAGCTGCGCCCCCCGGGATGGGCGACGTGGTAGACACAGCCGCCGAGCGAGCGGCCGTTCCAGCTGTCGATCAGGTCGAAGGTCAGGGGCGCGTGGACGGGGATGGTCGGGTGCAGGCCGGAGGCCGGCTGCCAGGCCTTGAAGCGGACGCCGGCCACGGCTTCCCCCGAACGGCCAGTCGAGGTCATCGGCAGGCGGCGGCCGTTGCAGGTCACGATGTGACGGCCTTCGACAAAACCCTCGGCTTTTACTTGAAGTCGTTCGACCGAACTGTCGACATAGCGCACCGTGCCGCCAGCCGAGCCCTCCTCGCCCAGCACGTGCCAGGGCTCCAGCGCCTGCCGCAATTCCAGCGTCACGCCGCCATGATGGACGCGGCCAAAGGCGGGGAAGCGGAATTCGAGCTGGGCCAGATACCATTCCGGCTCAAAGGGATAGCCGGACTGCTTCAACTCAGAAAGCACTTCAAGAAAATCCTGCCAGATGAAGTGAGGCAGCATGAAGCGATCATGCAGCGACGTGCCCCAACGCACGAACTTTCCTTGTTGTGGCTCGCGCCAGAACTTTGCGATCAGCGCGCGGATCAGGAGCTGCTGCGCCAGCGACATGCGCGGATCGGGCGGCATTTCGAGCGCGCGGAATTCGACGAGGCCGAGCCGCCCCGTGGGGCCGTCAGGCGAATAGAGCTTGTCGATGCAGATCTCGGCGCGGTGGGTGTTGCCGGTGATGTCGACGAGCAGATGCCGGAACAGCCGATCGACCAGCCAGAGCGGCGTCTGGTAGCCCGGCGGCGGCACGTGGGAGAGCGCGATCTCGAGCTCGTAGATGCTGTCGTGGCGCGCTTCATCGATGCGCGGCGCCTGGCTGGTCGGGCCGATGAAGAGCCCTGAGAAGAAATAGGACAGCGAGGGATGCCGCTGCCAGTGCAGCACCAGGCTCTTGAGCAGATCGGGCCGGCGCAGGAACGGCGAATCCTGAGGCGAGGAGCCGCCGACGACGACGTGATTGCCGCCGCCGGTGCCGGTGTGGCGGCCGTCGACCAGGAAGCGGTTGGCGCCGAGGCGCACCTTGCCCGCATCCTCATAGAGGCCGGAGGTGATGTCGACCGCATCGCGCCAGCTCTTCGCCGGCTGGATGTTGATCTCGATGACCCCGGGATCGGGCGTCACCTTGATCACCTCGACGCGCGGATCGAACGGCGGCGGATAGCCCTCGACATGGACCTGCAGCTGCATCTCCTCGGCAGTGGCTTCGAGGGCCGCGACCAGCTCGAGATAATCCTCGATGCGCTCGACCGGCGGCATGAAGGCGCAGAGCACGCCGTCGCGGACTTCGACCGACATCGCGGTGCGGACCGGGACCGACGTGTTGAGCTGCTCGGGCGCGACCCGCGGCGGCGCTTCCGGACGCGCGGCGAGCGTGAACACCGGCAGCTTGTCCCGTGGCTCCAACGGATCCTGCTCGACGATGTAGGGATATTGGTTGGACGGGACGTAGCCGAGCGAACCGATCGGCAAGCGCAAGCCGAGCGGTGAATCGCCCGGTGTCAGGAACAGATGATTGCGCCGGAGTTGCCAGCGCTCGCTGCGCCAGCGCGGCGGCGCGTTCCAGCGCTGCACCGGCAGCACGAAACCGCGCGGCGTGTTGAGGCCCTCGTCGAACACGCGCGCCATGCGGGCGCGGGCTTCCGGATCGGACAATTTGGCGTCGGACGGATCGACGTTGACCGGAAGCTCGGCCTCCTTCTGGAGCCAGTACGCAGTGTCCTCATAGGCCGGTATGATGTAGCCGGGATCGAGCCCGAGCCGCGCCGCCGTGCCCTCCATGAAGGTCTCGGCATCCTTCACCTGCGCTGGCCGCGGATTTTCGATGCTGGCGATGAGGTCGGCGTTCTTCCAGATCGGCACGCCGTCCTTGCGCCAGTACAGGCCGAAGGCCCAGCGCGGCAGGCTCTCGCCGGGATACCATTTGCCCTGGCCGTAATGCAGCAGCCCGCCCGCCCCGAAGCGCGTCCGCAGGCGGCGGATCAGATCGTCGGCGAGTGCGCGCTTGGTCGGGCCCACGGCCTCCGTGTTCCATTCCGCCGCCTCGAGATCGTCGACCGAGACGAAGGTCGGCTCGCCGCCCATGGTGAGGCGCACGTCCTGTGCGGCGAGATCGCCATCGACCTGCTCGCCGAGATCGTTGAGCCGCGCCCAGGATTCGTCGGAGAACGGTTTTGTGATGCGCGGCGCCTCGCGGATGCGCTTCACGCTCATGTCGAATTCGAATTCGACCTCGGCGAAGCCGGCGCCGCCGGAGATCGGCGCAGCGGAGCGATAGTGCGGCGTGGCGGCAACCGGGATGTGCCCCTCGCCCGCTAGCATGCCGGAGGTCGCGTCGAACCCGATCCAGCCGGCGCCCGGCAGATAGACCTCGGCCCAGGCGTGCAGGTCCGTAAAATCGTTCTCGACTTCCGGCGGGCCCTCGATCGGATCGATGTCGGGACGGATCTGGACGAGATAGCCGGAGACGAAGCGGGCGGCGAGACCGAGATGGCGGAAGGTCTGGATCAGAAGCCAGGCGGAGTCGCGGCATGATCCGGCGCAGGACGACAGCGTCTCCTCCGGCGTCTGTACGCCCGGCTCCATCCGGATGATGTAGCGGATCTTCTTCTGGAGCTCCCTGTTGAGATCGACCAGGAAGTTGACGGTGTTCGGGGCCTCGTGCGGGATCGTGTCGAGATATTTCGCGAACAGCCGATCGGGCTTGATGGTCTCGAGATAAGGCGCGAGCTCCGTCTTCAGGTCCTTCGGATAGTCGAACGGGAAGCTGTCGGCATAGGGCTCGACGAAGAAATCGAACGGGTTGACCACGGTCATCTGCGCCGTGAAATCGACCTCGAATTTCAGCTCGGTGGTCTTTTCAGGAAAGACATAGCGCGCGAGCCAGTTGCCCTGCGGATCCTGCTGCCAGTTCACGAAGTGATTTGATGGCGTGACCTTGAGCGAATAGCTCAGGATCGGCGTACGCGTATGCGGCGCCGGCCGCAGCCGGATGGTCTGCGGGCCGAGATCGATCGGACGGTCGTATTTGTAGTGCGTGACGTGGTGTAATGCGACGTAGATCGACACGGGATGCGGTGCTCCAGCAGCATTTTTGAGCAGAACACCGCTGGTGACCTCGATCAAGCATTAACAACGGGCAATCCGTGCCTACGGCACGGGCGAATAGTGAGTGGCGAATGGCGAATGGGTGTTCGAGCAGGCAATTCGCCACGCCCTATTCACCATTCGCCCCCTCTCACATCGTCGCGCCCAGCACCCAGGGCGCGAACTCGGCGCCGCCGAAGTCAAAACTCTCGCTCTTGGTCGGCTGGCCCGAGGCAGTCTTCAGGATGAGCTCGAAGATGCGCTGGCCGCACTCCTGGACGCTCTCCTCGCCTTCCAGGATGGTGCCGCAATTGACGTCCATGTCCTCTTCCATGCGCTTGTACATGGGCGTGTTGGTGGCGAGCTTGATCGAGGGCGCGGGCTTGCAGCCGAACACGCTGCCGCGGCCGGTGGTGAAGCAGACCAGATTGGCACCGCCGGCGACCTGGCCGGTGGCCGCGACCGGATCGTAGCCGGGCGTGTCCATGAACACGAAGCCGCGCTTGGTCACCGGCTCGGCGTAGCGGAGCACGTCGACGAGATTGGTGGTGCCGGCCTTGGCCATCGCGCCGAGCGACTTTTCGAGGATGGTGGTGAGACCGCCGGCCTTGTTGCCGGGGCTCGGATTGGCGTTCATCTCGGCGCCTTCGCGCTCGGTGTACTCGTCCCACCAGCGCATGAGATCGACGAGCTTCTCGCCGACCTCGCGGCTGACCGCGCGGCGCGTCAAGAGATGCTCGGCGCCGTAGGTCTCCGGCGTTTCCGAGAGGATCACGGTGCCGCCGTGACGCACGATCAGATCGCTCGCAGCGCCCAGTGCGGGATTGGCGGATACGCCGGAATAGCCGTCCGAGCCGCCGCATTGCAGGGCCACGGTGAGCTCGCTCGCGGGGACGCTCTCGCGCTTGACCTTGTTGGCGTCGGCGAGGGCTTCGCGCACGAAGGCGATGCCGGCTTCCACCGTCTTGCGGGTGCCGCCTACTTCCTGGATGTCCATCGCGCGCAGGCGGCCGGCGAGCTTCTGCTCTTCCATCAGGCCGCCGATCTGGTTCACCTCGCAGCCGAGGCCGAGCACGATGACGTGGGAGAAATTGACGTGCCGCGCGTAGCCGCCGAGCGTGCGGCGGAGCAGCGCCAGCGGCTCGTTCTGCGTCATGCCGCAGCCGGTCTTGTGGGTCAGCGCGACCACGCCGTCGACATTCGGAAAGTCGGCGAGCGGATTGTCGCCGGTGAACGGATTCTTCTTGAAGACGTCGGCGACGAGGCTCGCGACGTGCGCGCTGCAATTCACAGAGGTGAGGATGCCGATGTAGTTGCGGGTGGCGACGCGACCGTCCGGTCGGCGGATGCCTTCGAACGTCGCCGGCAGATCGAAATTCGGCGTCGGCTTGACGTCGGCGCAATAGGCGTAGTCTTTCGAGAAGTCGCCCATGCCGCAGTTCTGCACATGCACGTGCTGGCCCGGCGCGATCGGCACCGTCGCAAAGCCGATGATCTGGCCGTAGCGAATGACAGGTTCGCCAACGGCGATCGGCTTGATCGCGACCTTGTGGCCGGAGGGAATGCGCTCGACCGTGGTCACGCCGTCGGCGACCGCCGTTCCCGGCGGCAGGCTCGCGCGCGCGATCAGCACGCCATCATCGGGATGCAGGCGGATGACGGGGCTGATGGTCATGGCGAATCTCCTTCGGGCGCGAATAGCGGGTAGTGAGTAGCGAATGGAAAAAGGGGAGCAGCACCATTCGCTACTCCCCATTCGCCATTCCCGGGTTTCTCAGGCCTTGCCGGCCGAATCCTTGCGGGTCGCATTGACCTGCATCTTGGCATAGGTCGTCATCAGGCCGACCTCGTTCGAGAGCGTCACCAGCTTGAAGCCCATGTTGATGGCGCGCGCCGCGCCCTCGGCGCCGCTGCAATGGATGCCCGGATTGAGGCCGCGCTTGCCGCATTCCTTGATGATCTTCTCGTAGATCGCGAGGATCTCGGGCTCGCTGCGGTCGAGCTTCGGCTCGAGGCCGTAGGAGAAGCCGAGATCGGACGGGCCGATATAGACGCCGTCGATGCCCTCGACGTCGAGGATCGCTTCCATGTTCTCGACCGCGGTCTTGGTCTCCATCATCGGCAGGAGGATGGTGTCGGCATTCGCGGTCTTCTGATAGGAGCCCGCGGTGCCGTACATGCCGGCGCGGATCGGGCCGTTTGAGCGGACGCCCTGCGGCGGGTACTTGGAATAGGAGACGAGGTTTTTGGCTTCCTGCGCCGTGTTGACCATCGGGCAGATCACGCCATAGGCGCCGCCGTCGAGCACCTTGCCGATGATGCCGGGCTCGTTCCAGGGCACGCGAACCATCGGGGTCACGGGATGCTTGTCCATGGCCTGGAAGCACTGCACCATCGACAGATAGTCCTGCACGCCATGCTGCATGTCGACGGTGACGCTGTCGAAGCCGCATTGCGCGATCATCTCGGCCGAGAAGCCCGAGGGGATCGCGAGCCACGCGTTGACCACGGCCTTGCCCGACTTCCAGATTTCCTTGACCTTGTTCGCCACGTTGCCTTCCTTCTTTGTTGTTTGGACCGTGTTGTCTGGACCATCGTCACCACGCCGAGCGCCGCGACAGCACGACCCCGCTGTTACCGCGAACCGGGGCGCCGCGCTACGCTCGCAATGACGCAAGACCTATGCGGTTGCCCTCTGGATGCTGACTTCGCTGACGCCGACCTCGCGGGCGGTGTTCACTATTGCCGCCCAGGTGTCATCCGGCAAGGGGATGCCGTTTTGGTTGCGCTCAGCCCTCGTTTTCCGCTCGGGATCGCCGGGAATCAGCACCTGATCGACCCCTGCCACCGGCTTGGTCGCATGGATGAAGTCCGCATAGCGCGACACCTCTGCGTCGAACACATGGGAGGTATCGACCACCTTCGGATCGATATAGAACGCTAGCATGCCGTTGGCAAAGCGCCGTCCGCCCGAGGTGGCCCCGGTTCCGGTCAGCGCGCCGCCGAGCAGCTCGCACATGAAGGCGAGGCCCGATCCCTTGTGCTCGCCGAAGGCGCGGATGGCGCCCGTCCCCTTGGTGTGATCGCGCGGCCCGTCCGGCGTGAAGGGCCCGTAAAGGACAACCGGATCTTCGCTCAAGGTGCCGTCGGCATCGACCAGCGCGCCCTTCGGCAGCTTCTTGCCGCCGCGGCTTGCGACCAGCACCTTGCCCTCGGCCACGACCGAGGTTGCAAAATCCAGCACGATCGGATCCTGGCCCTCGCGCGGGATGCCGACGCAATAGGGCGCAGTGGAGAGCCGCTTCTCGACGCCGCCGAACGGCGCCACCAGCAGCGAGCCCGCGGCATTGACGAAATGCACCGAGACCAGCCCTTCCGCGGCGGCCATCTCGGCCCAGTCGCCGACCCGGCCGATATGCCCGGCGTTGCGCAATGCGATGGCGGCGAGCCCCGCCTTCCTGCATTTCTCGATGCCCATCCGGACCGCCTGCGGCGTCACGGTCTGGCCATAGCCGAACTTGCCGTCGACCACCGCGAGCGACGGCGTATCGAGCACGATCTCGGCGTTCTGGTTCGGGACGACGAAGCCCGTCTTCTGCCAGCGGATATAGACCGGCACGCGGATCACGCCGTGGCTGTCGTGGCCGGTCAGGTTCGCCGTGGTCAGATAGGTGGCGATGCGCCTGGCTTCTTCGGGGGACGATTGCGCGTGCGCAAAGACTTCAGTGACGAAGTCGATCAGCCTCTGGACCTGTATGGTGACCATGACGGCCTGCTTGCCTCCACCCGCGCCGATTTTGAAGCGATCGGCTTGAGAATCATTTTGAGCGAAAAAATGCGGCCATGTCCATGGCCGTTGCCGCGCGCTCGCGCATATCTGCTTTCACTCCTCGGCACTTGCCTCCTCGCCGGTGCCGAGCCCTGCAAGACTCTGTTCGAGCTCGCCGAGCATCTCCTGCAACTCGGCGAGCTTGCGCGCGCCGAAGCGCTGGGTGATCTCCGCATAGATCGCTTCCGAGGACGGCGCGACGGAGGCCATCAGCTTCACGCCCTCTTTCGAGATCGAGACCATGCTGCGGCGCTGGTCCGCCTTCGCGGTCTTGCGCTCGATCAGATTGCGCGCCTCGAGATCGCGCAGGATGCGCGACAGGCTCGGCCCGAGGAGAAACGCGGTGCGCGCGAGTTCCGTGACCTCCGCGGCCTCGATCGCCGCGAGTGCGCGGAGGATGCGCCATTGCTGCTCGGTCAAGCCGTGTTCGCGCAGCTTGGGACGAAATTGCCGCATCACGGCCTCGCGCGCCCTGAGCAGCGACATCGGAAGCGAGCGCGAGAAGTCGCGCATTGGCACCTGCCGTGCGGCAGGCTCACTTCCGTTCGCGGGATCAGCCGGTCTCTTCGCCATGATGCCCTTTCAAGCCGCAAAATGTTTGCAGTGCAGCAAGCCCGAATTGTGTTTGACGCATTCACTTAACATGTTAAGTATCTCCGGGCACCAGGATTTCGAAGATCACAGATGGCGCTTTCCAACGACGATATCCAAGCTTGCGCGAGGCGTCTGCACCAGGCGGAGAAGACCCGCACGCAGATCCGGCAGCTTTCACAGGATTTCCCAGACATCAGCATCGCTGATGCCTACGCGATTCAGAAGGCCTGGGTCGACGTCAAGATCGCCGAGGGGCGCATCGTCAAGGGCCACAAGATCGGCCTGACCTCGAAGGCGATGCAGAGTTCGCTCAACATCGACGAGCCGGATTCCGGCGTGCTGCTCGACGACATGTTCTTTGCCGATGGCGGCCTTGTCCCGACCGAGCGCTTCATCGCCACCCGCGTGGAGGCCGAGCTCGCCTTCGTCATGAGCAAGCGGCTCGCAGGCCCCGACTGCACGCTGTTCGACGTGCTCAACGCCACCGATTTCGTCGTGCCGGCGCTGGAGATTCTGGACACCCGCATCGAGCGCGTCGATCCCACGACGAAAGCGACGCGCAAGATCTACGACACCATCGCCGACAATGCGGCGAATGCCGGCATCGTGCTCGGCGGTCGCCCGATCCGTCCGCTGGACGCCGATCTGCGCTGGATCGGCGCGCTGTGCTTCAAGAACGGACAGCTCGAGGAAACGGGTCTCGCCGCCGGCGTGCTCAATCATCCCGCCACTGCGGTGGCCTGGCTCGCCAACAAGATCGCGCCGCTCGGTCTTGCGCTGGAGCCCGGTCAGGTCGTGCTCGCAGGCTCCTTCATCCGTCCGATCGAGACACGCAAGGGCGACACAATTCAGGCCGATTATGGCACCTACGGCTCGGTGAGCTGCTACTTCGCGTAAAGCAACAAGACGACAGCAGGGAGTGAAACCGCGATGCCGCATTTCACGATCGAATATTCTGCCAATCTCGACGGCCGCCTCGACATGGCGCTGGTGTGCGAGGTCGTGCGAAAGGCGGCGGTCGAGACCGGCATCTTCCCGCTCGGCGGCATCCGCGTCCGCGCCATCAGGTGCGAGCATTATGCGATCGCCGATGCGCGGAACGACTACGGCTTCCTCGACATGGTGCTGCGTATCGGCGAGGGCCGCGACCTTCCCACCCGCCAGAAGGCCGGCGAGCATGTCTTCCAGACGCTTTCAAAACATCTCGATCCCGTCTTCGCCGCCAGCAAATTCGCCTTGTCGTTCGACATGCAGATCAACGACAAGGACACCAGCTGGAAGCGCAACAACATCCACGACGCCCTGAAAGTGGAGGCTGCCCATGGATAAGTCCACGCCGAAAGCTGATGTATTCCAGGCCAACCGCGACCGCGCCGCGCCGCTGCTGAAGACGCTGCGCGCCGACGGCATCGGCCACATGATCGACGGCAAGATCGTGCCCGCGATCTCCGGCGAGACGTTTGAGACGAAATCGCCGGTCGATGGCGCAACGCTCGCGAGCGTCGCGCGCGGCAACGCCGAGGACATCGACGCTGCGGCCACTGCCGCCGCCCTCGCCTTCAAGTCCTGGCGCGACATGGGGCCTGCGATGCGGCGCAAGCTGCTGCATCGCGTCGCCGATGCGATCGAGGACAACGCCGACGACATCGCGGTGCTCGAATGCATCGACACCGGGCAGGCCTATCGCTTCATGGCCAAGGCCGCGATCCGCGCCGCCGAGAATTTCCGCTTCTTCGCCGACAAATGCGCCGAGGCGCGCGATGGCCAGAACACGCCGAGCGACGAGCACTGGAACGTCTCCACCCGCGTACCGATCGGCCCCGTCGGCGTGATCACGCCCTGGAACACGCCGTTCATGCTCTCGACCTGGAAGATTGCCCCTGCGCTGGCCGCCGGCTGCACCGTCGTGCACAAGCCGGCCGAGTGGTCGCCGGTGACGGCGAGCATTCTGGCACGGCTGGTCAAGGAAGCCGGCGTACCCGACGGCGTGCTCAACACCGTCCACGGTTTTGGTGAGGAAGCCGGCAAGGCCCTGACCGAGCATCCCGCGATCAAGGCGATCGGCTTCGTCGGCGAGAGCGCGACGGGCTCGGCGATCATGGTTCAGGGCGCCCCGACCCTGAAGCGCGTGCATTTCGAGCTCGGCGGCAAGAACCCGGTCATCGTGTTCGACGATGCCGATCTCGACCGCGCCCTCGATGCCGTCGTGTTCATGATCTACTCGCTCAACGGCGAGCGCTGCACGTCGTCGAGCCGCCTGCTGATCCAGCAGAGCATCGCGGAGAAATTCGTGGAGAAGCTGACCGCGCGCGTGAAGGCGCTGAAGGTCGGCCATCCCCTCGATCCCGCCACCGAGATCGGGCCGTTGATCCATGAACGGCACCTGGCAAAAGTGTGCTCCTATTTCGACGTCGCACGCCAGGACGGCGCGACCATCGCGGTCGGCGGCAAGACTTATGACGGCCCCGGCGGCGGACATTACGTCGAACCGACGCTGGTAACCGGCGCGCACGGCAAGATGCGCGTGGCGCAGGAAGAGGTGTTCGGCCCGTTCCTGACCGTGCTGCCGTTCAGGGACGAGGCGGACGCGATCGAAATCGCCAACGACATCCGCTATGGCCTGACAGGCTATGTCTGGACCAACGAGATGGGGCGCGCGCTGCGTGTCGCCGACGCGCTGGAGGCCGGCATGATCTGGCTGAACTCGGAGAACGTCCGCCACCTGCCGACGCCGTTCGGCGGCATGAAGGCGAGCGGCATCGGCCGCGACGGCGGCGATTACTCGTTCGACTTCTACATGGAAACCAAGCACGTCTCGCTGGCGCGGGGCACGCACAAGATTCAGAAATTGGGACTCTGACGCTCGTCGTTCCGAGGGGAAACGCCAATGCCCGTACCGCAACATATCTTCGAGCCGCCGTTCAACATCATCCGCTCCAGCCACGTCGTGCTCGACGTGACCGACCTGAAGCTGAGCCGCGAATTCTACGAGACCACCGTCGGCATGCATGTCGAGGATGCCGACGACAAATTCGTTTACCTGCGCGCCGCCGAGGAGCATCAGCATCATTCGCTGGTGCTGCGCAAGGCGGCGGTGCCTGCCTGCAATCGATTGGGCTTCAAGGTCGGCAACGACGGAGATCTCGACAAGGCAGCCGCCTTTCTCTCCGAGAACGGCCTTTCTTACGCCTTCGTCGACCAGCCGTTCCAGGGCCGCACGCTGCAATTCACCGATCCCTTCGGCTTCCAGATCGAGCTCTACGCATCGATGGACCGCCGGCCGCACCTGCTTCGCCGCTACGATCTCTACAGGGGATGCCACCCGCAGCGGCTCGACCATTTCAACGTGTTCGCCGCCGAGGTGCAGGACACCGTCGAGTTCTACGCACGGCTCGGCTTCCGTCTCACCGAATATGCCGAGGAGGACGGACCGAACGGCCGCATCGCCGCGGCCTGGATGCATCGCAAGGGCAATGTCCATGACTTCGCCATCACCAATGGCAAGGGCCCTCGCCTGCACCATTTCGCGTACTGGACGCCGACGGCGATGAACATCATCCATCTCTGCGACGTCATGGCCTCGCAGGGTTTTGTGAAGAACATCGAGCGCGGTCCGGGACGCCACGGCATCTCGAATGCGTTCTTCCTCTATGTGCGCGACCCCGATGGACACCGCCTCGAACTCTACACCAGCGATTACTTTACCGGCGATCACGACCACGAGCCGCTGCGCTGGTCGCTGCGCGATCCGCGCCGCCAGACGCTGTGGGGCGCGCCGGCGCCACGCTCCTGGTTCGAGCAGGGCTCGCCTTTCTCAGGGCAAGCCGTGCGCGAGCCGAAGTTCGTGGCCGACGTGCTGGTGGCGGATTGATGCCCATGATTAGCCGAGCTTCTCTTCCTGTCGTCCCTGCGAAAGCAGGGACCCATAACCACAGGGAGGAGTCTGGCGAAGGTTGGTCGTTCGGGATTGTCGTCGCACTCCATCGATAGATCACGCGGTATGGGTCCCTGCTTTCGCAGGGACGACAAGAGAGATTGATCACCTATGAAGCTCCCTCGCCTCGCCACCTACTCCGTCAAGGGTGATATCAGCTACGGCGCCGTCCTGGAGGGCGGCATCGTCGATCTCGCTTCGCGCCACGCAAAGGACTATCCGACGCTGCGCGAGGTGATCGCGGCCGGAAAGCTCGTGAGCTTCGCAGAAGAAGCCGCCGGCCGCACGCCGGATCACGCACTCGCCGACATCACCTGGCTGCCGCCGGTGCCCGCACCGGAAAAGATCATCTGCATCGGCGTCAACTATCCGGACCGCAACGCCGAGTACAAGGACGGCCAGGACGCGCCGAAATATCCGAGCATGTTCATGCGCTCGCCCCGCTCCTTCGTCGGTCACGACACGCCGCTGGTGCGCCCTCGCGCGTCAGCGCAGCTCGACTATGAGGGCGAGATCGTGCTGGTGATCGGCAAGCAAGGCCGGCACATTCCGGAAAGTGCCGCGCTCGATCACATCGCCGCACTCACCCTCTGCAACGAAGGCTCGGTGCGCGACTGGCTGCGCCACGCCAAGTTCAACGTCACGCAAGGAAAGAACTTCGATTCCAGCGGCAGCCTCGGCCCGTGGCTCGTGCCCTACACGAGGGAAGCGCAGATCGCCGACGTCAGGCTCACCACGCATGTCAACGGCGAGCTGCGGCAGGACGATCGCACCAGCAGGCTGATGTTCCCGTTCCGCTATCTCATCAGCTATATCTCGACCTTCGCAACGCTGGTCCCCGGCGACATCATCGTCACGGGCACGCCGACCGGCGCCGGCGCGCGGTTCGATCCGCCGCGTTACCTGAAGCCGGGCGATGTCATCGAAATCGAGGCGGAAGGCATCGGCCAATTGCGCAACGGTGTCGTCGACGAAGCCTGAACAACAATCGAAGTGGAATAGTGCAATGACCACCCTCACCGGCGGCGAAGCGATCGTAAGCGGCCTTGTTGCCCACGGCGTCGACACCGTGTTCGGCCTGCCCGGCGCGCAGGTTTACGGCCTGTTCGATGCCTTTCACCAGGCCCAGCTCAAGGTGATCGGGGCGCGGCACGAGCAGGCCTGCGGCTACATGGCGTTCGGCTATGCGCGCTCCAGCGGCAAGCCCGGCGTGTTCAGCGTGGTGCCCGGCCCCGGCGTGCTCAACGCCAGCGCGGCATTGCTGACCGCCTTCGGCTGCAACGAGCCCGTGCTCTGCGTCACCGGCCAGGTACCGACACAGTTTCTGGGCAAGGGCCGTGGCCATCTGCACGAAATGCCGGACCAGCTCGCGACCCTGCGCACCTATGTGAAATGGGCCGACCGCATCGAACATCCCGGCAACGCGCCGACGGTCGTCGCGCGTGCCTTCCAGGAGATGACGTCCGGGCGCCGTGGCCCTGCCTCGGTCGAAATGCCCTGGGATATTTTCACCCAGCGCGCCGACACGGCGGCAGCACAGGTGCTGGAGCCGCTGCCCGCACCGCTGCCTGACCCCGATATGATCAAGCAGGCCGCCGCGCTGATCAGGAACAGCAAGGCGCCGATGATCTTCGTCGGCAGTGGCGCGATCGAGGCCAGCGAGGAAATCCTCGAGCTCGCCGAGATGATCGATGCCCCCGTGGTCGCCTTCCGCAGCGGGCGCGGCATCATTTCCAATGCGCACGAGCTCGGCCTGACCATGGCCGCCGCCTACAGACTGTGGGGCAAGACCGATCTGATGATCGGCATCGGCACGCGGTTGGAGCTGCCGACCATGTCGCGCTGGCCTTATCGGCCCGATGGCCTGAAGAGCATCCGCATCGACATCGATCCCGTCGAGATGCGGCGCTTCATCTCGGACGCAGCGATCGTCGCCGATGCCAAGGCTGCGACCGCGGATCTCGCGGCCGCCGTCAGCAAGGCCGGTTACAGCAAGACCGCCGGCCGCCGCGCTGCGATCCGCGAGGCGACTGCAACCGCACAACAGGAAATCCAGCGCATCCAGCCGCAGATGGCGTATCTCAACATTTTGCGCGAGGTGCTGCCGGCGAACGCGATCGTCACTGATGAACTCTCGCAGTTCGGCTTCGCTTCCTGGTACGGCTTTCCGGTCTACGAGCCGCGCACCTTCATCACGTCGGGCTATCAGGGCACGCTCGGCTCGGGCTTCCCGACCGCGCTCGGGGCCAAGGTCGCCAATCCCGACAAGCCGGTGGTGGCGATCACCGGCGACGGCGGTTTCATGTTCGGCGTGCAGGAGCTCGCCACCGCCGTGCAGTTCAACATCGGCGTGGTGACGCTGGTGTTCAACAACAACGCCTATGGCAATGTCCGCCGCGACCAGCGCGAACGCTTCGACGGCCGTGTGGTGGCGTCGGATCTCGTCAATCCGGATTTCGTCAAGCTCGCGGAGTCCTTTGGCGTCGCGGCAGCGCGCGTCACCGCGCCGGATCAGTTCAAAGCGGCGATGGAGAAGGCGCTCGCCCACGGCGGGCCGTATCTGATCTCGGTGGAAGTGACGCGGGACTCGGAAGTCAGCCCCTGGGCGTTCATTCACCCGCCGAAGCCGTAGTGATCCTCATGGTGAGGAGGCGCGAAGCGCCGTCTCGAACCATCGAGGCCCGGCTGCGACATCTCGGCCTTCATCCTTCGAGACGCGCGCCGAGTGGCGCGCTCCTCAGGATGAGGGGATAGATCACCGCGTCCGTCGAAACGTCAGATTGATCCGCTTCCGGCCGAGCAGCGCATGCTCGCCGTCGGCGAGCGGCGCGACGCCGTGATAGGCGAGCCGTGACGGTCCGCCCCAGACGACCACGTCGCCATGGACAAGCCGGAAGCGGCGTGGCTTGTCGCTGCGCGCCAGGCCGCCGAACAGGAAGGTCGCGGGTAGCCCGAGCGAGACCGAGACGATCGGCGCCGAATAGTCCAGCTCGTCCTTGTCCTGGTGCAACGATAGCCGCGTGCCGGGCTCGTAGCGATTGACGAGGCAGGCATCGGGCGCAAAGCCGGTGAAACCTCCCTGCTCTGCCGCGCGGCGGGCGAGGTCGCGGAGCACGGGCGGCATGGCGGGCCAGTGCGCGCCGGTTCGCGGATCGATGGGATCATAGCGATAGCCGGTGTGATCGGTGATCCAGCCGCGCTCGCCGCAATTGGTCATCGCCACCGACATCAGATGGCCGCCGGGCGTGGTCATGCGCCGGAACGGCGACTGCGCCACGATGGCGCGCACGGCATCGATCAGCTCGCTCTCGATCGGCCTGACGAATCCGCGCAGCAGCACGGCGCCATCGGCGATGTCTTCGCGCAATGGCTGTGCTTCAGCGACAGTATCGAACAGGTCACCCGTCAATCGCAGCGCTCATTTGGCATCATGGAAGATCACACCCACCGTGTGGCGCTGGCCGGTGCGAAGCCGGCTGACGCCGTGGCGCAGGTTAACGCGGTAGGTGCCCCGTGTCCCCTGCACCGGGCGATGATGCACGGCAAAGGCGACGGCGTCACCCTGCGTTAACGGCACGACCTCGGCGCGCGACTGCATGCGCGGGCGCTGCTCGGTTAGCACGAACTCGCCGCCGGTGAAGTCGCGTCCCGGCTCGGACAAGAGGATCGCGACCTGCAGCGGGAACACGTGCTCGCCATAGAGGTCCTGGTGCAGGCAATTGTAGTCGCCGGCCTCATATTGCAGCAGCAGCGGCGTCGGCCGGCTCTGGCCCGCCTCGTGGCAGCGCTTGAGGAACGCCGCATGTGCGGCCGGATAGCGGATGTCGATCCCCATCGCCTCGTTCCAGCGATTGGCGACGCCTTGCAGATGCGCATAGAGCGCCGGGCGGAGCTGCGCGATGAGGTCCGGCAGCGGATAGGAGAAATATTTGTACTCGCCGCGGCCAAAGCCGTGGCGGCCCATGACGATACGGCTGCGGAAGCTTGCATCATCCGGATAAAGCGCGGCGACGGCGCGGCACTGGTCCGGCGTCAGCAGGCCCTTCAGGACGGCGCAGCCCTGGGTGTCGAGCTCGGCGGTGATTTGCGGCCAGTCGAGGGCATCGACGTGGGTGGTGAGGTCGGCAGATGAGGGCGGGGATTTGCGTGCTGTTGCTGTCATGGCCATGACTTTCGCAATGCGCCCCCCTCTGGCGCCACCCGATTTCCGACGACTTCCCCGTCATTGCGAGCGAAGCGAAGCAATCCAGAATCCCTCCGCGGAACCAGCCTGGATTGCTTCGTCGCAAGCGCTCCTCGCAATGACAGAGGAGAGATCTCGTAGGGTGGGCAAAGGCGCGAAGCGACGTGCCCACCATCACGAAATGGTGGGCACGCTTCGCTTTGCCCACCCTACAGGACTGTTGCTTGTGGAGCTAGCCCAGCACCGGCAGCGTCACGACGTCGTAGCCGTGCTTGATCGTCCGCTTCAGCACGGGGTCCTCGAGCTCGAACTCGAACCGATCCGCCGGCCGGATGCCGCCCTTGGCCGCAAAAGTGCCGCCGAACATGGCACAGCTGTCGGGCAGCTTCCCGCCTGGAAAGCCGCGCGCGATGAGATCGGCGACCGGCAGCATCGCGTCCAGCGTGCCCTCCTGGTAGAGCACGCGCTCGCCCTTGATCGTGGCCCAGGAGCGCAGGATCATCTTGTCCCAATGACCGATGACATCCTCCAGCTCCCACAGCGTGGACGCGATCGGCTTGTCGCACATCTGCTTCGACACCGTGACGTTGTAGGCCTCGACCTTGCGGTCGGTGTGGTCGGAGCCACAGCCGACGAAGATGCGGCCTTGCCAGCCGATCAGCACGAACTCGACCTCGCCCGAGGAATCGCCGCCGGTGCATTCGATGCTGTCTTCCTGGGTCAGCCGCCGTGCCGCGCCGCGATAGTAGATCGGCGTCGAGGCCGGCGGGGCGATGCCCATCTCTTGCAGCTCGGCGATATGCTTGTCGCGTGCGACCGGGTCGCGGCCGGTCCAGCCGGCGATGACCATCTGGTCGATCGCCAGCGTCAGCGGCGTTGTGGTGTCCTGGGCGTCGACGGTGAAAGTCAGGTCAAACACGAATTACGGCCTCCATGCCGGCAGCAAGCTCGAAAATACGGCGGTCCGATCCGCCCGCGCCCGCCAGCATCAGGCCGACGGGAACGTCGCCCTCGCGATGTGCGGGCAGCGAGATGGCGCAGCCGTCGATCATGTTGATGAGGGTGCAATTGCGCAGCGCCCGCAGGTTTTCCCTGGTGAACGCCTTGTCGTCGGCGAGATCGGAAATCTTCGGCGGCGTGTTGGCGGTGGTGGGCAGCACCAGCGCGTCATAGGGCGCGAGGCGCGCATTGACGCGGGCGATCAGCGAGCGGCGCTCGTTGAGGAGATCGATGTAATCGGCCGCGCTCTGCGCCTCGCCGCGCATGATGCGCACGAAGACCCTGGGGTCGTAGACGTCGCCCTTTGCGGTGATGAGATAGCGGTGCCAGGCGAAGCTCTCGGCGGCGGCAAAGCCGCCCTTGGCGTTCATCGGGCCGATGTCGTGGAATTCCGCCATCTCGATGCGCTCGATGATGGCGCCGTGATCGGCAAGGGTCTTCAGCGTCCGCTCGAAGGTCTCGGAGACCTCAGCGTCGAGGTCGTCCAGCGCGACGGTGGTCGGCACGGCGAGCCGCATGCCCTTCACGGGGCGCGGCTTCAGCGGGACAACCGGCTCGTTCGCCAGCACGGCATCGAGAATGGCACAGCAGCTGACCGATCGCGCCAACGGCCCGATGCTGTCGAGCGAGAACGACAGCGGCACCGCGCCGTCGAGCGGCACGCGCCGCTGCGTCGGCTTGTAGCCGACGATGCCGTTGAAGGCCGCCGGAATCCGGCAGGAGCCGCCGGTGTCGGTGCCGAGCGCGCCATGCGCCATGCCGTCGAGCACGGAGACCGCGGCGCCCGAGGACGAACCGCCGGGCACATGGCCCACGGCGCGGTTCCAGCCCCCCTTCGGCGTGCCGTAATGCGGATTGATGCCGATGCCGGAATAGGCGAACTCGGTCATGTTGGTGCGGCCGATCAGCACGAAGCCGGCCTTGCGCAGGCGGGCCACCGTTGCCGCATCGTGCTCCGCCGGATCGGAATCGTCGAGCGCACGGGAGCCGGCGCGCGTCGTCTGTCCCTTGATATCGAAGAGATCCTTGATCGAGATCGGGATACCGGCATAGCGCGACGGCGCGGCCTTGACCTTGCGCAGGGTATCCATCGCGTCAGCCGTTGCGAGCGCGGCGTCCCTGTCGACATGGATGAAGGTGCGCTGGCCCTCGCCGGCCGGGTCGGCGATCCTGGCGATGCACGCCTCGACCAGCTTGCGGGAGGTCGTGCGGCCGCTTTCGAGGTCTTCGGCGAGCTTCGCCAGAGTCGGAAAATCGGGCATGTCTGTCTCACGGAATATTGCGCGCGCAATCTATAGCGCCGGCTCAGCTCGACACAAGCATTGTGCGCATGATGGCATGCATGCGCATTGCTGGACCGTTGACGCGCCATGGTCGATTGTCGCATCAAGATCGAAACAGGCGGGCGTGAAGCCTGTGCCTTGGGAGGACCATCTAAATGGCCGAGCCGCAGCGCGCGCGACCGAAACCGACGCCGGAAACCCAGCATTTCTGGGACGGCACGAAAGCGGGCGAACTGCGCCTGCAGCGCTGCGACGCCTGCGCGCATGTCTATTTCCCGCCGCGCCCGTTCTGCCCGTCCTGCGCCTCGCGCAAGGTCAGCATCTTCAAGGCGAGCGGCAAGGGTTTCCTCTACAGCTACGTGATCAACCACCGTCCCGCCGCGCCCGGGTTCACCCCGCCTTACGCGATCGCCGTGGTCGAGCTTGCCGAAGGGCCGCGGATGATGAGCAACATCATCGACTGTCCGCAGACGCCGGAAGCGCTGGAGCTCGACATGAAGCTCGAGGTCGCCTTCCAGGAGCTCGACGACAAGATCACCCTTCCCGTCTTCCGTCCGGCGAAGGGGTAGACCATGCGCAGGAACCAGGTTGCCGTCGTCGGCGCGGCCGAGACCACCGAGCTCGGCGTCGTCCCCACCATGTCGCAGCTCCAGCTCCACGCTGATGCGGCGCTCAATGCAATCGCGGACGCCGGGCTGAAGCTGTCCGACATCGACGGGTTTGCGACCGCGGTCGAAACGCCGCAGCAGGTCTGCCACTATCTCGGCATCAAGCCGACCTGGGTGGACGGCACCTCGGTCGGCGGCTGCTCGTTCATGCTGCACGTCCGCCATGCGGCGGCGGCGATCGAGGCCGGCCTGTGCAAGACCGTGCTGATCACCCATGCCGAGAGCGGCAAGTCGATGATCGGCAAGCTACCGCGCTCGACGCCGGCCGACAGTCTCAACGGCCAGTTCGAGGCGCCCTACGGCGTGTACGGTCCGCCCAGCATGTTCCCGATCCCCGTGCTGCGCTTCATGAAGACCTACGGCATCACCCATGAGCAACTCGCCTCGGTGGCAGTCGTGCAGCGGGAATGGGCGGCGAAGAATCCGCGGGCGATGATGAAGGACCCGATCACGGTTGCCGACGTCCTCAACTCGCGCATGATCGCCTATCCATTCCGTCTGCTGCAGTGCTGCCTCGTCACCGACGGCGGCGGCGCGCTGATCCTGACCTCGGCCGACCGCGCCAGGGATTTTCCGCGCAAGCCCGTCTACATCATGGGCACCGGCGAGAGCGTGGAAACGCCGATGGTCAGCCAGATGGAGACCTTTAATTCCTCGCGCGCGTTCAAGACCGCGGGCCCCCTCGCCTTCAAGGAGGCCGGCATCGCACACAAGGACGTCGATCATCTCATGATTTACGACGCCTTTGCGCATCTGCCGCTGTTCGGCCTCGGCGACCTCGGCTTCATGCCGCATGAGGAGACCGGCAAATTCATCGCGGACGGCAACACAAGGCCGGGCGGCAAACTTCCGCTCAACACCAATGGCGGCGGATTGAGCTACATGCATTCGGGCATGTACGGCATGTACGCGCTCCAGGAGAGCGTGCGCCAGATGCGCGGCATCGCACCGGCGCAGGTCCCGGGCGCGAAGATTTCGGTGTGCCACGGCGTCGGCGGCATGTTCGCGGCATCAGGCACGATCGTGTTTACGAACGAGAGGTAATCCACATGAGCAAATCACTGCAAGACAAGGTCATCATCGTCACCGGCGCGGGCCGCGGCATCGGGCGCGAAATCGCGCTGCTCTGCGCGGCCGAAGGCGCCAAGGTCGTGGTCAACGATCCCGGTGGCGCTTCCGACGGCGCCGGCACGAGTGCCACGCCCGCGGAAGAAGTGGTCGAGGAAATCAAGAAGCGCGGCGGCACCGCCGTTGCCAATTTCGAAAGCGTCGCGGAAGCAATCCCCGCCAGCAAGATCGTGAAGACCGCGACCGATCATTTCGGCCGGCTCGACGGCGTCGTCAACAATGCCGGCATCTTGCGCGACATGATCTTCCACAAGATGAGCGTGGAAGCGTTCGAGGCCGTCATCAAGGTGCATCTGATGGGCTCGTTCTACGTCTCGCATGCCGCCGCGCGGATCTTCCGCGAGCAGGAGAGCGGCTCCTTCGTGCACTTCACCTCGACCTCGGGCCTGATCGGCAATTTCGGCCAGGCCAACTACGCCGCGGCCAAGCTCGGCATCATCGGGCTCTCCAAGTCCATTGCGCTCGACATGGGCCGCTTCAACGTCCGCTCGAACTGCGTCTCGCCGTTCGCCTGGACCCGCATGATCGGCACCATCCCGACCGAGACCGAGGCCGAAAAGGCGCGCGTCGAGAAGATCAAGCAGATGGGCCCGGAGAAGATCGCGCCGATCTGCGCCTATTTGCTCTCCGATGCCGCCAAGGAGGTCTCCGGGCAGATCTTTGGCGCGCGCATGAACGAGCTGTTCCTGTTCAGCCAGAACCGTCCGCTGCGCTCGGTGCACCGGAGCGAAGGCTGGACGCCGCAATCGATCGCGGAACATGGCATGCCGGCGCTGAAGGGCTCGTTCTACAAGCTCGACCGTTCCGCCGACATCTTCCCCTGGGATCCCGTCTAGCGGTTTCCGAGCGATTGCTGCGTTGCGATCTCCGGTTGTCCGGCCGGAGATCGCCCGCATTACGCCCGATTGCGGGCGAATGGTTTCCTTCCAACAAAAAATGGGAGGCGACTATGACAAAACCACTGACTATTTCTGTCGGTACCAATGACCATTGCCTCGGGCGCCGCGCTCTCCTGAAAGGCGCGGCGGCTGCAGTAGCCGCGACGGGCGTCACCATGAACGCAGCCATGGCGGCTTCCGTCACGCCGTTCGGCCAGACCGCCACTCCGACGAGGTCGACGGCGCCATTGCCCTTGGGACCTCTCCCCGGCAGCCGCTACCCCGACTCCCGTCTGGAATCCGCCAAGAAGGGGCCGCCAACGTTCGGGCCTGCGGACTTCCCGGCCTTCGCCGGCACCATGGCGGTCGAGCGGGTTGCAACCGGCTTCAGATGGGCCGAGGGTCCCGTGTATTTCGCGGCCGGGCGATACCTGTTGTTCAGCGACATTCCCAACAACCGCATCATGCGTTTCTCGGAGGATGACGGTCACGTCAGCGTCTACCGTCAACCCTCGATGAACTCGAACGGCAACACCATCGATCGCGAAGGACGCCTGATCACATGCGAGCATAGCGGCCGGCGCGTGACGCGGACTGAACTCGACGGCTCGATCACCATCATTGCCGACAAATTCAATGGCAAGCGACTGAACTCGCCGAACGATGCGGTCGTTACTGCCGATGGCGCGATCTGGTTCACCGACCCCGCCTACGGCATCGGCGGCTTCTATGAAGGGATCAAGGCCGAGCCCGAGCAGGAGAAGAAGAACGTCTACCGGGTCGATCCGAAGTCCGGAGATGTCAAGGTCGTCATCGACGATTTCGTGGAGCCCAACGGGATCACCATCTCGCCCGACGAGAAGAAGCTCTACATCTGCGAGACCGGATTCACGGACGGACCGGACAATCCATCGCATATCCGCGTGTTCGACCTCGACGTGGCTGCGGGGAAGGTGTCGAACAGCAAGGTCTTCGCCGAGATGCCAAAGCCAAGCATCACCGACGGCGTCCGCTGTGACACCGAAGGACGAGTCTGGTGTTCGGTGGGCTGGGGCGATCCCAACGAAGACGGCGTGCGCTGTTATACGCCATCGGGCAATCTGCTCGGCAAGATTCATATTCCGGAAACAGTGGCGAATCTGAGCTTCGGCGGTCAGCAGAGAAACAGGCTGTATATCTGTGGCTCGACATCGCTTTATGCCGTCTACACCAGTGTGCAGGGCGCACTAAAGCCGTGAACATCAACGAATAGCGAGTGGGGAGTAGCGAATAGTTGGCGGCGCCCCGCCCATCTGTTCGCTATTCGCCTCTCAACCCGTATTCCGCAACCCCGCCGAGATCCCGTTGATCGTCAGCTGAATCCCGCGCAGCACCTGCTCGTCCGGATTTTGCGCGCGATGCTCCTTGAGCAGCTCGACCTGCACGTGGTTGAGCGGATCGAGATAGGGAAAGCGGTGGCGCACCGAGCGCTCCAGCAGCGGGTTGCCTTGCAGCAGCCGGTCCTGGCCCATGATGTCCAAGAGCGTCTCGATGCAGGAGTGCCATTCGCGGCGGATGCGGCCGAAGATTTTTTCGCGCAAGTCTTCGTCCGGCACGAGTTCGGCATAGCGCGAGGCGATCGCGATCGAGCTTTTCGCGAGCACCATGTCCATGTTCGACAACAGCATGCGGAAGAACGGCCATTCCTTGTAGAGTTCCTTGAGGAACGGCATGCCCTTGTCGGGGTGCTCGGCGATCCACTGCTCCACCGCGCTGCCAAAACCGTACCAGCCGGGCAGCATCAGGCGGCACTGCGCCCATGAGAACACCCAGGGGATCGCGCGAAGATCCTCGATCGCACGGGTCTTCTTGCGCGAGGCCGGACGGCTGCCGATGTTCAGCGTCGCGATCTCGTTGATGACGGTGGACGCCCAGAAATAATCGACAAAACCCTCGGTCTCGTAGACGAGACCGCGATAGGCCTTGAAGGCGAGGTTCGACAGCTCGTCCATCGCGGTCAGATATTCGCGGCGCGGCGCGCTCTGGCGCGGATGCAGCAGGCTCGCCTCCAGCGTGGCGGCGGCCAGGATCTCCAGATTGTTGCGGCCGACTTCGGCGTTGGAATATTTCGACGAGATGATCTCGCCCTGCTCGGTGATGCGGATCTGGCCGTTCACCGCGCCGCCGGGCTGCGCGATGATGGCGTCATAGCTCGGCCCGCCGCCACGGCCGACCGAGCCGCCACGGCCGTGGAACAGGCGCAACCGGACGCCGTGGCGCTCGAACACGTCGACGAGGCCGATCTCGGCCTTGTAGAGCTCCCAGCCCGAGGTGACGAAGCCGCCATCCTTGTTGCTGTCGGAATAGCCGAGCATGACCTCCTGCACGCTGCCGCGGCTGTCGACGAGACGGCGGTAGTCGTGCAGCGAGAGCATGCGATCCATGATGCCGCTGGAGGCCTGCAAGTCCTCGATGGTCTCGAACAGCGGCACGACGTTGATGGCGCTGCGCCCGGAGGGATGGACGAGGCCGACCTCCTTGAGCAGCACCGCGACCTCGAGCATGTCGGACATGCCCTTGCACATCGAGATGATGCATTGGGGAATGGCGTCCGAGCCGAACTTCGCATGCGCCTCCGCGGCGGCATGGAAGACGTTCAGCTCGCCCATCGTCTCGTCGCTGTATTTGACGAACGGCGACACCAGCGAGCGCGTGCTGCGCAATTCGTTGGTGAGCAGCGAAATGCGCGCTTCCTCGCCGAGCGCGAGATAGGACATGCCGGGGTTCGCGGCATCCATCAGCTCGGCGATGGTACGTTCGTGCACGGCCGAATTCTGGCGGATGTCGAGCCGCGCCAGATGGAAGCCGAAGCAATCCACCGCGCGCCGCAGCAGCCGCAGCCGGCCGCGGGCGATGACGCGAGCATTGTTGGAGATCAGCGAGCGGTGCAGCACGTCGAGATCGGCCTGCAGCTCCCTGACGGTCTCGTAAGGCCTGCCCTTGCCGACCGGACGGCGCGTGATCTCGACCTCGAGCTTTTCGGCCGTCGCCGTCAGGCGCGCATAGATGCCGGAGACCGCGAGACGATAGGGCTCGCCGCTCCGGTGCGGCGAGGTGTCGGGCGAGCGTTCCGCCAGTGTCCGCAGCTCTTCGGAAACGTCGGCGAGATGCGCCGCGATCGACAGCTCCGAGCCGAGCACATGCAGCTCGTTCAGATAGAACTGCATCACCCGGCTCGACTGCAGCCGCAGCGTGCCGCGCATCACGTCGGCGGTGACGAAGGGATTGCCGTCGCGGTCGCCGCCGATCCAGCTACCCATGCGCAGGAACGAGGCGAGCTCGCTCGCCGCCGCCTCGCCGCCTGCCTCCAGCCGGTCTTCCAGCACGTTGACCAGCCGCGGCACCTCGCGCAGGAAGGTATAGTCGTAGAAGGACAGGCCGTTGGCGACCTCGTCGAGCACGGTCAGCTTGGTGCGGCGGAGCAGATTGGTCTGCCACAGCGTCAGCACCTCGCGGCGGAGCTGCTCATCGCTGGCGGCGGCCTCGTCCGCGGTCAGCGCAACGCGCTCGCGGCGGTCGAGCAGGCTTGCGACCTCCATCTCGCGGTCCATGGTGCTCTTGCGGCGGACCTCGGTCGGGTGCGCGGTGAGGACCGGGCTGACCAGCGCGGTCTTGAAGAAGTTGCGGAGCACGTCGGGGCCGATCCCGGCGTCCCTGGCATGGGCCAGCGTCTCCGCCAGCACCCCGGCCTCGCCGCCCTTGGCAGCGCTACGCGCCCGCATCTGGCGGATATTGTTGTGGTCCTCGGCGATGTTGGCGAGGTGGGAGAAATAGCTGAAGGCGCGGACGATCCGCACGGTCTCGGAGGTCGACATGCTGTCGAGGATCTGTTCGAGCTCGCGGCGGGCGAGCCGGTCCTCGTCGCGATGGAACCGGATCGAGGTCTGCCGGATGCGCTCGACCAGGTCGAACAATTCGGCACCCTCCTGGTCGCGCACGGTGTCGCCCAGAATGCGTCCGAGCAGGCGGATGTCGTCACGCAGCCGTGCATCTGCCTCCAGCGCCTGAACGTCCTCAGGGCGGTTGGGGCGCTGATCGGTGGCGTCGGATGGTACGGTCTGGAGGGACATGGCTCGCTCCCCTTGTAGAGCTCCCTGCGGCTCCCCGGTCCGGGGGAGTGTGCGATATTTTTCTGCCGCAGTGCAAGATGAACTTGGGGGCGGCGCGGCAACACCGCCGATCAAGGTTGGACAAGGTTGGGATTGCGCCTTGCAGCGCGCACACATGCCTTCGGTCTCGCGGTGGCGGGCCGCTTCACCATCGCGCGAGACTCAGAGTTCAGTGCAAGCTGGAAGCTCCCAACTGGTCGAGGCCCGCGAGGAACTCTTCGGTTACCCAACCAGCCGCTTGGCCGCTCTGCTGAAGCGAGCACTACAATCCGGGTGATCTCGCCGCCCAAGCCTTGGTGGCCTGGCAGCTTTCCATCGCTCGGGCATAGGCAGGGCGTGCGGTCGTGCGGGCGAGATAGTCCCGCTCGGTCGAACCGGGGACGTAGTTGCCAGTTCGCAGGCCGAGCAGGAGGGCGTAGCTCACCGAGATATCGGCTGCAGTGAATCGGTCGCCGGCGAGATAGGGGCATTCCGCGAGGCGGCGGATAACCAAACCAAGCCGGCTCTCGAAGGTCTCGAGTGCCCAGCGTGTAACCCGAGCATTTCGCTCGGCTTCGGGCGCCAGTCCGCGACCGACCAAGACGGCGTTCATCGGCCCGGCGAGCCCGGCCTCGCCCAAGTGCAGAAATTGCAGATAGGACGCGAAGGCGGGATCGTCGGGGGCGACGGCGAGCGAAGCTGAGCCGTGGCGGGCGAGCAGGTACTCAAGAATCGCGATCGATTCGACCATGATCATCTCGCCGTCCTGCAGTGCGGGAATGAAGCCGGCAGGGTTGATAGCGAGGAAATCGTGATCCTTCTCGGCTGCAAGCAGATCGACCGGACGCAGCCGATAAGCCAATCCTAATTCTTCGAGCAGCCAAACAACGCGAAAGCCACGACCTTCGCCATAGACGGTGAGCATAGTTAAGCGTTCCTGGATTGGGCCAGACGTACAAATTCGCAGAGGTGATCCAGTCGCGCAATGGATTATCGATGGCGCATCGTGCGCTCAAGGGTTGGCGCATACTCGCCATCCTACAATGCGGGCCCTTCCCACTTTAAGGGTTCACGACCGCGGCCGGAGACAAGCGACGCGACGGGCCACAGCCGGACTCTCAAACCGCTACCGCGAGCCAATCAATCACCTCGTCAACGAGCACCAACATGCAAGGTCGTATTTTCGCTGTCTCAGGGCTGCAGGAGTGATAGGAGCCTCTGACGGTCTTGATCGCGTAGGCGCTGGCATTCACGCAGCCATTCCAGCTCCTTTTCAGCGCTTGCAGTATTTTGACCTTCCCGTTTCAAGTCGAGAACCAGCCGCTCCTGTTCTGCAAGCTGGCGCTCTCCTGCGACCACTTCACGCTCAACGCGGCCCAACTCGTCATAGATCGAGGTTCTGTCCATCGAAGCGCTCCACGCGCTCGATCAACCCGATCCACGTTTCACCGTTCCCTTTCTTTTGCTGATTTTTCCCAACCGCTTTTGCGATGCCGGGAGGTGTGGAGTCACCCGTGAGCTCTCGGAGTCCCAGGCGAAAGTCAGGAACGGACCCAAAGCCGACTTCAGCGACTTCCTTCGGCAGATCAAAGGTAACAGAGCTCGCTTACAATTTCCTCACTGGCAGCTTATTCTCGGGGTTTCAGAGGGTGGCCCGCGCGAGGAATGCAGCTTGCGTTTTCTTTTTGAGGATTACGCATTGGATACCGACAGGCGCGAACTGCAGCGCGCAACGGACGTGGTTGTTGTCACCCCCCAAGTGTTCGATCTGCTTGAATACCTGATCCGAAACAGAGAGCGCGTCGTCAGCAAGGACGACCTCATCAACGCCGTTTGGAAGGGACGCATCGTCTCGGATGCTGCGCTGACGACTCGCCTGAATGCCGCCCGGAGCGCAATCGGCGACACGGGTGAGAAACAGCATCTAATCAAAACATTGCCGCGCAAGGGTTTCCGCTTCGTGGGTGCAGTGCAGGAAGCCCGGGGGCCCGCAAATGAGACGGTGGGCCCCGTCGAGCGAACCGGCGACACGGCGCCGCGGCTGTCCATCGTCGTGCTTCCCTTCGCGAACCTGAGCGATGATCGCGAACGGGACTATTTCGTGGATGGTATAACCGAGAGTTTGACCACGGACTTGTCGCGCATCAATGGTTCATTTGTAATCGCACGGAACAGCGCCGCCTCATACAAGGGCAAAGCAGTCGATGTACGGCAAGTCGGCCGCGAATTAAACGTTCGCTACGTGCTCGAAGGCTCAGTGCAGCGCAGCGGCAAGCGGCTTCGGATGAACGTGCAGTTGATCGATGCCAAGAGCGGCCAGCATCTTTGGGCCGATCGCTTCGAGAAGCCTGTCGTCGATTTGTTCGACATGCAGGACGAGATCGTATCCAGGCTCGCCAATACGTTAGGTGCCCAGCTCATCGAGGCTGAGGCGCGACGCGCCGAGCGTACGCTGCATCCCGATGCGATGGATTTGTACTTCCAGGGCCGGGCCTGGTTGATGAAGGGGTTTAGCCTTGAATGCGTGACGCAAGCGCGGAGCTTCTTCGAACGCTCTCTGGAGTTCGACCCCGGCAACGTCGAAGCAATGATCGGCCTGGCAAGTGTTGATACGACAATTGCAGCCAGCTTTACGACGGATGATGGGCCTGCGCGGCTTGCAGCGGCCGAGGCGATGGTGAATCAGGCATTGTCGATCAGGCCGAACTATACTTCAGCCCACTCGGCTCGGGGTTGGGTTCAGATCTTTACGAACCGGGCCGCCCAAGGCATCCGTGAATTCGAGCATGCGTTGGCGCTGGATTCGAATAGGGCCAACGCTCATGCTGCCCTTGGTTTTGCCAAATTCTATATGGGGCGCGGTGCCGAGACCGAAGGCCATGTACTCGAGGCTCTACGTCTTTCCCCTCGCGACGTTGAAGCCTACCAGTGGACGTGTTATGTGGGCGTGGCCAAGTTGCAGCTTGGTTCGGACGTCGAAGCCGTCAGTTGGCTACGACGAAGCACTGAGGCGAACCGCAACTTTCCTCTCGCTCATGTGTTGCTCGCTGCTGCGTTGGGCTTGACCGGCACGCTCGATGAGGCGCGAGCTGCTGCAAGAACGGGACTTGCGCTCAACTCAGGTTTCACCATCCGTCGCTTGTTCGTTGCTCAACGAAGCGACAACCCGATTTTCCTTGCTGGGCTCGAGCGCGTCTGTGAAGGCCTGCGCCTCGCTGGCGTGCCGGAAGGGTGATGGGCGCTTCGGGTCAGAAGCCGGTTTCAGCGCGTTCCCGCCCTACGTCGTCTTTGGGTCACAAGCCGCCAATGAGGATCAGGCACGGCAAACGTCCGCTTCATCTCCAAAAGCTGAAGCCTGCGAGCCGAGAGCTCTAGACCGGCACGATCACTTTGCCGATCGGCCAGAGCGCGATCCCGGCGAGCTTCAGATGGGCCCAGGCGAACGGGATGCCGATGATGGTGACCGCGAGGACCAGAGCGGTCAGGAGATGGCCGAGTGCCAGCCACCAGCCGGCGAGCACGAACCAGATGATGTTGCCGATCACCCCGAGCGGACCGGTGCCGATATCGCTCTCGCCGGTGACGTCGTAGCGGCTGACTGCCCGCGAGCCGAACGGCAGCAGCGTGTAGACCGCGATGTTGAACGCCGCCCGCGCCCACGGCAGGCCGATGATGGTGACGGCCATGATGACCGCGGCGACCAGCCAGCCGAACGCCATCCAGGCGCCGCCGATGAGGATCCAGAGCAGGTTGAGCAGGATGGAAACGGGGGCCATGGGATGATCCGCGAGACAGTGACGCCGTCCATATAGGGACGAAATCTGTCCCTGCTAGGACGGCGTAGCCCGGACCGACCGACGACGCCTACCGCCCTTCGAACTTCGGCTCGCGCTTCTCCATGAAGGCCTTCATGCCCTCGGCCATGTCCTGCGTCTTGAACAGGGGCAGGAGCTGGAGATAGACGTGGTGGACATGATCGGAGAAGTTCTCGTTCATCCCCATCCGCATCATGCGCTTGGAGGCCTGCACCGCGAGCGGCGCGTTGGCGGCGATCTCGCGGGCAATCGCAGTGGCGCGGGTCATCAGCTCGGCGTCCGGCACGACCTCGTTGGCGAGGCCCCACTCCAGGCACTCGCGCGCGCTGAGCGTGCGGCCGGTAAAAATCAGCTCGGAGGCCTTGGCCCAGCCGAGCATCCGCGGCAGCAGCCAGGTGCCGCCGGATTCCGGCACGACGCCGCGCTTGACGAAGGCGGCGGCGAGCTTTGAGGACTCCGCCATGATGCGGATGTCGCAGCCGAGCGCGGTGTCCATGCCGTAGCCGGCGGCGCCGCCATTGACGGCGCAGATGGTCGGCTTGTCCATCGCCTGCAGCACGGTCGGCGGCGTGTTGCGGAGGTTGATCGTGGTCGGCGACGAGGCGGCGCTGAGGCCGTTGCCGTCGCGCTCCTTGCGGAGGTCGAGACCGGCGCAGAACGCCCGCCCCTTGCCGGTGAGGATCACGACACGCACGTTCTTGTCCTCGTTTGCCTCGGTCAGTAGCCGCGCCAGATCGTTCAGCATCGGGCCGGAGATCGTGTTCATGCGCTCCGGCGCGTTCAGCGTGATGGTCGCGATGTGGTCGGCGACCTCGTAGAGGACTTCTTTTGCGGCGTCGCTCATGGGGGCCCTCGTTGTCGGTTCATGTAGCCCGGATGAGCGTAGCGACATCCGGGACCTTAACTCTCACCGTCCCGGGTATCGCTTCGCTCACCCGGGCTACGAACTGTCAAATCTTCCGTCCCGCGCGCTCCCAATAGGGGTCGCGGAGGCGGCGCTTGAAGATCTTTCCGGAGTCTTCGCGCGGCAAACCGCTGCGGATCTCGATGTGCTTGGGCACCTTGTAGTCCGCGAGGGAGGTCTTCAGGCGCGCACGGACATCGGCGGCATCGAGCGTGATGCCGGACTGCGGCTCGACCACGGCCATCAGCGCCTCGCCGAACTCGGCATCGGGGATGCCGAACACCGCGCAATCATGCACGCCGGGCACCGCGTGCAGCACGGATTCGATCTCCGCAGGGTAGATGTTGACGCCGCCCGAGATCACCATGTCGCGCTTGCGGTCGCAGATGAAGACATAGCCGTCCTCATCGAGGTAACCGACGTCGCCGGAGGTGATGAAACCGTCGCGGTCGATCTCGGCGCGCTTTTCCGCCTTGTTGTGGTAGGTGAAATCGGCCATCTCCGCCATGCGGGAATAGATCTCACCGATCTCGCCCACCGGCAGCTCCCTTCCGTCATCGCCGATGAAGCGCAGTTCGGCGCCTGGCGAGATCCTGCCGACCGTGCCGGGCTTCTTCAGCGCATCCTCGGAGGTCGCGAAGGTGACGGCGCCGGATTCGGTCGAGCCGTAGAATTCGTAGATCACCGGCCCCCACCATTCGATCATCGCGCGCTTGACTTCGGCCGGACAGGGAGCTGCGGCATGAATGATGTGGCGCAGCGAGGAGACGTCGTATTTCTTGCGAACTTTCTCCGGCAATTTCATCAGGCGGATGAACATGGTCGGCACCATGAAGATGGTGTCGATCTTGTACCGCTCGATCAACTGGAGGAATTCCTCCGCCTCGAAGCGCGGCATCAGCACCAGCGCGCCGCCGAGTTTTCCCGCGCGAATGCCGAACGAGTTCGGTGCGGAATGATAGAGCGGCCCCGGCAGGATCGTGCGGGCGCCGGGCTTCAGCCCATAGATCATCGCACGCATGCGCTCGGCGGCCGCCGCCTGTTCCGGCGTGGGCGCATTGCGCCGGACGCCCTTGGGATGGCCTGTTGTCCCCGAGGTGTAGATCATGTTCATCGGCTGCGGCACGACCGGCCCGTCGTAGGGCGGGTGTTGCGCGAGCCAGGATTCGAAATCGATCGCGAAGGCCGGCGTCTTCAGGTGATCGGGATCGATCTTGTAGCTGGACAAAATCTCCGGCGGCGTCGGCACGCTGAGCACGGTGACGCCCTTCGGAATCGCATCGCGCAAGGCGTGCAGCATGTCGGCATGTCCGATCAGGACTGACGTTCCGGTATCCCCGAGGATGTAGTTGATCTCCTCCGGCTTGAAGTGCCAGTTGATCGGCACGCCATAGGCACCGAGCCGCATTGCGGCGTAGGCGGCTTCGAGGAAGGCAATGTCGTTTCGCATCAGCATGCAGACGCAATCGCCCTGCCTGACGCCGATTTTGGCGAGGCCGCTTGCGATGCGATCAGCGCGACCGGCTACCTCCGCATGATTGCGGCGGCGATCGCCGGAGACGATGCCGAGGAACTTAGACGTTTCGCTCATTTCTGCTTTTCTTTGTTGTTGTGTTCGTCATTCCGGGGCGATGCGCAACATCGAACCCGGAATCTCGAGGTGCCGGGTCTGGTCCTTCGGACCATCCCGGAACGACCGAAAGCTAGTCCGCATACTTCGCCGCGCGCTTCTCCAGATTCGACCGCACCGCCTCGGTCTGGTTGGCGCTGCCGATCAGCTTCTGCTGCTCGACGGACTCCGCGAGCAGCGCGGGACCCGGATCGACCGAGAGATTGTTCAGCAGACGCTTGGCCGCACGGATCGCATCCGGGCTCTTGCCGGCGATCTCGCGCGCGACTTCGAGAGCCGTGGCGCGCGGGTCGTCGCAGATGCGCGTCGCGAGACCATAGGTCATCGCCTCCTGCGCGGAGAAGATGCGGCCGGTATAGGTGAGGTCACGAAGGATGTCGTCGCGCACGAGACTTGCGAGGATCGGCGTTCCCGCCATGTCCGGCACGAGGCCCCATTTGATCTCCATCACCGACATCCGCGCATCGGGCGAGAGGAAGCGCATGTCGGCGCCGAGCGAGAGCTGGAAGCCGCCGCCGAAGGCGACGCCGTGCACGGCCGCGATGACGGGAACCGGAAGCTGGCGCCATCCCCATACCGCCTGCTGCGGAAAGTTTGCTTGCCCATGCGTCCGCTTGGTGAGATCGCGATTTTCGCCACCCGGAATTCCGTTGCCGCCCTTCTCCTTCATGGCGGCAAAACGCCCCATGTCGAGACCGGCGCAGAAGGCGCGGCCTTCGCCCGAGAGCACGACGACACGCACGCCCTTTTCTTTCGAAAGCCGCTCGGTTGCCGCAACAAGGGCCTCGAACATGGCCTGATCGAGCGCATTCATCTTGTCCGCGCGCACCAGGCGCACGTCGGCGACGCCCTCCGAGATCGAGATCGAGACGCGCTCTTCCATGGATGAATTCTCCCCTGTTCTTGTTCGGTGCCGCTTTACAGGAAGACGGCGGCCGGATTTAGTCAATCGACCAATTAACTGACAATCCCTACGGGGGAAACAGCCATGTTCAAGGAAAATCTTCTGGCCGGCCGGCGCATCCTCGTGACCGGCGGCGGCACCGGGCTCGGCAAGTCGATGGCGGCCCGCTTTCTCCAGCTTGGCGCCGAGGTGCACATCTGCGGCCGGCGCAAGATCGTGTGCGACGAGACCGCGACCGAGCTGATGGATCAGTATGGCGGCCGCGTCACCAGCCACGGCGTCGACATCCGCAACGCGCTCGCGGTCGAGGAGATGGTCGAGAATATCTTTCGCGACGCGCCCCTCACCGACCTCATCAACAACGCCGCCGGCAATTTCATCTCGCGCAGCGAGGAGCTATCGCCGCGCGGATTCGACGCGGTCGCCAACATCGTCATGCATGGCACGTTCTACGTCACGCATGCGGTCGGCAAGCGCTGGATCGCCTTGAAGCAGCCCGGCAATGTCGTCTCGATCACCGTGACCTGGGTGCGCAACGGCTCGCCTTACGTCGTGCCGTCGGCGATGAGCAAGTCGGCGATCCACGCCATGACGATGTCGCTCGCCACCGAATGGGGCCGTTACGGCATCCGCCTCAACACGATCGCGCCCGGCGAGATCCCGACCGAGGGCATGAGCAAGCGCATCAAGCCGGGCGATGAAGCCGGCGCGCGCACCAGGGCGATGAATCCGATGGGCCGCGTCGGCACCATGGAGGAGTTGCAGAACCTCGCGGTGTTCCTGATCTCCGGAGGCTGCGACTGGATCACCGGCGAGACCATCGCCATGGACGGCGCACAGGCGCTCGCCATGGGCGGCAATTTCTACCAGCTCCGCGACTGGAGCGACGACGACTGGAAGACCGCGCGCGAGAGCATCATGGCGCAGAACGAGAAGGACCGGGCGAAGAGAGGGTAGCATCCTCTCCGCTGTCGTCCCTGCGAAAGCAGGGACCCATAACCACAGGGAGCAGTTTGGCGAAAGCTCGTCATGACCAGCCTTCGCCACATTGCGTTTAGTGGTTGTGGCGACGAGCGCAGGCGCTCGCGCCGGGGTCCCGGATCTGCGCTCCGCTTCGCTGCGCTTGTCCGGGACGACAGCGTGGGCTTCCCATCTTGTCTTCACCCCCGGATGACGCCACACTCCCCGGCATAAAAACAAAACGCCACGGGAGAGACATGTCCACCACACAGCCATTGGCGAACCTCGCCGACATGGTGCGCGAGCGCGCGAAGAGCCGCGGCGATGCGATCGCCTATGAGTTCGAGGGCCGCCTCACCAGCTTTGCCGAATTCGACGTCAGGACCAACAAGGTCGCCAACGCGCTGATCGCGATGGGCGTGAAGAAGGGCGATCGCATCGCCTATCTCGGCAAGAACAGCGACCTCTATTTCGAACTACTGATGGGCGCGATGAAGGCCGGTGTGGTGATGGCGCCGGTGAACTGGCGGCTCGCCGGGCCCGAGGTTGCCTTCATCGTCGCCGACTGCAAGGCCCCGGTGCTGTTCGTCGGGCCGGAATTCATCGCGCAAGTCCATCAGATCAGGGACAAGCTGCCCGGCGTCCGTACCATCATCACGACCGAGGGCGGCGCGCCGGAATGGCAGGATTTTGCGGGCTGGCGGGATGCACAGAGCAGCGATGATCCGAGGATCCCGATCACCCCACAGGATATCGCGATGCAGCTCTACACCTCCGGCACCACGGGCAAGCCGAAGGGCGCGATGCTGACGCATTCGAACTTCAACAGCCTGCTGCAGGCCGGGAGCGGCGCGGACACGCCGGAATGGAACAGGTGGTCGACCGACGACGTCTCGCTGGTCGCGATGCCGATCTTTCATATCGGCGGCTCCGGCTGGGGCGTTGTGGGACTCGGCCACGGTGCGCGCAGCGTGATCGCACGCGAGTTCGATCCGACCAAGGTGCTCGACTTCTTCGAGCAATTCGGCATCACGAAGCTGTTCATGGTGCCGGCGGCGATGCAATTCGTGGTGCGGCAACCGCGCGCGAAGACCATGGATTTCTCGCGGCTGAAATACATGCTCTATGGCGCCTCGCCTATTCCGGCGGCACTGCTGAAGGAATGCATCGAAATCTTCAAATGCGGGTTCGTGCAACTCTACGGCATGACGGAGACGACCGGGACCATCGTCGCATTGCCGCCGGAGGATCACGTCGAGGGCCTCGAGCGGATGCGCTCGGCTGGAAAGGCGCTGGCGGGCGTGGAGCTCGCGATCCTAGATCCCGACGGCAACCCGCTGCCGCCGCGGCAGGTCGGTGAAATCGCAACGCGCTCGGACCACAACATGGCCGGCTACTGGAATTTGCCTGAGGCGACCGCCGCGACGCTGCGCGCCGACGGCTGGCTGCGCACCGGCGATGCCGGCTACATGGACGAGGACGGCTATCTCTACATCCACGACCGCATCAAGGACATGATCATCTCGGGCGGCGAGAACATCTATCCGGCCGAGGTCGAGAGCGCGCTGTGCGATCATCCCGACGTCGCCGAAGCCGCCGTGATCGGCGTGCCCGATGACAAATGGGGCGAAGCCGTGAAGGCGGTCGTGGTGATGAAGCCGGGCAAGCAGGCGACCGCCACCGACATCATCAACTTCACCCGCGAGCGCATCGCCGGCTTCAAGACGCCGAAGAGCGTGGAGTTTCTGCCGGCCCTGCCGCGCAATCCGTCGGGCAAGATCCTGCGGCGGCAATTGCGCGAGCCGTATTGGACGGGGAAGGACCGGCGGGTGAATTGATCCCGCGGTGCCGTAGGGTGGGCAAAGGCGCAAAGCGCCGTGCCCACCATTTTTCCACATGTGCGGTAGAAGTGGTGGGCACGCTTCGCTTTGCCCACCCTACGATTGCTTCGCTCGCAGCGGCAGCTAATGCTTCCCCGGCCCCATATACCCGAACAGGAATCCCGCCACCTTGCGCATCTGGATCTCCTCGCTGCCCTCGGTGATGCGGTAGCGGCGATGGTGGCGGTAGATGTGCTCGAACGGCTTGTGGCGTGAGTAGCCCATGCCGCCGTGGACCTGCATGGCGCGGTCAGCGGATTCGCAGCAGAGGCGGTTTGCCCAGTAGTTGCACATCGAGACGCGGTCGGAGAGCGTGCGCTCGATCTGCTCCTCGGTGAGTTGGTCCATCTCCCAGGCGGTCTTGCGGATCAACAGACGCAGCATCTCGGCTTGCGTGGCAAGCTCGACCAGCGGGAACTGGATCGCCTGGTTCTCCGCGAGCGCCCGGCCGAACGGCTTTCGCTCACGCGCGTATTTGACGCTCTCGTTGATGCAGTAGACCGCCGCGCCCAGCGAGCTCGCCGCCTGGCGGATCCGGTTCTGATGGACAAAACACTGCGCCAGCGACAGGCCGCGGCCGACCTCGCCGAACAACGCATCCTCCGGAACGAACACGTCCGTAAAACTGACGCGGGGATGGTCGGTCGGCATGTTGAAGGTCCACATGTACTCCTCGACCTTGACTCCGTGGCTCTTGGCCGGCACCAGGAAGCAGGTGATGCCGCGCGCATCGCCGTCATTGCCCGACGTGCGCGCGAACAGCGCGCAATGCGTGGCGACGTGCATGCCGGTCGTCCACATCTTCTCGCCGTTGATGATCCAGCCCTTGACGTTGTCGCGGGTCGCCGGCACCGCGCGCGTCTCCATGTGGGTCGCATCCGAGCCGTGATGCGGCTCGGTCAATCCAAAGGTGATGCGGTACTTGCCCTTGATCGAGCCGTCGATCATCGCCTTCTGGTCGTCGCGGCCGTAGCGGTCGAGCATGGTGACGACGGGAAAATTGCCGACGATCGAGTGCTCGTTCTGGAGGTCGTTGTGCAGGCCAAGGCCCTTCGCCGCAAAATGCTCGCGGATCACGGCCATCCAGAGGTTGGAGCCGTCCTTGCCGCCATATTGCTTCGACACCGGAAAGCGCAGATGGCCGGCGGCGTCGGCGAGATCCTTTGCCTTGCGCAGCAGCGCCTCCCATTCGTGGCGCGGCAGGCCGCCATTCTCGAAATCGGTGCGCGCCCATTCGCGGCGATGATCGAAGAAGCGGATGTTGTCGTCGGCTTGCTCGAGCGGCTTGATCTCGCGTTCGATGAAACGGTCGAGCTCTCCGAGATAGGCGACGAGATCGGCAGGCAATGAGAAATCCACAGGTTCTCTCCCGGATTGATTTTATCGTTTTGCGTTAAGGCGCTAGGCGCGTTTTGCTTCGCACGATTAAGGTGAGAAGAGCGCGCGCAAGTCAAGCAAGCCGAGGCGTGTGACAGGCGCAAGGCGCGCCCGCGCATTTCGATGGTGCTCTCGCGCCGCCGCGCGGTAGTATGACGCCAATATTCCTTCACGAGAAAATGCGGGAGCGCGCGATGGAGCTGAAATTCTCAAAGGTGGAACGCAAGGGGCCGGTCACGATCGTCACGCTGTCGCGGCCCGAAGTTTACAACGCGCTCCACACCGATGCACATTTCGAGCTTCAGAAGGTGTTCGACGATTTCGCTGCCGACCCCGAGCAATGGGTCGCGATCGTCACCGGCGCCGGCGACAAGGCGTTCTGCGCCGGCAACGATCTGAAGTGGCAGGCCGCCGGCGGCAAGCGCGGCTGGGACAAGGGCGGCTTTGCCGGCCTCACTGCGCGGTTCGACTGCGACAAGCCAATCATCGCCGCTGTCAACGGCGTTGCCATGGGCGGCGGCTTCGAGATCGCGCTCGCCTGCGACCTGATCATCGCCTCGGAGAATGCGACCTTCGCCCTGCCCGAGCCGCGCGTTGGTCTTGCCGCGCTTGCCGGCGGGCTGCACCGGTTGCCGCGGCAGATCGGGCTGAAGCGCGCCATGGGCATGATCCTCACCGCGCGCCATGTCAGCGCCAAGGAAGGGCAAGAGCTCGGCTTCGTCAACGAGGTGGTGCCACAGGGCGAGGCGCTGTCGGGCGCGCTGCGCTGGGCGGAGATGATCACCAAGAACTCGCCGATGTCGATCCGCGCCTCGAAGCAAGCGATCCAGAAGGGTCTCGCGGTCTCGCTGGAGCAGGCGATCGAGGAGCAGCGCGAATATCCGGCGGTGAAGGCAATGGTGGCCTCGCAGGATTACGTCGAAGGCCCCAAGGCGTTCTCGGAGAAGCGTCCGCCGAAATGGGTGGGGAAGTAGGGCGTCTCTCTGCCGTCACGATGACGGGCATGCCCAACATCACCGGTGTCATGCCCCGGCTTGACCGGGGCATCCAGTACGCCGCAGCCCATCGATCAAATCACAACTGTCTCGGAGTACTGGATCGCCCGCCCCGGTGCGCAAGTGCGCACAAGGCGGGCGATGACAGCGAGTATGGCGCGCGACCTTCCTACTCGCCCCGCCCCAGCTCCCGCTTGTAGGACGCATAGTTCGGTTGATCGACCGCCAGCTTGTCCAGCGTGGTCGCCCACAGATGCTCGACAAGCCCCGGCGTCGCGAGGCCTGCTTCGCCCTTGGCGATGCGCTCGGCGAGCGCGCGGTTGAGGTCGGTGACCGAGCCGTCCATGCCGAGCAGCGCGCGCAGGCGCTCCACCTCCGCGGCGTCGCTCCCCTCCTCCCGCGTCAATTGCCGCGTGACGAGGTCGAGGATGTTGACGGCGACGCGCAGCTTGAAGGCCTGGTGGCCGGAGATCAGCGGCGTGATGTCGTTACGGAGGAAATCGGCAACCGCCTTGGTCAGCTCGATCGGTGTCGGTTCGTCTTGCATGCTTAGCTCCCGCGCGGCGCGAGCAGCCGCAACAGATCGATCTCGGTCTCGCTGGCGCGGCGGCCGATCATGGCGCGCTCCATCGAATGGTCCGGTCCCTCGCGGAACCGCTGCATCATGCCGCCGCACATGATGCCCCAGCGCAGCGTGCCCATCACTTCCCAGAATTTGACGCGCTCGGGATCGCATTTGCGGCCGGCTGCCTCATAGCCGGCGAACAGCTCCTCGCGCGAGCCGAAGCCGCCGACCGGCTTGTCGATCTCGCCGAAGCGCCAGGAGTTGACGCAAACCCAGCCGAGATCCTCCATGGGATCGCCGAGATGGGCAAGCTCCCAGTCGAGCACGGCCCGGACGCCGTCGGCACCGATGATGAGATTGCCGTTGCGGAAATCGCCATGCACCAGCGTGGTCTCGACCGACGGGCCGGGATCGTGGTCGCGCAGCCAGCGCAGTGCCAGCTCGAACACGGGCTTTGGCCAGTTCAGGCTGCGATGGTCGCGCTCGAACTCGGAGATCTCCTGGGTCGCGTTGCGGCTGCGAAGCTCGGGCAGCTTGTCCTGCGGCAGCCTGTGCAGGCCCGCAAGCACGCCGCCGATCTGCCGCGCGAGCCGCGGCCGTGCCGCAGCAAATTCCTCATCGCGCAGAATCTTGCGGGCGATGGTCTCGCCCTCGACCCGCTGCATGATGAAGCCGGTGCCGAGATCTTCATCCGGCGTCAGTACATGCATCACACGCGGCGACGGCACGCCCGCCTCGAAGGCGAGCTGCATCAGCTGCGCTTCGGCGGCGAGGCCCGCCGCGCGCGTTGGGGCTGCGCCATAGCCCTTCGGCGAGCGGCGCAGGATTGCGCCGATCGCCCCGTCGGGATGCACGATGTCGAAGCGCCAGGTTTCCTGACTGGCGCCGCCCGACAGCTTTGCTGCGCCGGTGACGCCGGTTGCGCCCTTGCACCAGCGCTGGACGCTGCGAAAAAGCTCCGCCTCGATCATTTGCCTTTGAACTGCGCCGGGCGCTTCTCCAGGAAGGCGCCGACGCCTTCGCGGAAATCATCGGTATCGCCGGCGCGGAGCTGGCACTGGAATTCGAGGTTGAGCTGGTCCTCGAAGGAATTTTCCGGGCTGTCCCAATAGAGCTTGCGGATCAACGACAGCGCGACCGTCGGCCCGCTCGCGAGGTCGCGCGCAAGCTTCATCGCCTCCTCCATCAGCACGCCGTCGTCGTAGACGCGGTTGACGAGGCCCCATTCCAGCGCCTTCTCGGCCGGCAGGCGCTCGCCCATCAGCGACAATTCGATCGAGCGCGCCCGGCCGACGAGGCGCGGCAGCAGCCAGGTCGAGCCGCAATCCGGCACCAGGCCGATGCGGCGGAACGCCTGCAGGAAGTAGGATGAGCGCGCGCACAGGATCATGTCGCCGAGCAGTGCGAAGCTCATGCCGGCGCCGGCGGCCGGGCCGTTGACCGCGGTCACGATTGGGCAATGCAGATTGCGGATGCGGCGCAGGAAGGGATGAAAACCGGTCTCGAGCGTCAGGCCGGCCTTGGTCTTCTTCGACTGGTTGTTGCGGCCCTGAAGATTGGCGCCCGTGCAGAACGCCCGCCCCGCGCCGGTCAGCACGACGCAGCGCACCTCCTCCTTCTTCTCCTCGATCGCGTCGAGCGCGTCGGCGAGGCCGCCCAGCATGTCCATGGAGACCGCGTTCATCACCTCCTGATGGTCGAGCCTGAGGATCGCGACCGAACCATCGAAATCGAGCGTGACGTGTTTGAACTGCATGGTTTCCTCGTGCGTTGCGGCCTGTGTCAGTTTCGCAGACCGGAATTACTTTTGCCGGGGCGCATATTTGATTTTTGTCGCGGCCTTGTCCATGGTGGTCAGAGCATAGCAAGCAATCTTGCGCGCAGCGGCTGATGCGCCTCATGCCAAAAACAGGAAACGCGCCATGAACATTTTCGACCTCACCGGCCGCGTCGCCGTGATCACCGGCGGCAATGGCGGTATCGGGCTCGGCATCGCGCAGGCGCTTGCCGGCCAGGGCTGCAACGTCTCGATCTGGGGGCGTAATCCTGACAAGAACAAGGCCGCTGCCGCGAGCATGGCGGGGCTATCAGGCAAGGTCGACAGCCGCGTCTGCAACGTCACCGATCCGGCCTCGGTCGATGCCGCGATGAAGGCGACGCTCGACATTTTCGGCCGGGTCGACGGCTGCTTCGCCAATGCCGGCATCGGCGGCGGCGGCCGGCGTTCCTTCATCGAGCGCACCGAGGAGGAATGGCGCACGATGTTCGCGACCAACCTCGACGGCGTGTTCCACGCGTTCCAGGCCGCCGCCAGGCATATGACCGATCGCGCCAATGCCGGAGACCCCTTCGGCCGGCTGGTCGCGACCTCGAGCCTCGCTTCGATCTTCGGCACCGCGCGCAACGAGCATTATGCGGCGACCAAGGCCGCCATCAACGCGCTGGTGCGTGCGCTCGGCGTCGAGCTGGCGCGGCACGGCGTCACCGCGAACGCGATCCTGCCCGGCTGGATCAAGAGCGACATGACCGCGGGCATCATGGCCAACGACAAGTTCGTCGCCAACGTGATGCCGCGCATTCCGGTGCGGCGCTTCGGCGAGGCCAGCGATTTCGGCGGCATCGCGGTGTATCTGATGAGCAAAGCGTCGTCGTATCACACCGCGGATACGTTCGTGATCGACGGCGGCTATACCGCATTTTGAGATCTCGCAGGGTGGGCAAAGGCGCTCTTGCGCCGTGCCCACCAATATCATTTTCGAATGTTGTGGTGGGCACGCTGCGCTTTGCCCACCCTACGGTTTCTGAGTTTGTAAGCGCAGAGGGGAACGGGCAAATGTTTTCGCACATCATGATCGGCACCAACGACCTCGACAAGGCCAAGACGTTCTACGACCAACTGCTGAACACGCTCGAGGTGCGGCCGGCCAGGGTCGACGGCCACCGCATCTTCTACATCACCAAGACCGGCGTGTTCTCGGTGTCGAAGCCGATCAACGGCGAGCCTGCCACTTGCGCGAACGGCGGCACCATCGGCTTTGCCTGCAATTCGCCGGAGCAGGTCGATGCGTGGCACGCAGCCGGCCTCGCAGCCGGCGGCGCCCCGATCGAGGATCCGCCCGGCGTGCGCCAGGGTCCGGGCGGCAAGCTCTATCTCGCCTATTTGCGCGACCTCGACGGCAACAAGATCTGCGCAATGCATCGGCTGCCGAACTGAGCCGGCCACCTCCATCGCTGTCATGCCCCGGCTTGACCGGGGCATCCAGTACGCCGCGGCCTTTCGGTTCAATCATTGCAGTCTCTGGAATACTGGATCGCCCGATTAAATCGGGCGATGACAACGGAGATTGGCGCACAGGCTCACCGAAACTCCGACTCCATTCAAACAACATTTCAAACGCCCTCGCGAAATTCCATCGCATGGCATGGCTCGCGTGAGAAAATACGCGCTCGCGCTTTGGCGGCGCTGCGACTATTGTCCCGGCCAACACGGTCTCAGCGAAACGGGAGGAACAATGACAAAGCACACCTACATACCCCGCACCACCAACTACACCCTCAATCCCGGCGACGAGCTGAACGATCTCCGCATGTCGGACCAGGTCCGACCGCTCTACGATCACGTCAGGAAATTCATCCGCGACACCGTCGAGCCGATGTCGATCGAATTCGCCAAGGCGGGCGAAGGCAAACAAGACCGCTGGAGCTTTACGCCGAAGCAGCTCGAGGTGCTCGAGGTCGCCAAGAATAAGGCCAAGAAGGAAGGCCTCTGGAACTTCTTCCTGCCCGACGACGAGACCGGCCAGGGCCTGAAGAACCTCGACTACGCCTATATCGCCTCCGAGCTCGGCAAGAGCCCGCTGGCGTCCGAGACCATGAACTGCTCGGCCCCCGACACCGGCAACATGGAGGTGCTGGAGCGTGTCGGTACCAAGGAGCAGAAGGAGAAGTGGCTGAAGCCGCTGATGAACGGCGAGATCCGCTCGGCCTATGTCATGACCGAGCCGAACGTCGCCTCCTCCGACGCCAAGAACATCTCGACGACCGCCAAGCTCGTCGGCGACGAATGGGTCATCAACGGCGAGAAGTACTACATCTCCGGCGTCGGCGATCCCCGCTGCAAGATCCTGATCGTGATGGTGAAGACCAATCCAGATGCGGCGCCGAGCAAGCAGCAGTCGCAGATCCTGGTGCCGCGCGACACGCCCGGTGTCGAGGTGCTGGGTCCCATGTACGTGTTCGGACAGGACCACGCCCCGCGCGGCCACATGCACATGCGCTTCAACAACGTCCGGGTCCCCAAGGAGAACATGCTGCTCGGCGAAGGCCGCGGCTTCGAGATCTCGCAGCTCCGCCTCGGACCCGGCCGCATCCATCACTGCATGCGCACCATCGGCAAGGCCGAGAAGGCGCTCGATTTGATGGTGCAGCGTGGCCTTACCCGCGAAGCCTTCGGCAAGAAGATCGCCCATCTCGGCGGCAACATGCAGATCATCGCGCAGGCGCGCTGCGAGATCGAAGCGATGCGGTTGATGGTGCTCAAGGCCGCCAAGGCGATGGACGTGCTCGGCAACAAGGAGGCCCGCGTCTGGGTCTCCATGGTCAAGGCCATGGTGCCGGAGCGCGCCTGCAAGATCATCGACCAGTCGATCCAGATGCACGGCGCCACCGGCATCTCGCACTGGACCCCGCTCGCCGAGATGTACCAGGACGTCCGCCATCTGCGCTTTGCAGACGGTCCGGACGAGGTGCACTGGATGGTGGTCGGCCGGCATGAGCTGAGCATGGCGTGATCCACACTCTCTCTTTCCCCTCTCCCCGCTTGCGGGGAGAGGGTCAGGGTGAGGGGGAGCCTCCGCGAAGACGGTGACAATCGGACTCGCGGAGACTCCCCCTCACCAGAATTCGATCTGCGATCGAATTCGACCTCTCCCCGCAAGCGGGGCGAGGTGAAGAAAGCAAGCTTTCCCCTCCAGGAGCCACCATGGACTACGCCGCCAGCGACCTGACGCCACGCGAGCGCTACAAGGTGCTGACGTCCTTCATCCTGCCGCGGCCGATTGCGTGGGTGACCTCGGTCGGGCCGACCGGAATCGTCAACGCCGCACCCTTCAGCTTCTTCAACGCCTTCTGCGAGGATCCGCCGCTGTGCATGTTCGCGGCGAACCGCAAGCCGAACGGACAGGACAAGGACACGTTCCTCAACATCCAGCGCACCGGCGAGTTCGTGGTCAACCTCGCCGACGAGCCGCTGGCGAAGGCCATGCACGAGAGCAGCGGCGATTTCCCGCCGGACATCGGCGAACCCGACTATCTCGGGCTGAAGCTCGCGCCCTCAACCAGGATTGCCGTGCCGAGACTGGCCGACACGCCCTGGGCGATGGAGTGCAAACTCTGGAAGATGATCGACGTCAACGACGACCGCCGCCTGATCATGGGCGAAGGCATCCACTTCCATATCCGTGACGAGCTGTGGGATGGCGAGAAGATGCGGGTGCACATGGACCGCTATCATCCGATCGGCCGCATGTTCGCCGACCGCTACTGCCGCACGGATGACCGCGTGGTGTTTCCGGCGGCGGAGGGTGCGAAGAAGCCGTAGGGCGGATTAGCGAAGCGTAATCCGCCGAATTTTGACCGCGAAATGGCGGATTACGCCTTCGGCTAATCCGCCCTACACACCTACGTCGCGGGTGCGAGCTTGTCCTGCGTCTTGGTCTCGAAGTCAGACGCATCATGCCGCTCGTGGAGCTGGCTGGCGGGATCGCCGGAGACGCGGTTGACCATGCGGCCGCGCTTGACGGCCGGGCGCTTGGCGATCTGGTCGGTCCAGCGCTGCACGTTCTTGTAGTCCTGCACCGACAGGAATTCGCCGGCGCCGTAGACCAGCCCCTTGGCGAGCGCGCCGTACCACGGCCACACCGCCATATCGGCGATCGTGTACTCCTTGCCCGCGAGGTACTCGTTGTCGGCGAGGCGCCGGTCGAGCACGTCGAGCTGGCGCTTGACCTCCATCGCGAAGCGATCGATGGCGTACTCGATCTTGAATGGCGCGTAGGCGTAGAAATGGCCGAAGCCGCCCCCGAGATAGGGCGCGCTGCCCATCTGCCAGAACAGCCAGGACATGGCGTCGGTGCGGGCCTTGATCTCCTTCGGCAGGAAGGCACCGCCGAATTTCTCGGCGAGGTAGAACAGGATCGAGCCGGATTCGAACACCCGGATCGGCTCCGGACCTGAGCGATCCATCAGCGCCGGGATCTTTGAGTTCGGGTTGATGTCGACAAAGCCGCTGCCGAACTGGTCGCCATTGCCGATCTTGATCAGCCAGGCGTCATACTCGGCACCCTTGTGGCCGAGCGCCAGCAGTTCCTCCAGCATCACGGTGACCTTGACCCCGTTCGGCGTCGCCAGCGAATAGAGCTGGAGAGGATGCTTGCCGACCGGCAGCTCCTTGTCGTGGGTGGCGCCGGCAATCGGCCGGTTGATGCTGGCGAACTGGCCGCCATTCTCCTTGTTCCAGGTCCAGACTTTGGGCGGCACGTAGGCGGGGGCGTCGGTCATGCGGGGGCTCCGGCGGAAAGATGCGCCTGCATTAATTAGCCCGCGAATGGCCGATGACAAGCCCTGCCGGCTCTGCGTCCGGCGCGGGCCTCAGGCCGGCGTCATGCAACCTCGCCTGCTTCCAGCCTGCACGGCCGGGCTGCGGCCTCCATCACGAAGCCCTCGTACCCCTTCGCCGCGACCTCGTCGCAGATCCGGCGGTAAACGCCGACGCCGCCGATATAGGGCATGAAGATGCGCGGCTTGCCCGGGATGTTGGCGCCCATGTACCAGGAATTGGCCTGCGGATAGAGCGTGCCGTGGGCGACCTCGTTGACATGCGCCACCCATTTCTCCTCGGCCTCCCCGCCCGCCTCAATGGTGGCAACGCCCCGCCGGCGCAAGTGGACGAGGCAATCGGCGATCCAGTCGACATGCTGCTCGATCGACACGATCATGTTCGACAGCACCGATGGGCTGCCTGGGCCGGTGATGATGAAAAGGTTCGGAAAGCCCGCACTCATCAGGCCGAGATAGGTCTTCGGGCCTTCCGCCCATTTATCGTTCAGTGTCCGCCCACCCGGGCCGCGAATGTCGATCTTCGCGACCGAGCCCGTCATGGCGTCGAAGCCGGTCGCCATCACCAGCGCGTCGACCGCGTGGTCTACGCCCGCAACGCGCACGGCATTCGCCGTGATCTCTTCGATCGGATTGGTCTTGATGTCGACCAGCGACACATTCGGCCGGTTGAAGGTCGCGAAATAATCGGTGTCGATGCAGATGCGCTTGGTGCCGATCGGATGGCTGTTCGGCTGGAGCAATTTTGCCGTTACGGGATCCTTGACGATCTCGGCGATCTTGCCGCGCACGAAATCCGCCGCGGTGTCGTTCGCGGACCGCTCGAGGCCGAGATTGTTGTAGACATACATGAACGTGAGCCCGCCGCGCTCCCAGCGCGCCGCGTATTTGCCGTTCCTGGTCTCGTCGCTGTCGTCAAGCGCACCGCGATCGGGCTGCTCGGCATGGATTCCGTTGCGCGCGACCTCGCGCGCGAACTGACGGATCTCCGGATATTTCCTGCGAAACGTGTCACGCTCCGCATCGGTCAGGGCGGCATTGCGGGCGGGAATCGAGAAGTTTGCGGTGCGCTGAAATACCGTGAGATGCCTTGCCTGCTCGGCGATGACGGGCGCCGACTGGATGCCCGATGAACCAGTCCCGATGAGACCGACGCGCAGGCCCGTGAAGTCGACGTCTTCGTGCGGCCAGTTGCCGGTGTGGTAGACGGGACCTTTGAAGTTTTCGAGGCCCTTGATGTCGGGCTTGCGCGCGTTCGACAGGCAACCCGTGGCCAGCACGATAAAGCTCGCCTGAACCGTCTTGCCGCCGGAGATCGTTACCGACCAGCACTTCGCGCGCGCGTCGAACGCGGCGCGCTCGACGCGGGTGTCGAACTGAATGTCGCGGCGAAGATCAAAACGATCGGCAACGTGATTGGCATATTTCAGGATCTCCGGCTGCGGCGCATAGCGCTCGCTCCAGTCCCATTCCTGCTGAAGCTCCTCGGAGAAGGAATATGAGTACTGCATGCTTTCGACGTCGCAGCGTGCGCCAGGATAGCGATTCCAGTACCAGGTGCCGCCGACGCCGCCGCCCTGCTCGTAGACACGTGCCGAGAATCCGAGCCCGCGCAGACGATGCAGCATGTACATGCCGGCGAAGCCTGCGCCGACGACCACTACGTCGTAGGCTTCCACGGTTTGGGCCGGACTCGCTTGCGCTGGCGACATCGGTTGGCGCTCCCTCGTTGTTTTCTCTTTGTTTGAGCCAGCATTCTCTCGCCCTCTCGAAAGCGCAAGAGGCAAATCGGCGGACACTGGCCTGCTTATTTTGTGCAGCGGAATGGCTCATCGCTGCGTGGCGCCTGCACGCAAGATGCGCGAGCAAATCCGGCTTGGCATCGCAGGCAACGATGGGTTAGCGTCGAAACGCCTTCGCTCAAGCAAAGCAACAACAGCAACGAAGGCGGCCGCCGGGAGAGAGCCATGAAATCGCCGATCTGCGACATGCTGGGCATCGAGTTCCCGCTGCTCGCCTTCAGCCACTGCCGCGACGTCGTGGCTGCCGTCAGCCGTGCCGGCGGCTTCGGCGTGCTGGGTGCCACCGTGCACACGCCCGATACGCTCGAGCGCGAGCTGAAATGGATCGACGATCATGTCGATGGCAAGCCCTACGGCATCGACGTGCTGATCCCGGAAAACATCGCGACCGCGGGCGAGAAGGACGTCACCTGGAAGAGCCTGGAGGCGCGCGTTCCGCAGGAGCACCGCGACTACACACGCGCTCTCCTGAAGAAGTACGACATCGAGTTGACCACAACCAGCGTTACCGACAACCAGCCGCAGCCGTTCGATGCGAAGACGGCGCTTCAGCTACTTGAGGTCTCCTTCAATCATCCGATCCGCCTGATCGCCAACGCGCTCGGCGTGCCGCCGAAGGCGATGATCGAGATGGGCAAGAAGCACGGCGTGCCTGTTGCCGCCCTCGTCGGCGCCAAGGAGCATGCGCTGCGTCAGGTTGCGGCCGGCGTCGACATCCTCGTTGTGCAGGGCACCGAGGCCGGCGGCCATTGCGGCGAAGTTTCGACCATGGTGCTGGTGCCGGAGGTGATCAAGGCCATCAAGCCGATCCGCGACGTGCCCGTGCTGGCGGCCGGCGGCATCATGACGGGACGGCAGATGGCGGCCTGCATGGCCATGGGCGCAGCCGGTGCCTGGACCGGCTCGGTGTGGCTTGCCACCGTCGAGGCCGAGACCACGGAGATCTTCCGCGAGAAGATGATCGCGGCTTCTTCCCGTGACGCGATCCGCTCGAAGGGCCGCACGGGAAAGCCGGCGCGACAACTCCGCTCGGTCTGGACCGATGCCTGGGACCGCGCGCCGGAAAGCCCGGGTGCACTGCCGATGCCGCTGCAAAGCATCGTCAGCCGCGACGCCTTCAACTCGATCGACCGCGCGGCAGCGAGCGGCAACGCGAAGGCGCGCGATCTCGTCAGCTATTTCGTCGGCCAGGGCGTCGGCCTGATCGACAGCGTGAAGTCGGCTGGCGCCGTGGTGCAGGAGTTCAAGGAAGATTTTGCCGAAGCCGTCGAGCATATGAATGCGCTAGTGGCGGAGTAGCATGGTGTAGCCCCTCATGGTGAGGAGGCGCGCAAGCGCCGTCTCGAACCATGAGAGCCCGCGGCCCATCCTTCGAGACGCCTGCCTTGCGGGCTCCTCAAGATGAGGTCGGTGATTTCTGAGAGAGCGAAGAAGCAAGACCAATGACAACCGTTTCCCCTGACCGCATCCCTGTCATCGTCGGCATCGGCGAGATCGTCGACCGCCCCAAGGAGATCACCGCAGGCCTCGAGCCGCTCGATCTGCTCGAACAGGCGCTGCGGCGCGCAGAGGCAGATGCCGGCGCAAAACTGCTTGGCGAGGTGCAGTCGCTCGATGTCGTCAACTTCCTGAGCTGGCGCTATCGCGATCCGGAAAAGCTTTTGGCGCAGCGGTTCGGGATCACGCCCGCGCATTGCTATTACGGCCCGGTCGGCGGCGAGAGCCCGATCCGCTACATCCACGAGGCGGCAAAGCGCATCGCGCGCGGTGAATGCACGGTAGCGGCAATCTGCGGGGCGGAGGCACAGTCGACCGCGACCAAGGCGGAGCGCGCCGGCGCAAAACTGCCGTGGACGCCGTTCGCGCATGATGTCGAGGAGCCCAAGCGCGGTGCGGCGTTCCAGAAGCCGCTTGCCGTGAAGCTCGGCGTGTTCCGCCCTGTGACCGTTTATCCCTTCTACGAGGCCGCCTCCTCCGCGCATTGGGGCCAGACGCCACGCGAAGCGATGGCGGAGTCAGGCACGCTGTGGTCGCGCTATTCGCAAGCCGCCGCCCAAAATCCCAACGCCTGGCTGAGCCGGCGCTATGCGCCGGACGAGATCACGACGCCGACCGCGGACAATCGGCTGATCGCGTGGCCCTACAACAAGCTCATGGTCGCCAATCCCAGCGTCAATATGGGCGGTGCGCTGCTGCTGACCAGCCTCGCCAAGGCGCGCGCGCTCGGCATCGCGGAGGACAAGCTGGTTTTCCCGCTCGGCGGCGCCTCGGCGGAGGAGCCGCGCGACTATCTCCTGCGCGACCAGTTTTACGAGAGCCACCCGCAGAACGCGGTGCTGAAAGCGGTGATGGACCTCGCCGGCGGCGACGGCGGGAAGTTCGACGCGATCGAGCTCTACAGCTGCTTCCCCTGCGTGCCCAAGATGGCACGGCGCACGCTGGGCCTTTCCGCCGACGTGCAGCCGACCGTGACCGGCGGCCTCACGTTCTTCGGCGCGCCGCTCAACACCTACATGACGCATGCGGCCTGCGCGATGGTGCGGCGCCTGCGCGAGGGCGCGAAGCTCGGCCTGCTTTACGGCCAGGGCGGCTTCGTCACCAAGCACCACGCGCTGGTGGTGTCGACGACGACGCCGCGCGAGGCCCTGGCGCAGGAGACGAGCGTGCAGGCGGAAGCCGACCGCAACAAGCGCGCGGTGCCGGAGTTCGTCACGGAGTCGAGCGGCAAGGGCAAGGTGGAGAGCTTTACCGTGCTCTATGGCCGTGGCGGCGATGTCGAGCACGGTGTGGTGATGCTGCGCACGGAAGATGACCGGCGCACGCTGGCGCGGATTCCGGCCAGCGATAGCGCGACGCTGGCGCATCTGCTGAATATGGATCGTACGCCGGTGGGGTCGCTGGGCGAGATCACGATGGCCGCCGATGGCGTGCCGGAGTGGCGGGTGGCGTGATCTCGTAGGGTGGGTTAGCCGAAGGCGTAACCCACCACTTCTGTCTCCGCGGAAATCAAAGAGGTGGGTTACGCTTCGCTAACCCACCCTACGAGACAGTCTCAGCTCTTCGGCGCCTGCTTCTCCGACGCCGTCGCCGGCTTGCCCTTGGCGCCGACGACGCGGACTGCATCGCCGTCGGAGAGGCCGTCCGGCGGGGCGGTGATGACGCGGTCATCCGCGGCAATCCCCGAGGCGAGCTCGATCTCGCGGCCGAGGTCGCGGGCGATGGTCACCGGCTTGAATAGCACCTTGTCGTCCACGCCGACCGTTGCGACACGCAGGCCGCTGCCATTGAAAATGAGAGCGCTGGCGGGAATGCTGAGCGGTGCGGAGTCCCGCTGCAGGCTGAGCTTCACGCTGGCATAGCCGCCGGGCATCAGCTCACCCGAGGTGTTGTCGAGCCCGAGCTGCATGCGCGTCGTGCCCGAGGCGACGTCAACGGCCTGCGACGAGGCTTCCACCGTCGCCTGGAACGTCCGGTTCGGATATTCGGGCAGCGCGATGATGGCCTTGGCGCCCATCTTGATCGCCGGAACGTAGTTCTGGGGAACGTTGATGTAGACGCGGAGCTTGGTGATATCCGAGACCACGAACATCGCGGGGCCCGAGCCGCCGCCGGAATTGATCAGCGCACCGACGTCGGTATCGCGCGCCGTGACCACGCCGTCGAACGGCGCGGTGATCTTCTTGTAGCCGGCCAGCGCTTCCAGCCGCTCGACATTGGCCTGGCCCGAGCGAACCGCCGCGTTCTTGTTGGAGAGATCGGCGGTGCGCTCGTCGATTTCCTGCGCGGAGACGAAGTTGGAGGCGACCAGCGTCTTGCGGCGGTTGAGGGTCGCTTCAGACAGCCTTGCGCTGGCCTGCTGGCTGGCGAGGTCGGCGCGGGCCTGCAGAAGTTGCTGGTCGAGGTCGGGGGCCTCGATCTCGGCGATCACCTGCCCGGCCTTGACGCGCGCGCCGATGTCGGCGCTCCAGCTCTTCAGGTAACCGGGGACGCGGGCAAAGATCGGCGCGCGATAATAGGCTTCGAGGCGGCCCGGCAGGTCGATGGTCGAATTGAGAGCCTTGGCGTTGGGCAAGGTCACCGCGACACTCGGCACGGCCTGATCGTCGGTCCATTCCTTCAGCTTGGAGCCCTGCTCCTCACGGGCGCGAATGCCGGTGCCCACGACAAGGCCTGCCGCAATCAGCGCCACCACGCCGAAGATGCCCAGTTTCCGGTGCGACACCGGGGAGCGGGGTTCAGTGGGCGACATGCGTGGTCTCCAATGGGGCGGCGGCTTTGGCGCCTTGTTTCTTGTGTACCATACTGAACACCACGGGAACAAACATCAGCGTGGCGAAAGTTGCAAAGATCAGGCCGCCGATCACGGCGCGGCCAAGTGGCGCATTCTGCTCGCCGCCCTCGCCCAATCCCAGGGCCATCGGCGCCATGCCGATGATCATGGCGAGCGCGGTCATCAGGACCGGGCGGAACCGGACGAAGCCGGCTTCGAGCGCGGCTGCGATGGGATCGCCGAGCTCCTCGTAGCGCTCGCGGGCGAAGGAGATCACGAGCACGCTGTTGGCGGTGGCAACGCCCATGCACATGATGGCGCCGGTCAGCGCCGGCACCGACAGCGTCGTCTCGGTCATGAACAGCATCCAGACGATGCCGGCGAGCGCGGCCGGCAGGGCCGTGATGATCACGAACGGATCGGACCAGGACTGGAAGTTCACGACGATCAGGAAGTAGATCAGCACGACCGCCCCGAGCAGGCCGAACAGCAGGCCGGTGAAGGCGCTGTTCATGGTCTGCACCTGGCCGAGCAGCACCACGGAGGAGCCCTTCGGCACCTCCTTGGCGGTGTCGGCGATCACCTGGCGGATGTCGGCGGCGACCGCGCCGAGGTCGCGGCCCGAGGTCGTGGCAAATATCTGCACCATCGACTGGATGTCGTATTGCGACACCACCGCGCTCGAGGTCGAGCGCTTGATGTCGGCGATGCCGCCGAGGATCGGCGACTGCGCATTGCCGGCGGCCGTGATCGGCAGCGTCTGGAGCGCGCTGAGCGAGTCGATCTGGTATTGCGGCGTCTGCATCACGATCGAGTAGGACACGCCGTTGTCAGGATTGAGGTAGTAGGTCGGCGCCACCTGCGAGGAGCCGGCGAGATTGACCACGAGGCTGTTGGTGACGTCGCGTTCGGTCAGGCCGACATATTGCGCGCGGGTGCGGTCGACGTCGATGTTGAAGGTCGGGTTGTTCGGCGACTGCTGGATGCGCGCATCGGCAACGCCCGGAATCTTGCGGACCTTTGCCAGCAGATTGTTGGCGTAAGCGAAGTTGGCGCTGAGATTGGCGCCGCGGATCTGCAGGTCGATCGGCGCCGGCGCGCCGAAGTTCAGGATCTGGCTGACAATGTCGGCCGGCAGGAACGCGAAGCTGACGCCGGGGAACAGCCGCGGCAGCTGCTCGCGCAGCACGCGCACGTGCTCTTCCGTAGGCTTGTGGCCTTCCTTCAGCTTGATCTGGATGTCGCCGTCCTGCGGGCCGATCACGCCGGTGTTGTTGTAGGTCATGTTGATGCCGGAGATCGGCATGCCGATGTTGTCGGTCATGGTCTCGATCTCGCCCGGAATCAGCTTGCGGACCGCCTTCTGCACATCCGCGAGCTGGTTGGCGGTCTCCTCGACCCGCGTGCCGACCTGGGTGCGGACATGCATCAGGATGTTGCCGGCATCGACGGCCGGAAAGAAGTTGCGCCCCAGGAACGGCACCAGCGCGAAGGACGCGCCGACCACGCAGAGGAAGCCGATCACGAACACCGCACGGTGCGCGAGCGCAAGCCCCAGCAGATTGTGGTAGCCGCCGCGAATGCGCTCGAACCGCTTCTCGAAGCCGCGCTGGAACCAGACCAGCGGATTGCGCGATTTCGGCGGCGCGCCCTCGTGATGGACATGCGGTTTCAGCAGGTAGTTCGCCATGGTCGGCACCAGCGTGCGCGACAGGATGAACGACCAGATCATCGCGAACATCACCGCTTCGGCCATCGGCACGAACAGGAAACGCGCGACGCCGGAGAGGAAGAACATCGGCACGAACACGATGCAGATGCAGAGCAGCGAGACGAAGGCCGGCGTCACGATCTGGTTGGCGCCGTCGAGGATCGACTGCTCGACCGGCTTGCCCTGCTCCAGATGGTAGTTGATGTTCTCGATGGTGACGGTGGCGTCGTCGACGAGGATGCCGACTGCGAGCGCGAGGCCGCCGAGCGTCATGATGTTCAGCGTCTCGCCGATCGCCGACAGCATGATGATGGCGCCGAGCACCGACAGCGGGATCGAAACCGCGATGATGATGGTCGAGCGCCAGCTGCCGAGGAACAGCAGGATCATGACGCTGGTGAGCAGCGCCGCGATCACGCCTTCGAAGGCGACGCCCTCGATGGCGCCGCGGACGAATACCGACTGGTCGCCGATGAAGCCGATCTTCAGCGCGTCCGGCAGCTGGTCCTTGACGTCGATCACCTTCTGCTTGATGCCGGCGATGATGTCGAGCGTCGAGGTCGCGCCCGCCTTCAGCACCATCATCAGCACCGAGCGGTTGCCGTCGACATGCACGATGTTGGTCTGCGGCGGATTGCCGTCGCGCACGGTCGCGACGTCGCGCACATAGACCATCGCGCCGTTGACGGTCCTGATCGGCAGATTGCCGAGCTCGTCGATCCGAAGCGGCGAGTTGTTGAGCTGAATGTTGTACTCGAAGGTGCCGATCTTCTGGGTGCCGACCGGCGTGATCAGGTTCTGCGCGGCGAGCGCATTGGCGACGTCCTGGCCGGACAGGCCGCGGGCCTGGAGCGCCGTCGGATCGAGGTCGATCTGGACCTGGCGCTGCTTGCCGCCGAACGGATAGGGGATCGCCGCGCCGGGCACGGTCACCAGCGGCGTGCGGAGCTGGTTGATGCCGATGTCGGCGAGGTTCTGCTCGGTCAGGCCGTCGCCCGACAGCGCGACCTGGATGATCGGCACGGTCGAGGCGGAGTAGTTCAGGATCAGAGGCGGCGTTGCGCCCGGCGGCATCTGCTTGAGCAGCGTCTGCGAGATCGCGGTGACCTGGGCGTTGGCCGTGCGGATGTCGACGTTCGGCTGGAAGAAGATCTTGATGATGCCAAAGCCGTTATAGGAGTTGGCGGTGATGTGCTCGATGTCGTTGACCGTCGTCGTCAGCGCGCGCTGGAACGGCGTGGTGATGCGGCCGGACATCTGGTCCGGCGGCAGGCCGGTGTACTGCCAGACCACGCCGATCACGGGGATGCGGATGTCCGGGAAGATATCGGTCGGCGTCCGCAGCGCGGCCAGCGGTCCGATGATCAGGAGCAGCAGCGCGAGCACGACAAACGTGTAGGGCCGGCTCAGGGCAATACGGACCAGAGCAATCATTCGTCAGGCAATTCCAAAATCGGGGGACAGGGAACACGCCCCACGGGTTCCTGAGGCTGATTTACCCGAACCCTGCTGAAATGGCCAACGGCGGCGCCGTCACACCCGGTCACTTCCCTGCTATCGCACCGCGAAAATCGCATTCCAGATATGCAGCCTCTGCCCGGAGATTACAGCAATGGCTTACACCCACGTAAAAAAGCGGCGCCCGGAGGCGCCGCTTTCAAAACTGCGATCCGTTTTCCAGTTTACGCCGCGCGGACGTTGGTCAGGAACTTGCTGACCTCGGTCTTGAGCCGGCTCGAGTCGTTGGACAGCATCTGCGCTGCCGAGAGCACCTGCGAGGAGGCCGTGCCGGTCTCGGTCGCACCGCGCTGCACATCGGTGATGTTGGACGAGACCTGCTGGGTGCCCTGCGCGGCCTGCTGCACGTTGCGGGCGATCTCCTGGGTCGCTGCGCCCTGCTCTTCCACCGCGGCGGCAATCGCCGAGGAGATTTCGGAGAGCCGCTCGATGGTCGAGGAGATCTCCTTGATGGCGCCGACCGAGTCGTTGGTCGCCGCCTGGATGCCGGAGATCTGCTGGCCGATCTCGCCGGTCGCCTTGGCGGTCTGCTCGGCGAGCGCCTTCACCTCGGAGGCGACTACCGCGAAGCCGCGACCGGCTTCACCGGCACGCGCCGCCTCGATGGTGGCGTTCAGCGCCAGCAGGTTGGTCTGGCCGGCAATGGTGTTGATCAGCTCGACGACGTCGCCGATGCGGGAAGCCGCCTTGGACAGCTCGCTGACGCGCTCGGTGGTGGCACGAGCCTGGCCGACGGCATCGCCTGCCATCCGGGCAGATTCCTGCACTTGGCGGCTGATCTCGCCGACCGACGAAGCCATCTCCTCGGTGGCCGAGGCCACCGACTGCACGTTGGTCGAGGCTTCCTCCGAAGCACCGGCAACCGTGGTCGCCAGCCGCTGCGAACGGTCGGCGGTCGACGTCAGCGTCGAGGCGGAGGCCTCTAACTGGGTCGAGGCCGATGACACGGTCTGGACGATCTCGCCGATCATCGTTTCGAAATCGCGGGTGATGTTGTCGACGCGGCGGCCGCGCTCGATCTTGGCCTCGGCATCGGCCGCGGCGGCCTCGTCGGCGGCCTTCTTGGCGATCAGCGCCTCCTTGAAGATCTGGAGCACGTCCGCCATGGCGCCGATCTCGGTCTTCTCGCCGCGATGCGGGACTTCGGCGGAGAGGTCGCCCTTGCCGAGCGCCTGCATCGGCTCGATGATCGAGTTGATGCCGCTGGACACGTCGTGGACGAGGTAGAAGCCGACGCCGATCCCGATGATGACCGCGGCGCCGAGAATGATCGAGACCAGCATGAAGGCATAGTAGTAGCTGTCCGCAGCGTCCTGCGCCGCCTGATCGCCACCCCTGGTGTTGAGCTCGATGTCCTTCATCAGGACCTCATCCGACGCAAGGCCGATCTTGTTGACCGTCTTGGTGTTCAGCTCCTGGGCGTCATGCGGGACCTTGCCGGCCTCCTTGCGAGACAGCGCAAAGACCTCTTCGGTCCCCTTCTTGTAGTCGTCCCAGAGCTTGGCCCATTCGCCATAAAGCCTCCGCTCCTCGGGCGAGGTGATCATCGGCTCGTAAGCCTTGCGGGCCTTGGCGAGAGCCTCCAGCACGGTGCCGGCGGTCTTTTCGTTGGTGAGCTTCTCCTCGAGGGTCTCGGCCAGCATGTGCTGGCGCACCACGTTGCGATAGGTGATCACACTGGCGCGGAGCTCGCCGAGCACGCGGACGCTGGGCATCCAGCTCGTGGTGATGTCTGTCGTATTGGCGTTCATCGACCGCATTTTCATGACGGCGAACAGGCCCATGCCGGCCATCGCGACCAGCAGGAACGCCACAACACTGATGATCTTGGCGCGAATGGAGATGGTGGCGAGCATAAGCTGTCTCTTTGCGTTGGCGCGATGGCGCGTCCGGAAATGGTGGATCAACCAAAAGGCGGCGCCGACATCCAACAACAAAGCGACTGAGCAGTTGTTAACTACGACTCCGTACGAGTACGGAACCCTAAAGAAATGAATGAGGGACTAAAAACGCCCTGCGCTCAGCGCATGAGCCCAAGCGCGTCCGAGAAAAACTCCGGCCCGCCGAAATTTCCGGACTTCAGCGCGAGCAACATGTCGCCTGCTTGAGCGCCGACGGCACGCAGCACCGGAACGCCGGCCGCGATCTCCGCGCCGACCAGGAAGCCGGGAATCCCGAGCCGATCGACGACCGCGCCGGAGGTCTCGCCGCCAGCTACGACCAGCCGCCGAACACCTGATTTCACTAGGTTTTCCGCAATGTCGGCCATCGCCTGCTCGATGGCGTGACCGGCCGCATCGCGGCCGTGGCGCGCCTGCAAGGCGGCGACCTGATCCGGTGTGGCGCTCGACGCGATCAGGACCGGACCGTCAGCTAGTCGCGGCCTGGCCCAGGCGATCGCACGCTGCACTTCGTCCCCTCCCGTAAGAATACGGTCCTGATCGAGATGGAGCACCGCCATTGCGCGCTCGGCATTGGCGATCTGCTGAAGCGTCGCCTGTGAGCAACTTCCGGCGAGACAGGCCGCCGGTCCGCCGACGGCTGCGTCCGCCCCAGTGCTGCCAGCGGCCGACTTGACCTTGCCCGTCGAGACCAGCGCGCGCGCCAGCCCGAGACCGATGCCGGAGGCGCCGACCGACAGCCGATGTTCGGCGGCAACGAGACCGATGGTCTCGAGGTCGCGATCGAACACGGCATCGATGATGGCGGCACCGACGCCCTTGCCCGACAGTTCGGCAAGCTTGGCGCGCACGGCCTCCGCGCCACGAGCGACGGTCGCAAGATCGACCAGGCCCACTTGCGCCCTGCTCTGGCGTGCCAGCACGCGCACCAGGCTCGAATCGCGCATCGGATTGAGCGGATGGTCCTTGAGCGGGCTCTCGTTCAGCGGCACGGCGCCGACGAAAAGGTTGCCCTGGTAGACGGTGCGGCCGGTCTCCGGGAAGGCCGGCGTCACCAGCACGGTGCCCTCGCTACCATCGGCGCGCAGGGCGTCCATCACCGGGCCGATATTGCCGGCATCGGTGGAATCGAAGGTCGAGCAGATCTTGAACAGCACGTGGCTCGCGCCGTGGCCGCGCAGCCATGTCTCCGCCGCGCGCGAACGCGACACGGCAAGGCCGGCCTCGATCGAGCGGCTCTTCAGCGACACCACGACGGCGTCCACCTCGGGCAGCGTGAGATCGTCCGCGGGTACACCGATGGTCTGCACGGTGCGCAGGCCCGCGCGTGTCAGCGTGTTGGCGAGATCAGAGGCGCCGGTATAGTCGTCGGCGATGCAACCCAGCGCAAGCGTCACGGCTTCACTCCCGCATACGGTTTGAACCAGGCGAGGCCATCGGTGGTCTTGCCGCGCGGATTGTATTCGCAGCCGACGAAGCCGGTATAGCCGAGCCGGTCGAGTTCGGCGAACAGGAACGGATAGTTCAGCTCTTCGCCGTCCGGCTCGTTGCGCGAGGGGATGCTGGCGATCTGGATGTGGCCGATGATCGGCATCATCTCGCGCAGGCGCATGGTGACGTCGCCGTGGATGATCCCGCAGTGATAGATGTCGAACTGGAGCTTCAGGTTCGCCAGCCTCAGTTCCTGGATCAGGTCGCGCGCGAAGCCGAAATCGTTGAGGAAGTAGCCGGGCACGTTGCGCGCATTGATCGGCTCGAGCACGATATCGATGCCATGAGGCGCGAAGAATTCCGCGGCCCATGCCACCGACTTGTAGAACGCCTCGATCGCAACGCGCTCGCCGCGATTGGCGATGCCCGCCATCAAATGAAGGCGTTTGACGCCGGTCGCCTTGGCGTAAGGCAGCGCCGTCTCAAGGCTCGCCTTGAGATCGGAGAACCGCGAGGGGAGCGCCGCAAAGCCCTTCTCGCCGGCATTCCAGTCGCCCGGCGGCAGATTGAACAGCGCCTGCGTCAGCCCGTTGCGCTTGAGGCGCTCGCCGACCACGTCGGCCGGGTGCTCATAGGGAAAGAGAAACTCGACCGCAGTGAAGCCCGCTTGCGCGGCGGCGTCGAAGCGGTCGAGGAACGGCACCTCGGTGAACATCATCGAGAGGTTGGCGGCAAAACGGGGCATCGGATTCCTCTTGTCTACTTGTCGCCAGGCAGCTTCACGCCGGTGACCTGCGCATACATCCGCGCCACCGAAGCGTCGTCGTCACGGCCCATGCCGGCGGCGGCCGTCATCAGGAACATCTGGAGCGCTGCGGCGGAGACCGGCACCGGGAATCTGGCGCTACGCGCCATGTCCTGGATGATGCCGAGATCCTTGACGAAGATCTCGACCGCGCTGCGCGGCGTGTAATCGCCGTCGAGCACGTGCGGCATGCGGTTCTCGAACATCCAGGAATTGCCGGCGGAGGCCGTGATCACCTCATAGACCTTGCGGATGTCGAGGCCCTGCTTGGCGGCAAACGCCATCGCTTCGCTGGCGGCGGCGATATGCACGCCGGCGAGCAACTGGTTGATCATCTTGAAGGCGGCGCCCTGCCCTGCGGCATCGCCGAGCTCGTAGAGCTTTGCCGCCATGGCATCGAGCGCCGGCCGTGCCTTCGCAAAGGCAGCGGGACTGCCGGAGGCAAGGATCGTCAGCTCGCCCTGGGCTGCGCGCTGCGCGCCGCCGGAGATCGGCGCATCCAGATAGTGACGGCCGGTTGCCTCCAACTGTTTTGCGAGGCGACGGGCCACGTCGGGGTCCATGGTGGCGGAGGACAGGAAGACGCTGTCCTTCGGCAGGGTCTCGGCGACGCCGTCCTTGCCGAACAGGATGGTCTCGGTCTGCGCGGCATTGACGACGACGCTGACGACGATGTCGGCGCCCTTGGCCGCTTCCGCCGGCGTCCCGGCGCCGGCGCCGCCGTCCTTCACGAAGCGCGCCACCGCGTCAGCCGAGACGTCGCAGCCGGTCACGGCATGGCCGGCGCGCTTCAGCGAGGTCGCCATGCCATATCCCATCGAGCCGAGCCCGATGACCGCGATGCGCTGATTTTGTGACGTGGAGGCGGACATGCAACTGACCCTTGCGAACGTTTCCCGGACGGCCGCCCTTTGCGGCGGCTCGGCAAATCGAATAACACGGCTTGGCCGCGCTGCCAAAGCGTGAGACAAGCGGGCATGACGGCCATGAGCAACGAGACCCGGCTGCGTGAGGATATCTGCCGCTTCGGACGCTCTTTGTTCGAACGCGGGCTGACGCCGGGCTCCTCCGGCAATATCAGCGTCAGGCTGGATGGCGGCGGCTGGCTGGTGACGCCGACCAATGCCTCGCTCGGCTTCCTCGATCCCGCGAAACTGTCGCGGCTGGACGATCAGGGCCGGCTGGTTTCGGGTGATGCCCCGACCAAGGAAGTTCCGCTGCACACCGCGCTCTACGACACACGCGGGAGCGCACGGGCGATCGTGCATCTGCACTCCACCCACTCGGTCGCGCTTTCGATGCTGCCCGAGATCGACCCGCGCGCGGCGCTGCCGCCGATGACGGCCTATTATCTGATGAAATGCGGCGCCACCGCGCTCGTGCCCTATTACCGCCCCGGCGATCCCGCGGTCGCGGATGCGATCAAGGGACTGGCGGGCAAATATTCATCCGTGCTGCTCGCCAATCACGGCCCGGTGGTTGCGGGCGACTCGCTGGAAGCCGCGGTATTCGCGACGGAGGAGCTGGAGGAAACGGCGAAGCTGTATCTGCTGCTGCGCGGGATGAACCCACGCTATCTGTCACCGGAGCAAGTGGCGGATCTGGTGAAGGTGTTCGGGGTGGCACTGCCGGAGCATGGGCATTAGCGTCGTGCAGATCTGGGCGGACTGACGCTGCCTCACCCACCGCTGTCATTCCCCGCGAAGACGGGGAATCCAGTACTCCGCGGCTTCTCCGCATGCCTCTGACGTCTCTGGAATACTGGATCGCCCGATCAAGTCGGGCGATGACACCGAGTATGTTGCGCGAGCACTCCTTCGCTACAGCCCCAGATACGCCTTCCGCACATCCGGATTGCCCTTGATCTCCGCCGACGGCCCCTGCATCAGCACGCGGCCGGTCTGCAGGATGTAGGCGCGGTCGGCGATCTCCAGGCACTCGGCCATGCGCTGCTCGACGATCAGGACGGTCATGCCGGAGTCACGGATGAGCTTGACCGCCTGGAAAATCTCGTCGACGAGCTTTGGCATGATGCCCTGCGAGGGCTCGTCCAGCATCAACAGCCGCGGGCGCGTCATCAGCGCGCGGCCGATGGCGAGCATCTGCTGCTCACCGCCGGACAGCGTCTCGGCGCGCTGCTCAAGCCGTTCGGACAGGCGCGGAAACAGCTTGAAGACGAGATCGAGCGGTTCTTCGCGGTTCGCCTCGCCGCGGTAGAGGTAGCTGCCGAGGCGAAGATTGTCGCGCACCGACAGGCGCGGGAACAGGCGGCGGTTCTCCGGCACATAAGCGATGCCGGTGGCGGTGATGTGATGCTGCGCCATGCCGTCGAGGCGCTTGCCGTCGAAGGTCACGGTGCCCGAGCGCGGGCGCTCGGCACCGGCGATGGATTTCAGCAGCGTCGACTTGCCCGCACCGTTGGCGCCGGCGACGCAGACGATCTCGCCCTTCTGAACTTCGATCGAGACCGCCGAGATCGCGACCAGGCCCTGATAGGCGGTCGTGACTTCATGCACCGACAGCATGACGATCTCCCAGATATGCCTTGATCACCTTGGGATCGCGGACGACGTCAGAGGGCTTGCCCTCGACCAGAACCTTGCCGAGGTCGAGCACGATGGCACGATCGACCAGCGGCATCACGATCTCCATGACGTGCTCGACCATCAAGACGGTGATGCCGGCATCGCGCACCTTGCGCACCAGCGCCACGCCGGTCTGCGCCTCGGTCGGCGTGAGGCCGGTGAGGACTTCGTCGAGCAGTAGCAGTTTCGGCTCGGTCGCGAGCGCACGCGCGACTTCGAGACGGCGCTTTTCGGCCGGCACCAGGTCGCTTGCGAGCACGTCGGCGCGGGCGGCTAGGCCGGTGAACTCCAGCACGTCATGCGCCTTGCGGCGGGCCTCGCGCATGACCGTGTTGCGCACCAGCGCACCGACGATGACGTTGTCGATGACTGTCATGGTCTCGAAACTCTTGACCACCTGGAAGGTGCGGCCGACGCCGCGCTGGCAACGCGCGGCCGCCGGCATGCGGGTGACATCCTCGCGGTCGAACCAGATCGAGCCTTGCGTCGGCGGCAGCACGCCGGCGATGAGATTGAACAGCGTCGACTTGCCGGCGCCGTTGGGGCCGATCAGGCCGACGATCTCGCCGCGGCCGACCGAGATCGAGACGTCACTGTTGGCGACGAGGCCGCCGAACCGCTGCCAGACGCCGCGGGTCTCAAGGAGTGCGGTCATCGCGTGGCTCCCGTCTTCTTCGGGCGTGAAAACAGGCTCAACAGCCCTCGCGGCAACGCCAGCGAGATCAGGACGATCAGCGTGCCGTAGACAATGAGGTCGACACCGCGCCCCGAGCCGCCGAACTTGAAGCGCGTGAGCTCAGTCAGCGGGATCAGAATCGCGGCACCAAGCACCGGCCCCCACAGGGTGCCTATACCGCCGAGCACGGCGGGCAGCGCCATCAGCAACGAAAACTGAAAGCCCATGACGCTTTCGGGATCGATGTAGGAGACGAACTGGGCGTAAAAGCTGCCGCCGACGGCAACCAGGAAGGCGGAGACCGCGGCCGCGCCCATCTTGGAATTGAACACGTCGACGCCGAGGCTCTCGGCTGCGTCCGGATTGTCCTTGACCGCACGCCACCAGAAGCCCCATTTGGAATCTTCCAGCCACCAGGTGACGAACCAGGCAATGCAGCACAGCGCCAGCGCGAAATAGAAGTATGGCAGCTTGGTGCGCAGGAACTGGAATTTCAGCCAGCTGTCGCCGCGGATTGGAATGGTGATGCCCATCGCGGCGCCGGCCCATTCCCAGTTGTGGAACAGAAGCAACCCAATCTCGGCGATGACGATGGTCGCGATCACGAAGTAATGGCCACGCAGCCGGAAGAAGGGATAACCGAGCCCCATCGCGATCAGCGCCGACACCACGCCGCCCGCCAGCATGCCGAACCAGGGCAGCACGCCGAACTTCGTGAAGAGCAGCTCGGTGGTGTAGGCCCCGAGACCGAAATAGAGCGCGTGCCCGAGCGAGATCTGCCCGCAATAGCCGGACAGGATGTTCCAGCTCTGTGACAACCCCGCATACATCAGCGTCAGGATCAGGATGTTCTGCACGACCACGTCCTTCACGAACAATGGCGTCAGCGCGGCAATCGCGGCGAGCACCGCGGCGATGATGAGGTCGCGGCGGCGCCGCGCGGCAAATTCCTTGTCCATCACATCGATCCGAACAGGCCGCGCGGCCGAATGAAGACGACGAGGAGATAGACGGCGTAGATGCCGACCGATTTCAGCGACGGCGGCAGCACCAGCGCGGTCGTGGCCTCGACGAGACCGACGATGATGCCACCGGCGAAGGCGCCGAACACGCTGCCGAAGCCGCCGAGCGCCACCGTGACATAGGCGATCAGGGCGAAGGACGCGCCGACGTCGGGATAGATGTAGAAGAACACCGCCATGATCGCGCCGGCGAGACCGACCAGCGCGGCGCCGAGGCCCCAGCCGAACGCGAACACGCGGTTCTTGTCGATTCCGACGAGCGCGACCGCGCCGGGATCTTCACGGGTGGCTTCCAGCGCGCGGCCGAAATCGGTGCGGTGGATGAAGAAATAGAGACCGGCGAAGGCGAGAATCGAAACCAGTGCGCCGATCAGCTGCGGCTCCGGCAGGAAGATGCCGCCGATCGAAATGGTTTTGCCGCCGAGCCATGACTGCGGAATGCTGCGGTAGTCCGGCGTGAAGAAGAACTGCGCGAGGCCCCGCATCACGATGGCCAGGCCAAAGGTGGTGAAGATCTGCACCATGCCGGCATTGGCCTTGGCCCGCATGGCGAAGCGTACAAGCAGCAGATAGACCACCGCTCCGAAGATGAAGAGCGCCGCAGCGACCAGCGGCGCGGACAGCAAGGGGTCGATGGCGAAGAACGCGAACAGGAAGAAGGACAGGTACATCGCGATCATCAGGAACTCGCCATGAGCGAAGTTCGTGACGTCCATCAGGCCGAAGATCAGCGCGAGGCCGACGGCGATCAGTCCGTAGAGCAGGCCCATGAGCAGGCCGCTCGCGAGACTCTGGATAATGGCTTGGGCTGTCAACTCTGGTCCCCCGTTCGAAACGTCATCGTCTGCTCCGTCATTGCGAGCGAAGCGAAGCAATCCAGGATGCCTCTGCGGCAATAGTCTGGATTGCTTCGTCGCTTCGCTCCTCGCAATGACGAGGCTCGTGCGACGATCTCGATTTGCTCCGCTGCCCCCGCAGCGCTTACTTCATCGGCCAGGTCGCTTCGGCGATCGCGGCCTGCGGCGGGAAGATGGTGACGAACTTGCCGCCGATATATTGCAGCAGCACCGGGTCGGCGTCGTTGTTCTGGCCGGCCTCGTCGAACTTGACGCGCTTCCAGGGCATGATGGTCTGCTCGCCCGGAATGTCGGTCGCGGCCAGTGCATCGCGGATCTTCTCGCCGTCGGCCGACTTGGCGCGGTTGATGGCATCGGCCAGGATGATCAGGCCCATGAACTGGCGCGAGGTGAGGTCGTTGAAATCCTTGCCCGAGCGCGCCTTGAACATTTCGTTGATCTTGCCGACCATGGGGCGCTTCTGCGCGAGATCGAGCGAGAAGGTACCGCGCGAGATCACGCCTTCGAGCTTGTCGCCGACGGCATCATAGAGCGCCTTTTCCGAGAAGCCGGCGTCCTGCGCCACGATCGCGTTCGGCTTATAGCCGAGCTCGGCCATGGTCTTGACCAGGAGGATGCCGTCCGTGGTGTAGCTCGAGGGCATCAGCACGTCGGCGTTCGCTGTCTTGAGCTGCTGCACTTCGGCCGAGAGCGAAGGCGAGTTGGCGCGGTATTTGATGTCGGTGACGATCTTGTAGCCGCGCTCGCCGGCGATCTTGGCCTGGGCGTTGCCGGAATCGGTGCCGAAGATGGTGTCCTCGTGGAACAGCGACAGCGTCTCGATCTTGGTGCCCTTCTTCTTCATGGCGTCGAAGAAGTCGAACATCGCGGCCGAGTACATTTCGTCATGTGGAGAAGCGCGGAAGTAATATTTGAGGCCGCGGCGATGCAGGCTCGGCGAGGAGTTGTCGGCGGAGACGAACGGGATCTGGTAGCGTTCGCAGATCTGGCTGACGGTGACGGCGACCGCGCTCTGGTAGGTGCCGATGATGGCGGAGACCTTCTCCTGCGTGATCAGGCGCTCGGCTTCGGCGCGGCCCTTCTGCGGATCGGCCTGGTGGTCGGCGAACACGAGACGCACCTTGGCGCCGCCGAGGCCCGGCAGGCCCTCGCCCTTCGCCAGCGGCAGGTCGAAATCGGTGTCCTTGTTGATGACCTCGAGCGCGGTCTCATAGGCCTTCTGCGCGTCGACGCCCTGCTGCGCGCTGCCGCCGGAGAACGGATAGATGACGCCGATCACGACTTCCGAGGTCTGGGCGCGTGCAGCGAGCGGCACCAGCGCGGCAGCGGCGGTGGCTCCAAGCAGCACATCGCGGCGAGAGATCGTCATGGCAAAGTCCCCTGTTACTGAATTTCGGCTGATCGAATGAAGCGATTGATGGATGCGGTAAAGCCCGAAGAAGCAGCAAACGCTGCCTACTAAATCACGGCCATGGTTCTGTTCTTCAGATCCGTCACCAGCATCAGGCCGGGCGAATGCGTGATCGCGAACGGCAGCCTGGCGGCGTTGATCACCGATTGCGGCGTCACGCCGCAGGCCCAGAACACGGGGATCTCGTCATCGGCGACGGGCACGGGATCGCCGTAGTCCGGCTTGGCGAGATCCTTGATGCCGATCAGGTGCGGATGACCGAGATGCACGGGCGCACCGTGCACGGCGGGATAACGCGAGGTGATCTGCACCGCGCGAATTGCATCCGCTGGCTTGAACGGGCGCATCGACACCACCATGGGACCGGCGAACGGACCGGCCTCGCCGCAGGCGATGTTGGTGCGGTACATCGGCACGCGTACGTTCTGCTCGATGTGACGGATCGGCATGCCTTCGTCGAGCAACGCCTCCTCGAACGAGAACGAGCAGCCGAGCACGAAGGTGACGAGATCGTCGCGCCAATGCCCGGTCACGTCGGTCGGCTCGTCGACCACCTCGCCGTCGCGCCAGACGCGGTAGCGCGGCACGTCGGTGCGGATGTCGAGATCGGCGCCGAGTGCAGGGATGTATGGGCTGCCGACATCGGACATGCCGATGATCGGGCACGGCTTCGGATTGAGCTGGCAGAAGCGGTGAAAGGCGCTGGCATATTCGGCCGGCAGGATAGCCAGATTGCCCTGGACGAAGCCGGGAGCAACGCCGGCGGTGGATCCGACCTGGCCGGCGCGATAGGCGAGCCGTGCCTGGCGGCTCGGGAGGGTGTCGGATGTCTCAGTTTGCTGCGCTGCCACTAAAACAGTCATTTGATCGACCTGCCTATGAACTCGACAAGCACAGCCAACATCAAGCATACTATAAAGTCTAATCGTCCTTTCTAATCGATATCGATAAACCTGTTTTATCGATCGGGAAAATCCCTTCCAATGCTGGACTTCAGGTCGATCGAAACTTTCCTTTGGGTCGTGAAGCTCGGCAGCTTTCGCGGCGCCGCAGCACGGCTCAACACCACCCAGCCGGCGATCTCCCAGCGCATCGCCCAGCTCGAGCGCGAGATGGGCGTGAAGCTCCTGAACCGGGATCATCGCGTGGCTTCGCCGACGCCGAGCGGCCGGCAGATGATGGTCTATGCCGAGAAGCTGATCGGCCTCCGCGCTGCGATGATGGCGGAGATCGGCGACCGCTCCGCCATGCGCGGCGTGATGCGTCTCGGCGTCGCCGAAACCATCGTGCACACCTGGCTGCCACGGCTGGTGAAGAGCATGAACGAGGTCTATCCGAACCTGTCGCTGGAGATCGAGGTCGATATCACGCCGAACCTCACCGCGCGCCTGCTCGCGCAGGAGATCGAGCTTGCCTTCGTGGTGGGACCGCTGTCGGCCTCGGGCGTGCACAATCGCGTCCTCGCGGATTATCCGATCGGATTTCTCGCAAGCCCCTCACTCGGGCTCGGCAAGGGCCCGGTGACGCCGGCGGAGCTCGCGCGGTTTCCGATCATCACCTTCCCGCGTAAGACCAAGCCTTACGAGGTCGTGCGCGAGGTGTTTGACCGGCCGGAGCTGCCGCCGATCCGGCTGCATGCGTCCGCATCGCTTGCGACCGTCATCCACATGGCGGTCGAGGGGCTCGGCATCGCCGTGATCCCCGACGCCATCGTCGAGAACGAACTTGCCGACGGGCGACTGCAATTGCTCGACACCGACCTCGCGATCGCCCCCCTCACCTTCACTGCAAGCTGGCTCGCCTCGCCAGATGTCGTGGCGATCGAGCGCGTCGCCGAGCTTGCAAGGCAGATTGCGCAGAGCAGCCTCGCGGTTGACGAGGCCGCGCCGGCGCGTCATTGAAAAAGGCGCCGGACAAAAGAGAGAACGACCGCATGAGCCGAGCCGCCACGAACCTGCAAATCGATTCCGCCCGCCTCTGGGGCTCCATCCACGAGACCGCGCAGTTCGGCGGGACAGCCAAGGGCGGCGTGCGGCGGCTGACGCTCAGCAGCGAAGACAAGCAGGTGCGCGACTGGTTCCGCAAGGCGTGCGAGGATGCCGGCCTCGAGGTGCACACCGATGCGCTCGGCTCACAGTTCGGCCTGCGCAAGGGCCGCGACATGTCGAAGCTCCCCGTCGGCATCGGCTCGCATCTCGACACCCAGCCGACCGGCGGCAAGTATGACGGCATTCTGGGCACGCTCGGCGCGCTCGAAGTGATCCGCACGCTGAACGACGCCGGCATCGAGACGGACGCGCCGATCTGCGTCGTCAACTGGACCAACGAGGAAGGTTCGCGTTTCGCGCCGGCGATGATGGCCTCCGCCGCCTACGTCGGCGATTTCACCACCGACGACATCCTTTCGCGCAAGGACGTCGAGGGCACGTCCGTCGGCCAGGCATTGGACAGCATCGGCTATCGCGGCGACAAGCCGGTCGGCTTTCAGAAGCTTGGCTGCTTCGTCGAGCTGCACATCGAGCAGGGCCCAATTCTCGAAGCCGAAGGTAAGACCATCGGCGTGGTCGATTCCGGCCAGGGCGTGCTCTGGTACGACGGCAAGATTTCCGGCTTCGAGAGCCATGCGGGATCGACGCCGATGCCGCTGCGGCGCGATGCCCTCGCGACGCTCTCGGAAATCGTGCTGGCGATGGAGGCCATTGCGAAGAAGCACGGGCCGAAGGCGGTCGGCACCATCGGCGAGGCCGTGATCGCCAATCCCTCCCGCAACGTCATTCCCGGCGAGATCGCCTTCACTATGGATTGCCGCAGCGCCGATGGCGCGATCATGGATGCGCTCGATCGCGACCTGCGCGCCGCCATCGCCGAGATCGCAACGCGCCGCAAGGTCGACGTGAAGATCGACCTCGTCTGGCGCAAGCCGCCGACGCATTTCGATCCCAAGCTCATTGCAGCCGTTGAGAACGCGGCCAAGACGCTTGGCTATTCCTCTCGCCGCATCACCTCCGGCGCCGGACACGACGCCTGCAACCTCAACACAATCATGCCGGCGGCGATGGTGTTCGTGCCATGCAAGGACGGCATCAGCCACAACGAGCTGGAGGATGCCACGCAGCCCGACTGCGCGGCGGGCACCAACGTGCTGATGCATACCGTGCTGGCGATCGCCGGCGTCGCGTCCTGACCGGAGAGAACCATGCGCGGAGTTTTCGTCGACGCCAACGAAGCCCTCGCCGTGATCATGGAGCGGCTGGAAAAGCCTGATGATCCCAAGGTGCGGATCCACAGGGATCCCGATATCAAGCCCGAGCAATATCCTGAGATCCTCGACGGCGCCGAGATCGCGATCGTCGATCATACCGCGCTGCCGACCGAGGTCGCGAAGAAGTGCGCCGGCCTCAAGCATGTGGTGTTCCTCGGCACCGGCGCGCGCAGCTACATGAATCCGGAAGAGCTGGCCGAGCTCGGCATCTCCGTGCATCTGATCAAGGGTTATGGCGACACCGCCGTCGCTGAATCCGCGATCGCGCTGATGTGGGCCTCGGCCCGCGTCATCGCCATGATGGACCGCGAGATGCGCGCCGGCAGCTGGCTGCGCGAGGACGGCATGCAGCTCACGGGCAAGACGCTCGGCCTGATCGGCTTCGGCGGCATCGCCGCGGAAGTCGCTCGCATCGCGGTTGGCTCAGGCATGAAGGTGATTGCCTGGAACCGCTCGCCGAAGACTCACCCCGGCGTCGAGTTCACCGATCTCGACACGTTGCTGGCGAGAAGCGACGTCGTGTCGCTGCACCTGCTGCTCAACGACGAGACGCGGGGCATGATCACGCGCGAGAAGATTTTTGCGATGAAGCCTGGTGTCATCCTGATCAATACCGCGCGCGCCGCGGTTGTCGACGAGCAGGCGATGATCGACGCGCTGAAGTCGGGCCACATCCGCCATGCCGGCCTCGACGTCTTCAACATCGAGCCGCTGCCGGCGGATCATCCGCTGACGAAGATTCCGAACGTGACGCTGTCGGCGCATTCGGCATTCCGCACGCCGGAGGCCAGCGAGAACCTGATTGAAGCGGCGTGGGTCCACTGCCGCCGGATCGTGAAAGGATAAGAGCAACACCAATGGCCGACTATCGCACCATCAAGGCAGAGCCGCTCACCAGCGCCATCCGCGCCATCGTCAAGGCCGGCGGCTCCTCGGACCGCGAGGCCGAACTCGTGTCGACCAATCTCGTCGAGGCCAATCTCAAGGGACACGACTCCCACGGCGTCGGCATGATCCCGCGCTATGTCCAGAGCGTCGTCAACGGCGGCCTCGCCGTGAACGCGCACGTCAAGACCGTGCTCGACACTGGTCCGCTTCTCACCCTCGACGGCCTCACCGGCTACGGCCAGGTGATCGGCCATGAAGCGATGGAGCTGGCGGCAGAGCGCGCCAAGAAAAACGGCGTGTGCCTCGTCGGCCTTTCCAACTCGCACCATATCGGCCGCATCGGCCACTGGGCCGAGCAGTGCATCGACCACGGGCTGGTCTCGATCCACTTCGTCAACGTGATCTCGCGCCCGATCGTGGCGCCCTGGGGTGGCAGCGATGCGCGCCACGGCACCAACCCGTTCTGCGTCGGCATCCCGCGCAGGGGGAAAGAGCCGATCGTGCTCGACTTCGCCACCAGCAGGATCGCGCAGGGCAAGACCCGCGTCGCCCACAACAAGGGCGTCGAACTCGAGCCCGGCACCATCATCGACAACGAAGGCAAGCCCACCGTCAATCCGCGCTACACCGTGATCCCGCCGCACGGCGCCATCCTGCCGTTCGGCGAGCACAAGGGTTCGGGGCTCGCGCTGGTGTGCGAAATCCTCGGCGGCGCGCTCTCGGGCGGGCAGGTGGTCAAGGGGCCGTCCGACGGCAAGTACAACGTGCTCAACGGCATGCTCTCGATCGTCATCGATCCGAACAAGCTCGGCACCGGCGAGAACCTCGCGAGCGAAGTCGAGAGCTTCGTCGCCTGGCACACCGGCTCTACTCCCGGCCCCGGCGTGGAGAAGGTGAAGATCGCCGGCGAGCCCGAGCGCGAGACCAAGAAGAAGCGCCTCGCCGAAGGCATTCCTGTCGATCCGACCACCTGGCAGGAGATTCTCGAGGCCGGGAAGAAGTTCGGGCTGGATCAGGCCGCGATCGAGAAGATCGTCGGCTGATCGGGCGCGAAGCCCATCGCTCGGGTTAGTCCCCGGCCGAATGAACAATTGCGCACTGACGCCTGGACCAAGGCGAAGCATCGCCGCACTCGTCGAGCGGATTTGAACCGGCCCGCGTTGTCTTACGACAACGCGGAGATCCCGGCTCACATCTGCCCCCGAGGTTTACATGCTCTCCCGTCTTACAAAATTCATGACCGGCTCAAACAGCCCGTCACCTGCGGCCGACTTCTACCGGCAACGGCTCGCCATCTATGAAAACGAGCTGGACGAGCCCGAATACAGCTTCACGGACAGCGCCGAGCGGCGCATCGATATCCACGCCTTCGGCCGCGATTTCGTGCCGGTGTGCCGGGAGGGCTCTGACGAAGGCTATGTGCTTCTGACCAACGGCATGAGCGAGCAGCGGATGCCGGGAGTGCATGGTGACGCGAAGCCGCGCGCCGAACTGATGTGGTACGTCCGTGAGCCAACGCCGGAGATCTGCGACAATCTGCGCTGGCTCGCCAATCTGCCGTTCATCGACTCCGCCTGGTTCGGCTTCGGCCACCGGGTGGCGTTGCCGAGACCGCCGGTCGCAGGAACGGAGTTCCAGACATTCCTGTTTCTCACGCCGATCATCGGCCCGGATAAGCAGATCGCCGAGGCGCTCGAGATTGCCGGTGATCCAGTGGAGATCCTGACCGTGAACCTGATCTCACGCCAGGAACTTGGGCTGATCAAAACCAGGGGACTCGATCCGTTCCTCGATCTGCTTGATGAGAACGATTATCCGCCGATCTTCGATCCGGCGCGGAAGTCTTATGTTTAGTCGTAGGGTGGGTTACGCCTTCGGCTAACCCACCCTACGCAATTTTCGCCCCGCCTCAGTCCACCATATCCGCGACCGCCTTGCCGCAGGCCGTCGTGTCGGCGTTGCCACCGAGGTCCTTGGTGCGCAGCGTGCGCTCTGCCAGCGTGCGCTCGATCGCGTCGACGATCGATTTGCCGGCGACCTTCTCGCCGAGATGCTCGAGCATCATCGCGCCCGACCAGATCGCGCCGATCGGATTCGCAATGCCCTGCCCCGCGATGTCGGGCGCCGAGCCGTGCACGGGCTCGAACACCGAGGGGAAATCGCCCTCGGGATTGATGTTGCCTGACGGCGCGATGCCGATGGTGCCGGTGCAGGCCGGGCCGAGATCGGACAAGATGTCGCCGAACAGATTGGAGCCGACCACGACGTCGAACCAGTCCGGATGCAGCACGAAGTTCGCCGTCAGAATGTCGATGTGGTACTTGTCCCACTTCACGCCAGGAAATTTCTTGGCCATCGCCTCCACCCGCTCGTCCCAATAGGGCATGGTGATGGAGATGCCGTTGGATTTCGTCGCCGAGGTCAGGTGCTTCTTCGGCCGCGACTGCGCGAGCTCGAAGGCGAACTTCAGGATGCGGTCGACGCCGGTGCGGGTCATCACCGTCTGCTGGGTGACGAATTCGCGGTCGGTGTCCGGGAACATGCGGCCGCCGACGGAGGAATACTCGCCTTCCGTGTTCTCGCGCACCACCCAGAAATCGATGTCGCCGGGCTTGCGGTTCGCCAGCGGAGACGGCACGCCGGGCATCAGCCGCACCGGACGCAGGTTCACATATTGGTCGAACTCGCGGCGGAATTTGATGAGCGAGCCCCACAGCGAGACGTGATCCGGAATCTTGGCCGGCCAGCCGACCGCGCCGAAATAGATCGCGTCGTGCTTGCCGATCTTTTCCTTCCAGTCATCCGGCATCATCTGACCGTGCTTCTCGTAATAGTCCCAGGACGAGAAGTCGAAATGGTCGAAATGCAGGGACACGCCGTGCTTCTTCGCCGCCGCCTCCAAAACGCGCAGGCCTTCCGGCATCACTTCCTTGCCGATGCCATCGCCGGGAATGACCGCGATCCGGTATTGCTTCTTGCTCATCGATAACGTCCTTGGTTGGTCCGGCAGCCGCCGCCTTTTTGACCGCACTGCAATGAACCAAACTCGGCGGCAGTGCAACGCTGCACTGCAATGTTGACCATGGCGCGGCCAAGCGCCTACTGGTTTGATCCTTCCTTGTTCCTCTCCTGCGAGTACCCCTCATGGATCTGCATCTGCGTGGCAAGCGCGTCCTGATCACGGGCGCGTCTAAGGGCATTGGCGCAGCCGCCGCCGAAGCGTTCGCCGAAGAAGGCGCAAACCTCCTGCTCGCCGCCCGCAGCGGCGACCAGCTCAAGGCGCTGGCCGATCGCTTGCGCTCGGCGCACCAGATCGATGCCGCGACGACCATCGTGGATCTGCGGAAGGCAGAGGACGTGGCGCGGCTCGCCAGGGAAGCCGCCGATATCGACGTGCTCGTCAACAACGCCGGCGACATCCCCGGCGGCTCGATCGACAAGATCGACGAGGCGACCTGGCGGCACGCCTGGGAATTGAAAGTGTTCGGCTACATCAACCTGACGCGGCAGATCTACGCGCAGATGAAGGCGAAGGGCGGCGGCGTCATCGTCAACGACATCGGTGCGGCCGGCGAGAAATTCGACGCCAACTACATCTGCGGCAGCGCCGGCAATGCCGCACTGATGGCCTTCACCCGCGCGCTCGGCGGCAAGAGCCTCGCCGACAACATCCGCGTGGTCGGCATCAACCCCGGCCCTGTCGGCACCGATCGCCACGTCACCCTGCTCAAGACGCGGGCCAAGCACCAGTTCGGCGACGAGAGCCGCTACAAGGAATTCCAGAAGAGCCTGCCGCTCGGCCGGCCTGCGCATGCGCGCGAGATCGGCGATCTCATGGCGTTCCTGGCATCGGATCGCGCCGGCTATACGACGGGCGTCATCTACACGGTGGATGGCGGCATCAGCGCGGGATGGGGTTAACTGCTTCAAAGTTTTTAGACACCGTCGTTCCGGGGCGATGCAAAGCATCGAACCCGGAACCTCGAGATTCCGGGTTCGCCCTTCGGGCGCCCCGGAATGACAATCAAGAGGTAGGAGTAAAATAATTGTCTCAAGACCTGATCTGCGAAACCGCATGCGCCGTCGTCGACAAGCTGCGCTCCGGCGATGTCTCGCCTCTGGAGCTTCTGGATGCGGTGGAGAAGCGCATCAGCGAGGTCGACGGCAAGGTCAACGCGCTGCCGACACTGTGCTTCGATCGTGCACGGACCAATGCGAAGGCGCTGATGCAGAAGCCCGCCGGCGCGCGCGGTCTGCTTGCCGGCCTGCCGGTGCCGATCAAGGATCTGACCGACGTCGCCGGCGTGCTGAACACCCAGGGCTCGCCGATCTTCAGGGACAACATCCCCTCGACGTCCGACCTCATGGTCGAGAACCTCGAAGGCAATGGCGCCGTCGTCTACGCCAAGTCGAACACGCCGGAATTCGGCGCCGGCGCCAACACCTTCAACGAAGTGTTCGGCGCGACCCTCAACCCCTGGGATACTTCGAAATCGGCCGCCGGCTCCTCCGGCGGCGCCGCCGTCGCGCTCGCCACCGGCATGGCCTGGCTGGCACAGGGATCGGACATGGGCGGCAGCTTGCGCAGCCCCGCGGCCTTCTGCGGCGTCGTCGGCATGCGGCCGAGCATCGGCCGCGTCGCGCATACCCCCAAATCCGCCATCGATCGCAATCTCGGCGTCGTCGGCCCGATGGCGCGCAACGTCGAGGATCTCGCGCTGCTGCTGGATGCCATGAGCGGCGACTATGCCGCCGACCCGCTGTCGCTGCCGGCGCCCGCGACCTCGTTCCTGTCGGCGGCACAGTCGGGCAAGAAGCCGAAGCGCATCGCCTATTCGCCCGATCTCGGCATCACGCCTGTTGATCCCGAAGTGAAGGCGATCACGCGCAAGGCGGCGGAACGCTTCGCGGAAGCCGGCGCCATCGTGGAAGAAGCGCATCCGGACTGGCGCGAGGCGCATGAGTGCTTCCACGTCCTGCGCGCGTTCGATTTCGCGATCACCAAGGCCAATCTGCTCCGCACCAAGCGCGATTTGCTCAAGCCGGAAGTGATCTGGAACATCGAGGAGGGCCTCAAGCTCACCGTCGAGCAGCTCGCGCGCGCCGAAGCCCAGCGCGTCGGCATGACCGCGCGCGCCGTCGCGTTCTTCGAGACATACGATCTGCTGCTGACGCCGACGACGATCGTGCCGCCCTTTCCGATCGAGCATCGCTATGTCGCCGAATGCGCCGGCAAGACGTTCGAGAACTACGTCGAATGGCTCGGCATCGTCTACGCGATCACGCTCGCCTGCTGCCCGTCGCTGTCGCTGCCCTGCGGCTTCACGGCCTCGGGCCTGCCGGTCGGCGTGCAGGTGGTCGGCGCGCCGCGCGCGGATGCGCAGGTGCTCGCGGGCGCGAAGGTGCTGGAGGATATTCTGGGCCTGCGCGGAACGACGCCGATCGATCCGAAGGTAAAGGCTTAATGCGGGCCGCGCCGGGGGACCGAGATTGTCCCCCAGTGCCAGCAACCTCGTGCCCTAGTCGTTCACCTTCGGGCCACCGTGATACTGGTGCGCGTCGTAGCCCGAATCCTCCGTCATAGCGGCGTGGGCCATGAAGCCCGGATGCGGCTGTGACATCCGGACGGTGGCTTCCGAAGCCATGGCTGGATGATGCACGACGCCGCGGGCGTCGGCGGCAGAGCAAAGCGCAACCAGAACGGCCGACGCGGCGAGAACAGATTTCATCATGATTTGACGTGCCTCGTATTGAAGCCCACCAGCACATAAGAGGTGGGCTTCGCAACGTAGGATTCCCAGTCTGAATCCGGGCTCTTGCTATAGGCGCGGAATAAACTTTCCGTAGGCCCGGATTACCTCACGGCGGAGTGAGCCTCGAGGCTCCGGCTGTAGCGCGACATCGCGAAGCAGAACATGAAATAGATCGCGGCGACGAAGATGTAGACTTCGACGGAGAACTGCTGCCAGGCGGGATCGATGATCGCCGTCTTCGCGGTCGTCAGCAGGTCGAAGATGCCGATGATCAGGACGAGGCTGGTGTCCTTGAAGAAGGCGATGAACGTGTTGACCAGCGGCGGGATCACGTGGCGGATCGCCTGCGGCAGGACGATCAGGCGATGCTTGCGCCAGTAGGACAGTCCCAGCGCATCGGCGGCCTCATATTGCCCGCGCGGCACGGCCTGGAGGCCGCCGCGGATGACTTCAGCCAGATAAGCGCCGGCGAACAGGATGATGGCGATCTGCGCGCGCAGCAGCTTGTCGATGTTGAATCCAGCGGGCATGAACAGCGGGAACATCACGCTCGCCATGAACAGCAGGCTGACCAGCGGCACGCCGCGGATCAGCTCGACATAGAGCACGCTGAGCGAGCGGATCGCCGGCAGTTTTGACCGCCGGCCGAGTGCAACGAGAATGCCGAGCGGGAAGCCGAAGGCCAAGCCGAACGTCGCCAGGATCAAAGTCACCGGCAGGCCGCCCCAGCGGTCCTGCGAGACGAAGGAGAGCCCGAACACACCACCCCACATCAGCACGCTGATCAGCGCCAGCGCACCGATCCAGAGATAGGCCAGTTCGCGCCGCCACAGGGCGCGGCGGGTAGAGAGATAGAACAGCGCAATGAACAGCACCACCGACAGCGCCGGCCGCCACTGCTCGTCGAACGGATAGGTGCCGAACAGGATGAAGCGGTATTTTTCCGGGATGATCGCCCAGCAGGCGCCGATGCCGCGCACCGCACGGCAAGCGCTGGAATCGTTTGCCGGCGTGAGCCAGACCGCGTTCGCGATGCCCCACTGTACGAAGCTGAAGATGCCCTTGGCGAGCACCGCAAGCAGCACGACCGAGAGAATGCCGTTCGGGATCGACGAGAACAGGTTGGTGCGCAGCCAGCGCAGCACCGGATTGCCGACTTGCGGTCGGCGGGCGGCGCGCGGTGCGTCCGGGATGTCGGTGATCGCGGTCATGCTCAGCGCTCCACCAGCGCGATGCGCGCATTGTACCAGTTCATGAAGAAGCTGATGCCGAGGCTGATGGTCAGGAACACCGCCATGATCAGTGCGATCGCCTCGATCGCCTGCCCGGTCTGGTTCAGCGTGGTGTTGGCGATCGAGACCACGTCCTGGTAGCCGATCGCGACCGCGAGCGAGGAGTTCTTGGTCAGATTGAGATACTGGCTCGTCATCGGCGGCACGATGACGCGCAGCGCCTGCGGCAGGATGATCTGCCGCAGCAGGAAGCTGCGGCGAAGGCCGAGCGCGTTGGCCGCATCCCACTGCCCCCGCGGCACGGACTGGATGCCGCTGCGCACGATCTCGGCGATGAAGGCGGAGGTATAGGTCACGAGCGCGATCAGCAGCGCGAAATATTCCGGGGCGAGCGTCAGACCGCCGACGAAATTGAAGCCGCGCAGCTGCGGCCATTCGATGGTCCAGGACACCCCGAGCACCACCGATACCGTCGCGGGCAGCGCGAGGATGAGGCCGACCGCAAAGGGCCAGGCGGCCCGCGGTCTGCCGTCGCGCATTTGTTGCGCAATCAGCCATCGCCTGATCAGATAGAACACGGCAAGCCCGAGTACCGCCGTGCCGAGCACCCAGAGCTGCGGCGAGCCGACCGGAATCGCCGGCAGGATCAGGCCGCGATTGGACAGGAAGACGCCCTCGACCGGCCGCCATGCCGCGCGCGCGGCCGGCAGCGCCTGCATCAGGACGTACCAGAACAGGAGCTGGAGCAGCAGCGGGATGTCGCGGAGCGTTTCGACATAGACGGCCGCGAGCCGCGACAGCAGCCAGTTGGCGGACAATCGCGAGATTCCGATCAGCGTACCCAGGATGGTCGCGAGCACGATGCCGATTACGGCGACACGCAAAGTGTTGGCGATGCCGACGACGAAGGCCCACAGGTACGTGTCTCTCGGATTATAGGCGAGCAGGCTGTCGGCGATCGGCATGCCCGCTTCACGACCGAGGAAGGCAAAGCCGGTCGTGATGCGCCGCGCCGTGAGATTGGTGACGGTGTTTGACCAGAGGAAAACGACAACCCCAAGCACGATCCCGACGACGAGCACCTGCCAGAACAGGCCTTGCAGCTCTCTGCGACCCCATGCGCCGAAGAAGCGACGGCGGGGCGGCGGTCTCGGACTGTCTGAAGTCACAGCACAAAAATCCTTCTCACGAGCAACGATTTCCGGCGGCGCACGTCAACTGTTGCACCAATCTCAAAAGCGTGCAACAAATGTTTCATGGCCGAGCCCGCGAAATCCTCGCCCTTGAGCGAACTGCGCATTGCGTTGCCATCGCTCCCCCTGCGCCTGCAGGAGGTCGGCCGCTTCGTCGCCGCCAATGATTACGACGCCACCACCCGTTCGATGCGCGATCTCGCCGCCGAGGCCGGCGCCGACCCCGCCGCATTCACGCGGCTTGCCAAGGCGATCGGCTATTCCGGCTGGGACGAACTCCGCGCAGCTCTGACCGAGGCGCGGCGGCCGTCGCAGACCTCGCCCTTCTCCGGCCGCGCTCGGAGCCGCCGTCACGGCCCCAACGCGGATGCCGCGTTCGTCACCGACAAGCTCGAGGCCGAGGCCGCCGGCCTTCCGCGTATTCCGGCACAGCCAATCGCGGACGCGGCCCGCGCGCTGCACGAGGCCAAGCGGATCTGGATTGCCGGCTATCGCAGCTGCCGCAGCGTCGCGGAGCTCCTGAACTACGAACTGCGGCTGTTTCGCCCCGAGCAGGTGCAACTCGTCGGCGTGTCCGGCCCCGACGATCTCGATCTCGGCGCGTTCCGGCCCGGCGAGGCCGTCATCGTCATCGGGTTCCTGCCCTATACGCATGCGAGCGTCCGCGTGGCGCAAGCCGGCCATCGCGCCGGCGCAACGCTGATCGCGATCGCGGACAGCCTGTCGGCGCCGATGGCCGAAGGCGCCGACCACGTGCTGCTGTTCGAGGCGGCCTCTTCCCCCGGCTTCTTCCCCAGCCTGACCGGCGCCATCGCGATCGCACAATCGCTCGCCGCGGTGACGTTCTCGCTCGGCGGCGTGGCCGCGAAGAAGCGCCTGGAAACTACCGAGGCGCGGCTCGCCGCCGCCTCCACCTACGTCTCAGAGAAAGGTTGACCCATGGCCGCTCGCACCAGCCGCGTGCTGCACCGCTCGTTGCGCGAAACGCCGCCCAAGGCGATCGGCGGCGAAGGCATCTATCTCTTCGCCGAGGACGGGCGGCGTGTGATCGACGCCTCCGGCGGCGCTGCCGTCTCCTGCCTCGGCCATCAGCATCCGCGCGTGATCGCGGCGATGGCGAAGCAGGCCTTGACGCTGGCCTATGCGCACACCGCCTTCTTCTCCTCCGAGCCGGCCGAGGCGCTGGCCGAGACGCTGGTCGGCCACGAACCCGGCGGTCTCGCCTATGCCTATTTCGTCAGCGGCGGGTCGGAGGCGATCGAGGCGAGCATCAAGCTGGCGCGGCAATATTTCATCGAGCGCGGCGAGCCGCAGCGGCAGCACTTCATCGCGCGGCGGCAAAGCTATCACGGCAACACGCTCGGCGCGCTCGCCGCCGGCGGCAATGCCTGGCGGCGCGCCCCCTATGCGCCGCTGCTCTCCGGCGCTTTCAGCCATGTGACGCCGGCCTTCGCCTATCACGAGAAGCACGACAGCGAGTCTGACGCGCAATTCGTGGCACGGCTCGCCGCCGAGCTCGAAGCCGAGTTCCAGCGGCTTGGCCCGGATACCGTTGCGGCGTTTCTGGCCGAACCCGTGGTCGGCGCGACCGCCGGTGCCGTGACGGCACCGGACGGCTACTTCAAGGCCGTGCGCGAAATCTGCGACCGGCACGGCGCGCTGCTCATCCTCGATGAGGTGATGTCCGGCATGGGCCGCACCGGCACAACGCATGCCTGGGAGCAGGAAGGCGTGGCCCCGGACATCCAGGCGATCGCGAAGGGGCTCGGCGGCGGCTACCAGCCGATCGGCGCGATGCTCGCAAGCGGCAAGATCGTCGACACCATCCGCGCCGGATCGGGCGCGTTCCAGCACGGTCACACTTACCTCGCACATCCCCTCGCCTGCGCGGCGGCGCTCGCGGTGCAGGACGTGATCCGCGAGGACGGCCTGCTCGGCCGCGTGAAGGAGCGCGGCAAGCAGCTCGAGCAACGGCTGATCGAGCGCTTCGGCAATCATCGGCATGTCGGCGACATTAGGGGCCGCGGCCTGTTCTGGGCGATCGAGCTCGTCGCCGATCGCGCCAGCCGCACCTCGTTCGATCCCGCGCTCAAGCTGAACCAGAAGATCAAGGCGGAAGCGTTCGCCAACGGGCTCGGCTGCTATCCCGGCGGCGGCACCGCGGACGGCGTCCGCGGCGACCACGTGTTGCTGGCACCGCCCTATATCACCTCTGCGGAGGAAATCGACCAGATCGTCGACAAGCTCGGCACGGCCGTCGACAACGTGTTGCGTAGTGTCAATCACTGAGGGGAGAGTAAAATGAGGAAAGTGGTTATCGCGGCGAGCGTGCTCGCGGCATCGACGGTCGTCGCATCGGCGGCGACGCTCGACACGGTGAAGAGCCGCGGCACGCTGGTGTGCGGCGTCAGCGCCGGCTTTGCCGGCTTCTCCGCACCGGACTCGCAAGGCAACTACAAGGGCCTCGACGTCGACTATTGTCGCGCGCTCGCCGCTGGCGTGCTCGGCGATGCCAACAAGGTGCGCTACGTCTCGCTGACCGCGCAGAACCGTTTCACTGCGCTGCAATCGGGCGAGATCGACGTGCTCTACCGCAACTCGACCCAGACATATCTGCGTGGTGTCACGCTGGGCCTGCGGCAAGGGCCGATCAATTTCTACGACGGCCAGGGTTTTGTGGTGAAGAAGGACCTCGGCGTGAAGGAGCTGAAGGACCTCAAGGGCGCCACCGTCTGCGTCGCGCAAGGCACCACGCATGAGGTCACGCTCGGCGATTACGGCCGTGCCAACGGCATCGACTGGAAGCCGCTGGTGTTCGACCGCGTCGATACGATGTACCAGACCTTCTTCGGCGGCCGCTGCGATGCCATGACCCAGGACGCTTCCGCGCTCGCCGGTGCCGTCACGACCGCGGCGCCGAACCCGGCCGATTACGTCGTGCTGCCGCAGACCATCAGCAAGGAACCGCTCGGCCCCTTCACCCGCAACGGCGACGAGGTCTGGAGCGACATCATCACCTGGCTGCATTACGGCCTGATCGAGGCCGAGGAGCTCGGCGTCACGCAAGCCAATGTCGATGAGATGGCGAAGTCGCAGACGCCGGCGATCCAGCGGCTGTTGGGGGCCTCCGGCGATCTCGGCTCCCGGCTGGGACTCGACAACAAATGGCTGGTGACAGTGATCAAGGCCGGCGGCAATTACGGCGAGATCTACGAACGCAATGTCGGCAAGGCGAGCCCGCTCAAGCTCGATCGCGGCCTCAACGGCCTCTGGAGCAAGGGCGGCTTGATGTACGCGGTGCCGTTCAAGTAAGGAGTTCACCTCTCCCCGCCTGCGGGGAGAGGTCGGATTGCCCCGGCGATGCGAAGCGTCGTCCGGCGCAATCCGGGTGAGGAGGACTCTCCATGAGTCCAACCTTCACTTTTTGTGCCGCTAGAGCCCCTCACCCCAACCCTCTCCCCGTAAGAACGGGGAGAGGGAGAAGAAGCACCGAGCCAATGCGCATCGCCCTGATCCACGCCCTCAAGCATTCCATCGCCCCGATCGAGGCGGCGTTCGCAAACGCGTGGCCCGAAGCGCGGCTGATGAACCTGCTCGACGACAGCCTGTCGGCGGATCTGGCGCGCGACGGCGCGCTCAACGATGCCATGACCGAGCGCTTTCTCGCGCTCGGGGACTATGCGGCAGCGACCGGAGCCGATGGAATCCTGTTCACCTGCTCGGCCTTCGGTCCCTGCATCGAGGCCGTCGCGCGCGCACATGCGCCGATGCCGGTGCTCAAGCCGAACGAGGCCATGATCGAGCGCGCGGTGACGATGGGCAAGAAAATCGGTCTGCTCTCGACCTTCCCGCCGACGCTGGTCTCGATGCCGCCGGAGTTTCCAGCCTCTGTCCGGATCGTACCGAAACTTGCCGAAGGCGCGCTGGCTGCGCTCGACCGCGGCGATCGCGTCACGCACGACCGGCTGATTGTCGAAGCTTCACGCGATTTGCGTGATTGCGACGTCATCGCGCTCGCCCAGTTCAGCATCGCGGCGACCGCGCCGTTGGTCGCGGAGGCCACCGGCCGTCCCGTCGTGACCACACCTGACAGCGCTGTCGACAAGCTGATGAGGCTGCTGAAGGCAAAGGCTTAAGTGCCGGCCTTTTTTCGACGCTGTGCGTCCTTGATCGCGACCGCAAGCGCGGCCTTCGTTTCGTTCACGAAGTCCTCGACCAGCTCTTCGCGCGTGGCATGCGCCGCCTCGCCGGTGAACAGCCCCTGCTCCGCCAGCATCACGACGCCATGCAGCGCCGCCCAGATCTTGAGCGCTTGCCGTTCGCGCAAATAACCAACTGCCGGCGCCTCCAGCGCCTCGATCACGAGCGCAAAGGTGTCGCGCGTCGCCTCGTGCAGCTCGCTGCCCTTGGTCGCGCACGACACGGTGCGGGAAGCGAACATCAGACGATAGATGCCGTTGCGGCGCAGACCGAAATCGAGCGTCGCCTGCGCCAGCCGCGACAGTTTCGATTGCTTCGACGGCTTCGCCATCGCCTCGCGCAGAAGTGCACTGAGCTGCCGGAACGCCTCCGCCGTCACTGCCGTTAGCAGCGCATCACGGTCGGCAAAATGCCGATACGGCGCCGGCTGCGAGACGCCGAGCTGTTTTGCCAGCGCCTTGATGCTGATCGCCTCGGCGCCGCCCTGCTCGGCCTCGCGCAACGCGGCCTTGATCAGGGCGTCACGGAGGTCGCCGTGGTGGTAGGTATTCCCGGGCTTGCGAGCGAGTTGTGAACGCATGTCGCGGCGAAGCCTATAAGTTTGCGCTTGACAGGGGAAGCCTGTCGCGAATGTAATAGCATATAACTTAGAACGAGCGGCGAATGCCGCGAAAAATTGACACGAGGAACGCGCGCCGCCCTTCGGGCCCTCGCGCATACGACCGAGGAAGCCGCCATGACAGAGCGACTGAGGGTTCACGTCGATCCCGACAAATGCCAGGGCCACGCGCGCTGCAAGGCGCTCGCGCCGGAGCTGTTCGAGCTCGACGAATACGGCAACGCCCATGAAGCGGGGGACGGCACTGTGCCGCCCGGCCTCGAAGACAAGGCCTGGCTCGCCAAATCCAACTGCCCGGAAATTGCGATCGATGTGATCGAGGAGTAGCGCCGGCTCAACCCGCCCCGCGTGCTTTCAGCGAACACGAGCCCGAGGAATCCGAGATGTCCGACGTCAGCCAGCCCGCCGCCCATCCGCCCGTGACCGACTGGGTGCATGATTTCGACCACACCGATCCGCAATGGACGGACGATCCCTTCCCGATCTGGGAGGAGCTGCGCGCCGCGAGCCCGGTCGTGCATACCGAGCGTTTTCTCGGCTGCTACATGCCGACCACCTACGAGGCGGTGCGCGAGATCGCCAACGACACCGAGCATTTCTCCTCGCGCCGCATCATCGTCCGCGACGTCCGGCCCGAGGTCGCCAGGAACGCGGCGCCGCCGATCACCTCGGATCCGCCCGTGCACAAGCCGGCCAAGCAATTGCTGCTCCCGCCGTTCACGCCGGATGCGATGAAGAAGCTCGAGCCGCGGGTCCGCGCCATCTGCAACGAGCTGATCGACGACTTCATCGCCGAAGGCCGGGTCGACGCAGCCGCGCGTTATACCAAGCACATTCCGGTGCGCGCGATCGCCCACATGCTCGGCATCCCCGAGAGCGACAGCGACCTGTTCATCAACTGGATCCACATGATCCTGGAGCTCGGCATCAAGGACGAGAATATGCTGCTCCAGGCCGTCCACGAGATGAGCGACTATTTCAGGACGCATATCGAGGCGCGCAGGTCGAAGCCGACCGACGATCTCATCTCCTACCTGATGAATGCCAAGGACCGGGAAGGCCAGCCGCTGGAAGAGTCCCACGTGCTGGGTTCGCTGCGGCTGCTCCTGATCGCGGGCATCGACACCACCTGGAGTGCGATCGGCTCCTCGCTCTGGCATCTCGCCAGGACGCCGGCCGACCGCGAGCGCCTGATCGCCGAGCCCGGGCTGATCCCGACCGCGGTGGAAGAGCTGCTGCGGGCCTACTCGCCGGTGACGATGGCCCGCGAGGTGGTCAAGGAGACCACGATCTCGGGCTGCCCGGTCAAGGCCGGGAACATGGTGCTCTTGTCCTTCCCGGCCGCCAACCGCGATCCAAAAATGTTTCCTGACGCTGACAAAGTCGTGATCGACCGTCGCGAGAACCGCCACGCTGCCTTCGGCCTTGGCATCCACCGCTGCGTCGGTTCCAACCTTGCGCGCATGGAGATGCAGGTTGCGCTGGAGGAATGGCTGAAGCGGATTCCGGACTTCGCCCTCGATCCAGCAGGCACGGTGACCTGGTCCCAGGGCACGGTGAGAGGTCCCCGCCAGTTGCCATTTCTGCTCGGAAAGGCGATGTAGGCCTTTCCAAACAGCGGAGAGGCCGGACGTGACAGTGCAAGCAACCCAACCGGCCTCCGACCACATTGACATCGCCGACGCCGAACGGCGGATCAAGGCGATCTTGATCGGCTCGATCGGCAATCTCGTCGAATGGTACGATTTCTACGCCTATACGGCGTTCGCGCTTTATTTCGCTCCCGCCTTCTTTCCCGGCAACGACCCTGTCGTGCAGCAATTGAACGTCGCGGTCGTGTTCGCGGCGACCTTTCTGATGCGGCCCCTGGGCGGCTGGTTTTTCGGCTATCTCGCTGATCATTTCGGCCGCCGCATCTCGCTGACGCTGTCGGTGGTGTTCATGTGCTTCGGCTCGCTGATCATCGCCCTGACGCCGACCTATGCAACCATCGGCTTTGCGGCCCCGGTGATCCTCGCGCTGGCCCGCGTGATCGAGGGCCTGAGCCTCGGCGGCGAATACGGCGCCAGCGCCACCTATCTGAGCGAGGTCGCCGATCCCAAGCATCGCGGCTTCTATTCGAGCTTCCAGTACGTCACGCTGATCGGCGGCCAGCTCACCGCCATCATCGTGCTCCTGCTGCTGCAAAAGGTCTTCCTCACGCCGGAGGAGCTGAAAGCCTGGGGCTGGCGTATCCCGTTCGCGATCGGCGCGGCACTCGCGATCTTTGCCGCAGTCATGCGGCGCAATCTGCACGAAACCGAGGCTTTCGAGGAAGCCAAGAAGGTGGTGAAGCCGACCGGCTCGATCACCAACCTCTTGCGCTATCCCCGCGAGCTGCTCCTTGTGGTCGGCCTCACTGCCGGCGGTACCGCGGCTTTCTACACCTTCACCACCTACATGCAGACCTTCGTCAAGCTCTCGGTCGGGCTGACCGAGGACCAGACCACCTTCGTGATCTTCGGCACGCTGATCTTCGCAACCATCCTCCAGCCGATCTACGGCGCCATCTCCGACAGGATCGGTCGCAAGCCGCTCTTGATCTTCTTCGGCGTCGCCGGCACGCTCGCAACCGTGCCGCTGCTGATGACGCTGAAGGAGACCAAGTCGCCCTTCATCGCGTTCATCCTGATCTGCGCCGCCTGGCTCTTCGTGGCCGGCTACACCTCGATCAACGCGGTGGTGAAGGCCGAGCTGTTCCCGACCAATGTCCGCGCCCTCGGCGTCGGCCTGCCCTATGCCATCACCGTCTCGATCTTCGGCGGCACGGCGCCGGCGATCGCGCTCTATTTCAAGAGCATCGGGCACGAGGAGTGGTTCTACTACTATCTCGCCGGCGTCATTTTCCTGTCGCTGATCATCTATTCCACCATGCGCGACACCAAGCACGCCTCCGCGATGCATCGCCACGAGTAGCTCATGGCCGACGACAACGAGCCGCCCGACAGCAAGCTGACGCGCACCAAGGAGAAATGGGCGCGCGAGGGCCGCTTCCTCACCGGCAAGATCACGCGTCCGGAAGACCAGCGCCTGCCGCCCGGCCAGCATCTGACAAAAGACTGGCCGGTGCTCGATCTCGGCGTCGTGCCCCCGGTGTCGCGCGAGCGCTGGCGGCTCGACGTCTATGGTGCGATCGAGAATCCCGTGTTCTGGACCTTTGCGGAGTTCACTGCACAGAAGCAGGATCAGTTCACTTCCGACATCCACTGCGTGACGACCTGGTCGCGCTACGACAATGCGTGGGAAGGACTTGCGACGCGCGAGTTGCTCGCAGCCTGCCAGCCGCGAGCCGATGCGCGCTTCGTCGTCCTGCACTCCTATGACGGCTACACCACCAACCTCGCGCTCGAAGACTTTGCCGCCGAGGACGCGCTGCTCGCCCACAGCTGGTCGGGCCAGCCGTTGTCGGACGAACATGGCGGCCCGGTTCGGCTGGTCGTGCCGCATCTGTATTTCTGGAAGAGCGCAAAGTGGCTCCAGGCCATCGAATTCCTGACCGAGGATGCGCCGGGCTTCTGGGAAGTTCGCGGCTATCACAATCGCGGCGATCCCTGGGCCGAACAGCGCTATTCAGGCGATTAGAGTTTAGAAACGGGGGAAAGCCCATGCCGACGCAACGCTTTCAATTCACAGGCGAAGGCGGTCATCAACTTTCGGCCGCGCTGGAACTGCCGGATGGCGAGCCCGCGGCCTTCGCGCTGTTCGCCCACTGCTTCACCTGCGGCAAGGACACGCTGGCAGCCAAGCGCATCTCGGTCGCGCTCGCGGCCAAGGGCATCGCGGTGCTACGCTTCGACTTCACCGGGCTCGGCTCCAGTGAGGGGGACTTTGCCAATTCGACGTTTTCCTCCAACGTCGCCGATCTCGTGCGCGCCGCCGATCATCTGCGCAATGTCCGCAAGGCGCCGTCGATCCTGATTGGCCACAGCCTCGGCGGCGCCGCGATCCTCGCCGCCGCCGGAAAGATTGCGGAAGCCAGGGCTGTCGTGACCATCGCGGCGCCATCCGATCCCGCTCACGTCACCGGCCTGTTCAGGGAGCATCTCGACAACATCCGCGCACAGGGCGAAGTCGAGGTTTCGCTGGCGGGGCGCCCATTCCGGATCAAGCGCGAATTCCTCGACGACATCGCCGAGCACGAGCTGATGAAGGACGTCACCGGCCTGCACAAGGCCCTGCTGGTGATGCAGTCACCTGTCGACGACACCGTGGGCATCGACAATGCGACGAAGATCTTCGTTGCGGCCAGGCACCCGAAGAGCTTCGTCTCGCTCGACCATGCCGATCATCTCCTCACCAAGCCGGCCGACGCCCTCTACGCGGCCGACGTGATCGCGGCCTGGGCCAGCCGGTACATCGAGGCTGCAAAGCCCGCGACAACGATGGATCTCGCCGAGGAGCCGCGCAAGGTCGTGGTGCAGGAAACTCGCAAGAGCAAGTTCAACCAGATCGTCACCGTCGGGCCGCATCATCTGGTGGCCGACGAGCCGGTCGCCGCTGGTGGCGAGGATGCCGGCCCCGGCCCTTACGACTTCCTGCTGGCCGGCCTTGGTGCTTGCACCTCCATGACCATGCGCCTTTATGCCGATCGCAAGTCGCTGCCGCTCGATCGCGTCACGGTCACGCTGAAGCATTCGAAAATCTATGCCAAGGACTGCGCGGAGTGCGAGACGCGCGAAGGCATGCTCGACCAGATCGAGCGCGACATCGCGATCGACGGCGCACTCGATGCCGAGCAGCGCAAGAAGCTGATGGAAATCGCCGACAAGTGTCCGGTGCACCGGACGCTGACCTCGGCGATTCGCATCGTGACGAAGGCGGTAGACTAGCGCGCTTGCATCAGAGGCACGACGCCATCGTCCGCAACGCCGCGCTGATCTCGTTCTCGCGCCAGGCCGCGAAGCCGAGCAGCAGGCCGTGATCGCGCGGACGGCCGAGCGCCAGGCTGGACAAGGCCCGTGTTTCAACGCCCGCCTCGACCAGCCGCTTGACCGCGGCCTGATCGGCCCGGCCGCGCTTGAGCCGCGCCACGAGCTGGATGCCGCCCGAGGGGATCTCGACCGAGAGCACGTCGCCGAGATGGCGCTCCAGTCCCTCCACGAGGTGATCGCGGCGGGCGTGGTAGAGCCGGCGCATCCGGCGCAGATGCGCAAGGAAATGCCCGTCGGCAACGAATTCGGCCAGCGCCTCCTGGATGTGGCTGGAAGCGATCAGCCCGATATGCCGCTGTGCGATCTCCAGGATACTGACCAGCGCCGGCGGTACGACGAGATAACCAAGCCGGATATCCGACGTCATCGCCTTCGAGAACGTGCCGACATAGAACACGCGGCCGTGGGCGTCCAACCCCTGCAGGGCCGGCACCGGCCGGCTGTCGTAGTGAAACTCGCCGTCGTAATCGTCCTCGACGATCCAGGTCTTGCCGGGCCTGCTTGACCTGAGAAACTCGGTGCGGCGCGCCAGTGACATCAGCCGCCCGGTCGGATGCTGGTGCGATGGCGTCATGAAGATAAGCTTCGGCGGAGCCATTCCGGGCGTCCGCTGCATGCCCTGCTCGTCCAGCCGCATGCCCGTCACGCGCGCGCCAGACGCGCGGAAGGCCGCCGCGGCGCCTGGATAGCCGGGGTCCTCGACCCAGACCTCGTCACCGGGCGAGATGAGCACCGCCGCGATCAGGGTCAGTGCGGCTTGCGCGCTCGGCAGGATCAGGATCTGCTCGGCTGTCGCGCGAACGCCCCTGCTGGTCGCGAGATAATGCGCCAACGCCTCACGCAGGCGCATCCGGTTCACCGGTCCGAGCTCGCGCCTGGCCGCACGCATCGCGCTGCGGCGCAGGCAACGTGCCCAGATCTCGTTCGGAAACTCCCTGAAATCGCCGTGCCCCGGCCGCAAGGGTTTGAGTGGCGCCTGATAAGACATCGGCCAGTCGGTCTGCTTGAGCTTCGAGGCCCAAGGCGAGAGCTGCGGCCTGGCAGAGCGGGCGCTCGACGCGACGGCGCCCGTCCCGTCGCCGCGCTCACCACCGTCGACCGTCACCACGGGACGACGGCCGTGCGAGGCCTCGAGATATCCCTCCGCCTCAAGCTGCTCGAACGCATAGGTGACGGTGTTGCGCGAGACGCCGAGATCGCTCGCAAGCCGTCGGCTCGATGGCAGCGCGAGGCCTTTGCCGAGGCGGCCGGTTGCGATCAAGGCTCGGAGCTGGCCCGTCAGCTGGGCCACCAGCCCCTCCTCATCGACCCTCCTCAGGTCGATCAGTGCGGAGATCATGGCTTCCGAAACTGGCACCTTATTCCTTTCCCATCTGGCACTTTTTCAGGTGCCAGCCAGGATGCTATCCCGCGTACCGCACTGCTTCAAGGATTCTGCAATGAACCCCCTCTCCCCGCGCGCGGCCATCGGCCTGTTCCTGATCGTCGTGCTGGCCTGGGGCGTGAACTGGTCGGTGACGAAGCAGCTTGTCCAGTTCCTCCCCCCGCTGTGGACGTCAGCGATCCGGAGCTGGATCGCGCTGGCTGCATTGTTCGTGATCCTCGGATCTAGCAACAATCTGGTGATCCCGGAGCGGCGCGACATTCCCGTGGTCCTCAGCGTGGCACTGCTGCACATGACGGTGTTTTCGGTCCTTGTTGCTGCCGGTGTGCGCTTCCTGCCTGCGAGCAAGGCCATCGTGCTCGGCTACACCACGCCGCTCTGGGTCGCGATCGCCGCGCCATTGCTGGGGAAGGACACGCTGACCGCGCCAAAACTCGCCGGTGCCCTGCTCGGACTGATCGGCCTAGCCGTGATCCTGAACCCCACCTCGATCGACTGGACCAACAGCAGCGTCATGCTCGGCGCCGGCATGGTCATCCTGGCCGCGATCTCCTGGGCGGCGAACATCATCTATATCCGCGCGCACCGCTGGATCGCCTCGCCGCTCCAGCTTCTGATCTGGCAGGTGCTCGCGGCGACGATCGTGCTGTCGGTCAGCGCGCTCGTCGTCGAGGGCCTGCCGCACGCGGAGTGGTCGTGGCGGCTCGTGCTGCTGTTCCTGTATTCGGGCCTGATCGGAACAGCGCTGGCCTATTGGGCGATGTCGATGGTCAACAAGAGTATCTCGGCCTTGACGACGGCACTCGGCACCACCGGAACGCCGCTGGTCGGCATCGCCAGCGCGGCGATCCTCCTGGGCGAGCCGATCGACATGAGTCTTGCGATCGCTGCCGCACTGATCGTCACCGGCATTGGCCTTGCCACGCTGGGCGACCGGCTGCTGCGCACTCAGGCTACTGCGAGCGGCTGAACCCGCAGTGCGCCGCGCAAGCCCGCCGCCGTGCCGAGCAGGATGCCGGCGACCGCGACGAACGAGCCCAGAGCGAGCGTCGACACGCCGGTGAGCCCCTGCCCGATCGAGCAGCCAAATGCCATCACGCCGCCGATCCCCATCAGCGCGGCGCCACCGGCCGAGCGCAGCATGTGGCGCGGCGACGAATAAGCTTCGAGGTGGAAGCGGCCTGTGGCGAGCGCCGTCGCCAGACTGCCCGCAAAGACGCCGGCGACCGTCGCGATGCCGAAATTGAGCGTCAGCCCGGTCGAGAGCATGGCGTATTGCAGCGCGTCCGCGATCGGCGCGATGAAGGTAAGCGACGTCACCGGCACAGGGTTGAAATCATCCGCACCGACATAGCCGGTGACGAACCAGCCGCTGGCCACCAGCAGGCCGACAACGACACCTGCTGCAATCTGGCCGGGCGAACGCCGGAACGTCGGGTGCGCGAAAGCAAACAGGATCAGCGCAACGACAATTGTGGCAGCAGCCAGCGCGCGAGAGACCGGTTCACCGGGGCCGAGCGTCGCCAACAGTGACGGCAGCGAATTCGCGTTGACAGTCGTCTGCGAGGCCTGGACCAGCGCAATGCGCGCCGGCGCGATCAGGCCCTTGAGCGTCATCTGCGCGGCGATGGCGAGCACGATCACGACTACGAAGGAACGGAGATTGCCGCGACCGAGCAGCACCAGCGCCCGCGAGCCGCAGCCGTTCGACAGCACCATGCCGTAGCCGAACAGCAGGCCGCCGAGGAACAGCACCGGCACTGAGAAGGTCTGTTGCAGGTAGATCGACTTGCCGAGATCGATCATGCCGTTGCCGGTGAGGAACTGGCTCGCGGCGATCGCGACGGCGATCGCCAGCGCATAGGTCCGCACCAGCCGCCCGTCTCCCTCGGCCAGCCAGCCGCGCATGCTGCTCATCAGGCAGAACCCGCTCAGCAGGCCGACGGCGCCGTAGACGAGGCCAATGACGAGGCCGGCCAGGATGACGAGCTGGGTGGACTCCATGGTCACGGTTTCAGGATCACCCGATCGCGAGACGAACCGGCGACGGCGACGTAGGCCTCCCTGGCGCGCTCCAGCGGATAGACGGCATTGGCATTGATCGGGAATGGCTTCAGGTGCCCGCTCGCAAAACCGGGACCGAGGTCACGCAGCACCGCGCCGGTTGCAGCCGAGGACAGCCCGAGCGTGTCGATGCCGACATAGGTGTGCTGCCCCCGGTAGAATTCGAGGATGTTGAACTGCACGATGCGATCGATCGCGGCGATCAGGATCTGGCGGCCGCGCAGTGCGAGCGACTTGTGCGCGGCCTGGAAATAGGGATCCCCGACCGTGTTGAACACGATGTCGGCGCCCTTGCCGCCGGTCAATTCGCGCACGCGGGTGGCGACATCGTTTGCGGAGGCGTCGATGACCTCGATGGCCGCATTGGCATGGCCCTCATAGGCTTCCGCCTTGCGCACCACGCCGATGACGCGCGCGCCCTGCCAGGTCGCGATCTGCACCGCGGCCTGACCGACCTTGCCGTTGACGCCGAACACCAGCACGGTTTCACCGGGCTTTGGAATGCCGGCGCGGCGAAAGCCTTCCATCGCGGTGACGAAGGGCACGCCGATGCCGGCGGCCTCCTCCCAGGACACCGTCTTCGGCTTCTCCACCACGGCGTCGGCCCCGACGACGAGATGACTGGCGTGGGTGCCGTCGCGGCGGATTCCGAGATCGCCGGAGGAGCCGAACACTTCGCGCCCCATTGTGCCGGCCGGCCCGTCAATCACCACGCCGGCGTAGTCGCGGCCCGGCGTGCGCGGGAACACGGCATAGGGCATCAGTCCGGTCGCGGCCTTCACGTCGGACGGATTGACGGCGGCAGCCTTCACCTCGATCAACAGATCGTTCGGACCGCGCGCGAGCGCATGGCGTTCGATCACCGGCGCAACCGCGGCAGCGTTCTCGGCCTTGGCATTGAGGCGCACGCATCGCGCTTCGGCGGTTTTGCTATCGGCTGACGACATCGAAAGACCCACGATTTCTCGCGGGCCTTGTCGCCTTTGGGGGCGGCCAAGTCAATCCTTCGGCCGCTTGTCGTAGAGGCGCTTGGCCTTGCCGAGCGAGCGCTCCAGCGTGGCCGGCGCGACCACTTGCACCCTGGAGCTGATGCCGATGGTGTTCTTGATGTGGGTCGAGATGCGGTCGGCGTGATCGACCAGCCCCCGACCGTCCCAGCTCTCGGGCCGAGCCTCGGCGATGATGGTGAGCTCGTCCATGCGGCCTTCGCGGGTCAGCTCCAGGACGAAGTGGCCGCCGCACCAGTCGGTCGCGAGCAGCACCTCCTCGATCTGGGTCGGGAACAGGTTGACCCCGCGCAGGATGATCATGTCGTCCGAACGGCCCGTCACCTTCTCCATCCGCCGCATGCCCGGCCGCGCCGTACCCGGCAGCAGCCGCGTCAGGTCGCGGGTGCGATAGCGGATCACCGGAAACGCTTCCTTGGTGAGCGAGGTGAAGACCAGTTCGCCCTTCTCCCCGTCGGACAACACCGCGCCGGTCTCGGGGTCGATCACCTCCGGATAAAAATGGTCCTCCCAGATGTGCAGGCCGTCCTTGGTCTCGATGCACTCCTGCGCGACGCCGGGGCCGATCACTTCGGAGAGGCCATAGATGTCGGTCGCGTCCATGTCGAAGGCGTCCTCGATCTCGCCCCGCATCGCATTGGTCCAGGGCTCGGCCCCGAAGATGCCGACCTTGAGCGAGCACTGGCGCGGGTCGAGCTTCTGGCGCTTGAACTCGTCGAGGATCGCCAGCATGTAGCTCGGCGTCACCGTGATGATGTCGGGCCTGAAGTCGTTGATGAGCTGCACCTGCCGCTCGGTCATGCCGCCGGAGATCGGCACCACGGTGCAGCCGAGCTTTTCGGCGCCGTAGTGCACCCCAAGCCCACCGGTGAACAGACCATATCCATAGGCATTGTGGATGATCATGCCGGTGCGGCCGCCGGCGGCGCGGATCGAGCGCGCCATCACGTCCGACCAGGTGTCGATGTCGCGTTGCGTATAGCCCACCACGATCGGCTTGCCCGTCGTGCCGGACGAGGCATGCACGCGCACCAGCTTTTCCCGAGGCACGGCGAACATGTTGAACGGATAATTGTCGCGGAGGTCCGTCTTCACCGTGAACGGGAATTTAGCGAGATCGGAGAGTTCGCGAAAATCCGACGGATGCACGCCGGCCTTGTCGAAGGCCTTGCGATAATGCGCGACGTTGTCGTAGGCGTGCTTCAGCGACCAGGCCAGCCGCTGGGTCTGCAGTGCCATGATCTCGTCGCGCGACGCGCGCTCATGCGCGTCCATCTCGGCGCTATAGGTGTTGCCACCTTCCTTGAGCCTCGTCAGAGCCATCCTCGTTTCCCCACATCATTGGTTTGTTCTTCTTGTCGGTTTTATTGCTGTTCTTCCGCCGGCAGCCACGTGCCGGGAATGACACGTGAATGCCCGCGGAACTCCGCGACGACGGTGTCGCCCACTGTCACGCGCACGTCGTAGATGCCGGAGCGTCCGCCACGGCTGATCTCGCGCGCTTTTGCAACGAGGCGGTCACCGAGCTTGCCCGGCTTGATGAAGGTGATCTGGCCCTGCGCCGCCACGACACGTTCATTGTGCGAATTGCAGGCAAAGGCAAAGGCGGAATCGGCGAGCGTGAAGATGAAGCCGCCATGGGCAATGCGCTGGCCGTTGACCATGTCTGGCCGCACGTTCATCGCCAGCGTTGCGAAGCCCGGGCCGATCTCGACGATCTCCATGCCGAGCCCTTTGGAAGCATCGTCCTCCGCCCACATGGCGTCGGCACAGGCGCGGGCAATATCTTCGGGCGACAGGCTGGCTTTGACGTTCACGCGCTTCTCCCGGCCATATGCTTACCCATCATGGTCTGCTGCCTGGCCATGACTGTCAAACGTGATCGTAATCGACCACGACCCGCTCCGACGATGGCTTTGCCTGGCAGGTCAGGACGAAGCCGGCCTTCAACTCCCACGGCTCCAGCGAATAGTTGAGGTCCATCGGCGCCTCGCCCTCGACCAGCTTGGCGCGGCATGTCGAGCACATGCCGCCCTTGCAGGCGAAGGGCAGATCGACGCCGGCGCGTAGCGCAGCGTCGAGGATCGCCTCGTCCTCGGCAACCGGCACGTCGCGGCGCTTGCCGTCGATGATCAGCGAGGCCATCGCCTTCGGCGGCGCGTCGGGCGCAACGATCTTCTTCGGTCGCGGCTTGCCGCCGAATTCGGAGACAAAGCGCTCCACATGGATACGCTCCTCCACGATGCCGAGATCGCGGCAGGTCGCCTCGATGTCCTCGCTCATGCCTGATGGACCGCAGATGAAGACATGATCGACGCTTCCCGCCGGGACCAGGGAGCGCAGCAGCACCCTCACCTTGTCGCCGTCGAGCCGGCCATGCAGGATCGGGATGTCCTGTTCCTCACCGGAGATGACGTGGAAGATCGAAAGGCGGTCGATGAAGCGATCCTTGAGCTCCTCGAGCGCCTCCAGGAACATGATGTTGTCGGTCGCACGATTGCCGTAGAACAGGAAGAAGCGGCTGTCCGGCTCGCGCGCGAGGATGCCCTTCACGATCGACAGGATCGGCGTGATGCCGGAGCCTGCGGCAAAGCCGACATGGATGCGTCCGCTGTCCGCCGGCGGGACCGCGCCGAAGCGTCCGGTCGGCGTCATGACGTCGAGTTCGTCGCCGCATTTGAGTTCATCCGCGGCCCAGTTCGAAAATGCGCCACCGTCGATCTTCTTCACGGCAATGCGGATCTCGCCATCGTCGGGGCCGGAGCAGATCGAGTAGGAGCGGCGGACCTCCTCGCCATCCAGCATGGTGCGGAGCGTGAGATACTGGCCGGGCGTGAAACTGTAGTCGCCAGCGAGTTCGCCGGGGACCGCAAAGGTCATCGAGACGGCGTCCGACGCCTCGCGGCGGAGGTCGTTGACGGTCAGGCGGTGGAAGCGCGGTGCGGCTGCTGACATGATCAATGACACTTGAAATAATCGAAGGGTTCGCGGCAGGCCTTGCAGCGCCAGAGCGCCTTGCAGGAGGTCGAGCCGAATTCAGACAGGAGCTCGGTATTGCCGGAGCCGCATTGCGGGCACGCGACGGCCTGGTCGCCGAACAGCGCGCGGCGTGAGTTCGAGGCTTGCGGCGGTGCTATGCCGTAGGCGCTCAGCTTGCGGCGGCCCTCCTCGCTCATCCACTCCGTCGTCCAGGCCGGCGACAGCACCGTGCGTACCCTTGGACGGCGGAAGCCGGCGCGTTCCAACGCAACCTCGATTTCGAACGCGATCATGTTCATGGCCGGGCAGCCCGAATAGGTCGGCGTGATCGCGACCTCGACATGATCGCCATCGACAACGACATCGCGGAGCACGCCGAGATCGGCAATGGTCAGCACCGGGATTTCCGGATCGACCACGCTCGCCGCGGCATCCCACGCGCGCCGGCGCAGCTCGTTGTCGCGTTCGAGCACCGTCACCATGTCAGCCCCGGGAAGGTGCGCTGCATCGATTGCAGCTCGGACAGGAGGTGGCCGAGATGCTCGCTGTGGCGGCCTGCGCGGCCGCCCTGCTGCATCCAGTCGTTCTGTGGCAGCGTGAGTGTTGCTTCACCGGCCACATTGGAGAGCGTCGTCAGCCAGCGGCCACGCAAGGTGCCGGGATCGATGGCGATACCTGCGTGGATCAGGGCGCGCTCGCCGTCGTCGACGGCAAACATCTCGCCGGTGAAGGCCCAGAGGTGATCGATCGCAGCCTGCGCGCGTTGATGGCTCTCGTCCGTACCGTCGCCGAGCCGGATGATCCATTCCGAGGCATGGCGCAGGTGGTAGGCGCTCTCCTTCTCCGACTTGGCGGCAATCGCCGCAAGCGTCGGATCATGCGAGGCCGTCATCGCCCGCCAATACAGGTCGGCGAAGGCGGAATAGAAGAACTGCCGCACCAGGGTCCGGGCGAAGTCGCCGTTGGGCTGCTCGACCAGCAGCAGATTGCGGTACTGCCTGACGTCCCGCAGGTAAGCGAGCTTGTCCTCGTCGTTATCCTTGCCTTCAGCCTTGGCGGCATAGCTGTAGAGCTCGCGGGCCTGGCCGATGAGGTCGAGCGCGATGTTGGAGAGCGCCATGTCCTCTTCCATCATCGGCGCATGTCCGCACCATTCCGACAGACGATGGCCGAGGATCAGCGCATCGTCGGCGCGGCGCAGCGCGTAGAGCACCAGCGGCGTTTCGGCGACCTCAATGTTGGCAACGGGCATCTGTCCTATCCATCTTGCCACTTGTTCCGACCTCATCCTGAGGAGGCGCGAAGCGCCGCCTCGAAGGATGGCCGCAGGTTTACCGGCCTTCATGGTTCGAGACGCCGCTTCGCGGCTCCTCACCATGAGGGGAGAGAGCGTTACATATGCCCCACTTCCTCGGGCACCTCGTAGAAGGTCGGATGCCGGTAGATCTTCGATTCCGCCGGCTCGAACATCATGCCCTTCTCGGCGGGGTCGCTCGCGGTGATCGCGGTGGAGGGGACGACCCAGATCGACAGGCCCTCACCGCGGCGGGTGTAGATGTCGCGGGCGGCCTGCAGGGCCATGGTGGCGTCGCTCGCATGCAGCGAGCCGACATGCTTGTGCGCGAGCCCGTTGCGGCTGCGGATGAAGACTTCCCACAGCGGCGTGTTCGGCGTGGCCATCATGATCTCCCTATTCCGCGGCTTGCGCCGTCTGGCGCTGCGCGCGCTTCGCGGCGTAGCTAGCTGCCGCCTCGCGCACCCAGGCGCCCTCGTCATGCGCCTTGCGGCGCGCGGCGAGCCGATCGCGGTTACACGGGCCGTTGCCTGCGAGCACCTGCTTGAACTCGGTCCAGTCGATCTCGCTGTAGCGCCAGTGGCCTTCCGCATCCTGAATCATGCCGGGATCGGGAATGGTGAGGCCGAGATATTGCGCCTGCGGCACGGTGGCATCGACGAATTTCTGGCGCAGCTCGTCGTTGGAGAAGCGCTTGATCTTCCACTTCGTCGAGGTGTCGCTGTGCTGGCTCGTCGCATCCGGCGGGCCAAACATCATCAGCACCGGCCACCACCAGCGGTCCAGCGCGTCCTGCGCCATCGCCTTCTGCTCGTCCGAGCCGCGGCACAGCGTCAGCATGATCTCGTAGCCCTGGCGCTGGTGGAAGGATTCTTCCTTGCAGACGCGGATCATCGCGCGCGCATAGGGGCCGTAGGAACAACGGCACAGCGGGATCTGGTTCATGATCGCGGCGCCGTCGACCAGCCAGCCGATGGTGCCGATATCGGCCCAGGTCAGCGTCGGGTAGTTGAAGATCGAGGAATACTTTGCTTTCCCTGCGAGCATGGCGTCGACCAGCTCTTCACGCGAGGTGCCGAGCGTCTCGGCGGCGGCATAGAGATAGAGCCCGTGGCCGCACTCGTCCTGCACCTTGGCGAGCAGCGCGGCCTTGCGGCGCAAGGTCGGCGCGCGCGTGATCCAGTTGCCTTCGGGCAGCATGCCGACGATTTCGGAATGGGCGTGCTGGGAGATCTGGCGAGTGAGCGTCTTGCGATAGGCCGCCGGCATCCAGTCGTTCGGCTCGATGCGCTCCTCGGCATCGATGCGCGCCTGGAACTGCGCGGCCCTGGTCGCGTCCTCAAGACCGCGATCGTCGGTCTCGGCCGTGTTCAGCGCCTGGGTATACATGCGCGTCCTCCCGTTTTATTGGGAGGCAATATATAACAAAAATTACGTCATGCAAGATATTTCTGTAACATATAGATCAGGCCTCAAATCTCCTTTCCAGGAGCTTCCGGGCCGGCGGCAGCGCGCCTTTCTCATTGGTTCCATGGCCATCAAGCCATTGTTCGGACGGAGCTAGCAGCGCGCGATAGATCTCGCCGCAGAGCTCGCGAGCCGCCCTGCCCGGCCAGTCCGCGGGCAGCAGGCCTTCGGGCAGCAGTGGATCGCGCAGCACGACGCGACGATAATGGTGGATCAGGAGAATGCGCGCGGTGAAGGCGTCGGCGTCGGACAGATCCGTACCGCGGTCGATTGCGGCGCGAAGCGGCTCGAAGGTCTTCATGAATTTCAGATAGGCATCCGCAGTGCGCTTCAGCGGCCAGCTCGCGCTGAGCAGGCGGCGGCCGCTGTCATCCTCGGCCGAGACTTCGAGACGGATGGCAGCTGCGGCCTCCTCCGGCACCGGCACGCCTGATGGCGCGACCCAGACGCCCGGCAGCGGACTGCCGAAGCCAGCATTGCGGAGCGCCTCGCGCGAGGCGTCGCGATCCTCACCATTGCCGATCAGGAGCAGTTCGAAGCGCCCGGTCCAATCAGATGGCGGCGGATCGTAGATATGCCGCGTGGCAGCTTCAAATGTCTGGCTGCCCTTGTCGGCCAGCCGATAGAAACTGTTGCGACCGACCTTTTCGCGTGTCAGCCAGCCATCAGCCGCGAGCCGCGACATCGCGGTACGCACCACGCCGCTGTCGATGTCCAGGCCGTCGAAGAATTCCAGCAGCGTGCCGAGCCACACCGAGCCGCCACGCGGCACGATGGCATCGCCGAACACGGTGATGACGATGGAGCCGGTGCGGGACGGCTCGCGCTTGAGCTGATCGATGATGCGGGAGAGCGGATGCGCCATGCCCGAGGCATAGCGCGTTTGATGCGGGCGCGACAATGGACGGGAACGACAATGGAGAGCTGGGCTCGATCCTTCGAGACGGCGCTTCGCGCCTCCTCAGGATGAGGTCTAACCGCCTTCGCGCGGCGTCACCTGCTCTCAACCCTCATGGTGAGGAGCGCGGCAAAAGCCGCGCGTCTCGAACCATGCAGGCCCGCCTACCTGTGCGGATCGGGATAGACCATGCTGCGCCAGCCGCTGCGGTCGAACGGCCGCCACTGGCCTTCCTTCTGCGCGAGGCGGTCGGCGACCGCATAGACCGCTGCGGGATGATGACCCATGCCGCAATGGCTGCTCTCGATTTCGATGCTCTCGGTCTCGGCGCCCGACTTCTCCATGCAGCCCTGCCAGGCGCAAACGCCATCCGTGCGGCTGAAGATGGCGGTGGTCGGCACCGGCGGCGCGACCGCAAGTTCGCCTCCGAACTCGGGATCGACCTCGTCGGACTTCCGCCCGCTCGCCCACTCATACACGCGCCAGGCATTGGTCGAACGGGGATCGCCCGCGAAGGGGCTGCCGAGCGTGATCACCTGGCGCACGCGCTCGGGCATCATCTTGGCGAGCTGGCGCGCATAAAGGCCGCCGAGGCTCCAGCCGACCAGGCTGATCTTGCGGCCATGCGTGTCGCTGAGCTCATGGACCAGGTCGACCATCGCATGCTGGACGCCGTCGCGCAGGCCGTAGTTGCGGCCCTGGCGCCAGCCGCTCACCGCGTAGCCCTTGCTGGTCAGAAACGTGCGCAGCGCGCGGGTGGACGCGTCGGAGGCCACGAGGCCCGGCAACACCAGCACCGGATGCCCGTCGCCACGCGGCGCGAGGCTCAGCAGCGGCAGCGCGCCGAGGAATGCGCCGAACTCGTGGATCGCGCGCCCTTCCAGGAACATCAGAGTACGGGACGGCGGACGCAGCGTCTGGGCAGTAGCGGTCATCAATGGGTCCCCTGGAGAAGGCGCCGGCCACGATGCCGGCAGATGGGCATGAATTCCAATACGCCGGCTTCTTGAATGTTCCGCAGCGCAACATGAATCAGCTAGGCGGCCGGTTCCCGACATTCAAGCGGGCGAAACGCGAGGCGACAATAGGCCCGCGCGTGAATGCCGGCGTCCGTGACGCAAAAGTCACAACCATCGAAGCAGGAATTCTACGGAGTAAAGCGCAAGACCTGCGAGCCCGCCGATCAGCGAACCGTTGAAGCGGATGTATTGCAAGTCACGGCCGATGTTGATTTCGATCAGCGAAATCAGCTGCGCCATGTCCCACGCCTTGACCTGGTCGGAGATGAAAGTAGAGACGCCGCTCTTCTGGTCCGCGACGAAGCTGCGCAGCACCGCCACCAGGCCCTTGTTGATCTCGCCGCGCAATTCGGCATCGCCGGCGAGCGCTTCTCCCGCGGCGACGAACATGCCGGCGAGATGATGCTGAAGCACCTGCGTCTCGCCGCTCGCGCTGCGCTCGATGAAGGAGCGCGTGTTGGCCCAGACCGTGCGGGCGAGATCGGCGAGCTCGGGCCGGGCGAGCAGATCGCGCTTCAATCCGTCGATACGGTCGATATAGGCCTGGTCGGTACCGAGCCGGTCGACGAAACTCAGCACCATGCGGTCGAACTCGCCGCGGAACGGATGTTTGGGATCGCTGCGCACTTCATTGAAGAAGGCGGTGGCGGACGACACGATCTTGTTCACCAGAAACTTGTCGGCGCGATAGAGCCTGAGCAGGGTCGGCAACTCCGCGCGCACCTTCTCGCGGATCATCGCCATCGTCTCCTTCTGGTTCAGCGTCTCGTGCATCACGCGCAGGAGATCGTCGAACAGGATCTGGTGCCGCCCCTCCGCCACGAAGCCGCGCAGCGTGCCGGCGGCGAGCGGAGCAAGGTCGATCGCCTGAAGCTGCGAGGACATGCGGCGAATGATGAAGGTCATCAGACCCGAGCTTTCCGTCGCGGAGACGGCCTCCGGCAGAAGGCGCAGCGCGAAGCGCGCCAGATCATCGCTGCGCTTGCGGTCGCGCAGCCAGTCGGCGACGAAAGAGCCGAAATCGATCTCCTTCAGCTTGGCCTCCACCGGGCCGGCCTCGAGGAAATGCACCTGGATGAACTCGCCGAGCTTGTCGGCGATGCGGGCCTGATTGCTCTGGATGATCGCGGTGTGCGGGATCGGCAGGCCGAGCGGCCGCTTGAACAGCGCGACCACCGCGTACCAGTCGGCCAGCCCTCCGATGGTCGCAGCTTCCGCGAAGGCCGCGACGAAGCCGAACACGGGATGCACGGGCACAAGCCATTTCGCCACGACGAACAGGACAAGCGTCGCGACCAGCACCAGCGTCGCCAGCGCCTTGACGCGGCGCAGCTCAGCCGCGCGTTCGGTATCGCCGGGAGTGTCGACGGAGAAGGTGGCGGGGGGAGTCATCACTCGATCACAGTACCCGTCATTGCGAGCGAAGCGAAGCAATCCAGTCTGTCTCCGCGGAAAGACTCTGGATTGTTTCGCGGAGCCTGTCATCGGGCCGCGCTTCGCGCGGACCCGGTGGCTCGCAATGACGGCAGTGCAAAAACAAAGGCCCGCCGAAGCGGGCCTCAAATTTCAGTTTGTCGTCGCAGGACGCCAGATCAGGCGGTCTTGTTGTAGACCTTGGCGAAGTTGTCCTGAGCGGACTTCGCGCCGTTGGCGGCGAGCTTGCCGAAATAGTCGGCGGTCGCCTTGGCGCGCGAGACGAACACTTCGCCGCGGGCGCGGAGCAGGCTCGACTGGATCTCGACGGCTTCGCTGACCGACTTGGCGGAGGCAAGCTTGTCGATGCCCGAGAAGAACGCCTCGGCGTCCTCGTAGATCGCCTGCTGGATGTTGCGGCTGATCTTGCCGGCCTCGGTGACGGACTCGGTCACCGCGTTCTCGACGGCGGCGGTCACGCGCTCGGAGCCAGCGAACACCTCGGCAGCACGGTCCTTGGCGGTGTTGGCGGACTTCTTGACGAACTCGCGGGCGGCCTCGGGAACTTCCAGGTTCTGGATGTTCTTGAAAGCGTCCTTGAAGCCCTCGAAAGCGGTGTTGGTTTCAGTGGTCATGGGGTTCTCTCCATCCTCATTGGTTTGAGCTATGGGCTCACCCCGTCCTCATTGGCCCGGGGCACGGCTTATATGGCATAGTTAATTGTGCGATGCAATATTCGTATTGCACTGCGATATCACGAAATCGTGAACAGCCTTAACCGAAGGCAACATGGTGCCTCCCTGGTCAGGAAGGGTCCTGGCCGCAGCTCGGGGCGGCGGCTCTAGTGCTGGGTGGCGCTTTCTAGTGCTGGACGGCGCCTGGCAAGCCGTAAGCCTCCATCTGCGCCTGGACCTGCGCGACGTTGTGGCCGAGCACGACGATGTCGTGGGTCTTGCCGTCGACATCCCGGACATGGTCCCGCAGCAGCGCCTCGGCCTTGAAGCCGAGGCTCTCGAACAGGGCAATCGCCGCCTGCTGATCCACCGTCATCTGGACCGAGAGCTTTTCCAGGCCGGCACCAAGCGCGAGCGCGAAGGTCTCCTGAGACAGCGCCCGCCCTACCCCCTTTCCGCGCACGTCGACCGAGACCACCATGCGGATCTCGCCGACATGGGGCGACCAGGAATGCGGATCGCGCACCAGCGTGCCGCAGCCGACGACCGTGCCGCCTCTGACCGCGAGCAGGCTCGTGATCGCACCACGCTCGATCTCCTTGACCCAGGCCGACAGCACCTTCGGCTCGCTGATATTGCGCGGCAGGAACAACAGATCGTGGGTCGGCAGGCCCTTGCCGAAGGCAAGCACCGCGGCTTCGTCCGCGGGCGACATCAGGCGGATCTCAATATCGCCGGCATCGGTCTTGACGTGACGCGGATAGGAACGCTGCTCGCTCATGTCGATCTCTTCCCCAGCCAGGAGTCCAGTTTCGGCCACAGCCGTTTCACAGCGTTGGCACCGGCGACGAGCGAGACGTGACCGCCCTTCAGCATCACCTCTTCCTTGTCGTCGGATCCGATCTTCGCGATCAGATGTTTTGCGGCCTCATACGGCACGATGTGATCGTGCTCGGCGACCGCGTGCAGGATAGGCACCTTGATGTTTTCGAGCTTCGCCGCGCGGCCACCCACCGACATGTTGTCGTTGAACAGCTTGTTGTCCCACATCAGGTCCTTGGTGATGGCGCGGAAATACTCGCCCGCAAGCGGCAGCGTGTCGGTCGCCCAGCGGTCGAACATGCGGTACGACTTCACGAACTCGTCGTTCCAGATGTTCTCCCAAAGCTGGATCTGGCTCACGGTGCGCGAAGCCGGCCGCAGCATCTCGAACGACGACAAGATCATCTCCGGCGGCACGTTGCCGACGCTGTCGACGAGACGGTCGACGTCGAAATAGCGGCGGTCGGAGAAATTCGAGAACAGCTTCATCTCGCGGAAGTCGATCGGCGTGGTGAAGCAGATCAAATTCTTCATCGGCCCGTCCTTGAAGATCGAGCCGTAGAGCAACGACAGGACGCCCCCGAAGCAATAGCCGATCACGGAGACGTCCTGCTCGCCGGAATCCTGCTGTACGCGTCGGACGCAGTCCGGGATGAAGTCGAGGACATAGTCCTCCATGCGCAGACTCTTCTCCTCCGGCCGCGGCGCGCTCCAGTCCAGCATGTAGACGTCGTAGCCGCGCTTGAGCAGGAATTCGATGAAGCTCTGGCCAGGCACGAGATCGAGGATGTAGCCGCGATTGGTGGTCGCCATCACGATCAAGACCGGCACGCGGTAGATCTCGTCCGACATCGGCCGGTAGTGATAAAGGCTCATGGTGCCGCGCGAATGCAGCACATCCTTCGGAGTCGAACCAAGCGAAGGGCCCGACGTCGAGAAATATTCGACGCCCTTGATGCTGCGCTGGATTGCGCGCTGCACCTCGGACTGGATGCGATCCGGGATCGATGCGAAATCTAGTGCGGGGGCAGCATTCATGTCTGCTCTCCCTCGGACGGCGGGCGCTTGGTGCGCGGCGGTCGCAATGCCGTATCGAAGCCCTGAGATATGCCGGAACCTGCCGCCATCTGGTTCAGCATCCACTTGATCTCACCGATCTGGCCTTCGATGGCTTGCAACCGCTCGGCAAGGCCGGTGACCTGCTCGCGGCTCGGCAGGTTCATGGAAACCAGATATTTTTCCATGAGCTCACCGAGCTGCTTCTGAGCACCTGCAGCAACGCCGCCGGCCCGATTCATGGCCTGTGAAAACTCGGGCGACGACATGGCCTGATTGGCGAAGGAGTTGAACCCCTTTTCCATCTCGCCAACCATCTTCTGCCACATGGCGACGGGGTCGTTGATCTTGTCGGTCATCGGCGTCCTCCTGGTATCGAGAGCTGCGATGCCCTTCTTTTTTGCCATACCACACCGTTGCAAGGTGCCGGTCAACCGGCAAGCGGCGGCTCGATGTCGCGCACGCGACTTTCATTGCGGCGGGAAACCGTGCGATACAGCATTGACCAGCAGAGAGGGAACGCATCCGTGACCGCCCATCAGCCGCCCCAGACCATCCGCGCCAATGGCATCGACATCTGCTACGAGATCTTCGGCAACGACAATGCCGAGCCGCTGCTGCTGATCATGGGGCTCGGGGCGCAGATGATCCATTGGGACGATGCGTTCTGCGAGCAGCTCGCCGTGCACGGTTTTCGCGTGATCCGCTTCGACAATCGCGACATCGGCAAGTCGAGCCATCTGACGGGCGGCAAGCGGCTGACGCCGCTCGAGCTCTTGAAGCTGCGCTTCCTCAAAATTCCCGTGGCCGCAACCTACAAGCTGATCGACATGGCAAAGGACACGGTCGGCCTGATGGATGCGCTTGGCATCAAGTCGGCGCATCTGGTGGGGGCTTCCATGGGCGGCATGATCGCGCAGGAGGTGACGCTGTCGTTTCCCGAGCGCGTGCGCTCGCTCACCTCGATCATGTCGACGACAGGCAATCCGCGCGTGCCGCCGCCGACACGCGAGGCCTCTGCCATGCTGATGGCGCCGCCGCCGCAGAGCAAGGAGGAGTTCATGGTCCGCTTCGGCCAGACCTGGAAGGTGCTGCGCGCCGGCTCCTTTCCGGAAGAGGAAGCGCTCGATCCTGATCGTGCCGAGCGCGTGTTTGCGCGCGGGCTCAATCCGGCCGGCGTCGGCCGACAGCTCCGCGCCGTGCTCGCCTCCGGCAGCCGCAAGGAGCGGCTGCGCGGCGTGAGGACGCCGACGCTGGTGATCCACGGCACCGTCGATCCCCTGGTCCGTCCCGAGGGCGGCAAGGACACGGCAGACTCAATTCCGGGCGCGAAGCTGTTGATGATCGACGGCATGGGCCATGCCCTGCCGATGCGCTTCTGGCCGGAGATCATCGGCGCCATCGACAAGCACGCGCATGGCGCGGCGGCGCAGGCGGCGTAAGCCGGCGCGTCCGGTCTCCCGACGGTAACCATGTGAGCTGCCGGTTACTCTCTTAACGCAAGCCGGCACGAAAGCTATACAGGCCTCCCTCAATCGCAAGACAGGGGCTACGGCCTCTCGGAGCTCACATGCATCTCATCGTCCGCTCGGCCGCAATGGTCGTCGCTTCAGCTCTCATGCTGTCCCTCGCAAGCGCCGCCGCGATTGCCGCCAGCGCGCAAGAAGAAGCCAATCGCAAAGCGGTGCTGGCTTTCTACGAGAAGGGGCTCAATCAGAAGGACGCCGATGCCGCCCTCGCCTATGTCGGCGACCGCTACGTCCAGCACAATCCCAACGCCGCCGACGGTCCGGAAGGCTTCCGGAAGTTCATCGGCTTCCTGCGCGAGAAGTTTCCGAACTCGCACAGCGACATCAAGCGCAGCTTCGTGGATGGCGACTACGTCATCCTGCACGTTCACGCGGTTCGCGAGCCCGGCACGAGAGGCAACGCGATCGTCGACATCTTCAAGCTGGAGAACGGCAAGATCGTCGAGCACTGGGACGCCGTTCAGCCCATCCCCGAAAATCCCGCGAACAACAACACGATGTTCTGACGGATAGAACCGGCGGTGCAAGCGGCCTAGTTCTTCCTCGCCATCCAGATCACATGGCGCGCGCCACCGCCTCTTCCGGTGGCGCGAACGTTGACTTCGTTGACATCGAAGCCGGCGCTGCCGAGGCGCTTGGTGAAGGCGGGGTTGGGTCCGGACGACCAGACCGCGAGCACGCCACCCGGACGCAGCGCCACCTTCGCGGACTTCAATCCGCTCGCATTGTAGAGGGCGTCATTGCCCTTCCGGGTCAGCCCCTCCGGCCCGTTGTCGACGTCGAGGAGAATGGCGTCGAAGGCCGACCGTTGCGCCCGGATGATTTCGCCAACATCGGTCTCCCGGATGCTCACCCTGGGATCGTCGAGGCTGTCGCCGAAGACCTCCGCCATCGGGCCGCGCGCCCAGCTGACCACCGCCGGCACGAGCTCGGAGACCACGATCTTCGCCTTGCTCCCGAGCACCGCGAGCGCCGCACGCAACGTAAAGCCCATGCCGAGGCCGCCGATGAGAACGACGGGCTTTGCGACCTTCTCGATCTGCTTCGCTGCGAGCGTCGCGAGTGCGGCCTCCGAACCCGACAGGCGGTTGTTCATCAGCTCGTTGGTGCCGAGCTTGATGGAGAACTCCTTGCCCCGCCGCATCAGGCGGAGCTCCTCGTCGGAGCCGGGGATCTTGGCGGTATCGATCTTTTCCCAGGGAATCATGCGTGACGTTTAGCACGATCGCAATTCGTAGGGTGGGTTAGCCGAAGGCGTAACCCACCTCTTTACTTTCCGCTTGGACAGAAGTGGTGGGTTACGCCGAGCAGATGCGCTTCGCGCATCTGCAGGGCTAACCCACCCTACCATCTCGCCTTATCCACCCGCCCAGACGTCCAGCACATAGCGGTTGTTCGTGCCCATCTCCTCGATCCAGCGCGCAGCTGTGGCTGCATCGCTGCCGCTCTTCTCGCGATGGATCGCGACGAGCGCGGCCTTCACGTCGGGCTCCATCTTGCCGCCGTCGCCGCAGACATAGATGATCGCGCCCTGCTCGATCAGCGGCCAGACCCTGTCCTTCTGCGCGGCAAGCAGGTGCTGCACATAGGTCTTCGGTCCGTCCGCACGCGAGAACGCGGTGAAAAGCTCGGTGATGCCGCTCGCCGCCAGCCCCTTCAGCTCGTCCGCGTAGAGAAAATCCTGGTCGGGATGGCGGCAGCCGAAGAACAACATGGCCGGACCGAGAGCGGCGCCCTTCGCCTTGCGCGCGGTGCGCTCCTGGAGGAAGCCGCGGAATGGCGCAAGTCCGGTGCCCGGGCCGATCATGATGATCGGCACGGAGGACTCATCCGGGAGCCGGAAGCCGGCCTTGGTCTCGCGCACGGTGGCGTAGATCGCATCGCCCGCGCGCCGGTTGGCGAGATAGTTAGAGCAGATGCCCTTGTAGGTGCCGCGGCCGGAAGCGGCCGGCCCCTCGACCACGCCGACGGTGACGCTGCAACGCGCCGGATCGACCGACGGCGAGGATGAGATCGAATAATAACGCGGCGCCAGCAGCGAGAGCATCTCCAGATAGACGTGGAACGGCAATTCGCAGGCCGGGTGTTCGAGCAGCATGTCGAACACCGATTTTCGCCTGGCCAGGATCTCGGTGCGGTAACGCTCGAGCGGCTCGGCCTCCTCGCCGACGAAAGCGAGCAGCTTCGGTTTGGTGACGGGGCAGCGGGTGTGCTCGGCCATGATCTGGATCTGCTTGCGCGTCGCCACTTGCTGCAGCTCGACGAATTCGCTGAGCAGTCGGCCGACCGACACGGCGGCGCCGACCGGCAATTGCGCGCGGCGGCCCTCGGTGACCTGAAGCTTGATCTGGTCGGCCGGCAGGAAGCCGAAACGGCGGGCAACAGAATCCACCAGCGTCGGATCGTTGCGCGGCACCACACTTAGATGATCGCCGACGCGGTACGTGATGTTGGACGGCAGCTGCACCTCGATGTGACGCGTTGAACGCTCCGACGGATTGGACCCGTGCTTGTTCTGGAGTTCGTCGTTCACCAGAACCTTCATCGCGACAGCGCCGCCCTGGGCGACGATGGTGTTGACGGCGGTCACCGCCACCGGCTCGATCGCGTAGAGCGGGTCGTCCTCAGCCGTGCGGGTGAAATTCCAGTCGATGCCGAATTCCTTGGTCGCGACCTGGGCGGCCGCCGGGAACCACTTCTGGAACTGGCCGTCGAGATCGCTGCGCGCATCGCCCTCCCCGCGCGGAAAGACCGCGCGTGCACCATGCGCCGACAATTGCTCGTCGATGAAACGCGGCACCGATTGATAGGTCGCGGCCCAGTCGCTGTTGCCGCAGCCGAACACGGCGTAGCGCACATTGGCAAAGGCATCCTTCGGCAAGTCGTCGCCGAGCCATTTGACGAACTGCGTCGCATTGTCGGGCGGCGCGCCGTTATAGGAGGCGCAGATGATCAGCACGCCCCCCTCCTGCGGCAGCTTGCCGACGTAATCGTCGAGCGGCCCGAGATGCACGGCAAAGCCGTTGATCTCGGCGAGATCGGCCATGCGCGTCGCGAGCTCCTCGGCGGTGCCGAGGTTGGAGCCGTAGAGCACCAGCATGGGCGTGTTGTGGCCGGGCCGCGCCGTCGGCTGGCGCGGTGCCCTTGGCGCCGAAACCGCGGCCGCGATGGGGCCGCCATAGGCCCCGCGCTCGCGATCGGCGCGCGGACGCACCTTGATCTTGAAGCCTTCCGGCTTCATCGTCAGCGTTTCCTTCAGGTGCATCTGGTAGCGCTGGTGGTCGATCAGCTTGAAGCGCTGCAGGATCATGCCGAGCGCGAGCGCGGCCTCGTGCATGGCGAAACCGCGGCCGATGCAGGCGCGTTGGCCGTTGCCGAACGGCTTCCAGGCATTGATCGGCCGTTTTGCCTCAGCTTCACGGCTGAAATTCTCGGGATCGAACGCATCCGGATTCGGCCCCCAGACCGAGGGATCGCGATGCAGCGCGGTCACCAGGATGGTGGTGAAGGTGCCCTTCCGGAGCCTGTACTTGCCGCCGCCGATGGTTTCGTCGTTCAGTGGCGAGATGCCGTAGGCGGGCGCCGGCGGCCACAGCCGCAGCGCCTCTTTCAGGATCTGCGTGATGTAGGTGAGCTGCGTGACCTGCTGGTAGGTCGGCTTCGCGTTGACGTCGGGGCCGAAGACGCGGTCGACCTCGTCATAGGCCTTCTTGAGAATGTCCGGGTGCTTGAGCAACGCATAGAGCGTGTAGGACAGCAGGCCGCTGGTGGTCTCGTGCCCCGCGATCAGGAAGGTGTTGATCTGGTAGCGGATGTTGACATCGTCGAGCTGCTCGCCGGTCGAGCGGTCGACGCCGGTCATCATCGCGGCGAGCATGTCCTTCTTGTCGTCGATCCCTTCCGCGCTCTTGCGGCGCTCGGCGATGATCTCGTCGACCATCTTGTTCATGAAGGCGACGTCTTCGGCAAGGGTCTTGCGGCGCTTCTGCATCCAAAACTGCTCGAGCGGCAGGCCGCGCGTCATCATGATGGTTTCGAGCGAGCGCACCAGCGACTCGACGAAGGGATGGTAGTCGCGCCGGTAGAAGGAATTGAAGCGGTACTCGAAGCCGCACAGGCCGATCGTATCCAGCGTCAAGGCCGTCATGTCGTGGACGACGTCGATCTCGTCGTCGGCGTTGAGCCGCTCCCATTTGTTGACGAGCTGCTCGGCGATATCGACCATGCTCGGGTGATAGGACTGCATGGCGCGGTTGCCGAAGGGCTGGAGCAGGATGTTGTGCGCCTTGCTCCAGTTCGGCTCCCTGGTGTCCGCCGTGAACAGGCCGTCGCCGCCGACCGCGCGCACGCGCCGCAGTGCGCCGCGCACCGTCTTGTCGAAACGCTTCTCGTCGGAGAGCTCGTCGACCAGATCGTGGCCGGAGACGACGACGATCGGCGAGCCCATCATGTCGAGCCAGAAGATCGGGCCCAGCTCCTTGGCAAGCCGCGTCAGGTGCTGCACCGGCGCGGCCGAGTCCAGCGACAGCATGTTGCCGACCACCGGCTTGGTCGGCGGATGCGGGATCGGGTCCAGTCGGTTCTTGGATGACATTGACGTGCGTTTCCCCCTGACCGCGTCATTCCGGGGCAATGCGCAGCATTGAACCCGGAATCTCGAGATTCCGGGTTCGCCCTTCGGGCGCCCCGGAATGACGTCTCATTTACATCGACGACTGCGTCGTCACCCAAACCGCTTTCTACGCCATTCGATCAGCTTGGCGCTGACCTCTTCCGGCTTCTCCTGCTGCGTCCAATGGCCGCTGTCGCGGACCAGATATTTTTCGAGATCGGGAATCAGCTTGTCCATGCCGTCGGCGGAAGAAGGCGGCAACACCGCGTCGTTCTCGGCCATGATCATCAGCGACGGCACGCGGACCGTATGATCGAGTCCTTCGGCGCGCGTCCAGTTGCGCGACATGTTGCGGTACCAGTTGATGCCGCCGGTAAAGCCGGTCCGGGTGAAGTTGTCGACAAACACCTTCTTCTCTTCCGGAGACAGGATCGGCGTGCGCGGATCGTGCTTCGCGTCATAGGCCGCGATCATTTGCGGAAACGCCAGATTGACCCGCGGCGACGCGCCGACGCCGGCAACCACTTCCTCTGCCGGCGCGTCGGGCGGGCGCGGCGCCGGCTTGCGCATGAACGCATCGAAGGTCTGCTCGACACGATCGCCAAATATCCTATCGGGCTCGCGCGCGGGATCCTGGAATTGCACGATGTACATCTTGTCCCCGAAACGCGTGCGCAGGAGCTCGATCGGATCGGCCCAGGCCCGGTTGGTATGAGGCGTGTTGATGCCGACCACCCCCGCAACCCGCTCGAGGTGCCGCAACGGCATCTGCCAGACGATGAAGCCGCCCCAGTCGTGACCGACGAAGATCGCCTTGTCGATATTCAGATGATCGAGGAGCCCGACGAGGTCGCCGGTCAGGTGCTCGATGTCGTAGGCCTCGACCGGCTCGGGCCGGTCGGTTGCGCCGTAGCCACGCTGGTCCGGCGCGATCACCCGGATGCCGGCCTCGCTCAGCGCCTTGATCTGGTGACGCCAGGAGAAGGCGAGCTCGGGCCAGCCGTGGCACAGCACCATCGGCGGCTTGTCGCTGACCGGGCCCGCCTCGTAATAGCCCATGCGGATTCCGTTCGTCTGCACGAACTTGAGCGGTGGCATTTCAATCATCGCAATATTCCTACTCTGCAGCGCCCTTGATGTCGGCCGCTGGCGGCGCGTAGGCCGCTTCCAGCGCGGCAAACTCCTCCGGCAGCATGTCGCACATCACCTGCACGTGCGGAATGATGTTGGCGCCGACGATGAAGCCGAAATCGAGCTGGTCGCGATAGCTCTGCACGGTAATGTTGAGCGCCTGTCCGTGCGTCGAGATCGACACCGGGAAGATGTGCAGCAGCTCGGCACCGGCGGCATAGAGCGTCTGCCGCGGCCCCGGCACGTTGGACACCGTGATGTTGGCCGCCGGCGGCAGCACATCCGACAGGTTCGAGCGGCTGTAGAGCAGCGCGAGAACCTGCACCATCATCGGCGCGCCCAGCATCGAGATGTTGGAAATCTGCGGCATCAGGGCCCGCAACGGATGCGACATCTCCTTGGACTTGGTCGACTGCGCGATGATCGCCTCCAGCCGCGCCTTGGGATCGTCGACATTGGTCGCGATCGAGCAGATCATGCCGAACACCTGGTTGTTGGCCTCGGTGTTGCCTTCCTCGCGCAACGAGATCGGCACGGCGGCGGTCAGCGATTTCGCCGGGAGCGTGCCATATTGCTGGAGATAGCGCCGGACCACACCGGAGGCGAGCGCCAGCACCACGTCGTTGAGCTTGCCGCCGGCCTGCTTGGCGAGCGCCTTCGAACGCGACAGCGAGATCGAGACGCCGGCAAAGCTGCGTTCCGAGGAAATCGTCTTGTTCAGCATGGTCGGTGGCGACACCATGCTGGCGAGGCTTTCCCGGGATTTCGGATCGGAAATCTTGCCGAGCACGTCGGAGACGCTCTTGACCATGGTCGGAATGTTGCCGGCAAAGCGCACGGCGCTTTCAATCTGGTACATCGCATTGTCGAACAGGATCGAGCCGATGTCGCTCTTGCCGGTGCGCGGCAGTTGCAGGTTCTTCGCGGCCGCCGAGGCGTCGAGCGGCTGGGTGAAGAGCTGCTGATAGGAATCGAGCAGGTTCGCGGCGATGTCGCGCGGCTCCTGTCCGGGCTTGGCTCCCCCCGTCGGCGGATCGACCTTCCGGGGGATCGGCGAGATGTCGTAGATCATGTTGGTCAGGGCTGCGCCCGCGCCGCCGTCGATGGCGGCATGGTGCATCTTGGAATAGAGCCCGACCTCGTTGTCCTTCATGCCCTCGAACACGTAGAACTCCCAGAGCGGCCGGGCGCGGTTCAGGAGCTTGGCGTGCATCCAGCCGACGATGCGCTCGAGCGTGGCGCGGTCGCGCGGCTGCGGCAGGCTGGCGCGGAAGATGTGGCGATCGATGTCGAACTGGTCGTCCTCGACCCAGGAGGGATGATCGATATCGAGCGGCGCCTTCTCGAGCCGCGCCTTCAGGATCGGCGCGATGTGCAGGCGCGAGACGATCATCGCCTTGAAGTCTTCGAAGAAGTCGCCCTTGTAGTCCTCAGGCAGGCGAAAGATCGCCATGCTGCCGACATGCATCGGCATTTCCGGCGTTTCCAGATAAAGAAATGATGCGTCCAGCGACGACAGTTTCTTACCGTCAGCCATAGTTCCCTCCGCTAATTTTGACGGGCGCCTTTGCCGGCGCTTCTCGTCAGGCCGATACTGCCTGTTCCGGCGGGGCATATGCAATGGCAAACGGTCCTGCCCGGTCAAAAGGCCAGAATTCGCCCTCCGGCTGCGCCAGACGGTCCGCCACGGCCCACAGGGCCGCGGGGTTCACCCCGAGCCCGATATGGCTCGCCAGGTGCACCTCGATATTCTCGGAGCGATCGGAGGGACGGAGCAGACAGGTTCGCCAGTTCACGACACCGTCGGCACGCGAATAGATCGACGTCGCCGGCACCGGCAGGTCGCCGGCGATCGCCTCGCGCACTTCCGCAAAATCCTCGACACGCTCGCCGGACAACGCTTCGTAGAGCCGCGTGGCATTGGTCGCCCGCACATCGTTGGCAAACGGGCTGCCGAGCGTGACGACGTAGCGGACCATCTCGGGCGCCTGGAGCGCAAGATCTCGGGCATAGACGCCGCCGAGACTCCATCCGACCAGGCTGACCTTGCGTCCGCTCGTGGCGTGAATTTCGGCAAGGCGCGCGCGCAAGGCTTCCCTCATCCGCCCCAGCCCACCGAGATTGCGGCCCATCCGCCAGGCATGCGCCTCATAGCCGAGCTCGCTGAGATAGCGCCGCATCGGCATCATGGAGAGATCGCTGGCGAGAAAGCCCGGCAGGGCCAGCACCGGATGGCCGTCGCCCCTGGGCGCACGCATCAGGAGCGGCGACAGCATCACGCTGGCGTTGAATTCGAACAGGCCGCGGGCCTCGGCAAGCAACAGACCGAGGCTCGGCGGACGAAGCCGGCCTGACGCCTTCGGCCCGTCCGGCCCGGGCGACATTACTTCTTCTTGTCGCCGCTGCGCGGGCTGCCGAGACCGGCCATGGTGACGAACATGTCCTGAAACCGCTCCGCGATCTTCGGATCGAAGGTGAACCAGCTCTGGATCAGCGATTCCGGCGAGACCTTCTCGATGTTGGACATCATCTGCTGCTGCAACTTGTCCATCACGGCGGTCTGCATCGGCATCACGTCGGGCAGGCCGAAGAACTGGCGGGCTTCAAGGGGGGTGCAGTCGATTTCGATGTTAACTTTCATGTCCCCTCCAGATGAGATTCGAGCGGCCTGTCGCAGTATCGCCGCGAGACGGTGTGCAACGCAAGCGACCTGAGCCAGGCGGCCGGGTGCCGGCTTCCGCGATCGGCAGATATGGTCAATCAAAATCCGCCCCGCGCCCCCGGATTGTCGGTCAGCATTGCTGCACAGCGGCGCAACTTGGCGCGTTCCTTGCTGGAATGCCGCTTGCACGGGTCGAGAACTCTGGGCAACATGGATTGGATCGCCCGCCGAACAATCAAAAATCACGGCGCGGCAGAGTGGAGAGGGGTCAAGAATGTCAGTCGGTCGTCGTCTGTTTGCGGCAACGTTTGCCAGTGTCCTTGCGTTGACGGTGTCACCGGCATGGAGCCAGACGCTGCGCTATGCCAACCAGGGTGACCTGAAGTCGCTCGATCCCTATACCCTCAACGAGAGCACCACTCACGCCCATCTCGGTCACGTCTATCAAGGCCTCACCGCGCGCGACAAGGACCTCAAGATCATCCCGGCGCTGGCGGAGAGCTGGGAAACTCCGGAGCCGACCCGCTGGCGCTTCCACTTGCGCAAGGGCGTGAAGTTCCACAACGGCGACCCCTTCACCGCCGACGACGTGGTGTTCTCCGCCGATCGCGTCCGCAAGAAGGGGTCCAATATGCAGACCCGCCTTGCGCCCGACGTCAAGGTCGTCAAGGTCGACGACTACACCGTCGATTTCGTCCTGCCCTCGCCCAATCCCATCCTGCATAATGCGTGGGACGTCTGGTACATCATGGACAAGAAATGGGCCGAGGAGAACAACGTCGTCGATCCGACGCCGGTGGCGGCGACCACGCCGAGCTATGCCTCGCTCCACGAGAACGGCACCGGTCCCTTCACCATCGAAAGCCATCAGCCCGGCGTGAAGACGGTGTTCAAGGCCAATCCCAATTACTGGGGCAAGGTCGAAGGTAACCTGAAGGAGATCATCTTCACCCCGATCGCCTCCGATGCCACCCGCGTCGCCGCGCTGCTGTCGGGCGAAGTCGATGTCATCGAGCCGGTGCCGATCCAGGACATCTCCCGCGTCGATTCCAGCCCGAATGCCCAGGTGCTGAAGGGGCCGGAGCTGCGCACCATCTTCATCGGTTTCGATCAGATGCGCGATGAGTTGCTCTACTCCAACATCAAGGGCAAGAACCCGTTCAAGGACGTTCGTGTCCGCGAGGCCTTCTACAAGGCGATTGACATCGAGCTGATCAAGACGCGCGTCATGCGCGGGCTGTCGACGCCTTCGGCGCTGATGATCGCTCCGGAACTTTTCCTGCTGTCCAAGGAATTTAAGCGGCCGAAATTCGACCCTGATGGCGCCAAGAAGCTGCTGACCGAGGCCGGCTACCCCGATGGCTTCGAGGTCACCATGGATTGCCCGAACGATCGTTACGTCAACGACGCCGCGATCTGCCAGGCCGTCGTCGGAATGCTCGCCCGCATCGGCGTCAAGATCAATCTGCTGGCGCAACCGAAGGCGCAATACTTCGCCAAGGTGTTGAAGCAAGGCGGCTACCAGACCTCGTTCTATCTACTGGGCTGGACGCCGAGCACGATGGACTCCCATAACGTGCTCTATGACATCATGGGCTGCCGCGACGATGCAAAATCCTCGCGGGGCGAGGCCAATCTCGGCGGCTACTGCAACAAGGAGTTCGACGCCATCACCGACAAGGTGCTGGTCGAAACCGACACCGGCAAGCGCAACCAGCTGATCAAGCAGGCCTACGAAATCGGCAACAAGGACTGGTCCTACATCCCGCTGCACCAGCAGGCGCTGGCCTGGGGCGTATCGAAAAAGGTCAACCTGCCGCAGCGCGCCGACAATCTGGTCATGTTCCACTGGGCGACCAAGAAGGAATAGCGTCGATTGAACACGAGGTCCCGGCAGCGCAGGCTTCCGGGACCTCTCCTTTTCCGGCTGACAAAGACGTCAACCAAACGCATACCCAAGGATAGTGGAAGGCATGCTCGCTTTCACTCTTCGCCGCGCCGTCCAGGCCATCGGCGTCATGTTCGCCGTCGGCATCATCGCGTTCTCGATGTTCCGCTTCGCCGGCGACCCCGTCAACCAGATCGTCTCGATCGATACGTCCGCGGCCGAACGCGAAGTCGTGCGCAAATCGCTCGGCCTCGATGATCCCGTGCCGCTGCAATTCGTGCGCTATTTCGGCAATGCCGCGCAGTTCAAATTTGGCGTCTCATATCAATTCCGCCAGCCGGTCTCGACGCTCTTGATGGAGCGCATGCCCGCGACACTGGAACTTGCGATCTGCGCGACCGTATTTGCAATGGTGTTCGGCATCCTGATGGGCGTCTATTCGGCGCTCAAGCGCGACACCGTGCTCGCCAAATTATTCCAGGCGGTTTCGCTGATCGGCATCTCGTTGCCGACTTTCCTGATCGGCATTCTCCTGATCTACCTGTTCGCGGTGACATTGGGCTGGTTGCCCTCGTTCGGCCGCGGCGAGGTGGTCAAGCTCGGCTGGTGGACGACGGGGCTGCTGACGCTGTCGGGCCTGAAGGCGCTGATCATGCCCTCGATCACGCTCGGCCTGTTCCAGATGACCCTGATCATGCGGCTGGTGCGCGCGGAGATGCTGGAAGTGCTGCGGACCGACTATATTCGCTTCGCTCGCGCCCGCGGGCTGACCACCCGCGCCATCCATTTCGGCCACGCGCTGAAGAACACGCTCATTCCCGTGATCACGGTGGCCGGACTGCAATTTGGCTCGGTTATTGCATTTTCGATCATCACCGAAACCGTGTTCCAATGGCCGGGCATGGGACTTCTGTTCGTGCAGGCCGTGCAAAACGTCGATATCCCAATCATGGCCGCCTACCTGCTGATGGTCTCTCTGATTTTCGTCACCATCAATCTGGTGGTGGACATCCTCTACACCGTGGTCGATCCGCGCCTGCGCTCGACCATCGGTCGCGCCGCATAAGGCAGCCTCCATGTCCGACGCAGTCGCCTCCAATTCCGACAAGCAGAGCGCGTTGCCGAAGCATGCTGCCCGCAGCTGGCTCAGCCGCGCGTTCGACAGCGACGTCTTCTATTCGTTCCGCCGCTCCAAGCTGACCATGGTGGCGGCGGCCATTACCGTGCTGTTCTTCCTGCTCGCGATCTTTGCATCCGTGCTCGCGGTACAGAACCCGTTCGATCCGGCGCAGCTGCAATTGATGAACTCGCGGATCTCACCGCTGTGGACCGCCGACGGCCAGAGCCCGTTCCTGCTCGGTACCGACGAGCAGGGCCGCGACGTGTTCTCCGCCATCCTGTATGGCTTGCGCATCTCGCTCGCCGTCGGCGTGGCCGGCGTGATCTTCGCCGGCGCGCTCGGCATCGCGCTCGGCCTGATCGCCGGTTATTTCGGGGGCGCGGTCGACGGCGTGATCATGCGGATCGCCGACGTGCAGCTCACCTTCCCCGCCATCCTGATCGCGCTGCTGGTCAACGGCATCGCGAAATCGATCCTCGGCAACCGGCTGGATGCCAACAGCATGCTGGTGGTGCTGGTGATCTCGATCGGCCTGAGTTTCTGGGTGGGATATGCCCGAACGGTGCGCGGCTCCGTGATGGTCGAGAAGAACAAGGATTACGTGGCCGCAGCGCAGTTGATCGGCCTGCCCGCACCCAAGATCATGATGCGGCACGTGCTGCCGAACACGATGGGACCGATCCTGGTCATCGCCACCATCAACCTCGCGCTCGCCATCATCACCGAGGCGACGCTGTCCTTCCTCGGCGTCGGCCTGCCCGACACCATGCCCTCGCTCGGTACGCTGATCCGCATCGGCAACAATTATCTGTTCGCGGGCGAATGGTGGATCGTCGCCTTCCCCGGCCTCGCGCTCGCCGCGCTGATCCTGTCGATCAACCTGCTCGGCGACTGGCTGCGCGACGCGCTCAACCCGAAACTCCGATGAGCAAGACTTCGATGAGTATGCGTCAGCCATGACCGAACCCGTTCTCTCCGTGCGCAATCTTCGGGTCGAGTTCGCCTCCCGCCGCGGCACGCTGCGCGCGATCGATGACGTCTCTTTCGACATCGCCAAGGGCGAGGTGCTCGGCGTGGTCGGCGAATCCGGCGCCGGCAAATCCGTCACCGGCCTCGCGGTGATCGGCCTGATCGATCCCCCCGGCCGCATCGCCGGTGGCGAGATTCATCTCGCAGGAATGCGGATCGACAACCTGCCGTCCGAGGAGATGCGCCGTGTCCGTGGCAAGCGGATCGGCATGATCTTCCAGGATCCCCTCACGTCGCTCAATCCGCTGTACAAGGTCGGCGACCAGATCGTGGAGACGATCCGGACCCACCTCAATCTCTCCGAGACGGCCGCCCGCCGCCGCGCCATCGACCTGCTCGCCGAAGTCGGCATTCCCGCTCCGGAAAAGCGCATCGACGGCTATCCCCACGAATTCTCCGGCGGCATGCGCCAGCGCGTGGTGATTGCACTGGCGATCTGCGCCGAGCCCGAGCTGATCATCGCGGACGAGCCGACCACCGCGCTCGACGTCTCCGTGCAGGCGCAGATCATTTCGCTGATCAAGCGGCTCGGGCGCGACCACGGCACCGCCGTGATGCTGGTGACCCACGACATGGGCGTGATCGCGGAAACCTCCGACCGGGTCGCGGTGATGTATGCCGGCCGCGTCGCCGAGATCGGCCCGGTGCAGGACGTCGTCAGGAATCCGCTGCATCCTTACGCCAAGGGCCTGATGGGCGCGATCCCGACGCTTGCCGGGGACGACAAGCGCCTGGTGCAGATTCCCGGCTCCATGCCGCGCCTGTCGGCGATCCCGCGCGGCTGCTCGTTCAATCCGCGCTGCGCCTTTGCCTTCGATCGCTGCCGGGTTGAGCGGCCGGAGCCGCTGCCGCGCGGCGCGCAATCGGTCGCCTGTCACCTCTACGACAACGTGCCGGCGGAGAGCGCGGCATGAGCGCTCCTTTCGTCCAGGCCACAAATCTGCGCCGCGTCTTCGACGTCTCCAAGCCCTGGCTCAATCGCGTGCTCGAAGGCGGGCATCTCGAATATCTCAAGGCCGTGGACGGCGTCACCTTCGACATCAGGAAGGGCGAGACGTTTGCGCTGGTCGGCGAGTCCGGTTCGGGCAAGACCACGGTGGCTCGGATGGTCGTCGGCCTGTTGCCGCCAAGCTCCGGCGACGTGCTGATCGACGGCGTCTCGATGACCGATCCGCGGCAGGCGCCGGCGCGCCGGAAGCTGCGCCGCCGCATCCAGATGATCTTCCAGGACCCCTATGCGAGCCTGAACCCGCGCTTCCGGGTCGATGCCATCATCTCCGAGCCGATCCGCGCTTTCGACCTGATCCAGGGCGAGCGCGACATCCAGGGGCGCGTCGGCGAGCTGCTCAGCCTCGTCGGCCTGCATCCCGACGACCGGCTGAAGTTTCCGCACGAATTCTCCGGCGGCCAGCGCCAGCGCATCGCGATCGCCCGGGCGCTCGCCTCCGATGCCGAGTTCATCGTCTGCGACGAGCCGACCTCGGCGCTCGACGTCTCCGTGCAGGCGCAGATCCTGAACCTGATGCGCGACCTCCAGGACAAGTTCGGCCTGACCTACATGTTCATCAGCCACAACCTCGCCGTGGTCCGCCACATGGCGAGCCGCGTCGGCGTGATGTATCTCGGCCGCATCGTCGAGATTGCCGAGGGGCGCGAGCTATTCGCCCGTCCGCGCATGCCCTACACCAGGATGCTGCTGGGCGCCGTGCCTGATCTCGCGATGTCCGGCCGCCAGCGCATTCCGGTGAAAGGCGAGATTCCTAACCCGATCAACCCGCCCTCCGGCTGCGCCTTCAATCCACGCTGCCCGCTGGCGTTCGATCTCTGTCGCAAGGAGACCCCGGAACTGATTGACGGCGTCGCCTGCCACGCCGTCAACACCGCGCCGGTGCCTGCGTGACGCGCGCGTGCCATGCTGTCAGCGCATTGGCGGCCCGGCATTCCCTGTGATCAATTGCGCGCGCCGCAACTGAGGTAATCCATGGCCAGCAATGTCAATCCCGATCCGTTCACGACGCGCCCCGAGATCGAGGGCACATTCGGCGTCGTCGCCACCACCCATTGGATCGCGACCGCCGTCGGCATGGCCATCCTCGAAAAGGGCGGCAACGCCTTCGACGCCGGCGTCGCCACCGCCTTCACGCTGCAGGTCGTCGAGCCGCACCTGAACGGCCCGGGCGGCGACGTGCCCATCATCGTGCATGACGTCAAGCGCGGCCGCACCGAGGTGATCTGCGGCCAGGGCCCGGCGCCGGCGCGCGCCACCATCGCGCATTACAAGAGCGAAGGCCTCGACATGGTGCCCGGCACCGGCCTGCTCGCGGCCTGCGTTCCCGGCACCTTCGAATCCTGGATGATGCTGCTGCGCGACTACGGCACGATGCGCGTGCGTGACGTGCTGGAGCCCGCGATCTCCTATGCGCGCGACGGCTATCCGCTCGTCGAGCGCGCCTGCGCCACGATCCAGACCGTCGAGCAGTTGTTCCGCAAACATTGGCCGACCTCGGCCGCGGTCTATCTGCCCAACGGCGAGGTGCCGAAGCCCGGCACGCTCTTCACCAACAAGACGCTCGCCGCCACCTACACCCGGATCTTGAATGAAGCCGAGAGCGGTGGTGGAGGCCGCGACGCCGAGATCGAGCGCGCGCGAAAGGCGTGGTCACAAGGCTTCGTCGCGGAAGCCATCGACAAGTTCTGCCGCACCCAGGAAGTGATGGACGTCAGCGGCTCGCCGCATCGCGGCGTGCTCTCGGCCGACGACATGGCGCGCTGGCAGCCGACCGTCGAGGCGCCGCTCACCTACGACTACGGCCGCTACACCGTCTGCAAGGCCGGCGTCTGGAGCCAGGGTCCCGTGACGCTGCAGCAGCTCGCGCTGCTGAAGGGCTTTGCGCTCGACGGTCTCGATCCGACCGGGCCGGAATTCATCCATCTCCAGATCGAATGCGCAAAGCTCGCCTTCGCGGACCGCGAAAAGTTCTACGGCGATCCAAAATTCAGCGAGATCCCGATCGCAACGCTGCTATCGGACGCTTATAATGACGAACGCCGCAAGCTCGTCACCGACAAGGCTTCGCTCGATCTCCGGCCCGGCGCGGTCGAGGGCTTCGGCGGCGTGGTCAAGCTGCGCCGCGCTGAAGGCCAACGCGAGGCCGTTGGCGCGCTCGGCGCCGGTGAGCCAACCGTGGGGCGCTTCGGCGAGGTGCGCGGCGACACCGTGCATTTCGACATCATCGACAAGGCTGGCAACATGGTGTCCTCGACGCCGTCGGGAGGCTGGCTGCAATCCTCGCCTATCATTCCCGAGCTGGGTTTCTGCCTCGGCAGCCGCGCACAGATGTTCGATCTGGAGGAGAACCAACCGAGCTCGCTCGCGCCGGGCAAGCGACCGCGTACGACGCTGTCACCCACCATGGCGCTGCGCGACGGCGAGCCGTATCTGGCCTGGGGCTCGCCCGGCGGCGACCAGCAGGACCAATGGATCACTCAATTCTTCCTGCGGCACGTCCACTGCAATCTCAATCTCCAGGAGTCTATCGACGCGCCGGCCTGGCACTCCGAGCATTTCCCGATCTCGTTCTGGCCGCGCACGGCGCGCCCGGGCGTGCTCGTGGTCGAGAACCGCGTGCCGAAGGCGACGATCGAGAACCTTCGCGAGCGTGGACATATCGTGGAGGTCGGCCCCGACTGGTCCGAAGGCCGCCTCACCGCGGCCTCGCGCGTCGGTGTGCGCCGCCGCGCCGCCGCCAACCCGCGCGGCATGCAGGGCTACGCCGCAGGACGCTGAAGGCAGCACATGACCTGGTCGATCATCGCGCGAGATCCTGCCACCGGCCAGTTCGGCATCGCCGTTGCGACCCGCTTCTTCGCCGTCGGCGCGCGGGTGCCCTACATTGCCGCAGGGCTCGGAGCCATCGCAACGCAGGCCTTCGTCAATCCCTATTACGGGATCGACGGTGTCAAGCTGCTCGGTGAAGGCCTGAATGCGCATGACGTTCTCGCCGCCCTGCTCGCGAGTGACGACGGCCGCGAAAGCCGCCAGGTCCACATCATGGACGCGAGCGGCGAGATCGCCGCGCACACCGGGCGCGACTGCGTCGACTGGTGCGGACACGTCGCCGGCAGCGGCTTCTCCATTGCTGGCAACATGCTGGCGGGCGCCGACGTGCTCGACGAGACCGCGAAGACCTATATCGCCAATGACAGCCTGCCCTTCCCGCGCCGCCTGCTTGCCGCCATGCGCGCGGGCGAGGCCGCCGGCGGCGACAAGCGCGGCAGGCAATCCGCTGCGCTTTTGATCCACGGTGAGGAGGAATGGCCGGCGCTGGACATTCGCGCCGACGATCATCCCGACCCGCTCGGCGAGCTCGAACGGCTCGAGCGCGTCAGCCAGGAGCTCTGGGTGCACTTCCGCAGCTCCATGCCGACCCGGCAGAACCCGGCCGGCAACACCGATCGCAGCGTCATCGACGCCAGCATCGCGGCAGCGCGCGCCAAGCGGTCATGAGCGCGAGCCCTCTCATCGAGATCAAGGATCTGCGCATCCGCTTCCACGGCGACGACGGCCGTATCACCCATGCGGTCGACAGCGTCGATCTCAGCGTCGCCAACGGTGCGACGCTCGGGCTCGTCGGCGAATCCGGTTGCGGCAAGAGCGTGACGTCGCTGGCAATCATGGGCCTGCTGCCGAAGCAAAGCGCGGAGATCACTGGCGCGATCCGCTTCGACGGCCTGGATCTGCTCAAGACCCCGGACCAGACCTTGCGCGACCTGCGTGGCAACCGGCTGGCGATGATCTTCCAGGAGCCGATGACGTCGCTCAACCCGAGCTTCACCATCGGCGACCAGATCATCGAGGCGATCCTGCGCCACCGCGGCGGCTCACGCCGCAGTGCGCGCGAACGGGCGATCGAGCTCTTGCGCCGCGTCCACATTCCCTCGCCCGAGCGGCGGATCAACGAATATCCGCACAAGCTTTCCGGCGGCATGCGCCAGCGCGTGATGATCGCGATGGCGCTCGCCTGCGACCCGCGGCTCCTGATCGCGGACGAGCCGACCACGGCGCTCGACGTCACCTTGCAAGCGCAGATTCTGGAGCTGATGCGCGAATTGAAGGCGGCGAGCGGCGCGGCCATCATCCTGATCACCCACGATCTCGGCGTCGTCGCCGAAGTCTGCGACGAGGTTGCGGTGATGTATGCCGGCGAGATCGTCGAGCGCGCGCCGGTGGACGAACTCTTTTCGACGCCGCAACATCCCTACACCGTCGGCCTGCTCGGCTCGATCCCGCGGCTCGACCATCGCGCCGAGCAGCTCGCCACGATCGAAGGCATGGTGCCGAACATGATGCAGCCCCCCGCCGGCTGCCGTTTCGCCGCGCGCTGCCCCTTCGTGCTGGACGCCTGCACCGAGGCGCCGCCGCCGCTGGTCGAGATCAGCCCCGGCCACCTGTCGCGCTGCATCCGTGCGCCGCTCGAACGTCTGGTGTCGTGATGGCGCTGCTCGAGGTCGAAGGCCTGGTCAAGCATTTCGTCGCCCAGCGTTCGCTGTTCGGCCGGGCGTTAGCGCATGTCAAGGCGGTCGACGGCGTCAGCTTCACGCTCGAAGCCGGCAAGACGCTGGCCCTGGTCGGCGAATCCGGTTGCGGCAAATCCACCGTCAGCCGCCTGGTGCTGCGGTTGATCGAGCCGGATGCAGGCTCGGTGCGTTTCGCCGGCCGCGACCTGCTCTCGCTGGACGCCGAGGCGCTCCGCGCTTTCCGCCGCGAGGCGCAGATCATCTTCCAGGACCCCTACGCCTCGCTCAATCCGCGCATGACGGTCGGCCAGATCCTGACGGAGCCACTGGCGCTGCACGATCTCGTGCCGGCGGCGCAGCGGCGCGAGCGCGTCGCGGAACTGCTGCGACTGGTCGGACTGGAGCCGCGGCTGGCACGGCGCTATCCGCACGAATTCTCCGGCGGCCAACGCCAGCGCATCGCCATCGCCCGCGCACTCGCGGTCGAGCCGAAGCTGATCATCTGCGATGAGCCGGTCTCGGCGCTCGACGTCTCGATCCGCTCGCAGATTCTCAATCTCCTGCGCGAGCTCCAGGACCGGCTCGGCCTCGCCTACATTTTCGTTTCGCACGACCTCGCCGTCGTCAAGCACATCGCCGACCACGTGGCCGTGATGAATCTCGGCCAGATCGTCGAGACCGCGGAGGCGGACGCATTGTTCGCCGCGCCGCGGCATCCCTATAGCCGGGCGCTGCTGTCCGCGATCCCACTGCCACAGCCGAAGGCGAAGCGAACCACGGTCCTGCTGCAAGGCGAAATCCCGAGTGCGCTCAATCCGCCGGCCGGCTGCCGCTTCCACACCCGCTGCCCCTTCGTCGTCGACCGCTGCCGCACCGAGGCGCCGGAACTGGTAGCCGACAGCGCAGGCCACGCCGCCGCCTGTCACCGCGTGAGCGAGCTGCCGTCTGCCGACGCCATCCTGCCGGCCGCCGGCGGATTTTCGCCCGCGCTTGCAAAATTGGTCGCCGCCTTCAGCCGAAAGACGGAAGGCGCCGGCCCCGCCGGGGTTGGTATACAAGGCGCGGCGCCGACCACGATTTAGCCGAACAACGAGGACTGTCCGATGAAGATGTATCGCCTGGCCGCAACGGCCGCCGCCCTCCTGCTGTCCGTCGCAACGACGCAAGCCCAGACCACGCTGCGCATCGGTCTGGCCGAGGACCCCGACATCCTCGATCCGACCATGGCGCGCACCTATGTCGGCCGCATCGTGTTCTCCGCGTTCTGCGACAAGCTGTTCGACATCGACGAGAAGCTCAACATCGTGCCGCAGCTCGCGCTATCCAGCGAGACGGAAGACGACGGCAAGGCGCTCGTCATCAAGCTTCGCCCCAGCGTGAAATTCCACGACGGCGAACCGTTCGACGCGGAAGCCGCCAAATTCTCGCTGGAGCGTCACCTGACGTTCCCCGGCTCGTTCCGCAAGCCGGAGCTCGCCTCGGTCGACCATATCGAGGTCGTCGATCCCCTCACCATCCGCCTGGTGCTGAAGTCGCCGTTCTCGCCGCTGCTCGCCCAGCTCACCGATCGCGCCGGCATGATGATGTCGCCGAAGGCGGCAAAGGAAGCCGGCGACAAGTTCGGCCTGCGTCCGGTCTGTGCTGGTCCCTACAAGTTCGTCGAGCGCGTGCAGCAGGATCGCATCGTGTTCGAGAAATTCGCCGACTACTGGAACAAGGACAACGTCTTCATCGACCGTATCGTGTTCCAGCCGATCGTCGACGCCACCGTGCGGCTGGCAAACCTGAAATCCGGCGGCCTCGATCTGATCGAGCGCGTGCTCGCCACCGACCTGAAGGAGGTGCGTACGGATTCACGGCTGAAGGTCGCGACCGCGATCGAGCTCGGCTATCAGGGCATCACGCTCAACATCGGCAAGGACAAGGCCAAGGGACCGCTCAGCCAGTCCGCCAAGGTGCGGCAGGCACTCGACCTTGCGATCGACCGCGAGGCGATCAACCAGGTCGTATTCAACGGCGAATTCCAGCCCGGCAATCAATGGGTCAATCCCGACCATCCCTACTATCAAAAATCCCTCCCGGTCCGTCCCCGCAACGTGGAGAAGGCCAAGGCCCTGCTGAAGGAAGCCGGCGTGACACCGCCGGTCAGCGTCGATTTCCTGGTGCCGAAGGGCGCGGAGACCGAGACGCCGGCGCAGGTGATCCAGTCGATGGCGGCGGAAGCCGGGTTCGACATGAAGCTCCGCGTCACCGAATTCGCGACAGGGCTCAAGCAGGCCGAAGCCGGCGACTACCAGGCCTTCATGCTCGCCTGGAGCGGCCGCGTCGATCCCGACGGCAACACCTTCGTCTTCCTGCACAACGGCGCTCCGCAGAATTACGGCGCGTGGAACAATGCGCAGGCCGACAAGGCGCTGGAAGACGCGCGATTGGTGACCGACCCCGCCAAGCGCAAGGCCAGCTATGAGGCCCTGGCCAAGCTGGTCCAGGACGAGGAGCCGCTGTTGTACCTCTACCACCGCCGCATCATCATCGCGCACACGACGAAGCTCGAAGGCTACAGGCAGATGCCTGACGGCCTCGTGCGCGTGATCGGCCTCAAGCTGAAGTGACACACCAGGGATGCTGAACTTCCTCGCCCGCCGCCTGCTGCAGATCGTGCCGACGCTGTTCTTCGTCTCGGTGCTGATCTTTTCGCTGCAGCAATTGCTGCCGGGCGATCCGGCCCTGGTGATGGCGGGCGAAGAGCGCGATCCTGCCGTGATCGAGCAGATCCGGCACCAGTACCGGCTCGATCAGCCCGTCCCCGTGCAGTATGCCTACTGGATCAAGGGCGTGCTGTCGGGCGATTTCGGTGAGTCGCTGCGCAACAAGATGCCGGTGCGCGAGCTGATCGCACAGAAGCTGCCGGTGACGCTGCAGCTCGGCTCCATGGCGATCATCATCGCGTTCCTGATCGGCATCCCCGCCGGCATCGTCGCGGCCGTGAAGAAAGGCTCGGCCTGGGATTACGGCGCCAATTTCTTCGCGCTATGGGGTATCTCGACGCCGAATTTCTGGCTCGGGATCATGCTGATCTTCCTGTTCTCGATCGAGCTCGGCTGGCTCCCCGCCTCCGGCTATGTGCCGCTCACCGAGAACTGGCGGGCGAGCCTGGCTGCCACCATCATGCCCGCCTTCGTGCTCGGCAACGCGATTTCCGCGATCCTGATGCGACATACCCGCAGCGCCATGCTCCAGGTGTTGGAGAGCGACTATGTCCGCACCGCGCGCGCGAAGGGCCTCTCCGAGCGTTCGGTGATCCTCAAGCACGCCATGCGCAACGCGCTGACGCCCATCATCACGCTCGGCGCACTCGAGCTCGGCACGCTGTTGTCGGGCGCGGTGCTCACCGAACAGATCTTCTCCATTCCCGGATTCGGCAAGCTGATCGTGGACGCCGTGTTCAACCGCGACTACGCCGTGGTGCAGGGCGTGGTGCTGGTGACGGCCACGGTCTACATCACGCTCAACCTCGTTGCCGACATTGCCTATATCCTCGTCAATCCGCGGCTGAGGGGCTAGATCAATGACAGACGCCGCGCTGCCCGGTCCCGTCACGCAAGCCTACGAGTTGGATAGTCCGGCACGGCGCGCGCGCCGGCGGCTGTTCAAGCGCAAGGCGGCGGTGTTCGGCCTGGTCGTGATCACGATGTTCATCGCGCTCGCAGTCCTCGCCCCGCTGATCGTGCCCTACGACCCCATTGCGACGAGCTGGAGCCTGGTGCGCAAGCCGCCCACGGCCGCGCACTGGCTCGGCACCGACGAGCTCGGTCGCGACATCCTCAGCCGCGTCGTCTACGGCGCGCGAGCGTCGCTCCTCGCGGGCCTCATCTCGGTTGCGATCGCGCTCGGTATCGGCGTGCCGCTCGGCCTGCTCGCCGGCTACCGCGGCGGTTTCACCGATGCCCTGATCAGCCGGATCACCGATGCGATGCTGGCCTGCCCGTTCCTGATCCTGGCGATCGCGCTGGCGGCGTTCCTCGGGCCCAGCCTCGGCAACGCCATGATCGCGATCGGCATCTCGGCAACGCCGATCTTCATTCGTCTGACGCGCGGGCAGGTGTTGAGCGTCAAGGCCGAAGACTATGTCGAGGCCGCGCGTGCGCTCGGCAATCCGCCGTGGCGGATCGCGTTCTCGCACATCCTGCCGAACATTTTGCCGGCGCTGCTGGTGCAGGCCACGCTGTCGATCGCCGCCGCCATCATTGCCGAAGCGGCGCTGTCCTTTCTCGGCCTCGGTCAGCAACCACCCGCGCCGTCCTGGGGCAGCATGCTCAACGCGGCGCAACGCTTCCTGACCCAGGCGCCGTGGATGGCGATCTGGCCGGGGCTTGCGATCTTTCTCGTGGTGCTGTCGCTGAACCTGCTCGGCGACGGCCTGCGCGACGCGCTCGACCCTCGCCAGCGCTAGATCACGGTCTCGCGCATCACGCGACGGCAATCCATCTCGTATTCGAGATCGACCACGGGCGGGCGGGCGAAATGCCAGGTCAGGCCGGACCGCAACGCGCCGCGGCGAACGAGCTCGTCGACCAGCGCGTGGTGGAAATCGTGCACGGAATAAGCCTGCACGCCGGTCGTGTCCTTCCAGCCGAAGCCGAACGCCGTCATCCGGTTCTCCATCTGCGACGTCGTGGTGAAGCGCACCTTCTCGCGAAGGCCCTCCGGACTGAGGTCGCGGTAGCGCACGGTGCGCTCGACATAGGTCCCGCTGCCCTCGCGCGCCTCGGCGCCGCCGGCGATCACGAAGCTTGGCGCCTTCGACGTCAACGGACGCGTGAAGGAGAAGGCATAAAACGACGGCTCGGACGGCGGGTCGATCTCGGGACAGACATTGCTGCGCGCCACCGGATTGGTGGTGCCGTCGAAGATGCCCCATTCGGACAGCGTCTTCACGTAATGCAGGTTGAATGCGCGAAAGCCTTCCTCGCTGAAGGCTGCCGGTGAGCGCAGCTCGCAGGCGCAGAAGGCTGTCAACGGCCGGCCTGCTTCCTGGATGTATTTCGCGGCCAGCGCGAACCCTTCGGCGAGCGGCACCAGGCGGTCGAACCGAACGCGCTCGATCTCATAGCCGTCGTCCGCGGCAGCGCCGGCCGAATACTGGAACACGGACGGAATGAAACGATAATTGCCGGCGGAGAAGTCACTGACCATGTCGAACCCCTATTCCAGTTGCATGCGGATACCCTTAGCGCCGTTGAGCAGGCGCTTCAGGTGAAAGCTGGCGAGCGAATCGTCGGCGTGCATCCCGACCAGCGCGGCAAAGGCGGGCATGGCCGCGACGTCGCCGGCTTCCATCTTGGCAAAGGCCTCGGAATACAGCGCCGTTTCCGGCGCTTCGAATCTGGCCTGCGGCAGCGGCTCGAACGCGCGCAGCGGCTCGCTGCGTCCGCGCAGCATGAGATCGCCCACGGGGCGGCCCTGAAAATGCTCGGCCGCCTTGGCGACGCTGGCACTGACGCAGATGCGCGTTCCCAGATGCTTGTTGGCGGCTTCAAGCCGCGCCGCGATGTTGATTGAGTCGCCATAGGCGGTGTAGTCGAAGAAGCGATTGCCGCCAAAATTGCCGACCAGCGCCGGCCCGGCATGAATGCCGATGCGGGTGGCGCCGAAATTCACGCCCTTGGCCAGCTGGCGCGCGCGAAAGTCCTGCGCCCAGGTATCGAGATCATGGGCGCAGGCGACGGCACGCGTCGCGTAATCAGGCTGATCGCCGGGCGCGTTGAACAGCACCTGGATCGCATCGCCGATGATCTTGGCGACCGTCCCCTCATGCGCGAAGACGACTTCGGTCATCCCGCCGACATATTCGTTGAGCAGCTCGCCCAGCGTCTCCGGCGGCGCGCTCTCGACCAGCGAGGTGAAGCCGGTGATGTCGGTAAAGATGGTGGCGACATCGCGCCACTGCACCTCGATCCCCTCGCCCTCGCCACTTGCCGCCAGACGCTTGGCGAGCTCGGGCGAGAAATGACGCGACAGCGCGGCATGCGCCCGCTCCGCCTCCATCTGACGGCGCCGCACCTCGCGCAGCATCTCGATGTGGCGGATGGTCTTCTGGATCGTGGCCTCCAAATCGGCGAAGTCGATCGGCTTGGTGAGGAAGTCGAACGCACCGCGGTTCATGGCGGTGCGGATGTTGCTCATGTCGCCATAGGCCGAGACGATGATGGTCGACTTCTTGTCCTCGGCCTCCTGGAGCTTCGCGAGCAGCGACAGGCCGTCCATCCGCGGCATGTTGATATCCGAGACCACCATGTCGACATGCGGATTCTGCTCGAGCGACTGCAGCGCCTCGAGGCCGTCGCGCGCGAACATGATGTAGATGAGCCCGTCGCGGATCTGCCTGCGGAACTTCTGCAGGATCAGCGCCTCGAGGTCCGGCTCGTCGTCGACGAAGAGGATGGTCGAAGTCATGCGGCCTGCTCGAGCCTCGTGTCGATCTCCTGCCGCAGCAGCGCAAAATCGATCGGCTTGGTGAGGAGCCCGATGGCGCCGCGCTCGATCGCCTTCCGGCGCGTCTCGGCATCGCCATAGGCCGTGATCATGATGACGGGAACGTCCGGATGCTCGGCGCGCACCTTGGGCAGCATGTCGAGCCCGCTCATGCCGGGCATGTTGATGTCGGACAGGATCAGGATCAACGAGGGATCGCGCACCTCGGAGGCAAGTTTGAGCGCATCGGGCGCGGACGCCGCAAATTCCATCTGGAAGCGGCCGGCGCGCAAATCGCGCCGGAACTGCTGCCGGAACAGCGCTTCGACGTCGGGCTCGTCATCGACGACCAGGATGTAAACGTTCAACTCTTGCCTCCGGGAGTACTGCCTGCCGCCATCACGCGCGGCAGGGTGATGATGAACTCGGTGAATACACCGGGTGTGCTGTTCACGTCGATCGTGCCGCCATGCTGCTTCACGACGATGTCATGGCTCATGGAAAGCCCGAGGCCGGTACCCTCGCCGGCCGGCTTGGTGGTGAAGAAAGGATTGAACATCTTCTCCTTCACGTCTGGCGGAATTCCGGTGCCATTATCGCGGATCCGGATCTCGATCTGGCCGCCGAGATCTTTCGTTGCCGCTCGCAAGGTCGGCTCGAACCCGCCCGCAGCGCTCTCCTTGCGCTTGCCCGATGCATAGAAGCCGTTCGAGATCAGGTTGAGGAGGACGCGCGTGATCTCTTGCGGATAGATGTCGACCATGCCAGCGGCGGGGTCGAAGTCGCGCTCGAGTGTGACGTTGAAGGCGGGCCGCTCGGCGCGCGCGCCGTGATAGGCGAGATTGAGGCTTTCCTCGACGATCGCGTTGATGTCGCTGGGGCGGTGCTCGCCGGAGCCCTCGCGCGAATGCAGCAGCATGTTCCTGACGATGGAATCGGCGCGCTTGCCATGCTGCACCACCTTTTCCAGATTGCCCTTGAGCATGCCGGTCAGCTCGTCGACCGCCTCCCTCGTCTTGCCGTCGAGCGATGCCGATTGCAGAGCCTCGTTGAGCTCGTCGATCAGCTCCGTCGACACCGAGGAGAAATTGTTGACGAAATTGAGCGGATTCTTGATCTCGTGCGCGATGCCCGCGGTAAGCTGGCCGAGCGAAGCGAGCTTCTCGGTCTGGATCAGGCGGCCCTGGGCGGCGCGCAAATCGTCGAGGGATTGAGAAAGCTCGCTGGTGCGCTCACGAAGCTGCTTGAGCAGTCGCGCGTTCTCAATGGCAATGACCGCCTGGTTGGCAAAATTCTCTACCAGCGCGATTTGCTTGTCGGTGAATGCGCGAACCTCCCGACGAAAGATGGTTATCACGCCGACCAGCTCGTCGTCCCGCAATAGCGGGACCATGAGCGTCGTGCGGGCGCCCCCAACGTCGGCAAGCAAGACCGCCATCTCGGCTCCGGCACGATAGGCGGCGGCTTCACGGACATCGAGAACGTGGGCAACCTGATGCGTTCTGGCGACCTCGGCAAGGCCGCTTTCGGGATGCGGAGCAAGCATCCCGCCATGTTGCTGTCGCGTAGCCGCAAATTGCGGGGGCAGATTGTAGTCCGATACCAGAGCGTATCGCACTCCATCCCAGAGATCCATGACGCCAAAGCTCGCGCCGCAGACCCGCGTTGCATTCTCCAACATCTTGTTGAAGACCGGCTGTAGTTCGCCCGCGGACGAGCTGATGGTCTCCAGGACCTCCGAGGTCGCCGTCTGCTGTTGCAAGGACTCGCTCAATTCCGCCGTACGCTGCTCGACCTTCTTTTCCAAATCGGCATAGGATTCCTGCAGCCGCGCGCCCATGTCGTTGAACTGATCGGCGAGCCCTTCGAGCTCGTCGCCGGTTTTGATCGAAATGCGCTGGGAGAGGTCGCCGCCGCCGATCCGCTCGGCGCCGCTGCGCAGCGCCTGTATGGGACCGACCATGCGGCGCGCGAGAAACATGCCGGCGAGCACCGCGAAGATGGAAGCGGCAAGCAGCACGACTGCAAGCCGCTCCAACGACGCATAGAGCGCCGCATAGGCCTCCTCAACCGGCAGCTCAACGAACATGGTCCAGCCGAGCGGCGCGATCGGAGCGGATGCCGTCAGAACCTTCTTACCCTGGATATTGGTCGCCTCCTGCAAGGAGTCCGGCATGGTGCCACCAGCCAGCGCGGCACGCACCTGCGCGAGGCCGGACATGTCGGTATTGCGCAAGACCAGGCTGATGTCGGGATGCGCGATCAGCCGCCCCTCCGGACCGACCACGTAAGCGTGTCCGTGCTGCCCGACCTTGATCTGGGACACGACGTCCCAGATCAGCTTGAGATTGACCTCCGCGATGCTGACACCGGCATCCTTGCGCGCGCCTGATAGCGCCAGCGTCATGTAGGGCTCGGACTCCCTGCGGAAATAGACCGGCCCATAATAGACCTTGTGCGCGACCGCCTCGGTGAACTTCGGATCGTCCGACAGGTCGATCCCGCTGTCGATCGCGTCCATCGCCAGCCGTGAGACCCGCAGGCGCTCCTTGCCGGTCGCATCGACCTGGGCGAGCTCGGTAATCGCGGGCACCTGGCGCAGCAGCCGCAGCGCGTCGAACCGGCGCTGCTCGATCGAGCCCGCCGACCAGGGCAGCTGCGTGGTCCAGCCGAGCTGGCTCTCGATCTCCTTGACGAACTGGCCGATCTTGTCCGCCGCCGCCTCGGCCTGCTCGTGCTGGACCCGGATCAGCGCGGCCTTGTGCTCGCGATAATAAAAGAAGACCTCGAACAGGCCGTTGGCCAGCAGCGCGATGGCGACGACAGCCACGAACAGCGCGACATATTTGGTGAAAAGCCGCATCCGGATCCCCCGCCCCGCTGCTTCGTCGGCCACGACGCCGTCCGCGGCCGCGCTCGGCAGCGTCCTGGCTTGCGGGGTGTCGGGGTGGAGGGAGATGCTCATCCCGCCAAACCTAGCAAGAAGGCCGGACCTTGTCTCTTCTCAGCGCGGGAAAGCCTCGCCCTGGGCTTAACGGCGCCCGTGGGTGCCCGGGCAAATAAAAAGGGCGGCAACGGATTGGCCGCTGCCGCCCTTCTTGTCCGATTGTTGCCGCCTCAGGTCGGGCGCAGCGCCTTGGAATTGAGGTCGAGATCGCTGACCTCCTTGTTCCGCTCGGAATCGGCCGCCGCGCGATGGTCGGTCGCCAGCACCACATAGACTGCCGGCAGCACGAACAGCGTGAACAGCGTGCCGATCGACATGCCGGCGACGACCACGAGGCCGATCGAGAAACGGCTGGCCGCGCCTGCGCCGGTCGCGGTCAGCAGCGGGATCAGGCCCGTCACCATCGCGGCCGTGGTCATCAGGATCGGCCGCAGACGAATACGGGCCGACATTTCGATGGCCGAACGACGATCGAGCCGTTCGTTGATCTGGAGCTCGTTGGCGAACTCCACCATCAGGATGCCGTGCTTGGTGATCAGCCCGACCAGCGTCAGCAGGCCGACCTGGGTGTAGATGTTCATGGTCGCCACGCCGAAGAACAGCGGGATCAGAGCGCCGACGATCGCCATCGGCACCGAGATCATGATCACCAGCGGGTCGCGCAAGCTCTCGAACTGCGCGGCCAGAACCAGGAAGATGATGATCAGCGCAAAGCCGAAAGTGATCGCAAGTTGGTTGCCTTCCTGCACGTACTGCCGGCTATCCGCCAGATAGTCGTGGGTGAAGCCCTGCGGCAGCTTCTTGGCCTCGCCTTCGAGGAAGTCCACCGCCGCACCGACAGTCACGCCGGGCATCGGCACCGCCGAGAACGTCGCCGAGTTCAGCTGATTATAGTGGGTCAGCGAATTCGGATCGGTCCTGGTTTCGACCGACACCACTGTCGACAACGGAAGCTGCTGACCGGTGTTGGTCGTCACATAGTAGCCGCCGAGCGATTCCGGCGAGAGCCTCTGGCCGCGCGGCACCTGCGGGATCACCTGGTAGGAACGACCCTCCAGATTGAAGCGGTTGATGTAGTTGCCGCCGAGCAGCACTGCCAACGCGCTGCCGACGTTCTGCATATTCACGCCGAGGTCCTGGGCCTTGGTGCGATCGATCTTCACCGTGACCGTGGGCTGGTTGTAGGCGAGGTCACTGTCGGACACGATGAACATGCCGCTCTTGCGCGCAGCGTCCTTCAGCTTCTCCATCTGCTCGTAGACAGCCTGGAAGCCCGCGGTCGAGTTGATCACCATCTGCACCGGCAGGCCGCCCGGCCCACCCGGCAGCGGCGGCAGATTGAACGCAAAGGCCTGAACACCCTCGATCTTGGAAAGCTCGGCCTGGACCAGCGGCTTCAGCGCGATCGAAGAACGCTTCCGTTCGTCCCACGGCTTCAGCAGCATACCGGCGATACCGCCCTGCGGCCCGTTAATGCCGTTCAGCACGAAACGCAGGTCAGTTTCAGCGAATTTCTGGAATTCCTTGTCGAGCTTGTCACCGTAGAAATCGACGTAGTCGATGTTGGCGTATTTCGGCGCCTTGGTCACCGCGAACACGATGCCCTGATCTTCCTCAGGCGCCAGTTCCTTCGACGTATGCATGTACAGGAAGCCGACCAGCCCGAGGATCGTCACCGCGAACAGGCCGGTGATCGCCTTGTAGTCGAGCGAGCGGTCGAGCCTGCGGCCGTACCAGCGCGTCATGGCGCCGAATACCCCGTTCACCAGCTTTGCGAACCGGCCCTCCTCCGTATTCTTCAGCAGCACCGAGCACATCATCGGCGACAGCGTCAGCGCGATGACGCCGGACACGATCACCGAGCCCGCAAGGGTGAAAGCGAATTCGCGGAACAGCGAGCCGGTGAGACCGCCGAGGAAGCCGATCGGAGCATACACGGCGGCGAGCGTGATCGTCATCGAGATGACGGGGCCGACGATTTCGCGCGCGCCTTCCAGCGACGCCTGCACCGGTGTCTTGCCCTCCTCCAGATGGCGGTGAATGTTCTCCACCACCACGATGGCGTCGTCGACCACAAGTCCGATCGCGAGGACCATGGCCAGCAGCGTCAGCAGGTTGAAGCTGAATCCCAGCATCAGCATCAGCGTGCAGACGCCGATCATCGACAACGGAATCGTGACAACCGGAATGATGACGGAGCGGAACGAGGCCAGGAACAGGAAGATCACCACGATGACGATGATGATGGCTTCGCCCAGCGTCTTCTCGACCTCATCGATCGAGGATTGGATGAATTTGGTCGAATCGTAGGCGACCTTCATCTTCATCGACGGCGGCAGGTTGCGCTCGAGCTCCGGGAACAGCGCGCGCACGCCCTTCACCAGAGTCAGCGGGTTGCCTTGCGGGGTCGCCTGCACGCCGATGAAGATCGCGTGCTCGCCGTTGAAGGCCACACTCGCATCCGTGGTCTGCGCGGCCAGCTCGACCGACGCGATGTCCTCCATCCGGACGAAGCCGCCGTCCTTGGCCTTGACGATCATCTTCTTGAACTGGTTGACGTCGGTCAGGCCCGTGTTCGTCGCGATGTTCGAGACGATCAGATAGCCCTTGGTCTGGCCTGCCGCGGACTGGAAGTTGTTGGCGGCGATCGCCGCGGCGACATCGGCCGGCGACACATTGCGGCCGGCCATCTTCACCGGATCGAGCCACAGCCTCATCGCAAAATTCTGGGCGCCGAGGATGTCGGCGGAGGCGACACCATCAACAGTCGACAGCACCGGCTGCACCACACGCGTCAGGTAGTCCGAGATCGCCGAGCCCGACAATTCGTCAGACGAAAAACCGAGATACATTACGGCCGTGGTCTGGCCGGTGGTTTTCGTGACGATCGGATCGTTCGATTCCTTCGGGATGAGATATTTGACCGAATTCGTCTTGGCGAGCACCTCGGTGAGCGCCTGGTTCGGATCGAAATTCAGTTTGATGTAGACTTGGATCGTCGAGGTGCCGAGCACCGAGGACGAGGTCATGTAATCGACGCCCTCGGCGGAGGCGACCGCCTGCTCGATCGGCGTCGTGATGAAGCCCTGAATCAGGTCGGCGGACGCGCCGGGATAGACGGTCGTGATGTTGATGACCGTGTTCGACAGTTTTGGATATTGCCGGATCGGCAGCGTCGTCGCCGCGCGCAGGCCGATCAGAAGGATCAGCAGGCTGACGACGACCGACAGGACCGGTCGTTTGATGAAAATATCAGTAAAGCGCATCGCGGCGATCTCGATTTCGTTGACTTGCAAAGCGCATGACCCGGCCGTGCCGGATCATGCTGCGACGTGTGCGGCGTCAGTATCGCGGCGGTTGCGCCGGAATCGGCGGCGCCGGGTCGGTCGAAATCGACACCGCCGAGCCCGATTGCAGCTTGAGCTGGCCGACGGCGACGACCTTATCGCCCGCCTTCAGGCCCTTGACGATTTCGGCACGACCATCGATCCGGTTGCCGGTCTGCACGAAGGTGCGCACCGCGCTCAGGCTGGTCTTGCCGTCCTCTTCCTTCTTCTCGGTGATTACGAACACGGAGTCGCCGTACAGCGTGTAGTCGACCGCTGTCTCGGGCACGGTGATCACCGCCGGCTTGTCCGGCAGCACCACCGTCGTGGTCACGAACATACCGGGCTTCAGGATCTTTTCCGGATTAGCGACCGTCGCCTGTACGCGGATGTTGCGGGTATCGGTGGCAATCTGCGGCTCGATCGTGGTGATCTTGCCCTCGAAGACGCGGCCCGGATAGGCGTCGACCTTCAGCCGGACGACCTGACCAACCTTGAGGTTGCCCGAGTCCTTTTCCGTCACCGTGAAGTTGGCCCACAGCTCCGACAGATCAGTCAGCGACACGATCGCCGTGCCGGCCGTCAGATACTGGCCGACCTCGACCTTGCGGACGCCGAGATCGCCGGAGAACGGCGCGCGCACCAGCTTCTGCGAGATCAGCGCCTCGGTCTTGGCGATGCCGGCCAGCGCCTGGTCGTAGGCGGCCTGCGCGGTGTCGACGGTCGCCTGCGGACCGAACTGGCGCGATGCCAGTTGCTTGGCGCGATCGAGCGAAAGCTGCGCGACGGTTGACTGTGCCTTGTAGTTGGCGAGGTCGCCCTGCTCCGGCATGTCGAACAGCTGCACCAGCGGCGTACCCGCCTCGACATGCGTACCCGGCTCGAACTTGATCTCGGTGACGCGGCCATTGACGTCGGCGCTGACGTCGACCTGATGCACGGCGAAGAGCCCGCCGACCGCGGTGAGCAGGTTCGGCACCACCTCGGACTTCGCCTCGGCCGCGCTGACCAAGGTCGGCGGCGGCTTGTTGTTCGCGAAGAACTGCTTGATCATCTGGCCACGGAAGTAATTGAACCAGACGAGCCCACCGACGAGCACGCCCAGAAGCGTGCCGACGATGATGAACCACAGCACCGGCCTGACCGGACGCTTGGGAGCCTTGTTGTCGATCGGTTCGCCCGAAATCTTGTGTTCGGCTACGATGTTCATGTCATGCACTTTCTGCAATCGCCGTCTTGCCCGCATCCGCGGCCTGATCGCGGCCCAAATGCGAAGCAATTGCGGCGTCGTTAAGTCCGATACCCCTCAGGAGAAACTCACACAGCTGCCGCACCAGGTCGCTCGCCTTGCCGTAAGCAAGGCAAGGCGTGGCCGGCAGCCTGGTCAGCGCAGCCGTCATCACCGTGTGATGCGCAAACCAGAACAGGTTGAGTGGATCGCCGCTGAATGGCCGCGCGTCCCCGGCGGCCACCGCACGCTCGAGCGAGGCGAGGAAGACCGCCCCGATCAGCTTCTCGATCTTGGCATATAGCAAACGGGCGAATTCGCCATCGTCCAAATGGCTCGTGGCCATCAGTCGCAGGCGCTGGGCCTCTTCCTGGTCGGGACCGTCGGCGATCTCGAGGAAATGCTCGACCATGCCGCGGATCAACTCGACCAGCGTGGCCGTCGAGGGCTCCCGCTCGAGCAGGTCCGTCAGTGCCGGATCGGCTTCGCATTCGTCGCTGAGGATCTCCGCGTACAGCGCCGCCTTGGACGGGAAATGCTTGAACAGCAGCGCCTCGGAAATGGCAGCGGCGGCCGCCACGCTCTTGGTCGTGGTGCCGGTATAGCCGTGTCGGGCGAAGCAGCGTTTCGCGGCACCGAGGATCAACTGACGCCTCAGGTCGCTCGTCATACGCAATGAGCTCATGTTAGTGAGTAAGCACTCACCCACGCAAAAGTCAAGCAATATGCTGCATCGCAACCTAAGTGGGTTGTAAATTCAGTGGAAATTGGCTCCGCTACACGGTCCGCGAGCAGGGCGAGACGACAGGGAATCGTTGACCTAGATGGGTTGGAAGCCGAGGTCGCCGCGAATCCGGTTGACGATGTAAGTTCCGTCCCGGGTGGGCAGGATCCGCTCCAGATTGGCGCTATCGATCTTCACATTGGCAAAGCGCGGGCCGGCCGAGACGTCGTGGACGGCTTTGGCAAACGCCTCGACCTCGGCCATGGTCGAGATCGACTGGCTGTCCCCGATGCCGCAGGCCCTGGCGATACCGACGAGGTCGGCCGCCGCCGAGGTGTGACTGGTCTGGCCACCGGTCTCGCCATAGGCCTCGTTGTCGAGCACCACGATCGAGAGGTTGGACGGCTTCTGCAGGCCGATGGTAGCAAGACTGCCCATGCCCATCAGCATCTCGCCGTCGCCGGTGATGACCAGCACCGGCAGCTTTGGCTGCGCCAGCGCCAGGCCAAGCCCGATCATCGCCGCCCCGCCCATGCCGCCCCAGAGGTAGAAATTGCGGGCGTGATCGCCGGCAGCGCACATGTCGTTGGTGGAGGCCCCGAGGCCGCCGATCGCGACGACGTCCTTGCGGTTCGCAAGCAGGGTGGACACCACCTGCCGGCGGTCGAGGAGATTGGCCTTGCTCATTTGGTGAAAACCTTTGCGCCGATCAGGCGCTGCGACAGCAGGACGGCGGTGGGCGTGAGCGCGTTGTAGGCCTGGGCTGCGGCCGCCTCCAGCACGGCCGGCACCTCGGCCGCGTTGGACGCGCGCAGCACCTGGACGCCCGAGAGCTCGAACACGCCCTGCGTGGTCGACCCCATCGGCACCTGCCATGGATTGAACTCGCCCCACTCGCCGCGCATGGTCACGAGCGTGAGGAACGGAAAGCGCAGGATCGGGATCAGCGACAGCATGTTGATGCAATTGCCGACACCGCTCGATTGCATCAGCAAGACGCCGCGCTGGCCGCCGGTCCAGGCCCCGGCCAGAAGCGCCACGCCCTCCTCCTCCGTCGTCAGCGGAATGCCGCGCATCGTAGAGGAGCCCAGCACGCGCTGGATCAGCTTCGAATGGCCGGCGTCGGGCACGTAAGGCACCTGCCGAACGTCGAAGCGTTGCAATGTCGCGAAAATATCGTCGGGCCAATTCGGGGCCGTGTCGGCAGCGTCAGCGCGGGCGTGCATTTTCCTGTCCGGTCGGCTTGCAAATCACGGCACGACTGTAGACGGTGATCCAAGCCGCTCGAAAGAGCGAAAACAGCATATCGGTTTCAACCGGCGAGTATGGCGGCATGAACGCAGATGCGAAAAAACTGGCAGCCGATTTTGATCTGGAGAAGCTGACACGCGAATTCTACGACGATCCCTACCCGACTTATCGTGCACTGCGGGAGAACGAGCCGGTCAAGCGCCTGCCTAACGGCACCGTGTTCCTGACCCGCTATGACGATCTCGTCACGACCTACAAGAACACGAAGTCCTTCAGCTCGGACAAGAAGCGCGAGTTCGCGCCGAAATACGGCGATACCCCGCTCTACGAGCACCACACCACGAGCCTCGTCTTCAACGACCCGCCGGCCCATACCCGCGTGCGCCGCCTGATCATGGGTGCGCTGTCGCCACGCGCGATCGCGGGGATGGAGCCTGATATCGTCAAGCTGGTCGACGGCCTGCTCGACGCCATCGCCGCCAAGGGCCATTGCGAGCTCATCGACGACTTCGCCGCATCGATCCCCATCGAGGTGATCGGCAATCTGCTCGACGTGCCCCATGACGAGCGTGAGCCGCTGCGCGACTGGTCACTGGCGATCCTCGGTGCGCTCGAGCCGGTGGTGTCGCCCGACGTGGCTGCGCGCGGCAACAAGGCGGTGACGGACTTCCTCGCCTATCTCTCGACGCTCGTCGCGCGCCGGCGCGAGAAGCCGGGCAATCCCGAGCGCGACGTGCTGACGCGCCTGATCCAGGGTGAGGAGAATGGCGAACGGCTGACCGAGAAGGAGCTGCTGCACAACTGCATCTTCCTGCTCAATGCCGGCCACGAGACCACGACGAACCTGATCGGCAACGGCCTCGTCGCGCTGCACCGGAACCCGGACCAGAAGCAGCGGCTGATCGACAACCCCGACATGATCAAGACCGCCGTCGAGGAGATGCTGCGCTACGAGAGCTCCAACCAGCTCGGCAACCGCATGACCACCGAGCGCGTCGAGCTCGGCGGCGTCATGCTCGAGGCCGGTACGTCGGTGACGCTGTGCATCGGTGCGGCCAACCGCGATCCCGCGCAGTTTCCGGACCCTGAAAGCTTCGACGTCGCACGCACGCCGAACCGGCATCTCGCCTTCGCCACCGGCGCGCATCAATGCGCCGGCATGGCGCTGGCGCGGCTCGAAGGCGCCATCGCGATCTCGCGCTTCCTGGCGCGCTTCCCGAACTACGCCGTCGGCGGCCAGCCGGTGCGCGGCGGACGGGTGCGGTTCCGCGGCTTTTTGAGCGTGCCCTGCGCAATCGGCTGAGGCCTCAAAACAAAAATGTCGAAAACAACCCCATGCACAGTAGAGGGCGGATTGGCGAATGATGCCCTCTGGTTCCGCAGAACCATCTGACATCCAGAGCAAATCGGGCGATCGGGCGCATGAAGGCTTCCAAGGAGACAAACTGATACCCAGATCAATCCAAGCGCGGCCAATGCAGTCGGCTGACACCGGCGCGCACAGCACGGGAGTGGCGAAGATGAGCTCCTCGGTCATTGATTTCCTCGCAACAGAAGCACGCCTGGGCACCAAAAATTACGAGCCGATCGGGGTCGTCCTGTCGCGCGGCGAAGGTGTCTGGGTCTGGGATACCGATGGCAACCGTTATCTCGATTGCCTCTCCGCCTATTCGGCGGTCAGCCAGGGCCACTGCCACCCCAAGATCCTGGCGGCGATGGTGGAACAGGCGCACAGGCTGACGCTCACCTCGCGCGCCTTCCACAACGACCAGCTCGCCCCGTTCTACGAAGAGATCGCGGCGCTGACCGGCTCCCACAAGGTGCTGCCGATGAACAGCGGCGCCGAGGCGGTCGAAAGCGCGATCAAGTCGGTACGCAAATGGGGCTATGAGGTGAAGGGCGTGCCGGACGGCCAGGCCGAGATCATCGTCTGCGCCAACAATTTCCATGGACGCACGCTGGGCATCGTCGGCTTTTCAACCGACCCTGAGACACGCACGCACTTCGGACCGTTCGCGCCGGGCTTCAAGATCATCCCGTTCGGCGACGTTGCGGCGCTGGAAGAGGCGATCGCGCCGAACACCGTCGCCTTCCTTGTCGAGCCGATCCAGGGCGAAGCCGGTGTCATCATTCCTCCATCCGGTTATTTCCCGAAGGTGCGGGAGCTCTGCACCGCCAACAACGTGATGCTGGTGCTCGACGAGATCCAGACCGGGCTTGGCCGCACCGGCAAGCTGCTTGCCGAACAGCACGAGGGAATCGAGGCGGACGTGACGCTGCTTGGCAAGGCCTTGTCCGGCGGCTTCTATCCGGTGTCGGCCGTGCTCTCGAACAACGAAGTGCTCGGGACATTGAGACCCGGGCAGCATGGCTCAACCTTTGGCGGCAACCCGCTTGCCTGCGCGGTGGCGCGTGCGGCGATGCGCGTGCTGGTCGAGGAAGGCATGATCGAGAACGCGGCGAGGCAGGGCGCGCGCTTTCTCGAAGGCTTGAAAGACATCCGCGCCAACACCATCCGCGAAGTGCGCGGGCGCGGCTTGATGCTGGCGGTCGAACTGCATCCCGAGGCCGGCCGCGCCCGCCGCTATTGCGAGGCGCTCCAGGGCAAGGGCATCCTCGCCAAGGATACCCATGAGCACACGATCCGCATCGCTCCGCCGCTGGTGATCACCAGCGACCAGGTCGACTGGGCGCTGGAGCAGTTCGCCACGACCCTGACGCAGGACCTGTCTTGAGGCTACCTGCGTCGGAAGATCGCAATGCCACCCGCTGCCCACAACGAACCATTGCGCGACCCGTGCGTTGAAAAATCGTGGGCGATTACGAGCTGGGAGCTAGGATCATGCTTCCGCGTGGCGTTTGCCTGACGGCTGTTTTGGTTGGTGTCTCGATGCTGGGAGCGAGCGTCGGCACGTTCGCCCAGGGACCGCCAGGACACGGAAGGGGTGGACCACCAGGGCCAGCGCCGGCAGCGCGGCCTGCAGCACCACCTGCCATGGCCCGCCCGGCGGCGCCGCCAGCCATGGCGCGGCCCGCCGCGCCGGCATTCCATCCACCTGCCATGTCGCAGCGACCGGTCATGGCGCCACATCCGGCGCCCCGCATGGCCTCACCGCCGCCGCGTCCGGCCCCCCATATCGCTGCGCCGCCACCGCGGGCTGCCCCGCACGTTGCGGCACCGCGGCCTGAAATTCATCGGGCGCCGGCAGCGCCGCAACGTCCGGCCATGGCCCCGCGGCCGACGCCGCATATCGCCGCCCCCGCGCGCCCCAGCGCACCGCCCACCGCAAGCGTGGGGCCGGAACGGCCACGCGAGACGCTTTCGCGCCAATCCGCGGAACGCCAAGGCCGCATCGACCGCTTGCAGCAGCGCGTACAGCAATTGCAGTCGCAAAAGCCAGAGGGCGCAAGGGCGCAACACCAGCAGCAGCGATTGCTGCAGTCGCAGAGCCGCCTGCTTGAGCGGGAGCAGCGTGTCCAACAGCGCGAGCAGCACGTCGACCAGCGCCGGCAGATGGTGCAGCAGCGGCAGCGCGAGATGCTGTCCCGCCAGACGACGGAGCGCCAGACCCGCATCGATCGCCTGCAGCAGCGCGTGCAGCAACTGCAGTCGCAAAAGGTGGAAGGCGCGCGGGCGCAACGCGAGCAGCAACGGATGCTCCAGACGCAGAACCGCTTGCTTGGTCGCGAGCAGCGCGCCCAGCAACTTGACCTGGCTCGCCAGCAGCGGCTCGGACTCCAGGCTCCGGCCGAGCGCGCCTCGACCATCGCGGCCGCCGCGCAGGCTGCCGAGCGCGGGCGGTTCGCGACACGCTTCCGCGAGCAGGCCAATTCGCAAACCCAGGCGGCCCTCGTCGCCCGCCAGAGCGGCTGGTCTCCCCGGCAGGCCTGGCGTCACCGCCATCGTGCGGCTTTCGTGGCTTGGCTTGGGCCCGTGTTCTGGCCTTACGCCTACTCCGACATCTTCAACTACACGTTCTGGTCCTATGCTTACGAGCCCGGCTATTGGGCGTACGCCTATGACGATTTCGTCGACACCGTGTTCTGGGGTGGTGACAGCCCCTATGCGGCCTATGCCAGCACCAACTCCTATGACTATCCGCAAGCCGGCGGCAGCTACCGCACGCGCCAACGTGCCAGCGTGAGCCCGCAGACGCTCCAGCAATTGTGCAGCACACCGGACAAGGGCGTGACCGCCTGGCCGCTTGCCGATATCACGCTAGCAGTGCGGCCGACGCCAGAGCAACGTACCCTGCTCGACGAGCTGAAGACCGCGGCGGCCAATGCTGCCGGTGTGTTCAAGGACTCCTGCGCCGAGACTTATGCACTGACTCCGCCCGGCCGCTTGCGCGCGATGATGAACCGCGTCAGCGCGACGCTGGAAGCCGTCAAGATCGTGCGACCGGCACTGGAGAGTTTCTACAACTCGCTCAATGACGAGCAACAGGCCCGCTTCAACGCGCTCGGCCCCAATGTCGACGACCGCTCGCCGCAGCCGCAGGAAGCCAGCGCCGAGGGCTGCGGCGATCCGAAGTCCAGCCTGACCCAGTTGCCGATCCAGAGGATCGAGACTGTGCTGCATCCCGCAGGCAAGCAGAAGGAAGCGCTCGATCGCCTCGGCGAAGCGACGGCGAAGGGCGTTGGAGACCTGCAGGCCGCCTGTCCGAATGATGTGCCGCTGACGCCGGTGGGACGGCTGGAGGCGATGCAGCACCGGCTCGAGGCGATGCTGGCCGCCGCCAAGCTGGTCGAACCCGCCCTGGACGAGTTCTATGCCACGCTGAGCAGCGAACAGAAGGCTCGCTTCAACACGCTGCAACAGATCGCAAGCCCGTAACGGCAGCGCGCGTGGGAGCTACACCACCGTCCTGTGCCGCGTGCTCCAGGGCAAGGGCATCCTCGCCAAGGATACCCATGAGCGCACGATCCGCATCGCCCCGCCGCTGGTGATCACCAGCGACGAGGTCGACTGGGCGCTGGAGCAGTTCGCCACGACCCTGACGCAGGATTTCTCTTGAGGTTGCCTCCGCCGGAGGATCGCAATGCCGGCCGCGGCCAACAACGAACCAGTCCGCCACCTGACGAGGCCATACCTGCTGGGACGGCTATCGTGAGATGCCGGCATGGAGTAGAATTCATCGACAACGACGCCAGGCGCAAGTGCACACACCATTTGAGCGCCGTCACAGGGTGACGGACGCCTCAAGCAGGAGGGGTGGCAGATGGCAGATGAAGTTGCTCGCGGACCGGGCGATTCACCGGAGTGGCATCCCAGCAAATATGCGCTCTGGAGCGAGCGCTGGGGCGACGCGGACAACACACCGACCTCTATCTTGCTGCGTCATCCAACGGCTCCGTTTCTCGTTACCGTCCCCGCAATTGATGATTCCAATATGCAGCGCGTGGGAAATGAATACCTCGAAGCGGTAGCGAGCAACGACGATATCGATCCGCCAATCGATCTGCCGGCAGTGTTCACAACCGACTCGAGGGAGTTCTTCAAGCGCGGTTCGGGCTTCATCCGGTGGCTGCCACTTGGCTGGCCTCCTGCGGATCCGGACGGCGACGATGCCGGCAACCCGTTCGTGTCGTTCCGAGTTGAGCCCAAGTCGCACGCAGGCGCTCTTGTCGATCAGACCGTGATTCTGGTGGCTTCCGAGTGGATTCCCGACCTCGACCCCGCCCCCGATACCGACCCCGACAGCCCACCACGCGGCCATTTCCTGGGCTCCGGGTTCGGCATCCGCGTGGTTGCGCATGCGCGGCCGGCAAACGGAGGATACGAAATACGCATCACCGGGATGACCGCGTCACTTCCGTTCGGCCCTTACAGCACCGTCAAAGTGTTCAATTTGGTAAAGAAAAACGAGTTCGCGCCGATCTTCAGAACGGCCTCGCTTTCTCGGGTCAAGGCCGAGATGTCCGAGCAGCTTGGCTTGAAAAATCAATCCGTCTCCATTCGAGGCGTCCGGATCGCCACCGCATCCGACGGAACACCGGACGGAACACCGAGTGTCCAGTGGCAAGCCGCGAGCAAGCCCGAGACGGATGGCGGCCGAACCAAGGCTACGCCGTATTCGTTCGTGTTCTTCGGGACGCCGAAAGAAGCTGGGGCTCTTGTCAGCAAGGTTGAGCTCGTCGCCGACGCGGTGACGCCTGGACACGCGTGGGTGTTTCCGCTTGATCCTGCGTCGCAGGAGCCGCCGACTGATCTTCGCAAACGGCGTCCGACACGCAGCGAAGAAGCACTCGAGCACTATCGCGACTATGAGGAAATCACCGCGCATCAGGCGGATCCGTTGATCTACCCGCCGACGACCCTTCCACTACCACCAGGATTCATCGAAGATGAAAGGGTGGTGGTTTGCCCCGGATTTGTTCTTGCCGACGGTCCTCCCCCTCCCCCTATCCCCGGAGATCCGAAGACGGTCGATCTGCCCGGCACGTCGATACCTCTCGTTCGATCGAACGATTTCGCGGCAATCAGCGCCTACAACAATGTCAGGCAATTCTTCCAGCGGCTCGATGCGTATGGAATTGATGCGGTTTCGTACTTTCGGATCGCCAGCCTGCCGCTCAAGGTCTTTTATCGCTCCGGGGTGAGGCCAGGCCCCGGCAAGGACGGCCAGACAGTCAATGCGCGTGTTCTTCCGGAGGGCTGGCCGGTCGACTACGTCGGACCGACCCCGTTCGACCAGCGTCCGATCCTGCAACTGCATTTGGCGCTGGCCGACCTTTCGACCCGGGCGCGCAAGCCATGGGACGGAACCAACCGCTCGCAAGCGGAGCCGCTTGGCATCGCGGCCGACGCGCGCTGGATCTGGCACGAGATCGGGCATGTGCTTTTGATGTGCTCGGTCGGTGAGCTGGAATTCCGCTTCGCCCACAGCGCCGGAGACGCGCTCGCAGCGATCGTCTCGGACCCGCAATCGCAATTGGCGGGAGACGGCAATTGGCGCGGCGCGACATTCCCGTGGGTGTTTGCGCCGCGTCGCCACGACCGATGCGTGTCGCATGGATGGAGCTGGGGCGGCTCGTTGCACTATGCGATGTCCCAGGTGCCCGATTCAACGCCGCCCCGCCGCAAGGGTTACTGGACCGAGCAGATCCTCTCGTCGTCGCTGTTCCGGCTGTACCGCGCTATCGGCGGCGACACGAAGGCGGTGGGAACGCAAAACCAGCCTGACCAATCCGCCCGCGAGTCGGCTTCGCTCTATTCCGTCTACCTCATCATGAGGGGGATTCAGATTCTGCCGACATCGATCACCGTGTTGGCCAACGAGCCGGATCAGCTCGTCTCCGCGCTGATCGACGCCGACATCAGCCCCATTCCCTGGGACGTCAACATTACGGTGACCTTTCCTCCACCTCCGTACACCGCCAGCAACACCAAATCGTTCTCGTTCCACAGGGTTGGCGGCTGTGTGCACAAGGTCATTCGCTGGGCGTTCGAAGTCCAGGGCCTGTATGCCATTGCCGGAACGATCACCAACGCGCCAGGCCTTCCACCGCCGGTAGACGTCTACATTCTGGACCGGCGGCCACTTTCGGAAGCCTCGCCCTACGGCGATATCGCGTATGGGCCGGGCAGCTACAATCCGGTCTCGCTCGATTGGGATCCCAACCAGTCCGGTTCAGGTGCTCCGCCCTTGTGGCAAGCCGACCAAAGCGCGATCGTCGTGTCGGGCGGCAATATTACCGTGAGGGTCGGAAACCGCGGCGGTCAACAGGCAACGAATGTTGAAGTCAGCGTTTGGTGGCACGCATGGCCCGGTGGCAGTCCGCCGAAATGGAATGATACTTCACCAGGGTCAACGCCGTGGACACCGTGCACCCCGTCACCAAGCCCCGGCCAAACCATTGCCCCCGGTGCGCCGCCTGTCGAATTTGATTTCACGTTCAACCCACCGTCATCCGGCACCCGCTATCTGGTGCTGGCTATCGCAACCTGCGGCGACGACGCTGCCAACACTGATCCAACGACGTCGTTCCCGTGCAGCCAACTGCCCACGGACCTCATTGACCTCGTACCCAATGATAACAATCTCGGTCTCATCGTCGTTGGCGGCCCCTAGCGGCAGCCTGATGCTATGGCGTGCGTTTCGTTGTTCAGGTCGGCCGAGCAAAAGGGACAAGGCCCGGTCAGGGCCACTTGGTCGGCCACTCGGCGGTTGCGTGGGCGAGCACCGAGCGGAGCGTTGGACAATCAATGCGGCTCGGCGTGCTGTCGTGCAGCAGCGCTCGCCAAATACCGGCTGCGATGTGACGACTTCCAGCCGAGTCGGAAGCATAGTGGACGCCGAGACGTTCGCGGTTCTTGGCGATACGCCCGGCAAGCCAAAGCAGCGGCGATGTGAGTTCGCCGCGCCCCATCAAAGGGTTTGCCAAGGGTAGCAAGGCCGCCACAGCCGGCCCCGCAGGCCCGGTGTTGATCGGGACGCCGCCGCGCACAGCGCCAATTTCGAAGCTATTGGCGGTCAAGCCGGGGGCCAATACGTAATAGGTTGTTCCGACGACGAGCGGCGCGGGAAGCGGCTGGCCGCCGGGAAGAGGCTCAAAATTGATCGGATCGTCGGGGCTCAGACCGTGCGCCGTCAACGCGCTCAAGGTGACGACAGCGGGGTTGGCGAGGGAGATCGTCACGGCCGGATAAGGATCGACCACCTTGCCCAGCCTTCCGTCGTACGGAGCGGCGAACATGCCGTAGCGCTGGCGAAGCGCCGGTATTTCCAGGAGCAGAAGCGCGATGAAATGACCGATGAAGGAATGCCCGCTGGTAAACGACGGATGGGCGGGCGGACCGAACGGAGGCGCCAGCCCCGGGCACAACGTCGATGGGCGAACGCGCCTGAACTGCTGCTTGTAATAAAAATATGCGACGTTACCGATGGCGTACCCGCAGTTGATGAGCTCCATTGTCCACGGGCGCCGTGACTCACTCGTATCGATGAAGGCAGTAATGTAGCCGGCGCTGCCATCCGCCTGCTCGATGATTTCGGCCATATAGCGATCGCGATCGTCCTGCATCAACATTTGCAGTTGTTCGATTTCGCCAAGGATCGAGCTAAAGGCCGCAGCCTTCGCCGCAATCCACCCGGGACCTGTGGCAGTGCCGTACGGGTTGGGATCCAGAGGATTCGACCGGGGATCGGGTTGCCACGCCAAATCGAGGTCCTCGAGCCAGCTCATCGCCAGCAGCTCAGCCCGACCGAATTGCCATTGATCTCTCTGGCCGCCGAATTCCCGCGCCACCATGATTGACGGTCGAGAGGGATCGACTGCCGTCAGCCATTGCGTGAGATAACGGTCGTATGGAAGCGTCCAGAACCGCAATGCCGGGTCCCAATCATCGGTCGTCCATTCGAGGAACGCATCCTGCCCGGTTGCGGCGTCGACCTGATAGGGATTTACGACTTCCGCCCACGGATACGGCGGATTCCCAGCGTCATCTGGAGTGAAGTCGAGTGCCCAAGGTCGAAAGCCCAGGTCCCACGGGGTTGCGTAAAAACTGCGTCCCGTGCCCGGCCCCGCTTCGGCACTGTACGCCGCACCGGCTCCCGCGCCTGCACCGGCTCCTGCACCCGCTCCGGCTCCTGCACCTGCTCCAGCACCTGCACCCGCTCCGGCACCTGCACCCGCTCCGGCACCTGCGCCCGCTCCGGCACCTGCGCCCGCTCCGGCACCTGCGCCCGCTCCAGCACCTGCGCCCGCTCCGGCACCTGCGCCCGCTCCAGCACCTGCCCCCGCTCCAGCACCAGCACCAGCTCCCATGGCAAGCCTCCCTGACGCTTGAAAATTATATGCGGCTATTCCGGCAACCCCGCGGCGCGCAATCCCTTCGCCAAACGATCCAGATCATCCTTCCGCAGCGGATACCAGGAAACGAAAGTTGAGACTCTAAATGAAGGTTCAATTTCGAGAAGCTGTCGAGCCGCCAATTCAGCTCCAGCTTCGTCACCCGAAAGGGCAAGCGCGGCGGCCAGAGTTCGTATGCAGGGACGGAAAAGTAGATTCGCCCGCCGTGACCTGTTCAGGTAAACGATCGCTTCATCGTACCGCCCAGCGACGAACTCGGCAATTCCCGCCACGATCCAAAAATAGAAGTTCAAGGGATCAAAGGGATTAAGACGCCATACGTTCTGCAATCGCTCCAGCGCTTCGTCGGGCCGCCCCAAATAGGCGAGCGTCAAGGCGCTCAAACCCCATGCGAACGCCAAGTTCTCGTTGAGGGCCAGCGCCCGCCCAAAAAGCTCCATCGCTTCTCCCGGTGATTTTCCCATGAAGGACAGGATGTGCCCGGCCACAGCCAGCGCAAACGGATCGTCGGGGTCGAGTTCGATGGCGCGCCGCGACACGATGAGGGCGCGCGCCCGGTCGCGGTCTGGATCCAGCGACCAACCTTCGCCAAACTGGAAGTTCAGCCACCACGCAAGGTAGGCATGGGCCTGAGCATAGGACGGATCGAGCACGATCGCCCGTTCCAGGAGTTGACCCGCTTCCCGGTGGCTTTCTTCGGTGAGGAGATACAGAAGCGACATCGCGCGGAGGACGCAGTGGAATGCATCCAAACTCTCGGTCGGGCGGTCAGCGACGCGAGCCATCTCGACTGCACGAACGCGCGGCTCGATCGAGGACAGTATGCTTGAGGCAATGCGATCCTGAAATTCAAACAGGTCGTCGGTGGACCCCTCGTACCGTTGGGCCCAGATCGAGACATTCCCCAAAATGTCGGTCAGCTCCGTGTTGATCCTCAATCGCGTGCCCTGGCGTTGCACGCTGCCGTCGAGCAGGTAACGAACATCGAGCTCACTGGCGATCTGTCGCAGGTCTTTTCCGCCGGCGCTATAACGAAGGGTAGAATTGCGCGCGATGACGTAAAGCGACCGATTTCTGGAGAGTCCGGTAATGATCGAGTCCGTGATCCCCTCACCATAATAGCTGTCGTCGTCTGTACCGCTGATCGTCCGGAACGGCAGCACGGCGAGCGTCGGCCTCGACGCCCATTGCAGGTATGGCTGCGCGATCTGGCGGTCTCCGTCTCCCTCGGTCCACTCGACGGAATAGACATGAACGGTTCGCATGATATTTTTCATCACAGGCGCGCCGAGGTGATGAAATGTCAGTGGCAGTCGATTGATGACGTAGTCGCGGACTGCCGCCGTGACGACTATCTGGCCGGGCTGCGCGGCCTGGTGGATGCGAGACGCAACGTTGACGCCGTCACCCTGCAATATTCCATCTTCGTCAATGATGTCGTCGACGTTGATGCCAATGCGAAGATGCAGCGCGAATGGATCCTTGTCGCCGACAATGCGCTCCTGAACACGCTGAACGTCGGTCGCCCAACGCACCGCATTCACGACGCTCGGGAATTCGACCAGCACGGCGTCGCCCGCAATCTCGGCGATCCGTCCACCGTGGCGAGCCATGTGAGGCTCCATAATCTCGGTCCGCAACGCCTTCCAGCGCATGACGGTATCGACGTCCTTCAGACCCATGAGCCGGGAAAAGCCGGCGACATCCGCAAAGGCGATGGCAGCAAGCCGCCTCGTAATCATCGACGGTGCGATGGACGGCGCCTCTGTCGCTTGCTCAGCCTGATTCATGCGCACCTTGTCATGCTAAAGGACCAAGTACCCGGACACCTTCCGAGCAGTGACGCGCGATCGTTGAACCTTACAACATTTGGTTGACCCGCGCGACCATCATTGAGCAGATGGCTTGCGTCCCGTTGTCCGGCCAGTATCTTGCGACACGGAGCGCCGAACCACGAGGTGGTCCTCAAACCAGACTTGACGTCCCTCCGCGCCCCAAAAGCCGGCGTCACCCGACAGAAATGCCAACGTCCGCCTCGGGTCATTCGGGATCAGGTCGAGCCGGCAGCAAGTCCGACCAAGTCCATTCTGCTGCCGAAAGCGGGGGTAGAGCATCAGGCCCGTCACAACCGCCGAGTTGGCCGAACCTGGACGAGTTCTATGCCACGCCGAGCAGCGAGCAGAAGGCGCGCTTCGACACGCTGCAACAACTCGCAAGCCCGTGAGAGCAGCGCGCGTGGGAGCTACACCACCGTCTTGTGCCGCTCGATGCAGGTGCCCAGCACCTCGTCCATCGGCCTGCCCCACCAGTCATTCGAGAAGATCTCGATCTCCGAATACCCGGCAAAGCCCTCCGCCTCGACGGCCGCGCGCGCGGATTTGATGTCGATGACGCCGTCGCCCATCATGCCGCGGTCGTTGAGGATGTCCCTGGTCGGCACCAGCCAGTCGCAGACGTGGAACGCGAGCAGGCGATCCTTGCCGGCCCGCGTGATCTGGCCCATCAGCTCCGGATCCCACCAGATGTGATAGACGTCGAGCGCGACGCCGAGCATGCCGCTGCGGCCAGGGTCGAGCCGGTCGCAAATGTCGAGCGCCTGCTTTGTGGTGTTCACGCAGGCGCGGTCGGCCGCATAGGCCGGATGCAGCGGCTCGATCGCCAGCGGCAGCTTCGCCTGTCTGGCGTAGTCAAGCATGTCGGCGAGAGCTTCCTCGACCTGCCCGCGCGCCGCCACGAGATCCCTCGACGCCTCGCTGCCCGGCCGCGAATATTGCGGCAGGCCGCCGACGACGAGAACGATGCAGGGTGCGCCCAGCGCCTTGGCTTCATCGACGCAGCGGCGATTGTCATCGCGCACTTCGGTGCGGCGCGAGGCGTCCGAGGTGAACATGCCGCCACGGCAATAGCCTGAGAGATCGAGGCCGGCATCGCGCACCGCACGCGCCGCCCGATCGAGACCGACGGAAGCGACCTGATCCCGCCAGGGATCGATGGCGCGGATGCCGTGCTTCGCGCAGGCATCGATGATCTCTACCAGGTCCCCCTGCTTGCGGACCGTCGCCGTGTTCAGCGACAGCCAGCGATGGTCGGACGAAAAATCGCGCATCAGGATTCGATACCGTGGGTGGCGAGCACGGTCTTCATCCGCTGCGTCGCGAGTTCAGGGTTGGCAAGCAGGCCGGCCTTGTCGGCCAGACGGAACAGCTCGGCCAGATGCAGCGTGGAGCGCGTGCTTTCCTGACCGCCGACCATGGTGAAATGATCCTGATGGCCGTTGAGATACGCCATGAACACAACGCCGGTCTTGTAGAACCGCGTCGGCGCCTTGAAGATGTGGCGCGACAGCGGCACCGTCGGCCCCAGCACGTCGTGGAAGCCGGCCTCGTCGCCGGCCGCCAGCCGCGACAGCGCGTAGGACGCTGCAGGCGCAATGGCATCGAAGATGCCGAGCAGCGCGTGCGAAAAGCCTTCGCTGTCGCCTGCAATCAACTCCGCATAATTGAAATCGTCGCCGGTATACATCCTGATGCGCTTGTCGAGGCGGCGGCGCATGTCGATCTCGCGCTGCTTGTCGAGCAGCGAGACCTTGACGCCGTCGACCTTGGCAGCGTTGCCGTTGATGATGGCCACCGCGGTATCCATCGCCTTGTCGAGGTCTTTCGTGCCCCAATATCCCGTCAGCGCCGGGTCGAACATGTCGCCGAGCCAGTGGATGATCACGGGCTCGCGGACCTGCGACAGCACGCGATCATAAACCTTCGCGTAGTCGTCGGCATTGCGGCCGAGTTTTGCGAGCGCGCGCGACGCCATCAGGATGATGCGGCCGCCGACCTTCTCGACCGCCGAGATCTGCTCCTCATAGGCGCGGATCACGTCGTCGAGGCTCCTGGCATCCTCCACAGCGAGATGGTCGGTGCCGGCACCCGAGAACACCAGCGCGTTGCGCCGCTTGGCGGCGCCGACGGAGCGCGTGATCAACTCCAGCGAGGTCGGCCAGTCCAGCCCCATGCCGCGCTGGGCAGTGTCCATGGCTTCGGCAACGCCGAGGCCGAGATCCCAGACATGCTCGCGAAAGGCGATGGTCTTGTCCCAGTCGACGGCAACCGACAGCCAGGGATCGTTGTCCGCGAACGGATCCGCCACCGTGTGCACGGCCGAGAACGCGATGCGGTTCAGCGGCCCCTCGAGCTTTGCGGGAAACGTGCGTGAGGCCGCGAGCCGGTAGGTCTCGATCGACCGGTCGGCCTTCGGCAGCTTGAGCGACAATGACGACATCGGCTGGACGGGCTTGTTCATGGGTCCCTCCTCAGGCCTTGATCGGGGCGACGTCGATCCAGCGCCGCTCCTTCCAGCTCTTGAGCGCGCATTCGGCGAGCTGCACGCCCTTGGCGCCTTCGAGCAGCGTGAACTTGTAGGGCGCATCCTCGTAGACGTGGCGGATGAACATCTCCCACTGCTCCTTGAAGCCGTTGTCGTAGCTGACATTGTCAGGCAGCTTCTGCCAGTCGCCGTAGAAATCGTGCAGCCGCTTCTCGTCGGGATTCCACACCGGCCTCGGGGTAGCCTGCCGCGCCTGGATCATGCAGTCGGTGAGGCCCGCGACGGCCGAGCCGTGCGTGCCGTCGACCTGAAAGGTGACGAGGTCGTCGCGATAGACGCGCGTCACCCAGGACATGTTGATGTGGGCGATGACGCCGCCCTCGAGCTGGAAGGTCGCGTAGGCGGAATCATCCGCGGTCGCCTTGTACTTTTTGCCCTGTTCGTCGAAACGCTCGGGGATGTCGGTGTTGCCGATGCAGACCACGCTCTGGACGTTGCCGAAGAGGTTGTCGAGCACGTAGCGCCAGTGGCAGACCATGTCGAGGATGATGCCGCCGCCGTCCTCGTCGCGGTAGTTCCAGGACGGCCGCTGTGCCTCCTGCCAGCCGCCCTCGAACACCCAATAGCCGAATTCGCCGCGCACCGAGAGGATGCGGCCGAAGAAGCCGGAATCGCGCAGGAAGGCGATCTTCTTCAGGCCGGGCAGGAACAGCTTGTCCTGCACCGTGCCGTGCTTGACGCCCTTGGCGTTGGCGAGCTTGACGACCTCGAGCGCTTCTTCAAAGTTCGTCGCGATCGGCTTCTCGCAATAGACGTGCTTGCCGGCATTGATGGCCTGGGTCAGCAGGCCGGGCCGCGCCTGCGTGGTCGCGGCGTCGAAGAACATGGTGTCGTTCTTGTCGGCGAGCGCCGCATCGAGGTCGGTGGTCCAGCGCGTGATGTTGTAGCGCTTGGCGAGCGCCTCGACCTTGTCGGCGCTGCGGCCGACCAGGATCGGATCGGGCATGATGCGGTCGCCGTTCTTCAAGCGGACGCCGCCCTGCTCGCGGATCGCGACGATCGACCGGATCAGATGCTGGTTGAGCCCCATGCGGCCGGTGACGCCGTTCATGATGAGGCCGAGGCGTTGCGTGGTCATGCCAATTGCTCCTGAAGTGATTTTGGCTGTTCGAGCGGGGAGAGCGCCGACCAGTCCGGATGGACCGACGTCGCAAAGCCCGTTGCGTTGAGCGATCCCGTCAGGAGATCGCCGTCGTGAATGTTGAGGCGGACGCCCTGCCCGGCATCGGCATAGAGATCCGGATGCGCGGCCGCGAAGGCCTGGGCTTCAGCGGCCGGCGTTTCGCCAAAGCCGTCGACGTAGTGATGGCCGTTGCGCTCGGCGTGGGTGACGCCGATGAAGGCACCGAGCGCGAGATCCTGCTGCACGGCAAGGCCGGCCTGGCACGTGAGGTCCTCGCCGGTCACGAAGAACCGCGCGCCGCCCGCGCTCCATTTCGCCGCGCGCGTCGCGTTGATAATGGACTTGTAGAGACCCTTGCAGGACTTCGAGGAAATGCCGCTATAGCCGAGCGCCCGCGCCGCCGGGAAGGCATCGTAGGAATCGTCGGCCTCGTCGATGATGAAGCCGTGCGAAGCCAGCGAGCCCAGTGGCGATTGCCGCGTGATGTCGCGCGGCATCGGCTGCTCGACATAGAGCAGGCGCGCGGCGATCGGCCGCAATGCGCGATCGTGATCGAGCCGGTCCATCAGCGCCTGCAGCGCCGTGAGATCAGCGTACTGCTCGTTCGCGTCGAGCGTCACCTTGGAGTCGCGGCCAAGCGTGTCGAGCTCCCTGCCGATCCGCGCCAGCCGGGCCGCATCGGCTGCGGGATCGCCCGATAGCTTCAGCTTGAAATAATTCGCACCGGCGTTCTCATGCGCGTCGGCAACACCACCCTTGCCTTCGACGACATCGTCGAGGCCGACGGTATGCCTGATGGCGACGCGCGGCAGCGGCTTGCGGCCGGCGAGAAACGTCGTGAGATCCGCGTCCTTCAGGTCAGGCGACAGCCGCGCATCGATGCCGGCGATATTGCCGGCCATGCCGTCGAAGAAGCTGGTCTCGGCAGCGCGCAGCAACGCATCGAGGATGGCCTTGTCGATCTCGGCGGGGCCATAAGCAGCGGCAAGCGCCGGAATGTTCTTCTTCGCACAGGTCGCGACCTGGGCGCCGATGCACGCGGCATGCAGATCGAACGCGGTCTGGAACCCGGTCCGCGCCAGATAAAGTCCCCGCGCGATCTGAAGCGATCGTCGCAGCCCATCGACCGTCTGCGCCGGCGACAGCTCCGGCCGCTTGTCGAACCATTTTGGGACCAGCAGCTCGGCGCTGGCGCCGACAGCAACGCCCCTGCCCTCGACCTCGATCTCGACCCGCACGAACAGCTGCGGCGTCGCGTTGATCGTGATCGCACCGAAGCGAAACGGCCGCGCGAACTGCGTCGGTCGTTCGAAGAATGCGATGTCTCGCAGCTTCAGGCGCGGCGCCATGATTTCAGTCCAATGCACCTTGCGAGAAGAAATGCTTGCGGATGCGTTGCACGAGCTCGGTGAAGACAGGGTCGGCCATCACATCGAGCGAACGCGGGCGCGGCAGCGGCACGTCGTAGATCGCGGCAATCGCGCCGGGCCGTTCGGTCATGACCAGCACGCGGTCGGCGAGGAACACGGCTTCCGGAATCGAATGCGTGATCAGTAGCACCGTCTTTTTGGTCTCGCGCTGGATCCGCATCAGCTCGACATTCATGCGCTCGCGCGTCAGCGCATCGAGCGCGCCGAACGGCTCGTCCATCAGCATGATCCTGGGATCGTGCACCAGCGCGCGGCAGATCGAGGCGCGCTGCTGCATGCCGCCGGAGAGCTGCCAGGGCAGCTTCTTCTCGAAGCCTTCGAGCCCGACCAACCTCAAGAGCGCCTTGGCGCGATCGAGATATTCCTGCCGCGGCAGACGCTTCATGTCGATCGGCAACATCACATTGGAAAGGATGTTCCGCCATGGCAGCAGCAGCGCGTTCTGGAAGACGATGCCGACATTGCCATGCGGCTTCGTCACCTTCTCGCCCTCGACCAGGACCTCGCCCGTGGTCGGCGGCAGCAACCCCGAGATCAGCTTGAGCAGCGTGGACTTGCCGCAGCCGGACGGGCCGACGACGACGAAGAACTCGCCGTCGTTGATGTGGAAGTCGAGCGGACGCAGCGACGGCACGTCGCCGTCGCGCGTCCGGTAGGTCTTCGATACGCCGGACAGTTTTATGCCCGACGCATCGCCCGCCGCCCAGTCGCTCACCAGTCTCAGATGCGCGGCCGGCTGCACGGTGTCACTCACGATCGCCGCTGGTTTCACGAGCCACTCTTCGGCAGGTAGTCGTTGGTATAGAAGGCTTTCGGGTTCTCCTTGGCCTTGGCGTCGAGACCGCCATATTCGACCATCAGATTGACCGAGTCGGTCATGTTCTGGTCGGTGACCTGGAACGGCCGCTTGCTCTTGGTCTCCGCGGTCCGGTAGAGCGGAATGGTCAGCTCGAAGCCCTGCGTCAGCGTATCGATCTTGCCGCCCTTGGGGTTGGCATCGAGGATCGACTGCGCCGCCGCCTTCGGCTCCTTCTCGGCGGCCTCGACCGCCTTGGTCGTCGCCGACATGAAGCGGCGGACGAGGTCGGCATTGGCCTTCACATAGTCGGAGTTGGCGATGATGCCCGAGGAGACCATGTTGATGCCGTAGTCGGCGAACTTGATCGGGAACACGTCCTTGCCGGTGGCGTCCTTGATCTTCATCGACTGGTCCATGACGTAGCCGAGCAGCAAATCAGCCTGGCCGTTGATGACCGCGTTGAGCTTGGTCTGGCCGTCGCCGGCAACAGTCTGGAAGTCGCTCTCCTTCAGGCCGGTCTTCTTCAGGAACAGCGGCCAGATCTGGGTCATGGAATCGGCCGGGGTGATCGCCACCGTCTTGCCCTTGATGTCTTCGGGCTTCTTGATGTTCTTGTCGGCAAAACCCATCGCGGACATCGGACTGGTCTGGAGCAGCACGCCGGTCGCAACCACGGGCGCGCCCTTGATCGCGGCGCGCATCATGGTGGGAACGTCGACATAGCCGAAGTCGGCGGTCTTGGCGGCGACAGCCTGCGTGGTCGCAGCCGAGCCGCGGCCTTCCTGGATTTCGAGGTCGATGCCTTCGGCGGCATAGATGCCCTTGGCCTTGCCGTAATAGAACGGCGCATGCTCGCCATAGACGTACCAGTTCAGCATCAGCACGACCTTGTCGGCTGCCTGCGCCGGCATGGCCGCGAACACCATCAGCGCCACTGATGCAGCCCCAATCCACCGTTTCATCGTCACTCTCCCTTTGTCGTTATGTTTCGGCCGTTGATGGCCGTTGCTTAAGTTAAGAGGCGAAAATCACGTCTTCACGCTGGCTGACATGCCAGGGGATGATCAGCTTCTCGATCCGGTCGACGATCCAGAACAGGATCACGCCGAGCAGCGCCAGGATGACGAGCGCTGCGAACATCGTCGGCAGGTCGAACGTGCCGATCGAGCGCTGCATCACGTAGCCGATGCCGGAATTGGAGCCGACAAACTCGCCGACGACGGCGCCGACCACGGCGAGCGTCACCGACACTTTGAGGCCGGAGAAGATCGCCGGCAGCGCATGCGGCAGATTCACCGCGCGAAACACCTGGAAGCGACTGCCCTGCATGGCGCGGGCGAGGTCGACCATATCAGGGTCGACCGATTTGAAGCCCTGCACGGCGGACACGACGACGGGGAAGAAGCCGAGCAGGAACGCCGAAATCACCTTTGGGATGATGCCGAAGCCGAACCAGACCACGAACAGCGGCGCGATCGCGATCTTCGGCACGGACTGCGAGAACACCAACAGCGGATAGACGTAGCTCTCCACCGTCTTCGACCCCGCGATCAGCATCGCGACGGGAATGCCGAACAGCGCCGACAGCAGGAAGCCGCAGACGGTCGCATAAGTGGTCGGCCAGGACTGGCGCAGCAGCTCCGGCCATTCGGTGCGCAGCACGGCGAGAACATCGCCCGGCGACGGGATCTGGTAGGCGGGGATTTTGAACAGCCGGATCGCGAGATCCCAGGCGACGACGATGAACACCAGGAACAGAAACGGCCGCACCCAGGCCGCGTTCAGTATCTTGGACACCGCACTTTGCGGCTTCAATTCAGCCACGTCTCACTCCCGGCATTCTTCTTCGTTCGGAGGAGAAATTAACCCGTTGGATAAATACTGTCCAGAGCTTTCCCTGTGACGTTTTGTGCCGGTTCCGGGGCTCGATGGAGGATTGTGATGGAATGCACACCCGTCCCACACAATCGGTGTCGTCCTGGCGAACGCCAGGACCCATTACCCCAGGGAGGGGTTTGGCGAAGGCTGGTCGTTCGGGATTAGCACCGCGGCCAAATCGATAGATCAGGCGGTATGGGTCCTGGCGTTCGCCAGGACGACGATGGGGATAGCGCGCGCTAAACCGTCTGCGCCACCGCAGTGCGCGACTTCGGGGTCTTCGCAATCTCGAACAGCGCCACCGACTGCCCTGTCAGCGCGGCCAGCACGAGGCCGACCATGTGCGCCAGCCGCTCGTCCTTGGCGTCCCTGGCGAGAAGATCGCGGCCGAAGATCACGCTCAACGTGGCCGAATTGGAAAGATAGAAGAAGCAGAGCCCCGCGATCGAGATGTAGAGCTGCACCGGATCGACGGCGACCTGGAAGTCGCCGCTGTCGACGCCGCGCCGCACCACGGTGCGGATCATCTCGACGAAGGGCGAGTGCATCGACTTGACCTTGGTCGATTTCTTCAAATGCTTGGCGCGCGCGAGGTTCTCGGTCTGGAGCAGCGACAGGAATTCGGGATTGCGCAGGAAGTAGCTCCAGGTGAACTCGATCAGCCGGCGGATCGCCTCGGGCGGATCGAGATGTTCGAGGTCGAGCCCCCGCTCCTCGCTGCGGATCTTGTCATAGGCACCTTCGAGCACCGCGAGATAGAGCTCGTCCTTGTTGCCCACGTGGTAGTAGAGCATGCGCTTGTTGGCGCCGGCCTTGGCCGCGATGCGGTCGACACGCGCGCCGGCGAGGCCATGGGCCGAGAACTCCTGCTTGGCGGCTTCGAGAATGCGCAGCCGCATCCCTTCGGGGTCGCGCTGCCATTTCAGAGTTCGCTTTGCCTTCGCCAAACCGGTTGCTCGCTGGGTGCTCACGGTATGCCATGTACCACGCGAGTGGGCCGCCGCATAGTTTCGCGACGGCGAAAGCCAATCAAGCCGGTTTCGTAGGGTGGGCAAAGGCGCTTTTGCGCCGTGCCCACGTCTTCCAATTAAGCTGCCAAGACGTGGGCACGCTTCGCTTTGCCCACCCTACGGGAGTCTTCGACGTCGAGAGACCGTGCCTACTCCACCGGCTTCGGCGAGCGCTCCAGCAGCACGGTCTGGATGCCGCAGGTGCCGTTCCGCACCGTCATGATCCGCGTGCCCGGCTTGCGGCCGTTACGCACCTCGGTGACGTCGAGGCCGCCGGCGATCAGGCGGGCGCGCGTGGCGTCGATGTCGGCCACCCGCCAGCTCAGGCCCCAGAGCCGGTCATGCATGATGTCGCCGCCAGCCACGGGGCGGCGCACCACCTCGACGATGAGGTCGCCGCAGCGGAAGAACATCAGCTGCCCCCAATCCTGGTGCGAACGATCGAGCGCGAGATCAAGCCCGAGCCGCGCGCCATAGAGCGCGGCGGCACGGTCGGAATCCTCGGTCGTCACCACGACGTGGTCGAGCCCGTCGATCGGCGCGATGTCGGTTGCAGCCGACAGCGGCCGCTCCTCGGCGAGCTCGAGGAAGAACATGCGCACGCCACGCGTCAGTTCGGTCGCGGCACGGGTGCGCCGCCAGTGCAGGACCGCGCCGCTCCCGGCGTCGCTGCTTTCGACCTCGGCGACCGCGTCCGGCTTCAAGGCGACCCGCTCCAGCCGCCGGTGCATCTTGCCCATGTCTGCGACACGAAAGCACAGGCTGGCGAGCACGCCCTCGCGGTCGTCGAGCAGCGCGCGGATCCGGTCCGCAGCAACATTGAAGCCGCTCGGCGCCATCAGCTCGATCGTCATGTTCTGAAGCGTGAACAGCACGCGGTCGGCGCCCTCGCCGGAATTCTGCCAGGCGGGCGCGCGGGCGAGCAGCGTCTGATAGGCCGCCTTGGCCGCATCGATATCCCTCACCAGAACGACGATGTGATCGAGGCCGGTGATCATCATTTCCCCTTCTGATCGACCCGGAACCATATTCCGAGAGACGGCGTTTGTCCGGGCTTGGCATGGGCCAGTGATGGTCGTATTCCGGCCCCCTGCCGACCTCAAGCGCTCTGGCGGCAGTTTTGCGAATAATTTCAGCGTCCCCAGAGCGGAACCGGTGTTAGAGTAAATCCCGCCGGCCGGGACCACCCAGCGCATCACGGACAACCAATGCAGGCCCTCTTTATCGGACAGACCTATATCGACGTCGTCTTCATCACCGACCACATGCCGACCGGCGACGAGAAACACGTGGCGACGAACTACGCGGTCTCCTTCGGCGGCAACGCGGTGACGGCCGCGTTCTGCTGCGCCAAGCTCGGCATCGTGCCCGATCTGATCGCCACGGCGGCCAATGACTGGCTGGGGCGGATGTTCCAGGACATGTGCGCGAAATACGCGATCTCGCTGCACGGGCGGAAGGTGAACCAGTCCTCGCTGTCCTTCATCATGCCCAAGGACGGCAAGCGCGCCATCGTCCGCTGCCGCGACGACGAGCACATCCATCCGTTCCCGATGCTCAACCTCGGCGGCTGCCGCGCGCTGCACATCGACGGCCACCAGCCCGATGCCGCGATCCACTATGCCAAGGTCTGCCGCGAGGCCGGCATTTTGACCTCGCTCGACGGCGGCGGCCTGCGCACCAACACGCATGAGCTGCTCGCATTCATCGACGTCGCCATCGTCGCCGAACGGTTGTGCGAGCAGATGGACCTGACGCCGGAGAAGATGCTCGATTACCTCAAGAGCCGCGGCTGCAAGATCGGCGGCGTCACCATGGGTGAGAAGGGTCTGCTCTGGTACAACGAGACAGGTACGGTCGAGACCATGCCGGCGATGCCGATCCCGCGCGAGCGCGTGATCGACACCAACGGCGCCGGCGACGTCTTCCACGGCGCCTATGTCTATTCCTACCTCGCCCATCCCGGCAAAAGCTGGCGCGAGCACTTTGATTTCGCCCGCGCCGCCTCGACCTTCAAGATCCAGCGGCTCGGCAACGAGGCCGGCCTGCCGACCCTTGTGGACATCGCCAAAGTCAGGCACGAGTTCGAAGTCAGGGTCTAGGATTTTGTAAGGTCATATCATGGGGCGCGTGTACATCGCCGGCAGCATCAACATGGATGTGGTGGCGACCGCCGATCGCCATCCAAGGGTCGGCGAGACCGTCGCGGGTAAGCAGGTGCTGTATTTTCCGGGCGGCAAGGGCGCGAACCAGGCGGTCGCGTCGTCCAGGCTCGGCGTGAAGACCACGCTGATCGGCCGGCTGGGCAAGGATTCGTTCGGGGCCGAGTTGCGGACGTTCCTCGGCGCCCAGGGCATCGACCTCGGTTCCGTTCGCGACGCCGACACGCACAGCGGCACAGCCATCATCACGGTCGCGGCCTCCGACAACACCATCGTCGTCATCCCCGGCAGCAATGCGCTGGTCAGCGCCGACGACGTCGCGGACGTGCCGCTGGCGAAGGGCGACGTCGCCGTCAGCCAGTTCGAGATCCCGCTGCCGACGATTGCCGCGTTCTTCGAGCGCGCCCGTAGCACCGGCGCGACCACGCTGCTCAACCCGGCGCCGGCACAAAAGATGTCCGGCGAGCTGCTCGCGCTCGTCGACATCCTCGTGCTCAACGAGACCGAGCTCGGCTTCCTCGCAGGCGTGGAGCTCTCGGACAGCGACGAGGCCGCAACAATCATCGCCGTCGCGCGAAAACTTCAGGCGCGCGCGGATCAGACCATCTGCATCACGCTCGGCAAGCGGGGCGTGCTCGCGCTCGCCGGTCGCGAGGAATTCGCAGTGCCCGGCCGCGCGGTGAAGGCGGTCGACACCACAGGCGCCGGCGATTGCTTCGTCGGCGCGCTCGCCTCGCAGCTGGCCGAGGGTGTGCAATTGCGCTCGGCCCTCGCCTTCGCCAATGCCGCCGCATCGATCAGCGTGCAGCGCATGGGCGCCGGGCCGTCGATGCCGACGGCCGCGGAAGTCGCCGCGGTATTGTAAGACGGAGAGCTTTCTTCACCTCGCCCCGCTTGCGGGGAGAGGTCGGATTGCATCGAAGATGCAATCCGGGTGAGGGGGAGTCTCCGCGAGTCCGACTGTCACCGCATGCGCCGATAGAGCCCCTCACCCCGACCCTCTCCCCGTAAGAACGGGGCGAGGGAGAAGAGACTCACGCCAGCGCGCTCTTCAGGTCGAAGCCTTCATCCGCCGCCTGCTCCGGCGTGATCGAGCGTTCCATGCCGAACAGGCGGCGGCCGAACATGTGGTCGCCGGCACGGTTGACCGACTCGATGCCGAGCAGCCTGTCGCCCTTGTAGCAGAACGCCGAGAACGCTTTCTTCGCGGGATCGCCGCGCAGCACGACGCGGTCGTAGCCGGTGGTCAGCCCCGCCATCTGGAGCTTGTCGTCGCCCTGGTCGCTCCAGAACCAGGGATGGCTGTCGTAGGCCTTACGGTCGCCGGTCAGCCGCGCCGCGAGGCAGCGGGCGTGATCGGTGGCGTTCTGCACCGATTCCAGCCGCTGCGATCCGCCGAAACGCGGACTGGCGAACAGCGCGCAGTCGCCGATCGCAGAGATGTCAGGATCGGCCGTCGAGAGATATTCGTCGACGATGATGCCGGCGGCGACCGGAAGCCCCGCCTCCGCCGCCAGCTCGATGTTCGGCAGCACGCCGACGCCGACGACGACGAGGTCGGCCGGCAGATGCCTGCCGTCGCTCAAGGAAACGCCGGTGACCTTGCCGCCTTCGGCCTCGATGCTGGTTGCCTGCACACCGAGATGAATGCGGATGCCGGCCTCGCGATGCCGCGCCTGAAAATACTCCGAGACCTCCGCCGTCACCGCGCGCGCCATCACGCGCGGGGCGAGTTCGAGCACGTCGACCTCCAACCCTTTGATGCGCGCGGTGGCTGCGAATTCGAGACCGATGAAGCCCGCACCGATCACCACGACCCGCGTCTTCGAGGCGATGATCTTTCGCAACGCCTCGCTGTCGTCGAGGATGCGCAGATATTTCACGTCCGGCAGATTGGCGTTGGGCAGATCGAGCAACCGATTCCGCGCGCCGGTCGCCAGCACGAGGTGGCCATAGGGCAGCGTCTCGCCGGATGCGAGATGCACCCTGCGGCCGGCGCGATCGATCGACACCGCGCGGCCCGCGATCAGCTCGATTGTCTGGTCCTGGTAGAATTTCTCCGGCCGGAACATCAGGCTTTCGGGCCCGGCCGAGCCCTTGATATAGGCCTTGGACAGCGGCGGCCGCTGGTAGGGCAGATGCGCCTCGTCGTTGATCAGGCAGATGCGATCGGAAAAGCCCGCCTGGCGCAGGGATGCCGCGACCTGGTAGCCGCCATGGCCGGCCCCGACAATGATCACCGGACCGTCCGTCATTGGAACAGCCCATTTCCGGAGACACGAGCGTAACCCATGTCGTCTCCTCTCTCGCTGATCTTGGCTTTGCTGGCCTAGGAGGAGCCGGCGCTCGTGTCCGTCCCTAAACGAAGGCAGCCCCATTTGAGCCTATCGTTTCGGCTTGCGCAAGAGCGGTATGCGCGGCACTGGCGGCCGGGGATTGTCACCCCTGCCCATCTGCGATTTAGTTGCGGAAACGACCTCATGCCGGGGATTTCCAGAATGCCAGCTCCCGTCTCCAAACCCGATGATCCCGCCCTGCTGCGGATCGACGGCCCGATCGCAACCATCACGCTCAACCGCCCCGCCGCGTTCAACTCAATCAACCTTGGGATCGCGCAGAAGCTCGAACAGCTCGCGGCCTACATCGAGGGCGCCGACGACATCAGGGTCGTGGTGCTCGAAGGTGAAGGCCGCGCCTTCTCGGCCGGCGGCGATCTGCAGACGATTGGTGCCGCGGCCGAAGCCAACACGGTGACGCCGGTCGTCGGCGAGCTGCTGAAGCACTATCACGCCTTCATCGAGATCATCCGGCGCATGCCGAAGATTTCGCTGTCCAGCGTGCACGGCTCGGCGGCCGGCGCCGGCATGGGCCTCGCCTTCGTCACCGATCTCTGTATCGCTGCCGACGATGCCAAATTCACGCCGGCCTATGCCAAGATCGGGGTGTCGCCGGACGGCGGCTCGACGGTCGGGATCGTCGGCACGGTCGGATCGCGACGTGCGCTCCAGATCTTCCTGTCCGAGGATAATTTTACCGCGCAGCAGGCCTATGAATGGGGCCTCGTCGCCAAGACCGTTCCCGCGGCCGAGCTGAAGGCGGCCACGCGAAAACTCGCCGAGCGCCTGGCGCAGAACCCGCCGGCGGCGATCGCCGGCACCAAATCGCTCGTCTATCAGGCTGCCAGCACGCCGGTGAAGCAGCAGCTCGATGCCGAAGAGCACAAGATCATCATGGCGATGAACACGGAGGATTTCCGCGTCGCCGTGAAGAAATTCACGAGCAAGGGCAAGTGAGCGCGCCGGCGCCGTCGCGCTCGTTCTGCGGCCTGCGTCACGGTGCGACCGACTGGAATCGCGAGGGGCGCTTCCAGGGACGCACGGACAACCCGCTGAACGAGGACGGCCTCCGGCAAGCGCAGGAGGCCGCGGACATGTTGCGCGGTGCCGGTATCAGCCGCATCGTCGCAAGCCCGCTGGTGCGCGCGGCGCGAACGGCCGAGATCGTCGCGGACGCGATCTCGGTGCCGCTCACGATCGACGACGGCATCATCGAGTTCGATTTCGGAAGCTTCGAGGGCCTTCCCGTCCGCGACCTCATGATCAAGCACGGCGTCAATTCGGCGACGGGCCTCGTCTCGATCCTGCCAGCTGACGGCGAGAGCTGGGACGCCATGACCGAACGTTCCCTGCGCTGCGTCTCATCGTGGCTCGACCGGCATCCCGGCGACCGCTTCCTGTTCGTCTGCCATGACGCGGTGATGCAGGGTATCGCGAAGGCGCTCAGCGGCAGCTACTTCAAGAACAGCCACGGCACGCCGTTTCGCTATGTCCGCGAAGCAGCGAATTGGCGCGTGGAGCAACTCGTCACTTAGGACCGTCATTTGGGACGGTCACTTGGGGCATTCACTTGGGGCATTCACTTGGGACAGATGTAACCTGTCCCCGCCGGCGACTTGAAGCACCCGACCGATTCCGGCAGCACTTTCTGCGGCAACCACAGCACCACGCTCGGAAAGTAGATCGCGAACGCGATCGTGGCCAGGAACACCACATAGATCGGCAGTGCGGCGCGCAAGGCCTTGGCAAAACTGATCCCGACGAACTTCGAGGCCATCAGCAGCACGAGGCCGTAAGGCGGCGTGATCAGGCCGAAGGCGAGCGTGGCGATCAGCACCACGCCCATATGCACGGCGTTGATGTCGCCGGCCTCCGTCAGGGCGTTGACCAGCGGCATGAAGATGATGATGGTCGGCACCGGCTCGATGAAGTCACCGACCACGGTGAACAGCAGCACCATCAGCAGCATGATCAGATGCGGATCGTTGCCGGCGATCGAGGTGATCCACTCGGCGATATAGGTCGCGCCGCGCAGATAAGCGAGCATCCAGCCGAAGGCGTTGGCGGCGCCGATGGTGATCAGCGGCAGCGAGAAGATCAGGCCGGCGAGACAGAAATCGTAGGGGATCTTCCTGATATGCCCACGGTTGAGCGCGGGGATGACGACGAGGATGATCCAGACCACCGCAACGACGCCGGCTTCCGTCGGCGTGAACCAGCCGGTCAAAATACCGCCGAGCAGGATCACCGGGATCATCAGCGGCAGGGCGGCGTCGCCCGCGGCGAACGCCACCTGCCGCAGCGGCGCGCGCGGCTTGCGCAGGCCGGAGGGGCCGAAGAAGTAGCAGTAGATCATCAGGCCGAAGCCGATCATCAGGCCCGGCACGACGCCCGCCATGAACAGGCCGGCGATTGAGACGTTGCCGACCGCGCCGTAGACCACCGCCGTGATGCTCGGCGGCACCAGCGCCGCGATGGTCGAGGCCGACGCGATGATCGCCGCGATGAAGGCGGGCTCATAGCCCTCGCGCTTCATCGGGCCGCCCAGCGCGCGGCTCATCACGGCGACGTCGGCGGTGGTCGAGCCCGACATTTCCGAGAAAAACATGCTGAAGACGACGACGACCTGCGACAGCCCGCCCCTGATGTGCCCGACCAGCGACACCGACAGGTTCGCGATCCGCACCACCACATTGGCCGAGCTCATGAGCTCGCCGACCAGCAGGAAGAACGGAATCGCCAGCAGCGCCTCGGAGTCCACGCCGTCGAAGATCTTCTGGATGATCGCGGCCAGCGAGACGTCGGACAAGAGCGCGCCGATGAAGACGCCGGCCATCAGCGAGAACGGCACGGGCACGCCGAGATAGCCAAACGACAGGAAGCAGATCGACATCAACGCCAGGACAATCGGTGCGCTCACGGCTGCGCCCTCATCTGGGCCTCGGTGATGACGGGTGCCCCGTCCTCCTCGGGCGGCTCGGGATGGTCAAAGCCGTTGCGCAAGCCGTTGACGAGCTGCTCGATGGTGAACAGGCCGATCAGCACGCCTGACAGCGGGATGATCGCGTAGAGCGAGGCGATCGGGGTGCCCGACGGCAGGCGGAAACTGCCGAAGCCGCGGAGATAGTTCTGATAGCCGTACCAGACCAGGCCGAAGGCGACGCCGAGCACGACGAGCCGAATGATCACCTCGACGATCAGGCGCGGTGTGCCGTGCATCGCCTCGGAGATCGCCGTGAGATAAAGATGATCGTTGCGCCGGGTCGCGGCCGCGGTCCCGACGAAGATCGCATAGATGAACAGCGTCGAGGTGACTTCCTGAAGCCACAGCCAGGGATGGCCGATGGTGCGGGTGACGATGTCGGCGGTCACCGACAGCGAGAAGCCGAAGCACAGCACGCCGCAGAGGATCATCAGCGCAAGCTCGAGCCAGTCGAGCCAGCGCCATTTGAGGTGGCGCTGACGCTGAACGAGCAGTTTATCGGCGATGGCCATCAACTCCCCCCGTCGTCCCGGAGCTATCGGATGTGACAGCTGGAAGCTGCCGATCGTGCTCGGCCTGCATGGTTCGAGACGCCCGCCTTGGCGGGCTCCTCACCATGAGGGTCTAAGATCTCGCCGCAACACGCGACCTCATTCTGAGGGCCCGCCGGAGGCGGGCGTCTCGAAGGATGGCCGCAAGCCCCCTAGTTGACCGACCGGATCAAATTCTTGATCTTCTCGGCATGCGGGCCGAGCTCCTTGGCGAGCTTGTCGAGATAGGGATCGGCGACCGCCGTGAAGCTCTTCTTGTCGACGTTGTCGACGACCTTGACGCCCATCTTCTTCAGCTTCTCGGCCGCCGTGCGCTCGAGGTCGAACGCCTTCGCGGGCTCTTTCGTGCTGACCTCGTTGGCCGCGGTCTGCACCCACTGCTTCTGCTCGGCCGACAGGCTCTGCCAGAGCTTGTCGGAGACGAACACCAGCGCGTTGTTGGCCTCGTGCTCGGTGATGTTGAGGACCGGCGCGACCTCGTAGTGCTTGTTGACGAGGTAGACGTTGATGCTGTTCTCCGCGACGTCGACCACGCCGGTTTGCAAGCTCGTGTAGACGCTGCCGAAAGGCATATGCACGGTCTGGGCGCCGTAGGCCGGGAACATGGTGTCCTCGGTCGCGGTCGCCTGGACGCGGATCTTCAGCCCCTTGATGTCGCCGACATTGTGGATCTCCTTCTTGGAGTACATGTGGCGCACGCCCTGCGAACCCGTCGCGATGACGTGCAGGCCCTGCGTGGTCTCGTCGATCATGGTTTTGAGCGCTTCGAACACGCGGGGATCGGCCAGCCCCTTGATCACATGGTTCTCGTCGCGGAACAGATAGTGCAGCGACATCACGCCGGCCTGCGGCGAGATCGTCGCGGTGTTGGCCGAGGAGATGATCGCGAATTCGATGTCGCCGGCCTTCACGAGCTGGAGCACCTGCGGCTCCTGCCCGAGCTGCGCGCCCGGATACTGGTCGATGATCATGGTGCCTTTGCTCAATTCCTTGAGCTTGTCGGCAAAGAGGTCGCCCGCGATCGAGTAGCCGGTGTTGCGTGGCTGGTCATAAGCGAAGCGATAATGCTTCACCTCCTGCGCCCCGGCCCCAGTGACGAAAAGCATGGCGGCCGCAGCCGCCAACCCACGCATGGATCGTGCAATCATCGTCTCCCCCTGTTTTATCGCCCGCCGCTTTAGCGGTCTGAGCGCGCGATCGAGTGGTCGATCAACCCTTCCCAGTCGTCTTGCCAGTCCTCTGCATGAAATCGAAGTCGCAGCCCTCGTCGGCCTGCATGATGGTCTCGTTGAACAGCCAGGCGTAGCCGCGCCGTGCCTCCTCCGGCGCAGCAGCCGGCTTCAATGCGGCGCGCCGACGCTCCAGCTCGGCGGCATCGACCAGCAGCTCGATGCTGCGCCTGGCAACGTCCAGGCTGATCATGTCGCCGTTCTTCACCAGCGCCAGCGGCCCGCCGACGGCGGATTCCGGGGTGATGTGAAGCACGATGGTGCCGAAGGCGGTGCCGCTCATGCGCGCATCGGAAATGCGCACCATGTCCTTGGTGCCGCCGCGCGCGAGCTTCTTCGGGATCGGCAGATAGCCGGCCTCCGGCATGCCGGGCGCGCCCTTCGGGCCGGCATTGCGCAGCACCAGCACGTCGTCAGAGTTCACGTCGAGCTCGGGATCGTCGACCCGCAGGGTCATGTCCTCGACGGATTCGAACACCACCGCGCGCCCGGTGTGCTTCAAGAGCTTCGGGCTCGCCGCCGACTGCTTGATGACGGCACCGCGTGGCGCGAGATTGCCGTGCAGGACCGCAAGGCCGCCTTCCTTCTTGATCGGATTGTCGCGCGAACGGATCGCGTCCTGGCCGGGCACATCCTCCGCGTTCGCGACGACATCGCGCAGCGTCTGACCGCTGATGGTCCTGGCGTCGAGATCGACGAGATCGCCGAGCTGCGCCAGCAATTTGGGCACGCCGCCGGCGTGGTGGAAGTGCTCCATATAGTGTTCGCCGGACGGCTTGAGATCGACCAGCACCGGCACCTCGCGGCCGATCTGGTCGAACACTTCGAGATCGAGCCGGTGGGGCGAGCGATGCGCCATCGCCGTCAGATGGATCAGGCCGTTGGTCGAGCCGCCGATCGCCTGGAGCACGACCTGTGCGTTCTTGAAAGAAGAAGGCGTCAACAGTTCGCTCGGCTTCGGCCCCTTGGTCTTGGCCATCTCGGCGGCAACCCTGCCGCTGGCCTCGGCCAGGCGAAAGCGTTCGGCATGCGGCGCCGGGATGGTCGCGCTCATCGGCAGCGACAGGCCCATCGCTTCGATCATGCAGGCCATGGTCGAGGCCGTGCCCATCACCATGCAGGTGCCGACCGACGGCGCGAGGCGTCCGTTGACCGCCTCGATCTCGGCATCATCCATTTCGCCGGCGCGGTACTTGCCCCAGAGACGGCGGCAATCGGTGCAGGCCCCCAGCACCTCGCCCTTGTGATGGCCGACCACCATGGGGCCGACGGGAATGACCACGGTCGGCAGGTCGGCGCTGATCGCGGCCATCACCTGCGCCGGCAGCGTCTTGTCGCAGCCGCCGATCACGATCACCGAATCCATCGGCTGGGCCCGGATCATCTCCTCGGTGTCCATCGCCATCAGATTGCGCAGGTACATCGAGGTCGGATGCGCAAAGCTCTCGGCGATCGAGATGGTCGGAAACACGAACGGCATCGCCCCCGACAGCATCACGCCGCGCTTTGCGGCCTCGATGATCTGCGGGACGTTGCCGTGGCAGGGATTGTAGTCGCTATAGGTGTTGGTGATGCCGACGATCGGGCGCTCGAGCGCGTCGTCGGAATAGCCCATGGCCTTGATGAACGCCTTGCGCAGGAACAGCGAGAAGCCGGCATCGCCATAGCTCGTCAGGCCCTTGCGCAAACCACTCGTCATCATGCCACTCCTTACGTTGCCATTGTGGTACAGGCTGCCCCTCGATTGTCAATAAGATTGGTCCATATTGTCGCGCTTTCTGGCCTGAGGGGCCTGTTGCGACACGAATTATTGACAATCTGTCCCTTCCCTGCTCCACAGGGCTGACCGGCCGAAGCCGGAGGCTGAGGGCATGTCCGACATTCGCACCGCTGAGGCAATGCCGGTCCGGCGCGACGACCCGGACGACGTCGTCGCGCGGCTGGAGGAGGACATCATCTTCGGCCGCCTGCCGCCGGGCGCGCGCCTGACCGAGGACGCGCTGATGTCGCGCTACGGCACCTCGCGCCACTTCGTGCGGCAGGCCCTGGTGGATGCGGAGCGTCGCGGCATCGTCCGCCGCGAGAAGAACGTCGGCGCCACCGTGCGGTTCTACTCGGCCGAAGAGGTCCGGCAGATCTACGAGGTGCGGGAGATGTTGACCCGGCAGGCCGCGTTGATGATCCCCCTGCCCGCACCGCAGGGCCTGATCGACGAATTGACTGCGCTACAACGCGACTATTGCGCGAAGGCCGACATCCGCGACCTGCGCGGCATTCACGAGGCCAATGACGCCTTTCACGTCGCCTTGTTCGCAGCCTGCGGCAATCCCTATCTGGTGCGCTCGCTCCAGGACTACATGAACCTGACGCTGCCGATGCGCGCGAAGAATCTCGCTGACCGCGAGGGCCTCGCGCAGTCGCGGCGCCAGCACGAGCTGATGATCGAGCTGCTCAAGGGCCGCGACAGCTGGGCGCTGGCGCAGCTTTGCGTCGACCACATGCAGTTCAGCAAGTCGGATTATCTGGCAAGGATTGGTAGCGAGGCGAGCTAGCTCGGCCCTTCCTTCGCCTGTCCCGGCGCGGTGCGAGCACGAGCCGACGATCGGACCAGTCGGCAAACTCCTGATGCAGGCATCATCACGGAACGCCGCTGCCCCGGGCGCGTTGGAAGGCCAAGCTCAGCCTCGGTCTTGAGGGTCTGCGGAGCGATGCGGGCCGGTTTGTTCATCGCACTGATTGCAGCGGCCTTGCTCGGCGGGCAGGTCCAGGATTCCCTTGCACAAAAGCGGCCGCCCGCTTCTCCGAGCGAATCCACGAAGACGTCTCCGAGAAAGGAAGTCACCCCCAGGAAGGAAACGGGACGATCTGCGGACCCCTATACTGTGGGTTTCGTAACCGGCACGCCGCAATGCACTGAATTCGCGATCGCTCAGGACATTGCGACTACGCTCGCCAGCGGCCAAGAGACCGGCCCTCGTGGCGAGGTCGCCTTGCGGGTCCTGCCCATCGTGGGAAACGGCGGTATCCGCAACGTCCTTGATGTGCTGACCCTGGCGGGTGCTGACGTGGCGATCGCGCCTGTCGTCCTGGTCGATCGCCTGCGGGAGACAAGGACCTTCGGAGATATCTCTGGAAGGCTGACCTACATTGCCCCGCTTCATGTCGAAGAGTTCCATCTTCTCGCGCGGCCGGAGATCCGAAGTCTTTCGGAGCTGTCGGGAAAGAGGGTCAATCTCGGGGAGGACGGCAGCGCCGGCGCCATCCTCGGCCGCGAAGTGTTGAACCGTCTGGGCGTCAAGATCAGCGAGTCGAACTTGGGACCGGAGGCCGCGCTGGATGGCCTGAGGAAGGGAGATCTCTCCGCCGCTCTGTTGGTCTCAGGAAAGCCGGTCAGCTTCCTGACGCAGGTCTCGCAGCTCGATGATATTCACCTCCTGCCCATCCCCTACTCCAGCGAGCTACTGCAAGAAGCTTATCTGCCATCGACGCTTCGCCATCAGGACTACCCGAATATCATCGCGGCCGAAGCAAGCGTCGACACGATCGCGATCCAATCCGCTCTCTTCGCCTACAACTGGCCGAGCGGCAACGAGCGGTTTCGGTTGCTGGAATTCTTCGTTCAGACATTGTTCTCGCGCTTTCCAGAATTTCTGGGCGACGCACATCACCCCAAATGGCGCGAGGTGAACCTGGCCGCGCAGCTCCCCGGATGGCGACGATTCCGACCGGCAGAGCGGTGGCTCCAGCAGCAATCCGGTGGCGAGGCCGCGCTTCGCAAGGCGTTCGGCCGCTTCATCGAGGAAAAGCCAACCGCTAATCCGCCAGACCGCGAAGAATTGTTCAGAGACTTCTTGCGCTGGAGAGAGCGCAATCCGGCCAAGTGATCAAACCTAGGCAAGCAACCTCGGGAGGTGTCGATGCGCAAAGCGCTGGTGAGCGCAGCCCTGGTTGCGCTGCTCGCCTTGATCGCCGACGTGAGGCGTCCCGCCGCCCAATTTGCTCCCTTCTGGCCGGCAGCGCCGCAGCAGCTCCCACCGGCCACCGCGCCAGCGGCCGACAATGTCGAGCAAACCAGGACAGCTCCGCACCGAAGCAGCACGGCGCCCAGGAAGCACAAAGTCGTTCGTCCGCCTCCAAATCAGCTGAAGCTCGCGACGAAAAACGGGTACGAGCGGGTCAGCGATCTCGTGAACTTCCCGAAGTTCTTTCCGGGCCTTGGCATCATCTTGGTCAAACCCGACACTTTGCCGCTGGGGCCATTCCTGTGCTTCGATCGCAGGGACCGCCTAATCGCGACCGTGTACATGGTCCCGAATAAGGACATCGACGATCACAAGTCATTGGAGGGGGCGGGGTCAGCGCGGCCAGTTGACCACGTCAGCATCTACTTCAACCCCGGCCACCCCGGCGTGGATGTGCCGCATTACCATCTGGTGCTCTGGCACGTGACCAGGAAACAGGAAGCGCGCGTTGCAAAATGAGGTCGGGCCCTTCTTGCTGGATCCGACTGCAGGGAAGAAGTGCGATGGGGTTCGCTTCGCTCTACTCATCCTACGACGGGCGTTTAGTACCGTCTCAGCAGGCCGCGATCCACGCTGGTATCGCCATAGTCGGCGCAGGCCCCTTTCGGGTCCTTGATCAAGTCTGCCCGGACGCGCCTGAACGTTTTGCCCGCCGTCTCGGACACCTCGGGGCGGAATTTACCGGGATCGTAGCTCTCGCCATCGCGGGCCTTGATGGCCGCAGCATAGGCGTCGATCAAGGCCATCGCCGCATCGGGGCTGCCGAGAAGCCGGGCGCCGAGCTGAACGCCGCCGGCACCGTCGACCTCGTAGCCGACGCATCGTTGCTCCAGCACCGCGGATGCGGTGACGAGCTGATCGAGGAACGTCGCTTCGGCATTGCTGAGTGCTGTAGCACGCGCTGGTCCTGATGCGATTCCCGACACGATCATCCCGAGCACAGCAACGACTGGGAGGGCGACTTTCAAGCGCGGCTCTGGCGTCCGACGACGAGCCCGTACACAAAGAGAAGGATGATCGCTCCTACCACGCTCCCGATGAACCCGGCCCCCTCCCCGAACCGATACCATCCCACGGCCTGACCAAGCCAGGTCGCAACGAACGCACCGACTATTCCGAGAACCGTCGTCAAAATGAACCCGCTGGGCTCAGATTTGTCGCCGGGCATGATGAACTTCGCGACCACTCCAACGATAAATCCGATGATGATCGTCCAAAGGATACCCATTTTCATCGCTCCATTCGGCCAATTCGTGCATCAGCGTCTGACGGAACGCGTGATCGTTTGAAGAGCCAGACCATCCCAGGGGCAACGTTGATCTAGATCAAGCAGCTGCCCGGCGCCGGCTGGCTGGAATACGATCCGACCAACAGCCCGAGTGCCGGCTTCGATCTCATTCCGGTGGCCATCGCGCGGCATCCGGGCCATGCCGTGCCGCTGGCCGGCTCGTGGTTCGGCGATCCCGGCGACTATCTCGGCATGTCGATCAATGTCGCCGTCAACAAGATCGGCGAGATGCTCGATCCTTCGGAGGGCTAGGCTGCCGGGAGATGGTTTATCGCAACAACACAAAGGGACATGGGCTGGCCGACGCCATCTCCGTGCCATTCGAGGTCCTGAAGGGCAGGATCCGGCAGCTTTATGAAGGCGACACTTTCGGCTGCATCAGATTCCGATACGCCTTGCTCGTGCTCGATATCGTCACGGTTCTGTTCATCATCGCGACCTCGTTCCTGCCGCGCAACAGGGCCATCGAGACGCTCGATGTCGTGTTCGGTGTCTTGATCCTTGCGGACTTCGCCGCACGAATGATCATCAGCCGTCAACCGCTACACGAGCTCGCGCGGCTTTCGACCTGGACCGACATCGTCGTCATCATTTCGTTCCTTGCGCCGCTCGCCGGAGAAGCCGGCGGCTTCCTGCGCGCATTTCGAACATTGCGGCTGCTGCGCGACTATCAGATGGTGGCGCGGCTCCGGATCGACAGTCACTTCTTCCGGCGGAACGAGGAGGTCGTCTTTGCCGTCGCGAACCTCGGCGTATTCATTTTCGTGATGACGGGAATTGTCTACGAGACCCAGAGGTCACACAACCACCAGATCGCCAACTATGCCGACGCGCTCTACTTCACGGTCACCGCACTGACCACGACCGGCTTCGGCGACATCACCTTGCCAGGCACCGTCGGACGCCTGATCACCGTCGTCATCATGATCTTCGGCGTGACTCTTTTTCTGAATCTCGCCAAGGCATTGCTCGCGCCCTCCAAGGTCCGCTTCCCCTGCCCGGTCTGCGCTCTGCAGCGCCATGATGTCGACGCGGTGCATTGCAAGGCCTGCGGGACCGTACTGAACATTCCCGACGAAGGCCTCGACTAGGCTCCCGGCGCGAGTGCCGGCGGGCCCTCCTCACCCCGCACGCGGGGCGAGGAAGCGCATGGCGGCCTACCGCTTCTTCCAGTCGATGATCCGGCTCGGGTCGGCGTCGAACTCCATGCTGCAGAACGCGCCGCCCTGGAAGTAATCGCCGACCGGATCCGGCTTCAGCTTGGCCTGCTCGGCCATCGCGTGCTCGCGGAAATCCTCGGCGCGGCCGGTCGGGCGATAGCCGAATTCGTAGGCGCGGTGGTTGTCCCACCAGGCGCGCTCGTTCAGCGAAGCGCCGTAGAACACCTCGAAATGGATGTCGGGATGTTCGAGCCCGATGCGGCAGAGCTGCACGAGGTCGTCGGGCTTGAGCCAGATCGAGAGCCGGCGCTGGTCGAGCGGCATGTCGCCGAAATTGCCGATGCGCAGGCAGGTCACCTTCAGCCCGTGCTTGTCGGCGTAAAGCGCGCCGACCGCCTCGCCGAACACCTTGCTGACGCCGTAGCGCCCGTCAGGGCGCGGGGTGACGTCGGTGCCGATCTTGTGGTGGCGCGGATAGAAGCCGACGGCGTGGTTCGAGGACGCGAACACCACGCGCTTGACACCCTTGCGGTAGGCAGCTTCGAACAGATTGTAGCCGCCGATGATGTTGGCCTGGAGGATCTGGTCCCAGGTGCCTTCGACCGAATAACCGCCGAAATGGATGATGCCGTCGACACCCTCGCAGATTGCTTCGCACTGCGCGAGATCGGCGAGGTCCGCCGCCTTGAATTGCTCGTTCGCGGCGAGATCGGCCGGCGGCTTGATGTCGGAGAGCAGGAGATCAGGATAGATCGGCGGCAGCAGTTTTCGCAGGCTCGTGCCAATTCCGCCCGAAGCTCCCGTCATCAAAATACGCGGCATGTTGTCCCTCACCGTTGGTGTCCGATTTGCCGTCACGTGTCTCTAATGATAGCAGGATTGTCCAGAGGGAACGAAACGAGAGAACCGACATGAATGAGGCATCGTCCCAGGAGCGGCCAGGCTGGCGGCCGGCGACCTGTTACCCCGATCCGGCCATTCATGCGCTCGATCCCCGCTTCGAAAAATACTGGCTGAAGCTTTCGGCGGTGGAGCGGCTGGCGACCGGCCTGCGCTGGGCCGAGGGCCCAGTGTGGTTCGGCGATGGGCGCTATCTCTTGTGCAGCGACATCCCGAACCAGCGCATCATCAAATGGGAAGAGGAGACCGGTGCGGTCAGCGTGTTCCGGAAACCCTCCAATTTCGCCAACGGCAACACGCGCGACCGTCAGGGCCGGCTCGTCACCTGCGAGCACGGCGGGCGCCGCGTGGTGCGCACCGAGTATGACGGCAGCATCACCGTGCTGATGGATTCCTTCGGCGGCAAGCGGCTGAACTCGCCGAACGACGTCGTGGTGAAGTCCGACGGCTCGATCTGGTTCACCGACCCGACCTTCGGCCTGCTCGGCAATTACGAGGGCTACAAGGCCGAGCCCGAGATCGAGCCGAACGTCTATCGGCTCGATCCCGCGACGCGCGAGGCGACCATCGTCGCCGAAGGCGTGCTAGGTCCGAACGGGCTGTGCTTCTCGCCCGACGAGAAGATCCTCTACGTCGTGGAATCGCGCGGGGTGCCGAACCGCAAGATCCTCGCCTATGACGTCTCGCCTGACGGCACCACGATCTCCAACAAGCGTGTCCATATCGATGCAGGCCCGGGCACGCCGGACGGCATGCGCTGCGACATCGACGGCAATCTCTGGTGCGGCTGGGGCATGGGCGATCCCGAGCTCGATGGCGTCGTGGTGTTCGCGCCCGACGGCGTCATGATCGGGCGTATCGCATTGCCCGAACGGTGCGCGAATGTCTGCTTCGGCGGCGTCAAGCGCAACCGCCTGTTCATGGCCGCGAGCCAGTCGATCTACGCGCTGTATGTGAATACGCAGGGCGCGGTGGGGGGATAGGTCTTCGCAGCGACGGTCCCGTAGGGTGGGTTAGGCGAAGCCGTAACCCACCACTGTTTACCTCCGCGGACACAAAAGAGGTGGATTACGCTTCGCTAATCCACCCTACGAATTCAGTCTCGTAGGGTGGGCAAAGCGCAAGCGTGCCCACCACTTCTTGTTCGTCGCGAAATGGTGGGCACGTCGCTTGCGCTCCTTTGCCCACCCTACGAGATCTCTCCTCCGTCATTGCGAACAAAACAAAAAAACGCCGGAGCGGTTGCCCGCTCCGGCGTTTGTTTGTTCAGGCGCGAAACCTTACGCCGCGTTGAAGCCGGCAACGGCCTTCACTTCGAGGAAGTCCTCGAGGCCGTACTTGCCCCACTCGCGGCCATTGCCCGACTGCTTGTAGCCGCCGAACGGCGCGGTGCGGTCGTTGGGCACGCCCTGGAGGTTGACGTTACCGGCGCGGATCTGCCGACCGACGCGCTTGGCGTCCTCGACCGAAGCGCCCGTGACGTAACCCGCGAGGCCATACGGCGTGTCGTTGGCGATCTGCACCGCATCGGCTTCGTCCTTGGCGCCGATGATGGTCAGTACCGGTCCGAAGATCTCTTCACGGGCGATCGTCATGTCGGGCGTGACGTCGGCGAAGATGGTCGGACGGACATAGAAGCCCTTGTTGACGCCCTCGGGCAGGCCCGGGCCGCCGGAGACGAGCGTTGCGCCCTCGTCGATGCCCTTCTTGATCAGCCCCTGGATCTTGTCCCACTGGCCGCGGTTGACGACCGGGCCGATGGTGGTGCCTTCGGCGCGCGGATCGCCCGCCTTGGTCTTGTCGGCGACGGCCTTCGCGATCGCGGCGACTTCCTTCATCTTCGACAGCGGCACGATCATGCGCGAGGGCGCGTTGCAGGACTGACCGGAGTTGTTGAACATGTGCATCACGCCGCCGGTGACCGCCTTCGTGAGGTCGGCGCCTTCGAGGATCACGTTCGGCGACTTGCCGCCGAGCTCCTGGCTGACGCGCTTCACGGTCGGCGCCGCGCGCTTGGCAACGTCGATGCCGGCGCGGGTCGAGCCGGTGAACGAGATCATGTCGATGTCGGGGTGCTCGCTCATGGCGGCACCGACCTCGGGGCCGAGGCCGTTGACGAGGTTGAACACGCCCTTGGGCACGCCGGCTTCATGGAGGATTTGCGCGAAGATCAGCGCCGAGGTCGGGGTGAACTCCGACGGCTTCAGGATCATGGTGCAGCCGGCGGCGAGCGCGGGCGCGACCTTGCAGGCGATCTGGTTGAGCGGCCAGTTCCAGGGCGTGATCATGCCGACCACGCCGATCGGCTCGCGCAGCACCATGGCGGTGCCGACGGGCTCCTCGAAATGATAGTTCTTGAGCACGTCGAGCGTGGTCATGAGATGGCCGAGGCCGGCGCCGGCCTGGAGCTTCTCCGCCATCGGCAGCGGCGCGCCCATCTCGTCCGAGACGGCGGCGCCGATCTCCTTGAGGCGGCCCTTGTAGATCTCGATGACTTTCGTGAGCAGCGCGACGCGCTCCTCGCGGCTGGTCTGGGAGAAGGTTGCAAAGGCGCGCTTGGCAGCAGAGACGGCCTTGTCAACGTCAGCCTTGGAGCCCAGCGCAACCTCGTACATCGCCTCTTCCGTCGCGGGATTGACCACGGCGGTGGACTTCTTGACGGCGGGATCGACCCAGGCGCCGTCGATGTAGAATTGCATGCGATTGACCATCGTTAACCTCTTCTTGGGGGCTTGGTGGGGGCGTTTCGGCAGGCATCCTTGCACGAAAGCGCCGGCAATTGAACCCGCCATATGCGGGGCCAGCGTTGCGGCGGACGGAGGTTATATGAGCCGATGGCGGGAACGTGGCAAGGTCGCACAACATCGACATTCCGGGACGCGGCAAAGCCGCGAGCCCGGAATGACAGGGTAGTTACCCCGACTACACCGCCATCTTGCGATGGGCGATCGGCGCGCCCGCGGTGAGGCTTTCCGCCGCATCGATGATGGCGTTGGCATCGAGGCCATAGTGGCGGTAGAGGTCGGCGATCGTGCCGGTCTGGCCGAACTGCTCGACGCCGAGCGCCTCGACGCGATGACCGCGGACACTGCCGAGCCAGCCGAGCGCGGACGGATGCCCGTCGATCACGGTCACGATGCCGCAGTCACGCGCCAGCGGCGCCAGCAGCTTCTCGATGTGGCTGAGGTGCTGCACGCCGCGCCGGTCACGGCGCAACTTTCGCGCGGCGGTCCAGCCCGAATGGAGGCGATCAGCCGAAGTGATCGCGAGCAGGCCGATGTCGCGCCGGCTTTCGCCGATGAAGCCGGTCGCCTCGATCGCTTCGGGCGCGACCGCACCGGTATAGGCGATCACAAGCTCGGCATTCGGGCCCGGCTTGCGCAGCCAATAGGCGCCGTCGGTGACGCCCTGCGCAAGCTCGGGTGTCATGATCCGCTGGGCCTGCTCGATGCTGCGCGTCGAGAGCCGCAAATAGATCGAGCCCCCCTCGCCCGGATCGCGCTGCATGTGCTCGAAGCCCCAAGCCATGATCACCGCGAGCTCGTCGACGAAAGCCGGCTCGAACGAGGCGAGCCCATCCTGCGCCATGCCGATCAGCGGCGTTGCGATCGACTGATGCGCGCCGCCTTCGGGCGCGAGCGTGATGCCCGATGGCGTTGCCGCCACCATGAAGCGCGCGTCCTGGTAACAGGCATAGTTCAGCGCATCGAGGCCGCGCTCGATGAAGGGATCGTAGAGCGTGCCGACCGGCAGCAGCCGCTCGCCGTTGATCTGGTGCGACAGGCCGAGCGCCGAGAGCATGATGAACAGGTTCATCTCGGCGATGCCGAGCTCGAGATGCTGTCCCTTGGGCGAGAAGTCCCAATTGAACGTGGACGGAATTTTCTCGCTGCGGAATAAGTCCGCCTTCTCGCCGCGCGCAAACAGCCCGCGCCGGTTCACCCACGGACCGAGATTGGTCGAGACGGTGACGTCGGGCGAGGTCGTGACGATGCGCCTCGCCAACTCGCTGTCGCTGCGCGCGATCTCGTTCAGCACGAGGCCAAAGCCCTGCTGGGTCGACATCTGCGCCGACGGCTTGAACGCGAGTTGCTGCGGCACCTCGATGACAGGCGCGGTTAGCCGGCGGCCGTCCTGGTTGAACGGCACGCGCGCGAGGAAGGCGTCGAGCTCGGCCGCGGATTGCGCGAGGCCCTCATATCTGTCCCATTCGTGCCCAGGCCGGATGGCCTGGCTGTCGCGAAACTTCTCCATCTGCGCGACCGTCATCAGGCCGGCGTGATTGTCCTTGTGGCCCTGGAACGGCAGGCCGACGCCCTTGATGGTGTAGGCGATGAAGCAGACCGGGCGATCGTGGTCGATGGATTCGAACGCTTCCACCATGCTCGCCATGTCGTGGCCGCCGAGGTTCGACATCAGCGCCAGCAGCTCCTCGTCGCTGCGCTTGTCGATCAGTTTGGTAATCGGGCCCTGGTCGCCGATCTCATCGTGCAGATGCTTGCGGAAGGCGGCGCCGCCCTGGAAGCACAGAGCCGCGTAGAGCGCGTTCGGGCAATTGTCGATCCAGCGTTTCAGCGCCTCGCCGCCGGGCTCGGCAAAAGCCTCGCGCATCAGCCGGCCATATTTCACGATCACCACGTCCCAGCCGAAATTGCGGAACATGGTCTCGAACTTTTCCCAGAGCCCTTCGCGCACGACGGCGTCGAGCGACTGGCGGTTATAGTCGACCACCCACCACGTATTGCGCAGGCCGTGCTTCCAGCCTTCTGCAAGGGCTTCGAAAATATTGCCCTCGTCCATCTCGGCATCGCCGACGAGGGCAATCATCCGCCCCTCGCGGCGATCCTTCATCCAGCCGTGCGCCTTGACGTAGTCCTGCACCAGCGAAGAGAACAGCGTCTGCGCGACGCCAAGGCCGACCGAGCCGGTCGAGAAGTCGACGTCGTCGACATCCTTGGTGCGCGAGGGATAGGACTGCGCGCCCTTGAAGCCGCGAAAATTCTCCAGCTTCTCGCGGCTCTGCCGGCCGAACAGATACTGGATCGCGTGGAACACCGGGCTCGCATGCGGCTTCACCGCGACGCGATCCTCCGGCCGCAGCACATGGAAGTACAGCGCCGACATGATGGTCGCGAGCGAGGCGGACGAGGCCTGGTGGCCGCCGACCTTGAGGCCATCCGTGTTCGGGCGGACGTGGTTGGCGTGGTGGATGGTCCATGACGACAGCCACAGCGCCTTGCGGGCCAGCGCGGTCAAGGTGTCGAGACGGGCGGAATCAACGGGCATGGCAATGCTCCCGGAAACAGGTACCGGATGATACGCCTGCGGGCGGCGCCAAACTTCTCAATTTTTCGCGCCATACCCTCGAATATTGGGATATTTTACCAGGATAACCCGGCAGAATACAGGTTCCATCCCAATGCCCGAGCTCGACGCCATCGATCGAAAAATCCTCGCTTTGCTCCAGAACGACAGCCGGCTGACCATGCAGGAACTGGCCGACAAGGTCGGGCTCTCGGTCTCGCCCTGCCACCGCCGGGTCAAGCTGCTGGAGGAGCGCGGGGTCATCTCGCGCTATATCGCGACCGTCGACCAGAAGGCGCTGGGGCTGCATGTCAGCGTCTTCATCTCGATCAAGCTGGCCCGGCAGAAGGAGGAGGACCTCAACCGCTTCGCGCGCGCGATCTCGAAATGGGACGAGGTTTTGGAGTGCTATCTGATGACCGGCAACCGCGACTATCTGCTGCGCGTGGTGGCCGCCGACCTCGCCTCCTACGAGACCTTCCTGAAGACCAAGCTGACCCGGCTCGACGGCATCGCCTCGATCGAGTCGAGCTTCGCGCTGAGCCAGGTCAAATACTCGATCGCGCTGCCGGTGTGACGGCGATGGTGTCACATGGATGAAACAAACGCCGGGGATGGTCATTTGACGATTGTCCCGTAGCGAGAGCCGTAGCCATGACCGACGCCAGCCGCACCTCCGAAACCGCCAAGCGCGAGCGCATCCTTCAGGAGATGGCCGACGACCTCGACGAAGAGCTCGAAATGGAGCTCGACGACGCCCGTCTCGACGAGCTGCTGGACGAGACCGATGCGCCGGGACCGACGGTCGATCGCAAGCTCTATTTCCGGGAACTGCTGCGGCTCCAGGGCGAGCTGGTCAAGCTCCAGGACTGGGTGCAGAGCGAGAAGAAGAAAGTCGTGGTGCTGTTCGAGGGCCGCGACTCCGCCGGCAAGGGCGGCGTCATCAAGCGCATCACCCAGCGCCTCAATCCCCGCATCTGCCGCGTCGCGGCGCTCCCCGCCCCGAGCGAGCGCGAGCGCACGCAATGGTATTTTCAGCGCTACGTGTCGCACCTGCCGGCCGGCGGCGAGATCGTGCTGTTCGACCGCAGCTGGTACAACCGCGCCGGCGTCGAGCGCGTGATGGGCTTCTGCTCCGAGGAGGAGTACCAGGAGTTCTTCAAGTCGGTGCCGGAGTTCGAGCGAATGCTGATCCGCTCCGGCATCATCCTGATCAAATACTGGTTCTCGATCACCGACGACGAGCAGCAGTTCCGCTTCACCATGCGCATCAAGGACCCCTTGAAGCAGTGGAAGCTGAGCCCGATGGACGTCGAGGCCCGCAGCCGCTGGGAGGCGTACACCAAGGCCAAGGAGACGATGCTGGAGCACACCCACCTGCCCGACTCGCCCTGGTGGATCGTCGATGCCGTGGACAAGAAGCGCGCCCGCCTCAACTGCATCTCGCATCTGCTCAGCCAGATGCCGTACCAGGAGGTCGCGCGCGCGCCTGTGGTGTTGCCGCCGCGCGTGCGAAATCCCGACTATCACCGCGGACCGATTCCCGCGGAGATGCACGTGCCGTCGAAATATTGAGGGAGGTCCCGTAGGGTGGGTTAGACGAGCAGACGCGCGAAGCATCTGCTCGTCTAACCCACCTCCTCTGCCGCCACCGCAAGAGAAGTGGTGGGTTACGCCAGCGGACTGCGCTTCGCGCAGCCGCAGGGCTAACCCACCCTACGCAGCAAAAGTCATCTCCACGGCTGCACGATGATCTTCGTGTGCGCCTCGGGATTGGCGAGGTCGGCAAACGCTTTGGCGACGCCATCGATGCCGACCTCGGCGGTGACCATCGCGGCGGCATCCACCTGCCCTTCCGCGATCAGCCGCAGCGAGGCCGCGAATTCATCCGGCGTGTAACCGAGCACGTACTGGACGTTAAGCTCCTTCATGATGCCGAGCATGGGCTCGCTCCTGTCGCTCTCCATGCAGACGCCGACCACGACAATGCGGGCATCGCGCGGCGCACCCTCGAACACCTGCTGCAACAGGCCGGGCACGCCGACGCATTCGAAGATGATCGCGGGCTTGAGCGCCGGCAGCATGGCCTGGAGCGGCGGCCGCGCCGCCTTCTCGGCGTCCGACATCTGTGCGTGCTCGGCCCAGGTCGCATAGGGCTGCGACACCCTGGGATCGACCACGATGTCGGCACCGAGTTTTGCCGCGAGTGCACGACGCGTCGGCGAATAGTCGGCGGCGACGATCGGATGCAGGCCCTTGATCCTGAGCGCGGCGATCACCGCGAGCCCGACCGGCCCACAGCCGATCACGAGCGGCACCTCGCCGCCGCTAATGTTGGCCTTCGCCACGGCGTGGACGCCGACGGCGAGCGGCTCGGTCAGCGCGGCGTGCTCCGGCGCAAGCCCGTTGGGCACTTCGAGCAGCAGCGGCTCGCTGAGCAGCATCGCCTCGGCATAGCCGCCGATATTCTCGTTGGAATAGCCGATGCCCTCGATGCCCTGCGCCGTCACCAGGGCCGGCAGCGAGCAGACGCGCGTACCCGGCTTGAGCTTGCGCGCAGTACCCGGGCCGTAATCGACGATCTCGCAGCAAAACTCGTGGCCGAACACGACGTCGCGGGTGAGGTCCATCGGCTTGCGCCCGGTCTTCTTCGCCATCTCCACCATGCGGTGGGCGTGCTGGCGCGCGTGAAGATCGGAGCCGCAGATGCCGCAGGCGAGCGTCTTGACCAGGACCTGGCCGTTGCCGGGCGTCGGCTCGGCCATGCGGTCGACGACAATCTCACCGTTCCTGAAAATCGCAGCGCGCATCCGGCTCCTCCCTTGTTGTTGGAGCCGTTGATAGCACGAAGCGGGACGCGCGGACTTGCGTCAGGGGTTCGGGGAACGCTCTTCCAGCACCAGGAGCTGGGCGCGGCGGATGCGCTCGCGATGGGCGATATAGAGGCCGCTGGCAACGATGAAGGCTGCGCCGGTGACGGTCCAGATATCTGGCACTTCGCCGAACAGGAAAAAGCCCAGAATGCTGACCCACAGCAATTGCGTATAGGAGAACGGCGCCAGCACCGAGGCATCGCCATAGCGATAGGCCAGCACGATGATCCACTGGCCGACGGTGGAGGCAACGCCGATCACGATGCCGAGCCCGATCGCGGTCCAGCTCGGCGTCACCCAGACAAACGGCACCATCAGGCTGAGGATCGCAACGCCCGTGAGCGCCGAATACGCCATCGTGGTGAGCACGGCTTCACGTCCGCTCATCATGCGCGTCAGGATCAGCGCAGCGGCCCAGCAGAAGGCCGAGACGATCGGAAAGAACGCGGCAGCATGAAACGCGCTTGAGCCCGGCCGCAGGATGATCATCACGCCCGTCAGGCCAATCGCGGTCGCGATCCATCGGCGCATGCCGACCTTCTCGCTCAGGAAGATGATCGACAGCGCGGTGACGAACAGCGGCGAGACGAAGCCGGTGGCGGAGGCTTCCGCGATCGGGAGGAAGCGCAGGCCGGTGATGAAGAACAGCGACGAGCCGAGCAGCGCTGCGCCGCGCATCAGCTGCAGGCCGAGGCGATCGGTGCGCATCGCATGCAGCGGCGAGCCGGGCAGCATCACCGGCGTGAACATCAGCGCGAACGTGACGAAGCGAATCCAGGTGATCTCGATCGACGGCAGGCTGGTCGACAGATACTTTGCGGTGACGTCGGAGCAACCGAGGAAGATCGTCGAGAGCAGCACCAGCGCGATGCCCTTGAAGGGATGATCGACGCGCGCAGGCGCACGGCGAGCCTCCTGCTTCTTCTCCGGCACGGGCATGGGAATACTGTCGAGCCTTGCGGCTACGGCGGGCGGCGGTGTCACGGCTGGAACCTGGGAAATACGATTCGGGAACGATCGTAAAAAACGACAAAAGCGCCGCTTTCACAACTTCCGAAAACAGGATGCCGATATGCGCTCAGGTCCTCGCGCGTCAATACTCCATTAATAATAGGCCTTTGTGCACTACAGCATGGGCAGACCGCGCGGCTTCGGACCGCGCGGAAACGCCGCATCGAGCGCCGAAATCTCCTCTTTCGTCAGCACGAGACCGCCGGCGGCCGCGTTCTCGCCGGCATGTTCCGCGGACGACGCCTTCGGAATCGCGAACACCGTAGTCGCACGGGTGAGGAAGCTCAGCGCGACCTGACGCGGTGTCGCACGACGCGCCTCCGCGATGCGCGCGAGCACGGCACCACCCTTGCTGCGCGCGTCCGGAAAATCATCGTGCCCGAACGGCGAATACGCGACTACCGCAACGCCGTGCTTCTCGCACCACGGGATCACCGCATGCTCGATCGCGCGCTCCTTGAGATGATAGAGCACCTGATTGCAGGCGATGCGGCCTGCACCGGAGACCGCGAGGATTTCGTCGAGATCGTCGGCGTCGAAATTGGAAACGCCCCAGGATTTGATCTTGCCGGCCTTCACCAGCTCCTCGAACGCGGCGACGGTGTCCTCGAGCGGATAGGACCCGCGCCAGTGCAGCAGATAGCAATCGAGACGATCGGTCTTCAGCCGCTTCAGCGAGCGTTCGCAGGCCGTGATGGTGCCGCCCCGCGAGGCGTTGCTCGGCAGCACCTTTGAGACGAGGAACACCTCGTCGCGGCGGCCTGCGATTGCATCGGCGATGACGAGCTCCGCATCGCCATACATCTCGGCGGTGTCGATGTGGGTCATGCCGAGCTCGAGCCCGCGCTGAAGCGCCGCGATCGCGCGCTTGCGGTCGCCATGGTCGAGATACCAGGTGCCCTGCCCGATGACGGAAACGCTGGTGCCGGTCTTGCCGAAGGGTTTCGTGTTCATGGTTGTCTCCGCTCTCGCTCTTTCGCCCGGGCAACCACCATCGAGCTCAAGAGTTCAATCCGCTGATGTCAGCAACCAGCACGCTGCCGGTCGCGGACTCCGTGATATAGAGCCGATCCTTGCTTGCACCACCGATGGCGACGTTGGTGCAGTTCGGCCCCGCGCACGATTTGACCCGCGCGATCAATTCGCCGTTCGGTGCGAACACGAAGACGTGGCCGAGCGAGGCGTGGCCGACGAACAGACGGCCGGCCGCATCCATCGTCATACCGTCGGGACCGCTGGTGCCGAACAGCGAGCAGAAGCGGCCGACCTTCGACACGCTACCGTCCTTCATGAACGGCAGCCGCCACACCGCGTTGTCGCGCGTCATCGCGACGAACAGCACGGTTTCACTGGGATCGAGCACCAGGCCGTTCGGGCTGATGCCGGTGTCGACAAGGCAATCCAGCCGGCCGCTCGGCGTCAGGCGATAAACACGCCCGCTGGGATCGTGCAGGCCGGTCTGGCCCTGATCGGTGAAGAAGATGTCGCCGTTGGAGGCGAGATGCAGGTCGTTGCAGCCACGGAAAGATTCCGAATTGCGCGCGGTCAGGATCGGCTTGATGCGTCCTGCCCCGGCGTCGAGCTCCATGATGCCGTGCATGTAGTCGGCGACGAGGATGCGGCCGTCGGCGGCGATCTTCAATCCGTTCGGCCAGCCCTCATATTCGATCACCAGCGACCACTCGCCATCCGGCGCGATGCGGAAGATGCGGCCGAAGGGAATGTCGACGATGTAGAGATGGCCGTCCTTGTCGAACGACGGCCCTTCGATGAAGCTATCGGTCGGCACACCCGGCCGGTTGGCATCGGCCCAATCGGTCCGCACGCCCTTGCGGCGGAACTTGTCGGGCATGGCGGAGAAGACCGTGGTCTCGATCAGGCGCGGCGGCGTTTCCAGGTACATCATTTTTGTTATGGGTGTTGATGGGGGGAGCGCGGCAGCATAGGGCACAATCGCGGGAACGTCGATTGGTGCGGAGGGCATGGCGCCCCACCCTCAATGTCATTCCCCGCGAAAGCGGGGAATCCAGTACGCCGCGGCCTCACCGCCTAATCACAGGTGTCTCGGCGTACTGGATCGCCCGGTCAAGCCGGGCGATGACGGAGGAGTATACGGGCGACGACCGAGAACGTCGCGCCTACCCCGCCGCGCCCGCCAGCTTGGCCTGCTTCACTGGCGCCACCTCTGTCGTCGCGATCAGGCGCTTCAGCTCGGGGATGCAGGAGCCGCAATTGGTGCCGGCCTTGAGCTTGGCGCCGATCTCGGCCGCCGTGCGCGCGCCGGCTGCGATTGTGTCGCAGATGGTGCCGCGGCCGACGCCGAAGCAGGCGCAAACGATGGGGCCGGTCGAGGCCGCGCCCTCCGTCGACTTGCCTGACAGCAGCATGCGGCGCTGCTCGTCGGTGACGTGATCGGCCACGAACAGGCTCTTCACCACCTCCCAGTCGCCGGCATCATGCGCGGGACCGACGAACAGGCAGGTCTCGATACGGTCGCCTGCGAACGATGCCGCGCGATAAACGCCGCCGCCGAAGTCACGATAGTCCGCGACGTCCTCGCCGGCGACGCCGCCGAGCCAGGCCGGCCAGCGCGACAGATCGGCATTATCGGCGAAGAGATAGCCGAAGCCGCCAGCGACCGTGACGCGGGTCCACAGCAGGTTCGGCGGCAGATCGAGCTGTTTGCGCGACAGCGCAAAGCCGCGGAAGACGTATTCATAAGGCGTGATCGCCGCCGGCGTGGCTTTCGATTCCGGCTGGCCCGAGAACGGGTCAGTGAAGGACTGCACGAGCGCCCCGACGCGGCCATGCGAGGCGTTCATCGCGCTCCAGTGGATCGGCGCGAACAGCGTGCCGCGCTGCTGGCGGTCGCTGACAACGACCTTCAGGATGCACTGGCCGTAATCGGTGGTGATGCGGGCGTAGCCGTCATGGACGATGCCGTATTTGCTGGCGTCGTCCGGATGGATCTCGACGAACGGTTCGGGCAGATGCGCACCCAGCCGCTGGCTGAGGCCGGTGCGCGTCATGGTGTGCCACTGGTCGCGGATGCGTCCGGTGTTGAGTCGCAGGGGGCGCGAAGCGCCGGTCTCACTACGCAGCGACGGCACCTCCGGGGCGACGAAGCGGCCCTTGCCGTCATTGGTGAAGAAGCCGCCGCTCGCGAAGAAGCGTTCACCGGACGCCGCGCCCTCTCGCGCCGGCCACTGCACCGGCTTCAAGGCATCGAAGGCCTCGTCCGAGAGCGCGGTCAGTGCGCCGATGTCGAAGTCACGGCTGCCGTCATTCTCGAAAGCAGAAAGCGCGGCATGCTCGCGGAAAATGTCGGCGGCGGATTTGTAGTTGAAGCTGTCGCCGAAGCCGAGCCGCTTTGCGGTCTCGCTGAGAATCCACCAGTCCGGCCGCGCCTCGCCCGGCGCCGGCAGGAACGAGCGCTGGCGGGAGATGCGGCGTTCGGAGTTAGTCACCGTGCCCGACTTTTCGCCCCAGGCCAGTGCGGGCAGCAGCACATGCGGCCCCGCCTCGACGGTATCGTTGGAGAGCACGTTCTCGGAAACAACGAACAGCTCGAGCTTCTTCAGCGCCTCGCGGACAAAATCCGCATCGGGCAGCGACACCGCCGGGTTGGTGCCCATCACCCACAGCGCCTTGACCTCTCCGCGGTTGATCGCCTCGAACAGCTGCACCGCCTTCAACCCTTCATGGGTGGCAATGCGCGGCGCCTTCCAGAACCGCCTGACACGGTCGATATCCGGCGGCGTGAAGTTCATATGCGCGGCGAGCTGGTTGGCAAGGCCGCCGACCTCGCGGCCGCCCATCGCGTTGGGCTGACCGGTCAGCGAGAACGGCGAAGCGCCGGGCTTGCCGATGCGCCCCGTGGCGAGATGGCAGTTCAGGATCGCGTTGACTTTGTCGGTGCCCTGCGCCGACTGGTTGACGCCCTGCGAATAAAGCGTGACGACACGAGGCGTCTCGCGGAACATCCTGAAGAAGGTGGCAACGTCCTGCTCAGAGAGGCCTGTGGCGAGCGCGGTCGCGGTGACGCTGCCGGCGATGCTGCGTGCGCGCGCCAGTGCGTCATCGAAGCCCGACGTGTTGTTCGCGATGTAGTCCTGATCCAGCGCGCCATTGTCGGCGAGATGGACGAACAGGCCGGAGAACAGCGCCGTGTCGGCGCCGGGTTTCAGGCCGAGGAACAGATCGACGTCGCTCGCGGTGTCGGTGCGGCGCGGATCGATCACGATCATCCGCGCACCGCGCTCCCCACGGTTCTTCAGCATGCGCTGGAACAGCACCGGGTGGCACCAGGCGGCGTTCGAGCCGACGAACACCAGCAGATCGGCCTGGTCGAGATCCTCGTAGCAGCCGGGCACGGTGTCCGCGCCGAAGGCGCGGCGATGACCGGCGACCGAGGACGACATGCAGAGCCGCGAATTTGTGTCGACGTTGGCCGTGCCGACAAAACCCTTCATCAGCTTGTTGGCGACGTAATAGTCCTCGGTCAGGAGCTGGCCCGAGAGATAGAACGCAACCGCGTCGGCGCCGTCGCGCGCCACGATGTGCTGCATGCGATGGGCGACATGGTCGAGCGCATCGCTCCAGGCGACGCGTTCCAGCACGCCCTTGCAGCGGATCATCGGATAGAGCAGCCGGCTTTCGAGCCCGACGGTCTCGCCGAGCGCAGAGCCCTTCGAGCAGAGCCGGCCGAAATTGGCGGGATGATCGGGGTCGCCCGCGATCGCCGCGCCGCCCTTGCCGTCCGGCGTTGCGAGCACGCCGCAGCCGACGCCGCAATAGGGGCAGGTCGTCCTGGTGGCGCGGAGCTTCGGGTCGATCGCCGTCATATCAGGCCGCCTTCATCAAGCCGCTTTGGAGGGACGCGCCAGCGCGCGGCCGAACATCATGTCGGTGCGGATCGCCGCCACCTTGTCGCGATTGCGGATCAGCTCGAGGTACCAGAGCGCATCGACGGTATCGCCGATCAGCACCGCGCCGGTGAGCCGGCCGTCGGCGATGACGAGCTTCTTGTAGGTGCCGCGCCTGCGGTCCGTGAGCACGAGGCTCTCGCTGCCCTCCCCGCCCAGGAAGTCGCCGGCGGAGAACACGCTGACGCCCGAGACCTTCAGATTGGTCGAGACCACGCTGCCCTGATAGGCGGCGGGACGGCCGGCGAGATGCCGCGCCAGCACGCGCGCCTGCTCATAGGCCGGCTCGACCAGGCCATAGCAGGTGCCGCGATGCTCGGCGCATTCGCCGAGCGCGTAGATGTCGGGCGAGGCCGTCTGCATCTCATCATTGACGACGATGCCGCGGTTGACCGCGATGCCGGCGTCCTTGGCCAGCGCCACGTTCGGCCTGATACCGGCGGCGAAGATCACGGCGTCGGCCTCGATGCGGCTGCCGTCGGCAAGCTCGACGGCTTCGACATGGCCTTCGCCATGAATACGGGCGGTCGACGCATTGAGCAGGATGCGGATGCCCTTGCGCTCGACCAGCGTCTTCAGCAGATCGGCCGCCGGCAGATCGAGCTGGCGCTCCATCAGCCGGTCCATCAGGTGCAGCAGCGTCACCGGAGCGCCGGCTTTCGCAAGGCCATAGGCCGCTTCAAGCCCGAGCAGGCCGCCGCCGACCACGACGACGCGCTTCTTCGCCGCAGCTAGCGTCAGCAGCAGGTCGACGTCGCGCGTGTCGCGGAAGGTGTGAACCCCGGCGAGATCTGCGCCCGGCACGTTGAGCCGCAGCGGTGTCGAGCCGGTGGCGAGCACGAGCTTGGAATATTCCATGCTCTCTTCGCCTTCGATCTTCAGCTCGCGGCGGCCGGTGTCGATCTCGGTGACGCGATAACCGTAGCGCACCGTGACGCCGCGATGGCGCCACCAGTCGGCCGGCCTCAGCTCGATCTCGTGCGAGCCGGTCTCGCCGGCCAGCACCGAGGAGAGCAGCACGCGATTGTAAGCGAGCCGCGGCTCTTCGCCGATCACGGCGACCGCGTAGCGGCCGAGCGCGGTCTTGGCGAGCTCGTCGACCAGACGCGCGGCCGCCATACCGTTACCGACGATGACGAGCGGTTCACTCACAAGGCATCTCCTATTCGGCGGCCTGCGCTTGCGCGCCATAGGCCTCGGAAATCATGTAGCCGGACAGCACGCCATAGGCGTCGGTCCAGGCCGTGGCGAGTTCGGGCGTCCAGGCCTCGCCGAGGCCCTTCTCGAGGGTCCAGAGCAAGGTCGCGCCGACCACCGGATAGTGCTCGGCCTTCGCACCGTAGGCGACATGGCGTTTGGCGAGCGCGGAGGCCGCAGGAAGAATCGAGTCCAGTTTCGACAGGCCGCCGACGACGGCGGCGAGCATGCCCATCAGCTTCTTGCGCTGCTCGGTCATGTCCTCGGGAAACATCGCGCGCACGGATGGCGCAACCTCGAACAGGCGATCGTAGAACAGCACTGCGGCCGCCTCTGAAATCGGCGCGACCTTGGAAAAGCTCTGCTGGACGAGAATGATCTGTTCGGGCGTCATGATGTTTTCCTGTCTGTTTCGGTCTGCCTTTGTCCGCGCCGTTGCGGAAAAAGTTCATGGATCAAACGTCATCAGAGAGAGCTCCTCCCCGCGTACGGGGAGAAGCGAGTTTCATACCAAGTGTCACACACGCGCTTCGGCGAGGCTTCCTGCGCCCTCGCCCTGCGGGCTGCGACGCAGATAGAACCACCAGGTCAAAGCGAGGCAGGACGCGTAGAAGCCAAGATAGATCGCGAGCGCGAGTTGCGGGCCGCCGGTCATGGCGATCGACTTGCCGAAGCCGGTCGGGATCAGATAGCCGCCGACCGCGCCGATCGCGCCGATGAAGCCGACCGCCGCACCGCTCTCGATGCTCGCCGTCTTCAGCGCAAGTGCGCGCGCCGCGTCGCCCTTGCCGCGCACCTTGAACAGGTTCTGCTCGCGGAAGATCGAGGGGATCATGCGATAGGTCGAGCCGTTGCCGATGCCCGTCGTGACGAATAGCACCAGGAACATCGACAGGAAGCCGATGAAATCCTTTTGTCCGACGAAGTAGAGCACGCCGACCGTGGCGCCCGCCATCACGATGAAATTCCAGAAGGTGATGATCGAGCCGCCGATCCTGTCGGCGAGCCAGCCGCCGAGCGGACGCGACAGCGAGCCGACCAGCGGCCCCAGGAACGCGATCGCGATCGTCACCGTCGGAAACTGCGTCTTGATCAGCAGCGGAAACGCCGCGGAGTAGCCGATGAAGGATCCGAACGTGCCGATATAGAGATACGCCATGATCCAGGTGTGCTTGCGCTTGACGACGGCAAGCTGGTTCCCGATCGACGATTTGGCCGTGGTCAGGTTGTTCATGAAGAACACCGCACCGAACACCGCGATCGCGATCGGCAGCACCCACATCAGGCCGGCATTCTGGAGGAAGATGCCATCGACCGGGCTTGCCTGGAACAGGTTGATGACGGCGAGCGTCATCAGGATCGGGGTCAGGAGCTGGACGCTGGAGACACCGATATTGCCGCCGGCGGCGTTCAGGCCGAGTGCCCATCCCTTCATCCGGTCGGGGAAGAAGAAGGAGATGTTGGTCATGCTGGAGGCGAAGTTGCCGCCGCCGAGGCCCGCGGTCGAGGCAACCAGCAGCATCAGCCAGAACGGCGTGTCGGGATGGCTGACGAACCAGGCGAGTGACAGCGTCGGAATGAACAGAATTGCCGCGCTGAAGATGGTCCAGTTGCGGCCACCGAACGTCGTCACCGCGAATGTGTAGGGAAAGCGCATCAAGGCGCCGATGAGCCCCGGCACCGCGACGAGCTGGAACAGCTGGTCGGTGGTGTAGTGGAAGCCTGCCTGCGGCAGCTTGGTGGTGACGATGCTCCAGATCAGCCAGACCGAGAAGCCGATGTGCTCGGCCACGATCGACCAGATCAGGTTGCGTCGCGCGATAGTCTTGCCAGTCGCATTCCAGAACGCCTCATCTTCGGGGCGCCAGTCTGAAATCCACGTCGGATTCCGTGTCGGATTCGTCGTCATTGATAATCCCTTCTAGGCTCACCGCTGCGTCGTTGCAGGCTCTGCCTCCGCATGGAGGCGCGCGCCGAGGCCAAGCCCCGGTGGCGAGTTCACGATGCTGATTGATGATGTTGAGGGACGTCGTCGTTGGCGTCGCAAATTGACATTTCAATTTCCGTGCCAATTGCGCGCGTTCGGGAAATACAGGGAATTCAGGAGCTTATTCGTATTGCCCGAAGTTCCGGCAGGTGTATTTCGCTCGCAAATCTTGCGATTCGCTCAATCCTTGTGCGGCGCACAAGGATTGAGCGAGGTGTCGATTATTTAGGCGCGCCCATCGTGCGCGTTAAACCTTCGTTTACGCGGCCTCGACGAAGCGATGACGCTCATAGAGGAATTCGAGCACGCGGTGGCGGCACTTCAAATAGGTGGCGTTGGTCGCGAGATCGAGCCGCTTGCGGGGACGTGCGAGCGGCACCTCCAGCACCTCGCCGATGCGCGCGCTCGGCCCGTTCGTCATCATCACGATGCGGTCGGACAGCAGCACCGCCTCGTCGACGTCGTGGGTGATCATCAAGATGGTGTTGCCGAGCTTCTGATGCAGCGCCATCACCGAATCCTGCAAATGCGCGCGGGTCAGCGCGTCGAGCGCGCCGAAGGGCTCATCGAGCAGCAGTACTTTCGGCTCCATCGCCAGCGCACGGGCGATGCCGACGCGCTGCTTCATGCCGCCGGAGATTTCGGAAGGACGCTTGTCCCTGGCGTGAGCCATCTGCACCAGGTTGAGATTGTGCATGACCCAGGCGTCGCGTTCGGCGCGGGATTTGGTCCTGGCAAAGACCTTGTCGACGCCGAGCTTGACGTTCTCGTAGACCGTCAGCCACGGCAACAGGCTGTGGTTCTGGAACACCACCGCGCGATCGGGACCTGGCGAGTTGACCTCGCGGTTCTCGAGCAGCACGCCTCCGGTCGAGGCGCCGGTCAGGCCTGCGATGATGTTGAGCAAAGTCGACTTGCCGCAGCCGGAATGGCCGATGATCGAGACGTATTCGCCCTTCTCGATCGAGAGGTTGATGTCCTTGAGCACTTCGGTGGTCGCAGCGCCGCGGGTAAAAATCTTGTCGATGTGGTCGAGCTTCAGATAGGTGGTCATGTGCTCTTCTCCCTCAATTCTGCGCCGTGCCGCGGGTGACGATCTTGCCGAGGCCCGCGATCAGGCGATCGAGCACGAAGCCGACGATGCCGACATAGAACAGCGCCAGGATGATCTCGCTGATATGCGAGGAGTTCCAGGCGTCCCAGATGAAGAAGCCGATGCCGACGCCGCCGATCAGCATTTCGGCCGCGATGATGGCGAGCCAGGACAGGCCGATGCCGATGCGCAAGCCAGTGAAGATGTAGGGCGCCGCCGCCGGAATCATGATCTTGCCGAAGAACTCGAGCGGGTTGAGCTGCACGACGGCCGCGACATTGCGGTAGTCCTGCGGGATGTTGCGGATGCCGACCGCGGTGTTGATGATGATCGGCCAGATCGAGGTGATGAAGATGACGAAGATCGCCGAAGGCTGGCCGTCACGGAACGCCGCAAGCGAGAGCGGCAGCCAGGCGAGCGGCGGGATGGTGCGCAGCACCTGGAACAGCGGATCGAGCCCGCGCATCGCCCAGACCGACTGACCGACCAGCACGCCGAGCGCGATGCCGGCGATCGCGGACAGCGAATAGCCGAGCGCGACGCGCTGAAGACTTGCCGAGAGATGCCAGAACAAGCCCTTGTCGATGCCGCCATGGTCGAAGAACGGATCAAGGATCAATTCCTTGGTGTCCTTGAATACCTTTGACGGCGGCGGCAGGGCCGAGCCGGCGCGGCGGCAGACCAGCTCCCACACCAGCGTCAGCAGCGCGATCACGACCAGCGGCGGAATCACGCGCACAGCGGTCTCCCGCGCCATCCGTGCGTAGGTCTCAGCGCGCGGCGGACGCTTTGGCGTCATCGCGACGACGGGTGCGGCAACGACCGCGGGCATCGCGGTCTCAACCTCGATTTTCGTGGCAGGCATGTTCATCGCAATATCTCTCCGGCTTTCCAAGGGCGATGCGGCCGCCCAAAAGGCGGCCGCTGGCTCCATCAGACTTCGACGCGCTTGATCGCGAGCGATTTCAGATAGGCCGCCGGATTTTCTGGATCGAACACCTTGCCGTCGAAGAAGGTCTCCTTGCCGCGCGAGGTTGAGGTCGGGATGTCGGAGGCGGCGACGCCGAGCGTCTTGGCCGCATCCTTCCAGAGGTCCTCGCGGTTGACCTTGGCGATGAGGGCCTTGGTGTCGAAATTCGCCTCGTACTTGCCCCAGCGGATGTCCTCGGTGAGGAACCAGAGGTCGTGGCTCTGGAACGGATAGGAGGCCTGGTCCTTCCAGAAGCGCATCTGCTGCGGCGAGTTGTCGACGACGCGGCCGGTGCCGTAGTCGAACTTGCCCTTCATGCGGTCGGTGATGTCCTCGACCGGGCAGTTGATCCACTGGCGCTTGGCGCAGATCACCGCGGCCTCCTCGCGGTTCTCGGCCTTCTCGGCCCATTGCTGGGCTTCCATCACCGCCATCAGCAGTGCCTTCGCCGCCTTCGGATATTTATCGACCCAGGCCGCGCGCATGCCGAACGACTTTTCGGGATGCTTGTCCCAGAGCTCGCCGGTGGTGATCGCGGTGTAGCCGATCTCCTGGTGGATGAGCTGCAGGTTCCAGGGCTCGCAGACGCAGAAGCAGTCCATGGTGCCAACCTTCATGTTGGCGACCATCTGCGGCGGCGGCACCACGATGGTTTCGATGTCCTTGTCCGGATCGATGCCGCCGGCGGCGAGCCAGTAGCGGATCCAGAGATCATGCGTGCCGCCCGGGAAGGTCATCGCCGCCTTCACGGCCTTGCCGCCGGCCTTCTTCTTCTCCAGCGCGGTCTTGAAGGGCGCGGTGTCGATGCCGACCTTGAGGTCGGCATATTCCTTGGCGACCGAGATGCACTGACCGTTGAGGTTCAGGCGCGCCAGGATGTACATCGGCGTCGGCTGGTTGTTCTGCGTCACCTTGCCGGCCGAGATCAAATACGGCATCGGGGTGAGGATGTGCGCGCCGTCGATGCCGTTGCCCTCGGAGCCGAGCACGAGGTTGTCGCGCGTGGTGCCCCAGGAGGCCTGCTTCTGCACTTCGACGTCGGGCATGCCGTATTTGGCGAAGATGCCCTTCTCCTTGGCGACGAAGAGCGGGGTCGCATCGGTCAGCGCGATGAAGCCGAGCTTGGCACCCTTGACCTCGGGACCTGAATCCTGCGCGAAGGCGCCGGCGGGGAAATTCAGTTTTGCTGCGGCGAGAAGGGCGGCGGTCGAGCCGGTGGCCTTCAACAATTGACGGCGGCTCAGGCCCGAGGGCCGGCGGATGCGCGTGGTCATAGGCGGTGTCGTCCTTTGCATCGTTGCAGAATTGTTGGCGTCAGTGCTCGCGAGCAGCCCGTCCGTCCGTGACGCCGGCTTTGGCGCATGCGAACGCAACGACGGGGAAACCCCCGTCTGGTGGCGTCAGCAAATCGGATGAGAAGTCTCGCGGGACGGCTTCAATGGCGTCGGCCTGGAACTATTCAAGCTTCGTGCCAAGCTTCGCACGCCGAAAAACGCTGGATAATGAGTGGGTTACGGCGCCCGCGCCAGACTGCCGCAGGGGTGTTCCGCATCGGAAATTTGCGGCCTGCACAATTCTTGTGCGACGCACAAAGACTGTGCAACAGCTCAGGCAAGAGGCCCGGCGTCGCGCCCGAGCAAGGTCGGGCGCCAACGCATCACATTGATTTCGCTACATCTTTCTGATGCCTACAGTCGGCACGCAACTTGCTTATCCTTTGCTGTCAACGAAGACTGCGGCTTGCCGCATTGTTGCAGCCTCTGGCGGCTGCATTCCGGAAGCTCAACTGCTTCGCGGCCTTTCCCGGCTCAGTCGTCGTGACGCGATTCCCAAGGCTTCCAGACTTTCCATAGCTCGCGTGCGGCAGGCCAGCCCGCACGTCCCATGACGTTCAGCCGCGCTCCCGGGCGTGTCGCTCTCACTTACGAAGCAAAAGGAACCATTGATGTCGTATCTCGCGCCCTCGGAATTCGTCACCAAGATGGTGGATGCAGGCGAGTCCAAGATCTTCATGTCCACCCGGGATACCATCATCCGCGCCTATATGGCCGGCGCCATCCTCGCGCTGGCGGCCTGGTTTGCCGTCACCATCAACGTCAACACCGGCCAGCCGCTGGTCGGCGCGCTGCTGTTTCCGGTCGGCTTCGTCATGCTCTATCTGCTGGGCTTCGACCTCTTGACCGGCGTGTTCGTGCTCTCGCCGCTCGCCCTGATCGACAAGCGTCCCGGCGTCACCATGGGCGGCGTGTTGCGCAACTGGGGCCTGGTCTTCGTCGGCAACTTCGCCGGCGCCTTCACCGTCGCCTTCATGATGGCCTTCGTCACGACGTTCGGCTTCACGCAGGCCCCCGACAAGATCGGCGCGGCCATCGGTAACATCGGCGAGGGCCGCACGCTGGGCTACGCGGCCCACGGCGCAGCCGGCATGGCGACGCTGTTCTTGCGCGGCATGCTTTGCAACTGGATGGTGTCGACCGGCGTCGTCGGCGCCATGATCTCGACCTCGGTCCCCGGCAAGGTCATCGCGATGTGGATGCCGATCCTGGTGTTCTTCTACATGGTGTTCGAGCATTCCGTGGTGAACATGTTCCTGTTCCCCTCGGGCCTGATGCTGCACGCAAAATTCTCGATTATGGATTACCTGATCTGGAACGAGATCCCGACCGTGCTGGGCAACCTCGTCGGTGGCCTCGCCTTCACCGGCATGACCCTCTACACCACGCACGTCATGACCAAGCCGAAGCGTCAGGCCGGCACGACTGCGCCGACCCGCGTCGCGGCCTGATCGAATACGTCTCGACAGGGGAGCCTCGCCCGAGCAGGGTGAGGCTCCCCTCTTCCGGTGGCGACGATGACCCGCGGACTCCAGATCTCGGTCGGCCAGCACTCCGACAAGGGTCGCAAGCCCATCAACCAGGATTTTCACGGCGTCCTCATCCCCGAGGAGCCACTGCTCAGCCTGAAGGGGATCTCGGCCGTTCTGGCCGACGGTATCTCCAGCAGCACGGTGAGCCAGATCGCCAGCGAGTCGGCGGTCAAGAGCTTCCTGATGGACTATTACTGCACGTCGGAATCCTGGACGGTGAAGACCTCCGCCCGCCGCGTGCTGGACGCGACCAATTCCTGGCTGCACGCGCAGACGCGCAAGAGCCAATATGCCTATGACCGTGACAAGGGCTATGTCTGCACCCTCAGCGCCATGGTCATCAAGGCGACCACCGCACACATCTTCCATGTCGGCGACTGCCGCGTCTATCGCGTCGCCGGCAAGGCGCTCGAGCAGCTGACCGACGATCACCGGATCATCGTCTCGTCGGAGCAGACCTATCTCGGCCGCGCACTCGGCATCAATCCGCAACTCGAGATCGACTACCAGGCGTTCGAGATCGAGGCCGGCGATACCTTCATCCTCGCGACCGACGGCGCCTATGAATTCGTCGATCAGCGCTTCATGACGAACGCACTCGGCGAGCACGCAGCCGAGCTCGACGAGGCGGCGAAGGCGATCGTCGAGGAAGCCTACCGGCGCGGCAGCGACGACAACATCACCGTCCAGATCCTGCGCATCGACGCCGTGCCGCAACGCGAGCCGGCCGGCATCTTCAATCAGACATCGCAATTGCCGCTGCCTCCGCTGCCGGAGCCGCGGACGATCTTCGACGGCTACAGGATCGTCCGCGAAATCCACGGCAGCAGCCGCAGTCACATCTACCTCGCGGTCGACGCCGAGACCGAGGAGCCGGTCGCGCTCAAGCTGCCGTCGATCGATTTGCGCGACAACCCCGCCTATCTCAAGCGCTTCCTGATGGAGGAATGGATCGCGCGCCGGATCGACAGCCCGCATGTGCTCAAGCCGCTGTCGCAGTCGCGCCGGCGCAGCTACCTCTACGTCGCGACCGAATTCGTCGAAGGGCAGACGTTGAAGCAGTGGATGACCGACAATCCGCGCCCCGATCTGGAAACCGTGCGCGGACTGGTCGAGCAGATCGCCGCCGGCCTGCGCGCCTTCCACCGCATGGAAATGCTGCATCAGGATCTCAGGCCCGACAACATCCTGATCGACAAGACCGGCACCGCGAAGATCATCGACTTCGGATCGGTCAGGGTCGCCGGCGTCGCGGAGGCCGCGCCACGAGAGGAAGCGGACGAAATCCTGGGGACGGTCCAGTATACGGCGCCCGAGTATTTTCTTGGGCAGGGCGGCTCGCCGCGCTCCGACATGTTCTCGCTGGCCGTGATCTGCTACCAGCTGCTCACGGGAAAGCTCCCCTATGGCACCCAGGTCGCCAGGATCCGGCGCAAGGCGGACGTGCGGAGACTTCAGTATCGCCCGGCCGACGACGACCGCAACGTGCCGGCCTGGGTCGACGGGGCGCTCAGGCGCGCGCTCCATCCCGATCCCTACAAGCGGCACGAGGACCTGTCCGAATTCGTCTTCGAACTTCGCACGCCAAATCCGGCCTACCTCAACACGCGGATCACGCCCCTGCTGGAGCGCAGCCCGCTGATGTTCTGGAAGCTGACCTCGGCGGCGCTCGCCTGCGCCGTCGTCGTCCTTCTGGCGCTGCTGCACGCACGTTAGAGGGAATAAGGGCACAGACGTCGCGATCTTGCCGAGCGGACTCGGTTGAACGTCAGCGCACTACTCTTCCTACGCGGGCATGCAGGAGAGGTCAGCCCAGTTCAAGATTGAACCAACAAGACCGCAGTGCTACTCTTCAAACTGCATCATTCCTCGTTAGGTCTGATGGGCGGGCGACCAGGCTTGCGGACTGCCGCCCGTCATTGGAATGGGAATACTTGAGCCATTAGCGCCCCGCCCCCGGACGCATTTTAAAGTCGGCCGGCGATGTTTCGTTGATGCATCACCCTCCGCTCTTCCCATTGACTCGGAGGCGGGCTTTTTCAAGTGCTACGACCGAATGGATATTCGACATGTCTGTTCTGGCGAACCGAGCCGGTTGCGGCTCGAAGACTCCGCGTGCCGGCCGATACTTCATCCTTTCGGTGTTTTGCGCTGCTTGCCTTGTCCTTCAATTCGCAAACAGCGCCTGGGCTCAGTGCACGGCTCGCGACGTTTTGCAGAACCAGTTGAAAGGCAACAAGGCGCGCCCGGTCGACGTGCCTCAAAAGCTCATCACGTCAGCCCGCGACGTCCCGACATGGAAGAGGATTACGATGGGCAACTTTGCCGACCGGATCGCGCTGCGTCGTGCTCTTGATGCCGCAGGCTGCAATGTTGGCGGGGCAGCTGGCGAAATTCTTGCCCGACCGGCTTTCACCATCGGCTCCAAGGCAATCGACGTGGAGCTTGTGGCCGTGTCAGCGGCCGAGCTTGGCTTCAAGACCGATACCGTGACATTGGCCTCCATTTACGCCCGCGCCCGGAAGCTCGGCTTCGCGCTTGCCGCGGCCGAGGTCGGTCCTCAATTGCGCATTCAATATTTCGACCAGCCCACGGGTGAATTCCTCATCATTGGCATGGAGCCAATAAAAACCTGGAGCGGTGAGCCGATCATTCTGAACGTCGCCAATGGCGGCGCCGGATTGATCCTGATAGGCCAAGATGGCAGGGACGACGCGGAAATAGCCTTGAGATCCCGGATTGTCTTCGCGCGGTCGAATGAACTCGAATCCAGTGATGGACTGCAGAAGGCAGCAGCACTTCTGCCGCTCTGAACAGCAAACGCGAGCGGTTTCAGAGCTCAAGGACTGAAGCGGCCTGGATTTATTATCCCGCTCCGTTGGAGGCGACGATGGCGCTTTCCCGGAACGGCGCCGAGGCCGGCTGCGGCGCCTCCAATTCCTGACAATACATCCGATCAATGTTTCGCTGCATCAGCGCATAGCAATCGCATGCGACCCTCTCGAGCCGCGCCCGATCGATCTCTACGAACCCGCGCCGGTCGGACGGGACGGCGCCGGCTTCGCGCAGCTTGTTCATAGTCAGGGTCACTGTCGTCCGTCGCACACCAAGCAATTGCGCAAGCGCCTCCTGCGTCACCGGAAGCCGGTCATCGGGAACGCGGTCGTGAAGCTGCAGGAGCCAGCGTGCCATGCGGCTATCCACCCGGTGCAGCGCGTTGCAAGCGGCTACATGCTGGAGCTGCAGCATCACCGCGCGGACGTGGACCTGCACGACATTCCTGATGGCTGCGCTTTGCCCATAGGCAGCCCGAAATCTGCTGGCGGAAATCAGCGATGCCGTGCCGGCCATGCGTGCAACCGCGGTCACGGATGAAAGCGACGGGCCGAGCACGGAGAACGAGGCCAGAGCGCCTTCCCGTCCCATCAACGCGGTTGCGACCGTTTGCCCGTCCGGCATGTCGAGCATGAAGGCGATTGCGCCGCTATGGGGAAAACAAACCGGGTCGAGCTCGTCGCCCGAGCGCACCAGGACGGCACCGGGTTCGAACGAGACCTTCTGGAAGTAGGGCGTGAGCAAGCCGAGATCCGCTGGTGGCAACGCCGCCAGCAACCGATTCCCGGTGCCCGTGCGGTGGACAGTCACGATGCCTTCTTGCGAGCGAGCCCCCGATGAACGACGGTATCCGCTGATTTCATCTACCATGATTATCCGAAATACGAATTGCCGAACATCAACTATCCAAACAGAGCCATTGGTCGAGATCAAGCACGGACATTTGCGGAGACTTGATGGGCGCCCTCGCCGCGCAACCACGATCTTGCATACATCATACTATTCGCGATCTTTGCCGCTCGGCGGAATGCCCCACGATGTGATCGGCCAGTCAGATTGCAGCAACGCGCGAGCCTGCCGTTGGCGCAGCTCGAAGCAGAGCGGACGACCTGGGCCAAGACTGCCGCGTTTCCGGCGAGCCGTCACGCCGGCTCCGCCGCCTTCGCCCCGAGCGGTTTCGGCGCCATGCCGCCGCCCGGCTTGAGGTGGAATTCGTAGGTCATCAGGTGCCACTGCCCGCTCGCCTTGGTCCCGTCAGGCATCGCCGGATCGTGGCGCGGCTCGACCTTGGCGACGAGGTCGTCCTTGACCCCGAACACCACGTCGGAATCGAGATATTTGTCGCCGTCCATGAAGACATGCGTGATCAGCGGCTCGTAGCCCTTCGCGTTGACCAGGAAGTGCACATGGGCCGGGCGCATCGGATGGCGCCTGGTCTGCACGATCATCTCGCCGACGGGGCCATCGGTCGGGATCGGGTAGCTGCACGGCAAAATGGTGCGGAAGAAGAAGCGGCCGTCGCTATCGGTGATGAACCGCGCCCGCGCCGAGGCGCCGACCTCGTCATAATTCGCCTTCTGTGAATCGTAGAAGCCGTCATCGTCCGCATGCCAGACGTCGACGGGGACATTGGCGAGCGGCTTGCCGTTGAGATCGGTGACGCGGCTCTGCACGAACATCCGTTCGCCGGTTTGGTTGTTCGGCGAGATGTCGGTGCCGTGCGCGGTGACCTTGTGTTCGCCGACATAAAACGGGCCGAGCACGGTGGTCTCGGTGGCCCCTTCGCGGTCGCGGTGGTTGACGGCATCGACCAGCATGGAGACGCCGAGCACGTCGGACAGCAGGATGAACTCCTGGCGGGTATCGGTGCATTTCTGGCCGGTGCGGGTCAGGAAATCGATCGCGTATTCCCACTCGGGGAAGGTGAGACCGGTCTTGCTCACGTAATCGTGCAGCGACTTCACCAGTTCCTGAAGCAGGAATTTCGCGCGCGCATCGGGCGTGTTGTCGAAGCTCTTGACGACGGCTTCGGTGAGTTCGGTCTCGTTGAACTGGGTCATGGCAATTGGGCTTCCCGTTTTCGATCTTCTTGTTGGTCCCCGAGGGGGTTCTAGGGTGAGCCTACACCAGCCGGGGGGCCCGCGTTAAGCGCGGACCGGCTTGGAATGGGGGCACGATTTCGCTATCACCTCTGAACAAAACCGTCCGGAGGAACTGATGCTCGCACCTACCCCCGCCTCGCCCGAATCCGTCGGCATGTCCAAGGCCGCGCTCGACCGCGTCGATGCGCATCTGAAAAGCCGATACATCGATGCCGGCCGCTTCCCGGGCACGCAGCTGCTGGTCTATCGCCGCGGCAAGATCGCCCACAGCTCGGTGCAGGGCTTTGCCGATGTCGAGCGCAAGGTTCCGGTCAAGGACGACACCATCTACCGCATCTATTCCATGACCAAGCCGCTCACCAGCGTCGCCTTCATGATGCTGGTCGAGGAAGGGCTCGTCGCGATCGACGAGCCCGTCGCCAAGTATATTCCGGAATGGAAAGATCTCGGCGTGTTCGTCGCCGGCACCGCGCCGGCCTTCCTCACCCGGCCGCCGTCCCGGCCGATGCTGATCGTCGATCTCCTGCGCCACACTGCCGGCCTCACCTACGGCTTCCAGCAGCGCTCCAACGTCGATGCCGCCTATCGCACCGAAAAGATCGGCGAGGTCGAGAAAGCCGGCACGCTCCAGACCATGATCGAGGCCCTCGCAAAGATCCCGCTGGAGTTCTCGCCCGGCGAGTCCTGGAACTACTCCGTCGCGACCGACGTGCTCGGCTATCTCATCGGCAAGATCTCCGGGATCCCCTTCGAACAGTTCCTGAAGCAACGCATCCTCGATCCGCTCGGCATGACCGACACTGATTTTCACGTGCCGGCCGCCAAAGCGCACCGTTTCGCAGCCTGCTATTCCGCCGATCCGGGCGGCGGCATGACCTTCCATGCCGGCCAGCGCCGCGAGGGCCTGACGCTCCAGGACGATCCGACCCAGAGCTCGTTCCTGTCCCCGCCCTCGTTCATCTCGGGCGGCGGCGGGCTGTGCTCGACGATCGCCGACTATCTCACCTTCTGCCGCGCGCTGCTCAATGGCGGCGAGCTGGGCGGCATCCGCCTGATCGGGCCGAAGACACTGGCGCTGATGACGAGCAATCACATTCCGGGCGATCGCGCGCTGCCGGAAGTCTCCCGCTCCCTGTTCTCGGAGGCGAGCTATAACGGCATCGGCTTCGGCCTGGGCTTCGCCGTGACCATGCGCCCGGCGGAGACGCTGATCGCCGGCAGCCCGGGCGAGTATAGTTGGGGCGGTGCGGCCACGACCTCGTTCTGGATCGACCCGGCCGAGGAGCTGATCACCATCTTCATGACGCAGGTGCTGCCGTCGAGCGCCTATCCGCTCCGCCGCGAGCTGCGCAGCATGGTCTATGCCGCGATCACCGACAGCAATCTCTGAGCAATCGAACCGGTCCCGCGGCCTCAGGGCCGCGGGATCGAGCCCTGCTCATTTCAACATCTCCGGTACGATCAGGCGCGGCAGGAACAGCGACACGCTGGGCCAGATGATGACGGCCGCCAGCACGAGCAGCATTGGCACCAGCATGATCACGGTGTCCTTCAAGGCGTAGCGCAGCCGCACGCCGGCGATCGAACAAGCGATCATCAGGCACAAGCCATAGGGCGGCGTCACCAGTCCGAACGCCAGCGAGACGATGGAAATGATCGCGAACTGGACCGGATGGAGATCGACGGACTTGGCCAGCGGCTCCAGCACGGTACCGACGATGATGATGGCCGGGATGGCGTCGAGGAAGCAGCCCACCACCAGAAAGCAGAACGAGATGAAGAAACCGGCGGCGACGACGCCCATCCCCCATGTCGAGACGTTCGCCAACAGCGCTTGCGGGATCTTGTAGTAGGCGAGCAGCCAGCCGAACGCACTTGCGGTGCCGACACAAAACAGCGCCACGCCGGCAAGACGCCCGGTGTCGAGCAGCGCCTTGTACAATTCGCGTGGACCCGTCTCGCGGTAGAAGAACGCCGACAGCACGACGGAATAGAGCACCGCAACGCAGGCGGACTCGGTCGCGGTGAACCATCCGAGCAGAATGCCGCCGACGATGATGAACGGCGTCATCAGCGCCGGTAGCGACTGCCAGATGGCGCATCGCATCTCGACCCAGGTCGCCTTCGGATAGGTCGGATAGCCGCGGCGCACCGCATAGATGTGCACCGTCGCCATCTGCGCGCCCGCGATCAGCAGGCCCGGCACGATGCCGGCCAGATACATCGCCGCAATCGAGGTCGAGATCAATCCGCCCCACACGATCATCAGGATCGACGGCGGGATGATGACCGCAAGCACCGCAGAAACCGCGGTGATGGCGATGGAGAACGAGAGATCGTAGCCCTCCTTCGTCTGCGCATCGATGAAGATCTTGGACTGGCTCGCCGCATCGGCGGTGGAAGAGCCCGAGATGCCCGCAAAGAAGACCGACAGCACGACGTTGATCTGCGCCAGCGACCCCGGCCAGTGCCCGACCATCGAGCGCGACAGCGCCACCAGCCGGTCGGTGATGCCGCCGATGCTCATCAGGTTCGCCGTCAGCAGGAAGAACGGCACCGCCAGCAGGATGAACGAATTGTAGGCATTGAATGTTTCCTGCGCGAGCGTCATCAGCGACAGATGCGGCTCGATCAGCAGGATCGGCACGCAGGCGAGGCCGAGCGCGAAGGCGACCGGCACGCGCACGATGAGCAGGCCGATGAAGACCCCGAACAGCACCATCGCAGCCTGTCCGGCGGAGAGTACATTGCCGCTCATCGCCCTGCCCCGACCAGAATGCGCATTTCATCGATGATCTGTTCGCCCGCAAAGACGATCCACGTCGCGCCGGTCACGGGCCAGGCGACGTGGATCAGCCAAAGCGGCAGATCGGCCAGCTCCGAAGTTCTGTTCCAGGCAAAGCGGGTGAACTCGAGGCCGGCTGATACGAACACCAGCGTCAGCGCGAGCACGCCGAGCCGCGCGAGGATCCGCACCGCGGCCTCCGACCGCCGCGACAGGTCGGGCCACACGTCGACCTCGAAATGCTGCGCTTCCCGCACACCGACCATGGCGCCGATCATGATCGTCCAGACGAACAGGAACCGGGCCATTTCCTCCGTCCAGATGTAGGACGGAATGAAGGGCGTGTAGCGCGAGATGATCTGCAGCGTGACCGGAATGATCAGGACGCCGACGCAGGCGGCCAGCAGGAATTCCAGCAATTTCGCATAGGCGGCCGTGACGCGACGCCACAGCGACGGTGTGGACGGGACGGGCATTTCAGACATTGGGGCTCCGTGCGGCAACTCATCCGCCACGTCCGGGCAAGAAGCGGGGCCTGCCCGGATTGCCGTCGGCGGACGCAACGATCTCAGGCGACGTTGATCTTCTCGAAAATAACTTCTGCACCAATGTCTTTGGCGTAGGTGGCCATCACGGGGTCGGCGAGCTTCTTCATGGCGTCGCGCTCCTCGAAGGGAACGCGCTTGAGCTTGCCGGCCTTCTCGAGCGTGTCGAGCTTGACGACCTCCTCGCTCGACTCGAGCTGACGGCCGTAGTCGCCGGCCTCCTTGCCGGCCTTCCTGATCGCGTCCTGCAGGTCCTTCGGCAAGGTCTTCAGCGTCTTCACCGAGAAGCAGATCGGCCGGATCGATACGGCGTGCTGGGTCAGGCTGAGATGCGGGGCCACCTCGTAGAACTTCATCGCCTCGACGCCGGCCGCCTCGTTCTCGCCGGCCGATATCACACCGTTCTGGATCGCGTTGTAGATTTCGTTGTAGGCGATCACCGTCGGGCTCATGCCGACTGCCGCAAAGGTCTTCGACCAGATCGGCGCGCCCTGCACGCGAACCTTGAGGCCCTTGAGATCGGCGAGAGTCTTGAGCGGCTTGTTGGCGAAGATGTTGCGGATTCCGCCACCGGAATAACCGATCAGAACGACCTCGGCTTTCGCCTCGACCTCATCGGCGATCGGCGCCAGGATATTGGCTTCCACCACCTTGTTCATGTGCTCGATGCCCTTGAACACGAAGGGCGCATCGATGAACGGGGCCGCCTTGGCGAAGGTCGACATGTGGGCCGGCGAGACGATGCCGTAATCGACCGCCTTGCCCTGCGACATGTACTCGAAATACTGCTTCTCGAGGCCGAGCGAGGAGTTCTTGTGCAGCGTGAAGTTGACCGGCTTGCCGTAATACTGCTTCACCAGCTCCTCGAACCGGATCAGTGCCCGGTTGAAGGCATGGTCGTCGTTGAACTGGACCGCGCCGTTCAGCGTGATCGGTGCTTGCGCCCTGAGGATCGACGGCATGCCGATCGTGGCCGCCGCAGTGGTCGCACCGAGACCAGCGAGAAATGACCTTCGCTTCATCGTCTCCCCTCCCTTGATGCTCCGGCCCTGTAGCCGGGCCGTGAGCGCAGCCGGTATGCGGCGTGCTAGAGACAAGCGTATGAAAAACGTCGGCGGGACGGAAGTGATTTCGCGTGCGCCGGAGGTACTCTTCGTCGCAGGGCTGTTTCCGCGCGACCTGCTGCACTGCAACTCGCGCCCCTGTTGGGCGCGCAGCAGGCCGCATGGGCCGTCTCCCCCCAACTCGCGGGGAGCACCGAAGACTAGCGGGCCCGTGCGCTGCACGCACAGACCCGCTCGCCTCTCAGTGCATGTGGCCGATCAGATAAATGCCGCCGCCGATCACCAGCACGGCCGGCACGGCCCACAAAATCAGAACTGGCATCTGTCATCTTCCTCAGTTTGACGTGCAGACCTTGACGGTCTTCATGCCGCTCTCGGCTTCGGTGCGCGACTTGTAGATCGTGCCCGACGGGCTGACGACGGTCATGGTCGTGTCCATCGGCTTCTTGTCGACGATTGTGCACTTCTTCGTTTTGACGTCCTGCACGACATAGAACTCGTCGGCGGCGAACGCCGGCAGGGACAATGCAGTAAGCATCAGCGCTGCAGTTGCGATTCTCAGCTTCATTTTCCTCTCCTCCAATCGCCGGGCATTCCAACCGGCCGATTCACAAACGGGAAAAAATGGCAATTTGTTCCTATCCGGCCGGAACGTCCCGCATGGTGAGCTGTTGTTGCGGCGCCCAACTCATGAGGAGGACAAGATGAAGAAGCTGTTCCTGATATCCGCCGCGGCGGTCCTGATGTCGACCGGCGCGTTCGCGCAATCCACCGTGGTGACCACGACCGGAACCGGTCACGCGGCAGCGGTTCAGATCGAGCCGCAATATCGAACCAGGATCAAATCCTACGTCACCGAACACCACGTCCGTCCGGTCACGACGAAGGAAAAGATCATCGTCGGCGCGACGGTGCCGAGCGACGTCGAGCTCGAGGCCGTTCCGGCCGATTGGGGTCCCTCGCTCACCAAGTATCGCTACGTCTACTCCGGCGAGCGCGTGATGCTGGTGGACCCCGGCTCGCGCACGGTCGTGCAGGAAATCGATTGATCGAAGCGCGATGGCGGTCGCCTTGAAGGCGGCCGCCCTCCCGGAGTTCACCGCATGACATCGCATCGAGAGGCCCGGATCGCCGGGCTCAGCCTGGCGGCTGTCTACGCCATGTGTCTCCTGCTGACCGCCATCAGCATGAGCTGAAGCGCCGGCGTACCGGACTGCGCTGCAACATCGCGTCTCCGGGCTGCTCGTCGCTGCGAAAATCGTGGCGCGGGGCAAGTCCCGCCCGTATGGTCTCCCCAAAATCATAATCCGGCGCCCCTGCGCTGGAACCGGGACGTCCGCGTTTGTCAAAGCTCACCCTGCCGGTTCGGCTCGCTCTCCTGGTCACGGGAACGATGTTGCCGCTGATCGTCTTCGCGGTCGGGATTGTCGTCTACAATTACAAGCAGGACCGGGACGACGCGACCCGCCGCGTGCTGGAGAACGTGCGCAGCATGCGCCTCGTGCTGGACTCCGAGGTGCAGCGGATGACCGGCGGCCTGCAGGTGCTTGCGCTGACGAATTCGCTGCGCAACGACGACTTCCAGAACTTCCGCCGCATCGCGCTCGGTTTCGTCGAGCAATATGGCAAGGGCGGCCTTGTGCTGATCTCCGACCGCAAGGGTCGGCTGGTGTTCTCCTCGACGACGGAGGACACCGCGAGCCTGCCGCCGCGCGGCAATCTCGAGACCATCGAAAAGGTGTTTGCGAGCAGGTCGCCGCAATATTCCGACCTGTTCACGGGCGCCATCAATGGACGACAGGTGCTCACCGTCGAGGTCCCGGTGTTTCGCAACGGCGAGGTGATCTACGACCTCTGTTTCAGCCCGCCGGTCAGCATCTTTCAGGAGCTGGTGGAGAAGCAGCGGCCCGACCGGTTTTGGACGGTGTCTCTGCTCGACACCAAGGGCATTGTATTCGCACGCACGCCGAACCCCAGTGAAACCTTCGGCAAGCGCGCGTCCCCTTCGCTTTATGACGAGATGTTCCGCAGCAGCGAGGCATCGCTCCCGACGGTGTCGCTCGACGGCGTCGCGCTGGCCGCAGCCTACACGCGATCGCAACTGACGGGCTGGACAGTCGCCGCCGGTGTTGCCGAGAGCTCGCTGATCGCCCCGCTCTGGCGCAACATCGCAATCACCAGCCTGATCGGCGGCATCCTGCTGCTGACCGGCCTGACCTTCGCGGTCAGGATGGCGACCACGATCGCGCGCGGCGAGATGCTGCACAATCTGCTGATCGACGAGCTCAACCATCGCGTCAAGAACACGCTGGCCCTGATGCAGGCGATCGCGGTGCAGACCTTCCGAAGTTCGAGCCGCGAGGAGCGGACCAAGTTCGAGGGCCGGCTCGGCGCGCTCGCCGAGGCCCATAATCTCCTCAGCCAGGAAAAATGGGCGGGCTCGGAGCTCAGGGATGTGATCGTTCGCGTGCTTCAGCCGTTCCTGCTGAGCAATCCCGATCGCATCCGCATGGCCGGCCCCGCCGTGCCCCTGTCACCGCGGCTCGCCGTGGTGCTGTCGATGATCGTGCACGAGATTGCCACCAACGCCGCGAAATACGGCGCGCTGTCGAACGAGGCCGGGCGGGTGACGCTGGAATGGGAGGTCATCGCCGACACGCCGAAGCCGCGGCTGCGACTGATCTGGAGCGAGATCGGCGGACCGCCGGTGACGGCGCCGGTGCAGCGCGGTTTCGGCTCGCGCCTGATCGAGCGCAGCGCGCGCGACCAGCTCGGCGGCGAGGCAACCGTCGACTTCCTGCCGCGCGGCGTGGTCTGCACGGTGACATGCGTGCTGGACGAGGCGCGGTAAACGGACTGAAGGAACATCGGCGATGAAGATCACCAAACTGCGGACGCACATCCTCGAAGCAAAGCTCTCGCAGCCCTTCGCCTATTCGCGCGCCTGGTACGACACGCGCACCGCGATGCTGGTCGAGATCGAGACCGATGACGGCCTGACCGGCTGGGGCGAATGCTACGGCCCGGCGCGGATGACGGCGGCGGTGGTGCAGAGCATCGCGCCCTGGCTGGTCGGCGAGGATCCGCTGCGCACCGACGTGCTGTGGCAGTCGGTCTACGCACGCTTGCGCGATCACGGCCAGAAGGGTGTCGTGATCCAGGGGCTGAGCGGCATCGACATCGCGTTGTGGGACATCAAGGGCAAGCATTTTGGCGTGCCCGCGCATCAGCTTCTTGGCGGCGCCGCGCGCAAGGAGGTTGCCGCCTATGCGACCGGCCTCTACCGGCGCAGATCGGGAGATCCGCTCGAATATCTGCCGGAGGAAGCGGCCGGCTATGCCGCGGAAGGTTTCCGCGCCGTGAAGCTGAAGGTCGGCTTCGGCATCGCGGAGGACGCTGCGGTCACGCGCGCCGTGCGCGAGGCGATCGGCGGCGATGTCGCGCTGATGGTCGATGCGAACCACGCCTATGACGCGGTCGCGGCGATCCGGCTCGGCCGCCTGATCGAGCGCTACGACATCGGTTGGTTCGAGGAGCCGGTGCCGCCGGAGGACGTCGCCGGCTATCGCGCCGCGCGGTCCGCGCTGACGATTCCGATCGCCGGCGGCGAGTGCGAGTTCACGCGCTTCGGCTTCCGCGACCTGTTCACCTCGCATGCGCTCGACATCGCCCAGCCCGACACCTGCGCGGCCGGAGGTTTGTCCGAATGCAAGAAGATCGCCGACATGAGCGAGGCCTTCGGCATCCGCTACAATCCGCATGTCTGGGGCACCGGCATCGCGATCGCGGCCTCGCTCCAGCTTCTCGCCGTGCTGCCGTCACACACGCCGACCTCGCTGGCACCGCTCGAGCCGATGCTCGAATTCGACCGCACCGAGCATCCGATCCGTCAGGCGATCCTGAAAGATCCGATCGAGCACGAGAAAGGCGTGGTGCGGGTGCCCGATGGCCCCGGTCTCGGCATCGAGATCGACCGCGCCGCGCTGGCGCGGTTCGCGGTCAGCTCGTCGGAATAGCCAGGGATCACGTGAGCCGGGGGGCACCTTTGGAACCGGGCCTGATCGCGGCCTGCACGGCGTAGACGCCCGGTCCGTAACAGGCGACGAGCGCAAGGCTACCCAGCAGGCCGAGATTTTTCAGGAAGTTGATGGTCTGCATGACGACCTGCGCTTCGGGCGCAGCCCAGAAATTGTGAAACATCAGCGTGGCGGCGATGGTGAACGGGATCAGGACCGCGGCCGCCGGACGCGCGAACAGGCCGAGCAACAGGGCCGTGCCACCTCCGAGTTCAACCGCAATCGCGCCAGCGGCGAGCACGACGCCCAGCCCGTCCGCTCCTCCTGGAAGCCGGCTCGCGGTCGCGGCAAATGCCAGCACCTTTCCGACACCACTGTAGAGAAACAGCGGTGCGATCGCGATGCGTGCGAACAGAAGCACCCAGTCATCGAGCGGGCCTGCGGTCGCGGCGGAACGGGTGGATGTCGGCATTTCGGATCTCCTCTGGTGAAGCCTGGCAGTCAAGGCGCTGCCGTTGATTGTCGATCGGACCGGTGCCTCTTCACTCCGCGGGTGCGATATCGGCGCGTGGCAGACGCGTTGCCGCGGCGAGACCAAGCGATCCGATCGCCAGCGCGCCGACGATGGATGCGCCGCCGATGGCCCAGAACACGGCGTCGGGACCGCCGGTCACTTGCTGCAACAGACCGATGACATAGGGGCCAAGGATCGCTCCTACCCGGCCGACGCCCAATTCCATCCCGACGCCGCTGGCGCGGAAGCAGGTCTCGTATGAGCCGGCGGTGAAGTTGTTGAGCACGTGCTGCGCGCCGATGATGCAGAACCCCGCAACGGCCACGATGGCGAGATTGACGCCATGACCGCTGACGAAGACGAGCGCCAGCACGGCAATGCCGCCGGTCAACCACCAGGTCGCGAGGTAACGGGGCGTCAGCGAGAAATTGCGGTCGGCCAGCATGGCGAGCGTGAGGCCGCCGATGAACGACATCGCCTGCATCAGGGCGCCGAAGCCGAACGACGCCGCAAAGGTCTCGCCGCGCTTGAGCATCACCGTCGGAATCCAGCCCGTCAGACCGAAGATCGCGAACAGGCTGAGGAAGGCCGTGATCCAGATGGTCAGCGAAACGCGGCGGTAGCGCGGGCTCAGCAACGCTCCGATCGTGTTCTGCGGCCGCGGATCGTCATGCGATGCGAACGTGGCATTCTGGTAGACGGCCGCCCGCTCGGGCCGCAACCGCGCCAGCAGCGCGCGCAATTCTGGGACCCGCGACCTTGCCGCCAGGAATTGCGGGCTTTCCGGCAGGATCGCGTGCGCCACGAAGGTCAGCGGGATCGACAGCGCGCCAATATAGTAGAGGATCTGCCAACCGTGCTGCGGCGTCAGGAACACGCCGACGAGACCGGCGCAGACGCCCCCGAGCGACCAGCCCAGCGTCACGCCCCACAGCGAGAACGTATTGCTGACTCGCTTGGGCGCGAGTTCGTTGATGAACGTCGTTCCGAGCGGCAGCAGCACCCCGAGGCCGAGCCCGGTGACGAAACGCAAAGCGCAATAGCTCCAGAAATCGTTCGCCAGCAACGCCGTCAGCAATGTGAAGACGTTGACGATCCACAAGCCAGCGAGCAGCGTGCCGCGGCGGCCGAAGCGATCCGCCACGCTACCGTGACCGATCGCGCCGAACAGGAATCCGACGAGACCCGAACTCACCAGAAACCCGGCCTGGCTTGGTGCGAGTCCCCAGGGCTGCATGACGTAGTGGATGACATAGGCCGGATTGAAGGTGTCATAGCCGTCGAACAGGGTGATGAGCGTGATCAGGATGCCAAGCAGCTTGTGGAACGGCCCGATCGCGGCTCCGGATAGTTCTTCATGCACGTCGATTTCGAACGAGATGCTCACGGGGTTCCTCCATTGATAGCGATTGCGCCTTCTGCTCTGCGGCAGATTGGAATGTTGCGTCGCCGAGCCCGAACAAGGCGCGGGCGTTGTCGCGACCGATCTTGATGCGGTCGCCTTCGGAGATCGTCGCGTTGTCGAACCAGTCGGCGGCGTGGTCGATGTTCTCGAACGGCCAGTCGGCGGAAAAGAGAATGCGGTCGGCGCCGATCTCGAGCATCGCGTCGATCAGCGTCTGGGTGCGGAAATTGCCCGATGTGGTGATGTAGAAATTTTCCCGGAAATAGTCGGCGATCTTGCGCCGCGCGGGATAGGCATTCTGAGTCCGCATCCACTTGTTGTGATTGTCGACCCGCCACATCGAGTACGGCAGCCCCTCCCCCATGTGGCCGAGAATGATCTGGAGCCGCGGATGCGCGTCAAACAGTCCAGAACCCATCAGGCGCAGGGCATGGACCGCGGTCTCCTGTCCGAACGCCCAGGTCGGTCCCAGGAGCCAGCGGTGCCCCTCGTAGATCGCCGCGTCCTTCGCAAGCGGATTGCGTGGGTGCAGGTAGAAGGGAACGCCGAGGCGCTCGACTTCCGACCAGAACGGCCAGAACTCCTTGCGGTCGTAATAGATCGCATGATCGGTGCCGGCGAGCTCGCTGAAGCCATTGACCAGCGCTCCGCGAAATCCAAGCGTGCCCACGCTGCGATCAAGCTCGCGCGCAGCCGCGTCGGGATCCTGCATCGGCAGCGCCGCGAGGCCCTGGAAGCGATCCGGCCGCTTGGCGACCTGCTCGGCGAGGAAGTCGTTGGCGCGGCGTGACAGCTCGAGCGCACGGCTGCGGTCCGGAATAGCCTGGACGGCCGGCGCATTCAGCGACAGCAGCATCATCTCGATGCCATGCGCGTCCATCTCCGCAAGCCGCCGGTCATGAATGTCGAGCAGCCGCGCCTCGAGCTCGCGCCAGTCGTCGGCCGGCGCGAAGCCCGCGCTGTCCTGAACGGTCCCCGGAAGCGCGAAGTGCTCCTCGAGCGCAATCTTTCTCTGCATGGCGTCGTTCCTTCGGCTCTGCTTTCGGCGTTGACAAAGCAAAGCACCTGATCCAAATACTTGTCAATGAGAAAGTTGCAAATGCAAATGATTGATATGCAAATATTGCTCATGCGAAGATTGACGCTTATTCCGGGCGGAGTTCTCCCGCCAGGATCCAAGTCCATGTATCGATTTTCGAATTCGCTGCCCTATCTGCTCGCCCGGCTCGGCGTTCGCATGGGCGACCTCTTCGCACGCGTGATCCGCCACGAGAAGTTGACGCTTCCGATGTACCGCGTGCTGGCCGCACTGTCGGAGCAGGGCCATCCGTTGCGGCTCGGAGAGATCGCCGAGCTGACGTCGGCCGACGTGTCCACCTTGTCGCGCATCGTCGCGGAGATGAGTCGCGCAGGCCTCCTGACACGCGACCGGCCCGAGAACGACCAGCGCAGCCTCCAGGTCGTGCTGACGCCGAAAGGCGCCGAGCTGGCGGGGCGGCTGATGCCGCTCGCCGCCTATTATGAGGAAGTCGCAACCGGCAGCATGTCCGCCAAGGAAGCGGCGGAGCTCAAGCGCGTGCTGGTCGAGCTCTACAAGAACATCGATCGGCTCGAGCAGGAAGTCGAAGCCGGATTGATCAAGGTGCCCCCGTCGGCGCGGCCCAAGGACGTCCGTGACGAGCAACCGGAGGCACGCGCCAGGGCGAGGCAGCCCCGCGCCAAGACATCAAGAAAATAGGGAAACCACCGAGGAGAGGACATGCGACAGAATCCCATCATCATTGCCGGCGGCGGCATCGGCGGACTTGCAGCCGCAATCGCACTGGCACAGAAGGGTTTTCAGGTCATCGTCCTGGAACGCGCGCCGCGCTACCAGGAGATCGGCGCCGGCATCCAGCTTGGTCCCAACGCATTCCACGCCTTTGATCGCCTGGCGCTCGGCGATGCCGTGCGCTCGATCGCGGTCTTCATCGATCAGCTCCGGCTGATGGACGCGATCTCGGCGGAAGAAATCACCAGCATCGATCTGACCAGCTATTTCCGCCAGCGCTTCGGCAATCCCTACGCGGTGGTTCACCGCGGCGATCTTCATGGCATCCTCGTCCGCGTCTGCGAGGCGCACCCGTCCGTCACGCTGCGCTCCGATTGCGACGTCGTCGGCTACGAGCAGAACGGCAGTTCGGCAACGGCGCGGCTCAAGTCCGGCGAGCGTGTCGCCGGGTGCTTCTTGATTGCCGCCGACGGCCTCCGCTCCCGCATTCGCCAGCAGATGGTCGCCGACGGCGCGCCACGGGTCGCCGGCCACACCACCTATCGTTCGGTCATCCCGACCGAGCAGATGCCGGAATATCTGCGCTGGAACGCCGCGACGTTGTGGGCCGGCACCAAGTGCCATCTCGTGCATTACCCGCTCTCGGGCTGGAAAGTGTTCAATCTCGCGATCACCTGCCACAACGATCCCGCCGAGGCGTTCGCGGCGAAGCCCGTGACCCACGAGGAGGTGCTCGCAGGTTTCCGGGACGTGCACCCGCGCGCCAAGGCGATCATTCATCATGGAAGGGACTGGAAGGCGTGGGTGACCTGCGATCGCGATCCGACCGATCGCTGGATCGACGGGCGCGTCGTTCTCCTCGGCGACGCCGCGCATCCGATGCTGCAATATTTCGCGCAAGGGGCCTGCATGGCGCTGGAAGACGCCGTCTGCCTCGCGGACGAGCTCGACGCGACGGAAGGCGATGTCACCCACGCGCTGGAGCGATACCGCAATGCCCGGATGCTGCGTACCGCGCGCGTCCAGCTTCAGGCCCGAGAGCTCGGCGACCACGTCTATCATCCGGCCGGCGTCCACGCGCTGCTGCGCAATCAGCTCATGCGCGAGACGAGCCTGGAGCGCTTCTGCGATAACCTCGCCTGGCTCTACCAGTCGCCATTTTCGGAACGGACGCCGGATGCGGCAAGGCGGGTCGCGTAGCGCTGAGCCGGTGCGCTTCGCCCTACGGGACCCAAGAGTGCCCGCCCCCATCAATTCGGCGGCACGTCGATCGGCACAAGAAACGCAAAGCCATATTTAGCGTCTTCGCCGCGCACCTCATCGAGGCCGCGTCCAAGTTCGACCGCGGCGATCTCCGCGGGAAGTGCGAGTCTGACATGCCGGACATCATCCGGGCGCAGCAGAGGCTTCCCGGCCGAACGCATACTCTCCAACTCCTCGACGAACCAGGCCTCCTGCACCCGCGTTCGGGCGGAGTGCAGCGACCTCGCCGAGAACGCCAGAACGGGCCGCTGATTGATCTCCAGCACGAAGCAAGGTTGTCGCGCCGCCTCTGCGGCGCGATTGCTCTTGCGTGCTGCCGACCTGCCCTCGGCCCGACTGCCTGTACGCGTCATCAGAAGTTGGCCGTGGCTGACAATCTGAACACACGCGGAGACCCCGGCGTGATGTTGTTATTCCCGTCGGCCGTCGAATAGTATTTCCGGTCGAGGAGATTCTCGATGTTGAGCTGGGCACGCCAGGTCTTGTCGAGCCTGAAGTAGACCGCGGCATCCACCCGCGTGAACTCCGGGATCAGTACGGTATCGTCGGATGACGCAAAGAAGTTCGAGTAGTGGATCACACCGAGGCCCGCGGCCCACTGCTCCGTGAACTGGTACTTGTTCCACAGAGAGAACGTATTGTACGGGACAAGCCCCACGCGGTTGCCGGCAAGAATGGTCGCCGAATTGTTGCTGGTGATCCGCGCGTCCGTGTAGGCGTAGCCGCCCATGACCTGCCAGGCATCCGTCACGTAGCCTGTCAACGACGCCTCGAAGCCACGGGTTTTGGTAGCGCCGCTCAAGATGAAGAACCCCGCGTTGTTGGGATCGGCGAAGCGCTGATTGGTGCGGTTCAGATCATATATCGCGGTGGCGAATTGCAGGCGCGGCAAGATGTCGTATTTGAGCCCGACCTCCCCGTTCACGAACTTCTCGGGGGCTGCGATGACGAGGCCCGGCGTCAGCACGCTGAACTGGTCGCCGGCACTCGGCAGATACGAGATGCTGTAGCTGCCGTAGATCGACAAATTCTCGAGCGGCTTGAACACGACACCGGCACGCGGCGATACCAGATCATCGACCCGGTTGAGCGCGACAAGTGTGCGGCGGTCCTGCGAGGTCAGGTCGAAATGGTCGAATCGCAGCCCGCCGATCAGCTCCAGATAACGCGTGATCTCGACCTGGTCCTGCACGTAGACGGCACCGAGATTGAGCTTGTAGGTGTTGTTGGCGTCCGTACCGCCGTTATTGGCGAAAGTGACCGGCACGTACGATGTCGGATTCCTCGGATCGATCGTGATGGTCGAGGCGACGCCGTTGAAGAGCCCGCTTTGCCGGTAGTTCAGGCCGTCCTGCCGACCCACCTCGGCGCCGAACACGACCGTATGGCGGATCGGGCCGGTGCCGAACTTGTAGGTGAGGTCGGTCTGGTTGAAGTAATTGGTCCGGTCGGTTTCGTTGTTGTAAGCGGAGAGATTGCTGGACGTGCCGGCGGCATTCACCGCACCCGCATTGGCGCCTCCGCCCGGATAGATGTTCTGGTAGAACTTGTCGTAATTGGCGATCTGGGACGAATTCTTGATCGTCCACCCGTTCTCGAAATCGTGCTCGACGACCGCGGTCCCGATATCGACGTCGGCGAGCGCATAGTTGAGGTTGGGATTGCCGAAGAACGCGGACGACGAAGTGTCGTAGGGATAGCGCGGGAAGGCGTTTCCGGCGCGGATTTGCGAGGGGATGCCGCGATCGACCGTACGCCGGTCGTGCAAATGCTCGTAGCTCAGCTTCACCGTCGTGGTGTCGTTCGGCGCGAAGGTCGCCGTGGGATTGATGGCCCAGCGCTCGAGGTTGACGAAATCGCGGTAGCTCTGCGTGTTCTCGTACATCGCGTTGAGGCGGAAGGCCCAGTTCTCGTTGATGGCCTGACCGACGTCGGTGGTCACGCGCCCGCCGGGATAGGAATTGCCGCCGACCGTCACCTCGCGAACGGTGGTGCCGTCGGCCTCCTTCAGCACGCGATTGACGACACCGCCACCGCCGCCGCGGCCGAAGATCATCGCGTTCGGCCCCTTCAGCACCTCGAGGCGCTGGAGGTTGTAGAAATCGCGGAAATACTGGACGTCGTCGCGTATACCGTTGGTGTAGAAATCCGCGTTGCTGCGCTGGCCGCGTATGACCAGATCGTCGCGATGGGATTCGCCCTGATGATAGATCACGCCCGGCACGTAGCGGGTCGCCTCACCGATCGAGGTGAACGCCTGGTCTCTGATGAACTCCTTGGTCAGCACCGTCACCGATTGCGGCACGTCGATGAGCGGCGTATTGGTCTTCGTTGCGCTGGTGACGCTCCGCGTGAGGTAGCCTTGCTGGCCCGTGCGTGCATCCTGATTGTTGACGCTCGGCGGCTTCTTTTCGGTTGGAGCCACTACAGCGGTCCGGCGGGTCGATTGCGCCGCGCGTGACGTGCTCGTGGTCTGCGCCCGACGTGCACGCTGCTGCGGAGGGGAAACGCTGACTGGCGGCAAGGTACTCGCTGCCTGCCCCTGCTGCGCGGAAGCCGAGCCGATCTGCATCGTCGGCCCGACACCAAACGACACTGCCGCACTCGTCGACAGCAAGATAGCACGCAAGGCCTTGCGGCCACTCCAACAACCCATATTCATCTGCAACGCCCCAAAATGTCGCGTGCCGTTCTGGAAAGACGGCTTCGCGGTCCCAAACCGAGGCGCATCTGCAATGCGAAGAATTAGATGAGGATTAGATCGGGTTTAGAATAGGTCGAGGCTCCCGGAATCCCGCACAGCAGTTTTTAGAAGTTCTAAATTTGTGCGCTGGCGGTTGACCATTTGGCCCTGGCGTCGAATGTGGCTAGATGATCAGGCCGCGGCTGACGACCGCGCCACGCAACGGCTCCCCTCCCGACAACGCGATTTTCCCAAACCAATGCGCCTTCTGCTGATCGAAGACGATCCGATGTTCGGCAAAGCGCTCGTCCGCGGATTGAAGCGAAACGGAATGACCGTGGACTGGACTCGCCACGGACACGACGGCCACGCCGCCCTGCAACGCGCCGAACACGCGATCGCCCTGCTCGATATCGGGCTGCCGGGAATGACAGGCTTCGAAATTCTCAAGGCGGCACGATCGAGGAAGGCCCCGCCCGTCCTGGTGATCACGGCTCGGGACCGGGTCGAGGACATGGTGACGGGGCTCGATCTCGGCGCCGATGACTACATCGTCAAGCCGTTCGAACTGCGCGCCCTGCTCGCCCGCATCCGCGCGATCATACGCAGGGTCAACGACCGCTCCAATTCGCTGATGAGCAGCAAGGAGATCACGCTCGATCCCTCGACTTACGTCGCGACCTTCCGCGGCATCCAGTCGACGCTGTCCGCGCGCGAATTCTCCGTAATGTACGCCCTGATGGAACGCCCCGGAACCATCCTGTCGCGCGGCCAGATCGAAAGCCGGATCTACGGCTGGAGCGACGAGGTGCAGAGCAATGCCGTCGACGTCGTCATCCACGGTTTGCGCAAGCGCTACGGCAAGGACATCATCCACAACATCCGTGGCGCCGGATGGATGGTCACCAGGTCCGGGGCATGAGCTCGCTCCGCAGGACGATCACCACGCGCGCGATGTTGTTGCTGGCGGCCATCGGCCTCCTGGCAACGGCGACGTCGCTCGGCCTCGTGACCTATGAAATGAACAAGTTCCTCGACGCGCAGTTGCAGGAGATCGCGGTCAATGTCGGACCGGGCGACCGCAAGGATGCGGGCCCGCTGCTCGAAAGCGAGGACGAGGATCAGCTGGTCGTCCGCATCTGGGATCGTTCGGGCGAACTGGTGCATCGCGCGGGGCCTGCGATTGATATCCCGTGGCAGCCGGTGCCGGGACTGTCCAATGTCACCGCCGGCGGACAGGATTGGCGTATCTATCGCTGGAGCCACGCGCAGCACGACGTTCAGATCGCGCAGACCTGGAGTGCGAGACACGAGATCGCGTTGCATGCTGCGACAGGCGCGGCACTTCCCCTGTTACTTGCCATCCCGCTGGTCGGGGCTGTTCTTGGTTGGTCGATCAAGCGCACCATGGGCGGCCTGCAACGCCTGTCTGCCGAAATCGGACGGCGCAGCGTCGACGCGCAAGAGCCTCTCCGTCCGGTCGGCGTGCCGGCGGAAGTCGCTCCACTGATCGTCGCCATCGACAAGCTCGTCGATCGTCATCGCTCGGCGCTGGAGGCCCAGCGACGGTTCGTTGCCGACGCGGCGCACGAGCTACGAACCCCGCTCGCCGCCCTCCAGATCCAGACCGAAAACCTCATCGCGGCGGATTTGCCCGGACAGACACGGGAGCTCGCGGACGAGCTTCGCGACGGCGTGAGGCGTGCGTCATATCTTGCAAGCCAATTGCTCGAAATGGCGAGGACGGAAGGCGCATCGCTCCAGAAGCGCGATGACGTCGATCTCGCCGCGCTCGCAACGTCGTTGCTCGCCGACTTCCATCCATTGGCCGAGGCACGCAACATCCAGCTCGCGATGACGGCGGATGCGCCCTGCACGATCCAGGGTGATCGCGACGCAATCGGCAAGCTGATCGGCATCCTCCTCGACAACGCCATCCGCTATTCGGAAGCAGGTGGCTCCGTGGAGCTCGGGATCGTCGATGACGGCAAGACCTGCGCACTGGAAATCGTCGACGACGGGCCGGGCATCCCCGAAGAATCGATGCCGTTCATCTACGACCGTTTCTTCAGGGCTGTGCCGCAAAGCGTCGAGGGAACCGGGCTTGGTCTTGCGATCGCCAAGTCGGCCGCCGACCGGCAGGGCTTCACACTGACGCATCGTAACCGAAACGGCGCGACCGGCATCATTGCCCGTATCGGATTTGGCAACACCGTCGCACCGACGCCGTGATCTACCCGATCGTCTGCAGCGCCGGGAACGTCTCCAGCAGCCAGATGCTCACATTCGAGACCGCGCCGGTGAGGAAGCCGATGCCGGTGATCACCATCAAGACGCCCATGGCGCGCTCGACATTGACGAGCTGACCCTTCATGCGCGCGAACAGTTTCGAGAACTGCTCGATCATCAGGGCGGCGATCAGGAAGGGAATGCCGAGGCCCGCGGAATAGACCGCGAGCAGGCCGGCCCCCTTCGTGACCGTGGCCTCCGCCGCGGCAATCGAGAGGATCGCGGCGAGGATCGGACCGATGCATGGCGTCCAGCCGAACGCGAAGGCGAGCCCCATCACATAGGCCCCCCAGAGGCCGACTGGCCTCGGTGCGGTCAGGCGCCCCTCGCGCATCAACAGGCCGATCCGCGTCAGTCCCAGGAAGTGGAGCCCCATGATGATGATGACGATGCCGGCGAGGATCGACAGCTCGGCCGACCAGGCGCGGATCAGCCCGCCGATCAGCGAGGCGCTGGCGCCGAGCGCCACGAAGACGGTGGAGAAACCGAGCACGAACAGCAGCGCCGCCATCATGATCGCGCGCTTGGAAGCCGAGGCCGGTTCCTCGCTCTCGACATGCTCGATCGTGGCCCCCGTGAGATAGATCAGGTACGGCGGAACCAGGGGCAGGACGCAGGGGGAGAGGAAGCTGACGAGGCCGGCAATCAGCGCCGCCGGGATCGAAACATTTTGCATGATGCAGTCGGAGCCATCTCATGCTCCGGGGCCGCGCGCGAAAATGCCCGCCGGATCAGAGCAGAACCGGCTCTGGTGTAACCCATGCCGGAGAATGCGCAACTGAGGCGCCATCAAACCAGGCTCCTCCCGATGCCGTCTGCGATCACAGATACGGCATCGGGACGCGCACAAATCTCGCCAAAAAGCGAGACTCGGCGGCGCGGCTACTTCACCACGCGGAGCAGCGGACGCCGGGGCTGGTCCTGCGTCTGCTTGGAAGGGGGCTGCGGTTCGCTTCCAGCGCTCCGCAGCATTTCGTCGCACAGCGCCTTGAGATCGGCACTGTCAATTCCTTTGAGCTTCATCCGCACATCGAGGATGACGATGGACAGCAGCTCGGCCGACTCGCGGCTGTTCATCTCGTTGAGGGCCTTGCGGCACTCCTCAAGCGTTTCCAGCACCGACTGCAACTGTTCGTCTGAATGCGACACGGGCGTTCTTTCCGTTAATTCGGCCTGCGAGACGTGCTTGTGGTGATCCCCTCGGCCCCCATGGGATACCGAGAATAACACGAGCCGTCTGCGCCTTCGAATATGATTTCCGTGTGTTTCTGCCTGGAAACCGTGGTTCCAGCGAACATTGCCCCGCTGCGCGGGAGGCCATTTTCGTGCCGGCCGGGAGTAAAACGCGTGGCGCTGGATGATTGATCCATTCCGCAAGGCGGCAGCTCCCGCGCAAGGATGTCCAATACGGACAGCGCCGACAATCCCGCAGCCATTTTAGGGCTCGCAACGGAACTCACGCCACACCCCTCATCCGGACGATAATCCTCCGTCCGATTCCCAGCCCCTGGCAGCACTTGGATACCACCCATGCGGCGGTAAGGATGGCGTTCAAAACTCGCCAGCCCCCAACCCGCAGTGGTTGTGGTTTGCGCCAGATTCTGCCAGTTTAGCGACCCGAAGGGACTTGTATGCACTCCTTGGCGGAAAGGGGCGTTCCACTGGAGGAACGCCCAAAGATCAACATCAGCGGCCTCTCCGATTGGGATGCGGCCCGCATATTCTTGGAAGTCGTTCGATGCGGCAGCTTTCGCTCGGCGTCTGAACGCCTGTCGCTGTCGATCAACGCCGTCCGCCGCCGGATTGATGATTTCGAGCGCCAGACCGGCACCACCCTGTTCACCCGCGACGTCCATGGCACGCATCTGACCGATGAAGGCGCACTGGTCGTCTCCGCCGTCGAGCGCATGGAGGCGGCGGCCTTCGACGTGCTGCGCACCAGCGATTCGACGGCCAACGCCCTGTCCGGCGAGGTTCGGGTGGCCGTCACCGAGGGTCTCGGGACGTTCTGGCTCGCCCCGCGGCTGGTCGAATTCCAGCAGGCCTATCCGAAGATCCTGGTCGACCTGCATTGCGCGATGCGCTCGGCCGACGTCTCCCGCCACGAGGCCGACGTCGCCATCCATTTGTCGCGTCCCTCGGCGCTCGACGTCAAGCTGGTGCGGCTCGGCCGCATGCACCTGATGTTCTGGGCTTCGGAAAAATACCTTGAGAAATACGGCACGCCGCGCTCGGCCGTCGAATTGATCAAGCACCGTCTGGTGCTGCAATTCGCCGACCAGCTCGCCGCCAAGGAAACCTTCGAGAGCTTCTTCCCGGGCGTTCCGGAACGTGACCTTCTGGTCATGAAGACCAACGTCTCAAGCGCCAACTATTGGGCGGTCGCGAATGGCGCCGGAATCGGCGTCTTCCCGAGCTACGCCATTGCGCTTGGCGGGAAGTTGATTCCACTGGAGGTCGAACTGAACCGACCGCTGGATATCTGGTTGTCCTACCACCCCGGTAGCGGCAGGATTCCACGCGTGCGGCACATGATCGACTGGCTGATCGAAGCTTTCAGCCCGGCTCGCTTCCCGTGGTTTAAGGAAGAGTTCGTGCATCCTCACGAATTCAAGGACTCGTATATGGGCGAACCCCTGACCCAGCTCTTCGGGGGATTTTCAACCGAAGAACAACGGTGAGAAACGAATATGAAAACAGCGGCGAAGAGAATGAAGCAGCGCAGTGCCGGCAAGCCGGACATTGAGCTGGGCAAGCGGATCCGTCTGCGGCGCGTCGAGATGAAGATCTCGCAGGCCGAGCTCGGCGAGAAGCTCGGCGTGAGCTTTCAGCAGGTCCAGAAATACGAGAAGGGCGTCAATCGCGTCGGCGCGGCTCGGCTTCAGCAGATCGCCACCGCCCTCGATGTGCCCGTGACCTTCTTCTATGACGGCGACAACAAGGCGCGCGAAGTCGAAAGCCTGCTCTTCCTCGATTCGGCCTTCAGCCTCCGCCTGCTGCGCGCCTACAGCAAGATCAAGGACCAGACGGTGCAGCGTCAGCTCGTCTCGCTGATGGAATCGATCGCAGCGAACGAAGGCTGAGCGGATCGACGCTCTGGCCTCTGCGGCCGATGTTCAATCCGCCGCGTCGCGGGGGTGCGGCCGGATTGAACGAGACCCAGTCCGCGCGCTTGCGCGCGGCTCTCTTTTCGGGGCGGCCAGGCCGCCCCTTTTTCTTGCCGGTTTCTTGGCAATTTGCCCGCCTTTGCGCGCGGATTTCGCGAACCCATCCCGCCCCTGCCGCGACCCAATCGAGAAGCCCCGCATTGGACGCGCGGGGCTTTCGACTGCCGAGCGCCCGTCCGGGCCTCGTCCTCATGGGGAAGATGGGACACATGTCGAAACGCCATGCGATGATCGTTGCCGTCGGCGTGCTCGCGAGCGCTTCCGCACTGGCGCAAACCGAAACCACGGGACAGGCGGGCCCCAGGCCGGCAACGGCGGCCGGTACGGTGCCGGCAGCGGCGAACCCGGCCCATGCAGCCGCGCCGAAGGCTGCAGCGCCCGCTTCGACGGCGGAGAGCCGCTCCGCCGCGGCGCTCGCGCTGACGCACGAGCCAACCTATGACGAAGGCTCGGCCCAGCGCATCAGGGATGCCGCGCTCAGCTATTCCGACCTTGCCGTACGCGGCGGCTGGCCGGCCATCCCCGCGGATGCCAGGTTCGCCCTCAGCGTTCAGGGCACCAGCGACGAGCTGCTGCGCAAGCGGCTGATCGTCTCCGGCGATCTTTCCGCCGACAAGGCGAGCGGCGCCTTCGACCAGGAGCTTGCGGACGCGGTCAAGCGCTTCCAGGCCCGTCATGGACTGGCGCCGACCGGGACCATGACGCCGCGCACGATCGCGGCGATGAACGTCTCCGTCCAGAAGCGCATCCGGCAGCTGGAGGCTTCGCTCCAGCGGCTCGAGAACATGAATTTCGGCTTCGGCCAGCGCTATGTCGTGGTCAACATCCCCGCCGCCTTCGCCGAAGCGGTCGAGAACGATGTGGTGGTGCGGCGCTATCGCGTGATCGTCGGCAAGACCGAAAAGCCTTCGCCGACGCTGACGGCCCAGATCACCAGCGTCGTGCTCAATCCGACCTGGACGGTGCCCTCCTCGATCGCGAAGACCGAGATCTCCGCCCATATGCGCAAGGATCCGACCTATCTGTCGCGCATGCACATGGAGGTGCTCGACGCCCACGACAATCCGATCGATCCGCATTCGGTCGACTGGTCGGGCACGCACACGCCGAACTTCACCGTGCGCCAGCACAACGGCACCTTCAACGCGCTCGGCGCGGTCAAGATCGACATGCCGAACTCCTATTCGGTCTACATGCACGATACCAACCAGCGCAACCTGTTCAACGACGACTACCGCTTCGATTCCCACGGCTGCTCGCGCGTCGACAATGTGCGCGATCTCGCCGCGTGGCTGCTGAAGGACCAGCCGAAATGGAGCCGCGCCGCGATCGACGCGGAGATTGCGAGCGGCCAGCACCTCGACGTCGCCATGGCGAAGAAGGTGCCGGTGGCCTGGATCTATCTCACGGCCTGGATGACCAAGGACCAGACCGTCCAGTTCCGCAACGACGTCTATAACCAGGACGAGCAGCTCCTGGAGGCGACCGCCGAGGAGGCGGCGTTCTTCAGCAATGCCGGCAATCACCCGCTCACCGCGCACATGACGCGCTAGAGCAATGCAATCGCGGTACAGGCGGATGCAAAGCCGCCTCCCTTGCCGCGGTTGACCCCGGCCGCCCCTCGGCCACACATTGCGCCTTACCCAACGACCAGTGAGCGCGCGATGCCCGACATGTCCAGCACGACCGAAACGCCTTACGCCGACGGCAAGATCCTCAAGCACGCAGCCAGCGGCGTCGGCGTGATCACCTTCAACAATCCCGACAAGCGCAATGCGATGTCGCTGGAGATGTGGGAGGGATTTGGCGAGGCGCTGACGAGCCTGCGCGACGACGACGCGGTTCGCGTCGTCATCCTGCGCGGCGCCGGCGGCAAGGCATTCGTGTCCGGCGCCGACATCAGCCAGTTCGAGAAGACCCGCCACAACGCGGCGGCGTCCGAGGAATATGCCAAGCGCAGCGCCGCCCAGCGCGCGCTGCTCGCCGATTATCCCAAGCCGACGATTGCCTGCATCCAGGGCTTTTGCCTCGGAGGCGGCATGCAGGTCGCGATGCTCGCCGACATCCGCATCGCCGCGCATGGCAGCCAATTCGGCATTCCCGCCGCAAAGCTCGGAATCGCCTATGGCTATGACGGCTTGAAGCATCTGGTGTCGCTGGTCGGCCCGTCCTGGGCGCGGCTCCTGATGTACACGGGCATGCGCATCGATGCGGCGGAGGCGCTGCGCATTGGCCTCGTCGAGCGCCTGTTTCCGGACGATCAGCTCTGGGGCGAGACCATGGCGATCGCCGCAACGATCTCGCAGAACGCGCCACTCGCAATCAAGGCCGCCAAGCTCACCATCGCGCAAGTGCTGAAGGACGAAAGCGGACGCGACATGGACGCGATCAAGGCGATCGGCAACGCCTGCATGGACAGCGCGGATTTCCGCGAGGGCCGGCAGGCCTTCATGGAAAAGCGCAAGCCGCAGTTCTGGGGGAAATAACTTCGGCGTCCGGTGGCGCCAAACCAAGCAGCGCCAATGCAATGACTGACCCTGCCGATTGACGAGCAATACGGCCGGGGCAGATCCGTGTCAGCCTCACTGACCAGCCTCTGAAAAATCAAAAAATCATCGGAGTGGTCGATCGGAGGAAAACGGTCTACGTTCCCAGCGCTCGGTCGAACTGCGATGCTGACCTGGAGCCACCTCATGATCAAGACTCCAGTCGTTAATGTTGCCAGAACTGCGGCGGGATTTCGTTCGCGCACTCTCATCGGGGCCATCGGCTCCGTACCCAACTTCAATACATCCCAACCGTCTTTGTCATTCGGCGCGAACCGCCAACGGACTGCCGAGAAGCACGTGATCAAACTTGGCAACGGGAGAAACCCCTATGGGTAACAATCTGAAAAGCGCATGTGACGGGATTCTGCAAAAAGTCGTGGCTGGAAAGGACCGCGTTCCCGGCGTGGTCGCGATGATCACGGATCGCTCGGCCAACGTCTATGAAGGCTCGGCCGGCGAGCGCAGCCTTGGCGGACGCCAGGCAATGACGACCGATACCGTGTTCGCGATCTTCTCGACCACGAAGGCCATCACCGGCACGGCGGTCCTGCAATGCGTCGAGGACGGCAAACTCGACCTGGATGGTCCCGCCAAGAACTACCTGCCCGATATTGGCAAGCTCGAGGTACTCACCGGGTTCGATGCCAAGGGCAATCCGAAACTGCGAGCTCCGAAGCGCGACATCACGACCCGCATGCTAATGCTGCACACCGCCGGCCTTGGCTACGATTTCTTCAATGCCAATTACCTTCGCTTGGCGCAGGAGCGCGGCCAACCGAGCGTGGTGACCTGCTCGAAGGCATCACTGAACACGCCGCTGCTGTTCGATCCTGGCGACAAATGGGAATATGGCAGCAACATCGACTGGGCCGGCCAGGTCGTCGAAAGCATCCGCGGCAAGCGCCTCGGCGAGGTGATGAGGGAGCGAATCTTTGCGCCGCTCGGCATGGAGGACATCGGCTTTTCGCTGACCCCTTCGATGCGTTCGCGCCTCGCCACGATCCACCAACGCGAAGCCGACGGATCGCTGACTCCCCTCCCCGATATGCAACTGCCGCCTGAGCCCGAGGTCCACATGGGCGGCCACGGTCTCTATGGCTCGATCGGCGAGTACATGAAATTCATTCGCATGTGGCTGAACGACGGAGCCGGATCGGAGGGTCGTGTGCTCAAGAAAGAAACGGTCGAGGCCGCCGTCCGGAACGGCCTGCAGGCACATCAGACCGTCACGATGCTACCCGGCATCATTCCGAGCCTGTCGAACGATGCCGAGTTCTTTCCCGGCCTGAAGAAGTCCTGGTGCTTGACCTTCATGGTCAACGACGAGGACGCGCCGACCGGCCGCCCGGCCGGAGCGATCGGTTGGGCTGGACTCGCCAACACGTTCTACTGGATCGATCGCAAGAACGGGTTCGGCGGGTACTGGGCGACGCAAATCCTGCCGTTCGGCGACCCGACTTCCTTCGGCGGCTACATGGACTTCGAAACTGCCGCCTACGCGACCGGTGAGGCGCGCGCCGCGGCGTAGTGCCGTGCGAGCGCCTACCTGCACCCACGGCGCCTCCGCTTTCCACTCGATGGAGCGAGCGCGCCGTGGCGCGGGCTCTCCGATGGCGCCGAGCTTTTGTTCTTCTCCCGCAGGCCGGCTCCTGCACAAGGCGAAGAACACTGAACACGAATGCAGGGAGAATTCTCACAACGCGAGGTAGGTCATGACAAATATTGAATCCGCGCAACGGGCTGGCGCGAGAGCCGACTTCGATGCGATCATCATCGGCGCCGGGTTCTCCGGCATGTATATGCTACATTCGCTGCGCGACAAGCTTGACTTGAACGTTACGGTGTTCGAGGCCGGCGACGGTGTCGGCGGCACCTGGTACTGGAATCGTTATCCCGGCGCGCGCTGCGACTCCGACAGCTACATTTACTGTTACACTTTCGACAAGAACCTGTTGCAGGAGTGGAACTGGTCCGAGCGCTATCCGGAGCAGGACGAGATCCTGCGCTACCTCGAGCACTGCGCCGATCGCTTCGACCTGAAGCCCGACATCCAGTTCGGCAAGCGCGTCGTCGAAGTCCTCTTCGATGAGGACACCGAGCTGTGGACCGTACGCACCGACAAAGGCGACGCAGTGACGGCACGCTACGTCATCCCAGCCGTCGGGGCTCTGTCGACCGCGAACGTACCATCGATCGAGGGGCTGAGCTCCTTCAAGGGCAAGTGCTACCACACGAGCCAGTGGCCGCACGATGGTGTCGACTTCACCGCGAAGCGCGTAGGCGTCATCGGCACGGGCGCCACCGCGGTGCAGGCGATTCCGGAGATTGCGCAGCAGGCCAAGCATTTGACCGTGTTCCAGCGCACGCCGAACTTCTGCGTGCCGGCCCGCAACGGCCGTGTCGATCCCGAGGTTACCAGGGCGCGCAAGGCCGATTACGACGGAATCCGGCAGCGCATCAAGGATTCCTTCTTCGGGTTCGAGCTGAATTTCATACCGCAGTCGGTGCTCGAGACAACGCCCGAGGAACGCGAGAAGCAGTTCGACAAGATGTGGGATGCGGGCGGCTTCGCCTTCTGGCTGGCGAACTATCAGGACATGTTTTTTTCCAAGGAGGCGAACGACGTCATCGCCGACTACCTCAAGCGAAAGATCCACTCGGTCGTCAACGACCCGGCGATCGCCGAGAAGTTGACGCCGAAGTCTTATCCCTACGGCACCAAGCGCCAACCGTTGGACACCAACTATTTTGAGACCTTCAATAAGAAGAACGTAACGCTGGTGGATGCGAGCACAGACGGTTCTATCGAGAAGATCACGCCGAATGGCATTCAAGCGGGCGGCAAGGAGTATCCGCTCGACATCATCGTCATCGCCACCGGCTTCGACGCAATGACCGGCCCGCTGAAGAACCTTGGTATCAAGGGTCGCGGCGGCCGGACGCTGGCGCAAGAATGGGCGGATGGCCCACAGACCTATCTTGGCCTGGCGATCGCCGGCTATCCCAACCTGTTCACGATCACCGGTCCGCAAAGCCCCTCGGTGCTGTCGAACATGCCGGTCTCGATAGAGCAACATGTCGAATGGATCACCGAATGCATCGCCCACATGCGAAGAAACAAACTAACGACGATTGAGGCGAGCCCGCAGGCGCAGGACGCATGGGGCGCCCACGTCGCCGAAATCGTGAACTCGACCCTCATGCCCGGCACCAATTCCTGGTACATGGGCGCCAACATAGAAGGCAAGCCGCGTCGATTCATGCCCTATCTCGGTCCGGAGGGCGTGGGCGGATACCGCAGAAAGTGCGCCGAGGTCGCAGAAAAGGGCTACGAGGGCTTCGTATTCAAGAGCACTGGCCAAAGCGGGACCGTGCACACGATTGCGGCCGAGTAAACTCAACGAGCCGTGACCGGGCGCTGCGTTCAATGTCGCGGCTCCCGTCACGGCGCGCTGATGATATCCGTTCAGGGCGCTAAAGCGGACGTAGTCGGGACATCGTCCGGCTTACTCATGGTCTCCCGGCCTTCTTGCTGCGCGGGAGCCTACAGCGCCCCGAGCACAGCCTTCGTGATGTCGGCCGTGCCGTTGCTGCCGCCGAACTCCATCGGCTTGATGCCGCCGGCATAGATCTTGTCCACCGCGCGCTCGATCGTCTCGCCGGCTTCCGCCGCGCTCTCGACGCCGTGCTTGTCGGCCAGCCAGTCCAGCATCATCGCCGCCGACAGGATCATGCCGGTGGGATTGGCCTTGCCCTGCCCCATGATATCAGGCGCGGTGCCGTGGCACGGCTGGAACACGGCATATTTGTCGCCGATGTCGGCCGACGGCGCCATGCCGAGGCCGCCGATCAGGCTCGCGGTGATGTCGGAGACGATGTCGCCGAACATGTTCTCCATCACCATCACGTCGAAATCCCAGGGCCGCTTGACCAGCATCGCCGAGCAGGCATCGACATAGAGCCGATCGGTCTTCACGCCGGGATGCTTCTTCTCGATCTCGTCGAAAATGCCGCGGAAGAACGCAAAGGCCTTGAACACGTTCGCCTTGTCGACGCAGGTCAATGCGCCCGGCTTGCCGCGCGCCTTGCGCCGCTCGGCGAGCCGAAACGAGAACTCGAACAGGCGCTCGGAGGTCCTGCGCGTGATCACCATGGTCTCGCGCGCGTCCTCGTGGGTGACGACGCCCTTGCCCATCGAGGCGAACAGGCCTTCGGTCGATTCGCGGATCACGACGAGATCGATGCCGCGCTGGTCGGCGCCGACGATCGGGCTCGGCACGCCCGGAATGAGACGCGCCGGACGCACGCCAGCATAGAGATCGAAGATGAAGCGCAGCTCGATCTGCGGCGCGATCTCGGTGTTATCAGGGTAGCGCACCGCCGGCAGGCCGCAGGCGCCGAGCAGGATCGCATCGGCCTCCTCGCAGAGCTTGATGGTGCTGTCAGGCATCGACTTGCCGGTCGCAAGATAATTGGTGGCGCCCGCCGGCGCCTCGGTGAAGCGGAAGCGCAGATCCGACTTCGCCTCGATCTTACGCAGGACTTCGATGGCCGGCGCCATGACTTCGGGACCGATGCCGTCACCGGCGAGCACGGCAATGTGGAAGGCGTTGTTTGCAGACATGAGGGGTTCCTGGAGAAGAGGCGTCATCCCGGGGCGGCTCGAAGAGCCGAACCCGGGATCTCGAGATTCCGGGTTCGGTCCTTCGGACCGCCCCGGAATGACGGGAGAGCTACGGCGTCAGCACCGTGCGCCCGACCACCGCGCCCTGTTGCAATTGCACCAGCGCGTCGTTGGCCTTGTTGAGCGGCGCCTTCGTCACCGGGATCGGCGCCACGTTCTTGGCACGCACGAGATCGAGCAGCTCCTGCGTCTCGCGCAAATTGCCGACATAACTGCCCTGGATCGTCACCGCCTTGATCGGGATCAGCGGCAGCGCCCAGGTCGCGCCGCCACCAAACAGGCCGACGATGACGAGCTTGCCGCCCTTGGTCAGGCAGTCGAAGCCGAGCTGCGTGGTCGCGGCATTGCCGACGAGATCGATGACCGCGCGGATCGGTCCGCCCGCTTTCTTCGCAAGCTGCTCCAGCGCATCCGGCGCCTTGGGATCGACGGTCGCGAGCGCGCCGGCCTTCTCGGCCGCCTCTCGCTTCCTGGCGTCGATGTCGACCATGATCGCGCCCTTGCCGCCCATCGCCTTGAGCAGCGACAGCGCCATCAGGCCGAGACCGCCGGCGCCGAACATCACGATCGGCGTGTCGAAATGCTGCTCGACCTTCTTCAGCGCGCTGTAGGTGGTGACGCCCGAGCAGGCGTAGGGCGCGGTCGTCGCGGGATCGAGGCCCTTCAGATTGAGCAGATAGCGCGGATGCGGCACCAGCATGTGGTCGGAATAGCCGCCGTCGCAATAGACGCCGAGCGAGCGCGGCGTCAGGCACATGTTCTCGTCACCGGCCAGGCACGTGGCGCACTTGCCGCAGCCGATCCAGGGATAGACGAGGCCGACATCGCCGAGCTTGAGGTCGCCCTGGTCGGTCGGCTTCACGTCGGGGCCGAAGGCTGCGATTTCGCCGACCGTCTCATGACCCATGGTCAGCGGCAGGTTGATGCCGCGGTCCTTCAGCGACAGCGGCTTGCGGCCATGGCCGAGATCGTAGCCGCCTTCCCAGATGTGGAGATCACTGTGGCAGACGCCGGCCGCCTTCACCTTGATCAGCACCTGCGTGCCTGACGGCTGCGGCGTGGCCTCGTCGAACTCCTGCAGCGGCGCCTTGAAATCGGCGACCTTGAAACTCTTCATCGGCGTCCTCCCGCATGCTTCTCGTTGTCGCGCCACCATGCCACGGGCGGCGGGGCGAGACAAACCTGGCAGCGGTCTTAGTTCAGGCCAGCGGATGGTGGCAAGCCGCGAACTGGCCGGGTGCGACCTCGCGCAACTCCGGTATCTCCGCGCTGCATCGCTGATCGGCCCGGGGGCAGCGCGTGCGGAAGCGGCACCCGGACGGCGGCGCAATCGGCGATGGCGGCTCGCCGGTCGCCACACTCTCGGCGGGACGCACGTCCGGATCCGGCACCGGGATCGCCTGCAGCAGCAGGCTGGTATAGGGATGCGCGGGTTTTGCGAACAATTGCACCGATGGCCCGACCTCGCAGAGCCGGCCGAGATACATCACCGCGACGCGGTCGCTGACCGCTTTGACCACCGCGAGGTCATGGGCGATGAACAGCAGCGTCAAGCCGAAACGCGCCTTCATCTCCTCCAGCAGGTTGAGGATCTGCGCGCGGATGGAGACATCCAACGCCGAGACCGGCTCGTCGCAGACGATGAATTCGGGGTTGAGCACGAGCGACCGCGCGATGCAGATGCGCTGACACTGGCCGCCGGAGAATTCATGCGGCAGACGTCCCGCCACGAGATCAGGATCGAGCCCGACCGCGGAGAGCACGTCGTGAACCCTCCGCTTGCGCTCCGCGGCGTCCTTGACGCCGGCGATGATCAGCGGCTCGGCCACGATGTCGCCGATGCGCCGGCGCGGATTGAGCGAGGCGATCGGATCCTGGAAAATGAGCTGCACGCGGCGGCGCATCTTGCGCAGCGCATCGCCCTCCATCGCGGTGAGGTCCTCGCCGTCGAACAGCACGCGGCCGGATCTGGCGCGGCGGAGTTGCAGCACCGCGCGCCCCAGCGTCGACTTGCCGCAGCCGGATTCGCCGACCAGCCCCAGTGTCTCGCCGCGCGCGACCTGGAGGCTGACGCCGGAGACGGCATGCACCGTCTTGTTGCCGAGACCATATTCGACGACGAGATTGTCGACGTCCAGGAGCGGCTCGTCGCGCACGGCAAGCTGCATCATGCGCCAATTCCCTCCGTCATCTGGATCGGATGGAAGCAGGCATAGACATGTCCCGGCATCTCCGCGCTCTTCAATTCGGGCTTGGCCTCGTGACAGCGCCCGGTGGCATAACGGCAGCGCGGGGCGAAGGAGCAGCCCTTCAGCGGCCGGGTCGGATCGGGCGGACGGCCGGAGATGGCCGGCAACGGCGTATGCGGGGCGGTTTCCAGCTTCGGGATCGCCGCCAGCAGCGCCTCGGTGTAGGGCATATGCATGCGCTTGAACAACGCCTGGGTCGGCGCGCGCTCGACCACCCTGCCCGCGTACATCACCGCGACCTCGTCGGCACGGCCGGCGACGACGCCGAGATCATGGGTGATGATGATCATCGCCATGTGACGGCGGCGCTGCTCGCGCGCGAGCAGGTCGAGGATCTGCGCCTGGATGGTGACGTCGAGCGCCGTGGTCGGCTCGTCCGCAATCAGGAGCTTTGGTTCGCAGGACAGCGCGATCGCGATCGCGATGCGCTGGCGCATGCCGCCGGAACATTGATGCGGATATTGCGCGAGCCGCTGCTCCGGCGCTGGAATGCCGACGGCGGCGAGCAGCTCGATGCTGCGCTTCTTCGCAGCCGGCGCGTCGAGTTCGAGATGCTCCTGGATCGTCTCCATCAACTGGGTACCGATGGTGAGCACCGGATTGAGCGAGGTCATCGGGTCCTGGAATACGACCGCGAGATCGCGGCCGCGCAGCTGCCGCAGGCGCTCTGCATCGAGCCGCACCAGATCCTGGCCGTCGAACATCACCCGGCCCGTCAGCTTCGCCTTCTTCGGAAGCAGCTGAAGCACCGCGCGCGACAGCATGGTCTTGCCGCAGCCGGATTCGCCGACGATGCCGAGCGTGCGGCCGGCCTCCAGCGACAGATCGACATGATCCACGGCGCGCAAGTTTCCGCGCGGGGTCGGCAGCTCGACCGCGACGTCCTCGATGGTCAACAGCGGCGTGCTCACAGCGCCCCCTGACGCGGGTCGGTCAGGGCCCGCAAGGTGTCGCCGACCAGGTTGAAGGCCAGCACGGTCAAGAACAGCCCCGCCGCCGGCAGGAAGGCCAGCCGCGGCGCGACGTCGAGGCTGTCGCGGCCCTCGCCGATCATGCTGCCCCAGCTCGCCATCGGCGGCGGCACGCCGAGCCCGAGGAAGGACAGCGCGCCCTCGACCACGATGGTGACGGCGACGCCGAGCAGGAAGAAAGCCAGCAGCGGCAGGATCACGTTCGGCAGCAGCTCGCGCAGCAGGATGCGCGCGTGGCTGGCGCCGAGCGCTTCGGCCGCGATCACGAATTCGCGCCGCGCCAGCGTCAGCGTCGCCGCACGCGCCACGCGCATGAAGGCGGGAATGCCGAGCACTCCGAGGATGATTGTAAGGTTGGGAATGGACTGGCCGAGATAGGCAGTCACCGCGAGCGCGAAGATCAGCGGCGGAAAGGCCAGCAGCACGTCCATGCTGCCGACCACCAGCGTCTCGAACCGGCCGCGGAAATAGCCGGCGAGGAGACCAAGCGCCCCCCCGATGCCAAGACCGATCATCGGCGCGATCAGCCCCACCGTCAGCGACACGCGCGCGCCAAAGATCAAGCGGGCCAGCTCGTCGCGGCCGAGCCCGTCGGTACCGAGCCAGTGCTCGGTGGAGAACGCGGCGCGGCGCTCCAGCATGTCCATGTCTACAGGATTCTGCAACGGCAGCACCGGCGCGAGGATCGCGAGCGACAGGATGATCGCGAGCCAGGCGCTCGCGAGCCAGAACAACAGGCCGAGCTTGCGCCTGCGACGCACGGGCGCGGACACCTCGTCCTGGATCGAAAGCTCAAGCGTGGCCATGGCGGATCCTCGGATCGAGCACGGCGTAGAGCATGTCGACGATGAAATTGACGAGGACGAAGCCGCAGGCGACCAGCAGAACCACGCCCTGGAGGATGACGAGGTCGCGGGTATAGATCGCGCCAACCAGCAGCCGACCGATGCCCGGCAGCGCGAAGATCGATTCCACGATCAGCGTGCCGCCGAGCAGGCGGCCGATATTGATGCCTGTCACCGTCACCAGGGTCAGCGATGATGGTTTGAGCGCATGCACGAACAGGATGCGCGCGGGCTTGAGGCCTTTCGCTTTCGCGAGCGCGATATAGTCCTCCTGCAAGGTCGCGATCATGTCGGAGCGCAGCACCCGCATGATGCCGGGCCATTCCGCCAGCGCCAATGTCAGCGCCGGCAGCACGAAGAAGCGCAGGTTCGACAGCGGCGCCTCGCTGAACGGCACATAGCCGGTCGCCGGCAGCCAGTGCAGCTCGACCGCGAACAGGTAGATCAGGAGAATGGCGGTCAGGAACGACGGCATCGACAGCATGGCGAAGGCGCTGCCGGTCATGAACCGGTCGAACGCACCGCCGGCCCGCGCGGCGCAGGCAATCGCGACGGGAACGCCGATCAGAAGCCCGATGAACTCGGCCATCAGCATCAGCTCGAGCGAGACCGGAATGCGCTCGGCGACCGCCTGCAGCACCGTCTGCCCGGTGCGGAACGAGCGGCCGAGATCGCCTTGCAGCACGTGACCGAGCCAGCTGAGGTAACGCCACCACAGCGGCTGGTCGAGCCCCATGTCACGGCGCAGCGCCGCGACATTCTCCGGCGTCGCCTGATCACCGAGGATGACGTAGGCGAGATCGCCCGGCAACAGCGAGGCGATCAGGAAGGTGAGCAGCGAGACCGCAAGCAGCACCGGCAGGATGGCAAGCAGCCGCCGCAAGACGAAGTTCAGCATCGCGCGGTCATTCCAGCCAGGTGGTGGAGACGTCGATCACGCCATTGTAGATTTTTGGAAAGCCCTTCAGCTTGGCGCTCGACAGCGCATAATAGGTGTTCTGGAAGGTCCAGAACCAGATCGCCTCCTTGTTGATCAGGCGGCTGATCGCGCAATAGTCCTCGATACGCGCCGCGGTATCGGCGGTGGTGCGCGAATGATCGAGCAGCCGGTCCAGCTCCGGATCGGCAAAATTGGAGAGCGCCAGCGGACTGCCGCTGCGGAAGTTCGCATACATCTGCGGATCGGGATCGGCGAGGTCGACGATGCGCCACGGCACGAGCTGGAACTGACGCATGAAGGCGCGCGGCGGGATGGTGGCCTGGTCGACCTGCTCGATCTCCATATTGGCGCCGGCGCGCTTCCAGAACTGCTGGAGCACCTGGCCGATCATGCGGCCGCGCGGCGTCGCAGTCACCAGCATCTTGAACTCGACCGGCTTGCCATAGTCCTTGATCAGGGCCTTGGCCTTCTCGACGTCGAACGGCAACGCGCCGTCGTCCTTGCATTTGACCCAGGAGCCGTCGCCGTAAGGGTTGGACGCGGGCCGGCTCAGGCCGTTGCTGATCGCCTGCGACATTTTTGGACGGTCGATCGACATCACCAACGCCTGCCGCACGCGGACGTCGTCGAACGGCGCCTGCTTGGTGTTGAAGGCATAGACCTGTGCGCCCGAGCCCTTGTAGGTGTGCACGGTGAGCTTGGAGTCCTTCTGCGCCTTCATGATGTTGTCGGCGTCGTTCTCGTCATCCCAGATGATGTCGGCCTCGCCCGATTGCAGCGAGGCGAAACGCGACTGCGCGTCGGGCAGCGGCTTCAGGATGATGCGATCGAGATAGGGCCGGCCCTTGTCCCAGTAGTTGGGGTTCTTCTCCAGCACCATGCGGTCGCCCGCGGTCCATGACTTCAGGATGTAGGGGCCGGTGCCGACGGGATTGCGGTTGTAGTCGTCGCCCTTGGTCTTCCAGGCCGTCGGCGAATGCACGACGTTGTTCTGGCTCTGGATGGTGTTGGTTGCCGGCAAATTCACGGCTGGATCGGTGAGGTTATAGACGACGGTGTATTCGTCGGGCGCCAGCACCTCCTTGACGTTGGTGATGTAGAAGGCGCAGCGGCACTTGTTGGCGGGGTCCTTCTGCCGGTCGAAATTCTCCTTGAAGGCCTGCGCGTTGAACGGCGTGCCGTCGTGGAATTTCACGCCCTGGCGCAGCTTGAAGGTCCAGCTCTTGTAGTCGTCGGAATGGGTCCAGGACACCGCCAGCTTTGGCGCGGCCTCGCCCTTCTCATCGAGCGTGGTCAGCGTGTCGAAGATCGCGGCCGCCGCGGTGAAGGTCGAGGTGTCGTAGACGCCGACCTTGAGCGGATCGAAGCCCGTAATCTCCAGCTCCTGGCCGACGGTGATGCTGCCGCCCGATTTTTGCGCTTGCGCTGGTGGGACAAGCGCAAATGCCGCAACAAGGAAAATCGGCGCATGCTTGCGCACCGCGGCAGCAATGTTCGTCATGGTTCCTCCCGGGATCCTCGTCCGATGTTTCGGATCGTTGAATGACTCGGAGGCGAGATTGGCGACAAATGCACGCGACGGCAAGAGGAACGCACGAGAGATCAAATGCCGCACGCGCGCGGCGCAATGCGCTCAGCGCGGCGTCGCTGTTTTGCCTGACGGAATTGGCGCCTCACTGGCGAGGCCAATCTCGTCGCGCAGCGCATCCGTGTGCTCGCCGAGCACGGCCATCGTCTTGGCGGGCGCGGTGTCGGCGCCCGACATCCGGAACGGCATATTGAGCACCTGGAACGAGCCGCCCTGGTCCTCCACGGACGAGAGCGCCTGCCGGTGCGCGAGCTGCGGATCGGCGAGCGCCTCGGACACGGTGCGATAGGCCGAGGCCGGCACGCCGGCCGCACTTAGCGCGACAAGGCACGCGTCGGTCGTGAGCGGCCGCGACCAGGCTTCGACGCCATCCATCATGTCGGCCCAGTTCTCGCGGCGCGGGGCATAGCTGGAGAAGCGCGCGTCGGTGATCCATTCGGGCCGGCCGATCACCCCCATCAGGCCCTGAAACGTCTTCTCGCTGGCGACCGTGATCATGACGTAGCCATTCGCCGTCTCGGTCGGGCCGAACATAGGGCGCGGCGGCGGCTTCACGGCGAATTGCGAGCTCTGCAACTCGATCACCGTCAAGCTCAGCATCGATTCCAGCATGGAGACGTCGACGTGCTGGCCGAGCCCGGTCACGGTGCGCTGATACAGCGCAGATGCAATCGCGCCGAAACCGTAGGTGCCGGTGACGACGTCGGCGTGATAGATGCCGCAATAATCCGGGCGGTTGCGGCCGGGCTGGTAGGCGAGGTGCGCCATGTCGTAGCCGGAGGCCGCATGGATCACCGGGGCATAGGCCGGCAGCTCGGCCGAGGGGCCGCTCTGGCCATAGCCCGAGATCGAGCAATAGATCAGCTTCGGGTTGACCGGCCGCAAATTGTCGTAGTCGAGCCGCAGGCGGCGCATCACGCCGGGGCGAAAATTCTCGACCAGGATGTCGGCGGTCGCGACCAGTCGACGCACCGCCTCCTTGCCGTCCTCGGATTTGAGGTCGAGCACCACGCTTTTCTTGCCGACATTGAGCTGGCCGAACACGGTGCTGCAGCCCTTGCGCAGCGGCGGCCGGGTCCGCATCGTCTCGCCGCCGTCGGTCTCGATCTTGATGACCTCGGCGCCCATGTCGGCAAGCATCCGGGCGCAGTGGGGACCGGCGATGGTGGTCGAAAAATCCAGGACCCTCAGGCCCGCGAAAGCCTTTGTCGTCGTCCCCTCATGCTTATCTGCTAACTGCATGCCCGCCTGCGCCCCCTCGGCCGCTTAGGAACTATCGAAGTTCTCTCTTGTTGATGCGCCGACCCTAGAGGGCGGCGGCTGGGTAGGAAAGTCTTTACCGAACGGACGCGTTCTGCGGGCGGGCTTGGGAATTCCAGGACAACTGGACCCGTTCTTGCATAGCAGCAAGAGGGATCGGAAGAGGGCAGCTGTTCTTGAGGGTCTTGTTCGTCACAACCGAGATGGACGACTTCGTCCGCGTTGGCGGACTCGGCGCCGTTTCGGCCGCCCTTCCCCGAGCCCTGCGTGCCTTCGCCGACATTCGGGTCATGTTGCCCGGCTATCGCGACATCATCGAACAACTCACGCATATTCAGATCGTTGGCCGCTGTCCGCCGTTCGCGGAGATGCCGGCCTGCTCGCTCGGCCGGGCCGCGACCAAGGACGGCCTGCCGGTCTATGTGCTGTTGTGCTCACAACTCTACGACCGGCCCGGCAATCCCTATGGCGACGAGTCCGGACGCGACTGGCCCGACAACGACATCCGCTTTGCGCGCTTTGCCTCGGCAGCCGCTGAGCTGGCCATGGGCAAGCTGGACAAGAATTGGGCAGCAGACCTGATCCATGCCAATGACTGGCAGGCCTCGCTCGTGCCGGCCTATCTCGCCTGGCGCGGGGCCAGGCTGCCGTCGATCCTGACCATCCACAACCTCGCCTATCAGGGTCTCTTCCCGAAAGACTCGCTGCGGCGGATCGGCGTCCCCGAAAGCTCCTTCCACATCGACGGCGTCGAGTTCTACGACCAGCTCTCCTTCCTCAAGGCCGGGCTGGTCTATGCCTCGCATCTCACCACCGTCAGCGGCACTTACGCACGCGAGATCACGACGGAGGAATTCGGCTGCGGTCTCGAAGGCCTGTTGCGCGTCCGCTCCGACGCGGCCGAGCTCACCGGCATCCTCAACGGCATCGACGAGAGCTGGGACCCCCGCTCCTGCGCCCAGCTCGCCCAGCAATTCGGCGCCGGCGACTGGGTCGGCAAGAAGGCCAATGCCGACTATGTGCGCAAGCAGTTCGGGCTCGCGGTGTCGCGCGGACCGATGTTCGCGATCGTCGCACGCCTCGTGCACCAGAAGGGCATCGACCTCGTGCTGTCGGCCGCCGACGAGATCATCGATGCCGGCGGGCAGATCGTGGTCACCGGCTCCGGCGAGCCCGCGCTCGAGCAGGCGCTGATCGACGCCCATCGCCGCCGCCCCGACGCGATCGGGGTTACGATCGGCTTCAACGAGGCCCAGGCCCGCCGCATCTTCGCTGGCAGCGACTTCACATTGATGCCGTCGCGCTTCGAGCCCTGCGGGCTCAGCCAGATGTACGCCCAGCGTTTCGGCTCGCTGCCCATCGGTCACCAGACCGGCGGCCTTGCCGAGACCATCACCGACGGCGAAACCGGCTTTTTGTTCTCGCAGCCCTCGCGAGCGTCCTTCCTCGGCGGCGTCCGCCGCGCCTTCTCGACCTTCATGGCGCAGGACCAGCTCGACTCCATGCGCCGCAGCGCGATGGGACGATCGTTTTCCTGGAACATCTCGGCCGGCAGCTATAGCGCGCTGTACCGGAAGCTGGCGTCGGCGTGAGAGAGCGCCCGAGGCGTTTGCACGTCATTGCGAGCGTAGCGAAGCAATCCAGAATCCCTCCGCCGCGGCAGCAGTCTGGATTGCTTCGTTACGCTCGCAATGACGGAGTTTGTGGTGCCGGCGGAGAACATCACCCCTTCCCGCGCACGTCCATCTGCGGCCGGCCGATCCAAGCCCGGTTGAGGCAGCGGGTCATCCAGTCGGGCCCGGTCTCGCCATTCAGCCGCGCCAGCGCTTCCTGATAGGGACCGACATAGCGCAGCCGGTCAGGCAGTTTCGGATAGACGCGCCTGATCCATCTCAGCGCGTTGTCCGCCGATCTCGCGTCACGCTCGCTTAACTCAAACCCAAAACCCGCACGTATCGGCTCTGGCAACATCCGCGCCGTGAGCGCGCGATACCATCGCGGTGGCCGCAGCCACGGGCGCGCGCCGCCAAAGATCTGCGCGGCGATCTCGCGTGCGGCCGGGCTGACGGTCAGCGTCTCCGACTGTGCCATCGCCGCCGTGTAGACAGCAAAGCCGGCCCAATCCGCCGGCAGATCATCGCCCGTCAATCCGAACAACGCGCCATACGTCCGGCTCTCCATCCAGTAGCGCTCGCGCTCCTCGGCCGAGAGCGGCGGCAGCACCAGATCGTGCGCCATCAGCGCGGTCTCGACCAGCGTCGCATGAACCCAGCGCAGCGACGGGATGTCGTTGGCGCAGTAGCGCGAGCCGGCCGCGAACGGACCGACGGCCTCGGGCATCTTGCCGACGATCATGCTGTGACGCCGGTGCAGTTGCCGGGACGACAGCTGCGCCCGGTCAAGCGAGCCGAACACCATGGCAAAGACGATGTCGAAGGTGCGATGGAAGCGGCCGATCGGATCGGCAAGGGTCCGCGAATGCTCGGCGATGGCGGCCGCGACCCAGGGATGCGCGAGTTGAAGGAGCAACGCGCGGCCGGCACCGAGAAAGATGACAGCCTCCCGGTCGATCCGCCACGTCACCGTGTCAGGACCGAACACGCCGGCCACCGGCCCCGCCGCGTCGGCGCGGACGAGCTCTAACGTCGACTCCAAATCCCTCTCATCGACCAATTGCAAGCCTCGCGATGAAGACGCGGCAACAATAACCCGGACAGCACCCGCATGAAATCGTCATCGCGCGAAACAATCAGCGACAAGGCCCTCACTCCGCCGCAATCGGCATCTCGTCCATATGCTCGTGCAGCACCACGCCGGCCAGCGGGTCGAATTCGCCGATCCACGGTTTTCGCGCGAGCACCGACTTCGTGTGAGCATAACCGGCATGCCAGCGCCGCGTGATCCCGGACGGACTGAAGTCCATGTCCTTGGTATGGGTCTCACGATCGAGCTGTGGCGCGAGCAACCGAACCACGTGCATGCGGGTCGGACAGCCGTAGCTCATCAACTCCATCACGGCGGGATCGCTACGCTCGGTCTCAGGCAGCCGCGCTGCAAGCTGGTTGATGACGTGTCGCAAGCGATGGGTTTGCTGCTGGCGCGTGATCTGGCTGGCGATGCGGCTGGAGTACATCACGTCCTTGTGCCGGTTCAAGACCTCCGCCATCGTCGCAGGCTCGGCGCCGACGGGATTCCACAAATGCACCGAGAAGATCAGCGAATTCCTGCGTGGATTGTCGTCGAACACCGCTTCCGTCGGCGTGTTCGACAGGATGCCGCCGTCCCAATAGAGCTCGCCGTCGATACGTACGGCCGGGAAAGCCGGCGGCAGCGCGCCCGAGGCCATGATGTGCTTCACCGTCAATTCGCCGTCGCGGCTGTCGAAATAGCGCATTTCGCTGGTGCCGACGTGAGCCGCACCGACCGTCAGGCGCGGCGCGCATCGATTGGCGAGATCAAAGTCGACGAGCTCGCGCAGCGTCGCTTCGAGCGGTGCGGTCGAATAGTAGCCGGCGTGATCAGCGCCGAGCGGATAGGAATCCCCGGCATGCGCCAGCGGATTGGGGCGGAAAAAGCCCGGAATGCCGTGGGTCACGGTCGACCAATAGGCCAGCTTCTCGTTGAAGCCGGGAAATGCGGCGCGCCAGTCCCAAGCCGGCTTCTGCTCCATCCGTTTCCAGAACTCTCTCAGCCGCGCGAGCCGGTTTTTCGGCGCGTTGCCCGCGATAAGGCTCGCATTGATGGCACCGATCGAGGTGCCGATGATCCAGTCGGGCTCGATGCCCGCCTCGTGCAGGGCCTGGTAGACACCAACCTGATAGGAACCAAGCGCACCGCCGCCTTGCAGCACCAGCACGACTTGCCCGGGGATTTCCATACCTTTGCCCTTCGCGCCGCTCATGGTTCGCTCCTGGTAAGCCCGCCCCCGGCCGAATATTCGTCGGACGCGACGGTCTTGTTACGCACTACCGTTTTAGAAGATCGCAGGATCTTTTGGAATGCCGCTTGGCTTTCGAATCCATGCCCGCGCGCTATCGCAAGCGGGATGTCATTCCCCGCCCTGATCGGCTAGATTTCCGACCGATCCTGCTGGGGAGCCGATCCATGGAAATGCACCAGGTCCGCTATTTCCTCGCGGTGGCGCAGCTGTTGAATTTCACGCGCGCCGCCGAGGAGTGCAACGTGACGCAGCCCTCGCTGACGCGCGCGATCAAGCAGCTCGAGGCCGAGTTGGGCGGCGACCTGTTTCGTCGCGAGCGGCCGGCGGCCCAATTGACCGAGCTCGGCCAGCGCATGCATCCGCTGCTGAAGCAGTGCTATGACGCCGCCGCCGGCGCGCGCTCGCTCGCCTCCTCGTTCAGGAGCGGAGAAATCGGCGCGCTCCGCATCGCGCTGACGCATTCGATTGACCTCGCGCTGCTGATTCCGTATCTCAACGAGATCAAACGGCAGTTCAACCGGCTCGAATTCCGCTTCCTGCGCGGCTCGAGCCGCGAGGTCGCCGAGTTCCTGAAGAAAGGCGAGGCCGAGCTCGGCATCGCCGCCGAGATCGACGAATCCTGGGAGCGGCTCGACGTCTGGCCCCTGTTCACCGAAAACTTCGACCTCGTCGTCAGCGACGGACACCGGCTGGCCGGCCGCAGCGCGATCGACCTGGACGACCTGCGCGCAGAGCAGATGCTGAGCCGGACGTTCTGCGAGCATTTCGGCCGGATCTCCGCGAGCCTGCGCGAATGCGGCATCGACGTCGAACATGGCCACGAGATCTCGAACGAGCGCGATTTGATCGAGCTGGTCGAGGCCGACATCGGCGTCGCCATGCTGCCGCACACCTCACCCGTACCGGAAAAGCTGACGCGCGCCACGGTCACGGGGCTCGACGCCCGCCGCACCGTCAGCCTCTACGGAGTTGCCGGCCGGCAGCGCACGGCGGTCGCCAACGCCGTGATGCGGATGCTGCGCGGCGCGGACTGGCGAGCGATCGCGGGGTAGAGCCTGCCGCTTACCCTCTCCCCTTGTGGGAGAGGGTGGATCGCCGCGTAGCGGCGAGACGGGTGAGGGGTTCTCTCTGCGCACGATTCTCTCACTTGAGAATACGCCGCGACAACCCCTCATCCGGCGCTTCGCGCCACCTTCTCCCGCAAGGGCAGAAGGCAAGAGAAACTCAATTCTCCTTGCTCGCACTCTCCAGCGCCGCGAGCAGATCGTCGATCTCCATGCGCTTGCGGAAATCCGGATCGACGAAGCGGGCTTTCACGAGGCCGTCGCGGCCGATCACGAACACGGCCGGGATCGGCAGCATCCAGCCATCATTGCCGTGAAATTTTGCCATGTCCTGATAGGACAACAAGCTCTGGATCTCGCTGCCGAGCCAGATCGCGAGATTGAGTGACAGCGCATAGCCATTATCGAGATCGGTCAGGATCGGAAATGGGGCACCGGCGTCCGCCTTGAGTTGGCTTGTATATTCCTGCGTCTCCGGCATGATCGCGACGATCCGCGCACCCATGGCCTCGATGCGGTCCAGCGCCTGGACCACCGCACGAACATTGAGCCGGCAATAAGGGCACCAATGACCGCGGAAGAACATCACCGCGACCGGGCCACGCTCCAGCAGCGCAGTCAGCGCGACGAGCCGTCCGCTTTCATCCGGCAGCATGAATGGGGGCATCGCATCGCCCGGGCGCGGCGCGGTCTCGCCGCCGCCGTTCCCGCCTAGTCTCACCACAAGGCGATCGACCGCCTCGCCATAGGCTGGGAAGACCTCGCGGCTGGCATCGGCATAGGCGCGGAGCTGCTCGTTCAACGTGCCATCCATGTCGCGGCAGCGCTGAAAAGCGACCTTGAGCCGTTCGGCGTCGGCTGGCGAAAGAGACGTCATCTTCTGCTCCGGCGTTCTGGGGGCGAATAATAGTTGCCCGGTTCGGCCGCCCGCAAGGGGCGGCCGCGACGGCGGGGCGGCTCAGTTCACGTAGAAATTGCCGGTCGGATCGAGCCGCCCCGAGGTGGAGTAGAGCGATCCGTTGTCCATGAAGAAGACGGTGTTGTCGGGCACCTTCTTCGCATTCTTCATCATCGCCTCGTGGTTCTTCTCGGCCGGAGCCATGGCCATCGCCGACATCTTGCCGGGGCCGCCATACATATAGGCCATGCCGGCCTTGAAATCCCACGTCGCCTCAGAGAAGGCCGATGTGGCGATCACCGCAAACATGGCCGTGGCGATCATGGTCTTGGACAATTTCGTCATGAAGTGCTCCTCCGGATCGACGTAGACGCCCGCCAATCGGGCGCACGGCCATCGGACGCCGGAAGCTCGGGAAACGGAAATGCCGATCCCCAATCGGTTCGATAGCGCGCGCCTATCAACATAGCGCGGCGCTATCGCATCGAGAGCGAACCGGCATTTCAAGCCAGACGCCGTCTCGACCAAGCTCCTGACATCGCCGGCGACCATCGCGGTTGCGGCCAACACAGGAGAATTCCATGTCTAGGCATCACACATTGTCACGCGCGGTCTGGCCGGGCCTCGCGATCTTCGGTGCACTGACACTCTCGGCGCAACCGGTGCTCGCCGGCGACTGCCCGGCGGACAAGATCAAGCCAAACGCGCAACAGATGGTCGACCACAAGCCGGTCGGCGTCACCGACGTCACGCTCGGCGCAATCGACCTCGGCAAGCAACCGGCGCATATCGAAGGCCGCGAGCTGCGCTTCCGCAAGCTGACCATCGAGCCCGGCGGCATCGTGCCCTGGCACAGCCATGACGACCGCCCTGCCCTGATCTTCGTGCAGCAGGGCGAGATCGTCGAATACGCCTCCAACTGTGCCGATCCGATCGTGCACAAGGCCGGCGACCTCCGCCCCGAAACGTTCGGCACCTCGCATTGGTGGAAGAACCTCGGCAAGGAGACGGTCGTTCTTTATGTCGGCGACGTCCGCAAGGACCCGCACGACCACAACATGTAACGCGCGCGCCCCGCCCCAGCGCACCCGTTACCGGATGCGGCGCCCGGGATCCCCCACGCCACCAGCCCCGCCGGGCGCCGCATCCGTCACAGGAGAAGCCGCATCATGGTCGACCTTTCCGCACGCATCAGGACCGACCCGATCGCCATGGATGTGCATGGCGAGGGAGTTGTGCTCCGCTCGCTCGTCATCGGCTTGACCGCCTTCCTGACCGTCGTCGATCTCTTCGCGACACAGGCGATCCTGCCCTCGCTGACGCGCCACTACGGTGCGACGCCCGCGGCGATGGGCTTTGCCGTCAATGCCAGCACGTTCGGCATGGCGGTCGCAGGCCTCGTCGTCGGCTTTCTCAGTCCCCTTATTGATCGCCGCAGAGGAATTCTCCTCAGCCTGACGCTTCTCGCAATCCCGACCAGCCTGCTTGCGGTCGCGCCGAATCTCGCCGTCTTTACCGCCCTGCGGATAGCCCAAGGCCTCTGCATGGCGTCCGCCTTCGCGCTGACGCTGGCCCACCTCGGCGAGCAATGCAGCGCCATGGACGCGGGCGGCGCTTTTGCCGCCTACATCACCGGCAATGTCGCCAGCAATCTCGTCGGTCGGCTGATCTCGGCCGCGGTCGCCGACGGTCTCGGCCTGCAATGGAATTTCTATGTCTTCGCCGCCCTCAATCTCACCGGCGCCGTGCTGGTCTACTTCACGATCAAGCGCGTACAGCCTATGCCGGCGACGGCACCGGCGGCCTCGCCGCCGGCGGCCATGGTCGCGCACTGGCGCAATCCGCAGCTTCGCGCTGCCTTCGGCATCGGCTTCTGCATCCTGTTCGCCTTCATCGGTACCTTCACCTTCGTCAATTTCGTTCTGGTCCGACCGCCGCTGTCACTCGGCATGATGGATCTTGGCCTCGTCTATTTCGTCTTCCTGCCGTCGGTCGTCACGACGTTGCTGGCCGGCAAGGTGGCCGCGCGCATCGGCACGCGGCCGACGATCTGGGGTTCGCTGGCCGTCGCTGGACTGGGCCTGCCACTGATGCTGACGCCGCATCTGGCCGAGGTCCTCACCGGAATGGTTCTGGTCGGCGTCGGAACCTTTTTCGCGCAGGCCGCCGCGACGGGATTGGTCGGACAGGCGGCGACCGACAATCGCGGCGTCGCCAGCGGTACCTATCTCGCCTGCTATTTCTGCGGTGGGCTCGTCGGTACGGCCGTGCTCGGACGTCTGTTCGATGCCTTCGGCTGGCATGCGTGTGTTGCCGGAGTCGGCGTGGCGCTCGCGGCCGCCGCCCTGCTCACCTTCGCCTTGAAGCGCTAGCGCTTGGCCGGAATCTCCTGCGGCGGCTCATCGTCGGCAATCGCGCGCCAGGCCGCGCCGTCGAGATCGTCGTACTGGCCACTGCGGAGCGACCAGAGAAAGGCGACGAGACCGGCGCCTCCAAGCATCAGCGCCAGCGGCACCAGGATGACCAGGATTTCCATCACACGATCTCCCGCGAAGCGCTGCGCGCGCGAAGCGAATTCAGCATCACCAGGATCGACGATCCGCTCATGGCGGCCGCCGCGATCAGGGGCGTCACGACGCCGCTGATCGCGACCGGCACGGCGAGGACATTATAGAGGATCGCCAGCCAGAGGTTCTGCCGCATCAAATGCAGCGCCTTGCGCGCGGAATCGATCGCTGCGACGACGGGTGCCAGCGGCCGACCGAGGAAGACGAGATCGGCGGTGGCCTGGCTGAGATGCGCGGCCGAGATCGGCGACATCGAGACATGTGCCGCCGCCAGCGACGGCGCATCGTTCATGCCGTCGCCGACCATCAGCACCTTGGCGCCGCGCCGCTTCAATTCCTCGATCCGCGCGATCTTGTCGGCCGGCGTGACGCCGGCGCGCCATTCGGCGATACAGAGCGCATGGGCCGCCGCGATCACCGCCGGCTCGCGGTCACCGGAGAGGATCTCGATGCCGATATTGCGCGCCTTCAGCGCCGCGATCACCGCCTGGGCGTCCGGCCGCAGGCCCTGCCGAACCGACAGGATGAATCTTTCGCTGCCCTTGCTGAACGCCACGATGGAGGCTTCGGGGTCGAGCCTCACGCCGCCGACCAATGGCTCGGCGCCGCAGAAGGACGGGCGGCCAAGGCGGATCTCGACACCGTCGACATTCGCCCGCACGCCCTGCCCGGCCTCCTCGACCGCACCGACAACAGGCGATCTCGCGGCGGCGGCCTGCGCAACCGCCGCAGCGACCGGATGATGGCTCGACAGCGCGAGGCGCCCGGCGAGTTCGAAGATATCGGCGGGAATGTCGGCCACATTCGTCACTTCGAGATCGGGCAGCGTCAGCGTGCCGGTCTTGTCGAAGATGACATGGTCGGCCTCCGCCAGCCGCTCGATGGCATCGCCCGAATTGAGCAGCACGCCCGCCTTGAACATCGCGCCCGAGGCGACCGTCTGCACGGTTGGAATGGCAAGGCCGAGCGCGCAGGGACAGGTGATGATCAGAACGGCCACGCCGGTGACGATCGCATCATGCCAACTGGCGCCGGCAATGACCCAGCCCAAAATGGTGATCAGCGCCGTCGCGTGCACCACCGGCGCGTAGAGCCGCGAGGCGCGGTCGGCGAGCCGCATGTAGCGCGAGCGCGCCTGCAGCGCGTTGTCGAGCAACCGCGTGATCTCGGCCAGCAGCGTCGCCTCCGACGCCGCCGAGACCCGTACCCGCAGCGTGCCCGAGATGTTCATCGCGCCGGCATAGACCGGCGTGCCCCGCTCCGCGGTGACATAGAGCGTCTCGCCGGTGATCAGGCTCTGGTCGATCTCGGAACGACCCTCGATCACGGTGCCATCGACGGCGCAGCGCTCGCCGGGCCGCAGCAGCACGATGTCGCCGGGATGGATCGCCGCGACCGGCACCTGCGAGATCTCATCGGGGCCGACGAACTTGGCCGCCGTCTCCGCCTTCAGCGCGGCGAGATTGCCGGCCACCGCGCGGGTCCGCCGCCGCATGTTCTGGTCGAGGAAGCGGCCGACCAGAAGAAACGTGAGCAACATGATCGCCGCGTCGAAATAAGCGTGCTCGGCGTGATGGAGGGTCTCGACCACGGACATGCCGAGCGCGAGGCACACCCCGATCGAGATCGGCACGTCCATGTTGGTGGTCTTGTTCGACAGCGCGCGCCAGGCCGATCGGAAGAACGGCTGGCCGGCATAGGCCGCCGCCGGCAGCGCGATCAGCGCCGACAGCCAGTGGAAGAAGTCGCGCTGCTCAGGCAGCATGTCCGAGACGTTGCCCGACCACACCGGGATCGACAGCATCATCACGTTCATGGTGGCGAACGCGGCGACGCCGAGGCAGCGCAGCAGGAAGCGGGATTCGGCAACTTCCGTCGCTTCAGCGCTCTCGGTCTCGTAAGGGTAAGCCTTGTAGCCGAGCTCTTCGAGCCGGTCGATGAACCGGGCGGGATCGAGCGTGCCCTGCTTCCATTCCAGCGCGACACGGCGATCGGTGAGGTTGACGCGCGCCAGCGTGACGTCGGGGATGGCCGACAGGCCGCGCTCGATCTTGGCCATGCAGCCGGCGCAGTGAACGCCCTCGACCGCCAGATCGATATGCTGCACGCCCGCGCCCGCGGCCCGGACGTAATGCGAAAAATCCCGCGTGACCTGCATGACACAATCCTTCAGTTCAGGATCACGCGATTGCGCGACATGAACACGCGCTGTCCCCGCGCCTCGCCTTCGATCACGAGATCCCACTGGCCCGGCGCAACGGCAGCGGCATTGCCGCGATAGATGCCGATGCCGGCCTCGGAGAGCTCTACCTGGAGATCGGCGCGCTTGTCGGTCGGCCGTTCCAGGCGTCCGCCGAATTTCAGGCCGCTCATCGGCTGGCCCTTCGCGTCGCGGGCATCGACCTGGAGCGTCGCGGCGCCATCGGCGCGGCGCTCGATGTGCGCGTTGACCTGCCATTTGCGCGCGGCCTGGTCCTGCGCCGCGGAAATCTCGCGGTCATAGGTCAGGCCCGCGGCATAGGGGCTGTCGACGTCGGTGCCGGGCAGCGTCGCGATCGCGAGCTTCATCATGGTCACGTTGACGCCGATCACGAGCCCGAAGAAGGCGACCAGCATCAGGAACACTTTCGTTCCGGTCAGCGGCTTGGCGGCCATGGCAGTCTCCTGAACTTACGGCGCGACGAAATTGTCGGTGGCGGTGGCGACCTCGCCAAGGCCGATGTCGGTGACGTGGAAGCGCACGGGAATGGACTTCTCCGGATTGCTCTCCGCCGGCGCGGTGACGAGCAGGCGCAGCTCGCTGGTGGAGTCGCGCGGGATCACGATCATCGGCCTGTCCGGCGTCACGGAATCGATGCCGACGACGTGCGTGGTCAGATTGGCCGGACCGTTCGCGTCGATGGCGACGACGCGGTCATAGCCGCTCTTGTTCAGCAGCCGTACCGTATAGGCGTTGCGGATCGAGCCGTCGCTGAGCCTGACCGCGACCGGGTTGCGGTCGTGCAGCACGTTGACGTCGAGCAGGCTGCGCGTCGCCAGCGTATAGACCATGATGCCGCCAACCGCCGCGATGATCGCGCTATAGGCGACGGTTCGGGCCCGGACGATACGGTAGACCGGCGCCTTGCCTTCCTGGCGGCGCTGGATGTTGATGTCGTTGTCGTAGCCGATCAGCCGCTTCGGCCGGCCGATCTTGGTCATGACGTTGTCGCAGGCGTCGATGCAGAGCCCGCACTGGATGCATTCGAGCTGCGGCCCGTTGCGGATGTCGATGCCGGTCGGACAGACCGCGACGCATTGATAGCAGTCGACGCAATCGCCGACCTGCTCGCCGAGTGCACGCAGCTCGGCGGCCTTCTTGACCGAGGTACGCTTCTCGCCGCGGTCGTAGCGGTAGGTGACGTTGAGCGCCCATTCGTCGGTGAGCGCCGCCTGGATTCGCGGCCACGGGCACATATAGGTGCAGACCTGCTCGCGCATGAAGCCGGCGAGCAGATAGGTCGTCGCGGTGAGGATGGCGATCCAGATATAGGCGATCATCGGCGCCTGGAAGGTGACGAGCTCCTTCACCAGCGTCGGCGCGTCGTTGAAATAGAGCACCCAGGCGCCGCCGGTCCACCAGGCGATCAGCAGCCAGATCGAATGCTTGAGCACGATTTCGGAGATGCGCTCGAGCTTCATCGGGTCGGACGACTTGTCCTTCCTCATCCGCTCGCGGCGGTCGCCCTCGACCAGACGCTCGACGGCGTAGAACAGATCGGTCCACACCGTCTGCGGGCAGAGATAGCCGCACCAGATACGGCCGCCGATCGAATTCATCAGGAACAGCGCCACCGCGGCGACGATCAACAGGCCGGTGAAGTAGTAGACCTCCTGCGGCCACAGCTCGATGAAGAAGAAATAGAAGCGGCTGTTGGGAAGATCGATCAGCACCGCCTGGCTAGGGGCGCCGAGGCCGCGATTCCAGCGCACGAAGGGCAGGAAGTAGTAGACGCCGAGGCAGAACGCCATCAGGCCCCATTTGATCCGGCGGAACGTGCCGGAGATGCTTTGGGGATAGACTTTCTTCTGGGCCACATAGAGCGGCCCGTTGTCGTCGTCCGATGTGAGCTCGTTCGGGTTCACGGTCTTGTTCATCGCGAAAGTTGTCTCGAGAAGGTGCGATTAAACCTAGACCCGACGCCGCCGCGTCAGTTGATCCAGCTCAAGCGGGGGCACTTTTGTTCGCCCCCGCCTGTCCCGCGCAGGTTATTTTCCACCGCCCAGCGAGTGGACGTAGACCGCCATCGCCTTGATGGTGGCGGGATCGAGCCGCCCTTCCCAGGCCGGCATCACGCCGGCGCGGCCGAGGCTGATGGTCTCGATCAGGCTCGCCTCGTCCGAGCCGTAGAGCCAGATCTTGTCGGTCAGGTTCGGTGCGCCCATCTCCGGGTTGCCCTTGCCGCCGTCGCCGTGGCAGGCGACGCAATTCTCCGCAAAAATCTTCTCGCCCTTGGCGGCATCGAAGCCCTTGCGGGTCGAGAGGCCCGACAGCGACCGCACATAGTTGGCGACCGTGACGATCTCGTCGCTCTTCAGCACACCGTCCTTGCCGAAGGCGAGCATCTGGCCCTCATGCGCCTTGGCGTGGCCCGAACGCGCGCCGAACTGGATGGTCTGCATGATCTGGTCGAGCGTGCCGCCCCACAGCCAGTCGTCGTCGTTGAGGTTCGGGAAGCCTTTTGCGCCGGCGCCGCCCGAGCCGTGACACGGCGCGCAATTGTCGCCGAACACGGTCTTGCCCTTGGCGCGCGCGAGCGCAAGCAACGCCGGGTCCTTCTCGATGTCGGCGAGCGAGGCCGCGCCAAGCACCGCCATCTTGTCGCCGCGGATCTTCTCGAGATTGGCGAGCTCGACCGCGACGTCGGCACGCGACGAATAGCCGAACAGGCCGGTCGTGTTGCTGGAGATCAGCGGCCAGGCCGGATAGACGATCCAATAACCGATCGCCCAGACGATGGTGAGGTAGAAGGAGATCACCCACCAGCGCGGCAGCGGCGTGTTGAGTTCCTTGATGCCGTCCCACTCATGTCCGGTCGTGGACTTGCCGGTGACGGAATCGATGTCGCTATGATGATCGGTCATGATCCCTTACTCCTCCCGCAACGGCAGGTGAGCCGCTTCGTCGAAAGCGGCCTTGTTGCGGGGCCAAAGTGCGTAGGCGATGATCGCGAGAAAGATCGCGACGAACACCGGCGTCCAGATCGTGGTGACGAGACCGGACGCGAGATTGTCGAGTGTCAGGATGGCTTTCATCGTTGATGCCTTCTCAGCGAAGATTGGCTTTCTCGTTGTAGAGCTTGAAGTCGACCAGCGTGCCGAGCATCTGGAGGTACGCGATCAGCGCGTCCATCTCGGTCGGCGTGCCGGCCTTGCCGTCGAAGTTGCGCACGACGGCCCTGGCGTAGCGCTTGCTGAAGGCGTCGGAGCCGGCATTGTCAGGATCGGCCTGCGCCTTCAGGTCGGCGCCCGCGTTCGCGATCTGGTCGTCGGTGTATGGCGTGCCGACGGCCTTCAGCGTCTTCATGTGGTCGGCGATCGTATCGGGATCGACCTCGGTCTGGCTCAGGAACGGATAGCCCGGCATCACCGACTGCGGCACGATCGCGCGCGGGTTGGTCAGGTGGGTCACGTGCCAGTCGTCGGAATATTTGGCGCCGACGCGGGCAAGGTCGGGACCGGTGCGCTTCGAGCCCCACTGGAACGGATGGTCGTACATGCTCTCGGCAGCGAGCGAGAAGTGGCCGTAGCGCTCGACCTCGTCACGCAGCGGGCGGATCATCTGCGAATGGCAGAGATAGCAGCCCTCGCGGACGTAGACGTTGCGGCCCGCGAGCTCCAGCGGCGTGTAGGGCCGCACCCCGTCGACCGCCTCGATCGTGCTCTTGAGATAGAACAGCGGGGTGATCTCGACGAGACCGCCGATCGCGATCACCAGCAGGATGCCGACGATCAGGACGATCGAGTTCTTTTCGAAGATTTGGTGGCGTGTCCAGAACGACATGGAAGGCTCCTCATTCCGCCGGCTGGAGAGCGACGGGCATCTGGACTTCCTGTTCGCCAACGCGAACGGTCATCCAGAGATTGTAGGCCATGATCAGCGCGCCGATCAGGAACAGGCCGCCGCCGGCGGCGCGGATGATGTAGAAGGGATGCATCGCCTCGACGCTCTCGATGAAGGAATATTCGAGGAAGCCGAGCGAGGTGTAGGCGCGCCACATCAGGCCCTGGAGGATGCCGGACACCCACATCGCCGAGATGTAGAGAACGATGCCGAGGGTCGCGATCCAGAAGTGCCAGTTGACGAGCTTGAGGCTGTAGAGGCCCTTGCGATTCCACACCCAGGGCACCAGGCAGTACAGCGCGCCGAAGGAGACGAAACCGACCCAGCCGAGCGCGCCGGAATGCACGTGGCCGATGGTCCAGTCGGTGTAGTGGCTGAGCGAGTTCACCACCTTGATCGACATCATCGGACCTTCGAAGGTCGACATGCCGTAGAAGGCGACGGAGACGACGAGCATGCGCAGCACGGGATCGGTGCGCAGCTTGTCCCAGGCGCCCGACAGCGTCATCAGGCCGTTGATCATGCCGCCCCAGGACGGCATCCACAGCATGATCGAGAAGGTCATGCCGAGCGTCTGCGTCCAGTCCGGCAGCGCCGTGTAGTGCAGATGGTGGGGACCTGCCCAGATGTAGAGGAAGATCAGCGCCCAGAAGTGGATGATCGAGAGGCGATAGGAATAGATCGGCCGCTCGGCGCGCTTCGGAATGAAGTAGTACATGATGGCGAGGAAGCCGGCGGTCAGGAAGAAGCCGACCGCGTTGTGGCCGTACCACCACTGGAACATGGCGTCCTGGATGCCGCCCCAGGCGATGTAGGATTTCGAGCCGAACACCGAGACCGGGAGGGCCGGATTGTTGCCGAGATGCAGAACCGCGATCGTCACGATGAAGGCGAGATAGAACCAGTTCGCGACGAAGATATGTGGCTCTTTGCGCTTGATGATGGTGGCAAGGAAGACCAGGAGATAGACGACCCAGACGATGGTGAGCCAGAGGTCGGCATACCATTCCGGCTCGGCATATTCCTTGGACTGGGTGACGCCGAGCAGATAGCCGGTGCCGGCGATCAGGATGAAGAAATTGTAGCCGATCACGACGAACCAGGGCGCGAGGTCGCCGGCGAGCCGCACGCGGCAGGACTTCTGCACCACATAGAGCGACGTGCCGATCAGTACGTTGCCACCGAAGGCGAAGATCACCGCCGAGGTGTGCAGCGGACGCAGACGGCCGAAGCTGGTCCAGGGCAGATCGAAGTTCAGCGCGGGCCAGGCCAGCTGCGAGGCGATGATGAGGCCGACGAGGAAGCCGGCAATGCCCCAGAACATCGCCATGACAGCGGTGAACTTGATCGGACCCATATTGTAGTTGGGGCGGCCGTCGATCTCCGCCGGCGGCAGCGCCGGCGGACGATCGAAGTAGCGGTTGATGATACCAAAGACCACAGCGAGGCTCGCCGCCGCGCTGAGCGCGGCGTGGAAGGCGAAAGGCGCATCGAGCGCCTTGGCCGAGGCGATCACGCAGAGGAAGGCGGTGACCGCGAACCCGACAGCCAGGCCGCTTTCACCGATGGACATGGATTTGGAGATGGAGGGCTGGCTCATCGCGGATTCTCTTTCGAAAGAACACCGGGCCAGAAACCACATTCACCCTCGCGGGGAATTGATTGAAATCAAGTGAGAGCTTTGGCACTTCGGATCGGGCGGACTTTTCGGGATTTCTCCCGTATTTCTGCTGAGCCGCCGGTTGAGGTGCCCTCTCCCCCTTGTGGGAGAGGGCAGCGAGGACCGTGCAGCAAACTCACTTGGGTGAGGGGTATCTCTCCACGAGTCCAACGCCTATTGAATGCGCGGAGAGATACCCCTCATCCGGCGCCATAGCCGATGCGAAGCATCGGCGTTCTCAGGAACGGCCGCCGAAGGCCGCCTATGCCACCTTCTCCCACAAGGGGAGAAGGGAAGAGGCACCGTCAGTCCATCGCCGTCGCCTTGAGCGCGGCGATCACGTCCTCGCGGGCGATGATTCCGGCCAGCTTTTGTGCACCGTCGAGCACGATGATGCTGCGGATGCGGTGCTCGACCATGATCTGGAGCACGCGCGTCAACCGCGTGTCGGGGCTGACATAGATGAACTCGGGCGTCATCACGTCGCCGATCTTGCGGCTCATCAGCTCGTGATAGCGCGGCAGCATCTGGCTCGGCGTGAAGGCGAAGCACTTCAGGATGTCGAATTTGGTGACGATGCCGACCACCTGTCCGTCGTCCTCGACCGGATAGGAGTTGAAATCGTCGTTTTCGAACATCTCGCTGAGCGCGAGCAGATCGTGGTCGCGCCGCACCGCCTTGACGTTGCGCGTCATGTAGCCGTCGACGGTCTCTTCAAGAAATTTGTACACGGCGCGTCCTCCTCGGATAGCTTTCTGGCTGGCCGTCAGTGCGACAGCAGCACGCTGCGCGCGGTTTGCGTGACCAGATATTCGGTGACGCCGCCGAGGATCAGCTCGCGGAAGCGGGAATGACCGTAGGCGCCGGCGACAATCAGGCCGGCACCGACGTCGCCGGCGATCTTCTCCAATTGAGCAGCGGCGGCTTCGCTTCGCACGGCCTCCGAGACCCGCGCCGTCGCGGTGATGCCGTGACGAGCGAGCCAGGCGGCAACGTCGGTGACGCCGGCCATCATGGCCGAACGATCGTCGCCGGGCTCCGGAATTTCAACGATGGTCACATCCCGCGCCTTGTGCAGCATCGGCAGCGCGTCGACCACCGCGCGCCGCGACTCCGGCGAGTCCTTCCACGCCACCAGCACGCTGCGCAGATCGAGCCAGTTGGCCTTGTCGGGAACGACCAGCAGCGGACGGCCGGCCTGCATCACCAGATCCTTCGGGCTTGCAAGCGCAAACGCGTCGGAGAAGGCCGGGCTCTGCCCGCCGCTGACGAGGAGGTCGGCGCAGCGCGCCTGCGCCGACACGAATCGCGCCGGAAAATCCATGGCGCTGCGCCACTCCACGCGCCCGCCGCGATTCTTCGTGGCGGCGCGGAATTGGACCTCCAGATCGGCAAGGCGCTTCCTGATGGAGGCTTCCTCCCGGTCGATCAGGCTCTGGGCCTCCGCACCGTCGGTGAAATAGAGGGGCGGAGCGAACCGTGCCGCCGCGACCCCGACGAGATCGGCCTCGAATCGCTCGGCGAGCTCGCCCGCGACCTGAAGCCGCGCCTCGTTGGACTGATCGAGCGCCAGGCTGACCATCACGGTCGCGAATGTCATCGGGGGTCTCCGCACAGCAATGCACTGGGACGAAATCTAGCCTCGCCGGCGCGGGGCAGGATGAGATAGATCAAAGCGCCGGGGCCGGGCCTGCGGGAAATCCGCCAATGGAATCAGACATCCGAACTTGCCTCCGACCCGCCCATGGGCGAAATTGCGATCATGTTCGCGGCACCACGCTAGCCGCAGAAAGGGAGCCATCGCTTGTCGCCGACCCGCGTAACGCATCCGCCCGACGACGGTCGCGGCGAGCATTTCCGGGTTCGGATCGAAGGATTCGGCGTCGGCACCTGGGATCTCGACCTCACGACGCGAGAACTGGAGTGGTCGGAAACCGCGCGGATGCTGCTCGGTGTCGAGCGTGGCGAGCCGGCGAGCTACGAGCTCTTCCTGTCGCGTCTCGAGCCCGAGGACCGCGCGCGCGTCGAGACCGCGATCAGGCAGGTCACCGAGCATGGCGGCGGCTTCGACGTCTCCTTCAGGATTTCCGGCAACTCCGGCCGCGGCAAATGGATCAGGGCCCGCGCCGGCCTGATCAGGGACGATTCCGGTGTCGCCCGCCATCTCAGCGGCATCCTCCTCGACATCGACAAGGAGAAGCAGGTCGAGGAAGCCCTGCGCACGCGCGAGACCCATCTCCGCTCGATCCTTCACACCATTCCCGACGCCATGATCGTGATCGACGGCCGCGGCATCATGCAGCTGTTCAGCACGGCGGCCGAGCGCCTGTTCGGCTGGTCCGAGCAGGAGGCGATCGGCCAGAACGTCAGCATCCTGATGCCGGAACCGGACCGCACCCGCCACGACAGCTACATCGCGCGCTATCGCAGCACGAACGATCCGCACATCATCGGCATCGGCCGCATCGTGACCGGAAAGCGCCGCGACGGCACGACATTCCCGATGCATCTGTCGATCGGCGAGATGCAGTCCGGCGGCGAGCCCTATTTCACCGGCTTCGTCCGCGACCTCACCGAGCACCAGCAGACCCAGGCGCGGCTCCAGGAATTGCAGTCAGAGCTCGTCCATGTCTCGCGGCTGACCGCGATGGGTGAGATGGCCTCGGCGCTCGCTCATGAGATCAACCAGCCGCTGGCCGCAATCAGCAATTACATGAAGGGTTCCCGGCGGCTGCTGGCCGGCAGCACCGACGCCAACACGCCAAAGATCGAAAACGCGCTCGATCGCGCCGCGGAGCAGGCCTTGCGCGCCGGCCAGATTATCCGCCGCCTGCGCGACTTCGTCTCCCGCGGCGAGTCGGAGAAGCGGGTCGAGAGCCTGTCCAAGCTGATCGAGGAAGCCGGCGCGCTCGGGCTTGCCGGCGCGCGCGAGCAGAACGTGCAGCTCCGCTTCAGCCTCGATCCGGACGCCGATCTCGTGCTCGCCGACCGCGTGCAGATCCAGCAGGTGCTGGTCAATCTGTTCCGCAACGCGCTAGAGGCGATGGCGCAGTCGCCACGGCGCGAGCTCGTCGTCGCCAACAAGCGCATCAGTGACGACATGATCGAGGTCGAGGTCTCCGACACCGGCTCCGGTTTCCAGGACGACGTCATTCCAAATCTGTTCCAGACCTTCTTCACCACCAAAGACACCGGCATGGGCGTAGGACTGTCCATCAGCCGCTCGATCATCGAGGCTCACGGCGGCCGCATGTGGGCCGAGGGCAACGCATCGGGCGGTGCGACATTCCGTTTCACCTTGCCGGCAGCCGACGAGAACTGATCAATGACCAAGGGACATGTCTACGTCATCGACGACGACGAGGCGATGCGGGACTCGCTGAACTTCCTGCTGGATTCCTCCGGCTTCGGCGTCACGCTGTTCGACAATGCGCAGAGCTTCATCGATGCCCTCCCCGGCCTCGCCTTCGGCTGCGTCGTCTCCGACGTGCGCATGCCAGGCCTCGATGGCATCGAGCTTCTGAAGTGGATGAAGGCTCAGCACAGCGCGTTCCCGATCCTGATCATGACCGGCCATGGCGACGTGCCGCTCGCGGTCGAGGCGATGAAGCTCGGAGCGATCGACTTTCTCGAGAAGCCGTTCGAGGACGACCGCCTCACCACCATGATCGAAACGGCGATCCGCCAGGCCGAGCCGGCGGCCAGGAACGAGGCCATCTCGCAGGACGTCGCCGCGCGCGTCGCCTCCTTGAGTCCCAGGGAACGCCAGGTCATGGAGGGACTGATTGCCGGTCTCTCCAACAAGCTGATCGCCCGCGAATACGACATCAGCCCGCGCACCATCGAGGTCTACCGGGCCAACGTCATGACCAAGATGCAGGCGGGCAGCCTGTCGGAACTGGTGCGGCTGGCGATGCGCGCCGGCATGCTGAAGGATTGAGGCAGGTCAAAATCATTCTCCCGAGCCGTGCTAGCCAAATGGGATGATCGAGATCGGCTCGCACCATCAGCGGCTCCCAGTGACGTCATCCGCAAAGCCCACCGTCTACGTGGTCGACGACGATGCCGCCGTGCTGGGATCGCTCCGCTTCCTGCTGGAAACCGACGGCTTCGACGTGCGGACCTTCAGGAATGCGACGGCCCTGCTCAATGCCAGTGGTACCCCCGGCGCGGACTGCTACGTGATCGACTACAAGATGCCCGACATCAACGGCATCGAGCTGGCCGGCCGCCTGCGTCAGTCCGACGAGGGCACGCCCGTGATCCTGATCACCGGCTATCCCGACGGGAACATCTCGGCCCGCGCGGCCGCCGCAGGCGTCAAAGACGTGATCCTGAAGCCGCTTCTCGACGAAAACCTGGTCAAGTCCATCCGCCACGCCATCCAGGACGGACGCGGCAACTGACCTACGGGATTCTACGTAGGCTCCGTAGCCCGGATGGAGCTCCATGACCTACGGGACTCTACGTAAGGCAACCTCCTTAAGATATCTCGCGAAATTTTCGAGGCACCCGATACCGCGTACCAAAGCGTCATCACAACGGAGATGGCGCAGATGCTGACCCAGACGCTCAACACCCAGGCGATCAACACGCAAATTCGTGGCAAGATCGCTCCCGCCCATCCCGTCTCCGACCAGTTCGGCGCGATCGCCGGCCATGTCGGCCTCCTCGCCACGGAGTTCTCCTACCGCAAGGACGAGGAGATCTACGGCGAGGACGAGCCGGCCGAATATGTCTACCAGGTCATCACTGGCGCGGTGCGCAGCTACAAGCTCCTCTCCGACGGCCGCCGCCAGATCGGCTCCTTCCATCTTCCCGGCGACGTGTTCGGCCTTGAATCCGGCCCCAGCCACCGCCTCGCCGCCGAAGCCATCATCGACACGACTGTGCGCCTGGTGAAGCGCGCGAGCCTGGAGAAGGCCGCCGGCACCGACGTGCAGGTCGCCCGCCAGCTCTGGGCCATGACCGCCGGCGAACTGCGTCACGCCGAAGACCACATGCTGCTGCTGGGACGCAAGACCGCGATGGAGCGCGTCGCGACCTTCCTGCTCGAGATGGACCGCCGCCTCGCCGTTGCCGGCATGATGGCGCTGCCGATGTGCCGCCGCGACATCGGCGACTATCTCGGCCTTACGCTGGAAACCGTGTCGCGCGCGCTGTCGCAGCTTCACACCCAGGGCATTCTCGGCTTCTCCGGTGCCCGCCAGATCGTGCTGCGCAACCGGGCGCGTCTGCACAATCTCGACGCCTGACCTTTTCTTCCTCCCCACCCACTTGGCCGGCCGTTCAGCCGGCCATTTCTTTTGGCGCGATCATGCCGGTGCGCCGGGTTTCCGGCATCACGAAGAGGATCAGCAAAAGCCCGGTCGCGGCGACGCCGGACAGCCCGATGAAGGCGGTGGCATTGCCGAACTTGTCGCTGACATAGCCGCCGAGCGCCGTGCTCAGCGATGCGCCGATGCCCGTCGCCGTGCCGACGATGCCTTGCGCCAGATTGAAGTGCCCGCTGCCGAAGGCGACGTCGGCGACGATCAGCGGAATCATCACCGCGAACACCGCCGCCGTGAGGCCGTCGAACACCTGCACCAGCACCAGCAGATAGGGATCGCGCACCGTCGCGAACAAAAGGCCCCGGATCGTCAGCGCACCGAACCCGATCAGCAGCAGCGGCCGGCGGCCCCAAAGCTGCGCCTTGCGCCCGACCGTCGGCGACAGCAGCGCCACGATCGCCTGCGGGACCACGATGCAGAAGGCGACGAGCACCGTCGCCCACTGGCTCGACCGCGCCGTCACCGCGCTCGCCATCAGCGGCATCATCGCCGCGTTCGCCAATTGCAGCAGCAGCACGCTCAGCGCGAAGACGATCAGGGGCCGCTGCCGGATCAGGTGCCAGATATTGGTATCGCCGGGAACCGGAGCCTCGCGCGGCATCTCGCCGTGACAGCGGGCGATGTCGACTTCCTCCTCGCGGATGCGCGACAGCGCGATCAGGGTCGGAATCGCGAGCAGGAAGGTGACCAGGAACACCGAGCGGCTCGACAGGAGATAGCCGGCCGTGCCCATCACGGCGGCGGCGACGCCGTTGCCGAGGGACGCAAAGCGCGCGTTGCGGCCGAGCCGCTCGCCGATCGCAAGCGGACCGACGAGGCCGAGGCTGATGGCCGCGATCGCCGGCCCCAGCACGCAGCTCGCTGCCGCATGCAGCGTTGCGGCCGCCACCACGACGGGGAAGATCGGCATCGCCGCATAGGCGAGCGCGCAGAAGCCGATGGTCGCGATGGCAAGGGCTGCGACCAGCCGCTCGGACTTCGCGGCATCGATGATCGCGCCGCCCGGCATCTGCCCGATCAGCGCGACGATGCCGCCGATCGAGAGCACGAGGCCGATCTCGACCTGGGTCCATTTCTGCGTCGTGAGGTAAACCGCGATGAAGGGGCCAAACCCGGTCTGCACGTCGGCGAGGAAGAAGATGAACCAGTCGAGGCCGCGCAGGCTCTGCCGCGACGGCGCCGGGATGCTCGCAGGCGGCGGCGCGGAGACGTGGTCCCGTTCAACGCCGCTCTCGCGATCTGCGTGGTTCGGCTTCCTCGACAACAGCACCGGCCGCCATCCCTCCTCTCGCCTCACTGAATCGCTTGCAGCGGCTGCAGGCTGCCGGACGCGCCGAGCACGACCATCGGCGTGTCTTCCTTGTATTCCGGCGCGGCTGCGACCTGCGCCTTGGTCAGTTCCAGCGTGATGCTGTCCTTCTTGTTGGCAATCTTGCCGAACCGCATCGCGTTCCAGTCCACCACGATCTTGCGGCTGCCGACGCCGAGGAAGCCGCCGAAATCGATCACGGCGGCGCGCACATGGCCGGTGCGGTCGACGATGATGTCGACAATGCGGCCCATGGCCTCGTCCGCGGCGCTGCGCACGTCACGACCGAGCACGCCGTGCGCGTCGCTCGCACCGATGATGGTCACGGACGGCGGCGGCGCGGCATCCTTCGGCGTCACCGGCACGGTGGAAGTCGGCGGCTGCACCGTCGCCGGCGCATTCGCTTCGCTTGGGGGCGTCGTTGGGGACACCGCAGGCGGCTCCTCCGCGGCGCGGGATGCGGCGACCGTCAATCCTGCGACGATCGCCACGCTCAAGACCAACCATCCGGCGGTACGCATGAACCCTCCTCGCAGGCGCCGCTAGCGCGCCAGCACGATCGAGACCTGGATCTGGCCGCGCGTGCGCAACACCTCCAGCGCCACGTCGTCGCCGTGGCGGCTGACCCGCAGATCCACGCTGGAATCGCCGAGGCGCAGATCGTGCAGGATCACCTCGTTCAGGAACGCCGGCAGATGCGGATTGCGCAGGCGAATCTCGCCGCGCGCGACATCGAACTCGATGCCGAGCGCCGCCTCCAGCAGCGTGAACGGCGTCGCGCTGGCCCAGGCCTGCGGCGCGCAGGCGACCGGATAGAGCGTCGGGCCGCGCCGCTTCTCGCGCCGGAAGCCGCAGAACAATTCGGGCAGCCGCCGCAGGTCCATGTAGGTCGCCGCGTCGAACAGTCCCTTGAAGACATGCGCCACCGAATGCTTGAGCCCGTAGCGCGCGAGCCCGAGCGCGATCAGCGCATTGTCGTGCGGCCAGATCGACCCGTCATGATAGGACATCGGATTGTAGCGCACCTCGCCGACGGCGACGGTGCGGATGCCCCAGCCCGAGAAGAAATGCGGCGCCATCAGGTCCGCAGCGACGAGACGCGCGCGGTCCTCGCGGATCATGCCGCTGAACAGAACCTGCCCGGCATTCGACGTCCGCACCTTGCATTGCCGCTTCTTGCCGTCGAGCGCGAGCGCGTAGGTGCCGAGCTCCTCGCACCAGAACGCCTTCTCGAAACGCTCGGCCAGCGCCCTGGCTTCGGCCTCGAGCTTTTTGGCGAGCTCCGGCTTGCCGAGCCGCAGCGCGCAACGCGCGGCGAGCTGCTTGGCGGCGAACACGTAACCCTGCACCTCGGCAAGGGCGAGATTGCCTTCCGCGAGCTGGCCATCGGCATGGAAGATCGCGTCATAGGAGTCCTTCCAGCCCTGGTTGGCGAGACCCTTTTCGGTGGCGCGCTGATATTCGACGAAGCCGTCCTTGTCGGGGTCGCCGGGCCCGTCGATCCAGGCCAGCCCCGCCTCGATCGCCGGCCACAGCTCGACCAAGGTCTTCTCATCGCCGGTGCGTTCGAAATAGCGCCCCGCGAGCAACACGAACAGAGCGGTCGAATCCACGCTGCCGTAATATTGCGCGAACGGCACCTCGCGCAGCGCCGCCATCTCGCCGCCGCGCATCTCGTGCAGGATCTTTCCCGGCGCCGCATCGTTCAGCGGATCGACCGCCTCGGCCTGGAAATGCGCGAGCCGCCGCAGCACGCCCTTGGCGACCCGCGGATCGACCCACAGCATCTGCAGCGCAGTGATTAGGCCGTCGCGCCCGAACGTCGTCGAGTACCAGGGAATGCCGGCATAGGGGTAACGCCCCTGCGGCGTCTCCGTCATCAGCATGTTGAGGTCGGCCATGGCCTGGCACAGCACCTCGTTGAAGATGTTGTTGGACGTCTCGATGCTGGCCGCGCCCATCGTCGACTGGCGCATCTCGCGGCGATGGGCGAGCAGGCCCCTGAAGAAGCGCGCAGGCTTCTCCGCGACCGGCCGGTTGCAGGACACCGCCACGAACAGCGATTTCGAATGATGCGGGTCCAGATCGAGCTGCCAGGTCGCGGCATTCACCGACAGCCGCGTCGGGCGCGGATCGAAATGCAGGCCGGTGGTGCGCTCGGCATCGTCGAGGCCGCGATATTCGAACAGCACGTCGGTCGGCCCGAGCAACTTGCTGGTGCCGGTCCCGCGGCGCGGACGCCGCTCGCCGCGCACCTCGAACAGATCGGCAAAATCGTTGTCGAACAGCAGCGTCAACTCGAAGCTGGCGCGACGGTCGCCATGATTCTGCACGCCGATGCGCTGATAGGCCGTGCCGCGCCACAGGAAGATCGTGCGCACGATGTGCAGCAGATCCTTCTGGAGCGCGATGCGGCCCTGGCGATAGATGTCGGGATTGGTGAGATCGACGGTCAGGGCCGAATTGTCGTCGCGCAAATTCGAGCCGAGCAGCAGCGGCTGGAGGTCGTCGAGCACGAGCTCCAGCCGCGCCAGATAGCGCGTGTCGTAGTTGAACAGGCCGTCCGGCCCGCCCGCGGAGGCGCCGATGTCGCCATGACTGTCCAGCACGATGAAGGTGTCGTCGTGCTTGAGCGAGCGACGGGGCCGCGCGGCGGGCCCCGTCATCGGAATGTAGAACGCCTGCTCCGCGACGGCCTCGACCGTGCGCGATACCGAGACGATCTGGGTTACGGCTTCGGCTGCCATGAGCTGCTCCCCTGCGGCCTGTTTTTCGAACGCGACCAACGCAAACGCAAACTGTTGGACTTACGCGGCGAACTTCGAGAGCCGGCTCATCTCCTGGGTCACCAGCTCACGGTAGGGACCGTGGCCCTGCATCAGGCGGTCGGGCGCGCCGTCCTCGATGATCTTGCCATTCTTCAGCACGAGAACGCGATCGAAATTGCGCAACGTCGCCAACCGGTGCGCGATCGCGATCACGGTGCGGCCGCGCATCAGGCGCGACAGCGCCTCGCGGATCGCCTCCTCGGATTCGCTGTCGAGCGCGGCGGTCGCCTCGTCCAGCAGCAGGATCGGCGCGTCCTTCAGGAACGCGCGCGCGATCGCGATACGCTGGCGCTGGCCGCCGGACATTTTGACGCCGCGGTCGCCGACCATGGTGTCGAGACCTTCCGGCAGGCTGTCGATGAAATCGCAGCGCGCCGCAATCGCCGCGCGCAGCACCTCGTCGTCAGTCGCGTTCGGACGGCCGTAGCGGATGTTCTCGCGGATCGAGCGGTGGAACAGCGAGATATCCTGCGGCACGACCGAGATGGCCTCGCGCAGGCTCAGCTGGGTCACCTTGGAAATATCCTGGCCGTCGATGGTCACGCTGCCATCGTCGACATCGTAGAACCGCTGCAGCAGCGTGAACAGGGTCGATTTCCCTCCGCCTGACTGGCCGACCAGGCCGACGCGCTGGCCGGGCTGAAGCCGCAGGCTGAACCGATCGAAGATCTTCTCGCCGCCGGGATAGCCGAAGGTGACGTTGTTGTAGGCGATCGCGGCGCCGTGCTTCATCAGCGGCTCGGCCTCGGGATGATCGCGCAATTCATGCGGCACGAGCAAGGTCGCGATCGCCTCGGTCAGGCGCGCGACGTGCTGGGTGACGTCGACCAGCGCCACCGCGAGGTCGCGCGTCGCATTGAGAATGGACAGGCCGAGCGTACAGACCAGCACGACATCGCCGGTGGTCGCCTCACCCTGCTGCCAGAGCATGATGGCCCAGGCCATCAGCGCCACCGTCAGGACGACCGTCACGCCGGCATGCGTGAGCCGCAGCTTTTCCAGGTAACGCAGGCTACGGCCGCGCGCGGTCAGTTCCCGGTTCACCGTCGCGTCGAACCGCTCGTGCTCGTGGCCGATGCCGCAGAAGGCGCGGACCAGCGGCATGTTGCTGATGACATCGATCATCTCGCCGTCGACGACAGCGGCCTTGTCGGCGAAGTCATCATGCAGCGGCTTGCCGGCTGCGGCCAGATGGAACATCGCGACTACCATGCCACCGGCGATCACGATCAGGCCCAGTGCCATATAAGGGCTTACGGTTCCAATCAGCATGATTGCCGCAATTGTGGCGATGCACGGCGGCAACACGTTCCAGACGAACATGTTCTCGACCGTGAACACCGCGTTCGATGTCGCGGTGATACGGCTCGTCAGCATGCCCGGCATGCGATCCGAGAAGTAGCTCGGGGCGTGGCCGGTGAGATGACGAAATATGTCACGGCGTAAATCGCCCGTGACACGGACGAAGGTGAAGCTCGCGGTCCAGCTCGCGATCCGCCACAGGAAATTGTCGGCGGCGATCAGCGACATGAGTAAAATGAATGCCAGCCATACGCTGCCACCGTGCGATGTTCCCGCGGACAGGCTGTCGACCAGGGATTTGACGCCGTACTGCGTGCCCACGGAGCAGGCAACCGCTGCAACGACGGCGGTCAGGATCACGAGATGCGACGTCAGTCGTCGTCGCAAATAGCGCAAGACAAAGGCAAATGGCCTGCGCGCGTATCCAGAGAGATGATCCATATGACTGCAACCCCGTCGTGATGATTCAATTTTCTATTAGCCGATTGAACATCGACCGCTTCGCCTCGGTTCCCGGGCCGGGCCATCACGACATGCGGATGCGGACGATGTGAGAAGAGGAGATGGCAGCATCGCGGCCACGCAGAAGTGTGTCCAAGAAGTAACGTTCGTTGAAGGAACTTCGCAATTGCGAGAACGTTCCCTCGACTGGCATGCCGGTGCCCAGTCACGGCGGGGGTTAGTTTCCATGATCGCACAAAGGAGATGGTGAGATGCGCATCGCGCAGGTAGCTCCGTTGACGGAGGCTGTTCCACCCAAGCTGTATGGCGGCACCGAGCGGGTGGTGCACTGGTTGACGGAAGAATTGGTTGCCTTGGGTCACGACGTCACGCTGTTCGCCAGCGGCGACTCGCAGACCTCGGCGAAACTGGATGCATTATGGCCGCGGGCGCTTCGCCTCGACGGTTCCGTGCGCGATCCCAACGCGCTGCACATGGTGCTCCTGGAGCGCGTGCGGCAGAAATGTGACGACGAGGAGTTCGACTTCCTCCACTTCCATCTCGATTACTATCCGTGGTCCCTGTTCCACCGGCAGCCGACCCCGTTCGTGACCACGCTGCACGGTCGGCTCGATCTGCCGGAGCATCAGCCGGTGTTCAACACCTTCACCAAGATGCCGGTGATCTCGATCTCGAATGCGCAGCGCAGGCCGGTGCCGCAGGCGAACTGGGTCACGACGATCCATCATGGCCTGCCGGAAGACCTGCTGACGCCGAAGCCGGCGAAGCAGGAATACCTCGCCGTGCTCGGCCGCATCGCGCCTGAGAAGGGCGTCGACCGCGCCATCAAGATCGCGATGCATTGCGGTATCCCGCTGAAGATCGCAGCCAAGGTCGATCGCGCCGACCAGGACTATTATGACGAGCTGATCAAGCCGATGATCGTGAACAACCCGCTGGTCGAATTCATCGGCGAGATCAGCGATCACGAGAAATCGGACTTCCTGAGCGGTGCGCTCGCACTGCTGCTGCCGATCGACTGGCCGGAGCCGTTCGGTCTCGTGATGATCGAAGCCATGGCCTGCGGAACGCCGGTCGTCGCCTTCAACCGCGGCTCGGTGCCCGAGATCATCGACGAGGGCCTCACCGGCTTCGTGGTCGAGGACATCATCAGCGCTGCCGGCGTCGTCAATCGCCTCGCGAAACTGGATCGCGCGGCCATCCGCAAGCAGTTCGAGAAGCGCTTCACGGCGCGGCGGATGGCGCTCGACTATCTCGCAGCCTATCGCAGCCTGACCGAGGCACAGGCGCCGCGGATCAAGCTGGTGAGCAGCGCGGAGTAGCCGGCGTAATCACAACTGTCGTCCCGGACAAGCGAAGCGCAGATCCGGGACCCATAGCCACAGGACGTTGTTGGGCGAAGACTCGGAGTGACCAGTCTCGCCCGGCGACTTCTGCCTGGGGTTATGGGTCCCTGCGTTCGCAGGGACGACAGCGCAGTGTGACGCGCCCTCAGCGCGTCAACAACAGCCCGCCCTACGCCACCACCGCGCGCTTCGGCTCGACGATCTCGAACATGCGCGGGAATTCGTCCATCAGGCCCATCAGCTCGGCAAGCTTCATCGGATTACCCGATAGCTTGACCTTGCCGGCAGCGACGGCTTCCGGGAAGCTGGTCAGCTTGGCGATGACTTCATCGAGCGTTGCGCGCGCGAGCGTGAAGCTGGCGTCCGCGCCTTCCGCCTGCACGCCTTCGGTATAGGTCAGCGCAGAGTTTTCCAGGTTGAGCACGAACGTCTCGCCGGTATCGGAAAAGCTCCAGTTCAGCACGATATGCTTGCCTTCCGCCTTCGGGCCGTTGAGGCGAATGCCGAGCACGTCCCAGAGCTGCGAGGTGCGCAGCGCCGCCAACGTCTCGCGCGGCATCGGCGGGCGCGGCGGGGTCTTCGGCATGCCCTGGCGCAATTCCTGTGCGCCGAACAGATAGGCGTTGCGCCAGGTCGAGCTCTCGGCGGCATAACCGAGCTGCTCGAGCGTATCCGCCAGCAGTGCACGTGCCGCGGCATTATCAGGCTCGGCGAAGACGAGATGGCCGAGCGCCTGTGCCACGAAGCGGAATTCACCCTTGTCGAAGTCCTTGCGGGCGCGCGCGAGGATGGCGTCGGCGCCGCCCATGTACTCGACATATTTCTTGCCGGACTCGACCGGCGGCAGCGGATCGAGATTGACCGGGTTGGCATCGTACCAGCCGAGATATTTCTGGTAGATCGCCTTCACGTTATGCCGGATATGACCGTAATAGCCGCGGCCGTGCCAGGCGCCCTCCAGGCTCTTCGGCAGCTGGATCGTCTCGGCGATCTCGGCTGCCGTGAGGCCGTGGTTCATCAGGCGGATGGTCTGGTCATGCGCGAATTTGTAGAGATCGCGCTGCTGCCGGATCATCGTGCCGATCCGCTCGGCTCCCCACACCGGCCAGTGATGCTGGCCGCACATCGCTTCCGCCTTGCCGTCCCAGAGCTGCAAGGCCTCGCCCAGATATTTCGACCAGGCGAGCGCATCGCGCACGTCGGCGCCGCGGAACGGCAGCAGATTGTGGAAATTATGCGTGCAGTTCTCGGCAAGGTTCAGCAGCTTGTAACGCGGGATGAAGAAGTGCATCTCCGCCGGCGCTTCGCTGTTCGGCGCCATCTGGAATTCGAACTCGACGCCGTCGATCACGCGCTTGTCGCCGGTCGCCATGATCAGGTCGGTCGGCCGGAGCAGCGCGACCGATCCCGCGGCCATCGACTTTCCGAGCCCGCAATCGACCTGCCCTCGTGCCCCCTTGGCGAGAAACGGGCCGAACTGATATTGCGCCCGGCGCAGCATCGCCGGCCCCGCGATGATGTTCTCGGAGACCGCGTGCTCCATGAACAGGTTCGGCGCGATGATCGGCACGCGGGAGGTCGCCAGCGCATCCTCCTCAAGCACGCCGCGCGCACCGCCCCAGTGATCGGTGTGGGTGTGCGTGAAGATGACGGCCGCGACGGGCCGCTGGCCGCGATGCTTGTAGTAAAGATCGAGCGCAGCACGCGCGCCCTCGATCGAGGTCAGCGTGTCCACAACGATGACGCCATTGTCGCCCTCGATCAGCGTCATGTTGGCGATGTCGAGCCCGCGCACCTGGTAGACGCCGGGCACGACCTCGAACAGCCCGTGCTGCATGTTGAGCCGCGACTGCCGCCACAGGCTCGGATTGACCGTCGGCGGCGCCTGCTCGGATGACAGGAAGCCGTAGGGCTCGAGGCTCCAGACCGTCCGCCCTTGCGGGTTTGTAATCTTCGCGTTCTCGATCGTGCCGAGGAAGCCGCGCGCGGCATCGTCGAAATCCCGCGTGTCGGAAAACGGCAGCGCATTTTGCATCGCCGCCTGCTGCGCGATGACGGACGCCGTTGCGTCCTTCGGCTCTTTGCTGGGGTCTGTCATGCTTGTCTCCTCCCGGCTCGTTGCGCGCATCTAACCGCATCTCGCGGTCGATTGCCATCGCTGGCGGAGGCGAAAGCAGCGAGGCAAGGACAGTGCACTCTTCCTTCTCCCCTTGTGGGAGAAGGTGGCGCGAAGCGCCGGATGAGGGGTTCTTTCCCATTCGCAAGGTTATTCGTGAGGAGAGAGACCCCTCACCCGCCTCGCCGCTATGCGGCGAGCCACCCTCTCCCACAGGGGGAGAGGGTGTCACCGCATTCGCCGCTGCCCAGCAAACACGGCTACATCCCCAACAATCTCGGCAACCACAACGACAGGCCCGGCCAATAGGTCACGACCACGAGGAATCCCAGCATCGTCAGCAGCCACGGCCACACCGCGACCGTGAGCTCGGTGATGCCCATCTTGGCGATGCCCGAGGCGACGTAGAGATTGAGGCCGACCGGCGGATGGCACAGTCCGACCTCCATGTTGACCGTCATCAGGATGCCGAAATGAATGGGGTCGATGCCGAGCTTGACCGCGACCGGAAACAGGATCGGCGCCATGATCAGGATGATCGAAGACGGCTCCATCACGTTGCCTGCCAAGAGCAGCAGCAGGTTGACGACCAGCAGGAAGCCGATCCACCCCAAGCCCTGGTCGATCATCCATTGCGCCAGCGCCTGCGGCACGTTCTCGTAGGTCATCAGGAACGAGAACAGCACGGCGTTGGTGATGATGTAGAGCAGCATCGCCGAAAGATTGGCCGACGACAGCAACACCCGCGGCACGTCCCGCAGCTTCAAATCCTTGTAGATGAACACCGCGACGATGAAGGCGTAGACCGCGCTGACGGCCGCGGCTTCCGTCGGCGTGAACAAGCCGGTGTAGATGCCGCCGATCACGATCACGATCAGCAGGATGCCCCAGATCGACTTGCGGAATGCATCGAAGCGCTCCATGAACGTCGCCTTCGGCATCCGCGGATAGTCGTTACGCCAGGCGCGATAGAAGGTCGTCGCACCGAGCAGGAATGCGAGCACCATTCCCGGCACGATGCCGGCGATGAAGAGCTTGCCGACCGAGGTGTTGGTGGAGACCGCGTAGAGAACCATCGGGATCGACGGCGGAATGAGAATGCCGAGCGAGCCGGAGGTCGTGATCACGCCCGCACCGAACCGTCTCGGGAATCCCTGCGCGATCATGGCGGGCAGGATCACCGAGCCGATCGCCACCACGGTCGCCGGCGACGAGCCGGAGATCGCGGCAAACAGCGCGCATGCGACCACGCCCGACAGAGCGAGACCGCCGTACCAATGGCCGACCAGCGCGGTCGCGAAATTGATCATGCGGCGCGCGACGCCGCCATGGGTCAGGAAGTTGCCGGCGAGGATGAAGAACGGGATCGCCATGATCTCGAAATTCTCGATGCCGGTGAACAGCTTCAGCGCCACCGATTCCGTTCGCACGTCGGTCAGCGTGAACATGAAGCTAAGCACGGTGAGACCCAGCGCGATCGAGATCGGCATGCCCGTGAGCATCAACGAAAGCAGGAGCGCGAACACGATGAAGACGCGCACGCCCTGCGGCAGCGTGATGAGGTGGCCGGCATGCGCAAAGCACACGGCGACGATCAGCATGGGCAGCAGTATCAGGACCCAGCCGAGCGGGCTGCGCTCGTCGCGGACGACCTGACTGCGGGTGACCGGCGCCGGATGCACCGGGTCCGCCTCGACGCCCTCGACGCCCGCCATGTCGTGATGCGGCAGCTCGCCGGTGCGGTAGAACGACCATGCGACCTGGAGGAAGCGGAAGCACATCAGGCCGGAGCCGAGCGGGATCGTGAGATACACCATCCACATCGGCGCTTCGAGGTCGTTGGATTGCTGGCCGGTCTGCCACATCTGGCCGACGAACGCGGCCCCGAAATAGGCCACGATGGCGGTGAAAAGCGCGCCGCACAAAAGGCCGAAGGTGATGACGCGGCGGCGCGACCCGCCGGGGAGGATGTTGACGAGCACGTCGACGCCGACATGGATGCCCGTGCGCACGCCATAGGCCGCGCCGAACTTCGCCATCCAGATGAACATGTAGATGCAAAGCTCTTGCGCCCAGGACAGGTCGAGCGCGGCAAGCCAGACAAACGCCGCGCGTGCGGGGACGGCAATGAAGCTCAGACTGCGCGCCTCCGCCCATTTGGCGATGTCGATCGACAGCCCGGCGCCGTAGCGATGCAGCACGGCGACGAAGATCAGCGACGTTGCGGCCGCGATCATCGTCGCGATCAGCCACTCCTCGAGATGATCGAGGAAACGATTCAGCACACGCAGCAACTTGGTCCCCCAGAAATAGCCCGTCATTCAAGAGCGAAACGGCCGGGAGTGCGATGCCCCCGACCGTTCATGTTGTTCTTATGCGAACGCGGCCGTCAGTTCATCTTGACGTCGAGTTCCTTGGCGACGAGATCGAGCACTTCCTGCCCGACCCGTCCCTTTGCCCATTTATAAGTCGGCTGCATCGCTTCCTGCCACGCCTTGCGGTCGGCGTCAGTCAAATAATGCAGCGTGGTCTTGCCGGTCTTCTTGATCTCGGCCAGCGCGTCGTCGTTCTCCTGATGCGCGATCTGGTTGGTGTATTCAGTCGCCTCCGCCATCGCCTTGTCGAGCTGGGTGCGGACGTCGGGCGGCAGCCCGTTCCAGAATTTCGAGTTGACGATGACGGCATATTGCAGATGCGCGTGATAGGACACGGTGATGTCCTTCTGCACCTCGTAGAATTTCTGCGTCAGATAGTTGGATGCGGTGTTCTCGCAGCCGTCGACCACGCCGGTCTGCAGCGCCTGGTAGACTTCCGAGAACGCCATGATCTGCGGGATCGAGCCGAGGATGCGGAAATACTGGTCGGCGACCTTCGAGCCCGAAATGCGGAATTTCAATCCCTGGAAATCGGTCGGCTTCACCAACGCGCGGTTGGCGGACAGCATGTGGAAGCCATTGTCCCAATAGGCGAGCCCGGTGATGCCCTTGGCCTCGAGCTTCTGGAACAGCCACTTGCCGACCGTGCCCTTCATCGCGTTGGAATAGGTCGCGTCGTCCTTGAACAGCCAGGGCAGGTCGAGCGCCTCGAATTCCTTGATGCCGAGAGGTGCGAATTTCGCGGTCGAAGGCGCGAGCATCTGCACCGAGCCGAGCTGGAGCGCCTCGATCTCCTCCTTGTCCTTGTAGAGCGTGGAATTCGGGTAGATCTCGACCTTGACCTTGCCGTCGGTGTATTTCTCGGCGAGTTCCTTGAACTTCAACGCGCCCTTCCCCTTCGGGGTGTCGTTGGCGACGACGTGGCTGAACTTGATGACGATTGGACTTTGAGCCTGGGCAACGGCAGGGGCCGCGAGAATAGCTGCGGCGGCGATCGCAAGAAGCAGCTTGCGCATGAAGTAACCTCCCAACAACCTCTAAAACCGGGTCTTTTTTGTTTTGCAGCCCGGTTTGCAGTCCAGTAGTGGCAGCAATCCGCCACCCGAACAACTAGACCTAAGCCCAATTTGCCGCAGGCAAGCTATCTTGATGGTTGTTGTCCACGCAACCCGGCACCCGCTCCCATTCCAGGGAACGAGCGCTTATGTCGCATTGCGGCAGTGCAATCAGCTTTTGCGCTGGGCGACCATGAACAGACGCCGGAACGGGAACAGCGTCTGCCCGGCGGCATTCTTCGGATAGGCCTTTGCGACACGTTCGCCATAGGCTGCCTCGAACGCAGCCTTCTCGTCGCCTTGCAAGATATCGAGATAGCGCGTCAGCCATGTCCCCTTGGTCCATTCCTTCACGGGGTTGTCGCCTTCGAGCACTTGCAGATATTCGGTCTCCCAGATGTCGATATTGGCCGACATCGGAGCAAGAAGATCGTGATAGTAGGCCGGCCCTTGCACCGGCGGCGGCGTGACGAGATGCTCGACCTTTGAACGCCACGGACCGTTCAGCGCCGTCTCGCCAATCAGTACATGCGATGGCGCGAGGAAGTTGCGCGGCATCTGCACCGCAAGCATGCCCCCACGCGCCACCTTCTCCATGACCGACGGAAACAGTGCCGCATGATTGGGCAGCCAGTGCAGTGCGGCATTGGAATAGACGACGTCATACTGCTTCGCGGGACGCCAATGGCCGAGGTCCTCGTGCGACCATTCCACATCCGGCGCCGCCTTCCGCCCCGCGGCAACCATCTCGGCCGAACCCTCGACACCGGTCACGCTCGCATCCGGCCAGCGTTCCTTGATGAGTTTTGTCACGTTGCCAGCGCCGGCGCCGAGATCGGCGATGGTGCGCGGGCCGACATCCGGAATTCGCATCAACAGGTCGACGGCGGGCCGGAGCCGGTGGCCGGAGAATTTCAAGTATTGCTGCGGATCCCAGACCATCGTTCGGCGCCTTTTCTTTTTCGTGTTTCCTTCGCGATGGCTGTTGGTTACCACTGCTCGTCCCGGTCGGGCAAATCACCTGACAGGGACAGGGCAGGAAACGAACAGCAATACGCAAAAAAGCAAACAAGAGAGCGTGTGACCATGGACCTCGGGCTCAAATCGAAAACTGCAGTCGTCACCGGAGCGAGCATCGGCATCGGCCGCGCCATCGCCAGGGGCCTCGCTGCAGAAGGCGTCCGCGTCGTCGGCGTGGCGCGGCGCACCGACCTGCTTGCCGAGCTTGTGAACGAAGTCGGCGGCGGCCTGATCACGCCGTTCGAGCAGGACGTGATGGCAAAGGACGCGGCGGAGAAGATCGCAGCCTTCGCCGTGGGCGAGCTCGGCCATGTCGACATCCTCATCAACAATGCCGGCGGCAGCCGCCCGCTGCCGGTCGATGCGCCCGACAGCAAATGGGACGAGGCGATCGCGCTGAATTTCACCAGCTACCGCCGCATCGCACATGCACTGCTGCCGCAGATGATCGAACGCAAATGGGGCCGCATCGTCAACATCACCGGCAAGTCCGAGCCGGAAGGCCTCAACGCCGCCTTCGCCGCCAAGGCCGCCGTGCACGCCTGGGCCAAGGGCCTGTCGCGCGAGATCGGCGAGCACGGCATCACCATCAACTGCATCCCGCCCGGCCGCATCATGAGCGAACAGATCCGCCGCAACTATCCGCCGGATTATCGCGAGCGCTTTGCGGAAGAAGAGATCCCGGTCGGCTATTGGGGCGAGCCGGAGGACCTCGCGGCGCTTGCAGTGTTTCTGGCATCGCCGGTGGCGCGGTACATCACGGGGACGGTGATCCCGGTGGATGGGGGGCTGAGGCGGTATCAGTTCTAGGGGCTGAGCCGATCGGTGCCGTAGGGTGGGCAAAGGCGCGCTCTTTGCGCGCCGTGCCCACCATTTTATCCTCACTGCGAATGGTGGGCACGCTTCGCTTTGCCCACCCTACATACCGAACGTTTCGCGATCACTGCCACGATCACATCCTGCCAGTGTTTTGCCCGACGGGTCAACGTGATCACGACTGCGAATGTCGTCGCGACGCGGTTCGAAAAACCCTTATCAATCAAGGGGCGTTCTACTGTGCATGGGGTTGTTTTTCGACATTTTGTTTTGAGGCCCAAGAAAAAGGACGCGTGAGTCCCTCACTCCGCCTGCAAGATCTCCGCAATCGCCGCTCCCGCTGCGATCGTGCCGAGCTTGCCGCCGACGTCCCGCGTCGCCCTGCCCTCGCGAAGCGCCTTCGCCACCGCCGCCTCGATCGCACGTGCCGCCTCCTCGTAGCGCACGGCGCCGGTCTTCTCGCCATGCCAGGCGAGCAGCAGCGCGGTCGAGAGGATCAGCGAGACCGGATTGGCGACGTCCTGCCCGGCGATGTCGGGCGCCGAGCCGTGCGCGGCCTGCGCCATCGCGTAACGGTCGCCGACATTGAGCGAGCCGCCGAGGCCGAGGCTGCCTGAAAGCTCCGCCGTGAGATCGGACAGGATGTCGCCGAACATGTTGGTGGCGACGATCACGTCGAAGCGATCGGGGTTGCGCACGACATGCGCCATCATCGCATCGACCAGGATGTCGTCGACTGCGAGGCCGGGATAGGCCTTCGCCGCCGCGCGGCAGATGTCCAGAAACATGCCGTCGCCGATCTTGAGCACATTGGCCTTGTGCACGATGGTGAGATGCTTGCGCCGCTTCATCGCCAGACGGCAGGCGGCGTGCGCGATGCGCTCGCAGCACGCCCGCGTGATCCGGCGCAGCGAGATCGCGACATCAGGCGTGACCAGCATCTCGCCATTGCCCTGCTCCATGTTGCGGTCCGCGTAGAAGCCTTCGGTGTTCTCGCGCACCACGACGAGGTCGAACTCGCCGAACCGGCCGGGCCGCCCTGCATAGGTGCGCGCGGGCCTGACATTGGCGTAGAGGTCGAGGTTCTTGCGAAAATGCCTGGACGGATTGATCTCGCCATGCGCCTCGTCCTTGAAGTCGAAGGTCGCGGTCGGGCCCAGGATCAGGCCGTCGGCGGCGCGGACGATGTCGAGCAGCTCGGGGCGTACCGTCGTGCCTGATAGCTTGAGGCTCGCATGCCCGACCGCGTGCTCCTCCAGCCGCAGATTGAGCTGGAAGCGTTCGGAGGCCGCGCGCAGCACGCCCGATGTCGCGGTCGTGATCTCCGGTCCGATGCCGTCACCGGGCAGAACGACGATTTGCATGGCGATCCCCTGAAATTGCAGCAGCTCGCGCGATCATACGCCAGCGCGAGGCATCATCGCCTGACCTTCGCGCATACACAGCATGCAAGCATATGCCTGTGGCAGGCGGCCTCGGCGTAGTACATGCCAAAAGCCCCCTCAGCCACGCCGCCGGAGCAATGCGCGAACGCAATGACAATCACGTTACCTGCCGCCGCGCGCGAGCCTGACCATCCCATTGCCGACGGCCTGCCGGCCGCGCAGCGCCGCTGGGCGATCGCCGCGATCTTCACCGCGCTGGCGATGGCCTCGCTCGACACCGCGATCGCCAACATCGCGCTGCCGGCCATTGCCGCCGACCTGCACGTCACGCCGGAGCAGTCGGTCTGGGTGGTCAACGTCTACCAGATTGCGCTGGTGGCGACGCTGCTGCCGCTCGGCGCGCTCGGCGAGATCGTCGGCCACCAGCGCATCTATCTCGGCGGCCTCGTCCTGTTCACCATCGCCTCGCTGCTCTGCGCGGTGGCGTGGTCGCTGGACAGCCTGCTGGTCGCGCGCACGCTGCAAGGCCTGGGCGCCAGCGGCATCATGAGCGTCAATACGGCGCTTGTGCGCTTCGTCTATCCCGGCCGGATGCTCGGCCGCGGTTTCGGCCACAACGCGCTGGTGGTCGCGACCGCCTTCACCTTCGGCCCTTCGGTCGCCTCCGCCATTCTCGCGGTCGGCCCATGGCCCTGGCTGTTTGCCGTCAATATCCCTTTCGGCCTCGTCGCGATCGGGATCGGCTTTGCGATGCTGCCGAAGACGCCGCGGGCCGATCACGGCTTTGACTTCCTGGGCGCGATCCTGGCATCCGCCTGCCTCGGGCTGTTCATCACGGGCATCGGCAGCGCCGCGCACAATCTGTCGCCGGCGGTCGTGGGCGTCGAGCTGGTCGCGGCCCTCGCGCTCGGCTTCATCCTGACGCGCCGCCACGCCGATCATCCGGCGCCGATGCTGCCGATCGATTTGTTCGCCCGGCCGATGTTCGCGCTGTCGGCTGCGACGGCCGTGTGCTCCTTCGCCGTACAGGGCCTCGCCTTCGTCTCGCTGCCGTTCTATTTCGAGGACGTGCTGGGCCGCTCGCAGGTCGAGACCGGCTTCTTCATGACGCCGTGGCCGCTGGTGGTCGGCATCATGGCGCCGATTGCCGGCCGCCTCTCCGATCGACACGCCGTCGGCCTGCTCGGCGGCGTCGGCCTCGTGCTGCTCGGGCTCGGCATGGCGCTGCTCGCGATGCTCCCGTCCAATCCTGCCATCCCCGACATCATCTGGCGGATGGTGATCTGCGGCATGGGTTTTGGCTTCTTCCAGGCGCCGAACATGAAAGCGGTGATGTCGAGCGCGCCGCCCCACCGCAGCGGCAGCGCCTCCGGCATCGTCGCGACCGCACGGCTGACGGGACAGACGACCGGCGCCGCGCTCGCGGCGGCCTGCTTTGCTCTCGCGGGCCACGAAGGCGCCACGGTGGCTCTGGCGCTGGGGGCCGGCTTCGCCGCGCTCGGCAGTGTGATGAGCTTCCTGCGGCTTGCGGTGAAGTAGCCCCTCAGGCCAGATGCCGGGCCGCCGTCGCGTCGATCGTCGCGGCCGCCGGGACGACAGCCTCGTCGTCGAGCGCAGCAAGGCGCCCGTCGATCGCCTCGATCACCTTGCGCGAGAACGGCCCGAGATGCGCATAGGCCGCGATCATCTGCACCGCGATCCGCGCCGATGATGTGTCGCGCTTGGCGCAGTTCATGAACGTCTGCCAGAGCGGTCCGCGCGCCTCGGGAAGCGCAGTGACCACACGGTGCACGGTCTCCATCGCTCCGATCCTGGCGCGAATGTCGCCCTCGGCCAGCTCGGAGCGCTGTCTGGACCGGTCGAGCAGCGTCATCAACTTGTCGATGCGGCCCGCATAGGCCGCCGGGCTGTAGACCCGCTCCAGCACCGACTTGTAGTCCGTCAGGATGTCGCGCAACGGGCGGACGGGATCGAAGTTGATCCCGCTGGTGCACTGATCGGCGCCGAGGGTCGGCGCGAGATCGTGGCCTGGATGCAGCCGGCCTTCGCGCTCCAGGCGGCGCGTGAGCTGAGTGTTCGGCAAGGCGTAGAGCAAGCCGACCATGGCGACTGGAATCGCGGCCTCCTCGATGAAGTCGACCATCGCATCCGCCATCGAGAGCTTCTCGTTGTCGAAGCCGACGATGAAGCCCGCGGTGACGAGCATGCCCGCGGCGTAGATCTTGTGGATGCTCTCGGCGATGTTGCGCCGCGTGTTCTGCTTCTTCCGCATCGCGACCAGCGTCGCCGGATCCGGGCTTTCGATGCCGACGAAGATGCCGAAGAAATTGGCCGCGCCCATCAAGTCGAGCAATTCAGCGTCGTCGGCCAGATTGACCGAGGCCTCAGTGGACAATTCGAAGGGATAGCCATGCGCGCGCTGCCATTCGGCGAGCTTGGGCAGGAACTGCCGCAGCGACTTCTTGTTACCGATGAAATTGTCGTCGACGAAGTCGAGATGGCCCCGATATCCCATCTGGTAAAGCGTCTCGAGCTCGACGAACATCTGCTCGATCGTCTTGGTGCGCGGCACGCGTCCGTAGAGCTCGATGATGTCGCAGAACTCGCAGGTGAACGGACAGCCGCGCGAGTACTGCACACCCAGATAGAGATAGTCCTCGAACTTGAGCAGGTCGAAACGCGGCACCGGCGTTTTGGTGACGTCGGCCTGGAATTTCGGCGCCGTGAAGACGCCGGAGCGAGCGCCGCTGTCCCAAGCCGCGATGAAGTCGTCGATGACGCTCTCGGCCTCGCCGAGCACCCGGAAGTCGGCCCTCTCATAGATGTGAGGGCTCGAGGTCGGATCGGGACCGCCGACGACCACGGGCTTGCCTGCGGCACGGCACGTTTCGATCAGGCGCAGCGTGTCGGCCTGCTGCGGCATCATTCCGCCGGTAAACACGACGTCGGCCCAGGAAAGATCCTCCTCGCCGAAGGACGTGGTGTTGCAATCGATCAGCCGGACCGTCCAGTTCTCGGGTAACATCGCGGCGACGGTGATCAGGCCCAAAGGAGCGGCAGGGCGCTTCACGCCCAACACTTTGCAGGATTCACCAAAGGTCCAGAAGGACTCTGCCGAGAACAGCGGATAGAGCATCAGCACGTTGCAGGGGGTCGTCACGTTCATGGAACTCCTTCTGACTCGGGTGCAGTGTAGCAAAGCGTTGCCGTCTTGCACCCCGGCAAAAGGGACAAACTGTGGCCTGTTCCGACGCCGGGAACGCGCCCGAACGTCGCATCAGGCCATAGACCGGCGTTCATGGATAGGGGGCACTCAGGCTGCGTTCCGACGGCGCCCGAGCGGGAGGTCGCAACACCGCCCGGTGCGCTATCTTCCCGCACCCATGAGAATTTTCGATGGCCCCCCTCGGACTATTGATTTGAACAGTTCCAATTTGCCGGACACATTGTTCCCTGAGTCCAATCGGTGGATTGGGCCAATCAGGGGACTTGCGATGGCAAACCTAACAATCAACGGAAAAACCTTTACGCTCGACGTCGAGCCGGATACGCCGCTGCTGTGGGCGATCCGCGAGAATGCCGGCCTGACCGGCACCAAATATGGCTGCGGCATTGCGCAATGCGGCGCCTGCACCGTCCACATGGACGGCGTCGCCATCCGCTCCTGCGGCGTTTCGGTCAGCGAGGCCGAAGGCAAGAAGATCACCACGATCGAGGGGCTCGCGTCGGGCGACACGCTGCACAAGGTGCAGAAGGCCTGGATCGCCCAGGACGTTCCGCAATGCGGCTATTGTCAGAGCGGCATGATCATGGCCGTGGCGGCGCTGCTGAGCGAGAAGCCGAAGCCGACCGACGCCGATATCGACGAGGCCATCACCAATATCTGCCGCTGCGGCACCTTCCAGCAGGTGCGCGAAGCGATCCACACGATCGCCAGCGCGTAAGGAGCCGCCCATGAACAAGCATGTTTCTCCCCGGATGAACCGCCGCGCCTTCGTCATCGGCACCGCCGCCGTGGGCACCGGCCTCGCCATCGGCTTCGACCTGCCCTTCGGCGGCCCCGCCGTGGTCCGCGCAGCCGACGGCTCGCCCGAGGTCAACGCCTGGGTCGTGGTCAGGCCCGACGACACCGTGGTGATCCGCATCGCCCGCTCCGAAATGGGCCAGGGCTCGCTCACCGGCCTCGCCCAGCTCGTCGCCGAGGAGCTGGAATGCGACTGGACCAAGGTCACGACCGAATATCCGACCCCCGGCCAGAGCGTCGCCCGCAAGCGCGTCTGGGGCGATTTCTCGACCGGCGGCAGCCGCGGCATCCGCTCCTCGCAGGACTATGTCCGCAAGGGCGGCGCTACCGCACGCGTGATGCTGATCCAGGCCGCGGCCGACGAATGGAAAGTGCCGGCCTCGGAATGCACCGTTGCCAAGGGCGTCATCACCCACAAGGCGTCGGGCAAGACGACGACTTACGGCAAGGTCGCCGAAGCCGCGGCAAAGCTGACGCCGCCGGCCGAGGTCAAGCTGAAGGACCCCAAGGACTGGACCATCGCGGGCAAGGGCCTGCTGCGGCTCGACACCGCCGACAAGACCACCGGCACGATGATCTACGGCGTCGACGTCAAGCTGCCGGGCATGTTGAATGCCGCGATCAAGGACTGTCCGGTGTTCGGCGGCAAGCTGAAGAGCTATGACGAGGCCAAGATCGCCGGCATGAAAGGCGTCAAGAAGGTCGTCAAGGTCGGCGATACCGCGGTCGCGGTCGTTGCCGACACCTGGTGGCGCGCCAAGACCGCGCTGGAAGCACTTCCGATCGTCTGGGACGAGGGCGAGAACGCCAAGGTCTCGAGCGAGTCGATTGCGAAGTGGCTGGCCGAGGGCCTCGACGACGCGCAACCGGCCTATGTCGGCAACAAGAACGGTGACGCCAAGGCGGCGATTGCCGGCGCCGCCAAGAAGGTCGAAGCCGTCTACAGCTATCCCTACCAGAACCACGCCACCATGGAGCCGATGAACGCCACCGCGGTCTACACGGCTGACAAGTGCGAGGTCTGGTGCGGCACGCAGAACGGCGAAGCAGCCTTCGCGGCGGTGCTGGAGGCGTCCGGCCTGCCGGCGGAGAAGTGCGACGTGCACAAGGTGATGCCCGGCGGCGGCTTCGGCCGGCGCGGCCAGACCGACTACGTCCGCCAGGCGGTCATGATCGCCAAGCAGATGCCGGGTACGCCGATCAAGCTGTTGTGGTCGCGCGAAGAGGACATGGCGCACGGTCGGTATCACCCGATCACCCAGTGCAAGATGACCGGCGCGTTCGATGCCAACAACAATCTGATCGCGCTGCACTACCGCCTGTCCGGGCAGTCGATCCTGTTCTCGCTGCGCCCCGAAGCGCTGCAAAACGGCATGGACCCGGCCGCATTCCAGGGCGTCGCGCAATCAGGCGAGGCCGCGTTCGGCTACTCGGTGCCGAACCTTCTGGTCGAGCATGCGATGCGCAACCCGCACGTTCCGCCCGGCTTCTGGCGCGGCGTGAACGTCAATCACAACGCGATCTACATGGAGTGCTTCATGGACGAGCTGGCCCAGGCCGCAGGCCAGGACCCGCTCGAATTCCGCCGCAAGCTGATGGGCAATCATCCCAAGCATCTGGCGGTGCTCAATGCCGTGGCCGAGAAGATCGGCTGGGACAAGCCCGCGCCGAAGGGCGTCTATCGCGGCATTGCGCAGGTCATGGGCTATGGCAGCTATGTCGCCGGCGCTGCCGAAATCTCGGTGACCGACGGCAACAAGATCAAGGTCCATCGCATCGTCGCCTCCACCGATCCCGGCTACGTCGTCAATCCGGCGCAGGTGGAACGGCAGATCGCGGGCTCCTTCGTCTACGGCCTCTCCGCGCTGTTCTACGGCGGCTGCACCGTCAAGGACGGCAAGATCGAGCAAACCAACTTCGACACCTACAACTCGATGCGCATCAACGAGATGCCGAAGGTGGAATCGGTGATGGTGCCGAGCGGCGGGTTCTGGGGCGGCGTCGGCGAGCCGACCATCGGCGTTGCGGCGCCGGCGGTGCTCAACGCCTATTTCGCGGCGACGGGCAAACGCATCCGCTCGGTGCCGCTGCGCGACCAGAACATCACCTTCGCCTAAAAGAGCGCCGCGGCGGCCACAATGGCCGCCGCGGCAATTTTCCGGACAAGACACATGAATGTGCCGGTGACGCGGCGGAATGCCGTCCTCGGCATCACCGTCGCGGCTACATCCCTCGCCATCCCTTCGATCCTGCGCGCGCAATCGGCGGGCCGCGTCGTCGTGGTCGGCGGCGGCTTTGGCGGCGCGGCCTGCGCCCGCGCGCTCAAGCGCACGCAGGGAGACTTGCAAGTCATCCTGATCGAACCCAATGCGGTCTACACTTCTTGCCCGTTCAGCAACGAGGTCATCGCGGGCCTGCGCGAGATCGAGGCGCAGCAGTTCAGCTATGACAAGCTCGCCGCCGAGGGCGTCACCGTGATCAGCCAGACTGTCACCACAATCGAGCCGCAGCTGCGCAGCGTCATGACGGCCGATGGCGTTGCGCTGCCTTTCGACCGCCTCGTGCTGTCGCCCGGCATCGACTTTCATTTCGAGGGCCTGCCCGGCTACGACGAGGCCGCATCGGAGAAGATGCCGCACGCCTGGAAGGCCGGCGCGCAGACAATGTTGCTGCGACGACAATTGGAAGCAATGGCGGACGGCGGCACGGTCGCCATTGCGATCCCCGCCAATCCCTCGCGCTGTCCGCCGGCGCCTTACGAGCGGGCCAGCCTGATCGCGCATTACCTGAAGACGAAGAAGCCGCGCTCGAAGGTGCTGATCCTCGATGCCAAGGACAGTTTCTCGCAGCAGCGGCTATTCGAGAAGGCGTGGAAAGAGCTTTACGGCGACATGATCGAGCGCGTGGCGCTATCGCAAGGCGGCCGCGTCACTTCGGTCGATCCGGCGACCCGGACCATCGTCACAGAGTTCGGTAACTACGCGCCTGATGTCGCCAACATCATCCCGCCGCAGCGCGCCGGGCGCGTTGCCGAGATCGCGGGCGCTACGGATGCGACCGGCTGGTGTCCGATCGATCCCGTGACCTTCGAGTCAAAACGCGTCAAGAACATCCACGTCATCGGCGACGCCTGCCTCGGCGGCGGCATCCCCAAATCGGCATCGGCCGCGAGCGCGCAGGGCAAGGCTTGCGCCGCCGCCATCGTCAACCTGTTCGCGGGCCGCGCACCGGAGGCGCCGCGACTGACCGGCGTCTGCTACAACACCGTCGCGCCCGGTTACGGCTTCTCCCTCGCGGGCAACTACCAGCCCAGGGGCGACATCTTTGCCGAGGTCGAGGGCGGCGCGACGAGCCCGGTCGACGCACCGCGCGAACTGCGCGCCCGCGAGGCCGCCGAGGCGGAACGCTGGTTTCAAACCATTGCGGCGGACACCTTTGGCTAGGGCATCCCTCCATATTGCGGCGCTGATCGCCGCCAGCCTTGCCTGCGCTGCGAGCGCGGACGAGCTTGTGCCCTACAAGGTCACCGGCGATGGCATTGCCGAGTCGCTCACCGCTGCGCCCGGCGATGCGGCGCGCGGCCGCGCGCTGGTGCTCGCGCGCGCGACCACGTGCATCCTCTGCCATTCCGGCCCCTTCCCGGAAACGCGGTTCCAGGGCGACCTCGCGCCCGATCTCGCCGGCGCCGGGAACCGCTGGACGGCGAGCCAGTTGCGGCTCCGGCTGGTCGATGCGTCGCGCTTCAACCCGGAGACCATCATGCCGTCCTATTATCGCAACGACGGCCTGGTGCGCGTCGGGCGCAATTTCGCCGGCAAGCCGATATTGTCGGCCTCGGAGATCGAGGACATCGTGGCCTTTCTTGCAACGCTTCGGGACTAGGTGCATGCCAACCACGCGACGACAATTCCTGAGCCTTGCCGGAGGCGTCACGGCCGCCGGGACGATCCCGATCGTCACGCTGCGGCCGCTCGAGGCAACGCCGGCGATGCTCACCACGGCGATCCGCAACGTCGTCGGCGAAGCGCCCATACGCAACGGCAGGGTGAAGCTCGACATTCCGCCGCTGGTCGAGAACGGCAACACGGTGCCGATGACGGTGAGCGTCGCAAGTCCGATGACGGCGGACGACTACGTCAAGAGCATCCACGTCTTCAACGAGAAGAACCCGCAGCCGAACATCGGCAATTTCCATCTCACTTCGTCCTCCGGACGCGCCCAGGTCTCGACCCGGATCCGGCTCGCCGACACCCAGAAGGTGGTGGCAATCGCGCGCCTGTCCGACGACACGTTCTGGCAGGTCGCCGCCGATGTCGTCGTGACGCTCGCCGCCTGCACCGAGGAGATGAACTGATGGCCGCGCTCATCAACGTTCCCTCGAAGGCCAAGCGCGGCGACATCATCGAGATCCGCACGCTGACCTCGCACATCATGGAGACCGGCTTCCGCCACACCGCGGACGGCGCGCTGGTGCCGCGCGACATCATCACGAGCTTTTCGTGCCGCTACAACGGCACCGAGATCTTTCGCGCTGATCTGTTTCCGGCGATTGCGGCCAACCCGTATTTGTCTTTCTTCACGGTCGCGAAGGAGAGCGGCAAGTTCGAGTTTGAATGGATCGGCGACAACGGCTATTCGTCAACCGCGTCCGCATCGATCACGGTCGAATGACCATTTGGCGCGCGATAGCGGCAGCAACGCTGCTCGCCACGGCCCCTGTCCTGCTCGCCGGTGAAATCCCGCCCGATGCGCGCCGGTCCGGCTATTCCTTCATGGGCCCTGATACCCGCGCCATGCAGGATGACGACACGTCCAATCCCGGCATGCTGTTCGTGCTCGACGGCGAGGCGCTCTGGACGAAGAAGGCCGGCAGTGCCGACAAGGCCTGCGCGGATTGCCATGGCGATGCACGCAGCAGCATGAAGGGCGTCGCGGCACGCTATCCAGCCTTCGACAAGGCACTGGCGCGTCCCGTCACGCTCGACCAGCGCATCAATTCTTGTCGCGTAGATCATCAGCAGGCGACGGCCCTCCCCTACGAAAGCCGCGACCTCCTGGCGCTGTCCGCCTTCGTCGCCCACCAGTCCCGCGGCGTCGCGATCACCGCCGGCGATGATCCGCAGCTAAAACCCTTTGTCGAACAGGGCCGCGACCTCTTCATGCAGCGCGAGGGCCAGCTCAACCTCGCCTGCACCAATTGCCACGACGACAATTTCGACAAGCGTCTTGCGGGCGCGCCGATCACGCAGGGGCAGCCGACCGGCTATCCGCTCTACCGCCTTGAGTGGCAGACGCTGGGGTCGATCGAGCGCCGGTTGCGCAGTTGCATGACCGGCGTCCGCGCCCAGGCCTATGATTACGGCTCGCCCGAACTGGTCGCGCTCGAACTTTTCCTGATGTCGCGGGCGCACGGCCTGCCGATGGAAGCGCCGGCCGTGCGTCCCTGAGTCCTCAAGATTAGGACTAGGCAGGCGTGGCGCGGCCGCTAGTATCGCTTCCAAAGAAAATGACTCTAAGGGAGGGACTTGAAGTGGCCAACCACAACATCTCGCGCCGTACGCTGTTGACAGGCACCGCCGCGGCCGGCGCGCTCAGCCTGACCGGATTGCCGGCGCGCGCCGAGGTCAACTGGAAGAAATATGCCGGGACCAAGCTGGAGGTGATCCTCGCCAAGGGTCCGCGCGGCGACAACCTGCAAAAGAACATCAAGGAGTTCACCGAGCTCACCGGCATCCAGGTCGAATCCGAACAGATCCCCGAGCAGCAGCAGCGCCAGAAAGTGGTGATCGAGCTGACCTCGGGCCGGCCGAGCTTCGACGTCGTCCATCTCAGCTATCACGTGCAGAAGCGGCAGTTCGAGAAAGCCGGCTGGCTCGCCGACATGACGCCCTTCATGAAGGATCCGGCGCTGACCGCGCCCGATCTCGTCGAGAGCGATTTCTCGGCCGCCGGCCTGCAATACGCCAAGAACGACAAGGGCCAGATGCTGTCGCTGCCCTGGTCGGTCGACTATTTCATCCTCTATTACAACAAGGAGCTGTTCCAGAAGAAGGGCGTCGCCGTCCCCAAGACCCTCGACGAGATGGTCGTGGCCGCCGAAAAACTCACCGACACCAAGGAAGGTACCTACGGCTTCGTCGGGCGCGGCCTGCGCAACGCCAACATGACGTTGTGGACCAACTTCTTCCTCAACTATGGCGGCGAATTCCTCGACGCCAAGGGCAACATCCTCACCGACGGCCCGGAGGCGGTCGCGGCGACAAAGCTCTATCAGACGCTGCTGACCAAGGTCGCTCCGCCCGGCGTCGCCGGCTTCAACTGGATGGAGTCGATGGCCTCGTTCACGCAAGGCCGCTCCGCGATGTGGATCGACGGCGTCGGCTGGGCGCCGCCGCTGGAGGATCCGGCCGCTTCGCGTGTCGTCGGCAAGGTCGGCTACACAGTGGTCCCTGCCGGACCGAAGGGCCAGTACTCGGCCACCTATGGCGACGGCATCGGCATTGCCGCGGCGAGCAAGAACAAGGAAGCCGCCTATCTGCTCTGCCAGTGGGTGGTCTCAAAGAAACAGGGCGCCCGGCTGCTGCAGGCCGGCGGCGGCGTGCCCTTCCGCAACTCGATCCTGAACGACACCGAAGTCCAGAGCGGCGTGAAGATGCCCAAGGAGTGGCTGCAGTCAGTGATCGACTCCGCCAAGATCAGCAAGCTCGGCCTTCCCGTGATCATCCCGGTCGCCGAATTCCGCGATCTTGTCGGCGCTGCAATCACCTCGACACTCGCAGGCACCGACCCTGCTACGGAGTTGAAGAAGGCCCACGACCAGTTTCGGCCGATCCTGGAGCGTAGCGAAAAAGCGTGAGTGCGTTGACACAGTCGACTCCGGCCGCGGCACAATCGGGTGCCGCGCCGGAGAAGGAGTTGCGGCCGCCGTCCTACTGGCCGTTCGTGGTGCCGGCGCTGGTCGTCGTACTCGCGATCATCATCTTCCCGTGGGTCTTCACCATCTGGATGAGCCTGAACGAATGGAAGGTCGGCTCGCCGACCACCTTCGTCGGGTTCTCAAACTATCTGCGGCTGACCAGCGATCCCCGTTTTCTCGAAGCGGTCGGCCATACGCTGGTCTACACGGCGCTGTCGGTGGTGCTGCCGCTGGTCCTCGGCACGCTCTCGGCGGTGGTGTTTCACCAGAAATTCGCCGGCCGCGGTTTTCTGCGCGGTGTCTTCATCATGCCGATGATGGCAACGCCCGTGGCGATCGCGCTGGTCTGGACCATGATGTTCCATCCGCAGCTCGGCGTGCTGAACTATTTGCTGTCGCTGGTCGGAATCCCCGCGCAGCTCTGGGTCTTCCACCCCGCAACCGTCATTCCCTCGCTGGTGCTGGTCGAGACCTGGCAATGGACGCCGCTGGTCATGCTGATCGTGCTCGGCGGCCTCGCCGCGATCCCGACCGAGCCTTATGAAAGCGCGCAGATCGACGGCGCCAGCTTCTGGCAGGTGTTCCGCTTCATCACGCTGCCGCTGATCATGCCGTTCCTGTTCATCGCCGGCATGATCCGCATGATCGACGCGGTGAAGAGTTTCGACATCATCTTCGCGATCACACAAGGAGGACCGGGCTCGGCATCGGAGACGATCAACATCTACCTCTACAGCGTCGCCTTCACCTATTACGACCTCGGCTACGGCTCGGCGATCGCCGTGGTGTTCTTCCTCCTCATCGTCGCCCTCGCAGCGGTGATGCTCTATGCCCGCCAGCGCATGTTGTGGACCGAGATCGCGAGGGGCGCATGAGCCAAATCAACCTGCGTCAGATCATCGGCAGGATCGGCCTGTGGCTTTCGGTGTTCATCATCGTGTCGCCGGCGATCCTGTTCTTCCTCTGGATGGCCTCGCTGTCGCTCAAGTTCGAGGTCGACAATGCCGCTTACCCGCCGGTGTTCATCCCCGAGCGTTTCGCCTGGAAGAACTATGCCGACGTGCTCGCCTCCAACCGCTTCCTGACCTATTTCATCAACAGCCTGATCGTGACGGGCAGCGCGACGTTTCTGGCGCTGATTGTCGGCGTACCCGCCGGCTACGGCATCGCGCGCATGGCCGCGCACAAATCCGCGATCGTGATCCTGATCGCCCGCATCACACCAGGCCTGTCCTATTTGATCCCGCTGTTCCTGCTGTTCCAGTGGCTCGGCTTGCTCGGCACGCTGGTGCCGCAGATCATCATCCATCTCGTGGTGACGGTGCCGATCGTGATCTGGATCATGATCGGCTATTTCGAGACGACGCCGATGGAGCTGGAGGAAGCCGCCCTCATCGACGGCGCGGGCCGCTGGCAGGTCTTTCGTCACGTCGCGCTTCCGATCGCCAAGCCCGGCATCGCGGTCGCCTTCATCCTCGCCGTGATCTTCTCCTGGAACAATTTTGTGTTCGGCATCGTGCTGGCGGGGCGCGAGACCCGCACCTTGCCCGTCGCCGTCTACAACATGATCTCGTTCGACCAGCTGAGCTGGGGCCCGCTGGCGGCGGCGGCACTGATCGTCACCTTCCCGGTGCTGCTGCTGACGGTGCTGGCCCAGCGGCAGATCGTCGCCGGGCTCACGGCGGGAGCGGTCAAGGGCGGGTAAATTCCGCGCCGGAAGTCTCCCCCGACAAGTGCGCCTGCGCCCCCTCGCGGAAGTAGCCCTAGTCCAGCAGCGTCCTCATATGCTTTGATGCGTGGGGCAGGAACTGAGACACATGGGTGCCCTGATGTACATGTTCGTTCGAAAGTACACCAAGGTTCGTTCGGTTGCGGATGCTGCTCGCCGCGCCAAAAGCGGCATCGGTCACATCCTAAGGGAATCGCCCGGCTTCAGATCTTATTATGTACTGGATGGAGGCGAAGGCGTCGGCGTCGCTGTGATGATATTCAAGGATCGCGAAAGCGCCAATGCGGCGAACGACAAAGTGCTGGATTTCGTTAAGGCAAGCCTGCACGACCTCGACCTTGGAGACCCCGAGATCATAGCCGGGGAAGTTTTGGTGAGTATGGAATCCAACGCGTAATTGTTGGCCGACGCAGAATGCGGACGGGCGACGCGACGCCGCCCGTCCGCAGACTTCTGTTGACCCGGCCTACTCCGCCGGTGCGGCGTGCATCTCCGGATGCGCGGCATATGGTTCGCCGGCGCCGAGCTTGCTCGCCGCGAACAGGCCGGCCGCCATCGCGGCGTAAGCGAGCGCCACCGCAGGCGTGACACCGAAGCCGCCGCCGATACCCACCGCTTCGCCGTGCATGAAGCCGAAATAGGTGAGCACCGCACCGACGAGCGCGAAGGCGGATGCCTTCTCGAAGTCGCGTTCGATGATGAAGACACCGATCGCGCCCAGGATGAGGCCGCCGAGGATAGAGCCGCCACCCATCACCTCCAACCCGTGATAGAACACGCCCTGCTGCGGCAGTGCGGCGATCGCAGCGGCCTTGACTGCGTCTGCCTTGTCGGCAGCGAGACCACCGATCGATGTTGCCGCCATCATGGTCGAACCCAGCATGGTGTCGATCTGCAGCTTCGCCCAGGCGGCGAGATGCGGGGTCAGTGCCAGCACGATCGCGGGCGCGTGCTTGACCGGCGTGGTCTGGAACGCCTGCGCGCCGATCAGCATGCCGATGTAGAGCAGGATCGGCGAGATCGCGACGACGGGCACGAGCGCCAGCAGCACCGAGATGATGCCGAACCAGGCCAGCACCACCACCATGATGCCGGTCGCAGCCGAATAGCCGATGCGGCCTCCCATGGCCTTCCAGCCGGGATGGCCGATATAGACGGCATTGATGAAGGGATTGCCCATCAGGCAGCCGATCAGGCTGACGACACCGTCGGCGGTAAGCACGCGCGTGGTCGGATATTCGTCGCCGGCCGCTTCCGCACTTTCGACATTGTCCATGGCCTCGACGAGGTCATAGATGCCGAACGGAATGGCGGTGACCAGGATGATGCCAAGGAATTCGAAGCCGGAGAAGACGTAGCCCACGGCCGGGATCGGCACCGAGAAACCAAAATTGGCGAAGGCAGCGCCGACGCCCGCGATGCTCAATCCGCCGAGGCCGAGCCCGAACAGGTTGGAGCCCCAGGCGATGATCATGCCGGCCGCGATGGCGACGAGACCTGCGGGAATGCCGCGCCAGTACTTCACGCCGCCGAACCAGCTCAGCAGAATGATGGCGAAGCAGACGAGGCCGATCTGCGGCGTCATGTACATTTCCAGCGCCGGCCGCATCGAGATGAAGGTGACGGAGACGCCGGCGAGCGTGCCGAGCAGCGCCGCGCGCGGCGTGATCCTGCGGATGAATGGCGCGATGAAGCCGCCGATCATCAGGATAAAACTCTGGAAGAACACCCAGACCAGGCCCGCGGACCAGCCCTTGAGCGGGTCACCGGTCTTGATCGTGATCGGCAGCATGATCACGAAGGTGACGATGAACATGTGCGGCACGCTGACGCCTGATGGAAGCGCGCAGACATCGTTGCGGCCGGTCTTCTGCGCGAGGCGATAGGCGAGATAGGCGTAGTAGAAGGTGGAGAGGCACATCATCAGCCCGAGCGCGGGCAGGATGCGGCCGAACACGAGACTATCGGGCATCTTCAGGACGAAGCGCAGCAGGCCCGTGAGCACCAGCATGTTGACGAGGATGTTGGTGCCGAAGCCGAAGAACGCGTTCCAGTCGCCCGATGTCCATAGTGCCGGCTTGAACTCGGATTTGCCGGCCATCCCCGTCAATGTGCTCATGATGTTACCCCTGTGTGGTCGAAACCTGCATTGCCTCCAAGACAGCGGCTGAGCTCGCGACCCAGCCGAAGATGCCGCCCTGGGCCTTGATCATCTTCAGGCCCATCTCGTGAAACTCGGGGAAGTAGGATGCGCAGCCGTCCGAGATGACGACGCAGCGATAGCCGCGGTCATTGGCCTCGCGCACGGTGGTATTGACGCACACTTCGGTGGTGACGCCACACACCAGCAAATTCTCGATGCCGTATTTCTCTAGCACATCCGTGAGCTCGGTGGCGTAGAACGCACCCTTGCCGGGCTTGTCGATCACGACTTCGCTGTCGAGCGGATAAAGCTCGGGAATGATGTCGTGGCCGGCCTCGCCGCGAATGAGGATGCGCCCCATCGGGCCGGGATCGCCGATGCGCAAGGATGGCGCGCCGCGCTCGACCTTTGCCGGCGGCGCGTCGGAGAGATCGGGCAGATGCCCCTCGCGGGTGTGGATCACCAGCATGCCGGTGTCGCGCGCCGCCTTCAGCACCGCGCCGATCGGCTTCACCGCGCGCGCGAGCTGGCTGACGTCGTTGCCGAGCGTCTCACCGAAGCCGCCGGGCTCCATGAAGTCGCGCTGCATGTCGATGATGAGAAGCGCGGTCGACGACCAGTCGAGCCTGATCGGCTCGGGCTCGGCGCTGATGACGCCCAGTGTCGGCTTGCTTGAGTTCAACATGACGCCCGCCCCTCGCGAGAACTCGCTTTACGAGGAGTTCTGCAAGCGCCGTGCCATTGTGTACAATTGCGGTGGGGCGCAGGTAGCGCGGGAATTCGTTGCGTAGTCAGAAGGTTACGTCGGCGATCGACGTCTGCTTATTCCCTGTGCGACGGCTTTGCGACGTGCATTTGCCCAAAGGATGAGCGGCTATAAAGCTCGCTTCTTAGCGGCCAGTATCTCCATACAGCTGGCGATACTCTTCCTCATACCGCGCGTACGACTCCTTCAGCGTCGCCATGTTGAGCAGCATGGTCGCGACCACCCTGCCCGTCTTGTCGAACACGCGCGTCCTCATCCAGGCGCTTTCAGTGCGGCGGCTGCCGGAGAGCGCGACAACCTCACGCTCGACGTCGTACGCCTCATCGACAAAGAGCGGACCCTTGATCAGCCTGATCTCCTGGTCGGCGAACAGGCCGACCGCCGGACCCTTCGTGGGCAACGGCTCGTCCTTGGAGCGGTACTGGAACAGCACGCTCAGCATCTCCATAGGGATGACGGCCCTGCCCCACGGATTGTCCGCGCTGGAATAATAAGGCGAGTTCTCGGTGATGACGGCGAGCTTTTGCCGGAGGGAGAACGGATAGAGGTCGCCCATGTTCTGGTCGAACGCCATCCGCACCGTCTGCCGCTTGCTCGTCTGCGCCACCTTGACGTCGCGGAGGATCACGGGATCGGCGAGCGGCTTGAGCTCGCCGAGGCGCGCCTCGAGCGCGGTTGCGGCCTGCGGTTCGCCGACCGAGGCCGTGCCCCGCAGCACCTCGGTGCCGTCGCGCTTGACGATCTGGATCTGGCACTGGCTCGTGCCGGGCAGCGGTTCGACAGGATCGCCTGCACCTCCTCGCCTTCGTAACAGACGCTGCGGTAATGCGCGGAGAGGCATCCGCTCTCGAACCAGGCCTGTCCCCACAGCCGCGCACCGAGCGGGGCGAACTGGCTGAAATGTGTCGGACCCTCGATGGTGCCGCCCTTGAAGCCGAGCTTCTGCGCGGTCGTGTCATCGTGGATCGACGCATGCGCATCGTAAGTTTGCGCTTGCAGCATCTGGCGCGGCTGGCGCCACGGCCCGATCAGCGCCTCGGCGGTCTCGGTGATCGCGGTGTCGAATGCGTTTGCGGCCATGATGTTCTCCACTGGAAGCCATGACTAGCAGGAGCGCCACGGATGCGGCCAGCGATATTGACTTCGCCCGTGCATGCTTTTGACTGTCACAATTCGCGCCGCGCCGCCGCTATCCCTCCCGCAGCGCAAACCCCACGCCGAGCAAGAGACGAGGACTCCTGAAATGACGCTGATGCAGGTCGAGCTGGACGACAAATACCGGCTCGAATCGAAGCGGATCTTCCTGTCCGGCACGCAGGCTTTGGTCCGCCTGCCCATGTTGCAGCGCGAACGCGACCGGCTCCAGGGGCTCAACACCGGCGGCTTCATCTCGGGCTATCGCGGTTCCCCGCTCGGAATGTACGACCACGCGCTGTGGCGCGCGAAGGCGCACCTCCAGCAGCACGACATCGCCTTCGTTCCCGGACTGAACGAGGATCTGGCTGCGACCGCGGTCTGGGGCAGCCAGCAGGTCGGCCTGTTTCCCGGCGCCAAGGTCGATGGCGTGTTCGGCATTTGGTACGGCAAGGGCCCCGGTGTCGACCGCTCGGTCGATGCGCTCAAGCATGCCAACGCGGCCGGCACCTCGCTCAATGGCGGCGTACTGGCGCTCGCCGGCGACGACCACGGCTGCCAGTCCTCGACCCTGGCGCATCAGAGCGAGCAGGTGTTCGCGGCGGCGCTGATCCCGGTGATCAACCCGGCAACGCTCCAGGACTATCTCGATCTCGGCCTCTACGGCTTTGCGCTGTCGCGCTTCTCCGGCTGCTGGGTCGGCTTCAAGGCGATCAGCGAGACCGTCGAGAGCTCGGCCTCGATTGACAGCGATCCCGAGCGCATCAAGATCCTGCTCCCCGACGATTTCGAGATGCCGCCCGGCGGCCTCAACATCCGCTGGCCCGATCCGCCACTGGAGGCGGAGAAGCGCCTGTTCGGCCCGAAGATGGCCGCGGTGCAGGCCTTCGCCCGCGCCAACAAGCTCGACCGCATCGTGCTCGATTCAAAGCCGGCCCGGCTCGGCATCGTCGCGACCGGCAAGGCCTATCTCGATCTGCGCCAGGCGCTGGCAGACCTCGGCATTACCGACAAGGACGCGCAGGACCTCGGCCTTCGCATCTACAAGGTCGCGATGACCTGGCCGCTGGAGGAAAGCGGCGCGAAGCGCTTTGCGGAAGGCCTTCAGGACGTGCTGGTGGTCGAGGAGAAGCGCGGCTTCATCGAAGACCAGCTGATGCGCATCCTCTACAACATCGATGCGTCCAAGCGTCCGACCGTCACCGGCAAGCGGGACGAGCGCGGCGCACCGCTGCTGCCGAGCGAGGGCGAGCTGACGCCGACCATCGTCGCGGGGGCGCTGGTGGCGCGCTTGCGCAAGCTCGGCCATCACAGCCCGGTGCTGGAGCAGCGCCTCGCCCGGCTGGAGGCCTTTGACGCTCCCGTCACCACGAGCACGCAGATCAAGCTCGCGCGCACGCCGTTCTTTTGCTCGGGCTGCCCACACAATTCCTCGACGCGGGTGCCCGAAGGCAGCCGCGCCATGGCCGGCATCGGCTGCCACGGCATGGCCCTGAGCATGCCGACCCGCCGCACCGATCTGATCTCGCACATGGGCGCCGAGGGCGTGAACTGGATCGGACAGTCGCCCTTCACTACCGAGCAGCACATTTTCCAAAATCTCGGCGACGGCACCTACACCCATTCCGGGCTTCTTGCCCTTCGCGCGGCATCGGCCGCCGGCATCAACATCACCTACAAGATCCTCTACAACGACGCCGTCGCGATGACCGGCGGCCAGCCGGCCGAGGGCGCCTTCAACGTCGCGCAGATCGCGCATCAGGTCTGGGCCGAAGGCGTCAAGCGGCTCGCGATCGTCTCCGACGATCCGGGCAAATACCCGCAAGGAAATTACTTCCCGCAAGGTGCCACCATCCATCACCGCCGCGAGCTCGATGCCGTGCAGCGTGAGCTGCGCGACATCAAGGGCCTCACGGTCGTGATCTACGACCAGACCTGCGCCGCGGAAAAGCGCCGCCGCCGCAAGCGCGGGCTCTATCCCGATCCTGCCAAGCGCGCCTTCATCAACGAGCTGGTCTGCGAAGGCTGCGGCGATTGCTCGCAGGCCTCCAACTGCGTCTCGGTGCAGCCGCTGGAAACCGAGTTCGGCCGCAAGCGCCAGATCGACCAATCGAACTGCAACAAGGACTTTTCCTGCGTCGAGGGCTTCTGCCCGAGCTTCGTCACCGTGCATGGCGGCACGCTCAAGCGCATGAAGACCTCGGCGGTCGATTCCGGGCAATTGTTCGCCGATCTGCCGCTGCCGCCTGCCCGCGAGCTGGATGCGCCGTACAACATCCTCGTCACCGGCATCGGCGGCACCGGCGTCATCACCATCGGCGCGCTGCTCGGCATGGCGGCCCATGTCGACGGCCGCGGCTGCTCGGCGCTGGATTTCACCGGCCTGTCGCAGAAGAACGGTGCGGTGATGAGCCATGTCCGCATCGCAGCGAAGCCCGAGGACATTTCCGCGGTGCGCATCACCACTGGCGGCGCCGACGTCATCCTCGGCTGTGACATGATCGTCTCGGCCGGCCCAACCGCGCTCAGCCGCGCCGAGCGCGGCGTGACCAAGGCCTATATCAACGCCGACCTGCAGCCGACCGCCAGCTTCGTACAGAATCCCGACCTCGACTTCGAGATGGGCACGATGCAGACTGTGCTGCGCGACGCCGTCGGCGACAAGAACCTCGACATCATCGACGCCACCGGCATCGCCTCGGCGCTGATGGGCGACAGCATCGCGACCAATCCCTTCATGCTCGGCTTCGCCTTCCAGAAGGGCGCGATCCCGCTGTCGCTGGAGGCGCTGCTGCGCGCCATCGAGATCAACGGCGCCGCGATCGAGATGAACAAGCTCGCCTTCACCTGGGGCCGCCTCGCCGCCCACGACATGTCGCGGGTCCGCAGCGTGCTCCAGTTCAAGAGCCGGGCCTCCGCACCGACGAAGTCGCTCGACGACGTCGTCGCCACGCGCGCCGAGTTCCTGACCGGCTATCAGGACAAGGCTTATGCCGACCGCTATCTCGCGGCCGTGGCCAAGGTGCGCAAGGCGGAGAACGCCGCCTCGCCCGCCTCCAAAGAGCTGACCGAAGCCGTTGCAAAGAACCTGTTCAAGTTGATGTCCTACAAGGACGAGTACGAGGTCGCGCGGCTCTACACGGACGGGAGCTTCGCGAAAAAGGTGTCGGAGAAGTTCGACGGCGACTTCACGCTGAAGTACCACCTCGCGCCGCCGATCTTCGCCCAGCGCGACAAGACCACCGGGCATCTCCAGAAGAAGGAGTTCGGCGGCTGGATGCTCCACGCCTTCCGCGTGCTGGCCAAGCTGAAGTTCCTGCGCGGCGGCGCGTTCGACCCGTTTGGCCGCACCGAGGAACGGCGGACCGAGCGGAAGCTGGTCGCGGATTATCTGGCGATGATCGATCAGCGGATGGCCGGGCTGAAGGCGGAGCAGATCCCGATGCTGGCGCGGCTTGCGCGGGTGCCCGAGACGATCCGCGGCTTCGGCCACGTCAAGGAAGCCAACATCAAGCTGGCGGCAGCCGAGAAGGCGCGGCTGGAAGCGGAATTGGAGAACAGCCGCTTTGCCGCGGCGGCGGAGTAGCGGTTAGACGCCCGCTCTCTCCACACGTCATTGCGAGGAGCCCTTGCGACGAAGCAATCCAGACTGCCGCCTCGGCGGGATTTCTGGATTGCTTCGCTGCGCTCGCAATGACGAGGTTGTGGGACGGCCGGGCCACACACCCGGTGTCATCGCCCGGCTTGACCGGGCGATCCAGTACTCCGAGACGGTTGTGGTTCAATCGATAGGCCGCGGCGTACTGGATGCCCCGCTTTCGCGGGGCATGACAGTGGTGAGGATGGCTAGACCGACGTCGTGGCGACGCTCGGCGTCGTCGGCGCTTCGATCCCCTCCGCCAGATGCCTCCCCGCAATATACCCGAACGTCAGCGCCGGCCCGAGCGTGATCCCCGGGCCGGGATAGTTGCCGTTCATGATCGAGCCCATGTCGTTGCCGCAGGCATAGAGGCCGACAATCGGCGTGCCGTCCTCGCGCAGCACGCGTCCTTGCGCATCCACCTTCATGCCGATCGCGGTGCCGAGATCGGCCGGATAGATGCGCATCGCGAAGAACGGTGCGCCGAGGATCGGCGCGACGCAGGGATTGGGCTTGTGAGCGGCGTCGCCGAGATGACGCTGATAGATGGTGCTGCCGCGGCCGAATTCGGGATCACGCCCCTCTTTCGCATCGACGTTGTAGCTCGCAATCGTCGCGGTAAGCACGGATGGCTTAATGCTGATCTTCGCTGCAAGCTGCGCGATGTCAGGCGCCTCGATCAACTCACCGCTCGCCACATAGCGCCGCACGCCACGCGTGAATGGCCTGATGCGGCCAAGGCCGTAGCTCCACAGGAACGGGCGGTCGCAGATCAGATAGAATGGCCGGTCCGGCTCGCCATTGCCGTCGCGCAGCATGGCGAGCACGAACTCGTGGTACGACAGCGCTTCGTTGACGAAGCGCCGGCCCGCAGCATTGACGGCGATCACGCCGGGCTTGGCGCGATCGGTGACCGTATGCGGGAACACGCCACGGCTTCCGTCAGCACGGCTGAACAGCGAGGCGGGCACCCAATAGGCCGGGCTCGTCGCCTCCGTGTTGAGCACGGCACCGGCCGTGGCCGCAAGCCGAAGCCCGTCGCCTGTACCCGACGTGCTTGTCGCCGAGACGAAACCAGCCGCAGGCGGGAAGAAGCGTTTGCGCAAGGTCGCGTCGTGCGAGAAGCCGCCGGTTGCGACCACCACACCGCGTCGCGCGGCGATCGGGCGATCGCGCGAGCCATGGCGAATGACGACACCGCTGACGCGATCGCCCTGCATCGACAAGTCGTCGACGTCCGCGCTGAAGAGGATTTCGACCTGCCGCGCCAGCAGCGACGCATAGAGCCGCGCGGCGAGCGCATTGCCGAGATGCAGCGTCGTCCCGCGCGGGCTGCGCAGCCGCTGCCAAGCGTATTCCGAGACGAGCCGCGCCGCGCGCAGGGTCGATTGCAGCGACTTTCCGACCCCGCGCAGATGCGGAATGTCGAGACGATTGACCATCATCCCGCCGAACAGCGTGAACTCCGGCAGCGGCGCGCGCAGCCGCGCGAAATGCGCGCCCAGCCGCCGACCGTCGAACGCGACCGGCTCCAGCACGCGTCCGCCTGATGTCGCGCCCAGCCGCTCCGGATAATAATCCGGATAGGTTTTCACCGGCTGGAGGCGCAGCTCCGTGTTGGCTTCGAGCCAGGTGACCGCCTCTGGCCCCCGCGCAAGGAAGGCGGCGCGCAAGCCGGCATTGGCGGGCTCGGGTACCGTGCCTGAGAGATAGCGGACGGCGTCCGTGATGCTGTCGGACAGCCCCGCCTCCTTCATCTTGGGATTGGCGGGGATCCAGACCATGCCGCCGGACCAGGCCGTGGTGCCGCCGACGAACGCGGTCTTCTCGATCACCAGGACGCGCAGGCCTTCAGCAGCCGCAACGGCCGCAGCCGTCATGCCGCCGGCGCCCGCGCCGATGACAATGACGTCGTAGGTCTCGTGTGCCGGAATCATGCGGCAAGGGTCCGGAGGCGAGGCATGACACCGTCATACCCCGCCTCGCCTGCCCAATGCTAGCGGGCCGGCTTGCGCTCGATCGGGTCGATGTCGATCGCGCGCAGGCGGCCGAGCCGCAGCACGTCCATGGCGAGCCGCCGGCCGATCCGGTCGCGGTCGAGCACGCGGATCAGATCGTCGACGCCGTTGATCTCGACGCCGTCCAGCTTGATGACGACGTCGCCGGGTAGCAAGCCCGCCTTCGCCGCCGGACCACCGGGCTCGATCTGCATCAGCAGCGCGCCCATCTTGTTCTCGACGCCGGCCAGCACCGCATGCCGCCGCGGGACCGGCGCGGTCTGTCCGGCCACGCCGACATAGGCGCGGCGGACATAGCCGTGGCGGATGATCTCCGACAGCACGAACTGCGCGGTGTTGCTGGCGACCGCGAAGCAGATGCCCTGCGCGCCATTGATGATGGCGGTGTTGATGCCGATCACCTCGGCATTCGACGACACCAGCGGCCCGCCGGAATTGCCGGGATTGAGCGCGGCATCGGTCTGGATCACGTCCTCGATGGTGCGCCCGCTCACCGAGCGGATGGAGCGCCCCAGCGCCGAGACCACGCCGGCGGTCACGGTCGATTCGAAACCGAGCGGATTGCCGATCGCAATCACCAGCTGGCCGCGGCGCAGGGTCTTGGAGTTGCCGAGCGCGGCATAGGGCAAGTCGCGCACGCCGTTGGCGCGCAGCAGCGCCAGATCCGTGTCGGGATCGACACCGAGCACCCGGGCATCGCCGACATGTCCCTCGACGTCCCGTAGCCGGATCTCTTTGGAGGCACCGACCACATGGCTGTTGGTGAGCACGAGCCCGTCCGGCGAGATCACGATGCCCGAGCCGAGCCCACCGCGCTCGCGGCCGTTCGGCACTTTCGGCCCGGTCTCGACGCGCACGACCGCAGGGCCGACGCGGTCGGTGACGTCGATCACGGCATTGGAATAGGCGTCCAGCAAGGCCCGGTCATCGACCGGGGCAGCAGGCGTCGTTCGCGATGACACGGTGTCATCGGCGATATCTGATGTGAAATCCAGCATGGCAATAGTCCTTGAGGCTCACACAGATGGTGGCCTGTTCCGTCCCGCGCAAGGGACCCGCCTGGGGCGCAAGGCTGGACTGCCCAGGTGGCTAGGGCGCCCGCCGCAGCGTGCCGGCCCTCTCCCTGACCGGGTCGAGCAGCGACCAGTCGCCATCCGGGAGCACATAGCCTTGGGGGAACGGCGCGCGCAACTCGAGCCCGAGCGAACGCAGCACGCGGTCGTCGCGGTAGTAGCATTGCAGCACCACGCGAACGAGCGTCGCGGCCGCCGCGCCGCCGTGCTTGCGAAACTCCTGCGCCACAGCATCGCGCCTCGCGGCATCGAGCTCAGCGAGCGGCTGACCTGCGAGCCGCGCCAGATGGTCCAGCGCCGCCGTCACCAATTTGGCGTCGCGGCCGAGCGTTGCAAGGATATCGGCCTGGATCGCGGGATCGTCGGCGCCGGGCACCTTGTACTCGTCGCTGGCGGGCACGATCATTGCTGCGACGGTGCGGAGGTCGTCGCGTTGAGTACGCGTGAGTTGATGACTTTCAAACATGACGGCCTCAATCGAACAAGTTGGCGAGACGCTGCTTCATCTGGTCGGCGATGTAGAGCGCGAGGGCCTGGATGGTCGAGGTCGGGTTGACGCCGCCCGAGGTGACGAAGATGCTGCCGTCGACGATGAAGAGGTTCTTCACGTCATGCGTGCGGCCCCATTCGTTGACGACGGAGCGTTCGGGATCGGTGCCCATCCGCGCGGTGCCGAGCAGATGCCAGCCGCCCCACGGGATCGGCGAGTTGACGCAGATGTCGGTCGCCCCCGCCGTCTCGAGAATCTCCCGCCCGCGCGCCAGCGCATGCTCCATCATCTTCCGGCTGTTCTCGCTGATGGTGTAGTTGATCTTCGGCGCGGGAATGCCGTGGCTGTCCTTCAGCACCGGATCGAGCGTGACCTGATTGTGCTCCTCCGGCAGATCCTCGCAGATCGCCGAGAAACCCAGCCGGTGGCCATTGAGCTTGCGGAAGACGCGGTGGTGATCCTCGCCCCAGGGCAGGATGCCCTTCTGCTCGCTGACGACAGCCTCGAACACCGGCCCGGCGCCGCGCACGAACTGGACGCCATAGCCGCGCACGAATCCGCGCGACAGGTCGGTGTCATACCACTCCTTGCTCCACAGGCAGGTCGGCGGGGCGCGGTTGCTATCGGTCGGCTCCTTCACGTAGCCGTAGATCTGCGCATAGGGGTGGAACATCAGATTCTTGCCGACGAGGCCCGACGAATTGGCAAGGCCGTTGGGGAAACGATCAGATTTCGAGTTGAGCAGCAGGCGTGGCGTGCCGACGCCGTTGCAGGCGATGATCACGACATGCGCCGGCTGGAATTGCTCGACGCCATCCTTGTCGTAATAGACGACGCCAGAGGCCATGCCGTTCTCGTCGGTGGTGATCTCGCGCACCCGGCAATGCGTGCGCAGCTCGACGCCGGCGCGGACCGCATGCGGCCAATAAGTGATGTCGGTCGATGATTTCGCACCCTGCGCGCAGGCGGGGGTGCAATGGCCGAGATTGATGCAGCGTGCGCGGCCCTCATAATCCATCGTCGCGACGGTCGTGTCCGACGGCCACCAGTGCCAGCCGAGCGTGTTCATGGCCTTGCCGATGATCGCGCCCGTCAATCCCATCGGCTGCTGCGGCATCGGCGGATGCGTCAGGGGCGACAGCGGATCGCCCGATAGTCCCGACGTGCCCATGATGCGGTCGTTCTCTTCGAAGAAGGGGGTCAGCGCGTCGTAGTCGATCGGCCAGTCGTCAGCGACGCCGTCGAGCGTCTTTACCTTGAAATCGGAGGGATGCAGCCGCGGCCAGTGCGCGGTGTACATCACCGTCGAGCCGCCGACCGCGTTGTAGTTGACGACCTTGATCGGCGAATTGTCGTCGTTGATCGGATAGTCCTCGGGACGGCCGCGGACGTTCGGACTCGACGACCACTCGCCGTAGAACTTGGCCTCCCAGTCGCGGCCCGTGCTGGGGTATTCCGCCGGGTTCATCCAGCCGCCCTGCTCCAGGCAGAGGATGTGCATCTTGGTTTCGGCCAGCGACCACGCCACCGCCGCGCCTGAAGCGCCGGCGCCGATGATCAGGACGTCCACGGGCTCTTTCATCGAAGCTTCTTCCTCCCGCCCTCGCCGCTTCAAGGGCGATTCGGCCTGCGCAGGCTTGTTTATCGTGCCGAACGATAGGGGCAGACCGGCCGAAGAGTAAAGGCTGGCGCGGGAATGTCGCACTTCGCTGGGCGCAGACCATTGGTATCGCGACGTCCGGATGCTAGGAACGAGGCGCCTGAGCCATCGATAGCGAGAAGTTATGTCCTTTGGGAATTTATTTGCCGCCGCCCGCGCTTTCGCGCTTGTTTCGTTTCTCGCTCTGTCCGGGTTTCTGGCTTCCGGACCTGCCTCCGCGCTAACGGCGGCTGCGACCGTCCGGGACGCCAATTCGATCCAGCTCGGCGACGTCACCTACCGCCTCGACGGCGTCGACGCGCCCGAGCTGGACCAGGTCTGCATCGACGATCACGCCGATCCCTGGACCTGCGGCGTCGAGGCCCGCGACCAGCTGGCGAAGCTGATCAACAAACGCACCGTGCGCTGTGACGATGTCGGTCCGGAAAAGAGTTTTGGCAAACGCCACCGCGCGATCTGCACGGCCGAGGGCGACAAGGTCACGTTGAACGAGCAGTTGGTCAAGCTTGGCTATGCCATCGCCCGCGAACCGATCAAGGCGAACGTCAAGCCCGCCGCGACCGAAGCCAAAACCGCCTCAGCCGGCATTTGGAAGGGCTGCTTTGTTGCACCGCAAGAGTTCCGCACGGGCAAGAAGGACGGCGCGCTGCTGGGCGCCGCCTGCCGCGCCGACCGCGACAAGGAAATCCGCGCGGTGCTGTTTCCGGACGAGCTGACGATGCCGCCGAACTGCAGCATCAAGGGCAAGCTCGCCGTGCGCGCACGCGTCACCGGCAATATCGGCATCTATCATCTCAGGGGCTGCCCGAGCTATCCCGCGACCACCAAGCCGGACCGCTGGTTCTGCTCGGAGGACGACGCGCAGGCCGCCGGCTTCCGCAAGGCCTACAATTGCCGCCGGCCCAAATGAGGACGCCCGTCACGGTGATGTGACCGGTAGCCGGAGACAGTATTGATCCGGAATTGAACTCTATCCGGAGTTGCTACACCTATATGTGTACGCAAGCGCTTTGCGCGAGCGTTCCTTGGCAGCAATCCGGCTTTGGCCGATTGCCTTGCTCGGGCGTTTCCTCCCTAGACTTGGGCCGCTTGTCACAACAAGCGGCTCTTCTTTTTTGACCCGCGCCCTAGCGGCGCATCTGCATGATGTGGTCCATCGGCGGCATGTTCGCGTTCAGATGCCCCATGATCCAGACTGTCCCGCCGACCACCAGGAAGACGACCAGAAGGCCAAAGGCGAGCGCCAGCACGTTGTTGGTGTTGTCGGGGCCCGTCGTGATGTGCAGGAAGAACACCAGATGCACGCCCATCTGCGCGATCGCCAGCACGATCAGCGCAACGGGGATGGAGGGCTGCCAGACCAGATCGGTCCCGGCGATGAAGAACGACGTTGCCGTGAGCAGCAGCGCGAGGACAAGCCCGACCACGTAGCCGAGGATGCGCGCGCCGACGCTGTGTTGCTCCTCATCGCCCGGTGCGAGGTCGTGGCCGGCCGGTACATGCGCCTGATCGCTCATACGGCACTCCCGAGCAGGTAAACGACGGAGAAGACTCCGACCCAGATGATATCGAGCGCATGCCAGAACAGCGCAAAGCACATCATCCGGCGCAGGACATCGGCACGGAATCCCTTGGCGAACACTTGGGCCATCATGGTGAGCAGCCACAGAACGCCGGCCGACACATGCAACCCGTGGCATCCGACCAGCGAGAAGAACGACGACAGGAACGCGCTACGCGTCGGGCCATAGCCGCGCGCGATGAGGTCGGCGAACTCGCGGAACTCGATCACGAGGAAGATAATTCCCAGCACGCAGGTCACGGCCATGCCGAGGTAGAACCAGAACCGGTTGCGGACATCGGCTGCGATGCTGGCCATGCCGCAGGTGAAGCTCGACAGCAGCAGGCAGACCGTCTCGATCGCGACGTTCTTCTGCTCGAAAATCTCCGCGCCGCTCGGGCCGCCGGCGGTTTGGCCGTGCAGCACCGCATAGGCCGCAAAGAAGCAGGAGAACATCACGATGTCGGAGAGCAGGAACACCCAGAAGCCGTAGGCGGTCACGATCCGCTTCGACGCGGGTCCCGGATGCTCGACGACGACGCCGATGTGATGGGGATCGGCATGCGCGCGGCCGGCAGTTGCGGTCATCGACATCAGATCGCTCCCGCCATGCTGACGAGGCTGCGCCGCTCCTCGATATTGACGCGGTCGATGCGAGCGACCTCTTCGGCCGGAATGACGTATTCATCATGGTCGCGCCAGGCGAACACGACGAAGGTCGCGAACGCGCCGATGCCGCCCAGGATCACCATCCACCAGATATGCCAGATCAGCGCAAAGCCCATGATGGTGGCGAAGAACGCGCAGATGAAACCGGTCGGCGAGTTCCGGGGCATCTCGATGTCATGATATTCGGGCTTCTCATGCCCCAGCGATTGCTGCTGGGCGCGGGCCTTCATGTCCCAATAGGCATCCTCGCCGCGCACGTCGGGATGGAAGGCGAAGTTGAACACCGGCGGCGGCGACGAGGTCGCCCATTCCAGCGAGCGGCCGTCCCAGGGATCGCCGGTGCGGTCGCGGAGCGCCTCGCGGTTGCGGATGCTGACCACGAGCTGGATGATCTGGCAGATCACGCCGATCGTCAGCACGGCCATGCCGAACGCTGCCACGATCATCCATGGCCGCCACGCCGCAACGTCGTAATGCTGCAGGCGCCGCGTCATGCCCAGCATTCCGGCAATGTAGAGCGGCATGAAAGTGACGTAGAAGCCGAGGAAGGTGAACCAGAACGCCAGCTTGCCCCAGCGCTCGTCGAGACGAAAACCGAACGCCTTCGGGAACCAGTACTCGAAGCCGGCGAAGGCGCCGAACAGCACGCCACCGATGATGACGTTATGGAAGTGCGCCACCAAGAACATGCTGTTGTGGAGCATGAAGTCCGCCGGGGGCACCGCGACCAGCACGCCCGTCAGCCCGCCGATGATGAAGGTGACCATGAAGCCGACCGACCACAGCATCGGCGTCGCGAAGCGGATGCGGCCGCCATACATCGTGAACAGCCAGTTGTAGATCTTCACCCCCGTCGGGATCGCGATGATCATGCTGGCGATGCCGAAGATGGCGTTGACGTCGGGGCCAGCGCCCATCGTGAAGAAATGGTGCAGCCAGACCATGAAGGAGATGACGCAGATCGCCATGGTCGCGAGCACCATCGAGCGATAGCCGAACAGCGCCTTGCCTGAGAAGGTCGACACCACCTCGGAGAAGATGCCGAAGGCCGGCAATACCAGGATGTAGACTTCCGGATGTCCCCAGGCCCAGATCAGATTCATGAACATCATGACGTTGCCGCCGGCCTCGTTGGTGAAGAAATGAAAGCCGAGGTAGCGGTCGAGCAGCAGCATCGCGAGCGTGGCGGTGAGGATCGGGAAGGCCGCCACGATCAGGAGGTTGGAGGCAAGCGTGGTCCAGCAGAACATCGGCATGCGCAGATAGTTCATGCCCTTGGTGCGCAGCTTCAGCACCGTCGTGACGAGGTTGATGCCGGCGACCAGCGTGCCGACGCCGGAGATCTGGAGCGACCAGGCGTAGTAGTCGACGCCGACGCCGGGCGAATAGGACAGCCCCGAGAGCGGCGGAAAGGCGAGCCAGCCGGTGCGGGCGAACTCGCCGATCACGAGCGAGAGATTGACCAGCAGCGCTCCGGTCGCGGTCAGCCAGAAGCCGACGGAATTGAGGGTCGGGAACGCGACGTCGCGCACGCCGAGCTGGAGCGGCACGACCAGATTCATCAGCCCGATCACGAACGGCATCGCCACGAAGAAGATCATGATGGTGCCGTGGGCCGAGAAGATCTGGTTGTAATGCTCCGGCGGCAGATACCCTTGCGACTGGTAGGCGATCGCCTGCTGGATCCGCATCATGATGGCGTCGCTGCCGCCGCGCAGCAGCATGACCGAAGCCAGCAAGATGTACATCACGCCGATGCGCTTGTGATCGACGCTGGTGATCCATTCGTGCCAGAGATACGGCAAATGCCCTTTCACGACGACCCAGATCAGCACGCCGAGGATCGCGACCAGCACCACGGCACCCGCGACGAGAGGTATCGGCTGGTCGAACGGGATCGCCGACCAATCGAGCTTACCGAGCATCGTGGCCTCCACTGTGCGGCCTGCCGGCATCGGAGATCAGCTCCGGGCCGGGCCCTGGCGGAATGTGCTGGGTCGCGATCAGGTCGAACAGCCGGGGATCGTCGAGCCGGTAGGTCGGCCTGCCCTTCTCGATGCCCTGCTGCATCAGCTTCTTGTAGCTCTCCTCGTTCAGCACGGCATCGGTCTTCGCCGTGGTCGCGACCCAGTCCGGGAAAGCGAGTGGCGAGATCACGTTGACGTCGAACATCATGTCGGGAAAGCCGTCGCCGGAGAAATGCGCCGAAAGGCCTTGCAACTTGCCCTCGTTGTCGGCGCGCAGGTTCAGCTTCGTCACCATGCCGTTCATGGTGTAGATCATGCTGCCGAGCTGCGGGATGAAGAACGTGTTCATCACGCTCGACGATGTCAGCTGGAAATTCAGCTCGGCGCCGGCCGGCACCGTCAGCGTGTTGACGGTGGCGATGCGCTGATCCGGATAGATGAACAACCATTTCCAGTCGAGCGAGACAGCCTGGATGCGGACCGGACTGCCCGTGCCCGGCACCGGCGCGGCGGGATCGAGCTGGTGCGAGCCGATCCAGGCGACACCGCCGAGCAGGATCACGGTGAGCGCGGGAATCGCCCACACCACCATTTCGACGCGGCCGGAATAGACGAAGTCGGGCTGGTAATGCGCCTTCGGATTCGAGGCGCGAAACCAGAACGCAAACGCCAGGATCGCGAAAATGGTCGGCACCACGATCACGAGCATGATGAAGACGGAATCGACCAGGATGGTGCTGTTGGCGACAGCCACCGGCCCTTGTGGATCGAGCAGATTCATCGATACACCGCTGGCGATTGGGAAGCCCCGACGGAAAGCGTAACGCGAAAATCTCCCCGCAACAAACGCAGTTGTATGGCGACGGTTCCGGAAGCTGTCTTCCAGAACCGCCCGATCCCGCGCGGCGGCATGCAATTCCGTGCGATGTCAATGACATCTGCGCGGGACGGCCGGCCTTCTCACCCCTGCCCCCCGTTGCTATCGTCACCAAAAAACAGCGGGATGAAACGACATGCAGGGCCCTGAGGACGATGCCGGCCTCGCCGGCAAGGTCGCCTTGATCAGCGGCGGCGGCGCCGCGGGCGACGGCATCGGCAACGGCCGCGCTGCAGCAATTTTGCTCGCCCGCGCCGGCGCAAACGTGCTGGTGGCCGATCGCGACCTCAAGCTCGCCGAGCGCACCGTCGAGATGATCGCGGCCGAAGGCGGCACGGCAGCAGCGCATGGCGGCGACGTTACCAGCGAAGCCGATTGCAGGACACTGGTCGAGGCCGCGCTTGACCGCTGGGGCCGGCTCGATTTCCTCGACAACAATGTCGGCATCGGCAGCCGCGGCAGCGTGGTCGACGAGACTCCCGAGCAGTATCGCCGCGTCATGCAGGTCAATGTCGAGACCATGTTCCTGCTGTCGAAGCATGCGATTCCCGCCATGATCAAGACCGCCAGGGGCGGCGCGATCGTCAACATCTCATCGATCTCGGCGCTCAGGCCGCGCGGGCTCACGACCTACACGACCTCGAAGGCCGCCATCATCGGTCTCACGCGCGCGATGGCGGTCGATCACGGCCGCGACAACATCCGCGTCAACTGCATCTGCCCCGGGCCGATGTACACGCCGATGGTCTATGCCCGCGGCATAAGCGAGCAGGCTCGCGCGCAGCGGGCCAGGGCCTCCGTGCTGAAGACGGAAGGCACCGGCTGGGACGTCGGCCACGCCGTCAAATTCCTGCTCAGCAATTTTGCCCGCTACATCACCGGCCAGGCGCTGGTCGTCGACGGCGGCGTCACGCTGCAAGCCCCCGAACGCGAGTCACAAGAACACTGAAGGAAACCAGCAATGGCCCGCCTGCCCTATCTCGAGGCCGACCAGGTCGCGCCCGAATATCGCGACATGCTCAAGCGCAACACCAATCTGCACAAGCTGCTGGTCAACTCGCCGGAGATGGCGCGCGCCTTCAACGGCATCGGCGGCTATATCCGCTTCAGGAGCAAGCTCGACCCGCGCCTGCGCGAGCTCGCGATTCTCCAGGTCGGCTGGATGGAGAAATCGGAATACGAATTCACCCATCATGTGAAGATCGGCAAGGAGTTCGGCGTCACCGACGAGGACATCGCCGGCCTGATGGCGGAGACCGAGGGCAAGCCGTCGAAGCTCGAGCCACTGGCCAGGGCGATCCTGAAAGGCGCCCGAGAGATGGTGCGCGAGCTCGCCATGTCGGACGCGACCTTCGCCGAGATCAAGCAGCACCTGTCCGACGAGCACATGGTCGATCTCGTCCTGACCATTGCCTTCTATTGCGGCGTGGTGCGCGTTCTCGCCACCATGAAGATCGACAACGAACCGTATTACAAAGAGGTACTCCAGCAGTACCCGATCCCGGGAGTGAAGTGAGATGCGCTTGAAGGACAAGGTTGCGATCGTCGTCGGCGCCGGCCAGAGCCCCGGCGAAGGCATGGGCAATGGCCGCGCCACGGCGCTCACCTTCGCGCGCGAAGGCGCCAGGGTGCTGTGCGTCGATCATCATCTGGAGTCGGCGCAGGAAACGGTCGACCTGATCGCGGCGACGCACGGCACCGCCGCGGCCTTCAAGGCCGACGTGACCAGATCCGCCGACATCAAGGCGATGGTGGCGGACGCGCAGGCGCGCTGGGGCCGGATCGACGTGCTGCACAACAATGTCGGCGTCAGCCTGTCCGGGGGCGATGCCGAGCTGCTTCAAATCACCGAGGAGGCGTTCGACCGCGTCGTCGCCATCAATCTGAAGAGCTGCATTCTGGCGGCGAAGGAAGTCATCCCGATCATGCGCGCGCAAAGAAGCGGCGCGATCATCAACATCTCCTCGATGGCGGCGATCACGACCTATCCTTACGTCGCTTACAAGGCGACGAAATCGGCGATGATCGCCTTCACCGAACAGCTCGCCTACCAGAATGCCGAATACGGCATCCGCGCCAACGTCATCCTGCCGGGCCTGATGAACACGCCGATGGCCGTCGACACCCGCGCCCGTGAATGGTCCAAGACCCGCGCCGAAGTCGAAGCCGAGCGCGACAGCAAGGTGCCGCTGCGCAAGAAGATGGGCACCGGGTGGGACGTCGCGAACGCCGCGCTGTTTTTGGCCTCAGATGAGGCGAACTTCATCACCGGCGTGACGCTGCCGGTGGATGGCGGCGCGAGCGTGAGGCGGGGGTAGGTCCTTCCTTCCCCCTCTCCCCGCTTGCGGGGAGAGGGTCGGGGTGAGGGGGACTCTCCGCAAGGTCGGTGACAGATAGACTCGCGGAGACTCCCCCTCACCCGCCGCGCTGCGCGCGTCGGCCTCTCCCCGCGCGCGGGGAGAGGCGAAGAAAACCCGTCATCGCGGCGCGCTTGTCACCCGCCAGATCGTGCCGTTGCCGTCCTCCGACACCAGCAGCGATCCATCCTTCGCCACGGCAACGCCGACCGGCCTTCCCCAGACCTCCGTGTCATTCACGACGAACCCCGTGACGAAATCCTCGTACTCGCCGGTCGGCTTGCCGTCCTTCATCTTGATGCGGATCACCTTGTAGCCGGTGCGCTTGGACCTGTTCCAGGAGCCGTGCTCGGCCGCGAAGGCGTCGCCCTGATACTCGGATGGAAACTGCGTGCCCTGATAGAAGGTCATGCCCAGCGAGGCCGAGTGCGGCTGGATCAGCACATCAGGCACCGTCACCTTGTCCTTGAGGTCCGGCCGCGCATTTTCATGGCGCGGGTCTTCGTTGCCGCCGATATAGAACCAGGGCCAGCCGTAGAACGCGCCCTCCTTCACGCTCGTTACATAGTCCGGGACGAGATCGTCGCCGAGGCCGTCGCGCTCGTTGGTCGAGCACCAGGGCAGTCCGGTCTGCGGCTGGACCGCAAGGCCGACGCAGTTGCGGATGCCGGTGGCATAGATCTTCCGCTCCTTGCCATCGGGCGTGAAGGCCAGAACGGTGGCGCGCTCGGTCTCGCTGGCCCAGGCCGCGCCAAGCGGCTGCGCCTTCGACCAAGCATCCAACCCGCCTGGTGGATTGCCCATGCCCTCGGCGACGTTACTGAGCGAGCCGACGGAAACCAGCATGCGCTTGTTGTCCGGCGAAAAGACGATGTCGCGGGTGGAATGGCTGCCGTCGCGCGGCAGGCTTGCCACAATCGTCTCCGCCTTGCCGCGCGCCTTGAGATCGCCGGCCTGATAAGGAAAACGGACGACGCTGTCGGTGTTGGCAATATAGACCCATTGCGGATTGTCTCCGTTCGGGAAGAAGGCGATGCCGAACGGCCGCCTGAGGCCACTGGCAAACATCTCGTTGGTCGCGACCTTGCCGCCCTCGCCGGCGCGCAGCACGCGGATGTTGCCGGCACGCGTCTCCGCGACGAAGACATCACCGTTCGGCGCAACCCTCACGATGCGTGGAGCGCGCAGGCCTTCGGCGAACAGCTCGATCCTGAAGCCTGCCGGCACGTGGAGCGCGGCCTCCGGCGGACGCGGCACCACATACGACGTACTCGCAACCGACCGGGTGGCGCCGGGCCGAACCAGATCCTGCGGCCGGATCAACCTGACCGTGCCGGGCTTGTCGGCCCGCCAATCGCCGTAGGCGTCATTGCCCTGGAGAACCGGCTCGGCCTGCGCGCCAGCCGCAATCGCGACCAGCAATCCCGCCGACATCACCGCAGTCGAGATCCTGTTTTTCACGTCGTCTTCCTCCCGGCCTGCCTATCGCAAGCGTCAATGCTTATCGACACAACGTTCTGCCGCAGGTCGAACGCCTGCCGAATCCCACGTCAGCTCATGCCCGCACGATGTGCATCAGCCGCAGCCCATCGTACTGGAAAATGCGGCAGATCGGTGCGACACATTGTAAGGGCGTGGCCGCCGGTTGCGGTCATCAAAGCTGCGGCATCCGGGTCGCACCCGATGGGGTAATCATGTGGGGATCCATCATATCGGAGTGGGCGAGCCTGTTGCTCCGCTGGCTGCACGTGGTGGCGGCGATCGCCTGGATCGGCAGTTCCTTCTACTTCATCGCCCTCGATCTCAGCCTGAAGCCGAAGACCGACCTGCCGGACGGCGTGCAGGGCGAGGCCTGGCAGGTCCATGGCGGCGGCTTCTACCGGATCATGAAGTATCTGGTTGCGCCCAGCCAGATGCCGGACGAACTCACCTGGTTCAAATGGGAGGCCTACACCACCTGGCTGTCCGGCTTCGCACTGATGGTGGTGGTGTATTATCTCGAGGCCGACCTGTTCCTGGTCGACAAGTCGATCCTCGACCTCACGCCATTCCAGGCGGGGCTGTTCAGCTTCTGCAGTCTTGCGCTGGCATGGTTGCTCTATGAGGCCGCCTGCCGCAGCGGGCTCGCGCAGCGCGAGCTACCCTTTGCCATCGGCGGCTATTTGTTCCTGGTCGCGTTGACCTACGCCTTTACCCATGTGCTTAGCGGCCGCGGCGCCTTCAATCAGATCGGCGCGATCATCGGCACCATCATGGTCGCCAACGTCTTCGCGCTGATCATCCCGAACCAGAAGAAGATCGTAGCCGCCCTGATCGCGGGCCAGGCGCTCGACCCCAAGCTCGGCAAAGCCAGCAAGGAGCGCTCGGTTCACAACAACTACCTGACGCTCCCCGTCGTCGTGCTGATGATCAGCAATCACTATCCCCTGCTCTACGCCACGCGCTTCAACTGGATCATCGTCGCGATCATCCTGGCCCTCGGCCCCGTGATCCGCCACTTCTTCAACGAGCGGCATGCCGGGCGCAGATCGCCGTGGTGGGTGTGGGGCGTGGCGGCAGCCGGCGTGATCGCGATCCTCTTCCTCTCCGCCGCTGGACCGCGCGAGGTCAAGACAAGCGCGCTGCCGGCGCAGCCGACGCTCGCCAATGTCGAGGAGATCGTGATGTCCCGCTGCAGCATGTGCCACGCGGCCGAACCGGTCTGGGCCGGCATCGTGACCGCGCCCAAAGGCATTTTGCTCGAAGCGCCCGAGCACATCCATCGCAACATCCGCCTGATCGGCCGCGTGGCGGCGTGGTCCAGTGCGATGCCGCCGGGCAACATCACCGAGATGACCAGCGAGGAGCGCGCCATCCTCGCCGCCTATATCGAGCAGGCGCGCTGACGCCAACGCGCGTCGACCGCGCATTTCGCGGAATGAAATTCCGCATTTCCCGTCGATTTGAAAATGACTTGACCGCCCATCCGGCGTAGACAAGGCCAGCGGGCCGCCGATGCGGACGCAAAGTCAGTTTGCAATTGTCGCGGGGAAAGAACAGTGGCCCTCAAGAACGTCATCGGTATCGACCACGCGGTGGTCATGGTTCAGGACCTCGACAAGGCCGCCGAGAATTACCGGCAGCTCGGCTTCACCGTCTCGCCGCGCGGCACCCACAGTGCCCATATGGGCACCGGCAACTACACCATCATGTTCGACCCCGACTATATGGAGCTGCTCGGCGTGCTGGCTGCGACCGAGCACAACGCGCCCGCGCGCGCCTTCCTCGACAAGCGCGGCGAAGGCATCGAGCGCATCGCCTTCACCGCGGTCGATTCCGCAGCCGGCGCGGAGGAGATCCGCGCACGCGGCCTCACGCCGATCGGCCCGACCGATTTCGAACGGCCGGTGACGCTGCCGAACGGTACGGTGTCGGCAGCAAAATTCCGCACCTTCATTTGGCCGACCGCGGAAGCGCCCGGCGGCGTGCGCATCTTCGCCTGCCAGCACAAGACCCGCGAAACCGTGTGGATCCCTGAACTGATGACGCATGCCAATGCGGCGAGGCGGATCAAGCAGACGCTGATCACAACGTCGGAGCCCGCGAAGGAGGCCGCGCATCTCGGACGGCTGATCGACCGCGAACCGAAGGCCGATGCGGACGGCGCGGTCACCGTGCCCTCCGGCGGCGATCGTGCCGACTTCGTCTATTTGACCTTGGACCAGCTCGGCAAACGCTATCCCGGCGTGCCGCTCACGGGTCTCTCCGAGCGCGGCGGCGCGGCGCTGGTGCTCGTCAGCGGCGATCTCGCGGCGACCGAGAAGGCGCTGGGCTCAGTGGCTGTGCGCAGCGGGGCCGCGATCTGCGTACCGCCGGCAAGGGCCAACGGCACCCTGCTCGCCTTCGTTGCCGGCTGATTTGAACTAATTCTTTAACAAGCGTTTACCGGGCAGGCCGTAAGGTTTTCAGGCATTTCACACTGCCTGAGACCAAGCGCATGTTCAAAGAGGGATCGCCGATCGCTTATGACGCGCCGGCCGAGTTGAAGAAGTGGCCGTCGCTGAAGGGCGAGAGACAGAAGGACAGAGGTCCGCCCTATCTCGTCTACAACGGCACGCTCGCCGACTGCGTCCGCGAGCTCATGGGAAAGCCCATCAAGGGCATCTCGCTCTACGACATCATGACGAGGCCGCAAGCCGCGTTCGACCAGACCGTGCTGTCGCCTGGCGACGCCGCAGAGATCGCGATGCGTAAGGACTTCCCGAAAGACTAGGGCGTGTACTCATAAACGTCGGCTTGCGAATGCAAAGCGGAAGTCTGCCACATTGAGCGTGATCGGCGGCTTGTGACCCAAAGCGGCCTATCCAGCATTTAGCCAAGGGGTGGGTGCAGTTTATGCCATTTTGCGCGAGCGGTTTGCTCTGATCCGCCGCGCCGGACTTCATCTTCTCTAAAATCTTTCCAATACCGGTAGGTGCAATATAGCCCGCACAACCAAAGGAAAATCAGAAGCAGAACAAGCGGACGAATGAAGCTTTTCACGAACTCGGTTGGATCGAAAATCTTCAGCAAGAAAATCAGGGCGAGACATACAACTCCAGCAACCGCAAAGCCTCGCACGCGAAACCGCCAAACTCGGACTTCCTCTGAAACAGTCATCCCTGTTCCTCCAGGGTACGAACGCTCTGGCGCCTAACTGGCTCTGCGGCTTTCGTCTTCGAATGGCGGACGACTGAGATGTCTCGTGAGACGCCCCTCATTGCCCCATCCGTATCGCTTAGCGAATGGAACGTATACAAGGCAGGCTAGGCCCAACGCTATCAGTACCACGACGAGGCTGAGGCCGAGGAACATGTAGGCGCTTGACGTGCCCCCGACGACGAGGACGAGCATAAGGGTGGAGCGAATGCTGAAGGGTGACATGCCCGCTAAAGTAGCACGAGGACCCTCTTAGCTGGCAGCTCTCTGACGACTAGGGTTTGCAGACCGTTAAGTCAGCTTCTGGCCCTTAGCGGGCTAGCTAGGGCGAACTGGCGATGTCCGGTCTTGAAGACTAAACGGACACGAGCCCTACCTCCGCGTGGGCTGATCGGGTTTATGAGTACACGCCCTAGTTCGCGGCGCGCCTGGCGGCAGGCTTCCCCTGCTTCGATGACGAGTCCGTGGGCGCATCGAGGAAAACGACCGGCGTGCCGCGCTTGACGTTGTCGCCGAGCGTGTGCACGTCCCAATTGGTCAATCTGATGCAGCCGTGCGACGCGGACTTGCTGACCTTGTCGGGCTCCGCCGTGCCGTGGATACCATACCCCTGCGCCGACAGGCCGATCCAGTACGCACCAACCGGATTGTTCGGGCCCGGCTTGACGTCGAACGGCGCCTTGGATTTGACGCTGCGAAACTTGTAGTCGGGATTGTAGCGGTAGGTCGGCTTCTCGCTGGTGCTGGTGACCTTGAGCGTGCCGCTCGGCGTCGGACGATCCGGGCTGCCGATTGACGCCGGATAGAACGCGAGCAGACGATCGGTCCCGTCGAACGCCTTCAATGTCCCATTCTTCTTGTCGACTTCGAGCCGCGCAATGCGTGGCAGCTCTCGCCGTGCCGAGACGTTTGCGACGATGATCGTCTCGCCGGCCTTGTCGAAGGACTTGCCTGGATTGAGCGATCGGAGCAAATCCTCGCTCATGTGGAATTTCTCGGCGAGCCCCTCGAGCGGGCTGGTGTAGCTCAGCGCCTGCAGCGACTTCATGTCCTCCAGCTTGCCCGGCAGCACCTTCAGGAACGGTCCCTTCACATCGGTGTCGGCGATCTTGTACTCGACGACAACGGGACCTTCACTCGCCGCGCTCAGCCTGTCCCAGAGCTCCGGCACTATCGTCTTGTCGGATGCGATACCGTTCTGCTCGGCAAATGCTCTCAACGCCTTTTGCGCGTTTTCGCCGAGCTTGCCGTCGATCTCGCCGGGCGAGAATTGCGCACGGTCCAGCATGACCTGAAGCTTCACAACGGATGCGTTGACCTTGTCGGTCGCAGGCTGTTTTGCCGGACGCGCGGCGTCGTTCACTGCGGTCGCATCGAGATTGTTCGCGAGTGCCGGACAGGTCACCCACAGCGCAATCACCGCACCAAGCATCCACCGCGTCATGTCGCTCGTCCCAATTCACCAACGCTCCGCAAAAACCGCGGAGAGTTTCACTTCGGGAACACCGTAGTAACACCGACGGAACCGGCGAGACCGCAGCTTTGCCGCAATCGGACGGTTAAGAACTCCTTATTGCCGGCGCATCGCTGGCCGTTCACCCACAGTTCGAGGTTGCCCCAGCAATGCGATTTGTCGTCGCGGCTTGCGCCGCGTTTCTGATTCTGATGTGTGACCTCGATCCGTCGCCGTCCCGGCAGACATCAACTTTCGACCGCGTTGTTCTTCAAAACACTCAAGCCTCGCCACTTGTTCCAGTTGTCGAGCTCTTCCTCGCGAGCGTGCAAGCCATCGAGCTCGCCAATGCGCGCGCGACCTATGAAGAGACACCCGAGCCGCCGCGCGCAGTCGAAGCTGTCGTGCAGGCGCCGGCTTCGCCGACCGAACGATTCTGCCATGCACTTCGCCAGGCCGCCGAGACGAGCGGCATTCCGGTGCCGTTCTTCGCCCGCCTGATCTGGCAGGAGAGCCGCTTCAAATCGAACGAGGTCAGCCAGGCCGGCGCACAGGGCGTTGCGCAGTTCATGCCGGAGACTGCCGCCGAAGTCGGGCTCGACGATCCCTTCGATGCGATGAAGGCGCTGCCGGCATCAGCCAGATTCCTGCGCAAGCTCCGCGACGATTTCGGCAATCTCGGCCTTGCCGCGGCCGCGTATAACGCCGGCCCCGGCCGCATCCAGAAGTGGCTTGCCAGGGAAAGCGAGCTGCCGCGCGAGACGCGCGACTATGTCCGCATCATCACCGGCACCAGGGCCGAGGACTGGACCGAGCGCGCGGAAGCCCTCGCGATCCGGATCGACCTGCCACGCGAAGCGCCATGCGAAGGCATCGGCAGCCTGTCCAAGACGAAGGACGTCGCCTGGGTTCCGGTGAACCTGACACCCTCCGCTGCCGCCATCATTCGCAAGGCCGAGCAAATGGCGGCGCGATCGACCGCCAACCGTGCACGCAAGCGTCTTGCCTCCGTGATCCGGAAGAGCACCCACGGCAAGGCGCGCATCATCATTGCGGTGCGCGCGGCCGGAAAAAGCGCGAAGGCCCGCGCCGTCCGTTTCGCATCGAGCGATCGCTGACCGCTCACACCGGCTTGTCGTCGTCGGTCACCGGTGACGTCACCACCAGGAACACGAGATCCGTCAGACCGGAATTCGAGATCGCGTGCTCGACGCCGGGCGGCAGGAAGATCACGTCGTGCTTGCGCACGACATGGTTCTTGCCCGCGATCTCCATCAGCCCCTCGCCTTCGAGCACGTGATAGACCTGCTCCTGCACCTTGTGGTGATGGCGTGCGACATGGGCCATCGGCTGGTACATGGAGATGCGATAATCGATGTGGCGCGAGCCGGCGGTCTCCGGCATCACCAGCGGCTTCGACAGCGCGCCGCCGAAGTGATTGGGGAATTCGCGCCAGGGCACCTCGGCGATGTTGCGGATGAAGGCGCCATTGCTTTGCTCGGCCATGATCGTGCTCCCTAGTTCACCAGCGCGCCGCCATCGACATAGACGATCGAGCCGGTGGCAAAGCCGTTCGCCATGAAGCTCAGGATCTGCCAGGCGATGTCCTCGGCCGCACCGACGCGGCCGACCGGCAGCGCCGCAGCCGTCTTCGCCAGCATCTCCTTCCGCGCAGCTTCCGGCATCGCGGCCCGGATCGGCGTGTCGATCACGCCGGGCGACACCGCATTCACCCGCACCGGCGCAAGCTCGAGTGCGAGCGCGCGGGCCAGCGATTCCAGCGCGCCGTTCGCGGCGCTGATGATCGCCGAGTTCGGCCGCGGCCGGACGCTGAGAAAGCCAGTGACCAGCGTCAGCGAGCCGCCCGGACGGATCTCGGCCTCGCGCGCAACGCGCCAGGCGCCCCAGAACTTGCCTTCCATGGTGGCGCGCACGTCGTCCATGGCGACCGTCCTGAACGGGCCGGTGCGCAATTGCGCGGCGGTGAGCACGACATGATCGACGGCGCCGATGCGGCGGAACAGGTCAGCGACGCTCTGGTCGCTGGTGACGTCGGCAGCGATAGCCGTCACCTTCAGCCGCTCGGCGACGGGATCAAGCTTTGCCGCGCTGCGCGAGGCGATGATGACGTCCGCGCCCTGACTCTTGGCAAGCTCTGCCGTGGCGAGCCCGATTCCAGAGGAGCCGCCGACCACGACGACCTTTTTGCCTGCGAGCGTCATTCCGATCTCCCGACATTCCTGTTTGATTGGTGAGCCCGCGCGATCAGCCCGGCTGAAAGCGCGTGCCGATACCGGCCTTGCTTTGGCCGAGGCCCGGCAACTCCCAGACGCCGGCGCCGGACGGATTGACGTCGGCGGCGATGTCGACATCGATCAGATAAGGCCTGTTGGCGGCGATGCCCTTGCGGATCGCCTCGCCAAGATCGCCGGGCCGGTCGACCCGCACGCCCTCGACGCCGCAAGAGCGCGCCATCGCCGCAAAGTCGGGATTGTAGCGCTCGCCCGTCTCGGGATGCCTGAAGTCGGTCGCAAGCTCACGTCCGCCGAGGTAGCCGCGCTGAAGTCCACGGATCGAGGCATAGGCGTAATTGTTCCAGACCACCCAGACCACGGGCAGATTGTACTCGACCGCCGTGCCCAGCACGTTCGCGTGCATGAAGAAGGCGCCGTCCCCGCACACCGATACGCAGGGGCGATCGGGCGCCGCAAACTTCGCGCCCATCACGCCGGCGACGCCAAAGCCCATCGGACCAAAGCCCATCGAGCCGATCAGCGAATCCGGCCGCTTCGGCTTGCAGAAGCCGAGCAGCCAGTTGTGATGCACGCCGATGTCCGACACGAGGATCGCGTCTTCCGGCAGCGCCTTGTCGATCTCGGCCGCCGCGCGCTGCGGATTGATCGGCGTGGTGTCGTCGGAGAAGCCGGGCGCGACGAACTTGTCCCACTCCTTGCGATAGCCATCGATCTGCGCCAGCCATTTCTTGCGCGCATCGGACTTTTTGAAGAGGTTGTCGCGGCGATCGAGCTCGGCGTGGACCTGGCGCAGGAACGTGCGCACGTCGGCCATCAGCCCGAGCGCAACGGGATAGTTGCGACCGATCTCTTCAGGATCGATGTCGACATGGATCAGCCGCGTCGGCGGGATCGTGAAGGAATAGCCGGGAATCCACGAGCTCGAGGTGCGATCGTCGAAACGGACGCCGAGCGCGAGCAGCACGTCGGCCTGGCGCGCGGCGTGGTTGGCCTGATAGTGGCCGGCGCGTGCGACGAGGCCGAGCGCGAGCGGATGATTGACGTCGAGGGCGCCGAGCCCGCTCGCTGATGCCGCCACCGGAATCTGAAGCCGCTCGGCGAGCTTGCGCAGCTCGTCGGCCGCGCCGCCATAGCGCACGCCCTGCCCGACCAGCATCACCGGCCGTTCCGCCGCGAGCAGCATGTCGACCGCCTTCTCGACACCTTCGGGATCGGCGCCGCAGCGGCTGGAGATGTTGGCGCTCCATTCGATCGCCTTCGGCGCCTCCTCGGCGGCCGATTCCATGAAGACGTCGAAGGGCACGTCGACCACCACGGGCCCCGGTCGTCCCGTGACCATTGTCTTCCAGGCCTGCCGCACCGCCAGCGGCACCATCTCGCCGCGCGTCGGCTGAAACACCTTCTTGCACATCGTGCGCACGGTCGAGGGGAAGTCGGCCTGATAGTGCCGATACATCTCCTGGAACGCGCCGCGATTGAACTGGCTGGTCGGCACATTGCCGGTGATCGCCATGAACGGCACGGAGTCGAGGAAGGCGTTGGCGAGCGAGATCGGAAGGTTCGCTGAACCCGGCCCGCAGGACGTGAAAGTCGCGGTCGGCCTGCCGGAGACGCGGTAGTAGACGTCGGCCATGAAGCCGGCGACGCTCTCGTGATGCACGGAGATCGTCTTGATCTCCTGAGAGCGTTCGTACAGCGCGTCGATGAACTGGATGTTGCCGTGGCCGCATAGCCCGAACACCTGCGGCACCTTCTCCTGGATCAGATAATCGACAATGACCTGGGCGCCATTGAGCATGTTCTTCGACATCAACCCGTCTCCTGCCGACCCACGACTTCTTATGGACCGATGCAGAGAATGGGACGGTCGTCGCTGAGCCGCGGGCACCCTATTTCTCATAATGCTGTACGTCAATTTATATTGTGATAGTCTGTTGACCTGAGGAAACGCGGGCTCGGCTCCGACGGCTGCGTGGTTGCGTGCTACTGTCGCAGCATCGAGTCACGACGGATTTGAAAGAAGGGGCCTTGTCCTTGAGATCGCGCACCAAGCCGACGACCGGCGAGAAGCCCGCAAGCCCGCGCAAGGCCGCGATTGCGAAACTGGTCCCCAGCCCCACGCCCGAAAGCGACGATGACGCCGAGGACAAGCAGCGCGGCGGCGGCGTTCAGTCGCTCGGCCGCGCCTTCTCGATCCTCGAGGAGGTGGCGCGCCATCGCGAGGGAATTGGGCTTGCGGAGCTCAGCAAGCTCGTCGGCCTGCACAACTCGACCACGTTTCATCTGGCAAAGACGCTGGTCTCGCTCGGCTACCTTCGCCAGGAAAAGGACAACAAGCGCTACCGCATCGGACGCCCCTTGTTTGCGCTCGCGGCATCCGCGCTCGACGAGATCGAGATGGTCAATGTCGCAACGCCCGTGCTGGAGGAGCTGTCGCTCCAGACCAGCGAAAGCAGCCATTTCGCCGTGCGGATGGGCGATGCGGTGGTCGTGATCGCGCGCACCAGCGGTCCCGGCGCGTTTCAATTGACCGATCGTGTCGGCGTGGTGCGGCCGGCTCATTGCACCGCGCTCGGCAAGATCATTCTGGCCTCGCTCCGTCCCGAGCAGCTCAAGCGGTTCATCGATCGCGTGGAACTCAAACCCCCGACGCCCAAATCCATCAGCAATCCCGGCGCACTGATGCGCGAGATTGCCGAGGTGCAGCGCACAGGCGTCGCCTTCGACGATGGCGAGTTCAATCCGGAAGTGCGCTGCGTCGCCGTGCCCGTCACCGATTTCACCGGACAGGTGATCGGTGCGCTCGGCATTTCCGGCCCGATCTGGCGGCTCTCCAACCAGGCGCTGCACGCCAGTGCGCAGGTCGTGCAGGCCGCTGCCGACCGGCTCTCGGCCGAATTCGGCGCCAAGGGCTCGGCGCAAAAGGCGCTCACGCAAAAAGCCTGAGCCGCAACCCGAGCGGCGATTTTGCCGGTTGACACCGGCAATGGCGTTCGGGATTATCATCCAGCATTAAAAGAACGTCTCTCACAATACCGGATATTCGGTTTTGAAAGGGAGGCACGCGATGCACCCCGGGGAGGAGACAGACATGATCCGCACCAGCCGACGGACGTTGTTACGGACGGGCGCAGCCTTCGCCGGCGCGTCCGCGCTCGGGTTTCCATCCATCGTCAGGGCACAGGCCGAGAAGATCCGGATCGGGCACCTGACGCCGCTGACCGGCTTTCTCGGCGTGATCGGCAGCTACGCCCAGCTGGGGGTGAAGCTCGCGGCCGAAGAGATCAATGCGTCCGGCGGCATCATGGGCAAGCAGATCGACCTGCTCTCGGAAGACTCGATCAACCCCGCGACCGCCGCCACCAAGGCCCAGCGCATGCTGGAGCAGGACGGCGCGGTGGTGCTGCTCGGCGAGATCTCCTCGGCCTCCTCGCTCACCATCATGCAGGTCGCCGAGCGCAACAAGAAGGTGTTCTTCTCGACCGGCGCGCGCTCGGACGCGCTGCGCGGCAAGAACTGCAACAAGTACTCCTTCCACTGCGACATCCCGAACACCGTGATGGTCAACGCGGTCGGCACCGCGCTGTCGCAGAAGGGCATGGTGAAGGGCAAGAAGTTCTTCACGCTCACGGCCGACTACATCTTCGGCCACGACCTGCTGAAAGCCGCAAAATCGTTCTTCGGCGCGCATGAGGCCAACCTGATCGGCGACGAGCTGATCGCCACCGACGTCACCGATTTCAGCCCGTATCTCCTCAAGGTGCGGCAGGCCAAGCCCGACGTGGTCTGCTGCAACCTCGCCGGCAACCAGGTCACCAATCTCGTCAAGCAATATGCCGAGTTCGGCTTCCCCTATCCGCTGGTCGGCTTCAATCTCAACACCGGCGATGCCTGGGCCGCGGGCGCGGGCAATCTCAGCGGTACCTGGCCGACGGTTTGGTATCACACGCTGAACAATCCGACGTCGCAGGCTTTCGTCGCGGCCTTCACCAAAAAATATGGCAAGCCGCCGGAGAACCACGCCTGGATCGAATATGTGACGCTGAAGCTGCTGGCGGAGGCGATCAACACGACGAAGTCGACCGATAGCAACGAGCTGATCGCCTATTTCGAGAAGCAGGCCCAGTTCGACATCGGCAAGGCGCGAAAAGCCTATTTCCGCAGCTGGGATCACCAGCTCGTGCAGGAGGCCTATCCGTTCACCGTCAAGCCGAAAGACCAGATGAAGGACCAGTGGGACATGCTGGTGCTCGGCGATGTGGTGCCGGCGGCGAACGATCCGCTGGAGACGATCTATCCGACCCGGGAACAGAATCCCTGCGAGATGAAGGCCTGACGCGCACACGCGCGGCAAGGACGCAACATGCAGTTCGAGTTCCTGCTGGAACAGGTGGTGAATGGCCTCGTGCTCGGAGGCTATTACCTGCTCATCGCGCTCGGGCTGTCGCTGATCTTCTCCGTCGGCGGCATCGTCAATCTTGCGCATGGCGCGTTCTATGCGCTCGGCGCCTATGTCTGTGTCGAGCTGACGAAGCGCCTCGGCTTCGGCGCTTCCGTGGTGATCTCCCCGTTCGCGGTCGCCCTGCTCGGCATCCTGTTCGAGCGCTTCATCCTGCGCCGCTTCTACACGGCCGATCCGATCCTGAGCCTGCTGGTCACCTTTGGCCTCGCGATGGTCGCAGAACAGGCGATCCGCATGATCTGGGGCGCTGCACCGGTGTCGACCGAGATCCCGCAGAGTTTTCGCGGCTCGGTCATCGTCGGCGACTTCCTGTTTTCCCGGTATCGTCTCCTGATCCTTGCCGTCGTTGCCGCGATATTGCTCGGCATCTGGCTGCTGCTGCAAAAGACCTCGTTCGGCCGTGTGGTGCGGGCCGGCATCCAGCGGCCGGACATGGTCGCCGCGCTCGGCATTCGCCTGCAGCCCTACATGACAGGGATCGTGATGCTCGGCGTTGGCATGGCTGCGCTCGGCGGCGCCTTCTTTGCGCCGATCACCACCGTGCATCCGGCGATGGGCGCGGAGATCATGACGGTGGCCTTCGTCGTTGTCGTGATCGGTGGGCTCGGCAGTTTCTGGGGCGTCGTCATCTCGGCCCTGCTCGTCGGCGTGGTGCGCGGCATTGCCATTCACTTTGAACCCGCCGCCGGCGAAGCCTCGATCTACATCCTGATGTTCCTGGTGCTGCTGGTGCGCCCGCGCGGCCTGCTCGGCGAGCGCATCGAGAAGTTCGAATGAGGAGCGCCTCCACCATCGCCAGATTGAAACCGCTGCTGATCGCGGCCGTTGCGGTCGTCGCGCTGCCCTTCCTGCTGAAGGCGTTCGGCCTGTCGCTCAACACCGGCACATGGATCGTCGGGCTCGCGATCGCGACCATGGGGCTCAATCTCTGCATCGGCTATACCGGCCTCGTCTCGTTCGGCCACAGCGCCTGGTTCGGCATTGGCGCCTACGCGGCCGGCCTGATCCAGCTTCGCTACTTCCCCGGCGAGATCTGGCTGCCGCTGCTGGGATCGATGGTCGTGGTCGCCATCGCATCAACCGTGATCGGGATGCTGATCCTGCGCCGGCGCGGCGTCTACTTCTCTCTGCTCACGCTGGCGCTGGCCGCGCTCGTCTACACCACGGCTTTCCGCTGGACGAGCCTCACCGGCGGCGAGGACGGGCTTGGCGGGCTCAAGCGCGGCGGCATCGGCCCCATCAGCTTCGACAGTGCCCTCAACTATTACATCGTGGTCGCGGCGATCGGCCTCGTCGTGCTCTACGTGCTGATGCGTCTCGTGCGTTCGCCGTTCGGGCATGTGCTGGTCGCGATCCGCGAAAACCAGCTGCGCGCGAGCTTTCAGGGCTACCCGGTCGAGCGCTACAAGCTCGCGGTGTTCGTGATCTCCGCCGTCGTCACCGGCCTTGCCGGCGCGCTGATCGGATTCCTCAATTATCTCGTCTCGGCCGAAGCGGTCTCGGTGCCCTTCGCCGGCGAGCTGCTGGCGATGGTCGTGATCGGCGGCATGCACAGCCTGCTCGGCCCCGCGCTCGGGGCGTTGTTCTTCATCCTGTTCAGAGAACTGTTCTCGATCTGGACCTCCGACTGGCTGTTCTGGTTCGGTCTCACCTTCGTGGCCTTCGTGATGTATTCGCCCGGCGGTCTCGTCGGCATCGGCGCGCTGATCATGCGCCGCCTCCGCCCTCCGGCCGAAGAAACGGCCGCGATGAGCCGCCGCAAGATCTATGACGGCCTGCCGCTGCCGGATTTCCTGCGGCCCGAGACGCTGAAGGGAACGGTGCTGGAAGTCAGCGGCGTCTCGCGAAAGTTCGGCGGCATCCGCGCGGTCGAGAATGCCAGCATCGCGGTCGCGGCCGGCGAGATCCACGCGCTGATCGGACCGAACGGCGCCGGCAAGACCACGCTGTTCAACCTCATCTCCGGCCTCTATGCGCCGGAGCAGGGGACGATCCGCCTGCAAGGCCGCGACATCGCCGGCGTGCCCGCGAATCTGATCTGCCATCAGGGGCTGGCGCGCTCGTTCCAGATCACCAACCTGTTTCGCGGGCTCACGATCTACGAGAATTTGCGTCTGTCGCTGCAGGCGCGCCGTTCCATGCGCTTCAACATCTGGAACGACATCGACGCTTACAAGGACATCCACGCCGAGGCCGCGGCACTGACAAAGTTCCTCGGCCTCGAAGGTATCGAGGCGATCGAGGGCGGCGAGCTCTCCTATGGCGGGCAGCGGCTGGTCGATCTCGGCATCGCGCTCGGAAGCAAGCCGCAGGTGCTGCTGCTCGACGAGCCGCTCGCGGGCCTCGCCGCCGCCGAGCGCGAGCGGGTCTGCAACCTCGTCAAGAACATCGCGGCCAACATTCCCGTGCTGATCGTCGAGCACGACATCGACCGCGTGCTGGGCTTCTCGCAGGTCGTGACCGTGATGAACCAGGGCGAAGTGCTGATGTCCGACTGTCCCAAGGCGGTGCGGGCCGATCTTCGGGTGCAGGAGATCTATACCGGCAAGGGCATTCCTCCCGTCGAGCATCGGCGCAGCCTCGAGGAATCCGGCGAGCACGAGACCGTGCTGCGCCTCGACCGGGTCAACACCTTCTACGGCAAGAGCCACATCCTCAACGACGCCGCGCTCGACGTGCGCGAGGGCGAGATCGTCGCGCTGCTCGGCCGCAACGGCGCCGGCAAGTCGACGCTGCTCAAATCCATCGCAGGCCTCGTGCCGCCGGCCTCAGGCAGCATCGACTATCGCGGCAGCGACATCGCGCGGCTGCCCGCCCCCGACATCGCCCGGCGCGGCGTCGGCTATGTGCCGCAGGGCCGCGGCCTGTTCGCCGGCATGACCGTGCGCGAAAACCTCGCGCTCGGGCGCCTTGCGCGCAAGACCGATGGCAGCGACGGCGTGGTCTGGGACGAGGAGCAGATCCTCAATTACTTCCCGCGCCTGAAGGAGCGCATGAACATCGCCGCCGACTATCTGTCGGGCGGCGAGCAGCAGATGGTCGCGGTCGCCCGCGCCATGTCCGGCAATGTCCGACTGCTGCTGCTCGACGAACCGTTCGAGGGCCTCGCGCCGGCCGTGACGCTGGAGCTGTTCGGGGTGTTCGACCAGCTGCGCCGCCACATGTCGATCGTGATCGTCGAGCACAATCTCGACCTCGTGCTGGCGCTCGCCGACCGCGTCTTCGCGCTGGAGCGCGGCGCCGTGTTCCACCAGGGGCCGGCGGCGCCGCTGCTCAACGATCTCGGCTATCGCAAGCAGATTTTGTGGCTGTAGCGTCCCCTACTCCGCCTTGATGTTCGCGGCCGCGACGACCTCGGCAAGCTCCTTGGTCTCCTTCGCGATCTTGGCGGCGTAGTCGGCCGGGCTGAGCACGCTCACGACGCCTTGCGTCTCCAGCCGCTCCTGCAGCACCGGATCCTTGGCGGCGGCGATGATCTCACGATGCAGCGTTTCCTGGATCGGCGCGGGCACGGCCTTCGGCATGAAGAAGCCGACCCAGAACGAGATGTCGAAGCCGGGATAGCCGGCTTCCGCGATGGTCGGCACGTCAGGCAGCGACGGCAGCCGTTCGGCTGATGACACCGCGAGCGCGCGCAGCTTCCCGGCCTTGACCAGCGGCACCGCAGACAGGGGATCGAACACCGCCAGCACCTCCTGCGCGAGGATGCCGACCTCCGACGCCGCGCCGCCGCGATAGGGCACGTGGATCAGCTTGATGCCGGCCTTCTGGCTGAGCAGCTCCATGGCGAGATGAGCAAGGTTACCGTTGCCGCCCGAGCCGTAGGCGAGCGCGCCCGGCGCGGCTTTCGCCGCAGCGACGAGATCGGCGACGGTGTTGATATTCGCCGTCTTGGGATTCTCGGGATTGACCACGAGGACGAGCGGCGCGGACACGACAGTGGTGAGCGGCGCGAAATCGCCTTGCGGGTCGTAGCGGGCCTCCTTGAACAGCGTCTTGTTCAGCGTAATCGTGGACGAGTTGCAGGCGAGGATCGTATAGCCGTCCGCGTCCGCGCGCGCCACGCCCTCGGCGGCGATCATGCCGTTGGCGCCGGCGCGGTTCTCGACCACGAAGGGCTGCCCGAGCTTGTTGCTCAAGCGGTCGGCGACGATGCGCGCGACGACGTCGACCGGTCCGCCGGCACTGAAGCCGACCATGATCTTGACCGGGCGCACCGGATATTTTTGCGCGAGAGCCTCGGTCGTCACGCACAATCCGGCGACAATCGCCAGCAGGCGAAGCGTTCGTTGCATTCGTTCTCTCCCCGGACCCGCGCTGCGCTCTTGCATGTGTCGATGCGGCGTATTCGACGGTCATGATTAGCGGCCGCGCCGGATTTCGCAATCGCGTTTCCGCGCCGGCATTCCGCCGCGCGGCAGGTGGGAGCCGCATCCAGATAAAAAATGCGAAAACAACCCCATGCACAGTAGGCGGCGCGTGCAAGAACAAGGACTTGCGCGCTTCGCAATGTCCTTTGACTCGTCGGGCAAAACACTGGCAGAATGCCATCATCGCAACAATCGTCAGCGTCACCACCGGAATGGCCAGGGCCACGCCGACGCAGTTGCGCGTAAACCCTTCATCGACATCTCGAAATTCGTAATCGCGCGCGGCAAGCGAACGATCGCGCGCGCCTGCGCCAGCCAAGGACACAGCCCATGACGACATCCCCGAAACGCCACGCCACGCCGCCGGTTGCGGCAAACGATCGCAGCGGATTCATCGCGAGCCCGCGGATCAAGCTCTACAAGCGCCGCATCGCGATCGACCATCCCGACCCGCAAGCCGGCGAACGGCTGCTGGCCGACGCGCTCGGCGCCGTCGACCGCGACGCGCTGCACGGCATCCTCAAGCAATTGGTGAAGGCGAGCGCGATCGGACACAAGCCGGACGAGGCCAATCTCGCCTTCATGATCTCGACGATGAAGAGCATCGCGCCGAGGGATTCCATCGAGTCCATGCTGGCGGCGCAGATGGTGTGCGTCCACATGGCGGCGATGCGCTCCGCCTGTCGCCTTGCCTGCACCGACGACCTTCCGCAGCAGGAGAGCATTACACGCGCACTGTCCCGGCTGGCACGCACCTTCGCAGCGCAGATCGAGGCGCTCGGCCGCCATCGCAGCGGCGATGAGCGCGCCATCACGGTGAAGAATTTGTCGGTGCAGGAAGGTGGCAAGGCGATCGTGGGCCACGTCACGCAGCACGCCAGCGTGACCGTCGCGGAGGGCAGGACGACGGACGCATTTCCGAATGCGAGAATGACGGCTCCGCAGGAATGCCGTTGCAACGACGACAGGCCGGGCGCAGCGCGCGGCGTCGTCGCATGAGCAGCGATCACGCCCGCAATACCGGCCCTATGCGCGCAAGCCGCCGCTGCGGCGCAAGGACCCGCCATGGCGGCCCCTGCTGCGCACCGGCCATGCGAGGCAGATCGCGTTGCCGCATGCATGGCGGCGCACCGGGATCACGAGCGCCTCGCGGCAACCGGAATGCCTGGAAGCACGGGTTCTTCTCGCGCGCCGCGACTGCGGAGCGGGATGGCGTCCGGGCACTGCTGGATCAGGCATTCAAACTGCTGCGGGACATACCTTGATGCCGGCCTCTCGAACATGTCTGCGCCCGGTTCCGTGAAATTCTGATGCCCGCAGATCACGAACTGAAATCTTCCCGCACCGGAACTCCCGCGCTGACCCCGCTTTGAATCGGGGCAACGGAAACGCTCCCGATGAACGCCGAAACGGAACTGAAATTCCTCGTTGCGCCGCAAAAACTGTCGTCCATCCTGCATAACGGTGCCGGGCGACGCCGCGATCAAACGCTCGTGTCGACCTATTTCGACACGGGCAAGCACAAGCTCAGGCGACATGGTTTCACCCTTCGGGTTCGCAACGTCGACGGACACTATGTGCAGACCGTGAAAGCGGCCCGATCGGGAAGCTTGACGCGTGGCGAGTGGGAGAACGAGATTGCGGGCGCACGGCCGGATCTCGCGAAGACGAAAGATACGCCGCTCAAGGACCTCGCGACCGGAAAACTTCCTCACAAGCTCAAGCCGGCCTTTCAGACCAACGTTCATCGCACAACCCAGGCAAGGCGAGTCCGAAAGAGCCGGATCGAGCTCGCGGTCGATCGCGGCCGGATCGCCGCCGGCCGTCGCTCGCGGCCCATCGCCGAACTCGAGCTGGAATTGAAGTCCGGGCAAACCGCCGATCTGTTCCGGCTGGCACGGACCGTCGAACGCAAAACGGACGCAGAGCTCGATCTTCGCTCGAAGGCCGAGCGCGGTTTTCAACTCGCGACGGGCAGTGGCGGCGGCGTACAACACGCCGAACCGGTCCAGCTGAAATCCGGACTGTCACCGCAAGACGCCTTCCGCGTCATCGCGCATTCGACACTTCGTCACATCACGGGGAACGCAGATCCGGTGCGCGGCATGGATTCCGAAGGGGTCCACCAGATGCGCGTTGGCCTGCGGCGGTTACGGGCAGCGATCTCCCTCTTTGACGATATCCTGCCGCGCGCAAGCACGGCCCGGGTGAAGACCGAACTCAAATGGCTCACAGGCGAGCTGGCGCCGGCGCGCGAGATCGACGTGTTCCTGAAGGAGAGCATTCAGCCGATTGCCGCCCAGGGCGTCCCGCGACGCGGCGCTCGTGCGATTCGCAAGAAATTCTCCGGGCAACGCGCGGCCGCCTTCCGGCGCGCCCGCGACGTCGCTGCGTCGGCCCGCTATCGCCGCCTGCTGATCGATGTGATGGAATGGATCGAGTCCGGGGGATCTCGCACCGATCAGGACCGCACGATCGCTACCTACGCCGCCGCCCTGCTCGATCGACGCATCAGGAAGGCGCGAAAGCAGGGCAAGCACCTGAACGATCTCACCCCGCAGCAGCGCCACAAGCTGCGGATCAGGATCAAGAAGATTCGCTATGCCGTCGACTTCTTCAAGAGCCTGTATGCGAATCGCGACCAGCAGGTGCTCGCGGATCTCTCCGGCCGGCTGAAGCAGATTCAATCCGCCCTGGGATCACTGAACGACTTCATGGCGCATCGCGAGCTGGCGACGGACGCCGCGTTGGCGGCGCCTCCCGCGAACCGCCGCGCACAGGCCTTCGCAGCGGGATTCATCGTCGGACAGGAACGCGAGGCGGCTGACGGCTTGATGAAGGACGCGGCGAAGGAGCTGCATCGGTTGCATCGTCTCCGCGTGGGACCGGCCGACTGAGTGACAACGGGGCTGACAGAAATCCGCAAGCGAACTTAGGGCATGTTGCACGGAACGGAACTGCCCCCTCGCAAATTAACATTTGATAAGAAGAGCGAGGTGCAATCATGGGCCAGTCAAAACCGTTTCGCCCGACCGCGATCGTCGTCGAGGACGATGACATTCAGCGCGAGATGCTCGCGCTGCTGCTCGAACAGCGGAACTTCGACGTGCTGCAATGCGAGGACGCAGAGACCGCGACCCTGGCGCTGAAGAAGAGGCACCCGTCCCTGATCATTACCGACATCAATCTGGTCGGGAAGATGGATGGCGTCGACCTCGCCTACTATGCCAAGCAGCATGATGCCGCGGTGCGGATCATCGTGATCTCGGGCAATCCGCTTCCGCGGCCTCTGCCTGCCGGCGCGAAGTTCTTCACAAAGCCCGTTTACCCGACTGCGCTTCTGAAGGAAGCCGCGCTGTAGCCGAGGTCTGCTGCTGCCCGTCCTTCGAGACGCCCGCCTTCGGCGGGCCCTCAGGATGAGGGCATGTTTTGCGGCGAGATATCCTCATGGTGAGGAGCCCGCCAAAGCGGGCGTCTCCGGACGATGCCCACATCGCCGGGCGAAACACGCAGGCCGCGCTCGTTCGGCACATGCGATGATCCCGCCTCTCACCGGTAATGCGCGAGATAATACGCAAGGTCGGCGATCTGGTCCTTGCCGACGGTCTGCATCACGTCGGCCATGGTGGCGTCATAGCCGTGGCGGGTGTTGTCCTTGTATTCGGCGAGCGTCTTGCCGAGATAGTCCTCGCGCTGGTTGGCGATGCGCGGGACGTTCTCTTTTCCGGAGTAATCGGTGTTGTGGCAGGTGTTGCAGCGGTTCTGCTTCGACAAAGCCTCTCCGCGCGCCATCCGAGAGGCGTCGGCGGCGTCAGCCGGCGGCGCGGGTTTCGGCAGCGTGGCGATGAAATCGGAGAAGGTGCGCAGATCGTCGTCGGTCAGCGGCTTCGCCATCTCGTTCATCGGCTCGAACACGCGCAGCTTCTCGCGGAACATGAAGAGCTGGATCAGCGCGTAAGGCGCCTGCTGACCGCCGAGCGAGGGCGTGTTCTCGGTCTCGGAGGTGCCGCGCTCGCCGTGACAGGCAAGGCAGGGCGCGGCGCGCTCCTGGATGGTTTCGGCGCTTGCGGAGACGCTGAAGGAGGCCAGCACCAAAGCGGCGGTGAGTGTTTTGTGCATTGGCTTCCTTCCGCGTATTCCGTCATTGCGAGGAATGAGGTGACGAAGCAATCCAGAGTGTTTCCGCGTTGGGATTTCTGGATTGCTTCGCTGCGCCCGCAATGACGGCAGTTATGACCGCGACCCTACTGCGCCGCGAGCTTCTGCTTGCCGTAGCTGATGCGGTAGACCGCGCCGTTCCAGTCGTCGGAGACGAGCAGCGAGCCGTCCTTCAGCTGCATCACGTCGACGGGGCGGCCGACATATTTGTTGTCCTCGAGGAAGCCGGTCAGGAACGGCTCCATCGACTTCACGCTGCCGTCCTTGTTCAGCCTGACGACGACGACGTCACCGCCCTGCTTCTGCGACTTGTTCCAGGAGCCGTGGCGCGCGACGAAGATCGCGTTCCGGTATGGCTTCGGGAACATGCTGCCGGTGTAGAAGCGCATGCCGAGCGCCGCGGTGTGCGGGCCCATCAGGCCGACCGGGGCGGTGTAGTTCTTGCAGTCCTTGCCCCAGCCGAGCTCCTGGTCGATGATGTTGCCCTGGTAGCAGAACGGCGCACCAAAATCCTCGCCGGCCTTGGTGACGCGATTGAGCTCATCCTCCGGCACCGTCTCCGACAGCCAGTCGCGGCCGTTGTCGGTGAAGTAGAGCTGTTTGGTGTCAGGATTCCAGTCGAAGCCGACCGTGTTGCGCACGCCGACCGCGTAAACTTCCGCGCCTGAGCCATCGAGATTCATGCGGCGGATCTGGCCGTGATCGGCGTCGTGCAGCACATTGTTGCCGGGCTGGCCGACCGGGACATAGAGCTTGTTGTCGGGGCCGATGCCGATGAACTTCCAGCCATGCGCCTCGTCCTTCGGCAGCTTGTCGTAAATGACGGTCGGCTTCGGCGGGTTGTCGATGACGTCGTCGATCTTGTCGATCTTCGAGACTTTCGACAGCTCGGCGATGTAGAGCGTGCCGTCCTTGAAGGCGACCCCGTTCGGACGATAGAGGCCGGATGCGATCACCTTGACCGCACGTTTGCCGTCCTTGTTGGCGATGGCATAGACCTTGTCGACGAGGCGGCTGCCGACGAACACCGTGCCCTTGTCGCTCTGCGCGAGCGAGCGCGCATTGGCCATGCCCGAGGCATAGACCTCGACGTTGAAGCCGGCGGGCACCTTGAGCTTGGCGAGCGGCAGCTTGTCGGCCTGCGCCGGAATCGGCGGCGGCGCGACGGGGGCGAGCTTGGCGGCGGCCTCACCGTCCGGACGCCCGATCAAGGGCGAACCGGGCGGAAGCGGCTGGGCGGCAGGTGCAGCGCCGGCGGCGGGTGGAGTAGCGGGCTGCTGCGCCGCGGCGGACAGCGTGAACGCACCGAAGACAGCGCCGGCCAGCAACAAGCTGCGCGACGCAGACGAAATAGCCATCATGGTGATCTCCCCAAAGCGGAAGCCGTCTTCAGACGCTGGCGCGTCCGCGGCTTTTCCGATGCACAGTGTGTGAAGTTGCGAGAGCAATTGCAATCGGAACGACGTCGAGGACCCCTGACATCACGTCTGGGCGCCCCTGCGTGAACAGCGCCCCTCCCGCCATTGGCACCCTCCCCCCAATCGTGTAACCCGGCCCAAACCCTTGCCGGGACGGGACGCTGATGACTGCGGTTGCCACGGAAGAAGCGGGCGATGGCACCCGCGCGTTGATTTTTGCGCTGCTCGCGCTGGCCTGCGGGCACATGCTCTCGACCTTGCTGCGCACCATCCCCGCGGTCAGCCTCGATCTGATGGCCGCGGATTTCCACATGGAGCCGCAGGCGCTGGCGAGCCTCACCTCGGTCTATCCCTTTGCCTTTGCCGCGGCGCAGATCCCGGTCGGCGCGGCGATGGATCGCTTCGGCGTCCGGCCGGTGTCGCTGAGCCTGCTCGCGGGAACCGTGATCGGCGCGATCGCGTCGGGCTTTGCGACCGGGCCGGAAAGCTTCGCGGTCGGGCAGGTGCTGCTCGGCATCGCGACATCAGGCATGCTGATGTGCCCGATGACGCTGGCGGCCAAGCAATTGTCGGCGGCGCGGTTCGGGCTGTGGTCGGGCGCGATCCTCTCGATCGGCAATATCGGCATGCTGCTGTCGGCGAGCCCGCTCGCCTTCGTGGTCGACGCTTACGGCTGGCGCGCCGGGTTCTGGATCTCCGCGCTCGGCGGCTTGCTGGTGGCGCTCGCGGTGTTCCTGCTGGTGCCGAGCCAGCCGGCCGAGCACAAGGACGATTCCTCGCCGCTGTCGCAGATGATCGAGGTGCTCAGGCTCGGCTTGTCGCGGCCGTTGCGCGGCCTGATCGCGCTGGCGCTGGTGTCGCTTGCGACCTCGCTGGTGCTGCGCGGCCTGTGGGGCGGGCCGTGGCTGATGGAGATCAAGGGATTGTCGCGGGTCGAGGCCGGCAACCAGCTCGGCGCGTTCACGCTGGCGATGATCGCAGGTCCCCTGTGCATCGGCATGATCGACCGCAGGCTCAACCGCCGCCGCGCGCTGGTGGCGAGCACGCATATGGTCGGGGCGCTGCTGCTGGCGCTGATGGCGCTCGGGGCGCCGCACTATCTGGTCTCGATGCTGTTCGGCGTTCCCGCGATGCCGCCGCACTACGATCTCGTGCTGTTCGTGCTCATTGGCCTTGCGACCTCGGCCCAGCCGCTACTGTTCGGCATGTCCCGGCAACTCGTCGACGCGCAGACCGCGGGCAAGGCGCTCGCGGCGATCAACCTCGCCTTCTTCCTCGGCGCGGCGCTGATGCAATCGGTCACCGGTGCGGTGGCGGCGCTCGCCGGGCTGCCGGCGGTGTTGCTGTTCATGGCTGCCATGCTGGGATTGGGCGCGCTGATCTTCTTGGCTTACACCTCGCCACGCCCATAGGATGGCGGGCCCATTGGCCAAAGGAATGAATCATGCCTGTCGACACCAAAGCCGCCACCGACCGCCTCATGCGCTTCCTCGCCATCGAGGGCGTCACCGGACAGGAGGCGGCGATCGGGCGTGAGCTCACCGCCGCGCTGAAGGAGAGCGGCGTGCCGGCCAAGGCGATCCGGCTCGACGACGCCAATACGCGCATTCCCGTGCCGACCGAGACCGGCAACCTCATCGTCGACCTGCCCGGCCGCGGCGCGCTGCACAACCAGCCGCGCATCATGTTCATGACCCACATGGACACCGTGCCGCTGTGCGCCGGCGCCAAGCCGAAGAAATCCGGCCGCAAGATCGTCAATGAGGCCAAAACCGCGCTGGGCGGCGACAACCGTTGCGGCTGTGGCGTGCTGGTGACGCTGGCGGCCGAGCTCGAAAAGCAGAAGCTCGACCATCCCCCGATCACGCTGCTGTTCTGCGTGCGCGAAGAGAGCGGGCTCTACGGCGCGCGCCACGTCAAGCTGGATGAGCTGGGCTCACCGGTGATGGCCTTCAACTATGACGGCGGCTCGGCCTCCAACGTCATCATCGGCGCCGTCGGCGCGGACCGCTGGACCGTCGAGATCATGGGCCGCGCCTCGCATGCCGGCGTCGCGCCGGAGCGCGGCATCTCCTCGACCATGATCATGGCGCTCGCGCTCGCTGACGTAAAAGCCGGCGGCTGGTTCGGCAAGGTGGTGAAGGGCAAGCGGCAGGGCACCAGCAATGTCGGCCCCGTCACCGGCGGCGAGGGCCGCCCGGCCGGCGATGCCACCAACGTCGTGACCGACTACGTGCATGTGCGCGGCGAAAGCCGCAGCCATGACGGAAAGTTCTTCAAGGAGATCACGAAAGCCTACAAGGCCGCGTTCGAGAAGGCGGCCAAGAAGGTGACGAACGCGCAAGGCAAGTCCGGCAAGGTCAAGTTCAAGGCCGAGACCGACTATTTCCCGTTCCGCATGAAGGACAGCCAGCCCGTCATCAAGCGCGCGGTCGAGGCGGTGTCCGCGGTCGGCGGCACGCCGAACGTCCGCACCGCCAATGGCGGCCTCGATGCCAACTGGATGGTGCGCCACGGCGTGCCGACCGTGACCTTCGGCGCCGGCCAGAACGAGGCGCACACGATCGACGAGTGGATCAACCTCGACGAATACGACCGCGCCTGCGCGCTCGCCGTGCAGCTCGCGACGATGCGGTGATCTCGTAGGGTGGGTTAGCCCTGCAGATGCACGAAGTGCATCGGCTCGGCGTAACCCACCCTACGGACGACGAAACAAAAAAGAAAATACAGGGAGGCCACATGGCACGCATCGCGACGATCGAATCCGCACTCTACCGGATCCCCCTCCCCGTCACGCTCTCCGACTCCACCCATGGCGAGATCGCGGCATTCGAGCTGATCACCTGCCGCATCCGCGATGCCGACGGCGCCGAGGGCGTCGGCTACACCTACACGGTGGGGCGCAATGGCGGCGCGACGGCCGACATCCTGAAGCGTGAGATCCCGCCGCTGGTCGAGGGCCGCGAGGCCGACGACACCGAGGCGATCTGGCATCATGTCTGGTGGGGCCTGCATTATGGCGGACGCGGCGGACCGGCGGTGCTGGCGCTGTCCGCGCTCGACATCGCGCTGTGGGACCTGAAAGCGCGGCGCGCGAAACTGCCGCTGTACCAGTTGCTCGGCGGCTTCGATGCGCGCGTGCCGTGTTACGCCGGCGGCATCGACCTCGATCTCTCGGTCGAGGCGCTGCTGAAACAGACCGACGGCAATCTCGCCAAGGGCTTTCGCGCCATCAAGATGAAGGTCGGCCGGCCGGACCTCAAATCCGACGTCGCGCGCGTTGCGGCGATGCGAAAGCATCTCGGCGACGGCTTTCCGCTGATGGCGGACGCCAACATGAAATGGACGGTCGAGGAAGCGATCCGCGCCGCCCGCGCCTTCGTTCCCCATGATCTCACCTGGCTCGAGGAGCCGATCATTCCCGACGATGTCGCCGGACACGCGCGCATCATGCAGGCCGGCGGCGTTCCGATCGCGGCCGGCGAGAATCTGCGCTCGCTGTGGGAGTTCAAGAACTACATCGTCGCCGGCGCCGTGTCCTATCCGGAGCCCGACGTCACCAATTGCGGCGGCGTCAGTGCGTTCATGAAGATCGCGCGGCTGGCGGAGGCCTTCAACCTGCCGGTGACCAGTCACGGCGCGCACGACATTACCGTGCACCTGCTCGCGGCCTGCCCGAACCGGTCGTATCTGGAAGCCCATGGCTTCGGCCTGGACAAATATATCGAGCACCCGCTGGTGCTCGAGGATGGCAAGGCCCTCGCGCCGGACCGTCCGGGGCATGGCATCAGCTTCGACTGGAACGGGCTGGCAAAGCTTTCGCCGTAGGGCAATCCGTCATGGCCGGGGCACAGGCGAGCGGAAGCGACGCCGTCCTTCGGCCATCTCCGGTCATGACGATCTGATTGCACGCGAGGCATTCCGAGGGGCTTGATGCAGCGGGCGGATAATCGGCTATGGTGATGCCAAGCCCACACCATGCGAAAGATGCCCGCCTTGACCCCCGAGCTGCACCAGAAACTGACCCAATGGCGCCGGCATCTGCATGCGCATCCCGAACTGTCGCTCCAGGAAAAGGCCACTGCGGCCTTCGTGCAGGAGAAGCTCACCGAGCTCGGCATTCCCTTTGAGGCCGGTATCGGAGGCCACGGCGTCGTCGCGACCTTGACGCGCGGCCATGCGCAGAGCCGCGTCGGCCTCCGCGCCGACATGGATGCGCTGCCGATCACCGAGGATACGGGCCTTGCCTACGCCTCGAAAACGCCCGGCGTGATGCATGCCTGCGGCCATGACGGGCACACCGCCTCACTGCTCGGCGCCGCCGCATTGCTCGCCGCCGACGCGAGCTGGAGCGGCACCGTCGATTTCATCTTCCAGCCGGCCGAGGAAGGCTATGGCGGCTCGCGCGCGATGGTCGCGGCCGGGCTGTTCGAGCGCTTTCCGATGGATCAGGTGTTCGGCTTCCACAACTGGCCGGGCCTGGCGGCCGGCACGATCGCGGTCCATGACGGCGTCGTCATGGCCTCCGGCGGGCGCGTCACCATCACCATCGAGGGCCATGCCGGTCACGCCGGCATGCCGCATCTGACGCGCGATCCGGTGATGGCGGCGGGGCACCTGATCGTCGCCATGCAATCGGTCGTGTCGCGCAGCGTCGATCCGCTCGACACCGCCGTGCTGTCGCTGTGCACGATCGACGGCGGCACCGCGCCGAACCAGGTCGCCGGCCGCGTCACGATCCGCGGCACGCTGCGCCACCATCGCGAGGCGGTGAAGGACATGATCGTGAAGCGGATCGGCGAGATCTGCGCCGGGATCGCGACGACCTTCGGCGTCAAGGTCACGCCCGAGATCGTGATGGGCGTCGGCGTGGTGACCAATACGCCTGATGAGGCGGGCCTCGCGCGCCTCGCCGCGGGGAAGGTACAGGCGCCAGTTCGCCGCGACCTCGCGCCCAGCATGGCCGGCGAGGATTTTGCCTTCTACCTCAAGCAGCGCCCCGGCGCCTTCGTCTGGATCGGCAACGGTGAATTGCGCGACGGCGCCGAGCTGCACGGCCCGCGCTACGATTTCAACGACGCGATCTTGCCGGTCGCATCGAGCTGGATGGCCGAGGTCGCCAAGGCGGCGCTGGCGTCGAACTAACGGCGCGCGGCCGCAATCCTGGCGCGGAAGTTCGCCTGCCCCTGCTCGATCTTGTCGAGCAGCGCGTCGAGCGCCCAGAAGCGCTCGCGGATATCGAAATCGACGGCCCGGCTGCGGATGGACGCGAACGTGCCGAGCCGCTGATGGTACAGCTTTGCCAGCTTGGGGTATCCCATCGGCTCGGCCATCGCTGCGAGTGCGAGATAGACGGAGAGCTCGTCCGCCAGCGCAGGATGCCTGGAGCTGTCGGTGAGCAGCCATTTGTAGAGGTCGGGGTGGAAGTTCGTGAACACGCCGGTGAAGCCGGCAGACCCTGACCTCATGGCGTCGAAGGCGATCGCCGCATTGGCGTTGACGATCGCAAGCGACGAGCCTTTGGTCAGCGCCACGCGACGCTTCACGGTGTCGAGGTCGCACGACACGTCCTTGAGGATCGCAAAGCGTCCGCTTCCGGCGCAGAACTTCAGCTCGTCATCGGACAGGAGCCGGCGGAACGGCGCCGGGCACTCGTAAAGGCCAAGCGGGAGATCAGCGGGCAGCGCAGCGAGCAGGCCGCGCAGATTGTCCATGAAGACGGGGCCGCCCTGCCCCTTCGGATCGAACCGGTTGGTCACCAGCACCAATCCGTCCACGCCGGTCTTGGCGATCGATGTCAGCTCGGCCACCTGATCGTCGCGGGATTCGCTGACATGGCCCGACGCGATGACAGGCACCCGGCCCGCCGCCTGCCGCACCACGAAGCGCGCCAGCGCGACGCGCTCATCCAGGCTCAAAAACTGCATCTCGCTCGACTGGGCCACCGCGAACAGCGCATCCGCGCCGTTGGCGATGTACCATTCGATCAGCTTTTCGAGGCCGGCATAGTCGATCGCGTCGGCTTCGGTGAAGGGCGTCAGCATCACCGGAATGATGCCCTTGATGGTTGCAGTCACAGCTCGGCTCCCAGGCGTTGAAATCATTGACAGGCAGGAGCCTGCCGCTCACGCGTCCTGCGACGCGTGAGCGTAACATGTGTGGCTGGCGGTCAGTTGCCGGCCACTTCCTTGATGCGCGCGATCATGTCGTCGACGGCCTTGTCCACCGGCACCTTGTTGGTGACGATGGCGTTGACGGCTTTCATCCAGACGTTCTCGTTGTTGAGCGTGGTGAACTTGTAGTTCTTGCTCATCTCGTAGCCGCCGACGCCAGCGAAGAACTGGTCGCGCACCGCGCGGCGATGAACGTCGCCATCCCAGAAGGCGGACTTCTGTGCCGATGTCTTGACCGGAAACCAGCGGCCGAGCGCGCCTTCGATATAGGGCTGGAGGTTCTCATCGCGCAGCAGGAACGAAACGAACTCCTTGGCGCGATCCTTGTTCTTGGCCTGCTCGAAGATCAGGCCGACCACCACCGACGCGCGGGTGTGGACCGGTGTGCCATCCGGCTTGTTGGGCCAGACCATGGTGCGGATGCGCTCGGAATAGTTCTTCTTGGCTTCGTCGCGCTGCTCGGCGGTCAGCGTCTCGTTGCTGGAATCGTCGAGCCATTTGCCGGGAAGCGAGACCGTCGAATTGTGCGTCATGATGGTCGTCTTGTTGTGGAAGGCGACGTTGTTGTCGGGATCCTTCCAGCTCGTCGCCGATTGCGGCGTGCAGCCCTTCGCGGCGATCTCGACATAGTCCTTCATGGCGGCGACGAGGCCCGCCTTCACCTTGGGATCGTCGACCAGGAGCTTGCCGTTGTCGTCGACCAGCACGACGTTGTAGGCATCCATGAACACCAGGAACGAGATGAAGCTGTCGGTGGCGTCGACGCCCATGGGATGGCCGATGCCGTAGATGCGCTTGCCGGATGCCTTGCGCACCGCCGGCTGCGCCTTGTCGCACCAGAACGACCAGAAGCCGTTCCAGTCCTTCGGGATGTCGGTCTCCTTGAGACCTCCCTCCTCGAGCATATCCTTCCAATAGTGCAGATGCAGCGTCGCCTGCTTCAGCGGGAAGGCGTAGTAGGCCTTCGCCTTGGTCTTGTCGTTGTACAGCATGACCGTTTCGAGCGACTGCGGGGAGAACTCGCCCTTGATCGGCGCGAGGACCGAGGTGAGATCGACCAGCTTGCCTTCGGACGCCCACTTGCCGGCGCCCTGGAAATGGTAGGTGTCCGCATAGGTGACATCGGGCGGACTGCCGGCATCGAGCGCGGCCACCAGCTTCGGCATCATGTCCTGCGTCGCATATTGCGACAGCTCGACCTTGACCCCGGTCTTGGCCTCGAACTTCTTGATGACGTCGAGCAGCGCGTCTTCCTCGGCCTTGTAGTAGCCCTTGTTCCACCAGACGACCAGCTTCTCCTCGGCGGCCGCTGGGCTCGCCGTTCCCATCACGGGCAACAGCAGCGAGGCCGCCATCGAACAGTTTCTGGCCCACCGCAAAAGGCTATCGCGCATTGTCGTTTCCTCTCCGTCCCATCCCGGCGAGGAGCCCGCCGGTTGCTCTCATGGCGTTTAAAACGGGCGCTATGTAAGCGCTTACATTACAGGAGTCAAGCAGCCCTCATGCGCCGACCATGCGCGCTATCGAAGGACGGCCGTCATCTACCGTAAGGAATCAGCGGGCTTTGGCCTCGCCGGCGCTCTCGCGGATCTTGAGAACAGGCACGACTTCCCGGGACTGCGCCTGCGCTTGCCGGCCCGCGATCACGGCGAGCAGCTCGTTGGCCGCGAGGATGCCGATCTGCTGATTGTCGACCTTCATCGTCGTGAGCCTGGGAGCAAAGCGCGATGAAATCGCAAGATCGTCGAACCCGGTGATCGAAAAATCCCCGGGTGCGTCGAGGCCAAGCTCCCGCGCAGCCATCAACGCACCGAGCGCCAGATTGTCGTTGCCGCAGACGATCGCGGTCGGCCGAACGCCGGCCGCCTGCGTCATCAATCTGGCAAAACTGGCCGCGCCGAACTCCAGCGTCGAGGGGCCCATCATCAGGTCCTGCGCCGCGATTTCCAATCCCGCAGCCGCGAGCGCTTCGCGGATGCCGCGAAGCCTTTCCTTCACGCGGTCGTTGTTGGTGTCCGGCTGAAAGATGGCGGCAAACCGGCGATGGCGAAGAGACAGCAGATGCTCGGTCATGCGGCTGAACGCGGCGCGATTGTCGAAGCCGATGCACGGATGCGACGACAGCTTGTTGTAGGAGTAGGTCACGACATAGGGAATGCCGCGCGAGTTGAGCGCGTCGAAAAGCTCGGGTGGATGATTTTCACCGACCACGGCAAGTGCTTCCACACCGCGCGCAAGCATCGCCTCGGCCTGCCGCAGGCCCGCGTCCGGATCATAGTTCGAGCAACCCAGGAACAGCGTGAAGCCGCGTTCGCTGAAGACGGTCTGCATGCCGCTGATCTGGTGGGCGAAGATTTCGTCGTCCAGGGTCGGGATGATGGCGCCGGCGATATGCGTCCGGCTCGAGGCCAGCGCCCGTCCGGCCGCATTCGGAATCCAGTTCAGCGCGCGGGCGGCGTCCTTGACCCGCAGCCTGACCTCTTCGGAGACCTTGTCGGGCTCGTTGAAGGCGCGCGAGACGGTCGCGGTCGAGACATTGGCCTTCCGGGCAACCTCCTCGAGCTTGACGCGGCCGCTGCCTCCGCGCGCCCTCTTTGAACCTGCTACCATCCCCGCCACTTCGGTCGAATGCTCGTTTGATCAATACCTTGCCATGGTATTGACGACCGCCGCAGTCCTCAACGGAAATTTCCGCGCGGGGATGCGTTCACGCGCCACCGCCGCGCAGCATGGCGCCGACGGTCGAACGGGCACGGAGGCGCGAGCCCCTCACGAGATTTCGCGCGGCAGCTTCCAGTCCGGTCGCGGCTCGCAGGTCTCCTCCACCCGCGCGACGTGATACCCCTTGGGGAGAAGCTGGCCGCCCTCCTCGTCCGCAACGGGAACGTCGGTGACCAGTCCCTCGATCAATGCGGCTTCCCACACCTCCTTCTCGGAAGGGAAGGGATCGCCGATCTGCTTGTTGCCTTCGAACAGCGCGTACATCGGTTCGGCCCTCGCCTGGATGGTGCTGCAGCAGTGCTACGGTCCGCCGGCGACCGAACCGGCGATCACCATCACCAGCTCGGCAAGATTGATCTTCCCGTTGACGACCAGCTCCTCGGAAGAGCCCTCGACTTTCAACGATTGCGGACGGTTGGCGGCCTGACGCTTGAGTTCGCCGACAATGGATTCCGTGAGCTTCTCTTCCAGCATGAGTTTTCTCCTCAAGCGACTCTTAAGCGGCCATGGCGCGGCAGGATTCGGCGCACGAGCGGCACATCGCGACGCACTCCTCCATGCCGCCGATCCGCTCGCAATCCCGGGCGCATTCCGTGCAGATCTCCGCGCATTCACCGCAGGTGTGCCGGTGATGCGGCGTGTTGATCAGCATGAAATGCGCGGACGTCCGGCACATTTCGGCGCAGGCCATCATCAGGCGGAAATGCTTCGGCTCGACATGCTTGCCGCCGGTCTCGAGGCAATGGTTCATGGCCATGCCGAGGCAGGTCCGGTAGCAGCTCAGACACAGCTCGATGCAACGGGTCATGTCCTCGGATTTCGGCATCTCGTCTCTCCTGACTGCTGCGTCCACGCTTCTCTGCACTATCCAGACAAGCCAAGGCGGCCGGCTTCGTTCCTGGCGTCGTCATTTGGGATTCGGGTCTTCGAGGCCGGCCCCGGGCTCGTCGAGGCGCCCACTCCGCGCCAGCCTGACGGCGTTGCCGAGGGCGCGCGCCACGTTCAGCACCTCCTGCTGAAACTCGCGGTCCTCGTCGAGATCGCGATGCGACATCGCATATGGCTCCATGTAGCCGACGTAACCGTCGATCTCGCCGAAGCGGCCCGCCGAGATCAGGTGCATGTCGGTCAGCCAATCGGACAGGGTGCGGCGCACGCCCTCGGCCCCGACGCTGTCGCCGTGAACGACGAGGCCGAAATGGCGGCCGGCGAGATGACGCGGGTAGGGCCAGCCCTTCAGCTCCATCGCCTTGGCTTCGTCGGCCTTCTTGCCGTGCGTGGATGTCGGATCCGGATTGCCGCCGTCCGCGCAGACGAGGCGATCCATCATCGCTTTCAGCCCGCCCGGCACGTGATACCAGTTCACCGGCGTCACGATCATTATGCCGTGGGCCGCGACCCAGAGCGGGTAGATCTCGTTCATCCAGTCGCTGGCCTGGCCCAGCGAATGGTTCGGATAGCAGCTGCACGGCCAATGGCAGAGCGGCATCGCGGTGGAGACGCACGACTTGCACGGATGGATGGTCCTGCCGAACTCCGAGGTCAGGCGGGAGAGATCGAGGATGTCGACCGCATAGCCCATCTCCATGAAGACGGGCTCGGCCAGCTTGACCAGGCGCCAGGTCTTGGACATCTCGCCGGGACAGGTATGCTCGCTGCGCGCCGAGCCGTTGACGACGAGGATGCGCGGCGTCGCGCCTGCGTCGTCGTGCCGGCGCTGCGCCTCCAGAATTGCGGCGCGCGCGGCGAGCCAGTCCACGGCGAGATCGTAATCGGGATCGGCGAAACCTGCCCCCGCCTTCCGCGTCACCGGCGCCTTGCGCGAATGAGTGTAGGCATCCCAGGCGGCGCCGACGATGGCGTCGAGCTCGCGCTGGAGCGGCGCAAATGCCGGATCGACGAACTGGTCTCTGTAGCGCTTCTCGAACGCCTCGCGCGACAGCTTGACGGGCGGCATCCCCTTGCGAACGTCGACTTCCGTCATGCGGGCTCCTCGATCAATCGGTGCAACCCGACCAACCCAAGGTGCTGCACGCAGTTCCAAAGCAGGCGCGCGCGGGACCACAAGATCCCTATTCGCGCCAGAACTCCGCCAGCTCTTCCGCGGTCACGAGATCGACCTGACCGTGGAAGCGGGTGCGGTACATCGTCATGAGCGCATCGTGGCCGACGTCGGACGAGCTGCACAGCGCATCCTCGACGATCACCACCCGGAAGCCGAGATCGACGGCGCTCAGCACCGTCGAGAGCACGCAGACATCGGTCTCCGCACCCGTCATCACCACCGTGCTGACGCTCTTTTCAACCAGCAGGCCCGCAAGGCGCGGATTGCTGAAGGCGGAATAGGCCGGCTTGTCGATGATGCGGGCCGGCGGAACGTAGCGTGCCAGCGCCGCCACGAGATCGAGCGCGGATGGCGGAAGATGGTTGCGCGTTGCCTGACGCCAGCGTTGGAAATGAGCCTTCCACTGCCCAGGACGATCTTCCGGCTCCTGCGGCGTGATGAAACGCGTGAAGATCGTCCTGGCCTGATGGCGCGAGACGATCGACGCGATTGCCGGCAGGACCTTGTCCATCCACGGCGTTTGCCAGAGACCGCCGGGCGCAAAGATGTTCTGCATGTCGATGCAGAGGTGGATCGCATGCCGGATTTCGCCTTCCGGCGACTTCGCGTCCCGTTTGGAAATGCCGATGACTCAGCAATCCTTGTCGGCGGTACCGGTCGTCGACTTCGGCTGTTCGGCAGCCGTCGGCTGTCCCTGCATCTGACGCTGGGCGTCCTGCGACGAAGTCGCCGTGCTCTCGCTGGCCTTGTTCATGGCTGATGTCGGCGGATGCTCCTTGGCATTTGGCGAGGCGATGCCAGTCGTCCCCGTCGCCTGACCGGTGGTGGCCGGCCCCGAGCCTGCGTCGCGGTTGGCGGTGTTGCAGGGACCTGCCAAAGCAATGGTCGAGCTGACGGCCAGAATGGCGCCAACCAGCATTGATCTCCTGAGCATGACAATCTCCTTCCCGAAGTGCCGGCTCATGCTTGGCGGAGCCGGGTTCCGCCATTTTGCGATGCTTCTTGCTTGCCTAATCGCGCAGGGCACCGGCTGTTCCTAAGCGGAAGGGAACCTCGAGGCTCCGTTATTCCGTGAACGTATCGGAGGCTTCTTCGGCGTTGTTGGCTGGATCGGCCGAAAGCTCCCGCTCCGCTTCGCGCCAAAACTTGTCCTGCCGCCCTTCCGGCCTGCCTGCCAATTCCCAGAGCGCATGCGCGCGGCTCCGGATGAGATCTTCTGTCGGTTTCACCATCTCAGCTCCTTCCTGTCAGTTCGGCTTGGCAGGATGCGCGGTGCGCGGATGGCGATCGTGCAGCAGCCGCGCCAGAGCTTCGCGATCCTCGGCGCGGTCCTTCATCGCGGTCTCGAACAGCGCCTCCTGGACGTCACGCGGCATGTCGCCCCATACGTCCATGGCGGCGCGGCCCAGCAATGTGGCAAAGCGTTCGTCACCCATGTCGATCCTCCTGTCCAGATCGAAGAGGGAACAACGCACGCTCGCTGGCGTTCCACGAGCGGCTCCGCGGCGTCGCGGAGCCGCCCTCCGGCATGATCAGCAGCCGCGGCAGATCATCAGCTTGCGATCGATCTCCTCGTCGATCTGTCGCAACTCGACGTCGATCGCCGAGGCTTGCAGAGGCCCGGACAGGTCGCTGGGCCGCGGCTGGCGGTGCCCGATGGGAGCCTGCCGAAACAAGTCCGCGAACCTTGTCGGGGCGAGATCGCCGGGCGAGACGATCGTCGTGCGGGCGCCGGCGCTCTCTCCCGCCTTGAGGCTCGAAACCGGCCAAAACAACAAATTAGCTGCGACCATGGTCGCGCCGAGTCTGATCGACATCATCATTCTCCTATAACGGTGACATTGCGGACACGCGTGCACTGGATAGGAGGTTGCGGCTACCCGGCCATTTCGCCCGCGGTGATATCGCGTTACCGCTGAAACGGCGGACACAGCCGCCGCGGGCGCTATGTCGCGCTGGCGGCTCGCTTCAATCGACTGCTCGTGGCCGGGGAGCCAATGCTCCGCGCCAGGACGCCGGCGAGCTCCGCCGATGCCAGCGGGTGGTGAACGAGTTCGGTGATGCCGGATGTCTTGAGCGACGGCATCGCCAGATCGCGCGTCGAGGGCGCCGCCAGGATGATCGGCAGCGCCGGCGCGGCGTCGTGCAGCGCCGCCGCGAGATCGAGTGACGAGCCTCCGGGCAGATGACACACCAGCGCCGCGTCGAAACGGGTGTGCGCGGCGCGGCAGGCGGCAATCGCCGCCGCCAGCCCGGTGAAGCCGACGGGTTCATAACCCAGTGCCGCGAGGATTTCCTCGTAGCGCAACAGGCGGCGGCGATCGGTGTCGATCACGAGCACGGTTTCGCCGGCGCCGCGCAACGCCGGATCGGAGCCGTGTTGAAGCGCTTGCGGCTCGTCGGACTCGCCGGACGGCAGCCAGATCTCAAAGCGCGCGCCGGCATCCGGCTTGCTCTGCACGGCGATGGCGCCGCCATGTTGCTCGACGATCTCGCGAACCGTCGCAAGTCCAAGGCCGTTGCCGTCCGGGCGGGTCGTGAAGAACGGCTCGAATATCCGCTCCAGCGTCGCCTCATCCATGCCTGGCCCGGGATCGGCGATCGAAATGACGATGAAGCGGCCCCGGCCGACTTCGTTGCGCCCGACCAACAACGGCTTCGCGAGATCGCGCACCTCGATGCGGAGCTCGACGCGGCCCGGCTCATTCATCGCCTGCGCCGCGTTGTTGCACAGGTTCAGGATGACCTGCTGCAATTGGGCCGGCTCGCCGATCACGACGGCCGTTTCGGCCATCTCAACGACCTCGACCTTGACGTGCGACGGCAATGATGCGGCCAGCAGCGACCTGGTTTCGTCGACCAGGGTCTTGACGCAAACGCGCTCCCGCCTGCCCTCGCCGCGGCGCCCGAAGCTGAGAATCTGTTCGACCAGCTCACGCGCCCGCTCACCGGCACGGCGGATTTCCGCAAGACTCGCGGCCGGCCCGCTTCCTGACGGGACTCGCGCATCGGCCATTTCGGCATAGCCGAGGATTGCACCGACGATGTTGTTGAAGTTGTGGGCGATGCCGCTGGCAAAGGTTCCAACGGTCTCCATGCGACGCGCGTGTTGCAGACTTTTCTGCAGGCGCTCCTTCTCGCCTTCGAGCCGGGCTCGTCGGATCGCATTGCCGATGGCGTCAAAGGCCATGCGAAACAGCGAGACTTCGGGCCAATATGTGAGCGCGCCTCCGCGCACGGCATCGAAGCCGAGAATTCCATCGCGGTTTCCGTAGGCCGCCATGATGCAGAGCCAGCCGCTGACGTCGGCTTCGGCAAGCAGGTTCATCGTGTCGTGGGGATGCGAAGCGTTCACCTTGGGGATATAGACGATGCCGTCCTCGCCGCCGTCCAATCGCGGCGCGAGGCTCAGCACCCGCTCCGGCCAACCCGGCTCCAACTCGATGCCATCCCGGGACCACCGATAGGTGTGCATGGTCGTGCCGAGCACGCAGGCAAAATAAGCTCGATCCGCACCGATGCATCCTGCAAGCTGGTGAAGCGCCATCTCGACATCCGTGGCGATCCTCTCGTTGCTCGAATTGATGAACAGCATCGAGATGTTGGCGATCACATGTTCGAACCCGGCACGGCGGCGCAGTGTCACGGCCCGTTTGCGCAACAACAATCCAAAATAGATGATGCCCGAGAGTAGCAGCAGCGAGGTGATATACTGCAGCAAGCGCGTCTTGCGCGCCGAGGCGCGCGCGGCGAGCTGGCGTTTCAGGATCAACGTCATCATGGCATCCTGTTCGCGGTTGTTGGATTCGGCGACGAGCGTCTTCAGGATGGTGTCGATATCAGGCAGAAGATCGTGCAGCATCTGCCCGTGGGTGAGCAGCGCCCGGACCGAGTCCGTTTCCGCCCGCGGCGTTTGAAGTTGCGCCAGCTCTTCCAGCCGATCCTCGACCTGGCGCGCGGCGGCGTCCGACGTGTCGAGCGTCAGGCGCAGCATCGCCGCCGCCAGTGCGGAGGCGGCCGTCACCAGCCGCCGGTCATCCGACGCGGCCAGCTTGTCGCTGAACAGGCCGAAATAGGCAAAGGAGTTTTGCAGCAACGCGTTCCTGCTCTTGAACCGCTCGATCAGGCTCTCCTGCCGGCCGGCCCGCGCCGACAGCACATCGATCGCCATGGTCTGCTCGGGGTCGAGGCCCGCGGTGTCGCGCAGCCGCGACAAGGCATCGTCATAGGCATTCACCAGATGCACCAGCGCGTCGTAATTGCGCGACAGGCCGGCACGCGCGGTAAGGACCTCCCTGGTCATCCCGCGTTCGAACCGGCTGAAATCCCCCAGCGCCTGCAGCTGGCTGTCATAACGCGCCGAATTGATGTTCAGCCCGTTCAACAGCAGCCAGGTGAGAAGCGCGAGCACGAACGCGACGCAGGCAACGAGTGGAGCGGATCTCACGGCGCGCCTCCCACGGTCGCGCCGCGATAGGTCCCGGTCAGGCTGCCGAGAAAGGCGACGAGCGCCTTGACCTGCTGGTCCGTCAACGTCGCGTTCAACTGGGCCAGCGCCATCTTGCGAACCGCGTCGTCGAGTGTCGGCGCGCTACCGTCATGAAAATACGGCGGCGTGGTCGCGACGTTGCGCAGGCTCGGCACGCGCAGGATCTTGGGCTCGGGCGAAGCGAGAGGGTGGAATATGCCGTGGCGCTCGAACAGATTGCCGCCGACGTTGACGCCCTGATGGCAGGCCGAGCAGCCCAGCGATTTGAACAGGCGGTATCCGTCCAATTCGTCGGCCGACAGCGCTGCATCGTCGCCCTGCAGCCAGCGATCGAACCTGCCGCCCGGCGTGAGCAGCGTGCGTTGGTAGCTCGCAAGCGCGTCGATGACATCGCCACCCTCCGGGCGGCGGCCATACGCCGCGAGGAAACGACCTCGCATATCAAGATCGGCATCGAGCTTCTCGGCAGCCTCCGCCGCGCTGCTGCCCATGGTGTGCGGGCTTTCCAGCGACGCCTTGATATCAGCCTCGACGGTGCGGAATTTCCCTTCCCAGGTGAAACGAAAGTTGAGCGTCGAGTTGAAGACCGTGGGCGTGTTGAGCGGAAGCTCCATCCCGTCGAGGGCAACATCGTGCGGCTTCTGGCTCGCGCCGTTCGTCGCGACATCGTGGCAATATTGGCAGGTGCGGGAATTGTCATGCGATATCCGGCGATCGCTAAACAGCTTCTCGCCAAGTTGGACCTTGAGCGGATCGTTGGCGCGAGCCGCAGGAATCGGCGTGATTGGCTCGCCGCGGTCCAGTGCCGGCGGGGGCGGCGACTGCGACGGCGCGGGAGTGACTTCCACGCAGCACAACAGCACCGCGCAAATGGCGATCAACCCGCCTCGATAGCCGGCGCCTGGTCCTGCTCCACGAAATCCGATCAATTGTCGCACTGTCAGTGATATGGGGTGGAAGCGATACGCAACTGCGTCAATTCAAGGGCTTTTGATCGAAGCGCGATGATTTCGTGAACGCGGCCATCGCCAGATCCGGGGAACGAGACCGAACATGCCGGCCCTGAGGCCGCTCGGGATCATCGAGCGGCACGCGGCGTGACATAGGCCCAGCCCGGCGAAGGCGAAATAGATCGTGTCAGCAATCATGACAGTACCTCACCGTCCATTCGATATCCGAACGGCTCTGGATTCCGAGATCGCGCAATGTCTGGTCGTCGAGCTTCGCCAGAGCGGCAACCGCCCTGTCGATCTCGCGCTCCCGCCGCGAATGCGACAGCAAGTCGGTCAGCGTCCCACCGGCCGAGCGCAGCCAACGCCAACGCCGCTCCCGTTGCACATTGAACGGCCGGACGCGATCGAGTTCGACGACATTGCTCTCTGCCCCGTCGCTGCCGCTGTTCCGCACCGGCGCCACGGGCGCGCCAGCCTCCGGGCGCGGCTGCCAATGCCTCCTGGCCTCCAGTATTGCGTGAACCGGCATGGCCGCGGTCGGATGCAACGCGGCACCATAGAGGGCAAACCCTTCGATGAGGGCAAAGACCATAGACCAGAACTTGCTGACCTCCCGGTCTGGCTGCGCAGCCGGCGCCGCCGGCCGCGAGCCGATGTCCGCGAGGCCCTGATCCGCCAAGCCCTGATCCACCAAGCGCTGGCTCGCGGTGCAGTCCGTACGGCGACCGGCCACGCCGCGGCCGTCAGACCACGCGAAACGGCCGCGCCGCTCGCGCGCCATGGCATCCGGGACAACACGGACCACATTGCGAGAATGCGTCTTCATCTCAAATCTCCCACACGCTGTTGATGGGAGAAATGTGCGGGCCGGCCGTTACGCCGAGATCACCGCCACCGGCAAAGGGGTTACAGTTGCAATCCCGCGGCCGCGTTTAGAACGGATCTACAGGAACCGCGAACACATAGCCGACGCCGCGCTCGGTCTGGATGACGCGCGGCGCACTCGGATCGGCCTCCAGCTTGCGCCGCAGCCGCAGCACCTGGACGTCGATGCTGCGATCGAAAATGTCTTCATGGATGCGGGTCGCCTGCAGCAGATGCTCGCGTGACAGGGGGCGCTGCGGCGCCTCGAGGAAGGCCAGCAACAAGGCATACTCTCCCTTGCTGAGCGGGACCGGCGTTTCGCTGGGATCGACGAGCTTTCGGCCGCGGCGTTCCAGTTTCCATCCGCTGAATCGATAGCCTCCGCGCTCGGGATCGCGGGCCCGCGCAGCACGGCCCATCTCCTGCCGCCGCAACACAGCCCGGACGCGAGCCAGCAGCTCTCGCAGGGAGAAAGGCTTGATGATGTAGTCGTCGGCGCCGAGTTCGAGCCCGACGATACGATCGATCTCGTCGGGACGGTGACCGGTCGTGATGATCACCGGCACATCGGAATGCGAACGGATCTCCCGCAACAGATCCAGACCGTCGTCTTGACCGAGGCGAAGGTCGAGAATGATCAGGCTGGGCTGACCGGCTTCGAGATAGTGGTTCAACTCGGACCTGGTGGAGGCCGCCCTGGTCGGGACGTTGTGCTCCTCCAGATATCTGATCACCATCTGTCGCAAGGTGGGGTCGTCGTCGACAACGACGATGTGGCCAACATCTGCAAGCATACTACTCTCTCAAATCTGGCGTAACCAACAGGGTCGCGTTCAAGATCTGCAATCGCTCAAATGATATCCGGGACAGCCAAAACATCGCCATGCGCCGACGCCGTCCATTGCATGTCGATGACGCTGCAACCCGGTATTTCTGCGGCCAATCCCGCTGAATGTCGCAGACGTGAAGCATTGTGATCCCAGCTAATGCTACTTTTGGGCGATTTCCAGTGTGCCCGCCGACGTGATTGTTCGTCAGTGACGAAAGCACCGTTCGGCGATGACGACGGCTGCGCGACTGGCAGCAAGAAGGCTGTGAAAATTTTCCCTGGAGCGCGACGTCGCCTTCAACTGCGCGCGCCGCTGCCGGGGCGCCGCTGTTCGAGCGCACGCATAAGCGATGAGTGCAGCCGGGGCGAGACCGGCCACACCAGGTCATTCTCCGGGATGGGTCAGAAGCGCGGCAGGTTCACGAGGTACTGGTAGATCGCGGCGAGTTCGTCATCGTCCATCCGCCCGATCGGCTGCCACGGCATTTGCTCGGTGAGCCGATGTCCGTTCGGATCGACACCTGTGCGCATGGTTGCGACGAACTGCGCCTGGCTCCAGTCCTTGACGATAGCGAGGTCGGGTCCGAGCGGCGGCAACTGGCCGGGCACCCCACCGGAGAGATCCTTGCCGTGACATTCACGGCAGTCCTGATAAGACAGCAAGTACCTGCCGTAGCGCGCCGTCGGTTCCTTCGGCGGCGCGATGACCACACCGGTGAAGACCGGCTTGGCATCCGGCAGCATTCCGGCGCCCAGCATCACCAAGCCCAGCAGGCTGAAACGATCCGGAGGATCCGGGGTCTGTTCGCCGCTCGGGGACAAGCCGCGGATGTAGGCGATGACGGCCCTGGTGTCGTCGTCGCTGAGCCGGCCGGCGTTGGTAAAGGACATGATCGCGAGCCATCGTCCCCGCGCGTCGATGCCATTGCGAATGGCACGAAAGATCTCGCCGTCGGACCAATGCTTCAGGGCCCCGGCGGGAGTCAAATTCGCGGGCACGAAGGAGCCGATGGGAAGGGGCAGATCTTTGCCGACATCGCCGCCACCCGACAGAACGCCGCTCTTCGAATGGCATCCGGCGCAAAAGCCGTCGGCGACTGCCCTGCCGCGGGCAATTCGCTCCGGCGTCACCTCGACCTCGAGATCGGGGACCGGCGCAGACCGCGAATGCTGCTTGACGATGCCAGCTGCGGTCAACGCGCTGACGCCTGACAGCGCGACGGCGAGCGTTGCTGCCAGCACCACTCCGCCCCACTTCACCAGCGGATTCCTTGCCCGCAAGGCGCGAACGCCTGACCAAACCAGGAATGCGATGAGCGCAGCCATCGCAATCAAGGCGACAATGTTCTGCATGGCGTCTTCCTCGAAGAATTCCGCCTCAACGAATTTTGCGCGGTCAAATCCGCGCGATATATCGGTCTTCAATAATCGCGCCCGGCCAAAATCGCCGCTGAATGCCGGCAGTCCTCCAGGCTGATAATTTGGCAGGTTAGGAGCGCAGCGTTACCGCTCTGTTTCACGGCCGGCCGCTCGCGTTACATTTGTAATCCTTGTGCGGCGACATGGTCGCCGCCTGCATGCTGCCGGGCTGGCTCCGGCCCTGGACTCCGGCCTTCGGCCTTGGCCGCGCCACGATGCGTTGCCGGCGTAACCATTTGGCGGCCATCGGAAGCCTCGGCGTAACGGCGATCCCTTCAATTGCCTCTGCTCACTCGAGCGGCCGCCTTGCGGCGACCGTGCATCGATCATCAAGAGGTCATCTCCCATGAAGATTCTTATCGCTTCGACGCCTGCGACGGGTCATCTCAATCCGATGCTGGCGATCACGCAGATCCTGGTCGCCGAAGGCCATGAGATTGCTTTCATGACGGGCACCGCCTTTCGTGCCCGCGTCGAAGCCAGCGGCGTCAGATTTTTTCCCCTTCCGGAGGGCGCGGACTTCGATCCGAGCGACGTCTTCTCGCGGGTCCCCGAGCTCAAATCCATCCCTCCGGGGCTGGAGTGGTTCCGTGTTGCCTGCGAGCGCATTTTCGTCGACGCCCTTCCGCACCAGCACCAGGGACTGTTGCAGGTGTTGCGGCAATTCCCCGCGGACATCATCGTCTGCGACGACATGCTGTTCGGCGTGCTGCCGATGTTGCTCGGACCGCGCTCGCAGCGGCCCCCCATCGCGCTCTGCGGGACCTCGTTCCTGCATTGGGCGCGCGAGGATGGCGCGCCCAATTTCCTCGGCTTGCCGCCTGCAAAGACCGACGAGGAGCGCGATCATTACGCGGCGATGGCGCGGGACTATGATGCGGCGGTCGATCAGCCGGTGTCACTGCGACTGAACCGGGCCCTGAAGACCCTCGGCGTCGGGCCGATAGCGATGCCGCTCTTCCATTCCGTGGTCGCTCTCGCGGACGCCTACCTGCAATTGTCGGTGCCGAGCTTCGAATTCCCTCGCGAGATCCCGTCCTCGGTGCATTTCGTCGGCACGCCTCCGATCATTGCCAACCAGGTCCCGCCGCCGTCATGGGCCGAGCAGCTCGACGGTACACGCAAGATCGTTCTGGTGACGCAGGGGACGGTGGCCAATCACAATTTCAATCTGCTGATCGCCCCGACGCTGGCCGCGCTCGCCGACGAGCCCGACATCCTGGTGATCGCGACCGCGGGCGGCCGCCCGGTCGACGCCATCCCCGGCAGAGTCCCGTCGAACGCGCGCATCGCCAGCTATCTGCCGTTCGAATGGCTGCTGCCGAACGTCGACGTACTCGTCACCAATGGCGGCTATGGCAGCGTCAACCAGGCCATGAGCTTCGGCATCCCGCTGGTCACCGCGGGAATGACCGAAGACAAGGCCGACGTCAACGCGCGGGTCGCCTGGTCCGGCGTCGGCATCAACCTCGCGACCAACGAACCGACTCCGGAGGCCTTGCGCGACGCGGTGCGAGCGGTGCTCGACCAGCCGCGCTATCAATTGCGCGCAACGCAGATCGCGGACGAGTTCGCCGAGATCGATACGCCGGCGGAAATCCTCCGCGTCCTCAGCGAGCTCGTGACCGACGAGACCGAGGTATCGCGCCTCCGCGCGGCCGCAGCGAGCCAGGGGCGACGTGTCGGCCGGCGTGCCTGATCGCACGGCTGAACGGAGCGATGGAGCGCGGAGCGACCGCGCTCCATCGCCTCGCGAAACCTCATCACACCTCATCGGGTATTCGTCCATGCGTATCGAGCCTCAATCCCTCGCATTCACGCTGTTGCTCGGCCTTCTTGCGGCCGTGCCGTATTCCGGCATCGACATCAATCTGCCGGCACTCGCCGCCACCGGCGTCACGCTTGGCGCGAGCGCATCGGATGTCGGACTGACGATGAGCGCGTTCATGCTCAGCCTGGCCATCGCGCCGCTGATCTACGGACCGGTCTCGGACCGCCTTGGCCGCAAGCCGGTTCTCGCATTCGGCCTCGCGCTGTTCGTCGCCGCCAGCGTCGGTTGCGCGCTTGCCCCTTCGCTGCCGGTCCTGCTGCTGTGCCGCTTCGTTCAGGGCATCGGCGCCGCCGCAACCGCCACGACCTTTGCCATCATCCGCGATCTGTTCGACGGCGACGCCGCACGCGGCAAGATCGCCAACGTCATGGTCGCCGTCAACGTCGCCACCGTGATCGCGCCGACGGCGGGCGCCGCCCTGCTGGCGGCTGCCGGCTGGCAGTCGATCTATGCGGCCCAGGCCGGGATCGGTTTCATGCTGCTGATGGTCGTGATGTTTCGCTTCACCGAAACCGCGACGATCGCCCCATCCGGCCGTCTGGTGCCATCCGCCGTGATCGACAGCTATCGGCGCGTGCTGACGCATCCGGTTTCGCTGCCCTTCATCCTGGTCGGCGCCACCGGCGGCGCCACGGTGTTTGCCTATGTCACCGGCGCCTCGCTGTACTTCGTCGGCGCCGTCGGGCTGCGCCCCGAACAATACGGGCTGATCTTCAGTGCCTGCTCGGCGGCCGTGATGGGCGGCGCCCTGCTCGACGGCCAGCTCGGCCGGCGCGGTGCAAGTTCGGCGCGCATGCTGACAACCGGGCTGACGCTGTCGGCCGCAGCCAGCGTCGCCTTGCTCGCGATGACATTGGCCGGCTGGATGCCGACGGCTCTCGTCGTCACGCTTCTGATGGCGGTCGCGCTTGGCTTCGGCCTGAGCCTGCCGAACGTGATGAGCGCGACGATGCAGCGCCTCCCCGAGATCGCCGGCGCCGTCAGCGCCGCCGCCGGCAGCATCCAGCTGACCGCAGGCGCGATAGCCAGCGGGCTGGTGGCGGTTCGCTTCGACGGTCGGACCGCGCTCTCAATGACCGCGGTGATGGCGGCGGCAGCGCTTCTCGCCCTGGTCCTGTATCTGTTGGTTGCACGCCCCGCCGAACGTCGTCTGGAGTCGCTGACCATCGAACCCGGCGTGGCGATCCGAAGCCCGAGGAATTCCTGACTTATGCCGACTAGATGATACCGCCCTGCCGAAGCGCCGCGATCGCAGCCGCGTCATAGCCGAGCTCGGTGAGGACGAGATCGGTGTGCTCGCCGAGCGTCGGCGGGCGCGATGCGATCTCGCCCGGCGTTTCCGACAGCCGCACCGCGGCCCGGGCGACCGGGGCCTGTTTCGGCAGGCCGGGATAATCGACGTCCTGCATGAAGCCGGCGGCGCGGATGTGCGGATGATCGAGCGCCTGTTGCGGGCTCAGCACGGGCCCGGTCGGGATCATCGCCTTGCCCAGGGTGTCGACCGCCTCCTGCGTGGTGCGCTCGGCGCACCAGCGCGCCATCCGCTCGCTGATGACAGGACCGTTGTTGCCGCGGCTGATGTCGTCGGCAAAACGCGGATCGTTCAGCCAAAGCTCCTCCTCGCCCATCAGCCTCGCCCAGCGCTTGAACAGCGGATGGCCCGTGACCTGGCACAGCACCCAGCCGTCCTTGGTGCGGTAGATATCCGCCGGCGCTGCGGTCTGGCCGAGATTGCCTGTCGGCACGCGATTGACGTTGATGACGGCCTGCTCGATCAGCGTCGCGTTGGTGAAGGACAGCGCGGTTGCGAGCAGCGCGCCCTCGACGATCTGCCCGCGTCCGGATTTGCCGCGCTCGATCAGCGCAGCCAGCGTCCCGAATGCGCAATGCAGCGCCGTGCCGAAATCGACCCAGTTCACCGCGGCCCGATAAGGCGGATCGCCGGCACCGGTCATATACACCGAGCCCGACATGACCTGCCCGACACCGTCGAAACCGACACGGTCTGACCAGGGGCCCGGTCCGCCGAATGCGGTCGCCGTGGTCAGGATGATGTCGGGCTTGATCGCCTTCAGCTGCTCGTAATCGAGCTTCATCGCGCGCAGGGTCTGCGGCGGCAGATTGGCGACGACGACATCCGCGGTCGCAATCAGGCGGCGCATCACCTCCTGGCCCTCCGGCTTCATCGGATCGAGCGTGATACACTTCTTGTTGCGGTTGACCTGGAGAAACAGCGCGCCTTCGCCGTTCTCGCCGACCGGCGCCACGAAGCGGTCCTCGCTGCCGTCGCGCTTCTCGACGCGGATGACCTCGGCGCCGAATTCGGCCAGCAAGGTCGCGCAATAGGGCCCCGCGATATAGCGCCCGAAATCGAGCACGCGCACGCCCTCCAGAACTCCTCCCATCGATCCCTTCCCTGCATTGCATGCCGCATGTTTTGGCCAGATTACAGGGACTGGCTGCCACGGCAAGGCGGCAGAGCGGGCATGCTGCTCTGCTCTCAAGATGTGATCGGCGAACAGTTTCGGCGGGCGGAAATTGTGCTCTAGTATGCCCCCCGTCCGTCCTCAAGCCAGGGCTCATCCATGCCGCAACAATTCGATCGATCCGCAGAAGATCTCGGCAACGCCATTCATTTCGAGCACGTCAACATCCAGGTCCCGGACCAGCGCCTCGCCACGCTGTTCTACGTCACGGGACTCGGGCTCACCCGCGATCCCTATCTGATGGTCTCCGACACCAACATGTGGATCAACGCCGGACGGAGCCAGTTTCATCTGCCGAGCGGCAAGCCGCAGGTGCTGCGCGGCCATACCGGGCTGGTCATCGAGGGCCGCGAGGCGCTGCTGGCGCGGCTGGCGTCGGTCGCCAAGAAGCTCGAAGGCACGGCGTTCGCGTTCACCGAACACAATGATCATGTCGAGGCGATTTGTCCCTGGGGCAACCGCATGCGTTGTTACGAGCCCGACGCCGCGCGCTTCGGGCGCATCGCGCTCGGCATTCCCTATGTCGAGTTCGACGTGCCCATCGGCACCGCAAAGGCGATCTGCGCCTTCTACCCCGAGATCATGGGCATGCCCGCGAGCTTGCGGAACGGCGACGGCCAGATTGCGGCCGTGAAGACCGGCCGCGACCAGCATCTGCTGTTCCGCGAGACCGACCGGCCCCAGGGCGGCTATGACGGCCACCATGTGCAGATGTACATCACCGATTTCTCCGGCCCTTATCGCAAGCTGCTGGCGCGCGACCTGATCTCGCGCGAGGACAATCAATATCAGTACCGCTTCTGCGACATCGTCGATCTCGACAGCGGCAAGCATCTGTTCACCGTCGAGCACGAGGTGCGCAGCGCCACCCACCCGATGTTCATGCGCCCGATGGTCAATCGCAATCCTGCTATCAACAACCGCAACTACGCGGCCGGCCACGATCAGTCGCTGTGGGCCATGGGACCGGATCAGTACGAGGGATAGGCGCTGGCTGGGGCGGGAGGGATCGAACCTCCGAATGGCGGAATCAAAACCTGCTTGATTAGTGAGTGATTTCAGGGCGCATTTGGAAAAAACGTTCGAACTCGCCCCTAGCAATATCAATTGCTTAGCTAGCATTTCCAAACAGGGAAGCGCTTCGCCCCAGTGCAGATTGTACGCGAACACGGCGCAAGGTCGGGTCCACTCCTGCCGATCTTATCGACAAACGCGACAAGTCCCCGCGATTGGGGGAGATCCGCAGCTTCCCCGAGCCGCCACAAGCTCGGACACACTGGCGTTACGTTCCCTAGCTGATCGCGGCCTGCCGAAAGCCTGCTTTGTCTAACCGAGAGAAAATAGCGGCGATTATCTCCGCCGAAAATCCTTCCGCAGGAGCTGCCGCGTTTGAGTGTGGACGCTGCATTTGTCTCGCAGACTATCGATAGGATTAAATGCGACCAGTCTATGAGGCGGCTTAGACTAACATCGCGTGGCGACTATCTCGACCAATCCCTTGGGCTCGCTCCTTTTGTGCCCGCAGGGCTGCAGACGCTGGCTGTTATTCTGGCAAACTCCTATTATTCGGGCATGACCGCCCTCACCCGACGCCGTAGCGACAATACGCACCAGAAGACCTGGCATATCTATTTCGGCGACCTTCGTGTCGGCACGATCGGCACGCGAGCCGGCGTGCTGACAGCCGCCGATCAGTGGGGCTGGTCCTGCGGATTTTATCCCGGTCTCGAGCCCGGCCAGCACTGCAGCGGGACGGCCGAGACCTTCGAAGCCGCTCGCGAGGCCTTCGAGACCGCCTGGTCCGAACTGTTGCCCGACATCCCCAATAGCGCCTTTGCCGAATGGCGCCGCGATCGCGACTGGCGCGCGGATTTGATAGCCAGGCGCGGCCGCGGCGAGAAGCTCGACAGCGAGATCCCGAGCACGCTGATGCGCTGCGTCTGCCGTCCGAAATTTGACAGCTGCAATCCAGCGGAGAGCTACCCTCACCGCGCACACATCACCGCCGCGCAGGCGGCTAATGGGACACGCCGATGAAGCACGCCGAAGGACGACCTATGCGAACCCGGAGGCGGCCGCGCGCAAGCTGGTGGAGATCGCCGCTGGCATCGAGCCGGTCCAGGTTGGCCGATATCTATATCGAGCGCATCAACGCGCCGTTCATGTTCAATCTAAAGGGCAGCGGCAGCGAGTTCGGCGCCGGGCTCAAATACGCGATCGAGCGCGGCTGGCTCGAGCTGCACGAGTCCGGCACGTATGTCCGGCTGCTCAACGGGGGCGAAATGCTATAATTGGGTAGTGCAAACAAACGGGCACATGGGGACTGACCTATGTCGAAGGAGATCAAACAGTTGCGTAAGCAAGCTGAAAAAGCTGCTCGCGCCGCAAAGACCACCGTAGATGCCGAGGTTTCAGAGGAGCTGCAGGCCCTAGCACGCGCGTTCCAAAGCCAGGCCGACGTCCTGAAATGTAAAAAGAAGGCAGGCAAGAAGGAACGGTAAGGCTGTCCTTCGGAACCTGCACCAAACTCGCAACGGCTTATCTACCCCGGGGTGCCATTCTCAAGAGGGCGCCTGCTAATGACGGCCCCGGCCGTAGGGGCTTTTTGGGGTGTGGAGGCCGGGCCGTTGGAGGTGCTTGGACCTTGAGGAAGGCCAAGCAACAGCCTAGGAAAGAGCGGCAATCTGTTCTGTTAGCTTTCGGACGGTGGCTATATTGATCCCTCGGGGAACGGAGTAGCTGCATGGAAGACATGCAGGCCCCGTTGGAAAAGCTCCGCACGGATGCAGCCGTGTGCGCGCCGATCTGGCGACCGATCCAAAGAAGCGCGAACTGTTCACCCGGCTGCCGATCACCTAAGCGTGCTCGCCGCTGAGGTCGAGCGTGCGGTTGCGGAGGGTGTGAAGCGCAGCGACGGGTGAATATTTCTACACACCCACGACCCGCAGCGGCTCGCGCTCGTTCCGAGCCGCTGAAATCGATAAATTTGACGCAGGTTTTGCCGAGTGGCTTCGGGAACGTTCGGTGGTGGCGTTGCTTTGAGAGCAATGACGAGCACGACCGTAGTTCTCATTCCCGGCATGCTGAAAGCGCTTCGCCTGGTGCGCGTCTACGGCTTTATGGTCGAGCGCAGAGACGGCCTGTATTACCCCGGCAGCAACCAGCTGGCATGCTCGAAGGCTTTGGCAGAGAAGATGGTTGAAGGCGGCTGGCTGGTGAAACAGGGAGAACGTTATCAGCCTACAGAGAAGGGTTGGGATGCAGGAGAAGCCGGTTCGGATAAGGGGGAAGATAGGTGAATCCCAAGGTCGCCCGCGACGCACTCCCTCTTCGCGACCTAGGCTGCTAACTGAGGCGGCATTACTCGTCGCTGCCGGTTTGGATTTGGCGAACGTATTGGTCAGCGAGAGCAAGTAGGCGCTGGGCAATAACCGGATCGTTGATTTGGCGCGCAAGCCTTCGGCACTGCTCCACTTTCGTGATCAGAGAGAACTGTAGTTCCCAACGCTCTTCCGGTGTCCGCTCCATCCCGTGTAATTACACCCAACCCGTAAAATCCGCACTGGAAGATTCGGCGGTAGTCCCTCCGGGCCAACTGGCGGCCTTAACGCATTTAGTGCTTCGTAATGGGCTCAAACCTAGCGAGCCTGGTCGCACCTTCCCAAAGCTCTACGGCGTGCCCGTCCACCAGCTGCTTGGCTCGCTCTCTCGCAACCGCTTCGTCCTGCGCCTCAATGTCAACTCGAGACACTATGTGACCGTCTTCGCCGATTAGATAAGCACGAAAGCCTCGCATGACCCAGCTCCAAAACCCGCCGCGTTCCAAAGCAGGAACGATTTTAAAGCCGATCTAAAATCACGTCATCAGGGAAAATATTAACAAAGGAATCGCCGGTCCTAACGAGTTTTCGTTCGTTAAGCGTCAGCGATAAAAACTCGCCAGCGTGAACCGGCGGGCCTTTGTGATGGACTCGCGATCGGCTTACCAAGGAAGATAGAGCGCGACAAACAGCGCCAAGCTGATCAAACCGCACGCCCACGCGACCGGGCCCATTGGTGTCTGCGTATCCACGATATCCCCAAAAAAACTGCGAGCTTGACTCTGAAGGGCGGCCCGCGCCTCGATCTCGGCCGCCGAGCGCCTACAATCCTCGGCGACCTTCAGTAGTCCGATCCGCTCGCAATGCATCGAGGCAAGCGCGGCCTCAGCTAGGCAGATCTGCTCTAGCCGCCAGAGCTCTTCCACGTCTCGTTTCATTCGACCACGTGCGCCCATTGGCAGATGCTGATCCTGCTGTGGTGCAAAACTGTGGCAACAACACTTGTGCGAGTAGCGTGCATATAGTTCCAAGGTTGCGGCAAGGTCCGATCTCGGTCGTTCGGCGCTCCTTGTCACAGCCGGATCGGCAGCCCGAGCGACCTGTTCCCACCCATGAAGTACAGCAGCTCGCGCTGGTTTCCAGCCACTATAAACGACAATTTTACTCTCGCTGGCGCCGCGTTTCGATGACGTCATGCCCAGGGCAGAGAACCGCGCGGCCGCGAAAGCTCACCATAATGGACGGAAGCGCAAGATCGATGAGGAGCAGAAGACGAACGCTTGAAGGCAGACCTCGCTGAGCTCGATCGACTTCGCGCTACCTCATCGTCGGCACGAAAGCCCGGGCGCTTCGGCAACCGCGAGAAGCAGTTAACCATTGAGGACTACGTGGAGGAAATGACTGGAGAGCGGACCGCGCTGCGCGCCAAGAACCACCAGCGCGGACGACTAGAGGATACCGCCAACAGTGCTGCAGTCCCGTAGCTCCCCGTGGATTTCCCCAAGGGTTGCCGCTTCGCCTTTCGAAGGCCTTCTTTACCCTCAAGGGTCGCGACACTGTTTACAGAACAACCGGGCCACATTCGAGCAATAAGCGCAGCGTTTAGCGCGCGCCCACAGACTATGCGGGAAGAGCTGTGAAGCGCACTTACCTAGCAATTTCTATTGCAGTGGGCGCCTATATCCTTACGACGGGAGTCGGCGCGGCGATCTTCCCTTTCTCATTCGGCCGCGACCAGCTCATGGCGTACGTGGGCCATGAACCCAATATCATTTCGGGGGCCACCCTCGGCTCTCTGACGTATTGGATGCTGCTGCTAGTCTTTGTGGTCGCGCTGCCGACAGCCGCGGTGCTGGCAGGAGGCTTGATCGATCGCCCCATCTTCTCTGAAAAATCAAAGGTACCCATTTGGTTTCCAATCGCCACCGCGTTGGCGATGACTGCCTACTGCCTCTATCGCCTTTCGCTGTCTGGCGGCCACAACCTTCTGACAGCCCCATGGGACCTGACCTCGTGCTACGAAGCCAAGATCCTGCGTCGGGCCGAATTGCAGAGTTCGCTTGGAAACTTCTACTTTGCCTTCGCCTTTGCGAGCCTCCCGATGCTCAGTTGCTATCTGCTTGCACGCGGCGTGATGGGTAAAGACAAACCGGCGTTGCTGTCCTTTTTCGTTCTAAGCGTCGTCATTCTCAGTCTTGACCTTGCGACAATGCAGAAGGCGCCAGCATTCATCTACCTCTTGATGGTGGCGCTGACGCTCGCACTCTCAGAATTCGGAGTTTTACGCAGCGGCATTCTCGTGCTGCCGATTGCTGCCGCTCTCTTCCTCGCGCTTAGCATCACTCAGTTTTGCGCTGCTGAACACGTTGTATCGCCCGCACCCTTTGCGGAGGGATCGCGACCAGAGGGAACGCGACCAGATCGCCTGTCAACGTTTCGGATCTTCGCGATCCGGATGGTTCGCTCCAACTTATTGAGGATGGCCGTCGGCTTTCCCTTCTATGTAGAAACCTTCTCAGACCCAGAACGCCGATGTGGCATCGATCCATCGTGGCTACGTCGAGTCTTTGGTGAGCAACGATGCTTCCCGCCAACACTAATATTTCCTAAGGTCTTTCCAAATGTCACGTCCACGACAGGCTATCAGCCTGCACCTGTGAACATCTCCGGCTATGCCGAGGCAGGCCCTTGGTACGCATTGTTCGCGACCTTTGTTGCCGGATCACTGCTTGGCCTCATTTCCAGTCTGGGACGCGGCAAAGACCCTGCGGCGATCGCGACCACAGTCGCAGCATGCGTCTTTGCCTACTATATTGCGCAATCGTCTCTAACCGGAGCTCTGTTTGACGCATACGGACTGCTATGGCTAACGCTGCCCCTTTTCATTTTGAAGCTGTCAAATATTTCGCGTGGCACGTAACCGCCTGCGCACGGAAGAAGATAAACGGTGAAGGAATTTTTATCTGTCGCCGCGAAGGTGGTCACGACGAGCTCAAGGAGCAGCTGAATGGGCCAACGTGCTCACGCAAGCCGAAGCAAGCGATCCAAGAACGACCACAAACACTGCTGATATCGTCACCCGAAGATTCAACGCCCAAATCTCCGTACCAGTCGAGAACCGATCATCGCTCAAAACCACGTCAGATGAAAACGCGGTATGCCGAGACCGTGTGATCGGATCCGCAGCCGAGCATCGCCGACAATGTCTAGGCCGAATGGCGCCAAGATCGCGATTGGAGGGCTGAGGTTGCGGCCAAGTCGGGCGCGTGGCGAGAAGCTCGACAGTGAGGCAGAAACACGCCTCATGCGCTGCGTCTGCGGTTCGTAATTTGACAGCTGCAAGCCGGCGGAGAGCTACCTCCCCCGCCAGCACATCTTTGCTGCGCAAGCGGCCGAAAAGCTCCAGAATCGTACTAGGGCACATACTCATAAACGTCCGCTTACCAACACAAAGGGGAAGTCTGCCAGCTTGAGCGTGGTCGGCGGCTTGTGACCCGTAGCGGACCAAGCTCGGCCCGCTAAGCTCGATGGACAGTAATTTAGCGCTCTACTTCTGTGGGAGGGCGAAGGTGCCTGCGTGTGCCGGATCCGAAGCACCCGCTCTAGTAAGCGATAGTGATCTATTGGGCCCACGCCGGACCTCACCAGCATCGTGATCATCTTCCCCGTCGCCCCCCAAAAGCACACAGGGCAAATCTCATCGCCGGCTCGCTGGTGCAAGGTGCGACATAGGTAGCAAGGCCTGTCTTCAGAAAGCGGAGGCCGACGTCCTCAGCAGGTCCTGAGCTCAATTGCGAATCCGCGCCGCCTTTCCCGAGCGCGGCGCCTTGCCTAGGCCGATGCAGCGCGCGATGGTCTCGAACAGCCAGGCGATGCCGGCATCGGCCATCGCGGCCTGCGATGTGATGATGCGCACCGGATCAGGCGTCCAAGGAAGCGGCACCGCGCGCGTAACCAAATTAAAATGCGCGGCATGGCGCTCGACCAGGTGACGGGGCAAGGTCGCTACCAGATCGCTCTCGGCCAGCTGCACCAGAGCCATCATGAAATTCGGTACCGTCAGCGCAACACGCCGCGAATGTCCTTTCTCGGCCAACTTGGCATCCACGACCCCCAATGCATCGCCGATAGCCGAAACGAGCATGTGCCGCGCAGCTAGATAAGCCGGGAGGCTCGGCTTGCGTGCGAGCGGATGCCCCTTTCGCATGGCAATGACGAAGTCCTCCTCGAAGAGCAGCCGCTCGGCGAAGCGAGGCGGTGGCGGGCCGATCGGCAGAACCGCAATATCGAGCCGTTGCGCATCGATCTCCGTCAGAGTGGTCTGCCAGACCTGGCTCGTCGGCCTGCCGCGATGTTGCGGCATCAGCTGCAGAAGCCGGACGTCGATACCCGGCGCCTCACGTGCCAGGCAGGCAACCAATGGTCCGAGAAAGACGGCCGCCAGCGCATCCGGCGCACCGATCGTGAAGCAGCGTTGCGCGGTTTTCGGATTGAATGGTCCTGCCGTTGAAACGATCCCTTCCACACGGGTGAGCAACTCGGCAACGGGACCCGCGAGCGCCCGCGCCCGGTCCGTCGGCTTCACGCCACTGGGCGTCTTTAGAAACAACGGGTCATGCAGGAGGCGCCGCAGTCGGCGCAGGCCATGGCTGACCGCGGACGGGGTGAGATTGAGCCTCTGCGCCGCGCGCGCCACATGGCCCTCCTCTAGCACTGTGCTGAACAAGACGAGGAGACGGAGATCGATGCGAAGGAGCTGAGCTGCGTTCAGCACGGTCCTGAGTTCTTATCACTGGCTTCATGTGCAAGATGAGACCATCTCTCATCCGTTGCAATCCAAATCGACAGGTAACCGACCAGGAACCCACGACGGCGATCGCCGTCACGAATACTGAACAGGACAGTGCAATGTCAGAGCAAATTGGCAATGAGGACCAGCAGGTACAAGCGATGACCAGGCGTACCGCGCTCGCGGTAGCGGCAGTCGCTTCCCTTTCCATCGATTCCGCGGCTGCCGCCGAACCCGTTGCGGAGCTGGTGGCCCGGGCTGCCGAGAAGAATGCGGCGTTCATGCGAGGCGACATGCAGCGCTGGTCAGATCTCGTTCGTATCGCCGCCGACTTCACCCTGATGCAACCCTTCGGCGGCCCTCCGAGCCGCGGCTTCGACATGAGCCCGGGGCGCATGGCGGAGCGGGCTCGGTACTTCCGCAACGGCAAGACCGACCTGGAACTCTTGCAGACCTACGCATGCGAGGACATGGTGGTGCTCGTCATGATCGAGCGGCAGACTGCAGAGGTGGGAGGGCTGCCCGAGCAAGACTGGTCGCTGCGCGTAACGGAGGTCTACCGTAAGGCAGGCTCCGAGTTGCAACTGGCGCACCGCCACGCCGATCCACTGGTCCGACCTGTCAAGCTCGAGCAGGTCGCCGCGATCGCGCGTGGATTGGACGTGACGGAATGACCTGTCAGGCGGCCAAAGACATGACCGGACCCATGCTTCAGTTTTACTCTTTTAAGCTGTGCCCCTTTGCGCACCGGGTGCGTCTAGCGCTCGCCGAGAAGGGTGTTTTGGCGGAAGCGATCGAGATTGATCTCAAGAACAAGCCCGCTAGCTTCGTGCGGATCTCGCCCTGTGGCAGGGTCCCGTTGCTGCTGCACGGGGAGGCCAAGCTATGGGAATCGGCTGTCATCAGCGAATATCTCGACGAGGTCTTCCCTGACCCGCCATTGATGCCAGCCTCGCTTCCCGATCGGGCGCATGCCCGGATCTGGGTCAAGTTTGTCGATGATCGACTTTATTCGGCGACGCACCGCTTCATCTTCACGCGGGAAGAGGAAGCGAGACGGAAGCTTGCTGCCGAGATGGTCGATAGCGTGTGGTTTCTCGAGAACGAGTTAATGGCAAAGCGCCCCCGGAGGGGGGCCTTATGTGTTCGGAGATCGCTTTACCCTGACGGACATTGCGCTTTATCCCTGGTTCGAGCAGGTGGGCGCCTTGGAGCAGCTGAGCGAATTCCGGCTGCCGCTCGGCTGCGTCGGCCTCTCCGAATGGCGAGGGGCGATGAACGGGCGCAAGGCCGTTCAGCAGTGTGCGCGCACAAGTGATTGGTACGTCGAGCATTATCGCGCCTATCTTCCGCCTGAGGCTTATCAAGCGCCAAATGCCTGCTGGTTAGAACCAAAAACGCGTTGCCGGCAAAGATGGTTGCTGAAGAAGAGATCGTGCGTTTCCGTTTGGCCCTTTGTCCACTTAATTGGAACGACCGCTTCTGGTCCTTAGCGGACTAGCTAGGGCGAACTGGCGATGTCCGGTCTTGAAGACTAAACGGACACTGGCCCTACCTCCGCGCAAGGCTGATTCGGGTTTATGAGTACACCCTAGCGCACCCGCAAGGCTATCAAGACAGTCGATGCTGGCGGACTTCTCCTGGCTTCATTTGCAAGGCCGCCGCATCCTCGGCGCTCAACTCCCGCTGGACTAGGCTGGCCCTCCAGCCCTCGGGGATCGCATCGAGCACGTAGTCGACAGCGTTGTCGCGCTCCGTCGCTGCAAGCCAGATCTGGCGCTCGCCGCTGTCAGTTATCACCCGCACCAAATGAACCCTTCATGGGCCTACAAGCACAACAATGCGCGTTGGTTGCATGGCAACCCTAGCTGAATTAGGCAGAACTCCAAATTTGGAGTTAGGAAGACTGGATCAAATATGGAAAGCTGCGCATGAAGCACGCCGAAGGACGACCCTATGCGGACCGGGAGTTGGCTGCCCGAAAGCTCGTCGAACTCGCGGCCAGTATCGAGCCGGTGCAGGACGGCCGCATCTACATCGAGCGGATCAACGCGCCATTCCTATTCAAGCTGAAGGCCAGCGGCAGCGAGTTCGGCGCTGGGATTCGGTACGCCGTCGAACGCGGCTGGCTGATGCTTCACGAGAGCGGCACATATGTGAAGCTGCTCCCGCCTGGCGAGGATCTTCTCGCGCGATAGGAGGGCCTCTCCGGCGGGAACGCGCTCCGACCGAGGCGGCGGGTGCCCCATTCGTCCCAAATTAGAACGCTGCCGGGCTCGAAATACGCGTCCCGGCAGCGTCTTATTCTCTAACTGAGCTCTGAAATCCCAGTTGGCTTCAACTTTGCAATGGGCGTGCCACAGGCTAGTGACCAAAGCAAAACGGCTTCAAGCAGGTCCGGGGCTGGCGCGGACGCTGAGGCCGTTCGGCGCAGCCCCCCACAAATAGGCGCGCGCTGCATATTTTCCCGCTCGCGGCCAGATTCGCAAGGAATACTTGGACCAAATGTACATTAATTGGCTCGAATGGAAACGTCGCGAGCTGCTGCCCATCTAGGTTTGGACAACAGAGCGGTACTGTCCGTATTTGACCCCAAGTGTCCTAAGTTGATTTTGGCAGTGTCCTAATAGCCAAATCCGCCTTTTGAGCGGTTCCCGAAAAGTTCGAGCCGCGCGCAAAAATATAGTCCCCGGCTCGTTAACCTAAGTTGTCGTCGCGCGGTGCCGATATTGTACGGTTAGTCCATCACCGCACGGTCCGTGGCATTTATCGGTGATGAGAACGCCATCACGCGCTCCCGCCTTCCTCTCATGGAAAGGAGCGCGCCATGACCCCGCGTCGGCGTCGTTTCAAACAAATCGAAACATTGGAAACACGGCTAGCGGCAGAGGCCATGCGCTTGCGTGAGGAGGCAAGAAACGCCTCCCCAGGTATTGAGCGGGAGCGCCTTCTGAGGAAGGCCCGCCAGTGCGAGACCGGCTCGCATGTGAGCGAATGGCTCCGGTCGCCCGGACTGCAGCCACCGAAATAGCCAGCATTGTCTGCTTCCGATCGCAGCGGTTTGAATTTGTAACTGGCCGTTTTTGACTTCTGGTCGCACGCTGGTTCCGGGTAGGAACTGGCAATGACGCTGGATAAAAGAATCGCTTTGGCGCAGCGCCACGTTGATCGTGGCAGGCTCATCATAGAGCGCCAACGAGTGCTTGTTGACCAGGACGGGACGCCAGCTTCAATCGATCTTCTAAAACTGTTCGAGCAGACCCAGCAGATGTTCGAGATGGACCTCGCCGACCTACTCAAGAGGAAAGCAGCCTGCGGACCTCAATAGGCACATTCTGTCTGCGCACGCATTGATCGCGATGAAGGAAGCTGATTTTGCGAGGTACGTGCAACAAGCGCAGAATTGCTTGGATGAAGCCGCGAGGGCCACGAACCAAGTCGACAAACAGGCTTGGTTAGAGCTTGCGGAAGAGTGGATGGCCATGGCGCGGAAGGCTCGTGGCGGCGGGCCATCGGAGCATTAAGCCAAGTTGCAACTTGACGATCTTCGACCGTGAACTCAGAAGGCGCGACTGATGGCGCCTATATCGGAAGGCATACAGACCTAATTGCCGAATCTTCCTAGACCTTAGTAGACCTTGGCGCCCCCTTAACCGCCAAGGCTTCCAACGGCTCCGGCATCTAGTTGTGCTGGGGCCGTTTTTTCGACCTGTTACCACGAGCGCAAGCGCTACTGCGGCTCGTAGGCGGAGAAAAAGGCGCTGGCCTGTTTCCGAGCTCAGTGGTCTAGTTTGATTTTTGCGGTGGCCTAAATCGAAACTAAACGGGTGTCTCGGTAGACTTAAAGAAGGGTGTTGAAAGTGGTGCCGTGCAGTCCAAGAACGAACGCGTTGAACTGGAAATGCGGATACTACGCTATCGGCAAATAGTCCGACGCATTGCTCACGACCCGGAGACCTATGAGCGTATCCAGGCGCTAATTCGGGAACTGGAAGATAAGCTCCGCGAGATCGACGAGTAAAACCGCCTCAGTTGCGCGTTCGACATCCAATCAGCGATCAAACCTAAGCCACCAAACCTAGCGCTTCCGCGTGGCGGTTTTCTTAGCTCTCTCGACCCGCACGCCTTTGAATTTTTTGGCAGCTTTCTTCGCCGTTTTCGGCTTCTTCACAGCCATAAACTCGCCCGACGTTCTGTCGCGCTTTGTATAGCCGGTAGCGCCGCCAATTGTCGTTTTGGTCTGCGAGCGTTTCTTCACCGCGCCCTTGCGCGCGTTGTCGCCGGTCGGTTTATTGACTGCCATGGTTCCTCCGCTAGCTGCCTCTCCTCATAAAATCCTGGCGCAACTAGCAGTTCCAACCCGGGGAACGAATCGGCGCGGATCAAATTGAATCCCGGTTCTTGAGTGGAGTTGCGTATGCGTCCGCCTCGTTGGACCCCGTCTATTGTCCCCGCCGATGAGCCGACCGTTTATCTGGTCGCCGACGATTTTGGACGGGCCGGCAGCGCCTGGCGGGAAACGGACATGGAGACGGCCGACCTAGAGACGGTCATTCAGGACCTCATGGCCGGCGAGTACAGACGGCCCATCAAGGTGGTCGCTTTTAACACGGCCGAACGCTGGTGCGAGGATGTGTCTGAGGACATAGCAGGCGAGATCCAACGCCGCTTCAATCTTCAGCGGGCCGATGTTCCTTCGCATCTCCAGGAATTTGTCAACCGCTACGCCGCGGAGGACTCGCGGCAGTTCAGCTTGCGCCTGGCATAGCCCATGGCTTTTCAACGAATGAAGCCCGAAGCGCTTGGCATCAAGGCGCCCCTTCCCGGTTTCATCGAGCCGGCCCTGGCAGCCTCCATCGACCGCGTGCCATCCGGCGAGCGCTGGATCCACGAGATCAAGTTCGACGGGTATCGCGTTCAGGTGCATCTCGCCAACGAAGCCGTCACCGTATTCACCCGCCGCGGGCACGACTGGACCAAACGCTTCAAGAAGGTTGCCAACGACGCCTGGCACATCAAGGCGAGCTCGGCCATCATCGACGGCGAGATCGTGGTGCCGGCCGCCGATGGCAGCACCGATTTCTCCGTCTTGCAGAACGAGCTAAAGGGAACCTCGACTAAGATCATACTCGTCGCCTTCGACCTGCTTTATCTCAACGGCAGGGACATCCGGAAGGTGCCGCTATTCGAGCGCAAGGCCGCACTGAAGAAGGTCGTTACTGGCAGCGACGTCCAGTTCAGCGAGAGTTTTGAGATCGACGGAGGCGAGATGTTCGCCCATGCCTGCAAAGTCGGGCTGGAAGGCGTCGTCTCCAAGGTGCGGGACAGCGTCTACCCGGTCGGCCGCAGCAATAATTGGGTCAAGAAAACATGCTCCCAGCGCGAGACGCTCACCATCGCCGCTTCGCCCTCGATGAGGGCAAATGGGACGGCATATATCTCGGTAGGCGCAAGGGCGAGGATCTGGTTTATGCCGGCAAGGTCGACCACGGCTTCGACAAAACGTCAGCCGCCGAGTTGCGGCGGCGCCTCGAGCCCCTGGTCCGGAAGACACAGCCCTATGCAAAGCGGGTTGCGCAAAGGCATCTGGGTCGAACCGAAGCTGCTGGCAGAGATCGAGTACCGCGCCAAATCAGCTGAGGGAAAGGTGAGGCATCCGTTCTTCAAGGGGCTGCGCGAGGACCTGTAATGGCGCGGCGATCTGTGGCAAAATTTTTTCAGCCCCCTCTTGAAACCAAAATCGGCTTTGCTAATTTTTTTGTCGCCATCTGACGATGGCGTCCGGGCGCCTGACGGGCCCGGCCAAGAGACGGGCACCGGTTGTGTCCGGTGCCGCTCGTAGACATCTTGCTCTTAGGAGGATTTGGCTATGCGCACCTACGATTTCGCCCCCCTCTGGCGCTCGACCGTTGGTTTCGACCGCCTTTTCGACCTCGCAGAAACCGCTCAGCGGGCCAGCGAGGACAATTACCCGCCTTACAACATCGAACGGCTGGCGGATGATCGCTATCAGATCTCGCTCGCGGTGGCGGGTTTCTCGCCCGACGACATCGTCATCACCGCCGAGCAGAACGTGGTGACGGTCGAAGGCAGCAAATCCGACAAGACTGAGCGTGATTTCCTCTATCGCGGTATCTCGAGCCGCGGTTTCAAGCGGCAGTTCAACCTCGCAGAATATGTCCAGGTGAAAGGCGCCGCGTTCGACAACGGCTTGCTGACTATCGAACTCGTTCGCGAGATCCCGGAAGCCATGAAGCCGCGCCGAATTTCCATCGCCGGCGCAACGTCTTCCGGCAACGTCCACCAGATCGAGGCCAAGGTGGCCTAACTCATCCACCAGAGGAATGCCGCGCGTCCGGGCGACGCGCGGCAGCTGATTTCGTCTTAGAATGGAGGATACCATGCGGCCGACGACCGCTTCCGACGACAACGTCATCGACTTTAACGCGCTTCTGCATCCCGGCACCGTGTTTGACCACCCGAGGGACGTACTGGCAGACCTTTCGCTTTCGGTCTCCGAGAAACGCGCCATTCTGGCGTCTTGGGCGTCCGACGCGTCGGCAATCGCTTCCTGTCCCTCCTTGCGGGCACCAGCGAGACTTAAAGCGCCGGTCACCATCGACGAGATACTCGAAGCATTGTGCGAACTTGACGGCGGCCCACGCAATCCACCCGGAGGCAAGCCCAACCGTCTCTGTTCGACATCAAGACTTCTCGCCGCTTGAGGAGGAGGTCGCGATGGATAACATTGCATTGCCGAGAGACGTATTGAACCGCATCGAGCGTCGGTGGATGGCCAAGCTCTCGCAGGCTCCTTCTCGCCAACCGTCGTCGATGCTTGGCGATGATCCTCTCCGATCTCCGCGAGTCCGGCGACTGCTGGAGGGGCCCTTGAGACCTCCGACGGTTGATAGACCCGTCCAACCCAGTTGCGCCTGAACCTCGGGCGCTACAGATCGCACGATCGATCTCCGGTTAGCTCTTCGCGTCCCGGAGGTCGCCCTATTGCATGCCGGTCGGTCTACCGCGTGAGCAGAGACTCCTGAAATCTAGCAAAAAGCGTCGCCCACCGCCGACGACCGTCTCGACCTCGATCTCCTCGCCGATAGCAACGACGCCGAAGAAGTCGCCCAGGAAGGCGAAGAAGGCGTCCGCCGGCCAGAAGGAGATGCTGATGCCGATCGCCGGCAAGAAAGCGGTCAAGGAGACCGCAGCGAAGAAGGCGTCGGACCGACGCTCTTGCGCAGCGCCTCCATCAGATCGACCACGTTACCCGGTGACCCCGGATGGACGGTACTTCGTCGTCCGCGGTCGGCTTTGGGACGGATGACCTTGCCGGCCCGCTTCTGGTTGATGAGGTCGATCAAGGCCGTCTCGTAGTGGTCCTCGAATTTGTCCGGCTCGAAGTTGCCGGCCTTCTGATTCACGATGTGTTTGGCCAGGTCGAGCATGTCCTTCGTGACTTTGACGTCCTGGATGTCGTCGAAATACTCGGCGGGATCCCGCACCTCGTAAGGATACCGCAACAACGTTCCGATTAGGCCCTTGTCGCGCGCTTCGAGCGCGATGATGTGCTCGCGGTTCGTCAGCACGACGCGGCCGATGGCCACCTTGTCCATCTCACGGATGGTCTCTCGAATCACGGCGAAGGCATCATGGCCGACCTTGCCGTCCGGGCGCAGATAGTAGGGGCGGATCAGGTAGCGCGGATCGATGCCGCTGCGGTCGACGAATTCGTCGATCTCGATGGTCCGGGTGGATTCCAAAGCGACGTTCTCAAGATCTTCCTTGGTAACCTCGATAAACGTGTCGGTGTCGACCTTATAGCCCTTCACGATGTCCTCGTTCGGGACCTCGTCACCGGTATCGGGGTCGACCTTGAGGTACTTGATGCGGTGGCCCGTCGCCCGGTTCAGCTGGTTGAAGGAGATCTTCTCGGACTCGGACGTTGCAGGGAAAGCGCCACCGGGCAGGTGACGAGCGAGAGGCGAAGGAAACCTTTCCAGTTGGCGCGGGGGGCCATGAACGCGGTACTCCGGATGGACGATCGGCTAGAATCAAGACGACCGGCACCGCTTGGTTCCGACATGGCCCAGGTGTGATTTCGGCACGGCCGCGGCGGCCCGGGCTACGGTAAATACATACGCGCTCTGTCCGAAACCACGTGCTGCGATTAGTGAAGCTACTACCCTGCTTCAAGCTCGCCGTCCGCTATCGGCGATGCGCCCATCAGACGAGTGAGTTCGAGCGAAGCCATGGAAATGGCGAACTCGGCAATTTCTTTATGCTTTGCCATGCGCTTCATGCCAGGCACTTTGATCTTCCCGACTGATCGGCTTCGACATCCGGCGCGGGCCTATCGTCCATTCCGGCAGGACGCCGAACTGCCGGGTTGGTCGTTCCAGCACGATGGAATTGATACGTTACGCAGCATGCGAAGATTGTCGAATCATGCGGTCGCATTCACGAGATGGTCCGATACAGTCGAGATGAACGCGCGAAGACGCTCAAGACGCCGCAGGTCCCGGTGGTATCCCATCCAAATGTCCCGCGCTGGCGGCGGCGTCGGTAGTTCCAGCCTGCGGATACCCGGGATCTGATTGCCGACCACGCGGGGCAGAACGGCGATGCCGACGCCTTGCCTGCACATGCGCCCCTGAACGTTGCGGTTGTTCGATCGCAGGACCGGTTTCGCGTTGGGGAAACTCTCGATGAGCCACACGATGTCGGGGAAATTGCCTGTGGATGTGTCATGGGTGATCAGCCGAAAACCGGTCCCATCGCCATATTTGGGATCGGCCGCCTCCTCGGCGATGTAGACGCCGTATTCGAGCCTGAAGAGCCGCCGCTGAACGACATCGGCAGTATCGAAGGGAACGATACGAAAAGCGACGTCGGCCTCCCGTTGGGAAAGGTTGACTCGGCGCGTGCCGGTCAGGATTTCGACATCGACATTGGGGTAGGCTTTCGAGAAATCCGCCAGAATTGGAGGCAGGACATAGGCCCCGAACCAGTCCGCTGACGTAATGCGCAGACTGCCTTTGAGATTTTGCTCCTGCCCTGCAAGCCGGCGCTCCATGGCCAGCGCGCCTTCTTCCATTTGCTCCGCCAGTGCGATGATCCCGTGGCCTTCGTCGGTCAGAACAAGCCCGTCCGCTGTGCGCTGGAAGAGCGTGTGACCGATCGCCTGCTCTAGTGCGCGAAGGCGCCTGCCTACGGTTGGATGGCTTGTCTGAAGAGAACGCGCGGCGCCGCCGAGCGTGCCCGATCGCGCAACAGCAAGAAAGATTCTGACGTCACTCCATTCCATCGCGACACCCGCACAAAACTGAACACCGAAAGTACAGTTATGTCACTCAAAGAACAAATCTAAGCACCTAGGTTCCTGCCATCGCCCGGCTGCCTGCGTCCGATCCCGCGCACAGCCCTCATCGACAGGAGATAGAACATGCAGATCGGATTTATCGGTCTCGGCAGCATGGGCTCGGCAATGGCCCTGAACCTCGTGAAGGCAGGCCATGATGTCCGGGCCTGGAACCGAAGCAAGGTCGCCCAGAATAGCGTCCCCAGGGTGAGGCTCGTCGAACTCGCCGCGGATGCATTCCAGGCTGACGCTGTCTTTACGATGCTGTCCGACGACTCTGCCATTCGTGACGTAATCCTCGATGCCGGCTTGCTCGCAAGCGCGCGCCCAGGACTGACCCATGTCGTCGCATCGACGATCTCGGTCGCATTCGCGCGGGAACTGGAGCTCCTGCACGAAGAGGCGGGCCTTGGCTATGTGTCCGCGCCGGTCCTCGGTCGACCGAACGTAGCGGCGAGTGGCCAGCTCAACATCCTCGCAGCCGGGAAAGCCGATGCAATTGCCGCGATTGAGCCGCTGCTCGCTCCGCTCAAGCAAAAAGGTCTGGAAGTTGGGGGAGAACCCCGCGCGGGCGAATGCGGCAAAGCTCGGTTGCAACATGATGATCGCCATGGCCATCGAGGCGATGGCTGAGGCTGTCGTGCTGACCGAGAGCGTCGGCCTCGGCCGCGCGGATTTCTTTGAACTCATCTTGGGCACCCTGTTCTCGGGCCGCGCCTATGAGAGCTACAGCACGCAGATCAAGGAACGATCTTTCGAGCCGGGTTTCAAAGCCAGGCTCGCTCTCAAGGACATGCGCCTGGCGACTGAGGCCAGCAACGAGATCGGACGCACGCTCCCGATGCTTGAAGCTGTTCGCGAGGGGCTCAGCCAAGCTGTCTCGGCGGGCCTCGGGGAGAAGGACTGGTCGATCATGGCCGATATGACGGTACGCGGCGGCTAGCGTGGCGTCGTTTGAAAACAACTTGGAGAAGAAGTCATGAAAACCTGGCTCATCACAGGCTGCTCAAGCGGCTTCGGCCAGCGGCTCGCGCTCGCTGCAGCACAGCGGGGCGATCGGGTCATCGCGACGGCCCGCGATGTCAAGATGGTCGAGGAAATGGCCGCGCCTTTCGGTGGCCGCATGATCACTTGGCCGTTCGACGTGACCGATGCGACGGCAGCCAAGGCAGCGGTCGCAAAGGCGGTCGAGACCTTTGGCGGGTTTGACGTGCTCGTGAACAATGCCGGCTACGGGCTGTTCGGCGCGATCGAGGAAGGCACGCCCGAGGAATATCGGGCGATGTTCGAGGTGAATGTCTTCGGTCTGATCGAAACCACCAGAGCCGCCCTGCCCGTCCTGCGACGTTCGGGCGGAACGATCGTCAACATGTCGTCCGGCGCCGGCATCGCGGGCAGCGCCGGCGGAGGTTATTACAACGCCGCCAAGTTCGCCGTGGAGGGGATTTCCGAAGCGCTCGCCGGCGAGCTGGAGCCGTTCGGCATTCGCGTGCTGATCGTCGAACCTGGGCCGTTTCGCACCGATTTCCTTGGCCGCTCGATCACGGTGGCGGCGAACGAGATGCCGGAATACGCCGCGAGCTCCCGCAGGCACTATCGCGAAACCAACAACGGCAATCAGGCGGGCGATCCCGACAAGGCGATCGCGGTGATCCTGCAGGCAGTCGACGCCGATGACGCCCCGCTTCATCTGCCGCTCGGCCCGATCGCGCACGCGATCGCTGAGCGGAAGCTGGCTGCCTTCCGCAGCGATCTCGACGCCTGGCGCGACATCGCGATCGCCACCGATTTCGAGCAGCCGTGAACATGCCACGAGCTCCGTTTGAACAACATCTGACTGGAAAGCGATCATGATCTCAGCTTTGAAGGGGTTTACCCAGCAGCTGGTGCCGGTGAATGGCATCAAGATCAACGCCGTCACAGGAGGCTCGGGCCCGCCGATCCTTCTGCTTCACGGCTGGCCGGAAACATGGTGGGAATGGCACCACGTGATGCCGTTGCTGGCCGAGTATTTCAGCGTGGTGGCCATGGATCTGCGCGGCGCTGGCTTTTCCGACTGCCCGCTCGACGGCTATGACAAGGCGACGATGGCGCGCGACGCGCATGAGGTGATGATTGCCCTTGGGCATGAACGCTACGCCGTGTGCGGACACGACATCGGCGGAATGGTCGCCTTGCCGCAGGCCGCCATCTATCGGGAAGTTGTTACCCACCTGGCTGTGCTCGACGTTCCGCTTCCCGGCTGGACCGGATGGGAGGCGACGACCGCAAGGCTCTGGCACTTCGGCTTCCATACGAACCGGGATCTACCAGAGCGCCTGATTCATGGCCGTGAATATGACTATGTTTCGACCTTCATGGCAGAGCGGTTCTACGATCACAGCACCTTCAATCCGGCGGACATCGAGATCTACGCCAAGGCGATGGCGCTTCCTGGCCGCACGCGTGGCGGCATGGAATGGTACCGCACCCTCGCCGCCGATCATGCGACTGCGCTCGCGTACAAGAAGCAACCGCTCGCGATACCGGTGCTTGGCCTGGGCGGGGACCAGCGGTTCGGTGCGCAGATGGTGCCGATGCTCAGGGAGTTCGCCACCAATGTGAGGGGCGGCTCGATCGCGCGGTGCAGCCACTATGTCGCGGACGAGCGGCCGGATGAAGTCGCAGCCGCCCTGATCGAGTTCCTCAAGGCCAATTGAAGCTCGGCGCCCGCGCCGTCGTCGACCGGGCGGATCGCGAGGCTGCGGGCGCATTGCGCCCGCGGCGATCGCGATGGATCGAATCTAGCAAAGGAGACTGTCATGACTAAACCCGTCATTCGCGGCGTCAATCATATCGGCATCACGGTGCCCGACATCGAAGCAGCAAAGTCGTTCCTGGTGGAAGCTTTCGGCGGCCAAGTGATCTACCAGTCCTTCGGACCGCAGGATCCGCCACGGCAAGGACCCGAATTCGAGCGGGCCGTCGGCGCTTTTCCCGGAACGGTCGTGCGTGCGCAGGCGATGGTCAAGATCGGGACCGGACCCGATATCGAGCTCTTCGAAATGCACGGTGCCGAGCAAGCCAAGCCGATTCGGGCGAGCGACTTCGGCATCACGCACTTCGCTCTCTACACGGACGACATCGATGCATCGGTCGAGCGCTTCGAGAAGGCGGGAGGCACACCCCTTACCGCGCCGCGCGCTATTCCCTACGCAACCGAGAAAGGTCCTGGAAACAAGGTCTGCTACTGCCGCATGCCCTGGGGCACGATGATAGAGTTCATCACCACGCCGGACCGCATGGCCTATCATAACCAGACGGATCTGCGCAGGTGGCAGGACGCAGACTGATCGCGCGAAAAGGGACCGACCGCTTCTAGTCTGTCGCTGAGGTCAGCAAAGAGCACGAATCTGTCCGCTTTCGACTGGTGACCGGACCACGTTCATGCGGTCAGCCGTGGCAGCCATTGACCATTGCAGACCTCGCCTGTGGCTAACCTGACATCGTTCTAGGTACCCGAAAAAGCTTGAGCAACGAGATCGGGCGGTGATCAGCGCTTGTCTGCCGTTTGACCGTTGGCCTTCTTCTCGAGTTGATCATTCTGTCGAGTGCGTTGCTGAGGAGCTCATAAGGCATCATCTGGTAGGCGGGCGGTGTCTGGTGCTTACTCTGGGCCGAACATGGCAAAATGGGGTTCCCTTTTCGGCCGCCTTCCTACATAGTTCGGCATGGCAAAAATAAAAGTGAACTTCAAACCAGTTCGTAAGTCAGAAGGCGACTGGGCTATCATCGCCGAGTACCCGGGCACAGAAGCGCGAGAGATTACGGGCTTCACGAGCAAAGCCGAAATTGACGAATGGATGAATGGAGAGCGTCGGATCGCTTGGCTCCGATCACAGGGTTACGCGAAGTGACTCGATGAACCCCTTGAGCGGTGCGTCCGGTGCTTCTGGAGTGGCTGAAGGATCGTAGATCTTTCGTAGCATGTCGGCGGCCTGAGTCGACCGTACGCAAACGGCGGGACCTCGACCAGCGTTCCGATCAATCGCAACAACGCTTGTTGTTCGGGTTCCTTCCCGTCACGTTTGTGGGCTCGCGTGCGATGAACCATGCGTCCCCGTTTAGGCTCCGGTATAGCTCGCGCCGGTCTGACATTTTTTCCCTCCCTGCTGCTCCGGGCACTGCCTGACGAGCCCTTCGGGATGCGGAGATCAGTGGCGATAAGAAAGCTGATCTTCCGTAACCACGCGTTCAATGTTCTCGGACGTGCACTTGATGCGATATTTTACGCGTCCATCGGACTCGATCGGCATGCACTGTACGATCGTGTAGATCCTTGGCAGTTCAGTTGCGGCGCGTCCTTGGGGACCTTGAGCGTGGTGGCGAACCTCTTCATTTAGCTTATAGGCGTATGGCATATTTGCTTTCTCGGCGTTTACGGGTCTATCGGCGGTCTTACTTAGTCTTCGAGAATGGATTTTGTCGCCTCGAATATCTGTTCCGCGCTGCCCTTGATCGTGCCCTTTGCCCAGGCTTGGAATACCGTGACGTATGCGTTCTTGTGTGCCGCTTCGTCCGCGGAGAAGTAGACTTCGTCTGTCGCAGTATCCAAGACAAGCGCGCCTGTATCGATACAGATTTCCTCGATCAGGACTAAGCGTTCTTCTTGCTCGGCTAGATGACGTTTAACGATGCTCAATTGATCTCCTGCTTAACAATGAGGAATCACGTTCCCGATGCGGCTGGTGAACATGGTGACGTAGTCACCGGACACAAGCCACAGTCAAAGGAAGCCGTAGGGGCGCCCGCTTTTCGATCTCTCTGCCTGCTTGAATGAAAAACCCCGCCCCGATAACCCGGGAGCGGGGCAGGACCAAAAGCTCTGCCAGTACATCCGTGGCTAGAGCGACAGGTCTGGTGTTCTTAACTAAGCGGCACGAAGATTTTCGGCAGCAGACTTGCCCGTACGACGGTCTGCGACGACGTCGTACGACAGCGTCTGACCTTCATTCAGGGTGCTCATCCCGGCGCGTTCGACCGCGCTGATATGAACGAAAACGTCGTTGCTACCGTTCGCCGGCTGGATAAAGCCAAAGCCCTTTTGGCTGTTAAACCACTTCACTGTACCTGTGTTCATCACGTCTTTCTTTCGTATACGCGCAGGAGTTGGCGCACGGACTCGCGGTCCGTGCGCGGTTAGTCGATGTTGGAGAATGTCTGAAACGTGCGCGCCGTCAGGAACTGAGGCGAAAGCGGAACAGTTGTTCGGCCAGTATCGATACGTCAGATCATACATCAGCAATTCACAAACTTCAAGAAAAAGCGAACGGTGCTTCTGGTCATTGTTCTTCGAACCAGCGACAGATTACGGAACCGAACTTGATTCATCGAAAATGTAAAGGATTGCTCGTTGGCATCGCAGAACGATAACCACCTTCGGTGATTGTTGTGGAGTACCCCAGGCGCAGTCACCGGGAAACCACGCGTTTCGCGAGCAAATCCGAAATTGACTTCGCGGGACAGAAAGACGCAGCGCATCCCAACCGGGTGTCTGCCACACAAGACCCACGTCGCTCAGCCAGTGCTACAACGGCATCTTGAAAGTGAAAATCGTTTCGTTCGGTGTTGACACTGCGTCCAGCTTACCACCGTGGGCACGCGCGATTTCCGACGAAATATACAAGCCCAGACCCAGACCGTTCTGACTGGGCCTGTCGCCGCGCGTGTAGGGCTGAAACAGATACGTCATTGCTTTGTCAGATATCGGCGTACCGTAGTTCGTCACGGAGAGTGTAAACTCGGCCTCGTTGGTCCAAGCTGTCACCATGACCGCTCTCTCCGGGTCACCATAGGTGATGGCGTTGCCCAACAGGTTGGAGAAGAGCTGACCGAGTTTACTTCGATCGCAACGGACGGGTTCTTTGATTTCGATGACTGTCTCGATTTTTCTGTCAGGCCACGCCAACCTGACTTCGTTCACCACTCCCTCCAGAACCGGGGTTAGCGACTGTTGAGCGTCGGGCTTGATCGTCAAGCCGCCGCCCAACCGCCCGCGGGCAAAATCCATGATGTTATCGACGAGCCCGGCCATCCGCAGGACCGACTTCTGCATTTCAGCGATAACGGCCTGAGATCGACCATCATTGATATCCCTCAGGAGGATGCGCAGACCAGCGTCGATCGAGGCCAGCGGATTGCGCAGATCATGGCCCAGCACTCCGATGAACTGTTCGCGCAACTCAGCCGTTCTCCTCTCATCCACCAGATCGGCCTGGCTAAGCCTAAGGCTCTCTTCGGCCGACATGCGATCGTGCTCGCTCTTGCGCAGACTGGACTCGTGGATCGACAGATCAGATTGGCTCTGCTCAAAGCGCGCGTTCATGCTTAGCTGAGCAGCTATCAACTCAGCAAACAGTTCGAACGTGCTGATCACTTCAGGTCGGTCCAGATCGCGAGGCTCGGGATCGAGAGCGCAGAGCATGCCCCAGACCGCGCCATCAACTAGCTTGATGGGCGCCGCAATATAGCTCCGAAAGCCGTATTGCTCAGGAGACGGGTGATTACAATAAACACCGTCGGTCTGAACATCATTGATAACGACGACCTCGCTGTGTTCGCTGGTCTTGCGGCCTGTCGTCTTCTCAATGCGAAGCTCGCCGCCTAGTGGCAAACCAAAATCGGTGAGGTCCCGCACCGCACAGCAGACCCAATTGCCGGTCCTCACCCTCGCAATTGCGACAAAACGCATCCCGGTGATACGGCCAACCGAGTCAATTATTTTGGGAACTGCGTGGATGTGCTGGACCTCATCAACATCCGCTCGCAGGCCAGTGTTCATAGCAAACGCCCTCTCAGCTCCTCGACCCGTTATAACGGTTCAATCGGAACAATGTTCGCCGGAACCTATCAAGTGGCTGACTGTTAAGGCTGATTGATCGAAAACTAAAAACGCATTGTGAGTAGCATGCCCGTCGTCTTGATTGTCGAGGATGATTTCCTCCTCCGTTCTGGCGCAGCCGATATGGTGAGGGAGCTGGGTTTTGAGGCGATCGAAGCCGCTGACGCCGACGAGGCGATAGAGCTGCTCGAGCGGCGGAACGACATCGACATTCTGTTCACTGATATTCAGATGCCGGGCTCGATGAACGGGCTAAGGCTCATCGCGGTCGTCAGAGACCGATGGCCACCGATTCTGCTCCTTGTGACTTCGGGTCAGTCACGCCTCCCAGCGACCAGATGCCTTCGGGAACGCGGTTCTTGTCCAAACCATACTTGCAAAACGAACTTAAGTCTCATTTTGAGGCGCTCCTAAACTAGCCGCCCGGCTAAGCCGACCGATCGGACAGCAAGCTTGCAAGGCGGCAACTTTCCCAGTCTGCGCGGGCCGAAATGGCATTCAAGCTGGAAAGCCGGCTCGGCGGGCGCACTTCGCACACCGTCCTCTGGGCTTATGGCTACGCTTGCAATGTGACTTTGGGGGCGGCCTCCGTCATCCTTAATACGAGCCGTGCCGCCTTTCATTGGAACTAAGACTGATGGAGCCGCGTTTCATCGAAATGGTGTCCCAACCCACACTGGGGCTGGGATAGGATTTGTATGGAAGTCTCCAACCGCTTCGAAGCCGCACAGACGAGCGACGGCCGTTATCGGCTGCTCGTCGAAGCGATCACCGACTACGCGATCTACATGTTGGATCGCGAAGGTCGCGTAACCAGCTGGAATCCAGGTGCGAGGCGCTTCAAGGGCTATGAGGCGGATGAGATAATAGGTCGTCATTTCTCGACCTTTTACACCGATGCCGAGAGGTCGCAGGATGTCCCTGCGCAAGCGCTGGCAGAGGCCGAGCGTACAGGCCGCTTCGAGCGCGAAGGTTGGCGTGTCCGCAAGGACGGCACGCAGTTCTGGGCCCATGTAGTCATCGACGCGATCCGCTCGCCCGAAGGGCACCTAGTCGGCTTCGCTAAAATCACCCGCGATTTGACCGAGCGAAGGGCGGCGGAAAGGAAACTGCGCGAAAGCGAAGAACAGTTCCGCTTGCTCGTTCAAAGCGTGACCGACTACGCTATCTACATGCTGGATGCCGGTGGCCACGTGGCAAGCTGGAACGCCGGCGCGCAGCGTATCAAAGGCTATGCCCCCGAAGAGATCATCGGCCGACATTTCTCTAATTTCTACACGGAAGCCGACCGTGTCTCCGGGCTTCCCGCGATTGGCCTTGAGACCGCGACCCGAGATGGACGCTGGGAGCACGAAGGTCAACGGGTCCGAAAGGACGGCACTACGTTCTGGGCACACGTGGTGATCGACGCGATCCGGGACGATGCTGGCAAGCTTCTCGGCTTCGCCAAGGTGACGCGGGATATCACCGAACGCCGCGAAGCGGAAGCCGCACTCCAGACGGCGCAGGCGACCATGATCCGTTCGCAGAAGCTTGAGGCGATCGGGCAACTCACCGGTGGCGTTGCGCACGACTTCAACAACTTGTTGCAGGTGATCAGTGGAAATCTGCAGCTACTGAGCAAAGACATCGCCGGCAACGTCCGGGCTGAGATGAGGGTCCAAAGCGCCCTCGCAGGTGTTGCCCGCGGTTCGAAACTTGCTGCTCAATTGCTTGCCTTCGCAAGGCGGCAGCCGCTGGAGCCAAGAGTGGTGAACGCCGGGCGCCTGATCAAAAACATGGACGAGATGCTCCGTCGCGCCCTCGGCGGGGAGATCGAAGTCGAGACGGTAGTCGCGGGCGGGCTATGGAATAGCCTAGTTGACCCGGATCAATTTGAGAATGCCGTCTTGAACCTCGCGATCAACGCCCGCGACGCGATGAATGGCGAAGGCCGACTGACGATCGAAGCAAGCAATGCCTTCTTGGACGACGAATACGTCAGGCAGCATGACGAATTGTCTGCGGGACAATACGTGATGATCGCTGTGACTGATACGGGCACCGGCATTCCGCCTGACATTCTGGAACGGGTTTATGAGCCATTCTTCACCACCAAGGCCGAGGACAAGGGCACGGGCCTGGGCCTCGCCATGGTTTACGGTTTTCTCAAGCAGTCTGGCGGACACGTCAAAATCTACAGCGAGGTAGGTGCCGGGACCACGGTGAAACTGTACTTCCCGCGATCGGTAGCAAGCGAAGATACTCTGGTCGGGCCTGCGTCAGGCGAGGTGCAAGGTGGGGAGGAAACCGTTCTCGTGGTAGAGGATGACGATGAGGTTCGCGAAGTCGCGGTCTCTATGCTGACCGAACTCGGCTACCGCGTCGTCAAGGCGCGAGATGCGGCGAGTGCACTCGTTGTGGTCGATAGCGGCATCCCGATAGATCTGATCTTCACCGACGTAATGATGCCTGGCAGCCTACGGAGCCCGGACTTTGCGCGAAAAGCCAAGGAACGATTGCCTAATGTCGCTGTACTTTTCACATCCGGCTATACCCAGAACGCCATCGTGCACGGCGGGCGGCTTGATCCCGGGGTAGAGCTTCTGGCCAAACCTTATACGCGCGAGGCGCTCGCTCGGAAAATCAGACACGTGTTGGCCAATCAAGCTCAAAGGCGCGCGGCTCTGGGATCGCGGCACTTGGACAATGAAAAGACTTTCAAGAACGCAACCGTGTTGCTGGTCGAAGATGACGACCTCATCCGCCTTACGACGACGGAGATGCTGAGCGATATCGGATGCCAAGTGAGAGAAGCCAGAACGGCTCAAGAGGCCCTGAAGCTCCTGGATGAGCACCCTGTTGACATTCTACTCACGGATGTCGGTCTGCCCGGGGTTTCAGGTCTGCAGCTCGCAAGGGAGGTCCAAGCGCGCCGGCTCAATCTACGCTTGGTTCTCGCGACAGGTGACAGCGCAGTGCAAACCGAAGCCGCTCAAGTGGGCGCGATACTCATCGTGAAACCCTATACCGCGGAGTCTCTTCGTCAGGGGTTGGAAGACGCGATGAAGAAACGTCGCTGAATAGGTGTAGGAAGACGCGGTCTGAAGCGTTTGTGAACGAGACGAATGCGTTCATGCAGAACTATCGCGTGTTTTGTGTCACAACCGACAAGGCCTCCGAACGCATGTGGAAGGATTATGCCAAAGAACACCAAGGTATCGCCCTGCGCATCACGCCAAGCGTCGAGAAGGCTTCGAAGTACCTGAAATTCGCGCCCGTGACCTATCAAGAGAAGCGCCCACCGATCTTCGCTAAGGTGGCCGATTTCGCGGCGGAGTCCCTATTCGGCAATCAAACCGAACGGGCGCGCACAGTCCTCGAAGGGATCATCTACACCAAGACCAACGCTTATAGATTCGAAAACGAGTACCGGCTCGCTATTCCGCTCGGCGAAGGGGAAGAGGATTACCGGACGCAGCCTTTCCATCCCGAAGAGATCACCGAGCTCTATCTCGGTGCCGCCATGACGGACGCCGACAAGCAGGAGATTGTCGCTACCGCCAAGGCACTCAATCCGGCGATTGTCCAATCGTTGTCGTGACGATACGCCCATCGCCTATCAACTCGTAGAGCTTCGTGCGTCCCAGGCCGGTCGCTTCGCGAGCTTCGTCAATCGTGCAGGCGATCCGTTGTGCAAATGGCATCGTGTACTGCTCTGCGGTTTCCCGAGCGGATAGACTGGCGTGTGACTGTCGTTCGCCAGTTTTCTCTCGTCGCTTGTAGCTCACGTGGCCCTCCAATTCGCACAAAGGTCAACAGGGCAAGAGTTGATTGTGCGATGAGCAACGTCAATGCGAACATCCGAAGGCACTTGCGTACGACAGCGCACGACAGCGGCGGTTTGAATGTTTCCGGATACCAAAGGCGACGAGGAAATTTTTCGCGAGTCCGCCAGCCACAGTGGGGCATCGGGCCGAGGCTGGTCTGCCAATATCGGGAGAAAATTTCGCAGGCGTCCGCCGCTGTTCACCAGCGACTTATTCAACCATTATTCAACGAGTTCGGCTTAAGGCCACCTAAGTGCCTGAGATTGCTGGCGCTCCCTAGGGAAGCGAGGAAACTCTATAAAAAACGGCAAATCTTGAAAAGTTTGGGAATCACTCGCTGCATTGAATTGCAAAGGGTTTCAAGATCGATTCCCAAACATCACCCCATGCCGAGGGGGAAGGTCCGCACACCGCGCGCGAGTAGCGCCGCGGGGCACGATACCTACATGATATTCGGCGTTCGCAGCGCCGGCACCCGCAGCACCTTTTCGACCAGCACACCACCAAGGAGACCACCACTATGACGCCGAAACATCGAATGAAAGACAAACGACATGAAGCCCATAATGGAAGGGCCCGGTCACCGACATGACCAGGCCCTGAGAAGCTCGTCTCGACAGCTCACCATCACGAAAGCTATCGCCGACAAAAATAGATCGTCGCTCTCGCTCGCGCAAGGGCCACTGCATCGCCTCGCCTCAAAAAACATGGAGGCGCGCCGATGAACCGTCAGCCGCGCCGCTCTCGAAAGAAGGCAAGCGAGGTCGATCCGACACGGATCGGCCAACTGCTCCGGCTGGCGCTAAGCTCGAACCAGACCGGCGAAGCTGTCGCTGCGATCGCGGCGCTGAAGCGCACGCTTGGAGCTGCCGGCCTGGACCTGCATGATCTCGCAGGCGCCGCGGAACGCGGCCTGCAGCCACAGTATCAGCAGCAGCAGCCACGCCAGCGTGGATCATGGGGCCCGCCTGAGCCGTCTCTCGACGACTGGAATAGCATGGCGTGGTGGTGCTTCCATCACCGCTACCGTGTGCCCGTTCATCAGCGCGAGCTAGTCGAGGACCTGCTCTTAGGTCGCGGCGAGGGTTTCGCTAATGGCCAGATTTGCCGCTGGGCCATTAGCGAGCTGCGTGCAATCGTCGTGAGCGTGCGGGCCGCTCTCGCGGAGGCGCGGCCATGATCTCGGAGAACGCGGGCGACAAGCAGACGCTGCTCGCCCGGGGGCGCCTCAAAGAGGCCAAGCAATGGTTCGCCCACCGCGGCTGGGAAGTGCTGCCACGGAACAAGCGCGGCTGGAGCATCCTAAAATGGGGCGCCGACCATGCATACCTGGCATCCGCCGCCAACCCTGAGCGGTCGGTCCGCCGCTGGTGCCGCCGCTGGGCTCCGTGGCTGACCGATGCCAAGCTCAACCAGATCGTCGCCGACGCCGAGACGTCAAACAGACGCTGGTCACACGATCAGTGCGCCATCACGCTCGAGATCACCGTGCGCGACCGCCAAGCCCTTCGATTTCGTTTCATCGGCGCCAATGATGATCCCGACTACAAAGAGCGTGACGCGGCGAAGAAGGCGAAGAACGCTGCAGCCAACCGCCGATACCGGGCGAAGCGTAGCTCCGGCCGCAAGCGAGGTCGGCCGAAGTTGGAAGTCCCGGCATGGAAGGTTGCAGGCTACAACAGCAAGCGAACCTATCAACGCCATAAGGCGAATGGAACATTGGCCGCTCAGGGTGGCACCAAAAATGCGAGATGCGACATAAGTAAGAATAGAACGCATCACGGAATAAAAGTGCCATTGCCAACGCAGCCGAGCAGCGATCTCGCCGGCACCGACTTTTCGAGGTTCGGCATCACCGCCATCCATGTCATCAGCAACAACCGTGTTGTTCGCCATTGGCCCGCAGGCTGAGAGCGCGGCGCCTGAAGCGTCCGCGCTAGCACACCGTCTCCTCGACGGCCTGCCAGACGCGCTTCGCGCGGGGCGCCGTGGATTGATGGACCACATGCGCGGCCGCACACCTCCCGACCTCGCCGACCTGGACTCGTGGAGACCCGGCCGCGCCTGCGGCGAGCTCTGCCGTTCCGCGTGTCACCACCGAGTCCTAATCTGGGACAAATGGGACATGCCGGGAAGATGTCCCAAATGTCCCAAATGATGCGCTCGAAGGAAAGGAACAAAAGCGCCGTTATTAACTTATGTGACTCATCTACGGATCAGGAACGAAGTCAGTGGTGGAGGAGACGAAGGCGGAACTGCCAAAACAACAGACGCAGGATGGCCCACGTTGCCCAACCTGCGCAGCCTTCCCCCGTCTGGCTCAATCCATACTCGATACCCGCAAGGGCAAGACCGTTCGGCTCTACCAATGTAAGTGTGGCGAGCGCATTTGGGACGACTAGTGCCCGCGAGGTAATTCAGACTCGGGCGCTGAGCCAACAAGGATTTCGTACGCTCGCTCGGCCTGCTCCCGCGTCAAACTGGCTGCCCAGTCGGTGCCGATCAGTGCTGGACCCCGGCGTTCTCGATCGTAAACCATCCAACCAACGCCGCCAATGCGAATGAGAAATCTGGTCGCTGCCCGCGCGCTTTCACTCACCATCGCCTCTCAATCACCTGCAGAGGTGGCGAGTACGCCGCTTATGTCCCGACTGCATTTGCCTATGTGAATCAATTCGGGAAAAATAGGCAACAGAACTGTGCGAAAGCGAACAGAGCGGCCTTTCGCTGTGTGCGTGGGCGCGCCCCTGCTTGGTGCAACCGACACCAAAGCGCAGCGGCCCGGCCCACACCCCCGAAATACCCCGCCGGGCCGGGGCCGTCTCGCTGACTCAGTAGCCGCTGCTGCAGTGGCCCATGATCGCGCGCCGCGGCTCACCTCGCTCCAAATCCGGCCGAACGTCGGCGCCGCGTGATCCGCACGCTTGGCAGACACTCTGGGCAGACGCATCCGGACGCTCGGATTTTTCCTGGCCCTAATCTGGCTTTCGCGAGAACCGCCCGAACCGCACCGCCGCCGCCCCTTTCTGCGAAGAGGGAGGGCGACGACGGCGGACGCAGCCTCGCCGTGAGGACCGCGCTATCGGGCAACGCCCTCGAGCCGGCGCGCGTTCCTGTCGGATGCGTTCTCCCCACGCGCATCCGCGCCCCTCCATTTTTTTCAAGCGGCTGCGCCCGCTACCTGGACGTATGCCGTAGCTCGGATTGCTCGAGCCGCTGCGCGCCCATCTCGATCTCGTGCTGCCTAAGCCACAGCATGCCGAGGATTAGTAAGCCCGTAAGCGCGGCGAGGCCGAGCTGTAGATGCCACTTCATTCGCTGTGAACGCGACGTGCGGGCCGACGTTCCTGAGCTCGACCAAGCGCGGCCTTGAATGCCGGGCGCCATTCTGTTACGTTTCCTCAGGGAAATGATACAGGCTTTGAGGATAACGCTATGTTCCGCAAAGACTTAATCAAGGCTTTCGCCTATCTCCGCACCTCCAGCGCGACCAATGTCGGCGAGGACAAGGACTCCCAGAAGCGCCAGCTCGCCGCGATCGAGCGGTTTGCCAAGCGCAACAGCTTCACCATCGTTGGCACGTTCTCGGATGACGCTGTGTGGGGCGAGGACGACATTGCATCGCGTCCCGGCTTCTCGGCGATGTTGGATGCCCTGGAGGCGAACGGCACCCGTACGGTCATTGTAGAGGATGCTAGCCGCTTCGCGCGCAAGGTGCTCGTGCAAGAGCTTGGCATCGTGGCGCTGATCGCGCGGCAGGTCTCGTGCTGGTCCGCGGCCGGCGACATCGAGCTGACCAACACCGAGGACGAGTTCAAGGTAGCAATGCGGCAGGTCGCCGCGACCTTTGCTGAGCTTGAAAAGAAGCGTCTCGTGAAAAAGCTCAAGGTGGCTCGCGAGCGCAAGCTACAGGCCACCGGCAAGTGTGGCGGCCGCAAGACCTATGAGGAGCGCAATCCCGCGATGGTCGAGCTGGCGAAGAAACTGCACCGCTACACCATCAACGGGCGCAAGCGGTCGCTGCGTGACATCGCCGCCGAGCTGGAGGCCGCGGGCCATGTTGCCAAGAATGGCCAGCGCTACTCGGCGACTGCGATCTCGCGCATGATCGCGGCCTGATCGCCTCGCTCACACGAACTTAACTCCGAGGCGCTGTTCATCGCGCCATAGCGCGCGGCACCGGAACCGCTTGCGATCAATGAACAGCTCGAACGCGTCCGGGATATCAGCCGAGGACGGAAGTTCCAATACAGCCAACGTCGCAGTCCGATCGTGCACCGTGCAGCTGAAAGCGCTTTTGGGAAATTCAATTATTCCGAATTCTTCTTGTTTTTCTTGCTTCATAGGGCGCTGGTCTTCTTCTTGTTTTGCCCGGCTTCGTAACTGAATCGGGAAAACTCGGCAACCTATCGCCTCGGCCTCGCCTCCGGACGCTCCGAAACACATCTGCACCGATCCCGTGCAAGCCATTGATTTTTAACAGCTATTACGAACTTGTCATTTGAAACAAAATGCTGGGCGGATACTGTGGACATACCGCGAACATGCAGTGGCGATGAGTGCTCGAATGGCGGAGATAGCCGCGCTATCCAAAATTGATGGGCGCACGAAGTTGGCGAGGCGGCTGAAAGCCGATGCCGCTCATCGAGATGAGATCGCGACCGGCTTGCTCACCGATCTCAATCGGCCGGCAAACACGACCGACAGGATCTGGGCCCAAAACCTCGCCGTCCTGGTCTGGCGTGCCGAGCAGATCGAAGCAATCGGTGGGGATACCACAGAGCTGCGGCGGCTGATCAACCAATCCATGAGGGCGGGCGGACAGAAGCCGGCGCCACCGGCACCGGCGAAGACTTCGCCTGGCCCGTCCGCCGCGGAGCGCATCGCCGCCATCGGCGCGGCCCGGAAGGCCGCGGAGGAGGCATTGTGAGCGCACCGCCGACACGCCGCCTCCGGGCTTTGGCCGACGTACTGATGGTGCACGAGTATCACACCCGCGTGCACGACGGCACCATCGTCATGATCGCGGGCACGACTGGCGAGATCAGGCCCCATCATGGCGAGCTGATCGTAACCATCAGGCAGCGAACCTCCGCCGCGACGGTCCGGAAACTGCTCGGCCTCGCCGTGCTCGACGTTGCCGGTAACGGCGACCTGAAGCTTGGCCGCATGCCGCGGCCGGACGAGGCGCCGCTGTTTCGTGACCTCCTCGGCTTGCATGCGAGGAGAGCGTGATGCCGCCGATCACGTCGATCGAGTTCTTCGCCGGCTTGAACTGGATTGACGGCAAGCCGCTGGTGATCGAACCGTATCGGCGTGAAATCTTCCGCAGGGCGCTCGACACCTACCTGGACGGCACCAGCATCCCAGCAATCAACCTGGTGGTCAGCGGCCGCGGAAAGAAGAACAACAAGAGTCTCGACCTTATCCTCGCCGGTCTCTACTGCCTGGTGTGCCGCGAAAGTCCGCAAGGCTCCGACGTCCTGATCGTGGCCAATGATAAGGACCAAGCCGAGCAAGATCTCGACTTGGCCAAGAAGCTGATTGCGGCCAATCCCGACATTGCGGAGGAGCTAGAGATCCTCTCCGACGAATCCGCCGCAAGGACGGCAAGGGTACCATGCGGGTGCTGCCGGCGAACAACGTCGCGGGCCAGCACGGCAAAACAGCCTGCTTCATCGGCTACGATGAAATCCACGCCTACCGCGATTGGAGCCTGATGGAGGCCCTACAGCCGGACCCGACCCGCGGCGACGTCCTGCAGTGGGTGACTAGCTATGACAGTCTCCTCGACTTCGAAGGCGCACCGCTTCACGATTTGAAGAAGATCGGCATCAGTGGCGAAGACCCGCGAATGCTGTTTTCGTGGTATTCGGCCGACTTCACGACCGATCCGGCAGCCGTCAGTTTGCCGCCGGATCAACGCGCAAATCCTAGCTGGCGGTCATGGCCGGAAGGTCTCGGCTATCTCGCACAGCAGCGCCGCCGTCTGCCGTCGGCGCGCTTTCGGCGCCTTCATCATAATCCGCCGGGTGCTCCACAAGGAGCTTTCTTCGACCAAGGCATAGTAGAGCGTGCCATCGTCACCGGGCGTCATGCGCTCGATCCGGTCGACGGAATCGATTACCTCGCCTTCGTCGACATGTCTGGTGGCAGCAGCGACGATGCGACACTCGCGATCGCGCATTGGGACGGCCGTAGGGTGGTCATCGACCTGGTCATCAATCAGGGCGAAGCGATCCCGTTTAATCCCCGACTCGCCGTGGCGAGATTCGCGGCCACCTGTTCCCGCTATCGGATCAAAACCGTCAGTGGTGATGCTTATGCTGGCGAAACCTTCCGCCGGGACTTTGCCGATTGCGGCATCGACTACGTCGTCCACAAGGCGACCCGCACGGATCTTTATGAGAATGTCGAGGTGGCGCTGAACGCCGACCAAGTTGAGCTGTTGGACAGCGCCAAGCTGCGAAACCAGCTTCTGACCTTGGTGCGGCGTGGTGCGAACATCGATCACCCGTCTGGGCAACATGATGACTGGGCAACCAGTGCAGCCGGCGCCGTGACGCTGGCCTGTCCCGACCTCGGCGCGCCGGTGCCGTCGATGCTCGTGCACTACCAGCGCATGGTCGAGGCGGCGATCGCGCCGCCGCCGGTTAGCGATAAGGTGCGCATCGTCTGGCCGCCGCAGGACCAGGCGCCGTCCCATCTCGAGGACGACGGCCACGCTTACCTCGTCGAGCTCGATGGAAACGAGTTAGTATTTCGCGTCAGCAAAGATCACGCTCGCCGCCTGCTCAAGGGGGCGCTCTCCACCCCCAATCTCGTCGCTGCGAATCAAGAGATTGCCGCTGGTCTTGAGCCGCTTCGTGAGCCGGCCCGCGTCAACATTAATGCAATACTCGCCGAGATCGAGGCGCAACGCCCGATTCATCCGCTCGATCGAGGCAGAATGGCGCGGGAAGCCCTACGGGGCTACAGCCCCGGCGCGGTTTTGCGCGAGGTGCTTCAGGAACGGGGATATCGGTGATGATGAGCACCGTAGCGATCATAAGCAATGATGCGGAGGACGCCGTCGTGCTGTTCAAAAGTAACGAAGTGCTCCGGCGTGATTACGAGCAGATCTGCCGGCGCTTCGATGGCCAATGGGAGACAATCCTGGCCGACCACGCCGAGGCCCAGGCCACGATCCAACCAGGCCAACCCAAACTGGCGAAAGCGGATCGGCGGACCGCGCTGCTGGAGGAGCAAAAACTACTCCTCGAGGAGCATGTTTCTAGACTGCAAGCCGGTAACGCGACGCTCGCTAAAATCGCGGCCTGGTTGAAATACCGCAACCAAGCATTTGCCGAACACAATGAGGTCGCCGACCGAAGCAAGCGCTTCGCGCGGCGGCACGCGAGGTTTGCCGAATGACCGAACTCGATAAGATCTCAACCCCACGCGGTGAAGCGCGGTTGATGACTGAGATTGACGCCAACGGCGGATACCCGACAGCACCGCCGGGCACCGGTGCGGACTGGTTCGGACCGCAGGCACCGATGCGGCCTCTGGCACCGTCGGAGGTTGCCGGACGGGCCTGGGACTTTGTCCCTGGCTACAATCTCAACACTCAGCCCCGCGCCTACGAGTCAATCGACTTCGTCTCGCTGCGGGCGCTCGCTGACAGCTACGATCCGGTCCGCCTCATCATTGAGCGCCAAAAGGATCAAATCTGCCGACTACCCTGGAGAATCCGACTCAAGCACGAAGACACCGGCCGGCGTCCGAAGACCAGTGAGCTATCACCTGCCACAAGGGGACGCATCGCCGACATCACCAACTTCATCAAGACGCCTGACCACGACGTCAACTTTCGCGCCTGGCTTCGTTCTCTACTCGATGACCTATTCGTCATCGATGCGCCTTCGATCTACTGCGACCGCAATTATAGCGGCGACCTCGTCGGTCTCCGCATCGTCGACGGCAGCACCGTCAAGAAGATCATCGGACCAGATGGGCGCGCACCGCGGCCGATTAGATGGACCGGTGCGCCATTCGAGTGGAACGGCCAGACCATCACGCTGGAGAACCATCGCGCCCTCGGCTTCCGGCTTGTCGGTGGCACGATGTTTCCGCCCATGTTTCAGCAGATTCTGCACGGGCTTCCGGCGGCCTCACTCACAAGGTGGGACCTACGCTACGCACCAATGAACGTCCGGCCCGGCCACGTATACGGCTTCAGCCCGTGCGAGCAATTGGTGCAGACGGTGTCGACCGCGATGCGCCGCGCGACACATCAACTGGAATATTACCGCGAAGGCAACCAGCCCGAGAGTTTGTACGGATTGCCTCCGACATGGACGTCGGACCAGATCCAGAAATTCCAAGACTACTGGGACAATCTGTTTGTTGGCAATCTCGGTCGCCGCCGCCAGATGAAGTTTATGCCCGGCGGCGGGGACTATAAGCAACTCAAGGAACCGCCGCTCAAGACGGAGATAGACGAGTGGCTGGTGCGGATCATCTGCTTTGCGTTCTCGTATCCTCCGTCGGCCTTCGTCACGCTCTCGAACCGCTCCATCGCCGAGCAGCACGAACGGCAATCGGAGGAAGAGGGAATCGAGCCGGTAAAAAATTGGGCGAAGGACCTGCTAGACGGCGTGATCGCCGATGAGTTTCTTTCCGACGATCTGGAATTCGTATGGATCGAAGAAGACGAGATCGACCAGGAGAAGCAGTCGATCATTCTCAACAGCTACGCCGAGAACGGCGTCATGACGATCAACCAGGTAAGGGAGCGTCTAGGCCTCGATCCCGATCCATCTCCGGCCGCGAACAAGCTGATGGTGAAAACCGCCGCGGGCTACGTGCCAGTCGACAAAACCAGGGAGATCACCGCATGACAATATTATCGCCGGCCAGAGCGCGCCTGGCCAAACTGATCGCCGCGGGCGTGGACGATCTCGACGGCGATCTCATCGCTGTGCTTCATGAGGAGCACGCGGCAGCACTGGCGCGGCGCGAGGCCGCGCGTAGTCAGCTTGTCGAAGCTGAGGCGGATGCTATCGCGATCGCCGCAGTGTTCGGCGAACAGGGACGGTCCGGCCCGGGGTCCTCGGTCAAACTGAAATGGCTTAGGGCCGGCGAGCGCGCGGCTGTGGCATGCAGCGAGGCATCACGGCCAGAGCCGACGCCTGATGAGATGATGGAAGCACTTCGCCGCTGGACCACAGTCCTGGCGCGCCTCTCGACGGACGCCACCGCGCCGCGGCCACTTGCCGTCATCCACCCCGTCCGGCCTCGCCCGCTGGCCGCTGAGGCTTCATCGCACACGAACCCCACTCCGTTAGGATTATTTCGATGACGAAGACCGCGCGCGATCCGTTGTTCGCAACCCAGCGCGCCCCGATGTCGTCGGGGCGCCATGCCAAAGCGATCACCCCCGATCCTAACAACGATCTCTCCGACGTCACTTCCAGTTTGATCGTGACCATCGGGGCCGGCGGCACTGGGGTCACGGTAATCTTTGCTGATGATCCCGATCAGGCGCCGGTCTCGATCCCGCTCGCGGTCGGTGTCTTCCAGCTGCAGATGCAAGTTCGTCGCGTGACCGCAGCCACGCTCGGCACCGGTGGTGGCATTGTCGCAACATGGGATGAGTTACCGCGACCGTCACGACGCTGCTTTTCTCCGTGGGGCAGCGGGTTGCGCCCGGCGGCGGGCGTTTTGGTCTCCCTGTGGCGCCCGCCGCTGACTTTCATTCCTTCAAGCGCGTGCAGCCCATCCAACTGCGAGCGCTCGGGGGAGCCGGCGAGGTCGACCGTGGATGTAGCGGCGGCTTCGCTTGGCGACCTTTTCACAACGGCGTGCGATGACCAAACTATTTGATCTCGTTGGCTTCGTCGCGACGCTGATCCTACGTGCCGTCCAAGGCGCGTTTGATGTCCGCAATGCTCCCGACAGCGGCGCACAAGCGGACATTGCAGGAGGTCCGCGAAGGGCCAATTACTGACAGGAGCGGACGATTCGCCGCCCCGATGGACAGAGCATCAATTTTTCCCCGGGCCCGCCGTCATGATGTTGTCCAGGACATCGCCGATCGTGAAGCTCGCCGCTTTTGCGCGCGGTGGGAACTCCTTGAAGCTCTCGATATACTTCGCAACAATGGCTTGTGCGGGCACGAGTAGAAAGACACGGTGAGAGTGCCAATCGCTATAGAGCATGCTTGTTGTGGCGCGTTCGAACGGATCGGCCCGCAGATTGTACAAATTGGGCACGCGGAGCTTCGTAAATTGGCCTTGCCAGACTCCGATTGGAAGTTTCGGATTGATTTCAGCATGCTGCTCCATGAAGGCGATTTTCCAATCACGAACGCGAATGGCCATCAGATCGCCGTCGTCGCTCCAGTATAGGAATTCGCTGCGCGGCGACTCCTTTGCTTCGCCTTTGAGGAACGGCAGCAGGTTGAAGCCGTCGAAATGCGCTTTGAACTGCTTGCCGTTTAACGTCGTGCCCTTCTTCGTCCGCTCGACCAGGTCCACATCCCCGTTGGCGGCCGCGAATGTCGGTATGAAGTCTTCATGTGCACAGATGTCGTTGATGACGGTTCCGGGCTTAATGACTCCGGGCCACTTGATCAGACACGGCACGCGGAAGCCGCCTTCCCAGTTGGTGGCCTTCTCGCCCTTGAAAGGCGTCGCGCCGCCGTCGGGCCAGGTAAACACTTCAGCACCATTGTCGGTTGTGTAGACGATGATGGTGTCGTCGGCGACGCCGAGATCGTCGACGAGTTTCAGGAGTTCGCCGACATGCCCGTCGGTCTCGACCATGCCATCCGGATAGAGGCCCTTGCCGGTCTTGCCTTGGGATCCCGGCTTGAGATGCGTGAAGACGTGCATGCGCGTCGAGTTGAAGTAGCAGAACCACGGCTTGTTGGCGCGGTGTTGGCGGCCGATGAAGTCCTTGGCCGCGTCGAGGAATTCCTCGTCGATAATCTCCATCCGCTTTTTGGTGAGCGGTCCGGTGTTCTCGATCTTTCCGTCTGCGCTGGACTTGATCACCCCGCGCGGTCCGAACCTTTTGCGGAACTCGGGATCCTTCGGGTAGTCGGGGTTCTCCGGTTCTTCCTCGGCGTTGAGATGATAGAGGTTGCCAAAAAATTCGTCGAAGCCGTGCGCCGTCGGCAGGTGCTCGTCGCGGTCGCCGAGATGGTTCTTGCCAAACTGGCCGGTGGCATAGCCGTAAGTCCTCAGGACATCAGCAACGCTGGGATCTAGTGGGCCGAGGCCAAGCTCGGCGCCGGGCAGGCCGACCTTGGTCAGTCCCGTGCGCACCGGCGTCTGTCCCGTGATGAAGGCGGCTCGACCCGCTGTGCAGCTCTGCTGGCCGTACCAGTCAGTGAACACGGCACCCTCCCTGCCTATTCGGTCGATGTTGGGCGTGCGATAGCCCATAATTCCCATATTGTAGGCGCTCACGTTGAACCAGCCGATGTCGTCGCCCATGATAAAGAGGATGTTGGGCTGGCGGCCCGAGGGTACGGCTGGCTGTGCGGTAGCGGGCGCAGCTCTTTGGTCCTGCGGGAACGCCGCGCTGCTCATCGCTGCAGCTGCAGCCAGCATGGACGTTCCCAAAAGCAGAGTACGGCGATCAATTTTTCTTGGCGACGCTGTTCGTTCGCGCGCGTCTGTGTTGATCATGCTTCACTCCGCATTCACCTGGATACTGCACTGCAAAATCGCGCCTTAGCGATGTCTGCATGCTAGTGAACATGAAGAAATATGTGATGTGCAGTTTGTGCCAAAGGTGACTAGCACTCAGCGGAGTCCGCAATGGGTCAAAACCGGCAAATGCTCTGATTGAGCAGAGAATTTCTGCTTAGCTCCCGAAAGCCGACATCTGCGCCTTTATGGTCGGGCCGCCGAGCCTCATGCTGATGCGATTCTGCCGCTGCCCCATTGGGTGCGGGCCGCGCGCGAGATCGTCATCGAGTTGCTACCGGCCGAAGCGCGCGATCCTGGTGCGCTGACGAATGCACTCAAATGGTGCAACACCAGGTTGTGAAATCCGGAACGTTGACGTTGAGTCAGGCGAAGGAGCAGCATGGCGATGCCGTCGAGTACAGCGGCCCGGCCGACATCTGTGAAATGCCTGCCGAGCCTAACCCGAGCCACCTTGGAGGTTACACATGGCCCAGGCTACCGACCATTCTACCACGTCCAAGTAGAACCCCGACGCCGCACTGCTCGCGATGATCAAGCACCATGATATCCTTTCGGCGCAGTGGGATCTCGCGGTCAAACGTGACCCCATGAACGGCGCCCCTACGAATCTCATCCAAAAGACGTCCGACTTGCAGCGTAAGATCATCGCAACCTGCGCCTTCACATCAAAGGGCCTGGACGCCAAACTAAGGATCGTGCGTCATGCCGAGTTCGATGACGACGACGGGATCATAGCCGCAATCCTCGAGCTCGACGCCAAGCGCGTCGCGGCGCGCTGATCACGTCTGCACTGCCGAGACGACGATGAGGCCGCCCGCGAGGGCGGCCTTCCTTATCTAGACACAATCCTAAGCTCGCTTCTTCGCCGGCTTAGACTCGGTTGGCTCGAACTTGCCTGCAGTCATCCAGTCATTACCGATCCGATTGACTTGGCATTTCCTCGCCAGACGACTGGCGAAGCTGTTGCGGCTCTGTGTGCTATCGTTCAGACGCACCATGTGGCGACCGCCAATGTCCGAGAAGTCCTTCACCCTGCCGATGCTGACCATCACGGTCTTGTCAGGATAGGCGCCGAGCGCCAAGCCAGCCTCGAACAGAACGTTTGGTCGCGCCTGGCCCTGCTGCTTGCCCTCGGTGGACCGCTCCGCGGCCTTGACGAAGTGCGGCTTGAGCTCCACGAGGTCATCGGGCGAGAACAGCACGACGATGGCCTCGGCCTTCTCCATAACAACGTTCAGGATCTTTCCGACGTAGGGATTCCCCTCATTTGCCTCGTCGATCGCATGTTCCCATTCTAGCGGATGCAATCCCAGCGCGCGCAGGAATTCGAACATTGACCTGCGCAGCGCATCATCACGGCCATGGACCACAAAGACGGTATTGCCCTTGGTACGCTTCGCCGGCTTCTTCGCACGCGATTGCGCACGGCGCACCGGGCGCTCGACGGCTTCCACTGGCGCATCATCCCGGTGCCGGCGGCTGTTAGACGAAACGCCGCCGCGGAGCTCGGCTCGCTCCTCTGCCGTCGAATACCGGCTGATGTTCACCCCAACACGATGGGCGAGCTCCAGAGCAGCCAGATTTCGCTCCAGCCGCGTCTCTCGCATGACCTTCTGGACGTGATTGTAGACCGCCTTAATGGTGATCCCCATCTTGTCGGCGAGGCGTTCAAGCAGCTCCTGGTTGATTTTCGGCACTACCGCTTCTTGCTCTTACGGTGGCGGGCGACGTTGACGTAGTTCGGCCCGACATCAAGGAGGGCCGCAATCTCGCGCGACGTGAACCCGATCGCATCGAGCTTGAGCGCCGCCGCATCCTTGTCCTCGATGTCCTTCACGTAGAGCAGCGCCAGCAGCCCAGCGATCTTGTCGAGCACGGGAATCCCCTGCTCGGCAGCGGTATCACCGGCGGACGCGCGCTTTCTTGCCTTTTTTGCCATTGGCTTTCCTGGTCCTACTGCGGCTTCGCATCACCTGCACGGATGCGGCGGTCGATCCTGCCGCCTCTGCGGCGTCCCTTGTCGGCAGCCCGAGTCCTTCGAGGAATTTCACCCGCTCGAGCACCTCGCCATATTTGTCCGGCGCCTCCTCCCAAGCCTTTGACAAGGCAAGCCTCGCGAGCGAGCGGCCGATCACCGGCAGCCAGGTAGCGTAATCGGGGGTGTCCTCAGCCATGCTTTTACCTGCGGTTGCGAATCGCAGGGGGCATGCTGCCGCTCACGGTTCCCGCAAACAAGCTAGTGCCGTAGTCATCCGGGCACTTATCCATCAAAAAAGATCGGGAAGTGGAGCGCAGCTCGGCAATAGTCCGAGGTCAACCTCGACGCCCGCTCGCTGATCGCGCCGGCATCACCGACAAGGCTGGCCGCCCATCAGGTCGGCCCTTCCGTTTTTCAGTATCACATAGTTGGGAGAAAATCTTGGGGAGGAAATTTCTGTAGCAGCATACCGGTTTCGGGTCGCCCATCGGAACGGCTGCCCTTGGTTCGCCATATGTGCGCAATCCATATTGCACACACGCATCGTGAATGCGTCTGGAGCATTTGGTATTCTACCTAAACGGGAATCGGTCGTCATCTCTGTTCGCGTGCCTCTCGATGTGAAGACCTGGCTGGCGGCCCAGGCGAAGCGCAACATCTCCTCGCAAACCGCAGAGATCATCAGAACGCTGCGCGATCGCATGCAGCGCGAGCAGCGCGAGGCGGTGCGGTGACGTCAAAGCGCATGAAAATCGGTGACACCATCTGCACCCGAAACGGCGTCGACGCTCTTGGTCGGCACTATTGGTGCGCCCAGCACGAACCTGATGTCGTGCATGGACCGTCCGAGACTGAGGCTGAGTCCTGGGAGAACCAGCGGCTAATCCTGTTGGGCCCTGATCGCGAAGTTGATCCGATAATCGAGAAGCTGCAGTGATGCCGAAGCAGGCCGCGCTTCCACCTTCCCTTCCGCCGCGCCTGATCGGGCGCGACGGGGCCGCGGCCTATGTGTGCGTCTGTCCGAATACCTTCGACTGCATGGTGTTGGACGGGCGCATGCCACGCGCCCGTGTTCTAGGGGACAAACGCAAAGCGTGGGACGTGAGAGAGCTTGACTTGGCCGTTGAGGCGTTGCCCCATGAGGGTGAGGCCTTGGCCGCCAGCGACGTGGGATGGACCTGATGCCCCGCAAGCTCCCGCTGCATGTCGAACGCAACACTGTCAAAGGCAACACGTACCTGTCATTCAGGATACGCAGTCAGAACGGGCCACGCATCCGTCTGCCCGACGATCCGACGTCGGAAGAGTTTCGTCTAGCGTATATCGCGGCAATGGGCGGCACCACCAAGGTGGTGCTGAAGAAGGATTCGCCCGACAGTATTAGCGCGAAGATCGCCGCCTACATGGCGAGTCCGGCGTATCGCGCACTAAGCGACTCCTCGAAGGACGGCTACAGCTCACGCCTCGAGCAGATCAGAACCGATCACGGCCACCGCGCATTCTCAGGGCTCACGAAAGAGCGAATCGAAACATTCATTCTGGCACCGCTCGCCAACAAGCCCGGCGCCGCGCTCGACACGCTGAAGAAGCTGCGCATCCTGATCAACCATTTCAAGCTGACGCCAGACCCCACGGCTGGCATCAAGCGGCCCAAGGGAGGCGAGATCAGGGCCTGGACCGATCGTGAGCTTGCCGCCTATGAACGGCGCTGGCCGATCGGCACGAAGCAGCGCACCGCCTATGCGCTCATGTTGAACATGGGCACCGCGCGCATCGACACCCACGCGCTGACGTGGCCCCAGGTCGACGATGGTGCCTGTTACCGGCGCCACAAGACCGGAGTCGCCGTCGACATGGCCGTGTCCGAGGATCTGGAGAAGGCGCTGGCGGCGACGCCGCGCAAGCATTTCGTGGTCATCACCACGGCCTACGGCAAGCCATTTACGGTCGATGGTTTCAGCCGGTTCATGCGCGATGCCATCACCGCCGCCGGCTTGCCTCTATCCTGCCAGCCGCACGGCCTGCGCAAGACGCTCGGCCGCCTGCTCGCCGACGCCGGCTGCAGCGCTCACGACATAATGGCCGCGCTGGGCCATACGACCTTGGCCGAGGCCGAACGCTACACCCGCGAGGCCGATCGGAAGCGCGGCGGCAAGCGCGCGGTGACGCAGCTCAATGAACATCGGAAGAACAAACCTTCCCAAACCACACCGGAAGGTTTGGGAAAAGCCGTAAAAAGCGATGGGAAAACAACGCCATGACTTCCCGGCTGGCGCTCCCTAGGGGAATCGAACCCCTGTTTCAGCCTTGAGAGGACCAAGTCGATCCGCTCAATAATCGTCCTGAAACAGTCCTATAGATGTCAAAGCCGGCCCGTCTGCGCGTGTAGGCGTGGCCGCACCAGTTTAGCACCAGAAACGACCTCACCAAAACGCAACAAACGCGATCGAACGCAGATGAAACCGCAGCAAAATCAACGAAGCTGACCGATAGTCTGCCGCTCATAACGGTCTGGTTGCAGGTTCGAGTCCTGCCGGGCCCACCAACGGGATCAATAGCTTACTTCGTTCTCGTTGCCTTCCGCGCCGCCGCCGCACCAGTAACCGCACCAGATACGTGCCCTCTTCGTTCGTGGGCGGTTCGCGCTCCGCCTGGATTTCGCCTGACGGGGAGAAGGTGAACGAGCTGATCGCTGGTGCCCATTTTGGTGGGCATCGCCTATCGAAAATCGAGCCTCAAGATAAGTGCAAGCCGAAGTCGTAGTGCAGGTGGAAAAAGGGCGAGTTTTGGATAAGGCCGTCCGGCGCCTGCCCCGCCGGCATCTCGACAAATTTGCGCACCAGGCTGTCCTTGACGCCGAAGACGACGTCGGTGTCGAGATACGCGTCGCCTTCCGCGAATATGTGCGTCACCAGCTTCTGATAGCCAGGCGCCGAAATCATGAAGTGGATGTGCGCCGGTCGCCACGGATGCCGTCCCTGCTTCTCTAACATGGCTCCGACAGGACCATCGTGAGGAATGGGATATGCCGCCGGCTTAATACTCCAGAAACTGAACCTCCCATCTCCGTCCGTCGAGAACCGGGCCCTCATTGCTAGGCCACCAGTCTCCCCGAGTTGCTGGACATCGTAGTAGCCATCGCCGTCCGAATGCCAGACATCGACGACGGCGCCGTTGATCGGCGTGCCGTCCGGAGCATTCACCGTTCCTGTGACAATGAGCGGGTCACCTTCGAGACCGCCAGAGATGTTATCCCCACGCCCTTTCTCGGGTGGCCCCTCGACGTAAAAGGGCCCAAGCACCGTCGACTCGGTGACGCCCTGGGCTGCTCCGTGATTAATGGCATCCACGAGCATCGAGACGCCGAGCGTATCTGACAGGAGCACGAACTCTTGGCGGGTGTCACTGCACATTTTGCCGGTATCCGTCAGGAACGCGATCCCCTTTTCCCATTCCTCGATCGTCGGCCGTACCTCCCTCACGAAAGCATGGAGATGCCGGACCAAGGCGACGCTGACCTCAGCCGCTCGCCGGTCGCTCGCACCTGAAAGACGGTCGACGACCGCGTCAGTGATCGTGATCTCGTCAAAGTTTCGCATAGTTCCCTGTCCAATTCATCTTTGGTGAAGTCACGTCAAATCCTGGCATCGTCCACCAGGATTACCTTCGGCGGACGGCCCTCGCAGCCGATCGACCCGATGGTCCGAGAACCAAGCACCACGCGTGTCGGCAGGCCGAGAAAAGTGAAGTGCTTGTATCATTCACCTTCGAAACTGCTGAAGGGACCGCGAAAGCCGACTGGGGGCTTCCGCGATCTTGGGTGATGCTTCACCTACTCGGCCGCGTCGTTCATGTAGGATTTCTTAACGTCCTGGGCCTTCGCGTAGTCAGGCTGGAAGCGGACGCTGGCGTAGTGGGACTTCTGCTCAGCTTCCTGCGCACGCTTCCCTAGTTCCGCCGTGTCGCCGAAGCCGAGGACCTGCCGCGCCAGCTCGGTCAGCGGTCCATCGACCTGATACTCTGTGCGCTGCATCGTCAGCAAGTTGATGAGATAGAGAGGCGTGCCATTGAACTTCTCGAACATCTCATGGCGGTTGCCCCACTCGCTCAGGAATCGCTCGCTGATTTGGCGGAAGATCTTGATACGGTCGTAGGCACTGATCTCAGCACCGCGGAGGGCCTCTGCGAGTTTCGGGCCGATATATGGATCCTCCATCTCGCGCTTCGACGGCTGGATAACAACACCGCGACCGCAGAAATCGATCAGGGTGTTCACCATCTTGGCCTGGTTCTCGAGATAGTAGGCGCGGCCGAAGTCGATGTAGATATTGTTCGGTTTGAACAGCCCCCCGGGCGTCGCGAATCCCGTCTCTTCAGCGGCGATCATGAAGGCCCGACAGGTCTCGCGGAAGCGAATGAGCTCAGCGAGCTGCGCCGCCACGACCGGGTTGGTGCTGGTGCCCAGCGACTGCGTCAAGAGCAGAGCGAGGCCGACCATCAGTTCGGCATGGACGCAGTGACGGATCTGGGTTTCGAGATGCACCCAGTCGAATTGACGTTGCGGATACCATTTCGCGTGGTCAGGATTGCCGACGTGCTGAACCCGGTCCCATGGAATGAGGACGTCATCGAAATAGACCATCGCGTCGAGTTCGTCACCGATGCTGGCCAACGGGCGATCGTACGGATCTGCGTCCGGCTGCGCGTTCGACTTGCGGGCCACGACCGAGATGCCCTTGGTAGCGATCGGCACCAGCGCGTAGACAGTCTGCTCCGCGGTCTGGCCGGGACGCCACAAGTTTCCAATAAGAAGATGATTGACGAACGGAACGGACGTGCCGATCGCCTTCCAGCCGCGGACAAGGATGCCGTCGTCGCGTTCTTCGATGATCTTCAGCATTGGCGTCTCGGCCATCGCATTGTCACGGCCGCGATCGAACTGGACGTCGAGGAACATGGGCGAGATAGCCAGATCCTGAGACGTCACCTCCTCCCACTGACGCTGAATATTTCCGGAGAGATCGCGCTTCTTGCCACTGAAGCGCGAATTGTCCGACCAAGGCTTCTGGTCGTCCACCTGGGTGAACATGACCACGTTCATGCCGGCTGGCGGCCGTGTGAAGATGCCGCCCTTGAAGTGACGGCAGAGGAAGTCGCAGTACTGGCGGCGCTTGACTACATCTTCCTTTGACCGCGGAAGGAACCAGTGCATCGACTGACGCTTGCCACTCTCATCGATGAAGGTCGCGATGTCTTGATGCTTCGGGTCAAGATGAAGATCGTAGTATTCGGCGATGGCATTCGCATACCCCTTCGTCATGGGATGCGTGGTCACGTCCTCGATTAGCTCACCACCGACGTAGACGCGGCGACCATCTCGTAGAGATTGAAGATACTCGGCACCGGTTCTCATAGCTCACTCCTTCTCATGTTCTTAGGAAACTTGCCGCTGGAACGTCGCTGCATCCCAGTAGTCTTCGCTGTGGCGTATCCGGCCGTCCTCGACTTGAACCAGTTGAACACCTCGCAACGAAATGGTCTTGGCTTCAGCCGTGCCGTTCTTCTGCGGAGCGGTCGCGCGCATGACGTAGGCGACGGCGACCGTTCCATCCCCTCCCACAATCATGGACTTCACCTCCCATCGGACGTCCGGGAGCCAGCTGAACAGCTTCTGCATGCCCACCGCGATCTCGGCGGGGCCTTGCTTCGTCTTGAGTTGCGAGACTTCGTCGTGCGTCGCATCATCGCAATAGAGCGCGAGGATCGCGCGGTGATCGTGCCTGCAGTAGGCGTCGTAGAGCGCGTTGGCGACTTCCTTCGGGGACGACGCGGACGTCATGCGCGCGCCTCCAGATCGACGCCATGCATGTAGCGCCCCTGTCCGTAGAGTAACGGCGGACCAGCGGCCGGCGCATGAATGCACTCGATCGCGGCGATGGCGATGCGATGGCTTCCGACCACAAGTTGCTCGACTGCCCGACATTCGAACACAACCGATGCCTCGCGTAGCCGCGGAACTCCGCTTCCGCCGAAAACGCCGGCCGATAGCAAGACGTGTTCGTCAATGAATTTGTCGACGCTAGGACGCGAGCAGAGCTCCGAAAGGTGAAGCTGATCCTGAGTGAGGAGGTTCACCGCGAAGCGCCCGCCCTCCCGGACGTGCGCGGCGGTCACGGTCTTGCTGTTCAAACAGATCAGGATCGTCGGCGGCTCGGTGCAGACCGAGGTAAACGAATTGATCGTCATCCCCCAGGGTCTAGCGCCATGCCAAGTTGTCACGACGCTCACGCTTCCGACGAAGTGCCGCATTGCCGCCCGGAATTCCGCCGCATCCGCAGTCGTCTGCGAAGGCGAAACTCCGAGGTCGTTTCCAATTCCCGAGTTGTTATTCATGGTGCGCCTCGTAGCGACTTATTCGTGTCACAGAAGCTAGGTGGCGCGCCTGGCCGACGTCTAATCGATAATAAGTATTCCAACTATCTGCCGGATCGATCCATCCGTCTCATGCGCCTTAAGACACCATTCGAGGGACGCCGAAAAGCCGAGAGCCAACACATCGCCGGCAACATCTCGCAACCGCAACATGCGAAATGCCGCCGATCGAAATACGGCAAGGACGAGCTCATTCCGATAGTGCACGACGATACAAATTGTTACGGTCCGAGGCTGCATTCACCGGGAGGCCTGGGGTGAACCTACGAAGTATTGACCTCAACCTGCTTGTGATACTCGACGCGCTCCTCACGGAGCGCAACGTGAGCCGGGCTGGCGAGCGCATCGGTCTCAGCCAATCGGCGATGAGCGCGGCTCTCGCGCGACTGCGCGAAGTCTTCCACGACCCATTACTCGTGCGCGTTGGGCGCGATCTGGCTCTAACGCGAAATGCGGAAGACCTCATCGTCCCGCTGAAAGAATCGCTTAGCAAGGTCGAACATCTCCTGCTGCGTCGTCCTGGATTCGACCCTGCGACCGATGCGCGGACGTTCTCGATCAGTGCGTCCGACTATGCGGGGTTGGTCCTGCTCACGCCGCTCGTGAGGATGATCTCCAACGAGGCTCCGAACGTGACGATTCATCTACTGCCTCGTGCTCGCGACGCCGCGCGCGTGCTGCAGACGAACCAGGCGGACATTGTCATCGAGCCGATCGAACTCTTCGGACCGAACGACTATCCGACGGCCTCGCTGCTAAGCGATCGCTGGCTCTGCGCCGTCGATGCAAATCACCCCGACGTCACAGGCGATATATTGAGCGAGACGCAGTTTCTCGAGCTCCCGCATCTCGTCTACGGCATCGGAGACGATCGGCAGCTGAACCTCGCCGACCAACATCTTGCCAATGCTGGCGTTCAACGGCGTATTGAGGTGACGGTCGAAAGCTTCCTGTTGAGCCCATTTCTTATCAAAGGGACGCGGCTCATCAGCCTCGTGCTGGAACGGGCGGCCAGAAGACTGATTGGCACGGTCGATATCAAGCTGCTGGAGTCCCCAATATCTGTCCCGGACATCCACGAGGCCATGTACTGGCACCCACGCCATACGACCGATCCAGCACACAAGTGGCTAAGAGAGAAGCTGCTTAACGTCGCGCAGCAACTGGATTGAGCCTCATCCACTCACATTCTGCATCGCGACTGACTTTGCGCGATCTTTTCGGCGAGCGTGCTTCCACCTCGCCAGGCTAATGTGATGTCTGTGGGTTATGGTGCGCTCGGAGGGAGGTCGCATTCGTTTTAATTTCAAGCGGTTACGGGAAGCGCCAGAGCTTACTCCCATTGGTTTCAATCAAAAGGTGGAGGCCATTCCCGTCGGGAGCTTGTAGGGCTTCTCCCGCGGCCTTGCGGCCAGCACGCCAACCTGAGTGAGCATGGGTACACTCACTGGCGCGCCGTCGTTACTCTGCTCGAAGGCCGCTGTTTTCCCAAATTCGACGGGCTGATGGGCGGGCGATATACGCGCGCTGTCCGCGCGTTCTTCGATCGCGAATACGGTATCCACGGCGAGACCCAAATATCGAAGCCACATCAGCCAGCGAACTTGGGAGCATCTTGGAAGAAGCGCGACCTTAAACGGCCGTGATCCGGCGACAATCTTAAGGCCCGGGTTCTCCGAACGACGCCCGGGTCTCGTTTCCCGGCGTCCCTGAGTGACCGAAATCTGTGATCGCTGCCAAACGGGGATGCTACATGGTCTTTATGCCGGGTTCACAACGGCATAGCCATGCTTGATCGCAGCTTCGAACACTTCCTTTAGACCCGCATTGCGCAAAACTTCATCAGCTGAGCTGAAGTCCCGTACCGGGCGCCAATCGAAGCCATTCTTGGGTTCGGGCAGCACTGTTGCGTTGAAAGCGTAGGCAGTCCGTCCCGGCCGTTCGCCGTCTGACCCTTGTTCGACGTATTTTTGCAATCGGTTCATTCGCGCCCCCGTGGATCGCTCCATCTTTGATGCGAGAACTCAACCGCAAAGGATGCGTCAAGGCAAGCGACAGCGCGCCGGATCAGCGGCGCGCTTGGCATCTGCCGGCATTGCTGCCAGCGCATCCAGTTCGGCGCCCTTGTCCAACGACGTCCCGGCGACGCGGTCCAGATCAGGGCCTAACGCCTTCGGGCGGGTCACGCGTCGGATGGTCCGCTCCGGCTTGCCGGTCTTCCCTGACGTACCGGCGACGAAGCTGGCCCAAGTTGGCCACCTTCGCCTTGCCGCCGCCGGCCTTGCCCGGGCGGCCACCTTGTCGGCGTCTCCGGATGCACCGCTTCATAAGTCGCCTTCCGCTTCGCTATCAGCTTCGCACGTTGCGCCGCCGTCAGATCGCGGCAGATAAGGCTTTCGACGTTGCGAGATTGTTCCGGGAGCACGCGAGATTTACCGAGGCCTAGGAACGCTATTCATCGTCGCGATGTTCGGTCCTAATCGGAGGCAGGCATTGCGGAGTTCTCTTTCATGGCTACCCAGATCGTGATGGACCACAGGCGACAGCAGACACTTCTTCGAGCAAACCGATCCAAGCGGCTTGCCGAGGCTGAGTGGCGTTTAAAGAAGCTGATCGACCAAGGATTTACCGCCGCCATGCGGATGGCGACTGGCGATCTAAACGTCGTGCGGACATTTGATCCGACGGCGGAGGAAACGCTTTCCTATCCGCGCCTTGTCAGCGGATAGACGGCGTTCGCCGCGCGCAAAATGTTTTTGTTCAGACGAAACGGTGCCGGCAGTGCGCGTTTGCGCGCTATGCGTGCGCTTTATCGGAGCTTCATCGAGGAAAATGGGCCGGAAGCGCGTGCGCGCCGCCTTTTGCGAGAATGGTTATCTCCAGAGCAGCGTGCGCAATTTGATGCCGAAGGCTTCTTCGATGTCACTGGATCCCACACCGGCCGACGATACCGAATTCATCCGGGCACCATGAGCAATGTTTGGGAGCTTGATGAAAAAATGGAGCCCAAGACGGGGTGGTGTTTCGTTCCTGAACGGCCCCTAGGAACTTGCGACGTGATGCTCGCCCAGAAGATCGCGCTTGAAACCGACGAGGCCGCAGTGATCGCGCTTGCAAACCGGGTTTCTCCGAGACCGCCCTCGCGGCCCCGAATGGTGCGGCGCGCCTATTAGTCCTGCTCATGGGCGGGGCGGCCGCTTAGGGCGGCGGCTGTGTGGCTCAATCGGACTTGGTCCGCGCACTGATCTCTTTGACCCTTTGCAGCGCTCGCTCGAATTCCGATCGGAGATACTGCTCATGGGCGAGGTCTGTTGGCGCTGCCAGGAATGCAATCGTCACGAGAAAGCGGTTCAGCAAAGACGCAATTTGAAGATTGTCGGAATGTTGCGAACGCAAAGCCGTGAGTTGCCGACGCATCTCAATCAGATCGATGGTCTCATGATGCGGCTGCTCTTTCAAATGAAAACTCGCGTTCGTGGCTAGAAGTTTTACGAAGCCGCCGCCCCGAGTATCGTGGCCCGACGACCTCGCCATGGTGACCCCGGGCGGGGGCAATGTCCGGTGCAGAGAGGTTAGCGCTCCGCAGCTTTGGTGCAATCAAAGACCCGGATTAAGCTTGATGTCGTCGCGGAAAGTTAAATCTGGAACAAGCGCTGCTGTCGCGCGGCAGCATGCCAGCGTGGCGCCGGCATGCCTTGCAAGTGCAATATGGCCGATCGGCCGACGCCGAGGGGATCATCAAAGAAGTAGAAGGTGCGCCGAGGGACTTCCGGCATTAGCGTGCCATTGACTTCAATCATCGCAACCGTTGCGGGGGCGCCTTTTCGCAAGCCGATTTCCAACTGGAGGCTACGGCTGATCGTGCTGCCTAGGAGGCCAGCCGAAGATCGTATCGGCGCTTCAACCGATCGCTTGTGACCTTGGCGGCATATTGAATGCGGTCGAGATCGCCTCCGTCGTTCGCTATGACACACAATTGCCAGTTGGTGTCCTGTGCTTGCCGGGCCTCGTATTCGACTTCTACTGAGACGACATGTTCGGAGCCGGGGAAACTACGGATGTCCTGAAGCGCAATGCGTTCGAGGTCCCCCTTTGAAATTAAAGCTTTTGCCATCTTCATCTCCTGAGTTGGCAAAGGGCCGCCGAACGGTACACCCTAACCAACCGACCCTGCGTGGCAAAGTTCCTATGGGGGCTGCAATGCTTCAGTCCTTAGGCCGAGTCGCACAACGGGCCTATTATTGAAGACCGCCGATGTCGAACGCGCCAAGGCGGTAGTCTTCAGCGACCGATTGCTCAGTCGTCGGCTGCGCGATCAAAGTGAACGTCGCATCGGGGTAGCGCGTCCAAACCTGAATGTCTTCTGAAGTGACCGTCAGATATCCGAAAAAGCACTTGTATCGACCAGGCTCGGTCGCTCGGCCGATTTTGTCCCAATTGATCTTGTTAACGCGCATCGCTAGCTCCACTCGTTCTCAGGCAGCGAACCGGGCGGGGGTTTAAGTTCTTCGAGGCCGGCTTCGATCAACGCCAATTCTTCTTGGATTGCTTTGGCCGCGTTCTCTGGGTTGATACCGACACGGATTGCAGCTGGGCGAGCACCTTGCGACGATGTGCCAGCAAGTCGGCCAGAGCGCGTCGGTCCTGTACTTTCACGTAGCCGGCGACGATTAGTTCCATGGCCTTTGACACGTTCGTCGTTCCCACCCTTGGTTATCGGAGGCGGCTAAGTTCTGTCAGACCAGCTTCGATCATAAGATATTCGACGCCTTCGCGATGTCTTGACGTATCGTTTCAAGCGGGCGTTCGGTTTCCATGGCCGCTTGTTGCCATCGCATCGTTTACGAGCAGTTACGGATCGGGAACGGCCCGGAAATCTTTTCTAAATGGTTCATGGATATTGTTCTGCGGCATGGATCACGAGGACGCATCGGCGGCTTGGTTAGTTCCAGCTCTCAGGCGAAGCTACGCTCGCCGCCGCGCTCAGAGCGGCCGGCTCGCTTTCCCGACCCACCGCGGCGGCCTGTGCCGCCGCGTATTTAGCTGTTGTAGATCGCGAATGACGAACGATCGTACATCGACGCGTCCGTGGTCGGTTGACGAAGAGGCGGAATTGCTCTCGCTCTTTGCCGCTGGTGCCACTGCTGAGGAGGTCGGCGAGCGGCTGCGCCGCACCCGACAAGCTGTTTACGCTCGCTTGCAGCGCTTTCAAAAACAGCGGGGGCGAGCGAGTAGGAAGAGTGGGAAGTCATTTGCTCAGTTGCCGCCCGCGCTGAGGCAACCCTTGCAAAAGGCGCCAAGCTGAGCCATCGCATTGGGATCGTCTGATGACAAGCCCGATTGATGACGAGTTGCTCCGCGGTCACCGCCGCCGTGGAAGACTTCGCGCCAGCTTCCTCACCTGTCACCGAACAATTGTGAGACGTTGAACAAGTTGATCATCACCAGACTTCAAACCGTGCTCTTCCCGCATGCGAAGGCGTTCGACAAGCGGTAATTCCGGCGTCAGCGGCCTAATTTGGAAATCACCATGGCCTGACAGACATGCAGGCCGCCTCAGTTGGCGGCCGCTTTTTGCTTCACCGCGAGAATGCGAAGCTTTCAAAGATTGGCCGGCACTTACGCGGCGACGTCGAACGATGCGATCAGGGTACGTAGGTCTTTGGCCAACCCGCGATAGTGTTCGCTTGCACGCAGATAAAACTCGCGATTACTTCCATCCGATTGTTTGGCGATCAATTCGCATTCAGCTGCGAGGCTTTCAAAACGTTCCAGTTTGGCTTGAAAACCAATCATGTGGCGTTCCCCCAAAACTCGTTACTAAAAGGGACGCGAAAGATATTCGCCGAATTAGGTCGGTGCGAACATCGTTATGGACCATAATATCTTTTTGCTCAGGGGCGATTTCCGTTTTCGCATCGCAACCAAACCGATCTGTGGCGCGCTCCTATCTCGTCGGTAATTCCTTGCCCAGCGTCAGCAGCGTCACGTACGTGCCGCTCAGCGAGCGCTCAGGCGAAGGCGGGCGAGACACGCCACGATCAATCCACCCGACAGATGATTTGGAATAATGGTCGGAGCGAGAGGATTTGAACCTCCGACCCCTAGTCTCCCAGACTGATCTGACTATTTTCCAATTGATGCCGCAGGCTTCCGCTGGATTTCGTCATATATATAACTGCTTGAAAATGTACAGAAAAATCTGTATTCTCATTTCCATTGCTTTCCAATCGGTTCCGCTGAATAGATAATCCCGTGGCTACTCGGTGGCTACTCATGGGAGAAAGCGATGCCGATATTGAAGCTGGGCCGCCGATCGGTCTCAAGCCTGCCGGCCGTCAGCAAGCCAACCATTTTTTACGATTCTGACCTTAAAGGGTTTGGCATCAAGGCGATGCCCACGGGCGCCCAGTCCTGGATCGTCGAGTATCGCCCTGGCGAGGGCGGCAGGGGCGTTCAAAAGCGCCGCATGGTCATCGGAACGCCGTCTACCCTATCCCCAGAGAAGGCCCGCGAGGCCGCGGAGAGGCTACTCGCGGAAGTCAAGCTGGGAGGCGATCCGGCGGCCGAGCGCGCCAAGGCCCGCCGCGCGGATACCGTCAACGATATTCTCGATGCGTACATCAGAGAGCACGCCACGCCGCATCTCAAGGCGTCTAGCACCGACTTGCTGAAGATCTATTTCGACAAGCACATCCGGCCGGCAATTGGACACAAAAAGTCGACAACGATTGCCAAGGGCGACGTCGCCAACCTTCACCGAGCGATCGGTAAGACGCTGCCAGTAACGGCAAACCGGGCGATTGTCGCGCTCAAGGCCGCCTATAACCACGCGATCGAGCACGGCAGCATTCCGGAGACGATCAAAAACCCCGCCGCAGGCATCAAGATGTTCGACGAGCAACCGCGAGAACGGTACCTCACGGAGGAAGAACTGCAACGCTTGGGTGATACGCTCCGAGAAGCCGAAACGACTGGCCTCCCCCATGTTGTCGACCAGACCAAGCAGTCGAAGCACGCCCGGAAGACGGAAAACCGTTTCACCAAGATTGATCAGCATGCGGCAGCGGCAATCCGCCTATTGCTCTTCACCGGCTGTCGACTACGGGAAATCCTGCACGTCCGCTGGTCCGAGTATGACGCAGGTCGCGGGCTGCTCTTCTTGCCCACCAGCAAAACCGGACGAAAGACTGTTGTGCTGTCCGCGCCCGCAATAACCATATTAGATACACTACCTCGGATTGGCGCCTATGTGGTTGCCTCCGAGTCTGCCGGCCAGAAAGACGAGCGTCCACGCCACGATCTCAACCGGCCATGGCGCGCGATCCGCAGGCACGCCGGCATCGAGGACGTCCACATACACGACCTGAGGCATTCATTTGGCGCCATTGGCGCGGGCTCCGGTCTCGGACTACCAATCATCGGCCGCCTGCTGGGACACACTCAGGCCGCCACCACCGCGCGCTATTCGCACGTTGCGATCGATCCTGCCAAGCGGGCAGCGGATCTTATCGCTGGGCAGATCTCCGACGCCATGAATGGCGGGAAGTAGAGCGCCCGCCCCTCTTTCGTGAGCGGGCCAGGGCGCGGGGGCCGCGGTAATGTTGTGTTGCAGTAAAATGAGCAGTTAGCACAATTGAGTAGTTCTCAAAATAAATCAATGGCTTAACAAAGGATATAGAAAGCAACCAGGACCCTGGTTAGTTTAATTGCCATCACCGCGCGGTATGTGGCAAACATCGGTGATGAGAACGCGACAATGCGCTCCCGCCTTCCTCTGACGGAAAGGTGCAGCGCATGATCAAGCGTCGCAACCGAACCAAGCATACGAAAACATTTGAAGAGAGATTGGCCGAGGAGGCTGCGCGGTTCAGGGAGGCTGCAGCCCAATCGCCGCCCGGCACCCAGCGCGAGCTATATCTTAGACGAGCCCGCCAGGCCGATACCGCCGCTCACATCAATGAATGGCTGACATCGCCGGGCTTACAACCGCCGACCGCGCTGGAGAATATGCAGGAAGGAAGACCGGCAAAGCGAGATCGAGTCGGCTCAGATTAGAAACCCGTGCGCTAGTTGCCGCATTGAACGAAATGGCAGAGTCGTTCGGCAGTTCATTTACCGTCGTTCAAGCGACAGGTGACGACACAACAACGCAAATTTGGGTTGCGCTAGCCAAACCAAGCCAGGCGCTGACTTTGGTGCTGGCAGCCGTGCCTGAGGGCTGGACGGCCGAAGTGTTGGATGTGGCTCTGACGCCAACGCAACAGCGGACCTTTGAGGAGCTTCGCCTCGCGCCCGGGGATGTTTACAGGCTGGACCAAGCTTAAGTTGTCTTCCGCCTTTCGCTTTCAGCCATGTTCGCGGCTCTCAGAAGCTCCTCGATGTACGCGGCGATGTCGCCAATCGCAGCCCGCAAGTCGGCCTCCGAAATGCCCTGCCCCTTGGCAGCCTCGATGAGACGACGCGTGAGTTCTGCTACATCCTGCGACGCGCCCGCTGCCTGGTACTGCTCGACCGCATGAATGCAGTTCTCCGCCCAGAAATCGATGAACTCGCGGGCCTTGTCTGACATGTGACGCCCCCTGTTGGGACACGCTTAGCGCGCCCTACTCAAAAGGGACAATCGAAATCACGGTTCCGTAAATGAAAGGCTCTTGGGAAAGCGGCAGCCCGCCTCAACTTGCGCTGCGGCATGCTGCGCGCTCGGCTCGCGCTCGCGCGATTATAGCGCGACCGGCGCTCCCACCCGCCGCAGGCGAAAGTCGTAGGAACGAGCCATCATCGCATTGCATTTCTTTGTCGGCCTACTCGAACATGGAGGTATGAATGCGAAAAATTGCACTTGCAGCCTTGGCTGCCGGCGCGATCTCCCTCACCGCTGTCGCTCCGGCCGAAGCCCGGTGGCATGGCGGATGGCATGGCGGCTGGGGTCCAGGAATTGGCTTTGGCCTTGCCGCTGGAGCACTGGCCTTTGGCGCCGCCGCTGCGGCATCTCCCTACTACTATGGGTCAGGCTATTATCCAGGCTACTACGGCCCGCCGTATGGCTATTATGGCCCCCGCTATTACCGCCCCCGCATTTTTTACCGGCCTTACGCATGGGGCGGGTACTACGGTCCTCGGTACTATGGCGGATGGGGACGTCCAATTTACGCTGGCTGGTAACTCAAAAAAAAAGAGCATGCGCCCCACCCTCGTGGGTGACGCGCTACGGTGGCATGCCTCCGCACGGAACCTTTCTTAAAGTCCATTTTAAGGAGTTTTCAGGGAGGTATTGCAGGAGGAGTATCGCAGATGCCCGAGTCACATCGGCGGTGGAGTGAAGAAGATATCTCCGAGCTCAAGAGCCTGGCGGGGAAGATGCCAGTTGGTCAGATTGCCGCTAAACTGAGCCGGAGCGAAGGTGCTGTCATGGTGGAAGCTTCGAAGTTGAAGCTCTCGCTTCGCGTTCATCGAACGCACACCCGCAAGCCGCCTCGGCTTAGCTCGCTGCCCTGCGCGTCAAGATACCCTAGCGCCGAGAGCTGATTCTCGCGCTTTGCGACGATATTCGTCCACCTTGGGTGACATGAGGTGGAAACCGCGCCGGGGCACGTGGGTTGCTACAAATTAGGCCGTTTCCAAATCCAGTTAGGACATTGGGGTTAATGCGGACAGTGCCAGTCCGCCTTACACTTCCAGCTCTTTTTTGATGCGCTCGCGAGGCCGGATGTGCTGCATCTGAGTGGCGAAGAAGTTGTTTAGAAGCCTTTGCGCCTCCGTCGTGTCGGCTCCGAGGCGGGCAAGGTGCGCGATTCATAAACGTCCGCTTACCAACACAAAGGGGAAGTCTGCCAGCTTGAGCGTGGTCGGCGGCTTGTGACCCAATGTATGGTCCGGCCGTGCGGTGCAAGAAGATTTCGACGATCAGCAGATGCGGTCTTGCATCAATGTATCCGGCCTCTGCTTGGAACGCAGTACTCCGGGCCATCATGGATATCAGCGCGCGTGCGAGCTGATTAGCGGACAGGCCTCGACCGGGCCATTCGGGTCACCAGTGTTCGCATGCGCCGGGAAGACCGATCCTCCATTTCGTCTCGTCGTCTCGCAGACCTTGGCGGGTAAAGGATGTTGGTTACGTCATCGATAGCTCCTCAGTTCGCGCTGTTCCTTTGTTCGTGCCTGGCGGTCGTTCCTTCGTCCCGGCCTGCGCGCGCAGACGCGCCGCGCGCAAGGGGCCGTCAAGGGCCGGCCGTCGTGCTGCCCCGGCGTCATGCGCTCCCTGCTGCCAGGCCGCGCCTTGAGGGCCCCCCGGAGCACGGCGCGAGGATCAAGCAGGTCGGGACGAAGTCTCCTCCGTCTGGACGCACGCGAAGGCGCGTTCCTTGTTGAGGACCGCCCAGGCGATCCGGGCGAGCTTGTTGGCGAGCGCAATCGCCAGCACATTGTGGTGCAATCGTTTCTTGGCGGCTTCGATCCGAGATTTGAGGCCGTAGCGCTCCCAGCACTTGACCTTGACCAGCACAACCCACGCGGCTTGCACGAACAGCGCACGCAGGTAGCGATTGCCGCGCCTTGAGATGCTGCCGAGGATCGTGCGGTCGCCAGTCGATATCTGCTTCGGCACCAGTCCAAGCCAGGCGCCGAAGTCGCGGCCTTTCGAGAACACGTCTCCCGCGCCGATTGCGGCCACCATTGCGCTCGAGATGATCGGGCCAATGCCAGGCACCGTCATTAATCGCTGGCAGGCCTGATCTTGACGGGCCAGCGTTTCGATCTCGCTCGATAGTCCCTCGATACGCTCATCCAGCCGGCGCCAATCTTCCGCCAGACCCTCGATGATGCGCAACATGCGAGGCGAGAGCACATCGGTGCGTGTCGCCAAGATACCCGGCAACTCGGACCGTAGGGCATGCAGGCCTTGCCGCACGGCGATGCCCCGCTCCAGCAGGAACGCACAGATCTGATTGATGACGCTGGTACGCTGACCGACCAATCGATCGCGGACGCGGTGCAGCGCCTGAAGGTCGAGCTGATCGTCGGTCTTGGTCGCGACGAACTTCATGGTCGGGCGTTGAACCGCCTCGGCGATGGCTTCCGCATCTCGGAAGTCATTCTTCTGTCCCTTCGAATAGTGGCGCACGTATTTCGCCGGCATCAGGCGGGCGTCGTGGCCAAGTATTTGGAGCTTGCGACTGAGATGATGCGCCCCGACGCAGGCCTCCATGCCAATCAGGCAGGGCAGCATATTCGCGAACCGTGCTGCCACCTGGCCCCGCGACCACTTTTGCCGCAGGACAATCTCCCCGCGCGTGTCCTGACCGACAATGTGGAAGGAGTTTTTACCGATATCGATACCAACAATGGCAGTTCGAGCATTGATCTGTTGGGACATGACGTGCTCCTCGTCTTTGGCGCCCCTTACCAGCTTCCATCGCTGGCTGGGCGGGAGCACGGCCGGACCATCCCACTAGCGGAAGTGAGTTGGATCCACGCGAGAGGGCTACGCCACAGCCAGCCGGCTTTCTTGACCCGTTCTGCTCCTGCTGAAGATAGCGCTGCTTCGAAAACTCGATTAAGAACGATTTGCACCTCAATGGCGACGTCTTTCAGTTCATCCCTGGGTCAAACGTCGCGCGCCAGACTGGCCAGCGATTCGATCGCTTCCAGCTCGGCTTCGAGCTGAGTTCGGAACTCCATCCCCTCCTCGCCGGAATAGAGCCCCGTATCGTCCCAGATGTCTGAAATTATAGCGCGTCACTGGGCGCCTTGTTGCCTTTGGCGCTCCGATCGGGACAGCACGCCTGTCGCTTGCTTGAGTTTGGACACTTCAGCGAGCGGTAGCGGACGTCTGCGGGAGGGGAGGCTTGCGCTCAGGAAGTTTCTTTTTTGGCGGCGCTGGCAGCAAACCTTCCCTGATTGCCTGCTTGCGTGCGAGCTTGCGGGCCCTGCGAATGGCTTCGCCCCTTTCGCGCGTCTTTCTTTCGGAAGGCTTCTCATAGGCGCGACGCTGCTTCATTTCACGAAAGACGCCTTCGCGCTGCATCTTCTTCTTCAGAACACGCAGCGCTTGATCGACATTGTTGTCGCGGACAAGAACCTGCAATTGAAACTCCTTGCTGGCTGCGAAATACGACGATCCTACACGCAGCCAAATGCGCAGGGAGTTCGTTGCGAATGGGATAAAGTGAGCGCGACTGCGGAGTCTTCGCCTGTCTCGAACGAGCGTTGACTCATCGCGGCGATGCGCGGCACAGTGGATGCGAGGTGAACACCCCAGCTCGGCCAAGTCAATCGATAACGCCCTTTCGTTCCCAGATGGCCTCTCCGGAACTGCCTGAATCCATGCGCCGAGAACAATGTGGGTGCCTGCCTTGCAAAAAACCGAAAGATATGTATATTGGGCGTATTCGATCAGCCGCTGTGCCTTGTTGAACGCGCCCGCGGGCTCCTTTTCCAAAGACATCGACGAAGTTGAAACGACCGCGTGATTGTCGCGCGGCATGCGCTTGCGCGCTTTGGAGAAGAAACATGACGGCAGGTACAGTGAAGTGGTTCAACGGCCAAAAGGGCTTCGGATTCATCCAGCCGAACGACGGCAGCAGCGATGTGTTCGTGCACATCAGCGCGGTTGAACGTGCTGGTCTTTCGGGTCTCGCCGAAGGCCAGAAGGTCAATTACGAGCTCAAGACCGACAAGATGCGGGGCAAGGTCAGCGCAGAGAATCTCTCGCTGGCCTAATCTCGAAGCGCCGTTTCACGGATGTACTGGAGCGGCGATGCTGCCCGCTCGATCCCCGGATTGAGCGGGTTTGCCGGTTTTGAACGGATGAATGATGAGCACGAGAAAATCGGCCATACTTTCACCTGAAGCAATAGCTCGCGCTGATCGTCAGCGCTTGGCTGCCGAAGAAGGCGTGCGGGCAATCGCAGATGTCGAAAAGCATGCGATCGACGTTCGCAAGAACATGAGACGGCTCCGCGAGCTGCGCGAGGCCAAAGAAGCCGCGGACGCGGCCCTTGCGGCGACATTGCCGACACCAGCGGCCAAGAAGCGAGCGAGATCCGAACAAAGCGCTCGCTATCGGCACATAAAGGCGCACTGTCTGCTACCACCGAGCGGCCCTTAGCATCTATCGGTGATGTGAACGCAAGTTGCTAGACGTTCTCCAGTACAACCTATGACCTTCGAATACCGCCTGGCGCAAGAGGCGATCAATCTCCGCTTACAGGCGAAGGGCATGCCCGCAGGCATCCGTCGTTCGGAACTTTTGCGCAAGGCGCGGCAGATCGACGTCGCCGGGGAGATCAACAATTGGCTGTTCTCACCGGGCTTACGACCGCCATCTTGAATTTTGTGGTCTCGTTCTTGTCCGACGTGTTGACCTTCAGCCTGCCAATTGGAGACAAACCTCTATCGGGATTTTACTCTCACCCTCCCGGGGCTGGTAAGCCGCCGCCTGCGCTTGATTTAAGCGGGCGGAGTTTTTGCTTTGAGCTAGTAAGCCATTGGAGGGGTCGTCCAGCAGTCGAGAGTATTTTCTGCATATTTCCAGGAACGCCGCTCGAAGACCAACTTTGGGTTTAATCACCTTTCCGAATCCCTGGGCACGATCGGTGACCGAGAGCTTGTTGCTCCCGCTCGAAACCGCGGGATGCACAAGTGAAAAAAGTGCTGATAAACAACGAGATCAAAAATCTTCGCGTGTTGACATTATCTGGGATGGACGCCCTAAGCCTGGCGATGATCCAGTGCGCCATCGAATTGCTGGAAGCCGACAAGGCGACCCTTAGGCGGCAAGGCTGCCCGCATACCTAAGCGCGACCGCTTACTCCCCTAAGTCCTAAAATCGATGCCTCGCAGCACGATGCCGGGCGGGGTGCCTTCGAACTCCGTCGCGCGATATTTAATTGCCGTGCTTGCTTCAATGCGGCCCGGCAGGCGGATGAACTTGGCTTCTCGCTGCTCGGGCCTGACTTGCGGGAGGCGCTCAAATAGTCCATCGCAGAGGTGGTTATCGCACAAGGAATCTCCTTGGCACCGTCGTGCATCGAGAACCGTACGATCATCCGGTCATACTCGTGACCGATAAAGCGGCCGCGGGTCAATGTCATAGCCTGCTCCAGTACGCATTAGTCGCCACAACCCTCTCCGCCGAGCCGGAGGAAATCATCAAACAGTGCCGATACCAGGGCGCGGTGGCGCGTGTCCTCGGCGGGTAGGCTTGCAACGTAAAGGTTGAGCAGATAGCGCGCTTTCACTGCCGCCTCAGGCCATGAGGTGGCGGGCACCGTCATCAGGCGGTTTTCGAGATCGGACTCGCGTTCGCGCAATTCCCTGACATTGTTCTCGACCTCGGCCAGCGCGCGGCGCAAATCGGTCGCCTTCTGAGCGGCCATGCCGCGGTGCTTGTCGAGATCGACGGGAATATCGGTCATCGGTGGTTCATATCGGCGCGTCGGGCGTCCGCGAGGTCGACCGAACCAATCGAGCGCACCTCCGTCGCGCCCTGGACGGCTTCCGACGGCACCGTGATCAGGGTGGCGACACGGCGCCAGACCGCAAACGACAGCCCATCGATCATTTCCTCATCGGTGACGACTTCGTAGGGGCCTGCCGGCAATTTGCGCGCGATGCCGCGGATGTGGAACGGATGCTTGAATGTGACGGTTTCCTGCCGCGAACGGATGGTCATGTGCGCCTGCCTTCTTGTGAGAACGGCCTCAACCGACACCGGCGATCACGACCATGCGCCTTAAGCAGGGCAATAGCCAGCACTATCGAGGCCACCGGGCGCGCGGCGTTTTAGTCCTCGCTATCGGCGTGATGCAGGCATAAGGTCATCCGCATCACCGCATGTTCCACTACGGCATCGACCGGTGACTGAGGGTCACGTGCGCTCCCGCCGAGAAACCAGTCACTGAAGCACGACTTCGTCGTGCTCGTGCAGGAGCATGCAATGCCGCGTTTTCGAGCCTCGGAGTGGGTCGTTCCGCCCGTCATCGTTCCGCTGTTACTTCTACTGCTTGTCGCTGCAGCGGCGCTCTTCCATGGCTAGGCCAATCCGCGTGCTCTACCTCGTCTCTGGAACGAACGAATACGGCTGCGCCAATCACGGGCGCGGCAGCGCGACCCTCGCGCTGCGGCTTGCGCGAAAACTGCTGCGCGACGGTTACATTGACGTGCGCGTCTGCACGCCGCGCGGCCGCGTGCTGCAATCTGACGAACTAGACGAACTCAAACCCCAAGCGAAGCCTCAAGACGAGATTTACATGGCCAAGGGAGAGCAACGCGGCAATCGCGAAGTCAATAAACCGAAGAAAGAGAAGGCTACGGTGATCGCTGCGGCGCCAAGCCGTAAGGAGGCCGCTCGGCAGCCGGATTTCGGGCCGTTGAAGAAAAAATAATGAAGGGCTGTCCGGCCAATAGCCTACCTTTGGTGCATCCTGTCGATCGTCACTAGCTGGTGCCAACTGGCGATGTCCGGTCTTGAAGACTAAACGGACACGGGCCCTACCTCCGCGCAAGGCTGATTCGGGTTTATGAGTACACCCTAGCGCACCCGCAAGGCTATCAAGACAGTCGATGCTGGCGGACTTCTCCTGGCTTCATTTGCAAGGCCGCCGCATCCTCGGCGCTCAACTCCCGCTGGACTAGGCTGGCCCTCCAGCCCTCGGGGATCGCATCGAGCACGTAGTCGACAGCGTTGTCGCGCTCCGTCGCTGCAAGCCAGATCTGGCGCTCGCCGCTGTCAGTTATCACCCGCACCAAATGAACCCTTCATGGGCCTACAAGCACAACAATGCGCGTTGGTTGCATGGCAACCCTAGCTGAATTAGGCAGAACTCCAAATTTGGAGTTAGGAAGACTGGATCAAATATGGAAAGCTGCGCATGAAGCACGCCGAAGGACGACCCTATGCGGACCGGGAGTTGGCTGCCCGAAAGCTCGTCGAACTCGCGGCCAGTATCGAGCCGGTGCAGGACGGCCGCATCTACATCGAGCGGATCAACGCGCCATTCCTATTCAAGCTGAAGGCCAGCGGCAGCGAGTTCGGCGCTGGGATTCGGTACGCCGTCGAACGCGGCTGGCTGATGCTTCACGAGAGCGGCACATATGTGAAGCTGCTCCCGCCTGGCGAGGATCTTCTCGCGCGATAGGAGGGCCTCTCCGGCGCGAACGCGCTCCGACCGAGGCGGCGGGTGTCCCACTGGTCCCAAATTAGAACGCTGCCGGGCTCGAAATACACGTCCCGGCAGCGTCTTATTCTCTAACTGAGCTCTGAAATCCCAGTTGGCTTCAACTTTGCAATGGCCGTGCCACAGGTGTGTGACACCCCCGTCGGCTCACCCTGGCCTGTTTCCGTCAGTGGCCGAAGTTGAATTTCGCCACGGCCCCAGAGGAACCTAGCGGAACTTTCTTGCCTTAGCACGGCTTTGAGCGCTTAATGGGTTCCATCGACTGCGGCTGAGGGCCGCCAGATGCCAGAGTATCGGGTGTACGCGATCGGCGAAGATGGCAACATTAGCCTGCGCCTCGACTTGATGTGTGCAAACGATGACGCCGCAAAAGAGCGGGCTAAAGTACTAGCAGATGATCGAGTTATCGAACTGTGGCAATTCGGTCGCAAGATCGGAACGTTCAAACCCGACCCCTTAAAAAATGAACGGGTGGCTGGTTGGCTCAAGGGTGAGCTACGTCCCCCGAAGTAAGGCCTCCGCTGGCGGTTTGGCACAAGCTGCACATCACAACGGCACCAACCGATGTTATAATCAACCATGGGTCTAGATGTCGCGTACAAGATCGCTGTGATTGTGTTGGGCACTTTGCCGGTTGTGCTAACTGCCGTAGCCTTGTTCGCGCTTTAAGGCCCCCCTCAATTGGCGGCCTCTTTGCTAATTTGATTGCGACGTGATCTCGCGAACGTCACCCGGCCGGAGGTTCAGGGCCTCCGCCTCCTGCTTGCTCAACTGATTGTCGAGCAGGGCCGCACTCCATCCTTCCGGAATGATATCCAAGACCGCCTCAACCGCTTCGTCGCGAGGGGCCGCCACAACCCAAAGCTTATGCTCCCGGTCGTCGGTCGTGACCCGTACCAGGTGGATTTCCGACACACTTGCCATAACGCATTATGCGCACGACTTGCTGATGTTCCAAAACGTAGCCCGCCTCTGCTGGCACAAGGAACGAGTCTCCAGCGGAGAGGATTAAGATTTCGGTCTGTGGCGCGATACCTGGATCACTCCAGACTCCAGCTTCGCGACATCCACCCGGGACGGCCCATCGTCCGGACGCGCGTTTGGCGATGGGCCGGTTCTCGCAAGGCGCCTCAGCCTCTTCCTTAGGAACAAGTGGCAAGCGTCTGGATTGGTGCTCTGCTTCGGCACCCATGCTCCCCCCTGCGTGCCGGACGGTCGAGAGGCCCAGCCGCCCCCCTGGCTGGGGCCTTGTCTTTGGCGCGGCTATCGGGCGTTTCGAGAGCCATTGATTGCAAGCCGCTGGTTGCCCCGCTCGAAGTCTGGCCGAATCTCGGCGCCGCGATTACCGCAAACCCGGCAGACGAACCGCGGCTCAAGATCCGAGAGCCCGACGCTGTCGTGCCAGCAGTCAGCGTCCAGGGCGACGTGATGGCCACAGTGGCAATAGACCAGGACGCCGCGCAGGCCCATCTCGCGCATCTCGCCGAACGTGATCTTCATCGGCCGGCCGTCGGGGTGCGTGGGCGTATGGCGGCGGACAGGGCGAGGCATGCCGACATCGAAACGCGGCGCAAGGCAGAGTCAAATTATCGATTCCTAGCGGCGGGATGCGCGCGCGAGCTACTGCCAGTGGTGTTACCCGTCGCTGCGCTTCATACCTTCCGCAATCGCATGCTCGACCTCGGCAGCAAGCACGCTCAGATGATCTGCCAGCCGGGTAAATAGTTCTCGCTTCTTTGGATCGCTTGCCAGATCTCGGATCAGCGCACACTCGGCCGCATCCGTGCGGAGCTTTTCCAACTGAGCCCGCATATCTTTCATTGCAGCTACTCCAGTCCCGCCAACCGAACTCTATAGCCAATGTTCACGAGTGAACAGAACAGATTGCCAGTTTTTCCTAGGCTCGCGGCGCCTGACGATCCCCATACCGCCAAGGCCTCCCAGTCGCGCCAAAGGAACGACAGCGGCGCGCGGACAGTTGAATCGTCGCCAGCTCCCTGCAGAGCTGACGGAGCGGCCCCGGCCTTAACCCCAAGCCTCTGCGAGCCGGGGCCGTCTCTCCGCCGTTGCTGTATCGGAGTAGCCTATGCGTTCCTCGCCCTCAATCGTGCCGGCCGACCGCCTCGACCGCGACATCTATCTGGTGGCGGACGACTTCGGGCGCGCAGGGAGCGCTTGGCGCGAAACCGACATGGAATCGGCAGACCTCGAGACGGTCCTTCAAGATCTTCTCGCCGGCGAGTATCGACGGCCGAGCAGGGTTGCCTTCAACACGTCGGAGCGCTGGTCAGAAGACGTTTCCGAGGACGTTGCTCGCGAGATCCAGCATCAGTGCAATCTGCAGCTCACCGACATTCCTTCGAATCTCCAGGAATTCGTCGATCGCTACGCTGCCCAAGACACGCGGCAATACAGCTCGCGCTTGGTCTAGCCGTGGCATTTCAACGGAAAAAGCACGAAACGCTGGGCATCAAGGCGCCCTTTCCCGGCTTCATCGCGCCGGCCCTGGCAGCCTCGATCGATCGCGTGCCATCCGGCGAGCGCTGGTTTCATGAGATCAAGTTCGACGGGTATCGCGTCCAGGTGCATCTCGCTAACGAAGCCGTCACCGTATTCACCCGCCGGGGGCACGACTGGACCAAACGCTTCAAGAAGGTCGCCGACGACGCCTGGCACATTAAGGCGAGCTCGGCCATCATCGACGGCGAAGTCGTGGTACCGGCCGCCGATGGCAGCACCGATTTCTCCGTCCTGCAGAACGAGCTAAAGGGCCGCTCGACCAAGATCGTACTCGTCGCCTTCGACCTGCTCTACCTCAACGGCCGGGATCTACGGAAAGTCCCCCTGCTCCAGCGCAAGGCCGCGCTGAAGAAGATTATCGCCGGCAGCGACGTCCAATTTAGCGAGAGTTTTGAGATCGACGGGGGCGAGATGTTCGCCCATGCCTGCAAAGTCGGGCTGGAAGGCGTCGTCTCCAAGGTGCGCGACAGCGTCTACCCGGTCGGCCGCAGCAATAATTGGGTCAAGAAAACATGCTCCCAGCGCGAGACGCTCACCATCGCCGGCTTCGCCCTCGATGAGGGCAAATGGGACTGCATATATCTCGGTAGGCGCAAGGGCGAGGACCTGGTTTATGCCGGCAAGGTCGACCACGGCTTCGACAAAACGTCAGCCGCCGAGTTGCGTAAGAAGCTTCAACCGCTCGTCCGAAAGACACAGCCCTACGCCAAGCGGATCGCACTCAAAGGCATATGGGTCGAGCCGAAGCTGCTTGCCGAGATAGAGTACCGCGCTAAGTCGGCCGAGGGGAAAGTACGGCATCCTTTCTTCAAGGGGTTGCGCGAGGACCTGTAACGGCGGTGATCGGTGGCAAGATTTTTTCAACCCCTCTTGAAACCAAAGCCGGCTTTGCTAATTTTTTTGTCGCCATCAGACGATGGCATCCGGGCGCCTGATGGGGCCCGGGCCAAGAATCGGGCACCGATTGTGTCCGGGTCGGCTCGTAGACATCTTGCTCTTAGGAGGATTTGCTATGCGCACCTACGATTTCGCCCCGCTCTGGCGCTCGACCGTTGGTTTCGACCGCCTTTTCGACCTCGCAGAAACCGCTCAGCGGGCCAGCGAGGACAATTACCCGCCTTACAACATCGAACGGCTGGTGGATGATCGCTATCAGATCTCGCTCGCGGTGGCGGGTTTCTCGCCCGACGACATCGTCATCACCGCCGAGCAGAACGTGGTGACGGTCGAAGGCAGCAAATCCGACAAGACTGAGCGTGATTTCCTCTATCGCGGTATCTCGACCCGCAGTTTCAAGCGGCAGTTCAACCTCGCAGAATATGTCCAGGTGAAAGGCGCCGCGTTCGACAACGGCTTGCTGACCATCGAACTCGTTCGCGAGATCCCGGAAGCCATGAAGCCCCGCCGGATTGCGATCGGCGATGTCTCGGCCGGCAACATGCGTAGGCTGGAAGCCAAAGCTGCCGCATAGCGCTGGCGCCCTTGGAGCCGTGCGACAAATCGTGCGGCTCCCACCCATTCGTCAATGAAAAGGAGAAGACCATGCGGCCGACGACCGCTGACGACAATGTTTTCGACTTCAACGCTCTTCTTCATCCCGGCACGGTGTTTGAAGCACCGAGAGACGTGCTGGATCATCCGGCCCTGACGTTGGCCGAGAAGCGCGCAATCCTGGCATCATGGGCGTCCGACGCGTCCGCGATCGCTTTTTGCCCGTCCTTGCGCGCCGCTGCCGGCCTCGAGAAGCCGGTGTCAATCGACGAGATCTTGGACGCGTGTGCGCCTTGGACGGTGGCCCCCGGACGCCACCCGGCGGAAAGCTTTACCGTCTCCGCTCGACCGAACGTGCGGCTGCGGCGGCGTAGTTTCGGAGGTCAGATGATGATGGACGAAAAACTGGCGCGGCTTCGCTTCCATCACGACAAATCTCCACCGCTACCGCTCCACCGCTACCGCCGCCTGCTGAGCATCGGCTCTCAGATCTCGAGCGCGCGTTCTTGATTAAGCGACTCTCGGAGGAGCAAATCGCTATTGATGCGCTATCGACGACGACTTTCCCATTTTCCTTGAATCTCGACAGTCCACCGCCGGTGCAGCATACAGGGTAGCTTAGCTTCAATGCTGGAGATTATGTTGATCGATCGCAATCGTCGTGGTTGGGAATGGCGAGTTTGCGACCAGTCTGGCAATGTCCTGGATAAGGGCCGTGAAAGGACGCGAATGGCCGCGAGATATCGCAGCTATCAGGCGATGTTTCTATTAGTCGCAACCGGAGCCCGATTAATCGATCCGGGGCCGTTGGCGCCATAATGTCCTTCCTGACCGGCCCGGGGCACCCAGGTAGGCGCCACTCCCTGAGGGGCTCTCCCGGTTTCCGTAACTCGCCGGTGTGGGCATTTGGGTGCTAGTGGCAGCGATGTTCGCAAGTGACCCCAAGCACTCACGCGTAATGACACGCCAGCCGGATTGCTCGTAATGCCAACAACCGCCCCTAGCGGAAAGCTCTCGCGACCCGAAGTCCGACTTGTCGGCATACAAAGAAAGAATTTTTCAACCCGATTTCAAAGGCCTTTTGCGCTATAAAGTAGTGCCGTGATGGTCGATGGGTGTAAGGCTCCTACGCAAACGGCGGTATCTCGAGCAGGGTTCCGATCAGTCGCAACAATGCTTGCTGTTCGGGTCCCTTCCCATCACGCAATAACTCGCCCAACTCGATGTGAGATAGCCGGCCACCAGAGGGCGCATTGGGCTGGTGAAAGATAAAAGCGTAACCGTTAGCAGGCTCGCGTGCGATGAACCACGTGTCGCCATTTGGGCTCCGATAGAGCTCCCGCCGGTCTGACACTTCTCCTCCTAGCTGCCTCCCAAACTGCGGAATGCTGATGGACGCTTGCGAAGGACACGAGAACTCACTGAAAATACGAAAGCTGATCTTCCGTAACGATCCGCTCGATGTTCTCGGACTTGCACTTGATACGGTATCTTACTCGTCCATCGGACTCGATCGCATGTGCTGTACGATCGTGTAGATCATCTGCGGTTCAGTTGCAGCACGTCCTTGTGGGCCTTGAGGTTGGTGGCGAACCTCTTCATTTAGCTTATAGGCATATGACATGTTATTACCTCGACGTTTTCGGCTCTAGCGGCTGCCTCTAGTACTCAAGAATGGATTTCGTAGCCTCGAATATCTGTTCCGCTGTTGCCCTTGATCGTGCCCTTGGTCCAGGCCTGAAACGCCGTGACGTAGGCGCTCTTGTAGGCCGCCTCGTCTGCAGAAAAGTAGACTTCGTCTGTGGCCGTATCCAGGACAAGCGCTCCCTTATCGATGCAAATTTCCTCGATTAAAACCAGACGCTCTTCTTGCTCCGCCAGATGAAGTTTTACAATGCTCATTTGATCTCCTGCTTGGCACCGACCATATCACGTTCCCGATGCACCTGGTAAAAGCCCACTCAGGGACAGGAGCGGCAAGAGGCTGAGCATGGACCGACGATCTGTTTGCTTCTATTGGCAACGTGACAACTACTTAACGGCTGTTCCGCTTCGGGCCAGAAGTTGACGTCATCTCGCTTGGGTTCGCCGAGGCCCCTGCCAAGTGTACCGGTTTGCTATCAAAAAAGGCCCCGCAGTGCGGGGCCCTTGTGAGGCGGACGAGACCTATCGCCTCCCTCCCGCGCCGTAAAGCTCGCGCTCGCGGCCGATGTCCTCGGGAGACAATGGCGGGCTTGCGGCATCGAAGTCGGTCCAGCCAGCCTTTTGCCAAGCGGAGCTGCGCTCCTGAAGGTTGACAGACCTCTCATGGAGAAGCGCATCGAAGCGTGTGCGATCGTTGTCAGGCACCTTCGCGGACACGAGGGTGCCGCCACGGCGAACCCCTTCCGCATAGCGAGATGCGTCTTCCCTGGAGACGCCGGCTTGGGTGAGCGCGCCGACGATGCCGCCTGTGGCCGCACCTGCGGCCGCGCCGGCGGCCGTCGACGCGAGCCATCCCGCAGCCACGACCGGCCCGAGACCGGGAATGGCCAACAGGCCGAGGCCGGCGAGAAGGCCTGCCGCGCCGCCGAGGCCGGCGCCAATGCCGGCACCCGCGCCGGCCCCTTCGGCGCGATCGTCGACGCCGTCGCGGTCACGGTCGACTGTGCCCCTCTGCGAGCCGTACCAGCTGTCAGAATTGTTGGCGACGATGCTGATGTCGGAGTGCGGCACACCGGCGCTCTCGAGCCGAGTGACGGCCCGCTCTGCATCGGAATAATTGTCGTAGAGCCGAGAGATGGTGGTCGTCATGCGATCTGCTCCTTATTTTGTGGGATTGACGTTGCCCTGGAAGTCGACGCTGACGTCGGTCTTGGTGCCCGCCTTGTCGGCCTTGCCGCGCCAGACGCCTTCATTGTCCTTCTGCAGGCCGGAGACGTTGGAATATCCTGCCTCCTCGATCCGCGATTTCGCTTGGCCCTCGGTGAAGCTGTTGCGGCCCGAGACTGGCGCGTTTGAATTGTTCTTTTCGGAGCTGTTCACGGCGTTGTTGCCAGGACCGCTTTGCGCGGGCTGCGACTGCGCGGCCGCAGATGCGAGCAGCAACAACGTTGCCGCCAGCAAAGTTAGACGTGACATGCCTTGTTTCCTCCAAGTGGTTGTGCTGGCGACAACAATTGACAGTCGAACTGGTTGCTACGGCGGGGAAGTGCGGCAGCTGGCGGGCTTTAAATGCAGTTAGGAACGATTGCCCGATGACCCGTTTGCCCTCCAGCTGTTGACCCACATCATCGGGCGATCGGGCCAAAGCCAAAGCGCTGGCGTTGAACGAAGCCGCCGGACCGAAGTGGCCTTACTGCATCGGCTGGCGCCGCCCCTCATGAGTGACTGCACTGCAGAGTCGTTGGCGAGTTCGACAAAGTTCCGTGCCATCCTTTGGCAATTTGCCGATCTGGTCAGCTTGTTTCTGCTACTGCCGGGCGAGTTTCCGACACTCCTCAGCACTACACACGAGTAACCCTTGGCAGCAGTGGATTTGCTCCGGTATTGCTACTCCAGATCACCGACCATGGCGGCGTAAGGCCTGTACGGAATTGCTGTGAAAGCTCCCGACAACGATTTAGGGGCGCTTGAAGTCCGGGAATCCTCGCAATCGTGCATGTTTCCTACCGACGTCAACAAAACATCGGAATAAGGAAATGGTTTGAAACCGACGCATTTCCATATTGTTCTGGCTGGGTTTGCTATAAAATCACCCGATGCGGGGCATGATCATAATCACAATCGGATTGTTGGGGCTGGCGGTCGCGTTCTCACGACCGCATCAGCTGGTCATCCACCCGACCAAGCCAATTCCACCCGTTAACGCGCCTGCCAACTGAGGCGGCCTGCCATAGGCCATGAGGCGACGTCGGTGCAGACAGCTGTCACGCGTCTGCTATGGGCCAGAAGCTCTCGCGCCGGCAACGAGCGCTCCCTGATGCAAGCGCTCTTTATGGAGCGAAGCGACGAAGTACCACGTGTCGCGGTCCAGCCGCCTACGATGGCGAGAAGGAATACGGTAGAGGCGGCACTTCGCGGCTTCGATGCGCTGGTCGGCGAGGCCCCGGTGGAAGGGAGCAAGGAGTACGTCGAGTTCATGGATATCCAACGGGGCAGGTTCACAGCTCCTGCGGCGCTATTCCTCTTCGTCCTCAGACTCTGTCTTGACATTCACGACTAGCTTTGCGATGCCCGTCAAAGTCTTGTCGGTGTTCTTTTCTTCGGCCAGCGTCGCATCCAGCAGCGTCACAGCTTCATCATAACCCAGTTCTTCCGCCCAGGTAGATAGCGTCCCGTACCGGGAGATCTCGTAGTGCTCCACTGCCTGAGCCGCAGCGAGAAGGCCGGCATCGAGCGCAGGCGCTCCCTTGAAGTCCTTCATAATCTCCGAGCCTTCTTCGGTGATACCGTTGATGGCTGCGCAGGACTTGCCCTTTGCCGGCTTACCGATAATCCTGAACACACGGTCGAGGCGCTTTACCTGCCCTCTGGTCTCTTTCTCATGCAGCGTGAACGCCGCCCTCAGCTCCTGGGACTGGGCCGCTTTGGCCATTTTCGGAAGTGTCTTCAAGATTTTGTTTTCGGCGTAGTATATGTCCTTGAGCGTCTCATGAAAAAGGTCTTCGAGCTTCTTGGTTTTTTTTGCCACGGCTTATCCCTTCGTTGAATGCGCACAACAACAATTGATGAACAGGCCGGTCCTAAGCGGAACGTTTTCGCCGTGGCTCTGGCCGCATGGGACAAACGGGCATTTCCCCGATATTTTCGGTAGTAGGAGTTGCGGTAGCGTTACGGAGTAAACAGGCCGGCGCAGGGCATCAAAGCTCCCTATCCCGGATTTGCAGAACCTGCCGATACCTGGCGCAGGTTCACATCGCCAACCAATCAGTCAAATTTTTTACGCGTCACGGAGGAAATGTCCGGCATCCGATCTAGGCATACGGGAGGATCTTTAATGCTGACGAATTCTCTCAGACCGATGTCCGGCTTCGACCCGGCAGAACCGGCTATCCTCCACGACCGCCTGACGGACGCGATTGAAACCTGGACGGGCGAGGAAGAAGCTGACTATCGCGCCAATGCGAGGCCGCTGCCGGACGGCGCTATCGCGTGGCGCAGGCGGCCGTTCAAGAGCTGCCGCATCCTCGAGGGCGTGCCGATCCAGCGTTGCCTCCTTCCACCCACTCCATCCCACCGCGCATGTGTCATTATGCGCACGCACTTCGCAGAGGGCGGCGTAGGCACGGAATGTCATCGCTCGCAGAATCACCGACACAAGATGATCGATCCGCCCGGGCATGACCGTGTAAAAGTGTACATAGCCGATGCTTTCACGAAGCGTATGAACGGCCGACATCCGGCGTGCTTTCTTCTCGTGCCGGTGCACTCCGGCACGCCGTTGCCCCGGCAAAGCGGTCCCGGTCTACCTCCTCTCAGGCCGGGGCCGTGCCGTGTCCGACATCTAGGGGGCGCAGGAACTTTGATCCTGACGGACGGTTGACCGCGCGATTTTCACCCAAGGAAACGTCTCATGAAAAAAGCAGCTCTCGCGTTCGCTATACTCGCCCTATTTACCGCACCGTCCTTCGCACAGTCGGTCGGCGAAAAGACGGGCGTCAACTCGGCACTGGGTATCGCGCCCAAAACGGAAGACTTCATCAAGGAAGCCGCCATGAGCGACCAGACCGAGATCGAGGCGGCCAAGATCGCGCAGGAGAAGGGCAATGCCGACGAGAAGAAGTTTGCCGAGATGATGGTCGCGGATCACACGAAGACCAGCAGCGAACTCAAATCCATGGTCCCCGAAAATCTGAAAGCGGCGATCCCCGCCTCGCTTGATGACGCGTCACAGAAGAAGATTGCAAAGTTGCGCGACGCCAAGCCCGAGGATTTCGCGTCGGAATACGACCCCATGCAGGTAAGCGCTCATAAGGATGCAGTGTCGCTGTTCGAGCGTTACGCGAATGGCGGCGACGATGCCAAGCTGAAGGACTGGGCGGGTAAAACCCTGCCGGCGCTCAAGCACCATCTCGAAATGGCGCAGGCACTCGACAAGAATCGTAAGTAGTCCAGCATTCGCATGCAAAAGAAAGCCCGGCCGAAGCCGGGCTTTTGTTTTTACTTTACGGCTTCTGGCCGCCCTGCTGCCGGCCCTGTTCGCCATCTTGCTTGTTTTGGCCAGGGTCCTGGTTTTTGCTGGCCTGGCTTCTGATTCGGGTTGTGACCTTACTGGCCACCCTGGTTGCCCTGCCGGTTCTGCTGTCCAAGGGCCTGTTGCTTGTTGGGATTCTGCTCGTCTGCCATGTGAACGACGTCCTTTCACTTCGTGGATGATGACAATCATGCGCGAAGGTGCTCACCTATTCACTGGGCTTAACGAGGCCAAGATGCTCACCAGTCAGCCGGGGCTGACATGCAGTCGTCACCGGCGCGGCTTTTCGCGTTCCATGACGATGTCTTTTGCGTCCTTGTCTTTTCTCAGGCCGAGATAAACGGGGTGCCGCATCTCGCCGGAGCTCGTCCACTCGGTAAATTTCACCTCGGCAACGAGTTGCGGCTTCACCCAGGTGGTGACTGCTTCGTCCTTTACCTTTTTGCCGAAGGGAGATTTGGCGGCTTTGAGCCTGATCATCTTTTTGTGGAGCTCTTCGAGAGTATCGTGGCTGAAGCCCGTCCCGACATGCCCGATATAGCGCCAGCCATTTCCTTCCCGCAACGCAAGTGTAAGCGCTCCGAAAAACGGTCTCGTCCTCCGCGGCGCCGTAAATCCCGCGATCACCACTTCCTGGCGTTTCGAGGTTTTAATTTTCAGCCAGTCGTGGGTTCGCGCGCCTGACAGGTATTTGCTGTCGGCGCGTTTTGCCATGATGCCTTCAAGTCCTTTGCGTTCGGCCTCCTCGAAGAATTGCACACCAAAAGTCTTCCGGTTGCGGCTGTACCCGATGAGCTTATTTTTCGGCAGGATAGCATTAAGGCGCTGCTTACGCTCCGTGAGCGGCAGGCCACGAAGATCTTCGCCATCTTGAAACATCAGGTCGAACGCGAAGTACTGCAGTTTTGCTTCATGGCGAAGGGCATTCTGCAGAAGCTGGAAATGCGACACGCCATCCTTGCCGATCGCGACGAGTTCTCCGTCGATGACGGCATCGCCTCTGACACCTTCGAGCGCCTGTGCGACTTCGATATAGCTATGGCTGATGATCTTGCCGTTGCGGCTATACAGCGTCACCTTGCCGCAGTCGATTTTAGCGACCATGCGGAAGCCGTCATACTTGTCCTCAAATATCCAGCCCTTATCGTCGAACGGCGCGTCGGTCAGCGTTGCAAGCATCGGCTGGAGCCGCTTTGGCAACGCCATTACGATGCACCCCCTTCGAGGACGTTCCGAAAAGTGACCGAGTAGCGCAGGGTTTCGAATCGGGGAATGCTGTGCTGCCATTCGGTGCGCGATGGACCGCGGAGAAGGTAAACAGAGCGCGGCTCGGCAACGAGAGTGTTCCTCTCGAAGCCCTTTTCAGTCCGCCTGCGCAACCTTAAGGTGCAAGGCGACAACAGGGAAACGCCCGCAACATCGCCGAAGACGGAGCGGTCTTTATGCCAGCCGATCCCGGCCCCAGGCGCGTATTCGGTCACGAGGGCCTGCTGGAAGCCGTGAGGCGCAAGGCCGGCAAAGGCTTCGGCACGGGCGCGGAGCGCCGTCAGGAATTCGGGCATGTCTTCGGTTCTTGTGAGGCCGCCGCCATTGAAATCATAGCGCCACCCGAAAGAAACGGTGCGACGCTTTCCCGTGAAACCGCGGAATTCAAACTCCCGGAAGGGGAGCTTTTCGACATCAGTTAATAACTGACGCTCCTCCTCGGCAGAGAGAAACTCCGCCTCATACTTCATACCTTCCGGAAGGAAACCGCCTCCGAAGAGATCAAGTGTGGCGTTACTTGCGGGCACTCGATTGTCTCCGCGCCTTGGAGTTGACGGGCTTGCGGTCGCCCCGGCCACCCTGCCCCGCTTTCACTTTTATCTTCGCCGTCTTGCGGCGATCCTGAGAAAGCGACCGGCTCACATTATCGCTTTCCTTGATACGGCCTTTCGCATCGCGGCGAACATATCGCCCGCCCGCCATTTCGTAATTCGCTTCATGAGGTCTCCCGGTTTGGTCTGCTGGTATCCCAACTTTCCGCAAAGGCGCACGGTTCCGTTTCGGGCGCGTCCGCCTGCTGCGCAGCCGACCGGCCTCTAGCCCGTCCCCTGCAGTCCGGCGCCCGGGCTTCTCGCGCGAAAAAGGGGCTGCCGCCCCTTCAGCCGTCAAGGGCAAAGCCCGCGCGAGCGCGGTGCGTCGCCGCACCATTGACCGCCTTTCCCCGCTCGATGCCGCGTCGCTAGCCGGGTTGCTGGTTGCAACCCTTTTCAGGACAGGAACCAAGGCCGGATCGCTCCGTTGGAGCTCACTTTCGAGGACGGCGCCGATGTCAAAGAACGCTGAGCTCCGCTATGGGGCGCCCGGAGAGAACGCGGTTCATATCTGCGTCGATATGCAGAGGATGTTCGCGGAAAGCACGGCATGGCAGATGCCGTGGCTACCGCGCGTCCTGCCCAATATTGTTGCCGTGACGGCGGCCCAGCCCGAGAGGACGCTCTTCACGCGCTTCATCCCGGCGCAGAAGCCCGGCCAGGGCGCCGGCATGTGGCGGCGTTATTACAAGCGCTGGGGATCGATGACCATCGATGCGCTCGGCTCGAAGATGATCGGGCTTGTCCCGGAGCTTGCGCAGTTCGTTCCACCCGCACGCGTCTTCGACAAGCATGTCTACTCCCCCTGGACGGGAAGCGATCTTCACGAGCAGCTGCGCGCGGCGCGCGTCGATACGATCATCGTCACCGGCGGCGAGACGGACGTCTGCGTCCTGGCCACCGTGCTGGGAGCCGTCGACTGGGGCTTCCGGGTCATCCTCGTCACCGATGCGCTCTGCAGCTCCGCCGACGAGACCCACGATTCCATGATGAACATCTACATGAACCGGTTCGGACAGCAGGTGGAGTGCGTGGCGACGGAAACGCTTCTAGCCCACTGGTCGGCAAGCGCCCGTGCGTGGGTCCTGCGATGAGTGCCGCCTATCTTGTGCAAATACTCGTCCCGAAAGAGGCGGGCGATGGCGAGAAGATAACGAAGGATTGGTTCGATAAGCTTTTCAAGGAGCTGACCGATGAGTTCGGCGGAGCGACGAGCTTCGTGCGGGCACCCGGAGAAGGTTGTGGCGCGGCGACGGCGGCACAGAGCGCGATGCGATCGCCGTCGTCGAGGTCATGACGGAGCGTCTTCGCCCCGCTTTCTGGCGCACGATGCGCGAGAGAGTTAGCGCCGGAGGGGGCTGCTCCAGGTGCGGTCGCGGTGCTGGTTGGGCTGTCGGTCGCACCAGACATTCCGCCGTTCGAGTTTGAATTTACGCCGGTGCCGGCAGCTCCCGCAGAGCCCGCGGTTGAAGGAGACATTGCGGAGGTGCCTCCCGCCCCAGACGAGGCCGCGCCCCCGGCGCTTCCACCGGCAGACCCGCCGCCTCCACCTCCACCACTTCCTCCTCCCCCACCGCCACCTCCGCCTTGAGCTAAAGCAGTGCAGGGAAGGAAAATTGCCAAAGCAAGAGCGAAGCGGGAGACTTCATATCGCGATTCCTTTAGCGACCAAGCAGCCTCTTGTTGTTTCGTTCCTATCGCAGACGGTCACCCGTCTTGCCTGCAAGTGAGGTTGTGCCGTCACCGAAAAATAGCAGGGAGGGATGCATGGGAGGAACCTACCCTATGATCTGGGTTTAGTTATCGACAAGAAAATAGCGAGAGCGAAAATGGGAAACAGCGGCGTCGGAATGCTGCTCGGCGATACGTCGGTAACAGCTCTTTGGATACAGTTTATCGGTGCCTTCATTTTGGGTGGCGGTGTCCTGAGGACGGGAAGGTTGAGTCGGAGCGAGAGTGCGCAGCTCGACCGAAATACGGAGGCAGCGCAGCGCCGGGATGACTGGCAGAAGAGACCAACTCGTTAGCCATGGCTCGCCGGCCTGTCTCTCTGACCGGTCCCGCTCCTGGAGCAGCGTCACCAAGTGGCCTTAGCCCTGTCAGCCCCTTAGGCACCATTGCAAGCTAGAAGCCAATGGATGAGCGCTCAATCGAAGAGCGACGTCCTGGATAAACTCCGGCGCCACATCCGCATTTTGGTCGATATTGGTCGTCTTTCAATGGAAGACGCCGATATCGAGCGCTTTTTGGACAAAGCTGTGCTCCAAATTGCCCGGGCCGTGGAAATCCATCACGTAAAAATTCTTCAATATCGTCCAGACACGTCCGACCTACTGTTGATGGCGGGTGTCGGCTGGAAAAAGGGTGTCGTCCGCACCGCGACCCTCTCGGTTGACTTTCGGTCGCCGCCTGGTCGCGCATTCCAAACGGCTGAACCTGTCAGCATCAGAGATTTCGGCGAGCAGGAGGAGTTCGTTCGCTCCGAGCTTTTGGCGGAGCACGGCATTGTCGCCGTCAGCAATGTCCCGGTGCTGATCGGCGGCGCGGCATGGGGCGTGTTGGAGGTCGATAGCACCAAACCGAGAGACTTCTCGCAGGATACGACCGAGTTTCTGACCGCCGCCGCCGCGCTGATCGGAGCGGCGCTGCGCCGCGACGCGCGGCCGGATGAACATGCGCGCCTTATGGCTGCGATCGCCGAAGCTCAAAAGGGGCAGATTCTGCTTCGGGAAATGCAACATCGGGTCAAAAACAACTTTCAGCTTGTTCTGTCGTCGATCTCCATCCAAAAGCGCCGCTATCCTGATCCAGAGTCCCACCGCGCTCTGGACCACGTGGCGAGCCGCATCAACGCCATCTCGTTGGCACATGATCAGCTTGCTCCTCGTCAAGAAGGACAGATTGTCAGACTCTCCCATTACATCCGGGCTCTGTGCAGCGCGATCCGCAATCAAGTTGAGGAAATCGAAATCGATGTTGAGTGCGATGAACTCGAATTGACCATCGACCGCGCCTTGCCGGTTGGCCTCATCTTGAATGAGACTGCGATGAACAGCATTAAGCATGCGTTCGGCGCAAAGAGCGGCAGGATTAAAGTGAACTTGGTAGGAGGCGTCGGCTTTGGCGAAGCCCGTTTGACAGTGTCCGACAACGGACGCGGCATTCAAAACCCTAACGAAAACGGGTCGGGCCTTAAGTTGATTGCCTCTCTTGCGAGACAGATTGGCGGGACCGTCGACCAGAACAGCGGCGACGCCGGCACAACAACAACGCTCACATTTCCGCTGATAACATGATAAAGGGGGACTGCTGAAGGAAGCCGGCTACCCGCGGCGCGGTTCTAGGGCGTCGTCTTTTTTGCAACTATCCTGAGCTGAAAGCCCATGGCGGGAGCACACTGAGAACAGTTGAAAACTTCGGAAGCTGTTCGTCGCCGAAAGCACGATAGATGCTCGTGCGTTGCAAGCCGGTTTGCCTTGCGATTTCCGAAATGTTGAAGTCGCCGCGTGCCTCACCGACGGCCTTGCATATGGTATTTGGTTCAGCCGAAGCGAACGCGTCGTTTAGCTCATCAGCGAGCCGCGAGGAAATGACCGGCCTGTAAGCTTTTGTCATTTTCAAGCCTCGCAAAGAAGAAGGCCGGCTCTTTGAGCCGGCCCTTGTTCTTTTGATGAAGCCACTCAGTAACTCGCGATGGTCGGGCCGCCCCAACGAAAGTTCACGCGCACGAGGCCCATGTCGACGTCTTGGCGGATAGCCCTCATATTCTGAATTGCAGATGCGCGCATTTTTGGGGACCGCCGGTGTCCTAGAAACGATTATTTTAGAGCCATCGAACACCCCACGGGGTACCGCGCCGCCCTCACCACACACTAAGGACGTCGACCACGTGTCCATCTGCATCGCGTACGCACTCGATGCGATCGCCAGGACGCATCTCGAAGTGGCCTAGCCATTCCGGCCGACGACGCTCTTAATGCGGTTTCTACGGGGTGGGTGTAATGATACGGGAATGTCGCCGGAAACAGTAGAGCGTTGGGAACTACAGTTCGCCCTTGTCGCGAAGGTGGAGCAATGCCGAAGGCTTGCACGCCAAATCAACGATCCGGTTATTGGCCAGCGTCTACTTGCTCTCGCTGACCAATACGTTCGCCAAATCAAAACCCTCAGCGACGAGTAAGGCCGCCTCAACTGTCCACATTCGCGGTGCACTTTTGGACAGTCAGCCCGCGTCGTAGCAACTCCCTAACTGCCGCCGCGCGGCTCGGAAGCCGCTCCGCAAACCAGAAGTCATCAATGGCTTGCAGCTCCTCTTTCGATAGCTCGACTTGAAGGCGGATGGTGAGGCTGCGCTGTCCCATGTGAACGAAATGCGAAATATATCGTCAAAGTTCCGATGAGTAAGGCCGCCTCAGTTGGCGGCCTCTTTCTCATGGAGAGCACGATAAGAGTTGCTTCAAGAAGCAGGGACGCCCGCCAGCATCAGTTCTCCACTCCACGACCGGCAGTAGCTCGCGCGCTCGATTTAGGTCTGGTCTTCGCCGTCATGGTTTCTAGTACCGGCCGCCTTCCGACGCTTCTTCGTCAGTCGCTTGATCTGATCAACGGCCTCGATCAGGGGCGGCGTCAATGAGAAGAATGCGCCTAGTGCAACGGCTATGATGGTGTGACGGATCGAAACTCGGTCATCGTCGGCGAAATGATGGCTGTTCTGATCAACTTGTACAGGAGAGAGACCTGCGGAGTTAGACCCCTCCGCTCTCCGCGGTTTCCGAGGCGGGGTCATCACAACGACAAACAGGACGTTGATCAGTAGCCAAATGCCGATGATGACAAAAAAAGCCTTCATATAACCGCGCGCAAAAAATGCCAAAAGGTGAGCTAAGCCCTCTCTTTGAGGCCGCGCAAGCTTACTTCGCAGTCAACGCGCAATTCGGTTAAATCTTACCGACAGCCAGCATCCTACACGGAAGATAGACCGCAGAGTTGATTTCTGGCCGAGCATACGAAAACTGTAGTTCGCCGCCGCTCCAGTCGAACACGACCCGCTAGCTCGCTCTACCAGCTATTCAGGAGGCACAACGCCGATGGTTTCGATTCCGCTAAGGAGCGCCACCGCGCCAAAGCCCAAAAAATATCAATGCAAGTTCAATTGGTTAAGAATGGCGAAGAATCGCTGTTACACAGTTGGTGTCACAGTCCGCCGCAATGTTTGTTCTCGCTGCGTTCACGTGCCATAAGCCGCCCCATGACAGAGCCCACCCTCACCCGCCGCCGCAGCGACAATCCACACCAGAAGGGGTGGCAGATCTACTTCGGTGACGTGCGTGTCGGCCCGATCGGCACGCGCGCCGGCGTGCCTACAACCGCCGGTCAGTGGGCTTGGTCGTGCGGATTCTATCCTGGTCTGGAGCCCGGCCAGCACCGAAACGGAGCGGCCGAGACCTTCGAAACCGCCCGGGAGGCCTTCGAGACCGCTTGGTCCCAGCTGTCACCGACGATCCCGGACAGCGCCTTCGCCGAGTGGCGCCACGACCGCGACTGGCGCGCCGAATGGCAGCCAAACGCGCCCGGGGTGAGAAGCTCGACAGCGAGATCCCGAACACGCTGATGCACTGCGTTTGCGGCACCCTGTTCGACAGCTGGAAGCCGCAAGAGAGCTATCCGCATCGCGGGCACATCTATGCCGCGCACGCTGAAGGAAAGGTTCGTTGGTGAAGCACGTCGAGGCCCGCCCCTACGCCGACCCGGAAGCGGCCGCGCGAAAGCTCGTCGAACTTGCCGCGAGCATCGAGCCGGTGCAGGACGGCCGCATCTATATCGAGCGCATCAACGCGCCCTTTCTATTCACGCTGAACGCCAGCGGCAGCGAGTTCGGCGCCGGCATTCGGTACGCCGTCGATCGCGGCTGGCTGATGCTCCACGAGAGCGGCACATATGTGAAGCTGCTTCCACTTGGCGAGGATCTTCTCGCTCGGTAGCTTGTCTCTCGCGCCGGTCATGGCCGCCAAACTGGGCAAACTTTTTTACTTTTCTAGCTCGTTCAAAATGCGCTCGCGGTGCTGAATGTGCTGCATCTGAGTCGCGAAGAAGCTGTTTAGAAGCCTTTGCGCCTCGGTCGTGTCGGCTCCGAGGCGGGCAAGGTGCGCGATCCGCTCTTCCTGCTCTGCAATGTGACGCTCGCCTTGGGCAATGTGCCGCTCGGCTAGTTCCAGATGGCGAAGCTTCATTACCCTGTCCATGACCTAAGCTAAGTCAAAACAGGCCACTGCAAAATTAAAATTGGCCACTAGCGTCGGAAACAGGCCACTACCTGAAGCTGCTTCCGCCTGGCGACGTTCTTCTCGTGAGATAAAGAGGGCCTCTCCGCGGGAACAGCCGCCAACAGCGGCTTACTCGTCGCTACCGATTTTGATTTGGCGAACGTATTGGTCAGCGAGAGCAAGTAGGCGCTGGGCAATAACCGGATCGTTGATTTGGCGCGCAAGCCTTCGGCACTGCTCCACTTTCGTGATCAGAGAGAACTGTAGTTCCCAACGCTCTTCCGGTGTCCGCTCCATCCCGTGTAATTACACCCAACCCGTAAAATCCGCACTGGAAGATTCGGCGGTAGTCCCTCCGGGCCAACTGGCGGCCTTAACGCATTTAGTGCTTCGTAATGGGCTCAAACCTAGCGAGCCTGGTCGCACCTTCCCAAAGCTCTACGGCGTGCCCGTCCACCAGCTGCTTGGCTCGCTCTCTCGCAACCGCTTCGTCCTGCGCCTCAATGTCAACTCGAGACACTATGTGACCGTCTTCGCCGATTAGATAAGCACGAAAGCCTCGCATGACCCAGCTCCAAAACCCGCCGCGTTCCAAAGCAGGAACGATTTTAAAGCCGATCTAAAATCACGTCATCAGGAAACATTGAAAAATCAGACTTACTTCGGCGGCTGCAAGCCGGGCGAGCGTAGCCAGTCGCTGAGATGCGCGCCGGTCTCGGCGATCCTGGCTCGCTTAAGCAGCGTCTCGCGCTCGGCGCCTGCGGGCATCTGATCGGCCAGTGCTTTGAGCTTGGTGGCCTGTTCGGCCATTCGGTCTTCAAGGGAGCGGGTCTGTTTCACTCTGCGGCGTTTCAGGGTCACGGCAAACTCCTAAGCCGGGAAGACTCACCTAACGGCCCCTAGGTAAGTTCCGTTCCTAAAATTGAACCGACACCACAAGAGCTAGTGTTCCGAGGGCCTTTCTCTCCGAGCCTTGCGGGCCATGTCTATCCACTCTTTCCCAAGCTTCAGCCACGCCTCCTTGTCGACCTCGCTCGTCGCCTTCTCAGCCTCGTCCAGGCAATTCTTCGCTTGACGCAGGTATCTCGCAAAATCGGCGTCGTCCATCGCGTACAATGCGGCCGCCAATGGAAGGTGCCAAGTTAGAAGCCGCAGGCGCCGCCCCTAAGACAGCTCCTGCGGCCTGTGCTGCGACAATCCGCACGATCGGTGCGACACGCCCTCTGCGCTAGCACAAAGGAACCGCAAGGGCGGGAGAATATTTGAGACGTCGCTGGCTCGCCGCCGAGCTGGCGGAGCGGCCCCGGCCACCCCTTGGACCCCCACCTGCAGCCGGGGCCGCCCTCTTTGTAACTGGCCTGTTTTGATTTCTTGGTGCAGGCTGGTTCCGGTAGAAACCGCCAATGACGCTGGATGAAAAGATCGCTCTGGCACAGCGCCACGTTGATCGGGGCAGGATCATCATTGAGCACCAGCAAGCGATTGTTGCTTGCCACCGGACGTCAGCCTCAATCGACCTCCTAAAACTGTTCGAACAGACACAGCAAATATTCGAGATGGACTTGGCCGATCTGCTCAAGAGGAAGTAATCCAACCGACGATCACCCCCCACTGGCGGCGCCCGCTTGTCGGCTCTCTTGGCTTTTTCCACCCGCACATCGCGCGCCTGCGAGCGCTCTCCGTCCATCGTCCTGGCTGACCAACTTTTCAGAAGAACGGCCCCGGCGCTGGGGCTGGGGGCTGATAGAGCGCCAGAGCCGTCGCTCCCCCGGTACCGAGCAGCTTCTGGAGGAATGACATCGTCGGACGGATGAACCGACGACACTGAGACGAGCCCCGTCACAGACAAGTGCAGTTTGTGCCATTCGATGTGGCGTAAACGGAAAGCCCCTTGCCGCTGCTGAAATCATCAGAGTCAGCGAAACTTGCAAAATTTCAGTCATACTATGGGGAAGCTTCATCGTTGGGACGAACATGGCGCGCTGGAGGCAGGATTGGACCACAGAAGAAGTTGAAAAGCTGAGGTCTCTGGCTGGCACCATGCCACTCATGAAGATTGCTGCAGAGCTGGACCGGACCACCGGCAGCGTGCTTGCGAAGGCAATGGAGAAGCTGCCAGTGATCGTGCATGTAAGAAGTGGACGGGCCTGAGAAGATGAGGAAGGCCATGCTGTCTGCCGCGCGGATGTCGCTTGTTGGGCCCTTGGGGACTTCGTGAAGTGTCGGCTTCTGCGACGCTGTTGCAACCTAACATTGTCCCTTAGTACAATGACCAAAGAGACAAGCATTGATTACGTTGGTCGGTCGAACGACGTGAGGCACGAGAGGATTATTCAAGAAACTTGAATACGGAAGAGGAATGACCCATGTACGTGCGTATCACGACGGATCAACGACCTCGGCCTCATACGATCGATGAATTTGGTTTATCGGGTGCATCTGACCCATTTATCAGCCTAAATGAATTCACATATCGGAAAGGCACCGAAATCTTCGGCGAAGAAGAACCGGCTATGTACGTCTACCAAGTTAAGCTTGGTGCGGTGCGAAGTTATAAGTTGCTTTTAGACGGTCGGCGCCAAATCGGCGCCTTTCATTTAGCGGGCGATATTTTCGGACTTGAGAACAGCGACAAGCATCGCTTTACCGCAGAGGCGGTCGTCGAAACCATCGTGCGCCTGATTAAGCGCGAGAGCCTTCAATTGATGGCCGCAAAAGACGTGGTTGTCTCGCGCAACCTGCTTAGTATGACGACGCGCAACCTAGAGCACGCAGAAAACCATATGCTGCTCCTGGGCCGCAAGACCGCGGTAGAACGGGTCGCTGCCTTCCTGCTTGAAATGGATTGCCGGACTGGAGCAGACAAGATGTCGCTCCCCATGAGCCGCCGCGACATAGCGGACTATCTCGGCTTGACACTCGAGACGGTTTCTCGCGCGCTATCTCATTTGCGTAAAGCGGGCGTCCTTACGTTCCTCGACCACTACCAGCGAGAAATCATCTTAAACGACAGGCAGCGGCTTGCCGATTACGATCCGCAAGGACCGGCACAATCCGGATTATCGTTCAGCGACGACATGACTACCTAGCTCCTCCACATGACCGCGACTGCTTATTGAGCGAGCTAAAGCGATTAGTCCGTTGATGTAGATCATTGGTTTTCCGGCGATCTGGGTTCAAGGCTCTGCCATGAGCAAGCCGTCGGAAACCGATCAGCCCGAGCCCAAGCCAACGCGCTTGGAGGAGGCTCGCCGGATCATTGAGGAGTACGCGAATGACCTTCGCGAGATCATCCTAAAGCTACGCCGCAAGATGAATTGAGGCCACCTCAGTTGGGGGCATCTGCCTGTGGTATTTGCTGACGCGCTCGGAACGCTTTCTGCCTAGGGAACGGTGTTCCCAGGTCGCGCGCCTTGCTCTTTACGGATTGCATAGATCGTCGGAGCGCCACCGCTGCTCTCGCGGCCGATGCCCCTTCGCCAGCCAGCTTCTGCAACTGTTCGAGTTGTTCAGGGGTCCAGGACACAGCTGTCAAGCGTGGCATTGATACCGACTTTTCGTATGGGCTTTCGACGGCTCCAGCCGAGCTGGACTTGCCGCCGGCATGCGAGGACGACGGACGTATTTCAAGCGGCTGGCTTCTACCTTGTTCCTATCCGTGAGGATGCCACCGCGTTGCGCAAGCGGAGCACAAGCTACTGCCGGTCGTAAGCGGGAAAAAAAGGTCGCGAAGCCTCCGCCGAGGTCGAGCGTGCGGTATGCGGAGGGTATGAAGCGCAGCGACGGGAGAATATTTCTCCACATCCACCACCGGCAGTAGTTCGCGCTCTATCCCGCCGCTAGGAATCGATAATTTGACTCTGCCTTGCGCGGGGTTTCGATGGCAGCATGCCCAACCCTGCTCGACGCCACACGCCTACGCACCCAGACGGCCGACCGCTCAAGGTTACCTTCTGCGAAATGCGCGAGATGGGTCTGCGCGGCGTCCTGGTCTATTGCCACTGTGGCCATCACATCGCCCTGACCGCTGACTGCTGGCACGACAGCGTCAGGCTGTCTGATCTCGAGCCGCGGTTCGTTTGCGAGGGCTGCGGTAGCCGCGGCGCCGATGTTCGGCCTGATTTTGAACGGGGCAACCAACGCCTTGCGATCATAGGCGCGAAAGGGGCCGCCAACTGAGGCGGCGGTCGCTGGCCGAAAAAGACTTACCGCCGCTCGGCCCTCGCGAGGCAAGCCAGTCTATCCAGTTGGCCGGCCAACCCCACAAAAGATCGGGCGATGTTCTTCAGGATAGCTGCGCGTTCTTTGGAGATGCCGTTCGCGCAGGACAGTTCCTTGTAGTGGTCGGCATGTTCTTGGCACTCAACAATGTTGATCACTGGCTCGGCCTTCCTATTTCCCTTGAGACGGGAGCCCATTCCCGGCCAGCTCGCCTGATCCCATGTTAAGTGACTTCGAAATTCAACTTAGGAGGCCGCCAACTGAGGCGGCCTTACTTCTTTAGGTCGGAGCGACGAAGCGCTTCCTCATCGTCGGCCAGCAGGTCGAGCTGATGAGCTAAGCCGCTCAGGCTGTGGGCGATGTTTCGCAGGATGGTAGCCCGCCGTGGGGCCAGGCCGGGGTCTTCCGCCAAGCGGCGGCAGTTCTTTGCAATGTCCCGGCATCCGGCGACGGTGAACATGACCAGCCCTCCACGCGGCCTACTCTTTGGGGTGGAGTGCCAACTTATCCGCCGTCAGCTTTTCGAGCAGGCGGTCAGCGGCTTCATTCATCTGCTGATCGCATACCAGGGTTTTAAACCTTCTATACCGGGCGATTGTCAGGTCTATTGCATCGCACTTGTTGCACACAGCCGGCAACCTAACGACTAGCGTTCTGATGGAGGGCGCTGCTCGCCTACGAAAGTTGATGGCATCGGCTGGCGTAGCAACTCTGGGCTGCGTTCGATTTGCTCTCGGGACCGGGCGATCAGCTCCGCCTCGTGAAACGCAAGATGGCGACGCAAACCGATATGTTCGTTATTGGTCGGCTCGGACATCGGCCGCTCCTCTGCCTTGCAGGCGGGAGCGCTAACAGTCTCTCAGCCACCGACGCCTACGGGCAAAGCCGAAGCCGGTGATGCAGTGACAATGCGCCTATTCCGTTTCGATTGCTAGTCCGTGTACCTATAAACTTGGCGGCGTCATATGACCGGTGACGACGCCCGCTTTGCTCCTATAGCGAACAGGTTCGTGGCAGCGCAGTTATGTCGCGATGGGCCAGGTGCAGACATCGCAGTCTTAACAGCCCGGAGCAGCTTTGGCTGCATCAGGCGCGCGCCCAGGCTGCTGCAAGTGCGTCCAGGAGGCGGCCTTACTGGTTGCGAGTGAACGTCGCTATCTTGCGGTCCAGCTGCCACAACTCGACGTCGTGCCCATCAACGAGCGCCCTTGCGTGCTTCTCCGCATCTTCTTGCTTTTCAAATGCTAGATCGACGCGCTGGATGATGTGCCCATCAGGCCCTATAGGCATGGAATCCGTCCACTTCCCGCTCCCCGGCCCCTTCGTTCCCGTTTTAGAAGCATGTGATCACTTGGGCGCTGCAAGACCCGGCGACGACAGCCAATCGTTCATATGGGATGCGGTTTCGGCTTGACGCGCCCGGCGCAGAAGCAACTCGCGGGCTTTGCTACCCGGGGGCTGTTCTTCGGCTGCTTCTTTGAAACGTCGGGCTTCTTCCGCCAACCGCTCTTCGAAGGTGGTCAGATGTTTTACACGCTTTCTCGTCTGGGCCACGGCGGACTCCCTACAGTAATCTTAACCACTGGCTAATTCTAAGCGGCTTCGAGGGCACACGCTCGAAGTTTGACTGGGTCTCGGACGCCGCCCGCCGCATGCTTTAGGATGCGCTGAGCCATTTCGGATTTGACGGTGTGAGATCTGAGTCCATCCGGCAGGACGGCCCAAGCTTCATCAAGCACCTTTCGGAGGATAATCAAGGTTTCGGGATCATAATGGGCCATGCCAGCACCTCCAGAAGCCCATTCAAACTCAAGGTTCCGGCGGCTGTCGGTTAACCACCCGACATAGTTGAAAAGAAAGCTCGCTATTTTCCAGCAAAGGCCTAGGGTCGGTGGATTAGCGGCAGTCTCCTAGGCGCCGCTGACTGAGAGTTCTCTGCGCTCCCGCCTGTACATGCGCAATTCCGGCAATCTGCTATTGGACTCTCTTTCCGAGAGTGACGCCGCTGCCCTCCGCGCGCACCTGAAACCCATCCATCTGGACAATGAGAAGGTTCTGTTTGAGGCCGGGGGTAAGGTCACGGACATCTACTTTCCGAACGGGTCGATCGTCTCGCTTGTGGTGGGTCTCTCTTCTGGAGAGATCATTGAAGCCGCGATGGTCGGTAAAGACGGAGTCGTCGGCGCATTCGCCGCTCTTGGCGGGAACATTCCCGTCAATCGAGCCATAGTCCAACTCGCCGGACCCGCGCTGACGTGCAAGGTGAGCGAACTCAGAAGCGCGGTGCTTCAAAGTCAATCCTTGCTGACAACGCTGTTTCGTCATGAGCAGACGGTCTATGCGCAGGCAAGCCAATCGGCCGCCTGCATGGCGGCTCATACGGTAGAAGCGCGACTTTGCCGATGGCTTCTTCGAGCAAGGGATTTAGCGGGCAGCGACAATCTGCATTTCGCCCAGGATTTTCTCGCCGAGATGCTGGGCGTCAAGCGGCGGCTCTGATGTGAGTGTGCGACCTAGTATTTGCCAAGCCAATTAGGATGCGCCGTTGGCTCCGAGCAGGATGCAACGTAAGTATCGTCGGGCAACAGTTTACGCCATTCGTCGAGCAACCACCCTCGATTGGCCTTCTCGCAAGCCATTGCGATCCAGCGCATTGCATCGAGAGGCCAGGAGCGGAAATATCCGTCACCGCTTGCAGTCAACAAGCGATGATTTTTATCGTCGACCAGAACAGCAGAGATGTACGACATCCCAGCTCGACCAGCCCCGGTCCAGCGGCCTCGTCTGGTCGAGACGCGCGGGGGCGCCGCTGTTCTCGACTGAGGCGATGCCGACCCAGGCCGGGTTCAGATCGAGCCCGACGGCACGCGTCGCCATCCGGAGCGCCGGTCGCCGCCGCTGCGGATGCTCGGGCAGGTCCTCAGGATCGACGGTGACGTGGAGCCTTGCGTCGTCGATCCGGAACGTGACGTTGATCCGCGCCGCAGCCAACTGGGCGGCTTGCCGCAGCACCTCGCCAGCGTTTCCGGTCAACTCCTGCAGATCGAGCGTGACACTGCGCCGGACCATGGACTTGCCCTTGACGCGGCCGCCCTGGAGCATAGTGAAGACGCAGGTCCGCCCGTCCGCGCTGAGCCGGAAATGGCGGTTGCGCGCGTAGTTCTTGTCGCCCCGAATGGTCATCGGCCTCAGCCTCGCCCGACGCCAGTCCTCGCGCCTAATCAAATCCTTGCGGCGCCGCTCCAACGTCGCTCGGCCGCCGAACACCATGCGGCCGTCCGGAATGCGCTTGCGCAGGTCCATGCCCTCCGGCGTGGCGCAGTGAAGCGCCCAGGCGTCAAGGATCCCGCCGGCGAAGCTTGACTTGACCAGGTCCCGCAGCGGCTTCTGCTTTACACGTTCGTCTGCCACGTCATGCCCATTTGCGTACGCCGTCCTCACCACCGCGGAATAGACGCGGCGGCAGTCGTCCAAGAAGGCGCGGTCCTCGGTGGAGCAGCGGTATGGCAGGGAGATCGTCTGCATGCTCCCAAACCGACCCGAGGGCTGGAAAGAGTCAACGCAGCCGGCTTCACGGGACCGGGGAAACCCAAGGATTCGATTAGCCGCCCGCTCCGGACGCGAGGAGCCTTCCGGCTGCGGATAAAGCGAAGAGACGAGACCCGTCCACACCGAAATCCGAATGGCCGGTCTTTCTTGACTTCACCCGCAACCATAGCCTCGCCGGCACTACGCCTCCCTCGCTCAAAATGCGTTCCGCGTCCAAGCGCGGACGAGCAGGCGCGTTATGCCGATGCCGACCAATTGGCCGCCACTTGTTGAACTCGACAGCCCGGAGCGATCGCCGGCCCCGGGACACAACATTGGGGTGGTTCGTACCACCACTCGCGTCTGTGTCCACGAGGCGCAGTTGAGTCCTCGAATAGGCACCATCAAAGGAGATGACCCGAGAGCCACGCCAGCCGGGCGAACTGCCCATCGCATAACGAGTTGAAATACCTACAATTCGTAAATTTGAATCCTTCAGCAGGGAAGCTGAAATCCGTGGGGAACGTGGTACGAAATCAAATCTCGCTGCAGTTCGGGCGAAAAGCCCCTTATTTTCATGGTAGCGGGAGGGGAGCGCTACCGCCATTCCCCATACGACGCAAATCTGCGATATTTCCAGCCTCGGTCGCCTTTGCCGATTTCAGGATTCCACAAATAGTTTAGTGATGGGCACGGAGAGCGCCCGTGCGATTCTCGCCATGACCAACAAACTGGGATTTCGACGGCCCCGCTCAATGCCCCCGACGTAAGTTAGATCTATTTGCGCCTCGAATGCGAGCTCCTCTTGCGTCATGCGCCGCAATTGCCGCAGTCGTCGCACATTTCCTCCTACGATGCTGCACCAATCCTGCATTGCAGGATCGGGCACCATGAGGCATATAGTCTCTAGGGAATATAGTCCATATCGCCTCTTTTTTGCGATGTAGACAGCGCGTAACTATCAAGACGTTATGAAGCCTCAAGCGTCCGACCTAGAACCGTTTATTGAAGCACCCGGTGCGACCTCGCCCCACGCCGATGTGTACCGGTTTGGGTATCGGTTGGGCGGGGCGGTCGTTTCGGCCGTCGATCTACCGGCAGAGACTGTCGAGAAGCTCTTACTCTCGAAAACTGGGCCGTCGGTACGCATTACGCCACGCGGCGAGATCGTCCCAGGATTATCAATTCCGAATGTTCTTGGTGAAGTTGGCTACGTAGCAGAGACCGTCTTTTCGATTGATGACCTCATGAGAGAAACATTGAGTGCGGAAACACTGCGAATGGAAGAGGCAACCCCGGAAGACCTCGCACTTCTATTCAGCCGCCTCGAATGCGCGATCGCCTTGGTAAGAACCGCCATAGATCGGGCATCAAGTTTTTGACTCAGCCCGACCTTCTTGAGGCCTCAACCTATCGCGCAATGACAGAACGCCGTCTAAACCTCGCGTGAGCTCGGCTGGTACCGGTGCTGTACTTCGGACTTGATCGCGTCTTCAGTCACCAGGTTCTTGCCACCGATCCTGACCTCGTGGACGATGCCGGCCGAGTTACGGATGAGGCGGCAGGCCTCCCCGAGATCGCCGAATGCCTGCGCCGAGGTAACGACCGCCTCGTCGATCCCGGACAGGGTTAGTTCGGTCGCATCCCAAAAAGGGGACAGTTGGCCCGGCGTCGCGACTAACACCTTGTCTTTGCCGGGGCACCAGATCAAATGGACCCCACAATGTCCACCAGCGACCGCGCCAGTGAGCAGTTTCGGGCCCCTCGCGGGTCAGGCCGGCCGCATGCAGTTGCGAAATGGTGACGTCAGAGACCTCCGGCGTCAGATTTGCCAGATACTCACCCAGCCGGTCGTCAAGCCGAACTTTATTTTGCTCGCGCAACAACATGATCCCCGCCGCCGTGAAAGTCTTCGAACGCGAAAGCGATGGCGAGAGGTGAGTGGTTCGCGGGTTGCAAGATCGGCCATGCCGCTCGCGTGTTTCAAGCAGCACCAGACCTTTGCGAACGATCGCCAGCGGCACGCCGAGCTGATAAATAGTTCCCGCTGATAGTCAATCCATGTGGGGATGTAGCCGAGAGCAGAAGAGAGCCAGTCTGGATGCTTAGAACCTATCGGAAGTGAGGCCTTCGGGCCTTTCGCGCGCACCCTACTTCCGAGAAGCTTCGATGGATGCCAAATGGTAGCGCAGATCGAAACGGTTCTGCGAACAGTTGGACGTGCCACGGAAGCGACCGTCGCGGGGCGGGCTCCATCGACATAAAGGCTCATTACGAGAGTTTCGCCCGCACCGCTGTCGGCGAGCTTCCGGAAATTCTCCGCTCGACAAACCCAAACGGAGCATGCAGACGAATTTCACGAAGAGACTGCACCACTTGAGCATGTTGTGGCGATACGTAGGGCGCCAATAGCGCCAAATCTTGGATGTGCAGACAACCACTTAGCCGCTCTTCGGCGACAGTGCTTTTATCTTGCCCTACTCCCTCTGCTCATTGTTGCTCGCTCAACCTTCTTCTGTTTGAAGAACTCGTATCTGCTGATCTACGGATCAGCAGACAAATCTCCCATCTTTTTGTCTGTAAAAGAGGGAGATATGCGATGAACAGTAGTGCGGATCATCGCGGAGGATCCACCAATAGCGCCTGCAAAAACACCTGGGCTGGTGGCCGATTCATGCCGCGACTTGGCAGTTGATTTGCGAAGCCCACACTGTTTGCGACGCTTGCGATAGCGATCGTTACCCGAAGGGCCGAGACACCCGGAGGGTGGCTCGGTGAGGAGCGAAGCGACGAGTAGAGCGCGAGCCGAAGGCATCGCCCATACGCCATGTGCAGCCGCCGGACGCTTACTTGGTCGTCTGTGCGCTTAATCTCAGCGTTTTCTCCCTCTGCTCACAACAAGGTCCTGGCACCGGCGCCAGACGACGTAACCAACCGCAAGATTTGAAAGCCCCGTCGAGCGTTTTGGAGAGACGATACGTAGCCGAAACATGAGAATTTAAGCCCGGAAGATCGCCTGTTGGACCCTTTGAGCGCTTGCAAACAGGCGAGAATTCTCACGTCGGCGGACTGCGTTCTTCGAGCCGAAGCCGTCGAATTTTTCTCAAGAAAACTGCTGCCCTGGAGACAGGAAAGGGCTCCCGCGCGGTACGCGGGAGCCCTTGTTTCGACCTAGTCGACAGGATTCCAGACGAGAAAGTAGCCGCCGTCACCGTTAAGGCCGACGGTTCGACCAAGGTTGGTGCAGAGCTTACGGCCCCCAAGGCCGGGTGCTGCGAGCGACAAGCTGAGGTAGTCCGTTCCAAAGCTCTCGCCGCTCAAAATCCGACCGGATCCGACCTCGACCCCGTGGGCGAAGATGCGAAAGTCCGGCGTGATATCGCCCGACTTATCGCGGTTGGGCACGATGTCAATGTGGGCGCAGATGGGCAGCAATTTGAGCTCGCCGCTGAAGCCGCCGTCCATTGTGCGGGTGACGAATCCGATCGCGGTCATGGTCTGTCTCCTTCGTTGCCGCAGGGGCCGATGCCCTGCGATGGCGAGACCGTCATGGCGGTTGGCCCCCATCCGAACCCTCGGGGCGAAGCGCAGCGGCGCACCCGAGCCCGTTCCTTTTTTGCAGCGAAGCGGCCGCGAGGAGCCGCACTTCCGGCGGGGAAAAAAGGAGCGTGCGAGGGTTTCGGATGAGGGACGGCCGCCATAGGTCGTAGCGCCATAAGCAGGGCAACGCGCCCTTGGAGGAAGGAGGGAGGCCTTGCCGCACAGCGCTATTCACCCGCACAAACGGCGCTTCAGCGCCAATTTTCTCGCCGAGAAAGCTCCTCTGTTTCGCATCCAAGCCGTGGGGCTGGTCTTGCATCTCAAGTCGGCATCGGCGCGATCAGTCGACCGCGCAAAGGGCGATCGAGCTCGCCAATCGCTCAAAGAAGACCCGCCCGGAAGCTCGTGAATTCGTCATTCGGCGCCTCAAACCGGCTTCAAGTTGCGCCACAAATCCATGGCAGCGTGCCTTTTTTTCGAGGAAGAAATCCCCTCCTGCCCTTCTTCTAAAGCGATGCAAGCAACGCAAAACGGCCCCGCCTCCGAGGAGGCGGGGCCGATGATCCCGGCGATCAGTCGCCGCTGCGGCGTGACCAGATCAGGCTGAAACCTTCTTCGCCTTCGATCTTCACCAGCGAGGCGTAGATCGGAGCCGGGAAGCTCGGATCGTCAAGCTTGACCGAGAGATATTCGCGGTCGCTGTCGCGAACGGTCTTCTTCCAGGCGGCACCGAATTCGGTTGCACCTGCGAAAATCCTGAAGTCGGGAGCCTTGTCGTTGTCCTTCTCGGAGGCCGCGAACTTGGCCTTGATGTTCAGCGTCAGCGTCTTGATCGAGCCGGTGTAGCCGTTGTCCGAAGCGGTGAAAGTGCCGATGGTCGCCATGGTGATCTCCGTCTGTCTGTTGTTCGGGCCGCGCCCATCGCAGCCTCGATGGCGATCCTTGGCCCGGGGGGCGATCGGCCCGCAGCCCTTGGGCCCGCAGCGCAGCGGAGGACGGCGAAAGCCTGCTTTTTTGTCTTCCGCGAGGAATGCCGCCGCTCGGCGGCAGGGGAAAAAAGCAGGCGTCAGCCGTTGCGGGAAGGCGATCGAGGCTCTTGCCGTCCCTCGGGCCTGATCAGCCAATCGAGTTGCGTTGGACGCGCGCCCATGACCTGGACTGACGGCGATGACCATGGCTGCCAACGCTCGGTGCAGCATGGGAAACGGCGGGTCGATCAAAGAAAAGCCGACGTCCGCTCATCAATCAAAGCACGATGCACCGGACAAACCAAGCGAGCTAGATCGCATTTTCGCATCAGCAAACGACGGCGCCGGCCAGGATTATTCGCGCGATTGCGCGTCGGATACGCGAGGTCCAGACACGATCAGAACCCCAACCTGAGCGCTGGCCGCTGCCAAAAGGGAGGCATGGCACAGCCACGCTGGCCGCTGCAACGGCGTAGATCGGACCGATCGTAGCCCGCATTTGGAGACGGGCTAGCATGCGTGATCGCCGGTTTCGCTCCGACTGAACCGGCCGCGCGCCGTAAGGTGCGCGGCCGGATTTTGAAGGAAGCCGGGGGCGTCCTCGCGCCCCCGGCTCTGCTCTTACTCCGCCGCTTGCGAGGAGAAATCGTGACCTTGCACCGTGTCTGGCGCACCGGCCTGATCCTGCGTCTTGGCCGTGCGCAGCAACGGCGGCAACCAGTCGGTTGCCGCCAGCAACTGCTCAGCGGCCGCCGCCATCTCGACCTTTTTCATCCCCGACAAGCGGCCGGCGGCCTCCTCACTAACGCCTTCGCGGACAGCCTCCAGAATGCCCGCCTTGGTGACCCGGCCGAGATAGGATTGCACCGTCAGCCGCCAGTATCCGGTCATGTCGAGGTCGACGGCTCCGGCCAAACGGCCAGCCACCGCCAACGCGCGGGGCCTCAGGTCAAATGGCAATTTGACCGCATTGACCGTCAATGCCGCGCAATGTGCAAACAGCGCCATGCGGCTGTCGTGGTCGAGTTCGGCCACGAATTCCCACAGTCTGGCGACGTCTCGGGGCATTTGCCGCGCCCAATTGGCGTGGCGATCCGACCACGCTTTGCCGGCCGGAGTGTCCTCGATCCCGACCGCATGCGTGGCCAAATCCGTCTTGACTGGTTGGATGCCAACCACATGGGCATTGGCCCCAACATAAAAGATTTGTGCTGCGAGCGCATGCGTAACTGCCACGATGGCAACGTCCGGCTGCTCTCCAAGATTGACGCAGCCCCAAGGTACGATGCGCGGTGAGGTCACGAACGAGTGTGTCGGACAGCTTCTGTTCTTCTTCGTCCTCTTCGCTTTCCGCCTCTTCTCCTTCACCATCACGCGTGGCTTGGTCGTCCCCATCGCGCTCCTCATCCTGTGCCTGAGCCTCGCCGTCCAGCCCAGTTTCGGACTGGGGCTTCTCGTCTTCGCGGCGGATGAGACCGCGTTCGATCCTGATGGTACCGTCATGATTGAGCGTCACGAACGCGCCGCCGCGCGCGACATCGCCGGGATCGTAGGCCTGCCTTTTCGCTTCGAGTTGCTCGATTTGGCTCTCCAGTTCACCGAGCCGTGCATCCACCTCATCAGGCAATTCCTCGGCCGTTTGATGCTCTTCCGTCAGCCAATCAGAACTCAGTTTGAAGCGCTTGAAGAGCGGTCTGATCTTCCGCCGAAAGCTCGACCGGATGCGGGTAAGCGCGCTTCATCCCGTGGGCATGTGGGAAGTCGAGATGGGGCTCAGTCCACTTCCATCCCTCGGCCGCTCGAAGAGTGTCCGCCTCTCGGCCAAGCCGTGCCGTCACCAGCAAATCAAGCAGCGCCACGTCCTCTAGATAGCCGCCACGATCCTCGGTGAAGAGGTCGCGCAGAACCGTACCGCCTGCCTCGATATAAGCTTCAAGCCCGACAAACCGCACTCGGCGATCGGTCGCGGCGATATGGGTTTCGGTGAGGAGACGGCGGATCGTGCTCGGCTCACGGTCATAGGAAAGACGCTCGTAGACACTTTCCTGCCGAACCACGTCGCCTGTGATGGCAAACGCCATCAACTGATCAAGAGCCAGATTGCCATCCCTATAGAGCTGAACCAACCGTGGCGAAACTGATCCCAATCGCAGCCGTTGCCGCACCACGTGAGCCGTCACGCCAAAGCGAGCGGCGATCTCCTCCGCACCAAGGCCGCGCTCCTCCGCGAGCCTCCTGAACGCCTCGAACTGGTCAGCAGGATGCATGTTTTCCCGGGTGACATTCTCGTCCAGGCTAATTTCGTGTGGATCGTTTGCGGTGTCGATGATGCAACGGATAGGCTCAGTCTTCTTGATCTCCTTCCGCTTCACCCGCAGCAGCTGGGCAAGCCGCCTGCCCTCGCCGATGGTCACCAAATAGAACCCCGTAGCCACGCCCTCACCGTCCAGTTCGGGCTCGACCACCAGATTTTGCAGGATGCCTTTCGCGGCGATGCTCGCCGCATAACCCTCAATCGCCGCCTCGCTATGCGCAGTCTTGCGCGCATTGTTGGGAGACTTTTTTGGGCTTGTTGAGCGGGATAAACGTCTCCCTCCCGCTCACGGGAATGATTTCAACTGACTTGGCCGACATGATCATTCTTCCTTTTGCTTCCATGGGTGCAAGGCGCACCACGCGCCTGCACCCTGCCCGTCGGCGAGACTGGGGGTAGCAAGTGCCAGGGCGACCCGAGCGGAGGGGTATCTCCCGCCCGGAAGGGCCGCTCGCGCGAGCGGGTCTGCACAAGCGATTGCCTGAAGTCCGAAGGAGGCTGGTTGAAACAAGCGCGGAAGACTGGGGAGACCGCTCGGGGCGGCGCCGGCAAAGCCGGCGCTTCACCCTGGCGCGCGCGAGGGGCAACGCCCCTGAGATCTCAATCAAGAGAATGGTGAGCAGGTCAGCATAAGTGAGAACAAAAGATCGAAAACGAAAGCAAGAGTGAGCAAATCAAAAGAGGCACCCGCAAGAGGGTCAGCATAGCGCCGACGCGGAACGCGGCGGGACCCGGGACCGAGTGCAGTCGCGAGACCGGTTCAAAAAGGCACCCGCGCGATGGGCAGTGATAACGGTGCCGCGAAGCGGCAGCCCTTCGTGCGAGTGCCTCCGGCGAGCGACACATTATATATCTGCTGCTTGCTTCCGCGAGGGATCGAAGCCGAACGGCCGAGACGCAACGCGGCTCGGTCCACGAGACCCCGGTTCGCATGCGAACGCGCTACCGCCGATCAACAGCTATCACTGAAGATCCAGCCTGCTCCAGCCGCAGAATGCCTTTTATTGAAGGCACAAGGGGTCGAAACCGCGTGGCAGCGGCGGATAACACGATTATGATCCGCATGACCTAGCGCCAGCTACTCGGACGAAGGGCCACACAAGCGGCGTGACTTGGGCGCACAATGCAGCAACCTTGCTTTGCTTGCAGTTGAGCAACTCGTGCACCCATGTTTGATTGGGATCAAACAGCTCCGCCATCGTCATTCCCGGCGCTGCTCATCCAGCTTCATTGAACTCAGCGTTTTGGTTCGGCAATGCGGCGCTCTGCCATCATTCCAGTTGGTGCTTGGCCGCGTCGCATGCCAGCCGCGATTGCAGCTGGTTATTGTGGTGAGCCGACCACAGAATCCTTTCTAAAACGGGTTGGTTCGGAGTATCCTCAGCCACGTGTAAAAGAAGGACGACGTCAACTGTGGTTGAGAGACGATCTAGACCGAGCTATTGCCCCGGACCTGGCGCCGGGCGACCTCGCCGAGGATTTGTAGCGCTGGAGCGCCCTCTGCCGCGGTTCGTGGAAGTGCGCCGACTTGCCCGCAGTCCACTTGGATTCTACTTCCGCATTCCCACGCATTACCGCAAACTTGGATGCGAGATGGCCAACGAGCCATTGGGCACAAGCTATGATGTGGCGTGCGGTGACGACGGCAAAGGAGGCCGCGCCGCGACACTCAACGCGCTGTTCGATGAATGGAACGATCGTCGCAAGGGTGATCCGGTCGAGCAAGGCAAGATCGCGCGCTATGGCACGCTCGATTGGCTGTTTCGGCAATACAAAACAGAGAAGGCCTATACCGAGAAGGTCTCGCCGCGATCGCGGCCAGACTACGAACGCATTATGCAGATGATTTGCGATACCGTCGGTAAGAGCGGCCGGCGTATTGGCGAGCGACAGATCCGGGAAGTTACGCCTAGAGCAGCTGACAAGATCTACGACAGGATCATCAACGGGCCGAACGGTCTTAGGCTGCGGCAAGGCGAAAAGGTCGTCGGGCTGTGCCGCAAGGTTTGGCGCATCATGGGCCGCCTGCACCCGGACCTGTTCGATAAGAAGCACCCGAATCCCTGGAATGATTTTACTCTCAAATCCCGGACCAAGACCAAGAAGCATGCGGTCTCGCGCGAAGAGGTCTACCGGTTTGCGTGGGGTTGCATCGAGCATGGCCGGCCCGAGCCGGCCGCTGTTGCGGTCATCTGCTTTGAATGGCTGCAGCGGCCGGAGAATGTCGTGGCCGGGTTTTTGACCTGGCCAGATTACCGCAGCAAGAACTGGCCACATGCGGTGCGGATCGAGCACCACAAGAACAAGTCCCTGGTCTGGCATCCTCTGGAAGAAAAGCAGGATGGTGAAGTCGTCAAGTTCTATGCCGAAGCAGAAGACATCTTGGGCCATCTCCCCAAGATCGGCGTTCCCATGATCATGCGTCGGATCGAGCGCGGGGAATCCAAGGGAGCAGCGAAAGTCTGGTCTTACCCCGGGATGGAAAAAGTCGTTCAGCAGATGCGCAAGAAGATCGAAGGCGTGTCCAAGCTGTTCACGCTCGACGCATGCCGACATGGCGGCATGACTGAATTGGAAGAAGCCGAGTTGACGGATGGTCAAGGCCGCGCGCTGTCGGGACACAAAACAGCACAAGCTTATCGCGGCTACGCCAAGGAAACGATGCAACGCGCCTTGGCGGCGACCCGCAAGCGGCACGCACATCTCCTAGCGCAAAAGCAAGTTGAGCAACGGGATAGCGACGTAGCTGAAGCTCAAGACCAGACCGGCGACGGCAATATCCGCCAAAGCGCTTCCTGAGCAACACCAGGCGCCTCACCCCGACTGCCGATCCTCGCGCGAAGGGATCAAGTCGATACGCGCTGCCCCACTGCGGCAGTTGATGCGCGTTGCCCGCTTCTCACCGTAATGACACGTTGAAGAACATGCGGTGGGCCATGTGCAACCGACCTGGCATGCAGGTGGCGGGGAAACGAAAACAGCACAGAATTTCCAAATGCCCGGGCAAACGAATTTCCAAACGCGCTCACAACGCGACTGAGAACAAAGCTGATTTGGAAGGAAATTCAGGGCGTTGCACCTGGCTGGGGCGGGAGGGATCGAACCTCCGAATGGCGGAATCAAAATCCGCTGCCTTACCGCTTGGCTACGCCCCAACAGGCGACCGGGGAACGGGGCGGAAGAACTGGCTACCGCAGATTCCCTTCGGTCGCAGCCGGTCTATAGGGAGCGGCGCAGCATTTCAACCGCCTGGAGGGGCAAAATACCGCGGGCCGTCGGCTCGGGACGCGCCACACCTTATTATAGGCCCCGGCAAGGGCCCGGTGCGGTCCCGTATCGCGGCCATTGAGACCTCCCCCGTTTCATGGGAATACGGCGCCAATATTTGTCCACGGGGAGTGAGCCATGACCTACCGCGCGCCGATCTCTGACATGCTGCTGTCGCTCAACCATGGCGCCGGCCTGAAGGCTGCCGTGGAGGCCGGCCATTACGGCGATTTCGACGGCGACATCGTTGCCGCCGTGCTGGAGGAAGCCGGCAAGTTCGCAACCGACGTGCTGGCGCCGCTCAATAAAGTCGGCGACGAGCACGGCATCAAGCTCGACGCCGGCAAGGTCACGACCGCGCCGGGCTGGCCGGACGCCTACAAGCGCTGGACCGAGGGTGGCTGGAACGCGGTCTCGGGCCCGGAAGATTTCGGCGGCCAGGGCCTGCCGCTCGCGATCAACGCGGCCTGCACCGAGATCTGGAGCGCCTCGAACGTCGCCTTCGGCCTCTGCCCGCTGCTGACGGCGTCGGCGATGGAGGCGCTGGATGCCCATGGCAGCGACGAGCTGAAGAAGATCTATCTCGAAAAGCTCATCTCCGGCGAGTGGACCGGCACGATGCAGCTTACCGAGCCGCAGGCCGGCTCCGACGTCGGCGCGCTGCGCACCCGCGCCGAGAAGCAGGCCGACGGCACCTATCGCATCAAGGGGACGAAGATCTTCATCACCTATGGCGAGCACGACATGACCGACAACATCGTGCATTTCGTGCTGGCGCGCCTGCCGGACGCACCCGCCGGCACCAAGGGGATCTCGCTCTTCCTCGTGCCGAAGTTCATGGTCAATGAAGACGGCTCGCTGGGGCAGCGCAACGACATCTTTGCCTCTGGCGTCGAGCACAAGCTCGGCATGCACGCCTCCCCCACCTGCACCATGACGATGGGCGACAATGGCGGCGCGATCGGCTTCCTGGTCGGCGAGGAGAACCAGGGCATGCGCTGCATGTTCACGATGATGAACCAGGCCCGCCTCGGCGTCGGCCTCGAGGGCGTCGGCGTCGCCGACCGCGCCTATCAGCAGGCATTGTCGTATGCGCAGGAGCGCAAGCAGGGCCGCGCCGTCGGCAAGAAGGGCGACGGCTCGGACGCGATCTTCGTGCATCCGGACGTCAAGCGCATGCTGATGCGGATGCGGGCGCAGACCGCCGCCGCGCGCACCATCTGCTATGCGACCGCGGTCGCGATCGACGTCTCGACGCGCGCCAAGGACCCGAAGGTCCGCGCGGACGCCGCCGCCCGCGCGGCGCTGCTGACGCCGATGGCCAAGGGCTATTCCACCGACATCGGCAACGAGGTCGCCTATCTCGGCGTGCAGGTGCATGGCGGCATGGGTTTCATCGAGGAGACCGGCGCGGCACAGTATTATCGCGATGCGCGCATCACCGCGATCTACGAGGGCACCAACGGCATCCAGGCGATCGATCTCGTCACGCGCAAGCTCGCGGCCAATGGCGGCGCTGCGGTATGGGCGCTGCTCGACGAGCTCTCGGCTACCGTGAAGCAGGTCGAAGCCTCCAACGATCCCGCTTTCGGCACCACGGGTACAAAGCTGCGCGAGGCGCTGGAGGCGCTGACGCGTACCAGCCAATGGCTGCTGGAGCGCATGGCCTCCGCGCCGAACGAAGCACTCGCCGGCGCGACGCCGTACTTGCAGCAGTTCGGCGCCACGCTCGGCGGCTGCATGCTGGCCTCCGAAGCGCTGGCCGCGAAGGCCGGCGGCAATACCGAGGCCGCGCGCTACGTCTCGCTCGCGCGCTTCTTCGCCGAGAACATCAGCGTGCAGGCCGGCGCGCTCGAGCGCACGGTGACGGAGAGCGCGGAGTCGGTCGCTGCGGCGGATGCGGTGTTGCTGGGGTAAGGGATAGGCCTGCCACCGCGATATATGAGGAGGCCTCTCCTCCTCTCCATTGTCATTCCGCGCGAAGGCGGGGAATCCAGTACGCCGCGGCTTCTCGATTCGGTAACTGCTCTCTCGGAATACTGGATCGCCCGCCTTCGCGGGCGATGACAGCGAATATGTGGAATCCGTAGCTACGAAGCGGCGAGCTTCGCTCGTCGCCCCGGCCGCCACAGCACGATTCCGGCCGCGACGAGATCCAGCGCCACACACAGCGCGAACGCCGTCGTGTAGTTGCCCGTAAAACTCCGCACGAGGCCGATGATGCCGGGGCCGAAGGCGCTGACGATGCCGCTGATCGAGGTGCCCAACCCCATCGCGGCGGCGAAGGCAGCGGCACCGATCTCGCGCTGGATGATCAAGGGCGGGAACGTGATCATGTTGCCGATCGAGAAGCCGTAGACGGCGCAGCAGATGAGCAGCACGGTCGGGCTCGTGCTTTGGAGCAGCACGAACAAGGCCGCAGCCTGGCTCGTCATCGACGCCGCGCAGGCGAGCCTGGGATCGAGCCGGTCGACGAACAGGCCGAGCGACAGGCGGCCGACCACCGCCATCGCCGCCATGAGGGTGACCGCGAGGCCGGCACTGGCGCGGCCGATCAGCGGCTCGAGGAACGTCACCTGGTGGATGATGAATCCCATCTGCGCCAGCAGCGCGATCGCGATCGGCAGCACCATGGTCCAGAACGCCGCGTTGGCGAGCAGCGTCTTGCGGGAATGGGTCGGCGCCGCCGCGGCGGCGGACGATCGCTCGCCCGATGCAGGCGACGTCTGTGCCGGCCAGCCGATGAAGATGACGACCACGGGCAGCACCAGCACCACCATCGCCATCGTGGCGGCCAGCATGGCCGAGCGGAATCCGATGCTGCCGGTCAGCGACAGCAACAGCGGTACGAGGACGATGCCGCCGCAGGTCGCGCCGTTGAAGGCGAGGCTGAGCGCGAGCCCGCGGCGCCGTTCGAACCAGGCGTTCAGCACGGTCGCGATCACCACGGTCCCCATACCGGTCCAGCCGACCGACATCAGCGCATAGGCGAGATAGAGCTGCCAGGGCGTCTGCATCAACGCCAGCAGCACGGTCGAAGCGCCGAGCGCCGACAGGCCACACAGGATCAGCGCGCGGAGCCCGATGCGGGCGAGCAGATCGTCGGTGAAGATGACGAGCACGGAGGTCAGGAGAAACGAGAACGTGCTGGCGGCGGAGACCAGCGTGCCCGGCCAGCCATGGGCGCGCTGGAGCTCGGCGAGATAGACGCCCTGGCCGTAGAGGCCGAAGCCGAACATGAAGAACGCCATCAGGAAGCAGGCCAGCACGACGCGCCAGCCGCGATAGCGTAACGAGGATTCGTCAACGCCCGTTGTGGCAATCATCAATCGAGCAATCGGCCAAATGGAATGGCATCGGGCGAGATCGTGCCTTACAACCACCGGTTTTTCAAATGAAACATTGTAGCCATTTGTTGCAATGCGCAACTGCATGTGCGAAGCGATACAACCGGCCTGATCCGGCGCAGTGCGGTTCCGCAACGGGAGAGAGCCGCGGCGGCGGCATGCGCCGGGATCACGGGGATGGGCCCTGAAAAGGCCGGGCGGGCGGATTGGCACGCCTGCGAGATGATGTAGGCTGAGGCTTGCGAGACTCGCCAAAGGCAAGCGTCGCGGCGAGCGCAGGGGGCTCACATGCCGAATGGCAATATCGTCGTCACCGAAGAGCGCGGAACGCGCGTGATCACCCTGCGTCGCCCGAGCAAGAAGAACGCGATCACGCAGGACATGTACCGCGAGATGAGCCGCGCGATCGATACCGCGCAGAACAATCCCGACATCCGCTGCATGATCATCACCGGCGGCTCCGGCGTGTTCACCGCCGGCGACGACATCGACGACTTCATGCATGCCGACACGTCGCGCCCCGAGACGCTGTCGGACGGCGCAAAATTTCTCTATTCGCTTGCCCTCAACGTCAAGCCCATCATCGCAGCCGTGGACGGCGCCGCGATCGGCATGGGCACCGTGATGCTGTTCCACTGCGACTATGTGCTGGCCTCGAACGCTGCGACCTTCTCCGCGCCCTATATCCATCTCGGCCTCGTTCCGGTCGGCGCCGCCAGCCTGTTGATGCCGAACACGATGGGCTACCAGCGCGCCTTCGCGATGCTGGTGATGGGGCGGACTTTCACCGCCGCGGAGGCGCATGCGGCGGGCTTCGTCAACACCGTGGTCTCGCCGGGACATACCGAGGTCGAGGCGCGCAAGGTTGCTCGCGAGATCTGCCGGCTTCCGGCGGAAGCGGTCGCGACCTCGCGCAAATTGCTGCGCACCCCGCCCGAAGAGCTCACCCGCCGCATCGACCAGGAAGGCCATCTGTTCGGCGAACGGCTGAAGTCGGACGAAGCGATCGCCGCGTTCAACGCGTTTGCGAACAGGAAGAAGCGGTAGGTCCTCTTCCCCTCTCCCCTTGTGGGAGAGGGTGGCTCGCCGCGATAGCGGCGAGACGGGTGAGGGGTCTCTCTCCTCCAACTCGAACCTAACCTTGTGGAGGAAGACCCCTCATCCGGCGCTTCGCGCCACCTTCTCCCACAAGGGGAGAAGGAAGAGAACGCCGTGTTCACGACAATGCTTCGTGAAAACTTCGCGCGGAACGATTAGTCTGGTTCCATGCGACATCTTTTCCGCCTGACCGCCCTCACGCTCGCACTCGCCACCCTCCCCGCCGCGGCCCAGACCGCAGCGCCCGTGGAGCTGCGCGTCCTCGCGATCAACGATTTCCACGGCAATCTGCGGCCGCCGCCGGGCGGGATCCGGATCGGCGATCCCGAGGACAAGAGCAAGAGGGTGATGGTGGCGGCGGGCGGCGCCGAATACATGGCGACGCTGGTGAAGCAGCTGCGCGAGGGGCACAAGAACACGATCTTCGTCGCCGCCGGCGACCTGATCGGCGCAAGCCCGTTCCTGTCGGCAATGTTTCACGACGAGCCCTCGGTCGAGGCGCTCTCGATGATGGGACTTGCGATCACATCGGTCGGCAATCACGAGTTCGACGAGGGCAAGACCGAGCTGTTGCGGATGCAGAACGGCGGCTGCCATCCCGTTGACGGCTGCCAGGGGCCGCATCCGTTCACGGGCGCCAAATTCCACTATCTCGCGGCGTCCACCGTGGAGACCGCGACCGGTAGAAGCGTGCTGCCGCCCTACGAGGTCAGGGAGTTCGAGGGCATCCCCGTCGCCTTCATCGGGCTCACCTTGAAGGAGACCGCGGGCATCGTCTCGCCATCAGGCATCGCAGGCCTCGAGTTCCGCGACGAAGCCGAAACGGTGAACGCGCTGGTGCCACAGCTGAAGGCGCGCGGCGTCGAGGCGATCGTGGTGCTGATCCACCAGGGTGGTGAGCCCTCCGGCGACTACAATGAATGCCCGGCCATTACCGGGCCGATCGTCGATATCGTGAAGAAATTCGATCGCGCCGTCGACGTCGTCGTCAGCGGCCACACGCACCGCGCCTATGTCTGCAATATCGACGGGCGGCTCGTCACCAGCGGCGACAAATACGGCACGTTGGTCACCGCGATCGACCTCAAGCTCGATCCTGTTACGCGCGACATCGTCAGTGCCAAAGGCGAGAACGTCATCGTCGCCAATGCCTCGCTGGCGAAGGATCCCGAACAGACTGCATTGATCGAGGCTTACGACAAGCTCTCCGCACCGATCGCCAACCGTCCGGCCGGATCGGTGACGCAAACGCTGTCGCGCGTTCCGAACGAGGCCGGCGAAAGCGCGCTCGGCGACGTCATCGCGGACGCGCAGCTTGCCGCCACCAGGGAGGCCAGGGACGGCAGCGCGGTGATCGCGCTCACCAATCCCGGCGGCATCCGCACCGACATCGTCCCGAAGGAGAACGGCGCCATATCCTTCGGCGACGTTTTCGCCAGCCAGCCGTTCCGCAATCGGCTCGTCACCATGACGCTGACAGGCAGCCAGCTCAAGGACATGCTGGAGCAGCAATGGCTCGATCCGAAGCGGCCGCGGATTCTCCAGGTCTCGAACGGCTTCAGCTACACCTGGGATGCGACCAAGCCATTCGGCGAGCGCATCAGCCTCGAGAAGATGATGCTCAACGGCAGGCCGGTCGAGCCTGGAAGCGGCTACCGCGTCACCGTCAACGATTACCTCGCCGTGGGCGGCGACGGTTTCACGGTCGCCAAGCAAGGCACGGCGCCGCAATATGGCGGCTACGACGCGGACGCCCTGTTCGCCTTCTTCAGGGCGCACGGACCGATCGGTCCGCTGCCGCTCACCCGCATCCTCCGCGTGAATTGATTCGGATCAAACGGACCGGTCCGGGACAATCCTTTGCCATTCCAGGCCAAGTGCATAGATTGGGTTTTGCATTGCGTTTTGGCGCCGGATGCGCCAACGACGTCAAGAGCCCGCATCCCATGAGGCCGACCTGATGAGCACGCTTCTCCTCTCCCACAAGGCCTGCCTCGACCACGTCACGCCGCCCGGACACCCCGAAAGGCCCGACCGCCTGCGGGCGGTCGAGGAAGCGCTGTCGCACGAGCGCTTCCAGTTCCTGGTGCGCGACCAAGCGCCGGAAGGCGATCTCGACCTCGTCACGCTCTGCCACAACGAGCATTACGTCACCGAGCTGCGCCACATCGCGCCGACCAGCGGTCAGGTCTATATCGACGGCGACACCTCGATGTCGCCGGGCACGTGGGAAGCGGTGATGCGCGGCGTCGGCGGCGCGGTGGCCGCGACCGAAGCCGTGATGAATGGCGAGCATCGCAACGCCTTCGTCGCAGTGCGCCCGCCCGGACATCACGCCGAGATCGGCAAGCCCATGGGCTTCTGCTTCTTCGACAATGTCGCGATCGCCGCACGTCACGCGCAGCGCAAATACGGCATCAAGCGTGCGGCCATCGTCGATTTCGACGTGCATCACGGCAACGGCACGCAGGACATCTTCTGGTCGGACCCGACCGTGATGTACTGCTCGACGCATCAGATGCCGCTGTTTCCGGGTACCGGTGCGAAGGGCGAGCGCGGCGACCACGACACCATCGTCAACGCGCCGCTCGCCTCCGAAGACGGCGGACCCGAGTTCCGCGCCGCGTTCGAGCATCTGATCCTGCCGCAGCTCGAAAAATTCAGCCCCGAGCTTGTCATCATCTCCGCGGGCTTCGATGCGCATTACCGCGATCCGCTGGCCTCGCTGAATTTGCGCGCGGAGGACTACACCTGGGTCACACGCAAGCTGATGGACCTTGCCGACAAGAGCGCCGGAGGGCGCGTTGTCTCCGTGCTCGAGGGCGGCTATGACCTGCAAGGATTGAAAGAATCTGTTACGGCGCATGTCGGCGCCCTGATGGGCGCTTGACGATCCCGCCACACTAAGCCCGCAAAACGCCCCTTCTCTGCAAGGAACGCGAATCGGGCAATCGGAAACGGATATGGCCGAAAATACCCAAATCGACGTCTCCAGGCTCACCTTCGAGCGCGCGATCGAGGAACTCGAAACGATCGTGAAGCGGCTCGAGGACGGCAAGGTGCCGCTCGAGGAATCCGTGACGATCTACGAGCGCGGCGAGGCGCTGAAGCGCCGCTGCGAGGAATTGCTGCGTCAGGCCGAGGCGCGCGTCGACAAGATCACCACCGATGCCAGCGGTCAGGCCATCGGAACCGCGCCGCTCGACGTGCAGTAAGGGCGGCCGTTCAAAGCCGCCCGTCCCAGGCATCGGCCGCCTGCATTTTTTCATGATCGCACGCGGCTGATTTCGCTCATGGGGTCGGGGCGGCCCGCCGGAAAGGTCGCGGAACTCGCTCGCGAGGGGCCTCTCCCCCTCCGAATCCGTCCAAAATGGCCTTCCATTCGCCCAAAATCCTGCCGAAGAACCGGGCAAAGATTGGAACCCTACAGCTGGGACCAGGATTAACCACTCTGGCCCGCGGGTTGCAGGTGGATGCCGGTAATCGGTCCGGCGGGTTGGCTTTGGCCCAAGCTTTGGTGTAAAGCTGCGCGGAGTGTGGCTTTTTGTAAGCCTTGCGTGGGCACCGATTACCGACGACAAGCGCTTCAATCTGCTAGTGAATTGGCTGGGACGGACGAAGCCGATCTAAGTGACAGGGATCACAGAGACTGAACCGGAGCGCACCTGAGCTCACCTAAGCTTGAAGACGGGGCCTCGCCCCATGCAGGTGGCTCCGACGGTTTTAGGACTCGCGCTGCGCCGATATTGTGCAAACCCATCGCGCACCGGAACGATCTTCCGGCGCTGACAAATTGGAAATCGCCGTGAACGCATACAGTAAAACGCCGCTTCTCGACACCATCCAGACGCCGGATGACCTGCGCAAGCTCAAGATCGAGCAGGTTCGCCAGGTTGCCGACGAGTTGCGGCAGGAGACCATCGACGCCGTCTCGGTGACCGGGGGTCACTTCGGCGCGGGCCTCGGCGTGGTCGAGCTGACCACCGCGATCCATTACGTCTTCGACACGCCGCGCGACCGGCTGATCTGGGACGTCGGCCACCAGGCCTATCCGCACAAGATCCTCACCGGCCGGCGCGACCGCATCCGCACGCTGCGCACCGGCGGCGGCCTGTCCGGCTTCACCAAGCGCAGCGAGAGCGATTACGATCCGTTCGGCGCGGCACATTCCTCGACCTCGATTTCCGCCGGCCTCGGCATGGCGGTCGCGCGTGACCTCTCCGGCGGCAAGAACAACGTTATCGCCGTAATCGGTGACGGCGCGATGTCGGCGGGCATGGCCTATGAAGCCATGAACAACGCCGGTGCGATGAATTCGCGCCTGATCGTGATCCTCAACGACAACGACATGTCGATCGCGCCGCCGGTGGGCGCCATGAGCGCCTATCTGTCGCGGCTCTACTCCGGCAAGACCTATCGCACGCTGCGCGATGCGGCCAAGCAGATCAACAAGCGCCTGCCCAAGATCATCGCCAACCGCGCCAACCGCGTCGAGGAATATTCCCGCGGCTTCATGATGGACGGCGGCACGCTGTTCGAGGAGCTCGGCTTCTACTACGTCGGCCCGATCGACGGCCACAATCTCGACCATCTCCTGCCCGTGCTGAAGAACGTGCGCGACATGGAGACCGGCCCGATCCTGGTCCACGTCGTGACGCAGAAGGGCAAGGGCTATGGCCCGGCGGAAGCCTCTGCCGACAAGTACCACGCCGTCGTCAAGTTCGACGTCGCGACCGGCACCCAGGCCAAAGCCAAGCCGAATGCGCCGGCCTACCAGAACGTGTTCGGCCAGAGCCTCGTCAAGGAAGCCCAGAAGGACGACAAGATCGTCGCCATCACCGCGGCAATGCCGTCGGGCACCGGTGTCGACATCTTCAACAAGGCCTTCCCGGACCGCACCTTCGACGTCGGCATCGCCGAGCAGCACGCGGTGACGTTCGCCGCCGGTCTTGCGAGCGAAGGCTACAAGCCGTTCTGCGCGATCTACTCGACCTTCCTGCAGCGCGGCTACGACCAGATCGTGCACGACGTCGCGATCCAGAACCTGCCGGTCCGCTTCGCCATCGACCGCGCCGGCCTGGTCGGCGCCGACGGCGCGACGCATGCCGGCTCGTTCGACAACGCCTATCTCGGCTGCCTGCCGAACATGGTGATCATGGCGGCGGCGGATGAGGCCGAGCTCGTGCACATGGTGGCGACCCAGGTCGCGATCGACGACCGTCCGAGCTCGCTGCGCTATCCGCGCGGCGAAGGCCGCGGCATCGAGATGCCCGAAGTTGGCGTTCCGCTCGAGGTCGGCAAGGGCCGCATGATCCGCCAGGGCAGCAAGATCGCCCTGCTCTCCTTCGGCACGCGCCTCGCCGAATGCGAGAAGGCGGCCGACGAGCTCGCCGCCCACGGCCTCTCGACCACGATCGCGGATGCGCGCTTCATGAAGCCGCTCGACACCGAGCTGGTTCTCAAGCTCGCCCGCGACCACGAGATCCTGATCACGATCGAGGAAGGCTCGGTCGGCGGTTTCGGCTCGCATGTCGCGCAGTTCCTGACCGACCAGGGCGCGCTCGACAGCGGCATGGTGCGCTTCCGCTCCATGGTGCTGCCCGACGTGTTCCAGGACCACGACACGCCGGCCGCGATGTACGGCCGCGCCGGTCTCGACGCCAAGGGCATCGTCGCCAAGGTGTTCGAGGCGCTCGGCAAGGACGTCAAGACCGAGACGGTCAAGCTCGCCTGAGGCGAGCTTCGACCTCGGCGAAGCGGCTCACGGCCATGAAAATCTATCTGGCAGGTCCCGACGTGTTCCTGCCGGATGCGGTTGAGATCGGCCGGCGCAAGGCCGCGATCTGCGCCGCGCACGGCCTAACCGGCCTCTTCCCCCTCGACAACGCGATCGACCTCACCGCGCCCGACGCCTCGCGGCAGATCTTCTGCGGCAACGAGGCGATGATGGACGAGGCCGATGTCATCATCGCCAATCTCACGCCGTTCCGCGGCGCCGGCGCCGACCCCGGCACGGTCTACGAGCTCGGCTACATGGCCGGCCGCCGCAAGTTCTGCCTGGCCTATTCCAACGACGGCGCCGCGTATGCCGACCGTGTCGGCCGCTTCATGGACGTGACCTCCGAGGACGGACGGCTGGTCGATGCACAGGGGCTGACGGTCGAGGATTTTGGCCTCGTCGACAACCTCATGATGATCCATGCGCTGGAACTGCACGGCTGCCCGCTGGTGACGCCGGCGCAGATGCCGATTGACGTCTGGCACGATCTGGCCGCGTTCGAGGCTTGCGTCCGGATGGCGGCCGCGCGATTGATCGCACCATAGACGTTTCAATCGTCGTCCGGAGAGCCGATGTCCCCTGCCCGCAAACGTGCGGATGTGTTGCTGGTCGAGCGCGGCCTGTTCGAGAGCCGGGCCCGGGCGCGCGCGGCGATCGAGGCCGGGCTCGTCACCGCCGACGGCAAGCAGGTCGCAAAGCCCTCGGAGACGATCGCCGAGGACGCGGTGATCCAGGCCGAGCCGGCGCATCCTTACGTCTCCCGTGGCGGCGTCAAGCTCGCCGGCGCGCTGGAGCGCTACAGCATCGAGATCGAGGACCATGTCTGCCTCGACGTCGGCGCCTCCACCGGCGGCTTCACCGAGGTGCTGCTGGCGAACGGCGCCAGCCTGGTGTTCGCGATCGATGTCGGCACCAGCCAGTTGCATCCCTCGCTGCGCGACCATCCCAAGATCGTGTCGATGGAGGAGACCGACATCCGCAGCTATGACGGCAAGCGGCTGCCGGCGCGGCCCGATGTCGTCGTCATCGATGTCAGCTTCATCTCGCTCAAGACGGTGCTGCCCGTGGCGCTGTCGCTGGCAGCGGCGCCGATGAGCCTGCTGGCACTGATCAAGCCGCAGTTCGAGGCCGAGCGGAAGCACAACAAGAAGGGCATCATCCGCGACGCTGCCGTGCACCGGGAGATCTGCGACGACATCGCGGCCTTCGCCGCCTCGCTCGGCTGCACCGATATCGAGGTGTTCCCCTCCCCGATCACGGGCGGCGACGGCAATATCGAATTCTTCCTGGGCGCGCGTCGTGGTTGAGCGCGTGAGGATCGATCACGTCGGCCATCGCGGCGACGGCGTCTGCCTCGAGGCCGGCGAAGCGATCTACGTGCCCTACACGCTCGGCGGCGAGACCGTCGAGGTCGACCACGTCGCCGGCAACCATCCCGACCGCCGCAAGCTGCTCGCGGTCGATGTCGCAAGCCCCGATCGCATCGAGCCGTTCTGTCCGCATTTCGGCATCTGCGGCGGCTGCGCCATCCAGCACTGGGCGCCCGCGCCGTACCACGCCTGGAAGCGCGGCATCGTGGTCGAGACGCTGGCCCAGGCCGGCATCGACTGCGAGGTGGCGCCGCTGGTCGATGCCCATGGCGCGGGCCGCCGGCGCGTCACGCTGCACGGCCGGTTCGGCACGCACGACGTCCTCAAGGTCGGCTTCTCGGCGGCGAGTTCGCACGACGTGATCCCGATCCATCGCTGCCCGATCCTCGATCCCGGGCTCGAGGGTGCGCTCGACGCCGCCTGGGCGCTTGCCGAACCGCTAACGTCCAGAATGCCGGTGACGAAGCCGCTGGACATCCAGGTCACCGCGACCGCCAACGGCCTCGATGTCGACGTCCGCGGCTCCGGCCCGCTGCCGACACCGCTCGTCACGGCACTCTCGCGCGTCGCCGAGCAGCATCGTCTGGCACGGCTGACGCGGCATGGCGAGCTGGTGCTGCAGCGTCTGCCACCGACGGTCAAGATGGGCCGCACTGACGTGACACTGCCGCCGGGCTCGTTCCTGCAGGCAACGATCGCGGGCGAGGAGGCGCTGGCGTCTCTCGTCGCCGAGCGCGTCGGCAAGGCCAAGGAGGTTCTCGATCTCTTCTGCGGCGTCGGTCCGTTTGCGCTGAGGCTCGCCGAGAAGGCCCGCGTCACCGCCTATGACAACGACGCCGGCGCCGTCGCCGCGCTTGTGAAGGCTGCGCGCACGCCCGGGCTGAAGCCGATCAAGGCCGAGCCGCGCGACCTGTTCCGCCGCCCGCTGGTGCCGCCGGAGCTGCGCGACTTCGACGCCGTGGTGTTCGATCCGCCGCGCCAGGGCGCGCAGGCGCAGGCGCTGAAACTCGCTGCGAGCAAGGTGCCCGTCGTGATCGCGGTGTCCTGCAACACCGCAACCTTCGCCCGCGACGCGCGGCTCCTCATCGACGGCGGCTACAGGATCGAGACCGTGGTGCCGGTCGACCAGTTCCGCCACACGCCGCATGTCGAGCTGGTGGCCCGATTCAGCCGGTGACGCGCCCACCGTCCGATTGTTTCCGGACTGCTAGGCCGACGGCTCGAATTGCGGCTGCCATCGCAGCAGGTAGGACTGCAGCGAACGCACGGCGATCGCCAGTACAATCCCGACGAACATCATGACGAAGATGGCGACCATCATCTCGCTGGCATTGGCGCGCGCCTCGGCTTCGATGATGAGCTTGCCGAGCCCGCGCTCGGCGCCGATGAACTCGCCGACGATGACGCCGATCAGCGCAAATGACACGGCCGGCAACAGCGACGCGAACACCCAGGCCAGTGCGGACGGGATCACCACCGTGCGCAGCACGGTGAATTCGCTGGCGCCGAGCAGACGGGCGGCGGCGATCTGGTCGCGGTCGACCGCACGCGTTCCCTCGAAAGTGTTGAAGAACACCACGAAGAAAACGACGAGCCAGGCCGTGGCGATCTTGGAGAGATCACCGAGGCCGAAGATCAGGATGACCAGCGGCACCAGCGCGATGCGCGGTATCGAGTTGAGCGCCACGACGTAGGGCCCGAACACGCGGGCAAGAAAGTCCGAACGGCCGAGGACCAGGCCAGCGGCGATTCCGCTCGCCGACCCGAACAGAAATCCCCACCAGGTGTTCTTCAGCGTGACGAGCGTGGCGAGCCACAAATTGTTGTCGTTGCCGTTGATGCAGGCGGCAAAGCCGGCGGAATCGGCGAAGCAGCCGAGCCGCAGGAAGCTCTGCCAGATCAGCGATGGCTTGGCGACGAAATACGGATCGAGGATTTTCGGCACATAGGCCTTCGGCAACAGCGCCTTGCTCCATTCAAAGCCCCACTGCCAGACGACGAGAACCAGTACGAGAATGGCCAGTTGCCAGAACAGGATGGCGGTGCGGCTGTTGGACATGGTCAGTCGGCCCTGGTGCGGCGGAATTCCTCGCCGAGGGAATGCCAGATGTGAGAATAGAGGCGGCCGAATTCGGCGGTCTCGCGCACGCCCACGGGATCGCGCGGCCGCGGGATGGCGACGTCGAAGTCTTCCTTGAGCCTGCCGGGCCGCGCCGAGAGCAGGATGATGCGGCTCGCCAGCGTCAAGGCTTCGCCGAGATCGTGGGTCACGAACAGCACAGTCTGCCGCTCGCGTTCCCAGATCTCCAGCAGCGTCTTGTGCATCTCGAGCTTGGTGTGGGTGTCGAGCGCGCCGAACGGCTCGTCCATCAGCAGGATCTCTGGCTCCAGGATCAGCGTGCGCATCAAGGCGACGCGCTGGCGCATGCCGCCGGACAGCATGCGGGGAAAGCTCTGCGCAAAACCCGAGAGCCCCGCCTTGTCGACGGCAGAGGCGACGCGCCCGGCGCGCTCGGTCCTAGGCAGCCCCGCGATCTCCAGCCCATAGCCGATGTTCTGCTCCACGGTTCGCCAGGGAAACAGCGTGTCGCGCTGGAAGACATAGCCGACCCTGGGATTGACCTTGCCGGTCTCGACCGTGTCCTCATCGATCAGGATGCGTCCGCCCGAGCGCGGCAACAGTCCCGCGACCATGTTGAGGATGGTGCTCTTGCCGCAGCCGGAGGGACCGAGCAGCGCGACGAATTCACCCTGCTTGACCTCGAAGGAAACGTCGTCGACCGCCACGAACTCGCGGCCGGACGCGTTGAAGCGTTTGGCGAGAGCTTGCACCGCGATGCGGGTGCGCGGCGCGGCTCTCTCATCCTCGTTTCGTGCGAGCGTAAGGCCCGGACCTGGCGCGGCGATCATTTGTATTTCGCCCTGGCCGCCTGGAGGAAGCTCATGTCGACGACATCCTCGTATTTCGTCTCGGGAATGTCGGTACCCTTGCGGTACCAGGGCTTGGCGCCGCGTTCAAACGCGGCCTTGTCGATGACACCGTCATAGCCCCAGGTCGACTTGTCGAAGCCGAGCTCGGCGCTGACCGCATCGGGGTCGATGCCGGAGAAATATTTCGGCGTGACCAGCGCCTGCACGTCCGCCAGCGGCGTCGCTTTCACGAACGCCATCGCGCGGTGGATGGCATTGACATAGGCCTGCACCATTGCCTTGTCCTGCTCGACCGTGTCCTGCAGCGTGTAGATCACCAGCACGGGCAGCGTCCCGCCGAAATCCTTCTCGAACACGCCGGGTTTCGAGGTGTCGTAGATCGTCTTGCCAAAACCCTTCTTCTCGACTTCGACGACCCAGCTCGGCGGCGCCATGATGGCGTCGAACTGCTTGGTCTGCAGCGACGGAAACATCGTGTTGGGCCCGCCGCCAGCAACCCAGTTCACCCTGTCGCCGAGCCCGCGCGCCTCGAACACGTAGGTGCCGAACACCCAGGTGCCCGAGCCGATCGCGGTGGCCGCGACGATCGGCTTCGCGCCGTCAGGCCGCTTGTACTCCGCGAGCTTCTCGACCGAATTGATGCCGCTCTCGAACAGGTCCTGCCGGACCATGATGTTGGCGTAAGAGCATATCATCTCGGTCGCGAGCAGGATCTTGCAGGGCTTGCCGCGCGCGCTGAGCTGGAGCGGATGGCTGGCATCGCCATGCGCGAACAATGCCTGTCCCGCCGCCAGCGTCTGGCGACCGAATGTGCCGGCGTTGCCGGTGATAAGTTTGGAGTCGAGTCCCTCGTCTTTGAAGTACCCCTTCAGCTCGGCGATCATGCCGATGGCGTAGACCGGCGATACCGGCCCGAAAGCGAGCGACACCTGCTTGGTCTCGGCGCGGAGCCGCCCGGGCAGCATCGATGCGCCGGCCAACGTGGAGCCTGCGATCAGCGCCTGGCGCCTGGTGATGTTCATGTGCTCCTCCCTCGGTTCTTGCTTGATCGATCTGTTCGTCAGGACGGCGTTGGCGCAATCCGGATCGTTCCCGCTTTTTGCAGCGTTTCGATTTCGTTCGACGACATGCCGATCTCGGTCAGAATCTCGCGCGTCTGTTCGCCGATCTGCGGCGGGTCGTAGCGGTTGGGCAGCCGGCGACCGTCCATGGAGATCGGCAACAGCGGCGTCTTCGCCTCGCCGCCATCGGGCAGGTGAATGTCGGTCAGCCCGCCCGACTGGTTCAGATGCGGGTCATCGAAGAGATCGCCGGGCTTGTTCACCGGCGCGTAGGGCAGATCGAGCTGCTCGAGGCGCGCGGCGAGATCGGCCTTGTCCCATTGCTTGAAGATCTTCGCGATCTCGGGGATCAGCCAGCCGCGATGGTCGACACGGTCGTTACTGGTCGCAAAGCGCGGATCGGCAAGCCAGGATTCGCGATCGAAGGCGCGGCAGAACGCCACCCACTGCTCCTCACCGACGATGGTGACGAACAGCTTCGAGCCGTCCCTGGTGTCGAAGAGATCGTAGACCGGCCAGGGACTGTCCTTGATGGAATACGGAATCGAGGGCTGGCCACTGACCACCTCGCACATCATGGCCTGCGCCATCAGGAACACGTTGTTCTCGTAGAGCGCGCTCTGGATGTAGCGGCCGCGGCCGGTGCGCTGCCTCTCGGCCAGCGCGGCCTGGATCGCGATCACGCCGAACATGCCGCCCATGACGTCGTTGACCGAGGCGCCGGCGCGCATCGGGCGGTCGGGCAAGCCGGTCATGTAGGCGAGACCGCCCATCATCTGCACGACCTCGTCGAGCGCGAGGCGGTTCTCGTAGGGGCCGGGCAGATAGCCCTTGAGCGAGCAGTAGATCAGGCGTGGCGCAAAAGCGGCAACCGACTCGTAGTCGAGCCCGATCCGCTTCAGCAGGCCGGGGCGGAAATTCTCGATCAGGACGTCGCTGTCCTCAATCAGCCGCCGGGCGATGTTCTGGCCTTCCGCGGTCGACGTGTCCAACGCGATACTGCGCTTGTTGCGGCTGTAGGTGGCGAAGAAGCCGGCCGCGGGACCCTTGAAATAGCGGGTGCGGTCGCCCTTGGGCGGCTCGACCTTGATCACGTCGGCGCCGAGATCGGCGAGGATCAAGCCGCAGCTCGGCCCCATCACCATCTGGCTGAACTCGATGACGCGAATGCCGGCCAGCGGACGCAGCTCCGATGCCGTCTCGGGCGCGGCGGCCGTCATGCCGCCCTCCGCAGCACCTTGGGAATGCCGGCCTCGTGCAGGTGCCCGGTCAGATGTCTTGCCGCGATATGGCGGGCCAGAATCTCGCGCGTCTGCATCAGGCGGTCCAGGTCGATGCCGGTGGAAAGTCCCATGCGCTCCAGCATGAAGACGAGATCCTCGGTGACGATGTTGCCGCGGGCACCGGGAGCGAAGGGGCAGCCACCAAGTCCCGATACCGCGGCGTCGAAACGCCGGATCCCGGCTTCGAGGCCGGCGACGGCATTGGCAAGGCCGGCGCCAAGCGTGTCGTGCAGATGCAGCCGCAGTGTCATTTGCGATCCGACGTCGCGCCTGACGGCTTCGACGATCTGCCTGATCAGTTTCGGGGTGGCATAGCCGACGGTGTCGGCGAGCCCGATCTCGTCGGCGCCGGCCTCGGCAAAAGCGCGCGCAACCCGGCACACCGCCGCTTCACTCACCTCGCCTTCCAGCGAGCAGCCGAAGGAGGTGGAGATCGCGCCCATCAGGTGCGGCCGCCGGTCCGCCGGACAGGCGTCGATCGCGGCGCGGACCGCGCGAAACCCCTCGAGCTGCTCCTCAATCGAGCGGCGCACATTGGCGCGGTTGTGCGTCTCGCTGGCGGAGATGACAAAGTACACGGCATCGACACCGGCGGCGATGGCGCGCTCGGCGCCCTTCACGTTCGGCACAAGCGCACCGATGGTCGCGGTCTTGTGCGCGAGGGCGTGCGCCATCACCGCATCGACATCGGCGAATTGCGGCACGACCTTCGGCGGCACGAAGGATCCCGCGTCGATCTCGCGCATGCCGGCGGCGGCGATCACATCGATCAGCGCGCATTTGGCTTCGGTGGGAACGAACACGTCCAGGTTTTGCAGGCCATCGCGGGGGCCGACCTCGCAAATCAGGACATCCGGCGCATGCGCCATCAGGCTCTCCCTGGGCTTGATTGTATATTATTGCATTAAAGAACAATCCATGGGACAATCTGTCAAGCTCAAAATCTGTGTGCACTGCAATGGCCACCTCCGACAGCTCCCGACAGCCCGCCTCGAGCAGAGGCGGTTCCGAGCGCGCTGAGCACCTCGCCGGCCTGATCATGGCGCTCGCCAAACGCGAAGGCATGAAAGCCGGCGATCGGTTGATCGAACAACGGCTTGCCGATGCGCTCGATCTTTCACGCGCGCCGATCCGGCTCGGCCTCAAGGCTCTGGAAGCGGCAGGACTCGCGCGCGGCGAGCCGCATCGCGGGTTCGTGCTGGCCAAGAATCCGACCAGCGGCGCAGCCCAACCGGCCCTCGCAGCCGTCAGGCGCAGCGAACAGGTTTATGCGACCATCGCAGGCGACGTGCTCGCAAGCCGGCTGCCCGCAGACGTCACCGAGGCGGAGCTGATGCGGCGCTATGGCCTCACCCGGGCTGAGCTGCAGCGGCTGCTCGACCGGATTGCCGTCGAGGGCTGGATTGCTCGCCTGCCCGGTTATGGCTGGCGCTTCGCAGAGACGGTCTCGAGCCCGGAAGCCCAGGCCAAGGCCATGGCGTTTCGCGCGGTGATCGAGCCTGCGGCGATCGCGCAGCCCGGCTTTGCGCTGCCCCAGGAGGTGATTGCACGCTTGCGCGAGCGCCAGCAGCGCGTATTCGAAGGCGAGCTGGAGAAGATGACGATCGGCGAGGTTTTTCATTCCGGTTGCGAATTCCACGAGGAGATCATCCGCGGCGCCGGCAATCCCTTCTTTCTTGAATCGCTCCGGCGCGTGAATTCGATCCGGCGCCTGTTCGCCTATCGCAGCTTCGCCGACCGCGACGGCATGCGGCGGCACGTGCGCGAGCATTTGCGCCTGCTCGAGGTTCTGGAAACAGGGCGTTACGCCGAAGCGGCGGAGCTGATGGCGAAGCACCTGCAGCGCCCGCTGATAGCGGGCTTGTCGTAGGCCAGCGCGGCCGCGGTCAAGCGGGTGGCGAAATCGACGCGTGAGCGCTCTAGCGCCGCAAGCCGCCCAACGCCGGCGACTCGCCGGGCAGCATCGACGAATTGATGTCGCTGTCCATGCGGCCTGAGTCCCGCTGGGTGAAGCCGGCGCCGAACGACAGGCTGAGGTTGGAGGTCGGCTTGAACTCGACACCGGCGAACGCGCCATAGCCGGGCGCGGCGCTGGAGGTGAGCGGGGCAAGCGAGCTGCCGATGCCGTTGCCAAGCTTGAGCGTGTCGAAACCCGCAAAGAACGTGACGGGCATGCCGCCCGCGGTCTTATAGTTGTAGCCGAACTGCGTGCTGTCGTAAGAAAGCGCGCTGAAATTGCCTGAAGGCACCGGCTGGCTGAGGCCACTCAAACCAAGATTGCCGTGCTGGCTTCCGACAAAGAAACCGGGACGGAAACCGTAACCTGCGTTGGCATCGCCGGCATTGAAGCTCGGGAAAGTGCCGTAGCCGTCGGAGCTCTGGACGGCGCTGCCGCCGAAGCCGAAAGGCCCGCCCGGGATCCAATATTGCAAGGGCGCGACCTGCGCATGCGCCGGCGCTCCGCCGAGGCAAAGCACCGCGAAGAGAGTGGCAAGACCGCAGGAACGTACGAGGCTGGGCATACAGGAGACCGTCGAAAAAGCTCGCAAATTATACGCCCGGGAACGTACGAATACCAGCGATGCGATGCCGCTGATCACGTCACTTGGTTCCCGGATTACCTCTTCGTGACGCCTTGAACCTCCTCCGCGCCGGATTGACCCACTTACAGGACCCGCAAGCGTGCGCCCCACGCTTATTGCGCAGATCCTTGAAAATGTCCGACATCGCATGGAGGCTGTCATGGAGGTCAATTCCGACAGGTTGAATGCCTTTATGGGCAAGATGGTCACCGAGTTCGGTGCGGCGATGAATGCATCGCTGGTGCTGCTCGGGGACAAGCTCGGTCTGTACCGTACGCTCGCGGCCAAGGGACCGATGAACTCTTCCGAGCTCGCAAGCGCGACCGGAACGAAGGAGCGTTATGTCCGCGAATGGCTCGCGAGCCAGGCGGCATCCGGCTACATCGAATACGACTCCGCTTCGGGAAAGTTCTCGATGCTGCCCGAGCAGGCGATGGCGCTCGCTGACGAGGACAGCCCGGTGTTCCTCGGCGCGGTCGGCAATGTCATTGCATCGACGTTTCTCGACGAGCCGAAGATTACGGACGCATTCAAGTCCGGCAAGGGAGTCGGCTGGAACCGGCGCAGCGAGTGCCTGTTCTGCGGCACCGCCCGCTTCTTCCGCACCGGCTACATGCATCATCTGGTTCAGGAATGGTTGCCAGCGCTCGACGGCGTCGTGGACAAGCTGAAGCGGGGCGCCAAGGTCGCCGATGTCGGCTGCGGGCACGGCGTCTCGACGCGACTGATGGCGAAGGCCTTCCCGAACTCCCGCTTCTACGGCTTCGACTATCACGAGGGCTCGATCGAGGCCGCGCGCAAGGAGGCCAATGAGGCCGGGTTGGGCGACCGGGTCAGCTTTGCCGTTCATTCCGCCAAGACCTATCCGGCCGAAGGCTACGATCTCGTCTGCTTCTTCGATTGCCTGCACGACATGGGCGATCCCGTAGGCGCCATTAGGCACGTGCGTGAAACGATGGCCAAGGACGGCACCTGCATGCTGGTCGAACCGTTCGCGGGCGACCGTCTCGAAGACAATCTCAACCCGGTCGGGCGCATCTATTATGCGGCATCGACCATGATCTGCACGCCGGCCTCGCTCGATCAGGAGGTGGGTCTCGGGCTCGGCGCACAGGCCGGCGAGGCAAGGCTGCGCAAGGTCGCCAGCGAAGGCGGCTTGTCGCGCTTCCGCCGCGCCGCCGAGACGCCCTTCAACCTGATCCTGGAGGCGCGGATCTGACCCGAGGCGGGCCCGCGGCCGGCGTTGTCAGGCCGCGGCGTCCGTCCCCATCCCGAACGTGACCTGATTGCCGTCGGCATCGACCGCATCGAAGTCGCGCATGCCATAGTCGCGATCCTCCGGCTGGCCGATGAGCCTTGCGCCGCGTTCCGACAGCTCGGCGTAGAGCTGGTCCACATCCCGCACGAAGATGCAGAGGCCGCCCTGCCCCGGCAATCGCTTCGTCCCGGCCGCCGCGAGCAAGTGCAGGGCCACCTCGTCGCGGCAGAGGCAGGCGTAGGACAAGGGCGGGCCGTATTCGAAGGTGACCTCGAAGCCGAATATGTCGCGGTAATATGCGAGGCTCGCGGCGATGTCGGAGACGACGAAGACGGTGGCCGAGCCGGCCATCATCGGGTGCTCGTTGGTCATTGGTTTTCCCGTCTTGCAAGCAATCTCCTGCGCGCAGCCTAGCATGCGCGCCGAGGTCTTGCACAGCTCACGCCGCAACATAAGCTGGCGATCGAGCAAGGCGGCGCGAGTGTATCGGGCGTCATTGCGAGCGCAGCGAAGCAATCCAGGCTGCCGCAGCGGAAGGACTCTGGATTGCTTCGCTTCGCTCGCAATGACGGGGTGGACGCAGATGAGTAGTGCAGAGATCTCAAAAGCATGGAGAACAGGGTGACATCTGACAATCCCGTCGCCTACGAACGCGCTGGCAACATCGCCCGCATCACGCTGCGCCGCCCGCCCGTCAACGCGCTGAGCCTCGAGGTCATCCGTGCCGTGGTCGCGGCGCTTCACCGCGCAGCGAACGATCCGGATGCGCGCGTGGTCGTGCTGGCGAGCGCGATTGCCAAGCGCTTTTCGGCAGGCCTCGACCTCGACATCCTGCTTGGCAAATCCGGCGCCGACATCCGCGAATTCCTCCAGGCTCTCTATATCGACCTTTACGACGCCCAATATGGGCTCGGAAAGCCGTCGATTGCCGCGGTCGGCGGCGCGGCGCGCGGCGGCGGCATGACCATGGCGGTGTCCTGCGACGTGGTGCTGGCCGCCGAGAGCGCGACGTTCGGCTATCCCGAGATCGACGTCGGCGTCATTCCCGCGATCCACTATGCGCATCTGCCGCGCATCGTGGGACGTCACCGCGCCTTCGAGCTGCTGTTCACCGGCCGCGTCTTCAGCGCCATGGAGGCGCGCGAGCTCGGCGTGGTGAACCGCGTCGTCGGCGATGCCGAGCTCGACGCCGAGGTGGGAAAGCTTGCGGCGCAATTCGCGAGCAAATCGGCCGCCGTGCTGCGGATGGGCCGCGCCGCCTTCATGCGCCAGATCGATCTCGACTATCGGCGCAGCATCGCGAGCGCCGTAGACGATTTCTGCAACGTCGCGACGTCGGACGAAGCGCAGGAGGGCTTGAGGGCATTCGTCGAGAAACGGGCGCCGAACTGGTGAGGGGCAGGCAGCCCGCCCAGCAGGCTGAAATTCAGGCCGTCACGTCCACCGAGGACGACGAATCCGCCGGCGGATATTTCGTCACGGGCACCGAGAAGGATTTGCTGCCGACCTGGTAGATGATCGTGCCGTTCTGTCCGTCCTTGGTCGAGATCTGCGACTGCCCGAACATGATGACGTTCTTGTAGACGTAGCCGGTGCCCTGCCGGGTGATGCCGTCGGTGGTGACGCTGACCGTGGCTTCCTTGTCGTTGATGGCCAGCACGCGAAAGCTCGCGCTCTTGCCGTTGTCGGAGGAATAGCCGCCCCAGCTTCCCATCAAATTGCTGTCGGAACCTGGGGGCGCCTGCTTCTCGAGAGTGGCGCTCGCCTGACCGCCGCCGGCGGAGAACACGAGCGCGAGAGTCTTGCCATCCTTGGTGCCGACGGTGACGTTGCCATAGGTGATGGTCGCGCCATTAACCTGGCCGAAACCGCGCTCGGTGTGCCCGTTATGGGTGTACTCGATCTGGGCCCGGGCCCCGCGGATGTTCACAACCTTGAAGCCGACGGCCTGGTTGTTGCCTGCCCAATTGCCCTTCCAGTCACCGACCAGATTGCTCTGGTGGTACATCCGCTCGTTGGCGGGCGAAATCTGGTTGGTGCTCGACGAGATGACGGCCATTGGATTGCTCGGCGGATTTGTCCGACGGACCCGCTTTTGTTCGCACGCCGGACAGCAGCGCGAAGAGACCTTTGAGAAGCAAACAGAAACAATTCGATTAGGCCCTCGCGCTGGTTAAAGAGAGGTTAAATTCAACCGTCAGGCGAGATGGGGCAATTGGTCTCATTCGGGGTAGCGTGGATCAGCGCCCCCAGCGGTCCGACCAGATCTTCTCGCCGATCATGCAATTGACCCGCGGCTCCTTGTCGGCAACGCGCGTCACGGGGCGCTCCGGCATGCGGCCTGCGACCTCCATCAGGAGTTTTGTGCGGATCGCTTCCTTGAACTTGTCGCGGTCCTTGATCGTGATGACGAAGGAGCCGGGACCGCCGATGACGCAGTCCTCGTAATAGTAGTCGAGATTGTCGATATCCATGGTCGAATAGGACGGCTCCTTGACCATGATCGGCAGGCCGTTGATGACGATGCCCTTCTCGAGCGCGGCGTCGCGCGCCGCCGTGACCGGGCCGCCATTGTTGTTGGGGCCGTCACCGGAAATATCGATGACGCGGCGCAAGCCGCGATAGGGATCCTCGTCGAACAACGGCATCGCGAACGTGATCGCGCCGGAGATCGAGGTGCGCGAGGCGCGCCGGATCGGCGTCTTCATGATCTCGGCGGCGACCGCGTCCGCCGTCTCCGGTCCGTCGACCAGCCGCCACGGGATGATGATCTTCTGGTCGCTGGAAGCAGCCCATTCGAAATAGGTCACCGCGATCCGGCCATTCGGACCGAGCTTCAGCGCCTGGAGGAATTCCTTCGACTGGATCGCCTGCGCATAGCCTTCGCGCTGGATCGCGAGCTCGTCCATATCCATGGAGTAGGAGACGTCGACCGCAAGGACCAGCTCGACATCGACCGTCTGCGCGTCCCTGTCGGCCGCCAGCCGTTGCGGCTGATTTTTGGGCGGCTCAAATTTTGGCCCTGGTGCCGCGATGCCCGCGACGTCCCCTCCGGCAAGCACGCCGGCCACCAGCACAGCCCCGATCGAGAACAGCATGCGCATCGCAGTCTCCCGTCGTATGACGCGATGGTGACATGCAATCGCCTTGCCGCAAAGTCCGAAGATCGCTTGCGCTTCACATTCGAGTTAAGAATCTGCGAGTTAGGAATCTGCGAGTGGGGAATTTTGCGCGCCTTGCGCAAAGCTGCCGCCGTGTTGCCGCGCTCGCGCCGCTGGAACATGCGCAATCCCGCACCGTCATTCCGGCGCGTCCGGCGGCGTCGAGTCCGGATTGACGCTGCACGGGACAGGGCTTCCCCGCCCACTTGTCCGGTGCGATTTCCATGCTAGGCTGGACGTACAGATGGGGATGGAGTCCCCCGACAACCGCCCATCGGCCTGTGACCGTAGTGGGCTGATGACTCCTGCTTGAGGTGGGGCAATCTTTGAGCCTCTGCCTTCGGCGGGAGCATGGACGAACCCGCCGCCGGCGGGTTTTTTGTTGCCTGGAAACGACAGCCTGAAAGGGCCGGGACGCGAAGGCCAAGGAGAAGGGCGTGACGACGACGACACCGAATGCTGCGCGTACCAAGCTGCCCAGGGCGATCTGGGTGCTCGGCTTCGTCTCGATGCTGATGGACGTCTCCTCCGAGATGATCCACGCGCTGCTGCCGATCTATCTCGTCACCGTGCTCGGGGCCTCCACGCTCACGGTCGGCTTCATCGAGGGCGTCGCCGAGGCGACCGCCTCGATCACGAAGATCTTCTCTGGCGCATTGTCCGACTGGCTCGGCCGGCGCAAGCTCCTCGCAGCGCTCGGCTACGGGCTGGCCGCGCTGACAAAGCCGCTGTTCCCGCTTGCCCCCAGCGTCGGATGGCTGGTTGCCGCGCGCTTCATCGACCGCGTCGGCAAGGGTATTCGCGGCGCACCGCGCGATGCGCTGATCGCCGATATCGCGCCTGCGGGCCTGCGCGGCGCGAGCTTCGGCCTGCGGCAGTCGCTCGACACCATCGGCGCGTTCGTCGGACCGCTCCTGGCGATCGGCCTGATGTGGTGGACGGCGGACAATTTTGCCGCTGTGTTCTGGGTGGCGGTGCTGCCGGCGTTCCTGTCGTTCGGCCTGATCGCGTTCGCGGTGAGCGAGCCGGAGCCGGACCCTGGTCGTGAGCCGTCGAAGAATCCGCTGAACACCGCCGCGATGCGGCAGCTTGGATCCGTGTACTGGCGCGTCGTCGCGGTCGGAATCGTGTTCACGCTGGCGCGCTTCAGCGAGGCCTTCCTGATCCTGCGCGCGCAGAACATCGGGCTCAATGCGATGTGGGTGCCGGCGGTGCTGGTGCTGATGAACGTGGCCTATGCCCTGTCGGCCTATCCGGCCGGCGTGCTGTCGGACCGGATCAACCGGACCGGCCTGCTCGCGCTCGGCCTCGTCTTCCTTGCCGGCGCCGATCTCGCGCTCGCTTTGCTGCCGAACCTTCCGGGCCTCGCACTCGGCGTCGTGCTGTGGGGACTGCATATGGGATTGACGCAGGGCCTGCTCTCGGCCCTCGTCGCCGACGCCGCGCCGCCGAGCCTGCGCGGCACCGCGTTCGGCTATTTCAACCTGTTCACCGGACTTGCCTTGCTGGCCGCAAGCGTGATCGCCGGCGCGCTGTGGGATGCCTATGGTCCGGTCGGAACGTTTTTGGCCGGGCTCGGCTTCGCGCTGATCGCGCTCGTCGGGCTGCTCGCCGTCGGCAATGGTCTGGCAGCGGAGGACAAATGATGATGGGGGGTCGTTCGCCGTGCTGAGCGGAGTGATCGCGATCGTGGTCGGCAGCGTTCTCGGCGGCTGCGCGCGCTATTTCGTCTCGGGCGCGATCGCGCGGCAGCTTGGCGAGACCTTTCCCTGGGGCACCATGACCATCAACGTCACCGGCGCCTTCCTGATCGGCATTTTCGGCGCGCTGGCGACCCATCCCGGCTCGGTCTTCGCTGCGCCCGATCCATGGCTGTTCGCGGTGACCGGGTTCCTCGGCTGCTACACCACGGTGTCCTCGTTCAGCCTGCAAACGCTGACCCTGGCGCGGAGCGGCGAGCCGATGCATGCCCTCGGCAATGTCGTGCTCTCGGTCGGGCTGTGCCTTGCGGCCGTCAGTTGCGGCTTCATCCTTGCCGACAGCCTTGGGGGCTAGAGGCAGATGAACTCTCCTTCTGCCGAACGCCGGCGCAGCGCGATACTCTATGCCTGGGTTGCCGCCGGCAGCATCGTCGGCGGGCTGACGCGATATCTGGTCGGCCTCGCGCTCGACACCGGGCCGGGCTTTCCCGTCGCGACGCTGTTCATCAACGCGACCGGCTCGCTGATCATCGGCTTCTACGCGACGCTGACCGGCCCCGACGGCCGCGTGCTGGCGCGGCCCGAACACCGGCAATTCGTCATGACCGGGTTTTGCGGCGGCTACACCACCTTCTCGACCTTCAGCCTGGAGACCTTCCGCCTGTTCCACGGCGGCATGAAATACATGGCGCTCGCCTATATCGCGGCTTCTATCATCTGCTGGCTGGTGTCGGTGTGGCTCGGCCATATGATGGCAAGCCGCTACAACCGCTTGACGAGGAGCTGACCATGCAAATCCCCAATCAGGCTGTTTCGCTCCGGATCTTCATCGGCGAGAGCGACCATTTCGACGGCAAACCGCTTTACGAAGCGATCGTGACGACGGCGCGCGAGCGGCATCTGGCGGGCGCCACCGTGCTGCGCGGCCCGATGGGGTTCGGCAAGTCGAGCCGGCTGCACACCTCGAAGATCCTGCGGCTCTCGGAAGATCTGCCGCTCCTGATCGAGATCGTCGACAGCGAGGACAACATCAACGCATTCCTGCCCATCCTGGATGGCATGATGTCGAGCGGCCTGATCACCTTGGAGAAGGTGCAGGTCCTGCAATATGGTGCGAAGGCCACGAGCTGAACGCTCCGGCCGGGAACCCGAGCCCGCCGTGTCCAGGAGGCGGAATGAACGACACTGTCACTACGCCGAAGACGCGGACCAAGACCAAGGTCGAGCGGCCCAAACTGCACAAGGTCATCCTGATCAACGACGACTTCACGCCACGCGAATTCGTCACGATGATCCTCAAGGCCGAGTTCCGCATGACGGAGGATCAGGCCTACAAGGTCATGATCACCGCGCACAAGCTGGGCGCCTGCGTGGTCGCCGTGTTCACCAAGGACGTCGCCGAAACCAAGGCCACCCGCGCCACCGACGCCGGACGCGCCAAGGGCTATCCGCTGCTGTTCACGACGGAGCCAGAGGAATAGCGCGCCGAAACTCGTCCAGAATGCTAAAGATTTCCCGTCATACGCATGGGGGACGATCGGAGGCATGACCGCGGATGCTGCATTGCACGAGCCGGCATCGCGTTCCGCGAGACCACGGGTGCTCCCCGCGCTGTACTTCATCTTGACGAAGTCGGTTTCGACTAGGCGCCTGTCAGCGTATCGCCCACGTTGACGCGCCCTCCGTCTGGCTTGCTGACGTAGAGATGGCTCTCCAACACGGATTGCATGCTCTCAAACATCGAATAGAGATCTTCACAATAGACCGAAGGGTTGTCGTAGCCGCGCTCCCTGGAGAAACGATGCGGAAGATAGCCGCCCCCGCAGGCGTTCATGAACTTGCATTGACGACACTTCGTACAAAGATTGATCGAAGCATCGCGCGCGGCTTTCCAGCGGGGCTCGTTTCGGACCTCATCGATCGCATGATCGAAGATGTTGAACCTGGTGTTCGTGAAGCCGTCGCCTGCAATTCGCAGCACATCGTGGGCCTCCACGGTGCCATCGGTCATCACGGTGCAAAGCTCGACAGGTTTGTGACCCACACCTTCGGTCGGCGAATTATCGCCGAGCAGGGCGGTGATCATGTCGGAGATGATGCGAATATCGGTCGTTGGCGTTGCGCGATTTGCCTCGAGCCACAAGCCAAACAGCCCCTTGTAGAAGGCGGCAATGGATGGAGGCCTCTCATCCACCGTCGCGTCGGGGATCATGATGTCGTAGTTGGCGATTCCACACGCGGCGAAAAAATCGACGTATTCCTGCGGCGCATAAGCGGGATTGCAGACGGCCAGGGCAATGACCCCGATGTTGCGCGATACCAGCATGCGAACGGCACGTTCGACGCTGGCATGAGTGCCCGTCCCCTGAAAGGTCTTGCGGTGGAGGTCGTGAATATGGGCCGGCCCGTCAACGCTGATCGCAACCGAAATGTTGCGGGCCTCGAAGCAGGCCAGCCATTCGTCATCGATCAACACGCCGTTGGTCGTGACCGCGATCGGTATGCCGCATCCGGTCCGTGATGAAATGGCCTCGCAGGCCTCGGCAAAGCGGTGGAAATTCTCGACGCCCCACAGCAACGGCTCGCCGCCGTGCAGAATGACGGGAAAATCGGTGAGCGAAAATCTGACGACATGCTCCTCGATGCGCTGCAGCAGACGATGCTGCACGTCAGGACTCATCAGCTTCGGTTTGCTGTAAACGGACGCGTCGCGAAACCAGTAACAATAGGAGCAGTCGATGTTACATCTCGCCGCGACCTTGACCAGCAATTGCGTAATTGGCTGATCCTGGAAGGCGACACAATCTGGACCGTCAGCCGGCATGCCGACACCGAGACGAGTTGGAAGAAGTTTGTCTAGTACCCTCTAACGAATCCGCCTCGGCGGAACGCCCCGACGCCCGGCGCGTAGCCCCCCCTGCGGAAGGCACCTGCGTTGGCGCCTTTAGCAAAAGCGCCCCGTCTGAAAGCAGCCTGGGTCGCCACGGGGTCGTCGGAGACGACGCCCTGCTCCGCCCCCTGTCCTCGCAGATCGTTCAGCAATGCGTCGATACCCTGATGGTCGCTCTGAATGGTTGCACCAGGTCCGTGCAATTGAATGAGGCTAGCCAAGACCTTCAGCGTCGTAATCGGCATGATTGTGCTCCTCTTTTCGCGACGCAGTGCAGGGATCGAACGAAAGGCCAGCATATCGAGCTGGCTGAGCAGCGACGAACACTATACCTTTTCCATTGTTGCGGCAATGTGTCGGGACCGGCCGGTCTTGGAGCAGACATCGCTCCTGGAAAGACGCCCTAAGCCATCACCACCGGCATTTCCTCCGCCAGCCCGTACACGCGCTGCGCCTTGGAAAATCCGGCGATGGGAAATTCGCCGAGCTCGTGCCAGTCGTGGTGACAGACCTTGGCGAAGCCTTCCGAGGCGACGACGGTCCGCCCGATGCGACCCGTGATCTTCTCGAGTCTTGCCGCGAGATTGACGGCGGGGCCGATGCAGGTGAAGTCGAGCCGGTTGCCGCCGCCGATATTGCCGTAGAGGATGTTGCCGACATGCAGCGCGACGCCGAAGCGGAAGCGCTCGACGACGTCGCCGACCGGAAAGGCCAGCGCCTCGACGCTGGCGCGGGATTCGCGCGCCGCCTCCAGCACGCGCGAACAGACATGGGCGGCATCGCCGACATATTCGTCGATCGGGAACACCGCGAGCAGCCCGTCGCCCATGAATTTCAGCACCTCGCCGCCGTGGCCGCGGATCGCGGTGACCTGGCAGTCGAAATACTGGTTGAGGATATCGACCACGGTCTCGGCCGGTAACCGGTCCGACAGCGCGGTGAAGCCGCGCAGATCGGAGAGCCAGATCGCGGCCTGCATGGTGTCGTTGTGGCCGCGGCGGATCTGGCCACCGAGGATGCGCGCGCCGGCGCGGTTGCCGACATAGGTGTCGAGCAACATCTCGGCGGTGCGGCGCAGACTGATGATCTCGGCAACACGCGCGAGCGGCGCCATGATGGTGCGGATCGCCGCGATGTCGTCGTCGCTGAACCCTCCGGGATGCCGGGTGACCCAGCTCGTGGCGTGGATCGAGCCGTCAAGATACGGCATCGGCACGGCGATGTAGTCGGTCACGCCTTCGGCGCGCATGTCGTCGAGAAACGGAAAGCGCTTGCTGTCGGGGTCGTCCATGCGGCCCCTGACCTCGATCCCCTGCTCGAACACGATCCGCAGCGGGCTCTTGGCGAATTCGGGCGTCTCCAGGATCTCGAAATCGACGGTGCCGATCTCGACCGCCTGGCCCTGCCGCCAGATGAAGTTGCGGCCGAAGATTTCCGGATGCAGCGTGCGGATGAAGATGCCGAAGCGCGCCAGCGGCAGGCCGGCTGCGACCAGATGTTCGCAGACATCCGCAATCATTTCGGAGGGCGTCCCCGACGACCTCGCGCCGTCGATCAACCAGTGGGTAATGCGCTGGAGCTCGGAGCTTTCCATGGCCGCATTTGCGGACGAAGTTGTGGGATCGTCAAGCTGCGCGGTGGGCTAGTACCGCGACATCAAGCCCTGCGTTAGCGCCCAACCTGCCCGCGATCCCGAATGAAGTGATCGGCGAGCACACACGCCATCATGGCTTCGCCGACGGGGACGGCGCGGATGCCGACACAGGGGTCGTGGCGGCCCTTGGTGAAGATCTCGGTATCGGCACCCTTGCGATCGACGGTGAGACGCGGCTGGAGGATCGATGAGGTCGGCTTCACCGCGAACCGCACCACCACCGGCTGTCCCGTCGAGATGCCGCCCAGCACGCCACCGGCGTGATTGGACAGGAAGCGTGTGCCGTCATTGCCGGTGCGCATCTCGTCGGCGTTCTCTTCGCCGGTGAGCTCGGCCGCGCCAAATCCGGCGCCGATCTCGACGCCCTTCACTGCGTTGATGGTCATCATCGCACCTGCCAGCTCGGAATCGAGCTTGGCGTAGATCGGCGCACCCAGGCCCGCCGGCACGCCTTCGGCGACGACCTCGATCACCGCGCCGATCGAGGAGCCGCTCTTGCGGATGCCGTCGAGATAGGTCTCGAAAAACGCCGCCTTGTCCTTGTCGGGACAGAAGAACGGATTTCTCGCAATCTCGTCCCAGTCCCATTTGTCGCGGTCGATCTTGTGCGGGCCGATCTGCACCAGCGCGCCGCGCACCTTCACGTCGGGCAGCACTTTTCGCGCGATCGCGCCGGCGGCGACGCGCATCGCGGTCTCGCGCGCCGACGAACGCCCGCCGCCGCGATAGTCGCGCAGGCCGTATTTGGCCTCATAGGTGAAGTCGGCATGGCCCGGCCGAAACTTGTCCTTGATCTCGGAATAGTCCTTCGAGCGCTGGTCGGTGTTCTCGATCAGGAGCCCGATCGGCGTGCCCGTCGTCACCTGCACGCCGGTCTCCGGATGCGCCATCACACCGGACAGGATCTTGACCTGGTCCGGCTCCTGGCGCTGGGTCGTGAAGCGCGACTGGCCGGGCCGGCGGCGATCGAGATCCTGCTGGATGTCGGCTTCGGTGAGCGGGATCATGGGCGGACAGCCGTCGACCACGCAGCCGATCGCGACCCCATGGCTCTCGCCGAAGGTGGTGACGCGGAACATATGGCCGAAGGTGTTGAAGGACATCGCTGCTCGCTGGCTCGTCAGTCAGTTCTGACTTGTGGTAGCGCCCGGGCACACGGCGTTCAACCCCCGGGATAACGGGGAATTGGCTTAACTGTACTTCTCCAGCCGGCCGTCGCGAAAGACGTAGACGGCGCCCTGCTCGATATAGAGCTCGGCGGCGCTGGCCGGCGTCTCCAGGCCGAGCGAGACCATCAGGGCCCGGCAAGTCCCACCATGGGCGACCGCGACGGTGTCGGTCCGGAGCTGGTCGTACCAGGCGCGCACGCGGACCTGCACATCGGCATAGGTCTCTCCGCCCGCGGGGCCCACCGTCCATTTGTCGGCGAGGCGCCGGGCGTAGATTTCGGGATCGGCCGCCTCGCTTTCGGCCAGCGTCAGCCCTTCCCAGGAGCCGTAGCCGATCTCGCGCAGGCGATCGTCGAGGCCATAGTCCGCCACCGGCAGTTCGAGCTTGCCGCGCGCGAGCTCCATGGTCTGGCGTGCACGCCCTAGCGGGCTCGACACGTAGGGTAACGCCGTCTTGTCCTTGCCGTCGCGCTTGAAGAGATCCGCAAGCACGCCGCCGGCCTGCACGGCCTGACCGCGTCCGCGCGCGTTCAGCGGAACGTCCTTGGTGCCCTGAAGCCTCCCGAGCGCATTCCACTCGGTCTCGCCGTGGCGAAGATAATAGATCGTGGGCACGGGCATTCCAGAGCTAAGGGCTAGTCCTTCCCGCCGAACGAAATGTCCGGCGCGTCGGGCCGCTTCATGCCCAGCACGTGGTAACCGGAATCGACGTGATGGACTTCGCCGGTCACGCCGCGCGACAGGTCGGAGAGGAAATACAGCGCGCTGCCGCCGACGTCTTCGGTCGTGACGTTGCGCCGCATCGGCGCGTTGTGTTCGTTCCACTTCAGGATATAGCGGAAGTCGCCGATGCCGGACGCCGCGAGCGTCTTGATCGGTCCCGCCGAGATCGCGTTGACGCGGATGTTCTTCTCGCCGAGGTCGGCGGCGAGATAGCGCACGCTGGCCTCCAGCGCCGCCTTCGCGACGCCCATCACGTTGTAATGCGGCATCCACTTCTCGGCGCCGTAATAGCTGAGCGTGATGAGCGAACCGCCATCTGTCATCAGCTTCTCGGCACGCTGCGCCACCGCCGTGAACGAGTAGCAGGAGATCAGCATCGACTTCGAAAAATTCTCCTGCGTAGTGTCGACGTAGCGGCCGTCGAGCTGCTCGCCATAGGCGATCGCATGCACCAGGAAGTCGATCTTGCCCCACTTCTCCTTCAGCACCGCGAACGCGGCATCGATGGTCGCGGCATCCGTGACGTCGCAATGGCCGAGCACGAGCCCGCCGATCTCGGCGGCGAGCGGCTCGACGCGCTTCTTCAGCGCGTCGCCCTGGTAGGTGAAGGCGAGCTCGGCGCCGGCCGCGTGGCATGCCTTGGCGATGCCCCAGGCGATCGAGCGGTTGTTGGCAACGCCGAGGATCACCCCGCGCTTACCCTGCATCAGACCTGAATTCTGCGCCATTTGCTAACGTCCCGTCGAGCTCTCGTTGTGGTCTGGAGGTACACCAGCCCTCCTTCGCGGTACAGTCCTAATACGCGGCGTTAACGCTGTTTCGAGGGCCGGAATAGCCGTTCCGTTCGGGTGTTATGATGATTGTGGCGCTTGCGCCGAACGGCAGGACATCAAAGACGGCATGAGCGCGTTTCGCCAGAGTGTGGAAGCCATGATCCCGGCGTTGCGCCGCTACGCCCGCGCGCTCACGCGCGATGCGGATGCGGCCGACGATCTGGTGCAGGATACGTTGGTGCGGGCGCTGCGCTCGGAGCGCCTGTTCCTCGGAGGCGACGTCAGGAGCTGGCTCTATACGATCCTGACCAATCTCAACAAGAACCGGCGGCGCTCGCTGGCAAGGCGCCCGCAATTCACGCAGCTGACGGAGAACAATCCGGATGCCAGCGGGACCGAAGCCGAAGGGCGCGACATCGCGAAGGCGCTGGCGACGCTGGTCGAGGAGCAGCGCTCGGTGCTGCTGCTGGTGATGCTGGAGGGCATGAGCTACCGCGAAGTCGCCGACATCCAGGGCGTACCGATCGGCACCGTGATGTCGCGCCTGGCGCGCGCCCGTGCCCACGTTAAAGCGTCGCTGGAAGGTGAGCGTCCGGCGCTCAAGCGGGTGAAATGATGGCAGGGTTGATGCATCGCGCGGGTCGCTTCCCCTGCATGGTGCGGGAAGCAGCGCAGTTGAACCACGTAAGATTTTTTGGGCCGCAGAGCCAGAGACGACCGATATGAACGACCGCAAGATTGCAGTGACCGAGGACGAACTCCACGCCTATGTCGATGGCGAGCTGCCGGCCGAGCGCCGCGCCGACGTCGAGGCCTGGCTTGCCGCGCACCCCGAGGATGCCGAGCGCGTGCAGTCCTGGCAGACCATGGCCGAGATGCTGCACGCCCGCTACGATTCCGTCGCCCAGGAGCCGGTGCCGGCGCGACTGGAGCTCGAACGGCTGGAGCGGCGCCCCCGGCAATGGCTCTATGGCGCCGCCGCGGCTGTGCTGGTCGCTTTCGTCGCCGGCGGCACCGCAGGCTGGGTGGCGCGCGGCGCCGCGAGCGCCCCCTCGACATTCCAGAGCTTCACGGCGGACGCGCTCGACGCCCACCGCCTCTATGTCGTCGAGGTCCGCCACCCCGTCGAGGTCGCCGGCAACGAGCGCGACCATCTCCAGGCCTGGCTGACCAGGCGCTGCGGCTGGACCGTGTTCGCGCCGAACCTTGAGGCGAGCGGGCTGAAGCTCGTCGGCGGCCGGCTGTTGCCGGGGCCGAACGGTCCGGCGTCATTCCTGATGTACGAGGGCGCCTCTGGCGAGCGGTACACGATCTACACCGCCAAGACCGAGAACGGCGCGACTCAGATGCGCTACGCCAAGACGGACAAGGATGGGGCGCTGTTCTGGGCCGAGCGCGGCGTCGGCTACGTCGTCAGCGGCGCCGGCGACCGCGATCGCCTGACCAAGGTGGCGCAGGCAGTCTACGACCAGGCAGAGAAAAACGGTAGCTGAGCAACCGCTTGAACGCGGTGCCTCGATTCCGACATTGAAAATTTGGAATCAGGACATGGGTGCGTCTCATTATCGCACCGGATGATCACGAGAAAATGAGCAGCGTTCGATCCGCCGATCGACGCGGGCGGCCTCGATTGGGGTTTTTGGTACCGCGCTGGTCCCCCTCTCGAGGCCGCACCTTATTATCGGCTGCCCCGCCGGACAGCCGACACGCCGAACCACATGAGCCGAGAAGCGCTACCACGCCTCAGGCATATGATGAGCATCATCTGTCGAGAGATGCTCAAGGCTCTCAGGAGAAACCCCCTTCAGCTGCGATCTCGCCCTAAAGCGCAACGGCTCGCGCTTTAGCTATTTGTTGGCGCCTGATCTTTCAGAAAGCCGTTGCACATTTTGCGCCAACGCGGCCTCCGGGTCCGGATCATGCTTAGCCAAGCCCGCTACGTGGATTGTAGGGGTGTTGGTCCCGCCACTTCTCCATCAATGCCTCAAGCTCGGCGTCGTTCCCGTCCGGTAGCATAATCCTGATGGTGACGAAGAGATCCCCGGTTCCGCCAGCTTTTGGCAATCCCTTGCCCTTGAGGCGGAAGGTCCGGCCGCTCGAGGTGTTTTTCGGGACCGACAGCTCGACGGCATTGCCGAGGGTCGGCACGCGGACCTTGCCGCCGAGCACCGCCTCGTAGAGCGTGACCGGCAGGTCGATCCGCAAGTCCGCGCCCTCGATCTTGAAGAACGGGTGCGGCGCGATGCTGATCGTGATCAGCAGGTCGCCCGGCGGATGGCCCTGGGCGCTTTCGCCCTGCCCCCTGAGCCGAATCTGCTGGCCCTCGGTGACCCCCGGTGGAACCTTGACGTTGAGCTCCTTGCCGTTCGGCAGCCGGACGCGCTTGTCGCCCCCTTTGACCGACTCTTCCAGCGAGACGGACATGGCGACGTTGACGTCGAGATCGAGCCCGATCCCGCCGGTGTCGAATTCGAACTGGGCACCGCCGCCGGCCCCGGGCCGCGCACCGCGCACCCCGCCACCGAACATGCTGTTGAGGATGTCCTCGAACGCACCGCCGCCCTGACCGGGGCCCGCGCCGCCGCTGCGGAACGAATAGCTTTCGAACCCGCCCGGACCCGCGCGACCGCGCGGCCCGCCGCCGCCCGGAAACCCCTGGAAGCGCGGCTTGCCGTCGGCGCCGATCTCGCCGCGGTCAAACTGCTTGCGCTTGTCCTCGTCGCCGATGATCTCGTTCGCCGAATTGATCTCGGAGAAGCGCTCGGCGGCCTTCGGGTCATCCTTGTTGCTGTCGGGATGGTGCTTCTTGGCAAGCTTGCGATAGGCGCTCTTGATCGCGGCAGCGTTGGCGCTCCGCGGCACCCCCAAGACCTCATAGGGGTCGCGCATCCGTCACGTCTCCTTCAAGAAATCGAATTGTTCAAAGGGCTCCCCGCCCCACCTGCACATCATGTGGGAGGCGAGTGGCATTTTTGCAACTAGCCTGCGGAGCCGATTCCTAGCTCCGCCACGGCTTTAGCGTATGAATCTCCCAACGGCCACGGCTGCTTTGGCAGCCGGCGCCCTGGAGCCAGCTTTCCGTGCTGCCGTTGACGTAGCTCGCCAGGAAGTCGCGGCACTTGCGGCCGTCCTCGGCGGCGTAGGACTGCGCGATCGGCGTCACCGAGCCGCGCGCTCCGGTTTCCGGATTCTCCCAGTGCTGGCTGGAATCCTTGTCGCCCTTGCTGAGGACGTCGGAAGCGGCGTTGCGGGCGAAGGCAAGATCGGTGTCGGTCGGCGGGGCGTCCTTCGCCGGCCGGGCGATCGAGCCGGTCAGGTCACTGTCGTCGGCCTTGGCATAAGCGCGGGTGTCGTTGCGGGAAAAGCTGCAGCCACTGGAGCCGAGCCCGATCAGAATCATCGTCATGACAAAGCCGGACGGCCGGATCGCCGATAGGCCAACGCGCCCCCATGCCCTATATAGGGCGGTAGCGGACAACAACGCGTTTTGGGCCGCGGGACGCAACTCGGACTCCAGACATGACCGACACGACCTCGATGAAACACCAGACACCCTTAACATCCGGTGATTTCACCGCCGCCGACGAGCCATTTGCGCTGTTCGAGGCCTGGCTGAACGAGGCGATCAAGAGTGAGCCGAACGATCCGAACGCCATGGCGCTCGCCACCGTCGACGCGGATGGGCTGCCTGACGTGCGCATGGTGCTGATGAAGGGCTTCGATACCGAGGGCTTCGTCTTCTACAGCCACATCGCCAGCCAGAAGGGCCGCGAACTCGCCGCAAATCCTAAGGCGGCGTTACTTTTTCACTGGAAGTCGCTGCGCCGTCAGGTCCGCATCCGCGGCAACGTGACGCCGGTAACCGACGCCGAAGCCGACGCCTATTTCGCCACCCGGCCCAAGCAGGCGCAGATCGGCGCCTGGGCCAGCAAGCAGTCGCAGGAGCTGGAGAGCCGCTTCGCCTTCGAGCAGGCCATCGCGAAAGTCGCGGCCAGACACGTCATCGGCGAGGTGCCGCGCCCGCCGGGCTGGAGCGGCTGGCGCATTGCGCCCTCGCGCATCGAGTTCTGGCACGACCGCCCATTCCGCCTGCACGACCGCATCGAATTTCGCCGTGACGCGGCCGGCCAGCCATGGTCCAAGACGCGGATGTATCCTTGAGCCTTATCGCCAGCTTTGGGCCGACCTGAAAGATGTCCATGCCGCATTCGTCCAATGCGCCGCGCCGCACGCTGCTCCTGACCGGAGCCAGCCGCGGCATCGGCCACGCCACGGTGATCCGCTTCTCGTCGGCGGGCTGGCGTGTCATCACCTGCTCGCGGCATCCCTTCCCCGAGGACTGCCCGTGGGATGCAGGCCCCGAGGACCACATCCAGGTCGACCTCGGCAATCCCGAGGACACCGCGCGCGCGATCTCCGAAATCCGCAACCGCCTCGAAGGCGGCATGCTCCATGCCCTCGTCAACAACGCCGCGATCTCGCCGAAGGGCGCCGGCGGCTCCCGGCTCGGCTCGGTCGACACCGACCTCGACACCTGGACGCACGTCTTCCACGTCAACTTCTTCGCACCGATCATGATCGCACGCGGATTGATCGAAGAGTTGAAGACCGCCAAGGGCTCGGTCGTGAACGTCACCTCGATCGCGGGCTCGCGCGTGCATCCCTTCGCGGGCGCCGCCTACGCCACCTCGAAGGCCGCGCTCGCCGCGCTGACGCGCGAGATGGCCTCCGACTTCGGCCGCGTCGGCGTCCGCGTCAACGCCATCGCGCCCGGCGAGATCGACACCTCGATCCTGTCGCCGGGCACCGAGAAGATCGTCGACCAGCAGATCCCGATGCATCGCCTCGGCACGCCCGACGAGGTCGCCAAGATCATCTACGTGCTGTGCACGGACACCAGTTCCTACGTCAACGGCGCCGAGATCCACATCAACGGCGGCCAGCACGTGTAGGCAAAGCACGCAGGGCGATGCATGGGCCGGTTCGCGAGCACAGCCTCACTTTACGAGCATTTGCGGCCGCCCTACCCGAGCGAGTTCTTTCGCAGCGTCGCGCAGAAGCTTGGGCTGTCCGCGCGCTGCGCCCTGATCGACCTCGGCACCGGCCCCGGATTGCTGGCGCTGGGCTTCGCCGGATATGTCGGCCGCGTCGTCGGCGTCGACCCTGAGCCCGCCATGCTCGACGCCGCGCGAGCCGCCGCTGCATCCGCAGGCCAAGCACTCACGCTGATCGAGGGCAAGGCCGAGACGCTCGCCCCTGACATCGGCACCTTCGACGTCGTGACGATCGGGCGCGCCCTGCACTGGATGGATCGCGAGGCGACGCTTGCGTTGCTCGACCGGCTGGTCGCGCGCGGCGGCGCGATCCTGGTCTGCGCCTCGTTCTCGGCCACCGACGGCCGCAACCCATGGCTCGACGGCTACAATGAAATCCGCCGCCGCTGGTCGCCGGCCAAGCTCTGGGAAGAGGCCGGCAAGGGCACGCGGACCCATCGCGACCTTCCCGCATTCTTTCGCGGCAGCCCCTTTCAGCCCACAGAACTCGTCACGGTCGAGACAAGCCACATGGTCAGCGTGCAAGACCTCGCACAGCGCACACTCACCTACTCGTCGTCTTCGCCGGATGCATTGGGCGACAATGTCGAGGCGATGCTGCGCGATGTCGAGGGGCATCTGGCTTCGTTCAGCCGCAACAGTGCCATCGCCGAGACCATCGTCTCGACAGCGCAGATCGTGAAGCGCTAGCTGAATCGTCTAATGGCAGAAAGCAAGGCGATCCAGACAACGCCGCCGCAAGACCTGGATCGCCCGCCCTTCCTTCCGGTCCTCAATCGACTCGAATCCGACGCGACCGTTTGCGCAGACTTGAAGCTGCAGCACTTGGAGCGGCAACGTTCAACGCAGTCGAGCAGTCGTCGTCGTTCTCGCCATCGAGCAGCGGAGCACCACAGTGCCGGCACATCCGTGCCGACAACGACGGCGCCTTGCCGCTCGCCAGGACCTGACGATAACTCGCCAGATCGATGACGTTGCGGGGCGTCGTTATGTGTTTTTCAACCATGGCTGTTCCTCGCGGCTAACATGCTGCTTATCGCAGACAAGTTTCGCGCAAACGTTCAGCCCACTGCTCAAATTTTACCGGAGGAATTGGGGCGGCGCGCACACATCACGGCGCGGCCGCAATCCCGCTCTATTCTGCGACACCAACCGCCATGTCTCTACGACCGGCGTAAGGTATCGGTAGGTATTAAAGCCACTTCTTCCACTTGAAGATCCAGTACGGAACGATGGCGGCGAACAGCATCATGACGATCGCCATCGGATAGCCGTGGACCCATTCGAGTTCCGGCATCGACTTGAAGTTCATGCCGTAGATCGAGGCGATCAGCGTCGGCGGCATCAGGACAACGGCCATGACCGAAAACAGCTTGATGATGTTGTTCTGCTCGAGATTGACGACGCCGAGCATGGCGTCGAGCACGAAGGTGATCTTGCTGGAGAGATAGGAAGCGTGGTCGGTCAGTGACGACACGTCGCGCTGCATGGTCTTGAGCTGCTCGCGCATGTCCTTCGACCATTTCACGCCCTCCACCACCGCGGACAGGAAGGTGACGACGCGGCCGATCGACACCAGGCTTTCGCGAACCTTCGAGGTCAGGTCGCCCTTGCGGCCGATCGAGATCAGGATCTGGGAATATTGCTTGGCGTGGCCGTGGCGCTCGCTCTCGGGCTCGAAGATGTCGTGGCTGACCTGGTCGATCTCGGCGCCGCAGCGCTCCAGGATGTCGGCGCAGCGGTCGATCACGGCGTCGAGGAGTTCCATCAGCACCATCTCGCCGGTGATCGCAGGCGTGCAGGAACGGGCCAGCTTGGCCTCGACCAGCGCAAACGGCTTGGGCTGGTCGTAGCGCACCGTGACGAGGCGGTGGTCGCCGAGAATGAAGGTCACGGCCGTGGTCCGGGGCATGTCGGTATCGGAGTGGCACATCAGCGTCGCCGTCATGTAGCGCGCGCCGTTCTCGATATAGAGGCGGCTGGAGATCTCGATCTCCTGCATGTCCTCCCGGGTCGGGATCGCGATGCCCGAGAGCCGCTCCACCGCCTTGTCCTCCGCCGCGGTCGGGTTGACCAGATCGATCCACACCGCGTGCTCCGGAACCGCCGCGAGGTCCTCGACGACGGCCTTCTTGAGAGTGGAGTCGGAGGGAACGAACACAGAAAACATGCACAACTCCAGCAGGGGCCTGCGACAGACTGACAGCCCTTAGCGCGATTCTGACAAGTTCATGATGACAAGCACATTAACGGAGCGTTTGCATTTGTGGCGGCACCGTGGCCCAGAATCGACAGTTCGGCATCCCACGCCCAAAAATCAGCCCAAAGCTGCAAAACTTGCGGCAAAAAAGCCACAGCTCGGGTCTCGCAGCGCGGGAAAAGGTCCGAAGCGCTGGAATTGTGGCAGATTTCAACGATAATAGGACCCAACGGAGTCGTGGTTTGGGCTCGCTCAAGCCCCACGAAAGCATGTTGTTGTCGATTGGAACCAAATCATGTCGTCGCTGAAAGTTAAGCTGGGTATTTTGGCCGCTGGCCTGATGCTGTCGGGCTGCATGCAGGCCACACATTTTGAGGCGACCGACACCAAGGCCTTCAAGCCGAAGGACAAGGAACTCCTCGCCAAGGTCCGGTATGAGAACACCCCGGTCGCCGAGCCGTTCCGCCGCGCCATCGTCGATTACCACCGCAAGGAATCGCCGGGCTCGATCGTGGTCGATTCCGACAACCACTATCTCTATTACGTGCAGGATGGCGGCAAGGCGATCCGTTACGGCATCACCGTTGGCGAAGAGGCGATGGCCTGGTCTGGCATCGCCAAGGTGGGCAGCAAGACCGAGTGGCCGGCCTGGCATCCGACCCCGGGCGAAATTTCGCGCCTGGGCGTGCCGACCTATGTTGCGCCCGGCCCGGACAATCCGATGGGCTCTCGCGCGATCTACCTTTATTCCGGCGGGAAGGACACGTTGTTCCGCATCCACGGCACCAACCAGCCGGAATATATCGGCGCCTCGATCTCGTCAGGCTGCATCCGCCTGACCAACGAAGACGCGATCGATCTCTATGATCGCGTGAAGGTCGGCACCATCGTCGTGGTGCTCGAGCCGAAGCACGGCGACTCGCCCTACAATTCGCGCCTTGCGCTCGGCGGCGGCCAAATGGGCCAGGCGGGCAGCTACTGATCATCTCCTGATCTCAGACATTCAAAAGCGCCGGTTTTACCGGCGCTTTTTTGTTGCCGGCTTGTGCGGCTGGGCCTTCTTGCGGTCGGCCGCCGGTTTGTCCGCAGGCGCAGGGGGGTTCTGCGCCGCCTCGTCATCAGCCCCGTCCTTCGCCTCAGGCTTGGCCTCGGATTTGGCCGCGACCTCGCGCGGCGGCGCCTCCTCGGGCCGCTCCGCCGGCAGCAGCGGAGCGACCTGCGGCAGGGGATCCCAGACATTCCACTGGCAGATCCGGTAGTCGTTGCGCCGCTGCGCCAGGTCGAGATGGATGTGGTCCTCGTGATACCAGTCCGAGCCCGGGCCAAGCACGGTGGAGAAGCGCGCGCAGACCGAATGCAGCACGCGCTCGCGCACATCGCGCGACAGGCTGCGGTCGGTCAGGCCGATCGACTGCCCGTTGGTGAGCTTGACGGCGCGGACGTCGAGCGCGTTGGCCTTGCCGTGCTCGGACAGCATCGCCCCCACGACGCGGTTACGGCCCCGGCATTCGAAGCTGTCGAAATTGTCGAGATCGCTGATGGTCGAGCCGAGGCTGGTGGCCAGCGGCACCATGTCCTTCCGAATCCAATCGGCGATCGCGGACGCCATGGTGCAGCGGAGGACAGCCGCCGGCTTGACCGCCACCTTGCGCTTGTCCGGCAGCACGATGGCTTCGAGCCGCACCAGGTCCTCGCCGCCGCAGGCACCGGGGCCGCGAATATCCGGAATGGACGGCGCGACCGCGATCTCATCGGTCAGCGCAAGCCGGCAGGCCGAGACCTGCTTCTCGGGCGGCGGCGCGGCCTCGGCGGGCTTGGTGGCGTTCGGCTTGTCGGGAGAAGGTTTTGCTTCGGTCTGCGGAGGGGTCTCGTCCGCCGCTTTGGGAGCCTCTTCCGGGCGCGGTTTTGGTAGCGGTATCTTGGCAGGTATCCTGGCTGGATGAACCGATCCGCGCGGCCGTGGCGTACCAAGGCCAAAGATATCGAACGGCGATGCGTATTTTCGCGCCTCTGCCCTCTCGGCGAGCACAAGCGACAGCCCCAGCGCGGCGGTAACCATTGCCGCGCCGGCGGACATATAGCCGCGACAAGACCATTTGCGGCGAAAGTCCGGCAGGCTAAAACTCATGACAATTCTTTGGCCCAGCGCTGAGAGCGACAACCCGCCCAGCGAATTCTCGGAGGAACGACGGAATGCTTGGTTTGATGCAAGATTGGCCCCTGCTCTGCCACCGGATCATCGAACACGCCGCCAGGATTCATGGCAAGCAGGAGGTCGTTACACGATCGGTCGAGGGACCGATCCATCGCACCACTTATGGCGAAATCCACAAGCGCGCGCTCAAGGTCTCGCAAGTGCTGGAGCGCGACGGCATCAAGCTCGGCGACCGTGTCGCAACGATCGCCTGGAACACCTGGCGCCATCTCGAGGTCTGGTACGGCATCATGGGGATCGGCGCCATCTGCCATACCGTCAATCCCCGCCTTTTCCCCGAGCAGATCGCCTGGATCATCAACCATGCGCAGGACCGCATCGTGATGACCGACATCACCTTCGTTCCGGTCCTGGAGAAGATCGCCGACAAGCTGCCGAGCGTGGAACGCTACGTCGTGCTCACCGACAAGGCGCACATGCCGCAGACGACGCTGAAGAATGTGGTCGCCTACGAGGACTGGATCGCGGAGGCCGACGGCAACTTCAAATGGAAGGACTTTGACGAGAACACGGCCGCCGCGATGTGCTACACGTCGGGCACCACGGGCGATCCGAAGGGTGTGCTGTATTCGCATCGCTCCAACGTGCTGCATGCGCTGATGGCGAACAATGTCGATGCCCTCGGCACCAGCGCGTCCGAGACAATGCTGCCGGTGGTGCCGCTGTTCCATGCCAATAGCTGGGGCATCGCCTTCTCGGCCCCCTCGCAAGGCACCAAGCTGGTGATGCCCGGCGCCAAGCTCGACGGCGCCTCGGTCTACGAGCTGCTCTCGACCGAGAAGGTGACGCACACGGCGGGCGTGCCCACGGTGTGGCTGATGCTGTTGCAGCACATGGCCGCCAACAATCTGAAGCTGCCGGACCTGAAGATGGTGATCTGCGGCGGCTCGGCGATGCCGCGCTCGATGATCAAGGCCTTCCTCGACATGGGCTCGAACGTGCGCCATGCCTGGGGCATGACCGAGATGAGCCCGATCGGCAGCGTCGCGGCGTTGAAACCGCCGTTCCAGAATGCGACCGGCGATGCCAAACTCGCCGTGCTCCAGATGCAGGGCTATGCGCCCTTCGCGGTGGAGATGAAGATCACCGACGATGCCGGCAAGGAATTGCCGTGGGATGGTACGACCTTCGGCCGCCTGAAAGTTTCCGGCCCCGCCGTCGCCAAGGCCTACTTCCGCATCGACACTGACATCCTCGACGAGGAAGGCTTCTTCGACACCGGCGACGTCGCGACCATCGACGAGGCCGGCTACATGCGGATCACCGACCGCTCCAAGGACGTGATCAAGTCCGGCGGCGAGTGGATCTCCTCGATCGACCTCGAAAACCTCGCGGTCGGCCATCCCGCCGTTGCGGAAGCCGCGGTGATCGGCGTGTTCCATCCCAAATGGGACGAGCGGCCGCTGCTGATCGTGCAGCTCAAGCAGGGCCAGCAGGCCAGCCGCGAGGACATCCTGAAGTTCATGGACGGCAAGATCGCCAAATGGTGGATGCCCGACGACGTCGCCTTCGTCGACGGCATTCCGCACACCGCCACCGGCAAGATCCTGAAGACGGCGCTGCGCGACCAGTTCAAGGATTACCGCTTTCCGAACGCCGCGGCGTAACGGGGAGCACTCACCGTCATTCCGGGATGGTCCGAAGGACCAGACCCGGAATCTCGAGATTCCGGGTTCGATGCTTCGCATCGCCCCGGAATGACGGTTCGTCCGGGCGGTAACAGTCCGGTCTCCCTTGAATTTGCCCCCGGGCCGTGGTCTCAACGGCCCATCGTCGTGCCAAATCGGCCGGCACCGCCCCCAAAACCCGGCAGAAGCGTCACCCGATGGCCCGCAGGTTTTCCACTCCCTATCAGTCGGAGCCCGTGTCCAGCCTCGCGAGCTGGGCGCGTAATCTGGCCGTGTTCGCGGTGGTGGCGGTGGTGGTCTCGATCATCATCGTCCGCTTCGACTTCCTGGAGATGAAACCGGCGCTGATGACGTTCTTCGCCGGGCTCGCGATCGCCGGCCTCTCGATCCTGTTTGGGCTCGCGGGCTTTGCCGCGATCTGGCAGAACGGCTCGCGCGGCATGGCGCGCATCCTGCTCGCCTTCCTCATCGACGGCGCGATCCTCGCTTATCCGGCTTATCTCGGCCTGCAATACCGCAAGCTGCCTCCGATCTACGACATCACCACCAACCCGATCGACCCGCCGCGCTTCGACGCGCTGTCGCACGTGCGCACCGGGGATGGCACCAACACCGCCGTCTATGCCGGCCTCTATTCGGCCGAGCAGCAGCGCCAGTTCTATCCCGACATCGAGCCGATCGAGCTGGAGATCCCGGTCGATCGGGCCTATGCGATCGCGCGCCAGCTCGTCATCAAGCGCAAATGGCTCGTCATCGACGAGCGTGAGCCTCAGCCGCCGCGCCGCATCGGCCGCATCGAGGCGGTGGCACGGACGCCGATCATGGGGTTCCGCGAGGACGTCTCGATCCGGGTCGTGCCCGACGGTGACGATTCCCGTGTCGATATCCGCTCGGCCTCGCGCTATTTCGACAGTGATTTCGGCAGCAACGCCGCACGCGTCAAAAAATTCATCGACGATCTCAACACCGCCGCCGACGCCGACGCGCTGAAACCGGTGAAGAAGACGCCGGTCGCACCGCCGAAGGCACCAGCGAAGACGGTGAAGAAATGAGCAGGCGAATGGGGAGTGGTGAATAGCGAGTGGAAGACCGTCTATTCGCTACTCCCCATTCGCTACTCGCCCTCAGGCCATCCGGTACGTCCCGCCGATCACAGGATCGCCATTCGTCGTCACCACGCCGCGCGCGACCAGATCTTCCAGATGCGCCAGGACGGAATAGCCGGCGGCCGTCGTCAGGCGCGGGTCGATGCCGATATAGATCGCGCGGACCATGGTCGGGATGTCGGTCTCGCCCTTGGCGAGACGGTGCAGGATCGAGGCTTCGCGCGCCTTGCGGTGGCGGATCAGGAAGCGCACGAAGCGCTGGCCGTCCGGGATCTCGGGGCCGTGGCCGGAGAAATACAGATCCTCCTCGCGCGCGGCGAGACGATCCAGCGACTCCATGTAGTCGATCATCGAGCCGTCGGGCGGCGCCACGATCGAGGTCGACCAGCCCATCACGTGGTCGCCGACGAAGTTGAATTTCCGCTCGGGCCAGGCGAAGGCGAGATGATTGGCGGTGTGGCCCGGCGTCGCCACGGCCTCCAGACGCCAGCCGTCGCCCTCGACCACGTCACCATGCGCGATCCTGATATCGGGCGCGAAATCGCGGTCGGCGCCGGATTCCGGATTGTGCTTCTCGCTCTCGAAGCGCGGGCGCGAGGCGCGGTGGGGGCCTTCGGCATAAACAGGCGCACCGGTCGCCTGCTTGATCCGCGCGGTGTTCGGCGAATGGTCGCGGTGGGTGTGGGTGACGAAGATATGGCTCACGGTCTCGCCGCGCACCGCATCGAGCAGCGCCGCCGCATGCGCCTCGTCGTCCGGGCCGGGATCGACGATCGCGACGTTGCCCTGGCCGACGATGTAGCTGACCGTGCCGGTGAAGGTGAACGGGCTCGGATTGTTACAAAGCACGCGCCGCACGCCGGGACGAACTTCCTCGACGACGCCGGCTTTAAGCGGAAAGTTGCGGTTGAACGGGACGTCGTCGTTGTCGGACATGAGACTTCCTGTGCACTGCTGCCCCAACACTCGCCGTCATACCCCGCGAAGGCGGGGTATCCAGTACGCCGTGGCGCCGGTGGCGAAGGCAAGGTCTCCGGGATACTGGATCGCCCGCCCTAGTGCGCAATTGCGCACGGGGCGGGCGATGACAGCTGAGTAAAACAACGGCCACGGAATACGTGGCTCAGAAAAACGCCTGGATGCCCGTGATCGCACGTCCCAGGATCAGGGCGTGGACGTCGTGGGTGCCCTCGTAGGTGTTGACCGTCTCGAGGTTATGGACGTGGCGCATCACGTGGTACTCGGCCGAGATGCCGTTGCCGCCATGCATGTCGCGGGCGACGCGGGCGATGTCGAGGGCCTTGCCGCAATTGTTGCGCTTCATGATCGAGATCATCTCGGGCGCGAACTTGCCCTCGTCCATCAGGCGGCCGACGCGAAGCGAGCCCTGAAGGCCGAGCGCGATCTCGGTCTCCATGTCCGCCAGCTTCTTCTGCACCAGCTGGGTCGCAGCGAGCGGCTTGCCGAACTGCTTGCGGTCGAGCGTGTACTCGCGGGCGCGGTGCATGCAGTCCTCGGCGGCGCCGAGCGCGCCCCAGGAGATGCCGTAGCGGGCGCGGTTGAGGCAGCCGAACGGGCCCTTCAGGCCGGAGACGTTGGGCAGCAGGGCGTCCTCGGGAACCACGACGCCGTCCATCACGACCTCGCCGGTGATCGAGGCGCGCAAGGACAGCTTGCCGCCGATCTTCGGCGCGGAGAGGCCCTTCATGCCCTTCTCCAGCACGAAGCCGCGGATCTGGTTGTCGTGCGCGGCCGACTTGGCCCAGACCACGAACACGTCGGCGATCGGCGCGTTCGAGATCCACATCTTGCTGCCGGTCAGGCGGTAGCCGTCCGAGACCTTCTCGGCGCGGGTCTTCATGCCGGCCGGATCGGAGCCGGCATCGGGCTCGGTGAGGCCGAAGCAGCCGACCCACTCGCCGCTGGCGAGCTTCGGCAGGTACTTCTTGCGCTGGTTCTCGTCGCCATAGGCGTAGATCGGGTACATCACCAGCGAGGACTGCACCGAGTTCATCGAGCGATAGCCGGAATCGACCCGCTCGATCTCGCGCGCGACGAGACCGTAGGCAACGTAGCTCGCATTCGCGCAGCCATATTCCTCAGGCAGCGTAATGCCGATCAGGCCGAGCTCGCCCATCTCGTTGAAGATCTCGCGGTCGGTCTTCTCCTCGAGATAGGCCTTGGTGACGCGCGGCAGCAGCTTGTCCTGGGCGTAGGCGCGGGCGGTGTCGCGCACCATGCGTTCGTCTTCGGTGAGCTGCTCGTCGAGCAGGAACGGATCGTCCCACTGGAAAGAAGCCGCAGCCGGCTTGTCCTTGGCCTGAGGGCGCACGCTCATGAAACGTCCTTTCGTCTGGTTCCGTCAAAAATTTGCCCGACAAACTAAAGCGCCGCGGCAACAAGTGCAATTGCGTTGCAGAAGTACGGGTCTGCGTGAATCCCGGGGACGCACGGCGCGCGAGCCCGGAATGACAGCGCTAGCTTTCAAGCTGCTCGTTGGCGACGATCTCGATGCCGAAGCCCGACAGACCCTTGTAGTCGTGCACCGAGGAAGTCAGGTGGCGGATCGAGGTGACGCCGAGGTCGCGCAGGATCTGCGCGCCGACACCGACCTCGCGCCACTGGCGGTTGCGGTCCGCCTCGGTCGCGCTCTCATCGGGCAGCGGGGCAACGGGGACGCCGGCGGCACCGTCGCGCAAGTACACCAGGACGCCGCGACCGGACTTCTTGAAGTGCTCGAGCACCGCCGCCATGCGCTTGTGGCCGGTGAAAATGTCCTTGACGATGTTGGGCTTGTGGAAGCGCGTCAGCACGTTCTTGCCGTCGCCGACGCCGTTATAGACGAATGCGACGTGGGCGATGGAATCGAACGGCGAGCGATAGGCATAGCCCTGAAGCGGTCCGATCGGGCTTTCGGTGACGAAGGTCGAGACCCGCTCGATCAGCTTCTCGCGCACCTGGCGATAGGCGATCATGTCGGCGATGGTGACATGCTTGAGCTTGTGCTGGGCGGCGAAGCGGGCGACCTGCTCGCCCTTCATCACGCTGCCGTCGTCATTCATCAGCTCGCTGATGACGCCGACCGGCGGCAGGCCGGAGAGCTTGCACAGATCAACCGCGGCCTCGGTATGGCCGGAGCGCAAGAGCACGCCGCCGTCCTTGGCGATCAGCGGGAAGATGTGGCCGGGCCGGGCGAAGTCGTTGGCGCCGACATTGGGATTGGACAGCGCGCGGCAGCACGAGGCGCGCTCTTCGGCCGAGATGCCGGTGCCGCCGTCGGGCTTGTAGTCGATCGAGACCGTGAACGCGGTGGTGTGCGCGGAATCATTGTGGGCCACCATCGGATCGAGCCGGAGGCGGCGCGCGTCCTCGGTGGTCACGGGCGCGCAGACGATGCCCGACGTATGGCGGATGATGAACGCCATCTTCTCGGCGGTGCAGAGCGAGGCGGCGACGATCAGATCGCCCTCGCCCTCGCGGTCCTCGTCGTCGGTGACGACCACGAGCTCACCGCGGGCAAAGGCCTGCAAGACTTCCTGAACGCTATCGGGCATTTCCCAATCTCTATCGGTTATGGCCGGGAGGCTTAGCCGGACTTGGGCCGGGGCGCTAGTGTCCTGGACGCAACCACATATTCCGGGCGGCGGGCCTGTCAGGGGCAGGCTTGCACCGAAGATGCCAGAGATATAGGCGCAAATAGCCGGGCCGGAAGGCGGCCGGGCGCCGTCAGGGCAGCACTTCGCGCCGCTCGCCAAGCCGCTGATCGAGCTCGGCGCGCTTGTCGGCCAGAAGGCCGGCCTGGGCGGCTTCGATCACGGTAAACAGCTCATGAGCGTCGCTGAGCCGGGTCACGGTGACATAGCTGGCGCCGGCCGCGTAGAGTTCGCCCACATCCGACAAGAGATCGGCCGTGGCGACGATCATGGCGGTCGGATTGAGGGTGCGGACGTGGCGGACCAGCTTCTCGTTGCTGGCGCCCTTCAGAAGCGCATCCGGCACGCTGAGGATGATCATCTCGGACTTGCCGACGCCGGCATGGAGCAGCGTGTCGGCGCTGCTGATGTCGCCATAGATCACGTGCAGGCCGCGCGATACCAGGGTCTGGTACACATTGGGGTTGAAGTCGACCACGGTGATCTGCTCGAGCAGCACCGGTGTCTGCCGCTCGATCTCGGCGAGAAGCGCGCTCGCCGCACGGAAAAAGCCGAGGATGACGATGCGGCGGGCCTCGCCATGGCCGCCTTCGTGCCCCTCCTCGCCATGGCCGTTGCCGTGGTCGAGATCGCGCAGGCCGATCCGCTTCAGGGGGCCGATCGCCCAGCGGGTGATCTCGTCGCTGCGGGTCATCACGAAGGTCGAGAGCACCGCCAGCACCACGAAGGCGAAGGAGGCCGCATTCGCCGTTTCGGCCGCGATATGATGGTCGGCGACGCCGGTCTGGATCACCACCAGCGAGAACTCGGAGATCTGCGCGAGGTTGAGGGCCGGCAGCAGGCTGGCGCGCAGCCCCTGCTTCATCAGGTAGAGCGGAGCGAAGGTGGTGACGAGGCGGCTCACCACGGTGAACGCTGCGATCATCAAGGCGAGCCCGATCACGGAGAGACCGGGCACGGGAATGGTCATGCCGAGCGCGACGAAGAACAGCGTGATGAAGAAGTCGCGCAGCGTCGTGACCTTGGCGGTGACGTCGAGGGCGTAAGGAAAGGTCGAGAGCGAAACGCCGGCGATCAGCGCGCCCATCTCGCGCGACAGCGACAGCCGCTCCGCGGTCTCGGCGACGAGAAAGCACCAGGCCAGCGCGCCGAGCAGGATCAGCTCGGGACGGCGGGCGATCTGATGGAACAGGCGCGGCAGCACATAACGGCTGACCAGCAGCGCGGCGGCCACCAGCACGGCGACGCGGCCGATCGAGAGCAGGATGACGCTGACCTCGAGATTGGCAAGGCTCGGCTGCACCGCCAGGAACAGGATCGCGAAGATGTCCTGGAGCACCAGCACGCCGAGCGTGATGCGGCCGGGCAGCGTGTCGAGCTCGCGTTTCTCGTAGAGCACCTTGACGATGATCACGGTGCTCGACAGCGCGCAGGCGACGCAGAGATAGACCGCATCGAAATGCCCGCCGCCGAACGACAAGCCGATGCCGGCGAAGAACAGCGCCCCGAGCAGGCAGCCGCCGAGCAGCTGACCGCCCGCCGCGAACAGGATCACCTTGCCCGCCCGCACGATCTTCTTCAGGTCGATCTCCAGACCGATCATGAACAGCATGAAGATCAGGCCGAGCTCGGAGATGACGCTGATCGATTCCTGCGACTTGACCCAGCCGGCACCGAATGGACCTATGCAAAAGCCGGCGATAAGGTAGGCCAGGATGAGCGGCTGCCGCGAGAAATGGGCGAGCAGGCCCAGCATCCAGGCAAACAGAATACAGAGAGTGATGTCGCGAATGAGTTCGTGCATGCCAAATTGGTCCGTTTTGCCGCACCCTAGAGACGGGTTGCGGTGCGGCAAGCGAGCAATTCGTCACATGCGGAAGGGGCTGTTGGCAGCAATGCTGTTATGCCCCCTTGCCTATGCCGTGCCCGCAGCCGCTCAATCCAAGGTCAATATCGAACAAAACTTTGCCGATTCGCTCACCGCGCTGCCAAAGGAGGAACTTGCCGTCTCCGGCGGGTTCTACGTGCCCGCCTATTCCAGCGTCGCGATGAGCCAGGGAAAGCTGCGTGTCGATTTCTCGGTGACGCTGAGTGTGCACAACGCCTCCGAGACCCAGCCGCTGGTCGTTAAACGCATCGCCTATTTCGACACCACAGGCAAGCAGGTCGAGACCTACCTGAAGGCTCAGGTGGCGCTGAAGCCTCTGGCCACCATCTCGATCTTCATTCCGACCGACGACGTGCGCGGCGGGACCGGGGCCAACTTCCTCGTCGACTGGGCTGCGACCGGCGAGATCGCCGAGCCGGTGGTCGAGGCCTTGATGGTTGGCGGCGTCGCCAATGCGCATTACGCTTTCATCAGCCAGGGCCGTCCGACCAGGACGGTCGGGAAGAAGTAAGGCCCGTCCGACCAGGACGGCCGGCAACAAGCAAGGCCGCCCACCCGGGCGGCCCCCGAGAAAGAAAACAAGCGGGCCGGTGCAACGCTGGCCGCTCAACAAGAACAGAAACGAGGAACGCCCCCATGACGTCCAGCTTCGATTTCGCACCCCTGTTTCCCGCAGGGCTGCCGGCCCCTTCTGCGCGCTGGACGGGCCTTGCCAAGTACAGCTTCGTCGGCGGCAACAACGATTCCGAGCAACTGCCGCTCGACGGCCTGATCGAGGCGACCAACCAGGCTCTGCAACGCGAGGGCCGCTCGCTCGCCACTTACGGGCTGGCGCACGGTCCGCAGGGCTACCTGCCCTTGCGCGAATTCCTGGTGACAAAACTGAAGCGCGACGCCGGCATCAACTGCACGGTCGACGATCTCATGATCGTCTCGGGCTCGCTCCAGGCGCTCGACCTCGTCAACGCGACGCTGCTGACGCGCGGCGATACCGTGATCTTCGAGCAGGACAGCTATCAGGGTTCGTTGACCCGCCTGGCGCGGCTCGGGGTCAATGTAGTAGGCGTCCCCCTCGACAAGGACGGCATGCGCATGGATGTGCTGGCCTCGATGCTGGCCGACCTCAAGGGCCGCGGCATCCGCCCCAAATACATCTACACCATCCCGACCGTGCAGAACCCGACCGGCAGCATCATGCCGGAGAGCCGACGCGCCGAGTTGCTGCGGCTGTCGGCGGAATACGGCGTGCCCATCTTCGAGGACGATTGCTATGCCGATCTCGTCTGGTCGGGACAGCGACCGCCGGCGATCTACGCGATGAGCCCGAACGGCGGCGTGATCCACATCGGCTCGTTCTCCAAGTCGATCGCGCCGGCACTGCGCGTCGGCTTCATCGCCGCGCCCTGGGATGTGATGTCGCGGATGCTGGCGCTGAAGACGGATGCCGGCTCGGGCGCGCTGGAGCAGATGGTGCTGGCCGCCTACTGCAAGCCGCATTTTGCGACCCACGTGCCGGCACTGACGAAGGCGCTGCGCACCAAGCTCGACACGCTGATGGAGGCCCTCAACGAGCAGTTCGGGACGGCGGCGGAGTTCGAGGAGCCGAAGGGCGGCATCTTCCTCTGGGTGAAGCTGCCCGACCAGGTCGATACGCTGAAACTGTATCAGGCCGCGCTCGCCGCAGGCGTCTCGATCAATCCAGGACCGGAATGGTCGACCAACAAGACGCATTCCAGCTCGCGTCTGAGACTGTGCTTTGCAAGCCCTTCGCATCAGCAGATCCGCGAGGGCGTCGCCGTGCTGGCCGAGGTCTGTCGCAAGGAGTTCGGCGTGCCGGCCCGCAGCGCCAACGTGGAGAAGCGGGCCTAGGGCTTCAGGCGACCTGTGGCTGGCTGCTATGGATCGCGGAGGCCAGCCGCAGCAACAGCACGATCGAGACGTTGCCCTTGCCGGCCTCGATCTGGGCAATGTAGCGCTCGGAAATCCCGGACCGGCGGGCCAGCTCCCGGCGCGACAGCTCGCAACGCGCGCGCGAGGACCTCAAGCGCTCGCCCAGCTCGGCCAGAAACGCCGTCTCGGAATAAGGCGGCACGGCGCAGCTCCCCGGCAGCACCTCGCCCGCGAAATCCATGACTTGATTCAGCATCGGTCTATCCAATTTCGCCTTCGGGAGCGCCATCCTAGCCTTGATATGACCGACCTCATTGACGCGGATCAAATTCGCGCGCGATTGGTAGCCGGCGTGGACGATCGCGAACGGGATGCTACACTTTGGAATTCTTCGAGGCGGGGTTTTTCAGGAGATGACACGTTGTTTGAGCCGCTGGATCACGGCGGCATCGCTGTGGATTGCGTTCGCGCCCGCGGCCGGCGCCGAGACGCTCGCGGCGACTGTCGAGCAATGGGGCCTGCTCGGCTCATGGGCGGTCGATTGCGCGGCCCGGCCGGACCGCGACAAGGGCTCGCTCCTGACTTACGAGATCCGCAAGGACGGCCGGGTGATGTACCGGCGCGATTTCGGCGAAGCCAAGGACGAGAACGAAGTGGTGTCCGCCACGGTCGATGCCGGAGGCCTGCTCAATGTGATGGTTTACTTCCCCTCGCTACGGCAGACGCGTGAATACGGCCTGCTGCTATCAGAGCAAGGCAGCTTGCGCGCGATCTACAATCGCAGCGAGCGCGGTGTGTACACCATCAAGGACGGCAAGTACGTCGCGACGGGCGCGCCGACGCCTTCACAGCAACGCTGCGATTAACCACCCTGAATATCCGTTCAGAAATCTCCTCCATTTCCCCCGGAACGTTCACACGCATGCGCCGTTCTCATTTGCATTGAATTGGAGGAGGACAGCATGAAGAAGCTTGGTTATGTGGTTGCGGCTCTGGGTGCGCTCGTGATCGCTGCGCCGACGCTGGCAAGTGCGGAGACGGTGGTGATCAAGCATGGTCATCATCACGGCCCGTACGGCGCCCGCGCCGAATACGGCATGCATCGCGATCACGGCTGGCATCGCGGCTGGCACCATCGCGACAACAAGGTCGTGGTGATCAAGCGCAGCCACCGTCACCACTGGGACTAACGCGCAACGCAACACGGAAATGGCCCCTCGCGGGGCCATTTCTTTGCGTGTTCGAAACATCAGACAAGACTAATCCCACGCCGGCGCAAAGCCAGGGTTGACGCAACGCCTGTCCTTCGGCAGCGCCGCGATTTTCTTGCGGTCGGCATCGTCGAGCGCGATCTTGAGCGCATCGAGATTGGCCTGCTGGCTTTCGCGTCGCGAGGCCTTCGGGATCGCAGCGACGCCGTTTTGGTCGAGCAGCCATTTCAGCGCGACCTGCGCCGCGGTCGCGTTGTGCCTGGCGCCGATCTCGGCCAGCACCGGATCTGATGCAATTCGCCCCTGCGCGAGCGGGCAATAGGCGACCAGCGGGATCGACCTGGCGTTGAGATAGGCCAGCACCTTCGATTGATCGAGCATGGCGTGATATTCGATCTGGTTGCAGGCGATCGGCGCCTTGATGTCCTCGACCACGGTCTTGAGCAGCGCCGTGTTGAAATTGGCAACGCCAATCGCTCGCGTGCGCCCCTCCTCCTTCAGCTTCATCAGCGTCTCGAACACCGCGCCCCAGTTCGCGGCCTTGGACGGCCAGTGCACGAGATAGAGGTCGACATGGTCGAGCCTCAACTTCTGCAGGCTGGCATCGAAGGCGCGACGGATCGCGTCGGGGCTGAGGTTCTCGTGCCAGACTTTTGTGGTGACATGCAGCTCGGCGCGCGGCAGGCGGGCCGCTGCAAGCGCGGCACCGATCGGCTCCTCGTTGGCGTACATCTCGGCGGTGTCGATGTGGCGATAGCCGATCGAGAGTGCGCTCTCGACCGCAGCGCGGCAGGCATCGCCCTGCAAGCGGAAGGTGCCGAGGCCGAGCTTGGGCATGCTGATGCCCTGTGTCTTCAGATTGTCCATGAAACAGGCTCCTGAGATATTTCAGCCCGCCGGATGCACGCGGTGAGGCCGCGGGAACAGACTCTTCGGTGATGGAAAAGAGATGGCGGGAGCAGACAGTATAGCGCGGGAGGCGCGGGGCGGCCAATCAAGATCGGGTCAGCGAGATAGCCGACGGGTATCGCCGCGACAGCCAAACGGCATTTCAGATCAGCGCCCTCTCCTGTCAGCATCCCACCGTCGCGGTCATTCTGGCCGCGCGCGACACGGAGACGACCATGAAGACGATCTTGACCATCACTGCTCTGGCAGCCGCCCTCGCCAGCGCCGCGCCGGCGCAGGCCGACGGCTTCGCCTATACCGGCTCGCCCAAGCAAGGGGAATTCTTTGTCCGGCAACCGACCGCACCGCAGATGCCGCCCTGGATGAATGCGCGCGCCGAAGCTCCGCAAACCGCTCCCCGGCCCGTGCGCGGCGGCATTGGCCTGCGTATGCCCTAGGAATGCTGCGCGACCACGGTCGGCCGGGCCTGCGGGTGCGGCACGATGTCGACCGACCAGAGGTCGCGATCGTCGACGTCTTTCAAGGTCACCGTCATGACGCCGCTGCGGCCGTCGATGTCGACGCGGCCGAAGAACTGCAGGCCGAAGCACGGCGCCAGATTCTCGCCCTGCGCTTCGCTGCACCCGTTCTGGTACATCGCGACCGGGCCAAAGGTGTCGTCGAGCTCGCCCGGTCCCCAGGTGCCGGCATGCAGCGGGCCGGAGACGAACTCCCAGAACGGCTCAAAATCCTGGAATTGCGCCTTGTTCGGATCGTAGTAGTGCGCGGCGGTGTAGTGCATGTCGGCGGTGAGCCAGACGATGTTGCGGATGCCGGCGCGCTTGATCGAGGCGAGGAGATCGGCGATCTCATGCTCGCGCCGGTCCGGCTGGCCATTACCGAGTGCGACGGCATCCAGGCTCACGAGGCCGATCGGCAGGTCGGCCGCGATCACCTTCCAGGTCGCGCGCGAGCCGGCGAGCTCGCGCTTCAGCCAGGCGAGTTGCTCGATACCCAAGATCCAGCCGCGATGGTCGTCACCTTTATTCCAGCTGTCGTCGCGATAGCTGCGCATATCGATCATGAAGACATCGAGCAGCGGACCGTAGGCGATCTTGCGGTAGACCCGGCCCTGCCGCGCGCCGATGTCGCGGATCGGCATGAAGTCGAAGAAGGCGCGGCGGGCGCGTGAGACGAGGCGCGGGGTGCCGTCATCCTCGTAGCCGGCCTCGTCATAGCTGCCGGTGGGCGACCAGTCGTTGGTGACCTCGTGGTCGTCCCACTGCGCGAACATCGGGACGTCCGCGTGGAACGCGCGAAAATGCTCGTCGAGATGATTGTATTTGTAGTTGCCGCGGAACTGCGCCAGCGTGTGCGCGACCTCGGCCTTTTCCTCGGTCACCAGATTGCGCCAGGTCTCGCCGTTCGGCAGCTTCTGTTCGGAAGGGATCGTGCAGTCGGCGTAGATGTGGTCGCCCGAATGGATGAAGAAGTCCGGGCGATTGTTGAGCATGGTGCGATAGCTGCGATAGCCGCCGCGCGAGCTGTCGATGCCCCAGCCCTGCCCGGCGACGTCGCCCGACCACACGAACGAGATCGACTGGCTCGCTGCCGGCGCGGTGCGGAAATGGCCGACACGGCTTTCGCCGGCAATGCCGCTCGCGATGTCGTCGAAGCGCACGCGATAGAAGATGTCCTGCCCGGGCGGCAGATCGTTCAGCAACAGCTTTGCGGTGAAGTCGGTATCGGGCAGCGCGTCGCGCGATGCGGATGCGATGATGGTCTTGAAGCTCTCGACGGTCGAATACTCCACCTGCATCCGCGCGGGCCGGTCGGCGCGCGCCCAGACCACGGCGGAGCCATCCGAGACGTCGCCGGACTGGATACCGCCCGCGATCTGCGGGCGATCGGCGGCGCGGCTGATGGATGGCTTTGCGAGTGTGCCGAGCGTGGAAACGGCGAGACTTGAAGTCGAGCGGACCAGGAACTGCCGCCGGGTCCATGCGCGCGAGGCGCGGAGCGTTGCCATTCAGGAAACCTTCGTCGAATCGCGACGGAAGGTGCCTGCGCTCCTTGACTCCTATCCTTACGGTTTTTTGACTCCGCGCCGACGGTTTTGCGACGCGCGGATGACGGGCGAGATGCAGCCGCAAGGAAGGTGCACTCCCTCGCCCCGCTTGCGGGGAGAGGGTTGGGGTGAGGGGGAGTCTCCGCGGGGATGGTGAGATTCGGACTCGCGGAGAGTCCCCCTCACCCGGATTGCATCTCCGATGCAATCCGACCTCTCCCCGCAAGCGGGGCGAGGTGAAGCGACTTCGCCTCTCGATCTAGGTCCGATCCGCTACGCTCTAGCGCTGCCAGTTGCAGATGCCGCCGGAGCGGCAGGGCCAGGTCTGGATGCGGGTATCCCTCGCCTGCGCGTCCAGCGGATTGCCGTGGCGATGCGCGAGCTTGGCGCGGGCAGCGCCGCGCGGCTGGGCGTTCCTGGCATGCGCGACCTTCGGCTCCGCCACATGCACGCGTTCGGCGGCGACCTTCTTCGGCACATCGATCGGCTCGGCGCGGGCCTGCGCCTCGTTGCCACCCTTCGCCTCCAACGCGACAGGAGCGAATTGCGTCTCGGGCCCGAGCCGCTTCGGCGACAGCACCGCCTTGGAAAGATCGAGACCGAGATATTCGTCGGGCTTGTAGTCGTCAGCGCGCGCGATGCCGCCCCATGCGAGCACGAAGGCAAGGGCAGCTGCAAAAGGAACGCTCTTCAGGACCACGGACGCCTCCTGAAATTGATTAAGGGGTAATTTACCCCTATTTAGGAGGCGTCGCGCGCAATTCCAGCGGGCAGTTCCCGCCGTGGTTAAGAAGTTTGCCGGTGTCAGGCGACTTTTCGCGCCGCACCTGTCCCATCGAGGAACCCCATCAGGCGGCTGCGGATGATCTGTTCCGCCTCAGACATGATGCGATCGACGAGTTCCTTGCAGGAGGGAATGTCGCGGATGAGGCCCGCGACCATGCCGCAGCTCCAGGCGCCCGCGTCCATCTGGCCATCCAGCATGATCCTGGGATAGACGCCCGCGACCTGGTCGTGGATGTCGTCGATCTTGAGCTTGTCGCCCTTCTCGTGCTCGATCTCGAGCAGGCGATCGACATTGGCGTTCTTCAGCACGCGCTCGGTGTTGCGCAGGCTCCGCATGATCAGGCGGGTGTCGAGCTCGGTCGCCGTAACAAGCGCGTTCTTCACGTTCTGATGCACCGGCGCTTCCTTGGTGGCGATGAAACGCGTGCCCATGTTCATGCCGGCGGCGCCCAGCGACAGTGCCGCGACGAGGCTGCGGCCGTCGGCCATGCCGCCGGAGGCAACGAACGGAATCTTCAGTTCCTCCGCCGCCCGCGGCAGCAGGATCATGTTCGGGATGTCGTCCTCGCCGGGATGGCCGCCGCACTCAAAGCCGTCGACGCTGACGGCGTCGCAGCCGATGCGCTCGGCCTTCAGCGAGTGGCGGACCGAGGTGCATTTGTGAATCACCTTGATGCCGGCGGCCTTCAGCGCGGGCATGTACTGCTCCGGGCTGCGGCCCGCCGTCTCCACCGCCTTGATGCCACCTTCGACGATGGCCGCGATGTATTCCGGATAAGGCGGCGCGGAGAAGGTCGGCAGGAAGGTGAGATTCACGCCGAACGGCTTGTCGGTCATGTCGCGGCAGCGCGCGATTTCCTTCGCGAGCAGCTCCGGCGTCTTCTGCGTCAGGCCGGTGATGATGCCGAGCCCGCCGGCATTGGAGACCGCGGCGGCGAGTTCGGCAAAGCCGACGAAATGCATGCCGCCCTGGATGATGGGGTGCTCGATGCCGAACAGTTCGGTGATCGCGGTCTTCACGTAAGCTTCCTCCCGGATTTCGGTTTGTGTTGTGGTCAGTCTAGCCGCAGTCCCACGCCGCGGTCACCATTTCTCTCCGAACGGGCGGATCTCCATCTCGAAGGTCCAGGCGCTCTTCGGCTGCTGATAGAGCTGCCAGTAGGCATCCGCGACAGACGACGGCGGCATCAGGAGATCGGGATTGTCCAGCGCATTCGCCCCGAGGGCTTCGAGCCGGCGTTGCCGCACCCACTCGGTATCGACGCCGGAATCGATGATGAGATGGGCGACGTGGATGTTCTTCGGCCCGAGCTCGCGCGCCATCGCCTGCGCCACCGCGCGCAGGCCGAATTTGGCGCTGGCAAAGGCGGCAAAGCCGCTGCCGCCGCGCAAGGATGCGGTCGCGCCAGTGAAGAAGATGTTGCCGCCATTGCGTGGCAGCATCAGCCGCGCCGCTTCGCGCCCTGCGAGGAAACCGGAATAGCAGGCCATCTCCCACACTTTGCGGAAGACGCGCTCGGTGGTGTCGAGGATCGGGAAATTGACGTTGGCGCCGACGTTGAAGATGCAGACCTCGAGCGGCGCACGCTGGTCGGCGTCGTTGAGGAAGGAGACAACCTCCTCCTCCTTGCGCGCATCGAGCGAGCGCGCGTGGATCTCACCGCCGGAAGCCTCGATGTCCTTCACCAGCGGCGCGAGCTTGTCGCCGTTGCGGCGGCCGGCGAAGACCGTGAAGCCTTCTGCGGCAAATTTCTTGGCGATCTCGGAGCCGATGAAATCGCCGGCCCCGATCACGGCTGCTGTCGCGTTTCGCTTGGGCAAGGTCGCCTCCTCCGGTGAGAGCAATCGTGTGTTGGGCAGAAGGCTACAGTTCTAAAATAGAACTGTCAAACCATCCGGCCTAATGCTAGGCTGAACTACGAATATCTCTGATCATTCAAGTCAGTTCCTTTTTCAGACTTAAAGGGACGAGCCGGAGACCGCATCATGAAGTGGGACACGCTGGACGAGGAGCCCTGCTCGCTCTCCCGCACCGTCGCGGTGGTCGGCGACCGCTGGACGCTGCTGATCCTGCGCGACTGCTTCTTGCGCGTGCGCCGGTTCGAGGCATTCCAGTCCTCGCTCCAGATCACGCGACACCTGCTCTCGGAGCGACTGAAGAAGCTGGTGCGGTTCGGCATCCTGCGCCGCGTCCCCTATTCCGAAGCGCCCAAGCGCTACGAATATATCCTGACGCAGAAGGGCCTCGATCTCTACCCGATCATCATGGCGATGGTGCATTGGGGGGATACCCACATGGGCGACGAGCGCGGCCGCCCGCTGCTGCATGAGCACAAGACCTGCGGCAAGCAGTTCGACCCGGTGATGGTGTGCTCGGAATGCGGCGAGCCGTTGCATGCGAAACAGGTACATGTGCATGCGGGGCCGGGGCGGCGGGAAGCGGTGGGGTGAGCGGCGCGCTTCTCAAACGCCGTCATTGCGAGGCGCTCTTGCGACGAAGCAATGACGGGGACAGGCAGCGCCCTTCTCCTCAATGCCCCCGCGCCGGCGCGCCGAGATCGATCGGACGCAGCACCGCCGCCGTCGGAATCATCAGCACAGCGACGATCGCGAGCGTCCAGAACACGTCGATATAGGCGAGGAAGTCCACCTGCTGCTGCAAGGTTCGGCCGACCCATGCGACCGCCTGCGACGCGGCGTCGCTCGCATTCGAACCCTGCGCCTGAAAATAGCGTGTCATCGCATCGATGGTCTGCTGGTAACCGAGGTCGGATGGCGCGGCGTGCTCGATCAGGCGGCTTTGATGAAATTGCTGGCGCTGCGCCAGGACAGTCTGCGCGAGCGCAACACCCATGGAGCCGCCGATGTTGCGGGCGACGTTGATCAGCGCGGAAGCCTGGTTGGTCTTGTCAGGCGGCACACCGTCATAGGACGCGGTCGTCACCGGCAGGAACAGGAATGGCAGGCCCAGCGCGAGGAAGATGCGCGACAGCGCGGCATAGCCGTAGGTGATGTCGCCGGTGAGCCCGGTGAGATGCCACATCGAGAACGCGACGATGGCGGCACCTAGCATGATGAGATATTTCGGCTGCACGGTGCTGACGAGGCGCCCGACCACCGGCATCAGCACCAGGGTCGCGATGCCGCCCGGTGACAGCGCAAGGCCGGCCAACATGGCGGTGTAGTTCAACTCGGTCTGGAGCAGTTGCGGCAGGAGCTGCGTGGTCGAGATCAGCACCGCGCCGGTGCCGAGCATGACCAGGAAGCAGGCGGCGAACTGCCGCCGGCCGAGCAGGCGGAGGTCGACGATGGGATCCTCACGCGTCAGCTCCCACGGGATCAGCACGATCAGGGAGACAGCAGCGAGCACCGCGAAGAACACGATCACGTTCGAGCCAAACCAGTCGCTGCGCTGGCCTTCATCGAGCACGTATTCGAGCGAGCCGAGCCCGATCGCGACGAGTGCGAAGCCGATATAATCGACACGCAGGCCCTTGCTCAGCAATTTCTCACGCTCCTCTTCCGCGCCCGACGGCTCCTTGACCAGCGTGCCGACCAGGAACAGCGAGAGCATTCCCATCGGCACGTTGATCAGGAACACCCAGTGCCAGCTGTACGTATCGGTGATCCAGCCGCCGAGTGTCGGGCCGATCACGGGCGCGACCACCACCGCGACACCGTAGATCGCGAAGGCCTGGCCGCGCTTGTGAGGCGGAAAGGAGTCCGCGAGGATCGCCTGCTCGCTGGTCGCCATGCCGCCGCCACCGAGGCCCTGGAGAATGCGGAACAGCACCAGCGCTTCCAGATTCCAGGCGAAGCCGCACAGCAGCGACGCGATCGAAAACGTCGCCACGCATATCATGTAAAATCGCTTGCGGCCGATCACGGTCGACAGCCAGCCGGAGATCGACAGCACGATGGCGTTGGCGACGAGATAGCTGGTGATGACGTAGGTGCTCTCGTCGATGCCGACGGCAAGGCCGCCGGCGATGTGGCGCAGCGCGACATTGGCAATGGTGGTGTCGAGCACCTCCATGAAGGTCGCGATCGAGACCACGAAGGCGATGAGATAGGGATTGTGCCCGCCGGCCGCCGAGCGCTCCGGCGACCAGCCGCCTGCGGAGGCGCCGTTTTGTGTGGTGTCCGTCATCGCACCCTGGTCCAGGGCACGACCGACATGCCGGGACCAACAGGCAGATCGGCCGGCCAGTTGTCGACCACGATCTTCACCGGCACGCGCTGCACCACCTTGACGTAGTTGCCGGTGGCGTTCTCCGCCGGCAGCAGGCTGAACGCCGTGCCCGAGCCCGGCTGCACGGAATCGACATGTCCCGTGAGCTTGCGCCCGGGATAGGCGTCGATACGGATCTCGACGGGTTGGCCCGGACGCATGTCGTTGAGCTGCGTTTCCTTGTAGTTGGCGACGACCCAGACCTCGTCGGGCACGAACATCATCAGGCTCTGCCCCGCCGTGACGAACGTGCCCTTGGCGCCCGAGAGCTTGACGACCCGGCCGGACTGCGCGGCAACGACGTTGGTGTAGTGCAGGTTCAGCTTGGCCTGATCGAGTTGCGCCTGCGACTGCTGGAGCTGCGCCTTGGCCCCTTCCAGCTGCGCCTGCAGCGTCTTGATGCCGACCTGCGCGGCCGTCACTGCGGTCTTGGCGCGCTCGGTGTTGGCCTGCTGCGCCTGAAGATCGGACCGGGTCTGCTGCTGGCGCTGCACGGTGCCGGCGCCCTTCTCGACGAGGTCCTGGGCACGCGCGAACTCCTCCTGCGAGAACTGAAGCTGGGCTTGCGCCTGTTCGAGCTGCGCCTCGGCCTGCTTGATCTGCTCCTGCTGTGAAACGATCTGCGCCTGGACATTGTCGATGTTCGCCCTGGAGACGGCAACCTGTGCCGTAGCCTGGTCTACGGCGATCCGGTAATCGCGCTCGTCGATTTTGGCGATGAGGTCGCCGGCATTGACATGCTGATTGTCCGTGACCGGGATGTCAGTCACGTAGCCGCCAACCTTCGAGGCTACGGAAAAGCTGCGCGCGGCGACGAAGGCGTCATCGGTGGATTCGTAGTGGCGAACTTCGAGCCAGTAGAGCAGACCGCCGATCAGGACCGCGAGAAAAATGATGGCGCCGACGGTTGCCAGCAACCAGTGCTCGCGAAGCCGATCGCGCAGCGAGGGCGTGTTCGCGGGCTCCTGGTCCTTGGCGTCGCGGGCCTGATCAGGAGATGTCTTCGGAGCTTCCTTCGCCCTCTGCGGCTGCTCCGCAGATGGCCCACGCTCCCGTGTCTGAGCATCCACGGTGAACACCTTTCCAGGGACTGAACTGGCGGCGGAGCGGCCAAGGCCGGCTCACGCGCCGCGAGCCCAACGACAGCCCCAGAGCATGGTTCCGGCCTTCGAGAGCACCGCTGTCATTCGTGATTGCACTGCTCAAAAGAAAAAGCGCGGCACCGTGGGTGCCGCGCTCATGTAGATGCTGTCGTCGCACACCTTGCTCAGTGCGTCTTCGTCTCTTGCCACTTCTCGAGGTCGGGCTTTGCCTCCCCCGACTTTTGCTCCTTCTCCGGATTTCCCTTCCAGGGCTTGTTCGTCTGGGTGTGCGATCCCCAGTCAGTCTGACGCCGGGGATCGTCGGTGGGCCGTTCCTTGCTCATGGGAAGCTCCCTTTCCATTCGCCGCTCAAGCGAAGGGAACGCCATAATAGGAGTTGATGCCGCGGACCGCGGCGTCATCGCCCCAGTTCCAGTCGCTGCGTTCGCCATATTTCGGCGCGCCTTCGAGCGACTTCGCGGTGATCGCGGTGACGTAGCCGCCGAGCTCCGTGTCGTATTTCAGCGACTGCCAAGGCAGCGGATAGTGGTCGTTGCCGAGGCCCAGGAAGCCGCCGAAACCGAGCACGGCGTAGGAAACCTTGCCGCTGACCTTGTCGATCATCACGCGTTCGATCGCGCCGATCTTGTTGCGATCAGCGCCATAGACCGACGTTCCCTCGACCTTGTCGCTGCCGATCAACCTGCCCATCTCGGTGCGGTCCAACTCGCCTTGATTCAACATCTCGATTCTCCAATCAGAAAATGTACGGATCAACTTGCGTGAAGGGGTGATCGTTCCTGGGTGCAGGTGCGACATCTCGCGGCCGAACAGGAACATCACGGAAAACGCGCCGTTCTCAATGTCGAGATCAGGAAACCGGGAATGAGGTGAACCATGAGCGACTTCCGCGACATCCAGCATGGCGTCAACGACCCCGTCGATGGCGTCGACGTGAAGCGACAGATCAACACCAACCAGACCCCTCATGAGCGTGCGCAGCGACACGCCGATGTGCGCGCTGATCCGTCGGCCTCGCCCGCAGAACCGTTCCTGCCTGAGAGACTACGGCGCAAGCCGACCGATCCGATCAATCCGCGCACCGGTCGCCATCCGACGGATTAGGAACTTCGGTCTGGAGGCTGTGTTGGCGCAACAACCCGCGCGGCAAGCGACCGCGCCGCCAATCCAGAGGACCGGACCATGAAACGTACCGCCATCGCCATTGCTTGCGTGCTTCTCGCAGGCCCTGCCCTCGCCCAGTCGCTCGGCGAGAAGACCGGCGTCAACTCCGTGCTCGGCGTCGCGCCTGCAACCGCAGACTTCGTCAAGGAGGTCGCCATCAGCGACATGTTCGAGATCGAATCGAGCAAGCTCGCCGGGCAGAAGGGCACCGCGCAGGAGAAATCCTTCGCGCAGCAGATGGTGACCGACCACACCAAGACCAGCAGCGAGCTCAAAGGTCTCGTCGGCGACGGCAAGGTGCAGGCGACCCTGCCGACGGCGATCGACAGTTCGCACCAGAGCAAGCTCGACAAGCTCAAGGGCGCTACGGGCAAGGATTTCAGCTCGGACTACAATTCCTACCAGGTCAGCGCACACGAGGACGCGGTCTCGCTGTTCGAGCGCTACGCCAAGGGTGGTGACAATTCGGCGCTGAAGGACTGGGCCGGCAAGACGCTGCCGGCACTCAAGCATCATCTCGAGATGGCCAAGGAGCTCGGCAAGGCGCCTAGCGTCGGGCAGTCCAGGTAATCATCGCATGACGCCGCTCGGTCGCCCCGGCCAGCCCGCCGAGCTCGCTTCGATCTATGTGCAGCTTGCCGCAGCCGATGCGAGCTATGCGACGGGCCAGGTGTATGGCTCCGCGGACGGATCGGGACAGCCGTAAGGCTCAGGAACCATCATCGGCATCCGAGCTTTACAAAACTGTCATGGAGATCGTTTCGCCAGCCGCAGACCGATGGCGCTTGTAACAGTCAAACCAACACGGATCGACATCGCGATCGCGGACGAGATCGCGGATCATACCAACCCGGAGCTGGAGCAGACCGCCGAAGCGCTGACCTGGGGCGCGGACGAGCATGTGCTCCTCGCCCTCGCCGCTGCGGGTTGGCTCTACACCCGGCTTCGACCTCGGCAAGAGCGCCGCGCCGCTGACCACATCCTGGCGGTGTCGTTGGCGACAGCGTTATTGCCCCATATCTTGAAATCCGCCTTTGACCAGGTCAGGCCCGACCGGCTGACCGTGCGAGGCCATCGTCGCGGCATCCCTTTCTCCGGGCGGCCGCGCGACGCCTTCCCGTCGGGCCATGCCGTGCACATGGGCGCGCTGGCATCCGCGGCCGGCTTGCTGCCACCTGCCCGGCGCCGTCTCGTGCGGTCCATAGCGGCGGCTCTGTCGCTGACGCGCGTGGCATTGCTCGCGCACTGGGCCAGCGACGTCGTCGCAGGCTTCGCCCTTGGCGTGGCGGTCGAGCGGCTGCTGAGGCCGTGCGCGCTGGCAAGGCGGAACTGCAAGCCCGCGGAGCGGCGGAGGCGACCATGACCGAATACGTTCTGCGCTTCATCGCCGGCGGCGTGATCGTATCCGCCTTCGCAATCCTCGGTGACATGCTCAAGCCCAAGAGTTTTGGCGGCCTCTTCGGCGCCGCGCCATCGGTCGCGCTCGCCACGCTCGGTATCGCGGTCGTTCAGCACGGCCCGCAATACGTTGCGGCCGAAAGCTGGACCATGATCTACGGCGCGGTCGCCCTCGCCTGCTACAGCCTCGCCGTCTGCCGTCTTCTGATGAGATTTCGGCTCGCGGCGCTGCCCGCCACCATCATCGCTTTTGCCGTATGGCTTGCAGTCGCCTTCGGCCTGCTCGCGGCTCTCGGAGGTTCCGGTCTTGGAGGGACCGAACTTGGAGGTGCCGCCTGATGCTGATCAAGCTGTCACCCTCGGCGCTCAAGCGAACGCGCTGGTATGAATACGGCGTTCGCTTCCTGCTCGGAGGCCTCGCGACAGTGTTCGCGGGCGTCATGGGCGCGCGCTTCGGCGTCTCGGTCGGCGGACTCTTCCTCGCGCTCCCCGTCATCCTCTGCGCGAGCGCAACACTGATCGAAAGCCATGAGCGCCGCACCAGGGAGAAGGCGGGTTTCAGCGGACGCAGACGCGGGCAGCAGGCAGCAGCGCTGGACGCAGCGGGCGCCGGCCTTGGGAGCATCGGCCTCGCAGCGTTCGCGGCCGCGTTCTATGTCGTGGTATCGGCAAGCGTCGTCGGCGCGTTCGCCACCGCCATTGTGGCCTGGGTCTTGGTTTCGGTGTCGGCATGGTGGCTGAGGCGGAAGCTTCGCGTCACCGCACGCCGCAGGGAGCGCGGACGCGAGGCGCGGTCAGTGTGGGGCCGCGGCCTCCCGTAACATCAGGAACTCGTGCATCGCGGCAGCGGTCTGAAGCTGATCGATGCGCGCCAGAACAGAATTGCGCCGCTGTCCGTCCGGCAGGCCCGACAGCTCATGCTCGAGCCGCAGTTTCTCTGCCTCGAGACGTTGTTCGAATGTATGCGGCTCAGATCGTCTTCGCATCTTCCGTCCTCGGTGGTTGCAGCCCGGGGCTGTTGGCCCAGCGCTCGACTTGATCGATGACCTTCTGATGACTCGGACGCACCGGCTTGGGCGCCTCGGGCTCTTCGGAAAGCTTGCGGGGTAACCTGACTTCCTCGGTCATGGCCTCTCTCCCTCCCCAAGAGAATGCGCGATCGAAAGAGTGGTTTCAATATAACCTATTGATTTTATTGTATGTTTTTACTCATTTGGTGATTTTGTGGACTCTTGTGGAACTCCCGGTGAGTTAGATCATTGAGTAATCTACTCAACTTGCACAATCTGAGTGCTCAACCATGAAAGACCTTCGCGCCGAGCGCCTTCAGGTCATGCTCTCACCGGACGAGCTGGCTGCTGTTGACGATTTCCGGTTCAAACATCGCATGCCGACACGGGCCGCCGCGGTCCGCGAACTTCTCAAGTTCGGACTGGCGGCCGTGGGCGTGGACGCGCAAGCCGGCGTCAAATCGAGCAACTACGGCGTATTGGGCCGCGGCCCTGACGGACACACCCAGCGCGATCCTGACAGCGGTAACGAAACTGATCCATAGCGGCCATCCATAAGCAAACGGCCCCGGCACGGTAGGTGCCAGGGCCGTCCTTGGAGATTGCTTCCAGCGCACCGGGGGCATGACAGCCGGAAGCATCCTGTCGACTCGTCGCGCGAGGATTCGTTCCTCGCGAGAAATCGTCTACCGCCGAGCGCGCTTTACCCGCTCGGCGCAGCGCCGGAATCATCCGGCGTCATGCCGGAGCCCGGCGTCTTGCTGTTGTCGTTCAGCTTGGGATCGCGCGTCGCTTCGCGCGACGACGAACCCTTTGGATCCGTCTTGTGCACGGTCTGCGCGCGTTGCTTGTCGCGCGGCTGCTCCTCGGCGCGCTTGTCCTTGACGATGCCGTGGTCGGAATGCGCCATGATATCCTCTCGCTTCTGCTGATGTCTCGAAGCGGTTACGCGCCGGCACAACGAATGTTCCAGCGCGAGAGGCCCGCAGCGCTAACTATGCACAGCGTGGACCGCAGCCGATGCCTTCTCGAGATGCACCTGCCGCACTGTCGTCACCGTCGCGAACGCAACCGAGACGCCAAAGGCGAAAATGAGTGAAAGAAGAGCCAGACGTGGAGCCATCGCAAAACCTCCTTCTGGAATCAAATATCGACGCGATCGACTGTTCGTGGATGATCCTGAATTGGTCGCTTGCATTCCGTGAGCTGTCTCACACGCAGATCTGCGAAAACGGGAACGCTCACGCATCCTGCGTTTGGAGGACGCGGACCGTTACAGGCGGGATTTCGCCGTCGAGCCAGTCCTGCTCTTTCGCCAATGCGGTCCAGGCATTCGCCATGCGCAAATAGCGATTGTGGGCGGGCTGCCCTTCCGCGCGCTCGGCGAGCTGCAGGCAGTTCTCGGCGTTATCCCTGAAAAGGTCAGACTGTTTCATGGAGAAGATCTGGGGACGGAACTCCCGCCCTGCAACCGCCCTTACCGGATCGTAACGCAAGGGAACTTCGCACGTCATCGGTCATTGGAGAGTCATGAGGATTCTCGTCGCGATCATCGTTGCGTTCATCAGCACCTCGGCGTTCGCCGACAGCACTGGTGAGCGAACGGCTGGCGACCGCGTGCCGACCGCAACCGATGTCATCACCGGTCTCTACACCTTCAGCCGTTTCCAGCAGGGCCTGCTGGAAAGCACCGACCTGAAAGGCAATGCGGAGGTGAAAAATCTCGCGGCCCTGCGCGCCGAAGAGGCGAGCAAGCGCGACAAGGCCCTGAAGCAGATTCAGGACGCAATCGGTGCGGAGCCGCATGCCGGCAAGACGACGTCAGTGAGCGCAAGCCTCGCCGAGCCCGAAAATGCCGACGGACCAACTTACGTCAGAAGCTTCTATGCCGCGCAAATCCCCGAATATGAATCCGCCATCAGCCTGCTCGAGCGCTATCTGAAAGCGCCCGACAATCCTGCGCTCGCCACCTTTGCGCGCGAGCAATTGCCGATGCTGCGCTCGCAGGTGAAGGATGCGGCGCGCACCATGGCGGACAAATAGCAGCTCTATTTGTCTTCCGGATGATGCTGCTGGCTCTCCGGCCGCACCGTGCGATTGCTCTCGGGCATCTTGTCCCGGCCGGCATCGCCGTTGTCGTCCCTGCCGCCCGAGGTCGAGGTGCCGCTGCCGCTCGGGTTCGATCTGGATGCGGTCCCCGTGGTCTGCGGATCCGCGCGTGGCGTGGCGGAGCTTGCGGCGGGGTCGCCGGTCACAGCCCCGCGTCCGCTGGGAGCGCCGGTTTGTGCCAGCGCCGATCCGGCGGCAAAGAATGTGAGGATAAGGACGGCCAATCCGGCTCTCATATGCGATCTCCCTGGGGTTGCGGGCTAACCTCGGGACTGATCCTCCGTTCCTGGGACGGTGAAGAACCCTGGTGCTGGCCCAAAGGCCGGCGCTCGGAGCGGCTTTTTCTGAACCGGATGGAACCATTGGCAATCGTGGTCGTTACTTTTGCCGGGCTGAGCATGGCAGGTTCCAATTCCTAGCGTCAAAACCTTGGCGCTTGATTTCGAATTTGGCTGACGCTCTATTTTGACAATCGCGTCACGCCTTGGATTCGGCCGACGCTGCGGGGGAATCAGTATGAGCGACCTCGATCCCGGAACTGCATCACGCTCCGGTCGTCGCGGCCCAAAGCCAAAAACCAACGATATGTCGGACCCGGATTCTCGGCCGGAATTGCTACTTGCCTTGCAGGCCATGCGCAGCGGCGATTTTTCGGTGCGGATGAGCGGGGACTATCTCGGTATCGACGGCAAGATCGCCGACACTTTTAATGAAATCATCGCCGCCAACCAGCGCATGGCGCAGCAGCTGGAGCTGGTCGGTCAGGTCGTGGGGCGCGAGGGCAAGACCCGCCAGCGCGTGAAGTTCAGCCTCGCCAGCGGCTCCTGGGCCGACATGGAAGGCTCCGTCAACACGCTGATCGACGACCTCCTGTGGCCGACGCGCGAAGTGACGCGCGCGGTCGCGGCGGTGGCGCAAGGCGACCTGCTCCAGACCGTCAAGCTGGACGTCGATGGTCGTCCGCTCCGCGGCGAATTCCTGCAGTCGGCGACCATCGTCAACACCATGATCAAGCAGCTCGGCGTGTTCACCTCCGAGGTGACGCGCGTGGCGCGCGAGGTCGGCACCGAAGGCAAGCTCGGCGGCCAGGCCCAGGTGCCGGAGGTGACCGGCGTCTGGAAGGATCTGACCGAGAGCGTCAACTCGATGGCGAACAACCTGACCAACCAGGTTCGCAACATCGCCGAGGTGACGATCGCGGTCGCCAACGGCGACTTGTCCAAGAAGATCACCGTCGACGTTCGCGGCGAGATCCTTCAGCTCAAGGAAGCCATCAATACGATGGTGGACCAGCTCCGCTCCTTCGCCTCCGAAGTGACGCGCGTGGCGCGCGAGGTCGGCACCGACGGCAAGCTCGGCGGACAGGCGATCGTGCCCGGTGTCGCCGGCACATGGAAGGACCTCACCGACTCCGTGAACGCGATGTGCGGCAACCTTACCGCACAGGTCCGCAACATCGCCAACGTGACGACCGCCGTGGCGCGCGGCGACCTGTCGCGAAAAATCACCGTGGACGTGCGCGGCGAGATCCTGGAGCTGAAGGACACCATCAACACCATGGTGGACCAGCTCAACTCCTTCGCGTCCGAAGTGACGCGCGTCGCGCGCGAGGTCGGCACCGAAGGCAAGCTCGGTGGCCAAGCCCAAGTGCCCGGTGTGGCCGGCACCTGGAAGGACCTCACCGACAACGTCAACTTCATGGCGTCGAACCTGACCGCGCAGGTCCGCAACATCGCCGACGTCGCGACCGCCATCGCCGGCGGCGACTTGTCGAAGAAGATCACCGTGAACGTCTCGGGCGAGATCCTTCAGCTGAAGGAAACGCTCAACACCATGGTCGACCAGCTCAACGCCTTCGCCGGCGAAGTGACGCGCGTGGCGCGCGAGGTCGGCACCGAGGGCCGGCTCGGCGGCCAGGCCAACGTGCTCGGCGTCGCCGGCACCTGGAAGGACCTCACCGAAAGCGTCAACTCGATGGCGTCGAACCTGACCGCGCAGGTCCGCAACATCGCCGAGGTGACGACGGCGGTCGCCGGCGGCGACCTGTCGAAGAAGATCACGGTGGACGTGCGCGGCGAAATCCTGGAGCTGAAGGACACCATCAACACCATGGTGGACCAGCTCAATGCCTTCGCCGGCGAAGTCACACGCGTGGCGCGCGAGGTCGGCACCGAAGGCAAGCTCGGCGGCCAGGCCCAGGTGCGCGGCGTCGCCGGCACCTGGAAGGACTTGACCGACAGCGTCAACTCGATGGCCTCGAACCTCACCGGCCAGGTCCGCAACATCGCCGAGGTCGCGACCGCGGTCGCCAAGGGCGACCTGTCCAAGAAGATCACCGTCAACGTGTCGGGCGAGATCCTTCAGCTGAAGGAAACGCTCAACACCATGGTCGACCAGCTCAACGCCTTCGCCGGCGAGGTCACCCGCGTGGCGCGCGAGGTCGGCACCGAAGGCAAGCTCGGTGGTCAGGCGCAGGTGACGGGCGTTGCCGGCACCTGGAAAGACCTCACCGACAACGTGAACTCGATGGCGGGCAACCTCACCGCCCAGGTCCGCAACATCGCCGAGGTCGCAACCGCCATCGCCGGCGGCGATCTCTCGCGCAAGATCACGGTGGACGTGCACGGCGAGATCCTTCAGCTCAAGGACACGCTGAACACGATGGTCGACCAGCTCAACCGCTTCGCGGGCGAAGTGACGCGCGTGGCGCGCGAGGTCGGCACCGAAGGCCGCCTCGGCGGTCAGGCCAACGTGCCCGGCGTCGCCGGCACCTGGAAGGACCTCACCGACAGCGTGAACTCGATGGCGGGCAACCTCACCGCGCAGGTCCGCAACATCGCCGAGGTCACCACCGCCGTGGCGCGCGGCGACCTGTCCCGCAAGATCACCGTGGACGTGAAGGGCGAAATCCTCGAGCTCAAGAACACCATCAACACCATGGTGGACCAGCTCAACGGCTTCGCCGGTGAAGTCACGCGCGTGGCGCGCGAGGTCGGCACCGAAGGCAAGCTCGGCGGCCAGGCCGAAGTGCCCGGCGTGGCCGGCACCTGGAAGGACCTGACCGACAACGTCAACTTCATGGCGTCCAACCTGACGGCCCAGGTCCGCAACATCGCCGAGGTCGCGACCGCGATCGCCGGCGGCGACCTCTCCAAGAAGATCACGGTGGACGTCCGCGGCGAGATCCTTCTGCTCAAGGATACCTTGAACACGATGGTGGAGCAGCTCCGCTCCTTCGCCGCCGAAGTGACGCGCGTGGCGCGCGAGGTCGGCACCGAGGGCCGGCTCGGCGGTCAGGCCGTCGTGCCCGGCGTCGGCGGCACCTGGAAGGATCTCACCGACAACGTCAACCTGCTGGCCGCGAACCTGACCACCCAAGTCCGCAACATCGCCGAAGTCACGACCGCCGTCGCGCGCGGCGACTTGTCCCGCAAGATCACCGTGGACGTGAAGGGCGAAATCCTCGAGCTGAAGAACACCATCAACACCATGGTGGACCAGCTCAACGCCTTTGCCGGCGAAGTCACCCGCGTCGCCCGCGAGGTCGGCACCGAAGGCGAGCTCGGCGGCCAGGCGCAGGTGCCCGGCGTCGCCGGCACCTGGAAGGACCTGACCGACACCGTCAACTTCATGGCGGCGAACCTGACCGAGCAGGTCCGCGGCATCGTCAAGGTCGTGACCGCGGTCGCCAACGGCGACCTCAAGCAGAACCTCACGGTGAAATCGAAGGGTGAGGTCGCGGCCCTTGCCGACACCATCAACAACATGACCGAGACGCTCGCGACCTTCGCCGACCAGGTGTCCTCGGTGGCGCGTGAAGTCGGCGTCGAGGGCCGTCTCGGCGGTCAGGCCGACGTGCCAGGCGCGGCCGGCACCTGGAAGGACCTCACCGGCAACGTGAACCTGCTGGCGGCAAACCTCACCTCGCAGGTGCGCGCAATCGCGGAAGTGGCGACAGCAGTGACCAAGGGCGATTTGACGCCGTCGATCCAGGTCGATGCCCGCGGCGAACTCGCCGAGCTGAAAGACAACATCAACACGATGATCACGAACCTCCGTCTCACGACGGACGTGAACACCGAGCAGGACTGGCTGAAGACCAACCTTGCGAAATTCACCAACATGCTCCAGGGCCAGCGTGACCTCGCCACCGTCGGCCGGCTGCTGCTGACCGAACTGTCGCCGCTTGTGAACGCCCATACCGGCGTGATCTACCAGGTCGAGAACGAGGATAGTCCGCAGCTTCTGCTGCTCGCCTCCTATGCCGGCGACGGCGTCTATCCCTATCAGCGCGTGCTGCCGCTCGGCGACGGCCTGATCGGCCAATGCGCCCTCGACAGACGGCCGCGCGTCATCGCCGACATTCCACCCGACGTGGTGCCGATCAACTCGGCGCTGTTCCGCGTCGCGCCGAAGAACCTCGTGGTGCTGCCGGTGCTGTTCGAAGGCCAGGTCAAGGCGGTGATCGAGCTCGCCTCGCTCACCTCGTTCACGACGTCGCAGATGACGTTCCTGGAGCAGCTCACCGACTCCATCGGCATCGTGCTCAATTCGATCGAGGCGACGATGCAGACCGAAGGCCTGCTCAAGCAGTCGCAGCAGCTTGCCGGCGAGCTCCAGACCCAGCAGCGCGAGTTGCAGCAGACCAACGACCAGCTCGAACAGAAGGCGCAGCAGCTCGCCGAGCGCAACGTCGAAGTCGAGCGCAAGAACCAGGAGATCGAGCAGGCCCGCCGCGCGCTGGAGGAAAAGGCGACCGAGCTCGCGCTGACCTCGAAGTACAAGTCCGAATTCCTCGCCAATATGAGCCACGAGCTGCGCACGCCGCTGAACTCGATCCTGATCCTCGGCCAGCAGCTCACCGACAATCCGGACGGCAACCTCTCGGCCAAGCAGGTCGAATTCGCCCGCACCATCCATGGCGCCGGCACCGACCTGCTCAACCTCATCAGCGACATTCTCGATCTCTCCAAGATCGAATCCGGCACGGTGACGGTCGACGCCGAGGAGATTCTGACCGCGAACTTGCTCGAGACCGTCGGGCGGCCGTTCCGGCACGAGGCCGAGAACCGCGACCTGTCGTTCAAGATCGACGTCGACCCGAACCTCGCACGCAGCATCGTCACCGACTCCAAGCGCCTGCAGCAGGTCCTCAAGAACCTGCTTTCCAACGCCTTCAAGTTCACCGCCGAGGGCGAAGTCCGCCTGAAGGTCGCCGCCGCGGTCGGCGGCTGGGGCACGGATCACCCGGTGCTGAATTCCGCGCCGGCCGTGATCGCGTTCGAGGTGTCGGACACCGGCATCGGCATCCCCCTGGAGAAGCAGAAGCTGATCTTCGAGGCTTTCCAGCAGGCAGACGCCGGCACCAGCCGCAAATATGGCGGCACCGGCCTCGGGCTTGCCATCAGCCGCGAGCTCGCGAGCCTGCTCGGCGGCGAAATCCACCTGCGCAGCGCGCCGGGCAAGGGCTCGTCCTTCACGCTCTACCTGCCGCTGAAATATTCCGGCCCGACGCTCGCGCCGCGTGCGCCCGCGCCGCAGCAGTACAGTCAGCCACCGGCGTTGCAAGCCGCCGCGCCCGAGCAGCAGCGCGTCATCGAGCAAATTGCCGACGACAGGCTCAATCTCGAGCCCGGCGACACCATCCTGCTCATCGTCGAGGACGATCCGCACTATGCGCGCGTGCTGGTCGATCTCGCCCGCGACAAGGGCTTCAAAGTTCTGGTCGCCGCACGCGGCGCGGAGGCGCTGGAGCTTGCCAAGCAATACCAGCCGCGGGCCGTTTCGCTCGACGTGTTCCTGCCGGATATGCTGGGCTGGACCGTGCTGAGCCAGCTCAAGCACAATCCGCTGACCCGCCACATCCCCGTGCAGATCATCACGCTCGACGAGGACCGGCAGCATGCGCTGGCCCGCGGCGCCTTCTCGTTCGTCAACAAGCCGACCACGACCGAGGGCGTCTCAGCCGCGCTGACGCAGATCAAGGAATATGCGCGTCCCAGGCGCAAGCGGCTCCTGATCGTCGAGGACAACGAGGCCGAGCAGCTCTCGATCCGCGAGCTGCTGCATCACGACGACATCGAGATCGTGACGACGGATACCGGCGCCGGCGCGCTCTCGACGTTGCGCGAGGCTCCTTGCGATTGCGTGGTGCTCGACCTCAGGCTGCCCGACATGACCGGCTTCGAGGTGCTGGACCAGATCCGCAACGACGAAGTGCTGTCGAACGTCCCCGTCGTGGTCTTCACCGGCCGCGAGCTGTCGGCGGAGGAGGATGCGGAACTCCACACGATGGCGCGCAGCATCGTGGTCAAAGGCGTGGAGTCGCCGGAACGCCTGCTCGATGAAACCGCCTTGTTCCTGCATCGCGTGATCACGGAACTTCCGGTCGAGAAGCAGCGCATGCTGGAGAAGCTGAACAGTTCCGACGAGGATTTGATCGGCAAGACCGCCCTGCTCGTTGACGACGACGCCCGCAACATCTTTGCGCTGTCGAGTGTGCTGGAACGGCGCGGCATGAAAGTGCTGACGGCCACGACAGGCCGCGAGGCGGTGACACTGGTCGAATCCAATCCCGAGATCGCCATCGTGCTGATGGACATCATGATGCCGCAGATGGATGGCTATCAGACCATCGGCGTCATTCGTGAAAATCCGGCCTTCGCCCGCCTTCCGATCATCGCGCTGACCGCCAAGGCGATGAAGGGCGACCGTGAAAAATGCCTGGAAGCCGGCGCGTCCGACTACCTCGCCAAACCCGTCAACACCGATCAATTGCTGCTTGCGATCCGCATGTGGCTGCACCGCTGAGTTTGGATCCGCGAATGGACCACGAAAAGGTCAACATCCTCCTCGTCGACGACCAGCCCGCCAAGCTGCTCGCCTATGAGGTGATTTTGAAGGATCTCGGCGAGAACCTCGTGATCGCCTCGTCGGGACGCGAGGCGCTGGAGGTCCTGCTCAAGACCGAGGTCGCGGTGATCCTGGTCGACGTCTGCATGCCCGAGCTCGACGGCTTCGAGCTGGCCGCGATGATCCGCGAGCATCCGCGATTCCAGAAGACCGCGATGATCTTCATCTCGGCAATCCAGGTCAGCGACATCGACCGCCTGCGCGGCTACGAGATGGGCGCGGTCGATTACGTGCCGGTGCCGGTCGTGCCGGAGGTGCTGCGCGCCAAGGTCAAGGTGTTCGCCGAGCTCTATCGCAAGACGCGCGAACTCGAACGGCTGAACCAGGATCTGGAGGATCGCGTGCGTGCCCGCACGGCCGAGCTGGAGAACTCCACCGCAAAGCTGCGCGAGAGCGAAGAGCGGCGCAGCATGGCGATCGCCGCCGGCAAGATGGGGTCCTGGGATTGGGACTGGGTCAACGGCGACTGGATGTGGGACGAAGGCCAATACCGCATCTTCGGCGTGACGCCGGAGACCTTCAACGTCACCTCAGCCAACATCCAGGCGCTGCTGCATCCCGACGACGTCGACCAGTTCGGCCAGGCGATTGCCGCGTTCAATACCGGCGCGCACGCCTATGAAGGCGAGTTTCGCGTCAACCGGCCCGATGGCGAGGTGCGCTGGTGCGTCGGCACGGCAGCCGCGACGGTCGACCAGGGCGGCCGCGTGGTGCGCGTGAGCGGCGTCACCGTCGACATCACCGAACGCAAGCGCGCGGAAGAGCGGCAAAATCTGCTGGCGCGCGAGGTCGATCATCGCGCCAAGAACGCGCTGGCGCTGGCGCAGTCGATCGTGCGGCTCACCCGTGCCGATGAAGTCAAGGACTACGTCAATGCGGTGGAAGGGCGCATCAATGCGCTGGCGCGCGTGCACACGATCCTGTCGCTGTCGAGCTGGCAGGGCGCCGAATTGTCCAAGCTGATCGACGAGGAGCTCGCACCCTATTCGCTCGGCGGCCAGATCAAGTTGGCGGGTCCGGAGGTTCAGCTGATGCCCGCGACGGCGCAAACACTGGCGCTGGCGCTGCATGAGCTTTTCACGAACTCGGCGAAGTATGGCGCGCTGTCGGCGCGGTCAGGACGGCTGGCGATCGGCTGGCAAGTCGAGGACGACCACCTCACACTGACCTGGGATGAAACGGGTGGTCCGCTGGTCAGGACACCGAAATCCCGCGGCTTTGGCACGCGAAGTCTGCTTGCCAGTGTCGAATCGCAACTCGGCGGACAGGCGGAATTTGACTGGCGTGCCGAAGGCCTGTTGTGCCGCCTTGAGGTGCCGCTGACGCGGAAGGCGGCAGCGCCCGCGAGCAAGTTCGAGGCGGCTCCCTCCGAAGCCCTTCAGCGGGCTTCAGGCTAGCGCGTTTCCGAGCGAAGTAGACTCCGGTTCGCGTGAAGAAAACGCGTCAAGCTCTAGCGCGCCGCGACCCTCATACGCTGCATCGGCTGAGGCTCGTCAGCGACACGTCCTTCGAGCCAGGCTTCGGTTTGCGAGAGGTCGCGCAGTGCCCGCGCGTATCGGCGGGCTGCGCTCCGCTCGACACCGCGCGGCAGCTTGCGCGCCTTCCGCAGCATGTCCGCGGCGGCGTTGCGATAGGCCAAGGAGCGATAGAGAAAGACGACCTTACCCATATCGGATGTTCCCGTGTTGTTGGCTTTCATCTTCGCAAGACCGGCATGAACGTCGGATGAAGCGGGGAATGACAATATCTTCATGAGAATGGAACCCGCAATCGGCGCGCGCGTTCTATGCCACACCGTGAGGCTGTTCCATGCCCGCGAAAAAGTCGCCGAGCCTCATCTCTCCGACCGGCGTCATCAAGCTGATGACGCATGCGATGATGGGCGCAGCCCTCGGCCTTGTCTTCGGTCTCGCCCTCGTCCTGTTCAATCCGGCGGTTGCGAATTTGCTGAACCACGGCGGCTATTCGGCCGCTGTCGTCTTCGTCACCACACTGGTCACGACATTCGCGATCGGCGCGACGCTCACGGGCCTCGTGTTCATCCTTGCCGAGGACAAGGAATTTTGAAGCCTGCGTGAAGCGCCCCGGGCGCTTTCGTCGGAACTCCTGCGGCAAACGGCGGTTGGCTGCCTGCGTCAATTTAACTCAGGGAGTTCCCGCGCATGAAAACCACCAAGCTCGCTCTCACCGTAATGCTGGCAACCGGCCTCGCCGCCGCCCCGTTCGCCGCGCAGGCCAAGTCGCACAAGGCCAAGCAGGGATCGTCGATGTCGTCGTCGCAGACCACAGGCGCCAACACCAAATCCTCCAAGGGCGCTGATCCCTCCGGTCAAGGTGGTTCTGGCCCCGGCTCCGACCAGGGCGGCACCATGACGAACAACAAGGGCGGCATGACCAACACCAAGTGAGCTCTGGCCGCCAAACAAAAGGCCTCGCGGCAACGCGGGGCCTTCGCTTTGGAGCTCATTGGAAATCCTTCTGGCCGCCACATCGTCGGCGTGCGCGTCAGCTCACCGCGGCCGGTCGGATGTAGGGGATGCTAAAGCGGCCGTCCCGTGGCATTCGCCTTCACGAGATGCTCGAGCTGCGCACGCTTGCGTGCGATCAGGAGCTGGGCTGCGGCATCGTCGAGACCCTCGCGCTGCAATTGCCGGATGGCGGAGCCGAGTTCGAGAATTTCGGCGCGCAGCTTTAGAATCCGGTACGTGTCCGGGTCTTCTTCCACCGCACGCTCCCAAAATTTTCAGCGCCGCGCGACCACGCGCAGGGGACTGCCGGATGTCGTCGCGGGACGTAGGCGTACCCGGTCGCGGACGTCGGGCAGAACATCGCCGCCACCGGCAGCCTTCCATTCGCCGATCAGCAGGTTGATTTTCCGGCGCAGATCCATCTGCGCCAGGGCCTTTTCTGTGCAGTCACGATCGCGATTGACGAGGTCGCGCACGGACACCTCGATGTTGGCCATTTCGAGCCTCAAGGCGCTGATTTTGCGTCGAATTTCATTAATTCTGTTGTCCATGGCTTGTTAGAACAAAATAAGAACATATAGTCAAGTCACGATTTCGGAACGGAGAGGCCAGATGCAGGTTCAGGGTAAATATGACGCCAGGGTTTTCCTCGCGGAGCAGATGACGAGAGCGCAGGGGCTGAAGCTGAAGCGTCTGAGCGAGGAAGCCTATCAGCCCACTCAATACGATCGGGCTCTGTCCTTCACCGAGGCTGCGCGCCGCATCCGAGCGCTGGAAGACGAGATCGAGCTGGCGAACTCCTTCTGAGGAGCGCCGCCGGCGCATTTGGAACGTTGGGTCAGTGATGCGGTTCTTTCCCCGGGCCAAGGGAGAGAGTTGATGGCACGCAAGGCAAAGAAGCGCCGCTACTCACGCAGCGCCGGCAGCGATGTCGAAAGCGAAATGCGGCGCTACAAGAAGGGCACCGCGAAGAGCGGCCGCGGTGGTCGCGGCGGACGCGTGAAGAACCGCAAGCAGGCCATCGCGATCGGACTGTCGAAGGCGCGCAAGAAGGGCAAGAAGGTCCCGAAGAAGGCGTCGAAGCGGACAACGACCAAGAAGACCTCCACGAAGACCTCCAAGAAGACGTCCCGAAAAGCTCCGAAGAAGGCTTCGAAGCGCAAATCCAGCAAGCGGTGACACCGCGTCAGATCATGCTGCCCGGCATGAAGCAGCGGATCGAAATCCCGAACGCGGTCTTCACGGGCCACACCATGGTGTGGCCAGCCCGGTTTGGCTCGGTGATGACGGCCTCATCGGGCACGTCCACCCACTGCCCGTCGAGCCGCACGCGATAGTGCCCGTCGTGCGATTCCCAATCGGGATCCGACACAGCAAAGCCATCCGCATCCGAGCAGCACGGCCCGAGATGGCTGCGCAAACTGTCGAACCAGGGTTTTAGGGGTGAATTGGCGTAGCGGCCGTCGTCGCGCCCCAAGGCGCTTCCAGTCGTCAGCAGCACAATTGGCGCCACGAGCAACGCACGCCTCAGCGAGAGCTTCAATCGATCCATGTCGGCACCGATCAAATGCGAACCACCGGTTCCACAAGAAGGCCGGGCGTTCGAAGTTCCACTCTAGCAAATTTCGCCCCGGCGTCGTCATCGCCGCCAAGGCGCAACACGCGAGTCAGAACTGTGACGAGCGAACGCGGCTTTTTCGGACGAACCCGTCACCGTTGCTGCCGTTAACGAGAATGTTATCGGAAGCCTGTGGGTATCTCCAGCGCACGCACGAAAAAGGCGGCCCGGGGGGCCGCCTTTTGAGTTTGCCGCAGAAAGCGTGGGCTTATGCCAGCGGCACCGCGACGAACCGCGTCGCTTCCGCGCCCTTCACCTGCAACAGCACGCTGCTCTTGCCGGACGATTTGGCTTGCGCCAGCTCCGAGCGGACGTCGCCGACATTGGCGACGGCCTTGCCGCCGACATTGAGGATGACGTCGCCGGTCTGGATGCCGCGCTGCGCGGCGGGTCCCTGCGGATCGACCTCGGTGACGACGACGCCCTTCTGGCCCGCGCCCTGCACGTCACCGGCCGGCGCCAGGCTGAGACCGAGGCGCGGCGTGCCGGTGTTCGGCTGCGCCTTGCCGTCGCCGGCCTTGGCCTGCCGCTCGTTCGGCAACTCGCCAAGGGCGAGCGTCACCGTCTTGTTCGCGCCTTTGTGGAAGACGTCGAGCTTCACCGACGTGCCCGGCGCCAGGGTGGCGATGGTGCGGGCGAGATCGCGGGAGTCCTTGATCGCGGTGCCGTTGACGGCGGTGATGACGTCGCCCGCCTCGATGCCGGCCTTCGCCGCGGGGCTACCGTCCTGCGGATTGTCCACGATCGCGCCGCGTGCCTCCTTGAGGCCGAGACTGTCGGCGATCTCGGCGCTCACCGGCTGCACCTGCACGCCGAGCCAGCCGCGGGTGACCGAGCCCTTGTCCTTCAGCTGCGCGATGACGAGCTTCGCGGTCGACGCCGGAATGTCGAAGCCGATACCGACCGAACCGCCGGAGGGCGAGAAGATCGCGGTGTTCACGCCGATCACGTTGCCGTTCATGTCGAACGCCGGACCGCCGGAATTGCCCTTGTTGATCGGCGCATCGATCTGGATGAAGTCGTCATAGGGACCGTTGCCGATGTCGCGACCGTTGGCCGAGACGATGCCCGCGGTGACGGTGCCGCCGAGGCCGAAGGGATTGCCGACCGCGACCACCCAGTCGCCGATGCGCGGCTTCTGGTCGGAGAATTTGACGAACGGGAAGTCCTTCTTGCCATCGACCTTGATCAGCGCGAGATCGGTCTTCGGATCGGTGCCGACTACCTTCGCGGTGTAGACCGTGCCGTCATCCATCGTCACCTGCACCGATTCAGCGTGATCGACGACGTGGTTGTTGGTCACGGCATAGCCGTCGGCGGAGATGAAGAAGCCGGAGCCTTCGCCCGTGATCATCTGGTGGCGCTGGCGCGGCATGCCGTTCATACCACCCGGGCCACGGAAGCCGAACTGCCGCGAGAACTGGTCGAACGGCGAATCCTCGTCCGAATCCATCCGGTTCTGCTGCAGCATCGCGCTCTTGTCGTTGTCCTGGTCGATTTTGACCCGTACCGAGATGACGGCGGGTTTGACCTTGCTGACGAGATCGCCGAAGCCCGGCGGCGTTGCGGCGCTCTCGGCGGCCTGAGCCGGCGCGACGAAGGAGGCCATACCAAGCGGCGAAGAGCCGGGAGACGCAGCCAGCACGGCCACGCCAAGCGCGGCCACCGTGCCGAGCAGCGCAAGCCGGCGCGGCTTCAAGATCGTGCGGGACGTGGTGGTGTCGGAATTGACGCGATCGTTCATGTCGAAATGTCCATGTTGGGTAAGTCGCCTTGCACCCAACATGGACGTCGTCACCTTACGGCGTCCCGTCCGTCCGATTAAATCTTGGCAAAGGAGCTGGGGCCGGCAGCCCGCCCAAATCGCGGCTGGTTGTTTGATACAGCTCAACGCGGGTTCTCCGGCCGATGAAAAACTGAGCCACCGGATGATCCCCACAGGAGGCGCGCAATGTACAAAGACATTCTCGTCCACATCCCGACCGAGCGCCCGATGCGCGCCCTGATCGACGGGTCCATCTCGCTCGCGGCCAAGCTCAACGCCCACGTCGACGCGGTCGCCGCCGGCTATGTCGCGGGCAGCGCGGCTTACGTCTTGGAGGGTGGCGCCGCCGTAGCGGCCGTGTTCGAGCTGGAGCGCGAGCGTGCCCTGGAGCGGGCCGAGGCGGCGCTCGCGGTGTTCAGGAGCGAAGCGGCGAACGCCGGCATTTCCTGCACCTGCCACCCGCTCGGCGCGATCCCGGTGGACGCAGCCGTCGCACTTGGCGAGATGGCGCGGCTCCACGACCTCAGCATCGTGCTCCAGCCGGATCCGGCGCAAGGCTCGTTCGACAACGACGTGCCCGGCGAGATCCTGTTCCAGTCGGGCGGCCCGGTGCTGTTCCTGCCCTATACCTTCCGCGGGACCTTCAAGGCGAACCGGATCGGCATCTGCTGGGACGGCAGTCGCCTCGCCGCCCGGGCGATGCGCGACGCAGCTCCGTTCCTGGCCCGCGCCGAGGAGATCGTGATCATCACGATCAACGAAGCCGATGCCGTTCCCGACGAGGTCTCTGCAAGCCATCTGGCCCGCCATCTCGGCCTACGCGGGCTCTCGACCCGCACGGCCGGCCTGTCAGCCGCGCGCGCCGACATTCAACCGACCATCCTGTCGCTGGCGGCCGACGAAAACATTGGCTTGCTGGTGATGGGCGGGTACGGCCATTCCCGCTGGCAGGAACGTTTCCTCGGCGGCGTCACTCGCGCCATGCTGGAAGCCATGACGGTCCCGACACTGATGTCGCACTAGCGAAGCCGGTGCGGCGCCCTCACGCCGCGGCGGGGGTTTCCCATTGCGCAGCTGCGATGGCGTCGTCTTCGCGTTGCGCGTTGCACGCGTCGAAATGTGCCTTCAGTGCGACTTCTGCGAGATATTCGAAATGTTCGGCCTGGCCAAGGAGTTGCCAGTTCTGGAGCGGCCGATAGGCCGCCTGCTGACGACAGAGAGAGGCCAGCGCGCGGTAGCGACGTACGTTCTCCATGAGACCCTCCCTCGCATTGACTGAGCTTATTGCCCCGATTTGCGTCAGGCCGATGGCGGTTATGCAAAACATTTGCTGCGTGCGAAGTCCCGACCAACCTGGGTTAACGTCCAGCAAACGCGCAGGCCCGCATTGGTTCCTATCGGAGCACCCGAGCGTGGAACCCGGAGGGGATGCTAGGCGTAGCGGCGGCGCTCGACGGTGATGCCGATCAGTTCGAGATACCGTTCGATCGGCTCCGGCCGGCCGATGAGATAGCCTTGCATCTCTTCACAGGCCTCTCGTGCCAGGAAGGCCCGTTGCGCCTCCGTCTCCACTCCTTCCGCGACGACCGGAATGTGCAAGGCATGCGCGAGGCTCAGGACCGCGCGAACGATCTCGGCCGATTGCGGCGTCGCTTCGAGATCGGAGATGAAACTGCGGTCGATCTTGATCTTGTCGAACGGGAACGACTGCAGATAGGACAACGAGGAATAGCCGGTGCCGAAATCGTCCATCGCGATGCGGATGCCTAGCGCCTTCAGCCGGCGCAGCAGATTGAGCGCGCGAGTGAAATCGCCGATCAGCACGCCCTCGGTGATCTCGACCTCGAGCCGCGTCGGCGCGAGCCCCGTCTCCAGCAGGATCTGGTGGATGGAGCGTTCGAGGTCACCGGCCTGGAACTGGACCGGCGACAGGTTGACCGCGACCTGCAACGGCCGCGGCCAGGAGGCGGCTTCGCGGCATGCTTCGCGCAAGACCCATTCGCCGATCTGGATGATCAGCCCGTTCTCCTCGGCCATTGGAATGAACTGGTCCGGCGGCACGAAACCGCGCGTTGGATGGTTCCAGCGCAGCAGCGCCTCGAAACCGATGATCTCACCGTCCATCCGCGCCTGCGGCTGGAAGTAGACGAGCAACTGGTTCTGCTCCACCGCTTGCCGCAGATCGTGCAACAGCAGCCTGCGGTCGCGCAGCTCCCGGTCCATCTCGAATTCGAAGAAGCGCACCGTGCCCCGGCCCTCCCGCTTGGCGCGATAAAGTGCGGAATCGGCGTTGGCGAGCAGCGTTGCCGCATCCACGCCGTCATCCGGATAGAGCGCGATGCCGACGCTCAGGCCGACATGGGAGAGATAGTCGTCGACCTCGAGCTCGTTGCCGATCGCCTCGACCAGGCGTTCGCCGAGCGCCAGGACCGCTTCGCGGCAGACATCGTCCGGCATCAGGACCATGAACTCGTCACCGCCGATGCGGGCGACGAAGGCACCATCGGCTTCCGCGGCAAGGCGCTCGGCCGCAGCCCGCATCAGCATGTCGCCGACGGGATGGCCGAACACGTCGTTGACCTCCTTGAAGCGATCGAGATCGAGGCTGAGCACGGCAAAGTTGGCCGACGCCTCCTGCGCCCGTTCCAGCCGCTCGCTCAGCGCCGCATTGAAGGCGCTGCGGTTCGGCAGGTCGGTCAGCGCATCATGCTGGGCAAGGTGGCTGATGCGTTCCTGGGTGGTGATGCGCTCGGTGACGTCCTCGATGATACCGACCAGATATTGCGGATCGCCGGCGCCGTCCGTGATCAGCATCTTGCGCGAATTGACGACGCGGTCGTGGCCCTTGATGCCGACTTCGAGCAGGTGCTCCTCGAGGAACATCGGCATGCCGGTGGCGACGACACGACGATCCTGCTCTTTGACCATGCGGGCGACGTCGGCCGGAAAAATCTCCTCGGGCGTCCTGCCCAGCATCTGTTCGCGCGGCAGGCCGTAATAGTGTTCGCCGGCGCGGTTCAGCAGGATGTAGCGCGAATCCTTCGCACGCTTTGCAAAAACTGCGATCGGGATATTCTCGACGATGGTGTCGAGGAACTCGCGGGTCCGCAGCAGGTCTTCCTCGGCCTGGTCATGCGTCTGCGTGCGTGCGTCGGTCATCCGCCGGCGATCGCGGTCACTCGCCTCATAGGCCGCGCTGACGAACTCGCCCAGCTTGACGAGATCGACCTGCCCGGTCGCGTCGGTGGCACAGCGAAGCTGCTCGGCGAACAGGCGATGCATGCTCATGCCATCGCTCCACGCCGCGTGCGGGCCTCATGCCCGCAGATGTCTTCGATCCGCATCCCCGCGCTCTCTCAGCGTTGCTAAACCGCAGATTGAGAGGCACAGCCTTGCGTGGCCGTTAATCGAACCTTCGTCTCGGACGCGTTGGTTACCCCGGCCTGAAGGAGCTGATCGCTTTTTTCAGCATTATCAGTGGAACCCCGGAGAAGGTGGCACACCCTGGCACAACCAGCTGACGCCGGCTCTCGCCGCGCCTTTTGTCGTATTCTACCGGACGAGCGCGGTCTCGCCGGCTCGCATCGTTTGCGCTGAACCATGTTGCAGCTTCGGAACCCTGCCGGCTTCCGCAGCCGCGCGGATGGCGGCGATGTTGCCTGCATAATCGGCGCTGCTCTTGCCGCGGAACACGGCCGAACCAGCCACGAGGGTGTCGGCGCCCGCGGCAGCCACAGCGGCGGCATTGTCGCGCGTAATGCCGCCATCGACCTCGAGCCGGATCGGCCGGTCGCCGATCATGCTTCGAACGCGCCTGATCTTCTCGATCTGGGAGTCGAGGAAGGACTGGCCGCCGAAGCCGGGATTGACCGTCATCACCAGCACGAGGTCGAGCCGATCAAGCACGTATTCGATCGCAGCTTCCGGAGTAGCCGGACACAGGCTGACGCCGGCCTTCTTGCCGAGTGCGCGGATGGCCTGGAGCGAGCGATCGAGATGCGGGCCCGCTTCGGCATGAACGGTGATGACGTCGGCGCCTGCTTTTGCGAACGCCTCCAGATAGGGATCGGCCGGCGCGATCATCAGATGCACGTCAAAGATCTTCGACGTCGCCGGCCGGACCGCCTTGATGACGTCGGCGCCATAACTGATGTTCGGCACGAAGTGTCCGTCCATGACGTCGCAGTGGATCCAGTCGGCGCCGGCAGCATCAACAGCCGTGATCTCCTCGCCGAGGCGCGCGAAATCGGCGGCCAGGATCGAGGGCGCGATGAGGATTTCTCTCGTCATGGCTTCGCACTCCCCTGCGCGTCCGCACCACCGCTGAAGACGCGGCTCGCAAGGACATCCGCCGGATCGATCGTTTCGAGATCGGCGACATCGAGCATACGGTTGAGATCGGACACGAGGCGATCGGCCTGCCGGAGGCGGATACGATCGACCGCATTGCGGATCGAGCGCGCATTGGAGAAGAACGGCTGGGTCCGGCGCAGCGCGATGTATTTCTCGAACGCCTCGCGCGCGGCGGCCGAGAAGCGATAGCCCCGCTCCTTCAGCATCAGCTCGGCGATGACAAGCAGCTCGGCTTCCGCATAATCCGGAAATTCGATGTGATGGGCGATGCGCGAACGGAAGCCCGGGTTGGAGGCAAAGAAGCTCGTCATCCGCTCGCCATAGCCGGCGAGGATCACGACGAGGTCCTCACGCTGATTCTCCATCACCTGGAGCAGGATCTCGATCGCCTCCTGGCCGTAATCGCGCTCGTTGTCGGGGCGATGCAGATAATAGGCCTCGTCGATGAACAGCACGCCGCCCATTGCCTTCTTCAATATCTCTTTCGTTTTCGGCGCGGTGTGGCCAATATATTGCCCGACGAGATCGTCGCGCGTCACCGAGATCACCTGCCCGCGCCGCACGAAGCCGAGGCCGTGCAGGATCTTTGCCATCCGCAGCGCCACGGTGGTCTTTCCGGTACCGGGATTGCCGGTGAACGACATGTGCAGCGTCGGCGGCGCTGAGGCCAGTCCCGCGCGCTGACGGATGCGCTCGATCAGCAGCAGCGATGCGATCTGGCGCACCCGGTTCTTGACCGGCTTCAGGCCGATCAGCTCCTGCTCGAGCTGTTGCAGCGTGTCGGTGATCCCGGCCGCCTCGGCCTCCTTGCGGAGATCGAAACTGGTCTCGCTGCTTTCAGTAGTGGTTGCGTGGGGAACATCCAGCATGGGCACCTCGAAGAAAAGAGCTTCGCCGCGGGGGGAGCGGCGAAGCAGTGGTCCGCCAAGGAAAACGGAGCAGGGAGTGCTCCGCGCGGAGGAGAATGACTAGGTCGACGCGTGCGCGGCCGGCCGGCGCACGGTGGTGTAGCGGATCGCCCGTCCGCCCACCTCCTGCCGCACCAGCTCGAACTCGGCTTCCTGCGGCGGGCGGTTGACGAGGAACGAGATCCGCACCGATTCCCAGCCATGGCTGGAATCGAAACCACTGGCGCGGATGTAGCGGTCGCCGTAGACCCTGCGGCACTCGGCGAGCTCCATCATCACGCCGGCGGCGTCCTGGAGGTCGAACATCGGCAGGCCCCACATCTCCCAATAGGTGCTGCGGGGATGCGGATCGTCGGTGAACTCGATATTCACCGCCCAGCCGTTGGTCAGGCAATACTGCACCTGCTTATAGATCTGGTCGTCCGTCAGATCAGGCAGGAACGAGAAGCAGCCCTGGGTCAGTTTCATGTCTCATCTCCTCAAACGGTTTCCAGCGCGGTCGGCACGAAGTCCGGCGTGTCGGTCGATTGATAGTTGAAGGTGACGTCCTTCCAGACCTCGAGCGCGGCCTTCAGCGGCGTGCAGGTCTCCGCCGCCCTGGCCAGGATCTCCGGACCTTCATGGACGTAGTCGCGGCCCTCGTTGCGGGCGAGGATCATCGCCTCCAGCGCCACGCGGTTGGCGATCGCGCCGGCCGCAATGCCCATGGGATGGCCGATGGTGCCGCCGCCGAATTGCAGCACGACGTCCTCGCCGAGCAGATCGAGCAGCTGGTGCATCTGGCCGGCATGGATGCCGCCGGAGGCGACCGGCATCATCTTGTTGAGGCTCGCCCAGGACTGGTCGAAGAAGATGCCGTGCTCGAGCCTGGTCGGATTGAACTCCTCGCGGCAGACGTCGTAATAGCCGCGCGTGGTGTTGGGATCGCCTTCGAGCTTGCCGACCACCGTGCCGGCGTGGATGTGGTCGACGCCGGCGAGCCGCATCCATTTAGCGATGACGCGGAACGACACGCCGTGGCTCTTCTGCCGCGTATAGGTCGAGTGACCGGCGCGGTGCAGATGCAGGATCATGTCGTTGCGCCGCGCCCATTTCGCCATGGACTGGATCGCGGTGTAGCCGATCACGAGGTCGATCATGACGATGCACGAGCCGAGCTCCTTCGCGAACTCCGCGCGCTCGTACATGTCCTCCATCGTCCCCGCGGTGACGTTCAGGTACGTGCCCTTCACCTCGCCGGACGCCGCCTGCGCGCGGTTCACCGCCTCCATGCAATAGAGGAACCGGTCGCGCCAGTGCATGAAGGGCTGCGAGTTGATGTTCTCGTCGTCCTTGGTGAAGTCGAGCCCGCCCTTCAGCGCCTCGTAGACCACGCGGCCGTAGTTACGCCCGGACAAGCCGAGCTTCGGCTTCACCGTCGCGCCCAGCAGCGGCCGGCCGAACTTGTCGAGCCGCTCACGCTCGACCACGATGCCGGTCGCCGGTCCCTGGAACGTCTTCACATAGGCAACCGGGAAGCGCATGTCCTCCAGGCGCAGCGCCTTCAGCGGCTTGAAGCCGAACACGTTGCCGATGATCGAAGCCGAAAGGTTGGCGATCGAGCCCGGCTCGAACAGGTCGAGATCATAGGCGATGTAGGCGAAGTACGAGCCTGGCGTGCCCGGCACCGGATCGACGCGGTAGCATTTGGCGCGATACTTCTCTGCGGCGGTCAGACGATCGGTCCACACCACGGTCCAGGTCGCGGTCGAGGATTCGCCGGCGACGGCCGCTGACGCCTCGATCGGATCCACGCCGTCCTGCGGCGTCACGCGGAACAGCGCGATGACATCGGTGTCCCTCGGCGTGTAGTCCGGCTCCCAATAGCCCATGCGCTTGTATTCCATCACGCCCGAGCGATATCTTTCCTTGCCGCGGACGGTTCCTGCGTGTGCATTCATGGCTCTCTCCTGCTCTTCTCTCTCTGAATGATTAGGCCGCGACCGGCTCGCGCGCGTCGATGCGCGGATCGAGCTCGCCCGCGCGGTACCGCCGCGCCATCTCGCTCAAGGGAACGACCTTGATCCGGCTGGCGTGGCCTGCGGTGCCGAACTGCTCGAAACGGTCGCGGCAGAGGTCGCGCATCGCGTCCATTGCGGGCTTCAGGAATTTGCGCGGATCGAACTCGTTGCGGCTTTGCGCCGCGACCTTGCGGAACACCGCGGTCATCGCCAGGCGGCAGTCGGTGTCGATATTGACCTTGCGCACGCCGCTCTTGATGCCGCGCACGATCTCCTCGACCGGCACGCCCCAGGTCTGCGGCATCTCCCCGCCGAACTGGTTGAACATGTCCTGGAGCGGTTGCGGCACCGAGGAGGAGCCGTGCATCACGAGATGCGTGTTCGGCAGCCGGTGATGAATTTCTTCGACCACCCGCATTGCCAGGATGTCGCCATCCGGCTTGCGGCTGAACTTGTAGGCGCCGTGAGACGTACCCATCGCGATTGCGAGTGCATCGACCTTGGTGGCTCGAACGAAGTCGACGGCCTGATCGGGATCGGTCAGGAGCTGGTCGTGGCTGACCTTGCCCTCGACGCCATGACCATCCTCCTGTTCGCCGCCGCCATGCTCGAGCGAGCCGAGCACGCCGAGCTCGCCTTCGACGGAGGCTCCGGTCCAATGGGCGAGATCGACGACACGGCGGGTGATCGCGACATTGTAGTCGTAGTCGGCCGCCGTTTTGGCGTCGGCCTTCAGCGAGCCGTCCATCATGACCGAGGTGAAGCCATGCGCGATGGCGGAGGCGCAGGTCGCCTCGTCATTGCCGTGGTCCTGGTGCATACAGAGCGGAATGTCGGGATAGGTCCGCTCCAGCGCGTCGATCATGTGCGAGAGCATGAGATCGCCGGCATAGCTGCGCGCACCGCGCGAGGCCTGGATGATGACGGGCGCGTCGACCTCGGCCGCCGCCTGCATGATCGCGATGCCCTGCTCCATGTTGTTGATGTTGAACGCCGGCACCGCGTAGCCATGGGTGGCGGCATGATCGAGCAGCTGACGAAGGGTGATACGGGCCACGAATAGTCCTCCTTATTGTCTCTTGCGGGCAATCGCCCGGCGGGCGGCTTCCGCAACGCTTTGCGACGTGATGCCAAATTCGCGGTAGAGCACCGGCGCCGGTGCCGAGGCGCCAAAGCCGCGCATGCCGACGAATTCGCCGTCAGCACCGATCCAGCGATGCCAATCGCCGGCGATGGCGGCCTCGATCCCGACGCGCGGCGCAGTGCCGAGCACGGCGGCGCGGTAGTCCTCTGGCTGTTCCTCGAACAGCGCGAAGCACGGCGCGGACACCACGGCCGCGCGGACGTGCTCGGTTGCGAGCAGGCGGGCGGCTTCCAGCGCGATCGAGACTTCCGAGCCGGTCGCCATCAACGTGACGTCGCGACCACCGTCCGGCGAGACGATGAGATAGGCGCCGCGCGCGACACGGTTCCTGCCGCGCACGTCGCTGCGGAATGTCGGCAGCGCCTGACGCGACAGGCAGAGCACGGAGGGGCGATCCTCGGCCTTGAGCGCGCAGTCCCAGGATTCCAGCGTCTCGACCGCATCGGCCGGGCGAAACACGAGCAAGTTCGGAATGACGCGGAGCGCCGCGAGATGCTCGACCGGCTGGTGCGTCGGACCGTCCTCGCCGAGGCCAATGGAGTCGTGGGTCATCACATGGATGACGCGCAGCCGCATCAGGGCCGCAAGGCGGATCGCCGGCCGGCTGTAGTCGGAGAAGGCGAGGAACGTGCCGCCATAGGGAATGAACCCACCGTGCAGCGCGAGGCCGTTCATCGCCGCTGCCATGCCGTGCTCACGGATGCCGTAATGGATGTAGTCGCCGGCGAATGCGTCGCGCTTGACCGGGGTCTGCACCTTGGCATGCGTCAGGTTCGAATGGGTCAGGTCCGCCGAGCCGCCAACAAATCCGGGAATGGTCCCGGCGATGCCGTCGAGCACCTGTTGCGAGGCCTGCCGCGTCGCGAGCTTCGGACGCTCGGTGGCAAAGCGCTCGCGCAATTTCGCCGCCGCCTGGGCATAGGCGTCCGGCAGGGCAACCGCCTTGCCCTCGATGAAGAGGTCGCGCTGCTCGGGCGTCGCGCATTCATAGCGGTCGAGCCAGGCGAGACGCTCGACCTGCCCACGCTGTCCGATCATCCGCCATGCCTTCAGGATCGGGATCGGCACCACGAAGGGCTGATAGTCCCAGCCAAGGGTCCGGCGCGCCGCCGCCGTCTGCTCGGTGCCGAGCGGCGCGCCATGCGCCTTTTCGGTGCCCTGGCGGTCCGGCGCGCCATAACCGATGATGGTGCGGCAGGCGATCAGTGATGGCTTTGTGCTCTCCCGCTCTTCGGCAATCGCCTGCGCAACGGCTTCGGCATCGTGCCCGTCGACCCGGCGGACCGACCAGCCGGAGGCGGCGAAGCGCGCGAGCTGGTCGTCCGATGTCGCAAGCGAGGTCGGGCCGTCGATGGAGATGCCGTTGTCGTCGAACAGCACGATCAGCCGACCGAGCTGGAGGTGGCCCGCGAGCGAGATCGCCTCCTGGCTGATGCCCTCCATCAGGCAGCCGTCACCGGCGATCACATAAGTGAAGTGATCGACGAGGCCGTCGCCATGCCGTGCATTGGCCATGCGCTCGGCGAGCGCCATGCCGACAGCCGTCGCAATCCCCTGCCCCAGCGGGCCCGTGGTGGTCTCGACACCCGGCGTGTGGCCGTATTCCGGGTGTCCCGGCGTCTTCGAGCCCCATTGCCTGAAGGCCTTGATGTCGTCGAGGCTGACATCGCCGCCGGTGAGATGCAGCAGCGCATAGAGCAGCATCGAGCCGTGGCCGGCCGAGAGCACAAAACGGTCGCGATCCGGCCAGTTCGGGTGAGCCGAGTCGAACTTCAGGAAGCGCGAGAACAGCACGGTCGCGACGTCGGCCATGCCCATAGGCAGGCCGGGGTGGCCCGATTGCGAGGTCTCGATGGCGTCGACCGCGAGGAAGCGGACAGCATTGGCGAGATCGCTATGCGCGACGGCATAGAGGTCGGCTTCGGCATGGACGGAGATATTCATCGGATTCTCTCCTTGTTCACTTCAAGCTGCGTTTGCGCTCGATCAGCTGCATGATCAGCGGTGTCAGAATGAGCTGCATCGCCAGATCCAGCTTGGCTCCGGGACACACGATCGAATTCGCGCGTGACATGAAACTGTGCGGCAGCATCGAGAGCAGATAGGGGAAGTCGATGCCGCGCGGGTTCTTGAAGCGGATCACCACCATCGATTCGTCCGGCGTCGGGATCCAGCGCGCGATGAACGGATTGGACGTGTCCACCGTCGGCACGCGCTGGAAGTTGATGTCGGTCTCGGTGAATTGCGGGCAGATGTAGTGGATGTAGTCGGGCATCCGCCGCAGAATGGTGTCGGTGACGGCCTCGGTCGAATAGCCGCGCGCGCTGCGGTCGCGGTGCAGCTTCTGAATCCATTCGAGATTGATGACCGGCACGACACCGATCTTGAGATCGGCGTAGCGCGCGACATTGACCTTGTCGGTGACGACGGCGCCGTGCAGGCCCTCGTAGAACAGCAGGTCCGAATTCTCCGGCAACCTTTCCCATTCGGTGAAGGTGCCCGGAGCCGCGCCGTGCAGTGCGGACTCCTCGGCATCGTGGACATAGTGCCGCGTCGTCGCGGTGCCGGTCTCGCCATAGTCGCGGAAGGCCCGCTCCAGCTCCTCGAACAGGTTGGTCTCGGGGCTGAAATGACTGAAATGCTTGTTGCCGCGATCGGCCTCCTTCGCCATCTGCGCGCGCATCTCGGCGCGGTCATAGCGATGGAAGGCGTCGCCCTCGATGTAGACGGCGTTGACCTTCTCGCGGAAGAATATCTGCTCGAAGGTCTTCTTGACCGAGGTGGTGCCGGCGCCGGAGGAGCCGGTGATGGAGATGATCGGATGCTTCCTGGACATGGAATGCCTCGCTCACAGCCGGAAGAAGCCGCGCCGCGCGAACAGCGGTGCGGAGACGCTTGCGACAAGCAGCGGATCGCAGTGCAATTCCTCGACGCGCCGCACCTCGTTGCTCGAGCCCATGATCAGCGGCACGCGCTGGTGCAGGCTTTGCGCCGAGAGGTCGAGGATGCGCTCACGTCCAGTCGAAGCCGAGCCGCCTGCCTGTTCGACGATCATCGCCATCGGGTGCGCCTCGTAGGTCAGGCGCAGGCGCCCGTCGCCGTAGCCGGGGCGCGCGTCCGACGGATAGAGGAACACACCGCTGCGAGTGAGGATGCGATAGGCGTCCGCGACCAGTGAGCCGATCCAGCGCATGTTGAAATTGTGGTTGGCGGGCCCTTCGACGCCGGCAAGACATTCGTCGACGAAGGCGCGGACCGGCGAATCCCAGTGGCGGCGGTTCGAGGCGTTGATCGCAAACTCTTCGCACGTCTCGGAGATCTGCACGGCGCTGCGCGCGAGGCGGAAGCAGCCCGCCTTGCGGTCGAGCGTGAAGATGTCGACGCCGTCGCCGAGCGTCAGCACCAGCGAGGTCTGTGGCCCGTAAGTGACGAACCCCGCGGCAAGCTGCGCCGAGCCGCGCTGATGGAAGGCGAGAGACAGGTCATCCGGCGCGGGCAGGATCGAGAAGATCGTGCCGACGGTCATGTTGATGTCGATGTTGGAGGAGCCGTCGAGCGGATCGATCGCAACGCAGATTTTTGCTTCGCGGTCGCCGATTTGCGCCTCGCGCATCTCCTCCGACGCCAGCGCTGCGATCGGCAGCTTGCCGAGACAGCGGCGCAGGATGGCATCCGCCCGCACGTCGAGATCGCGCTGGAGATCGCCGTCGCTGTTGCGGCCGGTGGTCAGGCCCGATGCGTCCGCGAGATCACCGGTGGCGATGAGGTCGGCGATCTCGATCGCAGCCGCCGCGATGGCATCGACTGCGGCGGCCACGGCCAGCGCATGGGGCGCGGTCTCGGAGTACCGCTGAAGGTGGTCGTCCAGCCTGAGTTGCCCGGTCATCTGCGTCCATCCCCTTGCTGGCGCCGCATCCAGTTCCCTCCCCGCGGGAGGTCGGTGCGGTCAGTCCCAGCACGATGAGATTGACAGGGGCGGCTTAATAAGGAAAATTTCTAATCATAATGACCGTCAAAGAATTTTCTTATAATGGCCCCGGCCATGCGGCGGCCCAGCTCCGGCATCTGACGATCCGGCAGCTTCGCTCGCTCGCGGCACTCTCGGCGAAGGGCAGCGTCACCGCGGCCTCGAGCCAGCTCGGCCTGACTCAGCCGGCGGTCACCCAGCAGCTCCGGCAGCTTCAGGACCTCGCCGGCCTGCCGCTGGTGCAGCGGACCGGCGACGGCATGCTGTTGACGGAGGCAGGCCGGGAGGTGCTGGCGCTCGCCGAGCGCGTCGAGGCCGCGATCACGGACTGCCAGGGCGCGCTCGATCTGCTCGCCGGGCGGACCGGCGGCACGGTGCATCTCGGCGCGGTCTCGACCGCGAAATACTTCGTGCCGCATGCCATCGCGGCGTTCTCGAAGCGGCATCCGAAGATCGAGATCAAGCTCACCATCGGCAATCGCGAGGACATCCGCGAGGCCATGCACGGCTACGATCTCGATTTCGCGGTGATGGGTCGGCCACCGGCCGACGTCAGCGTCGACGTGCGTCAGCTCGGGCGCAATCCGCACATCATCGTCGCGCGCAAGGGGCATTGGCTGGAGAAGGATTCAGGCCTCAGCCTCACCGACCTCGTGCACGAGACCTTCCTCACCCGCGAGCCGGGCTCCGGCACGCGCACGCTGATGGAGGGCATGTTCCAGAAGTCGGATCTCGAGCCGATCATCGGCATGGAGATGAGCAGCAACGAGACCATCAAGCAGGCGGTCATTGCCGGGCTCGGCATTGCCTTCATCTCGGCCCACACGGTGGCGCATGAGCTTGCTGAAGGCCGCCTCATCGTGCTCGACGTCGCCGGCCTGCCGATCGTCCGGCAGTGGTACGTGATCCGCCGCAGCGACAAGGTGCTGCTGCCGCCGGCACAGGCGATGTTCGATTTCCTGGGCTCCGAGGGCTCGAACTATCTGCCCGACGTGCCCGAATTCGGCGCGCAATAGCCCGCCGAAGTTCAGCTCATCAGCTTCATCGCGATCGTCGCGGCCAGGATGACGATGATCTGGAGCAAACGCTCCGTCGTGAAGATGCGGTTGAAGGTGGTCATCTCTGCCCCGGCCAACGTCGGATGTCTGGACGGGCACGTTGCTATCATACGCGGCCGGCAGGGAAACTCCGTAGTCGCCACAGGTGCTGTCCGCACTGCGCTCGCGGAACCCGACCAGTTTCGAACGATTCAAATCGCTCTGTGCGGAATGGCCGCACGGTCACCGTGTTCATGCACGCAGTGACTCGTGTGCACGGATGCGCCTTGCCCCGCATCCGGCCACGCAATGGGGAATCCGGGCGAGTTTTGCAGAGTTGAGGGAGGGCGCGATGAGCCGCATCGCCGCCGCGGGAGAGCTTTTGTCTGCCGCGAACTACATTTCCACGCGCAAGGTCTCGGGGGTCGGAGGCGTCTTGACCGCGCTGATGACATCAGCGGCGTTCTTCGCCGGCTCGCAGGCCTACGCACAATCCTCGCCTGCGCCAGGCGTGACGATTCCGTCGGTCACCGTGACCGCGCCGGAAGCGCAGCGCCGCTCCAATCCTTCCCCGGCCGCGCGCCGGTCGAGCGGCGCACGGACGCGCCGGACGCAGACCGCGCGGCGGCCCGAGACCACGGCCGCGCCCGTGCCCTTCGCGCCATCGCAGGACGCGCGCACCGGGACGGTCGGCTATTACGCCAACAGCACCTCCGTCGCCACCAAGTCCAACACGCCGATCGTCGACATCCCGCAATCGCTGTCCGTCATCACGCATGAGCAGATCCGCGACCAGAACTATCAGGGCCTGACCGACGTGACCCGCTATGTCCCGAGCGTCGCCGTCCACCAGGGCGAAGGCAACCGCGACGAGCTCGTCATCCGCGGCGTCGATTCCAGCGCGAACTTCTTCGTCAACGGTTTTCGCGATGACGTGCAGTACTTCCGCGACTTGTACAACGCGCAGAGCATCGAGGTGCTGAAGGGCCCGAGCGCACTCACCTTCGGCCGCGGCGCAGGCGGCGGCGTGCTCAATCGCACCCTCAAGGAGGCTGACGGCACCCGCATCTACCAGGCCACCGCGCAGACGGGATCATGGGGCGACCGCCGCGTTTCGCTCGACGCAGGCCAGGCCATCAACGAGAGCGCGGCGGCGCGGCTGAACGTATTCTACGAGGGCAGCGATGCGTTCCGCGACTTCAATCATCTCGAGCGCTACGGCATCAATCCGACCGTCACGCTGAAGCCTGATGACTTCACCAAGGTCAGGCTCTCCTACGAATATTACCACGACGGCCGCACCGCCGATCGCGGCAATCCCTCGCAGAGCCTTCCGGGCGGCGTCACCCGCTTCAATCCGACGACGCCGTTCGCGCCGAACGGAAATCTCCAGACCTTCTTCGGCAGCCCGAGCCTCAATACGGCGCAGGCGACGGTGCAGACCGGCATGGCGATCATCGAGCACGACTTCCAGAATGGACTGTCGGTCCGCAACGGCACGATGGCGGCCGACTACCAGAAGTTCTACCAGAACGTCTATCCGACCGGCGGGCCGCTCGCGGGCGCCGTGAACCCGGCCGATACCGCAGTCAATCTCGGCGCCTACCAGCACACGACCAACCGCGACAATGTCTTCAACCAGACCGACTTCACCTACAAGGGTTGGACCGGGCCGATCGCGCACACCTTCGGCTTCGGCACCGAGTTCGGCCGCCAGAGCGGCGTCGACATCCGCAACACCGGCGTCTTCCCGAACGGCACCAACACCATCGTCCAGAACCCGTTCGCGCCGACCTACTTTGGGCCGGTGACCTTCATCCACCACGCTACCGGCGTGAATGGTGATGGCGTCACGACGCCGGACTCCAACAGCAAGTACCGGCTGAATGTCGAGTCCGGCTATCTGCGCGACACGATCGAATTCTCGCGCGCGCTCCAGTTCATTGCCGGCGCACGCTTCGACCGCTTCGAGATGTCGGCGCTCGACATGAACACCAACCTCAACCGCAACCGCACCGACAATCTGGTGTCGCCGCAGGCGGCCGTGATCCTCAAGCCGATGCAGAGCATGTCGGTCTACACCGCCTACAGCATCTCCTATTTGCCTGCCTCCGGCGACCAGTTCTCCTCGCTCAACGACGGCACGCTGATCCTCCAGCCGCAGAAGTTCGAGAACACCGAGGTCGGCATGAAGTGGAATATCAGCCCGAAGCTGCTGTTCTCGACCGCGATCTACAATCTCAACCGCACCAACCAGCCGATCGCCGACGGCAACAATCCCGGCTTCTTCCTGCCATCCGGCAGCACGCTGACGCGCGGCTTCGAGGCGAGTCTCGTCGGCTACATCACCGAGCAATGGCAGTCCTCGCTCGGCTATGCCTATACCGATGCGAAGATCACCAGCGCGACCTCGGCGACCGTGGTACCGGGCAATCGCGTGCAGCTCGTGCCGTACAATCAATTCGCCTGGTGGAACAAGTACCAGTTCACGCCGATGTGGGCGGCCGCGCTCGGCATCATCTATTTCGGCGATTCCTTTGCATCGTCGGACGACACGGTGAGACTGCCGAGCTTCGTGCGCTTCGATGCCGGCGTCTACGCCACGATCGACGCCAACTGGCGCGCGCAGCTCACGATCGAGAACATCTTCAACCGCGGCTATTGGGCATCCGCCGACGGCAACAACAACATCTCGCCCGGTCAGGGCCGCACGGTGAAGGTTCAGGCGAGCTACCGGTTCTGATCAATCCACCACGCGAGATCGCAGTCCGCGCCTGGGGTGGACAGTTATGGTGCCCGCCCCTGGTCTCACGATCCTGATGGTTAACGATCAGGCCGCGAGCGGGGCGGCGTAGTCCGCGCGCGCGGCGAAATAGGCTTCCAGCTCCGACAGCGCCCGCGCTTCCCACTCGCTCGCCTGCTCCAGCAGCGACCAACGCTGACCCGGGCGGAATGCTGCGGTCTGGCGGTAGAGCGATGCGATGCCGCGATAGCGGCGCACATTCTCAAAGATGGCGTGACCACTCATTTGGCCGTTCATGTCGAAAACTCCCTCGTCATTCCCGGGGGAGAAACTGCGGCCAAATCTTTTTCGAAAAGTTAGCGGCGCGCACCAAGCTCGCGGATGGTTGCCGGACTGTTGCGCGGGCGCAACGCGCGGCTTCCGCGCGAAGCACGTTTATTGCGAATTCGTTGCCGCGCTCTCGCCCGAGGGCTTCAGCCCGCCGCGGCTGATCATGGCCATCGTCTCGCGGCAGAGATCGGCAAGGCCGATCAGGAGCGCCGCGAGCAGGCAGAACAGGTTGATGGAATCCGCGCCCGCGCTGGTCAATGGCATGAACTGGAAGAACGGCGGGATGAACGCCCACCACACCAGCGGAATCGTCAGCAGCGCGGCGAACGCCGCCGCCGGCGCGCCCGCGATAATCCCGAGCACGAACAGGCTGGGCAGGAAGGCCGCGAAATAGAGCTTGGCGCCGAGCGCGACGCAGGCGCCCTGAAGCACGGCCGACATTGCGACGACGACAAATCCGAGCAGAAACGCCTGCCACGACCATGGCCGTACCCGCGGTACGCCAACCAGTCCCGTACGCCTCATCAGCCTCCCCCTGCCGCCCGTTAACCGGGCCTTGCGACCAAAGTACTACAGCCGCCGGGAAACCGCGAGATGGAAATCGCACGGTGCAGGACTGCGTATCCAGGGCTTGGTAAACGGCCATGGGCACGATCGTACCGCTATTCGGTGGCCGCATAGATCAGGCCCCCGACGGGCAATGCAAGGCCAATGGCCGACGCCAGCACCCAGCCGCCTTGCGCGAAGGCCCAGGCGCCGACCGCGGAGCCGGCAGCGCCGGCCGCGAAGAACGTCGCCATATAGAGGCCGTTGAGGCGGCTGCGCTGCTCGTGCCCGAGCACGAAGATGGCGCGGAAGCCGAGCACGACATTGCCCTGCACACCGATATCGATGGCGATCGCGGCCACGACCAGGCAGGCGAGATTCAGCATCGAGCCGGCCGCACCGATATAGGTCACGAGGAAGCCGGCAGCAGCGAGCAGCATGGCGACCAGCGTCGCGATGCGGCTATGGCCGCGGTCGGCGAGCCGTCCCGCGATCGGGGCCGCGAACACGCCGGCGACGCCGGCCAGGGCGAACAGCGCGATGCCGCGTTGGGAGAAGCCGAACGCGCTGGCGAGCTGGAGCGGCGCCACCGTCCAGAACAGCGTGAAGGCGCCAAACAGGCTCGCCTGATAGAGCGCACGGCGCCGAAGTAGCGGCGTGGTCCGGGCCAGATGCGGCATCGACAGCAGCAGCGTGCCGTAATGCATGCGCGCGACCGGCTTGCGCTTCGGCAGCGTGGTCAACAGCACGGCGGCGAGCACGATCATCAGCGCGGCGGAGATGAAGAACACCGCGTGCCACGACAATGCCGCGGTGACGAAGCTCGACACCGGCCGCGCCAGCATAATGCCGAGCATCAATCCGGTCGAGACGTTGCCGACGACGCGGCCGCGGATGGCTTCCGGCGCCAGATGCGCCGCATAGGGAATGATGATCTGCACCGCGACCGAGCCGAGCCCGATGAACAGCGCCGCGATCAGGAACGGCAGCGCGTGGGTGGCGAATGCGGCGGCAAGCAGCGCGGCGGCGCCCAGCATGATGACGGAGCAGATCAGCGCGCGGTTCTCGACGAGGTCGCCGAGCGGCACGATGAAGAGGAGCCCCACGCCGTAGCCGATCTGCGTCATGGTGACGATCAGCCCCGCTGCCGCATGCGAGAGGCCGAGCGCGGCGCTGATCGGGGCGATCAGCGGCTGGGCATAATAGATGTTGGCGGCGACCATGCCACAGGCCGCGGCAAGCACGAAGGTCAGTCGCTGCGACACCGCATCCGGTCCGGGCGCGGTCTCGATCGTGGCATTCATCGTCATTCCAACAGACTCCAGTGATAGGGAATGATCATTCCCTAATAAGACAAGAATTCAGGCGAGCAGCTTCATCGCGACGCCGACCAGGCGCTCGCCGTCGAGCGGCAGGCGCGCCTTTCCGACGACGCGCAGACCCTGCGTCATGCAGATCATCAGCCGCGCGGTGTCCTCGGCCGCGATATGGGCGGGAATCGAACCGTCGGCCTGGCCCTCGCGGATGAGGCCGGCGATGAAGCTTTCGTTGGTCTTGAGCTGCGCGGTCACGCGGGCGCGGATCACCGGATCGACCGCCGACAGCTCGACGGCGCTGCCGACCACGATGCAGCCGCGGCGCCCTTCGCTGCCCTGAGAGCGCTCGACATAGGACAGCAGCACAAGACCCACACGGTCGCGGCCGTTGGCACCGCGCGCGGCCGCGCCGCGGGTCTGCTCCCGGCGCACCGTCGCGTAACGCTCGAAGGCGGCGAGGAACACGGCGTGCTTGTCGCGAAACGCCTTGTAGACGCTGCCGGTGGCGAGCTGCATCGCGGCGGTGAGATCTCCGATCGAGGTGGCATGATAGCCGCGCTCGCAAAACACCCGCACCGCGCCGTCGAGGGCGGTGTCCATATCGAACTCCCGGGGACGGCCGGGCGGCTGGGCAGCAGGCAGGGAGCGGCGGGCGGCTTTTTGCATTGCGGCATAATAGGGAATGACCGTTTCCGAATCAAGACACCTGGTTGTGATGGGGCGCACGACGACAATGACGCTGTAGTTTCGCCATTGCGCGGGAGTGACGGTGATAGAGCGAGGTGCCATAGGGTGAGCAAAGGCGCAAAGCACCGTGCCCACGATTCCGGCGATGCAGCGCAAAATGCGTGGGGCACGCTTCGCTTTGCCCACCCTACGATGCCGGGGTGTTTGGCACGCTCTCTCCACATCGTCATTGCGAGCGCAGCGAAGCAATCCAGAATCCTTCCGCGACGGGTTTCTGGATTGCTTCGTCGCAAGAGCTGCTCGCAATGACGGAGCGAGGGGCATCGGTCTCGTTCGCCAAATACCACTGTCATTCCCCGCGAAAGCGGGGAATCCAGTACACTGCGGCTTCTCGGCTCAATTACGACCGCCTCTGGAATACTGGATCGCCCGGTCAAGCCGGGCGATGACGGCGAATGGCCGGACGCAGACACACCTTCGCATCCTCGCGGCGCATTTCGCCCGAGCTTTGCTTCGTCTCACCGCCCTCATATCCAAGAGGGCGCAGGGAAGGCCGGGTGCCGGCGGCACCCGCGGTCCGCTGCGCGAAGTGTAGCGCAAGGAGACCGCACAACGGCATACAGGTGAAGCCCAACACGCGGCCTTCCCTGCGCAGTGGTTGGACGGCTTATGCCGTGCTCTCCCGGGAGCCGAGTTCCTTCTGGCCTCCCTCACCCTCGCAGAATTAACCGGCACCGCGCCGGTTGACGCGACTGCCGCCTCCGCAAGAGCTTGACCGTAGCAACGACGGCCAGGACCACACGGTTTTGCCGTACGCACGTCCGTTGGCGCCACAGGGTTCGACGGCGTTGTGCACGTTGCCATCGAAATACTGGCGAGACGAACCTGACAGCGCCGTTCGTCCGCACGAAGCCTCAGGGCTCACGGAGAGCAATCCGCCCTGCCCTTAGCCTCGCGCCCGACGCTGCTGCGTCCACCGCAACCCGGCTCTCGATAGTCACGACACGAGATCGCCCCTCAAGATCGAGCCGGGATGGGCGGACACATACGCCGATTCCGAATTTCGGTAAAGTGGAATATTTCTTGGCGGACGGATTGACAGGCTACAGGTGTTTTGCCCGTCGTCGGGCAATGCAAAGCCTGTAGCCCGGATGAGCGCAGCGGCATCCGGGCTCTTTGCGAGTGGGGTCCCGGGTGTCGCTACGCTCACCCGGGCTACAAGAGCCTCACCCCTTCGGCCGCACCGGCGTGCCGTCGGCCAAAGTCGTCACCCCCTTCCGTTGGACGATCATCCCATACGCCCCCGGCTGGCGGTGAACGTCGAAATTGAACGTCGTGCGCTTGTAGGAATTGCAGAGATCGAGATCGCAGCGGGCCAGCGCGATCTCGTCGCCCTTGGTCGTGCATCTCGCGATGATCTCGCCGGAGGGTGCGATGATGCAGCTGCCGCCGATGTGGTCGACGCCCTCCTCGATACCGGCCTTGGCGACGCCGACCACGAAGGTGCCGTTCTGGTACGCGCCGGACTGCATGACGAGATGATTGTGGAAGAGCGAGAGATCGTCGTGCTCCGGCGCGGGCGGATTGTGCACCGGCGTGTTGTAGCCGATCATCACCATCTCGACGCCCTGCAAGCCCATCACCCGGTAGGTCTCGCTCCAGCGGCGGTCGTTGCAGATCGCCATCCCCATCAAGCCGCCGAAGGCATCGACGACACCAAAACCGCTGCCGGGCTCGAAATAGCGTTTTTCCAGATGCTGAAATTCGCGCCACGGCTCGTGCCCGGCATGGCCGGGCAAATGAACCTTGCGGTATTTCGCGACGATGGCGCCGCCCTTGTCGACGAGGATGGAGGTGTTGTAGCGCCTGACAGTTCCGGCCTCAACCGTCAGCTCGGCATAGCCGAGATAGAATCCGATGCCGATCTCGCGCGCGAGGTCGAACAGGACCTGCGTTTCCACCCCCGGCATCTCGCGCTCGAAGAAGCTGTCGATCTCGGCCTGATCCTCGAAATACCAGCGCGGAAAGAAAGTGGTCAGCGCGAGCTCGGGATAGACGATCAGGTCACAGCCGTTGGCCTTCGCCTGGCGCATCAAGGCCATCAGACGCGCCACAACCGCGGTTCTCGTCTCGCTTCTCGCAACCGGGCCAAGTTGGCCGGCCGCGACATTCACAAATCTTCCCACGCGTCTTTCCTTTGTTGGCTTGTCGACGGCGCACAATCAAGTTCCGTGCCTCTTCTGGCCTGTCTCGCAGTTGCCGGTAGATGCACACCCAAGCAGGGAACTTTCGTTGCCAATCTGCAACGGTTCCCAACTGTCTGAAGCCGGACAAAACAAACTCCCATTCCGGCCATGAACCGCTCTCACAACGCCGTGAGACTAGCAGGGGAACTACGATGCGTGCACAACGCGTTTGGAAAGTGAATGGAGCCGCCAGCATCGGGCAGCTCCAATCGAGACTGGACGACCTCAACAAGCGCCTCGGCCAGCTCGAAAGCCAGCATCCGGAGAGCTGGAGGCTCGAGGAGCTCAGATCGAGCGCGCTCAGCCTGTCGCGCGAGATCGACGACATCCGTTGCGCCGAAGCGACGGCCGCGCTCAGCGAGCTGCTGCGGAAGTAGTCAGGCCTTCAGCGATTCGGCGCCGCGCCAGGAACCAACGCCGCGCACTGCCATTTCCATGAGAGCATGGAGCAAGATCATGACCAGGCACCTGACGCGAGCCCATCTCGCGCGCGGCGTGGCCGGCGCGGTGTCCACGCTGGTCCTGTGCGCGACGGCGGCATTCACCATCGCGCGCCATTTCGCGCTGTGAGGGATTTCGCATGACGTCCGACCCCGAGGAGTCGGTGAGGCTGCAAGGCTACGGCGAGATGACGTTGCGCACGGCGATCGCGACGTTGATGGCGGTCGCGCCACGCGAGCGATCCGAGGCCGCCATCTTCCGCGTTCGCGACGGCTCGCGACTGGCATCGAGCGAGATCACCGAGCTTGCCTCGGAATGGGGCATGACGCCGATGGCCGAAGTCAGGTCGCCAAGACTGGCACCCGATCAGCACTGGCCGGACATCGTTCGCGGCATGGTGCGCGAGGCGCCGCTGCCAGCGCTGATGCTGGCATTTCTGGTCGGCGTGCTGGTGGCGCGGCGGTAGTCTCGCGACGACCGCCGGCTACGGCAGGAGTGATCACTTCTGCTCGCTTGCTCGCATCTCCTCGGCGTAAGGACGCAAAGCCGCGGACATGTCGTCGAGGCGTTTCTGCCACTCAGCGCCAGGCAGGAAGGCGATCACGGGCTCATCCCCGGGTGAGCTCGTCACGAACTCGGGATTGCGGAGGCCTTCGGCAATCCCGCCTTCCAGCTTCCTGACGATGTCGTCCGGAACGTCCTTCGGGACCGCGAAGCCGCGTTCCGCCGTCGACGTGACTGGAAAGCCCACCTCCTCTGCCGTCGGAACGTCCGGCAGCGATGGAAAGCGCTTCTTCGACAGGATCGCGATGACGCGAAGTGGTCCCTTGTTGGTGCCATGCAATTCGGGAATCTCGCTGAGACTCACCATCCCGACTTCCAGATGTCCGCCCAACAGATCGGTCCGCTGTGCCGCCGTTCCCCTGTAAGAGATTTCGTTGGGCTCGACTTTCGCGGCTGCTGCCAGCATGCGAATGGCCAAGTGACCGTTCGTGCCGGCACCATTGTGACCAAACGTCACCGAGCCCGGCTTGCTGCGAAGGGCGGCAACGACATCCGGCAGGTTCTGGAATCTGCTGTCCGCGGGCACCACGATGACGTTCGGATCCTCGACGACCCGTGCGACCAGCCGGATTTCGTCCATGGTGTATTGAGTTTTGCGAGTCATCGGCAAGAAATTGTAGCCCGGCACGTTGACGACGCCGATCGAATAGGCGTCGGGCGCCGCGCGCGCGATCGCAGCAAACGCGATCTCCCCACCGGCGCCAGGCTTATTCAGGACGACAAACTTCGCTTTGCCGCCCAGCGCGCGCTCGACAAAGGGAAGAAGTTTGCGGGCCATGACATCGGTGCCGCCGCCGGGCGCAAAGCCAACGACGACTTCGATCGGCTTGTCGTCCGGCCACGCGGCCCATGCCGACCCACAGGCAGCGAAGCCAAAAGCTGCAACGAGCGCGATAATCTTGTTCATGATTTCCAGCCCTGTTTCTTGTTATTGGCCGATCGCGCTCTCGAACGCGCAACCGGCTATGCAGTCATCTAGCCGTCGGCCTGACCGGATGGCAACCGGTTATGCCGCGTGCAAGGACTTCGCGCGCAAAAGCTTTAGCAATGACGCAAGCGCGGAGATGCACCGTCATCGAAATCCCGATAGCTTGCGCATTGGATTTGCGCGCAGGATTTCCTGACTGACGAAGGCTACGATTGGCGATCTCGAAGGTGGCGCAGCGCTGTGCGGGAGGTAGAGCTTCGCCAGGGCGCTCCAAGCCGGTTGGTCGTCCACGCCTTCCAGATGACGTCGGTGCAGCTATTCGACCTCACCGAGGCCGGAATCCTCTTCGAACTCAAGATCGAGATCGATCCCGACGGGACCACGCTGAGCTCGGAGTCCAGCTATGGCGTGTACGGCCGGATCAAGGCCAAGGGGATCGTGATCTCGTTCGAGCCCAAGCCAGCCAGCTCATCCCGAACCTGGCGAGCCATGCCCCCGGAACAAGCCGCCCTGCTTGGGCCAAATCGGCCGTGGACCCGCCCCGAAAATCGTTGCAAAAAGGCGTCCTGAGGCCCCGGCGGCCGGTCCGCCAAGCCTCTGGAAAACGTCGACTTTTGGAAGAATGGTCGGAGTGGCAGGATTCGAACCTGCGACCCCTGCGTCCCGAACGCAGTGCTCTACCGGGCTGAGCCACACTCCGACAAGAAGGCGGCTTATAGCGTCGGGTTTGACGCACCGCAAGCGGCCGAGCCGAGGAATTTTGTCCCTGTGAAAACGGGTCTTGAAACGCTGATTTTACCGGCCGGCGAGGCCGGCGCGGACGCCGCCGCCCGGACCTTGGCCGCCGGCGGGCTGGTCGCATTTCCGACCGAGACCGTCTACGGGCTCGGCGCGGATGCCGCCAACGCCGCCGCGATCGCCCATCTCTACGCCGCCAAGGGGCGGCCGGCCTTCAATCCGCTGATCGCGCATGTCGCCGACCTCTCGGCAGCGCGACGAATCGGGCGGCTCGATGCGCGCGCGTTGAGCCTTGCGGAGGCGTTCTGGCCGGGGCCGCTGACGCTGGTGGTGCCGAAGACCGAAGACTGCCCGGTGGCCGATCTCGCCACGGCAGGCCTCGACACCGTCGCGATCCGCATTCCCGCCCACCCCGTGGCGGAGGCGATTTTGCGCGCCTTCGGCGGGGCCGTGGTGGCGCCGTCCGCCAACATCTCCGGCCACGTCTCGCCGACTCAGGCCGCCCATGTCGCAAGCGACCTTGCGGGCCGCATCGACCTCATCGTCGACGGCGGCCCCGTCGCGGTCGGCGTCGAATCGACCATTGTCGGCTGCTTCGAGGCGCCGATGCTGCTCCGTCCGGGCGGGCTGTCGCGCGAGCGGATCGAGGCCGTGCTCGGCGCGCCCCTGGCGCGGCCGCCGGTGGAGGCCGAGAGCGACGACAGCCAGCCGCTGGCGCCGGGTATGCTGGCCTCGCATTACGCGCCGCGCGCCCAGGTGCGGCTCAACGCGCGCGATGTCGCGGCGGGCGAAGCGCTGCTGGCCTTCGGCCCCGCGCGCCTGCCCGGACTTGAGACCGCAGCCGCTGTCATGAATTTGTCGCCCGCGGCTGATCTCGATGAAGCCGCCGCCAATCTGTTCGGCTATCTTCGCGCCCTCGATGCGAAGGGCCCGCGGGCGATTGCGGTGATGACAGTGCCCGAAGAAGGACTTGGCGAAGCCATCAACGACCGGCTGCGCCGGGCGGCCGTGGCGCGCTAGAAGTGGAATGAGAGACGACATGAATATCGACAAGCCTGCCACCCCGCCGCTTGCACCCGAGCTGATCGACCAATTCCGCAAGATCGTCGGCGACCGCCATGCCATCACCGACGCAGCCGACATCGAGGCCTACGTCACCGAGGAGCGCAATTTGTTCCACGGACGCTCGCCGCTGGTGCTGCGTCCGGGCTCGACGGCGGAAGTCTCCGCGATCTGCAAGCTCGCCTCCGCGCACAGGATCGCGCTGGTGCCGCAGGGCGGCAACACCGGACTCGTCGGCGGACAGACGCCGCATAATGGCGAGGTCGTGGTGTCACTGCGCCGGCTCGACAAGATCCGCGAGATCGACACGGCGTCCAACGCCATGACCTGCGAGGCCGGCGTGGTGCTGCAGATCGCGCAGCAAAAGGCCGCCGACGTCGACCGGCTGTTTCCGCTGTCGCTCGGCGCCGAAGGAAGCTGCACCATCGGCGGCAATCTCTCGACCAATGCCGGCGGCACCGCCGCGCTCGCCTATGGCGTCGCGCGCGAGATGGCGCTGGGGCTGGAAGTGGTGCTGGCCGACGGGCGCGTGCTCAATGTGTTGTCGAAGCTGAAGAAGGACAACACCGGCTACAATCTGCACAACCTCTTCATCGGCGCCGAGGGCACGCTCGGCATCATCACCGCGGCGACGCTAAAACTGTTTCCGAAGCCGCGGGCGATCGAGACCGCCTATGTCGGGCTGAAGTCGCCGGCCGCGGCACTGAAGCTGCTGACGATCGCACAGAGCGAGGCCGCCAATGCGCTGACGAGCTTCGAGCTGCTCTCCGAGATGGCGGTCGATTTCTCGGTCCGCCACGGCATCGACGTACGCGATCCGCTTGCAGAGAAGCATCCCTGGTACGTGCTGATGGAATTGTCCTCGCCCGGCGATGACGCTCGCACCCCGCTGGAGACGATCCTGGCCCGCGCCATGGAGGAGGAGATCGTCGACGACGCCGTGATCGCGGCCAACCTGACCCAGCGCAACGGCTTCTGGAAGCTGCGCGAGGAGATGTCGTCGGCGCAGAAGCCGGAGGGCGGCTCGATCAAGCATGACATCTCCGTGCCGATCGCCGCCGTGCCGGCCTTCATCGCCGAGGCAGATGCCGCAGCGGTGAAGCTGATCCCGGGCGCGCGTCCGGTGCCGTTCGGCCATCTCGGCGACGGCAATTTGCACTACAATGTCAGCCAGCCGATCGGCGCCAACACCGCTGACTATCTGGCGCGCTGGCACGAGATGAACGCCGTCGTGTTCGAGATCGTGCTGCGCATGGGCGGCTCGATCTCGGCCGAGCACGGCATCGGCGTGCTCAAGCGCGACGAGCTGCCTGACGTCAAGGACAAGACCGCGATCGAACTGATGCGCGCGATCAAGGCGATGCTCGACCCGCAGGGCATCATGAATCCGGGGAAGGTGCTGTGAGGACCCTCGCGATCGACGCGATCACCGACGCCGATGTCGAGACGGTCGTCGCGTTGTGGCAGCGCTGCGGCCTGACGCGGCCCTGGAACGATCCGCATGCCGACATCGCGCTGGCGCGGCGGCGCGACAATTCCACCATCCTGCTCGGCCGCGACAATGGCGCGATCGTCGCCACCGTCATGGCCGGCCATGACGGCCATCGCGGCTGGGTCTATTACGTCGCGGTCGACCCCGATATCCGCAAGCGCGGCTACGGCCGCGTCATCATGGCTGCCGCCGAGGACTGGCTGCGCACGGCTGGAATTGCAAAGCTCCAGCTCCTGGTTCGCCGCGAGAACGCGCAGGCCAATGCGTTCTATCAGTCGCTGGGTTTTGAGGAATCGACCTCGGTGATGTTCCAGAAGTGGCTCGACGGCCGCGCTCCCACGTAGTTCCTAGCCGGAAGACAGCAATGACCATCTCCGACCGCGTCCGCATCAAGGACGTCCGCGTGCTCTCGGACGGCTGGACCACGTTGAAGAGCACGACGTTCGAGTATCGCCGCGCCAACGGCGAGTGGCAGACGCAGCACCGCGAGACCTATGAGCGCGACAACGCCGCCGCCGTGCTGCCGTATAATCGCGCACGGCGTACCGTGATCCTGGTGAAGCAATTCCGCTTGCCGGCGTTCATCCGCGGCTACGACGATCTCCTGATCGAAGCGGCCGCCGGCGTGCTGGATAACGCCGAGCCCGAGATGCGCATCCGCGCCGAGGCCGAGGAGGAGACCGGCTATCGCCTGCACCACGTCCAAAAAGTGTTCGAGGCGTTCATGAGCCCCGGCGCGGTGACTGAAAAGCTGCATTTCTTCGTCGCGGAGTACGAGCCGGAGATGCGGGTCAGCGACGGCGGCGGCCTCGAGCACGAGGGCGAGGACATCGAGGTGCTGGAGCTCGGCATCGACCAGGCCCTGGCGATGATCGCCGACGGCCGCATCATCGACGGCAAGGCGATCATGCTGCTGCAATATGTGGCGCTGAATGTGTTCAGATGACTCGCGAGCTGCCTTCTTCCCGTCTCCCCTTGTGGGAGAAGGTGGCGCGAAGCGCCGGATGAGGGGTCTGTTTCCGCGAACTCCAAGAGTGTTGGACTCGCGGATAGAGACCCCTCACCCGTCTCGCCGCTATCGCGGCGAGCCACCCTCTCCCACAGGGGGAGAGGGGAAGACAAGCACGCCCGCTATGCCTGCAATTCTGTCCTGCGTCGCCCCGCCCCCGTTGAGCAAGCCCAAAACTATCTCTAGTCTGGCCCCAACCAAGAACCAGGAGACGCGCCCATGTCCGCTCCGCGCGACGACGAATTCGGCTTTGCGCCCGACTATGATGCCCCCGTTCCCTATATGCAGCGCACGCGGGACTATTACACCGCGATCGGCTACACGACGCCGTATCGCTGGGCGCATTACACCGAGGCGCCGTTCCAGCCACTGACGAAGCCGCTGGCGCAATCGCGGGTGACGATTATCACCACCGCGGCGCCTTACGATCCGACCAAGGGTGACCAGGGGCCGGGCGCGGCTTACAACGGCGGCGCGAAGTTCTACCAGGTCTATGACGGCGACACGTCGCAAGCGCACGACCTTCGCATCTCCCACATCGGCTACGACCGCAAGCACACCACGGCGACCGACAACGGCACCTGGTTTCCGCTGCCGCAGCTTTTGAAGGCGAGCGCTTCGGGGCGCATCGGCGAGGTCGCACCGCGCTTCTTCGGCGCACCGACCAACCGCAGCCATCGCGTCACGCTCGACACCGACGCACCCGAGATTTTGGCGCGCTGCCTCGCCGACAAGGTCGATGTCGCCGTGCTGGTGCCGAACTGCCCGGTCTGCCACCAGACCACGGCGCTGGTGGCGCGGCATCTGGAAGCCAACGGCATTCCGACCGTGGTCATGGGCTGCGCCAAGGACATCATCGAGCACGCCGCCGTGCCGCGCTTTCTGTTCAGCGATTTCCCGCTCGGCAATTCCGCCGGCAAGCCGCACGACGTCGCCTCGCAGGCGCAGACGCTCGAGCTCGCGCTCAAGCTGCTGGAGAGCGCGAGCGGGCCGCAGACCACGATGCAGTCGCCGCTGCGCTGGAGCGAGGACGCCTCCTGGAAGCTCGACTACAACAACGTCGCGCAGATTTCGCCGGAAGAGCTGGCGCGGCGCCGCGCCGAATTCGACAAGCAGAAGGAGATCGCGCGCGGCAATCGCGCCGCCTGACGTCCTCCAACAACAACAATCATCGGGGAGAGCGACGTGACGCGACCGTTCGAGGGCGTGAAGATCCTGGATTTTACGCAAGTGCTGGCCGGTCCTTACGCCAGCTACCAACTTGCGTTGTTAGGGGCCGACGTCATCAAGGTCGAGCGGCGCGAGGGCGAGGACATGCGCCGCACGCCGCTCAGCCGTGAATGGGCCGAGCGCGGGCTGGCGCCGGCGTTCCAGGCCATCAACGGCAACAAGCGCAGCCTGACGCTCGATTTGCAAAAGCCCGACGCGATCGCGATCGTGAAGAAGCTTGCGGCGCAAGTCGACGTCGTCATGGAGAACTTTCGTCCGGGCGTGATGGACAAGCTCGGCATCGGCTACGAGGCGCTGTCGGCGATCAATCCAAAACTGATCTATTGCGCGGTGTCAGGTTTCGGCCAGACCGGCCCGGATCGCTTGCGGCCCGGCTATGACGGCAAGATGCAGGCGCTGTCGGGCATCATGGCGATCACCGGTCATCCCGAGACCGGGCCGACGCGCGCGGGCTTTGCAGTGTGCGACGTGCTCTCGGGCGCGACCGCCGCCTTTGGCGTGTCGAGCGCGCTCTACCAGCGCGACCGCACCGGCAAGGGGCAGCTCATTGACGTCTCCATGCTGGAGGCGACGATGGCGTTTCTCTCAGGCCAGATCGCGGACTGGTCGGTCGCCGGCCACCGCCAGCAGCTGTCGGGCAACCAGGCGGTGAGCCGCAGGACCACCGCGAATTTGTTCAGATGCGGCGACGGGCATATCCTGCTGGCCGTCAACAACGAGAAACAATATCGCGCGCTGATGTCCACGCTCGGCCGCGAGGATACCCTGAGCGATCCGCGCTTCGCCGACTGGTTTTCGCGTAACGAGAACGAGCCCGCGCTGCGCGCCATCATCGAGGAGGCGCTCGTGGCAAAGCCGGCGCGCGAATGGGAGACGATCCTGGAGGACGCCGGCGCGCCCTGCGCCAGCATCTGGAAGGTCGAGGAGGTCATCGATCATCCGCAGATTGCCGCGCGCGGCGCGATCCAGGAGCTGGATACGCCCTACGGCCGCCTGCGCTTTGCCGGCAGCGGCTTCAAGCTCGCGCATGGTGGCGGCCGGCTGGACCGGATGGCGCCGGAGCTGGGAATGGATACGGACGCAGTGCTGGGCGAGCTCGGGTTCGATGCGGCGGAGATCGCGGCGTTGCGAGCAAGGGAGATTGTGTAGGCCGCCTCACACTCCTGTGTCGTAAGGTGGGCAAAGCGAAGCGTGCCCACCATTGCGCATCGCGCAACCGGAGCGATGGTGGGCACGGCGCGTTGCGCCTTTGCCCACCCTACGGCGTCGGTGATCAGAACAACGACCCCTGCCCGTCGTCCGCCGGCCCGGCCGCGGCCTTTCGCGCCACCTTCTTCGGCTTCGCCGCCTCTGCCTCCGCCTCCATCTCCTCCGCGCCGATCGGCAGCAAGAGCTGCTCGTCGTCATTGGCGACGCGGTTGACGCGGGTGGAGACGGGGTGCCAGGCGAATTCGCCGATGCGCGGGGCGGACATCAGCGACAGGATCGCATCGACCTCGTCGCCGCGACTGTCGAGCCAGCGCTCGAAATCGCGCGGGCTGATGGTCACGGGCACGCGGTCATGCAGCGCGGCGAGATCCTCGCCCGCCGCCGCCGTGACGATCGCGACGGTGTCGACCTCCTCGCCGTTCGGCCCGACCCAGGTCTCGAACACCGCGGCAAAGCCGAGCGGCTCGCCGTCGGCGCGGTGAATGAAGAACGGCTGCTTGCGGCCGCCCTCCGCCTTCCATTCGTAATAGCCGTCAGCGGGGATCAGGCCGCGGCGCCGGCGAATCGCGCGTTTGAAAGCGGGCTTCTCCAGCACCGTCTCCGAGCGGGCGTTGATCAACAACGTAAATCCCTTGGGATCCTTGACCCAGCCCGGCAGCAGGCCCCAGCGCATCAGTCGGAAATGGCGTGCGCCATTCTCGACCAGCACGACCGGAATCGGTTGTGTCGGCGCGACATTGTACCGGGGCGGGAAATTCGGCTGCTCGATGTAGCCGAACAGTTGCCGTAAAGCCGCGGGGGCCGAAGTTATGACGAAGCGTCCACACATCCTTGGGGGCCTATATAGGGTCCGTTCAGGTCCTTTTAACCCCGAACGTTAACACTGCGGCAGATGAGCTCAACGGCCTCCCCCGCGCGGACGCATGTACTGACGGGCCCCGAGGCGCAAGCCTGGGCCGAGCGGCTGCGCGTGGCCAACATCAACCCGCGGACCGGGCTTGCCACCGACTATCTCAACCATTTCAATGAAGCCGTGATGCTGTTGGAAATGGTCCCGGACATGCCGGAATGCGCGGAAGACTTCTTGACCTGGTCGCCGCTGTCCTATGCCGAGCATTTCACCGCGTCGAATTTCAAGGCACGGGATCTTGCCATCGAGGCCTATGAGAAGGCCGATCCGAACGTGCGCGCCCAGTTCGACCACATCACCGACACCATGACCTCGATCCTGACAGCGGTCGGCTCGGCCATGCGCGAGGTCGAGAAGGACACGACCCGCGTCCGCCTCGCCGAGCAGGCCACGCTCTGGGTCAAGCCGCTGATCGCGGCCTGCGGCGGCATCATCAATGGCGGCGCGGAAGCCGACATTGACACCATCATGGCGAACTGAGCCAGGGTCATTGAAGACATGTCTGCGGTCGTCCAGCCCACCCGTCCCCAGATCGCGGTCAGCGCGGCGATCTTCCGCGACGGCAAGGTGCTTCTGACCCGCCGTGCCCGCTCGCCCGCCAAGGGGTTCTATTCTCTGCCGGGCGGCCGGGTCGAGTTCGGCGAATCGCTGCACCAGGCGTTGGCGCGCGAGGTCGACGAGGAAACCGGCCTTAGTATCGAGATCGTGGGCCTCGCCGGCTGGCGCGAGGTGCTGCCGGCCGCGGCCGGCGCCGGCCATTATTTGATCATGTCCTTTGCCGCCCGCTGGGTGGCCAGGGAGCCGGTTCTCAACGACGAGCTCGACGATTACCGCTGGATCGCGCCCGACGCCCTGGCGGGCCTCGGCGACCTCAAGCTGACCGGGGGGCTGGAGGAGGTCATCCAGTCCGCCGCCCGGCTGATCGGGCCCTGACCGCGCCCCGCCTTGCGTCGACGGCCCCGAGGGGGCATACACCCCGCCGATGTCCACGCGATTTCTGGCCATTTTTGCCCTGATTCTCGCCTGCGCCTCCGTGCCCACGAGGGCCCAGGACGTGGCGGCGCCGTTTGACGCCGATTTGCAGCGGCTGGCGGAGATCCTCGGCGGGCTGCATTACCTGCGCGGCATCTGCGGGTCCAACGAGGGCAACAAATGGCGCAGCGAGATGCAGGCGCTGATCGACGCCGAAACCCCCTCGGGCGAGCGCCGCACCCGCATGATCGCCGGCTTCAACCGCGGCTATAACGGCTTTCAGCAGACCTACCGGAGCTGCACGCCGGCCGCGACGGTCGCGATCCGCCGCTATATCGAGGAAGGCTCGAAGATCTCGCGCGACCTCACGGCGCGTTACGCGAACTGACTTTTCTCGTCATTCCGGGGCGCGCGTAGCGCGAGCCCGGAATCCATCAAGCGGCAGTCTCTGCGGCCCGATGGATTCCGGGCTCGCGACTTCGTCGCGCCCCGGAATGACAGTAACGGGAACCCCGTCATCGACTTTGTTCACAGCCGTTAACCGTTCCTAAAGATGTGGCCTAGCGGGCGTTAATACGCGTGCTACACCTTTCGCACAGCGCATCGCCGTGGATCGCGCCCCAGCCCTGATCGAGTTTCATGAGCCATTCAGTGTCCTACGCCCCCGCCCGCGCGCCGCTGCCCGATCACGAGCAGAAACAGGCTGCGCTGAGCTATCTCAACGAGGCCTGGGCCGAAGCGCGCCATGATGGCGTCGACGGCGACTGCCTGGCGCAGGCGAGCCTGTTTGCGGCATTCGCGGAGCTGGTCGGCACCTACGGCGAGGATGCGGTGGCGAAATTCGTCGAGGGCTTTCCGGGCCGCATTCGCAACGGCGAATTCTCGGTCATGCTCGCGAGGCAGTAAGCCTTGCAAAAAATGACCCCGCCACGCGGGCGGGGCCAGTCTACGGATGAATGACTTGCGAACAGGATTTGGCGAACAGGTTCGCGAAGTCTGACGCATTTATCGCACGGAAGCCGTTTTCCCCGGACAAGCATTAGTCTCACGATGGCCGGGAGATGTTCCCGCTGAGATCGGGAATGCGCTCCCTCCTCCTCACGGCTCGACCTTGAGCGTCGCTTTCATGTTGGGATGATAGCGGCAGTAATATTCGATTGTTCCCGCCTTCGTCAGAACCGATGTCGCCGACTTCTTCGGCGGCAGCGTCACGTCGAAATCGCCGTTCTTCGCGGTGGCGGTGTGGGCGAACACGTCCCTGTTGATCCATGTGATGGTGTCGCCGACCTTCGCCGACACCTCAGTCGGTGAGACCACGAGGTTTTCCATCGTGATCTCGATGGTCGCGGCGTGCGCCGGGACGATGATCGACAGCAAGGCGACCGCAAGCGCGATCGAAGCGAGACGTCCCGGCTGCATCGCATGCTCCCTATTTCAACTCGGCCGCGACGTGCTCTGCATGCTGCTGATGCCCCTGGAAAATCTTCAGGCCGGTCTGCAGCAGGCTCTTCAGCTCGGCATTGTTCGCCGACGGAATGAGCTGGGTCTCCAGCGCGCCGTTGACTGCCTTGTGGTAGGCGACCTCGTTGGCGACATAGGCCTTGTCGAACGCCGCACCACTCAGCTTGTCGAGCTCGGCCAACTTGTCGCTCGCCTGCTTCGACAGCGCCTTGCTGGTATCGTTGTCTTCAGGCGTGACGTTCAGCTTCTTGACCAGCGCGAGCGCCTGCTTGTTGACCACCTCGTGGTCGCGCAGCATGTCCTCGGCAAACGCCTTGACGTCCTTGTTGGTCGCCTTCTTCTGCGCCTGCTTGGCCGCGTTGATGTCGATCACGCCCGCGGTGTAGGCGATGTGGGCGATCTGCGGGTCGGTGGGCTTGTCGGCTGCGCTGGCGCCCCGAATCAGCGCGGGGCTCGACAACAGAATCGCTGCGGCGATCGCCGCGCTCCATCGGGTGAACATGTTTGACACTCCTGTGCTGCCGGACATTTTGCCGGCGTTGCTTCACAGGCGTTGGATGGAATTTTCGCGCGAACGTTCCCGAAAAACTTCAGCCGCCGACGCCGAGCCGCTTCAGCACCGACACGGTCAGGCGCTCGCAGCGCCACCCGGCGAACGGGAACGCATCCATCACCACCGGGCCGATCTCCTTCTCGACGTTATCGCGCAGCATGGTGCGGGCACGGTGCAGCCGCGTCTTCACGGTCTCGGGCTTGACGCCGAGCAGATCGGCGGTCTCCTCGATGCTCATTCCCTCCATGACCCGCGCAACGAAGACCATGCGGAAGACATCCGGCAATTCATCGATGGCGCGCTCGACGACGCGCTGGATTTCGCGTTGGGCCATGGTCCTTTCCGGATCGCCTGCGGGAGAAACGGGAAATTTGATGATCTGCGCCTCGAGCGTCGCTTCGGGCACCGAGCCGAGCTCGACATGCGGCCTGGCGCTTCGCGCCCGGCCAAGCGCTTCGTTGATGGCAATGCGCGATAGCCACGTCGACAGCCCCGACTCGCCCCTGAAGCCGTCGAGGTGGGTGAAGGCGCGGACATAAGTCTCCTGCACCACATCCTCGGCTTCGCTGTCGCTGCGCAGGATCCCGCGCGCGAGGCGATAGAGCCTGCGGTTGTTGGCCTGCATGATCTCGCGCAATGCGGCCTCGTCACGGCCCCGCGCGCGGTCGATCAGCTCGGCTTCCGATGCTCTGGCGCCGGCGGATAGGCCGGCTGCGGTCCGTTGCATGGTGGTCACCTGTCTCCATTCGCTACGGACATTGGATGCAGGCCAAAGGGAAAGGTTCCCAACTTTCCGGCCTCTCACCCTCCCCTGGAGGGGACCCTCCAGGCGAGGGTTAGAGCCGCTAGTCCGTCTCGATCGGCAGCGCCGGGTCCCTCGCCCACTCGCCCATCGAGGCATCGTAGAGCGTCAGCTTGTCGTAGCCGAGCTGCGTCAGCATCAGCAGGTCGATCGTCGCCGAAATGCCGCCGCCGCAATAGCAGATCACGCTCTTGTCGCGCGTGACGCCTGCCGCGGCAAATTTCGCCTCGGCATCCGCAAGGCTCGTCAGCGTCTTGTCGGCATTGGTGAGCGTAGCGGCCGAGACGTTGACGCTGCTGGGAACGCGGCCGGGCCTGCCGTAGCGGCTCGGCTCGAGGCCGCGATGAAACTGCGGCCCGAGCGCGTTGACGATCACGGTCGAGGGATCGCCGATCCGCGCCTTCACATTGTTCTTGTCGACGAAGAAGCCCGCACGCGGCGCGGCCTTGAAGGTCGTGGCGGGATAGCCCTTCGGCGCGCCCGTCTCGACCGGCCGCCCCTCCTCCTTCCATTTGTCGAAGCCGCCGTCGAGTACACGCGCATCGACCCCGAGCGAACGGAGCATCCACCAGAAGCGTGTCGACCACATCATGGTGCCGATGCTGTAGAGCACGATGGTCTTTCCTGCATCGAGGCCGTGGCGGCCGAACGCGGCCTCCAACTGGGCGACGCCAGGCATCATGAAGAACTGTTGCGCGGAGGTATCGGAGAATTCGCCTTGCAAATCGAGGAAATCGGCGCCCGGGATGTGGCCGGCCGCAAAGGTCTTGTCGCCGGGCACTGCGCGATAAGGCACGTCACTGCCCGGCGGCACCGGCTCGTTGTAGGTCGTGCAATCGTAGAGGCGGAGATTGGGATCGCCGAGGATGGCGGCAAGTTGCTCGGTGGTGATGACAGATGCCATTTGGCTCATTGTCGTGTCCTCCCTGCTGAGGACACTGTAGCCGTCTCAACCCGTCATTGCGAGCGCAGCGAAGCAATCCAGACTGCCGCCGCGGCGGGATTCTGGATTGCTTCGTCGCTCCGCTCCTCGCAATGACGAGACTGCGGCGCACCTACTGCTTCAGCGTCTCCAGAAACCGCACCGGCTCACCCTGCGAGGCCGTCACCAGTTCGCCCTGCCACATCACGCGGCGACCTCGGATGAAGGTGCCGACGGGCCAGCCCGTGACGCGGACGCCGTCATAGGGGGTCCAGCCGGCTTTGGAGGCCACCCATTTGTTGGTGATGGTTTCGCTGCGCTTGAGATCGACGACAGTGAAGTCGGCGTCGTAACCGGCGGCGATGCGGCCCTTGCAGGCCATGTTGTAGAGCCGCGCGGGGCCGGCGCTGGTCAGATCGACGAACCTTGCCAGCGACAGCCGGCCGGCGTTGACGTGATCGAGCATCAGCGGCACCAGCGTCTGCACGCCGGTCATGCCGGAGGGCGAAGCCGGATAGGTCTTCTGCTTCTCTTCAAGCGTGTGCGGGGCGTGGTCGGAGCCGAGCACGTCGATGATGCCCTGCTCGATACCGCGCCAGATGCCGGCGCGATGATCGGCGCCGCGCACCGGCGGGTTCATCTGCGCCAGCGTGCCGAGCCGCTCGTAGCATTCGGGCGCGACCAGCGTGAGATGGTGCGGCGTCGCCTCGCAGGAGGCGACGTCCTTGTGATCGCGCAGAAATTCGATCTCTTCCTTGGTCGAGATGTGCAGCACGTGGATGCGCTTGCCGGTCTCATGCGCGAGCTTGACCAGCCGCTGCGTCGCCATCAGCGCCGCGGTCTCGTCGCGCCAGACCGGATGCGAACGCGGATCGCCCTCGATGCGCAGCGACTTACGATCGTTGAGGCGGTACTCGTCCTCGGCGTGGAACGCCGCGCGACGGCGGATCACCTGGAAGATGCGGCGCAGGCTTTCGTCATCCTCCACCAGCAGCGCGCCGGTGGACGAGCCGATGAACACCTTGACACCCGCGCAGCCGGGTGCGCGCTCGAGCACCGGCAGATCCTGCACGTTCTCGCGGGTGCCGCCGATGAAGAAGGCGAAATCGCAATGCATGCGGTGATGGGCACGCTTGATCTTGTCGGAGAAGGTCGCCTCGGTCACCGTCAGCGGCGAGGTGTTGGGCATCTCGAACACGGCCGTGACGCCGCCCATCACGGCGCTGCGCGAACCGGTCTCGAGGTCTTCCTTCTGCTCCAGCCCGGGCTCGCGGAAATGCACCTGCGTGTCCATCACGCCGGGTAGGATATGCAGGCCCTTGCAGTCGATCACCTCGGCGGCAGACGCCTGCGACAGCGGGCCCAGCTCCGCGATCCGGCCGTTGGTGATGCCGATATCGCGAACCCCCTCGCCGTCCTGGTTGACGACGGTGCCCCCCTTGAGGATCACATCGAAACGCTGGGTCATGGCTGAAGGCCTCTCTCATCCCCAAGCGCAGGGCTCAAGGTCTTGTCGTTTAATCCCTGCGGGCTTACGTTCCGGAGCAACATGTCGCAAGAGATTTTCGCATGAAATCAGCGTTTCTTCCCGACCGGGGCGTGATCAAGGTCGCGGGCGAGGACGCGCGCAACTTCCTCAACGGCCTCGTCACGACCGATGTCGACAGGCTCAAGCCGGGCCTGGGGCGATTCGGCGCGCTGCTGACGCCGCAGGGCAAGATCATCGTGGATTTTCTGATCACGGAAGCGCCGGCCGGCCATGGCGGCGGGTTCCTGATCGACTGCCCGAAAGCGCTGGCCGAGGGCCTCGCCACCAAGCTGAAATTCTACAAGCTGCGCGCCAAGGTCACGGTGGAAAACCTCTCGGACGATCTCGGCGTGCTCGCGGCCTGGGACGGCCAGCCTGCGGCGCAACCGGACCTTGCCTTCGCCGATCCGCGCAATGGCGAACTCGGCTATCGCATCCTGATCCCCGAAGACCTCAAGCAGAAGCTGTCCGACCTCATCGGCGCCGAGCTGGTCGACGCTGCCGAATATGACGCGCACCGCATCGCACTCGGCGTGCCGCGCGGCGGCCTCGATTTCATGTACAGCGACGCGTTTCCGCACGAGACCAACATGGACCGCCTCGCCGGCGTCGACTTCGACAAGGGCTGCTATGTCGGCCAGGAGGTCGTCTCGCGGATGCAGCATCGCGGCACCGCGCGTACCCGCAGCGTCAAGGTGCTGCTCGAGGACCTCTCGCCCGAGCTCGGCGTCAGCGTTCTCGCCGGCGACAAGCCGGTCGGCACGATGGGCTCGTCGGCACAGGGCAAGGGCATCGCCCTGGTGCGCATCGACCGCGTCGCCGATGCGCTCGATGCCGGCCAGCCGCTCACGGCCGGCGGCCTCGCCGTGCGGCTCGCCGAACCCGAAGTTGTCCGCATTCCCTTGAAGCAGCCCATCGCATGAGCCGAGCCCCCCGCCTGCATCCCGACGGAAAGACGCGTTGCCCCTGGCCCGGCGAAGATCCGCTCTATGTCGCCTATCACGACACCGAATGGGGCGTGCCGGAATATGACGACCGCGCGCTCTATGAAAAGCTGATCCTCGACGGCTTCCAGGCCGGCCTCTCCTGGATCACGATCCTGCGCAAGCGCGACAATTTCCGCAAAGCCTTCGACGATTTCCAGCCGGAGAAGATCGCGCGCTACAACGACAAGAAGGTGCACGCGTTGATGAACGACGCCGGCATCGTGCGCAACCGCGCCAAGATCGACGGCGCGATCCTGAGCGCGAAGTCCTATCTCGACATCATGGAGAAGGGCCCCGGCTTCTCGAAGCTGCTGTGGGACTTCATGGACGGAAAGCCCAAGGTCAACAATTTCAAGACCACCGCGAGCGTGCCGGCCTCGACGCCGCTGTCGACGCAAATCTCCAAGGAGCTGTCCTCGCGCGGTTTCAAATTCGTCGGCCCGACCATCGTTTATGCCTTCATGGAGGCGACCGGCATGGTCAACGACCATCTCGTCGACTGCCACTGCCACGCGAGCTGCGGCAAGACGCAGCGCAAGCCGCGCCTCAAGGCCAAATGACCGCGAAGAAGACGGCCCGCGATGCGGCGTCCCGCGCCTGGCAGCGCATGCTGTCGGGGCGGCGGCTCGATCTGCTCGATCCCTCTCCGCTCGATGTCGAGATCGCCGACATCGCGCATGGGTTGGCGCGCGTGGCGCGCTGGAACGGCCAGACCACCGGCGCGCACATCTTCTCGGTCGCGCAGCATACGCTGCTGGTGGAGACCGTGCTGCGGCATGAGATGCCGCGCGTCGATCAGCGCATGCGGCTCGCCGCGCTGCTGCACGATGCGCCCGAATACGTGATCGGCGACATGATCTCGCCGTTCAAGGCCGTGCTGGATGGCCACTACAAGGCGGTGGAGAAGCGCCTGCTCGGCGCCATCCACATCCGCTTCGGCCTGCCGCCGGTGCTCTCCGACGAGATCACGCTGGCCATCAAGGCCGCCGACCGCGGCGCGGCCTATCTGGAGGCGACCGAGCTCGCCGGCTTCAGCGAGAGCGAGGCGCGGCGCCTGTTCGGCAAGGATCCGGGCCTCTCCGACGGCGTTCGGCGCGATTACCTGACGCCCTGGACGGCGGCGCGGGCCGAGAAGCAGTTCCTGGAGCGGTTCGGCGCGGTGTTTGCGTAGCATCATCCCTTCGTAGGGTGGGCAAAGCGAAGCGTGCCCACCAAACTAGGAGAGATGAGCGCGGTGCGAAACGGTGGGCACGGCGCGATGCGCCTTTGCCCACCCTACGAGCGCTCGCTATACTCAGCGGCAAAAAGGTCCGCCATGATCCACGTCTGTTCCCTCGCCGCCCTTCCCGAAACCGTCCGCCTCACCAGGGCCAGCCATGTGCTGACCGTGATGGCCAATGTCGAGCAGGTGGCGCGTCCCGTGTCCGTGCTGCCGGCCAACCATCTCAAGGTGTCGATGGACGACATCACTGAGGAGATGGACGGCTTTGTCGCGCCCTCCGAAACGCATATCGACCAGGTGCTGAACTTCGTGCGCGGCTGGGACCGCAGCGCGCCGCTGGTGGTGCATTGCTATGCCGGCATCAGCCGCTCCACCGCGAGCGCGTTCGCCGCCGTCTGCGCCCTCAATCCGGAGCGCGACGAGATCGAGATCGCGAAGAAGATCCGCGCCGCCTCTCCGATCGCCTCGCCGAACCGGCGCATCGTCGGCCTTGCCGACCGCGCGCTGGGCCGCAACGGCCGCATGCTGCGTGCGCTCGACGAGATGGGCCCGGGCGCAATGATGGTCGAGGGCCGCCCCTTCGTGATCGAGCTCGAATGACAGCTGCGATCATCATCGCATGAGCGACACGCAGCTGACGCCGATCGAGATCGGCCTGACCGCGGCGATCGTCGCGATCGAGGATCATGAGCCGCTGATCCTCACCGCGCGCGGCAGTGACGGGCTGGCCGGCCTGCCGTTCGGACCGTTCGATGCGCTCAGTCATCGCACCTTCGAGATCGGCCTGCGCGCCTGGGTCGAGGCACAGGCGGGCTTGCGGCTCGGCTATGTCGAGCAGCTCTATACGTTCGGCGATCGCGGCCGTCATGCGGAGGCCGGCGACATCGGCGCACACACGGTCTCGATCGGATATCTTGCGCTGACGCGCGCGGTGGGCGGCGAGCTCGCAGCGACCGGTGCGAGCTTCGAACCGTGGTACCGCTTCCTCCCCTGGGAAGACTGGCGCGAGCAGCCGCCCGCGATCATCGCCCGTGACATCATTCCGGCTCTGACCAAATGGGCCGAGGAGGAGACGCCCGAGACCACGCGGGCGCTGCCGCGCAAGGATCGCGTGCGGTTCTATTTCGGCCTCGACGGCGCGCCGTGGGATGAGGAACGCGTGCTCGACCGCTACGAGCTGCTCTACGAGGCAGGACTGATCGAGGAGGCGCGGCGCGACGGCCGTCCTGCGGCATTAGCGCGCAAGGCGCTTCCGGCGCTCGGCACGTCCATGCGCTTCGACCACCGCCGGATTCTCGCCACCGCGATCGCGCGGCTGCGTGCAAAATTGAAGTATCGTCCTGTGGTGTTTGAACTTTTGACTGCCGAGTTCACACTCACTGAATTGCAGTACACGGTGGAGGCGATCTCCGGCCGGCACCTGCACAAACAAAATTTCCGCCGCCTCGTCGAAACCGAAGCCCTGGTCGAACCGACCGGGGTGATGTCGACACAGACGGGCGGACGGCCGGCGGCGCTCTACCGCTTCCGCCGCGACGTGCTCCAGGAGCGGCCCGCGCCGGGCTTGCGCGTCCGCTCCCGGCGCTAGATCCTGAGATTGCGCGACCGGCCCCTGCCCGCCGGTTGCCTGGAGGCTTCATGTTCGACGGCCCGTTTGACGTCTTTGCGCTGATCATTGCGATCATCGCCTTCCTGATCGCGATCAAGGCTTCCAGCCAGGCGGCCGAGCTGCGCCGCCGGCTGAGCTCACTCGAAGAGATGTTTTACGCGCAGCGGACCGTGCAGCCGCCGCCGCTGATGCCTGCACAGGTCGTCGAGGCTGAAGCGCCCGCGACGACGCCCGCCGAACCGCCGCCGCTCGCACCCGAAGCAGAGGCAGCGCCGCCTCCGCTCGTCACCGAAGCGGTTTCCCCGCCTCCGCTCGCAGCAAGCACCGAGGCCGATGCGCCGCCGCCCCTGCCCGCGCCGGCAGCAGATTCTAGAGAGCCTGGCTTCGAGGAGCGGCTCGGCACCCGCTGGGTGGTATGGATCGGCGGCCTTGCGCTCGCGCTCGGCGGCTTCTTCATGGTGCGCTATTCGATCGAGGCCGGCCTCGTCGGTCCCGGCGTGCGCGTGTTCCTCGGTGGCCTGTTCGCAGCCGCGCTGCTCGGTGCCGGCGAGTGGTCGCGGCGCAAGGAGAGCATTTCCAACATCGCCGCGCTGCCGATCGCCAACATCCCCGCGATCCTCACCGCGGCCGGAACGGCGGTGGCGTTCGCAACGATCTATGCCGCCTACGCACTCTACGGCTTCCTCGTGCCCGCGACCGCCTTCGTGCTGCTCGGCATCGTCGCGATGGGCACGCTCGCCGCCGCATTGCTGCACGGACCCGCGCTCGCGGGCCTCGGCGTGGTCGGCGCGTTCGTGACGCCGATCCTCGTCTCCAGCGGCAAGCCGGATTATTGGGCGCTCTACATCTATCTTGCGATCGTCACCGCCGCGAGCTTCGGCCTCGCGCGCATCCGGCTGTGGCGCTGGCTCGCGGTCACCACCATCGCCTTCGCCGTGGTCTGGATCTTCCCGGGGCTCGATACCAGCGAGCTGCAGGTCGCGCCGCACGCCTTCCATGTCATCGCGGGTTTCGTGCTCGCAGCCCTCCTCGTGGTCTGCGGCTTCATGTTCGGCCCCACCATCGAGGACGGCGAGATCGAGCCGGTGTCGTCGAGCTCGCTCGGCGCCTATCTGTTCGGCGCGATGCTGATCGTGCTGTCGAGCGCGCATGCAGATCTTGCGCTGATCGCCTTCACGCTTCTGGTCGGTGCGACGCTGTTCGTCGCCTGGCGTGCGCCGTCCGCCACGGGCGCGCTGGGCGCCGCGGCAGCGACCGTCTTCATCGTGTTCGCCGAATGGGCGGTGCGCGCCAATCCGGACATGCTGGTGCTGCCGGGCGGCCCGATGCCCGGCGTCGGGCCGGTCGCGACCGACAGTTCAGTCACGCTGCATCTGGTGATGGCTGCGATCTTCGCCGCCGGTTTCGGCCTCGCGGGCTTCTTCGCGCAGGGCCGGTCGAGCTCGGCGATCATCCCGGTGGTGTGGTCGGCGGCGGCGGTCGCAACCCCGATCGCGATCCTCGTTGCGCTCTACGCACGCATCGCCCATCTCGACCGCTCGATCCCGTTCGCGATCCTCGCGGTGCTGCTCGCCGCCGCCTTTGGCGCCGCGACCGAAGCGCTGACGCGCCGCGAGACCCGGCCCGGCGCCATGATCTCCACCGCCCTGTTCGCGACCGGCACGCTCGGCGCACTGGCGCTGGCACTGACCTTCGCGCTGGAGAAGGGCTGGCTCACGATTGCGCTCGCGCTGATGTCACTCGGCACCGCCTGGATCTCGATGCAGCGGCCGATCCCGTTCCTGCGCTGGCTCGCCGCCGTCTTCGCCGCCATCGTCACGGCGCGCATCGGCTATGATCCGCGCATCGTCGGCGACGCCGTCGGCACCACGCCGATCTTCAACTGGCTGTTGTGGGGCTACGGCCTGCCGGCGGCCTCGTTCTGGGCGGCGAGCGTGTTCCTGCGCCGCCGCGGCGACGATGCGCCGCTGCGCATGGTGGAGACCGCGGCGATCCTGTTCACCGCGCTGCTCGCCTTCATGGAGATCCGGCATCTCGCCACCGGCGGCCGCATGACGGCCGCGCCGTCGCTGCTCGAGTTCGCGCTGCAAGTCTGCGTAGCGCTCGCCATGGCGATCGGGCTGGAACGGCTGCGGCTGCGGAGCCGCAGCATCGTTCACAATGTCGGCGCGGTCGTGCTCACGGCGATTGCCGGACTCATCAGCGTGTTCGGCCTGCTGATCCTGGAAAACCCGCTGATCTGGAGCGTCAACGTCGGCGGCGCCGTGTTCAACCTGCTGCTGCTCGGCTACGCACTGCCGGCAGTGCTGATGCTGCTGCTCTCCTATGCAGTGGTCGGCCAGCGCGGCAAGGTCTACGCCAACACGATCGCGGGCGGCGCGCTGCTGTTCGCGCTCGCCTATGTCACGCTGGAGATCCGCCGCTTCTATCACGGCCCGATCCTCGCGACCGGACCGACGACGGGCGCGGAGCAGTATACCTATTCGATCGGTTGGCTTGCCTTCGGCGTGCTGCTGCTCGGCGTCGGCATCCTGGTCAACTCGGAGCGGGCGCGACTGGCGTCGGCCGCGGTGATCGCGCTGACGATCCTGAAGGCCTTCGTGATCGACATGTCGACGCTGACGGGCGTCTACCGCGCGCTGTCGTTCATGTGCCTCGGCATCGTGCTGGTCGCGATCGGCTGGCTCTACCAGCGCATCCTGTTCCGGCGGCAGGTCGCACCGCCGCCGGCTCCGCAGACGAGCAGTTGAGGATCAGGCCGCGCGGACCGACTCCAGGAACTGCGCGACCTCGACCTTGAGCCGCGTGCTGTCGGTCGCCAGCGATTTCGCCGCCGACAGCACCTCCGTCGAGGCCGAACCGGTCTCGATCGCACCGCGCTGCACGTCGGTGATGTTCATCGAGACCTCCTGCGTGCCGACCGAAGCCTGCTGCACGTTGCGCGAGATCTCCTGCGTGGCCGCGCCCTGTTCCTCGACGGCGGCTGCGATCGCCGCCGATACCTCGGACAGCCGCTCGATGGTGCCGCCGATCTCCTGGATGGCGCTGACGGATTCCTGCGTCGCGGCCTGGATCCCGGAGACCTGCGCCCCGATCTCGCCGGTGGCTTTCGCGGTCTGCTCGGCCAGCGCCTTGACCTCGGAGGCGACGACTGCGAAGCCGCGGCCGGCTTCACCGGCACGCGCCGCCTCGATGGTGGCATTGAGCGCGAGCAGGTTGGTCTGCCCGGCAATGGTGTTGATCAGCTCGACGACGTCGCCGATGCGCGAGGCCGCCTGCGACAGCGCGTTGACGCGGTCGTTGGTCCGCGTGGCCTGCTCGACGGCCTCCGCGGCCATCCGCGCCGAATCCTGCACCCGGCGGCTGATCTCTGTGATGGAGGACGACAGCTCCTCCGAGGCGGACGCCACCGCCTGGACGTTGGTGGAGGCTTCCTCGGACGCCGCGGCGACCACGGTCGCAAGCTCCTGCCCGCGCTGCGCCGTATTGGTCAGCGTGGTCGCGGAGGCCTCGAGCTCGGTCGAGGCCGACGACACGGTCCCGACGACCTCGCCGATCATGGCCTCGAATTTGCGGGTAATGGCGTCGACGCGGCGACCGCGTTCGATCTTGGCCTCGGCATCGGCTGCGGCCGCCTCGTCGGCGGCCTTCTTGGCGATCAGCGCTTGCTTGAAGATCTGGAGCGCGTCAGCCATCGCGCCGATCTCGGTCTTCTCGCCACGATGCGGCACCTCGGCCGAGAGGTCGCCTTCGCCAAGCGACTGCATCGGACGGATGATCGAGGCGATACCACGAGAAACGTCACGCACGAGATAATAGGCGGCACCGATCGCGATCACGACCGAGAACACGATGATGCCGACCAGCACGCGGAAGATCGTGGCATAGCTGTCGGCCGCCTGCTTCGTCTCCAGCTCGGCGCCCTTGTTGTTGAGCTCGATGCCCTTCTGAAGCAATGGATCGGCCGCCTGGGCCATCTTCGCGACCTTGGTCTGCAACAGCTCGTTGGCATCGGCCGGGAAGCGGCCGGCGCCCTTGCGGGACAGCGCCATGACGTCCTGCACGCCGTTCAGATATTCGGCCCACGCCTTGGTCCATTGCTCATAGAGCGAGCGCTCCTCGGCCGAGGTGATCAGCGGCTCGTAGACCTTGCGCGTCTGGTCGATGCGCTCGCGCAATGAGGCGAGGCGCTTCTCGGCGGCGTCCTTGCCCTCGGTGGTCTCCTGCATCAGGTGCAGGCGAAGCGCGACGCGAAGCTCGTTGATGTCGGCGCGAAGCGAGCCGAGCGCGCGCACGCTCGGCAGCCAGCTCTCCGCGATCTCGACGGTGTGAGAGTTGATGTTCTGCATGGTGCCGATCGCCATCACGCCGACGCCGGCGAGCGTGAGCACGAGAACCGACAACACGGTCAGAAGCTTGAAGACGATCGACAACGTCGACATCACGATAAATCCCGATGATACCTGGCAACGCGCAAACCACCTGCGCCGCCATCGTCACGACGGACGACAGGGCGTTGGTCATTCCAACAATGCTGGCTGGTTCTTATCCCGTAAGATTGCGCACATAGTTGCAAACAGGCGTTAACAGGAACCTACGTGAAACTACGGAATTCGCTATCGCCGATGTTATATGTTTCGCAATCATGCGTTGCAGTGCAGCGGAGATCGCGCAACGCCGCGCCAGCGCACCGACGATAATTTGAGCAAGGCGGCTGACGACGTCAGGCCGCCCGGACCGACTCCAGGAAGCGCGCGACTTCGCTCTTCAGACGGTTGCTCTCCTGCGAGAGCGATTGCGCCGCCGAATGCACCTGGGCCGACGCCGCCCCGGTCTCGCCGGCGCCGCGCTGGACGTCGCCGATATTCGCCGACACCTCCGAGGTGCCGTGCGCGGCATGCTGGATGTTGCGGGAGATCTCCTGCGTCGCGGCGCCCTGCTCTTCCACCGCCGCGGCGATGGCCGAGGAAATCTCCGACATCCGCGCGATGGTGTCGCCGATCTCCTTGATCGCACCGACCGAGTCCTGCGTCGCGGTCTGGATCGCGCCGATGTGCTGGCTGATCTCGCCGGTGGCCTTCGCGGTCTGCTCGGCGAGCGCCTTCACTTCGGTCGCGACCACCGCAAAGCCCTTGCCGGCCTCGCCCGCCCGCGCCGCCTCGATCGTGGCATTCAGCGCCAGCAGATTGGTCTGGCTGGCAATGGTGTTGATCAGCTCGACGACATCGCCGATGCGACCTGCCGCCTTCGTCAGCTCGGCGACGCGCGCATTGGTGCGCTGGGCCTGTTCCACCGCGGCATCGGCGACGCGGGCCGATTCCTGGACCTGGCGGCTGATCTCGGAGATCGATGTGGTCATCTCCTCGCTCGCGGCCGACACCGACTGCACGTTCGCGGACGCCTCCTCCGAGGCTGCTGCCACGGCCGTGGCAAGCCCGTTACCGCGCTCGGCGGCCTGCGTCAGCGTGTTGGAGGACGCCTCGAGCTCGGTTGCCGCCGACGACACGGTCTCGATGATCTCGCCGACCGCGCCTTCGAAGCCATCGGCGAGGCGCCGCATGTCCGCCTGCCGCCGCTCGCGCCCGCGCGCGTCGGCTTCGGCCTGCTCCGTGCGCAGCCGCTCGGCCTCCGCCATGTTGGTCCTGAACACCTCGACCGCACCGGCCATCTCGCCGATCTCGTCCTTGCGCCCGACGCCGGGAACGGAAATCGAAAGCTCACCACGCGCAAGCCGCGTCATCGCATCGACCATCGCGGCAAGCGCCTTCGAGATCGAGCGCCCAAGGAGAAAGCCGACCGCGGCGAGCACGACGACGGTGACCCCGAAGGCAACGAGCATCCAGAAGCGGACGGCATCGCGGGTTGCAGCTTCCGCGGCGTCGGCCTGCCTGTACATGGCATCGACGGCGGTCCGCACCTCGACCATCACAGGCTCGACCTCGCGGAAAGTCTTCATCATGCTGGCGTCATAGGCCGCGCTCTGCTGTGCGGCCTCAGCCCAGGCCGCGAACTCGGACTGGTATTTCCGGAGCTTGGCCTTGATGTCGTTCATCACCGCCTCGGAGACTGCAACGACCTCGATCGCACTGGAGAATTCGACCCCGGCCTTCTTCACCTCGGCAATGTATTTTGGATCGCGCCGCAGCATGAAGTCCTTCTCGTGCCGGCGCATCATCAGCATCCAGGTCGTCGACCTGGGATCGTCGATCTCCTTCAGCTTGGCCTCGATGTCGTGCACGGCACTGCGAAGCGAGCCGGACAGGCCGAGCGTCTCGTTCAGGCCGAGTCTGGTCTCGGCAGCGACCAGCGCGTTGAAATCCGCAGTGTAACGCTTGAAGCCGTCCTGAACCTGCTTCATCCGGCTTGACAGCACGTTCATGCCACCCACCGCCATCAGCCGCTCCACCTCGTCGAAATCGCGGTTGATCGGCCCGATCAGCTCGGCATGCGCCTTGGCGTAGCTCTCGTTGCGACGCTGCTGAAAGTTCTTCTCGTTGCGGCGGGCCTCAAGCATCTCGATCGAGATCTGCTTGTTGAGGTCGGCGATCGCACGAGCCCGGTTGGCAACGTCGCGGGAACCGTCCTGGGAGAGGCTGCCGATCTGGTAGATCGCGCCGAAGACGACGAGACCCAACAGTCCGAACAGTCCGATCGCCATGACCTTGTGAGTGAGGCGAATGGAAGGGCCGCTCATTGAATGTGCTCCAATACGTTGCAGTGGGCGGATGCTTCAATAAGGACGCCCGCCGTCAGGCGGCGCGCACGGTGCGGAGGAACTTGCCGACCTCGAGCTTGAGGCGATTGCTGTCGCCGGACAACGACTGCGCCGCCGCCAGCACCTGCGACGACGCCGAGCCGGTCTCGCTCGCGCCGCGTTGCACGTCGGTGATGTTGGACGACACCTGATGGGTGCCCTCCGCGGCCTGCTGCACGTTGCGGGAGATTTCCTGCGTCGCGGCGCCCTGCTCTTCCACCGCGGCCGCGATGGTCGAGGAGATCTCCGAGAGCTTCTCGATGGTGTCGCTGATGTCCCTGATGGCGCCGACCGATTGCTCGGTCGCGGCCTGGATGCCGGCAATCTGCTGGCCGATCTCGCCGGTCGCCTTCGCGGTCTGCTCGGCGAGCGCCTTGACTTCGGAGGCGACCACGGCAAAACCGCGGCCCGCTTCGCCGGCGCGCGCGGCCTCGATCGTGGCGTTGAGCGCCAGCAGGTTGGTCTGGCCGGCGATGGTGTTGATCAGCTCCACCACGTCGCCGATCCGCGTCGCCGCCTTCGACAGCTCGCTGACGCGCTCGGTGGTGGTGCGGGCCTGGCCGACGGCTTCGCTCGCCACACGCGCGGATTCCTGCACCTGGCGGCTGATCTCGGTGATCGACGAGGACAGCTCTTCCGTTGCCGACGCCACCGACTGCACGTTGGTGGAGGCCTCTTCGGACGCGGCCGCGACCACCGTGGTGAGCTGCTGCGTGCGCTCCGCGGTCGAGGTGAGCGTGGTCGCGGATGCTTCAAGCTCGGTCGAAGCCGATGACACCGTACCGACGATCTCGCCGACGGCGCCCTCGAAGCTGTCGGCGAGCCTGCGCATCTCGGACTTGCGCTGCTCGGCCGCGAGCTGATCCTGCCGCATCTTGGCTTCCGCGTCCTCCCGCGCCTTCTGTTCGGACACGATCTTGAATTTTTCGACGGCACCGGCGACCTCGCCGACCTCGTCCTTGCGGCCGAGGCCCGGCAGCACCACCGAGAAGTCGCCGCCGGCGAGCCTCTCCATCGCCGCCGTCAACGCGCGCATGGGCCGCGCGATGCTGAAGACCGAGAAAATGCATGCTCCGATCAGAACCAGCGCGACCAGCAAGCCTGCGACGAACGAGGTTCGCGCGACGGACGCGGCCTCAGCTTCGGCCTCGGTGCGCGCTTCGGCGCTCTTCTGCTTGGCAAAGTTCGTGATCTCGTTGGTCAGCTCCGATATCTCTTCATTGATCGGCGCCAGCATCTCCTTGCGGATGCGGTCGACCTCGGCCACGAGCTTTGCGAGCGACGCTGCCGCTTCGCCGTCCTTCTTCGCGACCAGAGCGAGCTCCTGCTTGCGGATCGCTTCGATCTGCTGCTGGCCTTTGCCGAAATTGCCGATCAATACGATCAGGCGGTCGATCCGCTTGTGGTTCTCCGGCGAGTGCGACAGCTTCGCCATCTCGCCTGCGAATTTCAGGACCGCAGTCTGCCGATCGCCAAAATAGGTGACGGCCTTCTGCATCTCGGCCGGCGAAGTGGAGGTCAGGATGTCACGAATGCCGATCTGCATCCCACGCACCGAGGCCTTGGCTTCCGCGGCGTTTTGCGCGATCGCCTGCTGTCCCGATGCGGCATTGCTGAGCTTCTGAACCTCGGTGCCCCCGTTCATCTGGAGGAAGATCATCAACGCGACGAGCCCGATGGTCAGTGCCGAGGTCACGGCGAGCTTGGTGCCAATTCGCAGGTTCTGAATGAACGACATCGAAATCTTCCCGGGATACGCATTGTCGCGCCGACGCGCGTGAACAGCTTGGGAAGACTAAACGCGAGGTTCCTCATTAACGTTAAGAGAGCGCGCTGGCGGCCTAGGTAGAAATACTGGAAACGCCGCTCAAACTACCGGACTTGCGCACTTTTCACGTGCAGAGAATTGGCGCCTCGCGGATTTGCACGGGCTGGCGTCCGTTAACGCGTGTTCGCGATTATCAGCACACCGTCTCGCCGACCAGGCTGACGCGGAAGACCGGCTTCTTGTTCTCGTCGAGCAGCTCCATGCTCCACTTCGCATTCGGCTTCAGGTTGCGCGCGATGCTGCCGAGCAGATTGGCGCAGACCTCGCTCATCTCGGCCCAGGCGACGGCGCGATCCTCGAACTCGTACGGCTGGTCGGCGGCGCCGGAATAGCGGCCGGTGCTGATGCGGAAGAAATACAGCGACATCGTAAGACCCTTGCGCCCCCCGGCCGTCCGCAAACTGGGGCGCGAGTCGCTACCAACGCATGAAGGCCGCCGTCCGTATGACTACGGCACAGCGGCTTCGTGATCGATGATGGTTTTCAACGACAGAACGCGCGGGCGGTCCCGCGCGGCCGGCTCACTCGCAGCCAGCTCACTGCGTGGAGCGACGCAGCTCCAGCGGAGCCTCGATCTTCGCGGGTTCCGACTTCACCGGCTCGAGGCGGCTGCTCTCGACCCGCGGGGTCTCGACGCGCGCGGCCACTTCGGTATTGGACGCACCGACCGAACCGGTGTGCTCCGAAGAGCGCAGCGAACGCGGACGTGCTGCGGCACGGGCCATCAGCATCTGGTTGCCGCCCTGGTGGTGGAAGTCGCAATAGGCGAAGCCCATGCCCGACACCGAGCCGCGGAAGCTGCGATCGTCGGTCTTTTCCAGGTTGAAGCAGGGCTCGAACGGAATGCCCTTGATCGAGGCGCAGACGTTCTGGCCGCGGATCTGGAGCGTGTTGCCGGGAAGGCGGAGATGCTTCACCGGGCCTGCGCCAGAGAACTGTACCGCGCCGGCGGCACCGAGGTCGTCCAGGATGCGGCCTGCGCCGCGGGTGCCGTCGAAACAGGTGAAAGCGAACACCTTGCCGGCGACGAAGCGGCGGGCCTCGTCAGCGTTCATGCTTCCAGCAATGGCCGGCGCAAACGTCGCTGCCGCCGTGACAGCCCCCAACACAATACGCGCAAGCATGCTCAACTCCGAACCAACCCCCGCAGCGGGCGATGCCTTATCTCTTTACCCGCTGCTTACCATACTAACCAAGGCAACATTGAAGCAGCTTGGTTGGTAAAGTCTGAACGCCGTTAGACAATTTTTACCACGATGCGACCGCGGACCTGGCCGGCGAGGATTTTCGCGCCCCACTCCGAAACCTGGTCGAGCGTAATTTCTTGAGTAATTTCAGATAGTTTTGTCCGATCCAGATCGGAGGCCAGACGCTGCCAGGCGGCTTTCCGCGGCTCGATCGGGCACATCACCGAATCGATGCCGAGAAGGCACACCCCGCGCAAAATGAAGGGTGCGACAGAAGACGGCAGGTCCATGCCGGCCGCCAGGCCGCAGGCGGCGATCGCCCCGCCGTACTTCGTCATCGACAGGAGATTCGCGAGCGTGGTCGAGCCGACGCTGTCCACGCCGCCCGCCCAGCGCTCCTTGGCAAGGGGCTTGGCCGCCGCCGACAATTCGTTGCGGTCGATGACTTCGGCAGCACCGATCTCCTTCAAATAGTCGGCTTCCGAGGCGCGGCCGGTCGAGGCGATGACGTGATAGCCGAGCTTCGAGAGCACGGCGGTGGCGACCGAACCGACGCCGCCGGCCGCGCCCGTGACCACCACGGGGCCGCTCTTCGGCGACAGGCCGTGCTTCTCCAGCGCCAGCACCGACAGCATCGCGGTGAAGCCGGCGGTGCCAATCGCCATGGCGTCACGTGCGGACAGGCCCTGCGGCAGAGCGACCAGCCAGTCGCCCTTGACCCGTGCCTTCTCGGCATAGGCGCCGAGATGGGTCTCGCCCATGCCCCAGCCTGTGCAGACGACCTTGTCGCCTGCCTTCCATTGCGGATGGGAGGAGGTTTCAACCGTGCCGGCGAAATCGATGCCGGCGATCATCGGGAAGCGGCGCACCACCGGCGCCTTGCCGGTGAGCGCGAGGCCGTCCTTGTAGTTCAGCGTCGACCATTCCACGCGGACGGTGACGTCGCCATCCATCAGCTCGGCTTCGTCGAACTGCGCCAGCTGCGCAGTGGTGCCCTTGTCGGCCTTGTCGATCCGGATCGCCTTGAATGTGGCCACGACTGAACTCCCTGACTTGTTTGTCGGGGATGTTTAGCCGATCAGGCAGGCTGCGCAACCGCTCGTGCGACGGGTTTCTCCACGATCGGAAGATTGATCAGCGCCGAGAGCACGCCGAACAGGATCGAGAGCCACCAGATCGGCGTATAGGAACCGAACTTTTCGAACACGATGCCGCCGAGAAAGACGCCGAGGAAGCCGCCGACCTGATGGCTGACGAAAGCGAAGCCATAGAGCGTGGCGAGCCAGCGCGTGCCGAACATCAGCGCCACCAGCGCCGAGGTCGGCGGCACCGTCGACAGCCAGGTCAGGCCGGAGACCGCACCGAACGCGATCGCCGAGAACGGCGTGATCGGGAACGAGATGAAGGCGAGCGTCGCAAGCGCGCGCGTGAAATAGATCGTGGAGAGAATATAGCGCTTCGGCAGCGAGTTCTGGAGATAGCCGACGCTCAGCGATCCCATGATGTTGAACAGGCCGATCGCCGCGATCACCCAGCCGCCGGTTTGCGTCGAGATGCCGCGATCGACCAGAAACGCCGGCAGATGCACGGTGATGAAGGCGAGCTGGAAGCCGCAGGTGAAGAAGCCGAGCACCAGCAGCACATAGGAACGATGACCGAAGGCTTCCGCGAGCGCCTTCGTGAAGGTCTGCTCATCCGCCGGCGCAGCGTTGGCCGTGGTTGCGACCGGCGGCGTCGAGAGCGCCAGCGACAGTGGGATGATCAGCAGCATTAGGAAACCGAACACGGTGAGTGCCTGCTGCCAGCCGAAATTGTCGATCAGCGCCACGCCGATCGGCGCGAACAGGAATTGCCCGAACGAACCCGCCGCGGTGCCGGCGCCGAGCGCAAGGCCGCGCTTCTCCGCCGGCAGGAGCTTGCTGAACGCCGACAGCACCAGGTTGAACGAGCAGCCGGCAAGGCCAAAGCCGACCATCACGCCCGCACCCAGGTTGAGCGACAGCGGCGTCGAGGAATAGCGCATCAAGAGCAGGCCGCCGGCATAGAGCAGCGCGCCGACGCACATCACGCGGAACAGGCCGAAGCGGTCGGCGACGGCGCCGGCGAAGGGCTGGCCCAATCCCCACAGCAGGTTCTGCACGGCGATCGCAAGGCCGAACACGTCGCGGCCCCATGCGAATTCGTGGCTCATCGGCTGCACGAAGAAGCCCAGCGCCGAACGCGGGCCGAAGCCGAGCATGCCGATCGCACAGCCGCAGAGAATGATGATCGCCGGAGTGCGCCAGGAGGAGGAACGTGAGGCCGGACCGAGCTCGCCCGCTTGAGTGGACATGGTGTTCCTCGTGTCAGTCGCTGGCGGATCCGGGATAGGCAACCGCTGATCAGCCGTTTAATGCAGATGCATGAAAATCCCAAGTCAAAAATGGTTGCGTTCCACGAAGGGCTCCCGCGGGAGCATTGCGTTTCCCTGCGGTGATGCCTGACGCGCGTGGCGACTTGACGGGAATGTGTGTGCTGGGGCCTAGCAACCTCTCCAGTCACGTGTTATCTTTGATCTACTCAAATTGAGTATATGTAAGCTCTGGCGATACCCACCGGCCCTCTCGGCCGGATTTCTCAGGCCGCATATATACTCATATCGAGCATAATAGACATGGACGGGAGGCTTCGATGCCGATCACTGGAATTTACGGCCCCGACGACTTTACAGGCCGGCCGCAGGGCCAAACCGCCGCGTCCGCTCGCGCGGCGCCGACGCAAACGGCGCCCGCGCTGCCGATGCCTTCGCTGGAATGGACGGAGGAAGTCGCGCAAGCCACCGCCCCGCTCTACGAGCGCGTCAAGCACGTGATCCCCGCAATCGAGTGGCCGCTGATGGCGCCGACGATCAAGGCGATCAACGAGCTGAAGCAGGCCCGGGGCGCGGTGATCCTCGCGCACAACTATCAGACGCCGGAGATCTTTCATTGCGTCGCCGACATCGGCGGCGACTCGCTTCAACTCGCGGTCGAAGCCACCAAGGTGAAGGCGGGCATCATCGTCCAGTGCGGCGTGCACTTCATGGCGGAGACGTCAAAGCTGCTCAATCCGGACAAGACGGTGCTGATCCCGGATGCGCGCGCGGGCTGCTCGCTTGCGGCCAGCATCACGGGCGCGGACGTCCGCCTGCTCCGCGAGAAATTTCCCGGCGTGCCTGTCGTCGCCTATGTCAACACGTCGGCGGAGGTGAAGGCGGAGGTCGACATCTGCTGCACCTCGTCGAACGCGGTGCAGGTGGTCGAGAGCCTGAACGCGCCGAGTGTGATCTTCCTGCCCGACCGCTATCTCGCAACCTACGTCGCCTCGAAGACCGATGTGAAGATCATCGCCTGGAAGGGCGCCTGCGAGGTGCACGAGCGCTTTACCGGCGAGGAGCTGCGCGCCTATCGCGAGGCCGATCCGTCGGTGCAGATCATCGCACATCCCGAATGTCCGCCGGACGTGCTGGCGGAAGCCGACTTCACCGGCTCGACCGCGCACATGATCAACTGGGTGCGCGAGCGGCGGCCGCGGCGGCTGGTCATGATCACGGAATGCTCGATGGCCGACAATGTCCGCGCCGAGCTGCCTGATGTGGAGATGCTGCGCCCCTGCAATCTCTGCCCGCACATGAAGCGCATCACCCTCGCCAACATTCTGGACAGCCTGCTGACGCTTCGCGAGGAGGTCACGATCGATCCCGCGCTTGCGGCACGTGCAAGGCGATCGGTCGAGCGGATGATCAATCTGAAGAATTGAAAGCACAACATGCAAGACAACATCGACAACCTCACCCGCACCGACGACATCGTCATCGTCGGCGGTGGCCTCGCCGGCCTGTTTTGCGCACTCAAACTCGCGCCGCGGCCGGTAATGCTGATCTCGGCCGCGCCGCTCGGCCAGGGCGCATCGTCCGCATGGGCGCAAGGCGGCATCGCCGCCGCGGTGGCCGAGGGCGATACGCCGGAGGCGCATGCCGCTGACACGATCGCCGTCGGCGGCGGCATCGTCGACGAAGCGGTCGCGCTCGGCATCGCGCGCGAAGCGGCGCCGCGGATCCACGACCTGCTCGCCCACGGCGTGCCGTTCGACCGCGATCTCGAAGGCCGGCTCGCGGTCGGGCGGGAAGCTGCGCATTCGGCCCGGCGCATCGTGCATGTGCGCGGCGACGGTGCGGGCGCCGCGATCATCGCGGCCCTGAGCGATGCGGTGCGGCGCACGCCGTCGATCCGGCTGATCGAAGGTCTCGTTGCCGAAGCGCTGTTGACGGAGGACGGCGCGGTCGCCGGCCTTCAGTTGCGTGAAGCCGGCAACGCGGCGGCACGGCCGGTCATGCTCGCCACACGCGCGGTCGTGCTTGCGACCGGCGGCATCGGCCATCTCTATGCCGTCACCACCAATCCGATCGAGGCCAGCGGCTCCGGTCTTGCGCTTGCTGCCCGCGCCGGCGCCGTCATCGCCGACCCCGAATTCGTGCAGTTCCATCCGACCGCCATCATGGTCGGGCGCGATCCGGCGCCACTCGCGACCGAAGCACTGCGCGGCGAAGGGGCGACGCTGATCAACGGCGATGGCGAACGTTTCATGCTTGCGCGCCATCCGCTCGCCGAGCTCGCGCCGCGCGACATCGTGGCACGCGGCGTATTCGCCGAGATCGCGGCCGGCCGCGGCGCCTTCCTCGATGCACGGCAGGCGCTCGGTGCGCGCTTTGCCGACAAATTTCCAACGGTGCACGCGAGCTGCGTCGCCGCAGGCATCGATCCCGCGACGCAGGCCATCCCGATCGCGCCGGCCGCGCATTACCACATGGGAGGCATCGCGGTGGACGCGCGCGGCCGCAGCTCGATCGACGGGCTCTGGGCCGGCGGCGAAGTGTCGTCCACCGGCGCGCATGGCGCCAACCGGCTCGCGTCGAACTCGCTGCTGGAGGCCGTGGTCTATGCGGCGCGCATCGCCGAGGACATCGCCGGCCGTACCATCCCCGCGCCTGCCCGGCTTCCCGATGCACTGGTGACACCGCGCGGCGCTGCGCCTGATGCTTCAGCCGTGACGCGGCTGCGGACGATGATGAGCACGCATGTCGGTGTGATCCGCGATGGCGACGGGCTTGCGGAGGCCGTGCGCAGCTTCGCCGCGACCGAGCGCGAAGCCGGCAACATCACGCTGCGCAACATGGCAACGACAGCCCTGCTCGTTGCCGCGGCGGCCTGGACCCGGCGCGAGAGCCGCGGCGCGCATTTCCGTTCCGACCTTCCGGCGGATGTCCCTGCGCTGAGGCAAAGAACGATGACGACACTCGCGGCTGCGCGCGAGGTGGCCGATGGCCTCACCGGTCGTCCGCTGCCGCGCACCGCTCAACCCATGATCGCCTGATGGAGTTTTCCATGATCACCCCGACCTCACTGCTCTATCCCGACGCCTTCCTCTCGCCGCTTGCGATCGACGCGGCCGTGCACCGCGCACTCGACGAGGATCTCGGCCGCGCCGGCGACATCACCTCGCTGGCGACGATCCCGGAAGCGACAAAAGCGCAGGCGATCCTGGTCGCGCGCCAGTCCGGCGTGATCGCGGGATTGCCGCTGGCGCTGGCAACGCTGCAAAAGCTCTCGCCCGACATCGCGGTGCGCGGAGAGGTCCGCGATGCCGCACGGGTTGCGCGCGGCCAGCACGTGCTGACGATCTCGGGGCCCGCCCGCGCCATCCTCACGGCAGAGCGCACGGCGCTGAACTTCGTCGGCCGCCTCTCGGGCGTCGCGACGCTCACGGCCGACTATGTCGCCCGCACCGAAGGCACGAAGATGCGCATCTGTTGCACGCGCAAGACCACGCCGGGGCTGCGGGCGCTGGAGAAATACGCGGTGCGCTGCGGCGGCGGCTTCAACCACCGCTTCGGGCTCGACGACGCGATCCTGATCAAGGACAACCACATCGCTGTCGCCGGCGGCATCCGCCCGGTGCTGGAGCGCGCCCGCGCCCATGCGGGGCATCTCGTCAAGATCGAGATCGAGGTCGATACGCTGGCGCAATTGCGCGATGTGCTCGACACTGGCCTCGCGGACGCCGTGCTGCTCGACAACATGGATTTTGCGACGCTGCGCGAGGCAGTGCGGATGAACGAGGGGCGGCTCGAGCTGGAGGCGTCAGGCGGCGTCACGCTGGAGTCGATCGCGGCGATCGCGGCAACTGGCGTCGACTACGCGTCGGCAGGCGCGCTGACGCATTCGGCGCCGAATTTCGATTGTGCGCTGGATATCGAGGCGTGAGGCGGTCTTTTCCCTCTCCCCGTTCTGACGGGGAGAGGTGAAGAAAGCTACCGCCGCTCGCTCACACCCATCTCGGCAGAACTCTTCGCTTCCTGCGCGAGCTCGGCGGAGAGCGCGGCGGTCTGCGCCGGGGTACCCCAGCTCGGTTCTTCGCTGCCGTCGCCCCAGGCGCGCGGGCGATAGAAGGTGTGCACGCCGGTCTTGTACATCTTCTTCATCTCGGCGACCCAGGACGGGCGCACCCAGTAGGCGTGATAGTGCGTGGACTTGCCGACCTCGGGCAGCCAGATCTGGCCGTCGAGCATCGCCTTCGAGATCTTTTTCGCGCGCTCCCACATCTCGGGCTCGCGGATCACGTCGGCATTGTTGTCGCAGGCGAAGGTGAACTGGCACGCCAGGTGGCGGTGCTTGTTCTGATAGACCGCGCCGCACACGGTGTCAGGATATTTGCCCGAGAACACGCGGTTCATCACGACTTGCGCGACGGCCATCTGGCCGCGCACGGCCTCGCCGCGCGATTCGAAATAGACCGCTTCGGCAAGACATTTCTCGGACTTCGCGCGCGACTTGTCGTCGAGCGCGAGCCGCTCCGCCGGCGATCTGGCGCGCTGGTTGTCGGCGTTGACCTCGCCCTTCGGCGCCACGCTCTCGCCGCTCTCGATGTCCTTGGCGATCTCCTCCGTCGGCGGCGTCAGCGAAGCTGTCACCTTCATGTCGGGGTCGGGCATCACGATCAGCGGCTCGGCGCCGGGCTGCCAGCTCTCCATGCTCTCGAGGCTGCCGCCGAGCGAGGAGCTGCCGAAGAACAGGTTCGAGGTCTTCACGCGGAAGGGATCGCGCGGCGGCGCGGCCGGAAGGGTCGCTTGCTTCAGCGCCTCGAGCGGCTGGACCGCGAACGCGCGCGCTGCGTCACTGGCTTGCGGCGGATTGGCGTATTGCGGCAGTGGCGGCGCGCGCAGCGCTTCCTGAAGCTCGGGATCGAGCGCGGCCGCGGACTCCGGCGACATGGCTTGCGGCAACGCGACGGTCTTGGCGCCGAACACCGAGCGGTTCGATGTCGCGGGATCCTCCTGTGCCGGTGCCGCGGATGGCGCGGTCGTCTCGGGAGCCTGCGTGGGTGCGACACTTGCGAGACGATCACCCTTCATGGAGCGATCGACCTTGGGAAAATCGGCGGCCTGGTAGCGCGGCGGCGCCTGGAGCGCCGGATTGCGGCTGATCGCGCCGGTGACGTCGCGGCCATCGAGGCTCGCGAGGCGAACCATCGCGCTCTGCGGAACCGAAGTGCCGATGGGCCGGGAAAAGCTGTAGGTGGCGAGCTGGATCGAGGACGCTGCGGAGAACACCTGCCTCTGCCAACGCTCGGCGACGCCGGGCTGACGCGCCAGCAACGACGCGATGTCCTGATAGCCGGTCTCTCTCGGCATCAATGCGAAGATGCAGAGACCGATGCCGAAGGACGCGAACCGCGCGCCCTTCGGATGGTTACGCAACACTGACATCGACACGCTCACGCTACGCTTACGCCAGAAAAATCGAACCGCAGTACATCCGTACAATTCGATCTTTATCGTGAGTATCCAATTTAGGTTGCCGGGGCGTTAATCGGCGTTGCGCGTGCGGCACACTCAAGCAATTGCAGGTGTTTTCACGGGACGACGATGCGCGTTGGTAAACGCGGCCTCTCGCAAGACGGTAAACATTTGGTCAACGCGAATGGTGAAGGAACCGTTGACGGCGCGCTTCATTGCGGGATGCGCGATGAGTTCCGGTATTGCGACAGCAACCGCTGTCATGCCACGCCTAGTGCGCAATTGCGCACGGGGGCGGGGCATCCAGTACGCCGCGGCTTCTCGATTGATCCACTACTGTCTCGGAGTACTGGATCGCCCGCCTTCGCGGGCGATGACACTGAGTATGTGGAAACAGCGTCGCGCAAAATGAAAAGAGGCGGGGTTGGGCCCCGCCTCTCTCAACTCAATCCTGCGACTCGACTTACGCCTGGCTCGCGACCGCCTTGCCCAGCGCGGCCTGCGCCGCTGCGAGACGGGCGATCGGCACGCGATAGGGCGAGCACGACACGTAGTCGAGGCCGATGTTGTGGCAGAAGGCGACGGAAGCGGGATCGCCGCCGTGCTCGCCGCAGATGCCGACCTTGAGCTTCGGGCGCGTCTTGCGGCCGCGCGCGACGCCGATCTTGACGAGCTCGCCGACGCCTTCCTGGTCGAGCGCGACGAAGGGGTCGACCGACAGGATGCCCTTCGTCACGTAGGGACCGAGGAAGCTCGCTGCGTCGTCGCGGCTGATGCCATAGGTGGTCTGCGTGAGGTCGTTGGTGCCGAACGAGAAGAACTCGGCGCTCTCCGCGATCTCGGCCGCGAGCAGGCAGGCGCGCGGCAACTCGATCATGGTGCCGACCTGATAGGACAGCTTGGTGTTGGAGTCGCGCATCACCGCCTTCGCGGTGGCGTCGATGCGCGCCTTGACGAGGTCGAGCTCCATCTTGGTGGCGATCAGCGGCACCATCACCTCGAGGCCGACGGCCTTGCCGGTACGCTTCTCGGCCTCGACGGCGGCTTCGAAGATCGCACGCGCCTGCATCTCGGCGATCTCGGGATAGGCGATCGCGATGCGGCAGCCGCGGAAGCCGAGCATCGGATTGAACTCCGAGAGCTCGCGCGCGCGGTCGGCCAGACGCCGCGGGTCGGTGTTCATGGCGCGCGCCACTTCCTCGACCTCGGCATGGGTGTGCGGCAGGAACTCGTGCAGCGGCGGGTCGAGCAGGCGGATCGTGACGGGCAGGCCCTTCATGATCTCGAACAGCTCGACGAAGTCGGCGCGCTGCATCGGCAGCAGCTTTGCGAGCGCGGCGCGGCGCGACTGCTCGTCCTCGGAGAGGATCATCTCGCGCACGGTGCGGATGCGGGTCTCCTCGAAGAACATGTGCTCGGTGCGGCAGAGGCCGATGCCTTCGGCGCCGAACTTGATCGCGGTGCGCGCGTCCTCCGGCGTGTCGCCGTTGACGCGCACGCCGATCTTGCGGACCTGGTCGGCCCATTTCATCAGCGTGCCGAACTCGCCGGACAGCTCCGGCTCGATCATCGGCATGCGGCCGGCCAGCACCTGGCCGAGCGAACCGTCGATGGTGATGACGTCGCCGGTCTTGAAGGTGCGGGAGCCGATGCTCATGGTGCCGCGGCCGTAATCGACGCGGATGGTGCCGCAGCCGGAGACGCAGGGCTTGCCCATGCCGCGCGCGACCACCGCCGCGTGCGAGGTCATGCCGCCGCGGGTGGTCAAAATGCCTTCGGCGGCGTGCATGCCGTGGATGTCTTCCGGGCTGGTCTCGATGCGGACCAGAATGACCTTGCGTCCGTCGCCCTGAAGCTTGGCCGCCTCGTCCGAGGAGAACACGATCTCGCCGGAGGCCGCTCCAGGCGAGGCCGGCAGGCCGGTCGCGATGACATCGCGCTTGGCGTCGGGGTCGATGGTCGGATGCAGCAGCTGGTCGAGCGAGGCGGGATCGATCCGCGTCACCGCTTCCTTCTTCGAGATCAGGCCTTCATTGGCGAGCTCGACCGCGATGCGCAACGCCGCCTTGGCGGTGCGCTTGCCGCCGCGGGTCTGGAGCATCCACAGCTTGCCCTGCTCGACCGTGAACTCCATGTCCTGCATGTCGCGGTAGTGCTTCTCGAGCAGCGTGTAGATCCGCGTCAGCTCCTTGAAGGCTTCCGGCATCGCCGCTTCCATCGAGGCCTTGTCGGAGCCGGATTCCTTGCGCGCTTCCTCGGTGATGTCCTGCGGCGTGCGGATGCCCGCCACCACGTCCTCGCCTTGCGCGTTGATCAGGAATTCGCCGTAGAGCTTGCTCTCGCCGGTCGAGGGATTGCGGGTGAAGGCAACGCCGGTCGCCGACGTCTCGCCCATGTTGCCGAACACCATGGCCTGTACGTTGACCGCGGTGCCCCAGGATTCCGGAATGTCGTGCAGCTTGCGATAAGTCACCGCGCGCGCGTTCATCCAGGATGAGAACACCGCGCCGATCGCGCCCCAGAGCTGGTCGTGCGGATCCTGCGGGAATTCCTTGCCGGTCTCGCGCGCGACCGCGTCCTTGTACTTGCCGACCAGACCGACCCAGTCCTCGGCGGTGAGGTCCGTATCGAGCGTATAGCCCTGGCTGTCCTTGAAGGTGTCGAGGATTTCCTCGAAGTGATGATGCTCGAAGCCGAGCACCACGTCCGAATACATGGTGATGAAGCGGCGATAGCTGTCATAGGCGAAGCGACGGTCGCCCGACAGTTCCGACAGCGCTTCGACGGTCTCGTCGTTGAGGCCGAGGTTGAGCACGGTGTCCATCATGCCCGGCATCGAGGCGCGCGCACCGGAGCGCACGGAGACGAGCAGCGGGTTCTTCGAATCGCCGAACACCTTGCCGGTCAGCTTGCCGACATAGTCGAGCGCCTTCTCAACCTGCGACTGCAACTCCTTCGGGTAGGACTTGTCGTGCGCGTAGAAATAGGTGCAGACCGAGGTCGGAACGGTGAAACCCGGAGGCACCGGCAGGCCGAGATTGGCCATCTCGGCGAGGTTGGCGCCCTTGCCGCCGAGCAGGTCGCGCATTTCCGAGCGGCCCTCGGCCTTGCCGTCCCCGAAGGTGAACACCCATTTGCCGGCCTTGGCCGCCACAGGCGCCGCCTTCTTTGCCGCGGGCTTCGGCGCGACCGGCTTGGTCACGGCCTTTGCAGCGACTTTGGCGGCGGGCTTTGCGGCCGGCTTGGCTCCGGCCTTCTTAGCTGCCTTGGCGACCGGCTTCGGCGCGCTCTTGGCCAGCGCCTTGCGGGCTGGCGGCGCAGCTTTCGCGGCGGCGGAGGACTTTGATTTCGCTGGTATTTTCTTAGGCTTCGAGGCGGCTTTGGCCATAGCTTGCACACAACCTGCGAGAGGAAGGGGAAATCGCGGGCCTTACACCACTTTGGGAGGGCCCGCGCAAGTCGAAGAGTTCCGGAAAATGAAGGCCTAGAGATGGAGCCACTTCAACAATCCGAGCCCGATCGCACCATTTATGATGAGGAAGATGGCGACGATCAGGTTCAGCAGGCGCGGCATGATCAGGATAAGCACGCCCGCAAGCAGCGACAGAAGCGGCGAGATGTGGGCGACGGTGATGTGCATGAATTGTCTTTCTGTGCGTTAAGGCGAATCGCGGCCAGATCATAGCGGACCGGGTTCCGCGGGTAGAGACGCACAAGCGCCGCCTGAGTTCCCGGCTTCGCGAAAACTGCCCGAAAATGCCGCGAATGCGGCAGGGCATTTTCCGGAACATCGTCCGCGTCGCAGCATTGGCAACCGGTCGCGCCAGTGGCGCTTCCCGAAAACCTTCTCGAAGGAGTTGTCCATGCGGAACAGGATTCTTGCTCTTGCAGCGCTCGCGGCCGCGATTGGCTCGCCCGTCGCGGCGCAGGCGCAAAGCGGTGTCACGGTGGGACGCGCGCCCGTCGTGGTCGACAGCAGCCCTACGATTGCGGTCGATCAGCGGCCGGCCTTCCGCGAATATGTCGTCGAACAACGTGTGCCGGCCTTCCGTATCCCGGATCGCGTGGTGGTCGGCTCTACGTTACCCGAGACCGGCATCACCTATTATGACGTGCCGCAACGTTTCGGCGCCACCACCTATCGCTACACCGTCGTGAACGGCGAAACCGTGCTGGTCGAGCCGCGCTCGCGACGCATCGTCGAGGTGATGGACTAGCGAGATGATGAACTAATCAGTCCAACTCGATGTCCGGCGCGTCACTTCAATCAGGCTGGCGCGAGCAGTGTTAATCGGACATCAGGCCCCGCCCGGTATCCCCCCGCCGGGCGGGGCTTTTTTATCCTCTCGTGTCCCGGACGCGACGCAACGCGTAGCGGTGCGGCGCAGAGCCGGGACCCAGAATCTTTCGTGCATGCCGCATGGGCCCCGGCTCAGCAGCGCACCGCTGAAGAAGCGCTGCGCTGCGTCCGGGGCACGAGATCAATCCTGGATCTTCGAGAAATCCGCCACCGCACGCGTGGCGCTGCGGATCTCGTTCAGCAGCTTCAGGCGGTTCTCGCGCACCTTGGCATCGTCGTCGTTGACGCGAACCTTGTCGAAGAACGCATCGACCGGCGGACGCAGCTTTGCCATCGCGCTCATCGCAGCCGCAAAGTCCTCCCTGGCGACGGCGGCGCTTGCTTCCGCCTGCACCTCGCCGATCGCCTTCGCCAGCGCCTTTTCCTCATCGAGGCTGTAGAGCGCGGCATCCGGCGAACCGGCGAAGCTACGCTTGTCCTTCTTCTCCTCGATCGAAAGGATGTTACTGGCGCGCTTGGTGCCGGCAAGCAGGTTCTTGCCGTCGTCGCTGTCGAGGAATTTTCCGAGCGCCTCGACGCGGCGGACGATCATCAAGAGATCGTCCTGGCCGCCGAGCGCGAACACGGCGTCGACGAGATCGTGCCGCGCGCCCTGCTCGCGGAGCTGGAGCTTAAGTCGTTCAGCAAAGAACTCCACTAGCTCTCTCGCGACAGTCTCACGCATCTCCTTCGCAACCTTAGTCACGTCCGGATTCGTCAACGGTTCTTCGCCCGCCGGAGAGATTGTCAGGACGGAATGCTTTTGAAGTGCAAAGTAGAAGAGCGGTTCCAGCCGAATGCGTAGTCCGTTTTCCAGGACGATCCGAATAACGCCCAATGCCGCCCTTCGCAGCCCAAGCGGGTCCCTGCTCCCCGAAGGCTTCTCGTTGCTGCCCCAGAAGCCAGCAAATGTATCGATCTTGTCGGCGAGCGCCACGGCGACGCTGACCGGATCGGTCGGCACGCGATCCGTGGGACCTTGCGGTTTGTAGTGCTCCTCGCAGGCCGCGGCGACGGACGCGTCTTCGCCCTGGGCCAACGCGTAGTACTTGCCCATCAGGCCCTGCACCTCCGGGAATTCGCCGACGACTTCGGTCAGCAAATCCGCCTTCGCGAGGTGCGCGGCGCGCGTCGCCTTGGCGACGTCGGCGCCAACGAGGGGTGCGATCTCGGCGGCAAGCCGCTCGATGCGCTTGATGCGCGCAGCCTGGGTGCCGAGCTTTTCGTGGAACACGATCTGATCGAACTTCGGCAGCCGATCTTCGAGCTTCGTTTTGAGATCGGTCTCATAGAAGAACTTCGCATCCGACAGGCGCGGACGGATCACGCGCTCGTTGCCTGATACAATGACCTTGCCGCCGTCGGCAGCCTCGATATTTGCGGTGAGGACGAACTTGTTGGTCAGCTTGCCCGTCTTCGCATCCCTGACCACAAAGCATTTCTGGTTGTTGCGGATGGTGGCGCGGATCACCTCTTCCGGGATCGCGAGATATTCGGCTTCGAACGATCCCATCATGACGACGGGCCATTCGACGAGGCCGGAAACCTCGTCGAGCAGCACCTGATCCTCGACCAGCTCGAAGCCCTGCGCGAAGGTCAGCTCCTTGGCGTCGGCAAAGATGATGTCCTTGCGCGCCTGCGGATCGAGGATGACTTTTGCCGCCTTCAGCTTCGTCTCATAGTCCTCGAAGCGGCGCACGTTGATCGCCGCCGGTGCCATGAAGCGATGGCCGTAAGTGGTCTGGCCGGTCTCGATGCCGTCGACTTCGAACTTGACGACATCCGGCTCTTCCGTCTCCGGCCCGAAAGTCGCGGTGATCGCATGCAGCGGACGCACCCAGCTCAGCGAGCCCGGCTTGCCCGAGCGCGCGCCCCAGCGCATCGATTTCGGCCAGGGGAAGGTGCGGATGATGACGGGCAGGATTTCCGCAAGCACGTCGATCGCGTCGCGGCCGGCTTTCTCGATCAGCCCGATGTAGAAATCACCCTTCGGGTCGCGCTGGATCTTGGCTTCATCCAGCGATTTCAGGCCTGTGGCTTTCAGAAAGCCCTGCACGGCCGCATCGGGCGCGCCGACTTTCGGTCCGCGGCGTTCGGTCTTCAAATCGGGCTGGCGCACGGGGATTCCGTGCACGGTGAGCGCAAGGCGGCGCGGCGTCGCGAATGCCTTCGCACCCTCATAGACGAGACCTTCGGCGACGAGCTTGTCGGTGACCATGCGGCGCAGATCGTCGGCCGCCTTGGCCTGCATGCGCGCGGGGATTTCTTCCGAGAACAGTTCAAGCAAAAGTTCGGGCATCAGGCCGCTCCGCCCGCTTCAGTATGGATCCAGGCCTCGCCGCAGGCTTTTGCCAATTCGCGCACACGCAAGATGTAGCTCTGGCGCTCCGTCACCGAGATCACGCCGCGCGCGTCCAAGAGGTTGAAGACATGGCTCGCCTTGATGCACTGGTCGTAAGCGGGCAGCGCCATCAGATGCGCCTCGCGCTTATCGTCCTTCCAACCGGCGTCGAGGTATTTCCTGCAGGCCGCCTCCGCCATCTTGAACTGCTCAAACAGCATCGCGGTGTCGGCGACTTCGAAATTGTGCTTCGAATATTCCCGCTCGGCCTGCAGGAAGACGTCGCCATAGGTGACCTTGGCGTCGCCGTCGCGGCCGTTGAAGTTGAGGTCGTAGACGCGGTCGACGCCCTGCACATACATCGCGAGGCGCTCGAGCCCGTAGGTGAGCTCGCCCGCGACCGGCGCGCATTCGAAGCCGGCGACCTGCTGGAAATAGGTGAACTGGCTAACTTCCATGCCATCGCACCAGCATTCCCAACCGAGGCCCCAGGCGCCCAGCGTCGGGCTCTCCCAGTCGTCCTCGACGAAGCGGATGTCGTGCACGGCGGAGTCGATGCCGATCGCGGCGAGCGACTTCAGGTACAGCTCCTGAAGGTTCGGCGGCGACGGCTTCATGATCACCTGAAACTGGTAATAATGCTGCATCCGGTTCGGATTCTCGCCGTAGCGGCCGTCCTTGGGACGGCGCGAGGGCTGCACATAGGCCGCGTTCCACGGCTTCGGGCCGAGCGCGCGCAGCGTCGTCGCCGGATGGAAGGTCCCCGCGCCCATCTCCATGTCGTAGGGCTGCAGGATCACGCAGCCCTGCTCGGCCCAGAACCGCTGGAGCGCGAGGATGAAGCCCTGGAACGACCGTTCCGGGCGCATATGGGCGGGCAATGAGGCGTCCATCGTCAGATCAGGCTCTCGCGGGGGGTTTTGAATCGCGCGGGACCGTATCGACGGCGGGGACGGGAATCAAGGCAAAGGGGGGCGGATTCGGGCCAGGCGGGACGGTCCGGTCAGGTGGGCAAAGCGAAGCGTGCCCACCATCGTCACCACGATTGCGGAAGGGAATGGTGGGCACGGCGCAAGAGCGCCTTTGCCCACTCTTGGCGCCGGCTATCCCGGCCGGTAGGCTCCGGTCACGGGGTCACGTTTCAGCGTCTGGATGGTCCCCATTTGGGCGGCCTCGGCGACGCGCGACAAGCGCATCTCCTCCAGCTCCTGGTTGATCCGGACAGCGGTCTTGTAGGCCCAGCGGACCACGGCAAGCCCGCCCAGGACGCCCGCGAAAGCGACGAACGGCGGCATCGGTCGATCCTTGTCTTAGTGCTCAGCCCCCACGCACATTCTTGCGCAGACCGGGCCGCGCCGCAATTGGCTCGGCCCGGACCAAATGGCGCGGGAGGCCACGGCCTAGAACCCGAATTTCGCCCAAATCGCCCGCGTCTCGACCGCCGAGATCAGATCGTCCGGCAGGCCGGCCATTGATTCCATGGCCGAAAGCTGCCCCGCGCCGGCCGATTTCCGCCCTAGAAGGCCGGACAGCAAACCGGTCGGCTGGGCAATCACGGGGGTGAGAACCTTCTCTCCGTAGCGGGCACGAAGAGTTGAGCGGAGATCGCCGATGCTGTCGGCGAGCCCGAGCGCGATCGAACTCTCGCCGGCCCAGTATTCCCCCGTGAACAGCGTGTCGTCGGTGCCCTTGAGGCGCGCGCCGCGGCTCTCCTTTACCAACGAAATGAAGATCTGGTGGATCTCGCGCTGGATCGCCTTCAGCTTGCCGACATCGTCAGGGTTTTCCGGCAGGAACGGGTCGAGCATCGCCTTGTGCGAGCCGGCGGTGTAGAGCCGCCGCTCGATGCCGAGCCGCTTGATCGCCTCCTGGAAACCAAAGCTGCCGCCGACCACGCCGATCGAGCCGAGGATGGAGGACGGATCGCAGATGATCTCGTCGCCGGCGCAGGCGATCATGTAGCCGCCGGAGGCCGCGACGTCCTCGACGAACACCAGCACCGGCAGCTTTTTCTCCGCCGCAAGCTGCTTGATGCGCAGATAGATCTGGCGCGACTGGACCGGCGAGCCGCCGGGCGAGTTGATCACCAGCGCCACCGCCTTGGCGTTCCGATACGAAAACGCCCGCTCCAGCACCCGCGCGACACCCGCAAGCGACATCCCCGGGCGCAGCGGCGTCACCGCGCCGATCACCCCGGACAGCCGCACCACCGGCACCACCGCCGTGCCGGGGCGGAATCGCGCCGGCAGATATTGCATGAGCTTGTCGGCCAGGCCGGAACCCTCACGATCGTTCAATTGTTCGGCCATGCCGTTACCTCTGCTTAACCATTTCTTATCACGCGACTGTCATTGGAAGTGCCCGGAACGTGTTTTGCAGATTTCCCGTTGGGAGGCTGCAATGAGGCAGCGGAGAACACCATGAAAATCTATCTGCTGATGCTGCTGATCGGTGCGCTGTTCATGGCGATCCGCCTGACGACCCCGCAAGAGCAGCAGTCGGAATCGCTTCCGCAGTAAGCGGTCACAGCTCGGCCAGCGGCAACACCGCTCTCCCCTCCAGAATTTCTGTGACCTGATTTTTGGGCACGCCTGACTCGTCGTTGAGCATCAGGCCCGGCAGCAGTCGCGTCGGAGCCCGCCCCCCTTTGACCGCGCGCACCAGCACGCGGATCGCGGGCCGTCCCGCCTCGCCGTGAACCGGCAGGATCGACAGGCTGCCAAAGCCGCGCGACAGCGCTGCCAGAACCTCGCCGATCCCATCGGCACGCCAGATCAATGTCAGCGCGCCATTCGATCGGAGGATGCGCCGCGCCGCATGCACCCATGCATTCAGCGTCTCTTCCGTCGCCACATGCGCGGTGTGGCGCATCTGATCGGGCGAGCCGCGATGGCGTGCGGGATCGTTGAAGGGCGGGTTCATCAGCACCACGTCGACGCTGTCGGGCAGCAGCCCATCTGCCGCAAACGCCTGCGCGTCCGCCGTGACGTCGAGCACGATCGTCTCGGCGGCAATTCCATTCGCTGCCGCATTGGCGCGCGCGAGCTCCGCCAGCTCCGGATCGATCTCGACCAGGCTTAGCCCGATACCGGCGACGCGCCGGCCGAGCGCCAGCCCGGCGGTGCCGATGCCGGCGCCAAGATCGACCACGCGGTCGCCCGCCCGCGCTTCCGTCGCCGCCGCGAGCAAAATGGCGTCATGCCCGGCGCGATGGCCGGACCGCTTCTGCCTCAGCAGCAAGCGGCCGCCGAGAAAGGCGTCCTCGGTGATGGCTGCCGAGGCGTCACTCATCGCCGCGCAGTTCGTGGCTGAGGCCGGCCTCGGTGAGCAGTTCCCTGGCCTCCTGGGCGTCGTCCTCATGGACCAGGATCCGCCGCGGCAAAATGCCGAGCGAGCCCTCGATGATGCTCATGTTCTGGTCCAGCACCAGATGATGGATGTTGGCGCCGTCGAGCAGCGCACCGATCGCCGACACCAGCACCATATCGTTGGTTCGAACCAGTTCACGCAAAACACAGATCTCCTGCCTGAAAGCGGTTTAGCGGCAAATGTCAATGGTTCCGCAGCACTTGCCGCATCCGTCGCCAGTTTCTATTGTATTTCCATCAGAATAGCCCTTCCGGGGCAAATATTGGAGACCGGCGTGGCCGTCATCGTACCTTTCGAAACTCCCGGCGCGTCGATCGAAGAGCTGGTTGCCCTTGTCGCGCCCGACATGGAGCGCGTCAACGCCACGATCCTGTCGCGGACCGGGTCGGACGTGACCATGATTCCGGAGGTCGCCAACCATCTGATCTCCTCCGGCGGCAAGCGCCTGCGGCCGATGCTGACCCTCGCCATGGCCAACCTCGCCGGTTACGCCGGCGACGGTCATATCAAGCTCGCCGCCTCCGTCGAGTTCATGCATACCGCGACCCTGCTCCATGACGACGTGGTCGACGAGAGCGAGATGCGCCGCGGCAAGCTGTCGGCGCGCATGCTCTGGGGCAACGAGGCGAGCGTGCTGGTCGGCGACTTCCTGCTCGGCCAGGCGTTCCGCATGATGGTCGAGGTCGGCTCGCTCCGTGCGCTCGACATCCTCTCCGCCGCGGCCGCCACCATCGCCGAGGGCGAGGTGATGCAGCTTGCAGCCGCCAAGAACACCGCGACCACCGAGGACGAATATCTCGCCGTGATCCGCGGCAAGACCGCCGAGCTGTTCGCCGCCGCCTGCGAGGTCGGCCCCGTCATCGCCAACCGCCCGAAGGCGGAGCAGACCGCCTGCCGCTCGGTCGGCATGAATCTCGGCATCGCCTTCCAGCTCGTCGACGACGTGCTCGACTATGGCGGCAAGAGCGCCAAGCTCGGCAAGAACACCGGCGACGATTTCCGCGAGGGCAAGATCACGCTTCCGGTGGTGCTCGCCTTCCGCCGCGGCAACGACACCGAGCGCGCGTTCTGGATCCGCGCGCTGGAGCGCGGCGAGATCGGCGATGCCGACCTCGACCACGCCATCGGCCTGATGAACAAGCACCGCGCCCTCGAGGACACGCTCAGCCGCGCCCAGCACTACGGCGCCATGGCCGTCGACGCGCTGGCGCTGTTCCCGTCCTCGCCGATGAAGAGCGCGCTGGAGCAGGTGGTGGCGTTCTGCCTGGCACGGTCGCACTAGGCGCGACATCCAGCCGGCTGCCTGCCAGGCGTATCGGCGTCGCCCCGGCGAAGGCCGATGAAATAGCGCGCGACTGCATCAACACGCGTCATTGCGAGCGTAGCGAAGCAATCCAGACTGCCGCCGCGGAGCGACTCTGGATTGCTTCGCTGCGCTCGCAATGACTGAGTATGGCGCCCCGCCATCGTTCGCCGACCTCCCGCTAAAATCGCAGCGACACCTTCAATTGCGGCCTCGCCTTCATGGCCCTTCGGCCCGCTCCACCCTCTCCCACTACGGCTCGCCAAGTAACTTGCATTTTGCAAGTTACTTCCCTACGTTCCCGCCATGCAGCCCAAATCCCCTTCCATCCTGGAATGCCCGGTCGGCCGCGCCGTGGAGACGGTCGGCGAATGGTGGAGCATCCTGATCCTGCGGGATGCCTTCCAGGGCGCGACGAAGTTCGACGAGTTCCAGCAAAGCCTCGGCATCGCGCCGAACATCCTGTCGCGGCGCCTTGCCCATCTCACCGAGAGCGGCATGTTCGTCCGCCGCCGTTACAGCGAACGCCCGCCGCGTTACGAATATGTTCTGACGGAGAAGGCGCGGGATTTCTTCCCCGTGGTCGTGGCGCTGCTGGCCTGGGGCAACAAGCATCTCGCGCCCAAGGGCGAATCCATCGTGCTGGCGAACCGGAGCGATGTTCGCCCGTTCGATCCGGTCGTGGTCGATGCCGCCGACATGCGCCCGATCACTCTCGCCAATGCCGTCGTCGTCCCGGGTCCCCGCGCCAGCCGCGGGATGCGCGCGCGGCTGGCTTCGCTCAAGGCCATGAACCCGGCCGTCGCGCCGGCTGGAGACTGACATGCGTCGTATCGTCGTGACGGGAATGGGCGCGGTGTCGCCGCTCGGCTGTGGTGTCGAACTGTCGTGGCGGCGGCTGCTCGCCAGCCAGAGCGGGCTGCGTCCGCTGCCCGAATGGGCGCAGGCGCTGCCGGCGCGCATCGCGGGCCTCGTGCCTGACAAAGCCGACGATGCCGAAGGTGGTTTCGATCCCGCACAGGCGGCCGCGCCAAAAGACCAGCGCAAGATGGACCGCTTCATCCTGTTCGCGCTGCTCGCCACCGCGGAAGCGGTCGCGCAGGCCAAATGGACGCCAGAGGACGCAGCAGCGCTGGAACGGACCGCGACGATCATCGCTTCCGGCGTCGGCGGCTTCCCCGCGATGGCGGAGGCCGTGCGCATCACCGAGCAGCGCGGTGCGCGCCGGCTCTCGCCGTTCACGATCCCCTCGTTCCTCGCCAATCTTGCCGCCGGTCACGTCTCGATCAAATACGGCTACAAGGGCGCGCTGGGTACGCCCGTCACCGCCTGCGCCGCCGGCGTCCAGGCGATCGGCGATGCCGCGCGCATGATCCGCGCCGGCGAAGCCCATGTCGCGATCTGCGGCGGCGCGGAGGCCTGCATCGACATCGTCAGCCTCGGCGGTTTCGCCGCGGCCCGCGCGCTGTCGAGCTCCTTCAACGACGAGCCCGCGCGCGCCTCCCGCCCATTCGATCGCGACCGCGAGGGATTTGTCATGGGCGAAGGCGCCGGCATCCTGGTGATCGAGGAGCTGGAGCATGCGCTGGCGCGCGGCGCCGCGCCGATCGCCGAGATCGTCGGCTACGGCACGACGGCGGATGCCTATCACATGACGTCCGGTCCGCCCGACGGTGACGGCGCCCGCCGTGCGATGGAGATCGCGCTCCGGCAGGCGAAGCTTGCGCCCGCGGATTTGCAGCACCTCAACGCGCACGCAACCTCGACGCCGGCCGGCGACGAGAGCGAGCTCGGCGCCATCGCCGCGCTGTTCGGCCGCAACCGGAACATTGCCGTGAGCGCGACCAAATCGGCCACCGGCCATCTGCTCGGTGCCGCCGGCGGCCTCGAGGCGATCTTCACCGTCCTTGCCCTGCGCGACCAGGTCGCGCCGCCGACACTCAATCTCGAAAGCCCCGATCCGGGCGCTGACGGCATCGACATCGTCGCAGGCAGCGCGCGGCCGATGCCGATGCTCAACGCAATCTCCAACGGCTTCGGCTTTGGCGGGGTGAATGCCAGCGTGATCTTCCGCCGGATGGGCTAGACAACAGGCCTTGCAATCGCGGCAAGCTTCGTTACCAAAACGGGATGATCGAAACGAATTTCTGGCTGTTCCTGGCCGCAGCTTGTCTCATCGCCGCCGTTCCCGGCCCCGGCATTTTCTACGTCGCGGCACGGACCTTGTCCGAAGGGCGCGCCAGCGGTTTTGCCTCAACCGCGGGCACGGCGCTGGGCGGGCTGGTTCATGTCGTCGCGGGCAGCCTCGGCATCTCCGCGATCATCCTTGCCAGCGCCGAGCTGTTTGCCGCCGTAAAATTCATCGGCGCACTCTACCTGGTCTGGCTCGGCATCAAGACCTTCCGCAGCGCCGGCCGCGCGCTCTCGCTGGAGAGCGAGCCCGTCGGCGACAGGCGCGCATTCCGCGACGGCGTACTGGTCGAGGCGCTGAACCCGAAGACCGCCGCATTCTTCCTCGCCTTCATTCCGCAGTTCCTCGATCCCGCGGGACCGAGCCCTACGCTGCAATTCATCGCGCTCGGCGCGATCTCGGTGATCCTGAACACGCTCGCCGATGTCGTCGTGGTGCTGATGGCAACTGCAACGCGCACGCAGCTGATTGGAAGGCCGCATCTGATGCGGCGTCTCACCCAGGGCTCCGGCGTCTTCATCGCGGGCCTCGGCCTCTCCCTTGCGCTGGCGCGCCGGCCGGCAAATGGATAGCACCCCGCAAAGCCGCTTCTATGAGTCACACGGCCTGCGGCTGCACTATGCCGACTGGGGCAATGACGGCTTGCCCGTCGCCATCCTGGTCCACGGCGGCCGCGATCATTGCCGGAGCTGGGACGTCATTGCCCGGTCGCTGCAACCGCATTTTCACGTGATCGCGCCCGACCTGCGCGGTCATGGCGATTCCGACTGGACCAAGGGCGGCAGCTACGCGCTGACGGAGTATGTGTACGACCTCGCACAGCTCGTCCGTTCCATCGCAGCGCCTCAGGTGACCCTCATCGGCCATTCGATGGGCGGCATGGTGAGCCTGATCTTTACAGGGTCATTCCCCGAGCTGGTCTCGAAGCTGGTCGTGCTCGACGGCGTGACGATGTTGCCGGATACGCCAAAACCGCCGGCGCATGAGCGCATCGGCAAATGGGTCGGCCAGCTCGACAAACTGCATGACCGCACGCCGCGCCGCTACGCGACCCTCGCGGATGCGGCCGCACAGATGGTGCTTCACAACAAGCGGCTGTCCCGCGAGCTCGCGCTGCACCTCGCCACCCACGGCGCGCGGCAGAACGAGGACGGCACCTACAGCTGGAAGTTCGATCCCTATCAGCGCGCCAGTGCGCCGCACCGGCTCTGGCCGGACGACCACGTCGCGCTGTGGTCGCGCATCACCTGCCCGACGCTGCTGCTGAACGCCGGTGAAAGCTTTCTGGCCGGCGCGAGGGCAGCAGGCCTGGAGCGCTATTTCCCGCAGGCGCGCGTCGAGACCATCGCCGGGGCCGGACACTGGCTGCAGCATGACAAGCCGCAAGAGGTGCTGGGAGAGATCCGGCGGTTTTTGGGATTGGCGGACGAAGGCGGCGGCTAGCTCAACCGCCGTAGGGTGGGCAAAGCGAAGCGTGCCCACCACTTCGATCACATGACCTGGATGCATGGTGGGCACGGCGCTATCGCGCCTTTGCCCACCCTGCGGCAGTGTCGCAGCTATGACAGTCGCTCTTAGCTCAGCGTCCCCGCATGAACCCACCAGCCGGAGTGATCCCGCCGGATCTTTTCGGCCGCGGCATGCGCTTCGTTCGCTGCGCCATAGACCGCAAAGCACGTCGCACCCGAGCCGGACATGCGGGCGAGCTTGACGCCGGCGGAGTCGCGCAAGGCGTTCAGCACCTCGCCGATCACGGGCTCGATCCGCAGCGCAGGCGCTTCGAGATCGTTGGGGACGTTCTCGAGGACGTCGACCCAATCGGCAATCGATCCACCCTCTTCCGGCCAGGCCGGAGCTCCGAGGACCGATGTGGCACCAACCAGCAATTCGCCGTTGCGCAGGCCCAACTCCTTGAACACGTCCTTGGTTGCGACCGGCACGCGCGGATTGACCATCACGCAGGGCATGCTCGGCAGCGCGAGCGGCAGCAGCTGCTCGCCGACACCCGTCATGTCGCAGGCGCGCGAGAACAGGCACACCGGCACGTCGGCGCCGGTCGCGAGCGCGACCTTCTGCAGGCGCGGATCATCGAGCGACAGATTGTTGAGACGCGCGAGCAGCCGCAGCGCCGCCGCGGCATCGGCCGAGCCGCCGCCGATGCCGGCGGCAACGGGCAGCACCTTGTCGAGCGCGAAGGCGCCCAGCTTCAGGTTCGGCACGGCCTCGGCCAGAAGCTTGGCCGCCTTGAACACGAGATTATCCGCGGTATCGCCACAGGCCGCAGCCAGCGGCCCGGTGGTGGCGAGCTTCAACTCACCGCCCGGCTCGAGCGTGAGCCTGTCGGCGCAATCGGCAAACGCGACCACGCTTTCGAGATCATGATAGCCGTCGGCACGACGGCCCACGACGCGAAGGCTCAGATTGACCTTCGCCCGTCCTTCTTCAACCAACGCCGGCATTGACGCCACGCCCCCAGAACTCACTTGTTAGTCGCGCATGATCTTGCCGGAAAACCGCTACACGCTTTTCCGGGTCATGCGGATCAGCCGCCCTTGCCGTCGTCCTTCTTCTTCTCGGCCTGCGCCGCCGAAGAGTTCGAATTGTCCTCGGTGAGACCGTTGGCGATCTTGGCCTCGATCTTCGGGAGCTCATCCGGCTCGGGCTTGAGATCGCGGGCGTGCGCCCACTGGAATTTGGCTTCCAGCGTGCGGCCGACGCGCCAATAGGCGTCGCCGAGGTGATCGTTGATGGTGGGATCCTCGGGCTTGAGGTCGATCGCGCGCTCGAGGTTCTTCACCGCCTCTTCGTAATTGCCGATGCGGTAGTAGGCCCAGCCGAGGGAGTCGACGATGTAGCCGTCGTCGGGACGCTGCTCGACGGCGCGCTTGATCATCTTCATGCCTTCGTCGAGATTGATGCCCTGGTCGATCCAGGAATAGCCGAGATAGTTGAGGACGTGCGGCTGGTCAGGCTGGAGTTCGAGCGCCTTCTTCATGTCGGCCTCGGCCTTGCTCCATTCCTTGGAGCGCTCCTCGCAGATGCCGCGATAATAGTACCAGACGCTGTTGGCCTTGTCGTTGCCGGCAGGCAGCACCTCGATGCCCCGCGAATAGGTCGCGCCGCAATCGCCGAACTTCTTGCGGCCGCGCTCGATGTTGCCGAGCGCCATGATGGCTTCGAGATCCTTGGAATCGTCTGATGTGACGCCCTTGAGGATCTTGATCGCCTCGTCGGTGCGGTCGGCGGAGTCGAGATCGATGGCGAGCTGGATCTGCGCATTGCGCTTCAACGGCGAGGTCGCCGGCACGCGCTCGTAAACCTTGATCGCCATCTGCGGCCGCTTCACCGATTCATAGAGATCGGCGAGCGAGAGCAGCGCCAGCGGATGGGTCGGCTGAAGATAGAGCGAGAGCTGGAGATAGACCAGCGCCAGATCCTCGCCGCCGCGGCGGGTCAGCGTGGCGCCGATGCCGTACAGCGCTTCGGCGGCACCGGCTTGTGCGGAGTCGGCCAGCGGCGGCATCTTCTTGCCGGCCTTGGTGTCGCGCAGGCCTTCCACGATCAGCGGATGGCGGGCGAGCTTCTTGTCGAAAGCCTGGTAGACGGCGGTCGCGGCCGCCGAGTCCTTGTTGCGCGACAGCCAGCGCGCATAGGCCTCGGTGACGCGCAGCATGGAATCGTCGAGCTTGTAGGCGCGCTCGAAGCGGGTGCCGGCGTCCTTCTCCTTGCCGGAGAGCTCGAGGATCATGCCGGCGTGGAGGTCCTTGAACAGCGGATACCATTCCGGACCGGCGAGCTTGTCGATGGTGGCGACACCGCCCTTGGCATCGCCCGCACCATAGGCGGCCCAGCCCGACAGCAGCGTGGCGACGAGATCGGTGATCGGACCGCGGATCGACTGGTTGATGTTGGTTTGCGCGGTCGCGTATTTCTTCATCTTGAGATCGTGCACCCCGACGACGAGACGCGCGACGCGGTTGGTCTTGTCGATGGTGAGGATGCGCTCGGCGAGCTTGACGGCCTCGTCGATGTCACCGTCGGCAACCGACGAGATGAAGGCGCGGTCGAGCAGTTCGTTGTTCTTCGGATCGGTGCGGAGCGCCGAGCGGTAGAAGGCGGCGGCGGAGGCCGCGTCGCGTTCGACGCTGGCGTGGCGGGCGGCGAGATAGCTGCCGGCGCCGGTGAGCGACTTCAGATCGTTCCGGGTCGGAAACTGCGCCGCCGTGTCGGACGGATGGTCCGGCGTCTGCGCCAGGACCGCGCCGGGGACCGTCGCGATCGCGGTGCCCATGAGGGCGATGGCGGCAACAGTCCAGCGGTTGAAACGATTTGAGAACATCAGGGCTCGCCTTGAGTTGGTAGTGCCTGGGTTTGCAGCAGAAGGCCGTATCGCATGCGAACGCGGCCGGTGGCATCGGGACCCGGAACCGTCGGGCCGACAATGCCGCTTTTGGCGCTTCGCCGCAAGGATTCGGGCATGCGATCCCCTCCGCGCGTCCCAAATCGGCCGACAACGCCCCAAGACGCTGCCAGTATGGCCTTATCGTGGCCGGGGACCCTCACCGCGGCCCGGTTCTCACGCGAACGTGCGTCACAATGCCGGGGGCATGTCACATCGGCCCCGGCTTGATCGCCCCGGTCCAATTGTGCCGGCTTACGTCGCCTCGTAGTTCGGGCCGCCACCGCCTTCCGGGGGAACCCAGGTGATATTGCCGTTGGGGTCCTTCACGTCGCAGGTTTTGCAGTGGACGCAATTCTGGGCGTTGATCTGGTAGCGCGGGCTCGCGCCTTCCTCGACCCACTCGTAGACGCCGGCCGGACAATAGCGGTTCGAGGGACCGGCGAAGACGTCGTGCTCCGAGGTCTTCTGCAGGTTCATGTCCGCGACCTTCAGATGGACCGGCTGGTCCTCCTCATGGTTGGTGTTGGACAGGAATACCGACGAGAGCTTGTCGAAGGAGATCTTGCCGTCCGGCTTCGGGTAGTTCTTCGGCGCGTGGCTCTTGGCCGGATCGAGCGTGGCGCGATCGGGCTTGGCATGCGACAGCGTGCCGAACAGCGAGATGCCGAACAGCTGATTGGTCCACATGTCGATTGCGCCGAGCGGCACGCCGAGGAAGGTGCCGAACTTCGACCACAGCGGCTTGACGTTGCGGATCCTGAAGAGGTCCTTGCCGACCGCGGAATCGCGCCAGGCGTTCTCGTAGGCGACGACCTCGTCATTGGCGCGGCCTTCGGCGAGCGCGGCGGCGAGATGCTCGGCCGCGAGCATGCCGGTGCCCATCGCGTTGTGGACGCCCTTGATGCGGGGGACGTTGACGAAGCCGGCCGCGCAGCCGACCAGCGCGCCGCCCGGGAAGGTCAGCCGCGGCACCGATTGGTAGCCGCCTTCGGTGATGGCGCGCGCGCCATAGGCGAGACGCTTGCCGCCTTCGAACACGTCGCGGATCGAGGGATGGGTCTTGAAGCGCTGGAATTCATCGAACGGCGACAGATACGGATCGTCGTAGTTGAGATGCACGACGAAGCCGACCGCGACGCGGTTGTCGTCGTAGTGATAGAGAAACGAGCCGCCGCCGGTGGAGTTGTTGAGCGGCCAGCCGAACGAGTGCTGGATCAGGCCCTTCTTGTGCTTGGCCGGATCGATCTGCCAGACTTCCTTCAGGCCGATGCCGAACTTCGGCGGTTCGCTCTTGGCGTCGAGCTGATACTTCGCGATCAGCTGCTTCGTCAGCGAGCCGCGCGCGCCTTCGGCGAACAGCGTGTACTTGCCGAGCAGCTCCATGCCGCGGGTGTAGGAGTCCTTGTGCGTGCCATCCCGGGCGATCCCCATGTCGCCGGTCGCGATACCCCGCACCGCGCCCTTGTCGTCATAGAGCACTTCGGCTGCGGCAAAACCCGGATAGATCTCGACACCGAGCGCTTCCGCCTTCGGCGCGAGCCAGCGGCAGACATTGCCGAGCGAGCCGATGTAGCAGTGATGATTATTCATCAGCGGCGGCATCGCGAAGCCCGGTAGCTTGATGCGGTTGTCGCCGAACATCCAGTAGAAGTGGTCGTCCTTGACCTGGGTCTTCAGCGGACAGTCGGCATCCTCGCGCCAGTCCGGGATCAGCTTGTCGAGCGAGATCGGATCGATCACCGCACCGGAGAGAATGTGCGCGCCGACCTCGGAACCCTTCTCCACCACGACGACGTTGAGATCGGCGTTGAGCTGCTTCAGCCGGATCGCCGCGGCGAGGCCCGAGGGGCCTGCGCCGACGATGACGACGTCGAATTCCATGGATTCGCGCGGAGGCAGTTCTTCGGTGCTCATCTGATCTCAGCCCTTGAGACGTTCTAAGGTCGTTTGCGCCCCCTTGTTTCCGATTTTTCCGGGCAGGACAACCACGGAAATGCGTTTCGCTGGGATGCAAGGCACCTTAAGATGAACTAATAGTCTGACTTTCCAAAATGATACCCGAACCCGCACCCACCGTCCGAGAGCTTCTCGCCTTCTATCTGGAGGCCGGGGTCGATTGCGCGCTCGCGGAGGAACCGATCGACCGCCTGGCGGAATTGGACGCTCCACCGCCGGCCCCGCGCGCGGCCCCTGCGGTCGAGGCGCCGCGGCCGGTCGCCGCGCCGGCGGTGATGCGTGGCGAGGCCGCACCCGCGCCCGACGTCGCCATCGCCTCCGCACGCGAGGCCGCACGCACCGCGCCGACGCTCGAGGCGCTGCGCGAACTGATGCAGGGCTTCGAAGGCTGCGCACTGAAGCACACCGCGACGCGGCTGGTGTTCGCCGACGGCAATCCGCAGGCGCGCATCATGTTCGTCGGCGAGGCGCCGGGCCGCGACGAGGACATCGAAGGGCTGCCCTTCGTCGGGCGCAGCGGCAAGCTGCTCGATCTGATGATAGGAGCCATCGGCCTCAACCGCACCACCGCCTACATCGCCAACGTGATTCCCTGGCGGCCGCCGGGCAACCGGACGCCGACGCCGCAGGAGACCCAGGTGTGCCTGCCGTTCATCCAGCGCCAGATCGAGCTGGTGAATCCCGACGTGCTGGTGACGCTCGGCAATCCCTCGACGCAGACGCTGCTGTCGACGCGCGAAGGCATCATGCGCACCCGCGGGCGCTGGTTCGAGTACGAGACCGGCCAGCGCACTATCCGCGCGCTACCGACGTTCCATCCGGCCTATCTGTTGCGCTCGCCGTCGTACAAGCGGCTGGCCTGGCAGGATCTGCGGGCGATCGCGAAGGTGCTGGCGGGATAGCGAGCTGTCGTAGGGTGGGCAAAGGCGCGAAGCGCCGTGCCCACCATCAAGCCTATCCCGCGTAGCGATAGAGGTGGTGGGCACGCTTCGCTTTGCCCACCCTGCGATGTCCGAATTCACGTTCCCTTTGGCCGCACGATCGCCCAGCCGATGCGCAGCAGCTGCTGGCGGCCGGTGACGAGCCATTCGAAGGCGCGCGGCACCTCCGGCACGATGCCGGGGAAGCGCGCGAGGATTTCGGGCGGCGGCGTGCCGGCGGTATCGGAGGCGCGCCAGACCACGACGCCGCCGGTCTCGGCGAATTTGGACTGGCTCATCCACGGGGTGCGCGCGGGCTGGGCATCGATGAAGAGATGCGGTCGGCCGGAATGCAACGTGATCAGGCTCGCAAGCTGGGTCTCGCCGGCGACCGCGCGCAGGCGATGGTTGGTGCGGCGGGCAAAGCTCTCGTCGAAGAAGTCCGAAATCGCGCGCGCCGGCATCGAGGTCGCGATCTCATTGGCGCCGGTCCAGGGCAGGAACAGGACGGCAAGCACGACGCCGGCTGCGGGTGCCGCCACGGCGGCAGCCCACACCGTCCGCAGCATCCGCGCGCGGCGCATCGCGATGAGGTTGCCCGCCGTCACGACGACGGCAAGGCCCGACATCACCAGCACGACGCCGGCGCCGCCCACGACGGCATCGAGCCCGAGCACGCCGGAGATCAGCACCGCGCCGAGCGCAGGCGCCAGCGCGAAGAAATAGACAAAATTGCGCGCCAGCGGCGCGACCGGCGGGCGGTAGATGATTGGCGCTTCCTCGCCCTTGGCGACGAAAATGCCGGTGTTGAGGAAGGTCAGCGCCGGGATCGCCGCGGCCCCGAGCACGAGCCCGCCAAGCAGCCAGGCCGCGTGCAGCGCGCGAGCGTTCAACTCGGCGACTTGCGGCAACGTCGGCAGGACCAGCGTCTCGGCGCGCATCAGCCAGACCGCGTAGGGCAGCGCCAGCACCGCGACGACGATCAGCGCGAACAGCGGATCGAGCGCGCGCAATGTGCGGCGGCCGCCGGCGGTCGAGATCGCGAAGACAACGAGCAGCAGCAGGAGGAAGATCGCCGCGGGCGTCGTCAGCAGCAACAGGCCGGCCTCGATCGACCAGGCGAACCAAGCGTTGCCGCGGCGCTGGCCGATGATCTGCCAGGAGTGCAGCAGCAGCAGCGCCCAGAGCGGCCGCGCCAGCACCAGCGGGCCGAAGTCGAGCGCGGGCGAGGAGAAGGCCAGCACCGTCATGGTCAGCAGCACGGCCAGCACCGCCTGCTGTGAGCCGACCACGGCGCGGGAGAGATGATAAAGCGCGACGAAGGTCGCGATCTCGCAGAGCTGGGCGAGGACATAGACGCCGAACACGTGGCCGCCGGCGGCGCGGTAGGCGATGTCGGCCAGCCAGATCGGCAAGGGCGGGCCGAGATCAGTGCCGACCTGGTATTCGCGACCGAACGCAAGCAGCGTCGCCAGCGTGCCGGGCGGGCTGCGATAAAACACCAGCGCCACGAACAGCCACATCGCGGCCTGGAGCAGCACGGCGATCCACACGATCAGCCGCGGCCGGGCGCGAATGAGCTCGATGACCAGGGAGGTAAACCGCATGCAACGTCCGAAAGATGCAGCCAACCCGTTCAGCCGGCCCTATTCGCTCACATCTGTTTTGATAAAGGGCGTCACGCGTTGTGGCAACGACAGTCTGCCCTAGAGGTTCGCGGAAGCATCGATTTCGACGGCCGCTTCCACCTGCACTTCCATCTCGGTCACCGCAAACAAGTCCCGCACCGGCTCGACCGTCCAGGGCATGTGCTTGGCGCGGGCGGCGGCGACGGGGGCGAAGAAGCTGCGGTGGTGAACGGTGGGACCGAGGCGGTCGAGCGCGTCGAGGTGCTCGGGAACGGCGTAGCCCTTGTGCTGCTCGAAGCCATAGCCGGGGCAGTCCTGCGCCAGCGCGCACATCAGGCGGTCCCGCGTCACCTTGGCGATGATCGAGGCCGCGGCGATCGACAGGACGATGCCGTCGCCGCCGATCACGGCCTCGCAGTCGCAGGCGGTGTCGAGCCGATCGCGGCCGTCGACGAACACGTGGCGCGGCGAATCGGGCAGTGCCACCACGGCGCGCTTCAGCGCCCACAGCGAGGCACGCAGGATGTTGTCGCGGTCGATCCGGGAGCGCGAGGCGACGGCGACCGAGACCTGCGCGGTGGCGCAGATCTTGTCGAACAGCCTTTCCCGCTCCTCGGCCGTCAGGCGCTTGGAATCGTCGATGCCGCGCGGAATGCGGTCCGGATCGAGAATCACCGCGGCGGCCACCACGGGTCCGGCGAGCGGCCCGCGGCCGGCCTCGTCGCAGCCAGCGACCGGCCAGACCCCGCGCTTGATCAGCGCGCGCTCGCGGCGAAAGCTCGGCGGCGCAATCGCGATGATACCTTTCCTGCCGGCCGGGGCCTTGATGGCGGGAGGCTTGACGGCGGAAGGCTTGGCCGCCTTCGCGGGCGCTGCCTTCCTTGCGGCGTCCTTCTTTGGCGCGTCTTTGGCCGGCTTCTTGGCGGACTTGTCCCGAATCATGGCCGGGATCGTGCGCAAGCAGCCCGGCCGGCGCAACCGGGAACCCCTCGCAATTCCCGTTATTCAGACGAGCCCTACTCGGCCAGATGCACCCGCCGGTCCTCACCGACCTCGATGCCCGGCGCGACCACGACCTCCCAGGGATGGCCGTCGGGATCGGCGAAATAGCCGGAATAGCCGCCGTAATCGGTCTCATGCGCCGCTTTCAGCAGCTTCGCGCCCTTGCCGAGCGCGAAGGCCAGCACCGCATCGACCTCCTCACGTGTCAGGCAGTTCCATGCGAGCGTCATGCCGCGGAAGGTCGCAGGCCTCGGATCATCAGGCAGCTTGGCGTCTGCCGCGAGCTTGTCCCAGTGAAACAGGGCAAGCACCGGACCACCGGTATCATAGAAGGCGACGGCCTCGCCGGTCGCCTTCAGCCGGCGCGAGAAACCCAGCGCGTCATAAAAGGCGATGCTGGCGCGAATGTCGCTCACGCCGAGGGTGATGACGGTGAGCCGCGGCACCGGCACGGTGAGTTCCTTGCTCATGCAACGCCTCTTCCACTTCCCGATCAGAACAGGCTGAGCTGATCGCCGTTCCGCTTCGGCCTTGCAAAGTGATCCGTCGTCAGCTTCGAGCGCCGCTTGTTCAGACCGAGCCTGTCGCAGGCGATCTCGAAGCGGCGGCCGATGGTCCAGGCCATCGGTCCCGTGCCCTTCATCCGCTCGCCCCATTTCGCATCGTAGTCGCGGCCGCCGCGCATGTCGCGGATCAGGGTGAAGACGTGGCGGTAGCGGTCCGGATAATTCGCCATCAGCCATTCGCGGAAGAGATCGCGCACCTCCAGCGGCAGCCGCAGCAGCACGTAGGAGGCTTCCTTGACGCCGGCATGGGCGGCGGCGTCGAGAATGCGCTCGATCTCGGAATCGTTCAGCGCAGGAATGACAGGCGCGACCATCACGGTGGTCGGAATGCCGGCCTCCGAAAGCTGCTTCAGCGCCTCCAGCCGCTTCGGCGGCGTCGAGGCCCGCGGCTCCATGGTGCGCGCGAGCTTCGGATCGAGCGAGGTGACCGAGATCGCGACCTTGGCGAGGTTGCGCTTGGCCATGCGCGCGAGAATGTCGATGTCGCGCACCACCAGCGCCGACTTGGTGACGATGCCGACGGGATGGCTGGCGCGCTCCAGCACTTCGAGAATGCCGCGCATGATTTTGCGCTCGCGCTCGATCGGCTGATAGGGATCGGTGTTGGTGCCGATCGCGATCATCCGGGGCTCGTAGCCTGGCGCGGCGAGCTCCTTCTCGAGCAGCGCCGGCGCCTCGGGCTTCACGAACAGCTTGGACTCGAAGTCGAGCCCCGGCGACAGGCCGAGATAGGCATGCGTCGGCCGCGCGAAGCAGTAGACGCAGCCGTGCTCGCAGCCGCGATAGGGATTGATCGAGCGATCGAAGCCGATGTCAGGGGATTCGTTGCGGGTGATCACCTTGCGGGAGGTGTCGACGCCGACACTGGTCTTGAACGGCGGCAGCTCCTCCAGGCTCTGCCAGCCATCGTCGAAGGCGACGCGCGCCTCGGCTTCAAAGCGGCCGCTGGCATTGGATTGAGCGCCCCGCCCTCGCCTGCGCGCGCGGTCGATGGCGACGCCAAGTTCTGGAAAATCGGCGGGAAAATCAGAGTCCGCACCCGCCGGCTCGGAGGGCGCCGTGACCGGCGGGTGCTTGAGAGCATGAGAGGATGCTGGACTCATGAAGCCAAGATAGCACGAGAAAGGAACAAATCAAGAACGCAAACAAAAAACGTGGGAACAACCCCATGCACAGTAGCCGCCCAAATTTCGGGCTCGGTCCTTTGACCTCACGCAACATGGCCGTCGCGGCAATCCGGTTCGATGCCGGACAGGGATCAATCGTCGCGGAACACAGTTGGTGACAATCGCTGGGGAAGGTCGGCATGAACATGACAAATCAACAAAAATCGCGTGCGGCGAGCAACGACCTCGATCTGCTCGATCGCTATTGGCGCGCCGCCAACTACCTCTCCGTCGGGCAAATCTATCTGCTCGACAATCCGCTGCTGCGCGAGCCCTTGCGGCCCGAGCACATCAAGCCGCGTTTGCTCGGACATTGGGGCACGACACCCGGTCTCAACTTCATCTACGCCCATCTCAACCGTGTCATCCGCGCGCTCGACGTCAGCGTGCTCTATATCTGCGGCCCCGGCCATGGCGGGCCGGGCATGGTGGCGAACACCTATCTCGAAGGCAGCTACAGCGAGATCTATCCCGACATCCCGCGCAACGCGGACGGATTGCGCAAGCTGTTCAGACAGTTCTCCTTCCCTGGCGGCATTCCGAGCCACGCGGCGCCGGAAACGCCGGGCTCGATCCACGAAGGCGGCGAGCTCGGCTACGCGCTGGTGCACGCTTATGGCGCCGCATTCGACAACCCCGACCTGGTCGTCGCCTGCGTCGTCGGCGACGGCGAGGCCGAGACCGGTCCGCTCGCGGCGTCCTGGCACTCCAACAAGTTCCTCAATCCCGCCCATGACGGGGCGGTGCTGCCGATTCTGCATCTCAACGGCTACAAGATCGCCAACCCGACCGTGCTCGGGCGGATGCGCGACGAGGAGATCCGCGATCTCTTCCGCGGGTTCGGCCACGAGCCGCTGTTCGTCGAGGGCGACGATCCCGGATTGATGCACCAAGCCATGGCGGACGCGCTCGACGTCGCGCTTGCCAGCATCCGCTCGATCCAGCAGCACGCTCGCGACGGGCGCAGGACGGTCGAACGGCCGCGCTGGCCGATGATCGTATTGCGCAGCCCGAAGGGGTGGACCGGCCCGAAAGAGGTCGACGGCAAGAAAGTCGAGGGCTTCTGGCGCGCACATCAGGTTCCCGTTGCGAGTTGCCGCGAAAACCCGGCGCATCTGAAGGTGCTCGAAGACTGGATGCGCAGCTACGAGCCGGACAAGCTGTTCGACAAGAACGGCGCGCTCATCCCCGAGCTACAGGCGCTGGCGCCCGACGGCATCCGCCGCATGGGCGCCAATCCGCACGCCAATGGCGGTCTGTTGAAGAAGGAGCTGAAGCTGCCGGACTTCCGCAGCTTCGCCGTGGAGGTGCCGCAGCCCGGCGGCGTGACCGCGGAAGCGACGCGCGAGCTCGGCAAATTCCTGCGCGACGTCATCCGTCTCAACGCGCAAGAGCGCAACTTCCGCATCATGGGTCCGGACGAGACCGCGTCGAACCGGCTCGACGCGGTGTTCGAGGCCACCGAACGCGTCTGGATGGAGCCGATCGAATCCTACGACGTGCACCTCGCACAGGACGGCCGCGTCATGGAGGTTTTGAGCGAGCATCTCTGCCAGGGCTGGCTCGAGGGCTACCTGCTCACCGGACGGCACGGCTTCTTCTCCTGCTACGAGGCCTTCATCCACATCGTGGATTCCATGTTCAACCAGCATGCCAAATGGCTGAAGGTCACGCGGCATCTGCCGTGGCGCCGCCCGATCGCTTCGCTCAACTATCTCTTGACCTCGCATGTCTGGCGGCAGGACCATAACGGCTTCAGCCATCAGGATCCCGGCTTCGTCGATCTCGTCGCCAACAAGAAGGCCGACATCGTCCGCATCTACTTCCCGCCCGACGCCAACACGCTGTTGTGGATCGCCGACCACTGCCTGCGCACTTACAACCGCATCAACGTCATCGTCGCCGGCAAGCAGCCGTCGCCGCAATGGCTGTCGATGCAGGAAGCGGCCACGCATTGCGATGCCGGCATCGGCATCTGGACCTGGGCCGGCAACGAAGACGCCAACGGCGAGCCCGACGTGGTGATGGCCTGCGCCGGCGACGTGCCGACGCTGGAAACGCTCGCCGCCGTCGACCTGCTGCGCAAGGCGCTGCCTGACCTGAAGATCCGCGTCGTCAACGTCGTCGACCTCATGACGCTGCAACCCCGGGAGCAGCATCCGCACGGCCTTTCCGACCGCGACTTCGACGGCCTGTTCACATCAGACAGGCCCGTGATCTTCGCCTATCACGGCTATCCCTATTTGATCCACCGTCTCACCTATAACCGCACCAACCATGCCGGCATGCATGTGCGTGGCTTTGCCGAGGAAGGTACCACGACGACGCCGTTCGACATGGTCGTGCTCAACGGGCTCGACCGCTATCACCTCGCGATCGAGGCGATCGAGCGCGTGCCCGGGCTTGCGGCCAAGGCCGCGCAGGTCAAGCAGCAATTCCGCGACAGACTGATCGAGCATTCGCGTTACGTCCGCGAGCATGGTGAGGACATGCCTGCGGTGCGCGACTGGGTCTGGCCGGGCAAGACCGGTTGACGTCATGACCGCGTCGGTCCTCGTCCTCAACGCGGGCTCGTCGAGCATCAAGTTCGGCCTGTTCGACATTGCAGCGACCGAGCCTGCCCTGCTGTGCAAGGGCCTCCTCGACGAGCATGAGGCGAAACCGCGGCTCGTGGTAAGGAGCCCCGCGGGCGAGGACCTGTTCGAGACACGGAGGGAGACGGCGGACGCGAGCGGAGGTCACCTGCTCGCCGACATGCTCGGCTTCATAAAGGACCGCTTTGGCGATCAGCGCTTGCGCGCCGTGGGTCACCGCATCGTTCATGGCGGCCCGGACTATTCCGGGCCGGTGACGCTGACGGACGACGTCTACGCGAGACTCGAGGCGCTGACGCCGCTGGCGCCGCTGCACCAGCCGCGTTGCTTGGCGCCGGTCCGGACCATCAGGACGATCAAGCCCGACCTGACGCAGATTGCCTGCTTCGACACCGCCTTCCACCACAGCATTGAGCCGCCCGCGAGCCGCTTCGCGATCCCGCGGCGCTTCGAGGAGCGCGGCATCCGGCGCTATGGGTTCCACGGTCTCTCCTTCGAATATGTCGCGGGCCGCCTCGCCGAAATCGCGCCGGAGCTCGCCTCGAAGCACACCGTGATCGCGCATCTCGGCAATGGCGCGAGCCTGTGCGGCTTGCGCGATGGCCGCAGCGTCGACACCACGATGGGACTGACGCCGCTCGATGGCCTGGTGATGGGCACCCGCTGCGGCACGATCGATCCCGGCGTCCTGCTCTATCTGCAACAGCACGAGAAGATGTCCGTCGAGCACATCGAGCACCTGCTCTATCACGAGTCCGGCCTGCTCGGCGTCTCCGGGATCTCGGCGGACATGCGCGCACTGCTCGCAAGCAGTGAGGCTGCGGCGCGCGAGGCGGTCGATCTCTTCACCTTCCGCGCGGCGCAGCAGGTTGCGGTGATGGCGACCACGCTTGGCGGGCTCGACGGCCTGGTCTTCACCGGTGGCATTGGCGAGCATGCTGCGGACATCCGTGGAGCAATCGGCGAGCGTCTCGGCTGGCTTGGCGTGCGCATCGATGCCGCTGCGAATGACGGGGGACGCGAGCGGATCAGCGGCGGTGACAGTACTGTCGATGTGCTGGTCATTCCAACGAATGAGGAGTTGACGATCGCGCGGCATTGCGCGGCGGTGCTGCGAACGAGATGAGACGCGATTGGCGGGTGCATCTTCCCTTCTCCCCTTGTGGGAGAAGGTGGCGCGAAGCGCCGGATGAGGGGTTCTGTCCGCGCTCACACATGCAAATGAATGCGCGGAGACAGACCCCTCACCCAAATGAACTTGTGTCTTCTTGCATCGCTGCCCTCTCCCACAAGGGGCGAGGGCACAGTCATGCGCATCTCGCCTGCTGAACTCAGTGAATCCCGGCAAAGATCTGGATACAGCCGATCGCGACTTCGATCAAAATCAGCACGACCACCGCGATTTCGAGCCGCAACGAACGCTGGGTGTCGATGATGTCGGTCAGCGCATCGGCCGTCTCCGCAACAACCGTGAGCTTGCGCTCGAGCGTGTCGAGACGCTCCTTCAGTTCGTACTCGTCTTCGAGACGCGCATAGAGCCGGTCGAGCTGCGGCTTCTCCCAGAGCGCATCGGGCTTTTCGGCAACCGCGACGCGGCCGGCGACGCGCTGCTGGACCAGCAGCGCGTTGCCGATGAGCTGGAGGATGCCCTTGCGCCGGCGCGAGGTGCGGCCTTTCTCGGCAAGCTCGCGCGCAAAAGGCTCGATAACGTCGAACACCGCAGCGACGCGGCGTTCGTCGCGCGCCAGCGACGTGCTCTTGGCCAGTGCATCCGCGATCAGCAGCAGCCGCTCGTCGGAAAACTTCGAGAGATTGATCGGCCCGCCCGGCTGGATCGCTTCGGTGCTTTCATCCTTGCAGAGCTGCGCTTGCGCGATCTCCTCTTCAAAGGGGCTGAGCTCGCCGATGACGCGGGATTTCAGGCTGTCGATCAGCACCTTCTCCTCCGAGGGGAGCAGGCCGATCAGCACCACAACGCCGTAGCGGAAGATCACGGCAAGGCCGGCATGGACGCGGAAGGCGGCCGGCGTCGAGGAGACCGGCGCACCCAGCTCGAGCCCCGAGGGATTGATGCGTTCGCCCAGCATCACGGCGCGGATCCGCAAGGTCGGCGCACCGTCCGGCTTCGGCGATGTCGGCGTTGTGCCAACGGGAAGTTGATCTGCGGTCACTGGACTATCTCACTTTGCGCGGCGCGCGGTTGCACGTTTTTCCCACCGTAAGGTCTGTGTCAGACTGCCGATGCAGCCTTGCGGAAAAATGCCGTCCTCGCCCCGATCATACCGGCGGAGAAAGCCCCCGTTTGAAGCTCACGACAACGAGATACGCCGAAACATTCGGCAACATGACCACCTCGCGCGCAACACATTCGGCTGCGATAGGCCTCCCGGGGTTTACCATCGCTGGCCGTAGCGCCGCCAAAAGGTTGCACTCGGCAGCGCCGCGTGTTTATGACACATTCATAACGAGCTACGCTTCTCCCGAAGTGCAGACACTGAAGCCTCAATCATGCTGAGCGTCATCATTCCGACCGAAGGCGTCGAGCAGACGGCGGTCGCAACCCTCGCCGCGCTGGTACCCGGTGCCGCCGCGGGCGTCATCCGCGAAGTGCTGCTGGTCGACGGCACCCGCAACGGCGTCATCGAGCGCGTTGCGGACGTTGCAGGCTGCCGATTCATCGGCTTCGAGGGATCCTCGCAGGGCGCTGCGCTCGCCGCCGGCGCGCTCCAGGCCCGTTCGCCCTGGCTGATGTTCCTCCCCGCCGGCGCGGTGCTGGAAACCGGCTGGATCGACGAGACCACCCAGTTCATCCACACCGTCGCGACCAGCGGCCGGGATCGTGCGGCGGTGTTCCGCTATGCGCGCTCGCCTTACGCGGATACCGGAATCCGCGACCTCCTCCGCGCCGTGACGCGCAAGCTCGTCGGTCCGCTCGGCGACCAGGGACTTCTGATCGCGCGCGATCATTACGACCGGATCGGCGGCTACCCGCCCCAGGCCCGCCGCTCCGAGGCGCGGCTGCTCCGGCGGCTCGGCCGCTCGTCCCGGACCATGCTGCGCAGCCGGATCGTCATGGTCGGCTGAGGCCACCAAATACTTGCCAAAGTCAAATAATTATTTGACAATGGCAAGTATCGAGGTGACCCAATGACATTCGACGGTACCGACGACCAGATCGCAGCGGTTCGCGCCTTCAACCGCTTCTATACCCGCAAGCTTGGTGTGCTCGACCAGCATCTTGGGCAGAGCCCGTTCTCGCTCAGCGAGGCCCGCGTGCTCTATGAACTCGCGCATCGCGACGACCTTGCGGCCAAGGAGATCGGAAACGAGCTTGGTCTCGACGCCGGCTATCTCAGCCGCATCGTCCAAAGCTTCGACGAAAAGGGGCTGATCACGCGAAGGCCCCTGCCCGCGGATCGCCGGCAATACCAGCTCAGCCTCACCGCCAAGGGCCGCCAAACCTTCGCCAAGCTGAATCTGGGTTCGCAAAACGAGGTCGCCGCAATGCTGGCTCGGCTTTCAGCCGGCGATGCAGCGCGGCTCACGCAGGCCATGGCGACCATCGAGACCGTGCTGGAGCAACGTCGAAGCCAGCCCGCGGCCTTCATGCTGCGCAGCCATCGCGTCGGTGACATGGGCTGGGTCATCTCCCGGCAGGCCGCCGCCTATGCCGCGGACTACAATTGGGACATCAGCTACGAGGCGCTGGTCGCCGAGATCTGCGCACAGTTCATCAAGAATTACGACGCCGCGCGCGAGCACTGCTGGATCGCGGAAGTGGGTGGCGAGCCGGTTGGCTCGATCTTTCTGGTCAAGGCCACGGACGAGATCGCCAAGCTGCGCCTGTTGCAGGTGGAGAAGAAAGCCCGAGGGCTCGGTGTCGGCCGCGCGCTGGTCGAGCAGTGCATCCAGGGCGCACGCGAGAGGGGCTACAGCAAGATGACGCTGTGGACCCAGAGCATCCTGGTCGCCGCACGCGGCATCTACCAGTCCGCCGGCTTCAAGCTCGTGAAGGAAGAGAAACACCACAGCTTCGGTGCCGACCTGATCGGCGAGACATGGGAGCGTGATCTCTGACGATCTCGCAGCATGCGGGATGCGCATGAATGTGCCCTCGCCCCTTGTGGGAGAGGGCGGCGACGCTGGCAGACACAAGCTTGCTTGGGTGAGGGGTATGTCTCCACGCGTACCGTGCCGATAGAAACCCCTCATCCGGCGCTTCGCGCCACCTTCCCCCACAAGGGGGGAAGGGAAGAAAGGAAATCACACCGTCGCGCCTTGCGCCTTCGGCCGGCGCAGATGCTCGTCGAGCCGCGGCATGATCTCGACGAAATTGCAGGGCCGCGTGCGGTAGTCGAGCTGGGCCTTGAGGATGCCGTCCCAGCCGTCGCGGCAGGCGCCGGGCGAACCGGGCAGGCAGAAGATGTAGGTCGCGCCGGTCACGCCCGCGGTGGCGCGGCTCTGGATCGTCGACGTCCCGATCTTGGCGTGGCTCAGCATGTGGAAGGCGATCGAGAAACCGTCCATGCGTTTCTCGAACAGCGGCTCGATCGCCTCCGGCGTGACGTCGCGTCCGGTAAAGCCGGTGCCGCCGGTGGTGATGACGACGTCGACGCCGGCATCCGCGACCCAGCGGCGGATCACCGCACGGATCGCCTCGACGTCGTCGGTGACGATCTCGCGCGCGGCCAGATGATGGCCGGCGGCGGTAAGGCGGTCGGCGAGCGTCTGGCCGGATTTATCATCCGCGAGCGCGCGCGTGTCGGAGACGGTGAGCACCGCGATGTTGAGCGGGATGAACTGTTTTGTTTCGTCGATGGAGGCCATTGAACCGCACCTTCTATCCGCCCACCGACGTCATCCTGAGGCGCGCACAAGCGCGCCTCGAGGGACGGGCCGGAGCCCCGCCATCCTTCGAGGCTCGCAAGGGCGAGCACCTCAGGATGACGCCACGACCACCTTACATCTGCCCGCCGCCGAACGTGTTGCAGGCTTGGACCGTGCCCTGCTGGTAGCCGGTCATGAACCACTGCTTGCGTTGCGCCGCCGAGCCGTGGGTGAAGGAATCGGGCACGACCCGGCCCGTGGCCTGGCGCTGCAGCGTATCGTCGCCGATCGCGCTCGCCGTGGTCAGCGCGGCGTCGATGTCGCCGGGCTCGAGGAAGTTCGGACGCTTTTTCGCCTCGCGGTTGACCCAGACGCCGGACAGGCAGTCGGCCTGCAATTCGACCTTGACCTGCAGGGCATTGGCCTCGGCCTTGCTGCCGGCCTGCTGCTGCAGCCGCGTCACGCGCGGAATGATGCCGAGCAGGTTCTGGATGTGATGGCCGGCCTCATGGGCAATGATGTAGGCGGTGGTGAAGTTGCAGGCGGACTTGCCGGAGCAGCCGCGGAAGCGTGTCTCGACCTCGCGGAAGAAGGCGGTGTCGAGGAAGATGGTGCGGTCCGGCGGACAATAGAACGGGCCCATCGCCGACTGCGCCATGCCGCAGCGGCCGCCATTGGTGGCGTTGCGGAACAGCACGACCTTCGGACCGGTATAGTTCTGGCCGCTGGCCTGGAAGATCTCGCTCCAGCGGTCGTCGATCTCGCCGAGAATGCCGGCGATCATACTGCCGACCTCGTCGGTCGGCGCGCCGCGCTTGGCCGAGGTCGACTGCCGATCGGTCTGGTAGGACGGTGCCTGGCCGCCGCCAGTGAGGATTTCGGCGCCGCCGATCAGGATGCGCGGATCGATGCCGAAGGCATAGCCGACCAGGCCGAGCACGATGATGGTACCGATGCCAAGGCCGCCGCCCCCCATCGGCAGGCCGAACCCGCCTCCGCCGCCGCCCATGCCACCACCGTCGTCGCGACGATCCTCGACGTCGTCGCTGCGGCGAAAGTCATCGTAACGCATGGCGGCTTTCCCTTAAGGTCCGGATGGCGGTTCTTGGCGCGCGGATGCGCGAAAGCTCAACGCGCCACATACGTAAAATTTCCGTTGCACTTATCAATATCGTGGCCGGCAAAAATTGCCTAGTGCGACAGCATGTCGATGCCAGCAATTTTTTCCGGGGGTCGTGCAATTTTTTCCGAGAGAAATTTGGCGACCTGACCGCTCCCGCAACGCGAAGAAATACGAAATACACTGGAAAACGCGGCGAATGCGCGAAGCGAAACGCGCTCAATGCAAGATGCGAGGTCTGCTTACGAAAACGGCGGGTTAAGTCGATTTTTACTTTGCCGCTTCATTGTAACGGTCAGTCGGTTGTTTGGTCCCGCGTCGCCGACAGCGTCGCCTGAGTCAGAGTTCTTGAGTCATGGTAGTGTCGCGTCGCGGGGCGTCTGCAAGGGCGCCCCGCACAAATTTTGAGTCTCCTTCGCACAGCATCGTCCTCGGCGATTGCGTCGCCGAGATGTCGAAGCTTCAGGCTGGTTCGGTCGATCTCGTGTTCGCCGATCCGCCCTACAATCTCCAGCTCAAGGGCGATCTCAAGCGCCCCGACGAATCCCATGTCGATGCCGTCGACGACGACTGGGACAAGTTCGATTCGTTCTCCGCCTATGACGATTTCACCCGCGCCTGGCTGCTTGCCGCCCGCCGCGCGATGAAGCCGTCGGCGACGATCTGGGTGATCGGCTCCTATCACAACATCTTCCGCGTCGGCGCGATCATGCAGGACCTCGGCTTCTGGCTCCTGAACGACATCGTCTGGCGCAAGTCCAACCCGATGCCGAATTTCCGCGGCCGCCGCTTCACCAACGCGCACGAGACCATGATCTGGGCCGCGCGCGACGAGAAGGCCAAGGGCTATACGTTCAACTACGAGGCACTGAAGGCGGCCAACGAGGACGTGCAGGCACGGTCCGACTGGCTGATCCCGCTCTGCACCGGCGAGGAACGCCTCAAGGGCGCCGATGGCAAGAAAGTGCATCCGACGCAGAAGCCGGAAGGCCTGCTCGCGCGCGTGCTGCTGTCGTCGTCGAAGCCCGGCGATCTCGTGATCGATCCGTTCAACGGCACCGGCACCACCGGCGCGGTCGCAAAGCGCCTCGGCCGTTCCTATATCGGTTTCGAGCGCGACAAGACCTACGCCAAGGCAGCCGAAGCGCGCATCGCGGCGGTCGAGCCGCTGCCGGAAGAAAGCCTCGCCCCGTTCATGACCGCGCGCGAAGCGCCGCGGGTCGCGTTCTCCGAGCTGATCGAGCGCGGCATGATCATGCCAGGCACGAAGCTGTTCGACGCCAAGAAAAAGCTTGGCGCGCTGGTCCGTGCCGACGGCGCCATCATGCTGGGCGACAAGGTCGGCTCGATCCACCGCATCGGCGCGGTGGCGCAAGGCGCCCAGGCCTGTAACGGCTGGACCTTTTGGCACGTCGAGACCAAGAAGGGTCTCAAGCTGATCGACGAGCTCCGCGCCGAGATCCGCGCCGGCATGGCGGCGGGGTAGCCCAGCACTCCGACCTCGTAGGGTGGGCAAAGCGAAGCGTGCCCACCATTCCTGTCAATCCAAATCGAAAGCACGCTGGTGGGCACGGCGCTTCGCGCCTTTGCCCACCCTACGGCACTGCGGCACCTTGAAGGACGCGGCAGCGAGGACTAGATTTCCCCGATCAGTCCCGTCCCGACCGGTCCTCCGATGCGACGACAGTCCGAGACATTGCTGCTGGTGCCGCTGCTGCCGATCTTCCTGCTCGGCATGTTTCCAATGTTCCTGATCGCGCTGCTGGGATTTTTCGGGCTCGCCCTGTTCGGCGTGCTCGTGATCTGCGTCGGGCTCGCCAGCAGCAACGAGGCTCACGACAATTTCAATCACGACGTGATCGTGCACGGCTACGCGCGCGGGTCGGAGCGCAAGGCGCGGGCCTCCGACATGCACATCGCGACGCGGCTCGGGCTGCGGCTGGAAGCGGTCGGCGCGGCGATGATCCTTACGGCTGCGATCGGCCTTTGTTACGCCGGCTGATCTGCGTGCCGCGCAGATACCGCCCGGCAAACTCGCCGGTTGCCCTCCCAGACGAGGTTCAGGCAAGAGAAGCCGTCAGCGCCAGTGACGCTGCGTTCGCTCACGACCACAATCCGCTTTCGCTCTTGTTTCGCTCTGGCCAACAACACTGGGGAGATGATCGATGCTCAAATTCTATTTCAACGGCTCGCCGAACCCGACCAAGGTCGCGCTTTATCTCGAAGAGACCGGCCTGCCCTTCGAGCCGGTGAAGGTCGACACCCGCAAGGGCGAGCAGTTCACGCCGGACTATCTGAAGATCAATCCGAACGCCAAGGTGCCGGCGATCGACGACGGCGGCACGATCGTGTTCGATTCGAACGCCATCCTGCTTTATCTCGCCGAGAAGACCGGCAAGTTTCTGCCCGCCGCAAATATTCGCGGCGAGACGCTGTCATGGCTGATGTTCATCGCCACCGGCGTCGGGCCCTATTCTGGCCAGGCCGTGCACTTCAAGCATTTCGCGCCGAAGGACCAGAACCACGACTATGCCCACAACCGCTACCAGTACGAGACCGATCGCCACTACAAGATTCTCGACGACCACCTCAAAGGTCGGCGCTACATGGTCGGCGACAGCTATTCGATCGTCGACATGGCGCTGTGGGGCTGGGCGCGGATGGTGCCGTTCAAGCTCGGCGACGACGCCTTTGCGCGATACCCGAACGTGAAGCGGCTGGTGGACGAGATCTCGGCGCGGCCCGCGGCCGCGCGCGCGATCGGCCTGAAGGACAAGTTCACCTTCAAGGCCGAGATGGACGACGAGGCGCGCGCCAACATGTTCAAGCACATGACGACCAAGGTCGCCTGATCGCGCCACGCCGCGATTTGAAGGCCACGCGCATGCGCGTGGCCTTTTGCTTTTATGCCGCGTGGACCGAGTTCAGGAATTTGGCGACTTCCTGCTTCAGCCGGTTGCTGTCGGCCGACAGCGAGCGGGCCGCCGAGAGCACCTGCGAGGAGGCCGAGCCGGTCTCGGAGGCGCCGCGCTGGACGTCGCCGATATTGGTCGAGACGCGCTGCGTGCCATGGGCGGCCTGCTGGACGTTGCGGGAGATGTCCTGCGTCGCCGCGCCCTGCTGCTCCACGGCGGCGGCAACCGCCGACGAGATCTCCGACAGCCGCTCGATGGTGCCGCTGATCTCCCGGATCGACCCGACCGACTGCTCGGTCGCGGCCTGGATGCTCGAAATCTGCTGGCCTATCTCGCCGGTCGCTTTCGCGGTCTGCTCGGCCAGCGCCTTCACTTCGGAGGCGACCACCGCAAAGCCGCGGCCGGCCTCGCCGGCGCGCGCGGCCTCGATGGTGGCGTTCAGCGCCAGAAGGTTGGTCTGGCCGGCAATCGTGCTGATCAACTCGACCACGTCGCCGATGCGGGCGGCCGCCTTGGACAGCTCGCCGACGCGCTCGTTGGTCCGGCTCGCCTGACCGACCGCTTCGTTGGCGATGCGGGCGGATTCCTGCACCTGGCGCGCGATCTCCGTGACCGAGGACGAGAGTTCCTCCGTCGCCGAGGCAACCGCCTGGACATTGGCTGTAGCCTCCTGTGAGGCGGATGCCACCTCGGTCGACAGGTCCTGCGCACGCGTCGCGGTCGCCGTCAGCGTGCCGGCCGAGGCCTCCAGCTCGCTCGATGCCGACGACACGGTATCGACGATCTCGCCGACCGCCTGCTCGAACTGGTCGGCAAGCCTGACCATATCGGCCTTGCGGCTCTCGGCCTGCCGCGCCTCGAGCTCGCTCTGCTCGCCGCGCAGGCGTTCGGTGTCGAGCATGTTGGTTTTGAACACCTCGATCGCCTTGGCCATGTCGCCGATCTCGTCGGCCTTGCCGCGGCCGGGAATCTCGACCGCGAGATTGCCGCCGGCCAGCAGCCCCATCGCGCGCGTCATCGAGGTCAGGGGACCGACGATGCTGCGGGCGATCAGGAACGCGACGATGCCGCCGAACAGGATGGCAAGGCCGCCGGCGAGCTCCTGGATGGACGTCGTTCCCGCGATCACCGCTTCGGCATTGGCGCGCGAGTCCCGGTAGTCCTTCTTCAAGGCGGTTTCAGCGATCTTGAGCTTGGCGATGCTCTCCACGATGAGGGGCGCGAGGTTCTTGTGGTAGATCTCGTCGGCCTGGAGCATCGCGGCCGACGTCGTCTCGAACGCGGATTTGTAGATTCCGAGCGAGGTCTTCACCGGCGCGAGCGTGGTTCGCAGTTCCGCAGCCTGCGGGCTCTTTTCGATCGCCGCGAGCCGCTGCGACGCCCGGTCCACATTGGTCCTGAAGTTGGCGGGCCCCTTGGTGTCGCGCAGGGCCAGGAAACGCCAGTTTGCGATTTGAACGAGAAGCAGCCTGGATTCGAGGTCCGCGACGAGGGCCGCGGTGTCTTCGTCGACGGCTGCGCGCGCCACGTCGGTCAGCTTGTTCATCTTGACGGTCAGTTCGTCCCCGCTCGGCAGCAACGTCGCCTTGCCCGTTCGCGCCTCGTTGACGGCGTCGCCGAGATTGTCACGCAGGCTTCGCATTTTGCCGATGTCGGCGATCAGATCGTTGTAGAGCTTCCGCCGCTCCTCGGAAGCTGTGCCCTTGGCGCCGACCTGCAACAGCTCGATTGCCGCGGTCTCCCGCTCGGCGGCCTCCTTCATTGCGGGTTCGCTGGCATCGTAGATGTAGCGCAGGTTGGCGCGCTGGATGGCCTGGAGATGGGTCGAGATCTCCAGCACCCGCGCGGTGCTGTCCGAAAGCGCCGATTGCCTTCCGACCTGATCCTGGACCGCCCACAAATTCCAGACGGCAACCACCGCCATCACGAGACCGACCGCCACCAGGGCCATGAAGCCTGCGTACAGGCGTCCCCTGATCCGCAAACGAAATTTCGGCATTCCCACTGTCCACCCGGATGCATGTGAATTCGGGCGGACGAACTCATCCGGCGATCGTCGCGGCCACCCCCGGCAGCCGCGCGTCACTCCTCAAGCGACTCACGCTGCACTGCGACACAATGGGGGACACTCGTTAATTGAACCTTCCAAATTTTCGCGCACACCTCATGAGGCGCATACAAAATCTGCTGATCTTCTATGCAGTTGCGCAAGGATGTGGCGCACGGCCGCATGCGGCATGCAGCCGGCTGCAAACGTCGCGCCGTTGAATGTTTGTCAGTCGCCCGCCTGCGTCAATTTGCCGAGCGCGTTCTCGACCACTTCCAGCGTGTAGGGCTTCTGGATCACCGGCGCGGCAGCCAGCTCCGCCGGGATCGGCGCGCGCTCGCCATAGCCGGTCGCGAACACGAAGGGCACGCCGATCTCCATCAGCTTCTGCGCCACCTTGATGCTGCTCTCGTTGCCGAGATTGAGATCGAGCAGGGCAAAGCCCGGGCGCGTGCGCTCGATCGCACGCAGCGCCTGGTCGACGGTCGCGGCGGTATCGACGTGGCGGGCACCGAGGTCGAGCAGGATGACCTCCGCGGCCATCGCGATGATCAGATTGTCCTCGACGATCAGCGCCGTGTCGGAAATCCGCGAACGGGACGATTGCTGCTCTTCGACGCGCATGGCGGCTCCTGCGATTGATGGCACGAGTTCGACGAAGTTGGGGGGAATGATGAACGTCGCTTGCACCCCCAGCAGGTCGAAGCGGATTTCGGCCTCGCCCTTGAGGTCGAACGGGACGGAGCGCTCGATGATCGTGGTTCCGAAGCCGCGCCGCGACGGCGGCTGCACCGGGGGACCGCCGCTCTCCTTCCAGTCGATGACGAGGCTCGACGACGGATCGAGGCGCCACGCCACCTCGACGCTGCCGGTGGAATCGGCGAGCGCGCCGTATTTGGCGGAATTGGTCATCATCTCGTGCACGACGAGGGCCAGCGTTGCGAACGCCTTGGGATCGAGCGCTACGTCGGGCCCGCCCATCCTCACCCGGTCTGCGCGCGCGCCCAGATAGGCGCCGGCCTCGGATTCGAGCAGCGAGCGCAGTGCGACGGGCGCCCAGTTCAGATTGGTGATCTGGTCGTGGGCCCGCGCCAGCGCCTGGATGCGGCCGCCGAGCACGCCGGCGAATTCCTCGACGCTGGCCGCGGTGTCCTTGCTCTGCGCCACCAGCGCGCGGACGAGGCTCAGGATGTTGCGGACGCGGTGATTGAGCTCGGCGATCATCAGCTCCTGCCGCTCCTGCGCGCCGCGCCGCTCGCGCGCGGCGAGATCGGACAGTTGCAGGATCACCTCGAGCAGCGTCACCCGCAGGCTCTCCGCGATGCGGATGTCGGCGGAGGACCACGGTTTCGACTGGCCCGCCACCGTTTCCTGCCAGAGCTCAAAGCTCTTGCGCGGCGTCAGACGCGGCCCGTTCGGGCCCTCGTCATAGACCTTGTCGGGCGCACCGGCCCAGTTCACCGAACGCACGACTTCGCGCCGGAAGAAGATCAGACAATCGCGCGGGGCGCGCGAGATCGGGATGGCGAGAAATCCCGCTGCGCGGTCGCGGAAGGACTGGCCGGCGGCATACACCCTGGCGATCTCGGCGCTGGCGAAAATCCGTCCCGGTGAGGTCCGGTTGATGAAGGCAACCAGCTCCTTCACCTCGTCCTCGGTCGGCGTCTGGCCCTGAAGTGCGATCTTGTTGTCGGACCACACCGCCACGCCGTCGCAGTCGATCATCCCGCGATAGTCGCCGAGGAAGTCGACGATCGCGCGCTGGCTGTGCTCGTGCGAGGCCGCCGTCTCGATCAACCGCTCCTGCACGTGGTGAGCGCGCATTTCGTAGGCGACGTCGCCCTCGCGCTCGCGCCCTTCCACGATCCAGGAGAACATCTGCCCGAACAGTTCGGAGGCCGTGCGCTTCTCGAAAGAGATGTGGCGCGGCGAGTAATGATGGCAGGCGAACAGGCCCCACAGCTTGCCGTCGCGCAGGACCGACACCGACATCGAGGCGCCGACGCCCATGTTGCGCAGATATTCGATGTGGATCGGCGACACCGAGCGCAGCACGCTCATCGAAAGATCGAGCAGCCCCGCATTGTGGGTCGCCGTCGACACCAGCGCGGCTGGCTGCGCATTGATGTCCGCTATGATGCGCAGCCAGTTGCGCTGATAGAGAACCCGGGCCTGTCTGGGGATGTCGGAGGCCGGGTAATGCAGGCCGAGAAACCGTTCGAGCCCCGCTTCCGCAGCCTCCGCGATCACCTCGCCCGATCCGTCCGGGTGAAACTGATAGACCATGACGCGGTCGAAGCCGGTCAGCACCTTGAGCTGCCGCGCCGCCTCGCGCGCGAGTTCGGTCATGCCGCGTGTCTTGCGGATCCGCTCCAGCATCAGGCGCACCAGCTCGCCGGAATTGACGCCCGGCTCGATGACGCTTGGCTCGGCCTCCACGACCAGATAGACGCCGGAAAAATGGATCGCGACGTCGCAAAGCGGCTTGCCCGCCTGGAGCTCGACCCCGAACAGGCGTTCGGTCGCGTCCGGACCACTCAGATGATCGACGCGGCTGCGGATGGTCTCGACGGCGGCTTTGGAGATGACGCTCGACAGCGGCCGCTGGAGCAGGTCGGCGACGTCAGTGCCGAGAAAGCTGGCGGCATTGTCCGACGCCATGCAGATCGTGAAATCCGACAACAGCGTAAGCAGGAAGCCGAACGGCTGCACGCTGCCGGGAATGTGGATCGGTTCGCGATCGCAATTGGTGAGATTGACGGCCTCGTTCATGCGCGGTCCGCCGCCTGCTCGAACGCGGCGAAGGCGATGTGCGCCGCCTCGATCACCTCGTCCTCGTCGCAGGCCTCTTCGCTTTGAAGCTTCGACAGGAAGCTCTGCCAAAGCCGTTTGCCGGCGCCGTGGCTGAGATAGCCGGTAGCTTCGCCGATACGGGGGTCGGCGGCGTCCGCGACCGCCTTCAGCAGGAATTTGGCCCCGAGCCGGGAGCCCTCCAGCACGTACATGGTGCCTAGCACGCCGCTGCGCGTCAGCGGCGGCACGGACACGGTGGGTTCCGCGGCGCTGCCGAGCCGTTCGAGATCCGCCGCGATCGCGGCGCTGCGCGCCCGCTCCGGCCAGTCCGGAAACATCGTGGCGACGCCGGCAGCGACAAGCGTGGCTTCGAGCGGCAGCAGCGCGCCGGCACTGGCCTGCAAAAAGCGGCGGTAGCCGGAAAATACGGTGAGATCGAATGATGAAAGCTGCGCATCGAGCTCCCGGTGCGCAGCCGCAGTCGCATCTCTCAGTCGTTCGCGGAGTCCGGGGAAGCTGCGGCCCACTTGTGTCGAAACGTCCGAAGCCCCAGCCAGCATGAAATTCCCAAACGCGCGCGATGCCGAAGGCGCGATTGCCCCGGAAGCGAAGGAACGCCGGCGGAACCCAAAGGTTCCGCCGGTACTGCAAAAGCCGGGCAAGGCGACGGCCCGTGCCCCTCACTCTCTATTTGCGTCGGCGAGGCTTATGCAGCTCGTACGCGATCTCCGCCCGGGTCATCCCGCAGTCCTGAAGCTCCCGTTCGGTCATGGCGGCGAGCTGATACCGGGCCTGGGACCGCTCGCGCCTGATACGGACCATCTCCACCAGCGCCCGCCAGGCCTGCGCGACCATCATCGGCCGTGATGAACCGGCTCGGCCCGGGCATGCGATGCGGCTCAGCTCGCGGCCCTCACTGGCGTTTGCGGAAACGGACCGAGCGCCTTCTCGGTCAGGACCGAGTCGCAATACTCCCTGATCTCCTTGATCTTGCCGTCCTCGAACTGAAACACGAGGCAGTAGTCGTTGTCGTAGCGCACCCCCTCGGGCGTGACGTTGTCGCCCTTGGCTTCCACCACGACGACGTCGCCGTCGGCAATGAAGCGGTGAGCCACGGTGCGCGTGCGGTCGCGCAGACGGGTGCGGACATAGCCGTGCAGATCGTTGAGGATCGACTCCTTGCCGGTGAAGGTGCGCGACCAGGAATACTGGCCGGTCACGACCCATCTGGCGTCGTCGGCAAGGCTTGCGGTGAACAGGGCGCGGTCGCGCACCGCCGGGTCGGGGCTGGCGGCGGCGGCGAAAATATCCTGCATCAGTTTCTTGTTGGCGCTCGCGTTCATGGCGGCATCTCCGTTTGCTGGCAACACGGAGAACATCGCCGCTGAAACAGAATTCTTCAAATCGATAGAGGATATGATATGTATTCAGCTCATGAATTTGAATTCGCTTGATCTCAATCTATTGATCGCACTCGACGCGCTGCTGCGCGAGGCCAATGTCAGCCGCGCCGCGATGCGGATCGGGCTGTCGCAGCCGGCGGCGAGCCACGCGCTACAGCGTCTGCGCGACCTCTTTGGCGATCCGCTGCTGGTCCGCACCGGCGCGCGGATGGAGCTGACACCCCGGGCGCAGGCGCTGCGCGCGCCGCTGGCACAGGCGCTCGACCAGGTGCGCGGGCTGTTCGTGCCGGATGATTTCGACGCCGCGCGCAGCGAGCGGCAATTCCGCCTGATGATGCCGGATCTCGCGGTCGAGCTGTTGATGCCGCCCTTGATGGAGAAGGTGACGCGTCTTGCGCCCAACGTCCGCATCGAAATCGTGCCGTGGCGGGGATCGGCGATCTTCCATGCCGAGTTCGCCCGCACCATCGACCTCGTGATCTCGATCGGCAACGCATTTAAGGGTTTTCACCGCCAGCTGCTGTACACCGACAGCGATGCGCTGGCGGTGCGGCGCGGTCACCCCATGGGGGCGAAACTGAAGCGGCGCGAAATCTTTCTGGCCGCCCGCCATGTCGGTGTGATCATCCGTGGCGGCGCTGAGGACCTGATCGACCCCTGGCTGCGCAGCAAGGGCATCGAGCGGCACATTTCGCTTGTCGTCTCAGGCTATCTCGAAGCCCTGCACATCGCCGCCCGCACCGACCTCGTTGCCTTCGTGCCGCGCCGGCTGATCGCGGCCCTGTCCAAGCAGCTCGGCCTCGTCACGGTGACGCCGCCGCTCGACCCAGGGATCGACGAGCAATTCATGTTCTACCCGACCCGCGCACAGATGGACCCCGGCTCGATCTGGCTGCGGCGACTGATGCTGGAGACGGGACGGGAGCTGGAGCAAGCCAAGCGCAAGCTCTCGTAGGGTGGGCAAAGCGAAGCGTGCCCACCACTTTTGTCGTCGTCTGAAGGATGGTGGGCACGGCGCTACGCGCCTTTGCCCACCCTGCGAGGGCCGGCGCGTTGTTACGCCTTCTGCTCGTCCATCACCTTGCGCACCGCCGGTCGGTCCGACATGCGCTTGAAATGATCGGCGATCTTCGGCGTTGCATTGATGTCGACGCTGTCGCCTTCGAGCCAGGTCGACAGGGTGTAGAGATAGGGATCGCAGATCGTGAACTGATCGCCCATCACCCAAGGCCCCCGAAACATCTTCTGCTCGATCAGGGCGAAGCAGGCGCCCATGGTCTGCGGGACCTTCGCCTTCATGTCGGCGAACGAGCTCTCCTGCGTCGCCCAGCGCGCGCCGCGCATCTTGTGAGCGTGGTTGATGTGCACGGTCGAGCAGAGATAGGAGTTGAACGACTGCACCTGGGCGAAGTCGAAGGGATCGTCGAGCGGCGCGAGCTTCGCCTTGGGCAAGGTCTGCGCGATATAGGCCAGCATCGCCGGCGTCTCGGTCAGCACGCCGCGATCGGTCACCAGCGCCGGGACCCGGCCCTTGGGGTTGATGGCGAGATAGTCCGGGCTGTTCTGCTGGTTGTCCTTGAAGCTCAGCCGTTCGGCCGTGTAGTCGGCGCCGGCCTCTTCCAGGGTGATGTAGGTGGCGAGCGCGCAGGTGCCGGTGGCGTAGTAGAGCTTGAGCATGTCGGACCTCATGGGAAAGCTGGAAATTAACGACTGTCGACCCCGAGGTCTATAGCACGACATTCTCCGTGCGTTGCTCTTCGCAGTTGCCCACCGCCGCCCCCCTGTGCCAAGACGCCTGCAATCGGAGGGGTTTTGTCATGACCGTACTCATCGCCGGCGGCGGCATCGGCGGGCTGACGCTTGCGCTCAGCCTGCACGGAATCGGCGTTCCCGTAAAAGTGTTCGAGAGCGTCGCCGCGCTGAAACCGCTCGGCGTCGGCATCAACGTGCTGCCGCATGCGGTCCGCGAGCTGATCGAACTCGGGCTGATGGACAAGCTGGACGCCAGCGGCGTGCGCACCCGCGAGCTCGCCTATTTCTCCAAGCACGGCAAGCCGATCTGGAGCGAACCGCGCGGGCTGGAAGCCGGCTACAAATGGCCGCAATTCTCGATCCATCGCGGCACGCTCCAGCAGCTCCTGCTCGACACCGCGATCGAGCGGCTCGGCCGCGACAATATCCTGACCAGCCACCATCTGACCGGCTGGACCGAGACGGCCAACGGCGTGCGCGCTGACTTCATCGACAGGGCGACCGGCAAGCCCGCCGGGACCTACGACGGCGCGATCATGATCGCCGCCGACGGCATCCATTCCGCCGCGCGAGAAAAGCTCTACCCCGATGAAGGCCCGCCGATCTGGAACGGCCGCATCCTCTGGCGCGGCGTCACGCCGTCAAAGGCCTTCCTCACCGGCCGCACCATGATCATGGCCGGGCACGAGATCCTGAAATTCGTCTGCTATCCGATTTCGAAGCAGCCGGATGCAGCGGGCAACCATCTGATCAACTGGGTCGCCGAACGCCACATGCCGCCGACCTATCAGTGGCGGCGCGAGGATTATAACCGCACCGCGCGGCTGGAGGAGTTTCTGCCCTGGTTCGAGAGCTGGCAGTTCGACTGGCTCGACGTGCCCGGCCTGATCAAGAACTGCCCGCACGCCTACGAATATCCGCTGGTCGATCGCGATCCGGTGTCGCAATGGACCTTTGGCAAGGTCACGCTGATGGGTGACGCCGCGCATCCGATGTACCCGATCGGCTCGAACGGCGCCTCGCAGGCGATCCTCGATGCCCGCACCATCACCCGCGAGATCCTTGCGCATGGCCCGACGACCGCAGCGCTGCTCGCCTATGAGGCCGAGCGGCGTCCCGCGACCACCGACCTCGTCCTGCTCAACCGCAAGAACGGCCCTGAGCAGGTGATGCAGCTCGTCGAGGAGCGCGCGCCTGACGGCTATGACGTCGTCACCGACGTGCTGTCGCAGCAGGAGCTGGAGGACATCGCCGCGAACTACAAGCGCGTCGCGGGCTTCCAGGTCGAGGCGCTGAATGCGAAGCCTGCGATTGTGAGCAGAGACGCGAAGCGGGCGGGGGCGTGAGTTAGGGCGCGGACTCATTGGCACGCAGCCAAATGCGTATGGATGCAAGCTTGACGAATGCCAGATAGTTGACCGCCAGCTTGCCGGATCGGGTCGCGACGCGCCGACACTGCTTGGCCTTGTTGAAGAACCGTTCGATCAAGTTGCGCGCACGACACAGCCTCGGGCAAGTGCGTAAACAGACCTGTCCTGATGCCCTCGAACGTCCGCTGGAGTCGGTAGGGAGCCGATGCAAGGTTCCTTGATCTATCGCAAGGTGGCTCCAAGGTGGCTCAATGAAAAGGGTCTTTCTTCCGCGCCGGTGGAGTAAGACGTATGCATTGTCCAACCTGATCGTGCACCTCGGGATCGGTCCAGAGTACGGGCTCTGCCGATGGCGAGCATCTTGGGACTAATTTTGGGGCAATGAACTGAATCAATCGAAACGCAACAAGTGCAGGCTCGGTTAAACGCGAGGGCTACGCAGTTGCAAGAGAAGCCCAATCAAGTAAGGCTAATACAGCAACGAGGTGCGGCGCTGGTCAATATGGCCGTAGCGGCGCTGATAGTTGCCGCGCTTTATGTAGGTCGTGAAATTTTCGTCCCGATCGCACTCGCGGTCCTCTTGAGCTTTGTACTCGCGCCCTTTGTCATACGACTGCATTCCTGGCGAATTCCGCGCACCGCTTCTGTTCTTGTCGTGGTGTTCTTTGGTTTTGCGATCATATTCAGCTTGGGCGGCCTGATGGTATCGCAGGCAACTCGCCTTGCTGCGAAACTGCCTCAATATCAGCAGACGTTGAGCGATAAGGTCGAAAGCATTCGTGGTTTGGTCGGTGGTACAGGAACGTTGGAGCAGGCATCCACTGTTCTCAAGGAATTAGGGACGCAGCTGCAACATGGGAACACGGCTGACCAACCGGACAACGGTCTTGCGAAGCAAGGACCGGGTAAAGCGATTCCGATACCTGTCGAAGTCAAGCAGCCCGACCCCGGCGCTCTGACGACGCTCGCCAAGATCATCGAACCATTGCTTTCACCACTCACGACGACGGGAGTCGTCGTGATTTTCGTGGCTTTCATCTTGCTGCAACGCGAGGATCTCAGGAACCGGCTCGTTCGCCTCGCTGGCTCGGGAGATATTCAGCGCACAACCGCAGCCCTTGATGACGCCGGCAAGCGACTGAGTAGACTCTTTCTAACTCAGATGATCTTCAATGCAGTATTCGGATTGGCAATCGGCATAGGCCTTGAGCTCATTGGCGTGCCGTCGGCTCCGCTATGGGGCCTGTTAGCGATGATCTTGCGGTTCGTGCCGTATATCGGTGCACTCATCTCAGCCATATTCCCGCTTATCCTCGCTGCAGCCGTTGGTTCTGGCTGGGAGATGTTGGTGCTGACTGCCCTCTTGTTTGTGGCCCTGGAATTTCTAGCCGGACAAGTTATCGAACCTTTGATTTATGGCCACAGTTCTGGCCTGTCTCCTGTCGCGGTCATCCTGTCTGCATCATTCTGGACCTGGCTCTGGGGCCCGATCGGATTGGTCATGGCAACCCCTCTGACGGTATGCCTCGTCGTCGCGGGACGGCATGTCGAGCGGCTCAAATTCCTGGAAATCATGCTTGGCGACCGACCTCCGTTGAAACCGCCTCAGCTGTTCTACCAACGGCTTCTGGCCGCCGATCCTCTCGAGGCGGCAGAACAAGCGCATGACTTCCTCAGAGATGCGTCACTTGAGGACTACTGTGACACTATTCTACTGGAGGGATTGAGGCTCGCGGAAGCGGACCGTCAGTTAGGCCATCTCGACGAAGAGCGATTGAATCGAATTGCTTCAACTGTCCGCGAACTGGTGGCTGACCTGGAATTGAACCACGAGACAGGAGCGACGGGCGTTCCGTCCATAGACTTGAGTGCCAACCCCGGAGCAGCCATCGCAATTGAACAAACAAGAGCGCAACTCGAGTTGACCAAGGAGAGCAGTGGAGCGCCTCCTATTCTCTGTGTTCCAGGATCCGACAAGCTCGACGAGGCAGCAGCGCTAGTACTGGCCTATTTGCTGCGTCACCGTGGTATCGCAGCGACAGCAGAAGAGGCCGACGCCTTGTCGATGTCGAAATTCGTTTCGCTCGATATGACGGACACGTCGTTGGCGTGCGTTTGCTACGTCGGCCAACCATCTACCGGCAAGATTCAGGCTACTGTTCGCAGGCTCAACAAGAAGAAATTCGACGCTCGCATTCTAGTCGCCCTTTTTGGAGCGGAAGGCACCACGCCGCCTGTTGACGCGGTCGTTGATCTTGTTTCCCGCGGATCTTTTAGCGCTGCGCTAAGCGCAATCACTCAGGCCGGCGACAAGCAGTGCGGTGCTGCGACCGTCGACAATAAAGCGGCTGTGTTCAACTGACGAAGGACGCGAGAAGGCTTCCTGCCCCGCACCCGCCCTCTCCCCGTAAGAACGGGGCGAGGAAGCGAGAGACAGGTGCTCGTCTCACCGCACCACCCTCGCCGCCTCCAACAGCCGCTCGCTCGCGGTTGCCGTGGCGAGCACGGTCCCGTCTTCGGCCATCAGCTTGGCCTCGACGAATGCAATCGTCTTGCCGAGCTGCGTCACCGTCGCCTCGGCAATGATCGGCCCGGGCCTGGCCGGGCTCAAAAAGTTCACGGTCATGCTGATGGTGGTGGTGTAGAGGCGGCCCTCACTCATCACGAGGACGGCCGGCCCCATCGTGTCGTCGAGCATGGCCGACAGCATGCCGCCCTGGATGAAGCCCGCCGGGTTGCAGAACTCGGGCTTGCCCTCGAAGGCGAGCCTGATCCAGCCCTCCTCGGGGCGGGCATCGAGCAGACGCCATCCGAGCAGCTCGGCGCAGGGCGGCTTGCGAAAGTTGTCGAGTGCGGTCTTGACCATGCGAACCTCCGTTGCCGGCGGCTCATAGCGTAGGTCTGTTGCCAGCCTGGTGTCAGCAGGCGATAGGCCGCAGCGCAACATCCCCGGGGAACCCAGAAAACCCCGGGATTTCGCCGGCACTTAAGGTCGCTTCAACCAACCGGCTTCACGACCGATTCAATACGATCCAATTGGACAATCCGCCGGTAAGCGGTTGGAAGCTACCACATGGCATGAGCGACGGTGACACCGGAGCCTTTCCATGCGAGCCCTCTTGCAGCAGGCAGCGAGCCGCCTGCACGCGATCGAAGACCATCTGACCGTGCGCACGCAGATCGCCGCGGCGGTGGCGGCGATGTCCATCGTGCTCGTCGGCACACTCGCGGCCGGCGCCGCGCTGATCAGCTACAGGAACACTGCCGCGCTGATCGAGAGCAGTCTGGCCGGAACCGCGTCGATGGCCTCCGGCCGGCTCGACCGCTTCATGGCGACGCGCCAGCAGGAGATGAAGCTGTTTGCCGAACTGAAGCCGATGCAGCCGCTGTGGCAAGCCGACCCGGCCGCGTTGCGCAGCTCGCTGGAGGACCTCCAGCGCTCCTTTGCCGAATTCGCCTGGATTGGTTTCGCCGACGTAAACGGCAACGTGGTTGCCGCGACCGGCGGCCTGCTGCAAGGCAAGTCCGTTGCCGCACGACCCTGGTTCAAGCAGGGCCTCGAGAAAGTCGCCGTCGGCGACGTCCATGAGGCCGTACTGCTGTCCTCGCTGCTGACGCAGCGCGCCAACAACGAGCCCTACCGCTTCGTCGACATCGCCGTGCCCGTGCGTGATCCCACCGGCAGGCTGCTCGGCGTGCTCGGCGGGCACCTGAACTGGGATTGGGCCAGCAATCTGATCAAGGACGTCGAAGCCAACGACAACAATGCCGACGCGGCGCTGTCGATCATCAGCAAGGGCGGCATGATCCTGCTCGGACCGCAGAAAGAAACCATCCGGTACAGCGGGGACGAGCTGTCCGGCATCCTGAAGGCCGGCGTCGGCGCCTTCCGCGAGACGACCGACGGCCGGCAGATGCTGACCGCCTTCCACGTCGGCACGGGGCATCGCGACTATCAGGGCCTGAACTGGATCGTCACCGCGAGCCAGCCGGCGAGCGTGGCGCTGGCGGCGGCGATCTCGTCGGCGCAAACGATTCTGGCAATCGGTGCCGTCACCGCGCTGATCGCGCTGTCGCTGGCCATGCTGGTCTCGCGAAGGATCGCAGCGCCGATCATCGCCATCACGCAGGAAGCCGACCGCATCGGACGCGCCCACGGTCCGACCATGCTGGCGCGGCAGAGCGGCTCGGCCGAGGTCGTGCAGCTCTCACGCGCGCTGCGCTCGCTGCTGCGCCGGATCGGCCTTGCCGAGGAGCGCACCAAGGAAGCCGAGCTGCGCGCGACCGAGAATGCGATGCAGCTCCAGGAGGACATGCTGAAGCTGCGCCAGCTCGCCGACACCGATTTCATGACCGGCCTGATGAACCGCCGCTCCTTCCTGGCCGTCGCCGACGACGCCATCGCGTTCTGCCGCCGCTACAAGCGCAACATGGCGACTTTGATGATCGACATCGATCATTTCAAGAAGATCAACGACACCCATGGCCATGCCGCCGGCGACGATGCGATCAAACGCGTCGCGGAGATCGTCAATCAGTCGATCCGGACCACCGACAAGGCCGCCCGTTTCGGCGGCGAGGAGTTCGTGGTGCTGCTGCGCGAGATCGACCGGGAGACCGCCGTGCTGCTCGCCGATCGCATCAGGACATCGATCGAGAGCGCGACGGTGCGTCACGGCGACACCATCATTCCCCTCACCGTGTCGGTCGGGCTCGCGCTGTTCGACGAGAGCGACCGCGACGTGCAGGACGTGATCGAGCGCGCCGACCAGGGCCTCTATGTCGCCAAGAAAACCGGGCGCAACCGCACCTTCCTGATGCCGGCCGAGGACGAGCGCGCCGCGCGCGCGGCGTAAGGATTTCAACCCAGCGCGTGCGCGATCACCTTGCGCATGACGTTGGGTAACGCTTCGCCGGCCAATGTCGCGATCGGCACCCAGCGCATGCCCTCGGGCGCGCGCGTGCGGGCTTCGGCCTTCGCGGTGTAGACCACCAGCTCCAGCGGAAAATGCGTGAAGACGTGGGTAACGACGCCCACCTTGCGCTGCCAGCGCGACAACCCTTTCAGCTCCGGCCCCTGCTGCTTCGCCGTCGCCTCGTCTTGGCCGGCCAGCCAATCCGAGCCCGGGACCTCGGTCATGCCGCCGAGCAGGCCTTTTTCGGGCCGCGAGCGAACCAGCAGCTCGTCGCCGCGCGTCACCACGAAGGCGGCGCCGCGCCGCAACGTCCCGCTCTTCTTCGGCGCCTTGCGCGGAAACGTCTCCTGCGTCGCTCGCGCACGCGCCGTGCAATCCTCGTTGAACGGGCACAGTGAGCACGCCGGCTTCTTCGGCGTGCAGATCGAGGCGCCGAGATCCATCAGCGCCTGCGCGCTGTCGCCGGCGCGAGAGTTCGCGAGCAGTGTCGCCGCCAGTTGCTGGATCAGCGGCTTTGCCTGCGGGAGCTCGTCTTCAACGGCAAAGAGCCGCGACACCACGCGTTCGATATTGCCGTCGACCGGCATGGTGTGGCGGTCGAAGGCGATCGCCGCGATCGCCGCCGCCGTATAGGGCCCGATGCCCGGCAGCGCGCGCAGGCCCTCCTCCGTGTCCGGAAACACGCCGCCATGGTCGCGCGTCACGGCAACCGCGCAAGCATGGAGATTGCGCGCACGCGAGTAGTAGCCGAGCCCGGCCCACATCCGCAGCACGTCGTCCTGCGAGGCCCGGCCCAGCGCCGTGACATCGGGCCAGCGCGCGACGAATTTTTCGAAATAGGGCCCGACCGCCTTCACCGTGGTCTGCTGCAGCATGATCTCTGACAGCCAGACGCGGTAAGGGTCCGATGTCTCGCCGGGCATCGCGCGCCAGGGCAGACGGCGGCGGTGGCGGTCGTACCATTGCAGAAGCGCGATCGGGCGCGACGAGCCTTCCGACTGAACTGGTTCCGGCTTGGCCTTGAGGGCGGATCTGGGGCTCATGCTCTCACTGTAGCGGCAACGCGCTGACCTCTCCACGTCATGCCTGCGCGCGTCGCGGGCATCCACGTCTTTCTTCGTGGATCGCCGGGGAGTGCTATAAGGGCCCCATGTCCAAATTCCCGCCCAAACCCGGTCCCATCAGCGCCAAGCCGCTGTCGCTGCTACTCAACGACGTCTTTGCCGAGGCCTATGCCAAGCAGGGATTTGCGGCGCGCGAGCTGGTGACGCGGTGGGCGCAGATTGCCGGGGCGGAGATCGCGGCCCATGCCGAGCCGCTCAAGATGCAATGGCCCCGGCCGGTCGAGGGCCAGCCGCAGGAGCCGGCGACCCTGGTGCTGCGGGTCGAGGGGCCGATGGCGCTGGAGATCCAGCACTCCGCCGACGTGATCCTGGAGCGGGTCAACCGCTTCTTCGGCTGGAGCGCGGTCGGCAAGCTGGCCTTCCGCCAGGCCCCCCTGTCGCGGCCCCGGCGGCGGGCGCGGCCCGGCCCGCCCGATCCCAAATCGGTGGCCAAAGTGGCCGAGAGCCTGGGAGACATCGAAGATGAAGAATTGAAGACGGCGCTGGCCCGGCTCGGGGCGGCCATCAAGCGAAATTGAGCCTCATTCCCGGGCTAATCTGGACCTGTTGTCGCGGCTCGCCATTGCCTCAAACGACGTTTCAAGCTAGCGACAGGCCGCCCGGGCGGGAACCTCGGGCGACACCACGCCAATCCCGGGAGCCGACCTTGATCATCACCCGCCGCGCCTTCACCACGATGCTGTCGCTGACCGGGCTTGCCGCGCTCGCCGGGCTCTCGCCGCTGCGGTTCATCTCGGAAGCCATGGCCCAAGTCGCCGCCGACGTCGCAAAGCCCGTGTCGCTGCCCGACATGGCGCTCGGATCGAAGGATGCCGCCGTCACCATCACCGAATACGCCTCGATGACCTGCCCGCATTGCGCGGCGTTCAACGAGCAGGTGTTCCCCAAGATCAAGTCGGAATACATCGACACCGGCAAGGTGCGTTACATCTTCCGCGAGTTCCCGCTCGACATCAAAGCCGCCGCCGGCTCGATGCTGTCGCGCTGCATCGCCAAGGACGACGCGCAGAAGTACTTCGCGGTCACCGACATGCTGTTCCGCCAGCAGAGCGACTGGGTGATGAAGAACACCACCGAGACCCTGACGCGGATCGGCAAGCAGGCCGGCCTCACCCAGCAGCAGGTCGAGGCCTGCCTGAAGGACCAGGCGCTGCTCGACAAGATCGCCGCCGACCAGAAATACGCCAGCGACGTGTTGAAGGTCGATTCGACGCCGACCTTCTTCATCAATGGCGAGAAGATCAAGGGCGAGGCCTCGTTCGAGGAGTTCGCCAAGAAGATCAATCCGCTGCTGAAGAGCTGATTCGCTCGTCAAGATCCTGATTCGCATCTCGAAAGCCGTATCTTTCCCAGCATAAATCCCTTGGGAAAAGCGGGTTTCGCCGGTTGCCCTCGCGACGCACCGCGGCCATTGTCCAGCCGCATGAGGCGCCTCGCGCGACTCGCCCGGATAGCGACATTGCCTTCCATGGTATTGTCCCGGCAGGGGGATTCGCGCCTGCCAACAGAGATGCGTGCTTATGAAAATCACCCGCCTGCGCCTTCACGGCTTCAAGTCCTTCGTTGAGCCCACGGACTTCGTCATCGAGCCCGGCCTGACCGGCGTGGTCGGACCCAACGGCTGCGGCAAGTCGAATCTCGTCGAGGCGCTGCGCTGGGCGATGGGTGAGACCTCGTACAAATCGCTGCGCGCGGCCGACATGGACGCGGTGATCTTCGCCGGCTCCGGCAACCGTCCTGCGCGCAACCACGCCGAAGTGACGATGACGATCGACAATGCCGATCGCACCGCGCCGGCGGCGATGAACGACAGCCAGCTGCTCGAAATCTCCCGCCGCATCGAGCGCGAGGCCGGCTCGGTCTATCGCATCAACGGCCGCGACGTCCGCGCCCGCGACGTGCAGATCCTGTTCGCCGACGCCGCCACCGGCGCGCGTTCGCCGGCCCTCGTCCACCAGGGCAAGATCGGCGAGATCATCCAGGCCAAGCCCGAGCAGCGCCGCCGCGTGCTGGAAGACGCCGCCGGCGTCGCCGGCCTGCACGCCCGCCGCCACGAGGCCGAGCTGCGGCTGAAGGCCGCCGAAACCAACCTCACCCGCGTCGAGGACGTGATCGGTCAGCTCGGAGGCCAGATGGAGGGCCTGAAGAAGCAGGCCCGCCAGGCGGTGCGCTATCGCGAGGTCGCGGCCAAGGTTCGCAAGGCCGAAGCCACGCTGTTCCACCTGCGCTGGATCGGCGCCCATGCCGACGTCAACGAATCCGGCCAGACCCATGACCTCGCGGTCCGCGAGATGGCCGAGCGCACCCAGCACCAGGCTGAAGCTGCCCGCATCCAGGCGATCCGCGCCGCCGAAATGCCCGCGCTGCGCGATGCCGAAGCGCGCGCCGCGGCCGGGCTGCAGCGCCTCACCAATGCCCGCGAGCTGCTCGACCGCGAGGAAGAGCGCGCCAAGGAGCGCGTCGCCGAGCTCGAGCGCCGCCTCGCCCAGTTCGAAGGCGACATCTCGCGCGCCCAGCAGCAGACCATGGACGCCGACGTCGCGCTGCAGCGGCTCGACACCGAAGATGCCGAGCTGAAGGAAGAGATCAAGTCGCGCGTCGAGAAGCGCTCAGGCGTCGACGAGCGCGTCGGCGAAGCCGAGGCGGTGCTGACCGAAACCGAGCAGCAATTCGCCGAGCTCACCACCGCGCTCGCCGACCTCACCGCCAAGCGCAACCAGCTCGAGGCCAACGTCCGCACCCACCGCGACAAGCTCGCCCGTCTCGACCAGGAGATCGCGAATGTCGCCGCGGAAGAGCAGAAGCTCGCCGCGGAGACCGGCGGTTTCGGCGACCTCGACGAGCTGACCGCGACCGTCGAGACCGCCGAGCAGACGCTTGCCGCTTCCGAAGCCGCCGCGCAGGCGAGCGAAGCCGCGCATGTCGCCGCGCGCCAGACGCTGGAATCCTCGCGCTCGCCGCTGGTCGAGGCCGACAAGCGCGTGCAGCGGCTCGACACCGAGGCGCGCACGATCTCCAAGATCGTCAACGGCGAGACCAAGAATCTGTGGCCGCCGATCATCGACGGCATCACCGTCGACAAGGGTTTTGAAAAGGCAATCGGCGCCGCGCTCGGCGACGATCTCGACGCGCCGGTCGATCCGTCGGCGCCGATGCGCTGGACCAATGCCGGCGTCACCGACGGCGATCCGGAGCTGCCCGAAGGCGTCGTGCCGCTCGCCAACCACGTTCAGGCGCCCGCCGAGCTGGCGCGCCGCCTGGCACAGATCGGCGTGGTGCCGCGCGAGCGCGGTGCCGAGCTGGTCTCGCAACTCAAGACGGGCCAGCGGCTGGTCTCGCCCGAAGGCGACGTCTGGCGCTGGGACGGCTTTGTCGCGGCCGCTCACGCCCCGACCGGCGCCGCACGGCGCCTCGCCGAGCGCGCCCGCCTCGTCGACATCGAGAACGAACTGGAGCAGGCCCGCATCGACGCGCAGATCAAGCGTCAGGCGCTGGAGAACGCCGAGTCCGAGCTGCAGATGGCTGCCAGCACCGAAGGTGCCAGCCGCGAAGCCTGGCGCGCCGCGCAGCGCGAGCTGAACGTCGCGCGTGAGCGCCATGCCACCGCCGAGCGCGAGATCAGCCGCCACGCCGCGCGCAAGGCGACGCTGTCCGAAGCACACAGCCGCCTCGCCGCCGACCGCGCCGAGGCCGAGGCCGCCTACGAATACGCCGAGGCCGGTATCACCGAGCTGCCGTCGAGCGAGGACACCGAGACCCGTCTCGCCGCCGTCCGCAGCGACATCGAGGGCCAGCGCCGCATCGCCGCCCAGGTCCGCGCCGAGGCGCAGGCGCTGGCGCGCGAAGCCGAGCTCGCCGACCGCCGCGTGCAGGCGATCCTCGCCGAACGCACCGAGTGGGCGAACCGCAAGGAAAGCGCAGCTTCCCACATCGACACCATCCAGGCCCGTATCGCCGAACTCACGATCGAGCGCAGCGATCTCGAAAACGCGCCCGTCGTGTTCGCCGAGAAGCGCAGCGCGCTGATCACCGAGATCGAATACGCGGAAAACGACCGCCGCATGGCCGCCGACGCGCTCGCCTCGGCGGAGACCGCGATGGCCGAAACCGATCGCGTCGCGAAATTGACCCTCGAAGCGCTGTCGAGTTCCCGCGAAGCCACCGCCCGCGCCGAGGAGCGCATGGAAGGCGCACGGCGCCGGCTCGAGGACATCGAGCGCGAGATCCGCGACATGCTCGAAGTCGAGCCGCAGGCCGTCGCCGGCCTCGCCGAGCTCGAGCCCGGCGCCGAGCTGCCGCCGCTGCACGACATCGAGGAAGACCTCGAAAAGATGCGCCGCGACCGCGAGCGCCTGGGCGCGGTGAACCTGCGCGCCGAGGAAGAGCTGCGCGAGGTCGAGACCCAGCACACCGGTCTGGTCACCGAACGCGACGACCTCGTCGAAGCCATCAAGCGCTTGCGCCAGGGCATCCAGAGCCTCAACAAGGAGGCGCGCGAGCGGCTGCTGACCTCGTTCGAGGTCGTCAACAACCACTTCAAGCGCCTGTTCGTCGAGCTGTTCGGCGGCGGCGAAGCTGCGCTGCATCTGATCGAGAGCGACGACCCGCTCGAAGCCGGCCTCGAAATCATCGCCAAGCCCCCGGGCAAGAAGCCGCAGACGCTGTCGCTGCTCTCGGGCGGCGAGCAGGCGCTGACCGCGATGGCGCTGATCTTCGCCGTGTTCTTGACCAACCCTTCGCCGATCTGCGTGCTGGACGAAGTCGACGCGCCGCTCGACGACCACAACGTCGAACGGTACTGCAACCTGCTGCACGAAATGACCAGCTCGACCGACACGCGGTTCGTCATCATCACGCACAACCCGATCACGATGGCGCGGATGAACCGCCTGTTCGGCGTCACCATGGCCGAACGCGGCGTGTCGCAACTGGTGTCGGTGAGCCTGTCTGAGGCCGTGGACATCCTCGACCAGAACGTGGCGTGAGACCGAAGTCGTCGCGCCCCCATTGACGTCATCATCCGCGAAGGCGGATGATCCAGTACGCCGCGGCTTCTCGGTTGACGGCACTGTCTCGGAGTACTGGATGCCCCGCCTGCGCGGGGCATGACCGCGGATGATGATTTCTCCCACCCTCCCCGCCGAACTGAAAGCCGCCCTCGACGCCAGGCTCCAGGGCTTTTCGCGCACCGACGCTGCGCAGCGATCGCAGAAAATCTCGACCACCTACCGCGCAGGCGGCGGCTCCGGCACGATCAAGTCGGAGGCCGATGCGCTCGCCTATGCGCTGGCACGCATGCCGGCGACCTATGCGGCCGTGGCCGCAAGCCTGAATGCGCTGACCGAGATCGCCCCGGATCTCGCTCCGGAAACACTGCTCGACGTCGGCGCGGGTCCGGGCACCGCGAGCTGGGCCGCCGCGGAGGCGTTCTCCTCGCTGCAGGATTTCACGCTGCTCGATGCCAACGCCACGCTCAGCCGGCTCGCGCTCGAACTGGCGCGCGACAGCACGCGTCTGGCCGATTGCCGCTATCTGCCGGGCGACGCCGGTGCGAACCTCGCCGAGGTCTCGCAAGCCGATCTCGTCGTTGCCAGCTACATCGTCGGCGAGCTCGGCGAGGCCGACCAGCGCAAGCTCGCGGAGGTGATGTGGGCCAAGGCACGCCACGCGCTGGTCGTGATCGAACCCGGCACGCCCGCCGGCTATGCCCGCATCCTCGCCCTGCGCCAGCAACTGATCGCGGCTGGTGCGTACGTCGCTGCGCCGTGCCCGCACGAAAAGCCCTGCCCGCTCGCAGCGCCCGACTGGTGCCATTTCAGCCAGCGCCTGCCGCGCTCCCAAGCACACCGCCAGATCAAGGGCGCCGACGTGCCGTTCGAGGACGAGCGCTTCATCTACATCGCCCTGACCCGCGCGCCGCCCGCAACGCGCGCCGCGCGCGTGCTGGCGCCGCCGGATATCGGCAAGGCCGAGATCGCGGCAAAGCTCTGCACCGGGGGCGGCCTCGCCATCACAAAAGTCCCGCGACGCGACAAGGCCGCCTACGCGAACGCCCGGCGCTGGCGCTGGGGCGACGCCATCATGTCCGAAAGTTAACCTCGTCCGGCGCTTTCGCCTTGAACTCGGATGGCGCCCCATTCGACCAAGTCTTACCTCCCCTGCGCCGGGCTCTCATCCTGCGCCAATTTGGTCTAGGCTGCGCCCGCCTTCTTCCCCCTTCAGGAGTTCTCCATGTCGACCGGCTGGATCGTTCTCGGCGTCATCGTCGTCCTCGTGTTCCTGGCGTTCAGCGCCTACAACCGCCTGGTGGCGCTGGGCCAGCGCGTCGGCCAGGCCTTTGCCGACATCGACGTGCAGCTCAAGCAGCGCCACGATCTGATCCCGAACCTGGTCGAGACGGTGAAGGGCTATGCCTCGCATGAGCGCGGCACGCTCGACGACGTCATCAAGGCGCGCAATTCGGCGATGTCGGCGCAGGGGCCGGCGCAGGTGTCCGCCGCCGAGAACCAGCTCTCCGGCGCGCTCGGCCGGCTGATCGCGCTGTCGGAGGCCTATCCGGACCTCAAGGCCAACGCCAACTTCCAGCAGCTCGCCAGCGAGCTCTCCGACCTCGAGAACAAGATCGCGGCGAGCCGCCGTTTCTTCAACAACGCGGTCCAGGAATACAACACCGGCATCCAGCAGATGCCCGCCGCCTTGTTCGCCGGCATGTTCGGCTTCACCAAGAAGGACTTCTTCGATCTCGGCGCCAGCCGCACCGAAGTCGAGGCCACGCCTCAGGTGAAGTTCTGAGTTGAGCCGATAGGCCGGCAGGGCATCGCGTCATGGCCGCGTATGGTCTCTACACGCACATCGCCTCGAACAAGTTTCGTTCGATGCTGCTGCTCGCCGGCCTGTTCGCGCTGGTCTACGTGCTGGTCTATGCCGGCGCGCTGGTCGCCGAAGTCCTCATCGACGGCAACCGGACCGTCGCCTTCTACCTGAGCCACGCCTTCCAGGATCTGAAAGTCGCCGCGCCCGTTGCGACGGTCGTGGCGGCGGTGTGGATCGTGATCGCCTATTTCTTCCACCAGTCGATGATCGACGCGGTGACCGGCGGCCACAACGTCACCCGGCAGGAAGAGCCGAGGCTCTACAATCTGCTCGAAAACCTCTGCATCTCGCGCGGCATCACCATGCCGAAGCTGAAGATCATGGAGAGCCCGGCGCTGAACGCGTTCGCGACCGGCCTCAACCCGCGGCAATATTCGATCACCGTGACCACCGGTCTCCTCAATGCGCTGAACGACAAGGAGGTCGAGGCGGTGCTGGGCCACGAGCTGACCCACATCAAGAACGGCGACGTGCAGCTCATGGTCGTCGCCGTCATCATCGCCGGCGTGGTCGGCTTCTTCGGCGAATTGTTCTTCCGCCTGTTCACGAATTTCCGCTGGAGCTCTGGCGGCGGCTCGTGGTCGTCGGGCTCGTCCTCATCGTCGCGATCGTCCTCGTCATCGAGCGACAGCAAGAGCTCCGGCGGCGGCGCGGTGATCGTGATCATCATCGCGGTCGTGCTGATCGTGGTGGCCTGGCTGGTATCGCAAGTGGTCAAGCTCGCGCTGTCGCGTTCGCGCGAATATCTGGCCGACGCAGGCTCCGTCGAGCTGACGAAAAATCCGGACGCCATGATCTCGGCCCTGCGCAAGATCGAGAACCGCGGCGAGTTGCCGGGCGCGACCTCGGCGGTGATGGAACTCTGCGTCGACAATCCGCGCGAGGGCTTTGCCGATTTGTTCGCGACCCACCCCTCGGTGCAGTCCCGGGTCGACGCGCTGGTCAAGTTCGCCGGCGGCCATGATCCCGGCCCGCTGCCGCCGCCGGGCTACGAGGCGGACGAGCCTGAGGCACAGGTCGAGCAGCAGGACGACCCGCCGCCATTGCGCCAGGGGCCCTGGGACGATGCGGGCGGCTCGGCCAGTCCGCCGCCCGTGCCGAGCCCCTCCGGAACCGCGAACAGCAAGCCGGTGGACAATCCCATGGGTCCCTGGGGCCGCCATTGAGGCGTCATGTCCCACCACGCGGCGGATTCGCAACGATTGGGAAAAACCCCAAGAATAGGCATAGCGGCGTGCCGAGGATTTGAATTCTCCCTTGTTTCTGCCATGTTCGCGCCCAACAGCAGACTTGGGACATCCTTGGGTTGGGACATCCTTGGAACATCGATTTGAGGCCCGGCCGATCGCGACCTCGCGATCGGGGGCGCGTTAGGGGACAGCAATGGCAAAGCCGGCAGTGGTTGTGGTGGGCGCGGACAAGGGCGGCGTGGGCAAGACCACGGTGTCGCGCACCTTGCTCGATTATTTTTCCGCCAACAACGTGCCGACGCGCGCATTCGACACGGAGTCGCCGCGCGGAACCCTGAAGCGCTTCCATCCTGACATCACCGAGATCGTCGACATGACGACCACGGCCGACCAGATGAAGATTTTTGACACGCTCAACGCTGTCAGCCCTTCGGTCACCGTCATCGACGTCCGCGCCGGCCTGCTCTCGCCCGCGCTGGCCTCGCTGCGCGACATCGGCTTCCTCGACGCCGCCAAGGCCGGCCAGATCACCTTTGCGGTGTTCCACATCCTCGGCCCCTCGATCGCCTCGCTGGAGGAGATCGCGGAGACCGCGGGCTTCATGACCGGCGCGAAATATTTCCTGGTGAAGAACTTCATCAACGACACCCAGTTCTTCCAGTGGGACCAGGCGACCTACAATTCCTATTTCCATCGCATCAAGGACGCGACCGAGCTGACCATCCCCAAGCTCAACGAAATGGCCTATGAGCAGGTCGAGGTGTCCTCGGTCCCGTTCCTGAAATTCGTCGCCAACAAGGGCATCAACGACGACGCCGCGAACTATTCGTTCGTGCTCCGCGGCTATGTCCGGCACTGGCTGGCGAACGTCTGGAGCGAGTTCGACCGGATCCGGCTGACCGACATCGTCGGTTCGAAACCGGTAACCCGCAACACCGAAAAATAGTTGCACGGTCAGGGCTGATACGGCTGGATTGGGCGGTGAGTTGGCCTGATATAGCTGTCAATGTCCGTAACGCCCGTCTACATCATCTGCTCGCCCCGCCCGCAGGTCGGCAAGACCCTGCTGGCGCGGCTTTTGAGCGAATTCCTGCTGCTCAAGAACGGCAACGTCACGGCCTTCGATGTCAATCTGAAGGAGCCGTCGCTGCTCGACTATCTGCCCAACATCACCGAGACCGCCGACGTAATCGACACCTACGGCAAGATGCAGCTGATGGACCGCGTCATCGTCGACGACGGACTTGGCAAGGTCATCGACCTCGGCTTCCACGCCTTCGACGAGTTCTTCAAGATGACCGACGAGATCGGGCTGCTGAAGGAAGCGGCACGCCGTCACGTCGCGCCGATGATCCTGTTCGTCGCCGACACCGACCGCGTCTCGGCCCGCGCCTATGAGATGCTGCGCGGACAGATCCCGCGGGTGAACCTGATCACGGTGGACAACGAGCACGTCGTGCGCGGCGAGCTGCCGGCCGCGATGGCCGGCGGCCGGCTGTTCCGCCTGCCCGCGCTGCCCGGCTTCCTCAAGACCTATATCGACCGGCTGAACTTCTCCTTCACCGGCTACCTGCGCCAGGAAAAGGACGCCTCGACCGAGCTGCATCAATGGACCCGGCGGAACTACCTCGCCTTCCGTGAGCTTGAGCTCAGCCTGATCCTGCAACGGTCTTGAAATATTTTACCCGGGTAATATTGACGCCGGGCGTCCCTGCCGTTACTGAGACGACGCATCAGCGTCCCCTCAGGAAGGCTCCCCACCGTGACCATCGACCGGAAAGCAGCGATCGCCGCCTACAAGGAGCGGAAGACCATTGCCGGCATCTACGTCGTCCGCTGTGCGGCCTCAGGCGAGGCCTGGGTCGGCCAGGCGCCGAACCTCGAGACGATCCAGAACCGCATCTGGTTCTCCCTGCGCCAGGGCAACCATACCTGCCGCACGCTCCAGGCCGCCTGGAACGCGCATGGCGAGGCGGGACTGACATTCGGCGAATGCGAGCGTCTGGAAGACGAGGAGACGGACTATGTCAGGAACGCACTCCTGAAGGAGCGCGTGCTGCATTGGCGGGACGAGCTGAAGGCTGAGGCGATCTGACGACCGCCAGCGGCTTCAGTGCCCGTCGAACGTCATCAGCGTGCGCACCGGCACGTCCATGGCGCGCAGCTTGGCGGCGCCGCCGAGCTCGGGCAGGTCGATGATGAAGCAGGCGGCGACGACGTTGGCGCCGATCTGGCGCAGCAGTTTTACGGCGCCTTCCGCGGTGCCGCCGGTGGCGATGAGGTCGTCGACCAGGATGACGCGCTCGCCGGGCTGGATGGCGTCGACATGCATCTCCATCTCGTCGATGCCGTATTCGAGCGAGTAGGCGATGCGCACCGTGGTGTGCGGCAGCTTGCCCTTCTTGCGGATCGGCACGAAGCCGGCCGAGAGCTGGTGCGCGACCGCGCCGCCGATGATGAAGCCGCGCGCTTCCATGCCGGCGACCTTGTCGATCTTGTTGCCGGCCCAGGGATTGACGAGCTCGTCGACCGCGCGGCGGAACGCGCGCGCATCCGCGAGCAAGGTCGTGATGTCGCGGAACATGATCCCCGGCTTGGGATAGTCGACGATGGTGCGGACGCTCGCCTTCAGGTCGTGGTCAAAGGTCATTTCTATCCCATGTTAGCTGTCATTCCGGGGCGGCTCGAAGAGCCGAACCCGGAATCTCGAGATCCGGGTTCGGCTCTTCGAGCCGCCCCGGAATGACGAGTATGAAACATGCACTCAATTCGCCCCGGCATCCAGCCGGAACGCATTCTCGACAATACGTAGTCCCACCTCGCCACTGAGCGACATCAGCGATTCCGGGTGGAATTGCACGCCGGCGACCGGCAGGGTCTTGTGCTCGAGCGCCATCGCGACGCCGTCCTCGGTGCTGGCGGTGACGGACAACACCTCCGGCATGCTGTCGCGCTCGACGAAGAGCGAGTGATAGCGGCCGATGACAATCTCGTTCGGCAGATTGCGCATCAAGCGCCCGCCGCGCACCTGCACCCGTGAGGGCCGGCCGTGCGCGGGATGCGTGAGCTGGCCGAGCTCGCCGCCGAAATATTCGCCGATCGCCTGCACGCCCAAGCAGACGCCGAACACCGGCAGCTTCTTCTCCAGCGCCGCGTCGATGGTCTTCTTGATCCCGAAATCCTCCGGGCGTCCAGGTCCAGGCGACAGCACCAGCAAATCCCACGCCTTGCGCTTGAGCATGTCGAGCGCATGCACATGGCGGACCACGGTGACGTCGGCGCCGACCTGGCGGAAGTAGTCGGCCAGCATGTGCACGAAACTGTCGTCGTGATCGATCAGCAGCACCTGCTTGCCCGAGCCGGTCGCATCGGGTGCGAAGGTCGAGAGCGACTTCGGCGGATCGCCGCGCAGCGCCTGGAACAGCGCGGCGGCTTTCACCTGACATTCGCGGTCTTCCGCGGCTGGATCAGAGTCGAACAGGCAAGTGGCACCGACGCGCACTTCGGCGAGGCCATCCTTCATGCGGATGGTGCGGATGGTGAGACCCGTGTTGATGCTGCCATCGAAGTTCACCGCGCCGATCGCGCCGGCATACCAGCGCCGCGGCGAGCGCTCATGATCCTCGACGAACTGCATCGCCCACAGTTTTGGCGCACCTGTCACGGTGACGGCCCAGGCATGGGTGAGGAAGGCATCGAGCGCATCGAAGCCGGGGCGCAGCATGCCCTCGACATGGTCGACGGTGTGGAACAGCTTTGAATAGGTCTCGATCTGGCGGCGCGCCAAGACCTTGATTGTGCCGGGCACGCAGACGCGCGCCTTGTCGTTGCGATCGACATCGGTGCACATGTTGAGCTCGAACTCGTCCTTCTCCGAGTTCAGGAGCTGGCGGATCTGCTCGGCGTCGCCGATCGCATCGGAGCCGCGGGCGATCGTACCCGAGATCGGGCAGGTCTCGACGCGGCGTCCGTCCGAGCGCACGAACATCTCCGGCGAGGCGGAGACGAGGAATTCGCCCTCGCCGAGATTCATCAGCGCGCCGTAGGGCGACGGGTTGATGACGCAAAGGCGCTGGAACACTTCGGCCGGCGAGCGATCGCAGGGCTCGGCGAACAGCTGTCCCGGCACCGCCTCGAACAAATCGCCGCGCGCGAAGGCCGCGCGGGCGGTCTCGACCGTCGCCTGATATTCGCCGGGCGCGTGATCGGCAAAACCCTGGCGCGGCGTCTTCAGGTACGGGCTCTCGGCGGTCTCGTGCGGCAGGCCCGCGGTCGACTTGCCCTTCCACGCGAAATCGTAGGTGAGCACGACGCCGCGGCCGGTGGCGCGGTCGTAGGCCAGCAGGCGATCGGGGACGTAGAGCACGATGTCGCGCTGGTCCTGCTCGCGCGCACGCTTCTGCACGAGGTCCTCGATCTGGAACACGAGGTCGTAGGCGAAGGCGCCGAACAGGCCGAGCAACCCGTCGTCATTGGCGGAGAAGGCGGCAACGATATCGCGCACCAGCGACATCACGCTGGCGCGCCGCGTGCGCTGGTCTTCCTCGACCGGGGCATCGCCGCGGAGGATATGGCCGGACAAGCGCGACGCGGTCTTCTCGGAGATCACGACGCAGGGCTCGCGCAGCACGTTCGCGAGGAAGGCGATCAGCACCTGCCCGCGCTCGTTCAGTGCCTCCAGCTTGAAATTGACGCCTGATGTCTCGAGCTTGAGCGGTGGGTCGGAGAAGCCGAGGTCGAAGCTCTCGTAGCGGCCCGGCACGGTCGTGCCCGACGACAATACCACGCCGCGGCGGCGGTCGAGCAGGTTGACGAGATCGTCGAGCCGGTTGGCGCCGCCGGTGAATTGCTCGGCCACGCGCGTGATCGCGAGACCTGCGCGGGTCACGTACTCGCTTCGGGCCGGGAGGGCAAAGACTGTCCTGTTCATGGGGTCCTCTTACGAAACTTGCCGAGGGAACGCCACACAGGACAAACGATCAGGCCGCCGCACTGCGTGGGCGACCTTCGACGATTTTGAGAAAAGAAATCGCACCGGCCACCTCTTCAGGAGGTGCGCCACCAAAGACGGGCTGGGCGGACGGCGGTGCTCATGGGGCGGATACTCACCATGGCGCGGGGACGGCGTCAAGGGTGGCCACGGTGCCGTGGCCCGGATGGAGCGAAGCGCAATCCGGGCTACAGATCAGAGGCGCCCTACCCCAAATGCTTCCGGAAAAACTCCGTCGCCCTCCCCCAGGCAAGCTCGGCAGCTTCGCGGTCGTGTACGGCCTGGCGCTGCTCGTTGACGAAGGCGTGCTCGGCGTCATAGCGGAACAGCTCGAGCGATTTGCCGGCGGCCTTCATGGCCTTTTCGAAGCCGCTGACCAGCTCCGGCGTGCACCAATCGTCCTTGTTGGCGAAATGGGCCTGGAGCGGGATCTTGACGTCGGCGGGCTTGGCCGCCTGCTCCGGCGGGATGCCGTAGAACACGACGCCGGCCGCAAGCTCCGGAATCTTGGTCGCGCCGATGATGGTCACGGCGCCGCCGAGGCAGAAACCGGTCAGGCCGACCTTGGCGCCGTTGCGCGACAGATATTGCGTAGCGCCGCGCACCGTCTGCGTGGTCGCATCCATGAAGTCGAGCGAGTTCATCTCCTTGTTGGCGGAATCCGTGTCGTGATACGGCACCACCTTGCCCTTGTAGAGATCCGGCGCCAGCGCGTCGAAACCGGCCAGGGCAAAGCGGTCGCACAGGCCCTTGATCTGGTCCGACAGCCCCCACCACTCCTGGATCACGACCACGCCCGGCGCGTTGCCGCGCGCGGCATTGGCGAGATAGCCCGAGGCGTCCTTGCCGTCCGGGCGCTTGAAGGTGATGGCGGTTCCCATGGTGTCCTCCGACGAGTTCTGGGGGAGAGGTTGGAGGTATTTTGGCGGGTGCGGGCGCGTGAGGCAATCCACACTCTCGTCATTCCGGGGCGGTGCGCAGCACCGAACCCGGAATCTTGAGATTCTCGGGTGCGCAATTGCGCACCAGAGTTCGCGCTATCGCGCGCCCCGAAATGACGAGAGTTGGGCAACAAAAAAGCCCCCTTTCGGGGGCTTCTTCGTTTCTCGTTTCGTCCTCGCGCCGCCCTTAGTGGGAGTCGGCCCAGACCTTCTTCTTGGTGAAGTACATCAGGCCGGCGAAGATGATCAGGAACACGAACACCTGGAAGCCGAGGCGCTTGCGCGCTTCCATGTGCGGCTCGGCGGTCCACATCAGGAACGTGGTGACGTCCTTGGCATATTGCGCGACCGTGGTCGGCGAGCCGTCGTCATAGGTCACCTGGCCGTCGCTGAGCGGCTTCGGCATCTTGATGGCGTGACCCGGGAAGTACTTGTTGTAGTAGGAGCCCTCCGGGATGGTCACACCCTCCGGCACCTTCTCCTCAAAACCCTGGAGCACAGCCGAGACGTAGTCCGGGCCCTGCTCCTGGTACTGGGTGAAGAAGTCGAAGATGAACATCGGGAAGCCGCGCTTGTAGGAGCGCGCCTTGGTGATCAGCGACAGGTCGGGCGGAGCCGCGCCGCCGTTCGCCGCACGCGCTGCCTGCTCGTTCGCGAATGGCGAGGGGAAATAGTCCGCCGGCCGGCCGGGACGCTCGAACATGTCGCCGGCGTCGTTCGGACCGTCCTTGATCTTGTAGTCGGAGGCAAACGCCGCCGCCTGCGCCACCGAATAGCCGGGGCCGCCGGCTTCCGCGAGGTTGCGAAAGGCGATGAAGGACAGGCCGTGGCAGCTGGCGCAGACTTCCTTGTAGACCTTGAGACCACGCTGAAGCGCGCCGCGGTCGTACTTACCGAAAGGGCCCGAGAAGGACCATTTGTTGCCCGGAGGCTGGTCGCTGCCTTCGGACGCACGCGCATCCTGCATGCTGCCGAGGAGCAGCGCGCCGGCGGCGACGATCGCGACCATCACGGAAGCCACCGCCTTGCCGCCCTTGCTCAGGATCGCCTCCGAGATCGAGTTCGGCACCGGCCGCGGCGTCTCGATGCGCGAGAGCAGCGGCAGCACGATCAGGAAGTAGGCGAAGTAGCAGACCGTCAGGATGCGGCCGGCGATCACGTAGATGCCTTCCGGCGGCTGCGCACCGAGATAACCGAGCAGGATGCAGACCGCGACGAAGATCCAGAAGAACTGCTTGGCCAGCGGACGATACTTCGACGACCGCGTCCGGGCACTGTCCAGCCAGGGCAGGAAGCACAGGATGATGATCGCCGAGAACATCCCGATGACGCCCGCGAGCTTGTTCGGGATCGAGCGCAGGATCGCGTAGAACGGCAGGTAATACCATTCCGGCACGATGTGCGGCGGGGTCACGCCCGGGTTCGCCGGAATGTAGTTGTCGGCGTCGCCGAGATAGTTCGGCATGTAGAAGATGAACCAGGCGTAGAGCAGCAGGAAGCAGGCGACGCCGAAGCCATCCTTGATCGTCGCGTGCGGCGTGAACGGAACCGTGTCCTTTTCCGTCTTCGGCTCGACGCCGTCAGGATTGTTCTGGCCGGCGACGTGCAGCGCCCAGACGTGGAGCACGACGACGCCCGCGATCAGGAACGGCAGCAGATAGTGCAGCGAGAAGAAGCGATTCAGCGTCGGGTTGCCGACCGAATAGCCGCCCCACAGCAGCGTCACGATGCTCTCGCCGACATAGGGAATGGCGGAGAACAGGTTGGTGATGACGGTGGCGCCCCAGAAGCTCATCTGGCCCCACGGCAGCACGTAGCCCATGAAGCCCGTCGCCATCATCAGGAGGTAGATGATGACGCCGAGGATCCAGAGCACCTCGCGCGGCTCCTTGTAGGAGCCGTAATAGAGGCCACGCAGCATGTGGACGTAGACCGCGAAGAAGAACATCGACGCGCCGCAGGCGTGCATGTTGCGCAGCAGCCAGCCGTAATTGACGTCGCGGACGATCAGTTCGATCGACTTGAAGGCGAGATCGGCATGCGGCGTGTAGTGCATCGCCAGGACCACGCCGGTCAGGATCTGCATCCCCAGCATGAAGGAGAGAATGGCGCCGAAGGTCCACCAGTAGTTCAGGTTGCGCGGGGTGGGATAGACGACGAAGGAGGAATGGACGAGGCCGATGATCGGCAGGCGCCGCTCGATCCATTGCAGGGCCGGATTGCTCGGCTGGTAGTCGGATGGTCCGCTCATGATGCGATCCTGAGGAAATAAAACGACGAGACGGCGCGAGGCTTCGGACGAAGGTCCGAAGCTCAGCCGATCTGGATTTTGGTGTCGGAAACGAACTGGTACGGCGGCACCGGCAGGTTCGCGGGCGCGGGCCCCTGGCGGATGCGGCCGGACGAATCGTACTGCGAACCATGGCAGGGGCAGAAGAACCCGTCGTAATTGCCCTCATGGGCGATCGGGATGCAGCCGAGATGGGTGCAGATGCCGATCACGACCAGCCACTGCTCGTGGCCGGGCTTGACCCGGGCCTCGTCGGACTGCGGGTCGGGCAGGCTCGCCACGTTGACGGCGCGCGCCTCGTCGATCTGCTTCTTGGTGCGGTGGCTGATGTAGATCGGCTTGCCGCGCCAGAACACCTTGATGTCCTGTCCCTCGGCGACCGGGCTGAGATCGACCTCGATCGGCGCACCGGCGGCGATGGTCGACGCATCAGGATTCATTTGAGAGATGAAGGGCCAGAGCGCGGCTGCGCCCCCTACTGCTGCAGCTGCCCCCGTTGCAACGAATAAGAAATCACGGCGTGTCGGATGGTCCGCCGAAGACGCTGTCGTCACGATTCCAACCCTTTCTTCTTATGCTGCCGACGGAACCGCTCCGGAGGCCCCCAAGGTCCCCAGAACGATCTGCCGGCGCCCGCGGCCCCCCGCGGCGGCAGAACTTCACTTGTCCCCACCAAAACAAGGGCGAAAACAGCAGTCCAGAATCGTTCTATTGGCACCCTTGCCGGGCGAGCGCAAGCCCGCTAACGGCGTGGGGGCGTGCAATGCACGAATTCCGCGGCCAGCGATGTTTTATTGAGACATTTCCGGCCCGCACCGACCCCGACACAGCCCATGCAGATCGCGCTTTTCCAACCCGACATCGCTCAGAACACCGGCACGATTCTCAGGCTCTGCGCCTGTCTGGGGATCGCCGCCCATATCATCGAGCCGGCGGGCTTCCCGGTCTCGGACCGCTTGTTCCGCCGGGCGGGAATGGATTACCTCGACCATGTCAGCCTCAGCAGGCACGACTCCTGGACCAAGTTCGAGGACTGGCGCGCGGCACAGGGCTACCGGCTGCTGCTGTTCACCACCAAAGGGGCCACCGACTACCGCGATTTTCATTACCAGACGTCGGACATCCTGCTATTCGGGCGCGAGAGCGCCGGCGTCACCGACGCGGTGGTCGAGGCTGCGGACGCCCGGCTGGTGATCCCGATCACGGCGGGGCTGCGGTCGCTCAATGTGGCCATGACCGCGGCGATGGCCGCAGGCGAGGCGCTGCGGCAGCTCCGGAACCCCAACGGCCCATCGGATTGAGGAGAGAAGGTTGAGTTACGCGGTCAAGGAAATCTTCCTGACCCTGCAAGGCGAAGGCGCCCATGCCGGGCGCGCGTCCGTGTTCTGCCGTTTTGCCGGCTGCAACCTCTGGAGCGGCCGCGAGGCCGACCGCGCAGGCGCGACCTGCAAATTCTGCGACACGGACTTCGTCGGGACCGACGGCACGCTCGGCGGCCGCTATGCCACGGCCGCGGAACTCGCCGACACCATCGCCGCGCAATGGGCGGCCTCTACCGCCAACCGCTATGTGGTGCTCACAGGCGGCGAGCCGCTGCTCCAGGTCGATGCCGCGCTGGTCGATGCGCTCCACGCCCGCGGCTTCGAGATCGGCGTCGAGACCAACGGCACCATCGAGCCGCCCGCGGGGCTCGACTGGATCTGCGTCAGCCCCAAGGGCGGCAGCGAGCTCGTCCTGCGCCGCGGCCACGAGCTGAAGCTGGTCTATCCGCAGGCCCTCGCCGCGCCCGAGGCGTTCGAGGACCTCGCCTTCGAGCGCTTCTCACTCCAGCCGATGGACGGCCCCGAGGTCATCGAGAACACCGCGCGCGCGATCGACTATTGCCTGAATCATCCGCAATGGCGGCTGAGCGTGCAGACGCATAAATCGCTCGGCATCAGATAGGATTGGTTTTCGAACAGATGTGGGAATTGACCAAATCGTTCCGCTTCGAGGCGGCACATTCATTGTCGGGAACGACGTTCGGTGCGGCCAGCGAAGAGATCCACGGCCATTCCTTCCGCGCCGAGGTGACGTTGCGCGGCACGCCCGACCCTGCGACCGGCATGGTGGTCGATCTCGGCCTCGTCCAGCGCGCCATCGAGGACGTCCGGCTGACGCTGGACCACAAATACCTCAACAAGATCGAGGCGCTGGGCACACCGACGCTGGAAAACCTCTCGCGCTTCGTCTGGGAGCGGCTTCAGCATATCGGCAAGCTGACCCGCGTCAGCATCCACCGCGACAGTTGCAACGAGAGCTGCACCTACTACGGTCCGCAGGGCTAGTTACGATCTCGGTCTCGTAGGGTGGGCAAAGCGCAGCGCGCCCACCATTCGAGATGACGGTGAAGGATGGTGGGCACGGCGCAAGGGCGCCTTTGCCCACCCTACGGCAGGCTCGTTCGGGAATTGGATATGGACGTTTCAACAATCGACGACCGCAAGACGCGCGCCCGCGCCTGGTTCGAGCATCTGCGCGACGACATCTGCGCGAGCTTCGAGCGGCTGGAGGACGACGCGCCGCAAAGCCTCTATCCCGGGGATGCCGGCCGCTTCAAGCGTACGCCCTGGCAGCGCACCGATCATACCGGTGCGCCCGGCGGCGGCGGCATGATGTCGATGATGTCCGGTCGCCTGTTCGAGAAGGTCGGCGTGCATTGCTCGACCGTGCACGGCGAATTCGCGCCCGAGTTTCGCGCGCAGATTCCGGGCGCAGCAGACGACCCGAAGTTCTGGGCCTCCGGCATCTCGCTGATCGCGCATCACCGCAATCCGCACGTCCCCGCCGTGCACATGAACACGCGCTTCGTCGTCACCACAAAAGCCTGGTTCGGCGGCGGCGCCGATCTCACGCCGGTGCTCGACCGCCGGCGCATTCAGGACGATGCCGACACGCTCGCCTTCCACGCCGCGATGAAGGAGGCCTGCGACCAGCCGAACGGCGTTGCCGATTACGACAAGTACAAAAAATGGTGCGACGAGTATTTCTACCTGCCGCACCGGAAAGAGGCGCGCGGCATCGGCGGCATCTTCTACGACTGGCACGACAGCGGCGACTGGGACGCCGACCTCGCCTTCACCCAGGATGTCGGCCGCGCCTTCCTGAAAATCTATCCTGAGATCGTGCGGCGCAATTTCGCGACGAGCTGGACCGCTGATGATCGCGAGGAGCAATTGATCCGGCGCGGTCGCTATGTCGAGTTCAACCTGCTCTACGACCGCGGCACCATCTTCGGACTCAAGACCGGCGGCAATGTGGATTCGATCCTGTCGTCGCTGCCGCCGGAGGTGAAATGGCCATGACTGTGAAGCCCGCTTCGAGACCGCTGCCGCGCGCCATGCTGATCGACATGGACGACACCATCCTGTCGGCCTATGGCCGGCCCGAGATCGCCTGGAACACGATCGCCAACGAATTCGCCGACGAGCTGGCGCCGCTGCCGCCACCGCAGGTCGCAACCGCGGTGCTGGCCTATGCGCGGCAGTTCTGGTCGACCGCGGAGCCGCTCTGGCGGATGAAGCTTGGCGAGGCGCGGCGGCTCACGGTGCGAGGCGGCTTCGCCGCGCTTGCCGCCGATGGCCATCGTGCCCTCCCCGATGATCTCGCCGATCGGATCGCCGACCGTTTCACCACTTATCGCGAAGAAGCGATCTTCGTTTTCCCCGGCGCCCATGATGCGATCGACGCGTTCAAGGCCCATGGCGTCAAGCTCGCGCTGGTCACCAACGGCGCCGCCGACATGCAGCGTGCCAAGGTCGAGCGCTTCGAGCTGACGCATCGCTTCGATCACATCCAGATCGAGGGCGAGCACGGCTTCGGCAAGCCCGAGGAGCGCGCCTATCTGCACGCGATGGAAGCGCTCGGCGTCACCGCGAAAGACACCTGGATGATCGGCGACAATCTGGAATGGGAAGTCGTGACGCCGCAGCGTCTCGGCATCTACGCGATCTGGATCGACGTGCATGGCGACGGCCTGCCCGAAGGCTCGTCCGTCAAGCCCGACCGCATCATCCGCTCGCTGACCGAGCTGGTGCCGAGCCAGCCGTAATCGGGGCTCAAAGACAAAACATCGAAAACAACCCCATGCACAGTAGCCGACAGCTGCAAAATCAAGGGCTTACGGATTTACCGAAAAGCCTTTGACCCGTCGGGCAAAACACGGGTACTATGCCATCGTCGCCAGGCTTGCGATGCGGCCTTTTCACGAACGGTCTTCGCCTGCGGCCATCTGTCGAGACGCCCGCCTGCGGCGGGCCCCCAGGATGAGGTCGGCCCCGTTTTCAGCGTGTCATGACCGCCTGCTAGCGTCCTCCGGATCGATCAACCCGAAAGGACAATCCATGGAATTGAAAGCCGGCGATGTCGTGATGCTGAAATCGGGCGGCCAGCCGCTGACGGTTGCCGAAGTGAAAGAGGACGACGTGCTCTGCCTCTGGATGGGCATGGAAGGCGACCTGTTCCGCGAGACGCTGCCGCTGGCCACGCTCGTGCAGGTGGAAGAGGAAGACGACGAGGAAGAGGAAGAGGACGACGAAGACGAGGATGAAGACGACGAGTAGGCGCCTCCTCCGACCGCAGCCGAGCCGGATCGAAGTGCTCGGCTCCGGCGTGCGTGATGTCCGCTACTCGCCAAGAACGGCACGATAGCGGACATCGCTGGATGTCGCAGAAGGGCCACAAGGCGCCTCGGACATCACAGCTCCTTGGTGAAATGAAAGCGCCGAATGCCCCCGCCCAAGGTTTTGTTGCTGGGTGAAACGGCGACCTCCTCACGAACCAATTGATATTCGGAGGCCCTGTAGAGCGAAAGTGCTTCGCGCTGTAGCTCGGAGGTGCTCAAATCGATCCGAGGACAATTGCGCTTGCGACATTCGTCTTCAGCGAACCTCAACATCTGCCGGGCGATACCCCGGCGGCGAACCTCTGGATCGACGTACATGCGGCGCAACTCCATCCCCGCAGATGAAGAAGGTTCAAGTCCAAACATGCCAACGACTTTTTTGCCGTCGACGGCTACCCAGAACCCGCCCTGCCGGCATCCGTAGTACCGGCTTATCTGACCAATTTCTTCGTTCAGCGATACTGCAATGTACTGCTCAAACGCTTCCGCCATGTGAGGAGGCGCGAGGAGCCGATTGACCCTGACGAATAGAAGACGCACCTGCTCTGCGTCCTCTTCCGTAAACGGCCGTATGATGATCGGAAATTCCAGCTGATCCATCTGCGCGGGTCGCATCGAATGACGGTGAGCCAAGGCGCGGTTATCTCATGGGCACGCCAGCGATACGACAGGCTTCAATATAGAGTTCAACATCCTCCTGCCGGAAAATCTTCGCAATCCGCTTCCGACTTCCGGAAATCGTCCAGCCAAAGCCGGCTTCCCGTCGACGGGTCACCATCATCTGCGCTTCGGGAATACGGCCCAGCATGGCGTAACTCGCCATGGCAACCGCTATGGCCGGGACGTAGTTTTTTTGATGGGCCAGCGCCTTGGTAGCCCACGACAAGGCAACCTCGAAGCGACGCAAAAGGAAATTGGCCCACGCCAGTCCGGACTCCACAAGATAAATGTCCGGATCGAGGGGATTGAGCCGCATGGCGTAGTCGAATTGCTCGATGGCGCTCTCGTGTTCACCAAGGTAAACGCTGATCCAGCCGCGCATTCGCCAGGCTATGGACAAATTCGGGTTTACGGCGATTGCCTGATCCACAATCACAGCGGCAGTTCCGGCCTCCCCTAAATTGCGGCCGAAAAAGTTTGCTGCTCGTGCAAGCGCAAAAGCGTCATCCGCTCCCACTTCGATTGCGCGCAAAGCGTATTGCTTGCCTCCGGCCGCAACATCGTCGTTTGTGATCAAACCAAGCTCTTCCTGCCCAATATAGCAGTCCAGCGCCAGGGCATACGCAGCAGCAAAATTGGGATCGAGCGAAATCGCCTGCCGGGCAAGCCGCAAAGCATCTTCATAACCTTGGCGGGTCACGCGCCGATGAGCGTGGAGAGCGCGGTAGTACAGGTCAACGGCGTCGAGGCATTCGGTCGGCTTGCGCTCCGACCGATCGATTTCCGCCTGTACAAGGCGCGGCTCGAGTGCCGCGACCACGTTGGATGTTACCTTATCCTGCAGCGCAAAGATGTCTTCCAGAGCTCCGTCAAACTGATCAGCCCACAGATATGCGCCGGTGGCGGCCTCGATGAGTTGGCCGGCGATGCGAACCCTGCCACCAGCTTTTCGGACACTGCCTTTCAGCACGTAGCGGACGCCGAGCTCCCGTCCAACCTGCTTGATCTCGACAGCCTTGCCCCTGAAAGTGAAGCTCGAATTGCGGGCGATGACGAATAGCGATTTGAACCGCGAGAGCGCGGTGATGATGTCCTCCACCATGCCGTCCGTGAAGTATTCCTGCTCGGGATCACCCAGCATGTTCTCGAAGGGCAGGACGGCGATGGAAGGCTTGTCGGGGAGCGGCAGCGGCTTCCTGGCCTCTGGGGACGGCGCGGAGACCGCTCCGTCCTTCAGTATTGCTGCGTAGATGCGGACGGGGCGGTCAATGTTCTTCAGGTTCTGCTCGCCTAGATCGACGAACTCAGCCGCGACCTTGCCGCGAACCTGATCGTAGGCAAAAGACGAGACGCAGATGCCGCCGGGTTCTGCGATGCTCTCGAGCCGTGCCGCGATGTTGACGCCGTCTCCAAAGATGTCATGAGGCTCGACGATCACGTCGCCGATATTGACGCCCACACGGAAAGCAATGCGCCTGTCTTCGACCTCGCCGATTGTAAGCTCCCTGGTGCGGGTCTGGAACTGCAAAGCAGCTCGAACCGCTTCGACCGCGCTCGGAAACTCGGCCAGGAACCCGTCCCCCGTGTTCTTCACGATGCGGCCCCCGTGTTCCGTGATCGCGGGCGCGACACCATCCGCGAGGAGCGCGGCCAGTTTGGCATGCGTCGCCTCTTCATCCGTGTGCATCAGCCGCGAATAGCCAGCCACGTCAGCGGCTACGACAGCTGCCAGTCGACGCTTGACGCGCTCGCTCGCCACGAAGCACCCGGTGGTTGATTTGGGCCGAAATATCAAACCATAGAGACCGGCCGCGCGCTAGCTAGTGCAGCGACGACATGCCGTGGCTCACCAAGGCCTCGATGACCCCATCAAACGCCAGCCCGACGCCCATGGCTGCGACGAAGAAGCCAACAATCCGCGTCGCCGCGTCGATTCCAAGGCGACCCAAGGCCTGCGTCAGCTTCGCTGCATAGGCGAGACATAGGAAGGTGATCAGCATTGTGGCAACGATCGCAGCGGCTATCGCCATGAAGGAGGCAAGCTCATTTGAGGACTTTTTGATCGTGGCCGTCATTCCGAGGATGGTGGCGATCGCGCCGGGTCCGAACATTAGCGGCATCGCCAGTGGCACAAAGGCGCCGTCGGTCCCGTCCGCTTCCGCAGCAGGTTTCGCTATCCCGCCGGATGAAGATGGAGAGAAAAGCTCAAACCCGATCTTCATAAGGATCAATCCACCGACAATACGGACCATGCTCAGGGGCACGTCAAACAACCGCAGCAGCAACGCGCCAAAGACCAGGAAGAAAAAGCAAAGGAGCAGTGCGTAGACGCAGGATCTCCGGGCAACCGATCGGTGCGCCGCGTCGTCCTTCCCCGACAGCATCATGAGGTACACAGGTAAAACCTCAAAAGGATTGATGATCGCCAGCAAGGTTGTGAACGTGCCTACGAATAGCGAAAATTGTTGCGTCATTTGGCCTCCCAAGACCCCTTTCATGAGGGACTAATTTCGCGACGACGTGATGTGGCGCTCCGTTGCATCTGTTTTGAACGCGGTCTCGCCGAAATACGATTTTCCGCAAGTGTGGCCAGTGAGAGACAAGGAAAGGAAGGGCTTCGTAGTTAAGTGGGGCAGAGACGGGAAAAACCGGCAGTATCGTTACCCTATTAGGGGGGCGTCATGAAGCCGTTCCTTGGAAACGTTGCGCTGCTTGCAATCTGTGTGAGTGTCACCGCGCGTGCTGCGGATATGCCGGTGAAGGCTCCGCCACTTCCCTCACCGGCGTACAATTGGTCAGGATTTTATCTTGGCGTGAATCTCGGTGGGGCTTGGAGCAGCGGCAGCCTGAACATTCCAGGCAACAATTTGTATGGCGGCACCACCGAATTCATCGGAGGTGTTCAGGCAGGTTATAATTTCCAGGCGGGCCACGTCTTGTTCGGCGTGGAAGGTGATTTTGACGGGGCGACTTTTGGTCATCCCGTGCTTCCGACACCTACGCTCGGCACCGTGAGGCAGAACTGGGTTGGAACGATTGCAGGCCGCATCGGCCTTGTGGAGGATAAGTGGCTCTTCTACGCCAAGCTTGGCGGCGGCTGGGTGCAAAGCAATGCCTCGTTGAACTTCCCCGGCGTCACCTGGCAGGGGTCCAACACCAGCCCCGGCTGGCTAGCTGGCGCGGGTGTCGAGTACGGCTTCAAACCGAATTGGACGCTCAAACTCGAATACGATTACATTGGGCTGGGAGGCTGGACTTCGCCCACCGTCCCGCCAATCCAGTTGAACCGCGACCTTCAAATGGTGAAGTTCGGCGCCAACTACAAATTCGAGCGCGGCCTTGCCGATACGGTCGCACCGACAAGAACCGCGCATTCTGCCGAACCTTCCCAAGACGAAGACCTCGCCCAGAAATCGCAGAACCCCATCGCTGATCTCGTCAGCGTCCCGTTCCAAAGCAATACGAATTTCAACGCCGGACCGTTCAACCGGACCCAGGAAGTCCTCAACATTCAGCCGGTCATACCGCTGCGCATCAACGCGGACTGGAATGTGATCTCGCGCACCATCATGCCCGTGATCAGTCAACCTAGTCCGTTTTTCAACAACAGCACGAATGGAATTGGCGACATTACTCAGCAGTTCTTTTTCACCCCCACCCATCCAGGCGCTCTGATCTGGGGCCTCGGTCCCGTCTTTACGGTGCCGTCCGCGACCGATCCTATTCTTGGGCAGGGAAAAGTGCTGTTCGGTCCCACGGCCGTCTTCCTGACAACGCCGGGACATTGGGTGATCGGCGTGCTGGTCAACAATCAGTGGTCAGTTGGTGGGGACCCGTTGCGGCAGAGCGTGAACCAGTTTCTCGCGCAGCCATTTGTCAACTACAACATGGCGCACGGGTGGTTCCTGACGAGTTCGCCAGTGATCACCTCGAACTGGCTGGCAGCTCCGGGTCAGCAGTGGACCGTACCGATCGGCGGCGGCCTTGGTCGAGTCTTCAAGCTCGGCGATCAGCCCGTGAGCGCATACTTGACCGGCTATTACAACGTCGTTCGTCCAACCGGCGCGCCAAATTGGCAATTGCGAGCCGAATTGTCTCTGCTCTTCCCGGAGAGGTAAGAGGTCGGCTCAAGCGCGATGAGATCAGGATGAACCGTCATCGCGCTTGAGGTTGTTGTTTGAGCATGATTTCCGCGCAAACGCGTTCCGCGAGGGCTCTCATCGCGTCGTCACGCGCTTCGCGCGTCAGTGCCCCAAAACTTTTCGTTCGTCGCGCCAAAAGACCTTTGCAACAAAATCTGCCAAATGCAGACATGGTCAGCGGCGCAGGATCGCGCTTGAGTTACTGACCAGCCGTCGCTTGGTTGACCCTAATATTTCCTGACGACGGGTTTTGTTGTCGGAGGCGCTCCGGGCGCCGGCGGCGAGACAGAGAAGGTGACCCAGGTATTCCAGCCCGATGGCCGGTTTTCCGCAGCGAACTCGCCGTAAGCCTTGAGATTGACATAGCCCTGCATGTCTCCGACCGGAAAAAGGAATCCGATCTGGGGGCCGACGCCAACCACCTGGGACCGGAAGCAGCCGACACGGTCACCTGAACCGCTGTCGCAGCCGAGCTCCTTGTAGACATAGCCCACGAGGCCAACCAGGACCTGCTTCGAGAGGAACTGCGATGCACCCCAGTCGAAGTGCATGTCGACGCCGCTCTGATACTGCGTTGCAGGATTCTTGAAATTGTAGGTGAAGCCGAGCACGCCGGAAAACTCGTGGCCGGCCTGCTGATCGAAATAGGTGTAACCGCCGCCGGCGTCGATCGAGCCGTGTCCGATGCCAAGGTTTGACAGGCGCGTGGATTCGTAAGCGCCAATCGGGATGCCGCCCATGACATAGGCCATGTAGTTGTGGACACCGGCGTTCCATTTCATTTGGAAGACCGGCGCCACATCCGCAAAGCCCCATGTCGTGTCGCTGATCGTGTCGGACCGCGCGAAGGGGATGCTATTGCCGAACGGGCCAGTGAGCACGCCCGACAAGGTCCCCGCCAGGCTGGTGCCGACGACGCCATAGGCTGCGAGGAGGGACACCGACGCCTGGCCGCCGAGCACCGGCGTCGCGAATACATAGGTCGGGACCACAAAGCCAAGATCGCCGGTGGAGTTGACGCTCAAATTCAGATTTGCGTTGAGGGTAACGTTGCCCGGAACCCTGCCGAGCGTGAACTCACGCGCACGCGCGACGTCGGCGCCGGCGGATACGGAGGTATGGTAGTAAATATTCGCGAGCGACCAACCCGGCTGCTGCGGCGTGGCCGCGAGGCTTCCAAAGAACCCGGGGACCCAGAAGCTGATGCCGTTTTCGTCGGCCAACGCACAAGGGGAAAACGAGATGATGGCGGACGTCAGGACGCTTGCGGCTATGCCGAGTCTGCGTCGACTTGCTGAGATTGGCCGCCCGCTTTTCGCCGCGGCGAGTGCAATTCTCGCTGTCATATCCTGCTCCGTAAGTATGTCGCCTCCGAATAAATCCTGGCGCATCGTAACCTTGAAGCGGGCGGGGCTCACCACGTAAATTCAGTCAGGATCGATCTGCCGGGAAAAAGAAGAATACTGCGACCAAAGAGCCACAGTGACTCAAGCAGGAAACGTCCGTGTCCAACCAGTATGCAGTTTGTGCCAGTGGCCCTTTTTCCCTGTGCTGCACGTGCATCTGATCTCAAGAGCGGCCTGGAATAACTGACTGACCTTTTTCGATTTCGCCGACGCCTCTCGCGAGAGCTGTGACGCCAGCCCGGCATTCGGTAGCGAATTGAGCCAATGAGGTGAGCATCTCGCGCTTTGCGAGACAGTGTATCGGATGCGCTTTGCTGCTCGTCGAGCTGCCACGTCACGACCGCTTATGGGTGATCGACCAAAACCAAAGAGCAAAGTTTGCCAGGCGCGTCGGCGCGCAGCGAAAGGATGCTGGGTCCGATCGGATATCCCGCGCGCGCCTCGTCCTGCTTGAGGTTCGGCGCTGAACCTTACAGCCCAAAGCCGCGGCCAATCTCCCGCACAAGCTTGAGCGCGGCGTCAGTATTGCGGCCATAGAAGAGCGCTTGATCCAGCTGGGAAAAGATGCCCATTCCGAACAGCGCTATAGCAATGCCTCTGAACATGGTTGTGGACCGGGTTGAACGATGCAGCGCAAGTTCAAAACGGCCCCAGCCGCAGGTTGGGAGGACAGCCGGGGCCGGCATTCCCATTCCAATGTGCCGCAATCGGCGGTAAATCGGCACGCGACCAGCTAGCCACATGAAAGCTAACGATCCGTTTCGAGCAAGCCGAATCCGGACGAAAGCGCGTCGATGTCGCAACACCCGTGTTTCGCAGCGCAACCCAGCGCTAACGGCCGTAATTGTACGGAGCCCAAAGTGAACGTGCAGAGAGGCTAGCTAGCGCGAAGCAGCGCAGCAAATGACCGATTGGTCGACGTGGTGAAGGAACGCCTCACGAGCCATCGTTGATCCCGCCACAATAATAAACGGCCCCGACGATATTGTACGTCGGGGCCGTTCAGGATCGTCAGGCCGGTTACGTCCGCCGCGCTCTTCCGATCAAAATCCTCGCTGCCTACCGTATCTGGCCAAGGCGGGATGTCGCAATGTCACGGTCGAGGTAATCACATCGCGCGAAACCGGCTCGCCGCCAGCGCACGACTGCGCACGTTGATAGCCATTGCATCGGGTTGACGGCCGGCCGCGCCGCCGAGCGGATGCTGAGCGCGAGGTGATTTGCGAAGGTTCGAGCGGATGGCGGTAGCCATATGGCGCTGCGCTCGAGCGCAACGGAGTCACGTCCTGGACGAGCTTCGATCCGCATCGCGGCGCGAAGGCCAGTTGGGGCCGGGTTACCTACGCGATGAGCTGCTTCGCGGCAGCCGAGATCATCACCAGCCCGCCCGTGATGACGGCGACGTCGAGGATCGCGGTGTGGATGTGCACCGGCATCCGCTCGACGAAGGCTTTTGCGAGGAACGCGCCGGGGATCGCAATCGCGCCGATCAGCAGCGCGAAGGCGAGCACCTGCGCATTCACCGCGCCGGCGAGGCCGAACACGGAGATCTTGATCAGGCCGGTGCCGAGCGAGATCATCGCGTCGGTCGCGATCACGGCGGCGCCTTCGAGGCCTGCGGCCATCAGCAGCGACAGCAGGATCACGCCGGAGCCCGAGGTGCCGCCGACCAGCACGCCGTAGCCGACGGAGCCGGCGGCAAGGCCGGTGTCGCCGATCCGGACCTCGCGGCGGCGGAGGACGCGGCGCAGCGGCACGCTCAGGATCAGCATGGAGCCGATCACCAGCGCGGCGCCCGCATTGGTGAGGCGCGTGTAGCCGTAGGCGCCGAGCGCGGTCGTCAGCGCCGCGCAGGCCAGCACGATCAGCGCGCGGCGACGATCGGCGTAACGGACGTAGGCGAGCGCGCGGCTCGAATTGGTGAAGATCGCCGAGATCGCGATGATCGGCACCACGGGCTCGGCGCCGACCAGCGGCACCAGCACCAAGGGCATCAAGGCGCCGGTGCCGTAGCCGGCGAGACCACCGATGATCGAAGCAAACAACGCCATCAACGCGACCAGCAGAAGCTGAAAGACCGAGATATCGGCGAAGCCTGAGACGATGGTCACGTTCTCTCATCGCGGCTGACGCGTGCCGCAGCTTGATCGGCGATGGAAGCGAGTGCGGCTTCCTCTAGGGGAAAATCCGCCGCAAGCCAAGCGTCCTCGGCGAGCGTCAACACATGTCCGAGCGCAGGGCCTTCCGCCATGCCGCGTGCGATGAAGTCCGCGGCCTTCAGCGGAAATTTCGGCGCAATCCAGCGCTGCGGCAGCTCGGCAAGCGCACGCCAGCGCGACGATCCGACGTCGCCGCCGGCTCGCGCCCAACCAAGCAACACGCGATCGTGATAGCGCTCCGCGCCGAGCCGGTAGAGCAGCCGCCGCGCATTGGCCTCGTCCTTGGTGGCGAAGCGCCACCAGCGGTGCCCCATCGAATCCAGCGCCTTGGCCTCGGCGTTGGAGAGGCGAAAGCGCGTCGCGACGCGCCTCGCATCTTCGGTCACGGCGACCGTCAGCGCGGCCAGCCGCCGCGTGCTGCTTGCGTCGAGGCCAAGCTCGCGCTCGATCGCGATCATGGCCGACAGCGGTCCGGTATAAACGACGCCCCCGCTCAGCGCCTGCAGCAACCCGCCATCCGCCATCGCGACCGCGGCATCAGGTGCGCCGTGAGCGACCAGCAGCTTCAGCATCTCCATGCGCACCCGCTCGGCCGACAGGCTCGCAAGTCCCGCGCGACCGCGGATGCAGGCGAGATAGCCGTCGCGGTCGGGCTCGCCGGCGCCGAAGGCGGCATGAATGCGGAAGAAGCGCAGGATACGAAGATAATCCTCGGCAATGCGCTGGCCGGGATCGCCGATGAAGCGCACGCGCCGCGCGGCGGCGTCCGCGATGCCGCCGACATAGTCATGCACGACACCGGTCGCATCGACCGACAGGCCGTTCATGGTGAAGTCGCGCCGCTCGGCGTCCCTCACCCAGTCGCGGCCGAACGCGACCCTGGCCTTGCGGCCGAAGGTCTCGGTGTCCTCGCGCAGCGTCGTGACCTCGTAAGGCTCGCTGTCGACGACCAGCGTGACGGTGCCGTGGTCGATGCCGGTCGGCACGCTCTTGATGCCGGCAGCCTTGGCGCGCCGCATCACCTCGTCCGGCAAGGCCGTGGTCGCGATGTCGATGTCGCCGGGCACGAGACCGAGCAGCGCATTGCGCACGGCGCCGCCGACCACGCGCGCTTCCTCGCCGTCGGCGTTGAGCAGCGCCAGGACGCGCGCCGTCCCGCCGGAGGTCAGCCAGGGCGCATTGGCGAGTAACGGCTCTGCGCTCATCGTCCAGCCCCTATTTTTCCACGCCCGGCACGAGCCTGCCGTTCTCGATATGGGCGGGAACGTAGGTCGAATCCGGCGCGGCGCCGGAGAAATGCGCCAGCCCAACCAGCCCGGCGATCACCAGCACGATCGCGGCGAGCGCAAGGCGCGCGACGATGGCGACCGGCCAGGACGATCGCGCGAACAGGCCGGACCGCGTGGCGGCCAGGAACAGCGCATAGACGGCAAAGGGGATGAGGAAGATTCCGATCTCGGTCAGAACCGGCCGGATCATGATGAATAGATCCGCTCATACAGCACACGCAGCATTCCGGCCGTCGCACCCCAGATGTAGCGCTCCGCGAACGGCATGGCGTAGTAAAAGCGCTCCATGCCGCGGAATTCCTTGCTGTGCACCTGGTGGTTCGCCGGGTTCATCAGGAAGGATAGCGGCACCTCGAAGGCGTCATCAACCTCGGAATGGTTGATGGTGAGCTCGAAGCCCGGCCGGACCCTCGCGACCGTCGGCAGGATGCGGAAGCCGAAAGCGGTGCCGTAGAGATCGAGATAGCCGATCGGCTCGACGAAGTCTCTGGACAGGCCGACCTCCTCCTCGGCCTCGCGCAGCGCCGCATCGAGCGGCGAGGTATCGGTCGCGTCGATCTTGCCGCCGGGGAAAGCGATCTGGCCGGCGTGGTCGTTGAGATGCGCCGAGCGCTGCGTCAGCAGGACGGTCGGCTCGGGATGGTCGACCACGGCGATCAGGACCGCCGCGGGGCGCACCGGCTGCTCGCGCGCGACGATCTCAAGCATCTTGTCGGTGCCGGGATCGCCCGAGGCGGGGATGACGTTCGGATCGTAGAGGCCGGGCGGCACGTCGAAGCCGAGCTTCGCCCTGGATCGGGCGAAGAAATCCTCCGCGCCGATCACGACCGGACCGCTCTTCAGGATAAGCTTGCTCAAAGCGCGGCCCTCACCTGCTCCGCATCGGCCATGGCGAAGAATTCGCCGGCCGACTCGACGCCGAACATCGGCTGGCCATCGACCATCCGCTCCTCACCCATGTCAACCAGATCGTAGTAGAGCGCGCGGGTGACCTTGGCCCAGAGATCGGCGCGGACATGCAGGTATGGCGTCAGCCCGCCGTCCCTCGCCTGCTCGAAACGCAGCCGGTGCGCGGCGTCGCAGGTGACCCAGTCGTCGACATTGGTGCGGAAGCTGAGCACGCGATGGTTGTCCTCGCCGCTCCTGAGCATCTCGACCGCCATGAACGGCGCGTCGTCGACGCGAATGCCGACCTTCTCCACCGGCGTGACCAGGAAATGCTTGTCGCCCTCGCGCTTGAGGATGGTCGAGAACAGGCGGACCAGGGCGTGACGGCCGATTGGCGTGCCCATGTAGAACCAGGTACCATCTGATGCGATTCGGATGTCGAGATCGCCGCAAAACGGCGGATTCCACAGATGCACCGGAGGCAGGCCCTTTTTGGCGCCTTCGGCATTGGCTGCACTTGTGGCGGCGGCAGTCAGCCCCTCAAGACCTCGATCGGCGCTCTGCCCTTGCTTCGCCATGGTTTGCCCTGACTCTGTCATTTGGCACGATTGGTGCAGGTTTACGTTGTACCCGGGTGCGCGGTTCCACTCCGGATTAGTCCGGTGCGGAGGTCGCCACTTCGTGATGCCCTACATATCCCTAAGCCGATAAGGTGGGGATAGGTTAATTCAACGAATACATGGCCTTCCTGCAAGTCTAGCATAGGGCCCATGTGCGACTTGTGATGATCTGACGACGCAAGCGAGCCGCGTGGCGGACTTTAAGGAGCTGACGGATGGCGGAAAGTGTCGAGAAGCTGGAAGACGGAATCGTCCGTTCGGCCGAGCAGGTGTCGAGCCAGATTCGCGCGGCGAAAGAGGCGATCGCCTCCGTCATCTTCGGCCAGGATCGCGTGATCGAGAACACGCTCGTCACCATCCTCTCCGGCGGCCATGCGCTGCTGATCGGCGTGCCCGGCCTTGCCAAGACCAAGCTGGTCGAGACGCTCGGTGTCACGCTCGGTCTCGATGCCAAGCGCATCCAGTTCACGCCCGACCTGATGCCGTCGGACATTCTCGGCGCCGAAGTGCTCGACGAGAGCACCGCTGGCAGGCGCGCCTTCCGCTTCATTGCAGGTCCGGTGTTCGCACAGCTGCTGATGGCCGACGAGATCAACCGCGCCAGCCCGCGCACGCAGTCGGCGCTGCTGCAGGCGATGCAGGAGCAGCACATCACCGTCGCCGGCGCGCGGCATGATCTGCCCAAGCCCTTCCACGTGCTCGCCACGCAAAACCCGCTGGAGCAGGAAGGCACCTATCCGCTGCCGGAAGCCCAGCTCGACCGCTTCCTGATGGAAATCGACGTCGACTATCCCGATCGCGACGCCGAGCGCCGCATCCTGTTCGAGACCACCGGTGCCGAGGAGACGCTGGCGAAGGGATCGATGACCGCGGATGCGCTGATCACCGCGCAGCGGCTGATCCGCCGCCTGCCGGTCGGCGATTCCGTGGTGGAGGCGATCCTGTCGCTGGTCCGCTCGGCCCGTCCGGGCGAGGAGAGCGGCGAGACCGGCAAGTTCATCGCCTGGGGCCCCGGCCCGCGCGCCAGCCAATCCCTGATGCTCGCCGTGCGCGCACGCGCGCTTATCGACGGACGCCTTGCGCCGTCGATCGACGACGTGCTCGACCTCGCCGAGCCCGTGCTGAAGCACCGCATGGCGCTGACGTTCCAGGCGCGCGCCGAAGGCCGGACGATTCCGGACGTGATCAAACAATTGAAGGCACGGATCGGTTGATGGCCGCAGAGAACGGGCACACAGCAAAGGAGATCATCGCGATCCGACGTGCCGACGGTGAAAGCCGCACGCTCGCCGCTTCGCTCCCGCGTCTGGTGCTTGAGGCCCGCCGTATCGCCGCCAACGTCATTCACGGCCTGCACGGACGGCGTCGCGCCGGCTCCGGCGAAAGCTTCTGGCAGTACCGCCGCTTCGTCTCGGGCGAGCCATCGCAGAATGTCGACTGGCGGCGCTCGGCGCGCGACGACCATCTCTATGTCCGCGAGCAGGAATGGGAGGCCGCGCATACGGTCTGGATCTGGCCGGATCGTTCGCCGTCGATGGCATTCGCCTCGAAGGGCGCGCGCGAATCCAAGCTGGAACGCACGCTGATCGTCGCCTTCGCGCTGGCCGAGCTGCTGGTCACGGGCGGCGAACGCGTCGGCATTCCCGGACTGATGGCGCCGACCGCGAGCCGCAGCGTGATCGACAAGATGGCGCAGGCGATGTTGCATGACGATGCCGACCGGCTGAGCCTGCCGCCGTCCTTCGTCCCCTCGGCGCTGGCCGAAACCATCGTGCTGTCGGATTTCTGGTCGCCGATCGCGGAGATCAGGACGACGCTCGCAGGGCTCTCCGGCTCCGGCGCCCACGGCACGATGGTGCAGATCGTCGATCCCGCCGAAGAGTCGTTCCCCTATTCCGGACGTGTCGAGTTCGTCGAGCCGGAAGGCTTCGGCATGATCACCGCCGGCCGCGCCGAGAGCTGGGCGCAGGATTACACCGCGCGACTCGCGCTGCACCGCGACCAGATCCGCGCCGAGACCAACAAGCTCGACTGGCTGTTCACGACGCACGCGACCGACCGCTCCGCCGCCGAGCTCCTGCTGTTCCTGCATGCCGGCATGCAGGTGAGCAAGTCGGGCGCCCGCACCACGACGATCAAGGCGGGGCCCGCCGCATGATGGGATTGCCGCTCGCCTTCACCGAACCGCTGCTGCTGATCGGCCTCGTCAGCCTGCCCGTGCTGTGGTGGCTCTTGCGCGTGATGCCGCCGCGGCCGCGCCGCATCGAGTTTCCGCCGACGCGCCTGTTGTTCGACATCGCACCAAGGGAAGAGACGCCCTCGCGGACGCCGTGGTGGCTGACCGCATTGCGGCTCCTGGCTGCGGCCCTCGTCATTTTCGCCGCCGCCGGCCCGATCTGGAATCCGCAAACAGGCCTCGCCGGCAGCAAGGCGCCGCTGATGATCATGTTCGACGACGGCTGGAGCGCCGCATCGCACTGGGATATCAGGGTCAAGGCCGCCGACGAGCTGATCGCCAATGCCGACAACGACCGCCGCGCGATCGCGCTGGTGCCGCTGTCCGAACCGAACCGCGACATCACCCTGATGCCGGCGGGTGCTGCGCGCGTCGCGCTGCGCCAGCTCGCGCCAAAGCCCTATTCGATCGATCGCGTTGAAACCCTCACCGCGATCGACCGTTTCCTGAAGGCCACCGGCGACTGCGAGATCGCCTGGCTTTCGGACGGTGTCGATACCGGCCGCGGCGAGGACTTCGTGCAAGGCCTCGGCAAGACCATCGGAGATCGCAGCTTGACGGTGTTCGAAGGCGGCACGTCCTCCCCGCTGGCGCTGGTCGCCGCCGAGAACGCCGCCGCGAAGATGACGGTGAAGGTGCTGCGCACCGACAGCGGCATCGCGGCAGGCACCGTGCGCGCGCTGGACCAGAAGGCCTCGCCGATCGGCGAAGCCCGTTATTCGTTCGGCCCGCAGGACAAGGAAACCGAAGCCTCGTTCGACCTGCCGGTCGAACTGCGCAACGACATCACGCGGCTCGACATATCGGGCGAGCGCTCGGCCGGCGCGGTGCAGCTGCTGGACAAGCGCTGGCGCCGCCGCGCCATCGGCATCGTCACCGGCACGACCAGCGAAACCGCGCAGCCGCTGCTGGCGCCGACCTTCTACCTCACCCGCGCGCTGGCACCGTTCGCCGATGTGCGGCTCGCCGACCGCGGCTCGCCGCAGCAGGGCATCACGCAATTCCTCGACCAGAAGCTGCCGATGATCATCCTCGCCGATGTCGGCACCGTCGCCCCCGAAATCCGCGAGCGCCTCAACGCCTGGATCGATCAGGGCGGCGTGCTGGTGCGGTTCGCCGGTCCTCGCCTCGCGCAGGCCGAGGACGATCTGGTTCCGGTCAAGCTGCGCAAGGGCGGCCGCACCCTCGGCGGCAGCCTGACCTGGGAGAAGCCCCAGCATCTCGCATCCTTCGCCGCCGACGGTCCCTTTGCCGGCGTCGCGGTCCCCAAGGACGTCACCATCAGCCGGCAGGTCCTGGCCGAGCCCGACGCGGTGCTCGCCACCAAGAGCTGGGCCTCGCTGGAAGACGGAACGCCGCTCGTCACGGGCGAGCATCGCGGCAAGGGCATGGTCAGCCTGTTCCATGTCAGCGCCGACATGCGCTGGTCGGATCTGCCGATGTCGGGCACCTTCGTCGAAATGCTGCGCCGGGTCGTCGACATGTCCGGCTACACCGCCAAGCCGGGTCCTGGCGTTGCCGGCGAAGCAACCACCGAGACGGTAGCGCCGCTGCACATCCTCGACGGTTTTGGCGCGTTCGGGCCGCCGCCGGCGACCGCAAAACCGCTGCCCGCGGATTATCGCGACCGCGCCACGCCCGATCATCCGCCCGGCTTCTACGGTCCGGCAGAAGGACCGCTCGCCGTGAACACGCTCGCCGCCTCCGACCGCATCGCCGCGCTGAACACCGCGAGCCTGCGCGCCCGGCACGCGACCTACACCAATGCCGAGCCGCGCGACTTGCGCGGCTGGCTGCTGTCGACCGCGCTCGCGCTGTTCCTGATCGACGCCATCATCGTCGCGGTGCTCGGCGGCGGCATCGCCGCGCTGCTGCGCCGGCGCGCTGCGACCGCGATGATCGTGTTCGGACTGGCGCTTGCAGGCGCCGTGTCACTCGTGCCCGCGCCCTCGCATGCCGACAGCGCCTCCGACGAGTTCGCGATGAAGGCGGTGTCGCAGACCCGCCTCGCCTATGTCGTCACCGGCAATGCCGACGTCGATTCCATCGTCAAGGCCGGCATGTCCGGGCTGACGCAGTTTCTGGCACAGCGCACCGCGCTCGAGGCCGGCGATCCCGTCGGCATCGACCCCGGCCGCGACGAGCTCGCCTTCTTCCCGCTGATCTACTGGCCGATCGTGCCCGGCGCACCCAAGCCGCCGCAGGACGCCATCAACAAGATCGACGCCTACATGAAGCAGGGCGGCACCGTGCTGTTCGACACCCGCGACGCGATCGAAGCCCCACCCGGCGAGAACGGCGCCGCGCAGACCCCGGCCATGCAGACGCTACGCGAGATCCTTTCGTCGCTCGACGTGCCCGAGCTCGAACCGGTGCCGCGCGAGCACGTGCTGACCAAGACCTTCTATTTGCTGCGCGACTTCCCCGGCCGCTTCAGCACCGGCCAGACCTGGGTCGAGGCATTGCCGCGCGACGAGGACGAGGACAGCGCGCAGCGGCCGGCCCGCGGCGGCGACGGCGTCTCGCCGATCATCATCACCTCGAACGATCTGGCCGGCGCCTGGGCCCAGCGGCTCGACGGCCAGTTCATGCTGCCGATGGCCGGCGGCGACGCCCGCCAGCGCGAATTCGCCTACCGCGCCGGCGCCAACATCGTGATGTACACGCTGACCGGCAACTACAAGGCCGACCAGGTGCACGCACCGGCCCTGATCGAACGGTTGGGGCAATAGGATCGACATGAATTACGGCATCGCTTTCACGCCGCTTGTTCCCGCGATCGTCCTGTGGCTCGCGCTGGCCGCGATCGTCGTCGTTGCGCTCGTGCTGCTGCTTGCGCGCGCGCGCGGCGCCGCCGTGCGCGTGGCCGCGCTGACACTGTTCCTGCTGGCGCTCGCCAATCCCTCGTTCACGCGCGAGGACCGCGATCCGCTCACCTCGGTCGCCGCCGTCGTCGTCGACAAGAGCCCGAGCCAGAATTTCGGCAACCGCAACAAGGAAGCCGCACAGGCGCAGGAAGCACTGGTCGACAGCCTGAAGAAGATCAAGGGCCTCGAGGTCCGCGTCGTCGACGCCGGACAGGCCGACGGCGAAACCGACGGCACGAAGCTGTTCGGCGCCCTCGCCTCCGCACTGTCGGACGTGCCAGTCGATCGCGTCGCCGGCGCATTCCTGATCACCGACGGCCGGGTCCACGACATTCCGGCCAACGCCGCCGGGCTCGGCTTCCAGGCGCCGGTGCAGGCGCTGATCACCGGACAGAAGGACGAGCGTGACCGCCGCATCGCGATCACGGCCGCGCCGCGCTTCGGCATCGTCGGGCAGAGCCAGACCATCACCTACCGCCTCGACGACCAGGGCGTCACCGGCGAACGCGCCAAGGTCACGATCCGCAGGGACGGCGAGGTCCTGAGCGAGCGCACGCTATCGAGCGGCCAGAGCGCAAGCGTCGACGTCGACATCAAGCATGCCGGCCCGAACATCGTCGAGATCGAGGCCTCGCCGCTCGAGCGCGAGCTGACGCCGGTGAATAACCGCGCGGTCGTCGCCATCGACGGCGTGCGCGACAAGCTGCGCGTGCTGCTGGTCTCTGGCGAGCCGCATTCCGGCGAGCGCACCTGGCGCAATTTGCTCAAGTCCGACGCCAGCGTCGATCTCGTGCACTTCACCATCCTGCGTCCGCCGGAGAAGCAGGACGGCACGCCGATCAACGAGCTGTCGTTGATCGCGTTTCCGACCCGCGAGCTGTTCCAGCAGAAGATCAACGAATTCCAGCTGATCATCTTCGACCGCTACGCCCGCCAGGGGGTGCTGCCGATCGCCTATTTCGACAACATCGCGCGCTACGTCCGCGCGGGCGGCGCGGTGCTGGTCTCGGCCGGCCCCGACTATGCCTCCAACACCAGCATCTGGCGCACGCCGCTGGATTCGGTGCTGCCGGCAGAGCCTGTCGGCGTGACCGAGAAGCCGTTCTATGCGCATCTGTCCGAGATCGGCAAACGCCATCCCGTCACGCGCGGCCTCGAAGGCTCCGCCTCCGAGCCGCCGCACTGGAGCCGCTTCTTCCGCACCGTCGACACCCGCAACGCCGTCAACCCGCCTGTCATGACCGGCGTCGACGGCAAGCCGCTGCTGTTCCTCTCGCGCTTCGGCGAGGGCCGCGTCGCGCTGCTGCTGTCCGACCACATCTGGCTGTGGGCGCGCGGCTATGAAGGCGGCGGTCCGCATCTCGACTTGCTGCGGCGGATGTCGCACTGGCTGATGAAGCAGCCGGACCTCGACGAAGAGGCGCTGCGCCTCCAGGTGCAGGGCAAGGACCTCGTGGTGGTGCGCCAGACCATGTCGGACAGCGTCCAGCCGGTCAGCGTGACGTCGCCGTCGGGCGTGTCGCAGGACCTGACGCTCAGTCCCGGCGATCCCGGCGAGTGGCGCGCCAGGCTGCCGGCGAGCGAGCTCGGCCTGTGGCAGGCCACCGACGGCACGCTGAAGGCGCTGATCAATGTCGGCCCGACCAATCCGAAGGAGTTTTCGGAAGTTACATCCACCACCGACACCCTGAAGCCGCTGACGCAGGCGACCGGCGGCAACGCCGTCCGCGTGGTCGACGGCAACAGCGTCGAGCTGCCGCGCATCGTGCCGGTGCGCTCGACGAGCGTCTTCGCCGGCGACGGCTGGATGGGCGTCAGGATGCGCGACGCCAGCGTGGTGAAGGGCGTCGGCGTGCTGCCGATCTTCGCCGGCCTGATCGGCCTGTTGCTGCTGCTCGGCGCGTTTGCAGCGACGTGGGTGCGCGAGGGGCGCTGACGATCAGCGCTCTCTCCGTTCCCGCCGCCCTGTGGAGGCGGAATATCGCATGTGAGCTTGGCGGGGTCTGAGCAAGCGCCTCGTCCTTCGAGACGACCGCTTCGCGGTCTCCTCAGGATGAGGCTGAGCGGCAGCTTTGCTTGTCCAAATTGCAGCCACGCACTCCGACCTCATCCTGAGGGCCCGCCGCAGGCGGGCGTCTCGAAGGATGGGCCACAGCAAGCTGCCTAGTTGCCGGAACGACACATCGGGTTGGCTGTCTGCGACAGCCAGTCGGACCACCGTTGACATCCGCTGAGCGATCGGGCGATGTTACATTATAACATCGCGGCATCAGGGGATTGGTGCCTCGCGATGTGGGGTGGCTTTTCCAGATGAAGTGGTTCCGGTCGAACATCAGGCACGGCGCCCGGCTCGCGTTGTTCGCGATGCTGGTGCAGCTCGCGCTGACATTCGGCCATAGCCATTGGTTCGCCCAGGCGGCTCCCCTCGCCCAGTCCTCGCTTCAGCAGATCGACAGCGGCAAGGGCGTTGCCTCAATCGACCGCGCCGCGGTCGAGAAGCAATCACCAGGGGTCCCCGACCGCGAGCAGCCGGGCGAGGACAATTGCGCGATCTGCGCCGTCGTCGCGATGGCGGGCACCGTGGTGTCCGCAACGCCACCTCTGCTGCTGCTGCCGCAGGCGATCGACCTGCTCTACCGCACCACTGATGCCGAATTCCTTCATCTGAAATCGGCCGGCACGGCGTTCCAGCCCCGCGCCCCTCCCGCGTCCTGACTTCCAACATTGCTTGATCATGCCCGGGCTCGCCGCCTTCAGGCGGCTGCCCGGGAGCAGTTGAAGTCGAATTCCGTCGCGCTGCGACGGCAGGCCGCCACCGATCAACAGCAAAGCCTTCGGACGGCGCCTGACTGGAATCAGGACCATGTCATTTGAATTGCGACGCGCGCAGCGTCTGGGTGGAGCAAGCCTGCTCCTGCTCGGCGCCGCCGCCACCTCGGCATTCGCCCAAGAACCTGCACAAGATAAGTCCTCGACCGAGATCCCGTCCGTCACCGTGACCGCCCCGAGCCCCATCGTGCGCAGGGTGGTGCCGACCCGCAGCCCGGTCCGCGTCGCGCGCTCCGGGCGATCGCGCAGCCAGCAGCGCACGGCAGAAGCCACGCCGGCCGCGCCGGCGACGGCCGCATCTCAACAGGGCGTGCTGCCTATTGTGACCAACCAGTTTGCCACCGTCACCGTGGTGCCGAACGAGGAGATCCGCCGCGAGGGCGGCGGCCAGCTCGGCGACCTCCTGTTCTCCAAGCCCGGTATCACCGGCTCGAGCTTTGCGCCCGGCGCCTCCAGCCGGCCGATCATCCGCGGCCTCGACGTCAACCGCGTCGGCATCGTCGAGAACGGCACCAATGCGAACGGCGCTTCCGACCTCGGCGAGGATCATTTCGTCCCGATCGATCCGCTCGCGACCAACCAGATCGAGGTGGTGCGCGGGCCGGCGGCCTTGCGCTACGGCTCGACCTCGATCGGCGGCGTCGTCAGCGCCACCAACAACCGGATTCCGGATGCGCTGCCGTCCTGCGCGCCATCGTTCCAGACTTACGGCCTGCCGACCAAGGCGCCGCTTGCAGCGGCCGCAACATCGCCTTGCGTCACCGCCGAAACACGCACCGCGTTCAGCTCGGTCGATCGCGGTGTCGAGAGCGGCGTGCTGCTCGATACCGGCGGCGGCAATTTTGCGTTCCATGCCGACGCCTATGGCCGCACGACGTCGGACTATGCGATCCCCGGCTATCCCTATCTGAACGACCCGTCGCGGCCCGTGAACGGCCGCCAGCCCAACTCGGCGACGCGCTCGGACGGCGCCTCGATCGGCGGCTCCTACTTCTTCCAGGGCGGCTATATCGGCGCGTCGATCACGCAGAACGACTCGCTCTACCACATCCCCGGCATCGACGGCGCCGACCACAACACGCGGATCGACGGCCACCAGACCAAGATCAACGTCAAGGGCGAGTACCACCCCGACGCGGCCGCGATCGATGCGGTCCGCTTCTGGGCCGGCGCGACCGACTACCGGCACAACGAGATCGGCCTCGCCGATCCCGCCGATCTCAACAGCGACGGCATCAGGCAGACCTTCACCAACAAGGAGCAGGAGATCCGCACCGAGGTGCAGCTGATGCCGTTCAACGCGCGCTTTGCCGAAGTGACGACGGCGCTGGGCTTCCAGGTCGGGCATCAGGAGCTGACGGCGCCAAGCCCGGACAATCCCGGCACGCTGTTCAACGGATTGTGGGACCCGAACAACAACACGCGCGTTGCCGGTTACGCCTTCAATGAATTCAAGTTCACGGAGGCGACGCGGGCGCAGATCGCCGGCCGCATCGAGCATGTCGAGCTGCACGGCACGACGCCGAACTTCCCGGCGGATTACCTGCCCGACGGCACGCCGCAGGTGGGCATTGCGCGCAATCCGTCCTTCACGCCGAAGAGCGGCAGCATCGGCCTGTTGCAGGACCTGCCGGGCGGCATGGTCGGCAGCATCACCGCGCAATATGTCGAGCGCGCGCCGAAGGCGGCCGAGCTGTTTTCCCGCGGCGCCCATGACGCGACCGCGACGTTCGACATCGGCAATCCGAACCTCACCATCGAGACCGCGAAGTCGGTCGAGGTCGGCGTGCGCAAGGCGACGGGGCCGTTCCGCTTCGAGGCGACCGTCTACTACACGCACTTCGACAACTTCATCTATCGTCGCCTCACCGGCGTGATGTGCGACGACGATTTTGCGTCCTGCGGCACGCCGGGCGCCGAGTTGAACCAGGCGGTCTACTCGCAACGCAATGCGAATTTCCGCGGCGGCGAATTCCAGTCGCAGCTCGATGTGGGGGCATTCCGGGGCGGCATCTGGGGCATCGAGAACCAGCTCGACTTCGTCCGCGCCACCTTCACCGACGGCACCAACGTGCCGCGCATTCCACCGTTGCGGATGGGAGGCGGCGTGTTCTGGCGCGACGACAACTGGCTGATGCGTGTCAATCTGCTGCACGCCTTCGCACAGAACGACGTCGCCGTGATCGCGGAGACGCCGACGGCGGGCTATAATTTGTTGAAGGCCGAGGTCAGCTACAAGACCAAGCTCGACCGCAACTGGTTCGGCGCGCGCGAGATGATGGCCGGCATCGTCGGCAACAATCTCCTCAACGCGAACATCCGCAACTCGGTGTCCTACACCAAGGACGAGGTCCTGATGCCAGGCATCGGCGTCAGGGCGTTCGCCAATTTCAAGTTCTAGACTTGAAGTTCCAGCTTTGGCTGCAGTCGGGGCCCAAGGGCCCCGACATACGTCGCGCAGGTGCCGTTGCGACCGACGCGTCTTCGGCGCGACGGGGCGCCAGCGTGTCGAAGCCGCTCAGGCCGCGCGTGCGGACGAATGTTCCGACCGCTGCTCCAGCATCGCGGTCGAGGCGCGCAGATTGTCCAGCCGGGCCCGCAGCGTCAAAGCAAGCATGGGATAGGTTTCGCTGCCGGGGTCGGCATTTCCGGCCTTGCGTTCCTCGTCCCGGATATCGGCCTCGAGCATCTGGATACGCCAGCGCAGGTCGGAGATGAGCGCATGGAGGTGAAGGGACGCAGCTGCGTCGGAACGGAACGTCGGTTGCATGTTATCGCCTCAATCTGGGACAGACCCAATTGCGGGGCTGCGGTTTCTTGCAGGCTCAGCAAATGGGATGCCAGGATCAGCTCGCGACGTTGGGGAAATTCTCGCGTCTTACGGGGCTCCCAGCCGCTTCTCGAAGCGCCATTGGTCTTTGGGGAAAGGCCCGTTCGACGTCTCCGAAAACATCACGAACCTGCCGGCGTTGCGCCAGCCGCTCTTTTCGTAGAACCGCACAGCGCGCGCATTGCCGACCGCACATGCGAGCCACGCCAGCTCCACACCGCGCGCGGCGAGCCGGGCCGCGGCGTCGGCGATCAGTGCAGCAGCCACACCCGCGCCGTGCGCCTCGAACGACACGAAGAGCTGGTACAATTCGTCGCCCCTGATGGCGCAGAAGCCCAAAGGCGTGCCGGCCGGGCCGACGACGCTGATGTTGGGAAGCATGGCCGCGAGCCGATCGCGAAAATTCGGGAGGGTGCGGAGGCGGACCAGCTCGGGCGGCGCAAGCGAGGCATGCGACCCATGCCAGGTGTCGTGCCACAGCCGCGCGAGATGATCGATCTCAGCGGCCTCAGCGGGACGCACCTGCATCGTCGAGACTCCATGAGAGAGCGTCGTAGCTACCCTGCCCGCGCCTTGCTCCAGTCCGGGCCGACCTGTCCCGATACGCCCTCGAAGGCGCCGTCGACGAGCTCGAACACCAGGACGCGCGCGGCGTCGACCGGGCCCGGCATGGTGACGCGGCCCTTGGCGACCGGCTTGAATCCGATGCGGCTGTAATAGGGCTCGTCGCCGACCAGCAGCACCAGGCGGTGACCTTTCTCCTTCGCGTCCTTCAGCGCGCGCTCCATCAGGAGACGGCCGATGCCGCGGTCGCGGAACGGCGGCTCGACGGTGAGCGGTCCGAGCAGCAACGCCTGCGTCTCGCCGACCAGGATTGGCAACTGCCGGACAGAGCCGACCAGGAGCGTGCCGATGCGGGCGGTGAAGGACAGTTCGAGCAGATGGTCGACGTGCTCACGGATGCGGTAGGCGCTGAGCACGAAGCGGCCGGGGCCGAAGGTGCGTTCGTGCAGCCGCTCGATCGCCTGGGCGTCGCCGGCAGCTTCAGGAAGGATGGTGAGCGAAAGATCGGTCATGGCAGCATGCGTCTTCGAGCGAATTGGGCCCCGGTTCGCGTCAGGAAAACGCGTCAATGTCAGACGCGGGATAACATCTCGGCGCGCCGCGGTCCATCGGGCTCGTGGGCGATAAACTCCCGTGCCGGGCCGCGGCTGAGGACGGCCGCGAACAGCAGCGTCCAGAGCGACAGCATCAGGGCCGGGATGACGTAATACTGCGTGAAGACCGGATGCGTGGCAAAGAACGCCAGATTCAGCGCGAGATTGCTTGCCACCAGCAACGCGAGTTTGCGGACGCCATCATCGCCAGCGAAGCGCCACAATAGCGCGGTCCCGACGCAGGCGATCACGATCAGCGGGAACTGGGTGTCGCGGAGATAGGCCAGCAGCACGGCGGGGTCGAGGCTCGGCGGCGCCGTATCCTGGCCGCCATAGGCCGAGACCAGCGGATGGCCCGAATTGACCAGGTTCGCCACAAACACCGGCAACAGCCCGACGAGGAACGAAAGGCCAAGCACGAGGCCCGACACGAACGTCTCGCGGTTACGCCAGATCAGGAACGACAATCCGAAGAACAGGAAATAGCCGGCCGACAGAACGACGTTCGCGATCCGGAAGCTCGCGGACAGGCCGAGCAGGACGCCGATGGCCGCGACCATCAGCACGCGGCGCCTCCCCTCGTCGACGAACAGCCGCGCGGTAAGCAGACCTGCGAGGGCGCAGACGACCATGGTCGGCGCCATCGAATAGCTCGCCTTGGTCGGATTGATCATGAAGTAGATCGAGAGCGCGCCGAACAATGCGCCTGATGTCAACGACAACGGCTCCCGCGCGCGCCACAGCCCGTACAGCGCAACGGCCGCGATGATGAAATTCGCCGCCATATAGAGCGGAATGACCTGGAACCCCTCCGGGAACAGCGCCAGCACGAAACCCGTGCCCGGCGGCGGCGTCATCACCCATTTGCTGCCGTCGGCAGTCTGGGTGTGGCAGGGTGCCCGCGTCGGTTCGTTCCAGTTCGGAAAATCGATGCTGCGCAGCTTGGCCGCGAGATAGCCGTCGGTTTCACGGGCGAGGCTGGTGTCGAGCCCTTGCCAGCCGAAGCGCTGGAACAGATGCGCCTGCCTGAGATAGCAGATGTCGTCATAGACGCCGCGGCTCTCGTTCCAATGCGAGATCAGCCTGATGTTGCTGGCCAGAATTGCCAGAAACACAATTGAAAAAAATACTTTAACAGCTCTGATCGGCATTCGCCGGGCCGCCCCCGCAGCTTGAAATGGCCCGCTGCCTGTACAGGAAAAGCCTCGGCAAGTATAGCAAAGGCGGGCAGTCAGGAGGTGAGGCAGACGTGGCCGATATGGGCTTGGGTACGGGTATAAATACGGACTTGGCTTCGGCCGACACGTACCGGGACGGTGCCGCCGCACCGCCGGCCGCTGCGGCACGGATCCTGCTCATCATTCCCTGCTTCAACGAGGAGGCCTCGGTCGGCGGTCTGCTGAGCGAGATCGCGGCAACCGGCTGCGGCTACCACACCCTGGTCGTCGACGACGGCTCGTCGGACGCGACGTCCGCGGTGGCAAGCCGCCGCTCGCCGGTCGCCCGCCTCGCGCAGAATCTCGGCATCGGCGGCGCCGTGCAGACCGGCATCAAATACGCGGCGCGTCAGGATTTCGATTTCTGCATCCAGATCGACGGCGACGGCCAGCATGATCCGCGCGCCATCGAGACGCTGCTGGACGCCCATCGCAAGGACCCGACCAACATCACCATCGGAAGCCGCTTCATCGACCATGCCGGCTTCTGCTCGACGCGGATGCGGCGCGCCGGCATCAGGATGATCGTGCTTGCGCTCAACGGTCTGTTCAGCGGCGGCGGCCGCATCACCGATCCGACCAGCGGCATGCGGCTGATGGATCGTTCCGCCATCGCCTTCTTCGCAAAAGCCTATCCGACGGATTTTCCGGAGCCGATCTCGCTGGCCTGGGCGATGCGCGCGGGACTGACGGTCAAAGAGGTTCCCGTGGAGATGCGGGCGCGGGAGACCGGCGCCAGCTCGATCGATGGATTGAAGTCGGCGAGCTACATGATCCGCGTCCTCGGCTATATCCTGCTCGCGCGTCTCGTGAGATCGCGATGACGCCGGCCAGCTCCCCACCGATTTGCACTCCCATCACAGCGCCAAACATTTTGAGGACGCAGCCGTGACAGATGCCCTTCCGAGTCCAGAGACGGTCGTCGTCATCTCGGCCTTTGCGCTGATCTACATGCTGGTGCTGCTGCGCAAGACGCTGCAGGGCAAGTTCGATCTCTATGACTTCCTGATGCTGTCGATGGTGGCGATCATCCCCGCGGGCTTCGCGCTGTTTCCGACGCTGGCCTACCTCGTCAGCCACCTGACCGGCGTCGTGTTTCCGTTCGTCGTGATGTTCGGCGCCCTGTTCCTGGTGGTGTTCGCCTTCATGCACAACATGACGGCGCGACTGCACCGGCTGGAGCGGCAGAACTGCGCGCTGATCCAGGAGCAGAGCCTGATGGCGCTGGAGATGAAGGCCAGGGAGAGCGGTCAGAGCGGTGGCTGAGTCCGCCAAGTCGCGTTCGGCGGCTTGCCATCAATCACTTCCGCGATTCTTTGCCGCGTCCCCTGCGTGGTCCCCTCGGGCAGCGCCGTGATCGCGAAGAATCCGCATTCGACGATCTCGTGGTTGGGCGCGGGCAGGCGATCCTGCCTGAACTGCCTGACGACGTAGACCGCGACGTGGTCGCGGCGGGAGACGTGGTTGTTGAGGAAGATACCGTGCAGAACGGCATCACCCGTGAGATCGATATCGCCCTCCTCCTTGAGCTCGCGCCGCATCGCCTGCTCCATGGTCTCGCCGAGGTCGACGCCGCCGCCGGGCAGATACCAGCCGGCGATGTAGCTGTGCCTGACCAGGAACACCCGGTTCTCGGAATCCAGCACCACGGCGCGGACGCCGAGAGTCATGCCGCGGACCAGCAGGAAATAGGCGTGGAAGATCCGCCGCAGCAGCGGCTCGAATTTCCGTCGGATACCGTTCAGACGATCCCCCATCAGGCTCCCAAGCAAACTCCCGAGAAAACTCCCAACAGGCCCCGGTCCGGGCCCCGCTTGCACAGTGCCCGCGACCTTGCCATTACAGCGGACGAATAGCGAGGCAATCGCGCGCCATGACTCACCACACGTTGGCTCCCTACACGCTCGCCCATCTGTCTGACCCGCATCTGCCGCCAATGCCGAAGCCGCGGCTGATCGAGCTCGCGGGCAAGCGCGCGCTCGGCTACGTCAACTGGACGCGCAACCGCCACAAGTACCAGCGCCGCGAGGTGCTCGACGCGCTGGTTGCCGATGTCCACGCGCAGACGCCCGACCACATCGCGGTCACGGGCGATCTCGTCAATCTGGCGCTGGAGGCGGAGTTCGCGCCGGCGCGCGCCTGGCTCGACGGCGTCGGTCCGCCCGACCGCGTCACCACCATTCCCGGCAATCACGACGCCTATGTGCGCGCCACCTCTCACCGCTTCGGCGAGACCTTTGCACCCTATCTTGCGGGCGACGACGGCCGCATCGGCTTTCCCGGCGTGCGCCGACGCGGGCCGCTCGCGCTGATCAGCCTGTCCACGGCGGTGCCGACCCTGCCGCTGATGGCGACGGGCACGCTCGGCCGCGATCAGCTCGCAGCCCTCGAAGCGGTCCTCGACCGCCTCGCAGCCGAGGACGTCTTCCGCGTGCTGCTGGTGCATCATCCTCTGAAGTCCGGCACGCGCCAGAAGCGGATGACCGACGCGGCCGCGCTGCTGGCACTGATCAGGCGCCACGGCGTCGAGCTGATCCTGCACGGGCACGACCACATTCATTCGACGATGTGGTTCGAGGGCCCCAACGGCAACATCCCCGCGATCGGCGTGCCGTCGGCCTCCGCGCTCGCCCACGGGCGCTACCCGGCGGCCGCCTATAACCTGTTCACGATCGAGAAGGACAATGCCGGCTGGCGTTGCGAGCAGACGGTGCGGGGCCTCGGGTCCGGATTTCAGATCCGGCAGATCAAGCAGGCACGGTTGATTTAGTTCACCAACGGAAAAACCGTCACCAGCTCCGCAGGGCCGCAACCACGGCGATGCCGAACAGCGCGGCGGCACCGAGCACGAACCCGAACACGAACGGCCATACCCGCGAACGGCGCGGCGGCGGGGCGACCTCGGGCTTCGGCTCGGGCAACACCACCATGGCATGCTCGCGCTCGATCATGCGGCGGGCGACGTAGTCCGTCACGGCTTCGACGATCACGGCGGTGTCGTGCGATTCGGCGAGCACGATGCGGCCGAAGCGGGTGTCCTGAACGAAGCGGTACTGCCGCTTGTCGCGCCCCATCATGATGTGCGCGACGACATCGATCCAGAGTCTCGGCGTATCGCCCTGGCTAATGCCGCGGTCGAACAGGTCGATCTGGTCGGGCACCTGCGCGAACAGGGGATCGAGCGCGTCGTTGAGGATCTCCAGCCGCGCCAGCTCCGCATCGCGCAAATCGACGACCACACCGGTCCGGTCGGCGGCCTCGATCCGTGCGCGCAGCAGAGCATCGCGCAGCCGCACCGGGCGCGGCTGGCTGGGCTGGGTCCCGCTGGTCTCGGGCTCTGACATTGTCGGCCTCGTCCTCACTTGCCGCCATTAACCTATCAGCAACCACACCCTCCGCAAAGGGTCCACAATTCCAGAGGCTTACGCCGCCCACAACCGGTTCGCCTGTGCCAAAAACAGACGATCCCACCCGGCTTGCGCCGGATGGGACCCTCCGTCCTTGGACGTCTTCTTAGATTTTAGGTCGGCAGCCGGGCGTCAGGCCGAGACCCGCGACGGCTCTTCCACGATCGAGAAGCGGACGCCGGCCTTGTGGCGGCTCTCTTCCGACACTTGCCTCCAGCAGTCCTCGGCTTCCTTGCGGGACTTGAAGGGGCCTTTGACCTGGGCAGAGCCTTCCACGAGCTTGTGGAAGTTCATCGAACCGAACTCGCCGCCGATCACCCAGAAATTGCTGTTGGTCATTGTCGCTCTCCTCTCAAGCGTTCTGCGTTAGCCGAACTGGTTCATCGTGTTGTGGGCGCCGCCCGCCTTCAGGGCGGCTTCGCCCGCGAAGTATTCCTTGTGGTCGTCGCCGATGTCGGAGCCGGCCATGTTCTGGTGCTTGGCGCAGGCGATGCCCTGACGGATCTCGGCGCGCTGCACGTTCTTGACGTAGCCGAGCATGCCCTGCTCGCCGAAATATTCCTTCGCCAGATTGTCGGTCGAGAGCGCAGCCGTGTGATAGGTCGGCAGCGTGATCAGGTGATGGAAGATGCCGGCGCGCTTGGCCGAATCCGCCTGGAAGGTGCGGATGCGCTCGTCGGCCTCGATGGCCAGCGGCGTATCGTCGTATTCCGGCTTCATCAGTTCGGCACGGTTGTACTGGCTGACGTCCTTGCCCGCTTCCTTCATCGCGTCGTAGACCTGCCAGCGGAAGTTGATGGTCCAGTTGAACGACGGCGAGTTGTTGTAGGCGAGCTTGGCGTTCGGGACGACCTTGCGGATGCGGTCGACCATCTTGGCGATCTGCTCGATATGCGGCTTCTCGGTCTCGATCCAGAGCAGGTCGGCACCGTTCTGCAGCGAGGTGATGCTGTCGAGCACGCAGCGGTCTTCGCCCGTTCCGGCGCGGAACTGGTAGAGGTTGCTGGGCAGGCGCTTCGGACGCATCATCTTGCCGTTGCGGTTGATGATGACGTCGCCGTTGCGGGCGTTCTCCGGCGTGACTTCCTCGCAATCGAGGAAGCTGTTGTACTGGTCGCCGATGTCGCCCGGCTTGTGGCTGACCGCGATCTGCTGCGTCAGGCCGGCGCCGAGCGAGTCGGTGCGGGTCACGACGACGCCGTCTTCGATGCCGAGCTCGAGGAACGCATGGCGGCAGGCGCGGATCTTCGCCAGGAACACCTCGTGCGGCACGGTGACCTTGCCGTCCTGATGACCGCACTGCTTCTCGTCCGAGACCTGGTTCTCGATCTGGAGCGCGCAGGCACCCGCCTCGATCATCTTCTTGGCGAGCAGATAGGTCGCCTCGGCATTGCCGAAGCCGGCGTCGATGTCGGCGATGACGGGCACGACATGGGTCTGGAAGTTGTCGATCTTCTCGATCAGCGACTTCTCCTTCGCCTTGTCGCCTTCCTTCCGGGCGGCGTCGAGCTGGCGGAAGATGTCGTTGAGCTCGCGCGAGTCGGCCTGACGCAGGAAGGTGTAGAGCTCTTCGATCAGCGCCGGCACCGAGGTCTTCTCGTGCATGGACTGGTCGGGCAGCGGTCCGAACTCGGAGCGCAGCGCCGCGATCATCCAGCCCGACAGGTAGAGGTAACGGCGATCGGTCTTGCCGCCGAAATGCTTCTTGACCGAGATCAGCTTCTGCTGGGCGATGAAGCCGTGCCAGCAGCCCAGCGACTGGGTGTACTTGGTGGGATCGGCGTCATAGGCCGCCATATCGGCACGCATCAGCGCCGCGGTGTAGCGGGCGATGTCGAGGCCCGTCTTGAAGCGGTTCTGGAGGCGCATGCGCGCGACGGCCTCGGCCGACACTCCGTTCCAGGTCGGCTGCTTCTCGAGGAGCGCCTGGGCCGCGTCGAGTTCGCTCTGGTACGACGCCGGACCCTGGAGGGTGATGCCACGGGGCTGATAATTCATCTGTTCGATCCTTTCGCTGATGACAAAGCGCGAAGCTTTCTCATCGACATTTTTGACAGTGCATTGCGAAATGCGTGTCATGAGCTAAACGCCAGAAAGGGAAGTTCGTACAGAGGGCTTGTCTTCGAATGGTGATGTCATGTAACATCGGAACATGTAATAGATGTTATTTTGTAAATTTTGTAAAAAATATAGGTCAGATATACTGACCTTGCCGCCTCTGGAGACCTGACAATGCCCGCTGAGTCCGGGAAGAAACTGTTCGTCGGCCCGCGCTTCCGGCGGATCCGGCAGCAATTGGGGCTGTCGCAGACCCAGATCGCCGAGGGGCTCGGGATCTCGCCGAGCTACGTCAATCTGATCGAGCGCAACCAGCGCCCGGTGACGGCGCAGATCCTGCTGCGGCTGGCCGAGACCTATGACCTCGATTTGCGCGACCTCGCCACCGCCGACGAAGACCGCTTCTTCGCCGAGCTGAACGAGATCTTCTCCGACCCGCTGTTCCGCCAGATCGACGTTCCCAAGCAGGAACTGCGCGACCTCGCCGAGCTCTGCCCCGGCGTCACCCATGCGCTGCAACGGCTCTATGCGGCCTATGCCGAGGCGCGCCAGGGCGAGACCCTGGCCGCGGCGCAGATGGCCGACCGCGACGTCGGCACGCGCTATGAGGCCAATCCGGTCGAGCGCGTGCGCGAGCTGATCGAGGCCAACCGCAACTATTTTCCGGAGCTGGAGCAGGCCGCGGAGACCCTTCGCGACGAGCTGAACGTGCCGGCCGAAGGACTCTATGCCGCGCTCGCCGCGCGCCTGCGCGAAAAACATTCGATCCAGACCCGCATCATGCCCGTCGACGTGATGCGCGAGACGCTCAGGCGTTTCGACCGCCATCGCCGCCAGCTCCTGATCTCGGAGCTGGTCGACCCGCCGGGCCGCGCCTTCCAGCTCGCCTTCCAGCTCGGCCTGGGTGAATGCGCGCAAGCCCTCGAGACCATCATCGGCCGTGCCGGCCCGCTCGACGACGCGCCGCGGCGGCTGTTCCGCATCACGCTCGGCAATTACTTTGCCGCGGCCGTGATGATGCCCTACCCGACATTCCTGGCGGCGGCAGAAGCGCTCAACTACGACATCCATGTGCTGGCGCAGCGCTTCAATTCCGGCTTCGAGCAGGTCTGCCATCGCCTCACCACCCTGCAACGGCCGAACGCGCGCGGCATTCCGTTCTTCCTCTTGCGCGTCGACAATGCCGGCAACGTCTCGAAACGCTTCTCCTCCGGCACGTTCCCGTTCTCGAAATTCGGCGGCACCTGTCCGTTGTGGAACGTGCACTCGACCTTCGACACGCCGGATCGCCTGCTCAAGCAGGTGATCGAGCTCTCCGACGGCACGCGTTATTTCTCGATCGCGCAGATGGTGCGCCGCCCCGTCGCCCCGCATCCGCTGCCGCAGCCGCGCTTCGCCATCGGCCTCGGCTGCGAGATCCGTCACGCCGCCCGCCTCGTCTACGCCTCCGGCATGGACCTGGAGAAAACGGAGGGCACACCGATCGGCGTCAACTGCCGCCTCTGCGAACGCGAAAACTGCGCCCAGCGCGCCGAGCCGCCGATCACGCGCACGCTGATCCTGGACGAGACGACGCGGCGGGTGTCGAGCTTCGCGTTCTCGAATGCGCGGGAGTTGTGAGACTCACCGCTGTCATGCCCCGCCTAGTGCGCAATTGCGCACGGGGGGCGGGGCATCCAGTACGCCGCGGCCCGTCGGCTCAATCACTGCTGTCACGGAGTACTGGATTGCCCGCCTTCGCGGGCAATGACAGCTGAATGATTGGCGACAGCCCGCCCTCACGCCAGCGTATGCACGATCACCGGCCCCGCAGCGGCACTCGCATGCCCTGCCAGCAGCGGCCCCAGATCCTTCTCGATCCAGGCGATCGCGCGCCGGTTCGCCTCCTCCGCCTGCTCGAACTTGTCGAAGATGGAGATCGCGGTGACCGTGTCGTCACCGGCATAGACGACGTAATAGGCGCGGAAACCGTCGACGTCGCTGATGATCGGAACGGCCCCGTCCTTGATGCGGCGCGCCAGCTCTTCCGCGCTCCCGCTCTTCGCCTTGGCCTGACGGATGGCGGCATACATGGCATCCTCCTACCGGCTGTCTGGACCTGCGGACCTGGTGCCCGCACCGCATGTTACGCCGAAGCGCACGGCCGATCCACGCTTGGTTAATCCCGCGCTAATCCGCCCCGGCGATCTGCAACCAACGATTAAGCACGCCTCAACATCGGTGCCTTAGTCTCGCCGCACTCACTTTTCGCAAACGGCGACGGCCTATTCTGCCGGGAGAAGTGACATCAGGGGGTTCATCATGCGCGTTGCGCTGCTGCTGACCGCGACCGTTATGGGCGCGCTCTTCGCCAATCCATCCATTGCCGGATCGCTCGACGCATCGGCCGGGGCCGCGCAGGCGCTGCCGTCGGGCTTCCAGAGCTACCGGGGCTACATGTTCGACCTGTCGGAGAATTCCGACCGCAAGGATGTCGACAAGCTCACCGAGAATCTGAAGAGCCAGATCGACGTCGTCGAATCCGCCGGCCTGTCGCCGCGCGTGCTGCGCTTCTTCCGCACCGTCCCGATCATCGCGAGCGAGCTGGCCTGCCTCGACGAAGGCGCCGCAACCGCCTGCTACGGCCGCGTCACCCCGAACGTCGAGCGCCCGGTGCCGCGGGCGCTGACGGTGTGGGACCATGCCACGCAGCGCTGGACCAATCCCAATGCCGTCGACCTCGCGGTCGATTCAGGCCTCGGCGTGATCATGCTGCGGCCGGACATGATGCGCTACGAGAAGGAGGCCGTGCTGCTGCACGAGCTGCTGCACGCCTATCACGCCCGGCTGTTGCCGGACGGCTACGCCAACAAGGGCGTGATCGGCTATTACGCCCTGGCCAAGTCCAAGGACCTGCTGCCCAAGGACTCCTATGCGATGAAGAATCCCATGGAATTCTTTGCCGTGACCGCCAGCATCTTCCTGGCCGGCAAGAGCGAATTCCACGACCCGAAGTCGCGCGACGCGCTCAAGGAGAAGATGCCGGACTATTACAAATATCTAGTCGGCGTGTTCGGCTTCGACCCCGACCCGGCACCGTCGAGCGGTCCCGTTGCCTCGCTGAAGTAAGGCAGGCGTAGCGCTCGAGCACCAGACCACCGCAAAAGCCGCGCGAAAATGCGCGGCTTTTTTGTTTTGGTAACCGGAAGCTGCGGATGACGCACTGCCGGGAATTGCCAAGGCGGGGCCCGATCTGCATAGTCCCGCCCGCATCGATACCCGTTTTCGAAGAGGATAGAACAACATGGCGGACGCCGACCTGGATGTCGTGATCCGGCAACTGGCCAGACAGCTGCATACGGGCCTTTTGACCCGCGCCAAGGAGCGGCGGGATCGCTTCAACGGCCTTGCGGCCAAGGCCAAGGGCAAGGAGACCGGCGACCGCTTCAAGATGATGGCCAAGGCCACGATGGAGCAGGCCACCGCTGCGGCCAAGCGGCTCCAGATGTCCGCCGACAACGTCGCCGACAGCTACGCCCGCGCCATGCGCCTCGCCGCCAGCGCGCCGGTCGCGGTGAAGGTGGAGAAGAAGGCGAAGCCTGAGAAGAAGGCCAAGGCGAAGAAGGCGAAAGCCAAGAAGGCGAAGTAGGCGCACTTTCTTCCTTCTCCCCTTGCGGGAGAAGGTGGCGCGAAGCGCCGGATGAGGGGTTGCTTCAGCAAATTCGCATGCGAGAGAGTCGCTCGCGGATAGATACCCCTCACCCGTCTCGCCGCTGCGCGGCGAGCCACCCTCTCCCACAAGGGGGAGAGGGTAAATCGGCGAATGCGGCTTTAGAATCTCACCTTCTCGGCGCGACAACATGGGTCGGCTCGGCACTGGCGAGCTCGGCGAGTTTTGCGCGCGCCGCATCGCGGGTGCGGTTGTCCTTGCCGACCGGCAGCGCAAGTGCGGCTTCGAAATCGGCGCGCGCGTCATCGGACTGGCCGCGGGCCAGGAATGCGAGGCCACGGTCGAGGCGGGCCTGTGCATCCGACGGGTCGAGGCGGACCGCCGTGTTGTAGCTCAGGATGGCGCGATCGAGATCGCCGGTGGCGGCGAGCGCCAGACCGCGCTGGTGATAGGGCGCGGCGCGCCTGGGATCATGCGCGATCGCCTCGTCGTAATCCTCGATGGCAAGCTCCAGGTCGCCGTTCTGCCGGCGCGCCTCCGCCCGGTCGCGATAGAGCGAGGCGCGATTGGGATTGAGATGGATGGCCTCGTCGAAATCGGCGATCGCCCGCCTGAAGTCGCCATGGCGTAGCGCGATCCGCCCACGCCCCTCATAGGCGAAAGCGATCAGCGATCCCCGCAGCGGCGAGAAGCCGATCACGGCCGAGCAGACGTCGGGCTCGTCCTCGTCCCCGCAATTGACGACCGTGTGCGTGGACAGGCCAATGAGCACGCCCAGGACGATCAGCAATGGTACCGCAGCTTTGGTCATCTTCGACCGTGGCAGGCAGAGGGCCGGCCACGCATCCCCTTTCGAAGGAACAGTCTCGCCGTGGTGTTAACACCGGCCGGGACCGTCCTGTGTGCGCCAGGTCACAAAGCCGGGCGCAATTTCCGGCCGGTTCCGCGTCAGCCCCAGGGACCAGGAGAAGGACCAGGAGAAGGACCTCGTGAGGACGAGCGGCCCCACGGGCTCCGCGGCGGATAGTTTTCGTTGGCGCCGAGCGACGGCGCCGCCTGCGCGCCGAGCTCGGCCGCGAGCTGCTGGAGCGCGGCGATGCGGTTCTGCGTCGAGGGATGGGTGGTGAAGAGATTGTCCACGCCGTGGCCCGACAGCGGATTGATGATGAACATGTGCGCGGTCGCGGGATTTCGTTCCGCCTCGAAGTTCGGCACCTGATGTGCGGCGCCTTCGATCTTCACCAGCGCCGAGGCCAGCCACATCGGCTGGCCAACGATGCGCGCACCGAGATTGTCCGCGGCGTATTCGCGCGTGCGGCTGATCGCCATTTGCACCAGCATGGCGCCGAGCGGCGCCAGGATCATCATCAGGATCGAGCCGACGATGCCCGGGCCGTTGTTGTTGCGATTGCCGCCGAAGAACATGCCGAACTGCGCCAGCATGGAGATCGCGCCCGCGAGAGTCGCGGTAATGGTCATCAGCAGCGTGTCGTGATTTTTGATATGGGCAAGTTCGTGCGCAATGACGCCGGCAAGCTCCTCGCGGCTGAGCTGGTGCATCAGGCCGGTGGTGACGGCGACGGCAGCATTCTGGGGATTGCGCCCCGTCGCGAACGCATTGGGCTGCGCCTCGTCCATCACGAACACGCGCGGCATCGGCAGGCCCGCGCGGCCCGCAAGCTCGGCCACGAGCCCGACCAGTTCCGGCGCGCTGGCGCGGTCGACCTGATGCGCGCCGTACATCGAAAGCACCGCGCGGTCGGAGTTCCAGTAGGTGAAGAGATTGGTGGCCGCGGCAATGACGAGCGCGATCATGGCGCCGGATGCACCGCCGATCAGATAGCCCACGCCCATGAACAGGGCGGTGAGGCCTGCGAGCAGCATTGCGGTACGAAGGTAGTTCATGGCCGTCTCCTGGAGCGGCCGCGGGCGAGCCTCCGGCCGGCCCCCTCGAAGTATGGATGCTGCCGGCCCCTGCAAGGGTTCGTGCGTCGCCGGGCCGCAGATGCGTGGGCCGCCACCAGCCTTTCCCCCGTCGCTAAACCTTGAGCGGGATTTGCGCAAAAACGCCTGCGGACGCTTAGCAACCTGGAAAGTGCAACGTCGGCAAAATGCACGGTAACCGGGCACGCTGCGCGGCCCTTGCGCATTGACCGGTTCCAGTTGGTTTTCCGTCAGCAAGGTGACGTCATGATGGACCGCTCGCGCGCCGCCTCCGTCGACCCCGCATCCGCTCCCGCGCCTCATGAGAGCAAGACCGACGCGAAAGGATTGCAGGAGGCGCTGCACGAGCAGCTCTTCGCCAACGACGAGCCCAGCCACGCGCCCGAGCCGCAGGCAGCGTCGGAGTCAGGGCGGCGCTGGCTGCATCTGCGGCGCGGCGCCAAGGTCGCCATCGGGCTTGCCATCATTGCCGTGTTCGGCTGGCTGCCGCTGCGCGCGATCTGGGAGAATTCGAGCGTCGAGGCGGTGCTGAATTCTCGCCTCGTTACCCTGCGCACGCCGATCGGCGGCCGCGTCGCAGCCGCCCAGCGCGTGGCCGACCAGGCCAAGCTCGAGGCCGGAACCGTGGTCCTGCGCGTCGTGAATTCGCGCGGCGATCGCACGCGGCTCGACGATCTGCGGCGGCAGAAGTCGCGCCTGGAGAATGAGCGGCCGAGCCTTGCCGCAAAACTTGCCGCGGCCCAGGCGGCACAAAAGGATCTGGCCCGGCAAGCCACGCAGTTCCGCGAGGGGCGCGTGCTCCAGCTCGAGGCGCGCATCGCCGAGATCCAGACCTCGATCGAAGCGGCAGGAGCACGGCGGGAAGAGGCCAGCGCCGCCGTCGAGCGCGCCTCCTCGCTGGCGAAATCCGGCAACGTCTCGACCGTCGAGCTGGCGCGACTGACGCGCGAGCTTTCGGTGTCACAGCAGACCGAGCTCGGCGCGCGCAAGCGCCTGGACGCCGCCAAGGTCGAGCTTGCCGCGGCACAGAACGGCTCCTTCCTCGGCGACAGCTATAACGACCGGCCAAGCTCGGTGCAGCGCGAGGAGGAGATGCGCCAGCGCGCCGGCGACCTCGAGGCCGATCTTGCACGCACCGACACTGAGATCGCCTGGCTCGCCAACGAGATCATCATCGAGGAGGTCCGCTTCGCCGATCTCTCCGAAGCCAACATCACGACACCGGTCGCGGGCCGCGTCTGGGAGATGATGACCTCACCGGGCGAGGACGTGCAGGCCGGCCAGCCGCTGCTCAAGGTGCTCGATTGCAGCGGCGCGGTCATCACCGCCAACGTCACCGAGAGCGTCTACAACCGCTTGCAGCTCGGCGACCGCGCCAGCTTCGAACCCAATGACGGCGGCGCGCCGATCTCCGGCACCGTGGTCAATTTGACCGGCGCCGCCGGCGCGCCCGCCAATCTCGCCATCAATCCGGATGCGCTGAGCAAGGAGCCCTATCGCGTGACGGTGGCGCCTCGCGATGCCGCGTCCCACGCCTGCACCGTGGGGCGCACCGGCCGCGTGGTATTCAACCGGCACGAGACCGCGTTGTGATGATGGCATTGTCGCCCGGCCTCATCACGCTCGGCGCGTTCATGGCGATCGTGCCGCTGCTGAAGCGCGACAGCACGATGGCGCGTTCGTTCCTGGCCGTCGTGTCACTGGTTTTCCTGCTTCGCTATCTCCATTGGCGTGTTACCGCAACGCTACCACCGCTGCACCTTACGGCCGATGCGGTGATCGGCTATCCCTTCATGCTGCTGGAAGCGGCCTCGCTCGTCGCGGTCGCGCTGTCGCTGCTGTTCCTGAGCCGGACCATCGACCGCACCAAGGCGGCCCGGATCGACGGCCGCGCCACCGATCCGCACGCGCCGCTGATCGATGTCTTCATCTGCACCTACAACGAGGAGCGGTCGATCCTCGAGCGCACTATCATCGGCGCGACCGGCATGGCGTACGGCAAATACCGCGTCTGGGTGCTGGACGACGGCCGGCGGCCATGGCTGCGGCGCCTTTCGAGCGAGCTCGGCTGCCATTATCTGACGCGGCCCGACAACCACCACGCCAAGGCCGGCAACATCAACCACGCGCTCAAACACGTCGGCACGCTTCCGGAGCAGCCGGACTTCGTCGCCATTCTCGACGCAGACTTCGTGCCGCGGCCCGATTTCCTCGCGCGCACCATCTCGCTCATGGACGATGCTTCGGTCGGCGTGGTGCAGACACCGCAGCACTTCATCAATCCCGATCCGATCCAGACCAATCTCGCCGCGACCGACGTCTGGCCCGACGAGCAGCGCTTCTTCTTCGATATCCTGATGCCGGCAAAGGACGCCTGGGGCGTCGCCTTCTGCTGCGGCACCTCCTCCCTCATTCGTTATTCCGGGCTGATGCGGATCGGCGGCTTTCCGACCGATTCCGTGACGGAGGACTATCTCGTCACGCTGCGCCTGAAGGAATACGGCCTCACCACGATCTATCTCAACGAGCGATTGACGATCGGGCTCGCACCGGAGGGGCTGAAGGAATACATCACCCAGCGCGCCCGCTGGTGCCTCGGTTTCATGCAGATCATCCGCGGCCGCAGCGGTCCGTTCTCGCGGGAATCGAAACTCGCCTTCATCGACCGGCTCTCGCTGGTCGATGCCTTCATGAGCTGGTCTGCGGTTTACACCTCGAAGGTGGCAGGCCTCGTGGTGCCCTGGCTGTTCCTGCTGTTCGGCATCAAGGCGGTGCAGGCGGACCTCACCGAGCTGTTGCGCTTCTTCCTGCCCTTCTATGTCTGGCACGGTCTCAGCATGGCCTGGCTGTCGCGCGGCCGTTCGCTCGCGATGATGACGGACGTCTCGCAACTGATCGCCGCGCCCGCCGTGCTCAAGGCGGTGGCAGCCGGCCTGTTGAGGCCGAAGGGGCACAAATTCAAGGTCACCGCGAAAGGCGGCGATCGCGACAGGCGTTTCGTCGAATGGCCGCTGCTGCGGCTCTATGGCAGTGCCCTCGTCATCACGCTCGCGGCCGTCGCCTATGCCTTCATCCTGCATTTGCGCGGCGAGAACATCGCCTATGGCGGACTGGCTCTGGCCTGGAGCCTCTACAACGCGTTCATCCTCGCCGTGGTCTGCTTCGTCTGCATCGAGCAGCCGCGCAAGCGCAAGGCGGAGCGCTTCGATCGCAATGAGCCGGTGCTGCTGCGCCAGGACGGCAGGTCGCATCTCGCGCGGCTCGCCGATATCTCGATTACCGGCGCCCGGCTGATCGATCCCGATCCGCCGCGCCCCGGCAGCACGATCGAATGCCGCATCTATGGCCGCGCGATCGCGGCGATCGTGGTGCGGCGGACCATCGATGGATTTGCGGTGCGGTTCGAGGAAGGCATGGACACGCGCGTGCATGCCATCCGGGCGTTCTATGCCGGCGAATATGTGCGCGCCTATCGCGGCGTCAGGGCGCTCCCGGTCGGCAAAGCGCTGCTGATGCGGCTGTTCGGGTGAGCCGCGCGACGTCGATCGGCTCGCATTCCGTGCGCCGGCATGGCATGGAAAGGATGGCCTGAGGCCGTCACTTCACCTAGACTTCAGGCGAATCCACGCCTGCCCTCCCCGCCGGAACCCTTATGCTCCAGACCCGATTTGTGATCGCGGCCGTCGCGCTCTTCGCATGCTGCGCCACCGCTTCCGCCCAGTTCGCGCCGCCGCCCGCAAGGCCTGCGGCGCCCAGGGCCACCGCGCCGTCGCCGCGCGCAGCGTCTTGCCATAACGGTGCGAGCTTCGATCGATTCCTGGCGGACGTGAAGAGCCAGGCTGTCGCCGCCGGCGTGTCGCAGCGGACGATATCGGAGGCCTCGCCGTATCTCGTCTACGATCAGGGCATCGTCAACCGCGATCGCGGCCAGCGCGTGTTCGGCCAGCTCTTCACCGAATTCGCCGGCCGCATGGCCGCGCCCTATCGCATGCAGAACGGCCAGCAGCACATCAAGCACCACGCGGCCGCGTTCGCGCGCGCGGAAAAGGAATATGGCGTGCCGCCGGCGGTGATCGCGGCGTTCTGGGGCCTGGAGAGCGACTTCGGCGTCAACATGGGCAATCTGCCGACGCTGAAATCGCTGGTGTCGCTGGCCTATGACTGCCGGCGCTCCGAGATGTTCGTGAAGGAGACCATCGCCGCGCTGAAGATCATCGATCGCGGCGATCTCACACCCGAGGAGATGGTCGGCTCCTGGGCCGGCGAGCTCGGACAGACGCAATTCCTGCCGGTGCATTACGTCAACTATGCCGTCGACTATGACGGCGACGGGCGGCGCGATCTGTTGCGCAGCGAGGACGACGTGATCGGCTCGACCGCGAACTACATCGCCAACGGCCTGAAGTGGCGGCGCGGCGAGCCGTGGCTGGAAGAGATCAAGGTGCCGCAAAACCTGCCGTGGGATCAGACCGACCTCACGGTACAGCTGCCGCGCTCGAAATGGGCGCAGCTCGGGGTCACCTATCCCGACGGCCGTCCGCTGCCGAACGACGATCTCGCCGCATCCGTGCTGCTGCCGATGGGACGCAACGGGCCGGCCTTCATGGCGTACCCGAATTTCGCCGCCTACACCGAGTGGAATAACTCGCTGATCTATTCGACCACCGCAGGTTATCTCGCCACCCGCATCGCGGGCGCGGCGCCGATGCGCAAGCCGGCACAACCGGTCGCGCAACTGCCGTTCAACGAGCTCAAGCAATTGCAGCAGCTTCTGGTGCAGGCCGGCTTCAATGTCGGCAAGGTCGACGGCGTGCTGGGCCAGCAGAGCCGCGCCGCCGTGAAGGCGATGCAGATCAAGTTCGGCCTGCCCGCCGATTCCTGGCCGACCGCCGAGCTGCTGGCGCGGATGCGCGGGGGCACAGCGCAGGCGCAGCCGGGGGCAGTGGTGCGGTAAATAATCTATCCGTCGTCATTCCCCGCGAAGGCGGGGAATCCAGTACGCCGCGGCCTGTCGGTTCAATCACAGCTGCCTCGGAGTACTGGATCGCCCGGTCAAGCCGGGCGATGACACCGAGGGTGTGGCGGGCGATGACAGCGGGGTGTGGCGCAGATAGCACCACGAGCAAGCGGAGTAGAATTTTCGCACCGCACAAGGCACCTCCGCGATTGTATTTTTCCATGAGGCTCCCATGTGAGTGGCTCAGGTTTCTCCTGAGATTTCCCACCATGAGAGCGAGCATCACATGTCCTTCCACGACGCCGTCGTCCCTGCCTATTTGCAAATGCTGAACAGCCTGACCGGCCTGCTCTCCAAAGCCGAGGCGCATTGCGCGGCGAAAAAGATCGACCCGAGCGTCCTGCTGGGATCCCGGCTCTTCCCGGACATGCTGCCGCTGTCGAAGCAGATCCAGCTCGTCAGCGATTTCGCCGCCAAGGGCTGTGCGCGGCTGACCCACAGCGAAGTGCCCTCGATGCCCGACACCGAGACCAGCTTTGCGGAATTGAAGCAGCGGCTGGCGAAAACCATCGACTATGTGAAGTCGTTCAAGCCGGAGCAATTCGAAGGTGCCGATACCAGGGACGTCACCTTCCCGTCCGGCCCCAACAAAACCACCACCCTGAAGGGCCAGCAATTCCTCAGCGCGTTCTCACTGCCGAACTTCTATTTCCACTGCGCGACCGCTCACGGCATTCTGCGCCACAACGGCGTCGAGATCGGCAAGCGCGATTTCATGGGTTTGAACTGATTGTCAATTCGCACGGTCGCGGCAGCGGAAAACGACTGCCGCGCCCCGGAATTGCACATGAAGTATGCTACGCGGGCCCTGCCGCGTAGCTCGCCTGCACTTTCCGTATGGCTCCTCCCTTGCGCCCGATGTCGCGATGCACAAGTGTTCGTCATCTCTCATCGCCTGGAAGCATTCCCATGAGCCGTCCGACCAAATTGTTTGAGACCTACAAGCTCGGCCCGATCACGCTGGCCAACCGCTTCGTGATGGCGCCGCTGACGCGCAACCGCGCCGCGCCCGGCACGTTCGTACCTGGTACGCTTGCCGCGGACTATTACAGTCAGCGCGCGTCCGCAGGCCTCCTGGTCACCGAAGCGAGCCAGATCTCACAGCAGGGCCAGGGCTACCAGGATACGCCCGGCATCTACTCAAAGGACCAGGTCGCCGGCTGGCGCAAGGTCACCGACCGCGTGCATGAGCGCGGCGGCAAGATCTTCATCCAGCTCTGGCATGTCGGCCGCATCTCGCATGTCGATCTCCAGGCCAATGGCGCAGCCCCCGTGGCGCCGAGCGCGATCCGCGCCAAGGGCAAGACCTTCGTGAACGGCACCTTTGCCGACGTCTCCGAGCCGCGTGCGCTCGAGCTCTCGGAAATTCCTGAAATCATCGACGACTTCAAGCGCGCCACGAAGAATGCGCTGGAGGCCGGCTTCGACGGTGTCGAGATCCACGGCGCCAACGGCTATCTGCTCGACCAGTTCGCCAGGGACGGCGCCAACAAGCGCACCGATGCCTATGGCGGCTCCATCGAGAACCGCGCGCGGCTGATGCTCGAGGTCTCCAAAGCGGTTGCCGCTGAAGCCGGCGCCGAGCGCACCGGCATCCGCATTTCGCCGGTGACGCCGGCCAACGACCTCACCGACAGCAATCCGCAAGCCCTGTTCGATCACATCGTCGACGGCCTCAGCGCGCTCAAGCTGGTCTATCTCCATGTCGTCGAAGGCGCCACCGGCGGTCCGCGCGACATCGCACCGTTCGACTATGCAAGCCTGCGCAAGCGCTTCGCCGGCGCCTACATCGCCAACAACGGCTACGACTTCGATCTCGCCAGCAAGGTGCTGGAGGCCAACGCGGCCGATCTCATCGCCTTCGGCAAGCCGTTCATCTCCAACCCCGACCTGGTCGAGCGGCTGAAGCAGGGCGCGGCGCTGAACGACTGGGACAAGACCACGTTCTACGGCGGCGGCGCCAAGGGGTACACGGACTACCCGACGCTGGCGGCAGAGCCGGCGGAGTAAACTCCGCTCTCTCCTCCGTCATTGCGAGGAGCGCAGCGACGAAGCAATCCAGACTGCTTCCGCGGAACGATTCTGGATTGCTTCGCTGCGCTCGCAATGACGATGTGGAGACAGCGTGCCTAAACTCACAAAACAAAAAGGCCGGGATCTCTCCCGGCCTTTCGTGTTTGATGACGCTACGCGCCGCTTACTTGGCTTCCGCGCGCTTGGGCGGGGACGCCGGCCACGACTTGATCAGCGTGTCGTAGTCGACCGTCTCACCCTTCGGCTTCTCGTTGGCGAGCTTGCGCTGCGGAGCGATGGTGCCGTCCTTCTGGGCCTTGGCGTACCAGTACTCGGCCGTCTCCTTCTTGTGCAGCTTCGGACCGCAGGCGCCCTGCACGCCGGACTTCTCGAGGCGCTCCATGACGGAGTCCTGAGCGGCTGCGAGTGCATCCATCGCGGCTTGCGGCGTCTTCGCACCGGACGACGCATCGCCGATGTTCTGCCACCACAGCTGCGCGAGCTTCGGATAGTCAGGCACGTTGTTGCCGGTCGGGGTCCACTGCACGCGCGCGGGCGAGCGGTAGAACTCGATCAGGCCGCCGAGCTTCGGCGCACGCTCGGTGAACGACTTGTCCCAGATGTCGGATTCACGGATGAAGGTGAGACCGACATGGCTCTTCTTCAGCGACACCGACTTGGAGACGATGAACTGGAGATAGAGCCAGGCCGCCTTGCGGCGGTCAGCCGGGGTCGACTTCAACAGCGTGAGCGAGCCGGCGTCCTGGTAGCCGAGCTTCATGCCTTCCTTCCAGTACGAGCCGTGCGGCGACGGGGCCATACGCCACTTCGGCGTACCGTCCGCGTTCATCACGGCGATGCCCGGCTTCACCATGTCGGCGGTGAAGGCGGTGTACCAGAACATCTGCTGGGCGATGTTGCCCTGAGCCGGCACCGGACCCGACTCGGAGAAGGTCATGCCCTGGGCCTGCGGCGGAGCATACTTCTTCATCCACTCCAGATACTTGGTGATCGAGTAGACCGCGGCCGGACCGTTGGTGTCGCCGCCACGCTCCACGCTCGAGCCGACCGGACGGCAGCCTTCCATGCGGATGCCCCATTCGTCGACCGGCAGACCGTTCGGAATGCCCTTGTCACCGTTGCCGGCCATCGACAGCCAGGCGTCGGTGAAACGCCATCCGAGCGACGGGTCCTTCTTGCCATAGTCCATATGGCCGTAGACCTTGACGCCGTTGATCTCCTTGACGTCGTTGGTGAAGAACTCGGCGATGTCTTCATAGGCGGACCAGTTCACGGGCACGCCGAGCTCGTAGCCATACTTGGCCTTGAACTTGGCCTTGTAGTCCGGGTTGGTGAACCAGTCGTAGCGGAACCAGTAGAGGTTGGCGAACTGCTGGTCGGGCAGCTGATAGAGCTTGCCGTCCGGCGCGGTGCCGAACGACTTGCCGATGAAGTCGTTGACGTCGAGCATCGGGTCGGTGACGTCCTTGCCCTCGCCGGTCATGTAGTCCGACAGCGCGATGGTCTGGCCGTAGCGGAAGTGCGTGCCGATCAGGTCGGAGTCGTTGATCCAGCCGTCATAGACGTTCTTGCCGGACTGCATCTGGGTCTGCAGCTTCTCGACGACGTCACCTTCCTGGATGAGGTCGTGCTTGAGCTTGATACCGGTGAGCTCGGAGAACGCCTTGGCGAGCGTCTGCGCCTCGTATTCGTGGGTGGTGATGGTCTCGGAGACGACGTTGATCTCCATGCCCTTGAACGGTTCGGCGGCCTTCGCGAACCACTCCAGCTCCTTCTTCTGGTCGTCCTTCGACAGCGTCGAGGGCTGGAATTCGGTGATCCACTTCTGGATCGTGGCATCGTCGGCGGCGCGGACCGGCGCCGAGACGGCGAACGACACCGCTACGATGGCGGCGGCGCTGGACATGGTCAGAAAGCTATTCTTGGTCAATGGACCTTTCCTTCTCCTAAACTGTCGCATGTTGTTCCTCCGTTGCAGCGACAAAATTTTATACAGGCCCGGGTTGCCCCCGGATCTGGCCGTCCCTTCGCGAGCTTCAGACCGTGCGAAAAATGAGCACGGCCGTGGCCAGCGAAATCCCACTTGCGAGCCACAGGCTCGAAATCTCAAAACCTTCCTCGCCGATCGGCAGCGTGGCGATCGCATCGGTGCCGACGAGGCCGATCCAGAGAAGATGGATGACTGCCGCCGAGATCAGCGAGATGAACAGGCGGTCGCCACGCGTGGTCGGAATGCTGAGCACGCCGACGCGCTCGGCTTCCGGATAGACCGCGGCAAGCCAGGTCATCACGGCGAGCGTGCAGGCGAGCGCGGCGAAGAAGATCGCCGTCGGCAGCGTCCAGGCCATCCATGCGATAGATTCCATTGATGCCTCCTTACACGCGACCGAGCGCGAAACCGCTCGCGATATAATTGCGGACGAACCAGATCACGAGTGCGCCCGGAATGATGGTCAGCACGCCGGCCGCCGCCAGCAGGCCCCAGTCCATGCCGGCTGCCGACACCGTACGCGTCATGATCGCCGCGATGGGCTTTGCCTGCACCGAGGTCAGCGTCCGCGCGAGCAGGAGCTCGACCCAGGAGAACATGAAGCAGAAGAAGGCGGCGACGCCGATGCCGCTCGCGATCAGCGGCACCAGAATCTTGATGAAGAAGCGCGGGAAGGAATAGCCGTCGAGGAAGGCGGTCTCGTCGATCTCGCGCGGCACGCCGGACACGAAGCCTTCGAGGATCCACACCGCCAGCGGAACGTTGAAGATGCAGTGCGCGAGTGCGACCGCCCAGGGCGTATCGAACAGGCCGATCGCCGAATAGAGGTTGAAGAACGGCAGCGCATAGACCGCGGCCGGCGCCATGCGGTTAGACAGCAGCCAGAAGAACAAATGCTTGTCGCCGAGGAAGCGGTAGCGCGAGAAGGCGTAGGCCGCCGGCAGCGCCACCGAGATCGAGATGATCGTGTTGAGGACGACGTATTCCAGCGAGTTGATGTAGCCGGAATACCAGCTCTCATCGGTGAAGATGCGCTTGTAATGCTGGAGCGTCGGGGCATGCGGCCACAGCGTCATCGTCGAGACGATCTCGGCGTTGGTCTTGAAGCTCATGTTGACGAGCCAGTAGATCGGCAACAGCAGGAAGATCAGGAACAGCGCCATGATGACGCGGCGGCCGGGGATCGAGTGCATCAGGCCACTCCTTCCTTTGGCTTGAGCGCGGGTACGGGCTTGAGCCCGGCTGCAGGCTTAGGCTCCGTCGCCGGCTCGTTCTCCGCCTGGACTTTGCGCTCGGCGCCGGCATTGGTCATGACGGTGTAGAAGATCCAGCAGACGATCAGGATGATCAGGTTGTAAACGAGCGACAACGCGGCCGCCTTGCCGAGGTCGAACTGGCCAAGCGCGATCTTGACCAGCTCGATCGACACGAAGGTCGTGGAGTTGCCGGGACCGCCGCCCGTCACCACGAACGGCTCGGTGTAGATCATGAACGAGTCCATGAAGCGCAGCAGCACCGCGATCAGCAGCACGCGATTCATCTTGGGCAGCTGGATCGCCTTGAACACCGCCCAGCGCGAGGCGCCGTCGATCTGGGCGGCCTGATAATAGGCCTCCGGGATCGACTTCAGGCCGGCGTAACAGAGCAGCGCGACGAGGCTGGTCCAGTGCCAGACATCCATCACGATGACGGTGACCCAGGCGTCGATGTCGTTGGAGACGTAATTGTAGTCGAAGCCCATGGCGTTGAGGACATAGCCCATCAGACCGATGTCGGGCCGGCCGAAGATCTGCCAGATCGTGCCGACCACGTTCCACGGAATCAGCAGCGGCAGCGCGAGGATGACGAGGCAGGCCGCGACCGTCCAGCCCTGGCGCGGCATCGACAGCGCGACGACGATGCCGAGCGGCACCTCGATCGCGAGGATCACCATGGAGAAGAACAGATTGCGGCCGAGCGAGGCGAGGAAGCGGCCGCCGAGATCGGTCGAGGGATCGAGCAGCTCCTTGAACCAGCCGACGCCGTTCCAGAAGAACTGGTTGTTGCCGAAGGTGTCCTGCATCGAATAGTTCACGACCGTCATCAGCGGCAGCACCGCCGAGAAGGCCACGACCAGGAACACCGGCAGCACCAGGAACCAGGCTTTTTGGTTGACGGTCTTATCCATCAGGCGGCTCCCTCCACCAGAAGGCTGTCGGCATAGACGTGGATATGCGCCGGATCGAATTTCAGTCCGGCGGTCCCGTCCGAACTCGTGAAGCCCGCCGGTGCGCGCGCCGCGAGCTTGGCCTCGCCGACGCGGACGCGCGCGAAGCGGATGCGGCCGAGGTCGTCGATGCGCTCGATCTTCGCGGTGAGCAATCCGGGTGCGGGCGCGACGGCGTCGACGAACTCCGGACGCACGCCGATCTCGATCCTGGCGCCGGCAGGCAGATGGTCATAGCTGCGGTTGAGCGCGATGACATGACCGTCGACCCTGGCCTCGCGTCCCCTCACCTCCGCCGGCAGGATGTTCATGCCGGGCGAGCCGATGAAGTAACCGACGAAGGTGTGCGCCGGCTTGTCGAACAGCTCGGCCGGCGTGCCGCTCTGCACCACGCGGCCGTCATGCATGACGACGACGGTGTCGGCGAAGGTCAGCGCCTCGGTCTGGTCGTGGGTGACGTAGATCATCGTGAGGTCGAGCTCGCGATGCAGCGCCTTCAGCTTGGAGCGGAGCTGCCATTTCAGCTCGGGATCGATCACGGTCAGCGGCTCGTCGAACAGCACCGCCGCGACGTCGGAGCGGACGAGGCCGCGGCCGAGCGAGATCTTCTGCTTGGCATCCGCCGTGAGGCGGGTCGCCTTGCGGTTCAGATAAGGTTCGAGATCGAGCAGACGGCCGATCTCGGCGACGCGCTTGTCGATCTCGGCCTTCGGCACGCCGCGGTTCTTCAGGGGAAACGCCAGGTTCTGCCCCACCGTCATGGTGTCGTAGATCACCGGAAACTGGAACACCTGGGCGATGTTGCGCTTCTGGGTTGACAGCGGTGTGATGTCCTCGCCGTCGAACAGGATTTTCCCCCGCGACGGCGTGATGATGCCGGAGATGACGTTGAGCAGCGTGGTCTTGCCGCAGCCGGACGGCCCGAGCAGCGCATAGGCGCCGCCCTGCCGCCAGGTCATGGTCACCGGCTTCAGCGCAAAGCTTTCCTGCGGCGCATCATTGCCGCCGTAGGAATGGGCGAGATCGACGAGGTCAATGCGAGCCATGGCGCATCCCCCTCAGGTAGCAGGCGCTGCGACGAGGCGATCGGCCGCGTCGAACACGAAGACATCATTCGGATCGAGCACGGCGTCAATGGTCTGGCCGGGCTCGAACTCGTGCACGCCGTGCAGCACCGCCACCCAGTTCGATCCGTCGCGGGTCAGATGCACGAAACTCTCCGAACCGGTGATCTCGGTCACCGTCACCGTGGCATGGAAGGCGTGGCGGTCGGCCTCGCCATTGGCGAGCGCAAGCTGGTGGGCGCGAAAGCCGACGCGATAGGCGCCGTCGGCCAGCGATGAATAGAGACCGGAGGCCGGCGACGTTGCGCCGCCGGCATATTGCACGGAGCCGCTCCTCTTCTCGATGCCGACGAGGTTGAGCGGCGGATCGGAGAACACCTGCGCGACGCGAAGAGTCTGCGGCCGGCGATAGACGTTGGCGGTCTCGCCGATCTGGAGCGCCTGCCCTTCCCACATGCAGACCGTGTTGCCGCCCAGCAGCAGCGCCTCGGTCGGCTCGGTGGTGGCATAGACGAAGATCGCGCCGGAGGCCTCGAAGATGCGCGGCAGCTCGGCGCGCAGCTCCTCGCGAAGCTTGTAGTCCAGATTGGCGAGCGGCTCGTCGAGCAGAACGAGATCGGCGCCCTTCACCAGCGCGCGCGCGATCGCGGTGCGCTGCTGCTGGCCACCGGAGAGCTGGAGCGGCGTGCGCTTCAGGAACGGCTCGAGCCGCAGCAGTTTTGCGGCCTCCGCAACACGCTGTTCGATCTCCGCGCGCGGCTTGCCCTGCACGCGCAAGGGCGAGGCGATGTTCTCGTAGACGGACAGCGAGGGGTAGTTGATGAACTGCTGGTAGACCATGGCGACCGAACGCTGGCGCACGTCGGCGCCGGTGACGTCCTTGCCGTTGACCAGCAGCTTGCCCGTCGTCGGCTTGTCGAGGCCGGCGAGCAGCCGCATGATCGAGGTCTTGCCGGACAGCGTCGGCCCGAGCAGCACGTTGAGCGTGCCGCTCTCGAGCGTCAGCGAGACGTCGCGGATATGCGGTATCCCCTCGACGGTCCGGGTCACATGATCGAGCGTCACGCTCATGAGCGTCCTCCCGCTTCCAGCAGGGGACTTTGCGGCACAGCGTGGGTTGCAATCCAGTCGTTCAATGCAGAGATCTCGTCGGCAGATAGTCGCAGGCCAAGCTTGGAGCGGCGCCAGACGATGTCGTCCGCCGTGACGGCCCATTCGTTGGCGATGAGGTAGCGGACCTCGCGCTCGGTCAGCGTCGCGCCGAAGGCCTCGCCGAGGTCGGCGGCCGATTTGGCATCGCCGAGCAGCTTGATGGCGCGGGTACCGTAAGCCCGGGCGAGACGGCGGGCGTGCTCGTGGCTGAGGAAGGGGTAGCCGCGCTGGAGCTCGGCGATCAGGCCGTCGACGTCGGACACGCCCATGTCGCCGCCGGGCAGCGGCCATTTGCCGGTCCAGCCTTCGCGTGCTTTCGCACTGCGAAGATAGGGCGCGAGCCGTTCCAGCGCCTCTTCGGCGAGCCGGCGATAGGTCGTGATCTTGCCGCCATAGATCGAGAGCAGCGGCACGCCGCCGGGTGTGTCGAGCTCGAACACGTAGTCGCGCGTCGCCGCCTTGGCTTCGCTGGCGCCGTCGTCATAAAGCGGTCGCACACCGGAATAGGTCCAGACCACGTCCTCTGACGTCACCGGCTTGGCCAGATACTCGCTCGCGGCGGCGCAGAGATACTGGATCTCCTCGGGCGTCGCCTTCACCTTGGCGGGATCGCCGTCATAATCACGGTCCGTCGTACCGATCAGCGTGAAGTCATCCTGGTACGGGATCACGAAGATGATGCGGCCGTCCGCGTTCTGGAACATGTAGGCGCGGTCGTGGTCGTAGAGCTTCTTGACCACGATGTGCGAGCCCTGCACCAGCCGCACCTTGGCTTTGGCGTTCACGCCAGCGCCGCGGCCGAGCACGTCCTCGACCCAGGGGCCGCCGGCGTTGATCAACGCGCGGGCCTGGATCGACGACCGCTCGCCGGTCAGCGTGTTGACCATGCTGACGGTCCAGACGCCGTCAGACTGCTTGATGTCGGTCGCGCGGGTGCGGGTGCGGATCTCGGCGCCCTTGTCGGCGGCATCGCGCGCGTTGAGCACGACGAGACGGGCGTCGTCGACGAAGCAGTCGGAATATTCGAACGCGCGAGAGTAGCGGTTCGGGATCAGCGGACGGCCGACTTCATCACGCCTGAGATCGACCGAGCGCGTCGCCGGCAGCAGGTGCCGGCCGCCGATATGATCATAGAGAAAGAGGCCGAGGCGCAGCAGCCAGGCCGGGCGCAGGCCGGCGTGATGCGGCAAAACGAAACGCAGGGGACGGATGATATGGGGCGCGATGCCCCAGAGAATCTCGCGCTCGATCAGCGCCTCGCGGACCAGGCGAAACTCGTAATATTCGAGATAGCGCAGGCCACCGTGCACCAGCTTGGTCGACCAGGACGATGTCCCGCTCGCCAAATCGTTCATTTCGCACAGGAAAACCGTGTTGCCCCGGCCCACCGCGTCGCGCGCGATGCCGCAGCCGTTAACACCGCCTCCGATAATGGCGAGGTCGAAAATACGCTCCAACAGACGCATCCCCCGGCGACCGCTCGTTCCTTCGAGCGACTACTTTCGTTTTTGATTAGATCACACCGAAAAACGAAAGCAAGATGAAAGAGGGGCGACAGGAAGTGAAAGTGGAACATTTTTTGTGGGCAGCGGGGTGAGGATATAGGCAAGCGCCACCCTCGGGGGAGCGACGGCCACAATTCAGCCGTGCGCCGTCATGCCCGGGATTGTCCCGGGCATCGACGTTCTATGTGCTGCTGACGTGGGATGACCGGGTCAAGCCCGGCCATGACGATGCGGGGGCTGTCGCGCTACCGCAGCCTGACCACCGGTGCACCCTCAGGCGCGGCGTCCTGCGTCGTCTCGGCCGGAGAATCTTCGATATCCCCTGCGGCCTTCGGCATCGCCTCCATCACCTCGATGCCCTTGCTGTGGCAGATGGTGGCGAGGCGCTCGGGCAGTTCCTGGTCGGTCACGAAGGTCTGGATCTGGCTGATATGGGCGATGCGCACCGGGGCGCTACGGCGAAGCTTGGTGGAGTCGGCCACCAGCATGACGCTGCGGGCATTGGCGATGATGGCTTGCGCCACCTGCACCTCGCGATAGTCGAAGTCGAGCAGCGCGCCCTCCTCGTCGATCGCGGACGCCCCGATGATGGCGTAGTCGACCTTGAACTGGCCGATCAGCTGCGTCGCGGTGGAGCCGACCACGGCGCCGTCGGCGCGCCGCACCGTGCCGCCCGCGACCACCACCTCGATGCGGGGATGGCGGTAGAGCAGCATCGCGACGTTGAGATTGTTGGTGATGACGAGGAGATCCTCGTGCGAGGTCAGCGCGCTCGCGACCTCCTCGGTCGTGGTGCCGATGTTGATGAAGAGCGAGCAGCCGTTCGGGATCAGCGAGGCGGCGGCAGCGCCGATCGCCTTCTTCTCGTCGGCAGCGACGAACCGTCTCGCCTCGTAGGCGAGGTTTTCCACGCCGGAGGCAATGATGGCGCCGCCATGGATGCGGGTCAGCGAGCGGCGCTCGCAGAGATCGTTGAGATCCTTGCGGATGGTCTGCGCCGAGACCTCGAACCGGCGCGCGAGCTCCTCGACCATGACGCGGCCGGAAGCGCGCGCGATGTTGAGGATCTCGGCTTGGCGATGGGTCAATCCGGTCACGGCGATGGCCTCAAATCAGGATACCGCATCGTGCGGCGGTTCGCGCGTGCGGTCAATGCGCGTGGCGATCACGGTTAACGGACGAAGCCTCTCACCACGCCATCGCGGCGGCGAGGCGCGCCAGCAGCGCCGGATCATCGTAAGCAGCGGCGGACGCGACCGCGCCGGCGGAAACAAGGTCAGCATGGCTGAGGCTGGTGCGCATCCCGATGGTCGGGATGCCGGCAGCCGCTGCCGACTGCACGCCGGAGCGGGAATCCTCGAACGCGATCGAGGCCTGCGCGCTGGCGCCGACGAAGCGCAACCCTTCCTGATACGGGAGCGGATGCGGCTTGCCGTGCGGCAGCTCGTCCCCGATGACGATCGCCTTGAACCGCGCCGTGATGCCGAGGCCCGAAAGCAGCAGCTCCGCGTTGAGGCGCGGCGCGTTGGTCACGGCCACCATGGGAATGCCGGCTGCATCCGCACGGTCGAGCAGCGCCATCAGGCCCGGCAGCGGCTCGATCTGCCCGGCGACGAGCGTGCGGAAGACCTCTTCCTTCTCGCCGAGGATCTTGGCGCGCCGCTCCACCGTTTCGTCGGGCAGAAAGCGCTCGCCGATCGACGCATTGGCGAAGCCTTGCAGCTCCCTGGAGAAGCGCGCGTGATCGAACACATGGCCGCGCGGCCCGAGCACCTGGTTGAAGGCCTTCAAGTGCAGCGGGTCGGTGTTGGCGAGCGTGCCGTCGATGTCGAACAGCAATGCCTTGCCCATCATTTGCCCTCGCACTTGTCCTTGCATTTGCCCCTGCGCTTGCCCTTTGCCTTCGATCATTTCCGTACTTTCCCGAATGCACGACGCATCAATGCGAAACACGTATCAATGCAGCCCCGATCGCGCAATGACGCATGGACATGACCACCACGCGACACTCGACAAAGCCGCGCGCGGCTGCAACACTCCGTACAAGATCAAAAAGGAGGAAACGATGACGATCAACCGACGCGATCTGGCTCTCTCGACCCTTGCTCTCTCCGCGCTCGCTCTCACAGCACCGGCGCTGGCAGCCTCGGCGGATGAGGAAGCCGTGGCGAAAAAGGTCGAGGCCTTCCGCCTGGCCCAGATCGCGGCCGATCCCAAGGCGCTCGGCGCGCTCTGCGCCGACGATGTGAGTTACAGCCATTCCAGCGGCAAGGTCGAGGACAAGGCGACCTTCGTGACCAACGCCACCGACGGCAAGTCGAAATTCCTGTCGATCGAATACAAGGACCCGACCATCAAGGTCGTCGGCCCCGCTGCGATCGTGCGCTTCCACTGGGTGGCGGAACAGGAGATGGCGGCCGATGGGAAAAAAGTGCCGACCAACCTTCACATCCTGATGAACTGGCAGAAGCAGGGCGACGACTGGAAGCTGCTGTCGCGGGCCGCAACGAAGTTGTGATGACGGCCCTCACCCTCTCCCCTTGCGGGAGAGGGTGACATAGGCCGCCTTCTCTCCCGAGGGGAGAAGAAGGCAGCAGCATCAGGCTGCAAAAAACTCCGACCACGCTTTCCGCGTCAGAAATCGCGTCACCTAGCGTAATGCAGCGTATTGCGACCTGAATCTCGACAAAATCAAGTGCGGCTGCAACAGTGGGCGCAAGATCAAGACCGGAGCATACGATGACACTGAATCGCGATCATGCCGCCACGACGGACCACGAGGCGGTGGCAAGAAACCTCGAGGCATTTCGTCTCGCCCAGATCGCGGCCGACCCGAAGGCACTCAGTGCGCTGTGCGCGGATGATCTGAGCTACAGCCACTCCAACGGCTTCCTCGAGGACAAGGCGGCCTTCGTCGCCAACGCCACCGACGGCAAGACGGAGTTCCTGTCGATTACGTACAAGGACCCGACCATCAAGATCGTCGGCCCCGTCGCGATCGTGCGCTTCCACTGGCTGGCCGAAATGATGACCGGCGGACAGAAAGTGGCAAACAGCCTTCATATCCTGATGAACTGGTTGAAGCAGGGCGACGATTGGAAGCTGTTGTCGCGCTCCGCGACGAAGTTGTGATGCGACTCTTGCCCTCTCCCCTTGCGGGAGAGGGCGGCTCGCCGCAGAGCGGCGAGACGGATGAGGGGTATTTCTCCGCGAACTCGTTTCTATTTGAATATGCGGAGATATACCCGTCATCCGGCGCTATAGCCGAAGCTTTGCTTCGGCGCTCTCTCAAGAACGGCCGCCGAGGGCGGCCTACGCCACCTTCTCCCACAAGGGGAGAAGGAAAAGTCAGCAGCATCAAGGGCTGCAAAAAATTCCGACCACGCTTCGCGCGTCAGAAGTCACCGGCAGAAGCCGCTTACGCCGCTTCCTTCACGTCGCCGTTAACCAGCTTGCGCGCAGCGCGCTCGGCTTCGCGCGCATTGCGGAAGAGCTGGCCTTCGAGGCGATTGAACTGGTGGGACGAGGCGAAGAAGCAGTATCCTCCGTGACCACGAACCACGATGCCCGCGGTCTCGGAATTAACTTCGATGATGTAGCTGTCCGGCATGGCCCGTTGATTCCTCAGTGCGGGCAAATAACGGCATGACTGCCCTTTGGTTCCTAGGGCAAATCAACCGGTTTCCACCCCGAATCGACGCGCTAATGGGTACGCGGCGACCTCATCCGTTTTATGACTGCTTCTTGGCAAAGCCGCGACGCGTTGACTCAGCCGCGCCGCGTTTGGCGCGCTGCAAGTTTTCGTGAGAGGGCAAAGCGCCGCGCGCGATTACGTCGCGATCGCCGTGTCGGTCGGGCGAACCGCCTGCGGGCGGCCGTGCTCGTCGATCGACACGTAGGTGAAATTGCCGTCGGTGACGAGGAACGGATGCTGCTCTCCACGACGCAGCGCCCAGGCTTCCAGGTGCACGGTGATCGAGGTGCGCCCGACGCGGACGAGGTGGGCGTGAACCGAGACGAGATCGCCGACATAGACCGCCTTGCGAAAATTCATCGCTTCGATCGCGACGGTCACGGTGCGCGACTTCGCGACTTTCGACGCGAACACGCCGCCGCCGACGTCCATCTGGCTGAGCAGCCAGCCGCCGAAGATGTCGCCATTGGCGTTGGTGTCGGCGGGCATGGCCAGCGTGCGGATGCAGAGATCGCCGCCCGGCCCGGTATTCGCTTGTTCGCTCATGCCTCTCTCACTTGAAACTGTCCCAGCCCGGATCGGGCGCAAAGCGCCCGCCGAATCGTTCGGCCAGCGCGCGCAAGGTGGATACGACATTTTCCACGCCGCGCGTGCGCGCATAATTCAGCGGGCCGCCGCGGAACGGTGCGTAACCCGTGCCGAAGATCATGGCGCCGTCGACCGCATCGGGATCGTCGACGATGCCTTCGCGCAACGCCGCGACGCAGACATTGGACATCGGCAGGACCAGGCGGTCGATCATCTGGTCGGTGATGCGCGGGCCGGTCTCGGGGAGCGGTTGCTTCTCCGCCTTGCCGTCCTTCCAGACGTAAAAGCCCCTGCCGGTCTTGCGGCCGAGCTCGCCCTTGGCGACCTTCTCGCGCAGCCAGGCCGGCGTCGGCGGCAAGAGATCGCCGAACCTGGTGCGCAGCATGTCGCCGACGTCGAGGCAGATGTCGAGCCCGACCTGGTCGGCGAGCTCGATCGGCCCCATCGGCATGCCGAACTGTTCGGCCGCAGCGTCGATCAGGCGCTGGTCGGTCTTCTCGTCCAGCATCACCATCGCTTCCAGCATGTAGGGCGTCAGCGCGCGGTTGACGAGGAAGCCTGGCGAGCTCTTCACCGGCAGCGGCAAGCGGTCGATCGCACCGACGAAGGCGAGCGCTTCCTTGAGCACCTGCGCGTCGTTACCGTCATGGCTGACGACCTCCACCAACTGCAACCGCGACACAGGGTTGAAGAAATGCAGGCCGACCAGCCGCTCCGGCTGCACCAGCGTGGTGCGCAGATCCTGCAGCGGAATGCTCGACGTGTTGGTCGCGAGGATCGCGCCCGGCTTCATTCGCGGCTCGAGGCCGGCATAGACCTTCTGCTTCAGCTCGAGCTTTTCAGGCACCGCCTCGATGATGAGATCGGCGTTGCGGACGCCCTCACCGTCCATGTCCGGGATCAGGCGGTCGAGCGCGTCACGCACGTCGGTCGGCTTGCGGATGATCTTGCCGTAGAGCTCGGCGGCGCGCTTCACCGCGCCTGCAATGGGCTCAGCCTTCATGTCGGCGAGCGAGACCCGCATCCCCTGCCCCGCACACCAGGCCGCGATGTCGCCGCCCATGGCGCCGGCGCCGATGACATGAACACGCTTGACGGTGTTGCCGGGGCCTGCGGCCTTCTTCATCTGCTCGCGCAGGAAGAACACGCGGATCAGGTTCTGCGCGGTCGGCGTCACCATCAGCTTGGCGAACGAGGCCTGCTCGGCCTTCAACATCGCGGCCTTGCTGCCGCCATGGGTCTCCCAGAGATCGATCAGCGCGTAGGGCGCCGGATAGTGCTCGCGAGACGCGGCCTTCGCCGCCTCCGAGCGCATGCGCTTGGCCAGCAGCCCGCGCACGGGACCGAAATTGGCCGCGCGCGTGAGAAAGCCAGGACGCGCCCGCTTCAAGCGGCCGAACAATGCATCCTTCACCGCGTGAGCGACATGGCGCTCCTGCGTGACGGTATCGACCAGGCCGAGCGATCTGGCGCGGCGCGCATCGATGGTGCGGCCGGTCAGCATCAGCGCCATCGACTGCGTCGGGTTGACCAGCGCAGTGAAGCGCGCGGTGCCGCCGAGGCCCGGATGCAGGCCGAGCATCACCTCGGGGAAGCCGAAGCGCGCGCCGTCGATGGCGATGCGCGACTGGCAGGCAAGCGCGACCTCGAGCCCGCCGCCGAGGCAGAAGCCGTGGATGACGGCGACCGTCGGCAGTTTTAGCGCTTCCAGATGATCGACGACGGCGTGCGCGGCACGGATGCGTGTCTCCACCATCGCGGGATCGCTGGCGCCACGGAATTCGTTGACATCGGCACCGGCAATGAAGCCGGACGGCTTTGCGGAGCGGACCACGAGGCCGGCGGGACGCTCGGTCTCGATCGCCGCGAGCACGGCGTCGAACTCCTCCATCACGTCGGAGGACAGCGTGTTGGCGCTCGCATCGGCGCGGTCGAACAGCAGCCAGGCGACGCCGTCGGCATCGCGCGTCAGCTTGAAGTGCTTGTACGGGCCGTCTGCCGCGGGCTGAGGCCCGAGCGTCAGGACGCGGTCGCCGAGCGCGGTCATGATCTTCGAGTCCATGGTCACACCGCCTCGATCAGCATGGCGCCGCCGAGCCCACCGCCGATACATTCGGTGGCAACGCCGCGCCGCGTGCCGAGCCGCTTCATCGCGTTGACGAGATGCAGCACGATGCGGTTACCGGAGGTGCCGACGGGATGGCCAAGCGAGATCGCGCCGCCATCGACATTGAGCTTCTCGCGATCGATCTCTCCGGCCGCGCCGTCGAGGCCCAAAATCTCGCGGCAGAACTTGTCGTCGTTCCAGGCGGCAAGACAGCCGAGCACCTGCGTGGCAAAGGCCTCGTTCAGCTCCCAGGTTTCGACGTCCTGGATGGTGAGGTCGTTGCGCTGGAGCAGCGGCGTCGCCGACATCACCGGACCGAGCCCCATGATAGCAGGATCGAGCGCGGCCCAGTTGCTGTCGACGATCACAGCCTTCGGCGTCAGCCTGTGCTTGGCGACCGCCTCGTCGGAGGCGAGGATCACCCAGGAGGCGCCATCGGTGATCTGCGACGAATTGCCCGCGGTGACCTGGCCCCAGGGGCGTTCGAACACCGGGCGGAGCTTTGCGAGCGTCTCGGCCGTCGAGTCCGGGCGGACGCCATCGTCATGGTCGAAGAATTTTCCGTCGCGGGAGAACGCCGTCTCGACCTCGCCCTTGAGAAAGCCCGCGCCTTGCGCATGTGCGAGCCGGCGATGGCTTTCGGCGGCATAGGCATCGGACTGCGCGCGGGTGATGCCGAAGAGATGGCCGACGACCTCGGCGGTCTGGCCCATGTTCAGCTCGGTGATGGGATCGGTCAGCCCGCGCTCGAGCCCGATGATCGGCTTGAGATCGCGCGGGCGCAGCTTGAACGCAGCGCCGAGCTTCGCGGCCACGCCCTTGGCCGTGGCAAGGCCGGCGAACCAGCGCACCCCGGAATTCGGCCAGACCAGCGGGGCGTGGCTCAGCGCCTCGGTGCCGCCGGCGAGGACCATGTTGGCATGGCCCTCGCGGATGTAGCGATAGGCCGTGTCGATCGACTGCATGCCGGAGCCGCAATTGATCTGCACGGTGAAGGCGACCATGTCCTCGCCCATGCCGAGCCGGAGCGCCGCGACGCGGGCCGGATTCATCTCGTCCGCGATCACGTTGACGCAGCCGAGGATGACCTGGTCGAAATCAGTTGGTGCAAACGGCTGGCGCGCCAGCAGCGGTCGTCCGCACTGCACGGCGAGGTCGACCGGGGTGAACGGCCCCGGCCCCGAGCGCGCTTTTAGAAACGGCGTCCGGCTGCCGTCGACGATGAAAACCGGTCGTGCCATCAGCTCGCCGCCCTCTGTTCACCGAGTTCCTGGAAGAACTGATGCACGTCGCCGGTTTTCCTGTAAATCGGCGACAGCGCCTCCGGCGCAAAATCGTCGACCTCGATCACTTTTGTGACGGCTTCGCGGGCCGCCGCGAGCTGCTCGCCCTCGGACTGCGTGACCACGCCCTTGGCCACCGCGTCCTTCCAGTCGCTCATATGCGCCGCGCGCATGCGCTTGGCGATGGCATCGGTGCCTGCGACCAGCTTGAACGCGCGCTCGAGCCGGGCAAAGCCGCCGTCATCGTCGACATGGGCCAGATCCGGCGTGAGGCGCTCCCGCGCGGCCGAAGGCTCCAGCACGATGCCAGCGCATTGGTGCACGACACGGTCGGAGGGGCCGAGCACGCGGGCGCCGAAGGGTTGCACCACGAGCTTGAGGATGAGTGCGACAAAGCGGTTGGGCAAATTGGCGAGGATCTCCGCAAGCCGGGTCTCGATGGTCCTGAAGCCGGTCGCCATGCACCATTCCAGCGCCGCAAAGTCCTCCTTCTGGCGGCCCTCGTCCTGCCAGCGTTTGAGCGCGGCCGAGAGCAAGTACAGTTCGGAGAGGATGTCGCCGAAGCGGGCCGACAGCATCTCCTTGCGCTTCAGCGCACCGCCGAGCGTAAGCAGCGCCATGTCGGCGCAGAGCGCGAACGCCGCGGAGTAACGCGCGAGCTGGCGATAGAATGGCGTGGCGTCGCCCGCATCAGGCGCAAGCGCGAAGGCGCCAAACGTCCAGCTCCGGCCGAAGGCGCGGAGCAACGTATTGAAGCTGTGGCCGACATGCTTCCAGAATGCCTTGTCGAACGCGGCGAGCCCGCGTTCGCGGTCGGTGTCGGCCAGCGCATTCATCTCGTCGAGCAGAAAGGGATGCGCGCGGATCGCGCCCTGCCCGAACACGATGAGATTGCGGGTCAGGATGTTGGCGCCCTCGACCGTGATGCCGACGGGCACGGCGCGGTGGAGATTGCCGAGATAGTTTTGCGGACCGTCGATCACGGCCTTGCCGCCATGGATGTCCATGGCGTCGTCGACTGCGGTGCGCATCCGCTCGGTCGCGTGCAGCTTCATGATGCCGGAGATGACGGCGGGATGGACGCCGGCATTCAGTGCCGCGCAGGTCAGCCGGCGCGCCGCGTCGAGCTGATAGGCGGTCGCGACGATGCGCGCGAGCGGCTCCTCGACGCCCTCGAACTTGGAGATGGAAATGCCGAACTGCTCGCGGATGCGGGCATAGGCGCCGGTGGTGCGCGCGGCATAGGCGGCGCCCGCCGCCGACAGCGACGGCAGCGAGATGCCGCGGCCGGCGGCAAGCGCGGTCATCAGCATCTTCCAGCCCTGCCCCAGCCGCTCCTTGCCGCCGATGACATAGTCGAGCGGGATGAAGACGTCGCGGCCCCGGTTCGGACCGTTCTGGAAGACCTGCATCGACGGCAGGTGGCGATGGCCGATCTCGACGCCCGGCAGATTGGTCGGGATCAAGGCCACGGTGATGCCGAGGTCCTTCTGGTTGCCGACGAGATGATCGGGATCGTAGGCCTTGAAGGCGAGACCGAGCAGCGTCGCGACCGGGCCGAGCGTGATGTAGCGCTTGTGCCAGTTGAGCCTGAGGCCTGTGACCTCGCGGCCCTCGAACTCGCCCTTGCAGATGATGCCGGTGTCGACCATCGAGGCGGCATCGGAGCCGGCTTCCGGGCTGGTGAGACCGAAGCAGGGAATGTCGCGGCCATCGGCAAGGCGCGGCAGCCAGCGCTCACGCTGCCCTTTCGTGCCGAAGTGCATCAGGAGCTCGCCGGGACCGAGCGAGTTCGGCACCATCACAGTGACCGCAGCGGCGATCGAGCGGGTCGAGATCTTGCGCACGACTTCCGAATGCGCGTAGGGCGAGAAGCCGAGGCCACCGAACTCCTTCGGAATGATCATGCCGAAGAACTTTTCGCGCTTGACGAAGTGCCAGACATCCGGCGGCAGGTCGCGCCATTCCCAGAAGATCTTCCACTCGTCGAGCATGGCGCAGAGCTCGTCGACGGGGCCGTTGAGGAAGGCCTGCTCCTCGTCGGTCAATTTAGCCGGCGGAATGCCGAGCAATTTCGACCAGTCGGGATTGCCCGTGAAGAGATCGGCGTCCCACCAGACGTCGCCCGCCTCCAGCGCCTCGCGCTCGGTGTCGGACATCGCCGGCAGCACGCCGCGCGCCCAGGAGAAGATCGGCTTTGTCAGGGTGTCGCGGCGGAAGCTCATGGCTGACCTCGTGCATCGGCGCGTTATCGGGCATTTTAGCGGAAAGTGGCCGGCGGAGGTGAACACTTCGCCCGCGAAATGATGCGAATTGACGCGGCCGGGCGGCCGCCCCGGGGGCCATAACGACCGGGGCGTGGTGGCAGTTCCGGGAGGGGGAAGCGTTGGGAAGACCGTAGCCCGGATGGAGCGAAGCGCAATCCGGGGCCGGTGCGACTGGAAAGAATGACCCGGATTTCGCGGAGCCTGTCATCGGGCGGCGCTTCGCGCCGACCCCGTTGGCTCCATCCAGGCTACAGGGCCGTCCTAATCCGGCCGGACCATCTCGAACATGTTTTCCGGCTTGATCTCGAAATAATCGCCGCGGCGGCCGGCGCGGACGATCGGCCGGGCGGCGGCGGTCTGGTAGACGCCGTCCTTGATCATGGCCTTGTCGATGTGGACGGCCACGACCTCGCCGAGCGTCAGCCAGGCGTCGGCCTCCTTGCCGTCGGCGCCCTTGAGGCGGACGATGTCGGACACCTTGCACTCGAAGGCGACGGGGCTCTCAGCCACGCGCGGCACGTTGACGAGCTTGCCGGGCACGGCGGTGAGGCCAGCGATCTCGAACTCGTCGACCTCGGGGCCGACATGCGCGGCGGTCGCGTTCATGTGCTTCGCGAGATCCATGGTGGTGAGATTCCAGACGAACTCGCCGGTCTGCTTGATGTTCTCGACCGAGTCCTTCCAGTTGGTGGAGGAGAAGCCGATGATCGGGGGTACGTAGCAGAACGCGTTGAAGAAGCTGTAGGGCGCGAGGTTGACGTGGCCCTTGGTGTCACGCGACGAAATCCAGCCGATCGGCCGCGGCGCGATGATGGCGTTGAAGGGATCGTGCTTGAGGCCGTGGCCCTTGGAGGGCTCGTAGAAGTAGAGGTCTTTGTCGGTCACGCGCGGCTTCTCCGTTTCCGTCATTCCGGGGCGATGCGAAGCATCGAACTATGGTGCGCACTTGCGCACCTGAGAATCTCGAGATTCCGGGTTCGGTCCTGCGGACCGCCCCGGAATGACGGTGGAGCAGCTTATAGGAGGAAACTTCCCGCCCCGTCAGTGGCGCGGCGACAGACCCGCGATGACGAAATCGATCATCTGATCGATGGTCGGGCCCGGCTTGGTGGCGCACTGGGCGATCATCTGGGGGTGGAAGAAGCGAATCATCGCGGTGCAGGCGCACAGCGAGGCCAGCTGCAAATCGGGCGCCTCGAACTCGCCGGAGGCCACCCCTTGCGCGATCACCTGGCCGATCACCCCGGCAATGCACTCCATATGGGCGACGCAGACGTCCCAGTCCTCCTCCATCGCGATCGCGACCATCTCATGCAACTTGTTGTCGCCGACATAGCGCTCGGTGTTCATGCGGTGGATGGTGGTGAGCAGCTCGCGGAAGCGCGGAAGGACCGGGCCGGGCCGCGCCACGATCCGCTGCGCCTCCAGCTCGACCTCGCCCATCAAGGCCCGCGCCACCGACTGATGGATCGCCTTCTTCGATTCGAAGAAGCGATAGACGTTGGCGGGGCTCATCCTGAGCTCCTTGGCGATGTCCCCGACCGTGGTCTTCTGGTAGCCGATCTGGCGGAACAGCCGCTCGGCCACCTCGAGAATACGATCCCGGGTGTCGCCTTCGATATGTTCCGCAACCAGTGTCATCTGTCAGGACTCGTCAATCCGCACTACTTCTCACTTATTCAGCCGCCTCAGCAAGCGGAATTGCTGGTTGCTCATCGCTCCCATGCTGCGGCGCGGTAGGTTGTTCGGCAGAACCGGCCTCATCCAGGCTCTTCCTGAACCACAGGGCGTACAGGCCCGGCAGATACAAGAGCGTGAGGAAGGTCGCGACGAACAGGCCGCCCATGATGGTGATCGCCATCGGGCCCCAGAACGCCGAGCGCGACAGCGGGATCATGGCGAGGATCGCGGCGAGCGCCGTCAGCACCACCGGACGGGCGCGGCGGACGGTGGCCTCCACGATCGCCTCTCGGCGGGTCAGGCCATGCGAGACGTCGGTCTCGATCTGGTCGACCAGGATGACCGTGTTGCGCATGATCATGCCGGCGAGCGCGATCAGGCCGAGCAGCGCCACGAAGCCGAACGGGGCGTTGGCGACGTTGAGCCCGAAGGAGGCGCCGACGATGCCGAGCGGCGCGGTCAGGAACACCAGGATCAGGCGCGAGAAGCTCTGCAGCTGGAACATCAGCAGCGTCAGCATCACCATGACCATCAGCGGGAAGAGGATGAAGATCGAGGCGTTGCCCTTGGCGGATTCCTCGAACGCCCCGCCCGGCTCGATCCGGTAGGCCGGCTCGAGGTGGTCCTTGATCGCCTTCAGCTTCGGCGTGATCTGGCTGGTGACGTCGGGCGCCTGCACGCCGTCGACCACGTCGGAGCGCACGGTGATCGCCATGTCGCGGTTACGCCGCCACATGATCGGCTCCTCGTGGGCATATTCGATCTTGGCGATCTGCTGCAGCGGCACGGCCACGCCGTTGCGCGAGGTGATGGTGAGATCACCGACGCCGCCGAGATCGAGGCGTTCGGACGGGATCGCACGGGCGACCACGGCCACCTTCTCGATGCCGTCGCGGATGGTCGTGACCTGCGCGCCCGAGATCAGCATCGACAGCGCCTGCGAGACGTCCTGCGGGGTCAGGCCCATGGCGCGGGCACGATCCTGGTCGACGACGAGCTTGAGATAGGGCGACTGCTCGTTCCAGTCGAGCTGGACGTCCTTGACGCTCTTGTTCTGCCGCATGACGTCGCGAACCTGGTAGGCGATCTCGCGCACCTTGTTGGCGTCGGGGCCGATCACGCGGAACTGGACGGGGAAGCCGACCGGCGGACCGAAATTGAAGCGGTCGACGCGCACGCGTGCCTCGGTCAGCATGCCCTCCGCCGCCGCATTCTCGATCTTGGCCTTGATGCGCTCGCGGGCCTCGACGCCCTTGGCGACGATGACGATCTCGGCAAAGGCCTCGTTCGGGAGCTGCGGGTTGAGGCCGAGCCAGAAGCGCGGCGAGCCCTGGCCGACATAGGACGTATAGGTCTCGATGTCCTTGTCGTCCTTGAGCAGCGTCTCGGCCTTCTTGACGGCCTTCTCGGTGACGTTGAAGGCCGTACCCTCGGGCAGACGGAGCTGGAGGAACAGCTCGGGCCGCTCCGACAGCGGGAAGAACTGCTGCTGGACATGGCCGAAGCCGACGATCGAGGCGATGAAGACGCCGACGGTCGCGGCCACCACGGTGATGCGATGATTGACGCACCATTGCACGATGGCGCGCAGGCCGCGGTACATGCGGGTCTCGTAGACCGCGTGCGGATCGTGATTGTGATGCACCTTGATGTTGGGCAGCAGCATGACGCCGATATAGGGCGTGAAGATCACCGCCACGAACCACGACGCGACCAGCGCGATCGCCACGATCCAGAAGATGCTGCCGGCATATTCGCCGACCGCGGAATTGGCAAAGCCGATGGGGAGGAAGCCAGCGGCCGTGACCAGCGTTCCCGTGAGCATCGGAAACGCGGTGGATTCCCAGGCAAAGGACGCAGCCCGGAAGCGATCCCAGCCCTGCTCCATCTTCACCACCATCATCTCGACCGCGATGATGGCATCATCCACGAGCAGACCGAGCGCGATGATCAGTGCGCCGAGCGTGATGCGGTGCAGGTCGAGCGACATCGTGTTCATGACGACGAAGACGATGCCGAGCACCAGCGGCACCGACAGCGCGACCACGATGCCGGTGCGCCAGCCGAGTGCCAGGAACGACACGAACAGCACGATGACGAGCGCTTCCATGAAGGAGTGCACGAACTCGCCGACGGCGTGCTCGACCACCTTGGGCTGGTCGGCAATGAGCTTGACGTCGATGCCCTGCGGTACCGCCTTCATGAACTCAGCGGTGGCCTTCTCGACCTCCTTGCCGAGATCGAGGATGTTGGCGCCCTTGGCGGTGACGACACCGATGCCGATCGCGGCCTTGCCTTCCTGGCGCACGATGAAGCTCGGCGGGTCGACATAGCCGTGGGTGACGGTGGCGATGTCGCCGAGGCGGAACACGCGGCCGTTGCTCTCGACCGGGGTTTCGGCAACGGCCTTGGCGCCGTCGAGCGCACCGGTGACGCGTAGCGGCACGCGCTGCGACGAGGTCTCGACCGTGCCCGCGGGCGTCACGTTGTTCTGCTTGGCAAGCGAATCGAACAGCGCCTGCGGCGTGATGCCGAGGGTCGCGAGCTTGGCGTGGCTGAATTCGACGAAGATGCGCTCGTCCTGGTTGCCGTAGACGTCGACCTTGGTGACGCCCGGCACCTTCAACAGGCGCTGGCGGAAGCCTTCGGAGACCTTCTTGAGCTGGGCATAGTCGGCGCCGTCGCCGGTCATCATGTAGAGGATGGAATCGACGTCGGAGAATTCGTCGTTGACGACGGGTCCCAGAATCCCCGAGGGCAGCTGGCCCTGCACGTCGGCAAGCTTCTTGCGCAGGAGGTAGAAAAGATAGGGCACGTCCTTCGGCGGCGTGGAATCGCGGAAGGTGACCTGGAGCGCGGTGAAGGCCGGCTTGGAATAGGTCTGCACCTTCTCGAAGTAAGGCAGCTCCTGGATCTTCTTCTCGATGGGATCGGCGACCTGGGTCTGCATCTCTTGCGCGGTCGCGCCCGGCCAGATCACGGAGACGTTGACCACCTTCACCGTGAAGAACGGATCCTCGGCTCGCCCGAGCTTCTGATACGAGAAGAAGCCGGCGACGCCGAGTATGATCATCAGGAACAGGACCAGCGTCGGATGGCTGACGGCCCAGGCCGAAAGGTTGAAGCGCTTCATCGCTCTCTCCGGAAGACGATCAATTGCAAAAAACGACAGCCACTCTTTTCAAACCGTCGTCGCGAGGCAGCGAAGCAATCCAGGGGGCTGGGCAGGTTCTGGATCGCTTCGCCGCTTCAGCCCCGGCATTTACGCTTGGGCCGAAACTCACCTCACGCGACGTGACTCGTACGAGCTTGCTAGAAAGACAGTGACGAGACGATCCGCACCCGCTGGCCCGGATCGAGCTTCTGCACGCCGAGGGCGACGATCTTGGCGCCCTCGTCCACACCGCTGGTAATGATGACGTCGTTGCTCTCGTAGGACTTCACCACGACCGGCTTCAGCGTGACGGAGCCATTGTCGTCGACGACGTAGAAGGACGGCTTGCCGCCTTCGTTGAACAGCGCCGACAGCGGCAGCCGCGCGACGCGCTCGGTGGCAGCATCCGACAGCGTCAGCGTCGCGGTCATGCCGAGTGCGACCTTGTCGTCGGCTTCGGGCAGCGAGAACTTTGCGAGATAGGTGCGCGTGGCCGGATCGGCCGCCGGCGCGATCTCGCGCAGCCTGGCCGCATACTTCTTGTCCGGCTCCGACCAAAGAGTGACGCTGGCGACGCCCGACTTGGCGCGTCCAACCAGCGTCTCAGGGATCGCGACGACCGCTTCCTTCTCGGCAAAGCGGGCGACGCGGATCGAAGCCTGGCCCGCGGCGACCACCTGGCCGGGCTCGATCAGCGTTGCGGTGACGACGCCACGGGCGTCGGCAACGAGCGTCGCGTAGGAAAGGGAATTCTTGGTCAGCTCAACCGAGCGCTCGGCCCGGTTCAGGCGCGCGCGGGCCTCGTCGGCAGCGGCACGGCTCGAATCCATCTGGGCATCCGTGGTCCAGCCCTTGGCCTTCAAATCCTTGGCGCGCTGCTCGGCCGCGGCGGCCTGGGCCAACACGCCGGTCGCAGCGGTCTGCTCGGCGACGGACTGCTCGGCCTGGAGCTTCAGGTCGACCTCATCGAGGGTCGCGAGCGGCTGGCCGACCTCGACCGTCTGGCCGACCTCGACCAGGCGCTTGGCAACCTTGCCGGCGACACGGAAACCGAGATCGCTCTCGATCCGGGGCCTGACGGTGCCAACGAAGCTGCGCTCCGGCGTCTCGGAGTCATAATGAGCCGTTGCGACCAGAACCGGCCGCGGCGGCTCGGCCTTTTCAGCGACGGTGTCATTGCACCCGCCCAGGGCGGCGGCCATGAGGGCCAGCGACACACCTGCCAAGAGCCTGGAATAGTTGGACAAAACCGACCGGACGAACATCGGAGGACACTCCTGCGACTGCAATGAGAGGAATGTCGACTAATCACTGATAAAAGTCAATAATCGTCAGTCATCAGGAAAGCGTGATCGTTAAGGGGTGGTAAGGATTGGGGGAAGGTCGTGAGAGAGGTGCAATTGTAGGGTGGGCAAAGGCGCGTTAGCGCCGTGCCCACGAACTATTGGTGGGCACGCTGCGCTTTGCCCACCCTACGGAACCGTTCACTCGGCCCTTATCGCCCCTGCTCGGCGAACTCGTGCTTGGTGTCGTGGCCGCCGACAAAGACCAAAATGCCGGCGAGCAGCGGCAGCACGGCGAGCACCAGCAGGCCCGTCGAGGTCTGCCCCGTCGCTTCCTTGACCCAGCCGATCAGATAGGGGCCGCCGAACCCGGCGAGGTTGCCGATCGAGTTGATCAGCGCGATGGCGCCGGCCGCGGCCGTGCCGGAGAGCCAGGCGGTCGGCAGGGTCCAGAACACGCCGAAGCAGCAGAACACGCCGATCGCCGCGACCGTCAGCGCCACCATCGTCATGGTGGGATCGGTGAGATAGGAGGAGACGGCAAGTGCGACCGCGGTCAGCAGCAGCGGCGCGCCGACATGCTTCACGCGCTCGCGCGTCGCATCCGAATGCCGCGCCCACAGGATCATCGCGATGGTGCCGAACAGATACGGGATCGCGGTGACGAAGCCGGTCTGCGCGTTGGTGAGGCCGAACGCCTTGACGATCTGCGGCAGCCAGAACTGCATGCCGTAGAGCGCGCCGACGAAGCCGAAATAGATCAGGCTGAGCGCGATCACCTTGGGCGAGGACAGCGCTTCGCCGAGCGACAGATGCTTCACCGCCTGCTTGGCCGCAATTTCCGAGTCGAGCCTGCCCTTGAGCCAGGCCTTCTGTTCGGCCGAGAGCCAGTCCGCCTTCTCCGGCTTGTCGGTGAGGTAGAACCAGGTGACGATGCCCAGCAGCACCGAGGGGATGCCCTCGATGATGAACAGCCACTGCCAGCCCTTCAGCCCCATCACGCCGTCAAGCCCGAGCAGCAGGCCCGAGATCGGCGCGCCTATCACGGTCGAGACCGGCACGGCGATGGCGAAGGCGGCGAGGAAGCGGGCGCGATATTCGGCCGGATACCAGTAGGTGAGATAGAGGATGATGCCAGGGAAGAAGCCGGCCTCGGCAACACCGAGCAGGAAGCGCAGGACGTAGAAGCTCGTCACGCCGCTGACCAGCGCCATCAGCGCCGAGATGATGCCCCAGGTCACCATGATGCGGGCGATCCAGCGGCTCGCGCCGAACTTTTCCAGCGCCAGATTGCTCGGCACCTCGAAAATGAAATAGCCGATGAAGAAGATGCCCGCGCCCCAGGAGAAGATCAGCGGCGTGAACTTCAGCTCCGCATTCATGGTCAGCGCGGCGAAGCCGAGATTGACGCGGTCGAGATAGGAGAAGAAGTAGGCCAGCACCAGGAACGGGATCAGGCGCCAGGAGATGGCGCGGATTGTCGAGGTCTCGATTTCCGACTTGGCTGAACCGGCGGAACCGGCATAGGTCGTGGTCTGGCTCATGGCTTCCCCCCGGGGTTGTTGCTTTTATGGGCTGATCCGCGGTTTTCAGCATCACGAGCAAAGAGTCAATGGAACAAGCAATGCGCGGGGCGCAGCCGGTCAAACCCGTGGCGCCGCGACAGCGGTCGCTGATCCGCGCCGCCCTGGCGCTGGTCGTGATCGCTTGCGGCCTGTCGTTGCGCTGGTACGGCTTTCCGCTCGGGCTTCCGGCCTTCGTCGTGAAGTACGGCGGCTCGCTGCTGTGGGCGACGATGGTGTTTCTGCTGGTCGGGGTCGTGCTGCCGCGGCTGACGCGGAGCCGGATGACAGCCATCGCGGCGGTGATCGCGATCGCGGTCGAATTCTCCCGGCTGGTGCATACGCCCTGGCTCGACGCGTTCCGGCTGACGACGGCCGGGGCCTTGCTGCTCGGGCGCATCTTCTCGCTGTGGAATCTGGTGGCCTATGCGGCCGGGATTGCGTTTGGGGTCTGGATCGATCGGCTCGTCGGGAAGCGTAGGGTGGATTAGCGAAGCGTAATCCACCGCTTCGCCCCCGCAGAGACAAACAGTGGTGGATTACGCCTTCGGCTAATCCACCCTACGATCTGTCACTCCGACAATTGAAATCGCTCGAACCGATCGAGCTCCTGCTCGATCACGCGCTTCAGCTCCTTGCGCCCCGCCGTCTTCTTGCCCTGCCCGACCCAGGTCCATTTCTGCATCAGGAGTTTCTTGCCCTGCCGGTCGGTCTTGAGGTCGAGCGCGGCGACGATCTCGTCGCCGACCAGCACGGGCAGCGCGAAGTAGCCGAGCTTGCGCTTGGCCTTCGGCACATAGGCCTCAAACAGATGATTGTAGCCGAAGAAGAGATTGGTGCGCTTGCGCTGGATGATCAGGGGATCGAACGGGGAGAGGATGTGAACGAGATCGGGCGAGGCGCCCTCACCGGGCTCCAGCGCCGCAGGCGCGGCCCAATGCTCCTGCTTGCCGGCGCCTTCGATCGCAACGGGCACCAGCTCGCCGCGGCGCACGCGCGAGGTGATCAGCTGCGCGACCGCCTTCTTGCTCGGCGCATCGAGGTGGCAGATCGAATCCAGGCTGACCACACCCTGCGACCGCAGCGCGCGGTCGAGCAGATAGGCCGTGATGTCCCTTGCCGACGCCGGCTTCGGCAGCTTGTCCCAGCCGAAATGCCGCGTCATCAGCTCATAGGTCTTGAGCATGCCCTGGCGCGCGCTGACGGTCGCGACGCCGGTATAGAAGGCGAGCTGCAACGCGCGCTTCGAGGGTTTTCGGCTCTGCCACAAATGCTCCTTCTCGGTGAGCACGTCGTCCTCGATGTCGCGGATCGTGAGCGGACCGGCACGAAGGAGCCGCATCACCTTGCGCGTGTCGGCCGGCTTCACCGAGGCATACCATTTATGGCCCTCGCGCTTGTGCTCGCGCATCGCCGGCAGAAAGAAGCGGAAGTCGCTCGCCGGCACGTAAGACAGCGCATGGGTCCAGTATTCGAACACGCTTCTGTCGACGCTCTGGGCCTGGCGCAGGTCGGTGCGGCGGTAGGACGGGATGCGGCTGAACAGGATATGGTGGTGGCTGCGTTCAATGACGTTGATGGTGTCGATCTGCACATAGCCGAGATGAGCGATGACATCCGCCACCGCGTGCGCGCCCTCCCCGAACGGCGCGCGCTCGTCCAGCCGCTGGGCATGCAGCCAGATCTGCCGGGCCTGTGTCGTGGGGATCGGAAACGGTTTGGGCGCGCGTGACATTGCAGGAGGCAATGTAGCGGGATTCGCGCAGAGAAAAAGGGAGACGGCAGAGAAGTCGTGCGAGGAAAAAGCCGCGCTGCCAACTGCTGACAACACGGCCGCACCGTGCGCGCCTCGCGCTTACTTCATCGACATGGCCTTCTGCGACTCATGTAGTGCGTGCAGGCGCTCTTCATCTTGCCATTGCTCATGATGGCGCAGGGCCTCAACGGCCATCCTTCTGCGCCTTGGGCCGGTCACCGAGGCTGCCGGTGGCGACGTCAGGCTCGCAGGACGCCTTGCCGCGCCCCTCCGCCTGGCAGCGATAGACGCTGCCGGTGAGGCGGTCGACAAGCCACATGTTCTCGTCGTTCGGACCGTCGAGGCCGACATAGCGGCTGGTCAGCCCGGTGATCAGCGTCGACAGCAGGATTGCCACGGCAATCATCGCCGCGCCGATATAGATGGGCATGGCGCCCAGTGAGACGGTCCGATCCGGCGGGCCATTGCGATAGAACTGGTAGTCAGTTGGCCTCGGCACAGGATGAAACTCGGCTCCCTTCGCTCGCGGTGGCGATCGAAAGGGTCTGCTAGGCGCCCATCTGGCCGATTTCTTGTCCGCGAGCAGGCCATGCCGCGACCGCTTTGCGACGAACGATGAACGCACGTTTCCGACAGGGAAAGGCGGCCCGGTCTTCTTCCGAGAAAGCGAGTTGGTTCAGCACTCTGCTTTCGATGCCGAATGCGACAGCGCTTCTTCCCGGTGGCAGGGCACTACTACTGGCCGACATGCCATGGATGCCGATTGGCTCCGGCGTTAAGATGCAACGGGACGTTGGCCATTTGGAATGTGATCGGCATCACATTTGGGCATTTGAACCTGCCCTAGGCTCGCAGCATCAAATCGCCATCAGGCGTAACAGCGAGGATACGACAATGACCCGTTTTGATAAGTTTTTTGGACTGAAGGCGATCACCCTCACGGCCGCGCTGTCGATGACGGCGGGCCTGGCTTTCGCCGGCGAAAAGACCTTCTCGGCCGACCAGATCGTGGATGCGTTGAAGTCGAAGCCGGCGACCCGCGGCTTGTCCACCGGTCCGCAGGCCGACCCGGCGGCGCAGGCCAAGGAATCGACCTTCCTGAGCACCGTGCGCAACCGCGCGACCCGATCGCTCTCGACGGGCGAGCGCGAGCAGATCGCCGAGCTCGCCGCGACCAAGCCGAAGATCGATCTGGAGATCCAGTTCGACTACAACTCGGCCGACATCGCCAAGACTTCGGTGCCGTCGGTGCAGGCGCTCGGCAAGGCTCTGTCCGATCCGACGCTGAAGGGCTCGACCTTCGTGGTCGCCGGCCACACCGATGCGGTCGGCGGCGAAGAGTACAATCAAGGACTCTCCGAACGTCGCGCCGAAACCATCAAGAAGTACCTGGTGCAGAACTACGGCCTCAACGGCACCGACCTCGTCGCCGTCGGCTATGGCAAGACCAAGCTGAAGGACACCGCCAACGGCGCCGACCCGATCAACCGCCGCGTCCAGGTCGTGAACATGGAAGCGAAGTCGACGGCGTCCAAGTAATCGCGAAGTCATCGCCGAGCGAAACACGCCGCCTGCCATCACACGGCAGGCGGCGATGTCATATCCAACTCTGGAACAGCATCAGCCGGTTGAAGGTCTGCATCGACGTGCCGATGAAGGCCGCCGAGACCGGCAGCATCACCGCAAAGCCGACGGCCGCGATGCCGACATAGGCCCACAGCAGCCAGCGCGGCAGGCCGTCCCGTCGCAGCACATAGACCAGCGCAAGCGACGCCACGCTAGCGGCCGGCAGATAGTAGTAGATGAAGCCGAGCGTGCGTGGCAGCAAAGCCCAGGCAAGCCAGCAGCCGAAATAGAACGCCACGATCAGGAACGCATCCCAGCGGCGCGCGACGATGAAATCGCGCAGCACGACCGCGAGCGCTGGCAGTGCGGGCCACAGCACCAGAGGATTGCCGAGGAAGACGATCGCCGAGACATTGTCTTCCGCCGTCTTGTCGAACAGGAACCACACCGGGCGCGCGAGCAGCGGCCAGGACGGCCACGCACTCATATAGGTGTGACCGGCGATCGCGGTGGTGGTGTTGTCGGCGAAAATCCGGCGCTGCGCCTCGATCAGATCCGACAACGACACTCCGTAGAGCGGAACGAAGGCGGCAAGATACGTCAGCGCCGGCAGCACGGCGAAGCAGATCACGGCATGCTGCACGCGAAAATCGGCCCAGAGATCGGGACGGTACCAGTCGTCGGGCTTCGCGTCGGCAAACAGCGTCCGCCAGCCCTGCATCAGGCGAATGACCGCAACGAGGACGATGCAGATGCCGAGTGGAAACAGGCCGCTCCATTTGCAGGCCGCAGCGAGGCCAAACAATACGCCCGCGAGCGCGAACAGCGCATGCGGGCGCTCTCTTCGAAAGCCGTGCATGAAGGCGGCGATCGCGAGCAGACCGAATCCGAGCGCGAAAATGTCGAGCATGGCGATGCGCGCCTGCACGTAGAGCATCTGGTTGAAGCCGGCGATCAACGCGGCGGCGATCGCGGGCCCTTGCGCGGAGAACAGCGCAAGCCCGCACAGATAGATCGCGACGATCGCGAGCGCACCGAACAAGGTCGACGGATAGCGCCAGCCCAGCGCATTGTCGCCGAAGGCCGCGATCGATGCCGCGATCAGCTCCTTAGCCAGCGGCGGATGCATCGGATTGAGCATCGGCTGCGACATCACGGGTGCCAGCATCTGCCGCGCCGCGGGTACGTAATGCACCTCGTCGAAGACGAACTTCTCCGGCGCAGTCAGGCCGATCAGCAGCGCGAGATGTGCGATCAGGAAAATCGCGACAGCGATTACTGCGCTCCGCGACACCTTTGGAGCTGCGGGCAATTCGAGCGGCGCTTGTGGGGCTGTTTTGCGTGGCAAATCTGCTTCACCGCGGAGAAAAATAGGAATGGCACTTTTCATTGAACGCATTCTGCTGCAACTGTCACTAAGCATAACGCACGTCCCGCGCCGCTTGTGATAATTTCGCCACATCAGAAGCGCGCGCAGTCCGGTACGATCAGGGACATATCGATCGGTTGCGAGATGAATTTGCGTTTCTTGTTTTTCCCCGCACTGCTATCGGCTGTGTTGTGCGCGGCGCCCGGCGCACAGGCGCAGACGCGCGTCGGCGAAGCCGTCGTGATCCAGAAAGAAGTGGTGCGCGTGGCCGCGACCACGACGCCGATCAGCGTCGGCGACAGCATGCTGCGCGATGAGACCGTGCGCACCGGCGCCGACAGCGCTGCGCGTTTCGTCATGGCCGACAGCACCAATCTGTCGCTCGGTCCCAGCGCGACGCTCAAGCTCGACCGCACCGTCTTCAACGATGAGCACAGCTATCGCGACGTCGCGATCCGCATGACCACCGGCGCATTCCGCTTCGTCACCGGACATTCGGAGAAGACCGCCTACAAGATCACGACACCGCTCGCGACCATCGGCGTGCGCGGCACTACGCTCGACATTCTCTCGCAGCGCGGACGCTCCGTCGTCGTGCTCCAGGACGGTGCCGCCAGCGTCTGCACGACGAGCTCCCAGTGCGTGCAGCTCACCCAGCCCGGCGACACCGCAATCATCATTTCCGCCGGCGGCAAGGTCAGCATCACCAAGACCAACACGCCGCCCTGGACCTTTGCCGCCAACTGCGCCGCAAGTGCCGGGCTGTGCTCGGTCAACCAGTATGCGGACGCCTCGCCAACCGTCACGCCCGCCGTCCAGGACGACGGCATGCTGTGCGGGCGGTGACGATGGCGAAACTCGACGTCAGACGTTTCGTCCTCGCCGCTGTACTGACCGCAACCGCGGCGTTTGCGCTTGGCGCGTTCGATGCCCGTCCGGCGGCAGCCCAGGGGGCGGGGTGCGAGTCCGAGTGCGGTGGTCCGAGCCCCACCCCGACCTATTCACCGTCCCCGACGCCGACACCCACACCGACGCCCTCGCCTTCGCCCAGCCCCTATCCGTCGCCTAGCCCGTATCCACCGCCTCCACCGTCGGGCCCGACCGGCGCAGATTCCAGCGGCAATTCGATCGGCGGCCTCGCCAACCAGCGCTTCAACCAGATGATCACCAACCGGGTGCTCGGCACGGTGCTGCTCGGCGTCAACGAGCAGGTCAATTGCAGCGACTGCATCAGCGCGTTCGGCTCGGCCGGCTCGTTCTCGGCCGGCATTCACGGCCGCAAGGAGCTGACCAACAACCTGTCGCTACTCGCCGGCATCGCCTACACGCAATACAACGAGGGCGGCTACAACATCACCAGCGCGCCGATCGGCGCCTTCGCTCTGCGCTATGACTTCACCGACTGGGGCTCGTCGCGCCCGTTCTTCGACGTCGGCACCATCCTGACGCCGTGGGAGAAGGCGCGCTACACCCGCAGCTACAACACCAGCCTCGGGCCGGTGAGCGTCACGGGCTCGACCAACGCTTCGAACTACGCCGTGTACGGCCGCGCCGGCTGGATGAGCCGCGTGTCCCCGCGCGACGAAGTCGCGGCCTCGATCGAAGTCTGGCAGCTCTGGCAGCGCGTGTCCGGCTACTCCGACAGCGCGGTCGCGTTCAATCCGTTCGACGCCACGATTGCGACCGGCACCGACCGCACCAGCCTGGTCAAGATCGGCGGCCAGTGGACCCATCTGTTCGGCAGCAACATCGAGACCAATATCAACGGCGGCTGGGTGCAGTCGTTCGCGAGCCACAGCGGCATTGTCGCCACCGTGACCGGCGACGGCTTGGTGGTGCCGACGATGGGCAACCAGGGCTGGTTCGAATATGGCGGCCGCCTCGGCTTCCGCGTGCAAAAGGGCTGGGTCGTCGACCTGTTCGCCAACGGCACGCTGGGCCCGCAGCCGGTGGGGAACACCATCCACGGCGGCGTGGGGCTAAGAATTAATTATTAGCCGGCGCGCACGGTCTCGTAGGGTGGGCAAAGCGGAGCGTGCCCACCAACTCTCTCAGAAGGCAACAGATGGTGGGCACGGCGCTCTCGCGCCTTTGCCCACCCTACGGCACTGATCGTGTGGCGCGAGTATCCCGCCTCACGCCGCCGACTTGCCCTCGAACGCACGGCGCAGCACATCCACGTCCAGCTTCACCATCTTCATCATGGCCTGCATCGCGCGTGCGGCAGCCGCCTTGTCGGGGCTCGAGAGGAAGTCGAACATCACCTTCGGCACGACCTGCCAGGACACGCCCCAGCGATCGCTGATCCAGCCGCACTGCTGCTCCTTGCCGCCATGAGCCAGGAAAGCATCCCACACGCTGTCAACCTGGGCCTGGTCGTCGCAATGGATCATCAGCGAGAGCGCGTGGGTGTATTCCATTTTCATGCCGCCGTTGAGTGCGACGAGAGGCTGTCCCGCCACCGTGAACTCGACGACGAGCACGGAGCCCTGCTTGCCGGAGGGGTTGTCCGACACGTTGCGCTGGACGTGCGTTACTTCCGAATTCGGAACGAGCGAGACGTAGAATTTTGCGGCTTCCTCGGCATCGCCGTTGAACCACATGCAGGGTACGAGCTTGGACATGGAGAGTGCTCCTCTTCGGTGGTCGTGGACTGCGATCAGGCGTTCGCCATTTCGGACTGCGCGGCGAAGGCTGCCATGTCCAGCCAGTTCACACCCCACATATGACCGTCCGGATCCTCGAAGCTGCGGCCGTACATGAAGCTGTATTCGTCCTTCGGGCTGGGATCGGCCACCCCGCCCGCAGCCTCGGCCCTGCCGACGATCTCGTCGACCTCGTTCCGGCTGTCGGCGGACAGACAGAACAGCGCCTGGTTCGTGGTCTTTGCATCGGCGATCGGCTTCGGCGTGAACTGACGGAATTTGTCGTGGGTCGTCAGCATCGCGTAGATGGTCTCGGAAAAGACCATGCAGCTCGCCGTATCATCGCTGAATTGCGGGTTCCTGGTCGCACCGACCGCTTCGTAAAAGGCGGTCGCGCGCTTGAGGTCGGTCACCGGCAGATTGAGGAAGATCATCCTGGGCATCGGAAGCTCCTTGGGCGGGGTTCTGCCCAAGGACGGACGGCCTGACGGCCATCCGACACGGCTTCCGAATATTTTTTGCACCCAGATCTGCGGGGTTCTGTCGCGCCGACCCCGCGCGGCTTCGGCCTTACTTCTTCTCGTTCGGGTCCCGATGGATCGGGTCGACCCACAGCACGGTCTCGGGCTTCTCGACCGGCTCGATGTCGAGATTGATCGCGACTGCCTCGCCGTCGCTGCGCACCAGCACACATTCCAGCACCTCGTCCGGGCTGGCATTGATCTCCTGATGCGGCACATAGGGCGGCACGAAAATGAAATCGCCGGGGCCGGCCTCCGCGGTGAACTGCAGGCTCTCGCCCCAGCGCATCCGCGCCTTGCCCTTCACGACGTAGATCACGCTTTCGAGATGGCCATGGTGATGTGCGCCGGTCTTGGCGTCGGGCCTGATGCTGACCGTGCCCGCCCACAATTTCTGCGCGCCGACGCGCGCGAAATTGATCGCGGCCGCGCGGTCCATGCCGGCCGTCGACGGCACGTTGGTATCGAGCTGGTTGCCGGGAATGACGCGCACGCCGTCATGCTTCCAGCGATCGTCGTGATGATCGTGGTCATGGTGGGAATGCGTGTGGTCATGGCCGGTCATGATTCTTGCTTTCTGTTGGTTCCGTGCGGGCGAAACTAACCAAAGCCGCGACATCAAGCCATACCAAAATCGGAACTCTCGTAGCCGCCAGAGGTTGTCTTCGCGAGCAAACTGCAAGGAGAGTTTCCATGGGTAGCACGAGCGACAAGATCAAGGGCACCGCCAACGAAGCCATCGGCAAGGCCAAGCAGGGCATCGGTGAAGCCACCGGTTCCGAGCGTCTTCAGGGCGAAGGTGCGGTCCAGGAAGTGAAGGGCAAGGGCCAGAAGGCCATGGGCGACGCCAAGGACGCGGCTAAGGACGCGATTGATCGCGCCGCCGCGGCGGCACGTCGCGCGGCGGAATAACACGCACAAGCCTGAATGCGAAAAGACCGGCCGTAAGGCCGGTCTTTTTGTTTGTCTATTCACGTCGTCATCCCGGGGCGCGAAGCGAACCCGGGATCTCGGGATTCCCCGGTGCGCGATTGCGCACCTGAGGTCTGGTCCTTCGGACCATCCCGGGATGACGGCTACGCCGTCACTTCACCGCGAGCAATTCGACGTCGAACATCAGCGTCGCGTTCGGCGGGATCACGCCGCCGGCGCCGCGGGCGCCGTAGCCGAGCTGCGGCGGGATGATCAGCGTGCGCTTGCCGCCGACCTTCATGGTGGAAACGCCCTCGTCCCAGCCAGCGATGACGCGGCCCTTGCCGATCGGGAATTCGAACGGCTCGTTGCGATCGACGGACGAGTCGAATTTCTTGCCCTTCTGGCCGTTCTCGTAGAGCCAGCCGGTATAGTGCATTACGCAGATCTGTCCGGGCTTCGGCGAAGCGCCGGTGCCGACGACGCTGTCGATGGTCTGCAATCCTGAAGCTGTGGTCATGGTCTTTCCTGCGGTCTGGGCCGAGGCCGTGGTGGAGACGAATGTCGACACGCTGCCGATCACGGTGATCGCGAGTGCCGACATGATGGCGAGGAGCGCGCGCTGGAAACGCTGCATAGAACACCTTCCGTTTGAGGCGGGAGGTGTCTAGCGCAACGCGGGTACGGTTTCCAGCCCCGGGGCGTCGATCAATAACCGAGCGCGCAGCCGTCCTTGCGCGGATCGGAACCGCCGGTGAGCGTGCCCTTGTCCCAGTCGATCCAGATCGCCTGGGCACCGCCGAGCGGGCCGACCACGCTGGTGGTCTTGTGGCCGAGCTTCTTCAGCCCTTCCACGATGTCGGCCGGCACGCTGTCCTCGAGCTGGTACTGGCCCTCGTAATGCAGGCCGCGCGGCATGTCGATCGCCTCCTGCACGTCGCAGCCATAGTCGAGGATGTTGGTGACGACGTGGGTCTGGCCGACCGGCTGATACTGGCCGCCCATCACCGCGAACGGCATCACGGAGCGGCCGCCCTTGGTGAGCAGGCTCGGCATGATCGTATGCAGCGGGCGCTTGCCGCCGGCGATGCAGTTGGGATGGCCGGGCTGGATGCGGAAGCCGCCCGCACGGTTCTGGAACAGCACGCCGGTGTTGTTCGAGACGATGGCCGAACCGAAGGAATGCGCGATCGAATTGATGAACGAGCAGACGTTACGGTCCTTGTCCACGACCGTGATGTAGATGGTCGAGGGATTCATCGGCGGCGCGACGTTCGGCAGGTCGAGCATGCCGTCCATGCGGATCTTGCTGATGTACTCGTCGGCAAAGCCCTTCGCGAGCATCTCGGCGACGTCGATCTTCATGTGATCGGGATCGGCGACGTGCATCTCGCGGTTCATGTAGGCGATGCGCGCGGCCTCGGCTTCGAGATGGAAGCGCTCGACGCTGAGCGGCGCATACTTGGTCAGGTCGAACCGCGACAGGATGTTCAGCATCAACAACGCGGTGACGCCGGGGCCGTTCGGCGGGCACTGCCAGACGTCATAGCCCTTGTACGCGGTGCCGATCGGCGTCGTCGTCTCGGTGGTGTGCGCGGCGAAATCGTCGAGCGTGTGCAGGCCGCCGATGCCCCTGAGCGTCTCGACCATGTCTTCCGCGATCGCGCCCTTGTAGAAGGCGTCGCGGCCGTCCTTGGCGATCGCGCGCAGCGTCTTGCCGAGCTCGGCCTGGCGGATGACGTCGCCGGCCACCGGCGGCTTGCCGCCTGGCAGCAGATAACGCACCGTGTTGGTGCCACCCTTCAGTTTCTCGAACTGGTTCTTCCAGTCGAAGGCGATGCGCGGCGCGACGACATAACCCTCTTCTGCCGCCTTGATCGCGGGCTGCAGCAGCCGGTCGAAGCCGAACTTGCCGTGATCGCGCAGCACGGTCGCGAAGGCGTCGATCACGCCGGGGATCGAGACCGCATGCGCCGAGGTCAGCGGCACGGAGTTGATCTTGCGCTCGAGATACCAGTCGGCATTGGCCGCCTTCGGGGCCCGGCCGGAGCCGTTATACGCGATGATCTTGCCCTCGCCGCGCGGCTGGATCAGCGCAAAGCAGTCGCCGCCGATGCCGGTCGATTGCGGCTCGATCACGCCGAGCAAGGCCGAACCCGCCACCGCCGCGTCCACCGCCGTGCCGCCCTCGCGCAGCACCTCGATCGCGGCGAGCGACGCCTGCGGATGCGAGGTCGCCACCATCGCGTTGGTGGCGTGGACGGTCGACCTGCCGGGGAAATGGAAGTTTCTCATGTCAATTCTTGCTCTCGTTGGGCTGTCGTTAGGCTCTCTTGGGCCGTGGGGCGCGCGGCGCGCCATCCCGGAAAAACCGGGCCTACATGACACATTCCGGCCCGCCGGGGCAATGCTGGCATACCAGCGAAATGGCTGCCATCCGCTGGGCGTATAGACCTTTTGCCGTCCGGGGCCATGCGGGTTTTCCGGGCGGCGGCTGCCTGCTAAACGAGCCGCCATGATCCACAAGGTCGCCGCCTTCTACCAATTCGCCGCCCTGCCCGATTACCGCGAGCTGCGCGAGCCGTTGCGCGCGTTCTGCGCAGGCCTTGCGCTCAAGGGCAGCGTGCTGCTCGCCCGGGAAGGCATCAACGGCACGATTGCGGGTGCGCCCGAGGCGATCGACGCCTTCGTCCACGAGCTCGCGCACGGCAGCCTGTTCGGCGGCCGGCTGACCAATCTCGAATTGAAGTTCTCGACTGCGGAGGCGATGCCGTTCGGCCGGCTCAAGGTGCGGCTGAAGAAGGAGATCGTCACGCTCGGCGACGCGGCCGCCGATCCGACCCGCCAGGTCGGCACCTATGTCGACGCCGCCGAGTGGAACGCGCTGATCGCGGCGCCCGACATGCTGGTGCTCGACACCCGCAACGCGTTCGAGGTGGCGATGGGCACGTTCGAGGGCGCGGTCGACCCCGATATCAAGAGCTTTGGCCAGTTCAAGGATTTTGCCGCAAAACAGCTCGATCCGGCGAAGCATCGCAGGATCGCAATGTTCTGCACCGGCGGCATCCGCTGCGAGAAGGCGAGCGCACATTTGCTCGCGCGCGGCTTCGCCGAGGTCTATCACCTCAAGGGCGGTATCCTCAAATATCTGGAGGAGGTGCCGCAGGCGCAGAGCCGCTGGCGCGGCGAATGCTTCGTGTTCGACGAGCGCGTGGCGCTCGGTCACGGATTGCGCGAGCGAGACAAGGGGCACGACCGTGACGAATGACATCAAGATGCTGGGCGAGCGCATCGACACGCTGGAGATGCGCATCGCCTATCAGGACGATACGATCGAGACGCTGAACCAGACGATTACCGCGCAGTGGAAGCAGATCGACGTGCTGACGCGGAAGATCGCTGAGCTTGGCGAGCGACTTCAGGAAGCCGAGACGAATGCGCCGGGCCCAGCCAACGAGCCCCCGCCGCATTATTGAGATTGATGCGCTACAGCCCTGACGCCTTGGGCAGCAGGCGCGCCACCTCGACCGACATCATCAGGCGGTCGCGCCCACCTTCCTTCGCCGCATAGAGCGCCTGATCGGCCGCCTCGACGAGCGAGCCCACACCGGCAGTGCGTTCCAGCGCCGGCCGGCAGGCCGCGCCGCCGAGCGAAGCAGTGACGCAGCCCGACGCGTGATTGGTGCTGTGGACGAGGCCCGCCTCGCGGATGGCACGGCGGATCCGCTCGCCGATCCGCGCGCAGCCCGTGGCATCGGTGTTCGGCAGCAGCATGGCGAATTCCTCGCCGCCATAGCGCGCAGCCAGATCTCCGGCGCGCTGCATCTCGGCCGCGATGACCTGCGCCACCACGCGCAGACAGGCATCGCCCGCGGGGTGACCGTATTCGTCGTTGTAGGCCTTGAAGTGGTCGACGTCGATCATCAGCAAGGCGAGGCTGGAACGGTCGCGATAGGCGCGCGCCCATTCCTCCTTCAACCGTTCGTCGAAGCGGCGGCGGTTGGCGAGCCCGGTGAGGCTGTCCTCGATCGCGAGCGTCTCGAGCCTGGTCTCCAGCTTCTTCTGCTCGGTGATGTCGCGCGAGATCGCGACCACCCCGTCGACGACGCCGCTTTCCTTGCGCGTGACCCGCATGGTCGATTCGAGCCAGACTTCGGTGTTCGTCCGGTGCGTGTTACGATAGGTGACGCGCGCCTCCTCCGCGTCGCCGCGCTTCATGGCATCGACGATGGCCTGGACGTGCGGCCGGTCCTCCTCATGAATGCCCGCAAGTGCGGGCGTACCGATCAGCTGATTGGCGCGCCAGCCGACGACACGGGCCGACGAGGGAGAGACGTAGCGCAGCCGCTCGTCGAGCCCGATGCGGGTGACCATGTCGCTGGAGCCTTCCGCGAGCAGGCGGAAATGCGCTTCCTTCTCGACCAGGGCGGCAGCCATGCGCTGGCCGCGCTGCAACTGCCGCACCAGCACCGCACCGATCACCGCGATCAGCATGACCAGCGCGAGCACGTAGAGCATGCGGGAAATCGCGGCTGCGCGCCAGGGCGCGAGCAGTTCGTCCTTGTCGACGGTGGCAAGCAGGACGAGGGGATAGCGGCCAGAGCGCTTGAAGAAGCTGACGCGCGCGGCCCCGTCCAACGGCGACTTGAAATGATATGCGCCGCTCGGCCGTTGCAGGCTCGCGTCGCGGAACAGCGGGGTGTCGGCGACGCTGCGCCCGACGAATTTATCGTTGCTCGGGTTGCGCGCGATGATCAAGCCGTCGCCATACATCAGCGCCACCGAACTGTTGCGGCCGATCTCGAACTGCTCGTAGAAATGCGAGAGATATTTCGAGCTGATGGTCGCGAGCACCACGCCACCGAAACTGCCGTCCAGCTTGTTGAAGCGACGCGACAGCGTAACGACCCATTCGCCATCGAGCTGGCTCTTCACGGGGTGGCCGACATAGGGCTCGCGTTTCGGGGAGAGCTGGTGATGGCGGAAAAATGCATCGTCGCTGAGCGTCGAGCCGATCGTGCCGGGCGAAGTCAGCCAGTTGCCTTTGTCGTCGATGATGGCGAGGCCGTGCACGCGCTCCATCGCCTTCTTGCGCGCCTCCAGGAGGTTGCGCAGCTTGGCGATCGTGGCCGGCTCGGTGCCGTCCATCTCCAGCCGACTGACGACGCCGACGACGCCGGAATCGAGCAGGTCGAGGCTGTCCTCCGCATGCTGCGTCAGCGAGCGCGCCACATTCGCCATCTCGGTTTCGGCGCCCTTGAGCACGGAATCGCGCGCGGCCCATTCGCGCCAGCCGCTGACGCCGAGGATGGTCGCGCAAGTGAGCACGACGAACGCGGCCGCCCGCAACGGCAGGCGGCTCCATCCGGCTCTCTGTGAGGCGAGGTTCATGCGGCAGAATTCTCCGATAGCCGGAAATTCCACCGCTTCTGTTATTGAACCCTGAAACGCTTGCGGACATTCGCAACGATATGCGGCTTTTCCCGTACTCCTACGGACCTGGGCGTCGCCGGATCGCTAACAATGCGTTAGCGACCCTATCGGAAACCGGCTCTCTGCCCTCGCTGAAGAGCGGCCCTAGCTGAAGATCGCCTTAACCTTGTCCCACAGCGAGGGATTGTCGGCGTCCGCATCGGCCTTCGACGGCGTCGGCTGCGCGGCGCTCACGGGATCGGACGCGGGGAAGCTGTCCTTCAGCCCGGCGTCGAGCTTGGTGTGGCGATCGGCGGCGAGCGCTTCGCGCAGATCGTCGGCGTGCTTGTCATGCGGCGCGGGATTGAATGTCTCAGCCATGGATACCTCCTCCATGGCAGGTCAACGCGGCGCATTTGCGCTGGTTCCCCTGTTCCGCTCGGGCCTTGGGCGGTGTATCAGGGGCCTCAATCTGCATCAGGATTTCTCGTGCCCCAGTCTGCGACAAAGCCCTTCATCGACGTGCTCTCCGGCCAGCGGCAGGCCATTCCGCCCATGTGGATGATGCGGCAGGCCGGCCGCTATTTGCCGGAATATCGGGAGGTGCGCGCCAGGGCCGGCGGCTTCCTCGATCTCTGCTTTAACCCGGAACTCGCCGCCGAAGTCACGCTGCAACCGATCCGCAGATTCGGCTTCGATGCGGCGATCATCTTCTCCGACATCCTGGTGATCCCTTACGCGCTCGGCCGCTCGGTGCGCTTCGAGGTCGGCGAGGGTCCGCGGCTGGAGCCGCTGGATGATCCGGCCAAGGTCGCGACGCTCGCCGCGCGGGCCGACTTCGACAAGCTCACACCGGTATTCGAGGCGCTCAAGATCGTGCGCGGCGCGCTCGATGCAAAAATCGCGCTGATCGGCTTCTGCGGCGCACCGTGGACGGTGGCGACCTACATGGTCGCAGGCCACGGCACGCCCGACCAGGCGCCGGCGCGGATGATGGCCTACCGGCACCCGGAGGCGTTTGCGAAAATCATCGACGTGCTGGTCGAGAACTCGATCGAATATCTGCTGGCGCAGTTGGCCGCCGGTGCCAATGCGTTGCAGATCTTCGACACCTGGGCCGGTGTGCTGCCGCCCGCCGAATTCGCACGCTGGTCGGTCGAGCCGACCCGGCGGATCGTGGAGGGCGTGCGCGCAAAAGTGCCGGATGCGAAGATCATCGGCTTTCCCCGCGGCGCAGGTGCACAGCTGCCTGGTTACGTCGAGGCGACCGGCGTGAATGCCGTCAGCATCGACTGGACCGCGGAGCCGGCCTTCATCCGCGAGCGCGTGCAGAGCCGCGTCGCCGTGCAGGGCAATCTCGATCCGCTGGCGCTGATCACGGGCGGCGCTGCGCTCGACCGCGCGGTCGACAATACGCTGGCGAACTTTGCGCAAGGGCGCTTCATCTTCAACCTCGGCCACGGCATCCAGCCGGAGACGCCGATCGCCCATGTCGAGCAGATGCTGAGGCGCGTGCGGGGGTGATTTGTTGCGGCTCTAAACGGGCTCAAACAAAACCCACGAAAACAACCCCATGCACAGTAGAGAGACCGCGCCAGATCAATGGCTTAGAGCACGCTAAATCAGCCGGCCTGTCATCGCACCAGATCGCACTGCGGTTTGACACGTCGGGCAAAACAGGAGCAGGATGGCATCATCCCGCAGATCTTGAATTCACAGGCCAGCTCAGCGCGGCCGGCTGCGCTCGATGATCTCGGCGGCGCCCTTGTCCAGCAGATCCAGTCCGACACTACGACCGAGCTCACGCGGGCGATTGGCGGGGCCTGTGCGCGAGGCTCCGATGATGGTGTTGCCGGAGAGGTCGAGCACGGCGGCGGTCTGCGACATCGGGTCGCCTGCCGAGGCAGCAGCGACCGTTCCTTTTTGAAATATCGGTCCGATGGTGTCTGCCACACTGGACTAACACAACCATAAACGAAGCGCATGGAATTTAGAAATCGATAGAGGGGCCGCACCGTGACTCAGCATGTTTTGTTTATCGTCACCAATGCAGCCATCATCGGGCCGAACAATCGCAAGACCGGTTTCTTTTTTGCTGAAGTCGCTCATCCTTTTGAGGTGCTTGACGGGGCGGGGATCGCGGTGGAGTTCGCGTCCGTTGCAGGCGGATGGACACCCTACGATGCCTACGACCAAAAGGATGAGGCCCAGAAGACCTTTTTCGAAAGCAAGGCTTTCCGTCGTCTCAATCGGAGCCGTAAGTTATCGGAGGTCGATACCGCGGACTATGACGCCATCCTGATTCCCGGCGGCCTCGGACCGATGGTCGATATCGCGCGGAATACCGAAGTCCAAAGAGCCGTCGCTCGTTCCTGGACCACAGGGAAATTCGTATCGGCCGTCTGTCATGGCCCGTGCTCGCTGCTCGGCGTAGACCTTGGCGACGGCGTTCCCTTCGTGCGCGGCAAGAAACTCACCTCGTTCTCGAAGAAGGAAGAATACGACTACGCCCGCGATGATGTCCCGTATGAACTTGAGGATGCGCTCCGGGCTGAAGGCGCGGACTATTCGTCAACGGAAAACTGGCAGCCAAAGGTGGTTGTCGATGGTCGACTGATAACGGGCCAAAATCCGGCCTCCGCAGGCCCGATGGCAAAGGAACTCCTGGCGGCGCTCCGGAATCTTTCCTAAAGGCGAGTCGACCCGAGAGCCGCCGTAGCGCGGAGGTCGCGCTCTAGCGCGGCCGGCTGCGCTCGATGATCTCGGCGGCGCCCTTGTCCAGCAGATCCAGTCCGACGGCACGGCCGAGCTCGCGTGGACGGTTCGCAGGGCCAGTGCGCGCAGCTTCGATGATGGTGTTGCCGGAAAGGTCGAGCACGGACGCGGTGAGCGACATCTGATCGCCTGCGATGGTCGAGAAGCCCGCGACCGGCGAATTGCAATGGCCGTTCAGCACCCACAGCACCTCGCGCTCGGCATCGGCGCAGGCGTGCGCGGCGGGATCGTCGATCGATGAAAGGATCTGTCTTGTCTGCCAGTCCTGCGCGGCGCATTCGACCGCGACGATACCCTGGCCTGCCGCGGGCAACATCTCCGCCGCGGTGAATTCGTAGGCAATGCGGCTGGCAAGGCCGACGCGGTCGAGGCCCGAGCGCGCCATGATCAGCGCATCCGCCGGCCCCACCGCGCCGCCATCCGGCAAGCGCTGCATCTCGCCATTGTCGAGTTTTCGCACGCGCGTGTCGGCGGCGCCGCGGAAGTGGATCACTTCGACATCAGGAAACAGCCGCCGCGCGTAAGCGGCGCGGCGCACGGCGTTAGTACCAATCTTAAAACCCTTGCCGCGCGACTGGCGCAGCGCCTCGATCGTCACGCCGTCCCGCAGCACCAGCGCATCGCTGGCCCGATCGCGCGACAGCGTGGCGCCGATGACGAGGCCGGGCGTATCCTCGTTGCCCGGCATGTCCTTGAGCGAATGCATCGCCGCCTGCAATTCGCCCGACAGCACGGCGGCGCGGATCTGCGCCACGAAGGCCCCGCCCTTGCCGCCATGCGGCAACAGCTTGCTGGTCTGGTCGAGATCGCCCGTGGTGTCGAACTTGACGATCTCGACGTCGAGACCGGGCATGGCGGCGGTCAGGCGGCGCGCAATCTCTTCCGTCTGCGCCAGCGCCATCGCGCTCTTACGTGTGCCGATCTTGAATCGCGTAGCCAAGTCTTCGTCCTTTCGAGGCGCGAATTTACCGCGCATCCTCCAATATCATGTCGGAGGCCTTTTCGGCGATCATGATGATCGGAGCGTTGGTGTTCCCCGACACGAGGTCCGGCATGATCGAGCCGTCGACGATTCGAAGGCCGTCGAGCCCCCTCACCTTCAGCCGCTGGTCCACCACCGCGAGCGCGTCGTTGCCCATACGACAGGTCGAGGTCGGATGGTAGATGGTGCTGCCGCGCTCGCGGCAATAATCCAGAATCTCGGCATCCGTGGATACCTTCGTGCCAGGATCGTACTCGCCGACCACGAACGCCTTCAGCGCCGGCGCATTCAATATCTTGCGCAGGATCTTGATGCCTTCGACGTTGGTGGTGCGGTCGGTCTCGGTCGACATGTAGTTGATGCGGATTTCCGGCGGCACGGTCGGGTCCGCGCTCCTGATGCGCAATGACCCGCGGCTTTCGGGCCGGAGCTGGCAGACCGACGCCGTGAAACCGGAAAAATCATGCAGCCTCTCGCCCATCTTGTCGGTCGAGAACGGCAGGAAGTGCACCTGGATATCGGGCGATGCCAGCCGCGGATTGGTCTTGAAGAACGCGCCGGCCGTGCCGGCCGCGATCGTCAGCCAGCCCTTCCGGAACAGGGCATAGCGTGCACCGGCGAGCGTGCGGCGGAGCGGATTGTTGACGGTGTCGTTCAGCGTGATCTTCTGCGAGCATCGCATCACGATGCGGACCTGCATGTGGTCCTGGAGGTCGTGACCGACGCCCTGCGCATCCAGCACGACGTCGATGCCGTGCTTGCGCAGCAGATCGGCGGGACCGACGCCGGAGAGCTGAAGCAGCTGCGGCGAGTTGTAGGCGCCACTCGACAACACGATCTCCTTGCGCGCCCGCGCGCGGCGCACGGTGGTGCCTTGCCGGTATTCGACGCCGACGGCGCGGCGACCCTCGAACAGCACGCGCTGGCCGAGCGCCTCGGTCTCGACCTTGAGATTGCCGCGCGTCTTCGCGGGGCCCAGATAGGCCACCGCCGTCGAGGCGCGGCGGCCGTTGCGCGTCGTGGTCTGGAACAGGCCGACGCCTTCCTGCGTGGCGCCGTTGAAATCGGGGTTGTAAGGCAGACCAGTCTCGACGGCGGCGTCGATGAACGCCTTCGACAGCGGATCGGTCACGACCATGTTGGAGACCGGCAGCGGCCCGCCGCTGCCATGATATTGATCGGCCCCGCGCGTCTGGTTCTCGGCCTTCTTGAAATAGGGCAGCACGTCGTCATAGCCCCAGCCGGCATTGCCGTGCTGGCGCCAGCGATCGTAATCCTCGTGCTGGCCGCGGACATAGAGCAGTCCGTTGATCGAGCTCGATCCGCCGAGGGTCTTGCCGCGCGGCTGGAACACTTGCCGGCCTTTCAGCTCGGGCTCCGGCTCGGTCTGGTACATCCAGTTGACGGTCTTTTCCTTGAACAGTTTTCCGTAACCGAGCGGCACGTGGATCCAGATGTTGGAATCCCTCGGGCCGGCCTCGAGCAGCAGCACCGAATGTTTGCCGTTCGCCGACAACCGGTTGGCCAGCACGCAACCGGCGGAGCCGGCGCCGACGATGATGTAATCGAATTCGGGATCGGATGGCGTAAGGGAGGAATTTGCGTTCATGCGCTACGCTTCTTCTTGTTGGTGTGGGCGTTTCCAGTTGCGTGATTAGCACAATCATGCGCGCAGACGCAGCGCCTCGACCAGCGACTTGAACGCACGGGCATATTCCGCCCCTGCCCTTGCGATATCGGCGCGCCCGGCGCAGGCAACCGCCGCCTCCGTCACCGCGCCAAGCAGCAGCCGCGCCAGCGGCTCGACCGGTTGTCGCGCGATCAGGCCAGCCTCCATCGCCGCCGCAATCGCGCGCGGCAGCTTGCCGCCAAAGTGCTTGGCGTCGATCTCGCGCCAGCGCTCCCAGCCGAGCACGGCCGGGCCGTCGCGCAGGATGATCTGGCCGGTCGGACCTTTCGCGGTCGCGGCGAAATAATGCTGGGTGCCGGCGACCATCGCGGCGAGCACGTCCTTCTCTGCGCGCGCGGTACTGTCGATCTCGGCAACGAGGTCGCGCGAGACCAGGTCGAAAACGGCCTCGAACACCGCCTCCTTGGTCTTGAAGTGATGATAGACCGCGCCCTTGGCGATGCCGGCGCCCTCCGCGATCTCGTCCATGGTGGTGGCGGAAAATCCTTGCGTCCCGAACAGGCGGCACGCCGCGGTCAGGATCGCCTCCGATGTCGCTGCCCGCCGCTCCGCCTGCTTCGCCATGGGTCTCGTCTAATGCGTGATGGGTTGAAGTCGAAGCGCGTTCGGCCACGAGCAGCGCTCTGTCCGTTCCCTCCCCCCTTGCGGGGGAGGGTCAGGGAGAGGGGTGCCACACGGGGATTCCATCGATCGTGCATCCGCTCGGTGAATCTTCGACAATTGGCGCTCTTTGCTGGGCTACCCCTCTCCCTAGCCCTCCCCCGCAAGGGGGGAGGGAACGCACCTCCGTCGGGGCGCCAGCCGAGTCTCATCCCTTCAGTCTCTAATTGAATTCGCCACAAGCGGCCAGTTGACTTTTCGACCATCGGTCGGTATTTACCGACTATCAGTCGGTTTTAATCGTGAGGTGCGTCATGCCGAGCCGTGACATCGTCGAAGCGTTTGCGAAGCGGTTGGAGGATGGAGACTTCGTCGGCGCGATCGAGAATTTCTACACGCCTGACGCGGCGACCTATGAGAACAACGCGTCGCCGACGGTCGGGCGGGACAAGCTTGCAGCAAAGGAACGCGGCGTGCTCGCCGCCTTCAAGGAGGTCAAGGCCGTGCGCCTCGGGCCGAGCCTGATCGCGGGCGACAACGTCGCCTCGCGCTGGATCTTCAGCTTTACCAACGCCGAAGGCGTCACGCGGACGCTGGAGGAGATCGCCTGGCAGACCTGGCAAGGCGACAAGCTGATCGAGGAGCGGTTCTATTACGACCCGAAGCAGCTCGGGCGTTAACGCCCATTCTCACCAGGCGTAACGCACAACGCCCTTGCCGGCATAGCTGCGCGTCACGTTGGAGAATTCGCCCTCGAAGGTCGCAGCCGCCGCCCAGCCGTTGAGCCATTTCTTCTCGGCCGATGCGGTGACCAGCGCCGTCTCCGATGCCATCGCCGCACCGTTCACGACGAAGCTGGCGCCGGGCAAGGTCTGGAACGTGGCCCCGATCGCACGGTTGGAATTGAAGTCGTGTGCCCAGGCCACACGGCCGCGCAGCGTGACGATGCCGTCGTTCTGAGCGAACGCCTTGTCGGTGCGCAGGCCGAGCTCGCTGCGGGTATCCGTAACGCTCTTGGCGCCATAGGCGAGCGCGAACTGGTTGCTGCCGCTGATCGCCTGTTCGGCATAGGCCGGCAGATCGAAGGCCGTGACCTGCGCCGCTGCGTAGGGCGTCAGGCCGATGCCTTGCGATACGAAGCGATAGCCGCCTTCGAGCCGACCCGACCAGGCATTGGCGTTGAACTCGGCGCGCAGGCGATCGACGCCGGCAACGGTCACGGTGCGGTCGGTCGTGATGTCCTGCCAGCCATAGGCCAGCGCACCCGTGATGTAGGCGGGGCCTGCGTTGCGGCGGAAGAAGGCACCAGCCTGGAACAGATCCGAGCGGCCGCCGCCGAGATTGTTGGCGACGGAGAAATTGGTGCCGCCGCCGGCGAGCGCGAAGCCGAGCAGCGTGTCGCGCGACAAGCGATAATCCGCGCCGACCGCGGTGGCGTAGAGGCTGCTCGTGGTGGTGTTGGAGCCGAGCGCATTGTTGCCGTCGGTCTGCTGCGAACCGCCGAAGCCGGCCGCCCAGACGCTCCAGCGCTGCTCGAAGGACGGCGCGACTGGCGCCTTGGTGTAGGCGGCGAAGGCATCGCGTGCACTCGCCGAGCGGCCCTTCCCGGTCGCGGCGTAAGCCATGCTCTCTTCGGCATAGGCATTCGGCGTCCCGCCGGCGCTGACGGGATCGCCGCGGCCGGCAACGAACGGGTCCGTCATCACGCCCATGAACTGGGTCATCGCGTTGAACGTCGACTGCAACGGCGCGCTGCCGACCTCCCCCGAGAGCTGCGTCAGCCCTGATGGCGTCAGGCCGCCGAACGCCATCGGGATCCCACCGGTCGTGTTGAAGAAGTTGACGACCGCGTTGCCGACGTTCTGCTGGTTGACGTTCAGGCTGCCCGATGGCGGCGCAAAGTTCAGCACGAGGTTCAGATAGGCGTGGGTGGCGTCGTAGCTCACGCTGGTGCTGAAGCCTGACGGCAGGCCAAGACTCGAGACGGTGGAATTGAACGTGCCGGTGATGCTGCCGGCGGTCAGGATCGTATATTTCTTGGCGACGTAGCTGCCGGCGGCAAAGTTGGCGCCCAGGGTCGCGCCGCCGAGATTTGCGTTGCCGGTCACGATGCCCGAGGTGGATGTCGCCGGTGTCACTTCCACCAGGTAAGTCGAGGCCGCCGCCAGGACGAGGCTTCCGGAGACGGTCATGGACCCGCCGACCACACCGCCGCCAGGCGTGAAGAGGCCACCGTTGACGGTGAGATTCCCGACGGTGCCGACGCCCAGGAGTGAGCCGCTGTTCAATGTCGTCATCGACGAACTGGCAATGGAGCCATTGACCATGAGCAGGCCGCCGTTGATCGTGGTCGTCCCGGTGTAGCCGCTGATGCCCGTCAACCCCTCTGCGACGCCGCTGGAAATAATCAGATTGCCGCTGCCCTGGATCGCGCCGGCAAAGACCTGCGTGCCACCCGAGATCGTCAGCGTCTTGGCGCCGAGGTTCACGGTGCTTCCGCTGACACCCGAGAGGCCTGCAACCGAAAGCCCGGTGGTGACGCCGGAAATATCGAGCGTGCCCGCCGCGTTGGTGAGGCTCACCGCGCCGCCGATGGTGCCACTGCCGGTCACGGACATCGTGCCGCCTGCGATCGTCACCGCTCCACTGATCGTGCCGCCGTTGTTGAACGTGCCGCCTGTCATGCCGACTGTGCTGGAGAATGTGGCGCCGTTAATCACGCTGCCCGCAGAGATCGTCGCCGCACCGGAAACCGTTCCAAAGTTGAGGAAACTGCCTCCATTATTGGTCAGCGTCGTGATCGAACTGAGATTGTTGTTGTTGAACGTTCCGGAAGTGTTGATCACGCCGGCCATGGCAGCGTTGTTGTTCACAAGGCCGCCGTTGTTGGTGGTGGTGCCCTGAATCTGTCCGTTGAAGTTGTTGAGGTTGCCGCCCGTCAGGTTGACCGTGCTGGCTACCGTACCGTAGTTCGTCAAGGTACCCGCCGAGACGGTCGCGGCGCCGGAGATCGTTGCGCCGATAGCGTTGCTGAAACTGCCGGTGCCGTTGTTGTTCAGCGTCGTGATCGAACCGCCGCTATTATTACTGAAGATGCCTGTCGTGTTGGTCACGCCGGCCATCGCGGCATTGTTGTTCACCGTGCCGCCGTTGTTGGTGGTCGCGCCCTGGACCTGGCCGCCGCTATTGTTGGTGAACGTGCCGCCCGTCAGGCCGAGCGTGCTGGAGAACGTGCCGTTGTTGCCAACCGAACCGGCCGAAACGGTAGCTGCGCCGGAAACCGTTGCACCAAGGGAGTTGCTGAAGGTACCGCCGTTGTTGTTTAGCGTCGTGATGGAGCCGCCGATGTCGTTGGTGAAGGTGCCTGACGTGTTCGTCACGCCCGCCATGGCGGCATTGTTGTCAACGGTGCCTCCATTGTTTGTCGTCGCGCCCTGGACCTGGCCGGCATTGTTATTAAAGGTGCCCCCGGTCAGCCCAAGGGTACTGGCGAACGTTCCGGAATTGGTGACGGTACCATTCGAGATCGTGGCCGCCCCCGAAACGGAGCCGCCGGTATTAAGGAATGTCCCACCATTGTTGGTCAGCGCCCCGATTGAGCCTCCGGCGTTGTTGGTGAAGGTCCCGCTCGTGTTCGTTACACCGGCGAAGGCGCCACCACTATTGTTCGTCACCGAACCACCGTTGTTGGTGGTAACTCCTTGCACCTGGCCGCCCGAATTGTTGATGAAGCCGCCGCCGCTCAGACCAAGTGTGCTGGCAAACGTTCCCGCGTTGAAGACATTGCTGCTCGAAACGGTGGCCGCGCCGGAGACCGTTGCGCCGCTCGCGTTGGTGAACGTGCCTCCGTTGTTGTTCAGCGTCGTGACCGAACCGCCGTTGTTGTTGTTGAAAATTCCGGAGGTATTGGTCACGCCAGCCATGGTGGCATTGTTATTCACCGTGCCACCGTTGTTGGTGGTCGCACCCTGAACCTGGCCGCCGGTGTTGTTGGTGAATGTGCCGCCGGTCAGGCCGAGCGTGCTGGAAAACGTGCCGGCGTTAGTCACGGTGCCGCCGGAGATCGTCGCCGCGCCGGAGACCGTCGCGCCGCTCGCGTTGGTGAAGGTGCCGCTGCTGTTGCTCAGCGTCGTAATCGAACCGCCGCTCTGGTTGTCGAACGATCCGGTATTGGTCACCGGCCCCATGGCGCCGCTGTTGGTGACGATGCCGGCGTTGCTCAGGTTGCCGGTCACGGTACCGCCGCTGTTGACGATCGTCGCGCTGGCGTTGTTCGTCAGGCCGCCATTGGCGTTGAGAGTCGTGCCCGCGTTCACCACGATGCCTCCGGCCGGATCGGTGCCCGAATTCGTGATCAATCCTGCGACGGTGTACGAGCCGGTGGAAAAAAACAGGACAGACGAGGCGGTGCTGTTGGTGAACGTGCTGTCGCTGGTGACCGTCCCGAAGATTTCGAAGAGGCCGCCGGTGCTGTTGTCGATCGCGCCGTTGAACGCGCCGGCATGGGCACCGATCGAGCCGATGTTGGTCACCCCGCCATTGGTTGAACCGGCCGTCTGGATGTAGCCGAAAAAGTTGGTCAGACCGCCGTTCAGCGTGCCCGAATTGTGCGTGACGCCATTGTTGGCGAGGCCGCCATTTTGCGTGCCGGTGTTGTCGTAGGTCGCGCTCATATTCGTAACGGACACGGCAGACGTCAGGGTGCCGCTGTTGACGAAGGTGCCGGCCGAGACACTCGTCGTCGTGAACGAGTTGGTCCCACTCAGCGTCAGCGTGCTGGCGCCGGCCTGTGAGATGCCCGCTCCCGTCATGTTGTTGCTGATCGAGATGCTCTGATTGGTATTGGCGTTGTTGACGAGGTTCGGTCCGGCGCCGTTGAAGTTCACGTCGGAGCCCGACACGGCATAGTTGCTGGCGTTTGCTCCGAACGTCCACGAATCCGGGGTGATCGGGCCGGCAGTGACCGTGATGGTCGCACTGCCCCCTCCGTTGAATTGAGCGGACTGGCCGGCATTGATCGGCGGAGCGCCCGCCGGCGGATTCGACCAGTTCGTGTCGAGATTGTAATCGCTGGTGGCTGTCGAGTTGCCGAAGCCGTGCCACACACTCTGCGCCTGAGCCGAAGCTGAAAACAGGCAGCTCGCCAATGCCGAGGTCGCGAGCAGCAGACGCTTCATTCCCATTCCAACCACCGGCAATTCCAAAATTCCAAAAATCGCGTCTAGATAGAGTAAATGGAACCTTAAGTTCACACTATGTCTAATGAGCAACACCGCGTGGCAATCAGATACCAGCCGTCGTATTTCGACGCACGAGGCTGTGATGCAGCGACATTCGTGCGCGGGATGAGAATTCGCGACAGATTTGGTGCGGCGACGAGCTGATCGAGGAACGGTTCTATTACGATCCGAAGCAGCTGGGGCGGTGATACGCAAACCCGGCACACCGCTGTCATCGCCCGGCTCGACCGGGCGATCCAGTATTCCGAGTTGACTGTGATTGAATCGACAGGCCGCGGCGTACTGGATGCCCCGGTCAAGCCGGGGCATGACAGCGGAGTTGGCCGCAGACATGTCGCTCGCGTTACAGCCGTAACGCGAGGCGCCGCATTTGTATCGATTTGTTATCGATACTGCGCGCGAACACGCAGAAGTGGTCACGGCGGGCGTGGTGAACGGGGATAATTCATAGTTCGTCAAAGGTTTGCGGCGAATTCTCCCGATCGAGCCGAACAAGAACGGCCCATGCTGCTAGGCCCTGGAATGCGGACTCAAACGACCAGCTATGTCGCCCGGCTGTTCGCCGGCGATCTGTCGGCCTTTGGCGGTCCTGCAACCGACGAAGCCGTCGCCGGACATATCCGCGCCGACCAGATGTCACTGGTGCTCGGCTATTCCGTTGGCATCATGCTGGCCAACGCCTGCAACGCGGCCGTGCTCGCCATCGCGCTGTGGCATTCGCCGGACTGGAAGTTTGCGCTGGCCTGGGCCGTGATCGTGGCCGGGGCCGCGATCGCGTTCGGCCTGCAATCCCACGCCTCGCGCCGCGTCACAAAACCGCAATTCGTCTCGCGCCGGGCGATGCACCGGCTGGTGCGCAACGCCTTCGTGCTCGGCGTGGCCTGGGGCATCGTCCCGGTTGCCTTCTTCGACAATGCCGCAACAGGCGGCCAGCTCGTCATCACCTGCCTCTGCTCGGGAATGCTGGCCGGCGGCGCGCTGGCCTTCGCCACGATCCCGATTGCGGCCATCGCCTTCACGAGCCCCATCTTCGTCGGCATCGCCATCTGCCTCGGCCGCGACGGCGATCCCGCCTATGTGCTGATGGCCATCCTGGTGGTGGTTTACGGCAGCGTGCTGCTGCGCGCGGTGTTCGTCAATTCATTCGCGTTCGCGCGGCGCGTGATCCGGCAGATCGAGGCGGAGCGCACGGTCCGTCAGGATCCCCTCACGCTGTTGCCCAACCGCTTCGCCTTCAACGAGACACTCGAGGCCGCGCTCAAGCGGCTGGCACTATCAGGCGAGGAATTCGCGGTGCTGCTGCTCGACCTCGACCGCTTCAAGGAGGTCAACGACAAGTTCGGCCACCCCGCCGGCGACGAATTCCTGGTCCAGGTCGCAAGCCGCCTGCAGCGCTGCACGCGCGCGGCCGAGCACGTCGCGCGCATCGGCGGCGACGAGTTCGCGCTGGTGATGGCCAATCTGGCGCGGCCGGAGGATGCGCTCGAGATCGCCGAACGCTTCGTCGCGGCCTTCACCGAGGCCTTCCAGATCGAGGGCCGCCAGATCGTCGGCGCGACCAGCGTCGGCATCGTGCTGGCACCGCGCGACGGCACCACGCAGCTCGACATCATGAAGAACGCCGACGCCGCGCTCTATCGCGCCAAGAAGGCGGGTCCCGGCACGGTCTGCTTCTTCGAGGCCAGCGACGACAGGGTGTCACGCGACCGCAAGGCCCTGCAGGCGGACCTCGAACGCGCCATCGCGCGCAATGAGCTGTTCCTGGTGTTCCAGCCGTTCCTCGATCTCGCCGAGAACCGCATCACCGGCTTCGAGGCGCTGCTGCGCTGGCAGCATCCCCGGCGCGGGCTGGTGCCACCGAGCGAATTCATCCCGATCGCCGAGGAGACCGGGATGATCCACGAGATCGGCGAATGGGTGATCAGGCAGGCCTGCGTGACGTTGTCGGACTGGCCCGAGGACATCCGGGTCGCCGTGAACTTCTCCGCGGCGCAGTTTCACAACACCGGCATTTTGCAGATCATCGTGCAGGCGCTCGCCGACGCGAAGGTCGCGCCGCACCGGCTCGAGATCGAGATCACGGAATCGATGCTGCTGTCGAAATACGGCTCCGCGGCGTCAATCCTGAACGCGCTGCTCGAGCTCGGCATCACGGTGGCGCTCGACGATTTCGGCACCGGCTTCTCCTCGCTCACGTACTTGCGCAAGCTGCCGTTCAGCCGCATCAAGATCGACCAGTCCTTCATCCGCGACATGCTGGTGCAGCCCGACTGCGCCGCGATCGTGAAGTCGGTGATCTCGCTGGCGCGCGATTTGCGCATCGGCGTGGTTGCCGAAGGCGTCGAGACCACCGACCAGCTCGAATATCTGCGCCAGTTCAGTTGCGACGAAGTGCAGGGCTATCTGATCAGCCGGCCGGTGTCGGCCGAGGACGTTCTGGCGCTGCTCGACCCGAAGAAGCTTCGGGCGATCCAGGCGGCGTAGGGAAACCTCCAATTTCGGAATAGGATGGTGGCCCAACGGCGGGCTGGCCATGGAAAATCTGACGCACTACCCTCTTTTGCTGTTCGCGGTTTCTTTCGTAGCGCTATCTGCCGTCGCAGTGGCGGGCGCCTGGTTGCGCCGGCGCAATCCTGACACCGACCACGAACACAACGAGCATCTCAATGTCATCCTTGGGGCCACCCTGACGCTGCTCGGCCTGATCATCGGCTTCAGTTTTTCCATGGCGATCAATCGCTATGACCAGCGCAAGCATTTCGAGGAGGCGGAAGCCAACGCGATCGGAACCGAAATGTTGCGCGCCGACTTGCTGCCTTCCGCCAGTGCCGCAAACGTTCGCAAGATTCTCGCGGAATACACCCGCCTACGGATCGAGTTCTATCTCAACAAGGACGATGATCAGCGCAAGCGGATCGACGAGCGGACGGCCCAGTTGCAGGCCGATCTCTGGTCTGCGGTCCGCACGTCGGCGGCGGCTCAGCCAACGCCGGTCGAGGCGCTGGCACTTGCCGGCATGAACGACGTGATCAATTCGCAAGGCTATACGCAGGCCGCATTCTGGAACCGGATCCCCATCGCCGCGTGGTATCTCATGGCGGTCATGGCGTTATGCTCCAACGCGCTAATGGGCTATCGATCGCGAAGCGCCAAAAGCGGGGCATGGCTGGTGTTCGTCCTGCCTTTGATCTTCTCCTTTGCCTTCCTCCTGATCGCCGATATCGATGCTCCGCGGCACGGCTTGATTGAGGTGCGGCCGCAGAACCTGGAAAGCCTGGCGAAGTCCGTTGGTGGTTAAGTCCACGTCATCGGCGTCCACACATGGCCTTGCCTGCGAAGTCCGGGTGGAGGCGGCGGGTCGAAGCACTGGTGATGGTGCGGGGACCCTCGATCCGGAGGCCGCACCCTCACCCAGTCGTGATGCCCGACATGGATTGCAAACTTCGAAAAAAATCGCAGTCCGTCGTGAAACAGGCGGCGCGTTGGCGAACCGCCTGGGTTGGCATGGATCGCCTATTGGCAGAGATGCAGGAGACCGTCAGCACCCTTGAAATAGGTGCCGGGCCGGCAGACGATGCCGTTGCGGGCAGCATACGTATTCCAGTCGCCGTGCCAGCCCATCTCGCCGGACGACATGGCGTAGGAATTGCCCCAGTTGCCGACGGTCGCGACCGGCGCCACCGGCTGCCGATATGCCGTTCGCGGAGTTGATTGCCGATATCGATAGTTGCCGGTGGGGGTGCTACCGGTTCCAAGACCCGTGCAGGTCGCGAATTCAGCTTGGCATAAGTCAGGATTGGAAAGGGCCGCCTGCGCCAGTGCACCAGAGCTGGACAGGGCTGATGCCGCAATCACGATTGCGCCGAGAACTTTTAGATTTGTCATGGCTTGCTCCATTGCAACAAGCCCCCCTACCGATCGACCCTCGCTAAAGAGTCGCAGCATTGATCTAGATCAAACCTCCGCGTTGGTCCGGTTGTGGGCCCTTATCCGACCCGCAGGGCGAACCGAACCTGTCCGCTCCCGCGGGCGGACCTATCGGATGGGGTACACGCCTCTCAGACCGCATCCGCCCGCAGCAACGTATCCACGGTGATGGTACCGCGGGCGCGCGAGACGCAGGCGCAGATCTTCTGGTTGCTCTGCTTCTGGTGATCGCTGAAGAAGACGTCGCGATGGTCGATCTCGCCGTCGACCTCGACCACGTCGATGGCGCACAGTCCGCACTCGCCGCGCTTGCAATCGTACATCACGTCGTGGCCGCTCGCATTGAGCACATCCAGCATCGAGCGCTCGCGCGGGATTTCGAGCTCGACATTGGTGTCCTTCAGGCGCACGCGAAACGTTTCGGTCGGCAGCGTCCCGCTGGAGCCGAAAGTCTCGTAGCGGAGATCGGGAAGCGGATGGCCGGCGCCGATCCAGGCGTGGCGTGCGGCATCCAGCATCCGCATCGGGCCGCAGAACAGCGCCAGCGTCCCCTTGGGCACGGAGGCGAACAGCGCGTCGAGATCGAGCCGCCCGCCTTCGTCGCTGGCGTGAACGACCAGGCGATCGCCCAGCGCATCAGTGAGATCGTCGAGATAGGCCGCCTCAGAGCGCGAGCGCACCGCATAATGCAGCGTCACATTCGCGCCGCGGCGGGCCAGCGCCTGTGCGGCACCGAGGATCGGCGTGATGCCGATACCGCCGGCGATCAGGCAATAGTTTTCACGCGCCCAATCCACCGCGAGCAGCGAGGCGGGCTGCGTGATGTCGAGCCGCGCGCCCGGCTTGAGCTGCCACATGTAGCGCGAGCCGCCGCGGGAATCTTCCGCGCGACGCACCGCGATCCGCAAGCCGCGCGGAGAAACCTCGCCGACCAGCGAATAGGACCGCGTCTCCGGCAGGCCGTCGATGGTCACACTGACGTTGATGTGGCTGCCGACCGGATAGGCCGCGCCGTCGAACTGATCCGGCCGGATCAGGAATTCGCGGATGCCGGGCGCGAGATCGCGCGTCGAGACGAGCGTCGCCGGAATCCAGGTTTCGATGAAGCGCATGGCACTCCCCTAGTCGTTTGCGGTCTTGATCAGCGCAAGCGCCGGCAAGAGGTCGAGATGGGTCCGGTTGCGCAGCGCGAGCCGCAAATTGCGCACCGCGAGCCGCGCGTGCTCGCGCATCACCGCTTCGGCGCGGGCGCCTTCGCGATTCTCGATCGCGTCGATCACGACGCGATGATGCTCCTGGCCGATGATCAGGATCTGCTGCGCCTCGGGCAATGCCGACTGCGCCATCACAAAGCCGCTTGGCGAGGCGAACGGCAGCGCCGAGGCGCGGTCGATCTGCCGGATCAAAGGCGGGCTGCGCGACAATTCGGTGAGCTGCGCGTGGAAGCGCGCGTTCAGCGTGACATAGGACGAGAAGGCCTCGATCGAGATCGGCACCTGGCGCAGCAGCTCGTCGATCGCGGCAAGGCATTCCTTCAATGGCTCGAGCTCGCGCGCGGAGACGCCGCGCTCGGCGGCGAAGCGCGCGGCCAGCCCCTCCAGCGTGCCGCGCAGCTCGATGGAATCGGAAATGTCGCGCTCGGAGAATGCCTTCACCATGAAGCCGCCGGAGGGGATCGCCTCCAGCAGGCCCTCCTCCTCCAGCCGCACCAGCGCCATGCGCACCGGCGTGCGCGAGGCGCCGGTGGTTTCCACCGCCTGCAGCTCGGAGATGCGCTCACCCGGGCGCAACGCCCCCGACAGGAGCTGGTCGCGCAACGCGAGCTGCGCCTTCACGGTCTGCGAGACGGAGCGGTCGACCTCGCGTTCGGCCATATCAGCTTACTCCGCAGCCTGGAGGTGCTGCGGCGGGTTTTCCTTCGCCACCATCCTGTCGATCAGCTTGCGCGTCCACATCGCGCCGGCGTCGATGTTGAGATTGTAGAAGATGCGATCGGGGTTCTCGTCCATCGCACGCTGCTGCGCTTCGAGGATCAGCTCGTCCTCGTGGAAGATACCGGAAACGCCCTCGCGGATCTCGGTGGTGATGCGCTGCTCGCCGATCTGATAGTTGCGCACGAAGGCCCAGAAATAGTGGCAGGTCTTCTCGGTCTCCGGCGTGATGGTGTTGAGCACGAAGCCGTTGACGCCCTGCGAACGGTCGCCTTCCGGCGCGCCGGTGCCTGTCGGCGCCACGCCGACGTCGATCGCGATGGTGCATGGCGCTTCGAACCGGATGATCTGCCAGCGGTCGACGAGGCCGGGCTTGCCGAGTTGCTTGGCCCAGAACGGCGGCGCCTCGATGCCGCGCATCCAGCGCGTCACCGTCACCGTCTTCTCGCCATGGGTGACGTCGAACGGCGCTTCGGCGACCGCATCATTGCCGATGGAGGAGCCGTGCACGAAGGTCTCGTGGGTGAGGTCCATGAGATTGTCGAGCACGAGGCGGTAGTCGCAATTGACGTGGATGGTCTTGCCGTCGCCGGCCCAGGCCGGATCGTGATTCCAGTGCATGTCGGGGACGAGCGCGGGATCGGCCAGCGCGGGGTCGCCCATCCAGAGCCAGATGTAGCGATGACGCTCGACCACGGGATAGGCGCGCACGCATGCCGACGGATTGATGGTCTCCTGCGAGGGCATGAAGGTGCAGCGCCCCTGCGAATTGTACTTCAGGCCGTGATAGCCGCAGACGACGGTGTCGCCTTCGAGCCGGCCCTTGGACAGCGGCACCAGGCGGTGCCAGCAGGCATCCTCCAGTGCGGCCACCGAGCCATCGGCCTTGCGGTACATCACGACATGCTTGCCGCAGATCGTCCGCGGCAAGAGCGCCGGCTTGACGTCAGCGTCCCAGGCCGCGGCGTACCAGGCGTTCATCGGGAAGGGTTTTGTCACCGGCGATCTCCCAAGGCTTATGTATGCGCTATGTATACAATAGCAGCGGGATAGAATCGTTCAAGGCCGAAAAGCGCGTATTATAATACCTATATGCAATCTAATGTATACACACATAACCGCAGGTCGTTCCCCGCGAAGGCGGGGAATCCAGTACGCCGCGGCGGACATTGGGTTCACACAAGCAGGGCCGCGGAGTACTGGATCACCCGCTTTCGCGGGTGATGACAGCTCAGGATACGGCTAGCCCTCCCCGAGCCCTCCCTTGCAGGACCAGTCTGAGAAGAGGCGCTTGCCTCGACGCCTTACGCCCCGAAAACCCTCGCCAGCCCGGCCTGGGCCTCTTCCTGAATCCGCTTCAGATGCTCGGTGCTCCGAAAACTCTCGGCGTAGATCTTGTAGACATCCTCGGTGCCGGAGGGCCTTGCGGCAAACCAGCCGAAATCGGTTTCGACCTTGATGCCGCCGAAGGGCTGGCCGTTGCCCGGCGCCTTGCTCAGGGTTGAGCGAACCGGATCGCCGGCGAGATCCTTCAGGCCGAGCTGCTCGGGCGTGACGGATTTCAGGATGTTCTTCTGCGGCGTCGTGGCCGCGACGTCGATCCGCGCGTAGTGGGGCACGCCGAGCTCGGCGGTGAGATCATTGAAGAACTGGCTGGGATCGCGGCCGGTCTTCGCCATGATCTCGGCTGCGAGCAGGCCGAGGATGATGCCGTCCTTGTCGGTGGTCCACACCGTGCCGTCGCGGCGCAGGAACGAGGCCCCTGCACTCTCCTCGCCGCCGAAACCGAAGCTGCCGCTGACGAGGCCGTCGACGAACCATTTGAAGCCGACCGGCGTCTCGACCAGCTTGCGGCCGAGCTTCTTGGCGACACGGTCGATGATCGAGCTCGACACCACGGTCTTGCCGATCGCGGCATCCTTGCCCCAGTGCGGGCGGTGCGCGAACAGATAGGCGATCGCGGTCGCAAGATAATGGTTCGGATTCATCAATCCGTTGCTCCGCGTCACGATGCCGTGGCGGTCGGCATCGGTGTCGTTGGCAAAGGCGACGTCGAAGCGGTCGCGCATCGCGATCAGGCTCGCCATCGCGTAAGGCGAGGAGCAATCCATGCGGATCTTGCCGTCCCAGTCCACCGTCATGAAACGGAAGGTCGGGTCGATCGCCTCGTTCACGACGGTGGCCTTCAGGCCGTAGCGTTCGATGATCGGATGCCAGTAATGCACGGCGGCGCCGCCGAGCGGATCGATGCCGATATTGATGCCGGCGGATTTGACGAGATCGAGATCGACGACATTACCGAGATCGGCGACGTAGGGCGTGATGAAGTCGTAGGCGTGGACGTTCGATGATTTGCGAGCCTTGGCATAATCGATGCGCTTCACGTCCTTCAGGCCGTCGGCGAGATAGGCATTGGCGCGCTTCTCGATCACGGAGGTCGCATCGGTGTCGGCCGGCCCGCCATGCGGCGGATTGTATTTGTAGCCGCCGTCTTCGGGGGGATTGTGCGAGGGCGTGACGACGACGCCGTCCGCAAGGCCGCTACTGCGGCCCTTGTTGTAGGTCAGGATCGCGTGCGAAATCACCGGCGTCGGCGTGTAGCCGCCGTCCTTGTCGATCATGATGTCGACGCCGTTGGCCGCGAACACCTCGATGGCGCTGACCAGCGCCGGCTCGGCCAGCGCATGGGTGTCGATGCCGATGAAGAGCGGGCCGGTCAGGCCCTTTTCCCGCCGGTAGTCGCAAATTGCCTGCGTGGTCGCGAGGATGTGGCCCTCGTTGAAGCTGTTCTTGAACGAGGTGCCGCGATGGCCGGAGGTGCCGAACGCCACCCGCTGCGCGGGATCGCCGACATCGGGCTTGCCGGCGAAATAGGCCGTCACCAGCCGCGGAACGTTGGTGAGCGCGTCCGGCGAGACAAGCTTGCCCGCCGCGGGATGAACATCAGCCACTGAAATATCCTCGTCCTGTCGTCCAGAGATTGCGGAGCAGCATAGCATCGGGCAGCCCCCCGCCAAGAGCACAACACGCGCGACGGGCTGGCCGTTCCTGAGATCATGCTATGGTCTTTCAGATCGGGGCTTTTTCGAGTCGGGGCATGACGTTGTTTCACAGGCTCTTGGTTCTTCTGATGGCCTGGCTTGCGACGGCCGGCATCGTGCCCAATGCGATGGCTGCGGAGTTCTACACGGAAGACCTGCGCATTCCGATGACGGAGGCCGGGCCGCAGGGGCTGGAGGCCTTTCTGGTCCGGCCGGCCGGAACGAAGCGCTATCCGCTCGCGCTGCTCAGCCACGGCTCGCCGCGCAAGTTCGAGGACCGCGCGACCATGTCGGCGCATAAATATTACGGCATCGCGCTGGAATATGCCCGGCGCGGTTTTGCCGCGCTGATCGTGATGCGGCGCGGCTATGGCACCTCGCCCGGCGGGCGCGTCGACAGCGTCGGTGGCTGCGCGAATGCCGCCTATCTGCCGGCGGCGGCGGTCGCGGTCGCGGATTTGCGCGCGGCGATCGACGCGATGGGGCGCAGGGCCGACGTCACGACATCGGGCATGATCGCGGCCGGCCATTCCGCCGGCGGGCTCGCCACCGTCGCGCTGACCGCGCAGGCGCCCGCAGGTCTCGTCGCCGGGATCAGCTTTGCCGGCGGCCGCGGCTCGCGGGATGACGACGACGTCTGCAATGAGGATGGGCTGGTGCAGGCATTTGCCACGTTCGGCAAGACGTCACGCGTGCCGATGCTGTGGGTCTATGCGAGCAACGATTCATTCTTCGGTCCCGATCTCGCGCGCCGCCTCTATGGTGGATTTCGCGGCAACGGTGGTAACGCGGAATTCATCGCGGCGCCGCCCTATGGCGACGACGGCCACTATCTCTATTCGGTGGTGGGCCGGCCGCAATGGACGCCGTATCTCGACGCCTTCCTGCGCGAGCGCGGGCTCGGTCATGACATGTTGAGCCCGCCCGATCCACTGCCGCCGCCGAGCCAGCTCAACGAGGCCGCGCGCGCCGAATTCTCGCGCTATCTCGCCAGCACCATGCCGCACAAGGCTTTTGCGGTGTCGCCGAACGGCGGTTACGGCTGGCGCTCGGGGCGCGCCACGGTCGACGACGCCCGGCGCGACTCGCTTGGCGCCTGCATGAAATGGTCGCCGACCTGCACGCTGTATGCGGTCGATGACCGGCTGGCCGGGACCGCGCAAAGGGCATCGACGGACCAGAGCGCCCGCGCGCGATAGGCGCGAGGGCGATCGGATCTTCGAACGATGGGGCTAGAGCCGTTCGCTGAGCGCGAGCTTGTAGCCGACGCCGGTGACGGTCGCGATCACGGGCGTGCCGCTGCCGACGAGCTTGCGGCGCAGCCGCGCCACCAGCGCATCGACCGTGCGGATGTCGACCTCGGCCTGGCGGTTGCTGACGACCTCGATCAGATAGTCGCGGCTGAGCGGCCTGCCGTCGGCGCCGACCAGCGCCGCGAGCAGGTCGAACTCGGCGCGCGTCAGCGCCACCGGCTTGCCGTCGCTGCCGAGCAGCTCGCGCCGCGTCAGGTCGATGATCCAGTCGCCGAAAGCGATCGAATTGTGGTTGCGCGCCGCCTTGCGGTCGATCGAGCGCCGCCGCAGCACGCTGCGCGCGCGCGCGAGCAGGTCGCGCAGATTGATCGGCTTGGTCACGTAATGGTCGCCGGCGATCTCGAGGCCGAGGATGCGATCGACATCGGTGTCGCGGCGCGTCACGAAGATGATGCCCGCATTGCTGGTCGCCTGGATCTCCTTGGCGAGCTCGAAGCCGTCGCCATCTGGCAACTGCACGTCGAGGAAGACGAGATCGGTGCGCGAGCGCAGCGCCTGGCGGCATTCCGCGCAGGAGCCGGCGCCGACCACGTCGAAATTGTTCTCGTTGAAATAGCCGACCAGCATCGTCCGCGTCACGGGATCGTCTTCGACGACGATCAGCCGCTCGCGGCCGGCAGGCCTTGCTTCCTGACGTGCGGAATCAGACACGTTGTTGGATGTCCTGTGTGCTTGCGGGCCGGCTTGAAAACCCAAGTCGTCACGCAGCGCACCGTCATGTGAACGTACATTCACGACTTATTCGAGCCCCCGAAATTGCCTGCCGGATACTAGGCGTGTTGTGCAGCCCGAACAATATTGGTCATGATCTTGGCACATTAAGTATGAATTGGCCCACAATTCTCATCGCGCGCATCATCATGCCGGCGTGGTCCGGGCGAGCGCCGGCCGGGCCCCTCGCCCCCCGACCCCGCACATTCGGTTCCGGACTCAACCGCTGGTTAACGTAAAGAGAGTCTTCGGCTACGGAAAATCCGGCCGTGCCTCTATGGTCCCCATTGCAGATGCGAAACCACGGAGCAGGCGCGATGCATGGGCAGGCCCGGTTGGCTGCCGGACGAACCGACCAAGGCGTAACGCCCTTCGGCCGCTCGCACACGCTCGACGTGCTGCGCGGCCTCGCCATCGTCGGCGTGATGGCGATCCACGTTTCGCAATCCTTTCCGTCAAATATCCACGCCGTCGACTACGCCCTCATGTGCGGCTGGACCGGCGTCAACGTGTTCTACTTCGTCAGCGCCATGACGATGTGCCTGATGTGGACGCAACGCACCGAAACCAGCCCGACGCGCAAATTCTACATCCGGCGCTTCCTGCGCATCGCGCCGCTGTTCTGGCTCGCGATCCCGGTCTACCTCCTCCTCAACGGTACGGGTCCGAGCTACAACGCGCCCAACGGCATCGGGCCGCTGCAGGTGATCCTGACGGCGACGTTCCTGCACGGCTTCTGGCCGGACAGCATCAACAGCGTCGTGCCGGGCGACTGGTCGATCGCGGCAGAGATGATTTTCTATCTCGTCTTCCCGTTCGTGATCACGGCGTTCGGGTCGCGACGCCATCTCTATCTCGCGCTCGCGATCGTGCTGCATCTCGTCAATGTCTGCCTGTTCAAGCCGTTCGCCTTCGCGCTGTTCTCGGCCTATTACGGACCCGGCCACGAGGCCTTCGTCTGGAACGCGCTGCACCTCAGCTTCCTGAACCAGTTGCCGGTCTTCCTCGTGGGATGCGCGCTGTTCTTCTCGCTGCGCGACGGCTTTGCGAAATCGGATGCCGCGATCTTCGCGGTCTTCATCGCGCTGTCCTTCGTCGCCGACCGCGCGACCGGCTCGCACGAATTCAACTATCTGATGATCAACCTCGTGCTCGGCGCGCTGGTTGCCGGCTGCATCAAGCTTGCGATCCGCTTCCAGCCGATCGAGGCGCTCGGCCGCAATTCCTATTCGATGTATTTATCGCACTTCGCGGTGATCTACGGCCTGCGCCAGGTCTGGCCGCTGGTGGACGGGCTGGTCTCGCTGCTGATCGCCTATGCCGTCACCGCCGCGCTCAGCTACCTCGTCGCGCGCGCGACATGGCATCTGGTCGAACGGCATGCGCAGGACCTCGCGCATCGCCTGACGTCGGCGGGATCGGGCCGTTCAACCATCCGGCCGACCGTCGCCGCCACGGCAACGAGCATGCGTTAAGGCCCTGCTGCCGCAGCCTGCCCCTGACGCGGCTTGCCTCGCCTGGGCCTTCGAATCTACTCTGCGCGCCGAAATCTGCACGCTGGAGTAGGCCCATGGAAGTCATCCTGCTCGGCACAGGCGGCCCGCGTCCGGACCCGCGCCGCATGGCGACGACCACGCTGATCAGGCTCGGCGAGGAGAACATCCTGTTCGACGCCGGCCGCGGCGTCACGGTGCAGCTGAGCAAGGCCGGCGTGCCGCTCAGCGCCATCAACACCGTCTTTCTCACCCATCACCACTTCGACCACATCGGCGACCTCTACGATGTGATGCTGAATTCGTGGATGCATGGGCGCAAGGACGATCTGCGCATCTATGGGCCGCCCGATACCGAGCGGCTCGTCAACACGCTGGTCACGCAGGTCTACGACAAGGACATCGCCTGGCGCGATCAGGGCGAGCCGACTTTTGGCGGCTGGAAGCCGGTGGTCGCGACGGACATCGTTCCCGGCCCCGTTCTCGACACCGGCCGCTGGAAGATCAGCGCCGAGCTCGTCTCGCACGGTGACGGCCTCGACATGTCGCCGGCGTTCCTCGCACGCTGGATGTGTCTCGGCTACCGCTTCGAAGCCGACGGCAAGGTCATTGCGATCTCCGGCGACACGGTCCCCTGCCCCGGTCTCGAGCGGCTGGCTGAGGGAGCCGACCTGCTGGTCCAGGTCTGCTTCCTCGCAACGCCGGAGATCAACAACGAACACTTCCGCCGGCTCGCGAAATACACGATCGCCTGCGGCGACACCGTCGGCAAGGTCGCGGCCAAGGCCGGCGTCAAGAAGCTCGCGCTGACCCATCACCGCCCCCGCACCGACGATACCATGCTCAACGCGCTGCTCGCGGATGTCAGGCAGGACTATTCGGGTCCCGTCGTGCTCGGCGAGGACCTCACGCGGATCGAGGTGTGAGAGCCGCGGAGGCCGGCCTCAGGACGACCCGACTTCGATCCGGTACGACAACTGCTCCTCCGCGCCGGGCGCGATGTGCATCAGGCCCGGCTTGTCGTTGAATTCGCCGTCGTAGCCGGCGGGACTGGCATAGCCGCGCCAGGGCTCGATGCACAGAAACGGCGCGCCCGACGGCTTCGACCAGACGCCGAGTTCGCGAAAGCCGCGCCATGACATCTTGAGCCAAGCTCCGGTGCCCTGCGTAGCGGCGTAACGCACGGAACGGCTCTCGACTTTGTCGAAGATGATCGCGTCATCGGCGAAGAGGCGTTCGGACAAGGGCAACACCGTGCCGTTAACGGGACTTGGCTCCGCTGCCGCGCGCAGCAAGCCGCCGTCGAGACGGCGGACGGGAGACGGCTCTGCGTTCGCGAAGGTGAGCGCGTAGCTCTCCTTCGCCATTTCAGGCTGAAGCGGCCAGTTGAAAGCGGGATGGCCGCCGAGCGAGGCCGGCAATGGCTCGTTGCCGGTATTGGCGATCGTGAGCGAGAGATCGAGACCGGATTCATCGATCGTATAGGCAGCCGTCAGCTGGAATGCGAACGGATAGAGCGCGCGCGTTGCTTCGCTGTCTTCGAGCACCAGCGTGCAGCGGCTCGCGTCCCGCGCCCCCCACGCAAAGCGGCTGTCGCGCGCAAAGCCGTGCTGGGTCATCCGGTACGTCTTGCCCCGGTGCCGCAGCTCGTCATTGGCGAGACGCCCGACGATCGGAAACAGCAGCGGCGCGTGGCGCGGCCAGGCCGGCCCCGCCTGCCAGACGAATTCGACGCCGCTGCCGTCGTTCAGCGAGCACAGCTCGGCGCCATGCGCCTTGATGGTCGCGGCGAGCCCGCCGCTCCGGATCGTGTGCGTGTCGTCGGTCATGACAATCTCCATGGCGGCAGCCGCGACCGGATCATATCGCATCAGAAACGATTTCGCCCGTCTCGCGATGAGACGGGCGAAGATCAGCTCGTCGCTGGCGCGGCGCTAGGCCTGGGACGACCGCCCGACGCTCTCATAGACGAAGCCGGCGGCTTCCATGTCTTCGGGACGGTAGATGTTGCGCAGATCGACGACGACGGGCTGCGTCATGGTCGTCTTCAGCCGGTCGAGATCGAGCGCGCGGAACTGGACCCATTCGGTGACGATGACGAGCGCATCGGCGCCTTGCGCGCAGGAATAGGCGTCCTCGCAATAGGTGATGTTCGGCAGCTCGCCCTTGGCCTGCTCCATGCCGACGGGATCGAAGGCCTTGACCGTCGCGCCCATGTCGATCAGGCCGGTGACCAGCGGGATCGACGGCGCATCGCGCATGTCGTCGGTGTCGGGCTTGAAGGTGAGGCCGAGCACGGCGATGGTCTTGCCGCGCAAGCTACCGCCGAGCGCCTGGCCGACCTTGCGCGCCATCGCGCGCTTGCGGTTCTCGTTGACCGCCAGCACGGATTCGACGATCCGCAGCGAGACGTCGTAGTCCTGCGCGATCTTGATCAGCGCCTTGGTGTCCTTCGGGAAGCACGAGCCGCCGAAGCCCGGACCGGCATGCAGGAACTTGGTGCCGATGCGGTTGTCGAGGCCAATGCCGCGCGCGACCTCCTGCACGTTGGCGCCGACCTTTTCGGAGAGGTCCGCGATCTCGTTGATGAAGGTGATCTTGGTCGCGAGGAACGCGTTCGCGGCATATTTGATCATCTCGGCGGTGCGGCGCGCCGTGAACATCAGCGGTGCCTGGTTCAGCGACAGCGGACGATAGACGTCGCCCATCACCTTGCGGCCACGCTCGTCGGAGGTGCCGACGACGATGCGATCGGGATATTTGAAGTCGCGGATCGCCGCGCCCTCGCGCAGGAATTCGGGATTGGAGGCGACGACGACGTCGGCCGACGGGTTGGCCTCGCGGATGATGCGCTCGACCTCGTCGCCGGTGCCGACCGGAACGGTCGACTTGGTCACCACGACCGTGAAGCCCGACAGCGACTGCGCAATCTCTTTCGCGGCGGCGTAGACATAGGACAGGTCGGCGTGACCGTCACCGCGGCGCGACGGCGTGCCGACCGCGATGAAGACGGCATCGGCATCCGCGACCGGCTTCGACAGGTCGGTGGTGAAGTCGAGCCGCTTGGCCTTCACATTGGTCGCGACCAGCTCGTCGAGGCCGGGCTCGTAGATCGGGATCTCGCCGCGATGGAGCGCTGCGATCTTCTTCTCGTCCTTGTCGACGCAGGTGACGTCGTGACCGAAATCCGCAAAGCAGGCTCCGGACACCAGTCCCACATAGCCCGTTCCGATCATCGCGATTCGCATGAAAAACTCTTTCCGTTGAAGACGGATGTTCCACCGAACACCCTAGACCATTTCTCTATCCGGCCGCACGCCCAACATTAGGGCAGGTTGCGTCGCGTACCGAATAAACCTTAACCGCCGCGCGTGACAGGCGTTGCGGATGACTCCTGAAATACGCGACATGCAATTGCTGCATTCTACGTATGCGACAGGTACGCTTCGTAGGCGCGCTTCAAGCCATCCTCGAGCGAGGTCGTGGCCCGCCAGCCGAGCTTTGTGAGACGGCTGACGTCGAGCAGCTTGCGCGGTGTGCCGTCGGGGCGCGAGGTGTCGAAGCCGATCTCGCCGCCGTAGCCGACGATGTCAGCCACGACGCGCGCGAACTCGGCGATGGTGATATCCTCGCCGGTGCCGATGTTGACGAGGCCGGCGCCGGAATAGGTCTTCATCAGGTGCACGCAGGCATCCGCCATGTCGTCGACATAGAGGAACTCGCGCCGCGGCGTGCCGGTGCCCCACACCGCGACACGCTTTGCGCCCGCGACCTTCGCCTCGTGGAAGCGGCGGATCAGCGCGGCAACGACGTGGCTCAGTTCCGGATGATAATTGTCGCCGGGGCCATAGAGATTGGTCGGCATCACGCTGATGAAGTCGCTGCCATACTGGCTGCGATAGGCCTCCGCCATCTTGATGCCGGCGATCTTGGCAATGGCATAGGGTTCGTTGGTCGGCTCCAGCGGGCCTGATAGCACCGAATCCTCGCGCAGCGGCTGCGGCGCCAGTTTTGGATAGATGCAGGACGAGCCCAGGAACATCAGCTTCTCGGCGCCGTTCCGATGCGCCGCCTGGATCACGTTCGCCGCGATCGCGATGTTGTCGTAGATGAACTCGGCGCGCAGCGTGTCGTTGGCGACGATGCCGCCGACCTTGGCGGCGGCGAGGAAGATCACCTGCGGCCGCACCTTCGCGAACCAGTCGAACACGGCGGCCTGGTTGCACAGATCGAGCTCGCGCCGGTCGACCGTGACGAGCTGCACGTCCTCCCGCGCCAGCCGGCGCGCAATCGCGCTGCCGACCATGCCGCGATGGCCGGCGACATAGACGGTCTTGCCCCTCAGCTCAAACGGTGCGCTTGCCACGGCCGGCGTCCCGTTTTGCCTCCGCCAGATCGCTGGCCATCATCTCCTGGACGAGTTCGGCAAAGCTGCGCTTCGGCTTCCAGCCGAGCTTGTCCCGCGCCTTGCTGGCATCGCCGACGAGGAGATCGACCTCGGTCGGACGGAAATAGGTCGGATCGATCCTCACCACCGTCTTGCCGCTCTTCGCATCGACGCCGGTCTCCTCGACGCCCGTCCCGCGCCATTCGATGCGGCGGCCGACATGCGCAAAGGACAGCTCGACCATCTCGCGCACCGAGCGCATCTCGCCGGTGGCGAGCACGAAGTCGTCGGGCGTGTCGGCCTGGAGGATCATGTGCATGCCCTCGACATAGTCCCTGGCATGGCCCCAGTCGCGCTTGGCCGAGAGATTGCCGAGATAGAGCGTGTCCTCGAGCCCGACCTCGATGCGCGCGACGCCGCGCGTGATCTTGCGGGTGACGAAGGTCTCGCCGCGGATCGGGCTCTCATGGTTGAACAGGATGCCGTTGGACGCGAACATGCCGTAGGCTTCGCGGTAGTTCACCGTGATCCAGTAGCCGTAGAGTTTTGCGACGCCGTAGGGCGAGCGCGGATAGAACGGCGTGGTCTCCTTCTGCGGGATCTCCTGCACGAGGCCGTAGAGCTCGGAGGTCGAGGCCTGGTAGAACCGCGTCTCTTTCTCCATGCCGAGGATGCGGATCGCTTCCAGCAGGCGCAACACGCCGATGGCGTCGGCATTGGCGGTGTATTCCGGGCTCTCGAAGCTGACGGCGACGTGGCTCTGGGCGGCCAGGTTGTAGATCTCGGTCGGCCGGATCTGCTGCACCAGGCGGATCAAATTGGTCGAGTCCGTCATGTCGCCATAGTGCATCAGGAACGGCACGTTGCCGACATGCGGGTCCTGGTAGAGATGGTCGACCCGCGCGGTGTTGAACGAGGACGAGCGCCGCTTGATGCCGTGCACGACATAGCCGAGCGACAGCAGATATTCGGCGAGATAGGCGCCGTCCTGACCGGTCACACCGGTGATGAGAGCGATCCGCTCAGCCATGATCCGCTCAGCTTTGGGCCTGCGCCTGGTTCCGGGTCAATGAGGTTCAGAGGACGGGATAACCACCGTTCGCGCCCGCTGACAAGGTCGCCGGCGGCCAAAAGCGCAAGAACCGGCACAAGAACCAGCCTAAGAACCGGCGTTCCCGGCCGGCGCGCGGTGCCGTCGATCGCAGGATCAGACGCCGTGGTACTCTCGATACCATTCGACGAAGCGGCCAAGGCCGTCCGCGATTGACGTCGACGGCGAGAAACCGACATCGCGCTGGAGCGCTGAAATATCGGCGCGCGTCTCCAGGACGTCGCCGGCCTGCATCGGCAGCAGCTTGCGGATCGCGGGCTTGCCGATGATCTTCTCGAGCGTCTCGACGAACTCGATCAGGTTGACCGACCTGTTGTTGCCGATGTTGTAGACGCGATACGGCGCATAGCTCGTCGAGTTTTCCGGCTGCTCGGCTTTCCACGCGGGATTCCGCGTCGCGGGCCGATCGAGCGTGCGGATCACGCCTTCGACGATGTCGTCGACATAGGTGAAGTCGCGCCACATGTCGCCATTATTGAAAATCTTGATCGGCTCATTCGCGAAGATCGCGCGCGTGAACAGATAGGCGGCCATGTCGGGCCGGCCCCACGGGCCGTAGACGGTGAAGAAGCGAAGCCCGGTCACCGGCAGCTTGTGAACATGCGCGAACGTATGCGCCATCAGTTCGTTGGCCTTCTTGCTCGCGGCATAAAGGCTGACCGGATGGTTCACCGAGTGCTCGGTCGAATACGGCAAGGTGCGGTTGGCGCCATACACCGAGCTCGACGAGGCGTAGACCAGATGCGCCAGGCCATGGCGCCGGCCGGCTTCGAGCACGGTGACAAAGCCGTCACAATTGGCGCGGATGCTGGTGATGGGATCGTCGATCGACGCGCGCACGCCGGGCTGCGCCGCCAGATGCACGACGCGATCGGGCGAGACCTCGTCGAAGACGCGCGTCACGGCGTCGAAATCCGAGAGATCGATCTCGTAGAATTTGAACCCTGGATGGTGCTCGAGCGTTGCGAGACGCGCACGCTTCAGCGCGGGATCGTAATACGGAGTGAATGCGTCGATGCCAACGACCTGCTCGCCACGTGCCAACAGTCGTTCACAAACATGCATTCCGATAAAGCCGGCAGCGCCGGTCACGATCACTGGCCGCAAAGTTGTCATCTCGTTCATTCCGCGAAGCATTGCCAGACCAGGACATGAGAGGCAAGGTTTGGACAGTCACGACAATCATCAAATCACTCGGTCCATGTAAGCGCATCGAAATGTGTAGGAAACATGATGGCGTCATGCATCACCGCATGCTATCCGCCTGCGAGGATGCTCTGACGATAGCGCCCACCTGTGCTACACGTCATCGAACGCATATTCGGCGCGATGCCCAGTCTTGAGGCATTGTTCGCGCAAGAGACACGCAACATCCCGCAAAGAAAAAGATCGACTTTGAAACTCTCCATCAACGGCAGGTTTTTGTCACAATCGCTAACGGGCGTGCAGCGCTACGCAGCCGAGATCGTCAAGGCGATGGACCGCTTGCTCGCGAGCGGAGAGGCTCCACAGCAACTGCTGGATGCAGAGTGGCAGATCCTGGCGCCGCCGAATGCGCAGACGCTTCCCGGTCTTCGCCGCATCACCATCAAGCAGGTCGGCTCATTGCAGGGGCACGCGTGGGACCAGATCGATCTGGCGCGCGCCGCGGCCGGCACGCGCCTCGTCAGCCTCGCCAATTCCGGCCCGGTTCTCCACCGCGATCATCTCGTCGTGATTCACGACGCGCAGGTTTTCCGGCGGCCGGACTTCTTCAGCTGGCGCTACCTCGCTTTGCATCGGACGCTCGGCCATCTGCTGGCGCGCACGGCAACGATCGCAACAGTTTCCGCGTTTTCGCGCAACGAACTTGCCGAGGTGCTGTCGCTGGATCCCGCCTCGATTCCCGTCATTGCCAACAGCGCAGAACATTTCGCGACCGTCGCGCCCGACTTTTCGATCATCGACAAGCTGCATCTCGCGCCCCATCAGTTCTTCCTTTTCGTCGGCTCGATGACGAAGAACAAGAATGTCGAGACCGCCATTCGTGCCGCCGAGCGGCTTGGCCGCGCCGAGTTTCCTCTGGTCGTGGTCGGAGGCGACAACAGCAAGGTGTTTGGCGGCGCTGCCGCGGAATCGAGGGCCGGCGTTGTCATCGCCGGGCGGCTGAAGGACGAGGAGATCGCCGCGCTGTTCTCCCGGGCCACGGCGTTCGTGTTCCCGAGCCTTTACGAGGGATTCGGCGTGCCTCCCCTCGAGGCGATGTTCTTCGCCTGCCCGGTCATCGCAAGTTCCGCCGACGCCGTGCGCGAGACCTGCGACGATGCCGCCGTCTATTTCGATCCGCTCGACGCGGACGAGCTGTCGGCACGGATGCGCGAAAGAATCGCGCTCGGCAGGATTTCGCCGGCGGAACAGGAGAAGCAGCGACAGCGCCTGACGACATATTCCTGGGCCAAGTCCGCCGCAGCGATGCTCGAGTTCCTCGCCAAACCGGCGCCGCACACCGCACCCGGTCGCCCGAAACCATGATGCGGCCCAATTATTGCTGCCCAGGAGCGTTAGACGTGCGCCTGCAAGTTCTGGCGTCTTCAAGACAAGGAAGGAATGACCGTTGTCCAGCGGCCTGAAAATTCTGCATGTCGCCGAAACGGTCCGTGGCGGCATCGCGACCTACCTCAACGAGCTGCATCCGCATCAGAGCGCGAGCTTCGGCCGCGGGAACGTCAACTATGTCGTTCCCTCCGACCATCGCGGCGACCTGGTGAATATCGAGGACGACGCCGTCACCACGTTTCCGCGCGACGGCCGCAACGCGGTCGGCCTGTTTCGCATGCTGTTTGCGACCATGCGCGCGGTCCGGCAGCTTCAGCCCGACATTATCCATCTGCACTCGTCGTTCGCCGGGCTCGTGGTGCGCCCGGTGCTCTGGCTCACCTATCGGCGTTCGCGCATCGTCTATTGCCCGCATGGCTGGGCCTTCGGCCGCGAGACCGGCCGTCTCAGCCGCGAGGTCACGAAATTCACCGAGCTCGTGCTGTCGAAATTCACCCACCGCATCGTCTGCATCTCGGAAAGCGAGCAGGCCGATGCCAGGCAGGTCGGAATCGCGGCAAAGCGCCTCGCTCTTGTGCACAACGGGATTTCCAAGCAGCGCCCCGCGCTCGACAAGGGCGCGGCGCCGTGGCGGTCGGACAAGATCAAGGTCCTCTTCATCGGACGCCTCGACCGTCAGAAGGGCTACGATCTCCTGATCGAGGCAGCGCGCGCGCTCGGAGACAAGCTCGACGTGCGCCTCATCGGCGCCTCGGTCGTCAGCAAATTCCGCAGGAGCGACCTGCCCGCCAACGTCTCGTTTCTGGGCTGGATGAACCGCAACCAGATCGAGGCCGAGCTCGACCAGGCCGACATGGTCGCTATACCTTCGCGCTGGGAGGCGTTTGGCCTGGTCGCGATCGAGGCGATGCGGGCGGCCAAGCCGATCATCGCCTTCCGCATCGGCGCCCTGCCGGAGATCGTCGAAGACAATGCGACGGGCGTGCTGTGCGACGAAGTCTCGGCCGAAAAGCTGGTTGAAGGTTTTCGGCGCGCAACCAGGCTGGACCTGCCGGCGGTCGGCCGTGCCGGATATGAGCGATTTGCCAGCCTCTACGACATCGAGCAGACCCACCGCACCCTCAGCCAGGTCTATGCCGACGTCCTGCATGTGCGGACGAGCGAATCCGGGCAGCAGGCGAAGCTGCAGTCCGACGTCCCGAACAATGTGCGATCGTAGCGATCGGCCGATCAGGCCATCCGCCGGGCATCGCCCTGCGCGAACTCGCCGTCATTCACGCGGTTGTCGGAAAAGGACCACGCGATTGCGAACATGACCACCATCGCGCAAGTGAGAAAGCCGGCCGCGAACAGCAGTGATCCGGTGTGCAACATCGTCTTCGCCTTCCCTTTTTGTTTGACCGACCACTAGCCGGATCGGGATTAGGAAGACCTTACGGACACCAGCATGACGCCAGCTTCCAAATCTAAGCGTTAACGGAGGTGGAATCCCCTCGCAGAAATATCGGTCGAACGATCCGGCGAGACCTCAGCCCGAACGCCATGTCCGTCGCAAGACGACGGAAACACAACGCAGGGTAAGCTCACGCTCGAATCCAACACTTGAAGTTTATCGCGATATCATCGCGCGGCGACGCCGTCGCATGTGCAGCTTCATCGCTGCGCGCGGCTGACGCGAGATATCGCAGCCTCATTCGTGACATCGATCTGACACGCGCATGTCTAGTTTGCGAACTGCATAGAAAAAAGATACTCCGCACAAAAATTGGACAGTAATTCGCGCGTATATCGCGGTTCACAAGTTGCAATAAGGTCACAGGCATAAGTGCTTTACCATAAAGTCGAAGACGTAGCAGTGACTCCGCAGCACGGGATTTGTACGGTGATTCCGATTTTAGACGAGTACGAGGGAATGCCGGTGGCTAAGACCGAACGTTTTGATTTCGATTTCGGTATTAGCCGAATCCTTGCCGTTGCTGCGATCAGCGTCTCCTTGACGGGTTGCGGTAGCTTCATTCCATTAGACTCTCCTGATGCCGTCGCAACGCATACAAATGCCGCGCTCATCACCGAGCCAACCGCACCGCTTGCCTATGCCCTGATGCCGGTCAATCCGGCGATCCTGCAGGCGACCAACGCGTTCACGGACTCCTCCGGAATGGTGTTCTCCCGCCTTCCCGGTGGCAACTATCGCGACGTCACGATCGGCATCGGCGACATCGTCACCGTGACCGTCTACGAAGCGCAGGCGGGCGGTCTGTTCATTCCGCGTGAAGCCGGCGTGCGTCCGGGTAACTTCGTGGACATTCCGCGGCAGCAGGTCGACCAGTCCGGCAACATCAACATCCCCTACGCCGGATCGATCAAGGTCGCAGGGCTGACGCCGCGCGCCGTTTCGAACATCATCCGCGAGCGTCTCAAGGACCGCGCCATCGACCCGCAGGCCGTCGTGAGCGTGGCCGAACAGCGCGGCAACCAGATCAGCGTGCTCGGCGAAGTCAACTCGCCGCTCCGCTTCCCGGTCGATCCGGGCGGGATTCGCCTGATGGGCGCGATCGCGCGCGCCGGCGGCCCGAAATATCCGTCCTACGAGAGCACGATCACGATCAAGCGCGAGGGCCGCACCTACAGCGAGACGATGTCCTCGGTGGTGCACAATCCCAACGAGGATGCGCTGCTCGCGCCGGGCGACGTGGTCTTCCTGACCCGCATTCCGCGCGTCTACATGGTGTTCGGTTCGACGCCGTCTCCGGGCTCGATCGGCGGCACCAACAACCGCCGCTTCTCGTTCGAGAACGACAACATGTCGCTGGCTGAAGCCATCGCGAAGGCGGGCGGCCTCGACGGCGCCCGTGCGGACTCCAAGTCCATCTACGTCTACCGTTTCGAGCCCAAGCCGCTGCTGGAGAAGATCGGCATCGCCGTATCCCAGTTCCCGACGAAGACCGTCCCCGCCGTCTACAAGTTCGACATGAGCAAGCCGGACGGCTGGTTCCAGGCGGATACGTTCAGGATGCGCGATCATGACGTGATTTCGGTGGCGGAATCGCCGTCGACCGAATTCATCAAGCTCATGCTCCCGTTGAACGCGGCAACCGCCAACGCGGACAACATCAGCTCGGTGGTCGTGAACTCCAAATAGCCCAACTCAGCGCGCTCAATGACGAGCGCGCAGACAAGGCGGCCCACCGCATTGGGGCCACAGAAGAGTATTAGCCTTGTCGGGTTGACGCGAGCAGGAGTGGACACGAGCGTGACCGAGCAAAACAGGAAACGCGCACTGCGTCGTTTCCGGATGCTGATGTGCGGGCTCTGCATCGCGGCCGGCCTCTCATATCCTGCCAACGCACAGAACGCGCAGCCGCTCGATCAGCGCTTCCTGCTGGGCGTCGGCACGCACCAGGGCCTCGGCGGCGTCACCAGCGCCCGCGGCTACGTGCCCGCGACGGCCGTCAAGCAGATGAAGGAGCTCGGGGTCACCTCGTTCCGCGACGACTTCCCCTGGTCGGATTTCGAGCTGCCCGGCAAGCGGCTCGGCTTCAATGCGCTGAACGGCCGCCTCGAGACCCAGATCAGGACCAGCGGCGGAATCCCGCTGCTCATTCTCGGCACCGGCCATCACCTCGTCCCGAACTCCGATCCGCCGACGACCGACGAAGCGCGCCAGAGATTCGTCACCTATGCCACGGCGGCCGCGCAGGCGGTCGCCAACCGTCGGCCGATCTTCGAATTGTGGAACGAGTACAATCTCAGGGCGCGCGCAGAGCCGCTCTTCACCGTCGAGAACTACGTGACGCTCGCTCGCCTGGTGCAGCCCGCGGTCAAGCAGGCGGTGCCCTCCGCACCCTTCGTGGTGGGCGCGCTCGGCGACGATCCGGGCTGGAAATGGACCGACGCGCTCTTGAAGACCGATGTGCTGCGCATCGCGGACGGCATGTCCATCCACATCTATAACCATTGCTCATCACCGGCCGGGCGCACCGCGGCTGAGGCGATCGAGCGGCTGCAAAATCTTCATCAACGCGTCGCACAGGCGACCGGCAATCCCGACTATCCGATCTATCTGACCGAAACGGGCTGGCCGACGCCAAGCGCGAAATGCGGCGTGACCGAGCAGCTTGCCGCCGACAACATGGCGCAGATCATTCTCTGGGCCTCGACCGCCAGTTCCTGGCTCAAGGGGATATGGCTTTACGAGCTGAAGGACAGCGGGACGAAGCCTGGCGAACTGGAGGACAATTTCGGCATTTATCATTTCGACAATTCGCCGAAGCCCGCCGTGTGTTCCATTCGCGAGAGCTGGGCCTTCATCCGCACCAGCCTGAAGGCAACGCGCACCACGCCCGCGCCGGGCGTCGTGCAGATCCGGAGTGACAGCGGATCGGAAACCAAACTGGCGCTTTGGACGGAGACCGCGTCCAGGCGCTTCGAAGTTCGATTAAAAAATACGGAACCTAATGCCGAGATCAGCTATGTATGTCAGCAAGCGCCGGGCCCTGCCGCCGGCGCGTGGACGGCGCTATCGACAACGCCGTTGCTTGTCAGCATCAAGGGCACGGCCGTGCCGGATTTCGAGATCCGGCCATCGAACTGATGCTGCGGCGAGCTGCTGAATCCGGGGCTACCTTGAAAATACTGATCGTTAACACGCTCTATCCGCCCGAAATCATCGGGGGCGCCGAAGTGTCTGTGTCGCTGCTCGCGGAGGCATTCGCTCAGCGCGGCCACCAGGTGTCGGTGGTCTGCCTTCAGAACAAGCAGGATCGCACCATCGACGAACTCAAGGGCGTGCGCGTCTACCGTGTTCCGATGGACAACGACTACTGGCCGTTCGGCAACGACAGGAAGCCCTCCTCGGTCCAGCGCCTGAAATGGCATCTGCAGGACACCTGGAATCGTAAATCCGCGGCGCGCTTCGCCGAAATTCTCGACATCGAGAAGCCCGACGTCGTCCACACCAACAACCTCACGGGCTTCTCGGTCTCGCTGTGGTCGGAAGCCAAGCGGCGCAACATCAGGATCGTGCACACGCTGCGCGACTATTCCCTGCTCTGCAAGCGCTCGACGCTGTTTCGGGGCGATGCGACATGCGCACAGCGCTGCACCGTCTGCGCCGCCATGACGTCGCCCTATTTGCTGGCCTCGCGCATGGTCGATGCGGTGGTCTCGAACAGCCAGTTCGTGCTCGACCAGCACACCAGGCTGAAATATTTCCCCGGCACGGACAGCCGCGTCATCTTCAACATCGCCGATCCCACCTCCGTGGTGCCGTCACCAGCTTCAAGCTCGGATGATCTGATATTCGGGTTCATCGGCAGGCTCGAGGCTGAAAAAGGTATCGAAGTAGTCCTAAAAGCCGCTGAGCAGCTGCCCGCGGAGGGTTGGCAACTAAAAATTGCCGGAAAGGGGCTTGAGGACTACGTGCGGGGGCTAAAAAGCCGCAGCGGAAGGCAGGTCGAATGGCTTGGCTTTGCCAAGGCAGCCGAATTCTATGCCAGCATCGACGTCTGCCTGGTGAGTTCGGTCTGGCCGGAGCCTCTGCCGCGGACGTTGATCGAAAGCATCAACGCAGGCCGGGCAACAATTTGTTCGACTGCGGGTGGGATTCCCGAAATCGCGGGGTTTTCGAATATGGTTGGGTCTTACGAGCCCAACGATCACAAGCGATTGGGAGAATTGATGCTGAAGGCAGTCAACGAGAGGTCGCGCTGGAAAACCGCCCGGCCTCCCCAGCCAGGATTTGCCGAGAGGTTCTCTGCGGATTCAGTGACCGGACAATATTTGGACGTCTATTTGAACAACAATCGAACCAACCGGCCATAAGCCCAAACGGAGATTTCAGCAAAGCCATTTGGCAAGGATAGCTGGACAGACATTTTCGATGAAGATCCTTATCACGTCATCCCTCTATCCGACGCCGTTGGCACCGAAAGTGGTCGGGGGCGCGGAAACTTTTGTCCGACGCCTCGCCGAGACCCTGGTCGGGCAGAACGGCAGCGTGGAAGTGATACGTGCCGCGTCCGCATCGAACCAGCAGATGGAGACCTGCAACGGCATCGACGTGTATTCGGCGCCCGTGCACAATATCTACTTCCCTTTCGCCAAGCAGCACAGCTCGCCGGTGCGCGGCATCTGGCACGCGATCGAGGACTGGCAGCAGATGTCGGCGCTCGTCGCGGCGCGGATCAAGGCCTTCAAGCCTGACATCCTGCACTCCAACAATCTCTCCGGTCTGACGACGGCGGTGTGGCGGACCGCGGCAGAGATGGGCATTCCGGTCCTGCACACGCTTCACGACTATTACCTCACCTGCCCGCGCTGCTCGCGCTTCTCGGACGGGCACGCCTGCGAATCGAGCTGCATGAGCTGTCAGCTCCTGACCTTTCGCCGTCGCGGGGCGACGCGGCATCTGGACGCCGTCGTCGGCGTCAGCCAGCGCATTCTCGACATCCATACCCAGCTCGGCCTGTTCACGCAGACGCCGTTGAAGATCGTCATTCGCAACGCTTCGACCGCCGACGTCGGCAGCGACGAAAACACGATGATCGACGGCACGGTCACGTTCGGCTTCATCGGGCGACTGACCGAGGAGAAGGGCATCTACAATCTCGTTCGCGCCATCGCGACGATCCCACCCGAACGAATCCGGCTCGTCATCGCGGGCCATGCGTCCGACAGCCAGCGCAAGCACATCAAGAGCCTCGCCCCCAATGCACGGATCGAGTTTCTCGGCTTCGTGCAGCCGAAGCAGTTCTACGAGCAGGTGAATGTCGTGGTCGTACCCTCGGTCTGGGAAGATCCAAGCCCGCTCGTCGTCGCCGACGCGCAAGCCGCCTGCAAGCCCCTGCTCGGCACGCCGTTCGGCGGCATCCAGGAAGCGATCAAGCCCGGCCTGACCGGCTGGTTGACATCTCCCGATCCGGACTCGATCGCCAAGAACATTGTGGCGATCGTCGACGCACCCCAGCAGATCGTGGAGATGAGCGGACGATTGAAGTCGGGCATCGACAAATGGGCCTTTGACGACGTGGTCGCCGGCTATCGCAACGTCTACAACCAGCTCATGCGCGGCCGCGGCATGCCTCGCACCTAGCGCAGGCCGACGCAGATGCCGACGATGCTCTCCAATCATCCCACCATGTTCTCCCTCACGCGTCGCCAGACATGATCAGCCTGCTCGCATTCGGCAGCTATATCTACCAGAGTGCGTCCGCGATCGTTCTGATCTTCGCCGTCAGCCATATCCTCTCGCCGGCCCAGTACACCTCGTTCTCGCTGGCGCTGGCGACGAGCCAGTTGTTCTGCGTCTTCGTGTTCGAATGGCTGCAACTGGCCGGCGTTCGCTTCCTCGCCGCCGCTTCCGGAGAAGAGGCCGCGCGTCTGCGCTTCTCGCTGTTCGCCGCGGGGCTGGTCAGCGCGCTGGTGCTGCTGCTCGTCGGCGCCGTGGCGGGCCTCGTCGGCACGCTCGAGACAAGCGTCGTCGCCCTCGCGCTGGCGATGGCTGTGCTGCAAGGCGCCACCGACCTTTATTTCATGATCGTCCGCGTCTCCGACCGGCTAGGGACCGCATCCGCCCTGCTGATCCTGCGCGCGAGCGTGCTGCTGGCCGGCGCTGTCGCGGGCGCCTTGCTCTACGGCACGGCAGCGGCAACGCTGTGTGGCATGGCCTCGGGCTACGGCGCGGTGCTTCTGATGAGCCTCGCCGTGCATCGCACGTCGCTCCAGCGCGCGTCGCGACATGCATTGCTGACGGACTGGGGCAATTTCTGCCGCTACGGCATCATGGCCGCGGCCGCCTCCGTCATTCACCTCGCCGTGCCCGTCACGCTGCGCCTGATCGTGATCGCCACGCTGGGGCGGGCCTCGACGGGCGCCGCCGGCTTCTCGATGGCGATCGACCTTTTGCAACGCCCGTTCTCCGTCCTGGTGGCCGCCATTCACACGGTCTGCTATCCCAATGTCGTGGTCCGGTTCGAGCGCGGCGTCGACGGCGAAGCGCGCAGGGCGACCGCCCGCATGCTCGAATTCATCCTGTGCGCGACGATCGTGATGCTGGGCGGACTGATCGGCCTGCTGCCCGATGCGGCGCATCTGTTCGTTCCGGCCGATCTGCTGGTCGATTTCCTCAACGCAGCGCCGATTGCCGCGATCTTCTACTTCCTCCACACCCACCTTCAGGCCACGCTCGCGATCGTGCCGCATCTGACCAAATCGGCCACGAGGCTGGTGGTCGTCGCAGCGTGCCAATTGCTGCTCGTGTCGGCGGCATCCTCGATCGGAGCGTTGCTGCACATATCGGTGGCCGGACAGATCGCGAGCGCAGCATTGGCCACGGCGCTCATCATCCTGTTCGCAAGCGGTCCGCTGATCCGGTTCCGGGCAGCGCCACGGGCGCTGCTGATCGTGGAAGCAACCGTCGCGGCCGCCGCGGTCGCCATGCTCGCGGCAGCTCCGTCGGACTCCCTGTTCTGGCTTGCGGGAAAGACCGCCTTTGCCGGCCTCGCCGTCGTGCTGGTGACGTGGCGAGGCGATCTGCTGGCTTCGGCACGCAGCTAGAATTAGAGCGTTTTAGAGCGAAGCGGATACCGGCTCGCGTGAAGAAAGCGCAATCCAGCGCTGCGGTTCTGATGCAATCAGAACCGATAATGCCTAGGCCTTCACCGCATGCGCCAGCGAATTGCCGCTGGCATCGCCGATCAAGCCGTAGATCTTGAGGGTCTCGTCGACCATCGGACCGACGCCGAAATATTGCTGGGCACGCGCCAGGGCATTGCGCGACAGCGCGGCGCGCATCGCCGGATCGGCCACTTTCTCGAGCGCGCCCACAAGCGCATCGACGTCCTCGAACGGCACGATGAAGCCGGTCTGGCCCTGGATGATCTGATCGGTCGCGCCGCCCGCCGGCGTCCTGACCGGCACCAGTCCCGTCGCCATGGCTTCGGCAACACCGAGCGGGAATCCCTCGAACCGGCTCGGCAGCGCGAACACGTCGGCGGCCCAGAGAATTTCGCGGACGTCGCCCATGAAGCCGAGGAACTTGAACGTGTCCTTGTCCTTCTCGTCGGCGAAGGCGAACGACTTGATCTCCTTCTCGCGCTCGGCTCCGCCGCTGCCCACGAAATAGCACTTGATGTCGATCGGCGACGGGCTGGCGCCGTCGCGGATCTTGCGCGCTGCCTTGATGAGGAGGTCGTGGCCCTTCACCCAGGCGAGACGCGCCGCCAGCAGGCACATGAACTCACCGTCGGCGACGCCGAATTTCGCGCGCGCATCGCGGCGCTCGGCATCCGAGGGCGGACGGAAATGCACCGTGTCGACGCCGCCATAGACCTTGGCGATCCGGTTCTTGCCGAACAGCACGTAGCGGCGCAGATGCCGGAGCGATTCCTCCGACATCAGGATGAGGGTGTGGGGAAAGAACAGGTTGAAGAACAGGACCTGGACCGGGCTGAAGGTCGATTGCGGCGCATTCTGCACCTTCTCGATGTTCCCGAGCACCGAGGGATGATAGGTCGCGACGCAGCGCGCGCCGGTGAGCAGCGCGAGCAGCCTGCCCCACATCAGCATGCCCAACCCGTGGACATTGATCACGGTGATGTTGTTCTTCCGGATCAGCTTCAGCAACTGCATGAAGATCGACAGCGAGGGCAGCTTCCGAAGTCCGGGGACGACGAGCCATTCCTTGACGGCCGCCGCCAGCTTCTGGCGCTTGTATTCGGATTTCTCGTCCGAGCGCACGGCGCCGGACACCAGGTGGATCTGCACGCCCCGGCCATGCAGTCCCGTGGCCAAGGTCTCGCAATAGGATGCAATCCCGTCATTGCAATTCACGACCTCAACCAGAAACATGACATTCGGGGCGGGATCCTGCATGGGAATGGCCTTACTCCGTTCGATCAACGACATTTCGGTCAGTGCTTAGCGGCAAATTCCATGCCGTGCCAGCGGTTTGCCCGCAACAGCATTGCGCGCCTAACATATTGACGTTGCGGATCTGCGACACTCCGCCCCGGCATCAGAAGCGGCTTCAAAAGCCGCGTTTCTGAAGCTCGGCGGCTTCCGCCGGGGTGAGCTTGCCCCCGGCAAAACGTGACACGAGATAGAGCGCCACTTTCGGGCGGTTCAGATCGTACATCAGGCCGAAGCGGTTTTCCGGAGGCTTCTTGCCGGGTTCATCGACGATCTCGTAGATGCTGACACTGTCGATCGCTACGTCCTTCTGATCACGGATGGCCGTCAACATGCTGTTCAAATTCTGGAGACAACGCTCGGTTGCAGCATCTCCGGGCGCATTGCCGTAGTCGGGCTTGTAGATCTCGCCACAATTGACCTCGTTGAAGAGGACGTGCCGGCGATAGGAGGCGAGCTTCTTGAACAGATCGAAGCGCGGGTTCCAGCCGTTCCAGGCACGATGCGGGCTTTGTCCCAGCACTTCATAATAGTGATAGGAAATCAGGTCGTAGTGGACGCCGCGCTGCTCCATGAAATCGAGAAAGCCGAACATGGTGGACGTCGTGTTCAGGATCTTCTTGATGTGCAGCCCGCTGTCCTGGTTGATCCGGTCGATCGCGTCGGACGCTCCACGCAGAACGGCGGCCCAGTCCTCCATGGCCGGCATCTCGAATTCCGCAGCGGTCGTTCCGCTACCGAAGAGGCGCTTGTCGTCTCTGCCCCGCGCAACGAGGTTGATCTCGTTCTCCAATTCCCATTGATCGATCTCGTTCTTGAATTGCCGCACGAAGTCGTAGGTCCGGGTGTATCCCTGCTGATACAGGGCGTCGCGATCGCCCGCGGGATAGCGGCCGCCATCGGTGCGGTCGCCCCAACGGAAGGGAAAGCCCAGCACCGGCTGCAGCTTTATCCCGTAAACCTTCGCCAGCCGGACGGCGTTCTCCAGCATCGGACCTTCCGTCTGCTCGGTGTCCTTCGTCAGATTGACGCCGATCCTGAATACCGTGAAGCCTCGCTCCTTCATCACGCGAAAGACCGGCTCCGGATCCTTTCGCATCGATGACGGACTGCTCACGCCCCACTCGAGCGCTTCGGCAGGCAACGATGCCGGCACGCTCATAGCTGCGACAAAAAGGAACGCACTGATCTGCTGGAGAAAGTTCCATCGCATCCGCTTGCTGACTCCCTCGTTGCTTCGGGACATTTCGGAAGACTCCCGTCGAGCGCTCCACGCAGAACAAGTGTCACATTCGAAATTCGATCCGTGTATCTACGGCCAGCCGCTTCTAGGCAATTCGACCTGCTCTGGCCATAGGCTTAATTGCGCTTTAGCAATCGAGCAGAGTTGCCCGTGCGACAAGCAAATGCGTTTCGATTAGGCACCGGCACAACATCGATCGAACATCGTCGTTGCATCGCCATGCCGACGTCACGCTGACAGCACATTGACGTGGTGAATCAGAAATCAAACTCAGTCCAAGCAGATTCGTGCACTGGTCCGCATCGTGCAGGACTCCTCGGCAAGAAAATCACCGGGGTGCCTCCATTTTTACCGATCTCACCAACTCGAAAAACAGAGATTGGCCGATACGACAGACACAAGCGGCAACGAAATCTCGCGCTCCAGAAAAGGCTTTGGAATACCGATGACTACCGCATCACCTGATCAGACGATCCTGTCGGCGAGCACCTTTATCAGTTCCATCGGCGTCAATACCCACACTGGTTATTCGTGGGGGGCCTACAACAACCTCGCCCTCGTAGAGGACGACCTCAAATATCTCGGCGTCACCAAGCTGCGCGACGGACTCGCGTCGAGCCCGTCGGCACAACCGATCCTCGATGGACTCGCGAAAGACGGCTACACATTCGACTTCGTGGTTCCGTCGAGCGTGCCGGAGGGCGGCACGTCCGCGCTCCAGGCCTATCTGGAATCCGTCAAGGCTTTCGCGACCAGCCATCCCGGCAGCGTCGACGCGATGGAGGGCCTCAACGAGATCAACCTCTATTCGTTCAGCTACAATGGAAGCTCGAGCATCGAGGCTGCGGCACAGTTCCAGGCTGCCTATTACAACGCCATCAAGGCCGATGCCACGCTGAGCAAGATTTCGGTCTACAATTTGTCGTTGGGCTTCAACGACTCCACCGACTACGTGAAGCTCGGCGACCTCTCGGGAGCGACCGATTACGCCAACTCCCACGCCTATGTCAGCACGAGCCTGACGCCGGCGGCCGCCCTCCAGGCCCTGCTCGGCAATGCCACGTCGGTCACCGGCAGCGATCCGGTCGTGATCACCGAGACCGGCTACACCACCAAGAGCGACACACCTTATATTGGCGCCAGCGAGAACGTGCAGGCGAAGTCGATCCTGAATACGCTGGTCGATGCCTACAAGGGCGGCGTCGGCACCACCTATCTGTATCAGCTGCTCGACGCCTCGGCGACCAACGATGCGTCCGATCCGGAGTCGCATTGGGGCCTGTTCAACAGCGACGGAACCCCCAAGCTCGCGGCCACGGCCATCCACAATCTGACGACCATCCTGGCCGACGACGGCAAGGGCGGCCAGACGCCGACGGCCTCGCTGAACTACACGCTCGACGGTCTGCCGGCGACCGGCAACAGCATGGTTCTCGGCAAGAGCAACGGCGCCTATGAACTGGTGGTCTGGGCCGAGCCCAAGATCTGGAACGACGCCACCGACACCGAGATCTCGAATCCGACCACGTCGGTCACCGTCAACCTCGGCAGCGTCCACCACCTGATCAGCGTTTACGACCCGTTAAAGGGCAGCTCGCCGATCGCCACCTACACCGACGTCAGCCAGATCGTGGTTCCGGTCTCGGATCACCCCCTGATCATCGAGATCGACGCTCCCGCGGGCGGCGGCGAAGCCGAGCCCGCCGTGACCGACGTCAGCGGAACCGCCGCCGACATCGTGTCGCAGATGTCCGACCTGAACGCCTCGGGCTCGCTCGAGACGATCACGCTGACCGACACCCATGTCCTTCCGGTCGCCTCGGAGGCGACCATGGAATACATGATCTCGCACTACGCCAAGGCGCTGGCGGCCATCCAGGGCGGCTATCAGTTCTCCGTCACCAACTCCACCGCGGCCTGGAGCGTGACCAAGATCTACGACTCCTCGGCGAATCTGCAGTCGACCGCGACGTCCAACTTCACGAACGGCGTCATCACCAGCAAGGTCACGAACTACGCCGACGGATCGTCGGACAACATCGCCTACAGCGGCGGCAAGATGGTGCGCGACGTCACCATCTCGGCTGACGGCAACAAGGACACCAAGACCTACGATACGAGCGGCAATCTGATCGCGGACATGGTCCAGAACAAGGACGGCTCGTCCTCGAACACGCTCTACAGCGCGGGTGTCAAGACCAAGTCCTATGTCACCAACGCCGACGGCAGCCACGACAACTACTATTACAACATCACCGGCCAGTCCTACACCAGCGAGCACGATCGGCTCGACGCGAGCGGCAAGCTGCTGTCGGTGAGCCGCACGCATGCCGACGGCACGATGGCCTACAGCCAGGTGTTCAACAGCGACGGCAGCAAGGTCACGACCCAGTACGATTCGACCGGCCACAAGACTACGGCCATCACCGTCACGTCGACCTCCACCACGACCGAGCTCTACACCACGGCCGGCGCGCTCAAGCAGCAGATCGTGCAGACGACCTCCGGCAACGTGACCACGACGAACTACAATGGCTCGCTGCTGGCGTCGGTCTACGTGGTCAACGCCGACGGGTCCAAGCAATCGAAGCTGTATGATTCCAGCGGCAAGATCGCCAGCGACCAGGTCCAGAGCAAGGACGGCTCGTCGTCGAACACGTTCTATACGGCCGGGGTCAAGACCAAGGCCTACGTGACCAACGCCGACGGCAGCCACGACAACTATTACTACAACATCACCGGCCAGTCCTACACCAGCGAGCACGACCATCTCGATGCGAACAACAAGCTGGTGTCGGTCAGCCGCACGCATGCCGACGGCACGATGGCCTACAGCCAGGTGTTCAACAGCGACGGCAGCAAGGTCACGACCCAGTACGATTCGACGGGCCACAAGACCTCGGTCATCACCGTCACGTCGTCGGCCACGACGACCGAGCTCTACACCACGGCCGGCGCGCTCAAGCAGACGATCGTGCAGACGACCACCGGCAACGTGACCACGACGAACTACAACGGCTCGCTGCTGGTGTCGTCTTACGTGGTCAACGCCGACGGGTCGAAGGACAGCAAGCTGTACGACTCCAATGGGATCATCGCCAGCGACCTGGCCCAGAACAGCGACGGCTCGTCCTCGAACACGATCTACACGGCCGGCGTCAAGACGAAGGTCTACGTCACCAACGCCGACGGCAGCCGCGACAACTACTATTACAACATCAGCGGCCAGTCCTACACCAACGAGCACGACCACATCGACGCCAGCGGACGGCTCCTGCTGGTCAGCCGCACGCATGCCGACGGCACGATGGCCTACAACCAGGTGATCAACAGCGACGGCAGCAAGGTCACGACCCAGTACGACTCCACGGGTCACAAGACCTCGATCGTCACCATCACCTCGACGGTCACGACCACCGACACCTACGATCCATCGACCGGAGCGCTGAAGCAGGAGATCGCCAAGACGAGCTCCGGCAACGTCACCACGACGAACTACAATGGCTCGCTGTTGGCATCGGTCTATGTCGTCAACGCCGACGGATCGAAGGATACCAAGCTGTACGATTCCAGCGGCAAGATCGCCACCGACCTGGTGCAGAACAAGGACGGCTCATCCTCGAACACGGTCTATACGGCCGGCGTCAAGATGAAGGTCTACGTCACCAACGCCGACGGCAGCCACGACAACACCTGGTACAACATCACCGGCCAGAGCTACACGACGGAGATCCAGCACACCACCGCCGCCGGCACATTGACCAGCCTGACCCGCCTCCACGCGGACGACACCCTTGCCTACAAGCAGGTGATCAACAGCGATGGCAGCAAGGTCACCGACCTCTATGACAGCAACGGTCACAAGACGAGCGAGGTCCTCAACGGCACCGATGGGTCGACCACGACGGACACCTACAATTCGTCCGGCGACGTCACCCAGCACGTCGTCAAGACCGCGGGCGGCGACGTCACGACCTCGAACTACGCGAACGGATTGCCAACGTCGATCTACGTCGTCAACGCCGACGGGTCCAAGGACACCAAACTGTTCGACAGCAGCGGCGACCTGACCAGCGACTACGTGCTGAACAAGGACGGATCGAACTCGACGACCATCTACACGTCGGGCGTCAAGACCAAGGCCTACGTCAACAATGCCGACGGCAGCCACGACAACTATGCGTACAACATCACCGGCAAGAGCTACGTCACGGAGCATCAGCACCTAGACTCCTCGAACAAGGTGACCTCAGTCGAACGCTCGCACGCGGACGGCACGCTCGACTACACGCAGGTCCTCAAATCGGACGGCAGCAAGATCACGGATGTCTACGACAGCACCGGGGTCAAGACGACCGAGACCGTCAACAACGCCGATGGCAGCTCGGATGTCTTCAAGTTCAAGGTCTCCGGCCTGCCGGGCGCCGTCGAGCACGACAGCTACAATTCCAGCGGCTCGCTGCTCTCGATCGACGTGGCCAACAGTGATGGCACCCACACGGTCACGGCAGTGAGCGCGGGACTGACGCTGAATGGCGGAAGCGGCAACGACGTCTTCTCCGCGGCGCCGGGCACCACGACCATCATGTTCGACGGCGGCAACGACCAGATCAAGAGCTTCCACGCCGGAACAGCGTCCAACCACGACACGATCGAGATTCTCAAATCACTGGTGGCCGACTACAGCCACCTGCAGATTTCGCAGTCGGGCTCGGATACGCTGATCCAGCTCTCGACGACCGACTCGATCGTGTTGAAGAACGTGAACTCCACCACGCTCGATCACGGCAACTTCCTGTTCGTCTGACGCACGCGACCTCGCCGGCAGGCGTGCCTGCCGGCGAGGTCAGCGGAACGAACAGGTGAAACGACGTCAGTGCGGCCGCGAAGCCGTGGCCGCACCGATGAAGATGATGTCCTCGGCCAGCAGCGGGAGCTGCCGCAGCAGCATCGACTTCAGCCTTCCGGCGCGCATGAAAGTCGCCATCTTCACCTCGACCGGCGCATAGCCGGCGTCGATTGCGACCTTCGCGATCGTATAGGGCGTGAAGAAGAACCGGTGATCGCTGTTGATCGTCTCGACGTTCTGCAGGATGCCCTTGATGTTGCCGCCCCTGAAGGCATTCGGAACGGTGATCACGATCTGGTCGACGACGTCGCCGTAGTTCTCCCTGAAGCGCGACAGGAACGCGACCGGATTCGGAATGTGCTCGACGACTTCGCCGAACACGGCGATATCGAACTTCCGGCTGGATACCGCCTCGATCTTTTCACCTGATGTCACGTCGCCGGCGACCATGTTGTCGAGCCCGGAAATTCGCGACGCCTCCCGCACGGCTTCCGCGTCGATGTCGACACCGACCGTGTATTCGGAGCACTCCGTGATCAGGCCGTGGAGCCAATCCCTGTTGTCGATCTTGCGCTTGATCAGCGGCAGGTGGTCACAGCATCCGACGTGCAGGACCCGCTTGCCCCTGCAGATGTCGACCAGGACGTCGCATCTGTATCTGACGTCTCCGTCGCCCCCATATTGCACGACGATAGTGTCCTTGAACTTCGAGCCGTCGAGATAGGGATAGACCTGCGAAAAATCCGTGATGATCGACGACATCGGCTTGCCCTCAGTGTCTGAGATGTTTCCAGACACAACTATACATCGCAAACCATCAGAATTGTGACCGGCTCTGGCGGGCGCGCATTTGATCGGCATCACGAACGACAGAACTCGCGATGGAACCGCGCCTGCTCGCCGTGCCGGCTATCCGCTTTCAATTAGTGCAAGTGAATTTGATTGGAGCTCTTGCTGAACTCCGAACAGGGAACTCGTTGCGACGACCGACGCGGCCGCAGTCGCGCGCCGCGAGTTCCCGATCACTCAGGCGCGCATTCTTCCCGGTGCTTCCGTGCGCACGACGCGCGCCGGTGCGCCCGCAACGACGGCATTCGGCGGAACGTCACGCGTCACGACCGCGTTGGCCGCGACGTTGACGCCTGCGCCCAGCGAAATCGGACCAACCAGCACGGCGCCCGTGTAGATGACGGCATTGTCGCCGATGGTCGGACAGCCCGGCTCGTCCCACGCGCGCCGGCCAAGGGTCACGTTGTGATACAGCATGACGGAACGACCGATCCGCGCGCCCTCGCCGATCACGACGCCGGTCGGGTGCGGCAGGATCAGTCCCGGGCCGATCTCCGCGAGAACCGAGATGTAGCAGCCTCGCCGCATCAGCATGCGCACGAGCAGCCAGGTGATCTGGTGTCCCCACCGGGTCTGGAAGCGCAGCATCTTGGCGATGCGCCAGGTCGTGATCACGGCAAAGCCGGGGCTCGTGAGCAAGGCGATGACGGCGGCACCGACGCCGGACCTGCCGGTGTTTGCCATCAGGTCCTCGCGCCACGGAATTCCCGCCTGGCGCTCCTCGCCCATTCCCGCTCCTGAAGACATCTACCAATCTCTATTAGCTTGCCGAGGGAAGATTAGCCTGAATCGGCGAAGCCGAGCCGCCAAGCAACGACTGCACGCTGCTCCAGATCCGGCGCCGGAATACCACGTAGCTGCCAAGCACGATCAGCGCATAGACGGCCGTCGCGATCAGCCAATGTGACAGGCTTGCGACGTCGCCCCTGGTCGCGACGAGGGCGCACAAGGCGCCGAGCGAGGTGGCGACCGTGGCCGGCATCAGCGCGCCGAACAACGAGGCGTAGGAGACCGCGCAGTTGCGGGCCCCGATCATCAGCATGAGAGCGCAAACCAGGATCGATACGACCAGATACACCACGGCCACGGCGGTGAGCCCGAGCGGCAACGCCACGACAAAGGCAAGGATCATGCTGGCGCTGTTGGCGGTGCTGACCCAGAACTGCAGCCGGGCCTTGTCGTGGGCCAGCAGGATCGGTCCGGCATAGGCCGCAATCGACTGGGCCGCGCCGGCAGGCGCTAGGATGGCAATCAGCGGCAGAACCTCCTGCCAGTGCGGCGAGAGGAAGGTCGCAACGGGATATTTCAGCCCGAAGGTCAGATAGATCATCGCCGGGAACGTGATCATGGCCGTCATGCCGAGGACCGCGCAGATCGCGGCCTTGCGCCGCTCTCGTTCACTGTCGCCGTTCATCCGGCTCAGGGTCGCCATGAGGACGCCCCCGCCCGGCCACGACAGGATCATCAGCGGGAGCGTCATGAACTGAAATGCGAGACCGAACAGGCCGACGGCCGCCGCGCCCAGCTTGGCGCCGATCATGAGATTGCCGACGTTTCTCGCAGTGAAGTTGAGGACGTTCGAAGCCAGCACCCAGCCGCCGAACGACAGCATCTGGGCGACGCCGCGCCATTTGAAGCACAATTGAATGTGGCGCCTGGTGTTCACATAGAACGCGACCGCGCGCACCGCCTGCATCAGGACATAGTAGGCGATCAGCGCCCAGATTCCCCATCCCAGCAGGGCGCCGACCACGCCCACCGTCGCGGAAACCAGTGCCGCACCAGCTTCGATCAGGGCGATGGTCTGATATTGCAGGGAACGTTCCAGAACCGCGCGCGGTCCCATCGCGGAAATGGACAGGACGACCGAACCGGAGAGAGCGGCGAGCACCGACGGCAGTCCCGGCATGCTGACCGCGGCTCCCAGCGGCTTCGATAGCGCCGCCAGCACCAGGGCGCAGCCGATCCCGATCGCGACCATCAACGTCGTCGCCGCGCCGGCCTCCTGCTTGGTCAGCGACGTCCGCTGGATCATCGCGCTCGACAGCCCGAGATCGGTCAGCATGGAGATGAAGGCGATGAACGGCAGCGAAAACGCCACGAGCCCGAATTCCGTGGGCGTCACGAAATAAGTGATCAGCAGCGTGATGAGGAACTGAACGGCCGACTTCACGACGTTCACGCTCGACATCGAAAGCAGATTCTTGATGATCATGACGTCACCCGTGCGTGATCGATTGCGAGGGGGGTGCGCTCAGGCGACATAACGCGCTTCACGACGCACTCCGAACAACAGGCCCCGCAGCGCCGGATCGAGCAGACGGCGCAGTCTCACCTCGATCAGCTCGTAACTCACCGTGCAGGCAATCAGGGCCACGATTAAACCAAGGCCCGCAAACCCCGCCCAGAGAAGCCAGAGGTTCACCCCGTGCGCGGCGAGCTTCACCCCGATGATCTGCAACGGGAACAGCGCGAAGGGGTGGACCAGATAGAGGCTATAGCTGATCTTTCCGAGAAATTGCAGCGGTCTGGCGCTCAAGGCGGCAGCCAGCCCCGAATCCGGAGCAAGGACCATTCCAAACAGCAGCGCGCCCGGAATGAGTCCCACCAGGGGATGCAGATATTCGATCGACACGTACATCGCGGCACCGCAGAGGATGCCGGCCAGCACGCCGGGCCAACCGGCAACGCGGATCCGCAGATCGACGAAGCTGAACAGCAATCCGACCAGAAAGAACGCGGCGATCGGCCGATAGATGATGCCCGCGGCAGCGAGCGCGACAAACGGTGCAGCCAGCACCCAGTTCCGCGCCGCCGCGACGAAGGCAAGCGCGAACAGGATGTAGAACGCCCATTCATAACTGAGCGTCCAGGCGTTCTGCTGGCCGATCGGCAATCCCAGCGCATCCGGCAGGAACGCCAAATTGACGAAGAACAGCTTGAGATACGTTGCCAGGTCGATCCCCTTGAAGAACTTGTAGCCGACCAGTGGTCCGATCGTGAACAGGATCACATGCAGGATCACGAACACCGGAAGGATGCGCAGGCAGCGGTCGAGGAAGAATTTTCCGACGCTGCGGTGGCGCACGAGGCTCGCCGGAATCAGGAAGCCGCTGATCATGAAGAAGAGCTCAACCCCGTGCCCGCCCATGTTGATCGTCGCCTCGAGCCACGACCAGATCGGCGGCAGGAAGCCCGCCAGAAGCGGCATGTCCTGAAGGTGCACGATCAGAACGGTCAGCGCCGCAACGCCGCGCAGTCCCTGGATAGCCGGCAGGAAGCCCTTGTTGTCATCGCTCACGGCCTGTTCTCCGTTCGCCATCCAAGGTCGACGCCGGGCAAGGCCGATACGCCGAAAAACGCCGTGCAGGGTGACATCGGTTTCACGCCGGCCGCGAGACCAGATCGTTGACGTCAGGCGCAAGCGGGGCCACGTCCGCCGGAGCTTCCTCCCGCTTCGATCCGCCGAAGACATCGCTGAAGGCCACGGCGAGCATGATCAGGCCGCTCGCAGGACCATAGGCAAGCACGGTGATGGTGAAGAGATTCATCGCGAAGGCCGCCGAGAGCTTGTAGATGTCCCTGGACCTGGCGATCGCGACGATCGAAAGCACCACGAACACCAGGAAGATCGGCCCGAACATGAGATAGGTGCCGAGATAGAAATTATCGACCGGCACGTAGTAGCTCAGCTTGTTCGAGAACAGCAACTGCGGATAGTTGAAGCAACCGAGCCCGCAGCCGAAGACGAACCCGACGGGCATCAGGTCGCTCATGTACACGAACGGCAATTGCCAGCTGTTGTTGACGCGATCCTGGAGGCTGAAGAGGCCTTTCGAAATGCTGGTCAGCCCGTTCCCCGCGAATAGAGCGATGAGAAGGAACGGGACCAGGATCGACAGAAACGACGCCAGCGACATGCGCCGGAGCATGGGAAACTTCTCACGCTCGGGCAGGATCCGGATGATGACGAGACACACGACGTAGATCACCATCACGCCGAGCGAGGTTTTGCTGGTCGTCAGCTTGATGGCGTAGAGTCCGATCGGCGCCCAGAACAGGCACCACAGCAGGCTGCGGCGCGCGGACGTCAACACGAAGGTGATGAAGACGAAGAAAGCGGCCATCGTGCTGTCGGCCGCGAGGCCAGCCAGCCGCGTTTCCGACGCTGCCCACCAGAGCCGGCTTGCCTGCCGTGTCGCTCCGAACGTCTCGTAAGCGAAGCCGACCCATGGCAGCTGGACGCGCCAGGACAGGAAAATCCCGAAGATCGTCAGGTAAAAGAGCGGATGGATCCAGGCCAGCAGTCGCCGGTACTCGCCGAAATTGCGGCCGCAGAAGCAGAACCCCACGAATACCGGCGCAATCATCTTGAAGGACGACATCATGCCGGTGAAGTAGCCGAGGAAGACGTATCCGAGATAAAGCGCAAACGCCATGTAGAACAGCGTCAGGATCGCGACCAGACTCTTTCCCACCAGGATGTAGCGCTGAATGAACGCGAGGATGCACACCATCGCGAAGATGTCGGGCAGGAACCAGATGGCGTCGATTTTGGCGACCGACAGGTAGTAGCGCAATGCGCCGGCCAGTGCGTCTCTATAAAAGTAGAGACACAGAGCGATCGCCTCGAGATTGAAGGTCGAACCGCTCGCCTGCACGCCGTCGTCAATGGGCGGCTCCGCAAAGCGGAAGCCCGGGGCGGCAAGCGCGGGAGATGATGAATAGCCGGCCATCAATTCACTCGGCCGCAGCGAGCGACTTGGCTGGACGGGGCCTGAGCAGCCCGAGAACCAGCCGCGATCCCGGCATTTCGATGGTGGCGTAGGTCAGGCTCGAAAGCGCGAGCACGGCACCGACGAAACCGACGAGGAGCACCGAGGCAGGCAGGCCAGGCAGCAGACCATCCAGCGACTGGAAGCGGGCCGCTCCAACGCCGCGCGCGAAATATTCGAGCAGGACGAGCACCAGCGCGTGGACCATGTAGATCGAATAGGAGCGCTTGCCGAGCCACACCAGCGGCTTCGCCGTCAGCAGCTCGGGCAAGGGGCGGTTGGGAAACAGCATCAGCGAGCCGAGCAGGATCGCAAACACCACCGGCGCGACGAAGCTGATGGCCGGCAGCCATGCGACCACCGAGATGATCACGATCGCCGTCACCGCCGCGCCGATCTGCACGGCCGACTGAAGCATGGGACTGACGCCCGGCCGCACCATCGCCACGGCGCGAACCGTCAGCACACCGAGAAAGAAGCTGAGGATGCAGCGAACGATGCCGAACTGGTAATGAAAGTCGAGAGTTTCCATGCCGAGCACGAACAGGATGATGCCGAGGCTGCCGACGACCAGCAATATCGAGAGGGCGTAGACCATCCGGACGTTCCTCGCGGCCTGCGCCGCGAGCATCACGGCCGCAAACACGAGGTAGGTGTAGAACTCCGCGCTGATGCTCCAGCTCGGCCCGTTCCAGCTCAGATAGTTGATGATGCCGGACGCCTGAAGCAGCAGCAGGTTCACGATGAAGGAGACATAGTTGTTGACCGGCATTTCGGGCGGCGCGAAATGCAGGATACCGACCGCCACCAGGCCGAGCTTCATCAACCGGAACGACAGAAAGGCGAGCAACGTCGCCAGGTGGAGCGGATAGATTCGCGCAATGCGCCGCGCGACGAAGTCACGGAAGTCGAACGCGCCGAAGTCCGACTTCATGTAGCTCATCGAGATGACGATGCCGCTGAGCACGAAGAACAGATCGACGCAGAGCCACGAATTGTGGAAGAACGCGACGTCGATCCACGCCCTGTTCGGCAGGATCGTCTTGAGCGTCTCCGAGCCGACAAAATGGTGAACGACCACGCACAGCGCCGCGAGACCTCGAACGCTGTCGAGCGGCACGTAGTGCGCTTTTGGCTTATGAACCGGCACGGGCAGAGCACCTGACAATGAGCGAGAACGAAATGCTGCGTCGCAGCATAATGCCTTCCTTCGACCTGCGGTTCAACCGTTAACCGTCAAGTTGAACCGAGATTTACCGACATGCTTAGCGCTCATCGTCGCTCGACGTCCGGCTCGTGAATCGAGGCGGAGGTAAACGCGCCGATCGTGCTGAAATCGTGACCGGATGCGCATTAACTTGATCTCGCGCGAAGTTCTGATAGCTCCATCGCCGCTGAGCTGAACGACAGAGGGGCCTTTGGGCGCGATATCGCGATTTTTCGCTGCAGCCGTGTTCGTGCTGGCGCCACTTCCACTCGGATCCCTCGACCTCGCGTGGATTTGTTTCTGGAATTTTCTGCTCGTTTGCAGCCTGCTCACCGCCGATCTATCCGCCGTGAGCCGTCGCAACGCCATGTTGCTCATTCCACTGGCAGTGGTGATTGCAACCGTGGGCGTCATGGTCGCGTTGCAAATGTGGAGCAGCCCTGCTGCGCAATCCGCAGCCGTCTGGGAACTGCCGCGGCAATTTTTCGGTGTTGCATTGCCTGAGCGCCTCTCCGTGACGGCGCGCGGGCCGTGGCTCGCGTTCGGATCAGTCCTGCTGCTCTCACTCGCCTTCACGCGCGCCGTGATCCTTGCAAGCGAGGCGAGCGCAGCGCGCTCGCTGCTACGCATACTGGCATGGGCGGGCTGTCTATACGCGCTCTACGGAATTCTGGCGGAGCTGATCGCGCCGGACATGATCCTGTTCAGGCAGAAAGAAGCGTATCTGGGCTTCGTCACGGGAACGTTCGTCAATCGAAATACGGCGGCGACGTTCTTCGGCACCTGTGCCCTGCTGTTTCTGGTGCCGCTTCTGCGCACGATGCACCGCCAGGAAGGCGGGCCGGCGGAGCAACCGGGTTGGCGATCGCGGCTGGATCAGATCCTGTCCGCGCCGGTGGCACTTGGTGCGGGATTTGCGATCTGCACGATCGCGCTTGCCATGACCGGATCGCGGGCGGGCCTTCTGTTGTCAGTCGGCGCGTTCGTGCTGGCCATCATCCTTTATCTCATGCCGCTGGAGCTCGGCAGATCGCGGAAGTGGCTGGTCCTCGGCGGCTCGGCGGCAGCAGGACTTGTGCTCCTGCAGCTCGTAGGCGGCATCGTGGCGGACCGAATCGTCGAACATGGGCTGATCGACCCTCAGAGGCTGACGGCCTACCAGGCCTCACTGGAGATCATCGCAGACCATGGGCTGCTCGGCGTCGGGCTGGGCAATTTCGAAGCTGTTTTTCCCGCCAACAGACCCGCATCGCTCGGCAGTCTCGGCATCTGGGACCGCGCTCACAGCACGCCACTGGAAATTGCCGTCGAATTGGGCATTCCCGCCTTCGCAATCATCGCGCTGGCCTGCCTCTGGTACTTTTACCATTTGTTTACCGGAAGCTTGCGCCGAAAGCGCGATCGCTACATACCCGTCATCGGCGCGAGCGTCGCTGTCTTGGGGGTTGCACATAGCTGCATCGATTTCTCGCTACAAATACCGGGTTACGGCGTGTTTTTCGCAGCTGTCGTCGGATGCGGCCTCGCGCAATCGCTACCGTCACAGATGCGAAAAGAGCGTGGCAAATCTGTGCAAGTCGAGTTAAACTAAAATTATAATTATTGGAATATGGGCAGGGTGATGAATTGGAATTCTGGTAGGCGCTTCACGATGATCGTCGGAGCGCTGGCGTTTTTTGCCGGAATGCCGGCAGCATTCGGCGCAACGGGGGTCAGTTCGAGCTGCGTTGCCAACAACACCGGCGCTGTTTCAGCCGAGCGCGCCACCGACTTTCTGGCCAATCCGAGCGGACTGCTCGATCAGTTCAAGGACGGACAAGGCGGCCTCGCCTCAGCTGTCCGCGACCTCTTGACCGCGCGTCCCGAGACCGTCGAGGGCATTGCCTCATTGGCGAAGGCCAGCAGCGCCGATCAAAGCCGCGCCATCGGCGCCGGCCTCGGCACCGCCGCCTCGGTCTGTGTCCTGTCGCAGCCCGGCGTTGCCCAACTGATTCAGGAGGCGGTTCTCAAGACGGAGAATCCCGACCTGATCCAATCGTTCACCAGCATCACCGGCGATATCCCGACCGAAGCGACGAACGGTGCCGACCCGACCGGCGAGACCACGGCCGGCGGCGGACCGGGCTCGACCGCCGCAGAGGCACGCGGTGGCGGGGCAACCTCGACCGAACCCACGGCCGTGAACCAGAGCGGCCCCGGCGCGGCGTCACAGACGCTGTTTGCGGCGACATCCACCGCGGTTCTGACGTCCGTAAGCCCGTCGCGTTAATGGCCGGAACCGCTGCGTTGGCAGCGAATTAACCAACCTCCCCCGGCCGGTCTCGCGACCGGCCGATTTCGCTACAATTGTAAATTTCCGCGGAACCAAAGCTCAAATCGTTTGTGAGATACCCGTAGCGTCAAAAGAAAACGCCAGACGGGGATGTCATGAGCTGGATTATCAAATCGCTGGTCGCGATCGGGATCGCGTCGACCGGCACCGCCGCCAAGGCCGAGATTGTGAACGACGGCTCGCTCAACCAGGCGAAGAGTGCGTTCATCCGCGAGTACGACAACGCGCTCGCGCCACTGCAGTTCGTCAAGTTCTGCATGAACAATGACGCAGAATGCGCGGCAGACGCCGCCGACCGGACACTGCCCTCGGGCGACCGGGCGATGAGCATGCTGCGCGAGGTCAACAGTGCGGTCAACGCGTCGATCACGCCGATGCAGAAATCGACCAATCCGATGGTCGCGCGCTGGACCGTTTCGCCGTCCGCCGGCGATTGCAACGATTACGCGGTCACCAAGCGTCATCAACTGATCGAGATGGGTTGGCCCAAATCAGCGCTACGGCTTGCAGTCGTGCTGACCAATGGCGGCCAGGGCCATCTCGTGCTGGTCGCGCGTCTTGCCGACGGCGATTTCGTTCTGGACAATCTTTCCGCCTCGGTGCGCCCGTGGAACGCTGCGGAGTACGAGTGGATCTCGATGCAGTCCGGCGGCAACCCGCGCTTCTGGGTCGCGGTCGGCGACCATGGCGAGCGGCTGCGCGCCACGCGTCTTGCGATGCTGCGAACCATCGAATAGATCGCGCGAAGTTTCGCGCACACGCCAATCGCAGGTTGAAGGCGCGAGGAGCCCCCTCGCGCCTTTGTCATTGCATGGGCATCTGCCTAAGAATCAAGCTTGACGCATCAAGACGTGAGCGATCATTCGCAGAATCTGCGCCTGATCGCAGCACAAGCGTCGTTCATGTTGAAGATCCAGCGAGGATGGCAATTTGGTCCGCGTTGGTTTATATTTTGCGCCGCACAAGAATTTGACATAGTTTTGGGCCATCAAGGACCTACGGCCCAATCCCATACAGCATCAATAATTCGCAACGAGATATGAGCGCGATCCTCCTCAAACTCGATAGCTTGTTGCGTGGTCCTCTCCGGGCCTTACGGATCGTCATGGTCGTCGTCGCTGCGCTGTCTGCAACACTTGCGACGCCGGCGCGGGCTCAATGCGTCGACCGCGCCGAGCGCGCACCTCCCGGCGCAGTCAGCGCCTTCATCTCGGACCCGTCGGTCATTCTTCGGCTGTCGAAGAACGACAGAGACAAGCTTACGGGCCGGCTGACCGGCGTGCTGGTGACCGATATCGCGGCACTTGATTCGGTGCGCGACATGCTGCGTGAAGCGAGCCAGGCCGATCGCATCGCAATCGGCATCGGGCTTCATCGTGCCGAAGACCGTTGCGTATCCACAAAACCCGACGTCGCACGCAGGATCAGCGAATTCGTCAACAAGCTGCACGACGGCGCCGTGCTCAAGGGATATTACGCGGATCAGGACGCGGCGATGGCGCCGGCTCCGGGGAGCCCCGCTCCACCCACAGCCACCAACCTGCCGGCAGGTCCGAGCTCGAGCGCCGGCCTGATGTCGGGCGAATGGAAGACCGACGTCGCCGATCCGTTCAAACCCGTCCCCCTTCCTGAGTGACAATCAAGATTCCCAGAAATGTTTCAGCCACGAGATCAGTTTCCGCAACGCCCGAAGTATGCCATCGAGGTCGGTGGCACGACGCTCAGCGCCGAGCGCGCTCTGGACATTGTGCGTCGCCAGTGGCCGCTGATCGTCGCGATCGTGGCCGGTACGCTCGCACTCGTTCTCGTCTACCTGATCAGCGCAACGCCGATGTACACGGCGAATGCGCGCATCCTGATGGACACGCGTCAAACCCAGGTGCTGGACAAGGACAGCGGAACCGCCAACGCGCTGATCGACCCGGGCTTCGTCGACAGCCAGGTCGAGATTCTCCAGTCTGACGACCTGATCCTGTCGATCGTCCGCCGCCTCAAGCTGACCGAAGACGCAGAATTCAACGGCTCCGAGCCCGGATTGCTTCCGCTGATCATCGGCAAGGTCATGTCGCTGTTCGGATCGGACGGCCCTCCCAGCAAGGAGCGGGTCGAGCGCGGCGCGGTCGAGCTGCTGCAGAAGAATCTCAAGGTCGAGCGCGTGCTCACGACCTATGTCCTCTCCCTGAACTACCGCTCGATCGATCCGAACAAGGCGGCAAAGATCGCGAACGCAATCGCGGACGCCTACATCGTGGGTGCCCTGGAGGCGAAGTATCAGTCGACCAAGCGCGCCGGCGAGTGGCTCCAGCAGCGCAGCGCCGAGCTGCGCGAGCAGGCGACGGCGAGCGACCGCGCCGTGCAGACCTTCAAGGCCGAGAACAACATCGTCGGCACCAGCCGCGGCTTGATGAGCGAGCAGCAGCTCGCGGACGCCAACTCGCAGCTCGTCACCGCGCGTGCCGCCACCGCCGAGGCCAAGGCGCGCCTCGACCGGATCGAGGCGCTGCTCGACAAGGACCTCGTCCAGCCGACGGTGACGGACGCCCTCAACAACACCGTGATCACGCGCCTGCGCGCCCAGTATCTCGACCTCGCGGCTCAGTATGCCGATTGGTCGAGCCGCTACGGCAAGACCCACCAGGCGGCCATCAACCTCGCCAACCGCATGGAAGAACTGCGCAAGGCGATCGCCGACGAAGTGCGCCGTATCGCGGACGCCTATCGCAGCGAATACGAGATCGCCAAGAGCCGCGAGACGTCGCTGGACGAAAATCTCAAGAACCTCGTGTCGCAGGCCGGCAGCACCAGCCAGGCCCAGGTCAAGCTGCGCGACCTCGAAAGCGCGGCGGACACCTATCGCAACCTCTACAACAACTTCCTCGAGAAGCTCCAGAACGCGACGCAGAACCAGAGCTTCCCGATCAGCGAAGCGCGCATCATCAGCACGGCGGTCAAGCCGGACAAGAAGAGCTCGCCCAAGACCCTGCTGGCGCTGATGGGCGGCCTGTTCGGCGGTCTGTGCTTCGGCTTCGGTGCCGCTTTCGCCAGAGAGCTGCTGAGCGACGTGCTGCGCTCGCCGAGCGACGTCGAGGATCAGCTGGGCGTGAAATGCCTCGGCGTCCTGCCCGATATCCGCCCGACCAGGACGTCGGCGGACGGTCCGGACGCCAACGTTTCCAGCTATGTCGTCGAGCACCCGTTCTCGCGATTTGCCGAAACGCTGCGCAACATCAAGGTCTCGATCGACGTCGCGCGGCTCTCGCGCGAGGTCAAGGTGATCGGCATCCTGTCGTCTCTCCCGAAGGAGGGCAAAACCACGGTCGCGGCCAATTTCGGTCATCTCACCGCGTTGACCGGACACCGCACGCTGCTGATCGACGGCGATCTCCACACCCGCTCGCTGACGCGGGCGCTGGCACCCCATTCCAAGAGCGGCCTCGTCGAAGCCCTCAAGGATCCGCGCTCGTTCGGCTACCACATCCAGCGCAGCAAGGAGAGCGGGCTCGACTTCCTGCCCTCCGTCGTCGCCTCGCGCATGGTGAACTCGGCAGACGTGATCGCATCCAAGTCGATGGCCGACCTGCTCGCGGTCGTGCGCGAGGAGTATGAATACATCATCATCGATCTGGCGCCGGTGATGCCGGTGTCCGACGCCAAGGCCGTCAGCCACCTCGTCGATGCGATGGTCTACGTCATCGAGTGGGGCCGCACGACCCGCAACGCGCTCCAGGAATCGATGGCGAGCTCCGAGGGCATTCAGAAGAAGCTCCTGGGCGCCGTGCTCAACCGCGCCAATCCGAAGATGCTCAAGCGGATCGAGGCGTACAAGGGTTCCCACTACAACAGCTATTATGTCGAGGGAGCCTAGCGGCGAGCCGCCGGCCCAGCCGGCGGGATCTGCGTTTCGCTGGGTTCTGCGCGGCTCGACCGTCGCTCTCGCTGCGGTCACGCTGGTCTGGATCGCATCCGTTGCTCCTGACGTCACCAATCCCGCTGTTCCACAGATTGCCGGCCGCGTCGCGCGCGGCGAGCGCTACGAGCTCGACCGCCTGAGATGGATCGTGGCGGAGAATCTGCCGTCCGCCCGCCGGTTATGCAGCGCCAAGACGCTGCGCGAGATCCTGCTGCTCCAGCTCGCGATCGCGGACGAATCGACGCGCTCAGGCGACCTTAAGCAGACCGACCTCGACGCGGCCGCCGTCGCGTCCACGAGCCGTGCCCTGCTCGCCTGTGCACCGACCGAGGGACTGGGCTGGTTCGGCAGCTACTGGGCCGAGATTCGCCAGGCCGGCTTCGGGCCGCGAACGGCGCAGTTGCTCGAACTGTCCTATCGCTTCGCGCCGCACGAGGCCTGGCTCCAGCTCATCCGCGCGCCGCTGGCGCTCCGCATCTTCAATGCGGCCTCGCCCGGGCTCAGGGACCACGCCGTCCAGGACTTTGCCGACATCTTCCAGGCGCGCCTGTTCCCGAGCGCTGCCGCGCTCTACCAGGCGGCCGCGGCAAGCGCCCGCCCCGGGCTTCTGGACCGGACATGCAATGCCCCGGACATCGACCGGGAGCTCCTAATGCATTTCGTGACGGAAAAGGGATTGCCGCTTCGCCACCGCTGCTATCCCTTCGAGGATCGCCCGCACGGCTGAACGCGCTGAAAGAAAAAGCCCGGCGCGCACGAGGCGGCCGGGCTTCATTGTCGCGATTGCAGGCCAGGACAGCGCTTGACGCTAGTAGGCTTCCTGATGGATCAGCGCCAGCGCGGTCTTCAGGATGATCCTGATGTCGAGCCAGATGCTCCAGTTGCTGACGTACCAGACATCGTACTCGACCCGCTTCTCCATCAGATCGATGGTCGGCGTCTCGCCGCGGAAGCCGTTGACCTGGGCCCAACCGGTCAGGCCCGGCTTCATGTGATGCCGGTACACGTAATTGCTGATGATCTGGTCGTAGTAATTGTCGTGCGCGAGCGCATGCGGGCGCGGTCCGACCAGCGACATCTCGCCGCGCAGAACGTTCCAGAGCTGCGGCAGCTCGTCGATGCTGGTCCGCCGCAGCACACGGCCGACACGCGTCACGCGCGCGTCGCTCTTCGTCGCCTGCGTGACGACATGACCGTTTTCCGCCACCGTCATGGAGCGGAACTTCCAGATATCGAATTGCTTGCCGTTGAAGCCGCGCCGGGACTGCTTGAAGATCACCTTGCCCTTGGAATCGAGCTTGATCATGATCGCAGCCGTGATCAGCAGCGGCGCCAGCAACAGCAGCGCGAACGAGGCAAGGCCGATGTCGAGGCAGCGCTTCTGCGCCTGCTCGAACACGCTGAGCGGCGCACGCTGGATCTCGATCGCGACCGTGCCGCTGACGGGCTGGAACGGACGCGAGACCAGATCGGCGATCGGGAAATCCGGCAGGAGGCGGATCGGCTGGGGAACAACGCGCAGGTGCTGGCTCAGCTTCTGGAGAAGCGGCATTTCGTCCCAGTCGATGACCAGGAGATATTCTTCCACATCCGCCGTGCGCGCCTGACGGGTGATGTCGCGAATCTCGCGATCCCAGCCCGCGCCCTCCTCGGACGGATCGAGCACGAAATGCCGCACGACGTTGAAGCCGTGCTTGCGCAGATCCTTGAAGCGGGTCGAGGTGAAATCGAGAGGCTTGAGGCTGACCAGCACGACCTTGCGGTCCACCAGACGGCCCTTGGCGTAGCCCGAGGTCAGCGCCAGGCGCCACAACACGCGCAGACCGCCCAAGGCAGCGCCGCCGGTCGCGGCGAACAGCAGCGTGGTTCCGCGCGACATGTCCGCGGACGATTTGAGCAGGAACGCCTCGACGGCGAGAATGGTCAGCGAGATCAACCAGACCGCCAGAGCCTTGCGCAGCTGCCAGACCGTGTTCAGCAGGCGGTGGTGATCATAGACGCCCTGGAAATAAGCGATCGTCACGAACACCGCGCCGACGACCAGACCTGCTCCGACGGATGAGTCCTGCTCCGATACGAGCACGCGATAGAGACCGTTCGCCGCGAAATAGCTGAGCAGCACGGCGACGAAGTCGCCGGCGATCAAAGCCACTTGGAGGGGTCTTTGGAGGGCTCCGCGTCGGTTCGATATAACCGAATAATAGTTTTCCGAACCGTAAGTTGCTACAGCCATCCGAACCTCGCTGCCTCGTCACGCCAGTCGCAACCAGAATTGCGAGCAAACCGATCGAAAATTTTCGATGTGCGCCGAAGTATATCTTAACTAAACAAAGCGACATTGCGGCAGTGCACCGAAAAAATCAAATCGATTTTTCTGCAATGCAGCGTCGCTGCATGTGAATGCTCAAACTACTGTCACACACGTGACAATTAAGCGGGCATCGCGCCGCATTTCGCAACAAATCGCGTCAAATTCGCACAGCATTGTCGCGAGTATTTGAACGGCTGTTCAACCATGCCGCTTAAGCCGTTATTAGGCCGCAGCCATTAACACTCGTGACCAATTCGGGGAGTTGTGTCGTGAGTACCGTTGCCGTTTTCAGTCTGTTGATCGGGTCGTTGCTGGGAGGCCGATTCCGAATCTTCATCCTGCCGCCCGCCATCGTTCTCGGTGCGACGATCCTTGGTGCGGGCTCCGCCTGGCAGGGACATGATTCAGCTCACACGGTTGTGACAATCCTCGTCTTCGCGTCGGTGCTCCAGCTCGGCTATTTCTGCGGCGCGGTTCTGGTCCGCGCGCGAGCGGCGGCCTACCGTGGCAAGACTGCGCCATCGTTCGACAGCCGCAGCTTCGGCTAGCCTCGCGCAAGCTTGGGGACAGGTGATTCGCAACGCCGGCGAATGATCGGCCACGCGTTCGCTTGCCGGCGGGGTTAAAAAAAGCTGCTTGGGGCACACGGATTTCGCCGATAGCATATTGACATCTCGGGCGAAGCTCTCTGAAAGAGTTGGACCCCATGCCCACGATCGCGTTCCCCAATTCGCCCCGGCCGAAGCTACCGAACGGCGTGCGCATCTATGCGATCAGCGACATCCACGGCTGCGCGCATCTGCTCGAGCAGATGTTCGCCGTGATCGATGCGGACATGGCGAATAGCCGGCCATATCGCGCGATCGAGGTCTTCCTCGGCGACTACATCGATCGCGGACCGGACTCGCGCCATACCCTCGATCTCCTGATCAGGCGCAGCCGCCGCCGCAACACCGTCTTCCTCAAGGGCAATCACGAGGCCTACTTCACCTCGGTGCTGGAAGATCCCTCCCGCGCCGCCGAATGGTTTCAGTTCGGCGGGCTCCAGACCCTGATGTCGTACGGCGTGTCGGCCGCGCCCGGCATTGGCAAGGACGAGCTGCCCGATCTGGTGCGCGAGCTCACTTCCGTGATGCCGCCGGAGCACATTGCATTCATGCGCCAGTTGCGGCCGACCTTCACATGCGGCGACTTCTTCTTCGTCCATGCGGGGGTGCGTCCGGGAATTCCGCTTTCCGAGCAGCGCGAGCAGGATCTGCTGTGGATCAGGGATGAATTTCTCCAGAGCAAGCGGCGCTTCGGCAAATATGTCGTGCACGGCCATACGCCGGTGAAGCAGGCCGAGCTGCTCGAGAATCGGGCCAACATCGATACCGGGGCCTATGCCACCGGCAACCTGACGCTGCTGTCCATTCAGGGCAACAGCATGCTCGCGATCTAGGCGCCCCGCGCGCGCGGCGCGCCGGACGTTAGTTGGTGGGACTTGCCGGAGCCCGATATTCCGGGAAGCGGCTCAGCATCGCGGCCTTCAGGAACTTGAAATGGGCGATCGAGGCGCCGAGCTCCTTGAGCCGGCGCTGGCCGTTCAGGATCTCCTTGTCGAACAGATCCTGGTGGTGATTGTCGAGCGCCTCGCGCTCGAGATATTCGTCGTCGCCGTTGCCGATCGTCACGGCGGCGCGCGCCAGCACGTCTTCCACCCGGCGGTTGAGACCCGATTGCTCGCGCTCCGCCGCATGCAGGGCGTCGTCGATCGCGATCATGATGGCTTCGATGCGTGTACGATCGGTCTCGGCGTCGCGCTCGGGCGAGCGAGCGCGAAACGTCTGTTCTCCCCCGAAGCGATCTTTCAGGAAATTATGCGTGCGGGCCCGCAGGAAGAGCTGAAACATGCGTCCATTTCCGGTTCGAGGCGCCAGACCGGAAAATGGGCCCGGGATGGTTAAGAAAGACTGAATCCTTCGGGCCGTTCGGTGCGACTTTGCGCCATCCAGGCCCTCCAGGCGCCCTCGTGCTTCTCATAGAGCTCGAGCCGGCGCTGCTCGCCGGCGTCAGGCCACGCATTGCGGCCATTGGGCGCGACCTGTCCCTCGCCGGGCGCCTGCTCCCGGTCGAGCCTCTCGAACTCGAATGTCTCCTCGGGCGTCAGACCGATCAGGACGCGGTCGCCCCTCTTATCGACGAAATACCGCCGCGGCGCATTGTTCGTCGAGCCCGTCATGCCGTCTCCCCGAAATCCCGTCATGATCCACTCCCCTCCGCCGTCATGCGAACCGAAAGACGACGACCACACCCAGGTCGCAAATCATCAGAATGCACGCCGCGCCCTCGCCAGTGAATTATTCTGCCGGAACGCAGTCGGACTGTAGGGACGGTGGAACGGATGACGTTCCGCGCGGTCGCGAGAGCGCCGCGCGCGTATTGCATAGCCTGCACCAAAGCCGGCAAGGAGCGAAACCAGGATCGCAACCAGCATCATTCGGGATTCGCTCCAGTTAGCGAGCGTCTTGTCTCATGATGCGACAGTCTCATCGTCGAGTTGTGTCGAGATCATGATGAGCGCCGCTGATTTTCAGGTCATGCCGGAGATTTTTTGGGCAGCAACCGCATGCCAAGCAGTCGAACGCTCGCTTCAACTGAAGAACCAGAGGAACAATCGCACCAGCAGCAGCGTGATGAAATACACCCAGCCCGCCATCGCGATCAGCGCAACGCTGAAAAAGGCGCCTTCGAATGCCCGCTCTCTGAGCTTGGTGAGAGGAAGTGCCGCTCGCGCTCTCTGAAGCATCTCGGTCTTCTTGTTGATTGTTGATTTGGATTTGTTCGTGCGCGCGACCATAGCCGAACGAATTCGACGATCTCGTGACGACTTGCCCGAGAGAAGCGCAATGCTGCTCGTCGAGATTGATATCGCATGCATCCGTCGCGATTGAATCTATTTTCGTTCCAGGCTGTTGCGATCAATCCACACCGTGCTTCAACTCAAATTGATTCGTCGAAGCTGCAGCGCCGTCGCGCCCAGATTCCCGATCGCGCAGGTGTTGGCGCAGGAACGATACCTTCGGCATCGCGCATCGTCGGCCACGAGAAGATGGAGCGCGCGGCACGCCCTGCCCGGCAGCCCGGCTTCATGCAAAGGGGCAGGCGAACGGGTTCCAACCTCGCCGGCGACCAGCGTGGTGTTGAAGCAGCAACTCTACCTGTCTTCGGCAAGCCGATGACCGATTGCCCGCTGGCCACCCTGATGCAGGCGCCGAGACGCTCGTTCCGCACGTGATCGTTCGCGGATTGACCAATGAACTTCCGACGGCCGCAACGTGCGCGACCGGCTCGATGTCGCGGATCACGCGGAGACGCTGACGCGGGTCGTCGAGCACGGCCAGCTCGTCAAAACCTGCCACATCGGCGCGCCCCGCGAGCGGACTGGCGAAGACCGTCAGCGGGTTCTGCGGCCACCGGACGTGGTGGCAGAACATCCTCGATCGCCGCGATCGGAGCACGCGTGTCGGCCTCAACCAACGAAAACTCCGTGGTAATACGGAGCGTTACGCGCCGATTTCATCCCGGTAAGGTTGAGCAGTTAGCTTAATCCGCGTTGTTTGTTGCGAAGCGCGCGGGATCGCATATCCATCCTCTCACCGGGCTTCCCCAAGGCCCGGCCCCACCCAAGCAAAGCCGTCGAGCGAACGTGGGTCCGCTTGGCGGCTTTGTCGTTGTGTCGACGAGAGGATGATTTCGGTTATGGCGCGCAGGCCCTGGTCGTTCAAGGAAGACCGCCGGCTGATGGAATTGGCCAAGTCTTCGACTTCGCTGGAAGAAGCAGCGAAACTTCTCGGGCGCTCGCCCGATGCGGTCAAGCGTATGGCCTTGCGCCTCGGCCTGACGCTGAAGTCCAAGGGCTCCAAGAAGAGCTAGCATCCGTCGCGCCGGCCGTGCGCGAGAGGTCATGGACGGGCGCGTCTGCCTCATCAACCGATGGATCGCAGCCTCCAATCGACGCAGGCCCCAACGCCTCCAGCGCTCTCGATCTCTCCGCGCCCGGATGTTAGTCTATCCAACATTGAGGATTGAACCTCGCCCCTTTCCGGCGCAGAACGGTCGCCGGACCGGCTTAGGTCTCAGTTCGATGGCTTGTTGGAGGAATACATCATGTTGTCCCGTGCGCTCGCCGTAGCTTTGCTCCTGGTTCTGCCTTCAGTGGCGTCGGCGCAGGTCCCCGTACGGTTCGGATTTCCGAACGGCGCGCCGTGGTGCGCTTTTGGTTTCGACTGCCGCTTCCTGAACTTCCGGGAATGCGCCGACTGGATCTACGACCCCGCGCGAAACTGCCTCAAGAATCCGTACTTCGCGGCTCATTACCCCACCAATGTCGACAAGGGCTGGTCCTACAACCGGCGTTGAACGTCGGTCCCTGCAAACGGCTGGTCATGCAGTCAGGCACGTCGCATCGTGCCTGACGATCTGGTTGGCTCGATTCGTCGATGACGACAATTTGGGCACAGCCTGCCGCCGTCCGCCGATCCATAGGCGGAACTCTCGTTCGAGCTTCGCATTGTTTCCGAAATGAATGCGGGAGGCGAAGCCGCCATGGCCAACTCTTTCCTTATCGTGATGTCGACGTGGTTCGCCATCAACATCCTGTTCGTGGCCGCGAGATTGTGGGTGACAGGACCAGCGAGCTGGCAGATTGATGCCAGCCCTCGCCAACTCAGCGCCGTCTACGTGAAATCGCGGCAGCAACGACGCGTTTGATGTTGCCTGAGTCTAGGCGGAACGGGCCGCAAGAGTGGCGCCCTGCCGTTTGCCCGTGAACCTCGGTTCATGCCCTCAAAGGTTCATGAACTTTAACGATGTTCTCGGCTTTCGAAGCGGCCAGCTGGCCGACCAGTTATGTTGGCGCCATGCGCCGCAACCATCTCATTGCAGCCGCGGTCATCTGTCTCGCGCTCATCGTCTATGCCACGCTCGCCAAGCTCGCGGGCAGGCCGGCACTCATGGGCCACGCGGAGGCTTACTGGGTCGTCGTCATCGAGCGCTTCAGCGCATACGGCCTGTTGGGCTTCCTTCTGTCCTTCCTGCTACCGGGGCGAGTCAAGCTGGCTTGCGCATTCGTGCTGGCCGTCGCAGTCGGGCTCGAGGTCTTGCAGGCGGTGACGCCGGATCGTGACCCACGGTTCATCGATGTACTGCAAAAGGCCGCCGGCGGCACCGTCGGCGTCCTTCTGGCCCAAACCATTCTGGCTTTTCTGCCGAGGCCGCCCTCGTAGGGCGGTGGCCTCCGCCGGCACGGCGAGCTTACGCCACTCCGCGCCGCAAGCCGGGTTGATCGATCGAGAGGACCCCGGACATCTGGCGATGGGCATCGCGCAACGCCGTGATCGCGTCGTCAAGATCGAATTCGGCTTCGCGGATGGTCTCGAAGAACCGTGCCATCAAGGCGAGGTTCAGTTTGACGCGGGTATTCCCGTCGCGGCTCTTGCGGCGATCGAGCGACAGATGCATCGCCTGCATCCTGGCCTCGGCGGCGCTACAGCCGCTGAGTGTCGCGAGTTCGTCATATGTCATCCAGATCTGAGGCATGTCCCTGTCCGTCTTTTGTTGTGGGCCTCAACCTAGATTTCACCTCTAAAAGCAGTCTTGCGGTGGTGCGGTCCCACCATGTTTTCGCGACAACAGCGTCAATGCAAACCTAAGACACCGGCGGCGTCTTGGTGGGTGAGAACGGGTGGCGCGGCCTGGAACGGCTGTCGAGACCCTTGGGCAGCTTGTCGGCATTGAGCTTCACGACCGCGCATTTGGCGTCGGCTGCCGGTGCATCTTCCTGGCTGTAGATCAGCGTCGCCTCGAATTTGACGTCGGGCGCCTCTCTGGCCGTTCCCGAACAGGTCGCCACCAGGCCGTTGCACACACCCGCAAGATTGACCTCGACCTCGTCCGGCCCGAACACGCTCGGCGGGCCGTCGGCATGCCGGTTCACGGTCAGGACGGCCGAGAAGTGCCGCTCATCGACGCGATAGGAGCCGCCATAGGTGAAGAAGCTGTCGCGGCCCGAGATCCGGCCGTGGTCCAGATCCACGAGCCCGGTGCCCTGGCCACGGGGGGTCCTGAACCAGGCAGCGTACTTACCGTCTCTCAGCATGGGAAATTTCCCGACGTGAAAATTGACCTGTATTTGCGACCAACTCTGGGGCGCGACAATGACCGAACGGCCGGCCCTTTGAGCAGGGTTAACGCCCCGAAAATCCAATCCATCAAATTGCCGCCGACCCCTGCCGTCAACGGCGAGCGTCAAAACAATTCTATGCCGTCATCCGCGGTCTCGACCGCCTCGACGCGACGCGTGGCGGCGATCGACGCAAGGCCAAGCGTCTGCAGGAATTCGCGGTGAACGTCCCGCTCGCGCTCCATCGTGTAGCGCGCGAAGAGATCGTCGAGCATCGCCTGATCCTGCGCCTCCGGCTGTGGCCGCTGCGCGCCCGCGCTCGCGGTTTCGAGACGCGCGGCAACCGCGGGCAAGGCCGCGGAGCTCTCGCCGAGCGAGTTCATCAGACCCTGCGCCGAATTCATCAGGCCTTCGAATTCCGCGCCCTCATCGACGAGCCGGCCCATCAGCCTGCCGAGCCGTTCGTTGCCGGCCTCGACCTCGCGCAGCGCCTGGAGGATCTGCGGCTCGAACTTGGCGAGCTGCGTGGGATCGCCCTGCACGCGAAGCTCCTTCAGCTCGTTCGCCGAGCGCTCGATGCCGTCGAGCACAGGCCGCAAGCGCCCCGCGCCGGCCGAGACCTGGTCGGCGGTCGCCTTGAGCTCGTTCGCGATCACGACGAAGGCGCTGCCGCGGCTGCCGAGATGGCTGGCCTTGAGGCCCGCATTCATCCCGATCAGGGTAATATCGACAGTCGCCTCGGCGAGCCCGGCGATCGCCTGGCGAAACTTTGCCAGCGTGTCCTCGACGATGGCGAGCGCCTCGTCGACCGAGCGGCCGGCGCTCTCGCAAGTGGCAATCAGGGCCGAGGCATGTGCCAGCGCCTGCTTGATGCGCGCGAGGAACGAAGATGAGCCGCCCTCCTCGCCGCCGAACAGCGTGCGGCCATGGCCGACGACATTGCCCGCATCCTGCAAGATGGCGGTGAGCGCGCGAACGATCTGGCCGATGTCGCCGCCGAATTCGCGCTGGGCGTCCCTGAGCAGGGCCGCCTGTAACTGGCAGATCACGCGCGCGCCGTCGTCGCTCGCAACCGCTTCGGGAACGAGGCTCGGCGCAGATTCCGCTGCACGGCCGAGGCCATGACAGACATGTTCGAGGCGCTGGCGCGCGCTGTCGCCGGCCTGCAAGGAAATGATCGCGCCGCCGACCGCCTCGGCGATCTTCCTGGTGCTGGTGCTCGCGAGGTCGGCGAGCTGGCTGCTGTTGCGGCGCTGGGCCCGCAATCCGGAATAGGCTGCACCGAGCTCGGCGCTCTCCGACACCAGTTGATTTCGATAGCGGCTCTCGAACTCCCTCTGCCGGCCGGACGCCATCGCAACGGCTTCCGACAGGCGCTGCTGGTCCCGCGCGCAGCCCTCGATCGAGCGCTGCACGGCCTTGCCGAGATCGTAAGCCTCCTGCGTGAAGGCGAGAAAGCCCTCGCGGTCGCCATCCAGCGACGCCGCCTCGATCCGCGCGCTGCGCGCGATGATGGTGATCATCTGGATATGCTTGAACAGCGGCTTGAGCAGCGAGGACGCCTCCGCCGTGCTCGTGCCGATTGTCGCAAGCAGGACGCTCTCGGCCGGCAGCGCCTCCGCCAGCTCGCTGAGCCGCGCGGCGATCTCCTGCAACGCGGTGGCGGCACCCTCGATCTCGGCGCCGGAGAGCTCCTCCGAGAGCGTCGCGAGGCCCTGGTTCAGCTCCTTGAATATGAGGTGGCCGCGACCGAGCTCGTGACCGACCCGCGCGAAGACGTCCTCGATCCGCGACGAGACATCCTCGATCGCGGCGGTCGCCTCAGCAAGCGTGTTGGCCGGAATGGCGGACATTGCAATCAACCTGCCACCGCCACATGCCCGGCCTGGTACCAGAGCATGATCTCGCGCGGGATATGATGCAGCGAGACCACCTTCTCGACACCGCCATGCGCGATGGCTTCCTTGGGCATGCCGAACACCACGCAGCTCTCCTCGTCCTGCGCGCGTGTCGAGGCACCGAGCTTGCGCATCTCCAGCATCCCGCGCGCGCCGTCGTCACCCATACCCGTCATGATCACGCCGAGCGCGTTGGCGCCCGCGTGCTGGGCCGCCGAGCGAAACAGCACGTCGACCGAGGGGCGATGCCGCGACACCGGCGGCCCGTCCTTGATCGCGATCTGGTAGCGCAGGCCGATGCGCTGGAGCAGCATGTGACGGGCTCCCGGCGCGATATAGGCGCAGCCCGGCAGCACCGGCTCACCGTCCTCCGCCTCCTTGACCTTGATCTGGCAAATGCTGTCGAGACGCCTGGCGAAGGCCGCGGTGAACCCTGCCGGCATGTGCTGGACGATGACGATGGGCGGACAGTGCGGCGGCAGCATCTCGAGGACGTCGTTGAGCGCTTCGGTCCCCCCGGTCGATGCGCCGATGCACACGATGCGTTCAGTCGTCGGCCGGACCCTGCCCTGCACCGGCGGCGGAATGATCGCGTCGGCGGTCAGCTTCCTCTCGATCGTACGGCGCTCCGCCCGCGGGCGCACCCGCGCACGCGCTGCCGATTTCACGGCCTCGCGCAGCCGCGTCGAGCATTCGAGCAGCGCCTGCCGCGTGTCGATCTTCGGCTTCGGCACGATGTCGACCGCGCCCGCCTCGAACGCCTCGAACATCACGTTCGAACCTTCTTCGGTGAGCGAGGAGCAGATGATCACCGGGATCGGACGCTGCGCCATGATCTTGCGCAGGAACGTCATGCCGTCCATCCGCGGCATTTCCAGGTCGAGGATCATGACATCGGGGATTTCATTCTGGAGACGCCGCGCCGCCGCGAACGGATCGGACGCCGTCCCCATCACCTCGATGTCGGGATCGTCATTGAGGATCGTTTGCAGGATTTGGCGAACCGACGCCGAATCGTCCACGATCAGCACGCGAACTTTCTCCCTCGGCATTTTAGTCGCGCTCCGGCTAGACCTGGAAAATGGTTGGCTGAACTTGCTTCAAACCCGGCACTGCACTGTGAATCATCGATTCCGAATGTCCGACCAGCAGATAGCCGCCCGGCCGCAAATGGTTGCACAAATGCTCGACCACCTTGCGCTGCGTCTCGCGTTCGAAATAGATCAGGACGTTGCGGCAGAAGATGATGTCGACGTCGCGATCGACGGGATAGGATGAATCCATCAGGTTCATCCGCATGAAATGCGTCATGCGCCGCAACTCCGGCACCACCCGCACCTCGCCGCGCATCTTGTCGCGCGACGTCAGAAAATATCGTTTCAGGAAAGGTTCCGGCACCGGTGCGAGCACGTCACGGGTGTAGATCGCGCTCTTGGCGAGGCGCAGCACCGCCGTCGAGATATCGGTCCCGAGGATGCGGTACTGAAACCGCGATCCGCTCCGCGTCATGTCATCCAGCACCATGGCGGTGGTGTAGGCTTCCATGCCGGTGGAGCTCGCCGAGCTCCAGATCTTCAGGTTCGCGTTCCTGCGCCCGTGCGACTTGAGCAGCGCGGGAACCGCGACGTCGCGCATGAAGGTGAAGTGCTGGGGCTCGCGGAAAAAGTCGGTCTTGTTTGTCGTCACCACGTCGATGAGGTGGGTCAGCTCGGTATCGAAATGATCCGCATCGAACAGGTTGTCGACATATTCGTTGAGGTCGGAGAAGTTCAGCGCGCGCACGCGCTTGTGCAGACGCCCCTCCAGCATCAGCCGCTTGCCCTGCGGCAGCTTGATGCCGACCTGGCCCTCGATCAATTCGGCGATGGTCCGGAAGTGGCGGTCCGACAGATGGACGGCCGTATCCTGCAGGGCAGGCATCATCGCTGGCTGCCCCCATCCGGGATGGCCGCCGCCTGCACTGAATGTCGGGCCGAACGGGCCATCTCGAATCCTACGCGTTTACGCTGGTGACTGAAGAGCGGTCGGCCCACCGGCGAAGGCGGGCCGATTCCGTAAACGGATCTAGCGCTGGAACTCGGCGTCCCGATCGTCCTCACCGTCGTTCATGTCGAAGGCGAAGCCGCCGCCACCGGCCACCTTCACGGCGCGAGCCGGCTTGGCCTGCGGCTTCTTGGCCGGACGCTCGGTGGCCGCCATGGTCGCTGCCTTGGCACGGAGCTGATTGACCGCCCGGTCGATCGGCGCAGCCGCCTGGGCGCGGCCCTGCTCGATGCGGAAATAGGCGATGGTCGACTGAAGCTGCTCGGCCTGCGAGGCGAGCTCCTCGGACGTCGAGGACACCTGCTCGGAGGCGCTGGCATTCTGCTGACCGACCTTGTCGAGCTGCTGGATCGCCTGGTTGATCTGAGCCGAACCGACGTCCTGCTCGCGGCAGGCCGCGGTGATCTCCTCGACGAGCTCTGCCGTCCTCTTGATATCGGGGACCAGCTTGGAGAGCATGGAGCCGGCCTCCTGCGCCACCTTGACGGTCTCGGCCGAGAGCGTGCCGATCTCGGCGGCGGCCGCCTGGCTGCGCTCGGCGAGCTTGCGCACTTCGGACGCGACCACCGCAAAGCCCTTGCCGTGCTCGCCGGCGCGCGCGGCCTCGACCGCGGCATTGAGGGCGAGCAGGTCGGTCTGGCGGGCGATCTCCTGCACGATCGTGATCTTCTCGGCGATGGTCTGCATCGCGTTGACGGCACGCCCCACAGCGGCTCCGCTGGCCTCGGCGTCCTTGGCCGACTGCGCGGCGATCTTCTCGGTCTGGTTGGCGTTGTCGGCGTTCTGCTTCACGTTCGAGGCCATCTCCTCCATTGAAGAAGACGCTTCTTCCGCGGACGAAGCCTGCTCGGTCGCGCCCTGCGACAGCTGCTCGGCGCTGGCGGACAGCTCCTGGCTGCCGGCGGAGACGTTCTGCGCCGCGGTCAGGGCTTCCGACACGATCTGCCGAAGCTTTTCGACCATGCGCTCGAGCGCGAGACCGAGCGTATCCTTGTCCGACAGCGGCTTGGCCTCGACCGTCAGATCGCCCTGGGCGATCTGGTTGGCCAGCGCCGCAGTCGCATTCAGATTCACCGTCATCGCGTTCAGCGACTTGATGAGATCGCCGATCTCGTCGTTGCTGGACGACTCGATCTTGTGGCTGAGATCGCCGATCGCCACCGCGTCGGCAAGGCCCACGGCCTGCGCCAGCGCGCGGCTGATGTTCAGCGCGATCCAGGTCGCGGCAACCGCAGCGATCAGCAAGGAGGCGATGACCAGGCTCAACAGTATCAGTTCGGCGCGGGCGCCATCCTGCTTGGCCTGCTCGGCCTGTTCGGCCATGTTCTTCTTGACGTTCTTGATGTAGCCGTCGGCCGCTTCGATCGCGTCCGCGACGACCTTGCGGCCGTCGTGCATGGAACGATCCAGCGCCTTCGGCTTGTCGGTCCTTGCAAGCTGGACCGTCTCATCCTGATAGGCGTTCAGCTTGGCGAACGCGACGTTGAAGCTCTCCATCAGCTTCTTGCCGCTTTCGCTGGCGGCCGCGTAGATCTCGTCCTTGGACTTGGCGACCGCGTCGCGGTTCTTGATGAGATCGGCCCGGAACTGATCGTGCTCTGCGTCGGACGCCGCGAGGATCGAGTTCTTCTCGGCGCGTACGAGGAACAGGATGCCTTCCTTCAGCTCGGCGGCCTTTTCCATCCGGCCTGCACGGCTGACCAGAAGCTCGGTGGTGCCGACCATGTCCGCCAGCTTCATGTAGCCGACCGCGCCCGCGATCATGGAGAGCAGGATGACGACGCCGAAGGCGCTGGCAAGCTTGGCTTTGACGGTGAATCTCATGTCAGTCTCGTTGGTTCGAATTGGGGTGCTTACGCTCGATCACGCTTCACACTTGCAAACTCAGGCGGCGCGCGACGTATCGCGCCCTTCGGGGATCTCGTCGTTCGCCATCAGCTTGGCGAGATCGAAGATGACGACGAATTTCTCACCCTTGCGGCCGATGCCGGCGGCATAGTCGGACTGCCATTTGCCGCCGACTTCGGGGATGGGCTCGATCGCCTGCTCGTCGATGTCGGTGACCTCGAACACGCAATCGGCGACGAAGCCGACGCCGACCAGGCGATCCTTCATCGGCACGTCGAGGATGATGATGCGGGTCGCTTCAGTCGCCTCCACGGTCGGCAGGCCGAGCTTGGTGCGGAGGTCGACGATCGGATAGCCGCTCCCGCGCACGTCGATCATGCCGAGCAGGAAATTCGGCGCATGTGGCAGCCGTGAGATCGGCCGCATATCGAGAATTTCCCGGACATTGCGGATGCTGATGCCGAACGTCTCGCCGGCGAGCCCGAGCGTCAGATATTGCGAGGTTGCGGCCATGATGCAGTCCAGAGGTCCCAAGGTTTGCGAATAGGCGCGGTCCGGCACGAGGCCGGACCGGTAGATCAGCGTTGGAACTCGGCGTCGCGATCGTCCTCGCCGTCATGCATGTCGAATGCGAAGCCGCCGCCGCTGGCGACCTTCATCGCGCGCGCCGGCTTGCGGGCAGGCGCGGACTTCTTCGCGCCGCGATCCGCAGCCGCCATGTGCGCGGCCTTGGCACGGAGCTGGGTGACCGCCCGGTCGATCGGCGCGGGCGCGCGCTCATCACGGCCGGCATGCTCGATGCGGAAGAACGAGATGATCGACTGAAGCTGCTCGGCCTGCGAGGCGAGCTCCTCGGAGGTCGAGGAGACCTGCTCGGACGCGCTGGCGTTCTGCTGCCCGACCTTGTCGAGCTGCTGGATCGCCTGGTTGATCTGGGCCGAGCCGACGTCCTGCTCGCGGCAGGCCGCAGTGATCTCCTGGACCAGCTCGGCGGTCTTCTTGATGTCAGGCACGAGCTTGGACAGCATGTCGCCGGCTTCCTGCGCGACCTTGACGGTTTCCGTCGACAGCGTGCCGATGTCCGCGGCCGCCGCCTGGCTGCGTTCGGCGAGCTTGCGCACTTCGGAGGCAACCACCGCAAAACCCTTGCCGTGCTCGCCGGCGCGCGCGGCCTCGACCGCGGCGTTGAGCGCAAGCAAATCGGTCTGGCGCGCGATCTCCTGCACGATCGTGATCTTCTCGGCGATGGTCTGCATCGCGTTGACGGCGCGGCCGACGGCGACGCCGCTGGCTTCGGCATCCTGGGCCGATCGCGCGGCGATCTTCTCGGTCTGATTGGCGTTGTCGGCGTTCTGCTTCACGTTCGAGGCCATCTCCTCCATCGAGGACGAGGCTTCCTCTGCCGACGAGGCCTGCTCGGTCGCGCCCTGCGACAGCTGCTCGGCGCTCGCGGAGAGCTCCTGGCTGCCGGCGGAGACATTGCTGGCCGCAGTGAGTGCTTCCTCGACGACCTGACGAAGCTTCTCGACCATCATGTTCAGCGACTTGACGAGATCGCCGATCTCATCGTTGCTGGTGATGTTGATCGTCTGGCTGAGATCGCCGCTCGCCACCGCACCGGCGAGACCGACCGCACGGCCAAGGCCACGGGCGATGCTCATCGAAATCCAGATTGCGGCGATCAGGCCGATCGCAAGGGATGCCACCACGGCCGCGACCAGCATCATGTGCGAGCGGTTACCGTCCTCGTGAGCTTGCGCGGCCTGGTCAGCCATGTTCTTCTTGACGTTGGCAACGTAGGTGCCGGCGGCTTCCATAGCGTCGCCGACCGCCTTGCGAACCTCGGTCATCGAGCGCTCTGCAGCCTTCGTCTTGTCGGTCCGGGCGGTCTTGAGCACCTCGTCCTGAACGGCGTTCATCCGCGTATAGGCGGCACCAAAGTTCTCGATCAGCTTTTTGCCTTCGGGCGAAGCCGCCGCATGGATCTCCTCCTTCAGCTTCGAAAGCGTCTCGCGCTGCTTGGCAATCTCGGCGAGGAAGCGATCCGCATCGGCTTCAGGGGCCATAATGAGGTTCTTCTCGGCGCGAACCTGGAGCAGGATGCTCTTTTCAATTTCAGCCGCACGGTCCATTCGGCCAGCGCGCGACACCAGGCTGTCCGCGGTGTCGATCATCTCGCTCAGCTTGACATAAGCGAGCCCGCCCGCCGCCATCGAGAGCAACAGGACGACGCCGAACGCGCTGGCAAGCTTTGCCTTGACCGTAAATCTCATTGCAGCCCCCAAACCCAAGTCAGATCTCAAGTCCCGCCCCTGGGACTCGTCTCAATTCAGAATGCGTTCCATGTTTGGAACGATGACGAACTCTTCGCGCCATTTGGCGATGAAGCGGATGAACTCCGGCTTCCAGTGCATGCCGACGCGCGGCGTCTGCTGCACATCGGCCTGCGAAATCTCCGTAACCTCGTAGACCTTGTCGGCCGTCATGCCGACCAGCACCGGCTCGCCGTCGAGTTCGATCTCGATGACGACGATGCGCGTGTCGGCCGAATCCGCGAGTTGCGGCATGCCGAAGCGTATGCGCAAATCCGCCAGCGGGATGACGTTGCCGCGCACGTTGATGACGCTGGGAACGAAGGCGCGCGCTCCCGCGACCCTGGTCACGGGGACGGGATCGATGATCTCGCGCACGAGGCCCGCGTCGAGCGCGAACTTCTCCTCGCCGAGCCCGATCATCACGACCTGCATCGCGCCCGCCTGATGCTCGCCGGCCTGCATCTCGTTCATCACGCCGCCTCGCTGATATGCTGCTTCTCGACCTTCGACTGCGCCAGCGCGACGAGTTGCGCGACATCGAGGATCAGCGCTGCCGTACCGTCACCCAGGATCGTCGCGCCCGAGAAGATCGTGACGTCTGAGTGCAGCTTGGAGAGCGACTTGATCACGGTCTGGTGGTTGCCGATGATCTGGTCGGCGACGAGGCCGACGCGGGTCTCGCCGGTCGAGATGATGATCGTCTTCTGGTGCCGGTCGGGCGAACCCGAGGCGGACATGATCTCGCGCAGGCGCAGGAACGGGACGAGGTTGCCGCGGACGTTGAGGAAGTTGCGGCCGCGCGAGCGCTCGTCCTCGGCCGTCAATTCGACGCATTCCTCCACCGCCGACAGCGGAATGATGTAGCGGCCTTCGCCGACGCGGATCAAAAGACCTTCGATGATCGCCAGCGTCAGCGGCAGGCGCAGCGTCACCGTGGTGCCCTGGCCCGGACGCGTCGACAGGTCGATCGTGCCGCGCATGTTCTCGATGGTGCGCTTGACAACGTCCATGCCGACGCCGCGGCCGGACAGCGCCGAGATGGTCTGGGCGGTCGAGAAGCCCGGGTGGAACAGGAACTGGTGGATCTCGTGATCGGTCAGCACGGCGCCGGAGGCAATCAGCCCCTGCTCTTCCGCTTTCGCGCGGATGCGCGCGGTGTTGAGGCCGCCGCCATTGTCCTTCACGGTGACGAGCACCTGCGCACCGGAATGAACGGCGGCGAGCTCGATCCGGCCCTGCTCCGTCTTGCCGTTGGCGGCGCGGGTCGCGGTGTCTTCGATGCCGTGGTCGATGGCGTTGCGGATCAGGTGAACCAGCGGATCGGCCAGGCACTCGATCATGGTCTTGTCGAGCTCGGTATCCTCGCCCGTGGTGACGAATTCGACCGGCTTCGACAGGTCGCGCGACAAATCATGCACCAGGCGGCGGAAGCGGCCGAACAGCGAGCCGATCGGCACCATGCGCGCGCCCATCGTGGTGTCGCGCAAGGAGGAGGCGAGGCGCTCGATTTCCTCGGCGATCATCTTGATCGAGAGGTCCGAGCCGGACGAGGCGAGCTGCGACAGCCGCGCCTGGGCGATGACCAGTTCGCCGACCCGGTCCATCAACTCGTCGAGACGCTCGGCCTGGACCCGGACGGTGGCGATGCCGCGATCCTGCTTGGCTTCGGGCTTCGCTTCCGGCTTTGGCTCGGTTTTGGGCTCCGCCTTGGCGACGGGCTGCTCGGCAACATGCGCTGCGACGGCCTCGAGCACCGGCGCAATCATCTCGGCCACCGGGGCCGGCTCCTCGTCGAGCAGCTGCAACAGCGGTAGCGGCGCGGGCGCTTCGACATGCTCCAGCGGCGAGAGCGTCAGCTTCATCTCGTCCGAGACGAACATGAAGACGTCGTCGATCGCGTCCTTGTCGCAGGCCGCGTGCAGCTTGACGTCCCACTTCAGATAGCAGTCTTCCGGCTCCAGCTCGTCGAGAAACGGGATGCCGTCGGTCACGGGCACGACGAAGCACGGGCCGAGCTTGCAAAGGTCTTCCAGCAGATCGAGCGGGTTCGAGCCGTTACGCAGGATGTGGGATTCGAATTCCAGATACAGATGCCAGCCGGCCTGCTTGCTCTCACTGGCGGTCAGCGGCGGCGCTTCAGCGATTTCGGCGACGGGAGCGACAGGCTGGTCGGGAAACACATAGCGCTTGAGGTCGTCGAGGATGGCTTCGCCGATGATGTCGTCGGTCGACTGCGGATCCTCGATCAGCGCGCGGATATAGTCCTTGGCCGCGAGTGCGACCGAGATCAGCTCCTGCGTCGGCTTGATCTCGCCCTTGCGGACGCGGTCGAACGCGGTCTCGAATTCGTGGGTGAAGGAGGCGACCTTGTCGAAGCCGAACATGGCGCCCGAGCCCTTGATCGTGTGCAGGGCGCGGAAGGCGGAATCGACCAGCTCGCGGTCGTCGGGACGCTGGCCGAGATCGAGCAGGGCCCCTTCCAGGACCTCGAACAGCTCGCTGGCTTCCTGGCGAAAGACCTCGGTCGGGTCCATCGCGCTCATGCGCGCACCAGCTTGCCGACGACGGCGAGCAGCTGTTCGGGCTTGAAGGGCTTGGTGATCCAGCCGGTGGCGCCCGCGCTCTTGGCTTCCTGCTTCACCGCGTCATTGGATTCGGTGGTCAGGAACACGATGGGCATGCCGACCGCGCTCGGCAGCTTGCGCAGCGCGCGGATCAGCTCCAACCCGTTCATGACGGGCATATTGAGGTCGGTGATGACGAGGTCGAGCTTGCCGGCCTGGGCCTTGGCAAGCCCCTGCGCGCCGTCACCGGCCTCGATCACGCTGTGACCGGCCGGCTCGAGCACGACCTTGATCATCTGCCGGATGCTCGGGGAGTCGTCGACCGTGAGAATCGTGGCCATCAGGTGCCATCTTTCTTTTGCGGGAAATGCTGATCGATCATCGCATCGCTGGCGAAGCCGGCGCGGCGAAGGGTGTTGCGCAGAGACTGGGAGAATGATGTGAGCACCACCGGGCGGCCCTGGGCCTCGCCCGTCCTGGCGGTCGACAGCAGAAGCTGGATCGAGGTCACGTCGGCCTTGTCGACGCTCGAACAATCGATCTCGAGCCGGTCCTGCCGGCCGAAAGCTTCGCGGATCAGGTCATAGACGTTGCGGATCGCAGCGATGCTGCAATCCGCCGGCAGCCGCAGGGACCACTTCGGCTCGGTGACATCAGACGACATTCGTCCCCCAAACTCCAGGGACTCGCTGCACGCATCGCGCGAATCCCGCACGACGACTATTCGCGTTGGAGAGTGCGCAAACCCTTAATGGGCATCACCGTACAACTACGGGTCACATATCGAAGAACTTCGCCTGTGCATGCAGACGTGCATGGATCGCTCAATTCTCATGCGTTGTGCGCATTCATGAGTCAGTTCGCCGCGGCCCAAGCGTTTGCTCCGCGTTAAATCGCAAAGGCTATTCGTGGAGGTCATGCCTCGCCATCCGAACGAGCCCGGCCGCCGATGCTGACCCAAGCGCTTCTGATTGATGACAGCCGCTCTGTCCTCAATTTCCTGAAACGTCATATCGAAGCCGAAGGCCTGGTCGAGGCCACGACCTTCCTTGATCCCGTCGCGGCGCTGGCTTGTGCGCGCGAGCGCGTCTTCGATCTCGTGCTGGTCGACTACGAGATGCCGCATATGGACGGCATCAGCTTCATCCGCGCCTTCCGCACCCTGCCCGGCTGCGCCGACATTCCGATCGCGATGATCACGTCGCGACAGACCGATGACGTCAAGATGGAAGCGCTGCAGGCTGGTGCAACCGATTTCTTACCGAAACAGCCACAGAGCGTCGAGATGACGGTGCGCCTGCGCAATTTGGTGCGGCTTGGTGCAGCCGTACGCAAGCAGAACGACCGTGCCGCGGATCTCGCGAGCGCGGTTGCGGCCGCGACCCAGAAGCTCGGCGAGCGCGAGGAAGAGATCATCCTGCGGCTCGCGCTCGCGGTCGAATACCGCGACAACGATACCGGTGAGCATACGCTGCGGGTCGCCCGCTACAGCCGCATCATCGCCGAGCAGCTCGGTCTGCCGGCCCGGCTCTGCCGTGACATCTATCTGGCCGCGCCCCTGCACGACGTCGGCAAGGTCGCCATCCCCGACAGCATCCTTCTCAAGCCCGGCAAGCTGACCGACGACGAGATGGCGGTGATCCGGACCCACGCGACGATCGGCGAAAGGATCCTGGCGGACTCCAGCTGCGAGCTGATCCAGCTCGGTGCTCAAATTGCCGCAGGTCACCACGAACGCTGGGACGGCGCGGGCTATCCGAACGGCCTCAAGGCGGACGAGATCCCGGTTGCCGCGCGCGTGGTCGCGGTCGCCGACGTGTTCGACGCCCTGACGACGCGCCGGCCATATAAAGAGCCGATGCCGCTGGACGTGGCGCGCAACTACCTGATCGAGAACCAGGGCCGGCAGTTCGATCCGGCCTGCGTCGAGGCCTTCCTGTCGCGCTGGGACGAGGTCGTGGGGATCGCCGCCGGGCGGGGCGCAGCCCTGCTTCAGAAAGCCGTGGCATCCATGGCACCCATGAGAGAGGCCGCCGAGGGCCGTCCCGCCCCGGATAGCCTGGAAACGGCCTGCCCGGCTGCGTGACCCGAGCTCACTGCCGCGCCATTGCCGGCATTCGATCGGCCGCATCTTGCCTGACGAGGGGCGTGAACGAACCGGGCTACTGCACGATGTCCAGATAGAGCTGTGTGTCGAAATAATCAGACGCGCGCACAGCGCCTGTGATGCCGGCGTCCGCCATGAAGAAATCGCTGACCTGCTGGAGCCACTTCACCACGGTTCCATCGGTGTATAATCGCTTCCATTCCCGCGACGAAAACAGCTTCTGCGCCTTGAACGCCTCGACAATGTCCGCGACCGCGGCCTGGCTGTAGTGCTTCTTCTGGAGAGCTTCGGCGGCGGCCGCAGGGCTGCGCACCATGTAGTCGTTGGCGTCCGCCCATGCACGAATGACCCGTCCGAGGATATTCTTGTTCGCCGCAGCATAGTCGACGCGGGCCGCCCAGCCGCCGAGGACGGCGGATTGCGGATAGAACGCCGACGCATCCACGAGCCTGACCGCGTCGGGCACGGCCTCGCGCACGGCGATATTGAACGGCACCCAGAGTGCCACGGCCGAGACCTCGCCGGCGATGAACGCCTTGACCGCAGCCGACATGCTGCTGTTGACGATCTCGACCTCCGACGGATTGATGGAATTGGCGCGCAGCGCGCGATCCAGGAAGATGTGCGCCGTCGTCTGCCCGGTCGTTGCGATCCGCTTGCCCCTCAGTGCGGCGAAACCGTCCACCCCGAGGGCCGGCCTGACCCAGAGCTGGGCCGTGGCGATCTCGATGTCGTTGATGAGGAAGCCGCGCCCGGCACCGCGCGCCAGATAGCTCGAGATGACCCCGCCCGCCGAAAGCACGTCGATCTGGCCTTTCGCCATCGCCTCGAACACTTCCGGCCCGGTGTTGAACTCCAGCAATTCGAAGTCGATCCCCTGCCTGTCGAACGCACCGCGATCGAGCCCGGTCCAGATGTGGCCATCCACGGCGACGACGTGGAGATAGCCGAGCCTGATCTTTGCGCGGGCCTGGGCCAGCGCCGGCGCGGCCAGCGTCGGGGTAACGGCCAGCATCGCCGCCCGGTGCAGCAATTGCCGCCGGCTGACGCGACGCGCGTTCACGCCGCCTGCCCTTTGTTCGGCCCGGAGGCACGCAACTGCTGGACATGATGTTGCGCGATGCCGTCCCTGGGATAATCGAGCATGAAGCCGGAGAGCTGAGCCAGGGTCGTCTCGGCCGTGCCCTCCCGTGCGATCGCCGCGAAAACTTCGTCCCAGCGCCGGCACATCGCAATGTCGGCCTCGCTCGCCTCCGCAAGCTCGCCACGCAGCTCGCTCACCTCGATCGCATCGGCAAATCCCTTGGGCCTGATACTGTCGACGCTTCGGAACAGGAACGCTTGACTGGCACGTGCGCGGACGGTGGCGCTGACCAGAACACGCGTACCGTAATTCTTGTTCAAGCCCTCCAGTCGTGACGCCAGGTTGATGGTCGCACCGAGCGCCGTGTAGTTCATCCGGTCGCTCGATCCGATATTGCCGACGACGGCATCGCCGACATGCAAGCCGAAGCGGGTCTCGTAAGGCGGCCAGCCCTCGCGCCGAAACTCCTTGTTGAGTGCCTCGTTCGCCGCAAGGCATGCCAGGATGGCGCGACACGCGTTGACGGTGTGGTTCGGATCATCCGCCGGCGCGTTCCAGAACGCCATCACGGCATCGCCGATATATTTGTCGATCGTGCCCTGATGCCGCATGATCTCGTCCGACAGCGCAGCGAAGTAGCGCGAGGTGTAGACCATCACCTGCGACGGGTCGGCCCTCTCGGTCTTGGCGGTGAAGTCGGCGACGTCGGTGAACAGAACCGTGACCTCGCGCCTGGCCCCGCCGAGGCTGAGCGAGGAACCGGTTTCGATCAACTGCCGCACGACCTGGCGAGGAATGAAGCTCGCAAAACTCCGCACCACGTTGCGCATGGTGAACACTGAGCGGCCGAGTTCCTCGATCTCGGCGATGACAGAATGAATCCGCGGCCGCTCTGCGATCTGAAAGCGCTGGATCTCGTCGGTCTGATCGACGATCTTCCGCAGCGGCCGCGCCATCAGCGATCCCAGCCAGAACGCGAATGGCAGGGTGGCGCCCACGAATGCGAGCGCAAGGGCGAACAGCGTGCGGCGTTCGCCGACGATCCGCGAGTAGAATTCGTCGAGTGGCGCGATCATCGCAATGGAGACATTGGCGGACCCGGTGGTCGCAAGCCGATGCACTGCCGCGACATGGGTTCGACCCGACGCATCCTCGAAGAACTGCTGCGCCGGCCCACCCTGCCGCCAGGAGGCGATGATCGGTGCAATCGCGGGCAGCCGGAGCGCGCTGATCTGCGGCAGATCATCCTGCCGTTCCGGTATCTCCGCCATCAAGCGGCTCATTTCGGGGTGACCGACGATGCGACCGGATTCGTTGAACAGGAAAGCGAGACCGGAGTGCCCGAGCTTCTGCTGCGCCAGCATGTCCTCGAACCGGTTCAGAAGCACGTCGCCGGCGACGACGCCGCGGCGCCCTTCTCTCAGCGGCGATCGCAACGTATAGCCGGGCTCGCCCGTGGCATAGAAGACGTAGGGGCCGGTCAGCAGCGTCTTGTCGTTCTTGAACGCCTCGACATACCATGGCCGCTGCCGCGGGTCGTAACCTGCGGGGCCAGCGACTTCCGCAACCTGGATGAGGTTCTCCGACAGAAACTGGGTGACAGGCTTGGCGCCGGCCGTGCGCGATATCACGACCAGCCGGAAAGCTGCATCCTGATCGACATTCAGTCCCTTCCTGAAGGCCGAATTGGCCCGGTCTATGACGTCCATCTCGATGAAGGAGCCGTCCTCGTAACCGACATAGAGATTGAAGAGCTGCGGGTTGTTCCGCAGCATCGCAGCCATCAGAACATACAGCCGCGAATTGTCGGCAATCTCGGCCTCCTGAATCGATGGCAGGCCGGACAGGATGTCGAGATTGTCGCGGACGTTCTTGAACTGCTCATCGACGTGATCGGCGCCGAGCTGGGCCACTTTCTCGATGAAGCCGCTGGCCGCGGCCCGCGTGATCACCGTCACGCGTTCGAAGCTGAGATAGACCAGAGTCAAGCCCACGAGCAGCACGACGGCCACGAACACCGTGATGATCGATGTCTGAAAGCCGATGCGCAACGCGCGCTTGCTGGTGCGGTCTCCGGTCATCGGAGCTCCGTGACGCCTCCGTCAGTATTTTCGAACGATCGGTTTCGACGGGGCCGTCGCGGGCGCCGCCTGCGAGACCGAGAAGGTAACCCACGTCGACCAGCTGTTCGGACGGTTTTCGACCTCCAGGTCCTTGTATCCCCTGACATTGAGATAGCCCTGGTAGCCGTCCGACATCGGGATCATGAATCCGATCTGCGGACCGATGCCGACGGCCTGCCCCCTGAAGCCGCCGAGCTTCGCACCGGGCCCCCTGTCGTCCGTGATCTGCTGGAAGAAATAGCCTGCGACCCCGACGTGAACGGTCTTGCTGACGAACTGCGACGCGGCCCAGTCGACGTGGAAATCGATGCCGTTCTGGTACTGGAGGAACGGGTTCGTGAAATTGTAGGTGAGCCCGCCGACGATCGAGAACTCATGGCCGGTTTTCAGGTCGAGATAGGTGTAGCCGGCTCCCGCGTCGATCGCGGGAAAGCCGAAGCTCAAATTGGCGAGCCGGCTGGAATCGTAGGTGCCGCTCGGGATGTTGCCGGTGATGTAGACCATCTCGTTGTGAACGCCCTGATTCCATTTCAGCGTGCCCTGGTAGAACACGTCGGTCAGCGTGGTGCGGTTGTCGGTCGCGCTTCCCGAGATGGTGTTGCCGCGTGGACCGGTCAGCGTCGCATCGACGCCGACGCCGATGTTGCCAGGCGCGGTGATCAGCGTGACCGCGGCCTGACCGCCGAGCACGGGCATCGCGGAGGTGTAGGTGATGCCCTGAACGAGCACATCGGCGTGCGCATTGAGGCCGGCGGTCACCGAGCCGGGCACGCCCCCGCTGGTGACGAAGTTCTGCCCTCCGCCCCCTTTCTCGTTTAGATGGATGTAGATGGTGGAATAGGCCCAGCCCGGCGTCACCGGAACGGCGGCAAGGCTGCCGAAGATGCCGGGAAGCCAGAAGCCCACGCCGCCCGAATCCGCCAGCGCGGGCTGGGCAGAGAAGCTGGTCAACGCCAATGTGGCTGCAAACCCGGCCTTTCCTAGATGTCCCCTCATGTCACGTCCCCTTCCGTTCCATCAAGTCGTCCACCCCGACAGGTTATGCCTGTCCTTAGCTCTCGTCGCGGCCCTCTATTTCGTGGCGCCTCCAATTGTGGTTGCGACCCGCTCGACGTCAGGCAATCTCCAGCTGTGATCGAACAACGGCTTCTCCGGCCCGTAAAGACGGAAAAGCAACTCGAATTTTCGGGTGGGATCAGTGGGCACCCAATTGGCATCCTTGCCGTCCGGCGCCTTCGGACCGAAATAGACATCGACGGAGCCGTCGGCGTTTTTTTGAAGACCCGGGCTGATCGACGCGCGGCTCGCGCGCGGCATGTTGCGCACCAGCGCATGGGTCTCGCGGTCGTAGACGGTGGCCGACCAGTACTGCTTCACCGGCGCGTTTGCCGGCACGCTCAAGCGATAGGTGACGCTACCGTCAAAGTCCTGACCATCCTTGTCCTTGTTGGCCATCAGATAGAACTGCGCGGTGCCGAGCCGCTTGATGCCGGTGTAGCCGAGCGTGTAGGTCACGCCGCGCATGTCGACCGGATAGGCATTCGGGTCGCCGTAGCCGCCGCTCGCCGCCTTCACCATCTCCGGCACGGCCGCCGGGAACCAGCGAATGCCGGGATTGATGACCGGGAAGCCGGCGTCATAGATCTGCGCAAGGAGTGCATGCGCCTCTCGTGCGGCCTGGTCGAGCAGCGTGACCGTCTTCTGATCCGGATTGAACGGCCTGCCCTTGACGATTCCGATGGTCGCGAGTTGGTCGATCATGGCGCGGTCGCGATCGAGCCACGGCTCGTTCTGCACCACGCGGTCGAGGCCGCGGTAGAAGCTCGCATCGTAGGGAATCGTCGCGTCGAACAGGACGTCGTAAGCGTCCGTGAAGTTCGTCGGCGGCGGCTCCTTCGCGCTCGCGAGCGGATAAACCTTGATCTGCTTGCCGTAGGCCACCGACTTCTCGACATCGGCATCGCCATGGCTGACGAGATTTGAGCGCAGCAGCGCAAAGCCGCTGAACACGTCGGACTGGAGTGCAATGTAGCCCGCAGGCACCTCACCCTTATGCCCAGGCGGCAGGATCAGATACTTGCCGCCCTGCCCCTTGTCGGCGCCTTCGGGACCAGTATCCTCCAGCGGCATCTGCCAGAGCGTCACGATGTTGCCGGCGATCGAACCGCCCTGCGCCGGCGGAATCTCGACCACCACCGGCCCGTCCTTCACGTTCCAGAACGACATGAAGTAGATCGAATCCGGATTGGGCGTCAGCGTCTGGTTCTTCCAGTTCACCGGCTTCGACCAGTAGACGATCTCGTTCGGCTTCGCCTTCGTCGTCTTGAGCATGGTCTGAAGCATCAGATCGGCGTTCACCGCCGGCATGCCCCAGATCATCGCTTCGACCGCACGACGCTGAATGTTGCGCGCGGCGAGCTCGTCCGGCGACATATTCTGGGCATGCGCGCTGAGGACCAATAGAACCAGGGCAGCGGCGCCGACGATTGCTCTTCTCATCACAGCCTCCCTCGCTCTACGTTCCACTCGCCGGCTGCGGCTCGGAGAATTTCCACTTGCCGCTCAAGATCTCCGGGCGTCGCGCGGGTGAAATTGTCGACCGTCACCGGCACCGGTGATTGCGCATGTGCAACCGGGATACTCAGAAGGACGATCGAGGCGGGCAGTGCGGCTATTCTCATTACTTTCTCTCGTTCAGAACGGATTGACGTAGTTCAGGATCGCTAGCTGACGCAGGACCACGCGACGGACGATGTGGGCCGGCTTGACGTGGTCGGTGTAGATCGCCGCCGTGCCAGCGCTGCCGGCCGGCAGGCGCCTCGCAAACTCCGCATCCTCGAGCCTGACCCGGACGACGAACGGCGCTGCCTCGATCGCCTTCGGCAGGACCGCCGTGCCCGAGGTCTGCGCCTGTCCCGGTGCGATCGCCTGGAGCACGCTCTCGACCTTGCCGGCGTAGATTTTCCCGGGCGCGAATTTGAAGGTGGCCTCGACCTCCTGGCCGGGTGCGATGTAGCGCGCATCGATCTGGTTGATCTCGACGCCGATGATGGTCGAGGACGTATCGATGAAGGCCATCACCGGCGACAGTGGCAGACTAGACACACGCGCCCCCTTGCGCAGCGCGAGGTTGGTGACGTAGCCGTCGGTCGGTGCGCGTACGACGGTCTTCTCGAGATTCCATTGCGCGGACTCCAGTTGGCCGGACAGCTGGTCGACCTCAGACTGCCGCTGCTCGACATCGAAGCCGCGCCCGGCATCGCGTTCGAACAGCTGCGTCATCTGACCGAGACGCGTCTTGGCGAGCTTGAACTGGGCGTCGATCGCCTTGACTTGCGCCGCATAAGGCGTCGGGTCGATCTTGAACAGCACGTCGCCGGATTTGAGCGGCGCGTTGGCGACGACCGGTACGTCCGTCACCTCGCCCGCCACGTCGGGCACGATCGAGACGGCGTTACGTACGACCAGCGCATTGCCCTGCGGTGCGCCCCATCCCATCGGGATCAGCAGCCCCAGCAGCACGACCACCATTACGATCGCCGGAGACACTTTCCAGAACAGGTTGAAGGGCACGATCTTGAAGTGCACCAGCAGGAACAGCAGCACGAGGTAGATATTGAGAATTGCAACGGCCATCACGCATCTCCTGCCTTGCGCGCGGGCACGTCGAGATAGGCCCAGATGAAGGCGATCGGCCACAATGCGAAGCCGAAAAACAGCGTGATCCAGCCTGCGACCATCACGGCTTGCGCATGCGGATGATTACGCGATTTCGCGATGTGCCCGGGCAGCCATCCGGCGATGCAGACCACGGCGATCGCGCTGGCAAGCAGGATCACCAGCACGATCCAGGCGAAGATGTCGTAGCCGCTCATGGCGGTGACCTCCGTTTCATCGGAGCGTTGCCATCACTGGCAGTAGTCCCAGAAGCCCTGCGTCCGGGACGGATCGGTGTAGTACCAGCACATGCCGGGCGCAGGCGCAGCACCTGCCCACGCTGCGGCCGTCGCCGCTGTCACCATGCCGATGGCCGCACCGGCCGCGATGGCGCCACCTCTCGGCCAGCCGTACCAGCCCGGTCGCGCCCAGCCGCCGCGGCCGGCGACCGCCGTCGTGTGGCGAACCGCGACGTTGCCGCGCGGTCCCCTAACGGCGGTGGTGCCGCGATAGGCCGCTCCACGCGGACCAACGGCAGCCCCGCCACGATGAACGACTGCACCGCCACGAGGACCGACTGCCGCCCCGCCGCGGCGCCCGGCGGCGCGCACCTCGATGAGGTCGGGCGACGCGACCGCGTCCTGGTGTATTGCACCGGGTTGAAGTGGCGCGGCGGACACCGTCTCAACGGACAGGGACACGCCGGATGCCAGCAAAACAAGAGCCGTTGCCAGCGAAGTTGTGCGCGCTTGAATAGACATTTTGTTCCTCTTCATGCTTCCCGTTGCTGTTTTTCAAATGTGCTGTGCGCCGGAATTCGAGCGCCACTTGCGGCGGCCGCTCACGGCTTGGCGTCTGGTTTCGCCGGAAACACCTCCTTCCAATCCTGCTTCATGTCGACGACGGTCCACCCGGCGACCCCGGCCGCGTCGAGCGCCTTGTCGAGCTTGCCGAACTTGGATTGACGGTCGTAGGCGTATTCGCGCGCCGCGTCGGTGTGATGCACGATGCCCGCAAAGCGCGCGCCCGCTCCGGCGGTCGTCCACTGCAGCATCTGCAGATCGCCGTCGGAGTTGCCGAAGGCGAAGATCGGACGCCGTCCGATGAACCGGTTGATCCCGACCGGCTTGCCGGCGCCGTCGTCGATGAACTCGATCTTGGCGAGCTTCATCAATTCCGGCTTGCCATCCTTAGCGGTCTCGAATTGCACGACGCCGGACGAGCCGACCACCTGCTCGGGTGGGATGCCGTAGGCCTTCTCGACCCAGGGCCGCATGAACTCGACGCCGCCGCCTGACACGATGAACGTCTTGAAGCCGTTGGCCCGCAAATAGGCCAGGAGCTCCAGCATCGGCTGGTAGATAAGGCTGTTGTAGGGCCGCTCGAACCGCGGATGGCGCGCGGTGGAGAGCCAGTCGGTGACGGACTTCGAGAATGCATCCGTCGTCATGCCCGCATGCGTCGCCGCAACGATTTGCAGAAGTCCCTTCTGCCCGGACTCGGCGAGTGCCTTGGTGTCCTTGTCGAGCAGCGCCTTGAACGGCTGCTTCTGCTTCCACTCCGGGTGCTTCGGTGCCATCGCCTTGACCTGGTCGATCGCGAACGCGAGCTGGAAATACATCGGCTGCTCGCACCAAAGTGTCCCGTCATTGTCGAAAACCGCGATGCGTTCGGCGGGCGGGACGAAATCCGGTCCGCCGTCACGCGTGACGCGCGCGACGAAGTCGGCAATCGCCTTCTTCGCCGCGCCGTCGTTCCAGGACGGCAATGGATCGGCCGGCTGCGCCACCGCGACGCCAATGGACACGAGACATGCAAGCAGCATGACTGCAAGCCGGTTGATCATCGCAACTGCCCTTCCTTGCCGTTGCCTCTCGCTATTGCGGCTTCATGCGCTCGAGCTCGTTGAGCCGCTTCAATGCCGCTTGCTGCCGCAGCAGGCCGTAATTGATGCCGCTCGCGTTCAGCGAGCTGCCTTCCTGGTAGGGGAACTGATCGAAGTCGGAGAAGAACTCCTTGATCTTTCCCTGCACGGGCACGATCAGCCAGATATTCCGGGCCAGGAAGTCGATACCGCCGCCGCCTTCCTCCAGACCGCGCTCGTAGGGATCCATCCGCAAGTTTGCGATCAACGACCACGAGGGCACTTCGCGGGTCGCGGTCGCGATGTTTCCCTTGGACGCCGTCGCAAAGCTCAACTTCCAGTCGTTCCACCTGATGGCGTTGAGGTTGCCGCCCTGATCAAAGTAGTAGATCGTATCTCGCGGCGGCGTCTCGCCCTTGAAGAACGGCAGGAAATTGTAACCATCAAGATGGACCTTGAAGTTCTTCCCGTTGGCCGTGAAGCCCGCCTTCATCTTCTCCTTAATGTCCGGAATGCCGGCCGCGGCTGCCAGCGTCGGGAACCAGTCGATCAGCGAGATGACCTCGTTATATTGCGTGCCCGGCTTCACCACGCCCGGCCAACGCACCATCATCGGAATGCGCATGCCGCCTTCCCATGTTGTGCCCTTCTCGCCGTGGAACGGGGTCATGGCGCCATCAGGCCACAGCGCGATCTCTGCGCCGTTGTCCGTGGTGTAGAGCACGATGGTGTTGTCGGCGATGCCGAGATCGTCGAGTTGCTTCAGCAACTCGCCGACCATCCCGTCGTGCTCCACCATGCCGTCGGCGTGAATACCCTTGCCGGTCTTGCCGAGCGACTCCTTCTTGAGATGGGTGAAGACGTGCATGCGCGTCGAGTTGAACCAGACGAAGAACGGCTTGTCGGCCCTGGCCTGCCGGCCGATGAAGTCCTTGGCGGCCCCCAGGAACTCCTCGTCGACGGTCGGCATGCGCGCGGTGTTGAGCGGGCCGGTGTCCTCGATCTTGCCGTCCGCGGATGACTTGATGACGCCACGCGGCCCGAACTGCTTTCGGAAGTTCGGGTCCTTCGGATAGAAATAGCCCTCAGGCTCTTCCTCCGCGTTGAGATGGTAGAGATTGCCGAAGAATTCGTCGAAGCCGTGCTTGGTCGGCAAATGCTCGTCACGATCACCAAGATGGTTCTTGCCGAACTGACCGGTTGCGTAACCTTGCGCTTTCATCACGTCCGCAATCGTCGGCATCCAGTCCTGGATGCCGTGGGGATCGCCGGGCATGCCGATGGTGAGAAGGCCAGTCCGAAACGGTTCCTGGCCGAGGATGAAGGACGCGCGTCCGGCGGTGCAGCTCTGCTGGCCGTAGGAATCGGTGAAGATCGCGCCTTCGCGCGCGATCCGATCGATGTTGGGCGTGCGATAGCCCATCATGCCCATGGTGTAGGCGCTGATCTGGGGAATTCCGATGTCATCGCCGAAGATGACGAGAATGTTGGGCTTGCGGCCACCTGGCGGCGGCGCTGCGGCTGGCGACGGCGAAGGTGCGGCTTTCTGTGCCTGCGCGAGCGCCTGCGATGTCAGCGCCGCAGCGGCAACGATGGACGATGTGCCGAGCAGCACGGCCCGGCGATGGATGGCTGAATTGTCGCTGCTGTTGGAGTCGGTAACGGGATTGTTCGCGGTCTTCGTCTCGTTGGTCATTCGACGCTCCTTGATCCACGTGATTGTTGGCTAGCGCAGGTGATACCGAGTTTCGATCGTCCGTTCCGTCTGAAATGGTCTCCTTGTGCTTCGCTTATCTGGCGGGCCTTCTGTTCTGATCTGCAGCGACGTGCGAAGTTCCAACCGGATTCAAAAATTTGGGCAGGCCTGCCGCGTCACGGTGGCCGGCACGCGGACGCAGCCGATGGCGAGCAGCGGACACGTGGCGCAATAAATCGCGCGGGGACCAGCGGGCCGGGTCGCGTCGGCTTGCAAACAGTTTCCTCTCGAGCGCCCCGAGTTGCCGATCCAGCTCCGGATCGCGCGCAGCGGCCTTGAAGTCCCGGGCCGTGAGGGACGGTGACGCTGCGTCGACGTGCGGCAGCCATTCGAGCAGCGCAAAATACGATCTTCCGGCGTCGCGATGACGGATCGCGCGTCGCAATCGTCGGAATGCAAACGCCTCCGACCGGAGATAAGCCGCGTGCCGGCGATGGAAATCCATCGCCGCGCGGCGAGCGATACGAGGTGCGAACCAGGCCAGCACGGCAGCAACGACCGCCAGCAGCAGCGCAGTCAGCCAGTGATCCGTGACAAAATCGGCGATGCGGTCCCAATTCCGCTCCTCATTCGAGCCGACCGCGAAGGTCGAGCCTGCCGCTGCCGCGACGCCCTTGACCGGCACGGCATCGAGATGCGCTTGTTCGACCTTGCCGCTCCCGACATTCCACCAGCCTATATCGGCGGCGGGCAGCAAATAGTCGCCCGCACGCTCCACCATGTAAGTCGCGGAGTCGACGCGGGTCGACGTCATGACGTCGGTGCGTCCGTCGACCTTGTCATCGAGCTTCGGCTGCGCCGGATAGAGCTTTAGGCCGTCGATAACCGGGAATTGCTGAGGGGGCAGCAACATCGCCGGCGTGCCCTCCGCCCTGATCGTGATCGTCCGGGTCACGGCATCGCCGGCCTTGAGCGGATCGGCCGAGCGCTTGATGTCCTGCTCGACGGTCAAGTTGCTGGCCGACACGAACGGGTTGAGCGTGCTTGCCGCATCCGGGATGAACGCCTCGAATGAAGCCGGCGGCAGCGCGAGGTTCACGTCGCGAACGGCAGGTGGCTCGGCCGCATATTTGATCCTGACGCTCTGGCCTGCCACGGCATAAGAGCCCGGTTCCTGCGGCGAGATCGCGTATTCGAAGCGTACCCCTGCATAGGACACACCGTCGCGCTGCTCGTTGGTGTTGACGCTTTGCAATTGCCGAGTCACTGCGTTACGAACCTGGAAGTCCGGCAGTTCGGGCGGCGACGTCATGTAGTTTGGCGCCAGGACCAGGATGCTCAGCGTCGTCGGCTGCCCGACCACGATTCGTGGCGGGTCGATCGTCATCTGCACGATCGGATCGGGCGTCACAGCCTGTTGCGCGCGCGCACCCTGCGACTGGAGCGCACAGCCGAGCAGCACAGCGATGGAGCCCACCCAAGCTCTCATTGCGATGCCCTCCCTTGTGCCGGAGCGGCCGCCTGGATCGCAAACTTCAGCTTGAGGAAGTCTGCTGGCGAGGTCTGGACCTGGCGCATCCAGGCTTCGGCCGCGCCGGCCGTCGTGACGTCCTGCGGCGTGACAGTGATCCGCTTGCCGCCCTTCTGCTTGGGATCAACCCGCATTTCGTCCGCCTTCAGGTCGGGCGGCGCGGCGTCGTTTTGCTCCTGCTTGCGGCGCTTCTCCTCCTGCGCATCCAGCGCCGCCTGCACGATGGCGCGATTGGTCTTCGCGGCGGCATTGCCGGGCTCTGCCTTCAACACCTCGTCGTAAATCTTGAGTGCCTTCTCGTAGGCATGATTTTGCGCCTGCGCATTGCCGAGTGCGAATTTGCCCTCCAATGTGTCGACCTTCGCGAACTCCTCGGCTGCGGCGATGAAATCATAGCTGCGGTAGGCCGAGATGCCGCGCCACATCGGATCAGCGAACAGGGTCTGCGCGGCGCGGTAATCGCCGCGGTCGAAGGCGAGCCGCCCCTGCTGATCCGGCGTCAGCCACAGGCTGGTGAACCGCGATGCCGTCTCGGCGCGCGACGGCGTTGCGTGCGAGACGAGGCAGAGAGCGAGAATCCAGGCCACCGTCGTGCCGCGCCGGAACCAGAGCAGGCTCAACAATGCCAGCAACGGCAGCAGCCAATAACCCTCGTCGCGCCATTGCGTGCCGAACGCATCGCCCTGGGCGGCCTGGAAACGTGTCTCGATCCGCCGTTCGAGCCGCGCGATGTCGGTGCCGTCGATGCTGACCCTGACGGCATCGAAGCCGGCCGGCAATGGAGAGGCGTCCGCGCTTACCGCCAGGACGACGAGATTGTTGCGCCCGGCCGCCTGACGCACCGTGGCCGCATCGGCAGCGCCGAAATCGTCGGCGACCAGCAGGATGGTTCCGGCAACGGGCTCTGACGCCAGCGCATTCGCAGCCAGCGAGGTCGCCGCGACGACGTTCTTGCCGTCAGTCGGCATCAATCGCGGAGCCAGTGCGGCCAGGAACGGCGCGATCACGGAGCGGTCGTCGGTCGGCGGCATCACCAGATGCGCGGTGCCGGCATAGGCGACGAGCCCCGTCCTGGCGCCGGCGCGCGCCGCAAGCAGATCGCTGATCTTCTGCTTGGCACGTTCGAGGCGGGAGGGCGCGACATCGGTCCCGCTCATCGACGAGCCGACGGCGAGCGCAATCATCAGCGGCGCCTTGTCTTCGACAAAGGGCGGCAATTCACGTCGCCACGTCGGCCCGGACAGAGCGACGATGCCGAGCGTCAGCGCTCCAGCGACCAGATAGAGCGGGTCGATGTGGCGTCCGCGCTGCGGCCGCACGATCAGATGGGTCAGGAGATGGGGCGCGATCACCCCGCCCCATTGCGCGCCCGCGCTTCGCCGGCGAAGCAACACGGCAAACACGATGGCAAGCGGGATCAGCGCCAGAAGCCAGAGCGGGCGCAGGAGATGGAAGGACATCGTGGCCGCCTCAGGCATGGCTCACGCTCCTCATCCGGCGCCATTCGCTTCCGAGCAGAAGCGCGAGCCACAGCAGCAGGCCGAGCACGACAGCGGCGCCGAGCGGCCATTGAAACAGCGGCTGCTTCGGCCGCCACGACTGGGTCTGTAGTTTTGCGGGTGCCAGCCGGTCGATGTCGGCATAAATCGCCTGGAGCTGGGCACCGTTTTCTGCCCGGAAGAAATGACCACCGGTGGTGCCGGCGACCTGTTGCAGGACGCCGAGATCGACGCGGTTTTCGCCGGAGGCTGCGGGATCTCCGACGCCGATCGTGTAGACGGTGACGTCGTTCTGATGGGCGATGTCGGCGGCGTGTTCGGGCGGAACGCGGCTTGCCGTGTCGTTGCCGTCGGTCAAGAGCACCAGCAGCTTCTGCTTAGATGTGCTGGCCGCGAACGTCTTGATGGCAAGGCCGATCGTATCGCCGATCGCCGTCTGCTGGCCCGCCATGCCGACCGCAGCTTGATCGAGCAGTTGCTGCGCGGTCTGAAGGTCCTGGGTGAACGGCACCTGCACATACGCCCTGGTGCCGAACAGGATCAAGCCAATACGATCGCCCTTGCGGCGGGCAATGAAATCCCTGAGCACGCGCTTGACGCCATCGAGACGGGTGAGCGTCGTGCCGTCCGGCGCCTTGAAGTCGCGCTGGTCCATCGACCCTGATATGTCGATCGCCAGGATCAGGTCGCGTGCGGACACATCCCGCGTCACGGCATCGCCGACCCATTGCGGCCGTGCCAGCGCCACAACCAGCAGCGCCCAGATCACCGCGGCCGCGATCATCTGCACCGCCCGGCGCTCCAGAACGACGGCGCCGCGCTGTGGTGTCTGACCGGTCGCCGCTGCCAGCCTGTCGAAGAACGGCACCTGGATCGACGCCTGCCGCGCCCGGTACGGCGGCAACAGCCACCAGACCAGGATCGGCAGCGGCAACAACAGGAGCAACCATGGCCAGGCGAATTCAAGCATGGTGCCCCCTGATCCAGCGGCGGACGAGGTGGACCAGCGATTGCAGCTCTGCTCCCTCGGGCGGGAGCTGCCGATATGGACCGCTCACGAGCAGGCGACCGACGCCATGCGAGAATTCGTCACCGCCATAGCTGCGATCGAGGAAGGAGAGCCATGCCGGCCCGACCAGGGGCGCGACTTTCTCCCGCGGGAACGCGGCGAGCGCCGTGCGCCGCACCAGCATCGTCAGCCGCGACAGCAATTCCGACGGCCCCGCATTGCCGGCATGCTCGATCCCTTGCAGCTCTGCGAGCGCCTCGCGACGATATCGGTTGATGTGGCGAAGATGCGCATAGCGCCAAGCCGCAACGCTGACGGCGGCAACCAGAAGCACGATTGCGAGCCACGCCTCCCAGGTTTGCGGCCAGAGGCTCACCTCGCGCGGCAGCGCGATGTCGATCAAGCCGGCCACGGGATCAACAGCTGCGGTGGAGCCATCAGCCAAGGGCTGCCTCCGTCTGGCTGTGCGCGGCCGTTCGGCCCTGACGCGCCGGCAGTCCACCGAGCAGGCGGCGGAGCTGTGCAGCGGTGTCCTCCGCCGCGCTCAGTGGCAGCACGGGGATTCCGATCTCGCGGGTCCAGTCGAAGATGCCCTTCAGGCGATCCTGCGTGGCCTGCGACACGCTCTTGCGGACGCTGGCGCGCCCGACATCGAGCCGGATCTGCAATTCACCGTCGGTCACGGTCATGCTGGCCGATGGCGGCAGATCACTTTGCAGGGGATCGTGGACGAGAGCTGCGATCACGTCGTTGTGCCGGGCAAGGGCCTTAACCAATTCACGAGTCGTCGTGTCCGCGCCGTCGAAATCACTGATGATGACGATGACGGCGTCGTGCGGTGCACGGCGGCGAGCATGATCGAGCGCGGTATTGAGCATTGCCGGCGCCGAGACCAGTCCGCGCCCGACACCTAGCGCCTGGTTCTGCGCGACGATGGCGGCCAGGATCTGAAGCACGGTCGCGCGGCTGCGCCGTGCCCTCACCTCGACAAGCTCACGGTCACCGAACACGACCGCGCCGGCACGGTCCCCGGCGCCCAGCACGCGCCATGCCCCGATCGCCGCGGCCTCCGCCGCTGTCACCGATTTCATGGCGCGCCGGCTGCCGAAGAACATCGACAGGCGCTGGTCGACGACGAGGATCGTCTGCCGGTCCCGCTCTTCGTTGAAGACGCGGATATGCGGCTTCTGCAGACGCGCCGTCACCTTCCAGTCGATTGAGCGGACGTCGTCGCCGGCGCGATAGTCCCTGATCTCCTCGAAGTTCAGGCCGCGGCCACGCATGCGGGAAGCGAAGCGGCCGGAGAGCAGGCTATGGACCGGCTGGCGCGGCAGGAAGGAGACTTTGCGTCCGCGATATTCGAGCGCGATCATGTCGTCGAGATCGACATAGACACCGGGCAATCTGGCTGATGTCTCGCTCATGTCCGCCTCAGGCCGTCGCGACCAGTTCGGTGATCTTGTCGATCGCCTGATCAGGCGTGACACCCTGCGAGATCGCCTCGTAGCTGAGGATGATGCGATGCCGCAGACAATCGTGGATCACCGCCCGAACGTGATCGGGCGTCACGAAGTCATACTCATCGAGCCAGGCGCGGGCGCGCGCACAGCGGTCGAGCGCGAGGCTGCCGCGCGGGCTCGCGCCGACCTGGATCCATTTGCTCAGGGGCTCGCCATAGCGGCCGGGGAAACGCGTCGCGTAGACGACGTCGACCATGTACTTCTCGGCGAGATCCGACACGAAGATGCCGTCGATCTCGCCGCGCGCGTCCAGGATGGCCTGCTGAGGAATCGGCGGCGGCTCCGAGGAATGATCCTTCGGGGCTTGCGCGTTCTCGGTGCGGTTGAGCCGGATGATCTCGCCTTCCGTGGCCTCGTCCGGATAGGTGATGACGACATGCATCAGGAAACGGTCGAGCTGCGCTTCGGGCAGCGGATAGGTCCCCTCCTGCTCGATCGGATTCTCGGTCGCGAGCACCATGAACAGATCGGGCATCTTGTAGGTCTTGCCGGCGACGGTGACCTGACGCTCCTCCATGGCCTCGAGCAGCGCGGACTGCACCTTGGCCGGCGCGCGGTTGATTTCGTCGGCGAGCACCAGGTTGGCGAAGATCGGTCCCTTCTGAAACTCGAACTGGCCGCCCTTGTCGGTCTGGACGTAGATCTCCGCGCCGGTCACATCCGACGGCAACAGATCCGGCGTGAACTGCACGCGCGACAGATCCGCCGCGAGATGCTTTGCGAGCGTCTTGACCGCGCGCGTCTTGGCAAGGCCGGGCAGGCTCTCGATCAGCAGGTTGCCGTTGGCGAGAAGCCCGATCAGCATGCTCTCGACCAGATGATCCTGCCCGAGCACGGACTTACCGATGCGCGACTTCAATTCGAGCACAGCATCGCGGGCGGGTGAGCTCTTCGAAGGTTTTGGGTCTGTCACGGCTCTCATCTGATTCATACGCTGATTTTTTATTGTTGCGGATCAGGAAGAGCTCCGGTCGCCGGACACGGCGGCCGGATGCAAGCGTTTGAAGCGCTATTTCGGCGCGGTCTTATCGAGCGACTTCATCAGCCCTTCGACCATCTGGTCGATGCTGAAGCTCGCCGAGCGCTGGCTTGGCGGGTAGTCCTTGAAGGTCTGAAGGAATGGAGCCACGCGCCAGGTTCCGTACTGGATCAGATAGGCGTTCTTCGCGAACCAATCGTAGTATTGATCGGACACTACGTCGGCACGCTCGAAAGGATCCATCCGCAAGTTGAACATTTTCGGCGCGCGCAAGCAGGTGAATGGGTTCGCCCAGACCTCGAAGCCGCCCGGCTTGCGCTGCTCGCAGAACACGATCTTCCAGTCGTTGTAGCGATAAGCGACCAGATCGCCGTCGTCGTTGAAATAGAAGAACTCGTTCCGCGCCGACTTCGGCTGCTGTCCCGTCAAGTAGGGCAATTGATTGTAGCCATCGAGATGAACCTTGAAGTTCTTGCCGCCGAGATCGGTACCCTTCAGCAGGCGGTCCTTGACGTCGGTGTCGCCGGCCGCAGCCAACAACGTCGGAAACCAATCGAGACCCGAGACCATCTCGTTGGAGACCTCGCCGGCCTTGATGCGGCCGGGCCAGCGGATCATCGCGGGAACGCGGAATGCACCTTCCCAGTTCGTGTCCTTCTCGCTGCGGAACGGCGTCGTCGCAGCGTCCGGCCAGGACCACTGGTTGGGGCCGTTGTCGGTGGTGTAGACAACGATGGTGTTGTTGGCGATGCCGAGTTCGTCGAGCGTCTTGAGAAGCTTGCCGACGTCGCCATCGTGCTCGATCATGCCGTCGGCATATTCATTGCCGGGCATGCCGCTCTGTCCCTGCATCGAGGGACGCACGTGGGTGAAGGCGTGCATGCGCGTGGTGTTCATCCAGGTAAAGAAAGGCTTGTTGGCGCGCGCCTGCCGCTTCATGAAATCGATCGCGGCGTCCGTGGTCTCGTCGTCGACCGTTTCCATCCGCTTGCGGTTCAGCGGTCCTGTGTCCTCGATCTTTCCGTCGGCCGAGGCCTTGAGCACGCCGCGGGGTGAATTGCTCTTGGTGAACGTTGTATCGTTCTTCGGATAATAAGGCCGCTCCGGCTCTTCCTCAGCGTTGAGGTGATAGAGATTACCGAAGAACTCGTCGAAGCCGTGCTTGACCGGAAGATATTCGTCGCGGTCGCCAAGATGGTTCTTGCCGAACTGGCCAGTGGCGTAACCGAGCGGCTTGAGCGCCTGCGCGATCGTCACGTCGCGGTCCTGCAATCCAACCGCCGCGCCGGGAATCCCGACCTTGCACAAGCCGGTGCGCAGGCAGACTTGTCCGGTGATGAAGGTGGATCGGCCCGCTGTGCAGCTGTTCTCAGCGTAGTAATCGGTGAAGATCATGCCTTCGTTGGCGATCCGATCGATGTTCGGCGTCTTGTATCCGACGAGGCCCCGCGTGTAGGCGCTGATATTGGATTGGCCGACGTCGTCTCCGAAGATGACAAGGATGTTCGGCTTGGCCGTGTTCGGCTGCTGCGCGATGGCTGACGTGTCGATGAGAGGACTCAGGCTTGTGGCAACCAGAGCCGCACGGAGCAGACCACGGAATAGCGACTTTCGGCTCTTGTCAGTTTCGTTTGCGCAAGTCTTGGCCGTCTCCTTCACGTCACTTCCCATTTTGATACTCCCTACTTCCCCGAAGGTACCGGTGAGCTGGCGTCAGCAGGTATCCGCACCACGCAGCGAAAGCCGACGTGACTTGTTGAGGTATCGATCGGCTCGGCGTGCCTTGCAGCGGGGCGGTAACGTCGGCAGTAGTTGGGGGCACACAGATGCGAACCGCCCTTCAACACTTTCCGCGGGATGCGTATGGTTGGTTGACATGGATCAAAGCTCGCATCCTCATTTCCGCCGCGCGGATTGCGTGGAATGCAACACGGCTTTGCCGCATCCGCATGGTGCTTTGACGACCACCAGTCCGCGGTCCACTCCCAGACATTGCCGATCATGTCGTGGAGGCCGTAGCCGTTCGGCGGGAAAGCCAGGACAGGCGAGGTGCGCTCGAACCCATCCTCACCGATGTTCTGGACGGGAAAATTGCCCTGCCAGATGTTGGCCATGTGCTTGCCGCCCGGCATCAGCGCATCACCCCAGGCAAACTCCTCGCCGTCGAGGCCGCCGCGCGCAGCGAACTCCCATTCGGCTTCCGTCGGCAGCTCCTTGCCAGCCCAGCGGGCGTAGGCGGCCGCGTCGCTATAGGAGACGTGGACGACGGGGTGATCGTCGAGGCCCTTGATGTTGCTGCCGGGGCCATAGGGATGTCGCCAGTTGGCGCCGCGCATGAACGACCACCACTGGCTCCAGTCGGAGAGATCGGTGATGCGCGGCAGCGGCGAGAACACGAGCGAGCCGGCGTAGAGCATCTCCTTCAGCGCGCCGGGATAGTCCTTGGGGTCCGGAACGATCTGCGCTTCGGTGACGTGGCCGGTCGCGTTGACGAATTGCTTGAACTGCCGGTTGGTGACCGGCGTGCGGTCGATCCAGAAACCATCGACGGAGACGCGATGGCTCGGCGCCTCCTCAGGGTAATGATGGTCGGATCCCATACGGAAGGTCCCGCCGGGAATGAAGACCATCTCGCCGGTCTTCACATTATCCGGCAACCACTCGCAGTGATCCCGATCCGCCCGCAACAACATGGTGGAAACTCCGATACACGCATGCCACCCGATGCTACGGCGCGGACTTCAGCAGGCGTCGACGGCGGCACGTTGCCCGGCATTCTGGACGCATCGCCCTTGTCCCCTCTTTTTGGCGCTCGGGGGTGAAGATGAAAGACGCCGCGTTGCGTCAGCATCTCTTCCTCTTTCGCGCGCGTTTTTTTTACCAATCGGCAAAACCCCGCCGCGTGCGCCCTGCCGTTCGCGGAGCGCCTCCGACCAAATTCGCCAACGTTACAAACGGTATCCGAAGATTGGACTGCTGTGATGTGCAGTTTGTGCCAGCACGCCGGACCGGCTGGTGAGGCTTAACGACCCAGGTCCTGCGCGAGCGCGCTCCGGCACGACAACGGTTGAGGGCCTCATTAGCCCCCGCCAAGCCGGCAATCCCTGGGTGCAGATTCCGTTCACATTGAACCTATCTGGGATAAAGTGCACCAATATCTAAGAGTGATTCTGGTCACACTTGCCTGGACGTTCCGCTGCTAAGCATGGGGCCAGGTTGGGACCGGTCATACATCGGTCAATTGGATGAGAATTCCCATGAAAAGCCTGATCGGCGCCGCAGTCGGCGCGCTCTGTCTTGCGGCCCCCGCTTTGGCGGAGACCCCGGCCGCGATCGTCGAGGACGTCCAGGGCAAGGTCGATGGCATCGCGTTCATGGACTATGTGGCGCCGGGCAAGATCATCAAGCTCGGGCCCAAGGCCAGCATCACGCTCAGCTATCTCAAATCCTGTCAGCGCGAGACCATCAGCGAGGGTGTCGTCCTGGTCGGTGCCGAGCAGAGCACCGTGCAGCTCGGCGAGGTCAAGCGGGAGAAGGTCCCCTGCGACACCAATGCGGCAAAACTGTCGGAGCGCGAGGCGAACCAGAGCGCCGCGACGACCTTCCGTACCATGCGGTCGGACTCGAAGGGCGCGCCGGCCAAGCTGCCGACGCTCTACGGCGTCGCCCCGCTGGTGCAGGCCAAGAGCGGCAGCACGCTGGTGATCGAGCGCACCGACGGCAAGGAGCCCACGATCAGCGTGCCGCTCAAGAACGATGTCATGATCGGCGGCAAGTTCTACGACTTTGCCAAGGCCGGGAAGTCGCTGACCCCGGGCGGCAGCTATCTCGCCATTCTCGGCGCCAAGCGCTATGCCTTCCAGGTCGATGCCAGCGCCACATCGTCACCGACGCCGATCGTCGGCCGCCTGTTGCGGCTCGAATAGGCAGCCTAGCGACGGGGCGATGCGGCGGATCGGCAAGCGGGACATCGTTGCGGCGATCCTGATTGCGCTCATTGCGGGCGCGGTCTTCACGTCGCCGCCGCTCCAGGCGCTGCAAGGCCTGTCGCTCGATATCCTCACGGCCCTGCGCGGCAAGCTCATCGGTGACCGCCGTGATCCCGCGACATCGCCGGTCGTCGTCGTCGCGATCGACGGGGAGACCTATGACACTCCGCCGTTCAAGGGCTCGCCGACGCAGACCTGGACGCGCGAGATCGGCCGGGTGCTGGGAAGCATCACCGAGGGCGGCGCCAGGGTGATCGGCTTCGACGTGATCTTTCCGAGCTCGATCGAGCAATCGGAGATTCCCTTTGGCGACGCGCCTCTTGGCACGCGCATGAAGGGGTTTGACCGGGACTATCTGATCGCGCTCCGGCAACTCTCCGACAACGGAAAACTGGTACTCGGCGAGATCCTGAGCAACGACCATCCGGACAGACCTTACCGCGCGCAGCAATTGGCGGTGCGAACCAACATCCGCGCACTCAATGTCCATACCGACGCGGACGATGTCATCAGGCGAATGCCGCTCAGCTTCTCGATCGACGGCAAGCCGGTGCCCGCCATGGCCGTCGAGCTCGCGGCGCGTGCGCTCGGCGGAAAGCCCGAGATTGCGCCCTCCGGTGCGACCGAGCTGTCGGGCTACGCAATCCCAAGTGCAGTGCCGAACACGCTGACACTCAACTTTCGAGGGCTGGGCCGCGACGTTCCGACCTATTCATTCGCCGATCTGCGCGCCTGCGTCGAAAAAGGCGACCACGAATTCTTCCGCCGCGCCTTCGACGGCAAGGTCGTGCTGCTCGGCACCATCCTCAATTTCGAGGACCGCAAGCTCACCTCGATGCGCCTGGCCGGCGGGCATGACGGCGCGCCGGCCGCGCGATGCGCCCTGCCCGGCCCGGCAAGAATCGCAAAGGCTCGCAGCGACGTCGCCGGTGTCTTCGTGCACGCGGCCGTCGTCCGAAACCTGATCGAGCGCGATGCCGTGACCGAACTCGGCTTTCCGCTGCGGACCATTCTTACGATCGTGTTCGCGGCGGTCATCGCCTGCGCGGCCTGCATGCTGGCACCGAGCGGCGCCCTCATTGCCTGGTTCGCCCTCACCGCGGTTTACGCCGCCGTCGCCGTCGGCGCATTCGTCCACGCCCTGGCGCTGCCTTTGACCGAGCCTGCGCTCGCGAGCCTTGCCGCACTCGCGATGATGATCGGCTATCGCTTCGTGCTGGCCGATCGCGACGAACGCTTCCTGCGCAAGAGCTTTGCCTTCTATCTGGCCCCGGAAGTGATCAACACCATGGTCGCTTCCGGCAAGATGCCGGCACTCGGCGGCGAGATGCGCAACGTCACCATGTTCTTCTCCGATCTCAGCGGCTTCTCCTCCATTGCCGAGACGATGACGCCGGGCGAGCTGGTGACGCTGATGAACGAATATCTCTCCGCCATGACCGACATCATCGAAAGCCATGGCGGTTACGTCGACAAATATATCGGCGATTCCATCGTCGCCATGTTCGGCGCGCCGGCCGACGATCCCGCGCACGCGCGCAACGCGGTGCATGCCGCGCTGAAGTGCCATGAGAAGCTCGCGGACCTCAACGCCAACAATCCGGCCTTCGCCGGCCACGGCCTGTCGCACCGCATCGGCCTCAACAGCGGCGAGGCCGTGGTCGGCAATATCGGCTCACGGCGCCGCTTCAACTACACCGTGATGAGCGACACCGTGAACGTCGCCTCCCGCCTGGAAGGCGCCAACAAATATTACGGCACCGCCATCATGGCCTCGGAAACGACGATGGCGCAGACCGGCGACACCTTTGCCTGGCGCGAGCTCGATGCGATCAGGGTGATGGGCCGCGGCGAGGCGATCAAGGTGTTCGAGCCGCTGGCGGACAAGGGCGCAGAGAGCGCGGAGCAGACGAAGGTGGCCGCGGCGTATGCGGACGGGCTGGCCTGCTGGCGGACAAGGGAATTTGCGAGGGCGGCTGAGGCGTTCGACGGCGTCGCGAAAATCGACCCGGCGTCGGCACTGTTCGCCAGGCGCGCGAAAGCCCTCACCGCAAATCCACCATCGCCAGAGTGGACGCCGGTCAATACGCTGGAAGGAAAGTAACGGTTTCTCACCCTTCGTCAGAAGGCTCAAGGAATCACGTTCGCGGCGCGCAACCTGCTGAAGAGATCGAAAAAACTATCGTCCGTCGCCTGATATTCGAGGAAACCGAGCTTGCGGCTCTTGCTCATATCGGTGACGACTTCGATAGGTCGGCCCAAGTCGGCATCGGTATGCCATGCCGACGAAAGGACGGAGAGGTCGCTTTCGACGAGATCATACTTGCGCGCAATATCAGCCCATATCCGGCTTGAATCGGCAAGCTGCCGCTGAAGCGGCGAAATTTCGTCTGGAAAGGGGGCGGGCTGCAACCCGAACCAGTCGGCCAGTCGCGCCCACATCCAGCTCCATCGGAAGACATCGCCATTGACGACGTTGAACGCCTGGTTTCGCGCCGTCGTCGTCGTCGCGGCCCATTCCAGGTGCCGCGCCAGCAATCTGGCATCCGTCATATCCGTCAAGCCAGTCCATTGCGTCGCCGAGCCGGGAAAGAGAAAGGGCCGCCCCGTTTCTCGACAGATCGTCGCGTAGACGGCAAGCGTCGTTCCCATGTTCATGGCGTTTCCGATCGCATAGCCGATGATCGTGTGCGGGCGGTGAATGCTCCAACTGAAGCCACCGCGCCTGGCTGCATCGAATAGTTCGTCCTCCTGCGCGTAGTAGAAGTTCTCGACATCCAGCCGCGGTTGCTCCTCGCGGAATGGCGTCGCGGGCAGCCTGCCTTTACCGTAGGACTCGAACGGTCCCAGGTAATGCTTTAGCCCTGTGACCAGCGCGACATGAGAGAGCGTACTTGCGCCGGAGAGTGCCCGCAGCACGTTGCGCACCATCGCAGCGTTAACGCGGATATTTTCTGCCTCGGTCGGCTGACGCAGCCATGTGGCGAGAAACACGTGGGTGGGACGAAGGCTCGCCAGGATGTCGCAAAGCGAGGCCGGATCCTGCAGATCGGCCGCGATGGCGCGAACACCCTCAAGGTCGCTTGGTGGGCGCCTTGCGAGCCCAAGCACCTGCCAGCCGCGATTGCTAAGATGGCGGGCGAGATTGTTGCCGACAATACCGCTCGCACCGACCACAAGCGCTGTGTTCGTCATCGCCGTGCTTCCTGTTCGGTCGAGGAGGTAGGAACGATCGCACAAGGCAACAGACCATTTCGGCGCCCGTCACCACTTATTGAAAGGGAACCGGCCTGACGGGCGAACTCGCTTCGTGCCGCGAGGAGAGCTCCCCTTCGAAGCGGCAATGTCGGCTAACCGGTCACAAGCCGCTAAAACGGCAGTCCCACATAATTCTCCGCCAGCAGCCGCTGTGCCGTCTCGGACGAAAGCAGGTATTCGAGCTCCGTCTGCTGAAGCCGGTCCTCGTAGTCGAGCCGGTCGGGAAAACGGTGCAGCAGCATCGTCATCCACCACGAAAAACGCTGCGCTTTCCAGATCCGCGCAAGCGCCTTGGCGGAATAACCCGCAAGGCCGGAATCGTCGCCGCGCTGATAATGCGCGAGCATGGCGTGGTAGAGGTAGTAGATGTCGGACCCTGCGCTGTTGAGTCCGCGCGCGCCGGTGGGCGGCACGATGTGGGCGGCATCGCCTGCGAGGAACAGGCGGCCGTAGCTCATCGGCTCGGCGACGAAACTGCGCAGGGGCGCGATGCTCTTCTCGATCGATGGTCCCGTGATCAGGCGGCCGGCAACCTCCTCCGGCAGGCGGCGCTTCAGCTCGGCCCAAAACGCATCGTCGCTCCAGTCCTCCACCTTGTCGGTCAATGGCACCTGGACATAGTAGCGGCTCAGCACTTGCGAGCGCAGGGAACAGAGCGCAAAGCCGCGCGTGTGCTTCACATAGATCAGCTCCGGCGACACCGGTTTCGTGCGGGACAGCACGCCGAGCCAGCCGAACGGATACACCTTCTCGTATTCGCGCAGCACGTCCTTCGGGATCGACTTGCGGCTGACGCCGTGAAAGCCGTCGGCACCAACGACGTAATCGCAATCGATGCGGACGATTTCGTCGTTCGACCGATAGGTCACGTAGGGCCGGTCCGACGTCAGATCGTGCGGGGTCACGTCCTCGGCATTGTGCACGACCTTGCCGCCGAGCCGGTCGCGCGCTTCGTAGAGGTCCCGCGTCAGCTCGGTCTGGCCGTAGACCAGCACCGAATTGCCGCCGGAATGCTTGTGCAGATCGATATGGGAGAGCACGCCGTCATGCGCGATCTCGAAACCGTTGTGGATCTCGCCCTCGCGGTCCATCCGCTCGCCGCACTGCGCCTCGCGCATCAGCCTGGCGAAGCCGTGCTCGAGCACGCCGGCACGGATGCGGGCCAGCACGTGGTCGCGGCTGTATTTCTCCAGCACGACCGTGTCGATGCCCTTCAGGTGCAGGAGCTGGGACAACAGCAGCCCGGACGGCCCACCGCCGATGATGCAGACCTGAACTTTCATTTTTACGTCCTCCCGTCGGTGCGCTTTTTGCAGAAAGGGCGCTGCAAACCGATGGAGGGTTTCGTCTTTGTCTTGTACTATTCGAACATGAGAAGCGCAGCCCCTGCCCCGGCAATCCGAGTCTACAACCTGTTCGGCGAGTCCGGCGATCTGCCCGACGTCGTGCATTGCGAGACGATCGCGTCGCGCTCGGTGCTGCACGACTGGACTCTGGCAGTGCACCGCCATGCCCGGCTGCACCAGGTGCTGCTGATCGAGCGCGGCGGCGGCGAGGCGACGCTCGACGGGCGCGTGGTGCCGCTCCGGCCGATGCAGATCGTCAACGTGCCGGTCGGCCATGTCCACGGTTTCCGTTTCGAGCCTGATACCCAGGGCTGGGTGCTGACCATCGCCGCGGAAATCCTGGACGAGGCACTGCTTGCCTCAGAAGGACTGCGCGGCGCCCTGTCACGATCGGCCGTGGTGCGCGGCACGCCGCAGATCCGCACCACCATGAAGCAGATCTTCGCCGAGCACGCCGCGCGCGATTTCGGCCGCGCGCATGTGCTGCGTGCATTGTCGGCGGCGATGATCGGGCTGGTGGCTCGCGCGCTCACCAGCGAGAGCGGCGGCACCGGCACGGCGGAAAGCGGGCTCTTCCGCCGCTTCGAGACGCTGCTGGAACAGCATCATCTGGAACGCTGGAGCGTTGCCGACTATGCCGATGCGCTGTCGATCACGCCGACCCATCTCAACCGGGTGACGCGGGCGGCGACCGGCGACACCGCCTCGCACCTGATCCTCAACCGGCTGATCCGCGAGGCGCGGCGTAATCTCGTCTACACCAATCTGCCGGTCTCGACGATCGCCTACACGCTCGGCTTCGACGACCCCGCCTATTTCAGCCGCGTCTACGCCGCAGCCACGGGACTGTCGCCGCGCGCCTTTCGCGCGCGGCTCCATGGCGACGAAGGCTGACGCATCGGACGAAAGACCAGGCTTGCCCATCGACCGGAGGCCGCGCTGCGAACCGCATTGGCCCCTGTTGCCGGCGCAGCCACTTACCTTCGTATATGCGGTGCTATCCTTTGGATAGAAGCGCTTAACCTCAGTACAATTGAGCAGGGAATGCGCGCGCCTTAGCGTGGCTGTATTCGGCGCCCTGGCGCTGGTGGCATGGAACCCTCCCTAACCTTGGCGCAAGGCGGCCCCCCGTCCGGTCGCCGGCGCCGCTTTTTCAGCAAGCCATCGGCGCCTTCGGTATCTTCCGGCCGACAGACCGCACCCTGGCGGCTGGATCGGCCGGCTTTCGCGCGGAACGGGAGGTTTGTGCATAATGTCTTCGATTGAGAAGATCGCACTCTTTATCGACGGCTCCAATCTCTATGCCACCTCAAAGGCGCTCGGTTTCGACATCGATTACAGGCGTCTGCTCGGCGAATTCCAAAGCCGGGGTACGCTGTTGCGGGCGTTCTACTACACGACCGTCGTCGAGGATCAGGAGTATTCTTCAATCCGCCCCTTGATCGATTGGCTCGACTATAACGGATACACCGTCGTCACCAAGCTCACCAAGGAGTTCATCGACGCCACCACCGGCCGCCGCAAGTTGAAGGGCAGAATGGATGTCGACCTCGCTGTAAAAGCGATGGAACTCGCCGGGCACGTCGATCAGATCGTGTTGTTCTCGGGCGATGGGGATTTTCGTTCGCTGGTGGAAGCCGTGCAACGCCGCGGTGTCCGCGTGACGGTCGTCTCCACACTCTCCACTCAGCCCCCCATGGTCGCCGACGACCTGCGCCGACAGGCGGACGTGTTCATTGATTTGGCGGAACTGAAACCAAAAGTGGGGCGCGATCCGGCTGGCCGGCCGGGATCGCGCGAGATGCGTCAGCTACCGCAATTCCTCTCGCGCGGAGCGATCGATCGCGGCGACCAGGTGGAGTGATCCTGCGGGACGGCCGCCGATCCCTCACACGTCGAAGAACACCGTCTCTTCCGGCCCCTGCAAATTGATCGTGAAGGAGTACACGACCTTGCCGGCGCGCTCTGTGCGCTTTGCGATCAACGTCGCCCGCCGGGCAGGCTGCTCGATCAGGTTGAGCACCGGGTCGGCGGCGTTCGCAGCCTCTTCATCCGAGAAGTAGAGCCGCGTGTTGAGGCCGATGTTGATGCCGCGTGCAACGATCCAGACATTGACGTGCGGCGCGCATTTGCGCCCCGCCTTGTCGGTGATGGCGCCGGGCTTGATGGTCTCGAAGGTGACGAGGCCGTTGTCGAAATCCGAACCCCCGCGCCCCCAGCCGCGGAAATCCTCGTCCAGCGCGCCGGAGGAGCGGTCTGCCGGATGGTTGTAGCGGCCGGCCGCATTGGCCTGCCAGATCTCGAGCAGCACGTCGCGCAGCGGCGAGCCGCTGCCGTCGAGTACCTTGCCTTCCAGCGTGATGCGTTCGCCCTTGGTGCCCGGCGTCACCAGCACGTTCGAAAAATTCTTCTCGAAGATGTCGAAGCCGGCCATGGCCGGGATAAGTCCGATATGGACGTAGGGCCCGGCGGTCTGCGACGCCGTTTCCTTGAGATAGTTGAGCGGCTGCGGCATGGCTCAGTTCCCTGCGGTGCGATTTTCGAAATAGGTGGAGCGCTGGCCGCGCAGCACGATGTCGAAACGGTAGGCGAGCGAGTCGAGCGGCGTCGAGGCGTTGAGGTCGAGCGGCGCCACGAGGCGGTCGAGCGCGTCCTTGTCCGGGATCGTCGTCAGGATCGGGCAGACCGGGATCAGGGGATCGCCCTCGAAATACATCTGCGTGATCAGCCGCTGCGCAAAGCCCGAGCCAAACACCGAGAAATGGATGTGGGCGGGACGCCAGCTGTTGACGTAGTTGCGCCAGGGATAGGGGCCCGGCTTCACGGTGCGGAAATAATAGTAGCCGGTGTCGTCGCTCAGCGCTCGACCGCAGCCGCCGAAATTCGGATCGACCGGCGCCAGATACGTGTCCTTCCTGTGCCGGTAGCGGCCGCCGGCATTGGCCTGCCAGAATTCGACCAGCGTGTTCGGCACGCCGCGGCCGGTCTCGTCCAGCACGCGGCCATGGACGATGATGCGCTCGCCGACGGGATCGCCGTCCTTGGCGTAGTTGCGGATCAGGTCGTTGTCGAGCGGGCCGAGATCGTTGTGGCCGAACACCGGCCCCGTGATCTCCGAGATCGAATTCTCAAGCGACAGCAGTGCCTGGCGCGGTGAACGCAGCACCGAGGATTTGTAACCGGGCGCATGCGCCGGCGGATGAATATTGCGGTCGCGCTGGAAGAAGCCGCCGTCGCCGAGCGGCGGCGTGAACGGCTCGGGGCGGTTGAGGCGGGGATCCTGCAAGGCTGGCGCCTGGACATTCATCGGCGTTGTCTCTCCCTGGGGCGCCGGTTCCGGGCGCGCGGCTTATCGGGAGATCATGGGCCGCCCTATTCTCAAGATAAATAGATCGATTATAATGAATTATATGAAAGAAATCGATCATTTGGCGCTCGACGGCCACGCCCTCGAACTGTTCCTTGCCGTGCTGGAGGAAGGCTCCGTGACGGCGGCGGCCACGCGACTCGGACTGACGCAATCGGCGGTCAGCCACGGGCTGAACAAGCTGCGGCGGATCGCGGGCGATCCGCTGTTTGCCAAATCCGGCCGCGGCATCGTCGCCACCGCCCATGCCCAGGCCTTGGCTGCGAAGGCGCGGGCGCTGATCGACGAGATGCGCAGCTTTGCCGGCGGCGTCACCTTCGAGCCGGCGCGGGCGCAGCTTTCGCTGACGATCGCAGCCAATGATTTCCAGCGCGACCTGCTGCTGCCGCGGTTCTTCGATCATGTCGCGGCGCAGGTGAAGAGCCTGAACCTGCGCGTGATCCCCTCGCAATCTCCCTCGCCCGCAATGCTGCGCGAAAACCGCTGCGATCTCCTGATCTCGCCGCTGCCGCCCTCCGGCGTCGACATCGTGCAGAAGCGCGTGCTCAGCGATCATTACGTCTGCTACTTCGATCCCAGGGCCCGGACCGCTCCGGCCGGCCGCAGCGCCTATCTCGCGGCGCGCCACGTCACGGTGGTCTATACCGACAACGAGCGGCTCGACTTCGACCGCCGGCTGGCGGCGAACGGCTTCCATCGTGACATCGCCATCTCCGTGCCGAGCTTTTCCGGCGTGCCGCCCTTCCTGCGCGGCTCGCAGATGCTGGCGAGCATGCCGAGCCTGCTCGCCTCCGGCGTGATGCGCGGTTTCGCGCAAACGCCGATTCCACTGGCGTCGCGGACGCGCACGCTGGCCGAGCTGCCGATGTTCATGGTCTGGCATCAGCGCTACCAGAAAGACCCGGCCCATCGCTGGATCAGGGCACAACTGGAGTCTGTGGCTGCAATCGCCGGGAGCTGAATTCGGCGCGCGGATTACGCCCCCGTTCTCCATGCCTCTTCCGCGGTCCGCGCCCATGCGATGGCTCGCCCCCATCAAACCCACTGGTTGCGTCGGGACGGCCACGCTAGAATTGTCCCATGACAGTGACCGACATTGCGAGCCGGACCTACAATCACAGCTGGCGGCTGGATCCCATCATCCGCAGCCTGCTTGATACCGACTTCTACAAGCTATTGATGTTGCAAATGATTCGGGAATCGTACCCGGGTCAGCAGGTGACCTTCTCGGTCATCAATCGCTCGCGCCATGTGCGCCTCGCCGAGACCATCGACGAGGTCGAGCTGCGCGCCCAGCTCGACCATGCCCGCACCCTCCGCTTCACCAAGAAAGAGCTGATCTGGCTTGCCGGTAACACCTTCTACGGCAAGACCCACATGTTCTCGGCGGACTTCATCCGCTGGCTGGCCGAATTCCGACTGCCCGAATACGAGCTGCGCAAGGTCGAGGGCCAGTACGAGCTGCATTTCCACGGACCCTGGACCCACACCACGATGTGGGAAATTCCGGCGCTCGCCATCCTCAACGAGTTGCGATCGCGCGCCGCCATGAAGGGCCGCGGCCGCTTCGAGCTCGACGTGCTCTATGCGCGCGCCAAGGCCAAGCTGTGGACCAAGGTCGAGCGGCTGCGCCAGCTCGAGAATTTGCGGCTCTCCGACTTCGGCACCCGCCGCCGCCACGGCTTCCTCTGGCAGCGCTGGTGCGTCGAAGCGGTGAAGGAAGGCCTGGGCCCGTCCTTCATCGGCACCTCCAACGTGCTGCTCGCGATGGACAATGATCTCGAAGCCATCGGCACCAACGCGCACGAGCTGCCGATGGTGGCGGCTGCGCTCGCCAAGGACGACGAGGAATTGCGCTGGGCGCCCTATCGCATCCTCGACCAGTGGCGCCAGACCTATGGCGGCAACCTCCTGATCGCGCTGCCCGACGCCTTCGGCACCAAGGCCTTCCTGCGCGATGCACCGGAATGGGTCGCCGACTGGACCGGCTTCCGCCCCGACAGCGCACCCCCGGTCCAGGCCGGCGAGGAGATCGTCGCCTGGTGGCAGAAGAAGGGCCGCAACCCCAAGGACAAGCTGCTCGTGTTTTCCGACGCGATGGATGTCGGCTCGATCGAGGAGACCTATCACCACTTCACCGGCCGCGTCCGGCTCTCGTTCGGCTGGGGCACCAACCTCACCAACGATTTCGTCGGCTGCGCACCGGACGGCTCGTTCAATCTCGATCCGATCTCGCTGGTCTGCAAGGTGTCGTCGGTCGACGGACGCCCGGCCGTCAAGCTCTCCGACAATCCGGAGAAGGCCACCGGCATGCCGTCGGAGATCGAGCGTTATTTGCGCGTGTTCGGCGACGCCGGCCGCGTCCGCACGCCGGTGCTGGTCTAGCGCGCCAAACCAAATCTCTCGGTCAGGTAAACCACGCTGGACAAATGCGAGGGACTGGCGCGGCCATTGCCGCGCTGGTTCCGGTTTGCCGGCATTTGAAGCGATCTGTCGGCACCGGCTTCACAACGCTTTCACCCTGCGGCGCAGTCGCCTGCGTCTTTGATGCCCAGTTAAGCAACTTTCTCCACTACTTGGCGTTGCAGGCGCGACGCTCCGCTGGGGTCGTTGAGCGATTTGGGGAATGCAGGGTGTTTCGCAGAACAGCGACGTCGACGAGGAGACGCAGTTTCCTTCACGTCATCAAGCTCGTCTCGCCATTCGTGATGGTCGTCGTGCTCCAGGCGGCAATCGCGGGATTCAGCCTCGAGGTGATGTCATCGGTCCGCGCCTATGTCGCGGGCGAAGCGATGTGGTCGCGGTCACAGAAGAACGCCGTCTACTTCCTCAATCTCTACCTGCATTCGGGCGAGGCGAGCCAGTTCGCGCAGTACCAGACCTCGCTCGCCGTCCCCATCGGCGACGAATACGCAAGGTGGGCCCTCGAGCGCGATCCGGTCGACGTCGAGGCCGCCCGCATCGGCTTTCTGCAAGGCGGCAACCATCCCGACGACATTCCGGGATTGATCTGGCTGTTCCGCTATTTCAACCGCGTCAGCTTCCTCCAGGAAGCGATCCGTGAATGGGCGGCCACCGATCCCATGCTGCTGGAGCTCAGCATCTTCGGCGAGGTCATCCGGTCTGAATTGCAGCACGGCCCCGTCGAGGACCGCGATCGCCTGCGGCTCCTGTCGTCGCGGCTCTCGGAGCTCAACGCGCAGTTCACGGTGCATGCGAAACGGTTCTCTACTGTCCTCGGCGAAGGCTCCCGCGCCATCAAGGTGACGCTGACGTGCATCAACATCGTGGCGGCCGCGACGCTGATCCTGCTCCTGATCTGGCACACGCGGCGCTTGATGCTGCAACGGCAGGCGTTCGAGGATGCGCTGCATGCCGAAAAGGAGCGTCTGGCCTGGCAGGCATCGCACGACTGGTTGACCGGCCTGTCCAACCGCCGCGCCTTCGAGGCGCGCCTGCACAGCGAGCTGGACAACAGCGCAACGGGTTCGCTCGGCCTGATCCTGCTCGACCTCGACCAGTTCAAGAACGTCAACGACAGCTGCGGCCATCTCGCCGGAGACCGCCTGCTCTGCCAGGTCGCGCGCCTGCTGCAACAGGACCGGCGGCCGCATGATCTGGTGGCCCGGCTCGGCGGCGACGAATTCGGCCTGATCCTGCCGCGGTGCCCGCCCTCGAACGCCGTCGATATCGCAGAACGGCTGCGACGGTCGCTCGAGCTGTTCAATTTTGCCTGGGACGATCGCTATTTTGCGGTGACCGCCAGCATCGGCGTCGCCTGCATCGCAGACGGCAACACCACGCTCGAGGATGCGATGCGGCGCGCGGATGCCGCCTGCTATCGCGCCAAGGAAAAGGGGCGCAACCGCGTTCAGGTCGACGGCGGGCGGCCGGACGTCGTGGTGGTCGCGTCACGGACGCGCGAGGTCGTCGCGGCGCAAGGCTGATTGCCGGCTCGGGAAGCCGGGTTCGCCCCAAGCTCTGGCGATGGCGCGCTAATCCGCCTTGGCGCGACAAGGGAAACCGGCGCCCGGCGCAGTTGTGACGCTGCGGCCACATCGCTCTGAAAACGCAGCGTCTTTCACATTTCGACATATCACCTTGCGCGCTGGCCCACGATGGCCGGCGCCTCTCTCGCTAAGCATGGCACTGCCCAATATTTGCGGCGCGATTCCACCGGGACGTGCCGTGAGAGGAGTTCGGAAGTGCCTTGGAATCGTTTGCTGGCCCCGCGCAAGATCGTCCGCTCGAACACGCTTCGGCGGCGCACGCTACTCCTGAGCACCGCGATCGGTGCCTTCGCCGCAAGCAGTTCGCTGCCGTGGTTTATCACGCCGGCGCAAGCGGTGTGCGTGGTGACCGGGAGCGGCACACTAACGACGCTTCAGTCGGGTGATTCAATTAGCTGCATCGGAAGCAACACCCAGATCAAAACAGCCCCCGTGGTCAACAATGTCACCATCAACATTGGCGACGGCACCACGGCGACCACAGTGAGCGACCCCACCTTTGCGAGCGTACTCCTTCAAGCGGCATCCAACAGCGCAATCAGGGTCTTCGGCAACGCATCGGTCATGTCGACCAGCAGCGACGGCATCGCCGTGACCGGTGGCACCAACAATACCATAACCATCGATGCAGGGGCCGTGGTTGGGTCGACGGCTTTCCCCTCGACGAGCCTCGGCCTGGCCAATTCGAGCAACAACCTTGTCGTGATCGGAGGCACGGTTGGAAGCGCCGCTCCCGCAGCCATCGGCATCGGCATCGGCGCCGGGGCGGCGGGCAACCAGGTGAACATCCTGTCGAGCGGCCTTGTCCAGGCCGGCAACGTCGCCGCCATCGATCTCAACAGCGCAGGCAATGGCAACGTCATCAATAATGCCGGCGTGATCTCAAGTGTTAGCACGGCAATCCTCGGCTCGATCAATCAGGACACCGTCATCAACTCGGGCGCGATCACCAGCAGCGGCGTCAGCACGGCTGTCGATCTCAAGGACGGCAGCGACGTCTTCGAATTGCGGGCGGGATCGAACATCACGGGGCGGGTCCTCGGCGGCAACGGAACGGACACGCTGCGTCTGGGTGGGACCGTCAACGCTGCGTTCGACCTCAACACGTTTGGTGTGTCCGGTCAGTTCCGGGAATTCGAGGCTCTGGAGAAGACCGGAAGCTCCAACTGGACGCTGCATGGCTCGACAAACGAATTCGCGACCATGAATGTCCTGGCCGGCACCCTCGAGGTGAGCGGCTCGATGCCCAACATCGCGACGGTCGTGAGCGGCGGCACGCTCAGTGGCAACGGCACCATCGGATCACTCACAGTGCTGTCGGGCGGTACGGTCGCGCCTGGCAATCTCGGTCAACTCTTCGTCAGCAGCAGTGCGGCGTTCCAGTCAGGGTCGACGTACGCGATCTCGGTCAACGCGGCCGGACAATCAGACAAGATTGCCGCCGTGAGCGCGACGCTGACCGGCGGCACCGTCGCCGTCACCACGCTTGCAGGCGCCTACAATCCCTCGACGCAATATACCATCCTCAGCACGACGGCTGGCCTCACCGGCAGCTTCGCGGGCGTGACTGTCAGCGGATACAATCCACAGCTGTTCGCGTCCTCCCTCAGCTATGACGGATTCAACGTTCTCCTGACGCTCAACTACAACAACGCCGGATTCCCCTCCATCGCCCAGACGCAGAACCAGAAGGAAGTGGCCGGCGCACTGAGCGCATTCGGTCCCAATCTGCCCTTCCTCTCGTCTTTCGCAGGCCAGAGCGACGCCCAGCTCCGTTACAGTCTGGACCAGCTTTCGGGTGAAGCGGCGACCGGCGCCCAGCAGGGCGCCTTCCAGTTCACGAGCCAGTTCCTCGGCCTGATGCTCGATCCATTCGTCGGCGGGCGCAGCGCCGTGAGCGCGGGCGACACAGCGCTCGGATTCAGCCCCGAGCGCGCGGCGATGCCTGAAGATATTGCCCTCGCCTACAACAAGGTTCTGGGCGTGCCGCCTGCGAAAGCGCCTGTCTTTGCTGAGCGCTGGACGGCCTGGGGCACCGCGTTCGGCGGCACCAACCGCACCAGCGGCGATCCCGTCGTGATCGGCAGTCATGACCTCAGCGCGCGAGCCGTCGGCGTCGCAGCCGGCGCCGATTATCACTTCAGCCGCGATGCGCTCGTCGGCTTCGCGCTCTCGGGCGGCGGCACCAGATGGGACCTCGCGCAGGCGATCGGCGGCGGCAAGAGCGATGCGATGCAGGCCGGCGTCTACACCGCGGTGCGCACGGGCCCGGCCTATTTCGCCGCCTCGCTCGCCGTGGCCAATCACTGGATGTCGACGGACCGGCTCGCGCCGTTCGGCAACCAGCTCACCGCGAAGTTCGACGCGCAGACCGTCGGCGGCCGCATCGAGGGTGGCTATCGCTTCACCACGCCGATCGGCGGCGTCACGCCATACGCCGCGGCGCAGGCGCAGGCATTTCGCACACCGACTTATACCGAGGCCGATCTCGCCGGCAGCGGCTTTGGCCTGACCTATCGGGGACGCACCGCCAGTGACGTCAGGAGCGAGCTCGGCGCGCGCTTCGATCGCGCGACGCTCCTCACGCCGAATGCGGTCCTGACGTTGCGCGGCCGCGCGGCCTGGGCCCATGATTGGGTGAGCGATCCGACGCTCGTCGCCGCATTCCAGGTGCTGCCCGGCGCGAGCTTCATCGTCAACGGCGCGACGCCGGCAAAGAACGCCGCGCTCGCATCGGCCGGTGCCGAGCTGAAGTTCTCGAACGGCGTTGCGCTATCGGCCAAGTTCGACGGCGAGTTCGCGGCTCGCAGCACCACCTATTCCGGCACCGCGAGCCTGCGATACGCGTGGTAGCCGCGCCTCAGGCCGGCCGTACGCCGACCGGCACGATCCCGAGGCCGGCGAGATGCGTATCGACGAATTGCTCGACCTGCTGGCGCAGCATCTGGGGCGGCACCGCAATCATGCGCTCCTCGAGGCCGAGCGAGATGATGCCATGCACGGCGGAAAACAGCGTGCGCGACAGCAGCGCGATCCTCACATCGTCCGCATCCGGTAGCAGCCGCACCAGGGGTGGATGCATCAGCGCGAAAGCGTCCATCACCATCTGAAGGATGTCGTCGGGATAGGGACGGTCGTCCTCCATCCGATGCTCGAACAGCGATCGCAGCAGATTGGCGTGCTCCGCGAAGAATTCGAGGTAGGTCCCGGCAAGCCCATAGAGCTGGCGGACCGGATCCTCCGCCGGAACACTGCCGAGCCGTACCGTCAGCGCCTGAACGGTCTCCCGATTCACGGTCAGGATCACCCCGTCGAAGTCGCCGAACTCGTTATAGACGCTGCCAACCGAGCAACCGGCGGCCTCCGCGACATCCCGAACCTTCAATGATCTCAGCCCCTTAGCTGCAATGATGCCACGGGCGATCTCAAGGATCAGGAGCCTGCGCCGATTTTTTTTCTGGTCCCGCGGCGATTCTTCTTGAACATTGTTCATTTTCGAGCTACTCATGTGAACATTGTTCAAATTAACCTGGAGACCTGCAAAATGCAAACCCTCGCTGTTGATATCGCCTCCACCTTCGTCGATGACGCCCTGGCTCTCATCGCAGGATCTGGCCGCGCCTTCCTGCGGTTCGCGATGGCACCGGTCGATCGCATTGCGAATGCCTGCGACATTGCCGGCGTGCTCACGGAGCGCCGCGCCACCTTCCGGATGTGGCGAGCGAGCCGCGGCCGCGCAAATCATCAGGGCCGCCGGTTCAGCCTGCTCGGCCGCCTCTCGCCCTTTCGCCACCTCGCCCATCTCACCTGAGGCGGGCGCAGCCGGGACGTTCCGGTCGGCTCGAATGCAAGATCCGGTTGCAAGGAAGGACTTACCATGTCCCGACATTGGCACCCGGTCCGGAAATCCTCGGCGATGCGGTTCAGCTTTTCCTCATCGCCCCACGCGATACCCCGATAGGCGCGACCCGTCCGTCCGAACTGCGGCCGCGACCAGAAAATTGCGAACCTAACGAGACCACTTGGAGACCAACAGGATCAGGGGGACCGAGGGGACAGAGCAGGCAGCGACCGTCGTCACCCTGCCATCGTTTACCCCGCATCCTTCCGGTCGTGACGTTTCACCTACCGTAAGCACCTCAGGCTGCCTTTCAAAACAGGACTGGTCATGATCAGGGACTTGATGTCGTCACGCCGCTTCGCGCCGCTCTTCTGGGCGCAATTCTTCTCGGCGCTCAATGACAACGTGCTCAAGAACGCACTCGTCATCATCCTGCTTTACAGTGCCGCGACCGGCCACGGCGATGCCCTGGTGACGGTCGCAGGCGCCGTCTTCATCTTCCCCTATTTCATCCTGTCCGGGCTCGGCGGCCAGCTCGCCGACAAATACGTCAAATCCGTCGTCGCAAGGCGGCTCAAATTCGTCGAGATCTTCGCCGCCTGCTTTGCCGCTGCCGGCTTCTTCCTCCACTCGGTGCCGCTGCTGTTCACGGCGCTCGCGCTGTTCGGCACCATCGCCGCCCTGTTCGGCCCGGTGAAATACGCCATGCTGCCGGACCAGCTCGAGCTCGGTGAGCTCGCGACCGGCAACGCGCTGGTCGAAGGCGCGACCTTCATGGCCATCCTGCTCGGCACCGTCGCCGGCGGCCAGTTCGTGGCCGGCTCCACCCATATGGGCTGGGTCGCATCGGCCGTCGTTGTGCTGGCCCTGTTGTCCTGGGCCTTCGCCTCCCGCATTCCGCAGACAACCCCCTCTGCACCCGATCTGCCCGTCGATGCGAATCCCTGGACCTCGACGCTCAGCCTGCTGAAAACGCTCTACGCCGACCACCGGTTGTGGGACGGCACCGTGATCGTCTCCTGGTTCTGGCTGGTCGGCGCGATCGTGCTGTCGCTGCTGCCGGCGCTGGTCAAGGAGGTCGTCGGTGGCACCGAGGGCGTGGTGACGCTCTGCCTTGCGATCTTCGCGATCGGCATTGCCATCGGCTCACTGTTCGCGGCCAGCCTCAGCCACGTTCGGCCGAACCTCGCACTGGTGCCGATCGGCGCCATCATCATGGGCTTTGCCGGCCTCGACCTCGCCTGGGCTATCGCCGTGACCGCCAAGGGGCAGAACATCGCTGCGGTCGACTTCGCAACCTCGTTCGCGGGTCTGCGCATGCTGATCGACTTCGTCGCCTTCGCATTCGGCGGCGGCCTGTTCGTCGTTCCGTCCTTTGCCGCCGTGCAAGCGTGGTCGGCGCCGAATGAGCGCGCCCGCATCATCGCCGCCGGCAACGTGCTGCAGGCCGCCTTCATGGTGGTCGGCTCACTGTTCGTGGCACTGTTGCAGGCGGGCGGATTGCATGTCGGCTGGATCTTCTTCGGGCTCGGCGTCGCCAGCTTCGGCGCGGTCTGGTTCGTGCTGACGAAATGGGGCAAGGAAGGCGTGCGCGATTTCGGCGGGCTGCTGTTCCGTGCGCTGTTCCGCACCGAGGTTCGCGGGCTCGAGAACCTGCCGCCTGCCGGCACGCGGATGCTGATCGCGCCCAACCATGTCAGCCTGATCGACGGCCCGCTGCTGCACGCCGTGCTGCCGATCGACGCGAGCTTCGCCGTGGACACCGGCATCTCCAAGGCCTGGTGGGCCAAGCCGTTCCTGCGGGTGGTCAAGCACTACACCATGGACCCGACCAAGCCGCTGGCCGCACGCGACCTGATCAAGCTCGTTGCCGCCGGCGAACCGGTCGTGATCTTCCCGGAAGGACGCATCACCGTCTCCGGCTCGCTGATGAAGGTCTATGACGGCACCGCGATGATCGCGGACAAGGCCGACGCCGTGGTCGTGCCCGTCCGCATCGAGGGCGCGCAACGCTCGCATCTCAGCTACCTCAACTCTAGCCAGATCAAGCGCTCGTGGTTTCCGCGGGTGACGGTCACGATCCTGCCGCCGGTCAAGCTTCCGGTCGATCCGGCGCTGAAGGGCAAGGCGCGCCGCAATGCGGCGGGCGCCGCGCTTCAGGACGTGATGATCGATGCGATGGTCAAGAACGCCATGCTCGATCACTCGCTGTTCGAAGCGCTCGGACATGCCTATCGCGACCGCGACACCGGCAAGGTCATCATCGAGGACGCGCTCGGCACCAAGCTGACCTATCGCAAGCTGATCCTCGGCGCGCAGGTCCTGAGCCGCAAGCTCGAGACCGGCACCTCCGTCGGCGAGAATGTCGGCGTGCTGCTGCCGAACTCCGCGGGCGTCGCCGTCGTCTTCATGGCGCTGCAGAGCATCGGGCGCGTCCCGGCGATGCTCAACTTCTCGGCCGGCCCGGTCAACGTGCTTGCCGCGATGAAGGCCGCGCAGGTCAAGACCGTGCTGACCTCGAAGGCCTTCATCGAGAAGGGCAAGCTCGACAAGCTGATGGCCGCGATCTCCGCCGAGGCGCGCGTCGTTTATCTCGAGGATGTCCGCGCCTCGATCGGCGCGGCCGACAAGATCAAGGGCCTGCTCGCCGGCACCGCACCGCGCGTCGCCCGCCAGGCGAACGATCCGGCCGTCGTGCTGTTCACGTCGGGCTCGGAAGGCACGCCCAAGGGCGTGGTGCTGTCCCACCGCAACATCCTCGCCAACGCGGCGCAGGCGCTGGCGCGGGTCGACGCCAACGCCAACGACAAGGTGTTCAACGTGCTTCCGGTGTTCCACTCCTTCGGGCTGACCGGCGGAATGATGATGCCGATGCTCGCGGGCATTCCGATCTACATGTACCCCTCGCCGCTGCATTACCGGATCGTGCCCGAGCTGATCTACCAGACCGGCGCCACCATCCTGTTCGGCACCGACACCTTCCTCACCGGCTATGCGCGCTCGGCACATGCCTACGACTTCCGCACGCTGCGCCTGGTGATCGCCGGCGCCGAGGCGGTGAAGGACCGGACGCGCCAGGTGTTCATGGAGCGCTACGGCATCCGCATCCTCGAAGGCTATGGCGTGACCGAAACCGCACCGGTGCTGGCGATGAACACGCCGATGGCCAACCGTCCCGGCACTGTCGGCCGCCTGTCGCCGCTGATGGAAAGCAAGCTCGACCCGGTCCCCGGCATCGAGGAAGGCGGACGCCTGTCGGTGCGCGGACCGAACGTGATGCTCGGATACTTGCGGGCCGAAAATCCCGGCGTGCTCGAACCGCTCGCCGAGGGCTGGCACGACACCGGCGACATCGTGGCGATCGACCCGGCCGGCTTCATCACCATCAAGGGCCGCGCCAAGCGCTTCGCCAAGATCGCGGGCGAAATGGTCTCGCTGTCGGCGGTCGAGGCCATCGCCACGGCGCTGTGGCCGCAGGCCGCTTCGGTCGCCGTGTCGATCCCCGACCAGCGCAAGGGCGAGCGCATCGTGCTGCTGACGACGGAGAAGAACGCCGAGCGCAGCGCAATGCAGGGCCAGGCCAAGGCGATCGGCGCGTCCGAACTGACCGTGCCCGCGGCGATCATGGTGGTCGACAAGGTGCCGCTGCTCGGCACCGGCAAGACCGACTATGTCACCGCAACGACGATGGCCCGCGAGCAGGCGTCCTCGGCGGAGCGCGAGGTTGCGTGAGATCCAACCCATCGCCATCGCACCGGCGGACACCCGGTGCGATGGCGTGGTTTTGCTTCATGGCATCGGGGTCGGCTCCTGGACGCTGAAGCGGCTTGAGCGAGCGCTACAACGCCGCGGTTTTGCGACGCTCAACCTCGACTACCCCAGCCGCAAGAAACCGATCGAAGCACTCGCCGAGGAGATCCACGCGCCAGTCGCTGCATTTGCGGCGCAATGCGACGGCGCGATCCACTTCGTCGCGCATTCCATGGGCGGGCTGCTCGCGCGTGTTTATATTTCGAGGCATCGGCCGGCGCGGCTCGGCCGCGTCGTGATGCTGGGCACGCCCAACGGCGGCAGCGAGGTCGCCGATCTGCTGAAGGATATTTCGATCTACCGTGCCGTTTTCGGCCCGGCCGGCCTGCAGCTGACGACCGCTCAAGCCCCCGTCCTCGCCGACCTGCCGTCGCCCGACTATCCCGTTGGCATCATCGCGGGGTGCCGCACCATCGCGCCGATCGCCTCGACCTTTGTTCTGCCCCGCCCCAATGACGGCAGGGTCTCGGTTGCGAGCGCGAAACTGGCCGACATGGCCGACCACATCGTCGTCAAGGCGTCCCATACCGGACTGCCCCGCCACACCGTTGCGATCGAGCAGACAATCGCCTTTCTGCACGATGGCCGCTTTCGCAACGCTCAGCTCACCTGAGCAGGAGATAGCGAACCGGGTTGTCGTCGCACTGCCCCGCTCCGCACTCCAGCACGGTGGACAGCAGATTTGCGGCGACCAGCAAGGCGAAGATCGCAAATACCGCGTGAGATGCCGGCCCGTTGAGGGGTGCGTCCCCTTCTCGCTTGCCGGTCACATCCTTCAGGACGAAGACAAGCGCGACATAGCAGACGAGCCCGACCGCCGCGATGAGCGCCCAGGTGTAGAAATGCAAGCCCAGCAGCGTCGAGCCGTATCCGGGATCGCCGGGCGCGAGATGCAGCGACACCTGCCGGATCGAGATGAAGCCGGTGACGAGGCTGGCTATGAGGATCATCGCATAGTGCGAGGGACGTTCACCAAGGCGCATGTTGAACAGGAACCCCATGCCGACCGCAATGAACCCGGCCCTTTGCAGCAGGCACAGCGGGCAAGGCAACTCACCGAGCGCAAGCTGATAAAAGAATGCGACGGTCAGGACCGACGAGATCCCGAGCAGCCCGAGCACGTTCAGGACCGCGCCGACCGGTTGTTGCTCGTTGATCGCTGTGGTGCTCATCTCGACACCCTCAGAAGGAAAATTTGAGCGGATCAGTCGCGTGGTGGAAGAACCACGCGACGATGACGACGATTGTTGTGCTCCAGAGCGCATAGCTCAGCCCCGCGCGCGAACGCCAGACGCAGGCGCAGCCGACCAGCGCCAGCAGAAAGGGCAGAAACATGTACATCGGCACGAGCTCCTTGCGCGACTCGCTTCCTGGGCGAGCAGGCGCAAGACATACGTCAGCCCTGCACGCCCCTCAAGAGCCGGCCTCGCTGCGCCGCTCCTGCGCATAGCGCATCAGCGCCGCGAAGCGATAGATGCCGTGCACGAATTTGCCGTAGGGCATGGTGATGAACAGCGCGAACACCGCGCCGAGATGCAGCGCCAGCAGCGGCCCCATCGCGGCAGTCTCGCGCAGCACCAGAAGCAGCATTCCCGTGATGCCGGTCAGGAAGAGCATGACGATGAAGCCGACGTCCATGCCGTAGCGGTTCTCGTCGAGCAGTGCCGGATCACGGCGCGCCTTCGCGACGAAGAGTCCGATCGGACCGACGATGAGGCCGATGCCGCCGAGCGTGCCGAGCACGACGGGGACGTCCCACCAGGGATACGGCGCCTCGCGGGACAGGAGATAATGATACAGCGTGGCGACCGAGGTCGCGGCAAAGCACAGCAGGAAGCCGTAGAACGTCAGGTGATGAAAAAACTTGCGCCGGTCGGTCGGCTTGTCGTCCTCGTTGTAGCAGCCGACGCCGCCGCCATGGAGATAGCGCAGTTCGCCGGCGTCGCGGATCGCCTGGAAGATGGAGCCACCGTCGGCGCGTCCGCCGATCGGCGTACCGATGTCGCGCCAGAACGCGCGCACGCTCATGACCAGCGCGAGCACCGCATAGAGGAACGCGGCGCTGAAGAGCGCAGCCATCGCGTTGTGCGGCATCAGCTTGTAGAACGCGCCGGGCCCGGTGTGCACGCCAAACAGCACGCTTCGGTCGTTGAGAGCGGCGAAACCGAGGATGAAGGCGGCCATGCTGAGCGCGGCGACGATGCTGATGACGAGGCCGTTGCGCGCGAAGGCGCCGGACAGTGCGCCCGGCCACGCATAGGCCGCATAGGACTCGGCGCGCGCCACCGCGAGCGTCTTCGGGACGTTGACGTTGAACTCGTGCGGCGGCGAGAACTGGCAGTCGACGTAGCAGGCGCCGCAGGAGTGGCAGAGGTTGGCGAGGTAGTTGAGGTCGCCGTCCGAAAAGGCGCGGCGCATCTCCATGGCCGGAAACACCGCGCACAGACCCTCGCAGTAGCGGCAGGAATTGCAGACCGTCATCAGGCGGTCGGCCTCGTCAAGAATCCTAGTTCCGTGCATGTTTCGCCGCTTCCTGTCCTGCGATCCGCCCGAACACGCTGCCGATGGTCATGCCCATGCCTGCGGCATAGCCCTTGCCGAGCACGTTGCCCGCCATGATCTCGCCGGCCGCGAACATATTGGCCGACGGCCTGCCGTCAGCCATCAGCATCCGCGCCTCCTTGTTCACGCGCGTGCCGAGATAGGTGAAGGTGATGCCGGGCCGCACCGGATAGGCGAGATAGGGCGGCGTCTCGATCCGCCTCGCCCAATGCGTCTTGGGCGGCGTGATGCCTTCGGTCACGCAGTCATCCAGGATGGTGTGGTCGAAGGTGCCCGGCCGCACTGCCGCGTTGAACTCGGTGATGGTCTTCTCCAGCGCGGCGGGATCGAGTTCGAGCTTGCCGGCGAGCTCGGCGACCGACTGGCCCGCGATCGGCGGGAACAGCGTCGGCATGAAGCTGGTGACGACCGTTGAATCAAAAATGATGTAGGCGATCTGGTCGGGCTGCGCGGCCACCAGCCGGCCCCAGATCGCGTAGCGCTTCGGCCAGATGTCCTCGCCCTCGTCATAGAAGCGCTGCGAGTGCTTGTTGACGACGATGCCGAACACGACGGAGTCGTGACGCGTGATGATGCCTCCGTCGAATTTCGGCGCGCGGGCATCGATTGCCACCGCATGACATTGCGTGGGATCGCCGACCTCCTGCACGCCCTTGTCCAGCAGCATCTTCAGGATCGAGCCACGGTTATAAGGCGTGCCGCGGATCAGGAAATTGTCGGCGGCCTCGCCCCAATACTGCTTCAGCCATTCGATGTTGGCCTCGAACCCGCCGGCCGCCGCGACCAGCGATGTGGCGCGGATCTCGGTCTCGCCCCTGATCGGCCGCTTGAGGCGCGCGGCGAGGAACATGCCGTCCTCGATCACGAGGTCCGTGACTTCGGCGTCGTATTCGACGTCGACGCCGAGCCGCTCCGCGGTGAGATAGAGCGCGTTGAGCATCGCGCGGCCGCCGCCGAGGAAGAAGGAGTTGGTGCGGCCAAGGCTCAGCGTGCCGCCGAGCGAGGGCTGCCAGCGCACGCCCTGCTCCACGATCCAGTTCAGGATGTCCTTGGACTCGCGGATCATGTGTCGCGCGAGCACCTCGTCGGTCTGCCCGCCGGTGACGCGCAGCAGATCCTCCCAGAACTCCTCCTCGGTGTAGGGGCCAGTGAGGATTTCCGTCGCCACGTCATGGGCGCAGCGCATGTTGCGGGTGTGGCGCGTGTTGCCGCCGCGATAGAATTTCGGCGCGCCCTCCAGCACGAGCACCGAGGCACCGCCGCGGCGCGCCGAGATCGCCGCGCACAGCGCCGCGTTGCCGCCGCCGATCACCAGCACGTCGTATTTGCTGCTCATGCCGTCTGCCCGATGCGACGAAGTTAGAGACATTCTGCCGCCGATGGCCCCGATCAATCTACACAGCCATTGCGTACTTTTGTATACAAAGATATACATACGGGGTGCAAGCGGCATCTCTGCATGGGCAGGATGCGCCGTGAGGGAACATGGCCAGACGCCCGGCAAAGACAGGCGGATCGATCGCGCGCGGCGCCGGCGTCGCGCTGGGCGAAGCCGTGTTCCGCTCGCTCTGCGAGGCGCTCCAGGCCGGCAGCTACCGCGCCGGCGACCGATTGCGCGAGGAAGAAGTCGCCCAGCGGCTGAAGGTCAGCCGCACGCCGGTTCGTGAGGCGCTCGGCCGTCTCGCGGCCCGCGGCTTCGTCGAGCCTGCCGGCGGCCGCGGGCTGATCGTGCGCAACCTCGACATTTCCGAGGTGCTCGAGCTCTACGCCATGCGCGAGATCATGGAGGGCGCCGCCGCGCGCCTCGCTGCCGAGCATGCCTCGGCACCAGAGATCGATGCGCTCAGGGACATCGAGCAGGCGTTTGTCGAGGCGTCCGAAACCGACGCCGCCGAGATGGCGAGGCTCAACCGCGCCTTCCACGAAGCCATCTGCCGCGCCGCGCGCAACCGCTATCTCGACAATGCCTCGCGTGAACTGCAGGACTGGATCGCGCTGCTCGGTCCCACCACCTTCACCGTAACCGGCCGTCCGTCAACCAGCCACGGGGAACATCAGGCCATCATCGACGCGATCGCCGCCCGCGACGGCGACAAGGCGGAACAACTCGCCCGCGCGCACATTCGTGAAGCACTGCGCTGCCGTCTGAAGCTGTTGCAGAAGCAATAGCGGCGGGACGCTAAGGCAAGGCGCTCAGGCAATCACGTCAGCAACGACCGCCTTCAACACGCCCCGCGCATCGTCCGGCTTGAGCCGCACCTGCAATCCTCGCTGGCCGCCGTTGATATAGACCCGATCATGCGCGAGCGCGCTCTGCTCGATTACGGTCCACACCGGTTTCCGTTGCCCGAAAGGACTGATGCCGCCGACCTTGAAGCCGGTGACGCGCTCGGCTTCCGGCGGCTTCATCATCTGCGCCGCCTTGCCGCCGGCGGCAGCCGCGAGCTTCTTCATGGACACTTCCTGGTCGGACGGGACGACGACGCAGACCGGCTTGCCGTCGACCAGCGCCATCAGCGTCTTCAGGACGCGCGCCGGGTCTTCACCAAGCGCGGACGCCGCCTGGAGCCCGATGCTTTCGGCGTCAGGATCGTAGTCGTAGGTGTGGACGGTGAAGGCAACGCCGGCAGCTGCAAGCGCGCGCGTGGCAGGGGTGGCTTTGGACATGCGCGATATGTAGCACCGTCATTGCGAGGAGCGAAGCGATGTGGGGCAAGCCGGCACCACACAATCACTGTCATCGCCCGGCTTGACCGGGCGATCCAGTGCTCCGAGACAGTGGTGGTTGAATTGATGGGCCGCGGCGTACTGGATGCCCCGCTTTCGCGGAGCATGACGGCGGTTTGTGTCGCAAGCCTCGTCCACAATGACGACGAGGCCTTCCCCTACTCCGCCGCGTCCCGCATCTCCGCGCGCTCGGCCCTGACCGCGCAGAACTTGAACTCCGGGATCTTGCCGAACGGGTCGAGCGCCGGATTGGTCAGGAGATTGGCCGCCGCTTCCGCGTAGCAGAACGGCATGAACACCATGTTCTCCGGCACGTCGCGATCGGAGCGGACCTTGACCTCGACTGCGCCGCGGCGGGTCTCCAACCGGATGAAATCGCCGGGCGCGAGCTTCTTCTTGCGCATGTCCTTCGGCGACATGAACGCCACCGCCTCCGGCTCGATCTGGTCGAGCACCTGGGCGCGGCGCGTCATCGAGCCGGTGTGCCAGTGCTCGAGCACACGGCCGGTCGACAGCACCATCGGATACTCGGCGTCGGGCAGCTCGTCCGGCGGAATGACCTTGGCCGGCACGATCTTGCCGCGGCCGCTCGCAGTCGGGAAGCCCGTGGTGAAGATGATCTCGTTGCCGGGCTTGTTCGGGTCGTCGACCGGATAGGTCACCGCGCCTTCGCGCACCAGCCGCTCCCACGTGATGTTCTTCAGCGACGGCATCAGTTGCGCCATCTCGGTGAAGACGTCGCCGGGCCCGGCATAATTCCAGGGCAGGCCCATGCGCTTGCCGATCTCCTGGATGATCCAGAGATCCTGCCGCGCATCGCCCGGCGGCTTGATCACTTGGCGCGCGAGCTGCACGCGGCGATCGGTGTTGGTGAAGGAGCCGTCCTTCTCCGCAAAGGCCGAGGCCGGCAGGATCACGTCGGCGTGGAACGCGGTCTCGGTGACGAAGAGATCCTGCACCACGAGATGATCGAGCATGGCGAGCGCTTGGCGCGCATGCTGCAGATCGGGATCGGACATCGCGGGGTTTTCGCCCTCGATGTACATGCCATTGATCTCGCCGGCATGGATCGCGTTCATGATCTCGACCACGGTCAGGCCGCGGACGGGATCGAGATCCTGCTGCCAGAGCTTTTCGAACGCCCCGCGCATGTCGTCGCGGCTGACCGGCTGATAGTCCGGGAGGAACATCGGGATCAGGCCGGCGTCGGAGGCGCCCTGCACGTTGTTCTGGCCGCGCAGCGGATGCAGGCCGGTGCCGGGACGGCCGACCTGGCCGGTGATCAGCGCCAACGCGATCAGGCAGCGCGCATTGTCGGTGCCGTGGACGTGCTGGCTGATGCCCATGCCCCAGAAGATGATCGAGGATTTCGCGCGCGCGTAGGTCCGCGCCACCTCGCGCAAGGTCTGCGCCGGGATACCGCAGATCGCTTCCATCTTCTCCGGCGTGAACTCCTTGATCTTCTCCTTGAGGTCCTCGAAGCCTTCGGTGTAGCCGACGATGTACTGGTCGTCGGTCAGGCCTTCGGTGATGATCGTGTTGATCATCGCATTCAGCATGGCGACGTCGGAGCCCGGCTTGAACTGCAGATGCTTGGTCGCATGGCGCGACAGCGTCTGCCGGCGCGGGTCCATCACGAACAGCTTTGCGCCATTCTGCTTGACCGCGTTCTTGATGAACGTGGCGGCGACCGGATGGTTCACGGTCGGATTGGCGCCGATCACGATGATGACCTCGGCGTCCATCGCAGCCGAGAACGGCGCCGACACCGCGCCCGAGCTCAGGCCTTCGAACAGAGCCGCAACCGACGAGGCGTGGCACAGGCGGGTGCAGTGGTCGACATTGTTCGAGCCGAAACCGGTGCGCACTAGCTTCTGGAACAGATAGGCCTCTTCGTTCGAGCCCTTGGCCGAACCGAAGCCGGCCAGCGCCTTCACGCCCTTCTCGTCGCGAATCTTGACGAGACCCTTGGCGGCGATGTCGAGCGCTTCCTCCCAGCTCGCTTCACGGAAATGGGTGAAGGGATTGGCCGGATCGACCTGGTCGTTGGCATCCTTCTTCGCATTCGGCAGCCGCACCAGCGGCTTGGTCAGGCGATGCGGATGGTGGATGTAGTCGAAGCCGAAGCGGCCCTTCACACACAGCCGGTTGTGATTGGCCGGGCCGTCACGGCCCTCGGCATAGATCACCTTCTCGTCCTTGACCTCGTAGGTCACCTGGCAGCCGACGCCGCAGAACGGGCAGAGCGAATCCACCTTCTTGTCGGCATAGGTGACACGGGTCTGGTTCTCATCGAGCATGACGGCCGGCATCAGCGCACCGGTCGGGCAGGCCTGCACGCATTCGCCGCAGGCGACGCAGGTGGACTCGCCCATGGGATCGTCGAAGTCGAATACGATTTTCGAGCCATGGCTGCGATAAGCCATGCCGATGACGTCGTTGACCTGGACCTCGCGGCAGGCGCGCACGCAGAGGCCGCACTGGATGCAGGCATCGAGATTGACGCGCATCGCCGGATGGCTGGCGTCGGTGGCCCAGCGCTCGGCGGCGGGGAAGCGGCTCTCGGTGACGCCGGTGGTCTCGGCCCAGTGCCAGAACTTCGAATCCGGATCGTGGCTGGTCTCGCGCGCCGGCTGGTCGGCGACCAGCAACTCCATCACCATCTTCTGCGCGGACACCGCACGCGCGGACTCGGTCTTCACCTTCATGCCGACCGACGGCGTGCGCTTGCACGACGCGGCGAGCACGCGCTCGCCCTCGATCTCGACCATGCAGGCGCGGCAATTGCCGTCAGGGCGGTAGTCGGGCGCCGGCGAATAGCACAGATGGGGAATCTCGCGGCCCTGGCGCTTTGCAACCTGCCAGATCGTTTCGCCGGCATTGGCCTCGACCTGCTTGCCGTCGAGCTCGAACTTGATTTTGGTCATTCGGCCGCTTCCTTGAACTCGTCAGGGAAATATTTGATCACGGTGGAGAGCGGATTCGATGCCGCCTGTCCAAGCCCGCAGATCGAGGCATCGCGCATCGCCTGGCTCAATTCTTCCAGCAAGGCACGGTTCCAGACCGGCTTCTGCATCAGCAGCGCTGCCTTCTGGGTTCCGACGCGGCACGGCGTGCACTGGCCGCAACTCTCGTCCTCGAAGAACTTCATCAGGTTCAGCGCCGCCGCGCGCACGCTGTCCTTCTGCGACAGGATCACGATCGCGGCCGAGCCGATGAAGCAGCCGTATTTCTCCAGCGTGCCGAAATCGAGCGGGATGTCGTCCATCGACGCCGGCAGGATGCCGCCCGACGCGCCGCCCGGCAGGTACGCGTAGAACTGATGGCCGTCGGCCATGCCGCCGCAATATTCGTCGATCAATTCGCGCACGGTGATGCCCGCGGGCGCGAGCTTCATGCCGGGGTTCTTGACGCGGCCCGAGACCGAGAAGCTGCGCAGGCCGTGACGCTCATGGCGGCCATTGCCCTTCCACCAGTCGGCGCCCTTCTCGACGATGTCGCGCACCCACCACAGCGTCTCAATGTTGTTGATCAGCGTCGGCAGGCCGAACAGGCCGACCTGGAACGGATAAGGCGGCTTGTGCCTGGGCAGTCCGCGCTTCCCCTCGATGCTCTCGAGCAGCGAGGATTCCTCGCCGCAGATATAGGCGCCGGCCCCGCGCCGCATGTGCAGCGTCGGACCGCCCGCAGGCAGCTTTGCGATCTCGCGTTCGAGGATCTCGCGCGATGCCGGATATTCGTCGCGCAGGTAGATGTAGACGTCGGAGGCCTGCACCACATGCGCGCCGATCAGCATGCCCTCGATGAAGCGATGCGGATCGCTTTCGAGATAGACGCGGTCCTTGAACGTGCCGGGTTCGCCCTCGTCACCATTGATCGCCATCAGCCGCGGGCCGGGCTCCCCCAGCACCGCGCGCCATTTGCGCCCGGTCGGGAAGCCGGCGCCGCCGAGACCGCGCAGCGAGGCGTCGTCGAGCGCCTTCAGCAGATCATCCTTCGGCAGCTCGCCGGAGCGGATGCGGCCCAGCAGCTTGTAGCCGCCGCCGGCGACATAAGCGTCGTAGTCGACAAATTTCGGCAGATGCGCGTGGGTATCGCCGGACTTCGCAGCCGCCATCACGTTGGCCACGGTCGCGTGATCGACGAAGTTGTGGCCGACCTCAGCCGCCGGCGCGGTATCGCAGCGGCCGACGCAGGGCGCGCGCACGACGCGAATGCCGGGGCCCGATGCGCTCTGCAGATCCTCGAGCAGCTTCTCGCCGCCAAGCATCGCGCAGGTCAGGGAGTCGCAGATCCGGATCGTCAGCGGCGCGATATCGGGCTCGCCCTCCTTCACCACGTCGAAATGCGCGTAGAAGGTCGCGGTCTCGAACACTTCGGCGAAGGCGAGCTTCATCTCGTCGGCCAGCGCGGCGAGATGCGCGGCCGAGATCTGGTGATATCTGTCTTGGATCAGGTGCAGATATTCGATCAGGAGGTCGCGCCGCCGCGGCTTGTCGCCGAGCAGCTGCTCGATCTCATGAGCGGCTGTCGGATCGACCTGCCGCCCCTTGGGCGTGGCCTTGGCTCGCTTGCGTCCCTCGCCCGGATGCTCGAATTCTCTGACTTTGTGGACGTCGTCGTTGCTGCTCATGGAAACGTCGCGTTCTCCTGAAAAAGCGCGATGATCTCAGGCGGAACCGTCATCACGGTCCCTCCTCATTCCCAGGCCCGACCATCGGGAACCACGTCGCCCGCGTTTCGCGGTTCAGGCCTCATTCCAGGCAACTCTAGCCTCTGGTATACCAGACGCCAAGCAAATTTAGAACGTCTCTATAATCATTTAGAGGCAGGCAGCGTTGCTGCCATGCCCCCTCACGCAAACTCGACCGGAACCCGATCTCAGGTCTTGTTCATGCACTCTTCGATGTAGAACCAGCGGTCGTCGCCGGCGAGACCCTTGGATTTCACGTCGGCGCGGCAGGCCTTGAGCTTCGGCTTGTTGGCCGCCCACTTCGCCTTCATGTCCTTCAGCTTCTGCATGGTGAGCTTGATCTTGCCTGGCTTGGCTTCGGTCGTTGCGGCGGGCGCCGCCGGTGTCGTCGCCGTCTGGGCAGATGCGGCATGAAGGCCAGCGACAAGCAGCACGGCCGCAAGGCAAATTCGGGTGCGAAGCATTTCAATCCCCCTAAGTCCCATTCTCGATGATGTCTAAAAGGCGAACGCCGCGGGACGCTGATGATCAGCATCCCGCGGCAATCTCGACGGCGATCAGAAGATCTTGACCGCGCTCTCCAGCGTCTTCCAGACACCCCAAAGCAGGGGAACGCCAACGAAGGCCCAGAACATCGCCGCCTTGGCGTCAAGCCCGCCAAATCCGATGCCGTAGGAGCCGTGCGGCCCCGCGGCAGCGGCGCTGGCGCTTGCCGCCTGCAACTTGGCGACATCGGCCTCCTTCATGTGCCACTTCGAATCGACTGGCTTGATCAGGTAGTTGCAGATCAGGCCCGCGATCAGCATCGCGCACAGGATGTACATGGTCGTGTTGTAGAGCTGGTCGCGCGGCACGCCCGCCGCGAGCTGGAACTCGCGGATGTAGTTCACGACGACCGGGCCGATGATGCCCGCCGTCGACCACGCCGTCAGCAGCCGGCCGTGGATGGCGCCGACGAACTGGGTCCCGAACATGTCGGCGAGGTAGGCCGGCACGGTGGCGAAGCCGCCGCCATACATCGACAGGATGATGCCGAAGCCGAGTACGAAGAGCAGCTTCGAGCCCATCGCCGCAAAGGTCGGCGCCAGCGCATAGAGCACGATGCCGAGGATGAAGAACGTGTAGTAGGTGTTCTTGCGCCCGATCTTGTCCGACAGCGACGCCCAGAAGAAGCGGCCGCCGATGTTGAACAGCGACAGCAATCCGGCGAAGCCGGCGGCGATCGCGGCGATCTGCGCCTTCTGCCCGGCATCGAGCGCGTTGAAGCCGACGTCCGGCAGGCCGATCAGCTTGCCGGCGAAGATTTCCTGGAGCATCGGCGAGGCCATGCCGATCACGCCGATACCCGCCGACACGTTCAGACAGAGCACCCACCAGATCAGCCAGAACTGCGGCGTCTTGTGCGCGTCGTTGAGATGGACGTTGTTCTTCGAGATCATCGCGTTGGCCTTCGACGGCGGGGTCCAGCCCTCGGGCTGCCAGCCGGGCGGCGGCAGGCGATAGCGGAACGCGCCGATCATCATGAAGACGAAGTAGATGACGCCCATCGCGACGAAGGTCTCCCAGACGCCGACCGAGGTCGGGGTCTTGAAGTAGTTCATCAAGAGGTTCGCCAGCGGCGCGCCGATCATGGCGCCGCCGCCGAAGCCCATGATGGCCATGCCGGTCGCCATGCCGCGGCGGTCCGGAAACCACTTCACCAGCGTCGACACCGGCGAGATATAGCCAAGGCCAAGACCGATGCCGCCGATCACGCCCGAACCCAGCCACAACAGCCAGAGCTGATGGGTGTAGACACCGATCGCACCGAGGAAGAGGCCGCCGCACCAGCAGAGCGCCGAGACGAAGCCGGCCTTGCGTGGGCCGACGCGCTCGAGCCAGCCGCCCCAGACCGCAGCCGCGATACCGAGCAGCACGAAGAAGAGCGTGTACATCCACCCCATGCTCGCGACCTTCCAGTCGCAGCTGGTCGTGAACAGCTCCTGAAACAGTGACATGTCTGCGCACGCCTTCGGCGCGGTCACTCCGATCGCGCGCGACAGCGGCAGCCAGAACACCGAGAAGCCGTAGGCCATGCCGATGCAGAGATGGATGCACAGCGCAGCCGGCGGCACCAGCCACCGATTGAACCCGGCGGTCGCGATGGTCCGCTCGCGATCAAGAAAACCTGCGCCAGCGCCTGAAATTGTCCCAGCGCTCTCAATTGAAGCCATACATTCCTCCCCTGCAGTTGCCCTTCTGAGCAAGCCTGCCGCTACGATCCTGTGCCTCAGCCCGTTGCAGGGCAGCCGACGGTCCCTGCTGCTCCGCATAATCATCCGACGCGCGCCAGGATCGTCACGCGCATCCGAGTCGTTAACCCCTCAGGCGGGGCTCTATGCCGATACACCGTGCAGGCTTCGTGAGTGTGGCCCGTTGATCCGCGTATCGCAGACAAGACTCAACCTCCGCGCCTGCACGGAGATTGTCAATTGGGGCAGAAGCCATGATTGATGTCGATAGACAAAAGGTAGGTATCAGCAGAGTGACCGTGCACTACGAACGCAGCGCACCATTGGCTTTCTCTATCGAACCATCGGCTTTTTCTATCAAGAACACGATGCGCGCCTCGTTGCGCTCGGTGATCTCCACCGTGTCGCCCGTCTCGCGGATCAGATTCGGAATGTCAATCACCGACAATGGATCAGTGCAGTGCACTTCGAGTTGATCGCCCGGCTGCAATGGCTTGAGCGCCTTGCGCGTCTTCAAGGCCGGCAGCGGGCACTTAAGCCCGGTGAGATCAAGCGTCGTTCTGGTCATGGGCGCAACATGGCGGGCTGGGTCAACGGCGTCAACGCGAGCGCTCAGAGCAGATCGGCATAGGACAAGAAACCTACGCGCTGCCCCGGTTCGACCTGCGTGACGTCCTCGCCGAGTTCGACGAGGCCGTCGGTCTCCACCAGCGACGATAACAGCCCGGCGCCTTCGCGCGGAAACTTGACCGCCTCCAGCGTGCCGTCCTCTGCACGCCGCAACGAGGTGCGAACATATTCGCGGCGACCGATCTTCTTCTTGTAGGCAAACGCCGCGCGCACCGGGATCGGCAAGAGCGGCTCCGGCAGACTTCCCGCAAGCGCCAGCACCGTCGGCCGCACCACGCGAACGAAGGTGACAAAACTCGCAACGGGATTGCCCGGCAAGCCGATCAGCGGGGTGCCCGCGATGATGCCCATCGCCACGGGACGGCCGGGCTTGATCGCCATCCGCCACAACACCAGCGAGCCGATGCTCTCGACCGCCGCCTTGACGTGGTCCTCCTCGCCGGTCGAGACGCCGCCGGTGGTGAGGATCAGGTCGTGGCTACCTGCAACCTGCTTCAGGCCATTTGCGAGCGAATTGCGCTCGTCGCGCAAGATGCCGAGATCAGAGACCTCGCAGCCGAGCCGGCGCAGCATCGCCATCAGCATGAAGCGGTTGGAATCGAACAGCTGTGACGCCGCGCGCGGCTCGCCGGGCGAAGCCAGCTCGTCACCGGTCGAGAACACGGCGACGCGGATGCGCCGGACGACGTCGAGCCTGACAAGGCCGAATGCTGCGGCAAGCGCGACATGCTGCGGCCGAAGACGCTGGCCGGCGCGGAGCGCGAGGTGTCCTTGCGGAATGTCCTCACCCGCGGGGCGGACATTCGCGCCGGGCTTCAGCCCCGGCGGCAGCACGATTTGGCCGGCCTCATCGAGACGGACGTCTTCCTGCATGAAGACGGTTTCCGCATCCGGCGGCATCGGCGCGCCCGTGAAGATGCGCGCGGTGTGGCCCGGCTTGATTGCGGCGTGCGCCAAACCGCCGGCCTGGATACGGCCATCGAGCGGCAATGCTTGCTCCGCGCTTTGCGGGAGATCGGCGTTGCGCACGGCATAGCCATCGACAGCGGAGTTGGTGAAGGGCGGCAGCGGCAGCGGCGCTGCGATATCGCGCGCCAGCACGCGCCCGTCCGCATCGACGAGCGCGACGGTTTCGAGATCGGCAATCGCATTGACGCGCGTGGTGATCAGGCCCACGGCCTCGTCGACCGACATCATCGGTCCACCAAAGGCAAAGCAATCGTCCGACAGTTGCGCCATGGTGCCTCGTCAGCGCATCGCGGCGCTTTTTGCCACCGCTTCCTCGACCGGCATCGCCGCACGCAGCAGCAACGCCGCCGCGGCCTCGATATCATCGAGATGGACGGTCGGCAGCCGGGTTTCAATGGCCGCGTCGGTCGCGATCCCGACAATTCCGGGATCATCGGGAAACAGCAGCGGCTTGTCGTTGGCGGCGCGATGCACCTCGATCTTCCGGTGCGGCTCGCGCTTGAAGCCTTCGACCACGACGAGATCGACGGCAGACAGCTTGCTCAGGAGTTCCGGCAGCCGAGGCTCAGCCGCGCCGCGCAATTCATGCATCAGGGCCCAGCGGTTCGACGACGCCACCAGCACCTCGGCCGCGCCGGCCTCGCGGTGACGCCAGGAATCCTTGCCGGGCACGTCGACGTCGAACTGGTGATGCGCATGCTTGATGACGGAGACGCGCAGGCCTTGCGCGTTGAAATGGGGGATCAGCCGGGTCAGCAACGTGGTCTTGCCCGCACCGCTCCAGCCTGCAAGGCCGATGACCTTCATTCCAGCTCCGTCTCCGCGCACAACATGGCCCTTGGTGGAACCATCGTTCCCTCCCCGTCATTGCGAGCGCAGCGAAGCCATCCAGAATCTTTCCGCGGCGGCACTCTCGATTGCTTCGCTACGCTCGCAATGACGAGCAGAGGCATTTCGCCTATTCCCCACCATGCTTATATCGGCTTGACCCGAATGTCATGCTAACGTCGCGCCCATGATGAAGATCGACAAAACCCCGGTGCCCCTGATCGTCCCTGACACGGACGACCCGCGCCTTACCCAGAGCGTGACCGGGACCGACCAGACTGGCGCCAAGGTCGAGATCAAGGTGCCGATGGAACGGCCGCTGACGCTCTACCTGAATTCGCAGGAGATCGTCACCATGATGACGATCGGCGACTATCCGGAATATCTGGCGCTGGGCTATCTGCTCAACCAGAACATGCTGAAATATAGTGACGAGGTCACCGAGGTCGAATACGACGACGACCTCCAGGTGGTCGTGGTGCGCACCACACACCACACCAATTTCGAAGCCAAGCTGAAGAAGCGCACCCAGACCTCGGGCTGCGCGCAGGGCACCGCCTTCGGCGACCTGCTGGAGGCGGTCGAGAGCGTCGCGCTGCCGAAGGCCGAGCTGCGCACCTCCTGGCTCTACCAGATGACGCAGACCATCAACACCATGCCCTCGCTGTATCTCGAGGCCGGCGCGATCCACGGCTGCGTGCTGTGCAAGGAGGGCGAGCCGCTCTGCTACACCGAGGACGTCGGCCGGCACAACGCGGTCGACAAGATCGCGGGCTGGATGTACCGCCACGGCGTCGATCCCAGCGACAAGATCCTCTACACCACGGGACGCCTGACCTCGGAGATGGTGATCAAGACGGTGCGCATGGGCGTTCCGATCCTGGTGTCGCGCTCAGGCTTCACCGCCTGGGGCGTCGATCTCGCAAGACAGGTCGGGCTGACGCTGGTCGGCCGCACGCGCGGCAAGCGTTTCATCGCGCTCGCGGGCGAGGAGCGTATCGTCCACGACCAGGACCTCGCTTATGTCGAGGAAGAATCCGCGAAGCACAAGCGCAAGGGTGAAGGTGGTGACGACTGAAATTCCGGCCACGCAAGGCGTGCTGCTCGCCGGCGGCCTGGCGCGGCGCATGGGCGGCGGCGACAAGCCGATGCGGACCATCGGCGGCCGCACCATCCTGGAGCGCGTGATCGCGCGCCTCTCCCCCCAGTGCAGCGGACTGATCCTCAACGCCAACGGCGATCCCGCGCGCTTCGCCCCGTTCGGCTTGCAGGTCGTCGCCGACGACGTGCCCGGCTTTCCCGGCCCGCTCGCCGGGATTCTCGCCGCGCTCGACTGGACTGCAGCGAACCGGCCTGACATCGAATGGGTGCTGAGCGCCGCAGGCGACTGCCCGTTCCTGCCGCGCGATCTCGTGGCGCGCCTGCATGAAGCGCGCGAGCGGGAAAACGCCCAGCTCGCGGTCGCCGCATCGGGCGACCAGACGCATCCGGTGATCGGGCTCTGGCGCGTCGGCTTACGCAACGAGCTGCGCCACGCGCTGGTCGTCGAGGACCTCCGCAAGATCGACCGCTGGACCGCGCGCTACCCGCTGGCAACGGTGACATGGCCGGCCGAGCCGCTCGATCCGTTCTTCAATGCCAACACGGTCGAGGATATCGCCGAAGCCGAGCGGCTGGCCGCGCTGGATGCCGCGTCTTAATCAATCTCAAGCCGCCAGCGGGACGCTCCAGGCGTCGTAGCCGTAGACCCAGCTCGTGTCGGTCCGCTCCTTCAGCCAGATGTTGGCGCGCGAGGTCTCCTGCACGCGCGTCGTGCGCGGCTTGCGGGTTGCCTCGAAGCGGCGGAACGCATTTTCGACGCCGTCGCGGCCGACACCGTCGAGGCAGCGCGACAGCACGGCGGCGTCCTCGATCGCCATGGCTGCGCCTTGCGCCATGTAGGGCGTCATGGGGTGGCAGGCATCGCCGAGCAGCGTCACCTTGCCGTCGCTCCAGCGCTTCAGCGCGTCGCGGTCCATGATCGCCCATTTGTGCACCTCCGGGCACGCCGCGAGCACCTGCCCGACTTGCGGATGAAAGCCTTCGAACGAGGCGCGCAGATCGCGCACGTCACCCTTCGCCGACCAGGACTCGATGCGGAAGTCCGGCTCGGGCTGGCTGGTGACGAGATAGACCTCGCTACGATCCGGCTTGACGTAATAGATCACGATGTGGCGGTCCTCGCCCCACCATTTAGTGCAGTCGTCGATCTTTTCGCCGCCGAGCAGCGCGGCGGGATAGGTGGTGCGATAGGCAATGCGGCCGGTGAATTTGACCGGCGCGGTATCGAACAGGATATCGCGCACCGCCGAATGGACGCCGTCCGCGCCGACCACGGCGTCGGCCATGGTGCTCGTGCCATCGGCAAACCGCAGCCGGACGCCCTCGCCGGTCTCGTCGAGGCCAACGAGCTTGTGGTTGAGCCCTACAAACTCATCCGGCACGACGCTCGCCAACGCCGCGTGCAGATCGCCGCGATGGGCGAGCAGATAGGGCGCGCCGAATTTCTCCTCCGCGCTCTCGCCAAAAATCATGTCGAACTTGATGTCGCCGCTCTTCCATTCGCGGTTGTTCCAGGAGCGCGGATAGAACGAGTGCTCGCGCATCCGCGCTTCCAGCCCCAGCGCGCGCAGCACCTTCATGGCGTTACAGCCGATCTGGATGCCGGCGCCGATGCGGGCGAACTGGGAGGCCTGCTCGTAGACCATCACGTCGACGCCGACACGCCTGAGCGCTGCGGCAGTCGCAAGCCCGCCCATGCCGGCACCGACGATCGCAACCGAAAGCGGCCTCGCCATCGCGTCCCCCACCCAGTTTACCGCGCGACTTGAATGCCGCGTCGTCGTCACCTCTACGCAGGCCGGAAACCGGCCCGCTCCAGCGCCGCGCGCGCCTCGTCCGAACCGAGCGCGTCGAGAAACGCCTGCACCGCCGGGCGCTGCTTGCGCGGCGTCACCAGCGCAAAATCATAATGCTCTTCCGCGAGCGGAATGAAACCGAGGCCGACCGCATGGGCGACCGGCGCAATGGTCATGCCCCAATCGGCGCGGTGCTGCGCGACGGCCGCGGCAACGGCGTTGTGCGAACGCGGCTGGTTCCAATAGCCTTCCGGACGCGCGCCGCCGAGCAGCCGGTCGATCAGGATGCGCGTGCCGGCGCCCTGGTTGCGGTTGACCATGATGCAGGTGGGATCGGACAGCGCCGCAGCGACGGCGTCCTTGGCGCCGTGGCCTTCGAAACGCTTGTCGCCCTTGCGAAACACGATGCCCTGCATCCGGCGCCAGCCCGGCACGAGCTCGAGACCATCGACGAGGTAAGGTGTGTTGTAGGTCTCGCTCTTGTCGTCGAACAGATGGATCGGCGCGAGATCGCATTCGCCGCGCCGCGCCGCCGCAAGCCCACCGAGACTGCCGACGGCGATCGAGCGCACGGTGAGGCCGGCATGCGCAAGCTGCGCGGTGACGAGATCGAGACCGGTGCAATGGCTGCCGACAATGACGAGATCGGGCACGCGCACATGCGGCGTGAACAGCGTCACCTCGGCGTCGGTCCCGGCCGGCACCTGGTCGGCGAGCGCGTCGATGCGCAGAAAACCGTCGGCCTGCGCGAAGGACGTGATCGCGCCCGAGCCCTTGCCGGAGGGATAGGCGATCAGGCCGTCTTTGCCCTCGACCAGCGAGACCATGACGAATTCTGTGCGGCCGAGCTCGGAGGCGATGCGCACCGGCACTGTTACGTTCACCTTGGCGTCGGAGCGCGGCGGCAGCCCGGCCATCCTGCGCAGCACCGGCACGATCATGTCGTGGAAGGTGAACATCGCCGAGGTCGGAAAGCCCGGCAGGATCACCACCGGCTTGCCGTCGCACACCGCAAGGCACAGCGGCTTGCCGGGCTTGAGCGCAACGCCATGCGCGATGATGCCGGGCTCGCCGAGCCGGCCGATGATGCGGTGCGACAGGTCGCCGGCGCCTTTCGACGTGCCGCCCGAGAGCACCAGCATGTCGGCGTCGGCCAGCGCACCGCGCATGGCGGCTTCGAGCTTTGCCTCATCGTCGGGAATGGCGCCGAGGAAGACCGCCTCGCCGCCGTTCTCGTCGATCGCAGCCGCGACGATGGCGCCGTTGGTGTCGTAGATCGCAGCCGGTGCGAGCGCCTCGCCGGGCTGAACCAGTTCGTCACCGGTGGAGATCACGGCAACTCGCGGCCTGCGCGCGACTTTCACCTCGGCGAGGCCGCAAGCCGCCAACATGCCGATCTCGCGCGAGCCGATGATCGTGCCGGCGCGCAGCAGTGCCTCGCCCCGCGCGATGTCGGATCCGGCATAGGAGACGAACTGCCCCGGCGAGACGCCACGTCGGACGTCGATCGCATCGGAGCCGGCAAGCTCGGTGTGCTCGACCATGACGACGGCATCAGCGCCACGGGGCAGCGGGCCGCCGGTCGCGATCGGCGTTGCGGTCCCCACTGCTACTTGCAGCTTGGGCGCAGTGCCGCAGTGGATGATCTCGCCATTCAGGGCAAGACGAACAGGTGCGCTTTCGCCGGCCGCGGCAAGGTCGGCCGAGCGCACGGCAAAGCCGTCGACATTCGACCGGTCGAACGGGGGAACGTCCATCGGCGCAGTGACGTCTTCGGCGAGCGCCGCGCCGAGTGCTGCACCGAGCTTGCGCGTTTCGCCCGGCAGCGCGCGCGGGAACAGGGCCGCCTCGAAACGCGCCAGGGCTTCCTCACGCGAGAGGATCTTGAGGAATTGCTCCTGCTCGAATGCGCTGCGGTCTTGCGATTGCGGGATTGTCGTCATGCCAGAACCATATCATTCCCGCATCAGATAGGCATCCACCGGCGTCCCCGCCGCAAATCCCTCGTGGCTGGCGGGAACGAGCAGCCATGCATCGGCGCGGGCAATTGCCTGAAGCGGCCATTCCCCCACCGCAAGCGGGAGCCACGCATGATGTTCCTCGGCCAGCAGGGCGATTTCCGCGATGCCGACGCTGGATGCGATTTTTCGCGCGAGCGGCAAGGTCATGCGCCGGCGCAGCTGCCGCGCCGACAGACGGTCGACGAGCGGAAGCACAAGCGCGAGCCAGGCCCCGAGCGCGTGATCGGGCGAGCCGGGCAAGGCGACGACGGGAACATTTCCGAGCCGCCCGACCGCGGCGGTGCGTCCGGGCTGGAGCGCGAGGCCATGGGCGAGCACGTCACCATGCTGAGCCAGCGCGCTGACGGCGGCATCCTTGCGACCGACGCCGCTGCCGCCGATCGTCACGACGAGATCGCAGGTGAGATCGCCGAACGCCTCCGCGACCGATGCCGCATCTCGCGCGGCGGCTTCGCGCGTGTGCACATGCAGCCCTGCCGCACGCGCGATCTCCGCAATCATGTGCGTCGTCGCGGTGGCGCCCGGCACGTTGACGATGCACAGCCGCGGCTGCCGTACGCTCAGCCTTTCAACACCGGCAGCGCGCGCGAGCAGCAGAGTGGCAGGATTGATCAGATGCCCTTCCGCCACGGCAGGCGCGCGCCCGGCGATGTCGCTTCCGGCGCGCCTGACGCCCTGTCCGGGGACGCCCTCCGCCAGCACCTGGGCGAGTGGACCCGACACCTCGACTGTGCCGGCATCGAGCACGCAATCACATCCCGGCGGCATCGCGTCACCGGCGTCGACCCAGACCGGCGCTGTTGTCAGCGGCAGCGGCGAATAGGCGGACGCACCAACAAGATCGTTGGCGCAGAGCGCCCAGCCATCCGCAGCGGCGATGTCGCGCGGCGGAGAGGCCGCAAGGAGCGGCGTCCCTGCCGCGATGCAGCCGGCAGCCTCGGCCAGGGGCAACTCGATCGCCGCTGTCGGATCTACGCCTCGCAGCAACGCAGCGAGCGCAGTGTCGAGCGGCGTCAATGATGGCGGCAGGCGCTGGGTCATGCGCCATGATGGACCATGCATCGTCCGGTTTGGCAACCGCTGCCGATGCGAAGGTCAGCCGCCGGACTTGCCCGCATTGGGGAAGAACAGCTGCTCGCCGTCGACCTTGTAGCCGGCGATGGCCGCCTGCCCCTCCGGCGAGATCAGCCAATCGATGAAGGTCTGCCCCAGCTCCTTCTTCACGTTCGGAAATCTTTCCGGGTTCACGAGCATCGCGCCGTACTGATTGAGCAGCCGCTTGTCGCCTTCGACGACGATGTCGAGATCGCCGCGATCCCTGAAGGCGATCCAGCTGCCACGGTCGGACAGCACATAGGCGTTCGCCGTGCGCGCCGCGTCGAGGGCTGCGTCCATGCCCTGCTTGGATTCGCGATACCATGCGCCCTTGGCAGCGGCGATATCGATACCGGCGACGATCCAGAGCGCGAGCTCCGCGGCGTGGGTGCCCGACCGATCGCCGCGCGTCACGAACGGCGCACCCTTGGCCTCGATCGCCTTCAGCGCAGTGGCGATGTCCTTGCCCTTCACGGCGGCGGGATCGCTCTTCGGCCCGATCAGCACATAGTCGTTGTACATCACGTCGAAACGCTTCACGCCAAACCCGTCGGCGACGAACTTCTCCTCCTGCGGCCGCGCGTGCATCAGCACGACGTCGACTTCGCCCCGTCGCGCCCCGTCGAGCACTTCGTCGGCGCGCCGCGCGATCACCGTCACGTCGATGCCGGTCTTCTCGCGGAAGATCGGCAGCAGATAATCGAGCAGGCCGGACTCCTGTGTCGCAGTGGTCGAGGCCAACACGATCGCGCGGTCCTCCGCGGATGACGCCGCGACGCCCGCGGCGAGGCCGCAGAGAAGCGCGAGTGCAACGGACAGGCGGCGGACGACCATGATCGGGTTCCCATTGGTTATGACGCGATCATGATGATGATCGATTGCGCCGCACTCGTGACGCCTTTGCTCATTGCGCTCGCCACTCGGGACATTTCGGCAATGCGGCGAGCGACGACTGCAAGGCCCGCATCTCAAGAGCGCTTCGAGATCATTCACCAAAGCAAAAATCGCGCGAGAGGATGTGTTGCAAAGCAGCGAGATGATCGGGCATGGTTCCGGCGGACACAAATTGAAATGCAGAATTCCACCTGCGTCGATCGTCAAAAAGAAGCAAGAATTTGCATAGGAATGCAGGATGGAATTCCTGACGACCAGCGAAGCCGCCGACTATCTTCGGCTCGGCGAACGCAAGCTCTACGAACTCGTCACCACCGGTGCGATCCCCTGCACCAAGGTGACCGGGAAGTGGCTCTTCCCGCGGCACGAACTCGACCTCTGGGTGCTGTCGGGAATGGCGCGTCCGGCCGGCATGCTGACCGCGGAGCCGCCGCCGGTCGTGGGCGGCAGCCAGGACGAGCTTTTGGACTGGAGCCTGCGTGAATCCGGCTCGGGCCTGGGATCGATGAGCGAGGGCAGCGCGCGCGGGCTCGAGCGCCTGCAACGCGACGAGGTGATGGCGGTGGCGGTGCACTTCCACGGCCTCGACGCCGACGGCAGTCTTGCCGCCGACGCCAGTGCGACGGCGCTGCGTGACGCCCCGGACCTGCATGATGCGGTGCTGGTCGCCTTCGTGCGCCGCGAGCAGGGTCTCGTGCTACCGCCGGGCAATCCGAAACGGCTGCGCGGCCTCTCCGACGTGCTTGCGCTCGGTGTCAGGATGGCGATGCGACAACAGGGCACAGGTGCGCAGATGCTGCTCGACGTGCTGCTCCAGCGCGCCGGCGCCTCGACGCGCGATCTGCGCCGGGTCGAGACGCCGGCCCTCACCGGGCCGGATCTCGCCGAGATCGTCCGCGCGGGACAAGCCGATTGCGGAATCGCGACGCGTGCGGCGGCGCGCTCGGCCGGGCTCGATTTCGTGCCGCTGGTCTGGGAGAACCTTGATCTCGCAATGCGGCAGCGCAGCTATTTCCGCCCGCCGATGCAGGCCCTGATCCGGTTCCTCAGCGAAAGACGGCTGCGGCAGCGCGCCGAGGAGCTGACCGGCTACGACCCCTCGCCGGCCGGCCAGATCCGCTTCGCGGCCTGACGTTGACGCCCGCCCCCGAATAGTTGCAAAAGAAACCAATTCAGCCGGGCATACCCGGGGCAACACCGGCCAACGCGCCGGATCAGGGGAGGACACAAGCGTGAACCCAACAAGATTTGGACTGCCGGTCGCGGCCGCCTTTGGAGCGATCGCGGCGACACTGCTGCCGGGCATAGCTTCGGCACAGGTGTCCGACAACGTCGTCAAGATCGGCGTGCTCACCGACATGAACGGCCCCGCCTCCGCGCCGACCGGCCAGGGCTCGGTGACGGCGGCGCAGATGGCGATCGACGATTTCGGCGGCACCGTGCTCGGCAAGCCGATCAGCATCGTGATCGGCGACCACCAGCTCAAGGCCGACATCGGCGCCTCGCTCGCGCGGCGCTGGTTCGATGTCGATCAGGTCGATCTGATCGTCGACGTGCCGGTCTCCGCGGTCGGGCTCGCGGTGCAGAACATCGCCAACGAGAAGAAGCGGCTGTTCATCACCCACTCCACCGGCACGGCGGATTTCCACGGCAAGTTCTGCTCGCCCTACGCGATCCAGTGGGTGTTCGACACCCGCGCGCTCGCGGTCGGCACCGCGGACGCGGTGGTCAAGCGCGGCGGCGACAGCTGGTTCTTCATCACCGACGACTACGCCTTCGGCCATTCACTGGAGCGCGACGCCTCCAGCGTCGTCACCGCCAATGGCGGCAAGGTGCTGGGCTCGGTGCGGCCGCCGCTGGCAACGCCGGACCTCTCCTCCTTCGTGCTCCAGGCGCAGGCCTCCAAGGCCAAGATCATCGGCATTGCCGCCGGTCCCCCCAACAACATGAACGAGATCAAGACCGGCTCGGAGTTCGGCGTGTTCAAGGGCGGCCAGCAGATGGCGGCGCTGCTGGCGCTGATCACCGACATCCACGGCCTCGGCCTGCAGGCAGCCCAGGGGCTGTTGCTGACGACGTCGTTCTATTGGGACATGGACGACAAGACCCGCGAATGGTCGAAGCGCTATTTCGCCAAGATGAACAAGATGCCGTCGATGTGGCAGGCCGGCGTCTATTCGAGCGTGATGCACTATCTCAACGCCATCAAGGAGACCGGCACCGACGATCCGCTCAAGGTCGCCGCGAAGATGCGCGAAAAGCCGATCGAGGATTTCTTCGCCCGCAACGGTCGCTTGCGTGAAGACAATCTGATGGTGCACGACCTCTGGCTGGTGCAGGTGAAGACGCCGGAGGAAAGCAAATATCCGTGGGACTATTACAAGATCCTCACGACCATCTCGGGCGACAAGGCCTTCGGGCCGCCGGACCCGGCGTGTCCGCTGGTGAAGAAGTGAGCGCGTAGCGGTCATTCCGGGATGGTCCGAAGGACCAGACCCGGAATCTCGAGATTCCGGGTTCGGTGCTGCGCACCGCCCCGGAATGACGGTCGCCTTAAGCGACCGTCACTTCATCACCCCGATCTCGCGAAGATATTTCATCACGCCGGGATGGATCAGCTCCGGCTTCGGCGCGGCCGCGACCGTGTTCGACGCCGTGGTCTCGCAGGCCTGCGCGAGTTGCTTGCAGAAACTCGCCTCGACGCCGTGCAGCGTCTTCGCCAGACGGTAGGCGACATCGTCGGGCAGGTCTTCGCGCGTGAGGACAAAGCTCCAGGAGCCGAGCGAGGCGATCGGCTCGGCCTGCTTCGGATAGGAGGCGGCCGGCACAATCAGCGGCTTCAGGAACGCATGCTTGGCGCGGATGCGCGCGATCTCTTCCGCGCTGGGGGCGATGAAGCGCGCGCCTGACGCGCTCGAGGCCACCGCGGCAAAACCGGGCCAGCCGATGCCCGCACCCCACAGCGCGGCAACGCGGCCATCCTCGACCATCGCAGGACCGTCGCCGGCGCGGTCGAGATAGATCGCCTTGAAGTCCTCGTCCTGCTTGAGGCCGAGGCCATCGAGCACATAGCGCGCCAGGATCGGCAGGCCCGAGCCCTTCGCGCCGAACGCCACGGGCTGTCCGACGAGATCGCGGATGGTCTTGTAGGGACTGTCCGCCCGCACCACGAACATGCCGGGGTTGGAATAGATCGCGGTGAGAATCTTCAGCCGCACGGGCGCGCGGCCGATGCCGGCGAAGGCTTCATAGGCCGGCTCGCCCGCGACCAAGGCGAGATCGAGCTCGCCCTTCTCCAGCAGCGGAATGTTCTCGTTGCTGCCCTTGGTGTTGCGGGGGGCGATGGTGATTTGCGGATCGGCCGCGTTCATCGCTTGCGCAAAGGCATTGCCATAGAGCGGGAAGCCGCCGCCGGGCGTCGCGGTGCCGAGGCTGAGGGTCGTGATCGGAATGGCGTTGCCTCCGGTTTGAGCAGCGGCGGGGCCTGCGAGCAGCGCCGCGCCTAGAAGGATGATTGAAGCGAATCTCATGATTGGTCCCCGCGGGCCTGCGTCAACACCGACTTGCGACGATGTAGGCAGCGGCGCGATTTTGTGAAAGCATGCGGCTCAACGACAATAGAACAATGGGAGACGTCATGTTGCGAATTTTGCGTAACACTGTTTTTGGGCTCGCGTTAATTTCAGGTCTTTTCGGCGCCTCCCCTCCCGCCTCCGCCGCCTACCCCGACCGCCCCGTGCACTGGATCATCGGCTTCTCCGCCGGCGGCCCGGTCGACATCGTGGCGCGGATCATGGCGCAGTGGCTGTCGGACCGTCTCGGCCAGCAATTCATCGTCGAGAACCGCGCCGGCTCCGGCGGCAACATCGCGGCCGGCGCCGCGATCAACGCAGCCCCCGACGGCTACACGCTGCTGTTCGTCGCGCCCAACAACGCGATCTCGACCTCGCTCTACAAGAAGCTGCCGTTCGATTTCCTGCGCGACACCGTACCGGTCGCGAGCATCATGCAGCTCACCAACATGCTGGTCGTCTCCAACGCGTTTCCCGCCAAGACGGTCCAGGAGTTCATCGACTACTGCAAGGCCAATCCCGGCAAGATCTCGTTTGCCTCGTCCGGCAACGGCACCTCGGTGCACATGTCGGCCGAGCTGTTCAAGGTCATGACCAAGTGCGACATGGTGCACGTGCCCTATCGCGGCTCCGCGATCGCCTTCCCCGACATCATCTCCAACAAGGTGCAGCTGATCTTCGACAATTTGCCCTCCGCGCTGGAGCAGGCGAAGGGCGGCAATGTCCGCGCGCTCGGCGTGACCTCGCCGCAGCGCTGGCCGAGCGTGCCCGACGTGCCCGCGATTGCCGAGACCGTGCCGGGCTTCGAATCGGTCGGCTTCTACGGCATCTCCGCGCCGAAGGGCACGCCGCCCGAGGTGATCGAGATCCTCAACAAGGCCGTCGGCGAAGCGCTGAAGGACCCGAAGCTGATCGCCCGCCTCGCCGAGACCGGCGGCATCCCCAAGCCGATGACGCCGGCCGAGTTCGGCAAGCTGGTCGCTGATGAGACCGAGAAGTGGAAGAAGGTCGTTGAGTTCGCCGGGGTGTCGGTGGACTAGCGGCGGCTTCGCCGCCGGCCACGTCGCCCGCCGGGAAGACGTTCGGGGGACCCAAAGAGTTTTCAAGGGTCCCCCTCACAACAAACCTTACGAAAACAACCCCATGCACAGTAGAAAAGATGAGTTATTACAAGGGGTTACGAAATCAGAAAACCGAGCCTTCACAAGGGACGATTTGACCCGTCGGGCAAAACAGGATTATAAGGGCATTATCGGAAATTTCGGGTATTCAAAAATTACCCACGATGCCGCGCCGGCGTTTCCATCCGCCCGAGCCAGCATTGCACCCCCGCCTCCATCCCTGTAAACGAACCGCGCACCGTTGCCGGCCGCGGATTCCGCGAGCCGTCCCGCGGCGGGGCCTGTAGCTCAATGGTTAGAGCCGGCCGCTCATAACGGTCTGGTTGCAGGTTCGAGTCCTGCCGGGCCCACCAATAAAGCGCATTTCCGTTCGCATTGATGACACTTCGATCGCAGGCGCCTGCGTGTGGCTGTCACACGTTGCCGAGATCATGAATAACCGGTTGGAGAGCGCCAACCCGATCCAAATCGAGCGTTGCCAGCGTGATCGGCAGCTTGAAGCGCCTGCGCCCCGCACTTCCTGGGTTCAAGTAGAGCACGCCATCGACGGTCTCGATCGCGACGCGATGGGAGTGGCCCGATATCACAACATCGATCCCAAGCTCCTTCGGCTTGATCGTAAGCTGATTGAGATCGTGCAAGACGTAGAGGCCGCGGCCGCCAAGGCGCAAGGTTTCGGTGTCAAGGAAGCGCCTCGCCCAATCACCTGTGTCGACGTTCCCTCTGATGGCGGTCACAGGCGCGATCCGGTTAAGGCGGTCCACGATCTCCGGAGCGCCGATATCACCGGCGTGGATGATGTGGGACACGCCGGCGAGGCAGTGCTCCGCCTCCGGCCTCAACAGCCCATGCGTGTCCGAAATCACCCCAATCTTGAGCGTCATCTTGGATCGCGATTCATTGCAGGATATCCAGCGGGCCGATCTCTTCGCCATCCCGGTTGGTGACGAGGATCGAAAAGCGACGAGCTTCGAGGATTATAGTGCATACTACGACCCGGCCATCTTAACCGATTCGAAGACTCATGAATTGAGTGCGCTGCCACCGCAATACGTACTGCGCCGTCCCCCGTCAGCATATCATCGGGTTATCCCCGTGGTCGCAAACTCCACCCGGCTGCTCCGAGGGCGCTGGCGCAAATGCGTGGTAGGCCGGCGCCACGCTCGACCGATCGCCCTCGATGCGAGGAATGCTGGAACCAACGCTCTGCTCGGCGCGTCGATCGCTGGCGTGGTGCTCGCTCGCCTCGAGCGGTGTGCCAGGGATTGTGGTGACGACCAGTCCGGTCAACAGGGCCTTGAACAGCACCGACCCGATGGAATTTCTGAATGGTGTCATCGTGGCTACTCCTTTTCGATTGGATGATCTCCCGTGAGGCAAGAGATCCAATCCACCATCCCTAGACGGGCGTTGCCCGACGCATATTCCCAAGTCACGAAGTCGTTTTCGATTTGCCCGGGGCGCGTTCAATCGTCCCGAATGGCGCTCGCGGCGCCACGCCGGCTTCGGGATGCTGATCAACCAAGCGAAGAACGATCGCTGCGGCCTCGAACATCTGCATGTCGCGATCGACGGGCCGGAATCCGACCATTCGGGTTTATCTTCAGATACTCACCGCGATCGGTGCTGAAAGCCGTGGTGTTGAGCAACGCCAGGCATTGCTCCATAAGCCCTGTCGGGCCCAAACCAGGGAGCCGCGCCGCCGGGGAGCTCGAGGCCCATTCTGCCTGCCGGCGTCAACTCGCAGCCGTTCAACACATCCCTGTTGGGATATTGCGCCTGAAACAAAGCTGGATTTGAATTCGCCCACGTCGGGCACTGGGCACTTGCAGAGCTTATCGCGCCAATCGACATCATCGCTGCAATAATGGAAGTCCTGAATCCAATCATGGTCGTACTCCGAACGGTTGTTGTTGTCGTGCGGAGCGTTCGCTGGCTGGAATCGGCTGCTCTGTTGAAAGCGTTTCCTTCGAATCTTTTTGGACAGGGATTACGTAGGTATGCGCTTGAGAAAAGACACGCAGTGGAAAATCACGGCTGCGCGAACGGCGCTCACCGTTGCGTGACCCGCACCCACATCCACGCATGTATGAAGTCGGGATTACGGTGACCGTACACTCAATGATTCAGGCCGCTTTCGCGGGTTCGAAGGCTCATGAATTAAGTGCTCTATTACCGCAATTGCGATCCTAGATCATGCGCCGAGGCTGTTGAAACGGGCTACCGAAGACCTCCTCCTTTCGCGTTCGGTAGATGGTGACAACCTCCCGGCACGCTTTGACATTCAACCGGTGGAAATCGATCTTCAATTGATCGAGCTCTCCAGCGGTTATCCGGTAGTTGGTCGCGCCCAGGAACAGCAGCGCCATCGTGGTGGGCCATGAGAAATCGAGAGACTTGGCCAGGATCAACACCGGCTCGCGATCCTTCTCGATCAATGCCCGTTCCGCGACATCGATTGGAAGCCGACAGAGCAACGACAGGGCAACGGTGGTCTCGTTGAACTTGAGAGAGTGAGCAAGTTCGAAGACCTTGTCTTCTGTCAATTCGCCTCTCTCGTGCAGTTTTGCCACCGTGCGTTTCGCCGTGAAGTAATCCTTCGACGCCGGGCCAAACCTGGCATGAATGGCCCCGGTGACATCGACGACGACGCGATGGACCTCACTTTCGATATCCGGACGCTCCCTCTTCAGCTTTTGCCGCACCTCTTCAGAGGCTTTGGCGATCAACTGGTGGAAGAGATGTCGGGGAATATCCTTTCGAAGTCCTACCGACTCGGCAAGGATCGAATCCCCTTCTGACCTCCGTACCAGGTGCAGAAATCCGGATTTGGAGAGACTAGCCCCAGCGTTTGATGCGACCGAGGTGACGACCTCGGGAGATCCCCGCACCACCAGGACATCGGTGACCGCTTCCGGGACCGTTTGTCGCCTGGAGATTGCAAGCAAATGCTGCTGGCTCTTGTTCCTGGCACACGCAATCAATGTCTCGGTGTCAAGGCGCTCCGACTGACTGAGAATCGGCCATGCGACATCGATGCAATCGTCGCTTGCCATTTGCCGGGTCAACGCATAGGGCGCGTTTGGGCTGCATGCGAGCTTTCCCGCGAGCTTCGCCCGGGCGCTCGCTTCAATCTCCTGCGCGAGGCGACCGATGACCTCGCCGAAAGTCCAGATCTGCTCCTCGGAATAAGTGCCGGCGATCAGGATATCTGCCGCATGCCAGAGCGCCCGCAGGCAACTCTCGGGGTTTCCTCTCGCAACTGCTTCGTCCAACTCGGCCAAGAATGACGTGATAGCAGCCATTGATGCGCTCGCAGTTTGAAAATGATCGAACGACAAAAGCGGATTTCAAAGGAATGGGCGATGACACCACTCAAGACCTGAACACGCGGTAAAACTATTCCCTCGCCTTGGATCGGGCATAAGGTCCGGCTAATCAGATCGATCGAATTTTAAATATTGCCTGACCTGGAAGCCGGCGCCCTCGCTGTTCCGCGAGTCCGGCGGCGCGAGCAACGTCGCCGCGATGATGGGCTCGACCTTTCCGCCAACTCACGAGGACGGCCGGCGCCGCGGAACGGGCGGGACGACCTTCAGCCTCGCAAGATCCTCGGGGCGCAACCGAAAGGCGGCGGGATATTTCTCGGGGTCTACATTCTCCTCCGGCTCGGTCGATCTCCAGGCATAGAAGCAGGTTGAACAACTGAAGATGGTCCAAACGCCGGCAACGGAAGATTTGCCAACTACCCCGAGTGTAGCCGATCGGCACCGCGGGCATGCGGTCGGAGCAACGCGAACGCTGGTTACAGTCATTTGCGCATCTCCTTCACCAGGCCCGAGAGCTTCGTTTGCCACTGATCGGTGCCGAGCGGCCTGTCCAGCTCTTCGCCGTAATCGCCGCGGACATCCGGCGCGACCGGCGTGGTGGCATCGATGATCATCTTGGTGGCGATGCCTCCCGGGCTGCACGCCGGATCCAACAGATTCTCCGCGAGGTTCGGGATGGTCACGATATCGCCCGCAGGATTGACCTTCACGGACATTGCCCACATCACCTGCTTGAGGTCGAACGGATCGACGTTTTCGTCGACGACGATCACTATTTTGGCGTAGCCGAGACCGTGTGTCGTGGTGAGGACGCGCAGGCCGACATATTTGGCGAAGCCGCCGTAACGGATTTTGGTCGAGACGACGACCACCAGACCATGGGTGTAGAGTGCATTGACCGCGACGACCTCGGGAAAGGTCGACTTGATTTGAAGGAAGATCGGCGCACTCGTCGTCATGGCTTGCAGGAAATCGATCTCGGTCCACGGCCGCCCCACATAGACCGCGTCATAAACGGGGTCCTTCCGGTGCGACACCCGGTCGATCTCGATCACCGGATATTTGTGACATCCCGAGTAGTAGCCGGGGAATTCGCCGAACGGCCCCTCGGTCTCGCGCCGTCCGCAAAGCACGCGTCCCTCCAGCACGTATTCGGAGCCCCAGGGAATATCCAGGCCTTTGGCGGTCTTGACCACCCGATAGGGCGCACCTTGCATCACGGCTGCCATCTTGTACTCGAGTTGATCGTAGAGCAGCGGTGTGGCGCCCATCAGGGTAATGATGGGTTCATTTCCCAGCGCGATCGCGACCGGCAGGTCCTCCCCCCGCTCTTCCGCGTGAGCCATGTGGATCGCAATGTCATGTTGCGGCACGGTCTGGATTCCCAGGCGGTTTCGTCCCTTGACCTGCAAGCGATATATTCCGACGTTCTCGACATCATCGTTGTTCCAGTCGTCAAGATCGCGACTGATCGTGCAGGCCTTGTCGATAAAGTAGCCGCCATCGCCCCGGTTGAGACGAAACAGCGGCAGAAGCTCATAGAGATTCACATCCTTGTCGACGACAACTTCCTGCCAGGGCGCGTTCTCGACGCGCTCCAGCGCACCCGGATAAAGCTGAAAACGCCGCACGAATTCGAAAAACTGATCGCGCATGCTGGCGTCCTTGGCCATGCCGAGCGCGAGAGCGTGGTTGCACCACGATCCATGTACGTTCATGGCGACCCGAGCGCTGCTGAAGCCAGCGATCTTGTCAAAATAGATTGCGGGACTCTCCTCGCCGATCTGCGTGAGGGCGCAGGCTGCGGCCGCCATGTCAGGCTCGGGGAGAACCTGATCATGGATGCGCAGCAATTGCCGTTCCTGCTCGAGCACCGACAGGAATTCACGGAGGTCCTTGTAGGCTCGCATCGTTGCCCCACTCTGCTGAAACGGGTTTCAAGCTGACCTCAAAGCGGCAATCTGCCTTTGCCAACGCGGGAGCACGGCCTGGGGATCATGCAGCGCAAAGGTCACCCCGGTCGTCACGGTTGCGTAGGGCGCCACATGGTGGCGCACCGTTTCGACTTCTCCTTCGAAGAACGCCAGCGGCACCTCCGGAGAGGAATGAGCAAGCCGCCGACAGCGGAGCCTCAACTCGCACATCCCCCCATCGATCGAAAGCGCAATCGCCAACCGCCCGTCGCGTTCAAGATTGGACGTCATGCTCGATTGCGGGAACAGCGCAAGGCGGATGCGGCCGAAGGGCGTCACCAGCATGTCGCCGGCACTCAGCAGGGCGGCGCGAGGCCATCCGTCGGCATCGACCGTCGACAGACGCAGCGCCTGCGTCTTCGTGAGCAGTTCGGTGCCATCGAGATAGCGCGCCAGTGCATCGGGAATCCTGCTGCTGCTCGCTGGAGCCGTGTAAATGTGCTCGGCTTCCTTCATTCCGCACCTCCTCCCCCGGAAACGGCCCGCGGTTCTGCGGAACGCGAAGGCAATTCGTTGGCCCGGCGCATGCCGTCCCATCGCTCGAGTTTCTGAAACTCCAGTCCAAAAAGGTCCAGTACGCGACCGACCGTGTGATCGACGAGATCATCAATGGTTTTCGGATTGCCGTAGAACGCCGGCACGGGCGGCGCGATGATCGCCCCCATCCGGCTCAGCGCCAACATATTTTCGAGATGTATGTCGTTGAGCGGTGTCTCCCGAGTGAGCAAAACCAGGCGACGCCGCTCTTTGAGCGTGACGTCGGCTGCCCGGACGATCAGTTCGTGAGCAAATCCATAGCGGATCGCCGCCAGCGTCTTCATGCTGCACGGCGCGATAATCATGCCGTCGTGGCGAAACGAACCGCTTGCGATCAATGCACCCTGGTTATCGCGCGAATGAGTAACTGAGGCGGTGGATGCGAGCTCGCGGGCGGAAAGCCCGGTTTCCTTGGCAATCGTGACTTCAGCCCACCGGCTCAGAACCAGGTGGGTCTCCACTTCCAGTTCGCGAAGCGCGCCGAGCAGGCGTGCGCCATACACGGCACCAGTGGCTCCTGTCATTGCAACGACAATACGCATCGCCGCCGGCCTCCTGGAGAAGCCTCCGATCGGCTCCCGGGAAAAAAGAAACTATACAATTTCAGGTGGCGCCTTGCAACGACGCCACTGGCGATGGGCCGAGACGGACGGATGTGATCTTTTTCAGAGGTTCGAGTCCTGCCGGGCCCACCACGCTTCGCCCAGCGGGCTACGCGTGGCGCAGCCAGGCGGAGAACGAGAGGGGAAGCGTGGTGTCCGGCGTAGCTTGAACGAAGTGAGAGCGAAGACGGACGAACTGCTGCGAACGCGTGAACCGCACCTATCGCCCACCACCGCAAGAACCAAGTCGTCAGTTGGGCGTTATCTCCGCACCATGGAGCCGTTTCGCGGAGGTCGAATGATGGACCCCAATCGAGCAGCCTTGGTCCTATGTGCTATCGCTCTGGCCATCGCCATTGGAGCAGCGGTCACGTCAGATCGCGTCGACACGCGTACGGCCAGCATCGACGCACCTCCCGGGACAATAGGACTAGCTCGGCCACACCCGCCGCTGGACCGCGCGGCCGGTGAACCAATACAAACGGTAGGCGGCGCGCCTGGCGCGCATATTCGGCAGCGCCCCTGACCGAACACCGCGGCCCTTCGGGGCCGGATCGTGCTCTAACTGAATCGATCGACGAGGCCTGCGCTCATGCCACTGCGCCAAGCCATGGCAGCCCTTGCGCCTCCACGTCGACCAGCTCATTCAGCTCCGCTTCCAGGTCCAACACGATATCGCGAAGCAGAGTCGCCGCCACCGGGTCTGTCGTTTCAAGCGCCATCAAACGAAAGCGTTCGACCTCGTGCCAGCGCTCCTTCCACTCGCTGTCAGTCATGGCTCCCCCATGCGCTGATCCCCCAGCGGGCACCGGTATAGGCTCCTCAAACTGTGAAGTTATTACGGCACGATGGGGCAGAGTCCCTGTCCCAACTCCGCCGGCGGCGGGCAAGGTGAGCACGGGACAGATGCCGGGCTCCGTCGGGAGCGGGCGCCGTCCGAGCGTTGAACCGAAGTGACGCGCCGGCCGACCTATAAATTGGTGTCCAGCGGACCACCTTGGAATGAGGTGCCCGATGTCAAAATCAAAAGAGCTTGCCGACCGAGCCCTGGCGTTTGAAAAACGCGCTGCGACGGCGACCGATTTTTCGTCACGAGAACACTATCGTGAGATGGCCGCTCACTGCCGCGCGCTGTCCATCGAGCATCGCGAAGTCGAACAATTGCAAAAGCTTTCCCAGGCTGGATTTGAACAGCAGGCAAGGAGGAGCAGCCTCCCCTCATTTCAGAATGCTGATAGACCAGCCTATCGGCGCGCCATGGCGGTGGGCATCGCGCTCTGCGTCGCCTTTGTCGCTGTCAGCTTCTCATTGCGGCCGCAGACGGCTGACGATCGCGTGCTGGTCAAGGCGGATCGCCTCACGCGGACCGCTGGCGATCCATCCAAGGTGAGATAGTTCGCCCCCCAAGATCTCTCCACGCGATTGTGGATTTCGGCAGCTTGATCGGTGCGGATGAGTCCGCGGACATCCTTCAATGTCCGCAGACTCAATCGCGCTCGAACTAGTCGCTTGCCCTGATCCGGGCGTGCTGGATGATCCGCTGCTCGTCGCTCGAGACCTGCGTCGGGCCAAGCTTGAACGTCAGCTTGTCGATCTTGCCGGTGAACTGGAACGGCAGCTTGTAGCTGTCATCCACTCCGGTGCGGGTATCCACGCCGACGTCAAACGACTCGTCGATCGCCATGATGAACGAGATCGAGTGCGGGATCGACTGGCGGGAAACCTCCTTGCCGTCGACCGACAGCACGCCCGTGCCGCCCTTGCCGTAGCCGGGCCCGTCATACTTGAAATCGAACGCGATGCTGTGCTTGCCGGGCTTGAGCGCAGTGCCCAACCAGTCGCGCGCGCCCACGCCCGATTCCCAGCGGTATCGCTTCAAATCCAGCATGTTGTAGACAAAGACCGGCTTGCCCTTCAGCAGATAGAGGCCATAGCCACTGAAGCGACCGCCGAGCGTCACGATCATTCCCTCAGCCCCGCCCTGCGGGACGGTGATGTCGGCAGTGATCCTGTAGTCCTTGTTCATGATATTGGGGGCGTTGCCGTCGGGGATGCCGGGATTGATGCCCTTGTATGTGAACTCGGTTCGCCCTGCGGTCGCACTGGGACGCGGCGTCGTCAGACGCGGCAGGACCGAATTATCCAATGGCAAGACCTGGTATTTGTCCGCTTCGCCCAGGAACAGCGTCTGAAGCTCCTTCAGCTTGTCGGGATTGCTGGCTGCCAGGTCATTGGCTTGCGAGAAATCGTCGACGATATTGTAAAGCTCCCATTTGTAATTGGTGACGTCAGGCAGCTTTGCCGTTCCCAACAGCCATGGCGGCGCGGGCGGCGTCGTGCATGCATACCAACCGTCGTGGTAGATGCCGCGGTTCGCGAACATCTCGAAATACTGCGTGGTGCGCTTTGACGGCGCGTTCGCGTTCGACTGGTCGAACGTATAGGCCATGCTCACGCCCTCGATGGGCTTTTGTGCGATTCCGTTCACCGTCGCGGGCGCCGCGACGCCCGTGGCTTCCAGGATCGTCGGCACGATATCGATGATGTGATGGAACTGGGATCGAATGCCGCCGACATCCTTGATGTGGCCGGGCCATGAGATAGCCATGCCCTGCCTGGTGCCGCCGAAATGCGACGCCACCTGCTTGGTCCACTTGAACGGGGTATCGAAGGCCCATGACCATGCCACCGACATATGCGGGTAGGTCTTGTCGGAGCCCCAGTTCTCGTAGTGCAGCATCAGCTCGACTTCCGGCAGCTTCAGAACGCCGTTATAGGCGGTCATCTGGTTCGGCGTGCCCTCGAGCGTGCCTTCCGCGCTGGTGCCGTTGTCGCCGCTGATGTAGATGATCAGCGTGTTGTCGAGCTTGCCCATGTCCTCGACCGCCTGGATGACGCGGCCGATCTCATTGTCGGTGTAGGCCGCGTAGGCGGCAAACACCTCGGCTTCGCGCGCATACAACTTCTTCTGGATGAGCGAGAGCGAGTCCCACTTCGGCAGGGTGTCCGGCCAGGGCGTGAGCGCCGTGTTCGCGGGGATCACCCCGAGGCGCTTCTGGTTGGCGAAGATCTGCTCGCGCAGCTTCTCCCAGCCCATGTCGAACTTGCCCTTGAACTTCTCGATCCATTCCTTTTTCGGCTGGTGCGGCGAATGGGTGCCGCCGGGAACGTAATAGACGAAGAATGGCTTGTCAGGGGCCGCCGCGTTCAGGCCGTTCATGTAGTTGATGGCCTCATCCGCCATGTCGGTGATGAGGTTGTAGCCGGTCTTGCCGATCCAGGGGTAAACCTGGGTCGTGTTCTTGAAAAGATAGGGTGTCCACTGGTCGGTCTCGCCGCCCATGAAGCCGTAGAAATATTCGAATCCCATGCCGATCGGCCATTGGTCGAATGGCCCTGCAGCGCTGTAGAGATAGGTCGGCGTGTTGTGGTTCTTGCCGAACCACGAGGTGGCAAATCCGTTGTCCCGCAGGATGGTCCCGATCGTGGCGCTCTCCTGGCCAATGACCGAGTTGTAACCGGGATAGCCGGTCGACATTTCGCCGATCACGCCGTACCCGACCGAATGGTGGTTGCGGCCGGTGATCAGCGCCGCCCGCGTCGGCGAGCAGAGCGCCGTCGAGTGAAACTGCGTATAACGCAGGCCGGCCTTGGCGACGCGGTCCATCGCCGGGGTCGGAACGACACCGCCGAAAGTGCCGGACACGCCATAACCTTGGTCGTCGGTCATGATCAGCAACACGTTCGGGGCGCCCTTGGGCGGCGCGACGGACGGTGGCCAGTATGGTTTTGAGTCCTTGGCCTCCTCCTTGATCACGCCGCCGAACTTCGGAGGTTCGGGCGGAAGCTGCTTGCCATCGAGCGTCATCGTGGCGCTGGGCGTGCCCGGTGTGCCGGTGATCTGCTGCGCCGCCGCCGGCGCAGCGAGAAGACCCGGCAAAGCGACGAGCAATGTCGCAAGACCGGAGGCCAACAGCAATTTTTGGCTCGGTCGCCAACTGCGCCGTTCATCGTTCATGACGTCTCTCCCGTTTGATGCAGCGGAATCCAACGTGACTGGTCGACGTATCTACCGGCTCGGCATGGCGTGCCGCAGGCCGGTAGCGGCGGCAATAATTGGGAGCGCACAGATGCGATCCACCCTTGAGCACCTTGCGCGGAATCCTGATGCCGGGCGTGCACGGGTCGTAGCTCAGCTCTTCGCGACCGCCGCGCGGATTCTCCGGGATGCAACAGGCCTTTGGCGCATCGGCTTCGTGCTTCGCCGTGTACCAATCGGTGGTCCATTCCCAGACATTGCCGATCATGTCGTGGAGGCCATAACCGTTCGGCGGAAACGCCGTCACCGGCGAAGTGCCTGCATACCCGTCGGTCGCCAGATTCTCGTGCGGAAACTCGCCCTGCCAGGTGTTGGCCAACTGACGCCCGCCGGGCGTGAACGTCTCGCCCCAGGCGAACTCGGCTCCGTCAAGGCCGCCGCGTGCGGCGAATTCCCACTCGGCCTCGGTCGGCAATTCCTTGCCCGCCCAGTTGGCGTAGGCCTCGGCATCCCGAAAGGCGACATGCACGACCGGGTGCTCGTCCAGTCCGCGGATCGAGCTGCCGGGTCCGTAAGGCCGTCGCCAGTTGGCGCCAAACCTGAACGTCCACCATTGGCCCCAATTGCGCAGATCGACGCTCCGTTTCGGCGCGACAAACGCGAGAGAACCCGCCTTGAGCATATGCGGCAGCGCGCCCGGATAGTCCTTTGGATCCGGCGCCGTTTCGGCAAGCGTGACATGGCCGGTTGCCTCAACGAACTGCCGGAATTGCCGGTTGGTCACCGGTGCGCGGTCCATCCAGAATCCATCGACGGTCACGCGGTGAACGGGCGCTTCCTCGGGATAGTGTCGATCCGAACCCATGCGGAACGTGCCGCCGGGAACGTAGAGCATGGCGCCGTCGCCAGACTGCTGCTGCAGCTGTTCATGGTCGGATGACGAATTCGCATCGGCAAGGGTCATGACTGCTCCGAAGACGCATCCCTGTTGCCAGTCACCGGTCCGGGCTGAAACTTGGCCTAACCCTCACCCGATGCTGGATGAACCAGCAGCGGGACGCATTCGTTGACCTAAATCAAGCCACCGCTGCGCTGTCCGCGATCCGGGCGCGCAACGCGACGTCGCGCGCGGACGACTGCGTCCCGAAGCCTTCCTTTCGTCGATCTCTCAATAACAGGGCGGGTACGGAGAATAGCCGCAGGCCGGACGCGCGTCGTAAGGCGCAGCCACTCTCGCTTCCAGGCGAGAGGTCGGGCATCGAGACGTGCAATATCGGTTGCAGTTAACGCCGCATGGCGTCTGCAGGATCAAAAACGCGCGCTGGAATTAAACGTGATGGGCTTGTAGTCTTACCGGAGGGTGATGCTTCAACTACCCCCACAAGCATCACATTAGCACAATCAGAGAATGAGGGCCAGCCATGGTCATTGTTCATTCTGCGCCGCTACACGGCTACGGCGCGGCCTGCATTCTTGACATTCCGAAATCGCGCGATGTGGCTGGCTGTCGGAGACGACCTCCGTTGTCGATCGGCAGATCATTCTCGCGACTTCGAGAGTTATTCGGGACTCTTCAATCATCCGGCCGGAGGCCTATGATGCATCGCAACGTCGTTACGCCTGTTCATCTGTTTGCTGGCGCTGTTCTCCTCGCAGCATCGATCGGAGGTGCGTCTCATACCGACCTGACGATATCCGTCGCCCAGGCCGCGGAAGAAGTGCCGAAGGAGATGCTTGCTGCGCAGATCCGCACGCAGGGCTTTGCCTGCGAGAAGGCACTCCAGGCCACAAGAGATGCCAAGCGCTCCAGGGCCGATCATGCCGTCTGGGTCCTGAAATGCAGCAACGCCACCTACAGGGTCAGCCGCGCTCCGGATATGGCAGCGAAGGTGGAGCCGTTGAAATAGTCGAATTCCGGCCACGCCTAGACAGGACACTGTTTCACGCGCAATGTGCATCAGCGCGGTGTTGCGATCCTTTTATTGTCTCCGTCTTAGCCTTCACAGTATCGCTGGTTGATTTTGCGCGAGAGGTTCGAATTGCGCTGAGCGATGCGCGTCGAGCTCCGCCGTCGGCCAGGGCGGGATTCTCTCGCGCTCTACGATGGCGCCGGCCTTGGAGTCAGCACGGCCCACCGAATGGTTCGACTCGCGCTCAAGACGGAAAGAAGCCCGAAAGCCATCAGCAGCATGCCAAGCCAGGTCCAGCCCTGCCCGCCATCGCCGGCCTCGGCGTGGGCGAGCGGAGTCGCTGAGGCGGCAACCACGTCGCTGGCGGCCGGCGTGGCAGCCAGGAGTGCCTCCACGTCGATCTGGACGTCGATTTGGCGCGGCGTGATCCCGTTGGCCGTGAGCCGATCGTTTTTGGAAAGGGGGACCGGCGACACGCGGGTCGCGGTCCCGGTCGCAAGGACGGGACCGGCATCAACCACCTGTACGGGCGCGGACGGGCCCGGCCGGGACGTATCCTCGGGTGCGGAGCGCTGCAGCTCCGCGCGCGCATCCGCCACCGCCTTCCGCCTGGGCGCGGTGGGCCTCTTCTCTTCGGCCTTGGCGACACGATCTTTGGCGGCACGATGTCTGGCGGCGCGATAGCGAACCGACTCCTTCGCCCTCCCGACCCCTTCGGCGACCTGGAACCAGCATCTGCGCCGGCCTTCCAGGCGATAGACCCAGTGCTGGCCGTCGGCCGACTTGCCGGGCCGTGACAAGCACCCCACTTCCGCTGACGCGGGCGCAGGGGCAGGGGCAGGGGCAGGCGCGGGATCGGCGTTGAAGAATGCGGAAAATGTGTTCGACGACGCAGACGTCGTCGAAAGACCGGCAAGACATGCAAAAGCGGCAAAACAAATTCGCAAATGACCGGACATGGAAACCCCCGGTGTTGCGCCCCTGGCCGGCCACGAGCCTTGGCCGCGATTTGGGTCGCAATGCGACTTGAATCCGGCAACGGCGAGGATTCATTTTGGCCGCAGGCGAGATGATCGCGCAGACAAAGGGGGATTGACGCAAAGGCTGTAACCGCAGCCAAACGGATGTAGCCGATGTTACGGCTGCCACCCGAAGCGCCATATCCGAACTGACGACTGGGCATTCGACCTTCCCGGGATGACATTCTGTCCGGAGCGCAGAACCCGTCCGATCGCGCGAAGCGATTGCGATGAGGGAGGCTACGATGGATTTTTCGCGGATGTCGGATGGAATCCGGCTGCATCACGCCTCTCGTCACCACGATGGATACGATGGCGAGGACGAACCGGGCCCCACGCCGAGTGCTCCGTTCGTGACCGACGCGGTCGGCGGTGGCGCCCCGGTCCACCGTCCCGGCCTGTTTGGAGATCAACTTGCAAGTCCTGGGGCGCACCAAGCGAGCGCGAATACCCAGCACAAGGACTCCGACCCGGTTCAATCCAGACATCCGGGGAGCGAGACGGGCGGCCACGCCGACAACCACGCTGCGGGGGACCAGAATGTTTCGTCCACGACGCCTGCTGCCAGCCCATCCCATCCCGGCATGGGCATTGCCTCGGTCGAGAGTGGCGCGAACGCGGCCGGGAACGGCGGGGATGGCCACTTCTATGGAGGTATCATTCACGCCTCCCTGTTGATCTATGAACCGATCAACATCTCGGTGAGCCTGGGATACGGCTCGGTCGCCCTCGCAAGCCAGTCCAACGATGTGAATGTCGATCAATCCGCCTTTCAAATGGCCGGCGTCGGCGGCCATGGCGGCAATGACAACATGGCATCGGGCGGGAGCGTCAGCACGTCCTCAGGCTCCGGCATGATCGCAAGCGGCGACAACAGCGCCGGAAGCGGCGGCAGCGGCTATTTCTCGGGTGCGATCGTGGACGCTCCCGTGGTGATCTATCATCCGATCAATATCGCGCTGGCGAGCGCGGGCGGCACTGCGTATGCAGGTCAATCGAACACGGTCGACATCGATCAATCGGCCGTTCAGATCGCGGGCGTCGGCGGAAGCGGCGGACATGGCAATGTGGCCGCCGGCGGCAGCGTCATCACGCTCGACCCCAGCTGGGGATCAAGCCACGGAGGGAGCGTCTGGGACGTTCTCACCGGCGGGAATCAGGCCGGCAATGGCGGCGACGGCGTGTTTTGCGGCGAACTCGTCCATACCTCGTTCGTCATGTACAACCCGATCAACATTGCAATCGCGGGCTATGGCTCCAGCGCTTACGCGGTCCAGACAAATGTTGTCTCGGTGGATCAATCCGCGGTTCAGATCGCCGGCATTGGCGGCCACGGCGGCAGCGACAACGCCGCAGCGGGCGGCCATGCAAGCCTTCTCTCACATCATCTGTGGGGCGGCTCCGACGCGATCGCGACCGGCTCGAACAGCGCAGGCAATGGCGGCAACGGATATTTTGCCGGCAGCATGGTCGATGTCAGCGTCGCGATCTATGCACCCATCAACATCGCCATCGCAGGTCCCCATTCGACGGCCGTGGCCGATCAGGTCAACAACGTGCACATCGACCAGAGTGCGGTCCAGATCGCCGGAGTTGGCGGGAACGGCGGCGACGGCAATCTCGCGCTGGGTGGCGATGCCGCGCATCTCCTGTCAGATCATCACTTAGTGGCATAGCGAAACGCCGCACCATCCCCGCACGATCGATCGCATGGCGGCGCGCGCCGCCGCCACTCTTCGCATGCAAGGCGGGCGCAGAAGCGCCCTCCCCCGACACATCTCGTACTTTCGTACGTAGGCCTCAAACCGGCTGGTGTCCGATTTGACATCTATGTCATCGCGCATCGGCGGATCAGACTTGCCCCGCGCGTCCGCCTGATCGGGAGGATGTTGCACGACAATCAACAGAACGACGGAGGCCTCAAATGATGCCAAAGGCAATCAAAATCTCGGATACGATCGACGTCAAATCGATCAACACCGGTGGTCAAAGTGCCGGCAATGGCGGCGACGGCACGTTCAAGGGAGCCATCATCAGCAAGCCGACAGTCAACTACGATCCAACCAACAAGGCAGTAGGCGCCGATGTGCATGTGAGCACCGGCGATCACGTCAAGCAGACGGCGGATTGGGATGCCGGCGGAGCAAACGCCAAGGCCTCGTATTTTTCCAAGGCCCATGGCGGAGACGCCGAGTCGAACGGCAGCCAGAAATCCTACAGCGGCTACGATACCTCCAAGGTGTACGCCAACACGGATGCCACCCAGATCAACAAGGTCTTGGTGGATCAGCACCAGGAAGCCGCGGGCGGGATCGGCGGCGATGGCGGCGACGGCAACTTCGCATGGGGCGGCGGGGTCACGTTCCATCTCGACACGCTCTGATCAGGCTCGTCCGACTGGCGGGACTGGCGGCCACTACCGCCGGTCCCGGATTTCACGCCATGACCCGCCAATGCCGTTGCCAGAATGCGTTGGCCATCGGTCAGGCACGCCGGACCTCGATTTCGGGCGATGACGATCATGCTGATGCCGCCCATTCGGTTACCCATCCTGCCGCAGGTCCGGACGCCACTGCACGCCGCCCTCCGGTCCTGCGCGGGACCGCTCGGTCTCGTATTCGCATATAGCTGCAGCTACAACCTGCTGCTGTTTGCGCCCTCCATCTATCTTCTTCAGATCTATGACCGGGTGTTGTCGAGCCGGAGTGGCGACACCTTGCTCCTGCTCACGCTCATTGTCGCGATCACGGTGGTCGTCGGCGGCGTGTTCGACGCATTGCGGCGCGCCGTCCTCGGACGCCTTGGCGCCTGGCTCGACGATCGCCTTCGTCCTTGCGTGCTTTCGGCCGGCCTCGAATCGGCGTTTCGCAGCGATTGGACTCAAGCGACGGGCGCGTATCGGGATCTCACCGTGCTGCGCCAGTTCGTCGAGTCCGGCGCATGCACCCTGCTCTTCGACGCGCTCTGGGCGCCCCTGTTCCTCCTTGTCCTCTTTCTGATCCATCCCCTGCTTGGCGTGGTGGGCGCCTGCTGCGTCGCCTTCCTGTTCGCGCTCACGGTTGCCGGAGAGCTGGTCACGGAAGACGCCCTGCTCAGATCCAGCCTCGCGCTGTCCAGAAGCGGCGGTCGTCTCCAGACTACCGCGGGCAACATCCACATGATCCGCGCCATGGGAATGTTCGACAGCGCTGCGCGCATGATCCACCGCGACGCGCAGCACGCGCGCCGAGAGCACGATGTGGCGCTCCGCCGAGGCGAGATCGTCTCACTGGCCGCAAAGCCGGTTCGCGCACTGTCGCAAGTCCTGATCATGGGAGCGGCCGCGTGGCTCGTGCTCGATCACGGCAAGAGTCCGGCCATCATCTTTGCTGCCACGCTGATGTTCGGCCGGGCGCTCGCGCCGGTCGAAAGTGCGGTCGCGGGCTGGAAATCACTCGTGACGGCCGTGACCGCCTGTCAGCGGCTCGGCGTACTCCTCGCCGCATTCCCCGCCCCCCAGCAGCAGGGCACGGCGGTTGTCGCGCCGCAGGCGCGAAGCGGCCTCGTCGTCGACAATGTCGGCGTCAGGCTTGCGGGGTCCGACCATCTTCTGCTGAACGGCGTCTCGTTCAGCCTCATGCCCGGCGAATGCCTTGGCATTATCGGTCCGTCCGGGTCAGGCAAGTCCTTGCTCGGCCAGGTGATCGCCGGACTGTCGATGCCGACGCATGGCCGTGTCCTCCTCGACAATACCGACGTCTCGCTGCTTCGCGAAGGCCGAAGCGGCGACCGCCTCGGCTATCTCCCCCAGGACATCAACCTGCTCGGCGACACCATCAGCGACATCATCGCACGCCTTGAAGATGCCGACCGGCGGAAGGTGGTCGAAGCGGCCAGGCTCGTTGGAATCCATGAGGCGATCATGCGCCTGCCGCTGGGTTACGACACGGTGGTTCACAGCGAAACAAACTTCTCGCGCGGGTATCGGCAGCGCCTCGGGCTCGCTCGCGCTTTTTTCGGCACTCCACCCCTCATCGTTCTCGACGAACCCAACGCCAGCCTCGACTACGGCGGCGAGCGCATGCTCCTGGATGCCATCGAGCGCATGAAGCTCGCAGGCGTCATCCTCGTCGTCGTCACTCACAGGATGGGTCTCCTCGCCGCCACGGACAAGATTGCCATCATGGAGGACGGTGCGGTTGCCGCGTTCGGCGACAGCGAGGACATCTTTGAACGGCACCTGAGCCGCCCCCAGGTCACGTCGCAGGTTGCGCCATGATCTGGAACTCCCTCACCATCCGGATGCTTCCCGCCGTCTCGAGACTTCCCATCATCTGGGACCAGCTCATGCGAGCGCCGGCGAACCCCCCGCTCGCCCGGCGATCCGGCATTGTGGTGACCGCAATCGACGACTTCCAGCCTCTCGAATTTCCGTGGTGCTCGACCCCGACGCAGATCTCTCCGCGCGGCAGACTTCGCGGCATCACCCTCGCCGGCAATCTGCTGGTGCTCGGCTTCATGCTGGGACTTGGTACATGGGCGAGCCTCGCGCCTCTCGAAAGCGCCGCGATCGCGTCCGGTGTCGTGGAATCGGAATCGAGCCGCAAGACGATTCAGCACCTGGAAGGCGGTATCGTCAGGAAGATCCTGGTTTCGGACGGCGATACCGTGCGAAGCGGCCAAACGCTGATCGCGCTGGACGACACCCGGGCCGGCTCGGAGATGCAAAGCCTTCAAGGCCAATTGTGGGATGCAGCTGCTCGCGCCGCACGGCTTCAGGCCGAGCAGCAGAGATTCGAGAGGATCGCAATTCCGGAGGCGCTGGAACAGGACAGCAAGCAGAGCGGGGTGGCCGCCGCTGCGGTGTCGGCGCAGGAGTTCATTTTTCAGGCACGCCTGCAGGTTCACGAGTCGCAGCTTGCGGTCATTCGCGAGCGAAGGCGTCAGGTCGAGAAGGAGATCGAAGGTCTCAAGGCGCAGGAGAACGCCACCGGGCAGCGGGTCGACATCGTCCGGGAGGAACTGGATATGGTCGCGACCCTCGTCACCAAGGGGCTCGAACGGCGGCCGCGGCTTCTGAACCTGCAGCGGGAGCTGGCCGACGTCGAGGGCCGCCGCGGCGAGATCGCCGCGCAGATTTCCCGCGCCGGGCAGGTCATCAGCGAACAGCAGGCCACATTGTTCAAGCTCGAGAGCGAGAGGCAGAACGAGATCGCACAGTCGCTTCGTGAAGCGCAGAGCCAGATATTCCAGCTCCGCGAGCGGTTGCTTGCGGCCCGGGATCAGCTATCGCGAACGGAGGTGAAGGCGCCCGAGGACGGCGTGATAACCGATTTGCGGATTCATACAGCCGGCGGCGTCATCGGAGCCGGTGCTCCGCTGATGGACCTGGTGCCCCGGCAAGACCGCCTCATCGTGTCCGCTCGCCTGAGGCCAGAGGACATCGACGTGGTTCATCCCGGCCTCAGTGCCGAGGTTCATCTCGTGCCATACAATCAGCGTCGCGTGCCCCGCCTGAAGGGAACCGTCGTGCATGTCTCCGCAGACCGGCTCCTCGACAAGCGTACCGACCAGCCATACTACGCGACCAGGATCCGGATCGACGACGCGCAGGTCGCGGCAAACGACATCCAGATCGTCCCCGGCATGCCGGTTCAGGTGTTCATCACGACAGGGCGCGGTACCGTGGCTCTCTACGCGCTCAGGCCCCTGCTCGACAGCTTCCGTGGTGCCTTCAGGGAGGACTAGTTTTCCAGCATTGGTGCTGCGCCGGAGTCGTGATCGCGACTCTGCGCGGGCAGCCGGCCGCGCCAGCGGAGGACGGCTTCCGTCCGATTGTGCGCAGCACATTTCCTCATGATATGCTGGATGTGCATCTTGATCGTGCTTTCCGAGAGGCTCAATTTGGCGGCGATCAACTTGTTGGGCAGGCCGAGCTCCAATTCCGCCAGAACCTGTTGCTCACGAGGCGTGAGATCGGTCACGCTCCTGTCGATAGCCACTCCGGCTCCCGCGTTCACAAGATATGCGGGCGCAAGCCCGCGCGCATCCGGCGGCTCGAAATCCGGTATCCTGTTCGTCCCGCCGACCGGCAATGGCCTGTAGACGCCGCCGACAAGAACAAGGCGCAAGCCGGCTATGACGATCTCGATCGGCAGCGAGGTGGAGAGAAAGCCGCGCACGCCCCGCTGCATCGCGGCCTGCACGGTCGGTTCGTCGTCATGGTTCGACAGGACTACAATTGCGGCGTTGGGACAACACTCCGCAACGAAGGCAAGATCGTCCTCAACCAGGGGATCGCCGATGGACTTGTTCGCGATACTCAGCACCACCACACGAACATCGCGGGTTGACGTGCAGTCCAGGCCCTGGACCGTTGCCATGTCAAGGATCTCAAGTTCGTCCAATTCCCGCCTGAGGACGTTCAGAATGCATGTGCGAGGCAACAGGAGCGGCTCGATGATCACCAGAACCGGCAAGTGGAGCGAGTCATTCAGCCGTTTCGAGATGTTGGTTATGTCGTGCATGATGTCCTCGATATGAAAAGAACTTCCGCGATATTTCCATTCCGTATTGCGTCCCCTGCTGCCGCATTCATCCTGAATGCAGCAGCACGAGAGCGGCGCAGTGCCGCCATGAGGGCAGTGTCCGCTGCGGGATCACCTGGCGCCTGGGTGGAAATTCTTTCCGCTCAAATCATTTGGACGCGCATCACGCGTTGACGCAGTCGACGCATCCCCTATTTGCAGATGTTTCGATACGCCGTCGACGCCGCCGACCACGTTTTGCCGTCGACGACATAGGCTTCATCCTCCTTCACAAGATAAAGAAATGGTCTCTCTCCGGTCTGGCCGCCCGATGCGCTTCGTCCTTTCACACGCCCGCATATCGTGTCCACGGGGCGTCCAAGCATGTTCTTGCGCGTTGTGCGCTTCATTTCGGTGAATTCGGCCGATCCTGGATCCTCCATCTTCGCCGCGATGGTGACCTTCGCTTTGTCCAGGACAGGATCTGATGCGTCCGCGGGCCGCTCGGATGCCGGCACGCTGATCTTCGTCCGCGGGGACGCCGCTTTGGCGAGATCGGCCGATCCGCGCTTCTTCGGAGGCGATTTCTTGTCGGACCGTCCCGGAGTTGCAGAATCCGATTTGACGGTCGCAGGAACCGGCGCCGGCGCCGCCTGCATTGGCGGCGCGGGTCGGGCGACCGCAACCCTGTCGAAACAGGGGGGTGACGCGCAGCCGAGGAAATACCCTCGGGAAGGCGCGAACCAGCCAAAGCCGATCAGGACCCCTGCCAGCACTCCAACAAAAAGCAGTCCCATCCGATTCCCCTCCTCGGGAGCTCGGCTCGCACTCGTAACTAGGACTAATTCCGCGCTGGTGATCTATCTGTTGCGCAAAAGCATTAAACGCTCATTAAGCGCACGCGATTGTCCCGCACATGCCTGGGGTAGGCAGATCAGATCGGGCTCCAAACCCCTGCCGAAATGCCAAAAGGGCCCATCGCGAAAGGGCCGATTTGGCCAGTGTCGGAGCACGGCACCAGTTTCCCACCGGAGACGGCGTGAACGAAACGCAACGAACGGGATATTATCCCATCCCTCATAACGGTCTGGTTGCAAGTTCGAGTCCCGCCGGCCGCCTTCGCCGGTTCGAAGGCTCATGCATTGAGTGCCCCATCACCGTAATCCGTGATGCCTCGCGCCCTACGCTCCCCTGCGAGCTTCCTGCTTGCCGATGGTGCAGCGCCACGCCGCGAGACGTTCGGCCGGATGCTGCGCCATCCATTCGGCGAGCTGCGGCGCCCCCATCAGACAGGACTGCATCGTCACGTCGGCGAAGTCCGAGGTCGTGACGATCTGCTCGTGGCAGTCTGTTGGAGACGAGAGACTGCAGAGCACGGCAATGATCCTGATCATCTCACGAGAGCTCCCTCGGCCTGTTGGGGCTTGCATTGCTGTCCGCGCGGTCGGCGTACGGTTTGACAGGCTGCTCGCCGCCGGGATCAACCGGCGGAAAGACGGCGTCATAGTTGGCGCGCGCTTCGCGGATCAGACGAGCTCTCTCGCGCTCGGCCTTTGTGACTAATCGAACAACCTCGCCCATATCGGCTCCAAGGCTGGCAAGAAATGAGAAACTGATGTGGCGCGGTTGGCGGACTGGCCGCGCAACCCCGGTTTCAAGGGTACCATTCGTACTCAGTCCTGGCGGCCGGACGCGCCGATGCTCTGGCCGCATCGACGCTCGAAGCCTTCTCGGCGCGCCGCTGATAGTCGTTGGCAAGCATCTCGAGCCGAGCGGCGACCGCGGCATCCGTCATGGTTCGGGCTGCGCGGAGCAGACTCTGCGCCGTCTCCAGATATTCCTGTCCTCGTCGTGACATCTGCATCGTCATAGGGTTCTCCCGCGGTTCTCTGGAACCATGTTGAAAGCGATCGCGAAGCGGCCCACCCAGTCGTGGTCGCCCTGCCGGCGCGCCGTGAAGCGCTCGACGCACTTTTTCGAGCAAAGGGGCTTTCGCCAAGAGTAGTAACGGACCAGACCAAACTTGCCGTCGCACACGGCACAGCGCCCGGTTCGACTGCGAATATCTTCGGAACAGTTTGGCATTGGCGTCTCCTGTTATGGTCGTGTCCGATGTTTCCGATCACCTTTTCTGTTGCATCGCGTGCACCGCATTTGACTGCCCTCCGCGACTCGAGCAGCACCGGTCGTATGGCCGTCAGTGCAGCCAACTTACGAGTCCTGCGCAGAGATATCTTTCAACAAGGCGCCAGCGATTACCTATCCGCACGACTCGGGGGCGCCCGCATGGGGCGCATTGCGGCAATCGTGTGTTTGCGTAAAGGACGCCCCATCCCGAAATACGCTCGACGCCTCGCTGGTACGTTGGGCATCGTTTTCGGACCGGTCGCGTTGCGCACCCAAAATCGGAAGATGAAATCGATGACATCACCAATCGACGAGACGGCGCAGTCCACGCTCATGGCGGACATTCCGTACGGTCAGCAGGCGAAGATCACCATCGAGCGCAAAGGCCAGATCGTACTGATTGGCATCAATCGGCCTTACATCCACAACCGGCTGGATCCGGAGGCGACCGAAGGCTTGGCGCAAGCATATGACGCGTACGATCGCGATCCCTCGCTCCGTGCCGCGGTTCTATTCGGCCATGGCGACTGCTTCTCCAGAGGTGTCGATGTCGACGCCTTCAAAGCGTTCGCTCAGTCTGGAAAAAAGATGATGGATGGACCCGGCTTCATCGACCCTCTGGGGCGGACCAAGCCAGCGCTCACGAAGCCTCTGGTCGTCGCGGTGCATGGCGACACCTGGAATATGGCGCACGAGCTGTTCCTTGTCGCGGACATACGCGTCGCGTCGGAAGACACGGAGTTCGGTCAGGATGAGAACACGCACGGCCGCTTTCCCGGAGGCGGCGCTACGGTTCGTTTCCCCAGAGAAGCCGGATGGGGAAATGCCATGCGGTTCATCCTGACAGGCGATCATTGGGGTGCGAAGGAAGCCCTCCGAATGGGAACGGTACAGGAAGTGGCCCCAAACCGGGATGCGGCTCTCGCGAAGGCCGTCGAGATCGCCAACAACATCGCCGCATGCGGCCCTCTCGGAATCAAGACGTCCCTGGCCTCCTCCCATATGGCGCTCGAAGATTCACAGACGGCGCTGGCGAGACTCGACGACCAATATCGTGCGCTGTTCACGACCAGGGATTTCCGGGAAGGCCGCGATGCCCAGGCACAACAGCGTCCACCCGTTTACGAGGGACGGTGACAACAACGCGCGGGCAATCTTGTGACGTCGCGTTGAGTGCATGGGGCCCCGCACCGGTCCCCTCCCTGCACTCTCTCACCCCTCCACCCGCCACAGCCGCCACCGCTCCGGCACGCCCTTGAGCTGATGACTGCCGTGATCCCTAAAGCGGATCTGGGACTGCGTCTTCATCAGGTCCTTGACTGCGCTCGACACCAAAACTTCGCCGGCGCGCGCCTTGGCGGCGACGCGGGTGCCGATGTGGAAGGCGAGACCAACCATCTCGCCGCCGCTCACTGTGTATTCGCCGGCATGCAGGCCGACCCTGATCTCGAGCCCCAGCGTGCGCACGGCCTTCTGGATCGCGGTCGCGCAACTGATGCCGGCCGCCGGCGCCTTGAACGTCGCGAGCACGCCGTCGCCCGTCGTCACGACTTCCTTGCCGCGCGAAGACTTCAGCTCCTTGCGCACGGCGGCGTAATAATGGCCCATGACCTTGGTCCAGCGCGCATCGCCGAGCTTGGCAGCCTTTGCGGTGGAGCCGACGATATCGACGATCAGGATGGTGGCGAGGGCCTGCTTGAGATCGGTGCTGCGCTCGGCGGACCGGCGCCGGAGCGCGATCGCGCCGGCCAGCGGCTCATAGCGATGGTTGCGGCGCCGCGCGATCGCGGCCTTGGCATAATCCTGGGCGCGCTGCGCCGTGCCGCAACGGACCGTCTTCTCCTGCGGCGAACGGGTCCAGTAGACCTTGCGCCCGTCGCCGGCGCCCTGGACCTCCACGGCGCCCCACTTCAGGAAAACCGCCGAGCCGACGCGCCTGACACACCACGCCTTCGACGTGTATCCCGATACGTTCGACTGAAGGATTCCAATGCGAAGGAATTTTGGCATGGACGTGCGGCCGATCGAAAGAACGTCTGAAGCGGACCCGGCGCAAAGCGTAATCATACAATCCTGCGTTGGCAACAGGACTCCCGGGCGCTTGACGCGTGCGGCGAGACCGGCAAATCTTGCAGCATGATTGACGCGGTTTATCCGGCGGAGCCCGCCGTCAGCACCGTTCATTTGAACCAGTGCATGATGCAACAACTGTGTCGGTGGAGCCGGCGCAGGCCGCAGCGGCTCGGGGACATTCCGGCGATCCGACGGATGCGTCGGAACCTGGACCGGAGCAAAGCAGTAGCTGTCAAATATCGCGTCCCGCGAATGGGGCAGGCTGCGTGACCGCGATCGTCCCGCCCTCAGCCGTGAAATGCAAACAGCTCGATCGGATCGCTGAAGCCGCGCACCTCATGCTTGCCGACATGCTCCAGCTCGAACTGCTTCTCCACCAGCTCCGCGAACGCATGCGACAGGAGCACGGGTCGCCCCAATTGCTTGGTGAGGGCTTCGAGGCGGGAGGCCATGTTGACGGCGGGGCCGATCACGGTGAAGTCGAGCCGGCTGGTTGATCCGATATTGCCATACATGACGTCGCCGACATGGACGCCGATGCCGTAGTTCAGCGGCGCACGGCCCGTGCCGTTGTTGCGTTCGTTCAGGGCGGCCATGGCCTGGCGGGCCTCGGTCACGGCATGAAGCAGGTTCGCGCAGGCATTGGGCGCGCCGAGCGGGAAGATCGCGAGCAGGCCGTCGCCGATGAATTTCAGGATTTCGCCGCCGTGCCGCGCGATCGGCTCCGACATCGCGTCGAAATAGTCGTTGAGGAGATCGATAACGTCGTCGCGCGGCCAGTTGTCGGAGATCTTCGTGAAATCCCTGAGATCACAGATCATGATCGCGGCACGCACCGTCGTGCCGGTACCGCGCCGCGTGGCCCCGGCAAGGATGAGCTCGCCGGCATGGGAGCCGACATAGGTCTCGAGCAGCGTTCGCGCCAGGCGGTTCTTGATGCGGATCTCGCTGACCAGCGCCAGCACGGGCAGCACGTTCTTCAGCGCAGCAACATGCGCGTCGTCGAAGCCGCCGGGGCGATCGGTCGCAAAGGTGACGAGATGGCGCTTGCCGAGGGTGTGATGCAGCGGCCAGGCAACGTAGTCGGTCAGGCCTTTCGCGCGCATCTCGTCATAGACCGCGTGCTTGCGGCCGCGCGACGGGTCGCCTTCCAGGTTCTCACGCAGCTCGGTCGCACCGTCCAGCATTTCGCTAACGGGGCTGCCGATGAATTCGGAGCGCTCGAGCACGTCGAAGTCGACCCGCGTGACCTTCGCCTCGCGCATGCCATCCGTCCACATGAAGGCGGCGCCGAGCCATTGCGGATGCTGGATCCGGACGTGCATCGTCGACCGCTTGATCGGAATGCCCGCTTGCTGGAGGCGGATGCACATCTCGGCAAAGATGTTGTCGATAAAGCGCTCGTCGCTGGTGCCGTTGGTCAACCAATCGACGACGCCGTCGGACAGCGTGGGGAGTTTCTTGTCTGGCGTGGTCATATCTGCCCTTCGGCGGTCTGCATGAGGGCAGATATCGTGCTCCGGCGCGGCGGCGTCAACCTGGCCAATTGCACGGATTGCGCGCAGGAATATCGGGTGCCGTCGCCTAGCCGGTAAGCCGGATCGATCCCAGCACCGCCAGCCCCGAAACCAGCGCGAGATTCGAGACCGCGGTCAGCTCGACCTTCAGCGTGTTTTCGTGCGAAATCGCAAAATCCTCGGCCCCGAGACGGATGCGGCAATCACCGCGCGCCGCGTAGACGAGATGCGTGCCGGCGGGGAGCGGCCGCTCGCCGGGCTCCCTGAGCGCCGCGAGCCCGATCTCCGCGGCGCCGCGCCGCGCCATCAGATTCACGACCTCGACCGGACCTTCCTCGAGCGCGGTCACGATCTCCATCTCGCCGGTGAAGCGCACGGTCGTAAAAGGTTCACGCTCGTCGAAGTCCTGCGTGGGCGACTTCAGGACCAGCCCGCGCCCGCCGACCACCATCTGGAGCCGGTCGATGCCGGGCATATAGGAGAATGGACCGGGCGCCACGATCGGCGTCGAGGCAAAGCGCCAGAGCAGGCTGTCCCAGTCCTTCACCGGGCTGCCCGCACGATGCGCATCAGCGATGTCGGTGAAGATGCCGCCGCCGTTCTTCCAGGGCGAGCGGGTGTAGTCCTCGGATTTGAGCAGCGTCGTTTTCATGTGTCGCGAGTGTCCCGTGGATCACCCGCACATCATTAATCGTCTCACGCCTTCGCGTCGAGGTTCAGCCTTGTGCTCAGCTCGTTGACCAGCGAATCCACAAACTGGTTCTGATAGGCCGAGATGCCGTTGAAATAGACGGGGCCGCCGGCCCGCACCAGCATGGCGCCACCGGACACTTCGGCATCCTTGGTACCGCCCTCGGATTTGGCATCGAGCTGGCCCATGGCGTCGTTGAGCTGCGCGGCGGTCTTGTCGTCCATCTCGCCGTTGGCCTGAAGCGTGGCGAGCAGCGCCCGATAGGCACTGCCGAGATCGGCTCCCGTGCCCGACTCGGCCGTGGCGGAGAAGCTGCCGTTGGTCTGGCCGGTGTAGCTCTTGTAGCTCAGCGTCTCCGTCGTGGTGCCGTCGGCGTTGGCGCGGCTGTCGAGCATCAGCTCGAACGCGCTGCCGTAGGCGCCCGTCGTCAGCATGTTCGGATCGTTCGGATTCTTGTTCTTGCTCGCGCCTGATTTGTCGGAGCCTGCGGTCCAGTTCGGCGGGACGGTGTAGCTGACGCTGGTCACGGATTTATTCCTGTGGTCATTGCGCGGAAACATTCAGCAATTTACGTGCCAGCGAGAGCATTGTTGATTCTGATCGGCCTTCGCTTTTAGAGCTCACCGATATCGCTTCAACGTCGCGCGACGCTGCAAAAATTGCCCGGCAGTTTGATCCCATCGCACGATGGTGCGGGGCTTGCGCCTGCCCTCGTCGCCCTCACTCCTCCATGCCCTGGCGTCGAGTGGCAACTCGCCCGGCCGCCGCCTGATTCAGCGGCTGGAGGCCTTGACCAGCGGACATTTGCTTTCCGCAAGCGGCCAGACTGTCTCTTCGGGCGGAATTTTGCGCACGATCTCGAAATAGTCCCAGGGGTATTTCGAATCCGACGGCTTCTTGACGCGGACCAGATACATGGTGCGGGTCACGCGCCCGTCCTCGCGGACGCGGGCGTCTTCCGAGAAGACGTCCTCGACGGGAAGCGCTTTCATGGCGGCCGCGACCTTGTCGGCATCGTCGGTGCCGGCGCTGGCGACGGCTTTGAGATAGTGGCGCACCGCGCCATAGACGCCGGCATGCAGCATCGACGGCATCATGCCGGTCTTCGCAAAGAACGCCTTCGACCAGGCGCGCGTCGCCTCGTTCATGTCCCAATAGGACGCGGTGGTCAGGTAGGTGCCTTGTGCATCCCTGAGGCCGAGCGCGTGCACGTCCTGGAGGAACAGGATCAGCGCGGCGAGACTCTGGCCGCCCTGCACGAGGCCGAACTCGCCGGCCTGCCGCATCGCGTTGACGGTGTCGTTGCCGGCATTGGCGAGACCGATCACCTTGGCGCCCGAGGCCTGCGCACTCAGCAGGAAGGAGGAGAAGTCCGGCGTGTTGAGCGGATGGCGGGCGGCACCCAGCACCTTGCCGTCCGCAGCGGTGATGACGCTGGTCGCATCCTGCTGGAGCTGATGGCCGAAGGCATAGTCCGAAGCGAGGATGAACCAGGTGCTGCCGCCGGCCTTGACCACCGCGGACGCAGTGCCGCGGGAGACGGCGTAAGTGTCGTAGGTCCAGTGGAAGCCGTAGGGCGAGCACTGCTCGTTGGTGAGCGCGGTCGTGCCGGGACCGGAATAGAGGACGATTCGCTTCTTCTCGCGGGCGAGGCCCTGGACCGCAAGCGCAACGCCTGAATTCGGCACGTCGACGATCGCATCGACATCCTCGACATCGAGCCAGCGGCGGGCGATCGCGGTGCCGACATCGGCCTTGTGCTGGTGATCGGCCGAGATGATCTGGATCGGCTTGCCGAGGACCTTGCCGCCGATTTCACCCGCCGCCATTTCCGCAGCGGCCAGGGAGCCCTTGCCCGTGATGTCGGCGGTCACGCCGGCCATGTCGGTCAGCACACCGAGCTTGACGACGTCGCCGCTGACTTGCGCCTGTGCTGCGACGGGAAGCGCGAGAAGCAGAACGGCGAACGCAATCCATTTCATCTGTCGTCCCTTTCGATGCGAGATCTCAGCTTTTGACGGCGTCGAGCCAGGCCAGGATCATGGCGGCAAGATCGTCGCTGTTGTCCTCGACCATCATCATGTGTCCGTTGCCCTCTATGCCGCGCTCCGGAAGCCAGGCGAACTCCGCGCCGAGATAGTCGGCCGTCGCCGCATCGATCTCGCGCGGGTGGCGCGGGTCGTGATCTCCGGTCACGATCATGATCGGCCTGTCACGCAGACGCTCGGGATCATCGATCCTGAGCCCACGTCCGCCGATGTTGAAGCGTTCGTTGAGGATTCGCGCACTTTCCGGTGCGAACGAGCGGCAGTAATTGTCGAACGCGTGCTGCGGAAAGCGCGGCCCGTTGGCCCAATAGGCCGCGGCAAACTCCGCCGTCAGCCGCACCGGCTTGCTCTCGTCCGAATAGACGGGATGACCCGCGCCAGCGTCATCCCGCAAAGCGAGGATCGCCGAGGGATCGTCGGGCAGATCACGCAGCAGGTTGGCTGGCGGGCCCGGCGCAATGCCGACCACGGCACGAACGAGATCGGGACGCCGCTCCGCCATCCACCATGCCATCGGCCCGCTCGCCGAATGCACCAGCAGCACCGAAGGGCCGATCTGCTCGATCAGCGCCAGAAGCGAGGTCGCGACGTCGTCCGTTCCGAGCCGCGGGAAGTCCGCCGGCTGCGGCGAACGGCCGTGGCCGGGCCAGTCCGGCACGAACACGTCGCGGCCCGCCGCCGCAAACCGCTGTGCCCAGCCCGGCCGACCGTCAGGCGTGGCCAGATAGCAGGTTCCGGTGTGGCCGGCGCCGTGGACCATGACGACGGGCGCCCTGCCTGTGGCCGCGCGCGGCGATTGCAAATGATCGACATAGACCGGATGCGCCGGCGTGCCCGCATAGAAGCAACGAACCTCGCGCTCGCGCGACGGGTCCACCGCTCTCGCCCCGGCCGGCGTCACCTCCATCCGATCCTCCACAACTATCGACGACGGCCATTCTTGCGGGCCGCGCGGCGATGTTAAGATCATGCCGAACCGGAAAGCAACCAGAAAGTCTCATATGAGACCATCTCGAAAATCGACCGACCGCGCAGGCAAGGCAGACCCGACCGGGCCCGAGCCGCTCTCCACGGTGATCGGCGGCACCGAGCTGCAGATCGCCTACAGGATGGGCTACGTTCTGAACTTCTATCGCGAGCCGTCGTTCCGACGGATCGAGATGGAGCTTGGCCTGACGCGCCCGGAGATCGTGACCCTGATCTTCCTGAATTTCCGCGAGGGTGTGACGGCGAGCGAGATCTGCGAATTCTCGGGCCATCTCAAGGCCAATATCAGTCGCGGCATCATCGCGCTGGAGAAGAAGAAGCTGATACGGCGCGCCGCCGACAAGACCGACAGCCGCCGCCAGCAATTGTTCATGACGGCGGCCGGCCGTGCGCTCTACGCAAAATACATCCCGGCCCTACGCGAGCGGGAGCGCGCGATGCTGGCCTGCCTCACCCGCTCCGAGCGCAGCGAATTCGAGCGCCTGCTCGACAAGCTCGCCGCACACGTCCCGCAATGGGCCGCGCTCGACGAACTCTGAGGGCGGAGTCACGGAGCAGGCGGACGTCCTCACTCCCCCTTGCCGCCCTTCAGCTTCGGCAGTGTCTCGACGATCTTCTGCTTGCCGTCGACGATCTCGGCGAGGAAGCTGGCGCGGTCGATGTCGCCGTTCTGGTCCCAGCTCGCCTCCATCAGCATGCCAGGGGCCTTGTCGGGCGTCAGGGTCAGGCCCTTCATCGCCGCACCAAACGCCTTGCTGTCGAACTTGCCGATCTTTTCGGTGAGGTATTTGACGAGATAGACCGCGGTGTAGCCCTTGATGCCGTTGTGATCGGGCCGGTATTTGAAGCGCGCGGTGAATTTCGTCGCAAAATCCTCGATCGCCGGCACCGGTGCGTCGGCGGAAAGGCCGACATGGCCGCGCACGCCATTGGCGGCGGGGCCGGCGAGCTCGACCACCTTCTGGCTGAGCAGCGTGGTCTCCCCAAACAGCGGCGTCGTCAGGCCCTGCCGCTTGGCCTCGATCAGGAAGCGCGCGCTCTCCTCCTCGTTGGTATAGACGAAGATCGCGTCGGCCTTGGCGCCCTTCAGCTTGATGACGTCGGAACCGAAATCGACCTGGCCCTGCTCGGTGGAGATGTCGGCCGCAACCTCGATGTTGCGCGACTTCATCTCCTTCACGAAATTGTCGTGGCCGCCCTTGCCGAAATCATTGTTGACCCAGAGAACCGCAACAGTCTTCACCTTGAGCTTGTCGTGCAGATAGTTGGCGATCTTCGGCATCGAGAATTGCTGGCCGAAGGCGGTGCGGAACACCCATGGGTTGCCCTGCGTGGTGATGTCGGCGGCCTCGGCGCCGACGATCTGCGGAGTCTCTGCCGCTTGCGTCAGCGCCATGTTGACCTTGACCGAGCCGGAATAGATCGGCCCGAGCACGACATAGGGATCCTTGTCCAGGACCTTCTGCACCTGTGCGCGCGAGATGCCGGGGTTGCTCTGGGTGTCGAGATGCTCGGTCTGGATTTTTCGTCCCAGAATGCCGCCGGCGGCGTTGATCTCGTCGACCGCGAGCGCGACGCCGTCGCGCCAGTTGGTGCCCGACACCGCGCCGGGGCCGGAGAGCTCGATGACATCGGGGATGTAGACCGCGCTCTGCGCGGCGGCTGCACCTGATAACAGCGATGCCGCGAGCGCGATGCCGAGTGCCCCTGCAAGATGCCTCATGATGTCCTCCTCCCCTTTGCTTTCTTTTTATGATCGATCTGTCGTGTCGTCGAAGCCGAGCAGCCTTGCCGGCGTTCGCCACAGCAGGCGATGCTGATCGCCCGCGTCCGGAAACAGCTTTGTCAGCACCGCGAGCAGCGGCCCGTAATCGAGCCGCTCAGGCGCGCGCAGGAACGGATAGTCCGATCCCCAGACGCAGCGATCGAGCGTGAAGGCCTCGACGAGGGCCGCGATGAACGGCCAGGTGTCCTCATAAGGATGCGGCTGCTGCGAGAATTTGTAGTAGCCGGACAGCTTGATGTGCGCGTCGCGCTCGCGGCCGATCGCCAGCAGCGCCTGGAATGCTTTGCCCCTCAAGCCCTGCGCGACCGACGGCCGCCCGCAATGGTCGAACACCAGACGCACATCTGATTTTTCAATGAGCCGCAGCAGGTCGAGCAACTGGTCCTGCTCGACCTGGATCTGGAGGAACAGGCCGAGGCTGGTCAGCTTCTCCAGCAGCGGCGCCGTGTTGCGATAATAATCGGCGCCATGGAATGGTACGTTGAAGGCGACGCCGATGATGCCTGCGGCTTTCAAACGCTCCAGCTCTTTGATGTCGACGTCGTTCTCGACCACGGCGACGCCTTTGAAGCGGCCGCCGCCCTGACTCAAGGTGTCGAGCAGGATGCGGCTGTCGCTGCCGTAGCCGGTGTTGGTGGCGACCACGAGCGCGTGCCTGACGTCGAAGGCGTCGAAGACGCGGATGAGCTGCGCCGCGGGTGCGATCTCCTGCCCGCTCGGACGGTATGGCGTGTCAGCCCGGTAAGGAAAGCGGGCGGGATCGATGGCATGGATGTGGCAGTCGATCCTGGGAGACGCCGGCAGTGTCATGGCGCAAAAATCCCCGGCACGCGGTTCAGAACGTCGCCTCGATGGCTTTGATCAGCTCGGGCGTCACGTCGGGCATGACGCCGAACCAGGCCTTGAAGGCGAGCCGGGCCTGGTTGAGCAGCAGGCCAAGCCCGTTCACCGTGGTGCAGCCCCGCGCACGAGCTTCAGCCAGGAACGGCGTCTCGAGCGGCGTGTAGATGAGATCGGCGGCGAGCGTCTCGGGCCTCAGGCGCGACAGGTCGATCTCGAGCGCGCCCTTGCCGACCATGCCGCGATCGGTGCAATTGACGAGCAGCGCGACGTCGGCGAGCGCGGCGCCGCGAGCATCCCACGCTACGGTGCTGATGGCCGAGCCGAATTCGGTCGCGATGGCCTGCGCCTTTTCCGGCGTGCGATTGGCGATGCGGATCTCGCGCGCGCCGTTCTCCAGCAGCGCCACGACCACGGCGCGCGAGGCGCCACCGGCGCCCAGCAGCAGGATCGGCCCGGCATCGCCACGCCAGCCGGGCTTCGCATCGCGCAGGCTTTGCACAAAGCCATTGCCGTCATTGTTGAAGCCAGAGAGCGTGCCGTCTTCCTCGACGACGATGGTGTTGACGGCGCCGATGCGCTTCGCCGTCTCGTTGACGCGGTCGAGCTTCGGCATCGCGGTCTGCTTGTGCGGCATGGTGACGTTGCAGCCGCGGAACCCGAGCGCGACGAGCCCGGAAAGCGCATCGTCGAGCCGCTCCGGCTCAACCGCGAGCGGCACATAGGCGCCGCGGATGCCATGGGCCTGCAGCCAGTAATTATGAATGACCGGCGAGCGCGAATGCGCGACCGGCATGCCGATCACGCCAGCCAAAGCAAAACCATCTGCCTGCGGCATGCTGCGATATCCCCCTCAACCCGGCTGCCTCCGCACACGGGCGGCGCTCCACGATCGCGACTTTAACGCGCGACCATCTTATTTGGTCATTTGTACAACATCATTAGGCGATATGGCCATGACGCGCAATCTGTATCTCGTGATGGCGGTACGGATGGGAGCTGGCGCCGACCAACGGAGCGGCTGCTTCCCGTTGCCTTCGTTGGCGGCAATTTAGGTCGAGAAGCTACCCCTTTTGGGTGCCTTGCACGGCGCTTGGAGTACGGGAATAGTCCATACACTTGAATAACGGTAATCGGCTCACGCTTCGGCAGGCAATTGCGTAACGCCCTCCTTTCAATGGGAGAATTGCAATGCCCGTGTTGGACTTGCCGCACTGGTTGATAATTGCAGGTTCCGCGTTTGTATTCGGCGGGCTCATCGGCTTGGGAGTTCGCCGCAACAAGCATGTTGAGAGCGATCCCGTTCTGCTCCCGGGCGACTTGGCGGCATGGAGAGCCGAGGGATCAGAGACCCCGGGCGTTGCGGCGGTCCGGGATTCGCACAGGTAGGCACTGACGACTTGCACGCGCGGAGCAAAACTCTCGCGAAGCAAAACTCTGGAGAGTCATATGGCCCTGCTCTTTGCTCGCGTCGATACTCCGGTGAATGAGCTTGAAATCTGGATGGCGTGCAGCGGCGGATTTTCGTTTGTGATCAGTAACGAAGACCGCACCGGTCCTGGCCTTCACGGAAAGCCGGGCCTGGTTGCCTCATGGCGACCGGTCGAAGGGAACAAGTCCGCAGTCAAACTTGGCGGCTCCCCCTTCAAAACCTTCGCTGAAGCCGAGAAGGCATGCGAGGATCTCCTGAAAGCACTCGAGCAGATGAACGCATAGCAGACCCCGACGATTGCGGGGTCGTCGCCATGATGAGAGGGCTCTGCTGCGCCGGGGTCATCGAATGCCGCGGTGCCAGATTGCGCTTGCGTCCTACATTCCGCTCAAACCGCTATCCACCGCGAGCGTCTGTGCGGTGACGTAGACGCTTTCGTCCGACAGGAAGAACAGCACGGCATAGGCGATCTCCCACGCGGTGGCCTGGCGGCCGAAGGGGACGTGGCCCTTGCCGCGGTTGGGACGGCCGGCGCCGGCTTCACGGCCGTTGGGAGTGTCGACGAGACCGGGATAGACGAGGTTGGCGCGGATGCCGCGGCGCGATCCGAGATGGGCGATGTTGCGCATCAGGCCGCCGAGTGCGGCCTTGGAGGAATCGTACACCGCCATCTGCGAACCGGCTTTCAGTGCGGCAATGGATGAGATGAAGACGATGGCGCCGCCGTTGTCGAATTTCGGCAGGGCCGCGCGGCAGCACAGCATCGGGCCGCGGACGTTGACGTCGTAGATCCTGTTCCACTCCTCGGGGCTGACGTTATCGAGCCCGGTCTTGCCGAAGGTACCGATGTTCATGACCATGCCGTCGAGCCCGCCCATGGCGCGGTGGGCTTCGTCGATCATGCGCTGGACGTCAGCCTCTGATGTGACGTCGGCCGTGATGGCAAAGCCCTCGCCGCCTTCGTCGGTGATGTGCTTGACGGTCTGCTGCGCGGACGTGTGGTTGAGGTCGGCGACAGCGACCTTCGCGCCCTCGCGTGCGCACAGAATGCTCATGGCGCGGCCGTTGCCGATCGGATCGGTGGCGGCGTCGAACACGCGCTGGCCGCCGCCGACGATCAGGATGCGGCGCCCCTTCAGGCGTCCCCTGCCCGGCGCCTCGCCCAAGGACTCCGCGCTCGGCGGACGGACGTAGCGCTCCGGTTTGCTGTCGGTATCCGTCATCTCAGCCGCCTACTTCTTGCCGCCGTCATAGACCTTCATGCCCGCTGCCGGATCGAGATCGGTCTCGGTCGCCTCGGTGAGACGCGCCATCATCATGTAGAAGCCAAGCGCGACGATGGACTCGACGATCTCCTGGTCGCTGAAATGTTTTCGCATGGCAGCGAACGTCGTCTCGGGCACGCGGACGTTCTCGACAACCTCGCGGCCGAACTTCAGCAGCGCGCGCTCGGCCTCGCTCAACGCGGCGGTATCATAGTCGCTGCGCTCGACCGCATCGATCTGCGCTTGCGTGCAGCCGACGCCGAGCGCGATCGGCACGTGCTGGCGCCATTCATAGGCGCCGCCTTCGAGCTGGGCGGCCTGCAGGATCAAAAGCTCGCGGTTGACCGCGCTGAGCTTCTGCTTGTGCAGGATCGAATTGCCGAGCCGCATCGCCGGGATCATGTTGGCCTCGGCATGGGCCATCATACGAAAGATATTGAGCTTGACCGGCATGCGGTCGAACGAGGCACGGATGTCGCCGCTCGTCGTTTCCGGATCAATCAGGGGCAGCCTTGCCACGATTCTCTCCCTTGGTTTTTCGTTTCTTGTTGTCGTTCGTGCCGCCATCCGCCGCGATCAGCGACAGGAAGAAGGCGAGATAGCGGTCGATCGCCTCGATCACCTTCGGCCGCGGCGAAGGTGCCGCGCCCATCACGTAATGCTCGAGGCGGATGTAGATCAGGCCGGCGGCGAACAGGCGCGCGGTCTCGCGCGGGTCAGGCGTCTTGACCAAACCGGCGAGCGCAAAGCCGCGAAAATAATCCGTCATCATGCTCTGCTCGCGCGCATAGAAATGGTCGGCGAATTTGGCGCGAATGCCGGGTACGCGGTTACGCTCGGCGGTGATGACCTTCTGGAACTGGTGCTCGCGCGGGTCGGACCATTGCTCGACGAGGTCCAATGCAAACTGCCGGCAGAACGCGGCGGGCTGGCGCGCGAGCTGCCTGTAGCGCGGCTCCTCCAGCCGGCTCGCCGAGCTGGCCGGACCGTGCTCGCTGACGATCGCTTCCAGGATCGCGGCCTTGCCGGAGAAATGATTGTAGAGGCTGCTTTCGCGGATGCCGACGCGACGCGCCAGCTCGCGCATCGAGGCGCCGCCATAGCCGCTCTGTGCGAACAGATCGAGCGCCTCGGTGAGGATGCGCTCGCGGGTGGTGGGCGCAGCAGCTTCCGCTGCGCTGGAGGTGTGGACAGCCATCCGGCTTGACTAACGAACGATCGTTCGCTAGTCAACCGTACGAACGATCGTTCGTTTCGCCAGTCTGGCGACAACGGTCGCGGCCCGCAAGTCCGCTTTCGGGCGCTGTTCTCGCGTTTCAACTCCGCTCCATGAGAGGCGGAGAGCAATTTTGGGAGACGACGTCATGGCGCGCTTTGCCCGCGTTCGCCTGGGTGCGGCCTGCATCCTGTTGCCGCTGCTCGCAGCCAGCACCGCTTCTGCCCAAACCGCGAAATTCGATCCCGGTGCCGACGACAAGACCATCAGGATCGGCACCACCGCGCCGCTCAGCGGCCCGGTGTCGGCGTTCGCGCAGATCGCGAAATCCGCGGAGGCCTATTTTCGCAAGGTGAACGACGACGGCGGCGTCAACGGGCGGCGCATCCAGATGATCATCGCGGACGATGCCTACAGCCCGCCGAAGACGGTGGAGCAGACGCGGCGCCTGGTCGAGAGCGAGGAAGTGCTGCTGATCTTCGGCGGCGTCGGCACGCCGACCAACAGCGCCGTGCACAAATATCTCAACGACCGCAAGGTGCCGCAGCTGTTCCTCGGCTCGGGCGCCGCGAAATGGGACGATCCCAAGAACTTTCCCTGGACCGTCGGCTGGCAGCCGACATATCGCGACGAGGCCGTCGCGTACGCCAGATACATCAAGGCGAGCCACGCCAATGCGAAGATCGGCGTGCTCTACCAGAACGACGATCTCGGCAAGGACTATCTGAAAGCGCTGGAGGAAGGGCTCGGCGGTGGCGAAGCGATCGTCGCGCGCGCGGCCTATGAGACCTCGGCGCCGACCGTCGACACCCAGATCCTGCAACTGAAGACCGCCGGCGCGGACGTCGTGCTGGTGGCGGCGACGCCGAAATTTGCCGCGCAGGCGATCCGCAAGATCGGCGAGATCGGCTGGAAGCCCGTCACCATCATCTCCAACGTCTCGGCCTCGATCAGCGGCGTACTGGAGCCGGCCGGCAAGGACAACTCCACCGGCGTCATCTCCAGCCAGTATCTGAAGGACGCGACCGATCCGGCCTCGAAGGACGATGCCGGCTACAAGGAATGGGCCGCCTTCATGGACAAGTACATGCCGGACGCCAACAAGAGCGACTGGCTCAACGTCTATGGCTACACCATCGCCCAGACCCTAGTGACGGTGCTGAAGGCCTCCGGCAACGACCTCACCCGCGCCAATGTGATGAAGCAGGCGACGACGATGAAGGACGTGCGCCTGCCGATGCTGATCAACGGGACCGCGGTGAACAACTCGCCCGAGCACTATACTCCGATGACGAGCCTCCAGCTGATCCGCTTCGACGGTACCCGCTGGGTGCCGTTCGGCGACCTCCTGAAGAACTGAGCCAATGCGGGGGTTGCGGATCGGCAGCATGCGGGTGGATCTCGTCAGCGAGATCGCTTCGCTTGCGTTCGACAAGACCTGGCTGTTCGCCAACGTCACCGACGAGGTGATCGCGGAGAACCGCAGCTGGCTCGATCACCGCTATATCGAGCCGGAGACCGGCCGCTTCATCCTCAGCCACCACTCCTATCTCGTTCGCACGCCGCGCTGGACCGCCATCGTCGACACCTGTTGCGGCAATCACAAGAAGCGGCCGCGGGTGCCGGCGTGGAATGACCTCAACCAGCCTTACCTTGAGAACATGCAGGCGCTCGGCGTCACGCCTGAAGAGGTCGACTTCGTGATGTGCACGCATCTGCACGTCGATCACGTCGGCTGGAATACGCGGCTCGTGGACGGCCGCTGGGTACCGACCTTCCCCAACGCGCGCTATTTGATGGGCCGCGCCGAATATCGCCACTTCGAAGCCGCGCACAATGCCGCGCCGAAGAGTCCCGTGAACCACGGCTCGTTCGAGGATTCCGTGCTGCCGGTGGTCGCCGCGGGCCAGGCTGAACTGGTCGAGACCGATCACCGCCTGTTTAGCGAGCGCGATGCGGCCTTGCGATTCGCGCCGGCACCAGGCCACACCGCCGGCAACATGCAGATCCATCTCAACGGCGGCCATGATCACGCGGTGATGTCGGGCGACGTCATCCATCATCCCATCCAGTGCGCCGCGCCGTGGCTGTCGAATGCCGCCGATGTCGATCCGGCCGCGGCGGTCGCAACGCGAATGGCGCTTCTGGAAGAGCTTGCCGATACGCCAAGCTATCTGCTCACCGGTCATTTTCCAGCACCGACCGCGGGTCGCGTTGTCAGGCACGGCGATGCCTACAGATTTCGTTTCGAAGATTAGGGAATTCCATCATGATGCTGCGCACCGTCACGCTTTCATTTCTCGCATTGCTGTCGGCGGGGCTGCCGTCGCGCGCCGAGGATCCCGCCGCCTATCCTACGCACAAGATCAAGATGCTGCTGCCTTACGCGGCTGGCGGCGGCGGCGACGTGGTCGGGCGGCTGCTCGCCGACAAGATGGGCAAGACGCTGGGACAGAGCATCTATATCGAGAACCACACGGGTGCCGCCGGCACACTCGGCACGCAGATGGTCGCGACATCAGCGAATGACGGCTACACCATCACGGTCGGCGGCATGACCACGCATGTGCTGGCGCCTGCGATCTATCCAAAGCTGGCCTACGACCCGATCAAGGATTTCACGACCATCGGCCGCGTCGGGACGTCCTCGATCATGCTGGTGGCAACCAAGGACTTTCCCGCCAATGACATCAAGAGCCTGATCGCGCTGGCCAGGAAGGGCGAACCGATCCAGTACGGCAGCTGGGGCGTCGGCTCGACCGGCCAATTCTGCGCGGAAATCCTGATGCAGCAGACCGGCATCAAGATGGAGCATGTGCCGTTCAACGGCATTGCAAAGCTTGCGGGCGACCTGCTCGGCGGCCACATTTCGCTGGCGACGCTCGACATGGCGACCGCGACGCCGCTCGTCAAGGACGGCTCGATCAAGGCGCTGGCCGCCTGTGGCGAGCGCTCGCCGAGCCTGCCTGAGGTCGCGACCTACAAGGAACAGGGCGTGGCGTTCGACCGCAGCCTGTCATGGGCGATGTATGCGCCGGCGGGACTCGCACCGCCGGTCGCGCAAAAACTGTCCGCGGCGCTGAAGGACGCGCTCGGCGATGCCGAGGTGAAGCAGAAGCTGCTGGGGCTCGGCATCACGCCGCAATTCGTGCCCGGCGACGAGCAGCGTGACATCAACGCCCGGGACATCGCGGCCTGGAAGCAGGTTGCCAAGGACGCAGGCATTGAGGTGAAGTGAAGTGAAGTGAAGTGAATCGAGGTCAAGTGGGCAAGATGAGTAAGGGAGCGCGGGCATGAGCCGCATCTTCGGCGCGGTGCGCCAGAACGGATATGTGGTGCGGGACATCCAGGCCGCGATGACGCACTGGATCGATGTGATGGGCGTCGGTCCCTGGTACTACATGGACCGCGTCAAGACCGACTGGTTCCGCCATCGCGGCCAGGATTCCGCGGTCGAGATGAGCATTGCGCTGGCCAATTCCGGCGATCTCCAGATCGAGCTGATCCAGCAGCGCAACGACGCGCCCTCGCTGTACAAGGAGTTTCTGGACGCCGGCCACGAAGGCCTGCAGCACATGTCCTATTGGAGCCACGACTACCAGGCGCTCTACGACAGAGCGATCGGGCTCGGCTACAAGGTCGGCCATGAGGGCCAGATCGGCGGCGACAAGGGGCGCTTTGCCTATTTCGACACGCAGGCGCATCCAGGAACCATCGTCGAGATCTCCGACATCAGCGGCACCAAGGGGCCGTTCTTCGAGAAGGTCCGGCAGGCGGCGATGAACTGGGACGGCACGCGAGCGATCCGCGAGGTCGGCGGCGCGAAACCTTAAATCCGATCGCTGGATTGCGACCGGAACAAGCTGCCGGTGCGGTGAGACTGCGATCCATGGTAGCATGAGCCTCGTGTCCGAACCTTCAGCGAGGCAAGCATGTCTAGCACTGACAAGGTTTTCGCCGGCTCGATCCCGAAGCTCTACGACGAATATCTGGTGCCGATGATCTTCTCCGTCTATGCGGAGGACATCGCAAGGCGCGTCGCCGCGCGAGCCCCCTCCACGCTGCTCGAGATCGCAGCCGGCACCGGCGCCGTCACGCGCGCCGTGGCGGCGGCGTTGCCGCGCGGCGTCCGTTACGTCGCGACCGACCTCAACGAGCCGATGCTTGCAGTCGCCGCGCAGCGTCAGGTGGGTGACGATCGCATCAGCTGGCGCCAGGCGGATGCAATGGCGCTGCCGTTCGGCGACGCCGAGTTCGACTTGGTCTGCTGCCAGTTCGGCGCGATGTTCTTTCCGGACCGTGTCAAAGCTTACGAGGAGGTGAAGCGCGTCCTGAAGGACGGCGGCACGTTCGTGTTCAACGTCTGGGATCGCATCGAGGACAATGTGCTCTCGCAAGAAGCGACTGCCGCGCTCGGCAAGATGTTTCCCGACGATCCCCCGCGCTTCATGATCCGGACGCCGCACGGCTATCACGACAAGGCCGTCATCAGCGCCGACCTCGAACGTGCGGGCTTCCGCGACATCGCGATCGAAACGCGATCCGAAATCAGCCGCGCGCCGTCGGCCGAGTACGTCGCGATCGCGCTCTGCCAGGGCACGCCGCTGCGCAGCGAGATCGAGGCCAGGGATGCCAGCAAGCTTCAGGCTGCAACCGACTTCGTTGCCGAGGCGCTCCGAACGCGCCACGGATCCGGTGCGGTCGAGGGCAAGATCCAGGCTATCGTGATCGAAGCCCGCCGGTAATTGCGGGCCCCGGTCTGCCGCGCCTTACCAAAAACTCCGCTGCATCGGTTGCGCCGGCTGATAATACTGGTACTGGCCGCGCCGGCGCGGATTGACGGGCTGCGGATATTGATCGCGCTGCTGGAAGAAGAAGCCGAAGCCGTTGCCGCCATTGGCCCAGCTGTCGTCGCTGGCAACGTCCATGGGAGGCGGCGCGGTCGGCTTGCGCGTGATGAAGCCGCCCTGCGGATGATTGCTCAGCACCGCGACGAACTCGGTGCGGTAGTTGGTCTCGGCGCTCAACGGCTCGTCCGAGATGATGATGGACGAGCGCGGCAATGCGGTCGGCCCGATGCGATCCCAAACGTCCCGCGGGATGGTGATGCGGTCGAGCGCGTCCTTGGCGTCGTCGCCGCTTTCGATCGTGACCACGCTCCAGCGCAGGCCGGTATCGGTCTTCGCCATCGCGGTGAAGATGTGCGTGCCGAGCGGCTGGTCGGGATTGCGGATCGTGACGGGGACCTCGATGCTGGTGTCGAACACCTCGCCGCCGCCATCCGGCGCCGGCTTGTGCGTGTTCCGCCGCACATAGAGCTTCTGCGTCGCGCGGCTGATGTAGACCGAGACCGGCTCGAGCGCGAGCTTGGCGTCGGTCGCAGCCGTCACCGCATCGGCCTTCCTGGTTGCCGCGACCTTCGCGGCTTCTTTCGTGGCAGCGACGGCGTCGCGCTTCGGCTGCGCGGCGGCCTTGGCGGCATCGAGCGCCGATGCTGCGTCTGCGGCCTTGGTGGCAACCTTCTGCTTCAACTCCTCGGCCTGTGCCCGCGCCTGATCGGTCTTTGCACCTGCGACCTTCTTGTCCGCGAAGGCGAGCTCGGCATCGGCCTTGGCCTTCTGCTGTTCCAGCTTGCGCAGCGACGCGGGAAGCGACGCGGCCTCCTTCGCGGCTGCGGCCGCAGCTTTCTTGGCTTCGGCGGCGGCCTGGGTCGCCTCCTCGGCTTCGGCAGAGAGCTTGTCGGCCCGGCTCGGCACTGCCGCGATGGCCTCGCGCTTCGGCACGAACAACGAGGGATGAGTGAAATCGATCGGAGCCGCGTCGTTCGGGGAGATGATCACCCGCATTCCGATGTTCGTCTTGTCGAACAGGCCCTCGGCGAAATTGAAGGGCATGCGCACGCAGCCGTGCGAGGCGGCATAGCCGGGCAGCGGCCCGCCATGCAGCGCGATGCCGTTCCAGGTGATGCGCTGCATGTTCGGCATCCAGGCATCGTCATACATGGTCGAGCGGTGGTCCTTGTCCTTCTCGACGATGGCGAAGACGCCGGCCGGCGTCTCTCGGCCCGTGGTACCGGTGGAGACCGGCGCGCGCAGGATCCAGCCGTCGGCATCGTAGAAGGTGACCTGCTGGCTCTTGATCGACACGATCGCCATGATCGGTTCACCGGCCTCGCGCGGCGCCACCGCCTCGACCGGCTGGCGCGCCTGCTTGGCCGCCTCGGCGCTGCCGGTCAGCGCCGTCAGGGCGGCGACCGCAGCCAGCGCAACGAGTCCGGGAGGCCGCCAACGCCGCATCGCCGTGGTGGATTGCGCCGTCGTCATCAGGTCTTTCATGCCATACCCCGGTCCAGTACCAGTCCGCGCCTTAAGTCTGAGATTGCGATCTCTGGATTAAGAAATCGCAGCCACCTTGCGTTCCGTATCCGGCAATATTCAGTCCGGTCCGGCGGCAAATCTCTCATATACGACGGCTTGGAAAGGCGGAAGATGGCCCGGAGCCGGGGCTGGTCCGGAGCTGGCGGCGAATCGCTGCGGCAGAATGTCCGGTTTTGGCGCCGCTAACAGGTCCGACGCCCGATCAGCCGCGTCATTGCAGCGCCGAACACGCCGAATAACGCAAAGGCCATGAGGGGCAGAGCCCGCAAGGCAGCCTGCCCGACCGGGTCATGCTCCCTCACGAGCAACACTGCGAACACTGTGAGGCTGAGGAGGACACAGATGAGAGCGGCGGCAAGACCCAGCTTGCGCAAAACGAAGGCAAGATCGGTCGTGGCCATGATCGAATCCGGGCTTTGATGAACAACCCCATACTAGACCTGCTCGAAGCAGCAGGATGTGACCGTCATCACAGAGATGTGTGACGGTCCCTGAGCACCGACCGGCTCAAGGGGCGACACCAACCGCCTTGCTGTCGACGAACGCCTGGATTTCGGCCTCGCTCAGGCCGGCCTCGCGGAGCACCTCGCGCGAGTGCTCGCCGAGGCGCGGCGCCATGCGATGGATACCGGCCGGGCTTTCCGAGAACTTCGTCGCGGGCCGCGCCTGCCGGATCCGTCCTTCGGTAGGATGATCGATATCCGCAAACAGCCCGACCGCCGCAAGATGCGGCTGCTCACCGATCTCGGTGAGCCGGGCAAAGGCGGTGTGCGGCACGTCCAGCCCCAGCAACAGCTCTTCCCACTCCGCCGTGGTGCGGGTCGGGCCGATCTCGCTCATGCGGTCGTAGATCTTGTCGATGTTTTGCGAGCGCAGCACCGGATCGCGCACGCCGAGCTCGTCGCTCAGTTCGGGGCGGCCGACGGCCTCGAAGAAGGCGCACCAATTGTCCCCGGAATAAGGCAGCATCGTCAGCCAGCCGTCCTTGGTCTGCACCGGGCGCCGGTTCTTCATCCGCTTGTAGCCGGTCGGGCCGATCGGCGGATCGAAGGCGTGCCCGCCCAGCATCTCGATGCTGTTGAAGCCCGCGATCGTCTCCAGCATCGGCACCTCGACCATCTGGCCCTGCCCGGTTCGCTCGCGCCGGAACAGAGCCGCGGACACCGCGCCGACCATCGCCATGGCGCAGATCTTGTCGCCGACGAGGCTCGGGATGAATTCCGGCTCCTCGTCCGATCCGATCGAGGACGCCAGGCCTGACGCGGCCTGGATGATCTCGTCGAAGGCGGGGCGCGCCGCCCACGGGCCGTCCTGGCCGAAGCCGGTCGCGGCAGCATAGATCAGCCGCGGGTTGAGTTTTGCGCAGGCTTCATAGCCGAAGCCGAGCCGCGCCATCGCCGCAGGCCGCACATTGGTGACGAGCGCATCGACCGTCGGGATCAGCCTGGCCAGCGCGGCCTTGCCGTCCGGATGCTTCAGATCGAGCGCCAGGCTGCGCTTGTTGCGGTTGACCGCCATGAATTGGCCGCTCATGCCGCGATTCCGGAACACGCCGGTATAACGCCAGGTGTCGCCGGCGGGCGGCTCGACCTTGATGACATCGGCGCCCCAGTCACCGAGCATCTGCGCGGCATAGGGACCGAACAGCACGCTCGTCAGATCGAGAACGCGGATACCGCTGAGGGGGCCGGTCGCTGTCATCGTCTTTTCACTGTGGCTGGAGGAAGGTCGAGTGGGGCAATTGCAAGCGGGCAAGGCTGATGCCCTGCCCGCCTGTCACGAGACGTCGATCCTATTCGCCGAGCACGTCGCCGAACAGCTCCCAGGACTTGCCGTTGAACCGCGCCATCTGCAACTGACGGATCGGCGTCACCTGTTCGGCCGAAGTGTTCAGCTTGATGCCCGGCAGCAGCATCGGCAGCTCGATGTCCTTGAAGGATTGCGTCTGCTTCATCAGGTTCGCGCGGGTCAAATCGTTGCCGGCGCGCTGCAGCACCAGCTCCATGATCTGCGCCATGGTGTAGCCGGTGACGTTGAAGACGTCGGCGGGATCGGCGCCTGAATTGTAGGTCTTCATCCATTCACGCCAGGCCTTCATGCCGGCATCATTCTCCCAGCGCGGATCGCCGGGGTCCTTCTGGAAGGCGCCAGTGACGATGCCGACGGAATTGTCGAGCCCGGCCGGCACCAGCACGGAGCCGACCGAGTTGGAGACGGCGGGAAGGATGATCTGCGGCTTCCAGCCGAGCTCGGCGATTTTCTTGATCGCTTGCGCCGCGAATTTCGGCGTGCACTCATTGAAGACGACGTCGGCGCCGGCGGCCTTGAACTTGACGATCTGGGAATCCACGGTCGGATCCGACGTCTCGTAGGTGGCCTCCGACACGATCTGGTTGACGTGCTCGCCGAGGCCTTCTTTGAAGCCGGCGAGATAGTCGCGGCCCGGATCTTCGTTTGGCGTGATGACGGCGATCTTGGCATTCGGCTTGTTCGCCAGAATCCACTTGGCGTAGATGCGTCCCTCGGTCCGGTAGGTCGGCTGCGAACCCGTCGTCCAGGGGAAATGCTGCGGATCGTTCCAGCGGCTGGCGCCGCTCGACGGGAACAGCTGCGGGATCTTCTTGGCGTTGAGATATTTCTGCGCCGCGATATTCGGGCCGGTGCCGAGCATCGAGAACATCGCCAGCACCTCGTCGCTCTCGGCGAGGCGCCTGACCTGCTCGACCGTCTTCGACGGCGAATAGCCGTCGTCCATGCTGAGCAGCTCGACCTTGCGGCCGTTGATGCCGCCCTTGTCGTTGAGCATCTTGAAATAGGCGATCTCGGCGCGGCCGATCGCGGAATAGGCGGAGGCCGGTCCCGAATAGGGCATGGTCTGCCCGAGCTTGATGCTCGTATCGGTCGCGCCGGTGTCGTAATTTCCGGCGCGTGCGGCCGAAGCAGCCCCCACGATTGCCAATAGAGCGACAGCTCCACGGACCAGCTGTTTTCCCGGCATGCTCGGCATCTCCTTCCCAGGCAAGACGCATCGACGCGCGAGCTCACAGGCTGCCGCCGGCGCCCTCCACTTTCTTCTTGGTTTTCATCGGCCGCATCGATGGCGATGCCGGCGAGTGCGACGATACCTTGATTATGAAGCGTGAGATGTAGCGAAGAATTCAGATGCGTATGCGCAGCTTGCAGCCGTTCAGTTTTACGGCGCGTCACACGACAAAGTGAGCGTCAGACCTCGAGCCATTCCTGTCGCACGGCGGCATTGGCCTTCAGCTCGTCGGGCGTTCCCTCGAACACGACGCGGCCATGCCCCATGATGTAGACGCGCTTGGAGATGCGCATCGCGATCGACAGCTTCTGCTCGACCAGCAGGATCGCAACGCCGGCCTGCGCGATGCGGGCGATGAGATCGCCGACCTGCTGCACGATCAGCGGCGCCAGGCCTTCGGTCGGCTCGTCGATCATGATGAGATCGGGGTCGCCCATCAACGTCCGGCAGGTCGTGAGCATCTGTTTCTCGCCGCCGGACAGAACGCCCGCGGCCGTATCGGCGCGCGCGGCGAGATTGGGGAACATGTCGAGCATGTCCTGCAGCCGCCATTTGCCGGGGCGGCGCGTGTCCTTGACGCCGAGCAGGAGGTTCTGGCGAACCGTCAGGCTCGGGAAGATGTCGCGATGCTCGGGCACATAGCCGAGGCCAAGGCGCGCGATCTTGTAGCTGGGCAGGCCGGCGATGTCCTTGCCCTTGAAGCGGATCGTGCCTTGCGGGGCGACCTCGCCCATGATCGCCTTGACCGTGGTGGAGCGGCCGACACCGTTGCGGCCGAGCAGGCTCACGACCTCACCCGCGGCGACATCGAGGTCGACGCCCTGAAGGATGTGGCTCTTGCCGTAATAGGCGTGGAGATCCCTGACCTCGAGCATCAGTGCGCTTCCTCGCCGAGATAGGCTTCCTTGACCTTCGGATCGCGCCGGATCTCTTCCGGCGTGCCCGATGCGATGATGTGGCCGTAAACGAGAACCGAGATGCGGTCGGCAAGGCCGAACACGACGCTCATGTCGTGCTCGACGATGACGAGGGTCTTGCCCTCGGTCAGCCGCCGGATCAGCGCCACCGCGCGGTCGGTTTCGGCGTGGCTCATGCCGGCGGTCGGCTCGTCCAGCATGACGACGGTCGCCCCGCTCGCGATGGTGATGCCGATCTCGAGCTCGCGCTGCTCGGCGTAGGTCAGAAGTCCCGCCGGAACGTCGCGCCGATGCGTCAGATGGATGTCATCGAGGATCTGCGCCGTGCGTTCGCGCACCTCCGGCAGGCTGTCGACGTTCTTCCAGAAGGCGTAGCGATGTCCCGTCGCCCACAGCACGGCACAGCGGACGTTCTCCCAGACCGACATGCGGGCGAACACGTTGGTGACCTGGAACGAGCGCGACAGGCCGCGCCGGTTGATCTCGAACGGCCGCAGACCCGAGATCACATCGCCGTTCAGCTTCACCTCGCCCGAGGTCGGCTGGATGTGGCCGCTGATCAGGTTGAACGTCGTGGATTTTCCGGCGCCATTCGGACCGATGACGGCGTGACGCTCGCCTTTGGTGACGCTGAGATTGAGGTCACGGATGATGCCGACATTGCCGAAGCGCTTTTCGACGGCGCGGACTTCGATGGCTGTGGCCTTGGCTTCGCTCATGCCAGATACCCCCGGTCACGGGCGACAGTCGCAGCCCTGTCCCACGCGTCCGCAATCCGCCGCCAAGTCATCCGCGCGACGAACGCGCCGCCGACCACGAGGACCGCGGCAGAAATCCATGTCACCGGCGATTTCGGGTTGAAGGGAATGCCAAACAGGTTGATGGCTTCGCCGCCGGAATAGCGCGCGACCGTCTCGATGGTCAGGATGACGCCGCAGGCGAGCGCCACGGTCGGCACAACAGCGACGAGATAGGACGGGATCACGGTCCACAACGTTCCCGCGCGAACCAGCGGCCGGTGCATCATCAGCAGGCCGGCGATGCCGCCGGGCGAGAACATCACGATTCCGATGAAGATGATGCCGAAATAGAGCTGCCAGACGCTGGTGACGCTGGTCAGCCCGAGCTGGAGATAGGTGACGAGGATCGCGCCGAGGATCGGGCCGAAGAAATAGGCGGTGCCGCCGATGAAGGTGGAGAACAGCACGAGGCCGGACTGGATCGCGCCGAGATAGGCGGAGTTCGCGATCTCGAAATTGATCGCGGCGAGGCCACCGGCGACGCCGGCGAAGAACCCGGCAAAGCAGAAGGCGAGATAGCGGACCACGTGAGGATCGTAGCCGATGAACTGGACGCGCTCGGGATTGTCGCGGACCGCGTTGCTGATCCGCCCGAGCGGCGTCCGCGTCAGCGCGTACATCGCGATCGCCGACAGCACCAGCCAGAACGCGATCAAATAGTACACCTGAAGCTGCGGCCCGAACGACCAGCCGAACATCTTGGGCAGCGCGGTGCGATCTGTGGTGATGCCGGCTTCGCCGCCGAACACCGAACGCAGGATCAGCGAGGACGACGCCACCAATTCGCCGATGCCGAGCGAGATCATCGCAAACACGGTGCCGGCGCGCTTGGTCATGACCCAGCCGATGATGATCGCGAAAACCAGACCACCGATCCCGCCGAACAGCGGGATGAACGGCAGCGGGATCGGCCAGCCGTGCGAGACCACGGCGTTCATCATGTGACAGGCCGCGAAGCCGCCGAGACCGTAGTGCACGGCGTGGCCGAACGACAACAGGCCGGTCTGGCCGAGCAGGATATTGTAGGAGAGCGCGAAGACGATCGCGATGCCGATCAGGCTGAACGACGTCAGCGAGCCGCCGGAGGAGAAGATCATCGGCAGGACGATCAGCGCGGCGATCCCCATCAGCCAGACACCATAGAAGCGCAGGCTGCCGCCGGCGGGCGTCGCGGTGTCCTTCGATGCCGAACTCTTTACAGTCGTCATGACTCGCGCGTCCCCATCAGGCCCATGGGGCGAACGATCAGAATGAGCACCAGCAGCATATAGGGAACGATCGGCGCGACCTGCGCGATCGTGACATTCCAGATGTCGGTGAGCACGGACGGCCCCGCCGACGGATCGAGCGGTCCGAATGCACTCGCCAGCGAGCCGTTCAGCGCCACCGCAAAGGTCTGCACCAGGCCGATGACCAGCGAGGCGATGAAAGCGCCGGGCAAGGAGCCGAGGCCGCCGAACACGATGACGACGAACAGGATGGGACCGAGTGCCGCGGCCATGTCCGACTGCGTCACCAGGGCCGGACCGGCAATGACGCCGGCAATGCCGGCGAGCGCGCTGCCGACGCCGAACACCACCATGAACACGCGCCCGACATTGTGGCCGAGATGCCCGACCATGTGCGGATGCGTCAACGCCGCCTGCACGATCAGGCCGACGCGGGTGCGCTTGAGCACGATCAGGAGCGCGACGAAGATCACGACCGACACGGCCAGCATGAAGATCTTGTAGGCGGGATAGTTGGTCGAGAAGATCGTGAAGGCCGGGAAGTCGAGCAGCGCCGGGACGCGGTAGTCGACCGGGCTCTTGCCCCAGATCATCGAGACGATTTCCTCGATCGCAAACGCCAGACCAAACGTCAGCAGCAATTCAGCGACATGGCCGTGCTTATGGGTGTTGCGCAGGCCGTAGCGCTCCACCGCCATGCCGATCGCACCGACCAGCAGCGGCGCGAGCACCAGCGCCGGCCAGAAGCCGATCCACTTGGTGAGCTGGAAGCCGAAGAACGCGCCGAGCATGTAGAAGCTGGCATGGGCGAAGTTGAGCACGCCCATCATGCTGAAGATGACGGTCAGCCCGCTCGACAGCAGGAACAGCAGCATGCCGAACAGCACACCGTTCAGGGTCGAAATGACAATGAGTTCAAGCACAGCGCACTCGTCTCCGGCCGGGGCCTAATGGCCCCGGGTGAACATCGTCCAATCAAACGTCGTCCGGCCGCCATTTTCCCGCGACCGATGGCGGCCGCGGGAAAACGACGGATGTCGTGATTACGGCCGCACCATCTTGCAGGTCGTGGAGACCATGGCCTGCGGCGTGTCGACCTTCGAGACCAGGTGCCAGCCCCAACCGGTGTTCTCCTCGTCGAACGGCTCGTTGGCGGCGAGCTTACCGAAGGAGGAGATGTAGATCGGCTGGAAGAACTGGTGGTCGTCCTTGCGCATCAGACCCTGGCCGCCGTCGAGAACCTCGAACTTCAGATCCTCAAGCGCCGCCGCCACCTTCACGGGTTCGATCGAATTGGCCTTCTCGGCCGCGGCCTTGAACATGCGCATCTCGTTGACCGCACGCGGATACCAAAGCGACATGTTGGCCTTGGCGCGGAAGGACTTCTCGAAGTCCATCGCGGCCTGGTTGCCCGAATTGGCGAAGCCCTCGGTGATCTGGAAGACCTGGTGATCGAGACCGGTCTGCTTGATCGCGGTCGGACCGCCGGCGCCACCCGCATAATAGGTGTACCAGTTGACCTTCAGACCGGCATCCGCGGCGGCCTTGAGCAGCAGCGCGATGTCCTGGCCCCAATTGCCGGTGACGACGCTGTCGGCGCCGGACGCCTTGATCTTGGCGATGTAGGGCGAGAAGTCGGTGACCTTGAGCAGCGGGTGCAGCTCGTCGCCGACGATCTGGATGTCGGGGCGCTTGGCGCCGAGCATCTTGCGCGCATCGGTGCGGACGGACTGACCGAACGAATAGTCCTGGTTGATCAGATACACCTTCTTGATCGACGGGACGTCCTTCATGTAGCTGGTGAGCGCCTCCATCTTGATGTCCGAGCTCGCATCCCAGCGGAAATGCCAGAAGCTGCACTTCTCGTTGGTCAGGCTCGGATCGACGGCGGCGTAGTTGAAGTACAGGACTTCCTTGCCGGGATTGCGCGTGTTGTTCTTGGTGACGAAATCCGACAGCGCCGCGGCGACGGACGAGCCGTTGCCCTGCGTGATGTAGTGGACCCCGGCGTCGATCGCCTTCTGGGCCTGCACCAGGCTCTCCTGCGGATTGGTCTTGTTGTCGAGCGGAACGATCTCGATCTTCTTGCCAAGGATGCCGCCCTTGGCGTTGAGCTCGTCGGCCAGATACTGGAATGTCTTCAAACCACCTTCGCCGACGCTGGCGCCGCCGCCCGAGAGCGGATCGATATAGCCGATCTTGATGGTGTCCTCGGCCGACGCGGCATGACCGAGCATCGGGGCGATCACGGCAATGGCCAAAGTGAGCTTGCGCATAATTTCGTTTCCTCGCTGACTATCGACTTTAGTCGATGGGCTTTTTTGCGCATGTTGCAGCGCAATTTCAGCCCTCTAATGAGCAGAACGAACTTTGATTTTCAAGCGCAACAGGACATGGCTCGGGCCGCCGCTATGAAATGTGATGCGGCTGCCCATCGTCCCGGGAGCTTTCCGCGACAAGGAATAGAACGCAAGGGGAAACTCGCCGGCGCGGTGCGCGGCGACGCCGGTGTCGGAGCCGTCTACAGGCTGCGATAGTTCGCGATCCCTGTCAGGTCTGGCGTGAACCCGAGCCCCGGTTCCTCGCCGAGGATGATCGTACCATCAGTGACATTGGCAACGGCACCGCAGAACCGATCGCGCAGCGGATTGTCGTTGGCGTCGACCTCGAGCCAGCCGTCGCCGCCGATGCCGGCGAGCAGATGCGCCGAGGCCAGCAGTCCGATGCCGCCGCCGAGATAATGCGGGCAGAACGTCTTGCCCGATTTCAGAATGTCGCGCGCGATTGCGGCGCAGGCGCTGAGCCCGCCCCATTTCGCGATGTCGGGCTGGACCACGCCGAGCACGTCTTCTGCGAGGACCTCCTTGAAGTCTTCCAAGCTGGAAATGTTCTCACCGGCGGCAATCGGCATCTTCGCGGCCGCGCGCAGCCTGCGCCATTCCTCGCGCGGCCGGTCGGCGCGGATCGGCTCCTCCAGCCAGCGCAAATCGAATGCGCCGAGGTGCGGCAGCATTTCCAGTGCCTGATCCACCGACCAGCCCTGATTGGCGTCGGTGGCGAGCATGCCCGTACCGACGATGGCGCGCAGCGCGGTCAGATTGGCGAGGTCAGTCTCGGCTCCGAAGCCGACCTTCAGCTTCAACGCGCGATGGCCGCGCTCGAGCGCGGCCATCGCCGTCTGCGCCGCGCCGCCGGGATTGATGCCGCTGGCATAGACCTTGATCCTGCGCGACTGCCCGCCGAGAAGCCGCCACAGCGGCTGGCGTTGGCGTCGTGCGGAGAGGTTCCACAGCGCGAGATCGATACCTGATATCGCCTGCGCAAACGGACCGGGCTCGCCGCATTGAAGGGCGAGGACCTCGGTGCCCTTCGTCAGAGCCTCGAAGGCCTGGCCGGGACCGTCGAACCTGCGCCCGACGAGGCCCGGCGCAAGCACCTCGTTGACGAGCCGGGCGCGATGCTCGGCACCCGGCGCTGGAAAGTTCGACCAGGCTTCGCCCCAGCCCTCGACGCCGTCTTCGTCGATCACGCGAACGAAGACGGCGGGACGGTTGAGCATCTTGCCGAACGAGGTCACCACCGGCGTTGCCAGCGGGTAGCGATAGCAGAACGCCTCGATCGAGCGGATGGTGAAGCTGTCGGTCATGTTGCAGATCCTGCGATCGGGATGAGACCACGCGGAACCGCTACCATCTCAATAGGCGCGCGCGAAGTCACCTTCCTGCTTGATATCGGTGAAGACGGGATAACGCGCTTTCCACGCCGTGCCCTTGGCCGTGGTCAGCTCGCTGAGCCGTTCCAGCACGTTGAGACCATCCTTGCGCAGGCTTGCTGACACCGCTGCGCGGTCCGGGAAGTTCTTCAGGACGGCATCGAGCCAGATGGTGCGACCCGCCAGGAAGCCGCTCGCGCCCGCGGCATAGGAGTAGTCGAGCACACGCTCGAATTTCTCCGGCGCAGCGCCGCCCGATAGCAGCACCCAAGGGATGTTGCGCGCGCGGCAAATATCGCCGATCGCATCGAACTCCTTCTGCGCGGCTTTCGCCTCCGCGCTGCCGTCGCGGGCCGGCAGGCTATTGGCCGCCAGCGGGCTCTCCAGCTTGAGAAGATCGACGTTGTATTCGGGCTTGGCAAACTCGCGCACGCTGTCGATCACGAGACCGGGCAGCTTGCCCGGCGATTCTACGTAGTCTGCGGTATGATTGGCGCTGCCGAGGAACGGATAGACCAGCAGCTCGAGCACATAGGGAATGTCGTGGCGGGCGCAGTCCTCGCCGATCTCGCGCACGAACTTCTTCTGATGCTCGTTCACCGCGGCATCGGCGTCAGGCCGGTACCAGGCCAGCACCTTGACGGCGTCGCCGCCCATGGCGCGGATCTTCTCCACGCTCCAGTTGGTGATGGCGCGCGACTTGCGGCCGCCCGCGGTCTCTTCGACGCGGTGCTCTTCCAGCGTCATGATCAGGCCGCAGCGCGGCGGCAGCAGATCGATCGCGGCAGGCACGGCGAAATTCGGATCGAACAGCATCGAGCTGCAATGCGGCGCAAGGTTTTCGACGAGGAGGCGCTTGGCCGCCGTGACGTCGGAATATTCGACCTGCTCCCGCGTGATGCCTCTTGCCTTCGCGATAGCATCGAACAGTGGCGGTCGCTGATCCAGCGCGACCATGCGAAAGTGGCCGTCCGCGTCAGCAAGCCTTGCCAGGCCGCGGTTCTTTCCAATCGTTCTCATGGCTTCGTCCTCATAAATACTAGACACTCGTTGATATCGGGGATTCCGTTGCGGCCGCCGGCGTGGCGGCATTTCATGGCGGCCGTGGCCGCCGAGAACGCCATCGCGGCGCGCACCTCCAAGCCGGCGCCGATCGCCAGCGCATAGGCGCCGTGGAAGACGTCGCCCGCGCCCGTGGTGTCGACGACATCGACGACATAGGCGGCCTGCCGGTGCAGCTGGCCGTCCTCGTACCAGCTCACGCCGCCCTCGCCGCGCGTGACGGCGATGACGCGACAGCCGAAGCGCGCGAGCGCGGCCAGAGATTTATCATCGGAGGAACCGGCAAAGGCGGCGAGCGCGGGCTCGGAGAAAATCGCGTGATCGGTCAGCGGCAGCAGCCGCTCGAACACTTCAGGTTCGGCCATGTCGCCATCAAGCACCGTCGGGATGCCGCGCGCCCGCGCCTCGCGGAACAGCGTCGCGGCGCCCTCGACCCAGCGCGGGTCGGCCAGCACGGACGATGCGCGGGCGACTGCTTCGAGCGGAAGCCAGTCCGCGGCTTCAGGATAAAGGCCGCGAAAGTTCACTATCTGCCGCTCGCCGTGGCTGTCGACGATGACGCCTGACACCGACGAGCGGCCATCCGGAAACAGCCGAAAGTTCTCGACATCGACGCCTTCAGCGGTGAAGGCCGACTTCATCTCATGCCCGGCGGCATCATTCCCTGCCCGCCCCCAGAACGCGACGGACGCGCCAAGCTTTGCCACCGCGACGCTCGCATTGGCGGCCATGCCGCCGCCGAGCGTGCCATAGCCGGTGGCCTTGATCTTCTCACTTCCACCCGCGAACGGCCGATCGACGCGCCAGACCTGGTCGAGCGCCGACAGCCCGAGGCAGATCACGCGCACGGGCCTTGCGCCGGACGCGACGTCGGCCAGCGCCGAGAGATCACCGATGTTCGCCGACGCGCTCACCGCAAAACCTGTCCGTTGGCGGCATCGAACAGATGCGTCTTGCCCGGCTGCGGACGGAGGCTGAGCCGATCGCCGACCTTCGGCCGCAGTGACGGATCGACCCGCGCGATGGCGGAGACGCCGGCGAGATCGAAATGAATCAGCGTGTCCGAACCGAGCGGCTCGACCAGCCTGACATTGATGGCGATGCCATCGGCGGCGTCGGGCGCGACGGCGAAATGCTCGGGGCGAATGCCCAGCACGGCGTCGCCGGCCTTGCTCAGGCGGGCTGCGGTCTCTCCGTCCAGCGGCACCAACGTTCCACCTTGCGAAAGGATCGCGCGCTCCTGGCGCCATTCGACCGGGAAGAAGTTCATCGCGGGCGAACCGATGAAGCCCGCGACGAACTGGTTGGCCGGCCGCTCATAGACCGTCTCCGGCGTGTCGTATTGCTGGATCGTGCCGCTCTGGAGCACCACGATCCGGTCGGCCATGGTCATGGCCTCGATCTGGTCGTGGGTCACGAAGACCATGGTGGTCTTCAGCTCCTGCGACAGCGCCTTGATCTCGGCGCGCACCTGCCCGCGCAGCTTGGCGTCGAGGTTGGAGAGCGGCTCGTCGAACAGGAACGCCTTGGGATTGCGCACGATGGCGCGGCCCATCGCGACGCGCTGGCGCTGGCCGCCGGAGAGCTCCTTCGGCTTTCGGTCCAGATAAGGCTCGATGTGCAGCAGAGCGGCGGCGCGCTTCACCCGCGCGTCGATCTCCGCCTTCGGCGTGCCCCGCAATTCCAGCGCAAACGACATGTTGTCGTAGACCCGCATGTGCGGATAGAGCGCGTAATCCTGGAACACCATGGCGATGTCGCGCTGCGCGGCCTGCACGCCGTTGACGCGCTTGTCGCCGATATAGAGATCGCCCGACGAGATCGGCTCGAGGCCCGCGATGATCCGCAGCAAGGTCGACTTGCCGCAGCCGGACGGGCCGACGAACACGACGAATTCGTGGTCCGCGATCTCCAGATTGAGATCGGGGATCACGGTGAAATTGCCGTAGCGTTTGGTGAGGTTGCGGATCGAGATCGAGGCCATGATCGCTCAGTCCAGCGCCAATACGGGCTTGATCAGCTCGCCCTTGGCGAAGCGGGCGAAATTTTCGGGCAAAGCCTGTAGGCCGAACTCGCCGTCGACGAGAACGCGGTATTCGTCCTTGTACTTGCGCAGCAGCTCGACATTCGGTTCGAAATCCGACACCGGGAAATAGAAGGTCCGGATCATGTAGAAATCCTTGCGGCGGAACACCTTGCCTTCCTCGATGGTCCAGGGCGCGGCGTTCTCGCCGACCAGCACCAGCGCGCCGCGCGGCAGCACCAGCTCGATGCCGAGGTTGCGCGCCGCATGCGCGCCCGAGCATTCCATGATGAGCGCGAAGCGCTTCGAGGTATCGCCAACGCGGTGCGCCTTCGCGCCGAAGGATTGCGCGATTCTGAGGCGTGCCGCGTTGGGATCGGCGACATGGATGTTGTCGTAGCCGAGCGCGCGGAGCGCCAGCACGACGCCGAGGCCGACGGGTCCTGCGCCCATGACAAGAACAGGGCCGGCTTCGCTTGGCGGCACGACGCGGCTGACGAAGCGCACGGCATGGCCTGATGTACCGATGGTGTCGAGCAGCAGCGGCGCAAGACTGTCCTCGATATCGTCGGGCACCGGCAGCAGGCAGTTTTCCGGCACCGGCACGTATTCGGCGTAGCCACCCGGCCTGTTCCAGCCGATCAGGCTGGAGACTTCCAGGCACATCTGGGTGTCACCGCGCTTGCAGGCCGCGCAGTGGTCACAGTGCAGCGGGATGTAGACGCAACAGCGGCGGCCGTGCAGACGATGGCCGGGCTGCTCGACCACGCCAAAGATCTCGTGACCGGCAGTGAACTCGGCACCCTTGTGCCAGAGCTTGAAGTCCGAGCCGCACAGCGCCGTGCGCAAGACGCGCACCAGCACCTCACTGGTGCCGACATCAGGCATCGCGACGCGCTCGATGGTGATGCGGTCGTTGCCGTGGAACACCGCGGCCTGCATGATCGAATTCGGACGGGGAGATACGTTCATCGGATACCTTAGCCTTTCACCGCGCCGAGCGTCAGTCCGGAGACCAGCCAGCGCTGAACCAGGGCCGCCAGCACCAGCGGCGGCAATGCGATCAGCGTCGCCGCGGCCATGAGGGCGCCCCATTGCGTCGAGCCTTCGCCGATGAAGTTGAAGGCCGCCGCGATCAACGTCTTGGTGTCGCCATTAGAGAGCACCAGCGCAAACAGGAAGTAGTTCCATGAGAAGACGAAGGCGAGGATCGCCGAAACCGCGACGCCGGACGCCACCAGCGGCAGTGCGATGCGCCAGAGGATGCGCGTGACGCTGCATCCATCGACCTGCGCGGCTTCGAAGACGCTGCGCGGGATGGCGTCGAAGGACGGCAGCAACACCCAGATCACGATCGGCAGCGTGATCACCGCATGGCTGAGGATCAGCGCGGTGTAGGAGCCGATCATGCCGATTTGCCGGAACATCACGTACCACGGCAGCAGGAACAGCGTGCCGGGCGCCATCCGCGCCGCCAGCGTCAGGATCGCCGGCCAAGAAATCCGCGTCCAGGAGACGGCGAAGGCGGCGGGAATGCCGAACAGCAGCCCGAGCGCGGTCGAGCCGACGGTGACGATGAGGCTGTTGAGTGCGTAGCTAAGGAACGGCGTGGTCCTGGTCAGCTCGACATAATTGTCCAGTGTCGGCGAGAAGATCAGCGTCGGCGGATAGGCCGTGACCTCGAAGGACGGCTTGAACGAGGACAGCACCATCCAGACCGTCGGCGCCATGATGAGCACGCCGGCGAGCACGAGCTGCAACGTATTGAGCCAGCGGATCCAGCGGTCGGTGTTGGCGGCATCTGTCATGACATCACCACGCCACTGCGCCGCGCAGGCGATTGAAGGCGAGCACGGCGCCGAACACAATCGCCGTCAGCGTCAGCATCAGGGCGCTGGCATAGCCGATGTTGAAGAATTCGAAGCCGACCCGGAAGCCGTAGATGTTGAGCGTGTTCGAGGCGTTGCCAGGGCCGCCCTGGGTGGTGATGTAGATGATGTCGAAGAAGCGCAGCAGATCGACGCTGCGCAGGATCGCGGCGGTGACGATGGTCGGCAGCAGCAGCGGCAGCGTGATGCGCTGGAACGTCTTGAACGGAGATGCGCCGTCGATCTGCGCGGCCTCGTAGACGCTCGGCGGCAACGATTGCAATCCGCCCAGCACAATCAGGGCGACGTAGGGCGTCCACTGCCAGCTGTCGATCAGCGCGACGGTCGGAATGACCCAGGTGGGCGAGGCCAGCCAGTCGGACGGCGGCAGCCCGAACGACTGCAGGATATAGTTGGCGGCACCGAGCGAGGGATCGAGGATCACCAGCCACATCATGCCGGCCACAACAGGCGGCATCATGAAGGGCGAGATGAACAGCGACCGCACGATGCCCGGGAGCCGCTTGGCGTGGAACAGCACCAGTGCGAGCCAGACGCCGAAGATGAGTTGAAGAACCAGCGACAGCACGAACAGCGCAATGGTGATCCACAGCCCGTGCCAGAACTCGTAGTCGGAGATCAGCTTCGAATAATTGGCGAGGCCGGCAAAGGACTGCTTGCCGGTCGAGGAAAACGTCTGAAAGCCGAGCCAGATCGTATAGACCACCGGAAACGCGATCATCGCGACAGTGAAGACCACGGCCGGCGCCGAGAGCGCCGCCATTTCCAGCTTCTGCCGGTCCTGCGTGAGTGGCGCAGCCGTATCAGACATGTGTTCCTGTCCTCGATCGGGTGAGGTGCCGGCCGGCAGCGAGCCAACCGGCACCGGGCGGTCAGTTCAGCGCGATCAGCGCGTCCAACGCCTTGTCGGCATCGGCGCAAGCCTGATCGATCGGCTTCTGCTTGAGGATCAAATCCTGCACCGCCTGCCCGATAAACTCGCGCGATTGCGGATTGGCGACGATGGGGTAGCCGACTTCCGACGAGCCCTTGGTGGCGAGCACGTCGAGCGCAGCCTGCCATTCCTTGCGAACCGGCTCCTCGTCGATCCACTTGCGATATTCGGGATCGTTCGCGACCGACGGACGCGGCGGGGCGATGCCCTGCAGCGCCATCTTCTTCTGCACTTCGGGGCTGGTCGCCCATTGCACGAAGTACCAGGCCGCCTCCGGCTGCTTGCTGTGCGAGGACACCGCCATGCCCCAGCCGATCGTGGTCGGTACCTGGCCGGCCTCGCCCGCCGGGAACGGCAACAGACCGGTGTCCTTCAGGCGCGCGCCGCCCTCCATCACCGTGCGCAATTCATTCGAGGATTCGAACGCCATTGCGGCGCGACCGCCGCGATAGAGTGCCGAAATCTGCTGGAAGCTGTAATTGACGACGCCGGGCGGTCCGTAATCGCGCAGCAACCGGCTGTAGGTGTCGAGCGCTTCCTTGCCCTTGGCCGAGCACAGGTTCGACTTGCCGTTGGCCATATAAGTGCCGCCGACATTGTGCAGCATGTTGCTGAAGGTGTAGGCGACCGCGGGCTTGAGGCCGCGCGAGACGAAGGGCGTCACCGTGCTGTCGCAGCTCTTGATCTTCTCGGCGGCGGCCTCGACGTCCTTGATGGTCTTCGGCGCCTCGAGGCCGCATTTCTTGAAGATATCGGTGCGGTAATAGAAGATCGGTCCTTCGAGGTTCATCGGCATGCTGGTGAGCTTGCCGTTGAAGGTCGCGGCCTTCAGCAAGGCCTGACTCAGCCCCGCCGGATCGTAGTCCTTGGCGACCTCGTTCTTGGCCATCGTCGTGAGATCGCCGTACCAGCCGGCCGCGGCGAACTGCTCGCCTTCGCGCGAGGGCAGCGTCATGAACACGTCGACCTCGTCGCTGTTCGCATTCATGACGGTGACCAGACGCTGGCGCATCTGCTGTTCCTGATAGCCGTCGACCTTCAGGGTCATGCCGGTCAGCTTCTCGAAATCGGCCTTGTAGGTCAGCAGCGCCTGCGCCACCGGGTTGTTGTTGGCGAGAAAGGTGACGGTCTTGCCCTTGAACTTCGTCCAGTCGAAATCGGCGGCGTTCGCCTGCGCGCTGACGGCGGCTATCGCGAGAACGGGCAACGCGACGCGCGTCGCGAGCATCCTGGCCTTCATTGAACTCTCCTCCCGGCTGGCCGCCTTAAGCTGGCGGACCATTTTGAACACGACTGAGTACGATCTGAAAACGGTTACAAAATAGACCTCACATCGGCCGTGTCAAGCGATGGACAAGCCGCAAAATCTGCGGCAGATTTGCGACATTTCCGCTACCACTCGGCTTGCGCCGGAAGATGTAACGTTACATTCATGAGACTGACCAACGCCAAGTCTGTGAAACAGGGCATCCGCGCCGTGGCGGCGCGCGCCGGCGTCTCCACGGCATCGGTCTCGCGCGCCCTCAACAATCCCGACGCGGTGAGCCCCTCGCTGCGTGCGCGCATCGAACAGGCCATCGAGGCGCTCGGCTATATCCCGCACGCGCCGGCCCGCATTCTGTCGTCACGTCGCTCGCGCACCCTTGGCGCGATCGTGCCGACGATCGACAACACGATGTTCGCGCGCGGCATCGCCTCGCTGCAGCAATATCTGTCTTCGGTCGGCTACATGCTGTTCCTCACCACCAGCGGATACGATCTCGACGTCGAATTGCAGCAGGCGCGCAATTTGATCAGCCGCGGTGTCGACGGCCTCGTGCTGCGCGGCGATTGCCATCACGAGGGATTGCGCAAGCTGCTCGCGGACAACGCGGTACCGTTCATCAATGTCGGCATCTACCAGCCCGACAGACCCTACCCTTGCGTCGGCACCGACAACGAGGCCGCCGCCCATCGCGCCGCTGCGCATGTCATCGAGCTCGGCCACCGCCGCATCGGAATCGTCTCGGCGCTCCAGCGCAACAACGACCGCGCCAGCGCCCGCGTCGCCGGCTTTCGCCGCGCGCTCACCGAGAACGGCCTCGAGCTTCCCCCGCAATGGCACGTCGAGGTGCCCTATACGCTGGACGATGCCCGCGAGGCCGCCCGCTATCTCCTGAACCTCAAGGACCGCCCGACGGCCGTGGTGTGCGGCAATGACGTCATCGCCTATGGCGTGCTGCTGGAGGCGGAGCGCGACGGCTTCTCAGTGCCGCGCGATCTGTCGGTGGTCGGCTTCGACGACCTCGACTGGAGCCGCCATCTGCGGCCGAGCCTGACCACGATCCACGTTCCAACTGGAGAAACCTGGCAGCGCGCCGGCGAATATCTGGTGCGGAGCCTCGCCGGCGAGCAGACCATCATGCATCGCGAGATCGACTTCTCGCTGGTGGTCCGCGAATCCACGGCTCCGCCTCCGAAATCCCTGAAGTGAGACCCAGCCCATGAGTTCGAATTTTTCTCTCGCGCCCGGCTTTCATGCCGTCGTGATCGGCGGCGCCGGCGACATTGGCGCTGCGATCAGCAACCAGTTTTGCGATCTTGGTGCAACGGTGACTGCAACGGGTGCCAATGACGCCGATCTCGCGCGCACCCTGCTCAAGCCACGCACAGGCCTCTCGCTCGCCACGCTCGATGTTACCGATGACGACGCCGTTACGTCCTTCGCCCGGCAGCACGAGCGCGTCGACGCGCTGGTCAACTGCGCCGGAATTCTCGCGCGCGACAAGGAATTCGAGATCGAAACCTTCATGAAGGTGATCGACGTCAACCTCACCGGCACGTTCCGCACCTGCATGGCGTTCCGCCCGCTGCTCGCGGCGCAAAAGGGCTCGATCGTCAACATCGCCTCGATGAACGCCACACTGGCGCTGCCGCGGATTCCCGCCTATTGCGCCAGCAAGGGCGGTGTCGTGATGCTGACCAAGGCACTGGCCTTGAAGTGGGCCGAGGACGGCATCCGCGTCAACGCGGTCGCGCCCGGCTATGTCGAAACCGCGATCAACGCCGCCGGCCGCACCGATCTGGCCCATTATCAGCGCATCGCCGACCGCACCGCGTTCAAGCGCTGGGGACAGCCGGAGGACATTGCCGGCGCGGTTGCCTTCCTCTGCATGCCGGCTTCGCAATATGCGACCGGCACCGTCGTTGCCGTGGATGGCGGATTTCTGGCGGGGTAGCGCGCGGGCCTACACGCCCAGGGCCTTGCGGTTGAATGTCCGCAGGAAGCGCAGCGACAACGTCCGCACATTCGCGACGTTCAGCAGCCACGCCGCGGCGACATAAGCCAAGCCGCCGGCGAAGCTGACGACGATCAACGCCACGAAGCCGGTGCCGTTGACCTGCGACCGCGCGAGCAGGATTGCAGCGGCCATCGCCGCCGCGGATACGGCGACGCCAGCAAGCCGATTGACCTCGAACGGCACAGGATGGGCGCGGTGCATCAGGACGACGGCGACGACGAAGCCGATCGCCTCGGTCGCGAGCGTCGCCAGCGCCGCGCCGTAGAGGTCGTAACCCGCGACCAGCGCGAACATCAGGACAACGCTGACGACCAGCGTGAGGAACGACTGCGCCGCGAGCATGAAAGGCCGCTCGGCAAGCTGGAAACTGATCTGCACGTAGAACTGGTTGGCGATGCCGAAGAAGCGGGCGAGCACCAGCGTCGGCAGCAATGCCGACACGCCGGCGCGGAAGTCGACACCCACGAGCGTGCCCGCGACCTGATCCGCCGCGAGGGCGAGCCAGACGGCGACGGGCGCGACGACGACGAGCAGCAGTTCAAGGCTCTCAGTCAGCCGCTCCCGCGTGATCTCGGTGTTCTTCTCCGACAATGAGCGGAACACCAGCGGCACGGTCGCCGCGGCAACGCTGGAGGCGATCATGACCATGAACTGGCGCGGCAGATCGGCGGCGACGCCAAAGATGCCGGCGGCGTCCTTGCCGAGCAGATAAGCGACGATGAGCCGGTCGCACGCCGAATAGACCGCAACAGAGAGTCCAGCCAGCGTCAGCGGCAGGCCGTAGCGCGCCAGTTGCATGAACTGGCTGCGCTGGAAGCGCGCGATTTTCGTGCGGTCGCCGACAAGATTGAGGATGATGCCGGTGAGCGAACCCAGGCCGAACGCCGCGAGCAGCCCCAATCCACCCCAGCCAAGCCAGATACCGAGCAGGCCGAAGCCAACGCTCGACACGCTGCGCACGATCGAGATCGCCGCAAACCGGTAGGGACGCAATTTGGCGCGCTCGAACTCCTGGCCGACGTCGACCGCATTGGCCATGATCGCGACGAACATGCTGGCGAGCAGCAGCTCGACACTGAGGTCGCTGCGGAACAGGAAGACCAGTGGCGTGGTGGCGCAGAGCACCGCGACCGTCAGCCCGAAGGCGACCATCGCCGTGCCGCGAAAATCCACCTCCGCCGACATCGCCTGATAGCGGGACACCGACAGCTTGATCCAGGCGAAGAAGATCGCGCCCAGGATTCCAGCAAGGCTGATGCCGACGACATAGACGCCGTACTCAGCCGGCGTCAGCAGCCGCGTGTAGGCCGTGACCGCGAAGAATCCCACCGCCGCGGGCAGGATGTAGGCGACGAGATAGATCGAGAAATGGCGGTTCAGCATACGGGACCGTTGCGATGGTGACGGCCGTTAATCAATGGGCCTTGGCGGGGCGAACTGCGCCGCAGCATCTCTCAAGAGTGTCACATAAGTCTGGAGATCGGGCGGCGAATGAGGGTCTGCCCCCGCTTTCGCCCGTTAGCGTTAAATTTGCCCTTTCGGTGAAGCGGTTTCCGCGATCACGAACGAAACCGTGGTCCAGACTGGAACAGCGATACGGCGTCATGCGCGCTGGCCCGCAGACGCCCGGCAAAGGTTAACCCAACAACGGGAAACCCCGGCGTCGCGAGGCGCGGCTTGGTACGATGGCGCGTTGGTTCCAAAAGGAACGTTCCGACGTGACCAGGCTCGACAGACGCGAATTTCTCCTCAGCGGCGCCGCAACGCTCGCGGCCGGCGCAACGGCGTCCGCGGCGCCGGCATCGAAACTGGCGCAGCGCCGTCCGGGCTTTGGCGCAGCGGCGACGCTGTGGGACCTGCAAGCCGATCCCAGGCTTGGCGAAGCCATCAGCACCTATTGCACGCAAGTGGTGCCGGTGCTCGAGCTGAAATGGCCGATGCTGCGGCCGAACGCGCACACGTTCAATTTCGAGCGCGCCGATGCGATCCTGGATTTTGCCCGGCAGAACGATCTGACGATGCGCGGCCACACGCTCGCCTGGTATCACGACATTCCGGACTGGACCAAGCAGATCAAGGACACCAGGGGCGTCGAGCGCGCCTACGTCGATCACATCGGCACCGTCGTGTCCTACTACAAGGACAAGCTGACCTCCTGGGACGTCGTCAACGAACCGATCCCCGACAACCCGAAGAAGATCACCGACCGGCGCGATACGTTCTGGACGCAGCATCTCGGTAACGGCTGGATTCCGCTGGCCTTCCGCACGGCGGCCGCGGCCGATCCCTTCGTCAAGCTCGCGATCAACGAATACGACATCGAGTCGGCGAAGGACACGTTCATTGCCAAGCGTGCGGCCTATCGCAATCTGATCATGGACCTGCTCGATCAGGGCGTGCCGCTGCATGCCGTGGGACTGCAATCGCACCTGCACGCCGAGCTCGAAATCGACACGCATGGCCTCGCCGAGTTCGTCACGGAGCTGCGCTCGTGGGGGTTAGAGGTGCTCGTCACCGAGCTCGACGTGGACGATCAGAAGCTGACGGGCAATCCGGCGGAGCGCGACGCCATCGTCGCCAAGCGCGTCGGTGATCTGCTGACGGCGGTCTCGACCAGCGGGCCGGTGCGCTCGATCCTGACCTGGGGCCTTTCGGATCGCTACAGCTGGATCAACGGCACCTTCACCCGCGCGGACAAGCAGCCGAACCGCCCCTTGCCGCTCGACGGCGAGTTCAAGCCGAAGCCGTTCATGGACGTGATCAGCAAGTTTACCAAAGACGCGTGACGGCGCCGGATATCAGCGCGTCTTCGGCATCTCGAGCTGGACCTCGTCCCCGATGTCTTCGGGCGCGAGGCTCGGGCTGCGACGATCGCGCGAGCTGAGGCGGAACACGTCGCGGATGTCCTCGACCGAGGTCGATGAATAGGACTGGATGCAGAGCGCGACCTGCTCGGGCGAAGCGGCGCGCATCATCGCTTCGATGGCTGGACGGTCGAGCGGCGTGTCGTCCCAGTGCGAGACGGCGATGCTGTCTTCCGTCACCCGATGCCCCGCCAGATGCTTCGGGGAATTGGCGACGAAGTGGCCATACATCAGGTATTCCGAGAACTTCTTCTTCCGGCACAGCGCCAGAACCCAGTTCAATCCCGTCGCCGACTTGATGGCGTCGGTCATCGCGCGCGCGGTGTCCTTGTCCCAGACCAGCGCGTTGCCGACATAGTCGTCCGCGGGGAACGAGCGCTCCCGGATGCCGAGCAGCTGATCGACGGTGCGCAGCCACAGCCCATGCAGCGGGTGGTCAGCGCCGATGTCCTTCGGGGTGACGAACAGTGGCGTCTTCTCGGCGCCGGCATATTGACCGACGTCGAATTCGCGGAAGAACAGATTGTCCGAATCCAGGATGCAGACGCGCTGCTCGGGCGCGTTGAGGACGCCGGCGATCTTGAGGATCTGCTGGATGTGCCAGCCGTGCACCGGCGACGACAGCAGCGACACCCACACGCGCCGCTTGCTGATGAACTGGAGGGCCGGCGGCAGCGCCCAGAGCCATTTCGGCAAATAGCGCGAGGCCGGAACGATGACGCGCTTGTCGGACGCAAATCGCGCGAACAGCGGCACGTCCTCATCGTTAACGAGAACATAATGCCGCGTGTAGCCGGTCAACCACGTGTCGATGCTCTCGCTGAGCAGCGAAAAACGCTCGATATCCTTGGCGTAGCTGGCGGTCAGCAGGGCAACGGAATGCATGGAACGTGCTCAAATGGCGATCAGACCGCACTCATAGCCACACCGCGGGATGCTGGAAACTCACAAACGGAATCAAGGTAAAACGAAACGAAGCATTAGCCATCCGACGGCAAGCCCTGCTCGATGCCGCGAAAGCGCAACGGCGCCAGGGCGGAGGCGCGCTGCCACCAGTCGGCGACGCGGTCGTCGAGTACGGTCGTCCCGCGGCCGTGGCCGGGGAAGATCCGGATCTGCTGCACCGCCTCGGCCTCGAAGCCTTTGCCCTTGCGCGTGATCTTGAGGGCAGCGCCTTCGCGGTCGCGCTGGGTCAGCGGCACCAGCAGGCGGCCGCGCGGGCGGAGCGACTGAAGCCAGAGCGGGTGCGGATGCGAGAAGCCGGCATGGACGACGATCACGTCGGCGGGTTCGCCGATGTCCTCACATCCATCGCCATCCACGACCTCGACATTGCGATAGGAGCGAAGGTAGGTCGCGGCACGCGCCGCAAGCCGGCCGTCGCATTCGATTGCATGCACCCTGCCCTTGGGGCCAACGATCTTCGACAACACCGCCGAAAAATAGCCGAGCCCGCAGCCGATCTGGACCACGCGATCCTTCTCCCCGACGTCGAGCAGGTCGATGAAATGCGCCCACAGGCTCGGCAGACCGGTATCGAGCTTGCGGCGCGCGTCGATCGCGACCAGGACATTGTCGTAGAGATGAACGGGATCGGCATCCGGCGTCAGGCGATAGCTGCGCGCCGCCTCACCCTTGATGCGCCAGCGCCCCCTCGGCAGAAAATCCTCGCGCGGGACGGCGGCGAGCGCTTCGAGCAGGCGCGGCGAGGAGATCCGCTCGCGCTTGGCTATCATCTCGACGTAACGCGCGCGCGCGGCGGCCAGATCGCTCATCACACGGGATCGGCCTGTTCACGGGTACGCACGTCCCCTCCGAGCTCGCTGACCAGCTGCATCGCCCGCTTCAGGTCCGGGGTGTAAAAACCCTCGCTGAACTTACCGACGATCGGCACCAGCAGAAGACTTGCGTGCTCGCGCTTGCCGGTGTCGTGCGACAGGCGCGCGAGGCTGACGGCGGTGCGAAGCTCCCATGACAGCGCGCCCTGCTTGCGCGCGGTCTCCAGCGACAGGGCGAACAGGTCCTCGGCCTCGTGCAGCGATGCCGGATCACCGTCCGACATCGTGATCTCGCCTTGCAGGCGATAGACCTCGGCGAGATAGGAGTGATCGCCGGTCCGCCTTGCGGTCGCGAGCGCGCCGTCCAGCGCGCGCAATGCGGCATCGCGCATCCCGACCTTGGCGTAGGCTTCCGCAAGCAGGCAGCGGAACCAGCAGCCTGCGAGCCAGGAATCCATCGCCTCGTATTCATCGAGGCCGAAGCGCATCTGGCTGAGACCTTCGTCGGCCTCGCCGAGCTGCGACAGCGCCCAGCCGCGCAGGATCGTCGCCTGCTGCTTCCAGTGCAGGAAATTGTGCTCGGTGGCAATGATCATGGCGCGGTTGGCGTGGTCGCGCGTGCCCTCGACGTCGCGCAAATGCTGGCAGAGATAGGCGCCGAACACGAGCGCGAAGGCGAGCGTGAAGGGATGGCGGATCTTCTCGGCATTCGCGATCGCCTGCTCGCTGTGCTGGCGCGCCGCGTCGGGCCGGCCGAGGAACCAGAGGAGATAGCCGAGATAGGACAACGAGACGACGCCGGGATCGGTGCCGTGCCGCTCCATCAGATCGGAGTGCAGATCGGGGCTGTAGAGATTGATGCAGCGGTGCAGATGGTGCTGGGAGGCGGCAAAACGGCCGCGATAGAGCATGGTCATCGCGATCGAGCGGTGCGCCTCGATCAGATAGCCGGTCTGCTGCGCCGGCTGCGCCCGCTCCTTCAGCCGTTCGCGCTTGGCGAACTTCAACAGCTCGACGCTGAGATCGTGCGCGCGGGTGAGATCGGCGCGGATGAAATGGCAGACCCAGAGCCCGCGCGTGGCAGCAAAGGCCTTCTCGTCGTCGTCGAGCTGCTGGCCGAGCTCGAGCGCGCGGATATAGTTCTCCTCGACCTCCTGCACGGCATAGCCCTTGGCGGCAATCAACGCGTTGCCGAGCGCGATGCGCAGCTCGAGCTCCATCTCGTCGGCGCCCTGCATGCGTGCATTGGCCTGCACGACGCTCAAGCCCCGGCGCAGATGGCCGATAGCCTCCAGATTGGCGCCGCTCTTGGCCGCCTGCTTGCCGGCCTTGAGCCAGAAGCTCGCGGCGCCCTCGCTCTGCCCGGATTCGGTGAGATGACGGGCGAGCAGCTCCGGCTCGCGCTCGGTCTTCTCCGGATACATCTCGGCGAGCACCTGGGCGATCCGGGAATGCAGCTTGCGCCGCTCGCTGTGCAAGAGGCTCGCATGCGCGGCGTTCTGGATCATCACGTGCTTGAAGGAATAGAGCGCGTCCGGCGGATGGCCGCGGCGCGTGATCAGCCCCGCCTCCTCCAGATGATTGAGCGCTGCCTCGATCTGCTCCGCCGACGTGTTGGCGACCGCGTGCAGCGTCTCGTAGGAGAACTCGCGGCCGATGGTGGCGCCGATCTGCGCGATTCGCTTGAACGGCCCCATCCGGTCCAGCCGCGCCATCAGCGAGTCGGTCAGGGTTGCCGGGATCGCGAGCTGCCGCCACGGGCCCGACAGCACGTAGCGCCCGTGCCGCTCGGTCAGGAGGTTGGATTCCAGAACGGTCTTGGTGAGCTCTTCCAGGAACAGCGGGACGCCATCGGTCTTGACGATGATCTCCTCGACCACCTCCTTGGGAAGCTCGCGGCCCGCAACGCGCTCGACCAGCGTCGCGCGCAGCTGCCGGCTCAGGCGGTTCAGCACCAGCGTCGTGATGTGCGAATGCGCCTCCCAGCTCGGCTGGAATTCGGAGCGCGCAGTGATGATGACCAGGATCGGCCGGTTCTGCGCCCGGTCGACCAGGAGGTCGATCACCTCGCGGGAGGTCGGATCGATCCAGTGCAAGTCCTCGAATGCGATCACCAACGGCATTTCGCGCGCAAGGCCGAGGAAGTGATTGACCAGCGCCGCGACGGTCGCATCCTTCTGCTGCTGCGGCGACAGGTCGAGCGGCGGATAGCGATCTCCGGTCGGTATCGACAGCAGCGCCGCAAACAGCGGCGTGACCTGCTCGACGTCACCATGGGCGGTGGCGATCGCGTGCTCCAGGCTCGCCAGCGACAGCGCCGACGGATCCTCGCGGTCGAGGCCGAGCGAGAATTTGAGCTGCTCCGAAAATGGATAGAACGCCGTGGAGGTGTAATAGGGCGAGCACTGGAACGAGACCTGTCCGTGACGGTCACCCGAGATCCGCTCGAAAATCTCCTGGATGATGCGCGACTTGCCGATGCCGGGCTCGCCGAACTTGACCACGACCTGGCCGTCGCCCTCCTTGGCCTGCTGCCAGCGCCCCATCAGCAGCGCGATCTCCTCCTCGCGGTTGACGAGCGGCGTCAGCCGCGTGCCCATCGCGGCGGCGAAGCGGGTCTCCACCCGCGAGGCGCGCACCACGTGCCAGGCCTGCGTCTTTTCCGAGATGCCCTTCAGCGCGTGGACGCCGAGATTGCGGTAGTCGAACTTCCCCTTCAGCAGCGACTGGGTCGACGCCGAGATCACCACGCCGTTGGATGGCGCCAGGCCTTGCAAGCGCGCGGCGAGATTGACGGTCTCGCCGACCGCGGAATCGCGCTCCTCGGTGCCCTGCCCGACAAGGTCGCCGACCACGACGAGACCGGTCGCGATCCCGATGCGGACGGCGGGAGCGTGGCTCAGCGCACCGCGCGGCTCGATCGCGCGCGCGGTCGACAGCACCCGCACGATCTCGAGCCCGGCCCGCACCGCGCGCTCGGCATCGTCCTCGTGCGCGGTCGGATAGCCGAAATAGACCAGAATGCCATCGCCGACGTAGCGCGCGGCAAAACCCTCGTAATGCTTCACCACGCGAACGCAGGTTTCGCGGAAGCTCGCGATCATGTCGCGCACGTCTTCCGGATCGAACTGCACCGAGAGCGAGGTGGAATCCACCATGTCGCAGAACATGGTGGTGAGCTGACGCCGCTCGGCACCGACCTCCGTTCGGGCTTGCGGACGGGCCGCCGCCTCGGGCTTCTCCGCGGTCTCGGCCTGGAATAGCGCCGACATCGCGCGCTGAAGCCGCTTGCGATCGCCGAGCGGCAATCCGAGCCCGATCAGGTCGGATTCGGTGAGGTCCCCCATGACATCGAGGTCGACGCGGTGCTGCGCGAAGAGATCGGTGTAATGACCAAGACCGACGCCTTCGAGCCAGCGCTTCAGCCCGTCTTCCGTCCCCGTGTCCGGCTCATTCTCCAGCATGGTGATTCTGCCCGACCATTACTCCGTCGAAGGGCTTTAGGCCCCTCAACCACAGATTTTGGGGCCCGAACTTCACCTCAGACTGGACGCGTTCCCTAAGTCTTGGGAAGAATAGCTCAATCGGATCAAAAGGGAATGGCATTGTCGCACACTGCATCCGGAGCGGGAGAGGGATCGGACAGCGCAGGCGCCGAAACCAGGACCTTTGCCGACATCGGCGGCCTTCTCGACTTCTATGCGCGGAAGACGCCGGCCGCGCCGGCTCTCCTCGCCCCTGGCCGGCCGGCCCTCACCTACGGCAAGCTGGGTGACTTGAACCAGCAACTGGTCCGCACCCTGCGGGAGCTCGGCATTGCCCCTGCCGACCGTATTGCTGTTGCGCTGCCGCGCGGCGCCGACAGCGCGCTCGCGCTGATCGCGGTCGCCTCCGCCGGCGCCTGCGTGCCCGTCAACCCCGATCTGACGGCCGATGAGCTGCAACGCTATTTCAGCGAATTGCAGCTGACCGCGCTCGTCACCCGGGCCGACATGAACTCACCAAGTCGTGACGTCGCCAAGGCGCTCGAGATCGCGGTGATCGATTTCGGGCCGGGGCCGGACGACAATCCCGGCGGCTGCGCGTTCGTCGGCCCGGTTGTCGGCCCTGCGAGCGCCAGCGGCGCCTCGCGCGGCGACGACGATGCGTTCATCCTGTTGACGTCAGGCACGGCGGCGCGGCCGAAAATGGTGCCGTTGACACATCGCAATGTGTGCCTGTCCGCATACAATGCCGGCCGCGTGCTGTCGCTCCGGCCCCACGATCGCCTGCTCAACGCCCTGCCGCTGTTTCACGCTCACGGCCTGATCTCCGGCCTGCTGACGGCGTTCGCCGCGGGCTCCAGCGTGATCTGCACCAACGGATTCGACGCATCGTCCTTCTTCGGCTCGATGCGGGAGCTGCAACCGACCTGGTACACGGCGGTGCCGACCATCCATCGCGCGCTGCTGACGGCGGCGGAAGCCGACCCGGACCGCGCCCGCTCGTCATCGTTGCGGGTGATTCGCTCGGCCTCGTCGTCGCTCGCACCCGCGATTTTGAACGGGCTGGAGGCGATGTTCGGCGTTCCCGTGCTCGAGACCTATGGCATGACGGAAGCGGCCTCGCAGATCGCGGCCAATCCGTTCGAGCTGCGCAAGGTCGGATCGGTCGGCCGCGCCGCGGGCCCCGAGATCGCGATCATGGACGAGGCGGGCCGCATGCTTGCGAGTGGCGAGCATGGCGAGATCATGCTGCGCGGGCCGAACATGAGTCGCGGCTATTATAATGACGAGGCGGCGACACGAGCCGCATTCCGCAACGGCTGGTTCAGGACCGGCGACCTCGGCTATCTCGACACCGATGGCTATCTCTTCATCGTCGGCCGCATCAAGGACGTCATCAACCGCGGCGGACAGAAGATCTCGCCGCTGGAGGTCGAGGAGATCCTGCTGAGCCATCCGGCGGTGCTGGAGGCCGGCGTGTTCGCCGTCCCGCACCAGAAGCTTGGCGAAAACGTCGCCGCCGTCGTGGTGCTGCGCCCGAATTCCGAAGCAACGTCGGACCAGCTGCGGCAGTTCGCCCGCAAACGTCTAGCGGCCTACAAGGTGCCGAGCCTGATCCGCAGCGTGGCCGCACTGCCGAAGGGCGCGAGCGGCAAGGTCAAGCGCAACGCGCTGGCCGATCTGATCACCGCCGCGGAGCATGGCGACGAAGCGCAATTGCCGCGCAACGCGCTGGAGACCCAACTCGCGGGGATCTGGGCCGGCCTGCTGGAACTGCCGCAGGTCGGCATCGACCAGGACGTCTTTGCACTCGGCGCGGACTCGCTTGCGGCCACGCAGATGCGTTCGCGCCTGCGCGAACGCTTCAACGTCGACTTCTCGTTCGAGGACATCTTCGATTGCGCCACGGTCTCAGCTCTTGCGGCCCGGGTCGAGGCCGCCACGACCCATCGTGACACGATGCTGCCCGCATGGCGCCAGGCGGTAGCGGCAGAGGCGCCGCTGTCGTTCCAGCAGCAGCGGATGTATGTGCTCTCGCGGCTCGATCCGACCCGTTACAATTATAATGTCGTCGAAGTCGCTGTCCTCAAAGGCCTGGTCGACGTCGCAGCGCTTTCTGCGAGCCTCGCCGCGATCTGCGCACGCCATGAGGCACTGCGCTCGGTCTTCGTCGAACGGCAGGGCGAGCCGACGCAGCGCGTGCTGCAATCGCCGCCGCGGTTCGCGCGGATCAAGCTCAAGCCTTGTCCTGCGGACAAGCGGGCCACGATTGTCAGGCGCGAGGCACTCAAGCTCGCGCAATATCCGTTCGATCTGGCGCATGAGCCGCCACTGAAAGTCACGCTGCTGTCGTTCGACAAATCCAGCCACGCGCTGGTGGTCAACGTCCATCACCTCGTCACCGACGGCTGGTCGCAGCGGTTGTTCTGGGAGGAGCTTGCCGCCCATTATGCCGCCGCGCGCAAGACGAGCGCGGCGACGCAGCCCTCGCCCGCCTTCCAGTACCGCGACTTCGCGCTGTGGCAGCAGTCCTGGGCACAGACGCCGGCGGCAAAGGAGCAACTCCATTATTGGCGGACGCAGCTCGACGGCGTCACCACGCTGCCGCTGCGGACCGACCGGCCAAGGCCGGAGATCTGGAGCGGTCACGGCGCCCGTCACTATCTCGAATTCTCCAAGACGCTGTCGGCCGATTTGCGCGCGTTGAGCCAGGACCAGGGCGTCACGCCTTTCATGACGCTGCTCGCAGCGTTCCAGTGCCTGCTGTTCCGGCACACCGGACACGAGGATGTCGCGACCGGATCGCTGATCGCCAACCGCAACCAGATCGAGAGCGAGCGGCTGATCGGGCTGTTCGCCAACACCCTGATCCTGCGCAACGATTTTGGCGGCGATCCGAGCTTTGGCGAATTGTTGCGGCGGGTGCGGCAGGTCACGCTGGACGCCTACCGCAATCAGGACCTCCCGATCGAGGAGGTGCTGCGTGCGCTCCAGGTCGCGCGAAGGACGGACGGCAATCCGCTGTTCCGGATCATGTTCATTCTCCAGAACGCCTCGATCGAGGCGGCACGTTTCCCCGGTCTGTCGACGCGGCGGCTGGAGGTCGACCCGAAGGTCGCGCGCTTCGACATCACGCTCGAACTGGTCGAGGCCGACGGCCGCTTCACCGGCTTCTTCGAATACGCCACCGATCTGTTCGATGCGGCGACGATCGAAGACATGGCCGCGCAGTTCAAGACTCTGCTCAAGGCCGTCATTGCCAATCCCGAGCAGCGCATCTCGCGCCTGCCGCTCCTGACCGAGGCCGAACGCCGCCAGTTGCTGGCGAAAGGCCATGGCATGGCGGCCAATTTCACCATGCGTGGCAATTTCAGCGAACGCTTCGATCGCCAGGCGAGGAAGACGCCGAATGCGGTTGCGGTGTCGGACGGACGTGCCGGCCTGACCTATCGCGAGCTGGCCCGCCGCAGCGCGGCTGCCGCGCGCTGGCTGGCGCGTGAAGGCATCGGTGCCGAGAGCGTGGTCGCCTTGCTTGCGGATCGCGGCCCCGACCTGCTCGCCGCGATGATCGCCGTGCAGCGCGCAGGCGCGGCCTTCCTCAACCTCGATCCCGACCAGCCGCAGGCGCGGCTCGCGACCATCCTTGGATCGAGCTGCGCCCGCATGCTGCTGACCGGGCGCGCCCAGTCGGCCATGGTCGAGGCGCTGCTTGAACCGCTGGTCGAGCGGATCCATGTCGCCGAGCTCGAGGACGCGATCACGCCAGGGGCGACCAGGCCGGCCCGCGCCGCGCGGCGCGCTGCCTCGAGCCTCGCCTATCTCATCTATACGTCCGGCTCCTCCGGCGCGCCGAAGGGCGTCATGATCGAACAGCGCGGGCTGTCGAACCATCTGGCGTCGCTCATTTCCGAGCTTGGCCTGTCGGCCAGGGACGTGATCGCACAGACCGCGCCGCAGAGCTTCGTCATCTCGGTGTGGCAGTTCCTCGCCGGGCCGATGGTCGGCGCGCGTGTCCATGTCTGTGCCAACGCGATCGTGCAGGACCCGATCCTGCTTGCGCGGGAAATCGAGCGCGAGGGCATCACGGTGCTCGAGATCGTGCCTTCGCTGCTGCGCGTGATCCTCGATCGCATGAATGAGCCGCCGATCCGGCGCGCCTTCGCAAGGCTGCGTCTCCTGATCTCGACCGGAGAACCGCTGCCCGTCGATCTCTGCAATGCCTGGTTCGCCCGCTACCCGAAAGTGCCGCTGATCAACGCCTATGGCGCGTCGGAATGTTCCGACGACGTCTCGCTGCATCGCCTGACCAAAGCGCCGGCGGCGGCGACGAGCAGCGTTCCGGTCGGCGCGGCGCTGCCCAACACCCAGCTCTATGTGCTCGATCCGAACCTCCAGCCGCTGCCGGTCGGCGTGACCGGCGAGCTCTGCGTCGGCGGCGCCGGTGTCGGCCGCGGCTACATCAACGATCCCGCGCAGAGCCGGCAGCGCTTCCTGCCCGATCCGTTCTCGCGCCAGGCAGACAGGCGGCTGTACCGGACCGGCGACCTCGCCCGCCGCCTCACTGATGGCACCATCGAATGCCTCGGCCGCGCCGACCATCAGGTCAAGGTCCGCGGCTATCGTATCGAGCTCAAGGAGGTCGAGAACGCGCTTGCCGACCATCCGGCCGTGCGCGCCGGCATCGTCGAGCCGCGCCGCGAGGCGAGCGGCGATGTCAGGTTGATCGCCCATATCGTCGCAAGGGCCGGCAGCCAGAGCAGCGCCAGCGAGCTGCGCGAGTTCCTGAAGAGCCGGCTGCCGGGCCATGCCATCCCGTCCGCATTCCTGTTCCTGGACCAGGTGCCGCTCAATGCCCATGGCAAGATCGACCGGTCGGCGCTGCTGGCGCCGGCGCAGCAGGAAGCGTCCGGTCCGGATGCCGCCGTGCCGGCGCGGCACTTCACCGAAAAAGTGCTCTCGGACATCTGGATCGATCTGCTGAAGGTCGAGAGCCTCGGCGTGACGGATAATTTCTTCGATCTCGGCGGCCATTCGCTGCTGGCGGGCCAGGCGATGGCGCGCGTCGCCCGTGCGCTCGGCGTGTCGCTGCCGATCAAGACCATCTTCGAGGCACCGACGATCGAGGAGCTCGCCCGGCGGGTCGACGCGGCCGTGGCGGCGAAGCCGCGCAAATCGGCCGCAGGCGTGCCGCGGCTGGCTGAAAGCGGGCCTCCGACAGTCTCGATCGCACAGGACCAGATGATGCGAATCGAGCAGAACCTGCCGGGCTTGCCGGTGTTCAACCTGCCCTTTGCCTTCCGCCTCCAGGGCTCGCTCGATCCGGCCACCCTCGCGCAAGCGTTCGGCGACATCGTGCGCCGCCACGAATCGCTGCGGACCGGGTTCGGCTGGAGCGGCGAGGAGCCCGTCAGCCGCATCGCCACACCCAGCGAACTCGGACCCGTCCTCACCGTCGAAATCATCGGCGACGGACGTCCGCACAACAACAAGCGGCGCAAAGCCCTCGAACTCAGGAAGATCGATCTCCTGATCGAGCAGGAGACCTACGCCCCGTTCGACACCGCGCGGCCGCCGCTGTTGCGGGCGCGGCTATTGCGGCTCCATGCCGACGATCATGTGCTACTGCTGACGCTGCATCATGCCGTTGCCGACGGCTGGTCGATCGGCGTGCTGTTCGAGGAGCTGTCCAACCGCTACGCGGCGCTGGCCGGTCGCCCGTCCGTGCCGCTGCCGAAACTGCCGCTCGCCTTTTCGGACGTCGCCCGCTGGCAGCGCTGGTGGTGCGGCACCGACGCCGCCCGCCACCAGGCCGCCGACTGGACGGAGAATCTGCGCGGCGCCGCCCCCGTCTTCGAGGGCGAAGCAAGCCCCGGGGCGTCCACCGGGCATTACCCCGTCAGCCTCGAGCGCGAGCTGATCGGCCGGCTCACGGCGTTCGCCGGCCGGCATAACAGCACGCTGTTCATGTGCCTTCTCACCGGCCTCAAAGCCCTGCTGCTGGCGCAGACCGGCCGCAACGACATTTCGGTCGCCACCGCGATGGCCAATCGCACCCAGCCGGACACCGACCGGGTCGTCGGCCCGTTCGAGAACACGGTGATCGTCCGCACCCGAATCACGCCGGAGCTGTCGCTCTCGCAGGCGCTGGCCCGGGTGCGCCAGAGCGTACTCGACGCGCATGCGCGCCAGGAGCTGCCGTTCAACATCCTGGCCGACCATCTGGAGCAGGAGGGGATCGATCCGGCCTCGCTGGTTCAGGTCTATTTCACCCTGCAAAATCCGCTGCGCCAGCCGCTCGATTTGCCTGACATCACGATGGAATCGATTGGCCACATCGCGCGCGAAGGCCAGCCGGTGCTGCCGATCGACCAGACCTGGCTATCGCTGATGCTCAAGGAGCGCCCGACCGGAATCACCGGCTCGTGCAATTACAAGGGCGAGCTGCTCGATGGTCGCAGGGTCGGCGAGTGGATGGCGGATCTCGTCGCGCTGCTGGAGGCGGCCGTCGCCCAACCCAACACGCCGCTCGGCCGATTGCTCGCTCGCAGGGCGGCGTGACCGGCCGTACAGCACGGGCGAATACGGGTTCACTCGCCAAAGCTGTGAATGACAAAGTTGCAGCTTGATTATTTGGCGCCAGCGCGCAAGATTATTCTGCCGTTTTGATTTGGACGATTATTTTCAACCGGGGGAGTTTGTTATGGGTTTCATCAAATTTACCAAGGGCACTTCGTTGAGCGACAAGGACCGCAAGGCCCTGCAAAAGTTGCTGGGCGCCGAGAAGAAGAAGCTCCAGTCCGCGCTCAAGGATGTCGACGCCAGCCTTTCGATGCTCAGCGGCTCGAAGAAAGCCAAGAAGAAGAAGTAAGGCTCGTCGGCCGGGACGCCGCACGAACCTCGAGCTTCACTTTCGGATATGGGCCGCTCGCTCGTCGAGTTGGGGTCTCGCACAAGCTTGCGCCTGTAAACCGGCCTGCAAATCGACAAGAAATTGCCCGGGTGGACCGTTAGAAGCGGTCCGCTCAGTTGATTCTTGCTCAGTTGATTCTTCCGTCAGGTCGGAGATTTGGCCTCCGCCTGACGCCATGGGCCCAATTAATGGCAGACGACAGAATTGAACTGTTTGTCGGACTGATCGAGACCATTGACGCGCCGGGCGCGGTCGATGCGTGCCGCCGCCTGCTCTCGGTCGACGAACGGATCCGCGCCGACCGCTTCATGTTCGAGCGGCATCGGCGGCAATATATCTTCGCGCACGCGATGCTGCGCATGGCGCTGTCGCAGGTCGTCTCCAACGTCGCACCCTCCGACTGGTCGTTCGGGGCCGGCCGCTACGGGCGGCCGTTTGTTGCAGCGCCCGCGACCTCGACCGCGCTGCATTTCAGCCTGTCCCATGCCGACGGCTGTGTTGCCTGCGTCGTGTCCAAGCACGAGGCCGTCGGCGTCGACGTCGAAACCGTGTCGCGGCGCGTCGCGCCGCTGTCCACCGCGCTTCGCTTCTTCGCGCCGGAGGAGGTCGAAACCCTGCGCGGGCTGCCGGAGCCCGCCGCGATCGAGCGCTTCTTCGACTACTGGACGCTCAAGGAGGCCTATCTGAAGGCGCGGGGGTTTGGGCTCAATCTGCCGCTCGACGCTTTCGCGATGCAGGTGTCCCGGGAAGCCATCGAGATCAGCTTCAAGCCCGACATCGCCGACGATCCGCACGCGTGGCGCTTCTCGCTGTGCTCGCCATCGCCCTCGCATCGCCTCGCGATCGCCGACGGCTCCCGTGCGACCGGCGGCCTTCCCATCGCGCGCAATGCCTGGCCGCTCCAGGAAGCGGCTGAATGACGCCGGCGCGGCTGCGCGTCTTTCCCGCGATCTCGCGCAACCGCGATCCCAAAAAATATGTCGGCGAGCTGATGCGGGTGGCTGGGTTCGCCGACCGCAACGGCTTCGAAGGCATTTTGCTGTTCGAAGGCAACGACGTATTCGTCGAGCCATGGGCGATGGCCCAGCACATCATGGCTGCAACGGCGCGATCTTCGCCGCTGATCGCGGTCAATCCCGTCTACATGCACCCGTTCACGGCGGCAAAATTCGTCTCATCCTTTGCGCAGCTCCACGGCCGCAAGGTCTATCTCAACATGATCACGGGGACCGCGGTCAGCGATCTGCAGGGGCTGGGCGACGACCAGTCGCACGCCGACCGCTATGTCCGGCTCGGCGAATTCGTCGCGCTGATGCGCCAATTGCTGGAAAGCCCGCGCCCGGTGAATTTCGAGGGACGGTTCTACCGCGCGAGCAACCTGCAACTTCGCCCGCGCCTGCCGGCGGAGCTGATGCCGGAATTCCTGGTCGCGGGCCAGTCGGAAGCGGCGCAGCGCGTGGCGAAGGAGACCGGATGCATCAAGATGCAGATGCTGCCGCCCGATCTCGATCGCGGCCTCGAAGCGCCCGGAATGAACTTTGGCATTTTCGCCCGCGAGGGACGCGACGAGGCGCGGCGCGCGGCAAAGGCGCGTTTCCGTGACAATCCCGATGATCGCGAGCTGCTCGCGCTCACCGTGGAGAACAGCGACTCCGTGTGGAAGCGGCGCCTCTATGACGGCCAGAGCGGCGAGCTCGCCGACAACGGCTACTGGCTGCTGCCGTTCCTGACCTTCCAGGCCGACTGCCCCTATCTCGTCGGCAGCTACGCCGAGATCGGCGCGAAGCTGAAGGAGTTCGCGGCGAAGGGCCTGACCACTGTCATGCTCGACATGGTCGCGGACGAGGCCGAGATGCAGCACGTCTGCAAGGCCCTCGCGGCGAGCGGGATGTTCTAGGGTGTAACACCGAGCGGACTGAGCCGTGCCAGCGGCTCGCTGCCTTCCGGCTGTCGCAGAAGCTGCATGACATGCCGCTTCAGGCGCACGAACTCGGGTTCGGTGACGAGATCGTGGCTGCGTGGCCGCGCGAAAGGCAGCACCACATCCTCGATCACCCGGCCGGGTCTTGCGCTCATCACGACGATGCGATCGGCGAGGAACAATGCCTCGTCGATGTCGTGGGTGACGAAGACCGTGGTGGTCGGGATCTTGCTCCAGATGTCGAGCAGGACCTCCTGCATCATGCCGCGCGTCTGCGCATCCAGCGCACTGAAAGGTTCGTCCATCAGCAGCACCCGCGGCTGGTTGATCAGGACCCGCGCGATCTCGACACGCTGCTGCATACCGCCAGACAGCTGCGCCGGATAAAACGCCTCGAACCCGGATAACCCGACCAGCCTCAGGATGGCGTCGGCGGCGCGGTCACGTTCCCTTCTCGCCAGTCCGCGCATCTTCGGGCCGAAGGCGACATTGTCGCGCACCCGTTTCCAGGGGAACAGCGTATGTTGCTGAAACACCATTCCCCGATCGGGACTCGGCCCCTGGACCTTCTGCCCGTCGACCGTGAGCCGGCCGGCTGTAATCGGCAGATGTCCGGCCAGCGCGCCGAGCAGCGTGGACTTGCCGCAGCCGGAGGGACCGAGGATGCAGACGAGCTCGCCCGGCGCGATGGCAAAGTCGAGACCGCTCACCGCCTCGAACGCATCACTGCCTTCGCCGAGCGAGATCGAGACATCGGCGATCTCGATGCGACCGACGCTCTTCGCGTCGATATCCGCGACCCGAATGTTCATCGCGCCACGCCTTTCATCGTGCAACTCGCGAGCTGCGCCAAGGCATCAGAGGCCGCCCGGCGGTCGTCAGCAGCCAGCTGGAGCCCATGCCGAGCAGGCCGATGATCAGCATGCCGACGATGATGTCGGCATAATTCTGGAGCGTGTAGGCCTCCCAGGTGTAGTAGCCGATGCCGAACTGGCCTGAGATCATCTCCGCGGTGACGAGGCAGAACCACGACGTGCCCATGCCGATCGCGAGCCCGGTGACGATGCTGGGCGCAGCGTCCGGCAGGACCACTTCCCAGAGGATCGCCGGTCCGCCCGCGCCCAGGCTGCGGGCGGAGGCGACCAGCCGACGGTCGACATTCGCGACACCGTGGACGGTGTTCAGCACGATCGGAAACAGGGCTCCGATGAAGGTAATGTAGATCATCGACAGTTCGGACGAGGGGAACATCAGGATCGACAGCGGTATCCACGCCACCGCCGGAATCGGCCGCAGCAATTCGAGCGGCGGCAGCAAGAGGTCGCTCGCCGCGCGCGACCGGCCGATCGCAAAACCCAGGATCACGCCGATGACGACCGCCGCCCCGTAGCCCGCGAACACGCGCCAGAGGCTGCTGGTGATATGCGCAGCCAGTTTCGGCGAACGAAACAGGGCGATGGCGGATTGGACGACCTCGACCGGCGGCGGCACATTGCGGAAGGTCACGATCCCCAGATTGAGGTGCGTCGTCGAAGCGACCTGCCACAGGGTGATGCAGGCCAGGATCGAAAGGCCGCGGACCACCCATCGGATGCCGGCAGGCCGTGCCTGGATAGCGGCGGCCATCGCCTTACCGGCTCGCGACGAGGGACTCGCGCGCGGCCGCAAAGTCGAGCACCGCGCCGCCATGCTGCTTCGACCAGCGTTCCGCCGCGTCTTTGAGCAGGAACGCGCTCAGATCGCCCCTCGACGATCGCACGAACCAGGCCTGGTTTGCGAACAGCTTGATGCCGGTCTCGCGATCCTGAGCGTAGACGACGCGGATGGTCTTGCCGTCCTTTTCAAGGCCGGCGAGCGCTTTCAAGGCGTTCTCGGGCGACGCGTAGTGGCGGACATGAGCCTCGTCCCTGACCCAGATCTGCGCAACACGGCTGACGTCACCGATCTCGGCGCCCGTCGCGGCGTCCTTGGCTCGAAGCGGAAGCTGCGCATAGTTCTTCAGCTCGGAGTCGTAGTTCCGCCCGGCCTGCGCGGCCGCCACGCGGATGAATTTGTCCGTGACGAACTGGTTGATATCGAGATCGCTATCCGCCCGCTTGAGCAACTTCAGCGTCTTGATCGAGGTTGCGACTGCCTGGCGGTATTCCGGCTTCCAGGTCACGTCACGGGTCTGAAGACCGAGCGGGCCATGGAAGAGATATTCGACCTCGGCCTCGATGCCGGTCACCTTTGCGATCAGCTCGCTGTACTTTTCCGGTTCCTCGGCAATCAGGCGGTCCGCCTCGATCGCGGCACGCAAATAGGCGACGACGATCTCGGGATATTTTTCGGCGTACTCGGCATCGACCAGCCCGCCGTGGAATGTCGGTGCGTTCGCCTGCGCGCCGTCAAAGATCTTGCGCGCAAAACCCCGCCACGGAAACAGTTCGGCGAACGGAACGAAGTCGGCATGCGCCTCGATCTTGTTGGCCTGCAAGGCCGGCCCCGCAACCTCGGGCGCCTGCGTGATGATGTTGACGTCGGTCTCGGGATTCCAGCCCTTGGCCTCGATGGCGCGGAGCAGCATGCCGTGCGAGGTCGAGGCAAAGGGCACGGAGATGGTCTTGCCCTTGAGCTCGTCGAGGGACTGTACCGGCGAACCCGACGGCACCACGATGCCGTTGCCGCTGCCCTTGGTGCTGCCGGACAATACGCTGATGAAGAGGCTGCGGCGCCCCGCCTTCTGGAACGCCACGCCGTTCAACGAGCCCGGAAAATCCGCCATCGCGCCGAAATCGAGCTTGCCCGCGACCATCTCATTGGTGAGCGGCGCGCCGCTGGTGAAGTTCTTCCACTGAATGTCGTAGGTGACATCCTTGTACTTGCCGTCATGGGGCAGGAACTTCTCCAGCAGCTTGAGCTCGCGAATGAGCAGCCCGCCGGTCGCGCAGTTGATGGTCGTATCCTGCGTCCCGACCGCCACACGTATCGTCTCCGCCTGCGATGGACCGAACATGGCGACTGTGATGGCCACGACGGCTGCACTCGTTCTGACAGAGCTGAAATCGATCATCGAATTGTCCTCGGAGGCCGGGCCATTCCGGCAGCGACGCGAACCGGCAGTATCGAAGGAGCGGCTCGATGCTTGAAGCAATTACTTGCATCGCGCTCGCGTCATGATTCCGTCGCGCATCGGCGCAAAGGATTTTCTCGGGATGAAGCGATCAGCAGAGGAATCGTTTCGCCGCCGGTCGGCGCGCGTATCAAGCCTTGCTAAGTGATTTGGAACGATCGCAAAGAGATGGACATCGCACCATCGTCGCTCTTACCTATTCGCAAGACATCTGAGAGCTGACGGATTGCGATGACCATACTCAAGGAAGCTGCCGCGACCGAGCCTGCCGCTTTCGCCAACCGGCATCACCCGGGCGTTCAGTTCGACTGGACCGACCGCGAGAAGACGCGGCGAGTGCGCAGCACGCGCACGAAGACCGCAAGCTCGGCGTTGTTCATGAGCGAGACGATCGACGGGCTGAACGCCGGGGCGCATTTCCTCGATCGGCTGTCGGTGCCCGAACGATCGCGCGTGCACGCGGCCGGCCGCACGATCACGGTGCCGCAGGGCGAGATGGTGTTCAGCCAGGGCGACGGCCACGACGGCATCTTCATCATCCGCCGCGGGCAGGTGCGGGTCTACTACACCGCGCCGTCGGGACGCGAGATCACGCTCGCCTATTGGACGCCCGGACATTTCATCGGAGGCCCGGAGATATCGGGCGGCGGCATTCACATGTGGTCCGGCATCGCCATCGAGGCCTGCGAGATCACGGCCCTCTCCGGCCCCGCGCTCGAGAAATTACTGACCGGCATGCCGAGCTTCGCGCTGGCGCTGATTGACGGCCTCATAGCCAAGGGCAAATGCTATTCTTCGATGGCGCAGATCCTCGGCACACGCTCGGTGATCGAACGGCTGGCCCAGTTCCTGCTCACTTTGTCGGAGCTTCATGGCGTTGCCGAAGGCGATACCGTCGTCATCAACCGCAAGATCACCCATGACCAGATCGCGGCCATGGTCGGCTCGACACGGCAATGGGTCACGATGATGCTGAAGCGTTTCCAGAACCGCCGCATCATCGCCATCGACGGCAGCAGCATCCGGATCAGCCGGATCGATCTGCTGGAGCAGATCCTGTTCAAGGATTAGGGCGGGGCGCGTCTACTCCCTCTCCCCGTTCTGACGGGGCCGCGACGAGCTTCGCTCGCGCTGAGAGGGTTGGGGTGAGGGGCTGTCACCGCGAGAAAGGTGAAGATTGGACTCGCGGAGACTCCCCCTCACCCGGAATTTGCTATCGCAAATTCCGGCCTCTCCCCGCACGCGGGGAGAGGCGAAGATCAGCGAGCCTCTTCAAATCCTGCCAGCACCGAGGTCAGGTTCGCGCCCAGAATATCCGAGAGATAGCCGCCCTCCTGCACGAACACGGTCGGCAGGCCCATCTTCGCGATGGCCTGGCCGATGCGGCGGAAGCCGGGCGTGGTGACGGCGAGGCCGCGCAGCGGATCGTGCTCGGAGGCGTCGAGGCCGAGTGCGATGACGAGGGCGCCGGGCGCGAAGGATTCGATCGCCTTGCGCGCGACATCCATGGCCTGCATGTAGCCGTCATCGCCGGTGCCGATGGCTAGGGGGATGTTGAGATTGGCGCCGAGGCCCGGACCTTCGCCGCGCTCATGCGCATAACCCCACACATAGGGATAGTAGGCGATGGGATCGGCGTGGATCGACACCGTGTACACGTCGGGGCGTGCGTAGAAGATTCCTTGCGTGCCGTTGCCGTGATGGACGTCGACGTCCAGGATCACGACGCGCTCATGCTTCAGCCGCAGATGCGTCGCCGCGATCGCGCTGTTGTTGAGGAAGCAGAAGCCGCCGGCCATGTCGCGATAGGCGTGATGCCCGGGCGGACGGCAGAGCGCATAGGTCGCGTCCTCGCCGTCCATCACCATCTGCGCTGCCGTGACCGCGACGTCCGTCGCGGCGCAAGCCGCGGCCCAGGTACCGGGGCCGATCGGCGCCGCGGTATCGGCGGTGTGCCAGCCGAGCTTGCCGACGATATGGGTCGGATAGGTCGCGGCATGGCGCACGGGATGGATGTTGCCGATCATTTCCGGGCCGGAATCGCCAAGCGCGGTCCAGGCGTCCCAGGCCTCGCTCAGGAACGACAGATATTCCGGACTGTGGATGCGCGCGCGGGGCCCCTGCCCGAATGTCGTCGGCTCCACCAATTGATGCTTGCCATCCTTCAGCCCCTTGAGCAGGCGGTCGGCGCGCTCGGGCTGTTCGGTGGTACGCTTGACGACGCCGCGAACCAGGAAGAATTGCGGATCGTGGCTGCGATGCAGTTCGGTATGGACGGCTTTCACTCAAACACTCCGTGGTGTCTACGCTCTGACGATGCCACAGATGTCTTGGTCCCTGCGACGGCGAGATGCAAGCAAGAAGAATGCCGCGCATGCCGCACTGCCCCGCGCCGGAAGCAGATCGCCCGTGAAGATCAGCAGCGTCCGCGCTGGAGGCAGTGCTCGCGGCCCTGCTGGTCGGTGCGGAAGGACTCGACGAAACCGCCCTGACGCTGGGTGACAAAGACGGTCTTGCCGTCGCTGCCGCCGAAGGCGAGGTTGGTCGGCTCCTTGCCCTTCAGCACGATCTCCCGCTCGACCGCGCCATTGGGCTTCATCAGCGCGACCGTGCCCTTGAGAATGCGCGCGACATAGAGGCGGCCGGCGACGTCGGTGCGCAGGCCGTCGACGGTATCGGGCTGGAATGCCTTCACCATCTTTGCGCCGGTGAGCTCGTTGCCATTGATCGCATAGGACCAGATCTGGCCGCTGCTGGATTCCCCGACATAGAGCGTCTTGCCATCGGGGCTGAGATCGATGCCGTTGGTGGTGCCCATCGCGCGCGACGCCGACATCACCTGCCCCTGCACCGACCCGTCAGCGGCTTTCGCAATCCGCCAGATGTGGCCTTCCCTGCCCTTCCAGTTCGGATCGCTCGCGTAGATCGTGCCGTCGCGCGCAACCGTGATGTCGTTGGGCTGGCTCATCTCGTCGGAATGAAACCAGACGACGGGCTCGCTCGCGCCCTTCGCGATCGCGAAGATGTTGTGCTTCTTGTAGTCGGCAATGAACATGGTGCCGTCACGCGCGAAGCGGATGGCGTTGCCGACGCTGCCCTCGGGCAATGCCGTGAATGGCTCCGAAGCCGCGCCGCCCGCAGGCAGCTTACCGATCGCACCAGCCTTGCCAAGATTGACCACGAAGAGGTTGCCGTCGAGATCGGCAGCCGGCCCTTCGATGCCGAACGTGTATTCGCCTGACGGCGTCACCTGCACGCTTTCGAACAGCTTCGTTTCCGCCTGGGCGGACGTCGCGATCACGAGAAGAGCGCTACTGCACAGGCACCAGAAATTCCTGCCGGATGTAATAGCCATCGTCGTCGCTGCACTCGCCATTCAAATAGGGATCGGCCGGCCGGAAGAACCGGCTGAAGCCGGGTTTGTCTACAGCGCTCCTTTGTGTCACGACAACGACCTTGGCGGCCGGTATTTCGCCGCATTCCTTGTTGGTCTTGCCAAAGAACTTGCGCTGCGGCGGGCCGGACTTGATCCGCATCCGCGTGCCCGGGACCATTTTCGCAACCAGCAGGTCCGCGGTGTCGAGCAGACGCGTGTAACCGGGCTCGGTCTTGGGCAGGCTTTCGCCGCCCGGCGGCATCAGCTTCTCGGCGCCGATACCGCGCAGCCGCGTGCGCAGCTTGCCGGACTCGGGATCGCCGGGATAGATCCAGCCGTCCTGCGACAGCATGAAGCGCAGCACCGTCGCGTCCTTTTCCGCGTCCGATTGCCCTGCCTTCAAGCCGAAATCCGAATGGCAACCGACGCAATGCCTCTCGACGAGACCCTTGCGCAGCGCGGTGAGCCGGACGCTGCTCTGCGCATCCCTGGCGACGAAGGCCGCGAGCTGGTCGATCACCGCCTGGCTGCGCATGTCGCAGGGAAGCGGCGGAGGCGCCTCGCCCGCGGCGCGGTCGATGCGGACCACGGTCTTGTTCTTGTCCTCGACCAGCCAGATCGCGCCGTCTTCTGCGACAGTCATGCCGACTGGGGCGCCTTGCGGCCGCGCACCGTTGACGCGGTGCCAGCCGGCGATCAGCTCCTCGAACGGTGCAGCGGCGACGTCGCCGGCCTCGGTCTGAAAACTGTGGGTCGGATCGGCCGCGCAACTGACGTGATAGCGCACTGGCGCCGGAGCGGGCTTCGGGAAGCCATGGTCGTCGACGTCATAGGCGAGGAGGCGGCTGCCGGTCGGACGATAGCCGTGCAGGCCGACCAGCAGCTTGCCTTCCAGCTCCGGGAATTTCGCGCCGTGATAATACAGCATCGCGAGCGGCGCGCCGTGCGGCGGCATCAGCGAGAACGGCGCCTTGTAGAGCGCGTCGGCCGTGCAGAGCGACTTGTAGACCCCGGATTGCAGCACGAGCTTGAATTCGGGGCTCGGCGTCGAGAGGTCATAGCAATAGGGCCAGCCATAATGCCTGCCCTGCTCGATCGCGTTGATCTCCTCGTTCGGTTTGAAGATGTCGGGCAGGTCGCGGCCATTCTCGCCTTGCAGGAAGGCGAAGCCGGCATCGGGAAAATTCGGGTGCAGCGCCAGCGCCATCGAGTTGCGCAGGCCGCGCGCATAGACGGTGTGCGGCGGGTCCGGGTCTTTCGGCCCCAATGCCGGGAAGACGCCGCCTGACGGCGGCGTGAACAGCCAGATCGATGCCATCGCGGAAGCACCCTCGGCCGCCGCGCAGGGCTTTGTGATCGGCGCCGGCGTGATGCAATCGTCGCTGTGCGAGCCGATATTGACGAACAGCCGACCATTTCTGTCAAAGGCAAACTGCTTGAGCGGATGCGCGCTCTCGTCGAGCCTGGTGCCGTCGGGCAATGTGATCCGGCGGCCCGGCATGCTCCGGATGATGGTCTCGACCGTGCTCCGCGGATTGTCGGCGAGCGGATCGAAGCGGAAGATCGTCTCCGCGGTCGAGGCATAGAGCTTCTTGTCCGGGCCGATCACGAGGCCGAAGGGATATTCGATTGCCGTCAGCAACTCCTTGAACCGCTGCCCCTGGGGCGCGCGCGGATCGAGCAGCAGCAGCCGTCCGTCGGTATGGCCCCAGCCGCCCATGTCGGCGACGACGAAAAGATCACGGCCCGGCACCTGGATGATCGAACGCGGAAATTTGAGATGATCCTCTTCGCTGGCGACCAGGCCGGCGCAGAATCCCGCCTTCATGTCGATCTGGATTCTGGGAAAGGCGAGATCGCCGCTGCCGCAGGTTTCCGTGCCGATCGCGTAGCCGCTTTTCCTCACCGGTTCGGATGAGGCTTCCGGGGCGAGACTGAGCAGCGCTCCGGCGACGATCGCCGCAAGCAGGCACAGGCGCCTTCGGCCCCGCGAAAATGTGAAGTGGTTCACGGCGCCCCCCGGACTTTCCGTCCAAAGTTGTTTCATGTCACGGGAACGCCGTCCAGTTGATCATCACCCCCCTGTGATCAAACCCGAATGAGCCTTGGTGCCGACCAATCTCCGTAGATTCCCTTACCGGGCTCGCCCCGAATGTTTCGCGAAGGCCTCGGGTGGTATCTGTTTGCCATCCCAATCGCTCCCAATAGGAGACGCATATGGTCCAGGTCTATTTTCACTGCTCCAACACCGACGGCACGCTGATCGATCGCAGCGGCATCGCAGTGGCGAGCCTGACCGAGGCGCGTGACCGTGCCGCCCAGATCATGCACTCGATGATCCAGACCCCGGGTGCCGAAGACTGGCGCGACTGGGTGATCCATGTCAGCGGGTCCGACGGCGAGGAGATTTTCGACCTCCCCTTCACCGCCATGCTTGGCAAGCCGCATTGAGGTGATGCCATGCTGTTCGCTTCCCTGACCCTGCTCTGCCAGCCCATCACCTTCGTCGCCACCAAATGGCAGAAGCTGGTGCGGATCGCGGGCAACCCGTACCGCCCCGAGCTGCACTACATGCGCGGACCTGGCCCGAAATGGCACGCCAAGTATCGGGCCAGCCGGCTGGACCGCAGGCTCTGAGCGCTGCGGCTTCGCCGTTTTCCCACTGATCTCCATCGTCATGGCCGGGCTTGTCCCGGCCATCCTCGTTCTTGGACCACCGCCGAAGACGTCGATGCCGGGGTCAAGCCCGGACATGGCGAGCCTCACCGTCCCGTAAACCTTGCCTTGCGCTTCTCGACGAAGGCGGTCCGGCCTTCGATGGCGTCGGCGCTCTTGCGGATCGTGGCCTGAACCTCGATCTCGCGGCGGAACTGCGCCTCGTAGGTCGTGTGCTCGCTGTCCTCAACCAGCGCTCGGGTTGCGACCAAAGCGCGCGTCGGGCCGTCGGCGAGGCGCCGCGCCAGGACCAGCGCCTCGTCCATCAGCTTGGCATCGTCGACGACCTCTCGCACCAGGCCGATCTCCCGGGCGCGTTCGGCCGTCAGCGGCTCGTTCAGCAGCATCAGCTCGAGCGCACGCTGGCGACCGACCAGGCGTGGCAGCAGCCAGGTCGAACCGAGATCCGGCACCAGGGCGATGCGGCTGAACACCTGGATGAAGCTCGCCGACCGCGCCGCAACAATGATGTCGCCGGCCATCGCGAGACTGAAGCCGCCGCCGGCCGCGACGCCGTTGACGGCAACGACAACAGGCACACGGCATTCGCGCAGCGCTTTGAACGCGGGCCAATAGAAGCGCATCACGCCGGCGGCGATGTCCTCGCCGAGCGCCTCCGACGCCTTCAAATTCTGTCCTGAGCAAAAACCGCGCCCTGCGCCGGTGAGAACCAGTGCGCGAACTTTCGCATCCCCAGTCATCTCGGCGATGGCGGCGGCGAGTGCGCCGAGCAGATCCGGCGTCATCGCGTTCAGGCTCGCCGGCTCGTCGAGGGTCAGGATCCCGACGGCGCCATCCCGCGCCTGTTTCACACCTGCCATGCCGCGCCTCCCTTTGGATGTTTTCGTTGGCCGCAATGTGCCATCCTCACCGTGCCCCGCCAATGCTGACCTTCCGCGTTAGCGCAAAAAGCCCAAAACAACAGAGATCAAGACGACATCATGCCTCACCAGTTCAGCCTCAACCAAACCGTCCGAAAACCCGCCGTCAAATCCAAGGGCGGCATCGTTGCCTCGCAATCGCGGCGGGCGGCTGAAGTGGGCGCGCAGGTGCTGGCGGCGGGCGGCGACTGCGTGGATGCGATCGTCGCGACCACCTTCGCGCTGAACGTGCTGGAGCCCTGGAACAGCGGCATCGGCGGCGGCGGCGCCATGGTGCTCTACCGCGCCAAGGAAAATCGCACCGAGGTGATCGACTACGGCATGTGCGCGCCGCAGAGCCTGCGCGCTGCCGACTATCCGCTCAGCGGCGAAGGCGCAGCTTCCGATCTGTTTCCCTGGCCGCGCGTGAAGGACGATCGCAACATCCACGGCCCCGGCTCGATTGCCGTGCCCGGCGTCGTCGCCGGCATGGAGGAGGCGCATCGCCGCTACGCCAAAATGCCGTGGAAAGATCTGGTCGCGCCGGCCGCCGCGCTCGCCGGCGAAGGCCTGCTGGTCGATTGGTGGACCACGGTGACGATCTCGGGCTCGGCCGCCGATCTCAGGCGCTACCCCGCAAGCGCGGCGGCATTCCTGAAGGACGGCCTGCCGCCGAGCGCACCGTGGGGAATCAAGTCCGAGACGCGGATGCCGCAGGACACGCTGAAGGCGACGCTGTCGCATCTCGCCGAAGCTGGCCCCCGCGATTTCTACCAGGGCGATCTCGCCAGGAGCATCGCCTCCGACATCAAGGCCGACGGCGGTTCGCTCTCGGTGGAGGATCTCGCCGCGTTCCGCGCGCATTTGCGCGAGCCGCTGGCGATCCCCTATCGCGGCGGCAAGGTGTTTGCGACGCCGGAGCTCACGGCCGGGCCGACCATGGCGCATGCGCTACGCCTCTTGCAACAGAGCCTGAAGCCGGCGAGCGCGCCGGATGCGGCCGCCTACGCCGAATATGCGCTCGCCTTGCAAGCGGCTTTCCGCGAGCGGCTCAAGGACATGGGCGATGCCGCCGGCAAGCGCTCGCTCGGCGCCGAATATCTGGCGCCCGCCTGCACCACGCATTTCTCCGTGGTCGACCGCCACGGCAACATCGCCGCGGTGACGCAGACGCTGCTCTCGTCCTTCGGCTCGAAATATGTGACACCGCACAGCGGCATCGCCATGAACAACGGCATCATGTGGTTCGATCCGACGCCGGGTACCACCAACTCGCTCGCTCCCGGCAAGCGCTGCCTCTGCAACTACACGCCCGTCATCGCCGAGACCAAGGACGGCAAGCGTCTCGCGGTCGGCGCCTCCGGCGGCCGCCGCATCCTGCCGTCCGTGATGCAGCTCGTGTCCTTTGCGATGGATTTCGGCATGGATCTCGATACCGCCATCCACCAGCCGCGCATCGACGCCAGCGAAGGCGAGGTCGTGATCGGCGATGCCAGACTGCCGGCGGAAGTCCGCAAGACACTTGCCGCGCGCTTCGACTATGAGGAGAGCCGGGTGCAGTCCTTGCCGCAGAAGTTCGCCTGCCCGAGCGTGGTCATGCGCGACGGCGACACGAATTTTGGCGCGGTCGAGATCTTCCAGCCCTGGGCGGATGCTGTCGCGGAAAGCTGAGCGTCACGACTCCTCCATATTTGCGCGCGACACCGCGATCGATGTTCGTTCGTCGAACGGACAGATGCGTGCCTTACAGGAGAGATTTCGGATGAAGAAACTTGCGCTCGCCGCAACATTGATCATCGCGGCCGGCTTCACCATGCCCGGCGCAGCGTTCGCCAAGGGCGGCCACGGTCATGGCCACCACGGCGGATACCATGCACATCGCTACGCCGTAGCTCCCGGATGGCATCATGGCCGCAAGGTCGGCTGGCGCGGCAGAGGATGCCCGCCCGGCCTGTGGAAGCAGGGCCGCTGCTGACGCGGTTAGCAATTCACGCGAGGCGCCGTCCCTGACCGGGCGGCGCCTTCTTCAAATACCGAGCCTGTCCCGCACGCGGCCTGCGATCACGGCGGTGGTCACGCCCACCGGCCAGAACGCATGCATCGGGATCGGATTGATGCCGGTGACGGGCATGTCGATCTCGGCCTTGGAGCCGCCGGTCAGGCGGCGCGCAAGCTGCGCGCCCATCGCGGTCGAGAGGGCGACGCCGCGTCCGTTGCAGCCGAGCGAGATCAGGATGTTGTCCGCCGGCTCGTGCACATGCGGATAATGATCCTTGGTGATGGCGAGCCGGCTGTTCCAGCCGTGGGTCCAGGCCACGCCCTTGAGCTGCGGCCAAAGCCGTTCCGCATAACGCATGAGATAGGCGACGTCGTTCGGCGAGTTGATCCAGCGCATCGGGCCGCGGCCGCCCATCAACAGGCGGTTCTGCTGGTCGATGCGGTAGTACACGGTGATGTGGCCGCTCTCGTAGAGCACGGGCCGTGTCGGCATGATTGAACTTGCGACCGCGTCGGAGAGCGGCGCGGTGGCGGCGATCGACGAAAACACCGGCACGATGGTGCGGCGGAGCGCCGGCCAGAGATCGTCGGTGAAGCCGTTGGTGGCGAGCAGCACTTTGTCCGCATGCACCACCGCGCGCGGCGTCTCGATGCGCCAGCGCGTGCCCTCACGACGGAGCGATAGCGCCGGCGTCTCTCCGTGGACTTTCGCGCCGGCCGAGATCGCGGCACGCGCCAGACCGCGGGCGTAGCTAAGGGGATGCAGATCGCCGCCGCGCGTGTCCAGCATGGCGCCGATGTAGCGGTCCGTGCCGGTCATCTCGCGCAACTGCTCGCGGTTCAGATATTTCACCGGCATGCCGCGGCGGATGCATTGCTGCGCCGTTTTCTCGATCGCGGCGGCGCTGGCCTCGTTATAGGCCGCGCGCAGCGTGCCGTTCTGCCGGGCCTCGCAGGGGATCTGGTAACGGCGGATCAAATCGTGCGTGAAATTCGTGGTGCCGTAGGAGAACGCGATCATGCGGCGGCCGAGTTCGGTGCCGAAATCGGCCTCGATCTGATCAGGATCGTGCTTCAGGCCGGGATTGGTGTGCCCGCCATTGTTGCCCGACGCGCCCCAGCCCGGCTCCTGCGCCTCCAGCACCAATGCTTCAACACCCTGCTCCGCCAGATGCAGCGCAGTGGAAAGCCCTGTGTAGCCGCCGCCGACGATCGCGACCGACACGTTCTTGTCCGCGTCGAGCGGCGGCGTGGCGACCGGCGCAACGGCGGTGTCGGCATAGAGCGAGGGCGGCAGAGGCAGGCGCGTCATTACAAAGGTCCGGTCAGAGCGGATGCAGCACGCGGCGCAAGAAGTCCTGCGTCCGCGGATGCTGGGGTTGATTGAGCAGCGCCTTGGCCGGCCCCTGCTCGACGATGACGCCGCCGTCGATGAACAGCACGCGGTCGGCGACGTCGCGGGCAAAACCCATCTCGTGGGTGACGACGACCATGGTCATGCCCTCATCGGCGAGCTTGCGCATCACGCCGAGGACGTCGCCGACGAGCTCGGGATCGAGCGCCGAGGTCGGCTCGTCGAACAGGATGGCCTTGGGCTGCATCGCCAGCGCCCGCGCGATCGCGACGCGCTGCTGCTGGCCGCCGGAGAGCTGCGGCGGATGCACGTCGGCTTTCTCGGCCAGCCCGACGCGGGCGAGCAGCGCGCGGCCCCGCTCGAACGCCTGCGCGCGCGGCTCCTTCTTCACGAACAGCGGCCCCTCGACGACGTTTTCGAGCACTGTCCGATGCGGGAACAGGTTGAAGCGCTGAAACACCATCGAGACCTGGGTGCGGATCGACACGATCGACGGCGCGTCGCGGTCCACCTTGAGCCCCTCGACGCTGATCTCGCCGCGGTCGTAGCTTTCGAGACCGTTGATACAGCGCAGGATGGTCGACTTGCCGGAGCCCGAGGGGCCGATGATGCAGACCACCTCGCCCTTCTGGACAGAAGCCGTGATGCCCTTGAGCACCTCGACCTTGCCAAAGCTCTTGTGGACGTCGCTGAGCTCGATCATCGCTTGCCGGCCCGTTTCTCGAAATGACGGACCAGCAGGATCAGCGGGATGCTCATGGTGAGATACATCAGCGCAACAAGCGTGAACACGTTGGTGTTCTTGAAGGTCGAGGAGGCGATCAGCTTGCCTTGCAACGCAAGCTCGGCGACCGTGATGGTGGAGGCTTGCGAAGAGTCCTTCAGCATCATGATCATGACATTGCCGTAGGGCGGCAGCACGATGCGCACCGCTTGCGGCAGCACCACGCGGCGCATGGTGAGCCACCAGCCCATGCCGATCGACTGCGCCGCCTCGATCTGGCCCTTGTCGATCGCCTCGATGCCCGCGCGGAAGTTTTCAGCCTGGTAGGCCGAATAGGCGATGCCGAGCCCGAGGATCGAGGCCTGCAGGGCCGACAGCGTGACGCCGAGATCCGGCATCACGAAGTATAGGTAGAAGAGCAGCACGATGATCGGGATGCCGCGGATCACGTTGATCAGGCTGGCGCTGAGCATCGACAGGACACGGATGCCCGAGACCCGCATCATCGCCCAGATCAGGCCCAGCACCGTCGAGAGCAGCAGCGAGCCGATGGTGACGACGATCGTCAGCGCGACGCCGTTCATCAGGATCGGGAAGAACTCGACAGCGTCGTGCCAGAAGCCTTTCATCGTAAAGCTCGATCAGCCTCTGTCAGCCCTGAGCCTTGAGGCCCCATTTATCGAGGATCTTGTCGATGGTGCCGTTGGCCTTCAGCTTCGCGAGCGAGGCGTTGATCTTGCCGAGCAGCGCGGCCTCGCCTTTGCGGACACCGATGCCGACCGAGCCGACGGTGACGGGCTTGTAGCCGTCGACGAGACGCACCTCGGGGAAACCTCCCTGCTTCAGATTGTAGGCGAGGATCGGATAGTCGGCGTAGCCGGCCTTGAGGCGGCCCGTGTTCACGTCGCGCAGGATGTCCGGGATGGTGTCGTAGGCCTTGACGTCGGCGAACAGGCCGGACTTCTTCAGCGCATCGACGAAGGCGGTGCCGACCTGGGCACCGACCGTCTCGCCCTTCAGATCATCCTGCGTGACATAGGCCTTGGTGTCGCTCTTCGGCACCACGAGGCCCTCGCCATAGGTGTAGATCGGGTCGGAGAAGTCGACGACCTCTTTCCGCGGCGCCGTGATGAACATCGCGGCCGCGATGATGTCGATCTTGCTCGAGGTCAGCGACGGGATCAGCGCCGAGAACTGCATCGGCTCGATCTGCACGTTGAAGCCGGCATCCTTGCCCACTTCAGTGACGAGATCGACCATGATGCCCTGGATGGTGTTGGTCTTGGTGTCGAGGAAGGTGAAGGGAATGCCGGTCGGCGTCGAACCGACCTTCAGCACCTGCTGCGCCGAGGCCGGAGCCATCGCTGCCAGTGCGAGCGCCGCGACCGCGGCCAGACCAAAACGCTTCATCGCATCCCCCTTTGGGTCCGGCCGATGACGGCGCTCGCGCATGTCGTGATCAGACGTTGCGGGCCAAGCCGTTTCGGCCTATTTTCACCAATATGAAAATTTGGTCACACTTTCGCGGACGATGCAAGCGGTTTTCATGCACATGAAGGAAGCGGTTTGACGTGAGCGGTGGCAAAAGAATGCGCAAACCGGCCGCCGCAAAGCCGGTGAGGAAGGTCAAGAAGGCTACCGCGAGGCCGACGGAGCCTGCAATGGACGTCGCGGTCGGCCGTCGCATCCGCGATCTCAGGCGTGTCAGGCAATTCTCGCTCGAGACCGTCGCAGCGCGGACGGATCTTTCGATCGGCTTTCTCAGCCAGATCGAGCGCGGCCTGTCGTCACCCTCCCTGCGCGTGCTGGCAACACTGGCCGACGTGCTCGGCGTCGGCATCGCCGCACTGTTCGGCGCGAGCCCGAGCGCCGACGGCGCCTCCGATCAGGTGGTGACGCGCGGGCTGCAACGGCCCGAACTGAAGCTCTGGCGCACCGGCGTGTCAAAGCAATTGCTGAGCCCGGCCAGTGCCGACAACCGGCTCAATTTGTTCCTGGTGCATCTGGAGCCCGGCGGCTCCACTGGCGACGAGCTCTACACCCATGACGGCGAAGAGGCCGGACTCGTCCTAGAAGGCGAGATGATGCTGACGGTGGACAGCGAGACGTGGTCACTGAAGACCGGCGACAGCTTTAGATTTGCAAGCCGAAGGCCGCACCGGTTTTCAAATCCCGCGGAGGATGCGAAGGCGGTGGTGCTGTGGGTGAATTGCGTGACGGGGGCCGGGTAGTTCTTTTCCCCTCGTTCTTACGAAAGAGAACGACGATGCTTCCACATCGTCATTGCGAGCGCAGCGAAGCAATCCAGACTGTCTCCGCGGAAAGAGTCTGGATTGCTTCGTCGCTTCGCTTCTCGCAATGACGAGCGGATAGAATCTTAGCCAAACCGGTGATTATACCGGTCCACCGTCAGCGCGCTGACATCGACCTCCGGCTTCTTGCCTGACAGCATGTCCGCGAGCACGCGGCCGGAGCCGCAGGACATGGTCCAGCCGAGCGTGCCGTGGCCGGTGTTGAGGTGGAGATTGGCGTATTGCGTCGGGCCGATCACGGGCGGGCCGTCCGGCGTCATCGGCCGCAGGCCGCTCCAGAACGTCGCCTTGGAGAGGTCGCCGCCGCGCGGGAACAGATCGGTCAGGGAGTGATCGAGCGTGGCGCGGCGCGCGTCGTAAAGCTTGGTCGAAAAGCCGGAGATTTCGGCGGTGCCGCCGACGCGGATGCGATTGCCGAGACGGGTGATCGCGACCTTGTAGCTCTCGTCCATCACGGTCGATTCCGGCGCACCGGAAGCGTCCTTGATCGGCACCGTGATCGAGTAGCCTTTCACGGGGTAGACCGGCAAGGAGATGCCGAGCGGCGCGACGAGCCGCGACGACCAGCTTCCGAGCGCGAGCACGTAGGCGTCCGCCTGCAACATGCCTGCGCTGGTCGCGACACCGCTGACGCGCGCGCCGTCGGTGACGATGCGATCGATGCCGGTGTTGAACATGAAGCGCACGCCGAGCGCCTCGGCATGCTTGGCCAGCGCCTGCGTGAACATGTGGCAGTCGCCGGTCTCGTCCTGCGGCAGGCGAAGTCCGCCGGCGAACTTCTCCTTCACGCCGGCAAGCGCCGGCTCGGCCGCGATACAGCCCTCGCGGCTCAGCACTTCAAATGGCACGCCATATTGCTTGAGCACGGCGATATCCTCGGCCGTGCCGTCGAGCTGCTGTTGGTAGCGGAACAGCTGGAGCGTGCCCTGCGCGCGCTCGTCATATTGAATGCCGATGTCGCGGCGCAGATCGCGCAGGCAATCGCGGCTGTACTCCGCGATCGGGATCATCCGGCTCTTGTTGACCGCGTAACGCGCGCTGGTGCAGTTGCGCAGCATCTTGAGCAGCCAGACCCACATCACGGGATCCAGATTAGGCCGGATCACCAGCGGGCCGTACTTCATCAGAAGCCACTTGACCGCCTTCACCGGGACGCCGGGGCCCGCCCAGGGCGAGGAATAGCCGGGCGATACCTCGCCCGCATTGGCAAAGGAGGTTTCGAGCGCCGGCTCCGGTTGACGATCGACAACCGTCACTTCGTGGCCGGCACGTGCGAGGTAGTAGGCAGAGGTGACACCGATGACACCGCTGCCGAGGATCAGAACTTTCACGCTTCGTCAAACTCCCGCGGCATCACGCTCGCCGCTGCAAAAGAAACTCCGCAACGGCGAGAGCAATTATCAGGCCACCTTCTTGATGGCGTCGCCGAGGATCGAGACCATCTGGTCGATGTCGCTCTTCTCGACGATGAGCGGAGGCGACATCGCGAAGCTATCGCCGCTCATGCGCAGATAGAGGCCGGTGTTGAAGCAGTCGACCATGACGTCATAGCCGCGCGCGCCGGCCACGCCGTCGCGCGGCGCCAATTCGACTGCGCCCATCAGGCCGCAATTGCGGATGTCGACGACGTTCGGCAGGCCCTTGAGCGAATGCAGCGCATCGCGCCAGTATTCGGCGATCGACGCACCGCGCGTGAGCAGGCCTTCGTCCTTGTAGATGTCGAGCGTCGCGATGCCGGCGGCGCAGGCGGTCGGATGCGCCGAATAGGTGTAGCCGTGGAACAGCTCCATCTGGTTCTCGGGGCCGACCATCATCCCGTCATGCACCTTGCGGCTCGCGAACACCGCGCCGCAGGGAATGGTGCCGTTGGTGATGCCCTTGGCCGTCGTCATCATATCAGGCGTCACGCCGAAGAACTGGGCGGCGAACGGTGTGCCGAGGCGGCCGAAGCCGGTGATGACCTCGTCGAAGATCAGCAGGATGCCGTGCTTGTCGCAGATCTCGCGCAGGCGCTGGAGATAGCCCTTCGGCGGCGGCAGCACCGCGGTCGAGCCCGGCACCGGCTCGACGATGACGGCGGCGATAGTCTCGGCACCGTGCAGGCCGACCAGGCGCTCGAGATCGTCAGCAAGCTCGACGCCGTGGTCCGGCTGATCCTTGGCGAAGGCGTTGCGGCCGAGATCGTGGGTGTGGCGGATGTGGTCGACGCCCGGCAGCAGGGTCGCGAAGGCGCGGCGGTTGGCGACCATGCCGCCGACCGAGGTGCCGCCGAAGCCGACGCCGTGATAGCCGCGCTCGCGGCCGATCAGGCGGGTACGGCTCGCCTGTCCATTGGCGCGGTGATAGGCGAGCGCGATCTTCAGCGCGGTATCGACCGACTCGGAGCCGGAATTGGTGAAGAAGATGCGGTCGAGGCCCTTCGGCGCGATCTCGGCGAGGCGCTCGGCAAAGTCGAATGCCAGCGGATGGCCCATCTGGAACGACGGCGCGAAGTCCAGCGTCATGAGCTGGCGCTCCAACGCAGCGGCGATCTGCTTGCGGCCATGGCCGGCATTGACGCACCAGAGGCCGGCGGAGCCGTCGATCACCTTGCGGCCGTCGACGGTGGTGTAGTGCATGCCCTCGGCCGAGGAGAACAGGCGCGGCGCCTTCTTGAACTGGCGGTTGGCCGTGAACGGCATCCAGAACGAGTCGGTCTTGATAGTGTTCGGAATCTGATGAACGGTCACGGGCCACGCTCCTTTGCTGACGGGATAGCAGAGCCACGGCTTCTAGAGGGCAACAAGTCCTTTTCTGGTGACCTGCAAGCCATTGATTTCACAGGGGCAGCCGGTCCATATTTGCGCGATCCGCAACACCTGCAACACAGGACCAGGGCATGAGCGTCGACATCGGTGGACGGCTGCGATTCATCCGGGCGCGCCACAAGCTGTCGCAGCGCGAGCTCGCCAAGCGCGCCGGCGTCACCAATTCGACGATTTCGCTGATCGAATCCAACCAGATGAACCCGTCGGTCGGCGCGCTCAAGCGCATCCTCGACGGCATCCCGATGGGGCTCGCCGAGTTCTTCGCGCTGGAGCCGGAGTCACGGCGCAAGATCTTCTACCGTGCGGAGGAGCTGACCGAGGTCGGCAAGAAGCCGATCTCGTATCGGCAAGTAGGCGACAATCTGTTCGGCCGCAGCCTCCAGATCTTGAAAGAGCGTTACGAGCCCGGCAGCGACACCGGGCGCGTCCATCTCGTCCATGACGGCGAGGAAGGCGGCATCGTGATCTCGGGCAAGCTCGAAGTCACCGTCGAGGACGAGCGCCGCATTCTCAATCCCGGCGATGCCTATTATTTCGAGAGCCGCCGCCCGCATCGCTTCCGCTGCGTCGGCGGCAAGCCGTGCGAAGTGATCTCGGCCTGCACGCCGCCGACATTCTGAAACGCAGCGGCGCTATCCGGGATCTTACGGAGCCACCGGTTTCTTACGGAGCTTGAGCCATCTCAATTTTCGCGGGCCAAGCCGCTATATGTTGCGGGCCGTAGCCCCGGACTGCTCGCGTTCCGGGGACGCTTCGTAACAGGGTTCGCGGATGACGATCACGCTCGCCAATGCAGAAGCCGCGCTCGACGAAGTGCAGCGCGATGCCGACAAGCTCCGTTCGCGCGAGCTGCGCAAAGCCATCGCCGAATACATCGAGACGCAGCGCGAGGCGATCAAGGCCGTGCGCAGGAAGATGAACTGACGTCGCGGCGGAGCGAGAAGATCTCGCCCCGCCTGCTGCGTCAGATCTGCGTCAACAGTTCCTCGATCCTGATCGGGAAACGGCGGACGCGCACGCCGGTCGCATGCCAGACGGCGTTGGCGACCGCACCGGCGCTGCCGGTGATGCCGATCTCGCCGACACCCTTGATGCCGAGCGCATTCACATGCGGATCGTGCTCCTCGACCGTGATCACGTCGAGCGGCGGCACGTCGGCATTCACGGGGATGTGGTACTCGCCGAGATTGGCATTCATGATCCGGCCGCTGCGACGATCGGTGATGGCTTCCTCGTGCAGCGCGAAGGACAGGCCCCAGATCATGCCGCCGAACAGCTGGCTCTTCACCAGATGCGGATTGACGATGCGCCCCGCCGCGAAGGCGCCGACCATCCGGCTGACACGGATCTGTCCGAGCTCGGGATCGACCTTCACCTCCGCGAACACCGCACCGTGGGCGTGCATCGCATATTCCTCCATCGCGGCCGGGTTCGGCGCGCCGGTGCCGCGCGCCTCGATTTCGGCGACGCCGGCGCGCGCGAGGATATCGGCGTAACTCTCGCCGCGGCTCTCGTCGTCGCGCCGGATCAATCGGCCATCGCGCGCGATCACGCCGGCATTGCCGGCGCCGAACAGCGGCGAGCGCTCGTCACCGGTCGCGAGATCGGCGAGTTTTGCGATCACGGCCGCGCCGGCGCTGTGGATCGCCGCGCCCGCGGTTGCCGTATGCGCCGAGCCGCCGGCGATGCCTGCGTCGGGCAAGTCGGACGTACCGGCCTTGAACTCGACGCGGTCGATGTCGAGCCCGAGTTCGTCGGCCGCGATCTGGGCCAGCGCCGTCCAGGCACCCTGCCCCATATCGTGCGCGCCGATCTCCATCGCACCGGAGCCGTCACGGCGTAGTACCGCGCGCGCCTCGGCCTGGAACATCAGCGCCGGGAAGGTCGCGGTGCCCATGCCCCAGCCGACCAGATGGCCGGCATCGTCGCGCATCTGCCGCGGCTGGAGCGGACGCTTCGACCAGCCGAAGCGCGCCGCACCCTGCTCGTAGCAGGCCCGCAGCGCCTTGGACGAGAACGGCTTTCCCGTGATCGGCTCGACCTCGGCATAGTTCTTCAGACGGAAGGCGAGCGGATCGATGCCGCTCGCCCAGGCGATCTCGTCGATCGCACTTTCGAGCGCAATCGATCCAGTTGCCTCGCCCGGCGCGCGCATGAACAGCGGCGTGCCGGTGTTGACGCGTACGGCATCATGCGAGGTGCGGATCGCAGGCGCCGCATAGAGCGTGTGCGAGGCGTCGGCCGCGGGCTCGTAGAAGTCGTCGAACGTGCTCGATACGGTCCGGGCGTGATGATCGAGCGCGGTCAGGCGCCCGTCACCATCGGCGCCGATGCGCAGCCGCTGACGGGTCGGCGCGCGATGGCCGACGGGGCCATACATCTGCTCACGGCGCAGCACGAGCTTGACCGGCTTGCCGACCAGCTTGGCTGCCATGATGCCGAGGGTCTGCGGCCCCGCCATCAGCCCCTTGGAGCCGAAGCCGCCGCCGAGGAAGGGACTGCGGATGTGAATCTTGTCGTGCGCGATGCCGAACAGCTCCGCAATGCGCGCCAGCGACAGCATGAGACCCTGCGTCGGCATGTCGACCGACAGCCTGTCGCCGTCCCAGTGAGCCACGATCGCATGCGGCTCCATCGCGTTGTGATATTGCGGCGGCGTCTCGTAGACCGTATCGATCTGCTTCTCGGCCGAGGCAAGGCCAGCCTCGACATCGCCACGGTGATTTTCCGTGGGGTTGCCGACGCCGACCACCGGCGGCACGAAGCTGTCGCCGGCATCGAGGCCGACAAGCGCGGGCAGCGTCTCGTAACGCGGCGCCAGCAGCACCGCACCTTCCGTTGCCGCCTCCAGCGTTTCCGCAATCACGACGGCGATCGGCTGGTTGGCGTAGCGAACCTCGTTGCTTTGCAACACCTCCATCCGGAACACGAACGGATTGGTCTTGATCTCAGGATCGACCGCGAGCTGCGGCTTGTGGTCCGGCGTCATGACGTCGACGACGCCGGGATGGCGTTTTGCAGCAGCGACATCGAGCGAGGCGACCCGGCCGCGCGCGATGCTGGAAACCGCCATCACGGCAAACAGCATGCCGGGCGGATGATTGTCGGCGGCGTAGGTCGCCTGCCCCTTCACCTTGAGGATACCGTCACGGCGGGTCAGCGGCTGGCCGATATTCGAGCCGTGGCGCAGATGGGCGGGCGCGCTGGTCAGGTTGAGCTCAGGCATGGATGGCTCCGGACGTCGAGGCAAAGGGAGAGGCCGGCAGCGCCGGGATACGCGCAGGCGTCCCGGCCGCGGCAAGGGTCAGCGCGCGCACGACGATGCGGCGCGCGAGTTCGATCTTGAAGGCGTTGTCGCCGGACGGTTTTGCATCGGCGAGCGCGCGCCAGGCCGCTTCCTGGAACGCGTCGGCCGTCGGTGCGACGCCCCTGAGCACGTCCTCCGCGGCGCGGGCGCGCCAGGGCTTTGCGGCGACGCCGCCGAGCGCAAGCCGCGCTTCCGCGATCCTGCCGTTCTCGATCCGCAACGCAGCCGCGGCCGACACGACGGCAAAAGCGTAGGACGTGCGCTCACGAACCTTGAGGTAGCGCGCATGCGCGGCGAAGCCGCGCGCCGCGGCCGGCAGGCGCACCGCGACGATGAGGTCGCCGGGTTCGAGCGCCGATTCGCGCTCGGGCGTATTGCCCGGCAGGCGATGCAGTGCGTCGAGCGCGATCTCGCGACGGCCGTTGCTGCCCTCGATCTCGACGATGGCGTCGAGCGCGACCAAGGGCACGCAGAAGTCCGACGGATGCGTGGCGGTGCAGCTTTCGCTCCACCCGAGCACGGCGTGCGAGCGGTTCTCACCCTCGCGGGCATCGCAGCCAGTACCGGCCTCGCGCTTGTTGCAGCGGCTGGCGGTGTCGTAGAAATACGCACAGCGCGTCCGCTGCAGCAGATTGCCGCCGACCGTGGCAGCATTGCGCAGTTGCGCGGACGCGCCGGAGAGCAGCGCTTCAGCGACGGCCGGATAGGACTTTGCGAAGCCCGCATCATGCGCGAGATCGGCGTTGCTCACGAGCGCGCCGATCCGCAACGACCCGTCGGCGAGATGCTCGATCTGGTCGAGCCCGTCGAGATGGGTAACGTCGACCAGACGATCCGGACGGCTGACGCCCCCCTTCATCAGGTCGAGCAGATTGGTGCCGGCGGCAAGATACGCCGCACCCGGCTGGGCGGCAGCAGCGACGGCCTCGGCGACCGTGGCAGGCCTGACATAATCGAACGGCTTCATGCGGAGCGCCTCTGATTGGATTCATCCATGCGGTCTTGCGCCTCGCGCACGGCATCGACGATGCCGGCATAGGCGCCGCAGCGGCAGAGATTGCCGCTCATGCATTCGCGGATGCGCTCGGGATCGTTGCCGGCCTGCGCCTCCTGCATCATGCCGATCGCGCTCATGATCTGGCCGGGCGTGCAGAAGCCGCACTGAAATCCGTCATGGGCGATGAAGGCGGCCTGCACCGGATGAAGCTGGTCGCCGCGCGCGACGCCTTCGATGGTGAGGATGTCGGCGCCGTCATGGCTGATGGCGAGCGCGAGGCAGGAATTGATGCGCTTGCCGTCGACGAGAATGGTGCAGGCGCCGCACTGGCCGCGATCGCATCCCTTCTTGGTTCCGGTGAGATGGAGGCGCTCACGCAGGAGATCGAGCAGCGTGACGCGCGGATCGTCGAGGACGAATTCGCGCCGCGCACCGTTCACGGTGAGGCTGATGGAGTGGTTCATACAAGGCTCCGATCAGATATGGACATGGCTCATCGTTCGGCGCGCCACCGCCGTGGCCGCCGTCGATACTGCGCCGCCCGAGCACAATCCGGGTCGGCACATGATCAAAGATACGGAGGCACCCTCCGCTTAACAAGGGCCGCCGGAAAATATTTGGAATTCGTCAAAAGCCCGTTGGCGTACAACGCGATGCAGCCCTGCAAAGGTTCTTGCGAGGGTTCAATCTAACCAATTCGTGATCTACATTGCGGGCATGGACGACCACACCGACCAGATTCGGAAGCCCCGTGCCGACGCCGTGCGCAATCGCGAGCGCGTGCTCGAGGCTGCGAAGGTGGTTTTCAACGCCGGCGGCCCGGAAGCGAGCCTGGAAGCGGTGGCAAAACGTGCGGGCGTCGGCATCGGCACGCTGTATCGGCATTTCCCGACGCGCGAAGATCTGTTCGAGGCGGTTTACCGGCGCGAGGTCGAGCAGCTCAGCGAGCTTGCCGAGCAATTGAAGAATGCCAAGGACCCGGTCGATGCGTTACGGCGCTGGCTGGGCTCCACCGTCGAATTCGTTGCCACGAAAAAGGGCATGTCAGCTGCGCTGGCGCTGACGTTCCAGAGTTCGTCGGACCTTGCGGCGTTCTCGATGGACCGGCTGACCAAGGCAGTCGGCTCGCTGCTCGATCGCGCTGTCGCGACCGGCCAGATGCGCGCCGATATCAGCCCGGAGGACCTGTTCAGGGCACTGATCGGCATGTGCTACATGCACGACCAGCCCGGCTGGCAATCCTCGGTGCTGCGGATGCTCGACGTGTTCGTCGACGGGCTGCGGGTGCAGCCCGGCAAGGTCAAGGCACGTACCGCAGCCAAGCAGGCGAAGCCGACGGTGAAACGAAAGCGATAGCGCACCCGTATCTCCCCAAAGTCATGCTAGGATCGGCATGGCCGGGATCTCAATGCGGAGCCAGTCATGCGCATCGCCGCCTTGCTCGTCGCTCTCACGATCGCCCTCCGCAGCGTCCCGGCACTGGCCGGCGATGTCTCGGCAGCACAGGGCGTCATCCGCGCCCAGGAACAGGCCTTTGCGCGCGACGATGCGGCCGCGGCCTATTCCCATGCGGCACCGGCGATCAGGGAGATCTTTCCCGCGCCCGACATCTTCATGTCCATGGTGCAGAAAGGCTACGCACCGGTCTACCGGCACAAGAGTTTTGAATTCGGCGACAGCAAGAGCGAAGGCAGCTGGGTTGCCCAGCACGTTCACATCATCGACGCCAACGGCGAAGCCTGGGAAGCACTGTACACGCTCGAGCAGCAGCCGGACGGCAGTTACAAGATCACCGGCTGCTCGCTGCTCAAGCCAGGGCGCGAGGTTTAGGTCGCAAAACCAGGGCCGGTTTTGATCGCGTTCATCCGCGACCGGATCAGCAGCGTTACCACGATGCCGATATTCAAGGCATTCCACGCTACGCCATTCGCGAACGCTGCGGCGTAGGAGCCGTCGCATCGAAGATGACGCCCGACACCCAGCCGCCGAATGACATCCCGAACACGGACGCGAAGATCACGATGCCGACGCGGGTTGCGGCTTCGCGCGCCGGCATCGCCTCGCGCACGATGATGGCGTAGCTCGGCACGATGCCGCCCTGGAACAGGCCGAACATCGCGGAGATCAGATAGAGTGAAGTGAGGCTGTCGAAGAACAGGTAGAACACCAGCGCAAAGCCCTGCGCCAGCGATCCGACCAGCAGCGTGCGAATGCCGCCGATCTTGTCGGCCAGGAAGCCCGAGCCGATGCGGCTGACGATACCGCAGGCCATCATCAGGGACAGCATCTCCGCGCCACGCGCCACGCCGTAGCCGAGATCGCCGCAATAGGCGACGATATGCACCTGCGGCATCGCCATGGCGACGCAGCAGGAGATGCTGGCGATCGAGAGCAGCACCGTCAGGGTGTTGGTCGAGAGCTTGAGATCGACCCGCGGCGGCGGCGCATTGGCATGATCGTGGACCTTGTCGTCGCCCATCTGCGCGCGCAGCACCAACACCAGAATCGTCATCAGGCTCACGCAGACAAGGCCGATGCCGATATGGGTCATGCGCCAGCCGATCGTCTGCAGGCCCCAGTTCACGAGCGGTGGCCACATCGTGCCGGCGAAATAATTGCCGCTGGCGACGATGGTCACGGCAAGGCCGCGATAGCGCTCGAACCAGTGCGAGGCCTCCGCCATCAGCGGCGCGAAGGTCGCTGAAGTGCCGAGGCCGATCAGGAAGTACGCCGCCACGAATTGCCAGAGCTGAGTCGACAGACCCGCGAGCACATTGGCGATGCCGAGGAAGACAATGCTGATCGCCATTGCGGGCACGATGCCGAACCGGTCCGTGATCTTGCCGGCGATCACGCCGCCGAGCCCGAAGCCGAACATCATGAGCGTGAAAGCCAGCGACACCGCGCCGCGCGTGGCGGCGAATTCGGCCTGCACCGCGGGAATCATGACCACGATGGCCCACATGCCGACGCCGCCGATCGAGCCGATCAGCAGCGCAATGACGAGGCGTACCCAAGCCTGACGCGAATCAGGCGTGAATGAGGCCGGTATCTGTCCTGGATGATTTGGGGCGTGCACGGCGCGGACCTTGTTCGCTGATCGCCTTGCGGTCAAGCATCCTGCCGCGATATTGGGCATGCGCGGTGCGCTGCGGTAAGAAGAGCTTGGCGAAATCGCACTTTGCCATTAGTTTGCAATCTGCGTGTGCAACATTGCCGCGCGAAGGGCATGTCGACGGTATGTTGCTGCAATTGACGCGATCGATGCGGATCAGGGTGGGGCGCCTCGTTGCCCTCGCCTATCTGTTCTGCGTGCTCGCGCCGGCAGCGGCACTTGCCTGGGGCAACGGCGCTGCGCCGTGCCTCGACGATTCGCGCCTTGCGGACCTCGTGCCGGCGCATCATCAGATGCAGGACGGCCACATGCATGGCGACGTGTCGCATGACCACGCGGAAATGCACGCGCATCACCAGGCTGCCGCGCAGGACGAGCCCGCCCCGCATCAGCATGACGGCAAGGGCCACGCCGGCCCCTGCTGCGCGATGATGTGCGTGAGCGCCCTGCCGGCCGATCTGCCCAGCGTCGCCAAGCCGCTTCAGCCCGTCTCCGCCTGTGCGCCCGAGATCACGGCCAGCCTGCACAGCGCGGCGCCGCCCCTGCACTACCGTCCTCCCATCGCCTGATCTGACGCGACGACGTCAGGCCGAGCGCGCGTCTGCGCGCGCGAACCTGTGGTCTCCAGGACAGATCAGGGATGACAGATGCTTACGCTTTCCGGGGCGAAGTCCGCCGCCGCATCCGCGGCGCGTGGAAGACACTTTCTATTCAATTGGCCGCTGCTGGCCTTGGTTGCGCTGGGGCTGTCCGGCTGCATGACGGCAACGACACACGTCGCCGGCGCGGATCCTGCCGATCCCGCGGCAAAAGTGGCACGTGCCGGATACCGGTCGACGATCGCGCCTTATGACAGCCTGCGGCCCGCGACGCCGGCACCCTGGCGCGACCGCAACGACAGTGTCGCGCCGCAGCCGAAGCAAGACCGGTAGGAGCGCGCCATGGCACATCATCTCGCGCGCAGCCTGCTCGGTCTCGCCGCGTTGGGCCTCTCTGGCTGCGCCGCGTTCTCGCCCGACGGCGGCATGAACGCGGTCGCGGAGCTGACCAGCCAGACCATCAACAAGGACGTCGCCTTCGTGCGCACGGCGGAGGGAGCCGGCGCGGTGGACACGCGTGTTCGCCAGTTGCTGTCGCGGACGCTGGGCACGGAGGCCGCCGTGCAGGTTGCGCTGCTCAACAACAAGGGTCTGCAAGCCGCCTATAACGAGCTGGCACTGGCCGAGACCGATCTCGTCGAGCAGAGCCTGCCGCCCAATCCCGTGTTCTCGATCTCGCGGATCTCGGGCAATGGCGCCAGCGAGATCGAGCGCCAGGTGGTCGGCGACATCCTCGCGCTGGCGACGTTGCCGTTCCGCTCCGACATCGCCCGCGAGCGTTTTCGTCAGGCGCAATTGCGCGCGGCGCTGGCGACGCTGCGGCTGGCCGCCGATGTCCGGCGCGCCCATGTCCGTGCCGTCGCCGGCAACGAAATGGTGGTGCTGCTCACCGACGCGAAGGCGACGGCAGAATCGACTGCCCAGCTTGCGGTCAAGCTCGGCGAGACCGGCTCGCTCAACAAGCTCGACCAGGCCCGCGAGCAGGTGTTTTACGCCGAGACCACGGCCGACCTCGCCACCGCGCGGCAGGCGGCAACGAGCGCGCGCGAAAGGCTGGCGCGCCTGATGGGCCTATGGGACGGCGGGCTCGACTTCCGTCTGCCCAATCAACTGCCGCCGCTGCCGCGCCGGCCCCATGCATTGCCCTCGATCGAAGCCGACGCGGTCGCCCATCGCATCGATCTGCAGATCGCGCGGCTGGAGCTGACGGCGCTGGCAAAGTCACTCAACCTCACCGAGGCGACGCGCTTCGTCACCCTGTTCGATCTCGCCGGCATCTCCCGCCGCACCCAGGATCCGGAGGGCCCGCCGTTCCGCGAGCGCGGCTTCGACGTGCAATTCCAGATCCCGATCTTCGACGGCGGCGAGGTGCGGGTGCGGCAGGCGGCCGAAACCTACAACTTCGCCTTCAATCGGCTGACCGAGCGTGCCGTCAATGTGCGCTCCGAGGCGCGCGATGCTTATCGTGTCTACCGCTCGAGCTACGACATCGCCAGCCACTACCAGCGCGAGATCCTGCCGCTGCGCAAGATCATCACGGAGGAGATGCAGCTCCGCTTCTCCAGCATGCAGGTCGATATTTTCGCGCTGCTCACCGAAGCGCGGCAGCGCCTGGCGTCGCTGCGCGGCGCGATCGATGCCAGGCAAAAATTCTTCCTCGCCCAATCCGACCTGCAGACCGCCGTCAATGGCGGCGGCGTGCCTGCGGCCGGCGGCGACAATGCAACCACGATCGCCGCGGCAGCGCCTGCTGATGGCGGCCACTGACATGGAGACCAACATGTTTTCACGCCGGGGATTTCTGGGCACTGCCGCGCTAGCCAGCGCATCCGTCGTCAGCGGCCGGGCGCAGGCGGCCTCGATCCCGGAGGCGCCTCACATGGACAAGGTGGTGATGCAGCCGCCGTTGCACCCCATCAGCGGCCCGGACTACCGCCCCGTGGTCACGCTCAACGGCTGGTCGTTGCCGTTCCGCATGAACGGCGACTGGAAGGAATTCCATCTCGTCGCCGAGCCCGTGGTGCGCGAGTTCGCCGAGGGCATGAAGGTGAATCTGTGGGGCTATAACGGCCAGTCGCCGGGCCCGACGATCGAGGCCGTCGAAGGCGACAAGGTCCGCATCTTCGTCACCAACAAATTGCCCGAATACACCACCGTGCACTGGCACGGCATGATCATTCCCAGCGGCATGGACGGCGTCGGCGGGCTGACCCAGCCGCACATCCAGCCGGGAAAAACCTTCGTCTACGAGTTCGAGATGAAGAAGAGCGGGACCTTCATGTACCACCCGCATTCCGACGAGATGGTGCAGATGGCGATGGGCATGATGGGCATGGTCGTCGTGCACCCGCGCGATCCGGGCTTCCGTCCCGTCGACCGCGACTTCGTCTTCGTGATGAGCACCTACCGCGTCGATCCCGGCACCTATCTGCCGCAGGTCAACGAGATGACCGATTTCAACATGTGGACCTGGAATGCGCGGGTGTTTCCCGGCATCGATCCGCTGCCAGTGCGGCTCGGCGACAAGGTGCGCGTGCGCATCGGCAATCTCAGCATGACCAACCATCCGATCCATCTGCACGGCCACAGCTTTGCGGTGACCTGCACGGACGGCGGCTGGATTCCCGAGAGCGCGCAATATCCGGAGACGACCACCGATGTGCCCGTCGGCGCGGTGCGCGTGTTCGACGTGCTCGCGGACAATCCCGGCGACTGGGCGTTCCACTGCCACAAATCGCATCACACCATGAATGCGATGGGGCACGACATGCGCAACCTGATCGGGGTATCGCGCAAGGATCTCGCCAAGGCCGTCGGCAAGCTCGCGCCTGACAGCATGGCCATGGGTTCGACCGGCATGGCGATGGGCAACATGGAGATGCCGGCGCCCGACAACACGCTGCCGATGATGACCGGCACCGGCCAGTTCGGCCCGATCGAGATGGGCGGCATGTTCACGGTGATGAAGATCCGCGAGGACCTCGCCCGCGACGATTACCGCGATCCCGGCCCCTACCAATTCCCGCAAGGCACCGTCGCCTACGAGGTCACGCCGCCGGCCGCAGAGCCGACGCGACAGAAACCAGGCGGTCCACCGATGAAGAACATGAAGATGTGAGCGTTTCGATGAACCACCAACTGGAGAACAAAATGAAGAAGACGATCAGGCTCGGCCTCGCGCTGTCCGCGCTTTCGACCGCGCCGGCCTTTGCCCACGACCAGCACGGGCACGGCACCTTTTCGGCCGGCGAGCCCGGCGATCCCAAAAAGCCCGCGCGCACGATCGAGATCCTGCTGAACGAGATGGACTACGCACCCTCCAGGATCGAGGTCAAACGCGGCGAGCAGATCCGTTTCGTGCTGCGCAATGTCGGCAAGGAGGACCACGAATTCCTGCTCGCCACCACGAAGGAGAATCTCGCGCATGCGGTGCAGATGAAGAAGCATCCGCATATGGAGCACGACGATCCCAACGGTGTCAGGCTCGCACCGAGCAAGACGGCGGAGATCCTCTGGAAGTTCAGCAAGGCCGGCACGTTCGAATTTTCCTGCCTGATTCCCGACCACCGCGACTACGGCATGGTCGGCCACGTCACCGTGAAGTGAAGTAACGAGGGAGACTCCTATGAACCGCATCATCCGAATCACTGCTGCGCTGGCGCTGACCGTGGGCCTCGCCACTGGCACCCTCGCGGCCCAGGGCGCCGCGATCAGCGGCGAGGTCAAGAAGATCGACGAGGGCGCCGGCAAGATCACGCTCAAGCACGGACCGGCGAAAAGCCTCGGCATGGATGAACCCATGACCATGGTCTACCGCGTCAAGGACCCCGCTCTGCTCAAGCAGGTGAAGGTCGGCGACAAGGTGACTTTTGACGCCGAGGAGGCGGCTTCGGGGTACACGGTGACGAAGATGGAGAAGGCGAAGTAGGACGGCTTGCCCTTCCGTCATTCCGGGGCGGCTCGAAGAGCCGAACCCGGAATGACATCTGGAGGTCCCCGAAACACCCCTCCCCGCACTCTTGCCGCACCCGCCGTTAACCCTTTGCTAACCATACACCGGGCAAAAATTGCCGGGTGAAGTCGAGTGTCGTCGGCCGCGTAGAACGGGGGATCCCCTGTGGACGCCAGTGCGGTGCCTCACTTTCGGAACGGCGGCCCTTCGGCCGCCGCGCAGACGTTTGGGGCGCGCGGACGGCAGTCGCGCGGGGAGGCAGCTACCATGGTCGACGTCACCGCGGGACAGGGCGTAGGCGCAGCCAGGCCCGGCATCCCCTCCCTCAACGACATCGTCACAATTCTCAAGCGCGGCGACATCGCGCTGGCACTCGGCGTCCTCACCATCCTGGTGGTGCTGATCCTGCCCCTGCCCGCGATCGTGCTGGACCTGTTCCTGGCGATCTCGATCACGCTCTCGATCCTGATCCTGATGACGTCGCTGTTCATCCAGACGCCGCTGGAATTCTCAGCCTTCCCGACCGTCCTCTTGATCTCGACCATGCTGCGCCTCTCGCTCAACATGGCTTCGACCCGTTTGATCCTGTCGCACGGGCACGAGGGCACGGCGGCCGCCGGTCATGTCATCGAAGCCTTCGGCAGCTTCGTGATGGGCGGCAATTTCGTCATCGGCATCATCGTCTTCGCCATCCTGATCATCGTCAATTTCGTCGTCATCACCAAGGGTTCGGGCCGCATCGCCGAAGTCGCCGCGCGCTTTCACCTCGACGCCATGCCCGGCAAGCAGATGGCGATCGACGCCGACCTCGGCGCCGGCCTGATCGACGAGACGGTCGCCAAGCACCGGCGCAAGGAGCTGGAGGACGAAAGCGGCTTCTTCGGCGCCATGGACGGTGCCTCCAAATTCGTTCGGGGCGATGCCATCGCCGGCCTTCTGATCGTCTTCATCAACATCGTTGGCGGCATGATCATCGGCGTGGCGCAACAGGGCCTCTCGTTCGCCGACGCCGGCCGCAGCTACACGCTGCTGACCGTGGGTGACGGCCTCGTCACCCAGGTGCCGGCGCTGATCGTTTCGACCGCGGCCGGCCTGCTCGTCTCCAAGGCCGGCGTCTCCGGCGCCGCGGACAAGGCGCTGATGAAGCAGTTCTCCGGCTATCCGCAGGCGCTCGCGATGTCATCGGCGGTCATGCTGGTCCTGGCCGCCCTGCCAGGCATTCCGACCCTCCCCTTCCTGGCGCTCGGCGCCGGCGCCGGCGCGCTCGCCTGGAACGCCCGCAACCGCAATCGCGTGACGGCCAAGGCCGAGGAAGCCGCCAAGGCCGCGCCCGCGGCCGGTGCCCCCGGCGCGCCGGGTGCCGCCGCAGCCGAGGAGCCGATCTCGGCCGCGCTCAAGATCGACGACCTCAAGATCGAGCTCGGTTACGCGCTGCTGCCGCTGGTCAACGGGCCCGACGGCACCGACCGCCTCACCGAGCAGATCAAGGCGCTGCGCCGTTCGCTCGCCATCGAGATGGGCTTCGTGATGCCCGCCGTGCGCATCCTCGACAACGTCCAGCTCGAAGCCAACACCTACATCATCAAGATCAAGGAGGTCGACGCCGGCACCGGCAAGATCTGGCCGAACCAGTTCATGGTCATGGACCCCGGCGGCAGCCAGGTGCAGGTGCCCGGCATCCACACCACCGAGCCGACCTTCGGCCTGCCCGCGACCTGGGTCGATGCCAGCCTCAAGGAAGAAGCCTCGCTCAAGGGTTACACCGTCGTCGACGCCGCGACCGTGCTCTCGACCCATCTCACCGAGCTGCTCAAGGCCAACATGTCGGACCTGCTCTCCTATGGCGAGGTGCAGAAGCTGCTCAAGGAGCTACCGAAGGAGCAGAGCGAGCTGGTCAAGGACATCGTTCCGGGACAGGTCACGGTCTCCGGCATCCAGCGCGTGCTGCAGCTGCTGCTCGCCGAGCGCATCTCGATCCGCGATCTCTCGACCATCCTCGAAGGCATCGCCGACTCGCTCGCCTTCTCGCGCAATCCCGCGACCATGGTCGAGCATGTCCGCGCCCGCCTCGCCCGCCAGATCTGCGCGCAGAACACCTCCTACGCCGGCTATTTGCCGCTCATCGCGCTGTCGGCGCGGTGGGAGCAGGCCTTCGCCGAATCCATCATCGGCCAGGGCGAGGAGCGCAGCCTCGCCATGCAGCCTTCCAAGCTGTCGGAATTCATGACCGCCGTGCGCGAAGCCTTCGAGCGGGCCGCCCGCGAGGGCGAGGCCCCGGTGCTGGTCACCTCCGCGGCAATTCGTCCCTTCGTGCGTTCCCTGGTCGAGCGGTTCCGGGCCCAGACGACGGTGTTGTCGCAGGCCGAGATCCACCCCAGGGCGAGACTGAAAACGGTCGGAAGCGTCTGATTTGCCTTAAGAACCCGTGTGTTTTTCAGCCACAGGCAAATGGTTTTTGAGTTCCTGGCGCCTTGTCGACCAGATGCCGACAAGGCGCCGCGCAGGCACATTACAGCTTTGAAATAATTACGAAATTGCACGAACAAGGGTCGCCTTTTGATCGCGACCTTTCACGTCCTTTCACGCTCTTGTGATCGCCCCTTGGGAACGAATCCCCCCAATACTAGGTTGTTGGGCACCGGAAGCATGAACCTGCCTGAACAGGCTGGCGACTACTTCGGGTAGGTGGCGGCAGGAGGCTTCCATGAACCATTCGATCTACAGCGCGGATCGCTCGACCCACTTGAAAATTGTGGTCGTGGCGCTCGTCGCAGGGATCGTGGTTGCTGGCTTCGGCATCACGGCACGTACGGGTTCGGATGAAGGCCTGACCCAGACCGCCCGCGTCATCAAGGCCGGCAAGCCGGTCGCGATCACCAGTTCGAACGCGTCCCTCGTTCGCTAAGGAGATTTACGAGTTTCAGGAATTCACGCGGCTCTTTACCAGCCCCCCAAAGTCGCCACGTGGATATGTAGACGACCCCAACCCCAAGTCGACTACAGAAAGCGCCCGCCCCCCACGGGCGCTTTCTCATGTCTGGGGTATGTTTATGCTGGTGTAGCGCGGACATTCCTCCACAAACTCCACCGTCATTCCCCGCGAAGGCGGGGGAATCCAGTACGCTGCGGCTTCGCCGTATTTCACTGCCGTCTCTGGAATACTGGATCGTCCGCCCCGGTGCGCAATTGCGCACAAGGCGGACGATGACACCGAATATTTGCTTGGGCTACCGCGCCCCATAAGTCGGCGGCGGCGCCTGCACGGTTGGCGCGGCCGCGGCGAACAATTCTTCCTTACTGCCGGTCAGCGGCGGATAGATGCGCTTGCAGTTGATGGTCTGCTTGGTCGCCTTTGCGGCCGCGCCGGTGGTGCGAACCTCGCGATCCCACCCTTCCGTATAGAGCGCGCCCCAGCCACCGAGATCGAGCACGGTCACGTACCAGTCGATCCGCAGCGGCAGCATCGGCTGGCCGGCGAGATCGGCCACCACATTGTGGCCGGCGAAGCGGCCCATGGGACGGGCGAACTGGCAGGACATCACGGTCGGATGCAGTCCGTCGACCACACTCGAGGCAACGTCGCCGGCCGCGAACACGCCCTCGATATCCGCAACCCGCATGAAGGGATCGACCAGCAGGCGCCCGAGCCGATCGCGCGCGCCCGCAAAACTCTCGGCCAGCCGGCTCGCGCGCATCCCGGCGCACCAGATCACCGTCTGCGCCGGAATGAACTCGCCCGAGCTCAGGCGCATGCCGGCGGCCTCGACCGACACGACGCGCACGCCAAGCCGTGTCTCGACCTCCAATGACGACAACGCCGTCTCGATGACGGGACGCGCATGCGCGCCGATGGTGGCGCCGACCGCAGGATTGGGATCGACCAGGACGATGCGGCGGCTGCCGGTGATGCCGGCGCGCGCCAGCCTGTCGGGCATCTCGGCCGCGACCTCGATGCCGGTGAATCCGGCGCCGACCACCACGACGGTCGAGCGTCCCGGCGAGGGCGCGCTGTGTCCGAGCGAGACGAGATGATCTTCGAGGCGGAGCGCGGCGGCATAGGTATCGACATCGAAGGCATGCTCGGCAAGGCCGGGGATGGCGGGACGCATCACTTCGCTGCCGAGCGCCAGCACGAGGCGGTCGTAGCTCAGCACCTCCTCGCCGCTGCTCGTGACGAGTGAAATCTCGCGCCGTGCCGGATCGATGGCTTCGACCTCGCCAATGCCATGAGTGACGCCGATCGGATCGAGCAGTTGCGGCAACGGCAGCGCGACCTCGCTGAGGTCGGCCTCGTAATTGCGCACCCGGATGTTGTGGTAGGGATTGCGGTCGACGACGCGGATCTCGATGTCGCGGCCGGCCGCGCCGATCTCGTCGCGCTTACGCGCGGCGCCGATGGCCGCCCACAGACCTGCAAACCCGGCGCCGAGCACGACGATACGCGCCATGTCCGTTTACTGCGTTGTCTCGAGAATTTCAGCGGCCTGCCCGCACGGGCAGATATAGCTCATTCGCCCGGATTGACCAACCGCGGCGGCGCCGCGCCGCTGCACAAAATCGCGGCTCAGGCGTCGCGCAGTTCCGATGGCGTCGCACCAAAACGCTTGCGGAAGGCGCGGTTGAAATAGGACAAATCGGAGAAGCCCGAGGAATGCGCGATGTCGCTGATCTTGCGCGCTCTCGCGCGGGGATCGGCGAGCAGCTTGCGCGCCAGCACCAGGCGCTGCTCCAGCACGAATTCGGTGAAGGTCGTGCCGGCCTGCTCGAACAGGCGTTGCGCCTGGCGCGGGCTGAGCCCCGAGCGCGTCGCGATCTCGGACAGACAGAGATCGTTGCGGCCGAGCGCGGCCATCACGTCGGCACGCATGAGATCGAGACGGGCCGCCGCATGTCCGCGTCCGCGCGCAAGGCTTGCATGCTCCGCGTCCGTGCCGAGCAGCAGGCCGACGAGGTCGACCATGTGCTGCGCGGTCAGGCGCTGGCCGACGGCGTCCAGATGCGGCGCGTGATGGGCGGCGAGTGCGTGGTAGCGGAAGATCGTCTCGGCGACCGCGCCATCCGAGAGCACTTGCGACAGCTTGTCCTCGGCGCGCGGATTGATGTCGAGCAGCGCGCGGCGCGGCATGCGAATGGTGGTGAAGCGATCCTCGTCGGTGTGGCCGACGGTGCCGGTGACGCCCATGTCGACGAGCACCATCTGCGCGGGCGCAAGCTCGACGGTATGGCCGTTCTGCCCGACGCGGACGAGACCCGCATGCGCGGCGATCAGGACCAGATCGTCGCTGCCGTCGGCGAGATGGCTCTGCCTGCGCGAATATTGCGCGGAGGCACCTTCGGGAATGGCCAACGCGATATTGTCGACCACGCTGATCTGGAGCCGGCAATCGATGCTGTCGCCATGGCTCGGCCCGATGTCGAGGCCGCAGGAGCCGAAGGCCCGCTCGCGCCAATGTTCGAAGGCCGGACCGTGCGGCAGACCCGCATATTGGTGGACGAAGATGCCCGGCGTCCTTGCTGCATCCATCTGACTTCTAGCCCCTCTCCGGCACCATGTTCGGCGGCGCCGACTGCAAAATCCGGGCATTTGACGCCGCGAAATGGATGGAGGTTCAAATCAGGGGCGGATTCAGCGGGATTTGTCGGATTGCGACGACGGGGTGGACCGCGGCGACAGATGAAGGCCTCGTGGCCCGGATGGAGCGAAGCGAAATCCGGGGGCGCGTCGAGCGGCGCGACGGTCCCGGATTGCGCTGCGCTCCATCCGGGCTACGGCCCCTATTTCTTCGCCGGAACCTGCGGTTGTGAAGGCGGCACGGTCTCGATCAGCTTGCCGGTAAACACCGGCGCCGAAGTTGGCTGGCCGTTAGGCGAGCCGCCGGCCTGCTCGACGGTGACGGCGTAGGTCGCACCATTGACGACGTCGGCATCGAAGGAGCCGAGCACCGGGCGCGCGGTGAAATCGCCCGCGCCAATCACGCCGAGCGAGCGCGGACGCGGCAGCTTGTCGGAGATCAGCCAGAGCTCAAAACTCTTGCCGGCCTCCGGGGTCGCGCCGACCTTGCGCACGGTGAAATTCCGCGTCGCGCCGTCGATGGTGAGGATGAAGGCGGGGCCGCCGCCCTGGCCCTGCAACAGCGCGACATATTGCGACGACGCCGCAAGCGGCGCCGGTGTCTTCACTTCCACCGTCTGGATGCGCGGCGCCGGACGCAAGCTGCCCGGCAGCGCATCGGGCTGGAAGATCTGAAGCGACAGCGTCACCAGCAGCGCGGCCGCGAGCGCCCCGACGGCGGATGCGATCGTGCGCCAGCGTTTCACCCGGCTCTCGAGCCGGATCACGTTGCTGTTGTCGGCGACCGGCGGCGGCGGCGCGCGCGCGACTTCAGGATCGGGCGCATGAACCTGCGGCATGAATATCGGCGCGACGTCGGGAAGCGCATCGGACGCCGGCCGCACCGTTTCAGGCTGCTCGGCTTCGGGAGGCTGCGCCTCGAGTGGTTTCACATCCTCGGACGGCAAGTCCGGCGGCGCGGTGTCGAACGAAGAAAGCTCCGGCACAGGTGGCGGTGGCGAAGCTTCCGGCGCAGGCGTGTCCTGCGCAAAGTCCGTCCGCGCGAGCTCGGCCCTGATGTTCTCCCACACGATCGGACGCGGCTCGACCGAACCGACCATCTGGTTGAGGACGCCGAGCCGGTAGGCCCAGGCCTGCACGATTTCGGCGAACGCCTTGTCTACGGCCATCATGGTCTCGACCTGCGCGCGCTCGTCGGCGTCGAGCGTACCGAGCGCATATTCCGCGGCGAGCGCGATATGGTCCTCCGTGTAGGCCATCACTTGCAGTCCAGAACCACCCTCACAGTGCGAGCCCTCATAATCCGAGGCACTCGCGGATATCCAACATGCTGCGCCGCAGCCACGTCTTCACCGTGTTGACGGGCGCGGCGAATTTCTCCGCCAATTGCTCGCGGCTCCAGCCGTTGTAATAGGCGAGAAGCACGAGCCGCTGACGGTCCGGCTCGAGCCGGCCGATGCATTCCAGGAGCCGCTTCAACTCCTCGGTCATCTCCCTCCGCGCCAGCGGATCGGGGCTGTCGCCAGCGACTTCCATCGCCTGCGGCTCCTCCTCGATGGAGACTTCCGTCTTCTTGCGTACGATGTCGATGGCGCGGTTGCGCGCGATCGACGCCATCCACGTGATCGGCGACGACAAGGCCGAGTTGAACTGGCCGGCGCTGTTCCAGATCTTGACGTAGGTCTCCTGAATGACCTCCTCTGCGAGATCCTGTCGGCGCAAGATACGGAGCACGACGCCATAGAGTTTCGCGCGCGTGGCGGCGTAGAGGCGCTCGAAAGCGGCCTGGTCGCCCTTGGCGACCTCCCCGATCAGCCCGACCAGCTCTGCTGGCGTCAGCATTCAGTCCCCCACACGCGGGCCTGTCGCGTTCCGCGCAGGCCCTGGCACCCCGCTACCATAGCGCGCGGCAAAGCCCATCACCAAGGGGCGGGGCGCCACACTGTGGATAGCAAATGCGAAAACCCGGACCTTGCGGGTCCGGGTTTTGCAAATTCTCGGCGGTCTGGCCGCTGGCTGCGTCTTCAGGCGACGGCGCCGATGCGGGCGCGCATCAGGCCGATGCTGTCGAGGTCGGCCTGCTCGCGGGCGTTTTCCTCGGCGCGTTCGCGGGCCTGGTCGCGCTCGTCGAGGAGCTCGACCTTCTTCAGCTCCTCGAAGGCCTCGGCCAAAGCGGCCTTGGCTTCGTCGAGCTGGCCCTTGAGCTCGTCGGCCGAGCGGGTCAGGTTCTCGCGGCGCTGGATCGCGGCCTTGGCATAGGTCGGATAGGCGAAATGCGAGGGATCGTTGATCCCGGCACGCTCCTGCTCGGTCGAGATCTCGCGCTCAAGATCGGTCGACATCCGCTGGAAGTCGGCGATCATGGTCTCGATCTGGGTGACCCGGCGGCGCTTCTCGTCGACCTGAAATTTCTTCAGGCGGATGAGGGTATCTCGTGACTTCATCGACTCATACTCCCCAGAAGTCCCCTGGCTGCGCGTGGGACGACACCGGTCTCCCCGAAGGCCCGATGGGGGCCAAGACCGGCTCTGCTACTCTGTGGGGTCGGATGATGACGGGACAAAGTTAGCGTTCCGTTTCCAAATTGCCGAGGATTTGCGCCAACTGGCGGTAGCCGTCCGCCAGTGATGCATTTTCGTCCTTGCGTTGCTTCAGGAACGCTTCCAGCGGCTCGTGCAGCCGGATCGCCTCGTCGACCTCGGGGCTGGAACCGGCCCGGTAGGCGCCCAGCCGGATCAATTCCTCCATGTCGGCATAGGTCGCCATCACCGCCCGCGCCTTCTGGATGGTCGGCCAGAACTGCGGGTCGGCCGATTTCGGCATGGTGCGGGAGACGGATTTGAGGATGTTGATGGCGGGGTAGCGTCCGCGCTCGGCGATCGAGCGCTGCATCACGATATGGCCGTCAAGGATGCCGCGGACGGCATCCGCGATCGGCTCGTTATGGTCGTCGCCGTCGACCAGCACCGTGAAGATCGCGGTGATGGCGCCCTCACCCAGGCCCGGCCCTGCGCGCTCCAGAAGCTTCGGCAGCTCGGTGAACACGGTCGGCGTATAGCCCTTGGCGGTCGGCGGCTCGCCAGCCGACAGGCCGATCTCGCGCTGGGCCATGGCAAAACGCGTCACCGAGTCCATCAGGCAGAGCACGTCCTTCTCTTCATCGCGAAAATATTCGGCGACCGCGAGCGTGAGATACGCCGCCTGTCGGCGCATCAGCGCCGGCTCGTCCGAGGTTGCGACGACGACGACGGAACGCGCCAGGCCCTCTTCGCCGAGGTCGTCCTGGAGGAATTCCTGCACCTCGCGGCCGCGCTCGCCGATCAGCCCGATGACGCTGACCGCGGCATCGACGTTGCGCGCGAGCATCGACAGCAGCACCGATTTGCCGACGCCGGACCCCGCGAAAATGCCCATGCGCTGGCCGCGGCAGCAGGTCAGGAACGTGTTCATCGCGCGCACGCCGAGATCGAGCGGGGCGCCGACGCGCTTGCGCGAATGCGCCGGCGGCGGCGAGTTGCGGTACGGCATCGGCGCCGGGCCCTGCGGCAACGGCCCCTTGCCGTCGATCGGCTCGCCGAGCGCGTTGACGACGCGGCCGAGCCAGGCCGATGACGGACGCACCTGATTGGCGGCATTGGCGATGACGGCCTTGCAGCCGCGACGCACGCCATCGAGGCCGGCGAACGGCATCACGACAGCGTTGTTGCCGGAGAAGCCGATCACCTCGCAGGGAATGGAACGGTTCGCGCCGGTCTCGATCACGAGCCGCGCACCGACCGACATCGCGTGAATGGGTCCGGCCACTTCGACCATCAGGCCGCGAACGCCGACCACGCGGCCGTAAATATTGACGCCGTCGATATCGCCGATCTGTTCGGCAAGCGCCTTCATAAGAGAGCCTTCATAAGGGGGACGACTTCATCCTCAGGGCGATCGTGGCAAACCCTTAAGTTTCGCCATATTTCTGAACGGCGCTTAACTTCGTGTTTACCCGCATCGTTAATCATTGCGTCACTGTCTTTGTGACTGAGCGTGACTCCCCTTCAGAAGAAGGCTGAGTCGCGGGAGTCGGTTAGGCCCGTCTCTTAAAGTGGAACTTGAACGGAGCTGGGTGACGAAAGCTGCTTCACGCGCAAGACCTTAGGGCGATTCGACAAAAATTGCACCGGGGGGACTTGCGTTCCAGAATCAGGATTTGTTAACCATCTGTTGTCAGGATCCGAATCAGTTGTTCAAAGGCGTTTTGTTGAGTGCCGCGAATGCGGCCGACCTGACGCCCGGGAGCGGCGACTATGGGGAACTGGCATGCGCGTTTTGCTGATTGAAGATGACAGCGCCGTCGCGCAGTCGATCGAGCTGATGCTGAAGTCTGAGAGCTTCAACGTCTACACGACCGATTTGGGGGAAGAGGGCGTCGATCTCGGTAAGTTATACGATTACGACATCATTCTTCTCGACCTCAACCTGCCCGACATGTCCGGCTACGACGTGCTCAAGCAGCTCCGGGTCTCCAAGATCAAGACACCGATTTTGATCCTCTCCGGCCTCGCCGGCATCGAGGACAAGGTCAAGGGTCTCGGCGTCGGCGCCGACGACTACATGACCAAGCCCTTCCACAAGGACGAGCTGGTGGCCCGCATCCACGCGATCGTGCGCCGCTCCAAGGGTCACGCCCAGTCGGTCATCCAGACCGGCGACCTCGTCGTCAACCTCGACACCAAGACGGTGGAAGTCGGCGGCCAGCGCGTGCATCTGACCGGCAAGGAGTACCAAATGCTGGAGCTGCTCTCGCTCCGCAAGGGTACGACCCTCACCAAGGAAATGTTCCTCAACCACCTCTATGGCGGCATGGACGAGCCGGAGCTGAAGATCATCGACGTCTTCATCTGCAAGCTCCGCAAGAAGCTCGCGAATGCCTCCGAAGGCCGCAACTTCATCGAGACCGTGTGGGGCCGCGGCTACGTGCTGCGCGAGCCGCACGAGCACGAAGAGCGCATTCCCGCCTGATCCCTGGGTTTACGTCGCGAGCCCCCGGGGCTCGCTCCTCCCAGCCTGGACCCCGCCGCAAATGGCGGGGTTTTGTTTTTTGGGGACGCGAACGCGGCCTCATCGTCCTCCCGGCATTGAACCGCTATCCTTCCCCTGCCGACGAATGGTCGCTGCACGATGGGGGAACGATGATCCTGCAATCACTTGCCGGCCTGCCCGCCTTCCTGGTCTATTTCTGCACCGGCCTGATCGCCATCGTGGCGTATCTGTTCGTCTATACCCGCATCACTCCGCACGACGAGTTCCAGCTGATCCGCGACAACGAGCCGGCCGCCGCGATTGCGCTCGGCCTCAGCCTGCTCGGCTTCGTGGCGCCGCTGGTCAGCGCGATCGCGCATTCGGCCAATGTGCTGGACTGCCTGATCTGGGCGACGATCGCGCTCATCGTGCAGGTCATCGTGTTCTTTCTCGTCAAGGTGCCGGTGCCGAACCTGTCGGCGCGGATAGCCGCAGGCGAGCTTGCGCCGGCCATCTGGCTCGGGTTGTCCTCACTCGCGGCGGGCCTGCTGAACGCCGCCTGCATGATCTACTGACATGGCCGACAAACCCTCCAAAAAGGAGTTCGGCAAGCGCCGGCTACCGGCCGAGCCGCCGCCCTTGCGGCCGCCAGTGAAGCGATCCGGCCATGTCGCGCTGCTGGTGATGGGCACGCTCGCGGTCGGCACCACCGCCTACACGCTGATGCCGCGGACGAGTTGCGAGCCCCCTCCTCCCGGGGCGGATCCGGCGGTGCAGACGAGCACCGCGTGCAGCAGCAGCAGAAGCAGCTCCTCGGGCGGCAGCGGCGGATCGGGCTCGTCGTCGCGATCGAGCTACTACAGCAGCGATTCCTCCGGCCATTCCTCGTCGGGCACGTCATCCGACTCGGGCCATAGCAGCGTGAGCCGCGGCGGCTTCGGTTCGTTCGGGCACGGCTTCTCGGGCGGCGGCTGATCCATGCAACGCATCACCTGCCTCGAGCGCGACGACTGGCGAGAGACCGCCGCGCAATGCGGCTTCGCCTTCCACACCATCGGCGGCGAACGCTATTGGGACGAGCGGGCCTATTACGGTTTTACGCTCGACGAGATCGAACGCGGCATCGAGACGCCGACCGGCGAGATCGATGCGATGTGCCTGGAGCTTGCCGGCCGCGTCATCGGTGACGAGCGCCATCTGCGTCGCTTGAAGATACCGGAAGCGTTCTGGAGCTTGATCGCCGAGAGTTGGGAACGTGACGACCGCAGCCTCTATGGCCGGCTCGACTTGAAATTCGACGGACAGTCGCCGGCAAAACTGCTCGAATATAATGCGGACACGCCGACCTCAATCTTCGAGGCCGCGGTGTTTCAATGGACCTGGCTCGAACAGGCGATCGAACGCCGCATCGTCCCCGCGCGCGCCGATCAGTTCAACTCCATCCACGAGCGGCTGATCGCGGCATGGAAGGAGATTGCCGCGGGCCGCCATGTTCATCTCACCGGCACCACCGGCAACGAAGAGGACGCCGGCACGCTCGCCTATCTCGAGGACACCGCACGCCAGGCGGGACTCCCGACCACGCTGCTCGACATCGAGCAGATCGGCTGGCGCGACGAGGGCGGCGGCTTCGTCGATCTCGGCGAGAACGACATCGCGCTCGCTTTCAAGCTCTATCCCTGGGAATGGATGTTCCAGGACGCCTTCGGCGCCAAGCTCACGGGCGCGCCGACGCGCTGGATCGAGCCGCCGTGGAAGGCGGTGCTCTCCAACAAGGGCATTTTGCCGCTGCTGTGGGAGATGTTTCCGAACCATCCCAATCTGCTGCCGGCCTTCTTCGAGGACGATCCGCGTGCCGCCGAGCTCGGAACATCCTACGTGCGCAAGCCATTGCTGTCGCGCGAAGGCGCCAATGTCACGCTGGTCTCAGGTGGCATGCCGCTCGACGAGCAGGCCGGCCCCTACGGCGCAGAAGGCTTCGTGCGGCAGGCATTGTCGCCGCTGCCGAATTTTTCGGGTTTCTATGCGGTGGTAGGAAGCTGGCTGGTGAACCACGAGCCGTGCGGGTTATCGATCCGCGAAGACGAAAGCCCGATCACGGGCAACCGCTCGCGATTTCTGCCGCATGCGATTTTGTGAGGTGCGTTCTTTCCCTCTCCCCTTGTGGGAGAGGGTGGCTCGCCGCGATAGCGGCGAGACGGGTGAGGGGTCTCTATCCTCACACACATCTCGCATTGGAGTTTGCTGAAGCAACCCCTCATCCGGCGCTTCGCGCCACCTTCTCCCACAAGGGGAGAAGGAAGAAAAATCACCTTGCAGCTGCGACCTTCAACGATGGCGGCATCAATCCGCCCATCGGACGTCCCGAGCGCGCGGGGTTGAGCTGGTAGAGGCCGCGGCGCTCAGTGATCGGGCGGAACGCATCGGTGATGCCGACGACGGATTCGGCAGCCCCCAGCAACAGCGTACCATCGGCTTCCATGCCCTTCGCCATGCGCTCGAAGATCACGGCCTTGGTGTCCTGGTCGAAATAGATCAGCACGTTGCGGCAGAAGATCACGTCGAACGTGCCGAGATGGGAGAAGTCCTGCAGCAGATTGAGCTGGCGGAACTGCACCATCGCGCGAATGTCGGGATTGAGCTGCCAGAGCTCGCCGGCCTGTGTAAAATACTTCACCAGGTGCTGGATCGGCAGGCCGCGCTGCACCTCGAACTGGCTGTAGATGCCGGCCTTGGATTTCTCCAACACCTCCTGCGACAGATCGGTGGCGACGATCTCGATGCGCCAGCCGGCGAAGGCCGCGCCCATCTCCTTCACGCACATCGCGATCGAATAGGGCTCCTGCCCGGTCGACGACGCCGCCGACCAGATGCGCAGCGATTTGCGCGCGGCGCGCGCCTGCAACAGGCCCGGCAGGATGGTTTCGCGCAAGTGATCGAACGGGATCTTGTCGCGGTAGAAGAAGGTCTCGTTGGTGGTCATCGCTTCGACCACGTCGGTCGCAAGCCGGCCGTCGCCGTTCCTGATCTTCAGCACGAGATCGGGAATGCCGGGCAAGCTCGCCTTGCGGGCGAGCGGCAGCAGCCGGCTCTCGACCAGGTACTGCTTGTCGGCGGAGAGATCGAGGCCGGAACGCTCTTTCAGGAACTTGCGCAGATACTCGTAGTCAACCGGCGTCACGAGCGGTCTCCCGCGAACAGGCGGTTGACCTTGGCGCCGATCTGGTTGAGCGGCAGGATCGCCGCGCAGATGCCGGCATTGGCCGCCGCGCCCGGCATGCCCCAGACCACGCTGGAGGCTTCGTCCTGCGCGATCACGTTGCCGCCGGCAGCGACGATATCCTTGCCGCCGCGCATGCCGTCCGAGCCCATGCCCGTCAGGATCACCGAGAGGATGTTGCCATGCCAGATGTCGATGGCGGAGGTGAACAGCGGATCGACCGCGGGCTTGCAGAAATTGACGGCGGGACCGTCATCGAGCGCGATCGCCGCGTCCGCGCCACTGCGCACGACACGCATGTGCTTGCCGCCGGGTGCGAGGTAGATCCGTCCCGCCTTCACCGGCTCGCCGTCGACCGCCTCGGCCGCCGGCTTGCGGCTCGCGCGCGCCAGATGCTCGGCGAGAATGGTGGTGAAGGTCGGCGGCATGTGCTGGGTGATCAGCACCGGGAAGCGGTCGATCACCGGCCCGAGCTCGGTGACGAGCGCCATCAGCGCCTGCGGACCGCCGGTCGAGGAGCCGATCAGCAGCACCTTCGGTGCATGGGCCGAGAACGGGCGCGTGGTCAGCGGGCCTGACGACAGGGCATGTATGGGCGGAGCCGCTGCGGGCGTAGCAGGCCGCGCGATAGCGGGTGCACGTGCAGCCGGTGCAGCAGGGCTCGCGGGCGCCAGCGGCGGGCTCGCGACCGCGGGCTTGCGGCGCAGCCGTGCACCGAGGTGGCGGATCTTCTGGATCAAATCGTGATGAAAGATGTCCGCGGCCGACGCTTCGCGCGTCGACTCCGGCTTCGGAATGTAGTCGGCGGCGCCGAGCGACAGCGCCTTGAAGCTGATCTCCGCATTGCGGCGGGTCAGCGTGGAGGCCATGATGATGACGAGATCCCGCTTCTTCGCCAGCAGTTGCGGCAGCGCCGAGAGGCCGTCGAGCTCGGGCATCTCGATGTCGAGCACGGCAACATCAGGGTTGATGCGTTCGAGCTGGTTCACCGCTTCGAGCCCGGTGCGCAGCGAGGCCGCGACCTCCATGTCGTGCTCGGCACCGATCCAGCGCGAGATGAGGCCACGGATGACGACGGAGTCGTCAACGACCATCACTCGCAGCGGCCCGGCGTCTCGCGACGTGCCAGTGGTCGAATTACCCGCGAACGCAACACTCATTACTCACCAACTCAGACTGAAACGGTTCAGTTGAAAACAATCGCCGAAGGATCCGTTCAGCCTCCGGGAGTTCGCTCAGATAAGTCCGACTTCCTGGAATTTCGCCGTCACGATGTCCTTGTCGAAGGGCTTCATGATGTATTCGTTGGCGCCGGCATGCAACGCGCGTGCAATATGCGCAACGTCGTTTTCGGTGGTGCAGAACACCACCTTCGGCTGGTCGCCGCCGGGCATGCGCCGGAGATGGCCGAGGAATTCGTAGCCGTCCATCACGGGCATGTTCCAGTCGAGCAGCACCGCATCGGGCAAGCCGCGCTTGCAGGCCTCCAGGGCCTTCTCACCGTCCTCGGCTTCGAGGATCTGGAAGTCGAGGCCCTCCAGGATCCGGCGCGCAACCTTGCGGATGACGCTGGAATCATCAACGACGAGACAAGTTCGCATGTGAACCTCTGCTTCCTCCCCTTTGCGGGGGCACTTCCAATTGCAAGTCCGTCAACGGCGATGCCGCCGTATCAGGCCGCCATCATCTCAGGCGCGAGCTCGAGGACGCGATCGACGTCGAGGACGACCATGAGCTGGCCGTCGAGGCGATGGACGCCGCCGGCGAGCTTGGCCATGCGGGGATCGAGGTTGACGGGGTTCTCTTCCATGCCGGCCTCGGGCAGGCGCAGCACCTCGCCGATCTGGTCGATCAGCAGGCCATAGGATTCCCCGCGCAGGTCGACGCCGACCGCCATCGGGGTCTTGCCGTCCTCGTCCCTGGGCAGGCCAAGGCGCGAACGCATGTCGACCACGGTGACGATGCGGCCGCGCAGGTTCAGCACGCCCGCGATCTCGCGCGAGGACAGCGGCACGCGGGTGACGCGCTCGGGCATGAACACGTCCTGGACGCGGGAGATCGGCAGGCCGAACAGCTGGCCGCCGATCATCGCGGTGACGTATTCGACCATGGCACCTTCGGTGGACTGGGTCTTGTTGCTCATCTCGGTATCTCCTCGTCCCGTTTAGGCCGCGGCCCGGTTCAGCTCGGAGGCGCCGGCGGCGCCCGCGGTCTGCTCCTTCAGCGCCGCGATCAGGCCGGGACGGTCGAACTTGGCGACATAGTCGTGGAAGCCGGCCTGTCGGCCGCGCTCGATCGCCGCCGGCGACACCAGCGCCGAGAGGCCGATGATCGGCATCGAGCCCAGATTGTTGTCCGAGCGGATCACCTCCGCGAACTCGAACCCGTTCATGTCGGGCATCTCGATGTCGGTCAGGACCACGTCGAAGGTTTGCGCGCGCAGCGCCGCGAGGCCCTCCTGCGCGGTCGGCGCGGTGCGGACACGGTAGCCGGCCGCCTTCAGCACCGGGGCCAGCATGTTGCGGAAGAACGCGCTGTCGTCGACCAGCAGCACCGACTGCGAGTGCATCGATGGCTTCATCTCCTTGCGGGTGAACCAGTCGGCGAACGCCATCGGCAGGAAGTGGCCGACGTCGATCACCTCGGTGGCCTGGCCCTTGATCACGGCCGAGCCGAGAATGCCGGAGGAGGAGCCGCCGACCTCGATGTTGAGCCGTTCTTCGACGATGTCGATGATCTCGTCGACGACGAGGCCCATGGAGCGGCCGTCGTCGGCGAACACCAGGATCGGCTGGGCGCCCTGGCTCGCAATGGTGACGCTCTCCATGGCGACGAGCGGCATCAGCTGCTCGCGGTACTGCACCATGTAGCGGCCGTTGCTGAACTCGATCTTGTCGGCCGGAAGCTCTTCGAGGCGGGTGACGAGCCCGAGCGGGACCGCCTTGGGCTGCGACGAGCCGGCGCGGAACACCAGCAGCGAGGTGGTCTGCTCGCCCGATCCGATGTGATGCGCGCCGTTCTCGTCGGCCATGTCGTGGGCCGAGGAGCCGGCGGCGCCGAGCGCCTTGGCAATGCCGTTGGGGTCGATGATCATGATGACCGCGCCATCGCCCAGAATGGTGTTGCCGGAGAACATGTCGATGTGACGCAGCTTCGTCGACATCGGCTTGACCACGATTTCTTCGGTGTGGAACACACCGTCGACGACGATACCGAAGGTCTGGCTGCCGACCTGGGTCACCACGATAAAACCGTTCTCGGGATCGGAGGCGGCACCGTCGTCGATCTTGAGCAGCTTCTTGAGGTGGATCAGCGGCAGCAGCTTGTTGCGCAGGCGAAGGACCGCGGTGTCCTTGATGCGCTCGATGCGGTGCTCGGAGTTGGCGCGGGCCCGCACCAGCTCGACGACCGAGAGCTGCGGGATCGCAAAGCGGTCGCCGGCGGCCTCGACGATCAGCGCCGAGACGATGGCCAGGGTCAGCGGGATCTTGATGGTGACGGAGGAGCCTTCACCGGCGACGCTCTTGATGTCGATGGTGCCGCCGATCTGGTCGATATTGGTGCGCACCACGTCCATGCCGACGCCGCGGCCGGAGACCGAGGTGATGGCGGCCGCGGTCGAGAAGCCGGGCGCGAAGATGAACTTGTGGATCTGGGCTTCGCTCATCTTCTCGAGCTCGGCCTCGCTGACGAGACCCGAGGAGATCGCCTTGGCCTTGATCTTCTCGGTGTTGAGGCCGCGGCCGTTGTCGGCGATGCAGATGATGATGTGGCCGCCCTCGTGATAGGCGGACAGGCGGATAGTGCCCTGCTCGCCCTTGCCGGAGGCCAGACGCTCGGCGGGGGTCTCGAGGCCATGGTCGGCGGAGTTGCGCACCATGTGGGTGAGCGGATCCTTGATCAAATCGAGCACCTGGCGGTCGAGCTCGGTGTCGGCGCCGTGCATCTCCAGCTCGATCTGCTTGCCGAGTTCGCTCGAGAGGTCGCGGACGATGCGGGGCAGCTTCTGCCAGGCATTGCCGATCGGCTGCATGCGCGTCTTCATGACGCCTTCCTGCAGCTCGGCGGTGACGTTGGACAGGCGCTGCAACGGCACCTTGAACTCGGTGTCCTCGTTGCGCCTGCTGATCTCCAGCAGCTGGTTGCGGGTCAGCACCAGCTCGGAGACCATGGTCATCAGATGCTCCAGCGTGTCCACGTTGACGCGGATCGACTGGTTGGCGATGCTGGCGCCTTCGCCGGCGCCCTCGTCGGCCATCGACTTCTTCGGCGCGGCCTTTTCCTTGGCCGCCTTGGCTTCCTTGACGGTTTCCTTGGCAGCGGGCGCTTCAGCGACCGGCGCGGGTTCGGCCTTGACGACGGGCGCCGGCGCTTCGATCGCGGTCTCGCGGAAGGCGCGCTCGAGCTCGTCGAGCGAGACCTCGCCCGGACGCAGCGGACGCTCCAGGGTCTGGTCGATCAGCGAGCCCGTGGTCATCGCTTTTGCGGGCGCAGGCGCCGCAGCAACGGGTGCTTCCGGCACCAGCGGCGGCGCTTCGGCGACGGGAGCCGCAGCCGGTGCGGCGGCCCCGGCAGCCGGCATCGGCTGCGCCGAGCCTGACATGGCGGCCATGCCCTGCTCGACCATCGCTTCGAGCTTGTCGATGAGGTCGCGGTCGTTGCCTTCCGGCTCGGCTTCGGTGGCCTCGAGACCGGCGAGGATCTCCTTGATGCGGTCGATCGAGGACAGGATCACCGTCACGGCCTGCCCGGTCACCGGCATGCCGTCGCGGAATTTGCCCATCAGCGTCTCGCCGGCATGTGCCAGCGCTTCGAGCCGCGGCAGTCCGAGGAAGCCGCAAGTGCCCTTGATGGTGTGGACCAGGCGGAAGATGTTATCCAGGATCTTGGCGTTGTTCGGCTCCTGCTCGAACTTCACCAGCTGATTGTCGACGGTGTCCAGGCTCTCGCTGGTCTCCGTCAAAAACTCCCGCAACAGATCATCCATGAAAACAGGCCTTCATACAGGGAGGGCGCACACGATTTGTGATGCGCCATTTCGGAATGAGGCCAGCTTCACCGCAAAGCGTTTAATAATGGTTGAGTATGTGCAAAAGAACGGAACCAACAAAGAGATAAGGCGCTCCGGACAAGCCGAAGCGCCTCGTAAAGATTCGATTAACGTTTGAGAGCGGCGGCGCGATTACGAAGCGGTGACGGTGATGGCTTCGCCTTCGTGCGCGAGCTTCACGGTGAGCCCGCAAGCCTCCGCCAACAGCCGCGTATAATAAGGCTGGATCGCGTGCGCATCCGCGGCAGGTCCCCGCTCACCGCTCAGGAGCTCGGAGATGTTCTGCGGCAGGCGCGCATTATGTCCGGTCGCGGTGATGCGGAAGCTCATGGTCTCGCCGTCGCCGATCGGATCGACCGTCAGCATGCCGCCGCGCGGGATCGTGTGCTGGGACACAACCAGCATATTGAGCAGCAGCTTGACGCGATTCTTCGGCAGCAGGAGCCGCGGCAGGTTCCACGTGATCGAGCACTTGCCGTCCTCGATGTGGCCGCGCGCCATGGTCTGGGCATCGCCGAGATCGATCTGCGCACCGGACGAGCCGGCGGCGCCGAAGGCGAGGCGGCAGAACTGGAGGCGGGCGGAGGCGGTTTTCGCGCTCTTGCGAATCAGGTCGAGCGCGAATTCGCGATCCTCGGGCTTGGGATCGTCGTCGAGCACTTCGAGCCCATTGACGATGGCGCCGACAGGGCTGATGAGATCGTGGCAGACCCGCGAGCACAGGAGCGCGGCGAGTTCGAGCGCATCTGGAGCGGTAGCGGTACCGGGTGACGAAGCGTCAGACATAGAGGGTTCCTGGAATTGCACGGCGCGGACGCGGCGAATCACGCATGCTTGACGAATGCCGCGGGTTCTAACATTCGCAAGCCCGTGGCAGCTAGCTTGCGATCGGTTCGAAGCGGCCCTAAAGCCGCGGCGAATCAGTTGCGTAGGGATGGAATTGCCGATGAATGAGGCATGCAGGTGAAGCGGATCATCGACGGGGCGGCCGCTATCGGCCTGATGGATCCGCTTACCGCGCTGGTGGTGAAGGCGGGCGAAGCGATCCTCAGCGTGAACCGCAAGGCGATGCGGGTCGACGGCAAGCACGACGGCTCGCCGGTCACCGAGGCTGACCTTGCCGCCGACCGCATCATCGCTGACGGCCTGGCCCAGCTGGCGGGCGACGTGCCGACGCTGTCGGAAGAGCGGACCCAGCTCGCCTCGCCGCCATTTCGCGACAGCTTCTTCCTGATCGATCCGCTCGACGGCACCAAGGAATTCGTCGCCGGCCGCGACGAGTTCACCGTCAACCTCGCCCTCGTGACCGAAGGCGTGCCGCTGCTCGGCATCGTCAGCGCGCCCGCGCTCGGCCTGCTCTGGCGCGGCATCGTCGGCCGCGGCGCCGAGCGCGTCAGGTTCGACGGCGCGACCATCGGTGCTGCCGAACCGGTCCGCACCCGCACGCTTCCGGCGCAGGGCGAGCCGTGGATCGCGGCGGTGAGCCGCTCCCATGGCGACCTCAGAAGCGAAGCGTTCATCGATGGCCGGCCCAATGCGGTCAGGAAGACGGTCGGCTCGGCGGTCAAATTCGGCCGGATCGCGGAGGGCAGCGCCGACATCTATCCCCGCTTCGGGCCCACTTGCGAATGGGATGTCGGGGCCGGCTGTGCGGTCGTGACCGCCGCCGGCGGCAAGGTCACCGACGGCAAGGGTGGCGAGCTCCGATTCGGCCAGCGCGGCGACACCGGCTTCATCATTCCGGAGTTCATCGCCTGGGGCGATCCGCAGGCGGTAGGCCGCTACTGACCGAGCTGCTATTGGCTAAGTTGTTCTATTGGCTAAGCTGTTCTTGGAGCGCCGGCCAGCGCTTGCGCACCTCATAGAGGAAGCGCTCCGGGTCGGCGGCGAAGGCATCGCGGTTGGCCTCCCGGCTGAACAGGTACAGCCGCTGCGCCGCAATTACGTAGAAGCGGGGGTTGGCGGCGACGGCGACGCCCCGGGCGATGTCGGCCGGATCATACCCGCCGAACTGCGGTCCATAGATCTCGGGATGGGCCAGGAAGGACGCCCGGTTGCCCTCGTTGCGGAAGCGCCAGACCGCGCCCCAGAGGTTGGCCTCGAACTCGGCCGTCCCCTGCAAGGCGGCACCATCGACGAAATAGGCAACGGGGTCGAAACCCTCGATCGCCACGCCGCTGAAGCGATTGACGACGATCCGCTCGGTGGTGGCTGCCGCGGCCGGCTCCCCCGCGCAGGCGACCCAGATGCCCGCCAACAGGCAGATGAGGAAGCCGATCAAGGCAATTCCGGGGCGCAAAGGGCTATCTTCCTGCCGTTGTGCCGTCATAGTTGCTGCGGATAACATCCGAGTCGAGGGGACATCCGGCGCAACCTAGAGCCGTGCCTGTTGGCGCCAGGTTAAAGAAGCGACGGGATTCGATACCAGGGGTTCTTTTATGACTTTCGCATCACGCCTTGCTGCGGTCGCGCTTGCCGCGCTGGTCGGCTGGATCGTCCCGGCCTCCGCCCAGCAGGCGCCGCCGCCCAATCTGCCGCCGCCGCAGCGGACCCCGACGCCCAGCACCTATGGGCCGGACGAGCTCGTGACCGCCGGCCACCGCTTCTTCGGCAATGTCTCGCGCGGGCTCGCCTCGATCATCGAGAAGGCCGTCAGCCAATGGGGCCTGCCCAACGGTTATATCCTGGGTGAGGAAGGCTCCGGCGCCTTCGTTGCCGGCCTGCGGTACGGCGAAGGCACGCTCTACACCAAGAACGCCGGCGACCTCCGCGTCTACTGGCAGGGCCCCTCGCTCGGCTTCGACTGGGGCGGCGACGGCGCGCGCACCATGACGCTGGTCTATAACCTGCCCGCGACCAACGCGATCTACCAGCGCTTCGCCGGCATCGACGGCTCGGCCTATATCATCGGCGGCTTCGGCATGACGGCGCTCACCGCCAACAACATTGTGCTGGTGCCGATCCGCTCGGGCCTCGGCCTGCGGCTGGGAGCCAATATCGGCTATTTGAAATTCACCCCGCGCGCGACCTGGAACCCATTCTAGGTCCGTCGTCCCCAGTCGATTTCCGGATTCACGTTAACAACAGGGCGGGGCTGGCTTTTTGCCGGCCCGCCATGCATTGTCTTTGGTAAATTTTTCCTTAGCTCTGGGAGTTCTGGCCCATGGTCGAACCGATCATGTACCTGGCGATCGGTTTCCTGCTCTCGATGCTGTGCGGGCTTGCCATCGTGCCGCTGGTGCATAACCGCGCGGTCCGCCTGACCACGCGCCGGCTCGAGGCCGCCACCCCCCTCTCGATGGCGGAGATCCAGGCCGACAAGGACCAGCTCCGCGCCGAATTCGCCATGTCGGCGCGACGGCTCGAGATGAGCGTCGACCAGCTCAAGAACAAGACCACGAGCCAGCTCGCCGAGCTCGGCAAGAAGAGCGACGCCATCAACCGCATGAAGATCGAGCTCGGCGAGAAGAACGCCACGATCTTCGCGCTGGAGGCGCGCGAGAAGGCGGTGAAGGAGCAGCTCCGCGCCACCGAGGAGGAATTCAACGCCAAGACCGAATCCCTGCGCACCGCCGAGATTGCGCTGACCGACAAGCAGGGCGAGCTCGCAAAAATCAATTCCGAGCTGTCCGACCGCTCGATGATGGCGGAAAGCCGTCAGGTCGAGCTGGTTGCGGTACGCGCGCAGATCGAGGAATTGAAGAACCGCGTCGGCGACGCCGAGAAGGAGTTCGTGGCGACGCAGGCGCGGCTGACGCAGGAACGCTCGGACTCGGAGGTCGCCTCGCGCGAGCTCGGCGACGCGCGCGGCCGCGTCGAGAATCTGAGCCAGCGCGTCAATGAGCTCGATCGCCAGCTGATCGTGCAGGTGAAAGAGGCCGAGATGCTGTCGGGCCGCGTCGCCGACCTCGAAGGCCGCCTCGCCACGCAGGGCAAGCTGCTCGCCGAGCGCGACTACGAGAACAACCAGCTGCGCCAGGCCAATGAAGGCGGTGAGCGCACCATCAAGGAGCTGCGCGTCGAGATCGCGGCCTTGAGCGGCGGCAAGTCGTCGGCGGCGTTCGAATCAATCCGCGCGGAAAAGACCGCGCTGGAGGAGCAGCTGCGCACCGCGCGCGACGAGCGCGGCAAACTCCAGCGCGACATCAACGCGATCCAGCAGCAGGCCGAAAGCTCCTGGGCGACCGAGCGCATGGAGAACGCGCTGTTGCGCGAGCGCATCAACGACATTGCCGCCGAGGTGGCAAAGCTCGCGATGCAGCTCGAAGGGCCGAACTCGCCGATCGAGGCCCTGCTTGCGGCCGAGGCCGGCCAGCCTCCGAAACCGGCGCCGCGCCCGGCCAATGACGCCGCCGGCAATGGCATGGCCACCCTGCCCGAGGGCGGCGGAACGCTCGCCGAACGCATCCGCGCGCTCCAGGCCCACGCCTCCCGCGCCCGCCAGCAGGGCGCGTAGCCGGGCCCAACCGCGGATTCGCCGCAGAATTACGTGACCTGCAAAAGGTTTTCCGGCCTCAAGGCGCCTGGAAACTTGACACCTTCGGCCCGCACTTCTAAATCGCGGGCTCCGATGCGCCGGCCGGCCGAAAAGGTCCGGCCGTCTGCATGATGGTCCCGGGCGCATAGCTCAGCGGGAGAGCGTTCCCTTCACACGGGAGAGGTCCAAGGTTCGATCCCTTGTGCGCCCACCATTCACTGCTCAAGTTCAAAGACTTAGTGGGCTAATTCCCCGGGAGTGTGCCCCGAGAAAACCTGGGCACAGCGCGGGCACACGAGATCTGCCAGGAAATTGCAGCACGGGCCACAGAGACGGCGCCAAAGTAACACCATCATGCTAGAAGAGGCTGCTCGCGGTTATCAGGCCGCCATGACACGCGCCCGCACCGAGCGCAGCTCGCCGTGCTTTGGCAAAACACGTTCACCGCCCACCGCCGTCGCGGGCCGCGCAGGAAGCTTGGCGTTTGTCCGCCGAGTGGAGAAATATCGAGTACGTCTTATCCGGATGCAGACGAGCGGCACCGCCTTTATCAATCTGCCGCCGGTAGCGGGACTACGCTTCGATGCCGTAGCACCGCGAAATGCGGGAGGTGTTGGTTGCACCGACAACTAGGGTCCCCCCGATGACGAGAACCGATCTATGGGCGATCTGGTCTCTGGGGACCGTGGTTTGGCTTTCGAATCCGCCGAACGGACCGATTAGGCCATCCTGGAGCGATGGCCTGATGTCCTGGGGTGGTGGATGACGACTCATTGAGGTTGCGATCCTTCCGATCTGGGAAGGAAACCACGGGCAGCCTCCCCTGGACCGGGTTCTGGGCGCGTGAGCTGCTGTGCTGGTGCACAAACGACTCCTTCGTTGCCTTCTGCTCAGAACACGACTTGCTCGGTTTCGTTGTCAATCTTATGCGCCGATACCATTTCCGCAATCTCGGGCTCGAAACGCGTTTCGTCACCGGCTAAATCGCGGAAGCTGGACCGGCACGCGTGCGGCGTTAGGGCCGGATAGACTGCCTCAAGGGTGTGGAGCGCGGCATTCATGCCGAGCGGCTTGGTGTGGTCCCGGCGAACATGTACGCATGGCGTTCCCAACCTCACGTTGTCCGGACGTCGCAAGCGGTTGAGTAACAGGCGCTTCAGGCGCACGAACTCGCGTCCGTGATAGGCTGAGGATTCCTCGGCGGCGCAAATGGCAAGCGGATATCGTCGATTACCTGCGCGCCGCGCCTCGGCGTCCGCGCCGACATCAAGTCCTCCTCACGGACCTGCTCGATCTCGTGAAACAGGGGGCCTCAAGGCGCCATCCGATTGGCTTGAACGTTGCCGCGGCGATGCGGCCAAATGGACCGCACATCATCGCGAGCAACTCGCGGCCACTGCCGGCAACGCCGCCCTGTCCCCGCTTGCGGTGCTCGACGAACTCTCGCGCTATGGCGGAGAGATCACGCTGGTCGCCGACACCGGCTACATGGCGGCCTGGACGGGCGTGCTGTTTCCGACGGTGCGCTACGACGCGTTCTTCCGCGCCGTCGGATCGCTCGGCTGGGCCCTTCCCGCCTCGCTCGGCGGTCATTTTCGGCGCCGAGCTTGCCGGGGTCTTTGGATGCCCTAACAAGCACAGCCGACGCGAGAACTGCTGCGGTCTGGAGATCCGAGCCTCAGAGCATGATGCCTAGGCCGTAGCGCGGCATCATGTCGAGCTTAGAGCCTGACTCAAAAAGGCTGGCGAACGCTTCAGGGCGCGGCGAGCGCGTTGTCAGCAGCCTGAGATGGGCAACGTGAAGCCAGGCAAGCTCCGTTGCGGGGGAGCCTTCAAAGTCTCTGGTCAAAGCGTCGGCAACGGCCGAACCACGCAAAGGTGCATTCGACCACCCAGCGCTTGGGCAAGAGCTGGAAGCCTTTGACCCCTGGTGGTCGCTGGACGATCTCGATTGTCCACGGCCCGCAGGGGGACAGCGCGTTAGTCAACTGCTTGCCGCGATAAACCCTATCGGCGAAGACATGTTGGAGCCTGGGAAAGCGATCTCGCAGGTGCTCGAGCAAGGGGACAGCGCCATGAACATCCTGAACGTTCGCAGGATGGACATGGGCTGCGAGCAGAAGGCCATTGGTATCGGTAACGATGTGCCGCTTGCGCCCATGCAGGCGCTTGCCGGGATCGAAGCCGCGAGGCCCTCCGGCCTGCGTTGTCGAAGCAGTTTGGCTGTCGATGACGGCAGCCGTTGGCGTTGGCTTATGGCCGAGCTTCTTCCGTGCCCGCCGCACCAGGATTCGAACGATCCGGTGCCACCTGCCGCTGTCGCGCCAATCGTAAAAATAGCCCTGCACCGTCGAGTATGGCGGGAACTCCTTCGGCAAGGCTCGCCATTGGCAGCCGCTCGACAAAATATAAAAGATTGCCTGCACGATCTCGCGCAGATCGACCTCCCGCGGCCGGCCCAATCGGCATCGAGGCGGCATCTTCCGAGCGATCAGCGCCCACTCGGCATCGGTCAGATCGCTTGCGTAACGCAGTCCACTGCGCTGATTTTGGATACGAGCGGCTTTGGTCCACGGCATGGTGTCCTCCCTCGAATCTTCGCAAATCCGAAGGAATCACAGGCCCGCCAAAACCGCTCACTTTTTTCGGTCAGGCTCTTAGGAGAATCGTACACCGGTGGAACGGACTTCAGCCAACGGTGCAACGGTTCGGGATGATCGTCAAAGCCTTCTACCAGGAGGCTTGTCTCCATCGTGGCGACGTCGAGCAGCATCGGACCGTAATTGTGTGCATAGAATCGAGGACAAGCGCCTCGTGCCCGCGCACCAAAACGTTGTTGACGTGAAGATCGCCATGAATGCGCGTGTATTTGACTGGCTGCTAATGCCATCATGAATAGTCGCTTCAGGTCTTTAAATCGTAGCTTGACCACCAGCCGAGCGCCCAGTTGACCGTCTTGCGAACGTCAGGGTCCCATCGCGCGCCCGCGCAGCGAGCGCGTCACGGGCACACGGATCGGCGATCTCACCGAGCGCCGCGGCGGCGTCCTTGCGCAGCGACGGAAGCGCATCAGCGAGAAATGGAATGATCGAGCCGACCGCATCAAGCCACTGGACGAAAGTCAACCTCATTGACTTCTGTTGCAAAATAGTGCTTCGGCATTGCAACCATGAACCGCGGAGACGTAGACCCCGCCAGAGCTGGATCTAAACTGGCCATTGCCAGTTGGAGAAAGTTCGTCAGCTCAGGTCTCACTTGAAACTAGCAGATAGGGCTGCAACAGAACATCCAAGCGTGCGTCACCTGGCTGTTCGGAAGTGTCCTCTGGTCCTGCTACATGCGTACTTCATGAGCGCCGACGGTTGATACCGGAAAGATCGTCAAATGACCTCGACCGAAACAATCAACTTTTCTGCTAGCGAGGCTACAACATCTTCATTCGGCATACTGCTTGCATCGTTTAGTGAGAATTCCCGCTGGGATTTGTTGATCTAGGTTTGTCTCGGCGGTGCTTTGAAGGGCTTCGGGTCCACCTGTTGTTTTCTTCTGCCAAATTGCAGGTGACGCCGTGTGACTGCCATGAGTTTCAAGAACGTGCAGTATCTAATGGAACCATCTCATCTCGCTAAGGTAGTGCACTCGATCGACCGGCGAGTGGTCCTCCAGACTGCAGGGTATCTGTTTGCCGGGTGCCTGTTTGTGCTGCTAGCGCAGCCCGCGCGGCCCTCGATCCGCACAACTGAGACACTCCCAGACTCTGCGACTAATAGCGCGGCGCCTACGCTGCATCACGGGCTTCCCGTCGCTCGGGACGCTCTCGACAGTCTGGACGATGAATACAAGGCGGTTGACGCACGTTCGCCTCCCGCCGAGCATTGTCGCGTCACGAAGTCAGACTTCAGTAATGTTCATTTGGGCGCAAACTATGCAGAGGTTGTCCGAACGTTCGGCTGCGCGGGCACTCTCAAATCGAGCGAGCTCGTCGAGGGCATCACGTTTCACGTGTTTGCATGGAATAATGGAAAGGTTCTAACGCTATTTGTAAACAGGAAGCTATCGATCGCATCGCAGTCCGATCTGTAGCTGGTGTCGATCTTCATCCACATCCACGTGGCGCAAATCTGTTCTGTGGCCCGCGGCTGTTAGTCTCCTAACCTCAATGGGCACGTCGCTTCTCTACTGCGGTCTTGACCCCTTGGCCACGACGTGATCGGCGGCTACGCTATTGGGGGCGGTCGGTCGATCGATGCGCGCCCGACGGTGGCGGCTTTGTCATCTTACTAGTGGAATCGCCTTCCGAACAGCATCACCATTTTTAAGTTCGCATCGCCCCGTGGACCACGTATCTTAACGGGGACTGCGCCTCCAATAAGCTCCGGCAGTTACCCTCCGGGGTCGGTAAGATAGCAAACGGTGATGGCTATTTCTACCGCGCATTGGCTGACCTGGCCCACGATGGTTGGGCAGTTTTCGAAAGGCCGGATTGCTCCGCTCACGACCTCTTAAGAAGATCGCAGGCGCTGTCGGCGGCTGACCGCCAGGCATCTTCGGCTGGGATGGTCGCCGTGATCTCATAATAGTCATATGGGTAGTTCGACTCGCCCGGCGCCTTGATACGCGCGGCATAGAGTGGACGCATGACCTGCCCATCGGAACGGATGCGAACATTCTCCATCTCAAAATCACTAATGGGAGTGTTCTTCATGTGTTGCACGACTGCCCCGCCATCATCGGTCTGGGTCGCAGCAATCGCCTTGAGATAGTGCGTGACCGCGCTGTAGGTGCTCGCCTGCGCCTCGTTTGGGACCCGGCCGTCGAACGCCGCACCGTAGCGCTGCGAGAAGGTTCGCGTCTCGTCCGTCATGTCCCAGTAGAACGGAGTGGCTAGGCGCACATTCCGCAGGGATTCCAGGCCTACACTGTGCGTCTGATTTATCAACAAGCCCAACGGCACAAGCTGCTGATTCTTGATGAGCTCGAATTCCAGAGCCTGTTTCAGAGCATTGGCTAAGTCCGCTCCCGAGTTCGCAAAGGCGACAACCTTTGCTCCGCTCGATTGGGCGGTCAGGAGGGGCGACGAAAAATCGGAACTATTTAGCGGATGCAGGACGGAGCCAACGACCCTGTCCCCGTCGGTTCTGATAAAGTGCGTCGCTTCGGCCTGCCACACTTTTCCAAATGAGTAATCAACGGTGATAAAGAACCACGTATCTAGTCGTCGAGCGAGGAGCGTTTTCACCGTCGCCTTTGCAAGCGCATAGGTGTCCATTGCCCACTGTGTCGTCATTGGAGAGCATTTCTCATTGGTCAACACCGAGGCCGCCGTTCCAGCGAGGAGATAGGGCTTCCTCCGATTCTTCATGACGTCTTGTACTCCCAGCGCAACTGACGATGCCGAACAGCCCACGATCGCGTCCACCCGCTCATTATCCAGCCAGCGTCTCGCAATGGCGACGCCGATGTCGGGCTTATTCTGATCGTCGGCTACGATAAATTCGATCTTGCTGCCGTTGATAGCTTCACCAAAGTCGCTGATTGCCAACTGCGCCGCGAGAACCGAACCGGTTCCGCAATTGTCAGCATAGGGGCCGCTCCGGTCATTCATGATGCCGATCTTGATGACTCCGTCCGAAATCCCCTGTGCCAGGACCGGCGCCGCGAACGGCGCTCTGACGTCGAAGAAGATCGCCATGATGGCGACATAGGCAATCGGCAGCCGCATATGCTCACTCTTCCTCATAGTCCGGAATATACTCGATCTGACTGTTGTGGCGATTCAGTTCACGCCACGAGTCGCAAACTTCGGTGGTCAGCCTTATCGTCCTGCAAGCAAACTGACCCGTCGCCCCACGGAAGTGTGGGAAAGCCCGGGGTGATGGAGAATTGTATTTCGAGAGGTCCGGCGCCCGCACCTACCAAGACTGGTCGGCCTCCTGGACCAACGCTGCGTGGATCAATCGCCTCGCCTTCCGCAAAGCAGCTGGGCCGCGAGACGAACGCCACCGCGCGATCTACACTGTGGCAGTCAGCGTGTACGCGCACTTCCTGAAAGGGATCGCGCTGATGGAAGCATCGCCGTGGCAGCGATTCTGGAGTCACACCCAACACACCTCAGGGATACTAATGTCACGCGCATAAGTCGATGTTTGTGAGGTGTTTCTTCATCCATTGAATGATGCGGAACCAGGAGCTTTAGTCGCCCGCGACGGTTCCTGCGGGTTGCCCATCCTCCGGCTGCAGAGCGGCGCGGGCATCACTGGCTCGCCCAGCTGTTGGCACATGATCTACGCCGACTGTCCGACTTCCGACTGTTTGGAGGACTTGATACGATCGCTCGGCAAACTTCCTTTAAATGGTCAAGTTCTCGCAGTTGGCACGAGGCTTGAAGGGGAGACCTCATCCAGCGGCTACTAGAGGAGCGATGACTTAACATGGCGTCGGCCTCAATAGCACATCATGAAAGATGCTCTCGATGTGGTTCTGCCTTGGTCTGCCTCGAGTGGCATGAACGCAAAGATGAGCAGGAAGTTCAAGATCTTTGGCGCTGCTGGAACTGCAGGAACGAGTTTGTCACCGTCACCACTTCTGATGAGACGGATCCTTCTGCCGCCGAAATCACGAAGCTATTCTTTACCAGCCTGCTAGTCTGATCGATGACGCCCGAATGGCTCGCAAGGATACCGTTCGATGCAATGTGGCCGGTTCAATGGGAGATCGGATCCAACGGCTGTGTTTTCAATGGTGGATTGCCGAATGACTTACTTTCGCAAGAGCTCCGCTGGTCGGAGGACAGTGGTTCGCGCTGCTCGGCTTCTTAGTAGCGGCTTGGTCGGCTCGCCGCTCAAATCGCTGGTCACGAATGCAGATTGCAAGCCGGATAGACTTGGCATTCAACTATCTCATATGTAGCCACGGCTGAGGGCCTCATGCAACGCCTCAACGGAGTGCGGCGGCACCCACTAAGGTCCCGGCGCCAGCGGCACCACCTTACTCAAAGGCTTCAGCAGCGTACGGCGCAAGTTCGACCAGCCGCGCAGAACACCTGAACATCGAGATTATCCTAGGTCGTTGCACTTTCGGACCCCGTAGCCTTCATGAGCGTACGGCGTGAGGGCGCGCCACCAGCGCACGCCTTCCGGCGGTCTTTACGGAATGCCGTTTCCGATCCTGAGTCTACTGACTATAACACCATGTTCATGAATGAGGCCATGAAAGTGTATTGCGAGCAGCTGGTATTTATGGGCGCGGTAAGCTCATAGATGTCGATAGCGATTGCCTCCCCACAATGAAAAGCACCTCCAACCGTACTGTGCCCCAATCGGCCGTAGCAAAGGTATTTGGTTTCTGACCGCGCCGCCAATTTGTGTAATTGGACACTTAAACCCTAGGTAGCTTTCTACTCCCAAAGCATCCGGATAGGGCCAGCTGGCAAGCGCTTAATCGCGAACGATGGCACGCAACTTGCTGCGCTATGACAACATCGCTGAATTCGGTCCAACTGCCTTCCTCCCAGATGTAGAGCGGGCTCATGGCCTCGAAGGAGACACGCCCGGTCAACGACGCATGTTGGTGTGTTGCGTAATGAAACCACCTCTTCGAGCCGCTCTGCAGCTGCAATCGCATTTGCGCACGTTCTTCGCCGCCAGCTTGTGAGCGTCTAGAGTATGAAACTCTTGGCTACAGCAGAACAGGTGTCTCCGTAGTCGGAAATTATGCAAACGGATTCGACTACGATCACAACTGTTGCATCATCAGTGGCCGGCTCTCGATTTTCACGAAGCGCCCACAGGATGCTCAACCGGAGGGTAAATTATGATGGAAATCAGAGGCATTCCGTTCGACGCGCCCCTTTATCATGGGGATGAAGAGCATGGTAGCGCGTTTCTTAGCTGCCAAGCCGTGCAAGCCATCTTCACAATTGCAAGCGACGTAGGGCCTTTATTACCAAAGCAGCTCAGACCTGCCGCAGATCCCGCGGTCGGAGTCGTAGGTATAGCAAGCTACGGCTCAAGCATTGTCGGACCATATCTGGAGCAGTATTCTGGAATCGAAGTTCGTGATTCCGGTGGGGAGACTGGCTTCTATATTCCTTACATCTATGTGACTGCGAACGATGCGGCCCTCGCCTCCGGACGCGAGGCGCTCGGTGCTCCCAAAAAGTTTGCGCACATCGCATTGACCCGGGAAAGTGGCCTAATTCAGGGGACGCTTGAGCGTCCAGCAGGCAAGCGTCTCCTAACCATCACGGCTCAACCAGACACGCGCCTGAAAGCAACTGCACGACAGATGTATTCGACGCACAACAACTTCTATTCGCTTCGGCATCTGCCTCCTATTACCAAATCCGGAAAAGGAGCCGCAACACAGCTCGTAAAGTGGTGCACGGACCGAGCGTTTCGACGAGATGAGTCGGGCGAAGAAGTGCTATTCACGGGCCTCATTTCACTAACTTACGACTCGCCGTCAGCCATCGATCCCGTGCACAATTTGGTGGTTGGCCAAATCATCCTTGGAACGTACGAGGAGTACGATTCCAGGCTCCGTGCGATCGATCTCCTTTCGGACGTGTAGGCCGCCGTCGCTGAAGAGAACTTTGGCGATAACAGCCTACGATGTTAACTTGAGACGACAGAAGTTGGGATCACCCCTTTCGTTCAAAAGAAGCTTGGAATCCGGGCAAACCGAGGCTTGCCTAAGCTGCGCTTCGCTTGTCGCCCCCTTCTCAACCTGTCTGATTGATCCCATAACGTCGGGAATCTGACACGATGTCCAACTTGATCGCTGTGACTCGGCCACAAGTCGTGGCCAAAGTCATTTAGACCACCCTGCCTGCTCCTGGCATGGGCATTGCTGGTGCTGGTTTGTCGCACGATCATGGGCAGCGCCGCACCATGGTAAGAAGAGAAGAGTGGTAGAGCGTGGGAAAGACATCCCAATTGCGGCAGAACTCCGAAGCTATTCGAGGCTGCCATGTCACTGGTGGGAGCATCGCGCCGAATCTGAATTCGTCGTGGCCACCGGCGGACTACCGACTGGCTGTAACGAGCATTGTCTTCAACTATCCCGCGGGAGAACGTCATGTACTTTGTGTCTCCTTACTGCGTGGAGCAGAGCCAACTCTCACTTGCAGTAGTATCTCACCGGTGTCGCCGGCTTGGCGCGGCGCCCTCTCCACAGCTTTTAATCGATAGCCCCGGGGCGAGGACTATGTCATGGGACGTGTAAACGAAAAAGTTGTTCTGGTGACTGGTGCGGCGCGAGGTATGGGAGCGGCCCATGCCCGCTTGCTGGTTGCAGAGGGCGCTCGAGTCGTAGTCACCGATGTCCTTGATCAAGACGGCGAGGCTCTCGCTTCCGAACTGGGGAATGCCGCCATCTACGTGCACCAGGATGTTAGCGAGCCGACATCCTGGGCAACTGTGATCGCGGCAGCACAGGCCACCTTCGGTACCTTGCATGGGCTCGTCAATAATGCTGGTGTCACGAGCCGGGCTTCGATCGAGCAGTTCCCACTCGATCTATGGAACAGGACCCTGGCAGTTAATTTAACCGGCGTATTCCTCGGCATTCAGGCGGCGCTGCCAGCGATCCGGCTTGCAGGCGGTGGTTCGATCGTCAACGTCTCATCGGTCGAGGGACTGCGAGGCAGCCCTGGCCTTCATGCTTATGTGGCCTCCAAGTTCGGCGTGCGCGGAATCACCAAGTCTGCCGCGCTGGAGGGCGCAGCTTCCGGCGTCCGTGTCAACTCAGTTCATCCTGGCCTCGTCAACACGGCGATGAGCGAGCGCTTGGATCCCGCCCTCTTTCCAATTCCGATGGGACGAGCAGCCGAGCCGCTGGAAGTGTCTCAGGCGGTCGCATTCCTGCTTAGCGACGAGTCCAGTTACATGACCGGTGCTGAGATAGTCCTCGATGGTGGCTTGACAATCGGCGTCCCATATAAAGGGGCTGCGCTGGAGGAATTGTTTTCATGACATAAATGCTGGCCAAACGGAGGAAACACGCCGTGTATTACAGCAGTGGAAACTACGAAGCCTTTGCCCGTCCTCGCAAACCTGATGCTGTCGATAAGAAGACTGCTTGGTTCATCGGTGCTGGTCTGGCGGCGCTTGCCGGTGCGGCATTTCTCATTCGCGACGGGCATATGGCCGGCAACCGAATCACAATTCTCGAACGGTTGATGCTGCCGGGCGGCGCGCTCGATGGGATCAAGCAGCCCGAAAAGGGCTTTGTCATTCGGGGTGGCCGGGAGATGGAAGACCATTACGAATGTCTATGGGATCTGTTCAGGTCGATCCCATCGCTGGAATTGAAAGGCGCCAGCGTGCTCGATGAGTTCTATTGGCTCAACAAGGACGATCCGAACTACTCGTTGCAACGAGCGACGGTGAAGCAGGGGGAGGATGCTCATACCGACGGCCTTTTCAACCTAACCGGGGAGGCGCAACGGGAGTTGATCGCCATCTTTCTTGCTGACCCTCGGCAGATGGAGAACAAGCGCATCGACGAAGTGTTTGGGGAGGCCCTTCTAAGAAGCAATTTCTGGCTTTACTGGCGCACAATGTTCGCGTTTGAAGAATGGCATTCCGCGCTGGAAATGAAGCTGTACCTCCATCGATTCATCCATCACATAGGCGGACTCCCCGATTTCAGGGCACTGAAGTTTACCAAGTATAATCAATTTGAATCCCTTGTTCTGCCACTGTGCAACTGGCTGGCCAAGCAGGGCGTCATGTTTCAATTCAGGGTAGAAGTCACCGACGTCGATTTCGAGATCCGGTCCGGATACAAGCAGGCCACGCGCATCAACTACCAGAGGGACGGTGTCAACGGTGGAATCGATCTTTGTGCCGACGATCTCCTCTTTGTGACGATCGGGTCTTTGACCGAGAATACTGATATCGGCGACCATCAAACCCAGGCAAAGCTCAATGAAGGCCCTGCTCCTGCATGGGACCTCTGGCGACGTATCGCCGCAAAGAGCCCGGCGTTCGGACGCCCGGAGGTTTTCTGCGGCAACATCCAAGCGACCAAGTGGGAATCTGCGACCATCACGACCTTGGACGCGCGCATCCCAAGATATATCCGCAACGTCGCCAAACGCGATCCGTTCAGCGGCAAAGTCGTCACGGGAGGCATCGTTACGGTGAAGGATTCGAGCTGGCTGCTCAGTTGGACCGTGAACCGCCAGCCGCACTTCAAGTGTCAGCCAAAAGACCAAATCATCGTCTGGCTCTATTCTCTCTTTGTCGATAAACTCGGTGACTTCGTCAAGAAACCGATGCAAGCCTGTACAGGCGCGGAGGTTACGGAGGAATGGCTTTATCACCTTGGTGTGCCCATTACGGACATACCGCAACTTGCCGAGACCGGCGCAAAAGCGGTCCCTGTCATGATGCCCTACGTCACCTCCCTTTTCATGCCGAGGCAGGCGGGCGACCGGCCAGACGTTGTACCAAAAGGAGCTGCCAATTTCGCATTCATCGGACAATTTGCCCAGTCGGCCGAGCGAGATTGTGTATTCACCATCGAGTATTCGGTTCGTACCGCAATGGAGGCTGCCTACACCCTTCTCAACATCGAACGGGGGGTGCCACAGGTCTTCAACTCGACCTACGATGTTCGCAAGATAATTGCCGCCATTGCTCGACTGCGTGACAACAAGGAAATTCAGGTTGAAACAGCGTTCCTCCCCAAACTATTGCAGCAGGCGGTTGAGATTCCCGGACTAGCAGAACTGTTTGATGAAGATCATGTGATCTCTAATTGATGACAGAGACGGCGAGCGTTCGGCTTGAAGTCGGCCTTGGATTGTGGACCGGCCGCTTAGGTAGTGCAAATCTGCCGTGCCGTCAGGTCGATGATCTGACCTAGCACGTCCGGGATGCGATTCCAGACTCGCTTTGGAAGAGATCGATGATCGCCAACGTGTCAGCGCCGCTCTCGCGGTAATGCTCATACCAGAGATAGACCGCGCGCGGGTAGGCAGCTGCCAACAGTCGACGACCAGTATTGTGACGACCCACGCTCGCGATTGCCGCTGATGCAACGCGGAGACCAGACTAACAGACATGGATGGAAGCGGAGCTTGCCAAGGACATTGGCGCACTCTGGGCGCGATTGTGTGAGAGCGACCTAATTTGTATGTAAGCGCTTAGCTGCCACCCTATTGATGCTGGCTTGACGTTTTGCGGGACCGCCATGGCATTGAGTCGTCGATTTTGCTTTGGGGTGGCTGGCGATGATCGCCGTGAGCGTACGGCGATGTAGGCGACCGGGTTGACGTCGTTGAGCTTACAGGTTGCCGCGATGGATGCGAGCAAGGCCCAGTTTTCGGCCCCGACCTCATGACCAGCAAAGAGTACGTTTTTCTGGTCAAGCAGATCGGCCGGATCGCGTTTTCAACCGGATTGGTGTCGAGCTCGAGCCGCCCGTCATCGAGGAAGCGCGTCAGCCCTTGCCAATGATTGAGCGCGTAGCGGATGTCATCAGCGAGCGTCGAGCCGCTGGAGATCATCGACAGCTGTTTCTCGAACCACGGATTCAACGCCTCGACGAGGGCAGCGAGTGTTTCTTGCGTGCGGCCAGCCTAATGTCCGGCATGAACCGCGTGCCATGGCTTCGGTGCCGTATTGACCACGCCCGGGATCGAGCACCGGCGCCGTAGTTTCATCCATGAACAGGCGATCCGCCGCTGCCAGATGGCGCCGCATGCGATCGGCAACGGGCTGCAGATGGGGGCAGGCGCGGCCTGACCAGTTGCCCAGTGTCGCCCGATCAAGCCGGATCCCCTGGCGCGCATCGATCTCCGTCCTGACGGTAAAACGCTTATGGTCGCATCTTGGGACGATCACCTGCGCAATCGCCGCTGCGGTCGGTAGTCCGCCAGGCACGACATGCTCCGGCGCTTGCGCCTGCACGACAGGGCCGGAGCAGCGGCGGCAGATGTATTTGGGGCGGCGCGTGACCAGCACGCGCCATTCTGCCGCGGTCACGTCAAGGCACTTGCTGACGTCCTCGCCGGTCTTCGTCATCGCGCCGCAACCGCACGGACAGAACATGCTCGCAGGCTCGAGGATCCGCTCCACCCGAGGCAAAATGGGCGGGCAAGCAGCCCCGATTGCGATGGCGGTCCTGATCCGATCCAGAAAGCGATCGGCCCCTGATGACCGGCGCAGCCTTCTCCTGGGGCCGCGTCCAGGACGCCTTGCGCGATCTCCACGTCTTCGAGCGGCAAATGATACTTGATTTGGCCGCAGCTTCTCGGAATTCTCTCCGAACTTCTCTCGGTGTAGCTCGCCGAGAATGACCTCCAACGGGCGTCGCGCTTCTCCCGACTTTGCCAGCGCCGCTTGATGTTCGCTCAATGCTGCCTGCGTTTGCGCTAAAGGCGCCCGCAGCTGTTCATTCTCGTCGCGAAGCGTCGCGGTGCTCATGCGCCATGTCGGGCCCATCTGCGCCGCCGGCGGCATGCCCAACTCGGCACAGAGTCATTCTGCCGCACTTAGCCAGCGATCTGTGGATCGCCGCGCTTCCTCCGGGCGGATCAACCGCCAATCCAGGCGTTAAACAGCGCGGCGAACATCGCCGGCGATATCCGCATCACGCCGCCCGCAATCTTTGGCCACACGAACTTGCAACCCTCGAGGCGTTTGTGCACCAGCATCAGGCCCGTTCGATCCCACACCATCTTGATCCGGTCCGCCCGTTTCGACCGGAACACGCAGGCTGCACCGCTGAACGGATCGAGACCAGCATCTCCTGCACCTTCGCAGCAAGCCCATCGTGCCGTCGACGGGCCGCGTCGCGATGCAAATCTTCAGTTGGGAGCCGGGGACAATCATCGTGACGCCCGCACCGCGCGGGTCAATCGAGACAGCTGCTCCCCATCTATCGCCCGTCCGTCCGCACGGCGTCACCAATCGCGATCTCGAGCTTGACTGCCGGAGCGTGACGCTCCTCTAACGCCCCCTCCACGACCATCGGCGCGAACGGCGGCTGCGGAGCCTCGCGCGACGGTAATTCGCCGCGCTGTCGGAAGCGCCGTCGCCAATCGTAAATTTGCGAGCGCGTCGCTCCGTGCTTGCGTGCCACCTCCGCCACCTGAGCGCCGGGCAGAAGACTTTCGGCGACGATCCGAGCCCGCTCGGCCTGACCACACGCGACGCTCGGACGATCCATCAAGCACTTCAAGCCGGCTGACTGCTCCAGGCCCAACTGTTGAGCTGTCCAAATAGGCATCTTTTGCCGACCAATCCCGTCCCAAGCCTCCATTCAAGCCGGAGCTTCCTCGCACATCTAACTCAATGCCGGAGCCAGGGTATTGGCTGAGCGCTTACTCTCGTATCCGGCATACGGCAGGCGCTCGAGCCCGGCGCATACGAGGACATAGACAAAGCTTCTCAAATGCCGGGAATGCCGGTCGCTGCGCAATCGGCGCTCTGAGACTGGTGGGACATGGAGGTCTCGGCTTTTTTTCCCGACAATGCTTGTCTCAGGCATTTTGCATGGTTCGAATGCCGCATTCGCGGCGCACTGCCGTCCGGAATGCTGTCGCCTCCCGGTTTGGTCAACGCTGGCCTGGCGCGACTTCATTTCAAATGCTTCAGGCGCCTTGTAAGCGAAGGCACTCAAATACCGGGCTGGCGTCAAGGAGTAGCGGAGTAGCCGCAGGCGTCGGCATAGCTCCTCTTTTCGGCGGAATATGTCACCGACTGCTGTCCCAAGATGGACTATAAGCATGGTCCTGAGGAGTGACTGCTGAGCTGCCGGCGCGGCCGCCGACCGAATCGGGAATAAAGCGCTTCAGGCGAGATTGACCGCAAGAGATCAGATGCCCATAGCGGAGAGACGGCGGCACTCGGTCGCTTCCGCTCCCTGGAGCCAAAAGGATCTGGCCGGAAGGGCGGCTTAGTTTTTTCGAGCGCCATTGCCTGATTTGTCGGCCAAATGTATAATGAATGGGTTCGATGCCGCGATAAATGATGGACCAAATGGATAAGACAAGCCGATACTAGCATGATCTTTCGAACCGGCAGGCTCGCTTAGTAAGGGCATGAGCTAATCTGACTGTTCCAGGAATTCTGGCTGGCCAACAGCCTGACTTACGAGATTGACGGACACCTCTGAACTGCAAACCTGCTCGCGAGCAGCAGAAAACGCAGAACGAGAAGGCCGGCGTAGACGCTGGTCCCAATCGATAATCCAATCCAGATACCAATGGCACCAAGCCCAATCTTTAAGCCAAGCACGTAGCTAAGGGTGAAGCCGATCGGCCAATTGGCTATGCAACCGATCAGAAGCGGGACGCGGGTGTCCTTCAGTCCGCGCAGACCGCCCGCCGCAATGTGTTGCGCGGCGTCACTGATAAAGAAGCTCCCGCCGATCAAAAGTAGATTAGCCGCTAGCTCTGTGGTCGCACTCGCATCGATAGTCGTTTGGTCCAGAAACAGGCCGGCGATTTCAAAGCGCATCGCTACGACCGCGATCGTGAGTATCGCAGCAGCCAGAATGCCCAGCAGTAGAGCGATCAGCCCTGCCCTTTTGACGCCGGGACCGTCACCGCGACCGACTGCATGACCGACGCGCACGGCCGCCGCCGTGCTGATGCCTAAGGGAACTACATACAGCATCAAGTCGATCTGAAATGCGATCTGATGGGCAGTGAGTGCGCTGATGCTGACCAGGCCTGCCAATAGCCCCGCAGCCGAAAACAATCCATATTCCAGCAAAACAATAAGCGAGATCGGAAGCCCGGTCACGATCAACCGTCGCATAATGAGCCGATCGAAATGGCACAATTGCGCAAGCGCATGATAGTCACGGAATGGGCGGCACATTGTGGCGAAGCACAAAACGGCGAGGAACATCGTTAAGTTCACGAAGGAGCTCGCAAGGCCGGCACCGAATAGCCCAAGCGGCGGCAGGCTCATCTTCCCATAGATCAAGACATAAGCCACAAGGGCATTGACGGGGATGGCCCCAAGCGTAATCCACAAAGCCGGCTGCGGTCGGTGGACCGCGGCCATGAAGTTGCGGAAACCCTGAAACAAAAGTGCTGGCAGCGCTCCGAAAGCTAATCCGAAGAGGTATTGCTGCGCGAGCCGCGCCACGTCGGGTGCCTCGCCGAAAGCGAGCAAAATATGCTGTCCGTGCAGGGCAAACGCCACGATGGGAAGCGATAGCAGCAGCGCGGCCCAGAGTCCCATGCGCAGCGTGCGTCTTACCGCGGCAAGGTTCTGCGCCCCGAACGCCTGGGCTGCCAGGGGCGCGATCGGCGCCAGCATACCAACGCCGAGAGTGAAGCCAATAAGATAGATCGACGCACCCAGCGCTGCCGCAGCGAGGGCATCAGGTCCGATGCGCCCGATCAAGGCAAGGTCGGTCGTCATCATCGCGACCTGCCCAAGCTGCGTCAGCACCATCGGCCATGCGAGCTTCGCAAGTTCGGAGAGTTCGACCGCGAGTAGATGGTATTCCCTCCGTGTGGTCAGTTTATGCTGGAAATCTAACCGTGTTTTTTCGACTCGTTTGTCCATAGAAATAACGCTGTCCGGTTTGCTTTGCCGGCCCAACAACCTGTGTTTCACAGAGAGGAGGATTAGCCTCCCTGCTCCGAATTCGCGTTGATCGCCGAAGCGATCTCACATCAGGACTTGCGCAAGACGATGGGGGGCGCCCCGCGTCAACGCGATGCATCTGGCATTAGGCTTCGGCCTACCCGCTGCTCCCCGACTGATGGGAGCAAATCCCTCATCTGCGGTTACGGGCGCTAAAATACCCGAAGCAACGTTGCACACATACGGTTGTTAGTATCATCGGTCACCACTGTGAATGTTTGGGCTTCTATCCTGAACAATTCCTTCTGTTCAAAACTCATGCCAATGCGAAAGAACTTGAGTTAGAAGGCGATTTGCTGAAGCGTCGTGTCGCGGCCTTGACAGCATGTCGCAAATCCAACAGCCGTCATCAGGATGCTTGGTCTCGATTGCAATCGTTTGGGGCAAGCTGTTCAGGAGTTCGACGCATCCCTCTCTCCGGCACCGACCGTTAGAAGGTTGGGCTGCAAAATGTCACCACACTCCTTTCGCAGTTGGCTTGATGCGCCTGCCTTCCTACGTCAGAGCCCAGTACTGCTCAGTACCAGCGCTTGAGGGCAGTGTCGTCTGAGGGTGAATGGGAGATCAAACGCTTGTTCATTGGATTCTTCGCGGCTGGTCGGAGCCTCGCTTTCCCCCGGCCTTCGAACAGTCGCGGAAAACGACCGCCCGTCATACTCTGCCCTCAAACCACGAAGGAACACACTTCACGTAAGATCGCGGGTCCGCATCTTGCGCGCCTCTGTCTTAAGGCATCCGGCAAGAACGCGGAAAGCCACCTCCCTTAAGGCGTGGAGCTTCAATTCAGTTAAGAGAATGTACCCGAGTGGCGCAAGACGAGGCCAGCAAAGCCATGAGGGATGCAGTCGGAGCCGCGCAGCGTCTTCACAGGAGAGCGGATGATTGATCGCAGTCGTTGTCTTCAAGACGTCCCGCAGGAGGGGCCGTATTCGTCGGCGCGGAGCGCGATTGACCCCGGCGCGTTCGGCGAGGGACAAATCCTTGTGAGCAAGCGGTCGACGCGAGGCGGGTCGTCTCACGAGAGGTCGCTGCGGCACCAGACCGCACGCGCAGCAAAAAAACGGAAAAGTCAAGCGCGCGAAAGCTGGACTTCCTCTTTAATCTTCGCCAGAGGATCATGAATTCGGACCCGGGAAAGCGCTGTTTCAGTTCCTTTGCTCCGGCCCAGGCCCCGTCTTTGGTCGCGAATTTTGCTTCAATCGGCCATCCACTTCGAGGGAAGTTTTGGAGTGGCTGCTGCCACTTCGTTCCTTCAGCGCGTCGGTCTGATCGTTGACCTGGTCGCCCGGCCCTCGCCCGCGGGCCGAAGACCGACACGTTGCAAAAGCAATGATGCAGCAGTCACTCCTGCTGGCTCAGAGTGCTGGTCGGAGCCTTCGCGCCACGCAGGCGGCAGGGGTCGCACCTTCGTGCAGTTTTGCAGCGAGACCTTCGTCTACTCAGGGGCCAAGCGGGGCCTGCATCGTCCTTTTGCCGCAAACGAATCGCCCATATAGTTGAAAAATGGTAAGTTCTGCGCTCAAATTAGGAAATTGGGGAATTCGGCCGCACAGGCAGTTGCGAGCGGCATCAAGACCTTTCTTTGCACTTTCTAACCGGAGATTTGGCGTGACATTTCAGATTATCGTGCGCCTGCATCCAGAGGATGCATCATGAGGGAGCTCTCGCAAGACATGCGATCGCGCACAGGTCCTGATGAAGCGATTGTCTTGGTCGTCGACGACGACGCTTCTATGCGGCAGGCGCTCACAAATCTCTTTGAATCGGTCGGGCTTCAGGTCGAGGCTTTCGGCTCGGCGGCGGAGATTTTGCAAGCCAACCCGCCCAAGGCGGCGAGTTGCCTCGTGCTGGACATCCGTCTGCCGGGATTGAGCGGCCTCGAGCTTCAGTCCGATCTTGCCAAGGCTAATATCCACACACCCATTATCTTTATCACAGGTCACGGCGACATTCCCATGACCGTCCAGGCCATGAAGAGTGGTGCGGTGGACTTCCTGACCAAGCCGGTGCGCGAGCAGGACTTACTCGACGCGGTCCAAGCCGCAATCGAACGAGATCGCAAGCGACGCGATCTCGAGAAAACGGTCTCCGAGTTGCGATCCCGCTTCGAAAGTCTGACGTCGCGCGAGCGCGACATTTTGTCACTTGTCGCATCCGGCCTATTGAACAAGCAAGTGGCGGGCGAGCTTGGCCTTGCGGAAATTACGGTCAAGATCTATCGCGGGCAAGTCATGCGCAAAATGGGCGCGAAATCGTTGGCCGATCTCATAAAAATGAGTGAAGCGCTCGGAATTTCCCGTCCAAAAGGGGACGTACAAACCTAAGTATGATTTTCAATCCTGCGCCGCGCCCCCAACTTAAAATTTGCAGCCGCAACCGCGGCAAGCAGTTCCCCGATCGGCAGTCATCATCTTGTCAATGCCTTCCGTTATCTCGATCGTCGACGACGACCCATCAGTTCGCAACGCAACAAACAACCTTCTGACGTCGTACGGGTACATCGTCCACACCTTTGTCTCCGCTGATGAATTTCTCAACTCGGCGGAATTGCGCGATACTTCCTGCGTGATCACCGATGTCCAGATGCCGTGCATGAACGGACTTGATTTTCTCGGGCATATGCGCAGCCTCGGCCATAACGCGCCTTTCATATTTATCACGGCCTTCCCCAATGAAGCAGTCCGTGCTCGCGCCATCAAGGCGGGCGCGATCAGTTTTCTTGCAAAACCGTTTACCACGCCAACGTTGATCACATGCTTGAAGATTGCGCTGGAGGGACCGAACGGTACATGCGGATAACGGCTCAGCCGCGTCAACCACCATGCCAAGTCCAAGCCTATTTTGAAACCAGCGCCCTGACCACCGCCAGATTTGCGATGACCATCCGGTTGCGCAGCCATCGCGACCAGTGAGATCGGACAAAGATATTGAGCGTATCGCCGACCGAGGGCGAACGAGAGCCCATGGCGCGCCCCAAACTCCCATTTTCTCAGACGATCTCCGCTATCAAGAGTCCAATTTGAGAGGCCCGGATGCACCTCAGCCCGACTAGCCCACGAGGCTTACATCGCATCTCTTGCGCTGAGAAACGGAACCGTCTGATCTTGTAAGCAAGCATCAATTGCAAAATCGGAAACGACAATCCAGACGCGGGACGGATTTGGGCCCTCCACCGAATGGCACGTGGCATCTTCTGTCAAGGTCGAAGGTTCATTAAACCTGTCCGGCAAGAACACATCAGGACGATCCCAGCCAATGAGTATGTACAAACCATCACCGCGCTCCCCTGAGGAATCCTTATTTCGTTGATGAGATGATCCTTTCGTAAGCGCCTGCCTTGCATCCACGCGGGAGGATAAAGCCGCAAATTTTCCATCAAGGCTCTTCGAAGCTTGGGGAACGATCAAATTGCGAAAATCAGACTCAGGGTCGGCTGCCGTGGGGCGGCGCTGATCCGCCAGGCGTCGCCTACGTCTACGCTCCCGATCGCAAAGCCGACCGACCGATCGCCCATCTGGCAGGCTTCAAGGGAATCCTGCAGGACGGATATGCCGGCTACGCCAAGCTCGCCGAGCGGGGCGAGATTGCGCTTGCTTTCTGGGCGCATATGCGGCGTAACTTCTACGAACTCGCTACCCTTGGCCCGGCGCCGATTGCCAGTGAGGCGCTGAAGCACATCGCCGCGCTTTACGCCATCGAGAAGGACATCCGCGGCTGCAGTGCCGAGGAGCGGCGCCTCATCCGACAGCAAAGTCTACTCGGTCCTGTAGTTTGAGGTCGCCTAATTTGCCGCAAAGGACGTCCAATTCCAGTCACCCAATTCATTCCAGAAAAGCCAATGAGCAACCGTGCGGTTAGCAAGTCTCTGAGACGTAACGCAGAGGTCGCTTCCTCACCCTGCCGTCAAGGGGCAGGGCGAGGTCAGCGGTACTGCAGTTTCGGCCCTGTTTAAACCGCAGTAGTGCACCTGGTTTCTTCAAGACGGTTAGGCCGCTCTTGCCGCAACTTTGGCATCCTGCGGAGTGGCTCCAAAACGACCGCCGGTCGAAGAGCCACAAACTTCTTTTGACTTGGTCTTTTCTTCGCTGGGCATCGGCGCGTTCTCGCCCCCAGCCCAGCATCCTGTCGAACTGCTCATGTTCAGCTCCTTCCATTGGCCTCCATTGGCCTCGTGTGTGAACGAGCAAGCGTCGTGCCAGCGCACCTCGCCAGCATAAGGGCGTGATTGCGCTTCGATAGCTCGCAATCGCGGGCGACGTCTTAGATCTCACACTTTGTGCGCCCCTGTCAGACTCCGGACGGAGCTGGTGCAGCCGGCTCCTTGTCGTACAGACGTAAGCCCAGGCTGAATTCCGCTCCGGCCCAAGGCTTTCTTCCCGCCCAAAACTTCGCTCCGGCCCGGGAACAAGAGCTCACAATCTCCTTTTCGAAGAGTTGGCCACCCGATCGCCTGGCCTGTCTGCCCGAGTCCCCTTTTCAAGCAACGATCATGCCATTCAAGGAGACCGCAGCACTGTCGAGCTCGAAGGAGGTCGGCTGACCGGGGCTGGTCGAGTTGGGCGCGTGGGACCAGCAGCAGGATCGATTTTCAATTGGCTGATCGATGCTCGATTCCAGGCGATATCTTTCGCCACATCTGCCCTGTCTCATCCGTTGCTTGCACTCGTTGCCGTCATCTAAGCACGGCACTCATCTTTGCTAGACGGAAAACACAAACGAACTCCCAGCCTACAACTTCACCCTGCGTACGATTCAAGCCACATCGTAAGCCATGCTGGCATGAGATAGTTGCAGTAGCTGCAGCGTCAGCTTGCTTGCTACATTCAAGTTACATCACCACCCCTCCCGGTGATGTAGGGGCGGACTCGGCGCATCCCCCGATCCAGTCGTCGGTGCCGCCCCGCTCAATCTTAGCGACCGACCATCAGTAGGACGATGCGACACCCGGCCGCCGCGGCTGCGAGGCTCCAGGCGGCATCTTTTGGGTGTACGCATGCGCAACCTATGCTCGTACGATGACCAGCATATCTGTACCGGGCGAAGCGATGGATGAAGTCAGATGGAGCCTTTAGCCACGCGCAGTTATCCAATTCCGCTGTGCGCGTGTGTGAGTGCGAGACATGAGCCGTGGCGCGGGACGTGCGGACCCATTGCTTACAGGCATTTTTTGGAAGCCCTTCCTGAGACCTGGGCAACTCCGCCTGCATTCATCTCAAGCAACCGGTCTTGTTAGTTTACCAACCGACGATTGACAGCGCGAGCCCGGAAGCAGCAGAGAGGATATCACAAATCCTGACATCACTTCGGAAATCCTTACGTACGAGGTTGTGACGTTAGGTTAGTCTCCCAACCATTTACGAGCAGTTGCGGCACATGCTCTTGTCCAAAACCGAACGTGCCTGATGTCGTCAATCCGCGAACTGGTTGCGAACACGACATCAGGCACGTTCGGTTTGCGCGGCGCGCGATCTTTTGAAGGAGAAGACCGTATGCAGTTCAGTGGCAGACGACTGTCGTTCCTGCTGTCGTCGTTGCTCTTGGCAGCAAGCGCGAGCACGATCGTTAACGCCGATGAGCCCTCACCGAAATATGCCGAGGTGCTCGGCGCCCTGCAGGCCGGCAAGAACGTGAAGCTCATACTGGACCTCAGCCATTGTACCACAATCGACGGCAGCAAGCCCGGGCCGGCCGTGCAGGGCGGATTGGTTCTCAGCGCCTTCAGGGTGAGCGCTCAGCACGGCATCAGCTTCGCCAATGCGCATCAAACCGTGGACACCTCGGGACACCCTGTTACGGAATACATTCGGCACAGTCTGAACCGCGAAGGCAAGCTCACCGTGCGAGCCTCCAGGCTAGCGGCCGGGGCGACCGAAGTCGTGAACCAGGGAGATTTCGTCTGCGAACTGCCGGAGGGCGCGAAGTTTGTCTGGTAGTCCCACGAAGAATTCGCATGACCGCGGGTGCGGTTTTGCTATCTCTGATCCCAAAGGCGAATTGGACTTATATAAAAGCCACAGATTGCAGCGATCGTACGACAGCCGGTTGGCTTCTGTCCGTCTCTTGGGAGTTCGTCGACACGGAAAATTTGCTTCAGATGTTGAAGCGCCATCTTACGGAGGTAGAGCTGCGCGCCGAAATAATTTGTGGCGCGCTTATTTGCGTTATCGCGAGGAGCTCCTGGAAATAAGGGCTTGAAGCCCCACTGCCGGAGCGATGGAAGGTCAACGCAGCTCTACGTCGAAAGTCACTCCCCTGGGACTGATGTTGCCGCGCCCGGTTTTTTGCAAGCGCATCGAGTAGTCTTGTTAGCGCAATTACTCATGATACGGGAGTTGCTGGCCGAGGGCGCTGCTACCATTTGTGATTGCTCCAACACACCTGACGCTGCTCGACATCGAGGATTAGTTTTCGGCAGCCCATCGTTTGATCCGACAACAGGAAAGGACAAGGAATTTTCTGCTTTGATCTCAATAGCCCATGGCAATACCGTCCCGACGGGGGTCAGCTCCACCTCTGAGAAGTCCACGTTTTCGGTCGGTCCATATCGCCTGCGCAGTTCCGAGTGGATTTGGCGCCCGCTTGGGAAGATGGCCCAAGGCAAGAAGTCCCTTAATAACCGCAGCCGGAACTGTCCTTCGACCTTCCAGCACATAGCTGCGAGCGAAGATCCGCGGTTGGTCGATGGCTTCCTGCACTGACATTTTGTGATCGAGTAGCGTTGTCACCACATTTTTCGAAAGGATCGCCCGGCAAGAAGAGATGCCTGAGTCGAAATGACTCACTCAGGGGCGATAACGGCAGGCGCCTTTGCATAGGCGAACGTGCTGTGTCCGCACGGGCGCGGAAGCGATGAAGTCAGGGAAGGCACGGAACGGTTTCATCAGGATCGATGAGGGTGGAGGGGGAGGACCTCGCAGCCGACGCCACGAGTGACCTCTTAGAACATGCACCTTTGGCGAGTTGCGCGAGGCTGCAACCATTAGTAGTTTGGGAGAGCAAAACGGTTACTGACCAAACTCATTCGAAGAAGGTCGATGCCTACATCTAGCAACCGCAGGTCCATCCCCTTCCTAGGAGCTCGAAAGCTTGCCTGACCGCTATCGGCGGAAGTGGATGAGCTGCAAGCGCGATTGAGCGCTGAGGAAGCAAAGACGCAAAAGCTTGCCGAAATTGGGCGCAGCTTGGTTGCGGATGCGAAGGCAATCCAGGCAGAACGTGATCACGCGCTGTCGCAACTTGCTGCACTAGGCGAACTGTAATCTTGGAACTAGAAAAGCGAAAGGAAGAGGCGCAAGCTGAAATCACGAAGTTAGACGCGCTTAAGCGAGGAGGAATGGGTTAAAGTTGGTCTCACGGTTTTGGCCAACGAGCCGGGCCAAACGCTCATCCTTTTCGCCGACGACGTTGAACTCAGGGCGTTCCAAGAGAGGGTCACAGCCTATAATGGCGAGAAAGCGGAAAACCAGAAGAACCAACCCTGCGCGGCGCTAATTAAAGCCATTGAAGCCGTCCGGACAATCAACGCAGCGGACCGAATTGGCCCGGTGCTGCGGCGAGAGGGCTATGACAACTCGGACGACATTCCGGAACCGGTTGAATCTTACGATGTCGAGCTTTGGCCCGTTTCCGACTTCACCGCCGATCTGTTTATCCATCGCGTCATCCTAGGTCAGCAAGGAGGAACTCTAGTTAGCTCCTACCGGGGAAACTCTGCGCTTCTGATGCGCGTGCAAGCCTCGGGCCCCTGCATCCGCTCTCTCTTAGAGTTGCCTGAGGTCGCCGCGATTGATCGCCCTCCAACTCCGGACTGGCCCGAGCTTCCCGCCGGCGAGATCGAGCCGAAAGTAGCTGCCGCCGACCGAGACGCTTTGACCATCGCGGTGATCGATAGCGGCCTGACATCCGCTCATCCGTTGATCGCGGGTTAGTGGGTAGCGGCATTTGGCGAGCCGGCAGCCCTAGGCGATAGCGATGAGAAGGGCGCCACGGCACTCCGGCCTCGGGCATCGCGATCTATGGGAACATTCGCCAGCGGCTGTCAGAGGCACCCTTTCAGCCGAAATTCCGCATCGCCAGCGCACGAGTTGTAAACGCAGAAGGACGCTTCGACGACGAAGAACTCGTTCCAACTCAAATGGAAAACTCCATTCGCAGGCTGCATGATGAGTTCGGCTGTCGTGTTATCAACATATCATTAGGCGGTATCAAGCGCCCGGTAGGTGCGAAGCCCAGCGCATGGGCATCCACTTTGGATTCTCTTGCCCGAGAACTGGACATCCTAATTGTCGTCTCGGCCGGCAACACGTCGGGCGGCTATCTCGCGTCGCTTGGCGACGGTATCGTTGCGACTTATCCGGACTTCCTGCCTAACGACGCAAATCGCATTCTCGAACCATCGAGCGCAGTCAATGTGCTTACGGTCGGATCAATCGCCCATTCAAATGGCCTTTCTGCAATTGATGTAGATAACGTGGGTGTTCGCTCCATCGCCGAACCCTATCAACCATTCACCGTTCACTCGCGCGGGCCCTGGCGCCAATAAGGTTCCTCAAGCCGGACCTGGTTGATGTCGGCGGAACAGCGATCTTCGATGGTCCGACCCAACGTCTTCAAAGTGGGTCTAGGCGAGCCAGCGCGGGTTTCAACGCACCACGAGTATTTACAACAGCTCCTGAAATATCATTCGGGAACCTCGTTCGCCGCTCCGCTCATTAGCTACAAGGCTGCGATGCCATTCGAGAATTTTCCCGACGCATCGGCAAACCTCATAAGAGCGCTACTCGCTTTGAGCGCCGAACATCCCGGCTCTGCCATCGATTGCCTGAGAAATGATGATGACGCAATCTACAACCTTCTAGGTTACGGCCTGCCCGATGTGGCAAGAGCGCTTGAATCCGAAGACAATCATGTGATCATGTTTGCGGAGGACACTCTGGCAGCGGACGAGTTCGCAGTATACGAGGTCCCTACCGCTCTCATCGAGCGACGCTTCGCGGGCAACTTCCGCGTGACGCCGCAGGAACCCCCGCTCGCGCTGATCAGTGTCGACAACGCCCTGGGCCCGTCAGGCAATCGAGGATACGGGGTTTGAGCGCATCATCGAGGCAGGACTGGGCAAGGGACCGCAGGATTGTCTCGGAATCGACCTGCACACGATTCCGGCCGCGCGCGGCGCAAGCACCATCTGGCAGAGCACCGCCACGGGGGAGGCCGAAATCTCGCAGCCTGCCTATCGCCGGTTGCTCGCGGAACGTGGTGACCAGTGCGGCACCGTTCGCCTTGCGGGCCGAAGCATTGGGGCGCCGTTCGTCGGTGCGGTTGCCGCAACCCTCGTGGTCGCGGAGTTCATGCGCCTTGCGATGGGCGCGCGCCGGTACGAGGTCATCTCGTGCCACTTGCGCGATCTCGGCAACCGTACCGTCATCCAGGGCGCGGCGTGGACACCCTACAATCCTGGCACCGTCGCCCTTGATGGCCTGCCCCCGCGTCCCGAACGCAAATAGCAAACGAAAACATCAACAAAAACAATGAAGTTCGCTCACCATTGACCACCTTTAACGCCGTTTGTTTACGGGGTTTCGGTGGTCAATCGGTGGTCAGTAACGGCTTGCTCATATTGATGAAGAGCCGTCTAACTGCGCCAAAGTCCAAGCGTTATCACGCCCCACGGCTATGCTTCAGCTTCAGAGGAACGTGGTACTGAGCCGCGATCGAAGAAAGTTTAGCGGCCAAGGCGGCCGATAGGAACGCCATCGGCCAAGTTGACCAATTTGGCCAAGTACTCTTGCTCTCCCGGCAGAAAGACCTGCTCCGAGCCAGGCGCCCTTCTTACGCCCTTGATGTCGTCGATGCCCTTCCGCATACGAGCCGCATATGAAGCCTGTTCGTCGAATGCTGCAACGGGCAACACGCCGAACAGATGTCCGCTGTTTTGCGGCTCGCTGGTTTTCTCGTAGAGATCACCCACGTCCCGGCCGAAGAAGGCGCCCGACAGCATGGTGCTTAGAAGCCCGACCGTAAGGGTAAGAGCATATCCCTTCGGACCACCAACCGGAACCACGACTCCCTTCAATGCCTCCGCTGCATTGGTGGTTGGCAGGCCGTCGGGACCAGTGGCCCAACCGACGGGAATAGGTTTTCCCTCTTTGGCGGCAACGATTATCTTGCCTCGCGCAGCTACGCTGCACGCCATGTCCAGAACAATCGGAAAGTCGCCGGGCGCAGGAAAGGCGACGGCTAATGGGTTGTTGCCAAGGACAGCTTCTGCGCCGCCCCAGGGCGCCATGTGATCGATGGCGCCGATCGTGAATACAAGTCCTATCATCCCGTTTCGAGCGGCCATCTCGGCATAGTAGGCGGCTGCTCCGAAATGGTTGCTATTGCGAACAGCGACGAAGACGCAGTCCCCGTCGGACGCTTTCTTGATTGCGACCTCCATTGCACGGACGCCCACGAGATGTCCGAGACCATTGTGGCCCTCGACTACGGCAGTCGTGCGCGTTTGGCGTACGGTGATAATGTCCGGCCGGGCATTAGTTCCACCATCTATCAGCCGCTTGATGTAGATAGGGAGGCGGACTACGCCATGGGACCCGACGCCTCGAAGATCAGCCGCGATCAAATTGTCAGCGACAATCTTCGCATCATCGCGCGGAACACCAAGCTTAGTCAGTACGCCGATGCAGAAGTCGTTCAGCGCTGGCTCCGGGATTCGGATGAGGTTATTTTCGTCCATCCTATTCAAGCCTCTACTCACGTAGCCCAAACATCGCTCTAGTCTCCGCTGGTGTCGCGATCTCGCGTCCCATGGCGCGCGCCAAGCGCACAATCTCCCGCACCACCTCGCCGTTATCGGGGGTGCCAAGCTCTGGCCAGCCATAATCTCCGAGGCCGACCGCAACGTGTCCGCCGAGCTCAATCGAGGCTGCAGCTGGCCCCATGGGATTTCCGATCTTGTTGCAAACGGTCCACTCGATGGGCGCCTTCGGTAGGAAGTCGAGATGCGCCATCAAGCCCTTGATGGTGCCTGGATGGCCGCCGAAGATCCCCTGATCGGTGAGCTCGAACATGAAGTAAGCCGGTTCGTCCACAAGACCCATTTCGCAAAGCGCCTCGAAGCCGCGTGTAAATGCGACCGTCCAGCTCACAAACTGCGGCTTGACACCAAGCTCTGGCAAGCGCTTGGCGAAAGCGATTATCGTCGCGGTGTCGTTGCGATATGTCTGCGTATCCGTGACGTAGCGACGCTCGCTTGCATCATAGCGATCGATGTTGGTGTTACCCGTATCGATTGGCGCAAGATCCAGTCGCGTAGCGGGATCGCGTGCAAGTTGCTCTATGTGCTCGAGCCGCGCCATCGTGTCTGCTGAGTTGGATATCTGGCCCAAGTAGGAAAGACGAGGCATTCGCACCGGGCACGGATAGCTCGAATCGCCTCATGGCGCGTGCCATCGGAGTTGCGCGCATGAAAATGAACTATGCTCGCGCCCGCCTCACATGCTTCTGCGGCTTCGACGCCAATTTCGTTTGGTGTGTAAGGGACATGAGGGTTCGCGGTACGCGGCATGTACTCGATAATGCGAGCTTCGATGATGAGTTTCTTGGGCTGCAACTAACCCTCCCTTAGGCCGCTTTGACATGACTGTTATACTGGAGCGCCGTGAACACTTCTCGAATTTAGTCTGTGAGTTTTATTCACGGTCATCTGACAAGAAATCGATTGTCATCCCGCTTGTTGCGCATGACAAAATCTTCTGAAATCCGTCAGCGTGCTACTGCGCGAAATGCGTGCGGCGAACTCGTGCGCTTTTTGATCGAGCTGTTAGCGAGACATTTCGAGGTTCGGATTGACCGTGACGGCGAGCGGCTCAGTTAGCACGCAGCGATGCTGGCTGCTCGCCCGGCGCGGATTGGCTTAATCGGCTCGACCCGATCTACGAGTGGCACCTGACTATTCTTATGCCCGACGAACGCTGCTACCGGAACTCGATAGGGACCGAACTGCGTGGAGAAATCCAGAGACACTTCAGGCCGCATTCCATTCGGCCTTGCTGGGTAACGAAGCGTTGCACGTTGCAGGATGCCGAGCGAACCGGCGCACGCATGAGCCGGCCAAACAATTTCAACCCTCTGGTCGAACAGACCTAAGAAGGAGATGAGCGATGACCATCATCGACCGTGTGCGCGCACAGGAGATTTTCGATAGCCGAGGGAATCCGACGGTCGAAGTCGACGGTCCTCAAAAGCGGCGCGCGCGGGCGGGCCGCCGTTCCCTCGGGAGCGTCTACAGGCACGCGAGAAGCTGTCGAACTGCGGGACGGCGATAGGCGCCGATTTAGCGGTAAGGGTGTCCTGAATGCAGTAGCAGCCGTGAATGGGGAGATAGCCGACGCGCTCCAGAACCACAACGTGCTCGACCAGATCGCGACCGACCGCATCCTTCGTGAACTCGATGGCAGCGACAACAAGAGTCGCCTGGGGACCAACGCAATCCTCGGCGTCAGCCTAGCATGTGCAAAGGCCGCTGCAGATGAGTTGGGCGAGCCGCTGTGGCGATACGTGGGCGGCGTTGGAGCCCGCGTGTTGCCTCTGCCGATGATGAACGTCATCAATGGCGGCGCCCACGTGGACAACGCCATCGACTTTCAGGAATTCATGATAATGCCAGTCGGCGCTGAGACATTCTCGGACAGCCTGCGCATTGGCGCTGAAATCTTTCATAGCCTCAAGAAGGCGCTGAAAGATGCGGGTCATAATACGAACGTAGGCGATGAGGGCGGCTTCGCACCCGATCTGTCAAGCACCGATCAGGCGCTTGCATTTCTAGTCAAGGCCGTGGAGGCGGCGGGCTTTCGGGTTGGTGACGAGGTGGTGTTTGCCCTCGACGCGGCCTCGAGCGAGCTTTTCAAGAATGGCCGCTATGAGCTCTCCGGCGAAGGTCGAACGATGGATGCGGCTGGCATGGTGCGGCTCTACGAGGAACTGTGCGCCCGTTATCCAATCGTGTCGATCGAAGACGGCATGGCCGAAAATGATTGGGAGGGATGGCTAGCTCTCACCGGCTCGCTCGGATCAAAAGTGCAGCTCGTAGGTGACGACCTGTTTGTGACTAACCGGGCTATGTTGGAGCAGGGCATCGCGCAAGGAGTAGCTAACGCGCTCCTTGTTAAGGTCAATCAGATCGGGACCTTGATGGAGACGCTTGATGCGGTTGAGACCGCCCATCGCGCCGGCTACGCCTGCGTGATGTCACATTGTTCCGGCGAAACGGAGGACGCTACCATAGCTGATCTGGCGATAGCGACGAACTGCGGTCAGATCAAGACCGGCTCCCTTTCGCGTTCGGATCGTCTGGCCAAGTATAACCAGCTCCTGCGGATTGAGCGGGAGTTGGGTCAAAGCGCCCGTTTCCTTGGCCGATCGGCCCTTGCAACCCGCTCGGCCTCGAATTAGAGGTTTGCGCACTTCTATGTCATCAAACTAGGTGGGTGTCTTTGAATGACGCAATACCGCCCGGTGATGCTCGTGATCTTCAAGCATGAGGTTGACGGAGGAGTCAGCCGACGAAGCCGTCGGGCAAGCGCACAGCCAATTTCGAGGGCTTCCGTCGCTCGTACGCTACACTTTCCTTCGCACGGAACGGACTGGCGGCTTGCCCGCCGGGCCGATGGAAATTCCGAGGTCACGGTCGGGAGCGATGAATTTGTCCGAGACGCCTCTCCCATAGGTCTGAGCGATTCTGCACGGACACCCGGGAAGATCGGCCCTTTGCCTTCGGCTAGAGCGGCGACTTTCTCGATCCTCCATGGCATAGTGTCGACCTGGCAGCCAGACTAGCCGCATCGCTGAGGGGACTGCGCCGCAGGAGGCGCGTTCCTGGTAGCGGCCGACCACGGCAATTGTGAGCTAATGCGTCCATCCGTCAATGATGGTCGCTGCTTCGCAGATAAGGATAGCTTACGAGAGCTCCGAGGAGACAGGGCCGAACCGTTTCTCCAGATGCGGTCTGCAGCACTAGCTTCGTGAGCGGCCGTGTTGGCTCGATGATATCGACGATCTGGTGGCGGACGGGGTGCTCTCCTGACCCGTGACAATAATCATAGGCGTGACCGATATGCGCATTGTCTGTGCCGATGGAAAATGTCAGCGTCGTGGATGCGCGGTGCGAAATGTACAAGCCAGTCAGCCAGTAAGCGCCATAGATGCGATCCAACACGAAGCTTGGGAAAGGACTAAGAACTCCGACGTTTGATTGTCAGTGTGATCGGGGAAGCGCTAATGCGCCCTCTGAACCTCGCCCGCCTCTCAGTTCGGCGGACAAGGACTTCGGCGCTGGCCCTCCGGTCGCCCAATCGAGCAGTTCGACAGTATGGAAGATCGGTATGCCGGCGCTATCGCCGATCTGCGATGCAGCCGATGTTGCCTGTCGCGATCAGGTCTGGATCTACACGCCGGATGTTTGCCATTTTTCGTTCACCGAGACGTTTCGCGATGTCGGGCTGAAGAATGTTGTAGGTCCCCGCCGACCCGCAGCAGATGTGTCCCTCTGGGATATCCTTCACCGTAAAGCCGGCCCGTTTAAGCAACGCCTTCGGATCCTCAGTGTTTTTCTGCCCATGCTGCATCGAACAAGCCGAATGGTAAGCGACGACGAGATCACGCGTTTCTGACGAGAAGCGCAGTTTCATGGGCGAAAGGAATTCGGTGATATCTCGCGCGATTGCGGAAACCCGACGTGCCTTCTCTGCATAGACGGGATCGTCACGGAACATGTAGCCATAATCCTTGATCGCCGTTCCGCATCCGGACGTCGTTATGATGATCGCGTCCAGACCTTTGCCATCCATCTCCGTGATCCACGCGTCGATGTTTTTCTTTGCAAGCTTGTGCGATTCGCGTTCGCGTCCGAGATGATGGACCAGAGCGCCGCAGCATCCCTCACCCTTGGCCTGCACAACTTCGACGCCATGGCGGGTCAGGAGCCGGATGGTCGCCTCGTTAAAGTCGGGTCGTAGTACGGGCTGCGCACAACCGCCGAGAATTGCAACACGGCTGCGCTTCTCGCCTATCGCCGGAAAAACACCAGGCCTTTCCGAGGCGGACCGAGGCGGCACATGAGGCGGCGCGAGATCGAGCATCGCGACAAGCCGATTTCCAACATGCGGCAAACCGGCCAAAACATTCTTCAACGGCCGGACCATCTGCGCCGCAGTTATCGCAGCACGGAAGCGATGCGGATACGGAAGGATCAATGCGAGCATGGCCCGGACGAGCCGGTCGTGCAGGGGCCGCCGGTACGTCTCTTCAATGTAGGCCCGCGCGTGATCGATAAGGTGCATGTAATGCACGCCAGACGGACAGGTGGTCATACATGATAGGCACGATAGACAGCGGTCGACATGCTTGACGACAGGAGCCGTCGCCGGTTTGCTGCCTTCCAGCATGTCCTTGATCTGGTAGATGCGCCCGCGAGGACTGTCGAGCTCATCACCAAGCAGCAGATATGTCGGGCACTTCGCGGTGCAGAAGCCGCAATGGACGCAGCTCCGCAGAATCTTTTCCGATGCTTTTGTCGCGGGGTTCTGCAGTTGTTCGGCGGTAAAAGTCGTTTGCATCGTTACAACTCGGGGAACATTCGGCCAGGATTGAATATGCCAGCCGGATCGAGAGAGGTTTTCAACCCGGCCTGAAGCCGCGCGACGGCTTCGACCGGCAGATCAAATATATCGACCGCAGCACGGACTTCTTCGGGTGTGCGCACGAGGGTGGCATGTCCACCGGCTTTCCGGATCGCCCCACGAATTGTCGCTGCACCGGCGGAGTCGGCAGTTGGGCACGCCAGCCAGATCAATCCACCGCCCCAGTCAAAGAACCACCCGGCCTCGACAGCCCGAGCAATGCGCGCCGCGACATCAGGACCTTTGCTCGGCGCGGTCGAGATGCGCCAGATTGCGGCATCGCGCGGCTCGGCGAGGACTGTTGCATCGCGAATCGCCTGCCAAAGACCCCTCCCGGTGTCGTCGGCAAGCACCTCGGCCGCGCCGAACCGCTTCAGGAGCGACAGCAGTTCACCGAGGCGATATTCAACCGACTCGGGGAAGCCCTCGACCCGGACCAACGTACGCGCGCCGCCACCGACTACCGCGGGCAGGTGCGCCGCACCGCTGACATCATAGGGCGCGCCGAGCGCCGCCGACAGCGCCGCGATGGCGGTTTGATCCGAGAGGTCCGCCAAGCACAATGTTGCGCAACGTGGCGCGCTCGGGACGACCTTGAATGTGACTTCGGTCAGGAAGCCAAGGGTAGCATACGCGCCGACCATGATTTTGACCAGGTCAAGGCCGGTCACGTTCTTCATCACACGGCCGCCGGATTTGATCGCCTCGCCGCGCCCGTTGACGAACCGCAGCCCGAGCGAACTATCGCGAGCCGCTCCACAAGCGATTCGACGTGGTCCCGACAGGTTCATCGCGGCGACCGCCCCGATCGTCGGTTCACCGTCACAGCCCAGCAGCGGGCGGTAGTCGAGAGGTTCGAAAGCCAGCTCTTGCCGATGCTCCGCGAGCAGCCGAACGATCTCGCTGAGAGAGGCGCCAGGCTCAGCGGAAATCACGAATTCCGCCGGCTCATAGAGCGTGACTCTTGTCATTTGCGATGACGAAAGGATCGAATCGAATTGCGCCGGCCTGCCGAAAGCGCGCTTTGTCCCACTGCCCTGAATCGCCAGCTGAGTACGCCGCGCAGACGCTTCTCTAACGATTTCACAGACATCAGCCTCCGACGTTGGAGTGTAGCGTGTCATTCCTCGCTCGTATCGAACCCGAACAGAACTGGCTTAGCGCCTTCCGCTGCACAACGAATCCGCAGGACGGCTTCGGTGACTACGCCGAGTTGGCCTTCCGATCCGACGATTAGGCCGAGGAGGTCATAGCCAGCACTGTCGAGGTGCTCGCCGCCAATCTCAACGATCGTTCCGTCTAGCAGGACGAGCGTCACGCCGAGGACGTTGTTGGTCGTCACGCCGAATTTCAAGCAATGCGCCCCACCCGAATTCATGCCGATGTTGCCACCTATTGTGCAGGCGAGCTGGCTCGATGGGTCGGGTGCATAGAAAAAGCCTTTGTGCGCAACCGCCTGGCTCACCGCAAGGTTAGTTACGCCCGCCTGCACTCGGGCGGTCCGGTTCACGAAATCGACATCCAAGATCTCATTCATCTTCGATACGGCGAGAACGATCGCATCCTCCTGCGGAATCGCACCGCCTGCGAGCGATGTACCGGCGCCGCGCGGAACAACCCTCACGTGATTTCGCGCACAGAATTTCAGGACGGCGGACACCTCCGCCGTGGTCGACGGCAGCACAACCGCAAGCGGCACGCGCCGATAAGCTGTAAGCGCGTCGGTCTCGAAGGCGCGGCGTTCGTCTTCGGACACGATGAGCGCTTGCGGGGCAACGAGTTGGCCAAGACCGGTCAGAATTTCGTCGCGGCGGCCGAGTACGGTCTCGTCAGGTATTGGGAATGCAATCGGCATGGCTCTTCCTTCACTCAGCCTCGGCTAAATTGGTCTTTCGCTGCCATCGGCCAAGCGGGTTCTCGCCATACCAAAACACGAGAGCGAGCGAATACGCCGATCAGGCACTACCGACGGCTCGTCGCCAATTTAGTTCAGCTCTGGCAGTGCAGCTTCCAAGGCCTTTGCTTGGTCTGCACTCAGTGAAGCCAAAGGGGGCTGCAAGCGTCTCCAGAACGGATCCGCATGAACGAGTGAAACTGCCCATTTGACTGCAGGTACAAGGGGAAACCTCGACAGAGTTTCGCGGATCGCCATGGCCTTGTCGCCCGCACGTCTGCCTGCGTCAGTTCCCCTCGTTCTCCAAGCCTCCTGCGCCAGAGCGCCACTCACATTGGTGGTAGCGGAAATGCACCCGGCAAACCCATGCTCGTTCGCTGACGAAAGAGTTCCTTCAGAGCAGGGAAAAACATCGATTCCCGGCAGACGCCTCGCCAGCTCTCTGGAGTATGCTAGATCGCCGGACGAATCTTTCACGCCTCTCAAAACGTTTGGATTCTTCAGCTTGACGCGTTCCACGATGTCGATCGTGTACGGCACACCTGAGAACTGCGGAATATGATAGAGGTAGAGCCTCGTTTGCTTCAAACCTGCTTCATCGATGATCTTTTGCACGTAATTCACGACGGCGTTCTCAGTTATGCCCTTGTAATAAAAGGGCGGCACGAGGAGCGCACCTGCGAAACCCATATCCTCGGCGGCTCTTGTAAGAGCAATAGCATCGTCAACTGCCGCCGCGCCCGTACCAACCATAAACCGGGACATCGGCAATCCCGCCTTCGATACGTGGGACATCGCCTCCACGCGCTGTTGCAATGCGAACGATGTCGCTTCCCCGGTCGTGCCAAGGAGATTGACTGCGTCGCATCCGCCCGATTCGAGCAACCATCTGCAATGCTCGATCAATCGAGGTTGATCGATTTGCCTCCTAGATCCGATTGGCGTTGCAGCAGCCGCAATCACTCCAGCTCATGCTTTCAACCTCCAATAAGACCAACCTGCAGGAACAAGCAGGTTGGTCACAGGCTGCCGGCGTTTCCAACGCAGGCCACTATCATGCAGCAATCCTGCTGGCATAAAACGGTCCGCCGGGTTTTCATGGACCGCCTTACGCACCTACCTCGCCAGCACCGCACGCTTATCGTTGCGCGCTATTCGATCTAGCAGGTAGTCAATCTCTTGCTTTGCCTGGGTAGAGAGCGCGAGGGCGGGCTTGCGCTGCGCATCTGAGGCCAGAACGCCTCTCCGCCTCAGGACATATTTGCGTACGGCAAGACCGAGCGGTCCTTGCTGCTGCTCGTACCGCAGGTAGGGCAGATGCGCGCCGAAAAGGTCGTGCGCTTCGTCGCGGCGTCCAGCGGCGGACAGCTTGACCACGTCGACGAGCATTTCGGGAACGGCGTACCCTGTGTTGGCACCATCGGCGCCACGCTCCATCTCGAAATCCAGGAATAGGCCGCCGTTGCCAGTCAGGATGGCAATGTGGCGCATTGAGCCATCGCGCTCGAATCCACGCAGGGTCGTGATCTTCTCTAGTCCCGGCCAATCCTCGTGCTTCAGCATGACGCACGATTCGTTCTCCGAGACGATCCGGCGAATTACGGCCGGGGTCATCACGACTGAGAAGGTCAACGGGTAGTCCTGAAGCACGAAAGGAATGTCGGAGCCGATCGCTTCAGCGGCCTGACCGAAGTAGGTCACAATCTGATTGTCGGTTCTCAACGTGTTCGGCGGTCCAATCATGACGCCGGCGGCACCGAGCTCCATGACCTCTCGCGCAAGAGAGCGCATGGCAGCGAAGCCCGGCGCCGACACCCCGACGATGATGGGTACGTTAGCGCTCGAATGATGCGCTTTGCGATCGCGATCGATTCTTGATGGTCGAGTTTGGGTGCTTCGCCGAGCTGGCCCAGAATTGTGATGCCGTCGACACCACACCCTAAAGAAATCTGTCATGCGATCCAGAGACGATTCGTCGACCCGACCATCCTCGTGGAAGGGTGTTGGGGCAATTGGAACCACTCCCTTTATGCCGCTAGTTAGAACCACGCTCTTCCCCCATGCTCAAACTCTCAATTCGATCTACTAAATGCTGGCAATCAGGCCTCCGTCGATCCGAATGACTGACCCTGTCACGTACGACGCACGTTCACTGGCCAAAAAGGTCACGACATCGGCGTACTCTTCGGGATTCCCATAACGGCCCAGTGGGATTGCCCCTGTACTCTCATCGGAGACTGCTTCTACTGATCAGTTTTCGCGTTCAGACTTGGCCTGACCCAAGAAGAGAATTCGCTGCGTCGCGATGCGCCCGGGCAATACGACATTTGCGGTAACGCCGTCGCGCCCGACCTCGCGAGCGAGGGTCTTCGACCACCCGACTAGCGAGAGCCGCAGTGAGTTCGAAATATCAAGATTTGGGATGGGCGCGACCACCCCGGATGAGGTGCTTGTGATGATCCGCCCCCATTTGCGCTCACGCATGCCCGGAAGGACACGATCGGCAAGCGCAATCACCGACAGCACCATCGCCTGAAAGTACTTATTCCACACCTCGCTCGTCTGCCCAAATGCTGGAGTGGGTGGAGGCCCGCCCGTATTGTTAATGAGCACGTCAACGGGGCCAAACGTTTGCTCAATCAACGCAACGTTCCCCTCAATCGAGGAAAGGTCGGCTAAGTCGCAAACCACCGGAAGACAGTCTGCGCCTGCTGCGACGATGCCTTGCGCCGTGAGGTCGAGGCTCTCAGCATTGATGTCGCCAAGGGCGACGCGCGCGCCCTCTTCGGCAAACGATCTGGCAATTGCGCGTCCAAGGCCGCCGCCCGCACCAAGAACGAGCGTCGTTCTGCCACGCAACCCCAAGTCCATCCGCGTTCCTCCGATTATTCTTCAAGCCGGCTTCCGCTCCTATTGTCGGTCAAATGCCTTTGCGACACGCCAAATGCGTTGGGCTCGAGCGGTGCCCGGTCTTCGAAGCGAAGAAGCCTCACTAGGCGCGATGAGGATAGGACATGGCAATCGATTAATTTTAACATCGATGTGAGTTAACTTTGCAGGGTTCGCAAATTGGGATGTATCGGAGAGAGAGCGAGCCAGGCACAACGCTCGGAGAGCAGCCCCGAGCCTCCGGATTGACAAGACGTGTGAAATGCAGCCGCCCCTGATCGTAATGGCGGCAAGGTAGCCAATTTAGCTCCGAAACGCGGCGAGTACCCACAAAACGGTCGGAAGCACACGTGAGGTCGCCACCATCGATCGCAAGTACGTGAGCGGGACGCGATCGAAATCCGCTAAGCCGCGCGGATATTGGCCATGAAGCGGTCCAACTCGGCGCGAAGTCGGGTGCTCTCAGTCGACAGCGTACTGGCCGAACTCAGCAGCTCTTCGGAAGCCGCTCCCGTTTCGGCCAGCGCCCCGGTTGACCTGGTCGATGTTAGTGACCACAGCCTGCGTGCCCTGCGCGACATTCTGGACGCTGCGCGCGATCTCTTGCGTGGCGGCGCCTTGCTCCTCGACAGCGCTCGCGATCGAGGCAGCAATCGTCGAGATCTGACCGATCGTAGCACCGATCTCCTTAATCGCCCCGACCGATTCGGCCGGTGCGTCTTGCATATTGGCAATGTGGGCCGAGATCTCGTCGGTCGCCTTCGCCGTCTGGCTCGCAAGCGACTTCACCTCACTTGCGACCACGGCAAAGCCTCGCCCTGCTTCGCCAGCGCGCGCCGCCTCGATGGTGGCATTGAGCGCCAAAAGATTGGTCTGCTCGGCGATCGCAGTAATCAGTTTCACCACGTCACCGACTTGTTGGGCTGCACGGGACAGCTTGCCGATGCGGTTATCGGTTTCCTTGGCCTGCATCACCGCAGCTTCTGCGATGCGGCTCGAATCGCGGACCTGACGCCCGATCTCCCCAACTGAAGCCGAGAGCTCCTCCGTCGCCGTCGCGACAGCCTGCATGTTCGAGGAGGTCTGCCCGGAGACGACCGCGACCTGGCTAGACAGGTTTTGCGTAGTCTCCGCGGTGCGCGTTAGCGTGGCGTGCGGACTCGAGCTGCACGGCCGAGGTCGAGACGTTGGACACTATGGAGCCGACGGCGGTCTCGAAACCATCGGCAAAATGTATCAGCTCGGCGCTGCGGGAGGCCGCTTGCTTCTTGCTCTGTGCTTCGCTCAAAGCGGCATCGCGTTCGGCTTTCGCGATCGCCTGCAGCTTGAACTCTCCGACTGCACTGGCCATTTCCCCGAGTTCGTCCTTGCGGCCCAGCCCTGGCAACACCACGTCAAAATTACCCGAGGCCAACTCTCTCATCGCCGTGCACATCGCAACCATAGGTCGGGAAATCCCGATGCCAAGCAGGAAGGCGAGAACCGCGCCGAGCAGCGTACCGCCGGCCCCGAGCATCGGATAAGTTGCTCGGTCTGACCGATCGTTCGCCTCGACTCCGTCTCCAGTCGTTGTTGCTCGGAAATGAGATCGGACGTCATCACAGTTGCGCCTTGCATGATCATGCCAGCCGAGGCGCTCATGTCGATGACCAGTTGATCAATCATCTTTGCGTTCGCCGCAAGCTTCTCCAGTGCCCCGCGATAGGCAGCCAGCAGCGCCTCGGCCTCCTTAAGGCCGGAAACGATCTTCTGATCCTTCGAATAGATCGCTTTCAATGAATTCTCCCGCGTTCAACGCTGCCAGCGCGCTTGCTTGGACCGACTCGTCCGCGTTGAGGAAGAAGTTGCTTACACCCGCAGTTGCGGTCTGGAATTGCGTATTGACCCGCTTTGTGCCGAATTCGATCGCTTGCGTTTCCGTCTCGGATGTACCGAGGCGACTTTCTTCGAGCTTTTATTTCAGCAGGCTCGCATTACGCATGAGCTGGTCGCGCACGATCAGCGCACTATCGCGCTTGACCGCGAGGATCCTGCCGAATGTCGCAGAGAACTGAGAGAATTCCTTTGCAAGCTTTTCGAGGCTTGCCAGTCGCGCTGGCGACTTGACGCTCTTGATCGCTAGATCGATCGCCTTCTTAAGGCCGCCCTCAGCATCCAGCGCAGCTTTCGCGTCATCGTCTCTTCCGGACATCACAAAGTACCGGGCGACTGAGCGATACGCGAGCAGCTCGCGGTCGATGTTGCGGGCTAAATCGGCCTCCGAGACACTGGCCTGGTAGGAGCCGACACAATTCGAAATACGCTCAAAGCCGAAATAGGCGAAAGCCATGCTGCCGGCCGAGACGCTAAGCACCGTCGCGAAGCCCACTACGATTTGGCGCGGAACCGCAGGGTCGGGAAAGCCGCGCGCTTTGATTTCAACGTGGTAGGCCCAGCCATTCCTCACCCCTTGTTCTCGTGGCAGCCACCAGCACTTCGGGATTTCTCCCAAAGACAGGCAGAAAATGTGCGCAGGTCGCGGCCTGCGTTCAAGACGGGCCGCTTCAAAGATTCAAGGTACCGCGATGACCCGGATATTGTTGGTGGTTCCTGCCTGGGCGAACGGTATTCCGGCAACGATCACCACGTTATCTGAGCTCTGGGCGAAGCGCTCTCCGACTGCAGTAGAGACGGCGCGTGACACCATCTCCTCATAATTGCTCACGTCGGACGAGAACATGCTGTGCGTCCCCCAAAGAAGACACAGACGACGGGCTGTTTCCGAGCTCGGGGTAACAGCAAGCACAGGCACATCTGGACGGCGGCGCGCGATGCGCGCCGCGGTCGTGCCTCCGGACGTGTACGCGACGATGGCCGCCGCATGGATCGCTGAGGCCAAGCCCGCCGCAGCGGCAGCGACCGCGTGGGGTGGCGTTTGCTCTTCTTCCGGGCGCAAGGCATCGACAATGGAACGATACATCTTGTGACGCTCGGTGCTGCGGATGATGCGATCCATCATCTCCACCGCCTCGAGTGGATAGCGGCCGACGGCGGACTCCGCTGACAACATCACGGCGTCGGCTCCATCGTAGATGGCAGTGGCGACATCGGACGCTTCCGCGCGAGTCGGCGTCGGCGAAGACACCATGGAGTCCAACATCTGGGTGGCCACGATCACAGGCTTGACCGCCAATCGACAGGCTCGCACCAGCTCCTTCTGCCGACCAGGGACGTCTTCGTGGGGAATCTCCACGCCAAGATCGCCCCGCGCCACCATGACCGCGTCTGACAAGCCTATGATGTCGTCGATCCGATCGAGAGCGGCCGGCTTCTCGATCTTCGCGACGAGCCCTGCGCGATCTCCGATCAGCCCCCTCGCCTCGAGGAGATCTCCCGGTCGCTGGACAAACGACAGCGCGACCCAATCGACGCCGAGCCGAAGGCCGAAGTCGAGGTCAGCCCGGTCTTTTGAGGTGAGCGGAGACACATTCAGGATTGTGCCCGGGAGGTTAACGCCCTTGTGGTTGGAGAGCTTCCCACCAACGATTACCTCGGCATCGAGACTGTCACTGAAGAGTGCCTTAACGCGAACGCGCAGGCGACCATCGTCGATCAGCAGATCGTGACCAGGTGCCGCGGCCGCAAACACCTCTGGGTGCGGCAACGGGATAGCATTCCGATCGTCAAGAGCGTCTCCCTGGGCGAATCTAATGATTTCACCCGCCGCTACCGTCAGGCTTCCATCACGCAAAGCACCGATCCGGATCTTAGGACCCTGAAGGTCAAGCAAGATGCCAATTGGCCTACCCGTTTCAACTTCGAGGGCGCGTATCGCCGCGTGCACCTTGGCGTGGTCCTCTCTCGCCCCGTGACTGAAGTTGAGGCGAAAGGTGTCGACACCAGCCTCGAACAACGTTCGAAGCATCTCTGGTCCCAGCAAGCTGGCCCAACCGTTGCTACGATTTTCGCTCGGCGGTTTCGGCGCACGTGAATAGCCTCTCAATTGACAACCTGGGCTCGCTCCGAACGAAACGGCCCCACAAGGACCACGCTACCGGGGCGGCGTCTTGTCCGGCCCGAACATCAGGCCAGCCTCACGGAAGCCGCCGTCGACGTTCAACGTGTGGCCGTGGACATACCTGCTCTCGTCCGATGACAGGAAGACTGCTGCGTCAGCGATCTCTTCCGGAGTTCCGTAGCGGCTCATCGGAATCAGATATTCATACGCTCGACGCGTTGCCGGGTCGTGCGCGGTCTTCGCCATCTCGGTTTCAATAGCTCCTGGAGCAATGTTGTTGACGTTGATGCGGTACTGAGCAAGCTCGACCGCCATGACCTTTGTCAGCAACTCCAACCCGGCCTTTGCCGCGCCATATGCGCCGCGTCCGTTCCCGCCGCGCTGACCCGAGAGCGACGCGATGTTTATGATCTTGCCGCCGCGCCCTTGCTTAACCATCTGGCGCGCCACGGATTGAGCCACAATGAACGCACCGGTCAGGTTGATCGAAATCATTCGTTGCCAGTCCTCAAGCTTTATGTCGAGGAACGGAGTGTTGCCACCGATTCCGGCATTGTTGATCAGAATGTCCAATCCGCCACAGCGGCTGGTCAATCCGTCTATCAATTCGCCCACGGACCGCTGATCGGCCACGTCGACTTTTAGCCCAAAATGGTCACGATCGGCATTTTCGAGAGCCGCCGCCGCCGCTTTAGCGCCGTCCAGGTTGAGATCCGCGATCACAATGCGAGCCCCCTCGCGCGCCAATGCCTTCGAGATCGCGAAGCCGATACCGCGCGCTCCCCCGGTGACGAGCGCCACCTTATTGTTCAATCTCATCTCGATAACTCCCGCAATCGTGTTCAGGTCAGCTTGCCGGTCGTACGCTCAAGTATCGTCCACAGTTCCTCGCCATACTTGGCTCGCCATTCTTTGTAAAAGCCGGCCGTTCGAAGCGCGTCACGAAATGCGTTGACGTCTGGTTCGTTGAAAACGAGACCCTTCTTGCTCAGATCACCGCGAAGCGACGTCGCCAGTGTCGCCATATCCTTCCTCTCGGACAGCGCCGCATCGTTGATTGCGGTGGCAACGATGTCCCGAAGATCCTTCGGAATGGCCTCCCAGTTCCGCTTGTTCGCCACGCAGAAGAAAGCGTCCCACATGTGACCGGTCAGAGCACAGTACTTCTGAACCTCGAAAAGGTTGGCCGTGAAGATGTTCGCCAACGAGTTCTCCTGACCGTCGACGATCTTGGTCTGAAGTGCCGAGTAAAGTTCGCTGTAATTGATAGCCGTTGGCGCCGCACCGAAAGCTTGGAACATCGACGTCCAAAGTGCGCCCACTGGCACGCGGATCTTAATGCCCTTTAAATCGGCCGGAGTATTGATCTGCTTCGTGCTCGTCGTGATGTTGCGAAAGCCGTTGTCCCACATCTTGGCCATGGGGACGAGGTTCGCCTTTCCGATATTGAGGCGCAAAGCGTCGCCAAGTTCGCCGTCCATCGCCTTCCAAACAGCATCGTAGTCCGGAAAGATGAACCCAAGTCCGTAGATTGACGCAGACGGAACGATTGTCGACAGGACGTTAATCCCTGAGTTGAGGAACAGATCGAGCCCGCCGGCACGTAGTTGCGACAGCATATCTGTGTCGCCACCGAGTTGATTGTTGGGAAATACATTAACTTCCACTCTGCCCTTCGTTTCGGACAGCACGCGCTGAGCTGCTTCCCTTGCGCGAGCGGTGATCGGATGGGATTCAGCGAGGTTAAAGCCCCATCTGAGCGGAAACTCCGCAGCACTGGCGCGCCTGATCGGCAGTCCGATGCCAGCTGCCAAAGCCACCGAAGTTGCTCCCTTCAACAACGTCCGGCGATTGACAATATCTTTCATGGCTTCCTCCGTTTAATTCGCAATATCGCGCGGTTTGGCGGTTACAAAAATCCCGTCGAAATCCATGGGACCAACGCTACGATTGCGAGTCCTATCAATAACGCCGCTATGTAACCCACTATGGGCTTCATTCCAGCATCAGGATTTACGCGACTGATCGCGCAGGCCGCGTAGTACCCAACGCCGAAAGGTGGTGCGAACAAGCCGACGCCCATCGCCAATATGACGACCATCGAATAGTGAACGAGATCGATACCAAGCGCCTGGGCGATCGGGAAAAGCAGCGGCCCAAAGAGGACGATGGCTGGGATGCCCTCAAGAACGCTGCCAAGCACAACAAAAGCTACGATGGACACAGCCATGAAGCTCATCGACCCACCCGGCAGTGCCTTCATCGCGATAGCCAGAGAGCGGGAGAAGCCCGACTGAGTCAGACTCCAAGCCATCGCCGTAGCAGTACCGATGATGAAGAGAATGGCACCGGACAGGCTCGCGGTCTCGACCAGCATCGGCTTGATCCGGCGCCAGTCGAATTGTCTGTAGAATAAAGCACCGACCACGATCGAATAGAATATGCCGATGGTCGAAACTTCGGTCGCCGTCGCGACACCCTCGATCACGGCGGATCGAATAACGAACGGCAATGCGATCGCCGGCAAGGCAACAAGGAACGTCTTACCGATCTCAGCTGCGGGCGCGCGGCGCGCGAGGCTGCGGTCCTCGTTGCGGTATCTCCACCCGATCACGCAACAGAGAGTGACCGCCAGAATAACGCCAGGTAGAAGGCCGCCGGTGAACAGAGCCGCAATAGAGACGCCGGTGACCGAGCCGATCGTGATGAGGACGATGCTCGGGGGGATGGTCTCGGTCTGAGCACCGGTCGCGGCGAGCAGCGCGACTAGGTCGCCTTCGTTCGCACCTCTACGCTTCATTTCCGGGAACAAGACCGGTGCCACCGCGGCCATATCCGCGGCCTTTGATCCCGAGATACCGGAAACGAGATACATCGCTCCAACGAGAACATACAGAAGGCCGCCTCGTACGTGCCCTAACAGGCTGGCGAGGAAGGCGACCATAGCCCGCGCCATGCCTGTCATTTCGATGAGTTGTCCGAGAAATACGAACAGTGGCACCGAAAGCAGGATCAAGTGGCTCACACCCTCGTCGATGCGCCCCACGATGATGAGCGGCGGAGTTCTGGTGGTGAGGATCAGATAGCCAAATGTCGCGAGGCCGAAAGAAAACGCTATCGGAACGCCCGCGAGGACCGCGCCTGCAACCACGATCACAAAGAATATGATCAGATTTGCATTTCCAAGCGGACGAAAGAGCGGTTGAAGGAGCCAGAACGCGGCGACAAGGAGTACAATGATGGCCAACGCAGACAAGATTTGCCTTGTGTCACCGAGACGAACTAGGCGAAACAGCGCAAAAATGCCCATCAAGCCGAAACCGACAGGGACGGCGGAAGCCCGCCAGGAGTTCGAAAGGTCCATGGCCGGTGTTCTGACAATGGCTTCCTCGAGAGCGTAGTCGAGCGCTGCGGGAAACAGCAGGACGACTAGCCCCAACGATGCCGCCAACGCGAAAGCGTCGAGATGAGCACGCATCCGGGGGGATACGAACGCAAATAGCGCCGTCATCCGCATGTGTTCACCTCGTCGCAGCGCTATCGCCGAACCGAGCATAACCAGCCAAAGGAAGAGCATGGAGGCCAGCTCGTCAGACCATATGATGGGGCGGAGGAACACATATCGGGCCAAGACTCCCGCGAACAGCAACAGGATTTCGGCAGTGAGCAAAAGCATGACGCAGACATCAAGACCGCGACCGATCAGCCGATCGATAGAGTCCATGATCGCGAGTAGCCCGTGATGGCTTGATGTCTCCATCGTTTCTTCCAAGGGCGCGCCCAAAGTTGGGGCGACCTCACCATCGCGCACGGCCACGCCGCTTGCTGGCAGTGTTGGGACACTCATGGCATCCTCCCTATTTCGTCTTTGTTAGGCTTGACCAAGCCATCCGCGCTTGAAGAACTCTTCGTCGCCTAGTTGGCCACCTTTGAACGCAATCTGAAGTCCGTCGAGACGTCCGCGGATCGATCTTGCTCGGCAAAGTGGGACACCAGGGCTTACGCGAGCTTGAATTTCAAGCGCATCGATATCCAAAAGCTGCGCAACCTGGCTCGACGTGTCGCCCCCCGACAACAACAACCTTTTTAAGGGTACCTCCGCGAGGATGTCGCTGACGAGCTGACCAATCTTCCGACCAAGGTTTCTGCCACCTTCATGCTTGGCGAGCTCACGTGACATGCCGCCGCTGACGAGCATGTCGATCATTTTTCCGATCCGAGGATCACCAGGACCGCGGGCTGTGTGTAATATGACACTGCGCCCTTCTTTGAGCAGCGAGACGGTACGTCCGACGACTTGCCTGGCGGACGCCGAATGTTGGCAATCATCAAGTAGAGCAGCAGCGTCTAGCGGCACCTCTGCAAATCCAGCCCGCACGGCGGCCTCGATCTGTAACGCTGTCACAGGCGAGGCGCTGCCCGACACGGCGAGTACTTGATCGATCGCAGCTGGATTGCCGTAGGTGCTAGACGGCGGCGGAATAACACCGGCCTCCCGCCACCATTGCGTCAGTGCATACTCCACACCCGACGGCCCAACCACGAATGCGCTTCCGCTCACCCCAGCCCAATCAGCGATGAGCCGCCCGACCTGAGTAAGTTGTGACGCATTCGCGGAGTCCAGCAGGATCGCGTCCGCCCCCCCCTCCGCCAGATCATTGAAACGCCGAGCGGCCGCTTCAAAGCCCTGGTCGAGGACCGGAGATGTTAGTTTCTCGATCCTGAGCGTTGCCTGCTGTGCAATGTGAACCGCCAGATCGCTTTCGTTCATAGGCGTCACTGGGTGAACGCTCATGACCGGATGCCGATCGATGCGATAGACAGTGCCATCGGTTCCGGACCGGGCAAACAGGTGTCCAAAAAAGCAATATCTTTGAAGCGAAGGTGTGCCGCCAACGATCGGAACTGTATCGCCGAAGATTGACTTTGCGATTTTGATGACTCGACCGATGCTGCCAATCTCGGGCGAGCTGTCAAAGGTTGAGCACACCTTGTAGTGAACGATTGGCGCGCGAAGCGATGCAAGGTACCGTAGATCCTTCTCCAGATGTTCGGTCATCTCCGCTGGAGACATGCTACGGCTCACCCCGGCAAGGCCGACCACGTCGATGTCCCCAAAATGCTTTAAAACATCGGGGCTCGGAGGACGGAGAAAGAGAGCAGCACGGAGCCCAGCAAATGCTATGACCTCAAGCGCATCCGTCGCCCCCGTGAAATCATCACCGTAGAATGCCAACCGATAGCGAGCTTGCGTCACGTCGCGCCCCCGAACTTGGAAAGCGCGAGCTGAAGCGACGGATGGGACTTTGCGTATTCGGCTACGGGCACACCCTGGACTGCCGCTTCCCAAGCCTCTCGCAAGCTCATGACGCCCTCGGCGATACCGCCAGGATGCCCCATGATGCCGCCGCCGGCGAGGTGCATGAGGTCTACGCTGCCGAGACGCTCGAATGTGTCTCCGGCTTGCCCCGCCCATTGCCCCGAAGAGAAGACCGGCATCATCGGTTTGACGCCTGAAAAGGCCGCAAGACACGAGCTTGCGGACGAGATGACTGAGTCATCCGGCTCCCAGAATTTGCTCCTTAGGCCATTTACGTGGAGATGATCGACACCCGTCAGCCGCCACAGCTTTTGAAATGCCAAGAAATCGAAGCCAAGCCAGGGTTGGCGGGTAAATAAGCCCCACCCATTGCGATGACCATGGATCGGAAGATCTGTGTAGGCTCGCAAATGTTCAATCGCAGAGAAGCCGCACCAATTGACGCTCACCATTATGCACGTTCCGCCGGCCCGAAGCACGAGGTCATGGCGACGTCGCATGTCGTCAATCGAACCGCTGATATTGATCGCGTACATTGGCTTCCGGCCCAACCGGTCGGCATGCTTCTCGATCACGGGAAAGACCGCCTTCAGGCGCTCCTCGAAAGGCGCGTAAGGTGGATCTGCGATTAGCTCGTCATCCTTGAGAAAATCGATCCCAGCTTCGCAGATCTTATCGACCAACGAGGCAGTCTCGGATGGAGACATGCCAATACTTGGCTTCAAAATCGTGCCGATCATCGGCCGATCAAAAACGCCGGCCAACCGTCGGGTACCATCCACGCCGAACTTCGGCCCCGGAAAGCTGGCGGCGTAGTCGACGGGAAGGCCGATGTCCAGCAGCCGTAGCCCCGTGATCTCACCGAGTTCGAACAGATTGCCCGCAACGGTCGCCAGGAATGTCGGGATATTGCGGCCCACGTTATCGATCGGAAACGCGATCTCGATTTCGCCGCGCCGAAACGCCTTTGGTCTCTGCCTCCGCTCATAGAAGGCACTATGCAAGGTCGGAGTGTCGACAGATGGCAGCTCTGTCATCCGAAGCACTCGTGCACGCGACCGCTTTTTCAGTTCATCCGTTTCGCCCGGCAAAGAGAGAAATGTCCCGCTTGACTGCTCTCCTGCGATGACTTCCGCCGCCTTTTCCAGGCTATCGCCGGTCTCGACGAGATATCGGGCCGTAAACTCAGATCGCGGACTATCGCTGCGCATTGTGACGCCCTGCCGAAACTTGCTGCGTTTCTTCCGAAAATTTGTCCTTCATCCGTACGGCGAAAAGTCGATCGTATGAGGAACGTTGATATCTTGACCCCGAGTAAGCCTCGGCCGCAAACGATATTAGTGAAGCGACATGTGAGGAAAAGTTACACCGGCCTAGCCTGGTCTACTCGAGCATAACCGCGGTAAGGGCCTTTCGCAGGTGCGAAAGCGTCACTAGGCGTTGACAGGTGCCAGCGTTGCGCAAATCTCCACTGTAGCGGACATTTCGTTCGTGAGCCAACGGGCTACGGCTTTGCTTTCTGGGCGAGATGCGACATGAGGGGCTGTCCAAAGCATCAGCCTACGCTTGCCGGGGATGCTTCCGAACGGCGCAACCAGTCTTCCACTGTTGATTTCGTCAAGGACGAACATCGTCGGAACCAACGCCAAGCCGAGCCCACATAGCGCCGCCTGGATGAGAAGATAGAAATGGTCGTAAGAGTCGTGAATGCGGACGTCCTGCCGCAACCGCATCTCGTCAAGCCAATCTGACCAAGCCTCCGGGCGTGTTCGTGTCCCCATCAGCCGGCAACATGCAATATCGCTAGGGTCCTGGAGTCTGTTAGACTTCGCGTAAGACGTCGCGCAAACAGGCGAAATCCACTCCCGCGCAAGCTCTTTGATGACCACGTCACGAGGCGGGGTAATGGTGCTGGAGCGAATGGCGACACTCACCTTATCGCGGATGAAATCCACTTGATCGTAATTCAGGTTGAACTGGAGCTCGATACTCCTATGAGCTTCATGAAATGCCGCGAGGCGGGGGATCAGCCAATACATCATTATGGTCGCTGAACATGAAACCGTCAGCGGCCCAGGCAGCACCTGCTCCACGCTCGCATCTATCAGGTTGAAGGCCGCTGTCAGGCCCTCGGCCAGCCGGATCCCCTCGGGCGTCGGGTCTGTCGAGGAGGACGATCGCACGAACAGCGGGACGCCCAGTAATTCCTCGAGCGACCGGATATGGCGGCTGACCGCCCCATGGGTCACGGACAGTTCGAGCGAGGCCGCGGTCATGCTCCGCAACCTCGCGGTTGCTTCGAAAGCACGCAATGCATTGAGAGACGGCCTGGGACGCACGATCGGACCCCTCCTAAAGACCGAACTCTAACGGCTGTGAGCTTTCCTCACAAGTGGGGCTTCAAAACTCGTTTGGGTATTTGACAATGACGCCTTACCCTCGCGGAAACTCAGTCAAGACCAGAAGCATGCGTGGTCGATCGCAATAGGCGCCTAAAATGCTGAAGAAGATGATCATTGAGGCCCGCGTGAATGAATATGCGATGCGCGATGGGAATCCTCACGTACCATGGACCGCAGATGAGATAGCGGAGACTGCCGCCCGCTGTCGCGAGGCAGGAGCGTCAATCCTGCATTTTCACGCTCGCGCGGACGATGGGTCCCCCCTCCACACCGCCGAGAAGAACGCCGAGATCATTCGCAAAGTCCGGCAAAAATGCGATCTACTGATACTGCCAACGCTCGGCTTCTTTGCCAACGATACGCATCCGAACGCGCGCATAAACTGCATTCTCGAACTTGCCAAGAATCCAGAGACCAAACCCGATATCGTTCCCATAGATACCGGAAGCACCAATCTCGACGTGTTCGACGAAGATAAGCGCGTGTTCGAACATTCTGATCGCATCTATGAAAACCGCACTTCCGCCGTTGAGCACTATTTTCGTTCTCTTAAATCGGCCGGCATAAAGCCGAAGATGACTTGCTGGTCGATCGGGTTTGTCCGACGCGCGATAGCCTTCATGGAAATGGGACTTGTGGCTGAGCCCGGTTACTTCCTGCTCAACATGACCGACGGTCCGTATCTCACAGGCCATCCTGGAACGATCGAAGGATTGGACGCGTTCTTGCCCTTCCTGCCGAAAGGGTTCCGTCATAGTTGGACCGCCAACATCGTTGGCGGGAATCTGTTGAACCTGTGCGAAGGCGTAGCAAGGCGCGGTGGTAACATTGCTCCCGGAATCGGCGATTATCCCTATAGAGAATACGACTGCCTGACGAACGAGGAGCTCGTTCGCCGAACGTGCCTGATCGCGAGGGGCTGCGGACGAGAGATTGCTTCTCCAGATGATGTTCGGGAAATCCTTGAAATTTAGTGGTTCAAGAATCGCGAGCAAATGGCGCCAGGCGGTCAATCGGCCAGACGACGCGAGGCGTTGCGCCATCAGTTCTCCCAGACTGGGCCGGGATCTTCCTGATCCCGGCCCTTTTTTTGACACTGGCTTTCTTCCGCTCTGCGAAGCCGCGACTCCCGACACAGCACGGCGCTCAGCCCTGGATAACTCGTGAGAAACAAGGATCACGACAGAGGTATCGACGAATCGATTCGTCTTGTAGCGGCCTTCATGAAGATCAAAGATGTGAAGGCGGGTTCAGAAATAATTAAGCTGGCTGAGACACATGCGCGATTTGAGCGAAGTGCCTCACTGCTCCAGTCCGATGACGAGCCGATATTCGGCTGACATCTCTGAACACCCGTCGCCAATCTCGCCTTCAACGGTCGACGGCACACATCCTCGCCGACGCGCTTCGCCTTGACCTGCTCGGCCCAATATAACCTCTAGGATGCTGAACTCTGGTCTCCTCACTTCAAGCCGACCACTCTGTGAGGCACGTAATGCTCTTCCAGTCTCGCGACTTCTTCGGACGTTAGCTTCAGACTCAGGGCGATAATTGCATCATCAAGGTGCTGGGTCTTCGTCGCCCCTATGATCGGCGCCGTTACTCCGTCTTTGCCGGCTACCCACGCCAGCGCTACGTGCGCTGGTGCCACTCGACGTTCTGTCGCGATATCGGAAACCACGTCGACAATGCTCCGATCGGACGCTTCGGCGTGCCCGTAAAACTGCGACGTTACATTATCGGTCTCGGAGCGAGCGCTTTTCTCAGTCCAGGGGCGGGTAAGGCGCCCACGAGCCAGCGGACTAAAGGCGATCACACCAATGCCTTCGTCGCGACAGAGCGGTAGCATCTCTCGTTCCTCCTCTCTGTAGAGCAGATTTAGGTGACACTGCATCGACACGAAACGCGCCCAAGAATTTGCGTCGGCCCGATAGAGAGCTCTTGCGAACTGCCAAGCGTAGGTGTTGCTGGCACCGATGTAACGGACCTTCCCGCTCCGCACGAGATCGTTCAAGGCTTCAAGGGTTTCATCGATTGGCGTGTCGTTGTCCCAGAAATGGATCTGGTACAGATCGATATAGTCGGTACCGAGCCTCCGGAGACTGGCTTCCGCTTCGGCAAGAATTGCCTTTCGCGAAAGTCCGCTCCCGTTTGGCCCCGGCCGCATGCGGCCGTAAACCTTCGTGGCGATCACGATTTCGTCTCGCGGGACCATCTCCTTGAGAGTTTTGCCCACGATCTCCTCGCTCGTACCGTCCGAGTACACGTTCGCCGTATCGAAGCAATTGATCCCGCAATCGACGGCTTTCTGTATGAAGGGCCGGCTGTCGCTCTCACCGAGGGTCCAAGGATGATTCCCTCGCTCCCCTACTCCGTAGCTCATACAACCCAGTACAACCCTCGAGATCTTGAGGCCCGAACGCCCCAAACGTATGTAATCCATGAGCGATACCTCGCTGGCTTGCCTGCCCCGAACTGTTTCAAAGTGTCGCGATATCGGTGATTCGGAGTCCTCGATCGCTCACCCGAGACGGGAAGTGCTCCTTGAGCTTTTCCTCGTGGACGGGTACGAGCCTCAATGTGTCGCCGCCGACGCTGGCGAGCATCTCTTCCGCCGCGAGAATTAGATTGGTCTGACTTCCCGTCGCAAGTCCTGGTGGCACGAAGCATGGATCATCCCGATCGCCTCCGTGCAGGTTTTCGTACGTGTAGACGACGTCTCCGGTAAGGACCCATCGGTCCTCAATACTTCCGCCGTTGCGGACCACCACATACTGCGAACCTGCAGTGTGCGTGTCGAAGGCGGGAAGAAGATCGATATTCGGCAGGATGCCGTGCGACGCACCGTCCAGCACAACCAGCCGATTCTTCAGTCCGAGATCCACCAGCTTCAAAATGTCGGCAGGGTTGATGCCGCCGAGAAGGGATCGAAAACGACGTCCCTTGGACATGGCCCAGATCCAACTCTCGATCTCGCGCTTCTGGATGTAGAACTTGGCGTTGGGGAAGTAGTCCAGCCCACCCATGTGGTCGAAATGAGCGTGTGTAAGGAACACATGCTGCACATCATCGGGACGAATGCCGACAGATCCCAAGACCTCAGAAGGTGGAGTCCAGCCGGTGACGCCGATGGTACTGGCGATCTCGCCTCCGAAATCCGATTGATCGTAACCGGTGTCAACTAAGGCGACCGTGTCGCTGCTGCGCAAGAGCACATAGGCAAACGGCAGGTTCATGCTTCCGCTGTTGTGCCGGCCGTACAACACCCCACTTGTCGGATGTTGGGGGCTCGCTGCGTATTCGAGCACAGTGATGGCATATCTCGTCATTCGGAGGCTCCCATCAGAAGGTCTGCACCAAGCTTAAGTTGGCCGCAGCACTGCCGCAGGTCGATCAAACCGCCGCAACCGATCGGGCTCGTCCGACGCAGATGACCCCAAGCCCTTGATAGCAAGCTCACCTCGGTCGTACGCTGATGCGGCGCCAAGGGGGCTGCCTGCTGCGACAACAGCAAATGCGCCGCCTGCTTCACGTGGTGATACTCGTGCCGCCGCTGCAGCGGTACCCGAACCACGGCAAGAATATCGTACACATGATCCGGACCGCCGACGGCAGTCTTGCTTTCGTCCTCCAGATGCGACGCCCCGATGAGGTTCGCAAGAAGACGAACAGAGCGGTCAGTCACAACGTCGCGCAGATAGCGAACGACCGGCCCGATGACGAGATCGTATTCGGCGACCGCTGAACCCGGTGCAATCCCTTCGAAGGGATCGTCGGCACGGAACTGTGCGACCACAAGCCCGCTCACGAGGATTGCTCGCCTTCAGGAACCGGAGCATTCGATGGGATCAGTTTGACGGCCCTCAAGTCCTGCCAGAGAGAAGCGGGTATCCGCGCCGAGACAGCGCGGACATTCTGGGTAACCTCACTTGTCGACTTCGCGCCCTGAACCACGGTGGCGACGGCGGGGTGCGCTTGCACGAACTGCGTCGCGACGGTCGGCAAATCAACACCGTGTCGTTCGCAAACTTCCTCGATTGAACGGACGCGCTCCAGGACAGCGCTGGGTACCCGCTGGTAGTCATAGGTCGAGGCTGCCGCCTTCGATCCAGCGGCCAAGATGCCCGAATTGTAGATGCCGCCCGCAATCACCGAGACATTCCGGGACTGCAGTTCGTCGAAGTGCCCATCGAGTGGTGCATGGTTGAGAAGCGTGTATCGACCTGCGATCAACGCGCAGTCAATCGGGAATTCGCGCGCTACTCCAACAACGGATTCGGTCTCATTTACTCCTAACCCTACCGCACCGATAGCACCCGAGCTCTTCAGCTCCTCGAGGGCACGGTATCCGCTCTCGCGGAGCTGGTTCCAGTAAAATTCTGCTTGATCGCCATGCCATGCGCACCCGACGTCGTGGACCAGCAGCACATCGATATAGTCGAGGCCCAAACGCTGCTGACTGTCCTCGAACGAGCGCATCACCCCGTTGTACGTATAGTCATACGTGTCTCTAAACGGGAACGGATCAACCCATTCGATGCCGTACACTGTGTCAAGCTTCGGTGTCCGGCTGGCTGGCTTGAGCACTCGGCCGCACTTCGTGCTCACGACGACCTGATCTCGGATACTGAGGTCGCGGAGAGCGCGACCGAGGAAATGCTCGGCCTTTCCAAGACCATACATCGGCGCGCAGTCAAAGTAGCGCACCCCGAGATCGAAGGCTGCTTTAACGACAGCTTCGAATTCGGAATAGGGCACTCCGACATTGAACCCGGAAAGAGGCACCGTCCCAAGCCCCGCGGACGTGACGGTCACTTTAGCGCGGCCTAGAGTTCGTCTTTCAAGCGGAATCATCGCTCTTCTCCTTGCTTGTCTTGGAAGTTCAGCCGGAGAGGGCCAGGGAGCCCTGATCCGGGAGCGGGGCTTCTTCAGGAATCAGGCCTTTGCTCCGGAGGTCCATCCAGAACGCCTGAGGAATTGGCGCCGATATCAAGGCGACGTTCTGCTCCACATGCGACGTCGTGAGCGCGCCCTGAACCACCGACGTCACGGCAGGATGCGCATAGACAAACTGGGAAGCCGCATGGGCGAGCACGACGTTGTGACGTTCGCAGACAGCTTCCAGCGCTTTTACGCGCCGCACGATGGAATCGGGAGCCGTCTGATAATCGTAGGTCCGCGTTAGGGCGTTACCTTGACTACCCTCAGCCAGGATCCCCGAATTGTAGACGCCGCCGGCGATGATGCCGATGCCGCGACGTCGGGCCTCGGGGAAGAAGTCAGTCAACGGAGCATGATTCAGGAGCGTGTACCGCCCTGCCACGAGCGAGCAGTCGAGATCGAATTCGGCCGCCACTTCGAGCACTGAAGCCGTCTCGTTTACACCGAGACCAATCGCCTTGACCGCTCCCGAGCGACGGAGTTCGTCGCACGCCCGGTATCCGCTCTCGCGGAGTTGCCCTAGATAGAGGGGATACTTCTCCTGGTGCCACACTCCGCTCACGTCGTGCAGGAAAAGAATGTCGATGTGGTCGAGACCAAGGCGCTGCTGACTATCCTCGAAGGACCGCATGATGCCGTCGTAGCTGTAATCGTACTCGTCGACGAAGGGCAGCGGATCAACCCAATTGATCCCATAGAGACTTTCCGCGCGCTTTGAACGGCTTGCTGGCTTCAGGAGCCGGCCCGCCTTGGTACTCACCACGACATCTGGACGAAGACCGTGAACGCGAAGAACATGGCCGAGAAAATGCTCCGACTTCCCGAGGCCATAGAGCGGAGCAACATCGAAATAGCGTACGCCCTGCTCGTAGGCCTTCAGGATGACCGCCTCGAAGGTCTCGAAGCTAACCGGAACACCACATCCGCCTAAAGGTGATGTTCCGAGCCCAAGCGAGGTCAAAGTCAGACTGCCGTTCGGGAGCGCCCTCTTCTGCAGAGCCACCATACCAAATATCCCTGTTTAAGCATTGGTGCGCACGCGGCTACTCACCGCGTGCGCACGATGGACTCACATGTATTTTGCGACGTTCGAAGAATCCAAGAGAAGCCAGGGAACGACGTAGTCCTTCTGGGTCCCGCCTTTCCACTCCATCAAAGAGTCCCAAATCTCGGACCGGGGCTTGTAGCTGTCTCCCTTGACGGCACGCAGGGCGAGATCGACGGCGCCCTGTCCCTCAGCGCGGGCGTACTTGTAGAGCGTTACGGTCATTTCGCCTTTCTGAACGGCACGCTTTCCGTCCGGAATGCCATCGATCGCAAGCACCGGAACGGACTTGAAGTCGACCTTGGCACTCCTCATGGCTTCGATCGCGCCTAGCGCCATCTCGTCATTCTCGGCCAGTACGGCGTTGATCTGCCCCGGATGCGCGAGCAACCAATTCTCCATGAGCGCCTGCGCCTCGGCGCGGCTCCAGTTACCCGACTTGCTGGCGATCAGCTTGAGCTTCGGGAACGTGGCCAACCCGGCATCAATGCCAGCCTTGCGCTCGATCTGCGCCGACTGACCGATCGGGCCTTCCATCAGCACCACGTTCCCACCATTCGGAAGCAGCTTTCCAAGTTGTTCCCCGATAATGCGTCCGCCTTCCGTGTCGTTGACGATAATCGACGCGGTGTATTTCTTCGACGCGGTTTTCAGGGCCGATACGATGACTGGAATGCCAGCGGCGACGGCTTTGTCGATCGCGGGCGCCGACGCCTGGAGATCGAACGGCGACATAATAATGGCATCAAATTTTTGCGTGATAGCCGTATCGATCTGATTCACTTGGACGAGCGGATCGTATTTGCCGTCAAAGATCGTGACTGCGACAGAACCCTCCTTAACGGCCGGGTGGTTCTGAATCTCGCTGGACCAGGCCTTCATGTATTCGCCGGATTCTCCGAACGATAGGGCGGCGATCCGAGTCTTGCTTTGAGCAAAGGCCGTACTGGTCGATAGAATAATTGCGGCAGCGGCGAAACCCGCCATCGTCGATCTACGCGTAACCTTCATCGTCTCCTCCGATTGATGTGGTCAGTCACCTAGTCCGCCCAGCTGGGCGTTACAGCCGTTCCCTCGCGTCTGTAATGGTCTTCGCAGCTGTCACTTGCGAAATTGGTCAAGCATCACGGCAACGACAATGATCGCGCCCTTGAGAAGCTGCTGGTAGTAGGAAGACACGCCCATCAGATCCATGCCGTTATTGATCGTTCCAATGATAAGTGCGCCGAACAACGTCCCGACTAACGAACCGCGCCCTCCTGCGAGACTAGTCCCGCCGATCACCACGGCTGCAATTGCGTCGAGTTCGTAGCCAATGCCCGCTTGCGGAAGTGCGGCAGTGGTGCGGGACGTGAGCACCAGACCGGCAAGTCCGGCGAGAAGGCCTGAGATCACGTAGGTGGATGCAATGACGCTCTGGGTCGAGATGCCGCTCGTCCTAGCGGCCTTATCGTTCCCACCCACGGCGTACACATAGCGTCCGAAGGTTGTGTAAGAGAGCACCACCCACCCGATGGCAAACACCAGAAAGAGGATCAAGACTGGTACCGGAACGCCCGCAACGCTGCCACCGCCGATCCAGCGAAATGACTCCGAGAGGTTGGGAACAGGGCGCCCCTCGGAGAAGATGAGCGTCAAGCCGCGAGCCATACTCAGCATTCCGAGCGTAGCGACGAAGGGCGGAACATTGAATGTCGTCACGATGACGCCGTTCACCAAGCCCAACGCCGCCCCCGTTCCCAACCCCGCCAGAATCGCCCAGAGGACGAAATGCTGGTTGGTCGAGGTCACAAGGCTGGCAGCGATCATACCCGCAAGGGCCATCACGGAGCCGACCGAAAGGTCGATGCCTTTTGTCAGGATGACGAACGTCACCCCGATCGCCAAAACGCCATTTATCGAGGATTGTCGCAGCAGGTTCACCCAATTCAGCCATGTCATGAAGTATTCGTTGGCCACGGCGAAGAACGCCGAAATCACCACGAACACGATGACGATACTGAACGACTTCAGGTATGGTCCTACAGCAGCAATACTTTTGGATCGGGCACCCGTCGCGACGTTGCTTATTACGTTGGTCACCATATCCACTCCTCGCTTCGACCGCATTCGCACGCCAATTCTTGAAAGGCCCTTCGATCCGCTCAACTGGCGAGATCTGTCAGCATCTGCTGGGTTGTCTCGTGCCCGTCGACGACATGATCGAGCCGTCCTTGCCGAAACACGGCAATTCGATCGCTGATTTGGAGGATTTCGGGCGCTTCGGATGAGACCACAAGCACCCCATTGCCCTTGGCCGCGAACTCGCGGAGAAAGGCGTAGATCTCCTGCTTCGAACCCTCGTCGATTCCTCGTGTTGGCTCGTCGCATATCAGCAGACGTGGATTGGTCAGGAGACAGCGTGCGAAAACCACCTTCTGCTGGTTTCCGCCGCTAAGCGTCTCCACGGCGACGTTTGGAGATGCCGCCTTGATCCGATGTAACCGCATCATCCGATCGGTCGCAGCCGCCTCTGCCTTGCGGCGGACAAATCCGCTGACGGCGCGAAGCGCCAGCGATGACAAGGCAATGTTGTGGGCAATGGAGGCACAAAGAACGAGCCCGGTATCCTTCCGATCTTCCGGAACCATGGCCATGCCTTGTTGGATGCACTTCTTGGGACTGCCCGGATCGACCCGTTTCCCATCGAGGAAGACATCGCCGGCGGCCGGCGCGTGGATGCCATAGATCGTTTCCAAGAACTCAGTCCGACCCGAGCCAAGCAAACCGTAGATGCCCAGAACTTCTCCTGCAGCGACGGTCACAGAGATGTTCTTGAAGTGAGATCCGCGCGACAACGAGCGCACCTCGAGCAGGACTGGCGCGCCTTCGTTCGGTTTCCCCTTTTCGACGGACTTGATTTCGTGCCCAACGATCTGAGTAACGAGATGATTGCGGTCGATCGAGGAAATTGCTCCGCTTTCGATGAACCGGCCATCGCGGAAAACCGTGTATTCGTCCGCGATCTCGAAAATTTCGGTCAACTTGTGCGAGACGTAGATAATCGCAGATCCACGCGCCTTTATCCGCTTCAGCGCATTGAAGAGGATGTGCACCTCGTGCTCGCCGATGGCCGAGGTTGGCTCGTCCATAATGACAATGTCCGCACGGTGGCTAAGCGCCTTCGCAATCTCGACGAGCTGGATCTGGGCCAGGCTCAAGTCTCGCATGCGGGCGCCGACGGGAACGTCGAACTCGAGGTCATCCAGAATCCGTCTTGCGGCCTGCCGCATCTTCGGGAAGTCGACCACAAGGCCACCGATCTTCGGCTCTCTCCCCAAGTAGATGTTCTCGGCCACAGTCATCTCGGGAACTGGAGACGGTTCCTGAGTGATAATGGTCACGCCATGGCGCAGAGCATCCGCGGCACTCCTGAAATCAACGGCCACCCCGTCGATGCGAATGCTGCCTTCGTCGCGATGCAACAAGCCCATCACGATGTTCAGGAAGGTCGACTTGCCGGCGCCGTTACCGCCACAGAGCGCGTGGACGGTTCCGCGCTTGAGGACAAGCCGGCCATCGCGAAGCGCTGGAACGCCATTGAAAGACTTCGCGATTCCGTGCGCCACCAATAACGGCTCGTCTCGCGGCCCGAGGGCGACATAGTCGCGGCCTTCCGGATTTGACCCGGTCGACAAATGCATCGGTTTCCTCCAGAGGCGTCTTCGATCGCGCCCTGTCGAGATATGAGGTCATACCTTATACCTGTTGTCAACCGAGATCATACCTCCTACCTTGTGGATGTTCGTTGGTTTGGGCTGGTCGCGCGGTGCCTTATGTGTTCGCTATGCCCGCAACGGCCAAAAATTAGAGCTGCGAGCGACCGATGGAGCGAATTGAGAACAAGAAACTACCCACGCGTGTCGAAGTCGCGTTGAATTACATCACGGGCGAGATCGCCAACGGTAATCTAAATCCCGGCGACAAGTTGCCCAATGAGAAGGAGCTCGCAGAGAAGCTTGGCATCAGCCGCACCCCTATCCGCGAGGCTATGAAGACGCTTGCGGTTTCGGGACTGATCGAAACTCGACATGGGCACGGCAACTATATCCGGAAGGATGAAGGCACCGCCGTGATGCCGCTGATGATGTTTCAGCTCTATCTTCAAGATTCCACTCCCGAGATGTTGATGGAGCTTCGATACATCTTCGACCGCAATTGCGCAGAGCTGGCCTCAACAAGACGTACCGAACGAGATCTGGCGGTCATGAGAGAGAGCATTGACCGACTTAAGGCTCTCTCCGACGATCCCCATTCGCCGGTCGACAAATTGCTGGAAGCCGATCTTGACTTCCACCGCGCAGTCTATGCTGCAGCGGGCAACAAGCTCATCGTGGTGGTCGCTGATTTCGTTTTGAACATGGTTGCCCCCTGGATCCGCAAATCGCTGGAGGTCAGCGGACGCTACCGTGCCGTTGGCCTACACGAAAAGATGTATGCAATGATCCGAGATCAGCAGACGGGCATGCTCAGTCGGGAAAGCGTGGAAGCCAACATGGAGCACTTCATGTCGTCCTTGAAGATTCCCGCGGCATAGCGCCTGTGACAACGTGGATTCAAGTTAAGCTTCGGCCCAATAAGTCCACTGCGAGATGGCTGGATCTTCGCATATCGATCCCACATTCGTCTTGCGAGCACAGAGCTCATGCACGCTTCATTGAGGCCAATTCGTCCCGCGAAGAGCGCCCCGCATGATCGCAGGTCTAAGCCTGATTCTGTTCTGTCAATTGGTCGGCGAAGTAGTTGTGCGCGGGCTCGGTCTGCCGATGCCAGGACCGGTGCTCGGCATGGCATTGCTGCTGCTGCTTCTCTTGACTCGAGATCACTTCATCGCCCTTAGCCATGGCCCATTGCGGAACGATGCAGTTGAGCGAACGGGCCGCGGCCTGCTCGCTCATCTATCTCTCATGTTCATTCCTGCTGGCGTAGGCGTCGTGAAGAAACTCGACTTGATTATCGAGCATGGAGCCGCAATTTTAGTAACGCTGTCGGCGTCGGTGGTGGTCACTCTGCTCGCGACGGTCGCTACTTTCCTCGCGATCAGCCGGCTTGTCGCGAAACGCCAAACAGAGCCATGAACGCAGCCTCATTCTCGCTGTGGGTCTATCTCTCGCAGTCGCCACTGCTTTGGTTGACCGTGACACTCTCGACCTATGCAGTCGCTGACAGCCTCTCGCTCGCGACGCACAGGCATCCTCTGGCGAATCCGGTACTTCATTCGATCTGGATTATCGGCGCATTCCTGCTCATTACTGGCACCTCCTACACCACTTATTTTGCCGGCGCGCAGTTCGTTCACTTCCTGCTCGGGCCAGCCACGGTGGCGCTCGCGGTGCCGCTCTACGACAATCGAAAGCGGGTGATCGCAGCGATCGTGCCGATGATGATCTCGCTAGTGGTCGGCTCAATTTCGGCAATCCTGTCCGTCGTTCTGTTTGCCAAAGCTTTCGGCCTGCCGCATGCCGTCATTCTGTCGCTTGCGCCGAAATCAGTGACGGCCGGTGTCGCTATGGGGATCAGCGAATCCCTACACGCCGATCCGTCGTTTACCGCGGTGTCCGTCGTGCTCACCGGCATCATGGGCGCGATCATCGTCACGCCGCTAATGAATTGGGCAGCGATCACTGATTTTCGCGCGCGCGGCTTCGCGGTTGGCATCGCTGCGCACGGCATCGGCACAGCACGCGCGTTCCAGGTCGACGAGGTGGCTGGCGTGTTTTCCGGAATCGCCATGGGCCTCAATGCGCTCGTGACGTCGCTATTGGTCCCGCTCGCGGTGACCTTACTGCTGCGGTGAGGCCCTTCGCCTGCCAGATCTCGCTTGTTTAGACAGCGGCGCTTTTAAACCACGGAACGCACGACATCGTGGGCGATCGAATTTCTTCGTGTCTAGTTAGGATGGCGATCGAGGCAGCAAATGCAGCTGCTCGAACACGACGCGTACATAAAGTGCGCTCGTCCTCGAAGCCCTTGATGCTCGTCGGCGCACCGGCAAAAGGCTGAATGCCGAGCGCAAAGGTCGCTGCTCGGCCTACGTTGGAGCGGCTGGGTAATCTCCAGCTAAAGTGCTCGCGCGAAATTGGCGAAGAACTCGTCGGCGAGTTTCTTGGCCGTGCCGTTGACGAGCCGCTGTCCCAATTGCGCAAGCTTTCCACCGATTTGCGCCTCGACCTGATAGGTCAACAGCGTGCCATCATCCCGCTCAAGCAGAGCAACCTTTGCGCCACCTTTCGCGAAGCCTGCGACACCGCCCTCCCCCTCTCCAACGATATTATAGCTCCTTGGCGGATCGAGGTCGGTCAGGGTAACCCTACCTTTGAATCGCGCGGAGACAGGTCCCACCTTCATTTTTGCGACGGCACGAAACCCTTGATCGTCGATCCTCTCCAACTCTTCGCATCCGGGAATACAAACCTTCAATACATCAGGGTCATTCAATTTGGCCCAAACGGCTTCTCTCGAGGCCGCGAGCTGGATCTCTCCACTCATTGTCATTGCCATTGGTGTCTCCGAGTCGATCGAGATAGGCTGGCTCCGCGGTCTCAGTTGCGAATAGGCGCGAATACTCTAGCCATGTAAATCGAGAGATCATTTTCGATTTCCGCGGACGATGCGGAAGAGACACCAGCGAGCGCCTTGGCCAAATCCTTCTTGAATTCGATCTGCATCGAGCGCGCGATCTGGATACGCTGTGCCTGCGGCGAACCGGCGCCATGCATGGACTCCGTTAGATAGCCCACGGCATTTCTGCCAAGGGTCATATTCTCAACCAGGCGTAGAATGCGAATCCTGTCCTCCGTTGCGATATCAGGCCGCCCTTTCAAGTATTTTTCGATGATAGGACCGATCGTCTCATGCCTGAGCTCGCGCTCTGACGGCAATGTCACCATTAGGCCGCCGGCGAGATCCTGCGCCAGCCGACCGATCTCGTAGGGTAGCCGCGCAACATGATGCTTACAGACATTCGCGAGCATCTCGTCCGGCAAATAGGCTCCGGATTTCATCTCGGTTCCTTGATGGCTCGCTGCAATCCCCGCGCCGTAGATCGTCTCGTTGAGATGGGTCATTTCGACTAGCTTGTCGCGGATATGCGATGCGCGTTCGACACCGTTGTAGTCAGCAATCGTTGCCGCGGCACCGATTAGGACATCGCCCACGCCTGTTTTGCAGACGTAGCTGCGACGGTGATAGCAGGTGAATCGCTCGACTAGTGTCGAAGCAAATTCGAATTCCCCGTCGAGGAAAACGTGCTCATTTGGAATGAAGACGTCCTCGAAAATGATCATCGCTTCTTGGCCTGCGAATTGCGCGTTCCCTGCATCGATATCCCCCCCTTCGGTGCTTCGGGTGTCGCAAGATTGCCGGCCGTATATGTAGGTTATGCCAGGAGCATCGACCGGAATCGCGCCGACAATCGCGTAATCTTTGTCGGCCGCCTCCAATCTCATTGTCGGCATAACGATCAACCAATGCGAGTTTAAGCAGCCCGTTTGGTGCGCCTTCGCTCCTCGGACAAAAATGCCCTCAGGTGTGCGACGGACAATGTGCAGGAATAAATCAGGGTCCGACTGTTGTGAAGGCGACCGACTGCGGTCTCCCTTGACATCGGTCATCGCCCCTCCAATCACCAGGTTCATTGCCTGCACACGCGCGAGGAACTGCGTGAATCGCGCATGGTAGTGCGTGCCGTATTTTCCATCCAAATCGTACGTTACCGAGTGCAGCGAGTTGAGTGCATCCATGCCCACGCAGCGCTGGAAGCACGTTCCTGTCAGCTGCCCAAGACGGCGTTGCATCTTGTTTTGCATTACGAGATCGGCGGGGCTGGCGGAAACATGGAGGAACCGGTTCACGTTCCCGCCGGTGAGTGGCGAGACTGCGGACGCGAGGGCCGGATTTTCGTTCGCCAGGTCATACGTTTTTGCCACTGCATTGATCGAAGGTCGAATCATAGGATTGTCGACCGGCTCATCGACCAGCTTGCCCATCAAATACACGGTCAATCTACGTCCGCGGAGGCTCTCGATGTATTCAGCCCCAGTGCTAATCGGATTGGGCAACCCTGCTGAGCTCACTGCGACAACTTCCTGGTCCATCAAGATGCCTCCTTACATGCGGGCCTATGACATATCCGCGTCCGGGCCCGGCTCCAACTTGCTCAACCCTTCTTCACCAACGGGCAAGCGCTATCCTTGAGCGGACGGAAGGCCTGATCGCCCGGGATCACTTCGCGGAGCTTGTAGAAATCCCAATCGCCCTTCGATTCCGACGGCTTCTTGACTTCGTATACGTACATGTCGTGCACCATGCGCCCATCCTCTCGAATACGCCCGCTCTTGGCAAAAAAATCATTGATGGGCATCTCACGCATCTTTTTCATGACCGCCTGCGCTTCGTCGGTGCCAGCGGCTTCCACCGCGCGGAGATAGTGCATGGTCGATGAATAGTCGCCGGCGTCCCCCATATGTGGCATTACTTTCATCCTGTCGAAGAACCGCTTCGACCATGCGCGCGTCTCATCGTCGCGATCCCAATAGAAAGCGTTCGTCAATACCAATCCTTGGGCGACCGGAAGACCGAGGACCTTAATGTCAGTTTCCCAGACGAGGAGGCCAGCCAACGCTTGGCGCTGTTGAATTCCAAATTCCTGCGCGGACTTGATCGAGTTTACCAACACGTTGCCGGATCCTGCCAACGCCACGACCTGCGCTTTCGACGACTGCGCTTGCAACAGGAACGAGGACTGATCGAAGGACTCAGGCGGGTATCGCGTCGATCCAACGACTTCACCACCCATCGCCTTCACGACAGTTGAAGTGTCGGCTTCGAGAGCATGTCCGAACGCATAGTCCGCTGTCAGGAAGTACCAGGACTTCTTGCCTTCCTTCGCCAGCGCGGTCCCGGTTCCGCGTGCGAGCGCATACGTGTCGTAGGAATAGTGTATGCTGTTCGGCGTACACGCATCGCCGGTCAGACGAGACGATCCGGAGCCGTTTATGATAGCGATCCGGTTTTTGTCCTTCGCCAGGCCGGAGACGGTAAGCGCGATTGAGGAGTTGATGAGGTTGCCGATCACGTCGACCTTCTCGACGTCGAACCATTTTCGCGCCAGCGCGGAAGCCGTGTCGGGCTTGTTCTGATGATCGGCGACGATGACCTCAATCGGCTTTCCGAGAACTTTGCCGCCAAAATCTTCGACGGCCATCTTGATTGCAGTCACCGCGCCTTCACCCGATTCGTGCGAGAACTGCCCGGACATGTCGGTTAGCACACCTATCTTCACGACATCGTCTGAGACCGCGACCGTCTGAGCACTGGCGCCAAAGCTCATCATCAGGATCGCCGCCGCAATCAGGCCACTTTCCACTTCCCGCTTCATGTCATTCCTCCCGGATAATCTCGTTTCCGATCCTGCTTTTATTACTAGCATAACTAGACTATGGTTACATGCATAACTAGACTTATTTTTTTCACGGAGTCAATCGCGCCACCGTGCTACAGATGCGCAACTTTTCAAGGCTGTCCGGTCGTGGCGGCTGTGTGAGCGGACCGATCGGATGCCTGTCGCTGCTAAAATCCAAAAGCCTATAACCTCGGCCAAACACAAGGCGCCGGCGACGGCGACCCGTACGGCTGCTGGACGAACGGAACGCAACTGCTCTGTCGCTCGTACGTTGGACATCGTCTCCGACGCATGGGCTTTCCTGATCATCCGCGAGGCATTCTTCGGGACACAGACGTTCGAAGCCTTTCGATCGGCGCTCGGCATTCCCCGGGCTACTCTGACTGATCGGCTCAAAAAGCTGACGCAGCTCGCGATTTTCCGCCAAGTTGCGCCCGGCTCCTCACAAAGGAAGGAGTACAGGCTGACGAAAATGGGCTTCGACCTCTATCCGAGCTTTATAGCTCTCATGCAGTTCGGCGACCGTTGGCTATCCAAAGGCAAGCCGCCGCCGCTGACGCTTGTCCACGCGACCTGCGGTTGCGAGAGTCACCCGATTGTCACGTGTTCCCATTGCAGTGAGAGCGTTGGAGCTCGGGACGCGAAGTATCGCGACGGCCCTGGCGCCGGCCGCAGTCCCGCCAAGCCTGGTCGCAACACACGGCGTCCCTCCGACGGAAGCCGCTTCGTGCTCGGCCGCCCAAGTTCGGTATCCCGCGCCCTCGAGATAATCGGCGACAAATGGAGCTTCATGGTCGTCCGGGAGGGTTTTTTTGGCAACCGCCGCTACGATAAGATCCTCAATGAACTCGCAATCGCGCCGAACATCCTGACGGATCGGCTGAATCGCTTAGTTGCCAACGGAGTGCTCCGCCGAAGACAATACCAGAGTTCTCCCGACCGGTACGAATACCTCCTAACCGACATGGGTTTGGAGCTTTACGGTCCCTTCATCGCCATGCTGCGATGGGGAGATCGTTGGCTTTCGAAGGGAAAGCCGCCGCTCATCCTCACGCACATCAAGTGCGGCCACGACTTTGATCCTGTCGTCGATTGCGACCGGTGCAAGACGCCGATCGTAGCTACCGACATGCGGTATCGTCTCGCCTACGACCCGAAATCCTTCGGCGCGCTTGGTCCGCGCTCCGTAGACTGACCGCCCGAGCCGCTCAAGCTTGATTGCTCAGAGCTTCGACGAGCTTGAAGCGCATGATCTTGCCAGATCCGGTTCGCGGAATTTCTGCCACGAGATGCGTGTACTCCGGGATCTTGTATGCGGAGAGCTGCGCCCTGCAATGCTCCAGCAGCCCGGGGATATCGAAAGCGCCATCCTTGGCTACCACGAAGAGGCACGGTACCTCGCCGAGTGTCGCGTGCCTGAGCCCGACGACTGCGCAATCCCTGACCTGAGGGTATTTCACGACGACTTCCTCGATCTCGGCCGGCGCGATGTTTTGACCGCCGCGAATGATCAGTTCTTTGATGCGGCCCGTGATCGTCAGATAGCCTGATGGATCCGATTTCGCGAGATCGCCCGTATGGTACCAACCCTTGCGCAGCGCCGATGCTGTCTCCGCAGGCTTGTTGTGATAGCCTTGCATGAGGTTCGGTCCACGGACGATCAGTTCACCTTCCTCGCCGAACGGGACGTCTTCCAACGAGGACGGATCGACGATACGAACCGCGAGCCCGGGCACCGGGAGTCCGCAAGATCCCATCGGCCTGCCGCCGTGCAGCCAGTTCATCGTCACCATCGTGGAAGTCTCAGTGATGCCGTATCCGTCGAGGAGCCGTGTCTTGAAGCGGCTCTCGAAAGCCTCGTTCAGTGTTGCAGGCATGATCGCGCCTGCCGAGATGCACAGGCGCACGGCCCCCAAGCGTTCGATGCCAGCCTCCTGCGCGCGGAGCAGAAGGTAGTGGAACATCGTCGGCACGCCTGGCATGAGCGAGTATTTGCCAGTCTGCAGCAGTTCGAGCGCCTGCTGCGGCGAGAAGCGCTCCATGATGTGCTCACTGGCGCCGACAGCAAGGACCCCAAGCACGGAAAGGTTAAGGCCGTAGGAATGGAAGAGCGGAAGCGGCGACAGGATCACGTCCCTACTTGTCAATTCGCCGATCGGCGCCCAGCACGCTGCCGAAATCCACAGCATGCCGCGGATCGACAGCAGCACGCCCTTTGCCCGTCCCGTGGTGCCCGACGTGTAGATGATGAATGAGGACCGATCAATGTCATCCGGATCGAACGACGCGACACCGCGCGCCTTGGCGAGGTCCGCCATTGATACTCCGGCCCCGTCGGCATCATCCCCAGCGAAGATCACTGTCGGTGAGATATGCTGGTCCCGGCATATCTTTTCCAGCAGATCCTTGCGCGCGCCCGCGGTGACGACAAAACCGCAGTCTGCGTCTGTCAGGCGATAGCTGACCTCCCCCTCGGCCGCGTCAAAGCTAATCGGCACCACGACCGCGCCGGCGCGCAACGCGGCGAAGCAGGCTTCGATCCAGTCCACCCCATTCGGCAAGTAGATCACGAGCCTGTCGCCTTCGTTCAAGCCGGCCGTCGTCAGGTTCGCCGCGATCGAAGCAGTTCGGTCGGCGAGCTGCGCGTAGGTGACAGACCGCGTCGAATCCCAATACGCCACCTGTTCCGGTCGGCTCTTAGCGTGACGCTCGAGGAGCGTCGCGATCGGTGCGATCAGATCAACGTGCAGCATCGCCGCCTCCCATCAGACCATCGAATATCCGCCGTTCACGCTGATCACTTGACCAGTGATCCAGGCGCCGGCGTCGGAGGCGAGTAAACTTACCAGGGGAGCCACGTCCGAGGGCAGGCCTAGACGGCGAATGGCGTAGGCTTTGACCAGCTTGTCGCGATTGGCATCCACCCAGGACTTGTCGTGTGCGGTCTCGATCAGACCAAGCGAAATCGAATTGGCGGTCACGCCAGAGCGGCCCCATTCACGAGCCAGCGACTTCATCAACGCGATGGTGCCTGCGCGGGCGGCGGCCCCGAGCGCCAAACCGGACTCGCCGACCCGCGAGGAATCCCCCATGATAGATATGATGCGGCCGCAGCCCGATGCTTCAAGCAGCGGCCCTGCGCTGTGAGAGCAATTCAGGGCCCCGTAGAGACAGGTATCGATCTGCTTCTTCCACTCTTCGGGGGTGCTTTCGCTGAATCGCTTGCGGAACACCAATCCAGCATTGTTGACGAGTATGTCCAGACCGCCGAAGTCGCGCTTGATGTCAGCGACCATCTTCTTGACCACGTCCGCATCCGCGATGTCGGCCTGATAGGCTTTCGCCTTCCCGCCCGTCTTTTCGATCTCAGCGACGACAGCTTCTGCCTCGGCCTTCGAACTGTGGTAATTCACGGCGATGGACGCACCACGTTCCGCCAGCATCTTGCAGATCGCAGCACCGACGTCGCGGCCGCCTCCTGTCACCAGCGCTACTCGTCCCTTGAGATCAGTCATGATTTTCCCTTTGCTTTGAGCTTTGCGTTCTGGATGAGCCTGAAGATGCGTTCTGGCGTCATTGGAAGGATCGAGACGTCGATGTCGAAGGACGATAGTGCGTCGGCGATAGCGTTGGCGATCGCCGCCGGCGCTCCGATCGTGCCGCCTTCGCCCATGCCGCGGAATCCGCCCGACACCGCCGACTCGCTTTCGACGTGGACGACATCCATCATCGGAACTTCAGGTGCTGACGGAATCACGTAGTCGACAAGACTCGCGCTGAGAAGTTGTCCATCGTCGTCGTAGATCAGCTCCTCGAACAGCGCCGCTCCGATCCCTTGCGCTACCCCGCCGTGAACCTGACCATCCACGATCATCGGATTGATGATGCGGCCACAATCTTCGGCGACCACAAACTTGTGGATCTTCACGAAGCAGGTCGCCGGATCGATCTCGACCGCGGCGATGTGAGTTGCTGCCGCGGTCGTGCCGTTGATCGGATCATAAGTGTAGCTCGCCGTCAGTTCCTCCCGCGCGTCGACCGGCAGCGTCTTCATGTCGGAATAGACGGCCTTCGCGATCTGTTTGAAAGACACTGTGCGATCGGTGCCGAGTACTGTCACCCTGCCTTCGAAAACCTCGAGGTCATCCGCGTTGGCTTCGAGGAGATGCGATGCGACCCGCTTGATCTTCCCCTTCAAAATCTCGGAGGCATGCTTCGCAGCACCGCCGCCGAGTACCGCGCTACGGCTTGCGTAGGTCCCGGTCGACATCGGGACCTCGTCGCTATCGCCCTGGATGACACGAATGTCCTCAAAACTTGCACCGAGGTCGTCGGCGACGATCTGCGCCAAGGTCGTCTCGAGCCCCTGGCCATGGGAGGCGACGCCGAACGCTGCGGTGATACTTCCGGTCGAATCGATCGTGATCTTCGCGGTTTCCGAGCCCGTATTGATCGGCATACCCGGCGCCACGGCGATTCGTGAGCCGATGCCGGTCAATTCTGCGTACGAAGCGATGCCGATCCCGAAAAGTCGCCCGCGTTTGCGTGCCTCCAGCTGCTCCTTTCGAAGCTGATCGTAGCCCGCTGCCTCGGCGGCAGCCTCCAGGCATTCGACGAAACCGGTCTTGTCCCAAATGATACCGGACGCGATACGGTATGGAAATTCGTCAGCCCGCACCAGGTTGCGACGCCTGATCTCGAGGGGATCGATCCCAAGCGTCTTGGCGCCCATGTCCATCAGACGCTCGCAGACGAAGGTCGAAACCGGCCGGCCAACGCCACGGTAGGGACCGGTCGGCGGCTTGCACGTCGCAACGCCGCGAACCGCGCCACGATAGGATTGTATCTTATACGGGCCGGGCAGGAAGCTGACGACCTGCACTGGCTCCAGGCCGCAGGTCCACGGATAGATCGAGAAGGCGCCGACGTCGCCGATCACGTCTGCCTGCAGCGAGGTGGCCATACCGTTCGCGTCGAATCCCATCTCGGCATCAACGATCTCGGCAAAGGCCTGGCTGCTACTGCTGACGTCCTCGAGCCGGTCTGCCGTCCATTTGATCGATCGGCGCAGCTTGCGTGCGGCGATGCAGATCAGGAGCTCCTCCGGATACAGCGACCCCTTCGAACCGAAGCTACCGCCGACGTCGGGGGCGACCACCCTCAAGCGGTGCCCCGGAAGCGACAGCGATTCCGAGATGGCGTCGCGAACGATTCCCGGTATGTTCGACGACGTGTAGAGCGTGAGCGCGTCTCTTCGCCTCTCGTACTCGGCAGCGTAGCTGCGCGGCTCCATCGCGAGTGCCGCCTTGCGGGTCATCTCGAAACGCCCACCTACCCTCACCGCAGCGGCGGCTAGATCGGCCCTGACGTCCCCTTTTCTGAATTCGCGAGCGATCAGGACGTTAGTCCCAGCTTCTTCGTGTAGCAGAGCCGCATCGTCGGCGATCGCCGCCTCCGCGCGCGCGATCGGCTCCAACCGTTCGTAGTCGACCTCGATCAATTCGAGCGCGTCCTCGGCGAGATAGCGCGAGGTGGCGACGACGGCGGCGATGGCCTCTCCGACGTAACGCACCTTTCCGGAGGCGAGCGGCAGAATCGGGGTCGCGTAGTAATTCGGCATCCGCGAGAACGGGATGACCGGTTTGAAGTCGCCGGCAATCTCCTCCGCGGTCAGTACCGCCACGACAGCCGGCGACTCCAGAGCGGCAGCGGTGCCGACCCGCACAATTTTCGCGTGCGCCTGTGCGCTGCGCAGGAAGGCGATATGCAACGGGCGGTCCGGCCTTCGATCGGCCGTGTATTCACCGCTACCGACCAGCAAACGCGGATCCTCGGTACGCCTAATCGGCGCGCCGACGTTTTTCGGGCGCATCATGTCGAGCGAATTGGCGCGATGATCTCTATTCATAGCCGTCGCCACCTTTGCGCAAACCTTGCCATTGCGCATCGTCGTGTCCGCAGATGACGGTAACACCGGACTTCTCGATCCGGCGGATCTCTGCGAACGTCTTCATCTGCTGGTCGACGTTCCAAGTGTTGCGGGGGGCCGCGTCCGCATCGAGGTTCTGGCGCAGGCTGACCGCATCAGACGCGAGCAGGAACTGGCCGGCCCGATCCAGGCTGACGAGCGCGCCAATCGTCCCGGGCGTGTGGCCCGGAAGCGGAACTAGCACCAAGGTGGCGTCGCCGAACAGATCTTTCTCGCCGTTTACGGGCTCGATGGGCTGTCCGTAATCCCAGTCGACTTTGAGGTATCCTGCGGTGTCGGCGCCAGGCGCCCTCGCCGCTTCAATCTCCTTGGCATGGGCAAAAATCGTCGCCTTGCGGAAGAACTGATTGCAGCCGCAATGGTCCGGATGAAAGTGCGAGTTGATGACGATGTCGATGTCGTCCGGCCCGAGGCCCGTGCAAGCCAGGTTCGGCAGCAAGGTCTCGTTCGCGCTCATAAGCGGTTTCATGACCTTGGCGAGCGATCCCCAGCGCTCCTCCGCATGGTCGACTACGGACGGATGACATCCAGTGTCGAACAGCACGTTACCCTGCTTGTGCCGGATCAACGCGCTGCTAACTGGAAGATCGATCGTCTCGTTCCGTTCTGCGTCGGCGACGTAGATGCTCTTCTTCATTCGCAGACGTCCGGCGGCGAGAAAATTCAGCTTCATAACTTTCTCTCCGAGCGCTTCGCAGCGGCGCTGCGGATCGCCGCCACTATGTTCTGGTAGCCCGTGCAGCGGCAAAGATTTCCGGAAAGACCCTCCCTGATCTCCTCGTCGGTCGCCAGCGGATATTTCCTGAGCAGGTCCTCGCCGGTCATCAGCATGCCGGGCGTGCAGTAGCCGCACTGAAGCCCGTGATGCTCGCGGAATTGCGATTGAAGGACGTTAAGCTCTTCGGGCGACCCCAGTCCTTCGACGGTCATGATATCGGCGCCGTCGGTCTGGACCGCCAGCATGAGGCAAGAGCGCGCGCTGTCGCCGTTCACAAGCACGGTACAGGCGCCGCAGACGCCATGCTCGCAGCCGACATGGGTTCCGGTGAGCCCCAGCCGATCGCGGAGGAAGTCGGACAACAGCATGCGAGGCTCGACGTCCCGGATAACGTATCGCTCTCCGTTTACTTTCACAGATATATCCGTCATGCCGCGTGCTCCTTTGATGCCAGAGCAGTGCGCAATGCGCGCTTGGACAGTTCCTTTAGGAGATGCGTGCGGTACTCGCCTGAAGCATGAAGATCGTCGTTCGGCAAAACCTTCGATGCGACGATCTCGGAAAAGAGCTCCGGAGCCTGTTCGTCAAGCGTCAGGGCGACGAGCTCCCGCTCAGCTTCCTTCAAGCGCAGCGGAGTGTCCGCGACACCCATTACCGCGATACGCGCGTCTTCGAGGCTTGAGCCCGAGCGACGAACGGAAAGAGCAACGCTTGCCAGCGCGAAATCGCCAAAGCGCCGCGCGATCTCCTCGAAGGCCCAACCATCGTGCTCGAGAATCGGAAATTCAGCTTCCACGACCATTTCGTCTGGCTCCAGACAACTCGTCAGGGCATCTATGAAGAACTCCTCCGCGGCGACAGCCCGCAGCCCATTCGGTCCCTGAATGGAGATCCTTGCATTGTAGAACGCCGATAGCATCGGCAGCTCGGCGGCGGGATCCGCATGGGACAGGCTGCCGCCGATCGTACCGCGATTGCGTATAGCCAGATGCGCCACGTGCCGCATCGCGGCCGCCATGACGGGAAGCCTTGAAGCGACGAGCGGTGAACATTCGAGATCGGAATGTCGCGTCAGCGCTCCGATCGCGATCCGATCCTCCCGGTCCTCGATGTAGGAAAGCCCGTCGATGCGGTTGAGATCTATCAGAACCGAAGGTCGCGCCATTCGGAAGTTCAGGAGCGGCAGCAGGCTCTGACCGCCGGCCAGCAGCTTTCCTTCTCCTTTCGAGGCGACAAGTGCCTCGATGGCGGCCTCCACCGTCGATGGCGAGACATAGTCAAACTTGGCAGGCTTCATGAGCCCTCTCCAAATCTCGAATCCTCACCATGCGAACTATTCTCCGAGAAAACGCGGCGCTCTCTTCTGCACGAAGGCCTCGCGGCCTTCCCGGAAGTCCTTACTGTCAGACGCTTCGTCGACGAGCCGCTGTGCTATCACGAGATCCATTGCTCCGTTACCCATGATGAGACCGTTCAGCATGAACTTAGCGCCGGCGATCGAGAGCGGCGCGTTGGCAGACAGGCGCTGAACGAACTTCTCGGCGCTCGCGACGGCGTTGTCGTGAAGCTCATCGATCAAGCCCATTCGGATGGCTTGTTCTGCTTCGAAGCGGTCTGCCGAATAGAGTATCCGCTTGGCATTCGACAGGCCGGTGAGTGCGAGGAGGCGTTGCACGCTATTCACGCCATAAACGATAGAAAGCTTGGCCGCGGGAATGCCGATTGTGGCGTTGCGATCGGCGAAACGAAAATCGCAGGCGAGCGCGAGATGGCAACCGCCTCCGAGGCAGTAGCCAGTGATCGCGGCGATGACAGGCTTTCCCAGCGAGGCAATCGCCCCCGAGCAGGCATCGACCGCGACTTCGTATGCGGCCGCCTGATGGTGGTCTTCTCTGATGCGTTCGAATTCTGAGATGTCGGCGCCGACGGAAAAGTCCTTGGCCGAGCCACGAAGAATGACGCCGCGAACATCCCGATCGCTGGCAAAGCCCAAGAAGATGTCGGCCAGTTCGCGCCACATCGCAAGCGTCACGGCATTCCTTACCGATGGACGGTTCAGAACGACGTGCGCAACGTTATCTCGCCGCTCGACACGAATTTCCTCCACCATTGCCTCTCTGACGCTAAGACGGGTTCGGACCAATCGACGAAGGGCTGGCAGACCCATTACTTGCATAACTAGACTGATTTTTTTTCGCGGTGTCAAGCCCCCCGGCTTGCGAGCTGGATGTGGAGCCTCAAGAGGTTGCCCTGGTCAGCCCACTGCTTATCGGCGTTTGTAGATCGATACCGCGTGGGCTTCTGCCAGTTGCATTGATACCGCCGGCAGCTCTTGTGCGCGCCATTCTGATCTTGGATGGGCCTTGGCCTAAGCACATTCCCGAAGTGCGGTCTGATGAAGCGCACAGCCTTGCCGTTTGTTCTAGGCGTGTAGGTGAAATCCGCCCGACCATCAGATCATCCGGAACGAGTTCGCCCCGCTCCATGATCCGTCACGAATTGCGGACGGTCGGAAGCAAAAAGCCGAGACAGTGAAGGCGGTCTGCCGAACTAAAATTGTGCAGCAAGCTGCCGATGCCTGAAGCTAATTCCCCTTAGCCCTGGCGCATCGTACAGAAATGACGTGAGTCAAATGGAGTTCAACGGAGCGATAAGCTTCAGTTAGGAACCCTATCAGCTGACGAACTAACTCCGTTTGCTACCAGACCTTATCAGTCGTTTAAGGAGATATCGCGCGGTTGAGCAGCTAGCCAATGCGGCCGGAGCTAATTGTGCATTAGGTCTAGCGGCTTGGCGGTTCGAGCAGACCGCTTATAACGGTCTGGTTGCAGGTTCGAGTCCTGCCGGGCCCGCCAGTGGGATCAAGCGGTTGAGAGGCTATATCCCGCCTCGCTCTTTCCTCAACCAAAGGAATAACCAAAGAAACGTTCTTCTTCGGTGCCGCGCGCGTACCAATGGCGTTCGCTGCCCCATGCAAATGATCGGGATGGTGATGGCCATAGGTTTCCCGAAGCGTCTTTTCGCTCATCCCAAGAAATCCTGCCGCCTCCCACATTGGCGCCGCGCGCTGCATCAACCACGTCGCTGCGGTATGCCGCAGCGTGTGAGGCGTGACATTCCCCAATCGTGAGGTCGAGCTTGGCCAGACGAACTGCCGATCCGAACCCTGTCTTCACGGAAGCAACCGGCTTCCCGTTCCATTCTACGAAGTGGCGCTTCGAGATTCCAAGCCGCGACCACCGCCGCAAGTGGGCGAGAAGCCGGCTTGGAAGAAGAACCGGCGTTTGCCGCTTGGTGGTCGCACGCTTTCCGATAGCGAGCCGGTAGAAGATGCCAGAATCCAAATCAACGAACGATTTGCCTGGTTCTCGGAACGGCGAAGCGCTGGCGATCGCTCCCGCGCGAGTGCCGGTATACAGTCCAATTAGAATGAATCTCGCAACGTGCCGCAGCGGCCGCTTATCGGTTTCAACCTTCGTACCCTTGAGACTGCCGACATGGACGGTTTGCGTCTCTCGATAACGCCAACAGGTCCATACAAGCAGTGTGGCTTCTGATCGTGTGAGCCACCGCTCACGGGGAAGCCCTTTCTCCGGCAGAACCACGCGAACTCGGCCGCGATGATAGCCTTCCTTTTCATGGTGGTTAATCGCAGCCCTGAGGTCTTCGAGATCGCGTCGCGCTCCACCATTGCTGCCACGCCACGCCGCGTAAGCCCTGCAAGACTCGCCGTTCACGTCTGCGAGCGTCTTGCCACCCCACCAGCTGGCCAGACGTAGTATCCGTTCATCCAACTTGGACTGGTTAGCTTGGCGCGCGCGGGTGTCGTCATAATAGACGTTCAGTACATCCGCGACATCGATGGTTTCAATCAGCCTCTCACGACGAACAGGGCTGTACTTCTCTGTGATGTAACGCGCTAGACATTCCAGTGCTTTTGAATTTTCGCCAGCAAAGCATCCCGTGGCAATGTGCTTGCTCCCGTCGATAATGATCCAGGTTGCTCGGGCAATGACGTTCCCGCCTTTACGACGTTCATGACGCCAACAGAGGCAAGGTCCCCGGCCACGACGCGGCATAGATTTCCATTTCTTGGATGTTACGGAGCGTTGCGAAATCATTGTTTGCTATTCTCATGATCGCAAGGTGCCCGCGACTAGCCTCCCGCCGCAGGCCGCTAACCGTCATTCCCACCAAGTGGAAACGCGATCTTGCATGCTTCCCTCAACGGTAAAAGCTGATCGGGACCGATATTGTCGTTGGCCGGGACAGGAAGATTCATTTAGCTTGACAAAAGATGGAATTCCGTCGTTTTATCGGATTTCCACCCAGTGTCAATAACTGATTCCGGGATATTCTTGTGAAAGATACTTCCCTTCTAGCAGCCCAAATCAGGGCGGCCCGCGCGATCCTCGGTTGGTCGCAAGCGTATCTGGCCGAAGGCGCGAACGTGAACAAATCCACAATCGTTGATCTGGAATCGGATCGGCGTATGCCGCACGACATCACTTTGATGGTCGTCCTTGATCAGCTTACAGCCGCTGGAATCGATTTCACTGATGATGGGGTAAGAATTCGCGAATGGCCGCTTAAACCCTACGTACCGGTTGGCATCCGACAAAAGGAGGTCCGCAGTGCGCCGCCGCCTCCCGCGAACGCGGGGGCCGAGTCGATCAAAAATCTGGTTAGCTCGCGCACCGGTAGGAAGCTATAGCTTCAGGCCATCGCCTTTGCCCGAAGCGCTAAATCTTCCGGTAGGTGACATGCGCCGTCGCAAATGGAATTCCCGCACGCCCAGCGCTACCTCGCACGATGCAAACCCTGTCATCGATCGCATAGAACCAATCGTCGAAATTCAGCTTGATGGACTTACCGCCCGCTTGCGGTGTGTCGCGCGTGTACTTCCAATGGAACGCGCAACCGGCTTGTTCGCCTACCGCCTCACCTTCCAGTCGATTTTCCAATCCGGTGTACTTGCCAGCCTCGCCTTTTCGTATCGTCCAATGCAAGGTGTCGCTGTGTCCATCGTCAAACGTATATGTCTCGTTGAACACCAGCGCATCGGTGTCCGCATCCCGTTCGCCGTGGCCAGCTATCGCTGCTCGCTTCAGTAGTCCACCGACCAAATTCTCCAGCACTACCCAGCCTTCGAGCTGCCCGACGAAAAATCGTTCAGGAAGAAGCAGCGGCGTTGTGCCCGCGAAAGCATAGATCGCCATCGGTAAGCCCTCGAAAAGCGTCCAACGAACTAAGTCGCCTCTATCGGGCAGGTTCCCGACCGGCGCGGAAACATGCTCGGTTCGGTGCGCTCTACCATCCGCAGCACGCTCTTGCAGGACGGGCATTCATACGATCGGATAATCGTGGACGCACTTAGCGTGGCCATCTTCGCCGCCGCGAGAGCTGGGGCACATCTTATCGGTTGATCGCGGTCACCGCGGACCGAAGGAGTATACCGGAACAAGCCTTGTGTTGCCGACGTTTGTTGCTGCAAGCACGACAACGCCGTCGAGCGCTCGGCCGCTTGAAGCATCATCGGGGCTGATTGCAGGCGCCTGCACGGTTACCCCGCAGGGTAATCATGCCCCTGTTTTGCCCGACGGGACAAGCGCTGTGTGAGTCACACAGAGGCCGCCAACTGAGGCGGCTTGGCGGGGTGTGAGTATCGAGCAGGCAATAGGCTCACTCCCCCTGTCGCACCGTCAGGCGACTTTACTTAGCGCAAGCAAGTACCCTCCCAGGGTCCCTTGCCAAACCACTTTATTGAGTTGGCGGTGGCGATCTCAGCTAAGAGAGACCGATCCGGGCATTCAAAAGTTTGGTCACTTGAGCCTCCCTTTTTAGCCGAAGCTGACATAGGAACCTGGGTTCCAAATTTCAAATCAGACCACTGCTATTTTCAAACTAGGCCACCGGAGGGGGCCACGATCCCACTAGGAACCGATTCCCAGCCCGAAAATTGAACCTCACGACAAGAAAACTTGACCTATTGTCAACTAATGTGAGGACCATATATGCCGGAATGTGTCTTGTTTGCCACAATCTAGGCGTTACCTCGTGAGATAACAAAGGTGGCACTGGACTAGGAACTTGACATTAGATCAACATGAGCCCATGGAACCCGCGTCAGAATACAGTGGTAGCCTTAGCCGATGGCATTTGAGCACGAGGCCGGTCGCTTGCGCAGGATTGCGCGACGCGGAACGGTATTTTTTACGGACCATGCTGAGATCGAGCGAAAGAAGGACGACATTGAGAAGATCGATGTGGTCAACATGCTCGGCCGCTGTACCGTCTCATTGGTTGAGACAAACAAGGAGAATGGAGAAGAGGAATGGAGAGCGGAAGGAACGGATAACGACGGTAGAAGAATAACTGCCGTAGTCGTGGCCTATGAGGACGTTGCAGAGGTGAAGGTGGTCACGACCTGGGCGAATAAAAAGTGACTGAAAGGGCTGTGCGATGCGTTGCAAATGCAAGAATGGACTGATGGAGAGAAGTGTGAAGCCAGAGCACGTTGAAGACTTGGGCGGCTTGGTCGTCAAAGTTTTGAATGCTGTTGTAGTGCAGCGCTGCTCCGCTTGCGGCGACGAAATGGTTGGTATCCCCGACATGCCGGGGCTTGCCCGAGCCGCCGCGATGGCGCGCGCCCAGAGTTCCGAGCGCTTGGCCGGTAAGGAAGTTAGATTTATCCGCAAGGCGCTGGACATGAAGCAGAAGGATTTTGCCGCCGCAATGGATCTATCTCCTGAACACGTCTCCCGTTGGGAGAACGACCACAATGGAATTGGCGGCGCGAGTGAGAAACTTGTCCGACACAATATTTGCGCGCTACTTAGCGATGGGGCCTTCGAATATGACCCCAAAGCCATCGCGAGCATGATTTTTGTGCCGTTCCCAGAAGGGGGGATTGCGCCTATAGAGATGGTCCGAGTGCGTACTTCGCACCGAACCAACGACGAAGACGACACCATGTGGAGTGAGGCCGCTTAACTGCGGCCCCCCTCTATTACGGTGAATTTCCCGCGCCGATCTGGCGGGGTCTCCGTGGGCAGCGCAGGGGCCACAGAGAGCGCAGCGTCAACAAGCTGTGCGATGGTCCAAGCCCGATCCGCGAGCCCCAGCGCCTTCGCTGGCGTCGTGCGCAGGGCCTCATGGGTACGGCAGATTGTAGTGCGCGACATACAGCGCAACGGCCGCAACGTGGTTGTCCAGCTTCTTGCTGAAGCCGTTGGTGAGGCGAGTGAACCGACGCGACGCCATGCGCAGTGAAAGGTTCTGACGCTCAACGTAGCTGGTGGAGACGTACTGCTCGGGATCGCCCGATACTACTTCGCGGCTTACCGCTACTACTTGAGCCGGGCTGTAGCGGGTGACGGCATCTTTGGCGAGGTTGGTCACGCTGTAGGTCTTTACGATGACGCCATGTGAGGCGTTCTCGCCGAAGGCGTCGCGGATCGCTACGCGGTAGGGGTGGAAGCCGTCCGTTGAAATCTCAGGTTGGCCGATAACCCGGCTGCGGAGATCGTGCAGGAAGTCCATAGTGCTTTCGGCATTCCGCTTGCCGACGCCCCAGCTAATGATTGCCTTGTGCGTTCCGGCCATGCCGATGAAAACGTACTGATCGCCCTTGGCGTTGATTTCGTGGCGCTGGACGTTCTTTTGCTTCTTGCCGACGAAGCTCCACAGCTCGTCAAGCTCTAGGCGGTCGGTGCGCACGCCGACCATGATGCGGTCGTGCAATTCCATGCAGCCCATCCCGACACGGAGGGCCAGGTTCGCGACGGTGCCACGGTTGACACCGGTCAGGCGCGAGGCGGTACGGACGCCGACGCCTTCGCAAAGGGCGGCAATGACTTCGACTTGTTTCTCTCGGGACAGGACGTTCATGAGGGCGCAATCCTCTGGTTAAGGATGGCCCGTCAGCGACTCTAGAAATTACGCCCTCCAAGGCGTATATTCCGGATGGTTATCGCTTCGGGGCGCAATCCCGGGGTGGGTAACTAGGGATCGGCAGCGCTCCAACGCCGTCGGTCCCGCTCATTCGTGGCTCAGGGCGCCGGATTCGGACCGACATCTCCACGCTTGTAGGGGCTGGTGTCCTACCTTTAGACGAGCCCTGAGTAGAAGACCCGATTAAGGGCCGCTTTCCCTAGGTTGATGGCCGGGAAGCGGCCCTTGCTATTTGTCCTCGCCCCGCGCGCCGCTCGGAAACGCCGGGGCTCCCCGCCCTCCTAGTCATGAATGCCTCCTAACCAAGGAACCCGCACATTTTTAATGCGAGATTTGGATAAGTCAAGCGACTTAATGCGGATTGTCAACATGCGACGTTGACAATTTGGATATCGCTCATTACAACGACGCTTATACAGTTCACCGGGTTGGACAGGAGATAGCCTCATGGAAGGCGATCAGGCGAATACTGCTACCGCCGCCTCGAAGGAAGAAGCGCAAGGGCGTCAACGCTCTACGATTGCGTTCCCATATGCTGACCTAAACGGCGCCGTAGAGATGGCGAACGCTATCCATAGCAACGTAGGCTCTGGAGAGTGCGACGATGATCAGCTTGCGGCTTGGTCAAATCAGAGCGTCAAGAGTAGCGGGTTCCGTACTCAGATTTACGGGGCTCGCATGTTTGGAATTCTTGAGGGTGAGGGTGGCCGACATCGGCTCTCGTCATTGGGTAACGCCATTGTTGATCCCAATCGGGCGCGAGAAGCGCGAGCGCGAGCGTTCCTTACGGTGCCATTGTACAAGGCGATTTACGACGCTCATCGTGGCGGCGTGATCCCTCCTACGGCTGCGCTTGAGCGCGAGATTGTCGGGCTCGGAGTGGCTGAAAAGCAGAAGGATAAGGCGCGGCAAGTTTTCGAACGCTCAGCCGACCAAGCAGGCTTCTTCGAACAGGGGCGCAATCGGCTTGTCATGCCCGGAATTGCTGCCGGTCAGCGTGAAGAAGACAAGACGCGCGATGATGGCAATGGTGGGGGCGGCGGCGGAGGTGGGGGTGGCGGCGGCGAGAGCCTGCACCTCGATCCGCTTCTGCTCGCACTGCTGAAAAAGATTCCAGAACCGGAAAAGGGATGGCCTGCCCAGCAGCGCCTTCGCTGGTTCAAAACCTTCGCCATGAACGTCTCGCAAATCTATGACGGCGCCGAGATGGACGATCCGGTCGAACTGAAAATCGAACTGGATAAGCCTTCCTAGTTGGCCACAGGTTCTAACGAACAGTTAATAGACTCGCTGCATTCTTTCCTAAAGTAGTGGTATGCGCGGCATGCTAGTTTTAAGGGTGTCTTGTTGTCTAGTCATGGGAAGAAGATTTTCGACGGGGTTGAGTACGATCTAACACATCTGGATTCCGCTGTTATCGACGTGGCTGCCCAGACCGACCCCTCGGTCAAATTTAGGGTGCTCGTGTCATATGGGCTGCACTGCTACGCGCGCGAAGTCCGCGATGGAGATCCCGACCACTACATTCTAAGTGAGGGGAGAGATCGACGGTGTTTCTGCCCCGACCGAACAAAGCTTTCGAAAAACCTGCCCCGCCTCATTCGCGAGGCCTCCGCGGGGCACGCGTACTTTTCGGAAGGCCGCAACATGCTTCTCGTCGAGGATGTTGATGGAGGCCCGTATGTCGTGTTTTTCAACGTTGAACAGGCGAAGCAAAAAAGCTTGGACGTGATTTTGTTCGTAGCCTCGGCATATCTAAAGCCCCAGCTGCCTGAACGATTAAACGCAATACCGTTTACGGCCTTGGTACATAAGGCTGCCAGGGGCTACGGAGCTGAGCGACCGAAGAAAACAAAGGCGTGGAAACGAAAATAGCCCCCGGTTAAGGGGACTATTTGTGCGAAATCCCACTTTGCATTCGCAAGACACGAAGCTCTTTCGAGCGGGGTGCTGTTTTTACATCGCCATCAGCAACTGAACATACAACTACCATCGCGCATTGATAGTTTCAAGAAACTTAAGAAATTAACTATTGGAAACCCTAATGACCAAATAATTAGGCGAAACTTCATCGAAAACCGCTCGTGTATAGCTATGTACGACCAAGGCAATCGCCAACCGCAACGCCGTACAAATTGCAAGAACCTGCAAAGCTACGCTGCAAGGGGCGGATAAGGCCAGAATTCACCGCCCCCTCTTAGTTACCCACCGAGGTAACAAGGTTCTGTGTGACTTACATAGAATACCTAATTACCGTTATTCATGTAGATGAACAAAGCGCTTCGTTCATCTTCCTTGCAAGCGGAACTAGGCCACTCCCAAAATCAAACTGGGCCACTGAGGCCGGAAAAAGGCCAGTACCCGGTTGCGCATAAGAACATATTGCGAACAAGAACAAAACTGGTACATCGATCAAATGCCTGCTTCCGTCCCCAGCCAGCCCTCCGGTCCCGATCGCCTCGAAGCGGCAGCCGATCTGGCCATTGAGACTTGCGGCGGCGATGCGCGAGAGGCCGTCAAAGCGTTGCTCGTTGCCAACGACTTCCTAGAGCGGCGGCTAGAGCAGCTTGCTTCGCCTGGTTATGCGCGCGGGCGAGTGCTGCCGCGTGATCGGAAGGATTGGTACGACTGACTCCGGGGCAACGTTAGAGAATGGTATTGGCCAGACGCCTTTTCTACTGCTAAGTTCTTTTGCACGCGGTGCGTGTGATTGGGAGCGGAATTCTTGGCGCAGCCAGACCTACTAGAAGCTGGCATCTATACGATTCCTGAAGCGGCGGAGCTTGTCCATGCTGCACAAGCCAGCGTTCGCGTCTGGGTGGAAGGTCACACGGGCAAACAGCTTCCTGTGATTCGAAATCAGCTTGGAAAGGTCGGTGGGAAGACCGCCGTCAGTTTCGCGAATCTAATGGAGCTGCGTTTCATTGCGCGCTTTGCGACGGCGGGCGTCGGCCTTCGCGAGATTCGTAACATCATGCACGAAGCCAGCGAGGTGTTGAACCACCCGCATCCGTTCGCGACCCGCATCGTCTTCAAAACAGACGGGAGCAAGATAGTGGCGGAAATTGCTCGGCGAAATGGCCTAAATCTCGTCTATGATCTACGCTCGCACAACTATGAGATGCCCAGCGTCGTAATGAAGTCGTTCCGTGAGGACGTAGAATTTGATCCTCATGGCGAAATGATCGCGTGGACGCCACGGCCCGACATTGCGCCCAACGTAATTGTCCACCCGAAGCTCTCTTTTGGCCATCCAGTTCTCAAGACAAGTCGAATTCCAACAGCAACGATTGCGAAGGCTGTTGATGTAGAGGGTGGTGTCAAGTTTGTTGCTGACATCTTCGAGATACCCGAACGCCAAGTTCGAGAAGCCGTGAAATTCGAGAATCAATTGCGAAGAGCTGCTTGAAGATCGCATTCGACGAGAACGTTCCGATTGCAATGGTTAGGGTCTTCCAGACTTTCGCCAACGAACGTCAGTTGCAAAAACTCATATCAGGCAAGTTTGAGGTGGAGAGCGCGAAGGATTACTCGCCCACCAAGGATGATCCTGACTACGTCCCCCATAGTGATGTTCCCTGGGTGAAGCGGTTCGCTGCTGCCGGGGGAAAAGCAATCATTTCGGACAATACAGATATGAAGCGACAACCCCACGAACGATTGGCGTTAATCGAATGTGGAATGATCGTCATTTTTTTTGAGAGCCAGTGGTCCGGTTGGAAATTCTTCCGCAAATGTGCGCTGCTACTTCACTGGTGGCCAGAAATAGCGATGAAGTTAAAGCGAGCCAAGCCGGGCTCATTGGCACATCCCCTGCAACTACCCTGAGGCCGGTAAGCTCAGAAAAGTATCGAATAAGGACCCTCGTCTGCTTAAGATCGAAAGAAAGAGCGCGCCGAGCAAGATCGCGCGAACTTCAAAAAGAGCGAACACCGGTGACATCAGCATCGGCCCGCTGTTCGACTTTGGTACCGACAAGCCGGAAATGCCATAGGACGCAGCTCACAAAGCTGATGAGAGATTTGCCTGATCAAGGGATAGCATGCCACCGCGAAGACCAGTCGCTTTCCTTAGGGGTGCAGCGCTCTACCGTAAAGAGCGCTGAACCGTACTAGGCAGTTGATATGTCTGGGGTTGTTTATGTGATCAGTCATTTGATTGTTCGGTCCCCGATGCGCCTGAGGCCGCGCACGAATGCTGCAAGCATTCCAATCGCTTAGGGATAAAGCGTAAACGGCCACAAGGGATGCGCGCTCTTTTGCCATGAGTGATGAAGCCCCTTAGTGTCAGCTAAGTACCTGATTTTTCTGGACATCGGCATTTTGGGCTTTTGGTCATTGTCGTCATGGGCAGCGCACATCCAATGTACTCCTGAAGTCCCAGAGAGAGTCGGGACGCTGAGATTGAAAGGATTGGGCCGTGCGTCAGCGACAGCGAATGGAAATAGCCGTCTTGGGTACACGGGTCAGCGCGGAAGGCATCGCTGGTATAGTGGGCGCGGTACTGGTGATTCTCATTCTCTTGAACGCTTACTGAGGGCCAGAGATGCGCTACACGCTTGAACGTTTGATTGAAGAGTTTCGCGCTGATCCGCATTCGCCGTTCGCCGCACTCAACCATGCTGTCAGAGTCAGGCATATAAGGTTGTACGAGCGTCTAATCCGCGAGCACGGTCGAACGTCGCTCAAGCAAATTAGGCCGCGTGATCTTATTGCCTGGCACAGAGTTTGGGTCGGCGCTGGCAAGGTGGCGATAGCCCACTCGCTTATCTCCAGACTTCGCGTGCTATTTCGCTTCGGCGAAGTGTTTCTGGAAGATCGTGAGTGCCGACGATTGTCCACCGCGCTGAGTAAAATTCGTTTCGAAAAGCCTGCGTTACGAGGGCAGGCGATTACTAACGAACAGATAGTTGCGTTTCGAACAACCGCGCATCAGTACGGCTTCGAAGCTATGTCATTGGCTCAGGCCCTTCAGTACGACCTCCATCTGAGTCAGAAAGATGTAATTGGCATTTACGTGCCCGTGTCAGAAGCCATTGAGACCGATGTGGTTCACAGCGAATACGGTAAATGGCACGACGGCCTCCGATGGTCCGACTTAGATGAAGATTTGAACCTCTTCTCAAGGGACCGAAAAGGGCAAGCCACTTTGACTGTTAACCTGCGCAAGGCGCCTATGGTTATGCAGGAACTAGCGATTTATTGCGACATGCACGATCCCGAGAAGATCACGCGTGACGACCTCGCGCGAACGGGTCCAATCATCTTGAACGAGCAGTCGGCATTCCCCTACACGACCGCCGAATTCCGAAGGAAATGGCGGATTGTGGCGAACTACGCTCAACTACCTAAAACTCTGACGAACAAAGACAGCAAACGCTTGCAGTCGCTGTGATCGATGCCAACCCGGCCGATGACCTTTTTGAAGCGAAGAGTCTTGCGGGGTATGAGCCCGTTTCCCCGTGTAAACCAGACCTTGCGGTGACCAACCCGTAAGGTCGCTTTTGACCCGTCGCTGACATCCGACCGAATTGTCCCCAAAAGTTCTTTTTCACGATCCGTTCCTAAGGTGGGCTCGGATACTGGCCTGTGTCCGACCAGTGGCCTAAATTGAATTTCGCAGTGGCCTATTTTACTTTTGAAGAACGGATTGCGAACTGAGGTGTTCCAACAGAGGAACATTCAATAGCAACTGACCGGCAAGAGGTCTATTGTCACTGCATCACCGACCGAGGCTTTGCCATAGGCGTCGGTGACTGAGAGACCGATCGCGCTCCCGCCTGCAAGACAGGAAGGGACAGTGTGCCATGATCAAACACCCCCGTTTCGATACATATTCAATCCCAGCTCGTATTTGTCTCGTGGTTGCCGTTATCGGCGGCTCAGTGCTCGTCGCGATGGCGATTACGAGCGTCTATTTCCTGCATTGAGGGGCGCCGTTAGAAGGGAACGTTAGCCCGATGACGCTGGATGAAAAGATCACTCTGGCGCAGCGCCACGTTGATCAGGACAGGATCATTATTGAGCGCCAGCAAGCGATTGTTGCCCGGGACAGGACGTCAGCCTCAATGAACCTTCTAAGACTGTTCGAGCAGACACAGCAGACGTTCGAGATGGACTTAGCCAACCTGCTAAAGCGGCAGTAAGGTTGCCTCAGTTGGCAGCTTCTTTGGCGTCGGCCTTGTTTCCGAGCGCAATGCCCAAATTTGGATTTTGCGAGTAGCGTATTTTGAAGAGTTACCATTCAGCTAGGAACCCAGCCCCGCGCCGCGCTATTGTCGTTCATCACAGAACGGAACGTGGCTTTTATCTGTGATGAGAACGCCACTTGCGCTCCCGCCTTCCTCGAATGGAAAGGAGCGCGCCATGGCCAATCGTCGGCGGCGTTTCAAACAAACTCAATCTCTCCACGAGAGGCTGCAGGCTTTCGCGCAGGAAGCCCGCCCCAAGCGTCCGGCCTTCCGCCCGGGACGGAGCGAGATCAATTGCTGAAAAAGGCCAGAGAGGCTGACACGGCGTCTCACATTGACGAGTGGGTCAATTCTTGTGGCCTGCAGCCGCCGACGTAGCCCCCAGTGGAGCGCTATTTCTTCGACTTCAAGTCGGTGCATGCGGGATCACGAGACCCTGAAGGCATGGATTTGCCGGACGCCGAAGCGGCGCACGAGGTGGCGCTTGATGCTCTCATGGACGCAGCCCGTGCAGCAGTCATCGAAGGGTGTCTGGATCAGCGCTTTGCTGTCGAGGTCCGCAATGGAGTTGGGCCTGTTCTCGAAGTAACGGCCGTCTTCAATTCCAGGATTTTCAGAAGGCAATGATACGAGGCCGCTCCAGTTGGCGGCCTCTTTTATATAATACTCATGTCGCCTTGTGGCCCAAAGCTGACCTTGTAGCTCAACCAGCCGACTTTCAGCTTTTGATCCATTACGGACGAATGGCGTGGGCCGCTTGGTGTCGCGGGCGGGACAAGCGCAGTCTGCGGCCTTCCGCAGACCGCCCGTGATGGCTACGCCAGAATCCAAGCCACCTTTTCTCCACCGGCACGATCGCCGAAGATATCAACCGCAGTATTGGCTGGGAGGAATCGACGTGTGCCGCTTGTCGCGTCGGGCGCCGTTCCGATCGCGAAGTAGATGTCTTGCGATGAATAAAGGGAGAAGACCGGCTCGCCTGGGCCATCAGGGAATCGTTCGTGCGGGCTGACTTGGCTAGTAGTGCCTGGTGCGCTCATTGTTTGAGACCAAACAGCGGGGCCAAGCAGAGCGACCTGTCCATTTGACCCACCGTGCGAGCCAGTAAAACCGCAAGCGATATGAACGCCAGAAAAAGGCATCGGAGCTTCCTCTCTTGTTGTTGACCCGGCCGATGACCTATCCCCACCGACCGGGTCGCAGCCCTCACACCGGGATGCTGTGAACGCAGCACGCCGCTGCCTGAAACTCAGCGGCGATCTTGTTCAAAAGCATCAGCGAGATTCTGAAGAGCGCGCATGAAGTCGCGCGCGGCGCCGTCGTTGAGAATCTTACGCGTCTTAGAATCTATCTCCAGCGAACGATCGGCATCCGCATCGACGAGGCTGCAAAACGCCGGCTTACAAGCTCCGCCTCCTACCAAACTGATTTCGTGCAAGGTGGCGCTCTTCACCATTTCACGCGAATATCATCGACCTCAACACACTCCCCCCGCATAGTCACTCCGACCGATAGCGCGGTGCGTTCGCCACTCTCGACTGTTTCGTACGCTTTACGTCGTGCCGCATCATTTCCGATCACTAGCCGCATCGCTAGGCCATGATCATCGCAGCGAAGCTCCAGACCGCTCAACGTCGTAGCGATCACTTCACCCTCGTTGTGATCAAACAAGAGTCGCTTTGCTTCACCCCACATTGGATTCTTGATCGCGTGCGGAAGAAAGCAGAAGTAGTTTCCATTTTGCTCGATCAGGGAACGCCACCGCAGCGCATAGCCTTGCAAATGTTGTCGGACCTCTCCGCCAGGATCGGAGGGAACAATCGACTTGCCATCAATGGCAGACACGAATCCGCCGCCGCCATACTCCAGTCAAATGGTCCGCCGGCTGCGATCTCATAACCGCGCTTCATCATCGCTCGAACTCTTTTGGAAGCGAACGAAGATATCCCGCGCCGACACATTCCCGTAAAAATCCGGCGAGATCGCTCGTCGGGTCATCGGGTAAGCCAAGAAAGTCGGGTTCGACTTCGAAAATCCCGTATAGTTGAAGTCCTTGGTTGAGCATGGCGCGCTTCATTGCGACGATCTCTTTCCACTCCGCATGCGCATCGCAGAGTAAAGGAACTAGCTTCTTCATCGCACGCTGATAGTGCGGCCGCATTTCGTCGCTGATTCCTCGCGCCGCCGTCTTTCGTGACGTCTCAATACGCGCAAGCTGCACCTTCTCGGCATCTTCTAGGCTCAGGACCTATTAATTTTGATTGATGCGTGATCCAAGGTCTCCTGATTCGGAGACTTTGATGGGTGATTTGTTTCTGCTCAGCGCGCGCCAGATGGCGCGCATATCGCCGTGTTTTCCGTTGGCGCATGGCGTGCCGAGGGTCGACGACCGCCGCGTTGTCAGCGGCATCGTCTATGTCATTCGCAACGGTCTGCAGTGGAAGGACGCGCTGAAGGGGCTACGGTCCGCACAAGACGCTCTACAATCGCTTCATCCGCTGGAGCCGGCTCGGCGTGTTCAATCGGATCTTTGCCACCCTGGCGGCGGAAGGACCGAAGCCAGAGCGCATCATGATCGATTCCACGCATCTGAAGGCGCACCGAACGGCTGCGAGCCTCCTAAAAAAGGGGTTCTTTCCCGCTGCATCGGCCGCACGAAAGGCGGGTTGAATTCCAAGCTCCACGTCGTCTGCAACGACGTTGGCAAGCCGCTCGTCATGCTGCTCTCGGAAGGCCAGATGAGTGACCGCAAGGGCGCTCGCGTGATGCTCGGAGCCCTGCCGCCCGCCTCGGCGTTGATCGCAGACCGCGGCTACAACTCCAACTGGTTCCGTGCGGCCCTGAAGGCCAAAGGCATGCAAGCATGCATCCCGCCGACCAGAAGCCGCAAGCAGCCGCTCGTCTACGACAAAGGCCTCTATCGCTCCCGTCACAAGATCGAACATCTATTCGCCAAACTCAAGGATTGGCGACGCATCGCCACCCGCTACGACCGATGCGCTCACACCTTCTTCTCGGCGATCTGCATCGCAGCCTCCCTCGCCTTCTATCTCAATCAATGAGTCCTGAGCCTAGCGCGTGTAATTCTCTCAGCGCCTTTTTCCAGTTCACCGTCGAAGTCGGGCAGCGTCTCTCCCCGCATCACTCGTTCAGCGTCGGCTGCTCGCTCTTCAGAAGTTGGCCCCGACCGAACACGCTCGTTGAGTTGATGCGCTCGCCGCTCGGCGTCTTGTTTCCGTCCTGAAATCTCTTCTCCCTTTGCGATTTCTTCTCTTAGCTCTGAGCTGAATTCGAGCACGTTGGGTACTTTTGTCACGCTCTAGTTCCCTTTGCAGACAAAATGATGCCACTGCGACCGCTGCATGCGACCACATTGCTTGGCTTTGATGTCTTGTTACGATCTGGCCACCACACGACCACCATCCGCCTTATAGATATAAGGCGGTGGTGGGGTGTCGGATGGGGTTATGAATCGCCACTCCCCACCCCACCCAGTGGGTGGTGGGGTCTGGGGCGCCCTCGAACATTGGCCGTTGCCTCCCCCTGTCCACTTCCGTTCGACTACGGCGAAGTGGCCTGCCGTTACGAGCGCCTTCATCAATAGTCCGATTTTGCGCTTGTCCGCCTTGGCATCGAGGCCAAGAACTTCGCCGAAGACACACCCGGCCCAATCCTTCGCCTGGTGATTGTCTCCGTGCGGAGCTAAGCTCAGCCGTCGCTTAAGTTCGCCAAGTTGCTCCGTCGTAACGTCGTTGGCCGTAGCTTCTTCAGACGGCCACTGCCATTTCTCTACAACGCCAACGCTATCCCCGGCGGACCATTTCGTGCCGTTACCAAGCTTCACGGACACGATCCTGTACCAATCTGCCTGCCCGGATCGCTTCGACATGTTGGCTTTAACGTTGGTCACACGGAAGTAGGAAAACCGGTCTTTGGGATCGATACCAGCTTTCTTGGCCTCCTTCTCGCTCATAGTGTTGATTACCCGCACCGCACGCGCCTTATCTTTAAGCGCGCCAGCACCACGACCAGAAACCGCCGTTACTTCTGACTTGCCATCCCCTGATGCCTTGTTGATGTGGTGGACCAACTCTACTGATGCATTCGTTTCGTTAGCGATGCGCGTGAATTGGTTGGCTACTTGCTGAATCTTGTTGTTGTCATTCTCCTCAACTTCGTGCGTTGACACGAACGGATCAATGATCAAGACATCAATTCCCTTTCCCCGCACTTCAGCGATTATCGCCTCCACCACCGGCTCGACGACTTTCGTCTCCCTACCCCGCTGCGTCACGACTACAAACGATTGATCACGCCCGGAGTCCACGAACAGCTTCTCGTTCAATACTTTCGGGTTGATGTCGTGGTGCATGGCGGCGGCCGTGACTCTGCGCTGTATCTCGTCAATCGGGTCCTCGAGGTTAACGTACCAGACGCTAAGCGGCGGACTGCCACTGATCATCCCTAACGCGTCGATGATTTCGAGGGATGACTTGCCTCCGCCACCTCCGCCCACCGTCGATGACACGTACTTTCGGATAAAGTGGCCACCGTAGAGGTTGTCACGTCGAGGCAGCGTCGCAGGGTCTTGGTATATGAACGGCGTCGCGGTTACCGCATTTGCGCGCGCCTGGATATCGCGCTTCCTTCTCGCATTCTCAATGAATGCTTCTGCTGCTCTCGCATTAGCCTCGCGCTCAGCCTCTTTGGGCAAGATGAATTTATTCCAGCATCGCTCTGCATCCGCGATCAGTTCTGCCTCGGAGCGATATCGGTCTTTCCAGGAGCCGCCGTGACCGAAACACATTGAAATAGTCTCGTCGAGAGTAAACCCTTCAAAGCCACAATGTTCGAACACGCTGGCCGCATGATCCGATCTGTTAGGTGCCCCATCTGACACCATCGAAGCGCGCAGAATATCGCTCGCGCGACCCCACGTGGTGGCAGTCTCGGCAAATTCGGTATCGTTGATGTGGCAGTTCAGTTTGCAGACCCGAGTGTTCCGAGATTGTCCTTCACCCCTTCGAGCCAAACCCTGTCAGCGCCAGGATTGCGAAAAATGCCAGCTCTGTCGTTGTCAGATCGATCGCAGCGCCGAATTCGCCGCCCACGATCAGCTCCTCCATTCTACGGCCACCCGACCCGTTGGCGGGAAACACAATCGCATCTACGCCAGCCTCGGCGAGTCGAGCCACACACTGATTTGCCGCAATCGTCACGCCAAAGGCTGTGATCGCAACGATCTACTTCTCCCGTTCATGCTTCGTGGGCACATATCGCATGGCCGCAATGGCCCGCCCTGCATTCTTCAATACCCGTTCAGTAAGGCGTTAATCCCGAAGAGATCGACGATCGTCGGGTAGAGGATGATGTCGTTGTAGATGGCCAATTCGGCGAACGGCGCTGGCCTCGCGCTGCTCACGAGTAGCTTAGGGACGCCATAAGGCAGATCAGACACGAGCTCGCCGAAAACTGCGCTTCCCTTGCCACCGGCAACTCCGACAATCGCGCCGATGGTGCCCGTTGCCAAAAGATCACGAACCCTTTCCCGCAGAGAAAGTGGGATTACTTCTTTGCTCGCAACCTTTCATCTGCAATGTTGGCCGTAGGGGAGAACGGACGCCTTCCATGCGACCACCCACCCGGATCGTACCGAGCGCCTTGAATTCACGTTCGTTGAAATGCTAGAGCGAGTCGAGCGCTCTCATCCCTCTTGTCAGCGCTCGGTGCCTCACGGGAGACTGCCGAAGCCGCGGGATCGCTCAGGAGTATTCGGCTGCGAATGCGAAAGGTCGACCTGCATCAGTCCGTCGAAGTCGACGGGATGCCGCTCCGGACGCTCACCGCCACGGTCCGTTGGCCGTGACGGTCGACAGATAGATCTGTTCTCCATCGAACTGACATTGATGGTCTTGCGAAACAGAAGCGCCCGCTCGTGCGACACGAAGGTCGCCCTCCCTTTGTCCGTGATTCCGCCAGCAGCGCACTGGACTCTGGGGACTACCCGCCGGACGCCTCCATTTTCCGACCACCCGCTACGGCGCTACCTGACCGAAGCCGGTTGCCGCAGCGCTCGTCTGAGCTCTGCGAACTGGTAGAACATGACAAACAGCGCGATCATTCCAGCGCCCAACTCAGCGATTGCTTGACTAACCAACAATCCGTTGAAGCCCAATATGACCGGCAATAGCAGTACGGCGGGTATGAAGAGATAGCCTTGCCTGGCGAAGGACACCACTGCACTGAGGCGTGCTTTTCCGAACGATTGAAGCATCGTGGTTACGACACTCTGAACACCAAAAAGACCAAAAAAGAGATGGAAGACGATGCAGGTTGAGATGGCAATTTCCGTGACCTTCTCGCTATCGCTGAACAGGCCGACCAAAGGTCGGGCGAAACTCACGACGACCGCAGAATACGCAACGGAGAGGGCCAGGGTTATAGAGAGCATAAACTTCGCGGTCTTCAGCACGTGGGCGAAGTCGCGCGCGCCCCAACCGAATCCCAAGACAGCTTGAGAGCCTATACAGAAGCCGATGATAGGCAGTGAGCCGATCGTCAAGATCCGCATAACAATTCCCACGGCCGCGATGGCCTCGTCGCCGAACGGCGCAGCAGCTCCGTACAACAGCATATCGGCGACAGCAGATAGAATGCTGGTCATAGTCGCCGGTACTCCTATTAATACAAGTTGCTTGATGGAATCTGGTCGGAACGAGATGTGACATATCCTGATGCGGACTGTCCCGCGAAGCTGCATAAAATACGCAATATAGAGGCCAATAGCCGCGATCTGAGATACCAACGTTGCGAGGGCAGCGCCCCGCACACCGAGATCCATTAAGAATATGAACACGGGATCAAGCACAGCATTCAGAGTAAAGGCCGCGATCATCGTCCACATGCTAAATCGTGTGTTGCCTTCAGCTCTGACGATAAAGCCGTTGACGATGTTTAGAAGCATTACGGTGTACCCGAACAAAATCGTCGTCGCGTAGTCGAGCGCAACAGACATGATGCTTGGAGTCGCCCCGAGCGTTACGAAGACACCTCGCAGGCTTAGAAGCAGAGCAATGGTAACAGCGATGCCGATCGGAGCAGCGAGAGCGAGCGCGGTACTCGCGCCGCGACTCGCTTCCAGGTGCTCACCCGTACCAAGACGATGAGATATAGACGACCCGGCTCCAACGCCGATCCCCTGTCCGACGGCGGTGAGTAACACCACGATCGGCCATGTCATACTGACAGCTGCGATCGCTTGCGCGCCAAGCGCGCCAACAAAGATCGCATTTACGACCTGTTGCAACGCGTTGATTGATAAGCCAACAACTGACGGAATGGCGAGCCGCAAGATTAGGCTCAAGATATTTGAGTCCGATAGATCAATATGCGTCTTTCTCCTTCGCATCCCCTCGCGATCGCGCTCAACTGCGAATTCCGCATCTGGCTCATTCATCGATGATAGCGTCGCCAGCTCTTTCAAATTCGCTGATCGTCTGCAACAGTTCCCCTTGCAACACCTTGCAAAGATTGCAGGTCACCTCGTAACTGACCTCGGTTGGATTGTACCTCGTCTCAATCTGTAGACGTCCGGCGTGATATCCGACGTCGAACCAGAAGAGGTGAATCGTAGATGCTTCATCCATGTCTTCGCCGATCCAGAATGGAGAAGGTTCCCTGGCTAACAGACGGCGTGGAAAATGGCACTGCACACCCGCTCGATAGTTCAATCCAATTCTGGGTAAGGGCACGCGATCGATCCGTCGCCGCACCGCTGGATCTCGGTTTAGGAACTTCAGGGCCCGAAACCCCATTCCCATGCGCGGCAGGGCATGACGCTGGCGGTATATCGAAAGAGCACGATCGCGGCGATGTTCCTTTCCAGAAAGGCTCAAGGGGAGCGGAACAAGCTCGCTGATATTTCCGATGATCTGAGATGGATCGAAATCGTCAAACAGCTGACCTCGGAATGAGGTAAGGCTATCTATCCATAGCGAGTAGTTGCCGAAGACGCGTCCAAAGGCGCCAGATATAGCGGCAAGAAACACATCAACGTCCTGACAATGCGCCAATCTAGGTGCAATACTGAAGAGATCAGCTGTCGCATTTTTTCCAATCTCTAAATGGTACTTTGCCTGATCTTCCCAAAAGGATCGGCAGTTCACTTCATCCATGCGACCTTCAAGCCGCGCATAATGCAGCTCTCTCGCGGTAACTTTCGAAAATCTCGCACTGTTTAATGAAGTATCGCTCACGCAGAACTTGAACTGATGGTAGTCAATCCCCTCCCAGTATTTGAGCTCGGCTAGCGCTTCGCTGTTCGCGTATTGCTCAAGGCGCTTCAGCCAGGGAGAGAGCATTTGCACGGGAGCGCTCACAGCACGGCCTGAGGCAAGGACTTTGTACGCTGTATCCAATGCTTCCAGGAACAGTCGATACCCTATCCCGTCCGCTATAAAATGATGCATCAAGATTAGCAGATAGTAGTCGCCGCTTTCCGTTGTGCGAAAGGCCGTGATGTTAACAAGAGCCATGTGGCCGTCAAATCGAAACATATGCTGGCGTCTTGCTGAGATGCTCTCGATTGCCTGGCGTTGCTGTACGCCCGTCATTCCGACAAGATCGATCTCTTCCACCAGGCGTTCGGCCACGGAAGGTGCGATTGTCAGGCATAGACCATCGGCAGTTCGAGCAATACGGAGTCTGAGGCCTTCATGCCTATCCATGACATAGCTAAGGGCGTGCTCCAGCATTTGGATTTTCAGCACGCCGCTAGGCAAGAAGAACAGATCTCCGATGTTGAAGTGCTCATCGAAGCCGGCAAGACGGTTCCAAGATGAGGTTACGGGAGTCGTTGGTGATAAGCCATCCGCGAAAGGAACGGTATGGAATGTAGCAGTCGCTTCGTCTGCCGCCAATTCCCTGATGGTCGGTGTTCGATAGAGTTGGCGGACTGTGAAATTCAGCCCGGCTTTGCGCGCCAACGTGACGCAGCGCACGCTGAGAAGAGAGTCTCCGCCCATCTCGAAGAAGCTCGTATCGAGACCGACGCACCTGGCGCCTAATAGATTTTGCCAGATGTCAGCAAGAATACGCTCCTTGCTCGTGCGAGGCTCAGCAGTTGGAGTTGGCCCAACCTCGCGGTGAGGAACGGACGACAGGCGAGAACGATCTATCTTCCCGCTCGCGGTAAGAGGGATACTGTCAACCAAACGGAAGGCGGCGGGAATCATGTAGGACGGCAATGATTGGCGCAGGCGGGCGACAATATCTCCGGAGCTTAAGCCGTCGCGAGCCGGAACAACGAGAGCGGTCAGGCGGCGATGGTTATCAATGCCGTCTGCGACGACCGCGGCCTTGGCGATTGCCGGATGAGCCTCAAGAGTGGTTTCGACCTCCTCCAATTCGATCCGAAAGCCTCGTACTTTGATCTGGTTGTCCGATCGGCCGCAGATCTCGAGAAGCCCTCTTGTTGAGATACGTGCGACGTCACCGCTTCGATAAAGAACGCCGTACTGACCCTCATCATACGGATTAGGCACGAAAGAGCGATTGGTACGATCTTGATCTCGCCAGTACCCGGCGCTCACGCAGCGTCCGGCGATGCAGAGTTCGCCGGCGGCTCCAACAGGGACTTTCTTCAACTGAGGGTCGAGCACGTAGAGCTTGACGTTATCGATTGGGCGCCCGACAGGGACGAGCGACGATTCGTCGTAGGAATCCGATGCTTCGTAGACTGCTGCATTGGATGCACATTCCGTAGCACCATAGAAGTTCCACAACGGCACGTTCGGGAAGTTCGCACGCCAGCGAACGGGGAGCGAGGAAGGCATCGGTTCGGCGCTGCTTGTGACCAGCCGCAAGGCGGTCGGTCGCCGGTGCCGTTCTTGGGACGCGATGACGCCGGACAGGAGAGGCGGCGAGGCAAATAAGCGTGTCACGCGATGTTCTGCCAATGCGCATAGCAACAGATCTGGATCTAGCATCTGCTCATGGGTTAGGATCAGCGTAGGCACACCCTTGAGAAGTCCCCCAAAGTACTCCCAAACGGACGCAACAAGTGACGCTGACTTCTGAACAACCAGAACGTCAGTACAATCGAAGGGAAAGCGTCGCCACATCCAGTTCAGTCGATTGAGAATTGCGGATTCCGGTATAGCAACCCCTTTCGGCTTCCCGGTTGAGGACGACGTGTATATAAGGTTTGAAATTCCCTGATCTGTTCGCTTGTCGCAGTATTCAAAGTCCTGCGTGGGTGCGATGGCCCCTTGTAGGGTCAATAGACAGACCGACGGTAAGTCAACACCAAGTTCAGCGGCATTTGCGTGAACTAAAAGCTTTGCTTGACAATCTCGCAGGATATCTTCGATCCGATCGCGCGGATAATTCGGCGATATAGGAACAACAATGGAGCGCAAAGCTCGTGCCGCTAGGATAACAGCGGCCACGTCTGGCGACCGATCGACCAGCATGGCAATCACATCGTCAGCCCCCACGTCCGAAGCCCGCAGTAGCGACCTGATAGCTGCAACGCGCTCACGCAGTTGGCCGAACGTGATCTCACCGAAATCACCAAAGTATGCCACCCTGCTCCCATTCGAGACGCTGGTTTGCTCGAACGCCTCGACAATTGGACATTCAGTCTCATATGGCTGCGCCGAGCTATTCAGCGAGTCGAGCATAGTGACGTCTGACGCACTGAGGACGCTCAGATCTTTAATGGGCGCAAGCGAGTTCTCAATGCACGCTGCAATCAGGCAGCGCAGATTTTCGGCCATGCGAACAATCAGATCGCCGGAAAATACGTCTTCCGCATACGCTAGCTGGAGGGCAATTTCATCGCCCTGATCTTGTGCGTATAGTGTCAGATCGAATTTTGCATAGCCGGTGTCGTATTCACGGAACGTCAAATCCAACTCATTTAGGCCAGGTGGTTCCGCGGCTTCGGAGTACATGTTGAACATGACTTGGAAGATCGGTGATCGTTCCGCTTCGCGGTACAGACGGGTATCCCTCACCATCCAGCTGAACGGATATGCTGAATTTGCGATGGCACTACTGACTAGGTCCTGGATGCGGCAGGCATGAACCGCAAAGGACTTGTGGACATCGATCGCGGTGCGGATTGGCAGCATATTCAGAAGAAAGCCGACAATTTCGGCGCTGCCGGGTTGATCACGTACGACGTGCGGTATGCCAACGATAATGTCGTCCTGACCACTATACATCCGCAGCAGCAGCTTGAAGCACGCGAGGAGTGTTGTCGACGTGGTGCACCTATGTCGCCGCGCAAACTCCCGTATCTGGTTGGAGAGCTCGCGGCCAAGCAGCACCGCATGCGAGGCGCCGCGATAGGAATTTGGCTGGCGCCGCACCCGTCTCGTTGCAAGAGAAAGCACCGGCGGATCATCACCAATCTGACGACGCCAATAACTTCGTTGATTGACCAGTGTCTCTGGCGTTGTGTGTTTTGTCTCCCAGACCGCGTAGGTCGAAAGTGTGATGCGGTTCTCTGGCACGAACGCCGCGGGATTTTCGTACCTTTGTCGAAGATCCCTGAGCAGAACGGAGATCGACCAGGCATCGATGATGATTTCGTGAGCGGTGATCAGTACGAGATGTCTATCAGCGCTAAATCGTATCATGCGCGCACGAAACAGATAGCCTTGGGTAAGATCAAAGCTGCCATTCATCTCCGTTCGCCGTAACTGTGCAATTAGCTCCTCAGCTTCCTCCGCCGAGAGATGAGATGCATCAGCCACTTCAAGACTTACGCGTTGCGGGTCATCGAAAACCTGAACCGGACCGTTCTCGTCGATGAAGCGTGCCGAAAGCGCCTGATGGGAACGAACAACATCGGTCCAGGCGCGCTCGAACGCGGCCAGATCGATAACGCCTCTTATTCGCAGGCCCCCTTGTATGATGTAGTTTTTGGCAGACGGATCGAGCTGCGAAAGAAACCAAAGGTGCTCCTGAACTCGCGTCAGAGGCGATCGCGTAAGCGTGCCGCACTTAGGGGCTGGGCACAGTTTGGATTCGAGTCGGGCAGAGATCGACGCCGCAAGAGATCGGATCGTTCCATTCACGATCAGTTTGAAATCCGGTCGCACTCCGAGCAGGGTCTGCACCTGGCCCAATATGAGCACCGCCCGAAGCGAGTCTCCGCCGAGGCTTATGAACTGGTCATTCACGCCAACGTTCGCAATACGCAGAATGCCGGACCAAATTTGACACAGCTTGGCTTCGAGCTCAGTTTGCGGCTCCTCGAATGGCGTCGGCAGTGGGGGGCGAATATTGGTCGGATCCGGCAACGCCCCAAGGTCGACCTTTCCGTTTCGAGTCAGTGGAATTCCGCCGACATGGATGATCCTTTCTGGGAGCATGTAGCTGGGCAGCGCTTCGGCAAGATAATTCTGAAGCTCGCCCTCCCCTAGTTCAGTCGGAGCCAACACATACGCGATCAGTCGCTTGAATCCCGTACCCTCCTCAGCCCCGACGATGTCTCTCGCGGTAAGCTTTACGCCTGTGCAGACTGAGGCGACCACCACGGCGCCACGTACCAATTCATGTGTGGAGAGTCTGGCCTCGATTTCTCCGAGCTCAATTCTGTGCCCGCGTATTTTGACTTGACGGTCCCGTCGACCGAGACACTCCAAGAGACCGTCGGAACGGACGCGCCCGAGATCACCTGTCCTGTATAGGGACTGGTATGACGGGTCATCCGAGAACGGATTTGGCCCAAAAGCCTCCTTGGTACGGACATCGTCATTGACGTAACCGCCAGCCACACCAACGCCGCTAACACAGATTTCACCGACCTCTTCCGTGTTGCACAGGCGCGCCCCGTCCGCGACAAAAACCTTCAGGTTAGAAATCGGTCTTCCGATCGGCACATAAGTGTCAGACAGCGCAGGCGGCACGGAGACCAGATGGTGGGTGACGCCGTCCCCGCACTCGGTCGGTCCGTAATGGTTAAGAATGGGGGCACGAGGATATAAGGCAAGCCACGCCCGTGCTAGTCCGGGTGTTAGAGCTTCTCCGACCGTAGAAATAATCCGCAAGCTGTCCAAAGCTCGCTGAGCCGCCGGAAGGGACTGCAGATATTCAACAAATATCCCAAGCATCGATGGAACGAATTGAACGACGGTCACGCCGTGTCCTTGAATGGCTTGAAGAAGCGATACTGGCGATTGCATCGTCACATCATCAATGATCGCGGTGCAGCCTCCGACGCAAAGTCCTGCCAGAAGCTGCCACAGCGAGATGTCAAAGGAGTGCGATGCCGTCTGCGCGACGCAATCCGTCCAAGTGAGGGTTAGAGCATCACTTTTTGCCGCCAAATGATTGTTTAAGGCTGCACGCTCAATCATTGCGCCTTTAGGCTGCCCCGTAGAACCGGACGTAAACAGAATGTAGGCGTGCCCATCGTCGCTCAATGACGGAAGAACAGACGACGCCTCACTCTCCCGCAGCGTCGCCTCAATCGTTACGAATCGGGTGGAGCACTTGCTGCCCGCCTGGAATGGCCTAAGCGAATCCAGCTGATTTGGCCCAACAATCAAAGCGCAGCGACTCTGCTCGATCATGAATGATGTACGAGCCGCTGGTAACGATGGATCAAGCGGTAGGTACGTTGATCCAGCCTTCAGAATTGCGACGACCGCCGTTGCCCAGTCGAGGTTTCGCTCCCCCCAATAACCGATCACCGAGCCGTGAGCGCCCTGCTCTCGTAATCTCCTTGCGAGGACATCCGATTTTGATCGTAGTGCCCTGTAACTGAGTTTGTTTGCGCCGAACCTCAGCGCGTCCCTCTCGGGATCCGATCTTGCAAGGGCATCGATCAGCGTGATCACATCGATCGGTTGAGGTTCCACAAGTCGATTTTTTGCTGATCGATCTTCCGTCGGCATACCCGTCCCGCCATCCATCGCCTGCTCGGCACTAAATTAGAACAGTGAGGATTCCGCTCGAGACCTGCGTTCCGTAGCCCCGTGATTTGCGAATCATATAGCGCCGTTTTGCTCGTTCTTGTTGCTCGTTCTTGGCTTCGTCGTTCCGCTCTCTGATGTTCCTGATGATCGGCAGGAGAACACGGCCGGAAGCTAAGGCCTCAAATTGGCGTTCGCATCTACCGGATCTTGTAGTTGACTCGCGATGTCATGCGTGGATCAAAACCAATCAGCCCAGACTCGTTGCGGCTTGCGATTTTTTGCATTAGCGTCTGGCCTATAGTTTGGCGCTCTCCTCACGAAGGCGGACTAGGCGCACCGGCTGTCGGTTGGCTGGAAGCACGCAAGTCAGTACGCGGATTGCGCTATACCCGACACAGAGGCATGTAACATTTTCCACAATGGCTGTTTAAATGGTCATCTGGAGCGCAATGCTTGAGCGCTCACGCAGTTTGACGCTCTTGGCTATAATGAGACAAGTGTGGACAGCGTAACCAGTTGTCGGCGTGCAGAACCATGCACTGCAGGTACTCTGCGGGTGGTCGAGTGTAGCGTCCAGGCAGGCTCCGCTCCCATGATATTGATTGGAGGCGAGATCGACGTCTCCTGGATTCCAACAGAGGAGGCGATTTTCTACTGCGAAGTATGTGTTGAAGCCTACAGCGCGATTGTCAGATCCAAGACCCTTGTCCACGACTTGTCGCATGCACGTGGCGCGACGTAACTGGACCATCACCATTTCCAAGCGGCACGCTGCTTGCTTTGTTCACGGCGCCATCACCGGTGACAGAAGGTGCTCGGTTGATCGATCGAGAAAGGGCCGCGGAGTGCTGGATGCGATGTCGAGTTTGTTTTCGGGGAGCGACAACGATTGCGTTTGTCGCAAGAGGTGCATTCGATTCGGCGGATCTTGAGCCAGCAGGCGCACTGGCTCCGGCCCCGTGGAATTGGTCCGGAGGATATCTTCACGGGCGCGCCGGCGGTGGTTACCGGCGAGACGCCTTCAGTAATCCCTACCTTCCGTCACACTATGGCGGCGTCGCTCCTATGTACCAGGCAGCGGTCAGATCGGCTCTAACTGGCGGGAGAATAGCTAGATGTTTGGTCTCATTCGAAGCCCGAGGCGCCGTCCACGACGGCACAAAATGCCGGCCTCGTCGCCTCACCGAAGCCGACCGCGTGGGTCAGCTTTTGGCGCACAAGCCACCTCCTGACAAGCCGGCCGCCGCCAAGCCATTGGTGTTCCAGTTGATGATCGCCGCATCAAGGGCCTGGCGGCTGCTCAAAGGCACCAAACAGTTGCCAAACGTCGCGGTTTTTAGAGTCAACGATGGCATTGAGACCGAGCGCCTGATCAGCTCGTCACCGCCCCCCCGAATAGCTCAGCTTCTTGGGCCGATATTTCAATGGAGATTCCTTAGTGCCTATCGATAACGAGGATGTCCTACCGACTCTGTCTACTGGTGCGACACATATGCTAATCGAGCTATGGGGAGCGAAGAACCTCGACGATTCGGCCCTCGCAGAAAACGCAATTCGAAAAGCCATCCGTGCGGCGGGCGCGACACTACTCCACATTCATGTTCACAAGTTTTGTCCGGGTCATGGCGTCTCCGCAATAGCCCTATTGGCTGAATCGCACATGACTTTGCATACTTGGCCTGAGAAGTCCTACGCAGCCGCCGATGTTTTCGTATGCGGCGACAGTGATCCTGCGAGCGCCCTACTAGTTCTAGTTGAGGCCTTTCAGCCCGAACGGTCTGACGCTCGCCGCTTTCGGAGAGGGGTGTCAATCAGCCAACGAGTTGAAGCAGATGATCAATCTCTCTGAGATCTCTTCCCGACTGCGAACTATCGCTGAAAGTTGATGAAGGCGGGAAACGGGAGGCGGCATATTTACGCCCCACCCAATCGTCCGCGTGAACACCCCCGGTCGGGTTCGATGCTGCTCCAAAAGCAGCACACCGCGCACACCCAAAGGTGTGATCGCTGCGACGGCAGCCTTCAGTTTTTAGCAGGCGGCTGACGACATCTCTGGTGGATTCGTCGGCACCTTGATGGCGTACTTGTCGAGTATGTCCTTACGGTGGAACAGCTGGATGTTCTCAAAACCATGCGGGATCGTCCACCGTTGGCCGTTTCCCGTCTCGATCTGCCCTTCCTTGATCTCCCAGACCAGTGCATTCCGTAGTGCTGGGAAGAAATCCTTATAATCGTAGCCTGCTGCCGTGAGTTTCGGATCGTCCAGATACCGATCGAGCGTATCCCTCCGGTGAAGGCCGCCTTGCCGAATGAGGCGTTTTGTTGAGAACTGTCCTTATGGACAGTGATAGGCGCAGTGCCCAAGTCGAACGGCTTGAGGTGGTGGACACGGGCCGGCGGCGGCGCTGGTCCGAGGATGAGAAGCTCAAGATCGTTCTGGAGAGCTTACAGGCGCCGCGCCAAGTCGCGGCAACAGCGCGGCGGTATGGCGTGTCGCGTTCATTGCTGCTGCGTGGCGACGGTCGTTTCGGCCGGAGCCGAAGGATGCCGCCGATCAACCGGGCTTCGTACCGGCGATGGTGGTCGCGGAATCAGGGCCGACGCCTTGTCCAGCCACGCCGGCCAGCAGCGGCGGGTCGATCGAGATCGAGTTTGCTGCCGGGGCTCGGATGCGGATCACGGGCGCGGTCGACGCGGCGACGCTGAAGGCCGCCGTGGCGGCGCTGGCAGATGGACGCCTGCGGTGATTCCCGTTGCGTCGGGCGTGCGGGTGTGGATTGCGACCGGCCACACCGATATGCGTCGCGGCATGAACTCGCTGGGCTTGCTGGTGCAGGAAGCCTTCAAGCGAGACCCGCACGGCGGCGATCTCTACGTGTTCCGTGGCAAAAGCGGGCAAGCTGATCAATATCCTTTGGCACGATGGACTGGGCATGTCGCTTTATGCCAAGCGGCTGGAGCGCGGCCGCTTCCTGTGGCCGTCGTCGGCTGATGGCGTGGTGACAATCACCCCCGCCCAGCTTGGCTACCTGCTGGAGGGCATCGACTGGCGGATGCCGCAACATACCTGGCGACCGCAGGCGGCTGGCTGATCGCTGGGATTTTAATCGGTGGCACGATCAGCGGTTCGGACAGAGACCGCGTCTTGTGATTCTCTGGTCGGCGATGGGCGCCGATGATTCTCTTCCCGACGATGTGACCACGCTGCAGGCGATGCTGCGCGCCGAGCGAGCGGCCCGGTTGGCCGCGGAAGCCGAAGCCCAGGCGGGGACCTTGCTGATCGAGAAGCTCAAGCTCACGATCAAGAAGCTCCGGCACGAGCAGTTCGGACAGTCCTCTGAGCGGGGCGCATTGCTGGACCAGCTCGAGCTACAGCTCGCCGACCTGGAGGAGAACGCGGCGCAAGCTGCGACCACAGCGCAGATGGCAGCCGAGAAGATTGCGGTGCCATCGTTCGAGCGCCGCAAGCCAGCCCGCCGGCCACTGCCGGAGCATCTGCCACGGTAGCGCATCGTCTATCCGACACCTGCGATCTGCCCATTGCGGCGACAGCCGATTGCGCAAGATTGGCGAGGACGTGACCGAGACGCTGGAGCTCGTTCCGCGCCAGTGGAAGGTGATCCAGCACGTGCGCGAGAAGCTCGTCTGCCGGGCCTGCGAAGCGATCACCCAGCCGCCGGCCCCCTCGCATCCGATTGCGCGCGGGCGTGCAGGGCCAAAGCTGCTGGCCCATATCCTGTTCGCCAAGTACGGCCTGCATCTGCCGCTCAATCGTCAGAGCGACGACTACCAGCGCGAAGGCGTCGACCTCGATGTCTCGACGCTGGCGAACTGGGTGGGCGCTTCCGCGGCAACCCTGATGCCGCTGGTCGATGCAATCCGAAGCCACGTCTTCGCGGCCGAGCGCATCCATGCCGACGACACCACGGTGCCGGTCCTGGCCAAGGGCAAGACCCGGACCGGCCGGCTCTGGACCTATGTGCGCGACGATCGCCCGTTCGCCGGCCCAGATCCGCCGGCAGCTGTGTTCTTCTACTCGCCTGATCGTGGCGGTGCGCATCCGGAGCAGCATCTGGCGGGCTATGCCGGACTGATGCAGGCCGATGCCTATGCCGGCTTTGGCAGGCTCTACGAAGTCAATCGCAAAGGGGGCCCGATTATCGAGGCGGCATGCTGGGCACACGGCCGGCGTAAGTTCTTCGATTTAGCGCGGCTCAGTACGGCGCCGATCGCGGCCGAGGCGGTCAAGCGCATCGATGTCCTGTTCGCCATCCAGCGCGAGATCAACGGACTTGCTGCGCAGGAGCGTTTGCGTGTGCGCCAAGGAGAGTAGCCGCCCCCTGATCGTCGAGCTGGAGGCGTGGTTGCACGAGCAGCGCGCCAACCTCTCCAGGAACAACGACACGACCAAGGCGATCAATTACTGCCCCAGCTGCTGGGAAGCATTTAGCCGCTTCCTTGAGGACGGACGGCTTTGCATGTCGAACAACGCCGCTGAACGCGAGCTGCGGGCTGTCGCTGTGGGCCGAAGAAATTGGACCTTCGCCGGCTCCGATGGGGGCGGCCGGCGTGCGGCGGCAATCTACACCCTCATCGCCACCGCCAAACTCAACGGCATCGATCCACAGGCCTGGCTCGCCGACGTGCTCGCCTGCCTGCCGGATCATCCCGCCAAGCGCATCCACGAACTCCTGCCTTGGAACTGGCGCCCTCAGAACATCGCTTACGCCGCCTGAATGCTATCGGCTGTCTGCTCAAAGCGACCTGGCCAGAGGCCGTCGCCGGATGCGTCCCCTGAGTCGCGGCTACGTAAGGGCAAACAAATGTCAATCCTACGACATCGCGCCTTGCGTTCTCGTCACGGTTTGGAATTTCTCCGCATTCTTCGCGGCTACAGCTAAGGCACGAGAGAGCTTGCGCGCCTGATCTGCCGTTAACTGCAAATAAACGCTCACAGCGCTGGCGATGGCGACAGTGATCTCACCATCGATCTGCTCAACTAAGATCGCGGCCGACTTGTCGATTTCGATCTCTGCGACACGCCCGAGGCCGTCAGGGTCCTTCGCCATCGCTACACTCTCCATGCGGCCGGCATTGGTATATTGGAGATGCTGCTTCAGATCACCGTGCTCCGTGAGCCAACTAAAATCCTATTTGCCACCGGTGGGGCGAAAAACACAGGGCACAATGAGCCATCTTCGCCACGGAAGCAGCGCGAGCGCGACTCGGCGTCGGTGAAACGCGTAGCCGAACGCTGTCCCTATCGCGCCCGCGCTGCCAGTGAAGTTAGCAACAACGTGACTCGGCGCCTTGGGGCGTGGCAAGCACGAAGCGCTGTCCCTATCACGCGCCGCCAACTTCAGTGGCCGGCCCTGCCGTTTGCCTAGCAAAGCTGACCAGCACGGCCCGCGCGGATGGCAGTCCATGGGCGTGCCCTCCAAACTGTATCGCGGAGAAGGACTTCAAGGCACCTACCAGGATTGGTGGCCGGCCTATTCCCGAAGTCTAAGCTGCCCACTTAAGACGATTAGCTCTGCAGACGAAAGCGCGTCCATCTCGACGCCCTTACGAAGACTGGTGCCAGCGATCTTGTGGAGTCGGGGTCGAGTGCTTCGCCGCGGTGCGCAAGGACTTCTCACTCGACTTTGCCGTTGCTGTAGCAAACGCAGATTTGCGTTTGCTTGATCAACCGCCCTCCCCTGGCGGCTGCAGAGGCGCGACCACCAATCGCCTTTGCCGAGACGTTAATTTCCTCCCAGACCTCTTGGCGCCGCTTGATATCCCAACTAAATATATTGGCGAAATCAGGTGCACCTCGACTTGCCTTCTCGCTTCGGTTGCGCTTTGATTGAGCGGATTTCAACCAAGGATTTCGGATGCCCGATATTCAGGTGACATGCATTAACAAGCAACCCAGAAACGATACTCACGAGAGGATCACGCATCTCGGTGGCATCGGGTGAAGTGGCCCAGATCGCAGGTGATCCTCTTTATGAACAAGGCTCAAATACCTTCTTCACGAGGTGGGTGGGAAACGCGCCGAAGTCGGTGTCGTTGATGGCTCAAACGGCAAGTACGTCCGCACGCACGCAGACGGCTATTACAACGACAACCTCTTGGCCTTACCAGAGTGTCAGTAAACGGCGGATCGAATGACCAAAGCGCTTGCAACGATCGTAGCATTGATGACGCTTCTCGCTCTTAATGAGCATGCCCTCGCTCGCGGCGGATCGCACGAGGTCCCGTCAGCTACGGCGTCGGACACCATACAACCAGCCACGGGGGAAGCTTCGCTGGGCGACCGGCTCTTCTCACCGTGGCGGCACTTACGCGAACTCCAGAACCGGCAATCGCTACGGCACCCATCAATAGGATCACAGATGGGACTCGCCCTACTTGCCCACTCAGATTTTTGACGGTGAGCGGCCAAGCGAAGAAGATCACGGCGATGTTTGGGTGACGAGAATAACCACAGAGGGAGTGAAGAGATGGCTGACGACAAAAGCAAAACAGCTTAGCGACCGCAGCCGCATCAACCTCAATGAGGATTATGAAAAAGAGTACTGGAAAAAGCGCTTTGGCGTATCGGGGCAAGCGCTCGCGGGAGCTGTTCGCGCTGTCGGGGGTGTCCGTGAAGAAGGTCGAAAGATACCTGAAGGAGAAGTAGTGGGATGGCACAATCAACGGCTAACTCATTAATCTTCGGCGGCAGAGGCAGCCTTGGGAGGCCCTCTCGTCTTGATCAGTTCTGCTGATCTAACGTCTCCATCCACCTCCTTGAACGCGAACTCCATCCAAATCGACTCTCTGCTATCGAGCGCCTCTAAAGACGCCTTCTGTCGTCCTGTCCGAACAGGCTGTCTGTGAATTTAATTCGGTACTGAGTTTCCTTGTCCGGCGTCGCAATCAAGATGCTTAGTTCATTCGGATCGCTTGAGTTCACATCCAGAACTCTCATTCGCTGGATAGCAATTCTGACCTCAGCTTTTTTCGCGGCGAAGTCCTAAGTAGTTCGGCCTCGTGCTGACTGAGATGTGTCGCGTTGATGACGGTCTGTGGCGTCTTTGACGCCGCCTTCAAGATAGCATCGTTGGTGGCCGTTGCTGCTTCGGTCGCTCGCTTACCGATATCTCCTTGTTTTTCAACAATACTGATAATCTTGTTCATAGTTTCAAGTTGTGAAGAGCCGTTCAGGCTTAGGGCCTTGAGAGCCGCTACATGGTCCTTACTCTTCAACTCCTCAATCTGGACAATCTTGCGTTGCTCAAGCTACGCGCTGAACGACCATCCGTGCCGATCAAGAACACGATGCCTAGAACGACAACAGCAGCCTGCTGTCCTGTCATCTTGCCAACCATTGTTTTCAAAAGCTCCTGGGCAGGCTGGAAAGCTTGGTGACGTAATCGGCGCTTCCTCCGGAGACAACGACACTGATTTGAAGCCGTCGTTTGATTTCATCGGATAGTTGACTGCTGTCAGGTGAGCCGCTCGCCGCTTGCGCCGCGAGCAGATATAACTGCCTCTGAAGCTCTAGGAAGGCCTCCAGAAATGGAGGGGTGATGCTGGAATCCACTTCGGGGTGCGGCAAATAAACGTGAATTGACGCCCAGTCGCCGAAATTGATACGCCGGAAATCTTCGCTAAAGGGATCTTCGATAGCGAGCAGGTGCTGAAGCGAAACTAGCGCCTCGCTAGGCGCACCAGCGCGCAGAGCCATTGCCACTCGTCTTTCCCCGCGCGGCAAGCACACTTTTTGTCACCATACCGACATAACGCCGCGCGGCGGGTCTCACAATAGCTTTTACGCGCAATCAGCCCGGGCTCTACTTTCGGTTAATGTCGCCCCTCACCTCCTCCGCTTCCGCTTGCCCCTCACCCCGCCACACGCCTCACAGCGGCCTACCCGAATTAGTAGCGGAAGCGGCATCCGGTGCGCTATGGCTTGCGCTCGCGGGCCGGTTGCGGTTGGATCATGCTGGTTTGACGAGCGCGGGGAGCTTAATGGGCTATTTTCGCGCGGGGACCCAGAGACACCATGAACAATAGCTTTAGAGTGCTGTTCGCGATTAGCGCTACCGTCATTGTGGCGGCGGGCGCCTTTTTCGCCATTCGGTTTCTAGTAAGGTTTCACGGCTAGATCGACGGGGGTTTTGTACCCCCGCATTTTCTCAGGTGCCCCGCGCTTTCGCGTAGGCTTTGGCTAAGGCTGCGCTGCATTAACCGATCCGTAGATTCTCCGCCGAGTCTTTTCCGCGATTATTCACGACGTCAAAACTGACTTTCGCGCCCTCGGCGAGAGAGGTGAAACCAGCTTTTTCGACCGCCGAGATGTGAACGAAAACATCCTTGCCGCCGTTGTCAGGCTGTATAAATCCATACCCCTTTGTTGGGTTGAACCACTTCACTGTCCCCATAGCCATTTTGACTTCTCCATTCTCCAAGAACAAAAGCTAGTTCCCGAATTCCGACTAAAGAAAGGCTGGCGCGCGCCACATCAGTGCACCGTTAGCGACACTCGGTAAAGTTTTAAAGCCGAGCGCTGAACTTGGTGGGCGTGGTGCCACCGAACGCAACCATCGCGTCGCCGATAGTTGAGCCAGCCGTGCCGGTCCAAGTGAAGGAAAGTTGTAACGTCGCATGGTCGGATGCGACGGCCGTAATCCCCGTCATGGCGGCGCTTGTGCTCCCGGAGAGCATTGCGCATCCGGTGCCCAATGTCACTGTTGGATTTGCACGCATTGAGGCGGGCACCGGCATTGACAAAAACTTACCACTTGTCGCATCGCTTAAAAGCGAGCCGGAAACCGGCAGATAATCATTTGCTGCAATTTGGGTTTAGTACCGCTGCACTTCCGCAATTCATCATCGTAATCCGGCAACTGGAAAGCCGGCGCGGCGCCCTCGTAAATGCCGACGTCGAACAGTTCGAACACGTTGCTGAGTGTTCCCACAAAATTGAACTGATTTGCCGATCCAACGTAATTCGCAGCGGCCCAAGCGTTTTTCGATGGTTGAGCAACGGCCGACCCTGCCATCAGAACCCACCTGATTTCCATGCCGGTGGTGTTTTTGATCGCCCACGTGCCCGCAGTATCTCCGGCAATGGTCACAGATTTAACGACGTCTGTGTTCGCCTCCCCGCCGGAGATGACATATTCCGCCGTATAACTCTGGTTCTGCGCACCATTCAGAACGGTACGCTGGATGTTCCCGCGGGCGCTTTACCACCGAACTGGATCGTAATTGCCTTCGCCGAAGATCCACCAAACAAGAGCTCAGCGCAGCGCATACCCTCGATTTTCTGCGTGATGTATTGATAATCGGCCGTGCCGACGGAAGCATCGGCTACGTTAACGGTCATTCGAATTCTATTTGACGAGCCGCCGGGTGTCGGCTTGCGACCTGTGTGAACGCAACTGTGGCCGCGTTCGAGAGCGTGGAGTAAAATTGATCCACCGGATAGTATAAGTTCGCAGAGGATGCCGCCGATCCATTCTCTTGCGACACCATAATGGCGCCGTTCAGAAGATAGTTCTTCTTAAGCACGCCCATGTTCGCGCGCGCCTGCGCTTTGTCGCCGGCAGTGAGGGATTGCGGCACCGCGTAGGAGATCGCCGAGGTTGTTTGCGGCCGTGCCGACGTTCGCGGGACCAGAAAGATTGTCGCTCTTGAGCATGTCGCCGATTCCGGCGTCGCCAGCGCGCGAGAACCCGATTGCGAAGGTGTCCGCATTGGTGAACGCGCCACTGCCGGCACCATTTGCCAGGGTCAGTTTGCGACAGCCGGTCCCGTCGACTACCGAACCCGTGACGCGGAACTGAGCCCAAACCGTCGGGTCGGTCGTCTTCTCAAACCGGACATAACCCTTCGTTGTCCCCGTGCTGTCATCCCAAGTGTCAAGGATCGCGGTGATTGACGCGCCGCCGACCTGCGTATTGTCGCTGTACGCAGCCGTTGCGCTCGCAGGTGTGGCGTTGTTGAGACGGAAAATGCCCGCGCCAAGGTCGGATCGGTCGTCGTCGTGGAATATGTGAGTTTGATCCCGCTCGCGTCACCCTTCGTGCCGGTCGCGCCCGTGTCGCCCTGACTCGCCAGCAGTTATGAATAAGTGACGTTCGGCGGGGGTGGTTGATGTGGTCGAGATTGCAGACGTAGCTCGACCCACTGAGCGTTGCGACGTCGCCAGCGGCGTAATCGGTGTCGCTGTCCCACGCGCCCGTGAGGTTGAATCCCTTGTAAATGCCAAGGAAGGTCGAGATACTCGCGATCTTTGACCACAGCTTGCCCGTAGTCGGCTGGAACGCATACTGTTCATTGTCGCCGAGGGACGGGTCGGGCTCGGTCTGGTTGATATTTACAAAGACAAAGAACCCACTCGTGTCCAGCGCCCCCACGATCTGGTCAACCGATCGCGCGTAGGTCTCGCCGACAATGCGCTGCTGCGACACTTTCCAGACAACATAAGACGCGCCGCTTAGTGTCGAGCCCGGCCGGGCGTAATGACAAGATGCGTGTCGTCGGTGACGTCGGTAATCGTTGCAGAAAAGCGACCGTTCTGAAATATGTCGCCCGACTTGACGTTGCCGGCGCTCGACCAAATCGTGCCTGTGACTGTCGTGCCGTCTGCGGTAACGTCAATGGTGCCGGTGGAATACGAATTAAGTGCGGTCATTATGATTTCTTCATCGCCTCTCTGCGCGCAAGCGCTTCATCAAGGGAGCCATTCGCCGTCGATCCTCCACCAAAACTTGCCGCTGGATGGCTGGTAGGCGAGCCAGCTCTTTGCCTCCGGTGGCGGCTCGGTTAGGTCGGGTGGTAAGTTGCTGAGATTGATCATTTGACGCCTTAGTGCGTCACGCGGCCAATCTCTGCCCGACAACGTCTTCAGGCAAGCGGTGAATGATGCGCGTGGAAATGCCTCCAGCGGAGATTGTGGTCGTTTGCGCAAAGCCGCCAACCAGCAAGGATTCCGGCCTGCCTCAAAGTCGCGTTGAGCAATCTCACGCTGGGTTTTCAGCGCAGCAATAGCGTGTGCCTCCAGGCTTGCCGGCGCAGCTGCTAGTGCCGAGCGGATCACCTGTTCGTCCGCTTCGGTATTGCAGGGGCATGGATTAAAGCCGCGCGGCGCGTCAATTGCGCACCAAGGCTCTAGGTGCTCGCTGCCGCCCGCAAGGGTCGTGATCCTGAAACCGGAGAGACCATGCCGCTCCGAAATTCAGCGACCGAAACCTCGAATGGACCCGTCGCGCCCATCGCGGCCATCCGCTCGTTCAACTACATAAGGGTTGGACCGATAGCGTTCTTGAACTCACCAAAACTGCCTGCCATCATCGTCGAGAGAGCAAGCCCGACCGCCTGGAAGACAACAAACTGCTCGGCTCGTATCGTCGCTGCGGCGTTGAACTGGGGCAATAAGATCGCCTTGTTGCAGATCGCTACGATTGTCTGGTCCTTCGTGTCCAACACCAGCGCATCTGAAATGAGTCCTCACCAGAGGGCCAGCAAACGCCGCCACGGTGACCAATGCCAACAAGCCATTGATCTGCTTGGCGCCACCATCACCACCAAGCGGATAGGAAACAAAACGCACGACATCCTTGGAGCCAATGCGCCGACGCCGCCAATCGCGGCGCAACACCGCTTCGCCGTTGATTTCAGGATAGTTGGCAAGCCTTTCTTGAATCGCCAACCATACTTGTGATCTCGCGTAGCCCAGCCCGAACGGCGCAGGAACGCCGTCACGGTCTCTCGAGGCAGCGCCTTAACGCGCGCGGCTTCAACGCCGGGCATGACGAGATGCAGTACCGGCCGGCGCGCGGCGCTAGTCGGAATCGCGCGGCGATTGCTGCGCGGTTTTCGCTTGGTGGATCTGGCTGATCTTTTCGGTGTTCGCGGTCTGCGCCATGTGCTACCGAAGAATTTCGACGTTCAGCGCTTGATGCTTTCCGGTACGCGCATCCAAGCCGATCTCGAATTCCACTCTCTGCCCTTGCTCGAGCCAGAGCGCACTACCAACGAGGCTTTTTCGGTGCACGAAGATATCACCGCCGCCTTCGTCCGGCCTGATGAATCCGAAACATCGATCCTCTTTCCAGCCGACACATGTGCCCAGCGGCATTTCAGTGCGCAATTCAATTCGGCCGCGCTGCGCTAAACGCTTGCAGCGCCGCTCGCCGATAATCTCGGATGTCATCCGGGTCGAAACCAAGGTCCGCCAGAAGCGCAATGACCGCTTCGATGCATTCGCGCGCCGTCATGTCTGCTTGAGCGGCTGCTGAACCCAGTTATCGCAACTGCAGAACATCGGGCGGGCGACGCCTTGCGGGATCGCCTGGAAACGCTCCGAATTGGTTGTGGTGCTCAGCTCGGCGAGGCCGAGCCGGCGGCTGTTTCCTTGTTCATTGGACCTGCAGCTGCCCAGTTTCAAGGTGCCTGCTCGCGCGGGCTTAAGGTCTCAATAAGGACTTGAGGTTCCCGACCGCCTGATAGGCAAATGCACGACGGGCAGGGCAAATTGGAAAGTCGCGCCGGGCTCTTTCTTGCGGACGATTGATAAGTGCCCTCCGTGAGCCTCTATGATCGAACGACATATCGCAAGACCCATGCCAAGGCCGGTCGATTTGGTTGTGAAGAACGGATCCAAGATCCGAACTCTATCATCCTCAGCAATCCCGACGCCGCAATCAGTCACGGAGAGCTGCACGCGTCCCCTATCATCCCTGGATGACTGAATCAGAAGTTCGCGGGGCCTGTCGGCAACTGTATGCATGGCCTCGATCCCATTCATCACCAGATTGATGATCACCTGTTGCAGCTGGACCCGGTCGCCGAGGATCGTGGGAAGTGTGGGCGCCAACTCGGTTCGCAGGCTCACTCGGTGATTAACCAGCTCACGTGTCAAAAGCGCGATGGCCTCGTTGATAACATCATTGATATCGAGCGCTACCATCTCGATATCGCCTTTCTTCGCTAGTGTGCGGACCCTGCGGATCACCTCGCTTGCCCGTATAGCGTCGTCGATGATCCACTGCACCGATCTGCGCGCGGCGGACACATCGGGAGTTTCGCGCGCCATCCAGCCAAGGCACGCATCGGCGTTGCTGACAATGGCCGCGAGTGGCTGGTTTACTTCGTGGGCGATGGAGGCTGTTAGTTCTCCCAGCGTCGTCACGCGCGTCACATGCGCAAGATCCGCTTGTGCCTTACGCAGCTCCTGCTCGGCCTGATCTGCGCGAATGTTCACAGTAATGTCGCTGCTGACGCCACGGTAGCCAAGAAAGTTGCCGCTTACATCAAAAAAGGGCTTGCCACTTGTCCGGACGTAGATCGCAGATCCGCTCCTGTTGACGGTGCGATAAATCAGATCGCGAAATGGAAGGTGTACGTCGAGTATTGCCCGATGCTGCCGCCATTTCTCAGGTTCTTCTTCGACGTCGCACGCAATTTCCCAGCGAGGCTGGCCGAGGAGCCCTGCGGCCAGGATGCCCGCAGCGCTGGCGTGTTCTGATAAGAGGGTGACCGCGTGGTCTGGCCCGGTCTCCCAGAGCCAGTCGGAAGCAGTTTCGGCATAATCACGAAAGCGCTGCTCGCTCTCACGTAGCGCAGCAAGAGTGTTTTCCAGCCGTTCCCGAGCTGCGTGTTGCTCGGTAACATCCATATGCGTTCCGATGAGTTCGACGGTGGAGCCGTCGCTTCCCAACACAGCGTGCGCAACTGCGTGTATATGCCTCACCTTGCCATCGGGAAGACAGATCCGGAAATCGTATTCGAAGTTCCCTGTCTTCTGTTCGATAGCCTGACGCTGCACTACCTGCTGCAGGGGCAAGTCGTCTGGATGGATGCGCGACCGGAGGGCCTCAAGCGAGATGGGCTCATCAGGATCAAAGCCAAATAGACGACTGACTTCGGCGGAGCGATATGCAAAACAGCGACGGTGACAGTCCCAGCACCATGTTCCCATGTGACTGAGCTGCTGCGCGTCGGCCAGATAGCCCTCACTGCGACGCAGCTGTTGTTCCGTCTGCTTTGCTGCCGTGATGTCCGTCGCCGCCCCGACAAATTCGATATCGCCAGACGCGGTTCTCGTCGCCCGTGCCAGCGCGCGAATATGCTTTATCGACCCGTCGGGCATCAGCAGCCGGTATTCGTGCTCGAAATCCTCGCCTCGAAACCCTCGATCGATCGTCTCTCGGACCTCGGCTTTATCTTTCGGGTGAGTGCGGTCAAGGACGTGCTGCGGTGTCGGTTTCGTCTCCGGATCGTATTGGAATATCCGGAAAGTCTCCTTGGACCAAAAGACCTCTCCGGTGGCGACGTTCCAGCCAAAGCTACCAGTGCGGCTCAATTCCTGCGCTTGGGCCAAATGGGCTTCGCTCCGCTGCAGCGCAAGCTCCGTTCGCTTTTGCTCGGTGATATCTTCGCAGGCAATGAGGACGAGTGGCTTGTCGTCAGGCCCCAGCATGGCCTTGGCGCTTTCGCGCGCCCACAGCACCGAACCGTCCTTTCTGACCTTCTGGATGTCCCAGGTCCGCGATTGGCCGATATCTGAAAGACACTCCCCGATGCGTTTGCGAACGACCTCACGATCGGCTTCCAGAAAGACTTTCAGCACGGATAGATCGAGTAATTCCGAAGGCGTATAGCCGAGTTGAGTCGCGCCGAAAGTATTGACGTTAAGAACCGTCCCGGCTTCATCGACCATGAAATACATGGCCGGATTATGCTCAAAGATTGCGCGCCACATTTTCTCGCGATCACGCAGATCGGACGCGCCGCGCCGTACCTTGGCTGCGGCCTCACGCGCAGCTTCCATTTCGTCGTGGGCTTTTCCGATCAGGTACGCTCCGACAGTTGAGGCAGCAAGGAAAGCGACAAGCACCAGCAGGTCCTGGTGGTCGTCGATTCGAAGTCCAAACATGGACGGCGTAAACACGTAGGCCAAAGCAGCGACGGAGACGATGGAAAGCGCCAGTGACGCGATGAAGCTGCCTATCTGCGAGAACAGCAAGATCACCACCAGGCAGGCGAACGCGGTCGCTGCGAAAGAACTGTGAGTATGCAAGGAAGCCAGCGTCACTACCGCTAGCGTAATCCCACCGAAGACAAACTGCCTCGCGGAGCGTCCCAACGTGGTGAGCTGGTTAAACATGTTTGTAGCCGTCAGGCCCTTCTGGCGGGGAGAGATTAATAATCAGACAAAATACAGCAAGTTATTCGACTGCGACAAGCGCTCAAAAGAGCGGTTTAGAGATCGACTGCTGAACTCAGTACAGCTGAAGAAAGGCGCATTACATACCTTCGTATAGTTGTCTTTAGGCGCCAAATACGAACGCACACATCGAAAATTGCACTTTGGTTTCGCTCTTTCAGTTATTCTGCTTGGTAGCAAGCGCGTCCCGACGCAACCATGATTACCGCGAGGCCGACAGAAAGATGGCGCGATGAGATCCTGAACAATCCGAAACTCCACCGTCCAAGGCCCTAAACTTTTCAACCGCCATCGAGCGAGTACAACGACGAAAATAGCTCGCGGCAGAAGATTTGCCCAAGATGCCGTACTTGATGAATAGGCAACGACCACATCAAGCGCTTATTCGCGTAGGTACCGACGATCCAGCATATGTCGATAGTCGCCAGCTATCGGCAGCATTTCACGAAGCGCCGCGCAGAAGTCAGCTCGTTGCCGGAGCTTATGCCAGCAAAGCTCTTCGGAGGCGCGACTCCGCAGACTCGTTGATCGTAACAAAATTGGATTACGAGAATGGAGCATTGAGCCGGAGCGCGCCCTAATGACACTCAATGTGTGGGGATCGGAGACGACCATGGTGTCTGAAGGCAATTGATCCAGGGCCTCTGCGGTCTTGAGGGGGGCAATATAGAATGCAGGCGCAACAACGACCGAAAGCATAGATGCAGATTCCTATAGACCTGCATCAATCGCGTCAGTTCAGGGTAGGCACCGGTCTGGATGCGTAACGTCAGCCGAGGTCAGGTTTTCCGACGATTGATGGGCTGCAGCTGCATGTGCGCCTCGAGATCGGGACATGCTGACCAGAGCAATTCAGCAATTCCTCTGAGCTGTGCCGGATAAGTGTGCGTCACGTGACGCAATTTTTGGCTGTCCAAGCTCACGTTGCTTGCGCATGACTTTGGATCCGCGCCTCACATTGGCTTCTGAAATGACGAGGCCTGCCCAAGCCGCACGATCTTGCCCCACTCATCATATCGCGGCGGTCACCATGAAGGGTCGCCAGACCGTGCGCCTTGATCGGCCTTCAAAGCCGTGAGCTCCTGGTGCAACTGCGTCGCGATTGAGGTTACCACCTGCAAACTCTCCTGCTTCTTGGACACCGCAAGACGATGCGCCTCCCGAAGTATTGAGGGACTAAAAGCCAACAAGTTCTCCTCCACCTGCTGAGCACTACTGCTTGGCTCGGCGCCATCGCCAGGGATATCGATCGATCCTCCAATGTTGCCGCCCAGGAAATCCCAGCAAGTCCGAAATAACTGGCGATAGCCTTCGGTTGTTTCCCGACCCTTATCAAGGACGCCCGCTTGTTCTGCGAACCGAAGATCCTGCTCATAACCGAGCTCTATCAAAAGCTCTGTCCCGACTAGATCGGTCACAACCTGCATCTCTTCGATGCTCAATTCGGTTTGCCAAGCCTTGACTGAGCGGTCGTCGACCGTCTTCTTCTCTAGGATCTTACGATCTCCGAAAGTGCTGGACTGGAGATAGTCGGTTTGCTCTGCCGTTGCTGATGTCATGTCAGTCGCCGCATAGCCAAGACCGGCAAGCACGCGCCGAATTTCCTCATCGGGATGTGCCACGAGGACTTCGTAATGCACGGTTTGTGTCTCACGCTGACCGCGGCAGGCGGCAAGCGCAGGCAGACCCAGAACGAGATCGGCGAGAGAAGATGCGATCGCAGGCGTAGGCTGACCCAGCACGATGTCGGCGACGCATGATGCGATTGCGGATGGGGAGCTTGCGGCCAGGAGGGGAACGGCCCACGTCGATTTCAGTGACGCGGCAATGGCGTAGGGACTCCGCATCAAAACGATTCGCGGCGCTTCCGGGTAGAGGGATTCCAAAAAATCGAGCACCGCCCAATAGCGCGGTGTCTTGTCTATCAAGGTGCGCTTGCCCGCCGCTGCCAAATACTGGCCATAAGCTGCATCGGCCAAAGCGCGGGTGACGACAGTTCTGTCTATTCGGCTCAAGAATTGCGAGGTCGCTGCCTGAACGAGTGACGCCCCGGCGGGGTGACGGTGGTCCACGCTGCCAAATGCCTCGAGTGCCAGCATTAGCCAGGGCTCAGGCGGAGCCACAATATCTGGGTGCCGCTGAAGCAAATGCGCCAGCAGGGTCGTTCCCGATCGGGGAATACCCAGAAGAAAGCAGAGCGCAGGCAAATGGCTTACATCATGACTCATGATTCATTGAATAGTGAAGGTGATCCATTTGGCTCCAAACAGCGCTTCTCACCTGCATTTGCTAGCTAGCGATTGCTTGCGAGGCCAGAGCGCTCCAGGGTTCCCTCGGTCGCACGGAGATACCAATAGGGAAAAGGCTTGGCAAGCCATACCGAGGTTTATTGGTAGCAGGCGCACTACGCGATAAGTAGGACGTTTCCGCATCGAGCCGGCGCGATGCCGCTGGCCTAAGCGGAGTGGATTAGCGACATGCGCCTCGGATGCTGCTCGGCGCAGCCCTCGGAATTCTTCTCAGGGGCGGGACAAAGATGATAGCTCACCCGGAAATGCTTGATTTGATTTCTACTAAACTGAGCTCTTATCCACCGTTTGTAAGATGGACAAAAATCAATCGTTTTGATCGAATGCATTCAGACCGTGGATAGACCGCGCGACAGCTGCGCGGCGGCTCAGTGATCAAGACGGCGCGCGCCAAAGGCACGGCGTATCTGAAAAGCGGTGAAGCCGATCTTCTCGTCGGCCCTTACGACGTGCATGAGAGCTTCTATCATCGCCATTTGCTGGACGACCACTATGTGTGCGTCATGCATCGCGGCCATCGGCTCGCCGACAGGAGGCTGCGCGTGGAGGACTATGTCAAGGCGAGCCACGCCGTCGTCACCTATGGCGGCACCTGGCGGTCAGAACTCGATGAACGTGGTCTATCGCTCACTTTGGTGGTCGCGATACCGAGCATTTCCGACCTCACGCACATTCTACCCGCAACGGATCTCATCTCGACGGTGCCAAGCCGCATTGCTTCAAACATCGCGACATCCGTCGTGGCAACATCGTGTCCCCTCCCCGAGCCGTTTCAGATTGGCATGACCTGGACGAACCGGCCCATCATTCCCGCCGCTCACCGGTGGCTGAGACAACTTATCGGCCGAACTGCCCGCGCTCTGCCGTACAAGGCCGCTCCCGCTGCGCCCACTGGGCGCAGCGGGAGCGGCGCCAATTCCAGGGATTGAAGTGCCGTCCGCAGGACGCGGGCGTCTTGTCACTGGTTTAGAGCCAAGCTCCTCGATTCGAGGCCGATCGTCAGCTTTTCCAACGGGCCGTCATGACGAACTCGGTGGCAGTCCCATCTCTGCGTTCTCCAATCGGACGAGCCGTCCCGATCGAAACAAGAGAACTGAGGTTGCGGGCCTGGCTTCAAGACCGCTCCTCCTGAGTAGATCGAGCGAGTGTCCCGCGCGAGGCTACCGTCTCGCACGCCACAACCAGCGCGAGTGTAGAGCCCTTGCCGTCAAACAGGTTCGGCGTAGTTGCGCGAGCAGGTACACGAATCTATCACACGCGCTGCTTTTGATAGATTTTACGCGAGGCCTTCCCGGGTTTAAGCACCGATATGTGTATGTGTCCGACCGGTCGCCAGCCTATGCGATGCATGTGTTCGGCATCCTATTCTTGTTCCTGGCTACCCTTCTTCCTCTTAGCCTCTGGTTCATCACAGTATTCGGGATCGAGGTCCGCCTGGCAACCATCGCGCTCGTGCCGGCGCTGATCTTTTGGCTCGTGGTCGACTTCGGGCTTGGCGCTGTTATCCTTGGCGCTGCGATCGCATTGCTTGAAGCAGCTGCCATGATCCTTAACCATGTGACGACCGCCGGAATGTGGTCGCTTACTGCTATCCTGATGGTCACCGGCGCTGCATTGCTGATCATCGGGCAGTTGGTGTTCGAGCGACGGCGGCCGGCCATGATCGACAATCCTGCCCATCTGCTAATCGGACCGGTGTTCATCGCAGCGAAGTTGGTTGTCGCACTCGGATTTCGGCACGATCTCGACATCATCGTCGGGAAGCGTCATCAGGCATCTTCCCGGTAAACCAGGCTTTATTGTTACCGCTCGCAAGTTGTTCATTTGAACATCTATGATTGTTTGTCTGCAGGTCAAGATAAGGTACTGATGTCGACCTCTGGCTGCCTGACGGAACATAGCGAATGCATCTATGTGTACTCGTCTCGCTGCTTAGACTTACACGCGTTCTCCATCGCGTAGGGGCCACTGCAATTCATCAACGCGAGTCGGGGGCTTATGATTGAATGTTCTCCAACCATAGGCGCGCGCGAGGGCTAAACGTGCTCCATCGTACTGCTAATGATGTCCGGGACGGGCATGCGTCAAATTGGTTTCTCGCGCGGTGGTCTCCGGCATCTTGCTAGTCGAGGACCCAGGTCGGCGAAGGCCTCGATCAACTTCCGTAACTCGCAGCAATCAGTCGAAGGTCCATCTCGATATCAAAGGTGGAAAGATCGGGACGTTCCTTCCCCTTGCAGGCTCATGAGAGCCTCGACTTGCCGGAGCCTATCGGTCCGAACACCAGCGCATGATTGCGGCGATCTTCCAACTGAATTCGCGCGGTCTGTACGTCCGGCGCAATGCCGGCGTTGATACCGCATCGTCCAATCCGGCCTCGACCTGACCGACCAATTGAGGAAAGGTATCTCCAACAGCATCATCGGCGATCAGACCCGAGGTGCAACACTTCTAGCCCGCACTGCCGCAGCCCGACACACCAACGCCAGCAAACAATGCGTTTTCTTGGCGGGCGAATGGCGCGCATGCCGGCCAACTCTGCCGCCTATGACTCACCGCTCGACATCAATCTGATTAAGTTCCAGACAGGCTCTGCGACGGCGACGAGCAACGCCGCGCCGGCAAAATGACGACACACCTGTCGTCGCAGCGGGGCGCGCCGATCTGAATAAGGCGCGTTGCGCGCCGGCGTTAGCGTGAAGAACATTGATTAGAACCAACAGGCAGCGAAAGAGGACTTCTTCAACGCGGACCTCAGAAGCTCGGCTTTCTCCCCGCAAAGGTTATCACGCCGACGTCCCGCTTACGAATTGAAGCGCGGCTCGATCATTCCCGCAACACTAATCAGCGGCATCAATTCCAACCTTCCCGGAATGCATCACGGCCGGGACAGCCAGAACGTCTTATGACAGCGTGGCGGGCCACGCCTGTTGATTCCGCAGGGCGCCGAACTCCTGGGCTGCTGGGCCCTTCACAAAGCTGAGGATGACCCTATGGATGCCACTGTTACTGACGATCACTGACACTCAGCGAGGGAAAGAAGATTGTCGGGCTGAATGTCGTCCGCCGCCGTCTTGATGTACTTGTGCCCATTGTGTTGTGCGACGAGCAAACCAGCTGTGAGTCCGTTTTCTTCGACATAGAACTCCCATTCTCCACTTTCGATGTCTTTGATCGTTTGACTGACAGATTTCTTCCATCGACGTCCGTCTGGATATACGCCGCCGACAATGCTAATCCTCTCGTGGGGATTCATCCTGTCGGTCTTCTTGACGCAACAAATCCGTGCGAGTCTGGCCACGTGGGTCTCTCCTTCGTCTGCAATGCTAACTGACTAGCTTAGACTTCGGCCATGGAATAGGCCGCCCACCGATCCTGGTAGGTGCGATGCAGTCCTTTTGCTGATACACTTTGGCGGCTCTCGGGGCCTTCCGTCACCGCAGGAGCGCGGTGGTCAGCTTTGGGGTCAGGGCGGCCAGGTCGTTGGAGTGCGTGATGAGGGAGAGCGCTTTGTCAATGACGCTCCAAGGCGGCCGAGTCATGCTCGAGGCGCGGGCGCGTTAGGAGAGATCAGTCAGATGTTTCTCGGCGCCGAGTCGCGTCCGCGCTGCCTCCTATGGTCATCCTGGCGATGGCCATTGACCCAGGGAGAAGTTGCGGCGCGAAGCTGGTAGCAACGAGTCTTCGCCGAACCACCCATCAGATAATGGAAGATCAACCGTCCTGAAGCGGGACTCCATAACGTCGTTGAGGTGATAGAACCCAAACTCGGACAACTTAAACATCGTGCCCGGACTTAGGTCGCCCACCGATCCGGGTAGGTGCAATGGAGATCTTTCGTCGATACAGCTTCGAGAGCATGCTCGTGGATTCGCATCCGCGGGCCGTGCCAGTCAGTTTGCTAGGCAAACGGTAAATCTGACCAGCGAAGTTAGTAGCCTGTGACAGGGACAGCGCTTTACCGGGAAGGACGAGCGCCGAGTCACATCGCCACTGAACTTCGCGAGCAGCGCGGGCGCGGTAGGGACAGCGTCGTCACGCGATCCGTCGACGCCGAGCCGCGCTCGCGCTGCCTCGTTCGAGATAGCGAATGACGGCCCGTGACATTGAATTGGTTGTCGTCGGCACTCGCATTAAGGTGAGCCGAGAGGTCAGTGCGACTCAACCGAGGTGCCATCGCAAACAATGACCGAATGGTTCGAGAAACAGCACGCAGAATTACAGGGCGAAATCACTACTGGTATGGCGGATCTCTTGAACTACCGCGATTCTGACTTTATTGCGCTCGACAGCGAAGAACAAAGGATTTGTGCGGCAATGGTTGAGCGAGGGAATTGCCCGCGCATGCAGTCATCGGCCGGACTTTGACGTTCCGCGCCTGTCTTGCCTTTTTTCGCGGAGAGCAGTTTAGCGAGGCTTGATGGAAACATTCTGAAGAACTTCTTCGGACAAGCTCTTGACGAGACTAAGCGCAAAGCTAGTTTCCGATGCTGCGGATTGTGCTCCATTTGCACGAAGAATGTTTGATGATATGTCCGCCCGAAAAAGCAGGTGGATTGAAGTCTGGCATTCTCGGAGAGAACTTGCCGATCGAAATCTGACATCCACAGCTCTCAGGGAATGGGTTACCTCGCAAATGGCGACGCTAGCAATGGCCGATCGTCGTAGCGAATTTGTTTGGCTGCTTGGGCCGGAAACAAGCCCTACGAAGGCACGGCGCATACGTTCCGCCGCATTCTCGATGATCTGCTTCAAGTTCACCATTCGTGTACAAAACATAGCTACTCGGCTTTTTGCGCGTCTTTTGCAGCTTGCCTAACAGGAAGATCGAGTCCTCCTGTGCGGAATAGCTTTGTGATGAGCGTTCAACCGTAGCTCAGCCTCAGAAGCGCGCCCCAAACAGCTCTTTATGTCCGTCGCCTACAAATTCCTGTGGTTGACAAGCACGGTGCCCCCAGATGAATCAGTATCAAAGCCACACTCCGAGAAAGAGAGCAAAATATGTCTCCATTGGAAGCCGTCACCCGTTGGCTGGAATCACAAGACTTGGACATGCAACTTGAGATCGCGGGCTTCGCGACGTTCTTGACTTATGGGAATGAAGGTGTGCTCGCGCTTGGCGGATCAGAACAGCTCGAATCACTTCATCGATGGTTGAACGAGTCAAACTTGGCCTCATGCATCGCCGCAGACCGAGCTTTGTCTTTTCGCACTTTCTTCGACTGTTTTGTCGCAGAAAGAATGACGGATGTCGGATGGAAACGAACCGAGGAGCTGATGCGCAAAAGACTGAAAGAGGCCAAACGCGACGGGAAGTCCGCAGCTGCGCGAAAGGCGCAAAGGATGCTAGAGCTTCTGCCCGCTCGAAAGGAAAGTTGGAGGAGTGTCGTGAAGTCCTGGAATGAACTGGCGGGAACTAACTTAACACGCGAGGCCGTCTCAAGTTGGTTCGCCGCCGAGAGGCGTATAGGGCTGAGAGTTATTTCAAGCGGCGTACCTGTTGTTGCGCCCAGGTGGTCTCAGCCGGGCACTGGTTAATGCTGACCTTGAGGAGCATTAGGGCTGTATTGAGACCCCCACGGAGATGGAATCAGGGTCGAGTCGCCCTTGATCTTCATCGCTTTGCATTAGGGTCAAAACCCAATCAGCGGGTTGAGCAGGTTCGGTTTTCCTGATTCTCAGAGGGTGTGGATCTCGGGAGGCGACGTATGGCGTTGTTCTGGTTGTCGGATGCGGCGTGGGCGGCGATCGAGCCGCATCTGCCGAAGAACCAGCCCGGCGCGCGGCGCGTCGATGACCGACGCGTGATCTCCGGCATCCTGCACGTGCTCAAGGTCGGTTGCCGCTGGTGCGATTGCCCGGCCGACTACGGACCTTCGACAACGATTTACAATCGGTTCAACCGCTGGTCGCGCCGAGGCTTCTGGCTCAAGCTGCTCGACGCGCTGGTGGAGGCAGGGGCGGTCACGAAGAGCACCGCCATCGACAGCACCTACATCAAGGCGCAACGCGCGGCGTTCGGAGCAAAGGGGGGCGTGCGGCCCAGGCGATCGGTCGCTCGCGCGGCGGCTGGACGACCAAGGTCCACGCGCTCACTGACGTCATTGGCCGTCCCTATGCCCTGATGCTGACACCCGGCAATGTCAGCGACATGAAGGCCGCTGCCGCGCTTCTCGAACGGGCCGGGCCGATGCGATACCTGCTGGGTGACAAAGGCTATGACGCCGACCGGTTACGCCGCCTCGCCCGCCAAGCAGGCGCCACGCCCGTCATACCCGGCCGCCGCAACCGCCGGCGCACCATCCGATATGACAAGCAGCGCTACCGGGGCCGCCACTTGATCGAGAACGCCTTCTGCCGCCTCAAGGACTTCCGGCGCGTCCATACCCGCTATGACAAGCTCGCCGCCAATTTCCTGTCCGCCGTGGCGCTCGCAACCGCCGTCGCCTTCTGGCTCTGATCGAGTCTCAGCCCTTAATTAGATACGGACCCTAGGACGCACTCCGGGTCGGTTAAGCAAGAAAAAACCCGGCAGAGCCATTCCGTCGAAGGGCTGGAGCTGCAAAAACCTGACGGATCGTCGAGCTGTGCATTGGTGTCGGCCAGTCCTGCGGCCTCAGCGACGAAAGCCGGCCCCGTCGCTGCAAGCGCGATGGCGGTCGCAGTCACAAACAAGAATTTTTTCATTCGAGCGTCACTTCCTTAACTTAACCCCAGCCGTCCTTCTGCTTAACAGAGCGAATGCAAAACGCAAATCTAACGCTACGTCAGGTTACATCTTGTCCCTGTCCGCCGTGGCGCTCGCAACCGCCGTCGCCTTCTGGCTCTGATCGAGTCTCAGCCCTAGCTTCTCCCCGCGAATTTGATAGTCCCTTTGTATGAGTCGATTTTGCGCGAGTCAGACATGCTGTACAGTGTGAAGAGGCGCGAATTGCGGTTGATTTCGCGGATGTCTCAGCTCTCGCAAGCTCGGAAGCACCGCGTCCGAAGCATTGGCCAAGATCGAGTCAAGGCATCGGCCTGGCTCGGCGCGAGCCGCTCGGGGATTTCGTCAAAGACAGCGGGGAACGATCAGAAATCCTGACCCGAATCTGAATCTTCGTTGATTCTGAGCGCGTCGTGCACTTCGGCGTGCTTGGCTAGCTTGTCGTATTCCTCAGCGATTTTCAGGAGCCTATCTCTGGGTTTGCCGGGTCCGAGCGAGTCCGCTTTGAGCCGCGTTGCTTGCGCACGACCTCGCCAGAGTTGTGGATCGTAGATTGGTCTGTATGGTTTCATGTAGATGAGGATGCATTTCGAAGATCAAGAAAGTGCGACGGCTGGCCTCCGTATCATTACTTAGGTTGCGATCTGTAAGGACCAGAACGCAGTCCTCCTGAATTCTGAGTACGCGCCAGCGAACGAGCACAGCTTTGCGCAACACTTGGCGCTCGTCGTCCACAACGTCGCTGAAGGCGATTCGCGAGTTCGTGATGGTGCCCAGGCGATATGCAACGAGCGTACGTACCAACACCGGCGGGCCAGCGTTAACGAACATCCTCGGTACGGCATCGGCGTCTCTGGCTGAATCCGGAGAACCGCTGCTTGGGCCATCCACAGCTTTGCCGGATAAGCCTGGACAATCCGAGTGGTCTGATTTGCTCTCCTGAGCTGGCGCCGCTGTTCGCTCGCAGGGGCAGCTGCCTATCCGTTTCTCTAAACAAAGCATAGAGTGTACGTTCGCGGCATAGTCACGGTGGATCATTGCGCACCTGATCAAACGGCCCACCATTGCGCCGGCGGCAAGCGCAATTAGGCTGGCCAGATAATTGTCCGACCAACTCCAGGAGACATGGGGGCCATCGAGAAACGTGACGAGCATCGCGCCCTTGCGGATCAATCGCATCTTCTAGAGATAGCCGCCAAGATGCGCATCGAAAGCTGCCAAAAACGATGGCACACAAGCCGCGCAGAAGCTCTTCGCTGGGCTACCACCCGACAAATGCAGGAACGCAACGCAAGAGGCCCCGGCGAGCGAGGAACACGCATCGAGCTTCGATATCTTGTCCGAAGGAACGACGACCAGGTGCGGATTCGCATTTGTCATTGCAGCGTCTTCTGGATATGTGTTTACCTGCCTGTGTTGCTTTCCTTCAATGAGCGTCCAGATGGAACACTGCGTGATTGTGCGTGCTTACGGGAGATTATTGGATCAGTTGCGCGAAGAGGCATACTTCGTTTCGCGAGGACACAGGGCGGATTGGTGGATCGAGCGTGGAGACCACGGGGCACGCTTTGGCTTCGAGAGCGCCGAGGCAAAAAAGGCATTTGCGTCGATCTGTGAAACCCTCGCTATTCCGTACAGGGAAGTCTAGGAAGGGGATCCAAATCAGAGGCCCGCAGAGCTGATAGATACCAACGGCATGGATTGTCGTCCGGGCATATGCGTGCACCTACGCTTCCGGCACGGCAACGACCGGAGCCATTCGGCCCGCGTAAATCACTGCCCACGCAAAGGTGGAATTCCAAGGAAGCCGAGGAGGACCACCCACCGGTTCGCTGCCCCGATGCACCATCGACTACTGCGACAATGATCCTTTCAACGCGCCGCGCTATTGCTTTCAGTGTCAACCAGTACGGCGCTCACGCGTCGTCCTTGCCAAACTTCAGATCGGGATGGGGAGCTTCTTCGCCTTGTCGGCGAGGTTGGCAGGAGGCACGGCTGTTTTGTTTCGCGCTGGGCAGCCCTGTTCATTCTGTCCAGTTGCATCTGTTGGCCAGCACGGTTTTCATAATGGACTGCATTCGACCGATTATGTCCTGAAGTTCTCTCCCCTCCTGCGATAGTTCGATTTAGACGATTCTTGTCTTCGTGGATGTATTACAATGTAGAATGGGCAGCAGATTCACTATCGAAAACTCGTGTCACTTCTGCCCAAGTGAAAAATGTCGAGCCCGGACCGCCGAGGACAAATTGATCTTCCGACCGAATCGAGACGCCATCGCTCCGATCGATCCCCGCCGAAAACCGGAACTTCTTATGCCACCACTCCGTAAGTCAGGACCGCGCAGAGCGGTGCCGCGTATGTCCTCGCTGCGTCTCGCATTGAGCCAAATGAAACGAGGCAGCGGTCCAAGAAAAAGTTCGTTAGCTCCTCTGTGCCTAAACTTGGAGCGTGCCGCCTACCGCCGATTGCGGCACATGGAATGGGAATGCCGCCCCCGGCCGCTTACCCCATCCGTGGCTGGGGCCGTTTGAACTTTGTCAGCATCGTTCGATCCGGACCACAATCATGCTAGAGCCATTGCTATTGCGCGATTTGGAGTCGGCAACTTTTCTCAGCTTGATGGAGACGCTCTTCAGTGCGCGTCACTACTGACGCCAAGATCAGGCATGCGAGAGATCGGGCGCGGATTTGGCTTAAGACCCGGCGATCATCCGAAAATCGATTCCAGGTCTACAACCCCCGACGTCCGGCACTTGGCTGTCCCTGATGCGCGGTCCGTCGCGCTATGCGGGGATTGGGCTCTTGCCTGCCAATCAAACTCGCGAGCAGCAAAGTTGAGCTCCAACTCTCTGAGCTCTTCGACTAGCTGCTCTATGATCTCTGCATAGCCAGATGGCGTCAAGGAATGCTCGCCGCCCAATGGCCAGTTGGTTCTGAAGGATTGTAGAGGTCATCGCTTTAACGCTCATACGCCTTTATCCAGAAAAATCCATCTCATGTAGACGCAATACATCTCGCATGTGCATCGTCCGGAAAACTATGTCCGCAAGTTCAGACGCACTTCACTACTTCTTCACCAGTATTCACATTTAACCCGAAATGGGCACCTTCGAGAAGATTTGCGAGTTGAGATCCCACTACCTGACGTCGCGTTCGAGAAGTCAGCCACTATCATCGATCCGCGACCGGTGTGAGATCCACAATTCACAGAACGCCGCACGGTCTACTGCGATCGCAACCAATCCGCGGGAGAGCATTGGAAGGGCGTCCAATTACCGTTTTCTGTGTTCCCCGCCACGGCCAGCCAAGCTTGCGGGTCGACGCATCCCCTACCGTCGCCTCAAGCTGCGGCCACGATTTGCGGCAATCCGCTTTCTGGCGAGGAGCTCCCGCATCCTCGCCAATGATGAGGAATTCTAGCGGCCATTCCGCCTGAGCGTTTTGCTCAGGTTCTGATGCAGTGGCATCGGCGAGGCGCCGCGGCTCCGGCAGCCAGTAAATACGAGCCGCTCGACGGACTATTGAACTGACGTCTCGGGAGTCCTTACGTTACAAATCCGGTGAACGCCTTCGACGATCAATGAACAAGGCGCCCTCGCGCGAAGGCAGCTACCTCTTCGATCGAGGCCATGCCTTCGTGGAGCATCGGCGCAAACAGTTGCCAGGAGTGGCACATGCCGTCACAGACCTTCAGCTCCGCGAAGACGCATGCCTGGCGCAGTCGTTCAGCGAGTTGCACGCTGTCGTCGCGCAGCAGCTCCCACGATCCGACGTGAATCAAAGTCGCCGGCAGCTCAGACAGATCGCGATTCAGCGGCGCAAGATAAGGCGATGTGTGAACTCTGGCGCCGAAATAGACGTACCTGAACAGCTCGGCCAGTTGCGGGGTGAGAAGTGGGGCGTCGGCGACGGAGCGGAACGAAGCGCTCTGGCCGGTGAAATCGAGCGCCGGCGACATCACAACCACCGCACCCGGATTGGGCAGCCCTTCGTCGCGGGCACGCATCGCGGTCGATATCGTGAGGTTACCGCCCGCCGAGTCGCCGGACAGGCAAATCGACGATGGCGCGAAACCCTGCTCAAGTGCCCATTTGTATATGGCGAACGCGTCGTCATGGGCGGCGGGCGCCGGATGTTCGGGCGCGAGCCGATAGTCCCCAACGAGGACGGCAACGCCGGAGCCACGTGCGAGGTTAGCAGCGACGACCCGGTGCGAGCGGGACGAGCCGAAGAGAAAGCCGCCACCGTGGAGATGGATAATCAAGCACTTGTCGTTCGAGTTGGAATAGCGGATCAGGTGGTCACCGACAGGCCCCGACGATACCCTCTCGATCATGGCGCCGTCCAGGATCGGCGTCTGCGCATTGACCGCCTCGAACCATGCGCATATGTCTGCGGGGCTGCCATTGGCGGTGGCGGGAACTGCGCGCTCTTCTGCAAAATCGCTGCGAGTTGCTGCTTGGACATGTTTCCTCCTTTTTCGATGGTGAGCGGTATGCCGGTGGATCGGTCTGTTGCCATGTTGTCCTGAAAGGACGAGGTGCCACGCCCGGCCCCTTGCCCGCTACGATTGACCTTTCCTTCAGTTCATTCGCACGATCGGTTTGATTACGGCGCCGGTTTCGGAATCGTTGATCGCAATGTTGATCTCATCGAGAGTGTAGAACTTGACGAGCTTATCGAACGGGAAACGGCCGCTACGGTAGAGATCGATCAGGGTCGGAATGAAGATGGTCGGATCCGAGCCGCCTTCGACGATGCCGATCAGGCGGCGACCGGCGCTCATGAAATGCGTCTCGTTGAGCACGATCTCCGCATCCGGCCCAGACGCACCGAGAGTGCCGCAGGCGCCGCGCGGGCCAAGGCTCTCCACGGCGTTGCGGATCACCGCAGGCAGACCGGTCGTGTCGAGCGCGAAATCCAGACCCGTGCCGGTGATCCGCATGATCGCCTCGATCGGATTGGTTTGGCGCGAATCGATCGCATGTGTGGCCCCAAGGGATCTGGCGCTCTCGAGCCTTGCGGGGTTGATATCGACCGCGATGATGGTGCTGGCACCTGCCGCGTGCGCCGCCATCAGCGCGGACAATCCGACCGATCCGGATCCGAACACCGCGAAGGATTTTCCGGCCGAAATCTTCAGCGCGTTCATCACCGCGCCGGCGCCGGTTTGCATGCCGCAGGCGAGCGGCCCGAGCAGTTCGAGCGGGACGTCGGAGGTGACTATCACCACATTGGCCTCGTGGCAAAGCGCATGGGTCGCGAACGACGACTGGCCGAAGAAATTGCCGTTTATACGAGCGCCGTCCGCCGAGAGCGCGCTCGATCCATCCGCGCGCGCGGCGAAGAAGTTGCGCGGGAAGAATTCATGGCAATAGCTCGCGGCGTGGTCCTGACAGCTCGGGCAGCCGCCACAGGAATTGAACGTCATCACCACGTGATCGCCGGGCTTCACCTTGGTGATTGCAGCACCTACCGATACGACGACGCCGGCGCCTTCGTGGCCGAGCACGACCGGCAGCGGCGTCGGCAGCATGCCGTCGCGGACGACGAGATCGGTGTGACAGACGCCAGTGGCTTTGACCTTGACGAGGATCTCGTCGGGGCGCGGGGCTTCAAGGTCGATGGTTTCAAGCTTCAGCGGCGCGCCCTTTTCGCGGGCGACGGCGGCACGAATCTTCATTCCTAATCTCCAAAAAAAAATCAGACGGTTCGAGGTGCAAGGCTTCCGGCACGCAAGCGCCGGAAGCTATGCGATATTGCGAACTGGTTCAGAACGGATAGGGCGTCGCCTGCGGCTTCTCCGAGGTCCACACCCACTGCGTGAACTCTTCCCAGATGGCGGGCCCGCCGATGCGGCTGCCGTTGCCGGAACGGCCGCGCCCGCCGAACGGCGCGAACGGCCCGCCATTCACGGTCTGGTCGTTGATGTGAAGCTGGCCGACAGCAAGGCGATCGCCGACAGCCCGCGCCCGCGCGATCGAGCCGGAGATCACGCCGGCGGCGAGGCCACAGTCGGAGCGATTGGCCAGCTCGACAGCTTCATCGTCGGTCGCGAAGATTACGAGGCAGGCGACAGGCCCAAAAATCTCCTCCACAAAGGCGCGCATCCCCGGCTTCACGCCCGCGAGCACGGTCGCCTGGTAATAGCGTCCCTCGTGGCCACCGCCGGCCAGCAGCCGCGCGCCCTTGGCCACCGCCTCGTCGACGATCGCCTGGATCTTCGCGACCTGTGCGTCGCTGATGATGGGGCCAAGCGCAACCTGCCTGGACGACGGATCGCCGGCGGGCAGATGCCGCGCCTTCTCGGCGATCTTTGCCGCTAGCGCATCGGCGATGTTGGCATGCGCGAGCACGAGGCCAGTCGACATGCAGATCTGTCCCTGATGCAGGAAGGTACCCCAGGCGACATTGGAAGCCGCGACGTCGATATCGACGTCGTCGAGGACGATCAGTGAATTCTTGCCACCGAGCTCGAGCTGCACCTTCTTGAGATGGCGGCCGGCGACCTCGCCGACCTTGCTGCCGCCTTCCGCCGAGCCGGTGAAGGAGATCATCGCGATGTTCGGATCGGCGCACATCGCCTCACCTGCCGCAGCTCCGCCCGGCAAGACCTGCAGCACTCCCTTGGGCAAGCCCGCATCCTCGAAAATGCGCGCGATGATGATACCGCCTGATACCGACGTGCGGGGATCGGGTTTATGAACCACGGCATTACCCACTGCGAGCGCCGCGGCGATGGCCCGGATGGAGAGCACCAGCGGGAAGTTGAAGGGCGAGATCACGCCGACCACGCCATGGGGCACGCGTTTGGCTGTGTTGGATCGCCCGTGCTCCATCGACGGCAGCATGATGCCGTTCGGCTCGATCGCGATCGCCGCCGCATGGCGCACGAGGCCTGCACCGTGCTCGATCTCGATCGCAGCCTTAGGCTCGATCGAACAGCTCTCGCGCATGATCCAGCCGATCAGCTCTTCGCCATTCCGCTCGAGCAGAGCGGCCGCCTTGTTGAGGATTGCTGCACGTTCCTGCGGTAGTTTCAAAGCCCATGCCTGCTGGGCTTGGCGCGCCTCGCGCGCGGCCTTCGCGATGTCGTTCGGATCGGCGATGCCAACCGAACCGAGCAGCGCGCCCGTCGCCGAATCACAGATATCCATGCCGCCGCCGTCAGTGACGCTCCATTCCCAAGAACGCCTTGCCGCGCCAGCGGTCGACGGCAATGAAATCGCGCGTTTGCATATTCATCTGGAGATTCTCCCCTCCGCTTAACGCGGAACAATTGACGGTGCGGCCGTTGTGACCGCGGCTTGCCGGGGAGAAAAAGAGCAAGGAAGTTGCCCCGCGCGGCGACCTGATGGCGCGCCGCACTTCTGGTTCGAGACCGTAAACCGGTCCTCTTGCCTCGCTTCCTCCCGCGAATGGCTCACCGAATAGCAAAGCCGGTGCCAGCCGCCCCGGCGGCTGTGACCAAATGATGAGCCAAAATAAATTACATAGCTAAAACAGCTGCTTAGTTCTGGCACCGCAGTACACGGCTTAGACGTCTCCAACGCCCTTCCATCGCCAAGAATTCATGAAATAATGAAGTCCCTCATCGACCTATTTGCGAATTCATGAATACCAAGGCAACCTCATGAGAACTGATGAAACGCGGATTTCCCTAGCGGAAGCATCCCGCCGCGCGGCCCGGATTCTCACCCGCGGTGCCAGCAGCGAGCTCAAGAGCGGCGCTGCGCCAACCTTCAACGATCTCGCCGAGTCGCTGCATTTCGTTCTCGGCGACGGTCGCACCTGGTTCAGCGACCAGCGCATGGTGCTGATGCAGTCGCAGGTGCTGGGGCGCTTGCGCACCGAGATCATCGACGCTTTCGGGATCGAGACCGCGAAAGCGCTTTTCATGCGTGTGGGTTACATGCAGGGTACGCGCGACGCCGAGTTGATCCAGAAGCGTTTCCCAAACCAAGACCTCACCCACGCGCTCGCCGCCGGGCCGCGCGTGTATACGCTGGAGGGCTTCGTCAAGGTGACGACGCGGCATTTCGAATTTGACAGCGACAAGTGCACGTATCTAGGCGAATTCCTGTGGGAGGACTCCTCGGAAGCCGCCGAGCACCTTGCGAGCTATGGCCTCGCCAGCGAACCGGTCTGTTGGCTTCAGGTCGGCTACCCTCCGGCTACACCACCAAGCTTTGCGGCTGGCCCGTCATCTTCCGCGAGGTCGAATGCGCCGGCATGGGCGCGTCACGCTGCATGGTTGTCGGCCAGCACGCCGATGCATGGGGCGACGACGCGCCGGAGCGCAAGTATTTCGGATTGGAATGGAAGAGCCGCTCGGTGCACGCCACCGGCAAGGTCCCGGTCGCGGCAGACCAAAGCCCGACCGCCGCAGGCGATGGCAGCAGCGTCGCGGTCGGCGTCTCGGCCGCGTTCGTTCGCACCCGCCGCCAGCTCGAACGCGTCGCCGAGACCGACGCCACCGTGCTCTTCGTCGGCGAATCCGGCGTCGGCAAGGAGCTGTTCTCCAGTCAGTTGCACGCCATGAGCCGGCGCAGCAGCGGTCCATTTGTAGCGATCAATTGCGCGGCTATCCCGGAGCAGCTCGTCGAGTCCGAGTTATTCGGGGTGGAGAAAGGCGCCTACACCGGCGCCATCGCCTCGCGCGCCGGCTATTCGAACGCGCTTCCGGGGGCACGTTGTTCCTCGACGAGATCGCGTCACTGACCTATTCGGCCCAGGGCAAGGTGCTGCGCGCGCTGCAGGAGCGCAAGATCGAACGGGTCGGCGGCGCGAAGACCAACTCACTGGACCTCCGTGTGGTGGCGGCATCCAACGTCGATCTGACCGCCGAGGTCGCGGCCGGCCGCTTCCGGCAGGATCTGTATTTCCGGCTGAGCGTGTTTCCGATTGCGATCCCGCCGCTGCGGGAGCGGCGCGACGACATCCCACTTCTGATGGCGCATTTCGTCGGAATCTATTGCGCGCGCCACAGCCGGCAGCTTGTGGGCTTCAGCCGCCGCGCCACCGACGCGCTGCTCAAATACGACTATCCTGGTAACATCCGCGAATTGCAGAACCTGATCGAGCGCGGCGTCGTCTATGCCGACGACGGTAGCATCATAGATATCGGTCATCTGTTCAGTGGCTCGGAGCTGCTGCCGCCATTCTCAATCCAGCTCACGAGTGAGGGACGACTGGGACGCACGCCGCTAATTGGAGTGAATGCACCTGCAGCGCAAGACAACAACACTGTCTCGGAGGGACGCGCATCATTGCCGAACGGATCCTTTGCAGAAATGGAGGTTGCCGCCTATCGCTCCGCGCTGGCCCAAGCAGACGGCAACGTATCGGCCGCCGCCCGTCTTTTGAAGATCAGCAGACCAAAACTCGACTATCGACTTCGCCGTCTTGGCCTCAGGCTATAGCGGCATATCGTTCTACTCGCATTAGTGCACCGCGCTTTTTGATTGGCTCTTCTCTTTTGCGAACCAGAGACCCCGATCGAAACACCCTACTGTTGCTTGATGATGTCCAGGGACCTTGAAAGGAGAACGGCACATTAGCCTTGTACCCTCGTTCTTCAGCCAACGTGGGTTATCGTTCGATGACGCCGCGGCGGCGACCATCGCCGGGCACTCATTTGGCGGGATTTCGGCGCGCTGAGGCGCCGCCGTGGGCGCAAAAGGCTTGAGCGGCGGCACTCGCAGCCTCGACGTCTCGATCGAAAGCACAGGCGCGCGGCCGCCGACGTGTTTGGCGCGCGATCTACACGAGGCAACGACTCGCCGTTTGAAGCTTTCACGCGGCGACGGGGCGCGCAGGTGACCTCGCTATCGTATGGGCCGGTCACACCATCGGTGACCAGCGCCGAAATGATCAAGCTCACGCTCACAAATTCACAGGTAAGGAGTCTAACATGCGCCTCAGTTGGTTCGCTCGATTGTCGGACTTCCGACGAGGCACCGTTGAGCTGCGCACACGATACCTGCTCCAAACGCACCCCTTCACAATCCGGCTGCATGGCATGGTTGTTGCCAATTTCTTGAATGTCGCATCAATAGGACAAAGAAGATGTCACGATTATCCGCGGTCACGCTGCTCACGCTCGCGCTTCTCTACCCAATATTTGGCGAGCACGCTAACGCGATCACTACGGTGCCGCGCGATCTCGGCGGTCCTAGAGGCGCCGACTTTACCGGAACCTGGTCTAATGAGACTCCGAACACTGGTACTATCACACACATCTTTCAGCGCATGTAAATTCGCTTCCGCGCAATCAGATTGGTGGCTCGAAGCGAATCCGGCTGCTGCCCATTGGCAATAGCCTCAAGACCCAGCCCTGAGGATCGATCATTATGTTCAATGGTAGTTTACGATAGCGGCGTAAGGCGCCCACGCTTACCGCCAGGACAACGAGCAGAGAGCCTCTCTCAAGCACCCGGATGAAATTCTCTACGTCGCGCGATCGGATGGAAGAGCCGGTAAGTCCATATCGGGTTATACTCCGTCGATCGAGAGCAGGGCGATGCTGATATAAAGCAGGGGATAGTCACCGTTGCAGACGTCAATCTTGAACAAGTATTTCGATGCCCGCCTGCCTTGGTACACCATCTATCCAACTGTACCCCAGTTCTCCGCCGCGGTCGGTCCCGAAGCTTGTGAGCAATGGCTGAAGAGAATGCCGGCCGACGAGCCAGTCTCGGTCTATATCCACGTTCCGTTCTGCCGATCGATTTGTTGGTATTGTGGTTTTCCGACGACGATGACTCAGCGGGATGCGCCGATCCTCAACTATTTGGCGGTGCTGCGCGAGGAGATCCGTTTGGTCGCAGAGCAAGTGCCGCAAGGGTTGCCAGTGAGCGACATACATTTTGGCGGCGGATCGCCGACCCTCATCAGGCCATGGAGTTTTTGGACTTGATGAAACTCTTGCGGTTGCGCTTCGCATTCAGGAAATCGGCTAGCTTCGCCATCGAGATCGACCCGCGCACGTTTACGGTCGAGATGGCCGAGGTTTTCGGGGCGGCCGGTGTGAACCGCGCGAGCCTCGGCGTGCAGAGCTTCGATCCCATCGTTCAAAAAGATAAACCGGGTCCAGAACCCGGCGCAAACGGCTACGGCCGTTGAAAATCTGCGCCAACATGGAATATGCCGCATCAACTTCGATCTCATCTACAATCTTCCAAGGCAGACAGTGCAGTCATGCGTACGGACCGCAGCAATCGCGGTAGGCATGTGCCCCGACCGGCTCGCGGTTTTCAGCTATGCGCACATTCCGTCATTTAGGAAGAATCAGCTCCTCATCAACGAGACGGCGCTGCCAGATAGCGGTGCCCGCGCCGAACAGGCAGCCGCGGTAGCCGATACCCTGGTCGCCGCCGGCTACGGCCCAATCGGACTTGACCATTTTGCCTTGCCTGAAGACGAGCTCGCTCTGGAGCAGAAAGCCGGTCGCCTGCGGCGCAATTCTTTGGGGTACTCGGCAGACACCTGTAGAACCTGATCGGCTTCGGACCTTCGGCCATTGGTCGTCTTGGCGAGGGTTACGTCCAAAACGAAGTTGCAACCGGTTCCTACAGCCGGCACATCAGAGAGGGTCTACTGGCGACATCAAAGGGCTGCCGTCTCACCCACAAAGATCGCGTCCGAGGAGCAATCATCGAGCGGCTGATGTGCGATCTGGAGGCCGACGTGCCGGCCATCTATGCCGTGCACGGATTTGATCCGATTCCTTTTCTTAGTTCAGCTGAACGCTTGGCGAGGCTCGCCGAAGGTGGGATTGTGGACATCGAAAATGGATTTATCCGCGTGAGGCAGGAGCACCGCCTTTTGATTCGGGCTGTCGCCGCCGCATTCGACGCTTATCCGTACCGCTCACTCTGTTAGCACATCCTAGCGAGCGGAGCATAGCGAGCGCAAAGCCGTACGCGGCCTGGCGTGCAGCGACGTGACCATTCGACGGGACAAGGCATTGATTGCGCATCGGCAAACGCGAGCCCTACCGCAAGTTTACCTGGCGGTGAACTACAAGGAGGATCCCGGACTGCTAAAGCCGCGACTCTGTGACCTACGCCGAACGGATATGAACGCGCTTCGAAGCCGAATTCTCGGGCGGATGCGCATCGCTCAGAGTCTCTCTTTGACCCGCGGGCCGGCTATCAGCCATAATGGGACACGTGTTGCGCCGACGCTATCCGGCAGTCGCTTGGGTTAGGCGGATATTTACCCGCATCATCGATATTCGAGATTTATCACCCCGAGCTGGTCGGAGAGGCAAGCATGATGCTCCCGTCTTGGCTTACTATGCATGCTCGGTTGATGACGCCAATGTTACGAACTCGACAAACCGTCGCGGCTCATTGCGCGGGCATCTGCCGTGCATGCGTGCTTCACTTTTCCAAGCAAGCGAAACCATACTTAGGCCTGGCACGCCGATTGCTGGGATGAAGCAAAGAGGCGCCGCCTGCAAGCCGGTGGTAGCGGCCGTCCCAGGAGTCCAGGAGATCGATAGGCTCGATCTTCCGCATTCTCGCATCAAGCACTTTGCTCCGGCCAGCTATGCACAAGCCGGACAAGACATCATTCTGGAAGGAATTTTGTCTGCGAGGCTCTTCAAGAGCCAAAAATCTCGGGATAGTGCTTTCTACGTCGAGATCGGCGCCAATCACCCCGTCTCTAGCTCGAGTATATATCTTATGTACCAAAGAGGCGCGCTAGGTGTTCTGGTTGAACCCAATCCTGAATTGGCGACGCTGATCCGAACGGCGCGCCCCAGAGAACCGTCTGTTGTCTTGCCCGCTCCGCAGGCGTTTGCCACGCTCTTCATCGGAAATGCCCATGAGCCTCCTCAGTGAATGAAGCACATATTGAAAATTTCGGCGACTTCGACGGCTTAGGAAGTATACAGACCGTATCGAGGTGAACACTGTCGGCATCAACGAGTTGTTGATCCCTTATGCCGACAAGATCGACTTCTTGGCGATCGATTGCGAAGGACTGGATCACGATCTCATCAAAGCCATCGACTAAGAGCGGATCAGACCTGCCCTCATTCAAATGGTACCCAAGCGCTGCCATCGGAGCTAGAATAAGGACGCCCAATAGTGCTATCAACTCGGTCATCAATTTCGCGGAAAAGTTCTCGTAGTTGACGGGTAAGTCTCTCTCAAGAGCATTCGCTCCACTTGAGAATGATTGCAGCATCTGTGTTGCCGACTAGTCTGAATGCTGATTTTTTGCTGAAAGGCCCTTGCTCCCCTAAGAAGCTGTCTTATTTCAGCAGCGCCTGCACTAAGACTCGCAGGCATCGACTGCTAACAACGTTGATTTCCCATCGTGCAAATGCAAGGAGTACCGTATGCAATTTCGTCCGCTTCACGACCGCGTCGTGGTCAAGCGCATTGAGGCAGAAGAGAAGACCGCTGGCGGCATCATCATTCCCGACACTGCCAAGGAAAAGCCCTCCCAGGGCGAAGTCGTCGCCGTTGGCCCCGGTGGCCGCGACGAGAGCGGCAAGCTGATCCCCATTGATGTTCAGGTCGGTGATCGCGTGCTGTTCGGCAAGTGGTCGGGCACCGAGGTCAAGATCGACGGCCAAGAGCTGTTAATCATGAAGGAAAGCGACATCATGGGTGTTCTCACCGACCTGTCGGCCAAGAAGAAGGCCGCTTAATCCAATCGCTCGTACCGCTCACCTTGAGGAGCGCCTGCCGGGCGGCTCGCCAAGAGTGAGATGAGACCAAGACAACTCAGGGGACTAAATATGTCAGCCAAAGAAGTGAAATTCGGCGTTGACGCCCGCGACCGCATGCTGCGCGGGGTCGACATTCTCGCCAATGCCGTGAACGTCACGCTCGGCCCGAAGGGCCGTAACGTCGTGCTCGACAAGTCGTTCGGCGCGCCTCGCATCACCAAGGACGGCGTCACTGTTGCCAAGGAGATCGAGCTCGACGACAAGTTCGAGAACATGGGCGCGCAGATGGTGCGCGAAGTCGCCTCCAAGTCCGCTGACGCGGCCGGCGATGGCACCACCACCGCGACCGTGCTAGCGGCTGCAATCGTCCGTGAAGGCGTAAAGGCGGTGGCCGCTGGCATGAACCCGATGGACCTCAAGCGCGGTATCGACCTCGCGGTCGAGGCCGTTGTTGCGGACCTCCAGAAGAACTCCAAGAAGGTCACCTCGAACGAGGAGATCGCCCAGGTCGGCACCATCTCGGCCAATGGCGACGCCGAGATCGGCAAGTTCCTCTCCGACGCCATGAAGAAGGTCGGCAATGAGGGTGTCATCACCGTCGAGGAAGCCAAGTCGCTCGAGACCGAACTCGACGTCGTCGAGGGCATGCAGTTCGACCGGGGCTACATCTCGCCCTACTTCGTCACCAACGCCGACAAGATGCGCGTTGAGATGGACGATGCCTACATCCTCATCAACGAGAAGAAGCTCTCCTCGCTGAACGAGCTGCTGCCGCTGCTCGAGGCCGTGGTGCAGACCGGCAAGCCGCTGATCATCGTCGCCGAGGACGTCGAAGGCGAAGCCCTCGCAACCCTGGTCGTGAACCGTCTGCGCGGCGGCCTGAAGGTTGCGGCGGTCAAGGCTCCGGGCTTCGGCGATCGCCGCAAGGCCATGCTGCAGGACATCGCGACCCTGACCGGCGGCCAGGCGATCTCGGAAGATCTCGGCATCAAGCTAGAGAACGTGACCCTCAACATGCTCGGTCGCGCCAAGAAGGTGATGATCGACAAGGAGAACACCACGATCGTCAACGGCGCCGGCAAGAAGGCCGACATCGAGGCCCGCGTGGCCCAGATCAAGGCGCAGATCGAGGAGACCACCTCGGACTACGACCGTGAGAAGCTCCAGGAGCGTCTTGCCAAGCTCGCGGGCGGCGTCGCGGTGATCCGCGTCGGCGGCGCGACCGAAGTCGAGGTGAAGGAGCGCAAGGATCGCGTTGATGACGCGATGCATGCGACCCGCGCGGCGGTCGAAGAAGGCATCCTCCCGGGCGGCGGCGTAGCCCTACTCCGTGCCTCCGAGCAGCTCAAGAACCTTCGCACCAAGAACGACGACCAGAAGACCGGCGTCGAGATCGTGCGCAAGGCGCTGTCCTGGCCCGCTCGCCAGATCGCGATCAACGCCGGTGAAGACGGTTCTGTGATCGTCGGCAAGATCCTCGAGAAGGATCAGTACGCCTACGGCTTCGATTCCCAGACGGGCGACTACGGCAACCTCGTCACAAAGGGCATCATCGACCCGACTAAGGTCGTACGCGCCGCAATCCAGAATGCCTCCTCCGTGGCGGCGCTTTTGATCACCACCGAGGCCATGGTCGCCGAGCTGCCCAAGAAGGGCGGCGCCGGTCCGGCGATGCCCCCGGGCGGCGGCATGGGCGGCATGGATTTCTAAGTCCACTTGCTCCAACGACTACGAACCCGGCAGCGATGCCGGGTTTTTTGCTTTCAGCTCGCTTTTCCGCTCGTTTCCGGGGCGCGCGAAACGCGATTCTGAAATGACAGTTTTGAGAAATCCCTCATCTCAACTTCCGCAAATCGTTCCATGCGCGGGTCGCCGTCTTGGGTCGTTGACCAGGAGATGCGCCTGATGCGGTCGATGATCACGCGAATCGTCGCCGGTTAATATATCACGCCAATGTCCGACTGTCCGGCGAGTCGTTTCCGTTTTCTCTCCGGGCAAGGGCCTCGCCGGCAGGCACGGTAAAGACGAGCGTGTTCTCATAATAGCGTCGATACAGCTATAGGTTCCACAACTGACGCCGTTCGGCTCTTGCGTCGGGATCGAGGCCCCAGGCGCTGAGGGAAATCCTTCAACCGCTCGCGCCCGCCGGGCCGTCGTTGATGACGAGCTCGCCCATTCCGATGCTGGCGCCGGACGTCGTTGTCGCCTTCGCCAAAAGTCGATCGAGCGCCAACGCAAGATGTTTGCGGAATTTACGTCGAGCCTCGAAGTCTGTGCGACGAACGATCGATCGCGGTGAACTCTTGTGCTTGCCGAGCTCGCTGTCGGAGACTCTTTACGAGATACCAATCCTAGCGTTGATGTTATGCTATTAGCACTTCGCCAGCGCGGCCTGGCAGGCTTCGCCGATGCAAATCCGGTGAGCTCAGGCGGCTCGCCTGTTGATGCCTAGCTTTGAGCCAGCGCAATTACGCCGGCTCGATGTTGCGGGAGCGATCGGACATTGCGGTAGAGAGGACGTTACCAAGAGCGCTCTGCTTGTCGCGGCGGCGTTGTACCGAGGAGGGAATGCGCATGGCTTCGCGGTACTTCGCGACCGTGCGGCGGGCAATATCAATGCCCGAAGCGCGTAAGCGCTCCACGATGGTGTCGTCCGACAGGATCGCGGACGGTGCTTCCGAATCGATCAGCTGCTTGATGTGGTGACGGACGGCTTCGGCGGAATGCGCCTCGCCGCCGTCGGCCGAGGCGATCGAGGCGGTGAAGAAATATTTCAATTCGAATGTGCCGCGATTTGTCGCCATGTACTTGTTGGCGGTGACGCGCGACACCGTGGATTCATGCATCTGGATCGCGTCGGCGACGGCCTTCAGATTCAGCGGCCGCAGATGCGCCACGCCGTGGGTGAAGAAGCCGTTCTGCTGGCGCACGATTTCGGTTGCAACTTTCAGGATGGTGCGGGCGCGCTGGTCGAGCGCGCGCACCAGCCAGGTCGCGTTCTGGAGTGCGTCGGTGAAATAGGACTTGTCGCCGTCCTTGCCGATCTTCTTCGACAGCTCGGAGTAATAGGTCTGGTTGACCAGCACGCGCGGCAAGGTGTCGCTGTTGAGCTCGACATGCCAGCCGCCATCGGGACCCGGGCGGACATAGACATCCGGCACCATGGTCTGGAGCCGCGCCGAGCCGAACTTCATGCCGGGCTTGGGATTGAGCCGGCGGATCTCGCCGATCATGTCGGCGATGTCCTCGTCGTCGACGCCGCAGAGCTTGCGCAAGGACGCGATGTCGCGCTTGGCAAGCAGATCGAGATGCTCGACGAGGGCCTGCATCGCGGGGTCGTAACGGTCGAGCTCGCGGAGCTGGATTGCCAGGCATTCGCTCAAATTGCGCGCGCAGACGCCGGGCGGATCGAATTTTTGCAGCACGGCAAGGACGTTCTCGACATCCCCCGCCGAGGCGCCGAGGCGCTCGGCGGCCTGACCGAGATCCGGCGGCAGATAGCCGGCCTCGTCGACGAGATCGATCAGGTACTGGCCGATCATCCGCTGCGCAGGCGAAGTGAAGGCGACCGACAGCTGTTCGGCGAGATGGTCGGACAGCGTGGTCTCCGCGGCGACGAAGGCCTCGAGATTGTAGTCCTCGTCGGAGGAGGCGCCGCCGCCCCATTCGGTATAGGTGGTCGGCGTCGCATCCTGGGCGTTGCGCGCGGCCGCCTCGGCCGGCTCCTCGGAGAAGACGTTGTGTGCGATCTCAGCACGGCTGCCGAGATCGGGATTCGGCCATGCCTCTAGGCCGAGCTCAAACGCTTCGACGGCCCCGCCTAAGGAGTCATGGTCTTGGCTTGCGCGTTCTCCACGGTCGCTGAACAGGCTGGTCTCGTCCGAAACATCACTAGTTGAGAGCTCATTATGGCCAGCAGGTTCGAGTAACGGATTGCGCTCGAGTTCCTCCTCCACGAACGTCGCGACATCGAGATTGGACAATTGCAGCAGCTTGATCGCCTGCATCAACTGCGGCGTTATCACCAGCGACTGCCGAAACTCAAATTTCTGCGTCAGATTCATAACGCAATCCTTTCTAAACCGGTCCAATTCTTGCCTACCATAGAACAGGCATGCATGACTTCACGAATGGGAGAACAACTTCGGTACGGAGGCATGGCCCTCAAATAACCGTCATCAATCTCCGGACAGCCTGGCTCGCTCGCGGCGTCCTTGCTGCAGCGGGGGGGCGTGCCGTGCGGAGACATCAACCGGGCCCACCGACAATCGTGAGGAAGGACTCGCAGTCGCAAGCGGCGGCGCAACGCTGTGCGCATCCGGACTTTGATCCCGGTGGGTTCAGGCAAACAGGGGCTAGTCGCTGTCATTCGTTCAGGACCAATCGGCAGCTGGCGTTTTCGAGTCTGAGATTGACGACTTTAGCACGGAACGTCTAGGGCGATTCCGGAGAAGCGCGACGAACTTTGAGCTATACGCTTATTCAATCTGCGATGGGTGAAGTATTGCTCGCAACGGGGCGCTGCAAAGACACCGGTCGGTGGTGCTTGCGATCGCATCGTCGATGCAATTGGTCGGATGTTGGCTATCGATCACGACGTAGCCGTATGGAGTCGCGTACATGTTGGTGAGCGTGGTGTTCATGCCAAGTGTCAGATACCCAGGCCGGCTGTAGAATCGGCCAGCGTACCTCCAGGGCTTTTGGACATGTCCAAAGCGCGAGGCGACGGTGATCCCGCCATTGGTCCGAAGTCAGCCAAAGCTAGACGTCGGACAGTGTTGGCGTCGATTGTCGGCTTTCAGACCAATGTTCGCCAACTTGGCGATATAGCCCACTACAAAGCGCCTGCAGAACCTGCGATACTCGATTCGGCACGGCCCTTGCTCTGCTCGAGGCAGCCTCGCCTATTTTTCAGATGCGATAATGTTAGGGGCGGGCTCGGCGCGCGTCGCCGCTAGCGTCGGGTCCGCCCCGTAGTGCTGTGAGGCGACATGAAACAGGATCTTCGACCGGCGACCAGATTCGCTCACGCTCGCCGCCGCCATATACTACGCGGCACGAACAGAAGGACTATGGAATCAATGTCTCCCTAAGCCGCGAGCGACGAGGCCGCATGTCCACGAGATCTTTGCCCTGGCTAAGTGTACCCGCAGCTCCGAAGCAGCCGCGCAGGCCTGCCTCAGGACTCGATGTCGTCGCCTAAACGTCAATGCATAATCCTCCAATTTCGATAAGCTAAAGCAAGGATGCAGACTGGAACGGTAGTGTCGTACAGCGTCGAAAAAGGCTGGGGCTTCGTAAGGTCTGATGGTTGCAACAGCAAGGATTTGTTCGTGCATATGTCCGAACTACGCAACTGCTCAGGGACTGATCTGGTGCCGGGCAGGCGCGTGGCTTTCGATCTTCGCTTCAACAAACGGCGCTTAAAGTACAGAGCCGCCGAGGTCAGGCTAGTCGATTGAAGCGCCACGTATCCTAAAGCATCCAAGATCGCTCTCACAGTGAAAGGACAGACCCCCATTTTGGAACCACGTGCTTCGTTGGAAAGGGCTGCTCCGTTGCTTGACGGAGCGCATGACGACGGCGAAGACGAGACACAAGGTCGACGCGGCACTGAAGGCAAAGAATGCGCCGGAAGCGGTACGGGAGAAGGCGACGATGGCCGATCTGGCCCAGTGCTACGCGGTTCAACCAAACCAGATCCATGCCTCATGCTCACAGCAATGGCGAGCAGACAGAGGCTCTGTCAGAATGATAGTAATGAGCGGTCAGTGTCCAACAAACCGATTCAGGCAATCAAGCTCCGCGGGTCCATTTCAACTACCTGAAATGTCAACGTTCTGCTGCCTCCCGGCTTCCGGGCCGAATGCCTCAACGCGCACTGGTTGTGTGGCTCTTTCATGCGAGCGGCGGATGGATTTGCTCGACCAGCGCGTCGGCCACTTCCATGCCCCGCGCTTCTCGAATTAAGAAGAGCCGAGCTACTACAATAGGTAGGACGGACTTGTGACTTAGTTCGCCGCCGACTTGATGAACACCCGCCCTACTTCATCTTTACTTCGACCTCTGCGCGAAAGGCGTGACGCGAGGTGTCGCGTGAATAGAACATGTGGTCGCCTGGATAGACCACGAGTTTGAGCCGCCGCGCCGACGCAAAAGGCGGCAGCCGATCGAGCGCCAATCTGGAGCCGAAATAGGGCGTGACAATATCGAACAGGCCGAGCCCGACCAGCACGTTCATCTTCGCGTCCGTCGCAAGGATCTGGCGCTGCGCCGACAGTGATTCCGGGGAGCCGCAGTTGCCGAATTGCCAGCCTGCGCGACCGCGCCGTTGAGCAGTTCATAGGAACCGTCCGGCCGCCAGTTTAGCTTGCGCGTAAGGACATCGACTGCGGCACTCGCCATGGGCGTAGCCAGCGGATCGCCCGAGGGATCGCCGAAGTGGTGGCGATCGGAGTCCGGATAGGGATCGAGGCCGCGCACCGAGGCGTAATGACCGGCGGTCACCTTGCCGCTCCTGCGACCGAACTCGCGGCGAAATTCGTTGCGCCGTTGACAAGGTCGGCCAGGAATTCGCCACGCGCGTAAGCTTCGACATCGGCGAGATCGGCACGTTTGACCGCTCGCCTGCCGTCGGCTTTGGCGTCGCGCGCCACCGCGACATAGGTTGGCAGCCTCGCGACATGCTGCAGAAGGCTCGTGCCTTTGGACTCGCGGTAGACGAACAGCGGCGAGACCATGATCAGACCTTTCACGCCTACGCCCTGCTCCATCTGCAGAGTGCGCAAGACTTTCGGTCCGCGAATGCCGCCTTAGCTTTCCCCCGCGACATATTTCGGCGAGGAGAGCCGCTCGTGTTTCTCGAGCCAGTGGCGGATCACGAGCGCGATCGAACCGGCGTCGCCATCGACCGAATAGAACCGCTTGCGCACACCCTCGCCCGTCGCCAAAAAACGGCTATAAAGACGCTCAGCGCCGGCGCCCTCAGGTTGGACGAGATCGACGCGCCCTCAATCGATTCGCTGAAACGGAGAGGAATGTTACCGCGCTACGCCAAGAGAAGGATGAGGCGCGAGCGGCACAGCGAAGGCTTGAAGAAGGCGTAGCATCCAAGCGGATATGCCTGGATAACGTGCTGCTCTATGTGAAAGGTGGGGCTGCGGTCGTCCGTGACAAATACCGGGTCTTCCATTTTGCGTCTGGGCTAACCATCGACAACGGCAACCCCGGCGCGCATGACGCAGGTTTGTCCGCGGACGCGGCGCCCTTGCCACGTGAAAAGCTGGAGGGCGGGCAAGGGTCGGCAAGAAAAAGGCGAGCTCGCCGAGGCGATTGTCGCGTTCCTCGGCGGTCGGTGCCATCACTCGTCTTCCTGGCGCTTGATGATCGCGGGCACCGCCCCGCGGATTGAAGCCGGGCGGGAACGCGCAACATGACGACATCGATCAGATGACGATGATCAGGTGCACGCCTCTAAATGCCGCGATTAGCAGATCACGGTGGCTACTGCTTGCGTCAGGTTTCCAGTGACTGTTCGGATTGTTGAGCTAATCGGCACAACCATAGTTCCACGGTGACCAGTTCGGCGTCGTTGGGTGACAAGAACAACGTCGTTGAGTCGGCTCTGGCGCGAGCTCCCCCGCGTATTGTTCCCGTGCTGACTTCGTTAGGAGCAACCAGACAAAACTCCCTCTGCTTGCAGCGTGGGAACGTCGGCAAACACTTGTGAGCCGCTGAGTAGTTACGTCCAGGCTGTGGGGGATCGTGGGTTGCAACCATGACGCACATTGATCGCTCCGTTCGCTCAACTGCCCGCTTACGCCGCCGCCATTCGCCGGAAAGTATCGCCCAGAAATCCTGTAGCCATCTATGAGCCTTGGCTGGTCATCCCAGGCGGCGAAATCCTTGGGTGGCCCCAAGCAGGCTCAACTATCAGAGCTGATAGTACTCCGGACAATCGTGGCGGATAATCTTGGCAAGTTGTTTAGCGATCGTCGCGCAGCGTGTCGGGAGGAGCTTTCAACGATGCTGACCGCCGCAGAAATTGCGGACGCCAAAAAGCGCGTCAAGTATCCATACGCAAGCGTTCTGCACGAACATGACGATAGCGTCAGGATCGCCTATCAATGGCTTGATGCGCAAACAACAACCAAGAGAAAGCTGAGGCGAGCGTATCCTCTGAAGGAGATTGTCGAAATTTGGGGCGGCAGGTACGTCGCATCGTTCGATGTAGCAGTTGCGGCTGAAATACACCCTCAAATCCGAGGGACGTACCCTCAATTCAACATTAGCCCTCGCCTTACGCTCCCTTCCGATCATCGGCTTACAGGCATAGCCGAGGCCAGAACGCAAGACTACCTGCTTACGGCAGCTCACATCATCCAGATATATCGTCGGATCGAGGAACCGTAGAGCACGAAGTTAACCGCCAGAATGCCCGTACGCTTTCAGCAACGACTAACACATTGATTTCCAAGCGACGCACACTGACCACCAGAAATCGAGATTGCTGCTCAGACCAGTTACCATCCACTGTGTTCGAAGCCGAAGCATGTGAAATTGCTCGCAATGATCGCGCTCACCAAACAACTCGCCACCCCAGCACCACGGTTGATCGGCTGGGACCACGTCCGTGGCCAGCCCTCGGCGCCTATATTCCTCCGGAGCGGCGACACCAATCTGGAAGCAAGGAATTCCTTCAATAGGATCGACCGCCATCAAATGCGCTGTGACAACCCTGCCCTGGAGACGCACGTAAGTAGATCGCGCGACCATTCGAATGGTCGAGATGAATGAAGAGCTGCGGATCAAGCTTCCGCGCTGGAATTCCCGCGCGCCTGCAAGAAGCGCCTGCTGGAATGATACAAGCGCATCGGTTGGATCTGTCATGATCGACATGAGCTCGTCTCCCACCAATTTGAAGTTTCCGTACAGCATCCCGCGATGCGATGTGAGGGGCTTACGCCGATTTCCGCTCGATTATTTTTGACACGATGGCTTGATTTCGCCTGCCGGGCCCGGATTGGGTGCCGGCGCGGTCATCCTCCATTGGGCGGTCAGGAGCGATATGTAACGCTGCTGGCATTTGCTAGCGCCGGCGTGCTTGGGTAGGCCCCCTGTGCCTTTGCGCAGGCGGCCCGTGCTCTCTCTGGGATAGAGCCGCCTACTAGTCTTAGTAGGTTCGTTGTCGCGCACGGCTGCGAACTCGACTAACTAACTAGACGTAAGCCGTACAACGTTTCCGCTCGGGGCGTCGCGGGCGCCCGCCAGGGAAGCCTACCAGTTTCGGTAGCAATTCCGAGTAAGGATCAGCGATATTTATTGCAGATACGGATATCCGGGGCGGGAAGATTCCAAGCCTAAAAGATCGCCGCCGGGCGCCTCAGAGCCGTCCAATATTCGCTGTGTTTGCGGTAGGACAACCAACAAGGCCACCACATATGCTCAGCGCCGAGCAAATAGCGGAAGCCAAGAAGCGAGTTCGCTATCAGGGACAGGAGAAGATTCACCAACATGACGACTGCATCAGGATCGCATACGAGTGGCTCGATGCGCAGACGACGACGAAAAGATTCTCGACGCGCACCCACTCACTCAAATATATCATCGAAAGGTGGGGCGGGAGATACGTTTCATCATCAGACGTGGAAGTTGCGGCGGAAATACATCCTCGTATCAAAGGAAAGTATCCTCATTTTAATATCAGTTCTCGCCTTACACTCCCCTCTGATCGACGCCTGGCAGATACTTCGGAGGCCAGAACACAAGGTTACCAACTTACTTCGACGCACATCACGCAAACGTATTTTCGAATCGAAGAACCCTAGATGGGGCCATCATACCATCATAGTGGCGGACCCAACCTGGACAGGGCCAGCGAATCACAGCTTAGAAGGGAGTGACTTTTGTCGTCGGCACCCGCTTTAGAGAGAGCTGGGGAATATTCGGCGCCTGTAGCTAAGTTACAAAATACGGGCGGACTAGGCGACGCAGAACGCGACACGCACGCACAATCACCTGCGAATGCGATACAAGCCGTCACGGCGCCCCCCAGGGGAGATTAGGTCATGGAGATCGCCAATTTCGGCCTCCCAGCCTTCGTCGAGGACTTTCCACCGAATAGTCCCGAGTATGCCAAACTGAGCCATCGTTGGACCATCAAAGTCAACGGCTAATCAGGCGACGCCTCCGGAACGTCCAAGGTCATCGTCGATCGCCTCGATCTTGGACCAACCCAGCGCCGTCAATCGGTCGCGCATCGCGTAGTGGAGCGCGCTACTCTCACTGATCTGCCACTGAGTATTTCGTCCAAAAAGGAGTTAGAGTCCGCCCCGAAGAAGGACGGACTGATGAAGCGAGCAAGGTTCACGGAAGAGATTATCGCGGTGTTGAAGGAGCATGAGGCGGAGACGAAGATGGCTGACCTGGCTCGTAAGCATGGTGTTTCCGAAGCGACGATCTACAATTGGAAGGTCAAATTCAGCGGCATGGACATTTACAAAGTGAAGCGGCTGAGGGCGCTGGAGGAGGATGCGAAGCTGAAGAAGCCTACCGGCCGAGCAGATGCTCGATGCGGCCGCACTTCGCGAGTTGCTTTCAAAAAAATGCTAGGGCCCGCCGCCAAGCGCGCTGCGGTCGCACAACTGCAGGCCGTCATGAGCCTGTCGGAACGGCGGGCCTGCTCGATCCTGGGTGCGGATCGGAAGATGATCCGATATCGCTGCAGCCGCCCGCCGGACGGCAGTTCTGCGTGGCCGATCGCGCGATCTCGCCAAGGAGCAGCGGCGTTTCTGCTATTGCCGGCTGTTCGTCCTGCTGCGGCGGGAGGGCGAGCCATCGGGAATCAACCGAATCTACCGGCGCTTTATCGCGAGAAAGCCTCACCATCCGCGTGCGGCGGGCCGCCGCAAGGCCGTGGGAAGCCGTGCCCCAATCCTGGTCGAGGCGAGGCCCAACGCGCGCTTGGTCGCTGGACTTCGTCCACGACCATCTCGCCAATGGCCGACGCTTCCGCATCTTCAACATCGTTGACGACGTCACCAAGGAATGCCTGGGCGCCATTCCGGAGATGTCGATCTCGGGATGGCGCGTGGGCCGCGAACTGACGGCAATCGTCGATCGACGCGCTGGAGCAGGCACTGCAATGACAGGCGGCCGGTCCATCGCGGCGGCCTCGTGCATCATAGCGACCGGGGCAGCCAATACGGCTCGATCAAATATACCGAGCGTTGGCAACAAAGCTCGCGCCCGTATCAACTGGATGTTCACAACAGACAAAGCTCGCGCCAAACTGCGGCGCGCCTATCCAGGCATGACCAAAAAGTCAAAATCACTGTGACGAGCTACTAGCCCCGAATTCTCGCTTAGAGCAGGCTAATCGGCGGACGAAGCCCCTGCAAGGCCTCGCTAAGGAATGTAGAAACGGCCGCTGTCCGACAAGGCAGTGTTCAATCTCTGACGGTCATGGTCCTCAATCCGCCAAAAGCTGTGCAGCGAACACGAGAACAGAAGCTGCTCGGCCAATCTCCTAAGTGACCATGCGTTTGGCATGCACCTTGCACCATAAAAGGTTTGGGGACGTGGTGGAAAAGGCACCGTGCTCGCACAGTTTCCCCCTAAGCGCCGCTTCTCTCAGGTCGTACTTTGACATCGCTTGCGAGCAGTTAGCCGGATGAACCACGCCATGGATAGACAATCCGGCACCACAGCGTGAACAGCATTACGGGGCATACTCTAGAACAGAGGAGGCCAGGCCATGTCTGACTCTTTCCAACGCTCTAATGCAGCCGAGTCGATGAAAGCGCAACGTGCTGAACTTGAACTTGAATTCAACCAGAGCCCATTCAGAATCTACGCTGATCGCACAATAGAGGTGGGTGCCAAGACCATCAACGTGTTGCAAATGACGTGGACACTGCGGGCTAAGCGCAGCTGCGAGATGGCATTCTCGCGCCTGCCCGAGCTTTTGGCAAGCGGCGAACGTCTGGCAAAAGATCTGTGGAACCTCCGTAAGGACGGACGGATTGGGCTTTCCTGGCGCGAATACATCCGCGACGCCGGCGAGCGCGCCATATTGCTAATGGATGTTCTCCGAGAGAGCGGCGACATCTTCCTTGAATATGAGGCGGCGGGCTGTCCACCCGCCCTTTTCTACGAGTACGAGACGATCATGGACGGACGGGATCTTCCTGTAAAATCCAACTTCGTATTGCTACGCATGATCCCAGCACAAGATGTTACCGTCGATTACTCGCATCGTCGGCCCTTTGTTATCATCCCTCCGCGTGCGGGACACACCGCGGGTGTCGGCGCCCACGCAGCGGATAGTCAGGTTGGCGTCGCATTGCGTGCAGGTCATCCCGTTTATCTGGTTTCCTTCCGCCGCGAGCCGGAGCCGGATCAGCATCTCTCTGATGTCGCCTATGCGGAAGCGGCCTTTGTTCGGGAAGTCATGCGCCGGCATCCGCGTGCCGCTCTCCCTGCAATCATTGGCAACTGCCAAGCTGGCTGGGCGACCCTCGTCATGGCCGCAACAAACCCTGACTTGACAGGCCCCATTACCATCAATGGATCGCCGGTGTCAGCCGTGTCGGGGAACATCGGCGACAATACCTTCCGCTACATTGCCGGCATATTCGGCGGAGTCTGGATTCCAATGTTTCTGTGCGACCTTGGCAAAGGAATGTTCGACGGCGCCAATCTAATACACAATTTCGAATTGCTCAATCCCGAGCGGCTGTTCCTAAAGTACGCCGACCTTTTTCGCGACGTGGATACAGCGCGCGAAAGCTTTCTTGCAACAGAGAGGTGGTGGGCCAGCTTCTGCCTGCTGCACGAGAACGAGATCTGCTGGATTCTAGAAAACCTGTTCATCGGCAACCGGCTTGCGAGAAACAGGGCCTATCTAGCATCAGAACGTCAACACGTGGATCTCAAGCAGATCGGGGCACCGATCATCGTGTTTACCAGCCATGGCGACAACGTTACGCCCCCCCAGCAGGCTCTGAATTGGATTACGGATGCTTACGAAAACGAAGAGGAAATCCGCGTTCGCGGCCAACGCATTATCTATTTAGTACATAATGACGTCGGACACCTCGGCATCTTCGTCTCTTCGAAAGTTGTCAATCGGGAGTTTAGGCAAGTCGCAACCACTCTTGAGGCGATCGAGGCGTTGATGCCCGGGCTCTACGAAATGTGCGTCACGGATATTCAGGAACATGATGGACGAAAAGACTACAGTGTTGAGCTAGTCCAACGCAGTTTCAAGGACATCCTGGCATTTAACGACAATTATCGCGACGAGCGTCCTTTCGGCGCGGTGGACCGCGCATCGCAACTTCAGGCACAGGTCTATCACACTGTCGCCCGCCCATTCGTCAGAGCGGCGGTCACAAAAGTCACGGCTGACGCCAGTCGAACTGTTCATCCGCAGCGTTTGTCGCGAGCGCTACTCTCTTCGCAAAACCTGATGCTCGTCGGCTTCAAGTCCCGAGCTGAGCAGGTTCTTAGGTCTCGAGCAAAGGCTAGAGCGGATAATCCTTTCTTGATTGCGGAAGCGCTGTATGTGCAGCATATCGAACGGACGATCATCTTCTGGCGCGACCTGCGCGACACGATCTATGAGCTGGTGTTCCACAGCATGTGGAATACTCCTTTGCAGGACTACTTTGGTAGTCACTACGAGGTGAATGCGAGGCAAACGACACTCGAAGAATTGCGGTCGCGCCCTGACGTTTGCTTCGCACTCAAGGCGATTGCGACCGGCGGCTTCATCGAAGCGGTCGTTCGTATGATGACGCTGCTTGTCAACGATCGCGGTGGTATTCGCCGCGATCGTCTGGACCGCTGGTCGCGCGTTCTAACGCAGGACGAACCGTTCCGCTCTCTCGCGTCTGATCGCCTGAATGCAATCACTCGCCAGCAGACCATCATCGCGATCTTGGAGCCGGAAAGAGCAATCGAAACGTTGCCATTGCTACTGGATGACTCTGAGGCACGACGCCGGGCCTATCTCGTCTCATGCTATATACCCGGCCCGGTTGCGGAAATGTCGCCAAGCACGACCGCTCTCTTACGGCGGTTCGCTCAAGTTCTTGACCAGCCACCCATCGCTGGCGATGTAACGGAAGATCCGTTGGTGGAAATGGGGCGCGAGTAACGCGCCGGTGGCTTGGCGAGGAAAGATGTGGCGCCGCCGCGTCGAGAGGCAACGAAGCTCTGTCCCGGAGCTCGGAGTAACTGAGACATGGCGCACCTGTTGACGGGAATGCTCGATCACCACGCACGCGAGCCACATGGTGCTGGTCGGATGCCTGAGTACTAAATCGAAGGAGGGCTGAAGAATCAAGAATGGGATTTGAGGAAGGAAGGGGGTGTACGGATGCGTTTCCCTTTCGAATAAGAGCCCGCCTACTTTCCAGATACTTCTTTCGCCGCTGGAAACCGCAAAATGGAGGTTTTCGTCTTGGACCACGATACTATCCGAGCCGAGCTGATGTACTTGGAGTCCCTTGGCGCCCGACCCTCCGGCTCAAAGCCGCATAATCAACTGGTTGAGCACGTCAAACAGCAGTGGGTAGATTTCGGCATGCGAGTTTACGAGGACGTCCTGCATTTCGATCGCTGGAGTATGACTGCAGAAAACCCCAACGGTCTGGGCCTTTTGATCGACGGACGCGACGTAGCGATCTCTTCCGTCTTTCCCTACTCCGGGACAACCGGGCCCCGAGGGACCGAGAAGCAGTTGCACAGATTGCCTGGCGCAATACCGCGATGGGCCAAAGCGCGCGGAGGCATCGCTGTCGTCGAGGTCCGCAACCATGAGTTTCCGTTTAGTGCGGTGGTCGAGACGTGGGATCGGGCGCGTGCGTGGGGCAAGACTACTATGCCGCTACTGCCCGCCACACTCGCCGGCCTCGGTCTAGCGCGTGCCCGCAGAGCTGGTGTCGAAGCGGTGATATTCGCCTGGCGTGGCATAAGCAGCTCCAACGCCCGAGGACAGTATTTACCATTCACGTTGCCCTACCAGAGCATTCCATCCATCTTCGTAGCTGGAGAGGAGGCCGACTTTGTGCTGGACGCCGCCTCTCGGTGCAGGCGGGCGGTACTCGTCCTTGACGCGGTAATCGAACGAGACAGCACAATGCGAACAATATGGGCGGTCGTCGAAGGTAGAGACGCGCGCAATGAAACTGTGCTCGTGGTAAGCCACAGCGACGGTACAAACGCTGTCGAGGAGAACGGCCATATTGGTTTGACCGAACTCGCGCGCCAGGTTGTCGCTGAACCATTGTCACGCACGGTCATCTTCGTATTGGCCGCTGGACACCTGCGAATCCCGGCAGTCACCGACCATGGCCAGGCCACTTCGCGCTGGTTGCAGGATCACCCACAGTGGTGGGCGGGTGGCCCCGGAAATCGCCTCGCAGTGGCAGGTTTGGTGATCGAGCATCTCGGCGCTCAAGAATACTGTGACAACCCCCTAGAAAACAGCTACGGGCCGACAGGCAAACCTGAACCCGAATTGCTCTATGCCTCTAACCCGCAGCTGACGGCGCTTGTCGAATCGGAGTGGCGCACACCCGCGCAAGCGCCGAGAGTATCGGTCCCAAACGCACTCATTCAGTTCGGCGAAGGCCAACCGCTCTATTTAAAAGGCATCCCCAACATCGCACTCGTAACCGTACCGCAATACCTGCTAAGTACCGAACCGGGCGACTACGTCAATATCATTCTGCTGGACAGACAAGTAAATAGCTTCGCGCGACTCCTGCATCGAATTGACGAAATGCGCACCAATGAAATTGGCACCGTCAAGCCTGTTACGCCACTCGGGAAGGCGGCTGCCGCGCTGCGCGGGATTGGTATTCTATTCATCTGGTATACAAGTTCGTCACATAAAAGATCGCTGGGGTTCTGAAGGAGAGCGGTTGTGGCGAATGCAGGTGTGAGAGGCCGGCCGATCGCGCCGTTGGCGCTGAGTCAACAAGAGCGGGCGTACTTGGCAGGTTCGTCGTCATCGTGTTGCCCGGTCGCTATCTGAGCGATGCCGCGCGATCCTGCGGTGTGCGGATAGCTTGTCAAGCAAGTCTGTGGCTGCTGAACTCGGCCTCCATGAACACACGGTTGGCAAGTGGCGTCGCCGGTTTTTGAAGGATCGCTGTGATGGCCTGCTTGACGAGGCCCGCCCTCGCCGTCCTCGAACCATCAACGACGATCAGGTTGCTGAGGTACTCGAGCGGACATTGCGTACGACGCCCACCGACGCGACGCACTGGTCGATCCGTTCGAGGGTTGCGGAAGTCTTGAAGTTTCTAAAAGAGAATCGATGCTGAGGTTCCTGAAGGCCTCGATATCCATTCTAGACAATTACGCCACCCACAAAACACCCACAATCAAAGCGTGGCTCGCCCGTCGTCCGCATTATCATGTTCACTTCACGCCAACGTCCGCGTCATGGATCAATCAGGTCGAGCGCTGGTTTTCTAAACTTACCAGAAAGCAGATCCAGCGAGGTGTCCACAACTCCGTCAGGCAGCTCGAGGCCGACATCCGCACCTTCATCGACCTGCACAACAAAAACCGAAGCCCTTCAAATGGACGAAGTCCGCAGACCAGATTTTGGCTTCCGTCAAAAGCTTCTGCCACAAAGCCCAGCAGACTTCATGTGGCGAACTCTAGATTCACGTGACTAGCATAACGGCAATTGAGGGCAAGTTAGCAGTTCACGCCCCTCCTTACCTCCAAGGCGGATCCACTGTCGGTATGCGCTAGAATGGTGCAGTATGTATGATCGGCGTTCCGGCTATGCCGTGCGACTTCCGTTGCTGACGCACAACGGCGCGCGCGTGCTTCAGGCGTTCGTCCTCAGATGCGAGATTCCCGCAGCAACGCAGAAGGACGGAATCCTCCATTCTTCCTCGTTGGAATGGGTCAGCCAATCCTGTGTATGTCGGGTGCGGATCGCATGGATGATGCTCGGAGATTGGTGACAGAGTGTCTCCGTCAGGCTCCTGGATGGCGTCGATCGACGGCGGTGCTTCCACCTTGGGTGAGGTCACCCCAGCTCAGGGCCGAATTCATGGAGGCATTTATCAAGGCCGGGCTTCCCGAATGATCAAGGCGAGCTCTCCAGGGTCACAGCGGAGTGAGCGATCGGAAGCTCGACGAATCCGGCCTACGTCAACAGCTCCGACATCACGAATTCTTGCCGCGTGCGCGCCAGCGCGCGATCGAGTCGGACCGACAACGAGCGACGCGCGCCGGGTGTGCTGACCGCAATCCAGAAGTCGCGTCCGCATGTCTGCTTGTGGCCGATTTTGTTGAACGGTAAGCGTGGCCTCGAGGCTCCACTATGCGTGATGACGTTTCACTACAACGCACTCGGCAACTGCGATGGCCGTCAACGCATTACGGAACGCACCGCCACTCCGACAGCTCTCGCGGAAAGCCCATCTCCTTTGGGTTCCCAGCCGTGGGCCAACAGCATGTTCCGTTCGCGAGTTCGTCTGCGGCTACAACGGGGGAGATGTACTGGCCTAAAAGCTGACCGTCAAACAGGAGGGCGCATCCGCCCAGGACGATAATAATCTCGGCTGACCCCGCACTTGTTTCGTACGTCCACTTCACAGCTCTCTACTCGGGCTATAGACCTTCTTCAGCCGTTCGTCAGAAACGGGGCCTCGTGGAGACCGAGCATTTCCAGCGAACCAGGGCGTGCCCAACGCCGCCACAAGAGTCGCCGTCAGTGTTGCCTGCGCCAGTGCATCGCTGAACATGCCGGGACCGAAACTGGACACTAGACGCTCTCCGCTACTTCGTACCCGTTCCTGCCTCGGCTTCTTTACCATGCGATGCCAGACCGAAGCGGCCCACAGGATCGCCCTGGCACACCTCACTACTACCCACCACCGAAGTTAGCAGCGACGTGACTCGACCCTTTCGTGACGGACCAACGAAGCGCTGTCTCTGCCGCGCGCCGCTAACATCTCAAATAGCAAAGCTGATCACCGCGCTGCCCATGGGTGCATGTCCGCCCAATCTATACAGCTAGGAGATCCTGCAGGCACCTACCAGGATTGGTCGCCTGATTAATCCCATGCCGACGTCTAAATTAGTCACCTCAGCACGGTCCGCAAACGCAAACACCCAGCAAACGCCGATGGCTCAGCGACCGCTGACGCCGACAAAAGAGAAGAATACAGTGTGGAAGAATATGCAGACGCGGATAGCGCGAGCTGTTGCTTTTCGCATACACAATCATCACACTTGCAACTGCAGCGATCGCATTCTTTCTCGACCGGCGGCAGTCGAAAGATGGGCAGCGGCCGATCCGCAGATGTAATCGGTAGCGGCCCGACAGTGACAAGCAGCTCCAAACTGCTGGCCGGGGTTGCCCGATCGCTGTTGTGAAATGGACCCTATGCTGAGGACGACTTGGTCCGGTTTCTTAGGTGGAACTGCATCCGTTCGTTCTCCCCCCGATTGCGTCGATGACGCACCTGCCGTGTGGCGACGTTAGCAGCCGGCGCGCTTGCGCGCGTCGATCGCAACGTCACGTTCATCCTCGCCCTAAAGACAGACTTGCATCCGGCTCGAAGGCGACCTGTCTAAACAACTTTATGCTAATCTTGCTTGCTGCTATTGTGGCTGAGGACAATGCGCAGCGTTGTCCAAGCTTCTCGATTGCGCGAAGTTTTATATCCACAGCCTCTTCGCCGAATGCGCCGGTGACACCAGCCCGCCGACCGCGCGCGGTTTTCCAGCGCCTGATGCGAGCGCCACAGCCGCTAGATGAACACGTTATCCATCCAGCGCCCGCGAGCGTCCATCGAGATCCTGACGCCGGTGGCGGCCAGCGTGCCGGTAAGGGCGGCGCTGGTGGACTGGCTCCCTTGGTCGGTATTGTCACGCGGCCGGAGGCAGGTGAAATGATCCGCCGTCTCCTCGCGCTCTACCAACATCCTCGCCCGACCTTTGCACACCGACGAAGGGGAGCGAGCCTCTCCATCGCTTCTGCATCCTGATTCAAAACAGCCCTGATACAATCAAACGTATGCCTGACCTTCTTCGGCCTTCGAATTGCGCTAATTCTTTTGCCATCTTGGCAATTCTGCCCCGTCAAGTTCGAATGTCGTCGACGACTCCCGGACGGGCACATTTACACGTCTTGACAGTACTAGCGGAATGACGCCTCGTGTTGCCGTGGGTATAAGGGGAAGCGATGCCATGGCTTGGCGACGAAACACGATTTACCCAGAGCTGCCGTGTATTGACCCGGCCCGGCGTCCGCCCGCAGCAGTTTCGTTTTCAGCTGGCCCGGCGAACGGCCCCTGATGCCCCTCGAATTCCATCGTGCAGTCGAAGACATGGAAATATGGAGCGCAAGCAGCGACGACTATTCGTTCGTGATCAGCTTCCAGAGCCCCTCTGGACCAGGCTTTTTCGGAAGGTTGGGCTACGTCGCGTCGTGGCGTCCGCTCGACCCGAGCCGTGGCGCGATCAGGGTTCTAGGTTCGCCCCTCCAAAGCTTCGCTGAGGCCGAGGACGCCTGTAACACCATGCTGACTTACCTCAAGGAAGAAACGGATTCCGCTGCCCCTAGAAAACGTGAACCTCCTTAAATGCCGCATTCCAAGTGCCGCCAAGGATATCGGCAACGAGGTGCTACTATCTACAAGTTCGAGTAGTATATAATGCTGCCCAACGCATGTTACAGGTTCACCACACAGCAATGGCTGCTGGGGTCGGCAGTCGTGGCGGCGCGCGATTTCGGTCACAACCGCGCCTGGCTTGGACTCTCCGCGACGATCGGTACCTTCAGCTCGTCCCGCCAGCGCTTTCGGCTTACGCAAGCATGCCTTCGATACGCGGCGACAACGGTCATCCTATGTCGTCCGACTGGTCGTCCATCGCGAGCACACTCTTGCCAAAGCTGCTCTTCTAACGGTGCTCCCAACGCTGCGCACAAACAATCCGAGGCCAACCAACCTTGGTAGCTGACTCGCAGCTGTCTTCAGTAGTATCCAACCTATACATGAGGAAAGACCGTTCGCTTTGCGCAGGAGGCAGCATGGATGATCGAAGTGATATCGCTGCGTCGCTGCTCAATGCGGTGTTTCCACTCCATCAAACCCGCGTTCAGTTGGCAGGCCCGTCATTGGGCCAACTGATGACGCCATTGCAAATAATCAGTGATTGGCTCGAAAAGCAGGACGCAGAGGTACAAAGCGAAGTTGCTAATATGGCAGCGTTTATGGTGTTCGACATTTCTGAGTTTATCGATTATAGCGGCCAAGAGCGAACAGCTTCCCTCAGGCAGTGGCTGACCGAGGTGAATCTACCAACCTATACCGTTCTCAGCCGTGCTTTGAAGTTCAGATCCTGCTTCGAGCATTTCGCGGAACGTAGGTTTACTGAGGCAGGGTGGACGCGGTCCGAAGAGGTTCTTCGTAAAGCTCTCGAGGAGGCTGAGCGTGACGCGAGGTCTGACGCTGCAGGCTTCGTTTCAACTGCGCAGAGAATACTTGACGAGTTTTCCATCCGGCGAAGCTGCTGGATAGAGGCTGGGAAGGCTTGGAGAAAACTGGCCAATACCTATCTGACGTCGCGCGCTCTGAGGGAATGGACGACCTCACAGATTGCGCTGCGAACGCGAGTTTCATCCCAGGGTAACAGCTGACCGACGGTATCGAGTCGTGGCACAGACTTGTAATATTGAAATGGACTCGCGGAGCGGGGCCGATCGGACCGGTTGTTAGTTGGAAACTGACCGCTCCTGACCCGTTTCTATCACATTGCCAGACTCTCTGTCTGCTGCAGTTGCAGTGGGCATGTTTCAACGCATCAGCGTCGTCCACCATTTCCACAGCCTTCGCTGGCCTGCATCCGTTCGCGCCAAAGCGCCATCGGCGTGCGATAGTCGTGCGCCTGATAAGGCGATCGTTGTAGAAGCCGATCCAGCTCGCAACCCTGTCTTGGCCTCGTTGCCGTCCGCATAGCCCTTGAGACAGATGTCCTGATGCTTGAGCGACCGTCATAGCCGCTTGATGAAGACCTTGTCCATCCAACAACCACGGCCATCCATAGAGAGCTTGATCAGGCGCACGCATGAACGCCGGTTGACCCGGCAGCTTCAAGCTGGATCCGTCTCGGCCAGCTTGCCGCCAGCGAGGTTAAATACCTGCAGGTCCCTGTCCACATAGTTGGCCACATAGAGGTAGTCGCTGTTTGGGCTGTAAGCGACGTCCTCCGGCAGGCGGCCAAGCGGCGCACGCGCTGTCACTGTCAGGCTACCGCCAGTGCCATCGACATCAGAACTAGTTCGCCGCTCTTAGTCGAACTGCCAGGCAGGAGCGGGGTAGCTGCGGTCTTCCATCGGGCGCTATCAAGAAACCTTCCGGTCCGACACCGGGGCTCATCAAGTCGATCACGTGGGGATGTGGGCCGGTTGCTTCGATAATCACCGCCGCATCAGCGTTGTTCTTCAGTGCGGCGGTGTTTGAGGCAATGACGTATTCTCCGTCCGGCGTGATGTCGATGTTGTAGGGGTTGAATGCCGAAGGAATGTCCATCGAATTGTCGTAGGTCACGTCTTGTCCATCGATTGCCAAAACCTCGATTTTGTTCGCGAGATGAGGCAGACGAAGGCGCGCTTGCCGTCAGGCGCGATGACTACAGCCGCGGCCTGCTGCTCCACCGGCACTTCGCGGACGGCCGTGACCGTCGTACCCTGGATCGAGACAACAGAGACACTTTTTGCCCTCTCGATTGGCAATCAACGCGAGATCGCCCTTCGAAATCGACAGGCCCCGACCTGAGTCGGGTGTGCTCTGCAAATTAGTGGCGGCCCCAACAGGGAGTTCGCCACCGGCACGCGGGCGCGAATCTTGGGTTTGGCCCGGGCGGAAACATCAATGACCAGCACGGCGTCGTTACCCGGGGCGCCCTTCGCTTGGCCTTCAGGACCATAGGTGATCTTGCTGGCAAGTCCGATCAGGATGTCGTTGGTTCCCGCCTACGCCGAGCCGCTGCCGACCAGGCCAACAAGGCACATGGCACAAAGAGCATTGCGTAGGTTCACGATGCATTTCGTTGCGCCATCTCTGAGTGCGCCTTTCACCGTTGGCGCAGCATTGATAGCTGGCACCCCTTACCGCGCTCAGGCCGCGCAGCCACGTGACCACCTCGGGTCATGAATGCCAAGCATCGAGTGAGCAGACTGCGTCTGCTCTCGAGCGGATAGCATTCCTCGCTCCGTCTGCGGTCCTAGTCCTGTGAGTGTACAACGAAGGCGATTGAAACAGAAAAGTCCACCTGCCAAAAAAAACTTAGCGGGAATGATTAAGCCGAAGTCACCGCACATTATCTCTGGGGATAATCAGGTGCAATATCGTCGCTGCATCGCGAAGTGGCCCAACCGGCCATGGCTCCGAGTTTAGGTACGTTTAATTTCTCAGATTATGATGCTTAGAACTGGTCCGGAATAGTTGAGGGTGAGTGGCGGCCAGCTCGTGGCCTATCTTGCTCCTAGATATTCGGCCGCTGAAGGCACCGAGGCGAAAAGCGCGACCGGCCATTTCTTCTACGCATCTATCGAGGAATGCCGCAGTCGGATCCCATCAGCTGCCGACTTGACGCGTTCGTAGGCAAGCGGGCGCAGGTTGGGATTGTCATAGGGAGACCGCCCGATCAGCACGCCCCCATTCCCGTCAACGTCTCGCTCTTGCGCTCTGGCACATGGAGGTAATCGTCACTGGACGGGACGGCAACGCGCCGGAACCGTCGATGTGGCCTGCTGTCACCGTACGAAACAGATGCTCGCCTATCAGGCTTTCCCCGCCTCTGCTCTCCAGCCAAGCCTTGGCTTTCTCGCGCGCCTCGCCCGCCACTCACTCACTACGAGGATAATGTTGCAGCGCCGAGGCCGGCACGGACGATCTCCTTGCTTCGCCATAGGCCGGCATCCGATCGGGACTTTCCTTCGGGCCGGCACGGCGAACGGCGAGCATACGCTCGCTCAGCGAGGCCTTGATGAAGCCGCAGCCGTCATGCGGTCGCAGTGCTATCGGCATTCAACAGGTGCGTCCGATCACGGTTCGCGAGAACCGCGAGTGGAAACCTGCTGTAGCCTATTGTCGCTATGCTGACGTCATCGTCAAAGGGACGAACGCCTATGCTGAGGCCGTCCGCAAGGAGTGCCGGGCCTTTCTGGAAGGCAAGTTGACGCTGAATATGGAGAAAACCCATATCACCCACGTCAACGATGGCTTCGTCTTTCTGGGGCATCGGATCATTCGCAAAGGGGGATCAAGCGGGCGGATGGCGGTCGTCACGACCATACCCAAAGAGAAGGCCAAGGCATTCGCACGAAGATTGTCGAAGGTCCTCTCTGGTGACCATGATCTTGCCAAGGTCGATACGGGGCCGCCTGAACCGCCAACTGCGGGGCTCGGCGGCCTTCTACAAGTACACGAACTTCACTGCGACCACGTTACGGCACGTCGATCATGTCGTGTTTTGGAAAACGGCGCTCTGGCTTGCGAGAAAGTATCGGAATCGCATCAAACCATTGATGCGAAGCTGGTATCGAGCACCAGTCGCTGGGCAGGCCAAGACCAGGTTTGTCCACGGGGTCGTGAACGAGGCCCGTGTCGGGAGCATTGCACCGATTGGTATCCAGTCCAAAGAAGCAGTTCCGATGGAGAAACCCGGAAGCAAATCCCTACATCTTCAGGGAGGAGCCCAGGAAGACCATCACCTCGCGATATCATTGATGTCGCAACGGCCACGGGCCAGACTTGAACGGAGAGCCGTATGCGCTGAAAGGTGCCCATAGGTTCGGGGAGGAGAAGCGCTCGTGCGCTTCTTACTCCATTCAAGATCACCAGCGGGGTTGGTACTATCTCTCGACCGTGCTCGACGACTTCTCGCGCTACAACGTGGCCTGGAGGCTTGGTCCGACCATGTGCGCCTCCGACGTCACGGCCACGCTCGATCAGGCACTCGCAGCGTCCGGCTTCGACCACATCACCGTCACAAGGCTTTGAGCGACAATGGCTCAAGTTACGTGGCAGACGATCTGGCCATGTGGCTCGACCAGAAGGGCATGCAGCATGTCCAAGGCGCTCGGTATCATCGGGGAAGATCGAGCGCTGGCATCAGACCCTGAAGAACCGCATTCTGCTCGACAATTACTACCCTTCTGGCGATCTCGAACGGCAGGTAGGGGCCTTTGTCGAGCACTACAATCACGTTCGCTACCACGAGAGCATCGACAACCTCACACCAGCCGACTTCTACTTCGGCAGGGCCGAGGCGATCCTTGCAGAGCGCAACCGCATCAAGCGCGACACCACAAACCGACGCTTGCAGCATCGGTTGCAGGCCGTTTAAACTCTAACCCGCATGAACTAGAGCCTCCCTTCCCAAACCGCCTAATCAGTTTCAAATTATCTGACGAGGACAAGCCATTCAAGACACAGCTTGATGGAATTCTCACGGCAGGGAATCAGCTTCAATCTCTGCGCCTTGTGGAGGCTGCGATCAATCTTCGCGAAGAGCCATTCGAGTGAGAAGGTGTGCGCACGCTTCTAGGAATCGAGAAATCGAAATTCTCCGCTAATGTTGCGTCGATCGTCGTCGCGCTCCGAACCGGTCTGGTTCGTTGGCGAATGCGGCTCTATCAGAGCCCATTGCTTATCATTGAGCCAGACGGTCCTTTGCGCATCGAAGTCCCCCGCGGAATCAATCTGACTCGAGGGAATCAGAGTTCGCTAACTAGGTCCAGACCCTAACTCGAGCTCTCGGCTCATCGTGTGTATCGGCCTGCCCGCACCTTCGTGCTCCCGGTGCCTCTTTTCCGACGGTCGCACCATACGCCACGATGTAGGATACCGCGGCAGAACGTTAGCACCGAAACGTCTCATACCGTTTACAAAAGCTTCAGGATGGCGTGGAATGCTCGGAGCTTCGCTGATCATTTCAATCGAACCTATAGGAAGCCTGAAAAAACGTACCCCAGCGCTCCATACTGAATTTGGAGAACTGAGTCCCAGTGGTTATTCCCGGGCCACCACAGCCTGTGCATGTCACTTCGCTGTCTTTTTTGGTCCACATGGCCCAGTAGCGCGCGCCGACGCCGACGCTGAAGTGTTTGGTGATGAAGTAGGATAACACGCCTTCAATATGGACGCCGCCGCCACCATTCCCGCGTTGTTCAGCGAAGGTGGTCGTCGGGCGCAAGAGATGATTGTCACGCCCTTTGAAATCGACCCAGGGCAGGTAAGCGACGTCCGTGCTCAAACGCCATTGCTCGGTGAGCATGGTTTCGGCACTTAGGCCGATGCGAGGCGCATTCCACTGAATATTCTGGCTGCCAACGACCCTGGCGTCGCCGGGTGGCAGGCATCTAGTCATCGGGTTGGCGATCTGTACACACCCCCTCGAGTCGGAGCTCTGTTCGTAGTAGCTCCAGCCGATAAATCCGCCGAACTTGTAGTCGGCGCCGCGCAAGAAATCGTAACCGGCATCGCCCGTGTAATAGCTGAACCTCCCGTTTGCCTGGCCTGATATCGTGTTGACATAGGGCGAGCCCCAATCTTCATCATTCATGTTTCCTTTGTTGAAGCGTCCAAGGCCAATATTGCCCTTCAGGAATACTCCCCACGGGCTATCAACACGGCCAAATGCGTCCCCGGAAAGCCCGTCGAGGCCGTGGTAGGTGAGCCTTGATATAAGAATGTTAGGATCTCCAGCAGCGATCTCGAGGGGCACAGCGCTAGCGTTCCATTGGAATCGTCCCCGGCTGAGCCAGAGCCGCGATCCGCCTTCGAACAACCAACCGGCGGCGTAAGCAATCGGCGGCGCGCCGGCGGGCGCTTTCGCGTACAGCGGTGCATCGGACCACTGCGTCCACGGGGCGGCTCCAAAGTGGTAGTTCAATCCGATTTTTGCGATGTGATAATTGCTGGATAGGCCCGTTGTATTCGCCGGAAGAATCGCAAACGGCGGAGACTGCACGGTGGGAGGAGTAGCGACACTCGGCCCACCAAAATGCAGATAGTCGTACTCTACTTTGACCGACCATGCAGGCGTAAGCGCTTGCTCGGCGCCCAGCCCGATGATGCCACCGAGGCGACCATAGTCGAAGTCGGTCTTCTGCTGTGGCGCGAGGCCTTCAAAGTTGTTAAAGATGTGGCCGCGATTGTTTTGCCAAGCAACGCCCCCCTTGAGGTAGGCCAGCGTGTGACCCAGCGCGCCAAACGCGTAACCGACGCGACCGGTCCCGGTAACAAATACGTTGGGACCTGCCTTGCAGTTTGCGCTCACGAGAAAGCCGGACGCGGCGAGGCAGGTATTTGTGCCGTCGGAGACATCACCGCTGACATCAAGTTCGACGCCAAACACCCAGCCGTTGTTCTGCCAGTTGTACCCGACCTGACCACCTGCGAGGAATACTGGGGTATCGACGACGTCGCCATAGATTGAAGGACCGTACGGATTGCTGAAGGAGGTTCGGCCGTAGCCGCCTCCGACGTGGCCGCCAATATAACCCCCGGACCAGCTCCACACCGCCGCTGGCAGGTTCACTACTGGCACAAGGTCTGCCGCATTGGCTGCGTCGCTTGCGACGAGCGCAATTGTCGTCGCTCCCAAAAGAAGAACTCGAGATCGCAGCAGACACATCCCTGCGTTTTCTTCGTCCACAACCGAGCGCCCTTAACTTATCGCCTCAGCATCCGTCGGGCGGACCAGACGCTAACAGCGAGTTGCGCCAAGTCCGTCCCGAAGATCATCGCACTGCGATTGTTGATGATGCGGTGAACTGAGCAAGTTACGTGCCGAAGTGAATTCGTAGGTTATGGAGGCACTTCGTGGTGGCGTGTAGGTCAAATTGCTGACATTGGTCTCAAGACCGACAGCTGGCGCAGCCGGGGCGCCACAATACCGATCAGGGTCCTTGAACTTCGGTAAGGCAGCACCGCCATCTGTGCCAAGCTCGGCAGCCGTGAGGGACAACATCCGTGCCCTTCCCGGGCCCGAGCTTTGTCCAGTTCGAACAGTTTGAGCGCTTGGTCCCGATAGTCGAGGGAGACAAGCGCGCCCATCGGCCGATCATGTACTATTCCGCGAAGGGCAAGATTGGGAGCCGCAATCCTTCTTCGCCAAGCTTATCGCAACGTCTGTACCGGAGGTTTAAGCTTGCACACCCGAAAGAGCAGGAAGCATTCGAGCCGACCCGAAAGACGTCACCTCAGAGGGCGAACATACGGTCTAATGAGGACAGGTGTGACCTTTCTAACGGTGGTCCACACACTTCACTCGCATAATGTCTGCACATCCTAGTCTTACTGCGTCATAAATTTCCTTAGCTACTTTGACTTGAGATTGCCCTGATGCAACAAGGGCATCGAGATAGTGTGACGACGAGCGCAGCGCTCAATCTTCATCGGACGGTCGCAATCGAATTCGGGACGTGCCGTTCAGGCCGCAATGGCGGATCCCCTCGGCCGATAGGTTTCGGGAATAGCAACTTCCTTGAAGGCTTGGTGGCGGCTGTTTCTGAGAGGGACTCGTCTCTCGCTCGGAGACTAGAAATCCGCAGGCGGCAATGCACAATGTGCGTGGTCGTGGAAGCCACGCCAGCTTCGCCCCTCGAAGTGACCAAGGCCAAACTCCTATTTGAGTTCGTGGTAGTCGCGCTCGATGCGCCAGCGCAGCTTGCTGCAATATCGACCAGCCGACGAAATACAATGTTGACCGCAAGCGTTGAAAACCAATATTTGGTTGGTGCTGCCTCGCCCTCAGCCACTCGATCAGCAGCCATTCCTCGTGCCGGCATTCGGCGAGCCAGTAATCTCGATGTGACAGACGGACGCGCACACGGGCAAAACGCGAAGACAGCGGTTCTGCCGTGCCCTCACGCCACGTGATCTTGTGCCAAGCATGCGCTGGCAGACCGATCGCGGAGGCGGGATATCTCATGCCTCGTCCTCCCCATCGCCGTTCGTGCTTTTTTGAGCAGCCGGTTCTCCATAGTCAGATCGGCCACGGCCCCCTTCAAGGCCACAGTCTCTCGGCGGAGATCCTTCACCTCGCCAGAGGTCGACGCGCGCGCCGTTTCGCCCCAGGCGGCGCATCCTCCTTCCGCAAAATCCCTCAATTTGTCTCACAGGCGTTGACGGCGAACAGCAAACGAAGCTCGACTGCAGCATCATCGTTCGAAGCCCGTCCTTCTTGTCCGCATCACTCGCAGAATGAACGCGAAGAAGGCGGGGACAAAGAAGATCGCAAGAACCGTCGCCGAGATCATGCCGCCGAGAACGCCGGTCCCGATAGCATTCTGGCTAGCTGCGCTGGCGCCCGATGCGATGGCGAACGGGACGACGCCGAGCGTGAAGGCGAGGGACGTCATGATGATGGGCCGGAAGCGGACGCGAGCGGCCTCAACTACGGCATCAGCTAGCGATTGGCCTTCAGCGTAGTAGTCCTTGGCAAACTCGACGATAAGGATGGCATTCTTCGCTGACAGGCCGATGATGGCGATCAGTCCGACCTTGAAGTAGAGGTCGTTCGGCAATCCGCGGAGCATCACGGCCAAGACGCAACCGATTGCGCCAAGCGGCACGACGAGCATCACTGAGAGCGGGATCGACCAGCTTTCGTAGAGGCCGGCGAGCAGCAGGAAGACGAAGAGGATGCTTAGGCCGAACAGAATTGGCGCCTGCGATCCTGATTTGATCTCTTCCAGCGACTGTCCGGTCCATTCGGAACCGATACCATTCGGCAACTCGGAGACAAGTCTTTCCATCTCGGCGACCGCTGCACCCGACGAATGACCTGCAGCCGGCTCGCCCGCGATGCGCACCGTCGGATAACCGTTATATCCAACGATCTGCGGCGGGCCCTTCCGCCACTGCGCCATGGCAAACGAGGATAAGGGCACCATCCCGCCGCTCGCATTGCGGACGTTGAGCTTCAGCAGATCCTCCACCCGAAGCCGGTCGTACCCCCGAGCCTGGATGATGACCCGCTGCATGCGACCGGCGTTCGGGAAGTCGTTAATGTAGGACGATCCGAGATTGGCTGTGATGGAGTTGTTGATGTCGGCGAAGGTCACGCCGAACGTGTTGGCCTTTTCGCGATCGATAATGAGCAACACTTGCGCGGCGTCGGACAATCCTTCAATACGAAGGCCTGCTAGCATCTGACTCTTGGCGGCCTTCTCAATCAACTCGGCCGCCGCTTCCGCCAGTGCTGCCTGACCCAGACCCTTGCGATCCTGAAGCCGAAAGGCAAAGCCGCTAGTGTTGCCGAAGCCCTCGATCGGCGGCGGTGAAAGCGCGAAGCTGGTCGCGTCCTTCAATGTAAGCAATTGCCCGTTGGCCCGGTCGGCAATCTCCTGGGCGGCCTGGCCCTCGCCCCGCTCGCTCCAGTTTTTGAGGGTGACGAACATCAAGGCGGCGTTCGCGCCGTTGCCCGAGAAGCTGTATCCCTGAATGGCCACGATATCGCGTATGGCAGGCTCAGACTTGAGAAGCGCCTCGATCTGCTTGATCGACGCCAGGGTCCGGTTGGCGCTGGATTCCGGCGGGCCCTGAATGTCGACGACCAGATAGCTCTGGTCCTCATTTGGGAGGAAGGCGCTGGGGAGGCTGACGAAAAAGCAGCCAAGGCCGATGACCAGGGCGAGGTAGATCATCATCATGCGTCCGGCGCTCCGCACGCTACCGCTTGCAGCGCCGGTGTAGCGGTCGGTCAATGCTTCGAAGTTGCGGTTGAACCAGCGCCCAATTCCTCCCTTCTCATGATAACCATGCTTGATCGGTTTGAGGAAGCTCGCGCAAAGTGCCGGCGTTAGCGACAGCGCCAGAAATGCCGAGAACAGGATCGAAACGACCATGGTCAGGCTGAACTGGCGATAGATGATGCCCGTCGAGCCAGGGAAGAACGCCATCGGAACGAAGACGGAGGAAAGAACGAGCGTGATCCCGAGGATGGCCCCCGTGATTTGGTTCATAGCCTTTTTGGTGGCGGCCTTCGGTGACAGGCCCTCCTCGGCCATAATACGCTCGACGTTCTCGATGACGACGATGGTGTCATCGACAAGGATTCCGATCGCGAGCACCATCGCGAACATGGTCAGGACGTTGATGGAGAACCCCGCCGCCAGCATGACCGCGCCGGTGCCGAGCAACGCGATCGGCACGACGAGCGTCGGGATCAGCGTATAGCGGAAGTTCTGCAGGAAGACGAACATTACCACGAACACGAGCGCCACCGCTTCGAGCAACGTCTCCAGCACTTTCTCGATCGAGGCGGCGACGAAGGGACTGGTGTCGTAGGGCACTGAGTATTTCACACCGGGCGGGAAGAACCGCGACAATTCCTCCATTTTCGCGTGGACGGCACGCGACGTCGCAACCGCATTGCCGCTACCGGAAAGCTGGATGCCGACGGCTGCGCTCGGCTGGCCGTTCAGGCGGCTGGAAAAGTTGTAGTTCTCGGCGCCGAGTTCGAGACGCGCAACATCCTTGAGCCGGACCGTGCTGCCGTCCGGGTTTGCCCGCAGAACGATATTGCCGAATTCTTCGACGTTGGCGAGCTGCCCCTTGATGAGAACGGTCGCCGTCAGGTCGGTCGTGACTGGATTCGGTGATGCGCCGATCTGCCCGGCCGCAACCTGGGCATTTTGTGCCAGGACCGCATTGTTGATGTCGGCGGCAGTCAGCCTGACGCCGACCATCTTGTCTGGATCGATCCAGACGCGCATCGCGCGTTGAGCGGCGAACAGCTGCGCGCGGCCTACTCCGCCAAGACGGCGCAGTTCGCCAAGGACGTTGCGACTGAAGTAGTCGCCGAGCCCGACTTCATCAACCTTGCCGTCGGTGGACGTCAGCGACACGATCATGAGGAACCCGGCTGAAGCCTCTTCCACTGTCACGCCCTGCGCGGTCACCGCCGCCGGCAGTCGGGATTGAATTCGCCGGAGCCTATTCTGCACGTCGACCGAAGCCTGCTCGACGCTTGTGCCGGCCTCAAAAGATACGTTGATGCTGATCGAGCCTGACGCGTCCGAAGTCGATTCGAAATACATCAATCTCGCGGCGCCATTCAGTTCCTCCTCGATCAGGCGCGTGACCCCCTGATAGAGTTCCTGCGGCGAGGCCCCCGGATACGAAGTCGAAATCGTCAGTTGCGGCGGCGCGACCTTGGGGTACTGCGCGACCGGCAGCAGCGGAATCGCAATGACGCCGGCAATGGAGATGAACAGGGCAAAAACCCAGGCCAGGACCGGCCGCCTGATGAAGAAGTGCGGCATCAACTTACCTTGTTCGGTTGTTCGGTTGCTCGGCAGAGATTCCTGCTTCCCGGTCGGCAGGCTTCCTTGACTCCGGCACAACCTTGCCGCCCGAGTGGACCTTCTGCAGGCCTTCGACGACGACCCGCTCTCCCTCCTTTAGGCCGGCCTCGACGACCCATTCCGAGTCGAGCGCCCGTCCAAGTTCGATGTCACGCGCCTCTGCAATCCCGCCTTCCGATACGAGATAGACCTGCGCCCTGCCGTCGCGTGCCCGGGTTACGGCACGCTGAGGGATGGTGATCGCGCCCTCGCGAACTGCCTGCGCGGTTCGCACCCGAACAAACATGCCGGGCAGCAGGTCGTGCTTCGGGTTGGAGAACTGGGCGCGCAGAGTGACCTGCCCGGTGGTGGGATCGACGCTGGCGCTCGCGAACAGCAACCGCCCCGCTTCCGGATAGAGGCTGCCGTCGTCGAAAACGAGCTCGACCCGAGCCTCTCCCGGCGCCGGGCTGGCGAGCTTGCCTTCCTCAACCGCGCGCTTCAGTGCGAGCAACTCCTGCGCCGATTGCGTGAAGTCGATATAGACCGAATCCACCTGCTGGATCAGCGCCAGATTCTGCGTTCCGTCGGCGGTGACAAGCGCGCCCTCAGTGACGAGAGCGCCGCCGATGAGGCCACTGATTGGCGCGCGAACCTCGGTGTGGTCGAGATTGATCTTCGTCTCGGCGAGCGCAGCTTCGGCCAATGCAACGTCGGCATCGGCCTGGGCAAGTGTCGCGGTTGCCGCATCCAGGTTCACACCGCTGGTGGCGTCGCGCTCGTGAAGAATCTTCTGGCGCTCGAACTGCTGACTCGCATTTTGCTGAACGGCCCTGGCTCGGCGCAGCGAGGCTTCGGCGCTCGCCACGCGCACCCGGAAGAGCTTCGGATCGATGCGGTAAAGGAGGTCGCCTTCCTTGACCGGAGTACCCTGCGTGAACACACGCGCCTGAAGGATTCCGGAAACACGCGCGCGAACCTCGGAGATGCGCGTCGCAGCGACGCGTCCCGGAAGCTCGTTCACGACCGGAACGGGATGCGCATTGACTTCGATCACGCTGACCGTTGGCGGAGGCAGTTCCGCGCCTCGCTGCGCGGCAACGCCATCAAGCGTTAGCGAGAGGAATGCGGCCGCTGCCAGATATGCCCTCGCGCGCGGCAGACGTCTGGTGCTGTGCATTTTATTTCCTTGAGTGCCAGCCGATCGCGGACTGCATCAACTTCGTTGGGATGGGACGGTTAGACCGTCCCACACGTGCTGGGATCTCGGGTCGATCGGCTACGTCCTACCCATGGTAATCAATGCTAGTTCATCCTTCTTTGAGATCGACAGACCGGACGGCTGCCGTCGCCGCCTCGATTGCTTCCTGATCTTCTGGTTCCGTATGATCAAACAAAATCTTGGGCATAGTCATGATACGCTGAGCCAGGAGCGATTGAGACTTCTAATCTTACCCATCGCGCTTTTCGAGAATGATGACGTTGCGGGTAGAATGCCTAGCAGTCCCCTGAAAATCGCAGTCGACTGAAAGCTGAACGCGCCACAAGTCGCCCTTGGCCGTTTGTTGCTCCACCGTCGGTAAGTAGTGCCCCCTAACAAGATCGCCAAAAATGCAACGACCGCGCCGCAGAAGATCGCTCAGTTGCCTCGCGTTGTCGTCATGAAGATAAAGTCAGCGTGGTCATGTAGAAAGCGATGGTTCACGGCCTTTTCGTTGTTTATCAACTCGTGAGCAACAAGGGAAAGTGCGAACGCCTGCAAGTCTCGTTCCGTTGGTTTCGTATATATGGAGCCACAGTTTCATTGTGCCATCGGGTGCTACCTCCTAGGTGACCGTATATTCGTCCTTGGCAGACCGGCGTTTGGCCCATGATAAAGACAACGGGCTCGCCAATGTCCGTCTCGGCCAACCGCCCATCCCCTGGGAACGAAGTGGGCTACCGTCGAGACCGCCGTCGCACCATCCTGCGCTCGCCAAGTTGATCTAACCTGGTCAATAAGGGCGTTGTCATTCGCCCGAACGTCAACGCCCTGACCGGCCGGCTACCCCGCAAACTCTGTAGGCCAAGACTGAAACCGAGGCAGAGACAGAGCCGAAACCAAAGCATGCGGTCATTTCTCTACCCGTGCAGCCGGTCCGGATTTTATCCCGGATGAGATCCGCAAGGCGCCTACCCGAATTGGTTGGTCGCGATGCCGGCCGCCTAGACAACTCTCGTTCCGGATTGGCCTGGATACTTAATTGAAGTGTCAAAAAAAGCGGTACGGCGCGCGGGTTCTGATCCCGACCGCCGAAATCGGGCGCTCTTTGGCAGAGCTGGCCGATATCGCGATCGAACACAAGCCGCGCCCGGTATGATCCGCGCTGAGGCTCGAATGCCATCACCGTCGGAATCGTGCGTCATAAATGCACCTCATCCGCTCCGCCCAACCGACATGAATCCGTTAAGCGTAGATACTAGGGTCAAAACCCAATCAGCGGGTTGAGCAGGTTCGGTTTTCCTGATTCTCAGAGGGTGTGGATCTCGGGAGGCGACGTATGGCGTTGTTCTGGTTGTCGGATGCGGCGTGGGCGGCGATCGAGCCGCATCTGCCGAAGAACCAGCCCGGCGCGCGGCGCGTCGATGACCGACGCGTGATCTCCGGCATCCTGCACGTGCTCAAGGTCGGTTGCCGCTGGTGCGATTGCCCGGCCGACTACGGACCTTCGACAACGATTTACAATCGGTTCAACCGCTGGTCGCGCCGAGGCTTCTGGCTCAAGCTGCTCGACGCGCTGGTGGAGGCAGGGGCGGTCACGAAGAGCACCGCCATCGACAGCACCTACATCAAGGCGCAACGCGCGGCGTTCGGAGCAAAGGGGGGCGTGCGGCCCAGGCGATCGGTCGCTCGCGCGGCGGCTGGACGACCAAGGTCCACGCGCTCACTGACGTCATTGGCCGTCCCTATGCCCTGATGCTGACACCCGGCAATGTCAGCGACATGAAGGCCGCTGCCGCGCTTCTCGAACGGGCCGGGCCGATGCGATACCTGCTGGGTGACAAAGGCTATGACGCCGACCGGTTACGCCGCCTCGCCCGCCAAGCAGGCGCCACGCCCGTCATACCCGGCCGCCGCAACCGCCGGCGCACCATCCGATATGACAAGCAGCGCTACCGGGGCCGCCACTTGATCGAGAACGCCTTCTGCCGCCTCAAGGACTTCCGGCGCGTCCATACCCGCTATGACAAGCTCGCCGCCAATTTCCTGTCCGCCGTGGCGCTCGCAACCGCCGTCGCCTTCTGGCTCTGATCGAGTCTCAGCCCTTAATTAGATACGGACCCTAGGACGCACTCCGGGTCGGTTAAGCAAGAAAAAACCCGGCAGAGCCATTCCGTCGAAGGGCTGGAGCTGCAAAAACCTGACGGATCGTCGAGCTGTGCATTGGTGTCGGCCAGTCCTGCGGCCTCAGCGACGAAAGCCGGCCCCGTCGCTGCAAGCGCGATGGCGGTCGCAGTCACAAACAAGAATTTTTTCATTCGAGCGTCACTTCCTTAACTTAACCCCAGCCGTCCTTCTGCTTAACAGAGCGAATGCAAAACGCAAATCTAACGCTACGTCAGGTTACATCTTGTCCCTGTCCGCCGTGGCGCTCGCAACCGCCGTCGCCTTCTGGCTCTGATCGAGTCTCAGCCCTAGATGCCGTAATGGGCCCTGCTCCGAGCAAGGGCTGATATTGCTAGCCCAAGGTGTAGCCAATGTTGATGTACTAACCGGCCACGCCTGTATTCGTGTCAACAGACAGGAAGATTCCAATGCGGCCCGTACTTCGGCCTGCAAGAATCCGTGGGAGATATCCTCGCTTCAACACCAGCTTTTGTTTTACAAGCAAGATTACCTGCTTTACGGCGACTCACATCACGCGAACATATGCTCCGATCGGCCTAGAGAGTATCGGGTAAAGAGCCACTCTCCTAGCGGCCGCCGACTAATTCTGGTCGGTGACTTACAGGCCTTCTCTGCGATACAACTTGAAGGCCACCCCGTAGGTTGCCCTCCGGGGAGCACGCTGTCAGCCTTGCGATGCAGGCGGCAGCATGGCCGCCGCCACTTTAGCCTCCTGTGGTGGGACATCGTTGTCAGTATGCCGGCGCCGAGCCACAACGCTGCAAACTTCCCTGGCAGCGCGAATGCCTCGTTCGGGATAGCGAATGACGGCATGTGGCACTGACCTGGCTCGTCGTCGGTACGCGCTTCAACTTGAGCCGAGATGTGGATCACACCGATGACGCCGCTGCAAAGAATTTGCAAGTGGTTAAAAAAAACGCAGAAATACAAGGCGAATCACTGCTGGCATGCCGGCTCTCTTGGATTTTGACGATTCTGACTCAATTGAGCTCGACAGCGAAGAACAATAGAGCTCTTTTGCGGCGGTGGCTGAGCGAGGTGGATTGCTACCCCATGCGATCGTTGGCCGCGCTCTGACGTTCCGCGCCTGTTTTGAGTATATCGCGGAGAGCCGATGCTAGTTGGAAGCATTCCGAAGAACTCCTTCGAGATGCTCTTAACCCCGGTTCTGATGCCGCGGAGGAGATGTCCCGGTCCGTGTTGAATTGCGTCGGGCCGGCGTTGCCGGAATGAATGTTACGCGGCCCTCTTGACGTGGGCGATGGGGTTGATCGTCATGCGATTGTGGCGAGCCTGAAGGGCGGCACACAGAACTGACAATTGCTTATGCGCCTTCAATCGTTGGAAGCCCTTGTTGGCCTCGATCATGCCGGCCGCGGCCCATCGCAAGGCCATACCGGCGGCCCGCCGGCATTTGACGTTGCGCGTGACGCGGCGAATGGTGCCCATCATGTTCTCGGCGATGTTGGTACAGGCGAGCGATCGACGAAGCTCCTTCGGCAACTTCAGTCAGGATTTCGTCGAGGCCTTCGAGGACGCTGGCCGCTACGCCGGGCCATTGCTGGTCGAGTCGACGCGCGAGATTGCGGATCAATTTTTCAGCCTTGTCGGCTTCATCGAGCTCCCAGGCCTGACGCAGCACCCGACGGGTGGCGCATGATGCTCTTTCGACAGGCGTTCCACGATGCTGCGCGCTCTGTGGATCTGCAGCGCTGGATCACAGCGGCCGAACGGAGGGTGCGGCGGACGCCTTCGACAAACGCCTTCGCGCCGTCGGCGATGAACAGTCTTGGCACCGTCGGTGGGCAAGCCGGCGCGATACCGATTGTCCAGCAGAGCCTGGACCATTGCGGCATTCTCGGTCGCCCCTTCCGCCAGCGCCAGCGGATGCTTGTTGCCTTCGCCGTCAACCCCAATCGCGGCGACCAGCACGAGATCGTCGCCGAGATGCAGACCGTCGATTTGGACCACCAGAAGGTCGAGCGCGGACAGGTCGGTTTCCATGAAGTTTGTCAGCCGCGCCGCCGACAGCGCTACGAACCTCCGCGAGGCCGCCGACTTCGAATCCCCGATCCGGGCGGTGCCGGCACGTCACCCTCGGACAGCCGGACAGCGCGGCCGAACCGGCGCATCGACACATTGATCAGCAGATTCGCCTAGCGACCGAGCCAATCCTCCTCCGCCGTTTCTCAGCTCGGGATCGTCACCTCGCGGCCGTCCACCCCCGAACCCGCGGGCGCTGGACCTCGATCTTGCCGCCGCGGAAACCGATCCGTCCCAACGATGCGCCCGCCGCGCCGCATCGCGACCGTGGCGCGGCCCTCCGGCCGCCGTCTCATCCGCCTCCATCATCGTGCCGAGCGCCTCGATCCCCGCCGCAAGGCAGAACCGATCGAAGCTCGCCCGCACTTCTGCAAACGCTTCGTCCACAGCCCCGGTCGCCGGCCAACCAGCCGGTGTGATATCTCTCGTCACGACTTGCTCTACTTGTGGAATCAGCACCCCGCGCCTACCGGCTAAAGGTGGGCAACCCCGACCTCTTCAGAAACTGAACAGAACCCGGGACATCCCCGTGCGAGACGCTTCGCGGACTTCGTCGAGGAGCGCCGCAAAGCGCGGCGGTTGCCGTGTCGAACATGAGGTGCCTCCATAAATCCTATTGTCGCTCGGTTTTTGCCGCCGTCGGGATTCATGTTAAGCTGAGCGCGCGATGAGATAGGCGGCACCAACCGGTCAGCCAAGTTTCAAGCCTAAGCGCGGCCCGATTTCGGTGAACCCGTTGCGCTTGTAGAACTTAAGAGATCGTTGCCACGCTGGTTGCCTGGGCGCGCCCACCTCGAGCCTATTCCAGCCGCGCATCTTGCCATGTGCGATCGCAGCGCCAAGCAGCCGCTCGGCGACGCCGTTCGAGCGATACGCCGGCAAAACGTACAATTCGGTGATCGTCCCAGCTATACCGAGCGTGTAGACGGCGGCGAATTCGATAATCATCATGAGCCCGAGCGGCCCGGCACTCTTTTCTGCAAGAAACCCAAGATAATTACTGCTGTCCGCCAAAAGTGCTCGCGCGCTGTTGATCCTGCGACTTGCATCGGACGGTTCGCCCCTTAGTTCGACCAAAAGTGAATCGACAAAGCGGCCGACGGTTTCTGCATCTGCAGCGGTCACTCTCCTGGTAACGATCTCGTCCATCTTGGGACCCTACCTTTCAGTCGGCAAGTGCGCTCTGCGATGGCGAGCTGTTCGAGCGACATCAGCGACGACCTGATTACGGGCCTGCTCAACCGGCCGGCTACAAGACGGGTAACGGCAACCGCTGGACCCTTGCGCGGGCTGTGGTGCGAGCACCGGTTGATTCCACCATAGCCTCACGCGCGGCACCGGGCATTCGCTTGGACCTACGCTATCGGCATGGAGCCCAAATAACAATGGCTACACCAAGGGCCAAGCTTGCCGCTGCGAAAGCAAGGAAGCCATGCTGGAGCGAGCGCGCGTGCGTGCCACGCGCTTTATGCAAGAGCACTCGGTGAGAAAGTAGCCACTACGTCTCAACTGACGCGGTAAATTTCTGCGCATTCTTCGCGGCCACAGCCATGGCACGAGAGAGCTTGCGCGACTATCTGCCGTTAGCTGCAAATAAACGCCCACAACGCCGGCGACTGCGACAGTGATCTCGCCATCGAGCTGCTCAACTATGATCTCGGCACTCGTTGATTTCGACCTCTGCCATACGCCCGAGATCGTCAAGGTTCTTCGCCATCTATGAGCCAACCAAGATTCTACTGACCACCCACCTTGTAACCGAGTTTGTGTCGCCACCCGGTAGGGCGAAAAACATAGGGGGCGCAGTGAGCTATCCTCGCCACGGAAGCAGCGCGTCGAGCGCGACTCGGCGTCGATAGGTCGCGTAGCCGACGCTGTCCCTACCGCGCTCGCGCTGCCGGTGAAGTTAGCAACAACGTGACTCGGCGCTTTGGGGCGTCGCAAGCACGCAAGCGCTGTCCCTATCACGCGCCGCTAACTTCAGTGGCCGGCCTGGCCACCTTGAATGGCAAAGCTGACCACCGGCTCCCGGCGGTGACGGCAGGGCCCCGGGAGCCGCGAAGTTGTATCACGGAAAAGCACTGCAGCGTACCTACCTAGATTGGTGGCCGCCTAATCCAACCGGCTGGTCCTCAACCTTTTGCCAGATTCAGGAGACGTGAATGACCAAACGCGCACGCATTCGCTACGTCAACAAGACGGACAGAAAGAACCCTCACGAAAGATTCTCACATGATGGCGGAGCAAACCCCGACGGAACGCAGTGGAAGCGATCCCTCGATCAGGCTATCCGAGAAGAGCAACGAGTGGGAGTTCTATGTCGAAGAAAACGGCCGCGGAGTTTATGTCGTGGACCACGCACGAGCGGTACAAGTTCATCAAGACGGCGGCGGACGATATTCATCCAAACATTCCTCTATTGCCTGAGTGTCCGCGATATTCAGCAACATCTACTCTTAGCGCGAATGCGGTTTGCTCAAAAGCCGGACGAAACGATATATACAGTTCGTTGCTTTCTCGCCACGCGTCGCGCGGCCCTCGACTTGACGGCGGACTTCTGGTTCTGCAGACGACGAAGAAAGGAGTGCTCTGTATTTCAAATCGGACACGCGTGTCCAATTTTCTCCGTATCCGTTGGTTATCATCATGTATCGATCGGCCGTCTTAATTCCCCAGCCGAACTAAGCCTCAACCAATGGCAAGAAAATTGCCATGACCAAGTGCCTTCTCTTCAACCAACTTGCGGCCAACCTTAATGATAGACTCGGCCGCGAGCTGCGTGCGACCCCGAATGCGCTCCGCTGCGGCGCGAGCCGATGCATCTCTTTCGGGCGGCCTTCTCGTCCGAGCGCAACACAACGAGGCTTGACGATTTGATCGTCTCGTGAGGTAAATGAACGTTTTGAGGTCCAAATGATCCGCGAGATTGCTACTGTCATCCCGGCTGTCAGGCTACTGATCGCAAACTACCTGGTACGACGAGGAAACTCCTTGCATGCGACCGGCGGCGCTAAGTTTCCACCATGCCTCCGCCAAACAGACGCAGCCTGGCAAAGCCACTGGACCTCACACTCGTCAAAAATGAGATGGTGAAAGGGCAACGGATTATCGTGAACGCAGCAGCGGGTCCCAGAATGGTCGGCCGACATGGTTTTGTTCTCGGATCTGTCGGAACGCGCTACCGCCTTCGTGTTCTGCTTGACGGATCAAAGCATGAGATAACGCTACACGCGCGTTTTGTGGATGTGCTGAACGAGAACGAGCCCTCCGCTGGCCGCTACAGTCTCGCGTCCGACGCGCCCCTCACCGCCCGCCGCCCAACCGCTGGCCGGCTCCCCCTCTCCAGCCGCGCCTGCGCGGGTTGACAAATGATCTCGCCCTCCATTGGAGTCGTCAGTTTCTCGTCAGGTGAATGCGGCATGCGGGAAAACTGAAGCTCGTAAAAAGGACAACCTCTCATCCGGCGGTGGGGGTTACTGGACGAGGATTGCCACGTGATCATCTTCCCATCCATTCCCAATGGTTGGTAGTTGACTGAGGGCCAAAGCAATCGTTGGGCAACATATAGCGCGGTATATCGTTCGTGGCGGGGACTCGATTTGGTTGTGAGTTCCACGTTCGCTCTTGATGCGATTCACGCTGGGGAGTGGTAGGTCACCGATTGGTAGGCTCAGCTTTTTCAACGACTCATGCGATCTCGTTGTCATTCGGGAAGCGCAGGATATGTATGTCCTTGCTCTGATCACCCAAAAAGGCGGAAGCGGCAAGAGCACGCTGGCGGTTGGAATTGCAGTCGCAGCGATGGAGAACGGGGAGCGCGTCGCAATTGTTGAGGCGGATCCACAAGGCACGATTTCAAAATGGAAAGAGCGACGCGGCCACCTCTATCCGCGGGTCGTTCGGATCTCCGATCCCGCCGAAATTGAAGTGGCTCTCGACAGCCTTGAAGCTGAGGGAACCTGGCTTACTGTCATCGATACCGCCGCCACGAACAATGCACTGGCCGTGCTCGCTATCGCGAGGGCCAATCTTTGCCTGATCCCTGTGCGTCCGAGCCTGGCCGACATCGAAGCTGCGATACCGACGCTGATTGCTATTCGTAGGCTCAACCGCCGATTCGCTTTCGTCCTTAATCAGGCGCCGCCGCGGGGTTGCCGCTTGAGTGAAGCTGCAACATCGCTCAATTCGCTCGGGGTGCTTGCGCTTCCCTATGTCGGACAGCGCAATGACCACCAGGACGCGCTTGGGTCAGGATTAGGCGTGACCGAGTTTGCACAAGAGGGAAGAGCCTCGGAGGAAGTTCGTGAGTTGTGGCGCTGGGTCTTGAAGAAGCTTGTCGAGGGGTCGTTAGATCATGAGCCACACACAGAAAAGGCGCCGTGCTAGTCACGCGCGTTGCGCGCGACGCTCGCTAGTGGAGCTTACCGCGGCGGCGAGCCGAGCCGTTGACGATGGCCTGTTTGTGTTGTCCAGCGGGATTGCTGCTTCCAATCCGCGATCGGAGCGCACAGGAGAGAAGACGTGTGATGAAACAACGCTGGCGAGGCAAGCGACGGCTCCGAGTCCCGTTGCTGTGCTTGAATCTCGGAATGCGGCAGCGCTGAAGGACGAACTCCTAAATTCCGACACTACCACTGAGATGATGGTGAAGATTGCCGATCTCGTAGAGGAACGGGCGGGGGGCGAAGCGGCGTCGAAAGACATCGGCTCCGCTCTTGAAAGCAGTTTTTTGACCGTTCTCAAAGAAACCGCGACGGAGCTCCGCGCGGATGCGGCCGAGTTGATCGTGCAGAAGGAACTTGCCGATAGCGCGGCGCAGCCGCAATACATGCGGCGGCTTACTGACGAGGCTCTCAGATTGCTGAATGATCTTCAGAACGGCAAGGTGGAGAATCAGGCGAACTTTATCCTGAGCGAATGCTTCAGAGAAGCCGCCATCGCGTTCTCTATAATCAATCAGCAGCTCAAGCGCGACGGTTATGCAGCGAGCATTGATCCATCAATCTTCATCTGGCTTGCCAATATCACGGAACCGGCGACGCGCGACACCGGGACCGTGCGGCTTGAGATCGTAGCCAACCTCCGAGGGTATCCTAGTACGTACGCGCGCCAGGTCGCTCATTTCATCTGGCACCTTGTCGAGGGGCAAGGCTGCCCGCTACAGGCCGCATATCGAGCGGCGCTCACGAAGTTCGCCATAAGCGCGAGTTTCGCCGAGTCGGCCTATGCCTTTTGGCAGCCGGTCTTCAAACGGGCGGGGCCGCACGTGAAGATGCTGACCCGCATTTCAGATTCAGAAATGTAAACCTAAGCAGCGCGAGGTTTTGGCGTCCGAAACTTTCGTCCGAGCCTTGAGCGAAGAAGACGCTTACGTTGGGGCCGCTCCTGCATGGCCCATGATTGCGCTGATAAGGGCCGGAGCGAAGCCGGTGCAAACACCGACCAAGTACGAGCTGGTAGTCAATCTGAAAGCCGCCAAGGCGTTCGGCCGCGATCTGCCGGCAACCGAGGCGAGCACGACATCCGCGTCGTCGGCGGCCCGCCGAGATCGTTTCCGGTGGAGCGCCCAAATCGAGGCCTTCGTTTCACAACCCGCGGTTCGCCCGCATGACGTCGTCGATGCCATGACCGACCTGCCGCGGCGTCGGAAACGCCGGCGCGCTCGAAAAGTAGCGCTCATGGATGTCGAGTAGGCACGCTGCGTACATGTGCTTGTAATCGCGCGAAAAAGGCCAGAAAAGCGTCGTCATGCAAATGGGGGAACAAGGACAATGCACGCTGCTCCTTTGACCGACTTCATCCCGAAGGAACGGGCTTACGAGAAAGCACATTGGAGACGCTCGAATGCGCTCTTTCAGCTGAAAAGTCCAACCGAACATACACCTCACCGACAATGAAGATGTTGCTCTTCCTATAAAGCCATTTGCTACGCAACAGCGGGCTTGACGGAATCTAGCGTTGGACTGACATTTTTTGATAGTTTTCACCGCAGTCGATGTGCAAAACTGTCGAAGGGGTTGTCAGCAACGTCGCACGATGCTTCACAACGGCCCCATACGTTGAGCAGAGGAGGCGGCGCCACGATCGGAGTTCGCCGTAAACAGAAATGCAACGATTGTGGATGTCCGACCATTTTTCCTATTATGAGATTTCGCTTAAGCGCCGCGGGCGGAGCTGGTCAGGTCGCTTTTTAGGCACGAAGGCCCGCTGGTGATGTCGGGTTCTAAACGCAGTCGAGCAGCCGCCGGTTATGAAGCGAACAGGATTCTTTTTCTGCTGCTGACCGCACCGGTCTGCTCGCCACAACCAGCTTTGGCCCGAGCCCGTGAGCGGCCGTGCTTGAGGCGCTAGTTGCGATCGCAAGCATGCTCCAGCTCGTATTGATGAATCTATTTGGAGGATGGCGATGACGCAGACCAAGCAGGAGCAACGATCAAGCATCGGCAGTCTTGCATCCAAAACACCCGGTCGATCCAAAGCAAAAAAGCTGACCGCGACGATGAAGCGTCGCGCGCTTAAAGTGCTAAGATCGGAGCGACCAGCTCCATCATCTCAATGAGTCGCCCCTGCGACGGAAACGCGCGCGCGACCGCTGATCGGCGGTCTGCGCTTCACACCAAGATCGCGACTCGCTCGGAGCTCGGCATCAGCCGGCAAAGCCATCGGGATCGAGCACGATATTGTCGTCAGCCCGGTCAAGCTAGCGACATGACGCGATACGGCTTGTGACTGGCTCGAGCGTTTCGACATCTACGGTTTCCAGGTTTGCAGCCCATCGACCTTCTCGATGGATCGCCTGGCGAGTGATAACAGCCGGACGGGATCGTGCTCCCCTGCCCGAAGCTCGGCCTCTGCCTCGAACAGCCTTCGACTGACCGAAAGGGGCTCGATTGCGTTCAGTCGCGCTGACACGCCGGTTCCGGCTGGTCATTGCGAGCTGATCCGGATCGCGAACCGTTTGCGCGGCGACGATGTCGATCGGAAGGTTGAGATCGGTTGCCATTCGCCGCACCACCGCCTATTGCTGAAAATCCTTCTATTCAAAGAACGCGACATCCCGCAGCACCATGTTGAACAACTTGCAGACGACGGTTGAACGCCGCGGAAATGGCCACCTTGAAGAGCTCGCACAAGGGCTGTGCCGCGCACACCCATTCAAAAAAGATATCAACCGAGCTGGACAGAGATTTCTGTCACTTTTGGTGCTCGCCCAGTTCTTCTTCTTTCTGAGGCCATGGCGCAGGGGCTTCCTGCTCCGTCGTACTGGAAGAATCAACGGGGTTCGGCACTGTTGGTTTTCGCCTGCCAATGGCGGGGCAATACAAGGGACTTGCACGAACCATGCTCAAGGCTTTGCGTGCCAAGGCAATCCTTATCCTGCATCGGAAGCCGTTAGTCCAACCGGACTTGTACTTTGTTGTAACTTTTACCCAGTGCTTGCCCCGGTGCATTGAATTATGTTCAGAAGGATGGCTCTGGCTAGGGCCTGGCAACGTTTTAGAGCATCGACTCGCAGCACGGCGCCGTGGCCAACCTCCGCCGCTTGCGCTCAGCGTCGTTCACCGCCTTGAGCCGGTCCCTGATGTATTCGGAGACTTCGCCGATCTCAGCCCGCAAGTCGGGCTCCGAAATACCCCGCTCCCCAGCGGCCTCGACAAGATATCGGCTGAGTTCCGCCACATCCTGCGACGCGCCGGGAGTCCTGTACTGCTCGACGGCTTGAATGCTGTTCTCGGTTCAGAAGTCGATAAACTCGCGAGCCGCGCTCACGTATTCCCCCAACGCCCCCTAGAACCAGCGTTAACGCCAGTCGGCAAAAAGAACAGGGAAAGCCCGCCCCAGCGTACGCTGGAGCGGGCTTGATGGGCGGGCTATGACTGGCGGCCGAGAACTCCTGCCCAGCGCAGCTTATACGCCGAGCGGAATAGCCCGTTCGCTCGCTGGCCGACCTGCTAGGCGACCTCAACCCAAGGTGGCGCGTTGGCCATGTGGGATTTCATAAAGGCGCTTAGTGCCGCGCTTTGCTCGCTCAACTCCGGGCCGATTTCCAAGACAAAGCGGCTCGCGACAGAAGCAGCGTGACTCGGAGTCGGAGGATCGCGTAGCCCGACGCTGTCCGTACCGCGCTCGCGCTGTCAGTGAAGTTAGTGACGACATGACTCGGCGCTTTGTCCTTCCCTATAACGCGCTGTCCCTATCACGGTTCGCTAACTTTGGTTGCCGCCCTGCCGCCTGCCTAGCAAAGCTGACCAGCGCGGCGCGCGCGGATGGCAGTCCATGAGCGACTCCTCCAAGCTGTATAGTGAAAGGTCCCCCGCACCTACCAGGATTGGTGGCCGCCTAATCCAACCATTGATCTATGCTGGGCCTTCGGGACTTTCAGATTTAGGAGAGACTAGAATGGTTAAACGCGCACGCATTCGCTGCGTCAGCAAGACGGACAAAAAGAACCCTCACGAAAGAATCACACATGTTGGAGGAGCAAACCCCGACGGGACGCCGTGGAAGCGATCCATCGATCAGGCTATCAAAGATATCGAGAGCGACGAATGGGAGTTTTACGTCGAAGAAAACGGCCGCAGGGTCGAGGTGGTGTGGGCCACGCACGAGGGGCACAAGTACATCAAGACGATGGCGGACGACATTCAACCTGACAATCTTCTTTTACTCGCTGAGTGTTTGTGATTCTCAATAACATCTACCCTTGGCGCGAATGAGGTCTGCACAAGACGCCGCGAATGCGTCGGCCTTGGGGCGTTACCTTCTCTCCCTTGGCAGCGCGGTCTTCGATTTGCTCGTGGACTTCGGGCGGCGTTGACGGCGCAGCAAGAGCGTAGAGAGCGGTTGGGGCCAAATTTCCAATGGTTGGAAGTTTGGTGCCATAAACATTTGCAACATTGATGAAGTTGCCGGCCGCGCTCTTTGCCATCCCAAAATCTGCATCGATCCAAGGCAGGAAAATTGCCGTGTCCGAGCGGCTTCTTCTGCTCAATCAATTCACGGCCGACTTCGATGATAGCTCGGCAGCCAGCCGCATCGCCGCGTCTGCGGGATTGACAAATGATCTCGCCATCCATTGGAGTCGTCAGCCTGTCGTCAGGTCGATGCGGCATACGGGGACAACTGAAGCTCGTAAAAAAAGGTACAAAATCCGGGGATCTGAAAGCGGAGATCGCCGTTATTCGTCTTCTCCCCCGTCATCCTCAGGCCTTGGGTCCAATTCCACGATTTCCGCTTCATCGACAAAGGTGCTGGTGATGCCGGCGGTCGCAAGAACAGCCGTTGTGGCGGCAGTAAAAATTGGCATTGACCTCTCCGTTGGAAGTTAATCGCTAGCCGGCCGGTTCGCCGACTTCATCAGCTGCGCCCGCAGCCCGAGCGCAACGTCGCCGGTTCGCGGCCAGAGCCGATCAAGGCCGAGGCCTGCCATCGCAGCGGGCGCGCTGCAAATTTGCTGCGTGCAAGCGCCACGGCCAATCGGATGCGGATGTCCTGACTGTGAGGGTCGCACATCCCTGGCCTGAATAGTTCGACCGCCTCAGGCGCCACGTGCACGCTGTGGCTCCGCTTGTTTCTTTTCAATCGCTCTGGCATCAGCGAGGCTCGCCGAAATTCGCGCAGGGCCATGGCATGAAGTGTGCACCATTCGGGCACCTCGCAGTAAAGTCATCTAGAAATGTGGTGCAGTACAAATCCTAACGAGCGCGCCCATCGTCCCGAGCGTGTGGCCGGGAAGCGGAACCAGCACCAAGGTGGCGTCTCCGAACAGAATCTTTCTCGCCGTTTACGGGTTCTATGGGCTGTCCGTAATCCCAAGTCGACTTTGAGATATCCTGCGGTGTCGGCGCCAGGCGCCCTCGCCGCTTCAATCTCCTTGGCATGAGCGAAAATCGTCGCCTTGCGAAAGAACTGATTGCAGCCGCAATGGTCCGGATGAAAGTGTGAGTTGATGACGATGTCGACGTCGTCCGACCCGAGGCCCGTGCAAGCCAGGCTCGGCACCAGTGTCTGGTTCGCGCCCATCATCGGCCTCATGACCTTTGCGAGCTGACCCCAACGCCCCTGCGCATCGGTGACGACGGACGGATGACATCCAGTGTGGAACAACACGTTACCCTGCTTGTGCCGGATCAACGCGCTGCTAACTGGAAGATCGATCGTCTCGTTCCGCTCTGCGTCGGCGACAAAGATGCTCTTTTTCATCCAGACGTCCGGCGGCGAGAAAATTCAGCTTGATAGCTTTCTCTCCAAGCGCTTCGTAGCGGCGCCGCGGATCGCCGCCAGTATGTTCTGGTGGCCAGTGCAGCGGCAAAGATTTCCGGAAAGACCCTCTCGGATGTCCTCGTCGGTCGCGAGAGGATACTTTCCAAGCAAGTCCTAGCCGGTCATCAACATGCCGGGCGTGCAGTGGCCGCACTGGAGCCCGTGAGCTCCGGAGCCTGTTCGTCAAGCGTCAGGGCGACGCGCTCTCGCTCAGCTTCCTTCAAGCGCAGCGGAGTGTCCGCGACGCACATTACCGCGATACGCGCGTCTCGAGGCTTTGAGCCCGAGCGACGAACGGAAAGAGCGATGCTTGCTAGCGCGAAATCGCCGAAGCGCCGCGCGACCTCCTCGAAGGCCCAACCATCGTGATCGAGGATCGGGAATTTAACTTCCACGACGATTTCGTTTGGCTCCAAACAACTCGTCAGAGCATCGATGAAGAACTCTTCCGCGGCGACGGTCCGGGACCCATTTGGTCCTCGAATGGAGATCCTTGCATCGTAGAATGCCGATAGCATCGGCAGTTCGGCGGCCCGATCAGCATGGGACAAGCTGCCGCCGATCGCACCGCGATTGCGTATAGCCAGATGAGCCACGTGCCGCATCGCGGCCGCCATGACGGGAAGCCTTTAACAACGAGCGGTGAACGTTCAAGATCGCAATGTAGGTGATGTCCATCGCCGAGACCTGGTTGGGACGCGTGATCTCCATGCCGCGCAGTAGATAGGGATTGATCTTGTGGCCGGGCTCAGGTGGGGTGGTGTGCGGACAGCGGTAGAGCGCCTCTATCATCCCCATCCGCCGCATGAGCGTTTTGACATGCCGGCGGCCGATCTTGCCCCCCTCGGCAGCCAGCAGGCCTCGCAGCATTCGCGAGCCGGCGAAGGGAAACTCCAGATGCAGCCGGTCGAGCCTTTGCATCAGCGCGTGGTCTTTGGGCGGCACTGGGCGCGGCAGATAGTAGACGCTGCCGCGGCTGATGTTCAGAGCTTCCGCCTGCTTGCTGATCGGCAGATCGTGTTCACGGTCGATCATCATTTTGCTCTCAGCAATCCCGCCTTGGGTGAGCGCTCCTTCTAAAAAATCGTTCTCCAGCTCAACTCGCCGATCTTGGCGTGCAGCGACTTCACGTCGATCATGGGCTCGGCGAGCCGGCTCCCGCTGCCTGGACCGAACATATCGGCAGCGCCGCCTTCCATGATGTGATCTGATTGGAGTGGACGTCGAACTGCTCCGCCAGTTGCGCCAGCGTCCGGTCACCCTTGACAGCGGCAAGCGCCACCTTCGCCTTGAAGACGGGAGTATGGTTCCGCCGTGCTCGTCTGCTCATCGTCTCTCCTGATTCGCCGGCCAATCTTGCCCGCCGTCAGGCAGAAACTCCACTTATCGTGCTGTTCAGATTTCCCGAGCAGCGACAATAATTCGAATTACGTCGCGGACGATCTGGCCAAGTGGCTCGATCAGAAGGGCATGCAGCACGTTCGTGGTGCTCTGTACCACCCCAGACCCAGGGAATGATTGAGCGCTGGCATCAGACCCTGAAGAACAGCATTCTGCTCAACAATTACTACCTGCCTGGCGATCTCGTGGCAAGTACGCGCCTTCGTCGAGCACTACAATCATGTCTGCTATTGTGAGAGCACCGACAACCTAATACCTGCAGATGTCTGCTGCTGCGATTTTTTCTCCGTTTGCTCGCCACCAGGAATTAACAGGAAGTTATTCGGCATTGGTAGTATACCCATGAAACGCATTTCCTATAATGCTCCGCCAACTTTGTGGACAGCATTGTCCTGGGTACTACGCCGAGCGGCGAGCCCGGAACAACGACAGCCGGAACAACGACAGCCGGAACACCGACAGCCGGAACACCGACAGCTCGGGGCGACATTGTGTCGCCCCGACGCACTACCAGTATTGGTCGGTCCCTTATTTCAATAAGTCGGTATACTCACTACCTTCAACGGGGGCTGCCTGTGACCTACACTATTACCTGTCATCGAACGGAGTACGGCCGGAAGTATTTCTCCATACAAAGGTCCACCGCGAGAGAAGCCCTATCCAAAGCAGAGATTCTTGAGATGTCGGACGTACAAATCGACTACATTGATACTCCCGCGGACGGACGTGTTGACATGCGAACGCTCCGGACGTTGGCTGAGAGGGAGCGCGACTAGCAGGCTGATGAAGAACTCAGCCACGTTCGCAAACGAGGCCTGAATCGTCGCCATTGTAGATGTAGAAGTGGCCGACGAATCTGCCCGCGGTGCCGATCATAACCCATCCGCGACCGCAGACGGGGTCATTTTCGTCGTGCCCTTCCCATGAGAACTCGACGCAGGCCGATCTGTCGCGAATGCCGTAGCGCACGTCCAGGAAGCCCTTGAGGGCCGAAGGCGATTTCGCCATCGGACTTGCCCCGGAAGGTGAGATGCGCCTCTTCGACAGATTGAGGAAGTCGCTGTCCTCGCGCCTCGGGATCTAGGTGATGTCCATCGCCGAGACCTGGTTGGGACGCGTGATCTCCATGCCGCGCAGTAGATAGGGATAGATCTTGTGGCCGGGCTCAGGTGGGGTGGTGTGCGGACGGCGGTAGAGCGCCTCTATCCCCATCCGCCGCATGAGCGTTTTGACATGCCGGCGGCCGATCTTGCACCCCTCGGCAGCCAGCAGGCCTCGCAGCATTCGCGAGCCGGCGAAGGGAAACTCCAGATGCAGCCGGTCGAGCCTTTGCATCAGCGCGTGGTCTTTGGGCGGCACTGGGCGCGGCAGATAGTAGACGCTGCCGCGGCTGATGTTCAGAGCTTCCGCCTGCTTGCTGATCGGCAGATCGTGTTCACGGTCGATCATCATTTTGCTCTCAGCAATCCCGCCTTGGGTGAGCGCTCCTTCTAAAAAATCGTTCTCCAGCTCAACTCGCCGATCTTGGCGTGCAGCGACTTCACGTCGATCATGGGCTCGGCGAGCCGGCTCCCGCTGCCTGGACCGAACATATCGGCAGCGCCGCCTTCCATGATGTGATCTGATTGGAGTGGACGTCGAACTGCTCCGCCAGTTGCGCCAGCGTCCGGTCACCCTTGACAGCGGCAAGCGCCACCTTCGCCTTGAAGACGGGAGTATGGTTCCGCCGTGCTCGTCTGCTCATCGTCTCTCCTGATTCGCCGGCCAATCTTGCCCGCCGTCAGGCAGAAACTCCACTTATCGTGCTGTTCAGATTTCCCGAGCCGACTCTGGCCCCACTTTTGCTTACTTTTGGTTCGCTGACGGGCAGGTCTCAGGTGGAGATTAGAATGTTTGAGTTGTCGAAGGTAAAAGTACTTGCGCTGCCTTTTGCGGTAATGATTGCGTTATTCCCAGCATCTGCGAAAGCGCCGATCTGGAGTTCGAGCGATCAATACGGCAATTTTTCCCTTAATGGCTATTCCTGGAACAACGACGTGTATGGTCAAGGTGCTGGGCCTCAAACGATCTCGGTCCATTCGGTCAATCAATGGAGCGTGTGGTCGAACCAACCTGATACCGGCGGCATCAAGAGCTATCCCCACGAGGCTTTCAATGTTGGGAAACCGCTGAGCGCGATCAACAACCTGAGTTCAAGCTTCAATCAGAGCGTCCCGAGTAGCGGCCGCTGGAACTTCGCCTACGATATCTGGGACAGCTCAAATGCCTACGAAATAATGCTTTGGACCAATTACACCGGGAATCCCGATGGAAGCGGCGATGTTAAGCCCATTTCTTACAAGTATAATTCGTCAGGGACTGCCGCGATCCCAGTCCACACAAGCGTCAATGTGGGCGGAGCGACTTGGAACGTGTTTGAAGGCTGGAACAAACATAAGGTTATCTCGTTCCTGCGCACTTCCAAGTCCAACAGCGAGACCGTGGATATCAAGAGTATCCTGCAATGGATAAAGTCGGCGGGATATTTTGGGGACATAACCGTCGGCAGCGTCCAATACGGCGTTGAGATCACCTCGTCCGCCGGCGGCCGAAGGTTTGACGTCAACCATTGGGCCGTGATCTCAAAGTGACTACTTGGGATCGTCGATGAGGTGATCGTCGGCCCGAACGGTAGGCCTTTTTGGGTCGTTTGCAGCAAGGCGGCCCCTTAATTACCTCCGGCTCGGCGTTGGCATACGGAGTTCAGATCGTCCTCAAGCGTGGCGGCTCCATCTGGGCTGACAGTTGGGCTCGCACTGGTATTCATGGTCGGCTCCTTGAGAGTTGAACAATCGACCTCGACCACGGCGCCCACCGCCGTCAGGGATTCGACGCTTGCGCTTGTCCACGCTCTATCCGTTGAATAGTGCGCACGTTCAAGCCGCTCGGTGGGCCAATTGCGCTTCTCCACTCTCCCTCAGGCGCTTACGTCTGGAAACGGCCCAAAAGCTTCGACTGCAGGTGGGCGAGCGCGTCACTCAGCCTTGCCGCTTCTTCGAATCGGGTTTCCTGGTGCGGAGGGCGCGAGCCAGGATCGACCATGATGGCCTCGGCAGCTTCCGAGAGTCGGCGTAGCGGCGTCCTGAGCCATTGAGCGGCGCACAGGAGCAGCACCAGAGCGACGACGGCGCCCGCACCGAGAATGAACCAGAACGCATGGATCAATTCTCGGGTTGACGCCATCGCGTCGTCGGCGTTCTGTCGGACCAGAAGAGACCAGCCGAAGCTTGGAAGATCTGCAAAACCAACACTCGGAACGATCACGGTGAAATAGTCTTTTCCGTCGGGCCATCGCTCGCTCGGGAACGCGCTGGTGACGCGGCTGGCCGCGAACGCTGAGCCGACGCTTAGCCGCTTGTTGACGACATCGGTCGGGCCAAACAGGACAGTTCGGTCCCGCGATAGCAGCAGCACATCGATTCCAGGCGCCTGCAACGCGGCCATGCCCTCCTCCACCCATTTCCAGTTGAGGTGCGCTCCGATCACGCCGGCGACGGACCCATCATGCCGCAAGGGTGCGGCCAGATCGACGAAGCGATAGGGTTCAGCGGATACAGGCAAGAGGCTTGCCAGGAGTTGGGCCTCGTGCACATCGACTGCAGTTGGCGCATCAAGACCACGCCTGAACCATGGCCTCTGCGCAACACTTGCGCCCTCGAGCATCCCGTCCCTGGCCGCCAGTACCTTGCCCTCAAGATCGGCTATGCCGAGCCAGGCGTATCGGCCATCCAAACGGCTCAGGAATTTGATGTGCTCACGGGCATTTGCCAGATCGGTGGGGTCGATCAGGTCGGCCATACGTGCCACGTCCATCCAAACGCCATAGAGGCGTCGCGCCAGCAGGTTCGCGCTCAGTTCGCCGCGGGTCGCCAACTTCTCCACCTGCAATTCCTCGCCGCGCCGCTCCAACGACGCGGTGTACAGTGTCGCGGTCACCATGGCCGGCGCCAGCATCAACGTTGCGCCGCCAAAGAACACAAGCGTGCGCAAGCTCAGTCGTCTTTTCGCCATCACGCCTCCTCAACGAGTTAGAGCCCGAGCCAATTCGCGGATAATGCGAACGATGTCCCCGCGATCGGTTCCCGGAAGAGCTCGGGCGGTGTGGAGCTTTTCGATGATTTGGGGTCGCTGCTCAATGCTCGGCGAAAACTTTAACCGGTAGCCGTCACGAGTTGGCGCAAGAACACGCACATCGAGGTCGCCAATACCTGGGATCGTCAAATTGCCTGTCGCCCCGACGGAAAGGCCGAATGGTCCGCTGATGCGAGCGCCTTCCGGCCCGAGATTCACGAGCCAGCCACGGTGCCGATCGTCTCCGATCTTCAGCGTGATCGGTTCAAGCACCTGGCGCTGTGGTCGATTATATCGGGGGCGCTCAATGCACGCTGCGATCGCCACCACCAAGACGAGGACATTGTAGACTGTCCAGAACAGAACGATGGCGACGCCGTCGCCGGCTGTCGACGAGGTATTGAAGACGAAATCGGAATTCAGCGGCACGATCAAGCCGCCAACGGTCAATCCAAACAGGATCAGAAACGGTCGCATCAATGACCATTGGACAACTACCCTCGTTCTATCGCCGCCCTTGGCCGTCACCGAAAATCTATGCGGTCCTCTCGTCAAGAGGCCGAGCGCCGCGGCCCGACAGATTGGCCAAGCGGCAATCAGCTGGGCTGTTTCGTTGACGATGGGGATAAACAGCCCCTTAGAGAGCCAGTTCAAGGCCACCAGGACCATGACGTAGTACGGGACATAGTACCTGATGATATCGACGAGCGAGGCATTTACGATCGTAATACCGAGCCACCAGTACAGGAGTGGACAAATCAAACTTGCCAACCGGAAGGGAAAGGTGGTCAACCAATAGAGCAGGGAATCGATGAGACTCATCCGGTGCATCAAACCCAGTCGATTGGAGCCGAATGGATTGTAGGAATTGCGCGCAATCTGCATCAGGCCGAGGCACCAGCGGCCGCGCTGGACGATGTATTCCTTGAGGCCCTCAGGAGCCAACCCCTCGGTCAGCGGCTCGTTTAGATAGACGGTTTGCCATGCGTTTTCCGCGAGCTTGAGCGTGAGCAGGAAGTCCTCGGTCACGCTTTGCGTTGGAAGCAGGCCGATTTGTTGGATTGCTCGTACCCTCAGCACGGATGAGGTACCGCAGCAGATCGCGATTCCCCAGGCATCCCGCGCCGGCTCCACGTTATCAAAGAAGTGTCGTTGCTCATCCGGGTACCCGGCGGTAATGCCGAGGTTGTGCTGGATCGGGTCCGGGTTGAAGAAATGTTGAGGCGTTTGGACCAGGCCGACGCGCGAATCGTGAAACAGCGCCACTGTGCGGTCGATGAAATCGACATGTGGAACGAAATCCGCATCAAGGATGGCGACAAAATCCGGTCGATCCGGGTCCTGGGCACGCGCAGCGAGCGCGTGGTTGATGTTTCCCGCCTTGGCATGTGCGTTGTCGGACCGCACGATGTATCCGACAGAGTGCCGCTCGCAGGCCTGTCGCAGCCAGTCCCTGCGGCCATCGTCAAGCACAAAGACGCGAAGCTTCGGAAAGCGCACCGCCTTGGCGCCGATAATCGTTCGTTCGAGGATTTCGAGCGACTCATTGTAAGTCGCGATGAAGATGTCCACGCTTGGTGCCTCTCCAGGCAGCCACCATCCGGCGTGCTGGTCAGCCTCCGCGGTGCGTTCCTTAACGCGTGAAAGGATTACAAAGGCGACGGACGAGGACAGGACCGTCATACTCTCGAGCGCGGCGAAGAGCCAACTGACCAATGCGTCCGCAGTCCAGTCAAGTGGCACCAGTGTCTCGGTGAACCGCCATATCACGTAACGCCAAGAGAGAGTTGCCGCCAGGCCGAGCAGAAGGGCACGCCAGTACCATCGGCTCGGGTCAAGCAGCGGGAGGACGGTCAGGCGAAGTCCGATGATGATGGCGGCTCCCGCCAAGGAGGCCAGCAGAGGCGACAGCATAAGCATTAGAAGCCATAACGCGTGAGAAAACGGCGGAATTGGGCGATCGGGCCGCTCGAGAATACAACACGTCCAGTGCGACCGACGGCGCAGCCAAGATCCGGCTGCTGCGCGAGGCCCGGGACCGTTACCGTTACGTCAAAGCGCTGCAGATGCTGCGGACTCGGACCCACGGCAAGGTTTGCGTAGAGCGGTGACGCGGCGGATCCGCCGAGCCGGGTGATGGTTCCATCGAAAATTCGTTCGTCGCCGAACAGCCGAAACTGAACCGTCGCGCCGACAGAGAGGCTGTCATAAAGCGATTCGGATACGCCCGAGGTGACCACAAGGCTATTGCAGTCGACGAGCTTGACCAGGTCTTGCCCACGCCGTGCGTACGCGCCATCATCCACCAGGATATCCCAGACGAGGCCCGGGACCCGGGCATTAAGCGCCGCGGACGTCAGGCGATTGACGCGCAGACGCTCGGCGTCGATTTGCCGATCGAATTGAGCGATGCGCCCTCTAATCTGCTGCTCGTCGACATTCAGTTCCGCCAGGCGCTGATCGAGTTCCCGAATGCGCTGCATCGAGAAAGGGGCATCGTTATAGGACTCGCCGATGAAGACCCCGGTGCGGGCTGAGGTGAGTTCCGTCTCGAAATAGTTGACGCGCTGTTGCGCACTCTCCACGTCTTGCTGCGCGACATCGAACTTCGCGCGCGCCCGATCGAGGCTTGCAGCCGTCTGAACGCCGCGATTGTTCAGTTCATTGGCGCGCTTGAATTCCGCATCTGCCTCGCGCAGGCGCGCGACTGCCGCATCCTGGGTCGCCCTCGTCTCGGCGATCCGCGCCTCGATCTGCCGAATTCTGCCGCGCTGGTAGTCGGTTGACTGCGCGTCAAATCCGGCTCTCGCTTGCGATAGTGCGTCACGCTGACCAGCAATGCGCTTGAGTTCGCTCCGTTGATTGTCCCGGTCGCGCTCAAGATCAAGAAGCCGAGCGGTATCGAAGCGCTCGTCGGCCACTTCAGCCGCAAGTTCCCCGGCGTTAATGCGTCCCCCAATGCTCTTGACGGCTAGGGTGACCCGGCCTTCGATGGGCGCACGCACGACGTAAAGTCGAGCATTTACTGTGGCATCTGCCGAAGTTCCAGCGAAGTGCTCGCCGATGATGACGTACAATCCGCCGACGAGGAGAACCAAGCCGATGGCCACACGCGCGAGCTTCATGAGAAAATTCCCACCGCATTCCAAGCCTTTTGTGGAGCAACTTAGAGGCGAATTTACGGAAGCGAGAGAGCAAGAAACCTCACCCTGAAGTTGCTCACTATTGAGTGGTCACGATTTGACAAGAGACAGTCCAGTATGCCCTCGAAGCAGTAGGTTTTTCACAACATCGTCCGGCGCCGTTTCTCGCGAGCTACCCGGAGGGAGTAGAGCGTGGTGGTCCTTTGTTCATGCTCGGCCGATTGTTTAGCGCGTTGTAAACTATGGCTGCGTTTTGAGCTGGTCCAATATTGTCGAGCCGTGGCTGGACGACTTCGGAGCAGAATTTCTCCGGGAACTGCCACTTCAATAACTCCGAAGAAGTCCTTGGAGCCGGCAGCAGGAGAGTGGCTTGATATCCAGAAACCCAATTGAATTGCGCGGTGCAGGCTCCGCCGATTCTGCAACGCCATATGCTGCGGAAGCGAAGGGCGGCCAGCTCGGGCACTGAGCGTGCCGCCGTTCGCGTTTCTCATCCCTCGGCTGCAATCGTGGGCATTCGATATCTCCCAACCTGAGTAAAGATTCACAACGTGCGACGTGGTTCTCTGCTCAGTTCCGATCATCAACTCTTCGGAAGGTAGCACAACCTCCAACATCTCCACGCCTACCTTCTTTGGTAGCGCTTGTGAAATCGCTGGGCATCGATCTCGACCGGTTCACAGCGGCATTCGACCGTAACTTCTACGCATCCAGGAATGTGAGCCGTGGTGTCTTCGACAAGGAAAACTCGAGCGAAGACAAGCCCGTCACGGGCGATCCGTTCTGGATGGGGGGGTGACGAGCAGCTGCGCAATCTACTGAACGCCCGCCCGCTAAAAGCCTTCATCGCTCCATTCGCGGAAGCGGACAAGCGGCTCTTGTTGCCTTCCATGAGGCGCCTATCGATTGTCTCAAGCGGATGGCTTTGGATGCCAAGGAGAGCGCTCGCGCCAGGACCAGCTACCGAGAATACCTCATCATGCACGCCAGCCTGCGCGAGAGGGCTGCGCAGGTATTTCCAAAGACGTTTCAACGATCTCTTCGCGTCAAATTCCGACACGGTGTCGGCGCTGACTGCAATGAACACCGGTTTCCGGGCTTCGATGGCTCTAGAGCACCTTCGGTCCCGGCTGTACGACTCAAATGACGGAGCCACGGTGCGTCGCGGTCCGAAGACCATTCAACAAGCGATCCGCGCGATCACCCCGCACCGCTGCTTTCCCTTCATCTGCGCACCCGTCGAACAGTCGGCGGCGCCAATAGGAGCGGCCTTGTCGTCCAGAAGCGGCCCACGTCCCGCGGCTGGGATCAGCAGGCCGTAAGCTGCATTCAGGTGTTCGAGCCCATCACGTTCAGTCTACCCGCTCCGCTGACGGTCGGCGTGTCGTGTGCGTTTCAGCAGATGGTCCCAGCTGCTGCGAGTTGTTACGGTCTGTGGGGCGCTCGAAAACGCATTATCGGAAGACGAGCAAATCATGAGCCCGTTGAGGGAAGGATTCTGCGTATTACCGATTCATCCGTTTGCCTGCCGCCCTCCGGTAGCGCCGCCGCAACAATAGCCCGTTACTGGTTCGGCTCCGAACCAACACGCGTGATGAGCAACACGCGTAAGCGTCAGCACACTTTGATGGACGAGGTTCCTGTAGACCATTTGAGGCCTCCTTCGTGTGGAACTGCACCAGCACACCTAACCAGTTAGCCGCCTGCCAAACCTTGTAGGTTCCTGGAGCAACGAGGTCGGTCGGCAAGCGCTTCAATTGCGATGCTGGCATGCAACTTGCTGCGCTATGATGACATCACCGAATTCCGTTCACCCGCCCCGGTGATGTAGGGTGGGGCTCGCCTCAGGCGGCTCCGCTAAAAATGCATGTTGGTGTGTTGCGTGATGAAACCACATGTTCGAGCTGCTGCGGCAGCAACCGCATTTGCGCACGGCCTTCGTCGCGATGTTGTGAGCGTCTACGAGCATGAAACGCGCCGCTACAGCAGGACTAGCGTCTCTGTACGCGAGAATAACGCGAACGGATTCGACTACGATCACAACTGTCGCTTCAGCGGCTCGTTACCTAGCTTGCAGCACTGTGGAACGGGGGCGCGCTTGCAGCTCGCTCCGAAGCGCCTCGGAGTGTACATCGGCTTCGATCACGATACCGCATCCTACTTTACGGTGAAGATCAGCTGCAATCGTACCTGCATGTTCGATTGCCGGGAAGGAATCCACTTTACGTTCAGTTTGTGGTCTTGATTAACGGAGAGCAGGAATGAAGACGGGCCAAGTCACCTACTGGATAGGATTCGCGAGCGCTATTACGGTTCATTCGATGTGACGACGGTAGCGCGGATCAGTGTGTTCACGGTAGTGCGTCAAGGGGTACTGATACGCTCTACGTCGGTGATACTGTTCTGTTTGAAGTCGCTCGCGATAGGCAACGCCATCGCTAACGCGCGGTCAGCGTCATCGTACAGACAAGCCCAGTTTCCGGCCCGCCCCAGTCGGGGTCACCAGAGTTAGTGCTTTCGTCGCATCGCTCGCCCCAAAGGACATAGACCTTTGGTTTCTGGGTAATCCATAGTTCGGTTTCTCGCAGCAAGACGGGCCCAACCTTGATGTGGGAGTCGGGTCTGTAGTCGCGAACCACTATGCGCGTGATCAGTAACCTGCCCGCGAATTTCACCAAGCGCCCTCAGGATGCTTAACCGGAGGGTAAATTATGACGGAAATCACAGGTATTCCGTTCGATGCGCCCCTTTATCACGGGGGTGAAGGGCATGACAGCGCGTTTCTTAATTGCCAAGCCGTTTAAGCCATCTTTACAATTGCAAGCGACGTGGGACGCCTATTACCAAAGCAGCTAATTCCTGCCGCAAATCCCCCAATCGGGGTAGTAGGTATCGCAAGCTACGGCTCAAGCATCGTCGGAATCCGGACCGGGCAAAGCGCCGGCAGAACAATTTCTGTAGGATATTCGACGGCGACCCGCCGGCATTATTCGGCGGAAAAGATCCGCATTGACACACACTGGAGCGAGGAACGCTCCGGAAACCTGATCATTAGGCCGCCCTCACCAACAAAATTGAGCAGGAGCGTGCCAAGAACCCCGAATCTGCTCAATAAGCCGCTCGCAACATTGGCATGAGCGGCGGCGAAGAACCGTGTTGTATCTCACCAACGACTTTGAAACCATGACGTTCGTAAAAGGGAATGCTCGCCGGATTCGAGCTTTCTAAATAAGCAGCGATGCCCTCCTCGTCACATCGTTGAAGAGCGTATTTCATCAGCAATGTGCCAAGCCCTCGTCCGATCCAGGTCGGATCGACCGCAATAAGAGGCAGATACCAATGTGGCCCGGTAGGATGATGTTCCGCCATTCCCTGCCGTAGCTGTGTCATATCCTCAGTGATCTCCGGATGTAGGGACCGCGCCATGATTGCGTCCAGCGCCTGCTCGTCTTGCTGCACGTCAGGAGGCAGCCACAGGGCCGCGGCGCGAATCCCTCCGGTGACGTATGCTGTGCCATGCTCGAACGCTCTTCCGCCACAGGCATTAATGAACTGAGGCATGGTCCTAAGATATTGCCGCGGGTCGGGCCAACTCCATCGCATCAACGGGTCGGCGGCAAACCCGAGCACAATCGTCCAAACAGTGTTTGCCCGAATATTTCCGTTCGCAGATTTGATCCCCGATTCCGCTATCATGATTCGTTTTTGAGTCTCTGTTTGAGCGTTAGAATTGCAAAGGTAGAGCATAGGACAAATGCCTCTCAACGAAAGCAATAATGGAAGCGCCCTGAGGTTTCGTGAATGCTTTGGTATCTAGTCCGGGCTCTCCTTCTACCTCGAAGCACCCCGGTGGTTTGGATCTGGAGCTTCGCGTTTCTGTGCCTCCGGGCCTGGAAGCCTCATCCGAGCCGGCTCATCTTCAGCAGAGGTTCGACTTTCTTTTGACGTCGAACGCCGTTTGGCGGCCTGCAACCGCCCTCGAAAGAACGACGCAAACGTCGTTCTTGAGTTGCAGGTGAGAAAAGTCACGGCACGCATGATGCGAACATCGCGCGATGACGTGCACTTCTCAGCGTGAGCGTGCCGGATAGCAGGCGTGGCGCGTCGAGGTCCAGATTAGGCAATGATCTTATGAGGCACCACCTCGTCTGTTACTGAGCTACTCTCCTAGGCTCTCTTATTCAAAACACGTGCCAACACGAAACCCATCTGGTGATGGCGCCTTCACCGATCCACGAACCGTAGCAGGCGAAAATGTTTCCGTTCGTACGTTTCCGGTGCACCTCGGCGGTGGTCACGAGGTGATGGTGAAAAAGCCCGCCCTTGGCAATATCTAGCGTATACAGAACTTGACAAAAAGAAGGGGAAGGGTGGCGCGGGCGCAAACTATGGGCAGGCATCCCCATGCAAAAGTGCCGTTTCCCATTTCCCGCCTCCCCCTCATTGGCGGATTAGTTTAGTGACTATCAGGTGAATATGGAGCGCCGAGACTTGATCGAAACGAGTATCGGCTGTCCTCCGGTACGCTGCGACGGACACCCGAAGAGCAAGAGGCGGTAGTGTACTGTTCGAGACGCATCGTGGGCCCCTCCGCAAAACCATTTAATTTGTCTCACAGGCCCTGACGGCGACCAACCAGCGATAAAACGTGGCTCGCGGGATGCCGCGCTTGTCCAGCGTGCGCTTGGCCGGCAGGTGGATTGCTCGACGAGCCGGATGATCTCGGCCTTCTCGGACGCAGGGTATCTCATGCCTCGTCCTCCCCATCTCTTACCCGATAGGTGAATGCAAGGGCATTCCCCGAAAAGGCCCGTTCATGCTTTATGGAATGGCCGCCCTTGCACCGGCGTCGTAGGATCGCCGACGGTCCAGAATGAGGAACGGAAATGGATATTGCAGTGCTAGGTGTCGATCTTGGCAAGAATGTCTGCAGCATCGTCGGGCTCGACGCGTCTGGCGCGGTCGTGATGCGGCGTAAGCTTAGGCGCGAGACGCTGATAGCTCTTGTGGCGAAGCATCCTCCGTGCGTCGTCGGGATGGAGGCGTGCTGCGGGGCTCATCATCTGGGCAGGTTGTTCGCCGCCCATGGTCATGAGGTTCGGCTGACGTCGCCCGAATATGTCCGCCCGTACGTCAAGGCGCAGAAGAACGATGATCGCGATCTGAGGGGATCGCGGAGGCTGCGACGCGGCCGACGATGCACTTTGTGGGACTGAAGAGCCAAGACCAACTCGACATGCAGACGCTTCACCGATCCAGGGACCGACTGATCGGTGAGCGGACGGCGCTATCAACCAGCTGCGCGCGATCCGGCTTGAAAGCGGCCTGGTCGCGCCGCAGGGCAAACGGAAGCATGAACAATTCCTGGGCGTGCTGATGGACGAACAGGGCGGCGCGGGATTGAGCCCGCGGATGATCGCGTTGGTCGCCGACGCGCGCACCCAATGGGTCAGGCTTGACCGTCGGATCGCAGCTTTTGATGCGGAATTTGTCCGCTGGGCGAACGAGAACGAAGACACACGCCGGCCGACCACAATCCCCGGCATCGGCACGATCGTGGCAACGGCGCTCGTCGCCGCGATTGGACGGGCGGAGTCCTTTGATCGGAGCCGCGATCTCTCGGCTTGGCTTGGCGTGGTTCCACGTCAGTTCACCACCGGAGGCAAACCGAAGCTGCTCGGAATCAGCAAGCGCGGCAATACACATCTCCGCAAGCAGCTGATCAATGGAGCGCGCGCGGCGTTGCCCCATGTGGCAGAGCGTGACACGCCGCTGGACGGTGGGCGAAAGTGCTCATGGAACGCGCTCATCACAATGTCGCCGTTGTCGCAAACAAGCTTGCCAGGATCGCCTGGGCTGTGCTGCGAAGCGGAGAGCGATTTGCGGTCACCAGGACCACGGCGGCGTAGAAGGCTTGGGGCCCGGCCGGGCGCCTGGCTGCCACGGATGTTTGCGAGAGGGTGACGACGAGATGCTCTAACAGTCGAACGGCGCTTCGGAAGCCTGGTCAAAAAGACCGCGGCTCGACGCCGGACGCTTTATGAGGACCGGGGCGCGCGTATCTCCATCATGGCCGGAGGCTGCGCTTCGGGGCCGGATACGTTGAAGTAGACTGGTTAGCTGTCAATCTCAGATCCCCTTGCAGACGGGGCGGGCCATACGTCCTTTGAGCAGCCGGTTCTCCAGGGTGAGGTCGGCCACGACTTCCTTCAACGGGGCCGTCTCACGACGCAGACCTCACCGGAGGTTGCTGCACGCGCGGTATCGCCCGCCAGGCGGCGCTTGCCAGCTTCGAGGAACTCTTTGGACCAGCCATAATACATCGAGGCAGGGATGCCTTCTCGGCGACAGAGCTCGGAGATATTCTCCTCGCCCGCAGTCCTTCCAGCACGATGCGGATCTTCTCTTCCGCCGAATATTGCCGGCGGGTCTGCGCGGCGAATGTCCTTTAGTACTTGTCCTGCCGGCACTTTGCCCGGTCCGGCTTTCTGCTTCATCTTCGCTGCGATCCGGGCAAGGATATCCGTAAGCCACGCCTGCGGGTCGATGCCATTCATTTTCGCCGTGACGATGAGGCTGTACATAGCTGCGGCGCGCCGCCCTCCGCGATCAGATCCGCAGAATAGCCAGGACTTCCGTCCAAGAGCGATGCCTCGCAAGCCCCGTTCGGCGGCATTGCTGGAGAGACACACGCGTTCATCTTCTAGGAACAGCGTGAAGCTCGCCCATCGCTTCAGCGATGTAGTTGAACGCCTTGGCCAGGTCGTGACCGCAAGACAGTTTGGCGAGCTGTTCGCGCACGTAGACCTGAAGGTCCTAGACCAGAGGCCAGCTCAGCGTCTGCCGCACCTGAAGACGCTCCTGGGGTCTCCTTCCATTGATAGAGCGCTCGATCTCGAACAGCGCATCGGTCCGCCTTACGACCTCGATCGCGATCGGCGAGAGCGGGATCTCCTTCTTGCCGGCGGCTCGGGCCAGCCCATCCCCGAGCGACCGCATGGAACGGTGCCGGCGCCTGGCTGATCTTCTCACAGTCGCGGCAGGAGAACTTTTCCCGGACCGTCTCGATCACCTTCTACTGGCGCCGCACCACTTCCAGCGTACGTGTCACGCCCTCGCCGAGCTTGTGAAGACGATTGCTGCCACAGCACTCGCAAGCCGTCGGCGGATTGATCACCACTCCTTCGCGCGGCAAGATGCTTCAGCTTGGCGATCTGCAGCTTCTGCTGCGCGGTCAGCGCCTCGTCTTATGCTTTCGCGCGGGCGACCGCAAGCTCGGCGGCAATTTCCAAACCTTTCGCGCGCTCAGCTGCCAGCGCCTCTTTCAGGGCGGCAACGTCATCCGGAAAGCGTCGCAGTCGCATTCATGCAACGCAGTGAATCACAGATTGGACGCATTGGGACTCCAGCATCGTCGAACGCGCCATCAGGCCACAAACAAGTACGAGAAAGAACAGTCTCTTCGCGGGCCGTGACGGCAGCGGGCGAACCTAGGCGACCATCGCGACGCTGCTGCAGACAGCGAAGATGAACAACGTCGATCCGTTCGCCTGGCTTACCCTCACGCTGCAGCGTATCGCGAACGGCTGGCCAAGCAGCCAAATCGACGCGCTTAAGCCGTGGAACTACGCCGCGTGAATGGCCTCAGCTTGCCGCTTACCCACGTGCCGTCGCCCCGGATCCGCGAGGTGAGCCACATGCTCAAGGCCATTCATGCCCAGCGCCGCGGCCGACGAGAAAGCCAGGACCGTCATCGCGGATCTGCGGGCAAAGCGGTATGGCCAAAGCTGCTGATCTCGTCGAGCAGGCGGTTCACGAGACGCTCACTTACTACGTCGTTCCGGACATTCATTGGTGGAAGATTCGAACGAACAATTCGCTCGAGCGCATCATGAAGGAGATCCGGCGACGAACCCGTATCGTCGGCGCCTTCCCCGATGGTCGATTCTGTCGTAACTTGGCGGCGGCCCGGCTGCGGCACATTGCCGGAACGGCGTGGCCGACCAAATGCTACATGAACATGCGACCGCTCTATCAACCACAACTCTCTGAAGCCGGAGCCGTCGCCTGATCAAAGTGCGAAAGATTCGGGACAGTTGCCGGAAGTCGACTGGATGGCTGGCGAGGAACACCTTCACACCCGAGGGGATCATACCGAACGCACCGCCCGGATCACCCGCTGCAAGTGCGCCTCGTCGAAGTCCACGCCGGCACGCACGACGACCTCGCCAGTGGCAATCTCGATCACTGCGCCTGCCAAGCCCCCACCACACCCTCGCAACGCGAGTGCCGCAAGCGATAATGCCGCTCGGCCCGAGCATCACGGCGCCAGGCAAACAGATGCGACGGGTGAATGCCGATCGGCGGGCGATCGCCGAGACGCTCGTGCCAGGCTCCAGCGCCTCTGTCACGACTTGCGCTTTGAACTCGCCCGACGAGCGTCGGCGAAGCTGCCGCGGCCCTCCCTCAAGACGGCCGGCGACCGCTTTGATCATATGGAAGGTTTGAGTTCCAGAACTAGGCGCAGACATAGAAGCTCACATCGGCTCACAAGCTCAGCAGCCGATACCCGATCGATCCCCACTCCGTCAGTCGGAGTCTCTTTGCCGCTTACGCTACGATGAATCAGAAATCCTCCCCCCGAAAAACCCTTCAACTTGTCTCACAAGCCCTGACGGCGAATAGAAACACCTAAGCCTGCAGGCTGCGCGGGCACCTGAGTTGATCGCGCGCATGATCGAGGCGCTCGTGGAGGCAGTCGGCTCCAGTCATGGGCTGATCGCCGGACACGTGACGCACGTCCCGATCGACCGCTATCACCATTACAAGACCGGCTCCCATTTGTCTTTGTGGCGGCGGGCACGTGCGGTGCCCTGACAGGTGGTGCTGACCCGCCCGATGGGCGAAGTTGGGGAACTGCTCGGGCATGCTTACCAAGGTCGCCGACGACATCGCAGACACGGTCGGCCGCGCCGAGGCGGCGCCGATATTGGCCAACAAGAGAATGTCTGAGGCCAGGCGGCGCAGCGGCGCGTCCGCCCCTGGGAGTTGCGGGATTGCGCTACGAACCGACGCACATGGCGATGCCCAAGGCGAGCGCTGCCTCACTCAGACGCCGGTTGATGGCCTCGGCGCGTGGCATGCCGCCGGTCAATGGAGCTGATCAGCAGCGGCGCCCGCATAGTCTTGCCCAGCAGCGAGGCGTCAGGTCCAACTCGGGCAATGCGCAGTGTTCGAACCGGATGTACTCAGCCGGCGGCGAACGTGGCCGGCGCCGTTCGCCGATCTAGCACGAGGTCCAGATTGCGCGGCTCAGGCGGTGTCGCTGATGCTCGCTCCATCCGTCCCATCGGGCGACGGCATTGCGTCGGATCGGACCGACGGCAGCGCGCGTACGCCGCCGGCTCCCGCGCGTTCAGGCCGGCGCACGGTAGCCTCCCCCGGCAGCGTCGCTGCGGTAGCGGCTGGTCGAGGTCTGATAGTACTGCGCGCGGATGGCCGCCATAGCCTCGATCAGCGGTCCCCACGGCGCGGGAAAGCGTTCTTCCGCCATCACCCGGTGCAGGATCCGCGTATGGCCGGCCAGCTCGTCGTTGAGGAACTCCACCACAGGCATAGCGGGATAGCGCTGCAGCAGCAGGATCGCCGCGTTGTCGGCCTCGCCGGCCGACCTGTCCTTGTCGCGTCCATGCAGATCGTTCTGCAGGCGCCCTACCGCGGAGATGAGCCGTAGGACCTGACGAAACGCCGGACGCGCGCGCAAGGTCGCCATGTCCAGTCCCCACAGCAACGACAGGCAACAGAACACGTTCGCGTAGGCGATCGAATCGATGCCGTTGTGCAGGTACTCGGCGTAGGACCAGCGTTCCGGGCCTGCCGCTTGCGCGTGTCCGGCGCGCAGCGCCGCGCAGTAGCACCGGGTATCGTCGAGAAGCTGAGCATAGTCGCGACGATCGTAGGCGAGCGCGGCCAGCGAAGCGCGCGCCACAGCGCAGCCCTCGAATCCGGGGAGCGCGCACGGCACGCCCTGCCCCAGCGCCTGCTCCACCGCGGCGAGCTGCTCCGGCGCGATCAGGCCAAGGTCGTTGCAATCGTCGAGCCAGAACAGCAGCGCCAGTTCGCGATAGAACGCCACGATCAGCGTTTCGTCCTGCGGATCGCGGCCGGTGCGGGCGCTGGTGTCGCGCAGGCTCGGGTGGATGCGCTGCAGGATGTACTGGCCGCCCTTGACCGCTTCGACGGCATGCTCGTCAGCGAACCCGGTCAGGGAGCGCCCCCACTCCAGCACCTGCTGCAGCGCGCGTTCGGTCTGGATCATTGCGCCGCTCCTGCTCCCTCGGCCAAGACGCGCCGCCCCCAACGAAGCGCCAGCCACAACCCCGCGAGTTCGGCCACACGCACGACCCGGGTGGGACAATACAGTTCCTTGCCGATCCACAGCGGCGTCTGCGGTATTGCAGGCGTCGCATAGCGGGCAAGCATCCACTCCAGCGCGCGCGCCACCGCCTGCGCGATGCGCCGGCGCGCGGTCTGCTCTTCGCTCCCGTCCATCACGTGCAACGCGAACAGCGCATAGGCGGTTTCCTCGAATGTGGACGCGCGACCGGCGCCCCAGCCGCCGTCGTCGCGCTGCGCCTGCAGCAGCGTCGCAAGCGCGCGCTCGTCGCGCCACTGGGGCTTGCCTTGCGCCAGCGCAGCGACCGCATGCGCGGTGGGATACAGCCACGAAACGTGCCATTTCTCGTTGTCCCATAGACCGTGCGGGTTGCGATTGGCCTCGACGTAGGCGCTGGCGCCAGCGGCGGGCTTTCCCAACAGTCGCAACGCATGCAGGGCATGGATGTTGGTCGACACCGAGGCATTGCGTTCGCCGGGGAAGGTGACGAACAGCTCGCCGATTTCGAAATGGCGCAGCGCGTCGACCGTCGGGTCGCGGCCTGCGAGGCGCAGGACGCACAACGCAACGGCGGTGTCGTCCGCATCGGCCGCGAAGTGCAAGGCGGGGCCGAGACCGCGCACGCCCAGGCGGGCGTCGAGCTGCGCGACGATCACGCGCACCGTCTCGGCGAGCGCGGCATGCGCGAACAGCCCGGCCAGATGCAGGGTGTACAGCGACCAGCATGGTTCGAACACATTGATCGGCCAGACGTTGGGTACGACACCATCGATGCCGCTGCGCGTCGCCCGCGATGCCGCCTGCAGATACGCCTCGGCGCGCCCGACCTGCGGCGTGCTCCCCTGTGTCACGGCGTGCGCACGCCACGCGGCGGTGGCCGCCGGACTGATGCCGATGCTGCCGTCCTCATCCGGGCATGCAGTGGTCGGCGATGTCCCCCAGGCTTCCCAGGAGTGCAGCAACGGATGGCCCCTCGGCAACATCGCCACCGCCCCTAGCTTGACCAGGCGCGCTTGCCGCAACGGCAGCAGCGCCGGGTAGCGTGGAAACGCGACGTCGCCCGGCAAGGATGCGGCTTCGCCGCAAAACTGCGGCAGGATCAGCTCCGCGCCGATCGGGGCATCTTCCGGCACCGCATGCGCGTAGGGATCGGGCTGGCGCTGAAGGAACCGGGTTGCAGCCTGGACTGCGTCGGTAGCGCCGGGGAGAGGACCGGCACGCTGCAATGCCAGCAACGCCGCCCACGTGGGCGCATGGCGGAACAGCGGGAAGTCCGCGCTTCCCCATCCGCCATCGGCCTGTTGCTGCGCGATGAGCCACGCGTATACGTCCTGCCGATTGTTGACGTTGGCGTGGAACTGCAGAGCTCGCGCCGTGTCGTAGACGGACGGACCGACGCTGCCGCCATCGCTCATCTCACTCAGCAGGTGGCGCAATTCGGATAGGATCCGTTCGGACAGCGCGTTCACGCGAGATGTTCCTTCTGCAGACACTTGACGAGAACCAGGATCGGGCAAACGCCGCGCACGTCGCCGCCCGCCGGATGGGCAGCGCCGGACGGCCGCCCTGCTCCGGCGCGGCGACGCGCCTCGATGCTGGCGCCGGTCTGCCGCATAGGCCGCTTGTGCGCATCCGTGCTGGGCAACCGCTGCGATTGCAGCCGCGGACTCGAACACAGTGCAGCATGCACCGCTGCCGTCCGCCGATAGCGGCGGCACAGGGGCGACTCCATGCGGACGGGCTCGCTCAGGCGCATGGCGCGTGCTTGAACAGATACGTGTTGGCCCGCTGCAGGATCTGCGCCAACCGTTCCGCACGCGGCCCCAGCGGGGCGATGGCCTCTCCGGCGTCGCGCAACAGATCGAGCGCGAACTGGCGCGCTGCCTGCAGCCCCATGATCGACGCGCAGGTCGGCTTCTGCGCCGCCGCGTCCTTGCCGGGGGTCTTGCCCAGCGTCGCGGTATCCGCGGTCGCATCGAGAATGTCGTCGATCACCTGCAATGCCAGGCCGAAACAGGCGCTGTAGCGATCGAGAGCACAGTACAGCGCAGCGTTTGCGGCATCTTCCGCGATGGCGCATAGCGCGCCCATGCGAACGGACGCGCACACTAGCGCGCCGCTCTTCATCCGGTGCATGGCCAAAATCCTGTCCAAGTCGACGTGCTTTCCAACCAGCGACAGATCCATGGCCTGTCCCCCTGCAGCGCCCTTGGCGGACACCGCCTGTGCCAGTTCGCGCACGAGCGCGATACGCTTGTCGCCCGGCGCATCCAGGTTCGCCAGGGTCAGGAAGGCGTGCGCCTGCAGCGCATCGCCGACCAAGATCGCAGTCGCTTCGCCGAACTTGACGTGCACGGTCGGAAACCCGCGGCGAAGCACGTCGTCGTCCATCGCGGGCAGGTCGTCGTGAACCAGGGTACAGGCGTGCATCATCTCGATGGCGGCGCCAACGTCGTCGAGCATGTGCGCCGGAGTGTCGGCCAGTGCACCGGCAGCCAGACAAAGCAAGGCGCGGGTGCGCTTCCCGCCATGCAAGGTGGCGTAGCGCATCGCCGCCAACAGCTCGGTCTCACCGTCGTCTTCGGCGCAGAGAAGACGAGCCAGCGCCTGTTCGACCCACTTTGCGCCCTCCTGCATCCAGATCTCCGGCAGCAGCCTGCCGGATGTGCCGCGCGCCTGCGCGCCCAATCCGCCGAGCGCGGAAATGTCAGTCCGGTCGTCGTATAGTGAGGAACCGGTCTGCATCTTCTTCATATCCTAGTGCCTGACAGGAAACGGCCACGGCGAGTGGCAAGTTGCCGAAATGTTGCAGGCGTCGCATCGGGTACAGCAAGGCCTGCCTCGCGACACGGGACATGTGATGCGATGCCAGCTCATGAGAATCCGATGCGAACTTTCATGGACGGATGTGCGATCGGGTAATAGCGCCGGCCTTTTTCAACGCCGTTCAGCAACCGCGGCCGTACCCCGGCCTTGTGCATGGTCAGCGCCAAGGCGATGCAGAACTGCACCAGTTCCAGCCATACCAGGTGGTAGCCGATGCAGACGTGCGGACCGGCACCGAACTGCAGCATGTCCACCGGTCGGATCGGCTCCGTGCGTTGCATCCACCGTGCCAGGCGAAACTGATCGGGAGCCTCGTGCAGCAGCGCGGAGGTGGAGAAATGCAGCAGCGGGATGCACATATCGGTGCCCGCGGGAATGCGCCGTTGGCCAACTTGCAATTCCTGTAGCGCGCGACGCGGCAGGAGCGTGGTCGCCGGATGCACTCGCAAGGTCTCGCGGAACAGCGCCTCGGCGACCGGAAACTGCGCCAGGTCCGCGTGCCGGGTCGGCACCGCGCCCAAACGTTGCGCCTCCTCGACCAGGGCGTCCCATAGCTCAGGCTGCCGCGCCAGCTCGATCACCATCCAGGCCATCGTCGAGGCGGCGGTGTCGTGGCCGCCAAGCAGCAGCAAGCGGATATTGGCGACCAGTACGTCATCGGAGAGCGCATCGTCGCTGCGATCGAGGGCGCTCACCATGTCGTTGATCAAGCCGGTGCGCGCGGCATGCGCCCGTGCGTCGCGGACGAACTGGCGCAACTGCGCGTCGATCCAGTCGCGGGCGACGCGGCCACGCCGCAAGGGCAGTCCGGGCAGGTCGACCGGGGGCGCCACGATCAACTGCAGTAGTTGCTGGTAGTTGCGATGCCACTCAGGCAGGTCCTGCGCGGGGATTCCCACCAGGCCGAAGATGAGCTTGAGCATCAGGTCGCCGGTTTCGCGCAGGATGGTTACCTTGCCGCGGTCACGCCACGCCTGCACCCGCGCCCAGATGACGGGCGCGAACAGCTCGCCGATGCCGGCCTGGGTCAACCCCTTAGGCAGTAACGCCGCCTTGATTGGATCGCGCGCCTGCCGATGAGCGCCGCTGTCCTGGACAACCAACGTTCCGCCGAACAATTCGGGCGCGATCTCTTCGATCAGCGCCGAGGACACTTCCTTCTGCCGGAGCAGTGCGAACGCATCCGGATCCACGCAGGTCATCAGGTGTCCGGCAGGGCCGAAATCCAGCCAGAAGTGGCTGCCCAGCGTCCGTTCGGCGCGCCTTAGCAGGCGCGGCAGGTCGCAGACAATCGCGGGAAGATGCCCGACCAGGGGGAAAGCGCCGGGCACCACCGGGATGTCGTAGCGCAGCCGGTGTCGGCGGTCCAGCGGGTTGAGCAGCATGTGCATCAGCAGTGCGGCGCCGCAGCCGCTTCGGCGCGGCCGAGGCGAGGCAGAAGCTGGTGCCGGCGCAGATGCCATTGCATGCACCCGTCCAGCTTGGTGAGGAAACGCCAGGTCATGATGAGATCCGGCTCAACCGCCTTGCAGCGGATCTGCGCGTGACCGTACTGGCTGGCGAGCGAGGCCGCCAGCAAGTTCATCGCCGCCTTCGACGCGGCCGTAGGACGTCTGCCCGATGTCACCCCCTGAGCCCCTGGCACGACGACATGTTGACGATCGCGCCACCGCCGCGGGCGATCATCCGTGGGATGGCGGTGGCGGCAGCAGAGCAGGGTGCCGCGCAGATTGGTCGCCATGGTCTGATCCCAGACCTTGCCGCCCTCGCGCGCGATAAGGAGGACGCATGCCTTACCAGTGCCGGCGCCGGTCACCACGGCCACCTTTCTTTCAAACCATCTCATCGTGTCCTCCTGGACTGCGATGGTCTTTCGCGGCATGCTGGTCGGCCTGCGCCGGAGAAGGCGCAGGGTCGGCGCTGGCGCGCTTGTCATCCCGAGCGTCGCTTTCGATGAGCCGAATGGCGGCGACTGGGCACTGGCTGGCCGCGAGTCGCACGGCGGCGTGCAGCGCCTGCGGCACTGTCGCCACGCACACTTCGGCAACGCCGTCCGGTTCGCGCTGGCGAAAGGTGGTCGGCAGAGTCAGCGCGCACTGGCCGAAGGTTCCGCACAAATGCTGGTCGACCACGACGCGCATCTCAGCCCCCCTGCGCATGCAGCCGCACCGGCAGCGCGCGAAACGTCCTAAGGAACCCCGAGGGCTCCCGAGTCGGCTGCTCGGCCAATGCCAGCCTGGGGAAGCGTGCCTGGATCCGCGTCAGGCTCTCGGCCAACTCCACCCGGGCCAGTTGCGCACCGAGGCAGAAGTGGATGCCGTGGCCGAAGGTCAGCATGATCTTCCCGTCAGCCGACATGCCAGGACTGGTGCCGTAGAACCGCGCGGGATCGAAGTGGTCGGGATCGCCGAAGGCGTCGGGGTCGCGATTCCCGGCCGCGATCAGCAGGCGCACGTCCGCGTTCTTCGGGATCACCACGCCGCCCAGTTCGATGTCGTGCTGGGCGATACGCGGAGTGGCGCTGAACAGGGCGACCGCGTCGCGGCGTAGGACTTCTTCTACGAATGCCTTCACACCGACGGCGTCTCTCTGCAGCCAGTGCCGCTGTTCGGGATACGCCAGCATGGCCAGGACCGCATGGTCGATCGTCGCAGCAGTGGTGGTGAAGCCACCCAGCAGCATGCCCCAGAGCATGCCGATCAACTCCGCATCCGACAGCGTCTCGGCATGGTCGTCGTGCGCGCCGACCAGCATCGACACGATGTCGTGGCGGGGTCCGGTGCGCTTGCGCTGTATGAGGCCGCCGAAGTAGGCCTGCACCTTGGCGCTGGCCGCGTCCGCCGCTGCGAGCTGGGGATTGCTCGCGTGCGGGTTCAGGCCTTCCAGAATGGTGCGGATGCCGGCGGCGAGCCCGAACATGTCGTCCTGGGGCATGCCGAACAGTTCGGCGAAGACCAGCATGGACAAGGCTAGGGCGAATTCCCGATGCAGGTCCACCACCTCCCCGCGCTCCAGCGCGGGCGCCATGCCGTCCAGGCGCGCTGCGACGATGCGCGCGATGCTCGGCCGCAGGTTCTCAATCTGGCCCATGGTGAAATGGCGCGAGACCAGCCGGCGCAGACGTGTATGCGTCGGTGGGTCCTTCATCGCTATCGTAGAGGCCAGCAGATTGAGCGACAGGCTGGTCGCCGCACGTGGGATATAGCGCGCCAGTTCGCCCGGCGCGGGTCCCCGAAACGCATCGCCCGTTGCCTCGAGCGCCCAGCAGATGTCGGCGTGGCGGCTCAAAAGAAAAAGGCCCGACGCCGCGCGATGCACCGGATCGTGGTCGCGCAACCACCGCATGAACGGATAGGGGTCGTGAATGCACGCTGGCGACGCCAGTTCGTCGAAGGCATCGCGGCAAGCTGCCGTTGTTTCTTTCGCGTCCATCTTGGTTACCTGTTGGTTGGATGATCTGACCGGCGCGAACCAGGCGCGTCCGGTAAATTGCGGAGAAGATCCCGATCCCCGGCGTCGACGCATCACCAGAGCACCGGCATCTCCTCGAAGCCGCCAGTGATGATCTCCTTGCGCAACTTCAGTTCTTCGGGCGCCACGGCGAGGCGCAGCCCGGGAAAGCGCTGGAAGATCGAACCGAACACCGCCTTGAGTTCCAGCCTGGCCAGCGCCCCGCCGACGCAGGAGTGCGGCCCGTGGGAGAATGCCAGGTGCGGCTTGCCATCGCGTCCGATGTCGAAAATTTCCGGGTCGTCGAAATGGCGCGGATCGAACGACGTCGCCGGTAGGCCGACCAGCACCTTGCTCTCCGCGGGAATATGCACGCCCGCGATGGTCACGTCGGTCCTCGGATAGCGCATGATGCCGTCCCAGCCGGCGCCAGGCGGGTACATGCGCAGGATTTCGTCCACCGCCTTGTCCACTAGGGATGGATCGCGGACCAAGCGTTCGCGCTGTTGCGGATGACGAAACATGGCCAGCAGGCCGAATTCGATCTGCGCGATGGTGCTCTCGTGCCCCGCCACCAGCATGCCCGCCGCCAGGCCGATCGCCTCCTCCTCGGTCGCCTTGCCCTGATCGACCGCCGCGAGCAGATCCGTCAGCAGGTTGTCGCCCGGATCCTGGCGCTTGTCCCGCATCTTGCCGCGAATGTAGACGCGCAGCTCTTCCCAGGCCAGCCGCGACGCGCTGCGCGGGCCGCTTTCATGCTGATGCGTCATCACCTCGTCGGACAGGCCAGCGAAAAAGGCGTGATCCTGGTAGGCCACGCCCATCAGCGCGCTGATGACCATGGCCGGAAGCGGAAAGCAGAGGTGGCGCCGCAGGTCGGCGGGCTGGGGCTGGGCCGCCAGCGTGTCGAACAACTGCGCGGCGATCGCCTCTACCTCCTGCGCAAGCAGCTTCATCCTGGCGTTGCTGAAGGCCGGCGCCACGATCGCGCGTAACCGGGAATGCTCGCCCCCCTCGTGCGAGACCAGCCATCCCGGCGAACCGAGAATCACCGAATCCGGGGTGAATGCCACCGGCGGCATTCCCGCGGGCCGGAAAGCCGCGTCGGACAGCACCGCCTTGGCCTCGTCGTAGCCTGTCACCCACCAGCCTTCGTGCCCGGACGGGAAGCGCACGCGGTGGATCGGACCGTTGGCGCGTAGCGCCAACATCTCAGGCGAGGGCTCGATGTGATCGACGCGCCACATCGGCAGCGTCGGCAAGGGTTGTTCGGACATGGTGGCACTTCACTCTCTAAGCGGAAGGTGACCGGCAGGCGCTGCGGCGAGGATGACGTAAGACGGCATGTAGACGACGTCCTCCGCGGCGATGGTAGGCGCGAGATCCTCCAGCCGCACGAACAGCGCGGGGAAGGCGCATCGCAATTTTAGGCGCGCCAACGCAGCGCTCAGGCACGCCCTAGATCGACTGACCGTAGGGATTGGTGAAGGAGGTTCGACCGTACCCGCCGCCGACGTGTCCGCCAACATAGCCTCCGGACTAGCCCACACCGCCGGTGGCAGTTTCACTCCTGGCTCACGGTCTGCCGCTTTGGTTGCACCGCTCGCGACGAGCACAATTGTTGTGGCTGCCAAAAGAAGAACTCTAGATCGGATCCAACACTTCCCTGCATTTTCTCTGTTCACAACCGAGCGGCAAGTCATTGCCACAGCAAACCGTCGGAACCGACCAGGCGCGAACAGCGACGCGTGGCGTGTCCGTCCCGAAGACCGTCACACCGCGATTGGTGATGATGCCGTGAACAGAGCAAATCGCGTGCCGAAGTGAATTCGCAGGCTCAGCAGGCACTTCGTAGCGGCGCGTAGTGTCAGGTTTCTGGCATTGAGTCTCAATGCCGACAACCGGCGCAGCAAGTGCCCGACAAAGCCTGCTCTCGCGCTGAATGTGCGGGGCAGCCCTGGCGCTATATTTCAAGGATGCGGATTGGCTGCAGCAGGTCTGCCGGAAACACTCCGATGTCGCGGTAGCTATCCGGAAAACGAAGCATACCTCTCGGACATTTCGCTGGGTTGCATGTCGCATGCGGCCGAGAACTTTCCCGACCGCTTCGGCATCAAGGTAGACGATAGATTCCTGAAGCTGAGTTCGGATCCGCTTGGTCGGTAGCACGACGAGCGCGAACCCGGTCACGTGCGGGGGCAACGGTAAGAACTGGGAAAACGGGCGTGGCGGCTGGGGCGCCGCGGACTCGCTAGGCACGTAGCCAATGCCGCATGAGATGTGAGCTTGACGAGCGCTAGGTTACTGGCTGCTGGCTTGTCATATTTGGTTGCGACACGCCGACATTGCTTGATCTTGTGGCGCGCCTTATGGATCTGGGAGCGCTGGCTCGCAGCGGTCGAACCAAAGGTGCGGCGGTTCGCCTTCGACAACGCTTTGGCGCCGTCGGCGATGAACAGTCTTGGCACCGTCGGGTCGAGCCCGCGCGAGACCAGGTTGTCCAGCAGGGCCTGAACCGTTGCGGCATTCTCGGTCGCCCCTTCCACCTGCGCCAGCGGATGCTTGTTGCCTTCGCCGTCAACCCCGATCGCGGCGACCAGCACGAGATCGTCGCCGAGATGCAGCCCATCGATTTGGACCACCAGAAAGTCGAGCGCGGACAGGTCGGCAGCCATGAAGTCGGCCAGCCGCGCCGCCGACAGCGCTACGAACCTCCGCGAGGCCGCCGACTTCGAAACTCCCGATCCGAGCGGTGCCGGCACGTCGGCAGCCGGACAGCGCGGCCGAACCGGCGCGTCGACACATTGATCAGCATCAGGTTCATCGCCCAGCGACCGAGCCAATCCTCCTCCGCCGTTTCCCAGCTCGGGATCGTGACCTCGCGGCCGTCCACCCCGCCCGCGGACGCTCGACCTCGATCTTGCCGCCATGGAAGCCGATCCGTCCCCGCGTTCGGCCCCAACGGTGCGCCCGCCGCGCCGCGTCGCGACCGTGGCGCGGCCCGCAGACCGCCGTGACGTCCGCCTCCATCATCATGCCGAGCGCCTCGATCCCTGCCGCAAGGCAGAACCGATCGAAGCTCGCCCGCACTTCTGCAAACGCTTCGTCCACAGCCCCGGTCGCAGGCCAACCAGCTGGTGTGATATCTCTCGTCATGGCCTTGCTCTCCTTTGTGGAATCAGCACCCCGAGCCTACCGGCTGAAGGTGGGCAACGCCGACCTCTTCAGAAATTCAACAGAACCCGGGACATCCCCTGCTGCGCAGGAACGGGCTCCGCTTTGTCGGACAATGCATAACGTGCCAGCGCGACATCGACGATGCGATTGGCCAGCGCCGGAAAGCCCAGGCCCGCCGCGCGGGCGGCGAGCACATACGAAGCGCCCTGCCCGAGCGCCGCCATGGAATTGATTTCCAGCACGAACGGCTGTCCGGCGCGGTCCACGCGGATATCAACGCGCGCATAATCGCGGCAGAAGCACGCGCGGAACGTCGCGACTGAAATGTCACGTAGCCGCTTTGCGAGGTCCTCGTCCACGAGGGCCGGACATATTTTCTCGGGTTCGGCCACAGCGCGATGCGACTTGTCCTCCCAGGTGATCAGGCGAACGGGCCGGTCGACGAAATCATGCTCTACCAACGGCAGGGTCTCGATCACCTCGTTGCCGAGCAATGCGACGCAGATTTCGCGGCCGTCAATGTACTCTTCGACCAGCGCGTCCTGATCGTATTGCGCAACGATCGCGTCCACGGAAGGCTTCAACAGAGCCGGCTCGTGCACGAGCTGCAGACCAAAGCTCGTCGATTCGTGACGCGGCTTCACCACCACCGGAAACTGCAGCTCGCGGATCGCCTCGGTGCCGTACCGCATGACTTGGAAATTCGGCGTCGGGACGCCGGCAGCACGGATGAGCTCCTTGGTGATCACCTTGTCCAGGGCGAGCGCGTGGCCGAGCGGGCTCGACCCGGTGTACGGAACGCCTGCCATCTCAAGCATGGCCGGAACATGCGTGTAGCGGCACTCTCCCTGAATTCCGTAGGCCATGTTGAATACGATGCCTGACGGCCGCCCCTGGCGATCCGGCGGCATGAACCGCTCCAGCGTGGCGAGCAGGGTTTTGTCACCCTCGCAAAGGAGGGTTTCATGCCCTCCGTCGCGCAGGGCCGCCATCACGTTTTCGACGGCGTTGCGCCCGTATTCCTCGGGACATATCTGTCCGAACCGGTTGATCACTCCCAAACGATCGCTGTTCCAAACGACAGCTGCGCGCATGTCAGACTCCAATTGATATTCCAAGTCATCACTTGCTCCGACCGCGTGTCGGCATCCGCTTCTCAACTAAGGGGCCCGTCTTTTCTCGAGCGAACGGGTTCATGCCTTCGAACAAGCGAACGTCAAGATACCTGTTGATCAGCAGAATGCTGCCGGCGAGCGCCAGCACCATTTCGGGGAATCGGAGAAAGAAGTTGAACGTGCCCGGCAGCTTGATCAAGCTCACGATCAGGACGGCTGCGATCACCGCCATCAGCATCCGCCAGAGGGCCTCTGCCAAACCGTCCTGGTCGAGCACCTTAGCGAAGCTCTCGCAGGTCAGGCACAGCGCGATGACAGGAAACAGGGAAATCTCACGCAGCCATGCGATATTCCACCAACTTCCGATTATCAACGGGACGAACAGACACGCCGCGGCAAGACTCAACAGCACGCCGAGGCGCGAGTAGTTGTGATTGGTCGTGAGCAGCCGGCGAAGCCCGACCATGACCACAAGCACCGCTAGAACGAACGCGAGGCTGATCGGAATACCCAGGATATCGAACCCCATCGCCAGGAGGATGGGACGAAAAAAACTGAGGACCCTCACTCCGAGCGTTAGCCGGAAAACCGCGACGATCACGGCGCCCAGCGCTACCAGCATCACATTTTCGGCCGCGGCGTGAAAATGTACAGGCACGTCGGCAAGCGAGAAAAAGCCTGTCGTCACGGCGGCGGACGGGAAGACCGGAATCTTCGCGAGCGCGATCCCGACCGGAAGCGCGAACAAGAAGACCAAGAGCCAATCGGTCCTAGCTCTCGCGCGCGTCGACTCGGGCGGGGTGGTCGATTTTTCGATCACTGGAACGTTCCCGCCGTTCCGTCACGCCGGGGGTCGGCCGCCCCCGTGACGCCGCCGTCCGGCGAGAACTGCAGCGCGTGCACGGCCGCCATGGCGTAGCTATAGCGTGACCGGATGACGGGTTCGCGTCCGCTCGCCAGGAGGCTACTCAGCAAGGCGTCGTCCGCGGCCGGCCGCTCGATCCAGACCTTGCCGCCCACGAGCCCGTGCGCGCGCGGCGCATTGACGGCCGAAACGATGTCACGGCCGTGATCGATGACTTCGCTCGTGACCTGGAGAATGGCCGAGATGATGCGGCGGCTGCCGGCCGCGCCCAATGGAAGCAATGGCGTTGCGGCGGGGCCGCCCAACACCAGCGTCGGCGCAATGTTCGAGCGGGGCCGGCACCGCGGCGCGAGCGCATGAGCATGCGGTGTGCGCGGACAGGTGCAGAGATAATTGTTGTAGACAAAGCCGAGCGTGCGGTGGGCGACCTTCGCGCCGAATACCGATTGGATCGACTGAGTCAGGCTGACGATCATGCCGTGCCGGTCGCACACCACCAGATGGGTTGCATCACCGGGCTCTTCGGCGCAATCGGCCGTGAAGGCGAGCTTTCGCGAGCCAGCAATCGCGGCCGCAACCCGCCTTGCATGATCCTGACTCAGCGGGTCGCGCAAAGTTAGCGCGGGCTGCTGCGAGCTCATGTGCTCGCGTTCGCGGAACGCGGCCGACACGGCAAGGGCGAGCACCTTGCGCCATCCGCTTTCCGATCTCGCAAAGCCGTGCTCCGCGAGCTCTTTCAACAGGTTGAATGCCATGAGGAGCTGCGGGCCGCCGTTCGGCGCCGGAGCACTGACAATCCGGCAGCCGGCGTACTCGACCGATAGCGGATCTGTCTCGACCGGCGGAGCGCAGGCTGAGAGATCGGCCGCAGTGATGAGCCCGCCGTACGTCGCCATGTCCGCCGTGATCCGACGGGCAATGGAGCCCTGGTAGAAATCCTCGATGCCGCGACGCACGAGCTCGCGAAGCGTGACCGCCAATGCGGGCTGGCGGAACGTTGAGCCGAGGGGCGGCGGTCGGCCGTCCGGCAGGAACAACTCCGCCGCCGCGCCGGCGCGCGGATATTGGACCAACCATCGGCACTGCCGATGCTGCAGCTGCGTGATGGTATAGCCGTCTTCCGCGATCCCGATCGCCGGCGCCAACACTTGGGCGCGACTAAGCACGCCATATTGGCGCTGCGCCCAGTCGAGAGTGGCGGGAGCCGACGGAACCGTGCGGGCGCGATGACCGCGGCTCTGCTGGACCGCCGTGATCGTCTCGAGCGATGCCGCCGCGGGTGCGCGCGACGGTCCGTCGATGATCCGTATTGATCCGTCGGTACGGCGCACGAGCATCGACGTCTGTCCACCCAGCCCGGACGCGCTCGGTTCGCAGGCGGACAACGCCCACGCGGCGGCTGCCGCTGCGTCCATGGCGTTGCCGCCGGCACGCAATGTGGCAAGCCTGGCAGCGGTGGCGAGCGGAAAGGCCGTCACCACCGCTGCCAGGCTTGCCGGCTTGCGTCCCTCCGCGGGCGCAACGCCGCGGGGCTTTCGATCTGCGGCCGGCATCGCGAACGCTCCGGGTCAGGCTTCCGGCAAATCGTCGAGCCAGTAGGCGTCCTCAACATACGGGCGGGAGAAGATTTTGCCAATCTTGTCCGGATATTTGTTCTGGTGGTAGCGCATGTACACGCGGCCATCGTCGCCGAGGTCGAGAATTTCGATCTTCCCGGTATAATGCGACATGATGTACTTGAACGTTTTCTGGATCCCGCTCAGCCGCTGATTGGCCCCTTTGGCGATCTCGATGCCGCGGGCGAGCGGCACCTGAAAGTGCGACGCACCTTTCACTGGTCGCCCCTGGAACAGATAGTACGGCTGCACGCCGATCTCATGGCACTTGGCGAAGGTGTCGGCAATGATAGCGGGGTCGTCATTCACGTTCGCGAGCAGCACCGTCTGATTGAGGAACTGGACGCCATGCGCGCGCAGCCCGCGGATGCAATGCTCTGCTTCGGACGAGATTTCGCCTATGTGATCGAAGTGGGCGACGATGATCGGCGTCTTGCCCGCCTCGCGCATGTGCCGGAACAGAGCAGCGAGGGTCGGATCCTCCAGCCGCTTGGGAGAGAAGGCCACCATCTTGGTTCCCAAGCGGATGGAGGTCAGATGCGGAATCGGCAGCAGGTGGTCGACGATCATTTCGAGCTTGGTGGTGCTTAGGATGAACGGATCACCGCCCGAGAGCAGCACATTGTTCATCTCCGGATGCGCGCCGATGTAGCGAGCCACTTCAGCGAAATCCGGCGCGATCTCGTCGGAATCCTTGCCGACAATGCGCTTGCGGAAACAGTAACGGCAATATGATGCACAGCGATCGGTGACGAGCAGCAGTCCTGTCTGCGGGTATTTGTGTTGCAAGCCGGGCACGACGGTGTTGTCGTGCTCGCCGCTCGTGTCAAGGCTTCCGGGACTTTCGAACTCCTTGAGCGAAGGCACGACTATATGTTTCAGCTGCTCGTAGTATCGGTTCTTTCGAATGTGCTCGCGATAGAACTTCGTGACGTGGTATTGCGTGATGTCATTCGCCTGCAACTCTTCTTCTTGAACGAAGCGCGCACATTCGATGAAGTTCATGAGCGTAGCATCGGAGGGAACCTTCTTTCCTGACGGCACTCGTGCCTCGGATACAAGACCCTCCCGCACTGACTCAAGCATCAAGATACTCCCATCCTCATATTAGACGGAGTCTAAGCGTTAGCCCCCGGCGCAGTGGATACTGCGATCGCGTCGAGTGTCACTCGACGTTGTAGTAATGTCGGAGAACCGCGTTTATTCCTCGACATCCGACAATTCGTGACAAGCAATTGGCATGCCAATGGCGCGGTCTTGCAGAAATGGTTTAGTTTACGCGGTTCACCGCCATCTTCGTACCGCATTGGAGGGAGATCTTGTATTTCCATCATTGTGTCGTGTCACGATTGGGTCATGAGATTGGGGGGATGCCCCCATTTATGGGTCATTTCACCCGCGACTTGCGGCTGCGAAACTGCATGAGGTTGAGCGCGAGAGCGAGGCACTGAAGCGGGTCTTGGACGTGCAGCGACGCACGAGCTATCGCCAAATTTTGGTGACCGCCGAGGCGGTCAGCCGGCGGCGGTTGCGGGCTGACGGTCGATCTGTTGTACGATGACCTCGACCCCATCGTTGAATGTCACACCGAGAACGTGTTTTGGCTGGTTGTGCCCCATCGAGACGGCGCCAGCTTTTCTGGGCTCCTTCGACCAGTTTAAAGACCATCGCGAGGGCTGTCCTGCTCGACAGGCAGCTCTTTGCGCGATCGTGCGGTGGGGCACGGTAGCGAAGGTGTTTTCGATGGGGTTGGTAACCGGTATCAGAGTTTCTCGGTGCCGATGTTCCGCTGCGATATTCAAGATCGTAGCGTACGATGCGAGCATCGGGACGGAGACACCAGGAGAACGAAGGTGCGGGCAGACCGATGCATACGATGAGCCGCGAGCTCGAGTTGGTAGCTGGCCGCAGGCGGTCCTGCCACCATCTGATCAGGGGTTGGCAGAGGATTGCAAACAGGCCTGGCGCGTCAGCTGAGCGAAGCTGGCGAAAAAGTCTTGATGTCGGTTTCAGACTCTTGAGCGTTTCCGCTCCGCCTGGTGATTTCTGGATCGCTCACTGAGCGGGATACCGGGGGTGCTAACCGGCGCGAGACCTCAGTTCGCTCACTTCAGTCGGACAGTCTATGACTGACGGACTGAACTGGGTCTCTCCCGGCCTGAAGCATCCTCACGAACGTTCCTGCTCTCGTGTTGCTCGAGCCAGCCTTGATCTTGTCGTACTGCAGCCCGACCCAATATTCGGCCGGCGTCGCCTTGCCCTCGTCGATCATAGGGCGGTTGATCTTTCGATATAGATCGGCCGATCCTGGATCGACTCAAATGCCCGGACAGTTCTGCCGCAAGTTCGAGCCTGAGGATGAACGTGGCGAGATCAAAACATGACCGGGCCGATTGTGATGCGTGCTCTTCCAGAGGCTTAGTGTAGCAGGGCGTGATGCGCTGATGTGTACGATCGCGGCGGAGGTTTATGACAACCCTATCCTATTCTACGACGAGCACGCAATCGACCGGGGATGTCCCGGGTTCTGTTGAAGAGGTCGTTGACGGCGAAGGTAACAAGCATCCGCTGGCGCTGGTGGAAGGGGCGACCGAGAATGCCGCAACGGTTCAGGCCCTGCTGGACAACCTGGTCTCGCGCGGGCTCGACCCGACGGTGCCAAGACTGTTCATCGCCGACGGCGCCAAAGCGTTGTCGAAGGCGATCCGCCGCACCTTTGGTTCGGCCGCTGCGAGCCAGCGCTGCCAGATCCACAAGGCGCGCAACATCATGGAACGCCTGCCGAAAGAGCATCATGCGGCCACCCGTCGGGTGCTGCGCTAGGCCTGGGAGCTCGATGACGCCGACAAGACTGAAAAATTGATCCGCAATCTCGCGCGTCGACTCGACCAGCAATGGCCCGGCGTAGCGGCCAGCATCCTCAAAGGCCTCGATGAAATCCTGACTGTCGTCCGGTTGAAGTTGCCGAAGGAGCTTCGTCGATCGCTCGCCTGTACCAACATCGCCGAGAACACGATGGGCACCATTCGCCGCGTCACGCGCAACGTCAAACTCCGGCGGGACGCCGGTACGGCCTTGCGATGGTCGCGGCCGGCATGATCGAGGCCAACAAGGGCTTCCGACGATTGAAGGCGCATTCGCCACAATCGCATGACGATCAACCCCGTTGCCTAGGTCCACGAGGGCCGCGTAACATCCATTCCGGCAACGTCGGCCCGACATACTTCAACACCAATCGGGACATCCCCACGGCTATCACGAGCTCGGCAAAAGACTGCTGACGGGCTCTACAACAAGCGTTAAGGCGGCGGCACACGCCGACGTCGGAAAATGACCGCACCTAGTGCCAGCGTCTCCTCGACTATCCGGGCCTTGGCATCATTGGAACCAACGACGTCGTCCGTCTCCCTGATCACTTCGAGCCGGCGCGCCGCCGCATCCGACTTCAGTGTATGGTCAAGCATAGACACGAGCCGATTCCTTCAAAGAAATCGTGAACCTCGCCTATCTCTCGCGTCACGAGAAGGTGGGTTCAAAATGACGCTTACGATGGATCTGATCAGGTGGCTCGAGAAGAAAGGCATGCGGCGTGTACGCGGCGCGCCGTGTCATCCCCGACCCAGGGAAAGATCGCGCGTTGGCACCAGGTCCTCAAGAACCGCATTCTGCTGGATAACTACTACTACCTAGCCCGGCGACATCGAACGAGGTCGCCCCGTTCCTCTGCCCGGTCCGCGATGGCCCGGAATTCATCTGGACGACAGCTCATCCCCATCGCAGATTTGGAGCGTGATGGCTGATCTTCGAACCATCGTCCTGCTCCATCTTCTTGTTTCAACGTGACCTTCTCGAAAAACCGATATTCACTTCTCTGGATCATGCTCGAGAAGCCGACATAGATGGCATCTTGTTGCCAATCCGCTCCGAACAACCGAGCACGCCGTCTCACGCATGCAGGCTTCTTGTTCCATCTTCAGCGACCGTCGTGCGGCCGGATTCGCGATTAAGCAGGGCATTGATACCGGCGGCTGGGACGGCATCACTGAACATGTAGCCTTGTCCTTCTGTGCAACCATTGGCCACCAGAAAGTCTAGTTGGCCTGCGTCTTCGACGCCCTCGGCGGTAGTCGTCAAGCCAAATCCCTTGGCAAGGCCAAGGATAGCACGAACGATCACCCGGCTGTCGGCACTGTCGTTGAGATGCGACACGAAGCTGCGGTCTATTTTGATCTTATCGAGACGAAACGAAAGCAGCTGGCTCAGCGTAGCATAACCCGTTCCAAAATCATCTAGCGCGATGCGGACGCCCGCTTGGCGGAGCACATCAATCACGGTCTTCGCAACCCCGGTCTTTTCCACAAACGCGCTCTCGGTAATTTCAATCTCCAGGCGGCGGGGACTAAACCCGGTTTGCCCAAGGATCGATAGAATCCGCTGTCCAAGCGAGAGATCACGCAACTGAATGGGGGAAATGTTGAAGGCAAGCGTAAACGCCTCCGGCCACGCATTGGCGTCGAAACAAGCGCGACGGAAAAGCTGATCTCCAAGCGCGTTGATGAGACCCGTTTCCTCCGCAATCGGAATAAACACGTCGGGCGGAATACGCCCCAATGTCCTGTTCTCCCAACGCGCCAGTGCCTCGAACCCGATAATGCAATTACCTTTGAGTGAAACTAGCGGCTGGTAGTACGGCTCGATAATATCGGCCGTGATAGCGCTGCGAAGCTCTCGCTCGATCTGAGTGCGCCGCTCGACATGCATGTCCATCTCTGGCTCGAAAAAGCGGACACGCGACCTGCTATCGCCTTGTGCGCGATAAAGTGCACGTTCTGCGCGCCTGACCAATTCGTGGAGATTGACGCCGTCAATCGGAGCGATGGCGATGCCAATTCCAACCCCAAGCTCGGCTGCCCCCGTTTCGATCGCGAAGGTTTCAGTGGCGGACGCCACAATACGGTGCGCCAGATTGGTGGGAACCTCAAGGGAGCTAATAGCTGGTAGGACAATCCCGAATTCGTCGTTTCCAATCCTCGCCAGGACGCCATCCTTGCGCAAGATGTCGGCGACCCTGTTGGCAAATTCGCATAGCGCCTTGTCCTCCGCTGCGTGGCCATGCGTGTCCTTGATCCTCTTGAAGCCATCAAGGCCAAGCAGCAGAACGGCCACCTGGTGCTTGTCGCGGGCGAGGCCAAGGCACGCATCCAGTTTTTCATCAAACAGGCCACGGTTTGGCAGGCCGGTCAATGGATCGTGTCGCACTAGGTCGCGCGCTTCTCGTTCCGCAATGGCTCGCGCTTTGGTTTCGCGGGCGAGATCTCGATAGCGGCGGACACTAAAAATTGTCAGCGCAGCGCACAGGAAGAACGCGACGAATATGATGAATACGATGTCGTTGAGTGCCGTATCCATATAGCCCGCCCCAGCTGAACAAAAGAGGTCCAACCTCATAGACATGCACCAAAATCGAGGCGAGAACGACGCCCCCAAAGAGTGCAACGAAATCCCTTGTGGCAGAACTACGCCAATCGAACCAATCGGCGTGCAATACGCGTGATCGTGGAGTCGACAAACTCATCACAGTCGAACCTTCGCTGAGGCTGGTTGTTCAAGAGTGAGTTTCTTATAGATAGCACAGATGTTAATTGAATACCAGATGTTGTGCGCCGGATTAACGCTTCGCAAGCCGCGACGGTAAACGCGCCTTGCCCTCGGATCGCGATAGTCGTCCCCGGCATGAGTGGTTTCGATACCCGGCAAGTTCGCTTACGACGTTAAAGCGGCTCACACACCGTGTACAGCAAGACGCGATCTACGTTTTGTTCGCAGCCACGATGGCCCGAGGGCAGCACCAGTGTCGCGACCTAGGAACCTTCTCGATGTCGCGATGGTCGACGAAAAAGCTGCCGGTGTCGTGGACGAGAAGCTTAGAAGTCGGCCACCGCCAGCTCGCTGAAACCAAGCTCGGGCGCGACATCCGCGACCAGTCCGCTAGGGTCTTGTCACAGTGGCCCTCCGATCCGGACCTTGACGGCGTCGACTTATCGGCCTCCGTCGCTTCGGACCGCCCACAGGGGCGGCCTGCGTTCGCGACAAGGATCGGTAGAGTCGGAACACCATCTTGCCTACGCCGTCGACCTCGATCTTCGACATGAATATCTCATGCGTTCCGCCAACGCAGAAGTCTGAACGCGCGACAGACGAAAGCTATTGAACAACGCCGTACCAATCAACGACATGGCGCTTCCTGGGAAGCGGCCTAGGCGACAATCACACGATTGCGACCTTCATATTTTGCGCGATAGAGCCGCTGATCGGCGACATTAAGGAATCCGTCAAGCGTGTCTCCATCGCGCCCGAACTCCGATACCCCAACACTGATGGTGACACCAACAGACGGTTGGGCTCCGACATCGAACGCGGCGCGTGCGATAGCCGATCGAAGGCGCTCGGCTACCGCGCAAGCCGCGTCGAGCGTCGCTCCCGGCAGCAACACCATAAATTCTTCACCGCCCACGCGCGCGATAGAGTCGTAAGGGCGGATCGCTTCCAGACACTTTCGCACGAATGCGCGGAGGACTTCATCGCCGACACTGTGACCGCGTGAGTCATTGATGTACTTGAAATGATCGAGGTCGATTGACAGCAGAGATAATGGAGCACCGCTTCGTTTGGCCCGCGCGATCTCATGGCCGATATGCTCGATGAAGTGGCGCCGATTTCCGGCACCGGTTAGTGGGTCAGTGGCGGCAAGGCGTTCCAACCTTTGATTGCTCAGTTGCAGTTGCTGGAGCGCCCTTTGGGTCTCGGCCATCGATTCGGTCAGGCGAGCCGTCATTTCTTCCTGGCTATAGATAGTCGAGAATGATTGCGTCGTTCGGAAAGCCTGGACAACACCATAGCTGAGCAGAAAGAACCCGCTAGCAAAGATCGCGTGAGCGAGCCACCACATATGGTTCCAGGGCGCCGCCAGAATGAATGCGAGCGACGATAGCGCAAACCACGCGACCGAAATGCCGAAAATAAGCATGAGCGGCGAGTGAATCCGTCGCATGAGCATGGCTGTGACGTTCAACGTGCTGAACACCAGTGCGCCGCCCTCCATGGACAAGCGTACCGCGGGATGTCCCGCATAGGGGGAGTAGGCGATCAGGGCGACGGCTATGTCCATCGTCAGGAATAGGCCGATCCATATCAGCCACGTGCGCGTATCCGAACGCTTCTCGACCTCGTCTGACGGCTGGTTGTAGCTGAGCAGCCCAACAAAGAGCAGAATCGACATCGCAAGACGCGATGCCGGCCCATAGAGCAGAAACAGCCAAATATTGCGATGTGCCATCCCGGTGAAGGCGCCGTGCGGAGAATAGATCAGCACGAAGCCGAGAAAACCCAGCGTCAACCAACGCAACAGAGGTTCGCCTGAAGACTGGTAGCAACGCCACGTCACATAGGTGACGAATAGCCCTTCGAGGGTGGCGACAGCAATCGCGAATTCGTGGAACAGGTGATTTTCGAATTTTAGCGCGGGATCCTGCTGGAAATACAGGTAGGTGATGAACTGGGCGGGCATCAGGGCGAAGGCGATGAGTAGAAGGCTCACATACGCCTGTGTAACCAGCCGGAGTGCGTTGGTCGGTTCGTGTACCGCAAGATTGGTGCTCATATGATTTACCGTCACCCATGATGACCTGCTCTCGAGCGTCTCCGAGGATACGCTGACCTAGAGCACCTTCGGTCCCGGCTGTACTACTCAGATGAAGGAGCCGCGGTGCGTCGCGGTCGGAAGGCCATTCAAAAAGCGGTCCGCGCGATCACCGCCGTACCGGTGCTTTCCCTTCGTCTGCTGCACCCGTCAAACAGTCGGCGGCGCCGATAGGATCGGCCTTGTCGTCCAGAAGCGGCCCAGGTCACGCGGCTGGGATCAGCAGGCCGTAAGCTGCATTCAGGTGTTCGAGCCCATCACGTTCGGCCTACCCGCTCTGCTGAGCGGTTAGTGTTTCGTGTGCGTTTCAGCAGATGGTCCCGGCTGCTGCCACGAGTTGCTAGGTCTGTGGGGCGCTCGAAAACGCACCATTGGAAGACGAGCAAATCATGAGCCCGTTGAGGGAAGGATTCTGCGTATTACCGACTCATCCGTTTGCCTGCCGCCCGCCGGTAGCGCCGCCGCGACAATAGCCCGTTACTGGTTCGACTCCGAACCAACACGCGTGATGAGCAACACGCGTAAGCGTCAGCACACTTTGACTGACGAGTTTCTTGTAGACCATCTGAGGCCTCCTTCGTTTGGAACTGCACAACAGAAGCCTTTAGCATACCTAATCCTGTTGAGTTAGCCGCCTGCCAAACCTTGTAGGTTCCTCGCGCAACGAGGTCGGCCGGCAAGCGCTTCAATTGCGATGTGCATGTTGGTGTGTTGCGTAATGAAACCAGTTCGAGCTGCCGCGGCAGCAACCGCATTTGCGCACGGCCTTCGGCGCGAAGTTGTGAGCGTCTATGAGTAGGAAACGCGGGGGTTACAGCAGGACCGGCGTCTTTGTACGCGGAAATAACGCGAACGGATTCCAGTACGATTACAACTGTCGCTTCAGCGGCTCGTTACCTAGCTTGCAGCACTATGGAACGGGGGCGCGCTTGCAGCTCGCTCCGAAGCGCCTCGGAGTGTACGTCGGCTTCGATCACGATACCGCAGCCTACTTTGCAGAGAAGATCAGCTGCGGTCGTACCTGCATGTTTGATTGCCGGGAAGGAACCCACTTTACGTTCACTTTGTGGTCTTGATTAACGCCCTGTTCCACTAACTTACGACTCGCCCTCAGTCATCGATCCGGTGCACAATTTGGCCGTTGGCCAGATCATGCTTAGCACGTACGAGGAGTACGATTCCAGGCTGCTGGTTGTCGATCTTCTTTCACACGCGTGAACGGGCCGTTGCTAACGCTTTGACCATAAGCAGCCGATGGTGGTGGATTGAGAGGATGGGAGTTGGTATCTCCCCTTTCGGCTCGGAAGGCAGCTTGCAATTCGAGCGACTGCGTCCCGCCTGAGCTGCGCTTTGCTTGTGCCTCCCTTCTCAACCAATGTCTGGTTCAGCCCATAGTGTCGGAAATGTAAGGCGACGGCCGACTTGACCGACGCTGTGGCCAAGGTCGTCTAATTATGCTGGTTTCGCAGACGTCTTGGCCAGTCGAACGTCTGAACGCATCCACTCTGAAGTACCGGCGTAACGCTTCGCGTATAAGCTCGGATCGAGTGCGAGACTCTACCTTCCGCGCCCGCTCGAGTTCGGCGAGCATCTCGGGTGGCAAAGAAACCGAGAAGATTGACGTGGTGCGCGACATGCGTCGAAATCTAGCGGCCGCGCCTCTTTGATGCACGACCGGAGTTCATGCCAAATCGGCAAAATATGGCTCAGCTGCGAGCTATTTTCGTTTCTCACACTAAGTATGAACAAGTAAGGGAGTCGTCGACGACGTTCGATTTCACGGGGCACAATTGCCAAGCTGGCAAAAGGGATGACGCAGTACTCGAAGACCGAAGAGGGGCAGCATACATTTGACTGCATCAGGGCTGTGCTGAATCGAGACGAGGAGGCGATGGAGAGGCTCGCTGCTCTTCGTCGATATGACAAAGGTCGGCCGAAGAGCTGGTAGAGCGAGAGGAGTCGGCGGGTCATTTCAGCTGCGTCGGGCCGGGTGATTTCTTCACCGTACGCTTCTTTGTAGATCGCTTTGTACTCTTCGAGACACTCGGGGGAGGCTTCATGACCTGTCGGAAGCATGTCCCGATCATACCGATGCTGTTTGCGAGTCTTAGACCCGGGATTATGCGACTATCGCAAACGGCGATCTCGAAGGCGCGATACTCATCCATACTGTAGATGGATCCCATCAAAGCATGGAGTTTACAGCTCGTGGGATCGCCATATAGGACACATTGAGGGCGGCTGAGACCAATCTAAGGGAGTGCCTCTCGAATGAAAAAATTGGCTTTTTTAACTGCGAGCGCCGTGGCGCTTACAGCGGCAGTGCCGACTTTCGTCGCTGGGTTGCCGCACAATCGGTCGACGCCAAGGCGCGGGTAGCCGACACGGTATACCCTCAATGCGAGGAGTACCCATTGGATGGCATCTGCGATCTCTTTTTTGTTTGACCGACCCGGCTTGTGCGCAGCAGCCAGGAACTGAAGACTGATCAGCGAGAGGCTCTGGTTCATCAGGGCTCGCTGTCAGAGCATGTGAGACACAATTGACGGGTTTTGCCCATGAAGGATTTCTGGTCATCGTAGCCACCCGGAGCATCGATGGAACAGAAATCCGGGCCGGGCAAAGCGCCGGCAGAACAAATGCAAAGGACATTCGGCGCCAGACGCGCCGGAATGTCCTCGCCCCCTCTTTGAGCAGGCAAGCAAGTCTATCGAAGACGGATTCTTCTTTCTTGACCATTTCTGAAGTGTAGCAAGACCTTGTGCCGATAAGAAAATAGCACCGTAACGAGTGCTATTTAAGGTTCGCTGAGCGATATCCATGTCGCGAAATTACCTATCAGCACAGAATGAGGCATTGTCACTTCCGTGCCGCCACCGCTCCTTATCACCACACCCGAGGAATCACGAAGTGGGAGGACTGGGGCCGCGGCCCCGAGACCGCTGATATCGATCTCGATATCAAGTTCGATTGGCTTGCCTTCCAGTGAGGGCCACTTCTTCCCGGCTTCAATTGCCCGGTACAACCGATGTCTTGAGCAAATTGCCGCGGGGCTTAGTGATTGTATGACGGCACCGCCCGCTCATTTCCGCCGCTTCAAATTTCTAAATCGCTCTCAGAATGCCTTTCAGCGTATCCCTCCGGTGAAGGCCGCCTTGCCGAATGAGGCGTTTTGTTGAGAACTGTCCTTATGGACAGTGATAGGCGCAGTGCCTAAGTCGAACGGCTTGAGGTGGTGGACACGGGCCGGCGGCGGCGCTGGTCCGAGGATGAGAAGCTCAAGATCGTTCTGGAGAGCTTACAGGCGCCGCGCCAAGTCGCGGCAACAGCGCGGCGGTATGGCGTGTCGCGTTCATTGCTGCTGCGTGGCGACGGTCGTTTCGGCCGGAGCCGAAGGATGCCGCCGATCAACCGGGCTTCGTACCGGCGATGGTGGTCGCGGAATCAGGGCCGACGCCTTGTCCAGCCACGCCGGCCAGCAGCGGCGGGTCGATCGAGATCGAGTTTGCTGCCGGGGCTCGGGATCGCTGGGATTTGAATCGGTGGCACGATCAGCGGTTCGGACAGAGACCGCGTCTTGTGATTCTCTGGTCGGCGATGGGCGCCGATGATTCTCTTCCCGACGATGTGACCACGCTGCAGGCGATGCTGCGCGCCGAGCGAGCGGCCCGGTTGGCCGCGGAAGCCGAAGCCCAGGCGGGGACCTTGCTGATCGAGAAGCTCAAGCTCACGATCAAGAAGCTCCGGCACGAGCAGTTCGGACAGTCCTCTGAGCGGGGCGCATTGCTGGACCAGCTCGAGCTACAGCTCGCCGACCTGGAGGAGAACGCGGCGCAAGCTGCGACCACAGCGCAGATGGCAGCCGAGAAGATTGCGGTGCCATCGTTCGAGCGCCGCAAGCCAGCCCGCCGGCCACTGCCGGAGCATCTGCCACGGTAGCGCATCGTCTATCCGACACCTGCGATCTGCCCATTGCGGCGACAGCCGATTGCGCAAGATTGGCGAGGACGTGACCGAGACGCTGGAGCTCGTTCCGCGCCAGTGGAAGGTGATCCAGCACGTGCGCGAGAAGCTCGTCTGCCGGGCCTGCGAAGCGATCACCCAGCCGCCGGCCCCCTCGCATCCGATTGCGCGCGGGCGTGCAGGGCCAAAGCTGCTGGCCCATATCCTGTTCGCCAAGTACGGCCTGCATCTGCCGCTCAATCGTCAGAGCGACGACTACCAGATGCGCTGCCGAGGCAGCCGACCTTGCCCGCGGGTTTAATCCAGTTTGAAGTTCGTTTAGCCCACGACAAGGACCAGAGCATAGAGCAGATCATCGGGAACTTGAAGGAGCATGAGATCGCCGATCCGTGCCGCAAGCATGGCGTCAGCGACGACAGCATCTACAAATGGAAGGCCGGGTTCGGGGGGCTGGAAGCCTCGGAGGCCAAGCGGCTGAAGACGCTGGAGGATGAGAACACGCGGCTGAAACGGTTGCTAGACGACGCCATTGCCGGTTGAATTCTGTTGGGATGGAAATGCTAGCCCCGGCACCAAGTCCCTTAGAAGGCGCGGTCGCCCGTGGCTGCCGCTGACCTCGCGCTTCGAAAGATCGCAACGAGGCAATCGGCTTCCCAAAGCTCAACGTCATGCTCGCCACACATTTGCTCAGCGCGATGTTTCGCGGTCTGCTCGTCATTGCAGTCAAGCTTCGCCGCGAAAACAACTCGCCTGCTGGTGTCCACCACGACGACTTTGTACCGCGTGGCAGTCCCCCAACGGGACGCCATGGTAAAAAAACGCCTCTGAGCCAGCACCCTATATGAGTTCAGAACGAGCGGAACCATTGTTCTTGACATTCAGCATCGAAAGATTCCCTGAGATCAATCGCCGCAACTGGCCGACAGAAACTCCCCAGCAAACACTCCGTCCGCCTGCACCCATGCGCCATCGCAGTAGCTATTCGTGCCGAGGTGGAATCGTCCCCTAAAGATTAGTTTAGTTCCCGGCATGATCCTGGAGGACCACAAGGGATCCGATCATGCCATTGCACCGTGCGAATGCCTTGGAAAGGACCGGGAGGGTGGCGGATGACTGCCGCGATGAGGTCCCGGCGTGGCCAGTACCTCTCGATCAATGGGATTTCTCGATTTTCAATCGAGATGAGATCCTGGCGCTATTATTGACGCCCAGCAGTGATCCAACCATTTGGCTCGTCGCAGTCGCATTGGCTGACGGCTTTGGATCGGGATGGGCTGGGGCTTGGTACGGTCCTGTAACTAATCTCGGCTCTCAATCAAAGTGCTCAGAGAGTCGGAGTAGCGGACCCAATTTTGCGTCTTTGTTAGCCCCCGCTCAAGTTTCGGCAAAAGCGGTGTGAGCAAGCGCGCCCAAGAGGCGCGGCTTCTGATAGAACGGGATGGCCCCGCGTTTGGAACGCGTGGCTTTGTCACTGCACATGTAAGGAAGCGTGAGCAGCGCGCTTTGGCCGGAAGACTAGAGCCGTGAATCCATAAAGCCGCACGGACAGCTCGCTAGAGTCCCCTATATCCCGATAGCGACCATATTTCGCGTCGCAGTGATCTGATGCGATGGCCAGAAGGCGTCCTCGCCGATAGGGCGATTCTAGCGCAAAGGGGACCTTCTATCTGGCTGCGCGAGGGTCTGAGTAACGGCCCGTTTTGTCCGAAATCCGCTCAAACAGGGAACGCTGCAGCGGGTCACAGTGTCTTGAGGTATTCAAGCAACGCTTTTTTGTCTTGGTCGCTCAAACTCGTCCCGTACTCGTGGCCACATCGGCTGTTTCCAGTATTGATATCACTGCAATCCGTTACGGATCGTGTTCGCTCAGCGGCGGCTCCTGGGTAGTCGCAAGACCAACGTTTTCGATGTCGTATTTCCGTCCAACGCTAAACTGTGATGTGCAGTGCCCTGATGTCTTGAGCAATTCCGCCAAGGTGGGGACCGAGCCGTTATGAAGATAGGGTGCGGCTGCCCAAATACCCTGCAGAACACGAGCCTCGTAAGCGCCCCATGGAGGGAGACGATTGCGAGACGCTCGTTCTGCTCCCTGCCGCTTGGTCTGTTCGATCGCTGCCGACGTGCTGGCAGTATCGAATGCCGTTAGCAGATCCTGCAGCGTTGGCGGTAATCGTACTAGCCCCAGAGACTCCGGTGTGTCGGACGACCCCGGATCTGGCGCTGCGGCGACCCGCGCGTTGGTGGAAGCGGGTCAACACGTGTTCTGCGATTGAACCAATAACCGAGGTAGCAAGAATGTTAAGAACTTGGTCATTGTCCTTCAGTGGGGCGGTCGCCAGGGGAATGTACGCTCCTTTCAGCACGCCGGTATTCGCTTTCCAAGCGAGGACGTCGTATTCCCGTGTATCGGTTCCAACGTTCTGGACCGCAGTTCTCCACGTCTTGATGAATGGAAAGCGCTGCTCGCCCTCTTGAATTCCATGGCATGCGCTACATCCACCTTCCGCGGGATCTCTTTCGAAAATCAGCTTGCCCTTGGTCGCCAGGGCAGCGTCGATCTTCCAAGGCCATTTCGGAGGGCCAATTCGCTTTACCAAGTTTTCGAGCTTGCTCAGGCCGTCGAAGTTGGCGGAATTATTGTTGAGGAAGTTGATGACCGCACCCTGACGTTTCGGTTCGAACGTGGCGAAAACCCCCAGAACCTCGCCCACGTTCCGAGCCAGCCCCAAGATGTCACTTCCGTTTTTTTGCGAATCCCGGCCACTGTGTCTTGTCTTGCCGCGGCGCATTCCAAAGGAATGGATATCTCACTGGAGCATCGGCGGTTTTCATGTTTTCCGGAATCATGAAGTCGGGTGGCGGGCCGATGTCGAGTCCCGATACGCGGTTGAAGATCATCCCGACCGCATCTAGACGGCCAACTCCCCAGCCGTTCTTGGGTAGTGCGCGGACCATGAGGGTATGAAACCGCAAGTACCAGGCGTCTATCGACGAAGATCTGCGACGTCGGCCGGATCCGGCGTTTCGGACCGCAGAACAACTGCAGCAAACGGAGCGAACGAGCTATCGCTGGCAATCACATCGCCGACTGCCTTGTCCAGATCGCTAAGCAGTGCGTAGAAGTCCACAAACGCCGGACCGCCATCGACGCGATACACCTGACCGTCAACTTCAATCTGGCGCGTGTGACATGCGGAGCAGGTCATTCCGACGACCTGGAAGTCTTGAGGGCCAGAAGCATGAAAGCCGACGGGAAGGTTGGCCGCGTTTCCAGGATTCGGTAGATAACCGTATCGTGATAGACCATGCGATGAACGGTTGTCCGTTCCTTTGCTTCAGAGCCTGCATCCAAGACAGTGTGATCAAGCGCGAGCCCTGATCGCGCGAATAGAAGTCCGCTCTCGCTGTCGTGCTCCAATCCGCACCTTGCTCAACATAGTTCGGATTGGCGTCGGTTCCCTGGGCGCTCAATCTCGACGTGAGGACAAACGTTAAGCCGATCAGAAAGAGAGTACGGATCATTGTCTGACCTTCCGTTTGATCGCTAAACCGCTGAAGAAATGTTCACGACACGAACTTCCTCGCGGTCAGGGCAAATTGGGATCGCCCCTCTCGCCCGCCTATTAATGCGGCCTGAGTATCGCCTGATGATTAATCATTAGGGGCGCGGTCCGATCTAAGTTCAACCTACCAGCTCCGGGGAGTGGCACCGGCTCGCGGATGTATCGGCAAGCCCCACTCACCGCAGAACCCCGTGCCGTAGCGAGCTCGACGGACTCCGCCGATGGGTCGTCACATCTTCAGATCAGGTATGTCGTTCCGCCATCTATTCTTCGTAGAGCGGGCGGCGAACGCTCTCTCCTGGGAAATGGATGTCAGCGTCACATGGTGAGGTGCTTGACAGCTGGTGCGAGTCGGAAGATCGAGAGTCGTTACCGTTGGACCTACTTCGGGTGCGCATTCTTTCTAAGGTGACGCGCCGCAGTTGGCGGGACCTTTTCGGCAATTTCGTAATCGTGTTCGATGGCCGTCTCTATTTGTGCTTCCCATCTACGGCGGGGTTCGATTTGTGCAAACGTCGGCTAGTAGAGGTGGGGGACGCCGTAGGCAAAGCCGGAAGTTCAGGAAATTCGATGCTTCCCCATTTGCATTTTCAAGCCATGGATGACCAAAATCCGGAGATAGCACAGCCGGTACTCTGCGGGTTCTCGCAGATGGAAGTTCTGAGTGGGGATCGGTGGGAAACATTAGGATCAGGCATACCGCCGCGGTGGCAGCGCGTCCGGTCGGTGTAAACCGTCTGGCCTACCGCTGAACCTTCATCTAAAGCGGGATGGGGTTAGGTTGGATCGATTTGGGATTCCCAAATCAGTGTGCTTCTGATTCACCATGCTGGCATAACCTGCTTCCGCCAAGATGCCAGTCTGAACTGGAATTTTCCAATTCAGATCCACTGAAGGTCAAATTAATGAGACCTAGGCGATGGACTTTGTTCATGACCAGCTCGCCAACGGTGGCAAGATTCGTGTGCCTTACCATCGTCGATATCTTCAGTCGTTTCTCTGCAGCTGTCGATCCGCGCTTCAGCTATTGAGGCGAGGATGTCGTGCTGACTTTGGAACGCGCGTGCAAAACCGTCGGCTGCCCCAAGACCACTCGCGTCGACCAGGGGTCGGAGTTCGTCTCCCGCGATATCGACATCTGGGCTTATCAGGAAGAATGTCGTTCTCGACTTCTCCAGGCCTAACAAGCCAATGGACAACAGCTTCATCGAATCCTTCAACGGCAAGTTCAGAAACGAATGCCTGAACACGCACTGGTTCCTCAGCCTTGACGATGCCCGGCAGAAAATGGAGAATGGCGTAGAAACCACAACGAAGTCCGCCCACACAGCGCGATTGGCAACAAGGCCCGATATAGCTGTTGAATGGCTCCCGCCGCCGGCATGAACCGAATCCGGAAAATTCCAGCTCCGGCTGGCCTAGTTTTGGAGAGCGTTTCAAAACCCTCGGGACTCTAACTGCCGCTGGATGACAATTCAGTGGCAGGTCACCGCGAGCATAATGCTAACAATAACCACAACAAAGAGGAGTGGTGCCATGAACCTCGGCGGCTCGCTCGTTGTTTTGGTGGCGTCGGATGCAGGTCTTCTTTGCACTGTCATTCTTTTGGACGGGAATTTCGTCCGTGGAGTGAATTCGCGCGGCCTCAATGCCGATCTGGTTCGCGCGAGTTCATTCCTCGATGTCTTGCTCCGGCGCTTTCGCCGACGGACCCTTCTGAACGGAAGCGAGTTGCGAGCGGCAGTGATGTCGTTAGGCTATCAAGCTGAACTGGAAGGACATGCTCAGGGTCATCCGGCATGGCGCTGATGAATGTCATTCCGGTCGTCGCGACAAATTTTCGACGCGGCCTATGCCGTCCGGCCAGCCTACGGGCTTAGGTTTGTACACGCCGGCATTGGCGACGAAGTTCGGAACGTCAACGGAGTCACGAAGAATGTGATCGAACTCGCCATGGTCGGATATCGTAGAAATGTCGATAAGAGCCAAAGCAAGATCAGTTTCCAACGCGAGTGCGCAGGCCTCACCGTTCTACCCAAATCTATGAGCACACGTTTGCCTGCGAATCGGGAGCTTTCAGAGCCCGTGAGATTCCAGCATTCCGCAGGCAAATCGGTATCGGCACGTTATCAGCCATTGACAGGAGGCCCGAACCATCGCTACATATAGTAATCATGGTTCCACCGGATCGCAAGATTTAGTGGCTAAGAGGGAAGCCGGTGACTGCGCTTTGGCGTGGAATTCCGGCGCTGCCCCCGCAACTGTCAGCAGCGAGCTGTTTCCGAAAATCGTCACTGGCGCTATCTGCACCGGGAAGACGGGAAGCGAGCAACGACCTGCGAGCCAGGAGACCTGCCGTGATGATCTGAACGTCCACGGGCGGGGTGTCCCGGCGGTCGCTTGCATGCGCCGTCGGCATCATTCCGCCGGCGATCTGCAGCGTCCTTCCTCAACGCCCCGTTCAAACACAACGCGCATCACGGGGCCTATTGATGTCACTGAACCTGCACGACGCGGAAGGCGCTTCCGCACCCATCATCCAGTTGCGTCCACAATCACTTGCGGCTGCTTTCAGCGAGCCGGCCATGCAGATCATCCGCCGCAATGGAAAGGTCTCGCCATTCGATTCCGCCAAGATAGCTGTTGCCATGACCAAGGCCTTCCTTGCGGTCGAAGGCACCAGCGCGGTCGCCTCGCGCCGTGTCCATGAGAGCGTCGAGCAGCTGACGGCCGAGATCGTCGCAGCGCTGATGCGGCGCGCAGGCGAAGGACGCACCTTCCATATCGAGGATGTGCAGGACCAGGTCGAGCTCGCCCTGATGCGCAGCGAGCACCACAAGGTCGCGCGCGCCTATGTGCTGTACCGCGAAGAGCGATCGCGCCAGCGCGCAGAAGAGGCGGCTGCGCAGCCAGCGCCCGTTGCCGTTCCGGAGCTACACGTCACGCTTGCTGACGGCTCGCGCATCGGCCTCGATACCAGGCGTCTCGCGCTGATCATCGGCGAAGCCTGCGCGGGGCTCGACGGCGTCTCCGCCGCCCCGGTGCTGGCCGAGACCACCCGCAATCTCTACGACGGCATCAGCCAGGACGAGCTAGCGCTGGCCTCGATCATGGCCGCGCGCACGCTGGTCGAGCAGGAGCCGAACTATGCTTATGTCAGCGCGCGTCTGCTGCTCGACAAGCTCCGCGGCGAAGTGCTCTCGCATGTCCACGGCATTCCCTCGTCCGCCTCGCAGGCCGACATGGCGACCCGCTATGCCGAATACTTCCCGGCCTATGTGAAAGCCGGCATTGCTGCCGAACTGCTCGATCCCGAGCTCTCCCGTTTCGACCTCGGCCGGATCGCCACGGCGCTGAAGCCGGAGCGCGACCTGAACTTCCAGTTCCTCGGTCTCCAGACCCTTTACGACCGCTACTTCCTGCATGAGCGCGGCAAGCGCATCGAGTTGCCGCAGGCGTTCTTCATGCGCGTCGCTATGAGTCTTGCGGTCCGCGAGATCGACCGCGAAGCCAGGGCGATCGAGTTCTACGATCTGCTGTCGTCGTTCGACTTCATGGCTTCGACGCCGACGCTGTTCAATTCGGGCACGCTGCGCCCGCAATTATCATCCTGCTTCCTCACCACCGTCTCCGATGACCTCGACGGCATCTTCAAATCCATCAAGGACAACGCGCTGCTGGCAAGATACTCCGGCGGGCTCGGCAACGACTGGACGCCGGTCCGCGGTCTCGGCGCCCACATCAAGGGCACCAATGGCGAGAGCCAGGGCATCATCCCGTTCCTGAAGGTCGCCAACGACACCGCGATCGCCGTCAACCAGGGCGGCAAGCGCAAGGGCGCGGTCTGCGCCTATCTCGAGACCTGGCACGTCGACATCGAGGAGTTCCTCGATCTGCGCAAGAACACCGGCGACGATCGCCGCCGCACCCACGACATGAACACCGCCAATTGGGTGCCTGATCTGTTCATGCAGCGCGTCGATGCCGACGGTGAGTGGACATTGTTCTCGCCGGACGAGACGCCCGACCTGCACGATCTCTATGGCACTGCGTTCAAGACCGCGTATGAGGGCTATGAAGCCAAGGCGAAGGCCGGCGGCCTACGCGTGTTCAAGACGGTGCGCGCGACCGACCTCTGGCGCCGCATGCTGACCATGCTGTTCGAGACCGGCCATCCCTGGATCACCTTCAAGGACCCCTGCAATCTGCGTTCGCCGCAGCGGCACATGGGCGTGATCCATTCCTCGAATCTCTGCACCGAGATCACGCTCAACACCTCGGCCGACGAGGTCGCAGTCTGCAATCTCGGCTCCGTCAACATGCTCGCCCATGTCGGCCTTGACGGTATCGACCAGGCCAAGTTGAAGCGGACGGTCACGACCGCCGTGCGGATGCTCGACAACGTCATCGACATCAGTTTTTACACGATCCCGGAGGCGCGTCGTTCGAACATGCGCCACCGGCCGGTCGGCCTCGGCCTGATGGGTTTTCAGGAGGCGCTTCAAGTCCAGCGTATCCCGATCGCGTCCGAGGCGGCGGTGACCTTTGCCGACGTCAGCATGGAAGCGATCTCGTTCTACGCGATCGAGGCGTCCTCCGATCTCGCCGCCGAGCGCGGCCGCTATGCGAGCTTCGAGGGTTCGCTATGGTCGAAGGCGATTTTGCCGCTCGACTCCATGCAGTTCGTCGCCGAGTCCCGCGGTGGGTTCGGTGCGGACCGCTCCTCGACGCGGGATTGGGATCGCCTGCGCAAGAAGGTCACCGCCAGCGGCATGCGCAACTCGAACGTGATGGCGATCGCGCCGACCGCGACGATCTCCAACATCTGCGGCGTTTCGCAGTCGATCGAGCCGAACTACCAGAACCTGTTCGTCAAATCGAACATGTCCGGCGACTTCACCGTCGTGAACGAGTTCCTCGTTCGTGATCTCAAGGCGAGGGGATTATGGGACGAGGTGATGGTCTCCGACCTCAAATATTTCGACGGCAGCGTCGGCCAGATCGACCGCGTCCCTGACGATCTGAAAGCGCTCTACGCCACCGCCTTCGAGATCGACAGCGCCTGGTTGATCGAGGCCGCCGCGCGCCGGCAGAAGTGGATCGACCAGTCGCAGTCGCTCAATCTCTACATCGCCAATCCCTCCGGCAAGAAGCTCGATGCGCTCTATCGGCTGGCTTGGCGGCACGGCTTGAAGACCACCTATTACCTGCGCTCGCGCAGCGCCACGCATGTCGAGAAGTCGACGCTCAAGGGAACCGACGGCAAGCTCAACGCGGTGTCTGCATCTGAAGCTCTCTCGCACGCCCCGATCATGATCCCGGCGGCGGCAGCTCCCGATCTCGAAGGCATCAAGGCCTGCCGGATCGACGATCCCGAATGCGAAGCGTGCCAGTGAGGAGATGACGATGCTCGATTGGTCCGACACCGAAACCACGGCGGCGACTCCGGCTGCCTCAAGCCTCGCCACCGCGCTCCGTCCGCAGACCCAGCTCAGGCTCGAGCCGGTCGACCCCACCGGCTTGGGTGCGATAGATCGCGGCGGCGGCCGGGTCTCGGTCGACGAGAAGCGGATGATCAACTGCCGCGCCGACGTCAACCAGCTGCTGCCGCTGAAATACAAATGGGCCTGGGAGAAATATCTCTCCGGCTGCAACAATCACTGGATGCCGACCGAAGTCTCGATGCAGGCCGACATAGCCCTGTGGAAGTCGCGGGACGGGCTGACGGAAGACGAGCGGCGCGCGATCAAGCGCAATCTCGGCTTCTTCGCGGCCTCCGAATCCCTCGTCGCCAACAACATCGTGCTGGCGATCTATCGGCACCTCACCAACCCGGAATGCCGCCAGTACTTGCTGCGGCAGGCCTTCGAGGAGGCGGTGCATACCCATACCTTCCAATACATCGTCGAAAGCCTCGGCCTCGATGAGGGCGAGCTGTTCAACATGTACCGCGAGGTACCTTCGATCACCGACAAGGCGGCCTGGGCGCTCAAGCACACGCAGCATCTCGACGATGCTTCGTTTCAGACGCGCACGCCGGACAATGACCGCGCCTTTCTGCGCGATCTCGTCGCCTTCTACGTCGTGTTCGAGGGGATGTGGTTCTACACCGGCTTTGCGCAGATCCTCTCGCTCGGCCGCCGCAACAAGATGGTCGGCATCGCCGAGCAGTATCAGTACATCCTCCGTGACGAGAGCATCCATCTCAACTTTGGGATCGACGTGATCAACCAGATCAAGATCGAGAATCCGCACCTGTGGACGCCAGCGTTCCAGGACGAGGTACGCGGCATGATCCGCGAGGCGGCGGAGCTGGAGGCCGCCTATGGACGCGACACGATGCCGAGGGGCTTCCTCGGGCTCAATGCGGCACTGTGCGAACAGTACATGCACTTCATCGCTAACCGTCGCTGTGCGCAGATCGGACTTTCGCCTGTATTCGCCGAGGTCGAGAACCCGTTCCCGTGGATGTCGGAGACGATGGATTTGAAGAAGGAGAAGAACTTCTTCGAGACCCGCGTCATCGAATACCAGAACGGAGGTGCCTTGACTTGGGAATGACAAGAGCAGCGCCCCGAAAGCATCGCTACGGTTTGCGAGGTCGTTCGGCGCTCGCCGCTGCGAGAGTGGAACGTTGCGGAAGATCTTCCTCGATCAGATCCCTCCCGTCAGACCTCACGATTTGTTCTTTTGACAGATCTGGCGTCACGGAATCAATGCCGAGGGCGATCGCTGCTTTTTCATCGGCATAGCTGGGGCGCAGAAGGCAATGATTGGCTGGGGCGCCGGCAACCGGAATGCGGAAAGCACGATGGACTTCCGCAGCCGTGTTGTCGGCCGCCTGAAATGTCCTTCCATCCCTACCGCGTAGCAAAACACGCGACGCTTTCGGTTTGGACGCCTCTTAAAGACCTACAGCGTAACGCATTTGGCAAGGAAACGCAGGACCGGTACTCCCCGCCGCCGTAGTAAACTGTAAAGCCGTCACGTAGTATCGGCGATCCCGAGCAACAAAGCCCTGCGCCACCAGAAGGCGCTGGAGGTGGCTGACACGCTTTGGACATTGCGCAGCTTATTGATGCGGCGCTTACCGTTGCTTCTGCGCTGCTTACTGAGACCCCGCCAGTTCGAGGTCGTTAGCGATCTTCCAGGGAATTTGCAATTCCGGATTTCAGCCGACAACCTGGCGCACGCGTCCAAGTTCTGCATTCCGTTGAATGGATCAGCCGCTGGTTTGATCTCGTGGCCGGCCAGCGCTGATAAATGGCGGAGAACGGCCGATTTGTAGCCCGGCCTCGAATTCAAGCCGGTACCAACTGCGGTTTCGCCGAGTGGAACGATCGGGAGTTGCCGCCGCAACTCCTTCACATACTTGGCATGGCGTTCTACGACAGCCTCATATGCCCTGAAGGTCTGACCGAATAGCATTGGAGCGGCATCCTGCAAACATGTCCGGCCAAGCCGAAGGGTTTGCGAATGCTCCTTTTTCTTGTCCGAGAACGCGGCGGCCAGTTGCATCACGGCGAGCGAAGTCCCTCCGACATCCGAAAGACCGCAAGCTCATGGCCGTGTCATTGGCCGATTGACCGAGATTGACGTCATCATTCGGATGGACGAAGGCGTACTCGCCAACCGGCTTTCCGGTCAGCCGCGCGGCTAGATTTGCGATCACCTCATTGAGATTCATATTGGACGATGTGCCACCCGACCCTTCGAGCACGTCGACAATCAGGTGGGCATCCTGCTTTCCAACGCGAATCTCTTGGACAGCCTCAATGAGGGCTTCCGCTTTCTGCGCTGAAAGCGCGCCGATCTCTTTGTTGGCAAGCGCTGCCGCTTCTTTTATCATCGCCAGTGCTGGGACAAACTCAGGCAGCGTCGCGATGGTGCGGCCGGTCAGCGGAAAGTTCTCCAAAGCTCGAAGAGTATTGATGCCATAGAGCGCGTCCGCAGGCAGCTTCCTCTCACCAAGAACGTCTTCTTCGGTTCGCATTGGGCCCATGACACCACCTTTTCCGTATTTTTATGGCTAGCCATCGATTCCCGACGAAGCATCGCCGCATCCGAAGATTGTAGCGGGAAGCTATATCTAGCAACTTCAGCCCAGTTTGAGCACGACCGCAAGCTGCGAGGTCAACTCGTAGAGCTGCCCTGATGAGCACCGCTTTGACACCCGCAGTTTAGCGGTGCGGGCCGTTTCCTGGTGAAGGGGGCCGTGAGCTTTGCCGACACATTGATCAGAGGAGACAAAACAGTTTCCGGAAAATGGCGCATGCCGTCTAATCCACACCACGACTGATGCTAAACTGCATGGGACCAAAAGATCGCATTTGCGGAGCAACCGCCACGATCGATACTGAACTTTACGATCCTTTCCCGACAAAGCGGCCCTCTTTGCGGTGGCTTCACGCGGTGCTGGCCGCGATGGTCTCCTGACCAGCTAGTATGCTAGACGCCGAGAGCGTTCCAAGACCCGCATTCGCCAAACCCTCTTCTCAGAAAAATATCGACGTGGACACCAACAAGTTCAAAGCATGTCCCGTTTTGGCCGTGTAGGTGATGCTTGTCGGGTTATTGATGTATGTCAGTCCTAAGCTTGAGTATATCCCGGGCGCCAGATGCGCCGTGTATGTGCCCGATGTGCTGTCGCGATGCACAAGGTGGCCCTTGGCCACGGCGGCATTTACTGCAGCATCGCTCCACGCGGTATTGGTGGCAACAATAGCAATCTGATCACGTGGGCGGCCGTCAAACAGCCCCTTGGCGTACAGACGGAGCTCGTAATACTGACTCACTCTGTTTAGCTCGGGCGGCGCGTACATCGCAGAAAATCCTGCATAGACGCCACGAACTGCCGAGCCTTGGGCATCAGACTGCCAGAGTTGCCTGTCCGCTGCCACGTAGTAGATGCTGTTCGCGCTAGCTCTCGGCTGCGACGGATACTGCAATCGAGTAAAAGAACGCCCGCGTTGGTCGTAGTCCAGTCTAACCCGTCCGGATTTTCGGTAATGTGCGCAAATTGACCGTCTGGACTGAGAGAACGCTGTATTGACATCCGCATATAGAATCGATCATCGAAATTGTACTTCAGATTGAGACCGGGCGTCGGCGCGGCATTGTTGCTCATGCCTGCCTGGTACAGGATATTCGATGAAGCTCCAAAAACATTGACTGCTGCATTCCCTCCAACCACGGTACCTGCGAACTCATTTATGTTTCTGAGGTAGCCCATTTTGAGTTCGAGTCTCCCGTCCAAGAACGTCTGATAGTAGGCGATCGTATTGATCCCAACTCTATCTGGCCCCCCGGCTTCCATGTCCAATATTGCTGCTGGGCTCCCAAAATAATCTGACCATCTGGAATCCCAAAGCGACTGAGATCGTACGTCACGATCATGAAGTTAAGCGTGTTAAATGTCGGGTTCTGACCAGCATATAGCTGCTCGTGGATCGTGCTCCTTGCTGCACTTGGCAATTGATTGACTACGAATGTGTTTACCGTCCCGCCAACATAGCCGATCCCGACATCCGCCAGCGCAGATCTAACGCCACCCTGATCCTGATCTATCGTATCGGCCGGACCTGGAATATTGAGCCACATACCTCTTTCGCGGAGGTGCTCGAACTTTGCGAACGGGTCATTCCTTTGAGTTTTCCTCCAAGCAATTGCATCCGCTCTGTCAGATTTTGGTGCAAGTGAATTCATAGTCTCTACGGGCGCCGAGCCATCGGTGGGATACGCTACTGCTTGGGACCAGACGCCTCGGGATCTGACAACCGGACGATTCTTATTTTGAGTTCTTTCTTGAGTAACTTCACTTGAAGTGCCGCTTTTGGGGCCAGGCACGTTGGTAGCTTTTGCTGGCGCCGCGCCTCCGACGGGGCTCGCCGCGAGAGATAGTGCCACAACAAACCATCTCTGCGTGTTGACTGCACGAACCCTCGTGTCCAGCGCGCTAGCCGCAAGGCAAAGCAATCGACGGGGCCGGAGCCTCAACACCTTTGAAGCCTGAGCAGCGCTCGACGATCGCGCAAGATGATTCATTAGCAGCTTCAATGAGGCGGGAGAGAAAGCAGCTGGAGCAGATCTCATTGCTGAGATGACGAGATAGCAGATCCATCAGGCCCGTAACGCGACCAGATCTCGCTTGCATCCCGACTCCCTTAGCGTGAAAGGCGCCGATTTCGTTGCCCCACGAGTGCCATGCGTCCCCCATCTCCATCAATCACCAAGGTTGGTAGGTGACCCAGCGCAGTGCGTTGCGTTCCGATTCGTGTCGTCAAACACCAACGGGCGCATAATCAAAGAGCGGCCGCTTCTGCGCGGCATCTTGCGCCTACAACTTGTTCAAGGACTACGTCGGGGGGTGAGCTTACAGACACAGAGGCGCGCAAAGCGTGCTCTCGACATCGCAGCTCATGAAGACTTGGAGCGGTACGTCTGCTGGAAGAAGTGAGCTTCCCCGCTCATAACTTGCTTCTCAAAGCCACGGACGCGTTCCGGTGGAAACACTTTCGATACCGCAAATCGGCCTTGCTGAGTATAGTAGTTCGTGCAGATGGATGAAGGCATCGTGTGGCGATCTGCTGAATATTGCGATCCAATGGGCGGTGTTAGAACTTGTCCGAGATGAACAAAATACATACTGACTGTTATTCAGCAGGTCCGGCAGAGGCTCGACAAGAGTCGAGGCCAGCGCACGCGAGCAAGCAAGCCGATCGAGAGCCCGATGTAAGGAAGTCATTAGGCCCAATAAACTTGCACGATACCTCTTTTTCGAAGGAATCGCGCTCTGTGCAGCCGCAACGCAACCCAAGTTCCGCCGCTTGCAGTTCGTTTCTTACAATCCCACAGCTGGTCAAGCCAATGGGGCCTTTCAGGAATCGATGCGTCTTCTAATCTGAGAGCTAGCACCACGGCGGTCAATGACCGTTGGCATGATGCAGCGATAGGCGGACTAAGCAGAGACTGCCCTGCCTGTTTTGCGGGCAATCCATCCTGTAGACCCGCTAAGCGACCTTTGCCACAGGCTTCTTGGTCGCTGTTATGCGGGTTACGCTGCTCTGACCATCGATGCTGATGGGTATCTCGCCTGCGACTGTGGCGCGACGAACGACGCGATGCTGGTCGCCGTAATCATTCACCGCGTAATGTTGCGTGGCGCGATTGTCCCAGACCACTACATCACCTTCCTTCCAGCTCCAGCGCACAGTGTTTTCGGGCACAGTGATATGGGACTGAAACAGATCAAACAGCTTCTGACCGTCGTATTTTGGGACGCCAACAAAACGTTGTACTAGGGCGCCGAGCACCAGCGTGCGTTCGCCGGTCTCAGGGTGGACGCGCACGACAGGATGCTCCGTCTGATAGACCGTTTTCGTGAAGACTTCGTCCAAGTGCTTCTTATCGAGCTCGCTGGCGCGGGGCATTATTGCGTAGTCGAATGCATTGCTGTGGACGGCCCAGAGCTTGTCCGCAAGCCGTTGCAGCGGCGGTGCCAGGTCGAGGTAATCCGTGACGGCATTTGACCAGACTGTATCGCCACCGAAAGATGGCATCACAATGCCGCGCAGCACCGCTATCTTGGGGTAGGCATCGACGAACGTTCCATCCGTGTGCCACAGGTCGGCTCGGCTACCGGCGCGAGCCGAATCAAGCTCGATGATCGACGCTGTTCCATTAATGGCACCGCGCATCGGATGAGCCGCCAGACTTCCGAAACGAAGAGCAAAGCGCTCCTGTTCGGCGTCGTCGAGATGTCCTTGGTCGCGAAAGAAGACAACCTTGTGCTCGAGCAACAGCTCATTGATGGCGGCGATCGTTTGGTCGGGCAGATCGCCCGAGAGCTTGACCTTTCGAATTTCTGCGCCGATGCGCGCTGCGCGTTTGATGACGTCGGCGCGAGGAATGACACTATCCGAGACGATCATTGCATTCACAGCGGCACTCTCCAAATTGAGAGATCTGCGGTTCGATCGCCAGAACAAGCTACTCAGCTGGGATAGAACCTGTCGAACGCCACGTTGCGGACAGCATAGCGCCAATCCGTCAAAACCGAGTGACCCCGAGGAGCCGATTTATGCGCGCTTCGGGGTCTCGAAGAGGTGAGGTCTGGCCTGCGTGACGGTTTCTTATCTATTGATTGACCGAATCTGTCAGTTGGATCAATTGCTAACATTGGTAGTTGACTGAGGCATAGGCTTTACTACTCGCTGGCCAATTGATGCAGAAATTGCAGCTCCGTTCAGCGCCGAACGCGCAAAAAAACACCAGTCGGGTGGATAGAGGAATGAGAGAGGGCCCGTGAGATCGATCCTGATGGGAAGCTCAGCGCTAAAGAGCCGCAGTGCTAATCTCATGCGATCGGAAGTCCCAAGAGTAGAGTTGTTCGATCGGTGTTACCGTCCTCACAGCGTCGGAGGTCCAACACCATCGGCGACGCGATCATATGGCCTTCCCCCAGCGCTCCGGGGCGAACAAGGCTTAGGAAACACGTTACGGCGCAAGGTTAGCGTTTTTCGGCCAAGCTCGTCGGGCTGATGCAAGCGCAGAGGTTTACACCATTGATTGCCACGGACTTAAGAACCTCATACCTGCCAGCATGCCGCGGAAAAGGTGATCATGAGGTTGACGTAATCCTTAGGTTACAGATAATCGAAGGCGTCGAGGTTCTTCAGTCTCGCCTGATCTGGAGCTAAGAGGGAAGCCGGTGCGCTCTGGATCCTTTCGGGATCGAAGTAATGCCGGCGCTGCCCCCGCACCTGTAAGCGGCGAGCCTGCATTCACACGTGTCACTGAAGCAGACGCTTCGGGAAGACCGGATGTAGGCGATGACCTGCGAGCCAGGAGACCTGCCCCGACAACATAATCGTCCACGGGCGGGGTGTCCGGTGGTACGCTAAAGCAGCAGGCGCTTCGCAGCCCTCCTGCTGCGTCCGCCATGGCTGCCCCCCAACAATGGGGTTAAAGCTATGTCTATTCTCTCACTTCCTGTCGCAACACTCGGCATGCCACGTATCGGGCCACGCCGCGAACTCAAGCAGGCACTCGAAGGCTTCTGGGCCGGTAAGATCAGCAACCAGCAGCTTCTTGAAACTGCAGCCGGTCTTCGTGTCGCAAATTGGGCGCGTCAGAACTCGCTTGGCGTCACCGTCATCCCGTCAAATGACTTTTCACTCTACGATCAGGTTCTCGACACGAGCGTCATGGTTGGTGCCATTCCGGAAGCGTATGGCTGGGACGGCGGTCCGGTTTCGCTGAAGACTTATTTCGCTATGGCGCGCGGCTCGCAAACCGAGGATCATGAAGCGAGTTGCAGCCACGCCGATGATGCCCGCCCCTCTGCCGCGCAGGAGATGACCAAGTGGTTCGATACGAACTATCACTACATGGTGCCCGAATTCCATCAAGGTCAGACCTTCAGGCTCTCCTCCCGAAAGCCGATCGAGGAATATGAGGAGGCGAAAGCCCTTGGCTATCAGACGCGTCCTGTTCTGGTAGGACCAGTCACCTTCCTGAAGCTTGGCAAGGGCGCCGATCTGACTTTTGATCCGATTTCGCTGCTCGATAGCCTCCTGCCGGTCTATGTTGAGGTACTCAAGGAACTAGCGAAACGCGGAGCCGAGTGGATTCAGCTTGATGAGCCGTGCCTTGTGATTGATCTTGACGAGACCACGCGGAATGCGCTCCAGCGCGCCTATAAGCGTCTCGCCGACGACGTACCTGGCATTAAGGTCATGGTTGCAACTTATTTCGGGGCGATCGGCGACAATCTGTCGACCGCTCTGGAGCTGCCTGTGGCCGGACTGCACGTCGATCTTGTTCGCGCTCCCCAACAATTGAATCAGATTGAATTCGGCGCCCGCGCGGACCTTATGATTTCGCTCGGCGTGATTGATGGTCGCAACGTGTGGCGTTCCAACCTGTCGGCGCTTGTGGACCGGCTCAAGCCCGTCGTTGCCAGGCTCGGCAAGGATCGCCTGCAGCTGGCGCCCTCCTGTTCGCTCATACACGTCCCCATCGACCTTGAGCTCGAGACCGAGCTCGATTTGGACGTGAAGAGCTGGCTTGCATTCTCGGTTCAGAAGATCGGGGAACTCGCGGCCTTGGCGAAAACGCTTGCGGGCGATGAGAATGTCGCCGCGCTTGCCGAATCAGACCTTGCGGCAACGGCTCGCCGAGTATCCTCAAAAATCCATGACACGGCCGTCGCGCAGCGGACGGCCACGATTGGCGATGATATGCGCCGCCGCAATAGCGCGTTTGCGAGCCGGACCGAAATTCAGCGCAAGCGATTCGGCCTGCCCCTTTTCCCCACGACGACGATCGGATCATTCCCGCAGACGACCGAAGTTCGCAAGGCCCGCGCGGCCCATGCCAGTGGGAAGTTGACAGACGTACAGTATGAACACTTTCTGAAGAAGGAAACGGCTCACGCCGTCCACTGGCAGCAAGACATCGGGCTCGACGTGCTCGTCCACGGCGAGTTCGAGCGCAACGATATGGTCCAATATTTTGCTGAGCAGCTCTCCGGATTCGTGTTCACCAAGCACGGTTGGGTACAGTCTTACGGCTCTCGTTATGTTCGCCCTCCGATCCTGTTCGGTGACGTCTCCCGGCCGAAGCCGATGACCGTTCGGTGGTGGAGCTACGCGCAATCGTTGACCAAAAGGCCTATGAAGGCAATCCTTACGGGGCCCGTGACGGTCCTGAATTGGTCGTTCGTCCGTGACGACATTCCGCGCAGCGAGGCCTGCCGACAGATCGCGCTCGCGATCCGTGACGAAGTCGCCGACCTCGAAAAGGCCGGTGCAACCATGATCCAAATCGATGAGGCTGCGCTTCGCGAAGGTTTGCCGCTCCGCCGATCCGAGTGGAAGCCTTATCTGGACTGGGCAGTGGACAGCTTCCGCATATGCTCGTCCGGCGTCGTCGATGCAACGCAGATCCATACCCACATGTGTTACTCGGAGTTCAACGCCATCATCGACGCAATTGCCGCGATGGACGCGGATGTCATCTCGATCGAAACGTCCCGTTCTAAGATGGAGCTGCTTGATGCATTCACGGCGTTTAAATACCCGAACGACATCGGCCCCGGCGTCTATGACATCCACTCGCCTCGCGTTCCGGAAGCCAATGAGATGGGAGATCTGATCGCGCTGGCTCGCCGACGGCTGTCGGACTCACAGCTCTGGATCAATCCGGATTGCGGCTTGAAGACTCGCAAATGGGACGAAGTGCGTCCGGCACTGGCCAACATGGTCGCAGCCGCCCGCGAACTGCGCAAGGCCTGCTGATTCCAGCGTGACCTTACCATAGAGCCGCGTTCGTTCGACGGAGCTTGTCGGATCCACCCGCAACTGCCCCCGCAGCAGCTTCGCCGGCGGGAGCGACGAAGACGGGTTTATCGGAGGCTCCGCGGCCATGCCGATAACCCTGTGTTCGACAGCTAGTACGAACAATAACACATCAGATTGCATATTCGTGAAAAGTCACCGGCGACGTTTTCCATCACACGCCTCAAGCATCGGGCTGCACCTGGACTAGTCCCACTTACGCGGTGGCCACACCTCGCAGTACCTAGAGGGACTCCGTGGGATCGTTACTGACGCGGCCGACCGGTGTGCTACCCCCATTGCCGTACAAGGCGCAGACCTGCGGACAGCTAAAGCAACCAGATCGGCCGGTCACGGGTCAGCCGCCCGCGTCTGACTAACCGCACCACTTTGCCTTTGCCTAACGGAATTGCAAACGTCGATCACATCTCAACCTGCTAGCGTTACCACGTCATATCGCTCGTTTGAATTACCTACGTCGAGTTTTATAACCAAGTCGATCCGTTACTGAAGCGGTATGGAGTCGGAAATGTCTCAAGCAAAGTGGAAATTGACGAACTGGATCGGTGCGGCCTGCATAGGTGTACTTCCAACGGCGCCTGCAGCGGCGCAACCGATCTGGACCTGGATCAACCAATACGGCTCAACCCTAGTGGTTGAGAATTACAATGCGAACACAGGTGCGATTGCCGGCACTTACACGAACAATGCGAGCAATAGCTGCGACGAAGGTGCGCCTCAGTTGATGACAGGCTGGCTCGCACAGACTAACACTGGCACGGCGATCAGCTTTTCGGTGAATTTTGCAGGTTGCGGCTCGACAACCGTGTGGACGGGACAGCTGAACGCTACCTCGGGATTTCAGGGACTCTGGCTACTTTCACTCGCCGAAGCGGTGGCGTGGAATGGCATCAGCGCTGGCGCGGACACTTTCGCTTTCGCAAGCGGCGACAAATCAAAGCTTCCGTCCGCTGCCGGAGAGGCGGCCAAGGGAGGCGCAGGCGAGAAGCTCTCGAATACAAAGAATCGCAAATGACATGACCTGCCACGGGCGCGGGAAGGAACGTATCACGGACAGTTCATCCGCACTGATTGGGTAGCGATTTCGAGATGGGGCCTTGCCGCGCCCGACGGCCTGATCTATTCGGGCGCGGTTTTATTCGTTTGAGGACGCGCAGGCTCAGCGTATCGTCGATTCAATGTGCGAAATGGATCGCCTGTTGCAGTTAAACCGCCGCCAAGTCGCGAGACGCTCCGTTGGATTCTGAACTTCGGTGTTTACCTAGAGCTCGCCGATCGCGGAAAGTTCGCAAGCTGATCAAGCAGATATCGGTGGTAAGAGGTTAGTGGCCGGAAACCAGCCGAAAGCGCGGCGCGCAGGCGCAAGAATCTGCTCCGTTTGGTGGAACGTAATGGCCATTTTTGCGTGCCGGTTTTGGGCTGGTAATTTTTTAATGAGCAACTCGATCCTGGCGATGTACGCGTTTGGAAGTGCTCCGATCCTGATCTCACTCGCAATGCGAATTCACAGGAGACGCCGCCTTGCGACACACCTTACCGGGAACGTCCTCAACTTAAGTGTTCTGCTCAAACAGGAACGTGATCATCGTACGGGAGCACCAGCCTAAGACTGATTGCGATGCCCGCTGCAACAACTAGCGTGATTGCCATTGCGATCATGGCAATGTCAAAGAATCCGGTCCTATCCTTAAGGAAGCCGAGCATGTACGGGCCGACGAAGGCGCAAAAAGCACCAATAGAGTTGATGAACGCGATACCTTCGCCGGCAGCGGCGCCAGCAAGGAAACTCTGTGGGATCGTGTAGAGGACTGACCGCGCAGATGGTGCCGATCAGAGAGAGCGTCATGCATATGAGCGTCGATATAAGCGACGTGAGCACTACCGAAAACACGAGGCCGGTCGCGCCTAGCATCAACGCGGCGATCAGATCGTAGATCTTATGCCCTTTGCGATAAACAAAGCGCGCCCAGAGCAACATGCCAAATGTCACAAAAAGATAGGGCACGGCCGAGAGCCACCCGATCTGCATGTTGTTCAAGTTCTGGTCCTTTAGAAGCAGAGGGAGCCAGATGCCAATCCCATAGGAGCCGATCGTGAAAGCGAAGGTGATCGCCGTCAACTTTGACACGCGAGCGTCCTTTATTGCGGCCCAGAGATCCCTCTCGACCTTCTCGTGCTTCTCGCTTGCAAGTTCGTTCAGCAACGTATTGCGCTCTGTAGGCGTGAGCCAAGAGGCCTTCTCCGGCGTATCGGCAAGCAGAACGAGGCATAGGACCCCGAGCAGGCAAGCCGGAGGGCCTTCGATCAGGAACATCCACTGCCAGCCAGCCAGTCTCCACACTCCGTCCGTTTCCAGGAGCGAAGCGAGAGTGGATTGCCGACTAACGCGGACAGCGGCGTTGCAGCCATAAACCAGGCGACGACGCCCGTTTCTTGATCGCGCCGGAAACCAGGTGGAGATGTACCAGATGACGCCGGGATGACGCTACTTCGGATTTAGGGTGGCGGTGCTATTTGGATAATTTGCGAGGCGCGAGGCCCAAGCATCGCGCGAGCTTCCACTACGGTTGCGGGCTCGTACCCAAGTTCTCGGATAACCCTTACTGTCTTCTCTTCGAGCCGCACGTTAGTGGCAAGCACGCCCTGTTCGAGGTACAGATTGTCCTCCAACCCGACGCGGACGTGAACCTCCGGCAAGCACCGCGTGAGTTGTTGCCGGCAGCTGAGCTCGACCGATTCCGCTAACGCAAAACATGGCTCCTTTTGGAAGATTTCCGATCATCGTATCGAGAATCTGCGGGGTGTAAGGCAAGCCGCCCTGAATTCCGCGCTCGGCACCAGGAACGAAATTGATCCAATAGGGAGGCTTGTCGAACCCCTTATTGATGAGGCGTATCGGATCTTGGAGAAAATGGGAAAGTAAGAAACATTCTCATTCAGGTTTGATGCTCGTCTTTTGGAATCGTTTTGCCATGATGTCGCAGCGGGTGAGCGAGGTGTTCACGACAATCTCGCGATTACCAACGCAGGCTAGAACGCTGTGCGCGTCAAATGTCGCTATGTCGGCGCCGGCCTCGATACCTTTTAGACGCTCCTCGAATATGGCCTCATCGAGACCTGATTCTATCGATCGCACCATATCTCCATCAATGCCCTCGCCCGTACTGTTGTTGATGATGCCGCACTTGGGCGTTGATGTCTTGGTAGATTTCCAGATTACAGGTCGCACTGTCGTCCCGCCTGCGCGCATGCGGCGCCACGATAGATGCACCCGCATCATAGCACCGGTACACATCCTCGGCCATCTAGCTAGGCTGGGTCGGCAGGTGCGGATTGTGCGATTTTTTTCACCACACCTCCAGTTGGAGCAATTGTGACAATGACTTTGCTCTCAAACTGCTTACTGCGTCTCCTGTCATCGAGGGCTTAAGTCATCTATGGGCGGATCTGGCGAACTTGCCTTGGGAACGCTTTGACAATGACGCCGATTTGGAGGTGACCTCTGCAACAGGCTCACGTCTCCAAGGCGTGGCGTTCACTCTCCGGAGCAGTTGGCTCGCCGAAACACGGCCGCGACCTCCACACCATGCTCGTGTGAGGGAAGAGCAGCTCAATAGCCCGCTGAGCTGAGCTATTCGGACAGTTGCAGGAAAACGGAGCCGCCGGCAGCTTGTGCTAGTGAGATCGCGGAGTTTCCGGGTGGGGTGTGGAACCTTGAATGCGAAACCCGGCAGTTCGACTGCGGGGCCGCCGCGAACTGTGTCAGCGCACGTTCTGCGTTTGCTGCCACGTCGCTTGCGCCGATCTGTGCTTTCCTGGCGGCAAACAGCCCCCAGCTCGCGCCGACAGCTGGCGACCAACCGCGACGTTCGTACATCGGCTTGGTTCCAGCCATTTCATTGCCTCTATGCGTTAGCGGCACACGCGATGCCAGTGAAATTGCCCCGGGACCAGAGGAGATTGCGCTTGTTCTTTCCATCGAGATCGGCGGAATACATCGACCCGGCCAGGTCGATGATGAACATCTGGTCACCGGGAACGTCGAGTGCGATGCCAATGCCCTCCATTAGGTGAGTGATAAGAATTTCCGGTTCCGTTTTGGTGTCGACGCGCGCGCGATTGACTGTATTGCCCCGCGGAAGATCGCCGCGGTCCGTCAAATAGAGGACGCGGTTCGCGAGATCGAACTCAAGGTGGATTGGTTCAGGCAAGCCTTCAAACAGCGCCTCGACGTCAGAGCGGTTTGCTGGGCTCTCACCGTCCGGGATGTCGATGTCGGCGCGGAAGATTCGGCCCAGGCTGGCATTGTCCGAACCCTTTTGAATCCGTTAAATCTCGCGGCGCTCAGCGTCGATGGTGATGCCAATGCACCACCTGGTCGGGTCGCAGCGGCACGCGTCAGCGCGAACCGCCTCGAAGGTTGTTGTTGCCGATTGTCAGCTTCCTGACTAAATCGCAATGATTACCAATCCGAGTCTCATCTGTACTCGCGATGGGTGGTGGCGCGTTCGATATCACTTGCTTGATACACTGAAGTATCCGTGCATGCCCGTGCTCCGCGGCGGACAATCCGGGCGGCCCAGCCGATAAGCAGTGGAGCAAGACCAAGACCAATTGCCAAACCACTCAGCTCATGGATTGTCGACCGACTCATCTAGCTGGGCTTCGATTTGCTTTGCGGCGAACGGTCGGATGCCTCCTTACTGCCGAAGATCAATGTTTCGCGGTCGCGTGGCTCCAGCGGTCGTTCACACGAAAACCAGCCGATGTCGACGTCCCTACCCTCTCGGGCGATGCCCGCTCGAGGCACGCCGAAGCGCTTCTCGATTCTTGTCGAAAAAGAGTCACTTCCCGAACGCCTATGAACGAGTGATCGCACCCAATGCCGACGACCAACTCGCAAAGAAGGCACAATTCGGGGCCCGCGCCGACCGTACCACCCCAACGAGCTTCGCAACGATTGTCGATTATCAGCTCAGTCGCAAGGACGTCTCAGCACTAGTGCGCGGAGCCGCGCCCATCAATGCCGGTGTAGAAGCCTCTCCAACTTTCTATATTTTTGGCTCCGCTCTTAATCGACATTATTTGACGGTTTACCGATCACGACAGCCATGTAGTCCGTCTTTTCCTTTTAACAAGCTTGGTACTTGTGCAACGCAAGCCCTTTCCTGAGCACTCGATGGAGGTCGACTGCGGGCTGTTTTTTCGTGTAGTGATCACAACCGGTTGATTGGCACGCCAATTGCTCGAACATGACAAAGAGCGCCACCATCTCGATGGTCGAGAAGATATCGATGTCAAATCCGAATTAATTCTCGTGGTACTCCTTTCCATTCTTTTGCACCGCTGAGCGGGGCAGTGACTCAGGACATTGGAGGCCAACGTTGGCGCGCGATTCGACCAGGATTTGGCCAAAAAGATAAGCATGACCGAATGGTTCGGCGCGCTTTCCGAAGCCGTTAAAGAACTTGATCAAAAACTCAGCATGCTCGCGAAGGCACTCGGACAGACACCTTCGCTGGAGTCCTTCCTGCGGCGGCCAAAAGCATGGTGGACGCGGTGAACAAGATCGAGGGCCGCTACCGCCAAGACGCCGATCTGGAAGCTAGACGCGCGCTAAACGACCTGAAGACGGTTGACCCCGCGCGACACAGCTAACTTATTCGCGAGTACGAGAGGGACGGCAGTGGGGAAAATGCCGCTCCGGCGAACGGCTGATCAGCCAGACCGTGGCAACGATGAACGTCCTGCCCTGGTCCGCGGTTCAATCACTCCTTGATCTGTCGGAAGTGCAGTCCTCGGGCCCGCGGCCTCGATACCTGAGAATAGCGTTATTAGGGGCAGGCATTTGATCGCTTGACGAATGCGCCTGTCTGCCACACCGCATCATTGGCAGTCTCGCAATTCTTCATGAGGTCGATCAGCCTAGGCACCGTATTCTGTCTTGTACAGCATCCACGCAAAACTCGAAGCGCCGGCAGATCTTCACGTCTGTCCGTCCAGAGCCACGGATGTCCACACCTCTACACGAAAGTCGACACGTTCCAGCAGTGCTCGTGCAAAGCACATATGCATCTGAAGTGCTCCCACAACCTCATTAGTGGCGCGGATATTGCTGGGATAGATTGGAGACCAACGCTGGCAATCATAACAAGGAGATCGTGATGACGAAGCAAAGCAATTTCAACGATGAGTTTGGCATCTCAACAAGCGCATTTCAGGACTTTGCCAAGCGATCCATCGGAACGCAGACGGAATTCTCGAAAAAACTTCTTGATATCTATTGTCATTGGCAGGAGCGAGTTCAAACTGAATCCACGCAGGCGATGGAAGTGTTTGGAAAAATTAGCTGCACGAGTTCCTCAACCGATCAGATCGGCCTTCTTCAGGTCTGGATGAAAGACGCCACGCAGCGGGCTGCGCAGGATGTGATCTATTCGCGTGAAGCCACAAAAGGTCTCCTTCCATTGTTCGGCAGCGCGGAGCTGTTCAGGCCTGCAGTCCTCTTCCCTCCCTTGGGGACGCTCAACTTACCAGCCGGGGCTGGCATTAACTTTCACTATGGTTCCTGGCAGCTACCGACCCTACGGATTGAAGGGGGGGGGGGCTGGAACGATGAATAGTTGGCTACCCCACCAGGAGGCCCACATGACAGCTTTTTCTTAGAGTAGCGTGCCGCTGGTACATGACGCTTACGAGTATTGCTCGCACCGACGCCCACCGCCTCTGACGCAAGCGACGCCGTCTTCAGTTCGGCCCGGCTACAACTGTCCGACAAACTGTGCGGAGCGCGCATTACATTGGGTGAGCCGAGCCACTTGCCCTGTTAGGACGCGCCCTGCGCTGATAGCTTCTGACCAACCCTATGCCGGGAATGACCGGATCAGACTTTTTTGTCTCCGGGCCGTTCTTGTCACTTGCGGCACATGCAAGCAGGAGAGAGCAAATGGCTTAAACTACACTTCGACCATATTTGGTGGAGTCTGGCCTCATGATGAGGGCTAACGCGAGCATTCACGCAGGGCGAGCACGTTGTTTTCCATAAACTGTCGGCGTAGGTCTGCAGGAATCTGTTACCCGTGGCATTGACACGAACGCCGACCCCAGGCGCTTGCATTTCACTCTGCTCGTAGAAGCGATGCTGCTTTGTCCCGATCAGACGAATGGCGTTGGCTGAGGTGTCTCTCACCGGCCGAATTCATTTGGATTCGGACCGTCAACGCGAGCGATGTGCTCGTGCGGGGCTGCTGCGGCGCTGTTTGTTCATGCAATCGATACGATCGATCCATCGGTACTTCCATTTGATAGTGGGCAACGGACTCCATCGGTCGGATTGCGAAGCGCGCCCAAGCGCACTCTGCCGCACGTTGTGCGGAACGTTGCTCAGCCCGAAAATCGAACTTTCCTACTCGGCAGGTGCACGCAACTCCTGTGTGCCATCCATTTGGCCTAAGAGAGATGACTTTCCTTCATCCGCGGCGCTCGTGCGGGCTCTACCAGATACGAGACACGAAGCGGGAAACACCCGCTGCCAGCCACCACTGCATCTGAGTCTCAAACAGCCAATATCGATGAAGTGATCGAGTCGGAAGGCATCAGAACGGCTCGCTGGAGCTGCATCGGCGACACCTCTTCGTAGGAGGTCCCGCGTGCGTCCTTGCGCCTTCCGCATTGGCATCGCACCAGCCCGTTGACATGTGCCTTGAACTAGATCCTATCTGCAATACGCGCAGGGCGCAATCTTCACTGAGAGCGAGGCATGATTCAAAGATGCTGACAGACCAGGACAGTCCTGCTTCACCCCCATTCGCGCGACAAGATGAAGCGGCGGCGATGAACCCCACAGTCGCCGAGGATACCCGTCTGGAAGTCCGGTGCGTGCAACGGTGGGCCCTCGGCCGGACCAACCAGCTTGATGAGGCCAGCGAGCGCGCGGATGGTCGTATCGGTTCGGCAAATCCTGCATAAGAACCCTCGCTGCCGAACCAGCTCGCTTGGAGGTAAATCAAGCTGGATCGCCGCTGCCGGATCTCAGCGATCAATGGGCGGCGGACAATTTGGCGGATCAATGTCCCTGCCATCAACCAGGATATCGAAATGGTCGATCATTGCTGTCAGCCGCGCGATCGCATTCGCGTCAGCAGGATCGATGATCGTGCATGACTTATTAAAGTTTCAGGAACGCGAACCAAGCGCTCTGACCTACCGGAGTGAACGGCGCACAGTAACGAAGTGGAGCGCCCGCCGGCGGCTCGATCTTCTGAACATCCGCGCCGAAATCGGCAAACAACGCGCGCACTCGCTGGTTGCCGCCGAGTTGCCAATCTCCACGACCCGCAGATCCGACAACACTCCCATCACGGCTGCATTTCCCCATTGGCGATTTTGTGATCATCCATGTCGGCTATGCCCTGACCAAGATCGACCCGGCGGAAGCACGCCGGACGCTCAAGTTCTTGTGTCGCATATCGATATGTCTCAAGAAGACCGCGACCGGCGCTTGCGGTCGAGTTTCGCTGGTTCGCGAGTGTGAGCCGCCGCGGCGAGCTTGACGGTTTCGTCCGTACACAGGGCGGGCGCATTGACAGAACGCAGGAGCGCCATCCCATTAAACTGACTATATACTTGTGCGGACCTCGCCCGTGCGGCGGGAACATCGCGATCGACATGTCTCTACCACGACACTTACTCGCCAGCACTCGCTGACGCGTCGTCTGGCTTAAGGTGCCGTTTCCGCACATTGTAACTGACCAGCCAGATCAAGCCGACGGCGACCGGCACGAAGGCGGCGGTCACGGACGCGGGCTCTACATGCAGTCCGACATCCTGAGCGCCTTTGGCTAGGTAGGCAAACAGGCTCACCACATAATATCCGATTGCTCCAACCGACAATCCCTCGACCGTCGACTGCAGACGAAGTTGCTGTCTCGCGCGCTCGTTGATCGACCGCAACAGGTCGCGATTCTGCTTTTCGATTTCAACGTCGACACGCGTTCGCAACAAATCGGCGGCGCGTGCCAGCTTGTCCGATAAATTTGCCTGACGCTCCTCCATCGTTGCGCAGGTTCGTATCGCAGGCGCCATACGGCGTGCCAGGAAGGAAGACCAAGTTGGAACACCTGAGACGCACTCACCTTCAACGATTGACAATCGCGATTGCACGAGTTCGTTGTATGCTCTGCTGGCACCAAAGCGGAACAGGCTGCCGGCCACGTCTCTTTCGAAGGACACGGCCAACGCCGTCAGTTCCTGAAGCAGATGATTGTTGAGTTTCAGCCCTTTCGCGCCCTGCATTTCCTCAAGCACCTCGACCAGACGGCGATCGATTCGATCGACCGATGGCGCAAGCTCTAGCGCGGTCGACAGACCAAGCAGCGCCAGCGAGCGGTAGGTCTCAATTTCTAAGAGACGTTGCACCAGCGCGCCGAGATCATGCGGCGTCAGCCCGAGATCGCTGACCAGAATTCTCGTGAAACCTTTGTCGTCAGCGCGAAAGTCCGAGGCCACGACCCCTGCTCCGCCCTTGACGTTGACCATCGCCAGACTACTGTTGTCAAAGATCAGCTCGGCGCGCTCTGTTGGGCAACCATCCCGTTCTACCTCCAACTTGATCGCGGCGAGCAATTCTCCAGTTTGCGATAGTGCGCGGATGAGTGATTGAGCGGCCTCGCTGACGTCCCCGAATTGACGAGCGGCTGGACTGTTCGCGGTGCTCCAGATCCATGTGAAGGTCGCAAATTCTGAGTGTTGCTCCCAGCGCAGCACCACCGGCCCAAATCCGACCTGATGATGTTTCGCCGTCGGGTCCGGCGGAGACACTTTGTGCCCCCGACAGAAATCGGTAAACCGGCGGCGATCGCGTGCGGCATCATCACCCTTTGCGAGAAACACGAAGCTGACCATGCCGAGAGACGAAACAAGACCTGTGAAAGGGCGCGCATGGACTTCGCCGAGCACAGAGGCGCGCTCAGGGTGCAGCTTGAATGATGCCAAATCCAATTGCTCGTCCATGAATTCTCCCGATTCCGCATCACGCAAGGCACCATGATCTGTGCCGGCAAACGGGTGTACCCGGGAGCAAGCGATCACCGTCTTCCATTATGCGGTGCAGGATTTGCGCCAGTGACATACAAACGATCGCGCATGTGGTCTTTCGGACCCCATGCCACTCTGGCGGCAACTTGGTGAGTTCCCGACATCGGCCCGTGCACGCTCAGACAGCCAGACGCGCGATGTCGAACAAACGGATCTGCGAGGTTCCGCAAGTCACTAGATGCACCAGCAACGTGCGTTCGAACCAGGTTTGGTCCAAGCTACGCCATGGCTGTGGTACCCCGGATGACTTGTCGACCCAATGGCGGATCCGGCGAGGTCCGTCGGCCAATCATCGGATTGCAAATTCCCCTCTTTAGCTTTGAAATCAGGTCGTTCGATACGCGGGCTCGAGCATCGCCGCACAACAATCGAGACAAGCGCCGCGGGCCGTGGCGTTCAAATTGGTGAATTGGGCCTGATCGGCCAGGGGGAGGCCCGTCCTAAGCCAGCGAAGGTTCGCGTGGTCTCGCTGCAATCGACGTTTCGGTTGATCGCTTTGGATCTACGATATTCTAACGATCGGCCGAAGGGCCAAATGTCATGGCCTCTTTGATGTTAAAAAGCGGAACGCTGAATATGGGCTGCGCCGAGGACCGCCTTCACTTGTTCCCATATGATTTCCGGCTAAGCGAATGTGAATTCAAGCAACATTCTGAGCCGCTAGTTAGCGACCTCGTCGAACGAGGTCGGCAAGCGCAGCTAAGCCACCAATAGACACTATGCCCACCAGCAGACGCGCATAAACTACCCAGCAGCCAACACCAGATTCATAGAATTTCCCGCACATCGCTGAACCGTAATTCGAGCCGCACTCGTCGTATGGCGGCCCGACGAGTTTGGCTAATGCAGAGAACAGGATCGCCATCATATTGCTTCATAAAGCAGAATATGCGTTGACTGGCGACGGCTTCAGTCGACGCCTACATTAATCTGTAAACTCCAACTTGAACCGACCAATACCAGTGGGAGTCGCCGTGAAATTGACGGCCTTCTCTGTAAGACCCTCCAAGGCACCGGATGCGAATTTAAATGATGTCTTGCCGTACGCTTCGACCCCAACGACTTTGTCGTCTTCTAGGACGATGTAGCCGATGCCCTCCAACAGCTGCTCAGCCGCAAAGCCGTCGGGCAAGCGATGAAGACCGAACGATGACAAATAGGTCCCCTTCTCACGATCACACTCCGCGACAGATATTGCGGCAACTATACCATTCTTGAACAGCCCATCCACACCACGGCACGTATATTGGAAGCTGATGATGTCGTGCTCATTGCGATCACCCACCGGCTCTCGAGCTGTCGCCACCGTGCTGCAGTCGTAGCGCCCGATTGCATCCGCTCGCGCAACTCCGCTCATTCCAATCAAACCGAATGTGGAACATAGTAAGGCAACAAGGAAAGGCTGTGTCATTCCGGCTATCTCTTGTGGAACGATTTCGCCGCTACGTACAGCCTGACGTAACGTCCGATTCAAGCCCTCTTCGAAGAGAAACATCCTCCTCACCTTCGCGAGTTGAGCACTGGTGGCTCCCGCCATGAGAATATCGCGGCCACATCGAAGTCCCATGCCGGATGGTTCAAAGCCCAATTGGCGTTCGGAAAGAGCGTAAGACAGGCACAATCCACAATTACGACGCGTCCTCTCCAGCCTCTTTTCAGCTACAGCCGGTGGTCGCAAGAGTTACGCTACTTACGATTGGACACGGAATGCGAGCAGCCACACCCGCGGCGCGGCACACTGCTTGCTTCCTGCGGCACCAGATCGCCAGGGGATGCTGAGGTGAGCTCGATGGGTCTCGGGCTAGGCGCCGGCTGCCGTGGCCTTCGCTTCGACGGTCAAGCAGCAAGGAGGCAATTTGAACCCGGATATTCGAACGGCCGCGGCTGCGATCGCGTTGGCTCACAGCCTCGAACGTCTTGTCATCGGGGTGTACAAATACGAAACTCACGCCTACCATAGAATAAGTGTATCCGTGCGGGACGACAGAGTTTGCGGATATGACTACATCAGCCATTGTTACGTCAGTGGCAAGTTACCGCACCTATACCACCAGGGTGAGCAATCGTATTTCACGCTGATGCCGAGCGGCTCGATGGTGTACAGCGGCTTTGATCATGACACGTCATCCTCCTTCTCGATCAACGTCATGCATCGTAAAGCCCATATGCTCGACCACAACGCGGATTCCTACTTCGCTTATAGTGTTCGATGATAGATGCTCCTCTGATCTTGCGCGGAAGCCGGACCACAGATCACAGAATAGGGTATGATCTCGGTGTCGTAAGATCTCTTGTTGTGATGTGGAGCGGATACCTCACATGACTGGCCCGAAATCCGGGCGACCTCAGCCCCAGGGTCATACCCTTGTTGTGACTGGGGCGGACCGTCCCGAGCGAACTACCTGGGACTTCTGAAAACCACAAGAATGCTATCACTCATTAACGCATCGAAGGCACGAAGCTCTTCGGACAAGCGCCGCTCAAGATATTGGCGCTCAAGGTCAGTCGGCTGAACTTCAAGTAAACGGCGATAGCGGTGGATGCGATTTCGATGACTGCGCATCGCAGCGAGATTCTCGTTGATCGTCCTGGCCAAACTTCTATCTCGATGTGCTTCGTTTGCCGAATGAGGTGGTGAGAAGACGCTGAGGACATCTCGTACCGCCTGTGTTGCTGGCGATCACTGCTCTCGCGCGCGGCGCAGTTAAGGACGACCCCGGCGCGCGCGTCTACCGCCGCGCCCTGCCGAACGATCGTGACGCCCGCATGAATTGATACCAAGCGGTCCACTCGCGCTTCACTGCCTGCGTCCCCAAGCATGAAGGATGCGAGGCGGCACGACGGTCGTGTCAAGCCGATCGAGAAACGCTTCGAGTTCGGCCCTGATGCCACGGATTTCCTGCATGCTCGTAAGCTCTAGTTCAATCAGGGCGTTGTCGCGAAAGTCAGCAATGGAACTCGCTGGACTTCACCATTGCGGCCGTATGGCTGGACCATTGAGGAGCGAACATCAGAGAAACCCGCGCTTCAAGGAGGCGAAGAAGCCTGCGGCCGATCAAGGGATCGCCGACATCCGCACCGCCTCATCGAAGAGTTCACCTTTGGGCCGCAATGCAGCCGACGCCGGTTCGCATAACTCGTCATGCAATCGATATCCTGCACCAAGATCATGCCCCAGGACGGAGCGCCTCGTACGCTTGTTTGAGTGCCTCGCCAGGATCGATGAGATAGCAAAGCACGAACCGCACGCTCACCAGCGACGCCCCCGCGTACCGGCCAATGCCGTATGATATTTGTGCAGCAGAATTCGACATTGGGTATACCACCACGCCTCGTCTCCGCCAGCGCGAGAACTACTTTATCTTCGTTCGATGTCGAAACCAATGACTTGAACGACTCGGCCGACCCTTTTTCCAAATTCGAACGATGCATCGCCACCGCCGCAACCGGCATCGACAGCTGTGCAGCCCTCAAGCGGTTCAGATCGATCAAGCAGCAAACTCGTCGGCTCAGCCAGCACACGGGCGACCACTGCAAGACGCGGCCACTCTTCTCCACCCCTCAGGACGTAGGAAGCAGCGGTTCTGTCTTCATCGGAACCCTCTGCGATGGTTGAGATAGATCTGCTCTAATCATGCGCCAATCGATAGGAGAGTTCTGCCATTTGCCCGATAGCCGATCATTCTCGCATAGCCCCATGCCGCGCCTCCGATAAGTGGCTCGAAGCTTGGCAATTGTTGATCGTCGAATCTTCGCCAAAGGACTCCTATTTCGAGCTAGCCGAACTTGAACAGCACGCCGTAGCCGCCTCGGGGATAGCTCCATTCGATGTCGCCGCTCTCTTCGCAAATTATCCGGCAAGTGCCGCATTCCATACAGCCATCGACTGTAGCCTCCACTTGGCCCCCTTCATTGAGCTCATAGCAGCGCGCTGGACAGGCTTTGAGCATTGACAAAAGCTGCGGTGATGGCTTTGCGTGCGGCCGCACCTTGATATGGGGACGGCCGGTATCGACGAGATAGCGGTTATAGAATAGCTTGTCCTCGACACGCATGGATGGTTCGATCGACATAGTTCGTTCTCCGTGGTTCGTACTTCCTGTTTCTCTGTTCACCGCCATGCGCGCATGAGGCCAAAGGCGTCGCCGAACAGACCGCTACGCGAGCGCACCCTGGTGAACGATTTCAGTGTGAGCTTCTCTTTTTCGATCTTGGGTGTACCGTCGACACGCAGAAAGTTCTGCATAGCCTTGGAGACGAGCTGCGGATAGGTCAGGAAGAAGTTTTGGGACCGGGTGTGCATCAGCGCCGGCATATCTTTGTACTTCCTTAGGTCCTTGATCACGAAGGATTCATCGAGCTTCTTCTTGTATAACACCAGGTTTTGCGGGGTCATCGGTTGACTTCGCGACTTGATCTGAAGGATCGCTTCCGCCGCAATCCGGCCCGAGGTCATCGCGAGGTTTGACCCTTCGCGATGGATTGTGTTGTTAAGCTGTGCCGCGTCGCCGACCACGACCCAGCCATTGCCGTAAAGCTGCGGGATCGCCTTAAACCCACCCTCGGGGATCAGATGGGCGGAATATTCCTTCACCTCGGAGCCTTCTATCAGCGGTGTGACCGAAGGATGCCGCTTAAACCGATCGAGCAAGCCGTAAGGCGTCTCGCCGGTGCGCTGGAAGTCGGCGACCAAGCAGCCGATACCAAGCGAGATGCATTCCTTGTTGGCATAAATAAAGCCCATCCCGGTCATGCCGCGAGAAATCGTGCCGACGGCTTCGATCACTACGCCCTCATCACCCTTGAGGTTGAAGCGCGCTTCGATGGTTTCGCGGGGCAGGAAGTGCATTTCCTTGACTGCGAGCGCAACCTTCTCGGGCCTTGGCCGCTCGCGCAGGCCAGCGCGCGTACCGAGCATGCCGTTGACGCCCTCCGCCAGGACAACGACATCAGCACGGATCTCCCCGTCGCGGCGATCGGTGCGAACGCCGATGACCTTACCGTTGGCGTCTCGGGCGAGCTCCGTGACGGTGGTTTCACATAACACTGTGGCGCCGGCTTCGCGAACTTTTTGCGAGAACCATTTGTCGAATTGAGCGCGGATGATGGTGTAGCGGTTCGGTTTGTCCTCGTTGAAGTCGTCCGAGCGGTAGTGCAAGCCGGTGTGCGAACGGTCGTCCAGCATCCAGAAGCGCTGCTCGACCAAGTGTCGCTCAAGCGGAGCGTCGTCACGGAAATCTGGAACTAGCTTCTCCAGCATGTCCGCATAGAGGATCGCGCCCTGCACGTTCTTTGAGCCCGAGTACTCGCCGCGTTCGAGCTGCAGCACATTCATGCCACGCTGGGCCATGGAGAGTGCCGCGGCATTACCGGCCATGCCTGCGCCGACAACGATGGCATCGAACTTCTCCTCGATCATGATCGTACTCCTTCAAGCTGCTTCCGGTCACTGGAATGCGGCGACAGCCGCGCGCGGAAGGCGGCGGTGAGGGACGGCAACAGCTCGATGGCATCGGCAACGATGCCTATATGAGCGAAGTCGAAAATCGGCGCGTTCTTATCCGTGTTGATAGCGACGATCAGATCGGCCCCCTCGACGCCGACACGGTGCTGGATCGCACCCGAAATGGCAGCGGCGATATAGAGTTTTGGCCGTATCGTCTTGCCGGTCTGACCGATCTGGCGATCAGAGGTGACCCAGCCCTTCTGTACCAGCGGTCGCGAACTGCCGTATTCGGCCCCAAGCACGGTCGCAAGTCGATGTACCAGCTGGAAATTCTCCGGTGATCCAAGCCCAAGGCCACCCGCAACGACCGCGTCGGCATAAGCGAGGTTGGATTTTTCTGAATTGCGGTCGGGCAGAAAGGAAAGCACTTTTGTGACGATGTCGTGTTCGACGAGACCGAGCGGGTGAGTGATGATGCGGCCGACCGGGCGCGCGACGCGCTTCGGCATCGGCATCACACGTGGGCGGACGGTTGCCATTTGCGGGCGGTAGTTGAGCGTGTAGATCGTGCAGAGCAAAGAGCCGCCGAAGGTCGGTCGCGTAGCAGCGAGCGATCCGTCCGCGTCGACATCAAGCTCTGTGCAATCCGCAGTAAGGCCCGTAAGCAACGTAGTGGCGACCGAGCCTGCGAGATCGCGGCCGAGCGTGGTGGCGCCCAATAGCAGGATCTCCGGCTTATGGGTATCGACGACGTCGGTCAGGGCCTTGGTGTAGGACTCGTTGCGATAGTCGGCCAAAAGATCGTGGGCAACCATGTACACGAGATCGGCGTCATAGCAGAAGGACTGAGCAGCCGCCTGCTGCGTCGCCTCGCCTACCGGGCCGATGACGACAGCGGCGAGATCGACCTTGAGCTTATCGGCGAGCTTGCGGCCGGCACCCATGAGTTCCCAAGACACCGGGTGCACAACTCCGCGTTCCTGCTCGACGAAGACCCAGACGTGTTTGTAGGCCTTGAAGTGCTCGGGCAACTCCTTCTTGGTCGCAGCGCGGCCAGAGGCAGCGGCCGGCGCACGACTTTTTGATGTAGAGCTCATGATATTGGTTTCCTTGCTTTACCAGCCACGCACCAGCTTCGCGAGATCGACTTGCAGGTGCGTTCGGCGCTTGGGGGCCGCCTCTCTCAGCATCGCGTCCGGTTCGTCCCCGGAGTCTCGGTTTGAGCTGCCGTTGCTACGCGGCCCGACGCGAAGAAGCGTTGACACAAACGGCGAGCCGTGGAGGCCGCATTACAGAGTGCAAACAGGTCTTAGTTGGTCTTCCCCCTCTCACGCATGATGGTTTTGCTCACAAAGGGCACCCGACTCTGCGCGGGGAGCGGGACTTGCTTGATGCATACGACGATGCGCATTCGCTTCTCCAAGGTTTTGCAGCGAACAGAGACAGCAAATGTCGTACCAACTGTGCACACGACCTAAAAAAGAACCGTATCAGTACAGATGTTTACGACCACAGCGGCTTGACCCTTGTCTGGAGGAGGCACCAGAGCCGACAAGCGTGCGGCGGCACGCGTCGGAGATCGTACAGAGGCATTAGGTCCATCGCCCTTGTGAGACGATCAGGAAGAGGACGCGTCCGTTCAAGTTGAAGCATGGTCACTTGAACGTGTCCAGCTGCACGAACTTTGGCGTTATCTTCGCGTGTGGTGCGGTGGCCTCCTTGAGGACCTTGAAAACCCGTTGATTGATTGGAGAGGAAGAGACGAAATCCGCGTATGCCCGTTCCAGTACGGCCCTACACCGTTCGGCGACCAATGCATCGCTTGCTGCCGTCAAGTCTTCATCCGCTAGGTACTGCCCCATGCGCTGCAAGATGTGGAGCCGGGCTACATTGACGACATTTGGATCGTACTTGACGCCGAGTAGGTCGAAGAACTCCTCGGCCGCAGCCGCCTTGCTCAATCTCAACAGGACTCCATCAACCATTCGTCGTCTCCATCCGCCTTTCTAGCGTGGTGCAATACTGCGTGTGGCCCGCTTCCTGATCATCGGGATGCCTACACGCTGACGCGGCGGCTTAACGACCTGGTCGATGACAGAGAGAGCGGCTATTCGGAACATGGTGGCCTCACATTCCGTTCAGCAGGGAGTGCTCATGGACCTCGCGCCAAATCGCCATGACAGTCTCGCGCGCGACCCCGCCCTTGTGCTCGATGGCATGCTTGCGGACGCGCGCAAGGATGACCTTTCTTTCGTCGGCGCTGACGGAAAGCTGCAGTTCAGCCAGCAGCGCGGTGATAGCGGCGAGCCCTGAATGTTTGCCGATAACAAAGCGATTAGAGCGGCCGAGCAACCGTGGATCGAGCGCCTGATAGCTGCGCTGGTCCTTCAAGAGGCCATCGACATGGATGCCGGATTCGTGGGTAAAGACATGCTCGCCGACGATCGCCTTGTTGAGCGGAACGATTCGGACGGCGGCGGCCGCGACGACGGCCGCGACATTGTTGAGTTGCGAGAGCACGACGCCCGTATCGCGTCCATAGAGCTGTTTGAGCGCGACGGCGACCTCTTCCAGCGGCGCGTTGCCTGCACGCTCGCCAAGACCGATCACGGTGACGGAGGCATGCGTTGCGCCGGCCTTGATTGCGGCGAGCGTGTTAGCCGTCGCTAGGCCCAAATCGTCGTGGCCGTGGAATTCGATTTCGAGATCGGCGGCGGCACGTAGCGCCGCCACCAACGCAAAGGCTGCATCGGGATCGAGCACGCTGAGGGTATCGGCAACGCGAAAGCGCCGAGCGCCGGCATCTTTTGCGGCGATGATCAGCTCGGCTAGGAAGTTGACGTCGGCCCGCGAGGCGTCTTCGCCTCCGACTGCGACCTCGAGCCCCCTGTCGCGAGCGTAGCCGACGATCCGCCTTACCTGCTCGAGCGCGGCGACCCGGCCGCCGGCGAGCTTGGCAGCTATCTGCACGTCGGAGGATGGGATCGAGACGTTGACCATCGAGACACCAGATTCGATTGCAGCATCGACATCAGCGGGTTTCATTCGGCACCAGCCAATGATTGTCGCCGCCAGGTCAGCGTCGACAACAGCGCGGATCGCGCTGACCTCTTCATGGCCCATAGCCGGCGTACCGGCCTCGATCTCGGTAATTCCGGCATTTGCTAACGCACGTGCGATCGATACTTTTTCCGCTGTTGTAAAGGCCACGCCGGGTGCCTGCTCGCCGTCGCGTAACGTGGTGTCGTTCAGGACTATCTGTCCTGTCTGCGACTTGCAGGTGAGAGCCGTTCCACCGAAGGCCATGTGCGCATTCCCGTCTTTCCGCCAAATCGTGAGCAACAGCTGTGCCAGAGCGATTGAGTGATGCAGACTCTTGGAATCACAGCGTTTCTGGGCAGCGGCTGAACCAGTCGTAAATGCGACAATGTCGGAGACCCAACGCCACATATGTCCATCGGCCTACGGCGACTGCGGACGATGATGTCGAGCTGGGCAATCTCGAAGCCGGCAAGGCCTCCGGCATCTGCGCGAGCAAGGGCCATTCGGGGATGTTGATCAAATTGTCTTCGCCGATAAGATAGAAATGCGGGTGTTTGCTGGTATCGATGTCAAAGAATGACTTTAAGCTGTCAGGCATGATGCGGCGCAATAAGCCAGCTTGCGTGAACTGGTTCGGCGTGTTGTATACGGTCGCAATCGAGAGTTTGATGTTGGCTTCGATCGCCTCATGGAAGAGCATCTCGGCAGTGACGTGGCGGTCTTCCCGGCGAACAGCAACTGAGCAGAGCAGCTTTCGATCAGCACCAGAACCGTCGAAGAAGCATTGGCGTATTTCAATGAAGTGCTTGACAGTCACTGAAGGCATAAGGCGGTTTCACCTTCGGTGCATTCTGGGGGGGCGCTTGGATATTCTCCGCCTGTGTCCGCACGAGTTCAAGTTGGGATACCCAATTCAGTGATCGGCATATCGAAGAACAAAGCAGCACACGCCGGCGTGTCGGCCGCAGGGCCGCCTCTCGCAACTTCCGCATGCACGCTTTCGCGGACTTTCCCATCGCGCGAGAGTTCGAGCGCCTCAGCTTCGGGGGCCCCGCGAGGCTGTTGGCGGGGAACGCGTCCATGGTCGATTCACTCACGCTTGCGGACTGCCGGAAGCTTCCACATGACTTTTGAATTCGCGCAAATGATCGCTAGAGCGCTCCGCCATCCGGCTCTCGCCGCTCTCCTCACCGAAGCAGTGATTGAAGTCGATGCATTCCGCACACACTGGCGTGGTGCACATCGCCCACCCCTCGTCCTCGCACAATCTTCGATAAAAGAAACGCTTCCAGCGCATATTTTTGGAGTTTTGCGCAGCCAGCGGCGCGAAATGTCTTGCCAACAGACGCGACAACTCAGCCCGCTCACGCAATCCGAGATCTTCCCACAAATGGTTCGGCTCCATCGCACGCCGCGCGATCATGGCTGCCAGCCAGCGACTGATTTCGCCCTTGGTCGATCGCTGTGCCAGCAGGAGGTCACGCACCATTATCTCCTCGTCGCTGGCCGAACCGGCCTTTTGCATCGAGACGGTGACCCGCACCGGCGCGAATGGGAAACATTTCGCCAGGAGTTCATTGAGCTCCTCCACCGTCAGGCCCGCGCGGTCGGGAAGCGACCCTCCATCCATTACCGCCGCACAAAGAACAGAGGCGAGCACGTGCCGGTCAAAATTGTCGTCATCCCTTACGTCGGCGTCGACTGGATCGCAGCCAGATAGAAGATGGTAGAGTTCAATTCCGGCATGCCGTCTGTCAGGGGAGGTCCCGTCCGACGGAGTTGATATCGCAGTGATTAGATCTGTTTGCGCTGCATACATTGACAACTCCATCGGTCGGACCGTGTCAGTTTTGGCCCTCTTTCTGACGATCGACACAATAGTTACGCTGAAAGCGCAGCAAGCTCTGAAGCGGTTTTGCCGACCTGGCTTTCGTCGATCTGCTTCATGATGCCGTGCTCCATCAGCATGTCCTCAAGCTCGTCCATGCTGATCGGGGTCGGGATGATGCCATTGCCGCCATTGTTATGGATTTTGGTCGCGAGATTGCGATAGTGGTCAGCCTGCTTGCAGTCCGGTGCATATTCCAGCACCGTCATGCGGCGTAGCTCGGCGTGTTGGACGACGTTGTCACGGGGCACGAAGTGGATCAGCTGGGTGCCGAGCTTCTTGGCGAGTGCTTCTGCCAGCTCCAGCTCCTTGTCGGTCTGCCGCTCGTTACAGATCAAGCCGCCGAGCCGCACGCCGCCGGAATTGGCATACTTCAGAATGCCCTTGGAGATGTTGTTGGCAGCGTACATCGCCATCATCTCGCCGGACATGACGATGTAGATCTCTTGCGCCTTGTTCTCGCGTATCGGCATCGCAAAGCCGCCGCAGACGACGTCGCCGAGCACATCGTACGACACGTAGTCGATATCCTCATAGGCGCCGTTCTCTTCCAAGAAATTGATCGAGGTGATGACGCCCCGGCCGGCGCACCCCACTCCCGGCTCCGGACCACCGGATTCGACGCAGCGAATGTCTTTGTAACCGACCTTCAAGACGTCCTCGATCTCGAGGTCCTCGACGCTGCCGGCGCTTGCCGCGAGACTCAAGATCGTGTCCTGCGCCTTGGCGTGCAGGATCAAGCGGGTCGAGTCCGCCTTCGGATCGCAGCCGACGATCAGGATCTTGTGACCCATCTCGGCAAGGGCTGCGAGCGTGTTCTGCGATGTCGTCGATTTGCCGATACCGCCCTTGCCGTAAAACGCGATTTGTCTCAGTGAAGACATGCTGTTCTCCATCAACCGATTGCCAATGATTTCGCGCTCGGCTTGCGCAGGATTGTTTCTCTCTCAGAAACGTGGGCACACGGGCATCGGGAAGGAGAACATCGCTCGCCATAGGCGCCGGCGTGGCCTCAGCCCTAACTCGTAGCTGCAGCAATCGAATAGCAACTAGCGTGCCACCCGCCGCGCGTTGAGCGCCCGCTCATGCTCGGAAAATAGTCGACAGGCACGACCGACGGCACGCCATCGCCGTCCTTCTTACGGTGGCCGAAGCCCACCCAAGGCACCATCTCCCGCAAAGGGAAAGCAAGGAGCCGCTAGCTTCGTGTGAGCACGATGACGAGGCGATCGACGCGGCGGCCATTCTTCAGATGAGACTCAACAATCTCGTCAATGTCCTCCGGTGTACTCGGACGATACCAGACACCGTCAGGATAGACGACCATCAGAGGACCGGAGCCGCAGAAGCCGAGACAGCCGGCTGCGGTGAAGCCGATATCGACCAGCCCTCTCGCCTCGATCGCTTTGCCGAGCCGTTCCCACAACGGTCCACCGCCCGCCGCCCCGCAGCTGCCGTGCGGATGGTCGGGTGGGCGCTGAGTGTGGCAGGCAAAAACGTGATGCCGGTAGATCTGTGGGAGTTCGAACTCGTTCATGCTTCCGCTCATACTTCTGTTATTGCAATGCGCCTGTTTTCAAGAGTGGTGAACTCATCCGACCTGGAACTCTGGGGAGCGATGTCGCAGTCGCCGAGAGATCCAACTCTGGCATTGAGCCACAGGATGATCGGCTAGGTCAAAGATGACTTGATGCCACGTCCGCAACTGACGTTTCGGGTAGATTGCTCACCGTGTCACTTCCTTGCAAGTGGCTCAATGCGACACCGCCGTTTGGAGGACGAGCGCGTCGAATGTATCGATCAGTTTTCCCCCTAACGCGGCATAGATCATCCGATGCTGTTGGATGCGGCTCTTACCTGCAAAAGCCCGCGAGACGATTCGTGCCCCACAGTGGTGTCCGGCGCCCGCCAGCTCGGTCACGATCACATCAGCCTCTGGAAGCGCCTCGCGGATCAAGTCTTCGATTGCCGGCCCGGCGATAACCATGTCCCTGACTCCCTGCTCTTGCTGTTTCATGCAAGCTCCACACCAACTTTAGAGAGGACCATTTGAGACACTTCCGCCGAGGCGGATGCCAATCTTGCGTCCGTTCGCCGACAACCCCGCGAGCGAACTGTCGCGAAGATAACAATAGTGTTTCGATCGACTACGTCATGCGGAGATGAGGCTGCTCGGCTTTCCGTCGGGCTCAAGAAATGCGGCGACGACGTATACGCCGAGCATCGACCTTGAGGCGTACTTCATGCCAACCGTGTCGTGCTAGTCAGCGAGCGGCCGGTTGCGCTTTCGCTCCAGAAATGGCCCATTGGCCCGGCGAAGACCCGCGAGAGTCACTGTGAGATCGCTGAACTGCCCTGTTTCGGCTGTGGCCAGCCGAACGCTCGTCCGGCTGATACGAGTGACGGTCAGGGCTCTCTCCTCCGCTTGGCCAGCACAACGCCGGTCGCCCGCGCCGGATCGTCCGTGATCCGCGTACAATGATCTGCGCTATCAAGCAAATGTAGGTCGAATTGCCAGGTGCTGCGAAACGGTGTTTCGGTGAGGTCGGAGGAGTCGCAGGATCCAGGCGAGGTGCGGGTATTTCTGTCGCAACGCCTTATAGGCTTGAGACGCATCATCACACGACGCGAGCACCTGTTCGATGGCCGCAATTTCGCCTGCTTCCAAAGCAATCCGGCGGTCCTTATTTGCCAGAACACGCGTTCCGGATCGGTGTTCAAGAGATCGGTAACCGCTGCCAAGCGCCGGTGCGTCGGGTGCAGTTTCCAGATGCCCTGCTTGTGATCCTTTCGGAACACGTGCCAGCTGGCGCTTGTGCCGTCGTGCTGCAGCATGGCCACGTCCATGACGCCGCCCTCGACGCCGATATTGCGCGAGCAGCACGGACTTTCGATCAAGTAGCCGCCGGAAACTACGCTGATATTCACTGAGACGTAACGGTAACGTTCTCTCGACTTTAGCGCGCGCTCGGTTCGCTTGCGGTCGATGTCGTTGGGGTGCATGGGTCCCCGGGATTAGTTCCCAAGATAGGTTTCATCGGTCTACTTTCTAAATCATGCAGATTTCTCTTTCGAGGCATCCGACGACCAACCGCTCACCGACCTCACGAGATAGATCGGCAGGTTTGCTCCCGTATGCCGGCCAACTCAGATGACGCGTCGAAACTGACCAGGATTCCTTCCGCTGGAGCATCAGAGAAGGACCCTTCATTGATCAAGTCGAGCATCGCTTAACGCGCTGGGCCCGGTGATATTTTAGCAGCTTGACTTTGATCACCGTGATTTGGCTCCCGGCAACAGCAGGTCTTCGCTGTCGGATGGGATGACCGGATCAAGTTCCTTGCGCTTCATGCCAACACGGTTGCCGCTTTCGATGAACTCGACGCCGTAAATGTAAAACTGTTGCAAGAAAGTGCCGATCGATACGACGTAGCCGACCTCGCCCTTCTTCGCCAGGATGTCGCCGATCTCTTTGCCGGCATAGGTACCGTCATTGCGGATGGTGCGGTTGGCACGCACCTTCTCGCCAAAGTCGAAGAACGGCGGTGCCGTCAGCTCGACTATGTCACTGTCGGGAACAATGTTGCTCACGCCGGACTCCTTTGTTATGGCTGCAGAGCCGCCGCGAGCTCGCACGCCAGGCGATAGTGATCATCGGCAAGGCCTACAAGTTGGGAGGGCGCGATCCGGCTTGCGTCCTCGTGCCGGATGCGCCAATCCGAGTCACGGCGCAAAGGAGCCAGGAGCGACGCCGACAAGCGTCGGGCGACCTGTAACCCCACCGACGCGTCACGGTTATCGACCATACTGAGCAACCATTCCTGCGGGACGCGTCGCGCCACGACGCGCCGACTTCAGCTTCCCCGTCGGGGTCAGTCTGTAGAGCAGCAATGGCGTGCTCCGCCGTGCAACTACAGGGCGAACGTAGTCATATTCATCCGCGGCCAGCGACAGCAGTTCATAGCCTTCAAGTGGTGTTTGCGACCCACATCCTAACATCGTGATGAGGATCGTTGCCAAGTTGCAGAGCATGGCGCTTGGACAGACGACGGACGGCGCTCCAATGCACGGTTTCTTGTCGCTGAGCAACGGTGGCAACAGAAAGGAGGCGCAATCGACTTGGTCGCCCTTCCAATTTCGGAGGTCGTTAATGTCGTCACTCATCCTCCCCCATGCGTTCGAGTACGCGCAGAAGAACCTTGGCGCCAATCTTGTCGGTGGGATCGAGCTCCAGGAGTTTTTGGACGGCTAGTCGACCTTCCTCGGTTTGACCGAGGCGCACCTGCAGGTAAGCGTATCCTTTCAGCGAAAACAGGAAGAAGCGAGGCAGGATTTTTTCATAGTGGCTGAACTGCGCATGATCAGCTCGTACAAGGCGCCAGTCGGAGGGGAGACTGTTGGCCTCGGCCGCCTTGCTTATACAGCGCTTGGCAAGCTGAAGCGCCTCGGTGAGGCGCGCTTTATAGAAATAAAAACGAAAGAGGCCGATCAGCACCGCCGCGTGCGCGGGTGCGAGCGCTTCAGCCTTGCGCAAGTGGCTTTCGGCAATATCATCAAGGTGATAGGAGAGGCTCGCTTGCCATAGGTGATGCTCCGCCTCGCTGGGCAGCCCATCTCCAAGCAAGGTGCTGGTGAGGAGCGCTTCGTTGATCTCGGATTGCGGACTGAACAGAGCAGCTGGCATCGCTGGTCACTTGCAATCAATGGTGTCCGCAAGAGACTGACTTGCGATTCTGCAATATGCTAGTCTGCTTCGGCTTATCGACAAAATCGGTCGTCACACCGCCGTTCGGTAGCGAGCTCTCCCGGTGAGTAAACGGCCTGACGTAATCGCGCTCGGAAAGAGCATCAGGGAACCGCGATCTTTCGAGCAGGCTGCTCCCACAGCCGAGCCCGGGACATCCGATCGGGCTAATCGCAAGGCAGAGGTCGCAGCCGGCGCGTGCGCCAGCTTGAAGCTTCATGCGGATCGCTAATAAATTCCCAAAGTTCATGTCCTGTCGTCCCCTCAAGCGGGCGCCTGGTAGCGTGGTAGCGAGGTGTCGACGACACAGGTGTTGTCGACTGGGCAGACTGCCACGCATTGGGGCTCGTCAAAATAGCCGATGCATTCGCAGCATTTCTTGGGATCGATCACGAAGGCTCCGTTCTTCTCCGCGATCGCGACACTCGGGCATTGTGGCTCGCAGGCCGAGCAGCTCGTGCACTGAGAGGCGATGATTTTGAACGGCATCGTTTGATCCAATCTCATGCCGCGGAATTCAACGTGCCCCGATGGATCGCCGCATCCCCACGCTCGATATGTTTGATCGCGCCACTGTCGACCCTGTCTAGATAGGCCTTGAACCAGGCGATCGCCGACTTATCGATAGGCTCATGAGCGTATTGATCGACCGGCTCGACGCCGGCCTTGATCAACTCGTCCCTCGGACAGCCGCCGACTTTGGCAATGAACACCGCGTGGCAATCGCTGATAGCATGGATAATAGTCGCGAGGCTTCCTTCGTCCGCATAGCCACCCTGGCAGTACAGATCGACGCGGCGATGGCCGATGAACTTGACGCCACCGGAGGAGAGCTCATAGACTTGGAATTCCCTGGCGTGACCAAAGTGCTCGTTGATGAGGCTCGAGCTCTTTGTCGCGACCGCCACCAGCACCTTAATGCCGCCGAAGTTATCTGCGCGTTCCGCAAGCTCCGCGCACTCAGCGGCTGCCTTGGCGGCGCGCTCTTCCTCTACTTTAGCTTGATAAGCCTTGCGGCTTTCAACATCGTACTTGACATCCATCCGCTCGATCCTCTCCATGCTGAATTCGGCACGACGGTCCTCCCCGAGCAGACCGACCGCGTCGGCGCGGCACTGGCGGCAGTGCCTCATCATGTGCAGATCTCCCTCGCAGTTATCCTGCAGCGCCTTCAATTCCCGCGCCGTCGGGCCACGCTGCCCGTTCAGGCCGAACACGGTTCCGTGCTCGGGCGAGGATATCAGTGGCATGATATTGTGCAGGAAGGCGCCGCGCCGCGTTACGCTCTTATTGACCTCGATGAGGTGTCGGTCGTTGATCCCAGGGATCATGACGGAGTTGATCTTACAGAGAATGCCGCGCCCAGTGAGCATCTCCAGGCCCTGGAGCTGACGATCAGTAAGAAACTTTGCAGCTTCGATGCCGGTGTAGCGTTTGTGTTTGTAGAAGATCCAGGGATAGATCTTTGCGCCGATTTCGGGGTTGATCATATTGATCGTAATCGTGACATGGTCAACGTTGAATTTGGCGATGTTTTCGATGTGATCGGGTAGCGCAAGACCGTTGGTTGACAAGCACAGCTTCAGATCGGGCGCAACCTTATGGACGAGTTCGAACGTCTTGAAGGTCTTTTCCGGGTTGGCGAGTGGATCGCCAGGACCGGCGATGCCAAGCACGGTCATCCGCGGGATGGTAGAGGCGACCGCCATCACTTTCCTGGCGGCCTGCTCGGGCGTGAGCCTCTCGCTGACCACGCCCGGGCGCGATTCATTGGCGCAATCATATTTGCGGTTGCAGTAGTTGCACTGGATGTTGCAGGCCGGCGCGACCGCGACATGCATGCGCGCATAGTGATGATGCGCTTCCTCGCTATAACAGGGATGGTTCTTCACCTTCTCCCACGTCTCAGCTGGCAGATCACTGGGGCCTGCCGGCGAGCCGCATCTAGCTCTCCCGCTGCGGCCCGTCGCACCGCAGCCCTTGTGCTCGGCAATCGACAGCCTGATCTCGCCGTTCCCAACTGCGTCGCTTGATGATTTCCGATGCGTTAGAGCCCCCATTTGCCCAGTTCTCCCTTCAGGCCTGAGAAGTTTCCGGTATCCGCATCTTAGCAACCGGCGTGCCATGGCTCCGGCTCACGACTTTCATCGTCTTGTCCAATGAGTTAGCAAAGCATCCAATGTTCCTCCGTGTTGGAAAGCTGACATGCGCAATGATAGAAATAGCACGCAGCAGAGGATGCCCTGACGAACTGGCGGTTAAATGACAACGCGAGAGGCGTCTGTTAATCCGCCAGAACGATCTCAAGGACACGTGTAAGCGGAACTGCGAGTGGCGTCAGGCCTTGGTCAACCAGGAAGCGGAGCTCATTCTTGGAGAGCGTGTCGGGCCCGACCACGGCATAGTGGACGTCGGACGAGCGCTTTGAGACCTGTCGCGCATAGGTGCGCAGGAGCTGGTCGTTGAAGCGGCAGCCCAGAAACAGGAGTCTGCGGCCGGTGCGGCGAGCCTTCACCTCGTCGGGAATCGGCGTCTGTATGTCGATTTCCGTCAGCACCTCAACATAGTCGGCATCGGAGACCAGGAAATTCTTCGCCGGGGTGACGCTGCCGTGCGGCTTGTAGAGAACCGTTGTCCAACTTCTTGCCAGAGAGCAATCGACTTCGGCGCCTGCGGCATCGTAGAAGCGGTACCAGCGTTCGTCACTGAGACCGGCGCGCGGAATTCCTTGGATCTCGCCCCAATTGCTACGTCCGGCAAGCGCTTGGCGCATCGCACCATCATACCAGCTATCGACGATCAGCGGCAGCGGCAGCGTCGCAAGATGCCGCTGTAATTCCGTCGGCGCGAACGCTGCGCTAAAGGCATCCGTCATCATCGCTGTCACGATGCTGCGATGCTTCGTGGTTTCGATGTGTTGTGCGCAGGCCCAGGCATTTCCTCTCGCGCGCTTTGGCAACGTTACCTTGGTGCCGAAGAATGCCGCCAAGTCCTCCGGATGTGTCGGCACGGGCGCGTTCGACAATTCCACCAAGCCTGGCCCGAGATAAGGAACAACATTGCCACTACGAAGCTCCTGCGCAACTTGGCGGAGCATGGCTTCGGCCGCCGGCCCATCGACGAACTCGATCTGCGGAGCCGGCACGGTCACGTCTCTTCTCTGTCGCCGTCACGCCTCCTGACGTTGATCGTAATCGGCAAAGTGGTGTCGCTCGCCATCCGCGGCAGGTCGAGCACCCAGCCATTGGCGATTCTGATCCAGCCGCCCCACAGTGCCTCATGCTCGGATTCAACGATCGATTCTTCGAGATCCTTTTTTGGGACGTAAATCGAGAGGCCAGCTTCAGGTGAACGACGTATGATAATTTTCATCGGAAAGACCTCATTGCATCGAGAGATGGATCCGGCACGCTGTGGCCTTTCAGGTGACGCCCCTATCCAGTTTAGTGATGATGTTTCGCAGCATAACAAGGACATGATCGATCTCCTCGCAGGTGGTCTCGCGAGACAACGAGAAGCGGATCGCGCCGCGCAGCAAATTCGAGGGTACGTTCATCGCTCGAAGCACATGCGACGGCTCCATGGAACCTGACGCGCAGGCTGATCCGATGGAGGCGGCAACGCCGGCGCGATTCAAATGATGGACAATAGCTTCCCCTTCGAGGTGCCCGAAGGCGATATTCGACGTGTTTGGCAGGCGACACTCGTCGTCGCCGAGCACCACGCAATTGCCAAACTCAAGAACGCCCTGCTCCAGCCGGTCGCGCAACGCGGCCATTTTCAGCCCGTCCCCACCGAGTTCCACGGCAGCAAGCTCTGCAGCCTTCCCCAACCCGATGATACCGGGTACGTTCTCGGTGCCGGAACGTCGGCGGCGCTCTTGCGGCCCGCCGAATATCAGCCGCCTGAACTTAGTGTCCTTGCGCACATAGAGCGCGCCAATCCCTTTTGGACCATGCAGCTTATGGCCGGAAAGCGACAGCATGTCGATATCGGTGGTCTTCACGTCGATAGGCATTCGCCCCACAGCCTGCACCGCATCAGTGTGAAAGAGCGCGCCAATGGACCGCGCCATTGTGGCGAGGACCTCCACGGGGAAAATCGTTCCGGTCTCATTATTGGCCCACATGATGGAGACGACTGCCGTGCGCGGGGACAGCGCACGGCGATAAGCATCGATATCGATTCGGCCAGAGCAGTCGACGGGAACGAGATGACATTTGTTGCCGCGACGGCCGAGTTCGTCTGCGAGCGATAGCACCGCCGGATGTTCGACAGTCGTGGTGACGAGTTCGTCGCGTCGCTCCTGCACGGCAAGTGCTGAGAGAATCGCCGTATTATCCGATTCGGTACCGCCCGAGGTAAATACGACCTCGTGATCAAAGGCTGCACCGATCAGCGCCTGCACGCTCCTGCGAGCCTGTCTTATGCTTTCAGCGACTTCGCTGCCTACAGCATGCGCCGACGAGGCGTTGCCGAATCGTTCGGAGAAAAACGGCAGCATCGCCGAGACAACGGACGGATCCGTTCGAGTCGTTGCGTTATTGTCAAGGTAGATCGCTTGCACCTTACGCCTTCGTTAGTGTTTGGCGTTGATGTGTCCCGCGACAGGGAGGGACCAGACGAACGAACTTGCCAAGCCGTTCAACGAGGCGTGCCTGGATGCCTTCCAGAGTAGCACTCGCAAGTTGGCAGAAAACGCAGGCGCCCGTGAGCGTGACCATGATCTTGTTGCCATCGATTCCGACAAACTCACAACATCCGCCGTCATGCTGCGGATTTGGCCGGACTTCATCGAGCACAGCGCGTACGATCTGCTCGAATTCGGCAGGTCTTGCGACCTCCGGCCGGCCCATTTGTGCGGTCTCGACAAGCATTGTTCGAGGTCTTTCTGTGCTAACTTGGTCCGAACGTGGCACTAGCTAAAGGACTTGCCGCATGAGCAGCTCGACTTTGCGTTGGGATTGCTGAACGTGAAACCGGAGCCTTCCAGCGCCACCACAAAGTCGATCGTCGTTCCGGCAAGATGCTCCTGACTGTTGTTGTCGACAAACAGCTTGATGCCGCCTCGCTCAATCACGGTCTCATCGGGCTTTGGCTCGTCGGCAAGTCCCATCGTGTATTTGAATCCGGAACATCCGCCAGCTTCGACCATTATCCGCAAGCCCGTCATGGGCTTCGCCGCCGTAGAGATCGCGCTCTTCAACGCGTTCTCCGCACTCTTCGTCAGTTCGATCATCGTTATCCCTCACTACCGCGCCAGTTCGGGATGAGTTGGGCAAGTCCCATGCCAGCGATTACACCGCTGACAATGCTGGGTTTCTGCAAAATGTCGCGTGACTGCCTTGTAAGGCGTGTCGGGATTGCGACACAAGGCTTTAAATTTTTGGAAAGTCTGGCGCGACATCACCGCGCCGCCAACTACGCATGTCTGCCCACATCGAAGACGGCACTTCTCTGACCTTTTCCGCATATGTGAGGACGGCAAATAATTTGCATAGGGCACGCGAGACTACGTGCGACATTTGCCCCGCCACATCAAACGAGGAGGATTTCATGACGTCGATCGACAACACCGTTTTTTGCCGACTCAATAAGGAAGGTCGGTTGCTAAATGCGGTGCTGAAGGGTGACACAACGAAGCCTGGCCGCTTCGGCTTCCGCGGCGACATTGCGCTAAGGTTCCAAGCTCAGCTCGCAGACGAGAAGCGTCCGCCCGACTATTCGATCGAACAGGTATTGACGGTCGCAGACGAAGGGCAGACCACGATCCCGGTACTGGCTGGCTACTTGCATTCTTTCGAATATCTTGCCGATGTCGTAAAAGTACTGGACGGCGATTTAAGCCCGAAGGGCACCTATTTCATTTTCTGCAACAACATCGATCTGCTGGCGAAATATCGCATCAAGTTCGGCGACATCACATTCCACGTGCTGCCATGTGACGAGTCGACGGTGTGGAAGGAGATGATGGATCTCACGGGCGTCGATAAGAACGACATCAAGAAACTCGATACTGCCGGCAAGCTCGATCATCTGCTCGATGCCGCCAAGAGCGTCGATGCCTCTTATGCCGAACTCTCCTACGAGGAGGGGCTCGCCAAGATGCAGCCAGTAAGGAACCGCAACGAGAACCGTCCCGTCTAACTTCGCGCCCGATCGCATCGCTTCTTCCATCCTCCTAGGCCGTTGGCGGGGTGGTGAGGGACTTGTCCGCGGGGCAGACAATCTAAAGAAGACAATTGCGAAAGCATCAGCAGACCCATCCGCCATTGTGCTACGACCCCGAGCAACTTTCTACGTGGTCGATGTTCGCGGAACGGACACCTCTCTTCGAGGCGGATGATCGCGTGATTTGGCAAAGCGTCGCACTTGGAAGACCGGGCCATATGTGGGTTGCTACACAGGAGGCAGAATAGAAATGGCAACGCTTGTCAAGACCACCCAGGACGGCCGCAAGCTCGAGGTACTAGGGCTGGCAATCCTGCTCGGGGGCAAGCTCGAAGCTAATGAGCTCATGGAAGTCAAGGATCATCCTTACCGCCGAGCGATCCTGTCCGCAGTACCTAACGCGACCCACACGGCCGGCCGCGTCCCGTTGACGCGCGAGGAAGCAGAGATCGTTCTTGCCGCCTTCAAGGAAACCGAGGCTGATATGCTCGCCAATCCCGTCGCCATCCACGAGCGGTTTCGCATTGCTGCGATGATGAAGGCACGTGAAGAGGGGATCGAGTAGCAGGAGTAGTGTTGACTTTTTTCTGCAACTCGCAGCGTCATATCTGCGTGGAGCTGGCTTCAAGCGCTCCAAGTGCAGAATCCCCCGCGTCATCGGGAATTTTCACAGATAGGCGCGGGGAAGACGGTGAGAAGCGCCAAGATCAAGTACCCGCGTCTAGAGCGCCATCTCCCGACGCTCAAGCAGGAATGTGCCGCACTCCTGGCGCACCGATGGCCGCACTCATGCAGCTTCTTGCGAAGCCGCAACCACACCAGCATGAGCGGTGCAGCTCATGCCGCGACGCGTAGAAGCGCCGTATAGTCGCCAGATTGAAACAGTTACGCCAGGTACTGGACGATTCCATCGGTGGGCGCCAGATTTTCGGCGCCATTTCGTGCCGCCAGTCGCATGGCCTGCGAACTTTCGCGCACTCCACCAACACTCGCCAGTTGGAAAATCGATCGCCAGAGGCAGCGCCTTGCGAAACGTCATCAGGCCCTCGGATCTATCAGCGCGCCCTTCAGCCGTGATGCGGCCCGGTGATAGTCCGCCATAAGGAGAGATCCGTCGGCCCCGTGCGTCCACGGTTCTCTCAAACGCGGATTCCGCGACGGTGGCTCGGCCGGCGCCGCATATCGGCAAGCCATCGCAGCGGATCGTAGATGCAACGAGCCACCGTTGGAAGGTTTCTGCAATCTAACTTTTTTGTATGCCGACCCGGCGTGTACGGAGACCGAAATTGAAGACTGATCAGTCTTTGAGGCTCTCGTGGCGCAGATCATCGAGCTTGTCCGCAGCTTCGGAAAGGGCGCACCGCTGCGCGTCGGTCAGAGCCTGCCGCAGCGGTCTCGGAATACGTCCCGCGAGCAGATCGTCGACATAGCGGGCTGACGCGCGCGCCGAGCGCGCCCGCCGCAAGCTACATGAAGGTTAAGACGGCGATGGAGCGGGGTTCGGCGCCGCGCATAGCAGCATCAGGCGACCGTGTCTCCGGTGTCAACAGGCTTGCTCCGCTGCAGAAGATCCAAGGGTCTTTACCGCTTCTCTGTTCGCGATGGTTAGCCTGAAGCAGCTGAAGCGTGGGTCTGGCAGTTGGTCGGACACACCCGGGCGCAGGCGCCGCAGCCGATGCACGCTCCGTTATCGTTTAGCACCATGACCTTCTTCTCGACCTCGTCATCATCGTCTTCGAGATCAATCATCTCGCCGTTCTCGTTCATGCCCTTCAGCATCATGACCTCGCGGCCACACACCTTGTAACACCGGCCGCAGCCGATGCACTTCTTTGGATCGATGGAAACCAGATACTTCGGATTCCAGACGCGGCCGTCGCGCGTTGCAAATGACATGGTCACGATCCGTATGCTTTTTCCCGCGCCTTAAGATCCTCGCGCTTACGCTCGAGCTCGTCGAAGGCGTCGTGGACCTTTTGGGCAACACTTAGGATCGAGGTCCAGTTGACCGGCAATTCCTCGGCGAAGTCGTGGAGATCCATCTTTGCCTGAGTGGCTTTGGCCGACAGCTTCTTGATCTCGGCCTTCAGTGCCTCAAGATCGCTCATTCGTCACCTCAGTAATTCGCGACTTCCGGAAAACTGCGGATCATCTCGATTCCGCTGTCGACATATGTGTCACCGTCCTTGATCAGCTTTGAGAGAGTGTCAAAGCCGAAACGATGCACATCGCGCAGTTGCTTGTTTACGACAATGAGCCGTCCACCGATTAACACTATGCGGCCAAAGCCCTCATGGTGCATTTTCAGCATCGGCGAGATCATGACGCCGGTACCCTTCTCAATAGACACTGCAACGGCGTTGAAGAACAATTCCAGCCGCCAGATCGTGTCCGGATCGGGATCGCCGACGATGGGTAAGGCACGGCGCTTCTCCCGGTCGAGAACATAGGGCTCAAGCAGCTCGAGATCCTTCTTGCCTTCCCAAGCGCCATGCCCGTCCTGGGCGCGCCAGATCTTGACGAGCTCCTTCACAAAGGGCGCCTCCGCCTCAGAGCCGGGTTGGATCAATTCAGCCGCTTCAGTCATGATTATCTTCCTCAGTCCTCGAAATCAAACGAGCGATCCCCTTCCGTAGCGAGCACTTTGCGCAACCAAGGTGGCGGCGAGCCTTTCAATACACCTTCAAGCTTGATGCAAAGATCGTCGATCGCTTCAGGCTGGCTCACCTTGATCGGATGGATATTACTTGCGACGACGCGAGCGGCGCCGGAGCCGCCGATAGCAGCAACGTAGAGGATGGCGCAGTCTTTGATGGCTTTGACCTTCGGCGCCAGCTTGTCCTCATTGCCATCTTCGTTGAGTTCACCATCGAACTGAATAACCTCGACCAAGCGGTGGCCCTCGGGTCTGACATCATAGATGGCGATGTTTTTGGCCCAACCAAAATGGGCATCGACGTGCTTCAGATCCTGGGTGGCGAATGCGACTTTCATCGGCGTATTCCTCTCTTCCGTCAATCCAGCCGCGGCAGAACGACATGCGGGCCGTTCTAAGTGGTGCGCCAGGTGTCCGGCGTCGGCTGGCGGTTGTCCTCGCGATCGGCAACGATGAGATTGGCGAGTGCAAAGATGAGCTCGCGCGTGCCGCGATAGCCGACCGTCATCTGGTAAGCTGCGCCAAGGCGATCGAACATCGGAAAGCCGGCTCGGAAGAACGGAATGTTCAACCGCGCCGCCGCCTGGCGACCGTGCGAATGGGAGATCAAGAGATCGCAGTCCCGCGCCTTGGCAAGGTCCTCCAGATCTTCCAGATCGCCGATGACGACTTCTCCGATCGCCACGCGTTCGAGCACAGAAGACGCTGTTGTCGTCACCGCGGCCGTCACCTGCACGCCCATCTCGTAGAGCATGCTGGAGACGTCGAATAAGAGGTCGGGCTCCGCCCCGATGGCGAGCTTTCGACCGCCGATATGGAAATGCGCATCCAGCATGGCGTCCGCGAGTTGGCCACGCTGCCGGCGATATTTCGCGGGCACGGGCCTGCCGCTGATTTCGCTCACAAAAGCGATGAATACATCGTTGGGGACGAGGCCACAGACACGCTCGAACAGCCGGAACGGCACGCCCGTCTTCGCCTGCATCGCCTCGGCTGCGCACCTCATCTGGGCTCCGATTGCGATGGTCCAAGCCGCCTGCCCCATGGTCGCGATCTCGTCGACCCCGATCCCACCGATCGTGGTCGACGTGAACTCGTCGGGGATGTGACCGTCGAGTGAACCGGCGATGTCTGGGAGGAATGACGGCCTTAGCCCGAAGTCCTCAACAATCGTCCGTAGCTCGTCAAGGTCGCCGGGGGTGAGATGGCAGCCAGGCAGGACATTAATGCGCGAGGGATCGCGCGGTGCGGCCGCGTCGACAGGTTCGACAAGCACCTCAACCATTCGCGCCACGGTCTTTTCCCAACCATCCTGAAACGCCTCCTTGAAATCCGGCGTCGATACGTAGACGAGCGGAAGTTTTTCAAGCTGCGGATGCTTCTGCCGAATGAGGCGAATGAAGGCGTCGACGTCGTCGCCCTTGGTCTCGGTGACACCGGTCGAATTGATGCCAATAATTTCGGGGTTGGTGCGGTTGTAGATGTTGAGAATAGCCTGCTCGACATTCTCGTATCCACCGAGCACGGTCGCAACCTCGCTCATTGCGGTAGTTTGCAGCGGCACCGCCTCCTTGAAATGGCGGACAAACAGGGTCAAGCCGAATGATGTGCAGCCTTGAGAGCCGTGTAGGAGTGGCATGGCACCCCGAAGCCCCAGGAAGGCAAAGGAGCCACCGATCGGCTGGCTCATCTTCAGCGGATTGATCGAACAAGCCTTGTTGGAACTGGTAACGATAGCCATGGCTTGGATTCAGCTTTGCCGCCCCTACTCCGCCGCCTGCGGCATGGACGCGCAATGGGCGGTAACGTCCTGGATGGTTTCCTTACTCGCGCGGCAGACGCTGGCCCCTGTGCGCGGCGCGGCTCCATCGACAATTGTCAAGCGGTGGGCGGCACCGGCGTCTTTGATGACGCGGCGACCCACGGCCTCGCAGGAGCAGGGTCTCTTGACGGGGCTGGCCTTTTCGACGCGGAGCGGCTTCGGAGCAACTTCCGCGGACCGGACATCCATCTGCGCAAGCGCCTTGGCATGCCAAGTGAGGTCGTCATCAATCCACGGCGCAGGATTACGGAGCTGATCCCATACCGGGTTGTGCAGCGCCTTATCGATCTCTTCGATCAGCTTCACGATGCCGACATACCCCATATAGGCGTAGCAGCGCTCCTGATTGATATCCAGCCATGGTGTCGTAGCCTTCAGGGCGACAAACTGTGACTTTCCGCCCGAGAGCATGATGTCGGCTTTTGCTTCTTTGAGCATCTTGTACATTTCACGCGGCGCCAGCTCCTCAATCATGTGTGCATCATGGCCCATCATTTTCTGGATGCGCTCCTTGTCCTCCCTGGTTGATTTTTTTACGGAAGTACCGACGATCTCAAGCCCGACCTCCTGCAAAGCCGCAACGACAGACCACGATTTCACGCCGCCGGTGACGAGCAGCACCTTCTTGCCAGCTAGGCGTGGCTTGAAACACTCGATCGCAGCTCTGGCCTTTGTTTCCTCGCGAGTGACTGCGGCCTCAGTTCGTTCCATCAACTCGGTCGCTGCGCCGCGCTCGATCAACATGTGCGCGATCTTGCGCAGCGATTCGCTTGAGTCCTGAATCCCGTAGAAGGAGCCCTCGAAGAACGGGATCCCGTAGCGCTCCCTCATCTTGCTCGCAACATTGATCATGGATTTGGAGCACACCATCATTGCGGCGCGAGCCCGGTGCGAGCTGGCCACCTCACGATACTTCCCATCGCCGGATATGCAGGACAGGATGCGAATGCCGAGTTCGTCCAGCAGCGGCTTGATCTGCCAAAGCTCGCCGGACAAATTGTACTCGCCGATAAGATTGATATCGTAGGGCGTGACGAAATCTGGCTCCTGCGTACCGATCACGCATCCCAGCAGCGCTTCGCCGGCAAGCTTGTTGCCGAGATTCTTCGAACCAAGAAAGCCCGGCGAATTGACAGGAATCACGGGCTTGCCGAGCTTCGTCGCGGCCACCTTGCAAACCGCATTGATATCGTCGCCGATCATGGCTGGAACGCAGGTCTGGTAGACAAAAATCGCCGCCGGGTCGTACTTCGCGATGATTTCCTTTATGGCTTTGTACAGTCGCTTCTCGCCGCCGAATAGGACATCAATCTCTTGCATATCAGTCGTGAAGCTCCGCCGCCAGAGATCGGAGCCTGAGGAGGCAGAGCCGCGATTATCCCACGAGTTGCCTTCGCACGCGATCGGACCATGAACAAGATGAGCGACATCAGTAAACGGCTGCAGCGCAATCTTAGCGCCATCAAATGCGCATCCTCCGGCGGCTCCGCCCGGCTGCAGCTGCTTGGTACAGCCTTTCTTGCGCACAGCCTGCGATTTGTTGGTGTTCTTGGCACAGTCCGCCTGGTTGAAGACGTCTTGGATGGTAGCCGATAGCGAAGTCACAATTTCTCCTTCCGCGGACGCTTCTAGTCCGGCCAGGGTCGACAGGCCGGCTGATGGGCTGATGCCCTGCATTCCCACCTCACGACCGCGACAAGCTGCATGAGGCATAGACACGCTCACCTCAACGAATTATGTCGAAGCTGTAATCGGTTTTGCCCACAACGTTGGTGTTCCTGTCGATCTCTTCAAAGATCTTGTCGAGTATCTTCACCAGCACATTCATACCACCCTGATAACCCCATACCGGATAGCGGTGATGATGGTGCCGATCGAACACTGGAAAGCCGATGCGGATCAGCGGCGTGCCCGTGTCGCGTTCCAGGTACTTTCCGTAGGTGTTACCGATCAGAAAATCGACCGGCTCGGTGAACAGCAGCGAACGCATGTGCCAGAGGTCCTTACCCGGATAGGCATGACAGTCTTTGCCGAATTGCGAACTGGCGAAGAGCGCCTGCATCTTATCCTCCCAGCCCTTGTTGCCATTGGTTGAGAGGACGTGGGTCGGTTCGGAACCGAGCTCGAGCAGAAAGGCCGCCAATCCATAGCAAAGGTCGGGATCACCATAGATCGCGAACTTCTTACCGTGAATGTGCGCGCTGGAATCCGCCATGGCGTCGACCAGACGACCGCGTTCCCGTTCGAGGAGTTTCGGAATCGCCTTACCGGTTATCCGCGACAGCGTCATAAGGAAGTCGTCTGTCGCGCTGACGCCGACCGGATGGTTGAACGCAACGACTTGCTGACCATGGCTCGCGATGAACGGCAGCGTTCTCTCCGTACAATATTGCTGCATGGAGATGGTCGCCTTGGCGTGAATAGCATTCGCGGTGTCTTCCAGCGTGGTGCCGCCATCATACATCCGGAATTCACCGTCCGTTGGCGTATCGAACACGTCACTGTTATCCGCCAGGATCGTGTACCCAATCCCCATCAATTCGAAGATGCGCTTTACTTCGCGAATATTGCCTACGGTGTAGCCGTCGAAGCCGCCGATGAAGTTGATCTTCTCGTTCGGCTCGCGCTCCAGTTTTGGCTCAGCCCGGGCCTTACCGTCCCAGAAATGCTCGATAATGCCTTTCAGGGCGTTGTCATAGCCAGTGACATGGCTACCGACGAAGGCTGGCGTGTGAGCGAAGGGCACGTCGAACTCGGCCGGCACCGACCCCTTCTCCTTCGACGTCTTGATGAAGGCGTTGAGATCGTCGCCGATCACCTCCGCCATGCAGGTAGTCGAGACCGCGATCATCTTCGGTTTGTACATGTTGTAGCTGTTGGCGAGTCCGTCGATCATATTATTGAGACCGCCGAATACGGCTGCGTCTTCGGTCATCGACGAGGACACACATGAGGTCGGCTCCTTAAAGTGCCGCGACAGGTGGCTTCGGTAGTAGGCTACGCAGCCCTGTGAGCCATGGACAAAAGGCAACGTGCGCTCGAAGCCGACCGAAGCAAACACGGCGCCTAATGGCTGGCACGCCTTGGCCGGATTGATAGTGAGTTCCTCGCGTGCGAAGTTCTTTTCTCGATATTCGGGTGTCTTGGCCCACTCGCGGATACGCTCGATCTCCGCGGGATCATGCGCATTCTCGAAGAGCGCTCTCTTGTTAGCCAGCATCTGCTGGTATTCCGGACCTCGGAACAGCTCGAAATGATCGAGCACGTTTTCGGCGTTCTGTGGCATCGTGGCGTCCTTGTTGAATTCCTGTTCGAACGACTGGTCCGGCTTATTTATTCCGCAGCCATCAGGCTTGGACGCGGGGTGTCCTTCCAGGGCGCCCTGGTCTTCTTCCAGATCGGGGAATTGATTGCCATGTCCATGTCGCGGGCGAAGATCGCGAACCCATCGTATCCATGATAAGGACCCGAATAGTCCCAGGAGTGCATTTGCCGGAACGGCACGCCCATCTTCTGGAACACGTACTTCTCCTTAATGCCGGAGCCAACGATGTCGGGCTGCATCTTCTCGACGAAGCGCTCGAACTCGTAGCCAGTGACATCGTCATAAATCAGTGTACCATCCTTGACGTAATGCCGGGCGGTGCGCTGATAATCGTCGTTGTGACCGAACTCGTAGCCAGTCCCGATGACCTCCATACCGAGGTCTTCGTAGGCGCCTATCACGTGCCGAGGGCGCAGGCCACCAACGAAGAGCATCACGGACTTGCCTTCAAGGCGCGGCCGGTACTTGGCGATGACGGCATCCATTAGCGGCTTGTATTTCACGATGACGCGTTCGGCCCCGTCCTTAATCTTGTCGTCGAAGAAGCTCGCGATCTTGCGCAGTGACTCCGCGATTTTTGATGGACCGAAGAAGTTGTACTCGCACCAGGGAATGCCGAACTTCTCCTCCATGTGGCGAGAGATGTAGTTCATCGAACGATAGCAGTGTAGGATGTTAAGCTTGGCCTTTGGCGTCGCCTCAAGTTCGGCGAGGCTGCCGTCGCCGGACCACTGCGCAATCACCCGCAGACCCATCTCCTCCAGGAGAATGCGAGAGGACCATGCGTCGCCGCCGATGTTGTAGTCGCCGATGATGGCGACGTCATAGGGTGTTGGTTCGAATCGAAGCTCCGCCTCTGAGGTGATCTTGTCAAATACCCAGTCGCGTACGGCGTCGTTGGCGATGTGGTGGCCAAGCGACTGCGATACGCCACGGAACCCTTCGCAGCGCACCGGCACGATGGTCTTGCCATCATACTCCTTCGACTTGGCCCTCGACACTGCCTCTATGTCATCGCCGATCAGACCGATGGGGCACTCCGATTGGACAGTGATTCCGCGGTTGAGCGGAAACAAGGTCTCAATTTCATCGATGACCTTGGCGAGCTTCTTGTCGCCGCCGAAGACGATGTCCTTTTCCTGAAAGTCGGAGGTGAACTGCATGGTTCCGAAGGCATCGATGCCGGTGGTACCAACATAATAGTTGCGCCGCGATCCCCAGGAATACTGACCGCAACCGACCGGACCGTGGCTGATATGGATCATGTCCTTTATCGGACCCCACACCACTCCTTTCGAGCCGGCATAGGCGCAGCCTCGAATGGTCATCACGCCCGGGATCGATTTGAGATTCGATTTGACACCACAGTCGGGCTTGCCAGCCTCGTGCACGTTGAGGTGCTTGGCACGTCGCTTTGCCGTCTTCTCCGGATAAACTTCCAAAACTTCGTCGATCAACTCCTTGTTGCGGGCCTTGATCTCTGCAACGCTCTGGGTGGATGCCAGGCTCATACGAGTATCCTTCTGATTGTCTCTGCGCTTTACGGACCGACGCTTCGTCGAAACTGCCGAATGTGAGGTCCGACCTCAAGCCGAGAGAGCAGCAAGCTCTGAAGCGGTTTTGCCGACCTGGCTTTCGTCGATCTGCTTCATGATGCCGTGCTCCATCAGCATGTCCTCAAGCTCGTCCATGCTGATCGGGGTCGGGATGATGCCATTGCCGCCATTGTTATGGATTTTGGTCGCGAGATTGCGATAGTGGTCAGCCTGCTTGCAGTCCGGTGCATATTCCAGCACCGTCATGCGGCGTAGCTCGGCGTGTTGGACGACGTTGTCACGGGGCACGAAGTGGATCAGCTGGGTGCCGAGCTTCTTGGCGAGTGCTTCTGCCAGCTCCAGCTCCTTGTCGGTCTGCCGCTCGTTACAGATCAAGCCGCCGAGCCGCACGCCGCCGGAATTGGCATACTTCAGAATGCCCTTGGAGATGTTGTTGGCAGCGTACATCGCCATCATCTCGCCGGACATGACGATGTAGATCTCTTGCGCCTTGTTCTCGCGTATCGGCATCGCAAAGCCGCCGCAGACGACGTCGCCGAGCACATCGTACGACACGTAGTCGATATCCTCATAGGCGCCGTTCTCTTCCAAGAAATTGATCGAGGTGATGACGCCCCGGCCGGCGCACCCCACTCCCGGCTCCGGACCACCGGATTCGACGCAGCGAATGTCTTTGTAACCGACCTTCAAGACGTCCTCGATCTCGAGGTCCTCGACGCTGCCGGCGCTTGCCGCGAGACTCAAGATCGTGTCCTGCGCCTTGGCGTGCAGGATCAAGCGGGTCGAGTCCGCCTTCGGATCGCAGCCGACGATCAGGATCTTGTGACCCATCTCGGCAAGGGCTGCGAGCGTGTTCTGCGATGTCGTCGATTTGCCGATACCGCCCTTGCCGTAAAACGCGATTTGTCTCAGTGAAGACATGCTGTTCTCCATCAACCGATTGCCGATATGCATAATGCGCTTCGTCGTGATCCCATCGCGCGGTTCGCCGCCTTTGCAGCTAATGGAGATACAAAGGCCGACAGCCGCGCCGCTTGAGCAATGACTTTTGCAACGAGCGTGCCAGTGCCTGCTCGCGAGGAAAAAGCGGTGTAAATGGAGATAGATACAGGCGCAGATGGGCTTTGTTGCAAGTCCTACATCGGCAAGTCTCAAGGCGTGTGCGTCGCACTCGCCTGTCCGAAACACGGCAAACCTTGCTTTACCCGGCTAGCGAAATCGGCAGTTTTCCCTGCGCAAACGGCTAATCACATCACGGCCCAGAGCTTGCTTGATGCCTATCAATCAATGATATCGAGGATATCATGCAGCATACCGAGGTCTACGCGAGGACAGCCCGTCCGGCCGTCTTCCTGATCGAACCTGAGCAGGTGGTACGTTCCGCGCTCGAATATATCCTGCGCGAGCGCTATGGGACACATGCTTTTGCCTCCATGGATGAGGCAGTGGCCTCGCCCATGAAAGCTCCCGCTGTGGTGCTGATCGGCATTGCCATCCTGCGCGACCGAGGCGAGGAGGTCCTGGCGGAACTGAGCACGGTGTTCGCGACGACCAAGATCTTGCTCGTAGCGGAACGGATTTGCGATCCTGTCGCGCAGGCTGGGCTTAAACAAGGCGCCCATGGAGTCATCAGTAATCCAATCTCCTTTGATTCTGTCTGCGATGCCGTCCGGGTCGTCTTGGGCGCACCGGACTTTCCCGGCGCGCCATCGCGTCTCGTTCGTGTCGCGTTCGGTTAGGCGCTTCTTACTCGGCTTTGAATGGCGCCGCCTGCACCAGTTCGGGGATGCTTGCGCTCAGCATGAAACTCCGCCTCTCCTTGAAGGTTCTGCCTGCGGACATTCGGTCGAAGGGCCGGTTCGCCCTGCCTTTTTCGCGCCGACGATCACCAGCGTCGTGGAGCTCGCACAGGGAACCCCCAGCTTCTCCCGCGTCTTCCGGATAGCCGACTTTCTCTTATCGAAATCACGAGATGGTCTTTTCGGCTCCGTGTAGTCTGTCCTGAGACGTGACTGTTGGAATAGTCGACGTGCGCCCGGGGCGACGGGTCATGGTCAGCCGGTAGCAACATATCTACGCCATTACATGCAACCGGGCGAGCTCGTTCCTGCGGTACATTCCTCAACCGTCCGACAGACCTTCTGTCAAGACCTCAAACTATGCGATTGGTCAAAATCCTTCACGCTCTCACTTCGACGAATTTGCAGGCCGCGCGTGCATTGCTGCGCATGCGAACCAATGTATCGGCGCGATACTGCCTTCGTCTTCGGTGTTTATTGGCCCGGCGGCCCCGTGGCATTGAACGCATTTTCAAGGCTGTCCGCAAGCTGCGCACACGCTGCTCGACGATTCCGCGTGCATTACCGACAATCACCGACCTGTCAGCGGCGGAATGATCCGTTCGAAATCCTCAGGCCGGGACACATGTGTCTTCGACTGGACAGACCACCGCACACTGCGGTGTATCGCAGTGCCCCTCGCACTCTGTGCACTTTTTAGGATCTATCACATAGGTATCGCGCTTTAGACTGATCGCGCCGTTCGGACACTCGAACTCACATGCACCGCAAGCCGAGCATTGCGAGGCGACGATCTTGTAAGCCATGAATTGAGACTCCCAGGAGTAAACGATGTCGTTGTACTTCGACAGCTGCCCTTCAAACCTCGTGCCACATGCGAGAGATCGACCATTTGGCACCAATCTATGAGAGGCGTATCGTCGCGAGCCCATGGCACGCCACATCCGCGACGGTCCCATAACAACTATTTGGCCTAAGGCGTGTAGCCGTTCGGCCACGACTCCAACACGAGGAGAGTGCGGCCGTCCCATGTTCGGTTACGCCACACTCGTGCTCTCGCCATGGACCGTGGCTCATGCAATGAGCCTCAATTTCCTCAACTTCGCCACTCCGCTTTGTTGCGAGGCATGTGGAAGGTCATACTCAGCCTGTCTTCTTACTGACAGTCTCTTGTCGCCCTCGCCGGATTGTTCTCCCAGTTTACAACATTGGAATTGATGCTGCACGGCAGGCCAAGAGATCTTCCGCCTAAACCAGCACGATCCAAGGATCCGTTTGCGTATCTGTCCGCCAATATCACACGTGCTGTCCGCCATTGATTGGCACTTCCGCACCGGTGACGTAGCTCGCAGCATTTGAGCAGAGAAAGAAAATAACCTTTGCGACCTCGTCCGGCGTACCAACACGATGAAGCGGTATAATTGGTGCCAGCTTCGCTTCGGTTTCCGGCGAGAGGATGTCGGTCTTGATCTCGCCTGGCGCGATCGCATTGACACGAATTCCGAACGGAGCGTAGTCATGAGCCATCTCCCGCGTGAGGCAGGCGAGCGCGGCCTTGGATGTCGCATAGGCAGTGCCGGCAAATGGATGCACCCGAGTGCCAACGATTGAGGTGACATTGACAATCGAGCCGGATGCCGCTTTCAATTCTTCGAACAAGCCTTGAGCAAGGAGAATCGGCGCGAGCAAATTGACGTGAAAGACGCTCATCCAAGTTCCGATGGACGTCGTCTGCGAATTCAGCCGACTACCATCCGGCGCCTTTGGAGAAATGCCAGCATTGTTGATCAGCGCGTGAAGCGGCTCTCCGTTGAGCCGCTTCTTAATCTCGACAATCGCACGCGGCAACGCGCGATGGTCGCTCAAGTCAACCTGCACGTGGTTACTGACGCCTAATTCCCAGGGACATCGACGGCTATCGAAAGGCTGTCGGGAACAGGAGATAATTCGCCAACCAGCTTCCGAGAACAGCTTACCCGTAGCGTGGCCAATGCCGCGCGAGGCGCCTGTCAGTACGAGTGTCTTCCTTCCGTCCCGCCTCGTGTGCGAGCTGACATCGTGAAAAGGACAGAGTGCATGATTTGGCGCAGAGGACGACTCAACTGCACCGTCTCCATCTAATCCGTGAATGGACAAGCGAGCTCCTTTAGGACATCCAACATCTTCGGCAGGACGTTTTGCGAAATCCGGGCCGAGGGCGGCAACTGCAGGATTGCCCTCTCTCTTCCGAATGTCGGCTTAAGACATCTTCGTTGATTCTCTGCAAAAGCTCGTGGCCTTTCAGAACTAACTGCGGTGCCGAGATCGGCACACGTAGCGACCGGAGCTGACAAGACGATGTATTCTCGGCAGCATTGGTTTGAAATTCGGCTTTCTGTTTGAGGCCCCGCGACGTCACTCGCGAACCAGACAACGCAGCTGCGCCCAGTTGCAAGCTTTCACGCACTGGGTTCGCGATCAACCGAGGCGCCCGGCGCACTTTGCCGTCTTCGTACGTAAAATGCGCCGGGTCCCACCTCTGCACCATCAGTACATCCGTGATGATGCTATCCTGACAGAAGCGACTAGCGTGGCAAAACTGAGGCCCTGGCTCTGCAGAAGCGAAACATACTCCATGCGAGCACTTCGAAAGACATTAGAATCGCGCCTAACGTCAGCTTGCATGCTCTGTTTTCACGGCAAGACGACTGCCTTCGAGCAATGACGCAAACGCTGCTCATACTTTCGATCCACAGCAATTCCGGCAAGCTAGACCTTTTCCATTCTGAAGGCACAAATGGCTCGCTAGATTCTCTCTCGCGTGCGTTAATCGCCGATGGTCACAGCTTGAAGAGAACAGTGGTCAAGTATGGCGCGGCCTTTGTTTCACGCATTCTTATGTCGCTCAATGCTCTCGATGACCTGATCGGATCAAAGTGCTGCCAAGATCGCGCACCGAGGCAACGTCGATACTCATGAGAACATAAACGCGGCACCTCTTGTACCTTATCTCGCACGCAGTTTATGCTGCGGAACTAGAGCGCGCTACTGAACGATAGGAGGCACCTTTGTTGCTTCTAGATCGATCCTTCGGATCATTAGCCGTCGGTGTTCCGCCCGCAAGAGTCCGGAGAACGGTCATGGGAGATCACATCAAACACGTAGAGTACATAGCCGTCACAATGACGAAAGCGCGATGCCAGCGCGGCATATGCGAGCCCGAAGCTAGCAAAGAAAATGGAGACCAAGATGAAAAGGAGAGCAACACTCTCCTCTCTTCCCCACATGCACAGTGAACACGCCATATAATCGAGCCACCTTTGGCTGTGTCGGAGACGCCTACGATGCGATCTACAACTTGACGCTACGTGCGATTCAAGCTCCGTCGGCCCTCTTGTGTAGAATTTTGCAGAGACAACACCCTTAACCGATTGGCCAGCCTCAGATTTGCCAGGTTGCTTGATTGATTTGAGGGAACATTGTCAGAATGCACTGACGATGTCTGGCGGACCCGGCGCGCTCTTCCTGACGAAGTGCGCCGGGGCGTTTCGTTTTCTTCTTGCGGCGTCCTCCCGCGCCCCAAGGAGTAAGATCTTGCGGCGCAGTGTTGCCCGATAAGAACTTGGAAATTGTCACGATCTGCAGGTTAATACGATCAGCTCGCTCGACATCCGGGCCGCGCCGTGCAATCATTCCCCGGATTTCCAGCAACGAAGAATTCGGGCCGCCTCAACTCACCGCGAGCACTGACCGAATAGGCTGACCTTTCTGTCATCGTCCGTCATACTCGGCCCGAGCGTCAGATGTTTCACGACTCGCACGACCTGCTGAATTTTTCGATGTAATCTTTCCCAGATCCACATGGAAATATTTTCTGCCATAGGGTTCTCCAGGCCCTCACCTCCATTCAGACATCAATGATCAAGTACACGTAACTATTTCGGCAAAGGACTTCCCAAGGTCAGAAACAACTACGACAAATTCTGTAACCGGATCTATCGGCCCAACGACCTGCAATTCAGTTCGATAGGATTGCCCATGCATGCGGCTGCACTTGTGTGTGGCCGGCGTCTCCGGGAGGCGGTGGGCCACCTCGAACCTGAACGCTTGCGATATCTTCATTCGCGCTCAGATGCTTCCCTGTCATATTTCCGATGCGAACACGTCCAACATGAGCTCAGGTAAGTTCCGCAATGAGCTTCGCCATCAGTCGATACTTGCTGCCTTGGCACAGGTTTCGCGTGAAACGATCGGAATCGCACCTGCACGCGTCGGATACTCGAAGGTGCCGCCCGCTGAAGCGTAATCCTTACAAGTGCGACGCCCGAGAACGATGTCCATAGCCTCAATGTTGGGGATGTCGGTTTCGCGCAGCGCTGGCATCAAAGGCTTGCGGGCTAGTGCCGCCTCTTTGTAGGGTTCCAGTTCCTCTTGTTTGCGTCGGACGCGTTCGTTTTGCCGTTCTTTCAGCGCGGGCATGACCTCATCGGCAAACAGCTCGCGTGCTTCGCAGATATGTTCGCGCTTATTTACCCCACATTGCTGAATGAAGATCATCTGGTCGATACAGACATGCGCATAACTTATCAGATGGTCGCAGACGATCTGGGGGCGTCCGATGCTACCTGAGTCTGCTGTGTCCTTGATGTCGTCCTTAATAGCTTGGAAGCGTCGCCACAACTTCGTGCGTCCAGGACGATGTGCGCCACATACCGCATAATGTGCGAGCGAGTATCCGAAGAACTTGAAACCCTCGATTCCACGACGCATCGCCTCTTCTGCACTCTCATGAACCATCATACCGTTGAGTGTTGCAATATTGGCGTTGACCGAATGACCGATTGGCACACATTCGTCAGAATTGATCATCTCATAGTATTCGTCGCGCAAACCCAAAGACCAGCGCTCCCACCCTGTGACGCGCGGCTCGCAAAATGCTGTCGCGCCGTGAGCACGCCATCCAAAGCAGTGGATGCGGGTTCTGTATCGGTTTTGGCACAATGTTACGGGGCGGCATTGTGAAGAATTGCCGTTCGTATCCCGGATACGACACATCATCATTATATTGGCGGCCTGTTCAACGCCTTCCTGCCACATGGCATTCTTCTGCTCAGGCTCTATCCTAAATCCATCTCAATTAGCGAGGCGGATTCTCCGGTCCCCCACTCAACGTGTCCTCCAGAGATCAGATCGAGCGTCGCGAGGCGCTCAGTTAGCCGCGCGGGATGATTATGGCGGGGCGGGGAAGACAAATGCGTGGCCAAATGCGAATATTCTTTGTACGCTGCGAAACGCCACCCAAGAAAGACTTCTGGTGCGGACGAGTGGGAGTACTCCTTGAGGAAGTGGCGCTCAACTTGCCAAATATAATTGAATCCGATTCGATCAGCGAGCTCGATCTGTTCCAGCGCGTTGCTGAACATTTTCTGTTCGCCACCATTTTCGCAGGGCTGCGGCAATTGGTGCTCGTAGAACACTCCAAACTTCATCTGCTTTCCTCTATGGCGGAGTAGAGCGGCTTATATTTTTCGGACGCGACGCGCATTATCGCGCGGTCGATCGACCAGGGGCACCATGTATCCCTCATTTCTTGGTTGAGACCGATTGGCACAAGATTCATTTCAAGACGCCCGGCTGCAAGGCCGCTCGGAACGTCGAGGTCTGGCAAGGCATCAACCTTGCTCATCGAACTCCGTCGCCGGCGGCTATAACGTGGCCATCGTCGTAATGGTCGTTTTCTGCTATCGAGCAATCGGGGTGCCAAGTCTGCGAGCCACGATTGAAAGGGAGACAATGATGTGCGTCGTTCGGACGGAACATTCTCGTCCTAATGTCGTGTTTCTGACATGGGCATCTCCAATGCAAGCATGACCAGACACGAAGACCAAAGGGCGCTTTCCGACAAATTTTGATGCGCGCTCTTACGCCAGAAGCGGCGGGGTGGGTCACGATTGCAATTACCCATCTGCTTTCCAGATGGGCGGGATGGGGAAGACGCTGATTCTAAACGTACACTTGGGCGCAGCTAGACGAAGCGTTGTCGAGATCGCGCCAGGTGAGTTCCAGGAGAACCGCTGCAACAAGCGTGAAGCTGGTCCAGCAAAAGGTGGAGACCATTATGCGAGACTTCCTGATTTCCGTTGCCATTCTGACCGGATGCTTCCAACTTTCAGAGGCAAATGCGGAGAGGCTTCTTGTCTCAAAATCCGACGGCTTGACCTATCGCTCGATCCAGGAGGCCGTAGATGCATTGCCGGCCCGAGGCGGCGACATTCTGATCGCGCCGGGCATCTATCGGGAGAAGATCAGGATTGGCAAACCTGCCGTTCACATCAAAGGAACCGGCAAGAAGCCGGAGGACACGGTGGTCGTCTATGGCGACGGTGCGATTAAGGCGGGTGGAACCATTCATTCCGCCACCATGGACGCGTCTGGCGACGACTTCCGGCTCGACAATCTAACGATCCAAAACGACTACTCCCTGAATCCATCCAATCCGCCATCACAGGCCGTGGCGCTGTCTCTTACAGGAGACAAGGACGTGATCACTCGCGTTCGCCTGCTCGGCGCACAAGACACACTATTTGCCAATATGGGGCCGAACGGCCGAACGGCACGGCAATACTTTTCAGACTGCTATATCGAGGGACATGTTGACTATATATTTGGCAACGCGAAGGCCTATTTCCAACATTGTGAACTTCACGGCATCGCCAGCCAAGCTGTGGTATATACCGCACAAAGCAGAACTTCGCCGGACGAGGACAGCGCCTATGTTTTTGACCGTTGCACTCTGACCGCCGATTCCGCCGCACGTGCCATCACCCTCGGACGCCCTTGGCGCTCTTACGCTACGGTGATCTTCTTATCCACCAAGATGAATGCGCCGGTGATGGCGGACGGCTGGAGCGAGTGGAAACTTGGCAAGACCAACAGACTAAAGACGGCTTACTATGCCGAATACGAATCCACCGGAATCGGCGCCAATCTTAGAGGACGTGAGCCTTACTCCCATCAGCTGAACGACAGCGAAGCTAAGCAATGGTCCCTCAAAGCTTTCTTTGCTGATGACACGAACTGGCTACCGAGCTCATCGTCAAAATAGGAGCTATGGGGCGGTCGTCGCGGACTTTTAATCCGTCCATGGCGAGCTGCGTCACATCCCCCTACGCGATTAGGCCCGGACGGTGCAACATGAGCCATGCCAAATTTCGTCTTGGGTTTAGTCAAGTGCGGGTGCTACAACGAAGCGAAGAGTACTATCGTGGCGCAAGGCCGTTCAGAGCTTTGCTTAGGGGCTGACGGAATGCACCCGCACAGCCGTCCCATGCACGAGACGATAGCGGGCCTTGTCCGCCCCGCAACGGCGGCCACACGCCGGAAATCACGACATTCGCATTTTCCACTTGCCAGGTCGCGCTATCGGAAAATCGCACATCGTCCAGCACAATCTCAAGGGCATGGTCTCGATCAAGCCCGTGCATAACCAGCGCACCATCACCGCCACGCACGTGGCGCAGAGTGATCCGTCGGTAGACCGGAATTTTGTTGCCGTGCGCCTGCACGTCATAGCGTGTATCGAAATTGATCGGCCATCGATTGCCACGCAGACACACATTCTCATAGGTCACCCCCTCCACCAGACCGCCCCGTCCGACATCGCTCTTAATGCGCACGCCAAACGTCGTGCCGTCTAGGGTCAGGCCGTGCACCAGTATGTCGCTAATACCTGAGCTTACCTCACTGCCGATCGACATGCCGTGCCCCCAGCCGAAGTAGTTGTCGGTAATGGAAATATGCCGGGTGGGCCCATTGCTGCCGGCTTTGATAGCCACATTGTCGTCTCCAGTACGGATCTGACAGTGAGTAATCGTCACATCCTGGCTGGCGCCGAGATCGATGCCATCTGTATTGCGGGCGCCGGCCGGTGTATCGATCGTAACGCCCCAGAAGGTGGCACTTTCGACTCGGTTCATCGCCACGTGGAAATTGGGCGCATTGCGGAGTGTGATGCCGTGGAAGGTAATGTCATTGGCATGGTCGATCTGGATCAGGCGAGGGACGTTCTGGTTGCCGCCCTCGGCCTGCGCACGCCGGGCCAGTTGCCACCAACTCTCGGTGGCACCAACCATGAGCGCCCCACCTTGACCGTCGATGATGCCCTCGCCATAGATGCCGCCTCCACGTGCTTTTGAGAAGCTGATGAATGGCCGGCAGCCGTCGCCCTTGCCTTCGATACGACCACAACTTCCGCGGCCTTTGTCATAAGCATTCGGCTGGGCAAGTGCCATAAGAGTGGCGCCGCCCTCGATCCAAAGCGTTACTCCCGATTTCATCTCGAGCGGGCCGGACAGGAAGATCCCGCCTGTCAAATAGACGGCTGAGCCAGGAGGGCACTGAGCAACGGCGTCTTGCAGCGTAACTGTATCGTTTTCTCCGGACGGCGCTAGGCGGGCGCAAACATAATTGGGCGCGACAGGTTCGGCGACCGTGCGGCGATCTCTCGCCTGTGCGGGCAGGCACGTGATGGCAAGCATGGACAGCATTGCCCCACAGCGCAAACGGACTAGCATCAAAACACCTTCCCATCTTTCGGCGCTACATACGCGGGCTGATCTACTCCGAACGTCGCAGGCGAAGTTGCTTTACCACCTGGTAGGGAGCAGTGGCGTGATGAAATAAATAGCGGTTCTGTGGTACGTCGACGCGATAAGTATTGCTCGCTTTCTTTTTATCACCGGCGGAGCGGCGCAGGTCAGAAACCCGCAGTGCTGGCGATCGTGACGAGTCGACCGATGGCGTCGCGCTTACTCAACGGTGACGGATTTCGCGAGATTGCGCGGCTGGTCGACATCGGTGCCCATCACAACGGCCGTGTGGTAGGCGAGCAGTTGCACGGGAATGGCGTAGACCATAGGCGTGAAAGCAGCCGCCATGTCCGGCATTACGACCGTGGCGAGCGAAGCGACTGCCCTCTCAGCCGCGCCCTTGGCGTCCGTTACCAGGATGATGTTGCCGCCGCGGGCGGCGACTTCCTGCATGTTGGAGACGGTCTTCTCGAAAACGCGATCGTGCGGTGCAATGACAACGACCGGCATGGTCTCGTCGATCAGCGCGATTGGCCCGTGCTTAAGCTCCCCGGCAGCATAGCCCTCGGCGTGGATGTAGGAGATTTCCTTTAGCTTCAGCGCGCCTTCGAGCGCGAGCGGGAAACTGGTGCCGCGGCCGAGATAGAGCACGTCGCGCGACTTGGCAATTCTGTGCGCTAGCTTCTCGATCTGCGTTTCGGTGGTGAGCGCGTCCGCCATCAGGCGCGGGATCTCCACGAGGCCGTGCACGAGCTTGGTCTCGTCCTCCTCGGACAATTCGCCGCGCGCCTTGCCGGCAGCGACAGCGAGCGAGGCGAGTACCATAAGCTGGCAGGTGAAGGCCTTTGTGGACGCGACGCCGATCTCCGGACCGGCGAGCGTCTCGAGCACCGTCTCGCTCTCGCGCGCGATCGTCGAGGTCGGCACGTTGACGACGGCGAGCGTGTGCACGCCCGCGGCCTTGGCGTAGCGGAGCGCGGCGAGCGTATCGGCGGTTTCGCCCGACTGCGAAATGAAGATGGCCAGATCGCCGTCGCGCAAGGGAGACTCGCGGTAGCGAAACTCGGAGGCGACGTCGACGTCGACCGGCAAGCAGGCGAAGCGCTCGAACCAGTATTTGGCGACATAGCCGGCGTAGCCCGCCGTGCCGCAGGCCGTGATTGTGATGTGCTTGATAGCGCGGAAATCGAACGGCAGCTTCACGGGCAGTGATAGCCGTTCGGAAGCCATGTTGACATAGCGGGCCAGCGTGTGGCCCACGACTTCGGGCTGCTCGTGGATCTCCTTCGCCATGAAATGGCGGAAATTGGCCTTATCGACCAGCGAGGTCGAGGCCGCGTGCTTGATCTTGTCGCGCTGGACGGGGCGGCCGTCCCCGTCGAAGATGGCAACGGTGCTCCGAGTCAGCACCACCACGTCACCATCCTCGAGATAGATGATCGTATCGGTGAACGGGCCGAGCGCGATCGAGTCCGAGCCGAGGAACATCTCGCCATCGCCGTAGCCGACCGCGAGCGGCGGACCGTTGCGAGAGCCGATCATCAGGTCGCCTTCGCCCGCGAAGATGAAGGCGAGCGCGAAGGCGCCGCGCAGCCGGCTCAAGGCGAGCCTCACCGCCTCCACTGGCTTGTTTCCGCGCGTGAGCAGGTGGTCGACCAGATGCAGCACGATCTCGGTATCGGTCTCGGTCCGGAACACCTTCCCCTTCGCTTCGAGCTCCTCGCGCAGCTCGCGGAAATTCTCGATGATGCCGTTATGGACGACCGCGACGCGCTCGGTGGCGTGGGGATGGGCATTGTGCTCGGTCGGCTTGCCGTGAGTGGCCCAGCGGGTGTGCCCGATGCCGGTCGTGCCCTTGAGCGGCTTGTCACGCAGCCGCACCTCGAGATTCTTCAGCTTGCCTTCGGCGCGACGGCGATCCAGGCGATCGTCTTCGAGCGTGGCAACACCCGCGGAGTCGTAGCCACGATATTCGAGCCGCTTGAGCGACTCCACCAGTTGCTCCGCAACCGGTTCGCGACCGAGAATACCGACAATCCCGCACATTTAAATCACTACCCCCGAACTCACTAAACCAACTCTCAAAGCCGCTTCGCCTTTGTGCGACACTTGATTGGTTTGATAGTTTTGATTCCACGACTCGCTGTCGCGTCATTTAGGCTTATGATGCCTACGTGTGAGGCCGTTTCAGCTCTCTGATCTCGCCAAGCTGTAGCGCAGCTTCGGTGAGCGCGATCGAATACCAACACGTCACGGCAGCAAAGACAGCGACGGTTTCCAGGTGAGTAAAACAGACATGCACGAGGCGACGGATGCCGCATCTCATCGCGAGCCATGGCATGCATGGCCTCTCCCGACCTCGATGATAGCAATCGTAGTCGCAATAGAGCTGCCGCGTGGACATTTCTCGTAGGTAACCGATCCCTAGGGATCGATGACACTCGGCGCAATTCGATGAACTGCTAGGCGTCCTGTGATTGACCAATATGAACTTCATGGTCGCTCACGTTGCGCTGAGATTCTTCATGATGATGCACCTGTCAGATCATCAAGGATGGGTCGCTGCTGTCAAAATGAAGCGCATAGCTGGCTCGACGCTATCGCTCGTACTCGCCGCACAAAATGAAGCCCGACCACTTTTGATGGCCCGGCAGAAGTCAGCCTCGGAACGCTACTGCACGCCGCGCCGACTTCCGTCGGCAGAGGGAGGGCTCCTGCCGACGGTCCATTTGCGGCGAGGGCATTCGCCGCTAGCCATAAATCCTTTACGAATGAAATCTGGCGTTGCCTTTTCCGTTCGACTGACCCAGGGAAGGAACTCGGCCTGATGCTCGTCGGCGCGAGGATTTGGCGACCAACGCCCAGCCCTTTGGCTGCCGCCGATCGCCGCGAACGGCCAGTGTTAGCTGAGAGACCATCGAAAAGCGCGGCCAGACTGAACGAGCGCGCGGCTTGACACGCGACGTATACGGAGAATGTTTTTTCCTGCCTAGGCAAAGATCGATAACCATCGTGATAGGATCGAACCGACGCTTTTGTTATGCGACGTCCTGCAAAAATGGTAAAATCGATTGTGTTGATGGGCCATATCTACACAGTGGATCATTTGGTGACGTTGGCGATTTTGTGCTTCTGGAGCGTATGCGCGGAAGCTGAGCGGAACCATGCGCCCTGCGCCCATGTGAGCCGCGGCAAGCGCTGACGCCCACCAGGTGGAGATAAACGATACGCGGCGAGACGATTGTGCACAAAGAACGAAGAGCAGGATGCGGCGCCTGTGATCACAGGACTCTCCCAGTCGAGGCTCTAACTTGGCGCCACGCGCGTTGTTCGGCCGAGCCAGGCGCGGAATGAGCGGTGAGAGACGGCAACGTGCGGCCCGACGGACAGCAGTGCAGTACCTCCCCAGCGTCGTTCGACGGGCGGATCGCGCATGGTCGCCAGCCAAGCCGCACGGTAAACGCTACACCAGCCTTGTTACAGCCAGGACCGGCCGGAAAAAGCCAATTTCAACATCTGACGTTTTCGAATCAATAAGCTCGGGTTTGCCCGGAGGACCGTCTTCAGGTTGGTTAAGGGGCTACGATGCCGGGTGGATAAGAGAGCTTGATATGAAGGAAGGAGCAATGCCATCGGTGGTGACACGCTACGACTAACTTGTAACGAACTGCCCTCGACCAACTCGCTTTGTATATCCCAATGGCTGGCTGCGCTTAGTGAGCCCACGCCCCAATCACCAACTGATGCTTGCCTAGTCTCTTCTTCGCGCCCATATGCACCGTGGGATAGACGACGTCAGATTCTATGGGCAGGGTGAACTGCAGTCGCTCCGGACTATTCGGGTCCAATCCTGGACCCGACTCTCGTAAGCCGACCACCATACTATTTGAGACAGATCTGGCCATGCTGACTCTCGGGTACCTCGTTGCTCCGCTTAGCGCCTCGACGGCGCTGATGATCAAGTTGAGGACCACCTATCGGACTTATAACTCAATTTGCCCGAATGAGTCGCCGGGCTGTGACGAGCGCTGAGTCACGGGCGGCACCATTCGCCTGCACGCGCAGCATTCGCTCGCGCTGTCGGTTTCGAAGCTATTGCTCATGCGCGTCGCGTTCGAACCGCGCCCACCATACTCAGTCGCTCTCCTCGGGCAGGCGATAGATTGAGGCAAAGCGCAGCAGCCGCAGATCACCTTCGTGTTCGTCCGCGCCGCGAACTGCAACCACCTCAGTGTGGTCACGTCACGCAATCGGTGAGCAGCCCCCTTATCTAGAGCAGCAATCGGGCGAACCCGGGCTGATCATCAGCGTCATCGCTTGGCGAGGTGGACCAGCCGTCTATGAGGACGAGCTCGGCGGCCTTCTTGGCTTGGCCCGCGCTCGCTTCGAGACGGTGATCCGCGCGATGGCGACATAGACGGCCGGCAGCACGAACAGCGTGAACAGTGTGCCGATAGCCATGCCCGCTACGACCACAAGTCCGATCGAGAAGCGGCTCGCGGCGCCAGCACCCGTTGCGGTCAATAAAGGTAAAAGGCCCGTGACCATCGCCGCAGTGGTCATCAAGATTGGACGGAGTCGGACGCGCGCCGCCACTTCGATGGCCGAGCGACGATCAAGTCTCTTATTGAGCTGCAGCTCATTGGCAAACTCGACCATCAGGATACCATGCTTGGAAATCAGCCCGACCAGTGTCAGCAATCCGACCTGAGTGTAGATGTTCATCGTCGCCGCACCAAAAAATAGCGGGATCAAGGCGCCGACGATTGCCATCGGCACGCTGACCATGATGATGAAAGGATCGCGCAGACTTTCGAACTGCACCACACGCACCAAGGAGATAATGACGACTGCAAACGCAAAGGTGATGGCAAGTTGGTTACCTTCCCTCAGATATTGGCGGGCATCGGCGAGGAAGTCGTGATTGTACCCTTCGGGCAGCTCCTTTGCCTTTTCGTCTAGGAAGTCCACAGCCTGACCGATCGTGACGCCGGGCATCGGTACGGCCTGGAAGGTTGCGGAGTTGAGTTGATTGTAGTGGGTGAGCGCGTTAGGATCGATCTTAGTCTCAATGGAGACCACAGTTGACAGCGGCAGCATCGCGCCAGATGCAGCCTTCACATAAAACTTCCCAAGTGATTCCGGGGTCAGGCGGTGCTCGCGCGACACCTATGGGATCACCTGGTAGGAGCGGCCCTCTAGGTTGAAGCGGTTGACGTAGTTTCCGCCAAGTAGGGTCGCAACCGCGCTCCCGATGTTCTGCATGGTGATGCCCAGCCCATTTGCCTTAGATCGATCTACCCTCATTCGTACCACCGGCTGCTTGAACTCAAGGTCAGAGTCGCTGACCATGAACAGACCTCTCTTGCGCGCGGCATTCTTCAGCTTCGACATTTGCTCATAGATGGACTGAAAACCCAGCGTCGAGTTGATCACCATCTGCACCGGCAAGCCGCCCGAACCACCCGGAAGCGGCGGCAGGCTAAAGGCAAATGCATTGGTACCTTCATTTTTGGACAGCTCCGCCTGCACTAACGGCTTCAGCGCGATCGATGAGCGTTTGCGCTCGTCCCAAGGCTTGAGCAACATGCCGGCCATGCCACCCTGCGCACCGCTGGTGCCGCTCACGAAACGCAAGTCGGTCTCGGGAAACTTCTGAAACGCCTTGTCGAGCTTACGGCGTAATAGTCGAGGTAGTCGATATTCGCGTATTTGGGCGCCTTAGTTAGTACAAATACGATGCCCTGATCCTCCTCGGGTGCGAGTTCCTTGGACGTATGCATGTAAAGAAAACCGACGAGACCTAGCATGGTCAGCGCAAACAACCCGGTAACCGGGCGATAGTCGAGCGAGCGGTCGAGCTTGCGGCCGTACCAGCGTGTCATGGCGCCGAACACGCGGTTTACGAATCTTGCAAACCGCCCCTCCTCAGCACTCTTCAGGAAAACCGCGCACATCATCGGGGACAGCGTCAACGCGATCACACCCGACACGATCACAGATCCCGCCAGCGTAAACGCGAATTCGCGAAACAGCGCACCGGTGAGGCCGCCGAGGAACCCGATGGGCGCGTAGACAGCGGCCAGTGTAATCGTCATCGAAACGACGGGGCCGACGATCTCGCGCGCCCCTTCCCTAGCGGCCTGCGTGGGCGTCGCGCCTGCTTCCAGATGGCGATGAATGTTCTCCACCACGACGATCGCGTCGTCGACGACCAGGCCGATCGCAAGCACCAAGGAGGGTCAGGAGATTTAATGAAAAGCCAAGTGCCAGCATCATGCTGCAGACACCAACGAGCGACAGCGGCATGGTGGCGACGGGAATGATGACCGACCGCAGCGAGGCGAGGAACAGAAAGATCACGACATAACGATCGCGACGGACTCAATGAGCGTCTTTCCCACCTCATCAATCGACGATTGAATGAATTTGGGGAGTCGTAGGCCACTTTCATTTTCACCGATGGCGGCATGTTGCGTTCCATTTCCGGAAACAATGCCCGAACGCCTCGCACTATGTTCAGCGGATTTCCTTGAGGGCTCGCCTGCACGCCGATAAAAATTGCGTGTTCGCCGTTCATGGCGACGCTGACGTCTGCGGTCTGCGCGGCAAGCTCGACTGTCGCGATGTCCTCTATGCGAACAAAGCCGTCATCGTTGGCTTTGACGACCATGCTCTCGAAGTCATCGACACTCCGCAGATCAGTATTGGCCGTCACGTCAGAGACGATGAAATAGCCCTTGGCCTGGCCGGCTGCGGCCTGGAAGTTATTGGCGGCGATTGCAGCCGAAACATCAGCCGGTGATACGCCGTGCCCTGACATTCTCGCAGGATCGAGCCATAGTCGCATCGCAAAGCTTTGGCCGCCCAGGATGTCTACCGCTGCGACGCCGTCTACGGTTGACAAAACCGGTTGTACCATGCGCGAGAGATAGTCGGAGATCGCGCTTGCTGTTAGCTCCTCGCTGGAGAAGCCGATATACATGACAGCTGTCGTCTGACCGGTAGATTTGGCGACGACCGGATCGTTCGATTCCTTGGGGATTAAGTATCTGACCGAGTTGACCTTCGAGAGGACTTCGGTGAGCGCCTCGTTTGGATCGAAATTGAGCTTGATGTAGACTTGGATCGTCGAGGTACCGAGCACTGAGGAGGAGGTTGTGTAGTCGACGCCCTCGGCCGAAGCGACCGCCTGCTCCAATGGGGTCGTGATGAACCCCTGAATCATGTCAGCGGAGGCGCCCGGATAGGAGGTCGTAATATTGACGACCGTGTTCGACAGCTTGGGATATTGCCGAATCGGCAAAACGGTGGCCGCGCGAAGGCCTATCAGCAGGATCAGAAGACTGACGGCGACAGATAGCACCGGACGTTTGACGAAAAGTTCGGTAAATGCCGTCGCAACGCTCAGATTCAAGAGACTGACATCAGCTCGCAAGCAGACTCGGGCCACCGCCACAGTGATAAATGCGGCGACTGCGATTATGCCCGCAGCATGAGTAAAGCAGGATCGTTGCTTAAAGGCTCGTGTTCATGCGCAACACCTCTCCCTCCACTGGGTCAATCGCCCGGTGGCCGGCTCGAAACACTAGAACAGAGCGCCTGAAGAAACCCGAAGAGGACGCTCGGAGGCCCGTCACGTCGCAGCAGCCAATATCCACGTTCATCTGGATCTGGCTTCAGCAGGCAGAAACAGAGCGTTGATGGAGCTCTGACGCGGAAGTCGATTCGCGTATTTCCAACTTCGTCCTCACGCTTCAATGGCAGGTAACAGCCTCCAGCAAACGCATCAAGTCAGATGTCAGCTTTGTGCCGCACGCCGATTGCTTCGAATTATCCCGCTGCGACGCCCGAAAGTAAGAACAACTCGACAGGTGTCTCGACCCTACAAAGGTAAGCGGGGCGATATAGAATTGGTTGCTAAACCTATACTAAGGTTGCCGACAGGAACTGCGCGAGACTTGCGCGGTGATCCCGGCGCCAAGAGGATCAGTCTCTCAAATGCATTCTAGCGGCTAATAACGATCCTGGTCGTCCCCGACAATCCAACCGTGATCCATTCCACGGGCGGCTAATCCTACGAAGAAGCCGACGAGCATGACCGCGAATTGTCGAACACTTGAGAAACTGGAGCAGACATCCATGCGAGAGCAATCCTATTGCTCAATGTGTTAGATGCCTTGTTCGCCCCTCAATTCATCCATAAAATGAATGCGCTCCATCATAGAAATCTATTTTACCGATCCGATTAAACGCTGCTACTCAAAGCGGCGGTTGAGCTTGGGGTCGGAGGAAGTCGTGAGGATTTTTCGTCGACTGTTAAGTGCAGCCGCACGAGATCGCCCCGTTTGCTCGTCGCTCAACGTTGAGCTCCGGAAGGGCATTACGCACGGTGGTTCAGCGATCAGTAGGCAGGCAGCCACCCGCGCGCTGGAGGCCGCCCCATCGCAAAAGGATAATTCGTGCGCCAGAACGATGCATGAGGCAGCTATGACTATGACAGCGTACGGATCCGTAAACTCTAGGGCATTGGAGCGCTTGAACCAAGCATATCGAGTGATGGCATTTTGCTTCTTTACGCAACTCCTTCGATACTTCGCTCTTTCCCTACGCAAATTCGCACACTCACTTCGACGGAAGGCTGATACTGATCCACGTACCCCCCCTGCACGATCGCCTGGAGAACATCCACGGCACGTTCGTAGCTGCAATTCGCGGGTTCAATACCTTAAGCAGAGGATAGAGCTACAAGTCGAAGAGGTTGCAAGACTTATCTGCGATGACGAGAGCGCGCTTGAGGCGACTCTACTCCTCAATGCACTCACAAGCGAGCTGGTAGCGGCGAAACTCGGCATTTGCCCGGAACTCAACGAACAAGCCGACGGTGCTGTCATAGCAGGGGGCGCGAACCGTATCGAACAGGACCATGGTGCACTGTACGAGCCCGAACAGCTTTCGCCTCTGGGGACATTTTTTGATAATGCAGTCTTGGAACTTCCACCAAGTATGCGAACTCCTGCCAACCGGACAGAGATCGCCAAACTTGTTTTAGGACGCTCATCTATTTCACAAATTGAGCTGGGTCTTCTTATTAAGTTTATAATCGCCCTTGTCGCTGCTGCTTGATGACACTAATCGGCCACTTGCCGGCGCCTCACGCTAAAGAATCCAAACTGATGCGATTAAACAGATATCAATCATCCTTCACATCAATGTGGACGGCTCGAGACTTTCCAAGATGGCCATCAGCAGATCGCGGACATCTAGTTCTGCCAGCCAATCGCCGAGTCCCTGCCAGGCCGGACTGATTCCGGGCGCCGCCGGCGGTTCTGCCCCGACGGACGATAGAGGGAACATCGTAGGGAGAACTCTAGGCAGGACGAAATGCCACGCATCTGCAGGATCACAGATGCCCGCCTCCTTGTCGATGCTCTATCGACCCAGCACCAGTGCGTAAAGTACGCTTGCTCGTAGCGCCCCAAGTTGCGAAAGTTCAACTGGCTGCTCGAATCGCGAGGAGAACAATGGCTAACCATGTGGCAGCGCATAACGATAAGACGAAGCGCCACACCCTTACTCTGAATCGATCGCGCCAGTTAACTAGCTCCGACGCGCAACCGGTGAAGCAGCGCCCCCGCACGACGTCGATCATCTGACTGTAGCCGTCAAACCCAAACTGTGCGCGATGTTTGCGGATGTACTTGATCCGATCATAAGGTGAGAAGCAATAGGCCCATATCTTTTGCGCCTTCTCTTGTTCGTCGTCCTTACGTCGGCCGCATTCGTCAGCTAGGGGATAATCGGCTGCGGGCGTCATGATGCTGGTGGGCAGCGTGTGCAATTGGAACATGGGCTGAGGCATGGTGCGTACCCTTCATATTCTGCGCTCCACATCTACGGCGTGACGTTACGTGAGATTCAAGCCAATTCTTGTGATGCCTCCCAAATCTAGTGGGCTCCATCGGCGGCACTACTCTCATTGGCCAGCCTGAGGAGTCGCCTTCCAATGGCGACGCGGCAATTGCTGACGTCAACGTTACCCGACAGCGGATTGTTCGCTTCGCCTCGCAAGCGCCACCGCTTCTCACGCCATCGTCTCTGCCTATCCCCGGCCGTTTTCGTCCAATCGGCGCGGATGGACGGAGAACGGAACGTTCTTGTCTTAGGCCCGCCCGTGATGGCGCCCTCCTGGCGACGGATCAGTTGAGGTCCGCTTCTGCCTTGCGATCTCTCGAAATCGGCACGGCCCTCCGCGATTCGGCGTGGTGAGCCACGAGATCGTCTCTCATTCCTTTGTCGCCTTGCGCTCTCGACATTGCGAATGATGCCGCCGCCATACCAATCCACACAATTTTGTCAGGCGCGCCGCTTAGAGGCTTGTATCGTACGTAGCGTCACATTGTACGGTCTCGAACAAGTGGCGGCGGTTCCGGAAAGGCCAACGTCTCCAGTAGCTCAAGGATCGCCAATGTCTCAGCTCGTTCAGACCTACCCCGCACGATCTCTCACCCAACAGTGCGTTTGCCGATCCCCTCTATACGGTGAATTTCCGACTGCGCCTGCATCCGATACGCCACCGCTCCAGGCGTCTCGGCAGAGACCGACACAGCACGTCGTGATGACAATAATGGACGTGCAGTGCGTCTCGAGCGCGAGTAGTAATTGACTCTCCTTTGTCGCGTTCCGATACATATTCGCTCAACTTGCAGCGATTTTGACGATTGCTCGAACCAGCCCCCCAGTAGATCGAAATGCGTCTGCCGCCACGAGCGTGGCAACTCTGCCCATTTGGCCTCCCTTCTTAACAAAGCCGCTGATTGTCCTGCACGACGTACAACACGGCGCCAAATACCTATCAAAGAGGATATCGTGACTCGAAGGCATCGCCCCCTCTCGCATTGGGCCTCTAGAGCAGGTCAACATGCAGCAGCTGTCCTAGTTTTTTCGGCTTCGACCGCTCTGATATCCGAGCGCTCCGTCGCCCGAGACCAAACAGGGACAGAGCAGGAGCGACGGGCCTGCACCGCGGACGTGTTTCGGCTGTGCAGCAGCGTCATACCAAATGTCGAGGCAATCACTGCTTGTCTCCGAACCAACTTCGCCAGCTTGAGTGACCAGTGTCGCTACATAATGTCAGCACGGGACAGCGCGAAAGTAAAAGACGGCCCGAAATAGCCGCCTCGCGTAGCTTCGAGGGTCGCGGCGGCGTCGCTCGCAACCTGATCCGAAGAGCTGTCACTGATGTCTCGCCTTTATCCGACTAGCGCGGGTATTTGCTTTTGGACCCACCAGCCCTCGCGTCGGGAATCCGACGTTGTTTGGATGAATAGGCGCATGCACACGCTCCCATTCGATACAGTTATGATCGCCAACAGGGGCGAGATTGCTCTGCGCATCATCAAAACCTTGCGTAAGTTAGGGTTACGATCAGCAATCGTTTACCACGACGTCGATTCTGGCACGCCTGCTGTTTCTATGGCGGACACTGCAATCGCCATAGACGGCTGCTCCCCGCTCGCAGCCTATCTGGATGCCGAGCAAATCATCGCTTCGGCCGGCAGAGCAAATGCCGGTGCTTTGCATCCTGGATATGGCTTTCTGTCGGAGAGCTCGGAGTTCGCGCGCGCCGTTTCAAGTGCAGGCATCGCATTCATCGGGCCCACCTCCGAAAACATCGCACTAATGGGCGATAAAGTCCACGCTCGCAGATTTGTTCAGCGGAATGGATTTCCGGTCGCACCTTCGGCTATTGAAGACGACGATCCAGAGACCTTCACTTCCAGAGCGCGAGCGCTTGGCTTACCCCTGCTGGTAAAACCTTCCGCGGGGGGCGGCGGCAAGGGCATGCGGATCGTTCGCAATATGGACACCCTTGATGACGCGATCGCTCAAGCACGCCGTGAGGGGTTGCGGTACTTCGGTGACGGTCGGCTTTACGTCGAGCGATATGTTGAGCGGCCGCGCCACATCGAAGTGCAGGTGCTAGGGGATTCCTTCGGAAATGTGGTCCATTTCTTCGAACGGGAGTGCTCCGTGCAACGCCGGTTCCAGAAGATCATTGAGGAGACACCCTCGCCTGCCTTGTCGCCACAATTACGGAAACGGGTCTGTGATACAGCGGTCGGCATCGCTCGTAGCGCCAACTATCGAAGTGCAGGAACTGTCGAATTCATCTTTGATGGAAACGAGTTCTACTTCCTTGAAATGAATACCAGACTTCAAGTTGAGCATCCCGTGACCGAAATGGTCACCGGCGTCGACCTTGTTGCCGAACAAATCCGCATAGCTGCGGGTCACTCTCTTGCGTTTTCACAAGCCGATATCGTCTCAAGAGGCCACGCAATTGAGTCCAGGCTATATGCCGAAGCTCCTGAGCGCGGCTACGCTCCGACGACTGGCAAGATATTAGTGCTGAAGTATCCGCAGAGCGAGGGCCTGCGAATTGACAGCGGCATCGTCCAAGGTCAGCAGATCACGACAGCATTCGACCCCATGCTCGCAAAGATCGTGGTACATTCGACCACACGCCGTGCCGCCGCATTGATCTCAGAGCGCGTGTTGCGCGAGTTGGTGCTTCTTGGTTGCGAAACAAACGCAGACTTTCTCGCGCGTGTGCTGGCAGACGAGACCTTTTTGAGCGGACAGATCCATACCGGGTATCTGGACGAGAATCCGCACCTCGCCGTCAGCCAGTCTGCGAGCGACCTCCCAGCCGTCTTGGCAGCCGCTGCACTGCTGACAAGGTCCGTTCGAGATTCGGCCGACGCCGTGCCCTTGCTTCACGCAGAGCTCGGCAAGTGGAGAAACTGACATGAAGCATTCCTTTGCGCTTGGTGTCGAGAACTATGAACTGTGGCTCTCACCTGGACAGCACGGCTATCGTCTTCACTTGAAGGACGAGGCAATTTCGCCGGTTACGTTTTCACATCAACGCAACGGCAGCGGTACTCTTGTCATTGCGAGCGATACCGTTCCGGTCCACTTCGCAATCGACGGCGATATTGTTCACCTGCATATCCGTGGCAGAACGCACATATTGACGTACCGTGATCAATTACGAACGCTTGCCTGCCCAGACGAGGAGCCGGGTCACCTTGTAGCACGCGCACCGATGCCCGGTGTCGTTATCGCGACCAAGGTTTCGCGTGGCGACGTTGTTTCCGCGGACGCGATCCTCATGTTGGTCGAGAGCATGAAGCTGGAGTTTGTCGTACGCGCCTCTCGGGGCGGCGTTGTCGAGCGCGTTCACTTTGAAGTCGGCGAAAGCTTCGAGCGAGACTGCGCGCTCGTTACGATTTCCGAAGTAGGACGCTGACATGCAGCGGATTGTTTCTCGGGCGGACACCCGCTCGCAAGACTTTCGCATCAACGAGCTCCACAACCGACAGCTTGCGGCCGAGCTGAAAGAACGCCAGCGTTCCGCTCGCTTCGACCGACCAGCTCGAAAAACTGAGCGTCTGCGGCAGAAAAATAAGCTATTCGTTCGTGATCGGATCGAGGCGCTGCTTGATCCCGAAACTCCGTTTCTCGAGCTTTCGACTCTGGCTGGCAACAACGCCTATGATGGCGAGGTACCAAGCGCAGCGCAGGTTGTCGGCATCGGCATCGTAGCAGGTCGTGAGGTCATTGTTCATGCAGATGACGCCAGCGTGAAGGGCGGCGCTTGGTATCCGCTATCCGTGAAGAAGATCGTGCGGGCATTGGATATCGCGATCGAGAACCGCCTGACCGTCGTCCATCTGTGCGACTGCGCTGGCGGGTTCTTGCCTCTGCAAGCAGAGTTTTTCGCCGACCGCTATCACGCAGGTCGAATCCTGCGCAACCAAGCAATGCTCTCCAAGATGGGCGTCCCTCAGGTCGCGATAGTCATGGGGCACTGCACCGCGGGAGGGGCCTACGTACCGGCGCTGAGCGACTACAACATTATTGTGCAGGGGACCGGAGCGATCTTTCTCGGCGGCCCTCCAGTCGTAAAAGCCGCTACCGGAGAGGAGATATCTGCCGAGGAGCTTGGTGGTGCGCGCATGCATACGAGCGTCTCGGGAACGAGTGACTACTACGCGACCTCCGAGATGCACGGGATTGCCATTGCGCGGGAGCTGGTCGCTCGCATGAGTCGTCCAACGAAGGAAGCGGTTGTCCGATCCCCTTCGGAGCCACCCGCCTACGATTCATCCGAGCTGTACGGCATCCTTCCAAAGGACCCTCGCACTCAGTTCGACATGCGGGAGATCATCGCCCGGCTGGTTGATGGTAGCCGGTTCCATGAATACCAACCACGCTACGGCCAAACCCTGGTATGCGGGTTCGCGCGCCTCCATGGCTATCAGGTCGGCGTTATCGCAAACAACGGCGTGCTGCAGAACGAGAGCGTCCTAAAGGGCGCTCACTTCATCCAACTCTGCGACAAAAACCGAACGCCCCTTCTGTTCCTGCAGAACACCACCGGCTTCATGGTGGGAAGGGAATACGAACAGCGAGGCATTACCAAGGACGGCGCCAAGCTCATCATGGCCGTCTCTGGAACATCAGTGCCCAAACTCACAGTGATCTGCAACGGTTCCCATGGAGCGGGGACCTACGCAATGGCTGGTCGAGCCTTCGATCCACGGTTTGTATTTTCCTGGCCGCAATCTCAGATCTCGGCCATGGGGGCGGAGCAAGCGGCTGGCGTGCTCACCCATGTCAAAGCACGGCAACTGGCCCGCAAAGGCCGGCGTTTGACTGACCAAGAACTAGCAGCCATTCGAGAGCCAATCTTGGAAGAATACCGAAAACGATCGAGTTCTTACTATGCAACTTCCGAGCTTTGGGATGACGGCATTCTTGATCCCGTAGATACCAGAAACGCGCTCTCGATCGCCTTGAGCGCCTCGCTCAATACCCGAATTGATGCGCCACATTATGGCGTATTCAGAATGTAGCGCCGAGACTGACGGAATGCAGAAGCCTACACAACATCACCTTCCATCGTGTGGACGAATTTTCTCGGACAAGAGAGGAGATCCCTCCTCTTGGCCGATCGTCTTAAATCGATCCGACGCGCCACCTCCCTCCGACGAACCGCACTCGTTTCCTGACAAGAACACGCTCACAAACCGCGAAATGCCGAAAGTACGAACCATGCAGTGCCCGAAGTGTCATGCCAACGATCAATCCGCGTCGCATGATCCCTGGAGCGGTCGTTCGGTGATCGCTTGCAAGGCCTGTGGTGCCTTTGTCGAAGGCGAGTTGGCCGAGCGCGAGAGAGCATACGCCATAGTCGCGAACGTCGTGGCGTCTCGCCTGATGGGTGAGCACAAGGGGAACGCTCTGCCCGTTGCAAGAGAGGTCCTCGCGGCGTTTGACAAAGCGGGCCTGACCATCCGACGCGCCTGAAGCTGTACGAGCGAGCCAGTGCTCGAAACAGTTCTCCAGCACCTCGCCCGCAGGTGGGTCCTGATTAATTTTCCACTCGCGTCTGCGTGACCATAGCTGACGCATCCAGGTCTTCTTCGAAGAATGGACGAATCATGACAAGCGCCATTTGTCGCTGCGGGCCCCCTTCTCGGTCAATGCAGCTCTTCACGGGATGCAGGCGACAATGCCGATTCCAGGTCACACCACGACAACTATTGCTGCCGCATACATGCCCCAACCGGAGAAAATGTTCTGATGGTCACGAAGCAACTCAAACGTAGACACGATCCAAAGATGCGAGCGATGCCAACCGGGCAATAGGCGGCGTCATTACCAACAATAGCCACCGTCGATATCTCGCAAATCGAACTAGCTCCCGCTGTGTTTTGCATCGAAAGCGGGATCAGAGAAATGCTGATCGCGGGGTCCCGCGGTCAAACGGGTTGAACGAAAATCATGAGGGAAGTTCAATGGCAAAGCCAGTTGTGATTGTGGTTGGCGCGGACAAGGGTGGGGTCGGAAAAACGACCGTATCTCGAACGCTGCTTGACTATTTCAGCGCTAATAACGTTCAGACCCGCGCATTTGATACCGAGTCGCCTCGCGGAACGCTGAAGCGCTTCCACCCCGCGATCACCGACATCGTGGATATGACGAGGACCGCGGACCAGATGAAGATCTTCGACACGCTGAACTCGGGCCTATCCGTCACCGTGATCGACGTGCGCGCAGGACTGATGTCTCCAGCCCTCGCGTCGCTGCGCGATATAGGCTTCTTGGACGCGGCGCGATCAGGCCAAATCACCTTTGCCGTATTCCATGTCTTGGGATCGTCTATCGCCTCGCTCGATGAGATCGCCGAGACGAGCAAGTTCATGGGCGGCGCAAAATACTTCCTGGTCAAGAACTTCATCAACGACACGCAGTTCTTCCAATGGGACCAGTCTACGTACAATTCCTATTTTCACCGCATCAAAGACGCGACCGATCTAACGATCCCAAAACTCAACGAGATGGCCTACGAGCAGGTTGAGGTTGCTTCCGTCCCGTTCGTCAGCTTCGTCGCGAATAAAGGACCGCACGATGATACCGAGAATTACTCCTTTGTGCTGCGTGGGTACGTCCGGCATTGGCTCGCCAATGTCTGGCGCGAGTACGATCGCATCAACCTGACAGAGCTCGCCGGCGCCAATTCGGTAACCCGCGAGGGCGAAAGATAGTCCCTCAAGGACTTTACGCCCCACTGGATCGCAATCTTGGTAACTCCGGTCTACATCATCTGCTCTGCGAGCCCGCAGGTCGGCAAGACGCTGATCGCGCGGCTCCTGAGCGAGTTCCTGCTTTTGAAGAACGGTACGGTGCTCTCCTTCGACATCAACCTGAAGGAGCCGTCGTTGCTCGACTACCTACCCGCCATCACTGAGACAGCAGATGTCATGGACACCTATGGCAAGATGCAGCTGGTCGATCGACTGATTCTCAATGATGGCGTGGCTAAGGTGATCGACCTTGGCTTCCACGCTTTCGACGAGTTCTTCAAGATGTGTGGGGAGATCGACTTCGTGAGCGAGGCGATACTGCACAACGTGGTACCAATCATCATGTTCGTAGCTGACCTCGACCGCGTCTCAGCGCGCGCCCATGAGATGCTACGGTGGCAGGTACCGCCACGCATCTTGATTACCGTTCACAACGAATTCGTGGTCCGCGGCGAATTGTTCGAGACGATGGGTCGGGGCCGCTTGCTCCGGTTCGCGGCGCTTCCGGTGTTTCTGAGTACTTACATTCGCAGATTTGGCTTGTCTTTCACCGGCTATCTACGCCACGAGAAGGATTCGTCGACCGAACTGCACCAGTGGATTCGGCGGAGCTACACCGTCTTTCGTGATCTCGAGTTGAGTGTGATACCACAGTGTTCGTTTTGAGCCGTGCCCCACGCCGACACGGGAAATGCGGTCGATCGGCTTCACGAGATGTAAGGTCCTCATTCAGAGTCGGGCATGATCTGACCCGGGGGTCGCGACCTACCAAACCTAAGCTAGACAACACTTTGCACACCAAAAAGCCAAAGACAGTACGACGAATAACGTACGTCTCGAACGCCTTCGCTGTGCAGTTTTGCGAGACCGTCGTTTGGCTATGTCAGCCTCACAGAGGTGATACACAATCCCGACCTTCAAATAGGCGCGCAGACGAGCGCGGGTTCGACGCCCCGGGTATGAGCAGCTAAGAACCACATTTAGGGATGAGGAATGGCCGATCTCTGCACACTGATTGAGCGCAACGCAGCGTTTACTCCTAACAAGCCCGCGATCCACTTCGAGGGTGAGACCTTAACTTACGCCGACCTAAGTCGACGCATCAACGGTGCAGCTCGGGCTCTGAAAATTACGCTCGGCGTCAACAGAGGCGATCGCGTCGCACTGCTCGGCCTCAACCGCCCCGATTATCTCGTTCTCCTGTACGCTTGCGCGCGGCTCGGCGCGATATTGGTACCATTAAATTGGCGGCTGGCCTTCACCGAGCAGCTTTTCATCTTATCCGACGTCGGCGCCAAGGTTCTGGTTGTTGAGCTAGCTTTTGGCGCAGTTCTGCCGATTCTAGAAGAGACACTGCCCCAGGTTGCGATTGTGGGCCTCGACTTTGCGGCTCCCGGAGCCAGCGCCTGGGATGACCTATTGGATCAGATACAGCGGGACAGATGCCACGACCCCTGCGCGAACCTCGGTGACCCGCTTCTGATCGTCTACACTTCAGGGACCACAGGCCGGCCGAAGGGAGCTGTGCTGCGCCAGGAAGCCCTGTTTTGGAACGGCGTGATGAGTCAGCATATGCACGCCCTCACATCCGACGACCACGTGCTCGCCGTATTACCACTTTTCCACGTCGGCGGGCTCAACATACAGACGACGCCAGCACTACATCTTGGCGCGACTGTCACCATCCACTCAAGGTTTACGACTGACGCTACCTTTGCCGCACTCAAGCACGATCGGCCGACTTTGACCGTCCTGGTGCCTGCGATCATCCAGGCCTTGACAGGGGACCATAGGTGGTCGACGGCTGATTTGTCGTCATTGAAAGCCATCTCGGTGGGCTCGACAACCGTGCCACAGCCTCTGATTGATCGCTTGGTTACAAGCGGGGTGACCGTACTCCAGGTGTACGGCTCGACGGAAACGAGCCCCATTGCGATCTATACGAGGCTCGGGGGTGACCTTTCGCGGGAGGGGTCGACCGGCCTACCCGGACTTTGCTGCGAAGCGATCGTCATGGACGAGGCCGGTAACGAGGTGCCCGCGGGGACGCCGGGTGAGATCGCAGTGCGCGGGCCCAACGTTTTGCACGAGTATTGGGGCGATCGAGCCGCCACGCGTGAAGTGATGCATGACGGCTGGTATCGTACTGGCGACATCGCTAGTCGCGACGCCGACGGTTATTTTTGGGTTCATGACCGTAAGAAGAACTTGATCATTTCTGGTGGCGAAAACATCTATCCGGCAGAAGTCGAACGTGTACTTTTGGAGCACCCTGATGTTGCACAGTGCGCCGTCATCGGCCGGCCGGATCCGCAATGGGATGAGGTACCGGTCGCGTATGTGATCAAGCGATCCGGAGCCCAGATTAGCGCGGAGGCACTCCTAACACATGTGCAATCGCATCTCGCGCGTTTCAAAGTGCCGCGGGAAGTCATTTTCACGCAAGAATTGCCACGAACCGCCTTGGGCAAGATTCAGCATACTTTGCTCAAACAACTCAATGCTCGATCAGCCGAGCAAGACTTCAGCGATTGACAATCGAAACCTCGCTTGCTTGCACCGTTTCCTGTGCCACCCCAATGATGCTCACCCGCGCGCGGCCGCGCCATGCGCGCCTAACTCTCACGCGATGCGCACTTGATGGGAAAAGCCGACCCGTTGCCTCAACATGACTTCGGCTGACGGCTCGTTTGCACCGTCTTCAGCTGCCGAAGTCTGCCCTTGCTTGCCTGCTGCTTGCCTTGCTTTTGGCGTCTCAAATGAAAGACATCGTGCAGGAGTGCCGCTTATGCGACTTATTCGGTATACCAGCACTGGCGTCTATCACGCTGATTAGTTAGTTTGCGCCAGCTCGCGCCTGCCGCAAAATTCAAGGGGTTTCGCTTGAGTGGCGGGCCATTACGCTAGGCGCCGATATAGCGCAGGGCCAACCGCTTTTCCCTCCGGGCTACTTCGTCTCGCTCCCGAAACACCGTTGGCCACGGACCAGATCAACGGCAGCGGTTACACAACCTCGCCAACTTTTCCGCACGAAAGCTGATGCACTTGTGACGTTTGTCAGGTTTTGCCGATTTGTCGCTTCAGCAACCGCGCGAAGGCGCCACACTTGCCGCCTATGTGGGCGGCCGAACGTGCTCGCCGATTCGAGGGCAGACTCCACATCAGACAACAGGACCCATCGATGCCTGGTATTTCGGTACGAAAGGGCGCTCGAACAAACAGCAGCTCGGGCAGCTTTCCGGTTGTTCTGGTCCCCGATCCTCTTGCACCATGGCCGATCGATTTGAACAGTCTGAGTTTTCCAAGGTACCTTTCTCCGGACCCTTGGCCCGGCGTCCGGAATTCTCTGCAAATATGTGAACTGACGTTAAATATGGCGCTCAAGATCCATCCCACGTTCACTCACTGCATTTCGAGTTGTCATCGCCGGATCAGAGAGGTGCACAACCGAATGGCTGGCACATTCATCGCAATTTGATCCTTCTCGACCAGTACACACTCGGCCGCAAGCGCCTTTGGACCCAGCGGGTCACGCGTTGCATATGTCAACCTCGCACTTAACCGGACATTAAATGACCGAGCCACTATCGCCTTAGGTTTTGCCGCGGCGCTTCAGCAACGCCACTTCGCGTCCTCAAAGGCTCGTGCAGATAGTAAAAACTGAAAGAGATTGACGTGGGTCAGATTATACCGCCGAACTGGAGGACCACGATCCTGCACTGCTTGTCGGATCGCGAACCTTTTTTCAATTCCGTCCTAGTCTTCCTCGCAAGAAAGCGCCCATTACATGGGCGTTACTTGACCAGTCTAGACCGCCTCTCTCTCAGGCGATGGCAGCGCTGGCTGCTGGTCGAGCCCCTTTCGGAAGTCCTGACCCTCGTTCTTGGCGGACTGATTCTAGCGATGGCATTTGCGGTCTCCACTATTCGCGCTCCTCTGCAAGAGGATTGGCTAAAGGCCTCCAGTGTCACAGCGTGTCTGTTTGACCAGGCCGGTCTTCCGATTGGTCGCGGAACGGTTGACCATGGCGTTTCGGTCCCTCTCGAGGGCTTTCCCGACGCGCTGATCAAGGCCATGCTCGCAACCGAGAACCGCGACTTCTACGACCAATTCGCCATCGACTTTGCGGGCGCTCTGCGCGCTTTCCTGATGATAACGCAGAACGATCGCGTTCACCAGGTCGACTCTTCGATCACCCGGCAGCTCGCCCGGAGTCTGGTTTCAAACCCTAAGCGCAGTATCGAGGACACGGTCAAAGAGATCTTGCTTGCGGCCTGGCTAGAATGGAACCTGACGAAAGATGAAGTCCTGAGACTGTACCTGAACTGCGTCAATCTGGGTGGTGATGCGCTGGGTGTCGACGGCGCCGCCCGCTTTTACTTCAATAAGCCGGCCCGTCAGGTGAATCTCGCTGAAGCTGCGAGGCAGGGCGGCCTGATCCAGGCGCCGACGAGTTATGCCCCTCACTTCGAATTGACCGCTGCGCGTGCTCGCCAACGCGGTGCTGGACAACCTGGTCGAAAACCGGGTTCATGACTGAAGATCAAGTGCTCAGCACGCTCCAATGCTGCAACAGTAGTCGTAAGAGGCAAGGTGAATTCCCCGAATTAGCATTGTCGCTCAGAGATCCTCGGGCACTGGGGACCGAGGCACCCGCTCTGAAGCCCTTATCGACGTAGGCGAAAACAGCAGGTGGCCCCATCACGCATCGAACAACCACCTTTTCGCGCGTTTCCGAATGCTCGGTGCATCTGGAGAAAACGAAAGCAATGGCCGTCACACGCTGGAATCGATTTCCATCACGTGAGGGCAACAATCTTCTCTAAAGTTTAATAGAACACCGCACTTAGCGAAAGTTCTGACGACACTTTGCACGGCCGCGGTCATCATGGCTTCAACAAACACCTGTATAGACCATTAGCAATCGCGTCCTAAGAGCTGAATAACTATCGATGATCCGCTCGGTTAAGGGCCCGCTTGCGACCTACCATTTCTGACCAGCGGCGAGCCGTTGCTCGGATAATCTGTTGGAGTTTAGTATTCATGGATCACACTTCACTCAAGCACGAGACTCTGGTCCGCGTGGCGTTTGAGAAGTCATGGCGTTTTATTGAGAAAGATCCATTCTTGACGCATAATGCGGAGTCGTTGCTGCGCGCTCGCTTGCGAGTCTACCTGGAACGTTCATTGAGAACAGGTGAGAAGAACGTACTGCATCTGGCCAACAGCGCTATTTGCAATCTGCGAACCGAACTGGGACGACGCCCCGAGGCATAGCGTCGCGCTCACTGGAGGCCGCGAACTTGGGCCGCAACTCCAACTGCTCTCATCTTCGCCCTTCCGCAGGGCTACAGCCCTGGTAATTGCAGCTCTCAATGCTCTGTCCTTCCTCCCAATCTGTACCGTCCACTGAGGACACGGCCAGAGTGGGACTTTGTCTGCACCCCGGATGATCTGATCCTCCGGCACAAAGATCTGATTTACGGGGAGCAACTTGCCGCTACAACGACTTCAACAACCGCGCCGGCTCGCTTAGCATTTCGAGAGACGAGTTCTTCAGCGAAACTCCAGGCCCCGTGCCGGCATGGAAGAGTCATAGCGACCTCGACCGCCGAAATAGCAAAGGATCACCAAGTATCTCATTGACACCTACGTGGCATGAGTGTCGTCCAATAGCCAACTTGGCTAAAAGTCCTCTAGCATCGCAGATTCTGGCACGCTCGGGTCCAGGATTGGAGACCTAGTCCAGCGGCTGCTCACAAACGTTTGATTTCAATGCCATACTTCCTCAGCGCGTAACCTATTTGGCGCGGCGTTAGTCCGAGTAGACGCGCTGCCTTCGCCTGCACCCAGCCAGACTTTTCCATTGCAGCAATGAGGCGCTCGCGATCCGTCAGTTTCGCACCACTCAAGACCGCATGATCGGCCGACGTAGCCTCGACAGGCGGAGCCAGAACGGCAATCGACGAAGCTGCGTCAGGGGTTGACATGGGTGGTTTCGCCGATTGCTCACCACTTAGCGCCGCCCGCGGCTTCGGTTCACCTAATCCGCTTTTCCACAGCAGGGCAGAAAGGCATTGACCATGGCAGCAGGCAAAATCGCTCCTAAAAATGAATGGCCCTGGGGCAAGTGTCGCAGTCCGCTGCACGCAATTTTCGAGTTCTCGCACATTGCCCGGAAAACCGCAATTCATCAGCACTTCCATGGCGCTCGGATCAAACGTTAACGTACGGCTGTTCTCGCCGTTAAAACTTTTGAGAAACTCAGTCGCAAGCAGCGGAATGTCGCTGCGCCTCTCGCGCAAGGGCGGCAGCAGCAAAGGAACCACGCTAATGCGATAATAGAGATCTGCGCGAAACTCGTTCTTTGCCACCGCCCCTTCCAGATCCTTGTTGGTTGCAGCAATCACGCGGACATCAACTTTCATGGTGTGGCCGCTACCGACCCGCTCGAACTCTTGCTCCTGAAGAACCCGCAACAGCTTCGCCTGAAACGAGCCCGAGATCTCGCCGATCTCGTCCAGAAACAGAGTGCCCTTGTCGGCGAGCTCAAAGCGTCCTTTGCGTGAATTGAGAGCGCCGGTAAAGGCTCCCTTTTCATGACCAAACAATTCGGATTCCAGCACTGTCTCGGGCAGCGCCGCGCAGTTCATTTTGATGAACGGCCGCTTGGCGCGGGGGGATAGCTCATGAATTGCTTTGGCCACCAGCTCCTTGCCCGTGCCCGATTCACCCCGCAATAAGACCGTAGCGTTCGACTTGGCTACCACAGCGATCTTGTCGAGCAGTCCCCGCAGCGCTGGACTGGTACCGATTATACCATCGATGTGAACTCTCTTCCGTTCTCGCGCTTGCTGCTTAAATTCAAGAAGTTCCTTCTGCCATCTATAGCTCTCGGCCATAAGGCGCTTGCGGTCGCGCGCTACCAGGCGATGAAGCTTCACCGCCTGCCCAACTAGGTTGGCGATCATGGTGAGTAGCCGGACATCGGAATCCAGCGGGAACATCGCGTCGATGTCTGGCAAACGTTCGATGGATAGCGTGCCCACCACTTTTCCATCGACGCCGATGGGAACCCCGATGAACGACAGCCGCATGTGATCGGATGCGCCGAGCACTTCCATGTCAGCTGCGCTAAACGCCGGATTAGTAGCAACGTCCTCAGCCACGAACGGCATGCCCGTGGAGACAATCTGCTCAATCGCTTTTTGGGGCAGGCGCATGCGGTAACGCTCATCGCTTCCTTCGCTCCAGCCCGCTCCGACCGCAATCTCCGCGACGTCATCGTCTGCCAGGAGAGAGACGACACCGTGCCGCATCTGCAGAGAGGACTGCAGCAGATCGATGACGCTTGCCAGCGCGACTTCGAGCCGCGAGGGACTGGCGAGCATGTTCGATATTTCGAGCACTCCTCGGAGCGCGATTTCGTTCAACGGCAGGTCCACGGGATAACTCACCCCGCCTTCCGAGCCGGGCCATTCGCATTCGGAAGCAATTTGCACCGTGACAACGTCGACGCCGCCCTTCGTCTCCTTGCTTGCACTTAGTTCGAACTTCGAAACATTGTCTTGCATCTCACTCTCGATTTCGCGCTAACTCCGATAGCGGTGGGAGATAACACCTTTTCATGGCACGACGGTAACCAAGAGGCTTTCATTCGATTCGCACTCTTTCCCAAAGTCGAGCAGACACTTCATTGAAAACCCATCAGCGCAGTGCAACACGGGGCTAGCGGCATCTCGTCGTATGCACATGTCGTCACATATGTTCTACGCTACGAATTGAGACACTGACGTGATTTCTTTCATTCAAGAAAACGATTTGCTTATCGCTTTCTCGCCATTGCGCTTCAGGCTATTTGAGCTGGACATGCCAACCTACGAGCGATTGCGTGCGAGCAACTACTTCGCGCTGCAAAGACGCGGTCAGAACACCGAGCGTTGCCGCGATGCCGACAAGAATGGCGCCAGAGGACTGATGTCGGACGGCCTACTTCCACATTTCGACTGGCGTTATCGACAATGTAAGCGGCGCGCCATCCGGGCCTTCGGCTGAGACGGACGCGCTGCACAACGCCAGCAACCGTATACGCCGGGACCTTTCGAGTTCGGTCATGCGGAGCGGCAGCGTTCACCGCTCTATAGATCGTAGTGGGCCGCCACATTCTACCGATACATCCGGCCGAAGCCGCGACGCCTAGGCGACAGAAGCGTGTTTCGGCCTCCATTTGCACGCGAGTCACAGCGACGTGAAAGGGATATTGACGTCCGCGCAAGACAGGAGCGCAGCATTGGCAAACATGTCCAGAACTCAAACGCATCTTATGTTGCCCTTGCCGCATCCATTTACGCGTAGATCGTGCAGGATTTGGGCCAGTGCACTGCGAAGCCGACAAGATTGCGCAAGCCGCGCTCCCAAACAGCTTAGCGGGTTGACGACATAGCGGGTCTGCTTCCTGTTCGCTGAATTAGGGAAATACGGTCCCTTGTGTCGGAAACACTTCAATGCGTCCTGAAGCAGGCATTTTGTCGTTTGTCAGCCAAATTGAACGAAGATCAGAGCCACTGGCACGCGTTTTAAGTTTGATCGCCGATCGATGCGCAGGCAAATAAAGTCTTAGCTGTGTCAGCGCGTCCTGAGAACCTGGCTTCTGCCGGCACATTTCGATCTATCGTCCCTCGACCCAATTGACGCCACTCGGCCGCAGTAGCGAGCCCATGGACAACGAGCGTCTGGTGCATGCTACCACCGCCTCATGGCAGGATGCTCGCAACTTCTGCTGATCGGACGTGGCTAGCCTTATACGTCAGGTTCGTCGAACTGGTGGTCCAACAAGTTCAAGCTACAAGGACCCGAGCTGGGTGTGGTCCGACGTTGACGGTTGTTTTGGCGCATTGGTTGTTTACTGGAGCAACACCGCCGGTCCCATACTAGCCTGTACGCGAAAGACGCGTGTGTCTGCCCCTACCCAAAAGGTACATCCAGCAAACATTCTGCCGGAATCACTGCGTCGCCCTCAGCTCTCCCCAACGCACTAGAGCGTTTCAAATTTTGACTGAAGCATCGGCGTTGGCGAAGTAGTTGGCGCATTCGCGAGGCTGGATGTCCTGAACGAGGTGACCTACGTGGCGCCAAGTGTCCTGGATGGTGCGCTTCTGAGCTTGCCGCATCCAGTGTTTGATCTTGGAGAAGGCCTGTTCGATCGGGTTGAGGTCGGGCGAGTATGGCGGCAGGTACCAGAGCCTGGCGCCAGCAGCCTGGATCATCTGTCTGACAGCTCTCGACTTGTGGCTTCCGAGATCGTCGAGAATGACGATGTCGCCTCGCGCACGGTTGGCAGGAGAGAAGATGCTTCACGTAAGCGCGAAAGCATTCGCCGTTGATCGGGCCGTCGAAGACGCAAGGTGCCGTGAGTTGGTCATGGCGGAGTGCGCCGAGGAATGTGAGGGTACGCCAGTGACCGTGCGGGGCGAAGCCGCGCAGGCGCGCCCCTTTGGGGCCCCAGCCCCGCAAAGGGGCCATGCTGGTCTTGATCCAGGTCTCATCGATGAAGACGAGCCAGCCCGGATCAAATCCGGCCTGCCAGGATCGCCAACGCCGGCGCTTACGAGAGGCGTCGGCGCGAACCTGTTCGAGCGCGAACAGTGGTTTTTTCAAACCGCAGCCCTTCCCGGCGCAGGAGCTTGCGGTGACCGCCGATTTTGCCAGGCACAACCGAGCCGGTCGCCCGCCGCCGCTGCGACCACTTCACAACCGACGAGACCGCAACACCAAACCGTCCCGCCACAGACCGGCAGCTCTCGCCCGCCAAAACCGACGTCACCACACGCTCGCGAAGATCCAGGGAAAGAGGTCGGGTCATGCGATGCTGGCCTCCAATCCAGTCAGCATCTTGAATCACAATCCGCCAAAACCGGAATCCCCTCCAATCCAATTAAGCAATGAAATGCTCTAACGGCACGATTGTCGAGGCTCATCTCGAACCCAGGAAGATTGTTCCCCTCACTCGGCTCGGTGGTCCTTGAAAGATCCCTTGCCAACGCACCCGGCGGCGTAACGACACAGCAAATGCAAAAGGCGGCATGAGCCGCACGCGTGTGGCTCTGCAGGTTACGAGTTCTTGCGAACGGCCTCCCCATCGAAGACGATCAAACGGCTCGGATCGTTCAAATCGAACTCAATAACGCGTGGCGCGACAAGGCGCGCATAGCGCGTGAAGGCGCTGGTCGGCGGAAAACGGATTACGGTATCGCATCGAGCGAGGAGGTACATCTCGATCAGGGCAGAAAACCCACCCTCCGCGCCCAGTTCTGCACTGTGTAATGGTCCTGCCTGATCCGCTTGAAAGCGCTTTGAGATCGAAAAGAGGTCGGGAAACCAGGCGGACACCTGACGCAGCACTTTCGGGCTGTCCGTACACAAAAATACTGTAACTGGCTTTGCGTGGGGCAACGCCTTGGCCTTTTCAATGGCAGCGCATACCTGCCCCAAGGCCAGCTGCGGATCTACCCAGTAAGGTGCGTGCCCCATGACATCTTCACCGTTGCCGTGTCGAACATGAACACCTATTACGCTGCGGCCGCCAAAGTGCTCCTGATAAATTGCATCAATCCGCGATTGAATTTCCGACCGCAGCTTGACCGCCTGAAATATCTGTCGCTCCGCGTCCTGATCACAACCCCACATCAAACAAGCATCACATACTACAGTATTCGCGTGAGTATCATTTTGATCTTCGAAGAGCCTCCGGAGCTCGTCACGCTCGCGAAAAATCTGCTCATTTGGTCGATAAACGCAGTCGATGGATGGCCTATTCCACCAAGCTGGAAAGAATGGCCCCGGAAATGAGAGCTGATTGATCTGTTCATCGCAAATCACGCGTACGCCCGCGATGCTTTGAATTGGCTCGAAGAAGACCCCAAAGGCGTTGGTGAAGGGTTCATCGAGATAACAAGAGCCGCGCCAATCGATGACCAGTGTACGCCCTGTCCGCTTGGCGTACTGCCAGGCAGCCGCGAGGGACCACAAGCAATCACCAAAACCAGTACGTCGTCGAGAAACAACGAACCTTTCCTTCATAGGCAGATCAACAAGCATGTTACTTTCCTGGACATCTCGGCAGTATTCGGGATCGGGTAACTAGACGCACGGCCTCGCCCGACGGCCTCATCCGTCATCACCGTTCGCGGTGCCAGCAAAGGGCCTCCTAGAACAGCCTCAACCAAGTGGCGATCCTCTCGATTGTGATTAAGCACGCGCGATCACCGACGTGCGTTCTCTTTATGGCCCCCCAACGCGCACATTTCGAACAATGAGTGGCCGTATGCATTCATCGAGCTTTATGCTGGCTCTTCATCTGATCACGACCATCCTCCGCGCAAGTCGCGCGTGAAGGAGGGTGCAGACGAATACGGCGCTGTTCCCACAAGCTGCAGAGCTCTTCGACGAGAGCTTCGCGATCGGCTTGATCCAATGCCATCGAGTTGAATAGGTCGCGGAGGACGGCCTCGCCTTTGACCTGCATCAGCAGATCGAACACCTCATCTGAAATGCGCACACTGTCACCGCCGGAGAATGTCGTGCGGATCTCGCAGACTGTCTCCTGCCGGTCTCGTGCTGTATGAGCGCGGACGCGGTGCAAAGATGCATAAAGGGGCAATGAAACCGCGAGCGAGCACCAATCGTCAAGCGTTGCAGTCCGCTTTTTCACCAGAAACGGCCCGACTACGAGAGCATCGAGCTTGGTCGTCAAAAATGTCGCAATAGCGTCTGCAACGGAAGCTACGATCGGTTCGGCATTATTGTTAAACGAGGTATTCAACAGAACTGGAATGCCGGTTCGTTTCTTGAACTCATCGATAAGACCCCAGTAGGTTGGATTTGATCTGCGGGACACAGTCTGCAGCCGCGCGGTGCCATCGACATGTGTAATGGCGCCCAGCAAGCCGCGCTTGGCCTCGCGCACGCGAACTACGAAATTCATGAATGGGATTTCTCTTGTCCTGGCTGGGAGCTCGAAATATTCGGATGCATCTTCCTCCAATACAGAGGGCGCGAACGGTCGATAGCCTTCGCGCTTCTTGACTATCGCGTTTATGCGATCCTTGTTCGCTGCAGGTCGGGGGTCCGCTAGGATACTGCGGTTGCCAAGCGCACGTGGTCCGAACTCCGATCGACCCTGCACCCATCCGATCACGGCGCCGTTTGCCATCCAATCGGCCGCTCTGCCTGCCACGTCATCGCTGCGTTCAATGACGAGGTGCCCAGCCCATGCATTCAGTTCCCCCTCCACGGCCCGGTCGGGCCCGAGACCGGGGCCCCAATAGACCTCCTGAAGCCGCTCGCGTGGCGCGGGCTGACCGACCTCTTGGGATGCCATCAGTGCAGCGCCTAGGGCGCAGCCAGCGTCATGCGCTGCAGGCTGCACGAAGATCTCCTCGAAGAGCTCTGAATACAGCAGCTTACCGTTCATGGTGCAGTTGTGGGCCACTCCACCAGACAAGCAAAGCCGCTTCAGGCCGGTGTCTTCGCGATAATGCCGCAATATGTGAAATACGATTCGTTCAAGTGCTTCCTGCAAGGACGCACTGACATCTCGATGCTGCTGAGTAAATGGCATTCCTCTTCGCCGGACCTGAATAGCGCGGACCAATGCAGGACCGATGCGATCGAGGTACAGCCTGTATCGCCCGTTCTCGGAGAGTTCGTAGAACTGCTCAAACAGCTTGCGATAAGGAGCGGGATCACCATAAGGGGCAAGGCCCATGACCTTGTACTCATCGAACAAGCCGTAGCCCAGATATCGGATCGTCTCTAGGTAGAACAAACCCAAAGAGTTACTCTCCGGGAAGCTCTCGAGTTGATTAACTTCGGTTCCAGACCCGATCGCAACGAGGCCAGAGAGAAACTCACCCCCGCCATCGATCGCAAGGATCAGACCCCGCTCAAATCCGGACATCGCGAATGCACTTACCGCATGCGCTTGGTGATGACTGACGAACGAGACGCGAGACGGATCCACTTCGGTGCTGAACTCCTGCGCCAGCATGCCCCGCAGCAAAAGCCGGGCATCCATTGGAATAGAGTCTGAGGGCTGCAAAACAAACAACCGCTCGAGCATGGCATTGCAGTAAGCTTCGGTCGCATAGAAAGCGATGCGATCCACGTCGCTCAGTCGAACACCTGCAGCATCGAGGCAATATTGGATCGACTGGCTTGGGAACTTGTTAGAATGCTTAATCCTATTGAGGCGTTCTTCTTCGACGGCCGCAATCACACGTCCATCCCGTACGAGCACAGCAGCGCCGTCGTGAAGAAATGTGCTTGGAAGCTCGGGTCGACATTCATAAACCTTGTCTAGTCCACCGCTCACTCCGAGACACAGCATGTTACTCTCCATTCACTGTAGGCATTCTATTGGGGCATGGCGCGCGGTCGCTCGCCGCTTCATGCATCGGGCCGGCATTACCGATCCAAGAAACCGTGCGAGATTACCGTTCTCACCAACGACTCTACGTTCATCATATTTGCCGCCACAGTCTCTCAGCGCATGAGACGCCGAAGAAGCAGTGCAACCGAGGACAAGAACGGCACGACCGCATAGATGCAGAGTGCAACAATATGCATGCCAACGCCGTCCGCTGGCCGACCAAGCATCGCCGGGCGAATGAGCTCAATCGAATGCTGCAACGGCAACAGGCTCGCCACGAGTTGAAACGCGGCGGGCAACTGAGTCGTCGGAACCACAGCGCCGCAGAGGAAGATCATGGGTGTAACGACCAGCGTCTGATAGAATACGAAGTAGTCGTAGCTTGGCGCCATCGATATGACGACCATTGCCAAGCTGGCGAAGACGACCCCAGTAAGAACGATTGCCGGTAGCGCGTAGAGCATGGATGGCCATGCGGCATAGCCAAGTCCGGCAGCAACGATAGTAATGCCTGTGCCGGCCAGCAGGGCCTTGCTGGCTGCCCATGCCACTTCACCGAGCAGGATATCGCCAAGCGTAAGCTGTGTGCACAGCATTGCCTCCCAAGTCCGTTGGGTGTGCATGCGGGCGAATGTCGCGTAAAGCATTTCGAAGCTCGCGGAGGTCATCGCGCTGGTCGCGACCATGCCGCCCACGAGAAAATCGACATAAGAAGTCCCGTTCACACGACCAACGATTAATCCGAGGCCAAAGCCAAGTCCGAGTAAATTCGTCATTGGATCGGCGAGATTCCCGACAAGCGAAGCAAGAGCAACCTTTCTCCATGCCAAATAATTGCGACGCCATACCGCGACCCAATTGAGCGCGTTGGCAGGCATGGCCGCGCCAAACGTTATCCTCATCATATCTCTATCTCGCGTCCTGTAAGTCGCAAGAACACATCTTCGAGATTCGGCGGACGCTCGAGAAGGCGCAAACCAGCACACCCCCGCAACTGCTTCCGTACCTGCTCCAGATTCGGCGCATAACAAAAGATGGTCTCGCCGCTCAATTCAATGCGTTGTGCGTAAGGCCTGATCAGCTCAACCGTTTCGCGCGGATTGCCGCCATAAATCTCCATAACGTCACAGCCAATCTGCTCGTTGATTAGGCTTTGAGGCTCTCCCTCGGCGATCTTGCGCCCTTCCTCCAGGACGCACAGCCGATCGCACAACCGCTCCGCCTCTTCCATAAAGTGGGTCGTCAGCAGAATAGTCTTGCCGCGCGAAAGTAGCGAGCGCAGCCGCTCCCAGATCAGATGACGCGCGTGCGGATCGAGACCGGTCGTTGGCTCGTCTAAAATGAGCAGATGCGGGTCGTTGATGAGCGCACGAGCCAGCACCAGCCGCCGCTTCATGCCGCCCGATAACTCAGCAACACGCGCGTCCGCCTTGCTTTCGAGGCGAGCAAACTCGAGCAGTGATGGAATGACCGCCTCGACTTCGCGCGCGCTCATGCTGAAGTATCGCCCGAACACCAGCAAGTTCTCGCGTACCGTAAACCCGTTCTCAAGATTGTCGAACTGTGGAACCACGCCCACGCCTGCGCGTGCCAAGCGAGCGTGTGTCGGTACCTGCTTGCCGAGCACCGTGATCTTGCCAGAATCCGGCGGCGTCATGCCGAGTATCATACGCACAATGGTACTCTTACCGGCGCCATTCGGTCCGAGCAGTCCGAAGCATTCTCCCGCCGCAATAGTGAAAGTCAGCCCGTTGACAACACTTTTGCCGCGGTATGATTTGGTTACAGCGGCGAGATCGATCGCTACGCTCGACATGCGCTCATCTCAGCTTGTCCGAACCAGTTCGGATGGTGGCACCTTGCCTTCGAGCGTTCTGGTCCAGAGCAGACCGTCGCACCAGATGTGTTCGACGCGACCCCATTTGCACGCAGCTGCGACATTGGGAAAAAACCCACGTCCATGGTGGTTGGCGCTGGTATTGCAAAGCAGCGGAATGCCGGTGAGTTTTTCATATTCAATGAGCAGTTCAGCAACCTTATGCTGGGATGTTCTGCTAATCGTCTGCAATCGTGCAGATCCGTCAAGGTGCACAATGGCTGGAATTCTGCCTCGCCACTCTGACCGAGTCTGATGATCGAAAAGCATGTAAGGGTCCGGTGATCCGGGATCGAAAATGTCGGTTGCTCGGTCCTCCAGGCATATCGGCGCAACGGGGCGGAAGTGTTCACGAAGTTTGGTGTCGTTGAGATAGTTTTTCATTCCTTGCGATGTCGCTGCGGCAAGAATGCTTCTGCCACCCAAGGCGCGTGGTCCCAGCTCGGCGTGACCAGCAAGGAACACCACGGGCTTATTGCTCGCGAGGAGCGCAGCAAGCTCACTTATGCTGCACGGCGAGGCGTCCCAGTCCGCGGATGCATCGCTGCATGTGAGGGCGGGGCCACTATAGACCGACCACTCCAGTGGCACGAAACCTCTGTCGACTGCCATGGCCGAGCACGCGGCTCCGATTGCTGAGCCACTGTCATTCGGGAATGGTGGGACCCATACAGCGTCGAACAGGCCGGTTGCACGGAGGGCGCTGTTCCATTTGATGTTAAGACCACAACCTCCGGCTATGCATAGATTGCGCGGTCCCGGAAAGTACGAATGCCGAAGCAAAGCAAGTCCCATCTCCCGCACGAGCAGACGCTCAAGGAAGACATGAAATGATGCGAGTATATCTTCGGGTCGCTTGGCGTCTAGTCGAAGTGCGCTCTCCTCGAAGAAGTCATGCGTAGCCGCAAGTGAGGCCTCGGCGTCACTTATGTTCGCGCGGTAACGCCGAGCGGACTCTGTGTCGGCCGCAAAGCACTTCTCATAAACCTCCCTAAACACTGTCACAATGTCTTCATCGGGCGCCCCCAGGCCGATATAGGCCATCAGCTTTCCCGCAACACCAAGGTCCCAGTTGGTCCGGTTCGGCTGCCGGTAGGGCCCAAAGTAGTGGCCCGCCACAGCATAGGCGTGGCCTATGATCGGGAAGAGGCATTCGAGGAACCGGCCGCCGCTGGGTTCTACACGATAGAGCCGCGGAAAGATGCAGCCGTCCCACACTAGGCAGAAAGCGGGTTCTCCCGCTTTCGCAAACGGGCTAGTGCAATACGCGGAGGCAACATGGCCTGCGACGTGTGCATAGCTCCTGTAGGAGAAACTCCTGCCGTCGAGCACAAGACCAACTCCCTCGCGTGAAGAGAGGAGTCCCTCGGGTCGTTCAACATACGGAGCACCTTTGAGAGTGAGAAGTTCCGTCCCACTCGGGACTTGAAATTCCGATTCGATTTCCCCGTCCCAGCCGTCAATGACGAACTGATCAATATCGCGAGGATCCAGGCCGTGCTCTGCCAAAGTGCGAACAACCGTGTCGAGGTTGTCGATGGTTGAGTACCGCCGATTGTTGTCGCGTTTCTCCTGCTCGATGCAAAAGACCAGACGTCCATCCTCTACAAGAGCGATGGATCCGTCATGCGTCAACTTGATGCCACAGATGCGCATAGTGCCTCAATGCTAAGGTCGTTTTCGGAGTGGGAACGAAGACCGGATCGAATTGCGAAAACAGGCGAGCAGGCAATCTTCGTTGGCCGACCCACCTTGACATTGTACCCGCTCGACCTCGAGCAATGTTTCGTTCAACATTGTGATGATCGTCTCCGCACCGGCAGCATGTCCCCAGCCCTGGCAGGTGGCATCACGCGCTGACCCGAAAATCAGATGACCGTCCGGCGCAAGCATTCGCACCAGATTGCCGATGGCCTTACGCATCTCCGCGACGTCGTGCAGGTAGTAGAGCACTTCAGCGACCACGATCAGATCGAACCGCTCCGTTCTCGAGAACTGTTGAATGTCAGACACTATCCATGTGATGTGCGACCATCGCTTCGTTCGTTGGCTCGCCCGACCGATCGCTCGCGGTATGACGTCGACGACCGTAAGTCGTTCGCAGTGTGGAGCTAGCTTTTCCGTGAATGCGCCAGCTGCGCACCCGACCTCGAGTGCGTTTGTGATAAAGCCGTTAGAAAGCGAAAGCCGGAGCATTTGCGTGTGACGCTCGCGCTCGAACGGATTGCCGTCCAGGCGCCACGGATCATCCGCAGCCAATTCTCGCTCTAAGGATTGGTAACTATCATCCAGCTTCATATCCGCTCCTTACTCCGCGCGATCACTCGCCGCTGCAAGCGCAGTCGCGTCACCGCCGGAGGTACGGTACGGACTATCCCACTTCCGAATCGGCACTGCGCGACCTGAAGGTTGGATGGCGTCTGGTTGAGGCTCCTGGCTCTGGTTGAGCGTCTGGTCTTTGGCAGATCCGGATGCCTTGGCTGACTTTCGTGAGAGCCAATCGCTGTTGCTCAGCGTACACAACGCATATGCTTTGACCGGAAGTAGCAGACAGATATTGATGGGCGTATGCAGAGAAAACGCGAGAAATCGCGACTGACGAGCCCGCAAGGCTGCTACACTGCATCGCACCATGGTCATTGATGCGATAATCAAGACTGTCCACCAAGGCACGGTAGCCGTGAGTGCGAGCTGCGCAATGCCAGCGACTACCGAAAGAGTCAGAAGGAGTGGTCCGAGGTTTTGCCCGACAACATCCAATGTCAGGTATCGATCGAGACTTGGCAAAAGGCGCAATCCAAGCAAGGTGTCTCGGAAAGTGCTCCGCGCCCAGCGGAGCTGTTGGCGCAGATAGGGCCCTAACCTGTCCGGAACCACTGTCGCGGCGAAGGCGTCCGGAACGTACTCAGTTCGAAATCCCGCTTTCAGCATAAGAATCGTGAGATGGCGATCCTCACCGAAATCGCTCGGCTTGCCTCGAAAGAATTGCGCTTCGTACTGATCCAGCAGCAAATCGAGAGCCGATCGCCGGTACATGGCACATGGTCCGCAGCAACACATGACCGCGCCGAAACGAGCTTGAGCCGCACGCTCTTCGTTGCACGCCAACCAGTACTCCATGTCAATCAAACGAGTTAACCAGCTGGCGCTCCGGTTGCTTGCTGTCAGCTGCCCCATGGCCGCGCCGATCCCAGCATCTTGCATTCTCAGTGCAAGCTTCCTGACGACATCGGAAGCGAGTATTGTGTCCGAATCGACGTTGAGCACCAACTCTCCGGATGAGCGGCGGATCGCGGCAATCTGCGCCTTCCGTTTTCCAACGTTCTTTTGCAGAAGAATAAAATTGAACCGCGCGTCGCGCGCGAAGTCCTGGTGGACTGGCGCCACATCCTCGCGATTTCCAGAACCGTCATCGACAACATAGACGCGCAGCTGCCCGACGTAGTCTTGGCTTGCAATGGATTCTAGGCACTTCGACAGCGTGCGCGGATCCTCGTTGAAGCATGGTACGATCACATCCACACTCGGAATGGATTCAGGGGTGACTGCATCCGAAGATGCCGACGACACTTGGGTCGGCGAGGCATGGAGCGCCTGGACGGTCTTGTAGACTGCGGAAAGCAAGGCATAAGACGAGACGACGACAGTGCTGGTTGTGGCAAGCAGGTTCATAGGGCGCCGATTGTTCAGTGAAGTTGAGGAAGTGGGCAGATCGCAAATCCGCGATCGCGCAGGGCGGGGATTAGGTGGCAGAGCGCCTTCAGCGTCTGATTGCGCAGACCGGCATCAATGCCCCGCCCCAACTCGTTGGGCGGGCATCCGTCATGGAGGAGCACAATCGCACCAGGATGGACAGATGCTAGCACTGCATTGACGATCGCATCGACGCCGGGGCAGGACCAGTCGCGGGGATCTACCGACCAATAGAGAGCCGCCAGTCCGGCCTTTGCTGACTTGTCCAGCACTTCTTCGGTCCAGATGCCATATGGCGCCCGCACACGTCGCACTGCCGCCTGCGGGCACGCGCTCATGATGGCACTACTCGTCGTCAGGATTTCATATTGCACTTCGGTTGACTCGCATTTTGACAGATCCGGATGAGTCATCGTGTGGTTTGCGACCTCATGCCCCTCCGCGACCATCCGCCGAATCAGCTTCGGTTCATTCGCTGCGTATGTGCCAAGAACGCAGAACGTCGCCGGCGCGCGGTATTCCGCGAGCACATCGAGAATACCCGGCGTGCAATATGGATTAGGCCCGTCATCAAACGTCAGATAGACGCTGCGGCGGACGGCGTCGCTGGCGCACTTACGGTGCGCTTCGAAGGAGCAATTGGCGTCTTTCACAACTCTGGCCCGTTACGCTCGATGATAGCGCCCGCAGGCCACTCGCTCAGGGACCGCGCGATAGGAAAAACCACGAGCAGCACGTCATCGACGCGAGTTGGCGGCAAGTTGTCATAGATATCGGGGAGACTGGACCGCACGCGAATCCCAGAAACAATTGTCGCCAAGCCCGGTCGGCCGAGTAGCCTGGAGATATGCTCTTTCAGTTCGTGTCGAACCGTACCGAACCCGAAGGGAACACCAAGCTCACGCAGCACCGGATACATCACGCGCATAGAATGACTGATTCCGAGTCCCTCGAGATCCGGACGTACCGCGTACAATCCAAGTTCAGCCACCAACAGGTCGATTTCGCCGACCTTGATGAACCGGCGCAGCGCGCCGATATGAGCCGCCACACCGCGATCATCATAGCCAACTACGCGCAGCTCAGGTCGCGCGCCAGCCCAGCTTCGATTGCCTTCAAAGGGTATTGCGTTAAATGCGCCGGTCGGCCCGTAGGCATTGCGAAAGAACTCGGAGATTTCGACGTGGTCGGATAATTGTAAGTCGTTTTCCCAGCACGTCCTCCACTGGAGCTGAGGGCGCATGAAAGACTCTCCTGCTTTTTGCCGCGTTCCTGAGGCACGCATCAGGTGAGCAACGAGCCCGGTGACGGTGCTCGTTCGATGGTGTCGTCAGCGAATGGGGATGATGTTGTTTTGTTGACGGCGCTCAGGCCGCGCCGCGTATGGCGCTCGCCTTTGCGGGCGCCCGCGATTTCGGGCGTGCTACCGCTAAGTGCCGCTAACGTTTCCGGACCAGTAGCTGTCGGCTGTGCTACAGGTGGCGCTCTGTGTACTGTCCTGCATGCCCGTCTCCGTTCATTGCTCGTTAACGTCCATTCTCCGCGCGCAGCAAGCAAGCTATCGAATGACCGCGCATTTACCCATTCATATCGGGGTAGACACGTTCGATTGAAAGGTATGTAGGGGCTATACGATGGTTTAAACCATGATCCTGGCGACATTCTCGAGCGGCGTGCAGTTGCCACGGGCGACGACACCGTTGTAGAGATTCTCTCGCACGAGCAAAGGTGCGGCAACTCCGCTGCACACGACCTCAGGCTCCTCTGGCCACATAGCAAATATGCCGATCGCGCGCATGGAGAGCGGCACACGATGATGTTGATCGCGGCTTCATCTGCCTCGACCGATATCTGGCACTGAGCTTGGTGCACGCGACCACTCTGGTGCCGCCTATTTGCTTTGTTTATGGGGGCATAATGGCTCGCCGCGCGCACAGGCGGCGATTGTTCGCACGAGCGGTTAAGACTGGAATCAGTGCAGTGTTTTGGGATGTGACAATACAATGACGAATGTTCGGCCAACCAGTTGCGCGCGACCACGGAAACAACTCCATCACCGATTGTTGGGGTCTGAGGTGCCACGCCCTGCTTCTCCGAAACCTGTCCTATTGCTCAGGGACTGGAGATTTCCTAACCGGTGCGGCGCGAACTGGTAAATCGATTGTTTGGATGAGAAACATCTACACTGCGGATAGATGACAATGCGTTTCCGAGGACTTGATCTGAATCTCCTCGTCGCGCTCGATGCACTAATGACCGAGCGCAGCCTCACGGCAGCAGCACGTAGCATCAACTTGAGCCAACCCGCCATGAGCGCGGCGGTTGGCCGCCTACGGACGTATTTCAAAGATGAGCTCTTTACGATGAGAGGGCGCGAGCTTGTCCCGACTCCACGTGCTGAATCTCTTGCGGCCCCAACTCGCGAGGCTCTGCTTCACATCCAGTTCTCCATTACTTCCAGGGATACGTTTAATCCGAGCGACTCCAATCGGGTCTTTAGGATCTGCCTGTCGGACTTTGCTACGATCGTTTTGTTCCGAAACGTCGTTGAGCGTGTCGCGCGAGACGCTCCCGGCATCAGATTCGAATTGATGCATCTCGGGGATCCGTTCGATCACCCTCTCCAACGCGCGGAAGTCGACTTTCTGATCGTGCCCGAGATATACACGTCGGACGTGCACCCCAAAGCCACACTCTTTGACGAGACACTCGTGTGCGTCGGCTGCCGCTCGAACAAGCAGCTATCAGGGCCGCTTACATTCGAAAGGTACATGTCGATGGGGCATGTTGTGGTCAAGTTCGGACGCTCTCGCGTGCCCGCCCTAGACGAGTGGTATTTGCAACAGCACGGCCTCAGGAAACGCATTGAGGTCGTCGTGCAGAGCTTTAGCATGATCCCTCCCATGCTATTGGGCACCAATCGAATAGCGACCATGCCCACAACGCTGGTGAAGTATTTCGCGAAAACAATGCCGCTGCGAATCACCAGACTTCCCGTACCGCTTCCGGGCTTCACCGAGGCCCTCCAATGGCCTTCCCTTCACAACTCCGATCCAGCAAGCATATGGATGCGCGAGGTTCTGTTGCAGGAGGCAGCCCGGCTGGCTCCTCAGCGCGCCGGTTCTAAGACTCGACCAGGGCATCGGGCGAGCCACTCTTCGCTGGCTACAGACACGGCTGCAGATCCTTCGGAATGACAATCGCGGTTCGTGAGCCATTTCCCGCTCCTCGGCCTCGATCGGATTCTAACGGACGGCACCATCCGACAGATCATGTACGATATCGGGCTACTCAATCACCTCAATGGCGCTGTCTCGCCAGCGATTGACTGCGAGGCCGGCAGACGCATTTTTACCTTTGGCATCAGACCGCACTTAGCCAACCACGGTCTAAGCCTCTTGTGAACGAAGTACTTTCGCCACGCGCGTCGCATTGAAGGAGCCCGCCCGCTTCACCGCCTCGGCCCACGTTTGTGCGGCGGCATACGCGTGAAGCGTGTAGCCTTCCGCAGACAGGTTTGATGCTTTCAATCTGGCGATCACGTCGGCCGCCCGCGCGTTTTTGGTGAGATCTTGCATGAATGTGAAAAGACTGCCGCTTGCGGCACCGCTTGCAATCGCCCGGAACTCGCCGGTCATCAAGGGATCGTTAGCTATGACCGTGAGACTAGCGTGTGCGTCTGAGGCTTGCCTTACGAACAAGCCCATCTCCGTGTAGTAGCCCCCCATATAGGCGATTTTGATCCCTTCCCTCTTCATCCTGGACACCAGGGCCGTCTAATCCTTTTCGCCAGCATTATAGCTTTGCCGCATGATGATCCGCAGGCGTGCATCATGAAGACGAGCGGCAACGACATCTGCGACGCCCTTGCCAGCGGTGCTTTTGTCGTCAAGGACGGCAATCTTGCTTGTGGAATGGTGGCGCAAGATATAGTTGGCCGCCACTACGCCTTGCTGATCGTCGCGGCCGCAGATGCGAAAAACCGTCTTGAGACCTCGCTCGGTCAGCTGAGGATTGGTTGATCCAGGCGAAATCTGAACAATTCCGGCTTCGGAGTAGACGTCGGAATTGAGGAAGAGGAGCAATAGAGGCCAACGATCAGCCTAACCTGGTCGGCAACCAACCGATTCGCCACCGCGACCGCCTGCTTCGGATCGCAAGCGTCGTCGGCGACGGTCAATTTGATGTTGAAATCGCGAAGCAGTCCGGAAGAGTTCAAGTCGTCCACACTAGCGCCGTAAAGCATCTGCGCACCGACCGCCGCATTGCTACCTGTCATGGGGCCTGCCGCGGCAATATAGACATCGTCCGCCGCCGCAACGGAGATTAGGACAGAAGCAAGAATCGCTGCACCGGCAACTGAACTCACACTAAAGCACGCCGCCATTTGAGGCCCCTGACGTCGATTCTCTTATGCTCTAAGGCTTGCTCTGACTTTTCATCAGCTGAGTTGCGGTTTTCGCTAGTCGCACGAACGTCGCGCCATCTGGCGGGGAGCCTGCGAAATTCGCATCCCTTTACGCCACCACGACTAGCGATCAGCATCATCCGGGGCGCGCGCACGCCGCCGCGCTTGTCCACGGCATTCTTGCGACATTGCATCAAGGCGAGCAGGCAGCTCATCTACACTGACTTCGGATTCCGTACCCTTCGTGATGTTGCGCAAACGATCGCGCAACCGGGTTGCACGCGCGACTTGAATCTCCGCCCGTTCCAGTTGCTCGGTCAATAGATCAGGAAGCGAAGTTCTACCCTCCATCGCTTTCCGGATCTCTCGAAGAGAGAATCCTAGCTCACGAAGAGCCAAAATGTGATAAACTCTTCTGACGCTATCGCAGTCGTAGATCCGATGACCACCGCACGTGCGCTGCGAGGCTGCCAGCAATCCCGTGTGCTCATAGTGACGCAGAGTGCGCACCGTCACGCCGGTCGCATCCGCAAGTTCACCGATGCGTCTCCATCGACGCCTGAATACTGTAGATCTGGTCATGTTTCTCAGTTTTCAAAACTACAACCTGACGTCACGTGAGAATCAAGCGGTTTTAACCTGCAGACCGCGTTTGCCAACTTTCCGTCGGCGAATCGAACCGCGATTTCCAGGAAAACCCATCAGCAGGCGGTCGTGACATGCCAGATGCAAGCAACCGCCCTACTAGACTGGCGTCGGATGACGTCGCATGGGCGCATCCACCGAAGAACCGCTGCCGGGCCTAACCGGCGGACGCGATGGCCATCATCAGCTTTTTTAGGAGGACCAATTGGGCCTCACTGGCGGCTGTACGCCCAAGCACAAGCTTGGCGATCTCCGTTCGATTGACGGGAGTTCGCATACTCACCGGTAATGCCGCTACCGCTTCGTCAAAGATCGCCCCCATCATTGAAAGATCTTCCGGATCGAAGACACCGATTTGTACTTGCAACATTTGCACTGTCTGTCCTGTCAAACATCGCGCCAACGGCCCGGCTCCTTGCAAGGGCGTTTGGCAAAAAGAAGACCGACCTGCGGCGCGAGACAATGCACATGGTCGCTCGATCCAACATGAATACACACCGGCCCGATAGAGACGCGCGAATGCATTTTTTACTAATGAATTTTTACTACTGAATGCGCATGCGGAGCCGTTACACCCCTGATGTAACCCAAACCATCAGGGGCATTTAGGTGGGGAGATCAGCGCCGCGGCATTTATCGCGCGGGCTTTTACAGATTCTCCCGCGGGCGTTGCTCGTACCGAATCACCCACACTTGATGAACGTCCCAAGGAGTTAGCACTCTTCGGACGCCTAACGCTGCAGGCGCCGTTATTCACGCTCCCCGAAACAAAAGGTGGTATTCACCGGAACGCCGTGCCGCTCGACCTATTCATCATGTCGAGGAGGCCCTTACCCGTTTTCCGCAAACGCCTCAGCAGCGCGCCGCGAGGTCTAATCGGGCCCGTATTGCTCGACTTTGAAAACAGACGACGTGGAAGGTGCCGATCCGAGAGGCTCAGCCGCGCTGAGCCGATCTGGTTTCCCGATTGCATTCAAACGGAATGCTGCTACTAGCGGAAAATGAATCCGCTGTTGCGCTGTGGCGGCACCAACATGGCACCACGCTGCGACACTCGCATCATGCAGCGAGACGGGCGGGCTCACGCTCTCGCCGCAAACTTCAAGAGCATGATCAATATGTACGACAAACTCTATCAGAAGAGAGAGACCGGCTCTAAACGAACCAGGAACGAGGATACAATTCTTCAGCCTGCATGTTGGGCTGTCGCGCGGTGCGGACTCTCGGATCTTCACCGAATGAATTGATCGACTAACGTCTATTCGAATTTGGAATGCCGCATGGAGCTTCGGACATTACGCGCTTTCGTGGAGGTCGTACGACGAGGCGGGTTCTCCAAGGCCGGCAAAGTCGTACTCGCGACCCAATCTACAATCAGCAAGGCGGTGAGGCAGCTTGAGGAGGAGGTTGGCGTGCCATTACTTGATCGCATCGGCCATCGCAGCAAGCTTACCACTGCCGGCGAAATTGTTTACCGGCGTGCGGTCAAGATACTGCTGGAGCGGGACGATCTGATTTCGGAACTGGACGAGCTACGCGGCCTTAAATGCCGCGTTCTCAAGCTCGGCTTACCGCCGATTGGCAGTGGCATCCTCTTCGCAAAGCTATTTGCGATCTATCGGAAACGTTATCCAGGCGTCGACATCCGGCTCGTGGAGTGCGGATGCGAGCGGCTCGAAGAGGTTATGCTATCGGGGGAGATTGAACTTGCGGCCTCGCTCCTCCCCGAATTAGAAAGCTTTGAATGGCAGGACGTCAAACGCGAGCCCCTCACTGTTCTGCTTCCCATTGGCCACAAGCTCTCTCAGTGCCGATCCGTTGAACTTCCGGCATTGCGAGAGCTGCCGCTCATCCTCTTCGACACCGGATTTGCATTGAACCGCGCAATTTTGGACGCCTGCCGTCGGCACAGCTTCGAGCCGCGCATCGCCGCCCGCAGCAGCCAAATCGATTTTATCGTCGAGCTTGCTGCTGCGGGCATGGGGGCCGCCTTTCTGCCACGAATGATCGCAGAGCAACGCAAGCATCTTCCGATCGCCCAGGTGCCGCTCGACGAAGCCGGTACGGACTGGCACATTGCAATGATCTGGCGCCGCGGCGCCTACCTGTCGCATGCCGCACGGGCCTGGCTTGATCTGGTGGCTTGCACGCGCGGAGAAAACCATTCCGGCGAGGACTGAATTGCGGTCCAATAAGCATGTCAGGCTTGGCACAGACCGAGCTAATCAGCTCGCCAACCCTTGCTGAGGTGAGGTCAAGCGCGTCAGGGACTCGTCGAGGATCGCCTGAACGGCTTTATCGATGCGATCCGATGATTAGAACATGTCGATTGGCTTTAAGCCCGACGCGAGCAAGTGGCGGCTTTCGCGGCCAGTGCAAAGGCTCGTCCGATCGGCGCGCTCGCGTTCTGCGCCGGAAGCTGCGGGTCAGGCAATCCACACCTCATCAACGGCCTTATCGTCGTCGATCGCGCGTGCCGGTGCTGGCGATTGCCGTTCACATTCTTTCGTCAGACATCGAGACATCATATTTCCAGGAAACAACCCGAGATCCACTTCAAGGAATGTCGCCACTATGTGCGCTCGCTTCTGGCGCCAATCAGCTGCCACGCGTTCTTGAGGCAGCGATCGCCGAGGCGAGGGAAAGCGGTCATTTCCGTTGTTGTCGTTCCAGGTGATGGCCGATGCGCCGCGACCTCAGCTCGCTCGGTTGCGACTTCCGCTCCCGATGGTCTTGCCAATGGCCACCGAACTCGATGAGCTGGCTGCAATATTAAACAGAGCTCAGCGGATCACTTCTTTGCCGCTCCGGTTCCGCATGGGCCCATGATAAACTGCTGGCGCTCGACGAGCGTCTGAACTCGCCGAGCGAGCATGCTCCATGTGGGAAAGAGCACGTGGACTGTACCTTAGAAACGTGGCATGGCCGGCCTCATCGGGCCTTCTTCGGACGACTACTCCATGGTCGATTGTGAGGGTCTTCTGTGCCGCAGTCTCGAGGCGCCGCCTGCGACACGACCTAGGATCAAAATCGCAATGTTAGCTGACTATTTGGCATTGACTTACGAGTTCGCTCATTTCCGAGCGCACAATCTCATCAACTGCAGCGCCGCAGGCGGCGTTCAGCGCGTTATGCATGTCCGCGATCAGCTCATTGGGGCTCTCCATGCCCGCATGTATGCGAATCAGCGGTCCTGCCAACGCAAGCGGAACTTCTGTTCGTTTTGGCGGCTCGACAAGCAACGCGAGGCTTTCATACCCGCCCCAGGATAGACCTATCCCGAAGAGGCGCAGGCTATTGAAGAGAACCGAAAGTTGTTCCCGCGATATTGGCTTTAGAACAATCCCAAAGAGGCCACTGGCGCCCAGAAAATCCCTCTTCCATATGATGTGGCCGGGATGCTCAGGAAGGGCCGGGTGCAATACTCTGTCGACAGCTGGATGCGTCCGTAGGCTTTGCGCCAGAATGAGACCATTTGCCCAATGCTGCTTCATGCGCAAAGCTAGAGTACGCAGTCCTCGGAGGGCCAGATAAATGTCATCTGGTCCGCCGATTTCGCCGAAATGGTGGGCAGTCGATTTCAGCGCGGGCCATGCCGCTTCATTCGCAGTAGCAACGCCAAGAAACGCATCGGAATGGCCGACGATGTACTTTGTCGCCGACTGGATCGAGATATCGACCCCATGCTCAAAAGGTTTGAAATACAGAGGTGTCGCCCAGGTATTGTCCATGATTACAAGCGCGTCCGACTGACGTGCAATCGCCGCGAGTGCTGGTACATCTTGAACTTCGAAGGTCACGGACGACGGGGATTCCAGATAGATGGCTCGGGTACTTGCGCTGATCTTTGCCGCCAGTTCTGCTGGCTGGATTGGACAGAAATACTGTACTTTGATCTGCAGCCTCGCAAGAACGTCGTCAGCAAAGGCTCTCACAGGCGCATAAACGCCGTCGCTGATCAAAACAGAATCGCCTGCCTTCAGACACGCAAGCAGCGCGTGAGTGCAGGCAGACTGCCCTGATGGGAAAAGAATCGACCGGAAGCCGCCCTCCAACTTACAAACGGCGGCTTCAAGCGCACGGGACAGCGGCGAGCCAAAGCGACCATAACTAGGGTTGTCTCTGTTTCGGATATCCCACTCCTCCAAGGTCTCCGAAACAATGGTGGAACCGCGGTAGATCGGCACATTCACCATCCCCGCATGCTCTGCCGGCGCACGACCCAGATGACAAACTAGGGTTTCCGCGTCTCGTTCGCCCTTGTCGGGTTCAGATCCTTCATCAACAGTTCTCTTCCATCGCATTCCCTTCCCGCTCAGTCGCAACACCATCTGGGCGCTTTTGACTGCATGGCGGGTGCAACATCAATGCCAATATTCACGCGATGCTACTGCAGCTTGATCATCATGCCTCTTGAGCAATGAATCCGATGCGACTTTGCCAATTTGTGGTTCGCCTGATTTTGTCGGCTGGATGCTGCGCTGCGCTTTTGGTCACTCAGACGATAATAGTCTGGCGATGCAGTGCGCTCTTACTGCGATAGGGTCCGCTGTAGCGAGTGTGGCACATTCTCCAATGCTAACGACCCCCTTGAAACGAACGTAAGGTCAAGTTGTACACTACCAGAATTGGGAGGCATGGGTGCCTTTCATAATTTCGAATGAGGACTGTGAATGTTTCAAACGCAAATGTTTGCGCCGCGTCGATCTGTCACGCTACTCGATAAAGAAAGCACCCGAGAGCATCTGTGTGTGTCTGCTAGACAGCAACCACGTTGCCACTGCATCGAAAGCATGACCAGCTGCCGCCCCGCGGGCATACGTTATGTCCACCGTTGTCGAACATCAGACACCGTTCTGTCCGAATTCTCAGTCAGCAGCCTTCATCGAGACAGCGATGAAGTTCTTCAGTCCAACAATGGACCTTCGCTGAAGTCGAACAACAACCTGCTCGGCTATTTTCCGCTTGTTGATCATGGGCACACGTCCGACCGGCTCGCCCGTCGCAAGACAAGCCTCGACCGACACACGTTTAGGTCAGACGATCATTACAACTATTAGGTTGCTACTAAAACGCGTGACTTTCCGCTTCCACCAACTGTGAAGAAGGTCGACCTGCAGGCACGCAAGTCATAGGCCAAATACCCGCGTGTTCACCCAGATCGGACCATCGCCATGCTCAGAACCATGCTTTTCGACGGAGCGACCACATGTCAGACGCAAGGCTGCTAAGCGCACTCTCGTCCCTTTCACACGTGGCAAAGCAGTTGGATGTTCCACCGCCCGCTCCCATCGGGCCCGACGCAAATTGCGTCAAACTCAATATGAACGAGAACCCATTTCCGTTGCCAGCGATCGTCCGACAAAGCGCGATTTCCGCTCTTGAGCGGCATTATCTGTACCCGGAGGATGAAAACGTCGGGCTAAGACAGGCGGCGGCCTGTGCCTACGGCCTCTCCGTCGATCAGGTGATCGCTGGGAACGGATCGTCTGAACTCCTCGGCCTCATCTACAAAGCATTCCTTGCGCCAGGCGACACTGTAGCGATGGTATCTCCCGGATTTTCGTTCAATCGCAAGCTCGCCATGTTGCACGAAGCTCAGTTTCTGGAGATCGGGTGGGGCAAGACGCATTCCTTGCCAACGCATCAATTGCTTTTCGGTCTCGCCAGAGACGCAAAGTTCATCGTGCTAGCCAATCCGAACAATCCGACCGGAACGTTCGTTCCGATCGCCGACGTCGAAAGGCTCGTAGCACAATCGGAACGACTGATCGTCCTCGACGAAGCTTACGTCGATTTTGCGCCTGATAATGGATTGCGGCTCGTCAATCGCTATTCGAATCTTCTGCTGCTGAGAACTTTTTCGAAAAGCTATGCCAGCGCGGGCCTTCGCGTCGGATTCGGCTTCGGTCACCCCGAGCTTGTCGGCAGACTTCGTACCATGCAGAACCTCTTCAACATGAATGTGATCGGACATGCGGTCGGCGCGAGCATCATTGCACATCGAGGCGCGTTCGAGGAAAATCATCAGCGTATCATGCTTGAAAGAGAGAGAACGACAATTGAGCTGTCGAAACTTGGATTCACTGTCTTGCCCTCCCACGCGAATTTCTTACTTGCTCGCGTGCCGGGCGAACACGATGGCGCCTGGTGGCAAGCCGCATTGCGGAGGCAGAACGTGCTTGTTGCATTCTTTCCGGAAACAGGTCTCGAAGACTGCATACGCATTGCGATTGGCACAGAAGTGCAAATGGATACGTTTCTTTCAGCTGTCAATGACATCTCCAGGTCGTCATTCTGAATTAGGCCGATAGCTCTCCTGCTGCAATCGAGGTGGTTAAGTGAACAATACTCTTTCTCCAATGCTGGCGTTCGGCATCTTCGATCATCTGGACGCGGACGGTCGTGATGCCGCCAAGCAATATGACGATCGCCTCCTGCTCGCCGAGGCATGCGATCGGCTGGGATTCTATGCCTATCATCTAGCAGAGCACCATTGTACGCCACATGGCAGAAGCCCTTCACCGAACCTGTTCTTGTCGAGTGTCGCACAACGCACAACACATCTTCGCATCGGCCCGATGGTTATGCTGCTTAGCCTTCATCATCCGCTGCGAGCCTTCGAAGAAGCATGTATGCTGGACCACTTGAGCGGCGGCCGGCTTGAGCTTGGAATCGGACGCGGCTCCCTTCCGGTTGAATTGGGATATTTCGGGGTCAGTGTAGACGCGGCACCAGGACGTTATACTGAAGCCAGCGAAATCCTTGTTAAAGCCATGCGGGGCGGCGCGCTATCCTATGAGGGTAGTCATTATCGATTAGACAACGTTCCATTGACGTTAACGCCGCATCAGCGGCCGCACCCGCCGACATGGATCGCCGTAAATCAACCAGACTCGGCTCGTTGGGCTGCTGAGATCGGTGCAAACATCGCGAGCCTTGGTCCTTCAACGTCCGTTAGAAGGGTCACTGACGCATACCGCTTTCATCGGGAACAGCACTCAGAGGCGAATGGTCAGCCCCCGTTTCTTGGCTTGCTCCGCATGGTCGTAGCCGGAAGGTCTGAAGCGGATGCTTATTCACTGGCTGCGCCTGCCTACGATCGATGGCTCAACAGCTTCAAGTTTCTTTATGATCGCAACAACATCCCCACTCCGCCGAACCTGCCCCTAACCTTCGATGCAGCAATCGAAAGTGAATTGTGTGTTGCCGGGACGGCCGCGTCGATCCGCCAAACTCTTCTTAATCATCTCGAAGAGGCGGGAGCCAACTATCTTCTTTGTCAGCTCGCATTTGGGGACCTCCCCCTAGGTGCTTCGTTGAACACCGCTGCCATTATCCGGTCTGAAGTCGCCGCGGGTGTTGGCTGAACATGAGGCTTGCCATCCAGCGATTTCGTTTGATGAACTAGCAAACGGACATGCGCCATGCAGGCGGCACTATGACGCCTGCATAGCTCCGTTCACCAGGCCTCATCTCCGAAGGAACGCACCAACTAATGTGCGGCATCAAAATAAATTTTCGCTTCTCCTCCTCTGAGCTACGGTCTGCTGTCCGCAATCAGGACGAAGTCCGCCGCAAGATCTCGTCCCTGAGAATGAAGCCGCGCACCCTCATTCTTGGCACTCACGTTTTGTAGTGCGAGGCCGTGACGCAAGTTCCCAACCCGCCTTGACGCCCGGCCAGTCTTTTGAAGCTCGAAAGTCGGGGAGCCATAAAGGGCGACATGGGTCTCTAGAACATACTAGGAGATGCTCACATCGTCCATGCGAACGCATTTGCGATCTATTGCAGGCCGGACACCCGAGTATCACAATTCGCTGGCTGCGGCGGCGATCCACTCCAGCATAGCGATCTGCGGAGGCATCACAAGCAGGCAGCGCGTCCCACAGTTCTGTTGGCGCAAATCGCACGACTTGGCTCTTTCAGTCGGAAGTCGTGACTTTGAAAGGTTTGACAATGGCAAGATGAAAGGTTTAAGCCCATGGTTGCATAAACGTCTTGCTGTTCGGAGGCGGCGGAAGCTCTCTGGTCAGTCCTCTCTTTCGACATGTGCGCGGATCGCGTTTGTTGTGAGATCTATCCAGCCGTTTTAGCGTGCGCCAGCGATCATCTCAACATATGCTAGGTCCCACCCTCGATCGCCCTTCGGGCACTCAGGCAGATTGGGCAACAGATCGATAGAAACCAACGCATTGTCCTGATCGACGATCGCAATTCGTCGCAGCGTCGGGACGCCGCCGAGCAGACCTTTCAACACGAGCTTAAACCCGCAAAAGTCGAAGGGATCCGTTAGACGGACGTCGCTCTCCGGCGTGTATTCAACGATCATAACTCAGCTCCATCACTCTTCTTCCAGCCACGCGTGTAGCTGCCAGTGTTGAAACGCCACTGAAAAGACTGTTCAATCGTGTAGTAATGTTCGAAGTTCGCCGCGACAGTTGATAAGCGGATTGCCGTTGCCTGGGCGTACCGCAACGGTTCGGCCGATAAAAATCCCGTGTGTGCCAACGACCTGGTAATGGCATAAAACGCACTCGAGAGCATGGATTGCGCCATGCAATAGAGGCACGTCGAGAATCCCCTGATCCCAGGGAGCAGTATCAAACCGTTCGGTACCTTTGGAGCCGTCTCGGCCGGCAAACCGCAACGCGAGGTCCTGCTGATCAATAGAAAGAAGGCTCACGCCGAATCTGCCGTGCGCCCGTATTGCGTCGTGAGTCCCGGAATTGATATTAATGCCGACCAGCAAACACGGAGGCTCTATGCAAATAGAGGTGATAGAACTCACCGTTAACCCACGCCGCCCAAGTGCCGCGCCTGTCGCCACAATTGCAACGCCACTGGCCAGATTCCGCATCGCTTGGCGAAACTCGATCGCCTCGACTGAATGAATATCGCTCATATGGCGGGGCGACCAAGGATCAGCAGTCCGCCAACTAGGCCAGCCCCACGTTCGAGCGCTCGCGCTACGCAGAGATTGCTGAGCTCGCAGCTGTCGGCTCTACGGCCCGACGTCCGATCAGTTTGTGCATTATCGCACGTTTTAGTTCTCCTGGCCGTCGAGCGATTGAGCGGGACTTCGGGGCTCACCCGGCATTGCCGAGACTCATCGATACCGCAACCTGAGATGGCTCGGCAACGGGGGCCGGGGTTCGCAAGTAATCGATCTCGATATTTCGGGCGAGGCGTGCGCGCTTGCACGTCGTTTCCGTTGTCAGATGGTTCGAGATCGCGCTGCCCTCGACCGATACGCGCCCTTTTAGCTTCGCCGAACACATTACGCAGGCTTCTCCGTTGAAGGAATGACGCGCCTCTGTTTAGCTTATCACTAGTTAGCTCCTGGTCATCCATACGGGCACTCCCCTTGTGAGAGCGGGCGCTGTGGACCTGACGTTGGTTGACACGAGCCCAATCGTCTTCCAGATGCAAGCGCCGACATGCAGCTAAACTCGCTCCAGAAGTGCGCAAGCCAGTCTTTCGGTGCGCCGATTTCGAGTGATCCAGGACATGCAGAAGCGCGATCAACACTCGCGGATCCCGCCATCGTCCCACGGTCGATTTCGCACGTCGCAGCAGGACCTTTCGTTGCGGTGGCTTGCACGATCGAGCGCGCTCAAGATCTACAGACCATGCGAATGGTTCCTCCTTCAACGAGTGGACATGAGGGCGGTGCATCAACTGGGTAGAGTGTCTGCGTGTCATTGATGCGCCCTAGTTGCTGCAATTTGGTTGGGTGAAAGCAGCGCGCTAGTTGCCGCCGTCAGGCCGGACTGACGCATCAGACTTTCGCCCACAAGGAACGTCGAGATACCGGCGCGCGAGAGCCGCGCGATATCGCTGAACGCACAGATGCCGCTTTCGCTCACAACCAGCCGATCCTTCGGAACGGATGGCGCCACCTTTTCACTTGTCTTAAGGTTTGTTACAAAGCTGCGCAGGTTACGATTATTGACGCCAATCATCCGCGAGCGAAGCTTGAGGGCGCGATCGAGGTCGGAGCGGTCATGGATCTCGATCAACACGTCCATACCGTATGCCAGGGCCGTCGCCTCAATGTCGTGGGCAGCCCCATCGTCCAGCGCTGCCATAATTAATAGGATGCAATCAGCGCCGCGGGCGCGCGCCTCGATTACCTGATATGTGTCGAAAATGAAGTCCTTGCGCAACACTGGTAGGTTTGTGGCCGCGCGTGCAGCCTCCATAAAGTCAAGGCTGCCCTTGAAAGACGGTTTGTCCGTCAAGACTGAGAGGCAGGCGGCGCCCCCTGCTTCATACGATCTGGCAAGCGACGGCGGATTGAAGTCGGCGCGAATGAGCCCCCTGGACGGCGACGCTCTCTTGATCTCTGCGATGAGAGCATAGCTACCCGACGCGCGCTTCTTCTCAATTGCGCTGAGAAAGCCTCGCGGGGAAGGCGCACGGCGCGCGCACTCGTCGAGCTCGCCACGCGGTAGCGCGCGCTTTGCAGCGGCGATCTCGTCGCGCTTATATGTCTCGATCTTCGTCAGAATGTTGGAATTGACCATGTCGTCTATCTGGCGTTGGAGATTGCGACCAGCTGATTCAAGCGCGCCGCGGCGGCGCCACCATCAAGGGATTCCTGCGCGATGGCCGCGCCTTCCTTTAAGGTTGTAGCGCGACCGACCATTATGAAAGCGCCTGCCGCGTTCAAGTCAGCAACATCACGAAATGAGCCTCGCATGCCGTCGAGCACGCTCCGCAGTACAATCGCGTTCACATCGGAGTCCCCGCCCTTTAGCCCCTCCTTTTACCCGTCGCTGCCGCGCACCACCCAGAGTCCCGCTATCGTTACTGCTTTCCGCTTGTCCGATGCGGTTCCTAGCCGCCCCGCAAATCGCTGCAATGGTCGCTGGCATGGTCCAACAGAGCGCGCAACGACCGTAAGATGCTTCAAATCCCAATTCCACCATACCCATCACCCTCACATTGGCATTCACGCGCAGGACAAGCCTCGCGCGCGCCATTGGAGCGCCAGTCGCCTGGTCACGATTGTTCTGAAGCCTACAACTTGACGCTGCGGCAGTTTCAAGCCTTTTGAGCGAACGCGCGGATGCTACACGTTCGCAAGCCAAAGGAGGAGCAGCGCCAAGACGGGCGTCAGTCAGCCAGACCAACCTTTGCCAAACTCGTCACGAGGCCCCCGTTCGGGACTGCCACTTTTTTGATGCGAGTCCTTATGGTATCGATTCGAGTTCCGGATGGCGCTTGAACTCTCAGGAGTCGCGCGCTCGATCCGCGCGTTCCCAGCAGCGCCCGCGATCAGAGCACGCTTCGCATATGGCACCGATCTCGTTCTGCACCGAGATTGACGCCACGGCTTCAGAAGAAGCCCCGCCGGCGCGATCGGCGGGACTCTGCAGGTGATGACGCGAGGCTCGCGAACGAGGTGTCGCATCACGGACCTGTACTCATTGAACGCCGTATCGACGAGCTCGGACGTCATTGTTCGTCCGTCCGGCACTTTCGACCCATAGTCACTTCGGATCAGGAACATTTTTGGCCGAAAATTGCTCCATGCGCGGTATCCAATGAACCGCCAGCCTGCAGGCTGTCTCGTAATTTGCTTCATTTCTCTGAGGGCTTGAGCTTCGTTTCGACGACGCATCAAAACGCTCTCCGCTTGGGCAGTTCGCTAGGGCGTTCCGTGACGCGGGAGGTCGGCCGAAGGGAAGCCGCAGATAAGCGAAAGCGTTCACGCTGCTTTTGAGAACGCCATGCGTGCACGGCGTACCCACCCCCGAAACCCACGAGCAAAATCAGAACGAGAGCTAGAAATATCGTCATAGAGAAGCCTCAGTTTGCAACGTGGCTGCGTTTTCCGTGATGAGCAGCGAGCACATCATGGTGCGGCCCATTGCCCTTATTGGAGTTGAAAACACTCTGCGAGAATACAACTTGACGCTGGGTCCGATTCAAGCCTGCGAGGTTCTCGCCCTGGAACAATATCCTGCCGGCAGAATCCGCAGCCAACACAGCTCACTCAAAGCTCGCATTGCCACGGACGAATCTGATGTCGAGCCGCTTGGCTCACCGATTCACCTGAGGCAACTCCCTATTCTCGCATCAGTTGGGCAGTGAATAACGTTGCGTGAACGGGCGCTCGACGAGCGGAGAACGTTTCTGTTGGTTGACAGTTCAGCTGGGCACGAATTTATTGGCATAGGCACTTGAGCGCCGTGCTGCCTTGAAATTTTCACGCAACAGGCGGAGATGATGCCAATCAAATTCAGAATTCGAGCGCGGTTCTTGTTCGATCGGTCGCCTGCAGCTTGACGCGGAGTTCACCGATCCTTCAGAACGCGTAGACGGACACCTCTCAACTGCGATCCGAAGGCTGCCAAATGAAGGTCAAAGAGCTTATTGAGCTTCTATCAGGATGTGAGCAGGATGCTGATGTCATCATTCCGGACTCGTCCTCGCCCCGCGAGGCTTTCGCAGTGGTGAGAGCTGTCCAGACTGGATGGACTTTTAACCCACAGCTTACCATCGACGATATGTCCTTTTGGATTGATGGTGTCGACTATGTTGAACCGCCCCGCGGTAGCTATATAGCCCGTGGAGTGAGGTTGCTCGGCCCAAAATGTGGGCCTGTACTGACCGTCCAATAGATTTCAAGCAGCGGCTGAGCGTTTGATATCTCCAACTTTGAGCCGTCGATTTCTTCGTAGCTTTCTCCAGCTCCGTTGTGGCGCGTCTCGCCGTTCTTGATGAGCTTATTCGTTTCGCGACCCTCGTCTTGTCGATTATTTCGCGAGCGATTATCTAACGATGTGGAATTTCCAGTATGGCAGATCGCAATGAAGATGACTGGCCTGAAGTCAATGAGTGTCGATGAGTTGTGGAGTCTCCACGAGAAGGTCTCCGCGGCGCTAGCTCGACGTATTACGGCGGAAACGGTCAAGCGCCTGCGAACAATCGGAGCGGTCGACAAGCTCGCCCGGACCGGCCGGAAGCGTCGGCCCTACCCGCCTGTGCGGCCAGAGTATCGAAATCCGAAGAACCCGGTGCAAACTTGTTCCGGGCGTGGGAAATTACCCCGATGGCTCAGCCCACAACTTCGTGCCGGTCGGACGCTGGAATATTTCCTTATCGACCGATCTCGTCGTAAGCGTCGCCACAAGGCCTGACATGCCCGTCAGCAATTGCGCTTCGATCGACCAGACTATGCGGCTCCTAGCTCCGAGCGACTACAACTTCCTTCCTGAGTGGGTCTAAATGTTCGATATCTCGACCTTGCCGGGCCTCGGCTCTCGCCTAGCCCACTTTCCCGGTCGATGGTGCACGTAGAGCAAACAACCCTGCGCAGCGAGACGCCGAGGGCTAGGAACTTCCGCACCGTCCCTCACGAAAGGAGTTCGGTGTCGCGGCTAGAATCGAACGCCCTTCCGTGGCAAGGGTAACTTGCCACGGATCTTTCGTTGACTAACAAGGCCTGCTCCAACTGGTTGCGCATCTGTGTTCGAATGGCTTCTCGGGCAGCAAACATTGGCAGAGACGCGGCTAACAGCTCTTACTCCTAAGTAATACGTCACCCTCCACTTCGCGAGGATAGAGCCTTACCACTTCAAATGACGGCAAGAGCTCAAGGATGGCTTGCAGGGAGAGCTGGCCTTCGTAAAGCTCGCGGTCGCTATATTCCGTGTAAATGAAGCGCGTATTGCTTAAGGTCCGACTGCCGCCGGCGATGACATCGGACTCCGCTCCCTGAACATCCATCCAGATCAAATCAATCTTGTTCAGGTTAGCTTCGCTGCTCCAGTCATCCAGCCTTCGCGTCTCAACGGTGATTGGCTGATCGAATCGCACCCAATCATACTCAGCAAGATGGTTCTTTGGCCGGCGAATTGAGCCAGAGAGGTCCCATCCCTCCGCCTCTCCATCCCCATTGCTTGGGTGGAATTCAATCTTTCCATTGCGATCACTGATCGCGAACTCGAACAGCCTCACATTGTTGATATCCTGCATGTTCTTCTTGAACCGCCGCAACGCTCGAGGGTCGGGCTCAAAGCAGTAGAACTGCGCTTGCGGGCGTAGCTGGAGAAAACGTCGCGCATCGGTTCCATCATAAGAGCCGATATCCAAGATAACGGGGCTTGGATTTTCCAGAAGTGAAACGATCTGGTGGTGTACTTCCAAAGGGTTGGGGTCTAGCATGCGTGTTAGGCCTTTCGCACGGATCTCTATTTTAGACTTTCTGGGAACTGCGGCAGTAATTCAGTGAACGCCTGAACTTCTTAGGTCACGAGCGTCTCCTAGTATGCGATGCTTTCGACTGCGCCCTGGTTCCTTGAGTTGATCGCCTATTGATCACTGGATAAGGTGGGATCGTAGACCGACATGAAGCAAGTTCGGCGGCGCCGCTACAAGGCGGCATCTGGTCAGAAGCTTATTCCGCAGGTCACGCATGAAGAGGCGCCGAGCTGAGCATGATCTTACTCAATGGCGCCTTCGAAGTATGGTTCAGTCTTAGGGCCGCTGTGATGCAGGCGAGCAGCTCACCATTGCTGAATGGCTTGCTCAGAGCACAAGACACGCCGATCTCCAGCGCGCGCGCTCGGTTGTCGTCGTCGGGACCGGCCAGAAGCAGAATAGTGGGAATTGCGTTTCCGGACGCGACGAGTGTCTCATATATCTCTAGCCCACTTGCGTTCGACAACTGCATGTCAGCGATCAAACAAGACGTGCTGATGCAACGCTTTGAACGCAAGAACTCATCTGCACTCCGGAAAAGATTTGGAACGTAGCCTCCTGAAATGAGCATGTCCAATGTCGGTTCACACACCGCCGGATCATCGCAAACGACCGAGATGATATCGAGTTTATGGGCCATTCGAACTAAATCTAGGAGGGACGTCTTCGGCAGCTTCGGCACGATTTGACTAGCAACTTGACCGTGCCGCACACGATCCTTTTTAAGGAGCATTAGACACCCGCCATGAACCGCTCTTGCCTTCGTCGCGAGGCTAAGGCGGCATCGAGGGGAGGCACAATCCTACCTAGGTAGGTTACCGATATCGAAGGGGTTGGCAGACCTATACGAAGGTTTACTGACAACCGTAGACCACTGGCCTCTGGCAACACGTCGTGCGAGTCGGAGAGAACACGCGCGGCAATTCGCATCGCCCCCCGATGTTCGTAGACCTGAGAATTCTTCTCGGTGCCAATCATCCTGGTACGCCTTTGAGTTCCGTCGCTTCGGACCGGAGTCAGTTATCCGTCCCTCCAGGTGGTTCGTAAAGTCGATTCTATCGATAGAATGTATCCGAGCAGTGGATGGGTTCGCGTGACGGAAACAAAGGCGAATGACGAAGAGAGCGGGACCGTACTGTCCGACAGACTATGCATCAGTGCGCGGAGCTTCGGAGAACCACAAAATGGAACGATGGAGATTCATTGCAGTTCTCCGGAGACTCGGCATGCAGCGCGCCAGCCATCGCGAACCGCACGAGCTCCCCCGCCAGACCATTTCAATGGCCAGGGTCACCTGACTCGTATTTGAGCGGCCAGGGTAGCCGCTTCAGATGGATTGATCCCGACGATGCCGACGAACTCCGACGGTGGCATCGGAATGCCCTGATTGGTCGGCCTCCAGAGATGCAAGCAGTATCGGCTGTTATTCACGTATTCGGACTGGGGCGGATGCAGCTGCATCACGCACTCTTCCTCATCCCAAAACAGGTCCTTGACAAAGCACATCTCCTGCCAATTCGGACAACGCCGCAGTGTCGAGACGGAGACATGCTCCCAGCGCGGGCGGAGCAATCCTATGATCTTGAGCTCACACCCGCAGGGCCCCTGCACAAAGAACAAGCCACAAGGACCTGATCCCGGCGCGCTCGCGAATTGTCCATATCGCACGCGACCAGATTCGAGCTGGTCTCCAATCTGCGCTCTCATGTTACCTCATTTGCCTCGCAGAAAGATTACGTCGCACATCTGCTCAGGCCTTCTTCGCTTCAGACGGGCACCGTCGAGCGCTGCCAGTACGCCCCTATATTGTCAAGACATGCAGGCACATGTCGCAATTGCCTCGCCTCGATGAAGCAGCACACCCCCCTGAGCATGACCCTGCTCCGCGATTGGCTCGACTCTTGCGCTGCGCGTACGTCTCAGGTTGGCTGCTCGTAGTTCGATTGGATCTATTTGAACCCAATCCCAATTCGAACTTTCCAGGCAGACGCATCAGCTACTCATAACTGATCAGGGCAGCTTTGACGTCCAGCTTCACTGCTGTTTACCGATGCTCTCACATGCGCTACCTCGCGGGCAGCAATGTTTTCCCGAGTGACGACTGCGTCTACACCGTGAAGGCTGCACACGATTGTCTCTAATCGTACAACCTGACGTAACGTTAGATTCAAGTCACTCAGCAGCCTAGCTACGTTTACTTTTGTCAGCTGGCCAGCAACGCACTTTATCGATGGCTACGTTTTCTGATAGACTTGACGGATACAAGAGTGGGTTCGATGCGACGTCGGCTCGTCGGGCGGTAGAGGAGAACTGCCAATTCCGCCCATTACGAACATTCCCAAGAGGTTGGCGCGAGCTAAGAAGGGGACGAATCATGCAAGCGCAGCGAAGCTGGACCATCCCCCTCCAACAACGCCGAGACGCGAACATTGAACTCTTCAGATTCAGCTCGAAGAACTGAGCCAACGCTTGAATTGGCTTGAATGCCACGCGCTTAATCCCCCGCATATAGCTGCTATCAAGGCTAGAGCGATCACTTTGTCTCACGACATAGACGAAGTCCGTTGCTCGGCGAGCGCGAGTGACGCGTTAACAGAACTTCTCCAGAGATGATTCTTGGCTCGTTGCAGCTGCCGTGACAAAGCAGTTCTGCCGGAGCATGGAGCGTCGCTCAATTTCTGGAGCTGGATGGGACCGCCTCGAGATGACCGCTCTGCTTCATTCGCGAGCTGGCGACGACGCTCACGAGCTCTGAAGATCCTCGGCGTCATCGGCTGCGCTCCGAGCTTAACGCCGGCCTTGAGATCTTATGGCATCTCGCTCTCGTTGACAGAATACCAGTGGCCGCCCCCCTCTTTCCTTAGTTCGGCAATGGCCGCGCTATTTGCTACTCGCACGGCAAGCCTCGACCTAGCTCCTTCTGTCGGGGCCGCAGAGACAAGCGCCGCGTGCTGAGCGGACCGTCACGGCGGTACGGGCTGGTCGCGAGGACGCTCATCCTCGGCATCGAGTGCATGGCGCCCGCCGATCCCGGTCTCATGTTGATCGTCCGATGGATTTCCAGCAGACGCGCCCACTGAGTTCCTTTCGATTGAGCTCACCTTCCCACCAGGCGACGATCACGCAGGCGACACCATTGCCGCAGAGATTGGTCAGCGCGCGACATTCGCTCATAAATTTGTCGATGCCAAGCACGATCGCCATCCCCGGCACCAGCCGCGGATCGACCACCGCCAGCGTCGCAGCGAGCGTGACGAACCCCGCGCCGGTGATGCCGGAGGCGCCCTTGGAGGTCAGCATGGCGACGATCACGATCGTGATCTGCTGGCTCAGAGTGAGATCGAAGCCGAGCGCCTGTGCGATGAAGAGGGAGGCCAGAGTCATGTAAATGTTGGTGCCATCGAGGTTGAACGAGTAGCCCGTGGGCACCACGAGACCGACCACCGATTTGGAGCAGCCGAGTCGTTCCAGCTTCTCCATTAGGGACGGCAGTGCGCTTTCTGAGGACGAGGTGCCGAGCACGATCAGCAGCTCGTCCTTGATGTAGGCAAGAAAGCGGAAGATCGAGAAGCCGGCCAAACGCGCGATTACGCCAAGCACGATGAATACGAACAATGCCGCAGTGGCGTAGAACGTTGCAACCAAGCCGATCAAATTGAGGATCGCGCCGGAGCCGAACTTGCCGATGGTGTAGGCCATCGCGCCGAATGCACCGATCGGCGCGGCATGCATCACGATCGCGATGACGCCGAACACTGCATGCGCGGCATCATCAATGAAGTTGCGGATCGCGTGGCCACGCTCGCCGAGGCCCATGATGGCGAAGCCGAACAAGACCGAGAACAGCAGAACCTGTAGGATCTCGCCTTGCGCGAAGGCGCCGACAACGGTGTCAGGGATGATGTGGAGGATAAAGTCGACGCTCCTTTGTCCTTCGGCCTGCTTGGCGTAGTTGGCCACCGCTTGGGCGTTGACTGCGCCGCTCCCGAACCCGGCACCCGGCTTAACGAGATTACCCACAACGAGGCCGATCAGGAGCGCAAAGGTCGAGACGATCTCGAAATAGATTAGCGCTTTGATGCCGATGCGACCGACTTTCTTGGCGTCCTGAATATGGGCGATGCCTGAGACCACGGTACAGAAGATGATCGGGGCGATCACCATCTTGATCAGCTTGATGAAGCCGTCGCCCATCGCCTTGATCCAGTCGTTGGTGGCGAGCGCGGGCCACCGCCAGCCAACGATGGTGCCCAGGACAATGGCGATCAGCACCTGGGCGTAGAGAGTCTTGTACCACGGCTTCATAACCCACCACGGCGCGACGATCGCAAGAGATTCACTACGGCGCCTGCTCAGAAGCGCGCGCCAGGGCTGCAAGTTCAGTTTCAAGCTTCGGCCGGTGCTTGAATATCTCGTCTATCAACGCTGGTACAGGTTGCTCGGCGCCTTCCACCAACACTGCTCTCTCGGCACGCTGCGAAGGGCCGAAGACTCGCTTAACGATAGTCGGTGAGCCTTTAAGACCACATTTTGAGATATCTGCGACGCCTGCATCATGTGCGCTCCACTTCACGATGGGAGTGCGCGCCGCACGTAAGGCGTCGATCATGCTTCCTCGCCTAATCTCGTTTGTCGCCTCTAGCATGGTAATAAGACATGGCAGCTTTGTGCGCAGCACCTGCACACCGCCTTCCGCGCGTCGTTCGACCTCGATCGCGCGCGCTTCAAGATCGAGCCTGGTGATCCCCGCGACATAAGTGAGTTGCACCACCCCAAGCCGCTTGGCGATCCCAGGCCCAACCTGAGCGGTGTCACCATCAATCGTCTGCTTGCCCGTAAATATGAGGTCGGCCGGGCCGTACTCCTCTCCAATTTTGCGAATCGCCGTTGCCAGCGCGTAACTGGTCGCAAGCGTATCGGCCCCTGCGAAAACACGATCAGTGAGCAACACCGCGCGATCTCCACCGAACGTCAGTGCCTTCCGCAGCGAATCTTCCGCGGCTGGAGGTCCCATGGTCAGAATAGTGATCTCGCCGCCAAACTGGTCGCGGAGCTCCAGCGCAGCTTCCAGCGCGAACAAGTCGTAAGGGTTAACGATAGTCGGTACGCCCTGGCGCATGATGGTGTTCGTCACGGGATGTACGCGAATCTGCGCTGAGTCCGGCACTTGCTTTATGCAGACGACGTTATGCATCGATCCTCTCTCCAAGAGCAGCAAGGAATTGATTCGAAACAGCATGTCTCATACCAGTAGACGTGGTTCAACACTTAGATGTTGATGCAGGTTGGCGTGAGTTCACTGAGGGCGAAGTTGGTGTCACCCGCTCAGCGATTCTGACGGCACGTCTCAGATCCGACAATCTGTTTCGCATGTTCAGGCCGCATGCGACCAAGCAACGCTTCGGCTGCAGTCCGCGCCGACCTTCCATACGACGATCCCTCCGGGCGGCCCTGAATCTAAGACCGCGTCAAGTTATGCATTTCTTTCCGCCAAACCGACGGGAGCCTCTAAGTCAGAGAGTAGGGCGGGCGTGACGTACAAGCGGGGCGCGCCAGGCCCGCCCCTGCATCACCAGGCTGGGCGGCGATGCTACGTTGTCAAAGCAAGTAGCGTGCCACACACCCACAACGCTGATTCCAAGAGCGCACGAACGGCATTGAAGGAATGGCTGCTGAAATATCAACTCAATTCGAATTGTCAAACGCGGTTCGCAGATAGTGGGCCCGGACTGCCTAGCAATCCGAGCCCATAGCCTCAGCAACCCGAGAGGTCGGTTGTTCGGCTACAAATGCAACGTAGATGGAGACGCTCTGGAGCCGCATTGATGTCGCTCAAGAGCTCGGTGTCAGCAAGTGGGGCGCAACTAACATTCGCGAATGGCGACCGCTCTTAGGCCGGACAACTTGATTCCACGTAGGCATCAAGTGTTCTTCTGAGCTCAAGCAGAGCTTCTACGAACCGGCTGTTAGGAATCTCGTTCGGGGTTAAATCAAACGTAGCGTCAGGTTGCAGGACTTTCTCTTGGATGAGTAAGCAGATTAAACGGAACTTGGCTTGCCTGGACCGGACACAGTTGTTTGCATGGTTGCACATTCAATAGCCCTCTCGGGTGGCCGTTCGCCTGACGGCTTTTTCCTGTTCGCCTCGGCGTCAGCGCTGACCTCCTCGCCCGCACGCGAGCTGCAATAGCTTCCGAGCTTACCGAGCTTGTTCGGAAGCAGACACAGAGCATTTCGGAAAAAACCAACAGGAACACAATGGCAGCAATGGCACGCCCGGTTGAACGGAGCGCCTATGGAAGGCATTGATTTGTTTTCAATTATGATGGCAGGAATGAGCTTGGGCGGCTTGGCTGCGGCGATAGCGCGTGAGACGTCCGAGCGCCAGTTGTCCTGGTGGAAGCACGTAGCGCTGTGGGTCGCCTCAATTTTCTGCTTGGTTTTATAGCCCACGACATGAGCGGCGCGGTGTGACCGCGGATTCGAATTGGGCGTAATCGCATCACGCGAGAGGCAAGCTACCGGCGGCTCTAGGGGGTTCTCCACGGCCTGCATCCTCACACGCGTTTTCTGGTTCTCGGTGTGAGACGCGGGTAGTCGCGCAGAGCGATCGAGTCTGTCCGAAGTGCGTTCCGTGATCGTTACATCAGTCGGTATATGCGCCCAGCGCGGGACGATACAGGCCTCGCAGGGAGCGCACTATTCGATGGCTTCAGCCGATCTCCGGCTTATCCGCCAACGAGGTAAGTCCGATTACCCTATGCGGAGAACGAACTCGGTTGAGTGATAGAGGGATAATAGGGCGGCATCGGGCTTGGATCATCGGCCCTGACCGATCGGCTCATCCTCGGCTTCGGCGGGCGGGCACAGATGGGTTTGTCTTGAGCGGCGCCTCCGCAGCGGCCGCACGCGCTTCCATCAGATCGAGCAGGGCACGTCCCTTTTCAGTGATGCGCCAGCCACCATTGCCCCGCTCAACAAGCTTCTGCGAAAAAAATGTCGAGGTTCGGGACGCGCGCGACCATTCTCTTGGTGCGCTCGGCCCAGTCTCGACCGCTCGTAGCCAGAATGGCCATGTCGCTCTTAAGCTCAGCCATCGGCGCGAAACCGTCCGGGTAGCTCACAAGGATCTTTAGAACGGTAACCTGGAAGTTCACCTGAGTGGGGAAACTAGTTTGTCCGCACCTACCGCCACATCGTCGGTGCATCGCGAAGCGCTTCGAGGCCAATCTGTTTTAAACGGTCGGGCATCGTTTCACCTCTAATGGCGGCTTCCAGAAGCTTAGCAGCGACATGCGCGCGCACGCCTGTCTCATAGCGCGAAATGCTCGCGCAGACCTCTTCGAGGACAGCGCGCAGAAGCCCTGCGGTAGCCGTATCCAGCATTTGGAGATCTCCCCGGTTCTGCCATGATGATAATACGGACCGTGCGTTCCTGAATTCAAGTGGGATAACTCACGCATCGTCTGACGCTTCTTCTGCGCCTGCAAAAGAGTCCGTGGACGTTTGTTCAAACTCGTCATTCGATGGCGGCGCGTTCGGATCCGACCGCGTTTGCCGTTGTCTCGTACTCCGGTTCGAGTTTTCAGGCTGGCGCATAAACCTGAACGATGCCGGCTTGCAGCCCTCGAAATGCTTTATCTTGGGGACCATTTCTTTTCAGCAAGCGCTCACGCTACCCCTCGCTCCCTCGAACGACAGCAGGGCACTGCGCGGAGGCTCGCTTTCGCTTGGAACCAAGCACAAGGCGGCGATGGAAATGGCTGGCCGTGGCCTGATCCGATGCCGCTTGGCCGTCCCTGCATCCTAACGGCTCCCAAACCATCGTGCGAGAAGAAGGGTTGGACGACACTGCTTGCTAGGCGGATTCTGATTTTGATTGATCCAAGGAGTTATGCATCGGCGCACAAAATCCTCACCTAGCGTTCAAGGAAGTTAGCGACACCACGCGGACTGTCCGGCACAGCTGTTCTGAACCGCCTTTCCGGCAGGCAAGAACACCGAGACAGACAAAAACTGCTGCGAAATCAGCGCTGTAGATGTCTATTGTCCTTCAGCACTCAATTCCTTATCAAGGAAGTGGTTTTGACGCGGCTCGATGCAGCTCCCGCCAGGTACTCGCGGCCAGAGGGGGCTGAGGGACGCGCAAGCCGATCGGTTCGGTTGCACCAGGATGAAACTTGACTAATCAAAACTCTCAACGGCGTGTCGCTTTGATCACCGGCGTGACCGGGCAGGATGGCGCCTATCTCTCCGAACATCTCCTGTCGCTTGGCTATGTCGTGCATGGCATCAAGCGGCGGTCCTCTTCCTTCAACACCGCGCGCGTCGATCATCTCTATCAGGATCGGCATGTCGGAAGTGTGCCATTTCTTATGCACTATGGCGACATGACCGACTCGACCAATCTGATTCGCTTGGTTCAGCAGATCAGACCGACCGAGATCTACAATCTTGCCGCCCAGAGCCACGTCGGCGTTAGCTTTGAAAGTCCGGAATATACGGCAAATGCTGACGCGATCGGCGTGCTGCGCCTTCTTGAGGCGATCCGGATCCTTGGCTTGGAGAAAGAGATCCGCTTCTACCAGGCTTCTACGTCCGAGCTTTACGGCCTGGTTCAGGAAGTTCCCCAGAAGGAGACAACGCCGTTTTATCCGCGCTCACCCTATGGCGTGGCCAAGCTCTATGGCTATTGGATCACGGTGAACTACCGCGAAGCTTACGGCATGTTCGCCAGTAACGGCATTCTGTTCAATCACGAGAGTCCGGTCCGCGGCGAGACTTTCGTCAGCCGTAAGATCACCCGCGCCGTCGCCCGCATTGAGGTTGGTCTCGAGGATTCGCTTTATCTTGGCAACCTCGAGGCCAAGCGCGACTGGGGGCATGCACGTGATTACGTCGAAGGCATGCACATGATCCTGCAGGCGGACAGGCCCGATGATTTCGTGCTCGCAACCGGCGAGACGCGGTCGGTGCGCGAGATGGTCAATCTTGCCTTTGCCGAGGTCGGCCGCAAGATCGAGTGGCGCGGCAAGGGCGTCGATGAGACAGGCGTCGATGTGAGGAGCGGTAAGACCGTGGTCCGCATCGATCCGACCTATTTCAGGCCGACCGAGGTCGACCTCCTCATTGGCGATGCCAGCAAGGCACGGCAAAAGCTGGGGTGGAAGCCGAAGCGCAGCTTTGCACAGCTCGTGCAGGAGATGGTAGCAAGCGACCTGGACGAGGCGAAGCGGGAGGCCGTTGGTGGCCGTAACACTGTTTGAGCTGAGGGGTCAGACGGTCTATGTCGCCGGCCATCGTGGTATGGTCGGCGCCGCGCTGATGCGTCGGCTTGCGCAGGAAAACGCGCGCCTTGTCACTTTGGACCGAAGCGAGATAGATCTACGCAATCAGGCTCAGGTGTTCGGTGGTTCGTCCAAACACCCCCACAGGTCGTGTTCTTGGCTGCCGCCAAGGTCGGCGGCATCGTCGCAAATGATACACTGCGCGCCGAGCTTATTTAGGACAACATCGCGATTGCCGCGAATGTCGTCCACGCGGCGAACCTCAACGGGGTCGAGAAGCTGATGTGACCGCTCCTCTCGCATCTATCCAAAACTTGCAATCCCAACCGTTGCGCGAAGACATGCTGCTGACCGGTCACTCGAGCCCTGCAATGAGCCCCATGCAATTGCCAAGATCGCCGCCATCAAGATGGTGAAAGCCTATCGTAGTCAGTACGGAAGCGAATTCATCAGCGTGATGCCGAGCAACCAGTACGGCTCAGGCGACAACTACCACCCCGAGCATAGCCACGTGATCGCAGCGCTGATCGCCGCTTTCACGTGGCCAAGATCTCTGACGCAAAAAGTGTCGTGGTGTGGGGCACGGGCATGCCACGCCGTGAATTTCTCTATGTGGATGACATAGCGAATGCCTGCGTACACCTGATGAAGGCCTATTCCGGCGCCGAGCTCGTCGAAATTGGCACAGGAGAGGACATCACCATCGGAGAGTTCGCCCGCGTCGTCGCAAATATCGTTGGCTATCGCGGTGAGATCACTTTCGACAGCTCTCGGCCCAACGGGGCGCCGTGTAAATTGCTCGACGTCACCCGACTCGCAGAGCTCGGCTGGCGCGCGAAAAACCTTTCTGAAAGACGGCATCCAGCAGGCTTACCGAGCCTTTCTGACATCAAACGAGGACTGAAGAAGATTTAAGCTAGCGCTCGCCCCTCGGCGCTCGCACCGCGAAGATTTTAGGACTACCGCGGTCCTCGAGAAACGACCGCGCCCATTTCGTTCAAGTCCTTGCGATTCTGACTGCAGCCAGGCGGTACCTCGATAACATTCCTCGGAGAGCGAACCGATCAGGTCCAACGCGTCAACGCAGCCAATACCGCGGCCGAGCATTTGGTTCCCATACTCTACGCTCATGCTCCTCACTGCTAATGTGGACTGCGATCCTGGCGTACACGAAATCAATCGAAAATGGCACTTTGACGTACTCTCAACTAGAGAACTCGATACCCTGCCGTTCGGCTTCACGATGAGCACGACCGGATTCGCTGTCCTCCATGCCGCACGAACGCCTCGCCCGTTAAGGTTTGATTTCCGCACATCCCTGCTCGATCCCGTTCTCGCATGGAGTACTGATGGCGAAAATTTCCTGTCTCCGCGCCGACCCAAGCTTGCACTCGCCCGCTAGAGCCGAGTGGACAACTCCGAGGCGACATTCAAGATTTTGCTGAATGTTTCAGGTCCTGCAACGCCTCGTCAAAGTATCCCCTTCTCTGTATTGGTATCACCAAGAACGCGATGGGCATCTCCGATGTTTATCCATCTTATGACCCATTCAGTTCGGCTTATGGCTGTGGAGGCGGCTTCCAGATTGTTGAGGAACGCTGCGGCGCCCCATCGGTGGATGAAAGATCGCCCGAACCTGAGGCCACGCAGCGCCGTCCATCCCATTCGCCCCTTAGTACGGATCTCAAGAGATAGCCGGGTCTCCAGCGCCAGCGTAGCTCCACATGTTGCGCAGATAGTAGCGGGCAATCGGAGGAGAACTTCGCAGTATAAGCTATGTGCCGCCGAAGTTCCGCCAATGGCCGCGAGAGTGCGCGGCATTTCATCGCATTAAACTAGCAGGCGCTCCCCGGCACGAGATCTGAGGTGCGGCAACTTCGGGCGAAGCGCCCACCGACGCCTTCGAAAAATGTCTCCCGCCAGGAATGCCGCTTCCAAAAAATATCCTCCACCTGTGAATCTTGATGAAAGCGGTCTGGTTCGCGAATCGGCAAAACGAGCGGCGTGCCTCAAGAGTCCATTCGGGATGCATTCTATTTCAAGCTAGCCTGCCCATCGAGGCGCCTTGTTCCCGTTCACGGCGAGCCCACATTCAAGGCAAAAGCAGCGTTTAGAATGCTTCAGCGTAGTCACCCGTTCAAGCAACCCAGACAATTGCCGCCCTATAGGGGCACTAGCAATAAAGTGCCAGATAAGGATCCGGACTCAGCCGCTCTGCGAAGATATGCTGATGCTGAGGCCGAACCTCCGCCTCGCGGACCAGCCGGAGGCGGCGCCAGAATGACCATGGCGCGGTTGCTTTTTGCTTACGCGAGCAAGACTATCCAAGCCGAAGATTATCGACGGACATTTTGCCAGAACGTCCGGCTATCATCTCGTAGCTGATCTTTGTACCCTCTGCCAGCGCGGTGTGGCCGCCTTTTTAACGGCACGAATGTGCACAAAGACATCACGGCCGCCATCATCTGGCTTGATGAACCATAGCCCTTAGTCGGATTGAACCATTTCACAGTACCTAACGCCACCCACAGCAACTCCAATCTGAACCCACGCGATTTTAGCCAAAAGCTCCTACTGGCATCAAGGCCATCCGCAGCGTGGAACCGTGCGTATTGTAACATCGAGCGATGTCATGGGAGTCTGAGCGGCGTACAATGGCGATGCCACAACGTGATGATCTGCGTTGTAGCCCACACGCGCACGGGAAATCCACGGCATGCGGCCGTGAGAACGATTTCCACGTCACTTCTTATGAAGTCAGTTCGGTTGATGACGGTTTCAGCCGCATCGTATCCATCTAAGGCTTGTCCATCGCGCTGAACCGTTGCTCGATTGCGCGAGTTGCCGGAGATCGAGCAAGCCTGTTGTTGTTGCCAATGACCATCAATGTGCCCGTCGCGGTGTTGCGAAGATAGAACCCCCCGGGGCGAACTCCATAGCGCTTTGTTCGTCAAGAGCTCTCTTCGTGGCTTTGGTGAATTGCACGAGTGACCGAAGCGGCCGCGGCCATGTTACAATTGCGCTGAGCGCAGGCTATGGGCGACTGCGGCTCTGACTACAGAACGGGCGAGCGAGCGTTTAGGACAATTGAAGCGCCAACCAAATCGAGCTTGATCTCGTTGCCGCTCGTTTCCACAAGAAACGCCCCTTTCGCCCTTTAGTCAGACTCACCACGAACGATTCGTGCTTTTATCCGCCTTTCGTTGCTTCATATTGCGCCTTCTCTTTGCTTCTCGTCAGAGCCCCTCAGGTCTTTGCCTCCGCGCGAAGACGAGTTTTCGTGGAAACTGCCAAGGTAACACTGTCGTCTCAACTACCTGATTTAGTAGGCTCGCATTCACATACAGTCCTCACTTGGTGGGTAGATTTCAAGTACATATTGGCGACTTCGAGTCGGTCCGATGGAATCGCGTTGAATTGGGGCAGTGTGCATGGCTGTGCATGGGCGCGGAATGCGAGACGCGAAAGAACTTCGGCGTCTGGAACGAATCTATTTGGCGGAATCCGAGCGATCGACGAGAGATCTTGAACGAGACAAGTTACTAATGATTGCTCGCGATTGCGGATATGCGGCCGACAAAATCGAAAGACGTGCAGTGATCAACAGGACAATGATCATCTGTGCTCTTGCCGCGCTCGCGCTATTTGCCGTCTGGTACATTGCCTAGGCGATGGAAATCTCAGGCTGCCAATGCCGGCGAACAGGCCAAGAAGCGGATACCGGGAGCATGCGGAGGTTCTTGGGCGGAAGCGATTGTCGACGTCCGTCGCAGCTGGTAGCGCGAGCTCATAGCGACTGCCAATGCTTGCCTTTCCGCCCATCATGCACGGGACCGATCCTTAAGAGTATCGCTATGCGGCGTTCGAACTATTCTCCCTTCGTAGAACAGCTCAAGCGGCGGCCGACCAGCGGTTTGCCAATCCAGTCCCGAGCGATGATGTTAGACGGCCCCATGCAGTGGCTGCACGAGAGCCGCGGAAGGAACGTTCGCTCGGCCCTCGGTGATAGCCGTAACCTCCTGTCACCGTCAGTGCAGCGGCTGCGACCTGATTCGTGACCTCGGCGCCGTGCACCTTGAACTCCCTTAGCGGGATCAGGATTTGCCTTTTCGGCTTGAGGGCGTTCCAAGTTTTCGTTTCATGGGAGATCTGCCGTCCGCGATGAAGAAGACAATGTCGGCTTGGTCCTACGGCGGGCGCGCGTGTCTGAACCGCATAGAGGTCGGCTTGACCGGAGCTCGTTGTGAATGATTTCTTGCCATCGAGAAGATATTCGCCGCCATCACGCGACGCCTTTGACAGATTATACCACCAGTGTCCGCCGGTCGCGCGTTCGCTGGTCGAATATGTGCCCAACAACGCGCCGTTCTCCGCCTTCAGCCAGCGCTCCTTCTGGTCGTCGGTGCCATAGATTGATGGTCTGAGCCGCGCCGACATGCATGACGTAGGCTAGGCCTGTCGATGCTGACCGATACGATAGGCAGCTCAGCAAAATCGACATGGCCAAGCCCAAGGCCGCCCAAGCGGGTTTCGTTCAGTATGCCGGTCCACCCCGCATCCGCCAAGGCCGTTAGATTCTCTTTGGCGAAGCGGCTTTCGAGATCATTGCTATCGGCATGGACTCTCACGGTCGCATCGATGGCAGCATGCGGACTTGATCGACTTGTGCGCCAGCTTGGCTGTTCCCATTGTCAGTCCGGCCCTTTTTCTCGCGAATCCAAGCAGCGGGCGTGCATAGGCACTGTTTTTCCGACGTGCAGTGCGCCGCCGAGGTAAAACGCCTTGATCTCGTCAGCGTTGCGCGAGGCGAGTGTTGCGCCAGGGTTCCTCAAGGGCGACCGCGCAATCGGAACAGCGTAGCGCCACGTCGAATTTTGTTCAGCTACCAGGATCGAGGGCACAGCTCCTTGTTTAGCTCGAGTGCTCGGAAGAGGAGCTCAACGACAAGCGGGCGAGGCCATCGACGGCCTGTCGAGCAGCAACAGCCGCCGCCGCGGGTGTGCGGCCTATCACGTCAACTGCTGCTCGCCGTCCAAGTCAGCCCGGAGTGCCACAGCGTGACTGGTCCCTCCTGCACAGGCTCAAGGACTCGCCTCTATTGGCTCGCAAGCCGACTGAAGACCTCGTTGAATGCAATCCGATTAGAAGCAGGCTCAGGCGAGCACCTTTGCCATTTGCAGCAGATCGCCGAAGACAGCTGGGCCGATAGCCATATTCAGATCGTCACTCTTCCGTGACCACGATCCTATGGTGTTCTTGCCGGAACATGGCTTCGACGCCAGCGACTCATGACACGGCTCAGCGAGCCTAAAGGCAGACGCCAGGGCGGTCGCAAAGGCAAGGACATTGGGCTGAATTCGCTAAGGCATGTACGAGTCGGCAAGCAGTGCGAGCACGGGTAGACCGGAGATTAGAACTGTCTTCTCGATGAATGTACGTCTTGCGCTTTTATCGTCATCATATGCAACGCTTGCGCTTTCGGGTAAAACGTCTCGCTTTGGCCTTCCGGTCAAGCGCAGCGCCTGTAGCAGATAGATCTGGCCGCCGAAGACCTTTCGCATCTCGCATTCCACGCTCATGCGCAGCTATGCGTTTGCGTTGTCCCAACAACGAGCGCGGCTCACGCTGGGGCCAATTTGAAGTCGCCGTTATGAGATGCGCAAAAGCGATAGGCGAAGTGCGGATTGCATGTGAATGCCAGCCCACCGGATTAGGTAGTTGAGGCGACAGTGTTACCCTATCATTCTCCGCCGAATCAGTCTCTCGCGCGCGAAGGAGAGGCCATGAGGGTCGGCGATGAGAACAAAAGAGAGTACAAAAAGGGGGCAATCGGGCCAAGGAAAGCACGAATTTTTCGTGGTGAATCTGACCAAAAAAAAGCTGAAGGGCCATGTTTTGTGGAGAAGCAGCGGCAACGAGATCAAACTAGACGTCAATGGTCTTGAGCCTGGCAAGGGCTCGCTGCGAAAACAGTTTTATCCCTCCAGCGGCAGCCGGAACTATTGGCGCTGGTCGCACGGGGACGGGGAGTACCAGCTGAACTGTGACGATGGCTACACCTATGCCATTGTCACCATCAGCGATCACGGAATCCGGGTACTTGCCACCGATACGAGCCCCGATACGTGGAAATGGTAACGCAACTTCGACTCTGAAGGCTTTCCGCGTCCGCTTCCATTTCAGGACGCGCCGGACGCAAGTGCGCCATGAACGTTCCGGAGAGGAAAGGAGCAGACATTATCGGACAAGCGTACGCGGTGCGCGAGGCCGACCACCTGAGCGAATAGTCGTTGAACCGATAGAAGTCGCCCATCAGCTTGTAAGTTTCCTCGGTTCAGAGCCCGCGCAGGGCGGTGATAACTTTCTCCGATCAGCGCTATCGCTCGTCATGATCCAGCCAGGGCTTGCCGATCGCATAGAATTCGCCCCGGAACCAGCCTGAGACGATGTTGACCGCAACGCGCGCGTTGGTGAGCTGGTCGATCGTCGCCATCTGCTTTGCGGCCAGCGCCGGATTCCAAGGCCCGGAAGGAGAGCGGCAACAACTTTGAGCTTTTCGGTCGCGGCAAGGAGCGGGTGGGAGAAGCTGACGGGCTCGCGCTTCGTGTCGGCGCCATAACCTGCGGTGAATCTGATCTGGTTCTAGGCATAGTCGAAACTACCCTTCTCGGCGATCCGGGCAAGCTTGCGATTGTAATCAATATCCCAGCTAGTGCGCTGCGGGATCGACGAAATCATGAGGCCGGCCCAGAAGGCGAACTTGACCGGATTGTTGTCGCAGTCATCCTGTTTGTCCCTCAAGAACTGGGCTTTGCGTGAAGAAGAGCGACGGTCCGAGGCAGGCAGCATCGTGCCGCCGCGTCCATCGAGACCGCGCGGCTCAGGCGTCATTCATGATCATCGGTTATGTTTTTGATTCAGAAGCGCTACAGTCGTCTCGGAACCGTCCCGGCGGACGCATTTCCGCCTCATTAGCCCATATACGCACAGCAGCATCAGCAAGCTGTCGGCTTGGTGAAATGAGTCACTTGGTCGACGATGTGGTTGCGCATCATGAGCGTCTCTGCTTGGCATCACCTCCTCAGCATCGTCTCAGAGAACGCTGGCATGCGGGAGTCGAAGACGAGCTATTTTCCTAAGAGCCTGACCGAAAAAGGTGAGCGGTTTTGGCGGGCCTGCGATTCCTTCGGATTTGCAAAGATTCCAGGAAGGACACCATGCCGTGGACCAAAGCCGCTCGTATCCAATATCAGCGCAGTGGACTGCGTTACGCAAGCGATCTGACCGATGCCGAGTGGACGCGGATCGCTCGGAAGATGCCGCCTCGATGCCGATTGGGCCGGCCGCGGGAGGTCGATCTGCGCGAGATCGTGCAGGCAATCTTTTATATTTTGTCGAGCGGCTGCCAATGGCGACCCTTGCCGAAGCAATTCCCGCCATATTCGACGGTGCAGGGCTATTTTTACGATTGGCGCGACAGCGGCAGGTGGCACCGGATCGTTCGAATCCTGGTGCGGCGGGCACGGAAGAAGCTCGGCCATAAGCCAACGCCAACGGCTGCCGTCATCGACAGCCACACTGCTTCGACAACGCAGGCCGGAGGGCCTCGCGGCACATCGATACCGATACCAATGGCCTTCTGCTCGCCTTTCCCAGGCTCCAACATGTCTTTGCCGATAGGGGCGGCAAGCAGTTGACTAACCCGCTGTCCCCCTGCGGGCCGAGGACAACTCGTCCAGCGACCACCTAGGGTCAAAGGCTTCCAGCTCTTGCCCAAGCGCTGGGTGGTCGAACGCACCTTTGCGTGGCTCGGCCGTTGCCGACGCTTGACCAGAGACTTTGAAGGCTCGGTCGCAACGGAGCTTGCCTGGCTTCACGTTGCCCATCTCAGGCTGCTGACAAGGCGCCTCGCCGCGCCCTGAAGGTTCCTCGAGCTTATTGAGTCAGGCTCTAAGGTGGAGATACTCAATTTTTTAATTCTCCATCCGACGCGATATTTATTGCGCGAATGAGATTATCGCCGGATGAATACTTACAACCTTGCCGCAAAGCGATCGTCAGTCAACGTCTCTCTTGTTCCTCGAAAGGACTTCCGCTGTTTTCTAACAGTGAGGCTCACGACTTTCTCGCTGAACTTTCCAACTAAAGCCCGCCTTCGTCACCCAGGGTACGGCAACACATCGTCACCAACAGCACCAGCGAAACCGCTCGATTAGCGCGCTCTCCGAGCAATTTTCATCGGAATGGGCCTAGTTTAGGCTTCGGCTATTGAATTGTCTTCGCCGTTGGACCGACGGGCAGCGGCTTCGCGTCCCTAACTGTGTCTCGCCGCCAAGTCTTGGGGTTCTCTCGAAACGCTATTCAGCGCGGGGCTTCGATCTCGCGCTTTGTCACATCAATTGAGAGGTCGACTTAAGTTTTGGGAGCACGATCGCAAATGCTTGAGCCGCGGAACGACAGTCTTTTGCTTCTCCCCAGAAGGCGCGCAATTCGCTTCGGTATCTCGTTATTTGAGGCGAACTCGAGCAGGCGCCGTCTTTCTTCCTTGCTCCATCGCCGAGACCCGTTCCTAAGCATGTTTCACTTTATCCGCCTATCCATTCCACGAATGTCTACGTTAACCGCGCAGGGTAGCTCTTAAGATAAAACTCTCTGGATCACAGCCATGTCGTACATTCTGACGGCCGAACCTTGTACTTTTGCGGGGCATCACCCTGTATCGTCACTCGCGTACAAGAACGCATTTTGAGCGACACGGTTGAAGTCGGCGCACTACATCTGCGCCTTCGTCGATGAACATAATGCTGAATGACTTGGTACCGTTGTTACGAACGTGATGAAGAGACGACCGTTTTTCTCAGCCGATGACGAACTCCATAGGAGACTCCATCGGAGGAGCGGCGACACCAGTGGGGCCACCGTCTAAAGCACGCCAGTCGGGACCGTGAAGGCGATTCATCTCGCGATGCGTACGTTTGATGAAGACGCGCTCGACGCAACAGCCGACACTGAATGAAACGACAAGCGCGAGGACGCAGGCGAGATAGCTATTTGCAAATTTCCAGGTGATTTGTGCGGCGACGACTGTCACGAAAGTTCCGACCATCGCAGCATTGCGAACGCTCTTCATTAATCTGATTCCCAGCTAATCAGTGTAAGTCCGTACCACATGGCGATAATTAGCGCAGATTGAACGCCATGCGCCGTCTTTCTACTCGGTAAAGCTGCTAAGCTGCGGATTGTCTGTTCTGCGGGTGGTGATCATCTGGTATGCCAAAACTTCTTTCTGGACCACACGCTCATTGGGTCATGCGGCGCACGCCGACTCCTAGTACGCCGGCCACTTTTTACGATCTTCCGTTCCTCTGAGCAAAAGAAGTGTGCAATAGGCAACATCGAGGCCAGGTACAGAATATCTTTTGGCGCCTTTGGATCTTGCGCCGCGGCACCTTGTTGCGGATTGTGTGCGTTCTCTCGCCGACGAGCTCGGCGTTCCGCAAGTTTCTGAAACTCTGACGGCTTCGGCCTGACGACGATACTGAAGCCTTGAAGATAGCGCGTCACAGATCGCCCTTGCGCCTTTCTTCCCGGACACGTCACGAGATCTGTGCCGACGAGTGGCGACCTTCAAATCGTAGAGAATGTCGGATTCGATCGGCGAGGACTTCCAGAGCGCCTCCTCGATGTCGCATAGCAAGCTGAGCAGCATTACGGTCTCTTCGTCGATGTGCGTCAGCAGCAAGAGAGAGAGAGAGAGAGAGAGAGAGAGAGAGAGAGAGAGAGAGAGAGAGAGAGAGAGAGAGACGGCCGCAGCTCGACCAGGACCCGGTGCCCGAGTTGCCCAACAACGATGCCGCCGCGAGGCCGGTCTGCTCGCAGCCGACGACTGCCACATCGAAATCAGTCTGCGCCAGAGTGTCTTTCCTGAGTTTTCTCTAGCTTGTGACGGTCCGAGGCGTAGGAACACTCCATTGTCTTTATGAAGCATATCCGCGGTGTTGGTGCGACATGCGTTTCAAAGGCCTCGATCCGACTCTTCTCGGCGCGCTCGACGCGCTGATGACCAAGCGCAGCCTCACAGCGGCGGCGCGCAGCATCCGTTAAGCCAGCCGGCCATGAGAGCGTCCGTCACCACACTGCGTACCTATTTCCGCGACGAGCTCTTTACGATGCTGGGCCGCGAACTGGTTCCGACGCTGCTTGCCGAAGCGCTCCCGCCCTGGCCCCCGAAGCGCTGCTCCGCATCCAGCTCTCTATTGCGGCGAGTGACACATTCGACCCGGGCAAATCGGACCGCCGCTTCCGGATCGTGCTGTCTGATTTTACGCGTTGGCGTTCTTCGGGAAGGTGATCGCGCGTGTTGCTCGCGAGGCCCCCGGCATCACGTTCGAGCTGATTTCGTTTGACGACCAACCGAGCGAGCCGCTACGGCGCGGCGAGGTGGATTTCCTGATCTTTTCGGAAACGTACATGTCAAACGCACACCCCCAAGGCAATGCTGTTTGACGAGATGCTGGTGTGCGTGAGCTGTTGCACGAACAAACAGCGTTCACGCAAGCCCACCTTCGAGCGGTACATATCGATGGAACACGTTGTTGCGCAGTTCGGACGAACGGGTAAGCCTTCGATCAAAGGCATGGCTCCTGCTCGAGCATGTTACAAGCGGCGTATCGAGTTTGCAGTGCCGAGCTTCAGATTCATCCCGCCCCTGCTGCTGGGGACCGAGCGGCGCGATCGCGACGATGCACTCACGGCTAGCGCAACATTTCGCAGCGATGATGCGGCCGCGGATCGTTGATCTTCCAATTCCGCTGCCCGCCTTTGCAGTGGCTGTGCAATGGCCGGCTCATTCGCAACAATGATCCGGAGTGCATCTGGATGCGGGAGATCATTTTACAGGAGGCGTCCCGCATGGCTTGAATTCACAGGACCTCGCACGCACGGTAAAACTTTGCTTGAATGCGGAGCGTTTTGGCACCCGCTCTTCGCCAGTCATCTATCCGAGAGTGTTATCCCAAATATATGGGCCTTCGGCGCTCGACCTTGATTTGCGAGATCAAGCAACAGGAGCGATTTTCGCAATCGGCTTGAGGCCGAAATCTTACTCAAATGAAGGTACGCCTCCTCTATCGTGCGGCCATCGATCTGCCGAGCTGAACCCTCTAATGCGTCCTCAGCATTTCGCCGACGCAATCACCAATTCAGTGCGCTTCAATTTGACGCCTCCAGTGCGTCCTCCCGCCCGCGACGGGCGATGAGCGCGTAGGCGACCGGCACAACGAACAGGGTGAAGCGCGTTCCGACCGAGAGGCCGGTGGCAATCACAAGCCCATATTGTAGCGGTATAGCGCGCCGGCACCCCCCGCCGTGACTAGCGGCAGCACGCCCAGGACGATGGCCGTTGTGGTCATGAGAATGGGCCGCTACCTGATCGTCGCCGCCTCGATGATGGCCTTCGTGCAGCTCCTCCCCTCGACGCGCAGTTCGTTCGCGACCTCCACCATGAGAATCCCGTGTTCTCTGACGAGACCACTGAGGTTGCGAGCCCGACCTGGCCGTAGATATTGAGGCTGGCGCCGCCGATACCGAAGCCGATGAACATCAGTGCGCAGGCGAGCGACATCGGCACCGATATGAGGATGACGATTGGGTCGAGGCTGTTGAACAGCGCGGGAAGCGAAAGGTAGATGATGATCAAGGCGAACAGGAACATAGTGATGAAGCCGCCCGACTCCTGTTCGGGTTTGGCGGGAGGCGCCTGCGAAATCAGTCGAGTAGCCCGCCGGAAGGGAGTTGGCGAGCGCCTTCAAGGTCGCCAGCGCATCGCCCATCACAACGCCGGAAATGGTCGCGGCGTTGATCCGCTGAAAATGGTTGAGCGCCTGCGGAGCGGCTATAGTGTCGAGGTGGGCTACCGTCCAGCGGTACCATCGCGTTGTTGCTGGTGCGATCTGGTAGCTGAGCTTCACCTGTGGTTGCGGAGCAGTGCAGCGGTCCGGCGGCGCTCGCCGCCCCTGCTCCCTCGGCGCGCACGTCGCGATTGCGGGCGCATCAGATGATCCGTGCCCAACTCTCCGGAACCTTAAGTTTTCTTGTGACGACGCGCAGGATAGCTAATATTTCAAGCAACTTCTCTTGCGACACGCGAGCGACAGCGCGCCGGTGACAGCCTCGGCGGCGCTTTGGGACCACATCAATGGCGCAGCGTCTGTGACATCGACTTGGATCCAACTGAACGAGCTGCATCTGAACTCGCGGGACAGGTGCCTGCGATGTCACGGCTTGCAATTGACGTGCCGTTAGAGGTGCGCCGGAAGAAGTCTCGAAGGGCGGCATAACGAATATGCCTCGTGCCGCGCTGAATTTACCAGCGTCGGCTTGCTGCGAACGTGTCGCGAAGCCGACGTCGAAAGGGAAACACGGCAGTGATTCAGGCGAGGGGTTGGCTCAGTTTCTGCATAGCTGCAGGCGACCTGTAGTAAGTGCCCTAAAAAGAACTCTTGTTCGGTAGTGGGGCGAACGAGGCGGAAGTCTCATATGATGCGCAAGGTCTCCATTGCTACAGTTCTAGCGCTCGCCTCATTCCATGCTATTGAATGACGAATTGATGATGGAAGCCAGACAAATTTTCAAACCGATTCCCTTTGCTATCCCTACGATTAAGGACAATCCTGTCACCATTGAGAAAGCCGAGCTCGGGAAGATGCTGTTTTTCGACCCACGCCTTTCGGCAAGTGGGATCATTAGCTGCAATACGTGCCACAACCTTGGCACCGGCGGCGTCGACGCCGGTCCAACGTCCATTGGTCATGCCTGGCAAAAGGGGGCGCGTCGGACGCCAACCGTCTACAATTCAGTGTTTAATGTCGCGCAGTTCTGGGACGGACGCGCGCCGGATCTCAAGGCCCAAGCCAAGGGACCCGTTCAGGCGAGCGTCGAAATGAATGCGACTCCGGATCGCGTGACAAGCACGTTGAACTCGATGGAAGATTATGTCGGAAAGTTCAGGCAGGCATTCCCAAATGATACACCACCGGTCACCTTCGACAATTTCGCGAAAGCGATTGAAGCGTTTGAAGCCACTCTCACTACGCCGGGGGCTCCGTTCGATCAGTACCTGAATGGCGATGCCAACGCTCTGGATGATCAGCAAAAGGCGGGATTGACGCTGTTCATAAACAAAGGATGCGCCTCCTGTCATAACGGACTCAATGTTGGCGGACAAGATTACTTCCCGTTTGGTGTGGTCGAAAAGCCTGATAGCAAACTGCTTCCTGCTGTCGACAAGGGACGATTCGCAGTCACCAAGACTGCCAGCGACGAATACGTGTTCCGCGTCGCCCCCTTGCGCAACGTTGCCTTGCGGGCTCCCTACTTCCATTCAGGTCCGGTTTGGACTCTCAAGGAAGCCGTAAGAATCATGAGTGAGGTCCAGCTCGGCACAAAGCTCAGCGAGGAGGAGAACGGCGATATTGTTGCGTTTCTCAAATCACTGAGCGGGCGTCTACCCAAGATCGAATATCCGATACTGCCAACGCGCACAAAGGAGACGCCACCACCCTCCTTAGACAGATAGCGTCATCTCGCATAAACGGGGTCACGCACAATCAAATCAATTATGGATGATGAGGCCGATCCTCTATGCACTGCGGACCGCCGCTTTTGCTTGTTGCAGCAGCCGCGCGTCCGAGTGCTGTCTGGGCCATCGACGTGATTGTCTCTAGGCATTGCGACCGGCCTGTCGCGGCAGGCAGAGGCGCTGCACAAGGTGAGAACAGCCTACAACCTAGGCATGAGTGGCATCAGTAACGGAGGTCAGATGTCGACGGTCATAAGAAATCTTCTCGACCGAAAGCAAAAGCTCCTCGAGCAACTTGCTTCGGCCATAGACATCGAGCAACGTGAGAAGATCGAGCATCAGCTCGAGCAAATAAGCACTGCACTTGACTTTCTCGATCGACCTAAGAATCCGCGCGAGTGAGATCGCGAGACCAAGCTCGGCGCGATCTAATGTGGAGCTTCTGCCCTTACAGCAAAGGCTGACTTTAGAACCTCTCCGTCTAATCTCATCGCAATCGACTCGTCCAAACGATGATCTGTTGTCCACCCTCGCTGACATAGCGTTCGACTGAAGTGGACCGCTATGGCGGTTCCAGATTTGTCTTGCAGCGACGACAAAAAGCTTAATGATAGGCCTGATTGCGGTCGTATTCAGGGTGGCTAGGCTCCACGTACCCGACATTGCCCCGTCCGGGTCCACAAGGCGAAATCAGTGGTTGCGCTAGCTACTGCGCGATCGTCGCAAGTCCGGCTTCGATAACTGCGATTTCTTGGCATATTTGCGCAATGGCTTGTCTCGGATCGACACCGGTGACGTTCTTTAGTCGCGTCAGCAGCTCCCGCCGATGCGCAAGAAGGCGCTCCAGTGCGCCACGATCATTTAGCCTGACATAGCCGTTGACGATCAACTCAACTGAATGCGACATCGATCTCTCAAATTGATAATTGCCCGGATTTGGTAGATATATCGAATTACACAGCAGCGCGCTGTATCAGCGAGCAAGAACCTTGATCAGTAAGGCAACGAGCAAAGCTCCTTGCCGCCGTACAGCAACCGCGCCCATTCGGAGCGGTCGCGGAGATGCCAATGTTTCGCGTAACCGGCTCCTCTCAGTAAGGAGTCGTCGCTCCACCCGGCCCAACGGAGCGACCAATGGGTGAGGGGCAGCCAAATTGCAGGAAACGCGCCAGCCTATCACTCGAGACTTTTCTTTCGAAGGCACTGCCATACGACTCAATGAAACGACGCTGCCATCTGTCCTGGCATGCACGTTCCCACTCGAAGCCGGCAAGCTCCCGTGAAAATAGTTGCAATGTTCATGCCGGGCCGTCGTACGCAACGAGTATGATGAGCGCTCAAACAGACGCTTATTCGAATGCAAGATCGCCGCAGCTCTCACGCCAGCGAGCGCAGTCCGATGGTTGGGCGCGATTTTGTAGGGCTATCGTGGCGGGAGCGACATGAAGATCAGTTGTACGAAATGTGGAAGCGCCAGAGAGTTCCGCGCGTTCGGGGACGGCTTATTCGAACCGATCAGCGCGCCACCGCAGGATGCGATCGACGGGTCGTGCCGATCTTGGGGCCACATCGCTCGCTCAGTCCAGGCTTTTCTCGATGGAAATTTAAGGATCGTCTCGCGCTAACATGCTTATGGCCTCATTTCGTCCCTGAGGAAGGCTCGCGGCGTACGGTTTAAGTGACAGCATCGATAGCAATCGGAGCCCTGTGGCACTCCATGCCAGGAGCTAGGCCGCTCGCAACCAGCTAAACCATTTATGATCGGCCTCCCGCCGGATCCTCAAACGGTCGACGCATTTCTTCGAACAAAGAGCCGTTCGCCAGCAGTAGTAGCGGATCAGACCGAACCACTCCACCGCAGATCGCACAGCAACTTGCTGACCCGCGCTCCGCACTTTGGAAGCCATTGCGCATTCTCGCCTCCTGACGGCGTTTGGAGGATTGCCCCTCCCTCAGCATTTTCCTCGGCACAGCCTCGGGCCACACGCGAATCGGCCAGCGCCGAGTCCTACCCGTCCGGACGCCGGTCGCGTACGTTTCATGTGCACCGATTTGACGATGCAACATCTCCGTTGGAGGGCGTCGCCGAGGCTGCTGACTATACGCGCAATTCAATCTCGATTAGTGCAATCGGCAGCGAACCTGAGCCCAAATCCTGCGCTCATTCGCTAATTTTCGACGGATTTCGAACAAAACCGATCGAGATGATGTGTCAACACCGCCGTGGCGCGTCGTCTTCGCCGTCCATCCGGTTTCCATTTCGAGCAATTCTATCACTGAGGACCGGCTGGAACGTCGCCTTTGTGGCTTCCTTCCGAAGTGGGCGCTTTGGACTCCTCAGGAATGGGCGACACGGCGGATCAAGTTCGCCCGCCGGAAAACCGGGTAAGGACGGAAAGGCAATATTGCCGCGTCGAAATGTATCACTCAAAACTACTGTCCGACAAGACCGGCCGATTGGAAAGCATGACGCGGAGGACCTTCAGCCGTTCATAGCTGGTTAAAACAGTCGGCACGCACCATCAACGGGCGGAGAACAGCATCCCCCCATTGGCCGCCCATGTCACCATCTGGTTGATATTGTGACGCCGCATTCATGCTCAGTGAGCATCGCGCGCCGCGGTTGGGCCGTTTTGCGGCGCAAAGTGGTCGAGCTCCGATGTCGTCAGTCGAGCCCGATCGCTGGTACTAGTCGCTCACTTGCGGCTTCAGGATGACGTTGTCAATGAGCCGCGTGGAGCCAACGTAAGCCGCGGCGCATAGAGCAGCTGGATGGGTTAAGGGATTCGATGCCGGCTCAAGCGTTTCGGCATCAACGAGTTCGAGGTACTGCAGCCGGTCGATTTCATCCAAATGCCGCCGGGCCATTGCGATAAGCTTCTCGCATTCGCGCTCGCCTGCGCGCAGTTCGGCCTCCGCCGCGAACAGACCGCGACTGATCGCAAGAGCCCGCTGGCGCTCTTCCGTAGTGAGATAGCGATTGCGGCTACTCATGGCGAGCCCGTCCGGCTCCCGAACCGTGGGCACTGTGACGATCTCGATGGGGAGATTGAGGTCAATTGCCATCCGACGCACGACCGCGAATTGCTGGAAATCCTTCTGTCCGAAGAATGCGATATCTGGCTGCACCATGTTGATCAGCTTGCAGACGACGGTTGCGACGCCGCGAAAGTGTCCAGGTCTGAACGCCCCGCACAATGATTTTGCGAGTTCGCCGGCTTCGACGCAGGTGTCATACTGAGCCGGATAGACCTCTTGTGCCTCTGGAGCGAAGACGATCGCAACACCGGCATCGCGACACAGCTTTTCATCGCGCAAAAAGTCGCGCGGATACGTGCTGAGGTCCTCGGTTGGCCCGAATTGAGTGGGGTTGACAAAGATACTTACGACCGTGACGTCGGATTGTGCACGACTCGCCTCGACCAATGCCAGGTGGCCGTCGTGCAGGTAGCCCATTGTCGGCACAAAGCCGACACGTTGGTCACGCGCTTTTGCAAGAGCGGCACGGAGTTCGGCGACCGTCGTAATTGTTTGCATGTTGAGCTTTATCTCAGTTTGGATTGGAAGGCGCCCAATTTGCGATTGCATCGCTCAAGGCTTGAGGAAGCCGATAAGATTCCTTTTGCGTCGGGAATGCACCATCGCGAACATCCGTCGCCCAACGTGACAGCGCCTCCTGAAACAGCCGAAAACCCTCGACATATGTGCGAACGAATTTCGGCCGATGGCTTTCGGTCAGGCCAAGCACGTCGTGGAACACAAGTACCTGGCCCGAACAACTAGGGCCAGCCCCGATTCCAATGGTCGGTATTGTCAGGGTCTCAGTCACTCGGGCGGCGAGCTCTGCCGGGATACCTTCCAGAACGAGAGCGAAACATCCGGCCTCCCGCAGACGGTGGGCGTCGTCGAGCAGACGCAAGGCATCATCAGGGCTCCGACCCTGCACCTTGAAACCACCCATAACATTGACGCTCTGCGGCGTCAGGCCGAGGTGGCCCATCACGGGGATCTCGCAATCGACCAAGGCGCGTACAATTTCGGCGCGCTTGGCTCCGCCCTCGAGTTTCACGGCGTCGGCCCCACGTTGCAAGAAACCTCCGGCGTTGCGGATCGTCTCCTCGGGATTGAGGTGAAAGCTAAGAAATGGCATGTCGGCTACAAGCAAGGCATGAGGTCTTGTGCGTGCGACGGCTTCGAGGTGGTGGTTCATCATCGCCATGCTGACCGGCAGCGTGCTATCGAACCCGAGGCAGACATTTCCAACGCTATCGCCGACAAGGATAATATCGACAATGGGGTCGGCGATTCGTGCCGTGATCGCGTCGTAAGCGGTGATCATTGCAATACGCCGCCCGTCGCCTTTCCACCCCTGCAGCACTGGAATTGTGACGCGTTCAATAGGCGGGGCAGAAATGTGGCTCATCTTAGCTCCGATCCGACAGCCGACCCGCACACAGAGAGTCGTGATTTCGTAGGGAAGACAGCAGAAAATTGCCGATGTCAGCGTGAAACAACAAACGTGCGCCTGAAAAGTCAAGAACAGATGCACCGAAGCATCCAATGATTGCGCGATCATCGAATGAAGAGTTCCGGTCACTATGGCAAGTGACTGGCTGCTTGTTAGGGCAGGCCTCGCCTGGAAGAGAGGAAACGTAGTTTCTTCCTCACCCGCCGGCGGGATTTGGCCAAGTTTAGCTCGAAGCCGCGGCATCTTGCTTTCATAAATAGGAATGCCCGGGCGAGGTCGCCCCTCTGGCCTTCGTGCGCGGCGCAGGAGTTAAGACGATGGATTCAATGCTCAGGAAGTGCAAGGGCCAGTGTAGAGGCGATTTACAGGAACATTCGCCGCCACGGCACACCCCTCAGGTGGCCTTTCATATGATGCACGATGGCAGGCATTTCTGACATCCCCTGAGAGAGAGCTAATCGTACCGCCAAACCGCTCCGCAGGACTGCTGCTTACGACGTGATCCCGACGATAAAGTGATCAACCTCAAGTTTACGACGATGGTTGCTTTGGGCAGTGCATTGCAGGTGTCAGCACCTACGAGGACGACGCGCCTGTGCTCGAGGCGCTCAATACTATCTGCCGGATGTTCCCCGCGACCTGCGTCGACAGGTCTTCCGCATGCAAGATTCTGCGCAGTATCCGTGGTTGCCGCAACCTGTGATTCGATCGCAACAGCTCGATGCGAATTGCGAGATCCTGCCAATACTGCTGCCGATTTCCGAGTCGCGAGCTCGGAGAGATGCTCGCGACCTCGCAGTTTGAGGTCTATCACAAATCGTCGACAGTGAGATCTGAGGGGCCCCCGTGACGAAAGCGAAAGGGGTTTGTTTTGCGTCCTTTGTCCCTCGGGGGTCGTGGGCTCTGCGCGTTTCGCCGCTGATTGACCGATCGCGGACAGCCCAAACAAACGATTACAAGATTTGCATGTCTCGTCATCTCTCTGCCGACTCGCGCCGCAAACGGCCAGCTGGCGCATAAATTGCGCTGTCTTTGGTGTAGTTGCGCAAAATTTGATATCACAAGATCGACGTGACTGTTTCGGCAGGCGCCCAGGACATTGGATCCTGCCTGGCTCGCTTGGAAAACCGACGGACGCTATCGGGCAGATAGACGCCGGCAGGGCACAACCCAAGGCGCTTGATAGTTTGGCAACTGACACCATTTATTCGCCGCGAGCGGGGGTGTGCGGGATGGGACCCGGTGCGTGGCAATGGCAGCACTGTCTCAGATCTTTGCTGAGCCTACTGCACGCTGATCTTCAGGTGAGCAAGACTATCCGCGCTACTCCTTGGATCGTTAAGAAGGTGTGCTCCTCACTCTATGCACGCAAGGCGTCCCTTCCCGACAGCGCATCGGCGGCATCCCAGATGCCGGCATAGATTTCATCAAGGTCTGCCGCTGTCGCACAATACGGCGGCATCACGTAAATAGTATTGCCGAGCGGCCGCAGCAGAAGATTGCGCTCTCTGAAGAAAGCGTGAAGCTTCGGACCAATATGTGCCAGGTAGCCCGCATCGTTCGCGTTCAGATCGAGTGCCGTAATCGTGCCAGTTCGACGAACGTTTGCGAAGCGCGCATCGGCCCGGAACGGCTCAATTGCCTGTTCTTGCATCGCGGCAATCGCCGCCATGCGTTGGCGAGTTTCGGCACCTTGCCAGAGATCCAGATTGGCCCTTGCAGCCGCACAGGCCACCGGATTTGCGGTATATGAACTTGAATGAAAGAACGTGCGCGTCCGATCTTTCGAATAGTGGGCATCGAAAATATCCGCGCGACAGAGCGTTACCGCAAGGGGAAGCGCTCCGCCCGTAATTCCCTTGGAATAGCAGACGATATCGGGTGTGACGTTGGCCTGCTCGCACGCGAAGAGTGTTCCCGTTCGGCCCCAGCCTGTCATGACCTCGTCGGCAATGAACAGGACGTCCGATGCCTCGCAAATCCGCTTCATCTCTGTGAGCACCCAGGCTGGATACATCAGCATTCCGCCGGCCCCCGCTATGAGGGGCTCCACGATGAAGGCTGCCGGCATTTCGCTCCGACATACAGAATCGAGGGCGTCAAGCGTGTCCTGCTCTCGACCCGTTGCGGGGAAAGGGACCGAGGTGACGTCGAATAGCAAGGGCTCATACGCCGCGTTGAATGCGCCTCTCGCACCAACCGACATTCCGCCTACCGTGTCGCCATGATAGGAATGTTGCATGACGACAATGCGTATGCGCTGCTTGCCGATATTATGCCAATAGCCGAGCGCCATTTTAAGCGCGACTTCCACGCTGGCTGAACCGCTGTCGGAAAAGAAGACATGTTCGAGCCCGCGGGGCGCACATTTCAGAAGCTGCGCCGCGACCTCCTCCGCAGGATAATGAGTATGCCCGGCAAAGATGATTTGGTTGAGCTTGCCTGCCTGCTCCTGGATCGCGCGCACGATATGAGGGTGACAATGACCATGCGTCACCACCCACCAGGATGATATCGCATCGATGATACGGCGACCATCCGCGGTGTGGAGATAGGCCCCCTCGCCCCGAACAACCCTCGTCATTTCGTCTTGAAGAGCGTGTTGCGTGAAGGGATGCCAGATCGGAGATTTATTCTTTGGCATACAATTTGAAGCTATCTGCACGAAAAGAGGTCTTGAACGTTGTCTGCAGCGTATCCGCGGTGAGGGGAGAGAGCCATGGCAATCGTCCGAGCCAACGTACCCGCCCCATCTCGCGAATGACGGTCTGAGTCTCGGCATTTCTTTCGCCAATGAAGGCCATGCCGAGAATAGGAATCTCACGCTTTCGAAGAGCCTCTATCGACAGCAGTGAATGATTGATAGTGCCAAGCGCTGTGCTCGCGCAAAGCACGATTGGAAGCCGCCAGCGCTCGAATACGTCAATGTAGAGTGTGTCGCCGCTCAGCGGCACCATAAGCCCGCCGGCGCCCTCGATCACCAATGGCTGCCGACCGGTATCTGGCACATCGAGCGAAGCTGCTTCAATGCGAACTCCATCAAGCTCGGCAGAATAGTGAGGCGAGGCTGGCGTGCGAAGGCGATAGCACTCCGGCACGATCCGACCGGGTGAGAGACGGCCAAGACGAGCGACGGTCTCGGCATCAGTCTCTCCATCGAGGCCGGCCTGAATCGGCTTCCAATATTTCGCGCCAAGGAGGCTAGACAGCCCCGCGGCAAACACCGTCTTTCCGATCCCGGTATCTGTGCCCGTCACTACGATCCCTGCACTCATCGAAGTGCGCCTTCCTCGACCAAGGCGTCGAGCATTGCGCATACGTGATCTTCGACGACATTGAGAGTTAGCGAGATCCGCAAGCGGGCCGTGCCCGCCGGCACCGTTGGGGGACGGATTCCGCGAATGTCGAAGCCGCGAGCCTGAAGTGCAGAGGCGAGCCGCATCGCACGCACATTGTCGCCGACCATGAATGGCACGATCTGCGAATCTGAGGGACTCTTGCAACCACGCTCTGTCATCTGCCGATGCGCGAACGCGACCAGCTTGGCCAGACGTTGCTGAAGCTCAGGTTCCTGCTGCAGGATCAGAATCGCCTGCCGCACTGCGATCGCTAGCAACGGCGAGGGTGCGGTGGTGAAGATGAACGGACGGCAACGATTGACCATGAAGTCTCGCAGCATCTTGGACGCGGTGACAAGCGCGCCCGCGGCACCCAGCGCTTTGCCGCAGGTATGAACAACCAGGAGGTTCTCTCGCCCCTCGTAAGGAGCGGTGAGCCCCCGGCCCTGCTCACCGTAGACACCCGTGGCATGCGCCTCATCCACCATCAGGAATGCATCATGCCGGTCGGCGATCGCAACCAGCTCTTTGAGCGGCGCAAAATCTCCGTCCATGCTATAGAGACTTTCGGCCACGATCCAGATGCGGCCAACTCCGCCATCTGCCCGCCAGTCACGAATCGTACCTTCAATCGCCTCTGGATCATTATGCGCGCTCATCCGGAAGTCAGCGCGGCCGGCTCGCGCGCCTTCATGGATGCTCGCGTGCACCAGATCATCGAGAACGAGCAGATCGCCTTTCTGCGGCACCGTCGTCAGGATCGCAAAATTTGCGACGTAGCCGCCGCCAAAGAAGAGTGCTGTCTCGGCGCCAAAGAACCTGGCAGCTTCAGCTTCCAGGCTTTCGTGCTCCTCACAATTGCCGCGCAGGAGCCGCGACCCGCCGGCCCCGATCGGCGTGCCGGCCTCGATCGCGGCCAAGACAGCCTTCTTCATGCGCGGCGCGCTCGCGAGCGCCAGATAGTCGTTCGATGTGAAATCGACTCCAGCACGCGGCTTGAGGCCGCGCAGTCGGTGATCTTGTTTGAGGACATTCAAAGCTGCGGCATATCCGGCATATTGTGCTGGGTGGATCGAGTTCATTCTGCACCTTGAGGGCATTGAAATTGCGCAATATTCCGACATGCGTGAAGAAAGACAGCTTCCGGCCGGCGTCTTGACTATCAAACCGGCACAATGCGATTTTCGCGATCGACTAGTACAATACGGGGCCTGAACGTTTTGGCTTCCGCCTCATCAAGTAAGACGTAGGCAAGGATGCTAATTGTCTCCGGGTAACGCGAATCGCGCGGCCGCACCATTCAAGTCTACGGTCCCCGAGCCGCAGGGCGCCTCGGTCGCAAACGTGGCGAAGTGCGCGCCGGTTTCGGCATTGTGACTTTTGACGCGTTCGTTCGCCAGGAACCCTGCCGCGTCCAGTAGCGCGCGATCGATTGAAATCGAGCCTTCATAGTGCAGATCGGCTTCAGTCACTGATGCGCAGTGGATTTTGCCTTTCAGCAAGGAAATTTGCATTTTTTTAACCTAATCCTCATATCTGCAAAGCGTGCTTGCTGCCGATTTGGTCCAGCCAAGGGCGGATGTGATGTCGAGCCTGGACAGCGACTTGGCGTCCCGCTCGGTTTCGGATTCTTGGTCGTGAGCAGCACGTCCCCGATGAAAATCGAGTTCGCACCGGCTAAAAAACTCAACGCATGCCATTCATCGGTGATGTCACGTCGTCCCGCGGACAAGCGAATCACGCTCTTCGGCATCATGATCCGGGCGGTCGCGATCAGACGCACCAGCGCGATCGGATCGGGAGCCTCGGCACTGCCAATGACAGGAACCCGCTTGACCTCGTTCCACAGATTGATCAGCAGGCCTTCCGGAGGCTTTGGGAGATTGGCGAGCAGGACGAGCAGCTCGAGCCGATCCTCAGCACGCTTGCCCATGCCGACAATGCCGCCGCAGCAGATCTTGATGCCTGCCTGGCGCACGTGCTCGAGCGTGTCAATTTGATCCTGCAGCGTGCGAGTGGTGATGAACCTGCCATAGAAATCAGGTGAAGTGTCAATGTTGTGGTTGTAGAAGTCGAGCCCCGCATCGGACAGCAGCACCGCCTGTTTCGGCGTCAGCATGCCGCGCGTGACGCAGGTTTCCAAGTCAAGATTCTTGACGGCACGGACCATCTCGCAGACTCGATCGAGGTTACGGTCTTTCGGACTGCGCCAGGCCGCGGCCATGCAGAAGCGGGTCGCGCCTGCTTCCTTGGCCCGCGGTGCGGTGGCGACCACTTCAGGGCGATCCATCAGGCGGGTCGCTTTCACCCACGCTCTCGTAGTGCGCGCTCTGCGCGATAGCCGCAGTCTTCCGGGCAGCCCCCCGGTCTTGATGCTGAGCAGGCTAGCCGTTTCGACGTGGTTGGGATCGAAGTTATCTCGGTGAACGCGTTGCGCGCGAAACATCGCCTCGGCAAACGGCAAACCATAGAACGCTTCGGCTTCGATACGTTTCCATTTCCCGCGAACCTGCGCTGACTCGCAGCCTTCGTTTCGGTCAACTCCAGTACAAACCTTCATAAGCCTCTAGTCCGCAATCATAGATAATTGCGCGAATTATCTATCGTCATTAAGATCGGATCGATGCTAATCGATGTGCTCTGGGGGCGCACTCACTATTCCGGTAGATAATCTACGATGAGCGAGAACAGGACGACTGCTGGGCGCATCGCTAAGTCGATTGGCGAGCGCATTATCAACGGCGCGCTGCAGCCGGACTGTCCACTCCGGCAGGAACACGTCGCGCGGGAATTCAACTCAAGTCATGTCCCGGTGCGCGAAGCTTTTCGACAATTGGAGGCTCAGCATCTTGTCGTGAGTGCGCCGCGCCGCGGCGTGCGGGTTGCTCCGCTCGACACGAATTCGGTGAAGGAGATCGCTGAGATGCGCGCCGCGCTCGAGGTAGTCGCGCTGCGCAATGCAGCCCCAAAGCTCTCATCCATCCACCTCGCACGCATCGAACTCGCCCTGATTGAAGGAGACAAGGCACAAACCATTGAGGATTTCGAGATGGCCAACCGGGCCTTTCACTATGCCCTGGTTGCCCCCTGTGCGATGCCGCGCCTGCTTGCCAGCCTCGACGAACTACAGCTTGCAAATTCTAGGCTGGTGTTCGCGAAGGCGCGAAGTGCCGGCTGGCGCCCACGGACCAGCCAAGATCACCGCCTGATTTTGCAGGCCCTGCGGGCGCGCAACCTTGATCAAGCCTGTCACCTGCTCGCGCGTCACATTCAGACCATTGAGCGTCTGGCCCTCCCGACATCCTGATCGGAAGGCGTTTCTGACGGGGTGAGTTACGGTGTGCGGGGTACAACGAGCCGCGAACAATGGATCATAAACCCGCGAGGCAGAAGAGTTGCGTTGCGGAGAGCGCGATCCCAAGCTAGCTATGCACCCATCTCTGGAAACACTTATAGAGACATCCATGATCCGCCACATCGTTTTGTTTACCGCCAACGATAAGGGACACATTGACGAGATCATCGAAGGCCTATTGGTTCTCACGAAGATCCCGCATGCGCGCCGGCTCGAGGTCGCTTGCAACCGCAAGAGCGACCAGCTTGGCAACGACATCGACGTCGTTGTATATGGTGAGTTCGAGACCGAGGCGCAACTTGCAGCTTACAAAGCGCATGATCTTTACCAAGAATCAATCAAGCGGGTACGTCCACTACGCGAGTTGCGGTTCGCAGCAGACTACGACATATCGACGGATGTGCGATTCCTCACCCGCCGCGCGGGCGTCTATTGGCGAAGGCCAAGTTGGTCGTAGGTCTCACGAGCTTGCGTGCGTTTGAAGGTCGCTCACGTTTGGCAGTCAGCAATCGCAGCGCGCGAACGCCGCTCGCTGGTGACAGATAGCCAATGCACGTCCACGAACTGCAATGGATTGCCCCTGTCACGGCAATGCAGCGTCTCGCCCACCGCTCCCATCTTACATTTCTTGATAGCGCAGCAAGCGGCGAGCCACTTGGGCGCTACTCATATCTGACCTGCGACCCGTTCGGTACCTATATGGTCGCGGACCGACGGGCGAGTTGGAACGGACAGGGTCTTGACGGCGATCCATGGGACGTCCTTCGCAGCCTGCTCGCCAACTATCCGCAACAGCATCGCACCGACCTCCCGCCATTCCAGGGAGGAGCTGCCGGATTCTTTGGTTACGATCTAAACAGGACAATAGAGCAATTGTCAGTTCCGGCAACCTCTGGACGCCGCTTGCCTCAATCCGTCCTGTCCTTCTGTGACGTCGTCGTCAGCTTCGATCACCACAACGGCAGATGCTGGATCGTCTCCACAGGCTGGCCGGAACAGGATCCCGCGTGCCGACCCGCGCGTGCACGCCATCGAGCCGATGAGTTAACAGCACTTCTTGCCAATTCAGAATCGCCGCGGAATGGCGCCTGCGGCGCAATCGGACCATGGCATTCGAACTTCAGCCGCGCGGGCTACATTGCGGCGGTACAGCGCGTCATCGACCTGATTCTGGCTGGAGACGTCTTTCAAGCCAACATTGCGCAGCGTTTTAGCGCCCGGCTACCAGCCTCATTCGATTCAGTTGCCTTCTACTGCCGACTGCGGTCAAAGAACCCCGCGCCATTCGCAGCACTCCTTCGTTACGGCAATGTCACGATCGCATCAAGCTCGCCGGAGCGTTTCCTGAAGCTAGACGGACGACAGGTCGAACGCGCCCGATCAAAAGGCACGATCGCGCGCTCCGCTGATTCCAGGGAAGATCAGCATCGCGCTCAACTCCTCGTCACATCCGACAAAGATCGTGCCGAGAACATCATGTTCGTCGACCTGCTGCGGAGTGACCTGTCATGCGTTTGCACTCCCATTCAGTCGATATTCAAGCGCTGTGCAAGCTGGAGTCGTACGCCTCGGTGCACCACCTCGTGTCGGTCGTTACGGGGTGAACTTGAAGGGGGCCAAGACGCCGTCACTCTTCTTCGCGCCTGCTTTCCAGGTGGCTCTATCACCGGGGCGCCAAAGCTGAGGTCAATGGAAATCATTACGGAAATCGAGCAACTAGCATGAGAGGTCTATTGCGGGGCGATCGGCTTCATCGGCTTCAACGGGCACATGGATACCAATATTGCGATTCGCACTGTCGCGATCGACAACGACTTGGCTGTGTTTCACGCAGGCGGCGGGATAACGGCCTTGTCGGATCCAGCGGCCGAATACGAGGAGACTCTGGCTAAAGTCCAGCGAATGTTTGCCGCATTCCGCGCCCGTTCTTACGGTGATTCTTGATTGTTATCATCGACAATTATGACTCCTTCGTCTTCAACATTGCCCGCTATTTCCGCCGGCTCGGTGAAGTCACGGAGATTGTCCGGAATGATGCGATCAGCGTCAGTGATATTGCCCGCCTCAAGCCGCGCGCCGTGGTCATCTCCCCCGGTCCCTGCTCCCCAATAGAAGCCGGAATATCGAACTCGATCGTTCGCGAACTTTCAGGCCGTCTCCCGATCTTAGGCATCTGCCTTGGGCATCAGTGCATCGGGAGTGTTTTCGGCGGACGCGTGGCACGTGCGCGTCGCCCCATGCACGGTCGGTCATCATACATTACGCATGATGGGGCGACGCTATTCGAAGGACTTCCTTCTGCTCTTCGCGTGGGGCGCTATCATTCCCTTATTGTTGAGATCGATCAGTCGTACACCCCGCATCTTAACGTAACGGCGCATTCAGACGAGAGTGAGATCATGGCCCTTGCGCCTCGCGATCAGCGCACGTTTGGCGTGCAGTTCCACCCTGAATCGATACTGACCCAAGAGGGAGACGTTCTGCTCGCAAATTTTTTGCGGCTCGCAGAGAGCTATCGATTGTGAGGTTAGGCTTTCAGACCGAACGCCTCCGCTGCAATCAGGCGGCGGCATCTCGAACACTTCAATACGCATTATCGGCTATCTATTTCCGCCAGCAGCATAGAGCGCGCTTTCAACAAACGAGACGGCGCTTAGCTCGCTAAAGGACAAAGCAGGTCACCACGACAACCCATGTCACGGCAGAGCTTTACGCGGTCCCGATCTGTTCGCTGTCCATGAGACTGCTCCGCAGGACGCGTTATCCAGGTGGCGAGGAGACCCACCCTGGTCAAACCATCCGGTTCAATGAGCGATAAAACATCTTGTATCTCACGTGGCGTCAGATTGTAAGCTTTCACACGCATCAACTGACGCCTTCCTCAAGCGGGACGGCCTTACACAAGCCTGAAAGAGAGCTTCGTGGATACGCTGGATGTCATTAGCGTCGGGATTCGATTCAAGCTCATTCTCTGGAACTTAATGTCGCGCCGCAGTTCTCCGCGGCCAGGGCTTTGCACCACATAAGCAGCTGTACCATCTGCGCATTGAGGGCGGGATGCAATCAATCGCGCGTCTGGCTGCTTCGTGTGAAGGCTCGCCTGCAGCCATGCTTCCGATGCTGCCGGGCCTCCACTTGATTCGATGTTGATGCAGGCAAGCTTTGCACCTCTCAAACTCAAACGAGACGGTCGACCGATCGTCGACAGGGCCAAGCAAAGTGGTGTTGCCGCAGCCGGAGCGACCATGACTCGATCGCCGCTCGATGACACGAGGTTTCCAGGTCATGTAGCGGATGCAATGGACCGCGCAGTCCTCGTTCTGCTCGAGCAAGATCGCGCGGCCGAGGCAAACGATGGCGCGCCTCACTTGAGGACGATGCCGAGATAACGCCGCGCACTTGCTCGCGTTATGGGCACTCGATCTGGACTGGTGGGTTGATCGCAGCTGCGGGATAAACCTCATGCAGACCAGTACTTCGGGCTCGGTCTCATCCACGCGGATTGCAAATTTGGGCAGCTTGGGGCGACACCGGCCCGCAATGAGACGTCGCTGCAGCTTTTGCATTGTGTTGCGCAAGATTGCCTCGAAAATGACGGACACAACGCGCCACTCGCTCCTTTCCGGCACGGGACACTTCGTCACAATGAAAGACAAACAACTCAATCTGCTTATTGCAGCTTCGGTGTCCTCATCGCCTGAGAAGCGACACTTCGAGCACTCCGCGGCCGGAGAGCCCCCCGGAGTGGACGTCATCCACCGCTTCTCGGCTTGCGACAACATTTTGGCGAAGGCCGCCGCTGTTGGCGCCGGTTGCAATGCTGATCGCGACCTGCTTCGGCAGCTCGATGTTTATCTGCGTCGCGAGAACGGCTTGCGAATCATTGTCGAGAGCAACCAGGCGTCCCGCGCAGTCTCCGAGCGCAGCAAGCCCTAGCAAACCTGATCCGCATCCGAGATCCAGTATTGTCGCGCCGCGTTTGATGTGCCACTCGACATCAAGGCGCCTGGACCGTGACTTGAGCGTGGTAAAAAAACTGGGCAGGATACGTAAAGGCATGCCGCGCATGCTCAACATCGTGCGGGAGTTCGCATAGTCGCAGCACGGCTATTTTTGCGTCTACGTCCCTCATTTGGCATCGTGGCGATGCGCTTGCCGACGCGATCATCTGGTACTTCCATCTTTGAGCACCAACACCGCAGACCATCGGAACCGCTCGCGTAGCAGACCAAGGCGTTGCGAATTGCTTCAGCGCACCGGCAGTTTTGGTGCGCGCTAGAAACCCGAGAGATGCGGCGTCTTTCTCTCCCGCGGACCAATTGCAATCGATAGTGCAGCTATCGCCGCTCATACGCAGCGCTCAAGCCGGGCGGCCTGCTCTGCGCCATCGGCTTCTCTGCGAGCGTGCGGGCACAGCGTCGCATGTTCCACGTCCTGATGGAGATCGCGCGCCTGTACCTGTGGAGACTGTTGCCCAGCGGCAAGCGCGCTTGCTTTTACTCGGTCAATGCGATGCGAGCGCGACACCCTACCTGGTTCAACGATGACCTGGAACGGTTGTTCAGGCTCTTGGCGACTGGCGCCATCCGGCCGCGCGTCGCCGAGCAGTCGTCTTCGACGAGGTCGCCGAAGCTCACCGCCGGCTCGAGGCGAGCAGTCTCGAGCGAAAGCTCGTGCTGTGCCCGGATCTTTCACGCGACACGATCGGCGCGCCGCCAGACATGGCGCGCGGCTAGGAGGACCAATCTGAACAAAGTGGCTCGTCAACTAAACGAACGACCACGTGAGACCTTGAAACCCCAGCAGAGAGATTTAACGCCTGTGTTGCGTCGACCGGTTGAGCGGGCCGCATCAAATAGGGCGCAACAAGCGCACACTCGTTACCGGAAACGTCAGAAGAATAAGGCTCGCGGGGGAATCGACATCCCGCAAACCTCAACGTCTATGGTTAATCAGTCCTAATAGCCCCTAGATCTGGGTGCTTAGCAGGGTGATCCGAGTGGCAGAAGCCACGATACCGTCGAGCGATCTCACGCCGCTTGCGAGAACGCCAGCTACGCACGGCGTAGCCTGCTCCAAAGCCAGCCAGAACGTTCACAACAACAACAACATAAAAAATAACAACATACATGTCCATCGAGATATCTTCGCCTACGGTGCATATGCGGGATTGCAAACGCTTCAGACGCTTGCTTGTACAATCTGACATCGCGTACGATTCAAGCCTCTTCGATCCAATTTTGACGAATTTGTTCGACGCCGAGTCTCGTCCGCGAGCCTTATCCTTCTGACGTTTCCGATGACGAGTGGCAAAGCGCGTGCGTCCGCTGCGAGGCGTCCTCGGGCAAAAGTGTCAGATAGGGGGCAGCAAGCGCCACAGGTGTTCAACGGCCTGCGCTATATCGTGAAGACCGGCGCGCGCTGGCGCTGGATGCCGAAAGACTTGCCGCCGTGGGAGATCGTTTATCAACAGGCGCAGCGGTGGTTGCGCGCGGGTTGCTTTGAAGCCCTGGCCGAGGATCGCGCGTTATCCTGCGCCTTGCGGCTGGAACGACCCGCGCGGCCGACCGCCGCCATCATCGACAGTCGAACTCTGCGCTCGACGCCCGAGAGTGGCGCCCGCGGCGCCTACGACGGAGCCAAGTGCAAGAAAGGTTCGAAGCTTCTCGCGCTGCATGTCACGCCCGCCAACACCGACGATCGCGCCGAGATTGGCCGGATCGCCAAGACGCTTCAGGCAGAGACTGGTCAGAGCGTCGAAGTCGCCTTCGTTGACCGGGGCTACATAGGCGACAAGCCTGCAACGGCGGCTGCTGAACACGGCATTGCCCTCGAGGTCACGAAGCTGTCGGAGGCCAAACGAGGCTTCGTGCTGCTCCCAAGGCGGTGGGTCGTCGAACGCTCCTTCACGTGGGCCACACGCTTCCGAAGACTTGTCAAAGACTACGAGCGATGCGCTCAGACTGAAGATGATCGTCGTACGCGCTGTGTAGCACCAAGTGGCACGTATCAATAATGGCGACTTGGATACCAACCTCCGGGCCGCTGAGGGGCATTCGAACTCTATGCTCGCGAGCCATCTTCTTTTCAACGCAGCGGACGCCACGGGAGCTCCTGCAGGGCACGGCGGAACACAAGCTTATTCTCGTCAACAAGGGTATCGACCAGGATGGCGCTGACCTCGCGACGTCGGCAGCCTGCGCGCCGACAGGCCGGAAGGTCTCTTCGCGGGCGCTCCTATGAGGTCAGGATTACCGTCACCGAGCGCTGGACTGACGTATCCGTCCGGGGAAGGCCACACCCTGCCGGTGAGGCGTGGACTATGCGATGCTGCCGTGTAGTGGATTGCCACAAGTAGGGTTTGGATGTCCCGATTACATTGGATCGAGATTCAAGCGGTTGGACGGATAGCAATTATGGCGCGTCCTCGCGCTGACGAGTGGTTGGAGACGGAGGTGAACGAGTGGAAGAACTCCGGCGTCGATGTGGTGGTGAGCCTTCTGGAGCACGAGGAGGTTTCGGAGCTTGGATTGCAGCGTGATGCCGAGCTTTGCCGTTCTAATGGGATCGACTTCATTTCTTTCCCGATTCCAGATCGTGGACTACCAGAATCCCGGCGTGAGGCTTCGCAGATCGCTCACTTGTTGGCCACCGGCTTGCGAGACGGTCGTTCCATCGCGATCCATTGCCGGGCGGGGATTGGCCGGTCTTTGGTATTGCAGCTTGCGCGCTGATCTGTTGCGGAATCGAGGCGGAGGAAGCGCTTGCGCTGATTAGAGCTTCGCGAGGCCTGATCGTGCCGGATACCGACGAGCAGCGCGATCGGGTGGTGGCCTTCGGCAATGCGCAGCGCGGCGAGGTGCCGCCTGGCTGACTGCGTTCACGCCGCGTGAGCGACGTTCTGAGGGCGCCAATTCCAAGGTAGGAGTTCGCGAATGCGCTTTGCGGGGTGGTCCGGCAGGCGGGCGAGCACGTCGGCGAGCCAGGCCTATGGATCGATGCCGTTGAGTTTGGCGGTGGCGATGAGGGTGCAGTCCATCGTGCCAAAGGATCTTGATCAGCTTGCCCGCTTTTGCCACGGAACACGTAGAGATCACCGCCGTGCGGGTCTCGCTTGAAGGCTTCCTGCACCAGCAAGCCCAGCGAGTTCATGCCGCGACGCATATCGGTGTGGCCGGTCGCAATCCACACCCGCACGCCCGACGCAACGGGAATCACCGCAGGCGTCCATCTGCCAGCGCCGCCACGGCGGCCTTCAGCGTCGCCGCGTCGACCGCGCCCGTGATCCGCATCCGAGCCCCGGCAGCAAACTCGATCTCGATCGACCCGCCGCTGCTGGCCGGCGTGGCTGGACAAGGCGTCGGCCCTGATTCCGCGACCACCATCGCCGGTACGAAGCTCGGTTGATCGGCGGCATCCTTCGGCTCCGGCCGAAACGACCGTCGCCACGTAGCAGCAATGAACGCGACACGCCATACCGCCGCGCTGTTGCCGCGACTTGGCCCGGCGTGCCCCACAGCAACACTGAGCCAATTGCAAGAGCAACTGGCTCTTGCTGGCCGGTTGGTGGAAGGAGATGAGGGGACCGCCAAGTGCTTGCAAGCTCTCTCCGCAGCGATCCGTTCCCAAGAAGCGCTCGAGCAACTCCCTTGTCTTCAGGGCGTACACGCCGGGCGAAGAGTTTGAACAGCGTCAAACGGAAGGCGCGCTACTCGAACGGTTTTCGAAATGACCGGCCCCGAAAGCAGGACCGGCGAGCCCGGGTTAGCGACGGCGGCCCGCTAGGGCAAAGAAATGCCCCGCAAATCGCGGGGTAACAAGGAAGCATCCTATTACTCAATATTCTTGAGCAAGCATGAGGGTTAGGACCCGCATGGTCTTTTTCAGCGTCTGCAGGGTCGTCAAGCCGAACTCGCACCGCTTGTCGTAATAGTCTATCTTCCAAAAGAACCTCCGACCGACCAGAACGAAGCTGCCGAAGTCGTGCTCGTCATACGGATCGTTGTTCTCGCTGAATTCAGCGAAGTTCGTCACTTGAATGAGCGCTTCAGCCTTCACGCAGTTCGGCAGTTCATTGACGCCTGATGTGATCATTACCTTGCCGCCGCTAAACGTGCGGCGGAAGGCATCGTTGAGAAGAGCAATCCTATTCGTCATCGCTCTCCTCCGCGTCTTCGCTTTTGTAGGGCGAGATATGACATGCGCCGCAGTGCGGGCATTCATTGTCGCACTGTGCGGACCACATGTCCGTCCACTCGCGACCGCACTCTGGGCAGTGATAGACGTTTCGGACCTGCATGGCTGATCTCTTAGATGAGACCGGCGAGCACAAGTACCGATACGACGGTGTTGCCACCGCAGGCCTCGCAGAACCCCCGGTCCAGGTCCGGCTCCATGTTTGCCGTGTGATCACCTCCCGTTATACAGAAGGCTGGACATGCCGAGTCCTTAAGGGCGACCACCAACAGATGATCGTCGAGGCTTTGGAAGCTTCGAGATCGCAGAGCTTCATTAGCTTCACGGCCTTGTACCAAAGGGCAATCGTGGACATGTTCTTCTCCTCACTACCGTCAGCCCGAACCATTCGAGTGCCGGATAGCGAGGCGGAGCTGCGCCGTCCTCAAAACAGCAACAGACCGATCCTCCGTCTCGCTACCGACATCCGAATTGGCGCCGGAAAGAACAATGTCCGAGCGCGATCGTACTTCAGGAGAAAAGCGAGGGTAGACACGGGATTATGCCAGTTTGGCAAATGTCCCTATATCGGCTCAAGCGTCGCGGCGCTGAAAGGTATTGATGGCGTTCCATCGATCATAAGCTTGAGATAGATGCGGTAGTTCGGCAGCCTCAAGAGGTCGATTTCCGAAAACCGGCTCTGGAATTCTCGAACGAGATATGGAGCATCTCCACGCCGACGCGAAATGAGATGATAGAGCCGACGTTGCCGAGAATTGCATGGCGCACCTCAGGGGTAAGCTGGTTTAGATACTGATACGCCACTGTGAAGCCGACACGGTACTTGCGAAGCTCGAAAAACATGTTCGCCAGCGCGACCGTGGTAAACCTCTGAAACTCGTCGACGTAGACGAAGAAGTCCCGACGTTTGTCTTGTGGAGTGTCGGCCCGGCTAAAGGCGGCCAGGCCAATCGTTGTGACGACCAACCCGCCAAGGAGCGACGAGCTATCTTCCCCAACGTGTCCTTTCGCCAGATTGACCAAGAGAATCTTGCCTTCGTCCATGATCTGGCGGAGATGCAAATCTTCTTCGGGTGCCGTTAATATTTCGATTGAGCAGCGGATCAGCCAGAAACGCTTCGACCTTGTTCTGGATCGGCGCGGTGCCGTCAGCGCGATAGCCAAATGAGAATCGCTCAAACTCATTGAGCATAAACGTCCGCACGGTCTCATTCCGGAGGGATTTGGCCGTTCTTTTACGAAACTCGTTGTCAGGGAATAACCCATCCCTCAAGCGCGTTGCAAAGTATCGGTCGTCAGGCAGTGAAAGCCGAAGGCAATCCCGCGCGCTTCGTCAGAGCAGATGTGCGGCCACATCAATCGAACTAAAAAACACACTCTCACGAACAGGACGGGCTAAAGCAGTTGACGGTGCTCAGAGCCTGACTCAAAATTGCATTGCTGTTTTTGATGCGCCTTGTCATGAGTTGGACAGAGGCGAGGAAGAGCCAGGCAGTTGCGCTTTAGATGGTTCGCTCGAAGTCCTTGGCCAATCTGCGGTTGCGGCCGAGCCAGGCGAAGGTTCGTTCGACCGCCCAGCGGCGCGGAAGCACCTCGAAGCCCTGTGCGGCATCGGAGCGCTTGATGATCTGGACAGTCCACCGGCCGATCTTTTCCAGCACCGCCTTGAGCTTTTCGCCGGCATAGCCGCCATCGGCGAAGATATGGCGCAGCCAGGGGAAGCGGTAGCGAATGCTGCACAGGACATCTGGCGCGCCGTCGCGATCCTGGACGTCGGCAGCGTGAACGATCGCTCCGACCAGGAGCCCTTGGGTGTCAGTGACGATGTGGCGCTTTCGACCCTTGATCTTCTTTCCCGCGTCGTAGCCGCGAGGGCCGCCACTTTCCGTGGTCTTGACCGATTGGCTGTCGATCACGCCGGCCGTCGGGGAGGCCTCCCGCCGATCGCCTCGCGCGCCAGCATCAGGAGTGCGTGGTTGATCGATTGCCACAATCCGTTGTCGCGACACGGGTAGAAAGAGTACTGCACCGTGGTCATTGGTGGAAACAGAGTGGGCGGCAGCATGCGCCACGGCAATCCGCCGCGCAGCAGATAGAACACTGCCTCGACGATGTCGCGATAGCTCCATTTCGGGCGCCGCCCGCGTGGCCCGCACGGGAAGCAACCTCTCCAGCACGCCCTATTCCGCATCCGTCAAGTCGCTTGGCAAACGCAGCTCCTCTCGGCAGACTGTGCCCGGGTGATTTCAGTCCACATTCTCGATCCCTTTGATGCTTCGCAACACCGATGGAATCAGAACTCGCTGATATCACTCAACTTATTTTTCGGTCGGACACTCACAGGTCAAGTGTACAACTTTACGCGGCGTCAGATTCAAGCCGATTCTTTCAAAGTAAATGTTGCGCAGCAGTTACAGCAATTTGCGTTGTCGCTGCTATGACGCGCGCGGCCGGGGGCCACTCAAGGAAATGAAGTTCTAAATGAAACACTTGTTGCTTATGACTACGAGCATCGTAGCACTCACCGCTGCGGCGCCTGCATTCGCCGCGGATCTCGCTGCACAGCCGGTCTACATCAAGGCACCTCCTCACCCGGTTGCCGTCGTGCTCTACGACTGGAGCGGCTTCTATGCTGGCGTCAATGGAGGCTGGGGTTCGAGCCATAACTCCTGGGATTTCGCAGGCACGACTCCTGAGGGCTCTCACGACGCAAGCGGCAGCACGGTAGGCGGGCAGATCGGTTATCGTTGGCAGATCGGCCAGACAGTGCTTGGCATCGAAGGCCAGGGCAACTGGGCCGATTTCAACAACTCCAATGTCAGCAGTGCTTTTCCAGCCAACAGGAACCAAACAAAGATCGACGCGCTCGGTCTAATCACTGGGCAGATCGGGTATGCGATCAACAACGTGCTACTCTACGCCAAAGGCGGCACCGCTATCGTTAGCAGCAGCTATCAGGTCAGCTCCGTTTCCCCAGGCACGCAGCTTGGGAGCGCGGACACGACGCGTTGGGGCGGTGTCGTTGGTGCCGGATTCGAGGTCAGCCTGACGCCGAACTGGTCAGCTGGGCTCGAGTACGACCATGTGTTTATGCCGGCTAGCGACGTGAACTTCACAGCCGCAGGTGGTGGCACGTTTGGCAACGAACGCATCCGCCAGGATTTCGATCTCGTCACCGCGCGAGTCAATTACAAGTTTGGCTGGCCCGTAGTTCTCAAATAGCGATCTCCTCACCTTGGGACGGCGATCGAGAGCCTCGGCGCTTTAGCCGGGGCTCTTTTGACCTAAGTCAAGACGCAAGGTCCTCTTAGCGCTGGCATTAGGTTGGAAGCCCGAATTTTCGAGGCAGTTCACGCATTCCTCTGGGCTGAAAGCTGTCAGGACTTCACCGTTTGCGACGCAGATTCATAGACGGTTCGTGCGGCAGCTTTGCGGAGCAGGTGCTTGAGCTTGGTGGAACCTGTTCGATCGGGTTCCGGTCGGGCGAACATTTTGCAAGAAGAGGAGTGGGCACCGATTGAACGGATGAGCTGGCGACCCGCTTTGCTCGTGTGGCTGCCGAGGTTAGCCGAACGCTGACCTCAAACGCGACCGTAAGCTTCTACCCGATGAGAACAATACCGGCGCCGCGGCGCTTCACGAAAGATCTGCTTCGCCGCCAAAGCCGCCTTCCCATTTTGGGACTATGACCGAGCGCGACGGCAATACCGTGACGGGCAAACGCAGCTGCAATTTTGTTCGGCGATGGTTGCCGCATTTTTTGGATGCTTCAGGACCGTTTCACAGTTGATCCGGATTGGTGGCGGCCGAACCTCCGGCGGCCTTCCTGCTTAGCGCAAAGTTTCCTGGTTGTCGCATAGTCTGAGCGATTGGCCCGAGATGGTCCTGCCTGCATTAGAGACTAAGAATTGGATCATCTCGGCAATTTCCTGGGGCGGAATCATCCGCCGCAAAGAGACCAGCCTGTGCCATTGCCGCTCCATCTCGTCATACGGCAAGTTCTCCGCTTCTGCCTTCGCTGCAATGACGCGCCTTACTCGCTCGCCGTCGACGACCCGGGCATGATGGCATTGACGAGCCCGCCACCCGGACTGGCCTCAATCGCCAACGATTTCATCGGTCCGACCAATGCCCACTTCGATGCGGAATAAGGAGTGCGAAGCCGAGTTTGACGAGATAAAGATCACGGATCCGGCACGCTGCTTCCGTATGTAGGGAACAACGACCTTGCAGCCGACGAAATAACACTCAACGGTCGCACGAAAGACATTGCCCCACTCGGAAACAGCCACGTCGTCGATATGCGCTGTTGGGCCTGAAATACCGGCATTATTCACAAGCACGCGAAACGCTCAGTCGCACTTTTGGAAAGTGCGTTTTCATAGTTGCGTTGCCTACATCGACCACCTCACTGTGGATTCCGGGTAACTCCCTGCCGGGGCGCTCGATACCTTCCTCGGAAATATCACAGGTCGCGACTTCGGCCCCAGCAGCAACCAATTGCTGATCACGGCTTGTCCAATACCACTCACTCCTGCCGTAATGATGACGCGCTTCCCTTTAACCGCAGTACGCATGTTTCAGGCCTCTTCGCGAGCCGCCCACTCTTCCACTACGTTGGGCGAATTGTTTAAGAGCGAGCGCCTCCATCTTCAAGTTGCCGAGTTCAAGCCGCCCCGTCACTCTTGACGCGAATCTTGACGCTGCAGTCGACGACTCGCTTGTCGACGCCAGAACCTTCATCGATACTCCTTCGTTGAACTCGCAGGTGGGGGGCGTCCCATGGCAGCGCCGACGCTTCACTGTTGTCTCGACACTTCAGCGGCGCACGTTTGCCTTGAACCGCACATCGCCCATGATGACACCATGCATTGCGCATGGTCTCGCCGCGAAGTCCTGCAGCACGATGAGAATGAAACCGGGAACCTTTTGTTACGCCTTAAGGTTCCACAACATCTTACGGGATTATCTGCGCTAGCATGGAAAGGTACGATCACCGCTCTATCTGGGCTCGGCGATGATTTTGTTGGCTGGTAAAGATACGAGCAGTGGTGATGCCATAGTTTTCGATATCGCTGTCCATCACGCAGACACTCATCATACATCCTAACCAATTCCGTCGAATATCCTCGCGAGCGCGGAATTCTTGCAGGCGTGCCTTCGCAGCTTCTGTTCGACGAGAACGACACGGATATCGCGCCGGCGGTCTGACCTTTGAGCCGGAATCTCGCGCGCAACAAACCGAAGGAGTGAAGCCTCTGCAGCCACTGCGCGTCACTGACATCGATCTCGCGTCCGGTGCTTGCATCGCGGCCACGATTAGGTGCCAATCGCGACCCAAGCTGCTCGGCTGGCTGGTTGGGGGACTCCTCCCCCGCAAATCCAGAGCATATGCACATCCATGCTCGCCTCGCCCAGCCAGCATGGTGAATCGGAAACAGCCTGATTCGGAACTCCCAAATTCATTCAACCTAATCCCGCTTTAGATGCTTTTATTTTCTTGAAAAGTGCTGGCCCTGCACGGGGCTCGCTCTTTCACTCTTTACGGCGTCCTGCAGTGGACGCGACACCAGTTAGGCCACCATCGACGTTGCCGACGCATGCTCCGAAAACTCAATAAGGCCGAGACGAATCGCCTTTACAAGACCCTGAGTCCGGTTCGCCGTGCCAAGCTTTCGGATTGCGTTCTTGACATGGAAATTAACCGTATTCTCGCTCACGCTCAGTATCTTCCCAATTTCCCAGGATGATTTGCCCTCCGCCACCCATCGCAAACAATCCTTTTCGCGCTTGGATAGGTCCACTTTTCTCTCGGAGGGACAGTCCGAGGGCTTTGCGATCTCCGCAAATGCAATATGAAAGTGCCAAGCCAGCGTATTGAGACGCCTCACATTCCTTTGAAGATCGGCATCATCAAAAAGGGAGGCGAATGACATCACAGATATTCGCCCTGATGGCCCAAATAGCGGCACGCTGACGCCATTCTTCAGGCCCGCCTCTCGGGCCTCCTGTAGTACACGTCGTTCACATGTCTGCAGCTGGTATACTCTCGCGAGCTCATCCCAGAGGAACGGCGCCGCAAACATCGGCGTCCGCCGGACCACCGGATCGATGGTGTAGTACTTGCGCTCCAAATAGCGCTGGCACCAGTCAGGCGGAGCCTTCATAGCCACTAGAGGCGGCGGGCACCCCGCTAGACGAAGGGGCTCGGCGAAGGTGAGTGCTCCGTAAGCAACCTCAGTGAACCCCTCTTGGCTTGCGCAGCTCACAAGCAGATCAAACAGCGCTTTGAGAGATTGCGTTTGGTTTGCGCACTCGACGAAACTGAAGAGGTTCATATGGCGCCTCACGCGATCGAGCCGGAAAGCTGTTCTGCGCCGTTCGATCGAGCTTGCTTCAGGTTCGCTGCATTCTTGACATGCTCCAGACCACGACGCAGTCGCGTGAATGGGGCGGGAGCTCCGGACCGAAAGGCGCCATTGGTGCAGGTACGACATGCACATAATAGCGATCTGGGTAAAGTCGGAACGCCGGCGGCTATATGGCGGTGTCCATATGGCTTCCGCAGGCGCGCAAATGATGGTGGATCGCGCGAAAAACGACTGCGCCGATATTTCGTGCGAGACTGAGTGCCCCTGTCGGTCTTTCCTCTACGCCATGTAAGCGTCAGCCAGTTGCTTTTCGATCGGGCCAGGGATGGTACCGAGAGCTTCGGATTTGGGCAGGCACCTGAGCCGCAGTACACAGATCGGCTTGACGGCGTCCACACTCGATCGACCGTTAACTCGTGCGTATCATCGCCGGCAGCCCCTGGCTGTTCGGCGGTGAGCCGGCGTCGACGCAGACGCAATCTTTGAAATGCATGGCGGTCGCGGATCCAAGAGACCCGACTTTGTGAAAAGAATCCGGCCCATTTGCTGAGCTTGTTGTGAGAACGCCGATGCTGCCGTCGAATTGGTCGCGCAGGGCCCCCACTCCCATCAGCAGGAGCCGATCGAGCTGGATGATACTGGTCACCAGCCCGGCGCTTGCCGACATCGGCGAGAAGTTGCATGGAGGTTTGGGCAAACTCCGGGCCCGGATTCATGTAGCTGACACTGAGCATCCGCTTCTCCAAGAACTTTGTAAGCAGGGACTTTGCGAGCACCGAAATAGACGCAGCAAGTGTCATACCAACCGCGGCCATCGGGAACTCGGTCGTCAAGACAAGCACGTGAAGAGATTGACGGGTCTCAACCGAACTGACGCACTGCGACATACGTCGGATTTACGACAGCGCTGTTTGCACCAGCCACTACATCGCTCAATGTAGATCAACAAATCTCCTGAGCTTGGGTAGCATACGACCTTCTGCTCGCACAGAACGTTGAACGCGCCGAGCTAGCGGCTGCACGCTCCGCAAGCGACCAAAGCTTTCTACCCATTCGTGCAGGACTACGCATTCAACTCACACCCAGTTCAGGTGTCGCAGCAAAACTGCCCCCGACGAGGACGAGGCCCGAATTCTTTGCCCTGCTATTGTCGAGGTTAACTTCTTTGCCCTCCGATCAACTACCAACGTTAGTAATTGAACGTGATGACGGAGTCGTGCGAGTCATTGCTTAATCAGGTCGCGCCTTAGGTCACTCAGCATGTAACATAGATCTGTTCGCGAAAACGGGTCCGATCGATGCGTGAAATCACTGCCTGCCGATTATAATTCGACCTTGGGTTTGCCCCAACAACGACCTCTCTTTGCTCATGGAAATCCATGATGGGCTTTCGAGAGCAATCGCTCGCGCCCCGTCGTCGCCATACTGGAAACTGACATCGTCAAACACGATCTCTAGGTTGTTGATGTATATGCCGACCTCCCGCAGATACGCGTGGATAACGTAGTAGCTGGTCAGCACGTAGGTGACATCGCCGGGCAAGGGGCGCCTCGCCATCCACAGCCATACCGCGCCGCCGATCACCGATACCGGAAGGCACAACTGAGCGAGAGCTGACATATGGCCGCGCAGTTGTAGCGCAGCCCAGTTCGCCGCAGCCGCATGCGCCAGCGGTCGATGGTGTGGGCGAGTCGAGCATCCTCACGCGCTTCAGCGCCCGAAAGATTTTACCACCGCATTGCAAGTCAGCGCATCGGCCAGCGTGCCGGCGATCTTCGTGTCCCACGCGTTGGAGACGCGTGCGGCAGGCGCGATATAGTGGATCGAAAATGTGATCGTAAGCGCGACATAGATTGACGCACCTCGCGATCACTCCACCTGGCGCAGACCAATGCAGCCCGAGCAGACTCTTGGAACCGACCAGTACCGTCCGCTACGGCAACAGGAACATCAGGATGGTGGCGTTGAGCAAGTCGAGGACCCACATGCCGCGCGTCATCTTCAGCACGTTCGAAACGGCATAAGAGTTGGCGTGCCAGTCGGTTGAGAACCGCTGATGCGCATGCGTGACACATCCGACATAGTCTTGAGCGTAAACGGAACGAATGCCTGCAGACCTGTGAGGCGCAGGATCATGGAAACGAGCCCGAGCGCGACAATGCCGCCGAAGGCAGCCAGCGCCGCATGTCGCGCCGCCTCATTGTAAGGGCTGACGTCAATGCGTTCACAAGATGACCGGAGTAGATCGACATGAACAGGTCGGCCGCCGTTGCGCCGAGGAAGCCCGCCAGCACAAGGGCGGCACGGTAGGGCTGGAGCAGCCAGTGGCGAAAAACGAACGGGAGCACCGCGCGGATTGCGATAGGACGTTTGTCAGGTAGGTCGGTCATACCTCTACCTGGCTACGCTCAGGATGCAAATCGGCTCCATCTGAATTGGACCCCGCATCACAAAGGCGCGATCGAGCACCGCCGTTCGGTCGGCATTCCCTCTTCAAGCGAAGCACTCGACGCGAACAGTCTAAGCCGCTCGGACCTAGCTCTACAGCCTTGCGCCGAAGCCCGGCGATCTCATGCAAGCGGAAACGCCTCACCTTACCTACCATTAGAAGCCTTTCAGAATTCGCTCATTACAGCGTCCTGCTCGAGGACGTCGTCTCCTTCAAAAGATCACAGTCGCGCAAAGCAGGCCTCGACAAGGCATCTGTCCAGTTTGCTTCATGAGATTTCCGCCCGTTGAGCGATCGGCGAGCACAAAGATGGTCGATCATGATGTTCCGGCAAAAGATAATGATCGCAGTTCATGGCTACACGTCGGTAAGACACGTGCCCATCAGCCGCAGCGTGGACGCTCATGCAATGCCAGTGTCAGTCATCCCAATCAATTGCCAAGGCTAGTAGTTGACACCGGCGCAAAGCATAGCCGGAGGCCGCCGCTGGATAGCCGGTTTCAGCAAAAGGCCGGGGCGATTGGCATAAAAATTGAGCCTCTGATTGGGTTTTGTCGCGGGACAGACATCGGACTCCAGCGGGATAGAGATCGAGCAACTTAGCGACTGCAGGACTAAGAACGGTTCGCTCACACGCAGCGCCAACTGCTCCCGGTGACGGGACGAGTGTGTTTGCTGGTCCGGCACCAGACGTCTGCCGCCCAGGTGAGCTCGGTAGTAAGAACGGCGCTGTGCGAATCACCTAAAAACCATCGCTTGCCGCCACAAAGCTGCCGCCCTGAAACTGCGTTCGATCATCAGAGCATCAACTGCGACCAGGGGATAGAGGCCCAAACCTAGGAGCTATCGCTATCCGCGATATGAATGCATTCCATCCAAACAATCGATTTCACCAATTCACGTATTGCGGGTAGAAAGAACGCTGGCCAATGAGCAACCTGGTAGGTTTCCCATCGGCAAAGCTACGTCATCATGAACGCCGCGATCCGGTTGTAGGCACGGTTTTTGCCGACACTGCACCAGCTCTATATTGGCGGCAAGCACGCGCGCAAGCTTGAACGGCGCGAGGATAAGCCTTGCCTTCAAGCAAGACGGACCGATTGCGTTGAGACGTCTCCCGCTTACAACGACCTGCGCCACGGTGAGGTAGCTTGATGTTGGCGCAACCAACGTATGTATTGACCGTCTGTCGACTTACGACCTACAGGCATTGGGCTCGTCCCGAGCATTCTGTGTCCTTGGCGCAGGTGAAGCCGACGTCGATTCAGCTTGAGACGCTCCATGGATTAGATAGGGCGGCGGGCGACGCTATCCTTCTCACACCAGGCTCCTCCATGCTGAGGTACGCGATACCGCAGCGGCAGCCTCGTCGCGGGGGCATTTTTCGAGGATGTTCAAGATGAACATGCAGGACATGACCGCACTCAAAACGGACACGCTGCCTCGACATTTGCGCCGGCTCGAGGCCGAGTCCATCGAAATCATGCGCGAAGTTGTAGCCGAGTTCAAAGCGCCGGTGATGCTCTATTCAATCGGCAAGGATTCCACTGTCATGCTGCACCTTGCGGCGAAGGCATTTTATCCGGCGAAGCTGCCTTTCCCGCTGATGCACATCGACACGACCTGGAAGTTCCGCGAGATGATCACCTTTCGCGACGAGACGGCCAAGCGCATGGGAGCGGATCTGATCGTCCACGTTAACAAAGAAGGTATCGCCCGCGGCATTAATCCCATCGACTCCGGCTCGGCGCTGCACACGCAGGTCATGAAAAGCGACGCTCTCAAGCAGGCGCTCGATCTGTACGGATTTAATGCGGCATTCGGCGGCGCGCGTCGGGACGAAGAGAAAAGCCGCGCCAAGGAGCGCATTTTTTCGTTCCGCTCGGCAGGACATGTCTGGGATCCGCGCAACCAACGGCCCGAATTCTGGAACCTGTTCAACACCCGCATCCGGCAAGGCGAGACCATGAGGGTGTTCGCAATGTCGAATTGGACGGAGTTCGACATCTGGGAATACATCATGTTTGAAAACATCTCCCTTGTTCCTCTCTACTTTGCGAAACGGCGACCTGTGGTGCATCGGAACGGCGCCCTGATCATGATGGACGACGACCGGCTCCCGCTCCGGCCGAACGAGACCCCCGAAATGCGTACGATCCGCTTCCGCACCCTCGGATGCTACCCCCTGAGCGGCGCCATTGAGTCGGAGGCCACCACCATCGAGGACATCGTCGCCGAAATGCGGGTTGCGAGGTTCTCAGAACGCCAAGGGCGTCTAATCGACACCGATGATGCAGCTTCGATGGAGAAAAAGAAGCGGGAAGGATACTTTTGATGGGTATGGAACCCGCGCGATGCCTTGACGATATCGTCAGCAAGGATCAACTGCGATTCATCACCTGTGGCTCGGTCGACGATGGCAAATCGACGCTGATCGGGCGACTCCTGCACGACAGCAAGATGATCTATGAGGATCAGCTGCTGGCGCTCGCGCGCGACAGCGCCAAGCACGGCACGACTGGCGAGGACATCGATTTTGCTTTATTGGTCGATGGTCTTGAGGCGGAACGCGAACAAGGCATTACAATCGACGTCGCCTATCGGTTCTTCACCACGCCGCGTCGATCGTTCATGGTCGCCGACACGCCAGGGCATGAACAGTATACTCGCAATATGGCGACCGGAGCCTCCAACGCCCAGCTCGCCATCATCCTGATCGATGCACGCAAAGGAGTTCTGGAGCAAACCAAGCGCCACTCGTTCATCTGCTCGCTATTGGGGATCGGGCACGTCGTCGTGGCCGTTAACAAAATCGACCTCGTCGACTACCGTAAGGATGTCTTCGACGGCATCGTGCGCGATTATGTCGCCTTCGCTGCGGCGCTCGGCTTCAAGTCAATCGTCCCGTTCCCAATCTCCGCCAGGTACGGCGACAACATCATCTACCTATCCGGCAAGACTGATTGGTACCAAGGCCAATCCCTGCTGGATTACCTCGAGACGATCGACATACAATCCGAGACGACCGACCTACCCTTCCGCTTTCCGGTGCAGTGGGTGAACCGGCCCAATCTGGATTTCCGAGGGTATGCCGGCACGGTTGCCTCAGGAAGCACCGCGGTAGGTGATGAAATCATCGTGGCAACTTCGGGGCGCAGTTCACGCGTGACGCGGATTGTGACTCACGATGGTGATCTTGCGGTTGCCGAAGCGGGCGACGCGGTGACGCTTACGCTCGAAGATGAGATCGATGTTAGCCGCGGCGACGTCTTTGCGAGCCCCACGCAGCGCCCTGAGGTCGCCGACCAGTTTGCCGCTCATCTGATCTGGATGGACGAAGAGCCGATGGTGCCGGGCCGCTCTTATGCGTTTCGGATTGGTACGCAAACGATTGCATCCGGCAGAGTCATCTCCATCAAGTACAAGATTGACGTCAATAAGCATGAGCGTCTCACGGCGACCACATTGGGTCTCAACGAGATCGGCCGCTGTAACGTTGCGACCGTCGTGCCTGCGAGCTTCGATCCCTACCACGTTAACAGGCGCACCGGATCTTTCATTGTGATCGACCGCTATACCAACCGCACCGTTGGCGCGGGAATGATCGATTTTCCGCTCCGGCGCGCAAGCAATACCGTCTGGCAGACACTGTGGATTGGGAAGCAGGAGCGTTCCGCGCTCAAGCAACAGAGGCCGTGCATCATCTGGTTCACTGGGCTTTCCGGCGCCGGCAAGTCTACGATTGCGAATATCGTCGATCGAAAGCTGTACGCGATGTCGCATCACACGACGCTGCTGGACGGCGACAACCTCCGCCACGGCCTCAATTGCGATCTCGGGTTTACTGATGCAGATCGCGTCGAGAACATCCGACGTGCTGGTGAAGTGGCCAAATTGATGCTGGAAAGCGGCCTGATCGTCATCTGCTCGTTCATCTCACCCTACAAAGCCGACCGAGACATGGTGCGCAAGCTCGTGGGCGACCGCGAGTTCGTCGAGGTGTTCGTAGATACACCATTAGATGAATGCGTTCGGCGTGATTCAAAGGGCCTCTATGCCAAGGCAAGATCCGGCAAGATCACGAACTTTACTGGCATCGATGCGCCGTATGAAGCGCCACGTGTGCCGGATATCCACTTGAAAACGCTGGGCAAGCAACCAGGGCAGTTGGCTGAGGCGGTGCTAAACTGCCTGGCGGAGCGAGGGATCATCGCTCGGACATAGTGCCACCGAGGGCTCTGCAACGCGCCGGCGCTGAAGTTTCAGAAACTGGCAGCGCTATCCCCTTCGAGAGGCCGAAACAAAAACCTCCTAGACCACGTGGGTCCAAACAAAAGGAATTTTCTCCTCGAGCTTGTCTCGATAAACTACTTCACCTGCAGCCCCCGACGAGCATGACAATTGCAAGACAATTCCGTTTGGCCGCATGGCTTACATCTATCGACCATGCCTGGGCGAATACATGTTTTGAGCAGCGCGCAACGCCTGCGCGCCCTAGCGATGCCACTTATGATGGGACTTCAGAATATAGGCGCCCTGAAACGCACTATGGCGCCGGGTTGTTGACCGGTAAAGTGATAGCATGACAAGTTCAAGCACGCGGCACGTGATCATCATCGGCGGCGGTGCCAGCGGCGTCTTGCTCACCTATCAATTGCTGCACCGGCCGAAGAGCCATTTGCGCGTCACGCTGATTGAGCAGCGTCCCGATATCGGGCGTGGTATCGCGTATCATACAGGTAACCCCGATCATTTGCTCAACGTACGCGCCTCAAATATGAGCGCGCTGCCTGACCAACCAGACCACTTCTGGCGCTGGCTGAGCGCGCGTGACGCAGGCGCGCCGCTGCGTCCCGATCCATACTGTTTCGTGCCACGACGCATCTATGGCGATTACCTCGCGAGTTTGCTCGAGCAGCAGATATCTGACCCGACAGACGCACGGCGTCTGTCGATCCTGCAAGGTACTTGCGTCGATATCAACGAGGGGCCAGCTTGCGTGTCGGTCAAGCTGGATGATGGCAGATCGCTAGTGGCCGATACAGTCGTTCTCGCAACGGGACATGATACGAGAGCTAACCGCCCGGCTCATGCGAATCCTTGGGCTCCACCGTCGGCCGCTCCCATCGCCCCTAATGCAACCGTACTGATCCTGGGCACGGGGCTCACCATGGTCGACTACGTTCTGTCGTTGTTGCGTGACGGCCATCGCGGACCGATCGTTGCTATGTCACGGCGCGGCCTGCTCGCGAAAGCCCACCGCCACATCGATGCTTTGCGAATTGAGGAGAGGGATGTTCCTTTCGGCGCCAGCATCAGCAACCTGCTACGTTGGCTTCGCGACCGTATAGACCGGAATGCGGCCCAAGGTGGCGACTGGCGCAGTGTCATCGATGGCCTTCGACCCTATACACAGCGGCTGTGGCACGAGCTCCCCCGGGCATCGAAACGCCGCTTTCTCGAGCACGCGCGCGCCTGGTGGAACGTGCATCGGCACCGGATGGCGCCGGAGGGCGAAGCACGCATCAGCCAGGCATTTGACAGAGGGCAGCTTACGCTGATGGCTGCAAAGATGATCAACATCGAGCCCGACAACACCGGAGCCAGAGTCACGTACCGCCGGCGGGGCGACGCCAATCCTCTCGACATACAAGTCGGCGCCGTCGTCGATTGCACCGGCATCGTCAAAGATCCGCGCGCTACGCTCAATCCGGCAGCGCGTAGTTTGTTCGACCGTGGTCTAGCCCGCGTAGACCCGCTCTGCATCGGCATTGAGACCGATCGCAATTGTGCGATCATCAGCCGCGACGGCGCGGCTTCGCGCAGCTTGTTCGCGGTGGGTCCGCTCACGCGCGCGGCCTTTTGGGAGATCATTTCGATACCGGATATTCGCCACCAATGTGCAGCACTCGCGGCCCTCCTGGTCGACACTGCGAGCGATCATCAACCCAAACTGGACACCCAAATTGGACCATGAACGGTCTGACTGCTGACGTCCCCGCTAATCAAGGTGCGGAAGCTTGTCTCCATAGTGCAGCTAGTCAAAACTCGTTCTGCTTAGAATGATAGGCCAAATTGCCTTCTGTTCAGGTCCATGGTGCACTATAGAATCGTGGCTTTCGCCGAGAACACAAGACGCTCAGTGCGTTCCGATCGGATCCTCACTATCAGCACTCCCACGAGGAGGCGCTCGGGTGCGCCGAGAACGATGCCCCGATGAGGGACCCCGCCGCGGTTCTGGATTGCTCATAAACCCTTTGGCGTTGGCCGCTGGGGCAAACCTGGAGCGTGTCACCGGCGCGGCAAGTCGCAAGGTGGACAAACTCAACGCGCAACCTGTGTGCATCACCGAGATGCATGTTGAGAACCTTGCGCTGTATGCGAGACGCGCCCGGGAAGGCGCGATCCAGACGGACTGCGCAATCGTGACCGTGTATTGTGTCACCTCCGGCTAGATGGTGCTCAGGAGCATACTGGAGCCCCGCCTGGATCGCTCCCGCCGGAAGATCTTCAAAGTGAGGTGGGCGAGGAGTTCGGTCGCGCTTGCCGCGCTCCTGACGGGCACCAATTTCTGTGTCCCGGACGATTGCCGTGTCAATCCGCACGGGAACGAATCCCTACGGGATCAAAAAAGCTCAATGCTCAAACATGATCTCCCGGCACAAGAAGCGCTCGCAGAGCAGGTCAAGATTGCACTACAGTTCTTGATCGCGGTCTATATCGTTTCGCATCGAGCGCGAAAACCGAACCTGCATACCGAGCCAATGCTCCGATGGATGGGCAAGAAAAAGGCCGCTTGAATGACAAGCGGCCCAAGTCTAGGGAGGAAACGCCCAAGGAGGGCAGCGGCAGCGCAAAAGGCTACCGCGCTGCAATAATACACCACCGCACCGCACAAGCAAGTTATTTTTGCCTGTCAGCGCGAGCCCTGCCCTCACCAGCCGCCGCCCTCGCTCTGTGGCAATTCGCTCTTCACTTTTAGGCAGAAACAACTCTCGTGCTTTTGGCCTGAATGGCCAATGCCCAGCCATGGTGAACTAGAAAACGTGAAACCTCTGCGCAAAGCGAAAAAGAGAGTTTCTGCCGGCAACTCCAACGAGCTGCGCTGGATCTGCGTAAAGAGGTGATCAGGCGGCGGGGCGAACTCAATGCGTTTTGTGTTCGATGCCACTGGCGGGGAGAAAGGCGAGCCCTCCGCAATTAGACAACGCCTTTCTCTCAGCTTTGTCTGTTGCAGGTTTTGATCGACATCAAGCATTGGTAGTTCTGCCAACGGGCGCTAGCGGTAGCCAGTGGTCCTGAGTCGCGCCGGCTATGTAAATTCTCCCCTTACAAGAGGCGATCGGTTGGAGATCAGCGCTGTATTTGCAGCTCGCCTACGTCGAACTCAAGTCGTCGAAACTGAACCAATGGCGCAAGATGTCGACCGACTTGCTCGCGATGCAGGAGGTCCACCACCGCGGCACCGTGCGCCTTCAGCGTCGAGGATCGCAAGCAGCGGTTTCGGTGAGCTGACACTCCAAGAGACATTTGGTGGCCCTCATGAGGACATAAGCCTGAGTACATGTCTGACGAACCTGCCCGAGATGCGCCTATCAGCGGCGGTGCCCTAGGCGCGTCCAGATTCTAGCGCTCTGCCTCTCAATTGCGCGTGGTTCGATGTGGTGTATACGGTCGGCGCAAACAACACGATTGTCGGCTTTGAGACCAATGTCCCTTATTCGACGCGCACCAAATTGCGAGCTAACGAGACCCAAGCGGCACGCCGCTTGCTTCATCCCTAGCACCGTCACCGAGGCGAGCTGACGGTGGCTGAGAAAGCGGGAAAGCGCGGCGGAGTGTTTGATGGGACCGAGCGTTCTTGCCGAGCAAAATCGATTGCCTCCCTTGCAAGCTGCGCAACCAGTTCGGCGGGCTTGGGGCCAGCAGTAAAGCCCCCCGCACGTTGTGGAGGCGGTCAGAACCCAACTGACGTGCAGGTCGGCAGTGGTTACGGCCGGACGCCCTTCGGCAATCCGGGTTTGCCAATATGTCCACGTCGTCGATAGGCTTATCCTTCTGGCAGGTCACTTTGCTACATGATGACGGTCAGGCGCAGTGTGCGTCTTTCGAATGCGACCTGATCGGGACTAGCAACTGCCACTCGGACCTCACCCCCCGTAACGATCGACGTTCCGATCAACCCCTACGGCCACCGATGAACAACGATGTTGCTGCCAATCGCAGCCTGCAGGAAGCTCATTCAGTGATCGCAACATCCAACACTGACGCTTCCACGCGGCTGAGGGGGAGAGCGCATGTCCGCTCCTCAGTTTGAGCACGAAACAACTATACTGCGCAAGGACTCGGGACAGGGCAAGCCTGCTTTTTGAGAGACGACGGCGGATCGGGGCGCAAACGGAAGACGTTGCGAGGTGATACTCGAACAATCGATCGAAACGGAGGCGCCTCAGCGCATGCTCGACATTCTCGATCGCTGCATATCCACCTTAAGGCACAGCTGCGCTAGAACGGTCTGTTGCCTGCGAACCGTGCCCTTGAGGCACGCGCGCAAATTCTTCTGCGGAGGAAGAGGCTGATGGGACGTCGTTACATGTCACATATCGCGATAGTTGCGTTGGCTAGTCAACAGTATCTGGCAATCGCGCTCATCTGTTAGGCCATTCTCGTGATCCTTCGAGGCAACGGCGCCAGCCTAGAACTGACCGGCTTGTATAGTACGCAATTATCTGCCTTCAGCGTTAACTTCCTTTGGGCCCCGATCGTAGATCGTTGGAGCCTCAATCATCTCGGGCTGAGGCGCTCATGGATCCTGTTGGCCCAAGTCGCCAGTACCACTGTGCTGGCAGCGATGGCATTTTTGAACCCGAAGACCAATCTCGTGGCGATCTTTCTTGTTTCGCTCACGCTCGCAACCGTTGCAGCGACACAGCGCATCGCAACCTTGGGCTACATAGCGGAAGCCCTCGATTCCAATGAGCGGCCGCTCGGGGCCGCGCTGCTGGGCTGGGAGGCCACGTAATCGGCGGCGCGGTCTGCCTTCGTCGCGCCGCTGACCAGCGCGATTCTCTCGCGAATGGCGCCGCGCCGAGGCTTGATGGGGGGCTGCGCAGTCATGGCGGTCGGTTTTGGAGCGCTTTCGATTCTCGATCGCTATGTCGGCGCTCGCGTGAGCGCCGTCGCGAACGTTGGGATCGTGTTCGCGGCACTGCCAGTCCAGCATGTTACATTCACGAACTGGTTTCTCGGGCTCACCCGGCCTGGAAGCGCGTGGACAGATGTCACGTTCCTGACTTCGGTAATGGCGGCGTTCGCATTGGTAGGGTTTGCGGCGAGCGGGTTCATCGCGGCAAGATTGGGCTATGGAGTCACGATGATTTTTCCGAACCTCGGCTATGCTCTCTCAGCCTTTCTCTCTGCGGCATTGGTCCGCCAAGCTGACACGCAGCGCCTGGTGAGGGACTGATGCTCAGGCACATGCAGTAGAGCGGATTCCAACCAGAAGCGTTTGGGATACCCAAACAGGTCAGTTCTGATCCGAGCTTCCTGCTGGTGAAGGAAGCCGCCAGTCATAGCCGGCATCTGTTTCGGTCCAGGCGGGTGGTCGCCGCCGTTGAGGGCGGCATGTCACCTCGCGAGCTGCGGCGCACTTCGCGGGGGGCGTATCTCGCACGTTCGCTGGGTGAGGAAGCGCAGCATTCCTTCGAGCCGGTCTATGAAAATCAGATCACATGCATCAAGCTCGTCAGACTTCATATGTACCTGCAGATAGGCGGCGTTGCGCGCAAAGCTGCTTCAGAGCCAGATTGCCGTGCAAATAGCACCGACTAAGCCTTTATGGACAGAAACCGACACAGTCAGTTTGGCGGAAGTTCCGTCCTCCAGCGTTTCTATGCTCGGACGGAGCTCTTGCGGCTACCCGCTTAAAACTGTCAAGCCCTTAACATCTGTAGTTGAACAGTTTGACCGCATCATCTTGAACTCGCTCGACAACATTCGAGTGATAAGGGTTTTCCGTCCAGATCATTTCGCCACCCTCCGGCCCGCTCAGCTTGTCGCGGTCCATGGTCGATCGTTCGAGTGGCTGGACATCCGCACCGAGACAGTCGCCCAGCTGCGCGATCCGGTGACGCTCGAACGAGCGTGGGTGTCCCTAGCCGCGATCACCGTTCCGGCGCAGCCAGAATGGGCGCCGACACATCCCGCGGTCAGGGAGGGCCGATCGCCCACTTTGTCATTTTCTTCCGTCGCTTCGTTCGTCGGAAAAACTCAGCTTCTCGCACCAGTGCGGACTATTCTGAGCGAGGTTGACTGCAGATCAATGCAAGCCACTTGACGCTCGCTCTCCTTGTTGCACGCCTGGTGCCGAAGCAGATCAAAACGGCGGGTCTCCGCGAAATGAGCACCTCAAATTGGGCTGCACTAAGCCGAATCACAAGAACGCTGGCGTCCTTATCTCTATCAGCAACTTCGATCTCAGGGGGTTTTGGCGCGCATCGAAACCGCAGTCGATGGAATTCGATATGATGCCCAGATTCGATAGTCGGTCGTCGGCAACGAACGGATTCTGCGTTCAGCGGATCAGTGTTCGTCCCGCCTCGTCAAGATCGTCGAGGTAATGTACCCCAACACTTCGTGCCGATGAGGCGCACCTCTGAAAGCCGACGAGTTCACCGCGATTGCATTGCTGCAGTTCGCAGTTTATGCGCATGCATTCTTTCGCCCGACGGTCGCCCGAAGCAAGCTGGTGTCGGCCAGATTGGCCCCAACGATCGATCGCACCATACCGCCTCTCACGGTAGCGCCGACGTTGCCACCCCGAAGACCGGAAAGTCGACATCACGGCCGTCTCCCGGCGGTGCCGGCACAGCCTAAGATAGTGCCGACGATCGCGTCGATCCGAGACCAATAAGGTGTGGGCAGCACTTAGCGGGCCGCTGGTGCCGTTTCGCGAAGGAGCGACTGACGCTGGGTGCCGACAAGCCTGCGGATGCAGAAGACTTCGTCAACAGGCTGCGCTCGATGAATGTGACGCCGCACGTTGCGCAGGACACCAGCGGCCGCAGTTCTGCGGTTGACGGACGACGAATCCGGCACGGCGGCTATGCCGTCAGCCGGCGCATCCCGAAGCGCAGTGAGGAGGCACTCGGCTGGATGAAGACGATCGCCTGACAAGAGAAGATCAGGTTCGTGGCGGTGATCGCGTCGGGTGGGCACTTACCTTCGTTGCTGTGGCCTATAATCTCGTACAGCTACCTAAGCTGATCGCGGAGACCTGCTGATGGCCAGGGTGCTCGGCTTCGAGCGCTCGTGCGGAAAAGCATGCTTGAAGAACTCGATATCCTTGCGCCGAGCAGAAGACGGGCCAACGCAGCCGGCTGCAATTCTGCAACATATAACGCAGCGACGATGATCGCAGCGACAACTCCCGCGCGCGCCTAATCTCATCGCAAAACGTGCCGGCGCGATAGCGGGTAAGGATCGTCACGATCGAAAAGATGCCGATTACCGTCAAGAACATCTTCGGCCCAAAGCCCAGGCGAAGAAATTCGCGAGCGAGCGTCCCCAATGGCAGCCTAAGGTCAAAACCCGAAGAAGGTGAGCATGATGAATTTGAACAGCGGGACCACCGACATGACACCGTTCAGTTTCCGGAGGCTTGGCGGGTCGGACCGAAGGCGTCCTTAAATTTTGCAACCAGTGATGTCGGTTAGCGGCTGCACTCGGTTACTTGCAGCTTACGTGATCGGTCGGCCCGGACCGGGTGCAAGTGACCACGTTTCATTTCAGAAACTCCCAATGATCGAGCCCAACAGGATGACGACCGGCAGCGCGAGCAGAGCGCCTGCGATGGCAACCAAAATTATGTCTCGATAACTCTCTTTGGGTGTAGTGCCACAGACCGAAAGCAACGTGACCACCGCCCCACTAGGGGGAAGACTGTCGAGAGTGCCGGCGCTGATCACGGCGACGCGATGCAGGAGTTCCGGATCGATGTTCAGTTCAAGTGGGCGCGACAAATAGGTCGCGCCGAGCGCGCCGAGCGCGATGGTCAGGTCGCCAGACGCCGAGCCGGTTAGCGCGGCGAGGATGTTCGTGGCTACGGCGAGAGAGACGAGCGGACCACCGCAGATCGAGAGCCCCCAATCACGCACCAGCGCAAAAGCCGGCAATGCCGCGATGACGGCTCCGAAGCCGACGAGACTCGCTACACTGAGGATGGGCAGCACCGAGGCATTGGCGCCAGCGTCCAGTGTGTCGCGCAGCCTCTGCAGACGAGATCGGTTCACCACGCTCGTCGCTAGAATAGCGACGATGAGCGCTACGGCGACCGACCACACGCCGCGGACAGCCGCGAAGGACGTTTCGCCCCAGCGTTCCTCGGCAAGGAAATCGAAACTACTTCGCGGAAGCACGACGAACAACATGGTTACATTGACCACGATCGCGAGCACCAGCGGCAGCCCGGCGAGGATAATCGGCGACGGCTCGAGGCTGAGATGTCCGCGCTCGGCAGGATCAAACTCCCGGCGGTGGCGGCGCGCTCGCGCAGCACGGGATCGGAGAGACCCTGCTTGGGCAGCATCGTGTCTCCAGAGAACCCTTCCTTCCTGAACCTCGCGCCTGCCTCGGCTCGCGCGAGCCACCAAAGGCCGAAGCCGAGCATGATCGTCGACGCGATGATGCCGAGCCCAGGCGCGGCGAAGGGTGTGGTGCCAAAGAAGGGCATTGGGATGGCGTTCTGGATGGCGGGCGTGCCCGGGAGGGCCATCATGGTGAAGGTGAACGTGCCAAGCGCAATCGCGGCCGGCATTAGTCGCCGCGGGATATCGGCGGCACGGAACAAGGCCTCGACCATCGGCGCTAGCACAAACAGGGCGACGAAAAGGCTGACGCCGCCATAGGTTACAATCGCACCGGCGAGCACCACCGCGAGGACTGCCCGCTGTGCGCCGAGCTTCGCGGTCATGAAATCCGCGATCGCGCTGACCGAGCCGCTGTCCTCCATAACTTTGCCAAAAAGAGGCTCAAGGAGAAACAATGGGAAGAACTGCCCGATGAACCTCATCGTGCTGACCACGAAGGTCTGGGTCCAGCTGGCGAGCAGAGGCTCGCCCGAGAAAAACGCCGCGATGAGCACTGAGATTGGCGCAAGGAGCAGGACGCTCGAGCCTCAATAGGCGAATAACACCAAGAGGCCCAAACCCAGCAGAATGCCGAGAAAACCCAAGGATCAGGCCCCCCCGCAGCAGAATGTCAGATCGACCGAAGACCGTTTGCCAATATTGTCTCCATCGACGTCTAGAAACTCATCCGCCGCTTTCCATCCCTCATCTCGTAGCATCTGGAGAAACGCCCGCTCGGCGTTGATCTTGGAGGAATAACCGAGCATGGTCATAATGGTATTGCGGACGAAATGGATGCGCATTCTCCCCCAGCGCGCGCCTCGCTGTCATCGAGATTCGCGACCTTGCTCAGGAGGGCGATCATCCGAAGTTCCTTCAGGGTGGTGGCGTTGAACGACACTTCGTTGACGCGATTCAGAATTTCAGCTGCGGTCCGGCGCATGCCGGGACGCTCGATCGGATTGATCGGCACTAGGATTGTTAGGATTGTGTCGTTCGAGTCCAGCTCTCGCACAAGCAGCGTCAGCGTCGGTTTTCGGCGTAGCCGCCGTTCCAATACCTTTCCCCGTCGATATCAACCGCCTGGAACAGAGTCGGCGGGCAGGCGGAGGCAAGCAGAACATCCGGCGTGATCTCGGGGATTCCGGAACACCCGGCCGCGACAGGTTCAAACATTGGTCGCGGTGATGAAGATCCGAACAGGCGACTTCTTGAGCCGCTCAAAATCGATCGACTGTTCGAGTATGGAACGGAGCGGTTGGCGCCGGCCAAGTTGAGATCGTGGGACGAGAAAAGACGCCACATCATGTCCATTGCGATAAACAGCGGAGAATAGTCGAGCGTTCAGCGGCCGAGCCATACGTCGATCGGGCTGCGTTGAAACGGACTTAAGCGCGCGGTTTACGCGACGAGTTCCCAATAGGCGTCGAGGGCGGCCCGCGCGCCTTCCGCTCCCCCCACGACATAGCCATATGCCATCACTGCCTGCGTTCATCGCGCCGGCCGAGGTGCCGGATAGGCCGACGATGCGAAGCCAGTTCTCCTGAAGAACGCGATCGAGCACGCCCCAAGTAAAGGCGCCCTGCGAGCCCCCTCCCTGCAGAGCCAAATCCACAAGGACTGGCTCCCGAGGCTTTCTCCCTCCGCTGGCGATTTTCAGATCGGCCTTTAGGCTCTGGCATTTTGGCCTCCACGAAGGCGCGTCGCTTCGCCACGCTAAGTAACCCAGGAATAAACCCTCGCGGCGCCGTAGCAATGGACGTGGCACAATCGTGCAGCCCCGCTTGAAGAGAGGTCGTTCGCGCCGCGTCGGCAGACTGTACCTCACTGTTAGATTATGATCGACGAAAATCAATATTTCGCGGGTGCGCCACCCCAGCGGTAGTTCACGCGGACCAAACCGATATCGACGTCTTGACCAATACGGGCGGTACCCGCAAGAGTACCCGCCGGAGCACCCACGATTCCAGTTGAAACGAAGTCCACGTTCCGATCGCCCATGAACAGGTGGTCGTACTCAACGCCGACTGACCAGCTCGGAGCGAAGCCAAATTCAAGGCCCGCCCCTACCGTGCCGCCCCACCGAGTTTCGCTGCCATCGTTGATGGTTAGCCCCGTCTCGGGAAAAACGAAAACCCGGTATTTGTCGCGAACGACTGCAGCGCCACCTTTTACGTACAGCAGCGCATTGTTCCAGGAATAACCAATCTGGCCGGTGAACAGGCCGAATGCATCAGACTTGGATTCATCATGGACGCCTGCGAAAGCGAGGTTGGCGTTGGAGCCCTTGAAATTGGCCCAGTTGCCCTGCGCCTCCATGCCGAACACTGAATTTGCAATCTGCCAGCGGTAGCCGATGTGACCGCCCACCGTGGCGCCCGTCGCATCATGACACCCCATCGCAAGGGGCGGAGCGACGAGGACACCGCCGACGTTGACCGCATCCCAGCATTGATGCGCGGAGCCACCGCCGCCATTGATGCCGATGTAAAAGCCGGTCCAATCATAGATCGGAATGACCATCGGGGGCGCTTTGGCGTAGGGCCGTACGGCCATATCAGCGGCAGAGGCTGCGGCAGCCAGCGCGATGAGGGCTACTGTGCCCAGCAGGACTTCTTTCATTCTTTTTGCCCCTGTTTCGAATCGACCTTTTTGACGGTTCATCGAATCCAAGTGCCATGTGCCCGCCTTCTCCATCAATTGCTAAGGTTGGTAGTTGACCAGCTCGCGAGCGTTGCCGAATCGTCCCTCCGCCGAAGTGCATGTCAGGCCGGTTACGGATGCTGCCTGCCGAGGACGTCAGTAGCCTAAGGCAGACTATTTCTGTGAGTTTGCTTTTGAGAGGAGAGTGCCAGTCTGGGTTGGCGTATCGAGGCGGGTAAGAAAGCTGGCAGAACCTCTCAAAGAGAGCGATGCGCCATGAAGGAGACTAACAACATCCAAAGCTTCTGACACTCACAATCGTTGCTGCTCCATCGGCTGAAGGGGCGGAACAGGCCATTCCATCACCGAACACGTCCGGTCGATCACGCCAAAGAGCGCCCATACAAGCGATCCAATACACAGCTACCAACCTTGGGAATTGATAGCGAAGCCGGACATATGGCAATCGTAGTCGCAGACCAACGCAGAATTTGCTCAACCCTCCAAGATCGAGGTGCGATCTCGAGAAATGGGAGATGGCAGGTGCGCACATTCACCTCAGCAGCTCAGGGTTTGCTCGGATGCAATCGTTGGCAGCTTCGCCTCTGATTCCCGATATTGAGCGGCTGTCTGGCCCGCGGGCGGGTCAGCTGACAACGTCGAGGAGAGTTTCATGTCTGATCTTGTGGCGATCGTATACCAGACCGAAGCGAAGGCCGAGAAGGTGCGTCAGCGACTTCTCAGTCTCCAGAAAGAGTACCTGATCAGCCTTGGCGACGCGGTGATCGCGGTCAAGACGGACTCAGGCAGCATCAAGCTGAACCAGTTGGTGAACACAACGGCTATAGGTGCGGCGACCGGCAGCTTCTGGGGCCTCCTCATCGGGATGATCTTTCTGAACCCCATCATTGGTGTCGCGCTAGGGGCAGCGTCAGGAGCACTCGGAGGTGCCTTGACAGATTTTGGCATCGACGATGCCTTCATGAAGGAATTATCTACGGCGCTCGAACCCGGAAACGCCGCTCTCTTCGTTCTAATTAGGAACATGACCGCGGACAAAGTTCTGAAGGAGATCAAGGACGCCGGTGGTGTCGTATTGAAGACGTCCCTGGATGAGACGAAGGAACATATTCTACGTGACGCCCTTGCCAAGGCGGCGCAACCTCTCACCGGAGAGCAACCGCAAGGCGCGGCATCATCCTGAACTATCCTACCGATTGCGCAGGACGGCCAACCGCATAGGCGAAACCGCCCGCAGCCGATTTCTTGCCACGATTGATAATCGGCCGAAGTTACAGCGTGTGGGCCGAACATCACCGTGTCCCTGACAAACCTGACAATTGGGCAACGCACGATAGCTCGGGAGAGCGAGGTTCGCGACGGGCTCGGCAATGATGTGCATCTGGGGGGGCAGCACATCTTCCACCGGCGCATGCGCGAGCCATACAAATGCGCATAAGAATGCCATCGTTGCTCAATCCGCACTTCGCCGACATGGCTGGCGGCCGAGCCTGGTCTGCCGTGCTGGCACTCGCAATTAGAACTCCGCGGGCGAAATCGCTCACTATCTTACATGCAGGCGTCGAATCAGTCAGCCGACCAATCCTGGTAGGCACCTCCAGGGTTTCTAAGCTGTATGAATTGAGCGCTTTCTGATGGACATGCACCCATCGGGCAGCGCGGCGGTCAGCTTCGCTATTTGAGACGGTAAAGCTAACCACTGAAGTTGGCGGCGCGTGATAGGGACAGCGCTTGCGTGCTCGCGACGCCCCGAACGCCGAGTCTCGTTGTTGTTAAGTTCAATGGCAGCGCGGGCGCGGTAGGGACAGCGTCGACTTTTCGCATGTTTCCCGGCGCCGAGTCGCGTCCGCGCTGGCTGCCCAAGTGTAGTCGCGTCGGTCGCGCTCGGCCCTTGAGATTCTAGCCGCTTTGCGGCCAAGGCTGAGGTGATCGGTTCACGCGGCGTTGGTTCAGGAGGCTAATCAATTTTTGGAGGTGCAAGCCTAGAGACTTCTGAGATACAACTCCATCGCCCCGGGCTTTCCCACCGTTCTAACGGCCAGCAGGCCAGTTTTGCGTGGAGGACGGCAGGGCTGACCGCAAGTTAGCGGCGCGTGGCAGGGACAGCGCTTCATTGACCCGCCACGAAGCGTCGGGTCACGTCGCTGCCAATTTCAGTGGGCAGTAGTGTGAAAGAGCGATCCTGCTCGCTGCAGAGGCGCAAGCGACGCTGACGGCAGTCTGGTCGCGAGGTTAGGCTTATCCTTGTTGCCGCGGGAGTGCTCGCCCTTTATCGGCCTCTAAATGATTCTTCACCACTTGCTCTGTTCGGACACAGGAAGCGGATCGTATCGGGCATGGAGGACCATTTCTGACGAACGCCTGAAGAAGGTCTAGCAATCGGATGACACGCTCTCGCGTCTCTGCGCGCGCGATAGCACGTATTAGCCTATCGTCAATCTGTTCGTTTTCGCTGACGGTCCGCGCTCGCGGTTGCTTGCTGCTTTTAATTTGGCCAATGTTCTTCGGCCACCTCGAATGCTTTCCGGTCTTTCGGCTCTGCAAGTTCAAACCAAGAACCCGGTGCATACGCGTCGAGAAGCGTGGCAAGAAGATTGTGGTTCCAATCCTGCTCTTCGCGCTCGTCAAAATGATGCCCCTCACGGCGGATAACCAGGTTCGGCAATATTGCAGTCGACCGAGCGCTACACGCGCCACAGGGTGGCCTTCGCGGTTTGCTGCTCGTCTACCTCGTCGAATAGTACACTCCAAGCAGCTCACCGATAGTGCAGCGTCAAGCCGCAGAAGATTGTTTAACTCATCTTGCGCGGTCGTCACGAAGTTGAAGCTAGCGGGATCATACAGAAGCGACGGTTCACGTCCTTTTTGTTTGTTACCTCGTCAGCAAGTGCGAACGCCTGTCCGCCTAGTTCCACCAGCTTTGCATGCGGAACCACAAGTTTCACTGTGCCATCGTGTGCCACTCCCATGTGACGGCATACCCAGTCACTTCCTTCATCAGATGGACGTTTGGCTCATGGAAAGACGAGCTCACCAGTGTCAGTCTTTGGCCCAAACTTCCAGCCGGTGGGGACGAAGTTGGCTACCATCGAGACATTGGTGAAGATTTGCTCTGCCATCTCACCATCCTGCGCTCGCCAAGTTGATTTGACCTTGTCGATCAGCGCGCCGTCGTCCGAACGGACATCATTATCCTTACCGGCCAGACCGGGTCAAACACAACCATAGACCAAGGCAGAGCGATGCCGAATCATGGTACGCGCCTTTCAGTCATTTTCTTTTTAACTCACGTACCCCACGCAGCCGGTCCAAGTCGCACCGAATCTCCAAGAGGGCCCCCGACTCATTTGTCAGAATCGGTTGGTCACCATGCCACCGGGCGTCGGGAGTGAAGCCCCGTTCGGCGGGTCATTTACTGCTCGGGAAGCCACTTCCCTTGCTAAAAAGCCAAAGGCCGAAAAAGCCACTGCGAAATACGCGCGAGCTGAGCAGTCGCGCGTACCCGCGTCGCATTGTCGTTTGCATGAGAGCCGCGCCAGACGCGTGCAATGCAGGGGCAATCCCCCCAGATTGCTCATGTTGCAGTCTACGCCTGACGAGAAGCAGACCATCATCGGCGACGTGAACTGGCAGGCGCTCGACCAGACCGTCAAGTTCTTGCAACAGGCAATTCGAAAACAACGTTGAACCAGTGGCATGTCGTTTGGGACTTTCACCAATCCGACCAATCTGTACTCGCAAGAGCAGTTCCCGAACATAGACTTAGGTGTTACGTTTCATGTCGGCCCTCTGCGTTCGCATGCCCCCAGCGAGAAGCCCAAGCTGTTAGAACTGCTGGTCGAGCTGCCTGCGCTTGCGCGTGCGGGACTACTGATCGTGGGATTTGTGGGTCTACTGGCTCGCTCGGCGATGAATGCTGAGGTGAGTGCAGTGACGGTGTTGGCTGAGATCGCGGGAAGGTGCTGGCTGCTGAACTGGCTGACCGAGGCGAGCGGTGATTTGGCTTGAACTCCGCTTGCCAACCCTTACGCTCAGCATAAGCGAGCACCCGCTGCCCGGTCCCAACCGATCATAAAAAAGATCAGCCCCCCAAGCGACGGAGGGGTTGAAGCGCGCGGCCTTTTAAAGGTCGCATTCTGTGTGTGATAGGGCAGTACTTGAACGCGCGAGCGTATGGCGTCGCAACTTCAGACGAGAGCAGGATCCGATGCACGAGGCTAAAGACTATCGCGTGTGTTGCCACCACTTCGCCACCCCGACCGACCGCGCCGTCTACCCGGCGCAGGAGCCCTTGCTAACCTACTCTGAGGCCCTCCGGCACATGCAGGCCGAGCAGGCCAAGGGCCATATGGTGGCTTGGGTCATCGACCGCACCGGAGCAACCAAATAAGATTGGTGGTTCGAACGCGGGGCGTTCCCACCTCGCGTTGCTGTGCATGCGACCGTTAGGACTTCGTCCCCGGTAACATCAGCTGTCACCAAGCTGACTGACGCCTTCGAGGGACCTGCAGGGCCATCATGTCTTCGCCTCGTGCCGACCGGGCGACAGCGATCACGCTTGGCGCCGGACAAAGCCTACCATGCAGAAGACTCTATTAACGAGTCGACGCACAAATGACTCGGCACAGCTGGCTATGCGCTCGGCCAGCGCATTGACGGGACATTCGGCTGTGTCAAGTCGATCGCAGGCCAGCAAACGATCCCCGTTTCTCCTCGACCGATCCCAGTTGCGGGACCCGGAGGAACGCCATGCCAAGCCTGACCGACACAGCAATCCGACATGCGCTCAAGCGCATCGAGATGAGCCGGAAGCAAGAAAACCTTGCCGACGGCGAAGGGCGCGGTACCGGTCGCCTCGTCCTGGTCCTCAAGCCCTGCCGAAGTGCGTCACGGTCGACTGGATGGCGCAGCAGTGGCGCGACGGGAAGCATACCAAGAAGAAGCTCGGCGCCTACCCGTCAATGTCGCTCGCGCAGGCGCGAGAAATCTTCAAGCGCGACTTCGCTGACGTGATCCAGAAGGGCCGAAGCATCAAAAACGCGACCGACACGCGCCCCTGGCACTGTGGCCGATCTGTTCGAGGGCTATGTCGCTTCGCTCAAGGCTGCGGACAGCCCTCCCGGAAAGAAACCGAAAAAGGACTGAACAAGGTCGCCGACACGCTCGGACGCAACCGCCTCGCCCGCGATATCGAGTCAGAGGAAATCATCGAACTGATCCGCCCGATCTATGAACGCGGAGCCAAGTCGATGGCCGATCATGTGCGGTCCTACATACACGCCGCCTTCAGCTGGGACATGAAGTCAGACAACGATTATCGGCAGCAATCCGCTCGGCGCTTCCGCATCCCCTTCAATCCGGCGACCGGCATTCCGACCGAACCGAAGGTCAAGGGCACGCGCTGGCTCGACGAGGACGAGTTCGTCGAGCTGTATCGCTGGCTGGCGAGCCCCGATACGCCTGTCCATCCACCGTATACCCGTGCGGTCCGAATTCTCATGCTGACCGGCCAGCGGGTCGAAGAGATCGCGAGCCTCCACATCGACCAATGGGACGCTAAGGAGAAGATCATCGACTGGTCCACGACCAAGAACGACCCGCCCCACGCCGTTCCGGTGCCGAATCTCGCCGCAGAGTTGATCTCATCCATCAACGTCAATGAATACGGCTGGTTCTTCCCTTCGGCCAAGGACCCATCGAGGCCCGTCGGCCACGGCACGTTCTATTTGTTCATGTGGCGCCAACGGGACCGCGGCGTGATCCCCTATGTGACGAACCGCGACCTGCGCCGGACCTTCGCGTGTCGGATCGTACCAGATCGTCGGAGGCAAGGCCTTTCCCCGTCCGAAGTCGATGAGGCTAACCTGCGTCGTACGGCCCTACGGCCACCCGGCGGCCGAGTCCGCGGGCAAACCCTTGCACGCCGGTCGGCTTGGCCGTCACACGCAGGACTTGACGCCCGCCAGATCGCGGAGTTCGAGCGCATCGCCGGCGGTGAATTGGCCCGATTGAGCTATCTGTCGGCCTCGAGCCCGGCCATCGACGCGTGAGTCCCACTGAGACCTCCACCCACCTCGTGGATTGCCGCGCGTCTATTTAGCGCTGCTCGTCGGGCGTACGGTGTCGGAATTGGGATCCGAAGTGACCGTGCTGGCGCTACCACCGACGGCAATCACTCTGCTGGAGGCGGGCCCGGCGCAGACCGGGCTACTGCTCGCCTGCGGCAGGCGTCGTACCTGATAATCGGCCTTTTCGCCGGGGTGATCGTGGACCGCCTCCCAAACCGATGCATCCTGCTGACCGCCAATTTGGTGATGGCGGTAACGCTCGCAACGATTCCGATCTTCGCGAGCCTTGGGCAACTCGAAATGGTTCAGCTATATGTGGCGACCACCCTTGTCGGGACGGCCGCAGTCATCGCCGACCTGGCCTATTTGGCGCGCGTGCCGACGGTCGTGGGTCGGGCTCGACTCGTCAGGGCGCAGAGTTCCTGGCAGCTCAGCAGATCTGGCGTGGTGGCAGTCGGTCCATTCCTCGCAGGCTGGCTGGTCAGTGCGTTCTCCGCGCCCATCGCGATTCTCGCCGACTCGGCCTCTTTCGTGCTCGCCACCGCCTTGCTGCCACTGGTGCCAAAGCGCGGGGCTGAGCCCCCGCCCGCTGGATCAGGTCCGGTACTCGGTCAGATCACGGAAGGACTGACGACGGTGTTTGGCAAACCGATTCTGCGTGCTGTCACGTTGGCTACCGGCAGCTTCATCTTCTGCTACAACGCTTACTTTGCTGTCTTTCTGCTCTATTTGACCAAGTATCTAAGTTTGGACGGCTGGACGATAGGCCTAGTACTCAGCATCGGCGCACTCGGTGGCGTGATGGGTGCGCTCACCGCAGCCCGGGCCGGCCGCGCGATCGGCCTTGGGCCGGTGTTGATGGTCACGCTGGCGCTTAGCGCCGCAGGCATTGACTTTGGCAGCGCTGCTCACGCAGCCGCGATGGACGGCAGTCGTGTGCGTGGCGCTTTCTCAGTTCGTGCTGTCGTTTGGACTACAACGTACACCAAGTCCTCGTTCGATACGTGCTGGCCCCGGACCGCGTTCAGGGGCGGGGCAATGCGAGCATCCGAAGCGTGGTGTGGGGACTTGCACCGATAGGCGCGCTGCTTGGCGGTGCGGTCGGCGCCGGATCCGCTTGCGCACTACGCTATTGGCAAGCAGCGTGCTGGGCGCGGCCTCCGTGCCATGGATCTGGCGATCACCCTACGCCACAAGCACAACTTGCATCTCTGATCACCACGGATTGGCAGACAGGACTGCGAATGGAGATCCACGAGCTTGGCGACCTCGAGCTACGGCCGGGCCGCCTGACGTTGTGGCGGGCCAACGTGCCCCACCCCGCAACGTGGCGCGCGGATCCGCGTCGCCCCTCCCGCATTCAGAAGGAGCACCTCTGCTGGTTCGGGAACGGACGGCCCGCCTGGCTGGGCGTCGCTTTTGAATGGTCAGGCGAGATCGACACGAAAGCTCTGAGCAGGGCGATCTTTGGTTGGGTATACCGGCACGAGGCACTACGCTGTCGCTTCGTCAAGCATGGCTCGACGATCCATCTGGCCACCGCCGACCGAGGCGTGGCCACGCTCGACCTGATCGAACTCGGTGACTACGCCGATTCGGGCGAACTCACCCGGATAGTAGAAGAGCTGTTCGATACGGAGACAAATCCGCTGCGCTCGCCTGCTTACCTATTCGTGACAATCAGAAGACCGGGATCCACCACTGCCGTGCTCGCCTCCGACCATTCAGTCACAGACGCCTTCTCGATGGCTTCGGTCCCCTTCGAAATCAAGGAGTTCTATGCCGCAGCAATCCAGGGTGCAGTCCCGCGACTGGCCCTGGCGCACAGCTATCTGGACTACGCGGTGTCCAAGCGCGCCCGCGTGACCAATCTGACCGATGAGCATCCGGCAATCGGGCACTGGCGTGAGCTGATTGCGGCCAACGGCGGTGAGCTGCCCGATTTCCCAGTGCCACTCGACGCGGTGGGTGGAGCCCTCCAGCTCACCAGCCGGACATGGCACTTTGACGCGGAGACCGCGCGGAGGTCGATTGAGCGTGTCGTGCCCAATGCGGAAATGCCATAACTGGCATGTTTGCGTGTTTCGCTTCGGAAGGGAAAGCGCTGGGCGAACGCGAGGATTTTCACACCGTCCCCTCCTTTCCATACGCGCAACGAACTGCGCAGGAAGAACTAGATTGAGTGGTATGTCGGGATGAGTCCGGTAAGCGTCCCGTTGTCCGAAGCGTCCCAGAAGTACTGCGCTTGGTCAGGCTCGAACTGAAGCGGGCAAAGCAACCGCTCAGGTGCCGTTCCCCATGGCGATGGAATTGTGGGGGCGACACTCCGCGATCCTTTCATGGTGTCCTATATGGATGATCGAAAGGTCTCTGGGTGGATTGCTGGGCGCGCTGGCGGACAAGATTTTTTATAAGCCACAGCGCCGAGCCGAACGACGTATACGTGTGGATCAGCCGGTCACATGAAGGAATCTTTCTGAGCTTCCATCCCCCCGGCACGACCGCCCGCAGCGCGGTAGACCGCTATTTCGCTGAAGTCGCTACGCTGATCAATCGGATCAACGGCGCATTGCCGCGGCTAGTCGTGGTGAAAGACTGACTTCGCAGTTGCGCAAAACATCCGACAATTTTGTCGCGCCGTCAGGCGGTCGTCAGGGGTCCATCGTCAGCGCCGCTGCGATCGGAACGCCCGCCCAAGCGCTTAGCCACGACGAACGTCGTTGCGGTGTTCGATTATGCTATAACATCGCCAGTATCGAGCGACCTGTGATAGCATCGGCAGCGGACTCCAGCATCTAAAGCAACACTCGTACTCCGACCAGCATCTCGCCCCCTACGAGCGCCAATGCGAGCGTTTCGGGAAAGCTTCTTCCTCGCCAACAGTTGCGTCGAGCATTTCTCTGCCGAAGCTGAAGAGGTGCATAAGCTTGCCATAATGGCGGGTTTCGACGTTTGAAAGCGGGACAGCGCTGATCTTGTCGAAAGGAAATAGAATGTCTAGCGGCAGCACAACATTGCCGCCTGGCTTTGTTGTCGACCACACTTGCATTTTTCCTGGCAGGAAATGGGCTGGCAGAGCCCACAATTTTCCGGTGCAGAGCTACGCGAGCCTGGAGAATCTCGAAGAGCTCCGCGAAAAGATCGAGCACGAGCAGACAAACTTCAACAGCCTCGTGCTGACATTCGTGCAGCCCAGTTTGACCAAATACACATCGAACGATCTGACCTGCACGAGACTTTTTGGTTATACCTGTACCAGCGATGGCACAACCAAGACTGTCTCCAGGGAGACCAGAGATCCGAAAGTCGATTTCCAGAATCTGAAAAGGGTCATCGCCGACCCACAAGCCCATGGCGTCGAAACCTACATAGAAGTCGGTGGCTAGAATTTCAGTTGTTATGCGAAGATCTACGATGCAACGGCAGGAAAGCAAAATTCATGCAGCCCCAATGCAAGTACTAGATAAGGGCGGTGCCTTCCAAGCGCCTGGCCGCAACCCTTCACGCAAAAGTCTCAGGATCGAGAACCGGCGCTTCGGACCGATCCGATGCCGCCGACGATGAACCGGCCAGAATGCATCCCATCATGTCGCCATAAGACTTCCGACATAGTCTGTGTCCTTCGTGTGGGAAGCACGTTTTACGGCACATTCCGGCATTCGAGCAAGGCAATATCGCAAGGAACACGGTTAAAGGGGACGGAAATGAGGTGATCGGCGTCGGGAGTCATTTCGGTTGAGTAGCTTCAGGCCAATCTGTGAACTCCATCTCGAATCGACGAGAACCGAGGGGCTTGGTCGTAAAGTTCACGGTCCTTCCTGAGAGAGCCGTCAACGAGCCGGATGCGAACTTGAATACCGTCTTGCCGGAAGCTGCGATGCCAGCCCTGTTGTCCTCTATGACAGAGGAGGCGCCCCCCTCCAAAAGTTGGCCAATCGCAAATCCGTCGCGCGCGCGATGAACGTCAAGAGAAGCCAAGTACTTTCCATTCTCACTGTCCCATTCGCTGACCGACAGTCCCGAAATTCTCGCGTCCTTCAACAGACCGTCCGCGACGCGACAGGTGTATTGAAGGCTGACAATAATGTGCCCATTCCGATCGCCTATCGGCTCTCGATCGGTTCCGTCTATCGTGCAATCGTAGCGCCGCGTTGAATCCGCGAGCGCAATCCCATTCAGGCCAAGCAAAATCAAAACGAAACATAGTATAACACCGAGAGAGGGATTCTTCATTTGTCTACACTTCGTGGATATGCCTCCGGAGTCGTGTACAACTTGACGCCACGACCGATTCAAGCTCATTTGAGGCTTGGGCGCCCGTCACTCCCATTCAGGGGTGATCCGACCGATAGACCCGCAAGTGCCAGCTGCTATGGAAAGTTTGACCAGAGAATCCTTCGACCACGGGGTGAACCACCGCCCGAAAACAAACTAGCTACCTTACGCGCGGGTTACGCAAGTTAGCGCGGGCACCTCAGCCTGAAGCCAATGAGCTGGGCTAAAGATCACAAACGTACCGCCCCCGTTATGAACGGCGCATCCGCCGGGCCGATCGTGATCGCTTGGCTCGGCGAGGTGGACCTCTAACAATCGAACCGCATTTGACGGCAGCAACGAGTTTGTCTGGACCAAGTTGGGTAAGATAAAGAATCGACTTGTCCTTACGTCTATCAACCCGATCTGCGAGACGGATTAATCTCTCTTTTGAGTCGGTTCCTGTTGGAAGTAGCCGACAATTCAACTTCTGTTCCAGGGCCAGAGCGCGGAGTTGCGCAGGTCGCGCGATCTCAACAACGCGCGGGGCCTTACAAACAAGCGCCCCAGCCCGGTGATTTCTACGAGCGCCTCTCGGTTGATATGTTCTAGATGTCGTTATCGGACCGAAGGATTTTCATGACTGAGCGGCGATACATGGGTGACTCCGATAGCAACATGCCACACTTTGCGGCTGATCCACCTACCAAGACTGGTTATCGATGCACGCGACAGGAACGTTTCACATATCGAATTCTCGTGCCCATCAACACACCTGCAAAGATCATTGGCCACAAGGGCCGGGGCGAACGCGCTGTCCAAGGCGTGAGCCCAAAAGCGTTGGACGTTCTCGCGCGTGATCACCCCCCGGCTGTCCGTCTTGCACGGGCTACGGTTTTGATCAGCCAGCGAGAACCACCGATGACATCGGCCAACGGGTAGTTGCGAAAACCATTTCCCCGAACTTCATCTGGGCCTCGGTTTGCGAATTTTCGGAACCACGACCGCGCTGTGGCTTGGCCGGCCGGGCGCCCAGATGGAGACCTTCGAGCTGTGTCGCGCGGCGTGCATTCATTCACACAGGGCGCCGTCACTGACGTCACCCGACGCGTACGAGCTGTTAGGTGCTCGATCGGCTCCTACGGATCCACAGACTTTGCCACGATAGAGCGCCCTTCCGCCATCGCTGGCGCCGCGTTTCATCAACCGCGAGGCTGCTGCCGAATACTTTCGACGAGATGGTCGACCAGATGCCGCCTCCTCGGATCCTTAGCGATCGACGCCGCGCCTGGTAGGTTCGTGAGCTGGACGCGGCCGCAGATGCATTGCCACATATGGGCGATCAATCGGATGAGCTTGCCGCAATGAATGAGGGTGGACGTGACGCCGCGCAAGTTGCCGCCGCACGTCGAACGCAATAATGTCAAGGGGCACACCTATCTGTCGTTAACGTTGCGAACGGCACATATGCCGCGATCGTCCTGAAAAGCTATCTGGATTCTGGAACGGTCACTTTCCAAGGTAACAACGCCAGCCCGTCGAGCGTCGTCATAAGTACGGCTGGCGCGGCCCTTCCTACGACCGCAGTCGGTGGAAGGTTCACGGTCTCAGGCGCTCGTGTACAGTCGTCGACGGCTCAGGATGTTGCCATGTCGTCGGCAACGAGCGTCACCCTCGAGAACGTGGAGTACAACGGATCGACCGCGACTTTCCGGATCTATGCGAACAGGGGCGGACAGCTGACTTGTGCCAGGATAAATCACAAGGTGCTGACTGGCGGGATCGGACTCTTCCTCGTTGGGGATGGCGCGGCAAAGCTCACCACCGGCAGTTCGACCTTCACCTTTGGTGCGAATGTCACGTACAGCGGGGCAACGTTCACAGCGCGTCGGTTCGGCTACTGCGAATGCCCGAGCATGACCTTCGCGTTAGGTGGGTTTACCGTCACCGGACAGCGGCACGCTATCGCGCAATGTTCCGGCACCGCCGGTACCGGCGCATTGGCTACGTTCTTCCCCGGAACGGTCTCCGGCACAACCGACGTCACCAGCCTCTTCGGCTAATTAGATCGCCGGAAGCGATGCGCGCCTCGCTACAAACTTAGGCCTTGGGCTCGTCCGGAAAATCGAAGCTGAGAAAAAGGAGTGCAAAAGCTCCGACGATCACGAGCGCAACGCATAGCGCCACGATTCCGTAGGGCCACACCGCTGATCTCCCATGGGGAAAACGAAGCCGACGCGCCGAATATGATGGCGCGTCGGCTCCGCCATGCTGAACCGGACAGGGCAACTCATCCGGCTATGACAGCGTAGCCGAGCCGCCGTATGGCGCAATCGAAGCGGGAAATTAGGCTTTAGCGGTAGGGTAAACGCGAACTACAGGCCGGCGACCGCCATCAGGCCGCCGGGCCTGTTCAACAGACACCCCCGGGCGGGTGCGCAAGCGTGCCAGCGCGGCGACCACAACGATTCACATCAACACTATCGGCTGGACCGATCGACCCGGCAGGGAATACCTAAACCGTCACGTGCATCACCACGGCCGCGACGCCCGCCTGCCAGCCTTTCTTTCGGCGAAATTCGCGCACTAGCTTTGGTTTTTGAAAAATGGAGAAGTTAAAGTGGCTATGGGGACAGTGAAGTGGTGCAACCCGGCGAAGGGCTACGGGTTCATTCAACCGGATTCGGGCGGCAAGGACGTCTTTGTTCACATCTCGGCAGTTGAGAAAGCCGGCTTCACCTCGCTCGCAGAGGGAGCCAAGGTTAGCTTCGACGTCGTGAACAATTGCGGAAAAGACTCGGCCGAAAATCTACGCATCGGTTGATCCGCGTTTAACGAAAAGGCCGCAGCAAAAGCGCGGCGCACCTGAGAAAATGCGGGGGTGCAAAACCCCCGTCGATCTAGCCGTGAAACCCGCTAGAAACCGAATGGCGAAAAAGGCGCCCGCCGCCACAATGACGGTAGCGCTAATCGCGAACAGTTCCCTATGGCTATTGTTCATGGTGTCTCTGCCACGTCCAGCGTAGTCATCGTTCGGCCCCTTGGTTGTCTCGTGCGGCTTTAGGCTTTGGTCGGAGCCCGTATTTGACCCCGCGCGCATTTTCCGGATTTAACCGCGCGGCGGACGCGAGACTGTAGCGGTCAAGCGGATGGCTCGTTCTCGTTCAGCACATCCACAAAACGCGCGTGTAGCGTTATCTCATACTTTGATCCGTCAAGCAGAACACGAAGGCGGTTGCGTGTTCCGCCAGATCCGAGAACAACGCCATGTCGGCCGACCATTTTGGGACCCGCCGCTGCGTTCGCGATGATCCGTTGCCCTTTCACCATCTCGTTTTTGACGAGTGTGAAGTCCAGTGGGTTCGGCAGGCTGCGTCTGTTTGGCGGAGGCATGTGGAAACTTAGCGCTCCCGGACGCAATGCAAGGCGTCTCCTCGTCGTGCCAGGTAGTTTGCGATCAGTAGCCTGACAGCCAAGACGGCGAGAGCGGCAGCAACAATGTCGCGGATCATTTGGACCTCGAAACGTTCGTTTAGCTCGCCCATCAAATCGTCAGCCTCGTTGGCTGAGCTGCGGTCAGTCGCGGTGTCACGGACACTCAGCGAGCAATAGAAGATTGTTTGGATGAATGTCGTCCGCCGCCGTCTTGATATACTTGTACCCGTCGTGCGTGGCCCAGACGACATCAACTCTGCGGCCGTTTTCTTCGACATAGAACTCCCACTCGTTGTTCTCGATGTCTCGGATAGCCTGATCGATGGATCGCTTCCACGGCGTTCCGTCGGGGTTTCCGCCGCCAACATGTGAGATTCTTTCGTGAGGGTTCTTTCTGTCCGTCTTGTTGACGTAGCGACTGCGTTCGCGTTTGGTCATTCACGTCTCCTGAATTTGGCAAAAGGCCGAGGACCAGCCTAGTCCACGACGGCTGGACTAGGCGGCCACCATCTAGGTAGGTGCTTGCGCTGACTTCTGCACGATACAAATTGTTAGCACCTCAGCGAATCGAGCCTCCCGGGGAGTGAGGTGGGCAGTCTTGCTAATCCAAGACGTGCCGCCGTTAGCGTGGCTGACCACCCAAAGTTTGCGGCGCGTGGTATACGCGCTCTTTTTTCCTGATTGTCACAGTGTAACGGGCTAGCGTCGGTGCATGCGCTACGTCGAGCCGTCCACTTTATGGCGTGGCGTCTTTGTCCAGCGCGTCCGCTAGCGTCCTTAGAAACGGTTGATGCCATTCATCCGACAGCAGCCAAGCCGGTAGGCTTGCGACGTAGCGGCTCAGCGCGATGACGCCAGCAAGCGTTGTCGGTTTGGAGTTGATGAGCACGTCTCCGTACTGGTCGAGAGCCAACAGCCGCTCCTCGCTGATTGCCTCGGCGGCGTCAAATTCGGGTCCTTCGACAAGTTTTGCAGATATGGATGCAGCGGCATCGTATTGCGCGGATAGCTCGCGGTGATGCTCAATCACATCAAAAATCGAATCTAACTCAGTCGCCATGGCGCATTTGCACCAGGCCACATGAGATCGACACCTACCGGGTTTGGTGGGTGCAATGGAGACCATTCGTCGATACAACTTGTAGGGCGCGCCCACGGACTGCCATCCGCGCGGGCGTGCGGTCAGCAGCTTTGCCAGGCAGACGGCAGGGCCGGCCCCTGAAGTTAGCGGCGCGTGATAGTGACGGCGCTTGCGTGCTTGCGACGCCCCAAGCGTCGAGTCACGTTGCTGCTAATTTCAATGGCAGTGCGGGCGCGATAGGGACAGCGTCGGCTTTTCGCATGTTTCCCGGCGCCGAGTCGCGCTCGCACTGCTTCCGTCGCGAGGCGCTTTGGCCGTCTCTTTTGTGAAGCGGTCTGAGCCCGAGGGTTCGCAATAATTGCGAACCCTGGAATGGCGGTTCACACCGTTTGATAGCGATATCGTGGTCATCACCCACGAGGCCTACACCAGAGCGAAGAAACCTTGTCTGGTGTTAAAGCCGAGCGATGGGCGAGGCTTACTCATTGACGAGGTGGAAAGCGGCTTCTCAACATTGTGGATGAGGCTTTGGCCAATGTCGTCGAGCATAGCCAAGTCAAGCTCAATGATCTTACATTCCTGATTGGCCACATACCTCATGAGACGCGATTGGCCCGTGCGACCGAGGTGACGGCGTTAGAGGTGCTCAGAGAGAGCAGCTGGTCCACGCGGGCACTGATGACGGTTTCGAGGTTGGCACTTCGTTGGCTTGGTTGGCCGGAGAGTCTTCCGTGTCAGCAGACCTCAGTGCCCTGAGAGCTGCCATGCTCCGACTGCCCTACGACAAGCAGATTGGGAAGGAAGACGAGAGGGAGCGACAACGCCTTGCGCAGCGCCTCGACAAGGTGCTCGGGGCTGCTGAAGCACTCTTAGACCAGCACGCCTTCATGACGCTTTCAGGCAACCAACACTCGATGAACTCAGCGGCCCTTGCGGTACCCTTAGAACTGCCTGGGCCTGTCGTGCTGGATGCCACGGCAAGCGTCGACCTCATGTACCAGCTTATGGAGGACCGGGCCGACATCATCCCAACGCGGCCCGGTGTCCGTGACTATAGCAATGTCACTCTTCACGTGGCCCGCACTGCGAGCATTGGTAAGACCAAGATGGAGGAGCTTGCGTCCACACAGTTTCCCCAGTTGCAGGCAAATCTGGCTGAGCGATTGTCGGCAGACCGTAGTGTGCCGTTCTGCGTCCACAAGCGAGTTGAGCACCTCGTGTCGGCGCCGGGAGACCTCGGCGTGCGCAGGGTCGCATCGGCTCATTGGGGCGCAATCGATGGCAGCAACGACTACAAGGAATTCGACACGGTGTCATCTTCGGCCTTCCGTTTCGTGACCGCATTTGGGGCACCAACGTGTTCTTTGCGTTCCAAGGTGTCCGTGATGATGACTGGCACGACAACCCGTCTTGGAAAGAGCACGCGAACGTCAGAGAGCTATCGCAACGCGGGCACCTCGCCACCTCCATCATCCAGGCAATGGGCCGTGTACGACTTCGGAAGGTCATCGACGAACAGGGGCGGTGCGCGCCCACTGACCCGTTCATCGTGTTGCCCGCCGGCGAGCGCGGCACGGAGATTCTTCAGTACATTCGCTAAGAGCTGCCGAACATCTCGGTGCAAGATTGGGCATTGGACCTCGACGGTTCCAAGGTCCCCGTCAAGCGCAGCGGCTTGCCCCCCGACCAATTGGTGACATTCATGGCAAACCGGAGCCCGGGGCGAACCTACATGAACCTGATCAGCCGCGAGTTCGGCTTGAAGCCGCAGCAGCGGAAAGATCTTCAGAAGACGCTGCGTGATGAGAACCACGCCAACCTTTGGTGCGGCCTTGATCGTTGAGATTAAGCTGCCTTCGTCACGAAGCTCTTCGCCCCGTGCCCTTACCTTTTGATCCGTACGCCACCCCCAGTGCCTTTAGCGCCAGTGTGGTCCCATTAGAGTTCCTCGGTGCAGCCTTTTTGGTTTCTGGGCATAACTGCGCCAATCGTGGCAGCACGAGAGGCTTAGCCCTCAGCTATCTCAACGCCCCCGTCTTTGAGATTCAACACCACTGTGCGGGCGCCAGCGTCAATGAGCGCCTTCAGATCGTGAGCCCAAGGCAGAGCTATAGAAAAATCATCATCTCCAGCAAGCAACCGGGCCTTATTACGCCAGTCCGGATCACGGAAGGGATCACAACCCCATGCATAGGCCGCGAAGGAACGGGGCTCGCTCACTATGTCACGAGGCAGCCCATTGGACATAAGATAGACCCCGTGATCTCGTGCCAGCAGCACAGAGGGCGCGCCAACCGCTTCCTTGACTAGCTCGCCGCTGCGCTTGTCTCGAACCGTCCGGGACTGCTGCGCATCGGAAGCGATGGAGTGCTCAACAACGCGACGTACTTCGGGAGCATCAAAGATCAGTGACTGCATTAGTTTCCTCCTGGGCGGGCAAACCAATAGCAAACTCTGCGCAAACCAGATGCCTCCTAATCTTACCCCATGGCGCAAGCCGAGCCAAATGGCCTCTTGCTCCGTCGGGCAAAACAGTGGTTCATAACCGACGAGCAACGCGTCCAGCGAAGGCCTCAAGAGCCTCCCTAGCGGCCCTTATGCGGGCACAGAGCGTCCACACGACGGCGGGCAATCATGGTAGAGTTTTCAGGTCGCGCATACCATCCCGACTCTGCTTGTTCCAGGGCTCATCCGGCAGTGACAGCTTTCGTGACTAAGGCAGCGGCGGTCTTCGCGGTGATGCCAGTGATCATAATGAATGATGCTTTCAGTGTGTCCCGGCAGCATCTCTACCGGCGGTACGCACTCAACCAGAATTTCATCAGCGCTTGTGGCCTGCCCGCGCTTTAGCCTCACCGCTTCGCGTTTGAGCCATCCGCTGCGCGAGGTGATCGTCGGTCACCGGGCTGAGATGATCGCGGGGTGGCCGGTTTGCGAACGGCTCGCCCCGGACGAGCGCGGGTGCGTTTACCGCGCGTCCTCCAATCAGCTGACGCTCGAGCGTGTCGCCGCGCTGAGTGGCCTCTCGCCCGACATCGTGATCGCAGCCAACCCGCAGCTTGATTTCCGCTTCGCTCTGCCACGCGGCTCGCTTCTCCTCATTCCCACCCCCCTTCCATAAAGGACGAAATCAGTCATGACGCACCCGCTTGAAAACAAGCCCGACACGTTTCCCGCCATTGCATCGGCATGGATCACGGCGATCGTCGTCGCCGTCGGTCTATGGACGCTCTTGCACACCTTCGCTCCGCCCGTCGGGTGGAGCGAAGGCTTGGATGGTCCCGTTCGCGTCAATATCGGCTTTTTTGGCACGATGTGGCACGACGTATGGGCAAACGCCCGGGCAGTCAGCTCGGTCGGCTCGATCGCCGAATTCGTATTCTACATCGTGACACGCCCGGTCGCCTCTTTGGCGGCGGACGGCGTGCTGACCCAAACTTCGATCCTGCTGGCGGCCGCGATGATTGCAGGTCGAAAGAGCTATAAGATTGTCTACCAGGCGATTTACAGGGGATTGCCACGGACCCGCAATGTCCAGACCTGCATCGGCAGCGAACCGCGCTACGGTGGGTTCGGTATTTCTCATATCGAGGAGACATGGCGTGATCGGCTGGTGGCCGCCGGTCGCGGCATCTACCTCGCTCCAGGCGTGCGGATGCCGCGCGATGTAGAGCCTGAGCACGTAGCCGTACTCGGCACAACCGGCGCAGGAAAGAGTACGATCGTTGAAGGGCTGCTGCAGCAGGCGATCCGGCGCGGTGACCGCTGCTTGATCGTTGACGTCAAGGGGCATGCCAAGCACCGTTTCAACGTTCCAGGCGCAGGCGAGCTGGCGTTGGGAAGTGAGGATGGCTTCATCTGGGCCATCGGCCGCGACATCCGCAATTCGACCTCGATTGAGGCCCACAGAATTCGTCATCGGCGCGTATCGTGCGGGGGTGCGGTTTCGCGCAGTTCAAGCGCCTCAAGACGTCGTTCAATGAGGGGCTCGTCGAATTCGAGGTTCGCCGCATGTCGTCGGCGCTCGAGCACGGTTCGCCGGAACGGTGCAACGTCGAGCGCGACGAGTATCACGATATCCCGCAGGCTATCTTCGGGTTCGTTGGCACCTACGGAGCGATCTGCATACGCCGCCATTCGCGCCTCGACTGCCTCACCGTTCAGTTCTCCTGAGCGGCTGATTTCGCTTCCATTCTCGGCGTCAGACACGACGCCGAGAATTCGCCCGCAGCCAGCCTATTCACGCCGTGGCTTTCGCTCTCGCGACCTGACCGCAAAGGCTTGGCCGTATTTCGGATCAGATCGGTAACCGTAAGATAGCTGGCGGATGCGCTACGAAGATGGTGGTTTGACGGCCATCCGCCACAGCTGCATAATTTCAAAAGATCAGGGTATTCTGGCCCCAGCGTACGGAAGCAGGTTGAGCAAATGAACGTCGAAAATGACAAACAAGTGCGCGCCGACGACAGCGAGATTGCTGCCAAGAATCTCCGCGCTTGCGGATATTTCCGCGTGTCAACGGGACGGCAGGCAGAATCGGATCTGTCGATCCCGGACCAGCGCAAGCAAATTGCGGCCTATTGCAAAACCCACGGTTGGAAATTCGTTTCTGAATATGTCGACGCGGGTGCGTCCGGCATGGAAGAAGATCGCACCGAATTCCAGCGTATGATCGAGCGCGCAACCGACGATGACAATCCCTTCGACGTGATCGTCGTGCACTCGTACTCCCGATTTTTCCGCGATGCTTTTGGGCTCGAAATGTACGTCCGAAAGCTCGCGAAGGCCGGCGTGAGACTGGTATCCATTACTCAGGAATTGGGCGACGACCCGGCTCAGGTCATGATGCGTCAGGTCATCGCATTGTTCGATGAGTATCAGTCGCGCGAAAATGCCAAACACGTTCTGCGAGCTATGAAAGAACATGCTCGCAAAGGATTTTATAACGGCTCGCCCCTGCCGCTCGGCTACACCCTGGAGGAGGTCGAAAAGCGAGGCGCCCGCATCAAGAAGCGACTTTGCGTAGACCCTGTCGATGCCGAAACCATCAAAACCATTTTCAAGCTCTATCGGCTTGGTGACGGAGAAACCGGACCAATCGGCATCAAGGGGATCGCCTCCTGGCTCAACGAGCACGGATACCGTACGCGTACGGGCGGGCTGTTCGGCGTCGCCGCCGTGCACAAAATCCTGACCAATACGGTCTATATTGGCGAATGGATCTTCAATAAGCGCTGCGCCAAAACGCAGCGCGAAAAGCCGGGCAGCGAGCACATCGTCGTCGACGTTCCGCCGATCATCTCCAAGAGCGAATTCGACGCGGTCGCCGCCTCCCTGAAAAGCATTCTTTTGACCGGCCTGACGGTCTGCGCATCCTGCGGCGGGGCCATGACGTTGCGGACCGGAACGTCGAAATCTGGCACCGTTCATAAATATTACACCTGCTCGACCTGCGTCCGCCAAGGCAAGGTTGCCTGCAAGGGGCGTTCGATTCCCATGGGGAAGCTGGATGATCTGGTAACGACCAACCTTGTCGAATGTCTGTTTCGTCCTGAGCGGTTGGCGGCGCTTCTCGCCTCGGTTTCGGCTCGGAGAGCCGAAAAGGCGCTCGAAATCGACCGGCGTGTCGCCACGCTTCAGACGGAAGTCACCGGGGCCGATGAAAAATTGAAGCGCCTCTACAAGATGGTCGAGGATGGCATCACGGATCTCGACGACGTCCTTAAGGGGCGGATCGCAAGCCTTAAGCTCGACCGGGACCGCGCCAAGACTGCGCTCGACAGGATCACGTCCCAGGCCGCCACCCCAACCGCCTTCAGTCCGGAAGCCATCGACGTTTTGGTCGCGCCATGCGCGAGAACATCACCTCCGGCACCATCCCCTTCCGCAAGGCCTACATCCGGACGGTCGTCGATCGGATCGAGGTCGACGACCGCGCTATCCGCATCATTGGGGACAAATCAACGCTGGAACAAGCCGTTGCAGGCCGCATCGTAGCCTCCGGCGGTGTTCGCAGATGTGTACCGAAGTGGCGCTCCCTAGGGGAATCGAACCCCTGTTTCAGCCTTAAGAGGATCAAGTCGATCCGCTCGACGATCATCCTGATAGAGTTCGGCGATAGGACCTATAGATTTCCGATCCCGGCTCGTCTGCACGAGCAGGGGTGACCGCACCAGTTTCGCACGAGGAACGGCCTAAGCGTAATGAACGCGATCGGGTGAGACAAAAAGACAGCAACATCAACGAGGCCGATCGTGATCCCGCCGCTCTTAGCGGTAAGGCTGGAGGTCTTCTACACAACGACGCAAGCGGATTCTTGATCTCTGCCAGAACAACAAGCCCGCTCTAGATTTCTCCGCTCCTCAGAACCCATCGTTCTGCTTTCAATCATATCCAAATCTACGATCGATGTGTAAGCGACCTGCCCTAGTGGGACTGCATGCAGCATCTTGCTGCAATGAAGCGTGCGAAGACGAGGGGAATTCTTCATGGTGCACCACGGTGCGTAAACCTTAGTGAAATTGGTCCTGTTTTGGTCAAAATCGTTGAAGCCCTTGCAATCGCCGATGCAAGGCGCGATCATCTCTTCGAGAATGAGCGGCTGATGAAAACTCATATCGATGCCGCTAGCGAAAAACGCATCAGCGGTGGTGATCAAGATGAAGCCCGCGGCAGTTTATGTTCGGTTCTCGACCGAGCTTCAGAACGAAAAGTCGACTGAAGACCAGATTGCTCTGTGTAGGGCCTATGCGGCCCGTCATCAACTCAACGTCGTCGCGATTTTCGAGGACAGAGCTCGTTCTGGAGCCTCTGTATTCGGTCGCGATGGCTTGATGCAGCTTATGGATGCGGCGCGCCAACAACGTTTCACCGTTGTCATTGTGGAAGCGCTGGATCGGCTTTCTCGAGACATGGAAGACCTGGCCGGCATCCACAAAAGACTATCTTTCCAGGGGATTGAGATTCAAGCCGTTCACGACGGCACCGCGGACTCGGTCTTGATTGGAATTCGCGGCCTCGTTGGACAAATGCAGCGCGAAGATGGAGCGAAGAAGGTCCGTCGCGGCATGGCCGGTGTGATACGAGACGGTCGACACGCAGGGGGACGCGCCTATGGATATCGGGCTATTCCCGGCAAGCCCGGTGAACTTGAAATAGTCGAAGGCGAAGCTGCGATCGTGCGCCGCATTTTCACGGCGTACGCCGCGGGGCGAACGCCCCGGGACATCGCAAACGATCTAAACCGAGAAGGTGTTCGTCCACCACGAGGCCGGCGATGGAATGCGTCGACGATCAATGGCAACGCTCAACGTGGTGCCGGACTCATCTTCAACGAACTCTATGCCGGCCGTATCGTCTGGAATAAAGTCCGGATGGTCAAGGATCCCGACACCGGTAAGCGACTATCTCGCCCGAACCCTCGTGATGAGTGGCAGAGCATCGAGGCGCCCCAGGTACGCATCGTCGAACAGTCCATTTGGGAGCAAGCTCACGCTGTAAAGACCGCGAAGAGCCACTTGCCCAGTCACGTGAAACGACGGGCTCCGCATCTCCTCTCCGGCCTTCTTCGCTGCGGCTATTGCGGATCGGGGATGTCGGTTCATGACCGTGACAAGACCGGAAAGACCAGGATTCGCTGTTCAGCGGTTCGCGAGAGCGGGAGTTGCTCAAATCGCAGGATCATATACCTGCGCGACATCGAAAGGCTTGTGCTCAGCGGCATGGCCGAGGAATTGAGCCATCCGAGGCTGATCGAGACTTACGTGCGCAGCTACAACAGTGAACGGGAGCGGCTTGCGGGCGACGCGGGCGCGGTGCGTGCGCGACTGATGGCGAAGCGCGACCGAATCGAAGGCGAGCGGCAACGAAACATTGATCTCGTGATCAATTACGTCATCTCTGAGGAGGATGCCAAGCAACGGATCGCGGAGCTAAAGGAAGAGCGGCTGCGCGTCGAGACAGAACTCGCCGCAATCGAAGAAGCCCCGGTCCCCGTTGCACTCCACCCAGCTGCCCTGGATCGCTACATCAGTACGGTGAACGCGCTTGCCGAGACAATGGCTGGTCATTCGAAGGCAGAAGACGATCGTGGTTCCCTGATCCAAGATTTTCGGATCCTCGTGCACAGCGTCACTGTCCACCCAAAGGGACCTTGGAAAGGTTTCGAGGTCGAGCTGAAAGGTAAGCTCGCCACTCTATTAGGCGGGGAGGTCTTTCCGCAGGCCCACCACAATAGTGGGGGATACATGGTAGCGGGAGAGGGACTCGAACCCCCGACCCCAGGATTATGATTCCCGTGCTCTAACCAGCTGAGCTACCCCGCCACAGGGTCGCGAACGGCTGTTACGGCCGATCTCGCGAACGCGCGGCATATAAGGAAGGGGGCGGCGGGAAGTCAAGCAAAGGCCGGTGATTGGCGGGGTCAATTCAGCGCGGAATCGCGCCTTTTCTCGCACTGGACTCGCGGAGACTCCCCTCACCCGGAATCCGCGCTTTTGCGCGGATTCCGGCCTCTCCCCGCGGGCGGGGAAAGGCGAAGGAGGGATCGGCCTATTTCGGCTTGACCGTCTGGTCGCCGCCGGGGCTGCCGGGGGGCGGGATGACCGGCATGGCGCCGTCCGTGCTCGGCGCCGGGGCGTGCATCTCGGGGTCGACGCCGGAGGGCGGGCAGAGCACGCCGTCGGATTTGGCCAGTCTGTCGCCGAGCGGTTCCCGGGCCTGGCCGGTGGTGGTGCCGTCGGGCGCGGTGGCGCGGTTCGGCCGGTCCTGCGGCATGCAGTTGGCGGCGTGTTGCGGGGATGGCGGCGCGGTCGCTTGCGGCGGCGTCGCCGGGGCGGGCGGGGCCTGCGCGATCGCAGCGCCGGAGGCGGCGATCAGGAGGCCCGCAAGTACGATGTTTGATGTCGTGCGCATGAGGGGAAAACGTCTGCGCCCATGCGGAGGTTCCGGCCGCACGACGAATTGACGCTGGCGGTTTCCCCGCGGCCGATGCTTCGAGACGCCCGCTTTCGCGGGCTCCTCAGCATGAGGTCTGGTTTTGCGGCGACAGCGCGCCCCGGCGAATCGCGATCACGATTTGACGTAGCGGATCAGCGAAAAATGCCCCATCGGCGGCATGGGGCGGCGCTCGGCGAGCGTCACGCCGCCGTGCTTGGCGGCCCAGTTGACGAGGCGGTCCCACGGGAATTCCGGGCGCCAGCCGAGGCGGCGGGCGACGGGGGCGAAGGCCAGCTCGAACAGTTTTCGCGGGCCGCTCTCCGCGCCGATATGGTTGACGAGGATCAGCTCGCCGCCGTGCTTGAGCACGCGCACGAACTCGTCGAGCGTGCCTTCGGGATCGGGCACCGCGGTGATGACGTATTGCGCGACCACCGCGTCGAAGAAATTTTCCGGGAAGGCGAGGTTCTTCGCGTCCATCACCGAGAGCACTTCGACATTCGAGAGGCGCAAGCTCCGCACGCGCGCCTGCGCCTTGCGCAGCATCGGCTCGGAAATATCGACGCCGCAGATTTTTGTGGTGCGCGAATAATCAGAGAGCGAAAGCCCGGTGCCGACGCCGACGTCGAGGATGCGGCCGCCGATGCGGTCGGCCTCCAGAATGGTCGACTGCCTTCCGGCGTCGAACACCTTGCCGAACACGAGATCGTAGACCGGCGCCCAGCGGCCATAGGCCTTCTCGACCCCGGCCCGCGAGATGTCTGCTGCCATGCCCCCTGCCCCAGCTTATTTTCTTAGCCGCGCACCGCTTCCACCAGCGGCCTCGCTGCGTTGCTCGCGACCTTCGCCGCGGCGCTCTGGATAAAGCCGCCGCCGAGCACGCGCGCCTGCCCCGAGGGCGCGTCGTAGAACACGCAGGCCTGTCCGGGCGAGACGCCCTCCTCGCCGGCGACGAGCTCGACTTCGTAATGGCCGTTGCCGCCGCGCAGCCAGGCCGGCTGCGGGCTGCGGGTCGAGCGCACGCGCACGAACATCTCAAGGCCGCTTCCGATGGCGCGGTCGATGTCGCCGCCGCCGATCCAGTTGACGTCACGCAGCACGATGCGGTGCATCTTCAGCGCATCGCGCGGGCCGACGACGACGCGGCGATTAGCGGCCTCCAGCCGCACCACGAACAGCGGCGCGCTGGCTGCAATGCCGAGGCCACGGCGCTGGCCGACAGTGAAATTGGCAATGCCGTTGTGTTGCCCGAGCACGTGGCCGTCGAGATCGACGATGTCGCCGGGGTCCATCGCGTTCGGACGCAGGCGGGTGATGATGTCGGTGTAGCGGCCGGTCGGCACGAAGCAGATGTCCTGACTGTCGTGCTTGTCGGCGACCGCAAGGCCGAAGCGGCGCGCGAGCTCGCGCGTCTCGGGCTTGGTCATGTCACCAAGCGGAAAACGCAGGAAGTCGAGCTGTTCCTGCGTGGTCGCGAACAGGAAGTAGCTCTGGTCGCGGTCGCTGTCGGCGGCGCACACCAGCGCGCGCGAGCCGTCAATGCTGCGGCGCGAGGCGACGTAATGGCCGGTGGCGAGCGCCTGCGCGCCAAGCTCACGCGCGGTCTTGAGCAGATCGCGGAACTTGACGGAGCGATTGCACTCGATGCACGGCACCGGCGTCTCGCCGAGCGCGTAAGAGTCGGCGAAATTGTCGATGACGGACTCGCGAAAGCGGTCCTCGTAATCGAGCACGTAATGGGGAATGCCGAGCTTTGCCGCGACATCGCGGGCGTCGTGGATGTCCTGGCCGGCGCAGCAGGCGCCCTTGCGATGGGTCGCCGCGCCATGATCGTAGAGCTGGAGCGTAATGCCGACGACGTCGTAGCCCTCGGCCTTGAGCAGCGCAGCCGTCGTCGAGGAGTCGACGCCGCCCGACATGGCAACGACGACCCTGGTGTCCTCAGGACGGCCTTCGAGATCCAGACTGTTGAGCATGGGCCTTAAGGTTGTGACGGCGGCGTGCGGCGATCCGCGCTGCTTGAGCTGTTCCTGGGCTTCCTCGCGGGGACATCGGCGATCCCCGGGAACTTGGTTCCCCCGGGGGGCACGACTGCCCGGTCGAAAGCGGCTGAGAGTAACGTCTTTAATATAGGCGGCATTCTGGTGAAGCAATCACGCGGGCAGCCAGCTTAGGGCAATTCTTGCCGGGGAGGCAGAAAAGGCGGGGCCGCGGAGGGCCGTGCGGCCGCGGGGGCGATTCATCAAGTCACTGATTTTACTTGATAAAATTGCTCATTCTGGGGCTGGCCCGCTCCTTGCTACCTCTTGGCCGAAGATGTTTCCAAGGGGTTTTCCGTGGTCGGTCGGACGTCAGATGTAGCAGCCAGCGTGCAAGTCCAGAGCGCGCAGCAGAAGCCTGCCCGCTCGCAGGGCTCCAGGGACACCTCCGCCAACGATTCCTTCGGCTCGCTGGTCGACAGCAACACCCAGGCGATCAGCAACAATTCGCAGGACACCCCGCCGCGCCGGACCGATGCCTCGTCCGCGTCGTCATCCGCCTCGGACAAGAGCCCGCGCGATACGTCGTCCACGGACCAGTCCTCGCAGAGCAAGGCCAGCGACGACACCGATACGCCGGCCCCCGCCGCGAGCGAGGCGGCCGATCCGGCCAAGCCCGCCAAAACCAAGGACAAGACCAAGGACAAGTCCGAGACGTCCGACGCCAAATCCGCTGACAAATCCGACGAGACCAAGGGCGACAAGACCGACGGCACCGACGGGCTTGCCGCCGTCGATGCCACGGCGACCGCGCAAGTCGACCCGACGCAGACCGCCGTTCCCGATCCCAGCGTTGTCGTTGCCGCACCCAGCGTGCCGGTCGATCCGAACGCGGCCGCGAGCCAGGCCAGCGATGCCGCCGCCTCGCCGCTGACGATCGCGGCTGCCGGCCTCGCCGCCAGCGCCTCCACCGCCGCGCAGATCGCAGGCGGCAAGACCGACACCGCCACGGCGAGCGACAAGAGCGCCAAAACCGCCGGCGCCAAGGTCGATGCCGACACGACGGGAACGCTGGGCGATGCCGCCGCCGGCACGACCGATCCGGCCGCGACCGATGCCAAAACCGATGCCAAGACCAATGGCGGGCTGATCGCCGCCGTGGACCAGGGCACGCCAAAGTCTTCGTTCAAGGCCGTCGCCACCGCGCAACAACAAACCGACGTCTCCAATATCGGCCAGGACGCGGGCAAGACCAACGCCGCGCAAACTCCGGCGACCGCCAACGCCACGCATCCGCAGGCCGCCAAGCCGCAAGAAGACGCCGGCATCACCGATGCGAAGGCCGGCACCGCCGATCGCAGCGCCGATGCGACGCCGGCAACGGCAAATACGCACGCGCATGCGGGCACGCAGGCCGTTGCAACGCCAACCGACACCAGCGCGCAGGCCGCTTCCACCATCCAGGCGCCGCTGACCAACGCGACATCGGCCGCGACCGCATCGACCGCGACGCTGACCGCGACCGCGGCGAATGCGACCGCCGTGCCGATCAGCGGCGTGCCGATCGAGATCGCCGCCGCCGCGCGCGCGGGCAAGACGCGCTTCGACATCAGCCTCGATCCGATCGACCTCGGCCGCATCGACGTCCGCATCAATGTCGACCGCAACGGCCAGGTCACCTCGCATCTCACCGTCGAGAAGCCGGAGACGCTGCAGATGCTGCGGCAGGACGCGCCGCAACTGCAGCGCGCGCTCGACGATGCCGGCCTCAAGACCGGCAGCAACGGGCTGTCCTTCAGCCTGCGCGACCAGAATTCATCGGGCCAGCAGTCCGGCCAGAACAACGACAATGGCGGCAATCCCCGCCGGCTGATCATCAGCGAGGACGACACCGTTGCCGCCGCGCCCGTCGGGCGCGGCTACGGCCGCATGCTCGGATCGAGCAGCGGCGTCGACATCAGAGTGTGAGGAGTATTCGAACATGACCACCACGAATGCCGCCACCGCGCCTACTCCCGTCTCCGGGACGACCGACCTCCCGAAATCCTCCTCGTCGAACTCGCTGAGCTCGACCACGGGATCCACCCTCGCCGGCAATTTCCAGACCTTCCTGACGCTGCTGACGACGCAGCTGCAGAACCAGAACCCGCTCGATCCGCTCGACACCAACCAGTTCACCCAGCAGCTGGTGCAGTTCGCCGGCGTCGAGCAGCAGCTCAAGACCAACGACTCGCTGTCCCAGCTCGTCACCCTGCAGCAGACCACGCAGGCGACCCAGGCGCTGGGCTTCGTCGGCAAGACCGCGCTCGTCGACGGCTCGACCGCGACGATGACGAAGTCGTCGGCGACCTGGCATCTCAACGTGCCCTCCGACTCCACCGTCGACATCACCGTCGCCAATTCCGCCGGCCAGACCGTGTTCACCGGCAAATATACCGCCGCGGCCGGCACCGACATCCCCTTCACCTGGAACGGCATGGGCAATGACGGCACGCAATGGCCCGACGGCAAGTACACGATCTCGGCTACGGGCAAGGACGTCGCGAACAACAATGTCGGCATCGCCGCGCAGGTGCAGGGCGTGGTGTCGTCGGTCGATTTGACCCAGTCGCCGCCGCTGCTCACCATCGACGGCGCCAGCTACACCCTCAGCCAGGTCAAGAGCATCATCGCCACCAGCAGCAATTAGAGGCGCCGCCACAAATTCGGTGTCGTCCCCGCGAACGCGGGGACCCATAACCACAGGGAGAAATTTGGCGAAGACTCGTGGTTAGGAATTCATTCTTGGTACTGCGACCCGTGTCTCATCGATAGATCCACGCGGTATGGGTCCCGGCTTTCGCCGGGACGACACTGAGGGCCTTGCGATACCGCGCGCAAGCCCCGTTTGTTAGTAAAGTATTTACGAAGACCCCGCCCGGCCGGCTCGGATCATGGTGTCCAGCCCCCCGGGACGGTCGCGTTCCCGTCATTTTCAACGAGAATTGTATTGATGCCTTAGGCTTAGCGGATTTTTAAGCCCGCACGCGTAGGGTTACGGCGTGAGTTCAGTGGTTGAGAGTTTGTGAGTACGCCATGACAGAACCCCATCGCCCGAGGGTAAAATACGTCATCGGGCCGGACGGCAGTCCGCTGACGATCGCAGATCTGCCCGCACCCGGCACCAAACGCTGGGTCATCCGCCGTAAGGCCGAAGTCGTCGCCGCTGTGCGTGGCGGACTTCTCTCCCTCGAGGAGGCCTGCAGCCGTTATACCCTGACAGTCGACGAATTCCTCTCCTGGCAGTTTTCCATCGACCAGCACGGTCTGGCGGGTCTTCGCACCACCCGCATCCAGCAATATCGCCAGTAAGCGATCCGGAAATCTGCGGCTTTTGACGAAAATCGGCCTCGCCCTGCGAGGCCGATTTTTTTCATGTTTCCTTTTGGCGCGACTTTTGTCCCAGCTCTTAATCTTCGTTAACCATATCGAAACCATCCCCTAGGCAATAATTGCCCAGTCGGCCTTTCCAGTGAAAGCAGCCGAAGCTGTCGGGGCGGTTGCTTGCAAGGTCTTGCGGACTTCTTAAAGGGTATCGGCGCCGCCCGGTTCGGGGCGATGATCGCGGTCACCGCCGCGCTCATCGGCTTTTTCGCGTTCGTCATCATGCGCGTGACCACGCCGCAGATGACGACGCTGTTCACCGACCTCTCGGTCGAAGATTCTTCCGGCATTATCAAGGACTTGGAGCGCCAGGGCATCCAGTTCGAGATCCGGAATGAGGGCAGCATCATCATGGTGCCCAAGGACAAGGTCACCCGCCTCCGCATGAAGCTCGCCGAGGGCGGCCTGCCCAAGGGCGGCGGTGTCGGCTATGAGGTGTTCGACAAGTCGGATGCGCTCGGCACCACCTCCTTCGTCCAGAACATCAATCACCTCCGCGCGCTCGAGGGCGAGCTCGCCCGCACCATCCGCGCCATCGACCGCATCCAGGCCGCCCGCGTCCACCTCGTGCTGCCCGAGCGCCCGCTGTTCTCGCGCGAGGCGCCGGAGCCGTCGGCCTCGATCGTGGTCCGGGTCCGCGGCTCGCTCGAGGCCCAGCAGATCCGCGCCATCCGCCACCTCGTCGCCTCCGCCGTCAACGGGCTGAAGCCGCAGCGGGTCTCGATCGTCGACGAGGCCGGCCAGCTGCTCGCCGACGGCGCCGCGACCGATCCGGAGCAGGCGGTCGGCGACGAGCGCCGCATCTCCTTCGAGAAGCGGATGCGCAAGCAGGTCGAGGACATCGTCTCCTCCGTGGTCGGCTCCGGCCGCGCCCGCGTCCAGCTCTCCGCCGATTTCGACTTCAACAAGGTCACCCAGACCTCGGACAAGTTCGACCCCGAAGGCCGCGTGCTGCGCTCGAGCCAGACCCGCGAAGAGCAGAGCATGACCGCCGACAACAACGGCCAGGTCACGGTCAACAACGAGCTGCCCGGCAACCAGCAGAACAGCGGCCCGGCGGCGAAGGACCAGAGCAAGAAGACCGAAGAGACCAACAATTACGAGATCTCCCGCACCACCAAGACCGAGGTGACCGAGGCCGGCCGGGTCAACCGCATCTCGGTCGCGGTGCTGGTCGACGGCATCTATTCCAAGAACGACAAGGGCGAGCTGGCCTATCAGGACCGCACCAAGGAGCAGCTCGACCGCATCTCCGCGCTGGTGCGCTCGGCGATCGGCTTCGACCAGAAGCGCGGCGACCAGGTCGAGGTCGTCAATCTGCGCTTCGCCGACGCCCCCTCCACCGCCCCGATCGGCGAGCCCGCAGGCTTCCTCGGCATGCTCCAGTTCACCAAGGACGACGTCATGTACTTCGTCGAGCTCGGCGTGATGATGCTGCTGGGCCTGGTCGTGCTGTTCCTGGTGATCCGCCCGCTGGTCAAGCGCATCCTCGCCTCCGACGAGGTCGCCGCCGCCATCTCCGGCGTCCTCACCGGCCCGGCCGCGAGCGACGACGCCGCGCCGGCCGCCAGCGGCCAGCCGCTGCTTCCGGGCGGCGCCGCGAGCGCAATCGACGTCGCCACCATTCAGGGCCAGGTCCACGCCCAGTCCGTTCATCGCGTCGGCGAGCTCGCCGAACGCAACCCCAACGAAACCGTCGCCATCATCCGCCAGTGGCTGACCGAACCAGCCAAGTAATCCTAGCCAAGTGAATCAAGAAGTGATCTGACATGGCCGCCTCCTTGCAAAACGCCAACTCGAACGACATCACCAGCGTGATCTCCACGCTCGGCCAGCGCGCCGGCAGCCGCACAGGCGGCAAGGCCGAAACAGTGGCGGGACCGAAGCGTGCCGCGATCCTGATGCTGGCGCTCGGCGAGCAATATGGCGGCAAGATCTGGTCGCTGCTCGACGACGACGAGGTGCGCCAGCTCTCGCTGGAGATGTCGACGCTCGGCACCGTCGAAGTCGACACGGTGGAGGACATGCTGCTCGAATTCGTCTCGCGCATGTCGGCTTCCGGCGCGCTGATGGGCAATTTCGACGCTACCGAGCGGCTGCTCCAGCAATATCTGGCGCCCGAGCGCGTCAACGGCATCATGGACGAGATCCGCGGCCCCGCGGGCCGCAACATGTGGGAGAAGCTCTCCAACGTGCAGGAAGAGGTGCTCGCGAACTATCTCAAGAACGAATATCCGCAGACCATCGCGGTCGTGCTGTCGAAGCTGAAGCCGGAACACGCCGCGCGCGTGCTCGGCATCTTCCCCGAGGAGCTCGCGCTCGACGTCGTCAACCGCATGCTGAAGATGGAAGCGGTGCAGAAGGAGGTGATCGAGAGCGTGGAAAAGACGCTACGCACCGAATTCATGTCCAACCTGTCGCAGACCCGCCGCCGCGACGCCCACGAGGTGATGGCGGAAATCTTCAACAATTTCGACCGCCAGACCGAAACCCGCTTCATCACCTCGCTGGAAGAGGACAACCGCGAATCGGCCGAGCGCATCAAGGCGCTGATGTTCACCTTCGACGACCTGGTGAAGCTGGATTCCGGTTCGGCCCAGACCCTGATGCGCAATGTCGACAAGGACAAGCTCGGCGTCGCGCTCAAGAGCGCCAACGAGGACGTCCGCAACTTCTTCTTCGGCAACATGTCCTCGCGCGCGGCCAAGATGCTCCAGGACGACATGGCGGCAATGGGACCCGTGCGCCTGCGCGACGTCGACGAGGCCCAGGCGCTGCTGGTCAACCTCGCAAAGGACCTCGCCGCCAAGGGCGAGATCATGCTGACCAAGAACCGCGCCGACGACGAGCTGGTGTATTGATGGGCGCCCCGGCAAAATTCCTGTTCGACACCGACTTCGCGGCGCCGGAGCGGACGACGCGCGAGAAGGCTGCGACCGCGGCCGAAATCGCCCAGAAGGTCGCCGAAGCCGAGGCGCGCGCCTATCAGGACGGCTTTGCCGCCGGCCAGCGCGAAGCCAAGGCCGAAAGCGACCGCCGCGTCGCGCTCGCCATGGAAGAGATCAACATCGCCGTCCGGGGCATCGCGTCCGGCATCGGCAACATCGAGTCCAAGATGGAGACCGAGGCGGTCGACGTCGCCGTGGCCGTGGCGCGCAAGCTGTGCGCCGATCTGGTCGCCGCCGAACCGCTCGGCGAGATCATGGCGCTGGTCAAGGACTGCTTCTCGCACCTGGTCGCGACGCCGCATCTCGTCGTCCGCATCAACGACGCGCTCTACGACAGCGCGCGCGAGAAGATCGAGCGGCTCGCCAAGCAGAGCGGCTTCGAGGGCCGGCTCGTGATCCTGGCCGAGCCCGAAATTGTCACCGGCGACTGCCGGATCGAATGGGCCGATGGCGGCGTGGTGCTGGAACGCGGCGCCATCGCGGCCAAGATCGACGAAATGGTCGGACGCTATATCGCGTCCCGCAGGGGGAGCTAAACCATGAGCGACACCGACGGACAGGTCCCGCTGCCCGATCTCAACGGCCCGCTGCCGCCGACCGCCGACGTCGGCTACAACGAGGACGAATATGCGACGCGCGCCGCCGCCGACCTCGAGGCCGTGTTCGACGTGCCGGTGCAGGTCTCGGCCGTGCTCGGCCGCTCCAAGATGGACGTCAGCGAGCTGTTGAAGCTCGGGCCCGGCACCGTGCTCGAGCTCGACCGCCGCGTCGGCGAGGCCATCGACATCTACGTCAACAACAAGCTGGTCGCCCGCGGCGAAGTCGTCCTCGTCGAGGACAAGCTCGGCGTGACCATGACCGAAATCATCAAGACTGAACGCAGCTAGTAGCGCAGGACATGACGCGCGGCAGCGCGACCAGACGGACAGGAGATTGACATGCGGCTTCTCATCGTTGGCACATTGAAGGGCCAGCTCACCACCGCCACCAAGATCGCGATGGAGAACGGCGCCACCGTGACCCACGCCGAGGATCACGAGCAGGCGATGCGTGTGCTGCGCGGCGGCAAGGGTGCCGACCTCCTGCTGGTCGACGTCGCCCTCGACATCCGCGACCTCGTGATGCGGCTCGAAGCCGAGCACATCCACGCGCCGATCGTCGCCTGCGGCATTACCAACGACGCCCGCGCCGCGGTCGCCGCGATCCATGCCGGCGCCAAGGAATACATCCCGCTGCCGCCGGATCCGGAACTGATCGCAGCCGTGCTCGCCGCGGTCGCCAACGATTCCCGCGAACTGGTCTATCGCGACGAGGCGATGGCCAAGGTGATCAAGCTCGCCCAGCAGATCGCGGGTTCGGACGCCTCGGTGATGATCACCGGCGAATCCGGCACCGGCAAAGAAGTGCTGGCGCGCTACGTCCACACCCGCTCGGCGCGCGTCAAGCGCCCCTTCATCTCGATCAACTGCGCCGCGATCCCCGAGCATCTCCTGGAATCCGAACTGTTCGGCCACGAGAAGGGCGCCTTCACCGGCGCGGTCGCCCGCCGCATCGGCAAGTTCGAGGAGGCGACCGGCGGCACGCTGCTGCTCGACGAAATCTCGGAGATGGACGTCCGCCTGCAATCGAAGCTGCTGCGCGCCATTCAGGAGCGCGTCATCGATCGCGTCGGCGGCACCAAGCCCGTCCCTGTCGACATCCGCATCATCGCGACCTCGAACCGCAATCTGGCGGAGGCCGTGCGCGAAGGCACGTTCCGCGAGGATCTGCTGTTCCGCCTCAACGTCGTCAACCTGAAGATCCCGCCGCTGCGCGAGCGCCCCGCCGACATTCTGGAACTCGCCCAGCACTTCGTGAAGAAATACGCCGAGGCCAACGGCGTGCCGATGCGCCCGATCTCGGCGGAAGCGCGCCGCGTGCTCTCCACCAACCGCTGGCAGGGCAACGTCCGTGAGCTCGAAAACACCATGCACCGTGCGGTGCTGATGGCGCAGGGCGACGAGATCGGCCCCGACGCGATCATCACGCCGGACGGCGACCGCCTCGACCTCGCCAAGACCGCGCCGGCCGTGGCGCATGCCACCATGGCCGCCGAGCAGGTGACGCGCGCGCTGGTCGGCCGCACCGTCGCCGACGTCGAGCGCGACCTGATCCTGGAGACGCTGAAGCACTGCCTCGGCAACCGGACCCACGCCGCCAACATCCTCGGCATCTCGATCCGCACGCTGCGCAACAAGCTCAACGAATATTCCGACGGCGGCATTCCGATCACGCCGGCGGGAACGCCGGGTGAGTATCCGCGGATGCCGATGGTGGGGGCGTAGGGCCCCAGAGCACACAAGCTGACGAACGAATGCCCGGGCCAGTCCCGGGCATTCTCACGTGAAGCGGGCGAATGGCCGGGACGCGCCGGCCATGGCGACCGAGTGTTTTGCCTCATCGCGGCGCCACGCTCACATCAAGCTACTTGCCCGGCGGAACGTAGACGCTTGCAAGCTTCGCGGCCTTTTCCGCGATGCTCTTGAAGTCGCCCATCTTCCAGGCGCGTACGGTTTCGATCTTGGCGATGGCGCCGCTCGCCGCGGCTGCCATTCCGATGGCGACAGCATCGGCTCCGTCGGGGAACTCCGCAACGATCAGCGCGTCATGTGCGCCTGTCGTCATGAACGCTCCCTGGAGCTTCCCGCCAGCCTTCTCGATCATCGCACCAATGACCGCGGTGCGATCGGACGGCTTGTCGACCAATCCTTTGATGCCGGCATTTGAGTATGAGACGTACGAGATGAACAGCGGCATGTTTTCCCTCCGTCGAAGCTAGAACGATGACAAATGTCGCTTTGGAAAGAGCTCTTCGAGCGAGAGCAAGGCACGGCCTGCCGACGGCACGCAAGCTGCCTTGAAAATTCAGTCACGGACTTCGGCACGTCCAACTGGCAGCTTGTCCGAATTATAACTGACACTGCAATGGTGCGCGAACGGTAAGCCAAGCCGACCCATTTGGAACGTTACCATTGTGCCGGGCAGGACAAATTCGTTTTCGGGACCAAGGCCTGCTGCGCGTGAAGCAGTTCACTATCGATACGCGCCGGGACCGGTAGAATTTTCGAGTGAGGCGACATCGGCGAGAGACCGCCTCCGCCTTCGCACACGTCCTTCACCTCGAAAGGGCAAGCCATGAAATACTCCTCCACGACGATCTCCCGCCTATCGATGGTCGTTTTGCTGCTCGCGGCCTCGGCGACGCTCGCGCGCGCTGACGTGATCATGGACTGGAACGCAAAGGCCGATGCGATCGCGGCCGAGAAGCAAATTCTTCCGGCACCCCACAGCCGCACCTTGTCCATGATGCACGTCGCAATGTTCGAAGCCGTCAACGCGATCGACCGCCGTTACACGCCGTACAAATTCTCGTTGTCAGCGGACCGCTCGACGTCGCGGGAAGCTGCCGCAGCAGCGGCCGCTCACGATGTGCTGCTGTCGCTCCATCCAGACCTCAAGCAGGACCTGGATGCGACGTTGACGAACTCTCTGGCGCCGATTGCCGACGGTGTGACCAAGGTCGCCGGCATCAACCTTGGGAAAGAGGCCGCGACCAAGATCATCGAGCTTCGTGCCAATGACGGCAGCGCCGCCACGGAAACCTACCGGCCCCTGACGACACCGGGCGCCTACGTTCCGACCGCCGTCCCGCTCTTCTCCACCACGGGTGCGACGACGCCATGGGTCCTGGCCTCCGGATCGCAATTTCGCCCCGCACCGCCGCCGGCGCTCGATTCAACAGTCTGGACCCGGGACGTCAACGAGATCCGTGAGGTCGGCAGCCGGAGCAGCCCGATCCGGACGCCGGAGCAAACGACCATTGGTCGATTCTGGTTCTTCGTCGGCGCCCGCACCTACAATCCCATCGTGAGGCAAGCGGCAACGGCAAAGGGCATGGATCTCGTCGACTGCGCCCGGCTGTTCGCGTTGACGTCAATTGCCGGCAACGACGCCATCGTCGCCGTATTCGACGCAAAGTACCATTACAATCTGTGGCGACCAATCACGGCCATACGCAACGCCGACCTGACCTCAAATCCGGCGACGCCCCGCGATCCATCCTGGCTGCCGCTGGGGGAAACGCCGATGCATCCGGAATATCCCTGCGCTCACTGCATCGTCTCGGCCACGATTTCGACCGTGCTCCAGAATGTCGTCGGAGATTTCGGCGAGTTCTCATTGACCAGCCCCACGGCGCCGGGTGTCACGCGAAAATGGTCGCGGCTGCAGGATTATAGCGACGAAGTCTCCAACGCCCGTATCTGGGCGGGCTTTCACTACCGGTTCTCGACCGAAGTCGGCAAGGAGATGGGTCGAAAGATCGGCACGTTGACTGTCGCGACGCAGCTTCGCGGTGTGGAGGCGAAGGCAGAACCGCGCCGTTAGACTGTTGCCGACTTGGAGGAAGCATCATAGCCCGCATGAGCGGAGCGACATGCGGGACCGTGCCGGCACGGCGGCTCCCCGGATATCGCTTCGCTCATCCGGGCTACCGGAGCGAACACATGGCGGCACCGCATCCGGCGACTAGGTCGCGCCTGCGCCATGCCCTATAACCCCGCGTGAAGAACCACGCGAGGGACAACATGTCGGAAGCTCAAATCACGGACTGGCTGGCGTCGCAGCGGCAGGCGATGATCGATCTGCTGCGCGATGTCGTGAACATCGATTCCGGCTCCTATGACAAGGAAGGCGTCGATGCGGTCGGTGCGCGGTTCGAGCGGCATTTTGCCGAGCACGGCATTCCGTTCCGGCGCGAGGCCAACGCCACCTTCGGCGATGCGATCCATGCCGATGTCGCCAAGCCCGGCAGCAACGAGAAGCCGGTGCTGTTGATGGGCCATCGCGACACCGTGTTCGGTAAGGGCGAGGCCGGGCGCCGCCCGTTCACGATCAAGGACAACCGCGCCTATGGCCCCGGCGTCTCCGACATGAAGTCCGGCCTCGTCATGAACGTGTTCGTGGCAACCGCCTTCCACAAATTCGGCGGCTCACCGCATCCGATCAAGGTTCTGATCACCTCGGACGAGGAGATCGGCTCGCCCTCCTGCCGTCCCGTGATCGAGCGCGAGGGACGCGCCGCCCGCGCGGTGTTCAATTCCGAGCCAGGCCGGCCCACGGGCAATATCGTCACGGGCCGCAAGGGCGGCATCTTCATGCATTTTGCCATCACCGGCAAAGCCGCGCATTCGGGCGCCAATTTCGCCGCCGGCGTCAGCGCGATCGGCGAGCTCGCGCACAAGATCGTCCAGATCCACGCATTGACCGATCTCGACAAGGGCATCACGCTCAATGTCGGTCTCGTCTCGGGCGGCCAGTCCGTCAACACCACGGCGCCTTATGCCGAGGGCCAGATCGACCTGCGCTATGTCGATCCCGCTGATCGCGCGCGGATCATGGCCGCGATCGAAAAGATCATCGCGACACCTTACGTGCCGGGCACCAGCGCAACGCTGACGATCAAGGGCGAGTTTGTGCCGGTGGTGCAGAGCGCCGAGTCGAGGGCGCTGTTCGAGGGTTATCAGGCCGCCGCAAGGCAGGTCGGCCTCACCACGCTGCAGGGCGAGTTCTCCGGCGGCTGCGCCGATTCCGGCTTTACGGCTGCGGTCGGCACGCCGACCATCTGCGGTCTCGGGCCGGTCGGCGGGCTCGCGCACACGCCGGAGGAATATCTGGAGATCGACAGCATCGTGCCGCGCGCGCAGGCCCTGGCGCTCGCGATTTTAAAGGGTTGAACGAAGGTGCCGTAGGGTGGATTAGCCGAAGGCGTAATCCACCACGGTCGGCATCCGCGGAAACAAAAGAGGTGGGTTACGCCCAGCGGTCTGCGCTTCGCGCAACCGCAAGGCTAACCCACCCTACTAAATCTCACGAATAGCTCGGCGCGTCTGGCTTGCGGAAGATGTGGATGGGGTCGCCCGGTACGATCGGCTGGCCTGAAAACATCGCGTAGGCGTAGAGCGCGAGATAGGCGATCGCGAGCGCACCGATGGCGTAGAAGGCTAGGGTCGCGACGCGCTTCATCGTTCCGCTCCGTTGCCGCCCCGGCGGGACGCCTCAGGGCGCTTCTAGAGCGATGACGGGGAAAAGGCCAGCCTGTGCGGCCGGCAGCGATCAAACGCCGCGCCGGCCGCGTGCGGGAACGCTGACTTCCGCGAGACGGGCCGCGTCTTCGTCCTGATCGACCGCCACATACTGGCCGTGCCAATAGGCCAATGCGGCGTTGCGCGTCGAATTCCTGACGTCCCTGACGCGGCCGATGACGATGCCGTGCGAGTGGCGTTCGACGATCTCCTCGACCTCGCAATCGACCGCGGACAACGCGCCGACCAGCAGCGGAACACCGGAGACTGATGTCACCCAACGGCTGCCCGCAAAGCGATCAGGGCCCTTCAGCCCGCCCTTGCCGGCAAAACGCTCGGCGACGTCGAGCTGGTCAGCCGCGAGGATGTTCACGCCGAAGGCGCCGTAGCGGCGGATCAGAGGGAAGGACGAGGCATCGCGGTTGATGCTGACCAGCAGCGTCGGCGGCTCGACCGACAGCGAGGTCACCGAGGTCACCGTCATGCCGGTGATGTCCTTGCCCCGCCCGGCGGTGATGACACTGACACCGCCGGTGAGGTGGCGCATGGCACCGCGGAAATCGGCAGGCGAGACGGCAATTTCGGTCATGAGATCGCGGGGCACTACATTCATGGCAAGCTCCCCGAAGCGGGGTTCCCTTCTATTTAGGTACGATCGTCCGCCGACAAAAGGTGGCTGAGGATCGAGCCTTCGAGGCTCGCCAGCTCGGCGGAGCCGCGCTGGCGCGGCCGGGCCGCGTTAACCGTGACGTCATGGGCAATACGGCCCTCCTCGATCACCAGCACCCGGTCCGCCAGGGCCACCGCCTCGGCGACGTCGTGGGTGACCAGGATCGCGGTAAAGCCCTGATCGCGCCAGACACGCTCCAGCAGCCGCTGCATCGAGATGCGGGTCAGCGCGTCCAGCGCGCCGAGCGGCTCGTCGAAGGCGAGCACGCGGGGACGAGAGACCAGCGCGCGGCCGAGCGCGACGCGCTGCCTCTGGCCGCCCGACAGCACCGAAGGCCACTGGTCGCGCTTGTCGGCGAGCCCGACCTCGGTCAGGGCCTGCTCCGCGCGGGCATGCGCATCGCTGGATGAGCGGTCGCGACCGAGGCCGACCTCGACATTGGCGAGCACGCGCGCCCAGGGCAGCAGGCGGGGCTCCTGGAACATCACGCGGATGTCCTCCGCCTGGACTTCGTCGCCAAAACCGATGCTGCCGGCGTCGAACTTCTCGAGGCCGGCGATGAGCCGCAGCAGCGTGCTCTTGCCGCAACCGCTCTTGCCGACGATGGCGACGAACTGGCCGGCGGGGATGTGCAGATCGATGCCGCGCAGCACCTCGTTGTCGCCAAAGGATTTGCGCAAGCCGCGGATGCTGAGCGGCAGGCCGCTGACCTGTGCCGGGCGCTCCTCGCGCACGACGCGGGCGTGAGGCGCGAAATTGGCGCGGCTGGCGAGTTCGGTTTCGGGAAGGGACGTACGAAGCGCTGTCTGCATGTGATTCCCAGTATTTCTGCTCAACGTTTCTGGAAGGCGGGGTGCCAGGAGAGCGTCAGGCGCTCCAGCACGCGGGAGGCGCTGTCGGCGAGCTTGCCGAGCAGGGCGTAGATCAGGATCGAGAGCACGACGACGTCGATCAGCATGAACTCGCGCGCCTGCATCGCCATGTAGCCGAGGCCCGAGGACGCCGCGATGGTCTCGGCGACGATCAGGGTGAGCCACATGATGCCGAGCGCGAAGCGGATGCCGACGAAGATCGAGGGCAACGCGCCCGGGAAGATCACGCGGCGGAACAGCTCGCTGTCGGTCATGCCGTAGATGCGACCCATCTCGATCAGCTGCGGATCGACGGTGCGGATGCCGTGCAGCGTGTTGAGGTAGATCGGGAAGAACACGCCCAGCGCCACCAGGAACAGCTTTGCGCTCTCGTCGATGCCGAACCACAGGATGACCAGCGGGATCAGCGCCAGATGCGGCACGTTGCGCACCATCTGCAGCGTGGTGTCGGTGAGCTTGGCCGAGAGCTGCGACAGGCCGTTGGCAAGACCGAAGGCGAAGCCGATGCCGCCGCCGATCAGGAAGCCGATCGAGGCACGCCAGAACGAGACCCAGATGTTGCGGCCGAGCTCGCCGGACAGCAGCAGCTTCCAGCCCGCGAGCAGAACGTCGCTCGGCGCCGGCAGCACGCGCGTCGGCACGAAGCCGGTGACGCTGGCGACCTGCCAGACCGCGATGATGGCAAGCGGCACGATCCACTGGATCAGGCCGTCGACGCGCGGCAGACGCAAGCCGCGCGGAAGCGAAACGCTGTCGATCAGGCTCATGACTGCGACACCTTATGCTGCGGACGGTAGTCGCTGCCGACCGTTTCGCCGAAGGGACCGCCATTGAAATGCAGCCTGGTCACGTTAGAGGGTTGCTCCAGCGAGAGCAGCGGGAACACCAGCTCGGCGAAGCGATAGGCTTCCTCCAGATGCGGGTAGCCCGACATGATGAAGGTATCGATGCCGATGTCCTGATACTCCTTGATGCGGGCCGCGACGGTCTTGGCGTCGCCGACCAGCGCCGTGCCGGCGCCGCCGCGCACGAGGCCGACGCCGGCCCACAGGTTCGGGGCGATCTCGAGCTTGTCGCGCTTGCCGCCGTGGAGCTGTGCCATGCGCTGCTGGCCGACGGAGTCCATGCGGGCAAAGTTCTTCTGCGCGGTCGCGATGGTGTCGTCGCTGACATGCTTGATCAGCTCGTTGGCTGCGCGCCAGGCTTCTTCGTTGGTCTCGCGAACAATCACGTGAAGGCGGATGCCGAAGGAGAGCTTTCGTCCGCGCGCGGCGGCGACTTCCCTCACCTTCGCGACCTTCTCGGCAACCAGAGCCGGCGGCTCGCCCCAGGTGAGGTACTTGTCGACGGCGTCGACGGCGACGTCGATGCCGGCATCCGAGGAGCCGCCGAAATACAGCGGCGGGCGCGGCGACTGCACCGGGGGAAACAGCAGCTTGCCGCCCTCGACATGGATGTGCTTGCCCTCGACATCGACGGTCTTGCCGGCGAGCAGGTCGCTGTAGACACTGAGGAACTCGCGGGTGACCTCGTAGCGCTCGTCATGGCCGAGGAAGATACCGTCGCCCTTGTTCTCGACGGGGTCACCGCCGGTGACGACGTTGACGAGCAGCCGGCCGTTACTGATGCGGTCCAGCGTCGCGGTCATGCGCGCGGCGACGCTCGGCGATTGCAGGCCGGGGCGGACGGCCACGAGATAACGCAGCCGCTCGGTGAAGGGCGCGACGCTCGAGGCGACGATCCAGGAATCCTCGCAGGATCGCCCCGTCGGCAACAGCACGCCGAAATAGCCGAGCTGGTCGGCGGCCTGCGCGATCTGGCGCAGATAGTTGAAGTTGACCTCGCGGCCGCCGATGCCCGTGCCGAGATAACGACCGTCACCGTGGGTCGGCAGGAACCAGAGGATGTTGGCGTTAGACTGCTTACTCATGAACCTGGCCTCCGCGCCACGTCGGAAATCTTGATTGCTTTCGGGATCAGGTTGAGCGCGAAGAACGCGTCCGCAACCTGCTGCTGATCGGCGATGACGGCATCCGTGATCGGCTTGATGCCGTAGGCCTGCCGCTTCAGCGCCACCTCGACCACCGGCACGGACAGGCCGATCGCTGGCGCCAGTTGCTCGGCGACCGCATGGATGTCGCCCTTGGCCCAGTCGTCGATCGCGCTGAGCTCGGCGAGCACGACGTCGACGATCTTCGGATTGGCGTCGAGAAACTTCTTCGAGGAGAAGTAGAACTGGTAGTTCGCAACGATGCCGGTGCCGTCGGCGAGCGTGCGCGCACCGGTGGCAGCTTCGGCGGCGGCCTGGAACGGATCCCAGATCACCCAGGCATCGACCGCACCACGCTCGAAGGCGGCACGCGCATCGGCAGGCGCAAGGAACACCGGCTCGATCTCGGAATATTTGACGCCCGCCTTCTCCAGCGCCTTGACCAGGAGATAATGAACGTTGGAGCCCTTGTTGAGCGCGACCTTCTTGCCCTTGAGGTCGGTGACCGATTTCAGCGGGCTGTCCTTCGGCACCAGGATCGCCTCGCCCTTCGGCGCCGGCGGCTCGTAGGCGACATACTGGATGGGCGCGCCGGCGGCCTGCGCGAAGATCGGCGGGGCTTCGCCGGTGTTGCCGAAATCGATCGCGCCGACATTGAGTGCCTCGAGCAGCGGCGGTCCGGACGGGAATTCGGTCCACACCACCTTGTAGCCGTCGGCGGCGAGCTTCGGCTCCAGCGTGCCCTTGCTCTTGAGCAGCACCAGCTTGCCGTATTTCTGGTAGCCGATACGGACCACCTTGTCCTGCCCGTAGGAGGTGCCGACCGCGGCGGCGACGATGCCGATCGACAGCACGATGGCCGCGATCAGACGCTGAATGATACGCCTCATGTTCAAACCCTTGTGCGTGGGGAGAGTGGTCGGCACGATCAGGCTGCCGGGTTGCGCCAGACGATGTCGCGGATGACGATCGGCTTCGGGATCAGGCCGAGCTTGTGGAAGCGGTCGGCGACGCCCTGCTGGGTCACGACGATGTCGTCGGTGACGGGGCCGACCACGAAGTTCGCGCGATTGGCCGCGACGGTCTGGATGTCCAGCGGGACGCCGGTGATCGCGGCAAGCGATTTGGCGACCTCGTCACGATGCTGCTCGGCCCATTTGCCGGCCGCGGTGGTCACGTCGACGATCTGTTGCAGGATGGCGCCGTGGTTCTTCGCAAACTCGCGGTTGGCGATGTAGAAGGAATTGGTCTTGGTGACCTCGCGCGCATTGATCAGGATGCGGCCGCTCTGTTTGGTTTCGCCGATCGCAAAATACGGATCCCAGATCGCCCAGGCCTCGATGCTGCCATTGGCAAACGCCGGACCTGCATCCGGCGGCGTCAGATAGACCGGCGTGATGTCGGCATAGGTGAGACCGGCCTTCTCCAGCGTCTGCACCACGATGTTGTGCGCGCTGGAGCCCTTGGTGAAGCCGATACGCTTGCCCTTCAGGTCGGCGATGTTGCGGATCGGCGAATCCTTCGGCACCAGGATGCCCTGGCCGTTGGTGATGGGTTGGCCCGCGGCATAGACGATCGCAGCGCCAGCGGCCTGCGCGAACACCGGCGGTGAATCGCCGACCGCGCCGAAATCGACGCTGCCGACATTCATCGCCTCCATCATCGGCGGGCCCGACGAGAACTCGACCCATTTCACCTCGATGCCCTGCGGCGTGAAATGTTTTTCCAGGGACGCCTGCTGGCGCGCGATGACCAGAACGCCGCTCTTCTGGTAGCCGATACGAATTTCCTTCACAACGCCTTGCGCGCTCGCTCGCGAAGCGAATGCAGCGGCGGCCGCTGTTCCAACGGACAATTTCAGGAAGTCACGACGCTGCATTCAACACTCCGGGCCGCGTGCGGCCGTCATCATTCACGTTTCGAGAATGATGGTGCGGAGCGGCGAAGGTGTCGAGACACGCGGAAAAATAGCGATGCGAGCACTGCGCGCGTGGCGGCGCGCATGATTAATCTTTCAAGCGGCCGTGGGAATGAAGATGGAATTTTTCTGCACGCGGATGTGAAGGCCGCGCGCGTTCGCGCCTTGGGACACGCGACCGGAACCAAAACCGCGAAAACAACCCCATGCACAGTAGCCGGAGCATGGAAAATCAACGACTTGCGTATTATCCGAAGTCGGTTTGACTCGTCGGGCAAAACAGGGGCATGATGACATCATGGCGGACCGGGGCTGCTGAGGCGAAAAGCTCGTTCCGCGACCTCACTGTCATTCCCCGCGAAGGCTGGGAATCCAGTATTCGAGAGACGCCGATGCTTCACACGGCTGCCGCGGCGTACTGGATCGCCCGCCTTCGCGGGCGATGACACCGCTAGTGTGGTAAGCGCGTGCTCACTGGCGCGAAGCACAGATGCCTCGCAAGCTAATGCCACTTCATCGGCAAATTCTGCAAGCCCCTGAACGCCCAGCCGCCGATCCGCACCGGCTCGTCACCGGCGATCTCGAGCTGTTTGGCACGCGCGAACACGGTCGGCAGCGCGACGTCGGCGATCATGGCGCGCGAGGCCCAGGCGCCGGCGCAGAAATGCGGGCCGGCGCCGAAGGCGACGCTCTTGGAGGTATCGCGCCGCACGTCGAACTGATCGGCCCGCTCAAAATGCTTTTCGTCGCGATTGGCGGAGCCGAACATCAGGAACACGCGCTCGTCGGTTTCGAACGACACGTCGCGGATCGACCACGGCTTTGCGATGCGCCGCGGCGACATGCCGATCGGCGAGATCCAGCGGGCATATTCCTCGAACGCCTCGAGCCAGGACACCTCGCCCTTGCGCACCAGATCGAGCTGATCGGGATGGGAGAGCAGCGCCCACACCGTGCCGGCGATCGCCTTGCGCGGCTCGTTCTGGCCGCCCGAGATCGCAAGCTTGACGTTGGCGCGCACGCTCTCCATCGGCATGCCGGCGGCGAGAAGCACGCCGAGAATGCTCTGGTCGGGGTTCTTGCGCATCACCGGCAGGATGTCATCGATGGCGGCATCGATGCCTGATGTGGCCGCATGGCAGCGCGCCTCGACCGCGGGATCGCCGGAATAGTTGGCGATGCCCTCGATCATGCCTTGCGACCACGCGTCCATATCGCCAAAGCCGATATTGGTGAGGCCGGTGATCGACTTCAGGCATTCGCCCGAGAACGGCAGCGCGAAGTCGCGCATGAAGTCGATCCGCCCGGGCTCTACGCAATCGAGAATGCGGTCGGCATGGGCCTGGAACAGCGCGGTCCAGTGCGCCTTCACGGTCTTCGGCGACACCGTCGGAAACATCGCGCGGCGCTCGACCTGATGCGCCTCGCCGTCCTTGCGCATCATGTTGTGGCCCATCAGCCGGTTCATCAGGCCGGCGGGCTGGTGCGAGGAGAACACGTCGATCTGCTTCTCGGAGATCGAGATGTCGTCGCGGCTGGTCAGCAGCGTCGAGCCGAGCTGCGGCACGAAGGCGATCGGCGCCTCCTTGCGCATTCTTGCAAGCATCGGATAGGGATCGGCCCAGAACGAAGCAGGGTCGATGTCGATGCGCGGCGCGGTGCTCAAGGCCGTTTCCTCTGGATTGTTGTGTCCTTGGGACCAGACTAGCGCACTACGGTGCGGGCGTCTGTCCCAAGCGATGGGGACAGACGGGAGAAGAGCATTTACTTGCAAGTCAGGTTGACGGGACAAAGCGGCAAGGAATTCCCCGCGGCACAACCTCGATACATGCCAGGCTTGGAGATCGTCGCGACGCAGGCGTCGAAGTTGCCGTGGCAACCGGTTCCTGTACACTCGGCCTGCAAATCCAAGATCTGCAAATCCAAGATCTGCAAATTCAAGACGGGATGATCATGACCACATTGCTCATCGTAGGCGCGACGGGGCTGGTTGGCGGCCGCGCGATGACGCTCGCTCTTACGGACCCTCGCATCACGCGCATCATCGCGCCGACGCGGCGTGCGATGCCGCCCGAGGAGCGGGTAGCCAATCCTCGGCTCGATGATCTGATTGCTGATGCCGGCGGTGAGGAATGGCGAGCCGACGGTGCAATCTGCGCGCTCGGCACGACGCGGGCGGCGGCAGGGTCGGCAGCAGCATTTCGAGCGGTCGACTACGAACTGGTGCTGCTGATCGCGCGGCGGCTGCGCGACGCTGGAGTCGGCCGGTTCGCGCTGGTGTCGTCCCTGGGCGCCGACCCACAATCCCCGTTTCTCTACACACGGACGAAGGGCGAGGTGGAGGAGGCGATCAGGGCGCTCGCTTTCCCGTCCCTGACGATCCTGCGGCCAGGCTTCCTGGATGGCGAGCGTGCCGAAAGCAGGCCGGTCCAGCGCGCGGTGCGGAACGTCTTGAGCTTCGCGTCCCCCCTGTTGCCGCGCGTTGCGCGTATCAGCTCGGTGACCAACGTGGCCCGCCAGCTCATCGACGCGGCTGTTGCCGGCAAGCCGGGAACACAAATCATTGGAGCTGCGCAGCTGGCCGAAGCTAGGCCTATCGGTGAGCACGTGGGCTAAGAGCCGCAAGCCGACGTTCGGCAGATTGTCATCTGCTGAGGCAGCATTTAATCTGTTGGCCGCACGCCCTAAGCCGACTGGACTGGAAGTTGAGCAGGCCATGACCAAAGACGATGAGTTCGTTAATTGGTTGGCGACTGGTTATTCACGACAGCGCCGCATCATCGGTAGTCGCCAAAGAACCAATATCGGAAGTAACGGACACGAAGTTGCAGCGTAGGCAGAGGCAGCGTTGAATCCGACAGACGAGGAACGCGACGTATGGAGGCGAGCGCGATAGGATGTGAGGCAAAGGCGTTACAGCCTTGCTTGCCGATCGGGCGCGTTGCCCAATGACTTAAGCAGCGCCGCCAATGCATTTCTGAGTTACACCGACCGTTTTAGCTACCAGACCGTATCAAATACGGATCCAAGGACCCAGCTAATCGGTCCGCCACCTGTATGGCGCTCGGCGTGGACTGCTTTTCGCGATGAAGCGAGCCGACGGAATTCACGACCAGCCCACTACAAGCAAGAACAGCTATCGCAATCGCAGCGAGATATTTGGTCCTCATGACGATGGTCCCCTTTATCGCGCCATGAACTAACCGGGCACTCTCAGAAATGGTTCCCGAACGCTGCACCCCAATGTTTTCGGCCGCATCGGAAGCTGCTTCCATGGCGCCAGCGACTAGCCGCTGGGCAGGTTCCTCTTTCGAAATGGAACATATCGGTCGCGATCAGAAATTGAGGAACGCAAGCGTCCGCTAGGCTTTAGAAAAAGTGAGGCCGTCGCTCGCCGGTAGTAACACGGCGCATGTCGCGGATAGCCAAAGGTCGTGGCGAACGACCCGCTGTTCTTAATACAAGCGCTCGCGCAGATAGCAAAAAGCGACGGTCTCCGGTTTCAATTAAAATCGCCAGCAGTGCCCCGATCGGTTGCGGGGGAGTGCACGGGGGTGCTGGCGGAATCGAAGGCTCCGTCATGCGCAACCGAATTGACATTGACCATATACACTGTCGGGCCATCATTCGAGAGATCGGCGAGAGATTTACGTGCGTCGCTGAAACCAGAGCCGAAACTACCGGCGAGTCTGAGAGCGCAAATCGATCGGCTCCGCGAATTCGAAGCGCCCGAGCACTGGAACAAGCCGCGCGGTTGAGCCGCAGTCGGCTCGGCCGAACATGGATGAACGATGCCGCCGGTGAAGCTTCGCGCATCGACGATCTTGAACGAGTACGGTAAGGCGCAATCCGAATTGATCGGCAAAACCGTCGTCCTTACCGACGGAAAGGCAGGCACGGTCGAGAACGTTTGGCTGGATGAATTGCACGGGCTTCGGATTTCAATCAAGGGTCATGACGGAAGATGGCCGGTCTCAACCATCAAGTTCGAGGAGAACTAGACCTCGCACCCGCTGCGCATCATCCCAATAGCGCGTTCAGAACATTCCGATCAGGATGAAAAACCCAATCTCAATCAGGAACGTGGTGCTCATAACCGCGACCGTAAGGAACACGTCGCTCGCCGAAAGAGGGTTCATGAATGCCTCGCATCTTGCGAAGCCCCGGGAGTAAATCATTCAGGCTAGAAAATGTTTCAGTTCCAAACGCAGACGGCGCGAGATGCGAGCGGGGTGGACATCCGAGGCGGCCTAAGGCAAGGCCCGCTTCGGGTCACAAGCGGTAGTCGAGGCGAAGGCAGCCCCGCGTCCGGCTTACCACCGACAGCCGACGTGACGATGGGCGCCTCGTTGTTCGGCTTTGGGCCATGAGCCGACATCGCTCCAATCAAGCGGCGATACTTGTCAGGCTCCTTAGCGGCCGTAGGGGAAGCAGCGGTTGCGATCGAGTGTAAGACCGAAATGCGCTCCCAGTGCAGCGATGGCCGCGTCCTGCTGAGGATAAGGATCAGCATTGGATGCGGCAACGATGATGATCCGGAACCCGTCGCGATCTTTGCCACCCGGTGGCAGCATCGCTGTAGTTAGTGCATTGCCCTCCATGTCGCGCAGCGTGAGGAAAAGCGGCATCTCTCGCTGTACATGGGCCTCGAGGCCGATGTCGCGCTCGATCGCGTTGGGCCGCTCGGGACGCCAGGACTGGACTGCCTTCTCCCGCTCGCGGCGGAAATATTTCTCAACTGTGTGGCCCATCAGGCGCGACTCATACATCGCTTCACCTTCCGTCTCGATACGGAACCAGGTCTTGCCCTTCGGCGCGTCGCAAACATACTGCATTTCGCCCGTCCTGCGATCGCCGCAATTCTAGGGCGGTGGGCCTGCAAAGCCAATATGAGACTAGCTCCCGTGTATAGCGCTGCACGATCAGAGGGGCTAAGAGTATTTGATTGGACGTTGAAGTTTTAGTGAGCCCAAACAATACCAGGTCGACCGGAATAATCCTCTTCAAGGAGCGTCCCGATGCCTGACGTAAGGGAGAAGCAACGCGAAGCCCGCCGGAAGATCATTCGCCAATGGGCGAAGCTTCCGAGGGATAAACGGCAGTCTATGGAGGGGATTTCTGAATTCGCCAGGACCGCCGCTCAGCAGAACGAGAACGCATTCGTCCGCAGTCGTCGCGATCCGTATCAGAAGATCATGGGATGGCTATTGCCGCGTGCTCATCTCTGAACGACTGAGTCCTCTGCACATCCTTCGAAGGCGACACCGAAATTTCGGCAAAGTCATCGAATGTCCTGCCGTGTCCGACCCCCCGGCGGGGCCGTCACAAAGCGACGAGATAAGTGTGAAGCTGAAAGCAACAATCATCGTCGTAGCGCTGCTAGCTGCAACGGCTGCACATGCCGAGACGATCGATCTGAAATGCTGGGCGCGGGGCCTTACCGGCGGCGAGCGCAACTCGGTCTACTTAAACGGGGAACAGGTCACCGTTAATCTGGACGAGGGGACGATGCACTCTCGGACATTCGGAAGCAATTTGGCCGTCCACGCCACGGATACGCACTTGTTCTTTGAGACGGCGCTTACGCTCGGCAACATTTGGCAACATCTGTTCGACCCGACCGCTGTCTGGCAAGGTTTCATCAACCGCGTCGACGGCACGCTTAAGGCGCATAAACGCGACGGTACTGTCATCAGCGGGCACTGCCAGCTGGTCGGCTGAACCTGCCCATGTCGCAGATGGGTCAAAAGTCGACTATCCAGGAAGGCGGACTGCGTGTCCGCGTTGCTCTCGGAAGCAGACATCGCGGACTCGGAATACCTTAGTTCAGGCCGCGCGGCCCCGCGAGCATCCGCAGCACGATCGCGAACAATTCGCTCTGCGAGGAGATGCCGAGCCGTTCATAGGCGCGCTTGCGGTAGGTCAGGGTCGAATGCAGGCTGATGCCGAGCGCTTGCGAGATCGCCTCGGAGCTGAAGCCTTCTAGGATGCGCCGACACACCTCCTGCTCGCGCCGGGTGAGAGCGGCGAGTGGCGCGCGGGTCGCGAACAACGCGGCGAGCGTCTGATCGGGCGTTGCGCCCTCCTGAAAGTGGCGTGCGACGCTGGCGCCGATGGCCGGCGCGATCGCCCGGAGCCGCTCGCGCTGCGCGGCGCTGAAGCGGCCCTGGGCCGTAATGCGGTAGAAATTGACGTAGAAGCAGGTGTCGCCAGTCCAGATCGCGGTCGCGCATTTGTCGACGATGCCGGAATCGTGGAAGAAGATTTTCCGATAGCGCGCGCCGTACATGCGCGGTGCGAACGCCGGCAGCATGATCGGCGCGCCGCCCTCGCCTTCTAACAGCGCATCGCGATTGGGATCGGATTCGTGGAATTGCCCGGCATAGGCGGCGCCGAGATCGCCGCCGATCGGGATGTTGCCGGCATCGAGCAGGCAGTGTGCGGCGCCGGCACGGCTCAGCGCGAACACCATGCAATGGCCGACATCGGCCTGCCGGCGCAACGTGTCGATCAGGACTTTTGGGAAATCCGGCCGGCCAATGGCCAGCACCGCGGGCGTGACATCGCCAGCCGCCCGATTGAGGGCCATCCCGTGGGGCCGCATCGTTCTCTCCCTATCGCTTTGCGCCGGTTTTACCAGCAACGGCGATATGCCGAAAGACGGGGGGCTGCCGGGATATCACCTGGCCTACCGCTCGGCCTCGCCATCCGTCGTCCGGCTGGGATCGGCTCGGCACACTCAATGCTGGTGGCGCATCCGGCGCCAGAAACGAGCGCCAGGATTGGCACGTCGCGGCACGACTGGATCGGATCAGCCATCACGACTTATCGTGCGCGTACTTCTCCAACAGCAGCCGATTATATTCATCCCTCACGGCTCTCCGCGAGACATGCCCTCTTCGGTCTTTGGCGATCCTCAGAAGATCAGGATCGGTCGGTGCCCGTGATTTCCGGCTAAATTTCGCAAAAAGTCGGGTAGCAGGCGCCGACGTCCTTCCTAACAGTCGGTCAAACCATCCCATGGTCATGGTGTCCTCCCGGACGGATGCGAGTGACAAGCCTATCACCACGAATCTGGCGGTTCAAACGGACAGTTCAACTGCATCTTTTCGAAATGCCAGCCGCCACATCGTCCGCAACGGCGCCCTACTCCGCCGCCGCCCTGGCCGGCGGCACGTTGATCGCGAGCTTGCCGTAGCGGTCGGTGAAGGCCTCGGTGTCGATCTCCTCGAGCTTGATCTCGCCGCTCATCACGCCCCGCTTCCAGGCGGCCTGGGCCGGGTCGTTCTGGAATTCCGGCATCACCTCGCGGCCGAACAGCTCCAGCGACTCGCAGATGTGCTCGTGGCTATTCTTGCCGGCCTGGTTGAGCAGGATGACCTGGTCGATATGCGAGCTCTGGAAGCGCTTCAGCTTCTTGCGGATGGTCTCGGGCGAGCCGATCAGGCCGCCGCGCAATGCCGCCTCCTGCGCTTCCGGATTGTCGCGCTTCCACTTGTTGTACTCGTCCCACATGTTGACGGTGTAGGGCGCGGGACGCTGGCGGTTCTGCGAGGCGCCGTAGAAGCGCAGCGCGAACTGGAAGAAGGTGGCGCCGTCGGCGCGCGCCCGCGCCTCTTCATCGGTCTTGGCGCACATGAAGAAGGAGACCAACGCCATGTTCGGGTTGATCTCGTAATCGGCCAATTTGTGCAGCCGCTTGGTCATGGCATTGTAATAGGCATGCACCCAGGCATGCGCGGCGTCCGCGCTGACGAACTGGAAACCGAGCGCGCCAAAGCCGTGGCGGCCGGCGCGCTCGATGGTCGGCAGCTGCGAGCAGGCCATCCACAGCGGCGGATGCGGCTTCTGCACGGGCTTGGGCACGACGTTGCGCAGGGGGATGTCGAAATACTTGCCGTGGTGCTCGGACCCTGCGTCCTTGAACATCGGGAAGATCGCCTGGACGGCTTCCTCGAAGACTTCCTTCTTCGTCTCCATGTCGCGGCCGAACGGCGTCAGCTCGGTGATGGATGCGCTCTCGCCCATGCCGAATTCGCAGCGGCCGTTGGAGAGCAGATCGAGCACCGCGACGCGCTCGGCAACGCGGGCCGGATGGTTGGTGGTGAGCTGGAGGATGCCGTGCCCGAGCCGGATGTTTTTGGTGCGCTGGCTCGCGGCGGCGAGGAAGGATTCAGGCGAGGGTGAGTGCGAGTACTCTTCGAGGAAGTGATGCTCGACGACCCAGGCGTGGTCGTAATTGAGCTTGTCGGCGAGTTCCATCTGCGAGAGCGCGTTCTGGTAGAGGGCGAGCTCGTCGCCCGCCACCCAGGGCCTTGGCAGTTGCAGCTCGTAGAAGATGCCGAACTTCATGACGCCTCTCCCGCATTATTGTTGTTAACGTCATCTTAATGCGTGAGGGGCGGCTGTCTACGGAATCGCAATTCCGCCGCGCGGGAGATGGATCCCTCACCCGCACGTAGCAAAGCAAGCCCGATTCCGGCGCGTACTACAGGGTGCGGCCAAGTCGACAGGTTGATCCAGATCAACGCGTTAGCGGCTCGAACGTATCTAAAGTGCAGCAAGGTAACGGCCCGGATGCCGTCCCGATTCCCATACCATTCAGAGAGACCGAATATGTCGGCCCCTGACGACACGACTTCGCGCGTGCGCCGTAAGCGCATGGAGATCTTTGCGTTCCTGTTCCTGACCGCGGTCGTGATGCCCGTCCTCGCGGTCGGAACGGTCGGCTCATACGGGCTCGGCGTCTGGATCTACCAGATGTTTGCTGGCCCGCCCGGCCCACCGCCCTCCCCGCATTGATCCCGAACAGCGAAAGACAGCCATCATGGCACACGCCACACTCAACCGCCGCGCATTGATCACCGGCCGGGTGCTCAGCACCGAGCGCGTCATCTCCCCGCCCGGCTGCGAGATCGCCAGCATCGTGGTGCAGGCGCGCCCCGAGCGCCTGGACGAGCTGGAAGCCGAGATCACCGCGATGCCCGGCTGCGAAATTCACGGCCGCGACGCGCGCGGCAAGCTCATCGTCGTGACCGAGGCGCCTGACGCCGGCAGCCTCGGCACGCTGCTCAACACCATCCAGTCGCTGCCGAACGTCTATTCCGCGGCGCTGGTTTTCCACGCCATCGAAACCGCCTGAGTCAGGAAGAGCCACCATGACATCGCCAAAGCTCGACCGCCGCCAGATGCTGAAGCTCGAGGCCGCCGCGATCGCGGCCGCCGCCGCGGGCATGCCGGCACCGGCGCTCGCTGCCAACCTCGTCACCGAGCGCGACACATCCGAATTGAAATGGGACAAGGCCGCCTGCCGCTTCTGCGGCACCGGCTGCTCGGTGATGGTCGCGACCAAGGACAACCGCGTCGTCGCCACCCATGGCGACATCAAGGCCGAGGTCAATCGCGGCCTCAACTGCGTCAAGGGCTACTTCCTGTCCAAGATCATGTACGGCCACGACCGCCTGACGCAGCCGATGCTGCGCAAGACGGCCGGCAAATACGACAAGAACGGCGAGTTCACGCCGGTGTCCTGGAACGAAGCCTTCGACATCATGGAAGTGAAGTGGAAGGAAGCCTTCAAGAAGCGCGGGCCGAACGGCGTCGCCATGTTCGGCTCCGGACAGTGGACGATCTGGGAAGGCTATGCGGCGTCAAAGCTGTTCAAGGCCGGCTTCCGCACCAACAACATCGACCCCAACGCGCGGCACTGCATGGCCTCCGCCGTCGCCGGCATGATGCGCACCTTCGGCATCGACGAGCCGGCCGGCTGCTATGACGACATCGAGGCCACCGACGCCTTCGTCCTGTGGGGCTCCAACATGGCGGAGATGCACCCGATCCTGTGGACGCGCCTGGCCGACCGCCGGCTCTCCGCGCCGCATGTCCGCGTCGCCGTGCTCTCCACCTTCGAGCACCGATCGTTCGACCTCGCCGACATCGGCATGGTGTTCAAGCCGCAGACCGATCTCTACATCCTCAACGCCATCGCCAATCACATCATCAAGACCGGACGCGTCAACAAGGACTTCGTTGCCGCCCATACCATCTTCAGGCGCGGACAGACCGACATCGGTTATGGCCTGCGGCCCGAGCATCCGCTGCAGAAAAAGGCAACGGGCGCGGCAAAGGCCAACGACTCCACCGACATGAGCTACGACGAGTACGTCAAGTTCGTCTCCGAGTACACGCTGGAGAAGGCCGCCGAGATGTCCGGCGTACCGCTCAATCGGCTCGAGGCGCTCGCCGAGCTCTATGCCAATCCCAAGACGAAAGTGGTCTCGTTCTGGACCATGGGTTTCAACCAGCACACCCGCGGCGTCTGGTGCAACAACCTCGTCTACAACATCCACCTTCTGACCGGAAAGATCTCCTCGCCCGGCAACAGCCCGTTCTCGCTGACCGGCCAGCCCTCGGCCTGCGGCACCGCGCGCGAGGTCGGCACCTTCTCGCATCGCCTGCCGGCCGACATGGTCGTGACCAACAAGGCGCATCGCGATCACGCCGAGCACATCTGGCAGCTGCCCGAAGGCACCATTCCCGACAAGAACGGCGCACACGCCGTGCTGCAAAGCCGGATGCTGAAGGACGGCCTGATCAACGCCTATTGGGTGCAGGTCAACAACAACCTCCAGGCCGGCCCCAACGCCAACGAGGAGACCTATCCGGGCTTCCGCAACCCCGACAATTTCATCGTGGTCTCGGACGCCTATCCCTCGGTGACGGCACTGGCCGCCGATCTGATCCTGCCCACCGCGATGTGGGTGGAGAAGGAAGGCGCTTACGGCAATGCCGAGCGGCGCACGCAGTTCTGGCATCAGCTCGTCTCCGCGCCGGGCGAGTCGAAGTCCGATCTCTGGCAGCTCATGGAATTCTCAAAACGCTTCAAGATCGAGGAGGTGTGGCCGGAGGAGCTGATCGCCAAGAAACCGGAGGTTCGCGGCAAGACGCTGTTCGACGTGCTCTACAAGAACGGCCAGGTCGACAAGTTTCCGACCTCCGAGATCGAGGAAGGCTACGCCAACGAGGAATCCAAGGCGTTCGGCTTCTACGTGCAGAAGGGCCTGTTCGAGGAATACGCCTCGTTCGGCCGCGGCCATGGCCACGACCTCGCGCCGTTCGAAAGCTATCACCGCGAGCGCGGCCTGCGCTGGCCTGTCGTCAACGGCCAGGAAACGAAATGGCGCTTCCGCGAGGGCAGCGACCCCTACGTCAAGCAAGGCACCGGCGTGCAGTTCTACGGCTATCCGGACGGCAGGGCGCGCATCTTCGCGCTGCCCTACGAGCCGCCGGCGGAATCGCCCGACGGCGAATATCCGCTCTGGCTCTCGACCGGCCGCGTACTGGAGCATTGGCATTCAGGCACCATGACGCGCCGCGTGCCCGAGCTCTACAAGGCGTTCCCCGAGGCCGTGTGCTTCATGCATCCCGACGACGCGTCGGAAGCGAAGCTCCGGCGGGGCGACGAGGTGAAGGTGGTCTCGCGGCGCGGCTTCATCCGCGCCCGCGTCGAGACGCGCGGCCGCGACCGGCCGCCGCGTGGCCTCGTCTTCGTGCCGTGGTTCGACGAATCCAAGCTGATCAACAAGGTGACGCTGGACGCCACCGATCCGATCTCGTTGCAGACCGACTACAAGAAATGCGCCGTGCGCATCGAGCGGGTGAACCTGTCATGATGAAACGATTTGGCATAGCCCTGCTCGCGGTCGCGATCGCCGCCGGCGCGAGCTCACTGACCGCGCAGACGGTGACGTCAGGCCTGCGCGGTTCGACGCCGCTCAATGACGAGGGCCCGGCGCCGCCGATGCTGCCGAACCGCAACACCTCCGAAAGGGAGTCGCGCAACTATCCGGAACAGCCGCCGGTGATCCCGCATACGATCGACGGCTACCAGATCGACCTCAACGGCAACAAGTGCCTGTCCTGCCACGCGCGGGCGCGCACCGCTGAATCGCAGGCGCCGATGGTCTCGATCACGCATTTCATGGACCGCGACGGCCAGTTCCTGGCCTCGATCTCGCCGCGGCGCTTCTTCTGCACGGAATGCCACGTGCCGCAGAACACCGCCACGCCGCCGGTCAGCAACGACTTCACCGACATCGACACGCTGCTCTCGCGCGCCAGCCCCGGTGGCCGCCGATGACGACGACCACTGACGAGCCCAAAGAAAAGCTGGAACCCAGACGCGGCTTCATCGCGCGAAGCTGGGCCTTCGCGCTCGAGCTCTGGCAGGTGCTGATCCGGCCGAGCTCGGTGTTCGGGCTCGGCGTGCTGGTGCTCGCGGGCTTTGCGGCCGGCGTGATCTTCTGGGGCGGCTTCAACACCGCGCTGGAATTGACCAACACCGAGAAGTTCTGCACCGGCTGTCACGAGATGAAGGACAACGTCTACGCCGAGCTGAAGTCGACCATCCACTTCACCAACCGTTCCGGCGTGCGCGCGACCTGCCCGGACTGCCACGTGCCGCACAACTGGACCGACAAGATCGCGCGCAAGATGCAGGCCTCCAAGGAAGTCTGGGGCAAGATTTTTGGCACGATCGACACGCGGGAAAAGTTCCTGGACCACCGGCTCGAGCTGGCGGCGCATGAATGGGCGCGCTTCAAGGCCAACGATTCGCTCGAGTGCCGCAACTGCCACAGCGCCGATTCCATGGACATCACGAAGCAGTCGCCGCGGGCCTCGGTGGCGCACCAGCGCTTCCTGTTCACCAAGGAAAAGACCTGCATCGACTGCCACAAGGGCATCGCCCACCACCTGCCCGACATGCGCGGCGTTCCGGGGTGGCAGTAGGGGCGATTTGTTCTTGGTGCGGCCTGAGCAAGCGCCTCGTCCTTCGAGACGACCGCTTGCGCGGTCTCCTCAGGATGAGGCTGACCGGCATCTTTCGCTGTAGAAGACTGCCGCCGCGCACTCCGCCCTCATCCTGAGGACCCCGCCAAAGGCGGGCGTCTCGAAGGATGGCCACAGAAACAAGGCTCTAAATGCAATTGCCCCGCGCTTGAACCGGCGGGGCGAATGGTTAGTTTTGGGGGACGGCGAATCGGTCGATTTCGCCCCTTCTCAAGACAGATATGACCAATTTCTCCCCGCATCAGGACGCCGCGCTCAAGGCCGTTGGCGACTGGCTCAAGGCCAAACCGGGCCGGAACGGCACGCCGCCGATCTTCCGGCTGTTCGGCTTTGCCGGCACCGGCAAGACCACGCTGGCGCGGCATATCGCCGAGGGCGTCGACGGCGAGGTGAAGTTCGCCGCCTTCACCGGCAAGGCGGCCCTCGTCATGCGCAACAAGGGTTGCGACGAGGCCTCCACCATCCACTCGCTGATCTACCGCGCCCGCGAATCCGGCGAGGAGCAGCCGAGCTTCGAGCTGTGGGACGATGCGCCGGCCTCGAAGGCCAAGCTGATCGTGATCGACGAATGCTCGATGGTCGATGCTGAACTGGGGCGCGACCTGATGTCGTTCGACTGTCCGCTGCTGGTGCTCGGCGATCCCGCCCAGCTTCCGCCAATCCAGGGCGGCGGCTTCTTCACCAACACCGAGCCCGACGCGATGCTGACCGAAGTCCACCGCCAGGCCCAGGACGATCCGATCGTGCGGATGTCGATGGACGTCCGCGAAGGCCGCGAGCTCGACATCGGCCGCTACGGCGAGAGCGAAGTGGTGTCGCGCAAGGAGCTCGACCCCGACCGCGTCATGGGCGCCGACCAGGTCCTGGTCGGCCGCAACAACACGCGGCGCGCGTACAACATGCGGGTGCGCCAGCGCCAGAACATCGAGGACGTCTTCCCGGTCGCCGGCGACAAGCTGGTGTGCCTGCGCAACAACCGCAAGAAGGGCCTGTTCAACGGCGGCCTGTGGCGCGTGAAGTCGCGCAACACCTCGCGCTCGAAGTCGCGCATCCTCTCCATGCGGCTGTCGCCGGACGAGGATTTCGGCCACAAGGTAACGAAGGTCTCCGTGCGCGCCGATTGCTTCGAGGGCGGCGTCGAGCAGATCGCCTGGGAGCAGCGCAAGCCCTATGACGAGTTCGACTACGGCTATGTGCTGACCGTGCACAAATCGCAGGGCTCGCAATGGGACGACGTCGTGCTGTTCGACGAGAGTTTTGCGTTTCAGGATTCGCGGGCGCGGTGGCTGTACACGGGCATCACGCGCGCGGCGAAGCGGTTGAGTATCGTGGTGTGAAGCGACGCTGCCGTAGGGTGGGCAAAGGCGCAACGCGCCGTGCCCACGACTTATCCAAGCGCGGATCAAGAATCGTGGGCACGCTTCGCTTTGCCCACCCTACGGCACCGTCCTAGACCTCACTTCCCCGCAACAAAATAAAAATCTTCCCGCCCCGGCGGCGAGCCGTACGAAAACGGCTGCTGCTCGTGCTTGGTCACGGCCCAGACGTCGTCGCGGATGATGTCGAACAGTTTCCGGATCTCGACCTTCGGCACCTTGATCTCGCGGGCGAGCGCGGTGGCGAAGGGGCTGTCGGCGCCGCCGTCGCCGTCCATCGCGGTCTCGCCGTGCTTGGCGGCGTAGACCACCATGAAGCCGGCGCCGGGCTCGATGTTTGAAAAGCCCTTGTCGACCAGCTTGAGCGACAGCGTGCGCTGCATGGTCGGTGCGAACGGATTGTCGCGGCAGGCATCCAGCATCACCAGGCGCACTTTACGTGCGGCGCCCACCGCTGCGATCACCTGCTCCAGCGCGACCGCCTGGGCTTCGGCGTCCCTGTCGGCCGCGAGCTTGGCGTCGACGGGCACGAGATAGTTCACGCCGCCGATCTCGAAACCGTGACCGGCGTAGTAGACCACCGCCCAATCCGCCGTCTCCGCTTCGGCGGCAAACCTCTGCAGCGCTTCGAAGAACTTGTCGCGGGTCAGGTCGCTGACGGATATCACGGTCTGGAAACCGACATCGCGCAGCACGCCCGCGATCAATTTCGCGTCGCGGGGCGGATTGGGCAATGCGTGGACGTTGTTGTAGGCGCCGTTGCCGATCACCAGCGCGACGCGGCGTCCGGTGGACCCGGCCGGCGCCTGCGGCGTCAGTGCGGCGAGCCGCTCCTGCGCGACGGCGCGCGCGCGCGCGACGTCGAGGTCGTCGAACCTCGTCAGCGAATAGGCCGCGGCACGATAGTCGGCACGGGCCTGGGCAAGATCTTTCCTGCGCTCGTAGATCTGGCCGCGGCCGGAATGGGCGCGCACACTGTTCGGGTTGATCTGGATGGCGGTGTTGTAGTCCTTCAGCGCGGCGTCGAGGTCGCCCTTCAGCATGCTGACGCCGGCGCGATTGTTGATCGCGAACACGTTTCTCGGCTGCTTTTCGATCAGGCCGTTGCAGTCGGCAAAGGCCTGGTCGAACTTGCCCATCATCCCCCAGGTGACGCAGCGATTGCCGGCGATCTGCGGCGCGGCCGGATCGATCTTCTCGGCCTCCGCGAAGTCGGCGATCGCTCCGTTGAAATCCTTCGTCAGCGTACGCACCCGGGCACGGTTGGTCCAGCCGAGCAGGAATTTGGGCGTGTATTTGATCGACAGGTTGAAATCGTCGAGCGCGCTTTGCAGCGCCCCCCGGCGCAACTGGATGACGCCGCGGTTGTTGTAGGGAACGCCGTAGGTCGGGCGCTTCTGGAGCGCGAGATTGTAGTCGGCCATCGCGAGATCGTCCTGGCCCCTGCGCTCATAGCCGAGGCCGCGCAGGTTGAGCGCCACGACATTGTCGGGATCGAGGTCGACGGCCATGGACAGGGTCTCGATCGCACGGACGTTGTCGCGCTTGTTGATCAGCGTGTTGCCGCGCACGGTGAGCGCGATCGCCTTGTCCTTGCCGGTGAGACGGTCGGCGTTCAGCAGATTGTCGCAGGCCGTCGCGCGGGCCTGGACCTCCGCCTGGCGGTCGCGACAGGTGGCGAGGTCGTCGCCGGCTTGCGGCTCGGCCGTGGCAATCGCAGCACTCGAGATCAGGATGGCGAAGCTCAGGGGAATGACGCGCAGCATGTTGTCAGGTCAGCTCCAGCCACCAGATTTCAAGGGGATCGTCGATCGCGCGGGGTCATCTAGCCCGGAGTTCCCGGCCTCGCCAAGTGGCGCTGTCTGAGGCTTTTTTTCACAGACTCGTGTCCGTCCCCCCGTAACAATTGCAGCCTGCGCCCGTATCTCCATTGTCCGAAAACGCGGCCAAACGGGCTGTTCGCGCCTCCCCGGCCGCCCTACACTGTCAGACCTTCCGAAAGAGGATCGCCATGCGCCGCTCCGCCCTCGCCTCGCTGTTCGCCGCCACCACCGCACTGACGCTGGCCTTTGCCCTGCCGTCCAGGGCCGCGGAGGATGCGGTCGTGATCCCCGCGCCCGCCATGGATGCGGCACCCGCATCCGGAATCCAGACCGCCGTCATCGCCGGCGGCTGCTTCTGGGGCGTGCAGGGCGTCTTCCAGCACACCGCTGGCGTCGTCAACGCGGTCTCCGGCTATGCCGGCGGCACCAAGGCGACCGCCGATTACCAGACCGTCTCGAGCGGCCGGACCGGCCACGCCGAGTCGGTCGAGATCAAGTACGATCCGAAGAAGATCTCCTACGGCAAGATCCTCCAGATCTACTTCTCGGTGGCGCACGACCCGACCCAGCTCAACCGCCAGGGCCCGGACACCGGCACGCAATATCGCTCGGCGATCTTCACCACCTCCGACGAGCAGAAGAAGGTGGCGGAGGCCTATATCGCCCAGCTCAACACCGCCAAGGTCTTCAGCAAGCCGATCGTGACCAAGGTCGGCGCGCTGGAGGCGTTCTACCCGGCGGAGGCCTATCACCAGGACTATCTGACACTGCACCCGAACCAGCCCTACATCGCCTACAACGATCTTCCGAAGGTCGAGAACCTGAAAAAGCTGTTCGCGGATAACTACATTGAGAAGCCGACGCTGGTGAGTGCCAGCAAGGCCACCAACTGATCCTGAGATCACAGAAGAAACGGGAGACCCATGCCCGACACCAAGACGAAAACCACCGACGACAAGGTCATCAAGAGCGAAGAGCAGTGGCGGCGCGAATTGTCGCCGATGCAGTACGCGGTGCTGCGCGAGAAGGCGACCGAGCGTCCCTTCTCCGGCGAATATGAGCACGACCACCGCGCCGGCACCTATGTCTGCGCCGGCTGCGGCAATGTGCTGTTCGAGTCCGACGCCAAGTTCGATTCCGGCTGCGGCTGGCCGAGCTTCACCCAGCCCGCGGTCGAGAGCCATATCGACGAGGAGCACGATGCCAGCCACGGCATGATCCGCACCGAGGTGCTCTGCTCCAAATGCAGCGGACATCTCGGCCACGTCTTCCCCGACGGCCCCGGCCCCGACCGGCCTGCGCTACTGCATCAACTCGGCCGCGCTGAAGCTCGAGCCGAAATAACATTGCGTGCCGCCGGTTCCGTCATGGAACCCGGCGGCGCGATGTGCTTTTCTCCTCTGGCGGTGCGGCCGATGAGCGCAGTCCGGCGGCCGCCAGGGAGGACGCCATGACACTCGGGACCATCCTGATCATCCTGGTGATCATCTATCTCGTGGGCGGCATGTCCGGCCGGATCGGGGGCTACGGCTACGGCATGGGCCATTCCGGCATGGGGATCGGCGGTCTCGTGCTGGTGGTCTTGGTCGTGCTGCTGCTTCTTGGCAAGCTGTAAACCATATAAACAATTGAAATTACTTTGTTTATTGCGCCTGCGGGGCTGCCATGCGCGGATTCATCATCTCTCATCGCAGGGGTCGCATTTCTGTCAAATCGGCCTATATTAGTGAGCGAAAATGACCGGTGCGGCGGGCCCACCCGATTGTGGCCCCCTGCCCTTCAAAACCCCACGCGCTTAAAGCCCCAGAGAGATCACGAGGTCTTTGACCATGCGTCCACTGCGTCCGTTCAACTTCAACACTTCCGCCGAGCTCTTCCCCGCCGCAATCCGCAAGAAGAAGCGCGCGGGCTTCACCTATCGCCGGTTCGGCACCGCCGCCGAAGCCGTGCAATTCGCGATGGAGCAGTTGCCGACGGATTCGCTGAACGGCGCCTATCTCCAGGTCGAGGAAGCTCGCTTCGACCAGAACGGCATCCGTTCGCTCTATGAGAGCGAAGCCTTCCCGCTGCCCCGCCGCCCCAAGCCGGTGGAAGCGACCACCGACGCCGACGCGGCGTAAGTTTTCGCAAAGCCCGATGTGCGCTGAAAGCGCGATGGCCGAACGGCCGTCGCGCTTTTTGCGTTTCTGGGCGGGCTCTTTCGTCTCCCTCGCCCCGCTTGCGGGGAGAGGGTCGGGGTGAGGGGGAGTCTCCGCAGGGACGGTAGCAGTCGGATTCGCGGAGACTCCCCCTCACCCGCCACGCTTCGCGTGTCGGCCTCTCCCCGCAAGCGGGGCGAGGCGAAGGAAGAACTCCGTTCCTATATCCGCGGCTGCTTGTCGAGCCAGCGGCGCAAGAGGCGCACGTTGCGCATGTTGGCGCGGAACATGACGTCGAAGGCATCGCCCACGAACGGCACGATGCCGACCACACCGTCGACCGCGACATTGCCGAGCATGCGCGCGGTGATGTACCAGGGCGCCCCGAGCGCGCGCGCCTCGCGCACCAGCCACAGCGAGATCGCGGTGGTGATGATGTCCCCGACCACGGGGATCAGGCCGATCAGCCCGTCGATGCCGTAGCGGATCTTGGTGCCGGGCAGGATGAAGGCGACGTCGAGCAGCTTGGCGATGGCCTCGAGCCGCGCGATGCGCTGCTCGCGCGTCAGATTGCCGAACGGATTACCGGCGAACGGATTGTCCTTGTCGAATTCGAAGCGAAACTCCTGAAACCCCTGCTCCAGGGTTTCGGGACGGATCTCGCGGCCGTCCTGGTCGATGATCGGCCCGCGTGCTTGGGCGCGCGAAGAACTCGCGCGCGAGCCGGCTCCGGAACGGGGCCGGCGCGGAGCAAGAATGTCGTCGTCGGACATGATCATAGCCTTGAGAGAACGCACCAGCGGCGCGGAGGTTGCTGCACCGCGCCCGAACGTCGCGCGTTCAGGTCGGCGACGCAGCCGGCAGCGGCTCCTCGACATATCTATGCACGAGCCAGGATGAAATCACGGCCGGCACGAATCCGACGAGGCCGTACAGGATGAACTGCACCGCGCCCGAATCCGGCCCGCGCGAGCTGTAGGTCAGCGACGCCAGCACGAAGGCGAACAGGCCGACCAGGAGCATCCGCAGCACCGGGCCGATCCGTCGGACGTGGATCAGGATGTCGTCGACCGCACCGATCATCAGCGAGGGCAGGAAACCGAACAAATAGCTGTATTGCAGCGATTTGAAGAACACGGCGAACAGCTTTCCGACCTCGCCCAGACTGGTCTGGGCCCAGTAGCCGGACTGATAAGTCGTCGTCAGCAGCAGCAGGAACCCGCCGACGAACGGACCGACCAGCGCAAACACCAGATAGCGTTTCATCAAGTATCCTCATCCTTCGCCGCTGTTATAGCAGCGGCGCGGGAACCTTGAATAGCGGGGCGCGCGCCCCTGCCGGGGGGAACAAGCGGCAAGGCGACGAGTTCAGACAGGACTGAAATTCATACCCGCAGTCAGATTGGAGTTGTGTCGATGTCCCGGAAATCCGTCCTTATGGCAACGCTCGTCCTGACAACCCTGAGCGGTATGTCGATCACGCCTGCTCTCGCGCAGGGCCACATGGGTACGCCGCAGGAGCAGAACGCCTGCTCGCGGGACGCCTCGCGGTTCTGCCGCAAGGACCTCGGCAATGACGGTGCGGTGCAGGGATGCCTGCAAGCCAACCGGTCCAGGCTGTCGAAGGCGTGCAGCAAGGTATTCCAGAGCCACGGCATGTGAGACCGGGGAACGAACCCTGGCGAACCGGAGAGTGAAGCCATGTTGCGCGACGAACAGCTCTCGATCCTGCGGGACATCAGCCAGTCGGTCGCGTTCGCCGACGACCGGCACGGCAAGATCGGCGAGTTGATCGCCGACGGCTATGTGATGAAGGACGGCGATCTGTTCGAGCTCACCGCGAAGGGCGTTACCGCCGTCGAGGAACACGCCGCAGCGCTCGGCGCGAGCGACGCGGACGAAGCGAGCGCATCGTCCGATCGGTTGATCTGATCTCGCGCCGCTTTGTGCGTGACGGACACGTTGTGCGTGACGGACGCGCAACAACTGCGAATTCATTCGAGCGGACCATTGCAGCCGCGTGACAATCGCGCATACTCGAATCGGGCGGCGCAGCACTTTTCGATTCGAACATCACGAGAGATCGAGCGACCACATGCGGGACTAAGGTTCCCGGCGTGAAGGCTGTGACATGCGGCAGATCAAGCCGCGTGCGGCGCCCCAAAACCAAGTGGTTTCAACCCACGGAACTCGGGGACGCATTCGTCATGACGCGCTACACGACCATCGTTTCGCTGTTTAAGACCACCGCTGCGCTGTTGGCCTTCGCCGCCACCGCCATCGCATTCCAGACATCGCCCGGCCTCGCCTTCTCGTCCGAAGCGCAGCAGATGTGCACGGGCGATGCGATGCGGCTTTGCTCCAGCGAGATTCCCGACATCCCCAGGATCAGGGCCTGCATGGTGCGGAACAAGGCGCAGGTCAGCCCCGGCTGCCGCGCCGTGATGGACCGCGAGCACGCGGCACGGAAGCGGGAAGCCGCCGCGCAATAGGCCGGCTCAATCTCGATTGAATCGTCGGAGAGTTCGGTTCACCTCTCTCGTCGGGAGAGGTGAACATCGGTGACGCGCCGGCCCTAGTCGCCCCACTGCGCGAACGCTTCGTTGAAGGCGCGCTCGCCGGGGGCGCCCTTCTCGATCGCGATGATGGCGCGGCGCTGGTTGGCATAGACCAGCGGCACGTCGAACCACGAGCGCTCCTTCAGGAGCTGGACGTTGCGGGCGCGGTCGGCGTCGACATTGGAGAGGCCGACCAGGAAGAAGCCGTCGGTGACCTTGACCGCGAGACCCGCGAGCGGCGTGCCGCGCGCCTGCTCGTTCGACTTCATCAGGATGCCCGGCACGTTGGAGACGCTGCCGCCCGGGAAATCCGGCGGCAGGATGAAGGTCAATTCCGCGGTGTGGCTCGCCGGCAGCGACGAGTCGGTATTGCGGCGGAACGACATCGTCATCTTGAACTTGCGGTCGGGGATCTCGATGTCGGCGCGCACGGCGACGTCGGCCTTCTGGTTGCCCGACGCCTTGATCGGCTCGAGCCGCCACACCACCGAGCCGACATATTGCTTGCCCTTCGGATCGGCCGGATCCTCGTCATAGAGCACGACCTTCTGCGCCACCGGCGCGACCGGCTGATCGCTGGCCGAGGGCTGGCCGACGCGATCCGGAATCTTGGGCTTGCTCTGCGGCTGGGCCGGATCCTTCGGCGCCTCCACCACCTGGGTCGGCGAGGACTTGAACAGATTGGTCGCGGTCTGGACCAGCTGTTTGCCCCAGAGGATGCCGGCGCCGACCAGGATCAGCACGATGCCGATGGCGATCGCGCTCTTGAACGGGAACATGGAGCCGGTGCGGGCGCGCTTCTTGGCCTCGCGCTCGGGCGCGATGCGCGGACGCGGCGATGGCGGCTGCGGCGTGTAGCGCTCGGCCTCCTCGATCGACTCGTCGTAGGAATAGGGCGCGTCCTGCTCGCCGGCGCGATTTTCCAGGCTCGGCTCCAGCCGGTCGAACTCCGGCGAGGGCGAGGGCACATTGGCGTAGGTGCGGCGCGCGGCGCGGTTGGCCTGCGCGGCGGCGCCGCCGAGATCGTTCACGTCGGCGGTGATGTCACGAAAACCGCGCACGCCCGGCGCCGGCGGCACGGGCGGCGGCGGACCGACATCCGGCGCGCGGCGAGCGCCCTGGCGGTCACGTCCGGCCGGCGGAGGCGGCGGCTCCGGCATCGGCGACGGCGCCGAGGGACCCGGCGGGCGCGGCGCGTCGAAACGCGGGGCGCGGGGCGGACGCGGGGCCTCGTCCTGGTCGTCGACGTTGAAGGACGGGCGGTCGGCACGCGGCGGCGGCGGAGCCGGACGGGTGCGCGGAGCAGTCGGCTGCGACGGGGGCGGATTGCCCTCGGCGGCGCGGGTGCTGGCCCGGCGGAAAGCGTCACCGCTGCCGCCGCTGCGGGTGGGGCCACCACCGGGGCGCGAAGCCTCCCGGGCACGCTGCGCGGCCTCCGATTCGACCTTGCGAACCGCCTCTTCCAGCGACAACCGTTCGCGGGTGATCTCGGATTCGGAGAGCGGCGGCTGCACGCTGCGGAGCTGCGCAATCAGGGCCGTGCGCGCCCGCTCATAGAGCGCGCGACGGCTTTCGCCGGGAGCATTGGGGTCCAGGGCGGCAATAGCGCGGGCGATCAGCGGATAGTAATCAGCCATTTCAACTCAACTATACGCCCGTCCCGGTAAGATTTCGTTAAGCCTCAAACGGATTTTGCACCAGGATAGTATCCTCGCGTTCAGGGCTGGTGGAAAGCAGAGCGACCGGGCACCCCACCAGTTCCTCGATCCGGCGGACATATTTGATGGCCTGGGCCGGCAGGTCGGCCCACGACCGTGCATTGGCGGTCGGCTCCTTCCAGCCCTCGATGGTCTCGTAGATCGGCTCGACCCGGGCCTGGGCGCCCTCGCCGGCCGGGAAATGGTCGATCTCCTTGCCGTCGAGCTTGTAGCCAGTGCAGACCTCGATCGTGTCGAAGCCGTCGAGGATGTCCAGCTTGGTCAGCGCCAGGCCGTTGATGCCGCAGGTCCGGACCGCCTGGCGGACCAGCACGGCGTCGAACCAGCCGCAGCGGCGCGGACGGCCGGTGTTGGTGCCGAACTCGCGGCCGCGCTCGCCGATCCTGCGGCCGGTCTCGTTGTCCTGCTCGGTCGGGAACGGGCCCTGGCCGACGCGGGTCGTATAGGCCTTGCACAGGCCGAGCACATAGCCGACCGCGCCCGGCCCGAGGCCGGCGCCGGTCGCGGCCTGCGCCGCCACCGTGTTGGACGAGGTGACGTAAGGATAAGTGCCGTGGTCGACGTCGAGCAGCGCGCCCTGCGCGCCCTCGAACAGCATGCGCTTGCCTTCGCGCCGCTTGATGTCGAGCAGCCGCCACACCGTCTCGGCATAGGGCAGCAGCTCAGGCGCCAGCGCACTCAGTTCCTTCAGGATGACCTTGCCGTCGAACTCCGGCAGGCCGAGGCCGCGGCGGAGTGCGTTGTGGTGAGCAAGGAGCCGGTCGATCTTGTGCGGGAGCGTGTCGAGATCGGCGAGGTCCATCAGGCGGATGGCGCGACGGCCGACCTTGTCCTCATAGGCCGGGCCGATGCCGCGGCGGGTGGTGCCGATCGCGGTCGCAGCACTCGCGGATTCGCGGTGCGCGTCGAGCTCGCGGTGCAGCGGCAGGATCAGCGTGACGTTCTCGGCGATGCGCAGATTCTCCGGAGAGACCGCAACGCCCTGGGCCCTGAGCTTGGTGACCTCGTCGAGGAAGGCGGCGGGATCGAACACCACGCCGTTGCCGATCACCGACAGCTTCTGCTCGCGCAGCACGCCGGACGGCAGCAGCGCGAGCTTGTAGGTCTTGCCGTTGATGACCAGCGTGTGGCCGGCGTTATGACCGCCCTGGAAGCGGACGACGATGTCCGCCTGCTCCGACAACCAGTCGACGATCTTGCCCTTTCCTTCGTCGCCCCATTGGGCGCCGACGACGACAACATTGGCCATTCGCGGGTAATCCTTCGAAGATTTTAGATGCGCAAGCCCAGCTGACGGCCGGAGCCGTTCGCATGCGAGACAGCCCAACCGGATAAAGGAAGCAGCCTCTCTAGGCAAGCAAGAACGGGGCTTTTTCGGGGCTCTAGAGACTATTTAAGCCTTTGATATCCCCGGAAAATCCAGAAACCTTTTGGGCGGCTCGCAAGGCTTCGACCAAAGCGTGAGATGCTGATCTGCCATTGCATGGTCGCGATGCGTCCGCCCCCCGTTGATGCCACCTCGATTTCCGTGTCTTTGAGCAGGGCCGGGCCATCAGCCGGCCCGACCTCGCCGGGCCGGGGCCTCGGCGCACTCCACGCGGGGCCATAACAATCACAATGTCCGCCACCGGCCAGACCACGGGCACCGAATCATCCGCCCCCAGCTGGATCGCCAACCAGCCTTATCTGCTGCTCAGCATCACCGCGCTGTGCTGGGCCGGCAATGCCATCGTCGGACGGCTCGCCGCCGGCCACATCCCGCCGGTCACGCTGTCATTCCTGCGCTGGACCTTCGCCTTCCTGCTGGTGCTGCCGTTCGCCTGGAAACATCTCGCCCAGGACTGGCCCGCGATCCGCAGCAGGCTCGGCCTGATGATCGTGCTGTCGATCACCGGCATCGGCGCCTTCAACACGCTGCAATACTGGGCGCTGGAGCACACCCAGGCGCTCAACACGCTGCTGCTCCAGTCGGCCGCGCCGCTGGTGGTGGCGCTGTGGTCGCTGGCCATCCTCGGCGTCCGCCTCACCGCGGCGCAGGCGTTCGGCGTGCTGCTGTCGATGTGCGGCGTGCTGACGATCCTGCTGCATGGCGACTTCACCACGCTGTCGAACATCGCGTTCAACAAGGGCGATCTCATCTTCATCGTCGCGCTGATCATCTTCGCGCTCTATTCGGTGCTGACCCTGAAGCGGCCGCCGATGCACGGCCTGTCGTTCCTCGCCTTCACCTTCGGCGCCGGCGCTGCCTGTCTCATCCCGCTGGAGATCTGGGAATTGTCCGCGCGCCCCGTGATGAAGCTCGACGGGCCGAACCTGCTGACGCTGTTCTATGTCGCGGTGTTCCCGTCGACGCTCGCCTATCTCTGCTTCAATCGCGGCGTGCGCCTGATCGGCGCCAATCGCGCCGCGCCGTTCTTTCATGTCGTGCCGGTGTTCGGCTCGATCATGGCGATGGCTTTCCTCGGCGAACACCCGCAAGCCTTTCACTTCATTGGCTTCGCGCTGGTGCTGGCCGGCGTGTTCGCGGCGTCAAGGAAGCAGGCGAGCTGAACGGCAGACCGGCGCACGTTGCGTGCCCGCTGGCGGCCCGTTTGCGGCGGCCGCCCGGCTTCCTTGCAATTTTCCGGAGATCAAGGTTCAATATCGCCATTGCAGGCTTCCCGATCCGATAACCCCAACTTTGATTGTCAGGGAGAGTGGTATGGGCGCGTTTATGGCCGAAGACGATATTTATATCGGTCCGCTTTTCGATCTTTTCAATTTGAGGTTTGGCCCCGAGCAGAGAGATGTCGAACTCACCGCCGGGGGCGTGTCCGAGATCAAGGCCCTGCAGGACGAATTCGAGATCTTCCGGGATCAGCGGCCGTTCGTCGAAAGCGCAAAGCTCCTCGGACTGGGCGGTCTGCACAACAGCCGCGCGAAGAACCGCTGGTTCACCGTGCTGGCCTGGTTGGCCAAGGTCCCGTCGGATCAGGACGACGAAACAGGCGACCAGCGCATCGTGAACGCACTGATCAAGAACTTTGCCCGCAAGTCGCCGCTCCCCTGCTTCATGCAGGCCCATGATGCCCGCGCGACCAGCGGCGACTATTACGGGCTGCGCGTGATCGTTCGCGAGGACAATCCGGTCTTCTACATCGAGCGAACATATCTCACGATCTCGCTGCCGATGGCGCCCAACGTCCCGGGCAAGGGCATGGGCAAAGGTAAGGGCAAGGGCAAGAAAAAGAAGAAATAGAGCGATGCGCGCCGCCGCCGTCGCTCGGGAGCTTGCCTCTCCCGACGAAGACCTGAGCCGGATCTACGCCGGAATCGCCGCGTATTATTCGGGGACCGTCGCGCGCTACGGCGCGACGCCGCCCGGGGTCGACTGGACCTGCCAGGCCACGCAGGAGATGCGCTTCGTCCAGCTCCTGAAATTGTGCGACTTCGGGTCGCCCTTCTCGCTGAACGATCTCGGCTGCGGCTATGGCGCGCTGATCGCCTTTCTCGACCGCCGGCATCACGACTGCACCGTCGACTATCTCGGCATCGACCTCTCGGACGCGATGGTTCGACGGGCGCGGCGGTTGTGGCAGGACCGCAGCAACGCCGCCTTTGTCCTCGGTCATGCCAGCCCGCGGATGGCTGACTATGCCGTCGCCAGCGGCATCTTCAACGTCGCGCAGCAGCAGCCGCGGCACGACTGGGAGCGCTTCATCGCAGCGAGCCTCGACGACCTGCATCGCACCACCAGGCGCGGCTTCGCCGTCAATTTCATGAAGAGCCCGCCAGGAGCGGCCGTCCGCCCCGGCCTCTACACCACCGACACCGCGTCGTGGGCGCGCTACTGCGCCACCCGGTTCAATGCCGCAGCCGAGGTGCATGAAGGCTACGGATTGATGGAGTTCACGCTCATCGTACGGAGAGTCTGAAGCGCGATGAGATCAAGAGGAATCGTCATCGCGCTTCATGCGCCGACCGACAGCCGCCGGCGCGTCTCCTCCAGCAGCCGCCAGTAGATGCCGGCTCCCGTCAGATTGATCAGGGCCTCGGCGCGGTCGACCAGGCGCTCCACCTCGCCGAGGTGATCCACCTCGTTGCTCGCCGCCAGCGCGGCCGCGAGCGTGATGGTGGCGCGGCATTCCGGCAGGCGGGCGTGCCGCTCCTGGGCGACCGCGATCGCTTCCCGTGCTTTCTCGGCGGCCGCGGCATGGGCGCCGGAACGGAGCTGATGGTCGGCGATGCTCGCGAGCATTTCCGGCTCGATCTCCATGGCGACGCGCGCTGCGCGCACGAACTCGACGCCCTCCGTCAACGACAGGATCGACGCCTGATAGTTCTGGGCGATGCCCTGCGCCGTGCCGAGGCAGGCCAGCGAATAGGCGCGCAGATAGGGGGTTCCCTGGCGCGCCGCGAGTTCGACCACGCGCCAGGCATGGGTCGAGGCCATCGCGGAATCGCCGAGGCACCAGGCGAGATCGACGTACCCGAGATTGGCGATGAACTGCACCGTCGGATCGATCCGCGTCGGATCGATGGACAGGATGCGATCGAAGCACAGCCGCGCCTCGTCGAAACGTCCGAGCCGACACAGGATCCGGCCGCGCAGGCTGAGGATCCAATGCTCGACATTGTAGCCGAGAAACTGGTGCTCGAAATCGGAGATGCCGGGGGCGCCGGCGAGCGCCGCATCGCTCGCCGCGAGCGCTTCGCGCAAAAGCCCCGCCCACCCATAGGCCTGGCTGAGCGAGGCATTGAGCGTCGCAGCGCGGCTGTTGAGCCGGCGCGATTCCGTCAGCGCCAGCGCCTCCTTGACCGTGCCGACATAGGCATCGGCCTGCCCGCCGCTCGCCCCCGCGATCCGTCCTTCGACGAACAGCAGGAGCGGGATCATGGAATCGTCGATGTCATGCGCCCATTCCAACGCTTCCTGGATGAAGGGCTTCGCATCCTCCGACGTCATGCCCTCGCGCCAGCCGAGCCAGGCGATCTGGCTGCTGGCGGCGATCCTGAGCGCATCGCCGGCCGGGCTGCGCTTCTGTCCCGCCTTCAGCGAGCGCACCTTGTGCCAATGCCGGATCGCTTCCGCCGGGTTGGTCGAGCCGATCCAGCGGGCGGCGCGCGCGGCATATTCGGCGGCGGCATCGGCCTCGCCGGCCTGCTCGAAATGGTGCGACAGCAGCGCCGCGAACTCTTCGAGCCGCTCCGGATAATATTGCTCGATCGCCCGCGCCACCCGCGCGTGCAGCAGGCTGCGCCGCGCGCGGAGCTGGGTCGAATAGGCGATCTCCTGGATCAAGGGATGACGGAAGCTATAGCCCTGCCCATCCTTGCCGCCGCGCGCCTGAAGCATCTCGCCGGAACAGAGCCGGACAAGCATCGCCTCGAGCTCGGCCGTGGGCAGGCTGGCGACGCTCTGCAGGACCGCGAGCTGAAACTCCTTGCCGATGATCGCCGCCGTGTGCAGGAGGTCGCGATCACCGGGCGCCAGCCGGTCGATCCGCGCGCCGATCACGGCCTGCACGGTCGGCGGCAGCACGTCCGAGGCGCCGGAGATGCCGCGCCGGTAGCCGCCCTGCTCGCCGACGATGACCAGATGCTCGACCAGGGAGCGGATCAGCTCCTCGGCGAAGAACGGATTGCCGCCGCTACGCTCCGCAACGCGCCGCCGCACGTCGAGAAGCTCGTCCTCCGGCCCGAGCAGCTCGTCGACGAGATCGTCCGTATCCGTCGGCGACAGCTCGGCGAGCTCGATCTGCTGGTAGAGCGGCCCGCTCATCCAGGGCGCGAAATAGGCCGGCCGGAAATTCACGATCAGGACCGTCTTGGTGGAGATCACCGCATCGACGAGCGTTGCGACGAACTCCTCGCTCGCGGGATCGAGCCAATGCAGATCCTCGATGATGATCACCGACGCCGACGCGCCGCGCTGTCGGATCATGTGCCGGATGATGTCGAGCAGACGGACGTTGCGGGCGCGCGGACTGAGCCAGGAAGGCGGGCCCTGGCCATGCCTGATGCCGAGGAAATCGCAGACCAGCCAGAGGTCCGCCTCGAAGGTCGAACCGAGCTCGGCCAGGCGCGTGGCGATCTGCTTCACCGCCAGATCGGGCTCGTCGTCCGGAGAAACGTTGAAATAGTTCGAGCGCAGGAACTCCAGCACCGGCTGCAGCGGCGTCGCCGCGCCATAGGGCTGTGCGCGGGCCTCGAACACCGGAATGAGACGCGCGCGGCACCAATCCGCGAACTCGTAGCACAGCCGGCTCTTGCCGGTGCCGGGCGGGCCGACGATGCCGGTGACGCGCGAGCCGCCGGTCTCCACTGCCGCCAGGGTCCGCTGCAGCAGGGTCATCTCCCGCTCGCGCCCGCGGAACGTCGCCAAGGCGACGCCGCGGAATTGCTGGCTGGCGACCGCCGGCTTGAGGTTCTTCAGAAGATAAAGTTCGATCGGCTCCGGCACGCCGCGCAGGCGATGACGGCCGAGCGGGCCGACGTCGCAGAACGAGCGCACCAGACGGTAGGTCTCGTCGGTCAGGCAGATCTCGCCCGGCTCCGCCTTGGCCGGCAGACGGCTTGCGAGATGAATGGTGAGGCCGTAAGCGCCGTGCTCGGTGACGGTGTCGACGATTGGAGCATCCGCGACGATCTCGCCCGAATGCAGGCCGACGCGCACCAGCATGCCATCGTCGCGCGCGCAAAACGCGTCCCGGATCGCCAGCGCAGCCTCGCATGCCAGCAGGGCGTGACCTTCCTGCGCGCGGGGCGCGCCGAAGAAGGCAAGGATGCCGTCGCCGAGCGTGCGCACCACCGTGCCCTCGAACCGCTCCACGGCATCACACATGGCATCGAGCGCAGGCTTGAGGCGCTGCATGGCGTCTTCGGCGGTGAGGCCGGCGACGATCTCGGTCGAGCTGACGAGATCAGCGAACAGCACCGTCACCTGCTTGAGCTCGCCCCGAACTGGCCTTGTGAAATGCCCCGCCGGTGCCGGGACTGGCCTGCCGGCGCTCAGGGCCGTGCCGCAGGCCCCGCAGAAGCCGGAGCCGGGCGGACTCAGATGATTGCATGCGGGACAGGCCACCGGCAGAGCGGCGCCGCAACCATGGCAGAAGCGATTTGTCGCCGGATTATCCCCGCCGCATCGCTCACAAAGCATCTGATCCCCTAACGAAGCAATCATCGACGAGGAGGAAGCAGCACCGGAACGCCTCATGCCGGGCCTGCAATGCCCCGACATGCGCGCCAAGGGCACCATCTTTGGCACCCGCACGCAACCGAATAGTTCACATTTGGCGCGCAACTGCGCCGAAGCTGGGTCGAAAAGGTTGCAAAACCCGGCCCAAACCCGCGCCTCCGGCCGCAGGCCCGCGGCGTCAGCCGGCGCTGAACTTGCTGTACGCCTCGCTGGTCGCGATGATCACATGCTCGGCGCAGCCGTTGAGGCGATGCGGATCGGCCTCGCGCTCGTAAGCCTCCGACGTCATCATGTCGAGGAAGGCCGCGACCGACGGATAAAACACCAGCGCAACGAAATCCCAGCGATTGCCATCATGCGGGCCGAGCGCGACCGCCTTCGCCTCGCCGGTCCAGAGCAGCGTGCCGCCGCGCGCCTTGATCATGGGCACCGTGATCGCACTGTAGCGGAGATAAGCGTCCCAGCCCGAACCGTCGCCGTCGCGCGAGCGCGCATGGAAGCGCATCAGGTTCAGCATCACCACGGGCGCCTGCTGGTCGAGCCCTTCCAGGCCCTCGATGTTCAACATATTAACCGCCAATGGCGCCTCCCCGGGTCAAGCCTGCATTGTAGCATTGCGGCGGCGTGACTTGTGTCACGACGGCAATCCGGCGCAAGGTCGCATGTGACGCCAATGACGATTGCTTCGCCCGCGCCAAAGGCCTCGAATCCGGCCAGTTGGCTCAACAACCAGCCTTATCTCCTGCTGAGCCAGAGCTCGCTGTTCTGGGCCGGCAACATCGTGCTCGCGCGCCATGTCGGCGCCCATGTGCCGCCGTTGACGGTGACCACGATCCGCTGGTTCGGCGTGTTCCTGATCCTGTTGCCGTTCGCCTGGCCGCATCTGAGGCGCGACTGGCCGAATTTGCGCAAAAGCCTGCCGCTGATGCTGTTCCTGTCGCTGGTGGGCTTTGCCTTCAACAATGCGATCTCGTACTGGGCGCTGCAATACACCGAAGCGCTGAACGCGCTGCTGATCCAGTCGGCCGGACCGCTGTTCGTGGCGCTGTGGTCGCTGGTGCTGTTCGGCGTGCGGCTGACGGGCGCGCAGCTCGCCGGCATCGCGATCTCGCTGCTCGGCGTGCTGATCATCATCCTGCGCGGCGATCTCGCCGCGCTCGCGAGCATCAGCTTCAACAGGGGCGACATCATGTTCGCCTCCTCGCTGGTGGCGTTCGGGATCTACTCCGCCTTCATCCCGCGGCGGCCGAAAGTTCATCAGCTCTCCTTTCTTTCGTTCACCACCTGCTGTGGCGCAATCATGCTGCTGCCCACCGCAATCTGGGAAGCCTGGAGCGGCAGCGTGCTGCAATTCGACACGGTGACGCTGGCGACGCTGGGTTACATCCTGATCTTTCCCTCGACGCTCGCCTATCTGTTCTTCAACCGCGGCGTGGCGCTGATCGGCCCGAACCGGGCCGCACCGTTCTTCCACCTCGTGCCGGTGTTCGGCTCGGCGATGGCGATCCTGCTGCTCGGCGAAAAGCTCCAGCCGTTTCACCTGATCGGCTATGCGCTCGTGCTCGCCGGCGTCGTGATCGCCTCGCGCCAGGGTTCTGCGGTGAAGTAATTCCGCGGAGCGGGCGACAAACTCACGCCTTCCGATTTCAGCGAAGAGAAGCTAGGTTCCCCGCCAACGAAAAAGAGGGAACGTCCAGACATGATTTCAGCGCTGATTCGAAACCTGCGTGCCGTCGGCGCGGCCGCCCTTTGTCTCGCCGCCGCATCCGCCGCGCAGGCCGACAATTATCCGAGCCGCAACATCACGCTGGTGCTGCCGTTCGCGGCGGGCAGCGGCACCGACACCACGACGCGGCTGATCTCGCAGCATCTGTCGCAGGCGCTCGGGGTCGGCATCGTGATCGAGAACAAGGCGGGCGCCAACGGCATGATCGCCGCGACCTATGTCGCGCGCGCCGCTCCCGACGGCTACACGCTGCTGGTCACGACCAACACCACGCATTCGGCCAACCCCTACCTGCTCAAGAGCCTGACCTACGATCCGGTCAAGGATTTCACCCCGATCGCGCGGACCGGCGACCTGCCCTTCATGCTGGTCGTTCATCCGGATGTGCCGGCCAAGACCGTGGCCGAGCTCGTCGCCTACGGCAAGGCCAATCCGGGCAAGCTCAGCTACGCGTCGGGCTCGTCCTCGGCGATCGTGTCGGGTGCGACCTTTGCGCACAATGCCGGACTCGATCTCCTGCACGTGCCGTACAAGAGCTCGCCGCCCGCGCTCAACGACGTCATGGGCGGCCGCGTCTCGATGATGTTCGTCGACATCCTGACCGGCCTGCCGCACGTCAACGGCAACGCGCTGCGCGCGCTCGCCGTCACCACCAAGGACCGCTCGCCGCTGGTGCCGAACCTGCCCTCGATGCAGGAAGCCGGCGTGCCGGATTTCGACATCTCCTCATGGCAGGGCTATTTCGGCCCCGCCGGCATGCCCAAGGAGATCGTGACGCGGCTCAACGCCGAGATCAGGAAGATCGTCGAGAAGCCGGAGATCAAGGCCCAGCTTGCGACGCTCGGCATGGACGCCTTCTCCGGCACGCCGGAGCAGCTCGGCACGTTCGTGAACGAGCAGCTGGTGCTGTGGGAGAAGCTGATCACCAACGCGAAGATCGAGAAGCAGTAGGACGGTCTCGTAGGGTGGGCAAAGCGAAGCGTGCCCACCAGCAAGTGCCGGCGACTTCAAAAAAGAAAAGGTGGGCACGACGCTTCGCGTCTTTGCCCACCCTACGAAGTCAGTGCCAAGAATTCAGCGCGAGCCTTACGCCGCGCGGACCTTGGCAAGGAAGCCGTCGACGGCGCTGCGCAGCGCGCCGGACTGGCTGTCCAGCTCGCGGGCGTTGGTCAGCACGTCGGTGGCGGCGTTGCCGGTCGCTTCCGCGGCCGAGGTGACGCTGCCGATATTGGCGTTGATCTCGTTCGAGCCGGCCGCGACCGACTGGATGTTGCGGGCGATCTCGCGGGTGGCTTCGCCCTGCTGCTCGATCGAGGCGGAAATGCCGGCGGTGATCTCGCTCATCTCGGCGATGGTCTGGGTGATGCCGGAGATGGCCGTGACCGCGTCGCTGGTCGAGGTCTGCATCGCCGCAACCTGGGCGGAGATTTCCTCGGTCGCCTTCGCGGTCTGGTTCGCCAGCGCCTTGACCTCGGAGGCCACGACCGCGAAGCCGCGGCCGGACTCGCCGGCGCGAGCCGCTTCGATGGTGGCGTTGAGCGCGAGCAAATTGGTCTGCGCCGCGATCGAGTGGATCAGCTTGACGACCTCGCCGATCTTCTCGGCGCCGGTCGAGAGCACCTGCACGGTGGCGTTGGTGCGTTCGGCATCGCTGACGGCGCGGCTTGCCACTTCGGTCGAGCGCGTGACCTGGCGGGAGATTTCCGCAACCGAGCTCGACAGCTCTTCGGCGGCTGCGGCAACCGTGCCGACATTGCCGGAGGCCTTTTGCGAGGCAGCGCCAACCGTCGCCGCACGCGACGAAGCGTCGCTGGCCGTCGCGGTCATCGACTGCGCCGTCGACTGCATGCCGGCGGCGGCCGAGGAGACCGAGCGGACGATGCCGTTGACGCTGCGTTCGAAGTCGCTGGCGATGCCTTCCATCGCGCTGCGACGTTCCGCCGCAACACGCTCCTTGGCATCGGCCTCGGTCTTCTCGAGGTCGCGGATGCGGACCGCGTTGTCCTTGAAGATCTGGACGGTCGCGGCCATCGCGCCGACCTCGTCGCCACGGCCGACGCCGGGGATGTCGCCCCCGAGCTTGCCGTCGGCGAGCTCCTTCATGCGGGTACCGAGCAGCGCCAGCGGCACGCTGATGCTGCGGCCGATCAGCCAGGCGACGCCGCCGGCAACGACGAGGATGCCGAGGATGGCGAGGCCAAGCGACCAGAACACCGGGCCCATCTTGGCGTCGATGTCGTCGAGATAGGCGCCGGTGCCGAGATACATGTCGAAGCCGGGGACAGCGACCGCGTAGCCGATCTTGCGGATCGGCGTCTCCTGGCCGGGCTTCACATATTCATAATACAGCAGGATCGAACCGTTGGCCTTGACGCCGTTCATCAGCTCGACCGACAGCTTGCGGCCGTTGGTCACGACATCCATGCGGTTGGTGCCGATCTGCTTCGGATCGGGCGCGAGCTGGGTGATGCCGTCATAGGACGTGCCGAACAGATAGCCCGAGCCGTTGTCGTAGGTCATCGAATTGCCGTAGCGACGAAGGTCGGCCATCGCCGCATCCTTCGTCAGCTCGCCGGCATCGACGCGCTTCTTCAGCGCTGCGGCGTAGTTGCGGCCGAGGTCGACGATCGACTTGGCCTGGTCGATTCGCGCATTGACCATCTCGCGCTTCATCAGATAGCCGGCCAGAAGACCGGAGATGCACAGGCCCAACAAGGTGACGGCGACGAGGATGCCGAGCTTGGAGGCGATCTTCAGATTGCTCAACTTCACGGGATGGCTCCGGCAAAAATGGGATACAGGCAAGCGAGTGAATCGATCGAAATTGAATCAACTCTTAGTGTATGACCTCTTAGCAAGTTACTTACACGTCTCCGTAGAAGCCCGGACGATGCCGCGAAAACCGGCAAATTATTCGCGCCCCTAACAACCGGGAATTGTACGCGGCTGCATCGATTTCGCGTAAAAGACGCAAAGGCCCGCCCAAGAAGGCCGGGTCACAACAAGAACCGACAGACCAAATCGGGAGCAGGAAATGCCGAAATACAGGGTGGTGACGCCGAAGGGCGCGAGCTTCACAGTCGCAGGCAGCGACTATTCCTATGAACGCGAGGCACTCGATCCGATCGACGCCGAGATCGTCGAGGCGCCGGCCGACGAGGCCGGGTTCATCGCCGCCGCAAAAACCGCCGACGCCATTTACGCCAAGGGCATCCCCATCACCAAGTCGATCATCGACACGCTCGACAATTGCAAGGTGATCACGCTCGGCTCGGTCGGCGTCGACAGCGTCGACGTCAAGGCCGCGACCGCTCGCGGCATTCCCGTCACCAACATTCCCGACACCTTCATCGAGGAGGTCGCCGACCACGCCATGATGCTGCTGCTCGCGGGCTTCCGCCGTCTGGTCGAGCAGGACAGGATGGCGCGTGACGGGCGCTGGGCTGAAGGCCGGCCGGCGCTGCTCAAGATCCCCAGGCTGATGGGCCAGACGCTCGGCTTCATCTCGTTCGGCCGCGTCGCGCGTGCAGTTGCGAAACGCGCAGCCCCGTTCGGCCTGCGCATGATGGCCTACGATCCCTTCATCCAGGAAACGCTGATGTACGACCACGGCGTGATCCCGGCGACGCTGAACGAGGTGCTGTCGCAATCCGACTTCGTGTCGATGCACGCCCCCGCCCGGCCCGAGGTGCATCACATGCTCACCGAGAAGCATTTTCGGCAGATGAAGAAGGGATCTGTCTTCATCAATACCGGCCGCGGCGCCACGGTGGACGAGGAGAGCCTCATCAAGGCCCTCCAGGAAGGCTGGATCGCGCACGCCGCCCTCGACGTGCTGGAGAAGGAACCGCCCTCGCACAACAATCCCATCCTCAGCATGGAGAATGTGACCCTGACCGCCCATGTCGCCTCGGCCTCGGCACGGTTCGACGAGGCGCGCAAGCGCCGGGTGGGCTACGAATTGTCACTGGTGCTTCAGGGCATGTGGCCGGTAAGCTGCGTCAATCCGTCGGTGCTGCAAGACACCGCGCTCCGCCGCTGGCAGCCCGTCAGCATGGACCGCGGCCCGAACAGCTGAGGCGGCCGGCCGCAAGACGCGCCGGAAACCGGAACGGCCCTTCACCGGCGATCAACGCCGGGAAGGGAGACATCATAGGGAGGAACTGATGAGGAACGACATCACACGTCGTGATGCCTTGGCGCTGGGCCTGTCTGCTGCGGCGGTTGCCGCAACCGGTACCACCGCGAATGCCCAATCCACGATCAAGGCCGCGGACGTCCCCGCACCGAAACTGCCGATCGAAAAGGGCGCAACCCTGCGCATGCTGCGGCCCGTGCGCTTCGTCCAGGCCGACGAAGACGTGTTCCGCGCCAATGCGGCAAAATTCACCAAGGAGACCGGGGTCGAGGTCAAGGTCGACTTCGTCGGCTGGGAAGACATCAACCAGCAGACCGCGGTGACCTCGAATTCCGGCGCCGGCCCCGACATCATCATCGGCTTCTCCGATGCACCGCACATCTACGTCGACAAGCTGGTCGAGCTCACCGACGTCGCCGACTATCTCGGCAAGAAGTATGGCGGCTGGCAGAACCTTGCGAAGGCCTACGGCATGAAGGCCAAGAGCGATACCTGGATCGGGCTCCCGTTCGGGGCCACGGCCGGTCCGCTGATCTATCGCAAGTCGATTCTCAAATCCGTCGGGTTCGACAAGGCGCCGGAAGACCACGCCGGTCTTCTCGACCTCTGCAAGAAGCTGCACAAGGCCGGCAAGCCCGCCGGCTTTGCGCTCGGCAACGCGGTCGGCGATGGCAACGGCTTTGCGGACTGGATGATGTGGTCGCACAACGCCGCGCTGCTGGATGAGGAAGGCAATGTCACCATCAACAGCAAGGAGACCATCGCAGCGCTGAACTACGTGAAGGAGATTTATCCGACCTTCATCGCCGGCACGCCGTCGTGGAACGACGTCAGCAACAACCGCGCCTACTCTTCGCAGGAAATCGGGCTGACGGCCAACGGCGTCTCGCTGTATTTCTCGCTCAAGAACGATCCGGCGACCGCGGCCATCGCCGAAGACTCCGAACATCAGTTGCTGCCGAAGGGCCTTGCGGCGGCCTCGCCGATGTCGGGGCTGACGCTGAACGCCATGGTGTTCAAGCACAGCCAGTACCCCAATGCCGCGAAGGCCTTCCTGCAGTACATGCTGGAAAAGGACCAGTACGAGCCGTGGCTCAACGCCAACAGCGGCTACTGGTCGCAACCGCTCGCGGCCTATGCCGACGCGGCGGTGTGGAAGGGCGATCCCAAGGTGGCGATCTTCAAGGACACCATGAACAGCAAATACTACGCCGGCTACAAGGGTCCGATCTCGACCGCGACCGGTGCGGTTCGTGCGGACTATGTCACGGTGCAGATGTTCGCCTCGGTCGCGACCGGCGCGGCGACGCCCGAAGCCGCGGCTGCGGAAGCCGAGCAGCGCTGCAAGCGGTACTTCCGGCGGCAAAATCGGTAAGGACCGACAGAAGAAATCGTCATTGCGAGCGAATCGAAGCAATCCAGTCTGTCTTTGCGACTACGGCCTGGATTGCTTCGTCGCTTCACTCCTCGCAATGACGGCGTCGTGACTTTCACAGACGGGACAAAAAACCGATGTCCGTGACGACACTCTCTTCCCCTGCACTGGCCCAGCGGCAGCCGTCCTGGCTGGTTCGACTGTTCGACTACAAGCCGTTCCTGATCGTGATGTGCCTCGCACCCGCGATCGGGCTGCTCGCCGTCTTCCTCACCTACCCGCTGGGCCTCGGCATCTGGCTCGCCTTCACCGACACCACGATCGGCAAGCGCGGCATTTTCATCGGGTTCGAGAACTTCCAGTACCTGCTCACCGATCCGCTGTGGTGGAACGCGGTGTTCTACAGCGTGTTCTACACGGCGATCGCGACCTTCGGGAAGTTCGCGCTCGGCTTCTGGCTCGCGCTGCTGCTCAACAACCATTTCCCGTTCAAGAGCCTCTTGCGCGCCATCGTGCTGCTGCCCTGGATCGTGCCGACGGTGCTCTCGGCGCTGGCCTTCTGGTGGATCTACGATCCGCAGTTCTCGATCATCTCCTATCTGCTGGTGGACGTGCTGCATTGGCGCACGAGCAATATCGACTTCCTCGGCTCGCCCTGGCCGGCGCGATTCTCGCTGATCGCCGCCAACATCTGGCGCGGCATTCCCTTCGTCGCGATCTCGCTGCTGGCGGGCCTGCAGACCATCTCGCCCTCGCTCTACGAGGCCGCCATGCTCGACGGCGCCAGCGCCTGGCAGCGCTTCCGCTACATCACCTTTCCGATGATGATGCCGATCCTCGCCATCGTCATGACCTTCTCGATCATCTTCACCTTCACCGACTTCCAGCTGGTCTACGCCATCACCCGCGGCGGGCCCGTGAACTCGACACACCTGCTCGCCACGCTGGCCTTCCAGCGCGGCATCGCCGGCGGCGAGCTCGGAGAAGGTGCGGCCATCGCGGTGTCGATGATCCCGTTCCTGGTGTTCGCGACGCTGTTCTCATATTTCGGCCTGGCGCGCCGCAAATGGCAGCAGGGAGAGGCCAATGACTGATACCGTCGTTCAACCGGCCACCGCGGACGCGAAAGCCGCACCCGACACCATGGCCTGGGATTCCGGGCTGCGGCGGCTGATGATGATCTATTTGCCGCTCGGCTGCTTCGTGCTGATCCTGCTGTTTCCGTTCTACTGGATGGCGATCACCTCGTTCAAGCCGAACGCGGAACTCTTGAACTACAAGGACCACAATCCGTTCTGGATCTCTTCGCCGACGCTGGCGCACATCAAGCACCTGCTGTTCAACACCGCCTATCCGCGCTGGCTGTGGACGACGATGATGGTCGCGATCGGCTCGACCACGCTGTCGCTGATCGCCAGCACGCTCGCGGCCTACGCCATCGAGCGCCTGCGCTTCCGCGGCAGTCCGTATGTCGGCCTCGGCATCTATCTCGCCTATCTCGTGCCGCCGTCGATCCTGTTCATCCCGCTTGCCACCGTCGTGGTGCAGTTCGGCCTGTTCGACTCGCCGATGGCGCTGATCCTGGTCTATCCGACCTTCCTGGTGCCGTTCTGCACCTGGCTCCTGATCGGCTATTTCAAGTCGATTCCCTACGAGCTCGAGGAATGCGCGCTGGTCGACGGCGCGACGCGTCTGCAGATCCTGCGGCGGATCACGCTGCCGCTGGCGGTGCCCGGGCTGATCTCGGCCGGCATCTTCTCCTTCACGCTGTCCTGGAACGAGTTCATCTACGCGCTCGCCTTCATCCAGAGCGGCGCCAACAAGACCGTGCCGGTCGCGATCCTGACCGAGCTCGTCACCGGCGACGTCTACCAGTGGGGTGCGCTGATGGCAGGCTCGCTGCTCGGCTCGCTGCCGGTTGCGATCTTCTACTCGCTATTTGTGGATTACTACGTGTCCTCGCTGACCGGCGCGGTAAAGGAGTAACGGCTTCCGCGCGATCACGAAGGTTCGTGCAATCGTGATAGATCGCTGACCTGTTTCGTTCGATCTTGCCGCGCAGACGGCGAGGGTCGCCCATTGACGCCGTCGTTGATCGCTCGAGATCGCGAGATTCGCATGACATCGTCACGACCTCATCAACTCTCTAGACGCGGCTTCTGCTTGTGTTGCGTCGGCGGCGCGGCGTTCGCCGCCACCGGCGGATGGCTCACCCCGAGGCAGGCCTACGCGGAAGCGCGTGGCCTCGTCAGCCTGATCAAGGACAGCGCGGCGACATCACCGATCAAAACCTACAAGCTGCGCAACAACATCAGCGTGCTCGAAGGATCCGGCGGCAACATCGCCGTACTCACGGGACCTGACGGCAAGCTTCTGGTCGACGCCGGCATCGGCGTCTCGCGCCCGCAGCTCAGCAAAGCACTGGCCGAGCTTGGCAACGAGCCGATCGCGCATCTCATCAACACGCACTGGCACTTCGACCATGCCGACGGCAATGAATGGCTGCATACGGCCGGCGCAAAAATCATCGCCCACGAAAACACCCGCAAGCATCTCTCCAGCATTCAGCGGGTCGAGGACTGGGACTACAATTTCCTGCCTCTGGCGACGAAGGCAGTCCCGACGGAGGTCTTCGCCAAGGAGCATCATCTCAAGGTCAACGGCGCATCCATCGCGCTGAAATATAGCGGTCCGGCTCATACCGATGGCGACATCTCAGTCATGTTTGCCGAGGCGAACATTCTTCACGCCGGTGACACCTACTGGAACAACATCTACCCCTTCATCGACCATTCGACCGGCGGCAGCATCGGCGGCATGATCGCGGCCTGCGACGCCAATCTGGCGGCCGCCAACAACGACACCATCATCATCACCGGTCACGGCAAGCCCGTCAGCAACAAGGCCGAGCTGCAGGAATTCCGCGACATGCTGGCCGCCATCAGGGACAATGTCGGCAATCTCAAGAAACAGGGAAGGACACGCGACGAGACGGTCGCCGCCAAGCCGACAGCCGCGTTCGACGCGAGGTGGGGACAATTTCTTATCGACCCCGGTTTCTTCACCAGACTGGTCTACGAGACCGCGTGAGACGCAGCGCGCGGTAGAGGAATAGCCGAAGCCTGCGGCCTTTCGCCCGGTTTCACAAAACTGCAATATGCCGACCGCATAAGGCGTCGTCCGCTAACAGGAGACGCACATGCGCGCGACTTTTCTCAGCTCCGTCGCAACGATCATTCTCACCGCCAGCACCGCGCTCGCGCAGAGCGAAGGCGAATTCCCCGCGAAGCTCGCCGGCCACGTGGTGATGCCGGCCGCCTCGTTCATCGACGCGCCGGCCGACGCCCCCGCCGATCTCAAGACCTCAGGCAAGTACACCACCGGCAAGCGCGTCGACGCGCTCGGCACCGTGATGGGCAAGTCCTATGAGCGCGCAACCGGCGTCTCGCTGCCGTTCAAGGGCCAGCCGCTCCAGGGCCATTCCGGCATCAAGACCATGCCCGACGGCACCTTCTGGGTCATCACCGACAACGGCATGGGCGCGCGCGCCAACTCGCCGGATTCGATGCTGTACCTCAACCGCTACAAGATGGATTGGGCGAACGGCAACATCGAGCGTCAGGAAACCATCTTCCTGCACGATCCCGACAAGAAGGTGCCGTTCCGCATCGTGCATGAGGACACCCAGAAGCGTTATCTCACCGGCTCCGACTTCGACACCGAAGGTTTTCAGATCATCGGCGATACCTTCTGGATCGGCGACGAGTTCGGCCCCTACATCTTGAAGGCCGACAAGACCGGCAAGATCCTCGGCGTGTTCGAGACCGTTGCCGACGGCAAGCCGGTGCGCTCGCCGGACAACTGGGCGGTAGGAACGCCGGGCGCGCCGGGCGCGACCTACACCAACGTCAACCTCCGCCGCTCCAAGGGCTATGAGGGCTTTGCCTCGTCGAAGGACGGCAAGTTCCTTTACGGCCTGCTCGAGGGGCCGCTGTGGGATGCCGACAAGAAGGACTGGGAGAAGGTGGACGGCAAGGAAGCCTCCCGCATCCTCGAATTCGACGTCGCCGCCGAGAAGTTCACCGGCCGCTACTGGCAGTATGTGTTCGAGCAGAACGGCAACGCCATCGGCGACTTCAACATGATCGATCAGGCCTCCGGCCTCATCATCGAGCGCGACAATGGCGAAGGCACAGCCGACAAGGCCTGCCCGCAGGGCCAGCGCGGCGAGAACTGCTTCCCCGACATCGCCAAGTTCAAGCGCGTCTACAAGATCGAGCTGACCGACGCCAATGTCGGCAAGCCCGTGCGCAAGATCGGCTATATCGATCTGATGAAGATCAAGGATCCCGACAAGAAGGCGAAGAAGCCGCTCAACGACGGCGTCTACACCTTCCCGTTCTTCACCATCGAGAACGTCGATCGCGTCGACGAGACCCACATCATCGTCGGCAACGACAACAATCTGCCGTTCTCGTCCAGCCGCGATCCCAACAAGGCCGACGACGACGAGTTCATGCTGCTCGAAGTCGCGGACTTCCTGAAGGCGAAGTAGGCCGAAGGCTTGCGCTACAAACTCCGCTGTCGTCCCTGCGAACGCAGGGACCCATAACCCCGGGGCGGAGTTGTAGCGCGGCATCGTGGTGGCGAGTCTTCGCCAAACGCGATCCTGTGGTTATGGGTCCCGGATCTGCGCTTGCGCTTGTCCGGGACGACAGCTGAGTTTGCGGAGACGTTCTACCGCACGATAAAGTCCACCGGAACAGTAAAACTCATCGAGCCGTTCTTGATCTCCGCCGGGATCGGCGGGAATGGCGAGGCCTGGTGGATCATCGACATCGCCTTGGCATCGAACGCGGCAACGCCGGACGAAGCGATGCGGCTGGACGTGACCTGACCGTTACGGCCGATCGTGAAACTCACCCGGACTAGCCCGCGCTGACCGTTACCGCCAGACGGATAGGAGTGAAGGCGCATCAAATGCGCGCGGACGCGCTGATTGTAAGTCGCAACCAGCGACGCGATCGCGCCCGCGCTCATGGTGGACGCCGCAGGCGCCTCCCGCTCGGCACGCGGCGGCGCGCTGGTGCGAGGCGCGGGACGCGCCTCCGACGGCTTCTTGGCCTCCGGGCGTACCACCTTCGGCTTTTCGGGCGCCGGCTTCTCCTGCGGCACGATCTTCGCCGGTTCGGGCTTGGCCGGTGTCGGCTCCAGCTTCTGCTCCGGCGGCGCCACCACGTCCGGCTTCTCCTGTGGCGGAGTTGGCGCGATGGTCTCCTCGACCGCCTGCTGCTGCATCGGCTCCAGCGGTGAGGCGTCGGCCTCCTTCATCACCGGCCCCGGCGCCACATCGTCCGGCGTTGCCTGCGGCGCCGACGTGATCGGCGCCATGTCGATCATGATCGCCGGCAGGCTGACGCCCTGCTCGGGCTGCGACCTGAGCCAGCCCATTGCAAGCAACGCCGCGGCGACATGCAACGCCACGATCACCGCCGCCGAAACGCCCCAGCGCGCGGTCTCGCGCTCGCCGAGCGGTTCGTGCAGGGCAAAAGCGTTCGCAGACATCAGCTGCGCCCGTCGAGGCCGACCAGCGCGACCTTGAGGTAGCCGGCGTTACGCAAGGTGTTCATCACCTCCATCAGGTCGCCATAGCTCACGGCCTTGTCGGCGCGCAGATAGATGCGCTCGTCCTTGCGGCCCTTGGTGGCCGCAGCGAGCGCAGTGGCGAGACCATCGCGTGCCATCGTGTCCTCGCCGACGGCGACGGTGAGATCCGGCTTCACCGTCACGAAGGTCGGCTTGTCCGGCCGCGGCGCCGGCTCCGCTGCGGTTGCCGGCAGCTCGACGCCGATGTCGACGGTGGCGAGCGGAGCTGCCACCATGAAGATGATCAGCAGCACCAGCATCACGTCGATGAAGGGCGTGACGTTGATCTCGTGGGTGACGTCGAGATCGTCAGGGCCGCCGCGCTTGAGCGGCGATCCGGAGCGTGCGCCGAGCTTCGCGCCCATGGTCTTACTCCGCTGCCCGTGCCAGGCGGAAATCCCTGTGATCGCGCTGCCGGCTTACCAGCAGCATCAGCTGCGCCGAGGCGTCGCCGAGCAGCGCGCGATAATTGGCGATACCGCGAACGAGCTGATTGTAGATCACCACCGCCGGGATCGCGGCGACGAGGCCGAGCGCGGTCGCGAGCAGCGCTTCCGCGATACCGGGTGCGACCACGGCAAGGCTCGTGGTGTGGCTCTCGGAGATGCCGATGAAGGAATTCATGATGCCCCAGACCGTGCCGAACAGGCCGACGAAAGGCGCGGTGGCGCCGATGGTCGCGAGCACGCCGGTGCCGCGCGCGATCTGCCTGGACATCGCGGCCTCGACGCGCTCCAGCCGCAGCGCAACGCGCTCCTGAAGACCGTCATCAAGCACGCCGCCGGAGAGCTCCGCCTCTTTGGCGCAGGACTGGATGAGCTGGGCGACCGCGTCATGCGCGTCGCCGGCACGCTCTGCGGCCTCCGCCAATTTGATGTTGCCCTCGAGCGCGCGCGTCCGCTGCAAGGCAAGCGCGCCCTTGCGGCGCAGCTCGATGGACTTGGCCAGCCACACCGTCCACGTCACCAGCGAGGCGACGGCCAGTCCCACCATCACCGTCTTCACGACGATGTCGGCACCGAGGAACATGCCCCAGGGCGATAGATTGCGCGGCAATAACGCCTCGTCGATCGCGAAGGCCGGCGCCGGCGCGAGCGCCAGCGCGATTGTTACGATCATTTGCCGAAGCCTGAAAATGCCCTGCATCCTGATCTCCCGACAGATAGAAGAGCTACGCCGTGGGCCGTGCCGCGATCCGGTCCGCGAGCTGCCGGAACCGCGCCAGCTGGTCTCCGCGCAGCGCCCGGGTCTCGTCGCGGCCGACGAACACCTTGAACATGATGCCGCCATCGGCGTTCACGAAAGCAACGAAGGCCGAGCTCTTGCCCATGAAGGGACGCTCGACGAAAGCGACGCCTGCGCAGCGCTCGTGGCGGAGATGGCCGTGCAATCCCTTCGGCTGCATCAGGTTGAAATAGCCGCGCCCGATCTCGCCCGCGGGAATGGCGCCTGTGAACTCGAAGATCGCGTCATCGGTATGCACGATCAGCGTGACCTCGCCCCATTCCGCGATGTCCTGCATGGCGGCGGCGAAGTGCTCGCCGCCGCCAAACCGCACCATCGACGACGGCAGCGCCTCGATCACCGCGCGCGGCGTGACCTTGCGCTCGCGCGCGACGTCCTCGATCACCGCGCCCGGATTGTCGGTCATGTACGCCTTGAGGTCGGCGAGATCGGTGCTCAACATATCCAGCTCCTCATCTGCGCCCCGCCTCAGGCGGCCGCGTTCGCCTTGCGCTCGGTCATGATGACCTCGAACCCCTCGAACTTGGGATGGCCGAGATAGAGGCTTTCCCCGGTCCTGTTGTCGGCGCGCGCGTGGGCGCGGCGGAACTCCTCCGAGCGCGTCCAGGCCTCGAAGGCTGCCTTATCGACCCACACCGTGTGCGAGGAATACAGCGTGTGGTCCTCGAGCACCGGCCCCTTGAGCAGGTGGAATTCAACGAAGCCGGCCATGCTGCCGAGATAGGACTCGCGGGTGCGCCAGACGGTCTCGAAAGCCGCTTCCGAGCCGAGCTTCACCTGGAAACGATTCATGGCGATGAACATTCGATCTTTTCTCCTGTCAGTCTTGTTGATCGGCGCATGCCGACCGGATGTTTCAGAACGCGCCGAAGCCACGCTGGGACTCAGCGTGGCCCTGGATGTCAATACGGCGTCCCGTTCGGGATCGGCGGCTACTCCCTAGATGCCGCCGAAGTGATACTTCAGGCCTCCCTTGACCACGAGCCCCGCGCCGGCACTCGCCCATTTCACGTCGTTTTGCGTGTCGGTCGTGCTGCCGGCGGGAAGTGCGTAGGGCCGGTAGTACTGGTTCAGAAGGTTCTCGACCGAGAAGTTGAGCGTCATGTCCCGCGTCGGCTGATACTGCAGATACAGGTTGACCAGTTGGTATGAAGTAGCCGGCAAATAGTTGGTCGGAATATCCGTGTTGGCGATCGCCGACGTCCACATCATCGACAGGATGAGCGAACGGTCGAGCAGGCGTACGCCGGCCGTCGTCGTGATCTTCTGCGGCGGAATGCTGGACAGCCCAAATCCGGTCTGGAGGTTCTTGCCGTTCATGTAAGAACCGGAGAGGCCGAAGAACCAGAGATTGGCGTCATACATGGTCTCGGCTTCGAAGCCCTGGATCCGGGCCTCCGCGATGTTCTGGTACTGATAGAACGGCATCGGCCCTCCCGGCCCGCCGAGCGGCGCGCCAAAATTGACCAGGTCGATGAAGTTCTCGACGTCGTTGCGGAACACGTTGATCTTTCCGCGGAGCGTGTCGCCCGCAATGAACAGATCGTTCTTCTTGATATTGAAGCCGATCTCCTTGTTCTTGCCGACCTCCGGCCGCAGGTTCGGATTCGAAACGAAGCAGAACGTGGAGTCCGCGCCGGGGCCCGGCGTGCCGGACGGACAGCGGAAGAAGCTGTCGAAGGGCGAGGCAGCGGTATGCGAGCCGGTGATCAGCGTCTCGGTGATCGAGGGCGCGCGATAGCCTTCGGCATAGCTGACATAGGGCGTGACGACCGCCGTCGGCACCAGTGCGACCGTGATCTTCGGCGACAGCCGGTCGCCACTGGAAGAGGTTGTACCCGACGAGAGCTGGTAGTTGTCGTAACGCAGCGCGCTGATCACCTCGAGCATTGAGGTGTAGTTGGTCTTCCACTGCACGAAGCCGCCGGAAACCGTACGCTTGCCGCCGGGCGTCGTGATCTCGGACGTTCCGGTCGTGTCTCGCGACGAGACCTGATCCTGGAACGCGTCGAGGCCATAAGTAACTGCGTGGCGCCAGTCGCCGGTCACAAAGCGCGACGTGTTGTACAGATCGATACCATAGGTATCGAGCAGATATCCCCGCGTGCTGCCGATACAGCCGGACACCGCGTTGCCGGGCACGCCGCCGCAATAGGCCGATGCCGTGGTGCTGGTGTGCGCCGTCTTGACCTGGTCGTTCTCGGTGCGATTCCAGTAGATCTTCGAATCCCAGTCGAACAACTGATCGTCGGGCTGGTTGTACTTCCAGCCGAGCGTCGTGGTGTAGTTCTTCACGTCGGTTTTGTAGATCGAGGTGCCGCCCAGGTTGAGCGTACCGTTCGCGTTGGTCGTGTTGGGATCACCCGCCTTGCGCGGCGGCTGCCCCACGCTGTAGAGGTCTTCCTGGAAGATGGTTCCGAGCTTGACCTCGTGTCCGTCGGCGGGCCGCAACGTCAGCTTGGCAACGCCGCTCGACAGCCGGTTGCCGGTGTTGGCAACCTCATAACCGGTCCCGTCCTTGTAGTTCTCCTGGGTGCTGTAGGTGCCGCCCGCGAACACGTCGACATTCGGGTTGACGTGAACGCCGCCGAAGGCCGAGCCGAGCGCGCGGCCGTAGTTGCTGCCGAGCACCGTCTTCATGTCGACGCCCCAGCGCTCGCCTGCGCGCACGACGTCTTCGATATCCTTGGTGCGGAACGACGCCACGCCGCCGATCGCGCCCGAGCCATAAATGTTGGCGGTCGGACCGCGGACGATGTCGATGCCGCTGATCAGTTCAGGATTGAGGAAAAACGAACCGTTGGCGAAATGGCCCGTGCGCTGATAGTTCTGCCGCGCGCCGTCGACAACCACGGCGACCCGGCCGAAATCCTGCAGGCCGCGGATATTGATCGAGGTCGACGGCTCGTCGCCGCGATTCTGAACCCACACGCCCGGCACATTATAGATGAGATCGCCGACGGTGCTGGGCTGGCGGGCTTCGATCTGCCCTGAAGTCACGACGCTGACCGGCGCGAGCGCATCGACCGCGCGCTCTTCGGTCTTGGAGGCTGCGGCTGTGATGGTGTCGAGCGCCTGGACACCGACGATCGCCTGCGCACGGGCATCCCACACGCTGGTGCCGGCCTGCTGCTGATCGGCCTGCGGCTTGGCCGGCTTGCGCTTGGCCTGTTTCGGCTTCGCAGGTTGGGCCGACTGCGCGGCTTGATCCGCGGTCTGGGCGAAACTGCCCGCCGGCAATATTGCAGCAATTGAAACCACCGACGCACCCAAAATCAGCGCGCGCGAATACCTAGCCCCGTCAGCCATAACCCCAACCCAATCATTATGTGTCTTGCTTGGCTGGCGTGCGCCGCACGAGGCGAGCGTCTGGCTGGCTATTTTCTGACGCAGGCCCCCCGGCCCGCATGGTCACAATTGGTTACGTGGCAACACTCTGACGGTCAATGACATCGCGTTGCAGTTTATATCGATTGTAAACTGCCGCCGTTGGAATGCGCCTGTTGCCGCTTATACAAACAAGACGCATCTGAAATTTCGAAAGCGCATCACACCCACCATGTCAGCAGCGTCCGGAGACCATAGCGGCGATGCGGCAGGGCCGACACAAAGCCCTTCTGCAACAACGAGAACTCTCACCATGCGCGGGAGCCGGATCGACAGCCGCGAGCTCTTTGCGGCGGAGCGCGAGATCATCATCGCGCATGGTGAGGACAGCTACCGCCTCCGCCTGACCTCGCAGAACAAGCTGATCCTGACGAAGTAAACCGCAATGACATTTTGTCGCACCCTCACAAACCTTCTGTTTTCCGGCACAATCGCGCTCGCATCGACCGCGCACGCTGCCGGTATCACGGTGCATGATGCGCGCAATCGCGATGTCGCGGTCACCGACTTCGCGCGCACGGTCTCGATCGGCGGCGCCATCACCGAGATCCTCTATGCGCTCGGGCTCGAGAGCCGGCTGGTCGGCGTCGACACCACGAGCCTTTATCCGGCGGCGGCGCTGCACGACAAACCCAGTGTCGGCTACATGCGGCAGATCTCGGCCGAGGGCGTGCTCGGCCTCAACCCCACGCTGATCCTGGCGATCCAGGGGGCAGGTCCGCGCGAGGCCATGGACCTCCTGGAGACGGCGAAGGTGCCGCTGGTGCTGGTGCCCGAGACCTACTCCGAGGAGGGCCTGATCGAGAAGATCAAGCTGGTCGGCCATGCCATGGGCGTCGATGCCCGCGCCGAATGCCTGAGCATCGCGGTCAGCGCCGATCTCAAGCAGCTTCGTGCCCTGCGCGCCAAGGTGACGAAGCCCGTGCGCGTGATGTTCGTGATGTCGCTCCAGAACGGACGCGCGATGGTCGCCGGCCACAAGACTGCGGCCGACGAGATCATCCAGCTCGCCGGCGCCGCCAATGCCGTCGAGGATTACGACGGCTACAAGATCATCGGCGACGAGGCGATCGTGGCGGCCAAACCCGATGTCGTGCTCTCGATCGACCGCGACAAGGATTCGCTCCGGGCCGACGCGGTCTATTCCCATCCCGGCTTTGCCCTGACACCGGTCGCGGCCAACAAGAGCTTTATCGCGATGGACGGGCTTTATCTGCTCGGCTTCGGGCCGCGTACGGCCGCGGCGGCGCGCGATCTGTCGGTCAAGCTCTATCCGGCTCTGGCCGATGGCGGCGGCGCCTTCACGTCGGCTCTGTCGGCGACGAACTGCCGGCAATGACCGTGGCGGCCGGGACCGAGGCGCGGAGCCCGCGACGACACGCCGGCGCAGGACGGCGGTTCTCCTCCGTTGCAATCCCCCTGCTGCTCGCAATGCTCGCCGTCACCACGATCATCGCGCTGACCGTCGGCGCAGCCGGTATTCCCCTGTCTCGTCTGCCTGCCGCGCTGGGCTTCGCCGGCAACACGCCTTCCGATGCCATGACGGCACGCGACCAGCTCGTGCTGTGGGCGATCCGTATCCCGCGGATCGCAGCGGCCGCAATGGTCGGCGGCCTGCTCGCAGCCACGGGCGCGATCATGCAGGGGCTATTCCGCAATCCGCTCGCCGATCCCGCGCTGGTCGGTGTCTCCAGCGGCGGCGCGTTGGCTGCCGTGTCTGCGATCGTCTTTACCGATTCGGCTCTTGGCGATTCCTTGCGGTTTCTCCAGACCGAGCTGCTGCCGCTGGCGGCGTTCGCCGGCTCGCTGGCGACGACCGTGATCCTCTACAGCATCTCCAGCCGTTCCGGCCGCACCTCGATTACGATCTTCCTGCTTGCCGGTATCGCCTTCACCGCAATCGCCAATGCCGGCATCGGCCTGCTCATCTTCATCGCCGATGATCGTCAGCTCCGCGACATCACCTTCTGGATGCTGGGATCGATGAGCGGAGCGAGCTGGGCCAAGGATGCCGCGCTCGCGCCGGTGCTCCTGATCGGGCTTGCGGCCTGCACCTTCATCGCCCGCGGGCTCGACCTGCTCGTGCTGGGCGAAGCCGACGCGTTTCACGGCGGGGTCGATGTCGAGCGGCTGAAGCGCATATCGATCGTGCTGGTTGCCGCCATGACCGGCGTTGCCGTCTCGGTCTGCGGCGTGATCGGTTTCGTCGGCATCGTCGTGCCGCATTTGCTGCGACTCCTGATCGGGCCCGCGCACCGGCTGCTCTTGCCCGCCTCCGTCCTGCTCGGCGCGATCCTCATGGTCGGCGCCGACACCCTCGCCCGGACCATCGTGGCGCCGGCAGAAATGCCGATCGGCATCCTGACCGCGGCGATCGGCGCGCCGTTCTTTCTTGGCATCCTGCTGCGGCAGCGCGGGCTGGCCACGCTGTGAGCGCCGTGATCGAGGCGCATGGCTTAACCAGGCGCGCCGGCCGCGCGACGCTGCTCGATGGCGTCGGCCTGACGGTTTCGGCCGGCGAGATGGTCGCGATCATCGGTCCGAACGGCGCCGGCAAGTCGACGCTGCTGCGGCTGCTCTCCGGCGACCTCCGCCCGAACCAAGGCGAGATCCGGTTGAAGCAGCGCGACATCAGCAGCTACACGCCGCGCGAACTCGCCGCGCGCCGGGCGATGCTGTCCCAGCACATCAACGTCACATTTCCCTTCACAGTCGAGGAGATCGTGCTGATGGGCGCAGGTGACCGCAGCGCGCGCGATGCCGGCCCGCTCGTCGACGCCGCACTGGACGAGGTGGGGCTATCGCATTTCCGCGACCGGCAATTGCCGACGCTGTCGGGCGGCGAGCAGCAGCGCGCCCATTTCGCCCGCGTGCTGGTGCAGCTCGCCTGCGGCGAGGCCGAACATGGACCGGGGCTATTGCTGCTGGACGAGCCGACCTCGAGCCTGGATCTGCGTCACCAGATCGACCTGGTCGAGGCCGCCCGCCGCCGCGCGGCCGGCGGCACGGCTGTCGTCGCGATCCTGCACGACCTCAACCTCGCGATCCGCTTCGCCGACCGACTGATCGTGCTGAACGGCGGCAAGCTCGCCGCCGACGGCCCACGCGCCAAAATCGTCACGCGCGAAATCATCCGCGACATCTTCGAGATCGACGCCGTCGTCCATCAAGCCGACGACGGCGTGCCTTACGTGCTGCCGCAATCGATGCGGGCGGCTCCGACGTTGCCGCGGTGAAGGTCCACTCCCTCGCCCCGCTTGCGAGGAGAGGGTCTCCGCAGGGACGGTGAGAGTGAGACTCGCGGAGAGTCCCCCTCACCCGGATTGCATCTTCGATGCAATCCGACCTCTCCCCGCAAGCGGGGCGAGGTCGGATAGAAGCGGCGTGCCCTAGCCCGCCGGCACGATCACCATGCTCTTGTCCTTCGGCCAGCGGATGCGCCAGGCGAAGTTGATGTCCTTGACTTCGCCGGGCTTGGCGTCGAACGACCATTCCAGCACGCCGCGCTTGTCGCGGATGTTGCTTGCGGTCGGCGGCGTGGTCGCGGGCAGCATCTCGACGACGATGTCCTCGCTCTCGCTGACCGGCAGCTGATCCTCGATCACGACCTTGATCGGGAAGTCGTGACCGTTGCGGATCGTGGTCTTGAACGAACGCTCGTCGGTCTTCGACGTCGTCACGAGCAAGCCGGCCGAGCCTTCGTTGCGCTTGAGCACGGCGCGTTCGATCCTGACCTTGTCGTCAGCGCCAAAGCCGAGCCGCACGATGTCGTCCTTGGCCGACGCCGAGAGCTTGCCGCGCCCGACGAAGACACCGTCGCGATAGATCGCGACCTTGCCCGGCAGGAGCGTCGTATCATCCGTCTGCTTGAAGCTGGCTTCGAGGAAGGCGGTCGGGTCCATCACCGGTGCCGCGCGCACTGCGAGATCGGCCGGCACGCTCATCGCAGCGATCTTCAGGCTCTTGGCGCCCTCGGCAGCGCCGAGGCTGACGCGGCCCGGAATCTTGAACGTAGCCTGGAAATCACCGATCTCGGCGACCGCCTGCTGCTCGTCGGCACGCTCGCGCTGCTCGGACGCTTCCGCAATCTTGGCCATTGCCGGCGATTGCGCCTGGCGCGTCATTGGCGCAGGCCGCGCCAGATCGGAGGCCGTGCCGAGTGCCATCGGCCTCGGCGGTTGCGGATACTGCGCGACCAGCGAGCCCAGCTCCGGAGCGCTGCCGCCGCGATTGATCCGGACCGTGGAGACGCCGAGCGTCACGTTCGACCAGTCCTCGCCGGTCGACTGCGTGATCTCGGCGCGGCGGACGAGCTCGAGCTGCGGCTTGCGGTCCTTGGCGCCGGTGTCGAGCCGGGCATCATAGAGCGGCAGCCAGCGCGCATTGCGTACGTTATAAGTGACCCGCAGCGTCGCCTTGGTCGCGGCTGTCGCGGCAACATCCATGCGGACCTCGAGCTTGCTCGGCGGCTTGGCCTTGCGCTCGAGCTCGAGCTGGGCGATCTGCCGGTCGATCTCGCGCAGCTTGCGCGTGGCGTCACGGATGGCCGTATCGGCGCTCGCAATTTCGTCGCCGACGGCGGTAAAGGCCGTGCGCCATTCGGCGATCGGCCGTGCCTCGCCCTTCTCGCCGATGCCCACGGGGGAGACTTCCGCAAAGCGCTCCGCAAATTTGCGCCGCGCATTCGCCGAGTCGATGGCGCCTTGCAGGTCGGCGCGCTGGTCGTTCAGGGCCTCGATACGCTTTTCCAGCTCGGGCAGGTTGACCGGCGCGGCGCGCGGCGGCCGCGCATCGATCGTGCCGATGGTGAGTTTTGCGCCGCCTTCGCCCTCGACCCGGATGGAGGACGTATCGAGACCGAGCGGAAAGTCCTTGGCGACCAGCGTCGAGTCCCCGGACGGCAGGTCGATCGCAATGATGCGGGTGACAGTGGCGCCATCGGGGTAGACCGTGACGGCGTCGATCGCCGAATTGGTGTCCACATCGGCGGCCCATAACGGCGACGCCGCCGCCATGGTCACCAGAACCAGGCTCGTCGTTGCCAAACATCTTGCGGTGATGCGCATAAAGTCCTTCCTTCCGTTATCGCCGCGCCGTCAGCCGGACGCGCGATCAAAATGCCTCGCCAACAGGATTGGACGCGGCAGGGAAGGAACCGGTTCGATTGGGGTTTCCGTGGGGCGCCGCCGCGGCGGCACCATGGCCGCGGAACGCGTCATGGGTCCCGCGGTGGAGCCTTGAGGCGCTCTCAGACTTTAGCCTTGCGTGGACGAACCCTGGCCGAAGATGCGGCGGAGCAGATCGGTCACGTTCTTGGCGCCGGCCTTCTTCAGGATGCCGGCGCGATAGCCCTCGACCGTCCGTGCGCTGAGATGCATGCGCCGGGCGATTTCCTTGTTGGTGAGGCCGGCCGCAAGGTGCTCGAGCACATCGCCTTCGCGCGCCGTCAGGGGCTCGCAGCCGGGCAGCCAGCGTTGCCGGTTCGAGCCGGGTTGCCCAAACTCGTCGATGGCGGCATCGATCCGGTCGACGATGTCGTGGGTGCGGAACGGTTTTTCGATGAAGTCGGCCGCGCCGCTCTTGATCGCGTCGACGGCCATGGCGATGCTGCCATTCGCCGAGGTCATCAGCACCGGCGCCATGCAATTCTCCTCGCGCAGCTGCTTGAGCACGTCGAGGCCGGAGCGATCCGGCGGCATTTCCAGCAGCACGCAGGCCGGCATCCGCGCCCTGGCTTCCGAGAGCAGCGACGCACTATCGGCAAAACAGATCACGTCATAGGCGCTCTGCTGGAGCGCGTTGGACAATTGTTCGCGGGAGGCGGCGTCAGTTTCAATGACGAATACCTCACCCTTGGAAAGCATGTTCCCCGGCATAATCCCGATCCAGCAATGTCTTGGTCAAATGGCCCGAGACAGCAGCGGGCCCCGTCGCGCCGCGCCGTCATACGCACGGCATTCACGCCCGTGCTTCGGTTTCCCTTATGTATGTTCCATCCTGTTCCTGGATTTGACGGATCGGGACAGAAACTTTACATTTCGGGACATCTGCGGGAATGGCTGGCAGGAACGGGTCGCATGATCGACCTCATTCGCAGCGCAGGCTTGAGCTACTACCCGGATGTTGCCCGGTCGGTGGGACTCGACCCGAAGCAAATGATGCGCAAGGTCAGGCTGCCGCTGGCCGTGCTCGACAAGCCCGATACGCCCATTGCCGTGACCAGCCTGCGCCGCCTGCTCGAATTATCGGCAGAAGCGTCAGGTGCCGAAGATTTCGGCTTGCGGCTCGCCGAGCGCGGCGGTCTGACCAACTTTGGCGCGGTCGGCCTGATCGTGCGCGAACAGGCGACCGTCGGCGAGGCCATCGAAGCGTTCTCGCGCTTCATCCATGTCCATCACGACGGCATGAAGCTCGACGTCACCAGGGACAAGCAGACCGTGACCATCACGCTGCATTTGCGCGGCCGGCAGCCGACCGCGCCGCGCCAGTCGATCGACATGGCGCTGGGCAGTATCCACCGCATCCTCCAGTCGCTGTTCAGCAGCGATTGGCGGCCGCTCGAGGTGCATCTGCATTATTCGCCGCCGCACGACCGCAAGCGCTACCGCGACTTCTTCGGTTGCCGCGTGACCTTCAATGCCGATGACGACGCGATCCTGTTGTCGGCGCGTGACATGGAGCGGCGGATTCCGAGCGCGCATCCGCTGATCGCGAGCTATCTGCGCAAGCGGATCGAGGCGATCGAGACTCGGCCGGCAAGCTGGGAGCAGAAGGTCGACGAGGTGGTACGCATCCTGCTCGCGAGCGGCGACTGCACGGTCGAGCGCGTGGCCGAGCATCTCGCCTGCACCCGCCGCACCGTCCATCGGCACCTCGCCGAAGCAGGCACCAGCTTCTCCGCGATCCTCGACGCGCAGCGTGCCGATCTCGTGATCCAGCTGGTCGACGACGCCCGCCGGCCGCTGGCGGACATCGCCACGCAGCTCGGCTTCTCCGCGCAGAGCGCGATGGCGCGCTGGTTCCGCGGCCGCTTCGGTTGCACCATCACCGAATGGCGCAAGGGCGTGCGGCCGCTGGCAAAGCCGTCCGGCGTGCCCTCGGCCAGCGCGGCTTGAGCTCAGCGTGCCGGGGCCGGCACGCCCATGATGGCCAGCGCGCGGCGGGGGCTGCCGGCGAGCAAGGGGCCGAACGCGATCGCAAAACCGAGGAACGCGACTATCCAGCCGCAGGCGGCGATGTGCAGCAGCACATCGCCATGCGCCGGTAACACCACGGCGGCGACCCGTGCCACTGCCGCGACGATGATCGCGACGTAGATGCCTTGCGTCGCTGGCGCGGCCGTCAGCGCCTGCCCGGTATGACCGAGGCTTGCGCGCGTCATCACCGCGAGCGTCATGGTTCCGGCCGCGCCAGCCATCCAGGCATGAATGCCCGCGCTCGGCGGCAGCGCGCCGAAGACGGCCAGGGCATGCAGGATGAAGCCGAGCGGCACGAAGACGTACCCGACATGCAGGATCAGCAGCAGCCGCTCGCGCGTGGTGCGATCACCGGCCCAGCGTGCGAGCCGGACCAGATGCAGCACGCCGACGAGCGCCATGACCACGCCGGTGATCATGTTCAGCGGGGCCACGATCCACGCGATCAGTACGAGCGCGCTGCATCCGATCACCGCGCCGTCGAAGCGCCCGAACGGCACCGGCAGGCGGCCGGGATTGAACTTGACCAGCCAGTTGCGGGTGAAGCTCGGGATGATGCGGCCGCCGATCAGCGAGATCATCAGCAAGACCACACTGATGCCGACGCGGATGCTGACATCGGCCGCGCCCTCGAAATGCGCTTCCAGATGGAACGCGACATTGCCGGCGAGCAGCACCAGCACGAGCACCACCACCGGCAGATTGCGCCAATTGCCGCCGGCGATGATCTCGCGCGTTGCGGCCGCGACGACCAGCGCCAGGAAGGCGGCATCGACGACCAGCGCGAACGCCCAACCGATATCCGCGGACAGGGTCACAGCAAGACGTCCGGCAAGCCAGACCACCAGCAGCGCGCCCAGCGACGTCCCCTGGATCGGCAGCCGCCCGGTCCAGTTCGGAATCGCCGTGAACAGGAATCCCGTGATCACCGCCGGCAGGAAGCCGTAGAGCATCTCGTGGACGTGCCAGTCGCGCGGCGCGAAGGCGGAACTGACGGATAATTCGCCGTAGAACATCGGCAACCACGCCAGGATCGACAGCCCCGCCTGGATCGCGGCGAGCAGGAAAAAGGGCCGAAAGCTGTTCGCAAACAGCGGCCAGCCCTCAAAATTGCGGGATCGGGCGCCAGCCATGGGGGCAACTCCTGTGAATTCGGACCGTTACTTGAATGGTCACTTGGAAAAATACTGCCGTCCGGGCGGTCCGTTTTGCGCTATCGCAAACTGCCTGACGATTGCAGGTGCCATCACACTCCCGAGCGCCAAACTCCTGAGCGCCAAGGAGGCAGAATGGCCAAGGTCGACACATCGCTGGTTGCGCATTTGCCGCTGTTCGCCGGCGTCAAGCCGGAGGACCTCGACGAGATCCTGCGCGAGGCCCGTTCGGCGCGTTATCCGAAGAACACAGCCATTTTCGAGCAGGGCGCCGATGCGCAATCCTTCTTCCTGCTGCTGCACGGCCATGTCCGCGCGGCCAAGACCACGCCGACCGGCGAGCAGATCGTGGTGCGCTATGTCGCCCCCGGCGAGACCTTCGGGCTCGCGATGGCGATCGGAGCCGCGCATTATCCGGCAACCGCGATGGCGGTCGACGACAGCGTGGTGCTGATCTGGCGGAATTCGGCCTGGCCGCGGCTGATCGAGCGGTTTCCGGCGATCGCCGCCAACACGCTCCAGACCGTCGGCGCGCGGCTGCAGGAGAGCCACACCCGCATTCTGGAAATGTCGACCCAGCAAGTCGAGCAGCGCGTCGCGCATGCGTTGCTGCGGCTCGCAAAACAGTCCGGCAAGAAGCTCGACCACGGCATTGAGATCGATTTCCCGATCAGCCGCCAGGATATCGCGCAGATGACCGGCACCACGCTGCACACCGTCAGCCGCATCCTGAGCGGCTGGGAGAGCCAGGGCCTCGTCGAGAGCGGCCGCCAGCGCATCATCCTGCGCGATCCGCACAGGATCGTGGTGCTGGCGGAGCGAACGGCGGACAGCGGCCCGGCTTGAATTAGGGGTGAGGGCGCTTCCGCTTACGGCGAAAAGTGCGCCCTCACCCGGGAATCCGCGCGCGACCCGCGCGAACTCCAACCCGCCTCACGCCGGCACGCATTCGCACAGCGCGGCGAGGAATTTGTCCTGATCGATGCCATGCTCGCGGCAGGCGTCTTCCACGGTGTGGAAGGTCGCGATCGGACAGCCGACGCAAGCCATCCTGAAGGCGAGAAACACGCGGATCGTGTGCGGCGCCGTGCGCATGATGTCATCGACCAGATCGTCGGATCGGAAGGGCATGGACAACTCCGTTCCGAAGTGACGATAGCGGAGCGGGGTGGTGTTTCTTTGTTGGAGCGCAAGCTGCGCTGTCATTCCGGGGCGCGCGCAGCGCGAATCCGGAATCCATCGGGCAGCACGTGACGCAGAACAATGGATTCCGGGCTCGCGCCAAGTGGCGCGCCCCGGAATGACGGAGGGAGCCTACACCGCCCTGCTATGCAACTGCTTCCCCGGATCCAGATGCGCGTCGAACGCGGCGGCAACGCTGCGGACCAGGAAGCGCGAGTCGTTTGCGACCGCGAGGCGGTCGCCGTCGAGCCTGACGATGCCGTCCGAGATCAGCGGCTTCAGGCGCGCGGCCGATTGCAGCATCGCTTCGGGTTGCGCGCCATGGCGCGCGCAGATGTCGCCGAGATCGGCGCTGAACTCGCACATGATGCGCTCGATGATGTCGGCGCGCAGCCGGTCGTCGTCGGTGAGCCCGTAGCCCTTGGCAGTGGCGAGGCGACCAGACGCGATGCTTTGCGCATAGCCTCCGATCTGCACCTCGTTCTGCACATAGCCCTGCGGCAGATGTCCGATGGCGCTGGCGCCGAAGCCGATCAAAACCTCACCCCTATCGGTGGTATAGCCCTGGAAATTACGGCGCAACGTCCGGTCCTCGAAGGCGACGGCCATGGCGTCGCCGGGGCGGGCGAAATGGTCGAGCCCGATCTGCACATAGCCGGCTTCCTTCAGCGCATTGGCGATCGCGCAGGCCTGGTCGTGACGCGCAAGACCATCAGGCAGATGGTTCTCGTCGATCATGCGCTGGTGTTTCTTGAACGCGGGCACATGCGCATAACCGAACACCGAGAAGCGGTCGGGCCCGAGCGCGAGCGAGCGCCGCACGGTGTCCAGGCACGAGGCGACGGTCTGGTGCGGCAGGCCGTAGATGAGATCGAAGTTGATGCCCTTGATGCCGGCATGCTGGAGCATGTCCACGACGGACGCCGTCTGCTCAAAACTCTGCACGCGGTTGATCGCGCGCTGCACGACCGGATCGAAGCTCTGCACTCCGAGGCTGGCGCGGTTGACGCCGGAGAGCCGCATCGCCTCCACCATCTCTGATGTCAGCGTGCGCGGGTCGATCTCGACCGCGATCTCGGCCGACGGCAGCACGAAGAACGAATGTCGCATCGCCGCCATCAATTCGGCAAAGGCCTCCGGCGCCATGATGGTCGGCGTGCCGCCGCCGAAATGGATGTGCTCGACTTTGATGCGGCGGCCGATGGTTTCGGCGACCTGTGCGATCTCGCTGCGCAGCGTCCGCTGATAGGCCGCAATCAGCCCGTCGCGGCGGACGATCTGGGTATGGCAGCCGCAATACCAGCACATCTCACGGCAGAACGGCACGTGCAGATAAAGAGACGCGCCGGCGCTCGCGGGCAACTCGGACAGCCACCTAGCGTAAGTATCTGCACCGATCGCCGACGAAAAATGCGGCGCGGTCGGATAGCTCGTGTAGCGCGGCAGACGTTCTTCGCCATAGCTCGCTGCGAGATCTGTCCTCATGTCTTACCCATTCGTAAATCGATGCCGCGCGGTGGCGCGGCAATCCCGGATGGCATTGGATTACCCGTTTCCGGGCGGACCACCTTGCGCTCGCTCAAAGTCCGGGCGCCTGATCGCGAGCATGATGACGTTCAATCATTGCTCCCTGGAGATAGGCCATGACGTCGCTCGCGCTCGATCTCGTTCTCTGGCTCACCGGCGTTCGCGGTCACATCCCGCGCTTCGACGATTTTCGTCCCGTACCCGCCACGCCCACGGCAGGCGCAGGTCATATCGTGCGCGCCGTCGCGATCACGGCCGCCGTCTTTGCCGCACTGTCGCTCGCGGTCTGGGGCACGGTCTGGATTGCGATCCAGCTTCTCTAGTCGACAACCAAACATTCGCGATCAAAACGCAGTTGAAGATGCGAACGATTTGCCTCTGGCGAAATTGAGCCGCGCGGCAACGCGTCCTTCGCATCGTCGATGCGATCTTCGGCAAACCTCTTAAGGATTTTACCGGAGACGAATCCGGCAAAAGCTTGTCGCAGCGCAAACACTCTTGCCGCAACAGGCGCACACTGCATCCGTCATCAAAACCCTTTCAGATGAAGGATGCTTCCGATGTTCACCCGCAGAGCCGCATTGATCAGCGCCGCCGCGACCGCCTTGATGCTCGCGACACCCACGTTCGCGGCCAGCGAGCTCAAGCTGCCGCGGCAGAAGGTCGAGCTGGTCGCCCCGCCCTTCGTGCATGCGCATGAGCAGGCCACGACGCAGGGCCCCAAGATCATCGAATTCAAGATGACCATCGAGGAAAAGAAGGTGGTCATCGACGACAAGGGCACCACCTTCCAGGCCATGACCTTCAACGGCTCGATGCCGGGCCCGCTGATGGTCGTGCATGAGGGCGACTATGTCGAACTGACGCTGGTCAATCCCGCGACCAGCACCATGCCGCACAACATCGACTTCCACTCCGCGACCGGCGCGCTCGGCGGCGCCGAGCTCACGCTGGTCAATCCCGGCGAGCAGGTCGTGCTGCGCTGGAAGGCAACGCGGACCGGCGTGTTCGTCTATCACTGCGCACCGGGCGGCCCGATGATCCCCTGGCATGTCGTCTCCGGCATGAACGGCGCGGTGATGGTGCTGCCGCGCGACGGATTGAACGACGGCAAGGGCCACGCGCTGAAATACGACAAGGTCTACTATGTCGGCGAGCAGGACATGTATGTGCCGCGCGACGAGAAGGGCAAGTTCAAGTCCTACGACTCGCCGGGTGAAGCCTTCACCGAGACCGAAGAGGTGATGAAGAAGCTGATCCCCTCCCATGTCGTGTTCAACGGCAAGGTCGGCGCGCTCACCGGCAAGAACGCGCTGACCGCCAAGGTCGGCGAGAACGTGCTGATCGTGCATTCGCAGGCCAATCGCGACAGCCGTCCGCATCTGATCGGCGGCCATGGCGACTATGTCTGGGAGACCGGAAAATTCTCCAACGCGCCTGAGACGGGCCTGGAGACCTGGTTCATCCGCGGCGGCTCGGCGGGAGCAGCGCTGTACAAATTCCTGCAACCCGGCATCTACGCCTATGTCACGCATAATCTGATCGAGGCCGCTGACCTCGGCGCGACCGCGCACTTCAAGGTCGAAGGCAAGTGGAACGACGATCTGATGACCCAGGTGAAGGCGCCTGCGGAGATACCGGTTCCCAACACCAACTAGACGCGACAAGGGGCCGGTCATCACCGGCCCCTTCTTTCTTTGGGGGACGAACCATGTGGATCGCATTCAAGCTGAAGCTGCTGCTCGCCTGCGCCGCCGGGCTCGCAGGACCGATCGCGATGGCACCGCTGGTCACCGAGATCACGGTGCACGGCACGGCGACGGAGCCCACCATCATCAGGGTCGCGCCCGGTGATCTGTCCTATCGCGAAGCCGGCGATTTCACGCGCGGCGGGCAGCAGGCCGAAGTGCCGCTGCGCGCGATGCGCTTCAATCGGCCGCTGCACATCATGCGGCACCAGGTCTCGTCATCCGACTATCGGCTTTGCGTGCAGGACGGCGCCTGCCGGGCGCTCGATCGCGGCGTCGCGATTGCGTCTGATCGTCCCGCGGTACAGGTGAGCTGGCATGATGCGCAGGCCTATGCGGGCTGGCTGTCGCGCAAGACCGGCCACAACTACCGCCTGCCGAGCGATGCCGAATGGGCCTTTGCGGCGGGCTCCCGCTTTAGGGATGACGGCGCGCCCGTGGACGCAGACGATCCTTCGAAGCGCTGGCTCAGCCGCTACGAACGTGAATCCGAGCGCGACCTCTCCGACACGACGGCCTATCCGTTCGGCAAGTTCGGCATGAACGAGCACGGCATCGAGGATCTCGCCGGCAATGTCTGGGAATGGACCTCGACCTGCTTCGTGCGCTCGCGGATCGACGAAGCCGGCAATGCCGGCCGGGCGACCGTGAATTGCGGCGTGCGTGTCGCCGAGGGGGCGCACCGCGCCTACGTCACCGACTTCATCCGCGACGCCCGCGCCGGCGGCTGCGCGCAAGGCGTGCCGCCCGCCAATCTCGGCTTCCGCCTGGTCCGCGAGGAGCCGTCATGGGTCGCGAGCGTGTCGGCGCGGTGGAGCAAAGTGTGGGCGAGGTCGTAACCGAGAGCGTCGCCGCGCAAAACGAAAATGGCCGGGACGAAGCCCGGCCATTTCACGATCGTTCGCGATAGCTGTCTTACGTGTTTTTCAGCGCGACGCGGAATTCGGCTTCGGTCTTGGCCTTGACCTCGTCGAGCGAGACGCCGTCGGCGAGCTCGATCAGGGCCATGCCACCATCGCCATGCTTGTCGATGGTGAAGACGGCGAGATCGGTGACGACCATATCGACCACGCGCTCGCCGGTCAGCGGCAGATTGCACTTCTTCAGCAGCTTCGAGCCGTCCTTGGCCGAATGCTCCATCACGACGACGACGCGCTTGACGCCGGCGACGAGGTCCATCGCGCCGCCCATGCCCTTGACCATCTTGCCGGGGATCATCCAGTTGGCGAGATCGCCGTTCTGGGCCACCTGCATGGCGCCGAGGATCGACAGGTCCATGTGGCCGCCGCGGATCATGCCGAAGGAATCCGCGCTCGAGAAATACGAGGTCGAGGGCAGCTCGCTGACGGTCTGCTTGCCGGCGTTGATGAGGTCGGCGTCCACCTCGTCCTCATAGGGGAACGGTCCCATGCCGAGCATGCCGTTCTCGCTCTGGAGGCTGACATCGACCCCGTCGGGGATGAAGTTCGAAACCAGCGTCGGGATGCCGATGCCGAGATTGACGTAGTAGCCGTCGCGCAATTCCTTCGCGGCGCGCGCGGCCATCTGTTCACGGGTCCAGGCCATCTTCGTCTCCTGATCTCAAGCTGCCGTGCGCGGGCGGGTGTTGCGGAATTCGATGCGCTTCTTGGCCGTACCGACCTCGACGATGCGCTTCACGAAGATGCCGGGCGTGTGGATGTGGTCGGGATTGAGTTCACCGGCCGGAACCAGATGCTCGACCTCGGCGACCGTGATCTTGGCGGCCGTCGCCATCATCGGGTTAAAGTTGCGCGCGGTCTTGCGGTAGATGAGGTTGCCGGCGGTGTCGCCCTTCCAAGCGTGCACGATGGCGAGGTCGGCGAACAGGCCGCGCTCCATCAGATACTTCTCGCCGTCGAACTCCTTCACTTCCTTGCCTTCGGCGATCAGCGTGCCGACGCCGGTCTTGGTGTAGAAGGCCGGGATACCGGCGCCGCCGGCGCGGATGCGCTCGGCCAGCGTTCCTTGCGGATTGAATTCGAGTTCCAGCTCGCCGGCCAGGAATTGCTGGGCGAACAGCTTGTTCTCGCCGACATAGGACGAGATCATCTTCTTGATCTGGCGGGTTTCGAGCAGGCGGCTGAGGCCGATGCCGTCGACGCCGGCATTGTTGGAGACGACCGTCAGGCCCTTGACGCCGGACTCGCGGATCGCGTCCGACAGCTCCTCGGCGATGCCGCAGAGGCCGAAGCCCCCCGACATGATCATCATGTTGTCTTTCAGAATGCCGTCGAGAGCCGACTTGGCGTCGGGATAGACCTTGTTCATGCAAATAACCTTCGACTGAACCTTCGGCGGGCAGGCGTCGCGCCTCATTGGCGGCGATTATTAGGCGAAATCCTCCAAAGCCGTCAATGATACGGGGTTCTCCGTTCCGCGCCCGGGTGATAGAAGCTGCCCACGCCGTGGGCAGAACCGCCCGCGGCCTTGAAAGCGACAAGAAAACCCATCAAGTTGCGGGGGTTGGGTGTGGGCATGCAGGTTTTCCGGCCCGCCCTTCTGGCTCCAACGACCAACCCGATCAGGACATGCCATTGACCATGGCCCAAGGAATGAAGCGCCTCGGGACGCCGATCGCGGCGCTGCTCGGCGTCGCGCTGATCGCCCTGATCGCGACCTCCTGGCTCATCAACCGCGACGCACTGCGCAAGGCCGTGGAGGCGCAGATCCGCGACGTCACCGGGCTCGAGCTCAGCGTGGCAGGCAGCATCGACATCTCGGTTCTGCCGGCAAGCTACATCTCCTTCCATGACGTCGGCCTGAAGGGCGGCGGCACCAGCGACCCGGCTCTGCATGTCGACGTGCTCACCGCCAATCTCCGGCTGCTGCCGCTGCTGCTGCAACGCTTCGAGATCGCCGACCTGACGCTGCTCCGGCCGCGCATCCATGTCAGCCTGAAGCAGGATGGCGAAAGCAACTGGACGCCCTTCATCCAGACCATCGCGCGCACCATGAAGCCGGGCGCCGACAACCAGGTGTCGTTCTCCGAGATCAGGATCCAGGACGGTGTGCTCAATTACGAGGACGCCGTCACCCACGCCTCCGAGAAGTTCGAGGACATCGACCTGTCGCTGGCCTGGCCCTCGATCTCGCGGTCGTTCGCCGCAACCGGACAATTCGACTGGCGCGGCGAGCGCGTCGACGGCTCGATCAGCTTCGCCGACTTCGTCGCCGCCCTCTCCGGCGACCGCTCCGGGCTGAAGGCGCGGATCGCCAGCGCCCCGCTCAAGCTCGCCTTCGACGGCAGCGTCGCCAACCGCACCAGCCCGATGATGGAAGGCACGCTCACCATCGACAGCCCGTCCTTGCGCAACGCGCTGCGCTGGACCGGCCAGCCGCAGCCCGGCAGCGGCGGCTTCGGCCGCTTCGCGCTGAAGGCGCGCGCCAATGTCGTCGGCGCCTCGATCGCGCTCACCAACGTCAATGTCGACCTCGACGGCAACACCGCCGAAGGCGTGATGACCTACGCCAATAACGGCCGGCAGACGCTGCAGGCGACACTCGCCGCCGACGCGCTCGACTTCACACCGTATATCTCGACCTTCCGCCTGCTCGCCAGCGGCGCCCGCGACTGGAACAGGCAGCTGTTCGATCTCAACGGGCTCTCGACCACCGACCTCGACATGCGCCTGTCGGCAGCCAGGCTGACGGTCGGGACGTCGAAACTCGGCCGCACCGCGATCGGCGCCAATTTGCGCAACGGCACGCTGGCACTCTCGGTCGGCGAAGCCCAGGTCTATGGCGGCATCGCCAAGGGCTCGTTCGGGATCGCGCGCTCCGACACCGTCGCCGACGTCAAGGCGCAATTCCAGTTCACCGATGTCGATCTTCAGGCCTGCGCCTCCGAATTGTTCGGCCTCAACAAGCTGTCCGGCCGCGGCAACATCAACGTCTCGCTGCTGGCCTCCGGCTCGAGCCCGTTCGGCCTCGTGCAGTCGCTCGACGGCACTGCCACGGTGACCGGGCACGACGGTGCGATCTCGGGCTTCAACGCCGAGCAACTCCTGAAGCGGCTGGAGCGGCGGCCGCTGTCGGGCGGCGGCAATTTCCGCAGCGGCTCGACCCCTTACGACACCCTCACCATCGCGGTGAGGTTCTCCGACGGGATCGCCACCGCCGAGGACATCCGCATCGAAGGCCCGGCCGCGAAGATCACGCTGACGGGCACCGCCTCGGTGCCAACGCGCGAATACGACATGAAAGGCGTGGCGAGCCTCAACACGTCGTCCGGCTTTCAACTGCCATTCATGGTGCAGGGTCCCTGGGACGATCCCCTGATCTTCCCTGACCCTGAAAGCCTGATCCGCCAGTCGCCGGCGGCGTCGCCCTTCCTCGACCTGCTGAAGCGGCGCATCACCGGCGAGAAGCACCCTGCGCCGGCAGATTCGCCGACGGCCGAGAATGCCAAGGACAACGCAAAGTCCAACTGAGGACGGCGATCGTCGGGCGCTACCGGATCATCGCGAATTGATCCGGCCGAATTGATGCGGCGATTGGATCGATGCGTGCATTAAGCATCTGGTCCGGCCCAACACCCCACGACCTATGTCTGACAAGATGCCGCTAGATCGGCTGACGGCCATGCGCTAGTGTTTTATACGACCGGTTAAAAACACCGGCCGTTTGAGGGAGAAAAACGTGAAATCCAAGGCTATTGGCGCAGTATCATTGGCGGTCGCTGCGGTTGGGCTGTTTGCGGCCACTGCACCCGCTTTTGCGCAGCAGAAAACGATCACGGTCTGGTGGGGCAAGGGCTTCTATCGGTCCGAAGACGACGCGCTGATCGACACGATCAAGAAGTTCGAAGCCAAGACCGGCATCAAGGTCGAATTGTCGCAGTACGCGATCCAGGACATGATTCCGAAGACGGTCGCCGCGCTCGATGCCGGCACCGTGCCCGATGTCGCCTATTCCGATTCCTATGACGTGCAGGCGCAGGGCAAGTGGGCCTATGAAGGCAAGCTCGAGGATCTCTCGGACGTCATGGAGCCGATCAAGGGCCGGTTCGTGCAGAACACGCTGGATGCCTCGATCCTCTACAACGACGTCACCAAGAAGAAGGCTTATTACGGCTTCCCGCTGAAGCAGCAGAGCATGCATGTCGAGATCTGGAACGACATGCTGGAGAAGGCCGGCTTCAAGCTGAGCGACATCCCGACCGACTGGGCCGGCTACTGGACGTTCTGGTGCGACAAGGTTCAGCCGGGGATCCGCAAGGCGACCGGCCAGCGCATCTACGGTGTCGGCCAGCCGATGGGCGTTGAATCCACCGACGCCTTCCAGTCGTTCTACACCTTCATGGACGCCTATCACGTCAAGCTGGTCGACGACGACGGCAAGCTCCTGGTCGACGATCCCAAAGTGCGCGAGAACCTGATCAGCGCGCTGAAGGACTACACCGACACCTATATCAAGGGCTGCACGCCGCCTTCCTCCACAACTTGGAAGGACCCGGACAACAACGTCGCTTTCCACAACAAGACCATCGTGATGACCCACAACTTCACGATCTCGATCGCGGCGAAGTGGTTCGAGGACTCGCAGAACCAGGCTCTCACCCAGGAGCAGCGCGACGCCGGCAAGAAGGCCTATGAGCAGGACATCGTCACGGCGTCCTTCCCGAAGGCACCGGATGGTTCAACCATCCGCTACCGCTCCGACGTCAAGACCGGGCTGGTGTTCACCGCGGCCAAGAACAAGGCCGAGGCCAAGCAGTTCATCAGCTTCCTGCTCCAGGAAGAGAACGTCCGCCCGTATATCGAGGGCGCGCTCGGTCGCTGGTTCCCGGTGACCAAGGAAAGCCAGGCCAGCCCGTTCTGGCAGGCCGACAAGCATCGCAAGGCGGTCTACGCACAGTTCACCGGCGGCACCGCGGCGTTCGACTTCACCAAGAACTGGAAGTTCACGATCCTCAACAACGAGAACGTCTGGGCCAAGGCGATGAACCGGGTCGTCAGCGAGAAGGTCCCGGTCGACAAGGCCGTCGACGAGCTGATCGCCCGCATCAAGCAGGTTGCAGGCTAAGTTCTCTTTTCTTCCTCTCCCCGCTGGCGCGGGGAGAGGCGAAACGCTAATACCGGCCGCCTCGTGCGGCCGGAAGTCCTTTCAAAGAGTCCTGAAGAATGGCGATCACGCTCTCTGGCGATCAGTCGATGCCCGCTCCGCCCTTGTCGTCGCGGCTGACCCCGGCGCAGGTCTGGGGCATCGTGCTGCTCGCGCCCTATCTGCTCGTCTTCCTCGCCTTCGTCGTCTATCCCGTCTGCTACGGGCTGTGGCTGGCGCGGGCCCCGTCGAACTATGTCGCGCTGTATCACGATCCGATCTTCGCGCGCGCCGCGGTCAACACGCTGATCTTCCTGGTCATCGGCATCAACATCAAGATGCTGATCGCGCTGTTCCTGTCCGGCTTCTTCGCGCAGCAACGCACCTGGATCAAATGGCTCTCGGTGATCTTCATCCTGCCCTGGGCGGTGCCGTCGATCCCGACCATCCTGTCGGTGCGCTTCATGCTCAATCCCGAATGGGGCGTGATCAACCACATCATCTTCTCCTTCACCGGCGATGACGGCCCGAACTGGCTGAACGACCCGACCGTGGCGCTGGCCATGGCGATCGGCGTGCACATCTGGAAGTCGCTGCCGTTCTGGACGCTGATCCTGATCACCGGGCGCCTTGCGATCCCGCATGATCTGTTCGAGGCCGCCGAGGTCGACGGCGCGAGCTGGTGGCAGAAATTCCGTTTCATCACCTGGCCGTCGATGCAGACCCTCTACATCACCTGCACGCTGCTCTCGATGATCTGGACGCTCGGCGATTTCAACAGCGTCTATCTGCTCACCGGCGGTGGCCCGGCTGACCTCACGCACGTGCTGGCGACGCTCGGTATCCGCTATCTCCGGCTCGACCAGCTCTCGCTCGCGATGGCTTCCATCGTCTGCGCGATGCCGTTCGTCCTGCCGCTCGTGTACTTTATGATGAAACGGTTGTCGCGATGAAGCTTCCCGGCGTAAGCGAATTTTCCTGGCGCGACGTCGCGACCGAAGCACGGTTGCTGCTGATCGGCATTCCCGTGTTCCTGTGGACGATGATTCCGATCTACCACATGTTCCTGTTCGCGATCTCTCCGAAGGAGGACGCGTTCTCGGGCAAGCTGTGGCCGGATCATCCGACGCTGCACAACTTCGAGATCGTGTTCAAGCAGCAGCACTACTTCCTGCGCGACTTCTACGTGCAGTTCTGGAATTCGCTGGTGATCGCGGCATCGGTCGGCGTGCTGACGCTGGTCATCGCGACCGCCGCGGCGTTCTCGATCTCGCGGCTGAAGGTGCCGGGCGGCCGCGCTGTGCTGAACCTCGCGCTGTTCACCTACTTCATCCCTGCGGCGTTCCTCGCCGTGCCGATGTACCGCACCATGGGCAATTACGGCCTGCTCAACAATCACTGGTCGCTGATCCTGGCCATGGTGACGATCGCCAGCCCTTACGCGATCTGGGTGCTCAAGCAGGCCTCCGACAAGCTGCCGGTCGAGCTCGACGAAGCCGCGGTGATGGACGGTGCCACGACGCTCCAGATCTTCCGCCTGGTCTACCTGCCGCTGATGATGCCCTCGCTGGTCGCGATCGGCACCTATGCCGTGCTGCTCGCCTGGAACGAATATCTCTACGCGTTCCTGCTGCTGTCCAACGACCGCGAGATCACCCTCCCCGTCGCGCTCGGCAACTTCCTCGCTGCCGACGATTCGCCCTGGGAGCTGTTGATGACCACCGGCTTCATCTACGCGCTGCCGCCGGCCGCGGTCTATTACGCCTTCCGCCGCTACATGGTGGGCGGGCTCACGGCGGGTGCGGTGAAGTCCTGACGCAACAGGACGCATCGGGTCGCCCGCAAGCAGGGCGTTCGAGCGACAGCGTGGAGAATAGCGGGTTGTCCACGCCTGCTCTAACCGCGCAGCCACGGCTGCGCGCAAAGGCCCTCAGGCCGCCTTGCGCACAGTCTGCAGAAACTCCGCGACAGCTGTCTTGAGAGCGCGTGCCTGATCCTGCAATGCTGAAGCCGCCGTGAGTGCGGCTTCGGCACCGGCATCGGTCTCGCCGGCCACAGTACGGACGGCGCCGACCTGGTCGGTCACGGCCGTGGTGCCGTTGGCGGCCTGCTCGACATTGCGCGCGATCTCGCTGGTTGCCGCACCCTGCTCCTCGACGGCTGAGGCAATCGTCGTCGCGATCTCCGTCATCTCGGCAATGGTTCTGCCGATCTGGCCGATCGCAGCGACCGACTGCCCGGTCGAGCCCTGGATCTCGGCGACGAGCCCTGCGATCTCCTCGGTGGCACGCCCGGTCTGGGTTGCGAGGCTCTTCACTTCGTTGGCGACCACGGCAAAACCCTTGCCGGCATCGCCGGCCCGCGCGGATTCGATCGTGGCATTCAATGCCAGGAGGTTGGTCTGGCTCGCGATCGCCTGGATCAGTTGGACCACGGTGCCGATCCGCTCGGCCGAATCCGACAGCGCGCGCATCAGCGCCTCGGTACGCGAGGCCTCCGCCTTGGCCTGATCCGACACCGATACGGAGCGCGCGACCTGGCTCGAAATCTCCTTGATCGAGGCGGCGAGCTGATGCGTCGCGGCCGCGACGGTCTGCACGTTCGAAGACGCCTGGGCCGACGTCGCGGCGACCTGCTCGGCCAGCGAGCGACCGCGCTCGGCGACGCGGGCGAGACTTCCGGCGCTCTGGCCCATCTCCTCGGCGCGGCTCGAAACGCCGCCAATGACGCCCTCCATGCCGCGATCGAAGCGGTCGGCGAGCTGAGCCATCATCGACGCGCGTTCCGTCTCGGCCGCAGCACGCTGCGCGGCAGCGTCCTGTTCCATCCGCCGCACAACTTGCGCATTCTGGCGGAACACCTCGACCGCGCCGGCCATGTGACCAATTTCGTCACCGCGCCCGCCGCCCGGGATCGCCTCGTCCAGCTCGCCTGCCGCAAGGCTCTGCATGCGCAAGGTCATCTGACCGATCGGGCGCGACACGCTGCGTCCGATCAGCCAGGCCAGCAACGCGCCCAGGATGAGTGCGAACGCGGCCACCGTGAACACGAGATTGCGGGTTTGATCGACCGAACCGGCCGTCAGCCGGCTCTGCTCGGTGCGCGTCGCACCGAGGGCCCGGCTGATCTCGGCCGCCTTGGCGTCGATCGCGCTGCTGGACTTGACGAGATCGGCCTGCGCCTTGCGCAGCTCGCCCATCGCGGCAGACAGCTCCGTCAGCGTCGCCGATTGATCGGCAAGCACCTTTTTCAGCGCCGCGATCAGGTTCTTCAGTCGCGGCGCTTCGACGTCGGCGATCTCCGCCTCGCTATCGGCCACCGCGGCCAGCGCGTAGCCGATCGTCATCCCGGCATCGTCGGCGTCGACCTGGGCCTGGGTGATGGTGAAACGCAGCATCGAGACGCGCATCGCATCCACCGTACCGGCCAGACGCAGCGGCTGGAGCAGACGGTCAGGCTGGTTGGCAAGCGTCACATTGATCGCGCCAACGTCGAGGCCTGCCGAGGCGCCGAGCGCCTCGCTCTTGGTGCTCGCGCTGCGCAGACGATCGACCGCGGCGGCAACCGCCGTGAAGGATTTGCGATAGGTGCCGAGCGCATCGACCAGCGCGCTCCGGCCGGCGGCAATCGCCGGCAGGCGGGCGAACTGCTGATCGACCTGGTCAAAGGTCTGGCCAAAGCCGTCGATCGCCTTCATGGCGCTATCGCGGTCGCCGAGATTGCGCGTCCGGATGAACTTCTCGACGGTGACGTTGGACGAGAGCAGCGCGGCATGCACCCTCGCCATGCCGGCATCGCCGTCGGCGCTGGTGACGAGCTCGCCGACGGTGCCGCCGATCTCGGACAGCCGCATGACAGCAAGCAGCGCCAGCACGCAGAGGAAACCCAGGACCAGCGTGAAGCCGCCGAAGATGCGCGGGCGGATGCCGATGCGCGACAGGAGCAATGACAGGTTCATGATGTTTCCCGCGATTACGGCGTAGCCCGGATCCGGGCGAGCAGATCCTTGCCGAAGCGCTTCTCGAATTCGGGCTCCAGGGGCTTCACGGCGTCGATGAAGGGTTGGCGATCGACCTTCTCGATGATCTCCATGCCGGCCTTGCGCAGCTCCTCGATCTTCTTTGTCTCTTCCGCGACGCCACTCTGCCAGGTCGCCTCCGCACCGGCCTTGGCCGCGGCGATGATCGCGGCCTGGTCGGCGGGCTTCAGGGCCTGGAACACGTCGCGATTGGCGACGAAGGCGATCGGCGCGAAGAAATGCCCGGTCAGGCTGGCATATTTCTGCACCTCCTCGAGATGGCTGGTGGCGATCGTCATGACCGGGTTCTCCTGCCCGTCGATGCGGCCATCCTTCAGCGCGGAATACACCAGTGTGAACTCCATCGGCACGACCTCGGCGCCCAGCGCCTTGAAGGTCATCTGATAGACCTCGTTCGGCAGCACGCGGATCTTCAGGCCGCGAAGGTCCGCCGGAGAATGAATCGGCCGCTTCGAATTGGTGACGTTGCGAAAGCCCTGCTTGCCGATCGCGAGCAGCACCAGTCCCTTGTCGGCGAAATGCTTGGCGAACAGCGCGCCAACCGGCCCCTCTGCGACCGCCTTGGCCTGCGCCGCATCACGAAACAGGAACGGCACGTCGAACACACCGAACTCGGGCACGGCGGAGCTGACCACCGAGCCGGACAGCGTCGCCATGTCGACCACACCGCTGCGCATGGCGGCAAGGATCGCCGTCTCACTGCCCAGCGCGTTGCCGGCGCGTGCATCGAGGATGATGCGACCCTGTGCGAGCTCGGCGAGCTTGCGACGAAATTCGTCGGAGCCGATCTGCTGCGGCGACTGCGGCGAGCCATTATACAGCAGCGACACCATCTGCGTCGCAGCAGCCGACGGCCGAACAGCAAAACAGAATAAAGCCAGAACCGTGCTGGCCACACCAATGTAAAGCCGCTTCATCGCCCCTCTTCCCCAAGCGAGGCGACGATAACGAGATAAGCTATATGAATTGTTAACCTAGATTCCGGGCGGTGCCCGAGCACCTTAGGCGCCCGGCTTCACCGCGCACTCCGGTCGCACTGATCATTTCTCCGCGCTCTTGCGTCGATAGGCGACCAGCAGCGCGATCGTCGAACCTATGAAATAGCCGGCGGTGGCGCCGGAGATGGCACGTCCGACAATGATCGCGAGCGCGCGGTCGCTGGCATCGATCGCCGAGATCACGCCGACGGCATATTGAAGAGAGAACACGACGACGTTGCGGATCAGGGCAAAGGCGCTGCCCGGCCGGATGATCTCACCGGTGTTGTGATCCACATCGAAAGGCTGCGGCGTCAGGACGCCTAGCGGCAGCAACGCCAGTGCGGCCGCGATCCAGGCGACCAGCGGCCACGCGGTGTCCTGAGGACCGAAGCCGATTCGCGAAATCCCCCAGACGATGAACACGACCGGTACGATCAGCGCGCGCCAGATCGGCGTCGTGCGTGGCTGCATGGCCTGAACACCCTGCCACACCAGATAGGCGAGCAGGATCCAGACCCAGACCGGCGTATGGATCAGGACCTGATAGGCGAATGTCATGATCACTCCTCCCCTACAGCGGCGCCGCGCTCTCGCCCTGCGAGCTCGACAGTTTCGAGGCCAGCGAGGCGATGACGATGACCACCGCGATCAGGGCAATCACCAGCGTGCAGATCGCGTTGATCTCGGGCTTCACGCCGAGCCGCACCTCCGAATAGATCCGGATCGGCAGCGTCGCCGAGCCGGGCCCGGTGGTGAAGCTCGCGATCACGAGATCGTCGAGCGACAGGGTGAAGGCCAGCATCCAGCCCGCCACGATCGCGGGCGCGATCAGCGGCAGCGTCACGGCGACGAACGCGCGAACCGGGTTGCAGCCGAGGTCCATCGCAGCCTCCTCCAGCGAACGATCCAGCGAGCCGAGGCGGGACTGCACGACCACCGCGACGAAGCACATCGTCAGCGTGGTATGCGCGATCGTCACCGTCCAGAAGCCGCGCTCGGCATTCAACGCGACGAACAACAGCAGCAGCGACAGACCGGTGATCACCTCCGGCATGACGAGCGGCGCGTAGAGCATGCCGGAGAACAGCGTGCGGCCGCGAAAGCGCTCGCCGCGCGACAACGCAACGGCTGCGAGGGTGCCGAGCAGCGTGGCGATGGTCGCGGAGGAGACCGCGACCCTCACGCTCATCCAGGCCGCTTCGATCATGGCGCGGTCATTGAAGAACTCGTGATACCAGCGCAGCGACCAGCCGCCCCACACCGTCACCAGCCGCGAGGCGTTGAAGGAATAGATGACGAGGATGAGGATCGGCAGGTAAAGGAACGCCAGCCCCAGCGCGAGCGAGGCGATGTTGAAGCGGGACAGGCGGGAGACCTTGCGCATCGCCTCACCGCCCCTGTTCCAGTTGCCGCTTCTGGAGCCGCTCGTACAGCAGCAGTGGCACCAGCAGCACCGCCAGCAACACGATGGCCGCCGCGGACGCGACCGGCCAGTCCTTGTTGGTGAAGAATTCGAGCCACAGGGTCTGGCCGATCATCAGTGAGTTGGAGCCGGCCAGAAGGTCCGGGATCACGAACTCGCCCACGATCGGGATGAAGCACAGCAGCACACCCGCGCCGACACCGGGCAGCGACAGCGGAAAGGTGACGAGCCAGAACACCTGCCACGGCGGCGCGCCGAGATCAGAGGCCGCCTCCTCCAGCACCGGCTCCATCTTCGCGAGCGTGGCATAGAGCGGCAGGATCATGAACGGCAGATAGGAATAGACGATGCCGATATACATCGCGCTGTCGGTCGAGAGCCACACCACCGGCTGGCTGACCAGATGCAGCGCCAGCAGGATCTGGTTGAGCAGGCCGTCATGCTGGAGGATGTTGATCCAGGCGTAGATGCGGATCAGGAACGAGGTCCAGAACGGCACGATCACCAGCACCATCGCCACCGCTTGCCAGCGTTTCGGCAGCCGCGCCATGCCGTAGGCGATGGGATAGCCGATCAGCAGCAACAGCGCCGTCGCGGTGAGAGCAACGGTCAAACTGCGCACATAGGCGAACACATAGATGTCGTCCGAGGCGAGCAGCTTGAAATTGTCGATCGACAAAGCGGCAAAGGCCGCCGTAAGCGCCTCCCATCCCGCGGTCAGGGCGAACACCGGCTCGTAAGGCGGCTGCGCGATCGCGGTCTGCGACAGGCTGATCTTGAGCACGAAGCCGAACGGCACCAGGAAGAACAGCACAATCCAGACATAGGGCGCGATCGCGGCAAAACGCGCCGGTCGCGCGAAGATGCGGCGGGAGCTCATGACGGCAGCACCACGCAGTCGTCAGGCGTGAACCAGGCGACGACGCGCTGGTTCAGGCTGTAGGCGTCGACGTCGAGGCGCGCACTGTTGGCGACGGAAGCCTGTATCATCCCGCCCGTATCGAGTTTCACCTTGTAGGTGGTGGTGCCGCCGAGATAGCAGATGTCCGCGATCACGCCGTCGAGCGTATTGATCGCGGTTTCACGACCGGCCTCGCTCACCGGGCCGCGGCGCGACAGCTTGACCTTTTCGGGACGGATCGCGATCGAAAATTTTCCTGCGCCAAGCGGCTCCCGCGGCTCGGCCACCACCAACGCGCCCGCATCACGCGTGCCAATGACCAGGCGGTGACCGTCGCGCAATTTGGACTCACCGTCGAACAGATTGACGTCGCCGACGAACTCCGCGATCCAGCGCGAGCGCGGCGCCTCGTAGAGCTCGCGCGGGGGCGCGACCTGGGCAAGCTTGCCTGATTTCATCACGCCGATCCGGCTCGCCATCGTCATCGCCTCCTCCTGATCGTGGGTGACGATGATGAAGGTCATGCCGAGCCGGCGCTGCAATTCCATCAGCTCGCCTTGCGTGCTCTCGCGCAGCTTCTTGTCGAGCGCCGCGAGCGGCTCGTCGAGCAGCAGCAATTGCGGCCGGCGCGCCAATGCGCGCGCCAGCGCCACGCGCTGGCGCTGGCCGCCGGAGAGCTGGTCGGGCTTGCGCTTCTCCAGCCCCTCGAGCTTCACGAGCGCGATCATCTCCGCGACGCGCGTCGCGATCTCTGCACGCGCCATGCCGGCGCGCTTCAGGCCGAAGGCGATGTTGTCGCGCACCGACAGATGCGGAAACAGCGCGTAGTTCTGGAACATCATGTTGATCGGCCGCTCATGCGGCAGCGCCTGCGCGATGTCCTTGTCCCCGAGCAGGATACGCCCCTCGTCCGGTGCCTCGAAGCCGGCGAGCATGCGCAGCAGCGTGGTCTTGCCGCAGCCGCTGGGTCCGAGCAGCGCGAAGAACTCGCCGGCCTTGATGTCGAGCGACACGCCGTCCACGGCCCGGAACGTGCCGAAGGTCTTGGCGACGCCCTCGATGCGCAGCAGCGGCTGGCCCGCCGCAGGGGGCGCATCTCCGCCGGCCGCTTTCGCCGCGGCGTCTGTTCTGGGCAATTCGTCCGTCATGGTCCCTGCCAACCCCGATTCCGCCGCACGCTAGCGGCCGATCGGCGTTTGCTCAACCGGTTCGGCAATAACTTACATTGCAGTCTGTGGCCCGGATGGAGCGCCAGCGTAATCCGGGCTACGCCATGAATGCCGCCAGCGCGTCACGATCGGCGGCCGGCATGGTCAGGCCGAGCTTGGAGCGGCGCCACAGGATGTCCTCGGGGAAGCGCGCCCATTCGTGGGTCATGAGATAGCGCACCTCGGCGCCGGTCAGTTCGGGGCCGAAGGCGGGGCCGAGCTCTTCGCGCGTCTTCGCCTCGCCCAGCACCGCCGGCAATCGCGAGCCATAGGCCGCGACAAGGCGCTGGGCCTGCGGCTCCGAGAGGAAGCGCCAGCGGTCGCGTGCGAGGTCGACCTCGGTGTCGAAACGATCCCAGGCAAAATCGCCGCCGGGCAGCGCGGCGCCGGCGGTCCAGCGCGGCGACATCGGATAGAACGGCGTCAGCCGCGTCACGGCCCGCTCCGCGCGCAGGCGCGAGGTGGTGACGTCGCCGCCGAACATCGTGATCAGCGGCGCCTTGCGCCGGCGCGCGTGGAACAGCGCCGTGCCGTCACGCCGCCGCGCGGACGCCGGCGTCAGGTTGACGCCGGAGACCGCGCGCACGACGTCGGTCGGCGCGACGCGCTCGCGGAAGTAACGGCTGGCCGCCTCGCAGAGATAGCTGACATCATCCCCTCGCATCGCGACGATCGCGGGATCGCCGGTGAAGTCGCGCGTGACCGTGCCGATCAGCGTGAAGTCGCGCTCAAGGGGGCTCGCGAAGATCAGCCGGCCATCGCTGTTCTGGAAGACGTAGACGTTATCGGACTCGAACAGCCTGGGCACGATGATCTGGCTCATCTGCATCGCCGCCATGGCGGGCTGCGGCTGCCGCAGCACGGTCTCCGCGACCATCGAGGTCCAGCCGCCGGTGGCGTTGGCGAGCGACCGGGCCGTGATCGCGCGGCGATGGCCGCGATCGACCACCGCGAGGCGCCAGGTGTCGGTTCGATCGGCGCGGACACAGCGAGCCCCGGTCCGGATCGTCGCGCCACGCTCGGCGGCATCCAGCGCCGTGAGCACCACCAGGCGGGAATCGTCGACGACGCAGTCCGAATATTCGAAAGCCGTGCCGAATGGCCGCTTCAGTGCGTTACCGACCGGATGATGCGTGATGTCGAGCGTGGTCGATCCCGGCAAGCCGCTGCGGTTCGTCAGGCTGTCATAGACATAGAGCCCGGCGCGCAGCAGCCAGGGCGGGCGCTCCTCGGAATGGGCCGGGATCACGAAGCGCATCGGCCGGACCAGATGCGGCGCGATGGCAAGCCAGGTCCGGCGCTCGGCCAAAGCCCGGCGCACCCGCCGGAAACCGCGGCGCTCCAGCACCGAGAGATCGCCATGGATCAGCCGCGGCGTCGCCGACGAGGCGGCGCCGCCGAGATCGCCCTGCTCCAACAGGATGACCCGCAGGCCGCGGCCGGCCGCATCGCGGGCGAGGCTGACACCGTTCAGGCCGCCGCCGATGATCGCAAGGTCGTAATCCGCCATGAAGCCGTCGAATGGGAGCTGAGCGCTCGCCATCACTAGAGCCATTTCCGTTCCGATGAAATCGGAACGGAGCGCCAGATTATGTTTTGACGCGTTTTCTTTACGCGACCCGGGATCCGCTTGGCTCGAAGACGCTCTAGCCGGTCTTGAGCGCAAGCTCCAAGGTCTCGGCGCGGCCGACGAGGCCGGCATATTTCCCGATCGGCAGCGGCTTGCCGAGCAGGTAGCCCTGCACGCCGTCGCAGCCCTCCTTGGCAAGGAAGGCGAGCTGGTCGAGGGTCTCGACGCCCTCGGCGATGATCGACATTTCGAGGCCATGGCCGAGATCGATCACGGCGCGCACGATGGCCGCCGATTGCGGATTGCGGCCGAGATTGATGATGAAGGCGCGGTCGATCTTGATCTTGTCGAACGGGAACGCCTGGAGATAGCTCAGCGAGGAATAGCCGCTGCCGAAATCGTCCATGGAGATGCGCACGCCGAGCGCCTTCAGCCGGCGCAGCAGTGCCAGGCCCCGATCGAAGTCCTCGATCAGCACGCCCTCGGTGATTTCCAGCTCGAGCCGGCCGGGTGCGAGGCCCGTCTCGATCAGGATTGAATGGACCAGCCCGACCACGTCGCCGTGCATGAACTGCGCCGGCGACAGGTTGACCGCGACCTGGAGCGGCTTCGGCCAGGACGCCGCCTCGCGGCAGGCCTCGCGCAGGATCCACTCGCCCATCTCGACGATCAGGCCGCTCTCTTCCGCGATCGGGATGAATTCGGCCGGTGAGACCTGGCCGCGCACCGGATGCTGCCAGCGCGCCAGCGCCTCGAAACCGATGATGTCGCTTTCCATGACGCTGTGGCCCGCGACGCCCTGCGGCTGGAAGGCGAGCGAGAGCTCGCCGTTCTTGATCGCCATCGAGAGGTCCTGGTGCAGCACGCGGCGATCGCGGATCTGCTGGTCCATCTCCGGCTGGTAGAGGCTGATCGTGCCGCGCGACTTCTGCTTGGCGCGGAACAGCGCCGCGCCGGCATTGGCGAGCAGCGAGGCGGCATCAGTGCCATTGTGCGGGAAGATCGACATGCCGGTGGTGACGCCGGCGCGGACCGCCCGGCCGTCGATCTGGAATTCCTGGGCGACGGCGTCGCCGATTTGCTGCGCCAGCGCAAGACCCGCCTCCGGCTGCTTGCCGTCGATGATGAGGCCGAACTCGTCGCCGGACAGGCGCGCCACCACGCCACCGCGCGCGGAGTCCTGGAGCCGCTTGGCCACTTCGATCAGGAGCTTGTCGCCGAGCGCATGGCCGAAGACGTCGTTGACCTCCTTGAGGCCGTCGAGGTCGACGCACAGGACGGCGAACTCCTCGCTGGTTCCCTCGCAGGCCTCGATCATCTGGGTCAGCGCCTGCAGGAAGGCGGCGCGGTTCGGCAAATCGGTGAGGCCGTCGTGATAGGCCATGTGCGCCATGCGCGACTCGGTCTGCCGGCGGTCGGTGACGTCTTCATGGGTCTTGATCAGATATTGCGGCTCGCCGGCATCGCTGAGCACGGTGGCGCGGCGGGTCAGGAACAGCCGCAGGCCGTCCTTGGTGGAGATCGGGTGCTCCTCGGTGATCATCCCGCGCTTCTTGATCGCGGCCTCGTCGCGCGCGATGATCAGCTTGGCTTCCTTGGGATTGAAGATGTCGGACGCGGTCAGGCCCGTGGCCTCTTCGCGCCGGCGGTTGAGGATCGTCTCCGCACTGCGGTTGGCGAGCAGATAGCGGCCGTCCTTGACCTCCTCCACGATCAGCGCCACCGGGATGTTGTCGACCACGAGCTCCAGGAACTTCTTCGTGCTCTCCAGCTCCTGCGACAGCGAGCGGCGGTCGGTGATGTCCTCGAACACGAGCATCAGGAATTCGGGCTTGTTGCTCTCGTTGCGAACCACGATCCGGATCGAGGCGACCATGCGCCGCTCACCGGCGCGGTCGACCTCGAATTCATTGCGGAACTGGCCATCCGGCGAATTCAGTGCCGCCCGATCGGTCGCCTCGATGCTGGCCGCCGAGATCGGAGCGAACAGCTCACGCGCATTCTTGCCGACGACGTGGTCGCGCGAAAACCCCCAGAACCGTTCGTAGGCGCTGTTGGCGAAGATGTAACGGCCGTCCTCGATGTTCTTCGCGGCGACGCAGGCCGGCACGTTGTCCAGCACGGTTTCCAGGAATTGCTTGGTGGAGGCGAGCTGCCGCGACAGCCTGCGCTGCTCGCTGACGTCCAGATGCGTCGCGACCGAGCCGCCGTTCGGCAGCACGTAATATTTCACCAGGATGGCGCGGTCATCAGGCAGCTCGGTGATCAGACCGTTGGGACTCGCCGCCTTCTCATAGAACTCTTCGTCGGAGACGCCTCCGAGAACCCCGCGCTCGCGCCGCAACTTGAGGACGTCGTAGCCGGTCATGCCGGTCCACAGATCCGACCGCGACAGGCCGTAGATCTCGAGATAACGGTCGTTGCAGAAGATGATGCGCCGCTGCGCATCCGTCATCACCACGCCCTGGTTGAGATTGTTCATGGCGGAGGAGACGAAGGCGTTGCGCCGCAACTGCAAGCGCCTGGTCCGGCGCAGCGAGGAATGGATCCACAGCGCGATCGCGGCCAGGAACGCACAGACGACGATGCCGCCGATCAGGGCTTCCCAGACCACGTTGGGATCGAGCGTGCCGAGATAGCTCGCCGGGGCCAGACCGTCCGAGAGGGCAAAGGCGCGCGCAGGCGCGACCGCGCTGCCCAGGCCCACGACGGCCTGCACAGCAATCGGAAGCGTGCTGCCCTCGTGCCAGTTCTTCTCAGCCATCAGCCACCCGCGATTTCAACGTCGGATTGTCTGGCTTCACGGGTTTGGATCGGGTAAACGCCTGTACGCGCAACAGAAAAATGTGGCGCCAAATACGGCAATTGCCCTGACATGATAAATGGTTCCTTAATGCAAAACGGACCCGCGCCCTCATTCTCAGGCCTGACGCCACCGGCGCTTTCAGCGGATGCATTGCACAACCATGGATAAAGTCGATTGCGTCGTCATCGGAGCCGGCGTGGTCGGGCTCGCAGTGGCTCGAAAGCTCGCCCAGGCCGGGCGCGAGGTGATCGTGCTCGAGGAAGCCGAGGCCATCGGCACCATCACCTCCTCGCGCAACAGCGAGGTGATCCATGCCGGGATCTACTACCGCGCCGGGAGCTGGATGGCGCGCATGTGCGTCAGCGGCAAGCACGCGCTGTACCGCTACTGCGGCGAGCGCGGCATCCCGCACAAGAATTGCGGCAAGCTGATCGTCGCGACCAGCGCGAAAGAGACCGAGAAGCTGCAATCGATCAAGGCGCATGCCGAGGCCAACGGCGTGCTCGACATGCAGCTGCTCACGGGCGAGGCCGCACGCGCGCTGGAGCCGGCGCTCGCCTGCGATGCCGCGCTGCTGTCGCCGTCGACCGGCATCATCGACAGCCACGCCTACATGCTCTCGCTGCGCGGCGAGGCCGAGGCGGCTGGCGCTGCCTTTGCGTTTCACACCCCGCTGATCCGCGCCAAGGCCGCCGGCGGCGTGATCGAGATCGAGGCCGGCGGCGAAGCGCCGATGACGCTGCAATGCGACCTGCTCGTCAACGCCGCCGGGCTCTCGGCGACAAGTGTCGCACGCCACATCGACGGCATGCCGATGGACCGGATTCCGCTGGCCTATCTCGCCAAGGGAAACTACTTCAGCTGCAATGCCAGGGCGCCGTTCTCGCACCTGATCTATCCGGTGCCCGAGCCAGGCGGGCTCGGAGTGCATCTGACGCTGGACATGGCGGGGCAGGCGCGCTTCGGCCCCGACGTCGAGTGGATCGAGACGATCAATTACGAGGTCGATCCATCACGCGCCGAGCGCTTCTATCCGGCGATCCGGAAATACTGGCCGACGCTGCCCGACGGCGCGCTGATGCCGAGCTATTCGGGCATTCGCCCGAAGATCGTGCCGCCGGCGGTGGCCACGCAGGATTTTCTGATGCAGGGCCCGCGCGATCACGGCGTCGAAGGCCTGATCAACCTGTTCGGAATCGAATCGCCAGGACTGACGTCATCGCTCGCGATCGCGGATCACGTCGCCGAGCTCGCAAACGTCTAGAGCGATTTCGAGCGAAGCGGCTACCGGTGTGCGTCAGGAAAACCCGTCCGGACAAAAAAACACGCCGCACAAATAGCTTTGCACGGCGCGCACCTTTCGGCAGGGGATGAGTGCAATAGCTCTCACCCCTGCGTGAAAGGGTACGTTCAACTCGACACTGTTACGGGGGTTACTAGTGGAGCGTGTCGCCGGTTTGCTTCAGACGCTCGATCTGGTCCTTGACCATCAACTTCCGTCGCTTCAACTCAACAATTTGCAGGTCGTCCGTTGAAAGGTGCACAAGAGCTTCGTGTAATTCATTTTCGAGAGTCTTGTGCTTCCGCTCCAATTCAACCAGATGTGCCTGAATTGTCATTCGAAACCTCCTCGGTAGGGGTAACCTTGGATTCGATCCGGACGACGAAGTGTACATCACCGATTCGTTCTGTCGATGGATATCCGTCGTCGCAGTGTCATTTTTGAAAATTCATATGTAACGAAGCGTGACCAATGTAATGACGCGCAACTAAGGAACCGCGCCTGAAAAATCCATGATATCAATGCGCTCGCGAAGCGCCGCAGCGGCCCGCAGAAATATGTTGCGGGAGATCGGCGCGCGAGGGTCGCAGATCGCTTGCGATCACGGCGCGCAAGGACGATAATTTCCACAGGCATCCACAGCCTTGAATCTCACGCTATCCGGTTTTCGGCCACCGCAAACATGACCAATGAAGACGAGCGTGAGCTCGAAGCCGAGCTCACCCGGTTGCAGCAGGAACACCGAGATCTCGATGCGGCGATCGATGCGTTGCATCAATCGCCCGCCCCCGACCTGTTGCGGTTACAGCGGTTGAAGAAACGCAAGCTGTTGTTGCGCGACCGTATCGCGTTCATCGAAGACCAGATCACGCCGGACATCATCGCCTGATCCGCGAGCCCTTTTCGCAGCGGCTCGCCACACGCGAATCCGCTTGACTCGAAAAGAACAAAATAGGAACATTCGGGCATCCCAACGCGCGCCAGGAAACACCCAGGAACCCCCAAGGACAAACGCAGATGTCGGCAACCGCCCTTCTCGACAACAGCCATTATGAACAGGCCTGCGATCAGGCGATCGCGATGTGCGACGGCAATCTGCGCAGCACCATCAAGGCGCTGATCATGGCCAACGAATATCTGGAAGCCGAGCTGGAAGAATTGCAGGCGGCGATTTCGGCCGGCTGCATTCCCGAGGCCTCGCGCAGCAAGATCCGGAGCACCAGCAGCGCCGCCTGAGTTCAACATCGGAGCAACGCCATGTCGGATGTGACCTACTACGTTGCAATGCCCTTCCTGATCGATGCCGACGGATCGCCGGTCGCGGGCGCCGCGGAGGAATGCCAGAGCTCGGCGGCCGCGTTGCGGCGCGCCGAAATCCTGGCGCACGGTGCCGGCCATATCGGCGCGGTTGCGTTCAGCCGCAGCGGCGATCCCATGACCGGCGAATTCGGCGACGCCATGCTGCTGCGCAAATTCGGCAACGTGCCGGAAGATCTGGCCACGCTATAAGATCAGTTGCTGACCAGCCTGATCCCCGGCTCGTGCCGCCGGTGCGCCTTGCGCACATACATGGCGGCATCGGCCTCCTCCAGCGCGCGGCCTGCATCGGACTGCGCCCCCAGCAGCGCGACACCGGCGGAAGCGCCCGCGGTCACGTGCTGACCGCGAAAGTTAAACGACAATTCGTCGATCGCCTGCTCGAAGGCCGCGGCCTTCGCCTTGGCATCCGTCTCGCTGAGATTCCAGAGCAGCAGCGCGAATTCGTCGCCGCCGAGCCGCCCGACCACGTCCGAGGCGCGGACCTGCTGCGTCAGGGTGGCCGCGATCGCCTTGAGCACCTCGTCGCCGGCGGCATGGCCGAAGGAATCGTTGATCGGCTTCAGGCGATCGACGTCGAGTGCGATCAGCGCGCCGCTGGCGCGGTAGCGCTTCATGTAGGCGATGGCGCGCGCGAGCTCGCGCTCGAAGCCGCGCCGGTTCGGAATCTCGAGCAGGAAATCGGTGTCGGCCGCAGCTTCCAGTTCCGCGACCCGCCGCTCCGCCTCCTTGAGCTTGCTCCGCAAGCCACGGATGGTCGCCTTGGCGCCGTCGGCGGCCGACGCGCCGCGCCGCGCCGGCCTGGCCGGGCGCCTGGAGGCGGCTTTGGATCGGCTGACGCTGGTTTTCCGGCCCTTTTTGGCCTTCGCAGCGCTTGCCCTTTTTGGTTTCTTCATGGGCATCCTGCTCAATGAAGGCTTGCGGGGATTCACCAAGACAGGATAGTGCATTCCCTTCTCCTTGCCACCGCCTTGCGAGCCACCGGCCGGAACCGTTAATCTGGCCTATCTTTCTGTTTTCCGAGCACAATTGACGTCATGACCGCGCCTATCGCCATCATCATGGGAAGCCAGTCGGACTGGGAGACGATGCGGCATGCCGCCGACACGCTCGCAGCGCTCGGCGTTGCCGCCGAGACCCGCATCGTTTCGGCACACCGCACCCCCGACCGGCTGTTTGCATTCGCCAAGGGCGCCAAGGCCGCGGGCTACAAGGTCATCATCGCCGGCGCGGGGGGCGCTGCGCATCTGCCCGGCATGGCGGCGGCGCTGACGGAACTGCCCGTGCTCGGCGTTCCCGTCGAATCGAGGACGCTGAAGGGCATCGATTCGCTCTATTCGATCGTGCAGATGCCTGCGGGAATCCCGGTCGGCACCCTCGCCATCGGCAAGGCCGGCGCGATCAACGCGGCGTTGCTTGCGGCTTCAGTGCTCGCATTGTCCGACCCGGCCCTGTCCGATCGCCTTGTCGCCTGGCGCAAGGCGCAGACCGAGGCGGTTGCCGAGCGCCCGGAGGACAAGGCGTGACTGACGCAAAGCAGGTGACGCTGAAGCCCGGCGACACCATCGGAATCCTCGGCGGCGGACAATTGGGGCGGATGCTGGCCATGGCTGCGGCGCGGCTCGGCCTGCGCTGCCAGGTCTTCTCGCCCGACCCGGACTCGCCCGCCTTCGACGTCGTGCTGAACGCGACCTGCGCCGAATATGCCGACGTCGAAGCACTCGAGCTGTTCGCCAACGACGTCGACGTCATCACCTACGAATTCGAGAACGTGCCGTCTGCCGCCGCGATGGTGCTGGACGCGCGCCGCCCGGTGTTGCCCAACCGCAAGATCCTCGAGACCACCCAGGACCGGCTCGCCGAGAAGGATTTTGTCACAAGGCTCGGCATCGGCACGGCCGCTTACGCCGATGTCACCTCGGTGGCTTCGTTGCGTGAGGCCATCGTCAGGATCGGCCTTCCGGCCGTGCTCAAGACCCGCCGCTTCGGCTATGACGGCAAGGGCCAGGCCATCATCCGCGAGGGCGACGACATCGCCAAGGTGTGGACCAGCCTCGCCACCAAATCGGCGATCCTGGAAGCCTTCATTCCGTACGAGCGCGAGATTTCCGTGATCGCGGCGCGCTCGGCCACGGGCCAGGTCGAATGTTTCGACGTCACCGAGAACGAGCACCGCGACCACATTCTGAAGATATCCCGCGCGCCCGCGCCGATCCCGGATGCGCTGGCCGAGGAGGCCCGCAGCATCGCCGGCAAGATCGCCAGCGCGCTCGACTATGTCGGCGTGCTCGCTGTCGAGATGTTCGTGCTCGCCAACGGCACCGGGCCGAAGGTGCTGGTCAACGAAATCGCCCCGCGCGTGCACAATTCGGGGCACTGGACCCTCGACGGCGCGTCGGTCTCGCAATTCGAGCAGCACATCCGCGCCATTGCCGGCTGGCCGCTCGGCAAGCCCGTGCGCCACGGCGAAATCGTCACCATGACCAATCTGATCGGCGACGAGATCAACGATTACGAGAAGTGGCTGACCGTCCCGGGCGCGACCGTGCACATCTACGGCAAGGGCACCCCGCGCCCCGGCCGCAAGATGGGCCACGTCACCGAAGTCAGACCGGCGAAGGACAAGTAGCGGGACCGCGGCGCATGCTGCGATCCCGCCTTTCGATCAGGCCGTCTTCGCGCCCGCGACGACGCCTGAGGGCTCCTCGCTGAGCCAGCGATAGATCACCCCGCCCAGCGCGCCGCCGATCAGCGGTGCGACCCAGAACATCCAGAGCTGCGACAGCGCCCAGCCGCCGACGAACAGCGCGGGCCCCGTGCTGCGCGCCGGGTTCACCGAGGTGTTGGTGACGGGGATGCTGACGAGATGGATCATCACCAGCGCGAGCCCGATCGCGAGCGGGGCAAAGCCCGCAGGCGCGCGGCCATGGGTGGCGCCCATGATGATGAACAGGAACATCATGGTCATCACCACCTCGGTGACGAAGCAGGCGACCATGCTGTACTGGCCGGGCGAATGCGCATCATAGCCGTTCGAGGCAAAGCCCTTGGTGACGTCGAAACCGGGCGCGCCGCTGGCGATCACATAGAGCAACTGGGCGGCGACGATCGCGCCGCAGACCTGCGCGATCACGTAAGGCAGGATCTGTCCTGCCGGGAAGCGCCCGCCGGCGGCAAGCCCGACGGTGACGGCCGGGTTGAGGTGGCAGCCCGAGATGTGCCCAATCGCGTAGGCCATCGTGACGACGCTCAAGCCGAACGCCAGGGACACGCCGACCAGGCCGATCCCGACCTGCGGGAAGCCGGCCGCGATCACCGCGCTGCCGCAGCCTGCGAATGTGAGCCAGAATGTGCCGATCGCCTCGGCAGCGTATTTCTTCATATCCATGTGGCGTCTCCCCTGATTCCTGGATTTCCGGAACAAAGCTCCGGGAACTGCCCCGACCTTGGCGCTAAACCACCCAAATCAGGGCCGTCCAGAGGTATTTTCGCCGCATTTAATGGCTGAACTTGGCCCGAAAACCTGCTTGGCAGGTGGACATCGCGGGTTTTGTCTGATACATCCGCGCCCTCAAGGTTAAGGGCTTGCGCGTTTCGCCATCCCCTTTGACTTACCAGAATTCAAATCCGATCCACTGAAGAGGATGCCGCGTGCAGGTTCTCGTTCGCGATAACAATGTCGACCAAGCCCTCAAGGCGCTGAAGAAGAAGATGCAGCGCGAAGGCATTTTCCGCGAGATGAAGCTCCGCGGTCACTACGAAAAGCCCTCCGAGAAGAAGGCCCGTGAAAAGGCAGAAGCCGTGCGCCGTGCGCGCAAGCTGGCCCGCAAGAAGCTGCAGCGTGAAGGTCTGCTGCCGATGAAGCCGAAGCCGGTGTTCGGCGCCGGTCCCGGCGGTGATCGTGGCGGCCGCGGCGGCCCGGGCGCAGGTCCGCGCGGACCGCGCTGATCTTGCCTCTCTGCAAGACTTGAGTTTTCGATAACGCGGGCCCTTGGCCCGCGTTATTGTTTTGTGAGCGGTGCCTTCTCTGGGACGGGGCACTACCGATGCGGCACCAGCGCGAGCGAACCGTAGATGGCCTCCCCTTTCCCCGAGCGCGGCTTGGCGCGGCTGCGCCCGATCTGGCGACAGCCGCTCGCGCTCGGTTTGATGGGGATCGTGCTGTGCAGCTGCTCCTTCGACCTGGGCTCCCTGATGCCGGAGAAGGAGAAGCCGCAGGAGGCGCCCAAGGCGGCCGCCGCTCCCTCTGACAGTGCCGTCAGTGCCGCGAGTGTCAGCGAGGCCCAGGCGCACACCGCAAAAGGCCAGGCCCTGGCGAAGTCGGGGGAGACGGCCGGCGCGCTGGACGAGTTCAACCGGGCCGTCGCACTCGATCCCTACAATGCGCAGGCGCTCTATGGCCGCGCCCTGATCTACCAGGGCAACAACGAGCACAACTTCGCCATCGCCGATTTCAGCGCCGCCAACGGGCTCAATCCGCAGAAGGTCGAGCCGCTGCTCGGCCGCGCCACCAGCTATCTCGCCCTCGGCAAGATCAAGGAAGCGGCAGCCGATCTCGATGAGGCCTCCGAGGCCGATCCACACAATGCACTGGTGTGGACCGCGCGGGGGCAGGCCTATGAGCGGCTGGGTGACAAGGCCAAGGCGGCGGCGTCCTACAACAAGGCGGTCGCGCTGCGTCCACGCGACGATGCCGCCCGCAGCGGCCTCGCCCGCGTCGGCGGCTGACGGCGCAGCAGCTACCAGTCTTAATCGGGGGTGGAGTTCTTCGGCAGGACCGAGTGGAACATCGACTTCATGCCCGACAGCATCTCGTCGGCCACGTTGGTCTTCTTCGGCCGCGGCATGGCGCCACCGGCATCGGCACGCAGATCGAGCGGCGGTGCGATCATCGGGACCGGAATGTCTGCCGGCGGCGTCATCCGGTTCGGATCGTCGTTGCCGACCGAGGCCGTGTAGGACGGCGACGAACCATTATTGCCATAGGCCTCGGTTGAAGGCGTCGACACCGTGATCGGCGGCGGCAACGGACGCACCGTGGCCGGATCCGTGCTGATGACGCGCGGCGCCTCCGGGGCGCGGGCGGCCTCCCGGACGGCAGGCTCCGGCGATCGCTCGGCCGATTTGGTCTCGGAAGATCTGGCCTCGGCGGCCTTGCCCTCAGGCGACTTGCGCAGGCGCTCGATGGCGGCGCGCGCGAGGTCGTTGGCGTCGGGGGTCGCAGTCGGGGAAGCCGGCGCCGAATTGGCCTCGACCACCGGAGCGGTGGCTGCCGGGGGCGCCTTGGCGGCGGCCTTCTCACGCGCCGCCGGGCGGCCGTGCGAAGTGGTCTCGGCGGGCGCAACGTCCGCAGCCTTGGTGTCCGCAGCCTTGGTGTCCGCAGCCTTGGTGTCCGCAGCCTTGGTGTCCGCAGCCTTGGCCTCGGACTTGTCGGCGGGTTTCTCGACCGCCGCCTTCTCGGTCACGTTCTTCTCTGAGACACCCTTGGCCTTGACGCCGGGTGCGGGGAGGTTGGCGGTATCCGCCGGCTTGGCGTCCTTGCCGGCCTCGGCAGGCGCCACCACGGCCGCGGGGGCATCGGCCGCCGGCTTGGCGTTGATGTAGTGGTTAACGATGTACGCCCCGATGATCGTCGCGAGCACCGAGGGGAAAATATCCATCGAGATTTTAGCGAAGTATTTCAGCATTTCTCGGCCACTCCCCGCGCGATCAGATGCGGGAACTTTGGGGCATTGTAAGGGATCAACTGCGACGGATCGATGGCAAAGGGTAACCGGCTCGCCTTACGGCTTCAGCTCGATCTCAAGGAACACGATCTCGGTTGAGGTTTCGTTAAGTACGTCATGTTGGACCCCGGCCTTGCGGAAATAGGATTTTCCAGCCGCCAGCTGCGCCTTGGAACGCTCGCCGCCGGGCGCCACGATGGTCATCTCGCCGGCGACGACGGGAACAATGACATAGTCCATGCCGTGGGTGTGGTGCCCGGTCGCGCTGCCCGGGGCGAGCCGCCATTCGGTCACCCGGACCTCTTCGTTGTCGATCTGGACCTCGGATCTGGCGGCAAGCATCGGAATCTCTCCTGGGGGGAATCGTGCCTCAGGGCACGAAAACCATGAACACGTAGACGGCAAATACCACCATATGGACCAGCCCGAACAGGACGTTCGTCCTGCCCGTGCCGAAAGTCAGCATGCTCAACAAGAATGTCAGGAACAATAGTGCCGTGTTCTGGGGATTGAGGCCCAGCACGAGCGGCTGGTCGAGCGCGTAGGTGGCGAGCCCGACCGCCGGAATGGTCAGGCCGATGGTTGCGAGCGAGGAACCGAGCGCCAGATTGATGCTCTTCTGGAGATCGTTCTTTCGGGCCGCGGCGATCGCGGAGACCCCCTCCGGCATCAGGATCAGGAGGGCGACCAGCAGGCCCGCGAACGCCGGGGGAGCGCCGATCTGGACTGCGACAGCATCGACCACCAGCGAGAACTTCTTGGCGAGGAGAACAACGGCGAGCAGTGAGACCAGCAGCAGCGCGACGCTGAGCGCCAGCATCCTCCCCGACAGGTGCGCCTCCCCGCCCTCGCCGTCCGCCCGGTCGTGGACGAAGTAATCCTTGTGCAGGACGATCTGGGTGTAGAGGAATACGCCGTAGAGCACGATCGTCACGAGATCGACGAAGCCGAGCTGGAGTGTCGAATACATCGGGCCCGGCGTCGTCAGCGTGTAGTTGGGCATAATCAGCGTGATGGTTGCCATTGCCATCAGCACGCTGAGGTAGACGTTGGCGCCCGAGACCTGAAAACCCTGCTCGCGGTAGCGCATGCCGCCGATGAAGACGCAGAGGCCGACGAGGCCGTTGCAGACGATCATCACGACCGCGAACACGGTGTCGCGCGCGAGCTCCGGCGCCGGCTTGTCGCCCAGCATGATCGTGGTGATCAGCGCGACCTCGATGATGGTCACCGCCAGTGTGAGCAGCAGCGTGCCGTAGGGCTCGCCGATGCGCTCCGCGATCACCTCGGAGTGATGGACGGCCGCGAACACGGTGCCGAACAGGATCACAAGGAGCACGATCGCGAACAGGCCGCCGCTGGCCGACAGGGTGAAGCCGTAGCCGGTCGCGGTCACGATCAGGAACAGCAGCACCGCCAGAGCGGGGAAGATCCATGACGACCGCGGCATCGGTCCGTGTGCGCTCATGCAGGCGATTCCTTCAAGTGACAGACCGATTATGCGCGAGAAGATCGCGCCCGTCAGCCCTCAGGAGCCGTTGATGAACTGCCGCGCCGTCTCGGCGATGCCAAAGTTGCCGAGATCGTCGTGCCCGCCGCCGGGGATCCGAACGAACTGCTTCGGCTCGTGCGCCAGCGCAAACAGCTGCTCGCCGAATGCAATCGGGATGGTCTGGTCCCGTGCACCGTGGACGATCAGGAGCGGTGCCGTGACGCGAGCGATGCGCTCATCCGAGTGGAAGGGGTCGCGGATCAGGAGCCGGACCGGAGCGAACCAGAAATGCGCGGCGGCGACGTCGGCGATCGACGTATAGGGCGCCTCGAGGATCAGCTTTCCGACCGGGTGCCCGGACGCGATCGCAACCGCAACGCCGGTGCCGAGCGAGAAGCCCCACGCAACGATCCGCTGGGGATCATAGCGTGCCGTCGCGAATGAATAGGCGGCCGCGCCATCCCGCAGCAGGCCGTCTTCGCTCGGCGCACCGCTGGAGCCCGCATAGCCGCGATAGGACAGCGCGACGAGGCCGGTGCCGTCGGCCGTGATGTCCCTGAAGCGGCCAGCGAGGCCCGCGAGAGAATCGCCATTGCCATGGAAGAACAGGATGACGGCACGACCGGACTGTGGCGGAACGTGCCAGACGATGACCTTCTCGCCGTCCGACGTGGTCAGGACGTGCTCCTCGGCTTGTGGAAATCCTGCGGCAGCAGGCGCGGTGCGCTGGGCCGTCGGAATCGGAAACAGCATGTCGCGCTGCTTCACATAGAGCAGGAGGAGACCGGCGAGATAGCCGGACGCAAGAACGATGGCGATCCATTTCAGGAATGTCATCGCTGCGTCGCCGCTCCGGAATTCAGCCGCACGCCGCCGCGTGGCGGCGTGCCATCCGATGCGCCTCGCCTTACATCGCCTTGACGATGTTCTCGGTGACCTTCTTGGCGTCGCCGAGCAGCATCATGGTGTTGTCGCGATAGAACAGCGGATTGTCGATACCGGCATAGCCCGAGGCGAGCGAGCGCTTGATGAACATCACGGTGCCGGCCTTCCAGACCTGGAGGACGGGCATGCCGTAGATCGGCGAGGTCTTGTCCTCTTCGGCCGCCGGGTTGGTGACGTCGTTGGCGCCGATCACGAAGGCGATGTCGGCCTGCGCGAATTCGGAGTTGATGTCCTCGAGCTCGAACACCTCGTCATAAGGGACGTTGGCTTCGGCGAGCAGCACGTTCATGTGGCCGGGCATGCGGCCCGCGACCGGATGAATGGCGTACTTCACCTCGACGCCTTCCTTCTTCAGGATGTCGCCCATTTCGCGCAGCGCGTGCTGGGCCTGCGCCACCGCCATGCCGTAGCCGGGCACGATGATGACCTTCTGCGCGTTCTTCATGATGAACGCGGCGTCGTCGGCCGAGCCGAGCTTGGCGGGCTTCTGCTCACCGCCGCCACCGCCGGCCGCCGCGGTCTCGCCGCCAAAGCCGCCGAGGATGACCGAGATGAAGGACCGGTTCATCGCGTGGCACATGATGTAGGACAGGATCGCACCCGACGAGCCGACCAGCGCGCCGGTGATGATCAGCGCGGAATTGCCCAGCGTGAAGCCGATGCCCGCGGCGGCCCAGCCCGAGTAGGAGTTCAGCATCGAGATCACGACCGGCATGTCGGCGCCGCCGATCGGGATGATCATGAGCACGCCGAGCGCCAGCGCGAGGATGACGATCATCCAGAAGTCGAACGCGCTGCCGCTCAGCACGAGGCCGACGATGAACACGACCAGCAGGACAGCGAGGACGATGTTGATGGCGTGGCGGAACGGCAGGATGATCGGCGCGCCGCTCATGCGCGCGGACAGCTTCAGGAACGCGATCACCGAGCCGGTGAAGGTCAGCGCGCCGATGGCGACGCCGAGCGACATCTCGACCAGGCTCTGCGGATGGATGTTGCCGGGGGTGCCGATATCGAAGGCCTCGGGCGCGTAGAACGCGCCGGCGGCGACCAGCACCGCGGCCATGCCGACGAGCGAGTGGAAGGCGGCGACCAGTTCCGGCATCGAGGTCATCGGCACGCGGCGGGCGATCACCGCACCGATGCCGCCGCCGATCGCGACGGCGAGGATGACCAGCACCCAGGCCACACCGTCCGCCGGCGGATGGCTCGCGAGCGTGGTCGCGACCGCGATCGCCATGCCGATCATGCCGAACAGATTGCCCTGGCGCGACGAAGCCGGGCTCGACAGCCCGCGCAGCGACAGGATGAACAGCACTCCCGCCACGAGATACAAAAATGCAGAGAGGTTGGCGCTCATCTCAGGTCCCCATTATCCCATCAGCCCGAGGTGGCCGCTTACTTCGACTTCTTCTTGTACATCGCCAGCATGCGCTGGGTGACAAGGAAGCCGCCAAAGATGTTCACGCAGGCGAAGATCAGCGCGACGAAGCCGAAACCGCGCGCCCAGCCGGAGCCGCTCGAGACGTTGGCGACGCCAACCGCGAGCAGCGCGCCGACCACGATCACCGAGGAGATCGCGTTGGTCACGCTCATCAGCGGCGTGTGCAGCGCCGGCGTCACCGACCACACCACGAAATAGCCAACGAAGACGGCGAGGACGAAGATCGACAGCCGGAAGATGAAGGGGTCGACGACCTGTGCAGCATGCTCCATGGCGGCTCTCCTTAAACCTTCGGCTGGAAGTTCGGGTGGATCACGGCGCCGTCCTTGGTCAGGGCGGTGGCCTTGACGAGCTCGTCGTCCCAGTTCACGGCGAGCTTCTTCTCCTTCTTGTCGACCATGGTCTCGATGAAGGAGAACAGATTGCGTGCGTAGAGGCTGGAGGCCGAGGCCGCGACGCGGCCGGCGACGTTGGTGTAGCCGACGATCTTGATGCCATCGAGGTCGACGACCTCGCCGGCCCTGGCGCCCTCGACATTGCCGCCGCGCTCGACGGCGAGATCGACCAGCACCGACCCCGGCTTCATCGACTTGACCATCTCGCCCGAGACGAGTTTCGGCGCGGGCCGGCCCGGAATCAGCGCGGTCGTGATCACGATGTCCTGCTTCTTGATGTGCTCGGCGGTGAGCGCGGCCTGCTTGGCCTGGTATTCCTTGGACATTTCCTTGGCGTAGCCGCCGGCGGTCTGCGCGTTCTTGAACTCCTCGTCCTCGACCGCGAGGAACTTCGCACCGAGCGATTCCACCTGCTCCTTGGTCGCGGGCCGCACGTCGGTCGCGGTGACGACGGCGCCGAGACGGCGCGCGGTCGCGATCGCCTGGAGGCCGGCAACGCCGACGCCCATCACGAACACCTTTGCGGCGGGCACGGTGCCGGCCGCGGTCATCATCATCGGGAAGGCGCGGCCGAAGGCCTCGGCACCCTCGATCACGGCGCGGTAGCCGGCAAGGTTCGCCTGCGAGGACAGCACGTCCATCACCTGCGCACGGGTGATGCGGGGCATCAATTCCATCGCGAAGGCGGAGACGCCGGCATCGGCGATCGTCTTCAGCGCAGCCTCGTTGCCGTAGGGGTCCATGATGGCGATGACGAGCGCACCGCGCTTGTACTGCGCGAGCTCGGAGGCTTCGGGGCGCTTCACCTTGATGATGATGTCGGCGTCCTTCAGCGCATCGGCGCTGACGGTGGCGCCCACGGCGGTGAATTCGGAATCCGGCAGGCCCGACTTGAGGCCGGCGCCCGGCTCGACCGCGATCTCGGCGCCCAACGCCTTGAACTTCTTCACCGTATCGGGCGAAGCGGCGACACGCGGCTCCGACGGATCGATTTCCTTGGCAACGGCGATCTTCATAGGTCCTCCGGCGGCGCGGGACAGCGCGCGCGCAAACTTAAGCGTTACTCCCGCGGCGTTCGATACCGGTTTTGTGACCGGCTTGGATGCAAATATTCTGGGCAGCAGCTGCCGCTGACGTGTGCAGCTGCCGATAGGTCAGGTCAGGAAGATCGCCATCAGAATCACGATGAGCGCGACCGAGGCCGTGCCGTACTTCACCAGCTTGATGAAGCCCTCATAGGTCTGCTCGTGGGCAACGTAGTCGTTGCCGTCTGCGGTGGTGTACGCCACTTCGCTATGGTCAGCCATGTATTGTCCCCAGTCGAAAGTCTAAATCTTGGGCTGGGATACCGCAAACCTTCGGGCAGGGCAACGGCAGGGATGCTGGGTTTTCCCGCAAATCAGCCGATTTGGAATTCCGATTGCCGGGATACCGCCGCTCAGCCCTGATCGATCGTCGCTGCTGTCGCGCTCGCGGCCTGCCGCTGACGTACCGGAAGACCGAGCGCCTCTCGCACCGCGTCGATCGCCGGCTCGCCCGCTTCGGTGAATCGGGCCATATGCGGATCGACACCGCACCCGACTGCGACCGGATTGTCACCGGACAGGAAGCCGTGAGCCATGTGGAAGCCCAGTGCGCGGTAGACCTCGAACTGCTCTTCCGAGAAGAACTGGTCGCCCGTGGTCTCGTGCGGGAAGCGGTCGTTTCGCCGCGCGTAGTCCCGGATGTAGTCGTTCTCGTCGCCATTGAGCGACGATTTGACATAGACGAGGTAACCCTGCTCGTCGCCGCCATAGTCGATGGTGCCGATTGCGACGTGGACGAGGTCCCGCGCAGTCTCGTCATGTTCGTCGGCCGCGCCGGGATCGCCCGCCTTGTCGGCATTGCGCGCCATCAGCGCACGCGTGCGCTCGCGAATCGGCGTCCATGGCAGGTCGATCCGGACGCCGAGATCGATGCGGGCGTAACGCTGCAACGTCATCAGGGAACCGAAATTCATCGGCGCATCGGCTTCCGCATCGACCGCGATGATCACCTTGCAGCGACGGCGCAACAGCTCGTAGACGCCGAGATTCTCGATATGGCCGCCGTCCGTGAGATAGACGCTGTCGCTGTTCTCGTACAGGCGCCCCGAGATCTCCGACCAGAAATAGAGCGGCGTGGAGCGGCGCTGCGGCCGTACGCGCTCGTCGACGTAACGCGGGTTCTTCAGCCAATAGCCAAGCCGGACGTTGAGCAGCGCCAGCGTGGGCGTCAGCGCCTTGATCGAGCTCGACCCCATGTTCGAGGAGGCCGCAGCTCCGGAGATCGCCATTGCGGTGGCGAGGTCGAGACTCTGCTCGTCGTCCTGCACCAACGCCGTGGGCGCATAGCCCGTCGCCTCGCTGCCGACGTTCAGGGCGGAGAACACGAAGAAGTCCGCGTTGCGCCCGCGCCGGTTGGCAAAGTCGGAGCCTTGAATGTTCAGCGCCGTATTGATGAGCTGATAGGGCGCGTGCAGTTTCGGCGTCGCCGGCTGCCCTGGAATCCGGGCCATCGCGGCCGGAGCCGCGTAGAGATCGGTCAGCTTCATGCGATCGAGCGCCTTGAAATCGCGCCCCTGGTCGAGACTGGCTTCGGCGGGCGCGACGCGCCCGTCGGCCGAACGCGTCGGATCGAACAGGAAGGCCTTGCTCAGGCGATCGCGATAGAGCCGATGCAACGAGTTCGCATTCGGCGTCAGGCAGAACGAGATGGCGAACAGCACGACGCCGGCGAACGTGTACAGGATCACCATGTGAAGACTGTAGGAGTAGCCAAGTTCCGACGCCTTGCCCTGGAAAAGGTCGGGAAAGCGGGCCTGAACCACATGTCCCGCCTTCTGGGCCAGAAATTCGAGCCACGCGGGAGCATGCCAGGTCGGCGTCAGCCGCTCGGCATCGGCCACGACCGGCGGCGCGGCCGTCGGCATGATCTCGGCTGACAGGGTTCCCTTGCCGGCATCGAATTGCAGCCTGCCTGCCAGGTTGCCGGACGGAGCGTTCGACTTGGCGCTGGCCAGGCACTCTCTTTGCGAGATCGCGCCCAGGGTCGACGGGCACCTCTCGAACAGATCGTTGGCGATGCCCCAATACGACAGATAGAGGTATGCGACCCAGATGACGAGCGGAAGCGCAAGGCCAGCGATCCATAGCGCGACCTTGGCGACGACCGCGAGCACCAGCGAACCCCATTGCGAGGAAGCGCTGTTGCCCTTCAACAATTCCACGAATTGCTGCCTGAACGCGGTGACGAAGACACCGATAGGCGCAGCCACCGCCGCGAGCGACTTGATCCAGGTGATCGCAACCGCAGCCGCCGGTCCACCGATCGCGCTGCTCTCGGCGACATCGAACATCTGCCCCAGCATGAAGGGCTGAAACTCGAAGAACGCAATCACCGCCAGCAGCACCAGGAAGGTCGCGCCCATGCTCGGCCAATGCGAACGGAATTCCTGCCGCTTTCCGGGACTTGCGAGCGACTGCTTGAGGGCCCAGCCGAAGAACAGAAAGCCCCCGATGATCGCGATCGCCAGGGACAGCGCAAGATGCTGGACCTTGAGAAACCGCGCGAAGTCGCACGCCACGCCCAGCAACAACGCAATCCCGCCAATGTAGGCGAACACGACGCTGGGACCGCTGCCGCGGACGGAGCGGGAGGCGAGATAGGCCAGCCCACTGCAAAGGAACATCACCAGCGCGATCGCCAGGCCGAAGGTGCTGAAACCGTAACGGTCGATGTCGCTGAAATCGTGCAGCTCGCACAACGTCCTGTTGTTGAGACTGACGCCGAAGATGTTCGCATCCGTCAGGCAGCTCCGCAGCGGCGTCGACCAGATGGTGACGGCGGCAAGCAGCAGCACGATGGGCAACGTCAACCCGATATTGGCGACCAGTCCCCGCACGACGATTGCGACGCCGGTCAGAAGATCGCGGGCACCGGCAGGGATCAGATAGTTGGAATAGTTGCGCAGATGTCCGACCGACGGCGTATCGCTGATCTCGGCGGCCGTGACGCTTCCGCCGGCGGGCCTTTCGCCGAAGACAAAGCGCCGTGCCGTCGTCATGGTGGCACTGAGAGAGGTGCCGATATAGCCGCCGCCCGACACCGTGGAGAGATAGTCGATCCGGCCGATCAAATTGTGGTGGTTCAGTGCCTGGAGCACACCGAGGCAAACGGCCGACGAGCGAATGCCACCGCCGGACAACGCAAGCCCGACGACGTCGAGCAACTGGCAGGGTTGCAGGCCATCGGCATCGAGGCGCCGTTCCGGCTCGCGCCGCGTGTTGATCGCCTCGATTTCATCGCGGACGATCTGATGGTGCTTCTCGCACCAGGGCGTTTCCTGATCGACGGCGGCAGCATTTCTCGCCATCGGGGCCGGCGCGGCGGGGCTTTGATCGAGCATGGGTGCCTCCCCAGGCAGAAACCGATCAATCCACAATCAATGATAGAAAATCATTTCCCGAGTATCTGTTGAGTTAGTCTTGCGGGCTGCGCGAACGTTCAATCCCACGTAGCAGGACGCCGGCCTCCGCCGCGAAGGTCGCCCGGCGCGCAGCAATGGAACTCGCGGCCGCAAATGCTTGCGGCACCCGCATTCCGCGCACCGGCAAGGAACTCGCGCTTCGCCTCAGCCCATCGCCTCGAGCTCGTCGATCATCCCGGCGATGACCGAGAGGCCGCCGTCCCAGAACTTGGGATCCTTGGCATCGAGCCCGAACGGCCGCAGCAGCTCGGAATAATGCTTGGTGCCGCCGGCGGCGAGCATGTCGAGATAGCGCTCGGCAAACCCCTCGGCCGCGTTCTCGTAGACGGCATAGAGCGAGTTCACGAGGCAATCGCCGAAGGCATAGGCGTAGACATAGAACGGCGAGTGGATGAAGTGCGGGATGTACATCCAGTAGTTCTCGTAGCCCGCCTTGATCTCGATCGCCGGCCCCAGGCTCTCGCCCTGCACCGACAGCCAGATTTCGCCGAGCCGCGTCGCGGTGAGCTCGCCGTTCTTGCGCTCGGTATGGACCGCGCGCTCGAACGAATAGAACGCGATCTGCCGCACCACGGTGTTGATCATGTCCTCGACCTTGCCGGCGAGCAGCGCCTGGCGCTGCTTGGCGCTCTTGGTCTGCGCCAGCAGCCGCCGGAAAGTCAGCATCTCGCCGAACACGCTCGCGGTCTCCGCCAGCGTCAGCGGCGTGGGCGCCATCAGCGCGCCGTTCTTGGCCGCCAGCACCTGGTGCACGCCATGGCCGAGCTCGTGCGCGAGCGTCATCACGTCGCGCGGCTTGCCCTGGTAGTTCATCAACACATAAGGGTGCGCCGACGGCGTGGTCGGATGCGAGAAGGCGCCCGGCGCCTTGCCTGGACGCACCGGCGCGTCGATCCAGCGGTCGGTGAAGAAGCGCTCGGCGATATCGGCCATCTCAGGCGAGAAGCCGCGATAGGCCGTCAGCACCATGCTGCGCGCGTCGGGCCAGCCGATGACGTCGGTCGCGGCGAACGGCAGCGGCGCGTTGCGGTCCCAATAGGCCAGCCGCTTCTTGCCGAACCATTTCGCCTTCAACGCATAATAGCGATGCGACAGCTTCGGATAGGCCGCACGCACCGAGGCGACCAGCGCATCCACGACCTCGCGTTCGACCCGGTTGTTGAGATGGCGGGAATCCGCGACATCCTGAAAGCCGCGCCAGCGGTCGGAGATGTCCTTGTCCTTGGCGAGCGTGTTGGTGATCAGCGCGAAGGTGCGCTCATTGGCCTTGAAGGTTTTCGCCAGCGCCTCGGCGGCGCTCTTGCGCTTGGCGCCGTCGCGGTCCTGCAACAGATTGAGCGTCGGCTCGATCGCGAGCTCCTTAGGCCCGACCTTGAAGCGCAGGCCCGAGATGGTCTGGTCGAACAGCCGGTTGAAGGCGGAATAGCCGGTCTGCGACTTCTCCAGGAAGAGCTGCTCGAGCTTGTCGTCGAGCTGATACGGCTTCTCCTTGCGCAGATCCTCGATCCAGGGACGGTAATGCGCGAGCTCGGCGGCTCGCATCGCGCGGTTCAAGATATCGTCATCGACGCGGTTGAGCTCGAGCGCGAAGAACAGCAGATGCGTGGACGCCGCCGTCAGGCGCTCCGAGACATCGCCGTAAAACTTTGAAATCGCAGGGTCCACGCTGTCGCCGGCATGGACCAGGCCGGCATAGGAGCCGAGACGTCCGGCGAGATCGTCGATCGCCTCATAGCGTCGCACGGCGCCGGCGAGCCATTTTCCGCCATCTTCATTTGCTGTCCCTGTCGCGAGCTTGCCCTTGTAGTCCGTCTCGAACGCGACGCAATCGGCATCCATCTTTTCGAGATCGCGTGCCACTTCCGGCGCATCGATCCCGGAATAGAGATCGGCGAGGTTCCACTCCGGAAGCTTGCCGGTCTTGCTCGCAGGCTTCGCGATCGAAGGCTTGGCGACCGAAGGCTTGGCGATCGAACGTTTGGCGGATGCAGGCTTGGAGGATTTGGCCTTGGCGGCGGATGTCTTGGTGCTCAGCTTGCGGAGAGCGGGCTTGCTGGAAGCGGGCTTCTTGGGTGCAGACGTTTTGAGAGCGGACTTCTTGAGAGCGGACTTCTTGAGAGCGGGCTTGGAGCGCGAAATCATTGTGTGGGAAACCTGTGTTCAACAAGCGCGACGGCGGGCGGGGGCATCAAGGTTTAAGAGTGCGTTAATCGGCTTCGGCCAGAGTGCCCCGATTCGAGACAGATAGTAGTAGCGTGCGGGGAACACCATGGCTGCCTGTATTTTGATCGCCGACGACGACGCTGTAGCCCGCCGGCTGGTCGAGAACATGGTGCAGAAATGCGGCTATGAAACGGTCGTCGTGGACTCCGGCGACGCTGCGATCGCCGCCCTCACCGCCCCCGATGCACCGGCGGTCGACGGCGTCATCCTCGATCTCGTGATGCCCGGCCTCGACGGCATGGGCGTGTTGGCGAAAATCCGCGAGGCTGGCCTCGGCGTCCCCGTCATCGTGCAGACCGCCCATGGCGGCATCGACAACGTGATCTCGGCGATGCGCGCGGGCGCGGCCGATTTCGTCGTCAAGCCGGTCGGCCTGGAGCGGCTTCAGGTCTCGTTGCGCAACGCGCTCAATGCCTCCGCGCTCAAGGGCGAATTGCAGCGCATCCGTCACAGCCGCGAGGGCCGGCTGACATTCTCCGACATCATCACCCGCGCCGAGGCGATGGCCGGCGTGATGCGCGCCGCGCAGAAGGCCGCGGGTTCGTCGATCCCTGTGTTGATCGAGGGCGAGTCCGGCGTCGGCAAGGAGATGTTCGCGCGCGCCATCCATGGCAGCGGCGAGCGCAAGGCCAAGCCGTTCGTCGCGGTCAATTGCGGTGCGATCCCCGACAACCTCGTCGAGTCCATCCTGTTCGGTCACGAGAAGGGCGCCTTCACCGGCGCCACCGAACGCCACACCGGCAAGTTCGTCGAGGCCCATGGCGGCACGCTGTTCCTGGACGAGGTCAGCGAGCTGCCGCTGACCGCGCAGGTCAAGCTGCTGCGCGCGCTCCAGGAAGGTGCGGTCGAGGCGGTCGGCGGCCGCAAGCCCGTGAAGGTCGATGTCCGGATCGTCTCGGCAACCAACCGCAAGCTGCTGGAGCGGGTGAAGCAGGGACACTTCCGGGAAGACCTGTTCTATCGCCTCCACGTGCTGCCGCTGACGATCCCGTCGCTGCGCGCCCGTCGCGAGGACATCCCGCATCTGCTCCGGCATTTCCTGGCGCGCTTCGCCGCCGAGGAGAACCGCCCCATCACCGGGATCAGCGGCGAGGCCGTGGCGCATCTCACCCAGCTCGACTGGCCCGGCAACATCCGCCAGCTCGAAAACGCGGTCTACCGCGCCGTGGTGATGAGCGACGGCGACCGGCTTGACCTTGCCGACTTCCCCCTGCTCACCTCGCAGCTGCCTGCCGAGACCGACATCCCGACCGCCCCGCTGATGCTGGAGCCGATGGCCGCGCCCTCGGTGGTATCGGGTGGTGAAATACCGATCGCGCCGCTGCCCCAGGCGGGTACCCTGTCCATGCTGACCTCCACCGGCGACGTCCGCCCGCTGGAGGACATGGAGAACGAGATCATCCGTTTCGCGATCTCGCATTATCGGGGCCAGATGTCCGAAGTCGCCCGCCGCCTCAAAATCGGCCGGTCCACCCTCTACCGCAAACTCGACGAAGCCGGGGTTCCCGGACATGGCGGAAAAAGCGGTGAGGAGACGCACTGAGCCTCATGCGAACGGAGGTTCGCGTGGCGCTGCGATGAGGCCGCAAGCCCTTCGCATTACGGCAAAATTCGGCCGCGGCGTGAACCGTGACTTGGAAGTGACAGACACAGGGAAAAGCGCGTGGCAAAGCCGCACAATCCGTTGCAAACGGGCGTCCTTGAAGTCAGTTTGTCGTGAGTTGTCCCGGGTAGCGCTGGCTGCAAAATCGGGGCCTGTATATCGTCCGCGTAAGATTCGTCTGCGTAGGAATCGTTGCGTGCAGGCGTGCAACTTTCGAGAGGCCGGCGCAGTTTAGCCGAAGCTCAATTAGGCGATAACGAAGCTGTTCCACGAGGGACAGTTCACCCGAGGGGTGCGAAATGCGTGACTGTTTGAACCACCGTGCAGGCTTTGACCGCGTCTTGATGACGGTCGCGGCGACCTTCCTCACGGTATCGGCCAGCGCTGCGCTGGCGCAGGATCAGGCGCGCAGCAGCGCCGCCGAGCTCGCGATCGAAGCCGCGATCCCGCGCCCCGAGCCCGCAAACGTCCCGCCCCCGACCGCATCCGACATCAAGCTCGACACCACCGCCACGGTTCAGGATTCCGCGAAGGAGCCGGCCAAGGACCCCGTGAAGGCTGAAGCTGTCCCGGCCCCGGACAAGGTCGAGACCAAGCCTTCCGACGTCGCCACGACGCCCGCCCCCGAGGCGCCGAAGAGCGAAACCGCCAAGACCGAGCCTGCGAAGACCGAGCCCGCCAAATCCGAACCAGCCAAGGCCGACACTGCGACGGTAACGCCGGCCGCGCCTGCGGCACCCGCCGCTGCAGCAATTCCTGCCGCCGAGCCGGTCAAGGCCGCCAGCAACGTTCCCGCCGCCGACCAGCCGGTCGCCGACAAGCTCAAGGACATCATCGGCGCCAAGACCTCGCGCCATTTCGACCGCAAGAACGAGCGTGCGGCGATCGAGAAGTTTTACGGTGCGCGCGACTTCGCGCCGGTCTGGACCCAGGGCGGCAGCCTCACGTCCGCGGCCAAGGGCGTGATCGCGCGGCTGAAGGATGCGGCCTCCGACGGTCTCAATCCCGCCGACTATCCGGTGCCGGATTTCGCCGCCGCCACGACGCCCGATACGCTCGCCGATGCCGAGCTGAAGCTCACCGCCAGCATGTTCGACTATGCGCGCCAGGCCCAGAGCGGCCGCATGCACTGGTCGCAGGTCAGCGGCGACATCCTCTATCCCGAGCACCCGGTCGATCCGAGCGAGGTGCTCGCCAAGATCACGACCGCGACCGACGCCTCCGCTGCGCTCGACAGCTACAACCCGCCGCAGAAGCTCTACAAGGAGCTGAAGGCCAAGCTCGCGGAGCTCCGCGGCCTGGGCAACGGCCCGGTGATCGAGATCGGCGACGGTCCGGCGCTGAAGTACACCCCGGCCGGCAAGAAGCAGGCTGAAATCGTCGTCGACGATCCGCGCGTGCCGCAGCTCCGCGCCAAGCTCGGCCTCACCGAGAACGCCAGCGACACCCGCTATGACGCCACCGTCGCCGAAGCCGTGCGCAAATTCCAGAACAGCGTCGAGATGAAGCCGACCGGCGTCCTCGACGACAAGACGGTCAGGGCGATCAACACGCCGAAGCGCGACAAGCAGATCGACACCGTGCTGGTGAACATGGAGCGCTGGCGCTGGCTGCCGCGCGACCTCGGCGTCCCCTCGCTGGGCGATGCCTATGTCATCCTCAACATTCCCGACTACACGCTGAAGGTCATGCAGCGCGGCCAGCAGGTCTGGACCACCCGCGTCGTCACCGGCAAGCCGGGCACGCATGCGACCCCGCTGCTCACCGAGACGATGAAGTACATCACGGTGAATCCGACCTGGAACGTGCCGCCGTCGATCGTCTACAACGAGTACCTGCCGGCACTTCAGCAGGACCCGACCGTGCTCCAGCGCATGGGCCTCAAGCTCGAGCAGAACCGCGACGGCTCGGTGCACATCTCGCAGCCGCCCGGTGAAGCCAACGCGCTCGGCCGCATCCGCTTCAACTTCCCGAACAAATTCCTGGTCTATCAGCACGACACGCCGGACAAGAACCTGTTCGCCCGGGAAGATCGCGCCTTCAGCCACGGCTGCATGCGCGTGCAGAACCCGGATCAGTACGCCTCCGTCCTGCTCAACATCGCCATGCCGAACGAGAAGTACACGCCGGAGCGCGTGCGCAGCATGTACGGCAAGAGCGAGATCGATCTGAAATTCCCCACCCCGATCCCGGTCAACATCACCTACCAGACCGCGTTCGTGGATGACGGCGGCAAGCTGCAATTCCGCAAGGACGTCTATGGCCGCGACGCGACCATGATCAACATCCTGAAGAACGGCCGCGGCAAGGACCTCGAGAACGTCGTCGCGCACTCCCAGCCGAGCTATTCGCGCCCGGCGACGACGCTGCCCTCGGGCGTGGCGGTGGCCAACAATGGCGGCGGCTTCGGCTCGTCCGGCCCGAACTTCTTCGAACGGCTGTTCGGCGCCCCGACCCCGCCGCCGGCTCCGGTCGGCCGTCGGCCGCAGCGGGTGTTTACCCGCTGAGCCCGGATCGGCGCCTCGTTTCCTGAAATTCTACAATAAAATCAACGACCCCATCCTCTGGATGGGGTCGTTTAACGTTAACCATTCTCCACCCGACCTCGGGCAGCGGGCGTTTTTTTGCCACACTAAACCGTTTAGGATTGTAGCCTGACTTGGTTTTGGGGGCGGGAAGGTCAACCTCGAATTAACCTTCTCGCTTTAAGAAAGCGTTCACCCTCTTTCGCGCGCTAACGGGGTTGGCGGGAGAGTCCATTTGAACGCTCGTCGACTGGGTGGGCTCAAACGTGCTGACTGGTCTTGCACGCCAATTCTCTGTGCTGTCGTTGTCCCATGCGGGAGTGAAGGCCGGATCCCGGATCGGCCTTGCTTCCGTATTGCTGCTTGCTGCCGCAGGCTCGGTCCATAACGCCGCCGCGCTGAACGAGACCAAGACCCTCTCCTTCCACCACACCCATTCCGGCGAAGACCTCACCGTCACCTTCAAGCGCGATGGGCGCTACGACGAAGCCGCGCTGAAGCAGCTCAACCACTTCCTGCGCGATTGGCGCACCCAGGACGAGACGGTCATGGACCGTCACCTCTTCGACATCCTCTGGGAAGTCTACCGCGACGTCGACGGCAAGCAGCCGATCCAGATCATCTCCTCCTATCGCTCCCCCGCCACCAACGCCATGCTCCGCCGCCGTTCCTCCGGCGTGGCGCGCTTCAGCCAGCACATGCTGGGGCATGCGATGGACTTCTACATCCCGGGCGTGCCGCTGGAGCAGATCCGTTTCGCCGGCCTGCGCCTCCAGCGCGGCGGCGTCGGCTTCTATCCGACCTCCGGTTCGCCTTTCGTGCATCTCGACACCGGCAGCATCCGGCACTGGCCGCGCATGACGCATGACCAGCTCGCCCGCGTGTTCCCGGACGGCCGCACGGTCCACGTTCCGACCGATGGCACGCCGCTGAAGGGCTATGAGCTCGCCAAGGCCGACATCGAGCGCCGCGGCAGCGGTGACGACGCCGGCAGCAAGCCGAATTTCTTTGCCGCCCTGTTCAAGGGCAAGTCGGCTCCGGCCGCCAGCAGCAGCGACGAGGATGACGAGGGCGCGCCCGCGCCGGCCGCCAAGCCCGTTACGCCGACCGTGGTCGCCGCCGCAGCCAAGCCCGCCGAACCGGTGCCGACGCCGCGCGCCAAGCCGTCCATTGCCGCCACGATTCAGCTCGCCTCGGCCGATGCGCAGCTCGTTGCGCCGCCCAAGCCAAAGCCCGCGCCCGTGGCTGACAAGCCGGCCGCCGGCAAGCCCGAGACCCCGGCCGACATCATCAATGCCCGCGGCTTCTGGGATGATGTCCCGGCCGCACCGCAGCAGGCGACGCCGGCTCAGGTCGCCGCGCTGAAAGCCCGCCAGGCGCTCGCCGCCGCGACCGACCCGCAGCCGACCGCGAGCGTCACGAGTGCTGCCTTTCAGGCACTGGCCTATGCGCCGGCCGCCTCCCCGGTCGACCGTGCCAACGTCGTCGCCGCCTCCGCGCCGTTGCCGCGCTCCAGCCGTCCCACGTCGGCGCGCAGCTCCGCGCCCGCGACCGAGATCAACACCGTTGTCGGCAAGAGCATCGACGGCATGGTCGCCACCGCCACCCGGCTCTCCGCCGCCAAGAGCGAGAGCATCTGGCTCAAGATCGTGATGCTGTCCCCGAGCGCCAGCCGCGCGATGTCGGTGACGTTGATGGGCGAGCTCGATACGGCTGCCCTGCGCGGCTATTTCGTCAAGCCGCAAGCCGTGATCGCAATGGGCTTTGCCGACGATCCGATGCAGGGCCTGTCCTGCGACAGCTTCTCAGGCAGCGCGACCGCGAAGCTCCAGACGACGTCGTTCGTGATGCGCACCGCGGCGCTGCGCTGAGGCCGGTAGCCCTCGCCATTTCCAAGCATTCAGCCTCGTAGCCCGGATGAGCGAAGCGATATCCGGGACAGCCGCGCGCGCCGAGACATCCCGGATGTCGCTTCGCTCATCCGGGCTACAAAGTGCGCCCTACCGCGCTTTCCTGCCCCGCCGGTCCAGATGATACGTCAGCGCCAGCGACAAGCAGACCGATAGCTCCCGCTTCGGCAGCTTGCCCGCCACCGGCAACAGCAACGCCCGCGTCTGCCGGTACTCGAATTGATCCGGAAAGCGCTCGCGAAAGGTGTCGACCAGCGTCGTCTTGCAGTTGAACAGAATGGCGGCGTGCTCGGAGTCCTTGAGGCGCCCGAGCCGGATCGTCGAGCCACTGCCGGTCTCATCGGTCAGGTAGGCCGGCTCGCCCCACTTCAGCGTCTCGGTGAGTTGGCCGACATCCTCATGCGCCGCAGCGGTCACGAAGATCAGCTCGCGCACCTGAAACAGCCGCTTGCCGATCGGCGCCGGAAGGGCGCCAAAGGCACGGTCGACCTCGCGCGGCAGCGGCGGCGCGGTCACGGCGGTCTCCGTTCACAGACGAAGTGCAACACGCCACGCTTGTAGCCCGGATGAAGCGAAGCGCAATCCGGGAAATGCTTCCTGTGCTGCACGAACCCGGATTTCGCTACGCTCCATCCGGGCTACGGCAGCAGTGCTGGAGGCGCGAACGCCTCACAGCATCCCCAGTGCCTGCATATAGGTTTCGAGGATCGTCTCGGCCTCGGCGCGCTCGTTCGGGTCCTGCTTGCGCATGCGCACGATGGTGCGCAGCGCCTTGACGTCGTAGCCATTGCCCTTGCTCTCGGCATAGACGTCGCGGATGTCGTCGGAGATCGCTTTCTTCTCTTCCTCCAGCCGTTCGATGCGCTCGATGATGGACTTGAGCTGGTCCTTGGCAAATTTCGTCGCGGGCTCGTCGTCGCGGACGGCGGCGGAGGTGGCCATCTTGGTACTCCCAATGGAACTGGCAAAACGAGGTGACGCCGGCATCCTCACCGCGCGTGCTGGGTAGACCCTTAGGGTTGGCGTCCCCCGCGTTCAAGCAAGCATCGCGCTCGTCCACAGCGCGCCCACACCTTCCTGCGGCGGGGCCAAGAAAGCTGTTGTGTGGTGCGACTCAGTGCGTCGCAGGAAGCGAACAGGCCTGTCAGTGCCCGTGCCCGTGGGGGTGGACCTTCTTCATCGCCTCGATCTGCTCGGGCGTGGCCGTACCCTGGTATTTCGACTTCCAGGTCTCGTAGGGCATGCCGTAGACGGCCTCGCGGCTCTCGTCCTTGCTCAGCGCGACGCCTTGCGCGTCGGCGGCGTCCTTGAGCCAATTCGACAGGCAGTTGCGGCAGAAGCCGGCCAGATTCATCAGATCGATGTTCTGGACATCCGTCCGCGTCTTCAGATGATCGACCAGGCGCCGGAAAGCGGCGGCCTCGAGCTCCGTTCTGGTTTTGTCGTCGATTGCCATGGCTGGATCCCTTGGGCCTGAATTGGCTCTGCCCCCGATGGGGGTCACCCTTACGGGATCAGGTGGGCCCTGTCACAGATTTTGCCAGATCGCGGCGCAAACGGCCTCTGAACCAGGCCCGGGGGCCCGTTCCCCGGCCCTACGCCAAATCGTCAATGATCTGATATAGCTTCCGCGACAATGATCGCCGAATCTCCCCGTTCCCCCCTTCGCCTGCTCGCCCGGTTGGTCCCGGTGCTGGTGGTTGCCCTGCTATGCCTCTGGGCCAAGCCGGCGGCTGCCGATTTCCGCCTCTGCAACAACACTTCGAGCCGGGTTGGCATTGCCTTGGGCTACAAGGACGCCGAGGGCTGGACCACCGAGGGCTGGTGGAACATCTCATCCCGCTCCTGCGAGACCCTGCTGCGGGGAACGCTGGTCGCCCGCTACTATTACATCTACGCGATCGACTACGACCGCGGCGGCGAATGGTCGGGCCAGGCCTTCATGTGCTCGCGCGACAAGGAATTCACCATCCGCGGCACCGAGGATTGCCTCGCGCGCGGCTATGACCGGACCGGCTATTTCGAGGTCGACACCGGCGAGCAGCGGGCCTGGACCGTGCAACTCACCGACGCCAACGAGCAGCCGTCGCAGCAGCAGCGCGTACCCGGCCTGCCGGGCCCGGTGGGCCCGGGTGGTGGCGTTCCGGGTTTGCCCAATAGTCCGCCCGGTGGTACGCCCCCCGCCGCGCCTGGCCTCGCGCCAGCCCCTCCGCCACCGTCTGGAAATAAGCCATGAGGCGTCTTCGCCGTATCAAGATTCTCGCGACCCTGGGACCCGCCTCTTCGGACCTCGCGATGATCCGCCGCCTGTTCGAGGCCGGCGCAGACCTGTTCCGCATCAACATGAGCCACACCCCGCATGACAAGATGCGGGAGCTGGTCGCGACCATCCGCAACGTCGAGAGCAGCTATGGCCGGCCGATCGGCATCCTGGTCGATCTCCAGGGCCCGAAGCTCAGGCTCGGCGCGTTCGCGGAAGGGGCGGTGCAGCTTCAGAACGGCCAGACCTTCACGCTCGATTCCGACAAGACGCCGGGCGATGCCACGCGCGTCAACCTCCCGCATCCGGAGATCCTGGCCGCGCTACGGCCCGGCCATTCGCTGCTGCTCGACGACGGCAAGGTGCGACTGATCGCGGAGGAGACCTCGAAAGAGCACGCGGTGACGCGTGTCGTGGTCGGCGGCCGGATGTCCGACCGCAAGGGCGTCAGCCTGCCCGACACCGATTTGCCGGTCTCGGCGATGACGCCGAAGGACCGCGCCGATCTCGAGGCCGCGCTGGTGACCGGCGTCGACTGGATCGCGCTGTCCTTCGTGCAGCGCGCCGACGACGTGATCGAGGCCAAGAAGATGATCCGCGGCCGCGCCGCGGTGATGGCCAAGATCGAGAAGCCGCAGGCGATCGACCGCCTCGCCGACATCATCGACGCCTCCGACGCGCTGATGGTGGCGCGCGGCGACCTCGGCGTCGAGCTGCCGCTGGAGCGCGTGCCGAGCCTCCAGAAGCAGATGACGCGCATGGCGCGCCGCGCCGGCAAGCCGGTGGTGATCGCGACCCAGATGCTGGAATCGATGATCCAGTCGCCGGTGCCGACCCGGGCTGAAGTCTCCGACGTCGCCACTGCCGTCTATGAGGGCGCCGACGCCATCATGCTGTCGGCCGAATCGGCGGCCGGCAAATTCCCGGTCGAGGCGGTCTCGACCATGAACCGCATCGGCGAGGAGGTCGAGCGCGACCCGACCTATCGCTCCGTGGTCGCTGCCCAGCGCCCCTCGCCGGAATCGACTGCGGGCGATGCCATCGCGGACGCCGCGCGGCAGATCGCCGAAACGCTCGACCTGCCGGCGCTGATCTGCTGGACCAGCTCGGGCTCGACCGCCGTGCGCGTGGCGCGCGAGCGACCGAAGCCGCCGATCGTGGCGATCACGCCGAACATCACCGCCGGACGCCGGCTCGCCGTCGTATGGGGCGTGCACTGCGTGGTGGCCGACGACGCCCGCGACCAGGACGACATGGTGAGCCGCGCCGGCCAGATCGCGTTCCGGGACGGTTTCGTCCGCGCCGGCCAGCGCGTCATCATCGTCGCCGGCGTGCCGCTCGGCATCCCCGGCACCACCAACATGGTGCGTATCGCCTCGGTCGGCCCCGAGGGCGACGCGAATATCTAGGTCGCCGGCGCGCGCCAAAACAAAAATGTCGAAAACAACCCCATGCACAGTAGCCGGCTGGTCCGGCGAATGTGCGCGGGTTTCTCGAAAAGACGCGCTCAGGCAATGATTTGAGCGCGATCAGGCCTCCGCCTCGATCGCACTGCGAGTTTACGCCCCGACCAGCGCCTTCGCCGCCGGCAGCAGCGTCTGCTGCACCACAAGGCCGCGGGCGCGGGCGTCCATGACGCCGACAGCGCGCAGCGCCAGCAGCGTCACGGTCTGCACGGCATCGCGCATCCTGGCGGGATCTTCGAGATTGTCAGGCGCCAGCGGCCCGACCAAGGCCTCATGCAGCGCGCCGAGCAGCGCGGTGGCGGCAAGCGCGGTGTCCTGGGCCGGCAGGTGGCCGGCACGCACGGCGGCGTCGATCCGCGCGGCGATCTCGCCGGCGATCTCGCGGCGGCTGGCGAGGCGCGAGGCGCTGACATCGACATCGACGGGCTCGGCCAGGATTCCCCAGGCCAGCCTGCGCTGCGACAGTGTATGGACCGCCACGGTGGTGACGGCCGCCGCCAGCGCCGAGGATGGGCCGGGCGCGGCATCGGCCGCCCGGCGGATCGCCGCGAGCTCGTCGCGCGACACCTCGGCAATCAATTCGGAGATCAGTTCGGCCTTGGACGGGAAGTAGCGGTAGACCGTCCCCGCCGCGACACTGGCCCGGACCGCGACCGGCGCGATCTGCACCGCCGCCATCCCGCCTTCCGCCGCAGCTTCCCGCGCCGCCGCGAGGATCGCACTGCGCCTTGCCGCAAGGCGCTTCACCACTTGATGCGTCCGCCGATAAACCATGGCGCGCTTCCTGTCCCACACGCCAGCCACACGCCCTGCGGCCGCACGCTTCGTCACTGCAATAGATGCAAATCGTCCCGCAAGGACTGAACAACTATTCAGGGTGGATGACAAGGTCCAAATGCATGATGCGTCACAGCAAACGGACGGGAGCGCCATGTCTGGCCACGAACGCCGTCATGCCCGGGCCGGTCCCGCCTGCGCGGCCGAAGCCACTTCGGCGAGGCGAAGGTCCGGGCACCCACGTTCTTTGGGCAGCGGAGCCAGGACATCGATGGCGGGGTCATGGCCAGCGGAAGCGGCGCCGTCCTTCGGATGGCTATGCCCGGCCATGACGGCTGTAGCGACACGACCGCCCAAAAGAAAAGAGCCCCGTCCAGGACGGGGCTCTCGAAATTCCAGGATCGTCCAGTCTTACTTGAGGCTGGTCGAGATCGAGCCGAACTTGGTGTTCAGCGAGCTGCCGAGGTTGTTGACGACGGTGATGATCGCCAGCGCGATGCCGGCAGCGATCAGGCCGTATTCAATGGCGGTTGCGCCGGATTCGTCCTTCACGAAACGCGAAACGAGGTTCTTCATAGACTGCTCCCAAAGAGTACACGAGGCTTACAAATGGTCTGATCTTTCCGGCTTCCCAGCGCCGCCCGACCATGGAACCGAACGTAGACGCAAAGAATTGCGCCGCAGTTAATTCGACTGCGTAAACACGAAGCGGATTGCAGGTATTCGACGATGGTAAAGGGGAATTGAAAACAATCCGTTAAATTGCAGGTATCCGCGGCAATGCTGCGGGGCGCGATTTACTCCAAGTTATGACCGCCCATGGTCCAATGCCGTCCGCTCGAACAAGAATAAACAGGACGACGAGGCGGCATGTCCCTTTCCTTTGCCAATGCAATCGCGGTGCAGAGCCGCGCGCGCGCACTGGTGCCGCTGTGCGTCGGTGCCGGCGCCTATCTCTTCTTCCTCTTTGTCGGCGACACGCTGCTTCAGGACTCCGACTCGTTCTGGCAGATCAAGATCGGACAATGGATCCTCGATCACGGCGCCGTTCCCTACACGGACTTCTATTCCTTCACGCGGACCGGCGAGACCTGGATCTCGACGTCGTGGCTCTCGCAGGTGCTGTTCGCCTTCTCCCATGCGCAATGGGACTGGGCCGGGCCCGTGATCCTCACCGCGATCGGGGTCGCGCTCTCGGCCGCGATCTTCGTCTATCTGCTCGACGCGCAGATCGGCGCACCGCGCGCGGTGCTGTTCGCGATGCTGGCGCTGCTGCTGTCGATCCATCACGTGCTGGCGCGGCCGCATATTTTGGCGCTGCCCGTCATGGTGGCGTGGGTTGGCCTGCTGATGGCGGCGGCCGACCGCAAGAGCGCGCCGTCCTGGTATTGGCTGCCGCTGATGGCGCTCTGGGCCAATTTGCATGGCGGCTTCGTGCTGGGCCTCGCACTGATCGGCCCGATCTCGCTCGAAGCGGTCGAGCATGCCGAGAAGGGACAGCGGCTCCGGCTGTTCATGCGCTGGGTTCTGTTCGGCGTCGCGGCACTGATCGCGAGCTGCTGCACGCCTTACGGCTGGCGGACGCTGATGGGTGCGACCAACATCCTCAGCCTCGGCGAATTGCTGTCGCTGATCTTCGAATGGATGCCGGCGAATTTTGCCACCTTCACCTCGTTCGAAGGCGCGCTGCTCGGCCTGATCGCGCTCGGCTACTACCGCGGCCTCGTGCTCTCGGCGCCCCGGATCTTCCTGATCCTGTTCCTGACCTGGAGCGCGCTGACCCATGTCAGGAGCATCGAGGCTTTCGCCTTCCTGATCCCGCTGGTGCTGGCAAAGCCGCTCGGCGAGATGTTTGCGCGCCCGCCCGCTGACGCCACTGGCGTCGACCGCTGGCCGGCCCGCTACGTCACCGTAACAGGTGCGCTGATGATCGTCGCCGCAAGCTGGACCTCGACCTCGCTCTACATGGGCCACCACCGCTTCACCTTCACGATGGCGCAGACGCCGGTTGCGGCGGTCGACCTGCTCGAGAAGCTTGGGGTGCAGCGCATCTTCAACGCCTACCAGTTCGGCGGCTATCTGATCTCGCGCGATATCCCCGTCTACGTCGACGGGCGTGCCGAGCTCTACGGCGAAAAATTCGTCATGGATTTCTTCAAGGCGACGGAGGGCAAGAAGCCCGAGCTGCTGCCGCGCCTGCTTGACCAGTACAAGATCGACGCGACGCTATTGGTCGCCGACGCGCCAGGCCCGCAGATCCTCGACCAGCTCAAGGGCTGGAAGCGGATCTACGCGGATGACATCGCGGTGGTGCATGTAAGAGAGAAGGTGGACGGCGCGGCGGCGGCGAAGTGAGCGTGCGGCGCCAAGGCGTGTCCCGATAGATGAGACATCTGTTTCGAGACGCGGAGCAGGCTTAAGCAGGCGCTCCGGTCATTTCGCCGATTGACCCGAAGGCGACATCAGTCCGACCCCATCGGGGCCGCTTAAGCCGACATGCGCATTGCTTCGCGCATCTCCCGCTTCACGCCACCGCCTGGGCAATGAAGTTGCGGACGATCCTGGAGGTCTCGCCACGCCGGAACGCCAGAGCCAAGCGCACGATTGGAGCGTCCCCTTTGACCTCACGATAGGTGACGCCGGTGACATGAAGCTGGCGCATTGACGCCGGCACGAGCGAAAAGCCAAGCTCAGCTGCCACGAGGCTGACGACGGAGCTGATCTGCGGCGCGGACTGCCCGAGGATCGGCTCGAAGCCCGCCCGCCGACAGGCCGCGATGACGGTGTCAGCCCAGGCCGATCCGCGTGACGTCAGAACGAGCGGATCCCCCTTCAGCCTGACAAGATCGATTTCAGTCGACTTCGCCACCGGATGGCTTGCGGGCAATACGACGAGCAGCGGCTCGTTGGACAGACGCCGAAACTGCAGATCGTCCTCGCCCTCATCGGGGCGCAGGAACACCGCGTCCAGCTCTCCTTCCCGAAGGCCCGCAACGAGACGGGATGTGGTCGCCTCCTCCAGCGTCAGATCCACATCGGGATAGGCTCGGCGAAACGATCGGATCGTCGAGGTGACAACGGGATTAAATGGTGCCGAGTTGGTAAAGCCCACCCGCAGCGAACCGATTTGACCCCGTGCAGCCCTTTGCGCGGCGCGAATGGAGCGCTCCGCCTGCATGGGAATGACCCGCACGTTCTCCAGAAAAGCGCGCCCTGCGTCGGTCAGTTCAGCACCCTGGGGAATGCGATGGAAGAGCACAGCCCCGACTTCGGCCTCGAGATCCTTGATCTGCTGGCTCAGCGGCGGCTGCCCGATTCCAACGCGCGCAGCGGCGCGTGTGAAGTTTTTCTCCTCGGCAACCGCGAGGAAATAACGGATGTGGCGAAGTTCCATGCCAGTGCCAAAAGCTATGGAGATCGTTCTTGCTATATATTTGACTGTGCGATGACTGAAATCAAATATCTCTTATCAGGAGCCCGATTGACTTGGACGTTGACTTGGACGATCGAAATTGGACCAGGATCTGAATGTCAGCCTGAAAAGCGAGTCCATCCCTGAGCCAGCGGTCAGGACCGAAGAACCTCGTCTCCCGGTTGCTGGACCTTCGCTGTCCGCGAGACCCGAACTCGATCGATCGCGCGCTTTCTCGCAACGCCAGCGCGCCTTGCTGTTCCTCCTCGCCATTGCAGCAACTTTTCTAGCCTGGTGGATGTCGGGCTATCTGTTCGCCTATACGGACGACGCATACGTCACGTCCGATGTGCTGTCGATCACGCCGGAAGTTACGGGTCCGATCGCAGCGGTTCTTGTGAAAGACAACGAATGGGTGAAGCGAGGAACGCTCCTCTTCACCATCGATCCGGTACCGTTCAGATTGGCTGTCGAGCAAGCGCGCGCGGACGAGGTGCGAACTGAGGCTCAGCTGCCGGTGGACCGGGCACAGTTGCAGGTTCTGCTGGCGCAGAAGGAGGCGGCGGGTGCTGCCGAGAGGCTCGCCGCGGCGAATCTGCGCCGTGACACGCCGCTTGCCCAGTCCGGTACGATCTCCGCGCAGGCGCTCGACACGACTCGCACCACCGAGGAGCAAAGCGCGGCCCAGCAACATGCCGCCGAAGCTGCCTTGCAGAAGGCGAACGAGACTCTGAACCTGGATAAGGCTGCCGTCTCATCGGCCCACGCTGCCCGTCTTCTCGCCGAATGGCGCTTGGGCCGCACCAATGTCGTGGCGCCCGTTGACGGTTACGTGACGCATCTTGCCATTCAAACTGGCGACATGGCTTCCACGAGCCAGGCAGCGGTTGCGATCGTCGATGGGAACGCCTGGCGCGTCGTTGCCAATTACAAGGAATATTATCTACGACACCTCCATCCCGGCGGCCTGGCCTGGATCTGGCTCGACAGCCATCCCTGGCATCTCTACCGCGCACGCATCCAGGGCCTGGCGCACGGCATCAGTCGCCAGCAAGGAAGCGAGACACTCGTCCCTTACGTATCTCCAACGGTGAACTGGATTCGCCTGCAACGACGGGTTCCTGTTCGATTCACGCTGCTCGAATCTCCTGGGAGAGACCAACTCTTCATGGGCGTCGACGCCCGCGTCCTGGTCATCTATTGATTGGGAGAATCTCGACGATGCCGCTCCTGATATCGGCCCTGCAACCCATACCGCGCGCCCTGGTGCGTGAACTCAAATCGCTCGAGCTTCGCGGCCCGCGCGCCAGAGACGCAGCAAAACTCGTGATCTCGGTGTTGGCCGCTGTCGCGGCGGCAACCATTCTCAACCTTGATGATCTCTCCTGGGCAGCGTTCAGCGGCTACATGGTGATACGTGGCAGCCTCGCCGAGACATTCCGGCGGGGACTGATGCGCATCGTGGGCACTGTGGGTGGAGCACTGCTGGGACTCCTGCTTGCGCCAGGAACAGCGAATGACCCTTTGCTGTTGATGGCCTTCCTCTTCCTGGTGTCATGGATCGGCACCTTTCAGTCGCTGGCGACCAACTACAGTTACGCATGGCTGTTCTTTGGCCTTACGGCCGGGATGGTAACCACCGAGGCGCTCGCCGCGCCAGACTCTGTCGTGCATTTCGCTGCCACGCGGGTGGCGGAGATTACGGTCGGAACGTGCGCATGCCTTGTTGTTGCAAGCCTGTTCCCGGATACGCCGAGCCGCAGGGACAAACAATTTCACGACATGCTCTGGTGCGGACGCCTGCGTGATGTGTTGAATGAGAGCTGGCTGCGAGGGCATTGGCCGCTGCTCGAGCACTGTACCCGTGCGGCGCTGGCCGTCGCCTTGCTTCCCCTCATCTGGCGGTGGTTCGGCATCGAGGAGTTCTCACAAACTGCGGTCACATCGTACGTCATCATGATCGTCCCATCGGCAGCGGTGGGGAGCCGCCGATACGCTACGATCTACGAGAGGATAGTCCACAGGGCGCTCGGATGCCTGCTTGGTAGCGCGGTCGCTCTGGTCTCTATTGGCCTGTTCGGCACAGGATTGCTGGTAACCGTGCTCACCCTCGCTGCCGGCGTCTGGATCGGCTACCAAATCCAGACAGGACGGGAGATCAACTATCTCGGAACGCAGTTCACGCTCGGACTTCTCATCACCCTTGTTCAGGGGCCAGCTCCGATCACAGATATTTCCCCTGGGCTAGAGCGTTTGGTTGGCATCGCGATCGGCTCCGCCATGCTCTGTCTGACGACCCTCGTCTGGCCTTTGGTTGAAGACCGGACGGAGGGCTGATCAAGTCATGCTGCGGCGCATGGGTCTGGAACTGGCCGACAGCGGACATTCGACGCTCGGGGCCGATGGCCGCTTTTGACGCCGAAGCAGCACTTGCGATATATGAACCAATCGGTCTATATATCATGCATGCCTCGCCAAGCCCCAATGCAGTCGCCCCGTGGCCGCCCCCGAAGCTTCGATGTGGATGCCGCCGTCGAGCGCGCGATGAACGCGTTCTGGTCGCACGGCTATCACGCCACCGCGCTGCCGGACCTGCTTCGCGCCACGAAGCTCTCGCGGGGCAGCCTCTACGCCGCCTTCGGCGACAAGCACTCGCTCTTCCTGCGGGCGCTCGATCGCTACATTGAGGATGCGGTGACACGCATGGATGTCGAGTTCGCTCCCGGCAGGGAGCCGGTCGAGGCCTTGCGGGCTTACCTTGCCGGCTATGTCGAGCGCACCAGCGGTGCCAATGGCCGGCGCGGATGCCTGTTGGTGGCCACGGCCATGGAGCTGGGCGGCCAGGATGCGGAAGTCGCTCGCCGCGTCGCGGGCTTCTTCAAGGCGATGGAGGCCCGGGTCGCAGGTGCATTGGCTCGCGCTGAAGCGGTAGGCAAGCTGGCCAAGGGTGTCGACCCCTCAAGCGCCGCGAAAATTCTCGTCTGTTTCGTCGAGGGGCTGCGCGTGGTCGGCAAGACGGCTCCGGCGCGGGCCACATCGCAGGCCACTGCCGACGCGCTGCTCGACCGCTTCATCAAGTAAGTCATCCAATGAGGGCAACGTCATGGTACCTCCCTCGTCGACTTGCCGATATCTGGACTGATTGGTCTTGAAAGGAACGATACCATGACCGCCCTCCAGATCGTCTGTGCGGTGGCCGTCCCCCTGCTCTGGGGCTACCAGTTCGTCGCCATCAAGGTCGGCGTTGCGGAGTTTCCGCCGCTCTTCTTCCTCGCACTGCGCTTCCTCGCCATCGCACTGCTGCTCGTTCCGTTCGTCAAGAAACCCGCACGCGAGCAGCTCGGCCCTGTCGCAGCCATTTCGATTTTCCTGGGCGGCCTGAATTTCGGGCTGTTCTATGTCGGCCTTGGGCTCGGTTCGGGAAGCATGTCGGCCGTCGCATATCAACTCGCAACGCCCTTCACCGTGCTGTTGGCCTGGCCACTGCTTGGCGAGCGGCCGTCTCTCACCACGACCGCCGGTGTGCTGCTTGCCTTCGCTGGCGTGGTCGTGCTGGCGGCGGGGCCGGGCCTGACGGCAAACATCCTTCCGCTGCTGCTCGTGGTCGCCGCTGCCTTCGCATTCTCGGTGTCCAACGTCCTGACCAAACGCTACGGCCCTTTTGATCCCCTGATGCTGATGGGGTGGTCGTCGCTGCTCACGGTGCCGCAGGTCATGGTGATGTCGCTGCTGCTTGAACACGGACAAATGGCGAGCCTCGTCACGGCGGATGAAATTGGCTGGCTGGCCCTCACCTACACGATTTTCATCGGAGGAATTTTGGGGTTTGGCCTTTGGTTCTGGCTGATCGCCCGCTGCTCCATGGGCCGCGTCGCCCCCTTCGGCCTGCTGCTGCCGGTGTTCGCCTTGATGTCGAGCGTGTTGTTCCTGGGCGAGCGGATGACACCGAAGCTGATCGTCGGCGGGCTGCTCGCGATCTCAGGCGTGGCGATGACACAGGTCAGACCGGGCGTTCGATCCGTTTGAACGCTGTCCATAACGCCGGTGGTTCGGCACATGGCGCTCGCAGGTTTTCACGTCTTGGTGCAGCATCGTGTTGCGAGGTTACGCACCCGTACTGCCATGCGGTAATGTCCTGTTGTCAAGCAGGAAGACGCATCATGATGTTTCGCAATCTCTTCGTGGCGCTTCTCGTCACGGTCGCAATCGGCGCGGCGCATGCGGCGCCGCGATGGATGAGCCTGCCGCCGACGCCAACCTTGCCCAAGGCGGCGCAGAGCGGCCTCGCACCCGTCAATGGGGTGAAGATCTGGTACGCGGTCTACGGCCGCGGTGAGCCCGTCGTCCTGCTGCATGGCGGCCTTGCCAATGCCAGCTACTGGGGCCACCAGGTCCGCGCGTTGCAGCGGCAGTACCAGGTCATCGTCATGGACAGCCGCGGGCATGGGCGCAGCAGCCGCAATCAGGAGCCCTACGGCTACGATCTGATGGCCTCGGACGTGGTCGCCCTGCTCGACCATCTCAAGATCAGGAAGGCCGCGATCGTCGGCTGGAGCGACGGCGCGATCATCGGCCTCGACATCGCCATGAAGCACCCGGAGCGCGTCAGCAGGCTGTTCGCCTTCGCGGCGAACTCGGATCCGTCGGGCGTTGCGGATATTGCGTCCAGCGATGTCTTCAATGCGTACATCGCGAGGGCCGGCGAGGAGTACAAGCGCCTCTCGCCGACGCCGACCGAGTACAAGGGCTTCGTCGCGGAGATTACCAAGATGTGGGAGAGCCAGCCGAAATGGACGGCCTCGGATCTTGCGGCCATCAAGGTGCCGACCTGGATCGTGGACGGCGACCACGACGAGGCGATCAAGCGCGACAACACCGAGTTCATGGCCGCGAACATTCCGGGAGCCGGCCTGCTGATCCAGCCTGAGGTCAGTCACTTCTCGTTTTTGCAGGATTCCGAGCAGTTCAATGACGACGTGCTGCGTTTTCTTGCGCGCGGCGAGAGGGCTGGCGCTGCGGCGAACTGAGATATCGCAGGGTGGGCAAAGCGACAGCGTGCCCACCACTTCTGAATTGACTGCCGAGAGATGGTGGGCACGGCGCTATGCGCCTTTGCCCACCCTACGAGGCCGGTGCCACGTCATCACGAGCGCAGCTGCATCAACGTCGTCATTGCGAGCGCAAACCGCCATAGCCAACAAAAAACGCGGCGTTTCCGCCGCGTTTTTCGATTTCATCTGCCGCCCTGCGGTTACGCCTGCGGCTGCGGCTCCAGGCCGGGATCCGGATCGGGCCGCGGGCGCGACTTGCCGGCCGGGGGCACGGCGGAGGCGCGCGGCGTGGTCGGCTCGAGCACGGACTCGCGGTTCGGCTTCTTGCCCTTGAGCAGATCGACGATCTCGTCGCCGGAGAGCGTCTCGAACTCGAGCAGGCCCTTGGCGAGAGCTTCGAGATCGGCGCGCTTCTCGGTGAGAATGCGGGTCGCTTCGTTGTAGCCCTCTTCCACGAAACGCCGGATCTCGGTGTCGATCTTCTGAACCGTCGCTTCCGACGCGTTCTGGGTGCGCGACACCGACATGCCCAGGAAGACCTCGTCCTGGTTCTCGCCGTAGGACACGGTGCCGAGCGCCTCGGACAGGCCCCAGCGCGTCACCATCATGCGAGCCAGACGCGTGGCCTGCTCGATGTCGGAAGACGCACCAGACGTCACCTTCTCGCGGCCAAAGATCAGCTCTTCGGCAACACGGCCACCCATCATGATGGCGAGCCGCGAGGTCATCTGCTCCAGAGACATCGACAGCTTGTCGCGCTCGGGCAGCTGCATGACCATGCCCAGCGCACGGCCGCGCGGAATGATGGTCGCCTTGTGGATCGGGTCGGTCGCGACGACGTTGAGGCCGACGATGGCGTGGCCGCCCTCGTGGTAGGCCGTCAGCAGCTTTTCTTCCTCGGTCATGACGAGCGACTTGCGCTCGGCGCCCATCATCACCTTGTCTTTTGCTTCCTCGAACTCGGCCTGGGTCACCATCCGCTTGTTGCGGCGGGCAGCGGTCAGGGCGGCCTCGTTGACGAGGTTCATCAGGTCGGCGCCGGAGAAGCCCGGGGTGCCGCGCGCAATGGTCTTGAGGTTGATATCCGGCGCCAGCGGCACCTTGCGGACGTGAACCTTGAGGATCTGCTCGCGGCCGACGACGTCGGGATTGGGCACCACGACCTGACGGTCGAAGCGGCCGGGACGCAGCAACGCGGGATCGAGCACGTCGGGACGGTTGGTCGCGGCGATCAGGATCACGCCTTCGTTGGCCTCGAAGCCGTCCATCTCGACCAGCAACTGGTTCAGCGTCTGCTCGCGCTCGTCATTGCCGCCGCCGAGACCGGCGCCACGGTGACGACCGACCGCGTCGATTTCGTCGATGAAGATGATGCAGGGCGCGTTCTTCTTCGCCTGCTCGAACATGTCGCGCACGCGAGAGGCGCCGACGCCGACGAACATTTCGACGAAGTCCGAACCGGAAATGGTGAAGAACGGCACGTTGGCTTCGCCCGCGACCGCACGCGCGATCAGGGTCTTACCGGTACCGGGAGGGCCGACCAGCAGCACGCCGCGCGGAATGCGGCCGCCGAGGCGCTGGAATTTGCCGGGGTCGCGGAGGAATTCGACGATCTCCTGGAGGTCCTGCTTGGCTTCGTCCACGCCGGCGACGTCCTCGAAGGTGACGCGGCCGTGAGCCTCCGTCAGCATCTTCGCGCGCGACTTGCCAAAACCCATCGCCTTACCGGCGCCGCCCTGCATCTGCCGCGACAGGAAGATCCAGACGCCGATCAGCGCGATGAAGGGCAGCCAGGAGACCAGCAGCGAGACGAACCACGGCACGTTGTCGCCGGGCGGCTTCGCGGTGATCTGGACCTTGCTGTCATAGAGGCGCTTCACCAGCGTCGGGTCGTTCGGCGCATAGGTCTGGAAGCTCGAGCCGTTGGTGAAGGTGCCGTGGATGTCCGGCCCCTGGATCACGACGTCGCGCACATTGCCGCGGTCAACTTCGCTCAGGAGCTGGGAGAAGGCGATGTCCTGCGAGGAGGCGCGCTGACCCGGATTCTGGAAGAGCGTGAACAACGCCAACAGCAGCAAGACAATGATGACCCAGAGGGCGAAATTGCGCAGATTGGCGTTCATCGATCTTCCTTCGTGGTCGCGCGGATCGCGGCCTGATCCTTGGGCAGTTAGCTGGGTGTGTACGAGGAAATCCCCAAGGAATCCTCTTGGTTAGACGCATACAATTTAGGTGCCGCCCCGGTCGCTGCCAAGGGAACGAGATGGGACTATTTATCCCATCTTAGGGCGATTCCGGCTGAAATAATGGCGACGTATCCGGGGTTTTTCCTGCCTGGTTAAGGTGGCCTGACGCCGTGCAGCGGAAACGACCGGTGTCATGATCCGCCTTTCACGTCCCCTCGACGTCCTCTTGGGGACCGCCGGGCCGACGCCGGCACGATGTGGATACGCCCCCCCGCGAGGCTGATCAAGGCTCCCGCAAGGGTCTGCTTCAAGATCGCACGGCCATTTGCGGGTGCGCGGGGCTTTGCCGCCATGCCCTGATTCATGCCCTGATTCATGGCCTGATCGAGCGCGGCCGAGAGGGCCTCGACCTTGCCGAGTTCCGCCGGCCCCTCATGGCCGAGGGCATTGACGGCCCGCAGCAGCAGCCGCAGCCGGACCTCCTCCGGCAGATTGGCGAACGCCGAGGCCTCGAAGCTGCGAACGCCCGCCTGCGGCGCATCGCCGCGTGCCTGAAGCTGGAGGAAGCGTTCGGCGCCGTCGACCAGCACCTCGACCGCGGCATTGGCGCGCGAAAGCCGCGCCGCGAGCCGCGCCAGACTCCTGCTGTCGCCACCCTCGGCCGCAAGTTGCGGCAGCAGCGCGCGCAGCCGCGGCCGGGTGAAGGCGGTGTCGCGGTTGGTGGGGTCATCGGCAAAGCCGATCTTCGCCCGCTTCAGGGTCGCGATCAGCTGCGACTTCGGGACATCGAGCAGCGGGCGCACCAGCACGATGCCGTCGCGCTCCGTGAGGCGCGCCATCGCCGACAGCCCGGCAAGTCCGCTGCCGCGGACAAGGCGCATTAGCAGGGTCTCGGCCTGATCGTCGCGGGTGTGGGCGGTCAGCACATGGCTCGCGCCGACGCTGCGCGCGGCTTGCGCAAGCAGGCGGTAGCGGGCTTCGCGTGCGGCCGCCGGCAATCCGGTCTTCGGCTTCGCGCCACGCCAGCGCAGGGTCCGGTGCGCCAGCCCGAGTTCAGCGGCCAGCCGCTTGACCTCGCGCGCCTCGCGCGCCGCCTCCGGGCGCAGGCCGTGATCGACGGTGGCGACGGTCAGTTGCGGACCGCGTGCAAGGCCGCGCTGCCAGCGCGCGGCGAGCCACATCAGCGCAACCGAGTCAGGCCCGCCTGAGACCGCGAGCAGCAGAGCAGGCGCGCTTCTGAGCCCGGCGAAGAGCTGCTTCGCCGCGCGAGCGGAGATCGGAGAATTGTCGTCGTCTGACATGACGCGGCCCGGCAGAATGGCAGGCGCAATTTAGCGCAACGCCATTCGCCTTGTCAGGGACGAATGCCGCAGATCAGCACTTCACCCGCTTCTGCTCGCGATCGACTGCGGCTTTGACGCCGGCGGAGGCGCGCGGATATTTGCGGCCGACTTCGCCGAAGGCGGCGCAGGCGGCCTCCTTCTCCTTCAGCGCGGCCAGCGACTGGCCGAGCCGCAGTAGCGCATCCGGCGCCTTGCCGGACTTGTCGTACTTGGTGGTGACGGCAAGGAAGGCTTCCGCGGAGTCGCGATATTGCTGGCGCTGGAAATAGCTCTCGCCGAGCCAGTATTGCGCGTCCCCGAGCAGCGGGTCGCTCGGATATTTCTGCGCAAAATTCTTCATGGTCTGCTCGGCCAGCGCATAGTCCTTGCGCTGCATGTAGCCGATGCCGAGGTCGAACTCGTCGCGCGGCGTTGCCGAGGGCGGCAGGGTGGTCAGACCGGCGCCGCCTGACGGCGCGGGATTCCCCTGTTGGGCGGGATAGGCCGGCTGCACGGGTGCTGCTGCCTGCGGGTAGCGGGGGCCGTTATTGGAGAGATCGAGCGGCTCGCCGTAGCCACGGCCGCCGGGCGCACCTGCCTGAGCGCCTGCCGGCATCGGCTGCTGCCCGCCACCGAGCGCGCGCGGCGCGCCCGGCGCATTCGGGTTCTGGTTCGGATCGAAGGAATCACCGCGGCGGCGTACGCCGGGCGCGCCGGGCGCCGGCTGCTCCTGAACGATCGGCGCGGGAGCAGCGATCTGCGGCTGCTCGTAGTTCGGCTGGGCCTGCTGCTGCTGGCGATAGGCCGGCGCAACCTGGGTCGGTGCGACCTGGGTTGGAGGCATTGCCGAGACATTGGGCGCCTGCCCGGGCGCGCCCTGCGCGCCGCCCTCGAGCGCCCGCAGCCGCTCCTCGAGCTGGCGGTTGCGATATTGCAGCTCTTCGTTCTGGCCGGTGAGCTGGCGCAGCTGGTTTTCCAGCCGCTCGATCCGCATCTCAGGGTCGGCATCGTCCGACTGCGCAAGTGCGGGCGCGCACAAAGAGAGCAGCGCGGCGATCGCCACGGTGCCGGTAATTGCCTTGTATTTCGATGACATCTTGCCCTGACGACGAAAGCGACGTGGCGCGCGGCGGATCGTTGGCCGCGGCCCACAATGAGGAAGGGAGTACGCCAAAACTGTGACTGCCACCAAGGGGTTTTAAGTCACGGATTGCTGAAACGAAACCGGCGCCCGAGAGGGCGCCGGCATAATCGGTTCCTGAAGATGAACGGCGCCTGACTGATCGTCAGGAGCTCGCATTCAGCACGGTGACGGCGCGACGGTTCTGCGACCAGCAGGAGATGTCGTTACAGACGGCGACCGGCCGCTCCTTGCCGTAGGAGATCGTGCGCATGCGGTTCGGATCGATGCCGCGCGAGGCGAGGAACGAACGCACCGACTGGGCGCGGCGGGCGCCGAGCGCGATGTTGTATTCGCGGGTGCCGCGCTCGTCGGCATGACCTTCGATGGTGAAGCTGTACTGCCGATAGTTCTGCAGCCACTGCGCCTGCTTCTCCAGGGTCACGATCGCCTGCGGCGTCAGATCGGTCTGGTCGCTCTCGAAGAACACGCGGTCGCCCACGTTCACGACGAAATCCTGCTGGCTGCCGGGCGTCGCAGCATTGGCCATCGCATCCGTCGCTGCGTTCTTGTTCGCGCACGCGCCCATCGACAGCGCGATCGCGACCACCGCAGCCAGCTTCAATCCCTGGAGGATACGCATAGGATATTTCATTCCGGAGCCTCCACGCTCACGTTCGTCCACTGCTGTCCGGTCTACAGGGGGTTGGTTAAGCGAACGTTCCGTCAACCTTGATGGAACCTTGCCTCAGCCGGTCAAATGCCCCCAACCCGCGAAAAGCAACCGTCATGGTTAATGGGTTCTAAATGTGGCGCGAGGGTGAAGGCAAGCTGCGTGACCAGCAAAAACGCCGGTCTTTGCTGGAATTTTAGGCCCGAACGACGATGTGGGCGAACGGAGCCCCGGCCGAAAGGCGCGCGGCGGCTCGAGACCGTGACGGCGGGAATCAGACGTGCGCGGCTTCCGCCACCAGCACCGGCCGCTGCGGGACCTCGCGCTGCCCGCCGCGCCCGAACAGCATCCGCCGCTCGAAGGCGGTGGACCGCATGATCGGATAGCGCTCGAACACCTTCTTGCGGAAGGTCGGGAAATCCGCCGCCATCAATCCGAACGGTTTCGTCAGACCCGGAACCAGGCGGGGCTCGGCGATCGTCTCGTGCAGGAACACCCGGCGATAAAACGCCTGATGCTCGGGACGCACGATGGCAAGGCCGAGGTCGGCATTGAAGTGCTCGCACGCCATGTAGGCGAGCCGGGTCGTCAGATAGGGCAATTCCGGAACCCGCTTCACCTGGTCGGGATCGGCGACAAAGCGGGTCGGGTCGATCATGACCTCGCCCCGATCGAGCCGCGGCATCAGGATCTCGGGGAAGACATCGGCCGAAGTGGACTCGCGCCATTCCGAGGTCAGCACGCTGATGCGCACGGAGCTGCAGAGCTGGCCACGGAGATAGACGCCGAAGGTCCACGCGTTCGGCAGTTCGTCGTAGCGGTCGGTGACCCGGGCCTCCGCCGATTCCCTGACGGCGCCCTCGCGCAGATAGGCGCGGTAGCGGAGGTTGTAGATTTCCTCCTTCTCCGCGGCCGTCTCCGCAAGATGATAATCGACGTCGGTCAGGAGATCGGCTCCACGTCCAACAGCCGAAATGACAGATCTGGCTGAGGACTGCATTCCAACTCCTTACCCACCGCTCACGATGCGCGAGCCCCGGCCATTGCCGTCGGACAACTTGCGCGCGCGTGAGGATTCATTAACACCTCCTTAACAACGATGCAAAGCAATCGAGGCGATAGGGTTAATCTCCGTAGCACTACGGTGGGTCAGCAACTGCCTGAAACGACGGAAAATTTCTGGAGATGAGACTCAGGCGAAGGAGCGTGAGCTGACGACGTGGAGCAGGCTCTCGCCGCGCCGTCCATGCGATGCGTTGAGGAGCTGGCGCATCCGCACGGCGGGCACCGGACGGCTGAACAGATAGCCTTGCGCCTCGGAGACGGTGCCGTCGGCGCTGATCAGCTCGAGCTGCTCGTTGGTCTCGATGCCCTCGACCACGACAGCCATGCCGAGGTCGGCGGACAGCCGCGCCACGCCGCGCAGCAGCGTCAGCGGCCGGTCGGTGTCGATGCCCTCGAGGAAGGAGCGGTCGATCTTCACCTTCTGCATCGGGAAATTGTGCAGATAGCTGAGGCTGGAATAGCCGGTGCCGAAATCGTCGAGCGAGATGCGCACGCCGAGCGCATGCAGTTGCGACAGGGTGTCGTGGGTGAGCTGGGTGTTGCGCAGCAGTGAGGACTCGGTGATCTCGATCTCGAGGCGATGGGCCGGCAGCCCCGAGACCTCGAGCGCGTAGCGGATTTCACTGAGCACGTCGCGCTGGTGGAATTGCTGCGGCGAGAAGTTGACGGCGACGCTGACGCCGTCGGGCCACTTCATGCATTCCATGCACGCGCGGCGCAGGATCCAGCGGCCGAGATCGACGATCAGCCCCATGTCCTCGGCGACCGGGATGATGTCGATCGGCGAGACCGTGCCGCGCACCGGATGATTCCAGCGCAACAGCGCCTCGCAGGTGGTGATCTTGCCGGACTTCAGATTGACCAGCGGCTGGTAGAACAGCTCGAACTCCTCGTTCGCCAGCGCCTTGCGCAGGTCGAGCTCGAGGATGCGGCGGGCCTCGACGGTCGCCGCCATCTCGTCGCGGAAGAAGCAGAAGGTGCCGCGGCCGTCGGCCTTGGCACGGTAGAGCGCCATGTCGGCGTTCTTGAGCAGCGTGTCGGCGCTGACGTCGCCGTCCGGCGAGGTCAGCGCGATGCCGACGCTGGCGCCGATCTCGACCAGATGATTGTCGATGCGGTAGCGCTCGCTCAGCCGCTCGACGATGCGGCGCGCCAGGCTGGCTGCGTCCTCGGGCGAGGCGATGTTCTGCTGGAACACGACGAACTCGTCGCCGCCGAAGCGGGCGACGAAATCCTCGGGGCGCAGCATCTCGCGCAGGCGGTTGGCGACCGCGCACAGGAGCTGGTCGCCGCAGGGATGGCCGAGCGTGTCGTTGACCTGCTTGAACTGGTCGAGATCGACGAACAGCAGCGCGGAAGGGCGCTCGGCGTCGTGCGAGATCGCCAGCAGCCGTTCGATCTCGTCGCGGAAGCTGACGCGGTTGGGCAGCGCCGTGAGTTCGTCATAGCGGGCGAGATGGGTGATCCGGGCTTCGGCGTTGGTGCGTTCGGTGATGTCTTCCAGCAGCAGCACCGTGCCGCCGCCGGTCATCGGCTGGAACGTCCAGGCCAACGCGCGGCCGCGCGCGGAATCCGGATCGGCGGTGACGATCTCGCGGATCCGCGCATGCTCGATCTCGGCCAGGATCTGCTTGCCGCTGTCCGCCGAGATGGAGCCCGCGGCAACACAGGCCGACACGATATCGGCGGCGGTGGCGCCGCGCTTGACCAGATCCTCGGGCAACGCCATCAGCTCGCCGAAGCGGTGGTTCATCACCGCAAGGCGCCCGTCGGCGCGAAACATGCACAGGCCATGCGGCATGTTGTTGAGCGCGGTGTCGAACTGGCTCGCCAGCGCGGATTCGCGGAAGCTCGAGGTCAGCGCCTTGACGAAGATCGCGTGCAGGGTGAGGTTGATGTTCTTCAGCCCGATGAAGAAGAACACGAGCAGGATGGCGAGCCCGATATGGTAGAAGCCGCCATGCAGCAGAAGCGCGAGCGACATCGGTCCGCAGGCGAGCGCGACGTGCCACTGGATCACCCGCGGCTGGCCGTAATTGCGGGCGGCGCCGCCGGCGGTGTAGCCGATGCCGATGGCGACACAGAGCATGTCCGCAACCGCATCCTCGTTGAGATAGATCACGACGAAGGCCCACACGCCGAGCACGGCCGCATAGCTCAGCGCGCCGAGCCAATAGCGCGGCGCCAGGTGCCTGGCCTCGTCGAATGACAGCGCCTGCGTGCGGTTTTCGTATCGGCGCATCTGGAAGGCGCGCGCGGTGCCGATGGCGATCAGCAGGAATGCGATCGGCCACAGCCAGACGTCACCGGTCTTCAGCGCAGTCATGACCGCGGCCACGGCCGCGGAGGCCGAGCCGAGGAAGATCGCCCAGAAATTCTGCACCATAGAGTTGATGAGAGCGGCGTAGAGTATCGGCTCCAGCTCGTCTCGATCGCTCTGCTTCTGGTCGGCCAGCTGCATCGACTTGTTACGCGTCCTGTTTGGCGCGTACTTTTACCCAAACCAGATGAAGCCTTTCTGAGGGAACATCGTTAAAGTCGGGTTGTTTTTCGGCAATAGCGAACCTGTTTCTGCTGAAATATCAAGCAACTAGGCAAGCGTTGCCGGGCACAAGGTGAAGGAAAGCTTGCGTCCCGCAGGAAACCCGAAAAAATCGGCGCGTTTTTTCTAAACATCGCGCGTCTGAACGCGCGATGTCTTAGCGGCTCAGCCGGGTGTCGAGGACAGCAGCGGCGACCATGCCGGGTCGGAGGCGAAGCCCGGCGTCGGCACCTTGAGCTCGTTGCGGCCGGAGATGTCGACGGAGTACAGCGACGGTCCGCCGCTGCCGCCGGGATCGCGGAAGAACATCAGCACGCGGCCGTTCGGCGAGAAGGTCGGGCCTTCATTGTGATAGCCGGAGGTCAGGAGCCGTTCACCGGAGCCGTCCGGCTTCATGACGCCGATCGAGAACTGCCCACCGCCCTGCCTGGTGAAGGCGATGTAGTCGCCGCGCGGCGACCACACCGGCGTCGAATAGGTGGCGTTGGTATCGTCCTTGGAGAAGGAGATGCGCTGCGCCGCCCCGCCGCCCGCCGCCATCACGTAGATCTGCGACCTGCCGCCGCGATCGGATTCGAAGCAGATGCGGGTGCCATCCGGCGAGTAAGAAGGAGAGGTGTCGATCGCCGGCGTGTCGGTAAGGCGCGTGGTCGAGCGCGAGCGCAGGTCCATCACGAACAGGTTGGAATTGCCGCCCTGCTGGAGGCTCATGATGACGCGCTGACCGTCCGGCGAGAAGCGCGGCGCAAAGGTCATGCCCGGAAAATTGCCGACGATCTCGCGCTGGCCGGTCTCGATGTTGAAGAGATAGACCTTGGGATCGCCCTGACCGAACTCCATGTAGGTGATCTCTTGCGAGTTCGGCGAGAAGCGCGGCGTCAGCACGAGGTCGGAGCCGCGCGTCAGATAGCGCACGTTGGCGCCGTCCTGGTCCATCATCGCGAGCCGCTTGACGCGGCGCTCCTTCGGCCCGGTCTCGTCCACGAACACGACGCGGCTGTCGAAATAGCCCTTCTCGCCGGTCATCTGCTCGTAGATCTGGTCGGAGATGATGTGGGCGATGCGGCGCCAATATTCCGGCGAGGTGAAATATTGCTGTCCCGTGAGCTGCTGGCCGGTGACCACGTCCCAGAGGCGGAATTCGGCCTTGAGCCGGCCGTCCTGCTGCCGTGTCATACGGCCGGTGACCAGCGCCTGCGCGTTGAGGGTCTTCCAGTTCTGGAATTGCGGCGCGACGTCGATGTTGCTGATGCGCTCGATGAAGGCGGCCTGGTCGATCGGCGCAAACAGGCCCGAACGTTTCAGATTGTTGGTGATGACCTGCGTGACGCCGTTGGCGACATCGCCGTCGGACGGCGAGCCCGGCACGAAATTGGTGATCGCGATCGGGATCGGCCGAAATTCGGTGGGATCGATGCGAATTCGCGGCTGGCTCTGCGCGAAGGCATGTCCACCTCCGAGCATCGCGAGTGCCGATCCTGTGACGGTCATGAAGCGGCGGCGGGAGATCGATCGAGCGTCATTCATTGCAAAATTCTTTTGTTCGGATGTCACAACATATCTTTCAGGCCGAAAGTCATCGGAATGAGCTTCCAGCTCTCGTACTGCTGCTTCGGCATGAACGAATAAACCTGACACTGCACAATGGCGCGCTTGGCGCTTTCGGCTATGGCCTGGGCAATCGACCGGGATGGTCCCCTCACCCCGACGATAATCGGTTCGGATGCGAGCGATCCATCGATCTTCATGGGAATGTCGATGTCAGCTTCGTATTGATCGGCGTCCTGCCCGTTATAGGTCGGCGTGAAGCAGCGCTTGACCGCGCCCTGGAACGCACCTCGCCAGGTCGCGATGTTGTTGGCGGCAGTTCCGGTGGTCGATCCCAGCGAAGCCGACGCATTGAGGGTCGAGCCGGCGAGTTCGTGCCGGGTCGCAGCACGCTTGTCGAGATCGCGCTGAATCTGCGCGGGGTCGAAGCTGCGCTCCTTCGGCTTCGGCTGCTGCTGCGGCTGCACCGCCGCGACCTTCTGCTCCACGGGCTTCGGCGGCGGCTTCTTGGTCTCCAGCTTCTTCTGGAGCTCGGCGATCGGATCTTCCTTGGCCGGATCAGGTTTCTTTTCCTGCGGCTTCGGCTCTTCCTTCGGCTTGGCCTCGGCGACCGGCTTCGGCGGCTCGGGCTTCTTCTCGACCGGCTTCTCGACGGGCTTTGGCGGCGGCTCCGGCTGCGAATTGGTCTTGATCAGCTCTTTCTTCTCGGTGACCTTGCCGACGGCGTCTTCCTCGGGCTTGGCTTCGGCGATCTTCTCGACCTTGGGCTTCGGCTCTTCCTTCTTACCGGTCTTCTGCCCCGACATCATCTGCGCGAGCTGGTCGGTGGAGATGATGTCGATCGGAAGCGACTCTTCCGGCGCGACGAAGGCCTTGCTGCTAAAGGTGACCAGCCCCCATCCAAGCACGAGGACGTGGAGAGCAATCGACGCAACCAGTGTCTTGTCGACGTTCACCTTCACTGGCCTACGACCCCTGATCCGCCTCGGTGACGAGCGCCAGCTTCTTGAAGCCAGCGCCGGACAACAGGCCCATGACCTTGGCTACCGTTCCGTAATCCGCCTTCTTGTCGGCACGCAGATAGATGCGCTCCTCGAGCCCGCCGCGCGCGTCCGTGATCGCCTTCAGCTTGGGCACCAGTTCGTTGATCGCGATCTCGGCGTCGTTGATGAACACCTTGCCCTTGATGTCGACCGACATCTGGATCGGCTTCTGGTCATTGTTTTCGAGGCTCTTGGCCTGGGTCTGTGGCAGGTCGAGCGGCACGCCGACCGTCAACATCGGCGCGGACACCATGAAGATGATGAGCAGCACCAGCATGACGTCGACCATCGGCGTGACGTTGATCTCGGCCACGACCGGCTTGCGCCGGCCACGGCGCCCGCCGCCTCCGGACGAACTCGCTACGTTCATCGCCATGATCGAGTGCCCAAATTGCCCTTCACACTATACATGCCGTCCGTCAGCCCCGCTCGTCGATCTGACGCGACAGGATGGCTGAAAATTCATCGGCGAAGCCCTCGAGCCGCTGGGCCTGCCGGTTCACCTCGGAAGTGAACTTATTGTAGAAAATAGTGGCAGGAATGGCGGCGATAAGGCCGACAGCGGTCGCAAACAGCGCTTCCGCAATACCAGGGGCCACCACCGCCAGGGAGGTATTTTTCGACGCCGCGATCGACTGGAAGCTCGACATGATGCCCCAGACCGTGCCGAACAGGCCGACGAAGGGGCCGGCGGAGCCGACGGTCGCGAGCACCAGCAGCCGGCGTTCCAGCCGCTCGACCTCGCGCGCGATCGAGACGTTCATGACCTTGTCGATGCGCATCTGAAGGCCCGCGACCGAACGCGCGTGGCTCTCGAACGAGCGCTTCCACTCACGCATCGCGGCGACGAAGCAGGCCGCCATGGAATGCGTCGGTTTCGCAGAGAGCGTGCGATAAAGCTCCTCGATCGACTCGCCCGACCAGAACGCCTGTTCGAAGCGGTCCATCGAACGGCGGGTGCGCGCATAGAGGAAGATCTTGTCGATCGCGATGGCCCAGACCCAGACCGAGCAGGCCAGAAGGCCCAGCATGACCCCCTTCACGATCCAGTGAGCCTGCCAGAACAGCGCGATCAGCGACACGTCCGCGGAAGCGGCAACCGGAAGGGCTGACTGAGCCACGTCGGCCGGATTCATAAGCAGTATCCTCTCAAGGCGATCGTTATCCGATGTTCCGCGGCAGCAAATGGCTGCCGGTTCCCCTAACAGCCGCGCTAGAACCGGCGCGGCCGGCAAGCCCGCTCAAAGCCTTGTCTTTCTGGGGTGCAGGGGCTCGTCCAAAGCCGGCCGCCTGCATTCCCTGCCAAGATGTCAAAACTATGGGCCTCGGGCACGGCTCCGGGCGCGACTGTCCGTAATTACCAGAGCCCGGCGTTGGTTAACGTACGGTTACCACGGACGAATTTGGCTGCCGGAATGGTAGGCGGCACAGGGGGATGAGGCGGCGAGGTGCGAGGCAGGAGGTCGCGTGGCGGTGCGGGGGGAGCTGCCGGCCCCCAAGGAGCTCGGTTCCCTCCCCCCTTGCGGGGGAGGGATAGGGAGAGGGGTTCCCACGGGGATTCTCTCTGAGACGAAGATCCCCGGCGTAGAATGAACACCGTTTCCTGGGCCACCCCTCTCCCCCGCCCTCCCCCGCAAGGGGGGAGGGAGCGCAGAGTGCGGCTCGGCGGGCATCGAGAGTCACCACTCCTCCTGCTCCCCCAGCGCACGCGAGCTGATAGGGTCCGTTCGCGGACAACAACGTGCCGGCATCACCGGCCAGCCCTAGGGAACACCCCATGCCGAAACCACAGACACATGTGCAGTGGATGACCGCTGCGGTCGTATCGATCTGCCTGGTCGCATCCAGCCCCGCGCGCGCGGCCTCGGTTGCGCCGGTCGCGGCGGAAAACGGCATGGTGGTGTCGGCGCAGCATCTGGCGACAGAGGTGGGCGTCGAGGTGCTCAAGCGCGGCGGCAATGCCGTCGATGCCGCGGTGGCCGTCGGTTACGCCCTGGCCGTCGTCTATCCGGCAGCCGGCAATCTCGGCGGCGGCGGCTTCATGACCATCAATCTCGCCGACGGCCGCAAGACCTTCCTCGACTTCCGCGAGACGGCGCCCAAGGGCGCGACTGCCAACATGTATCTCGACAAGGATGGCAACGTCATCAAGGGCATCTCGACCAAGGGACACCTGGCCGTGGGCGTTCCAGGATCCGTCTCGGGCCTGGAATATGCGCGCGAAAAATATGGCACGATGAAGCGCGCCGAGTTGCTCGCCCCCGCGATCCAGCTCGCCGAACAGGGCTTTGCGCTGGACCAGGGCGACATCGACCTACTGCGCACGGCAACCGACGATTTCAAGGACGATCCCGCATCGGCCGCGATCTTCCTCAGGGACGGCCAGCCATTCGGTGTGGGCGACCGGCTGATGCAGTCCGAGCTGGCGAAGACCCTGCGCGAGATCAGCAGCAAAGGCACGGACGGCTTCTATAAAGGCTGGGTTGGCAGCGCCATCGTGGCTTCGAGCCAGGCCGGCAAGGGCCTGCTGACGCAGGATGACCTCGACAATTACAAGACGCGCGAGCTCGCCCCGGTCGAATGCGATTATCGCGGCTACCACGTGATCTCCGCGCCGCCGCCAAGCTCGGGCGGTGTCGTCATATGCGAGATCCTGAATATCCTGGAAGGCTATCCGCTAAAGGAGCTGGGCTACCACTCCGCGCAGGCCGTGCACGTGCAGATCGAGGCCATGCGCCACGCTTACGTGGACCGCAACAGCTACCTCGGCGATCCGGACTTCGTGAAGAATCCGCTCGACCGCCTCCTCGACAAGGGTTACGCGACCAAGATCCGCGCCGTGATCGATCCGAACAAGGCTGGCGTCTCCAAGGACATCAAGCCGGGCGTTGCGCCCCATGAGGGCAGCAACACCACGCATTATTCAATCGCCGACAAGGACGGCAACGCCGTATCGGTGACCTACACGCTGAACGACTGGTTCGGCGCCAAAGTGACGGCGGCCAAGACCGGCGTCCTGCTGAACGATGAAATGGACGACTTCACTGCCAAGGTCGGGGTGCCGAACCTGTACGGCCTGGTGCAGGGCGAGGCCAATTCCATCGCTCCCGGCAAGCGGCCGCTGTCCTCGATGAGCCCGACGATCGTCACCAAGGACGGCAAGACAGTCATGGTGGTGGGGACGCCCGGCGGCAGCCGCATCATCACGGCGGTCTTGCAGACCATGATCAACGCGATCGATTACGGCATGAACGCGCAGGAAGCCGTCGACATGCCGCGCATCCATCAGCAATGGCTGCCGGACCTGACCAACGTCGAGAACTATGCCCTATCGCCGGATACGCAAAAGATTCTGGAAGGTATGGGCCACAAGTTCGGGCCGCCGCAGCCGGCCAATCATCTGGCAGTCATTATCGTCGGCGCACCGTCGCTCGACGGCAAGCAAGTCGGCAACAACCGCTACTATGGCGCCAACGATCCCCGCCGCAACTCGGGGCTCGCAGCCGGGTATTGAGAGAACGCGCGGTGCCCTACCATTTCTCCTTCGAGGTCCGCACATCGAGCTCGAACGACCAGGCGCGTTCGGGCTGGCGGTAGAGGAAGGCGAAGGCATCGACGATGCCCTCGATGTCGATCAGGCTGTCCTCGCGCCCTGCCGCGTCCGGAAAGCGCGAGATGATCTTGTCGCCGGCGATGGCGCCGTCGACCACGACATGGCCGACATGGATGCCGTCGCTCGCGTATTCTTTGGCCATGGCCTGCGCCAGCGTGCGCACCCCCGCCTTGGCCGAGTTGAAGGCACCGTAGCCGGAGCGCCCGCGCAGCGAGGCGCTGGCGCCGGTGAACAGCAGCGTTCCCGTCTTCTTCGGCACCATGCGGCGCACCGCCTCGCGGCCGAACAGGAAGCCGCCGAAGCAGACCACGCGCCAGGCCTGCTCGAAATAGTCGGCCTCCATCTCGATGATCCTGCCCGGCGTGTTGTTGCCGGCGTTGTAGATGGCGAGATCGAGGTTTTCGCCGGCGGCATCGAACACAGCGGCGATGTCACGCTCGCTGGTCGCGTCGGCGACGACCGGAACGGCAGCGCCGCCCGCCTTCGTGATGTCATCTGCAACCGCCTGCAACGCGGACAGCGTCCGGCCTGCGACGATCACCTTGAGTCCCTCTGCCGCAAAGCGCTTGCAGAGCCGGGCGCCGAGCCCGCGGTCCGGTCCGACGCCGATCACGATTGCCGTCTTCATTGCACGTCTCCGAAGGTTGAAAGCTGATGTGGTGAGCGGGTCAGGCCGCCGAGGCAGGTTCGGGGCAATTGGTCAGACGCGCGGGATTGCCGACGGCGGTGCAGCCGCCGGGAACGTCTGATGTGACGACCGTGCCGGCGCCGATCTTCGCGAAATCGCCGATGCCGATGTCGCCGAGAATGGTCGCGCCGGCGCCGATGAAGACGCCGCGGCCGATGCGGGGCGAACGCGTCGGCAGTTCACCATCGCGGCCGATGCTGACATTCTGGAGAATGGTGACCTCATCGCCGATCACCACATTCGCACCGATCACGATGCCGGTGGCGTGGTCGAGATAGACTGACGACCCGATGTGGGCGGCCGGATGAATGCTGACCTGCAAGACGTTCGAGGCCTCGTTCTGAAACAGCAGCGCCGCGTCGCGATGGTCATGACGGCAGAGCCAGTTCGAGACGCGCCAGGCTTGCAGCGCCACGTAGCCCTTGAAGTGCAGGAGCGGCGGCAGCAGGTCGGCGATGGCGGGATCGTGGATCGCGATCGCCCGCAGGTCGCGGGCGGCCGCGGCGATCAGGTCCGTCTCCCCGCGAAAGGCGTCGCTCGAAAAAGCCGTGAAGCGCGCCCGCTCCGGCGCGCCACCACCGAGCCTGCGCCCGATCAGATCGGCGAGCGCAGCGGCAAAATCGTCATGGACGAGGATGGCATCGGCAACGGCTTTGCCGAAGACGGGATCAGCCGCCGCAGCACGCTGCGCTTCGCCGCGGATCGCCTGCCAGAGGCCGTCGCCCGCCATGATCGCAGCTTTTGCCATCGTCGCCTCCGCTCGGCCTGCGTTTGCACCGGCAGATATAGGCGGTCCGCATGGAGACGCCAGTCAGGCCGACGGGATGGGCCTCGTGCCAACGGGTTCTAAGGCGCCTGCTTTTCCCGCGCACCAGCATGGACCACGCCGCAAAAAGCCTGCCGGCCCGGACAGGGGCCAAAATGGCAGTCGGGATCGGCCGCGCATCCGCCATAGACGATGCCGATGTAGCCCAGCACCGCGAAAGCGGTCACGCCGAGGAGCAAGCGGGTCCAGATATCCATCATACGCTTTGTCCAGGCATGAGCTGCGCGAGCCGACGATACACCACCCGCACGTCTTGGTGTCGGATCGCCAGCGATCGGCTCTCTCCGCCCTCCAAAACCAAACCGCCCGCCTGCGGGTTGCGCAGGCGGGCGGCTCGGGGCCATCAGGACTTTGGGGGCATGCGCCTGAAGGCTTTGAGATCTCGACCCAGATCAGCCTTTCTCAGATCAGCCTTGCGGCTGGTCGGTCGGCGGCGGGGTCGGACGCGTCTTGTGCTGGGCCATGAACTGGTCGAACTCTTCCTTGTCCTTGGCGTGACGCAGACGGTCGAGGAAGTTCTTGAACTCGACCTGCTCTTCCTCGAGCCGGCGCAACGTTTCAGAGCGATACTCGTCGAAGGCACGGTTGCCAGAGGTCGGCGGGCCGAAACCAAAGCCGAAGCCGCGGCGCTCCATCCGATCACGCATGCGGTCCATCTTGTACTGCATCCGCTCCATCTTGTTCTGCCAGCGATCCTGATTGCTCCAGCACGACATTCTTCTGCTCCCGAGTGTGAAAAAGAGAAGGGCAAGTCCGATCGGCCACCAGATGATGAAGCCGAGGATGGTCACGGCGATCCAGCCGGGATGCCACGGCGTGTCCAGCATGCGGGGACGCTCGTATTGTTGGTATTGATCCGAAGGGCCGCGCCATCGATTGACATCAGCGGTGTAGGCCATTTCCCATCTCCATCACGGCACCAGCGCCGTTGTGAATGTAAATAACATTTACATAGCTAGACCATCCCGCGATTTTGTCAAGCTGACCGCCTGACACGCCCGCGTGATTATTTGCGCAATTTTATTTCGGCTTGCCCCAGGGCCCGCCGGGCGGCACGCCAGAACCGGAGGATGCCTCCGGTGGCACCGGGGGCGGCTGAGGGCTTTTCGCCGGAGGACGGCGGTCAGTGGGGAAGCCGAGACCGCGCAGATAGATCAGCACCTCGGCCTCTAACAGCTCATCCGGCGACATCGGCAGTTTTCGCCGCGCCGCGTCGCCGCGTGAGAACAGCGAGGCCACGCCGTGCGCCATCGACCAGATGTGCAGCGCCATCATCATCGCCGGCGGGCGCGGCGTGCCGGGCGGTGCGAGCGCGGCGAGCCGTTCTGCCGCGGCGCGAATGATGTTGAAGGCGCGTTCACTGGCCGCCTGCAGCGCCGGATTTGAATCGACCGGCACGCCCGATTCGAACATCGCGTTGTAGAAAGCGGGCTCCTCGCGGGCAAAGGCGAGATAGGCCTTGCCGACGCGCTCGAACGCCGTAACCGTATCCGGGCGGCCATCGTCCCAGGCCGCGGTCAGGCGCTGCTCGAACTGCTCGAAGCCGCGCTGCGCGATCGAGGACAGCAACTCGTCGCGGTCGCGGAAATGCCGGTAAGGCGCCGCCGCGCTGACGCCAGCCATGCGCGCGGCATCGGCGAAGGTGAAGCCGGCCGCGCCCTTCTCGGCGATCAGCCCGAGAGCGGCCTGCAACAGGGCTTCCTTCAGATTGCCGTGGTGATAGCCGCGCTCGGCGCGGCGCTGTTCCTTGCGCCAGCTCATGTGAACGGCTTTTACATGAGCTGGGCGCGAAGGTCACTAGCGGGAATGGGGTGTGATTAACCCCGTACTCTCCCGGTCAGCCGGGCCGGTGCGTCGGCATCGCGCCCGGAAACGACCTCACCGAGGCTACACTTGCGGAATTGCCAGCACGGGCATGACCTCGACCGCCTCGCCGGGAAAGATCGCAAAATGCGGATGGTTCTCGAACAGCTTGGCAGCTTCCTCCTGCGAGGCAGCCCGCACCACCGTGAAGCCGGTCAGCGCATTGCTGATCTCGGCGATGCCGCTTCCGTCGATCCTGCGGGTCTTGCCGAGCGGACCGCCCAACTCGACGATGACGGCCTTGTGCTTCTCGACCCAACCGTGCCAGGCGGCCATGCCCTCCCGCTCTTTTGCCTTGCGCTCGGCCTCGGGCATCGCTTGCCAAGCCTTCATTTTCGTCCCGCTCATGCTGCCGAGATAGACGGCGAGGAATTTGTGTTCGGCGCTCATGGGTATCTCCTGAGGTTGATAGGTTGAAAGTCGGGGCAGCGGTTCTCTCGTTTACTTCTTCAGATCATCGAAACCGGCGGCGGCTGCCTGCACCTCCGGCGGAAAGTCGGTCATCTCCTGCACCTGCCGGATCTCGATGACCTCGTTGGCGGAGGCCGGGCACTTCTTCGCCCAGGCGATCGCCTCCTCGCGCGAGGCGACCTCGATCATCCAATAGCCGCCCAGGACTTCCTTGGCCTCAGCAAAGGGACCGTCGGTCACGATCGGCTCGCCGGTCGCGAACGAGACGCGCGCACCCGTCGACGGCGGATGCAGGCCGTCGAGCGTGATCAGCACGCCGGCATCCTTCAGCGCCTCGTTGTAGCGCATCATCGCGGCGATGCGTTCGGGATCGAGCTGCACGTCCGGCGGCGCGGTCTCGTAGCCGAGCGGGATCATCAGCATCATGAATCGCATGGGGTCCTCGTTGCTCTCGTCGTTCCGGGCGCCGCGAAGTCGCGCGCCCGGAATCTATTCATCCACCATCACTGCCGCCCGATGGATTCCGGGCTCGACGCTCCGCGTCGCCCTGGAATGACGGCCGAAAGCTATTTCTTTGCCGCGTAGGCGCGGGTGCGCTCTTCCTGCTCGCGCAGCTCGGGGGTGAAGGCTTCGCCAAAATCCTCGGCCGAAAACACCTGGCGGATCTCGATTTCAGCGCCAGCCTCGAACGGCGCGCGCTTCATCCAGGCGATGGCCTCGTCCAGCGAGGCGGTCTTGATCAGCCAGAAGCCGGCGATCAGGTCGGGGGAAATGTCGAACGGACCGCGGGTGACGCTCGCCTCCGGCGCGCCATACTTGACGCGGGCGCCCTTCACCGTCGGATGCAGGCCCTCGCCCGCCTGGATCACGCCGGCCTTGGCCATTTCCTCGTTGAACTTGCCCATGGCCGCCAGCATCTCGGTGGACGGCATCTTGCCGGCCTCCGTGTCCGGGTTCGCCTTGACGATCACCATGAAACGCATCGCGTGCTCCCTGATATTCTCTTCGGTCCCGGGCCGATCCGGCCCCTGCTCCCCTGTAAGACGAACGAGGTTTTAAGATACCGACAGGGGCGCGAAAATTATTTCGGAGGTCATTGTTCCAAACGCATCAGCGCGGCTGCGGCGCGAACCGGCCATCCTGGAAGGCCGCACCGAAATAGACCTCGATGCGGCGGACCTTGCCGCCGGCGAAGGTGAAGAACTCCGTGTTGCGAAAGCTCCTGCCATCTGTCGCCAGGCAGAGATAGCTGACGAAGGCCTCGTCGCCGCGGACGAAGATCCGCTCGATGTCGTGCTGCGCGATCCAGCCGGTGTCCTTCCAGCAGCGCTCGAAATAGGCCGCCTTGTCGAGGTCGTCGTCGAACGGACTGGTGAAGCGGAAATCGTCGGCCAATGCGTCGGCGACCCGTTGCCGGTCGTTGCCGAGATAGGCGGCGAAGAGGTCTCGAATCAGGCGTTCGCGGTCGTCGGTCATCCTGGTCTCCTCGGCGACATCTGGAAGACGACACATGCGCGACCTCGCCGACATTTCCGGCGATGCAGCGCGAAAAATAATTGAATCGCTTCCGTACAAATACGGCTCGCGCACCGATCGCTCTATGAATCTCGCTGTGCATATGGATCGAGAATGCACGTGCATTGAGGGATGTAGCCTCGTCACGTGAAGCTACGGAACCAATGCAGAGCCCTGCAAGGGTTTACGGTTGCTCAAGAAGCCTGTGCAACTTTTTTGATCAGGTGCTCGATCCCGTCGATTCGCCGGCAAACAATTGCGGAGCAACACGTGTTCAATTTTCAGAACAAAAAAGTCAGGCACGCGGTCGCAGAAGTCGAGGCGCTCGATCGCTCGCAGGCCGTGATCGAATTCGGCCTCGACGGCACCATTCTCGATGCCAATGAAAATCTTCTCAAGATGAGCGGCTATTCGCTCGCCGAGATCAAGGGCAAGCATCACAGCATCTTCGTCAGTCCGGCCGAGCGCGAGAGCGCCCGCTACCGCGACTTCTGGGCCAGCCTGAACCGCGGCGAGTTCCAGACCACGCAATACAAGCGCTTCGGCAAGAACGGCAAGGAAGTCTGGGTCCACGCTTCCTACGCGCCGCTGCTCGACGAGAGCGGCAAGGTGGTCAGCTTCATCAAGTTCGCCACCGACATCACGGCGTACAAGATCAAGACCATGGAAGACTCCGGCAGGATCGCTGCGATCAACCGCGCGCAGGCCGTGATCGAGTTCAACATGGACGGAACCATCGTCAGCGCCAACGAGAACTTCCTGGGCGCGATGGGCTACTCGCTCGACGAGATCAAGGGCAAGCATCACAGCATGTTCGTGACGCCCGAGGACCGCGCGAGCCCGGCCTATGCGGCGTTCTGGGCCAGGCTGAACCGCGGCGAGTTCGAGGCGGCCGAGTACAAGCGGCTCGGCAAGGGGGCCAAGGAGATCTGGATTCTCGCGACCTACAACCCGATCCTCGACGAGACCGGCAAGCCGTTCAAGGTGGTGAAGTTCGCAACCGACATCACCGCGCAGAAGATGAAGGCGGCCGACAATGACGGCCAGCTCGCCGCGATCCAGAAGTCGCAGGCCGTGATCGAGTTCAACATGGACGGCACGATCCGCAGCGCCAACGAGAATTTCCTCGCCGCGATGGGTTACGCGCTGGCCGAGATCAAGGGCCGGCACCACAGCATGTTCGTGGAGCCGAACGAGAAGAACTCGGCGGCCTACCGCCAGTTCTGGGAAACGCTCAACCGCGGCGAATACCAGGCCGCCGAGTACAAGCGGATCGCCAAGGGCGGCCGCGAAATCTGGATCCAGGCGTCCTACAACCCGATCTTCGACCTCAACGGCAAGCCCTACAAGGTGGTGAAATACGCCACCGACATCACCGCGCAGGCGATCGGCCGCAAGAAAGCCGAAAATGCCCGCGGCCTGATCGACGCGGTCGCGGCCGGCAGCGAAGAGATGAGCGCTTCGATCCGCGAGATCTCAGTGACCATGACGAAATCGCGCGAGAACTCCAAGGTCGCGACGAGCCGCGTCGAGGCTGCCGACGGCCAGGCACAGCGGCTGAACGCCGCGGCGCAGGCGATGAGCGGGATCGTCGAGATGATCTCGGGCATCACCGGCCAGATCAACCTGCTCGCGCTCAACGCCACGATCGAATCGGCGCGCGCAGGCGAAGCCGGGCGCGGCTTCGCCGTGGTCGCCTCGGAGGTGAAGAGCCTCGCCAACCAGGCCAAGCAGGCCACCGACACGATCTCCACGGAGATCGCTGCACTGAACACCATCGCCGGCGACGTCGTGGCTTCGCTGACCGCGATCAAGGCGGCGATTGCCGGCGTCAACGAGTTCATCGCCTCCACCGCCGCCGCGGTCGAGGAGCAGAGCGCGGTGACGTCCGACATGTCCTCCAACATGCAGCGTGCGGCAGCGGAGCTGTCGTAGACGGTGTCTCCTTCTCCGTCGTCCAACCGCGAAGCGGCTGTCGCGGGAAGCGCTCACACTGCAAAGCAGCGTGAGCCACGAAGCATGAACCGGCCCGGTCCGTGGCCGTCGCCCTTCGAGGCCGCTTCGCGGGTGCCTCAAGGTGACGGCTCAAACGCGTGAGCGTTCCGCTGCATCGGCAAGGGCCTTTCTCCCCCGGACAAAAGCGCAGTAAAAGGAGCGCGTGCTCACGCACGCCCCTCTTGGATTCAGGACAGATCAGCCCATGCCCGCCTCCCCGCAGAAAGTCGCCCTCGTCACCGGAGCCGCGCGCGGCATCGGACTTGCGGCCGCAAAGAAGTTTTTGGCCGAGGGCTGGCGCGTGGCGCTGCTCGACATCGAGGGGGAGCTGCTCGCCAGGGCCGTGGCTGATATCGGCCAAGGCGAGGCGACGCTGGCGCTGACCTGCGACGTCTCGGACACGCAAGCGGTCGCCGCTGCGATGAAAACGGTCGAACAGCGCTTCGGTCGGCTCGATGCTCTCGTCAACAATGCCGGCGTCGCCGTGTTCGCGCCAGTGCTGGAGACCAGCGATGCAGACTGGAACAGGATCATGGCGGTCAATCTCACCGGCCCGTTCCTGTGCACCAAGGCCGCCGCGCCGCTGATGCGCGAGCAGGGCGGCGGCGCCATCGTCAACATCACCTCGATCTCGGCGGTGCGCGCCTCGACGCTGCGTTCGGCCTACGGCACCAGCAAGGCGGGTCTTGCGCATTTGACCAAACAGCTCGCGGTCGAGCTCGCCTCGCTCAACATCCGCGTCAACTCCGTCGCGCCGGGGCCGGTCGACACCGCGATGGCGAAGCAGGTGCACACCAGGGAGATCCGCGCCGACTATCACGACGCCATTCCGCTCAACCGCTACGGCCTGGAGGAGGAACTCGCCGAAGCGATCTACTTCCTGTGTTCGGAGCGTGCGAGCTACATCACCGGCCAAACTTTGGCCGTTGATGGCGGCTTCGATGCGGCTGGCATCGGCCTGCCGACGCTGCGCGGCGAACGGCGGAACGGGTAGAACCTCGTAGGGTGGGTTAGCACTGCGGCTGCGCGAAGCGCGAGCCGCTGGGCGTAACCCACCTCTTTTCACGCCGCACGAAAGATGGTGGGTTACGCCTTCGGCTAACCCACCCTACGAAATCGAGTTCGTGGAGCGTTCATGCATCGCACGACCTTCCTCAAAGCCCTGCCCCTCGCCATCGCGCTGCTCGCCGCCACGCCCGCTATGGCCGAAATCCGCATCATCCAGTCGCCGGGCGGACAGGTCGGGCCGTTCCTCGATCTGTTCGAGAAGGTCCGCGAGAGCGGCGAGCGCGTGGTGATCGACGGTCCGTGCCTGTCCGCCTGCACGCTGGTGCTGAGCATCGTGCCGGGCGAACGCATCTGCGTCACCAAGCGCGCGGTACTCGGCTTCCACGCGGCGCGTTCGGTCGACCGGCGCGGGCGTTTTTATGCCGAGCCGGAAGCGTCCGACGCGGTGCTTGCCGCCTATCCCGGCCCGGTGCGCGACTGGATCAGCCGCCACGGCGGCCTCTCGTCCAGATTGCTTGTGTTGAAGGGCCGCGATCTTGCGGCGATTTATCCACGCTGCCGCTGAGCAGCAGCCGGCCGTCAGCCCCGTGACCGGGTTGAATCCGCCGCTGTCCGGCGATTAGGCAGTTTTGCAGAATTCCGACGGTCCAGGCGCGGAATCCGCTCAAGCGCTTCGCAACGCCTGCCCAATTTACGCGGTTTCCGGCTTTTTGCGACCGTCTATGATGGTGCCGTCCAGATTGAGGCCGCCCGGAGGCGCGATGGCCGAGTTGCCGTCACAATCTCAGCAGTGGTCGCAGACTAGGATGGTTCCGCTTTCTCAGGATGACTCATTTTCAAACGGGTCGCAGGCCGTGCCGCCCCTCGATTTTCACTACCGCCTGTCGGACCAGGGACGCATCGTCCTTGGCCAGCTGAGCTCCGAGGAAACCGTCGAATTCGAATTGCTGTCGCGGCGCGACCGCGAGGGCCTGATGGACCTGCCGTCCGAGCTGCGGCTGCTCGAGCTCTATGTGAAGTATATCGGCGTGAAATATATCGCCTCGGGCGCAGGGGCCGCGCTCACTCCGCCGGAGCCCGCATCGCAGGCGAGCGGGCCACTCCAGCGGCGGAGGCCGCCGCCCGCGCGAGCGGCACGGCCGCGCGACTACATCCTTTCGATGATCGTGATCGCAAGCGTCAGCTTCACGCTCATCGCGTTGCTCGTCGCCTAGGCAAGCGCCACGGCGCAATTGCGCCGGATACGCATTTCGTCAGGCCTAGTAGAACCTCTGGATGGTCTGCGCCAATTCCAACGTCGCGCAGATCAGCATTCCCCAAAGTGCGAAATTGATTTGTAGCGCCGCCACCATCGGTCGCTCCCCTTCCAAGTTACGCCCACCCCAGTTTGTAGAATTTATGAAGAAATTATTAGCGATTCTGTCCGGGAGTTCACAGCCTAATATTTCGCCAGTTGTTGTGCGATGCGATCCGGACCATTTCACGAAGCGGCCTCACTGCTCTCGCAATGTGATGCGACAGCACGATTCCATATTGGGCCCATGCGGCCACGTCGTTTCCCTTAGGTTCCATTTAACTGGCGCGATGCAAGCTTCCGCATGCGGAGTTTGCGTGTCGCGTACCGCACCAAGGGTCCGGCATGATACGATACCGCTTCGTCTTGCTCGCTTTTTGCGCAACGCTCATGGGATGCGCGGTGGCGCAGGCGCAGGAGCGTCGACCGATCGCATGGGACGGCCTCGGCCAAGACCCGAACAAGCATCCGAACCACGCCCCTCAGCGTTCTTCTGTCACAAAGCAGAGTGCAGCGAACCCGACGCCTGCGCCGGACGATCCCAATCAGGAGCGGGAAAGAGTGCTCGGCACCTTGCGCCCGTACTCGGAGGCGTGGTGGGCAGTCCGTGACGAAATCGAAGCCGAGAACGACCGGCAACTGGGCACGAAACTCATGATCTGCCCGCGCTGCGTTCAGTCGCCCCCGGGCGAGGACGTGATCGGATCGGTCCGGTGAGAGAGCATACGGCCGACCGGCCGTGTGGCATGACGACGTCATAAGTGGCCCTCTCCCGCAACAACGGGAGAGGGATCGCAGCTTGGCGCATCAGGCGGTAGCGCCTGTCACATTCCCTCGGCCGGGCAGTTCACCATCCAGGGAATCCCGAACTTGTCGACGCACATGCCAAAACCCTTGGCCCAGAACGTCTTGCTGTAGGGCATGGTGACGGTGCCGCCGTCGGCGAGCGCGTTGAACTTGCGCTCACCGTCGGCGGGGTCCTTGACCGTGAAAGAGATCGAGAAGCCCTGCGGCTTGCTGAAATGCTCGGGCGGCACATCGGAGGCCATCAGCACACTGCCGTCGGGCAGCGACATCCGCGCATGCATGATCATCTTCTCGCGGCCGGGCGCGGCGGGCATGTCCGGCGGCGCGTCCGATGACCGCATCAGCGCGTCGATCTTGCCGCCCAAAACCTTGGCGTAGAAGTTGAACGCGGCTTCGCAGGTGTCCTGATAGAACAAATAGGCATTGAGCATCGTCTCTCTCCTTCTTCGCTTCTTGTGGGCGTTACTTCTCGGTGAGCTTCTTCAGGCTGGCGAGGCCGGCCTCAAAGTCCTTGCCGATCATGCTGTCCATGTTGATGAAGACCTGCATCACCTTGGACATGAACGGGGCCGGACCATACATCGCCCATGTGACCAGTGTGGCATCGCCTTGCGGCACAAAGGTGAACTCGGCGGTGTTGTGGCCTTCGAACGGACGCTCGAAATCGAGCTTGATGCGGAGCTTCGACGGCGTACTCGCCTCGAGGATCTCCATATGCCCGGCGCCGACATTATTATTGCCGTCCCACGCATAGGTCGCGCCCTTTCCTGCCGCAGTTCCGCCGAAGGTGCGCTTCATCGCGGGATCGCGGTTCTCATAGGGCGACCAGCCGGTCCAGCGGTGGAAATCGGCGACTTGCGGATAGATCGCATCGGCTTGCGCCTTCACGGCGAGCGACCGCTCGACGCGGAACGTATCGGGTTTTGTCAACGCGAAGACGAGAATCGCGGCGACGCCGACGGCAAGCACGACGGCAATGATGGAAATGGCTTTCAGCATGAATGGCTCCCTGGATACGGGCTAAGGACGAACGGGGCGGGCTGGGGCCGACAAATGACGGAATGATTTTTGATCGTCATTCCGGGGCGGTCCGCAGGACCGAACCCGGAATCTCGAGATTCTCAGGTGCGCAATTGCGCATAGTCTGGTCCTTCGAACCATCCCGGAATGACAGCTTCGCCGTCACTTCGCCTTCGCGCCCTGCCTTGCGTCGGCCCCCTTCGGCTGACTGTCCCTGATCAGGCGATCGATGTGCATGCGGATATGGGCGGCTTCCGCCGAGGTATTGGCGAGCGCGATGGCGCGGTCGAAGGCGATGCGGGCTTCGTCGTTACGGCCGAGTTGCATCAGGAAGGCGCCGCGCACGCCGTAGAAATGGAAGTAGTTGGCGAGCTTCGGGGCCAGCGGCTCGATCAGCTCGAGCGCCGCTTGCGGCCCGCGCACCTTGGAGACCGCAACCGCCCGGTTGAGCGTCACCACCGGCGAAGGCTGCATCACCTCCAGCGCGCCGTAGAGCAGGTCGATCTGGGTCCAGTCGGTCTCCTCCGGCGTCGCCGCACGGGCATGCAGCGCGGCGATCGCGGCCTGGATCTGATAGGGACCGCTACGGCGATGCCGCATCGCCTTGTCGATCAGCGCGAGGCCTTCCGCGATCATGGTGCCGTTCCACAGCGTGCGGTCCTGGTCGTCGAGCAGGATCAGCGAGCCATCCGCGGCAAAGCGCGCGGCGCTGCGGGCATGCTGCAACAGGATCAGCGCCGTGAGTCCCATGATCTCGGGCTCGCTCTGGAACAGCCGCAGCAGCAACCGCGCCAGCCGGATCGCTTCCTCGCAGAGCGGCTTTCGGATCTCCGCGGTGTCGCCGCTCGCCGAATAGCCCTCGTTGAAGATCAGGTAGATCATGGCGGCGACACCGGCGAGCCGCTCGGAACGTTCGATCGCGCCGGGCGCTTCGAACGGCGTCCCGGCTTCGGCGACCTTGGCCTTGGCGCGCGTGATGCGCTGCTCCATCGCTGCGTCCGAGACCAGGAAAGCGCGCGCGATCTGCTTCACGGTGAGACCGGAGACGATGCGCAGCGCCAGCGCGATCTGCTGGGTCGCCGGCAGCTGCGGATGGCAGCAAATGAACATCAGCCGCAGGATGTCGTCGCGGTAGTGCGAACCATCGAGCCGCTCGGCGAGCGCGCCTTCGGCGTCGTCGAGATCGGAGATGGCCTGGTCGTCTTCCGGCAGCGGCTGCTGCTTGCGGGCGCGGCGCACCTCGTCGATGGCGACGTTGCGGCCAACCATGATCAGCCAGGCCGCGGGATCGCGCGGCGGCCCGTTCTGGGGCCAGGTCTTGAGCGCGCGCAGGCAGGCGTTCTGGAAGGCTTCTTCGGCGGTGTCGAGATCGCGGAAGTAGCGCAGCAGCGCGCCGACCGCCTGGGGGCGCGCCGAGGTCAGCGCGGTCTCGATCCAGGCGGTATCGGTCTCGCTCACGTCAGATTTCCTCCGGGCCTGAACACGCCCACAGGGCGCACCTCATAGGCGCCGCCGGGATTGGCAGCGCCAAGGTCGCGGGCAACGTCAAGCGCGTCGTCGAGGTTCTTGCAGTCGACGATGTAGAAGCCGAGCAATTGCTCCTTGGTCTCTGCATAGGGGCCGTCGAGCACCAGCGGCGGGTCTTCCTTGCGCAGCGTCGCCGCCGCCGTGGTCGGCAACAGCCGCGCCACCGGGCCGAGCCGGCCCTGCTGTGTGAGCTTGTCCTGCACCACGGCGAGCTTCTTCATCACGGCCTCGTCCTGGTCCTTGCTCCAGGAGCCGACGAAGTCCTCGTCGTGATAGCAAAGGATCGCATAAAGCATGGGCAGTACCTTCCTGAACGCTTGTCTTGAAGACGATCCACTATGCATCGCCCCGACAGGGCTGCGGAAAAAATTTGCGAGAAAATTCCGTCGGATCGTGCCAAGGAGAGCCTTCAAGAGCGGAACCCGACGAGGCAATTCGAATGAGCAAAGGCACACTGGCCGTCCTGATCAACAGCACGCAGCAGAACTGGCTGCCGGAGCGCTGGAAGGCCCGGTTCGATGCGGTCTGCGGCGGCCGCCGCGTGGTGCTGCTGCCAGACGCCTCCCTCGACCCGGCCGAGGTGCACTATGCCGCGGTGTGGAAGCCGGTGCCGGGCGACCTCGGCTCGTTTCCGAACCTGCGTGCGATCTTCAATCTGGGCGCGGGCGTCGATGCGCTGATGGCGGACAGGAGCCTGCCTGATGTGCCGCTGGTGCGCGTCGCCGTGCCTGATCTCACCAACCGCATGACCGAATATGTCGTGCTGCACGTGCTGATGCACCATCGCCAGGAGCTTTACCTGCGGGATTCGCAGCGCGCAAAACGCTGGGAGCCGCTCTATCAGTGGCCGGCGAGCGCGGTGACGGTCGGCGTCATGGGCTTGGGCACGCTGGGCGCCGATGCGGCCGACGTGCTGCGGCGGCTCGGCTTCCGCGTTGCCGGCTGGAGCCGCAGCCCGCGCAAGATCGAGGGCGTCGAATGCTTCCATGGCACGGCCGGAATCGATGCGTTCCTGCGCAAGACCGATATCCTCGTCAGCCTGCTGCCGCTGACGCCTGACACGCACGGCATCCTCAACCGCGACGTCTTCACCAAGCTCAACCGCAACAGCCCGCTCGGCGCGCCGGTTCTGATCAATGCCGGCCGCGGCGGCTTGCAGAACGAAGCCGACATCCTCGCCTGCCTCGACGACGGCACACTCGGCGCCGTCTCGCTCGACGTCTTCGTGCAGGAGCCGCAGCCGGCCGACAGCCGGTTCTGGACCCACCCCAAGGTGGTGCTGACGCCGCACAACGCAGCCGACACCGACGCGGATGCGATCTCGGCCTATGTCGCCGAGCAGATCGCGCGGTTCGAGGCGGGCGGGACGCTGGAGAACGTGGTGGACCGGGCGCGGGGGTATTAGGAAGAGGCACGCACACGCCCCACCCTCAGGTCGTCCCCGCGAACGCGGGGACCCATACCGCGTGATCTATCGATAGCGAGCGGTAGCAGTACCGAACGGCGAGTCGTCGCCAAAAACCTCCCTGTGGCTATGGGTCCCCGCGCCCCGTGCGCAATTGCGCACTAGGCGGGGACGACAGCTTTGTTTTGGCAGGCAATCCCGCTCACATTTGAAACGATAGCCCCCACAACCACCCCGCGCCCCGTCCCGTTCACCCTCTCTTAGCGAGAAGTTGATAGGCGTTCTTAACCAACGCTCAAACAACGAGTCGGACATGCGGGCGAGCCTCGGCCTCAGGATGCGGATCACGGTTGCGCTGGCGGTGACGGCGGCGGCGACCGCGCTGTTTGCCGTCCTGGGCGCGATGTGGATCATCGCCGGGATCATCGACCGGGCCGACCAGAGGGAGCTGCGCAGCCATTACGATGCCTTGCAGTCGCGCATCGCCGAAGAATCGTACCGCGCCGCCGCGATGAGCGCGGTGGTGGCCGCGATGCCGGCGACCCAGGAGGCGATGGCCAAGCAGGATCGCGAAGCGCTGGTGCGCCTGTTCGGGCCGGTGTTTGCTGCGACCAAATCCGATTACGGCGTCGATCAGCTTCAATTCCATGTGGCGCCGGCGACGTCGTTCCTGCGGGTGCATCAGCCCGCCAAATTCGGCGATGATCTCTCCGGCTTCCGCAAGACCGTGGTCGTCGCCAACCAGGACCGCAAGGTCGTGGTCGGCCTCGAGGGCGGCGTCGCCGGGCTCGGCATCCGCGGCGTCGTGCCGATCGCGCAAGGGACCAAGCATCTCGGCAGCGTCGAATTCGGCCTGACCTTCGGCCAGCCGTTCTTCGACGACTTCAAGACCAACCGCCATGTCGACGTCGCCTTCCATCTCGCCGACGGCTCGGGCTTCAAGCTGTTCGGCGGTACGCTGAAGGGCAAGAGCTTCTTCGAGGCAGCCGATTACAGCCGTGCGGCCGAGGGCAGCTTCACGGTGCGCCAGGCCAGGCTCGACACCACGCCGGTCGCCGCACTGCTCGGGCCGATCAAGGACTTCTCCGGCAAGCCGCTCGGCGCTGTCGAGCTGGTGATGGACAATGCCGATTACGAGGCGTCCGCCGACAGAGCCTGGATGCTCGCAATCGGCATCGCCGCGCTTGGGCTCGTGCTCGCCGCGATCGTCGGCTATCTCATTGCCCGCAGCATCTCGCGCCCGATCCTGTCCATCACGGGCGTGATGCGCGACCTCGCGGACGGACATCTCGACGTCGCCGTTCCCGTCAGTAAAGCCAATGACGAGGTCGGCGCCATGGTGAAGGCGGTCGCGGTGTTCCGCGACAATGCCGTGAGCTTTGGCAAGCTCCAGGCCGAGCAGCTCGAGGCCAAGGCGCAGTCCGAAGCCGAGAAGCGCCGTGCCTTCGCCGCGCTCGCCGACAATTTCGAGGCCAGCATCCGCGACGTCGTCACCACGGTGTCCGCGGCCGCCGTCGAGATGGAGCACACCGCGCGCTCGATGTCCGACATCGTCGAGCAGTCGCGCAACCAGACCCGCGCGGTCTCTTCGGCCTCGGCGCTGGCCTCGGAGAACGTGCAGACGGTCGCGGCCGCCGCAGAGGAACTATCCTCGTCGATGACCGAGATCAGTCGCCGGCTTGCGCATGCGACCGAGGTGGTCGGCAAGGCGGCGAGCGACGGACGGGCGTCGAATGCGCGGGTGCAGAGCCTTGCCGACGCCGCGCAGAAGATCGGCGACGTCGTCTCCTTCATCAACGGCATCGCCGGCCAGACCAATCTGCTCGCGCTCAACGCGACGATCGAGGCAGCGCGCGCGGGTGAAGCCGGGCGTGGTTTTGCGGTGGTCGCTTCCGAAGTGAAGGCGCTGGCAACCCAGACCGCGAAGGCGACCGAGGAAATCGGCGCGCAGGTGACGGCGGTGCAGGGCGAGACGACCGGCGCGGTGGACGGCATCCAGTCGATCTGCGCGACGATCCAGCAGGTCGACGAGATCTCGGCCGCGATTGCGGCTGCCGTCGGCCAGCAGGGCACGGCAACTCAGGAAATCGCGCAGAACGTCCAGCAGGCCGCGGCCCGCACCGGCGAGGTCTCGCAGAACATCTCCGGCGTCACCGCCGGCATCGCCGCGACGGGCACGGCCGCGGAGGAAGTGCTGGGCTCGGCGATCGAGCTGTCGAAGCAGTCGCAGCGGCTGCGGGACGAGGTCGATCGTTTCCTCGCGCAGATCCGCGCGGCGTAATTAGCCGGGATCGCGCGACGTTCTCAGTGTCGTCCCCGCGAACGCGGGGACCCATAACCACGGGGACCAGTGCGACGCGAGACTGGTAACTCCGAGTCTTCGTAACCACGAAGGCCTGTGGTTATGGGTCCCGGATCTGCGCTCCGCTTCGCTGCGCTTGTCCGGGACGACAGCTCAGGCTTTGGCGCCAGAGCCCACCATCACGTCGATTGCGCCCTTCACGATCGCTTCGAGATCCTTGCGCGACACGCGGGCGCGCGAGCGGATGGCGATCGAGTGCACGGTCGATGATGCGACCTGCGCCAGCGCGGCCGGATCGGCGCTCTCCGGCAGCTCGCCCGTCTCCTTGGCCCGGCGAAAGCAATTCGTGAATGCCTTGTCGAGCTCGGTGAGCCCGTCGAGCACCATCGCGCGGATCTCGGGATCGCCCACGGCTTCGGACGCTGCGGTCACCACCGTGAAGCAGCCGCGCGGACCGGTCTCGCCGGACAGATAGATGTTCAGCGCGGCGGCGAAGATGCGCTCCAGCCGCTGGCGCACCGGCATTTCCTGGCGAAAGATCTCGACCATCGATGCACGCGCTTCCTCGCGGTAGCGCTGGTAGCTCTTGATGTAGAGCTCGCGCTTGTCGCCGAAGGCGCCGTAGAGGCTCGGCCGGTTCATGCCGGTCGCTTCGCTGAGATCGTCCAGCGACGTCGCCGCAAACCCCTGCCGGCGGAACAGGTCGAGCGCCTTGCCGAGCGCGACGTCGGGCTCGTAGGCGCGCGGGCGACCGCGGCGCTTGGGTTCGTTGGCAGCAGCTGGCGGCCTCGCTTTTTGTACCATTTCGCAAATTAATCCTTGACCATCGATATATTATGCAAGATGGTACATAAATCAATCTGGCCAGGTTGAGCGACATTCCGAAAGTCACACGTGAAGAGTCACACCGAGGAATTGCCCAAGGAGGCCCAAGATGGATCTTTATTTCTCGCCGCTCGCCTGTTCGATGGCGACCCGCGTCGCGCTGTATGAAGCCGGCGCGGAGGCGAACTATCTCGAAGTCGATCCGCCGACCAAGAAAGTGATGAACGACGGCACCGACTTCCGCACCGTCAACCCGATCGGTCTGGTGCCGACACTGCGCACCGACGAGGGCGTGGTGCTGACCGAGAACGCGGCGATCCTGCAATACGTCGCCGACCGGTTTCCGCAGTCCGGCATCGGCACGCCGCCCGGCATCGATCGCACGCGGCTGCATCAATGGCTCTGCTTCATCGGCACCGAGCTGCACAAGGGCTTGTTCATCCCGGTGCTCGACCGCAAGGCGCCGCAGGAGGCAAAAGCCTACGTGCTGGAAAAGAATCTGTCGCGGCTCGACTATCTCGACAATTATCTGAAGGGGCGCGAGTTCCTGCTCGATCATTTCAGCGTCGCGGATGCCTATCTCGTCACGGTCATCAACTGGACCATGGCGACGCCGCCGATCGAGCTCGCCAAATGGCCGAATGTGAAGGCGTATTACGAGCGCCTGCGCCAGCGGCCGTCGGTCGCAAAGGCGATCGCGGAGGAGTTCGAGCTGTACAAGGCCGAGCAGGCGCGGAAGAAAGCCGCGGCTTAAGGCCAAAGCGATATCTTCGCATAGCCGCGTCGTCCTGGCCAAGCCGGGACGGCGTGGTTCATCGAGCAATTCGGCTACCTCGGCGCTTGCAGTACGATCCCATAGCGACCGTATATCCGCTCGATCGTGCCGTCGTTGCGCAGCCGCTCCAGCGTTCCGTCGATCGCCTCGCGCAACGCATCATCCGGGCGAATCATGCCGACGGCGACATTCCAGTTGAGGTCGGCCACGCCCTCGTCGCGATCCAGGATCCGGAGTGCCTTGTCCGGATGCGTCAGATTGAAATAGCTCGCCGCCGTAGGCGTGACCGCAGCCGCATCGATCTCATGGTTTGATACGGCGTCGAGGCTGTCGGTCTCGAAGCCGAAGGTCGATGTGGGCACGTGCCGTTGACCGATGATCATGGCGGCGACAGAGCCGACCTGCACCCCCACCTTGGTGTGCTCGCTGAGGCTCTTGAACGATGTGAGCGCGCTGGATGACGGCACCGCGAGCGCGACGCCCGTGCGATAATACGGTTTCGAGATCCTCAAGCGGGTTTCGCCTTGCGCTTCGCGGTCGGCGATGACATCCAGAAGAATGTCGCAACCGGCGCTGCGCATTTGGTACTGCGTGATGATCCAGTCGAGCCGCAGCGAGACACCGAGCTCGCGTGCCAGCACCTGTCCCAACTCGACCTGAAAGCCGGGCGGATCGCCGGCCTTGCTCGCAAAAGGAAGCGAGTTGGGATGCGCGCATAGTCCGAGCACGCCACTCGCGCGGATCGCGTCCAGGGTTCGCGCTTGCGTTGGTCCCGACAGCCCAATGGCAGCACCGACGATCACCAGGACAATTGCCTTCATTCCGCCTCCTCGTCTGGATGTATCAGGTCCCGGCGGGTCAGCCCTCGCGCGGTTTCAAGGCGCGGATATATTTGACGATCTGGTCGATCTGCGCGTCATTGAAGCTCTCGCCGAATGCCGGCATCGCACCTTGCTTGCCGCTCTTGATACGGTTGTGCAGAAACTCGTCGTCGCGTGGCGAATTCATCAGTTGCGGTCCCCTGCCGGCGGCCCGGCCGCCGTCGGAGTGGCAGAAGCCACAGGTCCCCGCGAACAACTGCTCGACGTCCAGCGACCCGTTGTCCGGCGCAGGCGTGGCAGATTGTGCCTGGGCCACCACGACGCAGAGCAACGAAGCGCCCAGCACAGCCGGAAGCGATCGCAAATACAGTTTCAACACGTCCGCTCCATTCCTGAATCACGCGCGGCCGCCGTAATCGATCGAGGAGTGGGCTTGCACCCACTCCCCGGCAGATCGTTTGAGGCAGGCTATTTCAAGCTGAAGACGACGAGGGCGCCGTCGTCACGCGGCATGCTTTTGTATGTGCCGCCGAAGTTTGGCGCGTATTCGTCCGCCAGCATGCCCCCGAAGCCGGCTACTACGGCGATATATTGCTTGCCGCCGACGGAGTAACTGACGATGCCGCCCTGGTGGCCGGTGCCGTTGTTGTGATTCCACAGCTCGGTCCCGGTTTCGGCATCGTAAGCGTGAATGATGCCGCGCGAGTCGGGCACGAACACGAGATTACCGCCGGTCGACAGCACGCTCCCAAGCGGCGGCTCGGGATAGCGAACCTCCCATTTCTTCGCTCCCGTGATCGGATCGCGCGCGTCGAGATGCCCGTAGATCTCGCCGCCCGGAGGAGGCGCCATCTTGAAGTCGGCGCCGATGTTGAGCTGGACCTGGGGCGTGGTGACCGGCGTCGTCTTCTGGACATCCAGCGTCATGCACCATTCCTGGCCGATCTTGTAGTACAGGCCGGTCTTCGGATTGTACGAGCCGGCATTCCAGCTAATGCCACCACCAATGAACGGACACAGCGGCGGTTCGGTGACCTTCCCCGCGGAGAAATCGCGACGACCGATCAGCGCGCCTGTCTTGGGATCGATATCCTTGACGAAGTTGATGTTCTCAACCAGCCGCCAGACGTTCTTCACGCCAAGGTTACGGTCATAGACGAAGACGAAGCCGCCCTTGTTCGGATGAACAACGTATTTCTGGCCGTCGCGCTCGAGCATCACGAACTCGCCGACGGCACTGTCGAAGTCCCAGGCGTCGTGCGGCAGTTCCTGATGGTAGGATTTCAGCTTTCCGGTATCGATATCGAGAGCGATAACCGAACTCGTATAGAGATTGTCGCCGGGACGCGCACCTTGCGTCTTGTAGTCGGCGCCCGACCAATCGTAGAGCGGCGCCGGGTTCGCGGTGCCCCACAGGACACTGTTGGTCTCGGAATCGTAAGTGCCCGGCATCCAGCCGCCACCACCGCCGGTGCGCCAGGAATCGTTGCCCCAGGTCTTCATGGCTTCGTCGGTGCCCGCGACCGTCAGGAACTCCCACTTCTTCTTCCCGGTCGCGGCATCGACGGCGAAGATCGGGCCACGGCCCGGCCATTCACCGCCTTGCGAGCCGATGATCACGCTACCTTTCGCGTAGAGCGGCGCGCCGGTGAAGCCGACCGTGAGCTTCTGCGAGTCGATCAGCCTGGTTTCCCAGAGCACCTTCCCCGACTTCGCATCCAGCCCGAAGAGACGGCCATCCATCGTGCCGACGAAGACCTTGCCCTCACCAAGGGCTACGCCGCGGTTGTAGGGAGAGTGGGTCTGTCGGCTGATGAGCGCCTCATCGAGCTCCGGAAAGAACGACCAGAGGACCTCGCCCGTTGCGCCGTTCAGCGCAAAGACCCGGCTATAAGACCCCGAGTAGTAGAGCACGCCGTCGGCCACCAGCGGCATTGACTGCAGGCCGCGCGTCGATCGTCCGGGAATATGGATCCATGCTACGCCCAGATTGCCTACGTTGTTCGCGTTGATCTGCGCGAGCGGGCTATAGTGATGGGATTTGTACGAACCGTGATAGGTGAGCCAGTCGTTCTGACCGGCGGCCTCGATCCGGGCAGTATTCACTGTTTGGGCCAACGCCGACGACACGATCAGCGTCGCTCCAGCAACAAGAGGTAGACCAGAATTACACCAACGCTTCTTCATCCGTTCCTCCCGCTTTTATGTTTGTTGAACTTGCGTCTCACAGACGCCGCGCGAAGGATGCTTGCAGCTCGCTATGTGTCGGTTCTTCTCCATTGCATATGAGCTGCCAACAGCTCTCGCTCTCTCTCGGCGGACATCGCCAAAAGAAGCTACATTCCCAGGACTGGTTGCTGTTGCACTCCTGCTCGCTCTCACAGAGTACGCCGGATGACGGACAGCGCAAAGATGGAATGCGCACGCGGCGCGAATTTGACGCGCAGCGTGAATTTGAAATGTCAGTTGTACTGACCGTTCGTCTTGACCGGCAGCTCAGACTCGCGCGCCGCAACGTCCGCGGAGAAACTTCGTCGCTTGATCGTTTGGACCGGGGCGGCGTCTTTTGAGCAATGCAAGAACCACCATGATACCGGACCGATATAGCCTTGCTCAAAGCGCGATACCGCGCCATACAAGCGACGCGACACACGACCATCGAATACAAGCATTAATTGATCAACTGACCGCTCTCCCTTCCGCGATTTTGCTCTGAAGACCGATCGGCACCGCTGCCGGCGGCCTGAGCGCGAAGCAGGGCCAAGTTGGAATAAGAAGAATGCCCGTTTCTTTGCGAATTGTTCGTTCGACAAAACGCGCCGGCCTTGTTGCGCTCGCCTTCACCGCGCTCGCGAAAGCCGCGCTCGCCGCCGACAAGCCGCCGCTCGCTCCCGATCCTCCGGCGCCGCTCACCACGACCTCGCGGGTGTCCGCAACCATCGAGTTCGGTCTGCCGGCGATCGCCAAGGCGATCGAGCAGGATATCCCGCAACGGCTTGCCACCATCGACGAGCGCGTCAACTGCGTTCACCGCCGCGTGCTGATGTTCCGCGTCAATGCCAATTGCGACCTCTATGGTTTTGTCAATCGCACCAGTGGTGTCTCGCTCCACGGCCGCGGCGACCGCGTTTATGGTGCGGTCTCGATCTACGGCGCGGCCGAAGGCCAGGGCGCTAACCGCTTCACCGCGCGCATCCGCGGTGAGACCGAGGCACGGGCGACCATCGAGGCCGAGGCACGCCCGTCGCTGCGCAAGGACTGGTCGCTCGACCTGAACTTCAGCGACTCCTTCCACTGGAGCGAGGCACCCTATCTGCACGTGCTCGGCCGCGAGATCGCTCTTGCGCCCTATGTCGAGCCGCGCATCCGCGGGCAGCTGGCACGCGTGCGATCGCGCGCGTTGGCTGCGGCGAAGAAGCTCAATCTGCGCGACAAGGCGAGCGCCGCCTGGGCGCGCGCGTTCGAGCCAGTGAAGCTCGCCGACGAACCGCCGGTGTGGCTGCAGATCACGCCGCAGGGCGCGGCGTTCGCCGGCGTGCGCGCCAACGACAAGGTCCTATCGGGTACGCTCGAACTCTCCGGAAGCGCCGTGACGTCGATCGGGCAGCAGGGTGCGAGCGTCACGCCGACGCCGCTGGCAGCGCTTGGCACCGACGTGACCGCGCCGGGAACGTTCGACATCATCCTCCCTGTCCGTATCGGTTATGACGCGATCAAGGACAAGATCAGCCAGGCGATCGCCGCACTGCCAGCTCAGGACACGACGCTGCGCGAGGTGCAGGTCTATCCGTCCTCGGGCAAACTGGTGATCGGCTTGCGCATCACGAGGGCGTCCGACAGCGATCCCAATGCGGGGCAATGGACCTATCTCGCCGCCGCGCTGAAGGTCGACGACGGCAACAAGAGCATCGGGCTTGGCGATCTCGATGTCGCCACACCGGACGGCGGCGAAACGAATCCGGCCCTGCAGTCGATCATCGCGCAACTGAAGCAGGCCGTGAACATCGACTACGGCGTCTCCTACCAGAACCTGCTGATGGCGGCGAACCAGCGACTGACGCGCCCGCTCAAGGACGGTTTTCGCATGGAAGGAAAGCTGTCTTCGGTTCAGTTCGAAAAGGCACAGTTGCTGACCGACGGCATGACGCTCGCGCTGCGCGCCAGCGGCGATCTGAAAATCCTGTACGGAATGTGATCATGCGCAGGATCGGACTACAGATGCGGCGCATCTTCCGCCGCGCGACGATGACCGCGCTCGTCACCTTCGCTGTCGGGATGACAGCGGCGCACGCGCAGTCACCATTCTACGACGCGCCGGCATCGCTCGCGGACGGTCCTCCCGGCAGCCTCGTGCGACAGGAGCCAATGGATGGCGCGCCACTCGGCGCCTCGAGCTACCGCGTGCTCTACCGCTCGACCGGACTGAAGGGCGATTCCATTCTGGTCTCCGGCGTCGTCATCGTGCCACAAGGCCCACCGCCGCCCGGCGGCCGCCCGATTGTGGCCTGGGCGCATCCAACGTCAGGCATCGTGCCACGCTGCGCGCCGTCGCTCGCGATATTCCTGTTCCAGCAGATCCAGGGACTGCGCTCGATGGTGGCGCGTGGGTACATCGTCGCGGCGACCGACTATCCCGGGCTCGGCACGCCGGGTCCGCATCCCTATCTCGTCGGCGAGAGCGAGGGCCGCGCCGTGCTGGATATCGTGCGCGTCGCGCGCGATCTGCCGGGTGCCGGCGGTGCTAGGGATTTTGCCTTGTGGGGACACTCGCAGGGCGGACAGGCCGTGCTGTTCGCAGGGCAGCTGGCGCCGAGCTACGCGCCGGATCTCCATCTGCTCGGCGTCGCGGCCGCGGCGCCCGCGACGGATCTCGCCACGCTGATGAGCGACGACATCAATTCGGTCGGCGGCAAGAACATCACGGCGATGACGCTGTGGTCATGGCACCGCGTCTATGGTGTCGCACTCGACGGCGTCCTCGATCCGCGCGCGCTGCCGGTGATCGACCGGCTGGCGCGCGAATGCATCGAAGGTCCCTTCGACATCTTCGTCAGACAGCGGACCGAGCGGCCGCTCCAGCAATATTTTCTGACCGTGCCGGATCCGACCAAGCGCGAGCCCTGGCGCTCGCTGCTGGAAAAGAACAGCGCTGGCACATTGCCCGCCGGCGTGCCCGTGTTCCTCGCTCAAGGGACTGTCGACCAGATCATCCGGCCCGCGGTGACGCGCGCCTATATGGGCCGGCTGTGCAAGGCGGGCAGCCGCGTGAGGATGGTCACCCTTCCCAATATCGGGCACGGCCGCGCGGCCCAGGCGAGCACCATGGCCGCGGTCAACTGGATGACCGACCGCTTCGCCGGCAAGGCGGCACCGAATGATTGCGGCGGGTAGCCCGAACTACCCGTACAGCACCCGCGGCAGGATCGTGACGATGCCGGGCCAAAGCGTCAGCAGCAGCACGAAGCCGACCATGATGATGAGATAGGGCATGGTGACACGCGCGATGTAGCCGAGGCCGTCTTCGGTCAGGCCCTGGATCACGAACAGGTTGAACCCGACCGGCGGGGTGATCTGCGCCATCTCGACGGCAAGCACCAGGAAGATGCCGAACCAGATCTCGTCGAAGCCGGCGCCCTTCACGATCGGCAGCACGATCGGCAGCGTCATCACGATCATCGAGAAGCCATCGAGGAAGCAGCCGAGGATCAGGTAGAAGATGATCAGCACCACGATCAGCATGAAGGGCGACAGGCCGAGGCCCTTGACGAAGGCGGCGACCGCCTGCGGGATGCCGAGGAATGCTGCCGCATTGCCGAGGATCGAGGCGCCGAGCACGATCAGCGCGATCATCGAGCAGGTGACGACCGAGCCGATCAGCACGTCGCGCATCACCTGCTGCGACATCGAGCCCTGCGCCCAGGCGACCAGCCCCGCGCCGAGCACGCCGACGGCGGCGGCCTCCGACGGCGTCGCAAGCCCGCCATACATCGAGCCGAGCACGCAGGCGATCAGGAACAGCGCCGGCGCGAGGTCCTTCAGCGCGGCGAAGCGCTCGCCCCACGGCACCTGCGAGAGTTTCGCTTCCGTCTCCGGCACCATGCTGCGGTTCAGCGTCGTGTGCAGCATCACCCAGCCCATGAAGGTCGCGGCCAGCAGCAGTCCGGGCAGCACGCCCGCCGTGAACAGCTTCAGGATCGAGACGTCGCCGAGCACGCCGTAAATGATCATGATGTTGGACGGCGGGATCAAAAAGCCGAGCGTGCCGGCGCCGGCAAGCGAGCCGATGGCGATGTCGCGGGAATAGCCGCGGCGCAGCAATTCGTTGAGCGACATGCGGCCGATCACCTGCGTGGTCGCAGCCGACGAGCCCGAGATCGCCGCGAAGATCGTGCACCCGATCACGTTCACATGCAGCAGGCGGCCGGGCAGAAGTCCCGCCCAGGGCGCCAGCCCCTGGAATAGCGAGCGTGACAGGCGCGTGCGGAACAACAGCTCGCCCATCAGAATGAACAGCGGCAGCGCCAGCAACTCCTGCGTGGTCAGGATATTCCAGGCGTATTGGGGTAGCAGCTTGTCGAGCGGGATCGAGCGGAACATCCCGAGCAACAGCGTCGCGGTGAGCGCGAGTGTGAGACCGATCCAGACGCCGCCCGCCAGCAGCGCGAAGAGAATCCCAAAAAGGGCGACGACTTCGATGGTCATGCGATCTTGAATCCGGAAGCGAGCAAAGCTGTCATTCGACGGGGGAGGCCTTCATACGGTGATCCTCCAGCGGCAAGCCGAGCACGGCCTGGATCGCGCGCGCCAGGAACTGGAGCGTCAGCAGCAGCATGCCGAAGGTGACCACCGCTTCCGGAAACCACAGCGGCGTATCGCTGGAGGTCGAGACCTGGCCGCGCACATAGGCGCTGTAGGCGAACTTCGCCATGGACGAGGTCAGGAAGGCCATGAAGGCAAAGCCGGCAGCGGCCGAGAGAATCTCGATCGCGCGCTGCACCGGTGGCGGCACGTTCTTGAGCAGCAGCACGACGCGGATATGGCCGCCGACGCGCAAGGTCATGGCGGCGCCGAAGGTGAAGGACGCCGCCATCAAATAAGAGGAGTATTCCCACGCGATCGAGATCGTCGGCGGGAAGAACGGCAGGAAGTTCGAGAGGAAGCGGGTTGCGACCTCGCACAGCATCAGCAGCGTCAGCATCAACAGGCAGCCGCCGCCGATCCAGCCGTCGAGCCGGCCGAGACGGTCGATGCCGTCGAGCAGGATGCGCAGCGGCGCCGGCGCCGCCGCGTTGAGACTTTGCGGAGCCGCGGGCGAAACGCTGGTCATGAGCCGGACCTCAGCGCTTCATTTCGGCGAGATAGGCCCGCACCGGCTTGTCGGCCGCCGGAACGCGCTTGAGGAAGGCGTCGAGCTGCGGCGCGGTCTTGGCGCGAATGTCCTTGATCATGGCGTCCGAGACCGGCACCACCTCCATGCCGCCCTCTTTCAGGCGGGTGAGGCTGTCGACATCGGCCTTGAGCGAGTTCGCCCAGAACCCCGGCTCCATCTTCGCGGCGACGCTCGTGACGAGCTGCTGCTGATCGGCAGAGAGCGCCTTCCAGGAGTCAAGATTGACGGTGAGCATCTGCGACGACCAGACGTGGTTGGTCGGGTAGACGTATTTGAGGAATTCCCAGAACTTGCCGTCGACACCTGATACCGCCGAGGTCGAAACGCCGGACACCGCACCGGACGCAAGCGCGGGGATCGTTTCGCCCCAGGGAATCATCACCGGCGCCATGCCGACCACGGCCAGCATGTCGACCGCGTTCTTGTCGGGCACGCGGATCTTGATGTTCTTCAGGCCCTCGACGTCGGCGACCTTGACCTTGAGGTGCAGATACTGCGTCGGCCACGGCACGATGTAGAGGATCTTCTGGTTGTTGCGCGCGGCGACCTTCTCGTATTCGGGCCGCACGTATTTGTGCAGCACCTTCAATTCGTCCATCGAGCCACAGAGGAAGGGGATGCTCTCGACACCCATGAACGGCTCGTCGCCGACCTGCTGGATGTTGAGGACATCGGCGAGCGGCACCAGGCCGTCACGCACGGCGCGCAGATGCTCGGGGCCCTTGAAGCCGAGCTGGCCGCCGGCCTTCACCGTGATGGCGACCGAGCCGTTGCTCTGCTTCTTCAGCTCTTCGGCGAAGGCCATCGCGTTCTGGGTGTGGAAATTGCCGTCCGGCCAGACCGTCGACATGTCCCAGCTCACCGTCGCGGCCCGCGCGCGGGTCGAGACGTGTCCGGCGGCGAGCAGCGTCGCGGCGCCCGCGGTGAAATTTCGTCGCGTGATCATTGAGCCCCTCCGTTTACCAAACGCACCGACGCATCAGCGCGCGTACCCATAAACCTCAACTGCGTTCTCTGAAGACACGAAGCCGCTGTCGATGTCGTCCTTGACCGCCGCGCGATCGCGTTCGGTCGGAGCACCGATGCCGGCGCCGCCTGGTGTCAGCACCACGAGACGGTCATCCGGCGGCACCTGCTGAAAACCCTTGCCGCGCAGCTTCTTGCCGGACTTCAACCCGACATAGCCTGCCTCGCCATTCTGGCCGCCATCGCGTCCGCGCGGCGGATGATCGATGCGATCGAACGCGGCCAGGATATCGAACGGCGCATCGACGCCGCTGCCGACCTCGATGATCTGGCCGAGACCGCCGCGGGTGCGCCCTGCCCCGCCGGAATCCGGACGCAGTTCCTTGCGCCAGAAGATCAGCGGCGTCTGCGTTTCCGCGATCTCGACCGGCGTGCCGCGCACGCCGCTGGGATAGGCGGTCGCCGACAGCCCGTCCTTGCCGAAACGCGCGCCAGTACCGCCATTCGAGGTCACCGCCATCGAGAACCCGTAATTGCCGCCGACGCCGCTTCGGGTCTGTCCGCGCACGTTGAGATTCCACAGGCAGGACGTGCCTTCCGCCGGGACGCGCTCGGGAATGATCTGGCGCAGGCAGCCGAACACGACGTCCGGCAGCATCTGGCCGATGATGTGGCGCGAGGCGACCGGCGCGGGTTTCGGCGCATTCAGGATCGCGCCCGCCGGCGCCGACACCGTCAACGGCGAGAGCGAACCGGCATTGTTCGGGATCTGCGAGGCAACGACGCAGCCGAGGCCGAACACGGTGTAGGCCGTGGTGTAGGACAGGGGCACATTGATGCCGAATTTGGAGGCAGCCGAGGTGCCGTCGAAATCGACGTGGATGCCTTCGTCCGAGATCGTCAGTGTCGCCGCCAGCGTGACCGGCGCGTCATAGCCGTCGACAACCATGGTGTTGCGCCAGCTGCCCTTCGGCAATTTGGCGATCTCGGCCAGCACCGCCTCGCGCGAGCGGTCGCAGATGTAGTCGCCGATCTCGTCGAGCGTATCGATGCCGAACTCGGTCATCATCTCGACCAGGCGCTCGCAGCCGACGTCGTTGCAGCCGGCGAGCGAATAGGTGTCGCCCTCGGTGTCGATCGGCAGCCGCGTGTTGGTGCGGATCATCGCCATCAGCGTCTCGTTGACGACGCCCTGGTCGATCAGCTTCAGCATCGGAATGTAAAGCCCCTCCATGAACACGTCGGTGGCATCAGGGCCGAAGCCGATGCCGCCGATGTCCATGAGATGGCTGGTGCAGGAGAACAGCGCGACCGGCTTGCCGTCCTTGAAGCAGGGTGTGGTGACGACGAAGTCGTTGAGATGGCCGGTGCCCATCCAGGGATCGTTGGTGATGTAGGCGTCGCCCTCCTTCATCGTCTCGATCGGGAAATGCGCGATGAAGTGCTTGACCGATTCCGCCATCGAGTTGACGTGACCGGGCGTGCCGGTCACAGCCTGCGCCAGCATCCGGCCCTTGAGGTCGAACACGCCGGCGGAGAGGTCGCCGCATTCGCGCACGATCGGACTGAAGGCGGTGCGGAGCAGCACCTGCGCCTGCTCCTCGACCACGGCGATCAGCCGGTGCCACATGATCTGAAGGTCGATCAGGCTCGCGCCATTTGCCTTGCTCATGATCAGGCCGCCTTCCGTTCCATGACGATGCTGCCGGCACCGTCGATATGGGCGTCAAAACTGGTGGAGATAAAGGTGGAGGTTTCGTCCTCGGCGATCACGGCGGGACCGGCAATGGTCGCGCCGGGCGCCATGTCCTCGCGGCGATAAAGCGGGATCTCGATCACCTCGCCCGCCCGGCCGTCGAAGAACTTTCTGCTGCCGACGGCCTTGCCGGCAGGCTTGCGCGTCACGGCCGCGACCGTGGACGGATTGCGCGCCTCGGTGGTCGCAAGCACCGACCAGCTCAACACCTCGATCGCGGCGCCCGGGATCGGCCGCTCGAACATCGCCGAATAGTCGGCCTCGAACTTCTGGCGCAGGCCGGCGAGATCGGCCGACGTCAGCCGCCGGTTCGGCAATTCGACCGTGATCTCGTGGCCCTGTCCGACATAGCGCATGAAGGCGGCGCGGCGCTCGCGCACCGGCGCACCGGCCGCGCCCGGCTCGACCAGCGCGCGGGCTTCAGTCACCATTTCCTGCAAGAGGTCGGAGACCGCTTCGGTGTCGAAATCGTCGAGCCGGACGTGACGGCTGCGCACCAGCTCATAGGCAATGGGAGCAGCGAGGAATCCGACCGCCGAGCCGACGCCGGCATTCGACGGCACGATCACCCGGGAGACGCCGATCTTCTCGGCGACGCGCGCCGCATGCAGCGGCGCGGCGCCGCCGAAGGCGATCAGCGTGTGCTGGCCGACGATTTCACCGCGCTCGACCGCGTGCACGCGTGCCGCACTCGCCATGTTCTCGCAGACGACCTCGTGGACGGCATAGGCCGCGGTTTCCGCCGACAGCCCCAGCGGCTCGCCGACGGCGCGCAACAGCGCCTCCTTCGAAAGCTCCGGGCTGAGCTTGATCGTGCCGCCGGCAAAGGCGTCGGGATCGATCATGCCGAGGGCGACGTCCGCGTCCGTCACGGCCGGGCGCTGACCACCGCGGCCATAGCAGGCAGGTCCCGGCTCCGACGAGGCACTCTCGGGGCCGACGGTGACGCGCTTCATCGCATCGACATGTGCGATCGAGCCGCCACCGGCACCGATCTCGACCATCTCGATCACGGGAATGCGCACCGGCAGGCCGGAGCCCTTGAGGAAGCGCGCGGCACGATCGACCTCGAACACGCGCGAGGTCTCGGGCTGGTATTTCTCGATCAGGCAGATCTTTGCGGTGGTGCCGCCCATGTCGAAGGACAGCACTTTGCTCTCGCCGAGCCGCGCTGCGATCTGCGCCGAGAAGATCGCGCCGCCGGCCGGACCGGACTCGACGAGCCGCACCGGAAAGCGCCGCGCCGTCTCGATCGAGGTGACGCCGCCGCCGGAGGTGACGAGATAGATGGCGCCGCGGAACTGCTCGACCTGCAGGGCATCCGCCATGCGGGCGAGGTAGCCGTCGATCAGGGGTTGCACATAGGCGTTGGCGACCGCGGTGGACGTGCGCTCATATTCGCGGATCTCCGGACATACCGCGGACGACACCGTCACGGAGATGCCGGGCATTTCCTCACCGAGGATCGCGGCGGCGCGGCGCTCATGCTCGGGATTGGCGTAAGAGTGCAGGAAGGCGATCGCCACGCTCTCGACCTTCAGCTCACGCAATTTTGGCGCGAGTGCACGGACAGCAGCTTCGTCCAGCGGGAGGCGGACGGCGCCGTGCGCATCGATGCGCTCGGGCACGGTAAAGCGCAGGCTGCGCGGTGTCAGCGGCTTCGGCTTGTCGATGCTGAGATCGTACTGGTCATAGCGGCTCTCGGTGCCGATATCGAGCACGTCGCGAAAGCCGTCGGTCGCGATCAGCGCTGTCCTGGCGCCGCGGCGCTCGATGATCGCGTTGGTCGCCAGCGTCGTGCCGTGAATGAAGACGTCGATGTCGCTGATATGTGCACGTGCGTCCGTGAGAATGAGACGCATTCCATCCAGCACCGCCTGCTCTGGCCGCTGCGGCGTCGTCAGCACCTTGCGGGTTTTGCGTACCTCGCCCACGTCCAGCACGATGTCGGTGAACGTGCCACCAATATCAACGGCAAGCCGCACTTCGGCTCCCTCAAGCATTCCAAATTCTCCGGCTGATCGTCAGAACCCTGGGCGAAAACGCAGCAATTTCCGTGCCATCCAGCACGCGAAAGCGCTGCGCCCGGCCATTCTGCTTGGCACCTATGCAATAGGCAAGACGTGTTCGCGCCTCAGCCGATCAGAGCAGGAATGCAAGTGCCGCTTCGCAGCGCTCTTCGACCTTGAGCGTCAGGAGATCGTCGGCGCGGGTGCGGCCGAGATTGACCGCGGCGATCGGGATCTGTCGTTGCGCCGCGGCCCGCACGAAGCGGAAACCGGAATAGACCATCAGCGAGGAGCCGACGATCAGCATGGCATCGGCCTGCGCCAGATGATCGTGCGCGGTGGCGACGACGTCGCGGGGCACGTTCTCGCCGAAGAACACGACGTCAGGCTTGAGGATGCCGCCGCAGGCTTCGCAGGCTGGCACCTTGAACGACGAGAAATCCGCGTGCTCGAGGTCGGCGTCGCCGTCCGGCGCGTCCGCAGCGTCGAGCGTCAGCCATTCCGCATTGGCACGGCCAAGCGCGTCCTGGAATTCGTTGCGCGGGGTCTTGCGGCCGCAGCCCATGCAGCGGACCAGATCGAGCCGGCCGTGCAAATCGATCACCTGCCGGTGCCCGGCGGATTGATGCAGCCGGTCGACGTTCTGGGTCAGCAGCATCCCGCAGCGCCCGTTCGCCTCCAGCCGGGCCAGCGCATGGTGCGCATCGTTCGGCCTGGCCTGGCCGAAGCGCCGCCAGCCGATCAGGCTGCGCGCCCAATAGCGCTGGCGCGTGTGCTCTTCCGACATGAAGGCCTGGAAATTGACCGGCTGGGTCCGCTTCCAGTTGCCGTGGCCGTCGCGGTAGTCGGGAATGCCCGAATTGGTGCTGCAGCCGGCACCGGTCAGCACGAACAGATTTTCGTGCCGGCCAATGAAATCCTGGAGCGGAGGGTTTGCCAGCGGCGCATTTGTCATGGCGCAGATGTAGTCTGCGCTGCCCGCTTTTGCCAGATGTGCTGCGGGCGCTCCGACGCAAGAGCATCACATTGTCGGGCACGGTATCGCGTGGATGAAGCCGGCGCGGTACGGCGTGGCGACCGCGCGCGTGAATCCAAAAAAGAGCCCCGCTGGTGGGCTGGGCTCTCGTTCAGTGATTGATTCCCGGGGTCTGTGTCCGGGTTTCTAGGGGAACATCAAGCTTCGTATCATTTGATTTCCCACGATGTGTTGTGCGGGATGTCCATTGCAAAATAATCGCCGGACCCGGCCAGCGCAGGCATGGCTATGCAAGCAAATGGCTCGCTCCCGGTGATCCCCTTATACTTTCCGGTACCGCCGGTGATAATATGGGTGCCACAATCCATCTTCGGCTGCGACTTATCGAGGTCGCGAGTATCGAAAGTCGAGAAAATCTTGTCGCCGTCGCTGTCGGCCAACACGCAGGCGCCGTCGATGTATTTCTTGTCACCTGACGAAACATTCAGCGCTACGCAACGTGCGGACATCTTGTCCAGCATCTTCTCTCCCTTCATATTTTGGGTGGTCCCGACCGCCTCCAGCGTGGTGGCTTTGCCGAGTTCGGCTGTGTCAATGCTCATCAAGGGTCGAAAAATGAAGTGCGTGACATAGGGCGTGGTACCCTTCTTTTCAATCGGTTCACCCTGAATCGCCGCGGGGGCAAAGACCACGAGCCCCGCGACCAACGCCGCTGTTTTGGCAAACCTCATCGCTGCGGTGGGTGTAACGACTGTATCCAGGTTAATGGACTCCATTGGTTCCTCCTTGATTCGAGCGGCGGCCTCAGGGCTCTGCCGCGGAGTTGGAGACGATCTGCTTGCACACGCGTAAGAGCGAATATGGAGTTTTGCGTCGGCGCTCAGCGACAACGCGATCATGCTCTAACGACGCTTCGTCTCAACCGACGAAGTATGTGAGAGATTACGGCTTCGATCGCCGGTTCATGACCTTCTCTGGCAGAACCGCACTCGGGCTGAGCTAACGAACGGTCTATACACTTCAAGAAGGTATAACCGCACGATCGGAGCGAGTGGTACGGTAGCACGAAGTCTGGAGGAGGTCAGCCGGTCATGTCCAGAAAGCGCGGCGTGTATCGACAACTGCTCTGACCGATTCAGCCGGGGCAGCGGATTTGGTGCAACTTGGCGGTTGTACAAGATGAAGTCGCCACCCTTTTTCGCGCGGACCGCTATGAGAGGCGCAGCGGACCTTATACGCGCCCTGATTACAGCGCGGGTTCATCGGTACGCGCCCTAGCTTGCCCAATTCTCGCGGAATTCGGGAAACAGCGTCAGGCCTCCGCAGGCATAGAGGGTCTGGCCGGTGATGTAGCTCGCATCGTCAGAGGCGAGGAAGGCGAACACGGCGGCAATCTCTTCCGGCGTGCCGACGCGGCCGAGCGGAATGTGGCTGGTGACGACGCCGCGTTTTGCGGGATCGCCGGTCCAGGCCGCGTTGATCGGCGTGTCGATTGCGCCCGGCCCGACCGCATTGACGCGAATGCCGCGGCCGGCGAATTCCAGTGCCAGCGTGCGCGTCAGATTGGCCATGCCCCCCTTGCTGATCGAATAAGCGAGATACCCGGGCTTCGGGACGATCTGGTGGACGCTGGAGCAATTGATGATGCTGCCGCCTCCGCCGCGTGCGACGAAATGAGCGAGCGCCTTCTGCGCGCAGAGCACGGCGCCGTTCAGATTGACGTCGATGATGCGGCGATAGGTTTCGATGTCGAGCGCCTCGCTGGGCGATTCCCGCTGGAAGCCGGCGTTGTTGACGAGACAATCGAGGCGCTTCCAGCGCGCCAGGATCGTCTCGAACATCGCGCCGACCTCCTCCTCGTTGCTGACGTCGGCCTTGACGACGACATGATCGAGCTTGCCGTGGCCGCGATCGCTCGATGCCGTTCGTGCCAGCGCAAGCGACTCTTCGGCCCTCTCGGGGTGATCGACGTAGTTGATGGCGACGGTCGCGCCCTCCTGGGCGAGCCGGATGGCGACGGCACGGCCGATGCCTTGCGAGGCGCCTGTCACCAGCGCGTACTGGCCGACGAGACGCGAGTGAAACGAGGTCGAGCGATCGGTTTGTGGCATGAGTTCTCTCCGGGATGCCTGATCATCGACGGAACCGGCTTTTTGTTCCATCCCTCAGCGCATCGCTGCGATTCATTCGGCGCGCCGGGCGAGCGGCGAGGTCAGGATCTGGTACAGGATGATGGCGCCAAAGGTTGCGGTGCCGATACCGCCGATCGTGAACGCGCCGAACTTGAGCGTGAGGTCGCCGGCGCCCGCGGTCAGCGCCACGGCGACGGTGATCAGGTTCGCGGGGTTCGCAAAGTCGACCTTGTTCTCGACCCAGATCCGGCCCGCCATCGCCGCGATCAATCCGAACAGCACGATCGAGAGGCCGCCGATGACGGGTCCCGGGATCGACAGGATCAGCGCGCCGAATTTCGGCGAGAAGCCGAGCAGGATCGACACCGTGGCCGCGAAGGCAAACAGCAGGGTCGAATAGACCTTCGTCGCCGCCATGACGCCGATGTTCTCGGCGTAGGTGGTGACGCCGGTGCCACCGCCAAAGGCGGCCACGATGGTGGCGAGACTGTCGGCGAACAGGGCGCGGCCGAGATAGGCATCGAGGCTCCGGCCCGTCATCGCGCCGACGGCCTTGATGTGACCGAGGTTCTCGGCGACGAGAATGACCGCAACCGGCGCGATCAGAAAGATCGCATCAGCCTGGAAGGTCGGCGTGGTGAAGCTCGGCAGGCCGAACCACGGCGCGGCCGCAAGTTGCGAAAAATCGATCGGCTTGCCGAAGCCGAGACCGTTCGCACACAGCAGGTACAAGAGATATCCGCCGACCGCGCCGAGGATGATCGGCAGGCGGCGCCACAGGCCTGGAGCTGCAACGGCAACCACGCCGATCATCAGAACAGTCGCGAGCCCGATCCCGGTGTCGAACCCATTGGCGCTCACCGCCTTCACCGCCACGGGCGCGAGGTTGAGACCTATCGCGGCGACCACGGCGCCGGTGACGGCCGGCGGCATCAACCGCTCGACCCAGCCGATGCCCGACCACATCACGATCAGCGCGATGACGCCGTAGAGCACGCCGGCGCCGACGATGCCGCCGAGCGCGACGGAGAGATTCGGGTTCGGGCCCTGCCCGGCATAGCCGGTGGCGGCGATGACGACAGCGATGAAAGCGAAGCTCGAGCCGAGATAGCTCGGCACGCGCCCCGCGACGATGACGAAGAAGATCAGCGTGCCGATGCCGGAGAACAGCACCGCAACATTGGGATCGAACCCCATCAGCAGCGGCGCGATGATCGTCGAGCCCGACATGGCGACGCAATGCTGGAGCCCGGAGACGACGGTCTGGCCCCATGACAGCCGCTCCTCCGGCATGATCACGCCCGAGGTCTTGAGCTTCCAGCGCGGAAAATAGCTCTGCCCTTGCTCGTCCGAGCCCGTTGCGATCGTCATGTTCCCCCCAGTTGCGGTGCAGCGATTGATCTTCGTGCGATCCGACAAAAATGTGATTGTCGCTTCTACGGCGGCCATCACATGATGCAAAACATACAAGATTCAAAGCTTGCAAGATTCAAATCCCGCAAGATCAATGCGTTCCGGGGCACACAATATGACACAAGTCGCGATCCAGCCAGCCGTCCATCGCCGGCATCAGCCCTGGTACAAGATCCTCTACATCCAGGTGCTGATCGCGATCGCGCTCGGAGTGCTCATCGGTTACTTCTATCCCGATCTCGGCAAGGCGCTGAAACCGCTCGGCGACGGCTTCATCGCGCTGATCAAGATGATGATCGCGCCGGTGATCTTCTGCACCGTGGTGCACGGCATCTCCTCGATGGGCGATCTCAAGCGCGTCGGCCGGGTCGGGCTGAAGTCGCTGATCTATTTCGAGACGGTCTCGACCGTCGCGCTGGCGGTCGGCCTTCTGGTCGGCGAGATCCTCCAGCCCGGCCACGGCTTCAACATCGATCCCGCCACGATCGATCCGAAGTCGGTTGCGACCTACGTCACCAAGGCCAAGGAGGAGGGCATCGTCGCCCATCTGATGGCGATCATCCCCGACAGCTATGTCGGCGCGATCGCACGCGGCGACCTGCTCCAGGTGCTGCTGATCTCGATCCTGTCGGGCTTCGCCATCGCCTTCCTCGGCAAGGCCGGCGAGCCCATCGCGGAAGCGATCGACAAGGCCGCCAAGATGTTCTTCGGCATCATCCGCATCATCGTCCGCGTCGCACCGATCGGCGCGTTCGGCGCGATGGCCTTCACGGTGGGCGCCTACGGCCTCGGCTCGCTGCTCAACCTCGCGGCCCTGATCGGCACGTTCTACCTGACCAGCATGCTGTTCGTGCTGATCGTGCTGGGCGCGATCGCCCGCCTCGCCGGCTTCTCGATCCTGCGCTTCATCGCCTACATCAAGGACGAGCTGCTGATTGTGCTCGGCACCTCCTCGTCGGAGACGGTGTTGCCGCAGATGATCCAGAAGATGGAGCATCTCGGCGCCTCGCGCTCGGTGGTCGGCCTCGTCATTCCGACTGGCTACAGCTTCAACCTCGACGGCACCAACATCTACATGACGCTGGCGACGCTGTTCCTGGCGCAGGCGACCAACACCCATCTGACGATCTGGCAGGAACTCGGCATTCTCGGCATCGCCATGATCACCTCGAAGGGCGCCTCGGGCGTGACCGGGGCAGGCTTCATCACGCTTGCCGCGACGCTCTCGATCGTGCCCGACATCCCGATTCAGTCGATCGCGATCCTGGTCGGCATCGACAAGTTCATGAGCGAGTGCCGCGCGCTGACCAATCTGATCGGCAACGGCGTCGCCTGCGTCGTCATCAGCATCTCCGAAGGCGAGCTCGACCGCGAGGCGCTGCACGAGACCATGGCCCATCCGCTGGAGATGGGCGAAGCGCTGGAGCCCGGCGGAGGTGCGTAGCACCACGCCCGCTCCGACGCGGTAGTTTCCCGGAGTGGAAAAGCGGTGAGATACGCGTCACAACAATGACGTTGGGATCACCGATTGATAGTCGATCTTTTCGCCCGACGCGCTGGGGGCAGGGCGTCGGGCTTTTGTCGTCGAGCAATGAGCCTTAGCCAGCCGGGTTGGCGACCAGCTCGACCCTGCGCGTGATATCGATCGCCTGCAGGAACGCTTCGTCGTGGCTGACCACGAGCAGCGCGCCGTCATAGGCTCTCAATCCTGCCTCGACGGCTTCGATGGAGTCGATGTCGAGATGATTGGTCGGCTCGTCCAGCATCAGCAAGGAAGGCGGCGTCGACCCGCCCAGCACGCAGGCGAGGCCCGCACGAAACAGCTGTCCGCCGCTCAGGCTCCCCACGATCTGCGAGGCGGCATCGGCGCGGAACATGAACCGGGCCAGGGCGGCATGGCACTCGTTCGCACCCGCCTTCGGATTGAGCCGCGCAAAATTGTCCAGGATGGAGCTCGCTGGATCGAGCAGGCTGACCTTCTGGTCGAACGACGCGAAATCCGGCCTGACCCGCACGGTGCCCGAGACAGGACGGATCTCGCCTGTGACGAGCTTGAGTAGCGTTGTCTTGCCGGAGCCGTTCGGCCCGACCAGCGCGACGCGCTCGGGACCGACGATCGTGAGCGACAGCTCGCGCAGGACCGGCTGCTCCGGCCGATAGCCGGCGCTGACCCCGTCGAGCCAAAGCACCTCCCTGCCCGCCGGCAGATTGGTCGGGGGCAGTTTGACCGACAGCGGCTGAAGAATCTCGATGCGCCCGCGCGCCGTATCGACGGCCTCGAGCGCTTCCGCGCGGCGTCGCTCGGCGATTTGCGCGCTCTTGCCGCCGGTGTCTTCGCTACGGTCCTTGCGCGCGCCAGCGAGGATGCGCGGCATGTCGCCCTTGGCACGTTTCTTTCTTCCGCCGCTATCCTTGCGCGCCTTCTTCTCGGCAGCCTCCTGCGCCTTCCCGTCAATCTCGGACAGGCGCCTCTCGGCATGCGCGAGGTCGTGCCTCACAGCCGCAAGCTCAACGGCCTTCTGCGCGCGAAAACTGCTCCAGTTGCCGCCGTATCGTGTCGCCCCGAGCGACGTCAGCTCGACGATCACGTCCATGGTTTCGAGCAGGCCGCGGTCGTGGCTGACGACAACCGCGCCGTCGCGCCAGGACGCGAGGAAATCGATCACGGTATTGCGCCCGTCGCGATCGAGATTGTTGGTGGGCTCGTCCAGCAGCAGGAAGTCGGGCTCGGCGAAGGCGAGCGCGGCGAGCCGAACCCGCGTGATCTGGCCGCCGGACAGGCAGGACAGCTCCGTATCGGGAGACGGATCGAACCCGAGGCGCGCCAGAGCGGCCTCCAGCCGCGCTTCAAGCGTCCAGTCAATCGCGGCGATATCGTCGACTGAAGCATCGCCCCGTTCAGCACGGCGCATCAGCTCCAGCGCCTGCCGCACGCCGAACAGATCGGCCACGGTCGCGCCTGCAAGGACTTGCACGTCCTGACGCAGCAGGCCGACGGTGCCGTTGATGAGAATGCGTCCGGACTGGGGAACGTGCTCCCCCGATATCGACGCAAGCAGCGTCGTTTTCCCGACGCCGTTACGGCCGACGAGACCGGTCCGCTCGGCTGAGAATGTCAGATCGACGTTGGAAAGAAGAGGCCGGCCGTCAGGCGTGGACAGCGACAGGTTCGACAGGATGATTGAAGCAGGCATGGAATTCCCCGTGAGCAAGGCAGGTCGGCTTTGCGGTCGGGGTAAGATCCATGGCTGCGAGTATCCTGGTTGAGAGACTCTCTAACTAGTCCCATCGAGGAGCGAGATCAAGTCGTGGCGCGAAAGGACGCCAGCGCACGGAGCGCTGACGTCCCATCGGCCTGTCGCGATCAGCCCTTGAGTGCGGTCACCACCACCTCGATCAGCGCGCTGCCGCCGAGATCGGCGACGCCGACGGTGGCGCGGGTCGGCAGATTGTCGCCGAAGAACTCGGTCCAGGCCGCGTCCATCTCCTTCTTCTTGGAGAGATCGGTGACGAAGATCGAGGTGCTGACGACGCGCGACTTGTCGGTGCCGGCTTCCTTCAGATAGCCGGCGATCTTGCCGAGGATGTTGCGGGTCTGATCGCCCATCGAGACCGAGGTGTCGTCGGCGATGGTGCCGCCGATGAAGACGAAGCCGTTGGCCTCGACGGCGCGGTGCATGATGGGCGTGCGGATGCTGCGGGTGATGCTCATGATGTCCTCTTCTTAGAGCGTGGAAGGATGGAAACGGTCGATGCCGAGACCGCCGACGCGGGTCTGGGTGCCACCGTTGACGATCAGCTCCGCCATCACGGCGCCGGCGCCGGGGCCGAGCTGAAAGCCGTGCAGCGAGAAGCCGAACTGGTGATAGAGCCCCTTGTGGCGGCTGCTCGGCCCGAACACGGGAATATCGTCCTTCATCTTCGCCTCGATGCCGGCCCAGGCGCGGACGATGGTGGCGCTGCGCATCACCGGGAACAGCTCGAACACGGTGCGCGCGCTGATCGCAAGGCTCTTCCAGTCCAGCACCGTCTCGTTGCGATCCTGAAAGGGCGTGGCCAGATGGCCGCCGCCGATCAGCACAGTGCCGTTCTTGAATTGCTTGAACGACAGCTTGCGCCCGCGCAGGATCACCACGGGATCGATGAAATGCGGCACGCGCGAGGTGATCATCAGCATCGGCGCGACGGTCTCGACCGGCACCGGCTCGCCGAGCGCGGCGGCGATGTTGCCGGCCCAGGCGCCAGCGGCATTGACAAGCACCGGCGCGGCAAAGGTTTCGGTGCCGACATCGACATGCCAGAGGCCGTCGCTCTGCCGGATGTTGCTGGCCGCCACGCCCTCGCGCACAGTGGCACCTAACTGCGCGGCCTTGCGCCGGAACGCCGTCGTCGTCTGCGCCGGATTGGCCGCGCCGTCACGGCGCGAGACGACCCCGCCGGGGCAGGTTTCGGCCACCGCCGGCACGAGGCGCCGTAGTTCAGTCGCATCGATCAGCTCTTCATGGGTGAAGCCGAGCGCGTTGAGCTCGGCGACGCGCGCGCGACAGACCGCGAGCTCCTCCTCGTTCTCCGCGACGAGAACCTGGCCGTAACTCTCAAAGCTGCAATCGTCGTCGAGCAGGTCTGAAATCTTCTCCCAGATCCCCATCGAGCGGATCGAGAGCGGGATCTCGGGGATGTGCCGCGCAAGCTGGCGCACACCGCCAGCATTGACGCCGGAGGCGTGGCGGCCTGCATAGTCCTTCTCGATCAGCACCGGCTTCAGGCCGGCGAGGCACAGATGCAGCGCGGTCGAGCATCCGTGGATGCCGCCGCCGACGACGATCGCATCCACGTTTTGGGTCATCCGCGCACCACCGCCTTGATGTCGTCTTCGCTCTTCGGCACGGCGGCGAGCTCGGCGAGCGTGATCGGCTTGACCGGCGCGCGCAGCCGGTAATAGCCGATCTCCTGCGGGGTCTTTCCGCGCGCCTGCGCCATCAGCTCGGTGACGGTGAGGCCGCAGAGCCGGCCCTGGCACGGCCCCATACCGGTGCGGCGATAGGCCTTGAGCTGGTTCGGCCCGGTCGCGCCGATCGCGACGGAGTCGAGAACATCCTTTGCAGTTACCTCCTCGCAGCGGCAGACGATGGTGTCGCCCGAGGGGATGCGGAACTGCGGTGACGGACGAAACAGCGTGTCGAGGAAGACACGGCCGCGCTCGGCCTTGGCGAGATCGGAGCGGAGCGTCGTCATCGCGGGCAGCTTGGCAGCGGCCGCAGGCGCCAGCGCCTCGACCGCCGCGCGCGCCGCGATGCGGCCACGCACCACGGCTGCATTCGCACCACCGATGCCGGCGCCATCACCGGCGATCGCAATGCCGGCGATCGACGAATTGCCGCTCGCGTCGAGCACGGGCGACCAGCACAATTGCAGATCGTCCCAGCGATGCTCGATTCCCGCTGCCATCGCCAGATTGACATTGGGCACGACGCCCTGATGCAGCAGCAGCAGGTCCGCAGGAATGGTCTCGCGCTTGCCGCCGGCGACATAGCTCACGCTCGCGAGTTGGCCGTCACCGGATGCGGTAAGCTCGGTGACGCCGGAGACGACCTGCACCTTCGCCTTCACCTCGCGCATCATCGACAGGCCCTTGGCGAAATAGGGCGAGGTCAGGAAGGCGAAGGCGTGAGGCAAGGCGGCGAAATAATTGCCGCGCTCGGTGGTGTCGAGGATGCGGTCGATGCGGCCGCCGAGTCGCAAAATCTGCGCGGCGAGCAGCCAGAGCAAGGGCCCCTGCCCCGCGATCACCGTGCGTCCGTCGGGCACCAGCGCCGACGATTTCAGCATGGTCTGCGCCGCACCCGCGGTCATCACGCCCGGCAATGTCCAACCGGGAATCGGGAACGGCCGCTCCAGCGCACCGGTCGCCAGGATCACGCGCTTCGCCGTGACGAAGGCGGAGGCGCCGCCGATCGAGACGGCGATCTCGAGGTTGCGATCGAGGCTCCAGACCGTCGCGCGATGAATGACCTCGGCGCTGCTCGCGCGAAGCGACTGCACGAGATCGGCACCGACCCAATAATCGGCGCCGAGCTGATTGCGATCGGTCACCGGCGTCGACGAGATGGCGCGAAACACCTGGCCGCCGGGGCCAATGTTCTCGTCGAGCATCAGCGTCGACAGCCCGGCTTCGGCGGATGTCGCTGCGGCGGCAAGGCCCGCGGGCCCGGCACCGATCACCACGACGTCATAGGCTTCGCGCTTGGGAGCCACAGTCATCTTCCGATCTCCCGCTTGCCCTTCTGGATCTCGACCTGCATGCCCTCGGCGACGGGCACGAGACAGCCCTGGCGGTTGCCGACGCCGTCGATGGTGACGAGGCAATCGAAGCACACGCCCATCATGCAATAGGGCAGACGCGGCGCACCGCTCACCGCGGTGGAGCGCCGCGCATCCCGACCGGAGGCCAATAGCGCGGCGGAAACGGTGTCGCCCTGGCGCGCCGCGACGGCGACGCCGTCGACGAAGATCTGGACCTGCGGTCGCTTGTCCTGTTCGGATCGTCTAAACATGGGATGCCTCTTGGCTCCTTGATATCTCTAGTAGCCGCTGTTGTTCGCGGCGCCCGCGCCGCCGAAACGGCTGGCCGAGAATGCGCCGACCAGTTCCGGCTCGAGTGCACCCTGCGCAACCATGCGCGCGATCTCGAAGGCGTGGTTGGAGGCCAGCGTCACGCCGGAATGGCAGCAGGCGACGAAAGCGCCGGGATGCGTCTCCGACTGGTCGTAGATCGGAAAGCCGTCCTGCGGCATGACGCGGATGCCGGCCCAGCTCCTGACCACGTTGAGCCGCGACAGATGCGGGAACATGCGCTGGGCGCGATCGGTCATCACGGCGCTGATCGAATGCTTCAGCGCGCGATCGTCGAGCTCGTCCTCCTTGCTGTCGCCGATCATCACCGTGCCCTCGTCGGTCTGGCGGATCGTGGTCAGCGGATGCGGCAGGAACGGCATGGTGCGCTCGGTCACCACGATCTGGCCCCGGGTCGGGCCCATCGGGGCGTAGAGGCCGACCATCGGCGCCAGCGTCTGGTTGGCGTTGCCTGCCGCGAGCACGATTTTAGCGGCGCGCAGCTCGCCCTTCGGCGTCGTCAGGCGGAATTCGCCGCCGCTCTTGCTGATGGCCGAGACCGGACGTTCCGGGAAATAGTCGATGCCGAACGCCTTGAAGCCGGTGTGGAAGGCGCGGAACGTCCGCAGCGAATTGACGTGGCCGTCGAGCGGGCAATAGCTGCCGCCGGAGACCTCCGGGCCGATCAGCGGCAGCGACTTCTTCACCTCGGACGCCGAGAGCATCTCCATCTTGTAGTCGGCAGCACCAGTCTGATTGTGCATGCGCTTGACGAGATCGGTGCGCTGGCCGAACTCATCGTCACCGAGCGTGAGATGGAAGCCGCCATTCTGCTGGAGCGAGACGTCGAGCCCGGTCTGCTGCTTCAGCTCCGAGGCGAGCCGGCCCCAGGCTTCGGAAGCCCGCACGGTCCAGACCGTATAAGCGGGCATGCCGAGCCCCTTGCTCTGCACCCAGACCAGCGCAAAGTTCGCGCGCGAGGCGCGCTTGGTGATGTCGCCTTCATCGAGCACCGCCACGCTCTTGCCGAGGCGGCCGAGGCCCCATGCAATGGCGGAGCCGAGCAACCCGCCGCCGACGACGGCGACGTCGTAATCTCCTGACATAGGTTCTCCTATCGTCCCGTATCGCCCTTGCCGGCGAGCACACGGTCGAGCCCGTAGAAGCGGTCGAGCAGAATGAGGGCGGTCATGGTGATCGCGATCACGCAGGCCGAGACCGACGTCACCAGCGGATCGATGTTGTCCTGGATATAAAGGAACATGCGCACCGGCAACGTCTCGGTGCCGGGTGCCGCAAGGAAGACGGTCATGGTGAGATCGTCGAAGGACTGGATGAAAGCGAGCGCCCAGCCGCTGATGACGCCGGGCAGGATCAGCGGCAGCGTCACGCGGCGAAACAGCGTCCAGCCGTTGGCGCCGAGCGAGACCGCCGCCATCTCGACCGAGAGGTCCATGCCGGTCGCGGCCGCGAGCGTCAGCCGCAGCGCGAACGGAAACACGATGATGACATGCGCGATGATCAGCGCGGCAAAACTACCGCCGAGCCCGGCCGAGGTGAAGAAACGCAGGAAGGCGATGCCGAGCACGACATGCGGGATCATCAGCGGCGACAGGAACAGTGCCGCCAGCGCATCGCGGCCGCGGAAGCGATAGCGCGCGATCGCCAGCGCCGCCGGCACCGCGAACAGCAGCGCCACGAAGGAGGAGAGCGCACCCAGCCCGAGGCTGACCCAGAACGCATGGATGAACTCGGGATAGTTGGCGATCGCCCTGAACCAGCGCAGCGAAAAGCCGTTGGTCGGCAGCGACAGGAAGCCTTCGGGCGTGAAAGCAACGAGGCAGACCACCAGGATCGGCGCCACCATGACGATGACGAAGATGGTGTGGAAGATCAGCGCGAGCGGGCCATTCCGGCTCATCGGAACACCTCCGCGTAGCGGCGCTCGATCAGCGCGTTGCTGCCGACGACGATCAGCACCAGCGCGACCAGCAGAAGCGTTGCGACCGCAGCACCAAGCGGCCAGTTCAGCGTGTTGAGGAATTCGTCATAGGCAAGCGTCGCGGCGACCTTGAGCCGGCGGCCGCCGATGATCGCGGGCGTCGCGAAGGCACTGGCCGAGAGCGAGAACACGATGATGGCCCCCGACAGCACGCCCGGCATGATCTGCGGCATGATGATGCGGCGGATGATGGTCACGGGGCCGGCGCCGAGCGACATCGCGGCGTTCTCGATCTGCGGGTTGAGCCGCTGGAGCGCGGCCCACACCGACAGCACCATGAACGGCATCATCACATGGGCGAGCGCAACGACCATGCCCGTCTCGGTGAACATGAAGGGAATGGGGGAGCGGATCACCCCGAGCGACATCAGCAGCTTGTTGACGAGGCCGTTGTTGCCGCCGAACAGCAGCGCCCAGCCGAGCGTCCGCGCCACCACGGAGATCAACAGCGGCCCGAGGATGATCAGCAGGAAGAAGCTCTTCCAGCGGCCGCTCATGCGGTTGAGGATGTAGGCCTCGGGCGCACCGAGCAGTGCGGTGAGCAGCGTGGTCAGGATCGCGATGCGGAACGTGCGCCAGAACATCTCGGCGTAATAGGGATCGGTCGCGATCTCGTGCCAGTTCTTCAGGATGAAGACCGGCTCGATGCCCTTGTACTGGCCCCAATCGTGGAACGACAGCATCACGGTCATCGCCAGCGGAATCAGCAGCACGCCGACGAACAGCATCAAGGCAGGCGCCGTCAGCGCCCATGGCGCACGCGCGCTGCGCTCCTCGGCAACCGCGCTCATGCGCCAGCCCTCGCGCGCACGCTCATGTCCTCGGGCCGCCAGGCGAGGCGGACCGTCTCGCCTTCGACGGGCTGCGCCTGCCCGTCATTCTGGCGAATCACGATCGCGGGGCCGCATTCGCTGTCGCACTGGAACAGCCAGTGATTGCCCTGGAAGATGCGGGTGACGATCTTTGCGCTGAGGCCGGTATCGCCAAAGCCGATTCTTTCAGGGCGAATGCTGACGGTGACAGGGCCGCCGAGGCCAGCCGGCGCCGGCGCATTCCAGGAGCCCGCCGTCAGCCGCGCTGGCGTCGCGGTCCGGTCGATGGTCGCGGCAAAGTCATTGGTCTTGCCCAAAAACTGCGAGACGAAGGCCGAGGCCGGCTTCTCATACGTCTCCTGCGGCGTGCCGATCTGCTCGATACGGCCCTGGCTCATCACCACGATGCGGTCGGACAGCGACATCGCCTCGTTCTGGTCGTGAGTGACCAGGATCGTGGTGGTGCCGATGGTACGCTGGATCTGGCGCAGCTCGATCTGCATCTCCTCGCGCAGCTTTGCGTCGAGATTGGACAGCGGCTCGTCGAGCAGCAGCACGCTCGGCTTGATCACTAGAGCACGCGCCAGCGCCACGCGCTGCTGCTGGCCGCCCGACATCCGGCGTGGATGGCGGTCCTCGTACCCCGCGAGGCCGACCATCGCGAGCGCAGCACGAACGCGCTCGGCCCGTTCGTTGCGCGGCACATTGCGCATCTCGAGGCCGAACGCGACATTCTCCGCCGCGGTCATGTGCGGAAACAGCGCGTAGCTCTGGAACACGATGCCGAGCCCGCGCTTGGCCGGATGGATCGCGGTCAGGTCCTTGCCCTCCAGGCGGATTGCGCCTCGCGAGGGATCGAGGAAGCCCGCGATCATCTGCAACGTCGTGGTCTTGCCGCAGCCGGACGGGCCAAGGAAGGATATGAACTCCCCCTTGCCCACCGACAGACTGAAGTCGTCGACCACAGTCTGCGCGCCGAACTGTTTTGCGACCCGATCGAGCTCGAGATAGGCCATGCGCTGTCCCCTACGAACGATCAGATCAACGCTCGACCTCGCGATTCCAGCGCTTGGTCCATTCCTCGCGCTTCTCGTTGATGATGGTCCAGTCGGGATTGTAGAGCTTTGCCGCGCGCTCACCGATCGGCGCCATCTTGCCGAGCTCCGGCGGGATCACGAGCGATTTCAGCACCGGGCCGTAGCCATAGTCCTTCAGCATCACGAGCTGGATCTTGGGATCGAGCAGCATCTTGACGAAGCTCGAGGCCAGCGGCGAGGCGTTCGGCTTGTTGATCGGACACGCGGTCGTCAGCAGCGTCGCGGCGCCTTCCTTCGGATAGACGAAGTCGACGGGGAAGCCGGTGTTGGCAAAGCTCTGCACGCGGCCGGTGCCCCACACTGCGATCACGGCCTGGCCGGACTGGAACAGCTCGGTCATCTTGCCCGGCGACGGCTCGTAGGCGAGCACGTTCGGATTGATCTGCTCCTTGAAGATCTTGAAGCCCGAATCGACGTTGGACTCGCCGCCACCGTTCATCTTCGACAGCATCACCAGCGCTTCGAGACCGTAGGTGTTGTTGATCGGCGGGATGACGAGCTGTTTGGCGTATTTCGTGTCCTTCAGATCGTTCCACGAGGTCGGCGGCGCCCAGCCCTTCTCGGCGAACGCCTTGGTGTTGTACATCAGGCCGGTCGCGACGATGCCGATCGCGACAGCGCGATCGTCCTTGAAGCGTGCGGTGTCGTAGAGATCGGCCGGCAGGCCGTCGAGCTTGCCGCAGAAGCCGAGCTGGATCGCCTGATACATCGGGCCATCGTCGACGATGGCGACGTCGATCTGCTGGTTGCCCTTCTGCGCCTGGAGCTTCGCCAGCGTGTCGGTGGAGTTACCGGCAACGTATTCGACCTTGACGCCGTTCTCCTTCTCGAAGGCCGGGATCACCTCGTCGCGGATGGTCTTCTCGAACGAGCCGCCATAGCCGGCGACGTAGAGCGTTTTCTGCTGGGCCGAAGCGGCCGACGGGACGGCGATGAGCGCTGCGATGCTGACTGCGGTCAGAAGGCTGAGAGTCTTCATATGGACCGATCTCCAATACCGGGATGGGGTGGGCGTGCCGAAAATCTCTGGCTGAAGCGCCTTCCGCATTTCCTTCCGCGCAAATCCTTTCCGGACAGGGCTCCGGCCCCTGTTCGGCGGGTTTTGGCGCGATCTGGAGGTTTGAACCCCTCCAATCTGCCGAAAAAGCGGGCTGTCTCCAGTCCTGATGAAAAAGATCGCAACCTATACTTCCATCGTCCAATGAATAATGGCACCGTCTACATACCAAAATGTTATGATTGGATGATGGGATGGCGCGGATCAATTCGCGGCAGGTGGAGGCCTTCCGGGCGATGATGCTGACCGGCAGCGTCACCGAGGCGGCCAAGCTGATGGCGGTGACACAGCCGGCGGTCAGCCGGTTGCTGCGTGACTTCCAGGCGCTGCTGAAGACCGAGCTGTTCGAGCGGCGTGGCACCGGCCTGGTGCCGACCGCCGCAGCGACCGCGCTCTATACCGAGGTCGAGCGTTCCTTCGTCGGCCTCGAACGCATCACGGCGGCAGCCGAGGAAATCCGCGGCCGCCGCACCGGCTCGCTGCGGATCGCCGCGCTGCCGGCGCTGTCGAACGGTTATCTGCCACGGCTGGCCGGACATTTTTTGAAAGAGCGACCGAACCTCAACCTCGCCTTCTTCGGCGTGATCTCGCCGATCGTGGTCGACTGGGTGCTGAACAACCAATGCGACGTCGGCTTTGCCGAGGTGCCGATCGCCCATTCCGGCCTGCCGAGCCTGCGGCTGCCGGCGCTGGCGCGTGTCGCGGTGTTGCCGACCGGACATCGCCTCGCGGAAAAGGAGGTACTGGAGCCCAGTGATTTCGAGGGCGAGACCTTCATCTCGCTGTCGGCGGGATCGGCGAGCCGCCATCTCGTCGACCAGATCTTTCACCGCAACGACGTCCGCCGCGTGCTGCGGGTGGAGACCGCGCTGTCGGAGATCATGTGCGGCATGGTGTCGTCGGGGCTTGGGGTCGCGATCTGCGATCCCTTCACAGCCGAGGAATTTTCGACGCGCGGCATTGTCGTGCGGCGTTTCCTGCCGCGGATCGATTTCGAGTTCTCGGCCGTCCTTCCAGCGCAGCGCAGCGCCTCGCCAGTGGCGCTGGACCTCGTCGAGACCGTGCGCAAGGCGCTCGTCGAGTTCGAGGAGAAAACGACGCTCAGCCGTTGAATGTGGCCTGCGCCTCCGGCAGATCCCAGATCTTGCCGATTGCAGCGGTCCCTGCGGCCGTGATCGCCGCCTCGTCGGCGCCGAGATAGCGGCCGGCATCGACCAGCACGCGGCCGTCGACCATGACCTGATCGATGTTGGCGCGGTTGGCGAGCGCGATCAGCGCGCGCCGCGGGTCGAACAGCGGCTGAAGATGCGGATGGGTGAGATCGACCACGGTGAGATCGGCGGTCGCGCCCGGCTCGATCCGGCCGAGATCGGGCCGCTTGATGACGTCGGCGGCAACGGCCGTGTTCGCCTCGATCAGCTCGGGCGAGTTCGCGACGTCGGCGCGCTGCGACGCGACCTTGGAGATCAGCGAGGCCGCATTGAGCTCGCCGAGCAGGTCCATGTTGTAGCCGTCGGTGCCGACCACGGTGCGCACACCGTGCTCCGCAAACCGGCTGAACGCCGCGGTGACGCCGGCGCGCGCGAACACGCGCGGGCAGTTCAAGACCGTCATGCCGCGCGCGGCCATCAGCTTGAGATCGTCGTCGCTGCTGAACATGCAGTGCGCCGCCATGAGGTCGGGCGCCAGCAGGCCGAGCCAGTCCAGATATTGCGCCGGGGTGCGGCCGCCATAGCGCTTGCCGATGGTCTCGACCTCGGCGCGGCTCTGCGCCATGTGCGTCGTGATGGGCACGCCGAGCTCGCGCGCCCGCGCGGCGCAGGCCTTCAGCAGATCGGGACCGCAGGTGTCGGTGGCGTGCGGGCTCATCGCAAGGCTGATGCGACCGTCGCCGCGATTGTTCCAGCGCTGATAGAGCGCATCCCATGTCGCCATGTCAGCGGTGCCGTCATCGCCGGAATAGTGGACCACGCCGTCCGGGCCGGCCTTGGCGTCCGACGTCGAGAACAGATAGGGCGCGCCGTAGAAGCGGATGCCCATCTCCCCCGCCGCGTCGAACATCTCCGGAATCGAATTGCGGAACGGCTCCATCACCGTGGTGGCGCCGCCCTTCAGGAGCTGGAGGATACCGAGCCGCGCCACGGCCATGCGCTCCTCCGCCGACAAGAGATCGGCGCCGCGCTTGGTCAGCGGCAGCAGCACCGTGTAGACGATGCTCTGGTTGTTCTTGCGACCGTTGCCGTCCTCGGTATGGCTGCGCGCCACCGCTTCGGAGAAGCAGTGATTGTGCAGGTTCAAAAGGCCCGGCAGCACGAAGCGACCGGGGCGGTCGTAGATCTCGTCCGCACTCGGCTTGTCGCGTGTGACCGCGGCGATCTTCTTGCCTTCGACCCGGACCCAATGGTCGCGCAGCACATCCTGCGCGCCGTCTTTGCGTGACAGCACATAGCTGCCGAAGATTGCGGTGGTGCTCATGCGGGGCGTACGTTCCAGAAGACGGCGGTGCCGTCGAGAATGCCGGTGATGGCTTTGCGATAGGCGGTCGGCTGCTTGTACAGGCCGATCGGAATATAGGGGATTTCCTCGAACGCCACCCCTTGGATCCCGCGGCAGATGCGCTGTTGCTCGGCAAGCTCGGAGGCCGCCAGCCACTGGCTGCGCAGCGTCCCCATCTTCTCGCTCGCATACCAGCCGGCAACCTTGCCTTCGCCGCGGATGTTGGTGTTGCCGGCCGGATTGAGCCAGTCGATGCCCTGCCAGTTGCCGACGGCGGCGCTCCAGCCGCCCTGCCCGATCGGATCTTTCTTGAGCTGGCGCTGCAACACGACGGCGAAATCGAGCCCGGCATATTCGACGTTCATGCCGGCCTTGCGCAGGCTGTCGACGGCGATCTCGCCGAGCGGCTTCTGCGCCAGCGAGTTGGTGGGAACGAGCACCACGATCTTCTCACCGTTATAGCCGGCGGCCTTCAGGTCGGCCTTGACCTTGGCGTAGTCGCGCGGCCCGCGGAACACATCGAGGCCGACATCGCTCGCCATCGGCGTGCCAGGCGCGAAGAAGCCGATCGGCGAGACCTGGAACGCCGGATCGGTGCCGGCAACCGCCGTCATGAACGCGGACTGGTCGATCGCTCCCAGCAGCGCACGGCGGATGGCGGGATTGTCAAACGGCGGCTGGAGGTGATTGAGGCGCAGCATGCAGGCATAGCCGCGGGGATCGAGGACGCGCGTCTCGATGTCGCCGGCGGCCTTGATGATCGGCAACAGATCGTGCGGCGTGGTCTCCTGCCAGTCCTGCTCGCCGGTCTGAAGCGCGGCAACGCCGGTGCCGGCATCGGGCGTGGTGGTCCAGACCACGCGATCGTAATGCACGATCTTCGGCCCTGCCGTCCAATCCGGCTTGCCCTCGGGACGCGGCTGGTAGCGCTCGAATTTGGCATAGGCGTTGCGGGCGCCCTGCACGCGTTCGTCCGTGAGGTAGCGGAACGGCCCGCTGCCGATCACCTCGGTCAGCGGCTTGAACGGATCCTGGCTTGCCAGCCGCTCCGGCATCATGAAGCAGGCGTTGATCGCGGCCTTGCCGAGCGCCTGCGGCAGCAGCGGGAACGGACGCTTCAGGCGGAAGCGGATGGTGCGATCGTCGGCGGCCGACAACTCGTCGGTCGCTTCCATCAGTTCGCCGCCAAAGCCGTCGCGCGCCGCCCAGCGGCGGATGCTGGCGACGCAGTCGCGCGCAAGCACGCGCTCGCCGTCGTGCCAGAACAGGCCGTCGCGAAGCGTGAGGTCCCATTGCAGCCCGTCGCCGGAGATGACATGGCCCGACAGCATCTGCGGCGAGACCTGGAGCGAGGAGCTCATGCCATAGAGCGTGTCGTAGACCATGAAGCCATGGTTCCGCGACACCTGCGCGGTCGAATAGATGGGATCGACGAAGGCAAGGTCGATGACGGGAATGAAGCGCAGCGTGGTTTGCGATTCGGCGCGTACGATGCCCGGCAGCGACAGCGCCGGCATGGCGGCGGCGGCCTTGAGGAGCGAACGGCGAGAGATGGACATTACAAGAGGCTCCTGAAGGATCTTACGTGTTCAACAAGACTGCGCCGATCGCGGCTGCGACGGCTTGCTGCGCCGGCTCGATGACGGGCACGCCGATCGCGTCCGCAATCGCCGCGCGGTGCGAGGCCATTCCGGCGCAGCCCATCACCACGACATCGGCGCGGCATTGCGTGACCAGCGCACGGCCGGCTTCGATCAGCCGCCCGCGGATGTCCGCGCCCGCGGTTTCCGCTGCGCTCGCGCCGACCGACCAGCTTCCGGCATAGCGGCCGTCGACGCCCATCACCCGCGCCATCCGTTGCTGGCGGCGGATGCTCGACGGCGACAGCGCGATGATGCCAAAGCGTTCGCCGAGCATCAGCGCGCGAAAGATGCCGCATTCGGCGATGCCCAGCACCGGGCGGCCGCCGGCTGCCTCGCGCACCGCATGCAGGCCGGGATCGCTGAAGCAGGCGAGCACGAAGGCATCGGCATCGTCCCGCGTGACGCGATTCACGAGCGGCATCACGACGCTGTCGGCGTCGCGCTGCGAGCTGATGCCGGGCGGGCCCTCGGCAAGGCCAACCACTTCGATCTCGGGCCCGCCGGCGATGCGCAGCGGTGCGACTGCGTCGTCGATCGCCGCCGTCACCGACGCCGAGGAGTTGGGGTTGATGACGAGGATGCGGGTCATGACTCTGCCTAGCGGTCGCCGGCCTCGTGGCGCAGGAAGTTGTCCGCGATCTTTTCGCCGGTCGTGATCCAGACATCCGGGCAGGATTTGGCGTAGGTGAGAAACTCCCGCAACAGGCGCAGCCGCATCGGGCGGCCGCTGCATTGCGGGTGCAGCACCGTCGTCACCATCGCGCCCCAGTCACGGACCTCATCGAGCTCGTCCTTCCAGATCGAGAGCACGTGCTCCTTGGGGAAAATCGAGCGCGGGCTGAAGCGCGCCGACAGGCCGTGCATCCAGTCGTCATAGCTCGCGGTCACCGGCAACTCGATCGTGCCGGGCTTGCCGTCGGCGAGACGATGGCGATAGGGCCGCACGTCGTCGCGGAACGAGGAAGTGTAGACGATGCCGTGGCGCACCAGTGCCGTGCGCAGCTCCTCGGTGAACTCGCCATAGGGCGCGCGATAGCCGGTCGGCCTGACGCCGAGCCGGCGCTTCAGCGCCTCGAAGCCACGCTCCAGCTCCTCCTCGATCCAGGGATCGCCGGGATCGGGCAGCAGATGGTGATAGCCATGATGGCCGATCTCGTGGCCGGCCTTGAGGATGGATTCCGCCATCGCCGGATGCGCATCGACCGACCATCCCGTGACGAAGAACGTCGCCTTGAGATCGAGCTGGTCGAGCAGCTCCAGCAGTTTTGGCGTGCCGACGCGCGCCTCGTAGCCGCCGTAGCTCATGGTGATGAGCCGCTGGGCGTGGACCGCATCCTTGCTGGTCCACGCACTTTCCGCGTCGACGTCGAAGGAGAGGAACATCGCCGAACTGTACGGCTGCGGCCAGGGATATTCCGGCGCGGGATCCGCGGTGTTGGCTGGGATGAGCGGGATGCTGAGGAGTGCCTTACTGTCCAGCATTGATGGTCGCCTTTTCGAGTGCGTTGTCGGTCAGTTTCCACTTGGCAAGCAGGGTGCGATAGGTGCCGTCGGCGATCAGCGCGTCGACCGCCTCCAGCATGGCCTGCTGAAGCGCCTTTTCCTTGACCGGCAGCGCGATGCCGGTGAATTGTTGTGCGATGGGCGAGCCGACCGGCGTATAGGCCCCGGGCTCGAGGTCCATGATGTAGGGCAGCGTCTCGTTGCCCTGCACGGCGGCATCGATGCGGCCCTGCTTGAGCTGGGTGCGGGCATCGGCCGAGCCGTCGGTGCCGACGAAGACGACAGGATTGCTGCCGCAACTCCTCTCGCTCCAGGCATTGATCATGGCCGGGAACATGGTGCGGCGGCTGGCGCCGACCTTCTTGCCGCAAAACGCGGCTGTGTCCTTGAACTCCGCCGCGCGCGACTGCTGCACGAAGAAATTCGGGCCGCTGCGCAAATAGTCGACGAAGGTCGCGGTCTCGTGGCGGCTGGCATAGTCGGTGAAGCCGGACAGGATCGCATCGACACGGCCGGTCGAGATCGACGGCATGAACTGGTCGAAGCTGGTCTCCTGCCATTCGATCTTGACGCCGAGCTTGCGGCCGATGGCTTCGCCGAGATCGATGTCGAAGCCCGTGAGCGTGCTGGTGGCGGGATCGCGGAACTCCATCGGCGGATAGTTCGGCACCAGCGCCACCTTGATGCTGCCGCGTTTGGCGATCTCCGGCGGCAGCTCGATGGCCCAAGCCTGAACACTTAGAGCCGAAACGGTCATGGCACCAACCAGCGCCGCCGCAACCGAAAATCTCTTCATCATACGCCCCCTGTCAGATCACTGCCGAAAGAAATGCCTTGGTGCGCTCCTCGCGCGGCGCGCCCAACACCTCTGAGGCGCGCCCCTGCTCGACGATCGCGCCCTGGTCCATGTAGACGACGCGGTCGGCGACCTCTCGGGCGAAGCCGAGCTCGTGCGTCACCACCATCATGGTCATGCCGCTCTTCGCCAGTTCCTTCATGACCGCAAGCACCTCGCCGACGAGCTCGGGATCGAGCGCGCTGGTCGGCTCGTCGAACAGCATCAGCATCGGCTTCATCGCGAGCGCGCGGGCGATGGCCACGCGCTGCTGCTGGCCGCCGGAGAGCTGGGCGGGATACCAGTCCGCCTTCGCCGAGAGCCCAACGCGCCGAAGCAATTCGAGCGCCTCAGCGCGGACCTCGTCGGACTTGCGGCCCTGAACCTGGAGCGGCCCCTCGGTGATGTTCTCGAGCGCGGTCTTGTGCGGAAACAGGTTGAAGCGCTGGAACACCATGCCGGTCTTCAGCCGCTGCCGCCCGATCTCACGCTCGCTGAGACGATGGAGCCGCCCGCTTTGCTCGCGCACCCCCAGCAGCTCGCCGTCGAGCCAGATGCCGCCGGCATCGATCGCGGCGAGCTGGTTGATGCAACGAAGCAGCGTGGTCTTGCCGGAGCCGGAGGCGCCGATCAGGCACATCACCTCGCCGGGCCAGACGTCGAGCGAGACGTTCTTGAGAGCCTGGAACTCTCCGAAATTCTTGCTGACGGTGCGGATCGCGACGAGAGGTTTTGTCATCGCGCAAGCCGCAATGTGCCGCGGGCAAAGCGGCGTTCGAGCAGCATCTGGAGCGGTGTCAGGATCGAGACCACGAGCAGATACCAGAGCCCGGCGACGATCAGGAGCTCGATCACGCGGGAATTGGCGTAATAGATGTTCTCGGCGTTGTGCAGCAGTTCCGGATACTGGATGACGCTCGCGAGCGAGGTCGCCTTCACCATGCCGATGAACTCGTTGCCGAGCGGCGGGATCACAACGCGCATCGCCTGCGGCAGGATGATCCGGCGCAGCGCGCGCAGCCGTCCCATGCCGATCGCCTGCGCCGCCTCGTACTGCCCGATATCGACCGACAGCATGCCGGCGCGCATCACTTCGGAGGTGTAGGCGCCCTGGTTGATGCCGAGCCCGAGCAGCGCGGCAAGGAACGGCGTCATGACGTCGACGGCGCGGGCGCTCCACAGGCCCGGAATACCGATGGTGGGAAACACCAGCGCGAGGTTGAACCACAGCAAGAGTTGCAGGATCAGCGGCGTGCCGCGGAACAGCCAGGTGTAGCCGGCGGCCACCGTCTTCAGCACCGGATTGGGCGACAGCCGCATGACCGCGACGACGATGCCGAGGAAGATGCCGAGCCCCATCGCCAGCACCGCCATCACCATGGTGTTGACGATGCCTTCGAGGATGACCTTTGCGGTCAGAAAGCGGCTGACATAGGACCATTCGATCTGGCCGCCGGCGAAGGCGCGCACGATCGCCGCCAGCACGAGGACGATGAGGGCCGCGCTGAGCCAGCGAAACCAGTGCGGCTCGCGCGCGATCCGCATTCCCGACAGGTCGGGAAAACCCTCCGCGAGTGCCGGCGCCGGCCTCATTGCGGCGCCGCGTTCAGCATGGGCTGGGCCACCGCGTTGGCGCCGAGGCCCCATTTGTCGAGGACGGACTTGTAGGAGCCGTCGGCGATCATGGCCGAGAGCTTTTCGGTCACCACCTCGCGCAAGGCGACATCGTCCTTGCGGAACATGATGCCTTGGTAGCCCCTGGCGAAGGGCTCGCCGACGACGCGATATTTGCCGGGCTCCTGCGTCTGCGCATAAGGCAGTGTCTCGCTGCCCTGCACGGCGGCATCGATGCGGCCCTGCTTGAGCTGGTTGCGGACGTCGATCGAGTTCTCGCCGGGCACGTACTGGATCGCAGGCTTGCCGGCCGGCTCGCAGTTCTGCTTGCTCCACTTCTCGATCTCGACCGGGAAGCTGGTGCTGCGGGTGGTTCCGACCTTCTTGCCGCAGAGATCGGTCGCCTCCTTGGCCCCGCTGTCTGCCATCACGAAGAACTGCGGGCCGGTCGCGACGTAGTCGACGAAATCGGCGGTCTCGCGCCGCGAGGCGCGATCGGAGATGCCGGAGATGATGAAGTCCGCCCGCCTGGTCTGGAGCGAGGGGATGAGCTCGGCGAACGGCGTCTCGCTCCAGACGATCTTCACGCCGAGCCGCTTGGCGAGCTCGATCGCCAGATCAATGTCGAGCCCGACGAGCTCGTTGCTGGCGGGGTCGCGATACTCCATCGGCGCGTAGGTGGAGTTGACCGTGAGCTTGAGCGTTCCCGCCTGCTTGATCTCGGCCGGAAGCTCGGCCGCCTGCGCGGACGTCACGGCAGCCAATGCTGCGAGGGCGAGGAAATGCGAGAGGCCTGTCATGTCAGCTCCTTTGCTAACGCTGTGCCATTTGGTCAGTCCGCGTCGAGAACGGCCGGCTCGATGACGCCGGCGCGTTCGGTGATCACCCTGTATTGCTCCGGCCGCCGGTGGGCGGCGAAATTGAACATTTTGTCCTTGCCCTGGCGGCAGAGATCGAGATCGATATCTGCGACGATCACCTCATCAGCGAGCGTCTGGGCCTGCGCGACGATGCGGCCATTGGGATCGACGATGCAGGAGCCGCCGATCAGTCCGGAGCCGTCCTCCTCGCCCGCCTTCGCCACCGAGATCGCCCAGGTCGCGTTCATGTAGGCATTGGCCTGCGTCACCAGCGTGGAGTGGAACGTGCGCAAGGAGGCATCTTCGGTGACGCCGCCGTTGGGATCGTAGGCCGCCGAATTGTAACCGATGCAGACGAGCTCGACGCCCTGCAGGCCGAGCACGCGCCAAGATTCCGGCCAGCGGCGATCGTTGCAGATCATCATGCCCATGATCGCATGGGCCCAGGCCGAGCCGGCGCGGAATGCGGGGAAGCCGAGATCGCCATATTCGAAATAGCGTTTCTCGAGCTGCTGGTAGCGCGCACCCTCGCGCGGCTCGACCGAGCCCGGCAGATGCACCTTGCGATAGCGGCCGAGAATCTCGCCGTCGCGATCGACCAGGATGGCGCAATTGTAGCGCCGTCCGTCAGCTGTCTGCTCGGCATAGCCGACATAGAAGCCGACGCGCAGCGCACGCGCGCGGTCGAACAGTTTTGCCACGGCCGGGTTCGGCATGCCGCGCTCGAAATAATGGTCGAGCGCCTCGCCTTCGAGCAGCCAGCGCGGGAAGAAGGTGGTGAAGGCGAGCTCGGGGAACACCACGAGGCTGGCGCCGCGGCTAGCCGCCTCCTCCAGCATGTCGAGCATCCGCTTCAGCGTGTGCTCGCGTGTATCGGCTTTTTGCGTCGGCCCCATCTGTGCGGCGGCGGCGCGAAGGACACGAACCAAGATTGCCTCCAATCTGTGCGCAGTGCTGCCTCAATGGGCGAATGAACCCTTTGATGCGACGTGCAAATCCGCTGCCATTACGCGGAAGCCGGGCTGTAAAATCAATTCGTTCTGCTATGATGTTTTGGCCCGGAGTATAATTGGCAGTGATATGAACCTGCGTCAGCTCGAGATCCTGCGTGCCGTCATCCGCCATCGCACCACGGTGGCGGCGGCGGACGAATTGGCGCTGTCGCAGCCCGCGGTCAGCAACGCGCTGAAGACCATGGAAGCGCAGACGGGTTTCGCGCTGTTCGAGCGCGTCAACAACCGGCTGTTTCCGACCGCGGAGGCGATGGCGCTCTACAAGGAGAGCGAGGCGATCTTCGCGCTGCACGCCAAGCTGGAGAACCGCGTGCGCGACCTGCGCGAGAACCGCTCCGGGCATCTCGCGATCGTGGCAACGCCGCCGCTTGCCTACAGCATCATTCCTTCGGCGCTATCTGCCTTCCTGCGCCGTCGCCCGGAGACACGCGTCTTCTTCGACGTGCGGCGCTACGAGGGCATCATCGAGGGTGTGCTCAGCCGCGTCGCCGAGCTCGGCTTCGCGCTCGGGCTGACGCACCATCCCGGCATCGCGCATGAGGTTGTCCACACCGGCGAGATGGTGTGCGTGCTGCCGCCGCAGCATCCGCTCGCGGAGAGGCCGGTGATCTCGGCCGCGGATCTCTCCGGCCTGCCCTTCATCGGGCTCGAACGCGGCACGCGCCTCGGCGAGGCCGTGCGCAACAGCTTTGCCCGCGCCGGCGCGCCGTTCCGGCCCACCGTCGAGGTGCGCTACTGCAACACGGCCTGCGTGCTCGCGGCTGCCGGCGTCGGGGCTGCGGTGGTCGATCCCTTCTCGCCGCGGCAGAACGGCGGCAGCGGGCTCGTTGTCCGGCCGTTCACGCCGACGACGCATGCGGTCGCCTATATGCTATGGTCGGAAGCCGAGCCGCTGTCGCGCCTCGCCAAGGCGTTTCTCAACGAGGTCCGCAAGGAGAGCACCCTGCTGGGGGGTACAGCGCCACACCAGCAACATGGGGCAGAAAGCGACTAGGCTTCGCAACCATTTTACCTTGGGGAGCACATGGCACGCATCACCATCATCGAGACCGGCCAGGTCCCGCAAAAATATCGTGAACGGCATGGCTCGTTTCCGGACATGTTCGAGCGCATGGTCCGCGCCGAGGATCCCACCGCTACGGTGGACGTCGTCAGCATTCCGGATGGTGACGCACTGCCCGATCCAGGCAAGCTCGAAGCCGTGCTGATCACCGGTGCTGCCGCCGGCGTCTATGACGGGCTCGACTGGATCGCACCGCTGGAGGATTTCGTGCGCACGGCTTACGCCAACAAGACGCCGATGGTCGGTGTCTGCTTCGGCCATCAGTTGATCGCGCAGGCGCTCGGCGGCACCGTGCGCCAGTCGGAGAAGGGCTGGGGCATCGGCCGGCACGTCTATCAGGTGCTGCCGGAGAACGGCGTGGTGGGGGGCGAAGCGGTCGCCATTGCTGCCTCGCATCAGGACCAGGTCATCGAGCCACCAAGCAATGCGCTGACGATCCTCTCGTCCGAGTTCACCCCGCACGCCGGCCTGCTTTACGCCAACGGCGCGACGCTGACCGTGCAGCCACATCCGGAGTTCGACGTGGAGTTCGCGCAAGTGTGCTGCGAGCTGCGCGACGGCAAAGCGCCGGATGATGTCGTTGCGATGGCGAGGGCGTCGCTGGCCGAGCCGATGGACAACGCGAAGCTCGGTGGAGCGATTACGAGGTTTCTGACGAGCAAGTCCATCCCCTCATCCTGAGGAGCGCGCTCTCGCGCGCGTCTCGAAGGATAGAGGCCGAGCTGCAGCAGTCCGGCCTGCATGGTTCGAGACGCCGCTTCGCGGCTCCTCACCTTGAGGGTTGAGAAGTTAGAACGGCTCCGTCCCCAGCCCCGGCACATCCGCCGGCCGGGGTCCTGGCGCAGCCCAGTGAAACCGGCGGTCCTTCTCCGCAATCGCGATGTCGTTGATCGACGCCTCGCGGCGGCGCATCAGGCCGTGCTCGTCGAACTCCCACTGCTCGTTGCCGTAGGAGCGATACCACTGGCCGCCCGCATCGTGCCATTCGTACTGGAAGCGCACCGCGATGCGGTTCTCGTCGAAGGCCCAGAGATCCTTGATCAGGCGGTAGTCGTGCTCCTTCTCCCATTTGCGGGTGAGGAACGCGACGATGGCCTCGCGGCCCTGAAACACCTCGGAGCGATTGCGCCAGCGGCTGTCCTCGGTATAGGCGAGCGACACGCGCACCGGATCGCGCGAGTTCCAGGCGTCCTCGGCCATGCGCGCTTTCTGCGCGGCGGTCTCTCGGGTGAAAGGCGGAAGCGGCGGGCGCGACATGATGGCCTCATCGGTTGATTAGGGCCGCAATCTATCGCTGCATGCGATGGAGTCGAGTGGCCATCGCAAATCGGGTGATCACTTATCGGGCGATCACGAAATCAAATCGGCCTTCATCAATATGCGGATGGATTTCGGGATCGGCTGGGCGCGGCCGCCGCTGATGAAGGCGACGCGTACCTCGGCTTTCACCAGCACATCCGCGCCGCGGCGCACTTCCTGGGCCAGCATGATGGAGGCGCCCTTCACCGCGACCGGCCAGGTCACGACGTCGAGCACGTCGTCCATCCGCGCGGGTTTCAAAAAATCCAGATGCATCGAGCGCACCACGAAGGCGAAGCTGGCGTCTTCCGCCTCGGCCTGTTCGAACAGCGCCTGCTGCTCGGCCCCCATGAGCCGCAGATGGTTGGTCCGTCCGCGCTCCATGAAGCGCAGATAATTGGCGTGATAGACGATGCCGGAAAAGTCCGTGTCCTCGTAATAGACACGGACCTGCATGTGGTGGCGGCCGTCGCGGATCTCGCCGTCGAGATGAGCTGTCACGTCGCGAGCCTCTTCGCTTGTCGGTAACCAGCCCGTTTTGCGCAAAAACGGCCGGTCGCGCAAGCGCGGCTACACCACCAATGGTCCCCGCCCCAGCGTCACCTCGACGATCTCCGGCGGCACGCCGAAGCGGACGGGCATGATGCTGCAACCGAGGCCGCCCGAAACGATGAGGTCGCATTTCAGCCGGAAATGACCGTAGGCGAGCCTGATGCCGTGCTTCGGCGAAACCGCCGGCGACCAGCCAAGCAAGCGGATCTGGCCGCCATGGGTGTGGCCGGACAGTTGCAGCGCGACGCGCGCGGGCACGCGCAGCGCGACATCGGGCTCGTGCGCGAGCAGGATCACCGGCGCGTCGTCGGTGACCTTTGCCAGCGTGCCCGCAAGATCGTCGGCGCCGAACCGTTGCACGCGGCCAAAGCGTTTCGCCGGAAAATAGGCGAGCTGATCGCCGAGGCCGGCAAGCCAGAAGGAACGGCCGTCCTTGGTTAACCGCACGGCGTCGTTCTCGTAGACAGGGATGCCGGCCGCCTCCAGTGCGCGATGGGCAACGGTCGGCCCGTGGCCGGCCTGCTGCACGGTCCTGTCGTCCCAATAATCGTGATTGCCCATGACCGCATGGACGCCCAGCGGCGCCTTGAGGCCGGCCAGCACCCTGGCCCATTCGCTCGACGGAATGATGCGCGAGACCCGGTGAAGACCTGCGACATAGTCGCCGAGCAGCACGATGATGTCAGCTTTCAGCGCATTGGTGCGGTCGACGATGGACTCGATCCGCTCCAGCGACATCCAGGGATCGCAGGCATGGATGTCGGTAACGACGGCGATCTTCAGCGGAAAATCCGCCGGCCATTGCCGCGGGGTCGGATGATAGCGGGTGACGCGGAGCCGCAGCGGCTCGACGCCGACGCCATAGGCCGCGCTCGAGACGCCGAGCGCCGACAGGGCGCCGATGGAGCGGATGAGATGACGACGCGTGATCATGGAAGCTCGATCGTGATGCGGCCTGTTGATGCGGTTCGATTGAAGCGGAATTGGGGTCCGCTCGTGCAGACGGTCTGCATTCACGTGCAGAATTCTGCATAAAGGTTACCACCGGCTCTCGCCGACCAGTGCGTTCAGTCGCGCCTTCAATTCGTCGGGCGCGCGATGGTACCAGACGCCGCCAAGCAGGTCGCGAAAGCGGGCGTCGGCGCGCGCCTCGCGCTCGATGCGGTCGATCGTCCCGACGCTGATCACGTCTTCGAGGGGACCTGCGGCCAGCAGCGACAGCAGCACCGGATTGGACTCGATCTTCAGGATCTGAAGGATCAGGTCGATCATCCTGTCGGGATCGTCCTCGCGCAGGTCGCGCTCGAAATCCATGATCGCGAACAGGTTGTCGTCCTGGTCGCGTTCGGACCTGGAATATTGCTCGACCCAGGCGCGGGCGAGCTCGGCAACCGACATGCTGGCGCAATCGATCGGCTCACGAGGCGTCCGCTGCGCCAGATGGTCGGCATGCCATGCCTCGCTGTCGGCCAGTCCCGCTATGCGCGACATCAGGGGATCGTCTGGCCCGACATGCACACCGCCAAGCAGCCAGCGCAGCCGGTCATTGTGTCCGGCCTCCTGCTCGACGCGCGCCATCATCTCCGCGCCATGCGCGTAGAACAGCGCCAGCAGGAACTTGTCGTTGAGCTGCATCACCGTCGGCTTGTCGGCCTCGGTCCTCAGCACCTCCAGCACGAGATCGAGCGCTGCCTGCGGCCTACGATGCGGCAGATGATCGAAATAGAGTTTGATGGCCCAGATGCTGCCGACCTGGTCGCGGCGGCTGACCCGCTGAAGCGCACACCACATCGATGCCAGTTCGCCGAGCGGCATCGGATCCAGGAACGCCTCGGTCTCGTCGGGCGTGCGCAGCTGCGGCTCTGCCGCGATAGTCGCGAGCAATGTCGCGTCCGTCTGCCCGACGTCCGTCTGCCCCGTGTCTTCCTGCCCCAAGTCTTCCTGCCCCATGTCTTCCCACTCCAATGTCGTTTCGCTCCGGTCATCGTGCGCGCGCGGCGATCCCGATCGCCGCGCGTTCGCATTAGTGACGGAGTGAAACGCGTGGGTTCACCGACTGCTTCTGTCAGTCGTCCTCGGGCTCGTCCGAGCCGAACAGGCCGAACTGTGTCGCCGCATCGCGCGAGGGCTCGGCAATGCCGAGATGGCGGAAAGCGTGCGAGGTGAGCAGGCGGCCGCGCGGGGTGCGCTGGAGATAGCCGCACTGGATCAAATAGGGCTCGATGATGTCCTCGATCGCATCGCGCGGCTCGGACAAAGCGGCGGCCATCGTCTCGACGCCGACCGGACCGCCGCCGTAGTTCATCGCGATGGTCGTGAGATAGCGGCGATCCATGGCGTCGAGGCCGGCAGCGTCGACCTCGAGCGCGCTCAGTGCGTGGTCGGCAATCTTGCGGTCGATCGAGGCGGCATCGGCGGCGGAGGCGAAATCGCGCACGCGCCTGAGCAGGCGGCCGGCAATACGCGGCGTGCCGCGGGCGCGGCGCGCGATCTCGTTGGCGCCATCAGTGCTCATGCCGACATTGAGCACGCGCGCACCGCGGGTGACGATGCTCTCCAGCTCTTCGATGGTGTAGAAATTGAGCCGGACGGGAATGCCGAAACGGTCGCGCAAGGGATTGGTGAGCAGGCCCGCGCGCGTGGTGGCGCCGACCAGGGTGAATTTCGACAGCTCGATCTTCACCGAGCGCGCCGCCGGGCCTTCACCGATGATCAGGTCGAGCTGAAAATCCTCCATCGCGGGATAGAGCACCTCTTCCACCGCCGGACTGAGGCGATGGATCTCGTCGATGAAGAGCACGTCGCGCTCCTCGAGATTGGTGAGCAGGGCGGCGAGATCGCCGGCCTTGGCGATCACCGGGCCTGAGGTGGCGCGAAAGCCGACGCCGAGCTCCTTGGCCACGATCTGCGCCAGCGTGGTCTTGCCGAGGCCCGGCGGACCGACGAACAGCACATGATCCAGCGCCTCGCCGCGCTTGCGCGCCGCCTCGATGAAGATCGAGAGATTCTTGCGCGCCTGCTGCTGGCCGACGAAGTCGGACAACGATTGCGGTCGCAGCGCGGTGTCGCCGACATCGTCGCTGCGACGCTCGGGCGAGACCATGCGATTGGCCTTGGGGTCGCTCACTTGGCGAGCTCCTCGTAGGGTGGGCAAAGGCGCCCTTCGCGCCGTGCCCACCATGTCTCCGATCGCTCGAAGATGGTGGGCACGCTTCGCTTTGCCCACCCTACGAGACTGACGATTGCCGCGCTCACTTCGCGAGCTCCTTCAGGCCGAGGCGGATGAGCTGCGCCGTCTCGGCGCCTTCACCCGCGCTGCGCGAGGCTGATGCAATGGCCGCAGCCGCCTGCGGCTGGCCGTAGCCGAGATTGACCAGCGCGGAGATCGCATCCGCGACCGGGCGCGGCGCGCGCTGGTCGTCGACGGCGCCGGCGAGATGCACGACGGCGGGATCGACATTGGCGAAAGCCGGCGCCTTGTCCTTCAACTCGGTGACGATGCGCTCGGCGACCTTGGGGCCGACGCCGGGCGTGCGCGCCACCGCGGCCTTGTCGCGCAGCGCGATGGCGTTGGCGAGATCGGAAGGCGCCAGCGTGCCGAGCACGGCGAGCGCGACCTTGGCGCCGACACCCTGGACGGTCTGGAGCAGCCGAAACCATTCGCGCTCCTGGTCGGTGCGGAAGCCGAACAGCTTTATCGCGTCCTCGCGGACATAGGTCTCGATCGACAGCACGGCCGCTTCGCCGGGCGAGGGCAGATGCTGGAGCGTGCGCGTCGAGCAATGCACCTGATAGCCAACGCCGCCGACGTCGAGGATCACGAAATCCTCGCCGTAGGAATCGATCAGGCCCTTGAGCTTGCCGATCATAACCCCGCCACCTTCAGCCTGAGCGCGGTGCTCTGGCGGTGATGGGCGTGAGTGATGGCGATGGCGAGCGCGTCGGCAGCGTCGGCTGACGGCGGCTCGGCCTTGGGCAGCAATATCTTCAGCATCATCGCGATCTGGTGCTTGTCGGCGTGGCCGGCGCCGACCACCGTCTTCTTGACCTGGTTCGGCGCGTATTCGGCAACACTGATGCCGAACATCGCGGGCGCCAGCATGGCGACGCCGCGAGCCTGGCCGAGCTTCAGCGTCGCAACGCCGTCCTTGTTCACAAAAGTCTGCTCGACCGCGGCTTCCATCGGCTGGTGACCGGACAGGACGGCGGCGAGCCCTTCATGGATCGCGAGCAGCCGGCTCGCCAGCGGCAGATCGTCCGGCGGTTCCACCGACCCGCAGGCGACGTAGATCAAACGATTGCCCTCAGCCTCGATCACGCCCCAGCCGGTGCGGCGCAGGCCGGGGTCGATGCCGATGATGCGAACGGGGCCACGAATCGGGAGCGCAGTCATGGGCCAGTGATAGCGGCTGGCTGCCAGGAGCGAAACAGAAACAGAACGGAAGTAACAGGGGAAGTGGGGGCCCCGTGCCCCGGGCGCGGCGCAGCGCGAAGCGGTGCGTTGCAGAACCGGGGCCCACATCGCCGATGGCACACGATGCACCATGGGTCCCGGCTCTGCGCAGCAGCGTTTCACGCTGGAGCGCGTCCGGGACACGCGCTGCCCTACCCGCCCATCTTCGCGACCAGCGCGTCGGACACCTCGAAATTGGCGTAGACGTTCTGGACGTCGTCGTGCTCGTTGAGCAAATCCATCAGCTTCAAAAGCTTCTCGCCGGTCTCGTCGTCGACCGCGACCGTGTTCTGCGGCTTCCAGATCAGAGCGGCCTTGCGCGGCTCGCCGAACTTGGCTTCCAGCGCCTTGGCGACGTCGCGATAACCTTCGGTCGAGGCGTAGATCTCGTGGCCGCCTTCGCTCGAGATCACGTCGTCGGCGCCGGCCTCGATCGCGGCATCCAGCACGGCGTCGTCTGAGGCGACGCTGCGGTCGTATTCGATGATGCCGGTGCGGTCGAACATGAAGGAGACCGAGCCGGTTTCGCCGAGATTGCCGCCCGACTTGGTGAAGAAGGAGCGGATGTCGGAGGCGGCGCGGTTGCGGTTGTCGGTCAGCGCTTCGACGATGACGGCGACGCCGCCGGGGCCGTAACCCTCGTAGCGGATCTCGTCATAGTTCTCGCCCTCATTGCCGAGCGCCTTCTTGACCGCGCGCTCGATATTGTCCTTCGGCATGTTCTCCTGGCGCGCCGCGATGATGGCCGCGCGCAGGCGCGGGTTCATGTTGGGATCGGGCGTCCCCAGCTTGGCCGCGACGGTGATTTCCCGCGCCAGCTTGCCGAACAGCTTCGACTTCTGCGCATCCTGCCGCCCCTTGCGGTGCATGATGTTCTTGAATTGGGAATGTCCGGCCATGCGTGGTCTCTCGGGGTCTCTTGGAATCGTCCGCCAACGAGGATGGGAAGCGCGGCGTTATAGGCCGCCCACCCACCGGAATGAAAGGGGCTCTACGACTTTAAGGTAATACCGTAGTCCAGGTGCCCGGAAGTCAGGCACTGTTAACCCTGATTTCATTCCGGCTTGCGAAAATAGCGTCCGCCCGTCCCCCGACAAGAGTGACCTGATGGCGTTCGCATTATTTCGGAAGCGTCTGCCGGATACGGCCGCGCCCGTGGCACCCCCACAGGCTGCGCAGTCGCCGGCCGATCCCGCGCTCGCCCCGGCCGCCGAGGGCGATTCCGCCAGGGAAATCCTGGAACTGTTGGAACTCGAGCTCGGCGCCATGATCCGCCAGCTCGAGCGCGCCGCCAATTCGGTGGCCGGCGGCGCGGAGGCCACCGCGGCAACGCTCGCAGATATTCGTGAGCGCACCGACGCCCTCACGGGCCGCACCAACGCCGCGCAATCGACCGCCTCCACCTTTGCCCATGCCGCCGACAAGTTCACCCAGTCCGCGCAAGGCATCGGCGCGCAGGTGCGCGAGGCCGGCAAGCTTGCCGACGAAGCCAGCGCCGCGGCGCAGGAAGCCCGCGCCAATGTCGACCGCCTGCGCGAGTCCTCCGCCGCCATCGGCAATGTGGTCAATCTGATCGCGCAGATCGCGCGGCAGACGACGCTCCTCGCACTCAACTCGACCATCGAGGCCGCACGTGCAGGTGCGGCCGGCAAGGGCTTTGCGGTCGTCGCGACCGAAGTGAAGGCGCTCGCGGTGCAGACGCAAGGAGCCACCGAAGAGATCACCCGGAAGATCGACGCGCTCCAGCGCGACGCCGCCGGGTCGGCCGATGCCGTCCACCGCATCTCGCAGGCGATCGAGGCGATCCGCCCGGTGTTCGACACCGTCAACGGCGCGGTCGCCGAGCAGAACGCGACCACGAACGAGGTGTCCGGCAACGCGACGAGCGCGTCGGAATTCATCATCTCGGTCAGCGAGAGCGCGGCCGAGATCGATGCCGCGACCAAGGCCGCCGAGACCCACGGCGAGAACGTCGCCAGCGCCGGCAAGGCCGTCACCACCTTCGCGCAGAAGCTGAAATCGCGCTGCGCGGTGCTGCTCCGCCAGAGCGAGCACGACGACCGCCGCAAGACCGAGCGGCTGCCCTGTCATCTCAAGCTCGAAACCGCGCGTGGCGTGCTGCCGGTCTATGAAATCTCGATGGACGGCGTGCTGATCGGCGGCGCGGATGCGGCGAAGCTGGCCACACAGGCTGTCATCGACGGCACGCTCGAAGACGTCGGCGCCTGCCGCCTGCGCGTGATCGAGCAGTCCAAGGCCGGCGCCCGCGCACAGTTCGTCGGCCCCAATGCCGCTCTGGCTGAGAAGATCGAAGACAGGCTCTGGTCGATCCACGAGGAGAACACCGAGTTCGTCACCCGCGCCATGGAGGCGGGCACCGCGCTGACCCGGATCTTCGAGCAGGCGGTCACGCGCGGCGAGGTCAGGATCGACGACCTCTTCGACACCGACTATGCGGAGATCGCCGGCACCAATCCGCAACAATACCGCACGAAATATCTGGACTGGGCCGACCGCGCGCTGCCGCCGTTCCAGGAAGCCTTTCTCGCCAAGGAACCGCGCATGGCATTCTGCGCCATGGTCGACCGCAATGGCTTCCTGCCGGTGCACAACAAGATCTATTCGCATCCGCAGCGGCCGGGCGACGCTGCATGGAACACCGCCAACTGCCGCAACCGGCGCATCTTCAACGATCCGGCGGGGTTGGCGGCCGCGCGCAACCTGCGCTCGTATCTGGTCCAGAGCTATGCGCGGGACATGGGCAACGGCAACACCGTGATGATGCGCGAGATCGACGTTCCGATCCGCGTGCAGGGGCGGCACTGGGGTGGATTTCGCACGGCCTACAAGCTGTAGTGCACGCTCAGGCAAGACGCCGACGCGCGAATCACCTTCTTGAATAAAATTGGAATGGGAATGCCGCGGTGAGCCGATCAACGGCTCCGCTTGGAGGAAGCCCGTACATGTCCCTTGCCCAGCTCGCAGTCATGGACACCGGATCCAACCGGACGCTTGCCGAACGGCTGATCGACCAGCTCGCCGACCGCATCGGCGGTCTCGGGGTCGAGCTTGCCGACATCGCCGGCAACGTCCAGGAAGTCGCAAACCGCGTCGTCAACCAGTCCGAACGGTTCCATCACCTCCAGAAGACGGCCGAGACGATGGTCTCGGCCAATCACGACATCGCCAATGCGTCACAGGCGGTGCAATCGACCGCTTCAGCGGCGGTCGGCGAGATCGCGCAGTCGCGCGGCGCGGTCGACACCGCGGTCAGCCACATCTCCGAGCTCGTCGCAGCCGTGGAGCGGATCGAGGGGCGCCTGAGCGCCGTCGGCTCGGCGCTGGCGCAGGTGGCAAAAGTGTCCGGCTCGATCGAGGCGATCGCGAAGCAGACCAATTTGCTCGCGCTCAACGCCACCATCGAAGCCGCGCGCGCCGGCAATGCCGGCCGCGGCTTCGCGGTGGTCGCAAGCGAGGTCAAGAACCTCGCGGAGGCCACCCGCCAGGCCACGCATCAGATTTCCGACACCGTGCGCGATCTCGACGGCCAGATCGAAGGCCTGATCGGCGAGAGCAGCGACGCCTCGCAACGTGCCAAGACGGCCGGCGAAGGCGCCCAGCAGATCTCCGGCATCATCTCGCGGGTGCAGCAGGGCTTCGCCTCCGTGGAAGCCGAGATCGACAGCGTCACGCGCGCCGCGACCTCCAATCTCGGCCATTGCGACACGGTCATCAGCGAGCTCAACGAGCTCGCCAAGGGCGTCGACCTGTCCTCGCACGATCTCAGGAATGCCGATCAGCGCGTGACAAAACTGCTCGACACCTCCGAAGCGCTGATCGCAATGATCGCCGACAGCGGCGTGGAGACATCGGACGCGCCGCTGATCCGCGCCGTCGTCGAGACCGCAAAGCGGATCTCGGACGAGTTCGAGGCCGCCATCGACCGCGGCGAGATCACGCTCGACCAGCTCATGGACGAGAACTACCGGGAAATCCCCGGCACCGATCCCAAGCAGTACAAGACCAACTACGTCGAATTCACCGACCGCGTGCTGCCCGCCATCCAGGACCCGGTCCAGAAGTCCGATTCCCGCATCGTGTTCTGCGTCGCCTGGGCCAAGGGGGGCTATCTGCCGACCCACAACCCGAACTACCGCCTGCCGCAGGGCAAGGACCCCGTCTGGAATAATGCCAATTGCCGCAACCGCCGCCTGTTCAGCGACCGCGCGGTGAAGAAGGTCGCGGCCAACACCAAGCCGTTCCTGCTCCAGACCTATCGCCGCGACATGGGCGGCGGGCAGTTCGTGCTGATGAAGGACCTGTCCTCGCCGATCGTGATCCGCGGCAGGCACTGGGGCGCCTTCCGGATGGGCTTCCGGCAGAGCTGACGACCGGCACGACCGTGCTCCTGGGTCGCTGAATCAAAAAACCTGGAAAACAACCCCATGCACAGTAGCCGGGGCGTGCGGAATCAACGGCTTACGCCGACAGGCCACGACGCGGTTTGACCCGTCGGGCAAAACAGGCGCATAATGCTATTATTCCGAAATGGCATTGTCTCCCTCTCCGGCAAGATGGAGCTATCGCGGCTGAATTCCTGGCGGCGGCCTGAGCAAGCGCCTCGTCCTTCGAGACGACCGCTTTCAGCGGTCTCCTCAGGATGAGGCTGAGCGGCAGCTTTGCCTGTCGAAATTGCTTTCACACATTCCGTCCTCATCCTGAGGGCCCGCCACAGGCGGGCGTCTCGAAGGATGGCCGCAAGCAGGGACACGCCGCCGCCTGACTTTCGCAATCGCACGAGTTTCGTCTTCGCACGATTTTGCGCGTTCGCACGGTCATGCGCGCCGATCGACGGCGCGCGCGACGAAAATGCGTCAAAACATGACGCTTATCATATCAATTAGCCCAAAACCTCTGCAGCGATCGCCGCACAAATTCGTGAACGTCATGGCGTCACGCGCCGCTCGCGCAAATATGCATTGCCGGAAATTTCGATGCTTCATCGTTTCGCATCGTTATGATTATGGTCGCGCGCAAATTCGCCGACTTGATCGCCGCAAGCGATCGTCGAGCAAGGGGATGCATATGGCAACTGTTCTCACCATCAACGGCGAAACGAAATCCTTCGACGCGCCACCCGAGATGCCGCTGCTGTGGGTGCTGCGCGACATCCTGGGGATGACCGGCACGAAATTCGGCTGCGGCATCGCGCAATGCGGCGCCTGTACCGTGCATGTCGACGGCAAGGCGGTGCGCTCCTGCGTGCTGCCGGTCAGCGCGGTCGAGAACCGCGCCATCACCACCATCGAGGCCGTCGGCAATACGCCGTCGGGCGCGAAAGTGCAGAAGGCCTGGCTCGATCTCGAAGTGATCCAGTGCGGCTACTGCCAGTCCGGCCAGATCATGGCGGCCGCCGCGCTGCTGGCCGCAACGTCCCATCCTGACGATGCCGACATCGACGCTGCGATGGCCGGCAACATCTGCCGCTGCGGCACCTATGTGCGTATCCGCGAGGCCATCAAGCAGGCCGCCAACGGCCGTCAGTCGTGAGGTCCGCCATGATCGCAGGCAAGACTCTTCCCGCCGTCTCCCGCCGCTCGCTGCTGACCGGCGGCCTCGCCACCGGCTTCCTGCTTGCCTTCCATCTGCCGCTGCGCGCCGCCGTCAACGAGCCGGTGCAGCCTCCCGATTCGACCGACGGCAAGTTCGCGCCCAACGCCTTCATCCGCATCGACGAGACCGGGCGCACGGTCCTGATGATGCCGCAGGTCGAGATGGGCCAGGGCACCTACACCTCGATCTCCGCCGTGCTCGCCGAGGAGTTAGATGCCGACTGGAGCAAGGTCGAGGTCCAGCACGCGCCGCCGAACGACAAGCTCTACGGCAACCCGACCTTCGGTCTGCAGGTCACCGGCAATTCCAATTCGATCCGCGCCTGGTGGTTGCCGCTGCGCAAGGCCGGCGCCACTGCGCGCGCGATGCTGGTGCAGGCGGCGGCCAGCCAATGGGGCGTCGAACCGGCAAGCTGCACGGCCGCGAAGGGCGAGGTCGCGCATGCCGCGAGCGGCCGCAAGCTCGGCTATGGCGCGCTGGCGCTCGCAGCCCAGGGCCAGACGCCGCCGAAGGATGTCGCGGTCAAGGACCCCAAGGACTTCGTCATCATCGGCCAGCCCCTGAAGCGGCTCGACACACCCGACAAGGTCAACGGCAAGGCCGTCTACGGCATCGACGCGATCCTGCCCGGCATGAAGTTCGCCACCGTCGCCGCCTGCCCCGTGTTCGGCGGCAAGGTCGGCAAGGTCGACGACAGCGCCGCGGTGAAGCTCCCCGGCGTGCGCAAGGTCGTCGTGCTCGACGACATGGTCGCCGTGATCGGCGATCACATGTGGGCGGCGAAGAAGGGTCTCGAAGCGCTCAAGATCGAGTGGAACGAGGGACCGAACGCTCAGATCACCACCAAGGATGTCTGGGACGATCTGCGCAAGGCCAGCGCGAAGGACGGCGCGGTCGCGAAATCCGACGGCGATATCGCCAAGGCGCTTGCGAGCGGCGACAAGTTCGAGGCGGCCTACGAGCTGCCGTTCCTGGCGCACGCGTCGATGGAGCCGATCAACGCCACCGTCCACGTCAAGCCGGACTCCTGCGAGATCTGGACCGGCACGCAGATCATGACCCGCGTGCAGTCGGAGGCGGCGAAGGCCGCGGGCCTTCCGGTCGACAGGGTGATCGTCAACAACCATCTGCTCGGCGGCGGCTTCGGCCGCAAGCTCGAGCCGGACATGGTGATCGCGGCGGTGAAGATCGCCAAGCAGGTCGACTATCCCGTCAAGGTGGTGTGGACCCGGGAAGAAGACATCCAGCACGACGTCTATCGTCCGGTCTATCGCGACCAGATCTCGGCATCGCTGGTCGACGGCAAGGTCGCAGGCTGGAAGTACAAGGTGGCCGGTTCCGCCGTGCTGGCGCGGTGGCTGCCGCCGGCGTTCCAGAAAGGCATCGACATCGACGCGGTCGACGCCGCCGTCGATGCGCCCTACGACTTTGCCAACTTCCATGTCGAATATGTTCGGGCCGAACCGCTGTCGATACCGACCGGCTTCTGGCGCGGCGTCGGCCCGAACAACAACGTATTCGCGGTCGAATGCGCGATGGACGAGCTCGCGCGCAAGGCCGGCAAGGACCCGATCGAATTCCGCCGCTCTATGCTGACCAAGAACCCGCGCATGCTCGCGGTGCTCAACCAGGTCGCCGAAAAGTCCGGCTGGGGTCAGCCGCTGCCGGCGCGCGCCGGCCGCGGCATCTGCGTGCAGCCGTCTTTCGCGAGCTTCATCGCGACCGTGGTCGAAGCCGAGATCGACGATTTCGGCGAGATCACGCTCCGCCGCATCACCTCGGTGGTCGACACCGGCATCGCGGTCAATCCGGATACGGTGAAGGCGCAGATCGAGGGCGGCCTCATCTTCGGTCTCACCGCCGCGCTCTATGGCGAGATCACCATCGACAAGGGCCGCGTGCAGCAATCGAACTTCCACGACTACCGCATGATGCGCATCAACGAGACGCCGAAGGTCGAGGTCATCGTGGTCAAGAGCGGCGAGGCCCCCGGCGGCATCGGCGAAGCCGGCGTCAATGCCGGCCCGCCGGCACTGCGCAACGCGATTTACGCCGCAACCGGCGTGGCGCTGCGACGCCTGCCGATCGATCGGAAACTGCTGGCTGCGGGGAAGAAGGCATGAGCGGCAAGATGCGAATCCTCACAAGCCTGGTCGTGATCGCCATCGTGGTGGCGGGGCTCGGCGTCTGGATCATCCGCGGCCCCGGCCCGCTCGACTTCGCGGGCGGCACCAAGGTGGCCCTGGCGGATTACCGCGCGGGCAAGCCGACCGGCGTGCCCGCCAAGCTGGAAAAGGCTGGCATGGTCGAGCGCGGCGAATATCTCGCCAAGGCGGCCGACTGCATGGTCTGCCACACCAAGCCCGGCGAGAAGGAGTATTCCGGCGGGCTCGGCTTCAAGCTGCCGTTCGGCACGCTCTATTCGACCAACATCACGCCGGACAAGGACACCGGCATCGGCAATTACAGCGACCAGGATTTCCTCAACGCGGTCCAGCGCGGCATGCGTCATGACGGCGCGCGGCTCTATCCGGCGATGCCGTACACGTCCTACACCTACATGACCGACGAGGACGTGCTGGCGGTGAAGGCCTATCTGTTCAGCCTGCCGGCGGTGCGCGCGAAGGCGCCCGACAACACGCTGTCGTTCCCGTTCAACCAGCGCTGGGCGATGATTGTCTGGTCCGCCGTGTTCAATCCGGACACGCGCTTTACGCCTGACACCTCGAAGAGCCCGGAGTGGAATCGTGGCGCGTATCTCGCCGAAGCGCTGGCGCATTGCGGCGAGTGCCACACGCCGCGCAATCCCGGCTTCGCGCTTGATAACCGCAAGAAGTTCGCCGGCGCGATCACGGCCGGCTGGCGCGCCTTCAACATCTCCTCCGACAAGGCCACCGGTCTCGGCAATTGGAGCGATCAGGACCTGATCTCGTATCTGTCGCTCGGCCACGCACCGGGCCACGGCTCGGCCTCGGGCCCGATGGGTGAAGCGGTCGACCACAGCTTCAGCAAGTTCGCGCCCGAAGACATCCGCGCCGTCGTTGCCTATTTGCGCAGCGTGCCGCCGGTGCCCTCGCCCGACTTGCCGGCCACCACGGCGCCCGTCGCGCCCGCCTCCCACAAGGACGGCATCACGGCGGATGCGCGCGGCAAGAAGGTATTCGCCAGCGCCTGCGCCAGTTGCCACGGCTGGAGCGGCGAGAGCCCGGTCTCGCCGATGGCGACGCTGACCGGTACCTGGGCCGTCAACGATCCCGCCGCCACCAACGTCGCGCAGATCGTCCTCTCGGGCACCAAGCGCCACACGCCCGACGGCGCGCTGTCGATGCCGGCGTTCGGCAGCGCCTACACCGACGACGAGATCGCAGCGGTGGCGAACTACGTCACGGCACGGTTCGGGACGAAGGGCTCGAAGCTCACGGCGAAGGATGTGGCTGAGCTGCGCGAGCAGACGGCGGACTAGGTATCGCCGGCGTCGGCCTCCGTGAGATTGATGCGCAATCGCGCGCGTCAATCTCCGCTGTCGTCCCGGGGCGCGCCTAGCGCGAGCCCGGGACCCATAACCACAGGATTAGGTTTGGCGAAGACTCGTGGTCACCGGCGTCGCGCCACACTCCTCCCTGGGGTTATGGGTCCCCGCGTTCGCGGGGACGACACCAAGGGTGTGGCGCCGCTTCAACCAACCAAAACATAAGCGCGGACGCCTCATGCGCCCGCGCCGACGCATCCCCTCACGTAATCGCGATCGGGCAGCCGTTGCTTCCCGTGGCGCCCTTGATCGGGGCCGGGGTGAAACTATAGACGAACTGGTATTTCTTGTCGGCGATCAGCTCGTCGAAGATCAGGTTCTCGTGGTTGTGGATGCCGTTCTTGGTTTGCAGCTCGGCGTGGACAACGAAGGCGAGCGTCTTGTCGGGATTGGGCACCACCTCGACGGCCCAGGTGTCGGCCCCCGTGAGCGCGAGATCCTTCTCGACGATCCATTTGGCAGCGTCGAGGCCGATGCCCGGCTCTCCGCTGTTGAAGCGATCATTGTTCTTCATCCAGAGCGAGCCCCAGCCGGTGTGGAACATGATCGCGTCGCCGGGCTTGATGTCGCTCTCGGGGATGTTCTGCTTCGCCAGCCCCGCCTTGATGTCGGCTGAGGTGATCTCCTGCCCCGCATCCATCATGCCGCCCTTGAGGGCGACCATGTCGATCAGATCCGCGCGGGTGAAGATCGGCTTGAGCTTCTCGATGCCGAGCTTCTTCAGGCCGTAGGCGTCGCTGATCTCGGCCGCTGTGAAGCCGTTGTAGAATCGCATCTCGCTCTTGTCGCCCTCCTTGCCCATCTGGATTCCGATGTGACCAAGACCGTCGAACTGCGTGCCGGTCTGGCCGATCTCGGTCGCAAGAAACTCGTCGTGATACACGAGCTTGTTGTCGCCGAACGGGCCGCCGGTCGGGCTGCCGGGAATGCGCAGCGCGAACACACGCGCGCCGAACAGCGGCATCGCGGCCTCGTAGACGCGACCGATCTTGTAGATCTTGCCGTCCTTGATCCATTTCGCCGCGTCGAGGACCTTCGCCGGGGTCATGTGGTTGGATGCGCCGGACTCGTCATCCTTGCCCCATTTCGAGGGCCACCATGGCTTGTCGACGTTCTTGGGCATGGAGGTGGCAGTCTGCGCCTGGGCCTGGCTGATCGGCGCGAGCGAGAACTTGCCGTGCATCGAGCCGGCGAGCGCCGCGCCAGCGACGCCGGCGATGCCCGCGGTGCGGAGCAAGGTCCGGCGGTCGGTCGTGGCGCCGCTGGCATCTTGATCTACGTCGTTGATCTCATTAGACATTGCACCCTCCCTGGTTGTGGTCAGAACAAGATCTGACTCTAAAATTGTTTCGGGTACCCTCCTCCTCCGCTACGCTGTTGTCCAGCGACAAAATTAAGACTGATGGCGCGAGAGCTTCCCATGAGCCTTTTCGAAAGTGACAAATCCGCGCAGCGACTTCCGGTCTCGCTGATCACCGGCTTTCTCGGCAGCGGCAAGACGACATTGCTCAATCGCCTGCTGCGCCACGACGACATGAAGGACAGCGCCGTCATCATCAACGAGTATGGCGAGGTCAGTCTCGATCATCTTCTGGTCGAGCGCGTCGATGGCGAGGTCGCCGTGCTCGCAAGCGGCTGCATCTGCTGCACCATCCGCAGCGATCTGGAGCAGACGCTGCGAGATCTTCTGGTGAAGCGGGACCGCGGCGAGATTCCGCCGTTCCGCCGTATCCTGGTCGAGACCACCGGTCTCGCCGACCCTGCGCCGATCGTGCAGCTGCTGCTCAACAATCCCCTCGTCTCGCACTTCCTGCGGCTCGACACGGTCGTGACCACGGTCGATGCGGTCAATGCACAGCATCAGCTCGATCGGCAATATGAGGCGGTGAAGCAGGTGGCGTTGGCCGACCGGCTGTTGATCACCAAGAGCGATCTGGTCGAGAGCATCGCGGCGCTGGAGCAGCGCCTGCGGCGGCTCAATCCCGGCGCCAGAATCGAAAGCGTCAGTCACGGCGAGATCGATCCTGCGCAGCTATTCGGCGCCAGCCTGATCGATCCCGAATTGAAAAGGATAGACGTCGAGCGCTGGCTCAACGAGCGGGCCTTCGCGGAATCACATGCGCACGCCGGTCATTCGCATCATGATCATCACGCGCACCATGACCATGGCCATCATGATCACGATGCGTCGATCGCCAGCTTCATGCTGGCGTTCGACGAGCCGCTCGACTGGATGGCCGTGACGCACTGGCTTGCGTATCTGCGCAACGCGCGCGGCGCTGATCTCTTGCGGGTGAAAGGGATCCTCAATCTTCACGGCGAGGCTGCGCCGGTCGTGATCCACGGCGTTCACCACGTCTTCCATCCGCCGGTGGCGCTGGCTGCCTGGCCCGACAGCGATCGCCGCTCGCGCATCGTGTTCATCACACGCGGCATCGCGCGTGCGGACGTGCTCGAGCTCTGGCAGGCGGTCCGCGCGGCGGCGTGAGGTGTCTCCCTCCGCGACCGCCGTATCGTAGGGTGGGCAAAGCGAAGCGTGCCCACCACCTTTAACGATCGAGAAAGATCGTGGGCACGGCGCAAGTGCGCCTTTGCCCACCCTACGATTCCGAAGGTGAGGCGCGGCCGCTCAGCTCAACCAGAACCTGGGCGTTGCCGGCTCCAGCCTGCCGCCCACGCGCACTGGCGCAATCTTCAGTGCGAGCCCGGTCGCATCGTCCGTCTCGACCGCAACGCCGCTGAGCGTCGCCACACCCGCCGCCGGCTCGAAGCGGCCCGACGGAATTCCCGACGTGAACCTGCGCAGCGGCTCTTCCTTCTGCATGCCGATGATGGAGTCGTAATCGCCGGTCATGCCGGCATCGGTCATGTAGGCGGTGCCGCCGGTGAGGATCTGGTGGTCGGCGGTCGGCACGTGGGTGTGCGTGCCGACGACAAGGCTGGCGCGGCCGTCGCAGAAGAAGCCGATGCCTTGCTTCTCGCTGGTCGCCTCGCAATGGAAATCGACGACGATGGCGTCGGCGGCAACGCCGAGCGGGCAGGCGCCGAGCTCGCGCTCCAGTGCCGCAAAGGGATCGTCGAACGGGGTCATGAAGACGCGGCCCAAAGCATTGACGACGAGCGCATGCTTGCCGTTCTTGGTCTCGACCAGCGCGGCGCCGCGGCCGGGCGTGCCGCGCGGATAATTCGCGGGCCGCACCAGACGCTCGGCGCGCTCGATGAACACCAGGGCTTCACGCTGGTCCCAGGAGTGATTGCCGAGCGTCACCGCGTCGGCCCCGGCATCGATAAACTCCTGATAGATCGCTTCCGTGATGCCGAAGCCGCCGGCGGAATTCTCGCCGTTGACGACGACGAGATCGAGCGACCAGTCCTTGACCATGCCGGGCAGATATTCGGCGATGGCGTTGCGGCCGCTACGGCCGACGACATCACCCACGAAGAGAATGCGCAACTTCAGAACTCCGGAAATCGAACACGTCCGATTCCGTTAGCACATAATCCAGCGCCACGTCGTGGGATAGTGCCGGAACCGCCTTGATCTCCTGCGCTGCAAAAGCCAGCCCGATGCCGACGATCTGCTTGGCCTTGCGCAGATGAGCGAAGGTGTGGTCGTAGTGCCCCGCGCCATAGCCGATGCGATGGCCGAGACGATCAAAGGCCGCGAGCGGCGTCAGCATGATGTCCGGAATGACTTCGCTTGCTGCCGGCGACGGCTCGGGAATGCCGAGCGGACCGAGCATCAGGCGGTCGTTCGGGTGGAAGATGCGAAAGATCAGCGACTGGCCACGCGCGGTGACGCAGGGCAGCGCGAGCTTTGCGCCCTCCTCAAAGAGCTTCTTCATCAGCGGCAGCGGATCGATCTCGCTGCGGATCGGGGAATAGCCGGAGACGATGCTGCCGGGCACGAGGTCGAACGGCAGCCCGCGCTTGGCGAGCTTCGTTGCGGCGGCGGTGCGCTTCTTCTCGCTGAGCGCGTCGCGCGCCGCGAGGGCTTTGGCACGGAGCTCGGCTTTCGAATTCGACATGCGCTTTGGTCCCCCACGTCACCACCCGTCTTGTGCGCCCTTGCGCACTGGGGCGGGTGATCCAGCATTCCAGAGGCGGTGGTGATTCACACAAGGGCCGCGGCGTACTGGATGCCCCGGTCCTCCGTGCGCAATTGCGCACTCGGCGGGGCATGACACCTGTTGAATTGGCCGCAGTCGTTTCAACAAGCACAAACCAAGTAGACAAAAGTGCGAAGCCGCGGACGCCGTTGAAGCACTCGATCCCGGAGTTCCCTACGAAAGTAGGTGGGCACCATATGTCCGAGCCCACGGGCCCGGCCAGGGACAGTTCCCTAAAGGATCGATAAGGCCCCGGGGATATATGGCTCCTGACGCACGTCGCAGCCTCGCCGGGGCAATCTAACAACGATACTGACGAATCGCCAGTGGCGCGAAGCTCTTATGCGGCCATCCTTCGAGACGCCCGCTTTGCGGGCTCCTCAGGATGAGGACTGAGTGCCTAGCAGCAATTTTTACGGGCAAAGCTGCCGATCAGCCTCATCCTGAGGAGACCGCGGAGCGGTCGTCTCGAAGGACGAGGCGCTGGCTCAGGCGCCGCCAAGCTCGTACGCGATAGCTTCCTCCGCGAGCGGGGGAGCGAGCGCACCGCCCGCGTGGCAGCAGTCCCTAGCCGATCGCGATGCCGTTGCCGACCGTCCGGTTCAGGACCTGGGTCGACTTCTCGATGCGCTCGGCCGCGGCGTTCAGCGCGTTCACCACCGCGGTCTGGGTCAGCCGGGCGCGCTCGACGGCGGCATTGCGGAAATCCCTGAGCTCGGTCAGCTCCTGCTCCATGGTGCGGACGCGGTTGCCGACATCGACCAGCTCGTCGCAGACGGTCAGCGCCGCCATCACGGTGAGGCGCGCATCGCCGATCTCGCCGAATTTTCCGCGCAGCGACTGGATCCGCGTCTCCAGGCTTTCGGCGAGCTTCAGCAGCCGCACCTCCTGGCCCTCCTCGCAGGCCATGCGGTATTGCCGGCCGTTGATGGTGACGTTGATGTGGCTCATCCGTCCTCTCCGGTATCGAGCACCGAGCGTATCGTGACGATCGCGGAATCCAGCCGATCGGAGATCTCGCGATTGGTGCGCTCGAGCTTGCGCGCCTTCACCAGCGCGCCGTCGAGCTCGTCGGCGAGCCGCGAACGATCCGCGCCCAGCGCCTGGATTCGCGCCGCGAGTTCGTTCTCGTCGCGGTCGGCATCGCGCCGTCGCTCCACCGCGCTTTCGAGCGAGTCGAGCGCCGCCATGAGTCTGCGGGTCGCGATCTCGATCTCGACGGCGGATGACTCCGTCATGGCAGAGCTGTTGGACACGCGATCGTTCATGCAGTCAGCGGCGGAACCTGTGGCCTACCCAGTGGCCTTTACCCTGGAGCTTGCCGTCCGGCAAAAGACTCGGTTCGGCAAGCGGTTAGAAGCAGAAATTTACGTGGCAAGCTAGCGAAGCGCAACGCCGCCGCGAAACTATGCACTGCTAAGCAACTTTTACGGCCAAACCGACGTTTGATTGCCTTGGACTCCCGGAACCGAGGTGCTATCCCAGCCCGACCTTTCCGTGGCCGCCAGGCTCCCCGCGCGGCCCGCACCACCCGCCAAGCGCCTCATTTCAGACGGATTTCAGACATGACGCAAGTCGACCACACCCGTATGGCCAACGCGATCCGTGGCCTCTCGATGGACGCTGTCGAGAAGGCGAAATCGGGCCATCCCGGCCTGCCGATGGGCGCCGCCGACATCGCCACGGTGCTGTTCACGCAATTCCTGAAATACGACGCTGCCGCAATTGATTGGCCGGACCGCGACCGCTTCGTGCTCTCGGCCGGTCACGGCTCGATGCTGCTCTATTCGCTGCTGTACCTGACCGGCAATGCCGGCATGACGCTGGACCAGATCAAGCAGTTCCGGCAGCTCGGCGGCTTGACCCCGGGCCACCCCGAGAACTTCCACACCAAGGGCATCGAGACCACCACCGGCCCGCTCGGCCAGGGCATCTCGACCGCGGTCGGCATGGCGCTCGCCGAGAAGATGCTCGCCGCCGAGTTCGGCAAGAAGATCGTCGATCACCACACCTATGTGCTCGCCTCCGACGGCGACCTGATGGAAGGCGTGTCGCAGGAAGCGATCGCGATGGCCGGTCACTGGAAGCTCGGCAAGCTGATCGTGCTCTATGACGACAACGGCATCTCGATCGACGGACCGACCTCGATTGCGGATTCGGTCGACCAGGTGAAGCGCTTCAAGTCCGCCGGCTGGGCCGCCGAGAAGATCGACGGCCACGACCAGGCCGCGATCGCCGCTGCGATCACCCGCGCGCAAAAGTCCAACAAGCCGACGCTGATCGCCTGCCGCACCACCATCGGCTTCGGCGCGCCGCACAAGGCCGGCACCGCGAAGGCGCATGGCGAGGCGCTCGGCGCCGACGAGCTCAAGGCCGCCAAGGAAAATCTCGGCATCTCGCTCGAGCCGTTCTCGGTGCCGGACGACGTGCTGAAGGCCTGGCGCGAAGCCGGCAGCCGCGGCGCGGCGGCACGACAGGAATGGGAGGGCCGGCTCGGCGAGCTCGGCAGCCGCAAGCGCGCCGAGTTCGAGCGTCGTCTGCGTCATGAGCGTCCCGCTTCGCTCGCCAAGGCGGTGCGTGCGTACAAGAAGGAGCTGCTGGAAAAGCCGATGACCGCGGCCACCCGCAAATCCTCGGAAGCCGTGATCGAAGTCATCGCCGGCGCGATGCCGATGGAATTCCTCGCCGGCTCCGCCGACCTCACCGGCTCCAACAACAACAAGGCGAAGTCGGCGACCGCGTTCTCGGCCAAGACGCCGAAGGGCCGCTTCATCCATTACGGCATCCGTGAGCACGGCATGGCGGCGGCGATGAACGGCATCTTCCTGCACGGCGGCTTCGCGCCGAACGGCGCGACCTTCCTGGTGTTCACTGACTACGCGCGTCCTGCGATGCGCCTTGCCGCGCTGATGGGCGCCGGCGTCGTCTACGTGATGACGCACGATTCCATCGGCCTCGGCGAGGACGGCCCGACCCACCAGCCGGTCGAGCATCTCGCGGCACTTCGCGCCATTCCGAACATGCGCGTGTTCCGTCCCTGCGATTCCATCGAGGTCGCCGAGTGCTGGGAGCTCGCGCTCAACCGCATCGACGGCCCGACGGTGCTGGCCCTGACGCGGCAGAACCTGCCGCAGCTCCGCACCAATGCACCGAACGACAATCCCTGCGCGGCCGGCGCCTACGAGCTGGTCGCAGCCCAGGGCGAAGCCAGGGCGACGCTGTTCGCTTCCGGTTCCGAGGTCGAGATCGCGGTTGCCGCCCAGAAGCAGCTCGCCGAGCGCGGCATCGCGTCACGGGTGGTCTCGGTGCCCTCGCTCGAGCTTTTGTTAGCGCAACCAGAAGCCAAGCGTGCCGAGATCATCGGCAACGCGCCGGTGAAGGTCGCGATCGAAGCCGCCGTGCGCTGGGGCTGGGACGCCGTGATCGGCCAGGATGGCGAATTCGTCGGCATGCATTCGTTCGGTGCGAGCGCGCCGGCGAAGGATCTTTACAAGCATTTCGGCATTACCGCCGAGGCTGCGGTTAACGCTGTGCTGAAGCGCGTTAGCTGAGAGTTGAGCTTGCCAAAAAAAAGGACTACGTAATCTCTCATATGATCAAGCACCGCCCGGCCGAACCGGGCGTCCGCCCCTAAAAAACCCTCGCAAGCGCGTAGAGCGCGTTGTGCGGGAAGATTAGGCGTTATCGATCACGTCATTGAACGGTCATAAGGAGATGAAACATGGCAGTCCGCGTCGGAATTAACGGTTTTGGCCGCATCGGCCGCAACGTGCTGCGTGCTATCGCCGAGTCCGGCCGCAAGGACATCGAGGTCGTCGGCATCAACGATCTCGGCCCGGTCGAGACCAACGCCCATCTCCTCCGCTTCGATAGCGTCCATGGCCGCTTCCCCGGCACCGTCACCGTCGACGGCGACTCGATCAACCTCGGCGGCGGCAAGATCAAGGTGACCGCCGAGCGCGATCCCTCGAAGCTGCCCTGGAAGGATCTCGGCGTCGACATCGCGCTGGAATGCACCGGCATCTTCACCTCGAAGGACAAGGCCTCCGCGCACCTGACCGCCGGCGCCAAGCGCGTTCTGGTTTCCGCGCCCGCCGACGGCGCCGACGCCACCATCGTCTACGGCGTCAACCACGAGACGCTGACCAAGGATCATCTGGTCGTCTCCAACGGCTCCTGCACCACCAACTGCCTTGCGCCGGTTGCCAAGGTGCTGAACGACCTCGTCGGCATCGAGACCGGCTTCATGACCACGATCCACGCCTATACCGGCGACCAGCCGACGCTCGACACCATGCACAAGGATCTCTACCGCGGCCGCGCGGCTGCGATGTCGATGATCCCGACCTCGACCGGTGCCGCCAAGGCGATCGGCCTCGTGCTGCCCGAGCTGAAGGGCAAGCTCGACGGCGTCGCGATCCGCGTGCCGACCCCGAACGTCTCGGTCGTCGACCTCAAGATCGTCGCCAAGCGCGCCACCGACGCCAAGGAAATCAACGCCGCGATGAAGCGTGCGTCCGAGCAGCAGCTCAAGGGCATCCTCGGCTACACCACCGCACCGAACGTCTCGATCGACTTCAACCACGATCCGCACTCCTCGACCTTCCACGAGGACCAGACCAAGGTGCAGAACGGCACGCTGGTGCGCGTGATGTCCTGGTACGACAACGAGTGGGGCTTCTCGAACCGCATGGCGGACACCGCCGTCGCGATCGCGAAGGTGATCTAAGGATCATCTGGACGTTCTAGTTGCACCGTCATTCCGGGATGGTCCGAAGGACCAGCCCCGGAATCTCGAGATTCTCAGGTGCGCAACTGCGCACCAGAGTTCGCGCTACGCGCGCCCCGGAATGACTGTCCCAGAAGTTGAGACCATCCGATGACCAACAAATTCCGCACCCTCGACGACGTCGACGTGAAGGGCAAACGCGTGCTGCTGCGCGTCGATCTCAACGTGCCCATGGAGAACGGGCGCGTCAGCGACGCCACCCGGCTCGAGCGCGTCGCGCCGACCATCACCGAAATCTCGGACAAGGGCGGCAAGGTCATCCTGCTCGCGCATTTCGGCCGGCCGAAGGGACGCGACCCCAAGGAGTCGCTCAAGCCGGTTGCCGAAGCGCTGTCGAAGGTCGTGAACAAGCCCGTCGCCTTCGCCGACGACTGCGTCGGCGAGCCCGCGGCCACGGCCGTGGCGGCGCTGAAGGATGGCGACATCCTGTGCCTGGAAAATACCCGCTTCCACAAGGAAGAGGAAAAGAACGATCCCGCCTTCGTCGCGGAATTGGCGAAGCTCGGCGACATCTGGGTCAATGACGCCTTCTCGGCCGCGCACCGCGCCCATGCCACGACCGAAGGCCTCGGCCACAAGCTGCCGGCCTATGCCGGGCGCACCATGCAGGCCGAGCTCGTCGCGCTGGAGAAGGCGCTGGGTTCGCCGACCAAACCCGTCATCGCGATCATCGGCGGCGCAAAGGTCTCGACCAAGATCGACCTGCTCGAAAACCTCGTCAACAAGGTCGATGCGCTGGTGATCGGCGGCGGCATGGCCAACACCTTCCTGCACGCCCAGGGCGTCGCGGTCGGCAAGTCGCTCGCCGAGAAGGATCTCGCCGCCACCGCGCTCCGCATCATGGAAAAGGCGGAAGCCGCCAATTGCGCGATCATCCTGCCGGTCGACGCCACGGTCGCCTATCACTTCGCCGCCAATGCGCCCTCGCATGCCTACGGGCTCGATGCGATCCCGGCCGACGGCATGATCCTCGACGTCGGCCCGCAGTCGATCGCGCGGGTCCATGCCGCCATCGATGACGCAGCCACCCTGGTCTGGAATGGACCGCTCGGTGCTTTCGAGATGCAGCCGTTTGACCGCGGCACGGTCGCGGCCGCCAAGCACGCTGCCGAGCGCACCAAGGCCAAGAAACTGATCTCGATCGCGGGCGGCGGCGACACCGTTGCGGCCCTCAACCAGGCCCATGTGGCCGGTCAGTTCACCTATGTTTCGACCGCCGGTGGCGCATTTCTTGAATGGATGGAAGGCAAGCCCCTGCCCGGCGTCGAAGTTCTGCGCATCAAGTAATTAGTCGGCAAGAAGAGAAGCAAGCGGCCCTGCAGGCCCAAACGGAGAAAAAGACACATGGCTCGGATCACGTTGCGTCAATTGCTCGACCATGCGGCTGAGAACGATTACGGCGTACCGGCCTTCAACATCAACAACATGGAGCAGGCGCTGGCGATCATGGACGCGGCCAACACGGTCGACGCGCCGGTCATCATCCAGGCCTCGCGCGGTGCGCGCTCCTACGCCAACGACATCATGCTCAAGCACATGATGGACGCGGTCACCGAGATCTATCCGCACATTCCGGTCTGCGTGCATCTCGACCACGGCAACGAGGCCGCGACCTGCATGACCGCGATCCAGGCCGGCTTCACCTCGGTGATGATGGACGGCTCGCTCAAGGCCGACGGCAAGAGCCCGGCCGACTGGAACTACAATGTCGGCGTCACCAAGACCGTGACCGACATGGCTCATCTCGGCGGCATCTCGGTCGAGGGTGAGCTCGGCGTGCTCGGCTCGCTCGAGACCGGCATGGGCGACAAGGAAGACGGCCACGGCGCCGAAGGCAAGCTGAGCCACGACCAGCTCCTGACCAATCCGGACGAAGCCGTGAAGTTCGTCCAGGAGACCAAGGTCGACGCGCTCGCGATCGCGATGGGGACTTCTCACGGCGCCTACAAGTTCACCCGCAAGCCTGACGGCGACATCCTCGCCATGAAGGTGATCGAGGAGATCCACCGCAAGCTGCCGAACACGCATCTCGTGATGCACGGCTCCTCGTCCGTGCCGCAGGACCTCCAGGACATCATCAACGAGTTCGGCGGCAAGATGAAGCCGACCTGGGGCGTCCCGGTCGCCGAGATCCAGCGCGGCATCAAGAACGGCGTGCGCAAGATCAACATCGACACCGACAACCGCATGGCCATGACCGGCCAGATCCGCAAGGTGTTCAAGGAGCACCCGGAAGAGTTCGACCCGCGCAAGTACCTGAAGCCCGCGATGGAAGCGATGACCAAGCTGTGCAAGCAGCGGCTCCAGGAGTTCAACACCGCCGGCCAGGCCTCCAAGATCAAGAAGGTCCTGACCACCGCCGAGATGGCCAAGCGCTACGCCAAGGGCGAGCTCGACCCGAAGGTGGCGTGATCTATACCCCCCTCTCCCCGTTCTTACGGGGAGAGGGTCGGGGTGAGGGGCTCCCTCCGCGAATTGTGCCCTATCGATTAGACCTGCCCCCCTCCCCCGGTCGCTTCGCGCATAGCCGAAGCTCCGCTTCGGCGTTCTTAAAGACGGCCACCAAGGGCGGCCTATGCCTCTCCCCGCAAGCGGGGCGAGGTGAAGGGTCGCCCAGCCAGCCATTTACCCGACGACCTCCCGCCCCCTTTACCCTGCGACGAACGTTAACTCGGCAATTGCCCGAGAACCGTCTATTTTCACAGGCAAGGGCAGAATCGTTTTGGGAGGACCTCTCGATGAATCTGACTGAGCTCAACAGGATCGCGACCGCCATGGTCGCGCCCGGCAAGGGCATCCTTGCCGCCGACGAATCCTCCGGCACCATCAAGAAGCGGTTTGACGCGATCGGCGTGGAGTCGACCGAAGACAACCGCCGCGACTATCGCGAGATGCTGTTCCGGTCCAAGGAGGCCATGAGCCAGTGCATCTCCGGCGTGATCCTCTATGACGAGACGATCTGGCAGGACGCCAAAGACGGCACGCCGCTGGTCAAGCTGATCGAACAGAGCGGCGCCATTCCCGGCATCAAGGTCGACGAAGGCACGCAAGCCCTGCCGATGTGCCCGGGCGAGCTCGTCACCGTCGGGCTCGACAAGCTCGCCGAGCGGTTGAAGAAATATTACGAGCGCGGCGCGCGCTTCGCCAAATGGCGCGCGGTGATCGATATCGGCAGCGGCATCCCCTCGATGACCGCGATCAGCGTCAACGCCCACGCGCTGGCGCGCTATGCAGCACTGTGCCAGGCCGCGCAGATCGTGCCGATCGTCGAGCCGGAAGTGCTGATGGACGGCGATCACGACATCGACCGCTGCTTTGAGGTGACGACCCGCGTGCTCAACAAGACGTTCCAGGAGCTGCGCGTACAACGCGTCGCGCTCGAAGGCATGGTGCTGAAGCCGAACATGGCGATCTCTGGCAAGAAGTGCGCGAAGCAGGCGCCCGTCGAGGAAGTCGCGGAGAAGACCCTGCGGCTCCTGAAGGCGTGCGTGCCGGCGGCGGTGCCCGGCATCGCCTTCCTCTCCGGCGGCCAGTCGGACGAGGAGGCAACCGCGCATCTCAACGCCATGCACAAGCTCGGGCCGCTGCCCTGGGGCCTGACCTTCTCCTACGGCCGCGCGCTGCAGGCCGCACCGCAGAAGGCCTGGTCCGGCAAGCCCGAGAATGTCGCGGCCGGCCAAAGCGCATTCAGCCATCGCGCCCGGATGAATGGTCTGGCGTCCAAGGGCGAATGGCAAAGCAGCCTGGAAAAGAAGGCAGCCTAGATCTTGTCGAACAAATCGCCTCCGCCGCGCCCGGCGCCGCGCCTGTATCTCGCGACGCCTGTTGTCGATGATCCCGCGACGCTCGTTGCCGAGTTGCCGGACCTGCTCGCCTCTGCCGATGTCGCGGCCGTGCTGCTGCGGCTGAAGGAGACCGACCAGCGCACCATGATCACGCGCATCAAGGCCTTCGCGCCGCCGGTGCAGAAGGCGGGCGCTGCGCTGCTGGTCGACGGCCATGCCGAACTCGTCGCGCGCGGCGGCGCCGACGGCGCGCACCTCCCCGGCATCGCCGCGCTGAAAGAGGGACTGCCATCGCTCAAGCCGGATCGCATCGCCGGCGTCGGCGGGCTGACGACGCGGCACCATTCCATGGATGCGGGCGAGATCGGCGCCGACTATTTGCTGTTCGGCGAGCCCGACGCGAAGGGACAGCGCCCCTCGGCACAAGCGATTGCGGAGCGGCTGGACTGGTGGGCCGAACTGTTCGAGCCGCCCTGCGTCGGCTTTGCGACCTCGCTGGAAGAAGCCCACGACTTCGCTGCCAGTGGCGCCGATTTCGTGCTGGTCGGCGAATTCGTCTGGTCCGATCCGCGCGGTGCGAAGGCTGCGCTGATCGAGGTGGACGCTGCGATCAAGAAGGCCCATGCGACTGCGCTTGCGGGTCAGGAGCACGGCTAGCGCCCGACATGAAGCTCCAGTGCATCACCATCCTGGCCACGCTGCTGCTGACGGCGCCCGCGGCCGCGCAGCTCCAGATCACGCCGCCGGCGACGACGCCGAGCGCAGCGCCCGAGAAGCAGAAGCCCAAGCCGCACGCGCTCACGAAGAAGAAGGAGGCCGCGCCGGCACCGAAGCCTTCCGCCTCTCCCAAGCCGGCCGCTTCCCCCAAGCCGGCGCTGCCCGCGACCGTGATCCCCGCGCCGGCAACCGACAATCCCAACGTCGACCTGGTGTTCGGCGCCTATCAGCGCGGCCAGTACAAGACGGCGTTCGAGCTCGCTACCACCCGCGCGCAAGCTGGCGATCCCAAGGCGATGACCATGCTGGGCGAGCTCTATTCCAACGCCATGGGCATCCGCCGCGACTACGCCAAGGCGCTCGAATGGTACAAGCGCGCCGCCGACGCCGGCGACCGCGAGGCGATGTTCGCGCTCGCCATGCTGCGCATCTCCGGCCGCGGCGGCTCGGTCGACAAAGGCGAGGCGGTGAAGCTGATGGCTTCCGCCGCCAAGCTCGGCGAGCCCAAGGCGGCCTATAACCTTGCTTTGCTCTACCTCGACGGCCAGACCCTGCCGCAGGACGTCAAGCGTTCCGCCGAGCTGCTGCGCCAGGCGGCCGACGCCGGCCTGCCCGAGGCACAATACGCGCTCGCGACCTTCTACAAGGAAGGCACCGGCGTGCCGAAGGACCCGGAACGCGCGGTGCGACTGCTCCAGGCGGCATCGCTTGCGGACAATGTCGATGCCGAGGTCGAATACGCCATCGCCATGTTCAACGGCACCGGCACGCCGAAGAACCAGCCGGCCGCTGTGGCGTTGCTCCGCAAGGCCTCCCGCCAGGGCAGCGCGATCGCGCAGAACCGCCTGGCCTGGGTGCTGATCAACGGCATGGGCACCTCCACGGACAAGGTCGAGGGCTTTAAATGGCACCTGGTGGCGAAAACCTCCGGCAAGGGCGATCCGGAGCTCGACAAGCAATTGTCCGACCTGCCGGCCGAGGACCGGGCCAAGGCGGAGGCGGCCGCCAGAAAATGGCTCGGGACCAAATGACTTGACGTTAGGGCCCTCGCAGGGCACCCAATCCCCTCAATCAGGCGCGATTTCGCGCCATTTCCCCCGATCAAGACCAGAGCTCATGCTGTATTCCGCAACTATCAACGTCATGGTCAAGGCTGCGCGCCGCGCCGGCCGCAGCCTCAAGCGCGATCTCGGCGAGATCGAGCATCTTCAGGTCTCGCTGAAGGGGCCGGCCAATTTCGTCTCGCTGGCCGACAAGCGCGCCGAAGAGATCCTCTATCAGGACCTCGCCAAGGCCCGGCCCGGCTACGGCTTCATCGGCGAGGAAGGCGGCACCCGCGAGGGAAGCGACAAGAGCCATACCTGGATCGTCGATCCGCTCGACGGCACCACCAACTTCCTGCACGGCATCCCGCAATTCGCGATCTCGATCGGCCTCGTGCGCGAGGGCACGATCATTGCGGGCGTGATCTACAACCCCGCCAATGACGAGCTCTATATCGCCGAGCGCGGCAAGGGCGCCTTCCTCAACGACCAGCGCCTGCGCGTGGCCGGCCGCCGCCAGCTCAACGAATGCGTGGTGGCCTGCGGCCTGCCCCATATCGGCCGCGGCGACCACGAGGAATTCCGCCGCGAGATGACCGCGATCCAGGACCGCGTCGCAGGCCTGCGCCGTTTCGGCGCCGCCTCCCTCGACCTCGCCTTCGTCGCCGCCGGCCGTCTCGACGGCTATTGGGAGCGCAACCTGCAATCCTGGGACATCGCGGCAGGCATGCTGATGGTGCGCGAAGCCGGCGGAACGGTGAGCGACATCGCCACCCCGGGCGATGCGCTGGTGACCGGGCATGTGGTATGCGGCAACGAGTTCGTGCACGGGGAGTTGGTGAAGATCTTGCGGAAGTAGGAGGCCGTCGCACGACGGCTCGATGCGCAGCGGCTAAGCGTCGTCGTCCTCGTCGGATTCCTCGTCGCGGTACTCACCGCCGATGGTCAGGCCCTCGATCGTCGTGGCGCCTTTCGACTTGATCACCCGGCGAAGCGGGACCGAACTCTCGCTTCGCAATGCCTCCATCAGCTGCTCCGAATGGGTGACAATCCAGATGTCGGCGCGGCGTGATGCCTTGGCGATCAGCCGGGCCAGCGGCGCCAGCAGCGACGGATGCAGGCTGGTCTCGGGTTCGTTCAGCGCGATGAACGGCGGAAGCCGATAGCCCATGAACACCGCGAGCAGGCAAATGTACTTCAGCGTCCCGTCGGATAGTTCATGAGCCCTAAACGGCCGCGGCATATCCATCAGTTGCAGATCAAATTCACACCTGCCATTTTCTTCCCATGCGCGGAGCTCAGCGCCGGGGAATGCATCCTGGATTGCGTCCTGCAGGTCGGTGGCGTCTTCCCGAATGATGTAAAGTGTCGCCAGGGCCGCAGCCAAATCGACTCCATCGGCACTGAGCGAGGGCGTCGTGATCGCCAGACAGGGCTTCCGGATCGGTGACGCCGGATCGGTGCGAAAGTCATGATAGAATCGCCAGCCCAGCATCGCGTTTCTGATCAAATCGATTTCAGGGCATTCCTTGCCATCGGAAAAACCCGCAAGGACGGTTTCTGACGGCAGCACCGCATCCTTGTGGCCATTCCAGGCACCGCTCTCGCCGCGGACGCTGACGAGCGAATTTTTCCGCTCCATCAGTTGAACCGTTCGTTTGCCCTGCGTCGTCTCGATGCTTTCGGCCTTGATCATCGGCTCACCGGAAAACGCCGCCTCTAGCGGGCCGGGAAATCCGAGCTCGATGGAATATCTCATCCCGTCGAATCTGGCCGACAACCGCAGTCGCCCATCTTCGCCGCGCTTGCGAATGCCGGACCAGCAGACCGAATTCAAGCCGCCTTCATCGGCGATCGTGCGCGTGATCCGCCCGGTCGCCGCGTCGCGCAACAGCGACAATGATTTGTAGAGATTGGATTTGCCGACACCGTTCTCACCCACAAACACGGACAAGGGGTGGATGGGTATGGAGAGCCGCCGAAGTGAGCGATAGTTCGAGATCGAAATTTCGGTCGGACGCATCACATGCTCTCGATCGGCGGGCTGTCTGTGCATTCGCCATGCAGTGCGAATACACATTCTTTCAATCCAGGGATGCAGTCTGGATTGACAATTCCGAGAAAGCAAGCCGAACGCCTGTTAGACGTCGCGCGACGTAGCGTCCAGTTCTGAAGCAATCAGGGCCGACCCGGCGTTCAGTGGCCGGCCCTTGCCGGCGCCGGCCGGCCGTGCGCCTCGCCTTCCTTCGCCACCTTCGGCTCCCGGTCCCCCGCCAGCACGCGCTGCACGGAGACGAAGAACACCGGCACCATCAGCAGCGCCAGGATCACCACGGCGATCATGCCGCCCATCACGATGCTGCCGAGCGCCTGCTGGCTGGCACCGCCGGCGCCGTGGGCGATCGCCATCGGCAGCACGCCGCAGATGAAGGCGAGACCGGTCATCAAAATAGGACGGAAGCGCAGGCGGCAGGCCTCGATGGTGGCTTCCACCAGCGGCTTGCCCTCCTTGCGCAGGTCCTTGGCGAACTCGATGATCAGAATCGCGTCCTTGGCGGCGAGACCGATGATGGTGATCAGGCCGACGGTGAAATAGACGTCGTTGGGCAGGCCGCGCAGCATCGCCGCGGCCACCGCGCCGACGATGCCGAGCGGCACCGTGAGCAGCACCGCGAGCGGAATGGTCCAGCTCTCGTAGAGCGCGGCAAGACAAAGGAACACCACGAACACCGACAGCGCCAGCAGGAACGGCGCCTGCGAGCCCGACAGCTTTTCCTGGAGCGACTGTCCGGTCCATTCATAGCCGAAGCCACGCGGCAACTTGCCAGCGAGCCGCTCCATCTCGGCGATGGCGTCGCCCGAGGTGAAGCCGGGCCTGGCCTCGCCGGAGATGCGGACCGCCGGATAATAGTTGAAGCCGGCGATCTGCGTCGGGCCGCGTGCCCATTCCACCGTGGCGAAAGAGGAGAACGGCACGAGCTGGCCGCGGCTGTTCTTGACGTTGTAGTTGAGGATGTCCTCGGTCCGCATGCGGTCGCGGGCATCCGCCTGCACCACGACGCGCTGCATGCGGCCGCGGTTCGGGAAGTCGTTGATGTAGTTCGAGCCGAGATTGGTCGAGATCGTGTTGTTGATGTCCTCGAAGGTGACGCCGAAGGCGCCGGCCTTCTCGCGGTCGATCACGAGATTGACCACGCCCGCCTCGGGCAGGCCCTCGATATAGACCTTCTGAAGCACGGAACTGGCATTGGCCTCCGCGATCAGCTGGTCGGCAGCGCGCATCAGCGCCGGATAGCCTTTCTGGCCGCGGTCCTGGAGGCGGAACGAGAAGCCCGAGGAGTTGCCGAGATTGTCGATCGGCGGCGGCTGCAACGCTGAGATTTTTGCGTCGCGGATCGACGACCCGAGATCGCGGTTGATGTCGTTGACGATCGCCGCGGCGGAGTCCTTCGGCCCGCGCTCCGACCAGTCCTTCAGCGTGATGAAGGCCTGCGCGGTGTTCATGCCCTGGCCGGAGAAGCTGAAGCCGGTGAGGAAGGTGACATCCTTCACGCCCGGCCGCTCGGCGAGATATTTCTCGACCTTCTCGATGACGGCCTCGGTGCGGGGATACGACGAATCCGACGGCGTCTGCACGTCGGTGGTGACGAAGCCCTGGTCGTCGATCGGCAGGAAGCCGCCGGGCAGGCTGACGAAGGCCCAGGAGAGACCTAACAGCAGCGCGACATAGACGAGCATCAGGCGGCCGGTGCGCTTCAGCGAGAAGCCGACGGTGCGGGAATAGCCTTCCTTGCCGCCTTCGAGCATGCGGTTGAACCAGCCGAACACGCCCCTCTTCGCATGACCGTGGCCGGCCGCGACGGGCTTGAGCAAGGTCGCGCACAGCGCCGGCGTCAGCGACAGCGCGAGGAAGGCGGAGAAGCCGATCGCGGCGACCATGGTCACCGAGAACTGGCGGTAGATGATGCCGACCGAGCCGGGGAAGAACGCCATCGGCACGAACACCGCCATCAGCACCAGCGTGATGCCGATGATGGCGCCCGATATCTGCGTCATCGCCTTCCGCGTCGCTTCCTTCGGCGGCAGGCCTTCCTCTGACATGATGCGCTCGACGTTCTCGACCACGACGATGGCGTCGTCGACGAGGATGCCGACCGCGAGCACCATGCCGAACATCGAGAGCATGTTGATGGAATAGCCGGCGAGCAGCAGCGTGGTACAGGCGCCAAGCAGCGCCACCGGCACCACGATGGTCGGGATGATGGTGTAGCGGATGTTCTGCAGGAACAGGAACATCACCACGAACACCAGCACCACGGCTTCGACCAGCGTCGTCAGCACCTTCTTGATCGAAGCTTCGACCACAGGCGTGATGTTGTAGGGGATCTCGTAGGAGATGTTGGCCGGGAAGAAGCGCGACAGCTCCTTCATCTTCTCCTCGACCGCGCTCGCGGTCGCCAGCGCGTTGCCGGTCGGCGACATCAGCACCGAGAGACCGGCGGTCGGCTTGCCGTTGAGGCGGGTGTTGAACTGGTAGCTGAGGCCACCGACCTCGATGCGTGCGACGTCGCGCAACCGCACGGTCGAACCGTCGGCATTGGCGCGCAGGATGATGGCGCCGAACTCGTCCGGGGACGAGAGCTGGCCCTTGACCAGCACCAGCGAGGAGGTGCGCTGGCTCGCGGTCGAGGGCTCGGCGCCGATGCTGCCCGAAGCGACCTGCGCGTTCTGCGCGGCGATCGCCTTGTTGACGTCGTCAGCGGTCAGCCCGTAGCCGACGAGCTTGGCCGGATCGACCCAGACGCGAAGCGAGCGTTCGGTCGAATAGAGCGTGGCGCGGCCGACGCCGGGGATGCGGCGGATCTCGCCGAGCACGTTGCGGATCATGAAGTCGCCGAGGCCGACTTCGTCGAGGCTGCCGTCGGTCGAGTTCAGCGTGATGATCTGGAGCACGGCGCTCGAGGCTTCCTCGATCAGGATGCCCTGCTGGATCACCGCGCGCGGCAGGCGCGCTTCGACGCGCTTGATGCGGTTCTGCACCTCGACGGAGGCGGCGCTGGTATCGGTGCCCGGCTGGAAATTGGCGATGATCTCGACCTGGCCGAGCGAGTCGCTGGTCGATTCGAAATTGAGGATGCCGGAGGCGCCGTTGAGCTCCTCCTCGATCAGCCGGGTGACGCTGTTGTAGAGGTTTTCGGGCGAGGCGCCGGGATAGCTGGTCGAGATCGAGATCGAGGGCGGCGCGATGATCGGATATTGCGCGATCGGCAGCAGCGGGACCGCAATCGCGCCGATCAAGCAGATGAACAGCGCGACCACCCAGGCGAAGATCGGCCTGTCGATGAAGAAACTCGCCATGGCGTGTTACCGCGTGAGCTTCTGGGCGTGCCGGTTGTCCGCGGTGGCGTCCGCTTCCGACCAGGATTGCGGTTTCACCTTGTCGCCGGCGGCGAACTTCTGGAAGCCTTCGACCACGACCTTGTCACCGGCCTTCAGGCCCTCGGTCACGAACCAGAGTCCGTCCTGCACCGAGCCCGTGCGCACCGGCTGCACCGCGATGTGGTTGTCGTCCTTGACGACGAACACCTCGCTGCCGCCGCCGCCATTGCGCTGGATCGCCTGCTGCGGCACCGCGATCGCGTCGCTGTCGAGACCCTGGTCGATGCGGACGCGGACATACATGCCCGGCAGCAGCTCGCGCTTGGGATTGCGGAATTCGCCGCGCAAGGTCACCTGGCCGGTATGGGCGTCGACCTTGGCGTCGGAGAACAACAGCTTGCCCTCGAGCGAATAAAGGGTGTTGTCGTCGAGCATGAGGTGCACCTTGGCGGCATCGGGCGCGATGCGCTCGAGGTCGCCGGTCTCGAAGGCGCGGCGGAGCTGGTTGAGCTCGGTCACCGACTGGGTGAAGTCGGCATAGATCGGATCGAGCTGCTGGATGCTGGCGAGGTTGGTCTCGTTCTGCACCGCGAGCGCACCCTCGCTGACGAGGGCCGCGCCGACGACGCCGTCGATCGGCGCCCGCACGGTCGCATAGTCGAGATTGAGCTTGGCGCGCGCGAGTTCCGCCTTGCGGCCTTCGACCTCGGCATGGGCCTGGCGCTCGGCCGCCACCGCCTTCTCGTTCTCGGCCTCGGGCGCGGCGCGCTGGCTGGTCAGCGTGGCGATGCGGTGCGCCTGCTGCTTGGCCTGCATCAGCGCAGCCTCGGCCTTCGTGAGCGCGGCCTCGTTGGCCATCACCTCGACCTCGAACGGACGCGGATCGATGCGATAGAGCGGGTCGCCCGCCTTCACCTCGCTGCCCTGGCGGAACAGGCGCTCGACCACGATCCCGGAGACGCGCGGCCGCACGTCGGAGACGCGCGTCGGCGCGATCCGGCCCGGCAGCTCGCGCACCACGGCGCGCGGCTGAGGCTTCACGATGACGATGCTGACATCAGGATCGGCGGGCTGGGCAGCGGAAACCGCAGAGACGGATTCGTCGCAGCCCACAAGCAGCGGCGTAAAGGCCGCGAGCATCATTGCAACGCATGCCGTTCGCGCGCGAAGTCCTGACATGAAGTTAAGTGCCCCGATGTTGTTGAAACTGGTTACGCTCGCGCTGGCCCGTTCTGGGCGATTCCGCGCGATGGATACCGCCAAAATAGAATGGACTTGCTGCGACGCAACGCATGTTGCGGGCGGCTCAATGTCACACGGCCTATGGCGCTGAGTTCAGGGCGCTTTTTGGGACTCACCGGATTGTGAGTCGGGTTCCATCAGCGCGCGCTGCGACAGAAGATCGCAATTACCCGGAAGCCTTCATCCGGTACTGGCTGACGCCCCATTCGGTTCCATCGGCGTAGCCGAACAGGCCTGACGTCGCGAGGAGGAACCAGCGCCAGCGCCGCACCCGCAGCCCGGTCTCCTCGCCGTGGAGCTTACGCAGGGACGCTTCGATCGTGTCACGATGCACATCGAAGTTGGCGAGCCAGTCGTTGGCGGTGCGCTGATAGTGCGTTCCGCTCCAGCACCATTCCTTCTCGATCGTGAAGAGGTCGCCGAATTGCCTGACGAGGTGATGGCTCGGCATCAGCCCGTCCGCAAAGACATGCTGCGCGATCCAGTCCTCGCGATTGGTGCGGTCGAACAGGTGGGAGCCGGAGCGATGGGTGACGATGTGCATGAAGAAGCGCCCGTCGGGCGCGAGCCATGACCGCGCGCGCGTCATCAGCTTGCGCCAGTTCATGATCTGCTCGAACATCTCGACCGAGACGATGCGGTCGAATGGCCCGTCGGGCGCGAACACGTTCATGTCCGCGGTGACCACGCGCAGGTTCAGGAGCCCGCGCAGCCGCGCCTGCTCCTCGACATAAGCGCGCTGGGCCTGCGAGCTCGACACTGCCGTCACCTTCGCGTGCGGAAACTGCCGCGCTATCCACAGCGACAGCGAGCCCCAGCCGCAGCCGAGCTCGAGGATGGTCTGGCCGTCGGCGAGGCCGGCGTGCGCGACGGTCTGGCGCAGCGCCTCCTCCTCCGCCTCCTGCAGCGTGCTCGCAGCGGACTTGTAGAAGCAGCACGAATATTTGCGGTTGGGGCCGAGCACCTCCGCAAAGAACGCCGCGGGCACCTCGTCATGCCCGGGATTGACGACATCCGCCTCCTCGGCGATCGGCCGCAGGATCATCCGCCCGGCGAAGGCGGCGTCGTCGGCCGCGCCCAGGGCGGACAGGCGCGCCGCCGTGCGCGAACACAGGCGCTGGATCGCGGCGCGAATCACGACATCCGGCAGCGGCACGCGATCAGCAGTCCCGATGATCGCGGAAACGACGCTCATGCGCCCCCCAAATGGCGAGCCTTTGCAGACACCTGCTTATCAAAGCGTGGCTTCCGGTCCGGGTTCCCCCAGCTCTCCACGAAATCGGCGCATCCGGCGCTTTTTTTGGGCTGGCGCTGTGCCATAGTGCGCCCCGCAAGCAAGTAACGGATGATACCGGCCATGCCGCCAGGCGCCTCGCCCCGCTCTTCCATGGATATCGAATATACCAAGCTGTCCTCGCCCAGCGTTTTCCTGGTCCGGATGCTGGTCTTTCTGGTGCTGTGCACCCTGGTCGGCGTGGTGCTCTACAAGCAGATCATCCAGGCCTTCTTCGCCAATCCCGGCCTCAACGCCCTGATCGGCGGCGTGCTGTTCATCGGCATCATCCTGGCCTTCCGCCAGGTGATCCGGCTCTACCCTGAAGTCTCCTGGGTCAACAATTTCCGCATCGCCGATCCCGGCCTTGCGCCGGCCCGGCATCCGAAACTGCTGGCGCCGATGGCCATGATCCTGGGCGGCGAGCGCACCGGGCGGATGACCATCACCCAGACGACCATGCGGCACCTGCTCGATTCGATCGCGACCCGCCTGGACGAGGCCCGCGATATCTCCCGCTACATGACCGGCCTGCTCGTCTTCCTCGGCCTGCTCGGCACCTTCTGGGGCCTGATCGAGACGGTCGGCTCGGTCGGCAAGGTGATCGACGGGCTCAAGGTCGGCGGCGATTCCGGCGCGCTGTTCGACACGCTGAAGGAGGGCCTCGCCGCCCCGCTCGGCGGCATGGGCATCTCGTTCTCGAGCTCGCTGTTCGGCCTCGCCGGCTCGCTGATCCTGGGCTTCCTCGACCTGCAATCGAGCCAGGCGCAGAACCGCTTCTACACCGATCTGGAAGACTGGCTCGCCACCACCGTGCGCGAATATGGTCGCGGCGAAGTCGCTGTCGCCGCCGGCGGCGGCGGCGTTGCCAGCGGTGAGCTCCAGGCCGCCGTCGAGCGCTTACGCTCCGTGCTCGAGGAAGGCAGCGCCAGCCGCGGCACCACGGCGGCCATGGCCAGCCTTGCCGAAGCCATCCAGGCGCTGGTCTCGCACATGCGGACCGAGCAGCAGATGATCCGCGAATGGGCCGACGGCCAGGGCGAGCAGAACCGCGAGATCCGCCGCCTGCTGGAGCGCATCGCGCGCCAGCCGGAAAAGGGCTAGGCGACTTAACATCGAGAGGCGACAATGGCTCTAGCGCGCGGCCGCCGCAGCGACGGCGCCTTCAACTACTGGCCCGGATTCGTCGACGCGCTGTCGACGCTGGTGCTGTCGATCGTGTTCCTGCTGTCGGTATTCCTGGTCGTGCAGTTCTTCCTGTCGCAGGAGGTCACCGGCAAGGACAAGGCGCTGGAGCAGCTCAACGCCAAGATCGCGCAACTCAACGAGCTCCTGTCGCTGGAAAAGCTCGGCAAGCTTACGCTCGACGACCAGGTCTCCTCCCTGAAGGCGGGCCTCGCGTCGGCCGAGACCGAGCGTGATCGCATCAAGGGCCTCTATGACGGCCTCGCTGCCGCCGGCAACGATGCGCAAGGCAAGACCTCGGAGCTCGGCAAGGCGCTGGACTCGGAGAAGGCGGTCTCGACGCGGGCACTGGCGCAGATCGAGGTGCTGAACCAGCAGATCAGCGCGCTGCGGCGGCAACTGGCGGCGCTGGAGGAGGCACTCGACGCCTCTGAAAAGCGCGACAAGGAATCGCAGAATCGCATCGCCGATCTGGGGTCCCGCCTCAATGTCGCTTTGGCGCAGCGCGTGCAGGAATTGTCGCGCTACCGCTCGGAGTTCTTCGGCCGCCTGCGCGCCATCCTCGGCAACCGTCCCGACATCCGCATCGTCGGCGACCGCTTCGTGTTCCAGTCCGAAGTGTTCTTCGACACCGGACAGGCGGTGCTACTGCCCGAGGGCCGCGCCGAGCTCGACACTTTGGCAGCCGCGCTGATTGAGCTCGACAAGAAGATCCCGAGCGATATCCCCTGGGTGCTGCGCGTCGACGGCCACACCGACATACGCCCCGTCAGTGGTGCGAACTTCAAGTCGAACTGGGACCTGTCTGCGGCCCGCTCGATCTCGGTGGTGCAGTATCTGATCTCGCTCGGCGTGCCCGCCCAGCGCCTCGTCGCGGCCGGCTTCGGCGAATTCCAGCCGCTCGACCCCGGCAACACGGAAGAAGCCTACAAGCGCAATCGCCGCATCGAGCTGAAGCTGACGGAGCGGTAGTGAGCGCGCTCCACCTCCGCCCCTACCGCCCAGAGGACGAAACCGCCTCGATCGACCTCTGGCATCGCACCTGGCAGCAGGCCTATCCGCAGATCGATTTTGCCGCGCGGCTGGAATGGTGGCGCGAGCGCTGGCGCAAGGATCTGGTGCCGAACGCCTCGATCGTGGTCGCCGAACAGGACGGCGTGCTGACCGGCTTCGTGACCATCGACGGCGAAGGCTATCTCGACCAGCTCGTGGTCGATCCCGATCACTGGGGCTCGGACGCGGCGCGGCTGCTGGTCGACGAGGCCAAGCGCCTGTCGCCGTCGGGCATCACGCTGCTCGTCAACAAGGACAACACCCGCGCCATCCGCTTCTACGAGCGCAACGGCTTTGCGCATGCCGGCGACGATGTGAACCCGACCTCGGGACGGCCGGTGCTGAAGATGGCATGGCGGGCGTGATTCTGGCGGGGTGACGCCTGTCACGCAGGGATCTTCTCGCGTCGGTTATTCGTTGTCCCAGTGATGGCAGGCGAATGGAGACGATCGATGCGGCTGAGCGACCTGGCCAAGGGGTCTTCGGTCTTTCTGGGCGTCATCGTCGCCGGATTTTTGTCGACGACCTATGTCGACCAGCGCTTTGCTGCGGCGGCGAGCGCGCCTGCCTCGACGAGCAGCCCCGATCCAACGATCGGCCCTGCGTCATCGGCCTGCGTCGGTGAAGACGGGAGCTGGAAGAACTGGCTGTGGCCGAACGTGCCGACGCTGTCGCCGAAGTGCCGGTAGACCTGCTCGACGGCGTGGTGCGAAGCCCTCTCCAACGTCATTGCGAGGAGCCCTTGCGACGAAGCAATCCAGAATCCTTCCGCAGAAGTAGTCTGGATTGCTTCGCTTCGCTCGCAATGACGGGATCGTGGGACGTGTGAACATGGCGGCTCCGGCCGCCTCACGCGCCCTCGAACTGCAACCTCGCCAGCCGCGCATAGAGCCCGTTCGCGGCCACCAGCTCGGCATGCGTGCCCTGCTCGACGATCTTGCCCTGGTCCATCACCAGGATGCGGTCGCAGGAGAGGACAGTGGCGAGGCGATGCGCGATCACCAGGGTGGTGCGGTGGCTCATCAGCTCTTCCAGCGCGGTCTGCACCAGCGTCTCGCTTTCGGCATCGAGTGCGGAGGTGGCTTCGTCGAGCAGCAGCAGCGGCGCATCACGCAGGATGGCGCGTGCGATCGCGATACGCTGGCGCTGGCCGCCGGAGAGCGTCACGCCACGTTCGCCGAGCGGAGTGTCGAAGCCTTCGGGCAGGCGGCGGATGAACTCGGTGGCATGCGCGAGCTCGGCGGCGCGCTCGACCTCGGCATCGGTCGCATCGGGCCGGCCGAAGCGGATGTTCTCGCGGGCGCTCGCGGCGAACACGTTCGATTCCTGCGGCACCAGCGCGATGCGCGAGCGGAAGTCGCGCGGGTCGGCGGACTTGACCGGCACGCCGTCGAGCGAGATCGCACCGCCCCTCGGATCGTAGAAGCGCAGCAGGAGGTGAAAGATGGTGCTCTTGCCGGCGCCGGACGGGCCGACGATCGCAACTTTCTCGCCGGGCCGCACCGCAAACGATACGGCATCGAGCACATTGACGTCGGGCCGCGCCGGATAAGCGAAGCTGACTTGATCGAAACCGACCTCGCCGCGCGCCGGCACCGGCAGTGCGCGCGGTGATACGGGCGCCTTGATCTCGGGCTGCACATGCAGGATCTCGAACAGGCGCTCGGCCGCGCCGGAGGCAGCCGAGACCTCGCCCCAGACCTCGCTGAGCTGGCCGAGGCCGGCCGCGGCGAAGGCCGCATAGAGCACGAACTGGCCGAGACGACCCGGCGAGATCGTGCCGATCAGCACGTCGTGCGAGCCGATCCAGAGGATGCCGACCACGCTTGCGAACACGATGAAGATGACGATGGCGGTGAGCACGGCACGCGCCTGCGTCGAGGTGCGCGCGGCTTCATAGGCCTGCTCGACCTCGCCGCCGAACCGCTTCTCGGCAAGCCCCTCGCTGGTATAGGCCTGCACGGTGCGGATCGCGCCGACCAGCTCGGCCGCATAGGCGGAAGCGTCCGCAAGCGTGTCCTGCGCATTGCGCGACAGCCGCCGCACCCAGCGTCCGAAGGCGACCAGCGGCAGCACGATCAGGGGAATGGCGAGCAGCACGAAACCGGAGAGACGCGGGCTGGTGATCACCATCATCGCGGTGGCACCGAAGAACATCATCAGGTTGCGCAGCGCGATCGAGACGGAGGCGCCGACCGCGGATTTGATCTGGGTGGTGTCGGCCGTGAGCCGCGACACCAGCTCGCCACTGCGCGCGGAATCGAAGAAGGCCGGCGAGAGCGAGAGCAGATGGGCGAAGACGTCGCGGCGGAGATCGGCGACAATGCGCTCGCCGATCGTCATCACGAGGTAGTAGCGCGCCGCGCTTGCGAGCGCGAGCACGGCCACGACCGCGATCATCACCGAGAAGTAGCTGTTGATCAGCGCGATGCCCTCAGGCGTCAGGCCGAAATCGATCATCCGGCGCACCGCGACCGGCACCAGCAGCGTCGTCAGCGCCGCGACCGTGAGGGCGACGAAGGCCAGCGCGGCGCGGCCGCGATAGCGGGCCACATAGGGCGCGAGCGCGAGCAGCGGCCGCAGCTTGGCGCGGCCCTTGGCAGGCTGCTCGATCAGCTCGACTTCGATTGACGGGGCCTCCGCCGGCGCGGTGTCGCGTTCGTCGCGATACTGGTCGTCAAGCCGTTCCACAGCGCTCATGAGATCGGACCCAAGGGAGACAAGTTAGCTCCACATAGGCCGGTGCAGGGGGAGTGGCAAATCCGGGATGTCCCTTAGGGGGCGGCCCGGTTCTGCTTTGCCCACAATGGCTTGTTTTAAGGGGTCCGCTGGGGTATAGACCCCGCCAAATCCGTCATTCGATAGCCACTCAAGCAAGGCGCCGGGCGCCCTAGGAATTGCCATGAAAGCCGAAATTCATCCGAATTATCATACGATTAAGGTCGTGATGACCGACGGAACCGAGTACCTGACCCGCTCCACCTGGGGCAAGGAAGGCGACACGCTGAACCTCGACATCGACCCGAAGTCGCACCCGGCCTGGACCGGCGGCAACGCCCAGATGCTCGATCGCGGCGGCCGCGTCTCGCGCTTCCAGAAGAAGTTTTCGGGCTTTCTCAAAAAGGATTGATCCCGCCGCAAGGCTGGAACGAAAAACGCCCCCGGCAGACCGGGGGCGTTTTTGTTTTGAGGGATCTAGACCAGGACCGAGGAGCCGTAGGGTGGGCAAAGCGAAGCGTGCCCACGCAGTTTCCGCGATTGAGAGAGATGGTGGGCACGGCGCGTTGCGCCTTTGCCCACCCTACGGCACCGGTGAGCTTACCGCTCGAACGCGGCCTTCAGCGCGTTGAGCTGCGGCACCAGCGGGTTGCCGATCGCCACGTATTCGACCGGCGGGGTGTGGATGGTGGTGTCGAGGCGGCGCACGCGGGTCTGCAGGCTCATCGAGCGATGGATCAGGTCCTGGAGCTGCGAGGGCAGCTTCTCGATGGTGTCGGACGGGCCGGGATCGGCGGCGGTGAGCTTGACCTTGGTCTTCTCGCGATTGGCCTGGACCAGCGTCATCTCGCCTTCCTTCACCGCGCGGTGCAGCAGCAGCCACGAGGCCAGCTGCATCAGGCGGGTGGTCAGACGCATGCTCTCGGTCGCATAGGTGAGGCTGACGGCGCGATCGAGCGCCTTGGCCTCGCTGCGGCCGGCGCCATCGAGATAGGCGGCGGTCTCCTCGACGAGGTCCATGCCCTCACGAAACAGGACGCCGAACGCCGCAGAATTGGTGAATCGCTCGCTGAGTTGAACGAGAGCACCTTCGGCTTGCAAACGTTCCATGGTTAACGCCCCTTACGCAACTGTTTACCTGTCCGGCTTTGGCGCCGGCTTATGATGAACAAATCATTGCGCGCTGGGAGCGCGGAGTCCAGCGACAAGCGCGGATATGGTTTCCGCGGGTCTTTCCTCAGAATTCAACCGGAACGAGACGCAAAAACGAAGCAGGCGCAAAAAAAGAGCCGCCGGAGACCGGCGGCTTTGAAAGTTGATAACAGGGAGGCGTCAAACAGAGTGGACAGGAGCCACTCGGTGTCCAAACGAGGACAGTTCCAGTCATAAACCCGAAAGCTTAATCGCGAGTAAACGAACTAATTTTTTGAGGGTTCGTTAGCCATGTCGTTCAGTGGCCGAGTGCGCTGCGGAACAAAGTGGCCGGCGAGCGAAGCGCTATCCCCTCATGGTGAGGAGCGCGCATCGCGCGCGTCTCCGGACGATGCTGCGCATCGCCGGGCGAAACATGCAGGCCCCGACGTCACCCGTGGCCATCCTTCGAGACGACCGCTGCGCAGCCTCCTCAAGATGAGGACCGTGCAGTTGGCCAGCTTCAAACCAGAGCCGACCCTACTTCTTGAAAAAACTATCCGCCGCATCGCGCGAGGCGCGCTTCCTGGTGGCGGCTTCTTCCAGCCTGGCGATCTCGGTGTTCAGCAGGGCGACGCGCTCGGTCAGTTCCTCGACCGACAACAGTGAGAGATCCTGTCCGATTTCATGGCTGATCTTCTTGCGCGGCTTATCGTCGTCTTCCGTCGGCATCGTCGTTCCTCCTGCGTTCGCATCACAAGCGGCTGAAGCGGTTGCCAGTCTGGACCGCGCTGGCTAAGCAATGGCCTCGTTTCATCCCGCACCTTTGCTCAAGGACACATCATGGACAAGCTGCCCGCGCAAATGACCGTGGTCGCCATCTCCAAGCCCGGCGGACCGGAGGTGCTGGTGCCGGAACAACGGGCGCTGCCGCAGCCCGGTCCGGACGAGATCCTGGTCAAGGTGCAGGCCGCAGGCGTCAACCGGCCCGACGTGGCGCAGCGCTCCGGCGCCTATCCGCCGCCGCCCGGCGCCAGCGACCTGCCCGGCCTCGAGATCGCCGGCGAAGTGGTCGCCGTCGGCAGCAACGCCAAGCGGCACAAGGTCGGCGACACCGTGATGTCGCTGGTCGCCGGCGGCGGCTATGCGCAGTACTGCATCGCTCAGGACGCCCAGGCGATGAGCGTGCCGCCGGCGCTGTCGATCAAGGAAGCCGGCGCGCTGCCGGAAACCCTGATGACGGTCTGGCACAACGTGTTCGAGCGCGGCGGCCTGAAGGCCGGCGAGACGCTGCTGATCCATGGCGGCTCCTCCGGCATCGGCACCATGGCGATCCAGCTTGCGAAAGCCTTCGGCGCGAAGGTGTTCGTCACCGTGGGATCGCAGGACAAGATCGATGCATGCCTCAAGCTCGGGGCCGACCGGGCCATCAACTACAAGACCGAGGACTTCGTGGAGGTGGTCAAGGCCGAGACGAACAAGGCGGGCGTCAATCTGATCCTCGACATGGTTGCCGGCGAATATGTCGACCGCAACTATGACGCTGCCGCGGTCGACGGCCGCATCGTGCAAATCGCGACGCTCAACGGCCCCAAGGTCAGCGTCAACATCGCCAAGGTGATGGTGAAGCGCCTGACCCATACCGGCTCGACGCTGCGCCCCCGTAGTAATGCGGACAAGGCGGCGATGGTGGCCGCAATCGAGGCGAAAGTGATGCCGCTGCTGCGCGAAGGCCGCGTCAAGCCGCTGATGGACAGCACTTTCCCGCTGGAAAAGGCATCCGATGCGCACCGGCGCATGGAGACCTCGGCACATATTGGCAAAATTGTGTTGGAGGTCTAGGCCAGCGGCCCACAGAGCAAGGCGGAAACCCTTTGATTTTCCTCGCTTTCGTGGCATCTATCGCGACGCGCCGAACCATCTTGTTCCGTTCGGAAAACGCCTTGCACTGACGATCCTTCACTGAAGAGTTTGCGTCGAACGCGGAGAACTGACCTTGCGTCTGATCAGGTGCCTCGCGCCCATAGCGCTGGGCCTCATGATTCTCGTCGCCGCGTCCCCGGCGCGAGCGCTCGATGCCGTCAGCGTCCGCGGTGACGCGCCCGCGATCGACCTCACCGGCGTGCTCGAGCATCAGCGCAGTGACGCCGACCGCATCCAGGTCTCTACAGCACCCGGCACCGACGGCATCGTCCGCCGCATCGAGGTGCGCGCCCGCGAAGGCGGCCAGAACTGGATCGTGTTCGCGCTCGCCAACAACACCGACGACCAGCTCGACCGCCTGATCGTCGCCCCGCATTACCGCATCGTGTCCTCGGGCCTGTTGTGGCCCGACCTCGGCCTGTCGCGCATCGCGACCATCACGCCCTCGATCGGCGATCGGCCCGAGCGTCAGGAAAGTGCAACCGCCGACGTCTTCCGCGTCACGCTCGACCCCGGCGCCGTCGTCACCTTCGTCGCCGAGCTGCGCACCGACAAGCTGCCGCAGCTCTATCTGTGGGAGCCGGAAGCCTACAAGGACAAGGTCAACTCGTTCACGCTGTACCAGGGCATCGTGATCGGAATCTCCGGCCTGCTTGCGCTGGTGCTGACCATCCTCTTCGTGGTGAAGGGCAGCATCATGTTCCCGGCCGCTGCGGCGCTGGCCTGGGCGGTGCTGGTCTATATCGGCGTCGATTTCGGCTTCTGGGGCAAGGTGCTCGACATGTCGAACAACGCCGAGCGCATCTGGCGCGCGGCGGGTGAGGCGATCCTGGCGGCGACGCTGCTGGTGTTCCTGTTCGCCTATCTCAACCTCAGTCGATGGCACGTGCGCTATTCGCACATCACCGTGGGCTGGCTCGCGTTCCTGGGCTCCCTCGTCGCGCTCGCCTTGTTCGATCCGGCCGTGGCCTCCGGCATCGCGCGCATCTCGCTGGTACTGATCGCCTTCGCCGGCTTCGCACTGATCGTCTATCTCTCCACCCACGGCTTCGACCGCGCCGTGCTGCTGATCCCGACCTGGTTCCTGCTGGTGGTCTGGGTGGTCGCGGCCGGCATGACGGTCGCGGGCTCCGTCACCAACGACATCGTCGGCCCGGCCCTGCTCGGCGGCCTCGTGCTGATCGTGATGCTGATCGGCTTCACGGTGATGCAGCACGCCTTTGCCGGCGGCGGCGCCACCACGGGCGTCGTCTCCGACATCGAGCGGCGGGCGCTGGCGCTGGCCGGTTCCGGCGATCTGATCTGGGACTGGGACGTCTCCGCCGACAAGGTTTTCACCAGCCCCGAAACCGAGGCCCTGCTCGGCCTCAAGCGCGGCACGCTGGAAGGCCCGGCCGCGTCGTGGCTCGAGGTGCTGCATCCGCTCGACCAGGACCGCTTCCGCGCCGCGCTGGACAGCGTGCTCGACCAGCGCCGCGGCCGCCTGGTGCAGGATTTCCGCCTGCGCACGCCGGACGGCCATTTCATGTGGTTCGCGCTGAAGGCGCGCCCGGTGGTCGGCTCGGACGGCGAGGTCTCGCGCGTGGTCGGCACGCTCACCGACGTCACCGAGCTGCGCAATGCCGAGGAGCGCCTGCTGCACGATTCCGTGCATGACAACCTCACCGGCCTGCCCAACCGCAAGCTGTTCATGGACCGGCTGGGTGCTGTCGCGCATTTCGCCAAGACCATGCCGACGCTGCGGCCGACGCTGATGGTGATCGACCTCGACCGCTTCAAGCAGGTCAACGATTCCGTCGGCATCGCGGTCGGCGACTCGATCCTGCTGACGCTGGCCCGCCGCCTCACCCGCATCCTGAAGCCGCAGGACACGCTGGCGCGGCTTGCCGGCGACCAGTTCGGCCTGATCCTGCTCTCGGAGCAGGACCCCGCCCGCATCACCGCCTTCGCCGAGACCATCCGCAAGACCATCCGCGCCCCGATCGCCTTCAACGACCGCGAGATCTTTCTCACGGCCTCGATCGGGCTCGCGCTGTCCGACCCGCAAGTCCAGCTCACCGACGAGATCATCAAGGACGCTGAGCTGGCGATGTATCATTCCAAGCGCATCGGCGGCGACCGCATCGACGTCTACAAGCCCGCGATGCGCGCGCGAAAGACCGACCGCCTGACGCTGGAGAGCGAGCTGCGCCGCGCCATCGAGCGGCAGGAGCTCACGATCCTGTACCAGCCGATCGTGCGGCTGGAAGATCGTTCGATCGCCGGTTTCGAGGCGCTGGCGCGCTGGGATCACCCGAAGCTCGGTCGCATGGCGCCGTCGGAATTCATCAGCATCGCGGAAGAGACCGGGCTGATCGTCGACCTCGGCATGTTCGTGCTCGACCAGACTGCCAAGCAGCTCTCGATCTGGCAGCGCGCGATGCGCTCGCGCGAGCCGATCTTCGCAAGCGTGAACGTGTCCTCGCGGCAATTGCTGCGCCACGATCTGATCCACGACATTCGCACCGTGCTGTCGCGCTCCTCGGTGGCACGCGGCACGCTGAAGCTGGAATTGACGGAATCGCTGGTGATGGAGAACCCGGAGCACGCGGCCCAGATGCTGACGCGCATCCGCGAGCTCGGCACCGGGCTGTCGCTCGACGATTTCGGCACCGGGCATTCCTCGCTGGCCTACCTCCAGCGTTTCCCGTTCGACACGATCAAGATCGACCAGTCCTTCGTGCGCACCACCAACCGCGGCACCCGCCCGGTGATCCTGAAGTCGATCATCGCGCTCGCGCACGACCTCGGCATGGACGTGGTCGCGGAAGGCGCCGAGACCGATTCCGACGCGGTCGAGCTCTACCAGATGGGCTGCGAATACGCGCAGGGCTTTGCCTTCGGCGAGCCGATGGATGCGGACGCGGCGATGCGCCTGCTGACGGAAGTCCGGCTGGAAGCGGCGAGCTGATCGCTTCAGACAGGGCGTTGATTGCCCGATGGTTCCGCGCTTGATCCAGATCAATGGACTGGCGCTCAGCCGCCGCCAAAAATGGCGCATTCGATCCAAGACGGTTTTCATCATTGAGGTGATTGGGTTCGCCACCGTCGTTCTCGGCGTGCCCGCACGCGTCAAGCATAGCCGGCCGGAATGAGCAGACCACCCACCTCTTTCCCAGGAGTTTCGGATGACACGGCAACTTATCCACGCGATCATTCTCATAGGCACCGGGGTGTTCCTCGCCTCATCGGCAGAAGCAGTCACAGCAGCGCGATGTGAGGATCGATCCGCGAATTGCATTGGCACATGTGCCAACTTTACCGGTGGGGCCGGCGATTTTCGGGGGCATCAGAACAAATGCATGAGCTCCTGCGACCGGCAGACAACCAAGTGTCTGATACGTGCGAACGCCGATGTGGAGCGTTGGTACCGAAATCGGCAATAAAGGCTGCGGTTCTACGCCCGGGCTAGAGCGTGATGAGATGAGACCCGACAAGCCCGCCGACAGAAGTGCGTTGCCTCCCCCTTGTGGGGCAGCGCCAGGGTGGGGGTAGCCCAGGAAAAGGTGCGGCTGTTGACGACCAGCTGACCTACCCCGGCCGGCGGCGCAGCCCCGCGACCAGACCTAGCCCCGCCAGCAGAGAGATCGCCGCAAGGCTGCCCCACACCAGACCCGCCTGCTCGAGATAGACATCCTGCGAGACCGGATCGTAGCAGCGGCCGAGCTCGTTGAAGCAGTCGCGCCAGCGCCAGTAGCGGGCTTCGAAGGCGAGCGCGAACATTGCGCCCAGACCCATCAGGGCCGCCCCCAGAATGCCCCTCAGCCAGCGCAGGACCACGCCGGCGCCCTCACCGCTTCGTCTTCATCTTCGTGAACCGCACGCTTTGGCCATCCGGCATCCGCACCGCCTTGAAGCCCGCGGCGAGGCAGGCTTCGCGCTGCGGCATCTGGATGTCGGGGCTGCGCAGGCTGTCCCACCACGAGGCACGGTTCGCCGCGCGCGGCAGGGCCGCGCCGATGATCTCCTCGATCTGCTCGAAGCTCAGCACGAATTCCGCCTGCTTGTGCCGCATCAGATAATCGCGCAACGCGTCGTAATCGTTCACAGTCGTCCTCTCGTCCGAAGTCCAGATCCGCGCAATGAGGTCTGCTCAAAAACGCTAGCTGCTTAAACCAGTTCTTAACTCATTGCAGCACCGCCGTCCCGGCTTAAACACTGGGCAATCATTCGGGTGCATCCACTAAGGTCGGGAGCAAGCGATGTCGTCTGGATGGCGCGAAGTCATGGCCCGCCGGCCGTGGCGCATTTCGGCGAAGCTGCTGATCATATCGTCCGTCGTGACGGTGATCGGCTTTTCCGCCATTTGCGTCAACGTCATGCTCGACATGCGCCGCGGCGAGGAGGCCCTCGCGCGCCAGACGCTGGAAAATCTGGCCACCTCCATCGAGGCGGATATCAGCCGCAACATCGAGATCTACGATCTCGCCCTGAAGGCGGTCGCCAGCAACATGCTGCTGCCGGAGATCAGCACGGTGTCGAAGCCGATCCGCCACCTGATCCTGTTCGATCACGCGATCACGGCGAGGCATTTCGGCGCCGTCCAGGTGTTCGATGCGGAGGGCAGGCTGACCATCGACGCCTCCACGCTCGATCCCCTGCCGGAGAACCGGGGCGAGGAGGATTACTTCAGGGTTCATCGCGAGAATCCCGGCGCCGGCCTCTTCATCAGCCGCCCGATGCTGTTCCGCGGCGCCTATTCCATCGTGCTGAGCCGGCGCATCAGCGACACCGACGGCGGCTTCATGGGGATCGTCGCCGGCTCGATCCGCTTCAGCTATTTCCACGAATTGTTCGAGCGCCTGAACCTCGATCCCGACGACACCATCACCGTGCTCAAGCGCGACCGCACCATCATGATGCGGCGGCCGTTCGATCTCGACGTCATCGGCAAGAATCTCGGGACGCAGCAGAGCTGGAAGGCCGACAACCTCAAGGCCGGCGGGTCCTATGCGGGCCAGGGCCCGGTGGACACGACGCCGCGCCTCTACGTCCGCAGCACCGGCCCGGGTCCGCTGTTCGTGGTGGCAGGCAAGCCGCTGGCCGCCGTGTTCGAGCTCTGGCAGAAGGAAGCCTACCGCATCGGCGCAGTGGTGCTGGCGCTCATCCTGTTCATGCTGGCCTCGACGCTGGTGCTCGCCCGCGAGATCCGCCGGCGCGCCGAGGCCGAGCGCAAGCTCGAGGAGATGGCGACGACGGACGCGCTCACCGGCCTGAAGAACCGCCGCAAGTTCGATCAATTGATCGACATCGAGTGGCGGCGCGCGATACGCCAGAAGACGCCGGTCGCGCTGCTGATGATCGATGCCGATCACTTCAAGGCCTACAACGACACCTTCGGCCACCAGGCCGGCGACCAGGTGCTGGTCGGCATCGCCATCTGCATCTCCGATTCGGTGAGCCGCGCCGGCGATTGCGCCGCGCGCTATGGCGGCGAGGAATTCGCGGTGCTGCTGCCGAACACCTCGGCCGCCGAGGCCCTCAATGTCGCCGAGACGATCCGCGGCAAGGTGCAGGGCTGGTCCGACGATCAGGCAACGTCGACGGTCTCGTGCGGCATCGCGAGCCTCGTTCCCACCACCGGCATGGACTGGCCGATCCTGGTCGAAGCCGCCGACAAGGCGCTCTATGCGGCGAAAGCCGGCGGCCGCAACCAGTCCGTGGTCGCGAGCCTGCCGAAGCTGTCGCTGGTGGCGTGAGGCTGCTCGGTGTCGTCCCGGCGAACGCCGGGACCCATAACCACAGGGAGTGGTTTGGCGAAGACTCGTCGTTCGGTACTTCTGCCTAACGCGATCGATAGATCACGCGGTATGGGTCCCTGCGCCCGTGCGCAATTGCGCACTAGGCAGGGACGACGGTGACGCTTACTGCCCCAGATACTTCTTCATCTCCGCGATCAAGCCGTCACGCAGCTCCGGCCGCTTCAGGCCGTAGGCGATGTTGGCGCGGAGGAAGCCGGGCTTGGAGCCGCAATCATGGCGCTCGCCCTCGAACTCGACGCCATAGAATTTCTGCGACTTGGCGAGGCCAATCATGGCGTCGGTGAGCTGGATCTCGCCGCCGGCGCCGCGCTCCTGGGTCTCCAGGATCTTGAAGATCTCCGGCTGCAGGATGTAGCGGCCGGTGATCGAGAGATTGGAGGGCGCGGTGCCCTTGGCCGGCTTCTCGACCATGCCGTCGACCTCGAACATCTTGCCGGTGCGCTTGCCGACGCCGCAGATGCCGTATTGATGGGTGAGATGGTCAGGCACGGCCTCGACCGCGATGACGTTGGATTTTTCGCCGAGCGATGACGCCGTCTCGATCATCTGCTTCAGGCAGCCGGTGGTGTTGAGCACGAGCTCGTCGGGCAGCACGACCGCGAACGGCTCGTTGCCGACGATGTCGCGCGCGCACCAGACCGCGTGGCCAAGGCCAAGCGGCGCCTGCTGGCGGGTGAAGCTGACGGCACCGGCTTCCGGCTGGTTCTGCGCCAAAATGTCCTGCTCGGCCTTCTTGCCGCGCGCGGCCAGCGTGGAGTCGAGCTCGAACATCTTGTCGAAATGATCTTCGATGACGTTTTTGTTGCGGCCGGTGACGAAGATGAAATGCTCGATGCCGGCTTCGCGCGCCTCGTCATAGACGTACTGGATCAGCGGCTTGTCGACGATGGTCAGCATTTCCTTCGGCATCGCCTTGGTGGCGGGCAGGACGCGGGTGCCGAGGCCGGCGACGGGGAATACGGCTTTGCGAATTTTCATGGGATCGATCGAATACCTGAGGAAGGGAGCAATGCTATCTTGCTAGCCTGTTTGCAGCCGCTAACAAAGGCGGATGTGGGGCCTCGCGCTCACGGAGTTGAGAAAAAGGCCGACACCAAAATTTCACCTTTGTTAAGCTATTGGCAACCGGTACCGCGCCTCCTGAAGGCGGATTTTGGCCGGACGGGTGAGGTATGATGCAATCGGTGGCAGCGCTGGCGAAACGTGCTGGATTTGTGACCAACGCAACAATGGTTGCGGCCGCCTTGCTGCTGCCCGTCAGCGCGCATGCGCAGGCGCAGAACGGCCTGTCGAACCTGTTCGGCGGCATTTTCTCCGGCCCGAATCCGGCGCCCTCGCAAGCCCCGCCCGGCCAAGGCGGCGCCCCGACTGGACCTCAACCTTGGAGCGGCGAGGACGGCGCCTCCGGCCATCCGCTGATGACGGCAGCCGCGATCCGCGAGGCCGCGGGCAACTTCAACAATTGCGTCGCCGGGATGTGGCCCGATGCCGCACGCCGCAACATCACGCAGGAAAACTTCCAGCGCTTCACGGCCGGGCTCTCGCCTGACCTGCGCATCATGGACCTGATGGATTCGCAGCCGGAGTTCACCAAGTCGATCTGGGACTATCTCGACATCCTCGTGAACGACAACCGTCTCGCCAAGGGCCGCGAGGTGCTCGCCAAATACAAGGCGCAGTTCGAGGCCACCGAAAAGGCCACCGGAGTCGACCGCTACATCATCGCCTCGATCTGGGGGATCGAGTCCAATTACTCGACGCAGATGGGCGACCGCAGCGTGCTGCAATCGACCGCGACGCTGGCCTGCATCGGCCGCCGCCAGGCCTATTTCAAGGACGAATTCCTCTCCGCGCTGGAGATCCTCAACCGCGGCGATCTGCGCCCGGAGCAGATGCGCGGCTCCTGGGCCGGCGCCTTCGGTCCGACCCAGTTCATGCCGACGGCGTTCAAGCGCTTTGCCGTGGATGGCGATGGCGACGGACGACGCGACGTCGTCGACAATCCCACCGACCTGATCGCCTCGACCGCCAACAACCTGAAGAAGGACGGCTGGCAGGCCGGCCAGACCTGGGGCTATGAGGTCGTGGTGCCCCAGGGATTCAACTACATGCTGGCCGACCGCGCCAAGGCGATGACGATGGCGCAATGGGAGAAGCTCGGGCTCAAGCGCCCGGCCAACCAGCCCTTCCCGCATCCGGCCGAGAAAGCCTATCTGCTGGCGCCTGCCGGCGCGCAGGGGCCGGGCTTCCTGATGCTGCAGAATTACCGGGTCATCATGAAGTACAACCCGGCCGAGGCCTATGCCCTGGCGATCGGCCATTTCGCCGACCGCCTGCGCGGCGGGGCGCCCTTCGTGCAGACCTGGCCGCGGCAGGAGCGCGAGCTGTCCCGTACCGAGCGGCTGGAACTCCAGCAGCTGCTGGCCCAGCGCGGCTTCTACAAGGGCACCCCGGACGGCCAGTTCGGCGGCCAGACCCGGGAGGCGCTGCGCAACTTCCAGGTCTCGATCGGGGTCCCCGCCGACGGATTTGCCTCCTCGGACGTGCTGGACCAGCTCCGTAAGCGGTAAAATCGCGCCGAAAGTAACCCTGAACAGGGATTTTGCCCGGTCGTCTTGACGGGGACGGCTGTTCCCCGGTGTATGGCAGAAGAATCTGCAAAGAGAATCTGCCCGTTTGGCGCCTGATTCCGTTATTATATCGAACCACTTCCGATCCCATTGCGCGTGCCCGAGATCGCATGTCGAAGCCAAAGTCCTTCTTCAAGGCGCTGACCGAGACCGGCCCGTTGATCGCGCTGGGGACGGCGCTTGCGATTTTGGTCTCGGTCGCGGGACCCGCCTCGGCGCAGTTCTTCAACTTCCCCGGCTTCGGCGGCCCGCCGCAGCGCCAGGCACCGCCGCCGCGCAACGGCGGAGGCGGTGGATGGTTCGGCGGCGACTTCTTTGCGCCGTTCCAGCAGCAACAGCAGCAGCAGGCGCCGCGCCAGGACTTTTCGCGCGCGCCGGCGCCGGCCAAGCGTGACACTGTCGCCGACAAGAACGTGCTGGTGATCGGCGACGGCATGGCGGACTGGCTCGCCTATGGCCTGGAAGATGCCTACAGCGAGCAGCCCGACATGGGCGTGATCCGCAAGCACAAGACCACGTCCGGCCTGATCAAGTACCAGCCGCGCGGCGAGCCCTCGGACTGGGCGGCTGCTGCGAAGGGTATCCTCGAGACCGAGAAGCCTGACGTCATCGTCGTCATGCTCGGCCTCAACGACCGCGTCGCGATCCGCGAGGCGGCGCCCGACAAGCCTTCCGACAAGGACAAGAAGAACGACAAGGGCGCGCGCGCCAAGCAGCCCGCCAAGCCCGGCGACGCAAAGCCCAACGACACCGCCGCCAAGCCGGACGACAAGCCCGTTGACGCCGACCTGCCGCAGGACGATGCCGACAACGCCGACACACCGGCGGCCGCAGCGCCCGAGAAGACCGCGCGCAACCCGAACGGCCTCTACGAATTCCGCGACGAGCGCTGGGTCGAGCTCTACGGCAAGAAGATCGAGGAGCTGGCCAACGTCCTCAAGGCCAAGGGCGTGCCGGTGCTCTGGGTCGGCCTGCCCGCGATCCGCGGCCCGAAGGGGACGGCGGACATGTTGTTCCTGGATTCGCTCTACCGCGAAGGCGCGGGCAAGGCCGGCATCACCTATGTCGATGTCTGGGACGGCTTTGTCGACGAAGCCGGCCGCTTCCTCCAGAAGGGTCCGGACTTCGAAGGCCAGATCCGCCAGCTCCGCAGCTATGACGGCGTCTATTTCACGAAACCCGGCGCACGCAAGCTCGCCCACTATGTCGAGCGTGAGATCACGCGCCTGCTCGCCGGACGCTCCGGCCCGATCGCGCTGCCGAGCGAGCCTGCCACCCCCGACACCAGCGCCGAGCCCGGCAAGCCCGCGCCGCGGCCGCTGGCGGGACCGATCGTGCCGCTGGTTGCGGCCTCGATCTCGACCGATCAATTGCTGGGCGGCCCGGGCACGCGTCCGGCCGCCGTCGATGCGCTGGCCGCGAAGACCATGGTGAAGGGTGAGCCGCTGGCCGCGCCCGCCGGCCGTGCCGATGATTATGCCTGGCCGCGCCGCGAAGTCGGCCGCGAGCAGGCCAAGGGCGATACGCCTGTTGCGGCGACGACGCCCGACGGCAGCAATCCGAATCCATCAGGAACGCCGGGTGCGGCCGCGGCGATCGCACCGCCCAAGCCGCTCGCGCCAAAGAAGCCGCCGGCGCAGCCGCAGCAGCCGGCCCAGGCTTCGCCGTCATTCCGCGATTTCTTCAGCTTCGGCTCTCCGCAGCCACCGCCGCGTCAATTGGCGCCGGCACCGCGCAATCCGAATCCTAATCCCGCGATCCCGCGCCCGCCTGGGAATGTCGGGCGTTCGGCGGAGATGTTCCGGTAATTTGCTGAGTTGAGGTCTCGTACCCCGAATGGGCAGCCGCGTGTAACGCTGCTGCGCAGCACCCGGGCCGCATTGCGTCCCGGGTACGAGAGTTCGGGGTTTTGGTGACTAGCCGTAGTAACGCCAGCGCGACGGCGGAGGACGACGCGCAGGGCGCGACATCAGGAGCGCGAGCGCGAAGCCGATGCCGCCGGCGACCAGCAGTGCGCCGAGCGGATTGTCCCGCACCTTCTTCGAAATCGCCTGCGTGCCATCGCGAAGCGTGTCGCCGCTGTTGTCATAGGCGTCCTTGGCGTAGCTTGCCGCGGTGTCCGTCGCGTCACGCACGGCGTCCTTTGCCTGGCCGTAGAGATTCTGCACGGTGCCGGCGGCTTCCCGCGCCTTGCCCGACGCCTGTGTCTGCGCATCGCCGGCGAGATCACCGACGGCGCCTTCCGCGCGTCCAGCGAATTCCTTGGCCGATCCGACAATCCGATCCTTATCCATGATGCTCCTCCTCGGGGGTCAACCCAAGTAACCGATCAGGAGCAACGCAGTTCCAAGTCGTGACGAAAGTGTAGGCGTAGCCCGGATGAGCGAAGCGACATCCGGGACCTTGCTTGCACCGCTCCCGGGTATCGCTGCGCTCACCCGGGCTACAAGACCTACAGGATCAGCCCGCCATCGACGACCAGCGTCTGGCCGATGATGTAGGAGGACAGCGGAGACGCCAGGAACAGCGCCGCGCCCGCCATGTCAGCCGGCGTGCCCAATCGCCGCAGCGGAATGCGCGACAATGCGCCTTCGAGCCGCTTGGGATTGTCGGTGGTCACCTTCGTCATCTTGGTGTCGACGAGGCCGGGCGCGATACCGTTGACGCGGATGCCGTCCTCGGCCCAGGCCTCGCCCAGCGTCCGCGTCAATCCGACCGCGCCGGTCTTCGAGGCGTTGTAGGCGGGATTGCCCATGGTCGAATGATAGGCTGCGGTCGAGGACACCATGATCAGCGCGCCCTTGGCATCGCGCAACATGGAATGAAACCGCGTCGCGCAGGCCATCAGGCTCATCAGATTGACTTCGACGACCTTGCGGAAGCCGGCCATCTCGAACTCGCCGCGGCGATAGAGCACCGCGCCCTGCGCGAGCACCAGGATGTCGAGCCGGTCGAACGACGGCTTGAAGGCTTCGATCGCGCCTGTGTTGCTGACATCGAGCTGCGCATAGGACAGCCCTGTGAGATTGGAGCCTTCCTCGGCCGAATATTCCGTTGCGTGAGCACGCGTGCCGCAGACTGCAACAGCAGCGCCCTTGCTGCGAAAGGCTTGCGCAATGCCGTTGCCGATACCGCTGGAACCGCCGACGACCAGCACCTGCCTGCCTGAGAAATCCAGCTCGTTCGCCATCGCGGCCTCCCCTTTTGTTTTGCTTGTTTGACCTGTCTGCGGATCGATGCGAGCCTTGTCAATCGCATAACAACAAACAAGACGCCGCGAGGAAACAGCATGTCCGACTTCAAGCAGCTCAGCCGGTCCGTGAAGGGCCTGACCGTTCTCGTTACCGGCGCAGCAAGCGGCATGGGGCGCGCCACCGCACGCGTGTTCGCAGCCGAAGGCGCGAACGTCGCCGTCACTGATTTTGACGAGCAAGGTGCGCAAGCAGTCACAAAGGAAGTCGCGGCGAGCGGCGGTTCAGCGAAGGCGTGGAAGCTCGACGTCGCCGACGGCGGCGAGATCAAGCGCGTGGTTGCCGATGTCGCCGCGCATTTCGGCGGGCTCGATATCGTCGTCAACAATGCCGGCATCTCCGTGCGCGTCGCGATCGACGACGAGACTTATGAGGACGCCTGGGCCAAGGGCATCGCGGTGATGCTGACGGCGCATCCGCGCATCATCCGCGCCGCGCTGCCGCACCTGTGCAAGTCGAAGAGCCCGCGCATTGTCAACATCGCCTCGACCGAGGCGCTCGGCGCCACCGCATTGCACAGCCCGTATTCGGCCGCGAAGGGCGGCGTCGCCAGCCTCACGCGCTCGCTCGCCGTCGAGCTCGGCCGCGAGGGCATCACCGTCAACTGCATCTGCCCGGGACCGATCCGCACCGCGATTACCGACCGCATCTCCGAGGAGCACAAGACCATTTATGCCAAGCGCCGCACGGCCCTCGGCCGCTACGGCGATCCTGAAGAGGTCGCGCATATGACGCTGAGCCTGTGCCTGCCGGCCGCATCCTTCCTCACCGGCGCGGTGATCCCGGTCGACGGCGGACTGATGGCGAGGAACGCGTAGGAATTGAGGGGGGTAGCCCGGATGAGCGAAGCGACATCCGGGAAGGTCCTTCCGCGAGGTGAGAGCCCCGGATGTCGCTTCGCTCATCCGGGCTACGGGCTGCCATGCGCGGCGAGCGTTGACAACGGCGGGTGCGAGAGTAACTTTTTTCACCAGCAGAGCGGGACCAACCGCTCGCGGTTCGCGGGAGAAACGCCATGACGATCGCCATCCGGCAGCTTCAGAAGCATTTTGTCGGCGAGGTTTCGGGCCTCGATCTGCGAAAGCCTCTTACACCGGATGAGGCGCGCGAGGTCGAGGCTGCCATGGACAAGTACGCGGTGCTGGTCTTCCACGACCAGGACATCACCGACGAACAGCAGATGGCCTTCGCGCTGAATTTCGGCCAGCGCGAGGACGCGCGCGGCGGCACCGTGACCAAGGAGAAGGACTACCGGCTCCAGTCGGGCCTGAACGACGTCTCTAATCTCGGCAAGGACGGCAAGCCGCTGGCGAAGGACAGCCGCGCGCACCTGTTCAATCTCGGCAACTGCCTGTGGCATTCCGACAGCTCGTTTCGCCCGATCCCCGCGAAATTCTCGCTGCTGTCGGCGCGGGTGGTGAACCCGAAGGGCGGCAATACCGAATTCGCCGACATGCGCGCAGCCTATGACGCGCTCGACGACGACACCAAGGCGGAGATCGAGGATCTCGTCTGCGAGCACTCGCTGATGTATTCGCGGGGATCACTCGGCTTCACCGACTACACCGACGACGAAAAGCAGATGTTCAAGCCGGTGCTGCAACGCCTGGTGCGCACCCATCCCGTCCATCGCCGCAAGTCGCTGTACCTGTCATCGCATGCCGGCAAGATCGTCAGCATGAGCGTGCCGGAGGGCCGGCTGTTGCTGCGCGATCTCAACGAGCACGCGACCAACGCGGAGTTCGTCTACGTCCACAAATGGAAGCTGCATGATCTCGTGATGTGGGACAACCGCCAGACCATGCATCGCGTTCGCCGCTATGACCAGTCCCAGCCCCGCGACATGCGCCGGGCGACGGTGGCGGGCACGGAGCCGACGGTGCAGCAGCAGGCGGCGGAGTAGGCCGCGCGCCAACCTCCGCTGTCGTCCCGGACAAGCGAAGCGCAGATCCGGGACCCATAACCACAGGGAGTGGTTTGGCCAAGACTCGGAGTTATCAGCTAGCGCAACAACTTCTTCCTGGGGTTATGGGTCCCCGCGTTCGCGGGGACGACACCGAAGGTGGGACGCATGACAGCGGTGGTGGCGCGCAGCACTGTCGGAGCAGCTACCACACCAGACCTACGCGTGCCCCGCCTCGTTCGAGAGCATGCCGGGATCGATGCCGATCTTTCGCAGCGCCCGGCCGTATTTCTCGTCGACGTCGTCGCCGAAGATCAAATCCGAATCTGCATCGCAATGCAGCCAGCCATTGCTCTGGATCTCGGTCTCGAGCTGGCCCGGCGCCCAGCCGGCATAGCCGAGCGCGAGGATGGCGTGCTTCGGGCCGGAGCCGTTGGCGATCGCCCGCAGGATGTCGACGGTCGCGGTGAGACAGACGCCGTCGTCGATCCGGAGCGTCGCGTTCTCGATGTAGAAATCGCTGGAATGCAGCACGAAGCCGCGGCCGGTGTCGACCGGCCCGCCGCGCAGCACTTTCATGCTTTCGGCGTTCTCCGGCAGCTTGATGTGCTCGCCCTTCTTGATGATGCCGAGTTGCTGCAAGAGCTCGGGGAAGTCGATGCTGCCGGCGGGATGATTGACGATGATGCCCATCGCGCCTTCGGCGGAATGCGCACAAAGATAGATCACCGAGCGCTCGAAGCGCTCATCACCCATCACGGGCATCGCGATCAGGAGCCGGCCGTCGAGATAACCGGCCGAACTGGGGAGCGCGGGGCCCGCGCTGCGGGTGCTTTCGCCCGTCCTTTTGCCTGTGGGAGCCATCGGTAAAGCACTCCGGTTTCAATTCCTATCCTGATGTCGGGCCGGGCCGCTGTCAAATCAAGGCTTGCCCGGACTTGATTCAAGTGCATCCATCACAAGCAATTCAATGGTTTGCCCCGGGGGGACCCTGTAAAGACGTGCCATGCTGACAAGAGTTCCCACGCGTGCGGCGATTGGCGTCGCGACAACCCTGTTTGCGTCGTCGCTGGCGCTCGCAGCCCGCGCCGACGACGCGTCACCCTGGCAGCGCGACGGCCATTCCGCAGTGCGATTGCTGGCGGGATCGCGCAGCGGCGCTGTCCTGCTTGGCGGTATCGCCTTCCAGCTCCAGCAGGGCTGGAAGACCTATTGGCGCATCCCCGGCGATTCCGGCGTTCCGCCGCGGTTCGATTTCTCGAAATCGGACAATGTCGAAGCGGTGACGGTGATGTGGCCGGCGCCGCTGAAATTCGATGACGGCGCGGGCGGCCATTCGATCGGCTATCACGGCCAGATCGTGCTGCCGCTGCGCATCGTGGCCAAGGCGCCCGACAAGCCGGTGACGCTGCGCGCCGAGATCAACTACGCGGTGTGCGAGAAGCTCTGCATTCCCGTCGAGGCCAATGTCGAGCTCGGCTTCAACAACGTCGCCTCGACCGAGGACGCCAATCTGCGTACCGCGCTCGACACCGTGCCGAAGCCGGCCACGATCGGCGACCCCAATCCGCTGACCATCCGCGACGTCAAGCGTGACGGGCCCAAGAATGTGGTGGTCGACGTGGTCGTGCCTGACAGCCGCGACGTCAATTTATACGTGGAGGGGCCGACGCCCGATTGGGCGTTGCCGATTCCGGCGCCGGTCGAGCGCAGCCCGCCCGGCGTGAGGCGATTTTCCTTCGAGCTCGATGGACTGCCGCCGGGCGCCAAGCCCGACGGAGCGGCGTTGAAGTTCACGCTGGTCGCGCCCGAGAAGTCGTACGAGTTCAATACGAATCTGGAGTGAGCCCGGGCCACTCTCTGTTGTCGTCCCGGACAAGCGCGCCCTTGCGCGCGCCGATCCGGGACCCATAACCACAGGATCGGTTTGGCGAAGACGCGGCGTTACCAGCTTGCGCAACAACTACTCCCTGGGGTTATGGGTCCCGGATCTGCGCTTCGCTTGTCCGGGACAACACCGAATATGAAACACCCCCACCCAACCGAATCTTAACGAATGGTTGCTAATTCCCAGGCCTGCCGCCGCATGCGGGACGTCTGATACGAATGCCTGGGGACTCTTCGAATTGGCCGTGATGGATGCAGAACGCGCAACGACCGGACCTGCCGGCCTCATCGCACGGCTGCGCGCCAAGTTGACGGGCGGGTCGAACGAAGCGTCGCTGACGCGGCGGCTGGCCGGCACCATCTTCATCATCCGGGTGATCAGTGCAGGCCTCGCCTATTTCTCGCAGGTCCTGCTCGCGCGCTGGATGGGGACGTCCGACTACGGCATCTATGTCTATGTCTGGACCTGGGTGCTGCTGCTCGGCAGCATGATGGATTTCGGCATCTCGGCCTCCGCGCAAAAGATCATTCCGGAGTACCGCACCGGCGGCGAGCATGCGCTGCTGCGCGGATTTCTCTCCGGCAGCCGCTGGCTGGTCTTCGCCGTGTCCACGCTGGTGTCGCTGGGGCTCGCCGGTATCGTCAAGCTGCTGTCGCCCTGGATCGATCCGGCCGAGGTGCTGCCGCTCTATATCGGCTGCATGACGCTGCCGGCCTTCGTCGTCGCCAACACCCAGGACGGCATCGCGCGCTCGCATGACTGGATGCAGCTCGGCCTGATGCCGCAATTCATCATCCGCCAGGCGCTGATCATCGGCATCACGGCCTGCGCCTTCCTGCTCGGCTATCATCTCGGCGCGGTCGCGGCGATGGTCGCGAGCGCCGGGGCAGTGTGGATCGCGATGACCGGGCAGATGGTGGTGCTGAACCGCAAGCTCGCCGATCACATCGAGCCGGGCCCCAAGGCCTACGACGTCAGCGGCTGGCTCGCCGTCTCGCTGCCGATCCTGCTGGTCGAGAGCTTCTACCTGCTGCTGTCCTACACCGACGTGCTGGTGCTGCAGCAGTTCCGCCCATCCGACGAGGTCGGCGTCTATTTCGCGGTGGTGAAGACGCTCGCCCTGGTCTCGTTCATCCACTACGCGATGTCGGCGACCACGGCGCATCGCTTCGCCGAATACAACGCAAGCGGCGACAAGGCGCGCCTGTCGGCCTATGTCGCGCATGCCATCAACTGGACGTTCTGGCCGTCGCTGGCAGCGACCATCGTGCTGCTTGCGCTGGGCAAGCCGCTGCTCTGGCTGTTCGGCCCGCAATTCACAGTCGGCTACGACATCATGTTCGTCGCCGCGATCGGCCTCGTGGTGCGCTCTGCGATCGGACCGGTCGAGCGGCTGCTCAACATGCTCGGCCAGCAGAAGATCTGCGCTCTCGCCTACGCGCTGGCCTTCGTGATGAACGTCGTGCTCTGCATCGCGCTGGTGCCGCGCTACGGCGGCCACGGCGCTGCGGCTGCAACCTCGATCTCGCTGACATTCGAGACAGTGCTGCTGTTCTGGATCGTGCGGCAGCGGCTCGGCCTGCACGTGCTGGCGTTCGGCAAATAGGCGCTGCAACCCAGACCTGCTGGCCTGGAGAATGCCTATTTCGCACCTTACAAGGCGACGGCGCAAAACCCCTGTCCACCGCCAGCCCGCAGCAAGATTTTTCTTATTCAGCCCAAGCAGTTGCGCCACAGGGAAATTTTATTCTACGTCATATTGCCCAACCGACGAGATAAACCTAAGATTCCCCAGAGATGATCGATCCGCTCTATGTCGCCTCCGGATTTGGCGTCGGCCTGCTTGTCGGGATGACCGGCGTGGGCGGCGGCTCGTTGATGACGCCGCTGCTGATCCTGTTATTCGGCGTCCATCCCGCCACCGCGGTCGGGACCGACCTGCTCTATGCCGCGGGTACCAAGGCCGGCGGCAGCGTGGTGCACGGCTTCTCACGCAGTGTGCACTGGCCGGCGGTGCTGCGGCTCGCCTGCGGCAGCATTCCCGCCAGCGCGGCGACGCTGTTCGTGCTGTGGAAGCTCGACCTCAGAAGCGATGCCGAGCGCAGCCTGGTCAACCTGGTGCTGTGCTTTGCACTGCTGCTGACCGCGATCTCGCTGATCTTCCGCAAGGCAATCATGGAGCGCTACCGCGGCAAGCTTGAACGTGTCGACGAGCGCACCACCGCGATCGCGACCGTCGTCACGGGCATCGTGCTCGGCGTGCTGGTGTCGATTTCGTCCGTCGGCGCCGGTGCGGTCGGCGTCACCGTGCTGCTGCTGCTCTACCCGCGCCTGCCGATGGCGACCATCGTCGGCTCCGACATCGCGCACGCGGTGCCGTTGACGCTGGTGGCCGGCATCGGGCACTGGGCGCTTGGCGATGTGGATTGGGCGCTCATGGGCGTGCTGCTCATGGGCTCGCTGCCCGGCATCATCGTCGGCAGCTACAGTGCGACGCGCGTGCCGGAGACGGTGCTGCGGCTTACGCTGGCCAGCGTGCTGTTCGTGGTGGCCGGCAAGATCATGTTCGCGGAATTGAAACTGTCCTCGGCGTTCGTGACGGCTTTGGCCTGGACGCATTGAAACGGAAAACCCCGCTCCATTCCCGCGGTCATCGCCCGGCTTGATGTTTAGCCCGGACAGATCACTGACGGGTGTTCGGAGACATAGCTGACACATCAACATTGGCTGGATTGGTCCGATTCGGGAGGCCGTCCATGCCTTGGAATGAGGTGTCAGTAATGGATCAGCGCCACGAGTTTGTGCGGCTTGCTTTGCAAGAGGGAGCCAATCGGCGCGAGCTCTGCCGCCGGTTCAACATCAGTCCTGATGTTGGCTACAAGTGGCTGGCGCGCTGGCAGGCCGGTGATCGGGAGCTGGCCGACCGCTCGCGGCGCCCGCACGCGATGCCCAGGCGGAGTGAGCCCGCGGTCGAGACGCAGGTTCTGGCTGTGCGCGACAAGCATCCGGCCTGGGGAGCGCGGAAGATCGCCCATTGCCTGAAGCGGGGCGGGCAGACGGTGCCTGTGCCGTCAACGGTGCACCAGATCCTGTGCCGGAACGGCCGGGTCAGCCCCAGCGAGAATGCACCGCCAAATCCGGGGCACCGCTTCGAGAAGGAAGCTCCCAACCTGCTGTGGCAGATGGACTTCAAGGGGCACCTGCCGCTCGCCAACGGAACGCGCTGCCATCCGCTCACAATCGTCGACGATCACTCGCGCTATGTTCTGTGCCTGAAGGCCTGTGCCGACGAGCAGCGTCTGACCGTGCAGGATCACCTGACGGCGACGTTCCGCTGCTATGGCCTGCCGGAGGCCTTCTACACCGACAACGGCTCACCCTGGGGCGACACGTCCGGCATTCGTTGGACCGGACTGAAGGTGTGGCTGCTCAAGCTTGGCGTCAGGGTGGTCCATGCCAGGCCGTGCCATCCACAGGCCCGCGGCAAGAACGAACGCTTCCATCGCACCCTGAAGGCCGAGGTCTTTGCCATGCGCCGCTTCCGCACCCTCCCGGAAGTCCAGCGTGCCTTCGATGCCTGGCGGCCGGTCTACAATCTGGAGCGTCCCCACGAGGGCCTGGATATGCACGTCCCTGCCGATCGCTTCCGGCCAAGTGCCCGTACCATGCCGGCCCGCGTTCCGAACGTCGCGTATGACAGCGGCGAGATCGTGCGCAGGGTCTCATCGACCAGACCCTACATCTCCTTCAAGGGGCGCTTCTGGAAAGTTCCCCAGGCTTTCGCACGCGAACGCCTTGCCATCCGACCGCTGGATCGTGACGGCCACTACGGAATCTTCTTCGCCAGCTGGCAGGTCGCATCCATCGACTTGACCAACGCCCAACCTGTCAGTGATGTGTCCGAACAGGTGTCAGCTATGTCTCCGGACTAAACACTTGACCGGGCGATCCAGTATTCCAGAGACGGCTGTGATCGCGCCGGGACGCCGCGGCGTACTGGATGCCCCGGTCAAGCCGGGGCATGACGGAGAATGGTCCTACTCCGCGGTCCAGCCGCCGTCGATCGAGAGGTTGGTGCCCGTAATCTGCGCGGCATCGTCGCCGCACAGGAACAGGGCGAGGGCTGCGACCTGCTCGGAGGTGACGAACTCCTTGGTCGGCTGCGCGTCGAGCAGCACGTCGTTGATGACCTGCTCGCGCGTGAGGCCGCGGGCCTTCATCGTGTCGGGGATCTGCTTCTCCACCAGCGGCGTCCAGACATAGCCGGGGCTGATGCAGTTGCAGGTGATCTTGTGGGTCGCGACCTCGAGCGCCACGGTCTTGGTCAGGCCGGCGATGCCGTGCTTGGCCGACACATAGGCGGACTTGAAGGGCGAGGCCACCAGCGAGTGCGCCGACGCGGTATTGATGATCCGGCCCCAGCCCTTCTTCTTCATGCCGGGGACGGCGGCGCGGATCGCATGGAAGGCCGAGGACAGGTTGATCGCGATGATCTGGTCCCACTTCTCGATCGGGAATTCCTCGATCGGGGAGACGAACTGGATACCGGCATTGTTGACGAGGATGTCGACCGAACCGAAGCTCTTCTCTCCGAGAGCGATCATCCCGGCGATTTCCGCCGGCTTGGTCATGTCAGCCGGCGAATACACCGCTTTCACGCCGAAATCGGACTCGATCTTGGCGCGCTCCTTCTCGATGTCCTCGGGCGAGCCGAAGCCGTTGATGACGACATTGGCGCCGGCGGCGGCGAAGGCGCGCGCATAGGCAAGCCCGATGCCGCTGGTCGAACCGGTTACGACGGCGTTCTTGCCTGACAGACTACCCATGTTATTCGCTCCTTTTTGGCGGGGGCGCGGTGACGTCCCCCGTGAGATCGTAGGTCACCATGGTCTCGCCGGACTGCGGCCGCTCGAGCCAGTCCTTGTGGCGCATCGACAGATGCACGTCGCGCACGCCGGCTTCCCAATGCTCGACCATGGCGACATGCGAGAAGTCGTAATCCTTGGACGAGGATTCGTAGTTCTTGCTGCGATAGATCAGGTGCACCACGGTGACGGTGCTTTCGCGCGACACCTTCGCGAGGAATTCGACGGACGGGTCGTTCTTCAGATAATCCGGCAATTTGCCGATCAGGTCGCGCACGGCGCGGCGGGCGTTGTGGATCTGCTTGTTCTTGTCGGTGTTCATCCGCGTGCGGCTGGAGAAGCGGATGTCCTTCTCGCGCTCGGTCGCCTCGAGCAGCGAATTCGGCAGGTCGCCGCGGGCGCTGAACAGGTCGACCTGGAAGATCAGCATGTCGCGATCGACCTCGGCATCGAGCACGTAGTCGAGCGGCGTGTTGGAGGCGATGCCGCCGTCCCAATAATGCTCGCCCTCGATCACGACCGACGGAAAGCCCGGCGGCAGCGCGCCGGAGGCCATGATGTGCTCGGGACCGATGGCCTTGCCGAGCTTCTTGAACTCGTAATTGTCGAAATATTTGAAGTTGCCGGATGTGACGCCGACGGCGCCGACCGACAGCCGTGTCTTCAGATCGTTGATGCGATCGAAATCGACCAGGCGCTCCAGCGTCTTCTTCAGCGGCGTGGTGTCGTAGTAGCTCTCGGCCTGCGGGCTGCCGGGCGGCCAGAGCGGCGCGGGCGGGAGGCGCGGGGTGAAGAAGCCGGGCACGCCGAAGGTCGCGATCAGCGCGGCGCTGGTGGAATTGAACAGCTCGCGGCTGTGATCGCTCTTGCCGATCGGCTTCCACGGCACCGGCGCCGACACCATCTCCCAGAATTCCTTGAGCCGCTTGACGCGGGTCTGTCCCTCGTTGCCGGCGATGATGGCGGCGTTGACCGCGCCGATCGAGATGCCGGCGACCCATTCCGGCTCGAAGTCGAAATGGCACAGCGACTGGTAGGCGCCGGCCTGATAGGAGCCGAGCGCGCCGCCGCCCTGGAGGACCAGGACGCGCTGCGCCTTCGCGGGGACTGTTGCGACTTCCGGGCTATGATCGGTCATGCGGGAACATTAACAAAAAATCGCAAACGGCGAGCCACCGTGGCGACACTCCGCCTCGGCGTCAATGCATCCCGGGATCAAGTCTGGCTTATCGGGGGTCGGTCGAGGCCAGGATCATGGTCCAGAACACCTTGTATTTGGTGCCCGGAGCATAGCCCGCCGCGATGCCCAATTTTGTGACACCGCTCTTGAGCATGTTGGCCCGGTGCGGAGGCGAGTCGCGCCAGCCGGAAAACGCTTCTGCCAGCGTATGATAGCCGGCCGAGACGTTCTCGACCGCCACCGTCGCCGGATAGCCGCCCGCGCTGAGGCGCTTGGCCAGCGGGGCGCGGACGTCATGGTCCATCTTGTTGGCCGCCGCCATGGCCTGGGACTGGGATTCGGCGAGGCGCATCAGATCGGGGTCGATCACGACGTTGCCGAGGGCGTTGTTCTGGCGATATTGCGAGATCATGATCGCCGCCGCCTGCGCATCGAGCTTGGCGCCCGGGACCGACATGTCGGCATACATGGACGGCTGCTGGACCGGCGCTTCGTTGCCGGCGCAGCCGGCGAGAAGCAAAGTGATGAGTATTGCGGCCGCAGCGCGCATGAATCGGAGTCCCCAAAGGAAGGGCCGTTGTTGCATACCAACCGTGGCTGAAAGGTGAATTTTGAGGAAAATTCGACCCGTCGAGGCAGCTCAGGCGCCCGCAAATATCCGATAGCGGCGCGGTTCGAGGCCGATCGTGTCGCCGGCGCGCAGTTCCCTGTCGCGAGGGGCGTCGATCTCGATGGTCTCGCCGCCGGAGAGTGCGACCTCGGCCCGCTGCACGGGGCCGAAATTCCGGACGTGCTGCACGGCGCCCTCGAAGGCGCCGCTGCCGGGCGGGCCGACCAGCATGTCATGTCGTCGCACGAACAGTTTTGACGCGCCAGGCGAAAGGCCGTCCGCCGCGAGCCGCAGCGGCCGGTCGCCGAGCCTGACAACGCCGCCTTCGACCTGGACCGGCAGCTCGATGGATTCGCCGATGAAGCCGTGGACGAAGGCGGTCGCCGGGCTCTCATAGACGTCGTCGGGCGAGCCGATCTGCTCGATCCTGCCCTTGTCCATCACCACGACGCGGTTGGCGACTTCGAGCGCCTCCTCCTGGTCGTGAGTGACGAAGATCGAGGTGACGTTGATCTCGTGATGCAGCGAGCGCAGCCATCTGCGCAATTCCTTGCGCACCTTGGCATCGAGCGCGCCGAAGGGCTCGTCGAGCAGCAGGATGCGCGGCTCGATCGCGAGCGCGCGGGCAAGCGCGATACGCTGGCGCTGGCCGCCGGAGAGCTGGCTCGGATAGCGGTCGGCGAGCCAGTCGAGCTGGACGAGATCGAGCAGCTCCTTGACGCGCGCACGGATAGTCGCTTCGTCCTTGCGGGCGGCGCGCGGCTGCACGCGCAGGCCGAAGGCGACGTTCTCGAACACCGTCATGTGGCGGAACAGTGCGTAGTGCTGGAACACGAAGCCGACGTTCCGTTCGCGCGCGCCCTGCGTCAGCGCGTCCTCGCCGTTGAAGGCCACGTCGCCGGAGTCGGGCCAGTCGAGGCCGGCGATGATCCGCAGCAGCGTGGTCTTGCCGGAGCCGGACGGTCCGAGCAGCGCCACCAGCTCGCCGTTGTCGACCTTGAGGTCGACGCCGTCGAGGGCTTTGAAGCTGCCGAATTTCTTGACGAGATTCCTGACTTCAATGGTCATTGACGTCTTGTCCTTCGTCGAGGTGACGTTCGAGAACGGTCTTTGCGATCAGCGTGATCAGCGCCAGCATCGCCAACAGCGAGGCGATCGCGAACGCAGCAACGAACTGGTACTCGTTGTAGAGAATCTCGACCAGCAGCGGCATGGTGTTGGTCTCGCCGCGGATATGGCCCGATACGACCGACACCGCGCCGAACTCGCCCATCGCGCGCGCGTTGCAGAGCAGCACGCCGTAGAGCACGCCCCATTTGATGTTGGGCAGCGTGACGCGGAAGAAAGTCTGCAGGCCCGAGGCGCCGAGCGAGATCGCGGCCTCCTCCTCCTGCGTGCCCTGCTCCTGCATCAGGGGAATCAGCGCGCGCGCCACGAAGGGGAAGGTCACGAAGGTGGTGGCGAGCGCGATGCCGGGCACCGCGAACAGGATCTGGATGTCGTGATCCCTGAGCCAGCTGCCGAAATAGCCCTGCGCGCCGAACAGCAGCACGAAGACGAGGCCCGAGATCACCGGGCTCACCGAGAACGGCAGGTCGATCAGCGTGATCAGGAAGGTCTTGCCCGAAAAATCGAACTTGGCGATGGCCCAGGCCGCGACGAGGCCGAATACGAGATTGAGGCCGACCGAGATCAATGCGACCAGCAGCGTCAGCCTGATCGCAGCCAGCGCCTCCGGCTCGGCGAGCGCGGAAAGATAGGCGAGGATCCCCTTCGAGAACGCCTGCGCGAACACGACGGCCAGCGGCAGCACGACGAAGACGGTGAGAAAGGTGACCGCCAGCGCGATGATGGTGATACGCACCGCGGGCGGCTCGGTGCGGAGGCTGTCGCGTGCCGCAGCGGCGTGCGCCCGCGCGCGCGCGTCGGGCGAAGCCAGCGAGACGGAATCTGCGATCTGCAGCGTCATGGGTCCGCCCTCAGCGCGCCGGTATCCGGCTCTGCGCCCAGCGCTGGAGCCGGTTGACGGCGAAGATGATGACGAAGGAGACGACGAGCATGACCACCGCAATGGCGGTCGCATCGGCGTAGCGGAATTCGGACAGCCTGATCACGATCAGCAGCGGCGCGATCTCGGAGACATTCGGCAGATTGCCGGCGATGAAGATCACCGAGCCGTATTCGCCGACCGCGCGGGCGAAGGCGAGCGCGAGCCCGGTGAGCAGCGCCGGTCCGAGCGAGGGCAGGATCACACGGATGATGGTCTGCCAGCGGCTGGCGCCAAGGCTGCCCGCGGCCTCCTCGAGCTCGGGGTCGAGATCCTGCAGCACCGGCTGCACGGTGCGGACCACGAAGGGGATACCGATGAAGATCATGGCGACGAAGATGCCCACCGGCGTGAACGCCACCTTGATGCCGAGCGCGGCAAGCGGCGCGCCCAGCCAGCCCTTCTCGGCGAACAGCGCGGTCAGTGCCACGCCGGCAACCGCCGTCGGCAGCGCGAAGGGCACGTCGACGATCGCATCGAAAATCCGCCGACCGGGGAAGCGGTAGCGCACCAGCGCCCAGACGATGATGCTGCCCATGACGAGATTGACGCAGGCCGCGGCAAAGGCGAGGCCGAACGAGACCCGCAGGGCGTTGAGGGTGCGGCGGCTGGAGAGGATGTTCCAGAACTGCTCGGGGCTGAGCTCGAACGATTTCAGGAACAGCCCGGCAAGCGGAATCAGGATGATGATGGACAACCAGGAAAGCGTCAGTCCCATCGTGAGACCGAAGCCCGGCAATGTCCGGCGTCGTGCTGCGAGTACGCTCACCAGGCCCCCTGCTAAAGCCAACCAGGCGCCCGATCAGTTCTTGTAGATCTGATCGAAGACGCCGCCGTCGGCAAAATGTTCCTTCTGCGCCTTGGTCCAACCGCCGAAAACGTCGTCGATCGTGAACAGCTCGACCTTTGCGAACGAGTTTTCGTACTTTTTAGCGATCTCGGCATCGCGCGGGCGATAGAAGTTGCGTGCGGCGATTTCCTGCCCGTCCTTGGTGTACCAGTACTGGAGGTAGGCATCGGCGGCATTGCGGGTGCCTTTCTTGTCGGCAACCTTGTCGACGATCGCGACCGGCGGCTCGGCGAGGATCGATTGCGGCGGCGCAACGATCGCGAACTTCTCCGGACCGAATTCCTTCAGCGCAAGATACGCCTCGTTCTCCCAGGCCAGCAGCACGTCGCCGACACCGCGCTCGACGAAGGTGACGGTGGCGCCGCGTGCACCGGTATCGAGCACCGGAACTTGCTGGAACAGCTTTCCGACGAACTCCTTGGCCTTGTCGGCGGAGCCGTATTTCTTCTGTGCGAAGCCCCAGGCCGCCAGATAATTCCAGCGCGCGCCACCCGAGGTCTTCGGGTTCGGGGTGATGACGGCGACGCCCGGCTTGAGCAGATCGTCCCAGTCCTTGATGCCCTTGGGATTGCCCTTGCGCACCAGGAACACGATGGTCGAGGTGTAAGGTGATGAATTTTGCGGCAGACGCTTCTGCCAGTCGGCCGCCGTGAGGCCCTTGTTCGCGATGGCGTCGATGTCATAGGCGAGCGCGAGCGTCACCACATCGGCCTGCAACCCGTCGATCACGCTGCGCGCCTGCGAACCGCTGCCGCCATGCGACTGCTTGATCTCGACGCTCTTGCCGGTTTCCTTCTGATAGGCGTTCGCGAACGACTTGTTGAACTCGACATAGAGTTCACGCGTCGGATCGTACGACACGTTCAGCAGATTGATGTCGGCGGCAAGAGCCGAGCCTGCCAACAAGCCTGTCACGAGCAGTCCTGCAGCGAGCGGAACGATACGGCGCATCATGTCCATCTCCATTCACTTCGATGACGTCGGTGTCAGCGAAGACATGCAGGCATAACTCGAATCGAAACGCGCTTAAGTCAACGGAACCGGATTTTCTTGTTCGCAGCGTGGCAGCGTGACTGTGCTACGAAGTCCTCATCGTGTGGATGCCGCATTCCGTCTTGGCCCGGCCGCGCCAGCGACCGGCACGCGCATCCTCGCCCTCAGTCGTTCTGCTCGTGCAAGGCATACACCCAACCGACAGGAAACCGGACTCCGCCAGCGGATGACGCGGCAATTTGGCGCGGACGAAAATCGCTTCGAGTTCCTCGCGCGAGACGTTGGCGAAGGGGTTGAATTTCAACCGCGCGCCGTCGTCCTCGACGACGGGAATATCGGCGCGTGCATTACCCTGGAAGCGCTTGCGGCCGTTGAGCCAGGCGTCGAACGGTTTCAGCGCACGCGCCAGCGGCTCGACCTTGCGGATGCGGCAGCAGGCGTCGGGATCGGAGAACCAGAGGTCGCGGTCGGGATCTTCACGCGACAGCGCCTCCTCGGCCGGCTTGATCGAACGGACGTCCGTCAAGCCGAGTTGCGCTATCAGCGTGTCGCGGTAGGCCAGCGTCTCCTCGAACAGCCAGCCGGTGTCGAGGAAGATCACGGGGATCGCCGGATCGACGTCCGCCATGACCTTCAGCAGCGTCGCCGATTCCGTGCCGAAGGACGACACCAGCGCAAGCTTCTCACGGCCAACCGCCTTCAGGGCCGCAGCAACGACCTCGGCGGGCGATGCATCGCGCAGTGCACGGTCGAGCTCTTCCGCCGACGGCAGCGCGGAGACAGAACGCGACGAGACCTGAGGCGCGATTGCGTTCACGTGCCGACACCCTCGGAGTGACGCAGCTGCATGCGCCGGTGCAGAGCCGTGATGCGGCCGTCACCGGTCGGCTGATAGAACACCGAATAGCGCTTTGCGGTCTGCATGAAGGCTTCCGCGTCGGCCTGCTTCTTGACCTCGAAGGAATCGAAGCCGGCGCGCAGCATGAACACGAACTGGTCGCGCAGGATCTGGCCGGTCGCACGCAACTCGCCGCGGTAATTGTAGCGCTCGCGCAGCAGCCGCGCCTGGCTGTAGGCACGCCCGTCGCGAAAGGTCGGGAACACCAGCGCGACGACTGCGATCTTGCCGAGATAGGGCACCAGTTCGCCGATGTCGCGGCTGTTCGGCCAGATCACCCCGACCTTGCCGGCGCGCGCGAGCAGCGCGTCCGCATCGCTCAGGAAACGCTCGGCCGGCACCAGGATGTCGCCGCCCTCGGGCAGCGGCGTGTCGACGGCCAGCTTGACGAAGCCGTCGTCGGCGATCTTTCCGCCGTTAACGAGTGGCATAAACGCGCTCCTTGAAGGGTTCGACGCCGAGGCGCTTCACCGTGTCCATGAACAGCTCTTCCGGCCGCTCGCGCAGCGCCAGATAGGCTTCCACGATGTCCTCGACGACGTCGGCGACCTCGTCGAACTTGACGCCGGGACCGATCAGGGTCCCGAGTGCGGCGCCCTCGTCGGCGCGGCCACCGATGGTGATCTGATAGACCTCCTCGCCGTTCTTCTCGACGCCGAGGATGCCGATATGGCCGACATGGTGGTGGCCGCAGGCATTGATGCAGCCGGAGATGTTGATGTGGAGACGGCCGATCAGGTTGGCGAGCTCGTGGTTGGCGAAGCGCCGCGTGAGCTCCTGCGCAATCGGGATCGAGCGCGCGTTCGCCAGCGAGCAATAGTCGAGCCCGGGGCAGGCGATGATGTCGGTGATCAGATTGACGTTCGGCGTCGCGAGCCCGAGCTTGTCGAGCGCCTTCCACAGCGCCGGCAGGTCGCGCTTGGCAACATGCGGCAGCGCGAGGTTCTGCTCGTGGCCGACGCGGATCTCGCCGAAGGAATAACGGTCGGCGAGATCGGCGAGCGCATCCATCTGCTCGGCCGTAGCGTCGCCCGGAGGCGCGCCGATCGGCTTCAGCGAGATGGTGACGATGGAATAGCCCTGCACCTTGTGCGGCGACACCGAGTTCTTGCGCCACGCCTCGAAATCGGGATCGGCCGCGGCCTGGCGCAGCTCGTCCGGATTGTGCGGCAGCTTCTCGTACGCAGGATAGGTGAAGCGCGAGCGGATGTCCTCGATCACCTCGTCGTCGATCTGGAGCGAGGAGTTGCGGATGTGCTGCCACTCCTCCTCGACCTCGCGCGAGAACTTCTCGATGCCGAGCTCGTGCACCAGGATCTTGATGCGCGCCTTGTAGATGTTGTCGCGGCGGCCGTACTGGTTGTAGACCCGGAGGATCGCCTCGATATAGCTGAGGATGTCGCGGCCGTGGACGAAGTGCTTGATGGTCTTGCCGATGAACGGCGTGCGGCCGAGGCCGCCGCCGACCAGAACCTCGAAGCCGGTCTCGCCCTTCTCGTTCTTGATCAGCTTCAAGCCGATGTCGTGGATCTTGATCGCGGCGCGGTCATGGTCCGACGCGGTGATCGCGATCTTGAACTTGCGCGGCAGGAACGAGAATTCCGGATGCAACGTGGTGTGCTGGCGGATCAGCTCCGACCAGATGCGGGGATCCTCGATCTCGCCGGGCGCGACGCCGGCCCACTGGTCCGAGGTGACGTTGCGCATGTTGTTGCCGGATGTCTGCATCGCATGGATGCCGACTTCGGCGAGATCGGCCAGCGCATCCGGCAGCTCGGCGAGCTTGATCCAGTTGAACTGGATGTTCTGCCGCGTGGTGAAATGGCCGTAGCCGCGGTCATATTTGCGCGCAACATGGGCGAGCGCCCGCAACTGGTTCGACGCCAGCGTTCCATAGGGGATCGCGACGCGGAACATGTAGGCGTGCAGTTGCAGATAGACGCCGTTCTGAAGCCGCAGGATCTTGAACTCGTCCTCGGTGAGCTCGCCGGAGAGGCGGCGCTTCACCTGGTCGCGGAACTCCGAGACGCGCTCGTTGACGAGCGTGCGGTCGATTTCGTCGTAAGCATACATAAGAAAGCGCCTTAAACCTGGGCCGGCTGTCCGATGGTGACACCGGTACGGCGGATCTGTTCGCGCAGATTGCCGGGTTCGATCTTGCCGTCCGCGCCGACCTGCACCGGGGCGATATAGGGACCGATCGCGCCGACGTCATCGGCCACGGACTCCGCAAGCAACGCTTTCGCCTCGTCGGAGTTGCGCACGATCGCGGCTTCCGACAGGTCCGCGGACCAGCTCTTGGCGGCGGTGCGGTAAACCACGATGCCGTCCCAGGTGCGGTTCGCGGTCACGACCGAGGGGCCGGCGATCTTGATCTTCTTCTGTTCGAGCGGGGAGGTCATTCGGCTGCATCCAATAAGTCAGAGATGATTTGGTTTGGGGTTTGGCGGCGAAGCGAGCCGGCATGCCGGACCACGTCGCCAATGATGAGGATGGCGGGACCACCATGGGTCCGCCGCACGAGTTCGGACAGATCGCGCAGCGTGCCGATCGCGCCTTGCGCATCGGGGCGCGTGACGCGGGCGAACACGCCGACCGGCGTCTCCGGCGAACGTCCGGCAGCGAAGAGGCCGGCGCGAATGGCGGGCGCGGCGGTCATGCCCATGTAGACCACGACGGTCATTTTGGTGTCGGTCAGCGTCGACCAGTCCACGGCTTCCGCGTCGCGCGCCTTGTGCGCGGTGAGGAAGGTGATGCGGGTTGCTTCATGACGGTAGGTGAGCGGCACTTCGAAATCGGCGGCGCCGCCGAGTCCTGCGGTGATACCGGGAATGATCGAATAGGCGACACCGGCGGCGCGCAGCGCCTCGACCTCTTCGCCGCCGCGGCCGAACACGAAGGGATCGCCGCCCTTCAGCCGCACCACGCGCTGACCTGACTGCGCGGCCTCGATCATGCGCTTGTTGATGGCGTCCTGGCCGATGCCGGGCTTGCCGACGCGGCGGCCGACCGGAACGCGCGTGGTGTCGCGGCGGATGCGGTCGAGAATTTCGCCCGAGACCAGCTCGTCGTGGAAGACGATGTCGGCATCCTGCAACGCGCGCAGCGCCTTGATGGTGAGCAGGTCAGGATCGCCGGGACCGGCGCCGACCAGCGCGACCGAGCCTTCCGGCTTGTCGGCACGCGCGAATTCGGACGGATCAGCAATCGCCTTGAGCGCGGCATCCGCCTCGCCTTTGCGACCCGCGAGAACGGAGGCACCGATCGGACCGTCGATGACACGTTCCCAGAAGCGGCGGCGCAGCGGAAACTCGGCGATGCGCTCGTTGATGGATTTGCGGACGCCGCCGATGAACTCGGCGAGCTCGCCGATGCGCGCCGGCAGCAGCGCCTCGATCTTCTCGCGCACGCGACGCGCCACCACCGGCGAGGTGCCGCCGGTGCCGACCGCCACCACGACATCGCCGCGATCGACGATCGCCGGGAAGATGAAGCTGGAATGCTCGAGATCATCCATGACGTTGACGGGCAGGCCAAGCGCCTTGGCGCGGACCGACATCGCAACGCCGACATCGCCCGCGCCGGCGCAGACGATGGCGATGACGCCCGAGAGGTCGGCGGTGAGCGGATCAGTCGTCGCGATTTCAATGCGCGCCTGGTCCTCGGAGCCGAGACCCAGGTCATGATTGCCGTCGATCGCATGCACGCGAATGCGCGCGCCGGCAGCAGTGAGCACACGCAATTTGGCGCGCAAAAGCTCACCCGCGCCGATGAGAACCACCGGACCGGCCTTGAGATCGAGAAACACCGGCAAGAACCGCATGCGATACTCGCTTCCCCCACATCCGGGGTTGACTGGAATTATTTTCTATATATGTGTCGTTTCGAGCGCGCAAAGAGAAAATTTTTTCTTCTCTTCTGCACCGCAACTATAGAAAATTCGCCTCCAAACGCAAAGTGGCAGAGATGCATCTTCTCAGGACCGATTCCGGTGCAGATGGACGGGACTCCCGGACTCCCGTTTCCGAGCAAATTTCCGTCGGGCTGACCGCCCCCAGCATGGACCATCTCGACCAGCTCGAGGCGCAGAGCATCTACATCTTCCGCGAGGCTTTTGGCCGTTTGAAGAAGATCGCCCTGCTGTGGTCGCTCGGCAAGGACTCCAACGTCATGATCTGGCTGGCGCGCAAGGCGTTCTTCGGCCGCCTGCCGTTCCCCGCCCTCCACGTCGACACCGGCAAGAAGTTTCCGGAGATGTATCGCTTCCGCGATCATTACGGGAAGGAGTGGGATCTCGATCTGCGCGTCGAGCCCTGCCCGCCCATCGACGCCGTCGACCCAACGCTGCCGCCGGCCGCCCGTTCCGCCGCGCGCAAGACCGAGGGCCTCAAGATGGCGCTCGCCAAATACGGCTTTGACGGCCTGATCGCCGGCATCCGCCGCGACGAGGAAGCAACGCGCGCCAAGGAGCGCGTGTTCTCGCCGCGCGGTCTCGAAGGCAATTGGGACGTCCGCGACCAGCCGCCGGAGTTCTGGGACCATTTCAACGCCTCGCCGCCGCAAGGCGCGCATTTGCGCATCCACCCGATCCTGCATTGGACCGAGGCCGACATCTGGGCCTACACCAAGCGCGAGAACATCCCGATCATCCCGCTGTACCTCTCGCAGAACGGCAAGCGCTATCGTTCGCTCGGTGATCAGGACATCACCAATCCGGTTGCTTCGACCGCGTCGAACATCGACGAGATCCTGGCCGAGCTCGAGCAGACCAAGGTGCCGGAGCGTGCGGGACGCGCGCTCGACCACGAGACCGAGGACGCCTTCGAGCGCCTGCGCGTCGCCGGCTATCTCTGATCCAAGGACGCGAGCGCCCTATGAACATGATCGTCACTCCCGCTTCGCCTGCCACGCCGAACGGCACGACGCGACCGCAGGTCCGCATCGTCATCGTCGGCCATGTCGACCACGGCAAGTCGACGCTGGTCGGCCGCCTCCTGCACGAGACCGGCAGCCTGCCCGACGGCAAGCTCGAAATGCTCAAGGCCGTCAGCGCCCGGCGCGGCATGCCGTTCGAATGGTCGTTCCTGCTCGATGCGCTCCAGACCGAGCGCGACCAGGGCATCACCATCGACACCACGCAGATCCGTTTCCGCACCAATTCGCGCGACATCGTGCTGATCGACGCGCCCGGCCATGCCGAATTCCTGCGCAACATGATCACGGGTGCCTCGCAGGCCGACGGCGCGGTGCTGATCATCGACGCGCTCGAAGGCGTGCGTGACCAGACCCGTCGGCACGGCTATCTGCTGCATCTGCTCGGCGTGAAGCAGGTCGCGATCGTCGTGAACAAGATGGACCGCGTCGACTTCTCCGCCGATCGCTTCAAGGAAATCAGCGACGAGATCTCGGCCCATTTGCAGGGCCTCGGCGTGACGCCGACCGCGGTGATCCCGATCTCCGCGCGCGACGGCGACGGCGTCGCCGAACGCACCGACCGCATCTCCTGGTACAAGGGCCCGACCGTCGTCGAGGCGCTCGACGCCCTCGAGCCCGCACGGGCGCTGGAAGCGCTGGCGCTGCGGCTGCCGGTGCAGGCGATCTATAAGTTCGACGACCGCCGCATCGTCGCCGGCCGCATCGAATCCGGCAGCCTCATTGCCGGCGACGAGATCGTGATCATGCCCGCCGGCAAGATCGCCAGGATCAAGACGGTCGAGAGCTGGCCGGTGACGCCGGTCGCGGGACGGCAGGGCGCGGGCCGCTCGGTCGGCATCACGCTCGACCGCGAATTGTTCATCGAGCGCGGCGACATTGTCGCGCATGCCGGCTCCGCGCCGCGCGAGACGCGCCGCCTGCGCGCGCGCATCTTCTGGCTGCACGACAAGCCGCTCGCCAAGGGCGACCAGCTCCTGGTCCGCTGCGGCCCGAAGGAAAGCCGCGCCACCGTGGTCGCCATCGAGAAGGCGGTCGATCCCGGCGAGCTGTCGAGCACCGAGAACAAGGCGATCGGCCGCAACCATGTCGGCGAGATCGACATCTCGCTGTCCAATCCGATCGCGACCGATCCCTATACCGAGAATCCGCACACCGGCCGTCTCGTGATCGAAGTCTCGGGGCGCATCGCCGGCGGTGGTCTCGTGCTGTCGGTTGATGCCGGCCAGCGCGCCGTGCCCGTGGACATCGTGCCGGTGGAATCCGCGCTGCGGCCCGACGAGCGCTCCGCGCGCTACCGCCACAACGGCGCCGTGGTCTGGCTCACCGGCCTGCCTGCATCAGGCAAGTCGACGCTGGCGAAGGCGCTGGAGCGGCGCCTGTTCACCAATGGCGGCTCGCCGATCCTGCTCGACGGCGACACGCTGCGCGCCGGGCTCAACAGCGATCTCGGCTTCTCCGCCGCCGATCGCAGCGAGAACATCCGCCGCCTCGCCGAAGTCGCGACGCATCTCGCCCGCAACGGCCATATCGCGATCGTCGCCGCGGTCTCGCCGGCGCGCGAGGACCGCGCCACCGCGCGCCGCATCGCCGACACCGCGTTCCGCGAGATTCATGTCGCGACGCCGGCCGGCGTGTGCGAGGAGCGCGACCCCAAGGGCCACTACAAGAAGGCCCGCGCCGGCGCACTTGCCTCGTTCACAGGCATCGGCAACGACTATGAGACGCCTGAGGCGGCCGAGCTCGTGATCGACACCTCGGCTCGTACGGTTGCGGATGCGGCGGACGAGATCGAGCGCATGCTGAAGACGACCGGCGTGCTGTTCGACGAGCTCGTGGACCTCGCCGCGAATATTTGAGCGCGCGCTTTCTCTGCTCGCTCCGCTGCGTTCCCTCCCCCCTTGCGGGGGAGGGTTAGGGAGAGGGGTCCGCACGGGGACTCTCTCCGTCAACGAGCGCACTCCGCTCCGTCGATTTCAGACACACCTTTTCCTGGACTACCCCTCGCCCCCGCCCTCCCCCGCAAGGGGGGAGGGCGCTCAGTTGTGCGCGTGGCGCGAAGCCGGGCTCCATCGCTTGTAAAACGCCCCGCCCCCACACCTCTTCTTGACATTTTGACAAACCCCTGGGGGTCTTCTCACGGCCTCCTTTTTGGGGCTAATAGGCCCTCGAAAGCCGCCCCCAGTGGGCGCATTTTGCTGCTGTCGGGTCAAAAGCAGCCAAAAACAGCCATTTCCAACAAGAAAGCCCATCATGAAACGCGTCGATGCCCACGGATTGAAGATCGCTCCCGTCCTGTTTGACTTCATCGCCAAGGAAGCGGCCCCGAAGACGGGGATCGCACCGGATGCGTTCTGGGCCGGGGTCGCAGGCATCATCAAGGACCTGGGGCCGAAGAACCGTGCGCTGCTCGCCGTGCGCGACACGCTGCAGGCCAAGATCGACGACTGGCACCGTGCCAACAAGGGCAAGGCATTCGACCTCGATGCCTATACCGCGTTCCTGAAGGAGATCGGCTATCTCGTCCCGGAGCCGGCGACGCAGAAGGTCGAGACCGCCAATGTGGACGAGGAGATCGGCAAGATCTGCGGGCCGCAGCTCGTCGTGCCTCTCACCAACGCACGCTATGCGCTGAACGCGGCGAATGCGCGCTGGGGCTCGCTCTACGACGCCTTCTACGGCACCGACGCGATCCCTCACGATCCCTCCGAAAGCGGCAAGGGCTACAACAAGGCCCGTGGCGACAAGGTGATCGCCAAGGCGAAAGCCTTCCTCGATGCCGCCGCGCCGCTCGCGACCGGCAGCCACACCGACGTCACCGCCTACAGCGTCGTCGCGGGCCAGCTCGCGGTGAAGCTGAAGAGCGGCAATGCCACGGCGCTGAAGAACGCCGCGCAGTTCGCGGGCTTCCAGGGCGATGCGGCCGCACCGAGCGCCGTGCTGCTTGTTAACAACGGCCTGCATGTCGAGGTGACGATCGATCGTGGCAGCACGATCGGCAAGGACGATCCGGCCGGCGTCGCCGACATGATCATGGAGGCCGCGGTCTCGACCATTCTCGACATGGAGGATTCGGTCGCCGCGGTCGATGCCGAGGACAAGGTGCTGGTCTATCGCAACACGCTCGGCCTGATGAACGGCACGCTGTCGGCGGACTTCGAAAAAGGCGGCAAGACGCTGACGCGCGCGCTCAACGCCGACCGCAGCTACAAGACGCCTGACGGCAAGGGCGAGGTCAAGCTGCACGGCCGCAGCCTGCTCCTGATGCGCAATTGCGGTCACCACATGTTCACCGATGCGGTGCTGGACGAGAAGGGCGAGGAGATTCCGGAAGGCCTGCTCGATGCCGCCGTCTCCGGCCTGCTCGCGATCCACGACCTCAAGGGCAACTCCAAGACCAGGAACAGCCGCACGGGATCTGCCTATATCGTCAAGCCGAAGATGCACGGCCCCGACGAGGTGTCGCTGACCTGCGAGATCTTCGACCGCGTCGAGAAGATGCTCTCGCTCCCTGAGAACACGCTCAAGGTCGGCATCATGGACGAGGAGCGGCGCACCACCGTCAACCTCAAGGCCTGCATCCAGCGCGCGTCGAAGCGCATCATGTTCATCAACACCGGCTTCCTCGACCGCACCGGCGACGAGATCCACACCTCGATGGAAGCGGGCCCGATGATCCGCAAGAACGAGATGAAGGCGCAGGCCTGGATCAAGGCCTACGAGGACTGGAACGTCGACATGGGCCTGATCGACGGCCTGCCCGGCCATGCCCAGATCGGCAAGGGCATGTGGGCCGCGCCCGACAAGATGGCGGACATGCTGGCTCAGAAGCTCGCCCATCCGCAGGCCGGCGCCACCACGGCGTGGGTGCCCTCGCCGACCGCCGCGACGCTGCACGCGCTGCACTATCACCAGATCAACGTCACCGCGCGCCAGCAGGAGCTGACCAAGGGCGGCCCGCGCGCAAAGCTGTCCGACATCCTCACCATTCCGGTGTCGAAATCGAACTGGGCACCCGATGACGTCAAGCAGGAGATCGACAACAACTGCCAGGGCATCCTGGGCTATGTCGTGCGCTGGATCGACCAGGGCGTCGGCTGCTCCAAGGTGCCCGACATCCACGACGTCGGCCTGATGGAAGACCGCGCCACCTTGCGTATCTCCAGCCAGCATCTCGCCAACTGGCTGCACCAGGGCGTGATCACCGAAGCGCAGGTGATGGAGTCGCTCAAGCGCATGGCCGTCGTCGTCGACAAGCAGAACGCCGGCGACGCGATCTACAAGCCGATGGCACCCGCCTTCGACGGCACGGCCTTCAAGGCCGCCTGCGACCTGATCTTCAAGGGCCGCGAGCAGCCCAACGGCTACACCGAATACATCCTCACCGCCCGCCGTCGCGAGGCCAAAGCGGCGGGTTGAGTCTGGCTGCTCCGTCAAAAGCCCCGGCGTAAGCCGGGGCTTTTTTTGTTGGGCACCCGAAGAGAATGTGGCGGTCGAACGTCGCGGCGCAGATCGGAACGGCGGCACCCCGGTCGCGTTGTACGGCCATCAACCAACGGGAGATGGTCAATGGACTGGAATCGAATCGAAGGAAACTGGAAGCAGTTCAAGGGCTCGGCCAAGGAAAAGTGGGGCAAGCTCACTGACGACGATCTCAGCTTGATCGAGGGTCGTCGCGAGCAGCTCGAGGGCCGGCTCCAGGAACGCTACGGCAAGGCCAAGGACCAGGTCCGTCAGGACGTCGATGACTGGCTCAAGTCGCTGCACTGACGCAGCTACGAACGAAGCCCCGGCTCACGCCGGGGCTTCTTGTTTTAAGGAGTGGTAAGCCGCGTAGCCCGGATGAGCGAAGCGACATCCGGGACCTTTGATTGCGGCATCCCGGATGTCGCTGCGCTCATCCGGGCTACGCGACCCAACGGCCCGCTAAAACACCGTCAAATATTTCAGCAGCGACACCACACCGATGATGATGACGACCACGCGCGCGATCTGCTTGGCGCGACCGTCCATCGGCAGCATGTTGATGAGGTAAAGTACGAGAATAATGACGAGAAAGGTGACGAGTACGCCGACCAGCATCGCTAGACCCCCCTTCAGGCAAATTGCCGACGATCTCTTAACGCCTATCTCCCGCGCTGGTTCCAGCGCGGCAACCCTCTGCAACTTCTAGTAAATACGTACTTCTACGATCAGCCGATCCTGCTAAAACTTTACCCTTTTCGTTTCAGATGCAGACACCGTTTGGGCCGCGAGCCGCAAACGGCAATGCGATTGCCGATCCGCGTGCCCCTTGTTTTTCCGCTGTTGCCGGGGCGCCTTCACGAACTTTGCAATGGGAATTGGGGGACTTCGATGCTGAATCGTCTGACCGTATCCGCGCTGCTGAAGGCGGTGATCGCGATCACGTCGGCCTGTGTGGTCATCGCACTCTCACTCACTGCCTACGAATCGTGGGATCGCCTCAGGACCGCCAACCGCATCTCGCAGATTGCGGACGCCTCCGCCGATCTGTTCAAGGCGATGCACAATTTGCGCACCGATCGCTCGACCACGACGCGGCTCCTCAATGCGACCGAGCCGATGGATAGCGAGATCGAGAAATATCTGCGCGCGATCCGGGACGCCGAGATGCCCGCAATGGCACGCGCGCTGGAGCTGCTGCCGGCCATGGACTTCCCGCAATCGGGTACGATGGTGCCGGAGCTCGCGCGGCTCCACAAGCTGTTGACCGAAGAGCAAAAGCAGTTCTGGGAGGACGTCGCCAAGCCGAAGGACCAGCGCCGCGCCGGTCTGCCCAAGGAATATATGGAGACGACGGGTAGCCTGCTCGAGACGCTCGACAAGCTCTCGAACGTTCTGGCCGCCACCGTCAATCACCAGGACGCGGCCATCGACCAGCTGCTCTCGATCAAGCAGAACGCCTGGCTGCTGCGCAACACCGGCGGCGAAGCCTCGCTGATCATCTCGACCGGCCTCAACGCCGGCCGCATCGCGCCGGAAGCGCGCCTCGCCTACACCCAGTTTGTCGGTGGAACGGCCGCGATGTGGAAGGCGCTGGAATTGTCGGCCTCGGGCATGCAACTGCCGCCGGCGCTGTCATCGGCCATGGCCGCGGCCAAGGCCGCCTATTTCGAGCCGCAATATCTCGCCCTTCGTGACCGCCTGGCCACGACGCTCGCCGGCGGCGAAAAGGCCGAAATGACTGCGAACCAGTGGACCCCCGTCACGGTGGGCCGCCTTTCCAGCGCGGTGGCCGTCGCCGAAGCCGCACTCGACGGCGCCAAGAGCCACACGCTGGAACAGCGCTCCGCGGCGCAGCGCGCATTGATCGTGCAGCTCGCGCTTCTGGCGCTCGCCATCGGTCTCGCCGCCAGCGCCATCATGCTGGTCAGCCGCCGCGTCATCCGTCCCCTCAACACCATCCGCGACGCCATGCTGAAGGTCGCCGGCGGCGACCTTGCGGTCGACAGCGGCTATCTCGACCGCCAGGACGAGATCGGCGCGCTTGCCGGCGCGCTGGAAACCTTCAAGCAGCAGGCGAGCGAGAAGCTCAAGATCGAGGAGCACGAGCGCGAGCGCAACGTCGGCGCGGCCGCGCGCCAGCGCGCGGTCGAGGCCTATGTCGGCGAGTTCGAGGGCGCGGTGCGCAAGACGCTGGGCGAGCTCAGCGAAGCCTCCGGCGAGATGCGCAAGACCTCGGGCGATCTCTCCGCCGTGTCGCGCCAGACCAACGACCGCGTCCAGATCGCCGGCAAGGCCTCCAATGACGCGTCCATGAGCGTCGACAGCGTCGCCGCCGCGGCCGAGGAGCTCTCCGCCTCGATCAACGACATCAGCCAGCAGGCGGCGCACGCCGCAGGCATCGCCGGCCGCGCCGTCACGCAGGCGCGCGAAACCGACGGCACCGTGCAGGGTCTTGCAAAATCCGCCGGACGCATCGGCGAGGTCGTCGGCCTGATCAACACCATCGCGGCGCAGACCAATCTGCTCGCGCTCAACGCCACGATCGAAGCGGCGCGCGCCGGCGAAGCCGGCCGCGGCTTTGCGGTCGTCGCCTCAGAGGTGAAGTCGCTGGCGAGCCAGACCGCGAAGGCGACCGAGGAAATCTCGGAACAAATCGCCGACATCCAGAAGGTCGCCGGCGACGCCATCAACGCGATCCAGACCATCGGCGGCATCATCGGCGAGGTCAACGAGGTCGCGACCGCGATTGCCGCCGCCGTGCAGGAGCAGGGCGCGGCGACCCAGGAGATCACGCGCAGCACGCAGTATGCGGCGCAGGGTACCAAGAACGTCTCGGACAACATCACCGGCGTCAAAGCCGATGCGGACGCTGCTGCCGCCGCCGCCGACAACGTGAAACAGGCCTCCGAGATGCTGGAGACCCAGAGCCGCCAGCTCGGCCACGACGTCAGCGACTTCCTCGGCAAGATCCGCGCGGCGTGAGGCGACGCCCCGTAATTTTACGGCAGGGGCACTGTCTAAGTTTTTACCCTTTTCGGGTCAAATGCGCTTCAAGCGCCTGCCGGAGGCAGGCGCATCTGCATGCATCCCTTTGGTCGTTCGAAGTTCGTGGGGGCTGCCGTCAGGGGCCACGAACTTCGAAACGCGTACCGGGGTGTCCAATGCTCAATCGCCTGACCGTATCCACGCTGCTAAAGGCGGTGATCCTCTCCACCGCGCTCGTCGTCGTCATCGGCTTCTCGATCAGCGCATGGAATTCATGGGGCCGGCTTCAGCAGGCCAACCGGATCGTCGCGGTCTCCGCCGCTTCGGCCGAGGTGTTCAAGGCGATGGCGAACATCCGGGCCGACCGCTCGACCAGTAACCGCCAGCTCACCTCCGACGTGGCGATGGACAAGGACATCGAGAAATACATCCGCGAGATTCGCGAGGCGCTGATGCCGGCGCTGGCGCGCACGCTCGAACTGTTGCCCACGACCGACCTGGTCCAGCGCGAGACGTTCCTCTCCGAGCTCGGCACGTTGAACAAGACGCTGCTCGCAGCGCAGGCCGAGTTCTGGATCGAGGCCGTCAAGCCGCGTGCCGATCGTCGCGCGGGCCTTGCCAAGGAATATGTGGCGACCGAAGACACGCTGATGGCGCAGCTCGACAAGCTCTCGGGCGCGCTCGCAGCGAGCGTCAACCACCAGGATGCGACCATCGACCAGCTCCTGACCATCAAGCAGATGGCCTGGCTGCTCCGCAACACGGCCGGCGAGTCCTCGCAGATCGTCGGCAACGCCCTTGGAAGCGGCAAGATCGCGCCCGAAGTGCAGCTTGCCTACACCAAATTCGTCGGCGGCACCGACGCTGCCTGGACCGCGATCGAGCTTGCCGCATCGGGCATGCAACTGCCGCCGCCGCTTGCGGCTGCGATCACCGAAACAAAATCGACCTATTTCGACCCGCAATATGCCTCGACGCGCGACGGCGTCATCACGTCTATCGCCAAGGGCGAGAAGCCGTCGATGACTGCCAACCAATGGAGCCCCTATTCGGTGCCCCGCATGATGAGCGCGGTGAAGCTCGCCGACGCCGCCCTGCAAGCCGCCAAGGATCATTCCGCGGCCCAGCGCGCGTCCGCAGTGCAATTGCTGATCGTCAATTCCGCTCTCCTGGTTGCCGCGATCCTCCTGACAGGAGCCGCCATGCTGGCGGTCAGCCGCCGCGTGATCACGCCGCTGCACAGGATCCGCGACGCCATGCTGAAGGTCGCCGGCGGCGATCTCGGCGTCGACAGCGGTTATCTCGACCGCAAGGACGAGATCGGCTCGCTCGCCGGCGCACTCGAAACCTTCAAGCAGCAGGCGATCGACAAGCTCAAGATCGAGGAGCAGGAGCGCGAGCGCAATGCCGGCGCCGCCGCGCGCCAGCGCGCGATGGAGGCCTATGTCGGCGAATTCGAGGGCGTGGTGCGCAAATCGCTGGGCGAGCTGAGCGAGGCGTCCGGCGAGATGCGCAAGACCTCGGGCGACCTCTCCACAGTGTCGCGCCAGACCAATGAGCGCGTCGAAATCGCCGGCAAGGCGTCCAACGACGCCTCCACCAGCGTCGAGAGCGTTGCGGCAGCCGCCGAGGAGCTTTCCGCCTCGATCAACGACATCAGCCAGCAGGCCGCCCATGCCGCGGGCATCGCCAGCCGCGCCGTCAACCAGGCCCGCGAGACCGACGGCACCGTGCAGGGGCTGGCGCAATCGGCGGGACGCATCGGCGAGGTCGTCGGGCTGATCAACACCATCGCGGCGCAGACCAATCTGCTCGCGCTCAACGCCACGATCGAAGCGGCGCGCGCCGGCGAAGCCGGGCGTGGTTTCGCGGTGGTCGCATCCGAGGTGAAATCCCTGGCGAGCCAGACCGCAAAGGCGACCGAAGACATCTCCGAGCAGATTGCCGACATTCAGAGGGTTGCGGGCGATGCCATCAACGCGATCCAGGCGATCGGCGGCATCATCGGCGAGGTCAACGAGGTTGCGACCGCGATTGCCGCCGCCGTGCAGGAGCAGGGCGCCGCGACGCAGGAGATCACCCGCAGCACGCAATACGCCGCGCAAGGCACCAAGAACGTCTCGGACAACATCACCGGCGTGAAGGCCGACGCCGATACCGCCGCCGGCGCGGCTGACAACGTCAAGCAAGCCTCGGAAACGCTGGAAACCCAGAGCCGCCAGCTCGGCCAGCAGGTCAGCGACTTCCTGGGGAAGATACGCGCGGCATAAGCCGCGCTGGCGCTACACACTCGCTGTCGTCTCTGCGAAAGCAGGGACCCAGAACCCTAGGGATGGGTTATCGCGCGAGCTGGCAACTCCGAGCCTTCGCCAAACCCAATTCTGTGGTTATGGGTCCTGCGTTCGCAGGGACGACAGCTGAGATTGAGGAGGCAGCGCCCGCCCCACTCGATGCCGCGCCCCCTACTCCTTCGCCACCACCGGCACCTGGCGGAATCTGGCGCGCACCGAGTCCGGCAGCGGCGAGAAATTCATCGCGACGCCGCGGCGGTCGTTGGCGTTGCGGCTGGCGACCACCAGGCCATCGCTGCCCGCGACGATGTCACCCTTGCGCAAGGTGGGATCGTCCTCGACCTTGACCTGGGCGAGCCCGACCGGGTCCTTGCCGTTGCAGGTGCAGCCCGCGACGATCTCGTTGCGGTAGCGGAACGCGTTGGGCAGCTCGGAATAGGATTTTCCCTTTTCCGTCGTGGCGTCGTCGATATTGCTGCCATAGACCAGCGAGGTTTCGGACGTCGGGCAGAAGCTCTTGCAGGATTGCGCCTTGCTTTCGGCGTCGTTTCCTTGCGCCGGGAAGTAGCGGCCATCGCAACCGCGCACGCAATAGGCGGTACCGCCGCCATAAGAGGCCCGCTGGCGCGGCGTGTCGTAGCGCGGCATGTCGTCGGTCGGGAACGGCATGCGAATCTCCGGCGCGGACCGCGCGCGGAAGCCGCCGAACAGCGCCGAGAAGAAGTCTTCCGCATGCGCCGACGGCGTCAACGCGAGGCTGAGCGAAGCGACGGCGAAGCACGCTGCCGCGCCGCCCGCCAGTTTGCCGATCGAACGTCTCTTCATGTCACCTCGCTCAACTCCAGATTCCGTTTTGTCGCGTTTTCTCGAAGCGGGCCGGTGCCCACTTCGCTGGAAAACGCTCTAGTTCACGGCCGACGTCGCGATGTTCAGCGCCTGCCGTCCCGAAGGCAGCGTCGTCACCGGGCGCTTGCGTGCGGGATCACCACCCTTCGCCATCAGCGGGGCGTTCTTCGGCAGCACCACGACCTTGGTGCCGACATTGACGCGGCTGAACAGATCGCTGACGTCCTCGTTGGTCAGACGAATACAGCCGGACGACACGAACTTGCCGATCGTGGTGGGATCGTTGGTGCCGTGGATGCGGTATTCGCTCGAGCCGAGATACATCGCGCGCGCGCCGAGCGGATTGCCGGGACCGCCGGCGACGAAGCGCGGCAGATAGGGCTGGCGCGCAATCATCTCCGCCGGCGGATGCCAGTCCGGCCACTCGGCCTTGCGGCTGACGGTCTGCACGCCCGCCCAGGTAAAGCCTTCGCGGCCGACGCCGACGCCGTAGCGGATAGCGCGGCCATTGCCGAGCACGTAATAGAGATAGGTGTTGCCGGTATCGATGACGATGGTCCCGGCCGGCTCGCTCCGGTCGAAGCTGACGATCTGCTTGCGCAGCCGGTCGGGCAACGCCGCATCCTCGTCGGCGGCCTGCGGCTCGCCGCTCGCGTAGCCTTGCGGACTGGCGTAGCCCCGCGGATAGGTAGCCTGGTCCTGCAGATATCCCTGCGGCTGCATCGGCGCATAGCCGAACGTCTGGGCCTCTGCCGCGAACGGTACGGTCAGCAATGCTGTCGCGAAGGCAATGGCGGTGACGGCGCGCGGCGCGAAGCGGCGACGGACTGAAGACGGCTTTGTCATGTGCTGCCCCATTGGACGTGTGCATCAGGGTGATGCGGCTTCCCAACAAACGCAGCCGGACCGACTCAAGTTCCGCCGCTCGCGGCGGCGGCGACGTCACAGTCAAGCGAGCACAACTTCACGAAACCGCGATGGAACCCGAATGGCTCCCGAGCGTTTTACTGTCATCAATGGGCGCGCGGGCAGAAGCTTCCGTGCGGGGAGAGGTATTGTGCGCGTCCTTCCCACTGAACGTCTGATCTCCGGCAACAACGAGGGCGACCCGCTTCCCGACAGCCATGTCGAGTTGCCGCCGGTGATCCGCCGCACCGAGTTCGTCGCCTTTGCGCTCGCCGGCCTGTTCCTGATTGCCGTGGTCGCGATGCTCTACGTCGCCAGGGCGTTCTTCCTCCCGGTCGTGATGGCCATCGTCGCCGGCACCATGCTGTCGCCGGCCGCCTCCTTTCTGGAGCGGCGGCGCGTGCCGCGTGCGGTCGGTGCCGTCCTGATCGTGGCCGCGGTGACCATGGTCGTCGCCTTCGTCGTCGCGCTGATTGCCGCGCCCGCGATGGAGTGGAGCTCGCGCCTGCCGGAGCTCGGCGCGCAGTTGAAGGGCAAGCTACACGTGTTCGACCGGCCGCTGGCACTGTGGAGCGAGCTGCAAACCATGCTCGGCGGCTCCGAGGGCCTGCCAAGCCTCCAGCTGCCGAAATTCGAATGGGTACAGCCGACGCTGGAATTCCTGTCGCCGACCTTCGCCGAATTCCTGCTGTTCTTCGCCACGCTGATCCTGTTCATCGCAAGCTGGCGCGACCTGCGGCGGACCCTGATCATGACGTTCGCCGACCGCGATGCGCGGCTGCGCACCCTGCGGATTCTCAACGAGATCGAGATCCATCTCGGCAACTACCTTCTGACGGTGACCGTCATCAATATCGGCGTGGGCGTCGCGACCGGCATCGTCTGCGCCATCACCGGCATGCCCAATCCGGCCGGGCTCGGTGCGCTTGCGGCGGCGCTCAACTTCATCCCGATCATCGGGCCGATCGCGATGTTCGTCGTTCTGGTCGTGGTGGGACTGGTCGCCTTCCCGACCATCGGCGGCGGACTGATGGCGGGGCTGGCTTTCGGCGGCATCACCTTCATTGAAGGGCACTTCGTCACGCCGACCATCATCGGCCGGCGGCTGGCACTGAACGCGCTCGCCGTCTTCGTCGCGCTGGCGTTCTGGACCTGGCTGTGGGGGCCGATGGGCGCATTCCTCTCCTCGCCGCTGCTGATCGTCGGGCTGATCCTGAAGGAGCATCTGCTGCCGGAGAATTCGCCGCAGCTCCCGCAGGCATGACCGGTTTCCACGAACGGAACTTACGCGAGGACGAAACGTTTTTCGCTATCTCAGCCGCCAACAGTTTTGGAGCTCCTGATGTCAACAACCAATGGCGAAACCGGGATGAGAGACTGGACCGACAAAGCCACCAGAGAACGCCTCGAGAAGGATGTAGCAGCCGTGAAAAGCGATATCGCCGCCCTCACCGACCAGATCACCGACGCGCTCAACACCTTTGCCAATTCCTCCAGCAAGCAGGCCCGCCGCGGTTATCGCCAGGCCCGCGAGAACGTGGATTCCGCGATCGACGACATGTCGGACCGCGGCAGCGCCATGATGGAAGCTGCGCAAGATGCCTACGGCTCGATCGAGGAAACGCTGGAAGACGCCATCACGCAGCGGCCACTCGCGACCGTCGGGCTCGCGCTCGGCATCGGCTTCCTGATCGGCGTTGCCTGGCGCAGGTAGCGTGGAGGCAAGACCTTGACGTTACGGCGGCGCCGTTGCGCCGCCGCCGCTGGCTTGTGGGGATCTGAGGAGCAAGGCCATGTTACAGCGCATCATCGACGGCATCAGCGCATCGACAGGCACAACCGTCCGCCTGACATCGCTCGCCGCGGGCGCGGCATTCGCGCTCTTCATCACCACGTGCTTCCTCTGCGCGGCGGCCTTCATCTCGGTCCTTGAGAAATATGGTCCCGTGCCGGCCTGCCTCGCCGGCGCCGGCATCTTCTTCCTGCTGACGCTCACCGCGGCGGGAAGCTATTGGGGCTACAAGCGGCAGATTCAGAAGCGCGCCCGGATCGCCGCGGAGCGTGCCGCAAAGTCCACCGCGCAGAGCATGCTCGCCGACCCCATGCTGCTGGCGACAGGCCTCCAGATCGCTCGTGCCATCGGCGTCAAGCGGCTGTTGCCGATCCTCGCAATCGGCGGCGTCGCACTTGGAATCATGGCGAGCCGCGCCGGCGCATCCGACGAGGCATCCGCTGAACCGGCGGAATAACGGCGAATATCCCCGTCCAGCTCATCAGTCCCGGCTGCGGACGATGCAGACCGCCGCCACCGCGAGCGGAATGGTCAGCGCGCTCCAGGACAACGGTAGCCATATCCCGGTCTGGCCGATCAAGGCCGCGAGCAGGCCGAACACGCTCAGGACAGCAAGCAGTGCCGGCCAGCGCCAGATCAAGGCGAACGAGCGGCGACCGGTCATTCGGCACCGCCCGGCGATGGCAGCGGCATCGCAGCCGCAGAGCGGTTCAGCTTCATGACCGGCGATCGCGCAAGCCAGAGATACAGCCCGCTGCCGAGCACGAAGATCGTCACGAGGTCCAGCATCACCCAGATGATCTTCAGCGGCATGCCGCCATAGTCGCCGAAATGCAGGGGGCGCGAGAGCTCCAGCGCGCGCAGATACCAGGGCATGGTGACCGCGGATACCAGCGCCCCGCTTCTGGCGTCGACCAGCACCGGGCTGAACAGGCGCGAGGTCAGCGGCTCCTTGCCCTTGGTCCAGACCACATAGTGATAGGGCGAGCCAAACGGCGAGCCCGGAAACGCGATGCTGGTGGTGATCATGTCCGGGAAAGCCACTCTCACCGTGTCGTAGGCGACCTGCGCCGAGGTGATCTCGGAGGCCTGCGGCACCGGCTTGCCTTGCAGCGGCGCCAGCATCGCGCGCACGTCGGTCTGCTGCCATAACGCGAACAGCGGGGTCGAAAGCTCGTTGATCACCCCGGTGGCGCCGACGACCAGCGCCCAGCCGAGCGTGACGACGCCGAGCAGATTGTGCAGATCGAGCCATTTCAGGCGTCGCGATCGGGCCGCACGCACCGTGCCGAAATCGAGCTTGCGCATGAAGGGCCCGTAGACCGCGATCCCGGAGACGATCGCCGCGACGAACAACAGCGCCATCGCGCCGAGGAACAGCTCGCCCGGAAGCCCCATGAAGAGGTCGCGGTGCAGCGTCAGCATCAGTTGCAGGAAAGTGAGCCCGTCTGCGCCGAACGGTTTTGTCTGCTTCAGCACATCACCGGTGTGGGCGTCGAACCGGATCGAATACAGCGATTTGCGGTTGGCGTTGAATGCCGCCCAGGAGCTCGCCATGTAGACCATGATCCTGGGTTCGTCGTCGTCGACGAACACGGAGATGATGGTCTCGCCGGGGTGCATCTTCCGGCTGGCCTCGACGACCCGGTCGAGACTGATATTGGGCGTCCCTTCCGGCACCTGCGCATAGGGCAACGCGTCGTCGAGCAGGCCATTGATCTCCTCCCGCAGCACCAGCGGCAGACCGGTGATGCAGATCAGGAGCAGGAACAAGGTACAGATCAGGCTCGACCATTTATGCACGAAGAGCCAGCGCCGCAGCACGGGCTTTCGCTCGTACACACGCTCGTCGAAAGCCGCCTGCTCGCTCATCCCGTCCCCCTACCAGCGGTAGCGCAGCGTCGCAATCACATTGCGGCGCAGACCGTAATAGCAGCCGATGTCCTGGCAATAGGTCACGTAGGTCTTGTCGAACAGATTGGTCGCGTTGACCTGCGCCGAATAGCCCTTGAACATCGGCCCCAGAGCCGAGAAATCGTAGTGGATCGCCGCATCGACCAGCGTCACATCCGGGACATAGAACGTGTTGGCCGTGTTGCCCGGAAGCTCGCCGATATACCGGACGCCGCCCGACAGGCCGAAACCGTCGAGCGCACCGCCGCGGAAAGTGTAGTCCGCCCAGACCGAGGCTGAATTCGTCGGGAATCCGACCGGATGCTTGCCGAGTTGCGCGGCGGTGTTGGTCTTGGTCACGACGTTGTCGAGATAGGTGTACGAGGCCAGCACCGTCAGCTCGCGATTGATTTCGGTCTTGGCTTCGAGCTCGACGCCACGCGACCGGATCTCGCCGGTCTGGACGCGCGATCCGACTTTGTGGGTCGGATCGGTATCCGGGGTCAGCACATTTTGCTGGACCAGGTCGAACGCCGCAATCGTGTAGAGCGATTTGTCGTTGGGCTGATACTTGATGCCCACCTCTCCCTGCTTGCCGGTCGTCGGTACAAACGGACGATCAAAGGCATCGGTGCCGGCGGTCGGCTGAAACGACTCGGTGTACTGGATATAGGGCGCGACGCCATTGTCGAACTTGTACAGAAGCGCGCCCCGCTTGGTCACCGCAGTGTCGGACTTCGGCGCAACCGTGGTGATGTTCGATGCAAGTGACGTGCTGTCGGTGCGGGACTGCGCGAGATCGTGGCGGATGCCGAGCAGCGCCACCCAGCGATCGTACTTGATCTGGTCCTGGATATATTCGCCGACCTGATCGATCTGCTGGCGGTTTCGGGTCGTGAACGGCACCGGCCCGAACGGCGTGCCATAGACCGGATTGAACGCATTGATCGGCGGCGCGACCAGGAGCGTGCCGTTGAGAGTCTTGTCGACGCCGTTGCGGTAGTCGATGCCGGCGAGCACGGTGTGCTCGATCGGACCGGCATAAAACTTTGCCTCGGCCTGGTTGTCGACGGCGATGGAGCGGATGCTCTCCTGCGTGGTGTAGGCGCCTCGGGCGAGGTTGCTCGGATCGGAGCCGGAGGGAGATACCACCGCGAAGTCGGTGCTGAGGTCCATGTAGCGCAGGTTTTGCCGGACCTTCACGCTGTTGTTGAAGCTGTGCTCGAACAGATAGCCGACCGAGCCGTAGGTACGATCGGTCTTGTCGAAGCCCGGCTCACCCGAATAGAAGCTGGTCGGGATGAAGCTTCCCTTGAAGGGCGTGATGGTGCCGATGCCTGCCGGCGGCAACTGATTGTAGAAGCCTGCCTTCGGATCGCGCTGATAGGTGCCGAGCACCGTCAGCGTCGTGTTGTTGTCCGGCCGCCAGGTCAGTGACGGCGCAATGGAGATGCGCTGGTAATCGCCATGATCGACCTGACTGCCGACGTCGAAGCCGGATGCCGTGAAGCGGTAGAGAAATTCCTTGTTCTTGTCGATTGGCCCGGACAGATCGACGCCAGCTTGCACGCGGCCATAGCTGCCGGTCGAAAAGAACATCTCGTGGTAAGGATCGAGCGTCGGCCGCTTCGAGACCATGTCGACGAGGCCGCCCGGCGACGACTGGCCGTACAGGATCGAAGCCGGGCCGTGCAGGACCTCGACCCGCTCGAGGTTGAACGGCTCGACCAGCGAATAGGCGAAGATGCCGAAGTTCAGCAGCCGCAGCGAATCCAGATATTGGTCGGCGAGGAAACCGCGGACATAGATGGCATCGGTGCGGGCATCGGCGCCTGCGAACTCGCCGCGCGTACCGGGCGTGTAGCGCACCGCCTGCGCAATGCTCTGCGCGCCCTGGGCCTGGATCTGGTCCTGGGTGATGACGGAGATCGCAGCCGGCGTCTCGATCAGCGGCGTATCAGTCTTGGTGCCGGTGCCGCTGCGGGTGGCGACCATGCCGTCGACATGGCCGAAGGCGGATTCCTTGCGACCCGCGCCGGCCGCACCAGCCGCGGCGGCCGCCGCAGCAGCGGCGGAGGCTTGCGAACGCGACGCCGCCCGTGCGCGCGCCGTGCTACGGCTGCGTGAGGGTGATGCACTGGCACGCTTGCGAGCCTCGCTTGCCTGGACGACGACGGTGCCGAGCTCGGTGGCCGCCCCGGCGGGCGAGACCGCCGTCGATGATTGAGCCGTCGTCCCTCCCGTACCAATAATCAAAACAACAAAGCTGACGGCCCCCATGAGCCGCCAGCGCCCCACTTCCAAAATGCCCACTGCAACTTCCCCACTTCCGACGGCTGCGTATGGAGCAACCGGAACAAGGAGTTACCGCAGCGGTTCAACATTGCGGGATAGAAGCACTCCAGGCTGGAGGTTTTCCATTTCCAAACTGCCGAAGGCGTGCAACCACGAGCAGTACGATGCAGCACCGACCGCGACGGATGCCAGAGCGCCGATTCACGGGAAGCGCACGCAATGCGAGACGCTGACCGCGGAGGCTGTCGCGATCGGACAGACCCGTCGCTCTTTCCGAAAGTTGCGTCACGGGCGGGGACACGGGGACGCGCGAGCGCGCCGGTGGCTGCCCTGCGCAATTTTCCGTCACCGGGGATAAATCCCGCTCCCTCACGCAAAAGCTACTCGGATAGGCAGGCGGTTGCCGGTAAAAGCATCAACCTGATTCCCAAACCTATTTTACTCAATGAAACCGTCCGTTAAGGCGAACCTCGCCGCATTTCATCACGACGCCCGGCTGTATTTGACGCTCGGCATCGCCAATTGGTCGGTGTTCGTCGATCACATCCCGAACAACGTCGTCAATCTGCTGACGCTGCGGAATTTCGGCTTCAGCGGCGCCGCGGACCTGTTCGTGTTCGTGGTGGGCTATGGCGTCGCCATCATCCACGGCAGGATGGCGCTGGAGCGCGGCTATCTCGTCGCGGCGACGCGCATCTTTCGCCGCGTCTGGCGGCTCTACGCCGCCTACGTCGTGCTGTTCGTGATCTACATCGACACCATCGCCTATGTCGCCTCGCAGTCGATGGCGCCGGAGATCATCCACGAATACAACATCTCGGGCATTCTCGAGCATCCGCTGCGCATCCTGGTCCGTGGCCTCGTGCTCCAGGAAGAGCCGCTGAACCTCGACCTGCTGCAACTGATGATCCCGCTGATGGCGTTCTTTCCGTTTGCGCTATGGGGTTTGTTGCGGCGGCCGAACCTGACGCTGGCGGCATCGGTCGCGCTGTACGTCGCGGCGCGCTGGTTCGACTGGAATTTCCGGGTCTATCCGGACCAGGACTGGACCTTCAACCCGCTGTGCTGGCAGATGCTGATGGTGCTGGGCGGCTGGTTCGCCGTGACGGGCGCCTCCGGACGCGCGCTGCACGGCATGTCCTGGCTGCGGATCCTCGCGGGTGCCTATCTCATCTTCGCGATGGCCGTCACCCTGATGCGGCATTCGCCTGCCCTGTCCGTCTATTTGCCGGACCTCCTCCTCAACAGCATCGCGCCGACGGACAAGGAAAACCTCGCGCCCTATCGCGTGGTGCATTTCCTCGCGCTCGCCTTCCTCGCGACCCATCTCATTCCGGCCGACCACCCCGGCCTGAAGTGGCGGCCGCTCCAGGCGGTGATCACATGCGGCGAGGAATGGCTCGCGGTGTTCTGCGTCGGCGTGTTCCTGTCCTTCGCCGGCCATCTCATCCTGATCACCGGCCCGAACCTGGTGGTGATGCAGATCGCGGTCAGCCTCGTCGGCTTCGCGGCGATGACGGCGGTTGCCTATTACATCACCTGGTCGAAACGGCAGGACTTGCCTGCCGCCTTGCGGCAGCAGGCCTGACAACATATTCGTGCGATTCTGCTAGGCCGAAAGCGGCGGCTGCGCTATGCCGGACTCTGCGTGAGGAGACCGGGCGTGGCGATGGCGAAGAGCGGGGGTGAAGAGGCTGACAGCGCGCCCCGGCGCGGGCGGCCGCGGTCGATCGAAACCACCAACGCCATTCTCGAAAGCGCCTATGCGCTGATGGCCGCCACGGGTCTCGCCGCCACCAGCATCGACGCCGTCGCACGCCACTCCAGCGTCTCCAAGATGACGATCTACAAATGGTGGCCGTCACGCGAAGCGCTGCTGATCGATGCCTTCCTCCATCACGCCGCGCAGATGCTGCCGCTGCCGCCTGCGAGCTCCGGCACGCCCGCGGCACGCGCGCGCCGCCATGCCGCGGCCTATGCCGAGGCACTCCAGGGCGAGTTCGGCAAGGTGCAGCTCGCCGTCATCTCCGAATGCATTTCCAAGACCGGCTCGGCGGAGCTGTTCTACGCCCGCTACCTGCAATTCCGCCGCGCCGCGCTGGTCGAGATGATCGCGGCGGGCCAGACCGACGGCAGCATCGTGGCGGAGGGAGCGCCCGAGGATCTCTACGACGCCATCTATGGCAGCCTGTTCTATCGCTATGTCTTCGGCATCGCACCGATCACGCCGGCTTACGCGCGCAATCTGGTCGACCTGGTGCTGCGGCCAAAGGGCTAAAGCATTTTCGAGCGAAGTGGATACCGGTTCGCGTAAAGAAAACGCGTTAAAGAAGCGAGAGCCTCTATCGCACGGGCCTGACCGGCGCCGAGATTTTATCCGTGCGGTCGCGCTCGGACATATCGACCACCGTCTCCATCGGCGCCGTCAATTCGTAGACGTAGGAGGCGTCGGTGAAGTAGCGCTTGGCGGTGCCGCCGAGCGCTTCGGGCGCGACGCGGTCGAGCAGGATCAGGCCGAAATCGGAATCCGGGCGGCGCGTTGCCTCGCTGGTGTTGAACTCCTCCCAGCGGAAATGGAAGACCTCATCGTTCTCCTCGCCCGTCACCGTCCAGTTCGCGGTGATGTGCGGATGCTTTCCGACCAGCGACAGACCTTCGTCGGAGTGTGAGGCGAGCTCGAAGAACAGCAGCGAGAGGCTTTGCGCGGCACGCGCGCTGACCGCGATATCAGGGCCGGTGACGGCGATGCGGTCCGCATGCGGGATGGCGCGCGCCTCGAACAGGCCCTTCAGCTTGACGCCCTGCCACTGGCTCTCGCTGAGCAGCGAGACCACGTTGGACATGGCGTGGATGCGGCCGATCAGCAGTTCGCGCGCAACGTCGATGTCCGAGCCGTGGCGCAGCGTGCGCGTCACGATCGACTGGATCACCGCCAGGATGTTCTTGACCCGGTGGTTGAGCTCGTCGATGACGGCGGTCAGCCGGCGCTCGAAGCCGATCCGCACCTGGATTTCGCGGCTGAGCCGCAGATTGTTGTAGGCGACATAGCCGAACAGGCCGCACACCATCGCGGTGATGGCAAAGCCGATTGCGGCGACGATGATCGCGGTCTGCTCGGCGCGCCGCGCCGAATTGGTCTTGGCGTAGTAGCCGAGCTGCCAGTCGCGGCCGCCGAAGCTCACCGTGCGCGTCGCCGATGGCGCCGGCCCCTCCGCCGTCGTCATGCGCGACGAGACCACACCCTGCTCGTTGGCAACGAGCTCGCCGCCTTCCCGGCGCGGATCCTTCAGCGCGACCGCGAACAACGACATGTCGTCATTGGTCAGCATCAGCGTGGCGAGTTCGTAGGAAAATGTGACGAAGCCCGCCGGCTCCGTCGCGCCCTCGGGAATGACGGGAGCGGCCACGATGATGCCGATCGGCCCGCCGCCGCGCAGAAGTTGAATCGGGTCCGACGCGACCGACCGCTTTTCGACCCGCGCGCGTGTCAGCATGGCGCTGCGCACCTGATCCTGATCGTAGCTGCGGCCGGGCAGCGCCTTGGTCTCGTTGCTGCGCGGTTCGAGGTCCATCAGCACATCGATCGGCTGGGTGACACCAGCCAGGTCGATCGGCTTGTCATCATACGACCGGATCTGCGGATTGGGAAAGCCGGCGCGCGCGATCGCCTCCTGCGCCGCCACAAGCTCGTTCGGCTTCAGCCGGGCGACCCACCCGGCCACCACGAAATCGGTCTTGAAGGCGTAGATGGCCGAGCGCAACGGCTCCAGCATGTTCGGCTTGATCACCGACGGCGTACGGAACAGGCCTGAGGCGACACGCGCGAGCAGCTCGCGCTCGGTCAGGCGGTCCTGGACGAGGCTCGCGTGGACGTCGATCGCGCGCGCCAGCGCGATCCGGTCCAGCGCCAGCTCCTGGTCGTGGACGCGATAAGCCGCGAGCCCGGAAAGCAGGGCTCCGAGCAGCGCAATGAAACCGATGATAAATCCCAGCCGGACCACTTCGACTACTCAGGCGGAAGCAGCAGGTCGGCAATAAACACGGAGCATATGAACGCCGCTCGAACGGCCACGAGCCGAAACAGAGTGGACCCCAGTGAGGGAGATAATGAAGGAGGAGGCATCAGTACGCAACTTCGGTCGCCTGAAAAGCTTAACACGCCCGGCCGATGGTCTGGCCATGAAGGCTTTGCTCCGGGCACCGGAGGTAGTTAATCGCCATGTCCGAAATTTGTTCCGCAGATGCGGCTTTTGCCCCAATTGTTAACGGCGGAAAACGCCTGCGCCATCTCGTCGCGCCGTCAGCTTGCCCGTTTCAGGCCGCCTTTGGCCTCGATGAAGCCGATGATATGGTCGAGCCCCTCGCTCTTTTTCAGGTTGGTCATGACGAAGGGGCGCGCGCCGCGCATGCGTCTGGCGTCCGTCTCCATCTTCTCCAAGGAGGCCCCGACATGGGGCGCGAGGTCGATCTTGTTGATGACCAGCAGGTCGGAGCGGGTGATGCCGGGGCCGCCCTTGGACGGGATCTTGTCGCCGGCGGCGACATCGATGACGTAGATGGTCAGGTCGGCGAGCTCCGGGGAAAAAGTGGCAGCCAGATTGTCGCCGCCTGACTCGATCAGCACGAGGTCGAGGCCGGGGAATTTTGCGCGCATGTCTGCGACCGCAGCCAGGTTCATCGAGGCGTCCTCGCGGATCGCGGTGTGCGGGCAACCGCCGGTCTCGACGCCGGCGATGCGGTCCGGCGTCAGCGAGCCCGAGCGCACAAGGAATTCCGCATCCCATTTGGTGTAGATGTCGTTGGTGATCGCCGCGATGTCATAGCGCTCGCGCATGGTCTTGCAGAGCAGGTCCATCAACGCGGTCTTGCCCGATCCGACCGGGCCGCCGATGCCGACACGCAAGGGGCCGTGAGATTTCGACATGTCACTCGCTCTCTCTTGATGGGTTGAAGGCCACGCCGCTCACGAGCGAAACAGCCTCGTATATTGCGTCTCGTGCCGCAGGCTGGCGAGATCGGCGCGGAAGGTCGCGCTGCCGAGGTCGTCCAGTGTCGCATTCAGCGCACGGTTCGCGGTCGCGGCAACCGCGGCTTCCAGCCTCACCAGCACACGCTGGCTGTCGGTCTGGCCGAGCGGAATGAGGCGGCTCGCCGCCGAAATCCAGTTCGAGACCAGCGCATGCAGGAAGGCGTGCAAGGTCGGCGCCAGCGGCACGCCGTGCATCGCAGCAACAACACCGACGGCGACGGGATAGACCGGTGGCGTGCGGCACGCCGCCACCATGGCATCCAGGCCTTGCGCATCCCACGCGGCGCGGGCGATCTCGACGAAGGCACGTCCCTGCGAAGTCGTCTCGAGCTGCCGCTCGCGCGACGGCACGAAGGCGGCGGCGAGCTCGGCAATATCGCTCAAGGTGGCGACCTCGCCCAATTCAGTAGCGCGATAGGCGTGGACCAGGAACGTCGCGTCGCAAAAGCCGGAACCGTCGCCCAGCATCGCGTCGAGCCAGTCGGCGAGCGTCGCTGTGTCGGTGACGTCGCCTGCCTCGACCGCCCATTCGATACCGCTGGAATAGGAGAAGCCGCCGACCGGAAAGGCCGGCGACAGCCACGTCATCAGCCGGTACAGCGCCGCCGCCTCGCGCTCGGCGAGGTCGCACGCCGCGACCGGCTCATTTGTGGTCATGAGCATGCTTGTGGCCGTGGTGATGGTCGGGATGGTCGCAATGCTCGTCGTGGTGATGATGATCGTGGCTGTGACCGTGATCATGCGCAGCATGGTCATGATGCTGATGATCATGGCCATGATGATCGTGTCCGTGGTGATCATGGCCATGATCGTGGTGATGATGGCCGTGGTCGTGATGCGCATGGTCGTCGTGACCATGCGCGTGGCCGGCATCGGCGTAGGCGCCGCCTTCTGGATCGAACGGCGCCTCGATCTCGATCACGCGCGCACCGAGGCCCTTCACCATGGCCTCGATGACGTGGTCGCGGCGGATGCGCAGGCTCTTGGCCATGATCTGCGTCGGCAGATGGCGATTGCCGAGATGCCAGCCGACGCGGATCAGGTGATGCGGATCGCGGCCGCGGATCTCGAGCAGCGGCTCGGGTGCCGCGACCACTTCGACCAGCCGGCCGTCCTCCAGCACCAGCGCGTCGCCGCCGCGCAGCGCGACGGCATTCTCCAGGTCGAGCAGGAATTCGAGGCCCCGCGTCCCCGTCATCGCCATGCGGCGGCGGTGCCGATCGTCGAAATCGAGCACGACCGTATCCGCTGTCGCTTCCGTGAAGCGGTGCTGTCCCCTGACCTGCGTTGCCCGGATCATGCGCTCTTACCCCGTTTACCGTGTCTCGACCTTCTCGGGCGTGATCACCTCGATCTTCGGCGGCGCCGTGAAGCACTTCACCGCGACGCGGCCGAACGTCTTCATGTGCTCCATGGCCCGATGCGGCACCAGCGCCTCGGCATTCTCCCACTGCTCGACGAACACCATCTTGCTGGGATCGGTGACGCTCTCGTGCAGGTCATAGGCGATATTGCCGGGCTCTTTCCGCGTTTCCTTGATGCAGGCGGTGGCGGCTGCAATGAACTCGGCGCGAGTTTCAGGCTTGATGGTCAAGGTGGCAACGACGTAGATCACGAGAAATCCTCCCGGCTTTTCTTCTGGGTTCAAGATACCGGGCGGGACATTAGACCAGGCGGGATCGAACGCAAAACCGGAAAAGCCGTCCCAAGACATGCAATCGGGCATGTTCCGGAGACATGCGTTGAGGCGCTATTTCAGTACATGAAATATCGCTGCGCCATCGGCAGCACCTCGGCGGGGGCGCAGGTGAGCAGCTCGCCGTCGGCACGGACCTCATAGGTCTCCGGATCGACCTCGATATTGGGCGTGGCGTCGTTGTGGATCATGCTCTTCTTGGAAATCTTGCTGCGCGTGTTCTGGACGGCGTAGAGCTTCTTCTCGATCCCGAGTTTTCGCGCCAGCCCGCCGGTGATCGCGGCTTTCGAGGTGAACACGACGGACGATGCCGTCCGCGCCCTGCCGAAGGCGCCGAACATCGGCTGGTAATGCACCGGCTGCGGCGTCGGGATCGAGGCGTTGGGATCGCCCATGGGCGCGGCGACGATGCTGCCGCCCTTGACGATGCAGTCCGGCTTGACGCCGAAGAAGGCCGGCGACCACAGCACGAGGTCGGCCATCTTGCCCTTCTCCACCGACCCGATCAGCTTCGACACGCCGTGCGCGATCGCGGGGTTGATCGTGTATTTGGCGATGTAGCGCTTGACGCGGAAATTGTCGTTGTCCTTGCCCTTGTCCTGCGGCAGCGATCCACGCTGCTTCTTCATCTTGTCGGCCGTCTGCCAGGTCCGGATGATGACCTCGCCGAGGCGGCCCATGGCTTGCGAGTCCGAGGACATCATCGAGAGCGCGCCGAGATCGTGCAGAATGTCTTCGGCCGCAATGGTCTCCTTGCGGATGCGGCTCTCGGCAAACGCCAGGTCTTCTGCGATCGAGGGATCGAGGTGGTGGCACACCATCAGCATGTCCAGATGCTCGTCGATGGTGTTGCGGGTGAAGGGCCGCGTCGGATTGGTCGAGGACGGCAGCACGTTCTTCAGGCCCGCGACCTTGATGATATCGGGGGCATGGCCGCCGCCGGCGCCCTCGGTGTGGAAGGCGTGGATGGTGCGGCCCTTGAACGCCTTGATCGTGTCTTCGACGAAGCCGGATTCGTTCAGCGTGTCGGAATGCAGCATGACCTGAACGTCGTAATCGTCGGCGACGGACAGGCAATTGTCGATCGCAGCCGGCGTCGTGCCCCAGTCCTCGTGCAGCTTCAGCGCGCAGGCGCCGCCCTTGATCATCTCGACCAGCGCGGCGGGCCGCGAGGCGTTACCCTTGCCGGAAATGCCGAGATTGACCGGGAAGGCGTCGAACGACTGGATCATCCGCCCCATGTGCCACGGCCCCGGCGTGCAGGTGGTGGCGAACGTGCCGTGCGACGGGCCAGTGCCGCCGCCCAGCATCGAGGTGACGCCGCTCATCAGCGCGTGCTCGATCTGCTGCGGGCAGATGAAATGGATGTGGCTGTCGAAGCCGCCGGCCGTGAGGATCTTGCCCTCACCCGCGATCACGTCGGTACCGGGACCGATGATGATGGTGACGCCCGGCTGGATGTCGGGATTTCCGGCCTTGCCGATCGCCGAAATCATGCCGTCCTTGATCGCGACGTCGGCCTTCACGATGCCCCAGTGATCGACGATCAGTGCGTTGGTGATGACGGTGTCGGCCGCGCCCTGCTTGTTGGTGACCTGCGACTGCCCCATACCGTCACGGATCACCTTGCCGCCGCCAAACTTCACCTCCTCGCCATAGGTGGTGAAATCCTTCTCCACCTCGATGATGAGATCGGTGTCGGCCAGCCGCACCCTGTCGCCGGTGGTCGGGCCGAACATGTCGGCATAGACGGAACGTTTGATTTTCACGGACATCGCTAGCCCCGTTTGCGTTTGAATTTCTGGCTGCTCACAGCGAAGCCCTCGCTGCGCTTACGGCATCGTCGAATTTTTTATCGAGCCACGGATTGCCGCTGCGACAGCCAGCGACAACCTGCTCGGCCCAGCCGGTGTAGTCGGCAAGGTCGTCGCGTTCTTCGGCGGACGGGTCGGCATGAATACGCGCGCCGATATTGCTGATCTTGTCGGCGATCTTGATCAGCTTGGCGCTAGCCGATTTCTTCGGCGCATCGACAATCTGCAGACGCCGCCGCGCGGCTTTGGGCAGGCTCATGTCGTCGGTGCATTCGACGACGAGGGAAGCCACGCGATCCGAGAACTTTTGCGCAAGCTCCTCGCGCGTGGTCTCAGTGTCTTCGATCGCATCGTGCAGCCAGCCGGCCGCGACCAACTCGGCATCGGCACCATCGGTCGCGGTCGCGAGCAGGTTCGCGACCTCCGCGAGATGGTTGATGTAAGGCTCGTTCCCCCGCCCCTTGCGCGCCATGCCGTTATGCCGGCGCGCAGCCAGCTCAGCAGCTTCGGAGATGAGGCGGACGGCGGGAAGCATGACGGTCACAGCACTCCTCGATGACAGCACCCGTGATGGATACAGCCTCGCAAAATTACATGTGTCCGAATTCGTGGCCTACCCCTCTCCCCAACCCTCCCCCGCAAGGGGGGAGGGAGCCTGACCAATGTGCTCACCTGACAAAGCATCATGGCTCCTCTGCTCTGTCGGCGTCAGGAGTAAGGGACTCACTGGCAGGAGGGTTCCCTCCCCCCTTGCGGGGGAGGGGTAGGGAGAGGGGTGCCGCTTGCTCCGCTGCCTCGAGAATGGAAAGAACAACTCCCTCGAGATTTTTCATCACGTCCTCGTTGGTGATGCGCAGCACGCGATATCCCCGGGATACGAACCATTGGTCGCGCCGCTCATCGTGGCGAATACGCTCATCGAAGTTGTGGCTCTCGCCATCTAGTTCAACGATGAGCTTGCAGGAATGCGCGACGAAATCCGCGATGTACTGGCCCATAGGTGTCTGACGGCGAAAGGCCAGGCCCGAGAGACGATCAGCCTTCAGGTAGCGCCATAGCAACGTTTCCGCGCGAGTCATCTCGCGCCTCAATCGTTTGGCGCGATGGCGCTGAATCTCGCTGACCTCGTCGTGCGGCATACCCCTCTCCCCAACCCTCCCCCGCAAGGGGGGAGGGAGCCTGACCGGCGTGCTCACCTCACATCGAATCACAACTTCCCCATCACCTCGCCACGAAAACCATAGATCGTCTTCTTGCCCGCCAGAGCGACCAGCTGGATATCGCGGGTCTGGCCGGGCTCGAAGCGGACGGCGGTGCCGGCGGCGATGTCGAGGCGCATGCCGCGGGACTTCTTGCGGTCGAACTTCAGCGCCGGGTTCGTCTCGAAGAAATGGTAGTGCGAGCCGACCTGGATCGGGCGGTCGCCGGTGTTGGCCACCGTCAGCGTCACGGTCTTGCGGCCGGCATTGAGCTCGATCTCGCCGTCCTGGATGAAGAGTTCGCCGGGGATCATGCGTCTTGCTCCTACCTGATCGGCTCGTGGACGGTGACGAGCTTGGTACCGTCCGGAAAGGTCGCCTCGACCTGGATGTCGTGGATCATCTCGGGGATGCCAGGCATCACCTGATCGCGGGTGAGGACCTGCGCGCCGGATTGCATCAGCTCGGCAACCGTGCGGCCGTCGCGCGCACCTTCGAGGATGAAGTCGGAGATGATCGCGATCGCCTCGGGATGGTTGAGCTTGACGCCGCGATCCAGCCGGCGGCGGGCCACGATGGCCGCCATCGAGATCAGAAGCTTGTCCTTTTCGCGGGGAGACAGGTTCATGAAGAATCTCTTCCGTTCAACGCATCAATTCAGCCAGAGCCGCGGCAGCGCCGCACCGGTCCGCGCCAGCACCGCCATCATGTCGGCGCGCAAACGCGCCGCATCTTGGGCACAGAACCGCGCCATTGCAAAGCCATTCCAGGCGGATATTCCGACCTCGCCGGCGAAGGATTCCGAAGCCTCGCGGATGCGCTCGACCAGGGCCTCGTCGCCGGAAACGATCAGCGCCGTGCCGATCGCGGCGCCGCCTTTGGTCATCGCGGATCGCGCAAGTTTTGCGCCGATATCGCCATCGAGCCTGACCGTTTCGGCGAACACCAGTCTGCCACCACGACGCAGCCGCCAGCGGTCGACGAACTCGCCCTGCTCCATCCGCTCGCCCATGGCGATGCGGCCGAACACGACGATCTCGCAAAGCAGGAGCGAGGCGGCTTCATCGAGCTCGATGTCGAAGCGGCGATGGACCCGGGCGCGATCGAACAGGATCGTCTCCTGCGGCAGCCAGCCAAGATGTGCCCCCGCGGCGACCTTCAAGGCAATATTGAGCTGCGCCGCCGCCCCGGGCGCGCGGTAGACCTTTTCGGCGGCCGCCGTGGTCAATGTCAGGCGCGAGCCCTCGCCCGCTGCGATGTCGATATCGAAGCGGTCCCCGCCGGCGACACCACCGGCCGTGTTGACGAACACGCCGGAGAGGCCCTCGCCTTCCGGCGAGGGAAAGCGTACGCGCAGGGAGCCGGACTCATGCAACGTCCCACGCCGCGTCACGCCATCGCGCGCATGGACGTCGAAGCGCACCGCGCCGCGGGCCCGGTTCGCCTCGAAAACCTCTGATGTGACTGAAACGTCGCTGCGCATCCGCCTCCCCAGCCGGTCGCGGCAGAATGGCCTACAGCGCCATCTGGCGGCTGATCTCGCTCGCGTCGAGATTGGAGCGGTCGCAGGTGAATTTCACCGCGCCGCGATCCATCACCGCGAAACTGTCGCCGAGTTCGCAGGCAAAGTCGAGATATTGTTCGACCAGCACGATGGCGATGTTGCCGAGGTTGCGCAAATAGGAGATGGCGCGGCCGATGTCCTTGATGATCGAGGGCTGGATGCCTTCGGTCGGCTCGTCGAGCAGCAGCAGCTTTGGCCGCATCACCAGCGCACGTCCGATCGCCAGCTGCTGCTGCTGGCCGCCGGAGAGGTCGCCGCCGCGCCGCCCGAGCATGGATTGCAGCACGGGAAACAGCGAGAACACGTCGTCCGGGATGTGCCTGTCCTCGCGCTTGAGCGGACCGAAGCCGGTTTTCAGGTTCTCCTCGACCGTCAGCAGCGGAAATATCTCGCGGCCCTGCGGCACGAAGCCGATGCCCTTGCGCGCCCGCTCATAGGGCTTCAGGCCCGTGATGTCGCTGCCGTCGAGCACGATCGCGCCCGAGGAAATCGGATACTGCCCAACCATGGCGCGCAACAGCGAGGTCTTGCCGACGCCGTTGCGCCCGAGCACGCATGTCACCTTGCCCGGCTCGGCCGCGATCGACACGCCGCGCAGCGCCTGCGCCGCGCCGTAGAACAGGTTGATGTCTTTAACTTCGAGCATCGCTCAGCGTCCCAGATAAACTTCGATGACCCGCTCGTTGGACGAGACCTGGTCGATGGTCCCTTCCGCGAGCACGGTGCCTTCGTGCAGGCAGGTGACCTTGACGCCGAGCTCGCGCACGAACGTCATGTCGTGCTCGACGACCATCACGGTGTGGGTCTTGTTGATCTCCTTCAGCAGCTCGGCGGTGAGATGCGTCTCGACGTCGGTCATCCCGGCGACGGGCTCGTCGACGAGGAGCAGCTTGGGGTCCTGCGCCAGCAGCATGCCGATCTCGAGCCACTGCTTCTGGCCGTGGCTGAGGCTGCCGGCAAGCCGGTTGCGCGCCTCGGTGAGACGGATCGTCTCCAGCACCTTGTCGATGCGCTCGGATTCGGCCCTGCTGCCGCGCCAGAACAGCGTGCCCTTGACGCTGTGGTCGACATTGAGCGCGAGCAGGAGGTTGTCCTGCACGGTCTGGCTCTCGAACACGGTCGGCTTCTGGAACTTGCGGCCGATGCCGAGCTCGGCGATGCGGGTCTCGTCCAGCCGCGTCAGGTCGGTGACGCCGTCGAACAGCACCGTCCCCTCGTCGGGCTTGGTCTTGCCGGTGATGATGTCCATCATCGTGGTCTTGCCGGCGCCGTTCGGGCCGATGATGGCGCGCATCTCGCCGGGCTCGAGCGTCAGCGACAGATTGTTGATGGCGTGGAAGCCGTCGAACGAGACGTGCACGCCGTCGAGATAGAGCATCGCGGAGGTCGCGCGGGTGTCCATGACGTTCATGACCGCTACTCCGCCATCTTCGGTTCGGTGACGCCGTCTTCAGCGGCAGCGCTTGCCGAGGTCGCCGCGCGCTTTTCTCTGGTCGAGTCCCACCAGGCGTTGAAGGTGCCGACGATGCCCTTGGGCAGCAGCAGCGTCACCAGGATGAACAGCGCGCCCAGCATGAACAGCCAGTAGGGCGCGAGCATGCCCGAGGTGAAGAACGTCTTGGCGTAGTTGACGACGACGGCACCGAGCGCAGCGCCGACCAGCGTGCCGCGGCCGCCGACCGCGACCCAGATCACCGCCTCGATCGAATTGCCGGGCGCAAACTCACTGGGATTGATGATGCCGACCTGCGGCACGTAGAGCGCACCGGCGACGCCGGCCATGCAAGCCGAGAGCGTGAACACGAACAGCTTGTAGGATTCGACGCGGTAACCGAGGAACCGGCTGCGCGATTCCGCGTCGCGGATTGCGATCAGCACCTTGCCGAGCTTGGACGACACCACGGAGCGGCAGATCAAAAAGCTCGCGATCAGCGCCAGGCAGCTCAGCGCGAACAGCGCCGCGCGCGTCCCCTCGGCCTGCACGTTGAAGCCGAGGATATCCTTGAAGTCGGTCAAGCCGTTGTTGCCGCCGAAGCCGAAATCATTGCGGAAGAAGGCCAGCAGCAGCGCATAGGTCATCGCCTGCGTGATGATCGACAGATAGACGCCGGTGACGCGGGAGCGGAAGGCGAGCCAGCCGAAGCAGAAGGCGAGCAGGCCGGGCACGACCAGCACCATCAGCGCCGCAAACCAGAACATGTCGAAGCCGTACCAGTACCAGGGCAGCTTCGAATAGTTCAGGAACACCATGAAGTCGGGCAGGATCGGGTTGCCGTAGACGCCACGGGTGCCGATCTGCCGCATCAGGTACATGCCCATCGCGTAGCCGCCGAGCGCGAAGAAGGCGCCGTGGCCGAGCGAGAGGATGCCGCAATAGCCCCAGATCAGATCGATCGAAAGCGCGAGGATGGCGTAGCAGACATATTTGCCCCACAGCGCGACCAGATAGGTCGGCACCTGCAGGAACGAGCCCGCAGGCAGCAGCAGGTTGGAGAGCGGGATGAGGATGCCGCAGGCCACGACGATGGCGAGAAAGATCGTCGCGCCGCGGTCCAGCGACCTGGTCAGCATGTGAGGGGTCATGCTTCCACCGCACGGCCCTTGAGCGCGAACAGGCCGCGCGGCCGCTTTTGAATGAACAGGATGATGAGAACCAGGATCGCGATCTTGCCAAGCACGGCGCCGGCGACCGGTTCAAGGAACTTGTTGGCGATGCCGAGCGTGAAGGCGCCGACCAGCGTGCCCCAGAGATTGCCGACGCCGCCAAACACCACGACCATGAAACTGTCGATGATGTAGCTCTGGCCGAGATTGGGGCTGACATTGTCGATCTGCGACAGCGCCACGCCGGCGATGCCGGCAATGCCGGAGCCGAGACCGAAGGTCAGCGCGTCGACGCGCGAGGTGGCGATGCCCATCGAGGCCGCCATGCGGCGGTTCTGCGTCACCGCACGCATCTCGAGCCCGAGCGCGGTGTAGCGCAGCATCGCGAGCAGGATCGCGAACACCGCGAGCGTGAAGACGAGGATCCAGAGCCGGTTATAGGTGATGGTGATCTGGCCGAGCTCGAACGCGCCGCTCATCCAGGAGGGATTGCCGACCTCGCGGTTGGTCGGGCCGAACATGGTGCGCACCGCCTGCTGCAGCACCAGCGACAGGCCCCAGGTCGCCAGCAGCGTCTCCAGCGGACGGCCATAGAGGAAGCGGATGATGCTGCGCTCGATCAGCACGCCGATCGCGCCGGCGACGAGGAAGGCGAGCGGCACGGCGATCAGCAAGGAATAGTCGAACAGGCCGGGATAGCGGGTGCGGATCACCTCCTGCACCACGAAGGTGGTGTAGGCGCCGATCATCACCATCTCGCCATGCGCCATGTTGATGACGCCCATCACGCCGAAGGTGATGGCGAGCCCGATCGCGGCGAGCAGCAGCACCGAGCCGAGCGAGAGACCGTACCAGGCATTCTGAACCGTGGACCAGACCGCAAGCGAGCTCTGGATCGAGCTGATCGCGCTGGCGGCGGCCTTGGTCACCGAGGCGGGCTGGTCGCCCATGCCGGTGAGCAGCGCCATCGCCTCCTGGTCGCCGCGCGCCTTGAGGGTGGCGACCGCTTCGAGCTTCTCGACCTCGGTGGCATCAGGCTTGAACAGCAGGATGGCCGCACGGGCTTCGCCGAGCGCAGCCTTGACCGATTTGTTGGTTTCCTTGGCGAGCGCGCCATCGACGGCCTCGAGCGCGGTCTCTTCGTGCGACTTGAAGACGGATTGCGCGGCCTGCAGTCGCGTCGCCAGATCGGGTGACTGGAGCGTCAGACTGCCGAGCGCGGCATCGACACTGCGGCGCAGGCGGTTGTTGAGGCGGACCGCGCTCGCACCGTCGGGAACGCTGGCGACGGGCTCGCCGGTCGCGGCATCGATCGACTTGCCGTCGGCACCGGTGACGTAAACCTTCTTGCTGTCAGGATCGGCCATCAGGCGGCCGTCCTGGAGCGCGCTGATGATGGGGAAGGCCAGCTTGTTGCCGCTGCTCGCGACAACGCCGATCGCCTCATCGGTGTCGGAAAAATCGTCATTGGCGAATTTGGCGACCGCGTCCTCGAACGGACCGGCAAAGGCGGGCAGCGCGAACGCGATCAGCAATAGCGAGAGCACAAACGTACAGAGACGAGCGGACAGATTGGTTGGCACTTTAAATCACCCCGGCAGGAAGTGGGGAGAAGGCGGCGGAATAGCCGCCTCCTCCCGTCGTGCAATCAAGCGTCAGGTTCGGATCAGGAGCCCGAGCCGAGGCACTTGTTGGTCTTGGTGTTGAAGTTGCCGCACTTCTTGCCGACCCAGTCGCCGACCAGGTCCTTCGAGCCTTCCAGCTCCTTCGACCAGGCATCGCCGGCAACGAGACCGGGCGTCTTCCAGACCACGTCGAACTGGCCGTTGCCCTTGATCTCGCCGATGAACACCGGCTTGGTGATGTGGTGGTTCGGCAGCATCTTCGACACGCCGCCGGTCAGGTTCGGCGCCTCGATGCCGGGAAGCGCGTCGATCACCTTGTCCGGATCGGTCGACTTCACCTTCTCGACGGCCTTCACCCACATGTTGAAGCCGATCACGTGCGCTTCCATCGGATCGTTGGTCACGCGCTTCGGGTTCTTGGTGTAGGCCTGCCAGTCCTTGATGAACTTCTCGTTCGATCCATCCTTGGTCTTGATCGACTCGAAGTAGTTCCAGGCGGCGAGATGGCCGACCAGCGGCTTGGTGTCGATACCGGCGAGCTCTTCCTCACCCACCGAGAACGCGACCACCGGGATGTCCTTGGCCTTGATGCCCTGGTTGCCGAGCTCCTTGTAGAAGGGGACGTTGGCGTCGCCGTTGATGGTCGAGACCACCGCGGTCTTCTTGCCGGCCGAGCCGAACTTCTTGATGTCGGCCACGATCGTCTGCCAGTCGGAATGACCGAACGGCGTGTAGTTGATCATGATGTCTTCCTGGGCGACACCCTTCGACTTCAGGTAGGCTTCCAGGATCTTGTTGGTGGTGCGCGGATAGACGTAGTCGGTGCCCGCGAGCACCCAGCGCTTCACCTTCTCGTCCTTCATCAGGTAGTCGACGGCGGGGATCGCCTGCTGGTTCGGCGCAGCACCCGTGTAGAACACGTTGCGCTCGCTCTCCTCGCCCTCGTATTGCACGGGGTAGAACAGGATGTTGTTCAGCTCCTTGAACACCGGGAGCACCGACTTGCGCGACACCGAGGTCCAGCAGCCGAACACGACCGCGACCTTGTCCTTGGTGATCAGCTCGCGCGCCTTTTCGGCGAACAGCGGCCAGTTCGAAGCGGGATCGACGACGACGGCCTCGAGCTTCTTGCCGTTCACGCCGCCTTTCTTGTTCTGCTCGTCGATCAGGAAGAGGATGGTGTCCTTCAGCGTGGTCTCGCTGATGGCCATGGTGCCGGAGAGAGAATGAAGGACGCCGACCTTGATGGTGTCGTCCGCGGCCTTTGCGCCGGTCAATGAAGCCAGACCGAGCATCAGTCCGGCGGTCGCGGCGAGCACGCCGCGGCGGCTAAATGACGCCGCTATATCGTGAGTGGATTTGGTAAGCATGAGTGTATCATCTCCCTGACGCAGACGTGAAATAGACGCTGCGAAACGGCCCCACGGCCGCCTGCGATTAACGGAATCGCAAGAACCATGCCATGGGCTGGGCACATGCCAACCTATTGGTCAGATTATATAATTTTGCCGCAATCCAACTTTCGCCGCAGTCGCATTGCTCAAAACTTGGGCGAATAAAATGTATGCTAATGCGGCAGGCGGGTTATTTTTTGAGCAAAACAGCAGCTCTGTCTAAATTTCCGGCATAACTATTTTTGCACCGCAATCGCCGTTTCGGGCCGCGTCGCCTTGAAACGGCCCCCTGAATGTTCCATATGGAGGTCCGAGACCTCTTGCGAATCAAGGGGTCGTAGCGAGCCGCGTGTTCTTAAGCCCTTTCGGGCCTCTGGCTTGCCCCATCCCATCAAGCCATCCGACACCCCAAACACGCAGGTGTCTATTTGACACCCTTATTGCGCGTGCCCCGCTGATTGCGCCGGGCGCCTGCTTTCGACATGGAAAGAGCCCATCTTTTGACTTCCTTTCAGGACTTCGGCCTTGCCGAACCCATCGCGCGTGCTCTCGCCGAAGAGAATTACGTCACTCCCACCCCCATCCAGGCCCAGACGATCCCCACGGCGCTGACCGGCCGCGACGTCGTCGGCATCGCCCAGACCGGCACCGGCAAGACCGCGTCCTTCGCGCTGCCGATCCTGCACCGCCTGCTGGAGAACCGGATCAAGCCGCAGCCGAAGACCTGCCGCGTGCTGGTCCTCTCGCCCACCCGCGAACTGTCCGGCCAGATCCTCGACAGTTTCAACGCCTACGGCCGCCACATCCGCCTGGCCTCGACGCTCGCCATCGGCGGCGTGCCGATGGGCCGTCAGGTCCGCGCCTTGATGCAGGGCGTCGACGTGCTGGTGGCCACGCCCGGCCGCCTGCTCGACCTCGTGCAGAGCAACGGGCTGAAGCTTGGCAGCGTCGAATTCCTCGTGCTCGACGAGGCCGACCGCATGCTCGACATGGGCTTCATCAACGACATCCGCAAAATCGTCGCCAAACTCCCGATCAAGCGGCAGACGCTGTTCTTCTCGGCCACCATGCCGAAGGACATCGCCGAGCTCGCCGACGCGATGCTGCGGGACCCCGCCCGCGTCGCGGTCACCCCGGTGTCCTCGACCGCCGAGCGGATCAACCAGCGCATCGTCCAGGTCGACTTCTCCGCCAAGCCGGCCTTCCTGACCAAGCTCCTGAAGGATGAGCCGGTCAATCGCGCACTGGTCTTCACCCGCACCAAGCACGGTGCGGACAAGGTCGTGAAGACGCTCGAGAAGGCTGGCATCGCCGCCAGCGCGATCCACGGCAACAAGTCACAGAACCACCGCGAGCGGACGCTCGCCCAGTTCCGTTCCGGCGAAATCCGCACCCTGGTCGCCACCGACATCGCCGCTCGCGGCATCGATGTCGACGGCATCAGCCACGTCATCAATTTCGACCTGCCGAACGTGCCCGAGACCTATGTGCACCGTATCGGGCGCACCGCGCGCGCCGGTGCCGACGGCACCGCGATCTCGTTGGTCGCCGGCGGCGAGGAACTCAGCTATCTCCGCGACATCGAGCGGCTGATCCGCGTGGCGCTGCCGCGTGAGGATCACCGCACCGACGCCGGACGCCGCGATGCGGGTCCTCCCCCGCCGCAGCAACGACAGGGCCGCCAGGGCCGCCCGGGCCAGCGTCCGCAAGGCGCAAGGCATGGTGAGGGACGCCACGGTGACGGACGGCGTGCCGACGAAAGGCATGGCGACGGACGCCACCATAGCGCCAGCAAGCAGGGCGATGGACGGCCCGGTGAAGGCCGGCATGGCGACGCGCGGCACGTCGACGGACGGCCCGGCAACGGCCCGAAGGGGTCTCGCCGCCGCCGCTCCGGTGGCAAGATGCATTCTTCGTCAGCTGACCGTCCGGAACAGCGTTCCGCGCATGGCGCCGGGACGTCTGATGGGATACAAGGCGTGGCCTTTTTACGCCGCGAGAGTCGGCCGAATGGCCAACCGAACCGCAAACCCTATTCGCACTAGCCGTCCACGACCTGGAGAAATTCATGGCTAAGGAAGAGCTGATCCAGTTCGAAGGACTGGTCACCGAAATCCTCCCCGACGCGCGCTACCGCGTGCAGCTCGACGCCGGGCACGAGATCGTCGCCTACACCGCCGGCAAGATGAAGAAGAACCGCATCAAGACGCTGGCGGGTGACCGTGTGACGGTGGAAATGTCGCCCTACGACCTCGAGAAGGGCCGGCTGATTTTCCGTCACAAGGACGAACGTCCCGCCGGCGTCGGCGGACCTCCGCGTCCCGGACAGCGCGGCGGCCAGTTCCGCCGCCGCTGATCCGCTCAAGCATCTCGTTGCGGAAGTAAAATTCTGACCTGTATGCTGATCCGCCGCGGGAAACGCGGCGGATCAAAAAATCGTGCACGTCAGGATTGTTTTGGTGCCTTAATTCCAATAAAATCAGCCATCGATTTTCGGCCGGACGACATTGGCATCCACCGGTACAGCCGGTTCAGACACGCTGACGACCCTTCCAGAAACTCGATCTAACCCGCCTGCGAAAGTAGGCTTCGACACTGCATATCTGAGAAGGAACTACCCCGTGAGCATGGGAACCGTGAAGTGGTTTAACGCGACCAAGGGCTTCGGCTTCATCCAGCCCGACGATGGCGGCCAGGACGTCTTCGTGCACATCAGCGCCGTCGAGCGCGCCGGCCTCGGCACGCTGCGTGAAGGTCAGAAGGTCTCCTACGAGATCGTGGCCGACCGCCGTTCCGGCAAGTCGGCAGCGGACAACCTCCGCGCCGCCGGTTGAGCCATCGGGCGTGAAAGAAGGCCGTGCGTCGTGCACGGTCTTCCGGAGCCGCTCTGGCGAACAAGCAAATGGAAAAGGCCGTGCGCGATGCACGGCCTTTTTTCATGTCCGAAAGAAGCGGGCCGGCTCAGTACTTCGTGCAGGCCGTATCGGGGCTGTAATACACGCAGGTGGACTGGCGCGGGCGCGTGTAGGAGACGTCGCTCAGCGTGATCGCATTCTTGAGCACATGGCCTATCGTGGGCGTGTAGGTGTAGCTGACTTCGCTGAAGATCAGATAGGTGTCGCCGATCGCGAGCGAGGTGGGAATCGTGACCAGGGACTTCTGCGTCCGCGGCGCCGATCCCTTGCTCCACTGCACATGCGCCTGCAGCGTCGAGGGATCGACATAGAGTTCGCTGATCGTCGAGGCCACCGGCGTGGTCGAGTACGGCGTCATGATACCGGTCGAGGCCGCGAAGAAATTCGTCATGTCGGTGTCGCCGACCGAAGTCGACTGCGAGGTCAGGTCCGACAGCGTGCGCGCCATCAGTGTCACCTTGCGATCGATCGCCACGGCCGACGAGAACTCGACCGTGCCGAAGAACAACACCAGCATCAACGGCACGATCACCGCGAATTCGGTCGCGGCCAACGCCCTGCTGTCGGCGACGAATTCGCCTGCGGCGCAGCGGCATGTCCGCCCGATCTTCAACATCGCCTGCATCGTTTCGCCCGATCCATTGGCCTCAATAGGGCTCGTTCTTGAACGCGGCCGTGGCCACCAGCAGCCGCTTGTTGCCCGTCAGATTGGAGATGTTGTAGCCGAGCCCGGTGACGAACAGCGGCCACTGGTAGAACAGCCGGACCACCACGATGTCGCCTGCACTTCCAGGGCTGTAGCCCATCGTCGTGTCGAAATTTCCGGAACCGTCGATGTGGGTCGGCAGCGTCACCCCGGAGAAGGACGAGAAGCTCGCGACATCGACATAGAGCTTGCTGCAATCGAACAGCGCCGGGATCTGACTGCAGACATAGGTCTTGAACGTCGCCTGCGTGCACGGCGTGCTGACGCCGGACACCGCGCAGACGGTCACCGAACCGGATTGCGCCTGGCCGGTCAGCACGACGCGCGCGGAATTCTGCGTGACGGTCTCGAGCACCTGGCCGGCCAGGAACACGAGCGCCGTCTCGATGATGGCGAACAGCAGCGCGAAGAAGATCGGCGCGACCAGCGCGAACTCGACGACTGCGGAGCCGCGGCGATTGCGGCGAAACCGGCGCAGCGCTTTCCGGAGCGTGAATCTCAAAGATGCAGGCGATGGCATCGCGTCAAATTCCCCCGCGGCGGCGGTCATCTGCCCTTTCAATGGCGGAAACTGATTGTTTAAGTGTTTCAGGCGATCCGCACCCGGCGAACCGCGCCATTAGGGATGCCTTAACCATGAACGCCCTCGGCACGGAGACAGGCTCTCTCTCGCGCACGCGCGTGTCCGGGCGGGACCGGAGGGTCCGGCCCGGGCAACCCCGCCGTTGGGTCTCGTTAGTTGGATTTGGTGCCCGCGCTCGCGTTGCCGCTGGCACTGCTGCTCAGCGAGCCGGCCTGGCTCATCGTGTTGTTGAAGTAGTTGTCGCTGTCGCCGAGCGTCACGCGACGCTGGCAGAGCGGCATGCAGCTGTAGGACTCGCGCTCGACCCCGCGATAGACGGTGACGAGCCGGTCGCTCGGACCTTCGACCTGGATCTGGCGGTCGACCAGGATCTCACCGCCGCGGTCGAGCGCGATGAAATTGGTGGCACCGTAGCCCTTCCCGGTCACGACGATCATGCCGCCGGGCTGCAGCGTCACGTCGGCGATCAGGGGATTGCCGACCACGATGGTCGCCACCTTGCCGGGCAGCCGGACCAGCTTGGCCTGGTCGACATTGACGGCGATGGCATCGGCGGTCGCCTCGGCAAGGCTCGCGGCCGGCGATGCCAGCACCGCAGCCGCAACCAGAAGACAAACGCGCGCCTGACGGCGCAGCAACTCTTTACGCATACTCTTACCCCCGGGACGTCACAAACCGGCAGAAGCGATCAGATACAGCGGAGCCGGTGCCCGACCCGGCTAACCTGCCCTCAATTCGTGAACGTTCCGCAAACTCGCCGGCTATTGTTTGAACAGATTGGCGATTTGCGGGCCCGCGAAGGCGTCGGACCCCGCTCCTAGCGGCGGAACGGATAGGCAAGCTGGCCCCCGATCTCCTTCGGCATGGTCGCTTCGTCCTTGCCGTAGTCCTGCGGCAGTCTCCCCTCCGGCATGCGGAAGGTGCCGAACAGCACGTCCCAGATCGGGAACGTCCCGGCGAAATTGGTGTCTCCGCCCTCTTCGAGCCCGGTGTGGTGCCAGCGGTGGAACACCGGTGTCGCCAGCACATATTTGAACGGCCCGAAGGTCCAGTTCAGGTTGGCGTGCACGAAGGCCGAATGGAAGGTGGTGAACGGACCGACCCAGATCATGACGTTCGGGGAGATGCCGGCCATCAGCAGCACGACGTCGACGCCGATCGTCCCGAGCATGAGATTGACGGGATGGAAGCGTGCCGCGGAAATCCACCCGATCTCCTCCGACGAATGATGGATGGCGTGGTACTTCCAGAATCCGCCGTCGTGGAACAGCCGGTGCAGCCAGTACAGCATGAAATCAGACAGCACCAGGAACAGGATGGCCTGGACCCACAGCGGCAGCTGCGCCAGCGGGCCGTGTCCATTGTCGTAGAAGGCGATGAGGTCGTCGGCGTCGTGGATGTTGAAGATTGCGCCGGCGCCGACGATCAGGAGGCCGATCCGCATGGTGCGGGCAAACACCGGAACGAAGAACCAGTAGCAGATGTCGGTCAGGATCTCGCGCTTGCGCCACCACGCCGGGCCGGGATTGCAGGCCCAGAAATGCTCGAGCACCGTGAAGACCGCGGCGAGCGCGAGAGTGACGGGCACCATCTTCTGGATGGTCTCGCCGAGCATCAAGGCGACTTGCATGGGCAGGCTCGACATCGTCGCCTCTCTTCCGGACCTCTGATCCCCCTTACGCCTACTCCGCGAAATTTAAGGGAGGGTGAAGTCGGCGGCCCACTTGGGGCGCATCTGGAACGGGAAGAATTTCGACTGCGTCCTTAAGGCCAAATTCACTCTGGGCAAAAGCATCGGGCAAGAAGGGCGTTTGCCCGATCGAATTAACTCTACCGAAAGAGCTCGGCTCACATGCTCATCGCGTCAAGCACAACGCCGAACGAGGCGATCACCCCAGACGGAGTTTAGTTCATGAAGAACCTGATTGCGCGTTTCGCGAAGGATGAATCCGGCGCCACCGCTATCGAATACGGTCTGATTGCTGCCGGCATCGCGCTGGCCATCATCACCGTCGTCAACAACCTCGGCAGCTCGCTGAACACCAAGTTCGGCTCGATCAGCACCTCGCTGAAGTAAGCGACCGACGAACGACTGCAAAAGCCCCGGACTTCCGGGGCCTTTGTTTTTCCGGATACGGCGAGTTCCAGTGGCGTTGCGCGAGTACAGAACCGATGCCGCGGTTGCGGCGAGCGAGGCGGAGGCGGCCGGCACCTCTTCGCCGGCGTACTGGGTTTGCCTTGCGCTGCTGCTCGCGATGGCTGTCCTTGCCGCGCGCATTGCCAGCATCTGGTGAGCACGCCTGCGGCGGATTCCGGCCCTCGCGGGTCGCCGCCGCGCCGTTGTCGGTTTGTTTAGCAACTGCCGGCTAGCATGCGGCGACGCTCCGATCCCGCGATGAACCCAAGATTCAGATCAAGCTCAAGACGCAGCCCATGATCCTCGACCTTGCGCGCCTTCTGCTCTTCCCGGCCCTGATGGCGTTCGCCGCCGCGAGCGATCTCTTCACGATGACCATCTCGAACCGCGTGTCGCTGGCGCTGGTCGCAGGCTTCTTCGTGCTCGCTTTCGCCGGTGGCATGGCACCTTACGAGATGCTGACCCATGTCGGCGCCGGCGCGCTGCTCCTCGTCGTGGCCTTCACCTGCTTCGCGATGGGCTGGATGGGCGGCGGCGACGCCAAGGTCGCGGCTTCGGTCGCGCTCTGGTTCGGCTTCGCGCAATTGATGGATTTCCTGCTCTACGCTTCGCTGTTCGGCGGAGCGCTGACGCTGCTCCTGCTCCAGTTCCGGCAATGGCCATTGCCGTACGGGCTGGCAGGCCAGGCGTGGCTGGCGCGGCTGCACGACAAGGAGAGCGGCATCCCTTACGGGATCGCGCTCACGCTCGGCGCGCTGATGGTCTATCCGGAGACCGAGTGGGTGAAGGCGATCGACCTCGCTCACCTCGCACTGCGCTGAAAACACCGGGTAAACCCGGCGTTAAGGCGATTTAGATACGCCTCATTAACCATGCTTTGACGAATAGCTGGTCAACTGCCGATTACGGCGGCGGCAGCGTCGCGGCGTTTTGTGGAAAGTGAAGCGTATGAATAGGGCACGCATAGTCGTCCTGACGGTCGCCATCTGCGCCGGCGGCGTCGCCGCGTACCTGGCGAGCGGCTCGGACTCTGCGCCGCCTCCAGCGGCTCCGGTCGCCCAGCTTCCAACCGTCGACGTCCTGGTCGCCAAGAACGATATCGGCCTTGGCCAGACCGTGAAGCCGGAAGACGTGCAATGGCAGACCTGGCCGTCTGCGACCGCCAGCAGCACCTTCATTCGCCGCAACGAGCGCCCCGAGGGCGCAACCCAGGTCACCGGCTCGATCGCGCGCGCGCCCTTCATCCAGGGTGAACCGATCCGCGACCAGAAGCTGGTCAAGGCCGAGGGGTCCGGCTTCATGGCCGCGATCCTGCCGACCGGCATGCGTGCGATCTCGACCGAAATCTCGCCGGAGACCGGCGCCGGCGGCTTCATCCTGCCCAACGACCGCGTCGACGTGCTCCTGACGCGCCGGCTCAAGAATCCCGACCAGAGCGCCGGCGCCCAGGACATCGTCACGTCCGAGATCATCCTGGCCAATATCCGCGTGCTGGCGATCGACCAGGCACCGAGGGAGAAGGACGGCCAGAACGCGGTGGTCGGCAAGACCGTCACCCTCGAGCTCAATCCGACGCAGACGGCGACGCTCTCTGCGGCCCGTCAGAGCGGCACGCTGTCGCTGGCGCTGCGCAGCATCGTCGATGTCAAGATGAGCGAGATCACGCTCGATGACTCCGCGCAGAAGCGCGACGGCGTTTCGATCATTCGCTACGGCATTCCAAGCGCGACGGCGAAGGCACGATGAGGACTGTCGATATGAAATGCAGGGCAGATTTGACGACGATGCGAACCTCCACGGTCCGCGCCCTGTCGTTTTCGGCCGCCTTCGCGCTGGCGCTCAACCCGGTGCTCACGCCCGTGGTCGCCGCCGACTACCGCCCGGGGGCGCAGGTCGCGGCTGACGGTCAGATGAACGCGCGCTTCCTCTCGCTCGGCATCGGCAAGTCGATCGTGATCGACCTGCCGCGCGACATCAAGGATGTGCTGGTCGCCGATCCCAAGATCGCGAACGCGGTCGTCCGCTCGGCTCAGCGCGCCTACATCATCGGCGCCGCGATCGGACAGACCAACATCGTGTTCTTCGATTCCGCCGGTCAGCAGATCGCGGCCTATGACATCGCGGTCAAGCGCGACCTCAACGGCGTGCGGGCCGCACTGAAGCAGATCCTGCCCAATTCCGACATCCAGATCGACGGGCTGGGCGACGGCGTCGTCCTGACCGGCACTGCGGCAAATCCGCTGGAAGCACAGCAGGCCAATGATCTCGCGGCGCGCCTTGCGGGCGGCGCCGACAAGGTTGTGAACTCGATCCTGGTCCGCGGCCGCGACCAGGTCATGCTCAAGGTGACCGTCGCCGAAGTCGCACGCACCATCGTCAAGCAGCTCGGCATCGACCTCACCGCGAACCTGAACTACGGCACGTCGGTGGTGAGCTTCACCAACTCCAACCCGTTCACGGCCCTTGGCCGCAATCTCGTGGACGGCAACAATCTGACCACGAAGTTCGGCTCGACGCCGTCGGTGCAGGCCACCCTGCGCGCGATGGAGACCGCGGGCGTGATCCGGACGCTGGCCGAGCCGAACCTGACCGCGATCTCCGGCGAATCCGCGACCTTCGTCGCCGGCGGCGAATTCCCGGTGCCGGCAGGCTATGCGTGCGATCCCACCACGCATGTCTGTACCACCCAGATCAGCTTCAAGAAGTTCGGCATCTCCCTCAACTTCACCCCGGTGGTGCTGAGCGAGGGCAAGATCAGCCTGCGCGTGATGACCGAGGTCTCGGAACTGTCGAACGAGAATGCGATCACGCTGTCGCAGGCCGTGACCTCGACGTCGGTGAACTCGCTGACCGTGCCCTCGATCAAGACCCGCCGTGCCGAGACCTCGCTGGAAATTCCCTCCGGCGGCGCGATGGCGATGGCCGGCCTGATCCAGCAGCAGACCAAGCAGGCGGTCAGCGGACTGCCCGGGCTGATGCAGCTCCCGGTCCTCGGCACGCTGTTCCGCAGCCGCGACTTCGTCAACAACGCGACCGAGCTGGTCGTGATCGTGACGCCTTATGTCGTTCGCGCAGCGGCGCCAAAGGACTTGTCGCGGCCGGATGACGGCTTCGCAGCGCCTGCGGATCCGCAGGCCGAGCTGCTCGGCAACATCAACCGCATCTACGGCGTGCCCGGCCGGACCGAGCCGGCCAAGAACTACCGCGGCACCTACGGCTTCATTACCGACTGAGGCGGAACGGGGACTTCTCGATGATCACAAAACCACCCCAGCTTCGCAAACGCGCCGTCCGCCTTGGCGGCGCGCTCGTCGGCATGGCGCTCGCCCTCGGCGGCTGCCAGCACGACCAGGAGGTCACGGCCTCCATTCCGGACGACTACAAGCAGCGTCACCCGATCGCGATCGAGGAACAGAACCGCTCGATCGTCGTCTTCGTCGGCCACGCCCGCGGTGGATTGACTGCCGCCCAGCGCGCCGACGTGATGGGTGTTGCTTCGGCCTGGCTGCATGAGGGCACCGGTGCGATCCGTATCGACGTGCCGTCCGGCACGCCCAACGCGCGGCCGGTCGCGGACACCATGCGGGAAATCCAGGCGATGCTGGCGGGGGCCGGCGTTCCACCGCGCGGCGTCAACATTCGTCCCTACCAGCCTGAAGACAGGCGCTTCCTGCCGCCGATCCGGCTCACCTATTCCAGGATCGCCGCGATCGCGGGTCCCTGCGGCCTGTGGCCTGACGACATCGGGCCTTCGATCAAGAACCGGAGCTGGTTCGAGAACAAGGACTATTACAATTACGGCTGCGCCTATCAGCGCAACATGGCGGCGATGATCGCCAATCCGTCGGACCTCGAGCAACCGCGAACCGAAACGCCGTCCTACACGGCACGCCGCACCACGGCCTTCGAGAAGTATCGCAAGGGAATGACGACGGCGACCACCTATCCTGAAGCCGACAAGGCCAAACTCAGCGACACCGGCAAATGATCAGCTACGCTCGCCAGACTCAAGAAGAGCAGCCAGAGGCACCGACGCCGGTCGAGGAGCATATTGCCCCCGCGCCCCGCGTGTCGGTCCAGGCTTTCTGCGAGACCGTCGAGACCGCTGCCGCGGTGCAGTCGGCCGGCGAAGACCGTCGTCTCGGCAAGGCCCATCTGAAGATCCAGATGGGCGGCATGGCCGCCGCCATCGAGGCCTACCGCTCGGCGCCGACGCCGAACGTGATCGTGCTCGAGAGCGACGGCCGCAACGATCTTTTGACCGGCCTCGACCATCTCGCCACGGTCTGCGACGCCGGCACCCGCGTGGTGGTGATCGGCCGCATCAACGACGTCATGCTGTACCGCGAGCTGGTGCGCCGCGGCGTCAGCGACTACGTGCTCGCGCCGGTCGGCGCGATCGACGTTGTGCGCTCGATCTGCAACCTGTTCTCGGCGCCGGAAGCCAAGGCGGTCGGCCGCATCATCGCCGTGGTCGGCGCCAAGGGCGGCGTCGGCGCGTCCACCATCTCCCACAACGTCGCCTGGGCGATCGCGCGCGACCTCGCGATGGACGCGGTCGTCGCCGATCTCGACCTCGCCTTCGGCACCGCCGGGCTCGATTACAACCAGGACCCGCCGCAGGGTATCGCGGATGCCGTGTTCTCGCCGGATCGCGTCGACACCGCCTTCATCGACCGCCTGCTGTCGAAATGCACCGACCATCTCAGCCTGCTGGCGGCGCCGGCGACGCTGGACCGGGTCTATGATTTCGGCACCGACGCCTTCGATGCCGTGTTCGACACGCTGCGCTCCACCATGCCCTGCATCGTGCTCGACATCCCGCACCAATGGTCGGGCTGGACCAAGCGCGCCCTGATCGGGGCGGACGACATCCTGATTGTCGCAGCGCCCGATCTCGCCAATTTGCGCAACACCAAGAACCTGTTCGATCTGCTGAAGGCTTCGCGGCCCAACGACCGGCCTCCGCTCTACTGCCTGAACCAGGTCGGCGTCCCGAAACGGCCCGAAATCGCCGCCGCCGAGTTCGCCAAGGCGATCGAGAGCCAGCCGGTCGTCTCGATCCCGTTCGAGCCGCAGATCTTCGGCTCGGCGGCCAACAACGGCCAGATGATCGCGGAGATCTCCGCCAACCACAAGTCGATCGAGATGTTCCTTCAGATCGCCCAGCGCCTGACCGGCCGCAGCGAGACGAAGAAGCAAAAGTCTTCTCTGCTTTCACCCCTGATTGAGAAGTTGCGCGGAAAATAAGCCGCCGCATGGAGTCGTTAAGTGTTCGGTAAGCGTAGCGGAACAGACACCGATATTCGGGCTCCCAAGCCCGGCGCCGTGTCGCCCGAGCCTGTCCAGGCTTCGGCGCCCGCGGTGTCGCGCGCGCCGCCCCCGCCGGCCGTCGCCTCGCCGCCGCTTGCCCCCGCCCGGCCGGCGCCGGCCATGGACTCCCGCCGCTCGGATAATTACTACGAGGTCAAGGCGACGATCTTCGGCGCCCTGATCGAGGCCATCGACCTAGCCCAGCTCGCCAAGCTCGACTCCGAGTCCGCGCGCGAGGAAATCCGCGACATCGTCAACGAGATCATCGCGATCAAGAACATCGTGATGTCGATCGCCGAGCAGGAAGAGCTGCTCGACGACATCTGCAACGACGTTCTCGGCTACGGCCCGCTGGAGCCTCTGTTGTCGCGCGACGACATCGCCGACATCATGGTCAACGGCGCCAACACCGTCTACATCGAAGTCGCCGGCAAGATCCAGCGCACCGGCATCCGCTTCCGCGACAACCAGCAGCTCCTCAACATCTGCCAGCGCATCGTCAGCCAGGTCGGCCGGCGCGTCGACGAATCCTCGCCGATCTGCGACGCGCGCCTCGCCGACGGCTCCCGCGTCAATGCCATCGTGCCGCCGCTGTCGATCGATGGCCCCACACTCACCATCCGCAAATTCAAGAAGGACAAGCTGACGCTGGATCAGCTCGTCAAGTTCGGGGCGATTTCGCCGGAGGGTGCGGAAATCCTCCAGATCATCGGTCGCGTCCGTTGCAACGTGCTGATCTCCGGCGGCACCGGCTCGGGCAAGACCACGCTGCTCAACTGCCTGACCAACTACATCGAGCACGACGAGCGCGTCATCACCTGCGAGGACGCGGCCGAGCTCCAGCTCCAGCAGCCGCACGTGGTGCGACTCGAAACCCGCCCGCCGAACATCGAGGGCGAGGGCCAGGTCACCATGCGCGAACTGGTGCGCAACTGCCTGCGTATGCGCCCCGAACGCATCATCGTCGGCGAGGTCCGCGGACCCGAGGCGTTCGACCTGCTCCAGGCCATGAACACCGGTCACGACGGCTCGATGGGCACGCTGCACGCCAACAATCCGCGCGAAGCGCTCTCGCGCTGCGAATCCATGATCACGATGGGCGGCTTTTCCCTTCCCTCGCGAACAATTCGCGAGATGATCTGCGCCTCGATCGACGTCATCGTCCAGGCCGCGCGCCTGCGCGACGGCTCGCGCCGCATCACGCACATCACCGAGGTGATGGGCATGGAGGGCGACACCATCATCACCCAGGACATCTTCCTCTACGACATGGTCGGCGAGGACGCCAACGGCAAGATCATCGGCCGGCACCGCTCGACCGGCATCGGCCGGCCGAAATTCTGGGAGCGTGCGCGCTATTACGGCGACGAGAAGCGCCTTGCCGCCGCGCTCGATGCGGCGGAAGTCGCGCCGAAGACATGATCAGATCGGCGCAGCCATGAACATGCAGGTCCTCGCCCTCGCCTTCCTCGCCACTGCCGCCGTCGGCGGCATCGCCTGGGTGTTCCTTTATCCGCTCCTGTCCGGAGAACGGAAGGCGGAAGGCCGCCGCGCCTCGATCGCGCGCGCGGATGCGCCCGCCGCCAAGCAGACCGAGAAGACCCAACGGTCGCGCCGCGAGCAGGTCGAGACTTCGCTCAAGGATCTCGAGGCGCGGCGCCAGCAGGAGAAGAGCGTTCCGCTCAATGTTCGCCTGTCGCAGGCAGGGCTCAACTGGACGACGCAGAAATTCTGGATCGTGTCCGCCGTCGTGGCGGGAGCGCTGTTCGGGATCGCTCTGTTCGTCGGCGGCGGCATGCTTGGCGCCGCCGGCCTCGCCTTTGCCGGCGGCTTCGGCCTGCCACGCTGGACGCTGGGCTTCCTGAAGAAGCGACGCGAAAGCAAATTCCTGGCGGCGCTGCCCGATGCGGTCGACGTGATCGTTCGCGGCATCAAGGCCGGCCTGCCGCTGTTCGAATCGATCAAGGTCGTCGCCGCCGACGCGCCCGAGCCGCTGCGCAGCGAGTTCCTGGCCATCATCGAGACGCAGGCGATCGGCATGCCGCTCGGCGAGGCCTGCTCGCGTCTCTACGAGCGCATGCCGCTGCCGGAAGCCAACTTCTTCGGCATCGTCATCTCGATCCAGCAGAAATCCGGCGGCAACCTCTCCGAAGCGCTCGGCAACCTCTCCAAGGTGCTGCGCGACCGCAAGAAGATGAAGGAAAAGATCCAGGCGATGTCGATGGAAGCCAAGGCCTCGGCCGGCATCATCGGCTCGCTGCCGCCGATCGTGATGTTCCTCGTCTACCTCACGACGCCGCACTACATCTCGATTCTGTGGACCCATCCCACCGGCCAGCTCATGCTGGTCGGCTGCATCGTCTGGATGTCGATCGGCATCATGGTGATGAAGAAGATGATCAATTTCGATTTCTGACGGTGCCGTATGGTCGAATTCCTCGTCTCGAAACTGCATGACGTCCGCTTCATGACCATGCTGCTGGCGGCCATCGCCGCCAGCGCCACCGTCTATACGCTGGTGATGCCGCTGTTCGCCGGCGAAGGCCTCTCCAAGCGCATGAAGGCGGTGGCGAGCGAGCGCGAGCGTATCCGCCAGCGCGAGCGCGACCGCCTCAACAAGAGCGAGAAGGTCTCGCTGCGGCAAACGCCGAAGCAGGTCGTCTCCCGGGTCGTCGAGGACTTCAACCTCACCAAATGGCTCGCGCAGGAAGCCGCGCGCGACAAGCTCATCATGGCGGGCTATCGCGGCCAGGCACCCTACATCACCTTCCTCTTCGCCCGCATGGTGGCTCCGCTCGTGCTGTTCGTCGGCTCGATCATCTACGTGTTCCTGATCGCGCATATGCAGCAGGCGATGCCGATCAAGATCGGCATCTGCATCGGCGCGGCCTATCTCGGCCTTCAGGCGCCGATGCTGTTCCTCAAGAATGCAATTTCCAAGCGCCAGCTCTCGATCAAGCGCGCCTTCCCGGATGGACTCGACCTGCTCCTGATCTGCATCGAGGCCGGTATGTCGGTCGAAATGGCGTTCAGGAAAGTCGCCACCGAAATCGTGGGCCAGTCGATCGCCCTGTCTGAAGAGTTCACCCTGACCACGGCCGAGCTGTCCTATTTGCAGGATCGCAAGGTCGCCTATGAGAACCTGGCGCGGCGCACCGGGCTCGAAGGCGTCAAATCGGTGTGTCTCGCGCTTCAGCAGGCGGAGCGCTACGGCACCCCGCTCGGGCATTCCTTGCGCGTCATGGCGCAGGAAAACCGCGACATGCGCATGAACGAAGCCGAGAAGAAGGCCGCCGCGCTGCCGCCGAAGCTGACGGTGCCGATGATCCTGTTCTTCCTGCCGGTGCTGTTCGTCGTCATTCTCGGACCGACCGGCATCAAGATCACCGAGCTGCACTGACGCAAGACGCTGCACCGACAACGCGCGGACCGCGCGCGGTCCGCCGGCGGCTTCAGGATTGCAGGATCAGGTTCTGATCAGTCGGGCTGGCTGAGCGAGGCGACCGGCGTCCGCTTCGGTGCGCCGCGCGGAGCGTCGCTGCGGCTCAGCATTTCCTTCAGATAGGCCACATTGGCCGCGGCCTGGTCTGGCGGCAGGTCGGCCTTCACGATCGTCTCGGCTTCGGCGAAGCGGCCCTGGAGGCCGACGACGAGACCAAGATTCTGCCGCACCCGGGTGCTGGCACGCGGCGAGGCGTAGGCCTGCCGCAACGCCTCTTCGGCCTTCGGCAGGTCCTTCGACAACATGTAGGACAGGCCGAGATTGGAGAGCACGCCGGGATCACCCGGCGCGATCCTCAGCGCGCTCGCATAATAGGAACGCGCCTCGTCGTGACGGCCCATCTGATCGAGCGCGGTGCCTTGCACCGAGAGCAGGCGCCAGTCCGGATTGTCGGGCGAGTGCGCCTTCGACAGCACGTCGTAGGCCTGCTGGAAATTGCCGTTGTCGGCGAGCGCGCGGCCATATTGCGCGAGCAGCGCCTTGTTGCCGGGATTGGCGATGGTCGCCTGCTCGAGCACGGCGGCGGCCTGGGCCCGCTGGCCGTTGGCGCGCAAGGCCTGGCCGTAGCCGAGCGCCGCATCGGCATCCTTGGGATTGGCACGGTAGCGCTCGCCATAGACTTCCACGGCGCGCGCGGGATCGGTGGGGGTGGCTTCCGCCCGCGGTCCGATCGAGCCGGTGACATCGGAGAGTTTGGACATGGCGGTGCAGCCGCCGAGGCCCATGGCCACCACCGCGACCAGCGAGGTGGACGCGAGAAGCCGGGCAAGACTGAACCGTTGACGCATGACGCCTTGACTCTCGAGCCGATTGATCGAGCCGAACGCGCCAGCAATAGACTGTTAACCCTAACGGCCGGTTAACGTCAGCCTGCCTGCCGTTCACGGCATCGGCGGCGTCACCTCCCCGCCGAGACCGAGATCGAGGCCGAGCACCTTCACCTGCTCGTTCAGGTCGCGCAGCAATTGCAGTCGCCGCCGCGCCTGCGCCTCATCATCGATCCCGCGCGGCATCCCGGGCCATTCACGCCGGAGGTCGTCGCGGTTGACGAGACGCCTTGCACGAAGCTCGTCGAGCTGAACAGCGTCGATGCCGAGCACCACGGCACAGTGCTCGATCAATCGGCGCAGCAGCAACCTCACCGCCGCCATCGCCTCGAGGTGTTGCTTGCGCTCCGATCTCGTGAACTTGCCCTCGATATCGGCCCAGGCATGGGAGGTGACGAGATAGGCGTGGAGCGCGCTCGACCAGTCGACCTCGCCGTCGGCATGGAAAGCGCGGCGCATCAGAAGCCGGCGGGCCTGTGCCGCGACTTGATCACGCTTCAGCGCCGCACACGAGGCGATCTCGATCGCCGTCTGGACGGCGGGATCGCGGGAAAAATCCCGTCCTGCCGGCAACCTGATGACGCCGTCCGGCAAGTTCGAGTCGAGCAGCCTGAAGACGCCGTCGTTGCGCGGCCGCGAATAGCGCGCGATCGCGAACCGGTGCTCTGTGCGGCCGGACCGGGATGATGGTCCGAAATGAACGATGTTGAAGCCGGCATCGTCACCGGCCTGCCCGGTCGAGGACGGACAGGAAAGCACATAGATCGTGCGCCAGAAGGCTTCGCCGCTCGTCCCGCGCGTGGCACGCGGATCCGGGATCGAATAGCGGGTGAGCCCCTCGACATGCCGGTGTCCGTGCAGGACCAGATTGACGTTGAGGGACGTCGCCGCTTCGAGGAACGTGGCGGGCGCTGCGAGATACATCAGCGGTTCGTCAGGCACGCCGAGAAACCGCTTTCCTTCGCCGGTCGCCTGCGGCAGCGGATGATGATGCAGCGCCAGCACGCGCACCAGGTCTTCCGCCGGCTCGGAATAGTCTGCGCGCCCCACGGATCCCATGCTGCCCGCGAGTTCGACGCTCAGCCGGGCGGAATCAGCGACAAGCGCGTTGTAGGCGTTCTCGTCGATATTGCCGCTCGCGAGCGTCGTGAGACTCGCGCGGTTGGAATCCAGCAGCACCAGATCGAGGCCAGCCTGGCGGTAATAGACGCTCTTCGAGGTCCGCGGCAGATGCAGGTAATCATAGACGTCGTGACGGCCTGCACGCTGGCTCGAGCGCTTGACGTCGTGATTGCCCGCGACCGCCTGGATGTCGGTAAACAGCCCGGTCTGCCGGAAGGACGCGATGACGGCGAGCGCTTCGTCGAGCGCGCGCGGCGTGGGATCGTCCACGAGATCACCCGTGATCAGCAGAATGCGATCGGGAACGTCTGCGAAGTCCGCCATCCCCTCGCGAATTGCGGCACCGAGCGCCTCGGTCGTCGCCAGCAGCCGGCCTGAGCCGTCCAGATGCAGGTCGGAAATCTGCGCAATGACGAACGATCTATCCATTTTGCGCCGCTCATTTGCGAATGCTGCGCCGCCCAAACGATGAGAAGAATGCCTTCGACGAATAGGTCAGGCCGGTATCTGGCCGGGCCGCCGCGTTCTTGCCCGCGATGCCTGCAGAGCAGCACGGCACAATTTAAAATATTCGTGAATAATGGCACAACCGCCGCGCTAGTAAAGGCCTGCAGCCGCGCTCTTGTGAACGGCAGTTCTCAGCATGGATACGAGATCTGCCCGGCGATGGTTTCGCTCACCCGATCAATATTGGATGGCAAGCCGCTTGCGGATTTCGTCGATGCGCTTGTCGAGCGCATCGAACCGCGCGTGGACGGAGCGGTCGTGGAGATAGAAGACGTATCCGCCAGCAAGGAATGCGAAGATCCAATGATGATGCTCGACATAACCAAAAATCGCCTCGACGGCCTGGCCGATGAATGTGACCGCGCTCCACACGAATTCCATTGCAGTTTCCTCCCGGCAGGCTTCGTCTTCGGCCGCCGATAATCTCCTGCACACTTTTCCCGGTAGATCCGGCGGCCGTTGCCGGAACCTAGCATGGCCCCCTTGTCGGGAGTAGCGGGGCCGAACGGTGACGGCAAAGCCGATTGCAGCCGCGGCCAAACTCTGCGAAGTCTCGTCCGTTCGTATGACCCGTTTGATCCGACGATCCGGACCCGCCAATGCCTTCTGTCTTCGAGACATCGTCCACCGCCATCCCGATCACCTTCGTCACCAAGTCGAGCTGGGATCAGGTCGCCGAGACGTTGCCGCCGGCGCAGCGCCAATTCGCCACCGCGAGCGCTTTTACCGCCAAGCCGGGCGGCTATCTCGCGCTGCCCGCGCCCGATGGCGCGATCGCGCAAGTGCTGTTCGGATTAGAGGACAATGGCGCGAGATCGCGCGACCTGTTCCGGCCGGGCGCCCTGCCCGGCCTGCTGCCGCCGGGCACCTATCGCTTTGCCAATGCACCACACGATGTGCGGCTGGCGGCGCTCGCATTTGCGCTGGGGTGCTACCGCTTCGCCCGCTACCGCAAGGCCGACCGTCCCGATGTCCGGCTGGTGCCGCCTGATGGTGTCGATACGGCCGAGATCAGCCGCATGGCGGATGCGGCGATGCTGGCGCGCGACCTCATCAACACGCCGTCCAACGACATGGGGCCGGAGGAGCTGGCCGCAGCCGCGCAAGACCTCGCCGCCGAGTTCGGCGCAAGCTTCGCCTGCACGATCGGCGATGACCTGAAACAGAATTTTCCGCTGATCCACGCCGTCGGCATGGCCTCCGACCGCGCGCCGCGGCTGATCGACCTCAACTGGGGCGATCCCGGCCACCCCAAGGTGACGCTGGTCGGCAAGGGCGTCTGCTTCGACACCGGCGGGCTCGACCTCAAGCCGTCGAGCGGCATGCTGATCATGAAGAAGGACATGGGCGGGGCCGCTAACGTGCTCGCGCTCGCGCGCATGGTGATGGATGCGAAGCTCAAGGTCCGCCTGCGCGTGCTGATTCCGGCGGTGGAAAATGCCGTCTCCAGCAATGCCTTCCGCCCGCTCGACATCTTCACCTCGCGCAAGGGAATCACGGTCGAGATCGGCAACACCGATGCGGAAGGCCGCCTCGTGCTCGCCGACGCGCTGGCGCTGGCCGACGAGGAGAAGCCGGACCTGCTGATCGATTTGGGCACGCTGACCGGCGCGGCGCGCGTGGCGCTGGGGCCGGATTTACCGCCCTTTTACACCAATGATGAGACGCTTGCCGCCGACGTCGCGCGGTGCGCGCTGAAGGAGAACGATCCATTGTGGCGCATGCCGTTGTGGCCGGCTTACGATGCGTGGCTGGACTCCAAGACCGCCACCATCACCAACGCACCGTCCGGCGGCTTTGCCGGCTCGATTACCTGCGCGCTGTTCCTGCAACGCTTCGTCGAGCAGGCGAAGAGCTGGCTGCATGTCGACATCTATGGCTGGACCCCGTCGGCAAAGCCGGCGCGGCCCGAAGGCGGCGAATGCCAGGCCGCGCGCGCCATCTACGCATTGCTGAGCGAGCGCTATGCATGATCCGCGATTGACACCGGCACGCGGCGACCTCGCCGCGAAATATCTCGAAGGCAAGGTGCAAGCGGATCGCTTCGTCACGGGCGAGGAATTCGAGGTATTCGACGCGGTCGCGCCGGTGCGCGAGCAGCCGTCGTCAAACGCGATGCTGATGACACAAGCGCTGCGCGGCGAGCGCGTCACGGTCTACGATCGCAATGGCGAAGGCTGGGCCTGGGGCCAGCTTGCCGGGGACGGTTACGTCGGCTGGCTGCCTGATGCGGCGCTCATGAAGCCGTCGGCCGCCCCGACCCACGTGATCAGCGCGCTGCGGACGTTCGCCTTCCCCGGTCCCTCGATCAAGCTGCCGCCGGCCGACACGCTGGTGATGGGATCGCAGCTCGCGATCGCGCGCGAGGACGGCAGCTTCGCCGTGACGCGCGAGGGAACGTTCGTGCCGAAGACGCATCTCGCCCCGCTCGATCATCGCGAGGCGGATTTCGTGGGGGTCGCCGAGCGCTTCGTCGGCACGCCCTATCTCTGGGGCGGCAAGAGCAGTTTTGGTATCGATTGCTCGGGCCTCGTCCAGGTCTCGCTGACATCAGCGGGCACCGGCTGCCCGCGCGACAGCGACATGCAGCAGGCGGCCCTCGGCCTCGCACTGGAGCTGCATGAGCGCAGCAGGCTGCAACGCGGCGATCTGATCTTCTGGAAGGGCCATGTCGCCATCGTCCGCGACGGCAGCACCATGGTTCACGCCAACGCGCATCACATGGCCACCGTGATCGAGCCGACCGAGCCGGCGATTGCACGGATCAAGCAGGCCGGCAGCGAGGTCGTCGCGATCAAGCGGCTGTAGGACAGATCCGCATTCGATGGATGTCAGACGTCGCTATGGCGGGTTGGCCCCGTCGCCGGCGCTGGTTTTCGGCTTGGAGATCGGCGGGATGCAGCTGCCGAAGCGTGGATCGAGCGGATCGTAGCGCGACCTTGTTCTCACGACGATATACAGCACCGCCAGCGCGAAGGAACCGAGCAGCAGCACGATCCACGCAGGTGGCTGAATTGCGATCAAAAGCACAGTCGCAACAACCAGCAGCAAAGCGACAGTGCCCGAAAACAGCTTTGAAGCCATCACCGGCTCCATCATAAGCTTGCGGGCGGCAATACTACTGCAAAAGCCAACATACTTTTTGAGAGCCGACTGCGACACTCCAGCGCAGATATCTGCACGCGATCGACGAGGTGCGAGTTCCCAAGCGACGGCCCCACAACCGCAATGACGACGGCCTGAACCGGAATCTTGTGCGTTCCGGGAACAGCACGATCATTCGGCAATCCGTCACGGCTTGATCGGCACCTTGCAGCGCAACTACGGAACAACGTTACATCCGAGAGATTTGCGGAACGAAACGCGGCGCCAGTCTTTCTCTGGCTTTGGGAGGTGCCCATGAGTTCTCAGGCCAGAGAAGGCGCGTGTGCGTTCGCTTGGCGGAACTACTTGCTGCTCCACAGCGGCATCAGCGAGAATGATGACAGGCGCTCCGCCCTCGACCGCTACATCGCCAATCTTCGCGACACCGGCGAGGATGATTTCGATCTCCTGCAAATAGCCGCAGTCGCCTACTTGAAAAAGCTGGATGAATTGCAGGACGACCAATGCGCGCGACTCGCGGCAGACCAGGTTTTGGCCAAGTGCCTGGAAGCACGCAGCTCACAACACGACAGGTAGCTTTCAGGCCGCAACACCAGAGCGAAGGGAGCGAACAGCATGGCAGACAAGACCAATGCAGACCGTTTCGCGCGCGACCCGGAACGGCGTATCGCCGCAGCGACGGCAATCGGCATGAATGCCTTGAAACCGATGATGCACTTTCAGATCTCGATGCTGAGGATGTGGGCCGATAGCATCGAGAGGCTCGCGGGCAATTACGAAAAGCGGCTGGAAGAAACTGCGACCGCGGCCGAGGACCCGTCGGACAAGGAACGCGCCGCGTAAATCAACGCGACGGGTCGAGCGCAGCCCGCTTCGGCCACAAGTGGAAGCGTCGCCGGGGCTCGCGCTGTCGCGCCCCTGAATGACGGCTACGTCGCCGCCGGCCCGTTCCCCGCGGTCTCCAGCCGGAACGCCGCCGCGAACAGCGCACGCGTATAGTCCGTCTTCGGGTTCTTGAACAGCTCCGCGGCCTGCCCCTCCTCGACCACCTTGCCACCGCGCATCACGATGAGATGGCTGGCGAGCGAGGCGACGACGCGTAAGTCGTGCGAGATGAACATGTAAGTGAGCTCTCGCCTGCGCTGGAGTTCGCGCAACAGGTCCACCATCTGCGCCTGGATCAGCATGTCGAGCGCACTGGTCGGCTCGTCCAGCACGACGAAATCCGGCTCCAGCACCACCGCGCGCGCGATGCTGATGCGCTGGCGCTGGCCGCCGGAGAATTCATGCGGGTAGCGGTAGCGGGTATCCGGCTTCAGCCCGACGTCCTCCAGCGCCTTGACGACGCGCGCCTCGCGTTCCTCGCGCGAGAGGTTTGGCTGATGCACCGAAAGGCCTTCGGCGATGATGTCGGCGACCGACATGCGCGGGCTGAGCGAGCCGAACGGATCCTGGAACACGATCTGCATGTCGCGCCGGTAGGGCCTCATCTCCTTGAAGCGCAGGCCCTGGATATCTTTCCCCAAGAACACGATTCGGCCGTTCGAGGAGATCAGGCGCAGCAGCGCGAGCCCGAGCGTGGTCTTGCCCGAGCCGGATTCGCCGACGACGCCGAGCGTCTCGCCCTTGCGTACGGCAATGCTGACGCCGTCGACCGCCTTGATGTGGCCGACCGTCTTGCGCATCAGGCCGCGCCTGATCGGAAACCAGACCTTGAGATCGTCGGCCGACATCACCACCGGTGCGTCCGGCTGCGGCGGCGCCGGATCGGGCTTCGGCTCCGCGGCGAGCAGATCGCGCGTATAGGGATGTTTCGGGCTCTTGAAGACCTGCTCCACCGGCCCTTGCTCGACGATCACGCCGCCTTTCATGACGCAAACGGTGTCGGCGATGCGGCGCACGATGCCGAGATCGTGGGTGATGAAGAGCAGGCTCATGCCGAGCCGCGAGCGGATCTCGGCGAGCAGCGCCAGGATTTGCGCCTGCACGGTGACGTCGAGCGCCGTCGTCGGCTCGTCCGCGATCAACAGATCCGGCTCGTTGGCGAGCGCCATCGCGATCATCACGCGCTGGCGCTGGCCGCCGGAGAGCTGGTGCGGATAGCTCTTCAGCCGCGTTTCGGGCTCGGGAATGCCGACCTGTGTCAGCAACTCCAGCGTCCGCTTGCGCGCCTCGGCATTGCTGGTCGGATTGTGCAGCTGGATGATCTCGCCGATCTGCGCCTCGATCGTGTGCAGCGGATTGAGCGAGGTCATCGGCTCCTGGAAGATGATGGAGATGTCGCTGCCGCGAATCTCCCGCATCTGCTGCTCGGACTGGTCGATCAGTTCCTGCCCCTTGAAGCGGATGCTGCCCGAGGGGTGCGTGGCGTTCGGATAGGGCAAGAGCTTCAGGATCGAGAGCGCGCTGACCGACTTGCCGGAGCCGGATTCGCCGACCAGCGCCACGCATTCGCCGCGCTTGATCTGGAACGAGACCTTGTCGACCGCAAGTGTGGTGGCACCGCCCTGGTGGAAAGCCACCGAGAGGTCGCGAACGGCAAGCAGGGGCTGGTTGATCGCGTCCATCACGCCCTCACTTGAACGTCTTGCGCGGATCGAAGGCGTCGCGCACGGCTTCGCCGATGAAGATCAGCAGCGACAGCATGATCGCGACGGAGAAGAAGCCGGTGAAACCGAGCCATGGCGCCTGCACGTTCGACTTGCCCTGCGACAGCAGCTCGCCGAGCGAGGGCGAGCCGGGCGGCAGGCCGAAGCCGAGGAAGTCCAGCGCGGTCAGCGTCATCACCGAGGACGACACGATGAACGGCAGGAAGGTCATGGTCGCGACCATCGCGTTCGGCAGCAGATGCCGGAACATGATCACCGCGTTCGACACGCCGAGCGCACGCGCTGCCTGGATGTATTCGAAATTGCGGCCGCGCAGGAATTCTGCACGGACGAGGCCCACCAGCGACACCCATGAGAACAGCAGCAGGATGCCGAGCAGCACGAAGAAGCCGGGCACCAGCACGGATGACAGGATCAGCAGCAAATAGAGCGAGGGGATCGCCGTCCAGATCTCGATGAAGCGCTGGAAGGTGAGGTCGATCCAGCCGCCGAAGTAGCCCTGGATGCCGCCGGCGGCGACGCCGACGACCGAGGAGACGATGGTGAGGCAGAGGCCGAACAAGACTGAGATGCGGAAGCCGTAGATCAGCCGCGCCACCACGTCGCGGCCCTGATCGTCAGTGCCGAGCCAGTTGTATTCGAGGTCGCGGCAGCTCTTCAGCCCCTTCTTCTCGACCACCGGTTTGCACTGAGCCTCCGTCAGCATCCACGTCGGCGGCGACGGCGCCGGTGTCGGCAGATCGAGATTGTGGGTGTCGTAGGAGTAGCGGATCAGCGGCCAGACGATGCTGCCGCCCTTGTCCTTGATCAGCTTCTGCAAATAGGGGTCGCGGTAGTCGGCCGCGGTCTCGAAGTCGCCGCCGAAGGTCGTCTCCGAATAGGTGACGAAGGCCGGCCAGTAGAGATGGCCGTCATATTTGATCAGGAACGGCCGGTCGTTGGCGATCAGCTCGGCGAACAGCGACACCACGAACAGGAGCATGAAGATCCAGAACGACCAGTAACCGCGCCGGTTCGCCTTGAAATTCTCCCAGCGCCGCCTGTTGAGCGGCGACGGCGCGAACGGCTTGCGCGTGGCCGGCACGGCTTCGCCGAGCGGCGACGTCGTCGTGGTCTCGATCGGGGTCGGAGCGGTCAGCGTCATCAGACCTCCCTCGCCTCGAAATCGATCCGCGGGTCGATCCACATATAGGTCAGGTCGGAGATCAGATTGACCACGAGGCCGACGAGCGAAAAGATGTAGAGCGTGCCGAACACCACGGGGTAGTCGCGGTTGAGCACGCTCTCGAAACTGAGCAGCCCGAGCCCGTCCAGCGAGAAGATGGTCTCGATCAACAGAGACCCCGAGAAGAAGGCATGGATGAAGGCGCCCGGGAAGCCCGCGATCACGATCAGCATCGCGTTGCGGAAAATGTGGCCGTAGAGCACCTGGCCCTCGCTACAGCCCTTGGCGCGCGCAGTCATGACATATTGCTTGCGGATCTCGTCCAGGAACGAGTTCTTGGTCAGCAAGGTCATGGTTGCAAACGCGCTCAAGCCCATCGAGAGCAGCGGCAAGGTCAGATGCCAGAAATAGTCGATGATCTTCCAGTACCAGGGGAACTGCGACCAGCCGTCCGAGGTCAGGCCGCGCAGCGGGAACAGGTTGAAGAACGAGCCGCCCGCGAACAGGATGATCAGCAGGATCGCGAACAGGAAGCCGGGGATCGCAAAGCCGATGATGATCACCGCCGAGGTCCAGGTGTCGAAGCGCGTGCCGTCCTTCACGGCCTTGCGGATGCCGAGCGGGATCGAGATCAGATAGGTAATCAGCGTCAGCCAGATGCCGAGCGAGATCGAGACCGGCAGCTTCTCCTTGATCAGCTGGATCACGCTGACGTCGCGGAAATAGCTCTTGCCGAAATCGAAGCGGGCGAAATTCCACACCATCAGCGCGAAGCGTTCCGGTGCCGGCTTGTCGAAGCCGAACTGCACCTCCAGCTTCTTGATGAAATCAGGATCGAGCCCCTGCGCGCCGCGATATTTCGAGTTGATGGCATCGCCGCCAGCACCGACCTGCCCTGGCGCGCGCTGCGCGAAATCGTTGCCCCCCGAGATGCGCGATGTGCCGCCGGTGTCGGCGCCCGAGAGCTGCGCGATCACGCGCTCGACCGGACCGCCCGGCGCGAACTGCACGACGACGAAGGAGACGAAGAGGATCCCGAGCAGGGTCGGGATCATCAGGAGAATGCGGCGGGCGATATAGGCGCTCATGGCTATTTCGCCTGCTCGAGCTTGGTCGCCTTGGCGCGGTCGGACCACCAGATATCGGGAGCGCCGACGCCGTTGGCATAGCGCGGCAGCTTCTGCGGATGGCCGTACTGATCCCAGTAAGCGAGCCGGTGCGTCTTGTTGTACCACTGCGGTACCCAGTAACGGCCGGCGCGGAACAGACGGTCGAAGGCACGGCAGGCGACGGTCAAGTCCTCGCGGTTGTCGGCCGCCATGATCTTTTCGATCATGGCGTCGATCGCCGGGCTGGCGACGCCCGCCAGATTGTACGAGCCCTTGGTTGCCGCGACCTGCGAGGAGAAGAATGCGCGCATGGCGTCGCCCGGCGTTGCCGACATGCTGAAACGCTGGATCGTCATGTCGAAGTCGAAATCTTCCTGGCGCACCTTGTGTTGAACGGCATCGACAAGGCGCACGCTCGCTTCGATGCCGAGCGTCCCGAGATTCTTGATGTAAGGGGCATGGTGCGGCTGAAACGAAGGTTCGTCCAGCAGGAACTCGATTCTGAAGATTTCGCCGTTGGGCAGCATCCGCTTGCCGTCCTTGATCGGCATGCCGGCCTCGCTGAGCAATTGCTGCGCCTTGCGCAACAGGCTGCGGTCCTGCCCGGAGCCGTCCGTTACCGGAGGCGTGAAGGGCGCGGCGAACACCTCGTCGGGGACCTGACCGCGAAACGGCTCCAGCAGCTTCAGCTCTTCCGGCGGAGGAGACCCGTTGCCCGCCATGAGATCGGAGTTCTGGAACGGCGACACCGTACGGGCATAAGCGCCGTACATGATGGTCTTGTTGGTCCACTCGAAGTCGAAGGCATTGATCAAGGCCTCGCGCACGCGCGGGTCCTTGAACTTGTCGCGCCGCGTGTTGATGAACCAGCCCTGCGCGCCGGACGGCGTGTCGTCGGGCACGATTTCGAGCTTGACGCGATTGTCCTTCACCGCCGCGAAGTCGTAGCGCGTCGCCCAGATGCGCGAGGTGAATTCCTCGCGATAGAGATAGTTCTTGCCGGTAAAACCCTCGAAGGCGACATCGCGATCGCGATAGAATTCATAGCGCACGACATCGAAATTGTAGCTGCCGCGGCAAGGCGGCAGGTCGGCGGCCCACCAGTCCTTCACCCGCTCGTATTCGATGTAGCGGTTGACCTCGAACTTGCCGACCTTGTACGGACCCGATCCAAGCGGAATGTCCAGAGACGATTCATCGAACGGGCGGGACGCGTAGTAGGCTTTGGAGAAGATCGGCAGGCTCGCGACATAGAGCGGCACGTCGCGGGCGCGGCCCTTGGCGAAGGTCACGACGAGCGTCGCATCGTCGATCGCTTCCGCACTGACCATGTCGCGCATCTGCACGATGATCAGCGGATGGCCCTTGGTCTTCAGCGATGTCAGCGAGAACGCCGCATCGTGCGCGGTGAGCCTGGTGCCATCGTGGAATTTCGCCTCGGGCCGCATCGTGAAGCGATAGACCAGTTTGTCCGGCGATATCCGCACGGATCTGGCGGCAAGCCCGTACATCGCATCCGGCTCATCGTTTGCGCGCACCATCAGCGGCACAAACGTCATGTCCATGCCCTGCGCGCCGTCGCCCTTCAGGATGAAGGCGTTGAGCGAGTTGAAGGTCTGGTAGGACTGATTGTAGGATTTCGTCGACGGGATCAGCGAGAACGTGCCGCCCTTCGGTGCATCGACATCGACGTAGTCGAATTGGCGGAAATCGGCGGGATATTTGAGATCGCCGAACGCCGAGATGCCGTGCGCCTCGGTCTCCGCTTCCGAAGCACGCGCACCGCGCAACGATGGCGCGCCGAGGGACACGCCGAAGGCGCCGCCGACACCCAAGGCCAACACATGGCGGCGTGACATCTGCGTCATGCGAGGGATGTCCTTCACGACTTCTTTGCGATCCGCGCCGCCTTGTCCGCGTCGTACCACCAGATGAACGGGAAGCCGGACTGACCGTATTTGGGCAATTCCGCCGGCCGGCCGAAGCGATCCCAGCGCGCGGTGCGGACCTTCGAATAGGTCCATTGCGGCACGACATAGTGATTCCACAGCAGCACGCGATCGAGCGCCTTGGTCGCCGCGACGAGATCGTCGCGCCCCGTGGCGTAGATCACCCGCTCGATCAGCTTGTCGATCGCCGGATTCTTGATGCCGGTAATGTTGCGCGATCCGGGGATGTCGGCCGACTTGGACGACCAGAACTCGCGCTGCTCATTGCCCGGCGACTGCGATTCGCCCCAGGAGTTGGTGACGACGTCGAAATCCCACTCGCGCGTCCTGTTCTCGTATTGCGTCGGATCGACCGTGCGCACGCTGACCGCGATGCCGAGCCGTTCGAGCGAGGGCTTGTAGAACAGCGTGACCCGTTCGAAGCTCGGATCCGAGTTCAGCAATTCCAGGGAGAACTGAGTGCCGGTCTTGACGTCGACCAGCTTGCGGTCGCGCACCTCGTAGCCGGCCTCCTTGAACAGGCGCAACGCCTCGCGCAGATTGTCGCGCACGGCTTCCGGACTGCCGCCGACCGGATTGGTGTAGGCCGTCGTGAAGACTTCGGGCGGGACTTCGGCGCGGACGGTCTCGAGGATCTCGAGCTCCTTGCCCTGCGGCAACCCGGTCGCCATGAGCTCGTCGATGCCATCGAAATAGCTGCTGACACGCTTGTACTGACCGTAGAAGATCTGCTTGTTCATCTCCTCGAAGTCGAACGCGTAGTTGAGCGCACGACGCACGCGCGGATCGCCAAACTTGGCGCGGCGCAGGTTCGGCACGAACGCCTGCATGACGCCCGAGCTGCGGTTGGCGAACTCCTCGAGGATCACCCGCTTTTCCGTCACGGCCGGGAAGTCGTAGGCTGTCGCCCAATTCTTGGCGCTGTTCTCGGTGCGCCAGTCGACCTGATCGGCCTTGAAGGCCTCGATCGCCACGGTGGCATCGCGGAAATATTCGTAGCGCATCTCGTCGAAATTGTTGCGGCCCACATTGACGGCGAAATCGCGCCCCCAATAGTCCTTGACGCGCTCCAGCGCGATCGAGCGTCCTGCAACGAATTCCTTGACCTTGTAGGGACCGGAACCGAGCGGTATTTCGAGCGTGGTGGCGGAGACATCGCGCTTGCGGCCCTGCGCGTCCGTCCCCTCCCACCAGTGCTTCGGCAAGACCGTGAGCTGCCCGACGATCTGAGGCAGCTCGCGGTTGCCCGGCGCGTCGAACACGAACTTCACCTCGCGCTCGCCGACCTTCTCCGCCTTCACCACATGGCTGTAATAGGCCGAGTACATCGGGTGGTGCTTCTTGAAGGAATCCAGCGAGAAGATCACGTCATCTGCGGTGACCGGCTTGCCGTCATGCCATTTGGCCTGCGGCCGCAAGCGATAGGTGACGAAGGAGAAATCGTCCGGGTGGCTCACGGCTTCGGCCAGCGAGCCGTATTCGGTCGAGACCTCGTCGAGCGCGGGCGTCAGGAGCGACTCGTAGATGAATGCGACGGCACCGGCGACCTGCCCTTTCACACCGGAGACGACGATGTTGAAATTGTCGAACGTGCCGACGGCGATCTGGCGCGCGACGCCCCCCTTGGGCGCTTCCGGATTGACGTAATCGAAGCGCTTGAAGTCGGCGGGGTACTTGACCTGCCCGAACAGCGACAGTGCATGGCGCCAGGGAAGCGCACCTGAAGGCGCCTCACTGGCAGATTGCGCGTGTGCCGCGCCGATGACGGAAACGCTGCCTAGCGAACCGAGAGCGGGGAGCGTTGCGGCGGCAGTGCCGGTGAGCAGGAGATCGCGTCGGGTAATGGCCAAATCAATAGTCCTGTCTTGAAGGAGGCTACTCCTTTAAGTTCCCAATATAGGCGAGGTTTCGACGGAATATGTTGCTTTTTCCTCATGTTGGACGCCCGGCCGGCCCCTCCGATGCGGCCAAACGCCCCGATAAACTCATCGCGAGGCCCGGATAAGGAAACGGCCAGGCTTTTCAGCCTGGCCGCATATTCCAAGATGGCTTTTCGAGGCGCTTATTTCGACGCCGTCGGCAGCGGCTGCGGATGCTCCGACAGCGAATTCAGATAGGCAATGACGTCAGCGCGCTCGGAATCCTTCGGAATACCGGCGAAGCCCATCGCGGTGCCCGGGATGAAACCCTTCGGGTTGGCAATGAACTTGTTGAGATCGTCGAACGTCCAGGTGCCGCCCTTGGCCTTCATCGCGGCCGAGAAGTTGAAGCCACCACGGCCCTCGCCCCTGGCCTCGCCGACGACGCCATAGAGATTCGGACCGACGCGATTCGGGCCGCCCTTCTCGAAGGTGTGGCAGGCGCCGCACTTCTTGGCGGCGGAAGCGCCCTTTTCGACGGAAGCAGTCTGGAGCAGCTTTTCGATCGGCTCGGCGGCGGCAGCGGCAGCGCCGCCTTCCTTGCCGTGTCCGGCGTCTTCCTTCACAGCGATCTCGAAGCCCGGCTTTTCCGGCATCTTGGGCGAGAATAGCGCCTGGGCGGCGAAGCTCGTCACCAGCAGGATGAGACAGGTGCCGAGCACGGCACCGAGAATCTTATTGAGTTCGAAAGAGTCCATTTCCGGCCAGGCCCCACACCGCAGTAAGGAAATAGCGGCCGGGCGGCCGCCAGGACGAGCCTCGGGAGAATCAAAACGTTCCTTATTGTTTCCCCGAGTTTTGCCATTGAGATATCGGTTTGCCCGGGGTCTGGCAACCCGTATAAGCGACCCGGCTTTCAGCCCGTCCCCACCCCATTTCTCGACGCGGAAAACGTACCCTTTCCAGGCCCTTGACCCGATGATCGATCCCCGCATCCTGGTGCTGATCCCGGCCCGCATGGCCGCCACCCGCCTGCCCGGCAAGCCGCTCGCCGACATCGCGGGCCTGCCGATGATCGTGCATGTGATGCGCCGCGCCGAGGCCGCCGGCATCGGCCGGGTCGCGGTGGCCACCGACACTTCCGAGATCGCATCGGTCGTGACCGCCCATGGCGGCGAGGCCGTGATGACCCGCCCCGAGCACCCCTCGGGCTCCGACCGCATCCACGAGGCGATGCAGAAGCTCGATCCCGCCGGCAAGGCGGAGATCGTGGTCAATCTCCAGGGCGATTTCCCGACCATCACGATCGACAACATCCGCGAGGTGCTGCCGCCGCTGCAAGACCCGGCCGTGGACATCGCCACGCTGGCCTCGCAGATCCATACCGAGGAGGAGGATCTTGCGCCGAGCGTCGTGAAGGCGATCGGAACCTCGCTCGGCGGCAGGCGGATGCGCGCACTTTATTTCACCCGCGCGACCGCGCCGACCGGCGACGGACCGCGCTACCACCATATCGGCCTCTACGCCTATCGTCGCGCCGCGCTGGAGCGTTACGTCTCGCTGCCGCCCTCGCCGCTGGAGCTGCAGGAGAAGCTCGAGCAGCTCCGGGCGCTGGAGGCCGGGATGCGGATCGACTTCACCATCGTCGATACCGTGCCCCGCGGGGTCGACACGCCGGCGGACCTCGAGACCGCGCGCAGCATCCTTTCCAAATCCTGAGCCGCTGCTACAAGGCCGATCATGAGCAAGATGAAAATCGCATTCCAGGGCGAGCCTGGGGCCAATTCCCACATCGCCATCGTCGAGGCCTATCCCGACGCCGAGCCGATGCCCTGCGCGACCTTCGAGGACGCGCTGTCGGCGATCTCGTCGGGCGAGGCCGATCTCGGCATGATCCCGATCGAGAATTCGGTCGCGGGCCGCGTCGCCGACATCCATCACCTTCTGCCGGCCTCCGGCCTGTTCATCATCGGCGAATGGTTTTTGCCGGTCCGGCATCAGCTGATGGCGGTGAAGGGGACCAAGCTCGAAGATATCAAGTCCGTCGAGAGCCACGTGCACGCGCTCGGCCAGTGTCGCCGCATCATCCGCAAGCTCGGCATCAAGCCGATCGTGCACGCCGACACCGCCGGCAGCGCCCGCGACATTTCCGAGCGTAACGACAAATCGGTCGCCGCGATCGCCTCGCGCCTCGCCGCAAAGATCTACGGCCTCGACATCCTCGCCGAGGACATCGAGGACGAGGCCCACAACACCACCCGCTTCGTGGTGCTGGCGCGCGAGCCGAAATGGGCCGCGCAGGGCTCGGGCCCTCTGGTCACGACTTTTGTCTTCCGGGTGCGCAACCTGCCCGCCGCGCTCTACAAGGCGCTCGGCGGCTTTGCCACCAACGGCGTCAACATGACCAAGCTCGAGAGCTACATGGTCGACGGCAATTTCTTCGCCACGCAGTTTTATGCCGACGTCGACGGCCATCCCGATGACAGGGGCCTGGCGTTTGCCATCGAGGAGCTGAAATTCTTCTCGCGCGAATTCCGCATCGTCGGCGTCTATCCGGGCCACCCGTTCCGCGCGACGTTCAGCGAGACGCAGCAGGATTGATCCCTTCACCCTCCCCTGGAGGGGGAGGGTAAGCTACGCGGCCGCGCTCTTCGTGAGCCCGAACGCATCCGCCAGCAGCGAATACGACCTCTTCCGCGCCTCGTGATCGTACACGGCCGTGATCACCATCAACTCGTCCGGCTTGCTCGCATCAATCAGCGGCTGAAGCTTCTTCTGCACGGTCGCCGGGCTGCCGACGAACAGGCGCGAGCGGTTGCGCAGGATCGAGGTGCGTTCGGAGTCCGTATAGGGGTGGGCCAGCGCCTCCTCGACGCTCGGCAGCGGCAGATATTGGCCGCGGTCGCGGCGCAGGCGGTTGAGGTCGAACGACGTCGCGAGCCTTTCAGCCTCTTCATCGGTGTCCGCGGTAATGACGGCAACGGCAAGGATCGCCTGCGGGCTGGCGCTCCAGGCCGAGGGCTGGAAACGGTTGCGGTAATGCACCATCGCGTCGATCGCATCATGGGATGCGAAATGATGGGCGAAGGCGAAACCCATGCCGACTTGGGCTGCCAGCTCCGAGGAATAGTCGCTCGAGCCGAGCAGCCAGATCGGCGGCAGTTTTGTGTCGTCAGGCATCGCGACGACGTTGTGGTAGGGGTGGCCCGCGGGGAATTCGCGGGTCTCCCACAGGATCAATTCATGCAGCCGCTCCAGGAAGTCGTCGCCCTCGCGGCGATCGAGCCGGCTGCGCAGCGCATACGCCGTGGCGCCGTCGGTGCCGGGAGCGCGGCCGAGCCCGAGATCGATGCGGCCGGGGAACAGCGCCTCCAGCATCTTGAAGCGCTCGGCGACGACCAGCGGCGCGTGATTGGGCAGCATCACGCCGCCGGAGCCGACGCGGATGTGCTTCGTCACCGCCGCGATCTGCCCGATCATCACGTCGGGTGCGGGGCTCGCCACCGAGGCGAGGTTGTGATGCTCGGCGAGCCAGTAGCGGACATAGCCAAGTCCGTCGACATGGCGCGCCAGGTCGATGCTGTTGCGCAGCGCCGCGGCGGGTTTCGTGCCTGTGGTGACGACGGAAAGGTCGAGGACTGAGAGCGGGATCATGGCGCGCTAAATTGGTTGCGGGCGGCGCCGCGGCAATGGGCAGACTGCGCAGGTCTGGCGTGCGGGCGGCGAGGCCGCGCAGCAAGCCACTTTTGACGGTGGGACGATGACGCCATCGGCAACGCCATATTCATACTGCCCACTCAACTAAATCGACTTCATACGGCCACATTTTATCGTAATTATCTGATTTGTATGAATTCTTATTAAGGCGCCGCGTTTCCCACCCACTTCCTTATTTGCGTAAAAATTCGCTACCTGCCGCCAAAAGTGGGCCACTTCCCATACCCGATGGGCTGTCGAGTGCAATCGCTTTGGCTTATCATAGTCACATCCAATCGAGACCTGACCGCCGGCCGCCAAAAACCTGTCGAGCCCCTGGAGTGAGTGGTGCCATGACCGATCTGACGACGCCTGCCCAAGCCGTGGGGCAAGACGGGCACCTCTCCTCGAAGCGGCCTGCGATCTCCTTCGAGTTCTTTCCGCCCAAGACCGAAGATATGGAGCGCAATCTCTGGGAGACCATCAACCGGCTCGCCCCGCTCGACCCGAAATTCGTGTCCGTGACCTATGGCGCCGGCGGCTCGACCCGTGAGCGCACCCATTCGACCATCGCCCGCATCCTCAAGGAAACCGCGCTGCTGCCGGCCGCGCACCTGACCTGCGTCGGCGCCTCGCGCGGCGAGATCGACGAGATCGTCGACCGCTATCACGAGGTCGGCGTCCGCCACATCGTCGGCCTACGCGGCGACCCGGCCGGCGGCATCGGCACGCCCTACTCCAGCCATCCCGACGGCTACCAGAGCTCCGCCGACCTCGTCGCGGGCATCAAGAAGCGGCACGCCGATATCGAAGTGTCGGTATCCGCCTATCCCGAGAAGCACCCCGAGGCCCGCGACTTCGACGACGATATCGACACGCTGAAGGCCAAGGTCGACGCCGGCGCGACGCGCGCGATCACCCAGGTGTTCTTCGATAACGACCTCTATTTCCGCTATCTCGACCGCGTCCGCGCGCGCGGCATCGACATCCCGATCGTGCCGGGCATCATGCCGATGCACAATTTCAAGCAGGCCCGGAATTTCGTCACCCGCGCCGGCACCACCGTGCCGGACTGGTTCGCCGCGAAGTTCGACGGCCTCGATGACGATGCCGAGACCCGCAAGCTGGTGGCCGCGACGGTTGCGGCCGGCCAGGTGCAGAAGCTGGCCAAGCACGGCGTCGACACCTTCCATTTCTACACCATGAACCGCGCCGATCTCGTGTTCGCGATCAGCCATTTGCTCGGCATTCGCGCCAAGAGCGCGCAGAAGGCGGCGTAAGAAGACAATGACCGTATCGACCTCTCCCAAGCGAACTGCCCTGCTCAACGCCGCGCGCGAGCGCATTCTCGTGCTCGACGGCGCCATGGGCACGATGATCCAGAACCTGCAGTTCGACGAGGCCGCCTTCCGCGGCGAGCGTTTCAAGAATTTTCATCGCGACCTGCGCGGCAACAACGACCTCTTGATCCTGACCCAGCCGCAGGCGATCGAGGACATCCACGCCGCCTACTTGCGCGCCGGCGCCGACATCGTCGCCACCAACACCTTTTCCACGACGTCGATCGCGCAGGCCGATTACGACCTCACCGACATCGTCTACGAGATGGCGCGCGAAGGCGCGCGCCTTGCCGGCAACGCCGCGAGGCGCGTCGAAGCCGAGGACGGCAAGCCGCGCTTCGTTGCGGGTGCCATTGGACCTACCAACCGCACCGCCTCGATCTCGCCCGACGTGTCCAATCCTGGCTACCGCGCCGTCACCTTCGACGATTTGCGCAAATCCTATGGCGAGCAGATCAACGGTATGCTCGACGGCGGCATCGACCTGCTGCTGGTCGAGACCATTTTTGATACGCTGAACGCCAAGGCGGCACTCTACGCAATCGCGGAAATCACCGAAGAGCGCGGCATCGACGTGCCCGTGATGGTCTCGGGCACCATCACCGACAAATCCGGCCGCCTGCTCTCCGGCCAGATGCCGGAAGCGTTCTGGAATTCGGTACGGCACGCAAAGCCCGTCACCATCGGCTTCAACTGCGCGCTCGGCGCCGAAGATCTGCGCGCCCATATCGCCGACATCGGCCGCGTCGCCGACACGCTGGTGTGCGCCTATCCCAACGCCGGCCTGCCCAACGAATTCGGCCAGTACGACGAGACGCCGGAATACATGGCGCGTCTCGTTGGCGAGTTCGCGCGTGATGGCCTCGTCAACATCGTCGGCGGCTGCTGCGGCACCACGCCGGACCACATCGCGGCGATTGCCGCCGCCGTCGCCCCGCACAAGCCGCGCATCGTGCCCGAGATCGCGCCGCGCTTGCGCCTCTCCGGCCTCGAGCCGTTCGTGCTCACCGATGCGATCCCGTTCGTCAACGTCGGCGAGCGCACCAACGTCACGGGCTCCGCCCGTTTCCGCAAGCTGATCACCGCCGGCGATTACACCGCGGCGCTGCAGGTCGCACGCGACCAGGTCGAGAACGGCGCGCAGATCATCGACGTCAACATGGACGAGGGCCTGCTCGACTCCGAAGCGGCGATGGTGACCTTCCTCAACCTCGTCGCCGCCGAGCCCGACATCGCCCGCGTCCCCGTGATGGTCGATTCCTCGAAATTCTCGGTGATCGAGGCCGGCCTGAAATGCGTGCAAGGCAAGCCGGTCGTCAACTCGATCTCGATGAAGGAAGGCGAGGACAAGTTCATCCACGAGGCGAAGATCGCCCGGCGCCATGGCGCGGCCGTCGTGGTGATGGCGTTCGACGAGGTCGGCCAGGCCGATACGTTCGCGCGCAAGACCGAGATCTGCAAGCGCGCCTACGACATCCTGGTGAACCGCGTCGGCTTTCCGCCGGAAGACATCATCTTCGACCCGAACATCTTCGCGATCGCGACCGGCATCGAGGAGCACAACAATTACGGCGTCGACTTCATCGAGGCGACGCGCTGGATCCGCCAGAACCTGCCCGGTGCGCACATCTCGGGCGGCGTCTCCAATCTGTCGTTCTCGTTCCGCGGCAACGAGCCGGTGCGCGAGGCCATGCACTCGGTGTTCCTGTATCACGCCATCAAGGCCGGCATGGACATGGGCATCGTCAATGCCGGGCAGATGATCGTCTATGACGACATCGATGCCGAGCTGCGGCAGGTGTGCGAGGACGTCGTCCTCAATCGCGATCCCGGCGCGTCCGAGCGCCTGCTGGCACTCGCGGAAAAATTCCGCGGCAACAAGACCCAGACCAAGGAAGCCGACCTCGCCTGGCGCGAATGGCCGGTGGCGAAGCGGCTGTCGCACTCGCTGGTCCACGGCATCACCGAATTCATCGAGCAGGACACCGAGGAAGCCCGCAAGGCCTCCTCGCGCCCGCTCGACGTGATCGAGGGACCGCTGATGGCCGGCATGAACGTGGTCGGCGACCTCTTCGGCGACGGCAAGATGTTCCTGCCGCAGGTGGTGAAGTCCGCCCGCGTGATGAAGCAGGCGGTCGCGTGGCTGATGCCGTTCATGGAAGAGGAAAAGGCGCGCAACCTCGCCAACGGCATCGGCACCGAAGGCTCCTCGTCCGCCGGCAAGATCGTGCTCGCGACCGTGAAGGGCGACGTCCACGACATCGGCAAGAACATCGTCGGCATCGTGCTCCAGTGCAACAATTTCGAGGTCATCGATCTCGGCGTGATGGTGCCGGCCGCAAAAATCGTCGAGACGGTGAAGGCGGAGAAGGCCGACATCGTCGGGCTGTCAGGCCTGATCACGCCCTCGCTCGACGAGATGGCGTTCTTCGCCGGCGAATTGCAACGCGAAGGCTTGAAGCTGCCGCTGCTGATCGGCGGCGCCACCACGAGCCGCGTGCATACGGCGGTCAAGATCGACCCCAGCTATCGCGCCGGTCCCGTCGTCCACGTCAACGACGCCAGCCGCGCCGTCGGCGTTGCCTCCTCGCTGCTGTCGCCCGAGAAGCGCGAAGCCTATGCCGCCGAAGTGCGCGCCGAATACGCCAAGATCTCGGACGCGCATCTGCGCGCCCAAGCGGACAAGAAGCGCCTGAAGCTGTCGGACGCCCGCGCCAACCGCGTACCGGTCGACTTCGCCGCAAACAGGCCGGTGAAGCCGACCTTCCTCGGCACCCGCAGCTTCGACGACTACGACCTTGCCGAGCTCGTGCCCTACATCGACTGGACGCCGTTCTTCCAGACCTGGGAGCTCGCAGGCCGCTTCCCCGCCATCCTCGACGACGCCAAGGTCGGTGAGGTCGCGCGCTCGCTCTACGACGATGCGCGCAAGATGCTCGACACCATCGTGAAGGAAAAATGGTTCCGGGCGCGCGCGACGGTCGGCTTCTGGCCGGCGAACGCGCAAGGCGACGACGTCGTGCTCTATGCCGACGAGAGCCGCACGAAGCAGATTGCGACGCTGCACACGCTGCGCCAGCAGCTCGAGAAGCGCGAGGGCCGTTTCAACGCCGCGCTCGCCGACTTCGTCGCGCCTGTCGGCGCCGGCGTGCCCGACTATGTCGGCGGCTTCGTCGTCACGGCCGGCATCGGTGAGGATGTGGTCGCCGACCGCTTCAAGATGGCCAATGACGATTATTCCTCGATCCTGTGCAAGGCGCTGGCCGACCGCCTCGCCGAAGCCTTCGCCGAACGCATGCATGCCCGCGTGCGCCGCGAGTTCTGGGCCTATGCGCCGGACGAGGCGCTGTCCAACGAGGAGATGATCCTCGAAAAGTACCAGGGCATTCGCCCCGCGCCCGGCTATCCCGCGCAGCCCGATCACACCGAGAAGGCGACGCTGTTCGAGCTGCTCGATGCGGAAGCGACCGCCGGTGTGAAGCTGACCGAGAGCTTTGCGATGTGGCCGGGCTCATCGGTGTCCGGGCTCTATTTCGCGAGCCCCGAGAGCTATTATTTCGGCGTCGGCAAGATCGAGCGCGACCAGGTCGAGGACTATGCCGCGCGCAAGGGCATGACGGTGGCGGAAGCCGAGCGTTGGCTCGCCCCGATCCTGAACTACATCCCGTCGCGCGACGGCACCGACAAGGCTTTCGCAGCAACGCCCGCGAATGACGAGACCTCAAAGGATCTCGCCTCGCATCCGCCGGGCTGCACCTGCGCGGTGCATCTGGTCTGGCAGAAGAAGCGTGCGGGGGCGGGATAGGTCCGCCTTCGCTCCCAAAACAAAAAAGCTGAAAAACAACCCCATGCACAGTAGCGATGGGGTTGAAAGGCTTGAGGAATTTCTGACTTCCCGAAGCGGCTTGCTCCGTCGGGCAAAACACCTGTAACATTCCATCATCGCCCACCGCGCCAGTTTCGCAATCCGGCGGATGCGGCGCCGCACGGTCCCCATCCTCCCTGGAGGACCCTCCAGGGTGAGCAATCGCATTTGAAGCCTGTTTCTGCGGCCATCCTTCGAGACGCCCGCCTTTGGCGGGCCCTCAGGATGAGGACGGAGTGCGCGGCAGCAAATTCGACACGCAAAGATCCCGCCTAGCCTCATCCTGAGGAGACCGCAAAGCGGTCGTCTCGAAGGACGAGGCGCTCGCTCAGGCTCCCGCCATGAAGTCACATGCGATAGCCCTACCCTTCAGGGTTAGGTAAGAGGCCTCATCCCTTCGGCAGAGCCAGCGGCTGCACGATCGCCTTGAACGCAGCGAAGCGCGAGTTGCTCCGCTCGCGGCACGCGCGCGTGGGGCGCGCCGATGCGCAACCAAGACGGGTCGTTGCTCGTCTCGCCGGCTTTTTATCGAACAGGAACCCGGCGGTGTGAACTCGTTCACTTGTCCGCTCAACCTTGATTCGATAATCTGTCGACCTACTACCTTCAAACCGATGGTTTGCTTGGGATCGAGCATATGAAGCAGTTCATTGCACTGTTCGTCGCCGCGATCGCCCTTGTCGTCCTGCCCACGATTGCCGCGGCTGACTGTCCGAAAGGCTACGTGCCATGCGGCGAGCGAAACCAGTTGTGCTGTCCGCGAAAGTAGGAAGCCGTAAATGGCTCTGGCTTGGTAGCGGCGTATTTGTCGCGATAGGCTTGGTGATGATTGCGGCCTGGGCCGGGTTTCCGCGCAAGAAGCAGACGATCACGGCCATCCTCTCCGAGACCGGATATTTCGAGGTGGTACCGCCGAGCACGTTCGGCGGTACCGGCACCATCAACACGATCGAATATCTCAGCAATGGCCGGCTGGAGTTGCATCCGACCTGCGAAGTCGACCCCGCGCTCCTGACCGGCAAGATTCAGAAATCCCGGACCATGGACCGCGACTTGAAGCAGTCGCTCGAGAAAAATCTCGACGTATCCGCCCAGATCAGGGACAAGCTCTCCGCCGTCGCCGGGATGGAGCAGGTCGATTCGATTCACCTCAAGCTCGAGAACGCCAACATTCTGCTGATTTCCGACGAATTGCTCATCTCGACCCGGAATGCATTGTTGAAGGCCGACTGCGAGGATGCGGTCACCCAGAACATTTCGAGCGGCAGCCTTGTGTGCCAGACGCGGTCCGTGCTGGAAGCCGATGTCGTCTACGAGATCAAATATCACAACAAGATTTCGATGGAGGAGCGGGCCAAGCTGACATCCGAGATCGCAGCGAAGCTCGAGCTTGAGGCACACGAAGGATCGGACGACAAGGTGTCCGGCTCCCAATTGTTCTTCGGCATAAGGCTGTCGCCGAATCCGATCGTGCTGAAGACCGCGGCGGGCGAGATCAAACCCTGTTCGCGGAAATAGCAGCGCGTTTGTAGTCCGCATGGTGCGGAGCGGAATGCGGGGACACTGCCCCGGATTTCGCTGCGCTCCATCCGGGCTACGCCACCTTCACCCCTTCGGCGGCGCCAGCGGCTGCACGATCTCCTGAAATGGCGCGAGGGCCTCGCAGCGCTCGGCATGCGCTGACAGCGCCGGATAGCGCGCCGCGTCGAACAATTGCGGGTGCGCCTCACGGGTAAAGCGGACGACGCAGGCGACCGCGACGTCGGCATGGCCGATGCGGTCGCCCAGCCAGTACGCCGTCGTCACCTTCGCGCGCTCGGCCTCCAGCACGCCGAGCACGTCGAGAATCTGCGCCTGGCAGCGCTCGACCCACAACGCAAGCTGCTCCTTCCGCAGCACGCGCTCATAGAGCAGGCTGACCGCCTTGTCGCCGAGACCGCAGGCGAGCGCGCAGATGCGCAAGTGCTTGCGTCGCTCGGCACCGGCTTGCGGCAGCATGGCCTTGTCCGGCCCGACGCGTTCGTCGAGATAGTCCAGGATGATCGTGCTCTCGATCAGCGCCTCGCCGTCGTCGAGCACCAGCGTCGGCACGCGCCGCAGCGGATTGTACGGCGCGATCCTGTCGGCATCGCCGAAGGTCGACCACGGCCGGTGCTCGAAGGCAAGGCCGTAAAGCCGCAGCGCAATCGCGACGCGACGGACGAAGGGGGAGTCGTATTGGCCGATCAGGAACATGGTTTTCACGCCTCTTGTTCGTTGGGCTACGGCTGCGCCGCGCAGTTCATCGCCAATGCGCGCCGGCCGCAACAAACTTCTTGGAAGGAGAGCGTCGCGCTCGTCCCGGATTTCGCTTCACTCATCCGGGCTACGGCCCCGCACATGACTCAAATGATCGGAACATGCTTCGCCGCATCGCGCGGCGCCGTGCCGTCGAGGCGCGGGTCGTCGGCGATTTCGATCTGGCGGCGGAAGGGGCGGAAGCCGGAGCGCTGGTAGAACGCGACTGCGGACGGATGGTCGAAGGTGCAGGTGTGCACCCAGACGCGGCGGAGGTCGCGTGACCACGCGATCTCAAGTGCCCGGTTCATCAGGAAGCGGGCCGCGCCGCGTCCGATCAAGGGCGCGGTGACGCCGAAATAGACCAGCTCGCACTGGGCGGCCTCGCGGAAATCCAGCTCCAGCAGGCCTTCGTCGCGGCCATCCACGACCAGCGCGTAGACTTCGATCCCCGGTGCGTGAATGACCGCGGCCAGCTCCGCGTCGGTCATGCGCGCTCGCGAAAACCACAGCCACTCCTCGCCGACGCGGCGGAAGAGATCGCGGTACCAATCGAGCCCGGGGGCATCGACCTTGCGCAAGGTCCACGCACCCGGTGGATCGTCGCGGCGCGCGGGACGCGCGGTCATCTCAAGATGGGTGACGACGGCGGCGATCTTGCCTGAGGGAATGTCGGAGTAGCCGTCGGAGAGGATCATTTTTCGTTACTCTGGTTCATCGAGAGAGGCTCCAAAGCCGGCGCTTCACACTCCGTTGTCGTCCCGGACAAGCGCGCCTTAAGCGCGCGCAGATCCGGGACCTCCGCGCGAGCGCTTGCGCTCGTCGCGATAACCACAGGGCGCAGTTTGGCGAAGACTCTTCGTTCGGTACTGCTATCGTCCGCGACTCGATAGATCTCGCGGTATGGGTCCCTGCGCCCGTGCGCAATTGCGCACTAGGCAGGGACGACGACGTGGATAGAGCGTGTCAGCCCTCCCCCTCGTCGCTCGCCAGCACGCCCTTCACCGCCCTCGCCCAGCCCGCGAGCTTTCGCTCGCGCGTCGCCTGGCTCATGTTTGGCTTGAAGCGGTGCTCGAGGCGCCAGTTGTCGGCGAATTTCGTCGGCTCGGGATAGACGCCCGCCTGGAGGCCGGCGAGATAGGCGGCGCCCAGTGCCGTGGTCTCCTGGATCACGGGGCGATCGACCGGCGCGTCGAGGAGGTCTGCGAGGCGCTGCATGGTCCAGTCGGATGCGGTCATGCCGCCGTCGACGCGCAGCACGACGCTGGCCGTTTCCGAGCTCGGCCAGTCGGCGCGCATCGCGGCCCACAGGTCAAAAGTCTGGTAACACACGCTCTCCAGCGCCGCGTGCGCGAGCTCGGCCGGGCCGGTGTTGCGGGTGAGGCCGAACAGCGCGCCGCGCACGCGCGGATTCCAGTAGGGCGCGCCCATGCCGACGAAAGCCGGCACCAGATAGACGCTCTGCATGGAATCGGATTGATCGGCGAGCGGGCCGGTCTCGGCCGCGTGCTTGATGATGCCGAGGCCGTCGCGCAGCCACTGCACCGCGCTGCCTGCGACAAAGATCGAGCCTTCGAGGGCGTAGGTGCGCTTGCCGTCGAGCTGATAGGCGACGGTGGTGAGCAGCTTGTTCTTCGACACCACGGGCGTGGTACCGGTGTTGAGCAGCGCGAAGCAGCCGGTGCCGTAGGTGGACTTCATCATGCCCGGGCGGAAGCAGGCCTGGCCGATGGTCGCCGCCTGCTGGTCGCCGGCAATGCCGGAGATGGCGATGGCGCCGCCGAACAGGTCGGGCGTGCTCTCGCCGAAGCGGGCCGAGGAATCCTTCACCTCGGGCAGCATCGAGCGCGGCACGCCGATGATCTCCAGCAGCTCGTCGTCCCACTGGCCGGTGTGGATGTTGAACAGCAGCGTGCGCGAGGCATTGGTGGCATCGGTGGCGTGCACCTTGCCGCCGGTGAGGCGCCAGAGCAGATAACAATCGATGGTGCCGAACATCAATTCGCCGCGCGCGGCGCGCGCCCGCGCGCCGGGGACGTGATCGAGGATCCAGGCGACCTTGGTGCCTGAGAAATAGGGATCGATGATCAGGCCGGTCTTTTGCGAGATCAAGGGCTCGCGGCCGTCGGCCTTGAGTTTGGCGCAGACGTCGGCGGTGCGCCGGTCCTGCCAGACGATGGCGCGGTGCACGGCCTGGCCCGTGGCACGGTCCCACACCACGGTGGTCTCGCGCTGATTGGTGATGCCGATCGCGGCGATGTCCTTGGCGCCGATGCCGGCCTGCTCGATCGCCTCGCGGCAGACCATCACGGTCGAGGTCCAGATGTCCTCCGGCTCGTGCTCCACCCAGCCCGAGGCCGGAAAATGCTGCGGAAATTCCTGCTGCGCGCGGGCGGCGATCGAGATGTCGCTGCGAAAGACGATGGCGCGCGAGGAGGTGGTGCCCTGGTCGATGGCGAGGACGAAAGACATGGAAGCTACCTTGGCGTTTTCCCGTGAGGGATCATTGTGTCGCGCCAAAGGGAGCGGATTGGAGGCGGAAGGTCAAGGTTGGATGCGGGGACCGGTGCCCCTTCCCTTCTCCCCTTGTGGGAGAAGGTGGCGCGCGAGAAGCGCGCCGGATGAGGGGTTCTATCGGCGAAGAATAATGCGAGAGGGGGTCACGCGCGGAGAGAGACCCCTCACCCGTCTCGCCGCTTCGCGGCGATCCACCCTCTCCCACAGGGGGAGAGGGGAAGAAAGCTACACCGCCGCGGTCGTCACGCCGCCGTCGATCACGATGGTCTGGCCGGTCATGAAGCTCGAGGCATCGGAGGCAAGGTAGGCGACGGCGCCCGCGATTTCGTCGGGTTCGCCGATGCGGCGGAGCGGCGTGGTGGCGGTGCGGCGCTTCAGCATGGCTTCGTCTTCCCACAGCGCGCGGGCGAAGTCGGTCTTGACGAGGCCGGGCGCGATGCAGTTGACGCGGACGCCTTTCGGACCCCATTCGCCGGCGAGCGAGCGGCACAGCGCGAAATCGGCGGCCTTCGAGATGCCGTAGGCGCCGATCACGGTCGAGCCGCGCAGGCCCCCGATCGAGGAGATGATGACGACGGAGCCGTTGCCGCGCTCCGCCATTTGCGGGATCGCCAGCGCGGAGAGCCAGATGTTGCTCTTGACGTTGCTGCCCATGATCTTGTCGAAGGCCTCGTCCGTGATGTCGAGCAGCGGGCCGTAATAGGGATTGACGGCCGCGTTGCAGACGAGGATGTCGAGCTTGCCGTAATGCTTGATGGTGCCCGAGATCAGCGCCTCGACCTCGGCCTTGCGCGCGATGTTGCAGGGGATGACGGTGGCGTCGCCGCCCGATGCATTGATGCCGTCCGCCACTTCCTTGCAGGCGTCGGCCTTGCGCGAGGAGACCACGACCTTGGCCCCGAGCTTTGCGAGCAGCTCTGCGGAGGAGCGGCCGATGCCGCGGCTGGAGCCGGTGACGATTGCGACCTTGCCGGTGAGATCGAACGGGGTGTTTTTCATTGTTGTTGCTCCGCTACGTCCGCTTGTCGGTGTCATCGCCCGCGAAGGCGGGCGATCCAGTATTCCAGAGACAGCGCGGCTGGAATCGAGAAGCCGCGGCGTACTGGATCCCCCGCTTTCGCGGGGGATGACAGTCGCAGTGTGGCTCAGATCAACCCGCCGCCATCCGCGACGCGGCGCTGGTGGTAGTCGGTGTCGCCGAACGAGTTCTCGATCATGGTGAGGCGCTTGAAGTAGTGGCCGATCTTGGCCTCCATGGTCATGCCGATGCCGCCGTGGAGCTGGATCGCCTGCTGTCCCACGAACTTCAGGGACTTGCCGATCTGCACCTTGGCCGCGGCGATCGCGTTGGAACGCTCCTTGGCGTCCTCGAAATCACCGGCCATGGTCGCGAACATCGACATCGAGCGGGCCTGCTCCGCGGCGACGAACATGTCGGAGGCACGGTGCTGCAACGACTGGAACGAGCCGATCGCGACGCCGAACTGCTTTCGGGTCTTGATGTACTCGACTGTGGTCTTGAGCGACTCGTCCATCAGCCCGACCGCTTCGGCGCAGAGCGCGACGCGGGCTTCGTCCACGACGCGCTCGATCAGCGCGAGCGAGTCGTCGGGATTGCCGATCGCCGCATCGCTGCCCACTTCGACGCCGGTGAAGGTGATGTCGGCGGCATGCAGGCCGTCCTGGGTCGGATACGACTTCTTGGTGACGCCCTTGGCATTCGCCGGCACCAGGAACACGCCGATGCCGGTCTTGTCGCGGCGGTCACCCTTGGTGCGGGCGGTGACGACAAGCGTCTGCGCGTTCTCGCCGTTGAGCACGACGAACTTCTCGCCGTCGATCACCCAGCCGTCGCCCTTCTTCTTCGCGGTCGTGGAGACGTCGAAGAGGTCGTAGCGCGAGTTCTTCTCGAGCTGGGCGAACGCCAGCGTCTTGCTGCCGTCGATGATGCCGGGCACGTGCGCGGCCTTCTGTGCATCGCTGCCCGCATGGCGCAGGAAGCCGCCGCCGATCACGACCGTCGCCAGATACGGCTCGAGCACCAGCGCCTTGCCGAGCGCTTCCATCACGATCATGGTTTCGACGCCGCCGCCGCCGAAGCCGCCATCGGCCTCCGCGAAGGGCAGACCAAGCAGGCCCTGCTCGGCGAGCTTGCCCCAGACAGCCTGGCTCCAGCCGCCCTTCTCCTTCATGTACTTCTTGCGGCTCTCGAAATCATAGGAATCGGTCAGCAGGCCGTCGATGCTGTCCTTGAGAAGCCGCTGCTCCTCGTTCAGATCAAAATCCATTTCTTTGGTTCCTCGTACCCGGACTTATTTGGCTTCGTCATTCCGGGGCACGCGCGATAGCGCGTGAACCCGGAATCCAGAGGTTGTGGCGCGAGATTCCGGGTTCGCGCTTCGCGCGTCCCGGAATGACAGTCGTCTAGAGCCCCAGCACCGCCTTGGCGATGATGTTGCGCTGGATCTCGTTGGAGCCGCCGTAGATCGAGACCTTGCGGTTGTTGAAGTAGCTCGGCGCGATCTGGGCGGTCCACTCCATGGCTTCGTTGGAGCCGTCGTCGCCGTGCACGTCGTAGGGCGCGGCGAACGGGCCGATCACTTCCATCAGCAGCTCGGTGGTGGTCTGCTGGATCTCCGAGCCCTTGATCTTCAGCACGGACGAGGCCGGATTGGGCTTGCCCTTGCCGTGCTTGCCCTCGTCGGCGACGACGCGCAGCTGCGTCAGCTCGAGCGCCTTCAGCTCGATCTCGCAGGCCGCCAGCTTCTCGCGGAAGGCCGCGTCCTGGATGATCGGCTTGCCACCGGATTCGACCTTGGAGGCCAAATCGCGGATGCGGCGCAGCCGCTCCTTGGAGACGCCGACCCGCGCGATGCCGGTACGCTCATTGCCGAGCAGGAATTTTGCGTAATCCCAGCCCTTGTTCTCCTCGCCGATCAGGTTCTCGTAGGGCACCTCGACGTCGTCGAAGAAGACTTCGTTGACCTCGACGCCGCCGTCGATGGTCTGGATCGGGCGCACGGTGACGCCCTTCGACTTCATCGAGAAGACGATGAAGGAGATGCCCATCTGCTTCTTGGCGGTCGCGTCGGTGCGGCAGAGGCAGAAGATCATGTCGGCGTGCTGGGCCAGCGTGGTCCAGGTCTTCTGGCCGTTGATGATCCACTTGTCGCCCTTGCGCTCGGCCTTGGTCTTCAGCGAAGCGAGGTCGGAGCCGGAGCCGGGCTCGGAGAAGCCCTGGCACCACCAGTCGTCGACATTGGCGATGCGCGGCAGATACTGCTTCTTCTGCTCTTCGTTACCGAAGGTGTAGATGACGGGGCCGACCATGCTGACGCCGAAGGCGAGCGGCTGCGGCGCCGGATAGGACTGCAGCTCCTCGTTGAAGATGTAGTGCTGCACGGAGGTCCAGCCGGTGCCGCCATATTGCTTGGGCCAATGGCTCACGCCCCAGCCCTTCTTGTTGAGGATGCGCCACCACGTCACCATCTCGTCCTTCGAGAGATGACGGCCCTCGACCAGCTTGCGCCGCGTATCCGGGGGCACGTTGTCGCGGAAGAACGATCGCACTTCCTCGCGAAACGCCTGCTCTTCTTTCGTGAATGCGAGATCCATCGGATCCTCCTGTGAATTACTGCAAAATCTCAAACAACCCGGCAGCGCCCATGCCGCCGCCGACGCACATGGTGACGACCGCATACTTGGCCTTGCGGCGGCGGCCTTCGATCAAGGCGTGGCCGGTGAGGCGCGCGCCCGACATGCCGTAGGGGTGGCCGACCGAGATCGCGCCGCCGTCGACGTTGATCTTCTCGGGGTCGATGCCGAGCTTGTCGCGGCAATACAGCACCTGCACCGCGAAGGCTTCGTTGAGCTCCCAGAGCCCGATGTCGTCGACGGTGAGACCGTGGCGCTTGAGCAGGCGCGGCACGGCGAAGACCGGGCCGATGCCCATCTCGTCCGGCTCACAGCCGGCCGAGACGAAGCCGCGGAAGATGCCGAGCGGCTTGAGGCCGCGCTTTGAGGCTTCCTTGTCGCTCATGATCACCGAGGCGCTGGCGCCGTCGGAGAGCTGGCTGGCGTTGCCGGCGGTGATCGAAAAACCTTCGCCGCGGACGGGCTTGAGGCCGGCGAGGCCTTCTGCGGTGGTCTCGGGGCGCGGGCCTTCGTCCTGCGACAGCGTGACCTCCTTCATCGACACGGCGCCGGTCGCCTTGTCGGTGACCGCCATCTGCGTCGTGATCGGCGCGAGCTCGTCCTTGAACTTGCCGCCCTGCTGGGCCGCGGCGGTGCGGCGCTGGCTCTCCAGCGAATATTCGTCTTGCTTCTCGCGCGAGATGCCGTAGCGCTTGGCCACGACTTCGGCGGTGTCGATCATGGGCATGTAGACCTCGCCCTTGATCTTCAGCAGCGCCGGATCCTGGGCGTGGAAGCCGTTCATCTTGTCGTTCTGCACGAGCGAGATCGACTCGCCGCCGCCGCCGACCGCGATCTCGACGCCGTCGAAGATCACCGAGCGCGCGGCGAGCGCGATCGCCTGCAGGCCCGAGGCACACTGCCGGTCGATGGTGGTGCCGGCGACGGTGACGGGGAGGCCGGCACGGAGCAGCGCCTTGCGCGCGATGTTGCCGCCGGTCGCGCCCTGCTGGAGCGCTGCGCCCATCACGACGTCCTCGACCTCCTTCGGGTCGACCTTGGCGCGCGCGACGGCCTCGCCGATGGCGTGGCCGAGCAGCGTTGCGCCCTCAGTGGCGTTGAGCATGCCGCGATAGGCCTTGCCGATCGGCGTGCGGGCGGTGGAAACGATGACGGCGTCGGTCAAGAGCGACCTCCTGGTTGCGTGGATTGTGATGGTTTCTGCTGCCGGCGCAACTCGTGGCGCGACAGCTTTCCGACCGGCGTGCGCGGCAGATCGTCGACGAACTCGACCTCGGCCGGCAGCTCGTGCTTGCCGACCTTGCCGGCGAGCTGCGCGCGCAGCTCGTCGAGCGAGAACGGCTTCGCGTCCGGCTTCAGCTTGATGAAAGCCTTGGCGGCCTCGCCGCGATACTGGTCGGGAATGCCGAGCACGATCACCTCGTGCACGCCGGGTATGGTGTAGATCGCCTGCTCGATCATCTGCGGGTAGACGTTGAACCCGCCGGAGATGATCATGTCCTTCTTGCGGTCGACCAGGAAGAAATAGCCGTCGGTGTCGACATAGCCGATGTCGCCGGTGAGGAAGCGGCCGTCGGAAAATGACTCCGCGGATTCCTTTGGCTTATTCCAGTAGCCCTGGGTGACGTTCGGGCCCTTGATGCGGATCTCGCCGACTTCGCCCGGCGGCAGCACCTTTGCGGGATCGTCCAGCGAGACGACGTCGAGCTCGATGCCGGGCAGCATCAGGCCGATCGACCCGGGCTTGTCCGGTCCTGTCGGCGGATGGCCGGTGCCGGGCGAGCAGGTCTCGGTCATGCCCCAGCCGCTGCGCAGCTTCTTGCCGACCTTGCGCTCGAAGAAGCTCGCGACCTCCACCGGCAGCGGCGCGCCGCCGGAGCCGATGGCGCTGAGCGAGGAGAAGTCGCGCTTGTCCAGATCGGGGAGCGCGGCGATCGCGATCCACATCGTCGGCACGCCCGGGAAGTAGGTCGCGCGCCTGATTTCGATGTCGCGCATCACCGCTTCGACGTCGAAACGCTGATGCAGCGAGATCAGATTGCCGCGGCTGAGCGAGGACAGCAGCACGACGGTGAGCGCATAGATGTGGAACAGCGGCAGCACGCAGATCACGCGCTCGACGACGTCGCCGCGCGCGGCACGCGACGGCTTGCCCCAGACGTCGTAGATCGACACAGCGGAGGTGAGGTTGCCGTGGGTGAGCATCGCGCCCTTGGGCAGGCCGGTGGTGCCGCCGGTATATTGCAGCAGCGCGACGTCGTCGGCCGTCACGGACGGCCACTGCGCAGGCGCGGTGGCACCTTCGACGAAAGCCTTGAAGGTGATGATGCGGGGATCATCGGGGATCGCGGCCTGCGGCGTGCCGACCTTGCCCCAATTGTCGTCCTCGCAGACCACGAGGCGATCGATCAGTCCCTTTTCCAGGAACTTCAGCGCGGTCGGCAGCAGCGCCGCGAGATTGGAGGTGACCAGCAGGCGCGAGCCGGAGTCCGAGACCTTGTGCGTCAGCGCGATCTCGCCGTCGAGCGGCGAGAGATGCGCGACGCGGCTGCCTGCCTTCAGCGCGCCGAAGAAATTGACGGGATGGTCCGGCGTGTTGCCGAGGAACAACGCGACCGACGTGTTCTTGCCGCAGCCGGCACGCAGGAAGGCCGCAGCCGCACGATCGGCCATCCCGGCGAGCTCGGTGTAGCTGATCGGCCGATCGCGGAATTCCAGCGCGGTGCGCGGGCCGAACTCGGCGGCGGCTGTCGACAACAGGTCAGGCAGTGAGCCCTGGACGATGGTGTCGTCCCAACGCACGCCCTCGGGATAAAACTGTTCGCCGGGATGGGTCATTGCTTCCTTAAACCGCAGACCGTCATTCCGGGGCGATGCGACGGGATCGCGAAGCGCGACGCCGGAGCATCGAACCCGGAATCTCGAGATTCCGGGTTCGCCCTACGGGCGCCCCGGAATGACTGAGAGTTGGAGCACACGGCTCCTTCACGCCGCCTTCGACGCCGCCGCCAGCGAGGCGAACGTCTTGCCTTCGGCCGCGAGCTTCTTCAGCAGCGGCGCGGGCTCGAGGCTCGGGTCGTTGGTCTCCTTGGCGTAGAAGGCCAGGCGATCGGCGATGTGCTTGAGGCCGACGGTGTCGGCCCAGAACATCGGGCCGCCGCGGTAGACCGGCCAGCCGTAGCCGTAGAGCCAGACCACGTCGATGTCGGACGGACGTGCCGCGACGCCCTCTTCGAGGATCTTCGCGCCCTCGTTGATCATCGGGTACATCATGCGCTCGAGGATCTCCTCGTCGCTGACGACGCGCTTCTTGCGGCCGAGACGGAGCAGCGTCTCGTCGATCAGCTTTTCGACCTCCGGATCGGGCAGCGCCGAACGCGAGCCTGCTTCATACTTGTAGTAGCCCTTGCCGGTCTTCTGGCCGAAACGGCCGGCTTCGCAGAGCGCGTCCGCGATCTCCGACTTGATGCCGCGGTCCTTGCGCGAGCGCCAGCCGATGTCGAGGCCGGCGAGGTCGCCCATCGCGAACGGCCCCATCGGCATGCCGAACTTGGTCACGACGGCATCGACCTGCTGCGGCAATGCGCCTTCGAACAGCAGCTTTTCCGACTGCTTGCCGCGCTGCGCCAGCATGCGATTGCCGACAAAGCCGTCGCAGACGCCGACCACGGTCGGCACCTTCGCGATCCTGCGCGCAATGGTCACGGCGGTGACCAGCGCATCCGGCGCGGTCTTGTCGGCGCGCACGATCTCGCACAGCTTCATGACGTTGGCCGGCGAGAAGAAGTGCATGCCGAGCACGTCTTGCGGACGCTTGGTCGATTTCGCGATCTCGTCGATGTTCAGGTACGAGGTGTTGGAGGCGAGCACCGCGCCGGGCTTGACGTACTGGTCGAGCTTGCCGAACACTTCCTTCTTGACCGCCATGGTCTCGAACACGGCTTCGATGACGAGGTCGGCATCGCCGACATTCTCGATGCCGACGACGCCGTTGATCAGCGCCATGCGCTTGGCGGGCGCGTCCGCCGGGATGCCGCCGCGCGCGGCGGTCGCTTCCCAGTTCTTCTGCATGATGCCCATGCCGCGCTTGAGCTGCTCCTCGCCGGTCTCGATCAGGGTGACGGGAACGCCGGCATTGGCAAAGGACATCGCGATGCCGCCGCCCATGGTGCCGGCACCGAGGATGGCGACGCGGTTCACGGGCCGCGGCTTGGTGCCGTCAGGGACGCCCGCGATCTTGCTGGCCTCGCGCTCGGCGAAGAAGGCATAGCGCTGCGCCTTGGACTGGTCGCTGGCGACGAGCTTGAGGAAGCCCTCGCGCTCCTTCTTCAGCCCTTCGTCGAACGGCAGGTCGATGGCATAGCCGACGGCGTCGGCTGCCGCGAACGGGGCTTCCAGGCCGCGCGCCTTCTTGGTCATGGCGGCGACCGCATTGGTGAAGATCGAGCGATCGGCCTTGGCCGCCGCGATCTTGGAATCGTCGTCGCGCAGGCGCCGCAGCGGACGCTTCTCGGCGATCAATTTGCGCACGAAGGCTTCAGCGCCGGAGGCCGGGCCCTCGACGATCTCCTCGATCAGGCCGTGCTTGAGCGCATCAGCGGCGCCGATCGGATCGCCGCCGACGATCATCTTGACGGCGAGCTCGGGACCCACCGCGCGCGGCAGGCGCTGGGTGCCGCCGGCGCCCGGCAGCAGGCCGAGCTTCACCTCGGGCAGGCCGAGCTTGGCTTCCTTCACGGCGACGCGGAAATGACAGGCCAGCGCGACCTCGAGGCCGCCGCCGAGCGCGGTGCCGTGGATCGCGGCAACGACCGGCTTCGGCGAGCTCTCGATCTCGGCGAGCACGTCGTTGAGGGCGGGCGGCTTCGGCGGCTTGCCGAATTCGGTGATGTCGGCACCGGCGATGAAGGTCCGGCCGGCGCAGGTCAGCACGATGCCCTTGATCGCGGGATCGGCAATCGCGGCCTTGATGCATTCCAGAATGCCACCGCGCACTGCGGCACTCAGCGCATTGACCGGAGGGCTGTTCACCGTGACGATCCCGACTTCGTCATGACGCTCAAGCTTGACCACTTCGCTCACGGTTTCCCTCCTTGGTGGGGATTTACTTTTGTTCGATTTCGCGGTGCGGAATTTAATTCCGCATCTTGACGGCAGGGTTATTTTGAAGCACGGACGTTGTCAACGACTCCGCGCAAGAAGCAGATCAGGGATGAAGCGTACAGGAAAGAAGACAGCGACCGATCGGAATTTCGTCGTCGCGCTTTCCCGCGGACTAGATGTATTGCGCGCATTCCACCCCAACGACGGCCTTCTTGGCAATCAGGAGATCGCTGCGCGCACCAATCTGCCCAAACCGACCGTTTCGCGGCTGACCTACACGTTGACGAAGCTCGGTTATCTGACGCCGGTTCCCCGTTTCGAGAAATACCAGCTCGCGCCGGCGGCGATGGCGCTCGGCTACGCTGCATTGGCCAATCTCGGTGTTCGGCATTTGTCCGAACCGTTCCGCGAGGAAATGATGCGCGCGACCGGAGGCGCCGTCGCAATCGGCGGCCGCGACCGCCACAGCATGATCTATTTCGGGCAAAGCCGTGGCAGCGAGACGGTCGGCGTTCAACTTGACGTCGGCTCCCGCGTCCCGATTGCAACCAGCGCGATGGGCCGCGCCTATTTCTGGGCGCTCGACGACGAGGGCCGCGCTGAAGTGTCCCGCATCCTGCGCGAACATTACGGCAGCCGCTGGCCGAAGATGCGCGATGGCCTCGAACGTTCCGGCGAAACCGTCGCGAAATACGGTTTCGCGATGTCGGTCGGCGACTGGCACGACGACATCGGCGCTGCCGGCGTCGCGCTCAAGCTCAACGACGGAACCGGACCCTACGCATTCAATTGCGGCGCGCCCGCATTCCGCTTCACGGAAGAGCGTTTGATCAACGACATTGGACCGCGTCTGCTTGCGATGGTAAGGAACATCGAAGCGGCACTCGGGGGACTGATGCCGCAATCCAAAAAAGAAGTCAGCAAAAAGCTGAAATCAGGAGGGAAACTTGCTCGTGTGGCCGAGGGGTTCAGATAGCCTTTGTCATCACCGGGAGCGGTTCGCATCGCCCCTTCGCCCACTGAAGTGCGTGGGCGAGACGAGATGACGCAGGCACAGCTCGCGCGGGGGACATCGCCCCTGCTCGCGGTTCGCGACGTCAGCGTCGTGTTCGGCGGCATCATTGCGCTCAACGGCGTGTCCTTTGACATGCACAAGGGCGCCATCCTCGGATTGATCGGCCCCAACGGCGCCGGCAAGACCACGCTCTTCAACTGTCTCTCGCGGCTCTATCAGCCCTCGTCGGGCGACATCCTGATGGAAGGCGTGAGCATCCTGTCGCGCCCGCCGCACCGGATCGCCGAGATTGGCATCGGCCGCACCTTCCAGAACGTCGCGCTGTTTCCGAACCTGTCGGTGATGGACAACGTCCGCGTCGGCGCCCATTCGAAGACCTCCAGCGACATCATCAGCGACTCCCTGAGGCTCGCCTGGGTCCGGCGCAGCGAGACCGACGTCAACAAGAAGGTCCACGAGATCCTCGCCTATCTCAAGCTCGAGGACGTCGCCCACACCGTCGTGTCCGGCCTGCCCTTCGGCACGCAGAAGCGCGTCGAGCTGGCGCGTGCGCTCGCGGCCGACCCTAAGATCCTGCTGCTCGACGAGCCCGCCGGCGGCCTCAATCACGAGGAAGTCTATGTGCTCGGCGACCTCATCCGCAAAATTCGTGACGAACGCCACATGACCGTGCTGCTGGTCGAGCACCACATGGGTCTCGTGATGTCGATCGCCGACCACGTCGTCGCGCTGAATTTCGGCAAGAAGCTCGCGGAAGGCACGCCCGCCCAGGTGCAGGCAGACCCCGACGTCATCAAGGCCTATCTCGGGAGCAAGGACCAATGACGACGCTGCTCAACGTCAAGGACCTGCGCGCCTATTACGGCCAGGTCCAGGCGCTCCACGGCCTGTCCTTCTCGCTCAACGAAGGATCGCTGACGACGCTGCTCGGCGCCAATGGCGCCGGCAAGACCACCACCTTGCGCGCGATCTGCAACATGGTGCGTTCCACCGGTGCGATCGAGTTCGAAGGCAAGCCGCTCAGCAATCGCTCCACCGAGAGCATCGTGCGGTTCGGCATCGCCCATGTGCCGCAGGGCCGCGGCACCTTCACCACCATGACGGTCGAGGAGAACCTCCAGCTGGGGGCCATCACCCGCAAGGACAGCGCCGGCATCGTTTCCGACATCGAGCGCATGTACGCGCATTTTCCGGTGCTGAAGCAGCGCCACACCCAGCAGGCCGGCACGCTCTCGGGCGGCGAGCAGCAGATGCTCGCGGTTGCGCGCGCGCTGATGCTGCGGCCGCGCCTGATGCTGCTCGACGAGCCGTCCTTCGGCCTCGCGCCACTCGTCGTGCGGGACCTGTTCGGCATCCTCGGCAAGATCAATCGCGAGGACAAGGTGTCGATCCTGGTGGTGGAGCAGAACGCCCAGCTCGCGCTCGAGCTCGCCGACCAGGCCTATGTGATCGAGACCGGACGCATCGTGATGTCGGGCAATGCCAAGGACATCGCGAACAACGAAGAAATCCGCAAATCCTATCTGGGTTACTGAGGAGCCGGCACGATGGAGCTGTTCACCAACCAAGTGCTGGCCGGCATCGCCACGGGCGCGATCTACGCCTGCATGGCGCTGGCCGTGGTCATGATCTACCAGGCGATCGACCATCTCAACTTCGCGCAGGGCGAGATGGCGATGTTCTCGACCTTCATCTCCTGGCAGTTGATGCAGTGGGGCGTGCCTTACTGGGCCGCCTTCGTGATCACGCTGGCGTTCTCCTTCGTCGCCGGCATCGCGATCGAGCGCATTCTGTTCAAGCCGCTGGCGAAAGCGCCGGTGCTGACCAACGTCGCCGGCTTCATCGCGCTGTTCGCGATCATCAACTCCTCGGCCGGCCTGATCTGGGACTTCACCATCAAGCAGTACCCGACCCCGTTCGGCTCCGCGCCGTTCCTGGGCAGCCAGCTGATCTCGACCCACCAGGCCGGCATGATCGGCGTCACGGTGCTGCTGCTGCTCGGCCTCTACTTCTTCTTCCAATACACGCGCATCGGCCTTGCGATGCGTGCGGCCGCCTCCGTGCCTGAATCGGCCCGGCTGGTCGGCATCAACACGTCCTGGATGATCGCGCTCGGCTGGGGCATGGCGACCGCGATCGGCGCGATCGCCGGCATGCTGATTGCTCCGGTCGTGTTCCTCGAGCCCAACATGATGGGCGGCGTGCTGATCTACGGCTTTGCCGCCGCGGTGCTCGGCGGTCTGACCAGCCCGTTCGGCGCCGTGGTCGGCGGCTTCCTGGTCGGCATCTTCGAGAACCTCGCCGGCACCTACATCCCCGGCGTCGGCAACGAGCTGAAACTCCCGATCGCGCTCGCGCTGATCATCTCCGTCCTGGTCGTCAAACCCGCTGGCCTGTTCGGCCGGCACATCGTCAAGCGAGTTTGATCATGAGCGCTGCAGAAGAAGTCGTTGCAGAAGGCCACCAGGCGGTCGAGGCCGTTCCGAAGCGGGCCATGACCCTGGGCACCGGCACCTCGCTGGTGGTGCTGGCGGTGCTCCTGATCGTGCCGGTGTTCGTCAAGAACTTCATCATCTTCCAGATGACGATGCTCCTGATCTACGGACTTGCCGTGCTGGCGCTGAACATCCTGACCGGCGGTTCCGGCCAGTTCTCGCTCGGCCAGAGCGCGTTCTATGCAGTCGGCGCCTATACGTCGGCGGTGCTGATGGAGCACGCCAACATCAACTACGCGCTGACCATTCCGGTTTCCGCCGCGGTCTGCTTCGGGTTCGGTTACCTGTTCGGCAAACCGGCCCTGCGGCTGTCGGGCGTCTATCTCGCGCTTGCGACCTTCGCACTCGCCACCGCGATGCCGCAGCTCCTGAAGCTGAACTTCCTGGAACACTGGACCGGCGGCGTGCAGGGCCTCGTCGTCACCAAGCCCGACGCGCCGTTCGGCCTGCCGATGTCGCAGGACATGTGGCTGTACTACTTCACGCTCATCGTGACGATTGCGATCTACATCTTCTCCGTGAACCTGTTGCGCTCGAGGTCCGGCCGCGCCTTCATGGCAATCCGGGACAACGAGATCGCGGCTTCCTCGATGGGTGTCAACGTCGCGCTCTACAAGACGCTGGCCTTCGGCGTGTCGGCGGCGATCACCGGCGTCGCCGGCTCGCTCGGCGCCATCGCGGTGCAGTTCGTGGCGCCCGACAGCTACACCATCACGCTCGCGATCTCGCTGTTCCTCGGCATGGTCGTCGGCGGCGTCGGCTGGCTGCCCGGCTCGTTCGTCGGTGCGGCCTTCATCATCTTCGTGCCGAACATGGCGGAGAGCATTTCCAAAGGCCTCTCCGGCGCCGTGTTCGGCGTGCTGCTGTTCCTCGTCATCTACCTCGTGCCGCACGGCGCAAGGCAGGTCGCGATCCTGGGCCAGCAACTCGCCGGCAAGCTCAGGAAGAACTGAAACTTTCGTCACGCTGTTTGTTTAACCAAGGAGACCCAATTGCTTTTCGGAACAACACTGCGAACCGCAGCGCTCGCGACTGCGGTCGCAACCCTCGCCTCCAGCGCAGCACTCGCCCAGAAGAAATACGACACCGGCGCAAGTGACACCGAGATCAAGATCGGCAACATCATGCCGTACAGCGGTCCGGCGTCGGCCTATGGCATCATCGGCAAGACCGAAGAAGCCTATTTCAAGATGATCAACGACAAGGGCGGCATCAACGGCCGCAAGATCAACTTCGTCACCTATGACGACGCCTATTCGCCGCCGAAGGCGGTCGAGCAGGTCCGCAAGCTCGTCGAGAGCGACGAGGTGCTGGCCGTGTACAATCCGCTCGGCACGCCCTCGAACACCGCGATCCAGAAGTACCTGAACGCCAAGAAGATCCCGCAGCTCTTCGTCGCCACCGGCGCCACCAAGTGGAACGACCCGAAGGGCTTCCCCTGGACCATGGGCTGGCAGCCGTCCTACCAGAGCGAAGCGCAGATCTACGCGAAATGGCTGATGAAGGAGAAGCCGAACGCCAAGGTCGCGATCCTCTATCAGAACGACGATTTCGGCAAAGACTACCTCAAGGGCACCAAGGACGGTCTCGGCGCCAAGGGCGCGTCGATGATCATCATGGAAGAGAGCTATGAGATCTCCGAGCCGTCGATCGACGGCCACATCGTCAAGATCAAGGCCGCCAATCCCGACGTGCTGCTGATCTACGCGACGCCGAAGTTCGCGGCCCAGACCATCAAGAAGACCGCCGAGCTCAGCTGGAAGCCGCTCCAGATCCTCACCAACGTGTCGATCTCGGTCGGCAGCGTGATGAAGCCGGCCGGCTTCGAGGCCTCGCAGGACGTGCTGTCGGCCGCCTACGCCAAGGACTCCACCGACCCGCAGTGGAACAACGACCCCGGCATGAAGAAGTGGAACGAGTTCGTCGACAAGTACATGCCCGGCGCAGACAAGACCGACACCGGCATGGTCTACGGCTATGGCGCGGCATCGACCCTCGTCAAGACTCTGGAAATGTGCGGTGACGACCTCACCCGCGCCAATTTGATGAAGCAGGCGGCGAGCCTGAAGGACTTTGCGCCGGACACCCTGCTGCCCGGCGTCAAGATCAACACCAGCGCCACCGACTTCGCTCCGATTTCGCAGCTGCAGATGCAGCGCTTCAAGGGCGAGAAGTGGGAACTGTTCGGCGAGATCATCAGCGGCGACGTCGCCTCCGAGTGACGTGCTGACGTCATAGTCCAAACCTGGTCCAAATCGACAAAGCCCCCGCGGGCGACCGCGGGGGCTTTTTGTTGACGTCCGGCGTCAATCTTGTTCAATGCGGCGCCGATCCATTCCGGGTGGAGAAAAATGACTGCCGTTCGATTTCAGGTTGTGGCCATTTCGGCCGCGCTCGCGTTGTGCACTGCGATGAGCAGCCCGGCACTCGCGCAAAAGAAATACGACAGCGGCGCTTCCGATACCGAGATCAAGATCGGCAACATCATGCCCTATAGCGGGCCGGCCTCCGCCTATGCCGCGATCGGCAAGGCCGAGGAAGCCTATTTCAACAAGATCAATGCCGGAGGCGGCATCAACGGCCGCAAGATCAAGTTCATCTCCTACGACGACGGCTATTCGCCGCCGAAGACGGTGGAACAGGCACGCAAGCTGGTCGAGAGCGACGGCGTGCTGCTGATCTTCGGCTCGCTCGGCACCTCCACCAACGGCGCCATCCGCAAATACATGAACGAGAAGAAGGTGCCGCAATTGTTCGTGGCGAGCGGCGCCTCGAAGTGGAACGACCCCAAGCAATATCCGTGGACCATGGGCTGGCAGCCGAGCTACGCCAGCGAGGCGCGCATCTACGCCAAATACGTCATGAAGGAGAAGCCGGACGCGAAGATCGGCGTGCTCTACCAGAACGACGATTTCGGCAAGGATTATCTGAAGGGCCTGAAGGATGGCCTCGGCCCCAAGGCGTCGATGATCGTATTGGAAGACGGCTACGACACTTCGGAGCCCGCCATCGACGAGCACGTCGTGAAACTGAAGGCGTCGGGCGCCGACGTCTTCATCAGCATCACCACGCCGAAATTCGCAGCGCAGGCGATCAAGAAGGCGGCCGAGATCAACTGGCATCCGGTTCACATCATCTCCAACGTCTCGGCCTCGGTCGGGGGCGTGCTCGAGCCGGCGGGGCTCGAGATCTCGCAAGGCATCCTGTCGGCGAGCTACGCCAAGGACGGCTCCGACCCGCAGTGGAATGCCGATGACGGCATGAAGAAGTTCTATGACTTCCTCGCGCAATTCGATCCCAAGGCCAACAAGCTCGATGCCGGCGTGGTGTTCGGCTATGGCGCGGCCCAGACCATGGTGAAGGTGCTGCAAATGTGCGGCGACGATCTCACCCGCGACAACGTCATGAAGCAGGCCGCCAGCCTGAAGGATTTCGAGCCCGACACGCTGCTGCCCGGCATCAAGATCAACACCGCGGCCGATAATTTCGCTCCGATCGAGCAGCTCCAGATGATGCGGTTCAAGGGCAGGAAATGGGAGCTGTTCGGCGACATCATCTCGAGCGGGCTCGGCCACTGAAGGCTCTCACCTCAAGATGGCTTGGCGACAGTTCGTAGGGTGGGCAAAGCGAAGCGTGCCCACCACCTCGATCCAACCCAGACAGATCGTGGGCACGGCGCGAAGAGCGCGCCTTTGCCCACCCTACGAAACCGAAGATTGATAGCAGTATATTCGTCAATCAGAGGAAGCGACACCTTCTCGCAGTCGCACACGGGAGCACACGCGCCCCTGACTACTAAAGGAGCAGCCCCTGCGACGCCGTCGCGGGGGCTTTCTGTTGAAGGCGCCTGCTAAATCGGGTTGAATTGCGGCGACGTCGCCAAGAACGGTCAAGCCAAAAAAAGGACGCACACACACCAAGAAAATAGGGAGATAGGAATGCCCGCTGTCACCGGCAAACTTGCGGCCGCGTCACTGGCGCTTGCGCTCATTGCAGCCTCGGCCTCCACCGCATCCGCCCAGAAGAAATACGATACCGGCGCGACCGATACCGAGATCAAGATCGGCAATATCATGCCCTACAGCGGACCGGCCTCCGCCTACGGCATCATCGGACGGACCGAAGCCGCCTACTTCAAGAAGATCAACGAAGAGGGCGGCATCAACGGCCGCAAGATCAATTTCATCTCCTATGACGACGCTTACTCGCCGCCGAAGACGGTGGAGCAGGCCCGCAAGCTGGTCGAGAGTGACGAGGTGCTCTTCATCTTCAACTCGCTCGGTACGCCGCCAAACTCGGCGATCCACAAATACATGAACTCGAAGAAGGTGCCGCAGCTGTTCGTCGCGACCGGCGCCACCAAGTGGAACGATCCGCAGAACTTCCCTTGGACCATGGGTTGGCAGCCCAATTACCAGAGCGAAACGCAGATCTATGCGAAGTGGCTGCTCAAGAACAAGCCGGACGCCAAGATCGCCGTGCTCTTCCAGAACGACGATTACGGCAAGGACTATCTGAAGGGCCTGAAGGACGGCCTCGGCTCGAAAGCCGCCTCGATGATCATCATCGAAGAGAGCTACGAGACCTCCGAGCCGACCATCGACAACCACATCGTGAAGCTGAAGTCGACCGGCGCCGACGTCTTCATGAACATCACGACGCCGAAATTCGCCGCCCAAGCGATCAAGAAGAATGCCGAGATCGGCTGGAAGCCGCTGCACTTCCTCAACAACGTCTCGGCCTCCGTCGGCAGCGTGATGAAGCCGGCCGGCTTCGAGAACGGCCAGGACATCATCTCGGCCGACTATCTGAAGGACGTCTCCGATCCCGAGTGGAACAACGACGCCGGCATGAAGGAATTTATCGCCTTCATGACAAAATACTTCCCGGAAGGCGACAAGCTCGACAAGGGCACCATCGTCGGCTACGCGGTGGCGCAGACGCTGGTTCATGTGCTGAAGCAGTGCGGCGACAATCTCACGCGCGAGAACGTCATGAAGCAAGCCGCGAACGTGAAGGACTTCCGCACCGAAGCGCTGCTGCCGGGAATCCAGATCAACACGTCTGCGACCGACTTCGCGCCGATCAGCCAGCTCCGCCTCGAGAAATTCAAGGGCGAGCGCTGGGAGCTGTTCGGTGACGTGATCAGCGCCGACGTCGGCGGCTAGTCGCCAGACACACACGAGGCGACAAGACCCCCTGCGCTGGTCGCGCAGGGGGTTTTTGTTTTGCGTCCCGATTATGATCACGCGATTGCACAATCGAATGATGGCAAAGCCTGCTTACGCTTTCGCAGCCAATGCGGTAGGCATGGGATCGGCACGCCTGCCGCCCGTCTCTTCCGTCCGCTCAAGGCCCTCGTCATGACCGACCGACGTCCCCTGCTCCGCGCGCTCTACGACGCCGCCGTTGCCGCCGCCCATCCCAGCGCGATTCTGGCGGCTCACTTGCGGCCCGCGCCAAGGGGACGCGTGATCTGCCTTGCCGCCGGCAAGGGCGCAGGCGCGATGGCCGCGGCCGCCGAGCGGCATTATCTCGACACGCTCAAGCTCGCGCCGGAGCGCCTCGTCGGCATCGCCACCACCCGCCACGGCTATGGCGTGCCGACGCGCCGCATCCGCGTGGTCGAGGCCGGCCATCCCGTGCCTGATGAAGCCGGCTTGAAGGGCGCCGCCGATACGCTCGCGCTCGCCGGCGAGGCCGGCCCCGACGATCTGCTGCTGGTGCTGCTCACAGGCGGCGGCTCGGCGAACTGGATCGCGCCGGTGGACGGCGTCAGCTTCGCGCAGAAGCAGGCGGTCAACAAGGCGCTGCTGCGCTCGGGCGCGCCGATCGGCGAGATGAACATCGTCAGGAAACATCTGTCGCGGATCAAGGGCGGCCGGCTGGCGCGCGCCGGCCAAAATGCCGCCGAGATCGTGACGCTCGCGATCTCCGACGTGCCGCATGACGATCCCTCGGCGATCGCCTCCGGTCCGACCGTGCCGGATCCGAGCACGCTGGCGGATGCGCGCGCGATCGTCGCGAAATACAAGCTCGCCGTCGACGACACCGTCCGCCGCGCGCTCGATGATTCCAGTAACGAAAGCTGCAAGCCCGGTGATGCCGCCTTCGCGCGCGCGTCGTTCGAACTGATCGCGCGTCCCAAGCAATCGCTCGACGCGGCGGTGAAGCTCGCCAAGGAGGCCGGTTACGAGACCATCGATCTCGGCGCCGATCTCGAAGGCGAGGCGCGCGAGGTCGCGGCCGCTCATGCGAAGCTGGCGCTAGATGCGCGCGCGCAAGGCAAGCGCATCGCGATCCTCTCCGGCGGCGAGCTCACGGTCACCGTGCGCGGCAATGGGCGCGGCGGTCCGAACCAGGAATACGCGCTGGCGCTCGCCGCGTTGTTGAAAGACACGCCCGACATCTCGGCGCTGGCCGGTGACACCGACGGCGCCGACGGCGGCGCCGGTCACCCCACCGATCCCGCCGGTGCGCTGATCGACGCGGCCACCTTCGCGAAGATGACGGCGCAGGGGCTTCAGCCGCAGGCGTATCTGGACAACAACGACGCGACCACGTTCTTCGAGGCGACCGGAGACCTGCTGATGCCGGGCCCGACGCTGACGAACGTGAACGATATCAGGGTGATCTTGGTGGATTGAGACTTCCACCCTCCCCTGGAGGGGGAGGGTCGATCGCGCAAAGCGCGAGCGGGGTGGGGTGATCTCTCCACTTGGGCACTGTTCGTCGCGGAGGGACCGTCACCCCACCCCGTCTCATATTTCGCTGCGCTCAATATGAGCCGACCCTCCCCCTCCAGGGGAGGGTAAGCCTCAAAACTCGTTGGCGATCTTCGAGAGCATCGCCAGCAGGGCTTCGCGGTTGGCCTGCCCCAAAAGTTCGTTCAGCCGCGACTCGTGCTTGGTGGCGACGAGCTTTTTCGCCCGCGTCAGCACGGCCTTGCCCTTGTCGGTCAAGACCAGGATGTGCGAGCGGCGGTCGTTGGTGGAGCGGATCCGCGCGCAAAGGTCGCGGCTCTCCAGATTGTCGAGCAGGGCCACGAAATTCGGGCGCAGGATGCCGAGGGTCGAGGCGATCTCGGTCTGGTTACGGCCCGGATTCTTCTCGACCAGCAGCAGCACGGAGAACTGCGCGGGCGTGAGCTGGAGCGAGGCCATGCAGCGCAGGAAGTTCTCGAACACCTTGAGCTGCGCCCGCTTCAGCACATAGCCGAGCTGCTCGGAGAGTTCGCCAAGCTGGAGGGCTTCAGGCTGCGCCTCGGCGGCGTCCTTGCGGCCCTTGGCCGCGTCGCCGGACTTTTCGGAAGACTTTTCAGCGGTTTTGGAAACGGTCATCGCCACGTGCTCGTGATCCCGCTAAATTCGGGGCGGGTCGTTCCGCCACCCTTGAGATTATATTTGATAATTGTTATGGACCATATCAAATATCGTCAGCGTTTTTCAATGGCTGTGAGCGGACCGTCCACCACAATCGGGGGGACGGGTCCGGATCTTTGAGGGGGAGCGTCCGGTCTTGAATACCACCATCATGCTGTTCCTGGTACAGGACGGCATCACCAATGGCGCCATCTATGCGCTGCTCGGCCTGGCGCTGGTGCTGGTGTTCGCCGTCACCCGCGTGATCCTGATCCCCCAGGGCGAATTCGTCACCTATGGCGCGCTAACCTATGCCTCGCTGGCCGCGGGCCAGATGCCGGGCACGGCCAAGCTCGCGCTGGCCCTCGGTATCGGCGCCTTCGCCTTCGACCTGTTCGTGGCGCGCAAGGCGCTGCACGGGCGCCTGATCGTGCGCAGCTTCGTCGCCAACATCGTGCTGCCGGCCATCGTGCTGGCGCTGACCGTCTACTTCGCCAGCCAGAAGCCACCGGTGGCGGTCTGCATCGCGCTGTCGCTGGTGATCGTCGCGATGATCGGTCTGTATCTCTACCGCATCGCGTTCCAGCCGCTGGCGCACACTTCGGTGCTGGTGCTGCTGATCGCCTCGGTGGGCGTCCATCTCGCGCTTCAGGGCCTGGGCCTGCTGTTCTTCGGCGCCGAAGGCCAGCGCGGACCTGCCGTACTGTCCGGCTCCTTCACCGCCGGTGCACTGCGCTTCACCGGCCAGAGCATCACCGTCTATGCCATCACCGTCGCCTTCATCGTCGGGCTCTGGCTGTTCTTCGGCCTGACGCTCTACGGCAAGGCGCTGCGCGCGACCGCCGTGAACCGGCTCGGCGCCCGCCTTGCCGGCATCCGCACCACGCTGTCCGGCCAGATCGCCTTCCTGCTGGCGTCCGTGATCGGCGCGCTGTCGGGCATCATGATCGTGCCGATCACGACGCTCTACTACGACTCGGGCTTCCTGATCGGCCTCAAGGGTTTCGTCGCCGCGATCATCGGCGGCCTCGTCAGCTATCCCCTGACCGCCGTCGCGGCGCTGGTCGTCGGCATCGTCGAGGCGTTCTCGTCCTTCTATGCCTCCAACTACAAGGAGGTGATCGTTTTCATGCTGCTGATTCCCGTGCTGCTGCTGCGTTCGCTCGCCGCGCCCGCGGTCGAGGAAGAGAAGGACTGACGCCAAGATGCAGAGCCGGCTTCCCATCCTCGTCTTCGCGCTTCTCATGGCGGCGATCCCGTTTGTCCCGGGCATGCCGCCGTTCTGGATCGTGCTGCTCGACAATATCGGCCTCGCCGCCCTCGTCGCGATGGGCCTCGTGCTGCTGACCGGCGTCGGCGGCCTGACCTCGTTCGGCCAGGCAGCCTTCGTCGGCTTCGGCGCCTACACCACCGCGGTGCTGTCGACGGCCTATGGCCTGTCGCCGTGGCTGACCCTGCCGCTGTCGCTGCTGGTCAGCGGATCGTTGGCGGTGCTGCTCGGGCTGGTGACCGTCCGCCTCTCCGGGCACTATCTGCCGCTCGGCACGCTCGCCTGGGGACTTGGCCTGTTCTATCTCTTCAGCAAGCTGGAATTCCTGGGCAGAAACGACGGCATCTCGGCGATCCCGCCGCTGTCGATCGGCGCGTTCAAGATGCTCTCGCCCGGCTCGATCTATTACGCGATCTGGGTTGCGGTGATCCTCTCGGCCCTGCTGACGATGAACCTGCTGGACTCCCGCACCGGCCGCGCCATCCGCGCGCTGCGCCGCGGGCACGTCGCGGCCGAGGCGTTCGGCGTGCACACGCCGCGCGCCAAGCTCCTGGTGTTCATCCATGCAGCCGTGCTCGCCGGACTCTCCGGCTGGCTCTACGCGCACCTCCAGCGCGCCGTGAACCCGACGCCGTTCGGCGCGCAGGCCGGCATCGAATATCTCTTCATCGCCGTGGTCGGCGGCGCCGGCTATGTCTGGGGCGGCGTGCTGGGCGCTGCGATCGTCGTGGTCCTGAAGGAGGTGCTGCAAAGCTATCTGCCGCTGATCCTGCCAGGCTCCGGGCAGGTCGAGACCATCGTGTTCGGCATCATGCTGGTGGCGCTGCTGCAACTCGCGCCCGGCGGCGTCTGGCCCTGGCTGATGTCATTCCTCCCGGAGCGCACCAGTGGCAGGAAGCCGGATACCTCGCTGAAGCTGGAGCAGCGCACCCGCCTGTCCGGACAAGACGGCGTGCTGCTCCAGGTCGAGAAAGCGCGAAAACAGTTCGGCGGCGTGATCGCGGTCAACAACGTCTCCTTCGACGTGCAGGCCCGCGAGATCGTCGCGCTGATCGGGCCGAACGGCGCCGGCAAGAGCACGACGTTCAACCTGATCACCGGCGTGCTGTCGGCGACATCGGGCTCGATCTCGGTGCTCGGCAAGAAGGTCGACAGGGCGCCGCCGCAAGAGATCGTCAAGCTCGGCATCTCCCGCACCTTCCAGCATGTGAAGCTCGTCCCCGACATGACCGTGCTGGAGAACGTCGCGATCGGCGCACATCTGCGCGGCCATGCGGGGCCGATCGCCTCGATGCTGCGGCTCGACCGCGCCGATGAAGCCAGGCTGCTCGCGGAGGCCGCCCGCCAGATCGAGCGGGTCGGCCTCGCCGAGCAGATGCATCAGCTTGCAGGCTCGCTCTCGCTGGGCCAGCAGCGCATCGTCGAGATCGCCCGCGCGCTCTGCGTCGACCCGATGCTGCTGCTGCTCGACGAGCCGGCCGCCGGCCTGCGCCACATGGAGAAGCAGCGGCTGGCCGCGCTGCTGCGCGAATTGCGCGACGGCGGCATGAGCGTGCTGCTGGTCGAGCACGACATGGGTTTCGTGATGAACCTCGCCGACCGCATCGTGGTGCTCGATTTCGGCACCAAGATCGCGGAAGGCACGCCCGCCACGATCAAGACCAACCCCGAAGTGATCAAGGCCTATCTCGGAGTGGCGGCATGAGCGCGCTGTTGTCCGTCACCGACGCGCATGTCGCCTATGGCAAGGTCGAGGCCGTGCGCTCGGTCTCGCTCGAGGTCGGCGCCAACCAGATCGTCACCATCGTCGGCGCCAATGGCGCCGGCAAGACCACGCTGCTGTCGGCCATCATGGGTATCCTGCCGCTGAAGGGCCGCGTCACCTTCGCAGGCCAGGATCTGTCACGGCTCGACATCGAGGACCGCGTCGCGATGGGGCTTGGCCTCGTCCCCGAGCACCGCGAATTGTTCGTGACCATGAATGTCGAGGACAATCTCGAGCTGGGGGCCTTCCGCATCGAGAAAAGCAAGGCGAAAGCCTCGATGGAGCGCGTCTACACGCTGTTTCCGCGGCTGAAGGAGCGGCGCAAGCAGTTGGCCGGCACGCTCTCCGGTGGCGAGCAGCAGATGCTCGCGATGGGCCGCGCGCTGATGGGCGAGCCGAAACTGCTGATGCTGGACGAGCCCAGCCTCGGCCTCGCACCGATCATCGTCGCCGACATCTTCCGCATCGTCACCGAGCTGCGCGCCAGCGGCGTCTCCGTGCTGCTGGTCGAGCAGAACGCGCAGGCCGCGTTGAAAATCGCGGACCAGGCTTACGTGATGGAGCTCGGCGAGTTCGTGCTCAGCGGCAAGGCCAGCGACATCGCGGCGAACGAGCGCGTGGCGGCCAGCTATCTCGGCTTCCAGCATGAAGGCGCGAGCGGGCTGTAATTTGTCTTACCCTCCCCTGGAGGGGGAGGGTCGGCTCACATGGAGCGCAGCGAAATGTGAGACGGGGTGGGGTGAAAGTCTCTCCACATCCAACAGCGCCCGAGTGGAGAGATCACCCCACCCCGCTCGCGCTGCGCGCGATCGACCCTCCCCCTCCAGGGGAGGGTAAGCAAGCAGCGGCTTATGTCGCCGCCTTCTCCCCCTTCAACGCCGCCAGCTCCGCCTCGAGCTCCGCAATCCGCGCATCCCTTGCCGCCAGTGCCGCCGCGACATCCGCGGCGTCGAATTTCTGCGGGATGTGCTGCGGGCAGTTGGTGTCCCACGCTGTGATCTTGAACAGGACCACCTGCTCCGGCCGCGCGCGGTAGCCTTTCGGCATCAGGGCCGTCGTCATCGCCTCGTCGTCCTCGACCACGCGCGCCTCGCCCCAGATCTTCACCCGGCGACGATGGGCGTAGTCCATCACGAAGATGTAGGCCTTGGGATTTTCGGACAGGTTGCCTTGCGTGATGTATTGCCGGTTGCCGGCGTAGTCCGTGAAGGCCAAGGTCTGCTTGTCCAGCACTTTCAAAAAGCCCTTCGGCCCGCCACGGTGCTGGATGTAGGGCTGGCCATCAGCCGCGGCGGTGGCGAAGTAAAAACTGTTGGCATCAGCCAGGAACGCCGCGAGGTTCTCATCGACTTCGGTGCGCCAGCCGCGCTGCTCGGCAACAGCATAGCCTTCGCGTGATCCCTTTCGGGTCTGGATCGATTTCACCGCCGGCGTGAAGGCCACATCGCTGGCGTAGGTGTGAGTTGCCGTCATCGGAATATCTCCTGGAATCCCGGCGCATCTCTGCGTCTTTTCGTTCTCTAAAGTGGACCTTCCAGCGCTTAAAACAATCTGGCCGCTTGACACTTCATCATTGCAGTATATGCAATAATGTGATGGACCGCCTCGAGGCCATGCACGTCTTCGTCACCGTCGCCGATCTGCGCGGCTTCGCGCCGGCGGCACGCAAGCTGCGGCTGTCGCCTTCGGCGGTGACGCGGCTGATTGCGGCGCTGGAGGACCATCTCGGCGCGCGGCTGCTGCAACGGACCACCCGGCAGGTCAGATTGACCGACGTCGGCACGCGCTATCTGGAGCGCGCCCGGCGCATCCTCGCCGATGTCGAGGAGGCCGACGGCTCCGCGCGGGAGGAGCGCAACCGGCCGAGCGGGCGGCTGGTGGTGTCGGCCCCGGTCGGCTTCGGCCGGCTCCATGTCGGGCCGGTGATGACAGCCTACCTCAAACGCTATCCCGAGGTCGCCTGCGAGCTCAGGCTGTCGGATCACCTCGTCAATCTCGTGGAAGACGCCGTCGACGCCGCCGTCCGCATTGGCCATCTCGCCGATTCCTCGCTGGTCGCGCGCCAGGTCGGCGAGATGCGGCGGATCACCGTGGCGACGCCGGGCTATCTGAAGCGCTACGGCGAGCCGAAGACGCCGGAAGAATTGCCGGCGCACCAGACCATCGCGTTCGGCCCGTCCGCGAACTGGCGGTTCGTGCAGGACGGCCGCGACATCGAGGTCACGCCGAACCCGCGCTTCACCAGCAACAGTGCCGATGCCGCCCTGCAGTATGCCGAAGCCGGCGGCGGCGTGACACGCGTGCTGGCCTATCAGGCCGCCGAGGGCCTGAAGCGCGGGCGGCTCAAGATCGTGCTGGCCAAATACGAGCAGCCGGCGCTGCCGATCCACATCGTCTATCCGACATCGCGCCTGCTCTCGGCCAAGGTGCGCGCGTTCATCGATCTCGTGGTGGAGACGGCGGAGTGGCGGTTCGGGTGACGCTCTTGTCCCGGACGCGCTGCAACGCGTAGCGTTGCTGCGCAGAGCCGGGACCCATAAAGCGGCCCAGGGTCGAGTCGATAGATGGGTCCCGGCTCTGCGGAGCGGCACTTCGTGCCGCACCGCGTCCGGGACACGAGAGAGCGGAGCTACCCTTTCTTCGGCACCACCCGGAACGTGCCGCTCGCCCGCGCGATCACGGCATCGTCGGCCTTTGCGAGGCTCTGCGCGAAACAGATCGTCTTGCCGGTCCTGATCACGTCGCTCTCGATCGCAAGCCACTGGCCAATCTCGGCGGAGCCGACGAAATCAATCGTGAGCGAGACCGTCACGAAAGACGTGGTCCAGCCCGTCGCCTGCGCGCAGCTATAGCCCATGGCGTTGTCGGCGAGCGCGGCGATGAGGCCGCCATGGATCAGGCCGCGGCCGTTGGTATGCGGCCTGGCGAGGCGAAGGCCGATGATGACGGCCTTGTCGGTCTTCCTGGAGTAAAGCGGCTCCCAGGGCTCGGTGAGCGGGCTCTTGCGGAACAGCGGCTCGAAGCCGTCGGGGAGGTCGGTGTCGGTCATGGGTGTCTCGCGTTGCTGGTGAATTGCCGGCATTGAACGCGATGGACGTGACGGACGCATCAATTACAAAGTTTTAAACGGGATTTGCGCGGGCGTTTGAAGCGCAGAGGCGGCGCGATGCCGTAGGGTGGGCAAAGGCGCAAAGCGCCGTGCCCACCATCTTCCACAACTGATAGCGCTGGTGGGCACGCTTCGCTTTGCCCACCCTACGGCACTGTCAGTGCCGCCCTAAAACGGCAGCCCCACATAGTTCTCCGACAGCGACGTCATCGCGGCCTGCGACTGCGTGACGTAGTCGAGCTCGGCGAGCTGGATGCGCGCGCCGATGGTGCCGGTGTCCGGGAATTTGTGCAGCATCGAGGTCATCCACCAGGAGAAGCGCACCGCTTTCCAGACCCGCGCCAGCGCCTTGGCGGAATAGGCGTTGATCCCGGCACTCGACTTCTCATCGTAGAATTCGCGGAGCGCGCTCGACAAATAATGTGCGTCGCTTGCAGCCAGGTTCAGCCCCTTCGCGCCGGTCGGCGGCACGATGTGGGCAGCGTCGCCGCACAGGAACATCCGGCCGAAGCGCATCGGCTCGGCGACGAAGCTGCGCAAAGGCGCGATGCTCTTCTCGATCGAGGGGCCGGTGACGAGGCTGTCGGCGGCCTCCTGGTCCAGCCGGCGCCTCAATTCGTCCCAGAAGCGGTCGTCCGGCCATTGGTCGACATGCTCGTCGAGCGCGCACTGCAAATAGTAACGGCTGCGCCTGGTCGAGCGCATGGTGCACAGCGCAAAGCCGCGGGTGTGGTTGGAATAGATCAGCTCGTGGCTGACCGGCGGCGTATCGGAGAGGATGCCGAGCCAGCCGAACGGGTAGACCCGCTCGAACTCCTCGATCGCCGTGGCCGGGACGCTGGCGCGGCTGACGCCGTGGAAGCCGTCGCAGCCGGCGATGAAGTCGCAGTCAATCGTATGGGTGACGCCGTCCTTGACGTAGGTTACGCGCGGGTGACTGCCGTCGAAATCGTGCGGCTGCACGTCCCTGGCCTCGTAGACCGAGGTGAGACCCGCGGCCTTGCGCGCGTTCATCAGGTCGAGCGTGACCTCGGTCTGGCCGTAGATCATCACCGTTTTGCCGGTCGCAGCCTTCATGTCGATGCGATGACGGCGGCCGGAAAAGGCGAGCTCGATGCCTTCATGCAGCAGGCCTTCGGCATGCGCCCGCGCGCTGGCGCCGATCTGGTCGAGCAGCGCCACGGTTCCCTCCTCCAGGAGGCCGGCCCGGATGCGGCCGAGCACGTAATCCGGGCTCTGCCGCTCCAGGATGAGATTGTCGATGCCGTATTGATGCAGCAGTTGCCCAAGCAACAATCCAGCCGGCCCGGCCCCGATGATTGCGACTTTTGTCCGCAATACTTGCTCCTCCCGATCCTGTAGGTTTTCATCGCGGCTCGCTTGTCGCTTCAGGCCGCGCACGATAATTATATCATATAACGGTTGGGCAAAAGGGGAGCGGTGGTCGCCCGGGCAGCGACAAATCCATGCAACATGGCTGACATAGATGACGCGGCGGCACGCCGCGCCAGTTCCGGCTTGAACGCACGGGCCAATTAGATAACATGTTAATTAAAGAGACCGGGCCATCGAAGCCCGCGGTCGAAAACAGGGAGAGACGCGTGATGAGAAAAGCCTGTCTGGCGTTGCTGCTGGCAGCAAGCGTGACGCCTGCGTTCGCGCAGGACAAGACCTTCGATCTGAAGGTTTCGCACTGGGTGCCGGCGTCGCACCCGCTGCAGAAGTCGCTGGAAGACTGGGTGGCCGCGGTGAACAAGGATTCCGGCGGCACCATCACGGGCAAGGTGTTTCCGGCCCAGCAGCTCGGCAAGGCGTTCGACCATTACGACATGGCGCGCGACGGCATCGCCGACGTCACCTATGTCAATCCCGGCTACCAGCCCGGCCGCTTCCCGATCATCGGCGCCGGCGAATTGCCGTTCCTGATCTCGGATGCCAAGGGCGGCTCGATGGGGCTGGACGCCTGGTATCGCAAATATGCCGAGAAGGAGATGAAGGACGTCAAGTACTGCCTCGCCTTCGTCCACTCGCCCTCCTCCTTCCACTCCAAGACCAAGAAGATCGTGATGCCGGAGGATGTGAAAGGCCTGAAGATCCGCCCGGCGCATGCCACCATGGCGAATTTCGTGACGTCGCTCGGCGGCACCAATGTGCAGTCCTCGGCGCCGGAAGTGCGCGACATCATCGAGCGCGGCGTCGCCGACGGCGTCACCTTCCCCTGGGGCTCCCTCGTGCTGTTCGGCATCGACAAGGTGACCAAGTACGACATGGAGGCGCCGCTCTACACCACGACCTTCGTGTTCGTGATCAACAAGGACAAGTACAATTCGATGTCCGACAAGCAGAAGGCCGCGATCGACAAGAATTGCACGGTCGAGATGGCCGGCGCGGTCGGCGAGCACTGGGGCAAGTTCGAGGATGCCGGCATCGACAAGGTCAAGGCGGAATCCGGCCACGAGGTCTACAAGCTGACACCCGAGCAGACCGCTGCCTGGAAGAAGGCCGCCGAGCCGCTGGTCAAGACCTGGTCCGACGGCGCGAAAAAGGCCGGCGCTGACCCGGACGCCGCGCTCGCGGACCTCAAGGCATCGCTGAAGAAGTACAACGCTCTGGCGGAGTGACGCCAAGCCGCGGCCGCGGCCAGCTCTCTTCTTCTCCCTCGCCCCGTTCTTACGGGGAGAGGGTCGGGGGTGAGGGGCTGCTTCCGCAAAGATACTGGCAAATGGACTCGCGGAGAGTCCCCCTCACCCGGAATCCGCGCTAGCGCGCGAATTCCGGCCTCTCCCCGCAAGCGGGGAGAGGCGAAGGACCGCGGCTGGAGTCGAGAGCGAGAATGACATCACGTAGGAAACTCCCATGAAGCGCTCCTGGATGGACCGCATCATCGACACGATCGAATGGATCGCGGCCGGCTTCGTCGGCATCGTCGCGCTCGACATCTTCCTGTCGGTGCTGCTGCGCAACACGCTGAACTATTCGATCCCCGACAGTTTCGACATCGGCCGCATGCTGCTCGGCATCCTCATCTTCTGGGGCATCGCCGCGACCTCCTATCGCGGCACCCACATCACGGTTGATCTCGTCTGGGGCAATGTCGGGCCGCGCTATCAGCGCTGGATCGACGTGTTCGCGACGCTGGTGCTGCTGTTCGTCGTGACCGTGCAGACCTGGACGCTGTTCGACAAGGTGCGCGGCACCTACAACGACAACGTCCAGACCTTCGACATGCACATGCCGACCTGGCCGTTCTTCGCGATCGCCTGGATCGGCGACGTCTCCGCGGTGCTGCTGATCGCGATCCGCACCTACCGATTGATCTTCCATCCCGAAGACATGCATGACCCCAAGCTGAAGGCGACGGAGTAATCATGAGCACCGATGCCGTCGCCGTTATCGGCTTCGTTTCCCTGTTCGTCCTGATGCTGCTGCGCGTGCCGGTCGGCATGGCCATGGGCCTCGTCGGCGTCTCCGGCTTCGCCTATCTCGTCAACGGGACGGCGGCGCTGAAGCTGGTCGGCCAGACCTCGATGCGCACGGTCACGGACTACACTTTCGGCGTCATCCCGATGTTTTTGCTGATGGGCTCCTTCGTCAGCCATTCCGGCATGAGCCGCGAGCTGTTCCGCGCCGCCAACGGCTTTGTCGGGCACTTACGCGGCGGGCTCGGCATCGCCACCGTCGGCGCCTGCGGCGGCTTTGCCGCGATCTGCGGCTCTTCCGTCGCAACCGCCGCGACTTTCTCCGCCGTGGCCTATCCCGAGATGCGCCGGTTCGGCTATCCGCAGTCCTTCGCCACCGGCGTGATCGCGGCCGGCGGCACGCTGGGCGCGATGCTGCCGCCCTCCACCGTGCTCGCGGTCTACGGCATCATCACCGAGCAGGACATTGGAAAGCTGTTCATCGCCGGCATCATTCCGGGCCTGCTGGCGATGACCATGTACATGATCACGATCTTCCTGATCGGCTATTTCCGCCCGGACTTCCTGCCCAAGGGCAAGGTGCTGCCGTGGCGCGAGCGCTTTGCGGGATTGAAGGACATCTGGGCGCCGGTGCTGCTGTTCATCTTCGTCATCGGCGGCCTCTACGGCCTGCCCTTTTTGCCGCGCTTCACGCCAACGGAAGCCGGCGGCGTCGGCGCCGCGGGCGCCTTCATCATCGGCGTCGTCACGGGCCGGCTCGACCGCGAGAAGATCCTGGCCTCGCTGCTGCAGGCGACGCGCACCGCGGCCGCCGTGTTCACCGTGCTGATCGGTGCCCTGATCTTCGGCTATTTCCTCACGGTGACGCAGACGCCGCAGAAGGTCACCGAATTCCTCACGGGGCTCGGCCTCGGCCCCTACGGCGTGCTGGCGCTGATCATGGTGATGTATCTCGTGCTGGGCTGCCTGATGGACGCCATGGCGATGATCATCCTGACCGTGCCGATCATCTTCCCCGTCATCACCCATCTGGGCTTCGATCCGATCTGGTTCGGCGTCATCATCGTCATGACCGTCGAGCTCGGCCTGATCCATCCGCCGGTCGGCATGAACGTCTTCGTCATCAAAAGCGTGGTGAAGGACGTCTCCTTCTCCACGATCTTCAAGGGCGTGATCCCGTTCGTGGCGACGGACCTCGTGCGCCTCGTGATCCTGATCGCGTTCCCGCTGCTGGCGACATGGCTGCCGACGCGGATGATGGCGCATTAGGCGTGCGTGATAGAGCGGCGAGCTGTCTTTCCCCTCTCCCCTTGTGGGAGAGGGTGGCTCGCCGCGATAGCGGCGAGACGGGTGAGGGGTCTCGCTCGGCACGTCAGCCCGCAGTTGAATTCGCGGAGACAACCCCTCATCCGGCGCTTCGCGCCACCTTCTCCCACAAGGGGAGAAGGGAAGGCAGCGACGCTGGTTCGATACATAGGAGGTGAAGCGATGACCACACCGACGCTAGAGACAAAATACGTCTTCACCATCACCGCCCGCATCGGCGACGTCGTCACCGCCGGCGAGACCGGCATCGGCGTTCGCCGCATCATTCCGATCATCGGCGGCGCGGTGACGGGCGCGATCAATGGCAAGGTGCTGCCGTTCGGCGCCGACTTCCAGACCATCCGCCCCAACGAGCTGATCGACCTCGAGGCAAAATACGCCTTCGAGACCGACGACGGCGCCATCGTCTATGTCGAGAACAAGGGCATGCGCTTCGGCCCGGTCGAGTTGCTGCAAAAGCTCAAGCGCGGCGAGCCGGTCGATCCGAAGCTGATCTATTTCCGCACCGTGCCGAAGTTCGAGACCGGGCACGAAAAGTATCGCTGGCTGATGGAGCACATCTTCGTCGGCTCAGCCGCACGCCATGCGGATCGCGTGGTGATCGACGTGCATCAGGTGGTGTGAGGAATCTGTCTTTGCCCCGGGGACCGACCTGGTTCAGGATGTGATCTGCGCAAAGTTGTGCAGACCACGGGAGTCCCACCATGTCTCTTATGGCTTCCAGCGAACCAAGCCCCCAACATACCTTCGATTCCGCCGAAATGGGCGCCATCGCTCATCTCTACCGCGGCGAGGTCTATCGCTCGACGATCTGGCGAACGCGGCTCGACAACACGACCAATTGGTCGATCGTCACGATGGGCATCGCGCTGTCGACGACCTTTTCGAGCCCGGAGGCTTCGCCTCTGCCGCTCGTACTCGTCGGACTGCTGCTTGCCGTGTTTCTCGGGATGGAGGCGCGGCGTTATCGCTATTTCAATGTCTGGCGTGCCCGGGCTCGTTGGCTCGAGAAGAATTTCTATGCGCCAATTTTCACCGGTGAAGCGCACGACGACAGCTGGAAGGCTATCCTGGCGCGCGACTACACTGCACCCCGCCACCACATCTCGCTCGTCCGCGCTGCGGGACGGCGGCTGCGTCGGAACTACGTTTGGATTCTCGCCATCCAGGCGACCGCCTATTACGGCAAGATTGCTATCCATCCTACGCCCGCGGTGACCTTGACGGAGCTTGTCGATCGCGCTGCGGTCGGACCGATTCCCGGCTGGGTCATCCTGATCATGGGCTTTGCCTACAATTTCGGGTGGCTGGCGTTCGCGCTCGGCACGATGTGGCTCGACCAACGCGAGCACGGGGTGAAGGGCGACCAGGTCGCGATGGGCTGATGACAGCGAGCGGTGACCCGTTCCTGGGGGAGCCGAGGCGAGCGTAGCTGCCCCGGTGCCTGGGAGGGCTCCCCTCCTTGACTCTCCCGAAATTCGTTATACAACATAACTATTCTGACAAGGACGCAAATGACACAGGGAAACGCCGAGACCGCTGGCGCGGGCGCCACCGGGCTTTTGAGGATCGAGCGGGCGGACCGGGTTCTGACCGTGGGGCTGAACCGGCCGGCCAAGCGCAATGCGCTCAACGACGGCATCATCCTGGAAATCGGCGAGTGTTTTGCATCCCTGCCCGAGGATATCGGCGCGGTGGTCATCCACGGCATCGGCGATCATTTCTCCAGCGGTCTCGACCTCTCCGAGCTCCAGGACCACGACGCGACCGGCGGGCTGCTGCATTCTCAGATGTGGCACCGGGTGTTCGACCGCATCCAGTACAGCCGTGTGCCCGTCATCGCGGCGCTGAGGGGCGCCGTGATCGGCGGCGGGCTGGAGCTTGCCTGCGCCGCCCATATCCGCGTCGCCGAGCCCTCGACCTATTTCGCCCTGCCGGAAGGGCAGCGCGGCATCTTCGTCGGCGGCGGCGGCTCGGTGCGGCTGCCGCGGCTGATCGGCGTCGCCAGGATGATGGACATGATGCTGACCGGCCGCGTCTATAGCGCGACCGAAGGCGCCTCCTACGGCTTTGCGCAATATGTGACCGAGGCCGGCAACGGGCTCGGCAAGGCGCTGGAGCTTGCGACCAAGGTCGCCTCCAACGCGCCGCTGACGAACTTTGCCGTGCTCCAGGCGCTGCCGATGATCGCGGAGGCCAATCCGCAGGCCGGCCTGCTCATGGAATCGCTGATGGCGACCGTGGCGCAGAGCGACAAGGAGGCAAAGCGCAGGATCCGCGAATTCCTCGAACACAAGACCGCAAAGGTGAAGCCGAAGTCATGAGCGCGCAGCCGTCCTCTTCCAGCATGGAGCGCGGCGCGAGCACTTCCCCGCTGCGGCCCATTTCGTTCGGCGATCCCGTCGTCAACATCGAGCGGCGCGACGACGGCACGATTTACCTGCGACCGAAACAGCCGCTCGGCGACTATCCCGTCCGCATCACCGACCGCCTGCATCACTGGGCCAGGACGACGCCGGACCGCGTTTTCATGGCCGAGCGCGAAGGCGGCCGCGGCTGGCGCAAGATCACCTATGCCGAGCTGCTCGCCGCAAGCCGGCACATTGCTTCCGGCCTGATTGCGCGCGGCCTGTCGGCGGAGCGGCCGGTCGTCATCCTCTCGGGCAATTCGATCGACCACGCGCTGCTCGCGTTCGGCGCGTTCTATGCCGGCATTCCGTTCTGCCCGGTGTCGCCGGCCTATTCGCTGGTGTCGAAGGATTACGGCAAGCTGTCTTACCTGATGAAGCTGCTGACGCCCGGCCTCGTCTTCGCCGAGGACGCCGGCAAGTTCGCGGATGCGCTCGCCGCCAACGTCTCGCCCGGCACCGAGATCGCCGCATCCTGGGGCCAAGTGCCGGGCCGCGACGTCACCCTGCTCGCCGACCTCATGGCGACGCCGCTCCGCAGCGATCTCGACGAGGTGCACGGCAATATCGGTCCGGACACCATCGCAAAATTCCTGCTGACGTCGGGCTCGACCGGCAATCCCAAGGCCGTCATCAACACCCAGCGCATGATCTGCGCCAACCAGGTCATGCTGCGCGAGACGCTCGCCTTCCTCAAGGACGAGCCGCCCGTCATCATCGACTGGCTGCCCTGGAATCACACCTTTGGCGGCAACCACAATATCGGGCTGACGCTCTACAATGGCGGATCGATGTATCTGGACGCCGGCAAGCCGGTGCCTGGCGGCATCGAGGAGACCGTGCGCAATCTCCAGGAGATTTCGCCGACGGTCTATTTCAACGTCCCCAAGGGCTACGAGTCGCTGCTGCCATATCTGCGCGACGACCAGGGCTTGCGCGCAAAGTTCTTCGACCGGCTGCACGCGATGTTCTTCTCGGGCGCGGCGCTGTCGCCGTTCGTCTGGAACAGCCTCGACGAGCTCGCGGTGAAGGAAAAGGGCTACCGCGTGCCGATGCTGACCGGCCTCGGTGCGACCGAGACCGCGCCGTTCTTCATGTCGGTCAATCCGCGCACCAGCCGCTCCGGCCATGTCGGGTTGCCCGTGTCGGGCAATGACGCCAAGCTGGTGCCGAACAACGGCAAGATGGAAGTGCGCGCCAGGGGGCCGAACGTGATGCCCGGCTATTGGCGCCAGCCAGACATCACCGAAAAATCCTTCGACGAGGAAGGATTTTACAAGATGGGCGACGCGCTCAAGCCGGTCGATCCCGATGATCTCAACGCCGGCTTCGATTTCGACGGCCGCGTCAGCGAAGACTTCAAGCTCGGCAGCGGTACCTGGGTCAGTGTCGGCCCGCTGCGTGCGCGCTTCGTCGCGGCTTGCGCGCCGCTGGTGCGCGACGTCGTCATCGCCGGCATTAACCGCGACGAGATCTCCGCGCTGGTCCTGCTCGATCTCGACGGCTGCCGGCTGATCAACCCGACGCTGGCGGCCGACGATCTTACCGTCACCGCCCGCGACCGGCTGGTGCGCGAGGCCTTCCGCGAGCGCCTGACGCGCTTCCTCAGCGAGGCCACGGGATCCTCGACGCGGATCACGCGCGCGATCCTGCTGGATACGCCGCTCTCGATCGACAAGGGCGAGGTCACCGACAAAGGCTCGATCAACCAGCGCGCGGTGCTGGAGCATCGCGGCGCCCTGATCGAGGAGCTCTATGCTGCCAATCCATCCGACCGTGTGATATCGGTCGGGTAAGAAATCATCGCCAAAGGAGAACGCCATGTTGTTGAAGGATCAGGCAGCCATCGTCACCGGCGGCGCATCGGGACTCGGCGCTGCGACCGCGCGAAAACTGGCGGCGCAGGGCGCCAAGGTCGCGGTGTGCGATCTCAATGCCAAGCTTGCGGAGAGTGTCGCCGCCGAGATCAAGGGCGTCGCCGTGACCTGCGACGTCTCCGATGCGGCTTCCGCTGAAGCCGCGATCGCGCAGGCGACCAAGGCCCTTGGCGCGCCGCGCGTGCTGGTGAACTGCGCCGGCATCGGCGTCGCCAAGCGCGTGGTCGGCCGCGACGGGCCGATGGCGCTCGCCGATTTCGACAAGGTGATCAAGGTCAACCTCATCGGCACCTTCAACATGCTGCGCCTCGCCGCGACCGAGATGTCCAAGCTCGAGCCGCAGGCGACCGGCGAGCGCGGCGTCATCATCAATACGGCGTCCGTTGCCGCCTATGATGGCCAGATCGGCCAGTCGGCCTATTCGGCCTCCAAGGGCGGCATCGTCGGCATGACCTTGCCGATCGCGCGCGAGCTGGCGCAGTTCGGCGTCCGCGTGCTGACCATCGCGCCCGGCCTGTTCCTCACGCCGCTGCTCGCCAACCTGCCGCAGGAAGCCCAGGACTCGCTCGCCGCCGCGATCCCGTTCCCGCGCCGGCTCGGCCACGCCGACGAGTTCGCCGCGCTGGCGCTGCACATGGTCGAGAATTCGTACCTGAACGGCGAAGTGGTGCGCCTCGACGGCTCGCTGCGCATGGCGCCCAAGTAATTTCGTAGAGCAGAGAACCGCATGTTCGTGAACCGGCGCGACGTCCAGATCCAGTGGGGCGACTGCGACCCCGCCAACATCGTCTACTATCCGCGTTATTTCGCGATGTTCGACGATTCGACGTCGACCCTGTTCGAGGTCGCCGGGTTCTCCAAGCAGGACCTGGTCCGCAAATACGGCCTGGTGGGGATTCCCATGGTCGACACGCGGTCCAGGTTCTACATCCCCTCGACCTATGGCGACTGGATCACCATCGAAACGAAGATCGAGAGCATCAAGCGCTCGAGCTTCGAGGTGAAGCACAACGTCTACAAGGGCGATGCGCTGGCGATCGAGGGCTTTGAGACCCGCGTCCTGGTCCGCCGCGATCCCGTTAACCCCGACAAGCTGAAATCGGCACCGTTCCCGGCGGAAATGGTAGCCAAATTCACGGGGAGCTAGGTCCGGAGCCAATCGCCGCATCGCCAAAAGAGGGGGCTGAATTACCCCCCGATTTCTGCTTTCAAAGAAACACGTCAAGGGAGGAATAGATGAAACGCTTTTACCTGACCGCCGCCATCACGGCTGCGACGCTTGCCCTGCCGGCCCTGCCCGCACTGGCCCAGACCAGCGAAATCACCATCGGCATCACCACCACCACGACCGGCCCGGGCGCGGCGCTCGGCATTCCCGAGCGCAACGCGCTGGAATTCGTGCCGAAGGAGATCGGCGGCGTGCCGCTGAAGGTGATCGTGCTCGACGACGGCGGCGATCCCACCACGGCAACCACCAACGCACGCCGCTTCGTGACCGAATCCAAGGCCGACATCATCATGGGCTCGGCGCTGACGCCGCCGACGATCGCGGTCTCCAACGTCGCCAACGAAGCCGGCATTCCGCATTTCGGCCTGGCGCCGTTCCCGATCACGCCGGAGCGCATGAAGTGGTCGGTGGCGATGCCGCAGCCGATCCCGATCGTGGGCAAGGTGCTGTACGATCACATGAAGTCGAAGGGCGTGAAGACCCTCGGCTACATCGGCTATTCCGACTCCTATGGCGACCTCTGGTTCAACGACCTGAAGGCCCAGGCCGTGCCGATGGGCATGACCATCGCCGATGAGGAGCGTTTCGCCCGCCCCGATACGTCGGTGACCGGACAGGTGCTCAAGCTCGTCGCCGCGAATCCGGACGCGATCCTGGTCGGCGCTTCCGGCACCGCGGCCGCGCTGCCGCAGACCGAGCTGCGCGAGCGCGGCTATCAGGGCCTGATCTACCAGACCCATGGCGCCGCCAGCATGGACTTCATCCGCATCGCCGGCAAAGCGGCGGAAGGCGTGCTGATGGCGTCGGGTCCCGTCATGGATCCCGAGGACCAGCCGGACGAGGCCGCGACCAAGAAGCCGGGCCTCGCGCTCAACACGGCCTATGAGGCCAAGTACGGCCCGAACAGCCGCAGCCAGTTCGCCGGTCATTCCTACGACGCCTTCGAGATCCTGAAGCGCATCATCCCGACGGCGCTGAAGACCGCCAAGCCCGGCACGCCGGAATTCCGCGAAGCGATCCGACAGGCGCTGCTGACCGAGAAGGAGCTGGCGGCGAGCCAGGGCGTCTACAACTTCACCGAAAAGGACCGCTACGGCCTCGACGAGCGCTCGCGCATCCTGCTCACGGTGAAGAACGGCAAGTACACGCTGGTGAAGTAGGCGCGGCAAAAGCTTTGAGACGACGAGAGCCGGCCCATCGGGCCGGCTCTTTTGCTTTGCGATCCGAGCTCGTGCCTCAGGCCGCCTGCCGCAGCGGGGTCCAGGAGAACTCCGGGTAATAATTGTCCATCATGCGGTCGACATAGGCGGTGAGGTTCGGAAATCCCTCGGCACGCTGGCGCAAGGACGATTCGAAGAACGGCGTCAGGATCCCGGCGAGCGCGCCGAAGGCGGTGGCATCGACGCCGCAGGGCTTGTTGCCCATCAGATAGGACTTGTCGCCGAGCTGCACCGAGAGCGCGAACAGCGAACGCACCGCGAGATCGACGTCGTCGTCGGGCGCGTGGCGGCCGAGGCCGGACAGCAGATAGTTCTCGGCGACACGGAATTGCGCATCCTCGCGCAACTTTTCGCGATTGTGCTCCGGCGCGCCGTCGAAGAAATGCGCTGGCCCCTTGGCGAAGTTGACCGGATCGACCCAGCGCGCCCCGACCAGCGCCCAATAGACATGATGCTCGACCATGCGCTCGAACGCCCAGGCCTGCGCACGCTCGGCCAGCGACAGCCCGGCGTCGAAATCGAAGCCATAGCGGCGCTCGATATGGGCGCGGATGAAGGTGGAATCGGCCACCGCCTCGCCGCCATCGTCGATGAACGGCAGCTGCCCCTTGGGCGAGGCCGGCGGCATCGCCCGCTCCTTCCGGTAGGGCAGTCCCGCCATCTTGAGCTGCACCTCCGTCTTGGTGACGAAAGGGCTGATTTCCGGCAGGCCGAAGCCGGTGCCGAAGCCGTAAAGCGTGATCATGAGAGCTCTCCTGAACGACCGAAAGAGTTGACGGAACCTAGTGCCGGGCTGCTGCCACCATGGTGGCAGCAGCCGTGATATCTTCTGCGAAACGGGCCCCCCGCCAGGCGCGGCCCATCACATGGCGGACCAGCGCGTCCGCGGCCTGGACCAGCGAGCGTGTCACCACGCTTGCGAATGCAAATCGGAGGTCGACGGCCATGAGATCGAGCGAAACGAGGCGGCTGAACGCCCTCGCCTGCCACATCTGGGCGCGCCACAACGGAGCGGCCGGGCCGAAATGGGTTGGAATGATCATGGACAAATCCTCTTCAGTCGATGTGTTGTCCCGGTATAGAACCCCCCTGCTGCCAACATCCTGTCAGCAGCCGCGCACCGCCTTCTGAAAAGACCATCGATAAGAGAATTGTCATGAGACGCGCCGACCGGCTGTTTCAGATCATCCAGGTGCTGAGGCGCACGCGTAAGCCGCTGACGGCGGACGCCATCGCGGCCGAGCTCGAAACCTCGAAGCGCACGATCTATCGCGACATCGCCACCTTGATCGGCCAGCGCGTGCCGATCCGCGGCGAGGCCGGCATGGGCTACATCCTGGAAAAGGGATTTGACCTGCCGCCTTTGATGCTGACGCCCGACGAGATCGAAGCGGCGGTGCTCGGCGCGCAATGGGTCGCGGGCCATGCCGATTCTGCACTGGCGCGCGCGGCCGAAGATTTGATGGCCAAGATCGCCGACACCGTGCCCGAGCGCCTGCGTCCCTTCGTGCTGGAGCCCGCGAGCCGCGCGCGGCCGAGCTGGAACAGGGAGCCGGACCGCCTGGACATGGTGCGCACGCGCACCCAGATCCACGAAGGCAAGAAGATCATGCTGCGCTATCGCGACGAGCGGGGCCGCCCCAGCGAGCGCATGATCTGGCCGATCTCGGTCGGCTATCTCGAAGCCGTACGCCTGCTCGCCGCCTGGTGCGAGCTGCGCGGCGACTTCCGCAGTTTCCGCACCGACCGCGTGGTGGATGCGAACTATCTCGACGAAAGATATCCGGAGCGGCGCGACGTGCTGCGCGCGAGATGGCGGCAGAGCCTGGTCTGGGGCCCGCCCAAAGATACGTGAAGGACACGTGAGCGCGATGGAAGAAATCGATCTCTCGACCTGCTGCCAGAGCTGCGGCGCCTGCTGCGGCTATTCGGAGAACTGGCCACGCTTCTCGATCGAGAGCGACGAGGAGCTTGCGGCGATCCCGGAAGCGCTCGTCAATGCGCGTCAATCCGGCATGCGCTGCGAGAGCGATCGCTGTTCGGCGTTGCAGGGGGAGATCGGCAAGGCGACCGCGTGCGGCATCTATGCGGTGCGGCCGGAAGTGTGCCGCACCTGCATGCCGGGCGACGCCGAATGCGCAATGGCGCGGCGGAAGTTCGGGCTGCCGGTGATCGCTAGCGCATGATCCGGAAAACTGTGTCGCAGTTTTCCCTCGCGACAAACGCGGGACGCGTTTGCGCGGAGATCATGCGCCGATAGACCACGCTTAAGCGGGAACGGCTTCGCTGATCTCGTCGTCGAACTCGTCCTCGAGCGGTGCGAGCACCGAGAGCGGCTTGGTCGACAGCGTGATCGGCTTGCGGCCCCCCGACAGTGACGGCGACGATTTGACGGCGGCTTCGCGCGACAGCGCGTAGAGCGTCGAGCCGACGCGGCCACCGTTCTCGATCAGGTCACGCTCGTGACAGCTGGCTGCGATCGCGACAGCCAGCGAATGCAGATGGCTGCGGCGATAGCAAAACAGCGCCAGCCTGGCGCGCGCGTCAGGGGAAACACTCTCAACCAGCCTCGGCAGGCCACTCTCGCTGGCGCGATACATCTCGCCAAGGAGTTCGTCGCGGACCGGGCAGAAATCGCTTTCATAGGTGTCGCGGCTTGAAAACATTGCAGTTCTCCCTCGTGTCCGGAAGATGCAGCGCAATTCTCTAACGAAAGGTTAACCACGCCGCCCGGTAGTCACCCGGGGTGCTTGCGCCCTCGCCGCGAATCGGAGGGCGCCTGCCGGGTGAAATGCGGGCGTGCGGCCATCCTTCGAGACGCCCGCCTTTGGCGGGCTCCTCAGGATGAGGTCTGTTTCTGCTGAAAGATTCGAACCCCTCATGGTGAGGAGGCGCGAAGCGCCGTCTGGCGGACGATGCTTCGCATCGCCGCGAGAACCATGCAGGCCCGGCAGCCACTCCAGAGGGCCGCCGGCCTCAGTTCGCCGCCATGAAGATCGAGAGGCCGAAGCCGGTCAGATGGTGCAGCGCCTGGTCGACGCCGATCAGGGTCCAGAACCAGGGATGCGCCAGGTCGACCCCGAAATTGGCGGAGACCATCCCCTTGGCGCGGTCGATCGTGATGTGGATCACGAAGTCGATGAACGCGACGAACCAGAATCGCGGCGCCACGATCAGGATCAGCGGCAGCGCAACCGCGAGGTGAATCAGGCAATGCACCAGAAGCGGCAAGGCCCAGCCGTGCTTCTGGTCCTTGCCTTGCGCCATCCAGGCGGTCTGGAGGACGAAATCGGCGATGATGTGCTTGAAGGTGAGCAGCAACATCCAGCCAATGAGCGCTTCGACCGGAACCGCCGATGACATGGGTGGAAACGACAAAGCTGACGCCCTCATTGACGTGGACAAGAAAAACCGGAGCGTTCAGCGCAGCTTCTTCTTGGACCGGTCAAATCGCCGGGACGTGTGATTTATGACATCTCCCGCGACGGAATGCAGCCGGGGGGAACCGGAAAATCGCCAACTGTGGCTAACTGGTGATAGGATGACCAATCGCCGCGGCGGGATCGAGTAAGGTTACCTGCGGCTCGAAATTTGCATTCCGATCTCGGCACGGTATCATTGCAGGCAGAAAATATCGTTCTTTTTTCAGACGTTTAGGAATTGCAGGCCGCCCGCCGCGATCACATTCGCGAGCCGCCCGCCACCCAAGCAGCAAGGCCAGAGTGCCGCCATGAGTACCGAAGGCCCGACCTCGTCACCATCAGAGCCGCCGCCGCGGCGCCCCAAGGTGATCAAGACCAATCAGCAACAGGTCTTTCTCTACGTCGTGCTGACCCTGCTCCTGTCGCTCGCCACCGTCTGGGGCGGCCGCGCCATGCTGCACAATTCGGAGACGCTGACCTTTGCTGTCGGCGCCCCCAACAGCGACGAGGCGCTGTTCGCGGCCAAGCTCGCCACCGTGCTGAAGAACAACGCCTCGCGCTTCCGGATCAAGATCGTCAACAATCCTGATAACGCCAAGGCGCTCGCCCAGTTCGACCGCAAGCAGGCCGATCTCGCCGTGTTGCGCACCGACGCCAAGGTGCCGCTGCGGGCGCGCACGCTCGCGATCCTCGAGCACGATCTGGTGCTCCTGCTCGGTCCCGGCAACAAGAAGATCAAGTCGCTCGCCGAACTGAAGAAGAAAAAGGTCGCGGTCGTCGCCGCGAACGACTCCTCGCTCGCCTTCGTGCGCAGCATTCTCGACATCCCCGATGGCTCCGATGCCGCGAAGATGGTCCAGATGGCGCCGCAAGGCATGACACTCGACAAGCTGTTTGCGCCGGCAAACGGCTTTGGCGCAGTGATCGCCATTGTCCATGCCTCGAGGGCGGTGCGGGACAAGGCCTATGAGCAAGCCGCCAGGCGCGGCGGCTTCACGCTCAACGCGATCGACGAGGCCAAGGCGCTGGCGCGCAGGATTCCCGGCATTTCCAGCGAGACGCTGACTGCGGGCACGCTGTCTGCATCGCCGGAAATTCCCGACGACGACCTCGACACGATCGGACTGGAATGGCTTCTGGTCACGCAATCCAGGATGTCGGCGAGCACGGCGGGCGAGCTCGCGCGCATCGTCTACGAGAACAAATCCGCGCTCGGGCTCGACAACGGCTTCGCCAGCAGGATCGAGCCGGCCTCCGTCGAGAAGGACGCCTATGTGATGGCGCATCAGGGGGCGGCCGACTACATCAACGATGACACCAAGTCGTTCATGGATAAATACAGCGACCTGATGTATCTGGGCGCCGCCGCGCTCAGCGTCATCGGCTCGATCTTCGCCGCGATCTACGCCAAGATCACGCGGATCGCGCCGGAGAAGGCCAGCGAGCTCTCCACCGCCATCCTCGACATCGGCGAGCGCATCGAGCACGCGCATTCGCTGGATCAGCTCGAATGTCTCCAGGACGAGCTGGAGGGCATTTTGCGCGGCGCCGTCATAGGCCTTCGCGACGGCACGATCAGTACCGACGGGCTCGACACCTTCAAGCTCGGCTACGAGTTCGTCCGCGATGAGATCGGCATGCGCCGCGACTACCTCAAGCGTCATGCCAGCGAGGCCGACAAGGTCGCCCAGGATACGGCCCCTCCCCAGCAGGACGAGAGCAATATCGTGGTGGTGAAGACAGCTCAGAGTGCCTGACCTATCGATTTGGCGGTCTTGCAGCGGCGCTTTGCCAACATTTCCCCGGAAGTCACCGCGCCTGATTCGGGAACCGTCCCGGTCCACAACCGTTTGCTCCGGATGCAACCGGAGAACGCTCCATGCGTGCGCTCCTCATCATGATCCTTCTGGGAATGCTGGTGGCGGTTGGCTATTTCGCCTATTCGGCAATGGCGGTCGAGGGCGAGCCGATTCCGACGGAAGGTTATGTGGCGCTGGCGCTGGGGGCCGGATTTTCCGTTATTGTCGGCGTTGGCTTGATGGTGCTGCTGTTCTTCAGCAGCCGTCGCGGCTACGACGAGCCGCCGCATTTCAGGTAACGGCCCGCGGGTCCAGCTGCTGCGCCAAGCCTCCGTACCCCCTGTTCCACGACGTTGCAGGCGGCCCGCGCCCGTCGTTGACGGCCTTGGCCCGGGCATGCACTTTGGCACCGAGGTTCCAGCCGGGACCGCAAAAGACAAAACCGAGCCGCCTTCCCGCATGTCCAAGCCGCTGATCCCCGCTCTGGCCCAGTTCGTGGCCGCCACGGCCGGCCGCAACATGACCAAGGCGGCCTACCTGGCAGTCGGCGCCGGCGTGCTCGGCATGGTGCTGCTGACGGTCGAGCCGGCTTATGAAACAGCCTACCGCTGGGTCGATGCCCTGCTGTGGGCCTGCCTCGTCTATTTCGTGTTCGAGTGGGTGGTCCGGCTGCGCCACATGGCACGGCACGGGCGGCTTTCGCTCTACATGTCCTCCTCCGCCGGGCTGGTCGACGCGATCGGAGCGGTCGCGGTGCCGGTCGCGCTGATGCTCGGCGTCGAGCCGAAGACGGCGTGGCTGCTTAGCGTGCTCTGGGTTTTGAAGGTGGTGCCGGGCATTCCGGGCCTGCGGCAGCTCCGCCGCGTGCTGGTGCTGGAATCGGGGCCGTTGGTGAGCGTGCTCGTGATCTTCCTGATGGTGGTCTTCCTGGCCTCGGTCGCCGAATATTTCCTGGAGCGGGAGGTGCAGCCCCAGACCTTCGGTAGCGTACCGTCCGCGCTGTGGTGGGCCGTCGTCACGCTCACGACGACGGGCTACGGCGACGTCGTGCCGGTGACGCCGCTCGGCCGCATGGTAGCGGCTCTGGTGATGATCTCCGGCCTCGGCGTTTTCGGCCTGTGGACCGGTATTTTGGCGACCGGCTTCGCGGCGGAGACGCGGCGCGACAATTTCCTCAAGACTTGGGAATCCGTCAGCAAGGTGCCGTTCTTCGCAGCGCTTGGGCCCGCGGCCATCGCCGACGTCACCCACATGCTGCGCACCATGGAGCTGCCGGCGCGCACCATGATCATCCGCAAGGGGGCGCAGGGCGACTGCATGTACTTCATCGCCGCCGGCGAGGTCGAGGTCGACCTGCCCGGCAAGAAGGTGCAGCTCGGCGAGGGCGCATTCTTCGGCGAGATGGCGCTGCTCGGCAACAATTTGCGCGGCGCCAATGTCTCGACCACGAAGGTGTCGCGGCTTCTGGTGCTCGACCTCGTCGACTTCCGCGTGCTGATGGCGCGGCATCCGGATCTCGCCGAGACCATCGATGCGGAAGCCAGGCGCCGCACGCTTGAAAACAAGTAAATGGAGACAAGAATGTCGGACACAGCCGACGCGGCATCCAGCCCCGTGCTCGAAATCAATGGCGCACGCGCCACCATCCGCCTCAACAGGCCAAAGCATCTCAACCGGCTGCAGGCCGAGGATCTCGGCGAGCTGGTCAAGCTGTTCGACCGGATCGAGGCCGATCCTGATATCCGCGTGCTGGTGCTGACCGGCACGGGGCGGGCCTTCTCGGCGGGCTACGACCTCAACTCGGTCGCCGAGCGCGCGGTCAGTGCCAACGAGCAGCAGAGCGCGGGCTCGGCGTTCGAGGTCGTCGTCAACCGGCTGGAGGATCTCGGCGTGCCGACGATCTGCCGGCTCAATGGCGGCGTCTATGGCGGCTCGACCGACCTCGCGCTCGCCTGCGATTTCCGCATCGGCGTCGACACCGCCGAGATGTTCATGCCGGCGGCGCGGCTCGGGCTGCACTACTACAGAAGCGGCATCAAGCGTTACGTGACGCGGCTCGGCCTCGACAACGCGAAGAAGCTGTTCCTCACCGCGCAGAAGATCACCGCGCCGGAGATGCTGCGGATCGGCTATCTCACCGCCATGGTGCCGGTGGAATTCCTGGACGAGGAAGTCGACAAGCTCGCCGACGTCCTCGCCGGCAACGCGCCGCAGGCAATGCGCGGGATGAAGCGCGCCATCAACGAATTCGCCCGCGGTGAGCTGGACGAAGCCGCCGCCGATCAACGCCACCGCGACAGCATGCGCGGCGACGAGATCAAGGAAGGCATCAAGGCGTTCGCGGAGAAGCGACCGCCAAAATTCTGATCACGCCCGCTTCGACCGCATCGCGCGCACCTGCGTGAGCTTGGAATCGCGGACGAGCGCCTGGTAGCGTTTGCTGTCGACGGCGTAGATCGCGATCCGGCCCTCACTGTCGGCATGAACGCCCCAGCCGAAGCGCTTGCCCAGGCTCGACGCCCTCATGCACGCCTGCCCCCGGGAGAAGAACGCTTCACGGGCCGCATGCTTCTCCGTCTTCGTGGCCTTTACATCGAGCTCGCGTCCCGGCGCAGACGTGGCGAAAATCACGTCGTCGGATGTGTATTTGTAGGGCGCCTTGGCGATCATCCCGTATTGCAGGCACGCCACCGTCGGCTTTCCCTCGCGGAGCGGCGGCTCCTCGCCAGTCCGCGCAGGACAGTCTTCGGCAACCCGGATGAAAGTGTTGAAGCAGTTGGTCGTGTGCATCGGCTTCGTCATCCGCAACCCCGGATCATTCAACCACCGGCCGCCTTGGCATGCTGCGCCGCCATCTCATCATCGGCCGCATTGATGCGCTGGAACGCGGGCCGCGAGGTCATGCGTTCGGCATAGCGGACGAAGACGTCTTTCTTCGGCACGATGCCGAACATCATGGTCCAGCTGAACGCGACGCCCCACAGCACATCCGCCGCCGTCATGCGTTCGCCGAGCAGGTACGGCCCTCTCGACAATTGCGCCTCGAGCGCACCCAGCATGGTGTCGTAATCGGCATACGGCGACTGCGTGATCGGCGCCGGCTCGCGCTGCATGAACTTGTCGATCAGGGCCGGCTCGAAGGATGACCCGTAATAGGTCATCCAGCGCAAATAGGGACCGCGCAGCGGATCGTTCAGCGCGGGCGTGAGGCCGGCCTGCGGGAACAGATCGGCGAGATAGATGGTGATCGCGACCTGCTCGGTCACGAGCGCCTCGCCGTGGCGGACCGCCGGCACCTTGCCCAGCGGATTGATGGCGAGATAGGCGCTTTGGCGCTGCTCGCCGGCCTTCATGTTGAGCACATGGAGATCGTAGGGCGCGCCAAGCTCCTCCAGCAGCACCCGCGTGCCGGTGGCGCGCGTCTGCGGCGAATAATACAGCGTGATGCGGTTCGGATCGGTCATGGTGGTCTCCATCTGGCCGGCTGGCGATGGCGTTTGTAGCGGACCATACCTGACATCCTGTGTCAGGTATGGTTTAAGGGATCATGCGCGCGAGCCGGATGATGTCGATCCTCACCACCCTCCAGGCCAAGGGGCAGGTCACCGCGCCCGAGCTGGCGGAGGCCTGCGAGGTGTCGGTGCGCACGATCTATCGCGACATCGACGCGCTCGCGGCATCGGGCGTCCCCGTCTATGCCGATCGCGGCGCGGAGGGCGGCTATCGCCTGCTCGACGGTTATCGCGTGCGTTTGAACGGGCTGTCGCAGAACGAGGCGGAAGCTCTGTTCCTTGCGGGACTGCCGGGACCGGCCGCGGCGCTCGGGCTGGACGCGGCGATGATCGCCGCGCAGAACAAGCTGATGGCAGCCTTGCCTGCCAACCTTCGCGAAGACGCCGGGCGGATGCAGGAGCGCTTTCACCTCGACGCACCCGGCTGGTTCGGCGAGACGGAAGAGCCAAAACATCTGCGCATCATTGCCGGCGCGGCCTTGCGCGGGACGCTGATCAAGATCCGCTACCAGAGCTGGCGCTCGGAGAAGCAGCGCCGCGTCGCACCGCTCGGGCTCGTGCTGAAAGGCGGCAGCTGGTATCTCGCCGGGCAAGTCGACGGCAGTGTGCGCACCTATCGTGTCGCGCGCGTGCTGGACTGCACCGCGCTCGACGAACGCTTCGATCGTCCCGCCCAGTTCGATCTCGCGGCCTATTGGCGGGACGCAACGCTGCGTCTCGAAGCCGAGATGCATCCCAATGTCGCGGTCATCCGGCTGTCGCCGTTCGGCGTCAAGCTGCTCGACGCGCTGAGCCAGCCTTACGTCAGGGCACGTACGCAGCTTGAAGAGGCCATCGATGCGGACGGCTGGCGCATCGCCAGGGTGCCGACCGGCAAGACGTCGTGGCATGCCGCGGCCGAATTGCTGCGCCTCGGGCCCGAAGCCGAAGTGCTGGAGCCCGCCGACCTCCGCGAGAAGATGGCGGAGATGACCCGGGCGATGGCTGCGCGTTATCGCGCAGCGGCGCGGAAAACCTGACGGCGGCGCATCTCGCCGCGGGCCACGAAACAATCCTGAAACACGATTCTCCCCGCACCATGTGAACGCGATCGCATCTCGGCTCGACCGAGAAGCAGGGACACAACAACGGCCCTAGCGCCACACTGGAGAATGAAAATGTTTCGTAAGCTTGCTCTTGGTCTGATCGCCGCCGGTTCGCTCGGCGCTGCCGCTCTCGCGCCCACCGCGGCGTCGGCCGGCGGCTTCCATCATCACCACTGGGGTCATGGCTGGGGCCCGGGCTGGGGCTACGGCGGCATCTATGTCAACACCGGCGTCAGCAACTGCTACCAGGAGCGCCTCGTTCGCACCCGTCACGGCATGCGCGTCCGCGTCGTGAACGTCTGCGCCTACGGGATCTACTGATCGCTCGCCTTCAAAACGAAGCCCCGGTCGCGCTGCGGCCGGGGCTTTGTATTTGGTTAAGCAATCCTTGAGCTAGCCGGCTTGCCGATTCCGGCGAAACCAGGCCCAGGTCTCGCGCGTCGTCCTGACGTAGCCGCGGCCGCGATGGACGATCTCGCCGTCGACGATCCCGTTCAGCCTCGGCAGCGCGTGAAAGGGAATCGAGGGATAGGCGTGGTGCTCGACATGGTAGGGCATGTTCCACGCGAACCATTTGACGATCGCGCCGGTATAGGTGGTGCGGGTGTTCTCGAAAGCGCTGCGGGTGCGGTCGCAGCCGGTGTGCTCGGCATAGAGATAGGGCCGCAGGAAGAACTGCCCGATCACGAGCGGGACGATCCACACCCAGAGCAGCAGCGCCGAGGCGAACCCCAGCGAGAGCGCGAGCAGCAGCGCATAGAGCGCGACATAGGCGCGCGCCTCGGTCACGATGGTGGCGCGCTTGTTTTCGGGAATCCAGGGCACGACGACCTTGCCGGTGACGGCATGGCCGAGCATCAGCCGGAGACGGCCGGCAACCTGAAGCAGGCCGCTATAGGCGATCGCAAGCTGCGTGTCGGAGCCCGGCTTCACGCCGACGATCAGCTCCGGATCCTTGTCGGGATCCTGGGTGTAGCGGTGATGATCCCAGTGGAACAGGCAGTAATATTCGTAGGGCAAACCGATGATGAAGGCCGAGAGATAGCCGACCGCGAGGTTGAGGCCGCGGCTCTTGAAGGCCGTCTTGTGCGCGGTCTCGTGCACCGCCATGAACAGGAAGGCGACGAGATAGCCTTGCGCCGCCATCAGCGGCAGCGCCCAGAGCACGCCATGGCGTGATGTGACCGTCCAGATCAGCGCGCCGACCAATACGATCATTCCGTAATGGCCAAAACTCTGCACGGCGCCCCTGAGGTTCGAGCGCACCGATAATTCGCGCAGCATGGCCGGTGTCAGCGGCTTCAGGCGATGGCCGGGCTCTGGAACGGTCGCATCAGTCATGGTCGGGGCCTGTATTACTTGCTGAGAAGCGCGGCGATCTCGGCCTTGAGGAAGGCCTGGTCGGGCGGATTGTTGACGGGATTGCCGGCGCGATGGCCGTGCAGCGAGGGGATCGGATGCAGCACGGCCGACTTTGCATTGACCAGCTTGCCGAGCTCGTCCTCGTTGTCGCGGACGTCGAAATAGCGGTCGGTCGCGCCCGGCACCAGCAGCATATGCGCCTTGATCGCGGCGAGTGCGCGATCGAGATCACCGCCGAAGGCCGCGCAAGCGCTGATGTCGCCGCGCTGCCAGATGCCGGCCTGCGCCAGCAGATCGTTGGCGTCGCGCCTGGCGAAGGTCGTGTCCCAGGTGCGGACGAGATAATCCTCGAGCGAGGTAAAACCCGCCTCGCGCCAGAGCTCGTCGCGATAGAAGCCATGCGACATCGCCCAACCGGCATAGACACGCCCCATGGCACGATAGCCCGCGACAGGCTTCTCGACGAAACGGCCGTCGCGGAAGGCGGGATCGCCTGATAGCGCGGCCTTCACGCTTTCCAGGAAGACGTAGTTATAGGGCGAGCAGCGCGCGCTGCCGCAGACGATGGCTGCGCGCGCGACCATATCGGGATGCAGCGCCGCCCAGTGATAGGTCTGCATGCCGCCCATCGACCAGCCATAGACCAGCGCGAGTTTTGTCACGCCGAAGCGCTCGGTGAGCAGCCTGTGCTGGACAGCGATGGCATCGTGATAGCTGAGCTGCGGGAATGGCGCGTCGCCGGAGTTTGAGGGCGAGGACGACAGGCCGTTGCCGAACAGGTTCGGGATGATGATGAAATAGCGCGTGGGATCGAGCACGCCATCGGGGCCGATCAGCCATTCGGTGTCGAAATGCTGCGCGCTGAAGGAGGTCGGGTAGAGGATGACGTTGTCCTTCGCCGCGCTCAGCGTGCCGTAGGTCTTGTAGGCGAGCTTCATCGCGGGGAAGACGGCGCCGGACTGAAGCGTGACGTCACCGGCCTCAAAGATCTCGTAGTCGCGCTGTGTCGTCATGCATCCAACTCCCGCTCACGCGGCCGCATAAAGCGCCGCTGAAACGACGATGCATCGTTCGTGCCGAACCGGCAAACGCATCGTTGCGCCGCGCTCAATAACTGTACTTATAGTACAGTTATTTGGTCACGGCAACAAGGATTCCGGCCGGCGCGGCGGCTCAGGCGATGGCCGCGATGTATCGCTCCACCGACGCCGCGAACGCGGTCTTGGCGCCCGCGGCGATGTTGCGTCCCCACCACGCGCCGTAGATGCGGTCAAAGGCGAGCGGCGCGACCGCAGCCGCGATCCGCCGCACGGCGGAAGCGTTGAGCGGCGTGTAGTTCGGATAGGAGTACATGAAGCTGACGAAGCGGCGATCCATCGTCACCTGCGCGATATCGCCGGTGAGCAGCGCGCCCTTGCCATCCGCACCGCGCGCATGATGCAGCATGGTGGCACCCGCGAAATGGCCGCCGGTGCGAAGCAGCAGCAAATCATCGGAAATGCGATGATGATCGCCGCTCCAGTGCACGATTGACGGATGCGGATGCGTCACCCATTGCCGATCATCCGCGTGCACATAGACCGGAATGCCGCCAAACGCGTCGCTCCAGTCGGCGAGCGCGCCATAGTAATGCGGATGCGAGATCGCGATGGCTTTCAGCCCGCCGAGCGAGCGCACATGCGCGATCGCCTCCGGTGTCGCCAGCGGCACGCAGTCCCACATCGCGCAGCCGCCACCCAGCGGCACCAGCAGCGCGCGCTGGCCGATGGCAAAGCTCGGCTCGAGCGCCATGCCCGTCAGGCCGAGATCATCGCGCCAGACAACGCGGTGACCTTGCGCGAGCGCATCCCGCGTGAGGAAAGTCTGGCCCTTCCAGTTCACGAACTGCCGTTCGTCCTCGCAGATCGGACACGACGCCGGCGGATTTCCACTCTCCGGGAATTGGGCGCCGCAGGTTTCGCAGGTCCAGAGGGGCATGAGTCATGATCCAGAAATGAGACTGTCGCAGGCATGAAATGGCATCGCGCTCCTGCGACCGCAACCACGGTCGGAACCAAGGAGGTCAGCGCAGGTTACTTTCTGGTCCGCCCCGGCACAATGAGCCGGCCATCTCCGCTCGGAGACCAACTCTCGATCGGCAGCATTGCGTTCAGCGTCTCGATGACATCGCGCCCCTCCTCGCCCCGCCTCTGGCCCCTCTACGCTGTCAATTTCTTCATGGCCGACATGCAGTCGGGCATCGGCCCGTTCGTCGGCGTGTTCCTCCAGGATCGCGGCTGGGCGAGCGGATTGATCGGCACCGCCATGACGATCGGCAATGTCGCGGGCATGCTGGTCACGACGCCGATCGGCGGCTTCATCGATTCCAGCCGCAACAAGCGGCTGTGGGTGGTCATTCCCGGCATCTGCGTGGTGCTTGCGTCCGCAATCATCCTGATCTCGCAGAATTTCTGGGCCGTGACGTTCTCCCAGGTTGCCCAATCGCTGGCGAGCGCCGCGATCGTGCCGGCAGTCACGGGCATCACCCTCGGCATCGCCAGGCAGAAGGGTTTCAATGCGCTGAACGGCCGCAACCAGGCCTTCAACCACGCCGGCAACATGGTCGGCGCCGCGCTGTCGGGCTATCTCGGCTACAAGTTCGGCTATGTGTCCGTGTTCGTGCTGGCGGCCGTGTTCGGCGCCATCGCGATCGCTTGCGTGCTGATGATCCCCGCAAAGGCGATCGACGATCGCGCCTCGCGCGGCTGCAAGGAGGATGATCCCGACAGCGCGCCGGACGCGTTCACCATATTGATCAGGCACCGGGCGCTGCTCGTGCTGGCGCTCGCGCTCGCGCTGTTTCATCTCGGCAACGCCGCGATCGTGCCGCTCTATGGACTTGCGGCGGTGGCCGAAGGCCAGGCCAACGGCCCGACCTTCGTCGCGACCACCGTCGTGATTGCGCAGGGCGTGATGATCGTGACGTCGCTGATCGCGATGAACGCGGCGAGCAAACGCAACTACTGGCCGGTGATCCTGGTCTCCTTCATGTTCCTGCCCATCCGCGGCGTGCTCGCCTTCTTCGTCACGGGATGGTGGGGCGTCGTGCCGATGCAGGTGCTCGACGGCATCGGCACGGGGCTGCAGACCGTCGCCGTTCCGGGCATGGTCGCGCGCTCGCTCGACGGCACCGGCCGCATCAATCTCGGCCAGGGCGCCGTCATCACCGTGCAAGGCGTCGGCGCAAGCCTGAGCCCCGCGCTCGGCGGCTGGATCGCACAATGGATCGGCTACGGCCCGACCTTCCTGCTGCTCGGCGGCTTCGGGCTCGCCTCGATGGCGCTCTGGCTGGCATTCGGGGCCGCGGTGAGGAAGTATTGAGCTCCACCGGCGCCGATCTCACGGCGTAAATTGCCGGTTCAGGCCGACCCTGAAGGTGTGAAGCTCGATGTCGCTGGCCGGCATGCTGGTCGCGGGAATCGACAAAGAAAGCTGGCGGCCAAGGTTGAGATACAGATATTCCGCCTTGAGCGACCAGCGCGGCGCGAACGACCATTCTCCGCCGCCGCCGACCGCATAGCCGACATTGAAGCCGCTCGCACTCGCATGTCCATCCAACGCCGCCGGAAGCCCGGGGATCGGGAAGTTGTTGGTCAATCGGACATGAGCACTGTCGAGGCTTGCCTTGACATGTGCCCAGGCGAGACCGCCGGTCGCATAGAGCAGCCAGTTATTGCTGGCGTAGCCCAGGCGGCCGCGCAGCGTGCCGAGATAATCGATGTCCTGGGTCACGGTCACAGTGCCGGTGTAATTGTCGAAATCGCCGACCAGAAAGACGGGGCGGAACGCATAAGAACCTGACGCCCGCCCGCCAATCCCGGCGACGCTCACGTCGGCTTCGACACCGGCGACGACGTGGCCGGTCTGCCAGTTGTAGCCTGCCTGCAATCCACCCAGCCAGCCGGACTGGCCGACGCCGAGCGTGAACGGCGCCGACGCGGTCGAGGTCAGATTGTTCACGCCGGGAAACAGCGCCAGCAGCGCACTGGGATCTACGCTCGCCGAGTTGCCGTCGCCGGTGCCGTAACCGGCATGGACGCCGGCATAGAAGCCTGTCCAGCTGAACACCGGCAGCGGTGCAGGCGGCGCTTTCAGCGCCATGTCGGCGGCGGTTGCGTCAGTGGCGCAAAACGCACCAAGGCCAAGCGCCAGAAGAGCCGGCAGGAGACCGCTCGCACGACGGGTCATCGAATCATTCCCTTCCAATCGTCCACCATTGCTGGCGACGATAGGCGGGATGCGATCCCGGTTCGTGGAGAGGGACGAACCGGCGCATGGACTGAGATGAAAGGCAACGACAATGGCGGTGCCTGTTGCGATCCGGGCACACCGGCTGCGGCACCTGGTCGCGGTCTCAGCACGTCATCGCGAGTGGCTTATCACGCAATCCCGCGCCTTTGTCGTTGCAGCGCACCAGCCTGACGATACAACCTGCAGCAAATCGCCAACAAACGCCTGCTTCCCGATCGATGATCCAGCCTCAACTCTCATTCGACGGCGACCCCAATGGCCCGGCCTACGAAAGATGGCGCGAGCAGTTTTGCCGCCAGGTCGCGGACGTCGATTTCGTTCCGATCGGGGAAGGACGCGTTCACCGGACCATTTCGCCGGCGATTCTTCCACGTCTCCGACTCTCGGCCTCGTTCGGCACGCCGATATCTTTCGTCTCGCTCGGGACGAACGATGAACTGGTGATTACGACGTCGCCCAATTCGGCGTTGAGCGGCACGATGGGGAAGCGCCCGCTGGAGATTGCCGCCGGCGACGTCACGATCGGCGACCCCTCGATCAGGGGCGCCTACATCACCCAGACGGCGCACGGCAATTTCCAGACCGCGCTGCTGCCGCGCAAGGCGCTGCTGCGGGCGTGCCCGAATGCCGAGGATCTGATCGCGCGGTCGATCTCCGGCGCCAATCCGATCACGTCGATGTATTTGCGGTATTACGACCTTGCGCATACCTATGCCGACAAGCTCGCACCCGCGGAGCTCGATGCCGTCTCACAGCATCTGTTCGACCTCGCCGTGCTGATGATCGGAGCGCGCGGCGATGTCGCCGAGGAAGCTCGCATGCGCGGTCTTGCGGCAGCGCGCCTCGAAACCCTCAAATCCGACATCCTCGCACAGCTGGACAGCCCCGCGCTGTCGCTCACCGTCCTTTCGGCCGCGCATAGAGTGAGCCCGCGCACCATCCAGCTGCTGTTCGAGCAGGCCGGCATCACCTATAGCGGATTCGTGCTGGAGCAGCGGTTGCTGCGCGCCGAACGGCTGCTTCGAAACCCGAACCTGCGCACGCGCAAGATCATCGAGATCGCGCAGCTCGCCGGATTTCACGACGTCTCCTACTTCCATCGCGCATTCCGCCGCCGCTTCGGACGGACGCCCGACGACGTCAGGAAGCTTTCCGGCGGGGCGAATTAGGCGAACTCGACCACGATCTTGCCGAAGTGGCCGCCCTGCTGCATCAGCCGCAGCGCATCTGGCACGGCGTCGAAACCGAATACACGGTCGATGACCGGCTTCATGCCGTTTCGCCCGATCGCGGCCGTCATGCCCTCGAACATGCGACGGCTGCCGACGGACAGGCCGATGACGTGCAAATTCTTGGAGAACAGGCTCGGGATCGCGATCTGCTGCGAGAAGCCCGTGAGCACGCCGATCACCAGAATGGTGCCGCCGACCCGCGCCGCTTCGAGCGATTGCGCAAAGGTGTCCTTGCCGCCGACCTCGACGACATGGTCGACGCCGCCGCCGGTCCACTCCGAAGCGGCCTTGCCCCATTCCGGCACCGAACGATAGTTGATGGTGTGGTCGGCGCCGAGCGCCTTGGCGCGCGCGAGCTTCTCGTCGCTCGACGACGTCACGATTACGCTTGCGCCTGCGAGCTTTGCGAATTGCAGAGCGAAGATCGACACGCCGCCGGTGCCCTGCACCAGCACGGTGTCGCCGGGCTGCACTTTTGCCTCCTCGAACAGCGCGCGCCAGGCGGTAAGGCCTGCACAAGGCAACGTCGCCGCCTGCAGGAAAGACAGGTGCGACGGAATGCGACTGACGCCCTCGGCGTCGAGCAACATGACCTCCTGCAACACACCCGGACGCGTGCCGCCGAGCGCGTAGCGGCGGCTGGTCGCCGAGACCTTCCCGTCGATCCAGGACTGGAAGAACATCGGACAGACACGATCTCCGACCGCAACGCGGCTAACGCCCTCGCCGACGGCGATCACCTCACCCGCGCCGTCCGAGAACGGGATCAGCGGCAACCTGGTAACGCCGCCCCTACCCTGCACCGTGAGCAGATCGCGGTAGTTCAGGGATGCCGCCCGAATCCGTACCGCGACCTGGCCCGGGCCGGGCTCGGGCTCAGGCAGATCGGCCAGCTCCATTCCCTCGATCGACCAGTCGCGCGCAACCTGCCAGGCCTTCATGGCGAATGCTCCGCCTCAGGTGCCAAAATTCTTCTGGATCGCCTTGTCGAGCGTCTCGCCGCCGACGAAGCGCTGGCGCAGCTCGCGCTTGAGCAGCTTGCCGCTCGGGTTTTTCGGCAGGGCATCGACGAAGATCACGCGCTTGGGCACCTTGAAATGCGCCATCTGGCCGGCGCAATGCTTGATGACGGAATCCTCGTCCAGCTTCTCCCCGGCCTTGACCACGACGATCGCGGTCACCGCCTCGATCCAGCGCGGATCGGGCAGGCCGACGACGGCGACCTCGGAGACCTCGGGGATGCGGTAGACCATCTCCTCGACCTCGCGGCTCGCGACATTCTCGCCGCCGGTCTTGATCATGTCCTTGACGCGGTCGACCACGGTGATGTGGCCCTCTTCGTCGACGGTGGCGAGATCGCCCGAGTGAAACCAGCCGCCGGCGAAGGCCGCCGCCGTCTTCACGGGATCGTTGTAATAGCCGGAGAGCAGATGCGGCGAGCGGTGCACGATCTCGCCGACCTCACCGACTTTCACATCCTCCATGGAGGTGTTGACCACCCGGGTCTCGACATTGAGCACGGGTTTGCCGGCCGAGCCGGCCTTGCGCAGCTGGTCTTCGGGCCGCAGCACGGTCGCGAGCGGCGCGATCTCAGTCTGGCCGTAGAAATTCCAGAATTTTACGTTGGGCAGGCGACGCTGCAATTCGAGAAGCACCTCAACCGGCATGATGGAGGCGCCGTAGTAGCCCTTTTGAAGGGTCGACAGGTCGGTCTTGTCGAAATTCGGCGAGCGCAGCATCGCGATCCAGATCGTCGGCGGGGCAAAGAACGAGGTGATCTTGTGCGCCTGGATCAGCGCCAGAATGTTGTCGGCGGTGGGCTTGCCCGTGATCACGCCGGAAGCGCCGAGATACACTTGCGGCCCCAGGAATACGTCGAGCTGGGCGCAATGATAGAGCGGCAGCGCGTGCAGGAATTTGTCCTCCACGCTCATGCCGCCGTCGATGATGCAGCTGACATACTGCCACATCACGGCTTCATGGGTCAGCATCGCGCCCTTGGGCAGGGACTCCGTGCCACTGGTGTAGACGATCTGCGCGAGATCGCGGCTGTCGACCGACGCCTCCAGGAACGAGCTGTCGGCATCAAGCAGATCGTCGAAGGTGGTGAGGCCCGCGGGCGCCGTGGCGGGGTCCTCGCCCGGCAGCCAGATCATCTTCTCGACCGCGCAATCCCTGGCTGATGCGGCGCGCGCCGGCTCGACGAAATCCGGACCTGTCGCGAGAAGCTTCGCACCGGAGCTCTTCAGGATGAAATTGATCTCGTCCGGATTGAGCATGAAGTTGATCGGCACCAGCACCGCGCCGATCCGCGCTAGCGCGAAACGCAGCGCGGCGAAGGCATGCGAGTTGCGCGAGAGCACGGCGAGACGGTCGCCCTTCCTGACGCCGAGCCCGAGCAGGCCGCGGCCGAGCCGGTTGCAGATCGCGTCCATCTCGGCAAAGGTCCAGCTCACATTGCCGCAGCTCACCGCAAGCTTGTTCGGCTCGCGGCCCGCGGAGCGGCGCAACAGATCGCCGATGGAATGCTCGCGCGCTTTCGAGATGGTGGCTGCGGTGTCGCCGGTCATGTGTCCCTCCGTGTGATGTCTTTGTTTGTTGGATTTGTTGCTTGAAATCTTGCGTCTTGTCTTTTTGCGCATGATCTTTCGGAAAACCGCTTCACGCTTTGCGCTAGCGCGGCCCTTCGGGTCCGGATCATGCGCTATCTGCGCCGGGCCGCCTGCGCGTGCTCCATGTACATGTGCTCGACCGAGCGATCGAGCGAGGCGATCTTCTCGAAACCACGCCGCCAGTCCTGCAAATGCCGGCGCGTCCACAGCACGCCGGCTTCGCGGTCGCGGCGGCGGATCGCATCGATGAGATGGCGGTGCGCGGCGACGAGGCGCGGGCCGCCTGCGGCGACGCCCGTCACGATCATCTCGGTGGTCGGATAGAACAATTGCGCCGCCGGCTCGCGCGCAAGCTGAAGCACGCGGTTTTGCGAGGCCTTTGCGACCAGCACGTGGAACTCGGCGTCGCATTCGGCAAGTGCCGCGGGATCGCCGACCACGGCCTCACTGCGCATGAGATTATCATCGAGCTCGGCGAGGTTCTCCTCCGTCGCGCGTTCCACCGCGCCCTCGATGCCCGCCACCTCCAGCGTCATCGAGGCCTCGTAGAGCTCGCGGAAGGTCACCTCGTGCAGCACCAGCGCGCGGCTGAGGCGGCTTGCGAGCTTGCTGTAGCGCGGCAGGCAGGCGTGCAGCCGGCGCGAGGAATCGCGGCTGATCAGCCCGCCCTCCTCCAGCACACGAATGCCTTCGCGAATCGTGGAGCGGTTGACGCCGAACTGCCGGACCAGATCGTGCTCGGTCCCGATGGGATCGCCCGGCTTGATACGGCCATTGACGATCTCGCGCTCGATGGCGTCGGCGACCTTCTGATAGGCCGGCGCGACATCGATCGGACGGAACAGCGGCGCGAGGGGCACATTCAGCTCCAATGGTGATTGTCGGACAAACTATAGGATCGACCCGAAAGCGCGTCAAACTGCGTCATTGATGCCGCATCTGCAGCAAATTGACTCCTTGGGAACCTCGTTCTAACTTTGTCGGACAAAGGGACAGCATAGTCCCGCACAAGAGGAAACGTATCCATGAGACCTATCGCAGCCCTCGTGTCTGCGGCCGGCTTGCTGTCGGCTGCCCTGACCATCCCCGCTTCCGCCCAGCAGGCGCCGCTCAAGATCGGCGTGCTCTCCGACTTCTCCTCGGTCTATTCCGACATCGGCGGCCAGGGGAATGTCGAGGCCACCAAGATGGCCATCGAGGACTTCGGCGGCCAGATGTTCGGCAAGCCGATCGACATGGTCGCGGCCGACGTGCTCAACAAGCCCGACGTCGCCTCCACCATCGCCCGCAAATGGTGGGAGACCGAGGGCGTCGACATGATCATCGACCTGCCGACCTCGGCCACCGCACTCGCGGTGATGGAGCTGTCGAAGCAGTATGAGAAGATCATGATCGTGACGGACGCGGCGAGCTCCGACATCACCGGAAAGTCCTGCTCGCCCTATACGGCGCACTGGACCTACGACACCTACGCCAACGCCCACACCGTCGGCGGCGCCATCGTCAAGAACGGCGGCGACAGTTGGTTCTTCCTCACCGCCGACTACGTGTTCGGCCATTCGGTCGAGCGCGACACCGGCGATGTCGTGAAGGCCGCGGGCGGCAAGGTGCTCGGCAGCGTCAAGCATCCGCTCAACACGGCTGATTTCTCGTCATTCCTGCTCCAGGCCCAGGCCTCCAAGGCCAAGATCATCGGGCTTGCCAATGGCGGCGGCGACACCATCAACGCGATCAAGCAGGCCGGCGAGTTCGGCATCGTCGCCGGCGGCCAGAACCTGGCTGCGATCGTGATGTTCATCTCCGACGTGCACAGCCTGGGGCTGAAGCTCGCACAAGGGCTGATCATCACCGAGGCCTATTACTGGGACCTCAACGACAAGACCCGCGCCTTCGGCAAGCGCTTCATCGAGCGCGTCAAGCGCATGCCGACCATGAACCAGGCCGCGACCTACAGCGCCACGCTGCACTACCTCAAGGCCGTGCAGGCCGCCGGCACCAGGGACACCAAGACGGTGATGGCGAAGATGCGCGAGCTGCCGGTGAAGGACGCCTTCACCGACAACGGCGTGCTGCGCGAGGACGGCCGCATGGTGCACAGCATGTATCTGTTCCAGGTGAAGAAGCCCGAGGAATCCAAGGGTCCGTGGGATTATTACAAGCTGCTCGCGGAAGTACCCGCCGACCAGGCCTTCCGTCCGCTGAAGGACGGCGGCTGCCCGCTGGTGAAGTGACACTTCGCAATGACGGACCTGCATCGCCTCGCGCGATGCAGGTCACCTAGCGCCGCCGCAAGTCCGACGGGCTGTGCCCGAACTTCCTGCGAAACACCGTGCTGAAATAGGACGAGCTGCTGAAGCCCAGCTGATAGGCGACTTCCGTGATCGACAGGGAGCGCAGCTCGGGCCGGGTCAGGACGTCGTAACAGCGCTGAAGCCGGCGATCCAAGATCCATTCGGATACGGAGACATCGGTAAGCCGGAAGAGATAATGCAGATGCCTGAGCGACACGCCGTTGTTCTTGGCGATCTTCTCCAGCGACAGGTCCGCATCGGTGAGGTGCGCCTCGATCCAGGCCTTGACCGAGCGCAGGCGGGCCTGCTGCGCGCTCGCATCCTCCGAGAACTCGTCCCGGTCGCCCATGTCGAGGGCGAGTGCCAGCACATCCATCAGCTCGCCGCCGAGCCGGGTCTTCGCGGTCTCGTCCAGCGTCGCGCCCTCCGCGGCAAGCGTCGCGCAGAATTCGGCAGCGATCCGTCCAAGGCCGCGGCTCGTCGCCATTGTCGTGATCACAGGCAATCGACCATCGCTGAAGCGCGTCGAGAATTCCGCGCGCGGGATTTCGAGGTAGAGCGATCGCACCTTGCCGACACATTCGAGGTCATAGGCCTCTGAGGCCGAGAAGATCGTGCTCACGCCGGGATTCGACAGCAAGGTCTGGCCCGCCTGGAGAACGTTGATGCGGCCCTGCTGAACGAATTCGAGGTAGTAGCAATCCTTGTCGAGCTTCGCGATGTGCCGCTCGCGGCGCGAGATGCGCTGCTCGGACAAAAGGACGTCCGTCATCGTGACGGCGCCGAACCGCGCCTCGCGAATGAAGCCGTGATAGTCGGATCGCTCCTCGGCGTTCACGTCGACATGGACGTAGACATCGCAAATGGCACCTTGCCACGCGGCATAGCGCTTGGACGGCTCCAGATCGTCCGTCGTGAATACCAGGTTCATCGTCCGCCCATCCGTTGCGAGGCCATGATGAACGTCGTTTGTGCATCGCACAAGCGGGCCGAGCATCGAGATTCTAGATGGCCGCCGCGTACACGCAAGACCGGTTTGCGCGGAGAAGCAAAAGCTTTGCGCTCCGGAGCAAGCCGCGTTCCGGCATGTGGCCTATGAAGAACAAAAAATGGTCAATGAGATAGGCGGGAAACGTTCGCTTGCACCAGCCCGGACCAGCAGCTGCGCAATCTGCCGTGCCGCTTGAATGGCGGTGCGCGTGAGCAGCGTCTTGCCATCGCCGATCACAACACGGTTCACGCAACCGGTTATAACCATCGCCGATATCGAGGCGCTGGAGCAGCAGTCTTACGAGTCCCTCGTCCCTGCCCGCAATCTCTTCCATCTCTTCGAAGCCACGGCGCGCCTGCATCCGGACCGCCCCGCGCTGACCGTCCTGGCCAAGGGCTCGCGCGTGTCAGGCGACGTCACGCTGACGCATCGGCAATTGCTCGCGGAGATCGCGCGCGCGGCCAATCTGTTCAGATCGCGCGGCATCGGACAGACCGGCGGTACTGTCGCATTTCTTTGCCCAATCCTGCCGCTGCTGTTTCCGGCGCTGCTCGGCGCCCAGATCGCCGGCGTTGCCAGCTCGATCAACTATCTCCTGAACGAGGATGCGATCGCCGACCTGCTCGAGGCGCAGAACGCGACGGTGCTGGTCATCCCCGCCGAAGCCGCCGATCGCGCGATCTGGGCCAAGGCGGCCAACGTCGCGCGCCGCGTCCAATCGCTGAAGACCATCTTTGTGATCGGCGCGAACGGTCCTCTGCCTGGAGGTTTTCTAAACTTCGACGAGGCGATTGCGGGAACGCGCGACACGCTAGACTTCGAGCCATCGACGGACCGCCAGGCCGTCTGCGCGCTCTTCCACACCGGCGGCACCACCGGACGGCCAAAGCTCGTTCGCCTGACCCATGGCAACCAGATCCATGCAGCCTGGAGCTTTGCGCAGGTCCACGGGCTGGACGAGCTGGATGCCGCCGTGAACGGCTTTCCGCTGTTTCACGTCGGCGGCACCATGACGGTCGGCCTGTCGATCCTCGCTGCCGGCGGCCACGTGATCATTCCCTCGCCCTACAGTCTCAGAAGTCCCGATGCCATCAGAGACTATTGGCACACCGTCGAGCGGTTTGGCGCAACCGTCGTCAGTGGCGTGCCAACATCGATTGCCGCGCTCGCCGAAGTGCCGGTTGGGTCTTCCGATATCCGCACCGTTCGCATGGCGCTCACCGGCGGCGCCGTGGCGCCGAAGGCCGTGAGCGAGAGGTTTCAGGCACGCACGGGGATCACGCTGTTCGAGACCTACGGCATGACCGAGACCGCAGCGGCGATCGCGTTCAATCCCGGCCGCGGAACTCCCGTACAGGGCAGCGTCGGCTTCCGGGCGCCGTTTGCACAGACAAGGATCGTCGCGCTTGATGATGCCGGCCTCAGGACGGAATGCCCGCCTCTCACCAGCGGTCTCGTCCTCGTCAGGGGGCCGCAGGTGTTTCCCGGATATCTCGATCCCCAGCACAACAAGGGCGTGCTGACCGACGACGACTGGATCGTCACCGGCGACGTCGGCTATCTCACGGCGGATCAGCGCCTGGTGCTGACCGGGCGCGAGAAGGACCTGATCGTGCGCAGCGGTCACAACATCGATCCAGCCGCGATCGAGGACGTCGCCAATGCCTTCCCCGGCGTGCAGATGAGTTCAGCCGTCGGCATGCCGGACGGCTATGCCGGCGAGGTGCCTATTCTCTTTGTGGTGCCGTCTCCCGGACAGAGCATCGACCTGCCGCAGCTGCGCGAGCATCTCGAGCGGAACGTCAATGAGCCGCCCGCGCGGCCAAAGCGCGTCGTCCAGCTCGAAAGCCTTCCGGTCACCGCGGTCGGCAAGATCTTCAAGCCTGCGCTCCGAGACCTCGCCGTTCAGGAGAAGGTGAGGTCCGAGATCGACCGCATCTTCGGACCGGACACCGCAGCCGACATTCGCGTCGAGAAGGACGCCAGGCTGAACACGCTGGTCCACATCTCCGTGGACTCCAGTGATCAAGATCTGGCCAAGGCACTCGCCGAAAGCCTGACACCACTTCCACAGACTTATCGCATCAGCACCCGATCGTCATAACGGACCCGCAAGAAGCCGACGTCGAAGAAAGGCAAGACTGGGATGAAGCGCATTCGGTTCAATCAGCAGGAAATCGTCTTCGCCGTCTTCGCGCTGCTGTTCCTGCTGTTCTCGATATTCCTGCGCGGCTTCCTGACGTCGGACAACATGCTGACGCTGCTTCAGAACGTCTCCGTGCTCGGCATCCTCGGCCTTGCCATGGCAATCGTCGTGATCGGACGCGGCATCGACATCTCGCTGATCGCTGCGCTTGCGGTACCGCCGGGGCTGGTCTTGCAGATGGTGCAGAACGGTCACTCGCTGCCGGCCTCGCTGCTGACCGCCGTGCTGCTCACCATCGCGTTCGGCCTCGTCAACGGCTGGCTGATCGCTTATGCCGAGGTGCCCTCGCTGTTTGCGACGCTGGCGACCGGCCTTCTCCTCGCCGGTCTCGGACAAGCCGCATTGTTCCAGCTCGACGTCGTGCAATGGAGCCCCGGCATGGCCGGCTTCGAGCGGCTCGGACAGGGCACCATTCTCGGCGTCCCGACATCGATCGTGATGTTCGCGATCGCCTGCATCGTGGTCGCGTTCCTGCTGCGCCAGACGCGCTGGGGAGCCTATATCTACGCAATCGGCGACAATCCCTACGCCGCGCGCGTCACCGGCATTCCCTCCCGCCCAATCATCGTCCTGCAATATGTGATCACCGCCCTGATCGGTTGCTTCGCCGGCCTCGTGCTGGCTGCATCGGTCAATTCGATGCCGACCCGCATCTTCAACTCGACGCTGATCTACGACGTCATCCTGGTCGTGGTGCTCGGCGGTATCGGACTTTCGGGCGGACGCGGCGGCGTGCTGAACGTCGTCATCGGCACGCTCGTGATCGGCACGATGCTCAACGGCATGACCATCATGGACATCTCCTACGCCGGACAAAATCTCATCAAGGGCGTCGTGCTGCTGCTCGCGGTCATCACGGATTCCTTCCTGAATCCGCGCAACGAGGAGACGGCGCAGCAGGGCGATATCTGAACGACCCGGAAAATAACGACAACCACAACCAAGGAGGAAGCAATGAAGCATTTCGGCAGCCCGACAAAGGCAATCGTTGCCGCGGCGGCTCTTGCGGCAATGACCGCACCGGCCCTCGCCCAGCAGGGCCTGGACGAGCCGTTCCAGAAGCCTTTCAAGGAAGCGCTGGCCGGCAAGACGGTGGCTTACGTGCCGGTGGCCATGAACTTCGACCTCACCGAAGGCTGGTATGCCGGCCTGAAGAAGGAGCTCGAGCCGTTCGGCGTCAAGTTCGTGATCCGTGATGCGAACTGGAACACCAATGCCGGCGCACAGGCCGTGACCTCGCTGATCTCCGAGAAGCCGGCGGTGATGGTGGTTCACAATCCGGACGTGCAGACCTACGCCAAGCTGCTGCAGCGCGCCGAGAACGAAGGCATCTACGTCATCCAGATCAACATGGGTTCGGCCTATCGCAGCTCCGCCTTCGTCGGCGCCAATTGGGTCGAGATCGGCGAACGTCAGACCGAAGGCGTGGTCAAGGCCTGCGAGGGCAAGTCGAACAAGATCGCGATCATCCAGGGTGCGCTGTCGGCGGCCGCGAGCGCCTATACGCTCAAGGGCGTCGAGAACGTGCTGGCCAAGCACCCTGAGATCAAGGTGGTGTCGAGCCAGGCCGCCGATTGGGACGCCGCCAAGGCCAAGGCGATTACGCAAACGGTGCTGAAGCAGAATCCCGATCTCTGCGGCATCGTCGGATTCTGGGACGGCATGGACATCGGCACCGCTGCCGCCGTCAAGGAAGCGGGCCTCACCGGCAAGGTGTTCGTGGCGACCTCGGGCGGCGGCGAACGCAAAGGCGCGTGCGAGCTGGTCAAGTCAGGCGCGTTCGATCTCAACATGAGCTACGACGTGCCGACCCAGGCCGCGCAGATGGCCGGCACGATCAAGTGGCTGCTGTCGTCGGGCGTCAAGCCCGGCTCCGTCAAAGGATCGGAATACACCACGCTGATTCCGATCACCAAGGAGAATGCCGACAGCCAGATGGCCTGCTGGAATCTCAGCGACCTCAAGAAATAGTTTTGCGCTGACGCTCCCGATCCCCGGGACATCTAAGCCCCGGGGATCCCGCTCCCGTACATTCTTTCACGCCTGCTGGAATGCCGATGCGCGACACACTGACAAGCCTGCGTTACCGCTACTGGCCCGATCATCTCCTTGGCGAAATCCTGTCCAAGCGATGGACCGAGACGGCTATCCCGGTCATCCTTCTCCTCATCGTCGGTCTCGCGCTCAGCCGATCCATCGACAACTTCCTGTCGCCTGCGAGCCTCGCCGACACCGCGCGTCAGGCCGGAGAGATCGGCTTCATCGCGCTCGGGCTGGCGTTGGTCGTCATCGTCGGCGGCATTGATCTTTCCGTCGGCTCGATCTTCGCACTGACCGATTTCTGCGCGCTCTATCTACTCGACGTGCTGGGCTGGCCGGTCCCGGCCGTGGTGGCCGCCACGCTGCTCTGCGGCGCGCTGCTCGGCGCAGTCAACGGCGTCCTGATCGGATATCTGCGGCTGCGCGCCTTCATCACCACGCTAATCACCCTGATCATCTACCGCTCGGCCTACGACCTCCTGATCCAGCGCTATTCAAACGCGATCGCCTCGGCCTTCCCTGACATCCCGTCCTGGGATTTCATCGGCGGCGGCAGCGTCTTCGGCATTCCGACCGTCGCGCTCGTCTACATCGTCATCGCCATCTTCGGCCACATCTTCCTGACCCGGCTGCGTCCGGGCTGGCATATCACCGCAATCGGCGGCTCGCGCCGTTCGGCGTACAATTCAGGCATTCCCGTCCGTCGCACGATCGCACTCTGCTACGTCGCCAGCGGCGTGCTCACCAGCATCGGCGCATTGTTCTTCGCATCCCGGCTCGGCACCGTCGGCGGCGACATCGGCGTCGGCCTCGAGGTGATCGTGCTGACCGCAACAGTGCTGGGCGGCATCACGCTCGGCGGCGGCAAGGGCTCGGTCGCCAAATCGGCGGTCGGAGTACTGATCGTTCTCCTGATCACCAATGGTCTGACGACCATGAACGCGCGCGGCGGCGTCAACCGGATGGCGCTCGCGGGCATCCTGCTCGTCGCGGCGATGGTCGATATCCGCTGGCAGAAGAACCGGACCCGCATCATCAGCAAGGTCTATGTCGCGCCGACCTATCATGCGCTGCCGCCGCCTCCGCCGACCGAGATCGGGCAAGGCGGTCCGTTCGAGCAGAATGACAAGCTGCGTAACGTCGAGGCGATCGGCCTCGGCCGGATCGAGGCGCCGGAGGACGTCATCCTCGATCGCCACGACAATCTCTATGCGGGCTCGCGCCACGGCGACATCATGCGCTTCCTCGCCCCCGACTACCAGAAGATGGAAGTGTTCGCCCATATCGGCGGCCAGCCGCTCGGCATGGCCTTCGACCGCGAGGACAATCTCTACGTCTGCATCGGAGGCATGGGGCTCTACCGGATCAAGCCTGACGGCACGGTGGAAAAGGCAACTGACGAGACCAACCGCAGCATGCGTTCAGTCAACGACGACAGCCGCCTGCGGCTCGCGGACGACCTCGACATCACCGACGACGGCCTGATCTTCTTCTCGGAAGCCACCGTGCGTTACGAGATGGACGAGTGGCCGATCGACGGCCTCGAGGCGCGCGGCAACGGCCGCATCATCTCTTACGACACCAAGACCGGCATCACGCGCACGGAGCTGCGCGGGCTCAAATTCCCCAACGGCATCTGCGTGGCCAGCGACGGCCAATCGATCCTGTTCGCCGAGACGTTCGGCTGCTCGATCAAGCGCTATTGGTTCGCGGGACCGAAGAAGGGCAAGGTCGAAGTGGTCATGGATAACCTCCCGGGCTACCCTGACAACATCAACCTCGCCTCGGACGGCAATTACTGGCTGGCGCTGGTCGGCATGCGCAGCCCCTCGCTCGACCTCGCCTGGAAGATGCCGGGCTTCCGCCGCCGCATGGGCAAGCGCGTGCCCGTCGACGAATGGCTGTTCCCCAACATCAACACGGGCTGCGTGGTCAAGTTCAACGAGCAGGGCAAGATCGTCGAGTCGTTCTGGGACCTCCGCGGCGAAAACCATCCGATGATCACCTCGATGCGCGAGCATCGCGGCTATCTCTATCTCGGCGGCATCCTCAACAACCGGATCGGCCGCTACAAGCTCGACAACGCCGATCCGAACTTCGTCCAGTATGACAAGAGGTGGGGGAAGCAGTCGTGATCGCCGCCGTCAGGGAATTCGCCAACCGCTTTCTCGGGCGCGGCGACGCCACCATCACCGTGCCGTCTTTCGACGGCGCGTTGAAGCCGAACCAGAAGCTGGAATCCGCCGAGACCTTGCTGACCTGCGACGCGCCGGAGGACCTCGCCACCGATGGCAACAGCCTCTTCATCGCGGACGGTCCGCGCCTGCTGCGTCTGGATGGCGGCTCGGCATCCGAGGTTCGCAGCTTCGAGCGGCCGATCTCGGCGCTGTGCGCCCTTCCCGGCGGCGGCCTTGCGGTCGCGCTCGGGGGACGCGAGGTGCGCCTTTACGCAAATCCTTCGGCCGACGCGCCCAACGTGACGTTCGCCGATGCGGCCTTCAACGCGATCAACGCGCTGGCACTCGCGGGCGACAGCTCGCTGATTGCGACGGACGGCTCGGCGACATGCAGCGTCGACGACTGGGCACGCGACCTGATGGAGCTCAACCGCACCGGCCGCGTGTTCAGGCTCGATCCCGGCAGCAAGACCGTCACGCCGCTGGCCCAGGGGCTCGGCCATGCCTTTGGCGCCTGCGCGCATGGCAACGGCGCGCTGGTCAGCGAGAGCTGGCGCCACCGTCTCGTCCTGGTGGCGCCGGGCGCATCGCCGCGAACCGTGCTCGCTCACCTGCCCGTCTATCCGTCGCGGCTGTCGAAGGCCTCGGGGGGCGGCTACTGGCTCACCGCGTTCACCGCGCGCACCCAGCTGATCGAGTTCGTGTTGCGCGAGCCGGCTTACCGCCGCCGCATGATGGCCGAGATCGACCCCGCGTACTGGGTCGCGCCGCGCCTGCGCTCGGGCCTCTCGTTCAAGGAGCCGATGCAGGGCGCGCACATCAAGACCATGGGTGTCATCAAGCCATGGGCGCCGCCGCGCTCCTACGGCCTTGTCATTCGCCTCAACGCAGATGGGCAGCCGCTTTATTCGCTGCATAGCCGGGTCGACGGCGTCAATCACGGCGTCGTCGCGGCCATCGAGATGGGCAACGATCTCGTGCTGATCGCCAAGGGACCGGGCCGAGTCCTCCGGCTCCCCCTCGCCGGCCTTGCCGAGGAGTTCTGCTCATGAGCGACATCGTGCTTTCGCTGCACAAGGCCACAAAGCTCTACGCCGGCGTACCCGCCATCGACGGGGTCGACTTCGATCTCCGCCGTGGCGAGATCCACGCGCTGGTCGGCGAGAACGGCGCCGGCAAGTCAACTCTGACCAAGGTGATGGCAGGCGTCGTGACGTTGACCTCGGGCACCATGACGGTCGACGGCACCGACGTCGCGCCAAGGACGCCGCTGGAGGCGCGCCATCTCGGCATCGCCATGGTGTTCCAGGAGAACAGCCTGGTACCGACCATGACGGTCGCGCAGAACCTGTTTCTCGGACAGGAGAAGTTCTACAACCGCTTGCGCGGTATCTACATCGCTGCGCAACAGTTCCTGCAGTCACTCAATTTCGACGTCACGCCGACCGCGACCGTGAGCGGCCTCGGCGCGGCCAAGAAGCAGATGGTGGAGATCGCGCGGGCGGTCCTGCACCGCGCCAAGGTCATCATCTTCGACGAGCCGACCGCGTCGCTGACGCCGGAGGAGAAGAAATACTTCTTCGACCTCGTCCGCGATCTCAGGAAGCGCGGCGTCTCCATCGTCTTCATCTCGCATGCCCTGGAAGAAGCGCTGCTGCTGGCCGACCGGATCACGGTGCTGCGCGACGGCAAGCACGTCGTGACCGACGATGCCGCGAAATTCGACCGCGCCGCCATCGTTCAGGCAATGGTCGGACGCGACCTTTCCAATACGCTCTACGGCGCGCGAAAGAGCACCGTGCGGCCGGCCGGCGCGCGCGTGCTCACGGTCCAGAATCTGAAGATGGCCCCGATGGTGAAGAACAATTCGCTGTCGGTGTTCGCGGGACAGATCACCGGCGTGTTTGGCCTGGTCGGCGCGGGCCGCACCGAGACGTTCAAGATCGTCTCCGGCGTGCTCAAGCGCGACTTCTTCCACGGCGGCGAGATCCTGCTGCACGACAAGCCGGTGCGCTACCGGGTGCCGGCACCGGCGGTCAAGGCCGGCATCGCCTATGTCACCGAGGACCGCAAGGTCGAGGGCTTCTTCGAGACGTCCTCGATTGCGCGCAACATCTATCTCGGCCTGCTGTCGAAGTTTCCCAAGGGACGGATGATGCTGTCGCGGCGGGAGACCGACACGGTCGGCAAGACCTGGATCGAGAAGCTCAGGGTTCGCGCCATCGGCGACCACGGCAAGGTGGTCGAGCTGTCCGGCGGCAATCAGCAGAAAGTGGTGATCGCCAAATCGCTGGTGCAGGAGCCCGACCTGATCATCTTCGACGAGCCGACCCGCGGCGTGGACGTCGGCGCGATCGTCGAGATTCACGAGCTGATCAACCAGCTCGCGGACGAGGGCAAGGCGGTCGTGGTCATCTCATCCTATTTGCCCGAGATCATGGCGCTCTCGGACCGCATCCTGGTCTCACGCCAGGGCAAGGTCGTCGAAGAATTCTCCGCGCTGGACGCGACGGAGGAGAGGATCATGTACGCGGCGATCCACTAGGAAACAGTCTAGAGCTTGTGCCCCTTCTGTCGCAGCACCTCGATCAGGCGCTGCTTCAGTTCGTCGGCGGCCTTCTGGCTGACGTCCTGGCCGATCTGCGCGCTCGCCTGCGCCAGCGCATCGGACTTCTCCAGGAGTTTTCGGCCCGCAGGGCTGGCGTAGAACGCCTGGATCTGGCGCAGCTCATCGGCGCTGAAGTTTTGGGCGTAGAGGGCGGCGACCTGGTCGATCAGCGACGTCAGGGCCGGGGTGTAGATCTCGGAGCCCGGGGCCGTCATCGCATCGTAATCGCGCTCGATCTCCGGCCGGTCCTGCGCGACCAAGGGGCGGAGCTTGAGCAGGAGTTGCGGCAACAGCGCGCGATACTGATCCGCGATCTTCAGGGTGACGACGAGCTTGCGGGCCGCATTCAGCGCCTCCGGCGACGGCGCCTCCGCCGATGCACCACAGACGAAAAGCAGAAGGGCGGCGGCGATCGTCAGCAAACGTCTGGACATGAACCTCTCCGTTGGACCTCTCCACGAGATGCAGGCCGGCGATGCTCAACGACCCGCGGGCGCCGCTGCGGCCGTCGTGGCCGGAGCGTTGTCCAAGGCCGTGTCGGCCTCCTCCACCTCCATCACCTTCACGAACAGGTTCGGCACGCGCTCGGCGCGGCCGAGCAGCCAGGCCGCGCCGATCATGATGAGGATGCCGACGACGGAGACGGCGAGCTGCTCCCAGACGCCCTTGGTGTACTGGGTCAGGATCCAGTGCGCCGAGAACGACAGGAACACGCCGAGGCAGAAGATCGGCAGCGAGTGCTGGCCGCAGAGGATGACGGGCCGCAGCCAGGCCGCATGCAGCGTCCGCCATCTGCGCGAGACGAAATGGGTCACCCAGATCGCCAGCGCCAGGAAGTGCGTGAAGCGCAGCATGTCGAGGTCGGTCTTGTCGATCGGGTAGATCGCCTTGATCATCCATTTCGGGATCAAGGCCTCGAGCGCGGGGAGGTGCCAGGTCATCACGATCAGCAGCGCGAAGAGTAGCCAGGCCGCGGCCAGCGTCATCGCCGCTTTCGACCACACCCATTTTGCGATCTTGTCGATCTGGCCGATGCCGCACCAAGCGGCGAACACGAACATCAGCTGCCAGCAGAACGGATTGAAGTACCAGGTCGTGCCGGGCGGATAGGAGGCGATGTTCCAGTCGAACCGGCGCGACAGCATGTACAGCACCACGGACGCGGCGAGCGTCAGGTTCGGCCGGCGCACCAGGCACCACACGATGAAGGGCGAGGCGAACACCAGGGTGATGTAGAGCGGCAGCACGTCGAGATTGACCGGCTTGTACTTCAAGACGATCGCCTGCCCGATCAGCTCGTCCGGATGGGACAGGAAGTTGAACACGTTGAACTCGTGCTCGTACATCGGATTGTCGAAGCGGCGCGCGGTGCGGGCGATCTGCGCCGTGAACAGCAGGAACAGCATGATGTGGGCGACATACATCTCGATCGCACGCCGCCACAGCCGCTTCAGGGCGGCGAGAAACCAGCCGCCCGCGACGATCGGCCCGTAGATCCAGCCGACCAGATAGCCGGAGATGAAGACGAAGAACTCGGCGGCGTCGCTGAAGCCGTAGTTGCGCAAGGTCAGCCACGCCACGACGTCGTGCGGGATGTGATCGAGGAAGATCATCCACAACCCGATGCCGCGGAACAGATCAAGCCGCAAATCGCGCTCGACCGGCGCCAACAGAGCCGACTGGTCCCGTGTGATCATGACCCGCCTCGTCCGGTGGGCGTCGCGCCGTCGCGGCGCCGAAAAATGGAATGCTAAAAATTGTCGATCAAAAGTCACCTGGCCTTGCGGCTAGCGCGCCAACGGTAACCCACCTTGGTGGGCACGCAAGGGACTTCGTCATCGTGACGGGCAGCACCGCCGGGCCGGCCTTGCGCCCTGCATCAAGGGGGCGGCCTTCAAGGCCGCGAAAACAACCCCATGCACAGTAGCTAAGCCCTTGCGCCGCCTGCGGGATTTATTTGACGCGTCGGGCAGATATCGGCCGTGGCGCCGCCATCGCTGACCAGCCGGGGAGCGGCGTCAGGTCAGCTCGTCGTCCCTCGCCAGCATCTCGTTCAGCATCGCCTCGGCCTTGAGCCGGAGCGGCAGCGCGCCGCTTTCGGAGGCGATCGCGATTGCAGCACGCAGGGCCGCGAGGATGGCCGCCTTGCCCTCGTCGTCTGAGGGTGGCGTCACCACGGCTTCGCCGAACAGGGCCTCGGCCTCGAGCCCGGAGAAGCCCTGCTGCCGCGCGGTGTTGCGCGCCTCGCGCAGCATGTTCTGCGCGGCCCTGATATCGCCGAGGCGCCAGGTCGCGAGCGCAAGGTAGATCGAGCTGCGCAGCACCGCCGAGGTATAGCCGACCGCCTTCGCCTCCTCGCGCGCCTCCGTCAGCATGCCGCGCGCCCGGTCGAACAGCCCCTGCTCCAGATAGGCCATGCCGAGATGGCAGGCCAGCACCGGCACGAACAGCCGGATGCCGTGCTTCTGCGCAAGGACAAATCCGTCTTCGAGTATGGCTGCCGCCGCCGCCGGCTCGTTGCGGCCGAGCTTCAGCCAGCCGCCGCTATAGGCGGCGGCGACGCGGTCGTAGGGGCGGCCCGTTTCCTCCGCGATCGCGGCGGCCTGTTGCTGGAGCTGCTCGGCGGAATCGAACTCGCCCATGACGGTGTGGGTGAAGCTCTTCATCATGCAGCAGAGGAGGAGTGTGTATTTCGGGGGCGTGCCGAACGGCGCAATCGCTTCCGGTCCCATGAGATGAGCACGGCCTCGTGCGAATGTCTGCTCGGCCTCGCGATAACGCCCCGCAAGAAAATAAGCCTGCCCGAGATTGTATTGCGCAAGGTTACGCCACCCCGGAATGCCTGATCCCTCTGCAAGACCGACGACCTCCTCGCCAAGAACAACGGCCTCGGTCGGCGTCCCGTAGAAGTTCTGGCCACCCGCCATGACCGTCATGGCGGCAACCTTCCTGCCGACGTCATCGATCTGGGTGGCCCGTTGGTCAGCCTCCTTGCCCAGATCGATCCACTCGACAACCCGACCAGACCAGATGAATGCCATACGCGCCTCCATCCGGAGATCGATCGCGTTCGTCTCCCGCGGACGCGTCAACGGCGTCTTGTCGAGCGAACTCATCGCGGTCCGGAAGTAGTCGGCCGCATCAGCATAGGCCGAGCGTGCAAGGCACTTCTGTGCGGCACTCCTTCCGTAGCCGAAGGCCTTCGGCCAGTCCTTGGCGCGGGTGGCATGATAACAAAGTGCGTCGGAATCATCTCTCCATGTTTCGTCGCTTTCGAAAGCCACGAGAATGCGCGCGTGTACGCTCTCGCGTACCTTTTCGACCATCGACTCATAGGTCACTTGACGGACCATCTCGTGCCTAAACTCAAACGAGTCTTCAAGATCGCTATCGATCCTGACAAGCAGCTCGGCCCGGTCGAGCGCCGCAAGGCAGTCCTGGAGGACGTTCTCAGGCAAATCCGAGAGTCTTCGCACCACAGCTTCACTCGATCGTGGCCCCAATGCAGCGGCGACTTGCAGGACCTGGCGCTGTTGCCTCGACACGCGATCAAGCCGTGCCGCAATCACGCCCTGGATGCTTGAGGGGATGCCAAGCTCTTCAATGGGGCGAACGAGAGCCAGGTCACCCCACTGCCCGCGAAGTGTACCGTTATCCTTCAGACCGCGGCACACTTCCTCAATAAACAGCGGGACGTTGGCAGTGTGAGAGATGATCCGGTCCTTCAAATCGGTATCTGTCACTGACGTGCCAAGCATGTCGGCCAGCATTTCCCTTCCTGAATCATCGTCCAATGGCCGCATCGCGATCATTTCTGCGCGACAGCGCGCGATCCATTCCGGCATTCCGGTCGGCCGGCTCGTGAGGAACACGAACAAATTGGGTGCTTGCAGCGACGCAATAGCGGCAATAACGGTGTCGCTAGCGCGATCAATCCAGTGGAGGTCCTCGATGAGGAAGACCGTCCGCTTGTGGCGGGCCACACTCTCCGCGACCGCACAGCTTGCCTCGGAAATCGCGCGCCCCCGCGCGTAAGGCTCCAAGTCGCCCCAACGCACGTCGGAAATGGGCAAATCCAGCACTGCGTCGATCGCCAACCGATGGACCGCCGATAACCCTTCTCTGGGGTCTACCAGGCGGTCCGGGTCCTTGGAGACTGCCTCCAGGATCGACAGCATTAGACGCTTCAGGGTGCTGAATGGCGCGCTCTGAAGATTTGGGCTGCACTCGGCGTCGAGCAGCCGCCAGCCGTCAGCCCGAAGGTCCTGCACGAACTCATGCGCAAGCCGTGACTTTCCAATGCCGGCGTCCCCCATCAGCAGGACGGTCTGCCGGCTGGCCGAGACCCGTTCCGCAGTCCGCCGCAGCAAGGCCCGCTCCGTGGTGCGGTCGACAAATCGGGACACGCTACGCGCACGCCGGACCCGCCAGCTCGACAGATCGCTCGCGCCCATGACCCGGTACACAGGCAGGGGCTCGCCAAAGCCACGGAGCGCCTTGCGGCCGAGGAATTCGAAGCGGACGTGCCCGTCGGCGAGCTTCTGGCAGGCTTCGGAGACGTAGATCTGGTTCGCCTCGGCTGCCGTCTCCAACCGCGCGGCCAGATGCTGGGCGGCGCCACCGATCTCGTAGACCTTGGAAAACTCGCTGGCGACCATGTAGGCGACGACATGGCCGGAGTGAAGGCCGACCCTCACCTGAAGTCCGGGATCGCCGAGGCTGCTGACACGCCGGACAAGCTCGATGGCCGCGTGGCAGGCCAACGGCGCATGATTATCGTCGGCGATCGGGGCACCAAAGACCGCCGCCAGTCCGTCCCCCAGCTCCTTGCTGACGATGCCGCCGAACTGACGTACGGCGGCCCTCATGGCCGCCAGCGCCGGCTCGAGGCGCGAGACGGCCTCCTCTGGCTCCAGATCCGCAACAAGACCCGTGGAGTCTATGACGTCAGCACGAAGAATCGTCACAAACCGACGTTCGCTGTCGGGGTCGACCCGTTGACGCACTGCGGCTCCGCATTTGGAGCACCAGCTATCGTCCGGATTGATCGCCGACTGACACGCGAAGCAATGCATTCCTGCGCCTCAAAGGTCGCGGCCATTCTGTCGACCAGAATCCGCGAACAAACTCTCGATTAGAATACCAATCGAGAACCGCTTAGCAATCGGGCCCGCTCCTCACCGTTAGCGGAGCACAACGCGGTTGGCGATCTGGACGAAACACAGTCCTGAGTGGTAGCGTAAAAAAATCCCAGCAAAGATGGGGCATATGTTTCGGCGGCGCGAGGTTGGCCAACTGACCGGCGCCGCGGAGCTGTATGTATTTTCGCAAGGCCACGGACATATTGAGGGACAAGGCATGGGCTCGAAGACTTACAATGGGGCTTCATTCAGAAATTTGATGAACAGCAATTACTACCCGCTGGCGAACATGAAGAAGAGCGTGGCCAAGCTCAAGGCATCGGACGACATCGATCTGCCGAGCCTGGAATACGGCCAGTATCACCTGATTCTGACGCCCGCCTCGAAGTGGCCGCAGGACAGCGCCAAGTACTGGCACAAGGAGAAGGGCCGGGCTCGCGTCGACCTCAGCACCCAGCCGAACACGATCCCCCTGTCCAAGGATGAGCCGGGCGTCATCCCCCTGACGCGTTGCGATCTGCTCGATGCCTGCGTCCGGAAATGCTTCAATTCCGAGCCGCCGATCCCGATGAAGACCAACATCATCGTCCACGCGCCGAACGATGCCTATGCCCACCGGCACGAGATCCGGCTGGAGTGGGAGTACAAGAAGGGCGCGGATAGGCCGACGCTGCTCCATCTGACGATGGTCTGCCCGTTCAGAGCCTGAGCTTCAGAGACATTCGACGCGATCAAGAGAATGGCTGTCGTCGCCTCCCGCACGCGCCACAGGCGTGCGGGGGCACCGACCGGCCGATCCCCCCTTCTGGCCGCGCTCGGCGAGAACGCCGCCGTCAGCTTCGTGTCAGTTGAAAGCCGTCTCTACGCGCCGCAACGCGTCGCGTCGGTCCCATCTGGCGTCACGGGCCTGTCGCACGAAGATGATCCGCTACAGAGTAGTGCGCGAGTCGCCTCTCCGGAAAGCGGTCGTCGCGCCCGTGTGACAGGAGCGGCCGATGCCCGTTGGACTGCTGGAGGTCGAAGGCACCATCGATGTCGGCCAGTTCTGGCCGCAGGGCCGGTCGGACGCCGACACCACAAAGGTCGTGGTGACGATCGCGCCTGACGCGATCCGCTTCCGCAAGAACGACGCTGTGCCGTTCCAGCCGACCCATGTCTTCGAGGGCGCCAAGGTCAAGGGCCGGACCGCGACGGCGCCGATCAAGAACGGCAAGCTCACCGTTCGCCTTCAGGGCATCGACGCGCCCGAGCTGCATTATCAGCCCTCGCCGCTCTCGGCCGCCGAGAAGAAGGGGCTGACGGACGCCCAGAAGCAGGCCTATCACGAGGTCACCCATTCCTATCGCCAATTCCTCGGCGCGACGTCGAGCAAGACGCTGCATGATTTCCTCGCAGGCAGCGGCGAAGCGACACTCGCCTGCCGGGTGTTCACCCATGTCGATGCCCCGAACGAGGTGTTCGACACCTATGGCCGGCTGGTCGGCGACATCGAGGTCACGGTCGCCGGCAAGACCGTCGACATCAACCACTGGCTTGTCGAGCAGGGCTGTGCCTATCCGACGTTCTACTCCTCGATGAACGACGACGAGATCAAGGCCTTCCTTGTGCTGACCAAGACCGCGCGATCGAAGAAGCTGCCGGTCTGGAAGCACCTCGCCAAGACAATTCCTGCCTTCAACTTCGACCTGCGCGAGCCGAAGGCCAACGAGACCGACGTGCTCGCGACCGACAAGGGCCCGGTGATCATGCCAAAGCTCTACCGCCGCTACACCAACTGGTCGGCGCGCAAGAAAGCGAAGGTGACGAGCCAGAACTTCCAGAAGTTCCTGGGCGAAGGCTCCGGCGGCAAGCCCGACACCTGCTACGAGATCGACGACTTCCTGACCAACGGCGTGCACTCGGCCACGCCGAAGAATTTTGCGGAGTTCGTCGAAGGCGGCAAGACGATCAAGTTTCAGCCGGAGGGACTGGTATTCGGGGAAGCGCCGTCGAGCCTGGTCGGGGCGGACGGCAAGGCGATTACGCAGTTCTGACGATGCACGAACGCCGAACACGACGGCGTTTTGTCGCAGACCAATCATGACCGGCCGCTATCGTGGCCGTCCATATTTTCTGTTGTCGTTGCAGGTATTTCCGGCGGCCGATAAAGACCGTCAAAGACCACTCGCGTTAACGATTCAAATCTGCTATTCCTCAACCATAGATTTTTAGTTCGGTTTCAGAGTATCGACGATTGCGGAGTCGAGGGAGCTCGGCCATGAGCAACAAGCGAAACGTGTCGCACAATCATGCCTTTGCCCCTCCTCAGCTGGAAGCACCAGCGGGGATTGGATTTGCAATCGGATTGGAGATCGAGGCGATCGAGGTTTGCCAGGTCATCCAGGACGTCGAAAGCCAGGTGACGCTCGTTGCCGGCAAGGCAACGCTGGTGCGGGTCTATATCAAGCAGTCGAGCGTGACCGCGGTCGCGAGATTGCGGGGTGAGATCGCAGTGAGGGCGAGCGAGACGGGACCGGCCACATTCGTCCCGGCCTTGAACGAGTTGAACCTGGATCCCGCAGACACTGCAACGCTTCCCGACAAGCGCGAAGCGATCGAAAAAAGTCTGAATTTTCGCTTGCCGGAGAACATGACCCGCGCAGGCGATATCGTCATCGAAGTCAACCGCGTGACACAGGCGGGAGGCGCGGACCAGCCCCTGACCGGCACCCGCCGCAAGCCCGCCACCTTCGTTGCAGCACCACCCCTCCGAATTCATTGCATTGGCCTGCGGTATCGCGACACGAGGACCAACACGACCCACTCGCCCGACGCGATTCATTTCACCTATCTGCGCTCCTTCCTCGAACGTGCCTACCCCGTACCTTCGGTCATCTGGTCGCATATCGTTGTCGACGCCGATTTCACGGCACCGTTCAACGTCGATACCGTCGTGCAAGCGAACATGCAGGTTGCCGCCATCCGCAGCGCGGACGTAAGCGCAGGCGTCGATCCGCGCACGCATTATTTCGGCCTGGTCGACGATGCAAATCGCGCAAACTTCATGCGCGGCCGCGCGATGGGCATTCCGGCGACCCCGCAACCCGATACGGTCGCGTCCGGGCCGTGTGGTGCTGGAAACGGCTTTGCCGGCGACACCGATGCCTCATACGCCGACTGGTACGGCGCGCACGAGCTCGGTCACACGTTCGGCCGCTTCCACCCCGGCTTTCCGGTCGGGGACCAGGATGCCTCCGATCCCCAATTTCCATTCGCCAACGGGCAGCTGTCGAACGCCGATCGCAGATTCGTCGGGTACGATCTGGGCGATGGAGCTCTCGGCATACCGCTGAAAGCTCTCGCAGGACCCGGCCATCACGATGTGATGACCTATGCGGACCGACAGTGGCTTTGCAGCCATACGTTCGAGGCGATCCGCACCAGATTGAGGGCAGAAGACGAGCAATTCGCACCAGCCATGGTTTGATTTCACGAGTGGGCTGGCACGGCGCTGCGGAAAGGATCTTGCGATGGCTGAGAGAGAAGGCAACGCATTCGCGCACGTGGTCGCCAACATCGACACCGCATCCAGCGAGGGACGGATTCGCTATGTGCTTCCATCGCGCATGCGAACGGGCTCGGCCCAGCAGGCAGCCCCAAGCGCCGCGGGCCGGGACCTCAACATGGGCCCGGACGTCAGGCTGATCCTCAAGGACGTCAACGGGCAGACCATCTCCGAGGTGCGTCCCGAGTTGAGGTTTGAAGCCTGTCACGACGAGGGGGAGACGCCGCATCGCGCGATCATCCAACAGGACATCGCCGTCACCGACGCGCTCTCGCAAATCGAGCTCGTGTACCAGGGCAAGATGCTCGACGCGTTCAAGCCCTCCTCCGCGGCCACAGTGCTTGATCGTCAATTGCGGGGAACGATGACCTTGGGTCTGCCGCAACCCGGCCGGCTGAACAGATTTACAGTGGGGGCGCCCCACGTCGAACAGCGCGCCGGCGTCAGCTATCTGATCCAGGCGAAGCCTGACAATGCCGATCAGTGGCAGACACTGGCGGTTGGAAGGCCGACTCCCGATTTCGAGGTCGACCAGAATCAGTTTCCGGGAGCGTCATCGGTAGACATCCGGGTGACCCAGAATGCCGGCTTTCAGAGCCAGACGCTCGCTGAGAAAAGGATCAATCTCGCGGGGGCGCACAGCCCTGCGGCCGCATCCGCACGCGCTTCCACCGCATCCGCGCCGCAACTGGGGGGCAGAGGGGAAGGCATGCTGGTTCGGCAGAACATATGGGAGCTGGGCGGCGACTGGGCAGATCCGATTCTCTGGTATGCGCGCGCGGTCGGCGCGCTCAGGGCGAAGCCGCTCAACGATCGCACCAGCTGGCGCTTCTGGGCCGGCATGCACGGGTACCATCAGGGCCTGTGGCAGTTTTACGGCTATCAAGCGCTCGACGAGCAATTGCCCGCAAAGGCGGATTTCGATCAGTTCTGGCTGCAATGTCAGCACGGCAGCTGGTATTTTCTGCCGTGGCATCGCGGCTATCTGATCGGGTTCGAGAAGCTCATTCGCGCGACCGTTGTGCAACTCGGCGGACCTGCGGACTGGACCTTGCCTTACTGGAATTATTTCAAAGCCGGCCAGAATGGCTTGCCGCCGGCATTCGGCAGCAAGGACTGGCCGGACGGCACGGGCAATAACCCGCTCTTCATCGAGCAGCGGTGGGGGCCTGACCCGTCACAGCCCGGCAACGTCTTCGTCCCGCTCGAAGCCGTGAACCTGGATGCGATGGACGTTCACGAGTTCACCGGTGTGGCAAGTGGCGGCGACCGCGGCTTCGGCGGCATCGACACCGGCTTCGAACACGGCGGCGCCATGCACGGCGACATCGAAGGTCAACCGCACGACCAGGTTCACGGCCTCGTCGGTGGCGAGATGTTGTTCCCGGAGGCGGGCACAAGGCCATTGCCGGGACTGATGTCATCGCCGGTGACGGCCGGCCTGGACCCGATCTTCTGGCTGCACCACGCGAACATCGATCGACTTTGGCAGAGCTGGAGGCAGAGCGATGGTCGCAACACCGATCCGGAAGAAACCAGCTGGAAGAAAGGACCTGCCAGCCTCGGGCAGCACGCGTTTGTTGTTCCTCTCCCCGACGGCTCACCTTGGGAGTTCACCCCGGAACAGATGTCGGACTTTGCCGGCTTGGGCTATACTTACAGCGATTTCTCGCCGGCAGGTACGCCGTTGGCGCCGGTTGCCGGCATGAGAGCGACACCATCCGGAGCGGTCGCGATGCCAAAATCAACTGGAGCTGCAATTGAAGTGGTCGGCGCCAGCGCCCACGCGCTTCCCGTCGCAGGAAAAGGCGCCGAGACCTCCGTCCAGCTCGATACGCACATGCATGCAAAAGTTGCCGGCAGGCTGGCTGCGGGTCCTGCGCCCGGGGCGCGCGCGGAGCAGGTCTTTCTCAATCTGGAGAATGTGCGCGGATATTCCGACGCCACCGTTCTACAGGTTTACATGCAGTTTGCGGGCAAGGACGGTGCACCAACCATCGAGCGGCAAGTCGGGAGCATCGGGCTGTTCGGCGTCACCAAGGCGACGGAGACCGATGCCGGACACACGGGCGACGGCTTGTCATATGTGCTGAACATCACCAAGCCCTATCAGGAGTTCGCCGGTTCGGTAAACGTCGATCCCGCAAAAGTCGGCGTTCGTCTCCAGGCCGTCGCGCCGGTCCAGCAATCGGCCGACGTGAGTGTGGGCCGCATCAGCATCGTGCGGCAAGGCGACTGACGGTCGCCTCATGACGCCCGCGGCCTATGAGCGCCTGCAAATCCGTACTCCGCTCGCCATCGCGGCTGCCGCCGCGTGGACGGCGATGATCGCGTTGTCGGATGATCGCAAGCTCGTGGCCTTCTGCAACAGCGACGTCTGGTCGGCGCTGTCGCTCGACAGGTTCGTCTTTGCCATGACGTTCGCCTCGCCCGCGCGGCTCGCCGGCGAATGGATGCTGATGGTCGCCGCCATGATGACGCCGATGCTCGCCGGCGCCGTCGGACACGTCCGCGCGCGCAGCCTGCCGCGCCGGCGCCCGCGTTCGCTGGCGCTCTTCATGATCGGGTATTGGGCCATCTGGGCCGCTTGTGGCGTTCCCATCGTGCTCACGATGCTGGCGCTGCAACTGATGCAGCCGTCGCCGATCGCGACGATCGCACTGGTCGGAACGCTGGTCCTTGTCTGGCAATGTTCTCCCGCGAAGCAATTCTGCCTGAACCGCTGCCACGATCAGCCGCCCCTCGCGGCTCATGGGATCGGCGCGGACATGGCGGCTCTCAAATATGGCGCCACACAAGGTATCTGGTGTTGCGGAACCTGCTGGGCGCTGATGCTCATTCCGCTGGCAACGCAAGGCGGGCACTTGCCGGTCATGGCTGCAACGAGCTTATTCCTCATCGTCGAACGCCTCGACAAACCGCGGCGCCCGGCCTGGGACATACGATATCCATCGAGCTTCGCTAGACTGCTGTGGTTCAGGCTCGGCCTTTGGCGACGCCCCGAGCGCACGGAAAGCATAGCAGGCTGATCAGCACCGGCGGCTGTTCATCCACCGTACGATTTGACGCGGGTCTCGGGGCCAGCAGCAAGCCTCACCTCGAAGATCAGTTGAACGACAAGAAGATCACCGATGCGCATGACATGGCGGCGAAGGTCGCAGCCGTAGCGAAAGCGCGGCGCGATCTCGTGATCATCGCCAGGACCGACGCCGCCGCGCGCGAGGGCCTGGACGGCGTAGTCGCCCGCGCAAAACTTTACATGGCGGCGACGCCCATCTTCCATCTCGCAATTCCGGCTGCCCGGCGGGAAACGTAAGCGTGACGAGCCATGTTCAGACCGTGCCCAGTGTGGGGAACACAGGTCGCGACGCCGCGACTGAGTGCGACTTAATTCATTGAAGTATCTAAAGATTTTAGGAGCTGGTAGCTGCCCTAGGTATGGTAGCGGGAGAGCGCTACCGCCTTTCCCCACACCCGTCCGGACTTCGATATCTGCTTCAATCTTCCGCTTAAGGCTGCACGTTAGAGAACGGCGAGCCAAACGGGAATGAGGGTTTGCTAGAGAGCGCTGCGCGCCTCAAAAATCCGACAACACGGCTGATTAAGAGTCAGCTGCGGTTTCAGGACAATCAATGACCTGCCGGTCGCATTCCAGGCTTATGCGGCTGAAAATGGGCATCCGTCAGACGATCATAATCCGTCATTGCGCTGCCGGTCAGCCAGGTGTGCCAAGCTCGACGTTGCTCCGTCGAATTCGGAGAGCAACGTCGTGCGTCCGAGGCTCGGGCGGCTGGAAGGAAATGCCCGAATGCACCTGGAGCGGGTCTGCCCAAGTCCGGAAATCGTTGGCAGCACCGCTGTCGGTCCAGAGGAAATCGCGGCACTTCCAACAGGAGAACGTGTTGTCGCTGATCGCTAAGCGACGCGGCGGCTCGTATTGAAAGCTCCATCAAGGGTTGACGAGCTTCCTGCGAACGGCGTAGCGGACCAGCTCGGCCGTCGATGACATTCTCAGCTTGCGCATCGCTGACGCGCGGTGGGTCTCGACGGTCTTTACGCTCAGCTTCAGGATGACGCCGATCGACTTGTTGGTGTGTCCCTCTGCAATAAGCTGGACAACGCCCTGCTCGCGCGCGGTGAGCAGCATGTCGGACGTATTTTGCTTGCCGGCCTGGTATTCGTGGAGCAACTTCTCCAACAGAACGCCCGTGAAGTAAGGTCTCCCATCGAGCAAGGCCTCGATCGCGAAGATCAGGTGCCTACTGGCGTCCGATTTGAACAGGAAGCCGCGAACGCCAGCCAGGATGGCTTCAGTCAGCAATTCCTCATTCTCGTGCATCGTCAGGATCAATACTTCGGTGCGCAGGTGCATCGACTTGAGGCGGCGGCTGACCTCAAGTCCGTTCATCAGCGGCATCGAATAGTCGGCTATCACGACGTCCGGACGCGTCTCCATCGCCACGGCCACAGCCTGCTCGCCGTTGGTCGCCTCTCCGCTGACGATCCAGTCTGAGCGGGTCTCAACGATCGCTCGGAGCCCGGAACGTACGACTTCATGATCATCCGCAACCACGATGCGTTTCACGGCCTCGTTCCCGTATGCGGGCCCAGAACCTGTCGGGCAATCGATGGAGACTTCCAGCAGTCAAGTTTGCCAATCTACCGATTATTCCCCAATGGGTTATCCTACAAAACCCTGATATCTCCGGGCGGATGTACCAAACTTCGGCGTTTCCACAGACATCGACCGGTCTTGCCCACACGCAACCCAAATCGGACCGCGACACGATCATCGTCGATCGGCCTTCGTTTCGCGTAGGGAACTCCTGGAACCGACGGACAGAGACTGCCTGCCCTCGGGGTCCCTGATCTCCGTCATTCCGTGCACACGCTGGCTTATGATTTCAGTGACGCGCGCCGGCTACGCCTTTTGGTCATGAGACCATGCGGGAAAACCGCACACAGCGTCGTGCCGGAATGTCGCGGTGCAAGATCGGACCTGATCTCGAACGTGCCCCCAAGCTGCTTAAGTCTCGCTCTCATGGCGGGAATGCCGACACCGGGCGATATCGCACCGTTGCCACGTTTTGTGTGATCGACCGGAAAGCCGCGCCCGTTGTCGCTGATCGTCAGATGGAAGTGACCCTCGATCGCCTCGACGACGATTCTGACCTCCGTCGCCTTCGCGTGGCGGAATATGTTCGTGAGCGCCTCTTGAATGACCCGCAGAACCGAGAGCTGGCTCGCGTAAGGTAGCTTATCGACGGCGGCGGGTATCCTCGTGCTCACCCGCAACGACGTACGTGCACGAAACCCCAAGGCATGCTGCTCGATCGTCGCCTTGAGTCCCCGGTCCGTCAGATCCTGGGGGTGGAGCAGATAGGTCAGGGAACGGATTTCCCTGAGTGCCGCGTCGATCGACGCGTCGATATCATCGCAAAGCCGCTCGACGCCGCGCGGGTTATCGAGGCAAGTGCGGACACGCATCACACCAAGACTGGCGGCAACCAGCTCCTGGCATGTCGAATCATGAAGCTCCGATGCGATCCGCTGGTGGATGTCCTCGCGGATGGACATCAGGCTGACGTCCCCGTGAAGGAAAGCAGCCTCTTCAGTCATACAGTCGAGCCCCTCCTTGTGGAGTAACCGATGACCGCCAATCAACCGGGCCGCATTGCCGGCCATGGGATGGAGGATCGGAACAACGGTTGTCTCGACATCCCGCAGCAAGCCGCCGAGCATCAGACTGTGCTGAATTTTGGCCTCGGTTCCTTCCGCAAGACATCCCTTGAGGATTTCACAGAGACGCTCGGCGTCTTCGTTAGCAAGACATTCGAAGACGTCCAGCTCTCGGACCTCCTGCTGCGACATTCCAAGGAGAGCCTCGAAGGCCTGATTGATTGCCTCGTACACGAAGCGCCCGCCGCGTAAGGGGCGGACCGCGAAAAGGAGCTCTTCGGAGTGTGTCCAATATGAGCGATCGCCAATTGCGCCCTGGCCGATCAGGTGATCGTTGCTAAAGGGACGCGCCGGCTCGCGAGCAGGAGAACTGTGTGGCTTCACGGTGCGCACCCAACTTTCCGGGTCGTTTTCGAGGTCGAACTCAACGCTCAATCTCTAACGCTCCCTCTCCAGTCGTCCCAGTATCGATCACCGGACTACAGGAAACGCCCTAGGGGATAGATCGGATTATACGCTCGATCTTACCCTGAGCCAGCAGGTTGTATTCTCCGAAGACCAAAACCTCGCATGACTGGCATGAATTCCGGCATATGACTATGCAATTCGTGCCACGTACGGGACGCAGCGCACAGTGGTGGGATTGTGAGCCATTTCGATTTCACGCCCCCCCTCCCTATCCTGAGATCGCTTTCTGCGTTGCAGGATGATGTTAAGCCGACCGAGCGCGATGCAACTGCGTTGCGGTACAACCGAAATGGCACAATCTTGCCGAAAATTTCGACCTTCGATGGAGCTGGCTTGCGATCGCTGAAATCAAGCGCAAAACTCGATGTGCCCCAAACGTGTCAACAGGAGGCTTGCGTGCGAACATTCCGAGCGCTTTGCAGCGTTGCATCAATCGCAATATTTGCCGGTCCGGCTTTGGCACAGACACCCGCCAGCCAGGACCAGAAACCTTCCATGGAAGAGTTGATGCGCCGTCTCGATGCTCTGCAAGCCCGCGCAACAGAAGGTGACAAGCTGATCAGCGCGCTGCGCCATCGCGTCGACGAACTCGAAGCACGCGACAAGCATTCGAAGTCCCAGGCCGCCACCGCACGTCGTGACGTCGTCGCCCCGACCGCCGGGCAAAAGCCGCCTGCGATTCCGGTTGCGTCGACTGAGCCGCGGATAACCGCGAATGCTGCGGTCCCGCCACAAGCTGCGGCGGCGCCCATTCCGGGCCTGCGTCCGCCCGAACCGATGGGCAGTCAGTTCGACGGCGAAGGCGAGGACGCGCTGCGTTCCGATCTCCCGGGTTTGTCCTTGCGCATCCCGGGTTCGCAGTCCGAGGTGCGATTCTACGGTTTCGCGAACGTCCATGGCTACCACGACTTCAATGGCCGCAATCAGTCCGATGCGCCGACAGTGCAAACCATTCCGCTTTCCGGAAGCCCCGCCGACATCCAGGGAGGCGATACCGGATTGTCCGCCCGGTTCAGTCGCATCGGTATGGATACGCGCACGGCGACCGCTTGGGGCACTCTGGAAACCCGCTTGGAAGGCGACTTCGGCGGGGGCACGGCAGCCTCACCCAATGCGGTCTTTCGGCTCCGTCAGGCCTGGGGCGAGGTCGGCAGCGAACAGTTTCGTGTCCTGGTCGGCTGGGCGAACAGCCTGTGGAACGAGGGCGTTTATGAAACCGTGAACTTCTCGACCAATCTCAACCAGTCATTCGTGCGCCAGGCGCAGGTTCGGGCGACCGCGACATTGGCTCCGGGATTGACCGGGCACGTTTCGATCGAGATGCCGGATACGCAGTACACGTCCGCGGCAGGGGTATTCACGCAGATCAGCACCCCGGCTGGCTTTGGTGGATTGAGTCCGTCATTTGCCTCCGTGCCCGATCTACTCGGCCGGCTCGAATACCGGAACGATGGCCTGGGCCTCGATTTGCGCGGCCTGCTGCGCGATCTCACCATCCGCACGGCTGGTACGGCGGCAGCGCCGCCAGCGGTCGAACGCAATACCGCCGGTTGGGGTCTCGCGGGCAGCGGTCGCTTCCCAATGCGATGGCTGTCACCAGCTTTCGGTCCGGACGAGCTGGTTGGCATGGCCTATTACGGCCAAGGCATCGGGCGCTATTTCGGCGCCAATACCTTCGGCCAGGATGCGCTGTCCAACATCGGCCTGCCCGGCGTTGTCGATCCCAGCCTCGACGCCCTCCCGACCTATGGCGCGAGCGCAGGCTACCGCCGCTTCTGGACACCGCAATTGCGCAGCAATTTCGTCTACTCCTACGCATGGCAGCAATATCCGTCCTATGCGCAATTGTTCGTGCCGGGATCTGCCTCGGCGACGTCGTTGAACAGCACCATGCAGCAGGGGATCGTCAATTTGATCTGGAGCCCGTTCGCCGAGCTTCGTGGCAACAGCGTCGGGACCGGATGGCTCGACGTCGGTCTTGAATATGTCTACTCCCATCGGGACGTGTACGGCGGCACCGCAGCAACAGCCCCGGTCAGCGCCGGCTCTGGTACCGCCAATCGCATCCTTGGCTCGGCGACTGTGCGGTTCTGAAGACAGCCTTGTTGCTTCGCAGGCAGACATGGAAGCCTTGCTGACACAGACGTTCGTTCGGGTCGGTAATTGCCCCGGAACAATCTAGGCGCATTCGGTATTCAGCCGGATTTTGATGCGCCCTATTGATTGTTCGTAAGGCAGCGTGTGAACAGACAGATCGCGAAAGGATGAGCAATCCTCTCCCGAGAGGCCTCCGTGCCTCCATGGCCCTTTCAGATCGTCGCCGCACTCGCGGCGATGACGCAGGCATCTTCGTCAGAGGAGTAGGCGGTCGTCGCGTTGATTACGAGATCAGCGGTTTCGAGCGCGCATTGGCGTCCGATCCTTCCTCGCTGTTCTCATAGCATGGATCATCACGGTACCAGCGCTGCTCCAGCCGTCGCTAATGGAGCGGGAGGATTTCCGACATGAGCGCGCGCAGTGACGCCACGAGCACGCCGCCATCGAAGACGATGACGCAAAGAGCCCTCGACACTGTCGAACGTGTCGGAAACAGCGTCCCGCACCCCGTCGTGATATTCCTGATCCTCATCGCCATCGTGTTGGTGCTGTCTCACTTACTCTACATGTTGGGGGCAAGCGTCACCTATCAGGCCATCAATCCGGATACTCACAAGATCGAGACCGCGACCTCTGCCGCCAATAGCCTGCTGACGGCGGATGGAATTCGTCATATTTACACCCGGCTCGTGCCTAACCTCATGGGTTTCACCGCGGTTGGGCTGTTGATCGTCGCCATGATGGGCGTCGGCGTCGCCGAGGAAGCCGGCCTGATCAACGCGTTGATCAGAAAACTCGTGGCCGTCTCTCCGAGTTGGGCACTCGTTTACATCGTCGCGTTCGTCGGCATCTTGTCCAGCATTGCCGCAGACGCCGGCTATGTGGTGTTGATCCCGTTGGCCGGCGCCGCCTTCTTGAGCGTTGGCCGGCATCCTCTCGCCGGGCTCGCTGTGGGATTTGCCGCAGTCGCCGGTGCATTCACCGTGAACATGATCATCAAGCCGCTTGATGCCGTTCTGACGGAAATCACCAACGACGCAATCCACATGGTCAACCCCACCACGTCGCTGGATCTGACCGCCAACGTCTCGTTCTCGATCGCCTCTGTTCTTGTCCTGACCATCGTCATCGCACTCATCAACAACCGGATCATCGAGCCACGGCTGGGCGCTTACCAGGCCGAAAAGACCGCCAACACTCGGCCGGGGGCGAACGGAGGGCAGCTTTCCGCCGACGAGTCGCGTGGGCTGAGGTACAGCGGCTTTGCGCTGCTCGGGGTCGTGATCCTGTTCCTTCTGTTGACGGTTCCGTCGGGCGCGCCCCTGCGCAATCCGACGACGGGCGTCCTGATCGGCAACTCACCATTCATGAACGGCCTGATCGGGGTCATCATGGTGCTGTTCCTTGCAACCGGGATCGCATACGGCATCGGCGCGAAAACGGTGAATAGCTCCACGGCCGTCATCGCGGCCATGACCAAGGCGGTGGCTTCGCTGAGCGGCACCATCCTCCTCTTCGTCGTCATCAGCCAGTTCGTCGATTACTTCAACTACAGCAACATTCCAACGCTGATGGCCCTGACGATGGCCGATGTCTTGAAAAGCGCGAATATCGGCACGCTGTGGCTGCTGGTTGGCTTCATCATTGTCGTCATGATCCTGGACTTCGTGTTCACGCCCGCGATCGCCAAATGGGCCATCTTCGCGCCGGTCTTCGTACCGGTGTTCGTGCAGCTTAACGTCGATCCCGCAGCCGTCCTGGCCGCCTACCGCATAGGCGACTCGCCGATCAACGCGATCACCCCGCTCAATGCCTACTTTGCCATGGTGGTCGGATTTGCCCAGATTTACGACAAGAAAGCGGGTGTCGGGACGGTCGTCGCGCTGATGTTGCCGTACACTCTCTGGATGGCCATCATTTGGACCGTGCTGTTCGTTGTCTGGTACCTGCTAGGCTTGCCTTGGGGATTGTGAGGCACAAGGCAGCCCTAACCCGGAAAAACCCCGAGATGTCCGGGTAAATGGCCTGATTGTTCACCAAGGAAAATCGACGTTGGATGACGGTCCGTTGGGCCTCGTTAAAGGCGGCGAACGAAAACGGCGAGCGTTTGACCCGACACATGTCGGGGGCTCCCTCGGTGCTTCTCATTATGGAGGCTTGGAACGCGCAATGAATGCGAACGCCGATGCCGACAACAACTATTCCTACGTATCAACCGGGCACCTGCCGGCCGAAGCTGAAGTCATCTCGCTGATCGACGAGGTGTACGCGCGCTACAAATCAAATACGGACGGCAAGAACTCTCAAGTTTATCCCGCGCTCGCGGAAGTGCCGAGCGACCTGTTCGGCGTTTGCGTGGTCGGTACCAACGGCGCGGTATACGCCGTAGGGGCGGCCGAATACGAGTTCTCGATCATGAGCGTTTCCAAGCCGTTCATCTTTGCATTGGTCTGTCAGGCCCTCGGCGCGGCGCAGGCACGCCAGAAGCTTGGAGCGAACGCGACCGGCCTTCCGTTCAACTCGCTCGCTGCCGTCGAACGCAGCCCCGATGGCCGGACAAATCCGATGGTGAATGCGGGCGCGATTGCGACGACAAGCCTCGTCCCGGGAGCGATGGCTGATGCGAAATGGAATTTCATCTACGACGGATTGTCACAGTTCGCCGGACGTCCGCTTGCGCTCAACGGCGAGGTTTATGCCTCGGCGACGGAGACCAACTTCCGAAACCAGAGCATCGCCCGTCTGCTCCAGAGTTTCGAACGGATTTACTGCGATCCGGCAGAGGCGACCGATCTTTACACCAGACAATGCGCGCTGAATGTGAGTGCCAAGGATCTGGCGGTAATGGGCGCGACTCTGGCGGACGGTGGCGTGAACCCCATCACGAAAGTGCGCGTGGTCGATCCGTCGGTCTGCCACTACGCACTGGCCGTCATGACGACTGCCGGAATGTACGAGACATCAGGCGATTGGCTTTACGATGTCGGGCTACCGGGCAAGAGCGGCATCGGCGGCGGGATCGTCACGGTCTCCCCGGGAAAGGGCGGTCTGGGGACTTTTGCGCCGCCGCTGGACAGCGCCGGAAACAGCGTCAAGGGACAACTTGTAGCGAAGTATCTGTCGCAGCGGCTGGGCATGGATTTATTCATGTCCAACCCGGAAGCGTAGGTTTGCACTTTTCGGAGATTCAGCCCGCACCGACTGGGGCTGGACTTCAGAAAAAATGACAGGGACACGCCATGACGATGGCATCTGCGACGACGGTTCACTCCGTTGAAGAAGAGAATGCATCCTGGGTGCCGATGATCACCATCGCCCTCGGCCAGATGATCATGTCCTTCAACGTCGCCTCCTTGCCGGTTGCGCTGGGAGGGATGGTCAACAGTTTTGGCGTTCCGCCCACGACGGTCGCCACCGGTATCGTGGCTTATTCGATGCTTGTTGCCGGCTTCGTCATGCTCGGCGCGAAGCTGACACAGCGCTACGGAGCGACGCACGTATTCCGCGTTGCCGTTGCCGTGTTCGGCGCCGCGCAGGCGTTGATGACGTTCAGTCCAAACGCGGATCTCATGATTACTGCGCAGTCCTTGTCCGGCGCGGCTGGTGCGGTGATCGTACCGTCGTTGGTCGCGCTTATCGCGGAAAACTACAAGGGGCGGCAGCAGGCAACAGCCGTTGGCGCATTGGGTTCCGCGCGCGCCGCTGCGGGCGTTCTGGCGTTTGTCATCGGTGGTACTCTAGGCACATTCATCGGATGGCGCCCTGCGTTCGGGATTCTGATCGCCGTGTCGGCTGTGGTTTTCCTTTTGAGCTTTCGACTCAAGCCCGATGAGGCGCGTCCGGAGGTCCGGATCGATTTCGTAGGCGTCATCCTCGCTGCGGCAGCCATCATTCTGATCAGCTTCGGCTTCAACAACCTCAATCGGTGGGGGCTGGGATTGGCGGGGACCAATGCGCCATTCGACCTCTTTGGCTTATCTCCCGCCCCGATCATGATCGTGGTGGGTATCGTGCTCGGTCAGGGTTTTCTGAGTTGGACCCACAGACAGCAGGCCGCGGGGAAGACGCCGCTTCTTGCGCTCGAGGTGATCGACTCCCCGCAGGAGCGGGCGGCGGTGTATGCGATGTTTGCTGTCGTAGCGCTGGAATCGATGCTCAATTTCTCGGTTCCATTGTACATCCAGATCGTGCAGGGACGCACGCCGCTGGCGACAACGATCGCCATGATGCCGTTCAACCTCACCGTCTTCTTCGCGGCGATGCTGATCGTGCGATTTTATGGTCGGTTCACGCCGAGGCAGATCGGACGCTATGGCTTCATACTCTGCACTGTGGCGCTCCTTTGGCTCGCCTTTGTCGTGAGGAATGATTGGAGCGCCGTTCCGGTTCTCCTTGGGCTGGTGATTTTCGGTATTGGACAGGGATCGCTGGTCACACTGTTGTTCAACGTGCTGGTCACGGCTTCGCCGAAAGAGCTCGCGGGTGACGTCGGCTCGCTGCGCGGCACGACCAACAATCTCGCCGCAGCCGTCGGCACAGCGGTGGCCGGGGCACTCCTCGTCGGCTTGTTAAGCGCGGCTGTCTTGCAGACCATCGCCGAAAATCCAAAATTGCCGCCTGAGATACAGGCGCAGCTGGACCTGGATAACATCACCTTCATCAGCAATGACCGGCTGCAGAGCGTGATGGAGCAAACCACGGCCTCTCCGGCTCAAGTGGCGGAGGCGGTGCGCGTCAACACTGTCGTGCGACTGCGCGCTTTGAAAATTGGCCTCATCATCATGGCTGGCGTTGCCTTGCTTGCGATTTTCCCGGCAGGAAAGCTTCCCAACTTCCTGCCAGGCGAAATTCCCGACCCGGCGCCGCGTAAGCGCGGAAGGAACGAATAGCAATCGTAACCTCCTGGCAAGAAACAGCGTTTGCTACGACGGACAATGTGGCGATCGCGCCCGCGTACTGACCAACGGCTCAGAAGACCCTCCGGAGGGCTCCATGACCAAGCTCGATGATGTCCTGTCCAACGTCGACGCAAATCTCGATGCGGCCCTCGAGCGTCTGTTCGCGATCCTGCGCATCAAGTCGATTTCGACCGATCCGGCTTACAAGGCCGAATGTACGGCCAATGCCGAATGGCACGTTGCCGACCTCAAGAGCATTGGCTTCGACGCCTCGGTGCGCCCGACACCGGGGCACCCGATGGTCGTGGCGCATGACCGCAACGTGCCCGGCCCCTCGGCGCTGTTCTACGGTCATTACGATGTGCAGCCGGTCGATCCTCTCGAGCTCTGGGATGGCGATCCCTTTGACCCGTCTATCCAGACGATGCCCGATGGCGCGAAGATCATCACGGGCCGCGGCGCCGCGGACGACAAAGGCCAACTCATGGCCTTTGTCGAGGCCTGCCGCGCCTGGAAGGCGGTCACCGGCAAACTGCCGATTCCGGTTTCGATCCTGCTGGAGGGCGAAGAGGAATCCGGTGGCGTGAACCTGCCCGGCTTTCTCGATGCCCATGCCGCCGAACTGCGCGCAGATATTGGCCTGATCTGCGACACCAACATGTGGGACCCCGAGACGCCGGCGATCCAGACCATGCTGCGCGGACTCTGCGGTGAAGAGGTCATCATACACGCCGCCGACCGCGACTTGCACTCGGGCTTCTATGGTTCGGCCGCGGCCAATCCGAACCGCATCCTCGCCCGCATCCTCTCTGACCTGCACGACGACAACGGACGCGTCACGCTGCGCGGCTTCTATGATGGCGTACCGGAACTTCCCAAGGCGCTGCGCGAGCAATGGGACAGCCTGAACTTCAGCGCAAAGTCCTTCCTCGGCGCCATCGGGCTTTCGGTTCCCGCCGGCGAGAAGGGCCGCGACGCGCTGGAGATGGTCTGGTCGCGCCCAACCTGCGAAATCAACGGCATGGGCGGCGGCTACCAGGGGGCCGGATTCAAGACCGTGATTCCCGCCATGGCATCCGCAAAGGTGTCTTTCCGTCTGGTTTTCGATCAGGACCCCCATGCCATCCGCAAAGCCTTCCGGGAGCATGTGCATGCACGCGTCCCGGCCGATTGTCGTGTGGAATTCCTGGAGCATGGCGCGGGTCAGGCGATCCGCTTCCCGATCGAGGCCCCGGCCTTCGGCAAGGCGCGCGACGCACTGACGGCCGAATGGGGCAAGCCCGCAGTCTTCATCGGCGGTGGCGGCTCCATTCCCGTGACCCATCAGCTCAAACAATCGCTGGGCATGGACGTGGTGCTTGCAGGCTTCGGCCTCGAGGATGACCGCATCCACAGCCCGAACGAGAAGTACAATCTCAAGAGCTTCCATAAGGGCATCCGCTCCTGGGCACGTATTCTGGAAGCGCTGTCACGGTAGAGCGGCACGGGCACGCAGCGCTGGCTCCGGGCCGGACCGCCCTCGCGAGGTGCGATGACGCCGCATATCCTCATTACCTTCGCCATCATCGCCACGATGGTGCTGCTGTTCGTCTCGAACCGGGTGCCGGTCGCGGTCGTGGCGCTAAGTGCGACACTCGTGCTTTACGCGACCGGCATTCTGGAGCTGTCCGAGGCGCTGGCAGGCTTCGGCGACACCACGATACTCTTCATTGCTTCGCTCTTCGTGGTGAGTGCCAGCCTGGATTCGTCCGGCGTCACGACGTGGGCAGGCCAGGTGCTGATCCGTTATGCCGGCGAAAGCCGGACACGCCTGTTGGTGCTGTCGATGTTGCTCGTGGCCTTTCTCACGGCGCTGATCGGCTCGGGTGGCGCAGTGGCTGCCCTGTTGCCCGTGCTGGTGATCGTCTCCGTCCGGCTCAAGCGTCCGCCTGCACAACTCATGATGCCTCTCGCCTTCGCCTCCTATTCGGGTTCGATGCTGGTACTGACCGGAAGCCTTGTGAACGTGCTGCTGTCCGACGCGGCAAGCGATGTCGGCCTCGCGCCCTTCGGCTTCTTCGAGATGACGGTGATCGGCGTACCACTCCTGGCCGGCACCGTGGCTATCGTAGTTCTTTTCGGCGATATGCTGCTGCCGGTGCGCACAAGCCGGGAGATGCCGGAAGACCTGAGCCACCATTCGCGCATGCTGACCGAGCAATACAAGCTGTTTGACCAGGTGTACCAGCTCGAGATCACCGCCGCCTCGCCCTATCGTGGCACGTTGCAGGCGGTGCTGGAATCGCGGCTGGAGCGCGAGAACCACCCGGAGCTCAGCTTCATCGCTATTCGCCCGCGCCGCCAGAACAGCATCTCGTGGCAGCATTCTCTCGTCGAGGGCGATCGACTCATCATGCGCGGCGAACAGGCGGCGATGGACGCGTTCGCAGAGCAGCATGGCCTGACGCCCTGCCAGGAGACGATCGGCAAAATGCGGGAGGCACTGTTTAACGATAGCCACGGCTTCTCCGAGGTGGTGCTTCCGCCCCGCTCTCGTTTGATCGGTGAGACCGTCTTCCCCGGCATGGTCACCGAAAGTGGCGATCTGATCATCCTGGGCGTTCAACGCGGCGGCGAGAATCTCGGGCCGGGCGAAACCGTTCTTGCGGCGGGTGACACGCTCTTGCTGCAAGGCCGTTGGGAGGCGCTTGAGGAGTACGGGCGCGATCCCAACGTGCTCGTCGTTGCTGCCCCCGACATGATCCGCAGCCAGGCCAGGCCCCTGGGCACCGGCTCCGTACGCGCCATTGTCATTCTCGCGGTCATGGTTACGCTGCTAGCGACGGGCGTCGTGCCAAGAGTCGTCGCTGGATTGGCGGCGGCCTGCGCGGTAATCCTGCTGGGCGTACTCAAGATCGAACGAGCCTATCGGGCGATCAACTGGAACGTGCTGATCATGGTCGCTTCGCTGATCCCGCTCTCGACCGCCATGTACAAGACGGGTGCAGCCTATCTCATCGCCGATACACTCGTTGCCATTGTCGGCAATGCGAGCCCGTACGCGCTGCTGGCGGGGCTGTTTTTGCTCACGGCGCTAATCGGCCAGTTGATCAGCAGCACAGCGACGACACTCATCGTCATTCCGATAGCGATTGCCTCCGCGGAAGCCGTCGGTGTCTCGCCGCGCACCGCGCTGGTGACTGTGGCGGTGGCTGCGGCCGCTTCCTTTCTTACGCCAATCGCTGCCTCAGCGAGCCTCATGGTGCAGGGCCCCGGCGGCTATCGATTTGGCGATTTCTGGAGGATGGGTCTACCGTTGCTGCTCTGGTTCTTCCTGGTAGGCACGTTTCTCGTGCCGATGCTCTGGCCATTCGCAGGATGAGCAGTTTGCGTAGCATGATTGGATTGCGTCTTAACCGACCGGGTATTTCCGCATGAACACCAATCTTGCCTTGGTTCTTCTACTGCTTGCGGCCGCGATCGTGATGTTTATGGCCAATCGCCCGCGCATGGATGCGGTCGCGCTGCTGATGATCGTGATCATGCCATTTACTGGGGTGATTACCATCAACGAGGCGCTGGCGGGGTTCAGTGATCCCAGCATCGTGCTGATCGCAGGTCTCTTCGTGATCGGAGAAGGGCTGGTGCGCACCGGTGTGGCGCGTCGCCTCGGCGATTGGCTGAACGCGACCGCCGGCAGCAGCGAGACGCGCATGCTGGTTCTGCTGATGCTCGCGGTCAGCGGGCTCGGTGCATTCATGAGTTCGACGGCCGTGGTGGCCATCTTCATCCCGGTCGTGCTGCGCATCTGTCAGAACACAGGTGCCGCGCCGAGCCAGCTGATGATGCCCTTGAGCTTTGCGGCCCTGATCAGTGGCATGCTCACCCTCGTTGCGACGGCGCCAAATCTCGTGGTCAACGCCGAGCTGATCCGCCAAGGTGCGGCAGGCTTCGGCTTTTTCAGCTTCACGCCCTTTGGGCTCACATTCCTGGCGCTCGGCGTTGCCTATATGCTGTTCGCGCGGCAGTTTCTGCCCGTCTCGGCCAAGCGTGTGGATGGCGAGCGCCGTCAGCCGAACTTGCTTGATTGGGTGACGCAGTATGGCCTCGCCGATCGAGCCTTGCGCGTGCGCGTGCTGACTCACTCGCCGCTGGTCGGCAAGCGCCTGGAAGAGCTTCCGCTCCGGGACCGTGGTGTGAATCTGCTCGCCATCGAGCTCCCCGGCCGCTTTGGGACCGAGGTGAGCCGCCCGAATGCACGGACCGAACTGGCCGCCGGGCAGATCCTGCTACTCGACGTCATCGCGCCCGATGTCGAGACCGATCGGATGCTGCGTGACTATAAAGTCGAGAAGATTCCTCTGGGCGATGGCTGCTACTTCACCGATCGTTCGCAAGAAATCGGCATGGTCGAAGTCATTGTCCCGGCGGAATCCAGGCTGATCGGATCGAGCGTTTTGCAGGCGCGGGTCCGTAGCGAAATGGGATTGACGGTGCTGGGGTTGCGGCACGGTCGCGAGGTCGTGAGCAAGGGGCTGCTCGATGAGACCTTGAAGGTCGGTGACACCCTTCTGCTGACCGGCTTCTGGTCTGACATCCGCAAGCTGCGATCCGAATTCTCGGATCTTGTTGTCCTGAACCTGCCGACCGAGCACAAGGAGGTTCTGCCGGCCGCGAACCTCGCACCTCAGGCTCTGGCGGTGCTGGCTTTGACGGTCGGTATGATGGTCAGCGGTGTGGTGCCGAACGTGCACGCGGTTCTGATCGGCTGCTTGCTGATGGGGTTGCTGGGCTGCGTGGATTTCAACAGTGCCTATACCTCGATCAATTGGAAGAGCCTCGTTCTTATTGTCGGCATGCTGCCCTTTTCGCTGGCGCTGCAACGAACCGGTGGCGTCGATCTCGCCGCCGACGCGGTGACGCATCTTGCGGGCGAGGCATCACCGCGAGTCCTGTTGGCGCTGCTCTTCGTGATCACGGCTGCCCTTGGCCTGTTCATCTCGAATACGGCAACCGCGGTGCTCATGGCGCCAGTAGCGCTCGCTGTCGCGAAGGACATCGGCGCCTCGCCGTATCCCTTCGCGATGACTATCGCCATCGCAGCCTCGGCCGCCTTCATGACGCCTGTGTCTTCGCCAGTGAACACCTTGGTGGTCGGACCGGGCAATTACGGTTTCGGCGATTTTTTGAAGATTGGTGTCCCTTTTACCGTCGTCGTGATGGTAACGACCCTGGCGCTGGTGCCTTGGCTGCTCCGATTTTAGCGGCCGTCAGGCCGGGCGCGATCCCGCGGACGGTTGCTCTTTCTCGTCCCGCGCAAACCAGGCTACATACAGCGTCGGCAGGAAGACCAGCGTCAGAACGGTGGCGACAAGGAGTCCGCCCATGATCGCAAATGCCATCGGTCCCCAGAATACTGTTGGCGCGATTGGAATCATCCCGAGAACAGTCGATACGGCCGTCAACATGATCGGCCGAAAACGGGAACTGCTGGCATCCACCGCAGCGTCCCAGGCCGTCTTGCCCAAAGCGCGTTCGGCGTCGATCTGACCGATCAGAATGACCGCGTTCTTGCTGATCATGCCCAGCAGCGCGAGCACGCCGAGAATGGCGACAAAACCCAGGGGCCTGCCGGACAGCATCAACGCTGCAACCACGCCGATAAGGCCGAGCGGCGCCACGCTGAGCACCATGAACAGTCTCGGAAAGCTCTGGAGCTGCACCATGAGGACGGTAAACATGACGAACAGCATCACCGGCACCACTGCCAGCACAGACGCCTGCGACTTCTGACTTTCCTCCACGGTGCCACCCACGACGACGCTGTACCCCGAGGGAAGGCTTTTTCTGAAGTTCTCGATCGCCATCGAAAGCGACGTAACCACGCTCTCCGGCAGCTTGTCGCCGGCTATAGCAGCTTGAACCGTCAGGGTCGGAATGCGATCCCGCCGCCAGACGAGCGGAAACTCCTGATCATATTCGAAGGAGGCGAACTGGCTGAGAGGAACAGTTTGCCCACCCGGCAGCGCCACCTGCAAGTTGCGCAGACCGTCCAGCGAGCCCCTCTGCTCGTTGGTCGCACGCGCCACCACATTGACCAGATAGATATCGTCGCGAACCTGGGTAACGGGTGTGCCGGATATGACCGTATTCAGGACTGTCGCGATCGCTTGCGAACTGAGGCCGAGAAGGCGAGCCTCGTTCTGATCCACGCGAATACGCACTTGGCGATTGGGTTCCATCCAATCGAAATTCACCTGTTTGGTGTCCGGACTGGAGGCTACGATCTGTCCGACTTTGAGCGCGATTTCGCGCACCCGTTCCACGTCGGGCCCACTGACCCGATACTGCACCGGCCATCCGACCGGCGGTCCGAGCTCAAGCGGAGAAACGAACGCAATCGCGTTAGGAAAGTCCTGCGCGAGCAGCTTTTCGAGCTTGGCATGCAGGCGCTCGCGCGCAGCGACATCCTTGGCGATCACCACGGCCTGCGTGAAGAAATCGTTCGGGAGCTGAACATTAAGGGGCAAATAGAAGCGGATGGCGCCGCGCCCGACATAGGTGCTCCACCGCGCCACATCGGCATCGGTCGAAAGGGCAGCATCCAGGCGCTTTGCCGCAGCCTCGCTCGCGTGGATTGACGAGTTCTGCGGCAAGCTCAGGTCCACGAGCAATTCGGGACGGTCCGACGATGGAAAGAATTGTCGCGGGATGAGCGGCAGCGCAAGCACCGAACAAATGAAGAGCGCCAAGGAGATCGCGATCGTCAGCCATTTCGCGCGCATCGCGAAAGTCAGGAAACTCCGATACATGCGGAAGATCCTGCCCGGATCCGCCGTACTTGTCTGCTTCGGTGGAACAAGGATCGCTGCTCCGAGCAGCGGCGTGAAAATGACCGCAACGAACCAGGAAACCAGAAGTGCGATCGTGACCACTGCGAAGAGCGAGAATGTGTATTCACCGGCGGAACTCGCGGCAAAGCCGACCGGTATAAAGCCCGCTATCGTGACCAGCGTGCCCGCGAGCATCGCCATTGCATGGGTCCGATATGCGAAAGTTGCCGCCTCGATCTTACTTGCGCCCTCTGCGAGCCGACTGAGCGTCGCGTCGGTCGTCGTCATCGCATCGTCGACCAGCAATGCGAGCGCAATGATGAGCGCGCCAAGCGAGATTCGCTGCATATCGATGCTGAGAAGTCCCATGATCGGAAACACGATCGCCAGCGTGAACGGTATGGCCAGCGCGATGATCAGGCCGGGTCGTACGCCCAGGCTGATGAAACTCACCACCATGATGATGCCGATCGCCTGCATCAGCGAGACCGTAAACTCGCGGATCGCCTGGTCGACGACAACGGGCTGGTCGGCGACCAGGCTGGGCTCGATTCCAATGGGGAGATCCGCGGTGATTTGCGCCATTGCTTTTCTGATATTGGCGCCGAGCGCGAGAATGTCGCCGCCATCCCGCATGGCGATTGCAAGGCCTATTGCCGGTTTGCCATTGATCCGAAACATCGGCTGGGGCGGATCCGTGTAGCCGCGTCGCACCTGCGCAATATCGCTCAGACGGAGCATGCGGCCACCGGCGGAAAAATTGATGTTGGCGATGTCCTGCTCCGATTGGAAGCTGCCTGATACCCGAATCGAGATGCTTTCCAAGCCGGTCTGTATCGTTCCCGCCGGACGCACGATGTTTTGCGATTGGAGCGCCGCAATAAGAGCGGACCGATCAATTCCGAGGGCCGCGAGCTCCTTCGTGGAGAACTCGACGAAGATCACTTCATCCTGTTCGCCCAGAAGCTCAATCTTTGACACGTCAGGTACGAGAAGCAGCCTTGAGCGGATGTCCTCGACCCGATCGCGCAACTCGCGCCGAGTGAAGCCGTCACTGGTAAAGCCATAGATGATGCCGAATGTATCACCGAATTCGTCATTAAATCCCGGCCCGATCACGCCTGCGGGTAGTGTATGACGCATGTCTCCGATCGTCTTTCGTACGTGGTACCAGGTGTCGGCCACCTGTTTCGCATTCGCGCTCCCCTTCAGATTTACAAAGACGGTCGCGACACCGGCCCTTGTGAAGCTCCGCAGGAAGTCCAGATGCGGCGTTTCCTGCAAGTGACGTTCGAGGCGCTCAGTCACCTGCTTCATCGTCTCTTCCACAGTTGCGCCGGGCCACGCGGCCTGGACGACCATGGTCTTGATGATGAAGGCGGGATCTTCGTTTCGCCCCAACCGGAAATAGGACAGCGTCCCCCCGACCACCGCAATCATCATCATATAGACGACCAGCGAACGGTGTTTCAGAGCCCAGTCGGAAAGATTGATTCCGCTCATGGCTCGGATCCAAGGATCCGGACCTTCTGACCCGGATGCAACGCCTGAACGCCGGCGGTGACAACTATTTCGCCGATGTCGAGCCCCTGGGAAATGATGGCCTGCGCTTCATCGAATCGCAGCACGTCCACATTGCGCACCGCGACCGTGGCGGTGGCCGGGTCGACGACCCATACGGCGGGCTGCTCGTTCATCCTGGTCAGCGCGGAAGATGGAATATCGATCATCGGCCCTGCAGTGGTACTCACTCGCCCTATCACTGACGCACCCAACCGCATCGCGGCTGGCGGATCCGTCAGACCGACTTTGACCTCGAAGGTTCGGGTCACAGCACTGGCCTGTGCAGCAACTTCGCGAATGCGCCCTTGCGCCGTTATCGACGGATCGTCAGCCAAGCTGACAGTAATCTCTGGATCGGTGGAGGCCGATCTGATCAATTGAGCAGGGACATCGAAGATCGCATCGCGACCGTTTTGCCGTGCGATCCTGGCGATCATCTGCCCGACTTGGACGACCTCGCCGGCGACCGGACCTGTCGCTGTTATCACACCGGGTGCATCAGCCTTGAGTTCGGTGAAACCAACGAGGTCATGCGCAGAGTTCAGTTGCGCTTCGGCCGCATCGACTTGCGATTGCGCGGTTTGCCGCGCCTGGGTTGCGGCATCATAGTTAGCGCGCGTGGTCCACCCCTGCGCCAACAGCGTCTCCTGACGATCGAAGTGATTGCGCGCCTGGGTCAATTGCCCCTGAGCGGCGGCAAGGGAGGCCTGCGCCTGCCGCAGCGTGCTCAGTTCATTCTGCGACTCCAATCGTGCCAGCACCTGGCCGGCCTTGACCCGGTCGCCTATCTTGGTGTCATTACTCAACAATCGTCCCGAGATCCGGAATGCGACATTCACCTCGTCTTCTGCCTCGACCCGTCCGGAGAATGTCAGCGGCGTTGTGACCTTGCGTTTTTCTACGGTCGCCGTACGTACGATCCGCGGCGGAGATGCGTCCTTGGTTTCGGTTTCCCGTCCACATCCTGCCAGCATCAGCGAGAACGCCGTCACCAGCGTCGATGTGAGGATGTTTCGGGGCGCGGATCGGCTGCCGTGCATGAACATGACCTGTTCCATTCCGGGAGTGAGATCTTGCCGGGAGGATTGCTCAGTCCGCAGTCGCATTTTTCCCCGGTACCGCCATCCGCATTTTTGCCGAAGGAGTCCGCCGTCAACATCGGTAAATCTACTCGGTGGTGCCGGATGGAATCCGTGCTCGGCCATCAGCAGATTCCTGAGACATGATCAGGCAATCACCCGATGTCGCCGGTTCCGTCCACGACGCATGATGCAATCGTCAGGTGAAGCGGTCGCGACCCCTGCCGCGGCTCCGTCGTTTGAATTCTCGTCTGGGGCGCGCAATCGCGCTTCCTCAAAGCACGGCAGACCCGGACGACACAATCCGGGAGCAACCGAGGAAACCGGGATGACAGGGTCCTCAGGTGATCGATACGGGCGTGCCGTCGTCGCGGTTGGAGGATCGTGGCGAACCGCGAGTTTCAGAGCGGCATTTTTCCTTTGCCTCTGGCTCGTGCTCGCCGGCGCCAATCCGACAGATATTCCTGCCGCCGCGGCAGCAATCGTGGCAGCAACCTGGATAAGCCTGCACCTGCTGGAGCCGAGCAGATCCCGGAGGTCATTTCCTGCCATGGTCCGCCTGGCGCTGCTGTTCCTATACCAATCGGTGGTCGCCGGCGTAGACGTCGCACGCCGCGCGCTCGATCCCCGGCTGCCGCTGCGGCCGGGATTTGTGTTCTATCCGACCGGCCTCTCACGCGGGATGCAACGGAACGTGTTCACGACACTCACCAGCCTCTTGCCTGGCACTGTGCCAACCGGGGAGGAGAGCGGACAACTCGTCTATCACTGTCTCGACGTCGAGCAACCGGTCGTTGCCGAACTTGCCGCGGAGGAAGCGGCGTTGGTTCGGGCCCTCTACAATGACTGAATTCCTCACTGCCGCAGTCGGCTTGATCCTGGCGATGCTGGGGCTCGGGCTGGTCTCCATCTTGCGTGGCCCGACAGATGCCGACCGGATGATGGCGGCGCAACTGATCGGGACTGCGGGGATTGCCGTCTTGCTGCTGCTCGGCACCGTGACAGGCGTGCCGGCGGCCGTCGACGTGGCATTGATACTGGCACTGCTCGCCACTTTCGCATCCATCGCATTCGTCAAGAAGGGGCTCTCCCGCCTCGAAACCGATGGGGCCGATCCGGGGGAGGACAGATGAGCGTCGCACGCGACATCATCACGGTTGCGGGAGTGTCGGCAGGCGTATTCTTTTTTTTCGCCGGCACCGTCGGCCTTCTTCGCTTTCCCGACACCCTGACTCGTCTGCACGCGCTCAGCAAGGCCGATAACCTCGGCCTGGGTTTCGTCGTGCTCGGCCTGCTCCCCCAAACAGGAGGCCTGCGTGACGGGCTGAAGCTGATCAGCATCTGGATGTTCGTGCTGCTCGCTGGCGCCACCGTCTCCCAATTGATCGCGCGCACGGCACGTCAGAGCGGGTCAGGCAAATGAACATCGCAACAGTGTTCGAGATCGCGCTCGCCGCCGTGGTGCTGGGCCTCGCCATCTGGACGATCGCCGTCCCCGACACCTATTCGGCCACGGTCGGTTTCATCGCCTACGGACTGCTGGTTGCGCTGATCTGGGTCCGTCTTGACGCCGTCGATGTCGCGCTGACCGAGGCTGCAATTGGCGGAGGCCTGGGCGGCGTCGTGCTGTTGGGTGCGGCGGCCCGGCTGCGCGATACCGAGGCGATGACAACGGAAGGGCCCAACCTGACCGTGCGCTTGAGCGCGGCCATACTGTCCGCGTCGATCGCGGCAGCGCTGGCCGTCACGATCCTGCTGCTGCCCGATCCGGCGCCAACGCTCGCGCCCTCCGTCGTCGCGAATGCCGGGGCGACCGGCATGACCAACCCCGTCACCAACGTTCTCATGGCATTCCGCGGATTGGACACCATGCTCGAGAAGGTCGTGCTCCTGCTCGCCATCGTCGGTGTCTGGTCGCTCGCGTCGGACCAGGCCTGGGGCGGTCGTCCCGGACCACGCCACCAGGCTGATCCAAATGGTGTTCTCGCCTTTCTTGCGCGCCTGTTGCCACCCGCCGGCATCGTCGTCGGCATTTACATGCTGTGGACGGGCGCTGATCACCCCGGCGGAGCATTTCAGGGCGGCGCGGTTCTGGCATCGATGTGGCTGCTGGTGATCATGGCCGGGCTGGTGGATACCCCGCCCGTGCGCGATCGATGGCTACGTCTCATCCTGGTGGCCGGCCCCGGCCTATTCCTTGCCGTCGGCCTTGGCGGGCTCTGTTTTGGGTCGGCGTTCCTTGCCTATCCCGTTGCGTTCGCCAAGCCGCTAATTCTGAGCATTGAGGTCGCGATGCTCCTGACGATCGCGACGACGCTCGGTCTGCTGCTCGCCGGTGCACCTGAAAGGAGCGCTGAGCGATGAGCGCCGTGACGGTGTTCGGATTGTGCGCCGCCGCGGCGGTCGGGCTCGGGCTCTACGGCCTGATTGCCAATCCGCAACCGCTTCGCAAGATCATCGCATTCAACCTGCTCGGCAGCGGCGTGTTTCTTCTGTTCGGCATCGTCGGGCGACGAGGCGCCGCAGCGGGCTTTGGCAACGACCCGGTGCCGCAGGCCCTGGTGATCACAGGAGTCGTGGTCGCGTTTTCCGCAACGGCTCTGGCGATAGCCTTGTTGCTGCGGCTTTTTCAGATCGCAGGCTCCACGACGCTCAACAGTCGGGCGGCGGCGAGCCCGCGCTCCGATCCGTCCGGTCACTGATGCTGCCCCCCGCCCCCGCGCTGGTGACCACTGCCGGCGGCTTCCTGCTGGTGCTGTCGATCGTCGTGCCGGTCGCGGGCGTCTTGCTGGCGTTCGCTCTCGGCCAGCGCTACGTCCGGCAGATCGCCTCCACGGTCGTACCGGTCGGGTCGGCGATTGCTCTCACCGTTCTCGTGCTCCTGCCTCGGAGCGACGGCCACCTCGTCTACCTACTCGGCGCCTGGCCACCCCCGCTCGGCGTAGCCCTCCGCGCGGACGGATTGTCGGCGGTCATGCTCGCGACGACGGCGGTCGTGATCTGCGCGGTCGCCATTTTTGCCGCAACCGATTTTCGTCCCCAATCTGTCGAAGCGCGCGCACCTTTCGCATTCTGGATCCTGCTTCTGGCAATCTTGGGGGCGCTGAACACGATCTTCGTCGCGGGAGACCTCTTCACGCTGTATGTTGCGCTGGAATTGCTGACGTTCGCCGCAGTGCCTCTGGTCTCTCTCGACGGTCGCGCGGAGACGCTTCGGGCCGCGTTGCGGTATCTGCTCTTCGCACTGCTCGGCTCGGTCCTCTACCTGATGGGCACCGCGCTGCTTTATGGTCTCTACGGCACCCTTGATATCGAGTTGTTGTCGCATCGCGTGAGCGCAGACTCAGGCGTGCTCATCGCGGCAGCCTTGATGACGACCGGTCTCCTCGCAAAAACTGCACTCTTTCCGTTGCACCTCTGGCTGCCACCCGCTCACGCTGGCGCACCGGCCGCAGGCAGCGCGATCCTGTCCGCCCTGGTCGTGAAGGGATCGTTCTTCATCCTTGTGCGGCTCTGGTTCGACGTCATGCCAGGTTTGCCCGGCTTGGCTGCCGCACAATTGCTCGCAGCGCTGGGAACCGGAGCGATCGTGTTCGGAAGCGTTGTCGCTCTCCGGCAAGAGCGCCTCAAGCTCCTGATTGCATATTCGACGCTGGCTCAGATTGGATATCTCTTCCTGATGTTTCCTCTTGCGTTCGGCGCGTCCGGGAAGCTCGAAAGTGACCAGGCCCTGGCGGGCGGCCTGTTGCAGGCAGTTTCCCATGCGACTGCCAAGGCGGCGATGTTCATGGCCGTCGGATCAATCTACACCGGGCTCGGCCACGATCGCATCACCGGGCTGCGAGGTGTCGCACGGGCCCTGCCCTTGAGCGTCCTGGCGTTCGCAATTGGCGGTATCGCCCTGATGGGTGTTCAACCGAGCGGAGCGTCACTCGCGAAGGAGTTGTTGCTCCAGGACACGGCGAGAACGGGGCAGTGGTGGTGGGCCGTCGTACTCCAGGCCGGCGGAATGTTCACGACCGCCTATGTCGTGCTGGTCCTGTCCCATGCGCTCGCGCCGTCGGACCAGCCGATTGCCCTCGTCGGCCCGGCACCGCTCAGCCGCGACCTCGCGGCACTTGCCTTGGCCCTCTGTTCTTTGTTCCTTGGCTTGCTGCCCTGGGATTCGTATTTGCCGGTCCCGTATGATGCGACATCGAAGCTGTTCGGCATCGACGCGCTATCCAAATTGCTCCTGCCGGTGCTGGGAGGGGCGGCGCTCGCGATCCTGCTCAGCCCGTGGCCACACCCGCTGGGCTCATCCGCGGCCTGGAAAGCGCTCATGAGAGTGGTCGGTCCGCTCCGGCGCGGCTGTCTTAGATTCGGCAGCCTTATCGAAAGAGGCGACGAAGTTCTCCGTCAATGGTCCGCCGCGGGCATCTCCCTGCTTCTGGTGTCGCTGCTGCTCGCCGCGTCGATGTTGGTCGCAAATTGAAGACTCAGAACAGCCGGATCGCGCAGATCGGGCCGAGGGATTCCCCTGCTCTAATGATCCGGAACATTCTCTCCCGCGCCCAAGGGTTTTCTCGGATGTCGAGCTAGCAATTCGCCGTTTAGTCTCCGCGCCATGCAGTTGGCATCCGTCTTCCCGCGGACCCTGCGGGAAAGCCCAGGAGGTCTCCATGTCTGATCTGGTTGCGATCGTATACCCGACCGAAGCAAAGGCCGAAGAAGTCCGGAATCGGCTGTTCAAATTGCAAAAGGAATATTTGATCACCATCAGTGACGCCGTGATCGCCGTCAAGGCCGAGAACGGCAACATCAAGCTCAATCAGCTCGTCAACACAACGGCGACGGGCGCGATTACCGGCAGCTTCTGGGGACTCCTGGTCGGCGTGCTCTTCCTCAATCCGATCATCGGTGTCGCGGTCGGCGCTGCGTCCGGCGCGCTTGGAGGCGCCTTGTCCGATTTCGGCATCAACGATTCCTTCATGAAGGAGCTGTCCGCTTCGCTCCACCCCGGCAACGCCGCGCTCTTCGTCCTGATCAAGAACATGACGGCCGACAAGGTGTTGAACGAAATCAAGGATGCCGGCGGAGTCGTATTGAAAACGTCCCTGGACGAGACCAAGGAGAAGATCCTGCGCGATGCGCTCGCCAGCGCGGCGGAGCGGCCGGCGGCCTGAAGCTGCCTACCGCCTGCCGCCGAGCAGGCGCAGCAGCATCATGAACAGATTGAGGAAGTTGAGGTAGAGCGACAGTGCCGCGATCACCGACTTGCGGCCTGCCGTCGTCGCATCGTCCCTGCTCTCGTACATCGCCTTGATCCGCTGCGTATCATAGGCCGTGAGTCCCGCAAAGACGCCAACGCCGACGATCGAGATCAACCAATCGAGCCCCGTCGACCTCAGGAAGATATTGACCAGGCTTGCGACGATGATGCCGATCAGGCCCATGAACAGGAAGCTGCCGACTGCGGACAGGTCGCGCCTCGTGGTGTAGCCGAAGACGCTGAGTGCCCCGAACATCGCAGCCGCGATGAAGAACACGCGCGTGATCGAGGCGCTGGTGTAGATATGCAGCAGCGTCGAGAGCGAGACGCCGACCAGCGCCGCATAGACGAAGAACAGAATGCGCGCCGTTTCCGCCGACAGCGTATTGATGCGCGCCCCGATGAAGAACACTAGCCCGAGTGGCGCCAGGATGAAAACCCACATCAACGGGCTCTCAAGCAATGCGGGACCCATGAGCTGATACGTCAGCCACGCCACAATTGCAGTCAGGCCCACGCCCGCGGCCATATAATTGTAGATGCGCAGCATGTAGGCGCGCAATCCGGGATCGATCGCAAGCGCGCTGCCACCAGTGCCTGAGGCAGTCAGATTCGGATCATAATTCGACATCGCTTGCCTCCTGGGATTGGTTCAAATGAACAAATCAAGCTAGCGGTCCGGCGCTTGCGGGGACATCGGATGATCACCCGAGCGCCGGAAGATATATCACCCTAGCTCGGGAGACCCGTGTTCCGACAGAGCGGCTTACCGAAACGTAACCCTGGGTTGCCCGAGGCTCCTTATCCTGCTCTTTTTGCCTGGACTCTTACACCTTTGTCACTGGAAGCTGGTCACGCACCGGCCTAATCCGTTCGCATGCGCTACTTCTTTCACATCGTCGACAAGTACGGCCTTTGTCCGGACGGAATTGGATGCGAGTGCGCCGACCAGGACGCCGCCGTTCTGCACGCCAGGCATATCGCGACTGAACTCGCTAAAGCGGGCGAGTTGTTCCGCGCGAGCTTCGTGCTGGTCGCCCCCGCTGCTACGCCCGGATCGACAAGTCCTCATTAGGGGCGGTCGACCGATTTCCTGCCTCGTCCTCTACATAGAATCCCTGATGTGCGGACCGAGAAGCCGCCTCTAGTCTCGTAACCGACGGTGGCCGGCCTACCCCGTTCAGATAGCCCCTTCCGCCCACCTCATCTCCGGGGTTGAGGGCTCGCCGCATGCGTCCCGTCTATGCGTTGGGCCGTCGGCGCTATCTCGATCTGAAGCGTTGCGGATCAGTTGGAGACAAGCATGAAAGTCCGGACCATTTGCGGTACCCTGATCCTTGCCGGATCGATTGCGACCGCGCACTCGACCAGTTCCCAGGCGCAGACGACCAATCCGACCACAGCCGCGCCAAAGCAGGTCACGACACCTGCGCCAAGCGCCGCCGCGCCAAATACGAATACGAACCCCACCAAGCATCGCTACTGGCGTCATCGCGGCGGCTCGCATCCCCATTTTGGCAGCCGCCGTGTTCGCACCTGAGCCCCGGCGCGACAGTTCGTTATTGCAATTCGCCGCCGAGACACCCGATCGATGAGCGATGTGAGGACAGGACAAGAACAACCGCGCGAGGTCGTGGTCCGCGTGCCTCCAGACCAGGGCATGACCGACAGGCGGCGCGGCTTTCTCGCAACGGGTCTCGCCCTGCTCGCCGTTTGCGTTGCTCTATTCCTCGTATGGCAAGCGGCCTCGAGTCTTCTCCTCATCTTCGCGGGCGTGCTGTTCGCTGCCTTTCTGGATGCCGCCGCACGCGCACTGGCGTTACTAATTCCACTCAATCGTGTCTGGCGGCTGACATTCGTGCTGCTGCTGTTCGCCACCATGGTCGGACTAGGCCTCGTCTGGGGAGGCGGCAAGCTGCCGGAGCAAACACGCATCCTGCTGAAGGTCATGGACACCCAGTTCGACGTCTTGCAGCAACGCCTTCTGACCTACGGCGTCGATCTACTTGGTCCGGAATCGGGGCGCGATTTTGCGCAATGGCTGCTGTCCGATCAAGGCCGGTTCTTCAGCCACGCCCAGCTCGTCCTTGGCAGAGCGTCGAGCTTTCTGACCGGTGTGCTGGTGATCGCGTTCGTCGGTATCCTCTTCGCCTTTGACCCCACCAGCCATCGCGAGAGTCTCGTGATGCTGGTGAAGCCTTTCTATCGCACCCGAACACGCGCCGTAATGAACGAGATGGGAAACGTCCTGCGGCTGTGGTTCGTCGGTCAGCTGATCCGCATCATCCTGATGACACTGTGCGTGTGGGTCGCGCTCTATCTGATCGGGCTTCCCGGTCCCTTCGTGCTTGGGCTGCAGGCGGGCCTTTCCAACTTCGTTCCGTATCTGGGGCCCATCCTTGCCGCGATCCCGATCGCGCTCGTCGCGATGCCGCTCGGCGCATCGCTGCTGATCTGGGCCGTCGTCATCTACACAATCATTCAATCGATCGAGGGCTATGTGATCGGCCCGTTGATCCAGCGCCAGGCGGTCGAAATTCCTCCAGCATGGACATTGGTCGCGATCGTGCTGTTGGGCGCGATGCTGGGCGTGATGGGTATCGCACTCGCCATGCCGCTGGTCGCGGTCGGCCGGGTCGCGATCATTAGATTCTACGTCGAGGATTACCTCGGCGATAGCAGCGGGCGCATGTCCAACAAGGGATCATCGCAAATGGGCGCACCATGAGCGAGATTCGAGCCGAACGGAACAATCGAATGGAGCCATCCCCGGCGCACGCGCGGATGACACATTTTCTGTGGCAGCAACTTCCATACATCATTGCACTGGTGCTCGCCGTCGCGGGCGTCGCCTATACCAACGCCTCTCACCAGCCTCTCGTTGGTTATTGGGAATTTCTCGCGCTCGCCATCGGCGTTGTGTGCGTCATCAACAAATGGCCGGAGGTCGATGGCAAGGAGGCCCGGTGGCGACTGATCTGGACCCAGGCGCTGCACTGGGTTGCCGTCCTGGTCACGATGAACATCATGCTGGTGTCAGGCGTTCAGCAATTGTTGCCGACGCCGGCGACCAGCCTCGTCCTTCTCACATTACTTGCGCTCGGCACCTTCCTCGCGGGCGTCAGTCTTCTGTCGCCGCAAATTGCCTTCCTCGGCCTTGCGATGGGCGTCACGGTTCCGGCGATATCCTGGTTACAGCAATCCATCATCTTCTTCCTGTTGGGCGCCGTCCTGCTGATCGGCCTCGGCATCACGTTCTGGCTTCGCCAGGATCGCAGCCCAGGGAGTTCGCCCACCGACACCGGAAGTCAAACGGAGGCCTGAATGCGCATTAATCTGCTTCTTGCGATCATCTGCGGATCCGCCTTGATGTGCGCCGACGCCCTGCCCGCACGCGCCGAGGCGTTCAGGGTCGGCCGGCTCGTATGCACCAGCACTCCGCGCGTTGGGCTGGTGCTCGGCTCCGCGCAGGAGCTTCGTTGCGTATTCATCACGAGACGCCCGACCCGGCAGTACGTCTACGACGGACGGTCAGGCGCGTTGGTCTCGACATCGGCGTGACCAGCGCAGGAACCCTCTCATGGGCTGTCTTCGCCAGGAACTCGCGCGTCGGCCCCGGCACGCTGCGCGGGAGCTACGTGGGGGCGAGCGGCAATGTCGCGTTCGGTCCCGGTCTCGGAGCGAACGTCCTGATCGGAGGCTCTCGCCGGACGATTGCGCTCCAGCCTCTGTCGATCGAGCGATCGATCGGATTGAACCTTGCGGCGGGAGTTACGAACCTGACACTCGGCCCGCGCGGACCGGGATAGCGGCTCGTCCCGACCCTCGGGAGCAGGGAGCGGACAATGGACCTTGCGGACGTCTCGGTCAGGATGCTGGCGGCGGGTTTCCTGACATTCATCGCTCGCGGCGCGGGCTGGACACAGCCAACCGCAGGCCCTCCGCCCGCTGTCGGCATCGTCGAAGCGATCAGACGATGGCACGCTCGCCGCAAGCTCAATCGGGATTTTTATGGTGCCGATGCTCTACGTCACGTTTCAGCGCCTGCGCGAGCGCGCGAAGGCACGACCGGTCCCGGCGCGAACCACATGACCCGAGTATCCAGGACGGCGGGAATAATCCGAGCCAATTGCTCGGGGTTTCGTCGGATGCCAACGTTGCCGTTCCCCGCTACCGTAGTCCGTACTTGAAACTGCGTAACAAGAAGAGAGAAGAACAATGGACGCTCCCACACGTCGTGCCTTCCTTGGTTTTGCGCAGGGCGCCGTCGCCGCAGCAGTTGTCGGCGCAATCGGCGTTCGTTTCATTGCGACAGCGGAGGCTATGCCGGTCGCCGCAAATCCGGGACGGGCCGCGGTAACCATCGATCTCGCGACGCAGGCGCAGTGGGGTCCTCCGCATGGCCCTGGTTGGGGGCGGCCGCGACCGCGCAGGCGCCGTTGGGTTTGCTGGTGGCATCGCGGTCGCCGCCGCTGCGGGTGGCGCTGGAGGTGACCGTCCGCGATCCCTTCGCGGACGGGGAAGGACAGAGCTGTGCTTCCGCAGCGATCAGCTCTGCTTCACCGCAGCGATCGGTTGCGAAGCGCAGCCGGCCGCGCTGGTTTCGTTCACTCTTCAATCAATTTTGCTCGGATCGCGTAGCGGACCAGTCCAGCTATCGAATTGACCCCCAGTTTTCCCATGGCCGACGCCCGATGCGTTTCCGTGGTTTTCACGCTTGAGCTCAGCATCGCGCTGATACCCTTGTTGCTGTACCCCTCGGCCACGAGCTTAACAACGAGTCGCTCTCGCGGAGACAGCTTCACATGCCCCTCGCCAGCTTCGTCTTCTCGACCCGACTGACCACAAAATCGTCCGCCGACGAATGGCTTACGTGCCATTAGCGCTTCAACGGCAGCCAGCAGCAGCTTGTTTGCGTCCGACTTGACCAGGAACGCGCGCGCACCCGCTTGAAGCGCCTCTTGAGCCAGAACTCCGGATTCGTGCGCGGTAAAGATCAGCACCTCAGTTTCGCGGAGATGTTTTTTTATTCCTCGGGTTATTTCCAATCCCGTCATGCGCGGCATGAAGAAGTCGACGATCGCAACATCGGGCCGCTCTTTGAGAGCGGCCTCAAATGCCGATTTTCCGTCGGACGCCTCGGCGACAATCATCCAACCCGGCCGCTGCTCGAGGACCGCCCGTAGCCCGGATCGAACAGCATCATGATCATCAGCAATGAGAATTCGTTTCATGAGAGGGCTGCCTCGATGATCTTGTCGCAAGAGAACCTGGACGAGCTATGGGCTCTGCGTTTGAGCAGCATCTCCAACCGGGCCATCTCATTCGCGCCCTTGCGCGTGCGCCTCGACCTTCCGGAGGCATTTCGAACATGTCGGCTGACCGGTGTCTCCTGAAGGGACATGATACACTCGCCTTCCTGCAGTGCTAACTTTCGAACCGCTAGTTTCCTGGCATATGCAGACAACTCTCCGATAAATTTAGCCTACCGTCGCGACACACCGACCACACAATCAGTATAAGCCACTACGTAGAAATCCTCTAGGCAGCCAATCCCCGTCGTATGCCGAGCATCCCAAATTTGGCGCGATGCTCCCTGATTCAAATCAAGGAGTTGCTGGCGAGGAGCAGCATGCGGGTCGTCGAAAACGCGATTATGAAGACGCGTCCGTCAATCTGCGCGCTGTGTCATCGCCCGCTTGACGGCGGCAGCAATCGAGCGGCCCGGCGAGGGTGTTGCGCCGCAGAACAGTCCGCCGCCGCTTAGGTAAGACGTCTTTCCATATTCCGCCCGGGCCACCTCTTTGAAATTCCGTAATTCGGAAATCAACAGAGGCATCGCCGGCTTGTCTTTCGGCGTCGCATCGCGATGTTCGATGATGCCGAGCTTGAGCAGCAGCCGATGGATCGCGATCCACCGGTAGGCCGACTTCGTCTTGCCTCGCATTCCACCGGGCTGTGGATCGAAGCGCTGCTTCTCCGTCTCCTCCGGCGCAAAGGGGGCGTAACGGAAATGCGGCTCACCGCGGAAATCGAGGATATCGCGGCAGCGCAATTGCGCGATCTCGCTCGGGCGCATGCCGGCAAGGAGTTCGATCAGATTGGCCCAGAAGAAATAGCCCTGGACGTACTGAGGTCCGGAGTTCCCTTCTGCTCCAACCGCCCCTCGACAGACTTGGACTTTTCGAGTGCCTTGGATGCACGGCTGTTCTCGCGCACCAGCGTGACGAAGTGTTCGTCCCATCCGGGCACCACGTCATTCGGTTTGAGAGACAAGCCGCGCACGGTCCATTGGGCCACAAAGGCCATATCCTGAAACGCCCGGCGTTCCACGATATCAGCTTCATCACGCACGGGCTCGACCGCCAGGGCCTGCAAACGCGGCCACAACGCTTGCAGCACCTCCCTCGGATCCTCGGCCGCCTTGACGCTCATCATCCAGCTCGCAATTCGGGCTGCCCGCCGGACGGCGACCTTCTGGTCCGACGTCCGTAGGCTAATCCGAAACGCTGACTTGGATCCCGCCGCCAGGCAAGCCGGCAGGCGCGCTCTAAACAGGTATCTGCCGTCCCGGCGGGAAAGGTAAGCGTGGCGAGCCATCTTCAAGACCGTGTCCAGTGTGAGGGACACAGGTCGCGCCGCCGCGATAAAATACGACTTAATACATTGAAAAAACTGAAGAATTTCGGGAGTTGGTAGCTACCCTAATTGTGGTAGCGGGAGAGGGACTCGAACCCCCGACCCCAGGATTACGGTGACAGTGCACTCAATTCACTGGCGACCAGAAGTCCAAGACGGTTCAGCGACCATACCCCACAAACAAAACAAAAATGGCCCGCTTGTCGCGGGCCATTTTCGTATCGGAACCGGTCATTCCGAATTTGGTTGCGGGGATAGGATTTGAACCTATGACCTTCAGGTTATGAGCCTGACGAGCTACCGGGCTGCTCCACCCCGCGTTAAACCGTTGCTTTGCCTTCGTGAAAATGCCGGGGACGGTGGATTGAGGGCCGACGCTGTTCGCGTGGCTTGCTTCTCCGCCCCAAAGACTTCCTTGGAAGGCAACCCCGGGCAAAGCCCTCGGGTGCGGGGCGTATGTATCAAGGCGGGCTGCCTTTGGAAAGGGCTGCGGGGACGTTTTTTTCGACTTTGTGACAGGCCAATGGACCGGATTCCGGTTGATTTGCCGCACACTTGCCAGAAGTTCCACAAAGGGCCAGCTTGCGGCAACAAAACAGAGGCGAAACGCCGTTTCGGGGAGGAACGCCATGGACCACGCCTTGGACCAAACCCCGGACCGATTCCCGAAGAGTGCCCCGCTCCGGAGCCTCGAGGATGCCTTCCAGGCCATGGTCGCGCGGTCGCGGGCGGAGCCTGCGCCCGATCTCGCCGAGCGGCTCGACCGGCTGGCGCGGCTGCGCTCCGTCGTCGCCGACAACGAGGAGCGTTTCCGGCAGGCGATCTCGGCCGATTTCGGCCACCGCTCGGCGGTCGAGACCACCATCGCCGAGACCATGCTGGTGTTCTCCGAGATCCGGCATGCGGCCAAGCATCTGAAGAGCTGGATGGCGCCGCAGCGCGTGGCCACCGCGCTGCAATTCCTGCCCGCGCGCAACCGGCTGATGCCGCAGCCGCTCGGTGTCGTCGGCATCATCGCGCCCTGGAATTATCCGCTCCAGCTCACGCTCGCGCCCGCGATCGGCGCGATCGCCGCCGGCAACCGCGTCATCATCAAGCCGAGCGAGCTGGTACCGCATTTCTCGGCGCTGCTGAAGGAGACGATCGCGCAAAGGTTCGATGCCACCGAGGTGCTCGTCACCGGCATCGAGGACGAGATCGCGAAAGCCTTCGCACACCTGCCGTTCGACCATCTCGTCTTCACCGGCTCGACCCGGGTCGGGCGGCTGGTCGCGGAGGCCGCGGGGCGCAATCTGACGCCCGTGACGCTCGAGCTTGGCGGCAAGTCGCCGGCAATCATCGACGCCTCGGCCGATTTCGAGGAGGCGGCCGAGCGCATCGCCTACGGAAAGCTGCTCAATGCCGGGCAGACCTGCATCGCGCCGGATTACGTGCTGGTGCCCGAGCGCTCGCTGCAGGCCTTCGCCGAAAAGGTGCGCGCGCAGATGCGGCGCATGTTCGGCACCGATCCGGCCAACAAGGACTACACCTCCGTGATCTCCGACCGGCACTATGCGCGGCTGGAAAATCTCGTCGCGGACGCCGCCCAGCGCGGCGCAAAGATCCTGCAACCGGCGAAGGCGGACGATCCGAACTGGAAGGCACACCGCAAATTCCCGCCGACCTTGATCGTCGGTGCGACCGAGGCGATGGCCGCGATGCAGGAGGAGATTTTCGGTCCCGTTCTGCCGGTGCTGGGCTATCGCGATCCGGCGGAGGCGATCGCTTTCGTCAACGCCCGCGACCGGCCGCTCGCGCTGTACTGGTTCGGCAAGGATCGCACGGCCCGCGACGAGGTGCTGTGTCGCACCATGTCCGGCGGCGTCACCGTCAACGACTGCCTGTTCCACTTCACCCAGATCAACCAGCCGATGGGCGGCGTCGGCGCATCCGGCACCGGCGCCTATCACGGCGAATGGGGTTTTCGCACGTTCAGCAAGCTGAAGCCGGTGTTTTATCGCTCCAAATTCAACCGCCTCGCCGACCTCTATCCGCCCTACGGCGGCAAGATCGCGCGGCTGGAGAAGCTGATGCGGTTCATGTCGTAGCAGCCACAGACACCGTCATTGCGAGGCGATGCAAAGTTAGACCCTCACCCTGAGGAGCGCGCCAGCGGCGCGCGTCTCGAAGGGCGAGGCCACAGACGGGCCTTCATCCTTCGAGACGCGCGTTCCGCGCTCCTCAGGATGAGGAACTGAGAGACAACAAAGAAACTTTCGTGGGGGAAACATCAGTGACGGACACATTCGATTTCGTCGTCGTGGGCGCGGGCTCCGGCGGCTGCGCGGTGGCGGGGCGGCTGTCGGAGGATGCGGCAACGTCCGTGGCGCTGCTCGATGCCGGCGGACGCAACGACAATTGGCGGATCACCACGCCGTTCGGGCTCGCCTTGCCCTACAGCGCGGCCAATTGGGCCTTCGATACCGTGCCGCAGAAGGGATTGAACGGCCGTATCGGCTATCAACCACGCGGCAAGGGGCTCGGCGGCTCCTCGGCGATCAACGCCATGGTCTACATCCGCGGCCACAAATGGGACTACGACCACTGGGCCGCGCTCGGCAATGAAGGCTGGTCGTACGCGGACGTGCTGCCCTATTTCAAGCGCTCGGAGCACAACGCCGATTTCGACGGCGAGTATCACGGCAAGGGCGGCCCGCTGCATGTCAACAGACTGCGCTCGGACAATCCGATCCATGACGTCTTCCATCAGGCCGCGCGCGAGGCGCAGTTCCGCATCCGCGAGGACTTCAATGAAGAGGACCACGAAGGGCTCGGCAGCTACCAGGTGACGCAGCACCATGGCGAGCGCTGGAGCGCGGCACGCGCCTATCTGCAGCCCCACATGGACAAGCGCGCGAATCTGCGCGTCGAGACGGGGGCGCAGGCCACGAAGATCCTGTTCGAAGCAGGGCGCGTCGTCGGCATCGAATATGTGCAGGGCAAGCAGACAAGGCAGCTGCGCGCCCGCCGCGAGGTGATCCTCGCCTCCGGCGCCTTCCAGTCACCGCAATTGCTGATGCTGTCGGGCATCGGCGACGGCGATGCGCTTCGCACGCACGGCATTGGCGTCGTGCATCATTTGCCGGGTGTCGGGCGCAACCTGCAGGACCATCCGGATTTCGTGTTCGTCTACGCCTCCGACTATCCGCACTTCGTTCACGCCTCGATCAGTCGGTTGCCATCCCTGCTCCGCGCCATCCAGCGCTACCGCAAAGAACGCCGCGGGCTGATGACCACGAATTTCGCCGAGTGCGGCGGCTTCCTGAAGACCCGGCCCGATCTCGATGTACCCGACATCCAGCTCCACTTCGTCATCGCGATGCTCGACGACCATGGCCGCAAGAAGCACAAGGAGGCGGGTTTCTCATGCCATGTCTGCCTGTTGCGGCCGAAGAGTCGCGGCAGCGTATCGCTGAAAAGCGCCGATCCGCTCGCTGCTCCGATGATTGATCCGAACTTCCTGGGCGAGGCGGAGGATCTCGAAGCGATGGTCGCTGGCTTCAAGACCACACGACGACTGATGGAGACGCCTGCGCTGCGCGCGTTGCAGAAGAAGGACATGTTCACGTCCGATGTGAGAACGGACGACGACATCCGCGCCATCCTGCGCAATCGCGTCGACACCGTGTATCACCCTGTCGGCACCTGCAAGATGGGCACGGATGCGATGGCCGTGGTCGATCCGGCGCTGAAGGTGCACGGCGTGGATGGTTTGCGCGTCGTGGACGCCTCGATCATGCCGACGCTGATCGGCGGCAACACCAACGCGCCGACCATCATGATCGGGGAGAAGGCGGCGGACATGATCAGGGGGGAGATGCGGTAGCTCTTCTCCCTCTCCCCGCTTGCGGGGAGAGGGTCGGGGTGAGGGGGAGTCTCCACAAGGACAGTGATAGCTGGACTCGCGGAGACTCCCCCTCACCCGGAATTTGCTGCGCAAATTCCGGCCTCTCCCCGCACGCGGGGAGAGGCGAAGAAAGGTTCAATTCAGCAGGAAACCACCATCCACTGTCACTACACTTCCCGTCATGTACCGCGACGCCTTCGAGGCCAGCAGCAGGATCGCGCCGTCGAGATCGGACTCGGCGCCGACGCGGCGCTGCGGGATGCGTTTGGTCAGGCGCTCGCCTGGTGGCGTCGACCAGAAGGCGTGGTTCATCTCGGTGTCGATGTAGCCGGGCGCCAGCGCATTGATGCGGATGTTTTGCCCCGCGAGCTCCAGCGCCATCGCCTTGGTTGCCTGGAGGATGCCGGCCTTGGAGATCGCGTAAGGCGACACCGCCTTCAACACGCCGGTGCCGAGCACGGAAGCGATATTGACGATGTTGCCTTCCTGCTTGCGCGCGATCATGCGCCGCGCGACTTCCGTCGCGAGGAAATAGGCGCCCTTGAGATTGGCGCCGATCACCGCGTCCCAGTCGGCTTCGGTCTGCTCGGTCGCGAGCTTCTCGATGGCGATGCCGGCATTGTTGATCAGCACCGTGATCGGGCCGAGCGCGGCTTCCGTGGCATCGACGGCCTTCGCGATCGAAGCGGTGTCGGTGACGTCGAGCGCGACGGCGGCGGCGCGGCCGCCCTTGCCGCGGATCTCCTCTTCCAGGCTCTTCAGCTTGTCGGTCTGCCGCGCCGCGAGCGCAACCGCCGCGCCGTTGGCCGCCAGAACCCGGGCAAATTGCCGCCCCAGTCCCTGACTCGCACCTGTTACGAGGATGGTTTCTTGACTGACGTCGAATAGGTCTGACATGACGTTTCCTTGCGCGATGTCCCTGAGCTTTGGAGCATCAATACAGACGATTTTAGCGATCTGAAACCGGAATGATCGGTTCGGCGTTCATTCGTTCCATCGACGTTAGCGTTCCAAGGCAGGGTTCATGAACAGTTTCGATCTCGCGGTCTATGCGGCGTTCGCCATCGCGATCGGCCTCGGTTTCAGGACCGGCCTGCTCGGCAGCGCCATGACCATCCTCGCCTATCTCCTCGCCGCCCCCATCGCCGTCGCGCTGATGCCGCTGATCGTTCCGCAGGTCGCCGGCAACCCGAATTCGCCGTTCCTTCAGAACTGGATCTGGTTCTTCGGCATCTTCGTGGTGGTCGGCATGCTGTTTGGATATATCGGCCGCCTCGCGCTGAGCGACACGATCCGCCAGGCCGGCATCGGCGACCGGCTCGGCGGTGCCGCGCTCGGCGCGATCAGGGTTTGCCTCGTCGCGACCACGCTGGTGCTGGTGTTCGACCAGATCGTCCCGGCCAACCGCCAGCCGCCGTTCCTCGCCGGCTCGCATCTGCGGCCGCTGTTCTCGGCGGCCGGCCGGATGGGCTTCAAGACATTGCCGCCGGAGGCCGCCGCAGCCATCGACCGCCTCAAGCAGGAACGGCGCATCTAGGGCGCGATAAGATCGCGCTCCGTTATCTGGGCATGATCTTTTCGGAAAACCGCTACACACTTTTCCGGATCATGCCGGTTTGCATCGCCGCACGACGCGCCATGCATTTTGACGCGGCTCGATCCCTTATCAGGGCCGTCGGGTTTGGCTAGAGTGCCGCCCTCTAAAACCTGCCTGACATTACGGGAGTGAAACTGTGGATCTTGGGATCAAAGGTCGCCGCGCCATCGTCTGCGCATCCAGCAAGGGCCTCGGACGCGCCTGCGCCATCTCGCTGGCCGAAGCCGGCGTTGACGTCACTCTGACCGCGCGCGGCGCCGAAGCCCTGAAGAAGACGGCCGACGACATCCGCAAGGCCTATCCTGGCGTGAAGGTCACCGAGATCGTCGGCGACATCACGACGCCTGCCGGCCGCGAGGCCGTGCTGAAGGCCTGCCCCGAGCCGGATATCCTGATCAACAATGCCGGCGGCCCGCCGCCCGGCGATTTCCGCAACTGGACCCGCGACGACTGGATCAAGGCGATCGACGCCAACATGCTCACCCCGATCGAGCTGATCAAGGCGACCGTCGACGGCATGATGGCGCGCAAGTTCGGCCGCGTCGTCAACATCACCTCGGCGGCGGTGAAGGCGCCGATCGACATCCTCGGCCTCTCCAACGGCGCGCGCGCCGGCCTCACCGGCTTCATCGCCGGCCTGTCGCGCAAGACCGTGATCAACAACGTCACCATCAATGGCCTGTTGCCGGGCCCGTTCGAGACCGACCGTCTGACCGGCACCGCCAAGGCCGAGGCCGACAAGCGCGGCACGACGCCCGAGCAGATCCTGGCCGAACGCGCCAAGCTCAACCCGGCCGGCCGCTTCGGCCAGCCCGACGAGTTCGGCTATGCCTGCGCCTTCCTGTGCGGCGCCAAGGCCGGCTTCATTACCGGGCAGAACATCCTGCTTGATGGTGGCGCCTTCCCAGGGACGCTGTGAGAGCAGTCTGGTACGAGCAGACGGGACCGGCGGCGGACGTTCTCACCTATGGTGAGATGGCGACGCCGGTCGCAGGCCCGGGCGAAGTTCGCATTCGCCTGGAAGCCTCCGGCGTCAATCCGGCCGATGTCGGACGGCGCGGCGGCAGCTATCGCGCGATGGAATTTTCGCGCGTGATCCCGAACAGCGACGGCGCGGGCTTTGTCGACCAGATCGGCGACGGCGTGACGCGCTTCGGGATCGGCGATCGCGTCTGGCTGTTCAACGGCCAGCGCAACGGCCGCGCCTTCGGGACCGCGGCCGAATATATCGCGCTCACCGAGCAGCTGGTGACGCCGCTGCCGGACAATCTTTCTTTTGCGGAAGGCGCGACGCTCGGCATCCCCGCGATGACCGCGTGGTGCTCGCTTTTTGCGGACGGGCCAATCGTCGGCAAGACCGTGCTGGTCACCGGCGGTGCCGGCGCGGTCGGCCATTATGCGGTGCAGCTCGCCAAATGGGGCGGCGCGCAGGTGATCGCGACGGTCAGCTCGGCGATGAAGGGCGAGCAGGCGCGGCAGGCCGGCGCCGATCTCGTGGTCAATTACAAGGACGAGGACGTCGTCGCCAGGGCGATGGCCTTTACCGGCGGACGCGGCGTCGACCACGTGGTCGATGTCGATTTCGGCGGCAACATCGCGGCCACGCTCAAGCTGATGGCGGTGAATTCGACCATTGCGGTCTATGCCACCAATGGCAACCGCACACCTGTCGTGCCGATGCGCGAGCTGATGGAGAAGTGCATCAACTTGCGGTCGCTGGTGCTGTTCGCACTGCCGCCGGCGCTGCTTGCAGCAGCGCAGGCCGACATCACCAAATGGCTGGCGGCAGGACCGCGGATCCACAACGTCGCGGCGCAGTTCGCGCTGTCGGACACGGCGCAGGCCCATCTCGCCGTCGAGAAGGGCGACAAGCTCGGCACCGTGATCGTGGACTGCGCGCGATAAGGGTTACGAAACCGGCGTGGTCCGCTCGTCGGTCCAGTCGATGCCGAGCTCGTCCATGCCGTCGGCCAGGAGATCGCCCAGCATCGGCTCACCGAGGAGATACTGCACCGCCTCGCGCCGGGGAGCCTTGTATTCGGCGCGCGCCTCGGCGGCGCGAGCGCGCAGATCGTCCCACTCCTCCACTTCGCCGTCGCCGCGACCGAGCCACATCAGCGTGACGAGGTCGAGTTGCTCGTCCTCGTTCAGCGCCCGGATGAAGCCGGAGAGCTCGGCTGCGACCGGATCGGAAGTGGAGTCCTCCAGCACGTCGATCTCGTCATCGTCGGAAGGGTTGGACCCCGAATCCGGATCGGACGCGGCTTCCTTGACGTCGAATTCGCGCGCCTTCTCGATGATGAAGGCGACCTTGTCGGTGGATATGGCAAGCTCTGGCATGGGCTCCCCCTTAGGGCTGTTGCCGGGTTCCTCCGATAACGCGACATCGAAGCAGATGATCCATTGCGTTCGACCGCGGAAAGCCGCATCTTTTCGCGAAAGCAAGAAAATGAGGGGCACGCCGCATGCAGTGGAAAGTGGGCAAGGTCAAAATCACCAAAATCGTGGAAATGGAGACGGTCGGCTCGACCCGCTTCATCCTGCCTTTGGCGAGCAACGACGAAATCCAGAAGCTGCCCTGGCTGATCCCGCATTTCGCCACCGAAGAGGGCCGGCTGAAGATGTCGATCCATTCGCTGGTGGTGGAAACACCCTCGCAACGCATTGTGGTCGACACCAGCCTCGGCAACGACAAGCAGGGCCGCAACGTCCCGGCCTGGAATAACCGCACCACACCATTCCTGGAGACGATGACGGAAGCGGGCTTTGCGCCTGACAGCATCGACACCGTGCTGTGCACGCACCTTCATGTCGATCATGTCGGCTGGAACACGAAGCTCGTGGGCGGCAAATGGGTGCCGACCTTTCCGAAAGCGCGCTATGTCTTCGGCCGGACCGAATATGAGCACTGGCTGGAACATTCGACCGAGCCGGACAAGGCGGCGGTGTTTGGCGATTCCGTGAAACCGATCGTCGATGCCGACAGGGCCGATCTGATCCCGAGCGACCACCGGCTCTGCGAGGAGATCAGCATGATCCCGACGCCGGGCCACAGCCCCGGCCATATGAGCGTTTTGATCCAGTCGGACGGCGAGCAGGGTCTGCTCGCCGGCGACGTCGCCCATCACCCCTGCCAGATGGCGCATCTCGGCTGGTCCTCGACCGCGGATTCCGACCAGGCGCAATCGGCCGCGACGCGGGCAGCGCTGTTCGGACGGTTTGCAGATACTCCGACGCTGGTGATCGGCGGGCATTTCTCGGCCGGACACATCAAGCGGGACGGCGACGCGTTCAGGTTTGTGGCGCTGCAATCGTAGGGTGGATTAGCCCTGCGGATTGCGCGAAGCGCAAACCGCTCGGCGTAATCCACCACTGTCCGCTTCCGCGGAGAGAAAAGTGGTGGGTTACGCCTGCGGCTAACCCACCCTACAAGGAAGGGCTGCAATGCATCCCTTTTCGGCGGTTGAATTTCCCGCCGCCCTGTTCCATGAAGCTATTTAACCGATCGGTCCATCTCCAGGGAGAAACGAGAATGAAGCTTGTTCGTTATGGCGAAAAGGGTGCGGAAAAGCCCGGCCTGATCGACAAATCCGGCCAGTTGCGCGACCTGTCGGCGCATGTGAAGGACCTCACCGGCGAAGCCTATTCGCCCGAGTCCCTGAAGAAACTCGCAGGCCTCGACCCCGCCTCCCTGCCCGCCGTCTCCGGCAAGCCGCGCTTCGGCGCGCCAGTCACCGGCATCTCGAAATTCGTCGCCATCGGCCTCAATTACAGCGACCACGCCAAGGAGACCGGTGCGGCGATCCCGACCGAGCCGATCATCTTCATGAAGGCGAACACCTCGCTGTCCGGCCCGAACGACGCGGTCGAAAAGCCGCGCGGCTCGACCAAGCTCGACTGGGAGGTCGAGATCGCCGCCATCATCGGCACCCGCGCGAAGTATGTCTCGGAAGCCGACGCGCTGAACTACGTCGCCGGCTATTGCGTCTGCAACGACGTCTCCGAGCGCGCCTTCCAGACTGAGCGCCTGGGTCAGTGGACCAAGGGCAAGTCGCACGACACGTTCGGCCCGGTCGGTCCGTGGCTCGCCACCAAGGACGAGGTCAAGGACGTGCAGAACCTCTCGATGTGGCTCGACGTCAACGGCCAGCGCCGCCAGACCGGTTCGACCAAGACCATGATCTTCTCCATGGCCCAGTGCATCTCCTATGTCTCGCAGTTCATGACGCTGCTGCCGGGCGACATCGTCACCACGGGCACCCCGCCCGGCGTCGGCCTCGGCATGAAGCCGCCGACCTTCCTCAACGTCGGCGACGTCGTCACGCTCGGCATCGAAGGCCTCGGCGAGCAGAGGCAGGAGATCATCGGGGCGTAAAGTCTCCGCCTCATCCTGAGGAGCGCGCAATGCGCGCGTCTCGATGGATGTGCCAAGAACACCGCCACCCGACATATGCGCCGGGTGGCGAGAGAAAATCCCTCGTTATCCATCCTTCGAGACGCGCGCCAACGGGCGCGCTCCTCAGGATGAGGACCATCTGTCTGGATAGAGGTTATTTCCCATGAAACTCTCCTTCTCCCAAGCTTCGCCCTTTGCCCGCAAGGTGCGCATCGCCGCGATCGAGCTCGGGCTGATCGACAAGATCGAGCTGACGCCCGCCACCGTCGCGCCGGGCACGGTCAACGAGGATTATTCGCGCATCACGCCGCTGAGGAAGCTGCCGGTGCTGATCACCAATGACGGCGACGTCATTCTGGATTCCTACGTCATCGTCGAATATCTCAACGAGATGGCCGGCGGCAGCCTGATCCCAGATTACGGTCCGCGGCGCTGGAAGGCCAAGACCAATCACTCCCTGATCAACGGCATGCTCGATTCCATGTTGCTGTGCCGCTACGAGAAGATGGTGCGGCCGCAGGGCCTGCAATGGCAGGCCTGGTCGGACGACCACTGGAACCGGGCCTGGACCGGCATGGCGCGTTTCGAGAACATGCCTGAAGTTCTCAACGGTCCGTTCGACATCTCGCAGATCGGCCTCGTCTGCGTGCTCGGCTATGCCGACTTCCGCTTCGCCGATTGCGGCTGGCGCAAGGCCTATCCGAAGCTCGACGCCTTCCACCAGAAGATGCTGGAGCGCCCCTCCGTGAAGATCTCGGTGCCGCCGGCCGCATAAATCTCGGGAGTTCTCATGAGCCTGAAATACGCGGTCGGCGATCTCACCATCCATCGCGTCATCGAGCAGGAAACCTCGTTCGTCCCGGCACTGGAGATGCTGCCGGGACTGACGAGCGAGGTGCTCGCCGAGAACCGGGCGTGGATGCGCGACGCCAAGGCGCTGGACGAGCAGGACGTGCTGCTGCTGTGCTTCCAGTCCTATGTGGTGAAGACGCCGCACCACACCATCCTGGTCGACAGCTGCATCGGCAACGACAAGCCGCGGCCCAATCGTCCGAAATGGAACATGAAGACCGACGATACCTATTTGCGCGCGCTCAAGACCGCGGGCGTCTCGGTCGATGACATCGACTTCGTGATGTGCACGCATCTGCATGTCGACCACGTCGGCTGGAACACACGGCTGGAGAACGGCCGCTGGGTGCCGACCTTCCCCAAGGCGCGTTACCTCTTCGCCAAGCAGGAATACGACCACTGGTTCGCGGAGAATGCGAAGGCGGAGATCCCGCCCTTCGCCGACAGCGTGCTGCCGGTGGTCGAGGCGAAGAAGCACGAACTGGTCGGCAACGATCACCAGATCGGCGATCACGTCCGCATCCTGCCGACACCCGGTCACACGCCGGGCCATATCGCGATCACGATGGGCCGCGGCAAGGACGACGCCGTGTTCTCCGGCGATCTCATGCATTCGCCGCTACAGACTCTGTATCCGGAGCTGTCGATCAAGTTCGACGTCGATCAAGCCAAGGCGGCAACGACGCGCCGGAGTTTCCTGGAACGCTATTGCGACACCGACACGCTGTGCTGCACCGCGCATTTCCCCTCGCCGTCGGTCGGGAAGATCCGGCGCAAGGGGAACGCGTTCGAGTGTGTGGCGGTGTAGCGAGATGCCGTAGGGTGGGTTAGCCGAAGGCGTAACCCACCTCTTCTGTCTCCGCGGAAAGTAAAGTGGTGGGTTACGCCGGGCGGTTTGCGCTTCGCGCAATCCGCGAGGCTAACCCACCCTACGATTCCACCCGAGTGGAGGGAAACATGACAACACTCCCCGACATCCCCCTGCCCGCCGGCATCCGCTCGCGTTACGTCGACGGCATCAACGGCCTGCGCATGCATGTGCTCGAGGCCGGTTTCGAGAGCAAAGGCCGTCCCTGCATCCTGCTTCTGCACGGTTTTCCCGAGCTCGCCTTCTCCTGGCGCAAGGTGATGCCGGCGCTCGCGGCTGCGGGCTATCACGTGATCGCGCCGGATCAGCGCGGCTATGGCCGCACCACGGGATGGACCGCCGATTATGACGGCGATCTCACGCCGTTCTCGCTTCCGAACCTCGTGCGCGATGCGCTCGCGCTGGTGTCGGCGTTCGGCTACAGGCAGGTGGACCTTGCCGGCCACGATTTCGGCAGCCCCGTCGCGGCCTGGTGCGCGCTGATCCGGCCCGACGTGTTTCGCACAGTGACGTTGATGAGCGCGCCTTTCGGTGGCGCGCCGCTCCTGCCGTTTGGCACGGTCGACGGTCCCGCGAAACCGCCGGTCGAAGACCCTGTTCATCGCGAGCTCGCCGCGCTGCCGCGCCCGCGTATTCACTATCAATGGTACTATTCGACGCGCCCAGCCAATGCCGACATGCTGCGCGCGCCACAGGGCGTGCATGATTTCCTGCGCGCCTACTACCATCACAAGAGTGCGGACTGGACCGACAACAAGCCGTATCCGCTGACATCGTGGTCGGCGAATGAACTGGCCAAGCTGCCGACCTATTATGTGATGGACGCTGGCGAGACCATGGCCGAGACGGTCGCGAAGGAGATGCCCTCGCCCGCCGCGATCGCCGCCAACCAATGGCTGCCGGACAGCGATCTCGCTTTTTACAGCGCCGAGTATGGCCGCACCGGATTCCAGGGCGGGCTGCAATGGTATCGCTACGGTACGTCAGGCGTTCTCAACAACGAGATGAAGCTGTTTGCGGGCCGCAGCATCGACGTGCCCTCCTGCTTCATTTCCGGCAAGCAGGATTGGGGCACCTATCAGCGCCCCGGCGTGTTCGAGGCGATGCAGGGGCGCGGCTGCACCAAGCTGCTCGGCTGTCACCTCGTCGACGGCGCCGGCCATTGGGTGCAGCAGGAGCAACCGGCCGAGGTCAGCCGGCTTCTGCTCGATTTCCTGACGAAAGCAGGTGCGGCCTGATTTGACCCGGGAACCACGGCGCCCTATATAGTTTAGAATAATTCTAAACTAGGAAAACAGGGCCGCTGTGAAGACTTTTGCCGATCTGACCGAGCGCGAGGTGCTTGCGGTCGCGATCTCCTCCGAGGAGCAGGACAGCCGCATCTACATGACCTTCGCCGAGGATCTCCGCGAGCGTTACCCTGATACGGCGAAGATTTTCGAGGAGATGGCCGAGGAGGAACGCGGCCACCGGCATCGCCTGCTGAAACTCTACGAGGAGCGCTTCGGCCAGCATCTGCCGCCGATCCGCCGCGAGGACGTCAAAGGCTTTTTGCGCCGGCGCCCGATCTGGCTGACCAAGAACCTGCCGCTCGATACGATCCGGAAAGAGGTCGAGACCATGGAGCTCGAGGCCGAGCGCTTCTACGCGCGCGCCGCCGAGCAGGCCGAGGATGTCGGCGTGCGCCGCCTGCTCGGCGATCTCGCCGAGGAGGAAAAGCATCACGAGAATCGCGCCGTCGCGCTCACCGGCGAGATCCTGAAGCCCGACGTGCGCGCCGAGGAAGACCGCACGCGGCGGCGGATGTTCGTGCTGCAATATGTGCAGCCGGGCCTTGCCGGCCTGATGGACGGCTCGGTCTCGACGCTGGCGCCGTTGTTCGCCGCGGCCTTCGCCACGCACCAGAACTGGCAGGCGTTCCTGGTCGGCCTTGCCGCGTCGATCGGCGCCGGCATTAGCATGGGATTCGCGGAAGCGCTGTCCGACGACGGCTCGCTCACGGGGCGCGGCTCGCCCTGGCTGCGCGGCATCACCTGCGGCGCGATGACGACGCTCGGCGGGCTCGGCCACACCCTGCCTTATCTCGTCCCGGACAGCTGGCCGAACGCATTCTGGATCGCGACGGGAATCGCCGGCGTCGTCGTGTTCTTCGAATTGTGGGCGATCGCCTTCATCCGCGCACGCTACATGGACACGCCATTCCTCCAGGCGGTGTTCCAGATCGTGCTGGGCGGGGCGATCGTGCTGGCGGTGGGGATATTGATCGGGGCGGCGTAACGTTTCCCCATCGCATGGCAATCGCGATCAAACAGCCATTGCGGCATTCGGCCAAACTGCGCATCATTCTACCGGCAATAAGAGCAGGAGAAGCGCCGTGGCCAAGTCGGAATGGAGTTTCAAGAGCGCGGTCGAGCTGTCGGCCGCATTGAGCGCGAAGAAGGTCTCCGCGGTCGAGCTCACGCAGGATGCGATCGAGCGCATCGAACGGCATGACGGCAAGATCAACGCGATCTGCGTGCGGGATTTCGATCGCGCGCTGGTTGCGGCGCGCGAGGCGGATGCGGCGCTGGCGCGCGGCGAGCGGAAGCCGCTGCTCGGCCTCCCCGTCACGGTGAAGGAATCCTACAACGTCGCCGGCCTGCCCACGACCTGGGGCTGGACGCCGCAGAAGGATTTCAGGCCGGCGGAGGACGCGCTGTCGATCTCCCGGGTGAAGAACGCCGGCGGCGTCATCCTCGGCAAGACCAACGTTCCCGCCGGGCTCGCGGATTGGCAGAGCTACAACGATATCTACGGCACGACGAACAATCCGTTCGATCTCGGCCGCACGCCCGGCGGCTCATCGGGCGGCTCGTCTGCGGCGCTCGCGGCAGGCTACGGACCGCTCTCGCTCGGCTCCGACATCGGCGGCTCGCTGCGCGTTCCCGCCTTCCATTGCGGGGTCTATGCGCACAAGCCGACCTACAATCTCTGTCCGACGCGCGGCCATACGCCACCGCCATTTCCGGCGATTCCGATGGAGCGCGACATGGCGGTGATCGGTCCGATGGCGCGGAGTGCGGCCGATCTGCCCCTGCTCCTGGATGTGATGGCAGGCCCCGATCCGCTGGACCTCGGCGTCGGCTACAAGCTCGCGCTGCCGGAGGCGCGACATCGCGAGCTGAAGGATTTCCGCGTGCTGGTGATCGACAGCCACCGGTTGCTGCCTGCGAATGCCGAGATCCACGGCGCGATCGAGAAGCTGGCGGAGCGATTGTCGAGCGCCGGCGTGAGCATCGCGCGCGAAAGCCCGCTGTTTCCCGACTTCACGGACGCCTCGCGCCTCTACATGCGCATGCTGATGAGCTTTCTGGGCGCCTTCCTTCCGCCGGACATTCTCGCCGGCGCGCGTGCCGGGGCGGCGCAGCTCTCACCCGAGGACAAGAGCCTGTTCGCGGAGCGGCTGCGCGGCATGACCTGCACGCATCAAACCTGGGTGTTCGACGAGGGCGCCCGCGCCGGCCTGCGTGCGCAATGGCGGCAATTGTTCAGGACATTCGATGCGGTGATCTGCCCGATCATGCCGACCCCGGCCTATCCGCATGATCATTCGCCGCAGCAGGAGGCGCGCCGGATCAACATCGACGGCAAGGACTTTGCCTATCCGGACCAGCTTGCCTGGCCCGGCATCGCCACGCTGACGGGGCTGCCGGCAACGGCTATTCCGCTCGGTCTGTCGAAGGACGGCCTGCCCGTCGGCGTGCAGATCATCGGGCCCTTCCTCGAAGACAGGACGCCCCTGAAGCTCGCCGAGCTGATCGAGCGCGAGTTCGGCGGGTTTGTGCCGCCGAAGATGTTTGACGATTGAGAAGCCTCATCCTGAGGAGCGCGCAAGGCGCGCGTCTCGAAGGATGAGACATCATGGCCTTCATGGTTCGAGACGGCGCTGACGCGCCTCCTCACCATGAGGGTCGACAAGGGAGAGGAACAACATGAGCCAGGACCTCGAACAGCTCACCGCGCTCAACCGCGACTACGTCGCCTCGGTGCAGAACTGCGACGTCAAGCGTTTCGACGAGATCCTGGCGCCGGAGTTCTACTGCTCCAATCCCGACAAGACGCTGGTCGACCGCGCTTCCTTCCTGGAGCAGACGGCGCGGCCGATCGCGATCCGCAATTTGCAGGCGCATGACGTCGTGATCCGTATCATGGGCGACTTCGCCATCATCCACGCCGCGACCAGCTACACCACGGCCGATGGCCAGCAGGCGTCAGGCCGCTACACCGATTGCTGGGCCAGGCAGAACGGCAAATGGCTCGCAGTGTCCGCGCACGTGTCGCGGTGAGGCCGTGAGGCAGGCATCTCCCCCGCACACTCTCCGCTGTCATGCCCCGCGAAGGCGGGGCATCCAGTACGCCGCAGCGGTAATTCGTTCACACAACTTCCGCCGCGAAGTACTGGATCGCCCGGTCAAGCCGGGCGATGACACCTGTTTTGAGGCAACGCCGGCGAGCGCCTCCGTCAGCTATCGAACATGATCACGCTGCGCAGCGTCTTGCCGGCTTTCATGTTGGCAAAGCCCTCGTTGATCTCCGACAGCTTCAGCTTCGCCGAGATCCAGTCTTCCAGGTGGAGCCGTCCCCGCAGGTAGAAATCGACCAGCCGCGGCATGTCGACGCGAAAATGGTTGGAGCCCATCGAAGAGCCCTGGATCCGGCGCTCGCGCAGGAAGTCGAAGCCGTGCAGCTCGATCTTCTGGCCGAACGGGATCATGCCGACGATGGTGGCGGTGCCGCCTGATGCCAGCATGCCGAAAGCCTGCTCGGCGGTCTCCTTGCGGCCGAGCACCTCGAAGGAATGATGCACGCCGCCATTGGTGAGGTCGCGCACCTGCTTCACGACGTCGCCGTCGGCGGGATTGATGATGTCGGTCGCCCCCAGCTTGGTCGCGAGCTGGAGCTTTGCCGGATTGGTGTCGATGGCGATGATACGGCCGGCGCCGGCGATCTGCGCGCCGTTGATCGCGGCCATGCCAACGCCGCCGCAGCCGATCACCGCCACGGTCTCGCCGGCCGTCACCTTCGCCGTGTTCACCACCGCGCCGTAGCCGGTGATGACGCCGCAGCCGATCAGCGCGGCGAGGTCGAGCGGCATCTCCTTGCGGATTTTGACGATCGCATTCTCGTGCACCAGCATCTGCTCGGCGAAGGATGAGAGATTGAGGAACTGGTGCAGCTTCTCAGGCTTCGACCACTGCATCCGGTTGGAGGCGCCCGGCAGCAATTTCACCGTGGTGTCGGTGCAGACCACGGTGCGGCCCGTGGTGCAATTGTCGCAGGTGCCGCAAAACACCGACAGGCAGGTCACGACGTGATCGCCCGGCTTCACATAGGTGACGTCTGAGCCGACCTGCTCGACAATGCCGGCGGATTCATGCCCGAGCACTGCGGGCAGTGGGTGCGGATAAAGGCCTTCCATGAAGTGCAGATCGGAATGGCAGAGGCCCGCGACCGCCGTGCGGATCAGGACCTCGCGCGGGCCCGGCTTCGGCAGGCTGACATCCTCGATGACCAGCGGCTGGTTGACTTCATAGAGGACGGCGGCCTTCATCGAGCACTCCCTGTCGCGTTTTTTGTTTGATCGTGGCGCGCAGCCTACGCTGCCAGAACCAGTTCGCCAACCTCGCTCATGCTGCCGGCGCGATCGCCGAGCAGTAGCTCTGCGATCTTCGCTTGCGCGGCATTTTCCGTCAGCCGGAACGGATCGGCCGGCGTCACCCGATGGTCGATCACGAGGCGCGACAGCAGCAGCCTCCGCGCATCGCCGCGCATCTCGTGGATGCGATGCGCTTCCCAGGCGAGCGCCACCGCGCTGGCGACATGATAAAGCAGGCTGGTCGCGCGCCGCGCATCGGCCTCGTTCTCGGCCTTGCCCGCGACCTCGCGTGCAAAGCCGACCGCGCGATCGACGAGACCGCGCAATTTGTCGCGCCAGGCCTGTGGCACCGAGGCGCTGTCGTCGAGCCGGGCGTGCAGATCGGCGGCGAGTGCGGATTCGGCGCCGTGACGTCCGACCGCGCGCCGGAGCGCATCGATCGCGACGATGTTGCCGGTGCCTTCCCAGACGGAGCCGAGATGCGCATCGCGCAGCAGGCGCGGCGTCGCGAATTCCTCAATGTAGCCGATGCCGCCGCGCATCTCGAGCGCATCGCCGCAGACTTTTCGCGCATCGCGGGTGGCGCGGAATTTCAGCGTCGGGGTGAGGATACGCAGCAACGCCGCCGCGTCCTGGCTGCCGGCCTCGGCGCGGTCGAGCGCATCGGCCGTGAGAAAGCTCATCGACAGCGCCTGCTCGACCGGCAGCATGATCTTCAGCATCTGCCGGCGTCCGAGCGGCAGGTCGATGATGCGATTGCCGAACACCACGCGGTTCTTCGCCACCGTCATCGCGTCATGATAGGCGCGGCGCATCAGCGCGGTCGACTTGACGCCGTTGGAGAGCCGTGACGAGTTCACCATCTCGGCCATCTGCACGAAGCCGCGATCGAGCTTGCCGACGGCGTACGCGACCGCGCCTTCGAGCTTGATCTCGCCCGAGGCCATCGACCGCGTGCCGAGCTTGTCCTTCAGACGCACGATCCGGTAGTTGTTCTGCGAGCCGTCATCGAGGAAACGCGGCATCAGGAACAGGCCAACGCCGCGCGTGCCGGGGCCGGCGCCTTCGGGGCGCGCCAGCAGCATCACGACCTTGGCGTCGGCGTTCGAGCAGAACCATTTCTCGCCGTAGAGGCGCCAATGGTCGCCCTCCTGCACCGCGCGCGTGGTCAGCGTGCCGACGTCGGAGCCGCCCTCCTTCTCGGTCATGAACTGGCCGCCCTGCGTCAGCTTGCTCATGTCGGTCTGGGTCAGGCCGTCGAGATACTTTGCCTTCAGGGCCTCACTGCCGAAATTCGCGAGCAGCTTTGCGCAGCCGTCGGTGACGTTGATCGGGCAGCCCATGCCGAATTCGGTCTGGTTGAACAGGAAGGTGAAGGCGTGTTTTGCAACGACCGGATATTTGTCCGGCCAGCCCATGATGCCCTTGCGGATCGAGAGCGCGTGGATGCCGAACTCGCCGAAGGCGGCGTTCTCCAATTCGCGATAGGCCGGGTGGTACTCGATCCACTGCACGTCGCGGCCGAACTTGTCGCGCTGGTGCAGCACCGGCGTGTGCCGGTCGGCGAGGCGTGCGCAGTCGTCGAGCCGGCCGCCGGCGAGTTCGCCGAGGCGATCGAGATGCGGCTCGATGTGACGGAACAAATTCTCCGGGAGATGGATGCGCAACAGATCCGTCAGCGCCTGGTCGGCGCGGTAGAAATTCATGCCTGTGGTATCGGGCGCCAGCAGGCCGGATGGTGCGGCCGCGACATTCTTTGGCTCACCTGTGGCCTGCTTGTGCATGATCGTCCTCTTCGTTTCCGCGCCGCGAACATTTTGCGCTGTTTTGGCGCTTGCCGCGTTGAATGATGTCGATCATGCTCCAGTCGCGGAGCGTGATAAAGCCGCAAATTGTCAGGGAGGCATGATCGCCGCGAAGGAGCAATTCGCTCTGCGGAATTGTGCTCGCCCCGGCTGGTTGTCCGCGCGGCCGATACATAGATCAACGGCTTCCCGTCTCCGAGAGATCACTCCATGGAACATCCGAAATACAAGATCGCCCTCATCGTCGGCGCGGGCGAAGGCTTGAGCGCCTCGCTGGCGCGGCTGCTGTCCGCCCAGGGTATTCGCGTCGCACTGGCCGCGCGGAAAATCGAGAAGCTCGGCGCTCTCTGCAGCGAGACCGGCGCGAAGGCTTATGCCTGCAACGCCACCGACCCGGATGAGGTCGAGCGCCTGTTCGGCCTGGTCGAACGCGAGATCGGCCCCCCCGACCTCGTCGTCTACAATGCCAGCGGCCGCACGCGCGGACCGTTCGTCGACCTTGTTCCGGCCGACGTCGCGCAGGCGATCGCGGTCAGCGCTTATGGCGGCTTCCTGGTGGCGCAGCAGGCGGCGAAGCGCATGCTGCCGAACAAGCACGGCGCAATCCTGTTCACCGGCGCCTCCGCCAGCGTCAAGGGCTATGCGCAGTCGGCGTCCTTCGCGATGGGCAAGTTCGCGCTGCGCGGGCTCGCGCAGAGCCTGGCGCGCGAACTCTCGCCGCAGGGCATCCACGTCGCGCATTTCGTGATCGACGGCGGCATCAAAAGCGCGGCGTACACGGAACCGGACGACAAGCCGGATTCGATGCTCGATCCCGACGCGATCGCGCTGAGCTATTGGAACGTGTTGCAGCAGCCGCGCAGCGCCTGGAGCTGGGAGCTGGAGCTGCGGCCCTGGGTGGAGAAGTTTTGAGCAAGACTGCCGCAGGGTGGGCAAAGGCGCAAAGCGCCGTGCCCACCATCTCGGACCCGAAAGGAATTCGTGGGCACGCTTCGCTTTGCCCACCCTACGAGAGCAGGGAGAATCAATGACCACGGAAGCCACCATCGACACCGGCACCAATGAACTCCTCTGCGTCATCCGCGACCGCGTGGCGGTGATCACGCTGAACCGGCCGGAGGCGCGCAACTCGCTGTCGGACACGCTGACGCCGGCGCTGCGCGCGATGATCCGTGCCTGCGGCGAGAATCCCGGTGTCGGGGCGCTGCTGCTCACCGGCGCGGGCGAGGCATTCTGCGCCGGCGGCAACGTCAAGGGCATGGGCGCACATCGCGACCCGAAGAAGCTCGAAATGTCCTTCGACGACAAGGTCGCCGACCTCCAGGAGCGACAGCGGCTGCTCACCGGCGCGCTGGTGTCGATCCGCAAGCCGACCATCGCGGCGCTGCCCGGCCCCGCGGTCGGTGCGGGGCTCGCCATCGCCATGGCCTGCGACATCCGTATCGCCGCGCAATCCGCCTTCGTCGCCACCGGTTACGCCCGCATCGCGCTCAGCGGCGATTACGGCATCGCCTGGCTGCTCACCCGCCTCGTCGGCACCGCACGGGCGCGCGAATTGATGTTCACCGGCGATCGGGTCGATGCCGCGCGCGCCGAAGCCATCGGCCTCGTCAACCGCGTCGTGCCCGACGACAAATTGCAGACCGAGGCCTTCACCCTGGCAAAGTCGCTCGCCGAAGGCCCGCGCCTCGCGCTGCGCTACATGAAGGAAAATCTCGACGAAGCCCTGCTGTTCGATTTCGAGACCGCCCGCGACCACGAGGCCGAACGCCTGATCCGCCTGACCACGACCGCCGATCACAAGGAAGCGGTGCAGGCGTTCATCGAGAAGCGGAAAGCGGTGTTTAGCGGGAAGTAGTTGGTCATCCGAGCTACGCAGTTGGCTACGCGGTCGCCGTCCGCGCAAAATCCACGAACGCCCGCAGCGCCGCGGGCAGCTGGCGGCGGCTGGGGTAATACAAGAAAAAGCCGGGATAGGCCGGGCACCAGTCGGCGAGCACGCGCACCAGCTTGCGTTTTGCCAGCAGTGGTTCGACCTGCGCCTCGAACACGTAAGCGAGGCCGAGACCGTCGAGCGCGGCCCCCACCATCAGATCCTGGTCGTTCATCGTCAGCGGCCCCGTCACGTCGATGGCGAGCTCGATGCCGCCGCGCTCGAATTCCCAGTGATAGAGCGCGCCAGAGGTGAAGCGGTAGCGGATGCAGGGCAGGCCTTTCAGATCGCGCGGCGTGGTGGGCGGCTTGTGGGACTTGAAGAAGGCGGGCGCACCGACCACGGCGAAACGGTGCCGCGGACCGATCGGCACGGCGATCATGTCGGCGGCGATGGTCTCGCCGAAGCGCACGCCGGCATCGAAGCCGGCCGCGACCATGTCGATCAGGGCGTCGTTGATCCCGATCTCCACGCTGACGTCCGGAAACGCCTTCAGGAACCGCGTCACGATCGGCAGCAGCACGAGCTGCGCCGACTGACGCGCGGCGGTGAAACGCAGCGTGCCGGCGGGCTTGCCGCGGAAATTGTTGAGATCCTCGAGCGCATCGTCGATGTCGCGGAAGGCCGGCGTGATGCGGGCAAACAGCCGCTCGCCGGCTTCGGTGAGCGCCACGCTGCGGGTGGTGCGGTTGACGAGGCGCAAGCCCAGCCGCTCCTCGACATTGCGCAAAGCGTGCGACAGCGCCGACGGCGTGACGCCAAGCTCGGTCGCCGCCGCGCGAAAGCTGCGGTGGCGGGCGATGGCGAGGAAGGTCGCGAGGTCGGACGGGTCGATCCGCATTGATGAATTTTTCTCACTAGCTTGCAAAATACATAGCGGATTATCTCAGCTATGGCGAGCCGCTACACCTTGCCCATCGGCTCCGGCAAATCGCCGGGCCAAAATGGAAAGGGCAACACCATGCGTGTCTGGTTCATCACAGGAGCATCCCGCGGATTTGGCGCCTTGATCGCCGAGGCGGCGTTGAAAGCCGGCGACGCGGTCGTGGCGACCGCGCGCGATCCTTCGACCGTCACCGCGCGGCTCGGCGCTCACGAGCGGCTGCTGGCGACGCGGCTCGACGTCACCCGTGAGACCGAGGCGCATGAGGCCGCGGGCCAGGCCGTGAAGCGCTTCGGCCGCATCGACATCCTCGTCAACAATGCCGGCTATGGCCTCCTGGGGGCGATCGAGGAGGCGAGCGATGCGGAAACGCAAAAGCTGTTCGGCACGAATGTGTTCGGCCTCCTCAGCGTCACCCGCGCGGTGCTGCCGCACATGCGCCGCCAGCGGTCGGGACATGTCATCAACATCTCGTCGGTGGGCGGCTACGCCGGCTTTCCCGGCTGGGGCGTTTACGGCGCCACCAAGTTCGCGGTCGAAGGCTTGAGCGAAGCGCTGGCGGGCGAAGTTGCGCCGCTCGGAATCAAGGTGACGGTGGTCGAGCCTGGCTTCTTCCGCACCGACTTCCTCGACGAGAGCTCGCTGTCGCGCACCGCGCAGGAGATCGACGATTATCACGACAGCGTCGGCAAGACCCGCGCGCACGCGGCCGACGTCAATGGCGGCCAGCGCGGCGACCCGCGCAAGCTGGCGCAGGCTTTCCTGAAGCTGGTCGATGCCAAGACCCCGCCGCTGCGGCTGCCGCTCGGCAGCGATACGGTGGAGCGGATCGAGGCCAAGAACATCTTCGTGGCACGCGAGCTGGCGGGTTGGCGGTCTGTGGCGACCTCGACCGACTTCACCGTCGACGGCGCAAAATGAGGACAAAAAAAGCCCGGCTCTGGCTGTGCCAGGCCGGGCTTGGAGTGGTGTCAGGCCGAGGCTGAGGGGCTGTCGGCCTGACGGGAAAGGGCGGCGAGGCGCCAGCTGGCGCAGGGAATGTCTTTTGGTGCGACCGCGATCTCCTTGTCGAAGCGCACCAGCTTCCAGTCGTCGGGATGGTTGACGAAAGCGAAGCCGGATTTGCGCGAGAGGGAGATCATGGCCTCATTGGAACGCAACGTGTCGCCAAACATATGCTCGGCGCCGAGCGCGGCGGCGCGGCATTCGAGATTCTTCATCAGCGCGGTTGCGATGCCGTGGCCCTGCCAGCGGTCGTGGACCGACAGGCCGAATTCGAGCGTCGCGGTCTCGGCATGGAAGGCGTAGCGCGCTTCGGCGACGATGGTCTGGAAGCCGTCGACCATCCTGGTCGCGACGACCGTGAAACGTTCGGGCTCGCCGACCTGCAGGAATTCGTGCAGCAAGCCCTTCGGCAATTCGCTGATCGCCCCGAAGAAGCGGTTGTAGCGGGAGCGGGTCGAGAGCGAGCGGAAATAGTGCTGAAGCTCCTCGGTGTCGCGCGGCTCGACGAAGCGAACGTTGACCGGCTCGCCCTGACGGGTGCGCAGGACATCCGAATATTGCTTCAGATCTTCCAGGCGAAGAGTGCTCATGACACAGGCCCCCCAAGGGGACTTCAGGGAGAAAGGGACCGCCGGCGCCCCCACAGTCAGGCGGCGCCGGCCTGGCGGCCAATCAGGCCCGCCAGAAGGGTTTGTCCGCCTCATAGGCGATGTCGGTCCAGGACAGGCCGACGTCGTGGAGATCGCGGGCCGTCCAGTGGGTGAGTTCGCGGCGGGTCCGGTAGCGCTCGTGCCAGACGTGGAGCGTCTCGCCGATCTGCTGGATCAGGCCCGGCGCATGATGATTTGTCATCGAATTGTGGGTCAAAGTAGACATTTTCAGCTCCTTGAGCTAACTTGAACGCTAATATCTGCTTCCTTCCGCGCTGCGACAAACGACAATTTGTACCCTTTCGCATGAAATAACGTCATGCAGCCTGCTGCCAGATGACTGCCAGATTGCCATCCCTGAACGGTTTGAGGGCCTTTGAGGCCGCCGCGCGCCATCTCAGCTTCACGCTGGCGGCTTCCGAGCTGAACGTGACCCAGACCGCGATCAGCCATCAGATCCGGCGGCTCGAGGAGGAGCTCGGCATCCGCCTGTTCGTCCGGCAGAACCGCGCGCTGGCGCTGACGCCGGAAGCGCGCGACTATTTGCCGGGTGTCCGCGCCGCCTTCAACGACCTTCGCCTCGCGACCGATCGCCTGCTGCGCAAGGACGACGACAAGGTGCTGACGGTCTCGACGCTGGCATCGCTCGCCGCGAAATGGCTGCTGCCGCGGCTGACCGATTTCCAGGAGCAGCATCCCGGCATCGATGTCCGCATCACCACCTCGACCAGCCTCGTCGATTTCCAGCGCGACAATGTCGATGCCGCGATTCGTTATGGCCGCGGTCAGTGGCCGGGCCTGCGCGCCGATTGGCTGATGGCGGACGAGCTGTTTCCGGTGTGCAGCCCTTCTCTCCTTCGGGGCGACAAGCCGCTGCGGCAGCCGGAGGATCTGAAGGGCTATCCGCTGCTGCACACCTCGAACGCCAACAGCGACGACTGGCGGCTATGGCTGACGGCGGCAGGCCTGCCGGCCGACATCGCGAGGCAACCGGGCATCACCTTCGACATGATCTTCATGACCATCCAGGCCGCGATCGACGGCATCGGCGTGGCGATGGGTCGGACCTCCTACGTCCAGGACGACATCGCCAAGGGCCGTCTCGTGGTGCCCTTCAAGATCGCGCTGCCGGCCGATGCTGGCTTCTACCTGGTCGCGCCCGAGGGCCGGCGCGAGGCGCCGAAGCTGGCGGCGTTCCGGGAATGGATGATCGCTGCAACGCAGAATAAAGCCTGAAAAATCATCGGCTTCCGCACTGAAATCGGTTGACTCGCCGCGCCCCGCGCGGGAGGGGTAGGACAGATTGTCGCAGCTTCAATCTGTTGCCTTGCCGTGAAATGAGTTCCGGTCCGGCCACGCCTTCCAGGGGAGTAACGTCATGGCTGGATCAGCAACCAATCCGCCCGAGATCAAGTCGCGCATCGGCGCGATCCTGCGCGCCACCTCCGGCAACTTCCTCGAGCAGTTCGATTTCTTCCTGTTCGGCTTCTACGCCGCCGCGATCGGCAAGGCGTTCTTTCCCTCCTCCAACGAGACGGCGTCGCTGCTCAACACGTTCGGCGTGTTCTGGCTCGGCGCCTTGATGCGCCCCGTCGGCGCGATCGTGCTCGGCGCCTACATCGACCGCATCGGCCGCCGCCAGGGTCTCATCGTCACGCTCGGCATCATGGCCTTCGGCACGGTCGTGATCGCGTTCTGCCCGAGCTACGCGACCATCGGCATCGCCGCGCCAATCATCGTGCTGATCGGCCGGCTGCTGCAGGGCTTCTCCGCCGGCGTCGAGCTCGGCGGCGTCTCGGTGTATCTCGCGGAGATCTCGACGCCCGGCAATCGCGGCTTCTACACCTCGTTCCAGTCCTCGAGCCAGCAGGTCGCGATCTTCGTGGCCTCGATCCTCGGCTACATCCTCTCGGAGGTGATGCCGGCCGACACCGTTGCCGCCTGGGGCTGGCGCATTCCCTTCTTCGTCGGCTGCCTGATCATTCCCCTGATCTTCTTCCTGCGGCGGACGCTGGAGGAGACGCCAGCCTTCCTCGCCATGAAGAAGCATCCGACCGCCAGCGAAGTGTTCGCCTCGGCGCTCGCCAACTGGCGCATCGTCATCCTCGGCATGATGATCGCGGTCCTGACCACGACGACGTTCTACTTCGTCACCGTGTACACGCCGACCTTCGGCAAGACCGTGCTGAAGCTCTCGACGCAGGACGCACTGCTCGTGACGCTGCTCGTCGCCGTGACCAACTTCTTCTGGAATCCGGTCGGCGGCGCGCTGTCCGACCGGATCGGCCGCAAGCCCGTGCTGCTCACCATCGCCTGCCTGGCGCTCGTCACCGCCTACCCGGCGCTGCACTGGCTGGTGGCGGCACCGACCTTCGGCAAGCTGCTCGCGGTCGAGATGATGTTCTCGTTCTATTTCGGCGTCTACAGCGGCACCATGCTCGGCGCGCTGGTCGAGATCGTGCCGGCGCATGTGCGCACCACCTGCTTCTCGCTCGCGTTTGCGCTCGCCGCCGCGCTGTTCGGCACCTTCACACCGTTCGCCTCGACCTTGCTGATCGAGCATACAGGCGACAAGGCCTCGCCCGGCTTCTGGCTGATGTTCGCCGCGGTGCTCGGCATCATCGCCGCGTCGGTCGTCTATCGCGGCGGCGGCAAGACGGTGCCGACATATGACGCGGTGGCGGAGCCGGTTGCGGGACATTAGGTGTCATTCCGGGGCGCGCGTAGCGCGAGCCCGGAATCCATGCCTCCCAGCATTTCCGTTGCACGATGGATTCCGGGCTCGATGCTTCGCATCGCCCCGGAATGACGGCGGAGGCCTACAGCTCCACCACCACGTAGTCGCTCTCGACCTTGACCGTGACAGTCTCGGCGACATACGGCCCCTTCACCACGCTCGCGCCCGGCTCGACATGCGCCGGATAGGCCTTCACGCGGAAGCGGCGGGGATCGCAATAGGACTGGCCGGTGCGGATATCGAACTCCCAGCCGTGCCACGGGCAGCGGATGATCTCGCCGAGCTTGGTGTACTCGATCTCGCCGGGGTCCTTTGATTGCGCCAGCCCGATCAGCGGGCCCTCGCACAGCGCCGCGCCCTGATGCGGGCAGCGGTTCATCAGGCCGAAATACTCGCCCTTGATGTTGAAGACCGCGATCGGCCGTCCGTCGATCTCCAGAAATTTTCGCGTGCCCGGCGGTAACTCATCCACCGGCGCAATGACGTGTCTTGCCATCAGGAAATGCCGTACAGCTTCTGCGCATTGCCGAGATAAAACGCCGCGCGATTGTCGTCGCTGACGCCGGCCGGCAGCACACGCGACGGCTCGTCATAGTCCCAATGCGGATAGTCGGTCGCGAACAGCAGCCGGTCCCAGCCGATCCACTTGATGACGTCGAACAGGTCCTCGCGCCGCTCCGGGTCCTCCATCGGCTGCGTGGTCCACCACACCTGCTCGCGGATATATTCCGACGGCGGCCGCTTCACATGCGGCACCTCGCTGCGCAGCCGCTGCCAGACCTTGTCGAGCCGCCAGGCGAGCGACGGGGCCCAACCGAAGCCGGCCTCGATCATCACCATCTTCAGCTTCGGGAAGCGCGCGAACACACCTTCCAAAACAAGGCTCGCCAGCGCCGATTGCTGACACTGCGAGTGGCCGACCATCTCCTCGATGTAATAGGAAGGCCACCCCGACGGCGTGATCGGGTTGCCGCCGAAGCCGAAAGCGTGCACGCCGACGGGAAGCCCCGCCTCTTCCGCGGCCTGATAGATCGGCCAGTAACGGCGCTGGCCGAGCGGCTCGACGTTGCGGCTGAGCAGGAGCACCTGCACGAAATTCTTGTCGCCGGCGCGCTCGCGGATTTCGGCGGCGGCCGACAGGCCGTCCTCATTGCCGACGACGATCGAGGCCTTGAGGCGCTTGTCCTTAGAGGTCCATTTGTCGATCTGCCAATCGTTGATCGCGGAGCACAGCGCCGCCGAGAGCTCGTGATTGCGGATGCCTTGCCCGGTGTTGAGCGGATTGAGCACGCCGAGTTGCACGTTGTTGGGATCGAGCAGCTGCTTCTGCATGAAGGACAGCGAGGACCCCTGCGGGCCGCCCTCCGGCGGATAGGCATCGCGGCGCGAGGCGTTGGGCTGCGCCTTCGGATAGGGCGGGCCTTCCATCATGCCCTGATAGGCATGGACGCCGTAGACTTCGAGATGATGTTGCCAGCGTTTGGCGAGATAGGGATAGAGCTCGGTGCGCGTGGCGCGGGCCGGATGGATGTCGCAATCCGCGATCGCGGTTTTCGCAGTCAGGGGGGATGCGGCTTCGGAGCTCTCGCGGAACTGGATATTCATCGCCTTGCCTCCTTTGGCAGCGGGCTAAGTCAGGCGGGGATAGGTTGCATGTGGATTATCGATCATGATCTTGCGCACGAGATCGGGGGACAGACCCTCGGGCAGCGCGTCCTGGCCCTCGAACTGCCAGTGCGGATAGTCCGTGGAGAATAGGACCAATTCGTCCGACTGCATATGATCAAACAGGCGAATTAATGTCTCAGGTTCCGGCGGCGCATCAAATGGCTGTAACGAGAAACGGATGTTGCTGCGCACAATCTCGAGCGGCGCGCGATCGACCCAGGGCGTCTCCATCCGCACCCCGCGCCAGAACTTGTGCAGCCGCCAGAGAAAGGGAGAGATCCAGGACACGCCGGATTCCAGCATCACCATCTTCAGGCGCGGATATTTGGCGAACACACCCTCGACGATCAGGCTGGTGAGCTGGGTCTGGAACGCCTGGGCCTGACCGACATAGTCCTCGATGTGATAGGAACCCCACCCCACCGCGGTCGGCGGATTGTGATAGGCGGAACCGGCATGAATCCCGACGGGCAGCGCGAGCCGTTCCGCCGCCTCATAGATCGGCCACCACGCGCGCTTGCCGAGCGGCGTGTCGCCCATCACCAGCATCAGCACCTGCACGAAGCGTCGATCCTGTGCGCAGCGCTCGATCTCGGCGACGGCCTTCTCGACACTTTGCGTCGGGATCACGATCGAGCCGCGCAGCCGCTCGTCGCGATCGAGCCATTCCTTCACGAGCCATTCGTTCAGCGCGCGGCAGAAGGCGGCCTGCAAATCCTCCGAAAACACCATCTGCACGCCGTAGAGCGGATTGCAGATGGCGTGCGTGAGCTGGAAGGGATCGAGCAGATGGCGCTGCATGTCCTCCAGGCTTTCGCCGGGCTTGCCGGTTTCCGGCCGCCAATCGGGACGCGCCACGATCGGCGAGTTCTGCGGATAGGATTGGGAGACAAGGTCGACCATGCCGCGCGTCGTCACCTGATCGCGCCAATAGTCGTTCAGGTACGGCAGCAGGCTGGTCAGATGCGGCACGGCCGGATGCACGTCGCAATCCACCCCGCCGGCGATCAGGGACGCCATCACGTCTCCCTTCTCACGTTTCCTCGTCTTGTCCCGGGGCAGCGCTTCGTGGCTGCCATCTTGTCTGCCATTCAAGCAGGCCTGCCCGTCGCCCGCAACTCGGCCAAGGCTTCTGTCATATGCTAGGAAGGCTGAGCTCCGTTGCGAAGGAACAAGGGATTTCAGGGATGAAAGAGCTCGTCGGCATTGCGGAACAGGTCGCAGCCAAACTGATCGCGCGCAAACAGACCATCGCTGTGGCCGAATCCTCGGCCGGCGGCCTGATTGCGGCCAGCCTGCTCGCCGTTCCAGGTGCGTCGGCCTATTTCCTCGGCGGCGCGGTGGTCTACACCCGCGATGCCCGGCGCGTGCTGATGGATATTTCGGACGAAGGAATGAAAGGCTTCCGCTCCTCGTCGGAGCCCTACGCAAAACTCCTCGCCGACCAGATGCTCAGCCGCTTCAGCTCCGACTGGGGCCTGTCCGAAACCGGCGCAGCCGGCCCCACCGGCAACCGCTACGGCGACGCCGCCGGCCACAGCTGCATGGCGGTTTCGGGACCTGCGGCGGAGGTGATCACGCTGGAGACGGCGAACGGCGACCGGTTTGGCAACATGCAGGTGTTCGCTGCGACGGCGCTGAAGCTGCTACTGAAGAAGCTGGAAGGGTGAGCTGCTGCCGCATGTGAGCGAGTCGGGGTAGCCTCACCACCTACACGCTGTCATCGCCCGGCTCGACCGGGCGATCCAGTATTCCGAGGCAGTTGTGATTGAATCGATAGGCTGCGGCGTACTGGATGCCCCGGTCAAGCCGGGGCATGACAGCGGAGAGAATGGAGCGGCAGTCATCGTCCCAAATGCCGCATGAAAATCCGCACCACATATCCCTGCACCCGCGGCGCTTCGTCATAGATATCCGACGCGATCCGCTCGATGGTTTCGCGCAGGGACAGGAACTGCGCCTGGCGCGCGCTGCTTTCGGTGCCTTGCATGCCCGCGAGCTCGTCCATCGCGGCATCGCTGATCTGGCACTGCACGACCTCGTCCGCGCTCATCATGGTGAAGCGGAAGGCCAGCCGTTCGAGGTCATGGCCGATGATCTTGTCGCGCGTCAGCGGCATCCAATTGTTCCGTTCGCGCCCCCGAACGGGACAATGCTGAAAATCTGACGCCTTGTCACCATCCGCGCCGGGAGACATGGCGGTCATGCGGCGCCTGTCAACCGTGCGCCGCATCGGCCGGCTGCTCTCCAGTCTCAGTAGACGATCGCCGTTCCCGTCGGCTTGTCGAGTGCCGCCGCCAGCGATCGATATTCCTCGCAATCGGTACCGCAGATGGAAGCAATCCGGCCGAGGTGATAGAGCGCCTGCTCACGATTGCCCCGCTCGAGCTGCCACAGGCCATAATACTGCCACGTCAGCACGTGGTTCGGATCTGCCTGCAATGCGCGCTCGTACCAGACCTGCGATTGCTCGTAGTCGCCGAGCTTGCGATAGGAGTAGCCGATGAGGTTGGCGACGTTCGGATGGTCGTCGTGGCCAAGCGACTTCAGCTGCGCGATCGCGGCCGCATAGTCGTTGCGCTCGTAGATGGTGTCGTAGGCAACGCGGTAGCCGGCCGCAAATGCGGGATCGCCGATGCTGGACTGGTTGTTTGGCTTCTTGCCCTTCTGGGTGGCCCTGGTGCCCGGACGTTTCGGATAGGTCGGTTGCGGCCTCTGGTCCGAATAGGCGCCGGCATAGGGATCGCTGGAGCTAATACCACCTCCGCCGCCTCCACCACCCCCGCCTCCGCCCGCGGCAAACGCCGGCGAACTCAACAACGCCGCCGCAAATGCACCCAGCGTGACGAGTCTGATCATCGCGGTGATCATGTCTGTCTCCTGTCCTGTTTCAAGCGGCCCCGGACGAATCGATAACCCTGCTTTGGCAGCGATATTCCGGGGGCTGTGCTCACGGAGACGTCAACGTTCGTACGACAGTTCTGTTGTCCCTTACTGGAACGCCACCTCGGCGAAGCTGCGCAGCTTTCGCGAATGCAGGCGCTCCGATTCCTGCTGCTTGAGCCGCTCCAACGCCTTCAGGCCGATCTCGAGATGCTGGCCGACGCGGCGGCGGTAGAATTCGCTGGCCATGCCGGCGAGCTTGATCTCGCCATGGAGCGGCTTGTCCGAGACGCAGAGCAGCGTGCCGTAAGGGACGCGGAATCGGTAGCCGTTGGCGGCGATCGCGGCCGACTCCATGTCGAGCGCGACCGCGCGCGACTGCGACATGCGGCGGATCACCTCGGGCCCCGAGATCTCCCAGTTGCGGTTGTCGACGCTGGCGACCGTGCCGGTGCGCATCAGGCGCTTGAGCTCGAAGCCTTCGAGGCCGGTGACATCCTCGACCGCCTGTTCCAGCGCGACCTGCATCTCGGCCAGCGCCGGGATCGGCACCCAGAGCGGCAGCTCGCGGTCGAGCACGTGGTCCTCGCGCACATAGCCATGGGCGAGCACGTAGTCGCCGAGCCGCTGCGTGTTGCGCAAGCCGGCGCAATGGCCGAGCATCAGCCAGGCATGCGGGCGCAGCACCGCGACGTGATCGGTGACGTTGCGCGCGTTCGACGGGCCGGTGCCGATATTGATCAGGGTGATGCCGCGATAGCCCGGTGTGACCAGATGGAAGGCCGGCATCTGCGGCGCGCGGACGGGCGCCGCCCCGCTCGTTGCGCCGCCGCTGCGCGTGATCAAATTGCCGGGCGCGACGAACGCATCCAGGCCAGCCTCGCCGGACTGGAGCCGCTGCTGGCAGAGCTGCGCGAAAGCATCGACGTAGAACTGGTAGTTGGTGAAAATGACAAAGTTCTGGAAATGCTCGGGGTCGGTGCCGGTGTAGTGATAGAGCCGCCGCAGCGAGTAATCGACGCGGGCGGCGCGGAATAGCGACAACGGCTCGGGCGCGCCGGGCTGAAGCTCGAAGGTGCCGTCGGCGATGGAATCGTCCATGGTGGCGAGATCAGGCACGTCGAACGCGTCGCGCAGCGATCGCGCCACCGGGGAATTCTCGCTGGTGGTGATGGCGGCTTCGATGTTGATGTCGCGGCGATAGGCGAAGTGGATCGGGATCGGCTCGGCGGATTCGCCGATCTCGACGGGCACGCCGTGGTTCTGGATCAACAGTCCGATCTGCTCGGTGAGATAGGTGCGGAACAGGTCCGGCCGCGTGACGCTGGTCTCGTGCACGCCGGGGCCGGCGACGAAGCCGTAGGCGAGACGCGAGTCCAGCCGCGCATGTGTCGCGGTGGTGACGCGGACGAAGGGATAGTAGGCCCGCACCCGCATCGTGATCGCCTCGCCGTTGACATAGGCCTCGAACCGGTCGCGCAGGAATTTCGTATTGCGCTCGTAGATCTCCTCGAGCCGGGCGACGGCGAGGTCAGCATCGGTGAAGGATTTGGTGGCGATGGAGGGGGGGGATTGCATGGTTCGACCGCCGGGTTGCTGGGGCTCGAGTCGAACTATAGCAAAGAAGGCGGTGCTGTAGGGTGGGTTAGCGAAGCGTAACCCACCACTCCCATTTCCGCGGATAGAGAAGTGGTGGGTTACGGCTTCGCCTAACCCACCCAACGAGACCGAGACTGCGGCACGGGATCCCGGATGCGCGCCAAGCGCGCTCCGGAACGCCGCGCTTTTCGCGCGTCACTTCTCGCGGAATGCCCGCATCAGCTGGTCGTGCAGCGGCTTCATCAGGTAGGACAGCATGGTGCGGTCGCCGGTCTGGACGAAGGCTTCCACCGGCATGCCGGGGATCATCTTGACGTCGCCGAGACGGGCGACCTCCTCGGCGGACATCGAGACACGGATCGTGTAGTAGCTCTGGCCGGTGCGCTGGTCGGTGGTGACGTCGGGCGAGACGCGGCTGACGACGCCGTTGAGCTCGGGCGTGGTCCGCTGATTGAAGGCGGACAGCCGCAGCAGCGTCTTCTGGCCGATCTGGAGCTTGTCGATATCGACCGGATTGACCTTGGCTTCGACCTGGAGATCGTCGGCCTGCGGCACGATCAGCATCAGGGCGTCTCCGGCGGTGACGACACCGCCGACGGTGTGCACCGTCGATTGCAGCACCATGCCGTCCTGCGGCGCGCGGATATCGACGCGGCGGAGCTGGTCCTCGGCCGCGACCTTGCGCTCGATCATTTCGCCGATCTTGTCGTTGGTCTCGCGCAGATCCTTGGAGACCTCGCTCACCATGTCCTTGTCGACCTGGATGATCTGAAGCTCGGTCTCGGTGATCTTGCCCTTGGCTTGCGCGCGCGAAGCGATGTATTGCGCGCGCTCACCGTTCAGCCGTGCCGAGTCGCGCTCCAGCTGGGTCAGACGCGAGATCTGCACCAGACGCTTGTCATAGAGGTCGCGGACGCCGGTGAGTTCGTTCAGGACCAGCCCGATCTCCTTGTCCTTGGCGGTCTCCTGCGCGGAGAGGCCCTCGATCTCCTCGTTGAGCTGCAGGACGCGCTCGCGGAGCTGCGCCTTCTGGCCGGCGCGGCCGTTGACGCGGACGTCGAACAGCTTGGTCTCGGCGGCGAGCAATGCCTTGACGTCGGGGTCGCTGCTGCGATCGAGCAAGCCTTGCGGAAATTCGATCTTGTCCAGACCGCGCTGCTCGGCCTGGAGCCGGGCGGTGCGCGCCTGCGCGGCGTCGAGATTCTTGGTGACGATGGCGAGGTTCGCCTTGGTGACGGTGTCGTCGAGCCGTACCAGAATGTCGCCGGCCTTGACCACGTCGCCGTCGCGGGCGCGCAGCTCGCCGACCACGCCCCCGGTCGGATGCTGCACCTTCTTGACGTTGGATTCGACCACGATCTGGCCCGGCGCGATCAGCGCACCCGAGATCAGCACGGTCGACGACCAGCCGCCGAGACCGACGACCAGGACCAGCACGATCCCGAGCCCGAGCATCAGGTGAAACCGGATCGATTCCCGCACGGTCCTCTTCGCGGCGGGCTTTCCGCCGCCGATCGCCATTGTGCTCATGATTTTGGCACTCCGCCTTCGCTGACGATCTTGATCGGTGCCGGCGGCGTCACGCGCGGCTGGAGCACCTGGGCAAGCACCTGCTCCTTCGGCCCGAAGGCCTGCATGCGGCCGTCGCGCAGCACCAGGATCTGGTCGACCGCCTCGACGCCGATCGGGCGGTGCGCGACCACGATGACGATGGCACCGCGCTCGCGGGCGGCACGGATGGCGCGGGTCAGCGCCTCGTCGCCTTCGGTGTCGAGATTGGAATTCGGCTCGTCGAGCACGATCAGGAACGGGTTGCCGTAGAGCGCGCGCGCCAGCGCCACGCGCTGCGCCTGGCCTGCGGAGAGCGCGGAGCCCTGCTCGCCGACCTGCGTGTTGTAGCCCTCGCGCATCTTGATGATCATCTCGTGCACGCCGGCTTCCTTCGCCGCGGCGATGATGCCGTCAGACGTCGCTTCGGGATCGAAGCGGCTGATGTTCTGCGCGATGCTGCCGCCGAACAGCTCGACGTCCTGCGGCAGATAGCCGATGTGGCGGCCGAGCATGTCGGAGGACCACTGGTCGAGCGCCGCGCCGTCGAGCCGCACCTTGCCGCGCACCGGTTGCCAGACGCCGACAAGCGCGCGAATCAGCGACGACTTGCCGGAGCCGCTCGGCCCGATCACGCCGAGGCCGTTGCCGGCGGCGAGCGCGAAGGTCACGTCCTGCACGATGAGGCGCTGATCGCCCGGCGGCACCATGGCAATGCCTTCGACCGAGAGCCGGCTGGTGGGCGCCTGCAACTGGGTCGGCATCGCCTGCGCCGGCATCTGCTCGAGCAGGCGCGTGAGGCGCTGCCAGCTCTGGCGGGCCGCGACAAAGGATTTCCAGTGCGCGATGGCAAGATCGACCGGCGCCAGCGCGCGGGCGGAGAGGATCGAGCCGGCGATGATGATGCCGGCGGTCGCCTCCTGGTGGATGACGAGATAGGCGCCGACCGCGAGCACGGCCGATTGCAGCATCATGCGCAGCACTTTTGCGACCGCGCCGAGACCGCCGGCGACGTCGCTGGCACGCTGGTTGCCGTCGAGGTATTTTTCGTTGGCCTCGCTCCAGCGCTGGTTCATCCGGCCGGTCATGCCCATCGACACCATGACCTCGGCGTTGCGGCGGCTGGCGGCGGCGAGATCGTTGCGCTGGGCGGCAAGGCCCATCGCCTCCTTCGCCGGCTGGCGAGACAGGAACTCGGTGGCCATTGTCAGCCCGACCAGGATGATGGCGCCGACCAAAGCGGTGATGCCGATCATGACGTGGAAGGCGAAGCAGATGGCCAGATAGAGCGGCAGCCAGGGCAGGTCGAAGAACGCGCTCGGGCCCATGCCACCGAGGAAGGAACGGACATTGTCGAGGTCGCGCAGCGGCTGCAGGCCCTCGTTGCGGCTGCCGACCAGCAGCGGCAGGCGCACGATGGTGTCGAACACGCGCTTGTTGAGGGCCTCGTCAAGCGCGGTGCCGATCCGCCCCAGGATCCGGTTGCGGATCATGTCGAGCACGCCCTGCGCCATGTAGAGGAAGCTGGCGAGGATGATCAGGCCGACCAGTGTCGGAACGCTGCGGCTCGGCAAAACCCGGTCGTAGACCTCCAGCATGAAGATCGACCCGGTCAGATAGAGCAGGTTGATCATGCAGCTCATCAAGCCGACGCCGACGAACGCCGTGCGACAAGCGCGCAAGGCGTCACCGAGCTCTGAACGGCGGACGCCAGGTACGGCTGCCATCAGTCTGATCTCTTTCAGGTAAGGGGCAAAGCCCCGGATTTCATAGGCCGTTCAGGGGTACCCGACCCGGATTAACATCGTCTTCCGCTGCGGCCAGAGCAGCTGAATTCCTCCAGGCCCTGATGGGCCACATCATCCCCTGACGGCCCCGCACGCAAGTCCGGTATTTCACAGTCTTTACGGCTTTTTATAGCAGAGATCGCGGCCTCTCCCCAGCAGGGGAGAGGCGAAATATTCGAGTTCGCCGAGCGAATGTGACGCTAGAGCCGGCCGCCGCCGCGCACCAGCCGGACCACCAGCAGCAGGATGACCGCGCCGATGGCGGAGTAGACGATCTCGGAGACGAGGCCGGTGCCGAGGCGGATGCCGAGCTTCGGAAACAGAAGGCTCGCGACCAGCGCGCCGCAGATGCCGATCACGATGTCGCCGATGATGCCGAACCCGGCGCCCCGCACGATCTTCCCGGCCAGCCAGCCGGCGACCAGGCCGACGAACAGGATGACGAGCAGGCCTTCGTTCGAAATGTACATAAGTGAGGTCCCTCCGGCATGAATGCCCGGCATGGAACGGGAACCGGGATGAATGGGGTGTGAATGCTTGTTCCCACCGGCCGGTTGCGGCTGCGGAAACAAAAAAGTCGAAAACAACCCCATGCACAGTAGAGGCGGACTTCGTCGGCGGCGCGAGGTGAACTGTGACAACTCGGTGTTGTCGTGGGGGAATTCTGGAGAGGCGCGCGCTTCACAATAACGGAGCGCGCTGCACTCGCATTTTGCGAAAGTGAGGGACGACTGCTCTCTCATTTCCTCCCCCCTTGCGGGGGAGGGGCAGGGAGAGGGGTAGCCACGGGCGAGGTCTGAGTTTGTGGCTACCCCTCTTCCCCGCCCTCCCCCGCAAGGGGGGAGGGAGCGCAGCGGTGCGCGTGGCTGCACCTCAGCTGATATCGACAAACGCTGCGAGATAAATGCGACCGACGCTACGACGCACCCACCGGCTCCGCCAGCACGCACCTTGCCGCCCGGCCCGGCCCGACCTCCACATTGTCGGGCAATTGCTGCAGGCACCTGGGCTCGGCGAGCCTGCAGCGGGGGGCGAAGGAGCAGTTGTGGGGCTTCTCAGACAGCGACGGCGGCGTGCCGGGGATGGTTTCGAGGCGCTGCCCCCGCTTGGCGCCGTGGATGGTGGAGGCGAGCAGACCCTTGGCGTAGGGGTGCACCGGTGTGCGCACGATGTCGCGAAGCGTGCCCTGCTCCACGATCTGCCCGGCATACATGACCGCGACGCGGTCGCAGATCTCGATCGCGACGCCGATGTCGTGGGTGACGAAGATGACGGACATGCCGAACTCGCGCTGCAGCTCGCGCAGCAGCAAGAGGATCTGGATCTGCACGGTGGCATCGAGCGCGGTGGTCGGCTCGTCCGCCAGCAGAATCTTGGGACGGCAGGCGAGCGCCAGAGCGATCATCGCGCGCTGGCGCATGCCGCCGGACATCTCGTGCGGATAGGCATCCAACCGGCGCTTTGCCGAGGGGATGCGCACGACCTCGAGCATCTCCAGCGCTCTCGCGCGGCCCTCTGCAAAGCTCTTGCCTTCGTGGCGCACGACGCTCTCGGCGATCTGCGCGCCGATCGTGTAGACCGGATCGAGCGCGAGCGCCGGCTCCTGAAAGATCATCGAGACGGTCTGGCCGCGGAACGACGACAGCTGCTCGTCGTTCATGGCGAGCACGTCTTGCCCCATCACGTTGACCTTGCCCGTGATCTGCGTGCGCTTCTTCGGCAACAGCCGCATCAGCGCACGCAACGTCACGCTCTTGCCGGAACCGGACTCGCCGAGCAGGCCCAGCACCTCGCCGTCACCGAGCGAGAGATTGAGGTCGTTCACAGCATAGACCGTGCGCTCCCCGGTGAAGCGGATGTTGAGGCCCGAGATCTCGACGAGTTTTGTCATGACGGCAGTTTCGGCAATCGATCGTGATAGTCGGTGACGCGCTGGAACGCGGCGCCGATGGTGAGCAGGGTCGCTTCATCGAAGGAGCGGCCGATCAACTGCATGCCAACAGGCAAACCGCTTTTGGTGAAGCCGGAGGGAACCGTGAGCGACGGCAGGCCGAGATAGTTCACCGGGCGGGTGAACAGCGTCAGCCGCTGCACCATGGCCGGCGCGTTCGGGCCACCGCCGACATCGCTCTCCTCGATCGTCGGCGCCGGCACGGGCGATGCCGGCGCGATCAGCGCATCGACGCCTGCGGTCGCCGCATTGTGTGCGGCGAGCGCCGGGCCGCGCCAGCGCATCGCCTCGAGATAGGTGATGGCGGGCACGGCGAGGCCGTTCTGAAGCCGCATCAGGACCTGCGGGCCGTAATCCTGCGGACGCTCAATCATCCAGCGTTTGTGGAAGGCCGCCGCTTCGGCGGCGAGCACGAGCTGGCTCGCCGAGGACAATTGCCGCTGGTCCGGCAGCTCGACCGTGACGATGTCGGCGCCCTCGCGCTTGAGCACCGCGATGGTCTCGTCCAGCACGCGCGCGACCTCGCTGTCGAGATCGTCGACATAGAAGGAGGCGGGCACGCCGATCTTGAGCCCCTTCAGCGATCCCTTGGTCGCGCCGACATAGTCGGAGAGCGGCTCGTGGCTACAGGTGGAATCCGCAGGGTCAGCACCGGCCATCAGCGCCAGCAGCAGTGCGCAATCCTCGGCAGTCCTCGCAAGCGGGCCGACCGTGTCGAGCGATTGCGACAGCGGCATCGCGCCGGCGCGGCTGACGCGGCCGACGGTGGTCTTCAAGCCCGTGACGCCGCAAAAATGCGCGGGCATGCGGATCGAGCCGCCGGTATCGGAGCCAAGCGCCGCATAGGTCAGCCGCGCCGCGACTGCCGAGCCGGAGCCCGACGACGAGCCACCGGTGATATGCGCGACGTTCCAGGGATTGCGGACCGGGCCATAATGGGCGTTGTGACCGGTTGGGCCATAGGCGAATTCGGCCAGATGGAGCGTGCCGAGGCGGACCTGGCCGGCATCCTTCAACCGCTGCAAGGCCGTCGAAGTGACGGTCGGCACGAAGTCGCGGCGGATCAGCGAGCCACAGGTGGAGACCTTGCCGGCGTCGTAATACATGTCCTTGTGCGCGAGCGGCACGCCATGCAGCGGTCCGCGGACTTCGCCCTTGGCAAGCTCGGCGTCGGCGGCATCGGCGGCCTTCAGCGCGGCCTCCGACTCGATCGACATGAAAGCGTTGAGATGCGGCTGCCATTGCGCGATGCGGTTCAGCAGCGCGCGCGTCACCTCATGCGAGGACACCTGCTTCATCGCGATCGCACGCGCGACCTCGGTGAGCGTCATCAATGCAGGCTCGGAGCTCATTTCGACACCTTCTCCGTCTGCGCGATCGGATAGAGCGCGGGCTCGAGGTCGAACGGCAGCGTGCCGGCGATGGCCGCAAAGCCTTCGAAGGCCGGTCCGATGGAATTGGAGATGCGCGTCGCGATCTCGTCGTCCACGGGAACGCCGGCGACTTGCGCGATCGGCTTGATCTCTTTCGGTGTCGGTCTCGTCATACGGTTTCCTCCCTAAGCGCGCGGCTATGGCCTGAACCCGGAATCGCCATGTAGCACGCGGCTTCGTGGCCCATTGTATCGAGCGCTGTGAGCTTTGGTGTCGCATTTGCGCAGAGCGGCTCCGCAAACGGGCAACGGGTGTGGAAACGGCAGCCTGAGGGCGGATCGATCGGATTGGGCGGATCGCCCGTGATCGGCGGCTTCTCGGTCCGGCGATCCGGATCGGAGGACGGCATCGCAGCAAGCAGCGCGCGCGTATAGGGATGCGCCGGCTTGTCCCAGACCTGGTCGACCGGGCCGAGCTCGACGACCTCGCCGAGATACATCACCAGCACGCGATCGCTGATGTAGCGCACGACGTTGAGATCGTGGCTGATGAAGAGATAGGTCAGGCCAAACTCGCGCTTGAGGTCGGCCAGCAGGTTGAGCACCTGCGCCTCGACGGATTTGTCGAGCGCGGAGACCGCCTCGTCCAAGATCACCAGCCGCGGCGACAGCGCCAGTGCGCGCGCGATGTTGACGCGCTGGCGCTGGCCGCCGGAGATCTCGTGGGGATAGCGGTTGGCGAAATTTTCCGGGACCAGGCCCACCTTGCCGAGCAGCTCGCGGGCCAATGCGCGCGCCGCACCGTCGGCCATGCCGTGCACCTTGGGGCCGAAGGCGATGGACTCTTCGATCGTCAGGCGCGGATTGAGCGAGGCGTAGGAATCCTGGAACACCATCTGCATGCCGCGGCGCAGCTCGCGCAACGACAGCGACTGGCCGACGGTCATGCCGTCATAGATGATGTCGCCGGTGTCGCGCGGCATCAGATGCATCAAGAGGCGCGCGGTGGTCGACTTGCCGCAGCCGGATTCGCCGACAATGCCGACAGTCTCGCCCTTGGCGACGGCGAAGGAGACGTTGTCGACGGCGCGCACGGTGCGCTTCGCGGCGAACAGGCCGCCACGGACGGGAAAGTGCTTGGTGAGGCCATTGACCTGGAGCAACGGCTGCGCGATGCCGCCGACGTCCTCGACCGGCTCCAGCATTTCAACGGATGTGTTGCTCTCGCTCATGGCTAGTTCCTGATGTCCATGGCGCTGCGCAGGCCGTCCGAGAGCAGGTTGAAGCAGATCGAGACCGCGAAGATCATCGCACCCGGAAGGGCTGCGACCCAGGGATTGACGTAGATCGCGGTGCGCAAGGTGTTCAGCATCAGGCCCCATTCCGGTTCCGGCGGCTTGGTGCCGAGACCGAGGAAGGAGAGACCGGCGGCCAGGATCATCGAGACCGAAATCAGGCTCGTCGCATAGACGAAGATCGCCCCCAGCACGTTGCCGAGGATGTGCACGCGCATGATCGTGAAGGGCCCCGCACCCGACGCGCGCGCGGCTTCGACGAAGTCCATGTTGCGCACGCCCGTCGTGACGCTCTCGGCGACGCGGGTGATCTGCGGCACGAACACCACCGTCAACGACACGATGGAGTTGAGGATGCCGGCGCCCAGCGCTCCGGAGATCGCGATCGCGAGCAACACGGAGGGGAAGGCGTAGAACACGTCGATCGTGCGCATGATCGCGGTGTTGAGCTTGCCGCCGACATAGCCGGCAATGAGGCCGAGCGAGGTGCCGATGCAGAAGGCGAGGATCACGGGCAAAATGCCGATGACCAGCGACAGGCGCCCGCCATAGACGAGACGCGCGAGCATGTCGCGGCCGAGCTCGTCGGTGCCGAGCGGATAGCCGGTCGTACCGATGTGACGGAGGCGGCGGATCATCGAGCCCTTGTAGGGATCTTCGAGGCCCAGCCAAGGCGCAAGGATCGCGGAGAGGAAGATCAGCAGCAGCACCAGCGCGCAGGCCATGCTGACCTTGTCGCGCGTAATGCGGCGGCCGACGGTCGCCCAATAGCCACGCGCCTTGGTGGCGGGCGCGGCCTGCAGCGCGGCATCGGCGGTGGCGGACAACGGAAGCTCGCTCATCGCTAGCCCCGCTTGATGCGCGGGTCGATCGCGGCTTGCGCGATGTCGACCAGCAGATTGAGGAAGACGAAGAACAGCGCCAGGATCAGGATCGTGCCCTGGAGCAGCGGCAGGTCGCGCTGGAAGATCGCGGAGTTGAGCAGGAAGCCCGAGCCTGGCCAGGAGAACACGGTCTCGATCAGGATCGAGCCGCCGAGCATATAGCCCAGCTGAAGCCCCATCACGGCAAGCGCGGTGGGCGCGGCGTTCTTGATGACATGGCGGAACACGCCGATTTCATGCAGGCCTTTTGCGCGCAACGCCTCGACAAAGTCCTGTGAGAGGATGTCGCCGGTGAGCGCGCGCACGGTGCGGGTGACGATGCCCATCGGGATCACCGAGGTGGTGATCGCCGGTAGCACGAGATATTTCAGATGCGCCCAGTCCCAGGCCCAGGAGTTGGAGCCGTTCGGCCCCGCGCCGACCGCGGGCAGCCAGTTCAGCTGCACCGAGAAGATGATGACGAGCACCATGCCGAGCCAATAGTGCGGCACGGACACGCCGGCGATGGCGAAGGAGGTTGCGACCTTGTCGATCCAGGTCTCGCGGAAATAGCCGGCGATCAGACCGAGCAGGATGCCCATGGTGAAGCCGATGATGGCGGCGGCAATCGCCAGCGTGACGGTGTTGCTGACCGCGCGCATGACCTCGGCGAGCACGGGCCGCCCGGTGGCGATGGAATTGCCGAGATCGCCATGCAGGGCACGGAGCAGCCAAAGCCCAAACTGCACCGGCAGCGGCCGGTCGAAACCGTAGGCGGCGCGCAGCTGCGCCGCGAGCTCCTGCGAGGCGTCTGCGGGGAGCACGGCAACGAGCGGATCGCCCGGCGTGATGTGCACGAGCAGAAAGCACACCAGCGCAACGCTGATCACGATCGGGATGACATAGACGATGCGTCTGGCGATATAGGCGAGCACGTTTGGTTCTTTCTTCCTTCTCCCTTGTGGGAGAAGGTGGCGCGCAAGCGCCGGATGAGGGGTATCTATCCGCGGATGCAGTTGTTTCAAAAGCAAGAGCTCTCTCCGCGGAGAGAGACCCCTCACCCGGCTTCGCGATTCGCGAAGCCACCCTCTCCCACAAGGGGAGAGGGTGCACCGAGTACGTAACTAGCACCTCACTACTGCATCGACACCAGTGAGAAGTCGATGAACCAGCTCTTGGGCTGCACGACGCCCGTCACCTTCGGGCTGATGGCGCGGGGGCCGACGTCGTGGGCGACATAGAGGAAGGCTGCGTCGTCGACGGAGGCCGCGTGCAGCTCGGCGAGCGCAGCGTCGCGCGCGGCGGGATCGAAGGTCTGGCGCGCCTTCTTCACCAGCTCGTCGAACCTGGGCTCGTTGATGAAGCCCCAATTGTTCGAGACCGGCGGCGCCATGCCGGATTGCAGGAAGCGCACCAGCGCAAAGAACGGGTCCATCGCCGCATAGGTGACGTTGGTCGCGTTCGAGCCGTTGGCGCTGGGGTCCTTGGCGCCGCGGCGCCAGTTGGTGAACAGCGTGTTCCACTCGATGACGTCGAGCTTCACGTCGAAATAGCATTCGGCGAGCGCCTGCTGGAGATATTCATTCATCGGCAGCGGCTGCATCTGGCCCGAGCCTGACGCCGAGGTCTGGATCTTCACCGTCAGCTTCTTGGCCGGACCGAAGCCGGCCTCCTGCATCAGCTTTTGCGCGGCCGCCTTGTCATACTTGATCTCAAAGCCCGGCTTGCCGCGCCAGGGGTGTCCGGGCTCGAAAGTGCCGGTCGCCGGCACCATCAGGCCGGCGAGCAGGCCGTCCTTGAGGCCTTCACGATCGATGCAGAGATTTGCCGCCTTGCGGACGCGGATGTCGTTCCAGGGCGAGCCTTCCACGCGCGAGAATTGCCACGGCCAGACATGCGGCTGCTCGTTGGCGTAGAGCTTGAAGCCGCGCTGCTTGAGCTCGGGCAGCGCGTCCGGCGCCGGCGCCTCGACCCAATCGACCTGCCCCGAGAGCAGCGCCGCGGTGCGCGCGTTCGCTTCCGGCATCGGCAAGAGCACCATCTTGTCGACCTTGGGCACGCGATCCTTGTTCCAATAGCTTGCGTTCTTCACCAGTTCGAGCCGCTCGCGCGGCGTGAAGCTCGCCATCTTCCACGGGCCGGTACCCGAAGCGTCCTTGGCAAACGCGGTCCAGGCCGCCTGCGATTTCGCCTTGGCATCGGCGCCTTCGGCCTTGTCATAGAACGCCTGCCACTTCGCCGGGCTCGCCATGAACAGGTTGGTGAGGTTGATCGGCAGGAAGCTGTCGGGCTCCTTGGTGGTGAGCTCGACCGTCATGTCGTCGATCTTCTTCGCGGACGCCAGTGTCGGCATGCGCGAGGCGGTGACGCCGACCTGGCTGGCGTCGAACTGCGGCGCGTCCTGCTTCAGCACCTTCTCGACGTTCCACACCACCGCATCGGCGTTGAACGGCGAGCCGTCATGGAAGGTGACGCCGGGGCGCAGCTTGAAGGTCCATTTGGTCTTGTCGGAATCATCGACCTTCCATTCGGTGGCAAGGCCCGGGATCACCGTGCTCGCCTTGTCCGCCGAGGACAGGTCCCAGCCGGTGAGCCCGTCATACATGGTGAGGCCGGTGAAGCGATTGCCCTCAAAACCCTGATCGGGCTGGCCCAGCGTGCGCGGAATATCGGCAGCGGTCATGCCGATGCGCAGCACTGTGTCGGCACCGGCAACGCGCGGCCATGCGGCCGCAGTCGTCAGGGCCATCGCGGCGATCAATGCCGCGCGTGTCGTCGTCTTGATAAGCATCGTCTCATTCCTCTTCCGGCTTACGATGATTAATTTTGATGCAATCGTATGCAATGGCTATGCCAAGGAGAAACTTTTTCCGTGAATTGCCCCTGCGGCGACAAGTCCTTGTGATCGCGAGACGGCAAAGCAGCCCCGCTGCCTATTCTGGCATCAAGATTGCAAGTTTGGCCCCGATTTCTTCTTGGGAGCCCTGGGGCCATGCGTATCCGAATATCGACCTGTCTCGCCGTGCTCGCGCTGGCGATGTCCGCAATTCCGGCGCGCGCCGAAACAGTGGTGCGCTACGGCATCTCGATGGCGGACATCCCGCTGACGACGGGCCAGCCCGACCGCGGCGCCGGCGCCTATCAGTTCACGGCCTACACGATCTACGATCCCCTGGTCGCCTGGGAGATGGACGTCGCCGACCGGCCGGGGAAGCCGGTGCCGGGGCTCGCGACCGAATGGAAGGTGGATGAGACCGACAAGAAGAAATGGCGCTTTACGCTGCGCAAGGATGTGAAATTCCATGACGGCAGCGAGTTCAATGCCGACGCGGTGATCTGGAATCTGGACAAGGTGCTCAACGACAAGGCGCCGCAATTCGACAAGCGGCAGAGCGCGCAGGTGAAGACCCGCCTGCCCTCGGTCGCCAGCTACGCGAAGATCGACGATTTCACCGTGGAGATCACCACCAAGACGGTCGACTCCTTCTTTCCCTATCAGATGCTGTGGTTCCTGGTGTCGAGCCCGGCCCAGTACGAAAAGCTCGGCAAGGATTGGGACAAGTTCGCGAGCCAGCCCTCCGGCACCGGTCCGTTCAAGCTGACGAAACTGGTGCCGCGCGAGCTCGCGGAGCTCACGAAGAATCCGGACTACTGGAACAAGAAGCGCATTCCGAAGGCCGACAAGATCGTGCTGGTGCCGATGCCCGAAGCGCTGACGCGCACCAACGCGCTGCTCGCAGGGCAAGTGGACCTGATCGAGACGCCGGCGCCGGATGCCGTGCCGCAGCTGAAAGCCGCCGGCATGAAGATCGTCGACAACGTCACGCCGCATGTGTGGAATTATCACCTCAGCGTGCTGCCGGGCTCGCCCTGGACCGACATCCGCCTGCGCAAGGCACTTAACCTTGCCATCGATCGCGAGGCGGTGGTGGGCCTGATGAACGGGCTGGCGAAACCGGCGAAGGGCCAGGTCGACCCTTCGAGCCCGTGGTTCGGCAAGCCGAGCTTCGAGCTGAAATACGATCTCGCCGCGGCCAAGAAGCTGGTCGAGGAAGCCGGCTACTCCAAAGCAAAACCGCTGAAGGCCACCTTCATCATCGCGCAGGGCGGCACCGGCCAGATGCTGTCGCTGCCGATGAACGAATTCCTGCAGCAGAGCTTCAAGGAGATCGGCATCGATATCGACTTCAAGGTGGTCGAGCTCGAGACACTCTATACGCACTGGCGCAAGGGCGCGGCCGACGAGATGAACGCCGGCATCACCGCCAACAACATCGCCTACGTGACCTCCGATCCGCTCTACGCCATCGTCCGCTTCTTCGCCTCCGACCAGATCGCGCCCGTCGGCGTCAACTGGGGCGGCTACAAGAATCCGAAGGTCGACGCGCTGATCAACGAAGCCAAGCAGACTTTTGATACGGCCAAGCAGGACGATCTGATCGCGCAGGCGCATGCCCTGATCGTCGACGACGCCGTACTGGTCTGGGTCGTCCACGACACCAACCCGCATGCCCTGTCGCCGAAGGTGAAGCAGTTCGTGCAGGCGCAGCACTGGTTCCAGGATTTGACGACGATCGGGACAGAGTGAGGGGGCGGCGAGCACAGCTGTCGTAGGGTGGGCAAAGCGCAAGCGTGCCCACCCTCTCGCCGCGGTGAAAGCGATAGTGAGCACGGCGCTTCGCGCCTTTGCCCACCCTACGAGGGCGGCGACGCGGGCCGCTACTTCGTCAGCAGCGCATAGGCTCCCGTCCAGCCTTCCGGCGGCGGATTGAGCTGGAAATCCTTGATCCGCGCTTCATAGAGCTTGAACAGCTTTTCCAGCGTGTCGGCGTCCTCGCTGCGACGGCCGCGATCGATCGCATCCAGCGCGCCCTGCCAGTTGCGGCCGCGGTAGCAGCCGAGCATGTCGATGGTGACGTTGCGCAGGCGCTGGAAGGCGCCCGAATGCATCACGTCCTCGCGGCCGGCGATCGCGTAGATCACCTCGGGCTCGGTCTTGCCCTTGACCATGATGAAGTCGAGCTCGAGGATCGCGAACTTGTCCTTGGCAGCAAGCGCGGTCCTGGAGCCGACGATGATGGGAAAGCCGTATTCCTTCGACTGACCTTCGAGGCGCGAGGCGAGGTTCACGCTGTCGCCGAGCACGGAATAGTTCTTCTTCAGGTCGGAGCCCATGTTGCCGACCACGCCGATGCCGGTGTTGAGGCCGATGCCGACATTGAGCGGGATGTAGACGTGGCCGCCGTCGGCGGCCTCCTGCTCGCGCTCCTTGTTGACCGCGTCGATCTGCTCCAGCATCTGGATCGCGGCCTCGCAGGCGTTGACCTCGTGCTCGGCATCGTCGAGCGGCGCATTCCAGAACGCCATGATGGCGTCGCCCATGTATTTGTCGATGTAGCCCTTCTGATCGATGATGACGTCGGTCAGCGGCGTCAGAAAGCGGTTCATCAGTGCGATGAGGCCTTGCGGGTCGTTCTTGTAGGTTTCCGATATGGTGGTGAAGCCGCGCACGTCGGAGAACATGATCGTCATCTGGCGCTCCTCGCCGCCGAGCACGAGCTTTTCCGGCGACTGCGCGAGCTGTTCGACCAGCACCGGCGACATGTATTGCGCGAACATGCCGCGGATCTGCACGCGCTGACGCTGCTCGCGCACGAAGCTGGCGAAGATCAGCGTCAGGTAGATCGCGGTGGTCGACAGCAGCGGATAGGTGAAGTCGATGAGATAGCGATACTGCGCGTAGAAGAACCAGGACACGCCGACCAGGATGGCGGCGAACATCGCACCCGCGAGCACGAGGCGCACCGGCCCGAGGTTCGGCGTGAAGATGATCACGAGCAGGCCGATGATCAGCGCCGCGATCAACTCGACGCCGAGCGCGTAGTTCGGCTGGGAGATCACGGCGCCGCTCAGCACGCTCTCCAGCACCTGCGCATGGATCTCGACGCCCGGCATGGTCGAGGACACCGGCGTGGTCTTGATGTCGTTCAGTCCGACCGCGGAGGTGCCGACCAGCACCAGCTTGCCGGCGATCTTGGCCGGCGGCGCGGTGTTGTCGAGCACATCGGCCGCCGACACGTAGATCGAGGGATCCTGGCGGGCATAGTGCACCCAGAGCTGACCGTTCTTGTCGGTCGGGATCTCGACGCCCTTGAGGCGCACGGCCCGCACGCCGGTCTTGTCGGTCCGGACCAGCAGCGTCGGCGTTCCCGTGACGACGCGCAGGATCTCCAGGCTGAGCGAGGGCATGACCATGCCCTGGGCGCGCATGACCATCGGCACGCGCCGGATCAGACCGTCGCGCTCGGTCCTGATCGAGAACAGGCCGCGGCCGGCGGCGACCTTCTCGATGACGGGGACGTTGCGGAGCAGGCCGGGGAATTCGAACAGGAAGCGTTCGGCACCCTCCTCGCCGACCGTCGCGACGCCGGTGAAGGGCAGCGTCTTGTCGACCTCAGAGGATATGGCCCGCTGTCCCGTCTCGCCCAGCACCACGCGCGAGCGCCCGATCGCCTCGGCGAGGATCTCGTCGTTGGTCGGCAGCTCGCGCAGCTTGGCCCGGGTTGCGTCGTCCAGATAGCGCATCTGGCTCGCGACCAGATCCGGGTTGAGCCGGTCGGCTTCCGAGAACACCACGTCGAAGCCGATCGCGACCGCGCCGCTATTGGTGAGGTTCTGGATCAGGTCGGCGATCCGGGTGCGCGGCCACGGCCACTGGCCGAGCCTGGCGAGGCTCTTGTCGTCGATGTCGACGATGGTGACCGGCCGCGCCGTCTTGTGGCGCGGGTCGATCAACTGAAACATGTCGAACGTACGCAGCCGCAATTCCTGGATCGGCGGCGGATCCCAGAGACGAGCACCGGCAAACACCACCAGCAGCGCAAGGCACATCAGCCGCGCAAAGCCGAACTTCCGCGCAAACCACCGCCGCAGGATCTTGAGACGTTTCATTCGGATCGGACTTCCTGCCTCGCATCAGGCCGTGCGCGGATCATGGAACGCCATGACGCAAATGGCCATCGCTTCGGCGGCAGAGGATAAGGATTTTTTGCCGCGGTCAAAGCGGAATGAGGCGCCGCTCGAAGGAGCAGCCTAGCTTACGTGAAGGATGAAGTCGCTGGCGTGGAGATTGCCGGCAACGGTGTTCTTCAGGAGGATCTTGTCGTTGGCGTCGAGAGTGAGCAGGGTATCGGTGCCCTGCTGCTCCGCCAGCGCGGACACCTGCGTCCACGACGTGATGCCGGTGAACTGCCGCAGGTCGATCTTGTCGAGGCCGGTCTCGAAATCGTTCACGGTGTGCTGGACCGCGGCCTGCGACGACGTCGGCGCGAATACGAACTGGTCCTTGGCGCCGCCACCGATCAGCGTGTCGCTCGATTCGGTCGCGAAAATGACGTCCTTGCCGGCGGCACCTTCCAGCGTGATGCCCTGGCTGGTGTCGCCCGCCTCCTTGAAGATGAAGTGGACAGTATCGGACTGGCCCGTGGTCGTGTCCGTCACCGTCAGCGTGATCTGGTCGGTCTCCGGCGGCGACAGGCCGGGATCGTAGGTGATGCCGTTCTCGAAGCCGAGATTGATCGCGCTGAGCAGGCCGGAGCTCGACGACAGATAGACGTTGCTGTCGGGTGCATGGGCGGTGGTCGCCGTGACGGTAAAATTATCCGTCGCAGCCCCGGAATCGGTGTCGGTGACCACCAGACCGGTGATGATCTCGTTGCTGTTCTCGCGGATGTGCTCGACCTGGAAGTGCTCGGTGTCGATGACCGGACCGCCGGCGGGCGCCGTCACTTCCGTGCCGATGGTGGTGAGCTTGTCCGAAACGGACGTCGCGCCGCCGGTGCCCGTGGCCGTGATGTCGATCGTCGCAGTCGACGAGGAATCCGAGATCGCGCCGGCATAGGTGTCGTCGAGAGCATGAACACCGAGCGCGTCCGGCGTCCCGGTGAAGCCGTCGGCTGGGACAAACCGGATCAGCGTATCCGGGCTCAGCACCAGCCCGTGCGTAACGCCAACCGAACCGATATCGACCCATTGATGCGTGCCGGCGAGCTCGTACTGCCAGACGCCCTGGGTGGCCGCAGCCGTGTCCGACGTCACGACAATCGCCTTCAGGCTCGAGCCGGCATCGACATCGGCGAACTTGCTCGCGAAGAGGCTGCCGATCGTCGCGCCGTCCGGATCATTGTCGTTGCCGACGACGGACGTCAGCGTCGCATCGGCGAGCGTCGGCGCGTCGTTCGTGCCGGTGATGGTGACCGTGACGTCCTGCGTGATCGACGCGTTGTGATTGTCGGTGAAGGTAACGGTGTAGACCTGGGTGATGGTCTGGCCCGCGGCCAGCGACTGCAGGAGCGGATCGCTGTTATCGAGCGTGAAATGCCAGCCCAGCGTCGCGCCGTTGCTGCTGTCCGTGGTCAGCTCCGTCACCGACGGATCGATCGTGAAGGTGCCGATATTCGTGGCGTCGTCGTCGAAGCCCGGCAGAGCGGAACTGACAGACGACGATTTGAACACCGCCTGCGCGGTGTGGGTGTCGATCAGGTCGAGGTCCTGGATCGCCAGCGTACCGCAGGTCGACAGCGACGAGCTCTCATCCTCGGTAACCGCGCCAGTCACCGCGGCGGCATCGCTGGTGATGGTCGGGGCGTCGTTGGCGCCGGTGATCGTGACGGTGACGTCCTGTGTCACCGACGCATGGTGATTGTCGGTGAAGGTGACGGTGTAGACCTGGGTGATGGTCTGTCCTTCGGCCAGCGACTGCAGCATCGCGTTGCTGTTGTCGAGCGTGAAGTGCCAGCCCAGCGTCGCGCCGTTGCTGCTGTCGGTGGTCAGCTCCGTGACCGACGGATCGATGGTGAAGGTGCCGATATTCGTGGCGTCGTCGTCGAAGCCCGGCAGAGCCGAGCTGACGGACGACGACTTGAACACCGCCTGCGCCGTATGGGTGTCGATCAGGTCGAGGTCCTGGATCGCCAGCGTGCCGTCGATCGACAGCGTCAGGCCCGTGTCTTCGGTGACCTTGCCCGTCGCCGCCGCAGCGCTGCTGATGACGGTCGGCGCGTCGTTCGTGCCGATGATGGTGACCGTGACGTCCTGCGTGACCGACGCGTTGTGATTGTCGGTGAAGGTAACGGTGTAGACCTGGGTGATGATCTGACCTTCGGCCAGCGACTGCAGCATCGCATTGCTGTTGTCGAGCGTGAAGTGCCAGCCCAGCGTTGCGCTGTTGCTGCTGTCGGTGGTCAGCTCCGTCACCGCCGGATCGATGGTGAAGGTGCCGAGATTCGTGATGTCGTCGTCGAAGCCCGGCAGAGCCGAGCTGACGGACGATGATTTGAACACCGCCTGCGCCGTATGGGTGTCGATCAGGTCGAGGTCTTGGATCGCCAGCGTGCCGTCGAGCGACAGCGTCAGGCCCGCGTCCTCGGTGACCTTGCCCGTCGCCGCTGCAGCATCGTTCGTAATCGTCGGCGCGTCGTTCACGCCCGTGATCGTGACCGTGACGTCCTGCGTGACCGACGCGTTGTGATTGTCGGTGAAGGTGACGGTGTAGACCTGGGTGATGGTCTGACCTTCGGCCAGCGACTGCAGCATCGCATTGCTGTTGTCGAGCGTGAAGTGCCAGCCCAGCGTCGCGCCGTTATTGGTGTCCGTGCTCAGCTCCGTCACCGCCGGATCGATGGTGAAGGTGCCGAGATTCGTGACGCCATCCGCAAAGCCGGGCAGATGCGCGCTCGACGACGACGACTTGAATACCGCCTGCGCCGTATGGGTGTCGATCAGGTCGAGATCCTGGATCGCCAGCGTGCCGTCGAGCGACAGCGTCAGGCCCGTGTCCTCGGTCACCTTGCCAGTCGCCGCCGCTGCGCTGCTGGCCATGGTCGGCGCGTCGTTTTTGCCGGTGATGACGACCGTCACGTCCTGGGTGACCGTTCCACCGTGATGATCGTCGATGGTGACGGTGTAGACCTGGGTGATGGTCTGGCCTTCGGCCAGCGACTGCAGCACCGGATCGTTGTCGGCGAGCGTGAAGGTCCAGCCGACCGACCCGATGGAGCTGACGCCGGGTTGCTCGCTGACCGCGGTGAGTGCGAACGTGCCGATCTTGCTGAGCGGCGCGGTCTCGGAGTAGCCAGGCAGGTTGGCGCTTGCATCCGACGACTTCAGAACGAAACTGGCGGTGTGCGTGTCCGTGAGGTCGGGATCGCGGAAGGTAATGGTGCCGTTCGCCGCAAGGGTTGCCGCCGCATCCTCGGCCACTGCGCCGGTCGCCGTGGTCAGGTCCGCGACGATCGTCGGAACGTCGTTGGTGCCTTCGACGTTGACGTCGGCACCATTGATGGACACCGTGACCGGCGTGCTGACGACGCCGCCGTGCCCGTCATCGACCTGCACCACGTAGTTGAGAACCAGCGTCTCGCCTTCGGCGAGGAAGTCGAAGAGGTGATCGGGGACGCTATAGGTCCAGGTGGCTGAACCGTTGTTGCTGTTTCCCGCGCCCTGCACCACGGTCAGCGGCACCTCGACGGCCTTGATCGCGGCGAGTTGCTCCGGCGTCAGCGATGCCGTGATATCGTGGCCCTGCGCATCGAGATATTTGAACGGCTGGGTGGACGAGAGCGCCGCGCTCACGACCGGCCGGTCTGTCAAATCGACGTCGCTGAAGGTGACGGTGCCGGTAATGGTGTCGAGGGCCGTGTTGCCGGTCCCGACCTTCTCGATGACGGTGCCGCCCGACGTCGCAAGCACCGGCTTGTCGTTGGTGCCCGTGATCGTGATCGTGATGGGGATGAGGGTGGTTTCGGGGCTGACTGCGAAATTGTTGTCGACGCGGACCATGTAGGTCAGCGTCAGCGTTTCGCCGGCCGCGAGGAAATCGAAGACGTGGTCGGGAATCGTGTAGGTCCAGACCGCCGAGCCGTTGTTGGTGTTGCCGCCGTCGGCGACGACGCTGATCTGGATCTGCGTCGCCGCGATGTCCTGCTTCTGGAGCGCGGTGAGCGATCCGGTGACGTCCTGCTGGCCGGCGCTCTTGTAGACGTAGTTCGGCGCCTCGGCGAGATTCACGCTCACCGTGGGCCGGTCGCCGAGATTTTGATCGACGAAGGTGATCCGGCCGGAGATCGTGTCGGAGTGCGTCGTGTCGCCGGTCGTGTCCGCGCGTTCGGTCAGCGCGAACGCCGTCTTCACATTGCCGCTGCTATCGAGGCTACGCGCATCGGGCTTACCGGGATAACGGTTGACGGTCGGCGTGGAATTGCCCGGCCCCTGCGGTCCCTGCGGATTGAGGTTCGTGAAGACCGCGGTCGCGATGTAGCCGGCCGGCGTCTTGATCACCAGGCCATCACTGGTCTGCGTGATCGTGTCGGTGAAGTTCGTGGTCAGCTTGGTGTTGGTGTTGTTGTCGGTGAACTTCAGCGTGAACACGTCCGTGATCAGCTTCTGAACGTCCGGCGACAGCAGCCCGTTGGTGATCGAGACGTTGCCGCCGCTGATCTGGATCATCTGGCCGGCCTGGTTGACCGTCGCGATCGGCAGCAGCGTGACCTTGTCGAACAGGATGTAGGAGCCCGTCGTGCCGTTCGGCTCGACCAGCACCTGGAAGCTCGCCTGCGGCTGCGGATCGCCGCCGCCGGCGGGAACGACGAAGTTGATCTGGGTCAGCACCGCCGTGCCGCGGATGCCCATGGTGGCGACCGGCGTGTCGATCTTCATGTCGCCGTGCTTGGCGGTCTCGCCGGCGACGAAGGTGATGGTGCCCGCGACCAGGCTGAGCAGCGAGGAGTTGCTCGACCCGTTGGGGTCGTAGACCATCTCGTTCAGCACCATCCGCGCATTGGAGGACAGGCCGAACACAGTGCCATCGATGAAGGTGATGCCCAGCGTCGAATCGGCGCCGGTCGAGACCACATCGCCCTTCTCGACGTTGTCGCCGTTGTTCAAGGTCACCGAAACGCCGTTGCGCACCGCAGTCGCGCTTCCGGAGAGCTTGGTGACGTGGCCGATGACCTGGGCAGCGGCGATGCCGGGCGCGGCCTGCGCGTATTGCACATGGCCCGTGAGCGCGTTGACGGTGTCGCCGGTGAGGTGCGCACCATCGGGCGAAGCGATCGCTGCGCGCTTGTCGCCCTTGAAATAATCGTGAACGACGAACTCGCGCCCCTCGTGGGACAGCACGAGGTCGAGACCTGTGCGCTTGAACTCGCCGTTGAAGATCAGGTTCGGATCGGGAACAACGACCGCGCCGTCAGGCACGTGCCCGTGCGCCTTGGCGGTAAAAGAATCGACATGGCTATAGACTGGCGAGCTGGAACTCTGGCCATTCCAAGAGATCGCGCCGTCAAATTTGCCAGCGTAATTCAACCGCGCGCGCACCGTAAAAAGAGTTAAAATCTAAGTAAGTATCGACCGCCTAAGCTTGCATAGCATTACCAAGTCCTTAGCGAAACCGTCTATTGCTTGTGTGATTTCGCGTCACTTGGCCGTAGGAGCCCCTACGAGGCAGCACTTCCTTAGAGAAAGGGAAGTAGTAATTGAAGAATTCTGAAGATTACCGGAGTTTAGTTGAACGCATCTCCCCTCGCCAAAAGTAATCTATCGTATAATTAGACGACAGATACTTTTGTCATCTTTGCTTCGTGGTGCCCCGCAGCATCCTGCGGTAAATACGGAGCGAAATCTGTGATCCAGCTAACAGAACCCGTGAAATCGCGGGTCGTTAGGCATAACGAGCAGATTCGGCCCTCCCACAACTTTCGCCTGTAATTGGTCCCGTCTCCCGGTACCGGGAGTCCTCCTAGCCCCGAATCGTAAAATTTTACGCAATTTGGGCAGGCTCGTTTCAGCCTGTCCCGCGGTTTTGGAACCCCGTCCGCGCGCATTAAGCCGAACAAAACGGCCCGTCTCGCACTATCTCCGCGAAAGCAACAAAGCCCGGCGCGCGAAGGTCGAAGGAGGACCTAGCGAAGCCGGAAGGGGATGTCAGATGGAGACCGCTGCTCGCTCGCGCGCCTGGCGTGCGATTCTTGTCCTGTGCGGATTGATCCTGCTCGGATCGGCCGCCGACCTTCGCGCCGGCACGCTCTTGTCGCCTGGTGCCGGCGTCCTCGTGCGCAAATCCGCCGAACCGTTCGGCGTGTTCGCCTTCGCCATCTCTTCCGGCCGCCTGCAACAGAAATGGTTCGCGCTGAAGCAGAAGCTCGACGACGACATGGTGCAGCTCGCGCTGTGCGATGGCGACCGGGACAATTGCGCGTCGCCGGCGGCGCTCAAGCTGCTCGCCATCGTCGACCAGGCCCGCAGCCGTGACGGCCGCGCGCGCCTCGGCGAAACCAACCGCGCCATCAATCTTGCCATCCGGGCTGCCGATGATGGCGCCGATGACATCTGGAGCTCGCCGCTCGCGACCTTCGCACGGGGCGCCGGCGATTGCGAAGACTATGCCATCGCCAAGCTGGCCGCGCTGCGGCTCGCCGGCGTTGCCAGTGAGGACCTCCGCATCGTCGTGGTGCGCGACGTCAGGGCCGGCGAAGAGCATGCGGTTGCCGCAGCAAAGCTCGACGGCCACTGGCTGATGCTCGACAACCGCCGCATGGCGATGGTCGAGGACGACGCCGCGCGGACCTACCAGCCGCTGTTCGTGCTCTACCAGTCCGCCGTGATGAAATATGTCGACGAACCAGTGCGGCTGTCGATGGCCGCCGCCGAGGCGCGTTGATCTAGGGCGTGTACTCATAAACCGACGCAGGCGGGTCAGCGCGACTGGCACCCCTGCTACGCAAAATAGTCCCCGCCCCGTCGAGTTCGTTCCGGCTCGGCGGTTTTGAGCAAGAAAACCCCGAGAAGGGGCTAGTTACTTCTTGTAGCCCACATAGTAGACGCCAATTTGAGCGCCCGAGCTATCCTTCATCGGCTCGTAGCCCGTTATGTACGGTATTCCCAGAATAGGTACTTCGCCATAATGCGCTTTGCCTGCTTTGATCGACTCGAGCGCCGGTCCTGCCAGTACGGTGCCCACCGCTCGACCGCTGCCGTCGGGCTTCGGTACACTCGTGGAGACGCGGATGTATTCGTCTCCACTTTTCGCGAACAGAGTGGCCGTCATCCCTTTGCCGTCTTCCTTTCCAATTGCGTCAACAATATCGAAATTGTTGTTGAGCTTGGTCGTACCGAAATACAGGGCAGGAGCTTCTTTGCCGCCGACCGCGTCATTGCCCTCGAGCTTTGGCGCTCCCAGTTTCGCTGTCATGGACTTGAGGGTCTCCATGGATTTTGTGACCCTCGGGTCTGCCTGAGCGTGCCCGACGCTAGGAGCCATCACAGACGCTGCCATGAAGCCAGCGGCTAGAATGCCGGCCAAAAGAGTCTTCCGATTCATTGTGACCTCCCGGTGCAAAGCGATGGGACGGCGCCCAATCGCTAACAGAAACTAAAAATCGTAATTTGAGATGTGTTTGCCTGCCGACGGCACGACGGCTGCCTGTGTCGCACCACCGGGAATTCGGCGTTTCCCGTCGGCAGCCGCAAACAAGATTATACCCGCTCGATGGTCACCAAAAAGAACTTTTGACGGCGCACTCTGGTTGCTGACCGATGAGGACGCTAGCTTTTCGAACCAAGGCAAAACTTCTGCATTCGAGGCATTTACGAGTACACGCCCTAGCTTGTAGCCCGGATGGAGCCAACGGGTCGGCGCAAAGCGCCGCCCGATGACAGGCTCCGCGAAATCCGGGGTCTTTATCGCCTGCTGCACGAATCCCGGATTGCACTTCGCTCCATCCGAGCTACGATTCCGCACAAACCATATCGCCCACAAAGCCGTTTCGCCGCGCGATCCGGGACGCTAGCATGGCGCCTTCCATGCGGGGGCGACTGGAATGCGGTTCATCGTGCTGTCTGTGCTTGCGCTGCTGGTCATGCCGGCGGCACCGGGCTTCGCGCAATCGGGCCCATCCGACCGCTCCATTGCCGACAGGCTGCCGCTGTTTGCCAGCAACAACTGCCAGCAAATCCGCGATCCCGGCAATCAATTGTTCTGCGGTGACGCCGAGCTGTCTGCCGCCGCCGAGAAGCTCGGCACGGCGATCGAGGCGCGGCTCGCCCGCCTGCCCGATCGCCTGCCTGGAATCGAGGAGAATGCGATCTGGATCCGGCAGCGCAACCTCGGCTGCGGCATCGTCGGCCAGACCGCCATCCGCACCGATGATTTCGACCGGGTGAAGGCGTGTCTTCTCAAAGTCACCGAAGAGCGCGCCGCCATCGTGCGCGATCCGGATTTCGACTGTCTCGCGGCCAACACCGCGGCGGGCGCGCTGATCTGTGCGGACCCGTCGCTGGCGCTCAGCGAAACCGAGCTCAACAGCCAGGTGCTCGGCCTGATCGGCAGGCTGGATCCGACCGCGGCACGGTTTGCCTTCGCCGAATACGGAAGGTGGACAAGAGAGCGCGATCGCAAATGCAATCTCGTCGGCAAGGAGAACGTGCCACTCGCCGAGCTTGGCTCCGCGGAAGAGTGTCTCGCCGATTATCTCAAGCATAGAACTGAGCAGATCGCTGCTGCCAAAGGCGATCCGAAGAAGGTGTTCGGCCGGCAGGTCGCGGCCCGCATCCCCGACACCGACGCCGTCGACTTCTGCGCCGCGCGGATTCACGCCGCCAATTCGTGCGGCAATTTCCTCCGTATCAACCGCGTCTACGCGCTCGACAGCGAGGTGACCGACCAGGAGGCGCAGGTCACGGGCGAGATCGAGATGGTGGTGCTGGCGCCCTTCACCACGTGCAGCAAGGTCGCCTCCACCTGCACCGGCACCTGCTGGGACCCCAGGACCGGCCGTCCGCAACCGGGGGCCGGCAACAGGGAGCGATCCGGCGAGGCCTTCAACGTCACGCGCCGGCTGAGGATCCAGCGGACCTTTGCGTTCGTGAAAGCCGCCGACGGCTGGCGTTGCCGGGAGGACGAATTGGCGCCGGTGAATTCGGGCACCGCGGGCGGGGGATCGTAGGAGCGCTTACCCAACTCTCTCTTTCTTCCTTCTCCCCTTGTGGGAGAAGGTGGCTTAGGCGGCCTTCGGCCGCCGTTCTTAGGAACGCCGAAGCAAGGCTTCGGCTATGGCGCCGGATGAGGGGTTCTCTCCACTCGCAACACTTCTCGTGAGGACAGAGACCCCTCACCCGGCTCGCCGCTCCGCAGCGATCCACCCTCTCCCACAAGCTGAGAGGGTGGACCTTTCGTGCCGCGAGGGCCGCCCTTCCATCAAAACATCAGATTGTCCTTCACCAGCACCCAGCGGCCGCCCTTGACCTGCTGCACCTGGGTGATGGTGTTGGCGAGGTGGTCGGTCTTGGAGAACTTCGTCGGGGGCGAGTTGAAGATGTCGAGGAATTTTTCGCCCGACTCGAGCGAGTCCAGCATCTTCTGTCCGGTCAGATCCTTGCCCGCCTTGTCGGCATAGAAGGCGAAGGTCATCATCGCGTTGTAGCCGATGATCGCCTGCGTGTTGGCGTCGGAGTTGAACATCTTCTTGTAGTTGACCAGCCAGTCCTTCACCTTGCCCTTGGCGCTGTCCTCGTAGGGGATCTCGAACAGGCTCGCCGCATAGAGGCCTTCGACGGCGTCCTTGCCCAACATCGGCACTTCCTGCACGTTGGTCGGCGAGGCGCCCAGGAAGGTGACGTCCCAACCGAGCTTTTTGGCCTCCGTCATCGCGCCGATGGTCTCGCGGAGGATGGTGCCGAGCACGACGAGATCGCAGCCGTCCGACTTCATCTTGGCGACCTGCGCGCTGAAGTCGGAGGCGCCGCGCTTGTAGCTGGTGATCGAGGCCGGCTGCACCTTCATGGCAGTGAGCTGCTGGTTGAAGCCGTCGAGCACATTCTTTCCGTACTCGTCGTCCTGATGCATGATGCAGGGCTTCTGGAATTTCTTCCACTCCATCATGTATTTCAGCGCCGCCCGCGTGCTCTCGACATAGGGCAGCAGATTATTGAACTTCAGCCGCTCCTGCGGCTTCGCCGGATCGAACTTGAAGGTGAACTCGGCCGCCGTCAGCGGGAAGAGCTGAAACACGCCGGCGTCGAACAGGATGTCCTGCGCGGCGAGCACGGTCGGCGACCCCATCGGTCCCACCATCGCGAAGATCTTGTCGCGCTCGATCAGTTTTTGCGACGCCAGCACGGCCTTCTTCGGATCGTAGCCGCTGTCCTCGACCACCAGCCGGATCTTGCGACCGTTGATCCCGCCGGCGGCGTTGACCTCCTCGGTCGCCATCTTCATGCCGTTTGCAACCGGCACGCCCCAGCCCTTGATCGGACCGGACAGATCCTGATGCGTGCCGATGACGATCTCGCTAGCCGAGATGCCGTCATTGGTGACCTTGGTTTGCGCAGCCGCCGGCAGACAGGTGAGCGCAACCGCGCCTACCGCAAGGCCGAACGCTCTCAACGATCTCGACATTGACCTCTCCTCTCCTTGGCCCGTATTGCGCGAAGGGCGGGGCCACGGCTCCTTCGCTTTCTCGAACGAAATTTTTCAGGCGACCGCACGCTGGCGATACATCGCCTCGATCTCGACGGCATAGCGCTTGTTCACGAAGCCGCGCTTCAGCTTCATGGTCGGCGTCAGCTCCTCATCCTCCGGGGTGAGCTGGCGTTCGATCAGGTAAAATCTCTTGATGGTCTCGACGCGGGCGAAATTGCCGTTGACCGCCTCGATCTCGCGCCAGATCAGGTCCTGGATCTCCGTCGCGCGACACAGGCTCGCATAATTGGTGAAGGGGATGTCGTGGTCCTGGGCGAATTTCTCGACATTCTCCTGGTCGATCATCACGAGGCAGGTCAGATACGGCCGCTTGTCGCCGATCACCACGGCATCCGAGATGTAGGGTGAGAATTTGAGCTGGTTCTCGATCTCGGACGGCGTGACGTTCTTTCCGCCGGAGGTGATGATGATGTCCTTCATCCGGTCGGTGATGCGGACGAAACCTTCGTTGTCGATGGTGCCGACATCGCCGGTGTGCAGCCAGCCGCGATGGTCGATGGTCTCGGCCGTCTTCTCCGGCTGATTCAGATAGCCCATGAACAGGAAGTCGCCCTTGATCAGGATCTCGCCGTCGGGCGACAGCGCGACTTCGCCCCAGGACACGGCTGTGCCGACCGAGCCGAGCTTGATGCGCTCCGCCGGCATCATGGTCGCCACCCCGCAATTCTCGGTCTGGCCGTAGACCTCGTGCATGTCGATGCCGAGCGCGAGATACCAGCGGATCAGCTCCGGCGCGATGGGCGCGGCGCCCGTGAACGCGATGCGGCAGCGGTCGAGCCCGATCATGCGGCGGATGTTGCGGAACGCAAGCCGGTAGGCGATCTTGTTCGCGATGCGCAGCGAGAGTGGCGGCGCCTTGCCCTCGATCCGGCAATCGACCATGCGATAGCCGACCGCGATGGCGCGGCGATAGACCCATTGCTGGAGCGGTGTCGCGTCCTTGAGCGCGATGGTGATCGCGGAATAGAATTTTTCCCAGATCCGCGGCACCGCGAGGAAGATGGTCGGCTGCACCTCGCGCAGATTGTCAGGGACCGTCTCGGGGCTCTCGGCAAAGTTCATCACCGAGCCCAGCGCGACGGAGATGTAGTAGCCGCCGATGCGCTCGGCGACGTGACAGAGCGGCAGGAAGATCAGCCGGTCCTCGTCTTCCCGCGCCGGGATGAAGTCATTGGCGTGCTGCATCTGATGCGTCACGCTGCGGTTGGCGTGCATCGCGCCCTTGGGCGGACCGGTGGTGCCAGAGGTATAGACGAGAATGGCGAGGTCGCCGGCGCTGCGGCTGTCGATCATCTCCTGCCACAGCGCCTCGCGGCCAACCATGTGGTTGCGGCCGAGCGCGCGAAATTCGTCGAGCGACATCACCATGTCGTCGGAAAAGCCGCTGAGGCCTTCCATATCGAACACGACGATTTTTTGCAGAGAGGGACAGCGCGCGCGGCAAGTGAGCACCTTGTCGAGCTGCTCCTCGTCCTCGGCGAAGATCACCCTGGTCCGGGAATCGTTGACCAGATATTCGACCTGGGACGATGCATCGGTCGGATAGATGCCCGAGGAGACGCCGCCGGCGCACAGGATGCCCATGTCGGCATGGACCCATTCCGGGACGGCGTTGGCGATGATGGAGGCGACGTCGCCGGGCATGAAGCCGGAGGCACGGAGCGCGTATGCGACCTCCTTCGAAATCGCCAGCCATTCGCGCCAGCTGGTCGGCTGCCAGATGCCGAATTTCTTCTCGCGGATAGCCGGCCTGTCGCCCCGCGTCTCGGCGGCGCGCAAGAAGCTCTTCGCGATCGTATCAGCGACCGTCAGCACCGCCGGCCGGACCATGCGCCTCTCCTCCTTGTCGCCTTCCCCTCCATTGCCTGCCTTGCCGGCGGTCTTTGTTGGCGGAGGGATCACCTATCTAACGCCACGTCTTCTTCTTTTTCCAGCGCCGCTCGCCTCGTGCGCCCGCTTCCTTGGCGCCAAGGTAGAATTCCTGGATGTCCTGGGAATGCATCAAGCGGTCGCAGGTGTCGTTCATCACGATCCGGCCGATCTCCAGCACATAGCCGTAATGTGCCGTCTCCAGCGCCACCTTGGCGTTCTGCTCGACCAGCAGGATCGACATGCCCTGTTCTTCGTTGACGCGGCGGATGATCGTGAAGATCTCCTTCACCAGCAGCGGCGACAGGCCGAGCGAGGGCTCGTCGAGCAGCAGCAGCGTCGGCCGGTTCATCAGCGCACGCCCGATCGCGAGCATCTGCTGCTCCCCGCCGGAAAGCTGGCCGGCCGGCTGGTTGATGCGTTCCTTCAGCCGCGGGAAATAGCCGTAGACGCGCTCCAGATCCTCCACAACGCCATCACGGTCCTTACGTGGATAAGCCCCCATCATCAGGTTCTCGCGCACCGAGAGGAACGGGAACACCTCGCGCCCCTCCGGCACATGGCTGAGGCCCAGCCGCACGATGCGGTCCGCCTCCATGCGCTGGATCGACCTGCCCATGAATTCGATTGCGCCCTTCTGCGGATCCAGAATGCCCGAGATCGTCTTCAGCACCGTGGTCTTGCCGGCACCGTTGGCGCCGAGCAGGGTGACGATGCGGCCGCGCGGCACCTCCAGCGAGATGCCGCGGATCGCCATGATCGGCCCGTAGTAGCTCTCGATGTTGGAGAGCTTCAAGATGATCTCGGGCGTGACGGCGGCGTCCATGCGTCAGGCTCCCAGATACGCGGCGACGACATCGGGATGCTGCTGCACTTCAGCAGGCGAGCCCATGGCGAGCACCCGGCCATAGTTCAGCGCGATGACGCGATCAGAGACGCGGTTGACCAGCGACATGTCGTGCTCGACCATCAGCACGGTGACGCCGAGCTCGTTCTTCAGGTCGCGGATCCAGAACGACATGTCGCCGGTCTCCTCGACGTTCAGGCCGGAGGACGGCTCGTCGAGCAGGATCAGTTTTGGCTCCGAGCACAGCGCGCGCGCCAGCTCGATCACCTTGCGCACGCCGTAGGGCAGGCCGGAGATCAGCTTGTCGCGATAGGGTTCGAGATCGAGGAATTCGATCACCTGCTCGACCCGGCGGCGATGCATTTTCTCGTTGGCGCGCACGCTCGGCAGGAACAGCAGCTCCTGCCAGAGCTGCGTGGTCGAATGGCGGTGGCGCCCGACCAGAAGGTTCGACAGCACGGTGGCGTTCTCGAACAGCTCGATGTTCTGGAAGGTGCGGGCGATGCCGAGCCTGGCGATGTCGTAGGGCGGCTGCTCGGTGATATCCTGGTCCTCGAAGAAGATGCGGCCCGAGGTCGGCCGGTAGATCCGCGAGATCAAGTTGAAGATCGAGCTCTTGCCGGCGCCGTTCGGCCCGATGATCGAGAGGATCTCACCCTTCTCGACCGCGAACGACACGGCGTCGACGGCCTTCAGGCCTCCGAAATGCAGCGACAGGTTCTCGGCGCGGAAATAGCTCATCGGTTGCGCTCCGACTTCACGTAGATCTTCTGACGCTTGAAGGTGGCGCGCTTGTAGAGCGGGAACAGCTGGAAGAAGAGCTTGATCTTGAGCCAGCGGCCGTAGAGCCCGAGCGGCTCGAACAGCACGAACAGCACGATGATGATGCCGTAGATCGCGCCCTTCAGCCCGTTGAGCGAGGCGAAGGCCGCGACCTTGGACTGGACGTTGGCGGCCGTCGCAGGGCCCGCTCCAAAGGTGGCGGCAATGCCGGCGATGATGCCGGGCATGTCGTCCTTCAGATAGGTCAGGAACGGGTCGATCATCACGATGAAGATCGCGCCCAGCACCGCGCCGTGCAGGCTGAAGGTACCGCCGATCAGGATCACGATGATGAACTCGATCGAGAGCTGGAGCGTGAACATCTCCGGCGAGATGAAGGAGAGCTTGTGGGCGAACAGGACGCCGGCAAAGCCGGTGATCGCCGCCGAGATCGCAAAGGACTTCACCTTGTACAGCGCGACATTGACGCCCATGCTGCGCGCCGCGGTCTCGCTGTCGCGGATCGCGACGAAGGCGCGCCCCGTCGGCGAGCGCAACAGATTGAGCGTCCCGACGATGGTCAGAACCAGCACGGCGAGGCAGAGGAAATAGAAGGTCGGACTGTCGCGCGGCACGGGGACGCCGAGCAGCGACAGCGTCTTGACCCGCATGCCCTCGTTGCCATTGGTGACGCTCTCCCAGCGCGCCAGGATCTCCTCGACGATCAAGGCAAAGGAGATGGTGGCGATGACGAGGTAGATGCCCTGGAGCCGCAGCGCCGGAAAGCCGACCATCGCGCCGATCAGGCCGGTCAGGGCGCCTGCCGCGAGGAAGTAGACCGGGAACGGCACATTGTATTTCTGGAGGTACGCCGCCGTGTAAGCGCCAATCGCGAGGAACGCGGCATGCCCGAGCGAGGCTTGCCCGGTAAAGCCGGTCAGGATCAGAAGGGCGACGCCAACGGTCGCGTAGATGCAGACGAAGACGAGCTGGCTCATCAGATAGCTGGAGAGCACGTAGGGCGCGATCAGCAGCAGCGCGAGCAGGATGCCGTAGGAGACGACATAGCCCGAATGCGGAAACAGCTTGATGTCGTCGTCGTAGCTGGTCTTGAACAGGAACCGCATGGCGTTCAGACCTTCTTGCGAACGTGGAGGCCGAACAGGCCTTCAGGCTTCAAGAGCAGAACGGCAAGCAGCACGACATAGGGCGCGACGTCCTTCCAGCCCTCCGCCAGATAGAAGCCGGCCATGCTCTCGATCACGCCGATCAGGACGCCGCCGACGACCGCGCCGGGGATCGACCCGAAGCCGCCGAGGACCGCGGCGGGAAACGCCTTCAGGCCGAGCACGAGGCCGACATTGGAATGGATGAAGGTGATCGGCGCCAGCAGCACGCCGGCGCAGGTCGCGACCGCCGCGCTGATCGCCCAGACCACCGACACCACGCGCTTGACCGGGATGCCCATGTAATAGGCCGCCAGCATGTTCTCGGAGCTGGCGCGCATCGCGGTGCCGAGCGTGGTCTTGTTGAAGAACAGCCAGAGCAGCGTGCACAGGATCATCGTTGCCGCGATCACCGAGAGCTTGTCGTAGGCGAGCACCAGCGAGCCGACGCGCAGCACGCCCTGGCTGAACGGTGTCTCGATCTTCAAATCGTCGGTGCCCCAGATCATGCCGGCGACCGAGCGCAGGAAATAACCGAGGCCGATGGTGGCCATGATGATGGAGAACTGCGGATAGCCGAGGATCGGCCGCACCACCACGCGTTCCGCCAGCATGCCGAACAACGCCATGGCGGCCACCGCACCGGCAAAGCCGATCCAGTAGTTCAGTCCCAACATGCCGATGAAGGTGAAGGCGAAGAAGCCGCCCAGCATCATCAAATCGCCCTGGGCGAAATTGACGACTTCGGTGGCCTTGTAGACGAGCACGAAGCCGAGCGCGATCAGGCCGTAGACGCAGCCGAGCGCAACACCGCTGACCAGCTGCTGAACGAAATCCAGCATCGCCGCGCATCCTCCCGATGCAACGAGCGGTTCTTCGTGACCGCCTTGCCGCATCTTGTGTCCAGTCGCTACGCAGTCGTTTCGCCGCGTTAGCGTCATTTGTCCCGGTGCCAATTCAGCCTGAACCGTCCAACGCTGTCAACAAACGGTGACTTGCCTTTAGTCGAAGCCGGCTGGCGGAATTTGTGGGCCGTAGATTCACGGTGCCGAAACATCTTGGGCTCATGGTCGCGAGCGATGCAAAACCGGATGGTGTGGCCGTCATGAAGCGGGACAAGTCGGCACTGGAAGTCCTGGGGTTAACGAAGCGTTTTGACCGTCTGGCGGTCGACAGCCTCGATCTCACCATCCATGCCGGCGAATTCTATGCGCTGGTCGGCCCCAACGGCGCCGGCAAGACCACCACTTTGCGCATGGTTGCGGGCCTGCTCAGGCCCGATGCCGGCGCGGTCTCGATCTTCGGCATCGACGCGCTCCAGAATCCGGTGGCCGCCAAGCAGGTGATGGCGTGGGTCTCCGACGAGCCGATGATCTACGACAAGCTCACCCCGCTCGAATATCTCGAATTCGTCGCCGGGCTCTGGGGCATCGCGCCATCCGTCTCGGAACCGGTCGCCGAGGAGCTGCTGAGCTCGCTCGGGCTCGAGCCGCACCGGCACGAACGCTGCGAGGGCTTTTCCAAAGGCATGCGCCAGAAGGTGGCACTGGCCGGCGCGCTGGTGCACGATCCCCGCCTCATCATCCTCGACGAACCCCTGACGGGCCTCGATGCCGTTTCCGCCCGCCACGTGAAGGGTCTCCTCAGCCAGCGCGTTCAGGCCGGCTGCACCATCATCATGACCACGCATATTCTCGAGGTTGCCGAACGCATGGCCGATCGCATCGGCGTGATCGCCTCGGGCCGTCTGGTGGCCGAGGGCACGCTGACCGAGCTGCGCCAGCAGAACGGCCATGCCGACACCAGCCTGGAAGATCTCTTCATCGCGCTGGTGACCCTTCCGGAAGCCGCATGAGCTCGGCGACCGCCCTGTCCTGGTTTGCCCGTCACGAGCTCCGGCTCGCCCGGCGCGAATGGTTCGCCATGATGACCGGCGGCCGGCGCAAGCGGGCGCGCGCGGCCGTCATTGGCCTGCTCTTCTTCGCCGCACTGCTGCATGTGCCCGCCTGGGCGGTGATCGGCCGCTTCGCCGATCTGCAACTGCCACTCGACAAATCCTCGCTGATCGTGATCTCGGCAACGATCTTCCTCGCCTGGACCTTGATGCTGTCGCAGGCGATCGAATCCGTGACGCGGGTGTTTTACGCCCGTGCCGACCTCGACCTCATCATGTCTTCGCCCGCGACGCTGGCCAATCTGTTCTCGGTGCGCATCGCCGCGATCGCGCTCACCGTCACGGTGATGGCGCTCTTGTTCTCGACGCCTTTCATCGACGTGCTGGTGTTCGGCGGCGGCGCGCGATGGCTTGCGGCGTTCGGCGTCGTCATCGCCATGGGTGTCTCTGCCGCGGCGATCGCGATCGCCGTCACCATCCTGCTGTTCCGCCTGATCGGCCCGGCGCGCACACGCCTCATAGCCCAGATCCTCGCCGCGATCATCGGCGCCGGCTTCGTGATCGCGCTCCAGGTCGCCGCGATCATGTCCTACGGCACGCTGTCGCGCTTCACCATCCTGACCTCGGAGAGCCTCGCCGCCTACGCGCCTGATGTCGACAGCATCTGGTGGTGGCCGGCGCGCGCGACCATGGGCGACAGTGAAGCGCTGCTGCTGCTCCTGGCGCTCGGGCTCGTGCTGCTCGGAAGTGTGATGGCGATCTTCTCGCGCCGCTTCGCCGATACCGCGATCGATGCCGCCGCTTACGGCGCCTCCGGCCGCAGGCGCGCGAAGGAACGCCCGTTCCGCGGCGGATCGCGGCAACAGGCGCTGCGGCGCAAGGAATTCATGCTGCTGTGGCGCGATCCCTGGCTGATCTCGCAGACCCTGATGCAGCTGCTCTATCTGGTGCCGCCGGCGCTGCTGCTCTGGCGTAACTTTGCCGACAGCTCCGCGGCGCTGACGCTGATCACACCTGTCATCGTGATGGCGGCGGGACAGCTCGCCGGCGGGCTCGCCTGGCTGACGATCTCGGGCGAGGACGCGCCTGATCTGGTCGCGACCGCCCCGCTGACACCGTCCAGCGTCATCCGCGCCAAGATCGAGGTGGTGCTGATCGCCATCGCCGTCATCTTCTGCCCGTTGATTGCAGCGCTCGGCTTTGCCTCGCCGTTCCAGGCCGCGGTCAGCGCCGGAGCCGTTATCATCAGCGCGGCGTCCGCGACCGCGATCCAGCTCTGGTTCCGCGTGCAGGCAAGGCGCAGCCAATTTCGCCGCCGCCAGACCTCGTCGCGACTTGCGACCTTCGCGGAAGCCTTCTCCTCGATCGGCTGGGCCGCCAGCGCGGCGCTGCTGCTGGCCCTGCCGATCGCCGGCCTCATCAGCGGCCTGATCACAGCCGGCCTCGTCGCCATCACCTGGAAGTTCAGCCCAAGGCGCCAATAGGGGCGGGAGTGAGGGTGCGACACTGACGCGCTGTTGATCGCGGCCCATTGGCCACGCGCTGCATTGCACGCTAGACTTCGCCTGAAGTCATCGGGGACGGATTCATGCGGCGACTGGTTTCAGCGGCTCTGGCGCTGTTCGGCGCATTCCTCTCTCCTGCGCTCGCTCAGCAGCCGCCCCAGCGCAGCGAATGCCTGGCGATGGCGAACGCCGCCCCCCGCGCGATACCGGCCGCCTTCCGGCAGGCGGCAGCGGCGGCCGAAGTCCAGATCACCTATGGCGGCCACTCCACCTATTTCATCGACACGCCCGGGGGCTTACGCATCGCCACCGACTATAGCGGCGCCTACCAGGTCGGCCGGCTGCCTGACGTCGTCACCATGAACCGCGCCCACAGCACGCACTACACGCTCTTCCCCGACCAGCGGATTCCCCATGTGCTGCATGGCTGGGGCGAGGACGGCAAACCGGCCATCGTGTCGGAGCGCATCGGCGACACATTCATCCGCAACGTCACGACCGATATCCGTCGCTATTTCGGCGACGATGCCGGTGCCGACATGATCCGCGACGGCAATTCGATCTTCATCTTCGAGGTCGCCGGCCTCTGCATCGGCCATCTCGGCCATCTCCATCACAAGCTCGACGACAGCCACTTCGCGCAGATCGGACGGCTGGACATCGTGATGGTGCCGATCGACGGCACCTACACCATGTCGCTCAACGGCGTCTCCGAGATCACCAAGCGGCTGCGCGCCTCGGTGGTGCTGCCGATGCACCGCTTCGCCACCCCGCTCGACGAATTCATGCACCTGATCGGTCAGCAGTTCGAGATCGACCGGCGCAGCGAGCGCTTCCTGCGCATGTCGCGGGATATGCTGCCGGCGAAACCGACCGTGATCATCCTCGACGGCGTCTGAGGCGCAACTTTCTCCAAGCCGGCGCACAGCCAACCGTGCTGATCTCCCGTAACAGGAGATCGACATGACCGACTTCGCAAGATTGTTGCACGCGGACGGACCGAACCCCGAGCACGCAGCAGCGCTCCAGCTTTACGGCCGCTTTGTCGGCGACTGGGATGCCGAGATCACCGCTCACGGCCCTGATGGAACCAGGCACACCGCGCCCGGCGAGATCCATTTCGGATGGGTGCTGGAGGGCCGCGCCGTGCAGGACGTTTGGATCATTCCCCAACCAGCAGGCACCCCCGCCTTTCCAATCGCCGGCAATTGGTACGGCACGACGCTGCGGGTCTACGACCCCTCCATTTCCGCGTGGCGGATTTCCTGGTTCGATCCTGCGCGCTGCGTGTTCCGCCAGCAGATCGGCCGCCCGCGCGGCGGGGACATCGTTCAGGAAGGCACGACCGATGCGGGCGACCTGACGCGCTGGAGTTTTACAGAAATCGCAGCCGATTCCTTCCATTGGCTTGGTGAGGTCAAGCCTGCCACCGCGATCGACTGGCGCCTTGTGGTCGATGTGCGGGCGAAGCGGCGCAAGGGCTGACGATGGCGCCGCTGTGCTCGCGGTGACAGGTGCGGTTGCGCAACACGCGCTGCTGCGTGGAGAGATGAGGTGCTAGGCTCCCACCACAAAAAATATAACGGGAGCGAATGCCGATGGCTGCAAGCAGTCTGCCCGCCAACACGAGCGGGCTATTCGTCGAGCCGCGCGAGGACTGGCTCGCGCAACATCAGGAGGACATCATCGATCCGGCCCGGCCGATCGTCGATCCCCACCATCATCTCTGGAATCGCGGACATCGCTATCTGATCGAGGAGATGGCCGCCGACATCGCCTCCGGCCACAACATCATCGCCACCGTCTATGTCGACTGCCGCTCGATGTATCGCGCGCACGGGCCCGAGGCGTTCCGGCCCGTCGGCGAAGTCGAGTTCGCCAACGGCGTTGCCGCCATGAGCGCAAGCGGCGGCTACGGCAAGGCTGCGATCTGCGCCGGCATCGTCAGCCACGTCAATCTGCTGCTGGGCGATGCCGCCAAGCCGGTGCTGGAGGCTGAGATCGCGGCGGGCAACGGCCGCTTCCGCGGCATCAGGCATTCCTCGGCCTGGGACGAAGACCCCGCCGTCGCCGGCATGTATGCCAACAGGCCCAAGGCGTTGTTGCAGGACCCGACCTTCCGCAAAGGCTTTGCCTGCCTCGCGCCGCTGAATCTGAGCTTCGATGCCTGGCTGTTTCACCCGCAGATCGGCGAGCTGACCGAGCTCGCGCGCGCCTTTCCCGACACCAAAATCGTACTCGACCATTGCGGCGGTCCGGCCGGCGTCGGCCGCTTTGCCGGGCGGCGCGAAGAGGTGTTCCCGCAGTGGCGCGCGTCGATCCAGGAGATCGCAAAGTGCGAGAACGTCGTGGTGAAACTTGGCGGCCTCGCAATGTGCCTGCTCGGCTACGATTTCCACCTGCGGCCCAAGCCCCCGTCATCCGAAGAGCTTGCCGCGGCCTGGCGGCCCTATGTCGAGACCTGCATCGAAGCGTTCGGGCCGAAGCGCGCGATGTTCGAGAGCAATTTCCCGCCGGACAAGGGCCAGTGCAGCTACCAGGTGATCTTCAACGCCTTCAAGCGTATCGCGGCGCCCTTGAGCGAGGCCGAAAAGACGGCGCTGTTCTCGCAGACCGCGACCGATGTCTACCGGCTCGATTTGCCGTCATGACAAGATTTGCGTCATGACGAGAAGAGGGGCCGGGATGTTGGTCCCGGCCCCTCTTCCGTCGTGGCCGCTGGGAAGCGTCCCTGAAACGTTATTGTTCGAGCTCTAGCCGGCTCCCAACAGCGAGGCGGGACGGCGCTCGCCGGCGGAGACGAACATCCGCTTGAGCCTGTTGACGACGCGGATCAGGAAACCGATCATCACCGGATTGGTCTTGCGGCAGAAGGCGATCTTCTTGACGTGACCTTCGACATGCCATTTGGCATGCGCGCCATCGCGGAAGAAAATGACGTCGCCCGGGCCGTAGCGCTTCGGCGGCATGCCGTCGCTTTCGAGCACGATCGATCCTTCCATGATCATGATCGTCTCGTCGATATCGTAGTACCAGTTGAAGCGACCCTCGGTGCAGGCCCAGATGATGGTCGAGGCCGTGCCGTCGTCGCTGGTGGACAGGATGTGCGAACGCGACACCGGATTGCCCTCGATGATCCAGGACGGCTCGATCGGCCGCAGCTCGAGATCCACGTTGCAGCTACCGATTTCAATCAATGCGCGCGACATCTGCTTCCCCAGGGAATAAAATATGTATGGCCGGGTCTCGGCCCGGATTGTTTCGAAAGATGTTGGGACGCTAGTAGCCGGTTTTTAATTCTTTCTTACGCAGGCCCCGAGAATCAGCCGCAAGTTGCAGGTGCGAAGAGGTTAACGCCGAATTTCCCTGCAAATTCGCGCAGATGAACCCTTCGTTTCCGGGGTGCGACAAAGTGCGCGAAAGTGACCATCGAAGGAGCCCATACGATGCCCCTCACCCCGGAGGTTCTGACCGCCCAAGGCGAGGTCGTTGCCAGGCTCGGCAGCCTCGACGTCTCCTTCGCGGCCGACGAGGAGCGCTGGTTCACCATTGATGGCGTCGATAGTCCCCGGCAGATCGGTAGCGACGGCTCCGGCGCCTTCGTGCTGCTGCCGTCGCGGAATGTGCTCTATGTCTCATCGGAAGGACGGGCCGGAATTATCGCGGAAAGTTTCGAGGCGTTCGTCCAGCTCGTCGTCGCCCGCCCCTACTGGCTCGACATCCTCAAATTCTCCGCCGGCGGAGATCTCGCGGAGATGCGGCGCGCGGCGGATGCGCTGGAGGCGACACTCGAGGACGAGGGCGACGTCAACGAGGCGCGCGAGGAAATTCGCGGGAGCCTCGACCTGCCCGAGGCTGACGATCCCGTCGGTGCGCTTTACGAGGCGGTCGCTGCCTCCGACGCCATCGTGCGGGCCACCGACGGCAGCCCGTTCACGACGCTCTTCAACCGCTTCAGCATCGACAACAACCGGATGCTGCGCAATGCGGCGGCGTGAGGGGCGTCAACGGGACGTGCTCGGCCTGCATGGTTCTCGCGGCGATGCAAAGCATCGTCCGCGGACGCGCGCCATAACGGCGCTCCTCGCCATGAGGGTCTAAGATGTCACAACGAAACAAGACCTCATCCTGAGGAGCCCGCCGGCGGCGGGCGTCTCGAAGGACGGCCGCAGGACGCGTTACTTCGCCCACTCGCCCTTGCGGAACACCGGGACCTTGCTGCCGTCGGCGAGGATACCGTCGATGTCGGTCTCGGCCGAGCCGATCATCCAGTCGATGTGGATCAGGCTCTGGTTGCCGCCTTGCGCGGCAATCTGCTGCGGCGTCAGCTGGGCGCCGTTGACGAAGCATTTCGAATAGCACTGGCCGAGCGCGATGTGCGAGGCAGCGTTCTCGTCGAACAGCGTGTTGTAGAACAACAGCCCGCTCTGCGAGATCGGCGAGGAATGCGGCACCAACGCCACCTCGCCGAGCCGCCGCGCGCCCTCGTCGGTATCGAGCACCTTGTTCAGCACCTCCGCACCGCGCGAGGCTTTTGCGTCGACGATCCTGCCGTCCTCGAAGCGCACCGCGATGTTGTCGATCAGCGTGCCCTGATAGGACAGCGGCTTCGAGCTCACGACATGGCCGTAGACGCGCCGGCAATGCGGCGTGGTGAAAACCTCTTCGGTCGGGATGTTGGCATTGCAGCTGATGCCGTTCTTGGACAGCGAGGCGCCGCCCTCCCACTCGTGCCCGTCGGCAAGCCCGATGGTGAGGTCGATGCCGGGACCTGAATATTGCAGCGCGCGGAAACGCTGGCCGTTGAGCCAGTTGGTGCGCTCGCGCAGCACCGCGTTGTGGCTCGCCCAATTGCCCATCGCGTCCTCGCGGTCGACGCGGGATGCCGCAAAGATCGCATCCGCGAGCTTGCCGATCGCAACGTCCTCGGGATCGTCAGGGAATACCTGCTTGGCCCAGGATGGACTCGGATAGGCGATGATGTTCCAGTTGGTGTCGAAATTGACGATTTTTTCCAGCGCCGGCTGATAGGCCATCGAATTCGCCTTGCTGGCGCGCGCCACCTTGGAAGGATCTTCGCCCGACAGCAGCATCGGATTGTCGCCGACGATGGCGAGTCGCGCGGTGTTGTCGGAGAATGCCTTGGCCATGCCTTCGTAGAGCCAGTTGGCGGCGCGATCGAAGCTGTTGTCGTGGCCGTGGCGGTAGCGCGCCAGCGTCATCTCCTCGTCGGAGAGTATCGGCGTCACGATGCCGGCACCGGCCTTGTAGGCATGCACGGCGATCCGCCGCACCAGCGGCAGCGCGATCGCAGGCGCCGTCAAGAGCAGATCCTGCCCCGGCCGCAAGCCCAGGCCCACCTTCACCGCCACCTCGGCCAGCCGGTCGAGTTTCGCGGGATCGATGGGAGCGGCGGAATTGCGGTGATCAGTCATGCGGGGTCCTCTGCCGAAGGTCTCTCGTTCAATCTAAGTCTAGCATCGCAAGGCGCAAGTGCGCGAGCGCCTTGCGACACGAAGTAGATGCGCAGTTTCACGCAGTTTGGTTTTCAACGCGTTGCCGATTTCAGCACCCGATCGACCATGGCGGGCGCGAGGCCGAGGTAATTTTTCGGTGAAGTCAGCGCATCGATTGTGGCACGGTCGATTCTGGCAGAGACGCGGGCGTCGGACGAGAGCGCGTCCGCCAGCGTCAGGCCTTTCTCGTTGGCGAGCCGGCAGGCGTCATAGACCACGTCATGCGCCTCCTGCCGCCCGATCTGCGGCGCCAGCCCCATCATGACCGCTTCGGCCACGATCAGGCCGCGGCTGACCGCGAGATTGTCGTTCATCTTCTTTTCATCGACGATGAGGCCTGCGAGCGCAAACTTCGCCTGGTGCAGCGCCCCGGCGGTAAGCACGAAGCTTTCCGGGATCGCCATCCATTCGGCATGCCAGGGCCCGGTGGCGCGCTCGAAATCCTGCACCATCGCATCCAGCATCAGCCCGGCATGCTGGCGCACCGCCTTGGACGCCGCGAGCATCAACTCCGAGGAAATCGGGTTGCGCTTCTGCGGCATGGTCGAGGAGGCGCCGCGGCCCTTGACGAAGGGCTCGTAGACCTCGGCGAACTCGGTCGAGGCCATGATCATGATGTCGAGCGCGATCTTGCCGAGCGAGCCGGTGACGAGCGCCAGGAAGTTCACGGCCTCGGCAAAGCCGTCGCGCGCGACGTGCCAGGTCGAGGCGGGCACGCCGAGCCCGAGCTCGGCGCAGAGCGCCTCCTGCACCTCAAACCCCTTGTCACCGAGCGAGGCCAGCGTTCCGGCGGCGCCGGCGAACTGCCCGACCAGCACGCGCGGCTTCAACTGCGCGAGGCGCTCGGCGTGGCGATCGAACATCGCGAGCCAGATCGCGGTCTTGTAGCCGAACGTCACCGGCAGCGCCTGCTGGAGATGGGTGCGGCCCGCCATCGGCGTGTCGCGATGGCGTTTCGAGAGATCTGCGAGGATGCGACGCAGCTCGGCAATGTCACGCTCGACGATATCTAGCGCGGCGCGCAGCTGCAGCACCACGGCTGTGTCCATGATGTCCTGCGTGGTGGCGCCCCAATGCACGTAGCGGCCGGCCTCGCCGCATTGCTTCACCATCTGATGCACCAGCGGCAGGATCGGATAGCCGACGATGTCGGTCTCCTGCCGCAACAGATCGAAATCCAGTGCGGCGACGTCGGTCCGTGCGGCGATCTGGTCGGCGGCTTCCTGCGGGATCACGCCGCACTTGGCCTCCGCCTTCGCCAGCGCCACCTCGACCTCGGCATAGCGGCCGACCAGCGTGACGTCCGAAAACACCTCGCGCATCTCGGGCGTGCCGAACGCGTCGCGGAACAACATGGAGTCGAGCACGGTAGTCGAGGCGGGGAAAGCGGGCATGGGAGTTTCTTTATGGTTGGTGTTTTGTGTGGGCGGGCAGCTTACGCAGGCCACGCTGTTCGGCAAAGCCACGGCTTCCGTCATCCCGGGCCGCCCGGAGCGCTAGCCCGGAATGACAAGAGAGAACGTGGCAGGACGACCGGCCCCGGATGTCGCTTCGCTCATCCGGGCTACGCTGGGCCCCTGCCCGCGGCAATCTGGCTCAAATCGCCATATTCCATCCGAAGTGTATTCCCATCCGAAAACAGCATGGCTGCCATCCCGCGATCGTGGTGAACCCGGCTGACCGTTCGGTGGACTCACAGACTTCAAGTCGAAATTCGTTCTGATTTCATCATTTGCCCGATGTCATTGTGAGGTTTGAGTTTTCGACGTGCAGTTTCTGTTCCGGGACCACCTTCTCGATACCGACCGGCGCGAGCTGAGCCGCGAGCAGGTTCCCGTGGCCGTGGAGCCGCAGGTTTTCGACCTCGTCGTCCACCTCATGGAGAACCGCGACCGGGTGGTCAGCAAGGATGAGCTGATCGACAAGATCTGGCACGGGCGCAGCGTCTCCGAATCCACCCTGACCAGCCGGATCAACGCGGCGCGCAAGGCGATCGGCGATAGCGGCGCGAACCAGGCGCTGATCCGCACCATTGCGCGCAAGGGGTTTCGTTTCGTCGGCGCTGTCCAGACGCAGCTCGTCGCGGCCGCGCCGGGGCCGGGCCGTGTCGCCCGGGCGCCGCAGGCGGGGCTCGCACTGCCCGAACGTCCCGCGATCGCCGTGCTGCCCTTCACGAATATGAGCGGCGACCGCGAGCAGGACTATTTTTCCGACGGCATCAGCGAGGACATCATCACCGCGCTGTCGAAGCTGCGCTGGTTCTTCGTCGTCGCCCGCAACTCCTCCTTCGTCTACAAGGGCCGCGCCGTGCACATGCACGAGGTCGCGCGCGAGCTCGGCGTACGCTACGTCCTCGAAGGCAGCGTGCGGCGGAGCGGCGAGCGCCTGCGCATCTCGGCGCAGCTCAACGACGTCTCGACCGGCAGCCATCTCTGGGCCGAGCGCTACGACCGCGAGCTTGCCGACATCTTCGCCGTGCAGGACGAGATCACCGAGGCGATCGTCGCCGCGATCGAGCCGCAGCTCTATACCGCCGAGAGTTTTCGCGCCCAGCAGAAGCCGCCGGGCAGCCTGGATGCCTGGGACCTCGTGATGCGTGCGCTGTCGCACTACTGGCGCATCACGCGCGAGGACAATGCCGTCGCGCAAGGACTGCTGGAACAGGCAACCGCGATCGATCCCGCCTATGGAAAGGCGCTGGGCCTGCTCGCGACCAGCCATATCTTCGGCGCGCATATGGGCTGGGCCGACATGGCCATGACCGTGCCGGTCGCCGAACGCGCGGCGCTCGCGGCGGTGGAAGCCGATCGCGAGGACGCCTGGGCTCATCACGGTCTCGCTTATACCTACTTGTTCCGCCGCCGCTTCGACGACGCGCTGGCGGAGTTCGAGCTGGCGCTGCAACTCAATCCGAATTTTGCGATGGCGCACGCGTTCTACGGCGTGACGCTGTGCTACGCGGGAAGGTGGCAGGATGGCGATGCCGCCGCACGCCGCGCGCTGCGGCTGAGCCCGCGCGATCCGCTCGCGGCGATCTATTGCGGCGTTGCCGCCTATGCCCAGTTCATCGGCCGCAATTATGAGGCATCGATCCAGATGGCGCGGGAATCGATGCGGCAGCGCGCCGATTTCGTCGGCGCCCATCGCGTGCTGACGGCAGCCGCCGGCATGTCGGGTGATCCCCAGCTCGCGGCTTCCGCGCTGCGGGGCCTGCAACGCACCCAGCCCGGCATCTCGCTCGCCTGGCTTACGCGCGAGCTGCCGATGCTGCGGGAACAGGATCGCGAGCACTATCTGGAAGGGTTTCGGCGCGCGGGGATGAGGTAGCCCCTAAACGCCAAGCGGACGGTGCACCCTCTCCCCTTGTGGGAGAGGGTGGATTCGGTGCGAAGCATCGAAGCCGGGTGAGGGGTCCTATCCTCACGAGCGGTCTTGCAAGTGGAGAGAGAACCCCTCATCCGGCGCTTCGCCCCACCTTCTCCCACAAGGGGAGAAGGAAGAAAGCTACTCCTGCATCATCTCGCCGCTGCCGCCGAACTCGGCCGGAAAGTCCTTCAGCTTGGGCAGGCCGTCGCGCATCGGCAGGACCGTCTCGGAATAGTTGACGTGGACGCCGGGCGCGAAGGCGAGCGTGGGAATGGTGGCGGTGAAGACGTCGATCAGGTCGAGCGGCGGGTGATTGGTCATGAGATGGCCGCCACACTTCTTGCAGTATTTGCGCTGGCTGAGCGGGGTCTTGGCAAAGGTCTCGACATGCTGGGCGCCTTCGGTGATGCGCACGGCTTCGGGCTTCCACAGGCTGAAGGCGTTCACCGGCCCGCCCGACCACGAGCGGCAGGAGCGGCAATGGCAATAGCCCATCGCCGCCGGCTCGCCCGTAACCTCGATCGTGACCGCGCCACAGAAGCAGTTTCCGACATGTTTCATTTGGTCGTCTCCGTTGATGAAGATTGGAAATCCTCTCCCCGTTCCTGTTCGCCGAAGTCTCGGCGAAGGCGGTTGCGGGGAGAGGCATCGGGGCGAGGAGGACTCACCCCGAGAAAACGTGAATGGCTGAAAGTCCGGCAAGATCCGTTACGCGCCCCGGTTCCGTCGCGCATCCTCCTTTCGGTGGACGCGCGCGGAGAGAAGCGTGAATTATACTGACCTTCGCCAGGGAATAAGCATCGACACCCGTTGTTTGTACTGCCGGTATTCGTCGCCGAAGAGATCGACGAGATCGTGCTCCTCCAGCGTGATGCCGACGAAGATGTAGAGCGTGGTTACGGCCGCAAACAGCAGGTGACCCACCGTCATGACCGGCGCCGCCCAGAACGCGATGATGAAGCCGAGATAGATCGGATGACGAACGAACTTGTAGAACAGCGGCGTCTTGAAGCGCGGCGGCGCCGCCTCCTTACCCACGAGATGGTCGGTCACCTGGTGCAATCCGAACAACTCAAAGTGATTGATAATGAAAGTCGAGCTGAACACCAGCACCCAGCCCGCGAGGGACAACGTGACCAGCGTCACGGCGAGATCCGGGTTTCCGACATCCCATACGACCGCGGGCAGCGGACGCCACTGCCAGAACAGGAGGAGCAGCGACAGGCTTGCAAACAGCACATAGGTGCTGCGCTCGACCGGCTGGGGGACGAACTGGGTCCACCATGCCTTGAACTGCTTGCGCGCCATCACGCTGTGCTGAACGGCGAACAGCGTCATCAGCAGGAGATTGATGATGACGGCTTCGGCCGTCGGCGTGTCAGTTCCGGTGTCGATGGTCTTCGGCACCACCAGCCCCATGACGAAGCCGATGGCGTAGAGAATGGTGACGAAAAACACGAGATATGCCGCAATTCCGTACAGAAAGGCGATGAACTTGAAAATGCGCGAGCCCGCAACCTCCGGGCCGATGGAATGAACCTGGTGATCAAGTTGAGACATGGAACGCTCCGTTGTGCCGAGGCATCGGCACTGTTTGGTCTTCGCACCATGCCGGAACGGACGGGTCCGGACTTTCGCAGACGGTTGATTTTCGCCTGAGACGACTTTGATTTTTGCTTGAGACGACAGGAACGTGCGATTTCTCTTTGAAAACAACGTGCTCGACGGCGACCTGCGAGAGCTGACCTGCGGCGGCGCGGCCGTGCCGCTACAGCCGCAGGTGTTCGATCTGCTGCTTTACCTCGTCGCGCAGCGCGCCCGGGTGGTCAGCAAGGATGACCTGATCAGCCAGATCTGGAGCGACCGTATCGTCTCGGATTCCGCCCTGAACAGCCGGATCAACGCCGCGCGAAAGGCGCTTGGCGACGACGGCGCGACGCAGCGGCTGATCAAGACAATTCCGCGCAAGGGCTTTCGCTTCGTCGGCGAGGTCCGGGAAGATGTGGTAGCGACGCTTGCGCCGGCGGAACCCGGCCCTGCCCCGGCGCGCGCCGTGGCGGAGCGCCCGGCGATCGCGGTGCTCGCCTTCGAGAACATGAGCGGCGATCCGGCGCAGGAATATTTCGGCGACGGCATCAGCGAGGACATTCTCACCGCGCTGTCGAAGCAGCGCTGGTTCATGGTGATCGCCCGCAATTCGTCCTTCACCTACAAGGGACGCGCGGTCCACATCAGGCGGATCGCCGAGGAGCTCGGCGTCCGCTACGTCGTCGAAGGCAGCGTGCGCAAGGCGGACAACCGCGTCCGCATCACCGCGCAGCTCAACGATGCCACCACCGGCAGCCATCTCTGGGCCGAGCGCTACGACCGCGAGCTGATCGATGTCTTCGCGGTGCAGGACGAGATCACCAACGCAATTGCCGCGGCGATCGAGCCGCAGATCCATGCGGCGGAGAATTTTCGCGCCGACCGCAAACCGCCCGCGAGCCTGGATGCGTGGGACCTGTTGATGCGTGCCCTGTCGCATTACTGGCGGGTGACGCGGCAGGACCACGCAGCCGCGGGGGCGCTGCTGCAACGCGCCATCGGCATCGATCCGAGCTACGGCCAGGCGTTGTCGGTGCTGGCGGTGAACCACATGTTCGGCGTGCATCTCGGCTGGGCCGAGCTTGCCGCGGTGGCGCCGGCCGCGGAAGCCGCCGCGCTCACTGCCGTGCGCTGCGATCATGAGGATGCCTGGGCGCATGCCGCGCTCGGCAGCGTCTTCTTCTCGACGCGCAGGCTTGCGGACGCGCTGTCGGAGTTCGAGCAGGCGCTCGCGCTCAACCCGAACTTCTCGCTGGCGCAGGGTTATTATGCGCTGGCGCTGTCCTATGCCGGACGATCGAAGGATTCATTCGAGGCGGCGCAAAAGGCGATCCGGCTGTCACCGCGCGATCCATCACTGGCGATCTATCACGGCATCGCCGGCTATGCGCGCTTCACGGAACGGCGCTATGACGAGGCCATCGCGCTCGCGCGCGAGGCGATCCGCCACCGCGGCGACCTCACCGGCGCCTACCGCGTGCTCGCGGTGTCCGCCGGCATGACCGGCGACGGCGTGCTCGCGGAGATGGCGCTGGGCGAGCTCCGTCGCACCCAGCCCAACATCTCGCTGCGCTGGATCGCGACGCAACTGCCGTGGGCCAATGAGGCCGATCGCGAGCATTATCTGGAGGGATTCCGGCGCGCCGGGTTGAGATAGAACTTGCGCGGCAGCACTACATCACGCGCGTTCTGCGCAGATGGACGATGACGTCGAGCCGCGCGATCTCATGGCCGGGCAGCGGATCCGGCACCTTGCTGAAGGCCAGCCCGCCCGCGACGTCGACCAGCACATCCTCGCCTTCCAGATAGAAGTGCGGATGCACGGACGTATCGGTGTCGAAGAACGACTTGATGCCGTCGGCCGCGATCCGGCGCAGCAGGCCGGCCTCGGTGAACTGGTTCAGCGTGTTGTAGACCGTCGCGAGCGACAGTCGCAGATTGGCGGCCGTCGCCTCGTCGTAAAGGCCTTCCGCGGTGACGTGACGGCAATCGCCGAGAAGCAGCATTCGGGCGAGCGCCAGACGATGACGCGTCGGCCGCAAGCCGGCATCGCAAAGCAATTGCGCGCAACGCGCCACGGCCTCGTCCGCGGGCTGCGCGGCGATATCGTCTGTGTCCGCTTCAGGAAGGGTCGAGAGGACGTCCATCGCCGCTGCGTCTCGCGGTTGACAGGGGCGCGCATATCTCGCGCGTCCCGCCATCAGATCGCAGAAGCGGCGCGTTCGCTTTGATCCGGATCAAATTCGCAGACGCTCCGGCTACTTCGCTTTCGCCTGGATCGGCTTCGGCGCCGGCACGGCCGCCCATTCCTTGTCGGCGCGGGGGCCGTTGAGATCGCCGGTGAGGCCGACGAGCTGGCCGGCCTGGACGTCGAGGGTCTGCTGCCAGGTCTGGGTCTGGCACAGGAACTTGATCAGGCAGCCCTTGAGCTTGAGGCGGTCGGCGGATTCGCGCCACAGCGAGACGGAATAGGACTTGCCGTCCTCGGCATTGTAGATGTCGCCGGCAAACCGTCCCTCCGGGGTCGCCTGCAAGCCCATGATGAGCTGATGGCCGAGCAGCGCGCGGGCGCGCTTTTCGGGATCGGGATTCTCCTTGTCGCGATACGGCTCGCCGCGCTTGTCGGCCGGCTCCTTCATCCAGACGATGAAGCCGCAGATGCGGTCGCGCGACGGCCCGCAACGCTCGAGCCTGATGCGCGCGCGGCCGTCCTCGACCAGCCAGGTGCCGCTGGGATCGGTCGACGCGGCGGCGCCGGCGCGGCCGCCAAAGGCCATCATCACGATCGTGATCGCGACACGCAGCACGAAGCGAAGGAAGAAATGCATCAGCAGCACCATTGGTTGGGTGGGTTACGGCGTCAGTTCAGCTGCGCCATGAGCGCATCGGCGCCCTTGTCGAGGCCGGCAGTGGCGGCGGCGAGCGAGCCGGCAGTGGCCTTGATGTCGTAGGCAGCAGGGTATTGCTTGGTGACGTAGGCCAAGAGCAGGCGCGCGGTCTGCGCGTCGAATATCTCGACGCCGTAGATGACCGAGCCGGTCATGGTGCCCTCGCCGTCGCGCGCGGCCTGCACGCCATTGTAGACCGCGCCGGCAAGATCGAAGCGGGAGAGCGTGCCAAGCACCGGCGTGTTGGCGACGGCGCCGGTCAGCGACAGCCTGATCCGCAGCGTCGCCGGCCCCCGCTCGCGCACGAGCGTGAAGCGACCGCGCAGCTTGTCGGCAAAGCCATTCTGCATGTAGGCGGCAAGCGTCGCCTTGTCCTTGTCGGACATGTCGCCGAACTGGTGATCCCGGCCGCGATAGACCACGACCGGTTCGAGGATCACTTTGTTATAAGCGCGCCAGTCGACCGGCGTGGAGTAGCGGTAGGGCACGCGGCCGGAGGCATCCGACTTGTCCGGGGCCATGTAGGCTGAGGACGCCATGTCCGAATAGGGCACGGGCGCCACCGTGGCGCAGCCCGCGACGGCCGCGCCAAGCAGCAGTGTTCCCAGACCGCGCAAGGCGATCGAGCGATCCATTTCAGACTCCTCTAGCGGCTTTCAGCTTTCAGGGACGGCCAGCTCTCGTGAAGGGCGATGGGAACCGCAGCCGCGTACGGGACCAGACGCGGCTGCGGCGCTCACGATCGCCGGCCCAAGGCTTCGTCCGGGGCCATTTCAGAAACCTCGGGCCGTCTCAGTGTTTCCATCTATAAAACCGACTGGACGGTTTGTAAAGTTCAAAAACGAAGATCTGGCACATTTGGCCGCAGGCGCGGCTTTGGGCAGCGATCAGCAGGACATCGTTAACAATGAATCAGGCGCGCTTACGCGCCGCCGCGCTCTTCGGCGCAGCGCCTGCGCGCGGCTTGGCCGGCTTTTCCAGCGCGCGCCACTGGCTATCGTCGAGCAGGCGCGCAAACAGGCGCTCGCGCTCCGCCTTCGGCAGCGGCGACATGCCGAACAGCTCGCTGAGGAGGAGACCTCGCGCAGCCGCCCAACGCAACAATGCGAGATCCGGGTCAGTGGCCTCGGCCTTGATCGCAGCGATCGTCTTGACGTCGCTCTCGCGCGGCAGCGCCATCAGGTCGGGGTTTTCGACCATCGCGGCCAACAGCGCCAGCGCCGCCGAATCCGGCGTGTTGGCGGCCTCCCGCACCGTCGCGATCTCGGTGGCGAGTTCGGGGTTTTCGGACTCCGCACGCGCCTTCGCGCGGTAGGGCGTCGAGAATTGCTCGAAGCGCACCATCTGGCGCTCGAGCAGCGCCTTCAGCACCGCCTCCTTGGTGCGGAACTGATGCATTACGCCGCCTTTGCTGAGGCCGCTCTCACGCGCGATCGCATCGAGCGTCAGCCTGCCCGGCCCGTCGCGCGCGATGATGGCGAGCGCCGCGTCGAGCGCAGCATTGCGGGATCGTTCGGAGCGGCTGGCATTGTCCATGCCGACTTGTCTCCGTGACACGACAATGAATCAAGTGAAAACAGGACGCGCTGTACATTTTTTGTGCGAACACTGTCGCGACTTTCATCTTGCGGCGCCGAACGAGACTATGTGAGCCTCGCTCCCGGATGGGGACTGGGATGGGCCGGCCGTCGCTTTGCGCGCGAGGACGTCGCGAAGCGTTTTCGGCTGGTCTCGCTTGAGAAAGATACGACATGCCAAAACGAGTGTTGCTTGGTCTCCTCCTGGCTTGCGGCCTCGCGGCCCCGGCTCTGGCGCAAGAGCCGAAGACGGGGGGCGTGATCAACGCCGTGATCCAGCCCGAGCCGCCCGGCCTGATGCTTGCGATGATCCAGAACGGTCCGACCCAGATGGTGTCGGGCAATATCTTCGAAGGCCTGCTGCGCTACAGCCCCAAGCTCGAGCCGCAGCCGGAGCTCGCCGAGAGCTGGAGCGTCAGCGAGGACGCCAAGACCTACACGTTCAAGCTCAGGAAGGGCGTCACCTGGCATGACGGCAAGCCCTTCACCGCCGCCGATGTGCTGTTCTCGATCGAGATGCTGAAGCAGACGCATGCCCGCGCCCGCACCAACCTGGCACAGGTCGAAAAGCTCGAGGCGCCAGACGACTACACGGTGGTGTTCACGCTGAAGCAGCCGTTCGGCCCGTTCCTCGGCATCTTCGAGGTCGGCTCGATGCCGATGGTGCCGAAGCATCTCTATGAAGGCACCGACTTCAAGACCAATCCTTACAACAACGCGCCTGTCGGCACCGGCCCCTTCATGTTCAAGGAATGGCAGAAGGGCTCGTTCATCCGCCTGGTCAAGAACCCGAACTATTACGAGAAGGGCAAGCCCTATATCGACGAGATCTACTGGCAGATCATTCCCGACGCCGCCGCGCGCTCGGTGGCCTACGAGACCGGCAAGGTCGACGTGCTGCCCGGCGGCTCGGTCGAGAACTTCGACGTGCCGCGGCTGTCCAAGCTGAAGGACACTTGCGTCACCGGCGCCGGCTGGGAGTTCTTCTCGCCGCTGGCCTGGCTGTGGCTCAACAACCGCCAGGGTCCGCTCGCGGACAAGCGGGTGCGGCAGGCGATCATGTATGCGATCGATCGCGACTTCGCCAAGGACGTGATCTGGAACGGACTCGGCAAGGTCGCGACCGGCCCCTCGTCCTCGGCCATCAAATACTACACAGACGACGTGAAGAAATATCCGTACGATCCGGCCAAGGCCAAGGCGCTGCTGAAGGAAGCCGGCTACAAGGGCGAGAAGATCCGCCTGCTGCCGCTCGCCTATGGCGAGACCTGGCAGCGCTGGGGTGAAGCCGTGAAGCAAAACCTCCAGGACGTCGGAATGAACATCGAGACCATCGCCACCGACGTTGCCGGCGGCAACCAGAAGATCGGCGACTGGGATTACGACATCGCCTTCACCTATCTCTATCAGTACGGCGATCCCGCGCTCGGCGTCGGCCGCAACTACATCTCCAGCAACATCGCGAAGGGCCAGGTGTTCAACAACGTCGAGGGCTACTCCAATCCGGAGATCGACAAGCTGTTCGCCGACGGCGCGGTCGCGACGCCGGATTCAAAGCGCAAGGAGATCTACGAGAAGGCGCAGAAGATCCTGGTCGAGGACGTGCCGGTGGCCTGGATGCTCGAGCTGCAATTCCCGACCATCACGCGCTGCAAGGTCAAGAACCTGATCACCACCGGGATCGGCGTCAACGACGGCTTCAAGGACGCATGGCTCGACAAGTAGTGGATGCGGCTTCGCCTCTCCCCGCTTGCGGGGAGAGGCCGGCGCGCTCGCAGAGCGCGGCGGGTGAGGGGGAGTCTCCGCAAGGGCAACTCTCACCGTCCTCGCGGAGAGTCCCCCTCACCCCGACCCTCTCCCCGCAAGCGGGGCGAGGGAGGCGCACCGTCTCTATGGCTACAGGTCACCTCACCAAGATGACTCCCTAGATGCTCTCCTTCGTTGCTCAGCGTGTCCTGAAGGGCGTGATCGTCCTGCTCGCGATCGTGGTCCTCAATTTCTTCCTGATCCGGCTTGCGCCCGGCGATCCCGCCGTCGTGATGGCGGGCGAGGCCGGCGCCAGTGACCAGGTCTTCGTCAAGCAGCTCCGGGAAAAGTTCGGCCTCGACAAGCCGCTGCCCGAGCAGCTCTTCATCTACGTCAAGGGCGTCGTCGCCCTCGATCTCGGCTTCTCCTTCCGCCAGCAGGCGCCGGTGTCGAAGCTGATCATGGAACGGCTGCCGGCAACGCTCTTGCTGACGCTGACGGCATTCGCGATCTCGCTCATGCTCGGCGTTCTCTTCGGCACCTTCGCCGCGCGCTTTGCCGGAACCTTCCTCGACACGGCCATCACCGTCTTCGCGCTGATCTTCTACGCCATGCCGATCTTCTGGGTGGCGCTGATGGGCATCCTGCTGTTCTCGGTCACCATGGATTGGCTGCCGAGCTTCGGTTACGAGACGGTCGGCGCCAACCTCACCGGATTCGCCCACGCGGTCGACGTCGCAAAGCATCTGATCATGCCGGCGATGACGCTCGGCCTGTTCTTCATGGCGACCTACACCCGGATGACGCGCGCCTCGATGCTGGAGGTGAAACGCCTCGACTTCGTCAAGACGGCGCGCGCGAAAGGCCTCTCCGACGCCGTGATCCAGCGCCGCCACGTGCTGCGCAACGCGCTGCTGCCCGTCGTGACGCTGGCTGGCGTGCATTCCGGCACGCTGATCGGCGGCGCCGTCATCACCGAGACCGTGTTCGCCTGGCCCGGCATCGGGCGCCTGATGTACGACGCGCTGCTCCAGCGGGACTACAATCTGCTGCTCGGCGTCTTCGTGATCTGCTCCGCCATGGTGCTGATCTTCAACCTCATCACCGACCTGGTCTATCGCCTGGTCGACCCGCGCATCGAATTCGCCTCATGAAACAGTTCTGGAAATCGATGCTGAAGAGCCCGAGCGGCGTCATCGGGCTCATCATCCTGGTCCTCGCGATCTCGGTCGCGGTGTTCGGGCCGATGCTGTTTCCGAACTCGCCCTGGCGCATGGTGCAGCGGCCGTTCCTGCCACCGTTCACGCTCTCGACCGTGCCGCTCGGCACCGACGCGCTCGGCCGCGACGTGTTCGCCGGCATGATCTTTGGCGCACGCGTCTCGCTGCTGGTCGGCCTCGTCTCCACGCTGGTCGCGCTGGTGGTCGGCGTTCCCATCGGCGCCATGGCCGGCTATTTCGGCGGCAAGGTCGACGACGCCCTGATGCGCTTCACCGAGTTCTTCCAGACCATTCCGAGCTTCGCGCTCGCGATCGTGCTGGTCGCGATCCTGCAGCCCTCGATCTACTCGATCGTGGCCTCGATCGCGGTGGTGAGCTGGCCCCCGGTCGCCCGCCTCGTGCGCGGCGAGGTGCTGTCGCTGCGCACGCGCGAATATGTCCAGGCCGCCGTCGTCACCGGCCAGAGCAACACCTGGATCATCCTGCGCGAGATCCTGCCCAACGCGCTGTCTCCGGTGATCGTGCTGGCCTCGCTGATGGTCGCGACCGCGATCCTTCTGGAATCCTCGCTGGCGTTCCTCGGCCTCGGCGACCCCAACCTGATCTCCTGGGGTTACATGGTCGGCGCCGGCCGCACGGTGATCCGCCAGGCCTGGTGGATCACGGTGTTTCCCGGCGTCGCCATCCTGATCTCGGTGCTTGGCCTCAATTTGATCGGCGAGGGCCTCAACGACGCGCTCAATCCGCGCCTGTCGCGGGAGGGACGCTGACGATGACCGCCCCGCCCGCCGTCTCCATCAAGAACCTCAAGGTCGCGCTGCCGAAGGGTGCCGAGCGTCCGTTCGCCGTCGACGGCGTCTCGCTGGACTTGCGGCCCGGCAAGATCGTCTGCGTCGTCGGCGAATCCGGCTCCGGCAAGTCGATGTGCGCGCATGCGCTGATGGGACTTCTGCCTGACACGGTGTCGGTCACCTCAGGCGAGATCCAGTTCGAAGGCCGCGACCTGCTCAAGCTCGATGACGACGGCTGGCGCGATCTGCGCGGCCGCCGGCTCGCGATGATTTTTCAGGAGCCTATGACCGCGCTCAATCCGTTGATGCGGATCGGCGACCAGATGGCCGAGATGTTCGAGGCGCACGGCCTGCTGACGCCGAAGGAGCGGCGCGCAAAGGCGCTGTCGCTGGCGCGCGAGGTCGGCCTGCCCGATCCCGAGCGCATCGTGCGCGCCTATCCGCATCAGCTCTCCGGCGGCCAGCGCCAGCGCGCCATGATCGCGATGGCGCTCGCGCTCGAGCCCGCGGTGCTGGTCGCCGACGAGCCGACCACCGCGCTCGACGTCACCACACAGGCGCAGATCCTGAAGCTGATCCGAAACCTCCAGCGCAACCGCAACATGGCGGTGATGTTCATCACCCATGATTTCGGCGTGGTCGCCGACATCGCCGACCAGGTCGTGGTGCTCAGGCACGGCAAGGTCGTGGAGGAAGGCCCGGCCGCTGCCGTCTTCAGCGAACCGCAGCACGACTACACCAAGGCGCTGCTCGCCGCCGTACCGTCGATGGATCCGCCGTTGCGAGAGGCCCTCGACGATCAGGCCAGGGCCGTCGAGGTGATCGGGCTGGACAAGACCTACGTCACCTCAGGCGGCTGGTTTCGCGAGGACCGCCGCGTCGATGCCGCCCGCGAGGTCAATTTCAACATCCTCAAGGGCGAGACACTGGGCCTCGTCGGCGAATCCGGCTCCGGCAAATCGTCGGTGGCGCGGCTCGTGATGCGGCTGATCGAAGCCGATCGCGGCACGGTGCGGATCGGCGAGACGGATCTCACGAAACTCTCGGGCAAGGCGCTGCGCGCCGAGCGCCACCGCATCCAGATGATCTTTCAGGATCCATTTGCCTCGCTCAATCCGCGGCGCAAGGTCGGCCACATCATCGCCGACGGTCCGATCGCAGCCGGCACCGATCCGAAGGCCGCGTTCGACCGCGCCCGTGATCTCCTCAAGATGGTCGGGCTGGACGCCGGCGCACTCGACCGCTACCCGCATGAATTCTCCGGCGGCCAGCGTCAGCGCATCGGCATCGCGCGCGCACTCGCGCTCGAACCCGAGATCATCGTCGCCGACGAAGCCGTCTCCGCGCTCGACGTCTCCGTGCAGGCGCAGGTGCTGAGATTGCTCGAAGATCTCAAGGCGCGGCTTGGCCTCTCGATGCTGTTCATCACCCACGATTTGCGCGTCGCCGCGCAAATCTGCGACCGCATCGCGGTGATGCAGCGCGGCGCCATCGTCGAGCTGAAACCGACCGCGCAGCTGTTCGCCGCGCCTGAGCACGCCTATACGCGCGAGCTGCTCGCGGCGGTACCGGGCCGGAAGGAACGCGCGCCAGCGGCGTGAGACGGGCGGTATCTGGTTCTGACTCGCAGCCGATATTTGGCCGATTTCCGCTAGGAACAGCGCGGTCACGCGCTTGTTATGCTTCATCACCGCCGCTCCAGCTTCAAAGCTGCAAGCGGCGTCCCTATATGCATGGCATGACATTCATCATCTTATGATGATGCCGACCAACGTTTGGAGCGAACATGGGCGAAGTGATTCAGTTTGTCTCGAGGTCCGAGCGCGAGCGAGAGCGCCTCATTCGGGAAGCGCGTGCGATCTACGACAGCATCTTCCCGCCGGCCGATCTGGCGAGCGAACAGCAGGCCGGAGCCGGTGCTCGTCGCAGCGACGGGGGTAACCGCCCGTGATCAAGATCATTGCCGTACTCTGTAGCCTCGCCTCTCCGACCAATTGTCACGAGCAGATCGTCACCACGTCGGACTTCGCTCAGGTCTCGGTGCAGTCCTGCCTGATGGGTGCACCACAACTCGCCGAGTGGATGAACCAGCATCCGGCCGAGCGTCTGGCCGCATGGCGCTGCGTGATCGGCCAGCAGGCCGGCAGAGGCATCTGAGGCGTGCGAAGCCGCCGCTGACCGGAGCGGCGCGATCCGATTGAACCGTGACGAGCAGGCATCGCCAAGCTAGGATGGCGCAACTGCTTGGCAGAGGGGAAGCCGGATGGAGGTCGCCAGCCTCGTTCTTCCCGTGTTCGCAATCATCGTCACCGGCTGGCTTGCCGGCGAACTCGGTTATCTCTCCCGCTCGCTTGCGGACGCGCTGGTGCATTTTGCCTACAATGTGGCGATGCCGGCGCTGCTGATCGTCACGATCGCCCAGGAGCCGGCGCGCAACCTGCTGGAATGGCGCTTCCTGCTCGCTTTCGGAGGCGGCTCCCTCGTCTGCTTCGCGCTGGTCTTCCTGGCGGTGCGTATGGGTGGCAAGCACGATCTCGCCAGCAGCACGATCCATGGAATGGCGGCGGCGATGACCAATACCGGCTTCGTGGCGCTCCCGATCCTGCACGCGATCTACGGCCAGCCCGCCGTCTTGCCCGCCGCAGTGGCGACGGTGTTCGTCGCCGGCGTGATGTTTCCGCTCACAGTCATCCTGCTGGAAAGGAACGCGCGCGGGCCTGCGCATTCCGCCGGACTGGTGAAACAGATCCTGCTCAATCCGATGGTTCTGTCGACGCTGATCGGCCTCGTCTGGGCGATCACGGGCCTGCCGATTCCGGCACCGGTCGCGGCCTATCTGAACATGATCGCCGCCGCGCTCACGCCGTGCGCGCTGTTTGCCATCGGGCTCGGCCTGTCGGTCGACGGCCTGCGATCCAACCTGAAGGCGTCGTTCGCGCTCGCGGCCGTGAAGCTGGTGGTGATGCCGTTGATCGTCTACGGACTTTGCGTGGCCACTGGCCTCAATCCGCTCTACACGGTCGCCGCCGTCATATGCGCGGCCGTGCCGACGGCAAAAACCGTGTATGTGCTGGCGCACGAACACAAGGTCGAGGAGAAGCTGGTCGCGGCCACCGTCTCGGTCACGACGATGCTGTCGGTCGCAACGCTGCTGCTCGCGCTCTACCTGCTCTCCGGCCTCCCGGCGGGCACGCATTGACGGTCACCGGCCGCGTCTTGGCCAGATGCTCTCTGGCCAAATGCTCTCTGGCGGAGTGCTCTCTATTTCGTGGTGTTGCTCCAGGTCGGCACCGAATTGGTCACGCCGACCGACGGCCAGTTGTACGTTCCGACCGAAGGCGCCGTGACCGTCCCGACCGTCTGTCCGGACGATCCGTAGGAGGTCCTCGGCTGCGCCACCGGCGATCCGGCGCCGCTATAGGTCGGGGCTACCACGCCCGTGCTGTGATGCCGGCTCGGCCGGGCCTTCTTCGCTTCAACCGCGAACGGCGCGGCAAGCAGTCCGATCGTGATGAGTGCGGCAATGGCGGGTTTGATGCTTTTCATGAGGGGTTCCCTTCATTCGCTGCGGGTCCATTGTGCCAACTGTTCATTCATCGAAAAATGTCCATAGGCCGCCGTTCATAACTCCGTGCACGCCCGAATGTGCCCGCCCCGGCCACGCGCCGTGGTCATCGTCGCTTCGGGCGACACGCCTTGCGGCCATGTCGCTCCTTCACCTTTGCGACCGAGTGCATCAGCTCCTTGAAGGCGGCGATCGCCTCGTCGTCGGCGAGCGCGTGTTCGGGCCGCGACTCCAGATGCTCGACCACGACCAGCAGCGCGTCCGCGATCTGTCCGATCTGCTTGCCATAGCCGGCGACATCGGACAGCACGTCCTTCTCGACATCTGGCGCCGAGGATTGCCCCACCGTGATGTTGACGAGGCCGAACTGGCCGCCGGCGGGACTGAAGAACGACGGATAGATGGACTGGACGACATCCCCTGACAGGGGCAGCTTGAACACGGGCATGCGATTCCCCTCGCTGAGCTCGACCGGCACGGACACACTATCACGATCGTGCCCGCCTTCGGATGGACCCGAATCAGCGCTAGTGCATTGCCTGCAGTGACTTCCCTGGACGCAAGCAGCATGACCGGCCCCGAACTGAAGCAGCTCCGCAAAGACCTCTCCGATGCCCTCGAGCGCAAGCTCACCGCGGCCGACATGGCCAAGCTTTGCGGACTGCCGGAGAAGGGCGGCGCCGACACCATCCGGCGCTGGGAGGTGAGCGGGCCGACGCCGTCCGCGACCAAGGTGCTGCGGGTGCTCGCGATGGCGAGCGATCGCTATCCGATCATGGAGAAGTTCGACATCTTCGATCGCCACGACGTGCGCGAGGAAGACCGGCCCGCCAAGCGCGCGGCCTTCCGCGAGCAGATGCGCGATGAAGCGCGGCGGCGTCTTGGTTAACGAGATACGCGCGCGAGTTACCAGAGGCGCGCGAAGTTAAGCCTTCCTTCACCACTTCTTAAGCCGGCATTAAGCACGAAAATCATTTGCAGCCCAATAAGTTAGGTTGGCTGCCGCTGTGCCACGCATGTGACAGCATTTTCGTCAAAAGCGAGCTATCTGCAAAACCAACGACGGCGCGGGAAGCGCGCCTGCCGGGGACCAAAGTGCTGGAGTTCAAGACGATGAAGAAGATTTTGTTTGCGACCGTTGCCCTGCTCGTGGTGAGCGCCGCCGCGCCGGCCGTCGGCGCCGATCTCGGCAACCGCAACTACTACAAGGCGCCCGCGCCGGCCTATGCCGCGCCGATCTACAACTGGACCGGCTTCTATATTGGTGGCCATGTCGGCGGCGCCTTCTCCAGCGACAACAATTTCAACGGCCTCTCCACCGGCAACAACGGCAATGGCCGTTTCCTCGGCGGCGTGCAGGTCGGTGCGGACTGGCAGTTCAATCCGAACTTCGTGGTCGGCGTCGAAGGCCAGTATTCCTGGCTCTCCGGCAGCGTCGGCGCGGTGTTTCCGGGCGGCATCGCCTACACCAACGACCAGCGTGGCCTCGGCTCGATCACCGGCCGCGTCGGCTACACCTGGGGTCCGGGCCTGCTCTACGTGAAGGGCGGCTACGCCTATTCGGACAACAACGAGAAGGTGACGGTTGCCGGCGTGCCGACCGCCTTCCTCATCACCGGCGATCACCGCAACGGCTACACCGTCGGCGCCGGCCTCGAATACATGTTCGCTCCGAACTGGTCGGCCAAGGCCGAGTATCAGTACTACAATTTCGGCGACGCGAGCTTCACCGGCGGTCCGCTGGCGGGCACCGGCAGCTTCACCACCGACGACCACACCATCAAGGCGGGCGTCAACTACCGCTTCAACTGGGCCAATTCGGCGGTCGCGCGCTACTGATCGCGCCTCAAAAATCTCCTTGCCAACGGGGGCCGGCAACTCTGCCGGCCCTTTCTTTTTTCGCTGTGCGGAACGAACGCAACCGATTGTGCAACTTGCGATTTTTTAACCCGGCCAAAGGATACTCCGCGGCGAAAATATAAAGATCAGGCGTGGGGGAATTTCGATGGCGATCCGTCTTGGTGGCTTTCCTGGCCGTGTCCTCGGCCGTTTCAAGCCTCGCTTCAAGATGCCGAAATGGGGCGTACGAGGCAGCCTTTTCGCCGCCTTCGCATTGATCGCGGGCATGGGCCTCGTGATCGCAGCCGGCGCCGGCTTCGTGTTCAATCATCTCGGCGCGACCATGATGGATCTGAGCGGGCGTGACATTCCCCGCCTCTCCGCCAGCCTGCAACTCGCCTCTCAAAGTGCGACGCTCGCGGCGCAAGGCCCGGGCCTGCTGGCATCGCCCTCCGACGAGGCGCTGAGGGAACGCACCAAGAGCGTGAAGGACATCCAGCAGCTCGCCATGGCCAAGCTCGGCGAGATCATCGAGCTCGGCGCCGACAAGCAGACGGTGACGGCACTGCGCGATACCGCCAAGAGCATCGACGAGGCGACCCAGAGCCTGGTGTCGGCTGCCCGCGAGCGTCTCGACACCGGCGCACTGCACGACAAGCAGTATGAAGCCCTGCGCAAGGCCCAGCTCGCCTTCGTCGGCGCGGCCGGCCCTGCGATGCTGGACGCACAGACGCGCCTGAACGCGATCCTCGGTGCGGCGGAAGTGTCCGCCGATGATGCCACCGAAGCCGCCCGCACCGTCGCCCAGATCTCGACGATCTCCGCCAACGGCAACCTGATGGCCGCGGACATGATGGCGGCGCTCTCGGCCAACAACAGCGACACGCTGGAGGTGATCGAGAAGGAATTCAAGGCGACGCGCGACCGCGTCAAGTCGAACCTCGAGGATCTCCCGAAGATCCCCTCGATGCAGGCCATGCGCGACGCCGTGCAAAAACTGTTCGCCTTCGGCGAGGGCAAGACCGGCGTGTTCAAGATTCGCCAGAAGGAGCTCGACGCCATCGATTACGGCCAGACCATTCTGGACGAGACCCGCAAGCTCAATGTCGGCCTCGGCATCAGCGTGCAGCAGCTCGTCGACGGCGTGCAGAAGGAGACCAACGCGTCGACCTTCCAGGCGCGCCAGGAGATCTCGCTCGCCACCACGGCGATGCTGGCGCTGGGCGCGCTGATGCTGGTCGGCTCGGCGCTGTTCGTCTGGCTCTATGTCGGCCGCAACATCCTGCGGCGGATTGGCGCCCTGCAACAGTCGATGCAGCTGCTCGCGAACGGCGACCTCGAGACCGAGATCTATCGCTCGAAGCACCACAATGACGAGATCTCGGTGATGGCGAACACGCTGCAAGTGTTCCGCGAGAGCATGATCGAGGCCCGCGCGATGTCGAGCGAGCAGGACAAGGACCGTGTTGCCAAGGCCGAGCGTGCTGCGCGCATGGAAGCGAAGATCGCCGAGTTCGAGGGCACGGTGCGCAACGCGCTCGACAATCTCGCGCAGTCTGCCAATTCGATGCAGTCCACCGCGCAGAGCATGTCGAACACCGCCGACCAGTCCAACGCGCTGGTGAACGCAGTCGCGTCCGCCGCGGAGGAGACCTCGGTCAACGTGCAGACCGTGTCATCGGGCACCGAGCAATTGTCCTCCTCGATCGAGGAGATCAGCAAGCAGGTGGTCACCTCGGCCGCGATCGCCAGGAAGGCGGTCGACGAGGCCGGCGCCACCGACACCACGGTGCAGAGTCTCGCCGACAGCGCCAGCCGCATCAGCGTGGTGGTCGACCTGATCCAGACCATCGCCTCGCAGACCAATTTGCTCGCGCTCAACGCCACCATCGAGGCGGCGCGGGCGGGCGAAGCCGGCCGCGGCTTCGCGGTGGTCGCCTCCGAGGTCAAGAGCCTCGCGAGCCAGACCGCGAAAGCGACGGAGGAGATCCGCACCCAGATCGCCAGCATGCAATCGGTCACGACCTCCGCAGTCGGTGCCATCCAGGGCATCGGCCGGATCATCGGCGAGATCAACGACGTGACGACGACGATCGCCGCCGCGGTCGAGGAACAGGGGGCGGCCACCCGCGAAATCGCCCGCAACATCCAGCATGCGGCCGGCGGCACCAGCGAGGTTTCCAGCAACATCGTCGGCGTCTCCACCGCTTCAGCCGAGGCAGGCGCCGCGGCGAGCGAAGTGCTGGGCGCCTCCGACGCGCTCCGCCGCGAAGCCGACATGCTGCGCGGGGAGATCGACGCGTTCCTCAACAACATGCGGGCGGCCTGATCGTCATTCCGGGGCGCCTCGAAGAGGCGAACCCGGAATCTCGCACGACAGTCTCCGGATTCCGGGTTCGCGCTCGCGCGCGCCCCGGAATGACTGCGTTTTTGACGGCCCCAACCGGCACACGGAAAAACGCTGCACGGTATGACCGCCATGCGGAGACCACGACCCGCCCTTTTTCGGCTGGCGCCCCGCCCGTGCTGGGTTTAAGCCGGTAGCATGAGCTCAAAAACCGACACCATGCAGTCCTCGGCCGAGGCCCTGCGTTATCCCTGGGAACAGCATCCAGGCCCCGAACAGGTCGTGGAGATCCGGCCCGGCGTGTTGTGGGCGCGGCTGAAACTGCCGTTCCGCCTCAACCACGTGAACATCTACCTGCTCGCCGACGGCGACGGCTATGCCATGGTCGACGCCGGCTTCGGCAACGAGGAAACGATCGAGGCCTGGACGAAACTGTTCGAGGGGCCGCTGAAGGGCGTCCACATCACACGCCTGATCGTGACGCATTCCCACCCCGACCATGTCGGTCTCGCAGGCTGGATCGTCGAGCGGTTCAACTGCCCGCTGGTGATGTCGCAGGTCGAATATCTGCAATCGGTCTATCACCAGAACCGCGGCACCGAGGAACGGCAGGAAGCGCAGCGGCTGTTCTTCCGCCGCCATGGCATGGACGAGTCGCTCACCGAAAAGCTGCTAGGCCGCGGCCAGGATTATCTCAAGCGCGTCTCGGTGCTGCCGCCGTCCTACCGCCGCATCTCCCATGGCGACGACGTCGTGATCGGCACGCGCCGCTTCAAGGTGATCACCGGCGGCGGGCACGCGCTCGACCAGGTGATGCTGTATTGCGCCGACGACAAGCTGTTCCTCTCCGCCGACCAGGTGCTGAGCAAGATTTCTCCGAACGTGAGCGTGTGGGCGGTCGAACCCAACCAGAACTCGCTCGGCGAATATCTGGCCTCGCTCGCGAGCCTCACCACCACCCTGCCCTATGACTTGCTGGTGCTGCCCGGCCACGGCGTGCCGTTCTACGGGCTGAAGACCCGCATCAAGCAGCTCGCCGACCATCACGAGGAGCGCTGCCGCCTGATCGCGGAAGCCTGCCGCGAGGTGCCGCAGACCTCGCGCGCCCTGGTGCCTGTCGTGTTCAACAAGCACGTGCTGGACGAGCACCAGATGGGCTTTGCCGCCGGCGAACTCGTCGCCCACGTCAACTACATGATCGTCGAGGGCCGGCTGACGGCAGAAACAAAGGACGGCGTGCTCCAGTTCCGGACGACGTGAACGCCTACTTCCCTCGCCCCGCAAGCGGGACGAGGGAGCGCACTGTCTCAGCCGTGCCACCTCACTTCATATTCGCGATCGCGTGCAGCGCCGCGATGTAGCCGAACGGGCCCAGCCCGCAGATCACGCCGGTCGCCACGAACGAGATCTTGGAGTGGCGGTGATATTCGTCGCGGGCGTGGATGTTGGAGATGTGGACTTCCAGCACCGGACCTTCGAACGTCTTGATCGCGTCCATGATCGAGACCGAAGTGAAGGACAGGCCGGCCGGATTGATGACGATGGCATCGGCGTCCTGCCGCGCCGACTGGATCAGATCGACCAGCACACCTTCATGGTTGGACTGGTGGAAGGCGAGCTTGAGCCCGAGCTTCGCGGCCGCTTCCTCGCAACCCGCATTGACCTCTGCGAGCGTCGTGGTGCCGTAGATATGCGGCTCGCGGATGCCGAGCATATTGAGGTTGGGACCGTTGAGGATCATCACGCGCTTCATGGGAAGGTCCTTTGAGAGTTAGCCACCAAACCACTTCGCCGGGCCGGTGACGAGAACGGGAAACAGCGTCAGCAAGGCTAGCACGACAAGCTGCGCGATCATGAAGGGCCAGACGCCGCGGATCAGATCGTCCATCGAGACGCGGGAGACGCCGGCGACGACGTTGAGCACGACGCCGACCGGTGGCGTGATCAGGCCGATGGCGTTGTTGATGATGAAGAGCACGCCGAAATAAACGGGGTCGATACCAGCCTGCTTGACGATCGGCATCAGGATCGGCGTCAGGATCAGGATCGTCGGCGTCATGTCGAGCGCCGTGCCGACGATGACGACGATGATCATCAGTACGATGGTGAGGAGCGTCTGGTTGCCTGCGAACGGTTTTGTCAGCGCCACGATCTGGTCGGAGATTTCGGCGACCGTGATCAGCCAGGACGACACCAGCGCCGCGGCGACAAGGAACATCACGACGGCCGTGGTCTGCGCGGTCGAGACCAGCAGCGCCGGCAGTTGCGACGGCTTGAGCTCGCGATAGACGCCCATTGCCACGACAAGCGAATAGACCGCGACGACAACGGCGGCCTCGGTCGGGGTGAAGATGCCGAAGCGCAGGCCGAAGATGATGATCATCGGCAGCATCAGGGCCCAGAAGCCGTCGATCAGCGCGCGCCAGATCTCGGCAAAGCTCTTGCGCGGCAGGCGCGCCGGGTTCTCCTTGCGCACCACCCACCACCAGGCAACGCACAATCCGACGCCGAGCAGCAGGCCCGGCACGATGCCGGCCAAAAACAGCTTCGAGATCGAGACATTGGCAGCGACGCCGAAGATGACGAAGCCGATCGAGGGCGGGATGACCGGAGCGATGATGCCGCCGGCCGCGACGAGGCCGGCCGCACTGGCACGATTATGGCCGGCGGCGGCCATCATCGGCACCAGCAGCGCACCGAGCGCCGCGGCGTCCGCGACCGCCGAGCCCGACAGCGAGGCCAGGATGCAGGACGTCAGGATCGCGACATAGCCGAGCCCGCCGCGGAAATGGCCGACCAGCGCGATCGCGAAATTGAGGATACGGCGTGCGAGGCCACCGGTGTTCATCACCTCGCCGGCGAGGATGAAAAACGGCACCGCCATCAGCGGGAAGGAATCGACGCCATTGATGACGTTCTGCGCGATGATCTGGGAATCGAACATCGCCAGATAGGTCATCAGCGCAATGCCGCAGATGATCAGCGCGAACGCGATCGGCATCCCGATCGCCATGGCGCCGAGCAGCGAGAAGGTGAAGACGGCGACGGTCATGCCTGCTGCTTTCCGCTCGCCGCGTCAGGAGAATGCGAGAGCTCCTCGGACTCGCTGATGGCGATGAGATCGGCATCGGCGATCTGCCCGGTCACGAGCCGATAGAGCTCATAGACAATGATCACGCAGGAGGAGGCGCCGAACACGATGCCGGCGGCATAGAACAGGCCGACCGAAAGCCCCGACGCCGGCGCCACGGTGTCGGAGTTCAGCACCGTCTGCTTCCAGGAGCCTTCCGTCAGCAGCGCGGCGGCGTAGAGCATCAGCAAATGGCTGAGGCCGTAGCAGACCTTGCGGCCAAGCGGCGGCAGCACCTTGACGAGGCTGTCGACGCCGAGATGGGCGTGCTCCTTCATGCCGATGATCGCGCCCAGGAACACCATCCAGACGAACAGCCAGCGCGACAGCTCTTCCGAGATGGCGATGCCGGAGTTGAAGCCGTAGCGCAGCACGACATTGCCGAACACCAGCACCACCATGGCGGCAAGCAGCACCGCGATCACCGCACGGAGCAGCCAGAAATAGGCATCGACGATCGTCTTCATGATTTCTGGCTTGCTCCGGCGCGACGGCTCAGGGCTTCAGCGCGTGCACGCGATCGAGCTCGCTGTTGAACAGCTTGACGATCGCCGGGTCGTACTCGGCGGAGAACTTTTCCGCGATCGGCTTCGTCTTCACGCGCATGCGGTCGAGCTCGGCCGGCGCGATCTCGTTGATCTCCATGCCCTTCGCCTTGAGCTCGTCGATTGCGGCCTTGGCCTGCTCGCGGCTGACCTTGCGCTGATAGTCGCGCGCCTCGATGGCGGCGTCCTGCAGGATCTTCTGCTCGTCGGGCGAAAGCCCGTCCCAGAACTTCTTGGAGATCAGGATGATGTTGGTCGAATAAGTGTGGTTGGTGACGCTGAGATATTTCTGCACCTCGTAGAACTTGTTCGACAGGATCACCGAGAACGGATTCTCCTGGCCGTCGACGGTGCGGGTCTCGAGCGCGCTGTAGAGCTCCGAAAAGCTCATCGGCACCGGGTTGGCGTTGAAGGCCTTGAAGGTCTCCAGATACACCGGGTTCGGGATCACACGGATCTTGATGCCGTCGAGGTCTTCGCCCCTGGTGATCGGACGCCGGCTGTTGGTGACGTTGCGGAAGCCGAGGTCCCAATAGGCAAGACCGACAAGGCCCTTCTCCGGCAGCTTGGCGAGCAGCGCCGTGCCGAGCGGGCCGTCGAGCAAGGCATCAGCCTGCTGCGGCGTCGACACGATGAACGGGAAGTCGATCAGGCCAAAATCCTTGACGATGCCGACCAGCGAGGTCGTCGCCGGCGACTGCATCTCCTGCGTGCCGGCGCGGAGCGCGGATTGCTGCTGCATCTCGCTGCCGAGCTGATTGGCCGGATATTCGCGCACCTTGATCTTGCCGCCGCTCTTGGCCGCGACAATCTCGACGAATTTCTGCACGCCTTTGCTGACGGGATGGTCGGTGTTGTTGAGGTGCCCCCAGCGGATGGTTCGCTCCTGGATGGCCTGCGCCGAGGCCGACCCCATTGCGCCCAAGGCGATCGCGCCGATCGCCGCCACCCAAGCCAGACATTTGAACCGAACAGGCATCGCGCCCTCCCCCTGATGATCTCGTTCTTAGGGGCGGGAAGCTCTTATATGACGAATTATAAATCAACCTATATTTTTAATTTTGTCGGATAATATAAGAAACGCTTGATAAAGTTACGAAATTTGTCAAAACGCACATCCAAGACGCTAGGATGAGGCATGGACATCTCTCCCGACACGACCGCCGAGACGGTGGGCGACAGCGCCTATCGCCGCATCCGCACCGACCTGATTTTCGGCAAGCTGACGCCGGGCCAGAAGCTGAAGCTCGAACGGATGAGCAGCGCCTATGGCACCAGCATCTCGACGCTGCGCGAGACGCTGAACCGGCTGTGCTCGGAAGGATTCGTCGTCGCAGAAGGCCAGCGCGGCTTCGAGGTCGCGCCGATCTCCGCGACCGAATTCCAGGAGATTGCCGAGCTGCGCGAGCTGCTCGAAGGCCACATGATCGAGAAGTCGTTCGCGGCCGGCGATCTCGACTGGGAAGCGCGGATCGTCTCCGCGCATCACAAGCTCGCGGCGATGGAGCGCATGCTGCTGTCGGGCGAGCGGTCCGATGCGGAGAGCTGGAAACAGTGCGATTTCCAGTTTCATCGCGCACTCGTCGCGGCCTGTGGCTCGAAGGTGCTGCTTGATGCGCATGCCGCCGTCTATGATCGCTATCTGCGCTACCAGATGATCGCCGTGGTATTCCGCGGCGAGATGGCGGCTTCCGAGCATCGCGAGTTGAAGGAGCTCGCGCTGAAGCGCGATGCCAAGGGCGCGGCCAAGGTGCTGCACACCCACATCCATGATTGCGTCGCGCATGCCCTGCGCAATTCGGATTGGTTAAAGCCCGTGGCCGCAATCAAGGACGGACGTGCCGAGCCGCGCAAGAAGACCAAGGCCGGCTAGACCTGCGCACCGACGCATGGTGCAGAGCAACATCACACGTCCTGGTGAACTTGATCGGGATCAAGTTTCAAATCGCACGATAGGGCATTTTGCCCAAATGCACCTCACGGCCATATGTGGGATAGCGCATGGACATTAGAGCTGGAAAAGCTCTAAGAAGATGCGACCCTTTTGGTCAGTTCCGTCTTAGGTTTTGCCGATGGATTACAGCCAGTTCTTCAGTTCCGCGCTCGATCGTCTCCACACCGAGCGGCGCTACCGTGTGTTCGCCGATCTGGAACGCATCGCCGGCCGGTTCCCGCATGCGCTCTGGCACTCGCCCAAGGGCAAGCGCGACGTCGTGATCTGGTGCTCCAACGACTATCTCGGCATGGGCCAGCACCCGAAAGTGGTCGGCGCCATGGTCGAGACCGCGACGCGCGTCGGCACCGGCGCGGGCGGCACCCGCAATATCGCCGGCACGCATCATCCGCTGGTGCAGCTCGAGGCCGAGCTCGCCGATCTCCACGGCAAGGAAGCCTCGCTGCTGTTCACCTCGGGCTATGTCTCGAACCAGACTGGCATCGCGACCATCGCGAAGCTCATTCCGAACTGCCTGATCCTGTCGGACGAGCTCAACCACAATTCGATGATCGAGGGCATCCGCCAGTCCGGCTGCGAGCGCCTCGTGTTCCGCCACAACGACCTCGCCGATCTCGAAGCGCTGTTGAAGGCTGCGGGCCCGAGCCGGCCGAAGCTGATCGCCTGCGAAAGCCTTTATTCGATGGACGGCGACGTCGCCCCGCTCGCAAAAATCTGCGATCTCGCCGAAAAATACGGCGCGATGACCTATGTCGACGAAGTCCACGCGGTCGGCATGTATGGCCCGCGCGGCGGCGGCATCGCCGAGCGTGACGGCGTCATGCATCGCATCGACATTCTCGAAGGCACACTCGCCAAGGCATTCGGCTGCCTTGGCGGCTACATCGCCGCCAACGGCCAGATCATCGACGCCGTGCGCTCCTACGCACCGGGCTTCATCTTCACCACCGCGCTGCCGCCGGCGATCTGCTCGGCCGCAACCGCCGCGATCAAGCATCTGAAGACCTCGAACTGGGAGCGCGAGCGCCACCAGGACCGCGCGGCCCGCGTCAAGGCGATCCTCAACGCCGCCGGCCTTCCCGTGATGTCGAGCGACACCCATATCGTGCCGCTGTTCATCGGCGATGCCGAGAAGTGCAAGCAGGCGTCCGACCTGCTGCTGGAACAGCACGGCATCTACATCCAGCCGATCAACTATCCGACGGTCGCCAAGGGCACCGAGCGCCTGCGCATCACGCCCTCGCCCTATCACGACGACGGCCTGATCGATCAGCTCGCCGAAGCGCTCTTGCAGGTGTGGGACCGTCTCGGTCTGCCGCTCAAGCAGAAGTCGCTGGCAGCGGAGTAGGCTTTCGCGTTCTTCGATCTAACTGTCACCGTCCCCGGGGCCACCCCTCTCCCCGCCCCTCCCCCGCAAGGGGGGAGGGAGCGAGACAGGTGTGCCCACCTCACATCGAAGAATCCCAACTACGCGACGCGGCGCGACTCTCGTCTTTGTCCTAGGTCTCACCTTCGCGACAATCGGCGCTCTCACCGTTCCCTCCCCCTTGCGGGGGAGGGTCAGGGAGGGGGTGCCGCACGAGGACTCTCTCCGCAGGCCCGCGAACGTCCGCTCGCGCCTTAACGACAACCCCAGTTCCCGCCGCCGCACGGCATTTCGCTGTCGCCTGCACCGGCCCAACGCGCTAGATTTGCAGGGAAAATGAGAGCGGGCGCCGCCAGCGCCCAGGGAGAAGCACGCTCGCCATGCTGCACGACTGGGGCGTGATCGTTGCCGCCTTCGGCTATATCGGCTTCCTGTTCGCGGTGGCGAGCCATGGCGACCGCCGCTCGCTGGTCGGGCGCGGCCGCGCGTCCGGGCTGATCTATCCGCTGTCAATGGCGATCTATTGCACCTCCTGGACCTTCTTCGGCTCGGTCGGCTTCGCCACCCGCACCTCGACCGACTTCCTCGCCATCTATGTCGGCCCGATCCTGATGATCGGGCTCGGCGCCGGTGTCCTGCGTCGCGTGATCCAGCTCGCGAAGGCCCACAACATCACCTCGATCGCCGATTTCATCGGCGCGCGCTACGGCAAGAGCCAGGCGGTGGCGGCCACCGTGGCGCTGATCGCGATCATCGGCTCGGTGCCCTACATCGCTCTCCAGCTCAAGGCGGTCGCCTCCTCGCTGGAAACGATCCTGAGCGAGGACCAGGCCTTCTCCCATATCCCGATCCTCGGCGACATGGCGCTGATGGTGACGCTGGCGATGGCCGCCTTCGCGGTGCTGTTCGGCACGCGGCAGACCGACGCCACCGAGCACCAGCACGGCCTGATGCTGGCGGTCGCGACCGAATCCATCATCAAGCTGGTCGCTTTCCTCACCGCGGGCATCTTCGTCACCTTCTGGATGTTCTCGCCGCACGAATTGATCGAGCGCGCGATGAAGACGCCGGAGGCGGTGCGCGCCATCAACTATACGCCGTCGATCGGCAACTTCCTGACCATGACGCTACTGTCGCTGTGCGCGATCATGCTGCTGCCGCGCCAGTTCCACGTCAGCGTGGTGGAGAATTCCTCGGACGCCGAGGTCAGCCGCGCGCGCTGGCTGTTTCCGCTCTATCTCGTCGCCATCAATGTGTTCGTGATCCCGATCGCGCTCGCCGGCCTGGTCACCTTCCCGTTCGGCGCGGCGGACCCGGATATGTACGTGCTGGCGCTGCCGATGGAGGGCGGCGCGGATCTGCTCAGCGTCGCCATCTTCGTCGGCGGCCTGTCCGCGGCGACCGCGATGGTGATCGTCGAATGCGTCGCGCTCTCCATCATGGTCTCGAACGACCTCGTGGTGCCGCTGGTGCTGCAACGGCGGCCGGAGGGGCGGACCGGCGGTGCCGATTTCAGCGACTTCCTGCTGCGCTCGCGCCGGCTCGCGATCTTCGCCATCATGGTGCTGGCCTATTTCTACTATCGCGCGCTCGGCAACACCCAGCTGGCGGCGATCGGCCTGCTCTCCTTTGCCGCCATCGCCCAGCTCGCGCCAAGCTTCTTCGGCGGGCTGTTGTGGCGGCGCGCCACCGCGCGCGGCGCGATCGGCGGTATGCTGGTCGGGTTCGCGGTGTGGCTCTATACGCTGTTCATCCCGAGCTTCATGGACTCCTCGACGGCGGGCATCATGCTGCTCCAGCACGGCCCGTTCGGCATCGAGGCGCTACGCCCGCAGGCGCTGTTCGGCGCCGACCTGCCGCCGCTGATGCACGGCGTGATCTGGTCGCTGTCGCTCAACATCCTGACCTATGTGCTGCTGTCGCTGGCGCGCCGGCCGTCTTCGATCGAACTGGTGCAGGCCGATCTGTTCGTGCCCAACACGCTCGCGCCGATCTCCCCGAGCTTTCGACGCTGGCGCACCACCGTCACCGTGCAGGACATCCAGACCACGGTCGCGCAATATCTCGGGCCCGACCGCGCCCGGCATTCGTTCGAAGCGTTTTCGGCCCGGCGCAATGTACGGCTGGAGTCCGGGGCGCCCGCCGATTTCGAGCTGCTGCAGCATGCGGAGCACCTGATCGCCTCTTCGATCGGCGCTGCCTCCTCGCGCCTCGTGATGTCGCTGCTGCTGCGCAAGCGGACGGTTTCGGCGAAGGCGGCGCTGAAACTGCTCGACGATTCCCACGCGGCGCTGCATTTCAACCGCGAGATCCTCCAGACCGCGCTCAACCATGTCCGCCAGGGCATCGCGGTGTTCGATGCCGATCTGCAACTGATCTGCTCCAACCGGCAGTTCGGCGATCTCCTGAACGTGCCGCCGCATTTCATCCAGTTCGGCACGCCGCTACGTGAGATCCTGGAATTCATGGGTGTGAGCGAGCCGGACGATCCGGCCGAGCGCGAAGCCGTGCTGGAGCAGCGGCTTGCGGCCTACACCACCGACAGCGAGCCCTATCTCGAGCGCCTGCCGGAACGCCACATGGTGATCGAGGTGCTCACCAACCGGATGCCCGGCGGCGGCTTCGTCATCACCTTCACCGATGTCACGCCCACGTTCGAGGCGGCCGAAGCGCTGGAGCGCGCCAATGCGACGCTCGAAAAGCGGGTACGCGACCGCACCGAGGAGCTGACCCGGCTGAATTCCGAGCTGGCGCTGGCCAAGAGCGCGGCCGAAGACGCCAGCATCTCCAAGACGCGCTTCCTGGCGGCAGCCAGCCACGACATCCTCCAGCCCCTGAACGCGGCGCGGCTCTATGTCACGAGCCTGGTCGAGCGCCAGCACAGCGGCGAGGAGACGCGGCTGGTCGAGAACATCGACGAATCGCTCCAGGCGATCGAGGAGATCCTCGGCGCACTGCTCGACATCTCCAGGCTCGACGCCGGCGCCATGACGACCTCGACCTCGAGCTTCAAGATGGCGGATCTGATGCGCTCGCTGGAGATCGAGTTCGCGCCGATCGCACGCGCCAAGAACCTGGAGCTGGCCTTCGTGCCTTGCTCGCTGCCGGTCGAGTCCGATCGGCTCTTGCTGCGGCGCCTGCTCCAGAACCTGATCTCCAACGCGATCAAATACACCCCGCGCGGACGCGTGCTGGTCGGCTGCCGCCGCCAGGGCCCGTCACTCAGGATCTGCGTCTACGACACCGGTGTCGGCATTCCGCCGGTCAAGCGCGGCGAGATCTTCAAGGAATTCCACCGCCTCGAGCAGGGCGCGCGGATCGCCCGCGGCCTCGGCCTTGGCCTGTCGATCGTCGAACGCCTGGCGCGCGTGCTCAAGCACGGCATCGCCATCGACGGCAATAAGAGCGGCGGCTCGGTGTTCTCGGTGACGGTGCCGACGGCGAAGGCGATCACCCACACCGCGGCCGTGACCAGCGCGACGCCGCTGGCGCGCACGCCGATCTCCGGCGCCCTGATCGTCTGCATCGAGAACGACGCCGCGATCCTCGACGGCATGCGAACACTGCTGAAGGCCTGGGACGCCGAGGTGATCGCGGTCGCCGACCCCGAAGGCGCGATCGCCGCGATCGAAACGGCCGGCCGGCGCGTCACCGGCCTCCTGGTCGACTATCATCTCGACCGCGGCAACGGCATTGCCGCCATCCGCGACATCCGCCGCCGCTTTGGCGACGGCATTCCTGCGATCCTCATCACCGCCGACCGCAGCCCCGCCGTGCAGGTCGCCGCGCGCGAGGAAAAGATCGCGGTGCTCAACAAGCCGGTGAAGCCGGCCTCGCTGCGCGCCCTGCTCGGCCAGTGGCGCACGCAGCAGATGGTGGTGGCCGCGGAATGAGACGCGGTCAGTAGTCGGTCGAGACGCTCAGCGCGCGCCACCTCTCGAGCTCTTCGAGGCGTTGCCGGTCCGTCGCCGCGATGGCATTCACGGCGTCGCTGCCGAGCGCGATCCGGAGCGGCGGATGATCCATGTCGACGAGCTTCAACACGACGGTCGCAGCCTTCGCCGGGTCACCCGGCTGGCGGCCGTCGTAATCCCGCTGCATCCTGACGGCAGCGCCAACCACCGCATCGTATTCCGCGCGGCCTTCACCGGTCGCATGCGCGGCCTGCGCAAACCCGGTACGGAAGCCGCCGGGTTCGACGATCGTCACGTGCACGCCGATCAGCGCCATCTCGCGCGCCAGCGATTCCGAAAAGCCTTCGATGCCCCATTTTGCAGCCGAATAGGCCGCGCGTGCGGGGGCTCCGATCCGCCCGCCGACGGATGAGAACTGCACGATATGCCCGCGGCGCTGCCGGCGCAGCACGGGGATCGCCGCTTTCGTGACGATGATGGTGCCGAGCAGATTGACCTCGATCTGCTGACGGAACGAGGCAAGGCTCGTGTCCTCGACCGATCCGAGATCGCCATATCCGGCATTGTTCACGACCACATCGACGCCGCCGAATGCATCCACGGCGAGGTCAATGGCCGCTTGCGCCGCGACCTCGTCGGTCACGTCGAGCGTTGCGAGCCGCAGGCTTGCACCGAAGCGTTCGCGCAGCGCTTCGAGCGGCTTGATGTCCCGCGCCGTCGCAACCACGCGGTCTCCCGCCGCGAGCGCCGCTTCCGTGATGGCGCGGCCGAGCCCGCGCGAGCTGCCGCTGATGAACCAGATCTTCGACATGATGCGCTCCGTGCGGCTCACGGCGCGAGCCGCGTGAAGACGTAGTCGCGGCTCTTGGCGCGGGCTTCGTGACAGCCCCAACAGGTGCGATGCTGGGCCTCGTCGACCGGCTTGCCGTTGATGAAGCGGCCAAAGCCCCAGCCGCCGGTCGAGGCGTATTTTTTGGAATCCTTGACCATCACCTGGACCGTGGTGGCGGCACCGGGAATCGTCGCGGACGCAAACTCGGGCGACTGCTTCCGCTTCCAGGCGCGCTTGACCAGAACGGTACCGTCCGGGAACGGAAGCTTGCCGGCCTGATAGGCATCGATCGCGGTCTGGTTGCCGACGACGGCGCGAAGCTCGTCCAGGGGCGCCGCCTCCTCGGCCGGTGCGATCAGCTCCCACTGCTTGTAGCCGGCGGGAATCGTGACACCGAAGATTGGTGAGGCATCGGCCGTTGCGCGCTCCGCGGACGTCTGCGCAAAGACGATCGTGGCGAGGTATGGCACGCAAGTCAGCACAACGACGAGGAGGACCACGGCAAGAATGATCACCGTGGAGAATGCGAACTTCTTCTTTTCAGGTTCAGTTGGGGTCATGATTTTTCAACAAGCTCGGATCGACGGATGATCCCCGGTCCAGCCAGGCTGGACCGGGGCAGACAAAATCCTCAGGCGCCGCCGTCGGCGTCGATGACGGCCTTGGCAAAGGCTTGCGGCGCTTCCTGCGGCAGATTGTGTCCGATGCCGCCGGTGATCAGGCGGAAGTCGTACCGGCCGGAGAACCTCTTGGCGTAGGCACTCGGCTCGGGATGCGGCGCGCCATTGGCGTCGCCTTCCATCGTGATCGTCGGCACGCTGATGACGGGGGTTTCGGCCAGCTTCTTTTCGATATGCTCGTATTTGGCTTCGCCCTTGGCGAGCCCGAGCCGCCAGCGGTAATTGTGGATCGTGATCGCGACATGATCCTTGTTGTCGAGCGCCGCGGCACTCCGGTTGAAGGTGGCGTCGTCGAACTTCCACTGCGGCGAGGCGAGCTTCCAGATCAGCTTGGCGAAATCGTGCGTGTATTTCTCGTATCCGGCGCGGCCGCGCTCGGTCGCGAAGTAGAACTGGTACCACCATTGCAACTCGGCAGACGGCGGCAGCGGCGCGTTGCCGGCGGCCTGGCTGGAGATCAGATAGCCGCTGACCGACACCAATGCGCGGCAGCGATCCGGCCACAACGCGGCGATGACGTCGGCCGTGCGTGCGCCCCAGTCGAAGCCGGCGACGACCGCCTTCTTGATTTCGAGCTTGTCCATCAGCGCGATGATGTCGACGGCCATTGCGGCAGGCTCGCCGTTGCGCGGCGTCTCGCTGGAGAGGAATTGCGTGGTGCCATAGCCGCGCAGGTAGGGGATGATCACGCGATAGCCGGCCTTTGCCAGGATCGGCGCGACGTCGACGAAGGCGTGAATGTCGTAGGGCCAGCCGTGCAGCAGGATCGCCACCGGGCCGTTCGAGGGACCCGCTTCCGCATAGCCGACGTTGAGGACGCCGGCATCGATCTGCTTGATCGCGCCGAAGGACGCGTTCGATGCCTGGGAGCGCGGCGCGTCCGTCTCCGCGCGGGCGACGTCGATCGCGCCGAGTCCGACGGCGACGGTTCCCGCGGCGATGCCGAAAAACTTGCGACGATGCTGGTCGATAATCTGTTTCATGATGATGTTACCTTGTTGATGGTTGGGAGGATGCGGTGCGTCAGATCAGCGCAACCGTGACGTCGATGTTGCCGCGAACGGCCTTGGAATAGGGGCAGGTCTGATGCGCGTCATCGATGATGCCGCGCGCGATCTCGGGGTCGAGGCCCGGCAGGCTGACATTGAGGCGTGCCCGGAGCGAATAAGCGTTCTCGTCGAGCACGAGATCGATCTCCGCATCGACCGCGCATTTCCTGGGAAGATCGATCTTCCGCTTGCGCGCGGCTTTTTCCATCGCGCCTTCGAAGCAGGCCGACCAGCCCGCCGCGAATAATTGCTCGGGATTGGTGCCGACGCCTGCGCCGCCGGGCGGCGAGAGCCGCACATCAAGCCGGCCGTCCGAGCTGCGGGACGTGCCGTCCTGGCGTCCGCCGCTGGTGTGAGTGCGCGCCGTGTAAAGTATTTTTGCCGCTTGCGTCATGAAGGTCTCCTTGCCGTCGCGCATTTGATTATCAGCGGCCGCCGCAGGACACCCGTTGTGACTTGTGAGAAGTTGTGAGGCCTCGGCTTACAGTCCCTCACGAGGCCTGCATCTGCGGTCTGATGCCGATGCAGGGACGGCCTTGCCGGATCGCCATCATCTGGCTATCGGGTCCTGTGAAAGGACCAAGAATCCGCCATGATCGAGCCGGCCGGCACCGCAACGGGAACCCTGTCGTTCGGGCCGTTCACCGTGACTCCTCACGAAAGACTCGTGACGCGCGACGGCGTGGCGCTGCCGCTCGGCGCGAAAGCCTTCGACACGCTGATCGCGCTGATGTCGCGGCCGAACCAGGTCGTCGGTAAATGGGATCTGATGGCGCTGGTGTGGCCCGGCGTCACCGTCGAAGAAGCCAATCTGCGCTTTCAGGTCGCAGCGCTTCGCAAGGCGCTCGGCGACGGCAAGGACGGCGCCCGCTACATCACGACTCTGTCAGGCCGCGGCTATTGCTTCGTGGCGCCGATCGCGCAGAGAGAAATCCAGGCAGAGCGGCGCCCCACGCCGCGAGCGGAATTGCCGCCCGTAAAACTACCTAACCGTTTGCAACGGATGGTCGGACGCGACGATGTCGTCGCCGCGGTCTCGGACAGGCTCATCTCGTCGCGCTTCGTGACGATCGTCGGCCCCGGCGGCGTCGGCAAGACTGCCGTTGCGGTGGCGATCGCGCACGATCTGCTCGAGACCTTCTCCGACGCAGCACACTTTGTTGATCTTGCTGCTCTGAGCGATCCCGACCTCGTGATCACCTCGATCCTGCTGATGCTGGGCTTGCCGGCGCAGACCGACGATCCCCTGCCCGCGCTGCTCACCCATCTCCGCGACAAGCGGATGCTGCTGATCCTGGACAATTGCGAACATGTCGTCGCCGCCGCGGCGCCGCTGGCAGCAGAAATCTTCCACGCCGCGCCGAATGTTCACATCCTCGCAACGAGCCGCGAAGCCCTGCGCGTCGAGGGCGAGCAGGTCTATCGGTTGGCGCCGCTGGCCGTTCCACCCGACAATCCCGGACTGACCGCGGCCACCGCGCAGAGCTATCCCGCGCTACAACTCTTCCTCGAACGTGCCATGGCCGGCGGCGCGCAGATCGCGCTGGACGATGCCAATGCCACGATCGTCGCCGGGATCTGCCGCAAGCTCGACGGCATGGCGCTGGCAATCGAGCTCGCCGCCGGCCGGGTCGAGGCTTACGGCCTGGAACAAACAGCCGCATTGCTGGACGAACGCCTCAATCTGCTCTGGCAGGGCCAGCGCACCGCGCCGCCGCGGCAAAAGACGTTGCAGGCGACGCTGGACTGGAGCTACGGGCTCCTGTCCGATACAGAGCGCCTCGTGCTGCGGCGGCTTGCCGTCTTCGCCGGTCACTTCACCATCGACGCCGCGCTCGAGATCGTGCCGGACGAACGCGTCGACCGCTCGCGCCTGTTCGATGCCATCGACAGCCTGGTCGCCAAGTCGATGGTCGCGCCGCGGCCGATCGGCGCCATGATGCGCTACCGTCTGCTCGACACGACGCGCGCCTATCTGTTCGAGATCGAGCCGAACGAGACCGCGCTCGCTGGCCGCCACGCAACCTACTACCGGCGATGGCTGGAGCAGGCCGGCACGACGTGGGCGACGGTGCCGAGCGCCGACGAACGCGCGATCCATTTCTCCGCGCTTCACAACGTGCGCGCCGCGCTGGAGTGGTGCTTCGGCACGGAGGGCGATGTCGGCATCGGCATTGCGCTCGCCGCCGCGGCAGCTCCCATCTTTCTCGCGATGTCGCTGCTGATCGAATGCCGGCGCTGGTCGGAGCGGGCGCTGCTCGCCCTTGATCCGCCCGCGCGCGGCAGCGCCGAGGAGATGCACATCCAGGCCGCCCTCGGACTGACCTTGATGTTCACGCGCGGCGGCAGCGAAGCTGCGCGTGCCGCCCTGAGCCGGAGCCTTGCGATCGCCGAAGCGCGCGGCGACGCGCCGAACCAGCTCCAGCTGCTCGGCCGCATGCACATCTTCCACGAGCGGATGGGACAGTTCGACGCCGCGCTCGGTTACGCACAGCAGAGCCTTGTGGTTGCCGAGACGCTCGGCGATGCCGCCTCCATCGCGCTCGCCCGTTCGCTGCTGGGCGTCTCCTTGCATCTGGCCGGCGAGCATCGCGACGCACTGGGCATGCTGGAGGCCGCCTGGCACGGGCCGGGCACGGAGCGGATCAGCACGGTCTACGGCTTCGATCACCGCAACCGGGCCGGCATCTCGCTCGCGCGCGAGCTTTGGCTACAGGGACGACCAGCGGAGGCGCGGCAGCTGGCGCTGCAGACGGTCACCGAGGCCGCGCAGATGGACCACCCGATCACGCTCTGCATCGCGCTGATCTGGGCGGTCTCGATCGATCTCTGGGGTGGAGATCTCGACGGTGCGGAAGAGAACATCGACCGCTTCATCGCCCACGCCGAATTGCGCTCGATGGGCCCTTATCTCGCGGTCGGCCGAGGCGTCAAAGGCGAGCTGGCGATCCGGCGCGGCGATGCCGCGGGCGGCGTCGAGACGATACGGGGCTGTCTGCGCGAGCTCCACGACGCCGGCTACGAGCTACTCACCACGACGTTCAACATCGCACTTGTGCATGGCTTGTTGGCGCTCGGGCAGATCGAGCAGAGCGCGCGGCTGATCGACGACGCGATCCGCCTCGTCGAGCAAGGCGGCGATCATCTCTACATGCCCGAGCTGCTGCGCATGAAGGGCAAGGTCCTCTTGTCGCCACCGCAGCCCGAGGCTGAGCAGGCAGAAGCCCATTTCAGGCAATCACTGGAATTGAGCCGCCGCAAAGGCGCGAAGGCCTGGGAGCTGCGGACCGCGATCGATCTCGCCCAGCTACTCTCCAAACGCGGTTGCCGCGAGGAAGCGGAGCGACTGGTTCAATCGGCCCTCGAAGGTTTTGCCGAGGGCTCAGAGACGGCGGATATCAGGATGGCCAACGAGCTTCTGGAGAACAAATAGGCCGTACCAGACCCGGCACATCCGCCTCTGCGTGGTCAATGATGAAAGAAGTAGAATGCACGCAGGAGGTAAAAGAGCACAAATACGCCCCAGAGGCTGCCTGCCACCCACCGGATTGCAAGAATGGCCCAGCCGCGCGCGCCCATGTTCGGCCGTATCCTGCCGAATAGTTCGGATCCCTCGATCAACAGCAAGTTCTCTTGAAGCTTCTTGGCGACCTCGTTGTACGCTTCCATCCCGGCGGCCGGCAAAGACCATCCATGAATCGTCAGTTCGCGGTAGCTGGTCATGACCAGCCCGCGAACCATAAGGCGATCAACGAAATTGATATTGCGTGCCTCCAGATTGCGCGACCAGCCGTCACCAAGCCAGCGGCGCGGCATGTTCAATCTCAGCATGTTGGTGATCTTGCGCGGCCGCGCGAGGAAGATGTCTGCCTCGCGGCGCGACTGAACCAGCGGATGAAGCTCGCGGTTCGTCGCCATGTCCGCAACGGCAAATACCAGCGGCGCGCCTGCGCTGCCCGGCTGCCAGCCGCTTGGAATCGTGAGCTTCAGCACGACCGTAATCGTGTTACGGGCGCGATCGTCGTGGACCTCGGCTGGCGCCGCCTTGGTCACTCCAGGCCAAACGGATTGCCATTCCTTCAGCATGGCGTCGACGTAGCCGCCGGTGCCTTCATTGGCGAACCGGTTGCGCATCCCGTCGGCATACCAGGACGTGAAGTCGATCGTTCGGTCCACGGTGGCGGGCGAGTCGCGCCTTGGGCCCAGCGCGATCTCGTCCTCCCAATGAACGATCTGGACCGGCTCTTCGCTTCCCATCCGTTCCAGCTCGGCCGTCTCCTGCGTGAGCGGCAATCCCCAGCCGGGATGCGGCTGATAGATGTCCTGCAAGCGGCCGCACTGCATCGGCAGCGTCGGGTCGAGCCAATAGCTCCGCCCGTCGAGCCGCAGACGCGCGATGCAATGATTGAAGACAGCTGCGCTCGGGAGGAAATCCTTGAGCGCGTAGCCATGGGTCGTCGAGACCAGTGCGGCGCAGGCATCGAGGCCCAGCCGGCGTGCGCCCGCCACATAGAGTGTCGATGCATCCTTGCAATCACCGAAGCGCGTGCTCCAGATGGTCTCGACCGGCCGAGGCGTCAGTCCACCCTCACCGACGGAGAAAGCAAAGTAGCGGAGCTCCCGCTGCACGAAGCGCAACCATTCGGCCGCTCTCTCGCTCGGCTCGTCGTATTCCCGCGCGATGCGGTCGATTTCCTGAGCAAGCGCGTCGGGAAGACCATCCGCCTCGTAATGGGGTGATAGCAGCGAAGCCACCTCGTTCCAGCTTTCGAACTCACTCAATTGCAGCGAGGGGTTCAGAAGAACCCATGGCGGCGTGATGTCCTCCGGCTCGCTGCGCTTCTGGCCGATCAGCTGCCATCGCAGATCCTCGATCCCGTCGGTCGCGCTGACTTGCGACTGCGGCGGATCGTTGAAGCTCTTGAAGCTGACATTGCGCGCGATCGGCCGGCGCAAGCGCTGGCGCATCTCATAGAACGGATTGGCGCGATCAAAATTGATCCACGACTGATATTTGCCCTTCAGGACCGGCACGCCGCCGTAGATCGTGAGGCTGAACTCCACGATGTCGTCGATCCGCACATCGGGTACCAGCAGCGACACGGTCAGGTGTCCGTCGAACACCAAACGTTCGAGATTGCTCTCCCGACGCAGGATCTGGAAGGCCTCGGGCCGAGCATGTTCGATGCGCTCGGCTCCGCGGACGACGCGAATGAAATGCACTTCGAGGCGCTGATAGCCGGGGTCGAAGTCCACCACGAAATGCGCCACCCGCTCGGCGCCCTCGCGGGTCAGCACGCGGTGGGCGGCCCGGTAATGCCAGGCGACGGTGTTCGTGCTCAGATCGGTTTGAATATCGCACAGCAGGCGGCACGCGCCGCTCGCTATGCAGGAGACTTCCGTGTCAGGGATTGGAAAGCGATAGGGTTGGTGATCCACCCACTCCGGCACCAGCGCGCAATCAACGAGATCGCGCGCATTCCATTCCAACCCCACGCCCCTGCTCCGACACGACATTCCATTCGACGCGGAGGTTGTATCAAATGAATGTCGCAACGCAACACGCGCGACGCGAGATTCCCTGCAAGACATGGATTTGACGAAACAGGCCGAACACGGCCTTCACCCCGTCGGGGTGCCCTGCTTCCACTGGCCGCCGGCGATCTTGGCCGCCGCGATCACGGCCTGCGTGCGGCTCTCGACGCCGAGCTTTTGCAGGATCGCCGAGACATGCGCCTTGATGGTGGCTTCGGAGACGCCGAGTTCATAGGCGATCTGCTTGTTGAGGAGGCCCTCCGACAACATCATCAAGACCCGGACCTGTTGTGGGGTCAACGTCACCAGGCGGTCGCGCAGGCGCGTCATGTCGGGGTCGGCGGCGGCCGACAGGTCGGTGTCGGCGGGAACCCAGACGTCACCCTCCATCACCTTGAGGATCGCATCGCGCAAGGTCTCGACGCCGAATCGCTTCGGGATGAAACCGGAGGCGCCGAAATCGAGGGAGCGGCGGATCGTGGCGCTGTCGTCGGAGGCCGAGACGATCACCACCGGGATGGCAGGGTATTGCGCACGCAGATAGATCAGGCCGGAAAAGCCGGAGATCCCGGGCATCGAGAGGTCGAGCAGCACCAGATCGACGTCGGATGTCTGTTCCAGGAACTTTGTGAGATCCTCGAACGATCCGGCCTCGTCGATCCTGGCCGAGGTCAGGACGCCCGCCACCGCTTGCCGCAATGCATCGCGGAACAGCGGATGGTCATCGGCAATGACGAGATGGGTCGAAGGAGCGCTCATCGTTCTCTTGCTGGCATTCACACCGGGCCAGTAAGCCGGCCCGGGGCCTTGGTCAATTCTTTCCCGCCCAGACGTGGCATGCAAGTGGGCATTATCCCTTTGCGGGAATGGGGTTAACCCACGGTCTAGCGCGATCGTGCCGGATTGCAGGCCCGCTGTGTCAGGTGCGCGTCAGTGCGCAAGGCCGAAAGTCGTATTGGGGCGGGTTTCACGCCGATGTTACCTTGCGGGCAAGACCTGGGTTGATCCGGCATGACCGGACATCCGGGGCGCGAGGAAACGCATTTCGGGGAGCGACTCAACATGTCGACAATGGCTGTGTCTCAGACAGGCGCGGGAGGAATGACGAAGGACGAACGATTCGTCATTCTCGCCTCCTCGCTCGGTACCGTCTTCGAGTGGTACGATTTCTACCTCTACGGTTCGCTGGCCGGCATCATCGGCGCGCAGTTCTTCTCGGCCTATCCGCCGGCAACCCGCGACATCTTCGCGCTGCTGGCCTTCGCCGCGGGCTTCCTGGTCCGTCCGTTCGGCGCGATCGTGTTCGGCCGCGTCGGCGATATCGTCGGCCGCAAATACACCTTCCTCGTCACCATCCTGATCATGGGCCTGTCGACCTTCATCGTCGGCCTGCTGCCCAATGCGGCGACCATCGGCATCGCGGCCCCGATCATCCTGATCGCGCTGCGTCTCGCCCAAGGCCTGGCGCTCGGCGGTGAGTATGGCGGTGCGGCGACCTACGTCGCGGAGCATGCGCCGAACGGCAAGCGCGGCTACTACACCTCCTTCATCCAGACGACGGCGACGCTCGGCCTGTTCCTGTCGCTGCTGGTGATCCTGTTCACCCGCACCGCGACCGGCGAAGCCGATTTCGCGGCCTGGGGCTGGCGCATTCCGTTCCTGGTCTCGGTGCTGCTGCTTGGCATCTCGGTCTGGATCCGTCTCCGCCTCAACGAATCCCCGATCTTCCAGAAGATGAAGGACGAGGGGAAGAGCTCGAAGGCGCCGCTGACGGAAGCCTTCGGCAACTGGCAGAACGGCAAGCTGGTGCTGCTCGCGCTGCTCGGCGGCGTGATGGGCCAGGGCGTGGTCTGGTACACCGGCCAGTTCTACGCGCTGTTCTTCCTGCAATCGATCCTGAAGGTCGACGGATACACCGCCAACCTGCTGATCGCCTGGTCGCTGCTGCTCGGCACCGGCTTCTTCATCGTGTTCGGCGTGCTCTCCGACAAGATCGGCCGCAAGCCGATCATCCTCGGCGGCTGTCTGATCGCGGCGCTGACCTTCTTCCCGATCTTCAAGATGATCACCACCAACGCCAACCCGGCGCTGGAAAAGGCGATCGAATCGGTCAAGGTCGACGTGGTGGCGGATCCCGCAGGCTGCGGCGACCTGTTCAACCCGGTCGGCACCCGCGTCTTTAGCGCGCCTTGCGACACCGCACGTGCCTACCTGTCGCAATCGTCGGTCAAGTACACGACCTCTCCCGGCGCGGCCGGCTCCGGCGTGAAGGTGATGGTCAACGGCAAGGAAGTTGCCTACGCCAACGCCAAGGACGGTAATCCGGCGCTCCTCGCCGCCGTGCAGGCAGCGGGCTATCCGAAGCCGGGCGATGCGGGCATCGTGAAGATGTCGCATCCGTTCGACATCTTCCGTCCGCAGGTGGCCGCGGTCGTCGGGCTGCTGTTCATCCTGGTGATCTTCGTCACCATGGTGTACGGCCCGATCGCCGCGATGCTGGTCGAACTGTTCCCGACCCGCATCCGCTACACCTCGATGTCGCTGCCCTACCACATCGGCAACGGCTGGTTCGGCGGCCTCCTGCCCGCGACGGCCTTCGCCATCGTGGCCTCGACCGGCGATATCTACGCTGGTCTCTGGTATCCGGTCATCTTCGCATCGATTACCGTCGTGATCGGCTTCTTCTTCCTGCCCGAGACCAAGGACGTCGACATCAAGGCGACCTGATCGACGGCACCGATCGACACCACGAACCGGCCGCGGTCTCCGCGGCCGGTTTTGTTTTGCGAGCTAGAGCTTCTTGCCTTGACGCGTTTTCTTCACGCGAACCGGTATCCACTTCGCTCGAAAGCGCTCTACTGATTGCTGCCTATGAATTGCAGCACGATTTCGCGCCGGTGCGGGCGCTTGCGGTGCTCAATCAGATAAATCGCCTGCCAGGTGCCGAGCGCGAGCTTGCCGTTCAGGACGGGGACCTGAAGCGAGGCCCCCGTCAGCATCGTCTTGATATGCGCGGGCATATCGTCGGGCCCTTCGGTGTCGTGGGTCCAGCCGGCATCTTCCGGCGCGAGCCGCGACAGTGCCGTGGTGAGATCGACCAGCACGGACGGGTCGGCGTTCTCCTGGATCGTCAGCGACGCCGAGGTGTGACGGATGAACAGCGTCAGCGCGCCGTCGCGCGCGTGAACCTCATTGGTGAACTTCGCAGCTTCGCTGGTGAGATCGGTGAAGCCGCGGCCAGGCGTCTGCACGGTGAGCAGCGACGATGCGATGGTGGTGGCTTGCACCGACGTTGGCGCCGAGCGCGTGATGGATTTGGCCGATGTCATCGAATTCTCTCAACTCGGGAAGCTGCCGTAGGGTGGGCAAAGGCGCGTAGCGCCGTGCCCACCATCTCGATTCCATTACATGAATTGGTGGACACGCTTCGCTTTGCCCACCCTACGACAGCTCGTCACGCGCTAAATCTTCCCCGATACGTCCTTCTGCACGCGGTTGGCCATGTCGATCAGCCGGCGCCAGGCCTTTTCCAGGAACGACATCACGCGATCGACATCCTGGTCGCTCGGGAGCGGGATCTCGATCTTGCGGTCACCCTCGGCGGCCTTTGGTTCTCGCGCTTGCGGCTCCGGCTTCTTGAGCGGATCGGATTTCGGTAGCGCCTCGCCGATCTTGCCCGACACCGTCGGCCCCGCCGCGAGCTGCCCCTTCAGCTTCTCGACCTCGGCCTGGAGCCGGCCGATCTCGGCGTCGAGCGCGGTACGCTCGTCGGGCACCGCATAGCAGGCCCAGCCGGCGCCGTTCCTGGCGCAGGTCGATACCGTGCCGGTGCGGGTGTCGAGCCGCAGCACGCCTTCGGGGATGGGCGTCATGCTGTAGCGGCCGTTTTCGCTGTCGGGCGCGGGCTGTGCGGCAGCCAGGCCGCCGCTGATGGTCATCGCGCCGGCGAATACCGCCGCTGCGAGCCATGATGCTGTGGATGAATTCGCCGGTCTCATCGCGCTCTCCACCATGGCGCTGCTGCTTCCCCTCAAATTCTACACCCCGGCGAGGCAATCTGCCGCCTAAAACGCGCCACCGGTATCAACGATCGCGGCAATCGCTTTGATCCCGTCAGCAGGGCGAAATGGCGGTCGTATTCGCCGATCATGAGGAGAGCTGCTGCGGTGCGGCGTCACGCTGTGTGCAGCGCTGCCGCGCGTGCCAATATCATCAAACAAATCAGTCACATAACAGAAAGCGACGCAATCGTGACTTGGCTTGACTTGATTATGGGCCATCAGTATGGTCCGCGCGGCTTTTGAGGGTGGCGGGCGTAATTTCCATTCAGCCGCGGCGTTTCGGGTCTTCGTTGCATGACACAGGGCACGGGGCACGGCGAGAATGGAGATCGCGATAGATCGCCCGAGGAAGCTGCGCTTTCCGAACGGCTCGGAAATCTAGATCAACGGTTGTCCGAATTCCGGGACCGACGGATCAAGACCGAGCAACCCGCAGGTGACGGTGAAGACAGAGCGGCCAGAGCCTCGGCGATGGCGCTTGGCTTCAGGTTATCCTCCGAGTTGGTCGCCGGTGTCGTCGTCGGAGCGGGGATTGGCTGGGGGTTCGACCGCTTGCTGTCGACGTCGCCTTTCGGATTTATCGTGTTCCTGCTGCTGGGCTTCGTGGCCGGCGTGGTGAACGTGGTGAGAACGGCAGGCGCGGGTCAAAACAGGCGCGATGGTTCCTAAGCGATCCGCACCAAGAGAGGAATGATCGTACCGGCCTTGCCGGTACGGGCCGGCCCGGCCGGCAGACCGAGACCCGCCGGCATTGCCCGGCAGACCAAGAGATGCCGCGCTGATGAAAATCGACCCGATCCACCAGTTCAACATCGAGCCTCTCTTCACCCTGGGCCATATCGGCAATCACACGATCGCCTTCACCAATTCGTCGCTCTACATGCTGGTGGCGGTCGCGATCATCTCGATCCTGATGCTCGCCAGCGGCACGCAGCTGGTTCCCGGGCGCCTCCAGTCGGTCGCCGAGATCTCCTACGAATTCGTCGCCTCGACCATCCGCTCGACGGCCGGCGCGGAAGGCATGAAGTTCTTCCCGCTGATCTTCTCGCTGTTCATGTTCATCTGCGTCTCGAACCTGGTCGGCATCATCCCCTACACCTTCACGATCTCGAGCCATCTGATCGTGACGGCAGCGCTTGCGCTTTTGGTCTTCTTCACCGTCCTGATCTACGGCGTCGCCAAGAACGGCCTGAAGTTCTTCTCGATCTTCGTGCCGCACGGCGTCCCCGGCTACATCCTGCCGCTGGTGATGTTCATCGAGATCCTGTCGTTCTTCCTGCGGCCGGTCTCCCACAGCGTCCGTCTGTTCGCCAACATGCTGGCCGGCCACATCGCGCTGAAGGTGTTCGCGGGCTTCGTCGCCATGCTCGGCTTCTCGCTCGGCGCCCTCGGCTGGGTCGGCGGCGTGCTGCCGCTGGCCCTCACGGTCGCGCTGTACGCGCTCGAGATTCTGGTCGCGTTCCTGCAAGCCTATGTGTTTGCGATCCTGACCTGCATCTACCTCAACGACGCCATTCATCCGGGACACTGAGCGGTCCGGGGAATTTCCACCCACAACCCAATCTTTCTTCCAAGGAGTCTAAAATGGATCCGGCAGCAGCAAAACTTATCGGCGCGGGCATCGCGTGCATCGGCATGGGCGGCGCGGGCGTCGGCGTGGGCGTGATCTTCGGCAACTACCTCGCCGCAGCCGTTCGCAACCCCTCGGCCGCTCAGGGCCAGTTCGGCAACCTGATCTTCGGCTTCGCCGTGACCGAAGCGCTCGGCATTTTCTCGCTGCTGATCGCGCTGCTGCTGCTGTTCGTTCCGCTCTGAGGACGACGTTTTTCGCGCCGTTCCATTCCATTGGAACGGCGCGTGTGACCGCAACAGGAGAACTCCGTGGCTGAAAGTCATGGCGGCGCAAAAGGTCCGGCGGCGGGCGCTCACACCGAGGCTGACGGTGGTCACCACGGTGGCGGGTTTCCGCCGTTCGAGAGCAGCAATTACGCTTCACAGCTGGTGTCGCTCGCGATCTTCTTCGTCCTGCTTTACGTGATCGTGTCCAAGCTCGCTCTGCCGCGCGTCGGCGGTGCGATCGAGGCACGTCAGAACAAGATCGAGGGTGACCTCGCCGAAGCGCAGAAGCTGAAGGATCAGTCCGACGCGGCGCTGAAGGCCTATGAGAGCGAGCTCGCTTCGGCGCGCACGCGCGCACAGGCGATCGGCAACGAATCCCGCGACAAGGCGAATGCGCAGGCGGAAGCCGAGCGCAAGGCGCTGGAAGAACAATTGGCGGCCAAGCTCGCCGAGGCGGAGAAGACCATCGCCTCGACCCGCGCCACCGCCATGAGCAACGTCCGCGGCATCGCGGCCGATGCGGCAGGTCAGATCGTGCAGCAGCTCACCGGTGTCGTTCCCGACGCTGGGTCGGTCAATGCCGCGGTCGATGCGTCCCTGAAAGGTTAGTCGAGATGTTCTTCGATCCTGAAACCTGGGTCGCCATCGCCTTCGTGATCCTGATGGTCGTGTTCGGCTATCTCGGGGTCTTCAAGTCGGCGATGACGGCGCTGGATCATCGTGCCGCCCGCATCAAGGCCGAGCTCGACGACGCGACGCGCCTCAAGCAGGAAGCGGCCAAGGTGCTCGCCGACTACAAGGCGCGCAGTGCCACGGCCGAGCGCGAGGCTGCCGACATCATCGCCAACGCCAAGTCCGAAGCCGAGCGCATCGCGACCGAGGCCAAGGCGAAGATGGAAGACTTCGTCGCCCGCCGCACCAAGACCGCGGAGAGCAAGATCGCGCTCGCCGAGGCCCAGGCGCTGGCCGATGTTCGCGCCGCAGCCGCGGAAGCCGCCGTCCAGGCCGCCTCCACGATCCTGTCGCAGTCGGTCAAGGGTCAGGTCGCCGACGATCTGCTCGCCAAGGGCATCACCGAGGTCCGGCAGAAGCTGAACTGAGGGTTTCGCCTTCATCAATCAAAAAGCCGGCGCGATGAGCGCCGGCTTTTTTGTTTGGCGATCTGTAGCCACATATCGGATGTCATCACCCGCGAAGGCGGGTGATCCAGTACGCCGCAGCTTCTCGATTCCAGCCTCGCTGCCTCGGAATACTGGATTGCCCGCCTTCGCGGGCAATGACGGCTGAGATTACCGCGCAACCACGCGTTACTTCTTCTTCCGCGCCTTCGGCTCGGGTGACAGCGCCTGCGGGTCGAAGCCGACATAGAAGATGTAGGAATCGGCATCCTTGGCCGGGGGTACCGGATAGGCCAGATCCTCGGCGATGAAGGTAAAGGGCACGCTGCCGCCCTCGGTCATCTCGACCGTGGTCCGGTAGGCCTTCGAGGCGATCACCTTCTCGCCGACGCCGCCGTGCACGACGGCAATACGCAACGGCACCTCGACGGTGGCAGGCGCACCGGCGGGACCGGCGATGACGCGGCCCTGGATGCCGATCCGGGCCGTGATGCCGGCGCTGCTGCGGGCACATTCGCGCGCCATCTTGGTGATGGAGGCCTGGAAACGGATCTCATTGCCGGCGGCCGGCTTGCCGGCGGCGCCAACCGCGTAGGTCGAGGCTCCCGCGCGCACCGTGACCTGCGGGCAATCGAGGTCGTCCTCGGCCGGCTGACCGGGCGCAGGTGCCGGCTTTGGCGGCTCGGGCTCGTCAGACTTGCCGCCGAACAGGCTCTTGAAGCGGTCGGTGAGCGACTGGGCCGCCACCGGCGAGACCGTGGCGAGCACGACCGACAGCGCCAGCGCAATGCCCGTTCCCCGCCGCAACGCATTCCGCGATGACCGAAGCTCCTGCACCATCAACGCCCGTACTCCATGACAATTATCCGGCCGATCGCCGGCCGGGAATGCGCGTTATATCGTCAAAATCGGCGAACCCAAGGCAAGACCAGAGAGACTTTGGTCACATGAATGGAGGGGCTCAGCCGCGGAAATCCTCGTGCAGCAGGCCGAACAGCAGATGGTCCTGCCAGACCCCGTTGATGCAGAGATAGCGGCGCGCCAGGCCCTCGCGGGAAAAACCGCACTTCTCCAGCACCCGGATCGACGGCGCATTGGTGGGGATGCAGGCGGCCTCGACCCGGTGCAGATTGAGCTCGCCGAACAGCGTCGGCAGCAGCACCCGCAGCGCCGCCGTCATGTAGCCGCGATGGGCATGAGGCTTGCCGACCCAATAGCCGATGGTGCCGGCCTGCACGATGCCACGGCGCACATTGGCGAGCGTGATGCCACCGACCATGGCACTGTCGAGCTCGCGGAAGATCAGAAACGGATAGGAGCGGTCCGCAGCGATGTCCTCGGAATAGCGGCGTAGGCGCCGGCGGAAGCCTGACCGGGTCAGATCGTCCGACGGCCAGATCGGCTCCCAGGGCGTGAGGTAGTCGCGGCTGGTCTCGCGCAAATGGGCCCATTGCAGAAAGTCCGACATCTGCGGTGCGCGCAGCAGGAGCCCATTGCCGCGCGGCGCGAGGGCGGCGGGTCCACTGGATGGCAGGCGAAAGAGGGCCATGGTGATGCTTCCCGGGGCAAATCAGCCCGTGCGCGGCTCCTAATGCAGCCGCGCCTTGGCACGTGCCCGGGTCAATCCTTCCGCAAAAGACACCGCCGTGTCCAGACCCCTGCCACTGCCCAATGCAACAACCGCAGGGCGGCTCCGCGAAAGCAGCGCACGCGCCGCATCCCGGGTCGATTCGACGCTGACCGCGTCGATCCTGGCCACCAGTTCCTCGACCGTCTGCGGCCGGCCATAGGCCAGCACATGCCGGGCAAGCTGCTCGGCGCGGGAGGAGCAGCTCTCCAGCGCCATCAAGAGGCCGGCCTTCATCTGCGCCTTGGCCCGCGCGATCTCGGCCTCGGTCAGCGTCTCCACCGAATCATTCATGATGTCGACCACGACCTCCATCATCTCCGGCGCGTCGGCCGGATCGGTGCCGGTGTAGAGGCCGAAGAAGCCGGTGTCGGTATAGGGCGCGTGGAACGAGTAGATGGAGTAACACAGGCCGCGCTTCTCGCGCACCTCCTGGAACAGCCGCGACGACATCCCGCCGCCGAGGATGTTGGTGAAGACCTGCAGCGAGAACAGCGACAAATCGCTCTGCGGCACGCCTTCCAGCGCCAGCGTCAGATGCGCCTGCTCGAGCTCGCGATGCACCACCTTGGCGCCGCCCTTGCCGAACTGGGCTGCCTGCGGCTTCGGGCCCGGCGTCCCCTCAAAACTCGCAAAGCGCCGCTCGACCTCGGCGACGACCTGCTTGTGATCGACCGCGCCGGCTGCCGCCACCACCATGTCGGGACCGCGATAATGCGTCGACAGATAGCCGCGCAGCATGTCGCGGTTGAAGGCGCGCAAGGTCTTGGCGGTGCCGAGCAGCGAGCGGCCCATCGGCTGGTCGGGATAGCAGAGCTCGTTGAGATGCTCGAACACGACGTCGTCGGGCGTGTCCTGTGCCGCGCCGATCTCCTGCACGATGACGTTCTTCTCGCGCTCGAGCTCGTCGGGCTCGAAGGCAGGATTGGCGAGGATGTCGGCGAGCACGTCGAGCGCGAGCGGCACGTCGGCCTTCAACACCCGCGCATAGTAGGACGTGGTCTCGGTCGAGGTGCCGGCATTGAGGTCGCCGCCGACCGCCTCGATCTCCTCGACGATCTCGCGCGAGGTGCGCTTGGTCGTGCCCTTGAACGCCATGTGCTCGAGCAGATGCGAGATGCCGTGCTCGTTCGGCTTCTCGTCGCGCCCGCCGACGCCGGCCCAGACGCCGAGCGCCGCGGTCTCGAGATGGGGCATCTTGTCGGTGACGACGGTCAGGCCGGAGGCAAGCTTGGAAATCTCGACGCTCATCCGGCAACTCCCTGTTTCGCGGCGCGGCTGACCGACAGCACGAACCGCTCGACCTCGGCCTGATCGTTCTTCATCACCTTCATGTGTTCGGATTTGGCCATGAGACCGTCGAGCCAGGCGGGCAGTTGCGGCCGCTGGCCGCAGGCCGCTTCGACCGCATCGGGGAATTTGGCCGGATGGGCGGTGGACAGCACGATGCTGGGAACCGTCGTGTCGGTGGTATCGCGGTCCGCGACGGCAAGCGCGACTGCGGTGTGGGGATCGACCAGCTCGCCCGCCTCGCGCCAGGCGGCGCGGATCGCAGCCGCAGTTTCGGTCTCGTCGGCACGGCCGGCGTCGAACTCTTCACGGATTGCCGCCAGCGTCGCGTCGGGCAGCACGAAGCGCCCCGACTGCTTCAGCGAGTCCATCAGACGGCGCACGCCAGCCGCATCGCGCCGGCCGGCCTCGAACAGCAGCCGCTCGAAATTCGAGGAGATCTGGATGTCCATCGAGGGCGACGCCGTGGCGTGCACCTCGCGCACCTCGTAGATCCCGGTCTTGAGCGTGCGCGCCAGGATGTCGTTGACGTTGGCGGCGATGCGCAGCGTGCGCACCGGCAGCCCCATACGCTTGGCGACATAGCCGGCAAAGATGTCGCCGAAATTGCCTGTCGGCACGACGAAATCCACCGTGCGCGCCGGCGCACCGACGGCAACGGCGGAGGTGAAGTAATAGACCACCTGGGCGACGATGCGCGCCCAGTTGATGGAATTGACGCCGGAGAGCGCGGTCGCATCGCGGAAGCGATGGTTGTTGAACATCCCCTTCACGAGCGCCTGGCAGTCGTCGAACGTGCCTTCGATGGCGAGCGCATGGACGTTGGCCGCGCCCGTCGAGGTCATCATCCGCCGCTGCACCTCGGAGATGCGGCCGTGCGGAAACAGCACGATGAGGTCGACATTCTCGAGCCCTGCGAAGGCTTCGACCGCAGCGCCGCCGGTGTCGCCTGATGTCGCGACCACGATGGTGGTGCGCTGGCCGCGCTTGGCGAGCACGTGGTCCATCAGCCGCGAGATCAGCTGCATCGCCACATCCTTGAAGGCGAGCGTCGGGCCGTGGAACAGCTCCAGCACGAACTGATGCGGCGTCATCTGGCGCAGCGGCACCACCGCCGGATGGCGGAAGGTGGCATAGGCCTCGTTGGCCATGCGGCCGAGTTCGGCATCCGTGATCTCGCCGCCTGTGAACGGGCGGATCACGTCGACCGCGACCTCCCAATAGGGGCGGCCGAAGAAGCCGGCGATGGCATCCGTCGAGAGCTGCGGCCAGGTCGCCGGCACATACAGGCCGCCGTCGCGGGCAAGCCCGGTCAGCATCACGTCACAGAAGCCGAGTTCTGGGGCCTCGCCCCGGGTCGAGATATAGCGAGTCAAACTGCCCTCCAAAGGCCGGCCGGCCCTGGGTCCGATCCATAAGCCTTTGATTTCACGAAACTACTTGATAACAGCCAGAGGCGTTGGGCCACCATAAAGTGTTTTGCGGGATCGGGAAACCGCTTCCGCCTGTGCGCCGCTCAACGAAAAAGGGCTGCGGCGACGCCGCAGCCCCTCTCTTGGAAGGTCTGTCGTTGATATGTGCAGACCCGGTTTGCCTCGTGCGGGTCGCCGACCCGCCAAAACTGTTCCCGCAAGCTTTCGTCGCCTGTCACGAAATCGTCAAGGGCGAAAACGGCGGGCGCGAGAAAATGTTCCTATTTTTCCCGACGCGTTTCGGCTCTGGCCAACGCTTCCGAGCAACGACTCGACGCATGTTGCCATTCTTTCCCTAAACGGCCGGGCGGCTCGGGAACGAACGCCACCTCGGTCCATTGTGTCGGCGGATGGTGTCGGCGCTGTCCATGCATTGCCCGGCTGCACGCCGAGACCGATCCGCCCAGCCGAACCGGCTGCATCCTGGAGCAGCCGGTTCGGTGCTCCGGCCGTCAGTGCCCGGGCGTCAGCTCATCCCGATTTCCACCGCGATCCTGATCAGGTCGGAATGGTTTTTGGCGCCAAGCTTCTGCTTGAGCAGCGACGTCGTATTGGCGACCGTCTTGTAGGAGATACCGAGTGCCTCGGCGACCTCGACGATCTTGTCGCCACGGCCGAGCAGGCGGAGAATTTCGAGCTCCCGCGGCGTCATCTGCGAGGCCGGATTGGCCTTGATCGCGGCACCGGAGAACGTGACCGCCTCCGCGAGCTGCGGCGAGATGAAATTGTCGCCCGCGACCACCTTGCGCACCGCCTTGAGCAGAATCCGGGGATCATCGCCCTTGGAGACATAGCCCTGCGCGCCGAGCTCGACCGCCCGGACCACGAAGGCCGGATCGTCGTTCATGCTGAACATGATGATCTTGGCATCGGGGTCGTCCTTGCGGATCCGCCGCATCAGCTCGAAACCGGAGACGTCGGGCAGGCTGATGTCGATGACGGTGACGTCGGGCCGCTTGCTGACATAGGCGCGATGCCCGGATTTGGCGTCGGTCGCCTCGTCGATACGGATCGAGTGGTCGGACGCGAAAAGGGTGCGGCATCCTGACAGCACCACGGGATGGTCGTCGACGATCAGAACTCGGGTCGCCGGCTTGGCGGTATCTTGCATTGCGCGCTCTCTTGTTTTTCGACTCATAGACCGGCGGGAACAAATGGAAAGAGCAAATCCCGTCAATGCGCGTTAGAATTGACCTAATGTGGCAACGACTCTCGTTCAGAACACAATTGTTTCTTCCTCTCGGCCTGAGCTTCCTTGCCGCGCTGGTCATGGGCGGCGTGCTGCTCCAGACCTTCGCGACGGGCCAGCTTGCCGACGAGAATGAGCCGGGCCGGCGCTCGACCCGGACCGTCGCCGCGGCGCTCAACAACACCCTGAGGGCCTCGGACGACCCGCGGAAGATGCTCGATGCATTTGTCCATTCTTTGGACAGTTCCTCGGATATTCAATTCCATTCGGTGGAAGCGGGTCCCGCCCCCCCGGCGAAGGGCGGCCTGCGCGACCTGCATGGCGTGCCGCAATGGTTCGTCGACCTGATCGTCATCCCCGACATGGACGCGGCATCTCCTGTCATCATAGACGGCAGACGCGTCGGCGACATCGTGTTCGTGCCCGACCTGTCAGCCGACCTGTTCGAGAAATGGATCGGCTTCCTGGCGCTGACGAGCCTCATCGCCCTGCTGATGGTCCTGACCGGGACGATTGCATATCTCTTTGCGGGATCGGTGCTGCGTCCCCTGCAAGATCTCGGCGCGGGCCTCACGCGAATCCGGCGCGGCTATTATGCAACGCCGATCCCGGTCGCAGGACCGCCGGAGATCCGGCAGAGTTGCGAGGAAGCCAATGCGCTGGCGATGACACTCGCACAATTGAGTCAGGACAACCGCGACCTGTTACACCGCCTGGTGTCGCTCCAGGACGATGAGCGGCGCGATCTTGCGCGCGAGCTGCACGACGAGCTCGGACCGCTCCTGTTCGGCATCCGCGCCGGCGCGATCGCGCTGAGCGAGGCCTCGCCGGGAAATCCCGGCAACCCGGCGCAGGAGGTGATGCGATCGGTCGAGGCGCTCCAGCAGACCAACCGCCGCATCCTCGACCGGCTGCGGCCGCTCTACATCGAGGAATTGGGGCTCAAGACCAGCGTGCAGACGCTGCTCCAGAACTTTCGCAGACAAGCGCCGCATATCAACCTGACGGCCACGATCGATCCTGGTCTGAACGAGATCGACGGACCGCTGGCCCAGACGGTCTATCGCCTGATCCAGGAGGCGCTGACCAACGTGCTGCGCCACGCCGCGGCGAACAATGCCCGTGTGCAGGCGACCATTGCCGGCGAGGTGCTCACGATCGAGATCTCCGACGACGGCGGCGGCTTTCCCGAGGGCAACGTCTTCGGCCGCGGCCTGACGGGCATGCACGAGCGCGTGCGCGCGCTCAGCGGATCGCTGTCACTGCTGCGCGCGGACGAACGAACCTATGTACGCTGTTGCCTGCCGGTCGGGACGGTGCGAGACGAGCCGGCATCCGGCTAGCACGCACCATCGGCATGGGGAGTCTGCCGTGCCGGCTCGCACAGGGTGCTGTAGATCTTGCCTTCGGGGCTGAAGCGGAACGAGGCGTGGATGCGCAGCGAACCCGCGACGGAATATTCGAGATCGATCCCATGCGGCACTGGATTGATCTCCTCCAGACCGAAGCCTGCCGACGAGAAGGTGCTGAGCCGCGGTCCCCAATAGGTTTCGAGCTCGCCTCGTCCGCGATAGTGGCGCGAGCCGTTACACATGCATTCGACCCGGGCGTCGTCCGCATAGAGGTCGAGCAGCGTCGCGAGGTCGCCCTTCCGGCAGGCATCCACCCAGTCGACGACAATTCCCATCTGGTCGAAATCGCTCACACCAAAATCCTGTCTGCCGCAAAAATTTGCGTGCGGGTTAAGACCACCCTCGTGAATTTGCGCTGAATAATAAACCCCGGGCGATACCGGGTTCCTCCCGGGAACCTCCGGTCAATTCAGGCCGGGCGTCGTCCCCTCGCCCAGACGCCGAACGCGATCAGTACCGCGCCCGCGAGCGCGAACCAGGTGATGGCGTATTGCAGGTGATCGTCCTTCAGATGCACGTCGAGCGGCCCCGGACGCGGAATGCCGTTCTCGGGTACGGGCTGCTCGAGGTCGACGTAGAACGGTGCGACCGTGCCCCAGCCGAGCGCCCGGGACATGGCGAGATGATCGCGAGTGAACCACAGCCGTTTGTCGTGCTCTGCGTCGGGCATGAGCACGCTGGCCGCTTCGGGGAAACGGACGTAGCCGGTCAACGTCGCCGGCTTGTTGGTAACGAGCCGCGCGACCGCCCGATCCTGCAGGGCGCGGTCCTGTTTGGTGTTCGGCACGAAGCCCGCGTTGACCGCGACCATATCGCCGCCGGGCAGCCGTGCGGGAAGGAAAGCCCAGGTGCCGGGACCGGAAATATCGGAGCGGATGGCAGAGCCGGAACTGTAGACCATCGCATCCAGACGGGACTCGTAGGTCGCCGTAAAAGTGACCCGGCGGAATTCGTCCCGCTCCGGCGTCAGCGTGCTCCACTGCGACGGCGGCGGCAACGCAACCGGTGCCGCCGCGAGGCGCTCGGTCAATGCTGCGATCAACTGATGTTTCGCGACGCGGCGCTGCAATTGCCAGGCACCGAGCGCGACGAACACCGCCGTCAGGAAAAGCGTGAACAGCGCGAAGCCGGCCACGCGAGGCTTGCGCGCGGTCTCGTTCATTTCGCGCGGTCGACCAGCCGGCCCGGTGCCGCCTTGTGATGGAATTGCAGCGCGATCAGCAGCGACTTCATGGCGCGCAACGGCAATAACGTGGTGGCGAGGATCAGCGGCAGCCACAGCGCGGCATGCAGCCAGTACGGCGGCTGGTATTTGACCTCGACGATGAGCGCGCACGCAACGACGATCCCGCCGGCCAGCATGATGATGAAGATCGCAGGACCATCGCCGGTATCGATGAAGGCATAGTCGAGGCCGCAGCGGTCGCAGGACGGCGCGAGCGTCAGGAAGCCCGCATAGAGCTTGCCCTGGCCGCAGCGCGGGCATTTGCAGGCGAGCCCGCGCATTGCGCTTTGCAGGACGGTGGTTTGGGGCTCGGACGTGCCGGCGGTGTCGTTCATGTCGCGGACTCTAGCACAGTTTCCGCCAAGGCTTCTTTCAGCAAGGCTTCCGGCGGACGAAAAGCGAAAGGGCGGCCCTGCGGCCGCCCTTTCTGATTGATCAGTCGCGGCTCAGTGCGCGCCGTGGGCCATGGTCTCGGCGCCGTGTCCCCACACATAGATGCAGAGGAACAGGAACAGCCAGACCACGTCGACGAAGTGCCAGTACCAGGCGGCGAACTCGAAGCCGAGATGCTGGGTCGGCGTGAAGTGGCCGGCATAGGCGCGGAACAGGCAGACCAGCAGGAAGATGGTGCCGACCAGGACGTGGAAGCCGTGGAAGCCGGTCGCCATGAAGAAGGTCGCGCCATAGACGTTGCCGCCGAACGAGAACGCCGCGTGGCTGTACTCATAGGCCTGCACGCAGGTGAAGAGCGCGCCGAGCACGACGGTGAGGATCAGGCCGTACTTCAGGCCCTGGCGATCGTTCTCGAGCAGCGCATGATGCGCCCAGGTCACGGTGGTGCCTGACGTCAGCAGGATCAGCGTGTTCAGGAGCGGCAGATGCCAGGGATCGAAGGTCTCGATGCCGTGCGGCGGCCAGGTGCCCGGAACGGAGCAGGCGCCGGCCGCGGTGCCGAGGCCGCAGCCGAAGACGGCGTCGCGGGTGGCGTGGACCGCGTCGGCCGGAAACAGCGCTGCGTTGAAATAGGCCCAGAACCAGGCGACAAAGAACATCACCTCGGAGGCGATGAACAGGATCATGCCGTAGCGGTGATGCAGCTGCACGACGCGGGTGTGGTCGCCCTTGTACTGGGCTTCCTTGATCACGTCCGCCCACCAGCTCGCCATGGTGTAGATCACGCCGACGGTCCCGACGCCGAAGATGATCGGCGCGGCCGAGAACATGTGGTGCATCCAGGTGATCGCACCAACCGCCATGATGAAAGCCGAGATGGAGCCGACGACGGGCCACGGGGAGGGATCGACCAGGTGGTAGTCGTGATGCTTGGTGTGCGCCGTTGCCATTTGCGGTCTCTCTCCTCAATCCCGTGCCTGTCCGGCACTTATCCCCTTGTGTCCAACCCGCTGAGCGTGAGCCCGGCGATCAGAGATTTCCCTTGCGTTTGTCGTCTTCGCCCGATGCCAGCGGCTTCACCACCGGATCCTTCACCGGATAGAACGTGTAGGACAGCGTGATCGTGTTCAGCCCGTCGTTCTCGTGGTCGTCGGCAATCGACGGATCGACGTAGAACACGACCGGCATCTCGCGCTTCTCGCCCGGCGCCATGGTCTGCTCGGTGAAGCAGAAGCAGTTGATCTTCTGGAAGTAGGAGCCGACCGTCAGCGGGGCGACGTTGTAGGCGGCCTGGCCCGCAGTGGTCCGCGCGGCCTGGTTGGTCACGGTGTAGAAGACGGTCACGACCTGGCCGATATTGACCTCGATCTCGTTCTGCTCCGGCTCGAACTTCCAGGGCAGTCCGGGCGCGACATTGGAATCGAAGCGCACGGCAATCTTCCGCGCGATCGGACCGGTCGCAGGGGCAGCGGTCGCGACCTGGGTCGTGCCGTTGAAGCCGGTGGCGCGGCAGAACCAGTTGTAGAACGGCACGGCCGCGTAGGAGGCGCCGACCATCAGCGCGACCACGCCGCCGCAGATGGAAGCAACCACCACATCGCGGCCCAGCCCGCGGCTCTTGGCCGACGTGCGATTGACCGGCTTGGCGCTGACATCCTGCGATATGGTCGGCTTTTGATCCATGTTCCCTACATCGGCCGGACTAGCACCGCCGGTCCCTTGACCATGGTGACGGCGAAGAACAGCACCACGAGCACGCCGAGCGCCAGCGCGATCGCGACCGAGCGGTGGCGACGGCTCTTCTTCTGCGCCTCGGTAAGGACGATTCCATCTGGCTCGGGTTTGTCGGCCATCGCTGCGATCATGCGCCCCCAACCATCGGAGCAAGCGCCCGGAACACGACCTCGGCCAGCAGGGTCGCAAACAGCGCGAACAGATAAAAGATGGAGAAGGCAAACAGCTTGCGGGTCGCGCGCAGCGACTGGCTGCGCTCGCGGCGCATATAGACGTTGATCGCGAGCACCAGCATGCCGGCCCCCAGGATCAGCGAGACCACGCCGTAGATGGCGTCGAAATAGCCGAGCGCCCAGGGCGCGGCGGCGACCGCGATCAGCACGATGGTGTAGAGCAGAATCTGAAGCCGCGTCGCGTCGGGACCGGCGACGTTGGGCAGCATCGGAATGCCGGCACGCGCGTAATCGTCGGAGCGGAACAGCGCCAGCGCCCAGAAGTGCGGCGGCGTCCAGAAGAAGATGATGGCGAACAGCAGCAGCGGCTCGACGTCGACCGTGCCTGTGACCGCGGCCCAGGCCACCACCGGCGGCAGCGCGCCGGCGGCGCCGCCGATCACGATGTTCTGCGCGGTCCGGCGCTTCAGGCCCATCGTGTAGATCACGACGTAGAAGAAGATGGTGAAGGCGAGCAGCGCGCCCGCGATCCAGTTGACGAGAATGCCGAGCGTCATCACCGAGAAGAAGGACAGCGTCAGGCCAAACGCCATGGCTTCAGGGCGGGTGATGCGGCCGCGCGGAATCGGCCGGTTCGCCGTGCGCGACATCTTGGCGTCGATGTCGCCTTCCAGCGCCATGTTGAGCGCGCCGGAAGCGCCGGCGCCGACGGCGATGCAGAGCAGCGAGGTGATCGCCAGCACCCAGTGGAAATGCCCGGGCGCCATCGCCATCCCGACCAGCGCGGTGAAGATCACCAGCGACATCACCCGCGGCTTGAGCAGCGCGATGTAGTCGCCAACCTCCGCCTCGGAGATGCGGGGATTGATGTCGATGGCGTTGTGGTCGAGGACGGACACTAGTTTTGACTCGCTTATTTATAGAGCCGCGGCGCCCGTCACGGGCGCCGCGAGCGTTGGCTTACTGCACGCGGGGCAGCACTTCGAACTGGTGGAAGGGCGGCGGCGAGGACAGCGTCCATTCCAGCGTGGTCGCACCTGCACCCCACGGATTATCGCCGGCCGGCACCTTCTTCATGAAAGCGTCGAGCACGCAGTAGAGGAAGATCAGCACGCCGAAGCCGGAGATGTAAGAACCGACCGAGGAGACCAGGTTCCAGCCCGCGAACGCATCGGGATAGTCGACGTAGCGGCGCGGCATGCCCGACAGGCCGAGAAAGTGCTGCGGGAAGAACACGAGGTTCACACCGACGAAGGTGACCCAGAAATGCGCCTTCGCGAGCGTCTCGTTGTACATGTAACCCGACATCTTCGGGAACCAGTAGTACCAGCCGGCGAAAATCGCGAACACCGCACCGAGCGACAGCACGTAGTGGAAGTGCGCGACGACGTAGTAGGTCTCCTGGAGCACGCGGTCGACGCCCGCGTTCGCCAGCACGACGCCGGTGACGCCGCCGACCGTAAACAGGAAGATGAATCCCACCGCCCAGATCATCGGTGCGCGGAATTCGATCGAGCCGCCCCACATCGTGGCGATCCACGAGAAGATCTTCACGCCGGTCGGAACCGCGATCACCATGGTGGCAGCGACGAAATAGGCCTGCGTCGCCGAGGACATGCCGACCGTGTACATGTGGTGCGCCCACACCACGAAGCCGATGCCACCGATCGCGACCATGGCGTAGGCCATGCCGAGATAGCCGAACACGGGCTTGCGCGAGAAGGTGGAGATGATCTGGCTGACCATGCCGAAGCCGGGCAGGATCAGGATGTAAACCTCGGGGTGACCGAAGAACCAGAACAGATGCTGGAACAGCACCGGGTCGCCGCCGCCGTCAGGCGCGAAGAAGGTGGTGTGGAAGTTGCGGTCGGTGAGCAGCATGGTGATCGCACCGGCGAGCACCGGCAGCGACAACAGCAGCAGGAACACCGTCACCAGGATCGACCACACGAACAGCGGCATCTTGTGCAGGGTCATGCCCGGCGCGCGCATGTTGAAGATGGTGGTGATGAAGTTGATGGCGCCGAGGATCGACGAAGCGCCCGCCAGATGCAGCGACAGGATCGCGAAGTCGACGGCCGGGCCCGGGTGACCCGAGCTCGACAGCGGCACATACATGGTCCAGCCGGCGCCGACGCCGTTGGCACCCGGCTCGCCCTCGACGAAGGTCGACATCAGCAGCAGCGCGAAGGAGGCCGGCAGCAGCCAGAACGAGATGTTGTTCATGCGCGGGAACGCCATGTCCGGCGCGCCGATCATCAGCGGCACGAACCAGTTGCCGAAGCCGCCGATCATCGCCGGCATGACCATGAAGAAGATCATGATCAGGCCGTGAGAGGTCACGAACACATTGTAGGTGTGCGTCTCGTGGAAGATCTGCACGCCCGGATACATCAACTCGGCACGGATCGCGATCGACATCGCGGCGCCGATGACGCCGGCGATGACCGCGAAGATCAGGTACATCGTGCCGATGTCCTTGTGGTTGGTCGAATAGACGTAGCGCCGCCATCCGGTCGGATGGGCGTGCTCGTGGTCATGCGCGTGATCGCCGTGTGCCGCTGCGCTCGTTGCCATTTTCAAATCCTGCCTTGCGTCCCGTTCGGACCCTTTGGAGGTCCCGCCCTTTATGTCGCTTTCAGTCCCTCGAGCCTTGCCCCGGCGCTTACTGCGTCGGGCCGGCCGCGGAGGCGAAAGTGCTGGTGCCGCCGCTCGCAAATTTCTTCTTCGCCGTTTCAACCCAGGAGGCGAATTCCTGGTCCTCCACCACGCGAATCGCGATCGGCATGAAGGCGTGGTCCTTGCCGCAGAGCTCCGAGCACTGGCCATAGAACATGCCGGTCTTGGTAGCCTTGAACCAGGTCTCGTTCAGGCGCCCCGGAATGGCGTCGATCTTGACGCCGAAAGCCGGCAGCGCAAAGGCGTGAATCACGTCTGCGCCGGTAACCTGGACACGAACCACCTTGTTCACCGGCACGACCATCTCATTGTCGACACCGAGCAGCCGGGGCTGCTTGTCCTGGGCCATCAGCGAGTCGAACTCGAACTTGCCGTTATCGGGGTAGGCGTAGGACCAGTACCACTGCTTGCCCGTGGCCTTGATGGTCAAATCCGCCTTCGGCACGTCGAGCTCGAGGAACAGCAGGCGGAACGACGGCACCGAGATACCGACCAGGATCAGCACCGGAACGAGCGTCCACGCCACCTCGATCAGCGTGTTGTGGGTGGTCCGCGACGGCACCGGATTGGCCTTCGCGTTGAACTTCATGACCACGATCACCAGCAACGCCAGAACGAACAGCGTGATCAGCGTGATCAGCACGAACAGGAAGTTATGGAACCAGACGATGTTGTCCATCACCGGGGAGGCGGATTGCTGAAGCGTCCACTCCCATGGCGCCGGCTGCCCGAGCTCGGCGGCAAATGCCAAACCGCCCGTCGCCAGCGTCAGACCCGCCACGGCCAATCCCAGCAAGTGCCGGCCGACCCGGCCCATCGACATCCTCATGCCGTCGCGCTCCCCTTACGAAATCACCCCAAGTGCATTCCCCTGTTCGCGGGAAACGCTTATTCGATTCGTCCGCCTGACAAACCGCCACGCAAGAATACCTCTAAGAGGAATTGGGGCCAGATCGCTAGAACGCCGAAATCAAGCCTCTCAAACCATAATTCTTGATCTATCGCAATGCAGTCTTGAGCCCCGTCTGTCAGCCATCACCCGCAAGATATTTCCCAGTAACATCAAACAAAAATACCGTTTCCCGGGATGCTGCGGCTTGACAGCGGAATTGCCCGCGGTAGGCACTGGCAGGCAGCCGCGCAGGAACCTGATTCGTGCGGGCGACGGCGATGTGGGCGGCGCGGAATTTGCTTGCGAATCGCCTTCAAGACGCCGTCATTCCCGTATCAGTCCGCCAGGTGCGAGCGATCCAGGCGAGCAGAGGGACCGACCCGATGGGGTTTTCGAGATGCATGGCAAGGCAGGCTAGCGGCCTCACGGTTCTGGCAGCCCTGCTGGCGGCGTTCATCGTCCTGACGCTGCCGGGCCCCGCCCATGCGCAGGGCGCGGTGCGCTCCGTCCATGGCGACTGGCAGATCCGCTGCGACACCCCGCCGGGCGCCCAGACCGAGCAATGCGCCCTGATCCAGAGCGTGGTGGCCGAAGACCGCTCCAATGCCGGCCTGACCGTGATCGTGCTCAAGACCGCCGACCAGAAGAGCCGGCTGATGCGGGTGGTCGCCCCGCTCGGCGTGCTGCTGCCCTCCGGCCTCGGGCTGAAGCTCGACAACCAGGACGTCGGCCGCGCCGGCTTCGTCCGCTGCCTGCCCAATGGCTGCGTCGCCGAGGTCGTCATGGACGACAAGCTGCTCGGCCAGCTCCGCACCGCCAAGACCGCCACCTTCATCATCTTCGAGACCCCGGAAGAAGGCATCGGCTTCCCGCTCAGCCTGAACGGGCTCGGCGAGGGCTACGACAAGCTGCCGTAGGGCTGTCCCGCCAAACCGCAATATCGGTCGAGCGTGCCATATCCGTGACCGCCTAACTGGTGTCGCCACGGAGGAAGGGACGATGAAGGCGGCACTTCAACACTACCACGCCCGGATGCAGCGCGTGCTGGATCACATCGACCGGCATCTTGACGGTGATCTGGAGCTGGACACGGTGAGTGGCGTTGCGGCCTTCTCAAAATTTCACTTCCACCGGCAGTTCACGGCGACCTTCGGGTTGTCCGTGCATCGCTATGTCCAGCTTGCCCGTATGAAGCGCGCTTCGTACCGGCTGGCCTACACGGACGCCCAAAGCGTCACGGACATCGCGATGGATGCCGGTTACGATGCACCGGATGCCTTCGCCCGCGCCTTTCGGCAACGGTTCGGGCAATCGCCTTCGTCGTTCCGGAAGTCTCCCGACTGGGAGCCGTGGCTTGCGGCCTTCGGGCCTCTCGACAACGCGAGGAACAAGCTCATGCAGAAGACTTTTACCCCCGACGAGGTGATGATCCGCGACGTGCCCGCAACGCGGGTCGCGATCATGGAGCATCGGGGCGACCCGGCGACGCTCGGCGCAACCATCCGGCGGTTTATCGCGTGGCGCAAGGCCGCTGGCCTTCACCCCAGCACAAGTCCGACCTTCAATGTCTGGTATTCCGAGCGGCGCCCCGTGCCGCCTGCCGAATATCGCATGGACCTTTGTGTCGGGACCGATCAGCCGATCGCGGCGAACGGCGAGGAGATCAAGGCCGGCGAGATCCCGGGCGGACGCTGCGCCGTGCTGCGCGTCGTCGGCTACACCGACAATCTGGAGCCCGCCGCGCTCTACCTTTATCGCGACTGGCTTCCCGCCAGCGGCGAGGAAGTGCGGGATTTTCCGCTCTATTGCCAGCGGCTGAGCTTCTTCCCGGAAGTGCCGGAGCACGAGACGGTCGCGGAGCTGTTTCTGCCGCTGAAATAGCGCCGCGAACGGTGGAGCGCTCATGACCGCGCGCTCCACCCGGCCTGGTGTCATCAGGTCCGGCTCCCCTATCCTATCGTTTCCGTAATGTGACGGCGCGCCCCCTCGCGGAACCGGTCCGAAACCATTATCTTGCCCTACATCTTCCGATAATGGACGGACGCATGACCAATCCAGCCACAACCTCCCTGCTCGACCGCGCCAATCTCGACCGCGACCAGGTTCGCAACGAGCTCGTACGCGGGCTTGCCGGTGCCGACGACGGCGAATTGTTCCTGGAATACAGCCAGACCGAAGCGCTGATGTTCGACAATGGGCGGCTGAAGCAGGCGACCTACGACACCTCGCAGGGTTTTGGCTTACGCGCGGTCAAGGACGATGCCGTAGGCTACGCTCACTCCTCCGACGTGTCGTTGCCGGCGCTGATTCGCGCCGCCGACGCGGTGGCGGCCGTGCGTGGCGGCTACTCCGGCAGTTTTGCCGCGCCGCCCCCACACACCAATGTGCGGCTTTATGCCGACGACAATCCGCTGGACGCGCCCGGCTTCGAGACGAAAGTAAAACTGCTCGCCGAGATCGACGCCTATCTGCGCGACAAGGATCCGCGGGTGCGGCAGGTCAGCGTCAGCCTGGGCGCGACCTGGCAGGTGGTCGAGATCCTGCGGCCCGATGGCGAGAGCTATCGCGACATCCGCCCGCTCGTGCGCGTCAACATCTCCGTCGTCGCCGGCCAGGGCGACCGCCAGGAGAGCGGCAGCAAGGGTTATGGCGGCCGCGCCGGCTATGCCGAGTTCATCGAGACCAGGTCCTGGCGCGAGGCCGCCGACGGCGCGCTGCGCGAGGCGCTGGTCAATCTGGAATCGATCCCCGCCCCCGCCGGCGAGATGGACGTCGTGCTCGGCGCAGGCTGGCCCGGCGTGATGCTGCATGAAGCGGTCGGCCATGGGCTCGAAGGCGATTTCAACCGCAAGAAGACCTCGGCGTTTGCCGGCCTGATGGGCCAGCAGGTCGCGGCCAAGGGCGTCACCGTGGTCGATGACGGCACCATCGCCTCGCGCCGCGGCTCGCTGTCGATCGACGACGAGGGCACGCCGACCAACCGCACCGTGCTGATCGAGGACGGCATCCTGGTCGGCTACATGCAGGACCGCCAGAACGCGCGGCTGATGAACATGAAGCCGACGGGCAACGGCCGCCGCCAGGGCTATGCCCATGTGCCGATGCCGCGCATGACCAACACCTACATGCTCGCGGGCGACCGCGACCCGGCCGAGATCCTCGCCTCCGTGAAGAACGGCGTGTTCGCCGCGAATTTCGGCGGCGGTCAGGTCGACATCACCTCGGGCAAATACGTCTTCCAGTGCACCGAGGCCTACAAGATCGAAAACGGCAAGATCGGCGCGCCGCTGAAGGGCGCCATGCTGATCGGCAACGGGCCGACCGACCTGCATCGCATCCGCATGATCGGCAACGATCTCGCGCTCGACACCGGCATCGGCACCTGCGGCAAGAACGGCCAGGGCGTGCCCGTCGGCGTCGGCCAGCCGTCACTTCTGATGGAACGCATTACGGTGGGTGGAACGGGCGCATGAGCGTTGAGAAAGTAACTGTCACCCCCAAGCGGAAGAGCAGCGGCTGGGCGGGGCAACTCATGCAGCTCGCCGGCATCGTCGCCGCCGTGTTCATCGCCAAGGGTGCGCTCGCCGAACCGTTCTATGTGCCGTCAGGCTCGATGGAGCCGACGCTGCTGATCGGCGATGCGCTGCTCGCCTCGAAATTCCCCTATGGCTACGGCACCTCGTCGCTGCCGATCCAGATCAACCTGCCCGAAAGCGGACGCGTCTTCGCGGAGACGCCGAAGCAGGGCGACGTCGTCGTGTTCCGCTGGCCCGGCGATCGCTCGCAGGCCTGGGTCAAGCGCGTCGTCGGCCTGCCCGGCGACCGCATCCAGATGCGGCAAGGGCAGCTCTTCATCAACGACCGCCCCGCCGAACTGAAGCCGGATGGCGTCGGCGCCGCCGAGGACGACAATGGCGGCAGCGAGCCCGCCTATCGCTACATCGAGACGCTGCCGAACGGCGTGTCACATCTGATCTTCAAGATGCGCGACAACGGTCCGCTCGACAACACGCCCGAGGTGACGGTCCCGGCCGGCCATCTCTTCGTGCTCGGCGATAACAGAGACAATTCCGCGGACAGCCGCGTGCCCTTGCGCTCCGGTGGCGTCGGCCTGCTGCCGATCGACAATCTGGTCGGACGCGCGGATGCCGTGCTCGGCTCCTGGGATCTCGGCATGCGCGGCCAGCCGGTGTGGACCTGGCTCTCGGGCTTCCGGCTCACGCGGTTCTTCACCGCCGTGCACTGACGAAGGTCCTCATGGTGAGGAGGCGCGAAGCGCCGTCTCGAACCATGATGCCCCGATCTCATCAGCGGCCATCCTTCGAGACGCCCGCTTCGCGGGCTCCTCAGGATGAGGGCGTCAATCGCGGAGACGGCAGATGACCTTCGACGACGTCAGAAACTTCGCGCTGACGTGGCCGGAGGTCGAGGACGGCACCTCCTACGGCACGCCCGCACTGAAGGTGCGCAAGAAGCTGCTGGCGCGTCTGAAGGAGGACGGCGACAGTCTCGTCGTCCCTGACGTGCCGGTCGACGAGCGCGCCATGCTGGTCGAGAGCCAGCCAAGGATCTTCTATTTCACCGATCATTATGCCGACTACCCGATCGTGCTGATCCGCCTGTCGAAGGCCAAGCGCACGATCGTCGAGCCATTCCTGCGGCGGCGCTGGCGTGGCCTCGCCTCGAAGGCGGCGCGCACCGCGTTCGACGCGAGCACGTGAATAGCCGCGATGGATCAGGACCGCTTTCTTGCGCTGGCGCTGAAGAACCCCGTCAACGTCGTGATCATCGACGAACTGGCGCGGCTCGCGTTGCCCGATGCATGGCTGGTGTCGGGATGCCTGGTGCAGACGGCGTGGAACGTGCTTACCGGTCGCACGGTCGATCACGGTATCGCCGATTACGACGTGTTCTATTTCGATCCTGATACGTCATGGGAGGCGGAGGATGCGGTGATCCGCACACTGCATGCGCGGTTCGGACATCTCGGCGTCAAGGTCGAGACCCGCAACCAGGCGCGTGTGCATCTGTGGTATCCCGGCAAGCACGGCCTGCCCTATCCACCCCTGACCTGCTCGACCGACGGCATCGACCGCTTCCTCACACAGAACACGCAAGTCGGCGTGAGACGCGCTCGCGACGGCTTCGAGGTCTACGCACCGCACGGTTTCGACGACATCGCGGGATTGATCGCGCGGCCCAACCCGGGGCCAAATTTTTCGGCGGCGAGTTACGCGGTGAAGGCCGCGCGATGGAAGGCGTTGTGGCCGGAGATCACCGTGATTCCGGCGGAGTGATCACGCCGCCCTCGCCTGCACATCCTCACAAAACTCCGCGAGCCGATCCGCAAGGCGCAGCGTTGCGGGGCTGGCGCCGGGCGAAGCCATCAGCGCCACTTCGGTCCGGTTGATCGGCTCGAAACCGTCCTTCGCCGTCAGCACGCGGTGGTCGGACTGGATCGACATCTCCGACAGGATGCTCAGCCCCATGCCGGCGGCGACCGCAGCCTGGATGCCTGCGAGGCTCGATGACGAATAGGACATGTGCCAGGCGCGGCCCGCGCTTTCCAGCGCGTGGATGGCACCGGCGCGGTAGAGGCAGCCAAGCGGAAATCCGATCAGCGGCACCGACGGCGCGTTGACGTCGACCGGATGGCTCTTGCTGGTAACCCAGTGCACCCGCTCCGGCCACACCGCGATGGCGCCTTTCGCTCCGGCTTCGCGCTTGAACAATGCGAGGTCGAGCTCGCTGCGTTCGAGGTCGCGAGAGAGGTTCTTGCTCTGGTCGGCGCGCACATCCAGCCGTACGCCCGGATGCGAGCGCGAGAACGCACCCAGCAGCTTCGCGAGACGATAGGCCGCAAAATCCTCGGGGATGCCGAGCCGGATCGCGCCTTCGCTGTCGGGCTCGCGCAGCACGTCGCGCGCCTCCTCGGCGAGCGTCAGCAGCCGGCGGGCATAGGACAGCAACCGCTCGCCGGCCTCGGTGGGACGCACGTCCTTGCCGTCACGGTGCAGCAGGACCTGGCCGACGTCCTCCTCCAGCCGCTTGATCTGCTGGCTGACGGTCGACTGCGTGCGGTGGACCCGCTCGCCGGCGCGGGTAAAGCCGCCGGCCTCGACCACCGAGACGAAGCTGCGCAGGAGCTCCAGATCGAGCATGGCCGCCTCCATTCAAAAATCCACTGACTGGCAGTTAATCATTTAATTTCCAAATGACAAGCCTGCTCCCTAGATCGAGGGCTCAGGAGAATGCCCAGATGTCCCTCGCCCCCTCGATGTCCGTCCCCCGCAGCCGCTTCAACGCGCTGCCGCTCGCTATCGGCCTGTTCTGCCTGCTCTGGAGCTACGCCTTCGTCGCCGGCAAGATCGGCGTCACCCATTGCCCGCCGCTGATCCTGCTCGCCGCGCGCTTCTCGCTCGCCGGCATCCTGATCCTCGGCGCCACGCTGATCCGCGGCGACTGGTCGTTGTCCTGGCGCGATGCAGCGATCTTCGCCGTGCTCGGCATCGCCAACAACGCGCTCTATCTGGGGCTCGGCTACACCGGCCTGCAATCGGTCTCCGCCGGCCTCGGCGGCCTGATCGTCTCGGCCAATCCCGTGTTCACCGCCGCGCTCGCAGCGCTTTTGCTCGGCGAAGGCATGACCTGGCGCAAGGCGAGCGGCCTTCTCCTCGGCATCATCGGCGTGACGGCGATCGTCTGGCATCGGCTGTCGGTCGGCACTGATTCCCTGCACGGCATCGTCTTCACCCTGGCCTCGCTCGCCTCCATCGTCGCCGGCACCATCCTGTTCAAGCTGCTCGCGCCAAAGGGGTCCCTGTGGATCGGCAATGGCGTGCAGAATCTCGCCGCCGGCATCGTGCTGACGCCGGTCGCGTTCACCTTCGCCGACGTCCACGCGATCGATTTCACCCCGGGCCTGGTCGGCGCCTTCGCGTTCCTCGTGCTCGGCGGCTCGATCCTCGCCTACTGGCTCTGGTTTCATCTCCTGAAAGTGTGTGGCGCCACCGCCGCGAGCGCCTATCATTTCCTGATGCCGCCGCTCGGCATGCTGTTCGCCTACATCGTGCTCGGCGAGCATGTCGAGGCGCGCGACTTGCTCGGGATCGTTCCTGTCGCACTCGGCATTTATCTGGTGACGCGCCCCGCGAAGCCGGCCGCGTAGGAGGAGTTCATCATGCCCATTTCCATCACCCTGATCGGCGGCCCGACCGCGCTGATCGAGATCGACGGCTTCCGCCTGCTCACCGATCCGACTTTCGATGCTCCCGGTGCCTACCAGCTGCCGCATGTGAAGCTAGAGAAGACGATCGGTCCCGCGATGAAGGCCGATGCGATCGGCCCGATCGACGCCGTGCTGCTCAGTCACGACCAACACTCCGACAATCTCGATAATTCCGGCCGCGAATTTCTGCTCAAAGCCAGGCGTGCGCTGACGACGGAGGCCGGCGCCAGGCGCCTCGGCGGCCACGTCGAAGGGCTCGCGCCCTGGGCCACCGCGCATGTGAAGGACCGCGACGGCAACGCGCTGACGATCACCGCGACGCCTGCGCGCCACGGCCCGGCCGGCATCGAGCCGCTGTCCGGCGACGTCATCGGCTTCGTGGTGTCGTCGAGCCGCAAGGACACGGGCGCGGTCTATATCAGCGGCGACACCACCTGGTTCGACGGCGTTGCCGAGGTGGCGCGCCGCTTCAAATGCACCGTAGTGATGCCGTTCGCGGGCGCCGCGCAGACGCGCGGGCCGTTCCATCTCACGATGGACACCAACGACACCATCGAGACGGCGCGCGCCTTTCCGGATGCGATGATCGTGCCCGTGCACACCGAGGGCTGGGCGCATTTCCGCCAGAACAGCGAGGATCTACGCAAGACCTTCGACGTGCTCGGCTTCGGGACGCGTCTGCGCCTGCTGGAGCCCGGCGTGCCGACGGTGATCGAGGCGCCGTAGCTGCCGCAGCCGTCATTGCGAGCGCAGCGAAGCAATCCAGAATCTCACCGCTGACGCAGTCTGGATTGCTTCGTCGCTTCGCTCCTCGCAATGACGGCAGCTAATCCTTCCTGAATACAATCGACGCCATCCAGCCCGTCATCAGCGCCATGGCCGCGGTGACGAGGCCGTAGATCAGCCCGTGCTGCCGCGCGCTGGTCGCGACGAACTGCTCGAAGCCGACCTTGACGATCTCGAACGCGGTCTCGGTCTTGCCGATGAACGCGCCGTCGGCGAACAGCTTGATCTCCACATCATAGGTTCCGATCGGCACCTCCGCCGGGAGCGGAATGCCGGTGCGGAACAGCGTCGGGGTCAGGAACGTCACCGCGCTCGCGTCCTCGCGATAGAGGCCGCGCTCGGTGCGCAAGCGGACGAAGGCCGAACGGAAGGCGTCGTGCGGCACCACGTCGGCGAAGTCGCCACTGACGCGCTGGGTCAGCAAGACGTTGTTGAGCCCGATCTGCTGCCGCCGCGCGATCTCGGGCGAGGTGATGAGGTCGAACGGGCGGTTGGCGAACAGCGCGAGATAGCTCGGCACCTGCAGGAACTGCCGGTAGTCGGTGTTGATCCAGATCCCGAAGGTGCGCTCCTTGCGCCGCGTCACCATATCGGCGCGCGGGCCCATCACGGTGACGACGAGATCGTAGCTCTTGCGGTCAACGGGCGTGGAAGCGTCCTTCTCGACCGAGCCGAACAGCACCAGCTCCTCGCCGGAATAGTTCGGCGTCACCGTGACGCGATGGTTGGAGACCGACACGATCAGTCGCTCGGCACGCGCGACCGAGCCGAGCAGTAGGACGAGCAGGACCGCGAGAGCTGTCCGCATCATCCGCTCACCCCCAATTCGCGGATGGTGAAGAGATCCTCGGGCCGGATCACCAGCTCGATCGCGAAGCGGACGCCGACCGAGAGGATCAGCAGGCCCAGCAATAGCCGCAGCTGCTCGCCGCGGATCTTCTGGCCGGCGCGGGCGCCGAACTGCGCGCCGGTGACGCCGCCGACCATCAGGATCAGCGCCAGCACGGCGTCAACGAGATGATTGGTCACCGCATGCAGCAAGGTCGCGAACAGCATCGTGACCAGCGTCAGGACCATCGAGGTCCCGATCACCGTCGAGGTCGGCACCCGCAGCAGATAGATCATGATCGGCACGAGGATGAAGCCGCCGCCGATGCCCATGATGGCGCCGATGAAGCCGATCACGATGCCGACCACCACGACGGGGATGACCGAGAGATAGATCTTCGAGCGCTTGAACCGCATCTTGAGCGGCAGGCCGTGGATCCAGCTATGCGTGCGGCGTGGTGGCACCGCGCCGCGCCGGGTGCGCATCAGCGCGCGCAGGCCCTCGGAGAACATCAGGCTGCCGACCGTCGTGAGCAGCACGACGTAAGAGAGCGCGATCATCAGATCGAGCTGGCCGAGCGCGCGAAGCTGCGTGAAGGTCCACACCCCGAGCGCCGTGCCGGTGACACCGCCGCATAACAACACGCTCGCGAGCGCCGGATCGATCGCACGCCGCCGCCAGTAGGACAGCGCGCCGGAAAAGGAGGAGGCCGCGATGTGGCTCGCAACGGAGGCGACCGCGACCGCCGGCGTGATCCCGATGAAGATCAGAAGCGGCGTCATCAGGAAGCCGCCGCCGATCCCGAACATGCCGGAGACGAAGCCGACCGCCGCGCCCATCGCCAACACCAGGAAGATGTTGACCGGCAGATCGGCGATCGGGAGGTAGAGCTGCATTGAACCACGCTCGGCGAGACGGATCGATTGCGCGGAATGCTCGCCGGACGGTCGGAACGATTGCCGCGCCCTTCAATAGCGGAATTCGCCGCCGGGCGGGACCGGGAAATTTGCGCGTGGTGAATGGCGACGCTTTCGCTCCTCACCCTGAGGAGCCTGCGCAGCAGGCGTCTCGAAGGGCGAGGCCCGGATCCAGAACGGGGCCTGCATGGTTCGAGACGCGCGCAAGGGCGCGCTCCTCACCATGAGGGGAAAGAGATCCGTTTAATGCGCGGCCGACGCCGAGCGCTTGGTCGCGACCGGCTTCGGCGCCGGCTTTGCGTTGGCCTGCGGCGCGCTGTCCCAGCCGCCTGCGGGCGCTGTGACATTGACGGCGTCGTCGGGCTGCGGCTCGGCGCTGAAGGTCTGGATCGCGAGCTTGGCGGCGGCGAGCGACTGCGGGTCGAGCCGCTTGGCGACGTCGTCGCGCTTGCCGGACGCATCCGCGTCACCCTGGGCGGCGGCGAGGGTGAACCATTTGTAGGATTCGGCGAGGTTCTGCTCCACGCCGATGCCGCGGGCATAGAGGATGCCGAGGTTGAACTGGCTGTCCGCGACACCGCGATCGGCGGCCTTGCGGAACCACTGCGCCGCGCTCTTGTAATTGGCGCCGCGTCCGCCGCCGTCGGCGTCGAGCACCGCGAGATTGTGCATCGCCTTGGCATTGCCGCGCTCGGCGGCCTGCGTGTAGTAGCGGCGGGCGATGTCGGCGTCCTTCTTCACCCCCAAGCCCTTCTCGTAGAGCGTGCCGAGGCGGAAGGTCGCGGGCACCACGCCGGCCTGCGCCGCGCGGTCGTACCATTTGGCGGCTTCATCGTAATTCGCGGCGACGCCCTTGCCCTCGGCAAAGCGCACGCCGATCTCGTAGGCCGCGGTCGCATCGCCCTTCATCGCGGCGCTGCGCAGCACCGGACCGCCGATGCCGTCAGGGAGCTTCTCGCTCGGCGGCACCTGGGTCATGCCGAGCTTCGCGCGGCTCGCACCCGACAGCGCGCCGGTGACGTCGTTGCTCGCCGCAGGCGGAGGTGGCGTTGCGGGAGCCGGCGGGATCTCGACCGAAGCCGAGCTGCCCGACCCCGCCATGGGAGCCGGTGCGGGATTGTTCAGCGACTGCTTTCCGATCGGCGTCGGCGAGGTCATCGACGGTGTGACCTGCTCGGGCGCAGCAGGCCTGGTCTCGACCGGCGGCGGAGCCTGCGGCGCGGGCGCGGGCGACGAATTCTCCATGGCCTGCGGCGACGGCGCCGGGCCGCCGCCATCGAGCAGGTTCATGGCCATCTTGAAAGTGCCGAGCACGATCACGACCACGCTTGCGCCGACCAGCAGCGAACGGATTTTCGAGGTGATGGTCGAGGCGCCTTCCTGGCCCTTCTCCCTGGCGCGGCCTGCGACTGCCGCCTTGGCACCGCGGGCCGGCTTTTCCGGCTGTGCGGCGGCGGCCTGCGCGGCGCGGCGCGCGGCCGCGATGAAGCTCGACGACGACACCGGCTCCTTCGGCGCGGCGGGAATTTCGCTGATCGCGCTTTCGGACGCGGCGATGCGCTCCGACGGCGTGGCGGCGCGGCCGCCCGGCCGGGTGCCCGGCTCGAGCGGATGGTCCGGCGGCAATTCCGGTGCGAGCGCGGCGCGCGCGGGCGCCGTGTGCGGCTCGAGGATCTCGCTGATCGCACGCGGCGGCAAGGGTGCCGCGACCTGCGGCGCCGTTGGCACCGGCGGCGGCGCGACGGCGGCGGCGTGGAATTCGCGCGGCGCGGCGACGAAGGCGCCCTGCGCCGGATGTTGCGCGGCGGCCGGGTTCGGCAGCTCAGGCTTCGGATCGTATTTCGGTTGCTGTTGCTGTTGCTGCGGCCGCTGTTCGCGCGCCATCGGCGGCGGCTCGAACGGAGCAGCCATCGGCATGGGCATCTGCGGCGCGGGTGCCGGCGGCGCGGTACGCACCGCGCGCAGATCACCCTCGATTATCGAGAGGCGATCGACGACGTGGCCGAGCGCGCTGTGCACGGCCTCGAGCGAATCCTGGGTGCTGCGGTTTGTCTCGGCCTGGCTGAAGCGGATGTCGGAGAGCTCGCGCTTGACGAGATCGACCATTCCCGAATCTGAAGGCGGCGCCGAATTGCGGCTCTCGGCCAGCGCGGAATAGGTCGCCTGCTGCCGTTCGAGATGCCTGAGGATGTCGTGCAGCCCGTCCTCGACGCGGCTCAGATTACCGTTGCGCGGATCGGAGGCGGCTTCGATCCGCTCCAGCAGATACGAGACCCTCTGTTCGAGATGCGCAAACGTCGATGCGGAATCGTTGCCGACCTGCATGCGGTCGAAACGGTCCGACAACGCGCGGATCGCGGCTTCCAGATGCTCGGTGCTCTCGGACGGCTGCGGCCGCTCGCGCGTTTCCAGCGCCGCGGTGAGCGCCGCGATGCGCTGCTCGAGCACCGCAAAGCTGTCGCCGTGCCCCGAGGAGCGGGTGACCTGGTCGACCTTGGACGACAGCAGCTGCACGTCGTCCGAAAGGCGTGCCAGCGCTTCGTTGGAGGCGACGTTGGAGACGATGCCGCGCAGCGCCGAGATCGCGCCTTCGAGCTGGCGCACCGTCGAGGGATCGTCATTGGCGCGCAGGATCAGATCGAGCTTGGCGCCGAGATTGCGGATCGCCTCGTCATAGCCGGTGAGCTGCTCGGCCGGCGTCAGCGTGCGCAGCACCTGCTTGATGTCGGACAGCGCGTGCTCGATGCTGGACAGCACCTGACCGTCGGAGCCGGACGAGCGGGTCTCGTCGATGCGACGATGCAGCGAGCGGATCTCGTTCTCGATCGATTCGATCGCGCGGCGCGGCATCGCCTCGGTGATGGCGTGGCGGATCTCGGCAAGCTCGCCGCGGAAAGCGTTGATCGCCTGCTCGGTATTGTCAGGGCGCTGGAGCGACTCGATCTGGCTCGTGATCTTGAGCAAATGGCGCTCGAGCGACGAGAAATCCGGCCCCGGCTGCGGTGGCGCGTAGGCAGGCGCGGGCGGCGCCGCCATTGATGTCATGGGGGGCGCGAAAGGAGCTGCCATCGGCGCAATCGACGGCGCGGCGCGCGACGGCACCTGCCGCGGCGCAAAGCCGTCGAGCTCGCTCTGCCGTGCCGTGATCTCGGCGACGGCAACGTCGAACGACGCGGGGCTCAAGGGAGGTGAATTGCGATAGACCTGCGCAGCCGCGCGCTCGACCACATCGGCCTGGCGCTGCCGCGTTTCAACGGGGGCCGGTGCCGGCCGCGGCGCCTGAGGCTGCTGCGGACGGGAGATTTGCGACAGCCGTGCATCGAGCCGCGAGATCGCGTCGTTGAGCTGGCGCGCGACGCCCTGCTCGCGCGAGACGTCCTTCTCGCGCGCGGCGTCCTGACGCGGCGCGGGCTTCGAAATCCGTTCGATCTGCTGGGTGATCGCGTCGAGCCGCTGGTGGATGTCGGCGACTTCGCGGGCTTCCTGGCTCGGAACGTTCGGGGCTTGCGGACGCTGGTCGTAAGGTCCGCGAAAGTTCGGCGCGGCAGTCTCGCCGAGCGTGGAGTTCAGCCAATCGTTGAGTGACATGCCGGCACGACGCGCAGCAGCTTCGGCCCGCTCCCTGACGGATGGATCGATGCCGTCAACACTCCACGATACGCGCGAATTCATGACTCTGTCCGGTTCCGACTTCGGCGCCCCACCCGGCGCCTCCAGCCTTCCCTCGCGTGCCGGTTGCAAAGACAATCGGATTTGGCGCGGGTCGTCTGCCTCGAAAACCGACTTTTTCCTGTTACGGTAAATAACGGGTTAAGGAACGCGTCGCCGGTGTCTTAAAGTTGGGCGGCGGGAACCCGCTCCAGCGCCCGTGGCCGCCGCCCGGCCCCCGCCCCGACAAAGATTTCGCCAGCCGTCTCGTCGGCACGTCTCAAAGGATAGAGAACGGCCCGATCCACGGGCGGGTTCTTGCCTGACTGGATTGTTGGCTGACATGAAAAGGTTGCTCGTGGCCGCGATGGTGGCCGGACTGGCATCGCACGCTGTGGCCGCCGATGCCCCGGCGACACCGACCGCGGTGAAGGCAGCGGCGCCCGCGGGATACAACTGGACCGCCTGCTATGTCGGCATCCAGGGCGGCGGCAACTGGGGCAAGAGCGAGCATGTCGCACGCGCCGGCGACGTCTCCGGGCCGACGATCACGGGCACGTTCAATCTCAGCGGTGCCGCCGTCGCGGGCGGAGCCTTCGGCTGCGATTTCCAGATCGAAAAGACCGTCCTCGGCTTCGAGAACGACGTGTCCTGGACCAACCAGCACGGCAGGGCGCAGGACCTGCCGCCCTTCAACGTCGGGGTAACGAGCGGCACGCGGGAGAAGTGGATCGACATGTTCCGCGGCCGCGTCGGCTATGCGCTTGATCAGCTCCTGATCTATGGCACCGCGGGGGTCGCCTTCGCCGGGACCGAAGTCACTGTGTCCAACCAGGTGGCGCAGGTCACCAGCTCCCAGACCCGTACGGGCCTGGCCGCCGGCCTCGGGGGCGAATGGGCGGCCTACGTCGATACCTGGGGCGCCGTGAGCCTCAAGCTCGAGTATCTGCACGTCGATTTCGGCAGCAAACGGTATGTCGATCCGCCGATCAGCGGCGCGGTCACGCGCGACGTCAGGCTGACGGATGACATCGTCCGCGCCGGTGTGAACGTCCGCTTCAATTGGGAAAGGCCCGTCGTCACGAAGTACTAAGGGGCCGACGAACTAGCCCTTCCCTTCGCGCTTGTTCTCGTCCAGCGGGACCACCGTGCCCTTGCCGCTCATCGCCGATAGCGCTTGGAGCGCCTCCTCGCAGAAATCGGCCACCATTTGCTCGTGCCGCGCGCCGAGCTGAAGCAGCAGCAAATTACCGAGGTCGAGCACGCCCGACGCGGTGCCCTCCGGAAAACGCTTCTTGAGGATGCGCTCGTAATTTTCGTGCCGGTCGCGATGGTGCTCCAGCCGGGCCATCAGATCGGTGCGCATGGGCTCGATGTCGATGCTGTCGAGCGCATGCAACCGCACCAGCAGGTCGTCCTTGATCGAGGGCGGCGTGCTCGGTCGCGCGGCCCAGTGCCGCAGCGCTGTTCGGCCTTCGGGAGTCAGCGTATAGATGAGTTTATTGGGTTTGCCGGACTGTACGACCTCGCGGCCTTGGATGTAGCCGCGGTCGCGCAGCTTGGAGAGCTCGCGGTAGATCTGCTGGTGATCGGCCTTCCAGAAGAAGCCGATCGAGGAGTCGAACGTCTTGGCAAGCTCGTAGCCCGTCATCGGACGTTCCGTCAGGCATGCGAGGATTGCGTCGCCCAGCGCCATGGCACCAGCTCCCTTCTAGAGGTCCCGACCAATTGACTTGACTTTATGCGCATTGGTGCATATGCGTCAATGTGCATATGAGGTGACCGAAGGTCGGGGCTTAGAACCCGACCCCAAAAACCGAGCGAAATCAAACTCCTCGCTACTGTGCATGGGGTTGTTTTCGAGTTTTTTGCATGGCCTTGATCTAGGGAGGCATCCTGACAATGACCGGCCTCGATTCCTGGTACGCCTTCATGAAGTCCCACGACAGCAAAGCGCTGTGGGACCTGCTCCATCCTGATGCCGTGTTCGAAAGCCCCGTGGTGCATTCGCCCCAGCGCGGCCGCGACATCACCTTCAAATATCTCGCGAGCGCCGAGAAGGTGCTCGGCGGTCCCGGCTTCAGCTATGTCGGCGAGTGGCGAAGCGCCAACGGCGCCGTGCTCGAATTCAAGAACGTCATCGACGGCATCGAGATCAACGGTGTCGACATCATCACTTTCGATGCCGAGGGACGCATCACCCATTTCAAGGTGATGGTGCGTCCGCTCAAGGCGATCAACATGCTGCATCGCCTGATGGCGGAGCAGCTTGCCGCCCAATCATAAGCCAACATCATCACCTCAAGACCCAATGACTTCAAGGCTGATGCCGGGAGAACGCCATGCCGATCTATAAAGCCCCCGTAGAAGACGTGAACTTCCTGCTCAACGACGTCTTCCAGATCGATCGCTACGACAATCTGGCCGGCTTCTCCGATGCGTCGAGCGACGTGCGCGAAGCCATCCTCGGCGAAGCCGCGAAGCTCGCGGAAGAGGTGCTTCAGCCGCTCAACCGCGTCGGCGATCTCGAGGGCTGCAAGCGTGCTGACGACGGCAGCGTCACCACGCCGAAGGGTTTCAAGGACGCTTTCAAGCAAGTCGCCGAGGGCGGCTGGCTCGGTCTCTCCGCGCCACAGGAGTTCGGCGGCCAGGGCCTGCCGGTGACGCTGAGCCAGGCGGTCAACGAATTCCAGATCTCCGCCAACATGGCGTTCTCGATGTATGGCGGCCTCACCATGGGCGCGACTGCGGCCCTCCTGGTGCACGGCACGCCCGAGCAGAAGCAGACCTACGTGCCGAAGATGGTGGCCGGCGAATGGACCGGCACCATGAACCTGACCGAGCCGCATTGCGGCACCGATCTCGGCATGCTCCGTACCAAGGCGGTCCGCCAGGCCGACGGCAGCTTCAAGATCACGGGCACCAAGATCTTCATCTCGGCCGGCGAGCATGACCTCGCCCCCAACATCATCCATCTCGTGCTCGCCCGCATCGAGGGCGCACCGGCCGGCATCAAGGGTGTGTCGCTGTTCGTGGTGCCGAAATTCCTGGTGAATGCCGACGGTTCGGTCGGCGCACGCAACGGCGTCGTGTGCGGCTCGATCGAGCACAAGATGGGCATCCACGGCAATTCCACCTGCGTGATGAACTACGACAGCGCCACCGGCTGGCTGATCGGCGAAGAGAACAAGGGCATGCAGGGCATGTTCGTGATGATGAACGAGGCCCGCCTCGGCGTCGCCGTGCAGGGTCTCGCGCAGTCCGAGGTCGCCTATCAGAACGCGGTCGCCTATGCCCGCGAGCGCATCCAGGGCCGTTCGCTCACCGGCGCAAAGGCGCCGGACAAGCAGGCCGACCCGATCATCGTGCATCCGGACGTGCGCCGTACGCTGCTCTCGATCCGCGCCTTCAACGAGGCCGCGCGCGCCTTCGTGATGTGGACCGCGCTGAAGAGCGACGTCGCACACCGTTCCGAAGACCCCAAGGACCGCCAGGCCGCCGACGACCACATGGGCCTGATGACCCCCGTGCTGAAGGGCTTCCTCACCGATTACGGCTTCGCCAACGCGGTGCAGGCGCAGCAGATGTATGGCGGCCACGGCTACATCGCCGAGCAGGGCATGGAGCAGTTCGTGCGCGATGCGCGTATTGCGATGATCTATGAAGGCGCCAACGGCATCCAGGCGCTCGACCTGGTCGGCCGCAAGCTGCCGCGCGACGGCGGCCGCGCCATCATGGCGTTCTTCGGCGAGGTCATGGCCTTTGCCAAGGAGAATGGTGGCGACGAGGCGATGAAGCCCTTTGTCGCCCCGCTCTCGGCTTCGCTCGGCCATCTCCAGCAGGCCACCACCTGGCTGATGCAGAACGCGATGGCCAAGCCGGACAATGCCGGCGCTGCCGCCACCGATTACCTGCATCTCTTCGGCTTCGTCGCGCTCGGCTACATGTGGGCGAAGATGGCGAAGGTCACCCAGGCCAAGATTGCCGAGAGCGGGGCAACGCCCTATCTCTCGACCAAGCTCGTCACCGGCCGCTTCTTCATGGAACGCATGCTGCCGGAGACCGCCGCCAATCTCGCGCGCATCCAGGCCGGCTGCGCCACCATCATGGAACTACCGGCGGAAGCCTTCTGAGGAATTTCGATGTCGGCAGCAGACGTGATCGTTGCGGAGTTCCGCGCCTTCGGCGCCGGGCTCCGCCGCGACAAATTCTGCGCGCGCTCAGCCCTCGACATCGTCAATCGTTGTGAGACCAATGGTGTCGGCATTCTCGGCATCGAGGGGTTTTACCTGACCGACACGACGACTATCCCCCAGCTCGATCACATCCTCGACCTGAGCACGGGGACAAAGACCTACGACACCGCGCGGCAATTCCTTCGCCACGGCGAAGGCCTGCCGCTGTTCTACGAATTCACCTTCCACGAATGACTGCGACCGCCCCCGGTCGTCACCAATAACTGCAATCAGGAGGCTCCCATGGCAGATGCCTATATCTACGACCACGTTCGAACCCCGCGCGGCCGCGGCAAGGCGGACGGTTCGCTGCACGAGGTGACGGCGCTCGCGCTCGCGACCGTGCCGCTGAAGGCGCTGAAGGACCGCAACAATTTGCCGGAAGATTCCGTCGATGACGTCGTGCTCGGCGTGGTCGACCCGGTCGGCGAAGCCGGCTCCGACATCGCGCGCTTTGCCGCGCTGAAGGCGGGCCTCGGCGAGGCCGTGCCCGGCGTGCAGATCAGCCGCTTCTGCGCTTCCGGCCTCGATGCCGTGAATTTTGCCGCCGCGCAGGTGATGAGCGGCCAGCACGAGCTCGTCATCGGCGGCGGTGCCGAATCGATGAGCCGCGTCGGCATCGGCGCCTCCGGCGGCGCCTGGCCGATGGATCCGTCGATGGCAGTGCCCGCCTATTTCATGCCGCAGGGCGTGTCGGCCGATCTGATCGCGACCAAGTACGGCTTCTCGCGCGACGACGTCGACGCCTACGCGGTGCAGAGCCAGCAGCGCGCAGCGAAGTCCTGGGAAGAAGGCCGCTTCGACAAGTCGATCGTCCCGGTGAAGGACATCAACGGTCTCACCATCCTCGCCAAGGACGAGCATATGCGTCCCTCGACGACGATGCAGTCGCTGGCGCAGCTGCAGCCGTCGTTCACGATGATGGCGCAGATGGGCGGCTTCGACGGCGTCGCCGTGCAGTCGCATCCGGAGATCGAGCGCGTCAATTACGTGCATCACGCCGGCAACTCCTCGGGCATCGTCGACGGCGCGGGCGCCGTGCTGCTCGGCAGCAAGGAAGCGGGGAGCAAGTATGGCCTGAAGCCGCGGGCCAAAATCCGCGCGTTTGCCAATGTCGGCTCGGAGCCGGCGATGATGCTGACCGGCCCGGTCGACGTCACCGAAAAGCTGTTCGCGCGCTCGGGCATGAAGAAGTCGGACATCGACCTGTTCGAGCTCAACGAGGCCTTCGCCTCCGTCGTGCTGCGCTACATCCAGGCCTTCGATATCGACAACGCCAGGATCAACGTCAATGGCGGCGCGATCGCGCTCGGCCATCCGCTCGGCGCCACCGGTGCCATGATTCTCGGCACCGTGCTCGACGAGCTCGAACGTACCAACAAGTCCACCGCTCTCGTCACGCTGTGCATCGGCGGCGGCATGGGCACGGCCACGATCATCGAGCGGGTGTAGCGAGCTGCCGTAGGGTGGGTTAGCGAAGCGTAACCCACCTTCGTCTGTTTCGGCGGAGGAAGACAGTGGTGGGTTACGCCTTCGGCTAACCCACCCTACGAGATCACCATCAACCGCCGCGCCTGAGATCGGCTGCGGCACCGAGGAGCAACCAACATGGCTTACAAGAACTTCAAGGTTGAGACCGATTCCGACGGCATCGCGCTCGTCACCTGGGACATCCCGGGCCGTTCGATGAACGTGCTCGACGAGACCTCGACCAGCGAACTCGACGCGATCGTCAAGGAAACCACGGCTGACGCCGCAGTGAAGGGCGTCGTCATCACCTCCGCCAAGGAGGCCTTCTGCGCCGGCGCCGACCTGTCGATGCTCGAAGGCATGAACCAGGCCTATGCCAAGCTCCTCAAGGAGCAGGGCGAGACCGCGGCGAACCAGATGCTGTTCGAGCAGAGCCGGCGCTTTTCGCAGGTGCTGCGCTCGATCGAAACCTCCGGCAAGCCGTGGGCGGCCGCGATCAACGGCCTCGCGCTCGGCGGCGGTTTCGAGATCACGCTGTGCTGCCACTATCGCGTGGCCGCGGAGAATCCCAAGACCCGGCTCGGCCTGCCCGAGGTCAAGGTCGGCCTGTTCCCCGGCGCCGGCGGCACGCAGCGCGTGCCGCGCCTGGTGCCGCCGCAGGACGCGATGACGATCCTGCTCAAGGGCGATCCCGTTACGGTCGAGAAGGCCAAGGCACTGAACCTCATTCATGCCGTCGTTCCCGCCGCTGACCTGGTCAAGGCGGCGAAGGATTGGATCAAGGGCGGCGGCAAGGCCGTCGCGCCGTGGGACGAGAAGGGTTTCAAGCTGCCGGGCGGTCCGGTGTTCTCCAAGGCCGGCATGATGATGTTCCCGGCCGGCAACGCGATCTATCGCCGCGAGACCTACGACAACTATCCGGCCGCGCGCGCGATCATGAGCTGCGTCTATGAAGGCCTCCAGCTGCCGATCGACGCCGCACTACGCGTCGAATCGCGTTACTTCACCTCCGTGCTGCGCTCGAAGGAAGCGGCCGCGATGATCCGCAGCCTGTTCCTGTCGATGCAGGAGCTCAACAAGGGCGCGCGCCGTCCGAAGGACGTCGCTCCCACCAAGGTGAAGAAGATCGCCGTGATCGGCGCCGGCTTCATGGGCGCGAGCGTCGGCTACGTCTCGGCCCGCGCTGGCCTCGACGTGGTCCTGATCGACCGCGACCAGGAGAGCGCCGACAAGGGCAAGGCGCATGCGCAGAAGGTGATCGAGGAGCAGATCAAGAAGGGCCGCGCCAAGCCCACCGATGCGGAAGCCCTGCTCGCGCGCATCACGCCGACCGCCGACTATGCCGCACTGAAGGACGTCGACCTCGTCATCGAGGCCGTGTTCGAGGATCGCAAGGTCAAGGCCGATACCTTCGCCAAGGCGCAGCAGCATATGAAGCCGGACGTGATCTTCGCGTCGAACACCTCGACGCTGCCGATCACTTCGCTCGCAGAGAGCTTCAAGGACCAGGGCAAGTTCGTCGGCATCCACTTCTTCTCGCCGGTCGAGAAGATGATGCTGGTCGAGATCATCCTCGGCAAGAACACCGGCGATGTCGCGCTCGCGACTGCGCTCGATTACGTCCGGCAGATCGGCAAGACGCCGATCGTCGTCAACGACTCCAGAGGCTTCTTCGCCAATCGCTGCGTCGGCCGCTATGTCGCCGAAGGCAACGAGATGTTCCTGGAGGGCGTGCCGCCCGCGATGATCGAGAATTGCGCCAAGATGGCCGGCATGCCGGTCGGCCCGCTCTCACTCTCGGACGAAGTCGCACTCGACCTCGGCCTCAAGATCATGAAGGCGACGGAAGCCGATCTCGGCCCCAACGCCATCAACCCCGATCAGAAGAAGCTGATGGTGGAGATGGTCGAGAACCAGGGTCGTCTCGGCCGCAAGAACAGCAAGGGCTTCTACGACTATCCCGAGAAGGGCAAGGGTCAGAAGAGCCTGTGGCCGGGCCTGTCCGCGCTGCAGCCGAAGCAGCTCGATCCTGACACACTCGACGTCGAGGAGCTGAAGCAGCGCTTCCTGGTGGTGCAGGCGGTGGAAGCCGCGCGCACGGTCGAGGACCACGTCATCACCGATCCGCGCGAGGCGGATGTCGGCTCGATCCTCGGCTTCGGCTTCGCGCCGTTCACCGGCGGCACGCTGTCCTACATCGACTTCATGGGCACGAAGACGTTCGTCGAGCTCTGCCACAAGCTGGAGGCGAAGTACGGCTCGCGCTTCACCCCGCCGAAACTTCTCGAAGAGATGGCTGCAAAGGGAGAAACCTTCTACGGCCGCTTCGCGCCGAAGAAGGCGGCTGCCTGATTCGCTGAACTCGTAGCCCGGATGGAGCGCAGCGAAATCCGGGACTGACCGATCCACGTGAAGACTCGGATTGCGCTACGCTCCATCCGGGCTGCGCATCCAAGACAAAGGCCGGATCACCGATCCGGCCTTTTTTGTTTTGCACAACATCATCACGGTTGCGTCAGACTTGTTCCGGGTTGTGGAACCGGTCACAGAAATCGCGTAGGAACCGTGCCGAAGTCCCCGCTGCTGCGGTGTCGCGCAATTGTCATAAGCGCGTCAAAGCGGCGCCGTTCTTTTGCTCGGCCCTGGCACTAGTCTTGCTGCGGGTCAGGGTCATGAAGCCGGGTTGGGGCACTCGCCGACAAGCGGCGAGTTGCAGACAAAATAAGAAAGTGTCCTTGATGAACTCTTTGGTGCTGCGGAAGACCGCGCTTGGCCGCGATCTTACCGCGAAATATGCTGTTGCGTCCCCAATTGGCCGCCTCTTCCCGCAACAAAAGCCGGCACGCCGGCGCCGCAAGGGGCCGGTGCTTTGGGCAGCTCTGGCCTTACTTGTGCTGGCGGCGGATGTTCTGCTCGCTTGCCTCGCCTGGATCGCCGTCGATCTCGTCATGGGATGAGGCGTCGCGCGCGTGCAGCTTATAAGCTGCCGCGAGATAGGCGAGCTGGCAGACGGCAAGGCAGGTGGCAATGACGGTCACACCGGCCATCATGCCGAATTCGTAAACGCGAAGAATGATCGCCGAGACCACTGCGATTGACGGCGCGATCAATACCAGCGCCCAGATCCTGAAAAAGTAACCTGTCGCTATTCCTACCAACGCACTTGCGGCGATCAGGACGAAGGCAATCGTCAAGTTCGACTCCGATGAAACTACAAATAATTCGCTACAATTCCGCCAAGCTCGCGCGCTTTGCGGGAACTGACAAGACAGCACTACTTACATTTGGCGAACAGTAGTTCATAAGTCTAATTAAGGTACGATGATCCGGCGAAATGGGTTCGCCCGCGTGCCGCCCGGCAGCAAGAAAAGAGCCGGCTCGGCGACCCCGCCTGCTTATTTGCGGTCCCCGAAGGGCGAGAACGCGCGGCCCGCGACCGCATCATCGGCAAGACTGGCCTTCCAGGTCCCCTCGTCGCCGCGGCCGATGCGCAGCTCGAAGCGCCAGCCGTTCTGATTGGTGAAGGCGATATCCGCTCCGCCCTTCTTCTTCGCGTAGCTGCAGGGATATTCGGTCGGCCTGTCCGGAAAAACGATCTTTCCTTCCTTGCTCTCGAACACGGCCGAGGTGATCTGCGGATGGATCATGAAGATGCAATTGCGCTGCGGCACATCGGGCGTCGACAAGCCAAGCATCGCGAGCGGTGCGCCGGCGGCGGTCATGAGAACGATCAAGTTCATGGGGCGGCTGTCTCGTGGAGGTATTCCGCTTCGACGCCGTCACCAAACAAGGGGTTCAAAAAAGGCCGGATCATCGATCCGGCCTTTTTCCTCTTCCATTCCGCGGGCGCTTACTTCGCCTGCGCGAGGCCTTCCTTCTTCAGCGCTTCCTGCACCTGCGGCCGCGCCGCGACGCGAGCCTTGTAGGCGATCAGGTTCGGCATGGCCGAGAGGTCGAACTTCATTCGGTCACCCCAGGTCAGCATCGTGAAGAGATAACCGTCGGCCACCGTGAACTGCTTGCCCATGAGGTAGTCGCGGCCGGCGAGCTGGCTGTCGATGTATGTCAGCTTGCCCATGACGCGGTCCTTGAAGAACGCCTTGGCCTCGTCGTTCAGCGCCGGCGCGAACAGCGGGCCAAAACTCTTGTGCACCTCCGAGGTGAGGAAGTTCAGCCACTCCAGCAGCTTGTAGCGCTCGGAGCTGCCGTGGACAGGGGCCAGCGCCTTGGCCGAAGCCTGATCGGCGATCATCTGGACAATGACCGGACCTTCGGTCACGATCTCACCGCTATCGAGGCCCAGCGCGGGGACTTGGCCCTTGGGGTTCAGCTTCAGATAATCCTCACCATTTTCGAGCTTCTTGGCCCGGATATCGACCTTGACCAGCTCATAGGGCAGGCCGGCTTCCAGGAGCGCGATGTGGGGGGACAGGGAGCAGGCGCCGGGCGAGTAATAGAGCTTCATGGAATTTCCTCCTCTTGGTGCTTGGTTCGGGCGAAAGAACGCCTACATGCACCTGCATGTAATAGTCAAGATTGATGCAGGTGCATCGAGTGGGGTAAGAGACGGGCGACGAGCTTGAGCGGGACCATGAAACGCAAACCATCGACCGAGGCGACTTCAGCCTGGATCCGCCTGATGCGGGTGCAAAGCCGCGTGCTCGATTGTGTCGAGCAGGACCTGAAGAAGGCGGGGTTCCCGCCGCTGGCATGGTACGACGCGCTGCTCGAATTGTCGCGAGCTCCCTCGGGTGAGCTGCGGCCGGTGGAACTCGAGCGGCAGATGCTGATCCCGCAATACTCCACGTCGCGCCTGATCGATCGCCTGGTCGACGAGGGGCTCGCCTCCCGGCGCGAATGCCAGATCGACAAGCGCGGCCAGTTCGTGGAGATCACGGAAGCCGGCCGCGAGTTGCAGAAGCGGATGTGGGGCGCCTATTCGGCCGCGATCGAAAAATATGTCGGCTCGAAACTGTCCGATGCGGATGCCGTCAAGCTCAGCGGCCTGCTCGATCGTCTCGGCTGCTCGTGCGGCGAGATGAAGCTGCCGCCCGCCCACGTCAACGAAACCACGCCGTCGCGATGATCGCACGGCACCCCAGCTCGTCCGTGCACCCCTTGGGTTCGCGGACCATCCCTGCCACCCGCGCGCCTTCGATCGAAGCGCCCTTTTGATTAGAGTTTGATATGGCGCGAGACCAGATCGATATGACGCCGCTGCAATCGCGCGACGAACTCGTCGCGTGGTTCGAGGCCGGCTGCAAGCCGCCGTCCGAGTGGCGGATGGGCACCGAGCACGAGAAGACGCCGTTCACGCTCGAAGGCCACCGTCCGGTGCCTTACGAGGGCGCGCGGGGCATCGGCGCGCTGCTCGAAGGCATGAAGCTCCTGCTCGGCTGGGAGCCGATCATGGAGAAGGGCAACATCATCGGTCTCTACGACGTCACCGGCGGCGGCGCGATCTCGCTCGAGCCTGGTGGACAGTTCGAGCTCTCCGGCGCGCCCGTCGAGAACGTGCACCAGACCCAGAGCGAGCTGATGGCGCATCTGGCGCAGGTGCGCGAGATCGCGACCCCGCTCGGCATCGGCTTCCTCGGGCTCGGCATGACGCCGTCCTGGTCGCGCGCCGACATCCCCGTGATGCCCAAGGGCCGCTACAAGATCATGACCAATTACATGCCGAAGGTCGGCCAGTACGGCCTCGACATGATGTACCGGACCTGCACGGTGCAGACCAATCTCGACTTCTCCTCCGAAGCCGACATGGTCAAGAAGCTGCGCGTCTCGCTCGCGCTCCAGCCGGTCGCGACCGCGCTGTTTGCCAATTCGCCGTTCACGGAGGGCAAGCCGAACGGCTTCCTGTCCTTCCGCTCCGAGATCTGGCGCGACACCGACAATGCACGCGCGGGCATGATGCCGTGGGCGTTCGAGGACGGCATGGGCTTCGAACGCTATGTCGATTACGCGCTCGACGTGCCCATGTATTTCGTCAAGCGCGGGGACGACTATATCGACGTGTCGGGCTCCTCGTTCCGTGCCTTCTTCGAGGGCCGCAACAACAATTTGCCCGGCGAACGTCCGACGCTGTCGGACTGGGCCAACCATCTTTCCACGATCTTCCCGGAAGTGCGCCTCAAGCGCTATCTCGAGATGCGCGGGTCCGACGGTGGCCCCTGGGGCCGTCTGCCTGCGCTATCGGCGTTCTGGGCCGGGCTGCTCTACGACGATGTGTCGCTCGACGCCGCCTGGGACCTGGTGAAGCACTGGACCGCGCATGAGCGTCAGGCCCTGCGCGACGACGTGCCGCGCTTCGGCTTCAAGTCGCGGATCAAGGACCGATATCTGTTCGAAATCGCCAAGGAATGCCTCGTTCTGGCCCATGCCGGCCTGCGCCGACGCGGCCGGATCGACCAGCTCGGCCGCGACGAGACCCGGCACCTGGAGCCGCTCGATCGCATCATCGATTCCGGCCGGACGCCGGCCGAGGAGATGCTGGAGAAGTTCAACGGTGCCTGGAACGGCTCGGTGGAACCGGCCTACGCGGAATACGCGTTCTAGACCGGAGGCCGACGATCAGGACCTGAGCCGTTCATCGCCCGTACAGGTTTGCGGCGATCAAATGACCGGCTGAAAAACCTGAGCGCCGTCAATAACTCGAAAGCTGTTCGAATGGGGAAGGGCCGCCTGCCTGGGGCCGTCGTGGCATGCGTCACGCTGCTTTCGCTCCTGCTTGCGAGCTGGCCTGCGCGCGCCCAAACGGCGTTCGACCGGCCCGGCGGCGACTATTTCAACTCGCCGGTTACGTCAGGCGACCCCGCGGATTGCGCGCTGCTCTGCGAGCGCGACCGCCGCTGCCGCTCCTGGAGCTTTAACTATCCCGACGTCGAAGGCGGCTCGGCGGTGTGCTGGCTCAAGAATACGGTGCCGCCGCGTGTGCCGGGCAGCTGCTGCATCTCCGGCGTACGTGGCGCCGGCGTGATCGAGCCGCGGATCGAGGGCGTGGAAACGTCGATCGACCGCCCCGGCGGCGACTTGCGCAACTTCGAGATCAAGGACGGCGAAGGCGAGGAAGCCTGCAAGGCAGCCTGCACCGCCGACAACAAGTGCCGCGCCTTCACCTATGCCCGTCCCGGCTACACGGGGCGTGAAGCGCGCTGCTTTCTGAAGAAGGAAATCAAGCCGCCGCGCCGCAAGGCGGGCTTCACGTCGGGCGTGGTCAGATAACGCGTCGCACTTTCGCGCGCAGCCAATCCAGCGGCCCGCGCCTCAACTCGCCGCCGACACCAGCCTGTTGCCGCACGCATTCGCGTAGAACTTGCCGCCGCACTGGCGCTTGATGGCGGCGCAGCGCGCGGCCGGGGAGGCATCTTGCGGAAGGCTGAAGCCGCAGCTCAGGCCGTCGGCGCTGCGGCCCGTCTTGCCGGCGGCAAAGGCGGCGCTGGAGGCGGTGATGCAGACGACGAGGAAGGCTGCGGCGGCGATTTCGATCAGCAGTCTCATGGACGTTTCCTCCACACTGATGGCTGAATCTGCCCCCAATCTAGCACCAATCCTCATCTCTCCGTATGCTCCCGGGTTCCCAAATCGGCCCGTTCCTTGCATAAAATTACGCCAGCGCAGTGCACGGCCGCGCCAGCGATGGTTCCGGTACAAAGGCAAGACGCGTAGGGTGAGTGGTGTTCTCGCGACCAGGAAGTGACGGCCTTGCAAGATCAATCGTTCCAGCCAAGTTCTCCCGCCTCCGACCAGCCCGTCGACGAACTCGCGCTGGCTGATGTCAAGGGCGCGATCCTGGCGAAGCTGCGCCTTGCCATCGGCAAGGATGCGGGCATGGCGACCAAGCACGACTGGTATCAGGCCGCGGCGCTGGCGCTGCGCGACCGCATCGTGCATCGCTGGCTCACGGCCGAGAAACACAGCTACGATGCGGGGCGCAAGCGCGTCTATTATCTCTCGCTCGAATTCCTGATCGGCCGCCTCTTCACCGACGCGCTCAACAATATGGGCCTGCTCAAGATCTTCGAGGTCGCGCTCGGCGATCTCGGCGTGTCGCTGCCGGAGCTGCGCAAATGCGAGCCGGATGCGGCGCTCGGCAATGGCGGCCTGGGGCGGCTCGCCGCCTGCTTCATGGAGAGCATGGCCACGCTCTCGATCCCCGCGATCGGCTACGGCATCCGCTACGATTACGGCCTGTTCCGCCAGATCATCAATCAGGGCTGGCAGCAGGAATATCCGGACGAATGGCTGAGCTTCGGCAACCCCTGGGAATTGCAGCGGCCGGAGGTGATCTATCACATCCACTTCGGCGGCGGCGTCGAGCATGTCGACGACAAGGGCCGCGACCGCGCGATCTGGCATCCGGGCGAGACGGTTCAGGCGATCGCCTATGACACGCCGATCGTCGGCTGGCGCGGCCAGCACGTCAACGCGCTGCGCCTGTGGTCGGCGCGCTCGCCCGATCCATTGAAGCTCGACGCCTTCAACAAGGGCGACTACGTCAGCGCCAGCGCCGAGCAGTCGCGCGCGGAAGCCATCTGCAAATTCCTTTATCCGAACGACGAGAGCCCGGCGGGCCGCGAGCTGCGCCTGCGCCAGGAATATTTCTTCGTCTCGGCCTCGCTCCAGGATCTCGTCAATCGCCACCTCACCTCAGACGGGCAGCTTCGCAGCCTTGCGATGAAGGTCGCGGTGCAGCTCAACGACACCCATCCGAGCCTCGCGGTCACCGAGCTGATGCGCATCCTCGTCGACCTGCATAATTTCCGCTGGGACGAGGCCTGGAAGATCACGGTCGCCACGCTCTCCTACACCAACCACACGCTGCTGCCTGAAGCGCTGGAGACCTGGCCGGTCGAGTTGTTCGAACGGCTGCTGCCGCGGCATCTCGAGATCATCTACCGCATCAACGTCCAGCATCTCGCGCTCGCCGAAGCGCGCGCCCCCGGCGACATCGATTTCCGCGCCTCGGTCTCGCTGATCGACGAGAAGAGCGGACGCCGCGTCCGCATGGGCCAGCTCGCCTTCGTCGGCTCGCACCGCATCAACGGCGTCTCGGCGATGCATTCGGACCTGATGCGCGAGACCGTGTTTCACGATCTCAACCATCTCTATCCCGGGCGCATCACCAATAAGACCAACGGCATCACCTTCCGCCGCTGGCTGATGCTGGCGAACCCGAAGCTGACTGACCTGCTGCGCGAGACCTGTGGCGATGCCGTGCTGGACGATCCGACCCAGCTCAGCCTGATCGAGGCCCGCGCCAGCGACGTCGAACTCCAGAAGAAATTCCGCAGCGTCAAGCTGCACAACAAGACCGCGCTTGCGCGCCTGATCGGCGAGCGGCTCGGCATCAAGGTCGATCCGAGCGCGCTGTTCGACGTGCAGATCAAGCGCATCCACGAATACAAGCGCCAGCTGCTCAACGTCATCGAGACGGTGGCGCTGTATCAGGGGATGAAGGATGATCCCAACGGCAACTGGGTGCCGCGGGTGAAAGTCTTCGCCGGCAAGGCCGCCGCGAGTTACAAATACGCCAAGCTGATCATCAAGCTGATCAACGACGTCGCGGAGGTCGTCAACAACGATCCCGCGATCGGCGGCAAGCTGAAGGTCGTCTTCCTGCCCGACTACAATGTCAGCCTTGCGGAGGTGATCATTCCCGCGGCCGACCTGTCCGAGCAGATCTCGACCGCCGGCATGGAGGCCTCCGGCACCGGCAACATGAAGCTGTCACTGAACGGTGCCCTCACCATCGGCACGCTCGACGGCGCCAACATCGAGATCCGCGACCATGTCGGCGCGGAGAATATCGCGATCTTCGGCATGGAGGCCGGCGACGTGATGATCCGCCGCAAGCAGGGGCTGGATGCCTCCGACGTGATCCGCAATTCGCCAAAGCTCCAGCGCGCCATCAATGCGATCGGCACCGGCGAGTTCTCGCCCGGCGATCCCGGCCGCTTCGAATCCATCGCGCACGCGCTGCGCTATCTCGACCATTACATGGTCAGCGCCGATTTCGATTCCTATTACGAAGCGCAGCGAAGCGTCGACGCACGTTGGCAGGTGGCGCCGGCCTGGACGCGCGCCTCCATCCTCAATGTCGCGCGCATGGCCTGGTTCTCCTCGGACCGCACCATCCGCGAATACGCCGAGGAAATCTGGAACGTGCCGGTCAATCCGACCACGCCGCTGCTGCCGGGTCTGCGCGACGTCGCGGGCTGATTTTCCGCAGCATGAAATCGGCGCCTATCTGCGAGGTCATTGCATCTCGCAAGGGGGATGATGATATGACTGTCATCATCCCCAAGGGCGGCGTCAGTAATACCGACGCCGCAACCTCAAACACCGTCATTGCGAGCGCAGCGAAGCAATCCAGAATCTCATCCGCGGAGACAGTCTGGATTGCTTCGCTGCGCTCGCAATGACGACGGGGTCGACATCGAGGACCAACAATGCACGCCAAGCTTCCGCATCCGTTCGACGACGCCACGCGCATCAGCGCCGGTGACTCTAGCTGGCAGGGGCACACCAGCGACGACTACTGGGCCTTTGTCGGTCCGTTCGGCGGCGCCACGGCCGCGACCATTCTGCGCGCCCTGATCGACCATCCGCAACGCGCAGGCGATCCGCTGGCGCTGACCGTCAATTATTGCGCGCCGATCGCGAAGGGGCCGTTCGACCTGGACGTGCGGCTGGTGAAGGCCAATCGCTCCAGCCAGCATTGGAGCGTCGAACTGTCGCAGGGCGGCGGCGAGGTCGCAACGCTTGCCACCGCCGTGTTCGCCGAGCGCCGACCCTCCTGGGAGCACAGGGTGGCCAAGGCCCCTGACGCGAAGCCGTTCGAACAGACGCTGCCGTTCCCGAAGATCGCGGCATCCTGGGCCAACCAGTATGAATTCCGTTTCGTCGAGGGCGAGATGCGGATTGGTCCGCCGCAAGCCGAACTCGCCAGCACCTATTCGAAAATCTGGATCAGCGACCGCACGCCGCGCAAGCTCGACATGTTGTCGCTGATGTCGATGTCGGACGCGTTCTTCGGCCGCATCTTCCACGCCAGGCGCGAACTGGTGCCGTTCGGCACGGTGTCGCTGACCACCTACTTCCACACCGACAGCGAAGAGCTCGCGGCCGAAGACATCACCCGCGTGCTGGCGACGGCCGATTCGAAGATCATGCACAAGAGCTACGCCGACCAGAACGGCGAGCTGTGGTCGCCGAACGGAAGGCTGCTCGCGACGACCACGCAGATCGCGTACTTCAAGGCGTAGCTGCTCTTCCCCTCTCCCCTTGTGGGAGAGGGTGGCTCGTCGCGAAGCGACGAGCCGGGTGAGGGGTCTCTCTCCGCGAGCGCTTCTCTTGCGGTTGAATGCGCGGACACAACCCCTCATCCGGCGCTTCGCGCCACCTTCTCCCACAAGGGGAGAAGGAAGAAACAAAAGGGGCGGCCTCTCGGCCGCCCTCTTGCATTCTCAACCGATGCGACCTTACTCCGCCGCGAGCTTCACGTCCGGCGCAGCCGCACGCACCTCGGCATCGACCTGGGCCTCGAACTTGGCGAAGTTCTTCTGGAACATGCCGACCAGCGCGCGGGCGGTCTTGTCGAACTCGTCCTTGTCCTTCCAGGTGTTGACCGGGTTGAGGATCTCGGCCGGCACGCCCGGCAGCGCGGTCGGGACCGCGAAGCCGAAATATTTGTCGGTGCGGAATTCGACGTTGCGGAGCGAGCCGTCGAGCGCGGCGGTGAGCAGCGCGCGCGTCACCTTGATCGGCATGCGCGAGCCCGTGCCGTACTTGCCGCCGGTCCAGCCGGTGTTGACCAGCCAGCAGTCGACATTGTGCTGGGCGATGAGGTCACGCAGCATGTTGCCGTAGACGCTGGGGTCGAGCGGCAGGAAGGGCGAACCGAAGCAGGTGGAGAATTCCGGCTGCGGCTCGTTGCCGAGACCGCGCTCGGTGCCCGCGACCTTGGCGGTGTAGCCGGACAGGAAGTGATACATCGCCTGCGCCGGCGAGAGTTTCGCGATCGGCGGCAGCACGCCGAAGGCGTCGGCGGCGAGCATCACCACGTTCTTCGGCTGCGGCGCGCGACCGGTGCGCGAGGCGTTCGGGATGAAGTCGAGCGGGTACGCAGAGCGCGTGTTCTCGGTCTTGGAGCCGTCGTCGAAATCGACGATGCGGGTGTCCTCGTCGAGCACGCAGTTCTCGAGCACCGCGCCGAAGCGCGTCGAGGCCGCGTAGATCTCGGGCTCGGCTTCCTGGGACAGCTTGATGCACTTGGCATAGCAGCCGCCTTCGAAATTGAAGACGCCGTTCGGGCCCCAGCCATGCTCGTCGTCACCGATCAACGTGCGGTTCGGATCGGCCGACAGCGTGGTCTTGCCGGTGCCTGATAGCCCGAAGAAGATCGCGGTGTCGCCGTTGGCGCCGACATTGGCCGAGCAGTGCATCGGCATCACGCCGCGCTCGGGCAGATAGTAGTTCAGCGTGGTGAAGACCGACTTCTTCATCTCGCCGGCATAATAAGACCCGCCGATCAGGACGATCTTGCGGGCGAAATCGATCGCGACGACGTTCTCCGACTTGCAGCCGTGGCGTTTGGGATCGGCGCGGAAGCTCGGCATGTCGATGATGGTGAGCTCGGGCGTGAAGCTCGAGAGCTCGACCGCCTCGGGACGGATCAGCAGCGTGCGGATGAACAGCGAGTGCCAGGCGAGCTCGGTGAAGACGCGGGTCTTGATCCGGTAGGCCGGATCGGCACCGCCATAGAGGTCCTGCGCGAACAGCGACTTGCCTTCAGCGTGCTTGAGGAAGTCCTGGTAGAGCGTCTCGAACTGCTCGGCGGTGATCGACTGGTTGCCCGCCCACCACATCTTCTTGTCGGTGGTGGCATCACGCACCGTGAACTTGTCCTTCGGGCTGCGGCCGGTGAACTCACCGGTGTCGGCGCAAAGCGAACCGTCGGCGGACAGCACTGCCTCGCCCGCGGAGAGCGAATATTGATAGAGTTGCGGCGCGCCGAGGTTCCAGTGAACCTGTTTGAGATTCTTTAAGCCGAATTTATCGGCGCCGAAGGCACCGTTGCGCACGCCCGTCTCTTGCACGAAAAAATCCTCCTAGAACCCGCGACACTCAGCGCGACCAAGCTTTGGCGCCATCGCAGTCACCGTGAATTACAGGCCGTCCGGCCTCGGTTGGACGACGTAATAATGGTGAACGCTGGCGTTGCCAAGCCGATCCCGCAGGATTTGGTTTATTCAAGGACCGCGCCAAACGTCGCGCATGTCAGCTCTGAGCGGGCGCATCAAAAAATTACAAATGGTCGCGCAACCAAATGCGCAATTCGGCGTTTCCCAAGGTTATTGCGACGCACAATCTCCCGGGCGGCTTATCGTACCTCTCCTTCGCCGATCAGCGCGAACGGCCCCCACATCGCAGGGTAGGCGTTGCGCGGTGACGAGGTGTCGTCAACATACGTTAACATCGCGCGGCGCAAAGCTTCGGCACGCCCGATTTTTGGTTCGTTTTTGAGCAGCTCGAAAGTCGACGTGGTCAAGCGGGTGGCAGCCTCCGAATCCACGGCCCAATGCGAGACCAGCAGCGCACGGGCACCCGCGTAGAAGAACGAGCGTGCCAGCCCGGACAGAGCCTCGGCACCGGGCTTGTCGCCGGCGATGGTGTTGCAGGCCGACAGCACTACCCAATCCGCGTTGAGCTTGAGCTGAGCGACTTCGCTCGCCGTGAGCAAGCCGTCATCCAGCTCCGTCGGCTGGTCGGGAATGGAGAGGGCCAGCGAGGGCTCGCCCAATCCCTTGACGTCGCCGGCGACGAGACCGTGGGTGGCAAAGTAGATGATGCTGTATTGAGCAAGCGCTGCACGCTTCAGCGTCGTTTCGCTGGCGTCGCGGCCGAGATGGATGTCGGCCTCGGTCGCGCCGACATCCTTTGCCACGGCGTTCAACTCGTCCGCGGTATCCGGCAGTTGCGGCAGCGCCTGTGCAAGCCGCGCGCGATCGACGCCGGCACCGCGCCAGAAATCGCTATAGGCGATGGTTGCGATGTTGCGTGTGGCGACCTTGCCGCTTGCAGCGCGACGATCGGCCGGCCCTTCCAGGGCAGGATTGAACACGGGATCGCCAAAGCCGGTCATCGGCTTCACGCCTTGATCCCGACGCGCGAAGGCACGCAACGATTTCAGGCTCACCACCGAGGGCAGCACCGACACCGCCTGACGCCGCAACAGCCAAGCGGCGCTGCGATAGCCTTCGAGCGTGTCCGGGATCGCAGCTTGCGGCGTCTCCGTGACGAGCAGATGAAACGGCAATGCCGTCAGCGCAGCCGACGGTACCACCAGCAGGTTGCGCTTGTCCTTCGTCAGCGCTTCGACCGGGCCGAGCAACGCGACATGAAGTTCGTTGGCGAGCGCGAGATCGAACAATCCTGATTTGCCGGAGGCATCGCGCGCCTTGCCGACATCGAGCCCCTTGCGGAAGGCAGTCACCTTCTGCGCCAGCGCGTCCGCGCCGAGCGGAATCTCCTTCCAGTCGACGCCCTCGCGCGTGATCGCGACGACATAGCTCTGCTTGTCGACCACGGAGTAGAGCACCATCGCTTCGTCGGGCGACAGCAGTGACTTGATGTCCTTCACCGCCAGCGGCAGGGGATTGGAGAGCGACGCGTAGTCGGGAAACTCGACCGCGAGCGTCTTCTGCAAGCCGGTGCGCTCGTTCGCAATCGCGGCGATCCGCACGCGGCTGCGCTGCTCGGCCGCGACGTTGCGCTGGGCCGATTGCTTCGACACCGCGGAGACGATCGCCTTGTCGAGTGTCTCGGACTCGGCGGCAAGATCCTGGTCCCGGCGCACCAGCTCGGCGAGCCGGTCGCTGCCGGCGGCAAGGCGCACGGCCAGCTTGTTCACGGCGGATGCGGCGGAGGATTGCGTGCCGCGCTGGATCGCGGCGAGCGCCTCGTCCACCGCCCTGTCGTCGGCCAGGAGCGATTGCTGCCGCGCGGCGAACAACACCGGCAACACCACGCGCAACTGCGCGCGATCGCCCCGAAGCGTCCTTTCCGCGAGCGGCCATGCGTCCGCGGTGCGCCCGGATACGTAGAGGAAATAAGCGAGATTGCTGGTCGAGGTCGCCACATCGGGATGATCGGGACCGAGCGCACGTTCGCGGATCGACAGCGCACGGCGATAGAGCGGCTCGGCATCGGCATAGCGCTTCTGATGCTCGTACAGACCGGCGAGATTGTTCAGCGAGCGCGCGACGTCGGGATGATCCGCTCCCAGCACCTTTTCGCGGATCGCGAGCGAGCGCTTGATCGGCGCCTCGGCATCCGCATCGCGGTTGAGGTCGCGATAGACCTGGCCGAGATTGTTCAGGAGCGTCGCGACCGCCGGGTGCTCGGGGCCGCCCACCTTCTGATAGATCGCGAGCGCCCGCTGAAACAGCGGCTCGGCGTCCGCATAGCGCTGCTGCTTTGCATAGAGCGTGCCGAGATTGTTGAGGGACTGACCGATATCGGGATGCTCGCGCGACAGCGCCTTCTCGCGAACGGCGAGCGCGCGCCTGAACAGCGGCTCGGCCTCGGCATAACGGCTCTGCCGCTGGTAGAGCGCGGCGAGATTGGTCAGTACGGCTCCGGTCAGCGGGGCTTCGAGACCGAGCGATCTCTCCATCAGCATGATGGAGCGCTTGTAGAGCGGCTCAGCCAGATCGTCCCGGCCCTGACCGGCATGGACCTGGCCGAGATTGTTCAGCGCGGCTGCAAGCTCGCGACCATTGTCATTCTCCAGACCCGCGACCATCGCCTGCGCGAGCGGAAGCGCGTCCGCGTACTTTCCGGCGCTGATGAGCGCGTTGATCCGCGCGCTCTCCGCGGCGAGGTTTTTCTGGGCAAGGCCGGGGCTGGCAAGCGATGCGGTGATCGCGAGCGCCAAACCCGCAACCAGCGTCAAACGACGGCGTGTCATGAACCCTCTCGCTGCCGGCTTCGAACCATTACGGTCTTGGGTCGCAACGATGGGGGGGCAGCGTTCAAATGGTTGCGCACTAGTCCACCTTCATGCGCGCTTCGCCAGCGAGGCGGACCAGCATCTTGCGCAGCGTCGTGCCATCGGTCACGCGTTCCGGGAAGTCCAGCCGCAGCGCGGTCTGGCCATCCTGCATGTCGAGGCCTTCGGGGTCGCAGCCGGTGCAGCGCCAGTCGCCCGCCGCGGCGCCGAGGAGTTTTGTTGCATAGAGGCCCATGGCGTCGCGGTGGTCGGCATTCATGTGAGCGACCGCCCCCTCCTCCGCCGCCAGCAGATCCTCGGCGCCGGTGAGGTCCGTGAGGAACTGCCCGGGCTTGAGATCGACGATGCGGCCGAAGCCTGCGACCAGATGGGTTGCCGTGGGCTGGATTCTGAAGAACGAGAAATCCTTAAACGAAACAAAGGCTTCGGCCGACGGATGGGCATTGAGATACCGCCGCTGGAGCAGATCCTTGTCGGAATTGGCCTGTTCCGCCCGGCCAGACAGCATGATCCGGGCGCCCTCCAGCGGATCGCCGGCCGCGCGTTCGTCCAGCATCAGGGAGACGCGGTTATCTGCCAGGATGTTGCTGGTGTGCACCGCCAGTCCCGAGATCAGCAGGATCGGCGAGCCGTCGGGGTGGCTCGCCAGGTTGACCAGGGAACAATAGGGGTCACCGCTGCCGGCCATCAGCGTCGCCAGCGCCCCCTGGCGCGAGCGCCTGAGCAACGATTTGGCGAGCTTTCCGGGGTCGAAATCGGGGGTCGGTTGCATCGGCTTTCTCGGGTCAGGTGGTTGCAAGGGGGGTCTTATTTCGGGTAAACGGGGGTCAGGTTATGGGTCGAAACGCGGCGAATCTGCCGCGTTTCGTGGAACTTGGTCACACTTCAGCCCAGCTTGCATTGCTCGGTGACAAGGTTCGAACGCCAACTTCGGCACCCATGTATGCGGCGCATCAGTGGATTGCTCGCCGTTTCAAGCCACGACCCAAACGGAAAGCAGAAAGCAGAGGCTCATGCCCACAATCGCTTTGGTCGACGACGACCGCAACATTCTCACATCCGTCTCGATCGCGCTGGAAGCCGAAGGCTACCGCATCATGACTTACACCGACGGCGCCTCCGCGCTTGACGGTTTCCGCACCACCCAGCCCGATCTTGCCATCCTCGACATCAAGATGCCGCGCATGGACGGCATGGAGACGTTGCGCCGGCTGCGGCAAAAGTCGGACCTGCCGGTGATCTTCCTGACCTCCAAGGACGAAGAGATCGACGAGCTGTTCGGCCTCAAGATGGGCGCCGACGACTTCATCCGCAAACCGTTCTCGCAGCGCCTGCTGGTGGAGCGTGTCAAGGCCGTGCTGCGCCGCTCGGCGCCGAAGGACCCGACCGTTGCGCCGAAGGAGAACGACGCCAAGGCACTCGACCGCGGCCTGCTGCGCATGGATCCCGAACGGCACACCTGCACCTGGAAGAACGAGCCGGTGACGCTGACCGTCACCGAATTCCTGATCCTCCAGGCGCTGGCGACCCGGCCCGGCGTGGTGAAGAGCCGCAACGCGCTGATGGACGCCGCCTATGACGATCAGGTCTATGTCGACGACCGCACCATCGACAGCCACATCAAGCGGCTGCGCAAGAAGTTCAAGGTGGTCGACAACGAGTTCGAGATGATCGAGACGCTCTACGGCGTCGGCTACCGCTTCAAGGAAGCCTGAGGCTCACGCGCCTTCACGAAGACTGAGAACATCGGCGGTTCTGATTCCATCGGGACCGGGATGGCTCTAGGATGCGGGGACCCTTCGCACGAGATGTCCTAACGCGGGCGTAAGCATTGCTGGACCGAACGCAGCCTGACGAGAACCAGAACGCCGGGGCCATCGCGTCCGACGGCGTTCCGGAGCACGTCGTCGACGACAGGCCGGCCGCGCAGGGCTGGCGGCCGCTGTCCTGGCTGACGCGCGCCGGCCAGTATTTCTTCGCGCTCTCCTTCTCGAGCCTGACCCGCCGCATCGTCTCGCTCAACCTCGCCGGCCTCGTCGCGCTGGTCGCGAGCATTCTCTACCTCTCGCAGTTTCGCGCCGGCCTGATCGACGCGCGTGCGCAGAGCCTGCTCGTGCAGGCCGAGATCATCGCCGGTGCGATCGGCGCGTCGGCGACCGTGCAGACCAACGCGATCACCGTCGATCCCGACCGGCTGCTCGATCTGAAGCTGGGCGACAGCTATGGCGAATCCGACGATTACTCGGCGCTGAATTTCCCGATCAGCCCGGAGCGCGTCGCGCCCGTGCTGCGTACGCTGATCTCGCCGACCAAGACCCGCGCGCGGATCTTCGATCCCAACGGGACGGTGCTGCTCGACAGCCGCGACCTCGAGAACGTGCTGATCTTCCCGTTGCCGCCGCCATCGCAGAATCCTGGCGTGATCGAGCGCGGCCTGACCTCGGTGCGCCTCTGGATCAACCGCGGTGACTTGCCGCTGTATCGCGAGCTCGGGCGCGAAAACGGCAATGGCTATGCGGAAGTGAGCGACGCGCTCCAGGGCCAGAAGCGTTCGATGGTGCGGGTCAATTCGCGCGGCGAGGTGATCGTCTCGGTCGCGGTCCCCGTGCTGCGCTCGCGCGCCATCCACGGCGCCCTGATGCTGTCGACCCAGGGCGACGACATCGATCAGATGGTCACCGCCGAGCGCCTCGCCATCCTGAAGGTCGGCGGCGTCGCAGCCGCGGTCATGATCATGCTGTCGCTGCTGCTCGCCAGCACGATCGCAGGTCCGGTGCGCCGGCTCGCCGACAGCGCCGAGCGCGTCCGCCGCCGCATCAAGGCCCGCATCGAGATCCCCGACTTCACCCGACGCCGCGACGAGATCGGTCACCTCTCCGGCGCGCTGCGCGACATGACCAGCGCGCTCTACAGCCGCATCGAGGCGATCGAGATGTTCGCCGCCGATGTCGCGCATGAGCTGAAGAACCCGCTGACCTCGCTGCGCTCCGCGGTCGAGACGCTGCCGCTGGCGCGCAACGAGACCAGCCGCGCACGCCTGCTCGAGGTGATCGAGCATGACGTCAAGCGGCTCGACCGCCTCATCTCCGACATCTCCGATGCCAGCCGCCTCGACGCCGAATTGCAGCGCCAGGATGCGGTTCCGGTCGACCTGCGCCGCCTGCTGACGACGCTCGCATCCGTCGCCAATGAAACCAAGCTCGGCCATGACGTCGCGGTCGAAACCCGCTTCGAGGGCCGCGGCCCGACCGACAATTTCGCCGTGACCGGCCATGATTCGCGGCTCGGGCAGGTGGTTTCCAACCTGCTCTCCAACGCGCAATCGTTCTCGGAGGCCGGCAGCAAGGTGCGCCTCACCTGCCGCCGGGTGCGCTCCGAGATCGAGATCGTGGTCGACGACGACGGCCCCGGCATCCGCGACGACGCGCTGGAGCGCATCTTCGAGCGCTTCTACACCGACCGTCCGCACCAGGGCTTTGGCCAGAACTCCGGCCTCGGCCTGTCGATCTCCAAGCAGATCGTCGACGCCCATGGTGGACGCATCTGGGCCGAGAACCGCCCGGGCCCGGCGGATGAGGACGGAGCGCCTACGGTGACCGGCGCGCACTTCGTGGTGAGGCTGCCGGCGCTATGAGCGACGGTGGCCCCAGCGTTCACGCCTCCGCAGTCAAGGTCGGCAGTCTGGCGGTGCTGATCCGCGGGCCCTCGGGCTCCGGCAAGTCGCGCCTTGCCTTCGAATTGATCATGGCGGGACGCGCCGGCGTCGTCGAAAGCGCCGTTCTGGTCGGCGATGACCGTGTCCATCTGGCGACAGTCGGCAATGAAATTGAGGTCCGCCCGAGCAGGATCCTGGCCGGCCTGATCGAGATTCGCGGCCTCGGAATCCGCCGCTGCGACTTCGTGGAGCATGCGACCGTCGGCCTCGTGGTCGATCTGGACGCCGCCGACGCGGAACGCCTGCCTGCGGCAGAATCGCTGAAAACATGCATTTCCGGTGTCGAAATACCGAGAATCCCGGTCGGGCGCGGCTATTCGCCCCTCCCGCTGGTTGTTGCGGCCTTGACCACTACCAAGAGTTCATCTTCGGTTAACCCCTCAGGCGATTGTTTGAAGGGAAATGGTAACCATATGAACCCCACTATCGCGACCGAATAGACCGGCGCAGCTCCCCTCATCCATCCGTCTAGATTCAGGGAGATACGCAACATCCCCTCTTGCGCGGGGGCTCTGGATGGTCAAAGTGGCGCGTTCGTGCGGTGCACCAAAAGCGCCCGCGAGGAGTTTTCCGATGATTGGTCTAGTACTTGTGACCCACGGGCGCCTTGCCGACGAATTCAAGGCAGCGCTTGAGCATGTCATGGGCCCACAAAAGCAAATCGAAGCGATCACGATCGGCGCCGAAGATGATTCCGATCTCTGCCGAAGCGACATCATCGAGGCGGTTAACCGCGTCGATTCCGGCGACGGCGTTGCGATCCTCACCGACATGTTCGGCGGCACGCCGTCCAACCTTGCAATATCCTGCATGAGCCGGCCGAAAGTCGAAGTGCTCGCGGGCATCAACCTTCCCATGCTGGTGAAGCTTGCCAAGGTGCGCGAGGAGCGTCCGTTGCCCGACGCGATCGCGATGGCCCAGGAAGCGGGCCGCAAATACGTCACCATCGCCAGCCGCGTGCTCGCCGGCAAATGAGTGACGACGCGCCGCAAGCCGGGACAGGCGTGCCCGCGGGCGCGATCTCCAAGGATCTCCTGATCATCAACAAGCGCGGCCTGCACGCCCGCGCCTCCGCGAAATTCGTCCAGGCGGTCGAGCGCTTCGACGCGCAGGTGTGGGTGACGCGCGGCGGCGAGACGGTCGGCGGCACCTCGATCATGGGCCTGATGATGCTCGCCGCGGGTCCCGGCACGACCATCACCGTCGCCGCCGCAGGAGCCGAGGCCGACGCCGCGCTCGCGGCCATCACGGAACTCGTTGAAAGCAAGTTCAACGAGGAAGGGGTCTGAGCCACACGCTCGACGCCGTAGGGTGGGCAAAGGCGCGACGCGCCGTGCCCACCATCTCCCGACAATCACGACGGAAGTGGTGGGCACGCTTCGCTTTGCCCACCCTACGAGATCTCGCTCACTTCGCCGGCGGCGCGATGTAGATGTTCCAGCTCATCGCCGGGCCGACCTTGCCGTGGGTGAAGCGGCGCGTCGTCATCACGATGCGCTCGGCATTCGGCGCGACCTCGGACACCCATTTCTCGAATGCGGGCAAACGGCCGTCGGTCGGATCGAACACGCCGATGAAGCCGTATTTCCTGGCGTCATCGCGCGAGGTCAGCCCGGAATCCCAGGCTTCGAGTGGCATCAGTGCGGCCGGATGATCCGGGCTGTAGAACACCAGCGGCTGGATCTGTTCCATCGTGCCGGCAACGACGGCCCAGCGCGAGGCGAAGCGGCTGTGCCAGGCCTGGGTCAATTCGCGCGCGAGCTCCGAGCGCGCGCCATAGATCGCTGCGTTACCGGCATTGGCCGCCATCTCGCGCGCGGCGATCCAGGGCGAGGCTATGAGCGTGGCGACGCTGAGCATGAGCCAGATCGCGGCGATGTTGAACAGGGTCGCGCTCTGCACCCGCAACGCCGGGATCGCGACCAGCGCCAGCGGCACCAGGAAGAACAGCGAGATGCCCCAATCGGTCTTCATGTAGATGCTGAAGACCAGCGCACCGAGCGGCGGGCCGACCGCGACGATGATCTGGACGATCCAGACGTTCAACGCCTGCGAGACATTGACGCCCGGATTGGCGCTGCGCGCCCAGGCGCGCGTGACGATGCGTAACGGTGCACGCAAGAGCAGCGTAAACCATGGCGGCACCAGCGCCATTGCGAGCGCGGCCAGCGCCACCGGCAATGCCAGCAGCGCGACATTATGCAGGATGTAGCCGGTCACGAGCTGATGCACGAGGCCAGCGTCCTCGAGGCTGTAGGTATCGCCGGCATAGGTCAGCGGCACGAAATGCGCGTCCGCGAGCCAGACGATGTGCGGGATCATCGCCACCACCATCGTCGCGATCGCCACCCACGGCGCCGGCGACAGCAGGAATTTCATCCGCTCCGGATGGATCAGCGCGGCAAGGCCGATGGCGCCGATCATGGTCAGCACCCAGTATTTGGTCATTAGCGCCAGCGCACCGGCGAGCCCCAACCAGACGCCGGACTGCCAGCTCCGCTTCTCGAAGGCGTTGAGATAGGCGAGCACGAGCAGCGGCAGCGTGACGAGCTGGAGCAGATCCGCGTTGTACTTGAAGCCCTTGAAATTGAAGATCGGGTAGAGCGCGATCATCACCACGACCAGGAACGCGCGGCGTGCGTCCACCACGCGCAACGCGAGCAGCCAGCAGATCACCATGCCGACGCCGATCGTCGCCATCGCCAGCGCATAGGTCGCCCAGTCCGTCGCCGGGAACGCCCTGAACCACAGGCCGGCGACCCAGCCCGACAGCGGCGGGTGCTTGCCGTAGCCCCACAGGAATTGCTGCCCCCAGCCATAGGCTTCTGCGACGTCCATGTGAACGTCCTGCGCCGCCTTGAGGTTGATCAGGATGAAGGTCCAGAGCACCGCATGCAGGATCGCGAACTGGATCACCAGCCACAATCTCGCCTCCGGCCGGGTCGCGCAGGCGACCAGCCAGGCCCGGAAGCGGTCATAACTCAAGCGGGTCTTCGCCCGCGCTCTGGCGGATGGCATCGAGGTGGTCGACATGGGCCGTTGCGTAGCGCGTTTTGGGCCCGCTTGGAATCAGCTTGGCGTGAACAAAGGCCCTGAAAATACAGCAATATGGTTGCCGCACGGGGATGTGAGTGGTATCCCGCGCCCATGACGACCGCCCCCATTTCCAACATCCGCAATTTCTCCATTGTCGCCCATATCGACCATGGCAAATCGACGCTGGCCGACCGTCTGATCCAGATGACCGGCGGCCTCTCCGACCGCGAAATGGCGGGCAAGGAGCAGGTGCTCGATTCGATGGACATCGAGCGCGAGCGCGGCATCACCATCAAGGCGCAGACGGTGCGCCTCGCCTACCGCGCCAAGGACGGCAAGGATTACATCTTCAACCTGATGGACACGCCCGGCCATGTCGACTTCGCCTACGAAGTCTCGCGGTCGCTGGCGGCCTGCGAGGGTTCCCTGCTGGTGGTCGACGCCAGCCAGGGTGTCGAAGCGCAGACGCTCGCCAACGTCTACCAGGCGCTCGACAACAATCACGAGATCGTCCCGGTCCTGAACAAGGTCGACCTCCCCGCCGCCGAACCCGAGAAGATCAAGCAGCAGATCGAGGACGTCATCGGCATCGATGCCTCGGACGCGGTGATGATCTCGGCCAAGACCGGCCTCGGCGTCCCCGACGTGCTGGAAGCCATCGTCACCCGCCTGCCGCCGCCGAAGGGCGACCGCGACGCCACCTTGAAGGCGCTGCTGGTCGACAGCTGGTACGACGTCTATCTCGGCGTCGTCGTGCTGATCCGCGTTGTCGACGGCGTCATGAAGAAGGGCAGCCGCGTCCGCATGATGGGCACGGGCGCTGCCTACGACGTCGAGCGCGTCGGCTTCTTCACGCCGAAGATGCAGCAGGTCGACGAGCTCGGCCCCGGCGAGATCGGCTTCATCACCGCCGCGATCAAGGAAGTGGCCGACACCCGCGTCGGCGACACCATCACCGACGACAGGAAGCCTGTCACCGACATGCTGCCGGGCTTCAAGCCGGCGATCCCCGTGGTGTTCTGCGGCCTGTTCCCGGTCGATGCCGACGACTTCGAAACGCTGCGCGGCGCCATGGGCAAGCTGCGCCTCAACGACGCCAGCTTCTCCTTCGAGATGGAAACCTCGGCCGCGCTCGGCTTCGGTTTCCGCTGCGGCTTCCTCGGCCTGTTGCATCTGGAGATCATCCAGGAGCGGCTGTCGCGCGAGTTCGATCTCAACCTGATCGCGACCGCGCCGAGCGTCATCTACAAGATGAAGCTCAACGACGGCTCCGAGATCGAGATCCACAATCCGGTCGACATGCCTGACGTCGTCAAGATCGCCGAGATCGAGGAGCCCTGGATCGAGGCGACGATCATGACGCCCGACGAATATCTCGGCAGCGTGCTGAAGCTGTGCCAGGACCGCCGCGGCTCGCAGAAGGAGCTCACTTACGTCGGCTCGCGCGCGATGGTGAAGTACGATCTGCCGCTCAACGAGGTCGTGTTCGACTTCTACGACCGCCTGAAGTCGGTCTCCAAGGGCTACGCCTCGTTCGACTACCATCTCACCGACTACAAGCCGGCTGATCTGGTCAAGATGCAGATCCTGGTCAACGCCGAGCCGGTCGATGCGCTCTCGATGCTGGTCCACCGCACCCGCGCCGAGGGGCGTGGCCGCGCCATGGTCGAGAAGATGAAGGAGCTGATCCCGCCGCACATGTTCCAGATCCCGATCCAGGCGGCGATCGGCGGCAAGGTGATCGCACGCGAGACCGTCCGCGCCCTGCGCAAGGACGTCACCGCGAAGTGCTACGGCGGCGACATCACGCGTAAGCGCAAACTTCTGGAGAAGCAGAAGGAAGGCAAGAAGAAGATGCGGCAGTTCGGCAAGGTCGACATCCCGCAGGAAGCTTTTATTGCCGCGCTGAAGGTGGATAGCTGAGGCGAACGCTCAGGCCACTCCGGGCCTGATTAGATTGGGGCCGGCCCGACATATCGGGGGCCGACAAACAAGATTCGCGAAAACAACCCCATGCACAGTAGCCGGGCCCTTGTCGGCATTGGGCTTTTCCGATTTTACGAAATCGATTTGACCTGTCGGGCAAAACAGGGGCATCATGATGTCATGGCAGCGGGTGTGCAGCAGGCGTCCATCAGGACACACCATCTCGACCGCCGACCGATTGGCAACCTCTGAATTCGATATCCATGCGCCACGTCGGTGACGGCTTGCGTCGGCTTCTGGCCCGTAAACCGACCTGCCAAGCGCGGCTCCTCGAAGACTGCTTCTGACCCAACTGCGACAGTAGTGCTTTCTTGTCTCACGTTGCGTTGTCCGCTTCAATCATACGGTGCTGGATATCGCCCATGCACGCCATCAGCACTGTTCGCTATCGCCAATGAAGTGATCGATGAAGCGACGAGATTTCGTTGCTGGGCTAATGATTGCCTCTGCGATGCGGCATGCTGTGGCGCGGCCGCCGGAAAAGGCGAAACGCATCACATTGGTAGCTTCCGTGACCAAGGTCAGCAATATGAGGGCTGACAAGACTTGGTCTTACCGCGCTTTTTTGAGGAGTTGAACCGGCGATAAGCAAAACCGAAGCAGACGGGTCTCACAACACCAGGAGAGTCATATGCAATCGAGCACGCTCGTCCTGAAATACATCGTCCTCGTATCGGTAGCAGCCATGTTCTTCGTCGCGAGTCCGTCATTCGCGCAGCAGAAAGGCGCTTCCTCATCGGACATGCAAACAAGAGAGGTGCAAATTAATGGCCTTTCACTGCATTACATTGAACTCGGGCAAGGAACTCCAGTGGTGTTGGTGCACGGCACACTGGAGGATTATCGCACGTGGGATGGACAGCTTGATGCGTTGTCGAAGGGATATCGACTAATCTCGTACAGTCGCCGGTATCACTACCCAAATGAATGGCCCAAAGATGCAACTGATTTTTCTGTCACCATACATGCTACAGACCTGGCTGCCTTCATCAAGGCAATTAATCTACCCCCGGTTCATCTCATTGGTCATTCGTATGGGGCGTTTATTGCGTTCCTGGTCGCACGGGATCATCCGGGCGTCATTCGCAGTCTGACGCTGGGCGAACCGCCCATGATGCCGTTACTAAAGACGACACCTGAAGGAGATGCTCTTCTTGCCGCCGCTATCACGAGATCGATCGCAACGGGCGAAGCATTCAAGCAGGGGAATGACGAAGAAGGAGTGCGTCGATTTGTGAACGGCGTGTTGGGCGAGGGTTCGTACGAGAAACTCCCGCCTCCCGTTCTGAAGCGCGTCATGGACAATGCCCGAGAACTAAAAGGCGAGAGCTCCTCACGAGACCTCTTCCCGCCCACCACATGCGAGGATGTGCAGAAGCTGAAAGCGCCAACATTGCTCCTCGACGGGGAGCGCAGTCCTAAGATATTCCGTGTCATCAACGACAGACTGGAGCACTGCTTACCAAGCGTCGAACGTGCAACGATTCCGGCGGCATCTCATCAGATGGAGGTTGAGAACCCCCAAGCCTTCAATGAGAAGGTGCTTGAATTCATTGCAAAGCACTAAACTGCTGCGGTGCGCGAGTCCCGAATTGGCCCGTGTGAGACATGCCGGTACAGTCTGACGATTTCCGTTCACAGGGGTAGACCGGAAGAGAGCGGCACGCGGCCATAGTGACGCCATCGACCTGAAGGCGACAAATCCCCATTGCGGCCTGCTCGTGTACAGCTCGCCAATTGTGGGTTAGGTTCCGGCGCTGTCATGTGCCGCACGTAGCTGATCCGTCAGCAGGCCTGGGAGCTGGTCATGCAGCCATTGAACGAGGTCCCATTCGAGACGTCCCTGGCTGAATATGCCGAAGACATGCTCGACGCCTGTACGCGATGCGGGAAATGCGTCGAGGCTTGTCCGAGTGTCGAGCCGGCCGGCATCTTGGGGACAAAGTCCGAAGACATCATCGGCGGTATTCTCGAACTGGTACGTACCGGCAACGGCCCGGAAGCGTCGCGCAAATGGGCGCAGTCCTGCATGCGGAGCGGGGCTTGCATCAAGGCGTGCGCCTATGGCGTCAATCCGCGTTTCCTGCTGAGCATGGCGCGACTCGGCATCGCGAAGTCGGACAATGAGCTTGCCGAACGACGCCGGCGGGGTGTCGAGAAGTACCGCGACGGCAGTCGTGGAGTGAACGTGCTGTCGCGCATGCAACTCGATGCGGACGTGCTCGAACGACTGGGTCAGGGATCGGCGTCGGTCGCCACGCCCGTTGAGGCGCCGGATTTCGTGTTTTACACCGGCTGCAATGTGCTCAAGACGCCGCACATCGCCTTACTTGCCCTCGATATCATGGACGCGCTCGGCATCAGTTATCAGGTGATGGGCGGACCGAGCCATTGTTGCGGCATCCTCCAACTCAAGTCTGGCGACGCGGAGATGGCCGGTCGTATGGGCTCGAGTACCATGGAAAGGCTGTCGCACTCCAACTCGGGGCAGGTGATCTCCTGGTGCCCGTCGTGCTACGTCCAGTACACGGAGACCATCCTGCCAACGGTGGAGCGACAGCACGGGTCCCGCCCGTTCGAGATGAGCCCGTTCATGCGCTTTCTCGGCGACCGGCTGGCGCAGCTACAGCCGCACCTTCAGCGCAGGGTCGAAATGCGGGTCGCGCTGCACAAGCATCCCGGCGTGGCCGGCGTCGTGGAAGCCGCCGCTGAAATCTTGACGACGGTACCTGGTATCGAACTCGTCGATCTGAACCAGCCAGCGGTGGGTTTGCAGAGCGTGGATGTCGGCGCGCTTCCAAAGTTCAAGCGCGAATTGCAACTCATGGAACTTGAGGCGGCGCGCGATGCAGGTGTCGATGCACTGGTCGCTGTCTATCATTCCGATCATCGCGAGCTGTGCGCGCACGAGCGCGACTGGCCATTCCGTATCATAAATATCCTTGAAGTGGTTGGCGAAAGCATGGGCCTGCGTCGGCACGATCGCTACAAGAAGCTCAAGATCATGCAGGACGCCGACCAGATTGTCGCCGACTGTAGCGACCTGATCGCAAAGCACTCGCTTGACCCCAGCAATGCGCGTGAAGTGGTGGTGAAGGTGTTGCTTGGCGACCAGCCGCTTCCCCTGAGGGGTGGCGCGCGGCCAGAGTCGCGCGCAGGGGATGCGGCGCCATCGTAACAGCTTGACGTCACCTATTGGCCATCGCGTCGGTGAGCGCAGCGCAGCGGCCTGTCCGGAGCCCGGCGCAAACCGGAGGTCACCGGCTGAGGGGGCAACCGACGCGGCAGCCCCGAAGCCGGCTATTCGCGACCATTCAGTTTCCGTCAGGGGCTCCGCGCGGAAAGCCGACGACGCCCCACGGGAACGTCCATCTCCTGTCCCCGCACGGCCTCACGACTTCCCCTACTTCGCCTTCACATATTGTGCGAACTTGTCGAGGATTGCCTGCCAGCCGCCCTGCTGCTGCTCAACCGAGTGTGTCGGTTCGCTATCGAAGACAACGCGGACAACAATGCCCTCCGGACCGGGCTCGAAGTCGACTTCGGCCTTTCGATCGCCAAACGCGTACTCGATCCGCTTATGTTCAATGATCTTCGTGTAGGTACCTGCGAAGTCAAAGCCCATGCTGCCGTCCTTGGCCTCCATGCGAGACGAGAAGACACCGCCTTCGCGCAGGTCGACCGTAGCCTTTGTCGTATGCCAGTCGTCGGACGCGGCGTTCCACTCCATGATGTCAGCAGGCGTCGTATAAGCGCGCCAGACCTGATCGATGGGGGCTGCGACGGTGGTTTCAACGTTAATCCTCATGAACAATGCTCCTAGTTCGATTTCACGGCTCGAGGTGACGGCATCACTTACGTGTGCGGGGTCCATCCAAGGACGATCGAGACTGGTCCATGCCGACAAGGTCGAGCCGTCAAAGCATTGAAAACACAAAAAAGTCAAAACGTCTGTTGGCCACCCTCCAGCGACCGCGAACACATTGGGGATGAGGGGCACATTTGCTCGATGCAGCTCGTGGCAATTGAACCAGGACCAAATCCACTGACACCAAACCGGTCAGTGCCAATGCAATGACGGCCCGGGCCGATTGACGCGCCATAGGGCCCGCTCGTTGATCAGCTTGTCGTGGAGCGCCGTGCTCCTCCAGCTCATGCCCGCGACCAATGGTTTGCATCCCGGCGCCCCCGCAAAATGGCTCAACCGGATCATCCTCCCCCCTTACGGGGGAGGGAACGGACGGCAGTCAGTGTCCAACCTTTCGGAATTGGACCAGGCTGAACGAGCCAACGCCGGTGGTCCCGACGAAGGCGAAGCCGGCCAGGACGCCAAGCCTGCGGTACTCGGCTTCCGTCCGCTCGCAGCCGCCTGGTCCCCTCAGCATATTGAGGTCGCTCATGGCGCAGGAGCGGTCCTGGGGCTCGGTCGTCGCACGCTCCGGCATGATCCGCTCGATCACGGTCAGCCTTCCGCTGGCCGGTAGCGCGTCCCGGCAGTTGCGCAGAATGACCTCGCAACGATCGTCTTTCCAATTGTGGAGGATGCTCTTCATCAGGATCGTGTCGGCGCCGCCCGGGACCTTCTCGAAGAAACTGCCGGCGACGAACCGGCAGCGATCTGCGATGCCAAGTCGATCAAAATGCGCATGCGCTCCCGCCTCGCAGCGCGCCAGGTCGAAGGCGATGCCCTCAAGATGCGGGTTTTGCTTGACCACGCCGCCGATCAATTCGCCGGTGCCGCCACCGAGATCCACGACAACGCGCGCGGTCGCGAAGTCGTGGGCCGCGACGATCTTTGGAACGATGCTCCGCGTCAGGCTGACCATCGCGGCGTTGAACCGGCGGGTGAATTCCGGCGCATTGCTCGTCGCGGCATAGCGATCATCGCCATCGCCGCGCAACTCGCCCGCGCTCTTTCCGGAGCGAACCGACTCGACGAGCCCGTTCCAGGACTGCGCGAGCATCTCGCCCTCGAAGAGCACCCAGTCCTTGAAGGATGGGTCGGCGGTCTCGTCGAGCTGCCGGCCGAGATCGGTCATGGCAAACCGGTCGCGGTCGGCCTGCCTGCACAGGCCAATTGTCGTCAGGCCGACCAGCAGCCTGCGCAGCGCATTTTCGTCGGCGGACACCAGCCGGGCGAGCTCGGGCACCGATTTCACCCCATCGCCGATCGCCTCGGCGAGATTGAGCTTCGCCGCCGCATAAATCACCGCGGTGATGCGATGCGACTGCACGAGATCGTGCACGGATGCCGGCCCGCTCATGGTTGCCTCCTGTCGATGCCGAACTCAGTCGGTTGGGACGAACCCGGTTGCCTGCACGATTGCCTTCCACCGGTCGGATTCGGATGCGATCAGCCGGGCGAAGTCTTCCATGGCGATCGCGTCCGGCTCAACGGCCAGCTTTGCCATGCCGGCCCGGACCTCGTCGGTGCGCAATGCCGCCTGGATCGCGGCATTGAGCTTCTCGACGATTGGCGCCGGCGTCCTCGCCGGAACGAAGAACGCAAACCATGTGAGGTCCTCGAGCGACGGATATCCGGCTTCCCGCACCGTCGGCACCGCCGGAACGAACGGACAGCGACGCGGCCCGGTGGTCGCCAGCGCGCGAAGATCTCCAGATTGAACAAGTCCGAGCGAGCTGCCGATCGGCATGATCGTCGCCGCAATGACGCCCTTGACCAGGTCCTGAATAGCACCGCCGCCCTGATAGGGCACGTGAAGAAAATCGAAGCCGGCACTGCGGCCCAGCGTCGTCCCGAGAAAATGCAGTGTTGTTCCGGCCCCCGGCGAGCCAAAGGTCGCGAGCTTCGGATTGGCGCGGCACCAGGCCACGAAATCTGCCAGCGTCTTGACGTCGGCCGGCACCATCGGGCCGACCGTTAGCAATGTCGGGGTCGAGGCGACGGTCGACACCGGTGTGAAATCCCGCGGCTGGTATCTCAGTGTCTTGTAGACGTGCGGAAAGAACATCATGAAGCCAAGGGGCGAGAACAGGATGGCCGATCCGTCGGCGTCGGCATTCTTCGCCGCCTCCACTGCGATGCGACCGCCTGCACCCGGCCGGCTCTCGACCACGATGGTTTCCGCATAGCCGCTCATCTGTCCAGCCACGAGCCGCGCCAGAGCGTCCTGGAACCCCGGCGTGAAGCCCGTCAGTATGTGCACGGTTTTTGAGAGTGGCTGTGCGAGCGCGCGCGACACGAGGCACGAGGCGGACATCGCCACGCCGGCCGCCGACAACACATCACGACGCGTGATCATCACCCGTCTCCCTGACCGAGCCCAGACCAATGAGATCGCAGCATGCTACCTGACCATCGCTGCGGCCTCTGGAGCTATGGATGTATCGGGTCGCACGAACACGAAACGGGATATCGCAGATATCTGCGCGTCGTCGCGGCCATCCTGGCCGATCAGGATGAGGCCCGCTCCGCCATTAGCCACCGTGAGAAGCATCGCTTCACCGGCCCATGTCCTGATGGGCTCCATGCCAATGGTGAGAAACTCACCGATCGGCTGGTCCAGATACTGAAGTCTCAGCTGCGGCGCGATCTCAGGGGGCGCAAGAGCAAAACCGAGCTCCTGTGCACGCAGATAGATCGCCCGCAGCGAAGCCCCGCCTTGAAAGCCGAGCTCGGCAACCGACACGGCAACAAGCTCAATCTCCGCCTTGCTGCGGCTCAGGGTAAAGGCGGGTCGAGCCAGTATCTCGGCGGCTGCGTTTCCGACGCCGCACCCCATCGCGCTCATCGCGTTGCGAAGAGCGAAAGTATCCTTGAATGTTCCTATCCTGATCGTCTTCCACACCGAGACATCTGCAGCGGAGCTGACCGGACTCTCCGATCCGGGAGCCGGCGGCGCTACCTTGGCCGCCAAGCTCCTCCGCAGAACGTCCTGCGCACTGCATTGCGCCTCGGCGCGATCCGCGGAAATCAAGCCAAGCAGGTTGAAGAGCAACAAGATCGCGAGCGCATTGCCAATGTGCCAGTGTGTCGAACGATGGGGCCTTGCGCTGCCTTGCTGCAAGGCAATGTGGTCGATCCCGGCGCGTGTCGCGCCGATATCCATCAGCTCCCGATCGCTGAGGGCACAGGACGTGGTTTGTAACCTCCGCCGTCTGCGGCGTTCCTGCCATGCGCTCCAGACCCGCAGGAAGAGGCTGGTAGCTTGCTGCGCCGGTGTGGCAGTCCGTCGCATCAACGCAACGCCGTGGATGGTCGTCATCGGCGATATCCCTTTACCGATGGCAGGATGTCAGGACTTCGCCGGGCACGCTTGACGTGCGGCTTACATTTTCCTCACCGGCGCCTTACTTTACGCCCCGGCAGGTGCAGAGACGGCTTCATCCAACGGAAGTGCTGGCTACAGGAGTGGCAACTTGCGCTATCTCTTTGACGAGCACGTGCTCGACACGGACCGGCGCGAGCTGCATCGGGCCGATGACTACGCGATCTTCGAGAAGGGTCTCTGTGAGGCGGGCCTTCCGAAAAGGCACGGCGCTGCTACCTCCTGACGGGGTGGACCGATGTTCGCGGCTTACTTTTTCGCTACCGAAGGCCTATTATCGAAGGATAACTGCGCCCTCGGACGATAGAGGGCAGACCTGGAGAATGGTGCCATGCGCTATTTCTTCGAGGACTGTGCGTTGGACACCGAGCGGCGCGAGCTGCGACGCGGACCGGATGTCGTCCCCACGACACCCCAGGTTCTCGACCTGCTCGAACATCTGATCCGCAGCAGGGATCGCGTCGTCAGCAAGGACGATCTCGTCAACGCAATCTGGAATGGCCGGATCGTATCCGATGCGGCGCTGACGACCCGGTTGAACGCCGTCCGACGCGCGATCGGTGACTCCGGTCAGCACCAACGTCTTATCAAGACCTTTCCACGCAAGGGCTTTCGTTTCGTGGGCGCTGTGCACGATGATGATCGGCAACCAGGACCCGCGGCAGCGGTTGCGATCCCAATTGCCTCTTCAACCGCGGTTGGCAAACGGCGATCCGCTGGCTGGCTGGAAGACCTCAGGGGTCGATTAAGGCTCGTCGGCAGCGTGCTGGCGTCGGTCGCCGCCATCGGCGCAATTGCCGGTGGCGTTGCCGGATATTGGAATGCCTGGAAGACGGTCCGTGCCGACGCCAAACGGGAAGCTCAAAATATCCAGGGACAACCGACGGCCAGGCCCGAGATCGCGCCTCGGCTGTCTCTCGTCGTGTTGCCCTTCGCCAGCCTCAACGACGATCCGGCGCAGGACTCCCTTGCCGACTCGATCTCGACAGATTTGACGACCGACCTCGCGCGAACGTCCGCCACGCGCGTCATTGGACGCGACACCGCCTTTACCTACAAGAACAAGTCGATCGATTTGCAGCAACTCGGGACAGATCTCGGCATCCGCTGGGCCGTGCGAGGCGCGGTGAGACGCAACGGAGAGCAGGTGCGGGTCAACGTATCTCTGACCGACCTTCAGACCGCGCGCGACATCTGGTCGGACCGATTCGACGGCGACCTCGCAAATCTGGCCGTCTTGCACGATGCCATCACGGCGCGGCTTCTCTGCGTCGCGCATTTGCACCTCCGTCAATATGAGGAAGCCCTGCAACAGTGCAGCCGCTCCCTGAACATATCAGGCGCGGATTCTCAGGCTTACATGAGCCTGATCTCGGCTTACGGATGGACGGGGCAAATGGAACGGGCACGCCGAAGCAACGAAGCTGCGGCACAAGACACATCCTGAATCGACGTTGCTGCGGCCCATGGCACATGCTGATTTGTGCAGCTGCAACGTCGCAAGCTCTGTACCCGTCTATTGCGAGTAACCTTGCCCTCCGCCGACAGATAGGCCACCATCCCCGCGCGCACCATCAACAAGAGCAAAAGCGCGAGGAAACGCATGAGCAAGCCGTCGGGATTCGACTATGGCTGGGTCGTTGTCGCCGCAGGTGCGCTGATGACCTGTGTCGGCTTCGGCACGATGCTGTCGCTGGCGGTGTTCCTGCAGCCGATCTCGGAAGCCATGGGCTGGTCGCGGGCCGGGGTGTCGGCGGCGGCGACGCTGGATTTCCTCTGCATGGGCGTGGCCGCGTTCTTCTGGGGCACGCTGTCGGACCGCTTTGGCACCCGCATCGTGGTTCTTGCCGGCAGTCTTTTGCTGGGGCTCGGCCTCGTGACTGCGAGCCAGGCGCAAAGCCTGTGGCAATTCCAGTTGTTCTTCGGCGTGCTGATCGGCATTGCCGCCGGCAGCTTCTACGCGCCGATGATGGCGCTCGCGAGCGCGTGGATCGAGAAGAACCGCAGCCTTGCGGTGGCGCTGGTCTCCGCCGGCATGGGCGTGGCGCCGGTGACGATCGCGCCGACCGCAAGCTGGCTGATCACGGCCTATGACTGGCGCACCGCGATGCTGGTGATCGGCTGTGCTGCGTGGGCGCTGCTGATCCCGGCCTGCTTCCTGGTGCGTCCGGCGCCGCAAGTGGCTGGCCCGGCAAGCACCGACACGGCGCCGGAGATCGAGCTGAGCGCGGCACAGGCGCTGCGCACGCCGCAATTCGTCGCGCTCGCGGCGGCGCATTTCGCCTGCTGCGCGGCGCATTCCGGCCCGATCTTCCACATGGTGTCCTATGCGATGGTGTGCGGCATCGCCCCGCTCACGGCAGTGACGGTCTACAGCGTCGCCGGCGTCTCGGGCCTCGGCGGACGCCTGCTGCTCGGCACGCTCGCCGATCGCATCGGCGCAAAGCCCGTGCTGGTCGGCGGCCTGTTCGTGCAGGCGATGTGCATCGCGACCTATCTGGCGGTGGCGCAGCTCGGCGAATTCTATGCGCTGTCGGTCGTGTTCGGCCTCGCCTATGGCGGGGTGATGCCGCTCTATGCGGTGCTGGTCCGCGAATTCTTCGGCGCGCGCATCATGGGCACCGTGTTCGGCGCGGTGTCGGCCTTTGCCAGCCTCGGCATGGCGCTCGGGCCCTGGGCCGGCGGGCTCGTGTTCGACAATTTCCAGCGCTACACATGGCTGCACGCCGGCTCCTTCGCGATCGGGCTCGCCGCGGTCGCAGTGGCGCTGAGCTTCCCGACCAAACGCAAACAACAGCTCGACCTTGGCCGCGCCGCGGCCTGACGAGATAAGGCGCGACGGCTGAGCGCGTGGAGCGATCATGGACTGCACGATCCGATCTGCGCGCAAGGAGGACGCCGACGAGATAAGCGCGGTCATCTTGCGTGCGCTGCGCGAAACGAACGCGAAGGACTATACTGATGCGATCATCCAAAGGGTCGAGCGCAGCTTCAGCCCAGCCGCCGTGCTGCAACTGATCGGCAAGCGGAGCGTTTTCGTTGCCACCATCGGCCGCCGCGTCGTTGGAACGGCGAGCCTTGACGGAAGCGTGGTCCGGACGGTCTTCGTGGCGCCCGACGTTCAGGCCCGGGGGATCGGCAAGCTGCTGATGGCCGAGATCGAGCGCACGGCGCGCGAGCGAAATATTTCCTCCTTGACCGTTCCTTCGTCGGTCACCGCTGAAGCTTTTTACGCACGGCTCGGGTTCAACACCGTGCGCGACAGCTATCATGGTGACGAACGCACGATCATCATGGAGCGATGGCTCGATGACCCTGGCCGGTCCGCGCCGTAGTGCGTAGCGGTTTTTGAAGGCCCCGGATTTCGCTCCGCTCCATCCGGGCGACAAGAGACGGCAGAATGGGCAAGGAACGCGCATGGACGCAATTCCCGAGATCGATCTGGTCGAACGTGCCCGCACCCTCGCACCGCTCATTGCGGGCGAGGCCGATGAGATCGAGCGGACCCGGCGGCTGACGCCGGCCGTCGTCTCCGCGCTCATCGACAACGGGCTCTATCGCGCCCTCCTCCCACAAAGCCTCGGCGGCATCGAAGCTCCGATCGAAACCTTCATGCAGATGCAGGAGGAGATCGCGAAGGCGGATGCCTCCACGGCCTGGTGCCTCGGCCAGTGCTCGGTGTGCGCGATGATCGCCGCATCGCTCGACCGCGACACCGCGCAGGAGATCTTCAACACCGCGCCCGGCATCCTCGCCTGGGGCGCGATTGCGCATGAGGCGCGCGCGGTCGAGGGTGGCTATCGCGTCACGGCGCGCTGGGATTTTGCGTCGGGCTCGCGGCAGGCGAGCTGGCTGGGGGCGCATGTCCGCATCGTCAATGCCGACGGCATACCGCGGAAAAATACCGATGGGTCGGTCGAGGTGCGTACCATCCTGTTTCCCGTCGGGAGCGCCGTGCTGCACGACGTCTGGCAGGCGATCGGGCTTGCCGGCACCGGCACGGATTCCTATGAGGTCGCCGACCTCTTCATCCCCGAGCGCTTCACCGCGTTTCGTGACGTGCCGTCCGCACTGCGCGAGACGGGTCCGCTCTACAACATCGGGACCGGCTCGACCTTCAGCCTCGGCTTTGCCGCGGTCTCACTGGGTGTCGCGCGCGCCACGCTGGATGCCGCGATCGCCTTGTCGCGGGCAAAGCACCAATCGCTGGCAGCGAGCGCCATGCGCGACAACCAGGCGGTCCAGGGCCTGATCGGCCGCACCGAGGGGGATCTGCGCGCCGCGCGCGCCTATCTCTATGCCACGGCGCATGCGATGTGGCGCGACCTCTGCGTAACAGGCGAGTTCAGCGCCGCGCATCGCAGCGCTGTCAGGCTGGCGGCGACCTGGACCATCCACCAATCGGCCAAGGTGGTTGACACCGCCTATCACATGGCCGGCGCGACCGCCGTATTTCGCAGCCAACCGTTCGAGCGGCGGTTTCGCGACATGCACGCCATCGCGCAGCAGATCCAGGCCCGCGACACGCATTACGAGGATGTCGGCAAGGGGATCCTGTCGACCGGCGTCGACGCCGGCCGCTGAATTCGCCTACGCCCTGCGTGCGCCGGGCAGGCGGCCGCGCCAGCCCATGCCGATGATGAGGGCGATCATCAGGAGGAAGGCAACGCCCATGGCGGAGTCGACGATGCGGTCGCCTCCCGAGCAAACGTCACGATCGAGACAGGCGCGGGACAGGGCGCCGGCCCGGAGCAGGCCGGCGAGCACGCCGAAATAGAACAGGACGCCGAGCGCGAGATAAACCACGGTCGCGAGCGCGCGCCGCACCCGCGACGGCATCGCCGGGTCGTCCTTGCTTCGCTCGGTGATGAATTGACCCGGATTGGCCTTGGCCGGATCGCGTATCTGCACGGTGGAATGGGTCAGGAGATCGTGAACCGCCTGGTTGCGGCGGGTGGCCGCCATGGTCAGGAAGGAGTACCAGCCCAGCATGCTCTTGAGCGCAAAGCGGGCAAGCGCCTTTGCAAAGCTCACATTGCCGCCGCGATCGTCGACGACGCAGAGATTGGTCCAGCTGTGCCCGAGCGTGCCGCCAGTGCGCCAGACGAGCACGGGTTCGTAGAGCAGCAAAATCACGATGACCGCCACACCCAGCATTCGGGCCAGCGTGTCGCTCTGCACGTTGCTCGCCACCGTCAAGGCGCCGAACATCAGGGCCATCGCCAGCATCCAGTCGAGCAGGATCGCCTTCAGTCGCCGCGAGAAGCGGGCATAGCGCGGTCCCGGCAGCGACAGCGGAGGCGTATCAAGGGTCATGGCAACAGCCTATGCGTTCAATCGATCCATCGATGAGACGCCGGCAGGCGGCTCGCGGTTCGAAGGTACCAGACGGCGGGATCACGCCACCAGTGCGGTGTCGCCGTCGATGCCGCGCTGCGCGGCCAGCAGGCTGATGATCTCGGCATTCGGGCGGGCCTTGCTGAACAGAAAGCCCTGACCCTCGTCGCAGCCTTCGGCGCGCAGGCAGCTCAGCTCGGCCTCGGTCTCGACGCCCTCGGCGGTGATGGTGACGCCAAGGCCTTTGCCGAGGCTGACGATCGAGCGGATGATCGCCTGCGCCTCGCGGTTGGCGCCGAGGTCGCGCACGAAGGACTGATCGATCTTGATCTTGTCGAAGGGGAAGCTGCGCAGATAGCTCAGGCTGGAATAGCCGGTGCCGAAATCGTCCATCGAGATGCGGACGCCGAGCGCGCGCAGCGCATGCAGTGTCGCCAGCACCTGCGCGCTCTTCTCCAGCAGCAGCGTCTCGGTGATCTCGAGCTCGAGCCGCCGCGCCGGCAGGCCGGAATGTTTCAGCGCGTCCGTGACCACCGAGAGCAGATTGCCGCTGCGGAACTGGAGCGGCGACAGGTTGACGGCGACGCGGACGTCGTCGGGCCAGGTCGCGGCGTCGAGGCAGGCGCGGCGCAGCATCAAGCCGCCGAGCGGATTGATCAATCCTGTTTCTTCGGCGACCGGAATGAACTCGGCCGGCGAGACCATGCCGCGCTCGGCATGCGGCCAGCGCACCAGCGCCTCGAAGCCGGTGATGCGGCCGCTCTGGAGGTCGATCAGCGGCTGATAGTACGGCCGCAGCACGTCGTTCTGGATCGCGTCGCGCAGCTCGACCTCGATCTTGCGGCGGCTCTGTGCCTTCGCATCGAGCGCGGCCTCGAAGAACGCGAAGGTGCCGCGGGCATCGGCCTTGGCGCGCGACAGCGCCATGTCGGCGTTCTTGAGCAGCTTTTCGGAATCATCGCCGTCGCCGGGCGCCATCGCGATGCCGATGGAGGCACCGATGACCACGGAATGGCCGTCGAGCAGATAGGGATCGGCGATGGCTTCCAGGAGGCGCTTGGCCAGCATCACCGCATCCTCGGGACGCGCCAGCCCGCTCTGCACGATCGCGAACTCGTCGGAATTGAGCCGCGCCAGCGCGTCGTCCTCGCGCAAGGTGGAGCGCAGCCGCTTGGCGACGCCGCGCAGCAGCTTGTCGCCGACCGCGTGTCCCAGCGTGTCGTTGACCGCCTTGAAATTGTCCAGCCCCAGCATCAGCAGCGCGACCTTGTCGGTGCTGCGACGCGTATGCTGGAGCATTTCGTCGACCTGCTGGCGCAGCAGATTGCGGTTGGGCAGGCCGGTCAGCCCGTCATGCTGGGCCATGAAGGCGAGCCGCGCCTCGGCGCGCTTGCGCTCGGTGATGTCCATCAGCGCGAGCAGCACCGCGGGCCGCTCGGCATAGGTCAGTTCGCGCGAATAGATCGCAAGGTCGATCAGCGCGCCGTCCGCCTTGACGTGCTTCCAGGTGCGCGCGGCCTGCTCCTCGCTGGAGCGGTCGGTGGTCCACGGCGGCTCGCTGTCGAAGGCCTGCAATGAGCGGATCTTCAGCTTCTCGAACTCGGCACGGCTGTAGCCGTAATGGGCGATCGCCGCATCGTTGACGCCGAGGATGCGCTCGTCGTCGAGCGCACAGACGATCATGGGGACGGGATTGCCGTCGAACAGCAGGCGGAACGAGGCCTCGCGCTGCTTCAACTCGGTGATGTCGACGCGCAGGCCGACCACGCCGCCATCGTCGGTGAGCCGCTCGTCGATCAGGACGACGCGGCCGTCCGACAGTGTCTGCTCGTGGCGTGCGCCGGGCTGATAGAGCTTTTGCAGCCGCTCGGCGATCCACTCGTCCTCGTGACCGGCAGCCTCGGGATAGTCGCCACGCGCGACGCCGATGCGCAACGTGTCCTCGAGCCGCGCGCCTTGCTCGAACAGATCGGCGGTCTTGCTGTAGATCTCGGCGTATTTCCTGTTCCAGAGCACGTAGCGGCCTTCGGCATCGAGAAACACGATGCCCTGCGGCAGGATGTCGATGGCCTGGCGCAGGCGCTCATGGGATTTGCGGGCCTCGGCAATCGCGGCCTCCGCCTCGGCGCGGCTGCGCAGCAGCTCGTCGCGTTCGGAAACGGGGTGAGACGCGCGCGCGAAGCGCGGCTTGCGCAGCTGCCGGCCGGCCCGGGCGAGCACGCGTCCCTTTCGCTTCGTTGTTTTTCGAGAGCCCAAACTCAACTTCACTCGTCCCAGTCGCGCGCAACGGCCGCAAGTTTTGGGGCAAGTGTCTGAAAAAAAAGTAATCTTGGCTGGTTCGACGGCCGGGCCCACGGTCTGGCGGCCGCAGGAAAGCAGCCTCTATTGCCCGTTTGCGAGGCGCGGCGGCGCCGGCGCGCGTACCAGACCCATCACGTCGTCGTCATCGGAGATCACGATGGCGCAGAATTGCGCGCGGCCTTGAATCGTTTCCGGGATCGCGCGCGATTGCATGCAGAGGGCAGCGAGTACCCATCCCACGCACGAATTTTGGTCAATGCACGAGAGGGTTATCGCGGCGTTAAAAATCGGCCGGCCCAGCGCGGGGAACTGCGACTTTTGGACGATGTTCTCAGGCGAAGGACTGTTTCTTAACCCCGGCGCGGCGTTGGGCTATAAGAATGACAGCATGAGTCCCCGCCGCCTCGCCCCTCTCCTGCTCGTCATGACGCTCCTGACCGCCGGCGACGCGCTGGCCCAGGACAAGGGCAGCGTCAACCCGAAGCCGCTGCCGCCGCTCGCCAATCCCAACGATCCCGCTCTCGGCGCCAAGGAGCTGTTCGCACGCAAGCTGCTGCCCTCGAAGGGAGCGGCGCATGTCATCGGCTCCTACACCAAGGGCTGCATCGGCGGCGCCATGCAGATGCCCCTCAACGGCGACAATTGGCAGGTGATGCGGCTGTCGCGCAATCGCAACTACGGTCATCCCGACATGATCGCGCTGATCAAGCGGCTCGCGGCCAGGGTGCACAGGGACGCCGGCTGGCCGGGCATTCTGGTCGGCGACATCGGCCAGCCGCGCGGCGGGCCGGCGCTGTCGGGTCATGCCAGCCATCAGATCGGTCTCGATGCCGACATCTGGCTGACGCCGATGCCGGACCGCCGCTTGTCGCGCGAGGAGCGCGAGGACATGTCGGCGGTGATGATGGTGCGCCAGGACCGGCTCGACATCGATCCGAAGGTGTTCACACCAGGCCATGTGCTGGTGCTGCGCGACGCGGCGCAGGAGCCGGGCGTGCAGCGCATCTTCGTCAATGCCGCGATCAAGAAGGCACTGTGCCGCGAGGCCAGGGGCGACCGCTCATGGCTGTCGAAGATCCGGCCATGGTGGGGCCACGACTATCACTTCCATATCCGCATGCGCTGCCCGGCAGGCGCCGCCGAATGCGAGGGCCAGCCGTCGCAGGCCGAGGACGAAGGCTGCAAACCCGCCGATCTCGCCTATTGGTTCTCCGACGCGGTGCTGCACCCGAAGCCGCCGCCGGAGCCGCCGAAGCCAAAGCCGCCGATGACGCTGGCGCAGATGCCGGCGGCCTGCAAGGTCGTGCTGCACGCAAGCGATGCGAAGCCATAGCGCGCGGTCGTCCCCGCCTAGTGCGCAATTGCGCACGGGGCGCGGGGACCCAGAACCCCAGGGAGTAGTTTGGCGCAAAAGGGTAACTCCGAGTCTTCGTCAAACTCCTCCCTGTGGTTATCGCGACGAGCGCAAGCGCTCGCGCGGGGGTCCCGGATCTGCGCTTCGCTTGTCCGGGATGACAAACTCGTTGGTTGGTTCGCGCCCCCCAAATGCGTTAGGATCGTCCCGCCGCTCGGCCGTCAGCCCGCGGTATTTTGGGATGCGCATCCCATGCTTCGACAGACCAAACGACACGCCCGCGCCCTTTGCGAGGCCAATGATGAGATCTGACATGCGCGTCTTCACCTTCCTCGCTGTGCTCATGCTCGGTGCGACCTCCGCTCTGGCTGCCGAGGAGCCGAGCGGCTGCGACAAGTTCAAATGGCCGATCGAGCGCGAGCGCGCCGCGCTGAAGGCGCCGGACCGCGCCAAGCTCGCGTCGGGAGCCGAGCAGGCCGCGCTGCCGTCGACGGCCATCACGCTGGGGCTGGTCGCGCCTGCCGATGCAAAACTGCCGACGCCGCCGGAGCGGGCGCCGAAGGACGGCACCTTTGCCGGCTTCACTGGCATCAAGGCGCCGAAGGCCGGGCTCTACACGATCAGCCTCTCTGCCGGCGCCTGGCTGGACGTGGTCCAGGACGGGCATTTCCTCAAGCCCGTGGCCTTCAGCGGCGCGACCGATTGCGACGGTATCCGCAAGACCATGAAATACGAGCTGTCAGGCCAGCCCGTCGTGCTCCAGGTCAGTGGCGCCAAGGACAATTCGCTGTCGATCGCGATCCTGCCGGCGCAATAAAGCTGCCCGGTTAGACATACAGTCGCCTTTGACCTGAGGCGCCAGCCTGCTATCTTCGCAGCTGCGATATCCCTGCCGGCCGTAAGCCGTCGCAGGGACCCCGTGGAACAGCGCTTCCGCCCGTCGCGACCTGACTTAACCCAACGCCAGATTTGCGTGTGCCTTTCGCGCGCGCGAGCTCGCACGGAGCGCATCCATGTATCGTATTGCCGGACTTTTCACCGCCTTCGTCATCCTCGCAGGCGCGAGCCTTTCGCCTGCCAGCGCCGAGGACAAGACCATCACCGTGTTCGCCGCCGCGTCGATGAAGAACGCGCTCGATGAGGTCGACGCCGCCTACACCGCCAAGACCGGCGTCAAGTTCAGCGTCTCCTATGCCGCAAGCTCGGTGCTCGCCAAACAGATCGAGCAAGGTGCGCCGGCCGACGTGTTCGTCTCCGCCGACACCGACTGGATGGACTACGCGATTGCCAAGAAGACCATCAACGAGCCTTCCAGAGTCAACCTGCTCGGCAACAGCATCGTGCTGATCGCGCCGAAAGACTCGAAGGTCGACAACGTCGCCATCGCGCAGGGCTTCGACCTCGCCAAGCTCGCCGGCGACGGCAAGATCGCGACCGGCGACGTCAAGTCCGTCCCCGTCGGCAAATACGCCAAGGCCGCGCTGGAGAAGCTCGGCGCATGGCAGGCGGCCGAGCCGAAATTCGCGATGGCCGAGAGCGTGCGCGCTGCGCTGACGCTGGTCGCCCGCGGCGAGGCCAATCTCGGCATCGTCTATTCGACCGACGCCAAGGTGGAGCCGGGCGTGAAGATCGTCGGCACCTTCCCCGCGGATTCGCATCCCGCGATCATTTATCCGGTCGCCGCGACCACCACCGCAAAGCCCGAGACCAACGACTATCTCGCCTTCCTGCGCTCGACGGCCGCCAAGACCATTCTGGAAAAATACGGCTTCAAGTTCCTGGTCAGCCCCACGACGTGATTTAGCGACCTGCATGATTACGACCTGATATCTCCAACTTGATGTTCGACATCTCTCCCGCCGAATGGACGGCGATCCTGCTCTCGCTCAGGGTCGCCGTCGTTGCCACGCTGGTCGCAACGCCGTTCGGCATTGCGCTGGCATGGCTGCTCGCCCGCAAGGATTTTTGGGGCAAGTCGGTGCTCGACGCGCTGGTGCATCTGCCGCTGGTGCTGCCGCCTGTCGTCACGGGCTATCTCCTGCTTCTCACCTTCGGCCGCCGCGGCCTCGTCGGTGGCTTCCTCGCCGACTATCTTGGCATCGTTTTCGCGTTCCGCTGGACCGGTGCCGCGCTCGCCTGCGGCCTGATGTCGTTTCCGCTGCTGGTGCGGCCGATACGGCTCTCGATCGAGGCGATCGACCGCCGGCTCGAGCAGGCCGCGGAGACGCTTGGCGCGGCGCCCTGGAAAATATTCTTCACGGTGACGCTGCCGCTGGCGCTGCCCGGCGTGCTCGCCGGCATGGTGCTGGGCTTTGCCAAGGCGATCGGCGAATTCGGCGCGACCATCACCTTCGTCTCCAACATTCCCGGCGAAACGCAGACCATCTCCTCGGCCATCTATTCGCTGATCCAGACGCCCGATGGCGACGCGGCCGCGGGACGACTCGTGATCGTCTCGATCGTGCTGGCGCTCGGCGCGTTGATTGCGGCAGAATGGTTCGCGCGCCGCGCGACCGCACGACTGCACGGGAACTGACCATGCTGCGCGTCGACGTCGAAAAGAAGCTCGGCGAGTTCTCGCTGTCTGCATCGTTCACGGGCGAGGGCCGTGTCATCGGCCTGTTCGGTGCCTCAGGCGCGGGCAAGAGCTCGCTGGTCAATATGATCGCGGGGCTGCTGCGGCCCGACCGCGGGACCATCGTCGTCGACGGTGAGACCGTCGACGATACCGCGGCCGGCATTCATGTGCCCACTTATCGCCGCCGCATCGGCTATGTGTTCCAGGACGCGCGACTGTTTCCCCATCTCAACGTCGCGCAGAATCTCGACTATGGAAGGCGGATGAACAGCCTTGCGCCCGATCCGGCCCAGCACAAGCGCATCATAGACCTGCTCGACATCGGCGCACTGCAGGGCCGCCGGCCCGGAAAACTCTCGGGCGGCGAACGCCAGCGCGTCGCGCTCGGCCGCGCGCTGCTGTCGAAGCCGCGCCTGCTGCTGCTCGACGAGCCGCTCGGCGCGCTCGACGAGGGCCGCAAGCTCGAGATCCTGCCCTACCTGGTGCGGCTGCGCGACGAAGCCAACGTGCCGATGGTCTATGTCAGCCATGACGTCGCCGAACTGCACCAGCTCGCGACGCAGATCGTGATGCTGAAGCAGGGGCGGGTGACGTCGTTCGGCGGCGTGAAGGTGTTGACGTAGGTCGAGGCGGATCGCGTTTCCTCGACCCGCCTCGCGCAAACTTGCAGCGCTAACTACCAGCCGCGATCGACATTGCGCACCTCGCCGGTGCGGGCATCCACATCGACTTCCATCCAGCGGCCGGCGCGGTCGCGGCCTTCGATCTGCCATTCGTCGCCGGCGAACTCGGTGTGCGAAATAGTCGTGACGCCGATATCGGCGGCGACATCGAGCGCGGCCTGCATCGAAAGCTGATCACCGCTGTCGTAGGCCAGCGCCGGCGTCGCCGTTCCAAGACCGATTGCGACGATGGCGGGCAAGATGAGGTTTCGCATGGAGTGCTCCTGTCAGATCCGTTGACCGTTACGCGGCTAAGAACTTGCAGCGCCGCGGAGCGTTCCGGATCCAGGGGTCACGAAGCCGCGCAAATCTTCGGCGGTTGCGGCGATTTGGTGGCGGTTATCTGGCGCCCGATGTTCCGTTCCCGCAGATTGCGATGTCGCTGTTGAGGCTGGACGCTTCAACAAACTCCGTCATTGCGAGCGCAGCGAAGCAATCCACGGTCGCTGGCAATCGGTCGGCTTTCGCCAGCACGACGGCCGAACCTAGACCCCCGCCACCGAGCTCCAGACGTCAGCCAGCTTGCGCCGCAGCGCCTGTCTGCGCGTCAGCGGCGGGGGCGTCTCGTCGTCTTCCGGCAGGCGCAGGCCGACGACGTTGACGCGGCCGCCGGAGATCGAGCGCGCGACCAGCACGATCTCGCCAAGCGCGAGCTCGGCGCCCTCTTTCGGCGCACGGTCGAGATGGACGTCGAAATAGTCGGCGAGGGTCAGCTTGCTCTCGTCCTCGCCGGCCCGCACGCCGTAGATCTCGGCGAGTTCGGCCAGCGTGTGCTCGCCGGAGACCATGAAGTCGCCGAGCAGGTGCGGATCAGGCGCCGAGCTCGGCTGCATGTCGACGAAGAAGCGGTCGAGCGCCTCGGCCTTTTCCGGCGGAGCCAGCAGATAGATGTAGTCGCCGGGCGCGATCGGATCGGCTTCCGTCGGGGTCAAGATGTTCTCGTTGCGGATGACCAGCGTCGGCTTGGACCATGACGGGATCAGACCGCGGCGGAAATACAGGCTCTTGGGCCGCACCGGATAGCCGACGAGCTGCTGCTCGAGCTGGCCGGGCAGATCGAGCTCGACACGGCGCGGACCACGCTCGGCGCGCGGCAGCGCGACGTGCAACTTGCGCGCGGCGGGCGCCAGCGTCCAGCCCTGCAGCAGCAGCGAGATGATGACGACGACGAAGGCGACATCGAAATAGAGATAGGCCTTCGACAGCCCGACCAGCATCGGGATCGACGCCAGGAAGATCGCGACCGCGCCGCGCAGGCCCGTCCAGGCGATGAAGATCTTCTCGCGCCAGTTGAAGCGGAACGGCGCCAGGCACACGAACACCGCGACCGGCCGCGCGACCAGCATCAGGACGAAAGCGACGGCGACCGCCGGCAACACGCTGGCGCCGAGCCGGGTCGGCGAAACCAGCAGGCCGAGCAACACGAACATCACGATCTGCGCCAGCCAGGTCGCCGCATCCAGGAAGGCCACCACCGAATTATGCGCGCGGGTCGGGCGGTTGCCGATGATGATACCGGCGAGATAGACCGCGAGGAATCCGGAGGCGTGCATGATCTGCGAGCCGCCGAAGATCACGAGCGCACCCGTGGTCACGAACGGCGCATGCAGGCCCTGCGGCAGCGCCACCTGGTTGAGCGCGACGACGACGAGACGCCCCCCGACCACGCCGACGGCGGCGCCCAGTACCGCCTCCTGGATGAACTCCATCGCCACGTGGCCCGCCGAGCTCGACCCCAGCGAGATGTACTCGACCAGCATCAGGGTGAGGAAGATCGCGAACGGATCGTTGGTGCCGGATTCGGCCTCCAGCGTCGCGCCGACGCGCGGGCGCAGGCGCAGGCCCTGGGTGTGCACCAGCAGGAACACCGCGGCGGCGTCGGTCGAGGCCACGACGGCACCGACCAGCAGCGATTCCGCCCAGTTGAGGTCGAGCGCGTATTTGGCGAAAGGCGCCGTGATCAGCGCGGTCAGCAGCACGCCGACGGTCGCGAGCACCACGGAGGGCGCGAGCACGGTGCGGATGCTGGCAAAGCGCGTCTTCAGGCCGCCGTCGAACAGGATCAGGGCGAGCGCCACCGAGCCGACCAGATAGGTGGTGCGGACGTCGTCGAACTGAAGCTGTCCGGGGCCGGAATCGCCCGCAAGCATGCCGATGGCAAGGAAGACGAGCAGCAAGGGCGCGCCGAAGCGCAGAGCAAGCAGGCTCGACAGGATACCGGCCATGACGAGGACGGCGCCGAGCAATATGGCGAGGCTGACAGAGTCGAGGGAAGCCATCCACCTTCCGGGTACAATTCGCTGGAATTGCATCCTTATCGTCGGCGGACTCCCACGCCAACCCATTTTCGTCCGCTCGCGGCAATCTGCCCGTATTTTGCGGCCTTAACGCACTTCACTTAGCGGTGTATCGATGGCCGGGCCGCTGCCTTTGTGGGATTCTGCGGCTCCCTCGAATCAATTCCGCCCGCCCGCTTCCCGACGAGACCGATGGACATGGACCTCAAAGATTTCATGGAGTTCGTGCAGACCACCGCACGCAGCGTCGGGGCGGAAATCTCCTCACCCTGGTTCTACCTGCAATTCGGCCTCATCCTGGCCGCGGCCGGCATCGCCTATGCCGCAGAGTCTGGTATTCGCAGGCGCGTCGACATGACGTCCCTGGCGCTGCGCTGGCCGCTGCCGCTCCGGCATTTCGCGCGGGTGATGGTCTCCAGCGCCTCGACGGCGGTGTTCACCCTGCTGGTGATCATCGAGCGCGTGGTGATGTATCACGCGACATGGCCGAGCCGCAGCTATCTGCTGATGGTCGCCGCCAAGCTGGGCCTCGCCTGGCTTGTGATCCGGCTCGTGACCTCGGTGCTGCGCAATGCCTTCATCGTCAGGCTGGTATCGATCACGGCTTGGTTTGTCGCCGCCCTTTCCATCCTCGGCCAGCTCGATGCGACGGTCGAGCTACTCGATTCCTTCGCCATCGTGCTCGGCGGCCTGCGGCTGACGCCGCTGCTGGTAATCAAGGCCGGTGCGCTCCTGCTCATCGCGCTGTGGCTCACCAACATCGCAAGCAATTTCGCCGAGAGCCGGATCAACGCGACCACCGACCTGACGCCGTCGGTGCAGGTGCTGCTGGTCAAGATCATCCGCATCGGGCTTCTGGCCATCGCCATCGTCATTGCGCTCGGCGCGGTCGGGATCGATCTCTCCGCGCTCGCGGTATTCTCCGGCGCGGTCGGCGTCGGCATCGGTATCGGCCTGCAGAAGATCGTCGCCAATTTCATCTCGGGCATCATCCTGCTCGCCGACAAGTCGGTGAAGCCCGGCGACCTCGTCACCATCGGCGACAATACCGGGCGCATCAGTGCGATGAAGACGCGCTATATTTCCGTCGCCGCCGGCGATGGCCGCGAATTCCTGGTGCCGAACGAGGATCTCGTGACGCAGAAGGTCGTCAACTGGACCTATACCGACAAGAACACGCTGGTGAAGATCGCCTTCGGGACCAATTACGACGCCGACCCGCGGCTGGTCTGCAAGCTCGCCGCCGAGACCGCCGCCGCCCATCCCCGCGCGCAGAAGGGCAAGCCGCCGAACAGCATTTTGACCGAGTTCGCGGAGGCCGGGATGAAGTTCTCGCTGACCTTCTGGATCGCGGACCCCGACGGCATGGATGGCGTCAAGAGCGACGTGATGCTGGCGCTGTGGGAGGCCTTCAAGCGCGAGGGCATCCGGGTTCCCTATCCCGTCCGCGAGATCCGCGTCCGCGGCGGCGCGCTGCCGGTGGAAACCACCGTAGAAGTCCCGAATTAGGCCCTGTTTCGGGTGCAAGAGCCACGCTTGGCTTGCATGAAGGCCCGCGATCATTAGATTATGGCCTGAAATCAATCCTTTCCGCCAATATCGAGCCCATTTCAGAAGATAGCGCCCGCATGAGCTACGTCGAAGCCTCCGATACCTCCCTGCGCAAGACCGGACAGATCAAGCTGCATGGGCCGGCCGCCTTTGCCGGCATGCGCAAGGCGGGCGCGTTGGTGGCGAAGTGCCTCGACGAGCTCACCGACATCGTCGCACCCGGCGTGCCGACCGAGCGCATCGACCAGTTCGTCCGCGACTTCGCCTTCAGCAACAATGCCTATCCGGCGACGCTGATGTATCGCGGCTATCGCTACTCGACCTGCACCTCGCTCAACCACGTGGTCTGCCACGGCATGCCCGGCGACCGTCCGCTGAAAGAGGGCGACATCGTCAATATCGACGTCACCTTCATCGTCGACGGCTGGTACGGCGATTCCAGCCGGATGTATGCGGTCGGCCCGATCGCGCGCAAGGCCGAGCGGCTGATCGAGGTGACGTATGAGGCGATGATGCGCGGCATCGCCGCCGTCAAACCCGGCGCCACCACCGGCGACATCGGCCACGCGATCCAGAGCTTTGTGGAGCCGCAGGCCATGAGCGTGGTGCGCGATTTCTGCGGCCATGGCCTCGGCCGCATGTTCCACGACGAGCCGAACATCATCCATATCGGCCGCCCGGGCGAAGGCGTTCAGCTCAAGCCCGGCATGTTCTTCACCATTGAGCCGATGATCAATCTCGGCAAGCCGCACGTCAAAATCCTCTCCGACGGCTGGACCGCCGTGACGCGCGACCGCTCGCTGTCGGCGCAGTTCGAGCACTCCGTCGGCGTCACCTCCACCGGCGTCGAGATCTTCACACTGTCGGAGCGGCACGGCGAGAAGCAGATCGGCTAACTCTGGCGCGTCGGCTATCGCCTGCGCCGGAATGACGACGGCGCCCTCTTGTAGGTCGCGGCAAAGGCGTCGTTGAATCTGCGAACGCTGCCGAAGCCCGCAGCAAACGCAATCTCCGCCAATGTCATGTCGCTCTGGTCGATCAGGCGCTTGGCTTCCTGCACACGGCGGGTCGCGGCGATCTCGCTCGGGCTCGCACCGGCGTGGCGCATGAACAGGCGGAGCAGATGGCGCGGCCCGACGCCGAGGGCTTCCGCAAGCTCCGTCATCGACGCCTGATTCAGAAAACCGTCATGGATCAGGCGCATCCCGCGCGCGACGGTGGTGGCCGTTCCCATCCAGGCCGGCGAACCCGGCGCGGTTTCCGGCCGGCAGCGCAGGCATGGACGAAAGCCGGCGCGCTCGGCGGCAGCGGCGGTCGCATAAAAAGTGACGTTCTCGGAGCGAGCGGGGCGCACCGGACAGACCGGCCGGCAATAGATGCGCGTCGAGCGGACGCCGGAGAAGAACAGCCCATCGAACGCGCGGGCGCGCGCGAGACGCGCCCGATCACAGGTCTCCCAATCGAGATGCGGTGGCAGCGTCTGCCGATGCGCCGGGCCTGTCGCCATGGCGAAATCATAGTTTCAACGCGGTCCGCCGAGTAGCTGAAATCGGACCTCGTCGGGTGATGAGGTCCGAATTCAGCCAGCCAGCGTCGCAGCTCCGCATCATGGTGCCGGCAGATCGCGGAGCAAATGGCATGAGCACACAGGCGCAACAAACGACATCAGAGCACACCGGTCTCGCATTCGAGATCGGGCTCCTGCTGCTTCTCTCGCTGATCTGGGGCGCTTCGTTCACGCTGATCAAGGTCGCGATCCCGACGATACCGCCCTTCACGATGGTCGCCGCGCGGGTGACGATCGCGGCCATTCTCCTGATCCTGATCGCGCTCGCGCAGGGACACGCCCTTCCCCGCCGAGGATCGGTATGGGCCGCTTTCGTCGTACAAGGGCTGTTGCAAAGCGCGCTGCCTTTCACCCTGATCAGTTGGGGCGAGGCGCACATCGCGAGTGGTCTGGCCGGCGTGCTCAACGCGACCCCGCCGATGTTCGTGCTCGCCATCGCATTGATGACCGGGCGCGGGCGACAGACCATCACCGGCCGGAAGATCATCGGCGTCGCTCTGGGGCTCGCCGGGGTTGCCGTGACCATGGGAGCCGAGGCGTTCTCGGGGATCGGCACGGCGGCTCCGCTCGCCCAGATCGCCGTGCTGTGCGCGAGCCTCAGCTACGCGCTTGCGCCGATATGGGGCCAGCGCTTCTCGGGCCTGCCCGCAATCGTCACGGCGGCCGGCGCGATGAGCTGCGCAGCAGTGCTGATGATCCCCACCGCAGCCGCCATCGAGCGGCCGTGGACACTCTCGCCACCGCCCGCCGCGGCGATCGCAGCGGTCATCACGCTCGCGATCGTCTGCACGGCGCTTGCGATGGTAATCTATTTCCGGCTGATCCACACGCTCGGCCCGCTCGGCACGACCAGCGGGAGCTATCTGCGCGCGGGCTTTGCCGTGGCGCTCGGCACGGCGTGGCTCGGCGAGCGCTTTACCTGGTCCAGCCTTGGCGGAATGGCGCTCATTCTCGTCGGCGTGGTGGCAGTCACGGTGCCCCTGCCGGCGCGACATGATCAGAAACCGCGGGGCTGATTGTCGCCATCTTCAAAGCCTGATCTTGCCATCCTGCTTGTCGATGACGATCTCTGATCGAACGAGCAGGAGTAAGCGGGTGAACAATTCCACGCGGCGCGGATTTCTGGGATTTGTGTCGGCCGGCACCGCCGGCCTGCTGCAAACCCGCGCGCAGGCAGCGCCAGCCAACGCCGCGGACAGCGAGCCGGCCTGCATCCTGACACCGCAGGCGGAGGAAGGGCCGTTCTATTCTGATCCGAAGCTCGTTCGGTCCGACATCACCGAAGGCAAGCCCGGCGTGCCGCTGACATTGCGGCTGCGCGTGATCGAGGCCGGCCCGTGCACGGCGATCAAGGGCGCGCGGATCGACATCTGGCATTGCGACGCGAAGGGGCTCTATTCGGCCTTCCCCGGCCAGAGCGATGCGCACAACATCGATGCGACCGGCAAGACGTTCTTGCGCGGCACGCAAGTCACCGACGAAGCCGGCTGGGTGACATTCAACACCATCTATCCCGGCTGGTATGACGGCCGCACCACGCATATCCATTTCAAGGTGTTCCTCGACGAGCGCACGGTGCTGACCGGGCAGACTTTCCTGCCCGACGCGCTGAACGAGTTCATCTACACCAACGTGCCCGATTACGGCGACCGCGCGCGGCAGCGCATGGTGATCAACGCCAACGACCACGTCATCGCGCGTTCCGATCCCGAGCATCGCACCTTCTGCGCGGTGAAGGAGGAGCGCGACCGCTACGTCGCGAGCTTGACGCTCGGCGTCGACCGCCGCGCGGAGGCAACCGTCGGGCGCGCCGGCCCGCCGCCGCCGGGCATCGGCGGTGGACCACCGCCGGGGCCGCCGCCCGCGGGCATGTTCGGCCGGCCGATCAAGGACCGGCTCGCCGCGCTGGTGCCGGGGCTGAAGCGCGGCCGCTGAGCAGCGCAATTGACGGTTGCAAAAACAGAGTTCCGCGGCAATGCTGGCGGCCGATGCCCGCCAAGCGAGACCAAGACAAGAGCAAGCCGGAGGAAGCGCCGCATTATCTCGGCCACCGCGAGCGGCTGCGCGAGCGCTTCTACAGCGCCGGCGCGGATGCGCTCAGCGACTACGAGCTATTGGAGATGGCGCTGTTCGCGGCGCTGCCGCGGCGCGACACCAAGCCGCTGGCGAAAGCGCTGATCAAGATCTTCGGCTCGTTCGCCGAGGTGGTCCATGCCCCCGTGGTGCGCCTGCGCGAGGTCGAGGGCATCGGGGAATCCGCGATCCATCAGCTCAAGCTGATCGCCGCCGCAACGCATCGCGTCGCCAAGGGTGAGGTGAACAGCCGCGACGCGCTGTCGTCCTGGAACGAGGTGATCGACTATTGCCGCTCCAGCATGGCGTTTGCCGACAAGGAGCAATTCCGCCTGCTCTTCCTCGACAAGCGCAACCAGCTCATCGCCGACGAGGTGCAGCAGACCGGCACCGTCGACCACACCCCGGTCTATCCGCGCGAGGTGATCAAGCGCGCGCTCGAGCTGTCGGCGACCGCGCTGATCCTGGTGCACAACCACCCCTCCGGCGATCCCTCGCCCTCGCAGGCCGACATCCAGATGACCAAGGCGATCATCGACATCGCAAAACCGCTCGGGATCTCCGTGCACGACCACATCATCGTCGGCAAGAGCGGCCATGCCAGCCTGCGCGGGATGCGGTTGATCTAGGGCTCCAAACCAAATGACAAGGACACGATGAGCGACTGGCTGCACAATCTGCCTGTACCCGTGATGGCGCTGGTGATCTTCGGGTTCACCTATCTTCTGACCGCGGCCATCTTCGCAGGCGTTGCGCTTGTCGCGACGGGAGAGCGCGCGAAATCGCTGAAGGCGATCTCGCCGGGCATGCTGCCGGTGCTCGGCATCATCTTCGGCCTGTTCGTCGCCTTCACCGCGGCGCAGGTCTGGGGCGACAGCGACCGCGCCAGCGCCGCGGTGAGCCGCGAGGCCAGCGCGCTCCGCAGCCCGGGTCAGGCGAATGTGCAGCGCGAGCTCATCGCGGCGCTGGAGCAGGCGCTGGATGCGCGGCGGCAGCGGATCATCGTCAGCCTCGCCGCGGTGAACCCGGTCAAATGGTGGTGCCTCTACCTCCAGGCCGCCTGTGCGCTGCTGGTGATCGGCCTCGTTCATTGCGACAACCGGCTGGGATCGGCGATCGCGATGGGCCTGTTCGCGACCGGCGTCGCCACCTCGGTCCTGCTGATCGCCGCGCATGACCGGCCGTTCGCCGGCGAGGTCTCGATCAAGCCGGAGGCGCTGCTCCAGATCATGCCGGAGGAGCGCGGCAAGAGCTAAGGCGCGACGACGCTTCCGGGCTTCAGTAGCAATATCTGTGGTCGACCCGGACGTAGTAGCCGTCGGGGCGCTGCATGTAGCAGCCGCGCTGATAGGCGTAATAGCCGGAGCGGCGGCGCTCGCCCTCGGAGGCGATTGCGGCGCCGGTGCCGGCACCGACGACGGCACCGATTGCCGCGCCACGTCCACCGCCGAGCGCGCCGCCGAGGATTGCCCCGCCGACACCGCCAATAATCGCGCCGCCGATGGCATCCTGGGCCGCAGCCTCATGCGCCGGCATTGCCATCGCAACCGTCAGACATGCCGCGATTCCAAAACTTCCAATGCGAAGACCTCGAAGCATGCTCGCCCTCCCCGTGATGAGGCCAGTGATAGCGCCGCAAGCGGATTCGGACCAGACAAATCGCCGACGACGGCTCAAACCATGCCGCGTGCGATGCACAGGCCGGCCGGTTGGAGGTCAGGAATCGATCCACCGCTGCACAGCCTCGGCCGTGTCGGCCGGCGTGGTGTTGAAGCAGATCGCGGCGTCAGGCGCCAGGCGATGGACGAGGTTGAGCACCTTCTCGAACAGCAGCAGGCGCTCCTTCGGCTCGCGCAGGCCCGCGCCGATCACGATGCAGTCGAAGCTCTCCTCGCGCAGCGCCGCCGTGACGCCGGCTTCCGCGGTGACGTCGAGATCGATCAGGCAGCTCGTGACCTCGTAGCCGAGATCGCGCAGCCGCAGCAATTGCGCCTCGATGTAATCGCGCACCAGCTCCGGCGTGAGCTGCGGGAACGCGCTGTAGTCCGCATTGCCGGGTTCGATGCCGATCGCGAGGATGCGCTTGGCCATGCAGGACTCCTTGCCGGACCGTCTGCGTCGTTAACGGACGGACGACCATGCAGGTTCCCTCGCCGGCGGTTCGCGCTGCCGATGAAGGCCACGGCTATGGTCTGGGCGCGCCGCGCATTTTCCCGCTGAAGCTGTAAGCCATTTCACATGCCCCGGCCCGGCAACCTGCCACATTTGCGGGAGATCGCGCTGGAGTCACGCGCTGATCACAGCGCCCGGCTCATATCTGGCTTGCTACGAAATTTCGATTATTCATCAATTTTCGGGAGCAAGAAATGGTCTCATTCGAGAGTCTGAAAGGCGAGTACCAGCGCAATTGGGCCAATCTCGAGATCCGGCCTGCACGCCTCGCCGATGCGAACGAGGCGGGCGCCTACTGACGCAGCATGATCAGGGGATCGGCGGTATCGGGGACGCGCCGCCACTGCGCGTTGTCGTCGGCCTCGAACTGCCAGACCTCGCCCGATTTCGACATCAGGACGATCTGGCCGCGCTCGAGCCGCCATTGCGCCGGATTGAATTGCGCAATCGCCGGATCGCATTTCGGCTTGAGGAAGACCTGGAAATTGTCCGGGCTCGCCTCGGTGTTGGTCAGCGTCAGCCCGCACACCGGCTGGCCGTTGCCGCGCACCATCGACCAGTCCCCGATCATCTGGTCCATCGACTTGGCCATCGAGCGGGCGGCGGCGAGATCCTGGAGGATGTAGACGCCCTCGCCCTGCCGCAGGCCTTCGAAGATCCCGGCCTCGACCTCGGTGAAGTCGATCACGGCTTCACCGGTCGCGTCCTGCAAACGAACGATGTCGAGGCCCTTGACGCTCCAGGCCACGATATCCTTTGTGAAGGGCAGCGCGGTCTTGCAGGCAGGCTCCAGCTCCAGCTTGAACGCCTGCCCCGCGGCGTCAGCTTTGAGCGTGACGACACAGGTCTTGCTGCGCTCGGTGGTCGACAGCTCCCACTGCCCGGGCATCTCCTTCTTCAGGGTCGTCGCATCCTGCGCCAGCGCAGGGCCGATCGCGGCCAAACAGGCCGCGACGGCGAATGCAACGACCCGAAGACCAGACATCAGCGCCCCTTGAACGGCGTTTCGGCGACAGGCGTCAACGGCGCCTTGCCGGCGAACCAGGACTTGAGGTTGTCGACCACGAGCTGATCCATCGCGTTGCGCGTCACCACCGACGCCGAGCCGATATGCGGCAGCAGCACGACGTTCTGCATGGCCTTGAGCTCGTCCGGCACGGTCGGCTCGGCCGCGAACACGTCGAGGCCGGCGGCCAGGATGGTGCCGGACTTGAGCGCCTGCACCAGCGCCTGCTCGTCGACCACCGAGCCGCGCGCCACGTTGACCAGCACGCCACGGGGGCCGAGCGCCTTCAGCACCTCGGCATTGATCATCTTGTTGGTGCTGGCGCCGCCGGGCACGATCACCATCAGCGTATCCACCGCCTTCGCCATCTCGATCAGATCGGGATAGTGCTTGTAGGAGACGTCCTTGGACGGATTGCGGGAGTGGTAGACCACCGGCACCAGCGAGGCATCGAGCCGGCGCGCAATGGCCTGGCCGATGCGGCCCATGCCGACGATGCCGACCTTGCGATCGCGCAGCGAGCCGACGCTGAGCGGATAGTTCTGGGTCTGCCAGAGCCCGGAGCGGACGTAACGGTCGGCCTTGATGAACTCACGCACGGTCGAGATCAGAAGACCCATCGCGACGTCGGCGACCTCCTCGGTCAGCACGTCGGGCGTGTTGGTGACGATGATGTTGTGCTCGGCCGCGTATTTGGCGTCGATGTGGTCGTAGCCGACACCGAAGCTCGCCACCATCTCGATCTTCGGCAGCTGCGACAGCGACTCCTTGTCGGCGCGCACGGTGTGATAGGTCACCGCCACGCCGCGGATCTTTTCGCGGATCGCCGGCGTCAACCGCTCGAGATCGCCCCGCGTCTCCGCCTTGTGCACGACGAAATGATCGGAAAAACCGTTGTCGAGGATCGGCCGCACCGGTCCATAAATCAGAAGATCGATCTTTTCGGACGAAATCGAAGCGGCAGTCATCAGTTGTCCTTTCCAAGCGCGCTCTCGTGCCAGCGCCGTAAAACGAGGTGGGAAACTAGCGCCAGCACCCCATAGATGACAATCCCGGCCAGCGACAACAAAAGCAGCGCTGCGAACATGCGGGGTATGTTCAATCGATAGCCGGATTCGGCGATCCTGTAGGCGAGCCCGGAGCCGGCGCCGGCGGTGCCGGCCGCGATTTCGGCCACGACCGCGCCGATCAGCGACAGGCCGCCGGCAATCCGCAGGCCGCCGAGGATATAGGGCAGCGCCGCCGGCAGCTTCAGAAAGCGCAGGGTCTGTGGCGGCGAGGCGCCGTAGAGCTGGAACAGGCCGGCAAGGTTGCGATCGACCGAATTGAGCCCCAGCGTGGTGTTGGACAGCACCGGGAAAAAGGCGACGATGAAGGCGCAGACCACGACCGCGGTCTGCTGCTCCAGATAGATCAGCAGCAGCGGTGCAATCGCGATGACAGGCGTGACCTGAAGGACCACGGCATAGGGGAAGAGCGAATATTCCACCCATTTCGACTGGTTGAACAGCAGCGCCAGCGCGATGCCGCCGATGCTGGCGGCGACAAAGCCCTCGAGTGTGGTCAGAAGCGTGGCAGCGAGCGATTGTGACAGAACCGACCAGTCCTTGATCAATGTCAGGACGATGACGGAGGGCGCCGGCAAAACGTAAGGCGGGATGTCCTTGATGCGGACCACCAGTTCCCAGGCGAGGAGGCCAGCCGCGAACACGATGACGGGCAGCACGAAGCGCATCGCGCGTTGCGCGCCTGATGGCCTTGCGGTGACGGCAGCTGGCGCGTTCATAGCGTCGACTGCCCCGAATAGGACGGCGCCAACGCGGCCGACACGCGGCGGCAATAATCGGAATAGGCGGCCGAGGTGCGAAACTCCTCAGCCCGCGGCTCGACCGTCTCGATGCGGATGTCGGCCTGGATGCGGCCGGGCCGCGCCGTCATGACCACGACGCGCTGCGACAAATAGACGGATTCGAACACCGAATGGGTGACGAAGATGACGGTCTTGCCAAGGCTGCGCCACAGCGCGAGCAGATCGTTGTTGAGGCGGAAGCGCGTGATCTCGTCGAGCGCGGCGAACGGCTCGTCCATCAGGAGGATGTCGGGATCGGTGACGAGCGCGCGCGCCAGCGACACCCGCATCTTCATGCCGCCGGAGAGCTCGCGCGGATAAGCCTCGGCGAAATCGGCGAGCCCGACGCTCGCCAGCGCCGCGTCGGCGCGCGCACGCGCGTCCGCCTTCGGCACACCTGCGAGCCTCAGGGGCAACCGCACGTTCTCGCGCACGCTGGTCCAGGGCATCAGGGTCGGCTCCTGAAACACGAAGCCGATGCCGTGGCCCGGCTGCGGCACGCCCTCGTGACGCGCCAGCCGCACAGTGCCTGATGACGGCGCACTGAGCTCTGCAATGATGCGCAGCGCCGTCGACTTGCCGCAGCCCGACGGCCCCAGCAACGAAATGAACTCGCCCTTGCGCACGGCAAGATCGAGCGGGCCGAGCGCCATGACGCCGTTGTCATAGGCCTTCGTCACGCCGCGCAGGCTGACGGCCAAGGCCGTCAGGCCGGTCTCGACCCCGGCCGGAGTTTTGATTGGTGACATCGACCTTGCGTTTACGGCTTGCTGGGGCGCAGCTCGACGCCGACGCCCTTATTGACGAAGCGCAGGGTGTAGGATTTGCGGAAATCGAGATCGGGCTTCACGACGCCGGCCTTCACCATCTTGTTGAAGAAGGAGCTGTAGCGATCGTCGCTCATCGCGCCGATGCCGTTTTTCAGCGACTCGCCGGAATCGACGATGCCGTATTCCTTCATCTTGGCGACGGAATAGGCGAGCAGCTCGTCGGTCATCTCCGGATTGAGCTTCTTGATCATGGCGTTGCCCGCGGAATTGTCGCGGTAGATGTAGTTGTACCAGCCGATCATCGAGGCATCGACGAAGCGCTGCACCAGGTCGGGCTTCTTCTCGACCACGTCGCGGCGGGTCTCGATCAGGGTCGAATAGGTGTTGAAGCCGGAATCGGCGAGCAGCAGCACGTTCGGCTTGAAGCCCGCGGCTTTCTCGACGGCGAAGGGCTCGGAGGTGACGTAGCCTTGCATCGCGCTCTTGGGGTTGGCGATGAAGGGCTGCGGATTGAAATTATAGGGACGGACGTTCTTCTCGCTGAAACCGTATTCGGACTTCAGCCACTGGAAGTAGCTGGTCATGCCCTCCTTGGAGACGAACAGCGTCAGCGGCTTGAGGTCCTCAATTTTCGCGACCTTGGCATCGGGCTGCGTCAGCATCACCTGCGGATCCTTCTGGAAGACCGCGGCGATCGTGACGACGGGGACGTTGTTGGCGACCGCATCGAACGACATCAGCGTGTTCGCGGCCATGAAGAAATCGATCTTGCCGGCGATCAGCAGCATCCGGTTGTTCTCGTTGGGACCGCCGGGAACGATGGTGACGTCGAGCCCATATTTCTTGTAGGTGCCGTCGGCGACCGCCTGGAAGAAGCCGCCATGCTCGGCCTCGGCGACCCAATTGGTGCCGAAGGTGACCTTGTCCAGCGTCTCCGCACGCACCGGCAGGGCCGCGAGAGAGGCGGCCACCAGGGCTCCCGTTAACGCTCGCCGCAGATGGATGGGGCGCATGATTGGACTCCGTCGATCGTTCCGGCCCATGATAAACAAGAAATTTCGGAAGACGCGGCCGGCCGAGCAGCGTCCCCCGAAGAGCTCCAAATTACGTTACAAATCGGCGCAAAGAAACCTCGATGAATTCGTCTCCGCCCCGCGACTGGACCGACATCAACTGGAGCGAGACCGCGCCCTCGGAACCCTCGCGCTGGATCGCGGTGCTGCCGCTGGCGGCGACCGAGCAGCACGGGCCGCATCTGCCGCTCGAGACCGACGTGCTGATCGCGGACGCCTATCTCGCGCGCGTGCGCGAGCTGTTGCCCGCGGATGTTCCGGCGACGTTCCTGCCCGTCGAACCGGTCGGAATTTCCACCGAGCATATCGACTATCCGGGCACGCAGACGCTGCCGACTGAGGTGGCGCTGAAGCGATGGACCGCGACCGGTGAGGACATCGCGCGCCGCGGGATGAAGAAGCTCGTCATCATCACCAGCCATGGCGGCAACAGCGCGGCCATGATGCTGGTCGCGCAGGATCTGCGCGCGCATCACAGGCTGTTCGTGGTGACGACGTCGTGGTCGCGGCTGTCGGGCGCGGAGAAACTGTTCCCGGCGGATGAAGTGCGCCACGGCATTCACGGCGGCGCGGTCGAAACCTCGATCATGCTGGCACGCTATCCCGATCAGGTGCGCGTTGATGCGATCGCGGATTTTCCCGCGAGCAGCATCGCGATGGAGAAGCAATATCGCTGGCTGTCGACGCAGCGGCCCGCACCGTTCGCCTGGCAGGCGCAGGATCTCCATGCCAGCGGCGCAATCGGCAATGCGACGCTCGCCGTCCCCGAGAAGGGCGAGCAGCTGCTTGATCAGGGCGCGACGGCCTTCTGCGAGCTGCTGGCCGAAGTCGATAACTTCGACGTGAGCAGGCTCGCCAAAGGGCCTCTCGGTTAGCTCGCATCATCCTGAAATCATTCAAGAATGACCCGGATTCGGGGGCCGCATTTCGCGCCTTCGAACCGGACGCGAGCAGCCTCCGTCCAATTGGGCACGCGGGCCACAACGGACCGCCTCAACCCGGATGGAGTTTCACATGTCGATCAAGACCAAGATTGCCGCCGTCGCTCTCGCTGCCCTCGCCGTCACCGGCAGCATCGTGTCCACCACCTCCTCGGCCGAAGCCAAGCAGCCCGGCTGGGTCTGGGGTGTGGGTGCCGGCATCGCCACCGCCGCCGTCGTCGGCTCCGCGGTCGCCGCCAGCAACGACCCCTATTATTACGGCTATCACCGCTGCGGCTGGGTCGCCCAGTACAACGCCTTCGGCCAGTACGTTGGCCGCGTTCGCACCTGCTACTGATCTGAGTACCTGAGGCCGATCTCACACGTGGATCCTGCGTCCGACACGGGCGCCTCATCCACCCCGTGTCGTGCCCCGACCCCGCCCGGATGTCCCCCCGGGCGGGGTCATCCATTTCGGGCAGCGAGACATTGTTGCAGCCCCGTCACACAGCGGTGCGAACCATTCTCTGCGGCGATCCGTGCCAGTTGCTATTGCGAATTAATCGCAATAAGCTTCGCAACAAGCTCAGGGGCTTGGGAAGAAGTCGCGTCGAATCGAGATCGTCTGGTCCGAACGCGGGAGCAACCAACTCCTGGTGACAGAGTCGCCGCGAATCGGCTGGGGTATCGCGGCGGGTGGGACACATCTGCGTTTTGGGGGCGTGCGTTTTGATTTTGAGAGGTCACCGTTACAGATACTTGCGGACGGCTGCGGCGATTGCCTCGGGCGTGATGGCTCTTCCTGCCGCCGGCCGCGCGGCCGATCTGCCGCTGAAGGCCCCGGCGCTGAAAGCGGTCTATGACTGGACCGGCCTCTATATCGGCGCGCATGCCGGCTACAGCCTTGGTTCGTCGCGCTTTGCGCTGAATGACGGCGCTGCAGTCAACGACAGCGGTGTCTTCAGCGGCATGATCGGCGGCGTGCAGGCCGGCTACAATTACCGGCTCAACTCCGGCTGGCTCGTCGGCGTCGAAGGCGATTTCTCGTTTCCCAACTACATCACCTCGAACTCGATCGTCTCCTTCCTGGCAACGCCCGCCCACACCGTCACCCAGCAGTGGGATTACACCGCGAGCGTGCGCGGCCGCGTCGGCTACACCAGCGGACCGTGGCTGGTCTACGCCACCGGCGGCTTTGCATGGATGGGCGAGCGCTATTTCGACACGCCGGCCTCCGGCGCAGATGTCCCGAAAATCCTGAACACGCGGCCCGGCTGGATCGCAGGTGCCGGCATCGAATACGGCTTCGCGCCGCATTGGAGCGCGCGGCTCGAATATCTCTACAGCCGGTTCGACGGCGCGAACGTCGCCTTCTCCAGGGGCGCCCAATACACCTCCTCCTCGCTCGACTTCCAGCAGGTCAGGCTCGGCCTCAACCGCAAGGTCGATTGGCCGGGCATGCCGAGCTACAACCCGAAGAGCTCGCTGATCGACACGGAATCGGATCGCTGGGAGATTCACGGCCAGAGCACCTATCTGCCGCAAGGCTATCCGTCGTTCCCCGCCCTCTACAGCGGAACGAACTCGCTCTCACCGTCGGCGCAGGCCAAGGCGACCTGGAGCAACAGCCTGTTCCTGAACGCACGGCTGTGGGACGGCGGCGAGGTCTATTACAATCCCGAGCTGCTCCAGGGTTTTGGACTGAACGACACCGTCGGCGCCGCCGGCTTCCCCAACGGCGAAGCGCAGAAGTCGAACTTCCCCTATCCGCATTACAACACCTCGCGCCTGTTCGTGCGCCAGACGTTCGGCTTTGGCGGCGAGCAGGAGGAACTTGCGAGCGGCCAGTTGCAGCTTGGACAGAAGGTCGACATTTCCAGGCTCACGGTGCAGGCCGGCAAGTTCGCGGCGATCGACGTGTTCGACGGCAATGCCTATGCCAAGGACACCCGCAAGGACTTCATGAACTGGTCGCTGTGGGCACCGGGCGCCTTCGACTATTCCGCCGACAAGGTCGGTCTCACCTACGGCGTCACCGCCGAGCTCAACCAGAAGCAATGGGCGCTGCGCGGCGGCTATTTCCTGATGGTCGCGGAGCCCAACTCGAATCATTTCGACACCAGGATCGGGGAGCGCGGCCAGTATGCGCTCGAGCTGGAGACGCGGTTCTCGCTGTTCGGCCAGCCCGGCAAGCTCAGGACCATGGGCTGGGTCGACAGCGCCAACATGGGCAGCTTCCGCGAGACGCTGGACAATCCCGCGCTCAATCTCGACATCGCGCAGACCCGGCGCGGCCGTCTGAAGTATGGCTATGTGCTCAACCTCGAACAGGCGATCACGGACGATGTCGGACTGTTCGGCCGCTGGAGCTGGAACGATGGCCGTTTCGAAACGCTCGCCTTCACCGACATCAACAGCAGCCTGGCCGGCGGTCTTTCGATCAAGGGCACGAAATGGGGCCGGCCCGACGACGTGATCGGCATCGGCGGCGCCATCAATGCCATCTCGCAGGACTACCGCGACTTCCTGGCCGCCGGCGGCCTCGGCGTGCTGGTCGGCGACGGCGCGCTGAACTATCGCAAGGAGCGCATCCTCGAAACCTACTACGCCTATGCGCTGAACAAGGCGCTGACCTTCACCGCCGACTACCAGCTCATCGTCAACCCGGCCTACAACGCCGACCGCGGACCGGTGTCGGTATTCTCGGGGCGGCTGCACGGCGAGTTCTGAGCATCGCAAGCAAGGTTCCGGTGCGGCAATTTGGTTGGAACCGGCAAATTGCCCGTCGAGTTCATATATAAGGGGCTTGGTCCGGCGCTCGCCGGGTCAGGTGCCCCTTCTGCTTGCGCAAAATGTTGTCCGTCGAAATCATTATCGTCGTCGTTCTGATCGTCATTAACGGCCTGTTGTCCATGTCCGAGCTGGCCGTAGTCTCGTCCCGCCCGGCCCGGTTGTCGCTGCTTGCCGCCAAGGGGGTGCGCGGCGCCGAGCGGGCGCTGACGCTCGCGGCCGATCCTGGAAAATTCCTCTCGACGGTGCAGATCGGCATCACGCTGGTCGGCGTGCTCTCGGGCGCGTTCTCCGGCGCGACGCTCGGACAGCGGCTGACGCAATGGCTGGTCGAGCTTGGCCTGTCCGCAGGGATTGCCGACATCGTCGGCGTCGGCATCGTCGTCACACTCATCACCTACGCCACCCTGATCGTCGGCGAGCTGGTGCCGAAGCAGGTGGCGCTGCGCGACCCCGAGAGCATCGCGGTCAGGGTCGCCCCCGCGATGCACATGCTGGCGCGGGTTTCACTACCGCTCGTCTTCCTGCTCGACCTCTCCGGCAAGCTGATCCTCACGCTGCTCGGCCGCGGCGGCAAGGCCGAAGAGAAGGTGTCGGAGGACGAGATCCATCATCTGGTCAGCGAGGCCGAGAGCGCGGGCGTGCTCGAGTCCGGCGAAAAGGAGATGATCGCCGGCGTCATGCGGCTCGGCGACCGGCCGGTCGGCGCAATCATGACGCCGCGCACGGAGGTCAACGAGATCGACCTGAACGATACACCGGAGGCCATTCACGAGATCATCGTAAAGAGCCCGCATTCGCGCTTTCCCGTCTCCGACGGAGATCGCGACAAGCCGATCGGCGTGCTCCAGGCCAAGGATTTGCTGATCGCCTATATGAGCCAGCGCAGCCCGGATCTGCGCGCGCTCGTGCGCGAGGCACCCGGCATCCCGGCGTCGGCGGACGCGCGCGATGTGCTGGCCATCCTGAAAGCAGCACCGGTTCACGTCGGGTTGGTCTACGATGAATACGGCGCCTTCGAAGGCATGGTGACCGCCGCCGACATCCTCGAATCGATCGTCGGCGCCTTCCATTCCGAGGAGGGACCGCCGGAGCCGGCCTATGTCAAACGCGCCGACTCGTCGCTCCTGATCGCCGGCTGGATGCCGGTCGACGAGTTCGGCGAGCTGCTCGGCATCGAGCTGCCGCCGCACCGCTACAACACGGTGGCGGGCCTCGTGCTGCAACAATTCAGCGTGCTGCCCAATGTCGGCGATGCCTTCGACTTCGCCGGCTGGCACATCGAGGTCGTCGATCTCGACGGGCGGAGGATCGACAAGATTCTGGCGAGCCAGCTGGGCGAGGTGGAGACGGGGTGAGCGCCGTCTTTTCCTTCTCCCCTTACTCGGGGAGAGGGTGCACCAACCGCGATCCCCGATGAAATTACGGCGCCGCAAGGCGCGGCGGGATCATGCGGCGGAATCGCGCCTTACAGCGCCGGCTGGAACGACGCGGCCTGCGCCATCCGCCAGGCATCGCGGAAGCGCGGATCTTCGGTGCCTTCGAGCAGCTCGCCCGGGCGCAGCGCCGGATAGAGCTGCGCGAAGGATTTGACGTCCGTCGTCGAGGTGCGCTGGGTGAAGTGGATCGGGCGCAGCTGCCGCGGATGTTCGAGACCGGCCGCGGCGATCAGTTCGGTCAGCGAGTGCAGCGTGGCGTGGTGATAATTGTGCACCCGGTCGATCTTGAGCGGCACATAGAGCGCACGCGCGCGCGTCGGGTCCTGCGTCGCAACGCCGGTCGGGCAGCGGTCGGTGTGGCAGCTCAGCGACTGGATGCAGCCGAGCGAGAACATGAAGCCGCGCGCCGAATTGCACCAGTCGGCGCCGATCGCCATCGCGCGCGCCATGTCGAAGGCGGTCGCGATCTTGCCGGAGGCGCCGATCTTGATGCGGTCGCGCGCATTGATGCCGACCAGCGCGTTATGGACGAAACTAACGCCCTCGCGCATCGGCATGCCCAGATGGTCCATGAACTCCAGCGGCGCCGCGCCGGTGCCGCCTTCATTGCCGTCGACGACGATGAAGTCCGGATAGATGCCGGTCTCCAGCATCGCCTTGCAGATCGCGAGGAATTCCCAGGGATGGCCGATGCACAGCTTGAACCCTGCCGGCTTGCCGCCGGAGAGGCGGCGCATCTCGGCGATGAACTGAACCATGCCTATCGGCGTGGAGAAGGCGCGATGCGAGGCCGGCGAGATGCAGTCCTCGCCCATCGCAACGCCGCGGATCTTGGAAATCTCCGCCGAGACTTTCGCCGCGGGCAGCACGCCGCCATGGCCGGGTTTGGCGCCCTGGCTGATCTTGAGCTCGACCATCTTGATCTGGTCCTGGCTCGCGACCCGCGTGAACGCCTCCGGATCGAACGTGCCGTCGAGATGACGGCAGCCGAAATAGCCGGAGCCGATCTCCCAGATGATGTCGCCACCCATCTCGCCGTGATAAGGGCTGAAGCCGCCCTCCCCGGTGTCATGCGCGAAGCCGCCCTTCTTTGCGCCGGCATTGAGCGCGCGCACGGCGTTCGGGCTGAGCGCGCCAAAGCTCATCGCGGAGATGTTGAACACCGAGGCGGAATAGGGCTTCGCGCACTCCGGTCCACCGATCATAACGCGAAACTTCTCTTCGGCATGCGCCTTCGGCGCGACCGAATGGTGCATCCATTCGTAGCCCTCGCGGTAGACGTCCTCCTGGGTGCCGAACGGACGCTTGTCGAGCTCCATCTTGGCGCGCTGATAGACCACCGCGCGGATGTCGCGCGAGAACGGCATGCCGTCCTTCTCGCTCTCGAAGAAGTACTGCCGCATCTCCGGGCGGATTTCTTCCAGCAGGAAGCGGATATGCGCCGAGATCGGGTAGTTGCGCAGAACCGCATGGCCCTTCTGCATGAGGTCGCGGACACCAAGCAGCGTCAGGGCGCCAAAGATCAGGATCGGGATCAACAGAATGTCGAAGATCTTGCGGTCGGCGATGCCGATGCCGATCAGCAGCGCGGTGACCACCGCGCAGATCGTCAGCACGATGAAACGTGGCGAGAACGGCAGCAGCAGGATTTCCATCAGCCCTTCGGGCGAAGCTTGCGTCTTGTTATCGTTGGCCACCACCACATCCCTCTCGCCAATCTGACGGGGCATGATACGCCCGCGCCACGTCCACAGATATGACGCGGACCTGTCTTGAAGCTACCGAATCCGGATGCCGCAAATCAATCCGTCCGGCGGCGGGCTTTTGCAGTGCAATAGCTTCAAGCGAAATGACGAATCAGTGACCATGAGGCTGCGCCTCGTGCGGAATGACGCCGTGCTGATCGAGGCCGCCTCGCGCCAGCCAGGCATCGGTGCTCGCGACCGCGCGCTCGATATGGTCGTCGGAGCGCGAAAAATCGTAAGGAGATCCCACCAGCGGACAGAGCGGCGGCACCACGACATATTCGATGTCGGAAGCCAGCCCTTCGAGCTCCGCCACCAATTGCCGCGCGATCAGCAGTGTCAGCGCATGCAGGGCATTGGCAACCGCGCCCACCGGCGGATCCTTCACCGCGCAAGCGTGCCCGGTCGGCAGCACGACCAGCCTTTTTGCGCCTTTCCGGATCGCGACCCGGACCGGCGTGTTCGAGGAGATCGCGCCGTCGGCGAGGAAATGACCATTGTAGCGGACTGGCGTGAAGGCGCCGGGGATCGCGGTGGACGCCAGGATCGCCTCCACCGCCGACCCCTCCGACAGCACCACGCTCTCGCCGGAGACGAAATCGGTGGTGACGATATGCACCGGCAGCGCGGCGTCCTCGAGGTTGCGATAGGGCAGATGGTCCTCGACCAGCCTGCGGATGCCGTCATGGGGAATCAGGAAATCGCGCCGCCACATGAATCCGGCGAGGCTTCGCCAGGTGACCGGGAAAACATCATGACGCCTCAGCCCGCGCCAGACCGCTTCAAGCCCGAGCACGCCCTTGAGCGAGGGATCGCCGGCATAATAGGCGCCGTTGATCGCGCCGACGCTGGAGCCGACCACGAGATCGGCGACGACCCCGTGCCGCGCCAGCGAGTGCATCATCCCGACCTGGATTGCCCCGAAGCTGCCGCCGCCCGCCAGCACGAAGGCAGTCGGTCTCGGCGGACCATGATCGATCACGGACAAGATCTGCGCAGCTCCCCTGCTCTCGCATTGCAACATCGCGGCGAGATTTTGGCGCGAGCTTATAACAAGGGGTGCGCGAGACGCGCCAATAACAAAGTCGGGGGAGGATGGTGAGGGGGTGAGTGTGGCGCGAGATGCCCGTCACACCACCGGTGTCGTCCCCGCGAAGGCGGGGACCCATAACCACAGGGAGAGGTTATGGCACGCGCTGATAACTCCGAGCCTTCGCCAAACCACGCCCTGTGGTTATGGGTCCCGGGCTCGCGCTACGCGCGCCCCGGGACGACGCCGATGTTGTGGCTAAAGGCGTCGCGCCGCAAAGCGCGAGCGGCGCTTACCGCTCGACGAACGCCTTCTCGATCACGAAATGGCCGGGCTTGTTGCCGGAGCCTTCGATGAAATCGCGGCCTTCGAACATGACCTTCAGCTCTTCGAGCATCGCCGGGCTGCCGCACATCATGATGCGGTCGGTGGCGATGTCGAGCGGGCCCTGGCCGATATCGTTGAAGATCTGCTCGGAGTTGATCAGGTCGGTGATGCGGCCGCGGTTCTTGAACGGCTCGCGGGTCACGGTCGGGTAGTAGATGAGCTTGTCCGCGAGCAGCTCGCCGAACAGCTCGTCCTCGCGCAAATTCGCGACGAGCTTCTCGCCGTAAGCGAGCTCGGAGACCTGGCGGCAGCCATGCACCAGCACGATGCTCTCGAACTGGTCGTAGACCTCGGGGTCCTTGATCAGGCTGGCGAACGGCGCGAGGCCGGTGCCGGTCGAGAGCAGCATCAGCCGCTTGCCGGGGATGAGGTTGTCGGTGATCAGCGTGCCGGTCGCCTTGCGGCCGACCAGGATGGTGTCGCCTTCCTTGATCTTCTGGAGGCGCGAGGTCAGCGGACCGTCCTGAACCTTGATCGAGAAGAACTCGAGCTCTTCCTCGTGGTTGGCACTCGCCATGCTGTAGGCGCGCAGCAGCGGACGGCCCTCGACCTCGAGGCCGATCATCGCGAACTGGCCGTTCTGGAAGCGGAAGCCGGTATCGCGCGTGGCGCGGAAGCTGAACAGCGTGTCGGTCCAGTGCTGGACGGAAAGAACCTTCTCTCGGTAAAACGCGCTCATGATTTTCGATATTCCGAATAATTGCGGTTTTAGGGCAAAAGCGCAGCCCGGCCCCTGAAAGCTGGGCGGACACCATTGCCATGGCGGAGGATTTCGCGTGTGTCATCTACGCCATTGAGGCCAATAATCAACCTCGTTCCGGATGCAATTGATGCCGGTCAAACCGGCATTTGCGGCGGAAATGGTCACATCATTAATGAATCCGCTGCCGGGCGCGCGCGGAGGGCAATTTCTTTTCCCTTTCAGGCGCGATCGGAGCACTTAATTTCCATCGCGCTCGCGAGAATTTCATTAAGAATAGCTCTGATTTTCACCCCGGTTTGGCGCCGTTTCCCGCATTTTTGCGGCTTTTGGCGACAGCAATGACTGAAACGAGCGACCGAAGCACATGGCGGCAACCGGCGAGCGGATCTTCGTCCAGGCGATCAGGCGCTATTGCGCGAGCCATGGCATCGCGCTCGATGTCCGCTCCGGGGGCTGGCTGCTCGCGATGAGCGGGCACGGGGAGCGCCATTTCGCGTTCGGCTACGACATCGGCCTCAACAGCGCCATCGCGCATCGCCTCGCCAACGACAAATCGGCCGCTGCCGAGGTGCTCACGCTCGAGGGCGTGCCCTGCATTCCCCATCGCCTCTTCCTCAATCCGAGCATGGGCGCGCACGTTGCCGGCCCCGACTGGCAGCAGGCGATGCTGATGCTGCTCGCCCAGAATCCGCAAGGCGTGGTGGTGAAACCGAACGAGGGCACGTCCGGACGCGCGGTGTTCAAGGTGACGAACCGGAACGAGCTCGATCGCGCCGTGACCGAGGTGTTTTCCTCGAGCCTCGGCCTCGTTATCGCGCCCTATGTCGAGATCGAGGACGAGGTCCGCGTCATCCTGCTCGATGACAAGCCGATGACCGTCTATCGCAAGGAACGGCCGCAGGTTGTTGGCGATGGCTTGCGCACATTGCGTGAGCTGGCGAGTGAGGCGGGACATGACAGGCAGCTTCGCGAGCTCACTGCGCAGGAAGTGAACGCGGTTGTCCCGAACGGCGAGCACCGTATCCTGAACTGGCGGCACAATCTCGACGCCGGTGCGCGGCCGGTGCTCATGGAGGACGGCGAGGTCCGAGCGATTTGCGCGCAACTCGCCGTTGAAGCCGCCGCCGCCATCGGCATCACTTTCGCATCGATTGACGTGGTCCGTGTCGACGACGCCTGGCGGGTGCTGGAGGTCAATTCCGGCGTGATGATGGAAGCGCTGGCGAAGCTGCATCCGGAGCTGGTGCAGGCGACGTATGATGCGGCGCTGGATCGGGTGTTTGGAGGAAGTTAGCAGCGGTGGCGCAGGTGCCGACCCTCCACCCTCCCCTGGAGGGGGAGGGTCGGCTCGCAACGCGTCAGCGATGCGAGACGGGGTGGGGTGACGGTCTCTCCAAGGAAGCGGTGCCCGTGCGGAGAGATCACCCCACCCCGCTCGCGCTACGCGCGATCGACCCTCCCCCTCCAGGGGAGGGTAAGAGAACCCGCAACCTAATTATTCGCGCTCGCGGAATCGTCCATCGCCTTGAAAGCCTCTTCCAGCTGCAAGGAGATCGGCACGTTCAGGCGTTCGCCGGTCGGAAGCCGCGCGATGAACCATTTGTTGTAGAGCGGGATGAGGTCCTGGTTGGAGCCGAGCTTGCGGAAGGTGCGGTCGACCACCGCAGAGAGTTGCGGCTCGCCCTTCCTGAACATGATGCCGTAGGGGTCGTAGGACAGATAGTCGCCGGTGACGCGGAACTTGTCCTGCGCCTTGTGGCGCGCGATCAGGCCGGAGAGCAGGATGTCGTCGGTCGCGAACGCATCGGCCTTGCCGTCGGCGAGCATCTGGTACGACTGCTCGTGATCGGCGCCGACGACGATGTTCAGGCCTAATGACGACTTCTTGTCGGCAGCCTGGATCGCCTGCTCGTTGGTGGTGCCCTTCGTCACCACCACGGTCTTACCCTTCAAATCGGTCAACGACTGGACTTTCGACGCCTTCGGCACCATCAGCTTGGTGCCGGCGACGAATATCAGCGGCGAGAACGCGACGCGCTTGCCGCGCTCGGCATTGGCGGTGGTCGAGCCGCATTCGAGGTCGATCTTGTTCTGCAGCACGGCGTCGATGCGGTCGTCCGAAGTGACCTTGACGTAGTCGATCTTCAGATTGGGGTCGTCGACTTCGACGCCGATCTCCTCGACGATGGCCTCGCAGAGCTCGAGGCTGTAGCCGATCGGGCGGCCCGACTGGTCGAGGAAGGAGAACGGCGGCGAGCTTTCGCGGTAGCCGAGCCGCACGGTGTGTCTGCTCTTGATGGCCGACAGCGTTGGGCTAAGCCCCTCGCTACCAGTCTGAGCGGAAGCGCCGGTTGCCAGCAGACACGCCGCCAGCAACAGGCCGCCCGATATCGCCGTTGAAAGGCGCATGATGCACCTCCGTCAATGGCCGGCCATCGCGGGCACTTCGCCCGGAACCATGTCCGGCGTCGACGCTTCGCCAGGGCCAAGCTCGTGCTCGGGCCCGAGCTCGCCTTCCCACTTCGCGACCACTGCGGTCGCGAGCGAGTTGCCGATCACGTTGGTGGCGCTGCGTCCCATGTCGAGGAAAGTGTCGATGCCCATGATCATCAGCAGGCCCGCCTCGGGGATGCCGAACTGCGACAGCGTCGAGGCGATCACCACGAGGGAGGCACGCGGCACGCCGGCAACGCCCTTGGAGGTGATCATCAGGGTCGCGAGCATCGCAAGCTGCGTCGCGAGCGACATCTCGATGTGATAGGTCTGCGCGATGAAGATGCTCGCGAAGGTGCAATACATCATCGTGCCGTCGAGGTTGAAGGAATAGCCGAGCGGCAGCACGAAGCTCGAGATTCGCGACGAGGCGCCGAACTTCGTCAGTCCCTCCAGCGTCTTCGGGTAGGCGGCCTCCGAGCTCGCGGTGGAGAACGCGATCATCAGCGGCTCGCGGATCAGCCGCAGGAGATGGCTGTAGCGCGGCCCGATCACGATGAAGCCGACGACCATCAGGATGAGCCACAGGATCGCAAGTGCGAGATAGAAGCCGCCCATGAAGACGACGAGCTTCCACAGCACGCCGAGGCCGTTCTTGGCCACGGTGGCGGTGATGGCGGCCCACACCGCCAGCGGCGCGAACAGCATCACATAGCTCGTCACCTTGAGCATGATGTGGGCGACATCGTCGATCATCGCCAGGATCGGCTTGGAACGTTCGGGCATCGAGCCCATCGCCACCGAGAAGAACACGGCGAAGATCACGATCTGGAGGATCTCGTTCTGCGCCATCGCGTCCGCGATCGAGGTCGGGATCAGATGGGTGAGGAATTTCTCGATCGAGAAGGCCGAGACCGGCAGTCCCGTCGATTGCCCCGCCTGAGGCAGCGTGCCGGGGAAGTTCGCGCCGGGCTGGAGCAGATTGACCATCACGAGGCCGAGCAGCAGCGACACGAAAGAGGCGCTGACGAACCAGCCCATAGTCTTGGCGAAGATGCGCCCAAGCCGCGAACCGCTTCCCATATGCGCGATGCCGCCGACCAGCGTCGCGAACACCAGCGGCGCGATGATCATCTTGATCAGGCGCAGGAACATCATGGCGATCAGGTTGATGGAGGACGCCCATTCGGCGCGCGTATCGGGCAGGAAGTTGAAGATCGCCGCCCCCATGACGATGCCCAGCACCATCGCGGCCAGAATGTATTGCGTGAACCTGTTCGACATCGAAGACCCCCACACTACCGGCCGCTTCATGATGTCGCAGATATGACAGCGACGCAACACGCTTCGCGAGCATTCGTGTTGCGGGATGTTCCCGTTGCGAAACACGGGCGCAAGATCTAGCCTTCATGCAGCGCACAACGAATGCGGCTTGCACGTTTTGTTTGCGGCATCTGCATCAATAATCGTCAAACAAGCGAGGAGGAAACACCATGAGCGGCAGCATCAATCGTCAGATTCTTCTGGTGGAAAAGCCCAGCGGCAAACTCGGTCCCGAGCACTTCAAGATGGTGGAGGGCACGATGCCGGAGCCGAAGGACGGCGAGGCGTTGCTGCATGTGCGTTACATCTCGCTGGACGCCGCCAATCGTGCCTGGATGCACGGCGCGACCTATCGTTCCGCGGTCGAAGCCAACAGCGTGATGGCCGGCGGCGCCATCGCCGAGGTCGTCAGCTCGAAGGCGCCGGGGTTAGCTGCCGGCGACATCGTGTTCGGCGACACCGGCTGGCAGGAATATGCCGCGGTGCCCGCAAAGCATTTGACCAAAATGCCGAAGCTCGAACCGATGACGCATCTGCTCAGCGTGTTCGGCATCGCCGGCCTCACCGCCTATTTCGGCCTGCTCGAGGTCGGCAAGCCGAAGGAGGGCGAGACGGTCGTGGTCTCCGCGGCCGCGGGCTCGGTCGGCTCGATCGTCGGGCAGATCGCCAAGATCAAGGGATGTCGCGTGGTCGGCATCGCCGGTGGCGCCGACAAGTGCAACTGGCTGACCTCCGAGCTCGGCTTCGATGCGGCCGTCGACTACAAGGACGGAGCCGTGTTCAAGGCGCTGCGCGCCGCGGCGCCCAAGGGCATCGACGTCTATTTCGACAATGTCGGCGGCGACATTCTCGAAGCCTGCCTGCCGCAGATGAACAATTACGGCCGCATCGCCTGCTGCGGTGCGATCTCGCAATATGACGGTGCGCCCTCCGCGCACGGCCCGCGCGGCGTGCCCGGCCTGATCGTGGTGAAGCGGCTCGTCATGCAGGGCTTCATCGTGATGGACTACATGAAGGAGAGCCAGCGCGCGCTCGCCGAGCTGCAAGGCTGGTTGAAATCCGGCAAGCTGAAGGTGCAGGAAGACATCATCGACGGATTGCAGAACACGCCGAAGGCGCTGATCGGATTGCTGGCGGGAGAGAACCGCGGCAAGCGCATGGTGAAGCTCTGACGACGTAGCGTTTGAGCATGATCTTCGCGCAAACGCGTTCCGCGTTTGTCGCGAGGGAAAACCGCTGCGCAATTTTCCGGATGATGCTCTAGTTACGTCGCAATTGGCACGGTATTATCTACTTGCGGTAGAGGTCGAAGCGGCCAATGATGCTGCACGCGGCATCACCCGCGACGATTGCTTGCATCACATTTGAAAAATCGTCGGCGTTACCGACAGGGCAGGAATTCAACCCAAATGCTCAACATTTTGAAACATGCATCGACACGTGGCGCGTTGTTGGCAGCGGCGCTGTTCGCAACTGCAACAGGCGCATCCGCGCAATCCCCGACCGAGGCCCAGAAGAGCGCCATCCGCTCCGCATGCCGCTCGGACTTCATGGCGCACTGCTCGAGCGTCACGCCCGGCGGCGTGGAAGCGTATCAATGTCTCCAGAAGAACATGTCCAGCCTGTCCTCGGGATGCCAGACCGCGGTTCGCGCGGTCGAGCCTGCTGCGGCGCCGAAGACTGAAGCTGCGCCCGCCAAATCTGAACCGGCCAAGACGGAAGCTGCGCCGGCCGCGCAGCCGAAGCCGGCTGCTGCCGCTCCGAAGGCCGCTGCCGCCAAGCAGCCGAGCAGCGCGCAGATCGCCGCGGTCAAGAGCGCGTGCCGCGCCGATTATCCCAAGGTGTGCGCCAGCGTACCGCCGGGCGGCGCCCCCGCCCTCGAATGCCTGGAGAAGAACAAGGCCAAAGTTTCGCCGGCCTGCGAGAAGGCCGTGACCGCCGCGGCCGGCGGTGGCAGCGCGGCAGCGACAGGTGCGCCCGCGGGGGCGGCCCCTGCGGCGGCAGCACCGGCGACCGCGCCGGCCGTCATCGTGCTGCGCCCGCTGCGGCCGCGCGAAGAGCTGTTCATCGTCCGGTCCGCCTGCGGCGCCGACATCCGCACGCTCTGCGCCGGCGTCGCGCCCGGCGGCGGCCGCATCGTGCAATGCGTCGCCAGCAATGCCGCCTCGCTGTCGCCCGCGTGCAAGGACGTGCTGGCACCGTTCGCTGCGCGATAAGGCAGCGCAAGCTACGCGCCGGAGCGCGCATCAACATCTGGCAGCGCACGCGAATGAATTTTCGCGCGCCTGCCGCGACGTATCTTTTGCGAACATCCGATTTCAATCACGACAAGCCGGGAGGAAGACATGCGTTCATTGCTGCTCGTCGCTTCTGCTCTCTTCGCCTTCGCCGCAACCATGACGTTTGAAGCGACCGACGCCAATGCAGTGGTGTGTGCTCGCGGCGTCTATCGTGCCGGTTGCGCCGGACCGAATGCGGCCGTCGTGGTCCGCAAGCCGGTTCCCGCGGTTCGCTGTACCAGGGTGCTGGTGAACGGGGTCTACGTGAAGCGCTGCGTCTGACGGTGCGGATGGCCAAGCCGGCGCGGTTTGGTTATTCTTGGCAGCGTCACTGCTCGGACATGCGCCAGACGCGTGTCCGGGCCCAATCTTCGATGCGCCTCGCCTTCGATAATTCCGCTGGCGTGGAAGGCCGGAGCACATTAGTCTAGCCCTAGATAGTAAGTATACTGTCAATTAGGGAGGCAGACGTTGCGGATCGCCGTGATTGGCGGGGGGCCCGGTGGCCTGTACTTCGCCTATCTCTGGAAGAAGCGTCACCCCGAGGATCAAGTCGACCTGTTCGAACAGAACCCGGCCGACGCGACCTGGGGCTTTGGCGTCGTGTTCTCCGATCAGGCCCTGGAATTCCTGCGCGCCGACGACCCCGAAACGGTCGATGCGATCGCGCCGCATATGGAGAGCTGGGAGAACATCACGCTCAACATTCACGGCGACAGCGTCGCCATCGACGGGGTCGGCTTCTCCTCGATCGGCAGGCTGGAGCTCTTGCAGTTCCTCCAGCGGCGCGCGCTGGATGCCGGCGTCACGCCGCGCTTCGATACGCAGATCCACGCCATCGACCAGCTCAACGGCCACGATCTGATCGTCGCCGCCGACGGGCTGAATTCGCTGGTGCGGCGCGCCTTCGAAGGCGATTTTGGCACCTCGCTGTCCTATTCCGCCAACAAGTTCGTCTGGTACGGCACCTCGAAGCGCTTTGATACCCTGTCGCAGACTTTCGTGAAGACCGACCGCGGCGCCTTCAACGCCCATCACTACCGCTACTCGCCGACCATGAGCACCTTCCTGGTCGAATGCGACCTCGCGACATGGCAGGCCTATGGCTTCGCCTACAAGGATGCCGAGCAGTCCAAGGGCGTCTGCGAGGAGGTCTTTGCCGACACGCTGGGCGGCCACTGCCTGGTCTCCAACAAGTCGGTCTGGCGCAATTTTCCCTGGGTCTGGAACGAGCACTGGTCGTTCAAGAACATGGTGCTGGTCGGCGACGCCCTGCACTCGGCGCATTTCTCCATCGGCTCGGGAACGCGGCTCGCGATCGAGGACGCCATTGCGCTGGTCAAGGCGCTGGAATCGGACGCGCATCTTTCGACCGCGCTGCACCGCTACCAGGCCGCACGCAAGCCGGTGGTGCAGAAGCTCGTCAATGCCGCGCGCACCTCGGCCTTCTGGTACGAGCACTTTGCCCAGCACATGCAGCTCGGCCTGATGGACTTCGCCTACAGCTACATCACCCGCTCCGGCCGCATCGACGATTCCCGACTGCGCGCGATGTCGCCCGCCTTCATGACGCGCTATGAGGCCGAGAAGAACGGCGGAGATGCCGCATGAGCAGCGAGATCCGCGATCAGGTGCCCGCCGACAGCCCGGGCGCCCACGAGATCGGCTTTGCCGTTCCGGAAAATTACAATGCCAGTCGCATTCTGTTCGACAATCTCGCCAAGGGCCTTGGCGACAAGCTCGCGCTGATCGGACCGGCGGGCACGCGGACCTATGCCGAGCTTTGCGCGGAAGCTTGCCGCTGGGGCAACGGTTTCGCATCGCTCGGCCTGAAGCGCGGCGACCGCGTGCTGCTGTTCCTCGACGACACGCCGGCCTATCCGGCCGCATTCTTCGGCGCGGTCCGCGCCGGCTTCGCGCCGCTCCTGATCAACACGCTGACGCCGCCGGACCTGCTGCAATTCTATCTCGCCGATTCCGGCGCGGCCGTTGCGGTGGCGGATGCCGAATTCGCGCCCCGCTTCAATGCGGAGGCCTGCGCGGCGACCTGCCTGCGCACGCTGATCGTCGTCAACGGCGAAGCGCGCGACCACGCCGCGCCCGCGGCTTTCGCGGCGCCAGGCTGGCTCGCGCAGTTCCCGGCTGAGCTGGCGGAGGCAGGCACGCATCGCGACGAGATGGCGTTCTGGATGTACTCCTCCGGCTCGACCGGGCGGCCCAAGGGCATCGTGCATCTCCAGCACGACATGGCCTACAGCGATGCCGCCTTTGCGCAGAACGTGTTGAAGCTGACGCCCGGCGACATCTGCTTCTCGGTGCCGAAAATCTTCTTCGCCTACGGGTTCGGCAACTCCGTCACCTTCCCGTTCTCCGCGGGTGCCGCGACGCTGCTGCTGCCGGGACAGCCCAGGCCCGCGGCGATCTTCGCCGCGATCGGACAATACAAGCCGACGGTCTTCTTCGGCCTGCCGACGCTTTATACCTCGCTGACCAAGGCCGAAGGCGCCGACAAGGCGGATTTCTCGTCGTTGCGGATGTCGCTCTCGGCGGCCGAGGTGCTCTCGGCCGAAGTCTTCAACGGCTGGAAGACGCTCACGGGCCTGGAGATCGTCGAAGGCCTCGGCTCGACCGAGGTGCTGCACATCTATCTCTCCAACCGCCCCGAGCGGAAGAAGCTCGGTGCCGCCGGCCTGCGCGTCCCCGGCTACGAGGTCGCGCTGCGCGACAAGGACGGAAGCGAGGTCGGCGACAACGAGGAAGGCATCCTGTGGGTGCGCGGCGATTCCAACACGCCGCTGTACTGGAACCGGCCCGACAAATCCGCGGAGACCATCCGCGAGGGCGGCTGGATCTACACCGGCGACCGTTTCGTGCGCGATGCCGATGGCTTCCACTTCTTCCGCGGCCGTGCCGACGACCTCATCAAGATATCAGGCCAATGGGTCTATCCGCTCGAGGTCGAGCTGTGCCTCGCCGACCACCCCGACATCCGCGAATGCGCCGTGTTCGCCGCCGAGCTGCCGGACCGGCGCATGACGCTCAAGGCGGTGGTGGTGATGAATCACCGTGCCGTCGACCAGAGCGAAGCGACGCGCAAGCTGCAGGATTACGTCAAGGGCAAGTTGCTTCCTTACAAATATCCGCGCGAGGTGATCTTCATCGACGAGTTGCCGAAGACGGGCACGGGGAAGATCGACCGGCAGGCGTTGTTGCGGATGTGACCAACGGCGCCGCCACGTTCTCGGCAATCGTAGGGTGGGCAAAGCGAAGCGTGCCCACCACTTCTGATCCGCTGGAGGAAAGGTGGTGGGCACGGCGCAAGGGCGCCTTTGCCCACCCTACGAGATCTCGCTAGCCTCGCGAACAGCGTGATGCAGCCCTCACCCCTTCCCCAGATGCTCCAGCGCGTCCTCCGCGCGCAGCGGCACACGTGACGCCTCGTTGTTGAGATCGACGAGCTGCACCAACAGCCCCATCAGTGCCTTGCGATCGGCGGGCTTGAGCGGCTCCAGCATCCGCGCCTGGGCGCGCTCGACGGCGGGGATGATCTCGCGCAGGATCGCGGCGCCTGATTTCGTCAGGTAGAGCAGCTTGATGCGCTTGTCTTCGGGGGCCGGCTTGCGCTCGACGAAATCCTTGGCCTGCAGCCGCTCGATCACGCTGCCGAGCGTGGAGCGGTCGAAGGCGATCACCGCCGACAGCCGCGTCGCGTCGATGCCGGGATGGGTATGGATCGCAATCAGCGCCGCGTACTGCACCGGCGTGAGATCGAACGCCCTGCACTCCTCCATGAAGATCGAGACCGCGATCTGCTGCATGCGCCGGAACAGATAGCCCGGCGCGGCATAGACCGCGTCGATCGTGATCGGAGGAGCGGACTTACTCGGCATCGGCCTGCTTCTCCGGCGCGGCATCGGCGAAGGCGGGCAGCGCCTTGGCGGCGGCTTCCGCCGCCAGCAGGCGCGGATAGGCCGAGACATCGACGCCGAAACGACGCGCATTGGCGAGCTGCGGCACGAGGCAGAGATCGGCGAGCGTCGGCACAGCGCCGAAACAAAATGGCCCGGGTTCATTTCTGATAAGGGTCTCGCAGGCCGACAGCCCCTCACGGTTGACCCACGCCGCCCAGTCCTGGACTTTCTCCTCAGCAAGGCCCAGCTCACGCAGCCGCGCCAGCACCTTCAAATTCTGCACCGGATGGGTATCGCAGGCGATCGCCAGCGCGAACGCCCTCACCTTGGCGCGCTGCAATGCGTCCTTCGGCAGCAGCGGCGGGTTGGGATGCGTCTCGTCGAGCCATTCGATGATCGCGACCGATTGGGTCAGCACCGCACCCGAATCGTTCTCCAGCGCCGGCACCAGCCCTTGCGGGTTGATGGCGAGATAGCTGGGGGCGCATTGCTCGCCCTTGCGAAGATGATGCGGCAGGTGCTCGGCGCCGAGGCCCTTGAGGTTCAGCGCGATCCGCACGCGATAGGCGGCGCTGGAACGGAAATAGCCGTGCAGCTTCATTGAGACCTCCCTTTGAATTTTCCCCGTCATTCCGGGGCGATGCGTCAGCATCGAACCCGGAATCTCGAGGTTCCGGGTTCACGCGTCGCGTGCCCCGGAACGACAGCCTTGGCAATCATCGTCACGTTGACGCTACCTAGATCGTCAGTATACTGTCAATCAACAAAACGACGGGAGCAGCAACCATGGAAGCCGTGACCAAGACGCCGGAGCGCGAGGCGTTCTACCGGAAGATCGACGGCGAGAACCTCACCGCGCTGTGGACGGTGATGAGCGACCTGATCACGCCGGAGCCGAAGAGCGCCTGCCGCCCGCATCTGTGGAAGTTCGACGTCATCCGCGACTACATGACCGAGGCCGGCAAGCTGATCACCGCCAAGGAAGCCGAACGGCGGGTGCTGGTGCTGGAAAATCCGGGCCTGCGCGGCCAGTCGAAAATCACGACCTCGCTCTATGCCGGCGTGCAGATGGTGGTGCCCGGCGACGTCGCGCCCGCGCACCGGCACAGCCAGTCGGCGCTGCGCTTCGTGCTCGAAGGCAGGGGCGCCCACACCGCGGTCGACGGCGAGCGCACCACGATGGAGCGAGGGGACTTCATCATCACGCCGTCGATGACCTGGCATGATCATTCCAACGAGACCGATGAGCCGATGTTCTGGCTCGACGGCCTCGACATTCCGCTGGTGCAGTTCTTCGACTGCTCCTTCGCGGAAGGCTCGAAGGAAGACCAGCAGACGATCACGAAGCCCGCCGGCGACAGCTTTGCGCGCTACGGCCACAACCTGCTGCCGGTCGACGTCAAGCGAAGCTCGAAGACCTCGCCGATCTTCAGCTATCCCTATGCCCATACGCGCGAGGCGCTAGAGAAAGCTCGCGCGAGCCAGGAGTGGGACGCCTGTCACGGCTTGAAACTGAAATTCAGCAACCCCGAGACCGGCGATTTCGCGATGCCGACCATCGGCACCTTCATCCAGCTGCTGCCGAAGGGGTTCAAGACCGCGCGCTATCGCGCGACCGATGCGACGGTGTTTTGCCCAATCGAGGGCAAGGGCCGCAGCCGCATTGGCGATGCGGTTTTCGAATGGGGACCGCGCGATCTGTTCGTGGTGCCGAGCTGGCAGTGGGTCACGCACGAGGCTGACGACGACGCCGTGCTGTTCAGCTTCTCGGATCGCCCGGTGCAGCAGAAGCTGGATCTGTTCCGCGAGGATCGCGGGAACGCATGACGCTCTCGTAGGGTGGGTTAGCGAAGCGTAACCCACCAACTTCGTCACGCGCACGCGGAAGCATGGTGGGTTACGCCTTCGGCTAACCCACCCTACGACAGCGGTGGACGTCACTACCGCCAGTGCAACAGCCGCGTCTCCAGCCAGCCGATCACCTTCCCCACGGCCAGTCCGAACACCGACAGGATCACCACGCCGGCGAGCAGCTGATCCGTCTGCATCAGATTGCCCGCTTGCAGCACGAAGGCGCCGATGCCGTACTGGGCGCCGATCATCTCGGCGCTGACGACGAGCAGCAGCGCGACGGACGCCGTGATGCGGAAGCCGGCGAGGATTGCGGGCAGCGCGCCGGGCCAGATCACCTTGCGCACGATGGTCGCGAACGGAACGTTGAAGCTTTGCGCCATGCGGATGAGGTTGCGCGGCACCGCATCGACGCCGCTGTAGACGGAGATCGCGGTCGAGAAGAACACGCCGAGCGCGATGGTCGCGATCTTCGGCTCTTCGCCGATGCCGAGCCACAGAATGAGCAACGGCAGCAGTGCGATCTTCGGGATCGGGAACAGCGCCGAGATGAAGGTGATGCCGACGCTGCGCGCAAGCCGCGACAGGCCGATGGCAAAGCCGACGACAACGCCGGCCGCGGTCCCCAGCAGCCAGCCGACGCCGATGCGCAGCAGCGACGCCGACAGATGCTGCCACAATGCGCCCGAGATCGCGAGCTGGTAGATCGCGCGCGCGATCGCCGAGGGCGCCGGCAGGAACAGCGGATTGACGAGGCCGATGCTGCCCGCGGCCTGCCAGATCGCGATGACGAGCGCGAGCGCGATCCAGCCGCCGAAGCGGCTGGAGGCGGGCACGAAGCCGGCGCCGCGAAAGCGGACCCGCCGCGTCGCCTGGTCCTTTGAGGTCCCTTCAGTCGCCGCGCGATCAAGCATGCTGGACCTCGCGCTCGGCATCGATCGCCTCGTTGCGGATCAGCGACCAGATCTGGTTCTGGAGCGCGAGCAGCTTTTCGCGCGCCGAAGCTTCGCCACGCGCCGCCCGCGTCATCGGCACGGTGACCACCTCGCGGATGCGGCCCGGCCGCCGCGACAGCACCACGATGCGGTCGGCGAGCCGTGCTGCTTCCTCGAGATTATGGGTGACATAGACCGCGCCCATGCCGCCATCGGCGAGCAGGCGGACGAAATCCTCCATCAAGAGCTCGCGCGTCTGCGAATCCAGCGCCGATAGCGGCTCGTCCATCAGGAGAATGGCGGGCTTGACCGCGAGCGCGCGCGAAATGCCGACGCGCTGGCGCATGCCGCCGGACAGCTGCTTTGGATAGGTCGCGCGGAAATCGGTCAGGCCGGTGCGGCGCAGGGCATCGTCCACCAGTGCGCGGCGCTGGGTCGCGGAGAGTTGTGTGTGCAGCAGCGGGAATTCGACGTTCTCCTCGACCGTCGCCCAGGGCAGCAGCGCGAAATCCTGGAACACGAAGGTCAGCGGATTGAGGCTGTCCGCCGGCGGCGCCCCGCGCAGCTCGGGCGCACCCGAAGTCGGCTGCAACAGCCCGCCGAGGATCGACAGCAGCGTGCTCTTGCCGCAGCCGGAGGGACCGACGATCGCCACCACCTCGCCGGCACCGACCGTGAAGGAGACGTCGTCGAGCACCGCGAGATCGCCGAAGCGATGGCTGATGTGGTTGGCGATCAGGTCCATGCGGCACCCCCGCTTTCTTCACCCTCCCCTGGAGGGGGAGGGTCGGTTCGTATTGAGCGCAGCGAAATGCGAACCGGGGTGGGGTGACGGTCCATCCGCGACGGCACTGACATCGATTGCAGATAAAATTCCCCGCGGCGATTAACGCGAGCGACAGAGAGACCGCCGCCGTGGCTCACCCCACCCCGCTCGCTCCGGACGATGCTGCGCATCGCCGGTGCGATCGACCCTCCCCCTCCAGGGGAGGGTGGCAGATCGCCCATCGCGAGAGTCTGCACCGTCAGCATCAATCCGCCTTCACATAGTCCTTGGCGATGATCGTGTTCACGTCAAAACCCTTGTCCGCGAATCCCTGCTCCTGGAGCCATTTGATCTGGTTGTCGACGTTCTTCACGTCGAGCTTGCCGTCGGGATCGATATAGGCGCAGTTGCCGACCACCTGCTCGACCGGCAAATTGGTGTATTTTGCGATGATCTCCAGCAGCGGCTTCGTCTTGTCGTTGATCGGCGCGACACCGTCCTTCATCGCGGCGAGGATGACGTCGTGATATTCGCGATCGGCCTTTGCCAATGCGCCGAGCAGCTTGGTCACCAGGACCTTGTTGGTCAGCGTCTTCGGCGAGGCGAACACCGCACCCAGCTGCCAGGGCGTCTCGTCGCCGACCCAGCCGAGAAACTTTGCGCCGCCCTCGTCCATCAGCTTTCGCGCGGTCGAGATCGGCAGCAGCGCCGCATCGACGGTCTCGCCCTTGAGCGCGGCGGCCGCATTCGACAGCGATTGCAGCGGCACGATCTTCACGTCCGCGAGCTTGAAGCCGTATTTGTCGGCGAGCAGGCCGAGCGAATAGTGAAAGCTCGATCCGACCTGCGTCATCGCCACGCGCTTGCCCGCGAGGTCCTTTGGCGTCTTCAGGCCGGCGGCATAGGCGTTGTTGCTGGCGAAATAGCCGATCAGGGGATAGCCCGCCTTCTCGCGGCTCATGCCGCCGATCACTTTCAGCGTGCCCTTGCCCGCAAGATTATAGAGACCGGCGGTGAAGGCGGTGACGCCGAAATCGACGTCGCCTGAGGTCGTCGCGACCGCGATCGGCTGCGCCGCATCGAAGAATTTCAGCTCGACGTCGAGGCCCGCGTCGCGGAAATAGCCCTTGTCCTGCGCGATGAAGACCGGTGCGGAGGACGACAGGCGAAGCACGCCGATCCTGGCCTTCAGCGCGTCTTCGGCCTGAACCGTACCCGTCGCCATGATCGCCAGAAGGCCCGCAAGCGCGAGCCGCGCAATTCCGATCATCCCATTTCCTCCGCCGTATTTCTCTTGGCCGTTCGTGCAGTCCGTTACAGGCCTTCGGGCACCACCTGGTCCCGCCCGATGAAGGCGCCCTGTTGTTTCAACGTTTCCTGCAATTTTTCAACCGGGATTTCGCGTGGAATCCGGTTACCCGACAGCGCCAGCGCGGCCGCGGAACCGGCCGCCTCGCCCATCACGAAACAGGCACCGGACACCCGCGCTGCCGACTGGCCCTCATGGGTCATCGAGGCGCAGCGGCCGGCGACCAGCAGATTGTCGACGCCTTCGGGCACCAGCATCCGGTAGGGCAGCTCGTTATAGCCGCGCGATTCCGGGATCGGCGGGAAGGTGAACACGACATCGCCGGGAACATGGGCCTCGATCGGCCAGCCATTGACGCCGATCGAGTCCTCGAACGAAGCGCAGCCGAGCACGTCCTCGCCGCTGAGCTGATAGCCGCCCCTGATGCGGCGGGTCTCGCGGATGCCGAGCTGCGGCGGCAGGTCGACGATGTAGGACTTTTCGAAGCCCGGCACGCTGCTGCGCAGGAACTCGTACGCGGCGAGCGCCTGCTTGCGGCCCTCGATCTCGCCGCGGGTGAGATCGTCGGGCTCGACGCCGTTGATGGCATGGCCATCCTCGCGCGCCACCTGCGTAAAGTTCACCCGCCATTCGATACCGGACTTTTGCGGCCGCACGATCGCGCTCTTGCGCGGGAATGTGTGGGAGCCGGCGGAGGTGGCCTTTTCCATCAATTGCGGGATGGTCCGCCAGGCATCGCCCGCCTTCTCCGGATCGATACCATTGAGGCGGAGCATCATCGACGGGTACATCGGATGGCCGTGCTCGTCGCCGATGTCGAACGGAGCCCCCGCCCACACGGCGAGATCGCCGTCGCCGGAACAATCGATGAAGATCTCGGAGCGCACCGCCTGCCGGCCGGCCTTGGTTTCCACCATCAGCGCGTCGATGCGGCTGTTATCGCCCATCACGACGCCGGCGCCGAGCGCATGGAAGAGGATGTGCACCTTGTGGCTTGCGAGCAGCTCGTCAGCCGCGATCTTGTAGGCCGCGGTGTCGTAGGCCTGCGCAAAAACCTTGCCGAGGATCAGATGCGGCGCGTTGAGGCCGTTCAGACGATCGATCCGCGCCAGCAGCTCGGACGCCATGCCCTGCACCAGGCGGTGCGCCTCGCCATAGACATTGCCATGCAGCCCGCAAAAGTTGGTGACGCCGGCGGCCGTGCCCATGCCGCCAAGGAAGCCGTAGCGCTCGATCAGCAGCGTTCGCCGTCCCGCGCGCGCCGCGGACGCCGCCGCAACGATACCGGCCGGCCCACCGCCGAGCACGACGACTTCATATTCGCCATAGAGCGGCACCCGGCGTGCCGGTTCTTCGATCGTTGTGGCCCGCATGGCGCGTCCGCTCCCAAAATCCTTTGCTTGAGGGCGACTATGAATTAACGCGCGGCGAGCTACAATCCACCAAGATACGCGATCAGCTTTCGCGAATCGAGAAAGGTCGACATGGACATCCTCGTGAACCTCCAGGCTTTCCTCGCCACCGCTGATGCCGCCGGTTTCTCCGCCGCCGCGCGAAAGCTCAGCGTCTCGACCTCGGTCGTCGCAAAACGCGTCACGCAACTGGAGGCGCGGATCGGCACGCCGCTGTTTCACCGCTCGACCCGGCAATTGCGGCTGACCGAAGCCGGCCAGCGCTACGTCCATCGCGCGCGCGGCGTCGTGAGCGATGCCACCGACCTGCTCTCGCGCATGGGGGAAAAGGGCCATGATCTGGTCGATCACTTGCGCATCAAGGCGCCGACCTCGCTGACCGTCGCACGGCTCGCCGATGCCTTCAGCGCGTTCCAGACCCAGAACCCGAGGCTCAAGCTCGAGATCGTGTTGATCGATCGTCCCGTCGACCCCGTCGCGGAAGGGTTCGACATCGCCATCGGCGCCTTCCCGCATTCCTTCGGCGGCGTGGTCGACGAGCCGCTGTGCCAGCTGAAGCGATTGCTCTGCGCCTCGCCGGCCTATTTGAAGAAGCACGGCACGCCAAAACATCCGCGCGACCTCGTCGAGCACCGCTGCCTCAGCTTTCTGCCGACCGGTCCCGAATGGATTTTTGACGGGCCACGCGGCCGCATCAGCATCCAGGTCAGTCCGCTGCTCTCCTCCAACGAGGGCCATGTGCTGGCCCGCAGCGCGATCGCCGGCAACGGCATCGCGCTGATGTCGCATTATCTCGTCGCGGATGCCCTGCGCGACGGCACGCTCAAGCCCGTGCTGCGCGACTTTCCGATTCCGGAATTGTGGGTGAAAGCCGCGATCCCCGAGCGGCGCCGCAACGCGGCCGCGGTGCAGGCGCTGCTGACGCTGCTGAAAACGTCACTGGCGCCGTCGCTATAGGCCGCATCAAAATGTGCCGTAGCCCGCATGAGCGAAGCGACATGCGGGACCTGTCGCGGCATTTCCCGGATGTCGCTTCGCTCATCCGGGCTACGCGCCGTCGCGCGCCTGTCACAACATCATGATTGCGCTCGTAGGGCGGACCTGAGAGAAGAGCCGCCATGGATTCGACGCTTTTGAAATACGCCCTGCCCGCCCTGATTGCTCTCGCGATCTTCGCCACTCCCGCTGCAGCCCTGGAGCAAAACTGCCGTTTCATCCAGGCCAAGCCCGATCGCGAGGCCTGCTACAAGCGGCAGGAAGAAGAACTCGCGACGAAGCGCAAGCCGGTACCGGCAACGAGCGAGAGCAAGACGCTCGAATCGCTGCACCAGATGCGGCAGGACGACGACGCCGTCTACCGCAGCATCAACAACATCTGCCGCGGTTGCTGAGGGGGAAGCGCTCAGCTCTTCACGCCGCCCCAATTCGCCGCGCGCTTCTCGGCGAACGAGGCCAACCCCTCCGCCGCCTCCGCGCTCTGACGCTTGAGCGAATGCAGCTGCACGAGCCGCTTGTAGGCGGCATCGTCCACGGCCATGCCGCCGAACGAGCTCTCCAGCGCGAGGCGCTTGGTCTCGGCCATCGCCTCCGGCCCGTTGGCAAGCAACTGCTCGACCACCTTGGCACCGGCCGCTTCGAGATCGGCGAGCGGCACGACCTCGTGGACGAGGCCGATGCGGCGGGCGTCCTCGGCGCCGAAGCGTTCACCCGTCAGCGCGTAGCGGCGGACTTGCCGTACACTAATGGCGTCGCACAGTTGCGGGATGATGATCGCTGCGGTCAGGCCCCAGCGCACTTCGGTGATCGAGAACAGGGCGTTGTCCGCCGCGATCACGACGTCGCAAGCCGCAATCACGCCGGTGCCGCCGCCAAAACAGCCGCCCTGCACCAGCGCGACGGTCGGGATCGGCAGCGTGTTGAGCCGCTGCACGGCTTCGAACGTCGCCCGCGACGCCGCCTCGTTCGCCTCGGCCGATTGCGGCCGCACGCCGTTGATCCATTTGAGGTCGGCGCCGGCCTGAAAGTGCTCGCCATTGCCCTTGAGCACGACGACGCGCAAGGCCGGCTTCCTGGCCAGATCGTCCATGGCCGCGAGCACGCCTGCGATCAGCGCGCCGTCATAGGCATTGTTCATCTCCGGCCGGTTCAACGTGACGGTCGCAACCCCATGCGCATCCAGGGTCCACAGGACGGGGCTGTCAGTCATCGGCGATCCTCCGGTCATTGTTTGCCGCGCACTATGGCCGAGGCAACGCGCCCCGATCCATATCTTTCCAGCGTGGGGCGGTCGCGCCCATCGCATGGCGGCTTGTGTCATGCTGCCATCGGGCGGCATCAGGGACCAGGGACGGGACACACATGCGCATCTGCATTTTCGGCGCGGGCGCCGTCGGCAGCCATCTAGCGGTACGGCTGGCGCGCGCCGGCCACGAGGTCAGTTGCGTGATGCGCGGCGCGCATCTGGAGGCGGTCCGCGCCAATGGCCTGAAGCTGCGCGTCGGCGATTCCGAGGTCACCGCCAAGGTCGCCGCCTCGGGCGATCCGGCCCAGCTTGGTCCGCAGGATGTGGTGATCTCCACCCTCAAGGCGACCGCACTGACGGGACTTGTTTCCAGCATCAAGCCGCTGTTGCAAGACGACACCGCGATTGTGTTCGCGCAGAACGGTATCCCCTGGTGGTACGGGATCGGCCTGCCACCGCGGCATCCGACGCCGCCGGACATTTCCTTCCTCGACCCGGGCGGGCGCTTGCGCGCCTGCATCCCGAAGGAGCGGATCGTCGGCGGCGTCGTCTTCTCCTCCAACGAGGTGATCGCGCCCGGCGTGGTGCAGAACCTGACGCCGGACCGCAACCGCCTCTTGATCGGCGAATGCGACGACCGCAATTGCGAGCGCATCACCAGGCTTCGCGGCGTCCTCAACGATGCGCGACTGGAATCGCCGCCGGTGGCGGAGATCCGCGAGGCAATCTGGTCAAAGCTGCTGACCAACATGTCCCTGTCGGTGCTGTGCCTGCTCACCGGCCAGACCGCGCGCGGCGTGCGCGACGACCCCGCCTTCGCCGAGGTCATTCCGCGCATGCTGAACGAGGCCAACGACATCGCGCAGCACTTCATTCCCGAGGTCAAGCGCGTCACGCGCAGCGGCCCCGCGCCCAACCACAAGCCGTCACTGCTGCAGGATTACGAGCTCGGCCGCGCGATGGAGATCGACGTGCTGGTGAAGGCGCCCGCCGCCTTCGCGCGCACCGCCGGCCTGTCGACGCCGACGCTCGACCTGATTGCCGCGCTCGCGATCCAGAAGGCCCGCGACAAGGGGCTCTACGCGGCCTGAGCCTTAGGCGAGTTGGTCGATCCAGGCCGCGAGCGCGTCGAGCACCTCGGTCAGCGCCTCGTCGTTGGTTCGGCCCGACTTCTTCAGCACCGCGAAGGAGTGATCGCCGCCTTCGACCTGATGCAGCGTCGCCTTCGCGCCGAGCCCCGCGATAACGGGCTTGAGATGGTCGAGATCGGCAAGTCCGTCGCGCGTTCCCTGCAGGAACAGCATGGGGATTGCGATACCGGCGAGGTGCTCGGCACGCTCGGACGACGGCTTCTTGTCGGCATGCAGGGGAAAGCCGAGGAAAGCGAGCCCTTTGACATCAGGCAACGGGGCCTTGGATTGCGCCTGCGACGTCATGCGCCCCCCGAAGGATTTTCCGCCCGCGACGAGCGTCACACCGGGGCACAGCTGCGCCGCTTCCGCAACCGCCGCACGGATGGCGGCATGCGCGACGGCCGGCTGGTCGGGACGCCCCTGTTTCTTTTCCATGTAAGGGAAATTGAAGCGGAACGTCGCGATGCCGCGGTCCGCAAGGGCCTCGGCGACCTTTCCCATGAAGGAATGCCGCATATCGGCGCCGGCGCCATGCGCCAGCACGTAGCAGGCGCGCGCATGGTCGGGCTGGGTCAGGATCGCCGAGACCGTGCCGATGTTCTCGATGTCGAGCTTGAGCTCTTGGGTTTTGGTTGCCAAAATCAGACATCCCGACAGATGCGCTTCCGGCCGCCTTGGTAGCGTTACCGGCGCAGCCTGAAAACACAATAATTGCCGCGACCGCCTGGCCTACCAAGCCGGAAAGCCGCATTGACCGAGGTGACCATGTCCTACCGCTCCTCCTGGATGACCGAAGAGCTCGAAATCTTCCGCGACCAGTTCCGGAAATATCTGGCCAAGGACCTGGCACCGCATGCCGAGAAATGGCGCGAGCAGAAGATGGTCGACCGTTTCGCCTGGCGCGGGCTCGGCGAGATGGGCGCGCTGCTGGCGAGCGTGCCGGAGGAATATGGCGGCCTGGGCGCGACCTTCGCCTATGAGGCCGCCGTGCTCGACGACCTCGAAAGCACGGTGCCGGAACTGACGACCGGCGTCTCCGTGCACAGTGCCATCGTCGCGCACTACATCCTCAATTACGGCTCGGAGGAGCAGAAGAAGCGCTGGCTGCCGAAGATGGCTTCCGGCGAGATGGTCGGCGCCATCGCCATGACCGAGCCCGGCACCGGCTCGGATCTGCAGGCCGTCAAGACCACCGCCAGGAAGCAGGGCAATTCCTACGTCATCAACGGCCAGAAGACGTTCATCACCAACGGCCAGGCCGCCGATCTCGTCATCGTGGTCGCGCGCACCGGCGACGCGGGTGCCAAGGGCATTTCGCTGATCGTGGTCGAGACCGCAGGCGCGGAGGGCTACAAGCGCGGGCGCAACCTCGACAAGATCGGCCTGCACGCCTCCGACACGTCGGAGCTGTTCTTCGACAACGTCACGGTGCCGCCGGAGAACCTGCTCGGCAAGGAGGAAGGCCAGGGTTTCGTGCAGCTGATGCAGCAATTGCCGCAGGAGCGTCTGTCGCTTGCGGTCGGCGCCGTCGCCTCGATGGAGCGCGCAGTCAAGCTCACCACCGAATACACCAAGGAGCGGAAGGCCTTCGGCAAGCCGCTGATGGATTTCCAGAACACCGCCTTCACGCTCGCCGAACGCAAGACCGAAGCGATGATCGCGCGCGTCTTCGTCGACTGGTGCATCGAGCAGCTGATCGCCGGGGATCTCGACACCGTCACGGCGTCGATGGCGAAGTACTGGTGCTCGGACAAGCAGGTCCAGACCGCCGACGAATGCCTCCAGCTGTTCGGCGGCTACGGCTACATGCAGGAATACCCGATCTCGCGCATCTTCATCGATTCCCGCATCCAGAAGATCTACGGCGGCACCAACGAGATCATGAAGCTGCTGATCGCCAGATCGCTGTAAGGGCCACGCTATCGCGCCCGCCAGTCGCGCGGGCGGCAGCCGAAACGCTGCTTGAAGCGCCGCGTGAAGTGGGAGAGGTCGGAGAAGCCCCAGTCGAAGGCGATTGAGCCGATCGCCTGGTCCACTTTCGCAGGATCGCTCAGGTCCCGCGCCGCGCCGTCCAATCTGCGGTCCATGACGTAGTCCGAGAATGTGGTGCCAGCGCGCTCGAACAGCTTGTGCACGTAACGCTCGCTGATGCCGATCGCGCGCGCGACATTCGCCACCGTCAACCCAGGCTCGCGCATCCGCTCATGCACGGCACGGCGGAGCGCGAGGGCGGTCGCATCGGCAAAGCCGGCGGCCTCCGCCGCCTGCGCGCGCGAGCGGCGAGACAGGCTCAGCGCGACGAGGTCCAGCAGCACTCCGAAAAGCCTGACAGCTTCATCTTCCGCCATCCGCAGCGCGCCGGCATTCAGTGATCGTGCGGTCTCAGCGATGAGATGTCCGACGAAGGGATCGTCGGACACGCGCTCAACCCTGAAGTCGAAGGAAGGCGGCAGCCGGTCGCGCAGCTCGCGCGAAGGCACCCAGAAGGAAACAACCTCCAGCGTCGGCCCACGATCATGCAGGAGCCTCACCTCACGGTCGCTGTCGCAGATGCCGACCTGCCCGCGCGACAGGCTGACGTCGCGACCGCCCTGCAGCACCCGACAGCGGCCGGCCAGCTTGAAGTTGAGATAGAAGCAGCTCTCGGTCGACGCCGCGATATCGGCGCGCGAGCGATGCACGGTGTGCTCGGGAAAGACCACTCGATTGATGGCGCCGGTGCCGATCTTGATGGCCTCGACCTTGGCCGGAAAGCGCGAGGTCGTCGCCGATTCCGGCGTCAGGTTCATGAAGGCCTGGCAGATCGCCTCGCGATAGTAGGAGAACTGCTCCTCCGGCCGCGTTACCCCGGTGTCCCAGACCAGATGCCGGGGCCGGCCTTCGGAATTGAGCTGCTCCATCAGTTCGCTCCGAGACCAATCCGGTTCAGCGTCAGACAAGCGGAAAATCCGCGGCCGGTTCACACTTCGCGCAACAAGAGTTGTCCGCCGCGCCTCGCGAGCGCCGCAAAGGACCCGCGTCATGTCGATCTAACCACATCCTGCGGAGGAGCTACAACATGTCGACCTACGTTCTCGTCCACGGCGCCTGGCACACCGGTGCCGAGCTCGAGCCTGTTGCGGCCCCCATCCGCGCCGCCGGCCACCAGGTCTACCTGCCGACGATCAAGGGCAACCGGCCGGGCGATGCCAAGACGACGGGGCTGAAGGAAGCGATCCAGTCGATCGCCGACTACCTCGCCGAGAATAATCTCAAGGATGTCATCCTGCTCGGCCATTCCTATGGCGGCATGGTCATCACCGGCGTCGCCGACCTCGTGCCCGAACGCATCCGCCGCCTGATCTACTGGAACGCCTTCGTACCCAACAACGGCGAATGCCTGAACGACATGGTGCCGCCGCACTATGTCGGGCTGTTCGACGCGATCGCGGCCGAGCGCGGCGACGGCTCGGTGGTGCTGCCTTTCCCGATCTGGCGCGAGGCCTTCATCAACGATGCCGATCTCGAGACGGCGCAGAGGGCCTACGACATTCTCAATCCGCATCCGCTCGCGACCTTCAGCGACAAGATCGCGCTCAAGGCCAACCCGGCCGAGATGCCGCTGGCAAAATCCTACATCAACTGCACCGAAGACACCGCGCTACCGCACAGCTATGGCTGGCATCCGCGGCTGTCGGAGAAGCTCGGCCTGTTCCGCCTGGTGCAGGTGCCGGGAAGCCATGAGCTGTGCTTCTCCGATCCGGTACGGCTCGCCAAGGCAATCATGGAGGCGGGACGCGACTGACAGGTGCATCCGCGCGATTGATCGCGCGGTCGCTGTAGCGGTCACCTCATCCGCCTGTCGGCGGCGACGAAGTCGATGAAGGTTCGCACCTTCGCGGAGAGGTATTTGCGGCTCGGATAGACCGCGAACAGCTTGCCTTCGAAGATGACCTGCCCGGGCATGACGTGCTCGAGCCGTCCTGCGGCGATATCCGCGGCGACCAGCCATTTCGGCAGGAAGGCGAGACCCATGCCTTGCAGCGCGGCCATGTGCAGCAGCGTTTCGTTGCCGCTGCGCAGCACCGGATTGAGCTTGACGGTTTCGGTGCCGTGCTCGCCCGTGAAGGAGACGCTCTCGCCCGGATAAAGCGCGTAATGCAACATGGCCTGGCCGGCGAGGTCGGCCGGTTTGGTCGGAGGTCCCGCCCGGTCGAGATAGGCGCGGGTCGCGACCATGTAGAACGGGACCCTGGTGATGGGGCGCGCGATCAGCGCCTCGTCGGGCGTGCCGGTCGCGCGCAGGGCGAGATCGAATCCCTCCTCGACCAGATTGACCAGCCGTCCACTGAGATCGACGTCGAGCCGCACATCCGGATAGCGCGCCTGATAGTCCGCCAGCACGCCCGCGAAGATCGTGTTCGCCATCCAGACCGGCGCGGTCAGCCGCAGCGTGCCGTGCGGCACGACGGTCGCGTTGCTGACCGCGGCCTCGACCTCATCGAGTGAATCGAGCATCTGCCGCGCCTGCTCGAAATAGAGCGCACCGCTTTCGCTCAGGCTGACGCGCCGGCTGGTCCGGTTGAGCAGCCGCGTGCCGAGCCGCTTCTCGAGCTGCATCACGTGCTTGCTCGCCATCGCGGGCGAGATGCGCAGGCGCTGCGCCGCGGTCGCAAAGCTCTTCAGCTCGGCGACCAGGCAAAACACCCTCATGCTGACCAGGGAATCCATGAGATCATCAACATCCAGGAAAGGAACCGATCCCGGAACATATAATGATGTAGGAATGCGAAACTATCAAATGGTGGCGATCATCAGTGATCGGAGCCCCCCATGTCCACCACCACCCTTGAGACCGCCACGCCCGGCCGCGCCCTCCGCATCGGCCTCTGGGCCGCCCAGGTCGTCCTCGCCTTCGTCTTCATCTCGGCAGGGTTCGTCAAGCTGACCACGCCGATTCCCCAGCTGGCCGCGATGATGCCATTTGCGGGCGAGTATTCCGAAACGTTCGTTCGCTCCGTCGCCCTGGTCGATCTCGCCGGTGGCATCGGCATCCTCCTGCCGGCACTGACCCGCATCCTGCCGCGACTGACGGTGCTGGCCGCGCTGGGCTGTAGCGTGCTGCAGGTCTTCGCATTCATCTTCCATATCTCGCGCGGCGAAGCCGCGACGACACCACTCAACCTCGTCCTGCTTGCGCTCAGCCTGTTCGTGTTGTGGGGACGCAGCCGCAAGGCGCCGATTGCTGCCCGGCAATTCTGACCGGCGAGACAGCACAGCCATGATCTCAGCCAATGGATGGTCCCGCAGGGGCCTGCTTGCGGGCACCGCGATCCTTACGGCCGGCAGCACCGCCGCGGCCAAGGAGGATCGCCTCACTGAGGGCGTCGTGATCCTGATCGACAGCAACGAGCCCTATGTCATGGGTCATGCGATCAGCTACTCGGCCAATCTCTCCAGGCACTTTGCCGAGAGGGGCGCGAAATTGCTGATCGAGGTCGTCGCCAACGGCAAGGGCATCGACGTCTTCAGGGCGGACAAGACCCCGCTGGTCGAGCCGCTCGCGACGCTGCGGCAGTCGCTGCCCAGCCTCACCTACAGCATGTGCGCCTCGTCCAAGACGATCGCGGAAGCCAAGGAGCAGATCTCGATCCCGCTGATCCCGGGCGCCAGCCTCGTCCCGTTCGGCATTGGACGCGTGGTCGATCTGCAACTCAAGGGTTGGGCGTATATCCATGCGTGACGCGGCGCGCGAAAGCGACTCAGTGCTGTCGCGGCGGTCGGTTCTGATGGCCGCGCCGGTGCTTCTGGCTACTGCGCGCGCGGCTTGCGCGCAGGAAGGCTGGCCGCCGGTGTTCGAGGCCGGCCGCAGCCAGTTCACGGTGGTGCGGCCGCGCGCGGCAATGCCACAGCTAAGGCTTCAAGACATTGGCGGCAGAGACGTCTTGGTGACCGCGAAGCCGGGCCGCATCACCCTCGTCAATTTCTGGGCGACCTGGTGCGCGGCCTGCCGGCTCGATCTGCCGGCGCTCGCAAACCTGGCGGGATCGCGGCCCGACCGGCTCGACATCGTCGCGATCTGCACGGACACCAAAGACCTTGCCAAGATCCGCAAATTTCTCGGCAGCCTCGCCGTGCAAAACCTCGCCTGCTTTGCCGACACCTATGGCGCTTCGGCCGAAGCGTCCAAAGCGATGTTCCCGCTCGTCGGCATGCCCATCACCTATCTGGTCGGGGCGAGCGGCCGGGTCGAGGGATATATCGCCGGCGCCCCCGACTGGCTCTCACCGGCGGGCGCGCGCCTGCTGCAATTCTATCGCGAGCAAGGTTAGCGCCGCTCAATTCGGATGCCACCAGCGGCCGCCGATGACGACGCCCTCCGAGACGATCTTGCGATCGCCGATCAGGTGCTCGCCGACGACGTCCTCATAGTCGAACTGGCCTTGCCTGACCGTAACAAGCGTGGCGTCGCCAACGCTGCCCGGCTTCAGGCTGCCGAGCTCGGGGCGCCGCAGCGCCATCGCCGCATTCACCGTCGACGCCGCGACGACGTCCGACAGATCCATGCCCATGCACAGGAATTTCGACATGGTGGTGACCTGGTCGAAGGCCGGGCCGTCGATGCAGAGCTGGTGAATGTCGGACGAGATCGTGTCCGGATGGAAGCCGTTCGCCAGCATCGCGCGCGCGGTCTTGAATGCGAACGAGCCCTTGCCGTGGCCGATGTCGAACAGCACGCCGCGCTCGCGCGCGTCGAGCACCGCACGCTTCACCGTGCCTTGCGCAGTCGCGGGCGTGTTCGGGAAAGGGCGGAACGCATGGGTGAGCACGTCGCCGGGACGCAGGCGCGCCAGCACCTCCTCATAGCTCGGCGGCGGATGGTCGATATGCGCCATCAGGGGCATGCCGACCTCGTTCGCGACCTCGAGCGCGATGTCGAGCGGCACCGCCCCCGAGGTGCCCGAGGAGTGCAGGCCGACGCGCACCTTGATGCCGACGATGAGGTCGCGGTTGGCATCGGCCACCTTCGCGGCCTCGATCGGATTCATCAGCCGCAGCTCCTCGCTCTCGCCGACCATGATCCGGTGCGAGAAGCCGAAGATGCCGGCATGCGAGACGTGCAGATAGGCGAGGATGCGGACCTGGCTCGGCTCGATCACATGCTTGCGGAAGCCGGCGAAATTGCCGGGACCGGCGCTGCCGGTATCGACCGCTGTGGTGACCCCGGACAAGCGGCAGAATTCCTCGGCGTCGATGCCGAGCGAGGTGCCGCCCCAATAGACATGCGTGTGGAGATCGATCAGCCCCGGCGTCACGATGTAGCGCGAGACGTCGCGAACATCGGTAGCAGGATCGGCCTTCAGCCCGCTGCCGATCGCGGCGACTTTACCACCCGAAAATGCGACATCCGTCACGGCATCGAGCTTCTGCGAGGGGTCAACCACGCGGCCGCCGCGCAGGATCAAGTCGAAAGGCATTCTGGTCTCCGGGTATCGCGATGAGGCGGCCGACCGTCAGTCAGCCGAAAGGAAGGAATCCTCCCACTTCTAGCAATTTTTGCGCCGGAGTCCTTGGCAAACACGGACGATGCCACATGCCAAAATGGCGGCCCCGGGAATAGTCGCGCCTCCGGCTCGCCGGCCGGAAGCCGCCTCTTCCCGGGATCGTCTCAACGGGACTAAGCCGAGCGAACCGTGGCAAGACGCTCCAGCGATTCGCGGACACCGGCGCCATAGGCCGGATCGGCCTTCGTGCAGTTCGCGATGTGCCGCTCCTGGATGTGGACCGCAGCACCGCCGACGGCACGTGCCGTATTGTCGAACAGGATCTGTCGCTGAGCCGCGTTCATCTTGCGAAACAAATCGCCGGGCTGCTGATAGTGGTCGTCGTCAACGCGGTGATCCCAATGTGCGGCCGCGCCGTCGATCTCGAGCGGCGGCTCGTTGAGATCGGGCTGGTCGGCCCACTCGCCGTGGCTGTTCGGGAAATAGGTCGGTGTTCGTCCCAAATTGCCGTCCGTCCGCATCGCACCGTCGCGATGGTAGCTCTGATACGGGCATTTCGGGGCATTCACCGGAATCAGATGGTGGTTGACGCCGAGACGGTAGCGCGCCGCGTCGCCGTAGGAGAACAGTCGGGCCTGCAACATCTTATCAGGCGAGAAGCCGATGCCCGGAACGACATGAGCCGGTGAGAAGGATGCCTGCTCGACCTCGGCGAAGACGTTTTCCGGATTACGGTTCAACTCGACAGTGCCGACCTCGATCAGCGGAAAGTCCGCCTTCGGCCAGACCTTGGTCAGATCGAACGGATTGAACGGAAACGCCTTGGCCTCATCATCGGTCATGATTTGCACGAACAGGGTCCAGCGCGGGAAATCGCCACGCTCGATGCTGCCGAACAGGTCGCGTTGATGCGACTCGCGGTCCTTGCCGACGAGCGTCTCGGCCTCGGCATCCGTCAGGTTCACGACCCCCTGCTGGGTGCGGAAGTGAAACTTCACCCAGCACCGTTCATTGGCGGCGTTGACGAAGCTGTAGGTGTGGCTGCCGAAGCCGTGCATGTGGCGATAGCTTTTGGGAATGCCACGCTCGCTCATGACGATGGTGACCTGGTGCAGCGCCTCCGGCAACAGCGTCCAGAAATCCCAATTGTTGTCGGCGCTGCGCATTCCTGTGCGCGGGTCACGCTTGATCGCGTGATTGAGATCGGGGAAGCGCAGGGGATCCCGGAAGAAGAACACGGGGGTGTTGTTGCCCACCATGTCCCAATTGCCTTCCTCGGTGTAGAACTTCAGCGCAAAGCCGCGGATGTCGCGCTCGGCGTCGGCCGCGCCGCGCTCGCCGGCGACGGTCGAGAACCGCGCGAACATCGGCGTCTGCTTGCCAACTTCCGAGAATATCTTCGCCTTGGTGTAGCACGTGATGTCATGCGTCACGGTGAAGGTACCAAAGGCGCCGGAACCCTTGGCGTGCATGCGCCGCTCGGGAATCACCTCGCGATCGAAGTGAGCCAGCTTCTCGATCAGCCAGATGTCCTGGAGAAGCGCAGGGCCGCGGCGGCCTGCGGTCATGATGTTGAGGTTGTCGCTGACGGGAGCACCGGTCGCGTGCGTGAGGTGGGGAGGTTTGTCACTCATATGTTGATTCCTGATCCGTGATTTGGGGAAAGGCGGTCGGGCCGCGTTGCAGCGCCGGAAGGCCGCTCAGCCGTGCCAATGCGAGCCGCGGATGACGCTGCAGAAATTGCCGCGATGGAAATGCGGCTCCTTGTCGGCGATGACGTCGGCCTTGACGTTGCCGAAGGTCGTGTCCGGCTTGTAGCTGATGCCGTCGTAGAACGCCTGGATGATGTCTTCCTTGAAGTGCGGCGTGCGCGGAAATGCCTTCACCACCGCCTCGCGCTCCGCATCGGAATAGTCCTTGTAGGTCAGCCCGAGGACGTCCATTTCGACACCGGCCGTCACCAGGGCGACGACGGGATGCATATGCTGCGGCACGCCGGGCGTGGTGTGCAGCGCGATCGCGGTCCAGACCGTATAGGCGTCGGCTTCCGAGATGCCGTGGCTGCGCAGGAAATCGCGCGCGGCGTGCGCGCCGTCGACCTCGAACCGTTCGTGCTTGCTGCCATGGCCCGGCATCAGGCCGATGTCGTGAAACATGGCGCCGGCATAGAGCAGCTCGCGGTCGAAGGTCAGCCCGCGGCGGATGCCGGCCAGCGCACCGAAATGATAGACCCGGCTGGAATGGTTGAAGAGCAGGTCCGTCTCGGTATCGCGGATGTAGTCGGTGATGGCGCGCGCCAGCTTGCTGTCGGGAATGGCGGCGGCTTTTGCAATCTCTTGCATGATGGTCTCCTGAAAATCTCTGGTGGCCGCCAAGCTAGATCCGGGCTATTTTGTCCTCAATTGACGTAATACGTCATAAACGGACAAATACCGACCGAGGCGGACATGGGCGCGAAGCCGAAACCGAGGACTGTCGTGATCGTTGCGCTGCCCGGCGTGCAGCTTCTCGATGTCGCCGGCCCCCTCGACGTTTTCGCCGAGGCGAACTTGCAGGCCGGCCATCAGGCCTATGCGCTTTTCGTGGCGGGGGCGGAGCCGGGTCCGATCCGCAGCTCGTCGGGGGTGCGGCTGATGCCCGATCGCATCATCGATCGCGGCTTCCAGGAGAGCATCGACACCTTGTTGATCGCGGGATGCCCGAACGCCGCCGACGTGCCGGCGGACGGCGTGGTGATCGACTGGCTCCGCCGCCGGGCGGCCAGAACCCGGCGCTTCGGTTCAGTGTGCAGCGGCGCCTTCTTCCTGGCAGCGGCGGGTCTCCTCGACGGCAAGCGGATCACGACGCATTGGGCGGTCGCGGACCGGCTTGCCGAGAAATTCCCGTCGGTCAGCGTGGACAAGGACGCGATCCATGTCACCGACGGCAAGCTCCGCACCGCCGCCGGCGTGACCGCGGGGCTCGATCTCGCGCTCGCGCTCGTGGAGGAAGATCTCGGACGCGAGACAGCGATGAAGGTCGCGAGCCAGCTCGTCATGTTCTTCAAGCGCCCGGGCGGGCAGATGCAGTTCACCCGCAAGGGAGAGACCGTCCCCGCCGGCCGCGCCGCGCTACAGGAGCTGCAGCGCTGGGTCGCCGCCAATCCCGGGCTGGATCATAGCGTCGCGAGCCTCGCGGCGCGCATGGACATCAGCCCGCGTCACTTTGCGCGGCTGTTCCGCGCCGAAGTCGGAATCACCCCCGCGACCTGGGTCGAGGAAGCCCGCGTCAATGCCGCGAGGCGCCTGCTGGAGCTCGGCAACGAAGCCCCCAAGCAAGTCGCCATGCATTGCGGCTTTGCCGACGCGGACACCTTGCGCCGTGCTTTCGCCCGCCATGTCGGCGTGACACCTGCCGAATACCGCAAGCGCTTTGCGCGGATATCGGCTTGAAGCGAAAGCAAGAATGGCGATCCCGGGAAGACTCGAACTTCCGACCTACGGTTTAGGAAACCGTCGCTCTATCCGGCTGAGCTACGGGACCGGTATTTGCTTTCAACGGATTATTGCGCCTCGCAAAATCGTTTGGCATCCCGCTGACATCTTGGCATCAACGCCGCTCTTATATGGGTATCCGCTCGCAAAAGAAAGCCACGCGTCTCGTCGTTCATCGGGAGCGGGTTTAGTCCATCCTTCGCTGGGTCATAGAGCTTGGCGCCCCGCTTCAAAATGGGCTCGTCTGAAATACAAGGGAGCCCTTCGGATATGAAAAGTGTTTCTCGGCTAGACCGATCTGTAGGTGGTTCATGGCCGGCAGTCACGGCAGGCTGATCTCCGTGCCGTGACAGGACCAAGTCCGTGCGGGACCGCCGACCGGAAATAGAACTGCCCCCGAATTATGTCATGGTTTGTGCAACCAGGGAGGGAAACATGGCTGAGGAAGTAAATTGGGTGCTTGCCGAGGAGCCGGAGCCGACCGAACGAGAGAAGCTATTTGAGGAAACTCACAAGAAGTCCATGGAGCGCCAGGCTCGCATCGACGACATGATGCAGGCCGTAGTGAAGGCGCAGGTCGTTGTCGAGGGGTCGCTGATCGAGATGCTGGAAGCGTATGGGAAGGACCCAGCGCATTCCTTCTTTACGTCTAAGAAGATCAAGGTGCTAGGGGACATTGACACCGGAGTCGGCAGACCGATGTGGGACCTTCTGCTGCAAGCCTCCTACGTCCGAAACGAGCTCGTCCATTCCCTGAACGAAGCCAAGATTAAAGAGGAGAGCGACAAGACGCGGGAAGCGTACCTCGCGATCACGCCAAACGAGCGTCAGAAGCAATCGATCCGAGACATGACCGACACTCAGATGGTGACGAGCGCTATCTACCACTGCGGCAGCCACATCGTAGTCGCTACTGAAGCGAAACCGGCCGCGGATAAGAAAAAGTAGTCACCTGCGCTTGGGTTTCCGGTGGGCGATGTACGTGGCGGTGCATTCTCCAACAATGAGAAGCAAGACGGCGCTGAATGTCAGCGCGTCGTGGACATTGTAGATGATTGCAGCCCAGCCGAGCGTCTTCATTTAGAAGGTTGCCTGCTTCCGTGCTTGGCGGGCTTCTGCGGCGTTGAAGCGATACCCGGTCATGAACCCGTGACCGTGGTCCAGATGCTCCAGACCGATCAGGGCAAGGTAGACATAGCGAGGTAGCCGCTTGGTCGACTTCTCCCAGGAAATGATCGTCTGGCGAGATCCCACTTGGAGGGCCATGCGCAGCATTTCCTGCGTAAACCCGTGCTTCTTGCGCCACGCCTTCAGATCGGCTCCAGTGATCCCCGGACTGGCAAGATACGTCGTATCGTGGATGTCCAAATCCGCAACATTTTCGGTCCCGTCGGTCATCGTTGGCCTCGAATTGTATGATTCGCCCGCATCTCGGGCTCATACAAACTAGGCGAACAAAGTTAACATCATCCTAAAGGTCAGGCGGCTCACGTGACGCTGGCGGCATATTGGACGGCTCTGCCGTTCCAATATCGGCGCTGCTGTTCGTGAGGCGTGTGGGTTGAGCGAGCGGAGCGAGCTCCGTTTCCAGACGTCCGTTATGTCCGTTTGCGAAGCTGTCCAATTAGGTGATTGGCGGGACGCTGTTCGGCCGGCGGCAGGTATTTGGAACACAGGCACCGCCGTCCCTTGTGGCGGATTTCGCACCTACCGCTTACACGGCGAACGGCCCACTGATGGTGGGCCGCTGCATGTCCGCAGGCGAAGCAGTCGGTCATAGCTAGTGAATGGTTCTCGGCTTTATGAAGGCCAGCCAATGGGTCTTTGAGTTTTTGCCTGATGGATGACCAAACAACGGGGCAACAGGACTAAGCGCGAGCACTTCCTTAAGCGGTATATTATGCTCGTTCCACTTGAAGATCAGAACGCCGTCCGGTTTGAGGGCGCGGAAGCACTCACGGAAGCCTCGGCTAATATCCTGCTTCCAATCCTTGGAGAGCCGCCCGTATTTCAGAGCCTGCCAAGAACACGAACGTCGTATCCGGCATCTTCGTAAGGTTTACTCCATGAGCCGCCGCCGCAGAGGTCGAGAATGATTGGTCGCTCCACACCTCCATCGCCATACCCGACCCGAGGGCCGGCCACGTCGCACTATCTGCTATCGCTCCATCATATCATGCGAACGTGCGCAATCGCGCTTGCGGGCTTGGTGGAAGTGGATAAGCACTGCCACTGATCTGCACTGATCGAAGGGTGAATTGCCGCCCAGTGGAGCACAGCCGCGACTTCCTTATTCTGGAACGGTCCCAGCCCATTACGGAGTAATGGACGTGTCAGGGACACACACGGCGCACAAGCTATCGCGGCGCCGACCGGAGGGAGGTGTTCGATAGTCTTGGGTGACGGGGGTGTCCCTCATCGACGATAAGGAAGATGAAGGGCAGCAAGGGAAAGAGAGCAAACCAGAATAAGGAAGTCGCGGCTGGAAGCCGTGGCGAAACGGGGCGGAAAAGCAAGGAATATCAGCGCGGAGCGGCAGCGGATATAGAAGGGGAGAATAGAAAGAGAGAGCAAGGCGGGATGGATAGGCCGTTCTAGAGCTCGATCAGACCAGCCGTTTCATGAATTGGCCGATGATCGATCGCGTGTCCTTATCGTTCGTGTGATGAAAGGTACCGTCCGGCAAAAGGAAGAACCGGCTGTACACGTGACCGTCCCGTGCGACAAATTCCAGGCGGCCATTTAAGACACGCCACGTATGCTCATTGTCATTTCGGCCCTCGCCGACTTCGCCATTCGGAAGGAAGGTGACCAGCTTGGACCGACCAGTGGTCGGGTTGAAGGTGAGCTGGTATTTATTCTTGATCGCCACCCGAATTTTATGCTCGGTCTCTTCGGTGATGCGCTTATTCACGTCTGCGAACCGGGGATCGGGCGCAGGGAGCGCCGGCTCGTTTGCCTTCTCTGACGGGACAAATGTCGGCTCCTTGCGTTCCTCTTCAATTAGAAGCGAGGCCAGCACATTCTCTGAAGCCTTCGGGTCTTTCGTCGCCGCCGCGATGGCGGAATCCTTCAGCTTTATCGTCTCGTCCTTGAGAGCGAGCTGCGCCTTTTGGGTATCAATCACGCCCTGGTGCCGGAGGCGGCTCAGGAAGTAGCCGATCATAATGCCGGCGAGGATTGCCGAAACGAACTCGACGGGATGCTGCTGCCACAACTTTGCTGCGTCGCCGAAAATAGCAAGGAAGCTGCCCATGGCTCACCGAAAAGGTTCAAAGAATCGGCGAAATGTAGCACAGGTTGTGCTGCCGAATTAATCGGTCAGGGTGACGGTCTTGGGGGCGAGGCCGATGGGATCCACCGGGACTTCACTGAAGTAGGCGGGAGCCAACTGAGGTTCACTGCGCTAATCGTAGTACTGCATGGCGGTGATTGATGAAGCTTGTAAATTAATCGACCCAGTGTATCTCAACTTCGATGCCGATTTTCTTGAGAAACTGGTGCATGCGGAGCTGATCTTTGAGCCCTAGATTGTGATGAACGCGGCCGTTCGGCGGAATTTTTTCAGCGTACTGGCTTCCGGCTTTCACTTCAACGAAGCGCGCCTTTCTGGTAACGGGATTGAAAGCAAAAAGGTCAGGCCAGCCAGTTTTTAGGACGACAAAGTCTTCTCGGTCTAACTGATCTGCAACAACGGCTTCTCTCCGGTTAGAGATTTTCGCCCTTTTGTACTCCTTCCTCCCACTCAGTTTGAGAACCATACTGCTTTGTTAGACTGCGGAGATGCGCCCCCTCCCCCATAGACTCTAGGTCTTAGGTTCGGAAAACGCGTCTCCAACTCCGTTCTGCTCCGTTGAGTTGCCCGCAGTGTTTCGCCATGCGGTAGGCCGCGCGAGAACAGGCTTATTAACGTCCCCCTGTTGCCCCCCTCAGGACATCAGCGATGGCCGGCAACACAAAAACCGCCGGTAAGGGCGATTAATGTGATGCGTTGCCGATAAAGGCGCGGAAGGCTCCATTTGCTGAAACGCTCTGCGCCTTATCCTTTATCGATCGCACAGACATACTGTACCATCCCGCCTGAAGGGGAAATGAAGGGGACTGCGGATATGAATTTCCGGCGCGGCTTCTTCCGGCTGTGGGCGCTCGGATCAATCCTGTTCGTTCTGGGCGTGGCAGCCTTTTCCTATGACGACGTGGCGGCCGAGTTCAAGCGGGACAAAGCTGCGCGGGAGTGGAATGAAATCGGCCTCATGCTGCTGCCGGTCCATTGCAAAGATGCGAGAGGGAAATCAGGCACCGACTATACGGGCCGTGACGGGCCGTGGGCTGATTATTCAGCCGAAGGCCAGTGCATGTACAAGATGGGCGACTTCAGACGCCTCTATCCGGAATATAAGGACCTGTCGGATAACGATTTGGTCGATAGGATATACAAGCAGGCGAACCGACCTATCAAAGACACGCCGCAGCCGTGGTGGTTCTTGGGTCAGGCGGTAGCGATGGCGGTAATCGTCCCGCTCATCGTGTTTCTGTTCGGATGGGCAATCGCCTGGGCACTGGCAGGTTTCCGCAGGAAAGAAGCATAATCACTCGTCGAGCGGAGCGACGTGCTGAATGGTGCCGTCCTCCTGAATGCCGCGCCGCTGAAACTGCCACGCGGTGAAGAAGTCGAGGCACGTATTCCAGTAGAGAGAGCGGGCGTCTGCCGTTGCAGCGTCAGGAAACATATCGCTCCGGCGTTGGACGAGACTGAGCTTCCGGCAATGTGCCGCGATCTCGGGGTGCTTGAAGTTGAGCTCGTGCATACTGTGGGCGAATAAATTGCGGACCTTATTGATGATCCGCAGGTCGTCGCGTGAGCGCTTTTCGATGTACCGGGCGGCGTAGGCCAGCGTGATCTTGGCGGAGGTGGTCGCCAATATGGCGTTTCCTCCGCCCTCGAACACCTTGTCCTCTTCGCTCTTGTCGATTCGCATCCGCTCCCGGAAGACCATTTCCAACGCGTAGTCCACATACGCCGCGGCGGTGATCGCGAGCATGTGGTCCGGCGCCTTTCTCAAGCTGAGAAGCACGTCGACTTGCTGGTCTTCCGTGGGACGTTTCTTGAGAGGATTGGGGTGTTTTTCTCTCATGCGATCACCGCGCAAAATGCAGAAATGTGCTGCAATTATAGGGGTTTTCTGCTATAAGACGAGTCGTACCAACCACTCAAAAAGGAGTTTGAAAATGTCGTACAAAAAGTTTGTGAGAAGGCCGACGCCGAGCGCGAAAAAGAAGTCCCGCCTGGACGAAAAAATGCGAGAAATTCGCAAGACTCGATCCAGTGTCGGCAAGGCCGCCTTTTTTGGGGTAAGCACCTTTCTTGCGGCCTTGCCGACACTGGATGTGGTTGGCATTTTTTGACCGATTCGCCAACACCGCATATCGACGCACTACAGTATTATGAACAGAAAAAGCCCCGTTGAGGGGCTTTCTGTTTTTCGGGCAGAGGTCTTTAGAAGCCTGCTGACCAGCGCGCGAGGTTGATCTTGCGGATGAGACCGTAGGCAACCTGCGCCGCTGCGATCGCTGACAGAACCCAGAACGTGATGTTGCTGAGCGATTCTGCAAACTGCGTAATGTCAGCATCCGTCCAGCCAAATACGATCATCGTGAGCGGAGCGAGGGCGAGTACAAAGCCCTTCACCGCGCGGGACGACTTAGCCGGGTTAGCCGACGACGTGATGAACCATAGAAAGAAATCCATACGTTAGTTGTTAGCTTGTAACCGGCGCTTTGCTGGTGAGCGCCGTCACCATCTGCTTGAGTACGTCGGCGAGGGCGCACATCGCCCCGAGCACCACACTGCGGTCGACCGCGCAAAAGCCGTTCCAGTAGTCCATAAGATCGAAGGAATTATCCGCGTCGTTCTTGTTGATGAGGTTTCCGTCCTCGTCGATCCTGCGCTGGCGGTTGAATTGCTCGCAGTCCCGTATCTGAGAAGGCAATCTTTGGCATCGGTTTGGCATCCTCGTTCGTGTGGTGCGGTGGGGCCGCACGACGAACGACGGGCAATTTAACCGATTTAAAAAAGAGAAAACGGACGTCAAGGAGCAAGGTGGAATACGGTGCGTAATTGGCCGTTTTCGGGTTAGGAAACCGTCGCTCTATCCGGCTGAGCTACGGGACCGCGGAACCCGCGGGTGCGGGTTCGAACTCCTCATAGCAGAGCAGGATTCGGTTCGCCAGCCGCAAGGCGGGCCGGATCATCGTCAAGGCGAACGGGGTGGCTGTACAATCGCTCCCAGATCCCTCTCGGCGGAGCAGCTCACATGATCGAAAGCATCAGCGCCATCACGCTCGGCACGCATGACATGGGGCGCGCCGTGCACTTCTACCGTTCGCTGGGGTTCGAGCTCCTGTATGGCGGTGAAGCCGCGGCATTCACAAGCTTTCGCGCCGGCACCGGCTATCTCAACCTGACGGCGCAGCCGGACGACAAGCGCTGGTCCTGGTGGGGCCGCGTCATCTTCTATGTCGCCGATGTCGACGAGACCTACGAGCAAGCGCGCGCTGCCGGGTGGCAGCCGCTGACCACGCCGCGCGATGCGGAATGGGGTGAGCGCTACTTCCATCTCACCGACCCCGACGGTCATGAGCTCAGTTTCGCGCGGCCGTTATCCTGACAGAGCAAGTCACAGCCGCTGACGTTCCCAACGCGCAAGTGGCGCCGCCTCGGCCGCTGTGGCAAACTCGGCGCGGTTGCCTCAAGCGAGAACTGTATCTGGTTCTAACCAGGGAGGACGACCATGGTAACCTATGTCGTGCTATCGAACTTCACTGATCAGGGAGTCCGCAACGTCAAGGACTCGCCGAAGCGGGCCGACGCCTTCAAGGAGATGGCCAAGACGTTCGGCGTGACCGTGAAAGAGATCGTCTGGACGCAGGGACGATATGACGTTGTGACCATTCTCGAGGCTCCAGATGAAGCTGCCGCGATGTCGCTCAGCCTTAGTCTCAGCGCACTCGGCAACGTCCGCACCGAAACGCTGCGCGCGTTTTCGGCAGCAGATATGACAAATATCGTCGGCAAGATGCTCTGACGCTCGAGCCCGCGCGAGCCCACCGGACCCGGGATGGCAATCCGGGGAATAAGGCCTCTTATGCCCTGATATTGTTGTCCTTCACCACCTTGCCCCAATAGGCGACCTGCTTGTCGAAGAAGGTCTTGAAGGCGGCGCCGTCCTCGAGCAGCAGGGTCATCTGCTGGGTCTCCTTGAGCTGGGCGGCGGTCGCGGGCTCGCTCAGGATCTCCTTCGACGCCGCCGCGAGGCCTGCGACGATGTCAGGCGGCGTGCCCGCGGGCGCGAAGATGCCCCACCAGGCCAACGTCTCGAAGTCCGGAAAGCCCGCTTCGATCGCGGTCGGCGTATCCGGCAGGCCCGGCAGCCGCTCGCGGCCGAGTTGCAGGATCGGTCGCAGCATGTTGGTGCCGAGCTGGGCTGCGACCAGCGCCGCCGATCCCGCGATGAGATCGACATGGCCGCCGAGCACGTCGTTCATGGCCGGGCCGCCGCCGCGATAGGGCACATGCATGATCTCGACGCCGGCCTTGTTGCCGAGCACGGTCATCGCGAGATGGCCGAGCGTGCCGATGCCGACGGAGGCGTATTTCACCGCGCCGGGCGTCGCCTTGCAGGCGGCCACCACGTCGGCAAAGCTCTTGTAGGGGCGGCCGGCGCCCGCGGCGATCACATAAGGCGCCGTGCCGACCAGCAACACCGGCATCAGCTCGCGCTCGACATCGACCGGTGGCTTGTCGAGGATCGACGGGATCACCGCGTGGGAATCGAAGGTGACAAGGAAGGACGAGCCATCAGGCGGGCTCTTGGCGACCTGCGCCGCACCGAGCGCGCCGGCTGCGCCCGACTTGTTCTCGACCACGACGATGCGATTGAGCTTGGTTTGCAGATTGGCCTGCAACAGCCGCGCCATCGCGTCGGTCGATCCGCCCGGCGGGAACGGCACCACCAGCGTGATTTTCGAGGCCTGCGCGCTTGCCGGTGCCATCGCGAGGATGGCGGGCGCGGCCAGCAGCGCCCGTCGTGTGATCGTCATGGTCCCCTCCCTGTTTGGTTTTGCGCCTGGCTTTTTGCTCTTTGGCGCTTTACGTCGTGCCGAAACCCGAACCCGCTTTTTTGTATTCTGGCCTTGGCGGACTAAAGATGTCCAGCACGCGGGCGCCGTCGGGGCCGGCGCGCATGGTGTGCGGCACGTTGCCGGGCGTGCGCCAGAAATCGCCCTTCTTCACGGGAATTTCCTCATCGCCCTGGACCCGGATGGCGGAGCCGTCGAGCAGCACACCCCATTGCTCCTCGGGATGATGATGCAGCGTGCCCTGCGCATGCGGGGCCAGCGTCACCACCGACAGCATCGCCTGCTCGCCGGAGAAGATGCGCGTCGTCACGCCTGCCGCGAGCTCGCGGAACAGCCCGTCGCTGGCGTCGTCGATGTTATGAAATTCGTCCTTCTGGCTCACGCCCTTCTCCCCTTCGTTTTTTCTGATCAGGATTTCCCATACGAGCCCTGGTAGCGGCCCTCGCGGATCGCCTTCATGGTCTCCTCCTCGCGCGCGACCTGGGCGCGGACCGCTTCCAGCAGCGCAGCCGCGCCCGCGGCGGGAAACGACACCACGCCATCCTCGTCGCCGACGACGATGTCGCCGGGCGAGATCACGCTACCGCCGATCGAAACCGGGATGTTGATCTCGCCGGGGCCGTTCTTGTAGGGGCCGCGATGGATCACGGCGCGGGCGTAGCAGGGAAAGTCGTCAGCCGCGAAGGCCGCGACATCGCGGATCGCACCGTCGATGACGTAGCCCTCTGCTTTGCGCCACTGCGCGATGTTCTTCATGATCTCGCCGACCAGCGCGCGGGTCTCGTCGCCGCCACCGTCGACCACGATGACGTCGCCGGGGCCGACCAGCTCGAGCGCGCGGTGAATGGCGAGATTGTCGCCGGGACGGGTGCGCACGGTGAAGGCTGTGCCCACCAGCTTGCCGCCGCGATGATAGGGTCTTAGCCCGACCGCGCCCGGCAACCGGGCGAGATTGTCTGAAATGACCGAGGTCGGCGCACCGCGAAAGCCCTCGATGATCTCGGCCGGCGGTTTGGGCACGCTGTTGGCTGCGATGGTGATCGTCATGTCGAAGAGTCCTTTCGTGAATTTTCTTATTCGGCGTGCGCCCGCGCCCTTGCCGGCCAAATCCGGAAGGCGCGCCCTTCCTTCATCCATGCTGCGCGCTCGTCGCGCAACAGCGTGCGGCGGACTTTTCCGGAATCATCACGCGGCGGGACGCTGACGATCTCGAAACTCTCGGGGTGCTTGTAGCGGCTGAGCCTATCGCTCAGGAAGTCAGCCATGCCGTCGGCGATGGCCTGGCCATCTGCATCTAGCTCCGGTTCGATGATGGCGTGCACGCGCTGGCCCAATTCCGGATCGGGCAATCCCACCACCACGCAGGACGGAACGCCGGGAACCTCGGAGACCGCCGCCTCGACCTCGGCCGGATAGATGTTGGCGCCGCCGCGCAGCACCATGTCGGCGAGACGGTCGCCGAGATAGAGATAGCCTTCCGCATCCAGCCGGCCGATATCGCCGAGCGATTCCCAGCCGTCCGCGCGGCGCTTCGGCTCGGCGCCGAGATAGTGATAGGTCGCGTCCTTGCCGTCATTGTTGAGGAAATAGATCTCGCCGGTCTCGCCGGGCGCGACGTCATTGCCGTCCTCGCCGACGATGCGCAAGCGTGCCATCTCGCCGATCTTGCCGACCGAGCCCTTGTGCGTCAGCCATTCCGTGCCGGAGATGATGCAGGAGCCTTGCCGCTCGGTGCCGCCATAGAGCTCCCAGACCCGCTCAGGTCCGAGCCAGGCGATCCAGTTCTCCTTCAGCCATGGCGGCATGGGAGCTGCCATGTGGAACACGGTCTGCAGACTCGACACGTCGTAGGATTTACGCACGCTCTCAGGCAGCGCCCAGATCCGGTGCATCATGGTCGGCACGAAATTGACCCATTGCACGCGCTCGCGCGCGATCTGCCGCAACGTTTCCTCGGCGTCGAACTTGACGAGGCCGGTGAGCTGGCCGCCGGTGAACAGCGCGTAATGCGACACGATGAACGGCGCATTGTGGTAGAGCGGACCGGGATTGAGCAGCGAGACGCCGAAGGGGATGTTGAGCGGCGGCGCGGCGACGGTGTCGGTCACCGCCGGCTGATGATCGAGGATCACTTTCGGGCGGCCGGTCGAGCCGCCGCTGGTCATGGCCTTCCAGTAGCGGGCCACCGGCGGATTGAGCGGCTCATCCGAAAAACCCTCCGGCACGAAATCAGCAGGCAAACGGTTCGGCGCATTCCAGTCGGCCTCGCCGCCGACCACCAATGCAGGCTTCAGAATGTCGAGCACCGCGGCGGCTTCGCCGCGCGGCAGCCGCCATGACAGCGAGGTCGGCGTCGCCCCGCACTTCCAGACGGCAAACGACGTCTCGAAGAACGCGTTGCCGTTGGGCAAGCCGATCGCGACGAAGTCGCCGGGCTTGACGCCCTTGGCCATGAACGCCCGCGCGCGCCGGTTGGCGCCGCGTTCGAGCTCGTCCCATGTCAGCGTGTGCTGCCCGTGACGGACGGCGATCGTGCCTTGCGGCTTGCGCTCTGCGTACCAGCGCGGCACGTCGGACAGGGGCAGTAGCATCAGGTGTTTCCACTTCGTCTTCTTGGCGCCGCCTCGGGATGAGGCGCGTCGCGAGACGAAGTGTAACAGCCGGAGCTGGGCCTACAAGGTATCTGCCTACAAGGTATCTGCCTTCAAGACATCCGCATCAGCGCTCAGCTCCGCAGCCCGGAATATCGAACAGCGCCGCGAGGCCGCATTTCGAGGTCAGCATCTTGTCGCCGTCATGGCCGACGCCGGCGACGTCCCACACCCGGTGATTGGGCGTGCCGCGGTCACGCTTGGCCATCGCGTCCGCATAGGCGTGGCCGCGGGCATAGCGATACGGGCCCTGCGCCTCGGCCATGCAGCTCTTGTCCAGCGCGGAGTGCTTTGGATTGGTGTCGAGCGTGCCGAGCAGATAGATCACCTCGCGCTCGACATAGCGCTGCTCGAGCGCCGCCGGCGTGACGTTCGCAAGATAGGGCGGACGCCCGTCCATGCCGTATTTCCAATTGTTGAAGCCCGGGCAGGATGCGGCGATCTTGGGCAGTGGCCGCTGGTCGCTGAAATAGGCGTAGGAGGAGGGATTGGCGACGACGTAGCGGACGTCGATATGCTGGCGCGACAGCGCCGCCTCACCTTTTCCGGCAATGGCGTAGCGCTGCGCGACCTGGCCGCCGCCGGAATGGCCGGCGACGACGACCTGCTTCAAATTCGGGAAGATGCGCCGATCCGAGAGTTTTGCGAGGATCGCATCGAGCGCTTCGAAGGATGACACCGGGTTCGGCGCCAGCGCGGCGTCGCCGCCCTCCCATCCCTCCAGCGACCAGCGCAGGGTGTCCGCCGGCAGCTTGTACGCCTCGATGTCGATCTCCGCCAGGAACTGCGGCACGATCATCAGCGCGCTCTTGCCGTAATCGCCCGCTGCGCCCTGCGCGGTATGGGCTGACATGTAATATTCGTCGGCATTGCGCAGGCGTCCATGCAGCACGATGACGGCACGGGAGATCGCGGGCAGCGGCAGCGACCAGTCGCTGGAGAGATAGAGCGGCAGCATTCCCTGCCCGCCGACCGAGAGGCGCGCGTCGGCGATCGCCCTCACCGGCTTGCGGTTGGGTGCATCCTCGTCCGCTGCGAATGCATGGCTGGACATGAACGCCAGCGCGATTGCGGCGAGACGGGCCAACGCTCTCATGACGGACATTCCCCTTCGAATTCAAACCGATAAAAGTCTAAGCGCATCATGTGCCGCGCGGCTGTGACTCCCGCGCCACGTCAAGCAAAAAATGTCAGCATTACAGCCATGAAAATCCCGAGTTCCATGGGTGACAAACCGGCGATAAAGGGGCAAAAATCCGCCCCGACTCAGTTCGGGTTGAGTTTTGCTAGGAATGCTCCCGTAGAATGTTGTTCGTGTTCGCATCGCGTCGCGCGGCGCTTGTCGTTGCCGCAGCAGGATTTTTTCTGCTGACGCCGTTGCATGCCCACGCGCAATGGTGGAAGCGCGCGCCTGTCGATTTCGAGGAATGCGCCGACGCCGCCGAGAAGGCAGCGAACAAGACCGAGAAGACAGCTGCGCTTGCCAGTTGCAACGCCAAGTTCGCCGGCCGCCGCAAGGCAGGCGGTGGCTATTCCTATTACGATTTCCTCCAGGACCGCACCTTCGACATCGCTGGGCCAAACCCGACGCCGGAGGAGCAGAAAAAGATCGACGAATCCTACACCGCCTACCTCGCCAATCAGCGCCGCAGCAATGAAGCGGCCCAAGCCGCCGCGCGCGAGCAGCAGGAACAGCAAGCGCAGAAGCTCCAGCAAGTCGCACTGCGAACCGAGGTCGAGCGCCTGCCGGTGCCGGTCGCGCGCGTGCCGGTGCCGGTCGAGCGGCCGAAGGTGCAGCAGGCCGCGAGCCCGCGACCGAAAGGTGCGCCCTGCACCAAGGGCTCGTTCTCCTGCGAATGGCCGCGGCTGTCGGAAAGCCTGAACGATCTGAAGAAGCTGTTCAGCCCGACGCCGAGCAAGCCGCCGGCGAAGAAGGGCTGAGTCAAGGGCGCTGTCACGCTTCAGTTCGGCTGCTTCTTCTTAGTCCGCTTCGGTTTGACCACCGGCGCGGTTACCGGCTCGGTGACCGTCGGCGAGCTACCCAACTGCGACCGGCTCTCCTGCAACCGCCTGTCATAGCCTGGAGAGCTCATGACCGTCGGCGGCCTCGCGTAGGCAAGCGTCGTTGCGCCGCAGAGCGCCGCCAGCGCGAATCCGATCACCAAACAACGCCTCATCGCGCCCCCCTGCACTCTCGCGCTACCCGCGGATCTGCTGCGGCGTCAGCCGAGGTGGACCATTGCCTGCCGCCTCGGCCTCCTTGATCAGCGCAACAATGCGGCGCATCAGCGGCGCCTCGACGTTGTTCTGCTCCGCGAGTGCAATGACTGCGCCCTGGAGATAGTCGATCTCGGTCGTGCGGCCTTGCTTCAAATCCTGCCACATCGAGGAGCGCGCCTCGGGATCGATCTTCATCGTACGGCCGAGGATCGCATTGAAGATCATGTCGGGCAGCCTCAGCAGGGTCGGCGACCACTTCATCGGGATCGGCGTCGACGAGACCGGCGCGATGCCGGCGGCAGTCAGCGCGGCGAGACCTTCCGCCATCTGGTCGGCGAACAGTTTTCGCCAGTCGCGGTTCGCCAGTTGCGCGGCGAGCGGCATGTCGGACAGCGCGCTGAGCGCATTGTTCAGATTGATGATCAGCTTGCCCCATTGCACGCCGGTGATGTCCCGGCTGGCGCGCATGGCAAGACCCGGCACCGACAGCGCGGCGGCCGTATTCGCCTCGTCCTCGCCGACATGGATGTCGCCGGAGGTCGAACGGTGAAAACGCCCCTCGCCCATCGCGATCACGTTGAACGGCACCATGCCGGCGAGCACGCGCCGGCCGCCGAGGCGCTCGCGCAGAACCGCGACATTGCCGATGCCGTTTTGCAGGGAGACGATGACGGCATCCTGCGGCGCGTGCCGCGCGATCTGGTCCGCGACATCGGCGGTGTCGGCGCTCTTCACCGTGACCAGCACGATGCCGGCGTTGTGGAAGATCGCGGGATCCTCCGACAGCGCGAGCTGGCCCGCACCGAGCTTCTTCTCGGAGCCGTCGAAATCGGTCAGCCGCAGGCCGAACCGCTCGATCTCGGTTTTGACCCGCGGCCGCACCAGCAGCGCGACGCGGCGGCCGGCAGCCGCCAGCATGCCGCCGGCGAAACAGCCGATGGCGCCCGCGCCGGCCACCACGATCGGTCGATCCGCAATCACCAGACCTCGCTCCCTTAATATCCCGCCTTCGATAGCAGAGGCGGCGCCGGCTGCCCATTGGTTGCGATGCATTCGCCTTGTAACCGTCATGAGAGCCCCATATGTTTTTGCCCCGGGGGCTGTCACCGGCGAGCGCTCGCCGAACGAGACGCCAAAGGAGAGCACCATGGGTCTACTCGACGTCCTCAACGGCATGCAGAACGGCCCCCGCGGCCCGAGCACGCCCAGCTCTGAGCAATCCTCCGGCGGCATGTCGCCAATGACCATGGCGCTGCTCGGCCTGATCGCCTGGAAGGCCTTCAAGCATCTGACGGCAGGCCAGCCCGACGCGGCGCCGGCATCGCAGCAGCGCTCGCCGCTGCCGCCTCCGACACCTGTCAATACGGGCAGCAGCGCTGTTCCCGGCGGCCCCGGTGGTAGCGGCGGCCTCAGCGACCTGCTCAAGGGCGGCCTCGGCGGCCTGCTCGCGGGCGGCGCGGCCGGCACCGTGCTCAGCGGCGGGCTCGGCGATCTCCTCAACCAGCTCCAGCAGGGCGGCCACGGCGAGGCCGCGAATTCCTGGGTCGGCAAGGGCGAGAACAAGGCGATCGCGCCCGGCGATCTCGCCAGCGCCCTCGGCGCCGACCAGATCCAAAGCCTGTCCGCCCAAAGTGGCCTGTCGCGCGACGAGCTGCTCTCCGGCCTCAGTCAATATCTGCCGCAGGTGATCGACCATCTGACGCCGGACGGACGGCTGCCGACCGAGAATGAGCTCTCGGGCCGAATTTAAACGACGTTCGATCTGCAGATTCTAGGCAAGGGGAGCACTGTCATGAGTTTCGGCGGCCTGTTGTGGATCATCGTCGTCGGCTTCGTCGCCGGCCTCATCGCGCGCTGGCTGGCGCCGGGGCCGAACAACCCGAGCGGTTTCATCCTCACCACCATCCTGGGCATTGCGGGTGCGTTTCTCGCCACCTTCATCGGACAGGCGATCGGGCACTACAGCCCAGACCAGGGCGCCGGCTTCATCATGGCCACGATCGGCGCGGTGGTGGTGCTGTTCATCTGGCATCGGCTGGTCGCGAGCGGCGTGATAAAAGGGTAGCGGTGCGCGACGCCGGGCACGACGCTGCCCTCGCACTCCGTCATTGCGAGGAGCCCTTGCGACGAAGCAATCCAGACTGTCCGCGCGGACGCTCTCTGGATTGCTTCGCTTCGCTCGCAATGACGAATTAAGTAATCAGATGCATCCCCGCATCCATGCGCACGACCTCGCCGGTCATGTTGCTGGAGGCCGGCATTGCCAGGAAGCAGACGAGCTGCGCGATGTCGTCGGCGGTCGATGCGACCTTGAGCGGCACCTTCGCCACCACGCTGTCGCGCACCTGCTTGGCACCGGCCTCGCCGCGCCCCTTGGTGAACCAGGGCGTGTCGATGTAGCCGGGGCACACCGTGTTGACGCGGATCAGCGGCGCCAGCGCGCGCGACAGCGACAACGTCATGGTGTTGAGCGCGCCCTTGCTCGCGGCATAGGCGATCGACGAGCCGACGCCGCTGATGCCGGCGACCGAAGAGATGTTGACCACGGCAGACGGCCGTCCCGACGCCTTCGCCCCGGCCTCGAGCAGGCTGCGCGCCGCACGCACCATCTGGAACGGGCCGATGGTGTTGACGCCGTACAAGCGCTGGAAATCTTCAGCCGACAATCCATCGAGATCGGCATGCGCCACATGCTTGGTGGTGCCGGCATTGTTGACGAGCACGTCGAGCCGGCCCCAGCCGGCTGCCGCGGCGACGATCTTGCGGCAATCGTCATCCTTTGACACGTCGCCCTGCGCGACCAGAACTTCCGGAGAGCCCGCCTTGCGGCAGAGCTCGGCCGTAGCCTCGGCTTCCTTCTGGCTCGAGGAATAGTTGATGACGAGCCGCGCCCCGCTCCGCGCGAGAATTTCCGCGGTCGCAGCCCCCAGTCCGGATGCGGACCCCGTCACGATTGCGCACAAGCCGTCTTTAGCCATCCGGATTTCCTTCCCCTTGATTGAATGCGAGCTCTTAGAACTGGCCCTGTTTAGCGAGTTTGCCGCGCCCTGCAAATGGAGCAAACTCCGCTAAGCGGAATTAGTCCAGACCGGTTCTCGCGCCCATGCCGGAGCCGCAGATGGGCCTGCGATCAACGCTTGTCAGGGCCATGGCTTTTTCGGATCATCGGGCGCAAGAAGAACCTGCGCGCGCGCCTCACGGGCGGAACGCGCCAATGGCAAAACACGGGGAACGCTGTGGCGGAGAGTGACAATATCGTCGTCGAGACCGCGGAGAAGATCTTCGCCGATCTCGCCGATCCGCAGACCATCAACAACGACAAGAAGGATTCGTGGCAGGCGCCGCTGTGGCAGGCGCTGAGCGAGGCCGGCCTGCCGCTGTCCTGGGTGCCTGACGATCTCGGAGGCTCCGGCGCCAGCCTCGCCGACGGTTTTGCGCTGCTGAACGCCGCCGGCCGCTTCGCAGTCGCGGTTCCCCTGGCCGAAACCATGCTCGCGGGCTGGCTGCTCGCGCAGGCGAAGATCGCATCCCCTGAGGGAGAGATGACGGTGCTGCCTGCTTCGCCGAAGGATCGCATCACAATCGACGCCAACGGCGCACTCTCCGGACGCGCCCGCGGCGTGCCCTTTGCGAAAGCGGCAAAGCATTTTGCGGTGCTGGCCCATGGCAAGGACGGCGTTTCCATCGCGCTGGTCGATGCGAGCAAGGGCCGGATCGAAGCCGGCCTCAACGTCGGCTATGACCACAGCGACACCGTGACGCTCGACAAAGTCCAGCCCGTCACCGTCAAGCCCGCGAAGGGTTTTGACCAGACCACGCTCATGCTGATGGGCGGCGTTGCGCGCAGCCTTCAGATCGCGGGCGCGCTGGAAGCGATGCTCGACATCTCCGTGCGCTATTCCAACGAGCGCGTCGCCTTCGAGAAGAAGATCTCGAAATTCCAGGCGGTGCAGCACAATCTCGCCCGTCTCGCCGGCGAATCCGCCGCGGCGCTTGCGGCTGCAACCTCCGCGGCCGATGCCATCGCGAACGAGAAGAGCTTTGGCGACGAAGTCTACCTCGAAGCCGCCGCCGCAAAGATCCGCTGCGCGGAGGCCGCGGAGAAAGGCGGCGCCATCGCGCATCAGGTTCACGGCGCGATCGGCTTCACCATCGAGCACATCCTGCACCGCTATTCGCTGCGGGCGCTGGCCTGGCGCGACGATTTCGGGTCGGAAAGCCACTGGGCCGTCGAGCTCGGCAAGCTGGTCGCCAATCGCGGCGCCGACGAATTGTGGCCGCTCGTGGCTTCGCGCTGATCAGGGGACGAGACAACAATGACCGCTGCCCTTCGTTTCGATCCGATCCGCCTGCCCGAGAAATGCGAGCAATTGCGCAAGGAAGTGCGCGCGTTCCTCGCCGAGGAAATCGCGGCCGGCACCTTCGATCCGCACAAGCCCAACCGCGAGGACACCGACGCGCCGGAATTTTCCCGCCGGGTCGGCGCCAAAGGCTGGTTAGGGATGACCTGGCCGAAGAAATATGGCGGCCAGGAACGTTCGTTCCTCGAGCGCTACGTCGTCACCGAGGAGATGCGCGTCGCCAACGCGCCGACGCGGCGTTTCTTCGTCGCCGATCGCCAGAGCGGACCGGTGCTGATCAAATACGCGCCTGAGCATATCAAGATGGATATCCTGCCGCGCATCTGCCGCGGCGAGATCTGCTTTGCGATCGGCATGAGCGAGCCGAACTCGGGCTCCGACCTGTTCGCCGCGAAGACGCGCGCGACCAAGACCAACGGCGGCTATCTCATCAACGGCACCAAGATCTGGACCTCGTCGGCGCACATCGCCGACTACATGATCGCGATTTTCCGCACGTCACAGCCGACCAAGGAAAACCGCCGTCACGGCCTGACCCAGTTCCTGGTCAAGATGAAGCAGCCGGGCATCAAGGTGAACCCGATCGGCCAGATCACCGGCCAGTACGAGTTCAACGAGGTCGTCTTCACCGACTTCTTCGTGCCCGACGATCACGTCCTCGGCGAAGTCGACGGGGCCTGGAAGCAGGCGACCAGTGAGCTCGCCTATGAGCGCTCAGGTCCGGAACGCTTCCTCGAAACCTATTACGTGCTGACCGAGCTGGTCCGCGCGGTCGGTCCGAACCCGGACACGCGCAGCGCCGAAGGCATCGGCCGTCTCGTGGCGCAGCTCCACACCATGCGCCGCATGTCGGTCTCGGTGGCCGGCATGCTGCAGGCCGGCAAGGAGCCGGTAGTGGAAGCCTCCATCGTCAAGGACATCGGCACGGTCTGGGAGCAGCAGCTTCCGCACCGCGTGCGCGATCTCGCCGCCTTCGTCGAGGAGACCGCGACCAACCGCGAGACGCTGGAGCGGCAGCTCGACTTCGCCATCAAGACCGCACCGAAACTCACTATCCAGGGCGGCACCACTGAGGTGCTGCGCGGCATCATCGCCCGCGGACTTGGTTTGCGCTAATTCACGAGGATCACCATGAGCACTTATAAAGATATCGGCGTCGAGAAGGTCGGACACGTCGGCACCATCGAAATCCGCAGGCCTCCGCTGAACTTCTTCGACATCTCGCTGATCAACCAGATCGCGGATGCGCTCGACGAGTTCGACCGCGACATCGAGATCCGCGCCTCGGTTCTCTCGGCACAGGGCAAGGCGTTCTGCGCCGGCGCCAACTTCGGCGATCCCGCGCGGCAGGCGCAGGAGGCGCGCGAGGCCGAGAAGAAGGGCGATCCCGCCGACAATCTCGGGCCGATCAACCATCTCTACATCCAGGCCGTGCGCATCTTCCGCGCCAAGAAGCCGATCGTCGCGGCCGTGCAAGGAGCGGCCATCGGCGGCGGGCTCGGGCTCGCAGTGTCCGCCGACTTCCGCGTCACCTGCCCCGAAGCACGCTTCTCCGCGAATTTTACCAAGCTCGGCTTCCATCCCGGCTTCGGCCTGACGGTGACGCTGCCCGAGCTGATCGGCAAGAACAACGCCGAGCTGATGTTCTACACCAGCCGCCGCGTGACCGGCGAAGAGGCGGTCAAGTGGGGCCTCGCCAACGAGCTGGTGCCGCAGGACCAAGTGAAGGCGGGCGCGATGAAGCTCGCCGGCGAGATCGCCGAATGCTCGCCGCTTGGCCTCCTCTCCACCCGCGCCACGATGCGCGCCAATCTCGCCGACCGCGTCATGGCCGCGACCAACCACGAACTCGCCGAGCAAACGCGGCTGCGTGCGACGGAAGACTTCAAGGAAGGCGTCAAGGCCACGGAAGAGCGCCGCGCGGCGAACTTTAAGGGAAGGTAGCTTCTTTCTTCCTTCTCCCCCTGCGGGAGAAGGTGGCGCGAAGCGCCGGATGAGGGGTTGTCTCCGCGGATCCAACTGCGTGAAGGCGTTCGCGGAGAGAGACCCCTCACCCGTCTCGCCGCTACCGCGGCGAGCCACCCTCTCCCACAAGGGGAGAGGGTTTAGAGTATTCACCTGACGCGGAACGTCACCCCGCCCAGCAAGAACTCATGACCGGCCACCGCGAGCCCCTTTGCCTTGGCCGCGTGCAGCACCTCCGCGACATCGGCGACCTGAAACTCCAGCGCGCTCATGATCTCGTTTGTGCCCTTCACGAAGCGGAAGGTGGCATTGGGCAGCTTCAATTCGGCATCGCCACTCGGCACAATTCCGATGATCTTGCCCCAGTGCTCCGCGAGCCCCTGCGGATCCGGGCTCTGCATCTCCACGGCCGTCAGCGCCTGCGTCACGTCCTTGCGGATGAATTTTTGCCAGTCCGGTCCCGCCGGCGGGTACGGGCCCAGAATATCGTCGCTGCCTTTCGTGTGGTTGAACTCGATGAAGGCGGCGCGGCAGTCGCGGGGGTGGAGCTGCACGCCGTGATATGGCGCGTGGTCGATCACGTTGGCGGTGCGGACGCCGAGCGCGTTGGCATTGCGGCCGCGCTCGTCGGGATCGTTGCAGCAGAAGATGGCCATGTACCCGCCGCGGCCGCCGGTCTTCTCGATGAAGCGGCCGGCGGTGGTGCCGTCCTTGAAGGGCGCGACCACCTCCAGCAAGATCGTGTCGACCGGGAGCAGCGCGTTCTCCAGGCCGTATTTGGCGACATTGCCGTCGCGGTAGCAGACGGCGAGGCCCATGATCTCGGCGATGCCGGAGATGACAGGCGCGAGCTGCGGCGCGACGAGGCAGATCTGCCGCAGCCGCATATAGGGCGCCATCGTCATGCGCCCCTGAAGGTCGGCTTGCGCTTCTCGACAAAGGCCTTCGCGGCTTCCTTGTGATCCTCGGTGTCGCTGCAACGGGTGTGATGGATGGCTTCGCCGTCGAAGCAATCTTCCAGCGCCAGATGCTCGGCGTTGTTGATGTTGCGCTTGATGAAGCCGAGCGCGATCGACGGCCCCTGCGCCAGCGACAGCGCGAGCTCGTGCGCGGCGGCATCGATCTCGGCATCGGGGACGACCTTCGTCACCATGCCGATCGCATGCGCCTCCTTCGCCGTGAGCACCGGCGACATCAGATAGAGCTCGCGCGCCCGCGCGCTACCGAGCAGCTGGGTGAGGAAATAGGTGCCACCGTAGTCGCCGGAGAAACCGACTTTTGCGAAGGCCGTCGTGATCTTGCAGGATTCGGAGGCAATGCGCAGATCGCACGACAGCGCCATGGAAAGGCCGGCACCGGCGGCGGCGCCGTCGAGCTGTGCCACCACGGGCTTCGGCATCTGGTGCAGGATGCGCGAGACTTCCATGCCGCGGCGCAGGTTCGCCATTTTCACCTCGAACGGCAGCGGCGCACGGCCTGCCGCCATCGATTTGACGTCGCCGCCGACGCAGAACGAGCCGCCCGCGCCCTTGAACAGCACCGCGCGCACCTCGGGATCGTCGGCCGCGCGCCGCGCGGCTTCGACCAGCCCGGCGACCATGTCGGGATTGAGCGCGTTCTTCCGCTCGGGACGGTTCATCGTGATGGTGAGCAGCCCGCCTTCGAGCTTTTGCAGGACCATGTCGTTCATGCGACGTTTCCCTTGTTATTGTTTTGGTCGTCGTTCCGGGGCTCGCGAAGCGAGAACCCGGAACCTCGAGATCCTCAGGTGCGCAATTGCGCACCATAGTTCGCGCTTACGCGCGCCCCGGGATGACGCTTCGCGTCACTTTTTCACCAGCGGACAGCGCGACTGCTCCAGCGACTGGAACGCCTCGTTGCCGGGCACGGTGGCAAGCAGCTTGTAGTCGTCCCAGCGGCCCTTGGACTCCGACGGCTTCTTGACCTCGAACAAATACATGTCGTGGATCATGCGGCCGTCCTCGCGGATCTTGCCGTTCTTGGCGAAGAAGTCGTTGATCGGCGTCTCCTTCATCACCTTGATGACGGTGGCCGAGTCGGTCGTGCCCGCCGCCTTCACGGCCTTCAGGTAATGCGTGACGGACGAATAGACGCCGGCCTGCGCAGAGGTCGGCACGCGCTTGGTGCGCTCCATGAAGCGCTTCGAGAACGCGCGCGTGTCGTCATTGAGGTCCCAGTAGAACGCTTCGGCCAGCAGCAGGCCCTGCGCGGTCTCCAGCCCGATCGAGTCGATGTCGGAGACGAAGGCGAGCAGCGGCGAGACCTTCTGGCCGCCCTTGGTGATGCCGAACTCGGCCGCCTGCTTGATCGCGTTGACGGTGTCGCCGCCGGCGTTGGCGAGGCCGATCACCTTGGCCTTGGAGGCCTGCGCCTGCAGCAGGAACGACGAGAAATCCGACGTGTTGAGCGGATGGCGCACGCTGCCGAGCACCTTGCCGCCGGTCTTGGTGACGACGGCGCTGGTGTCCTTCTCCAGGTCCTGACCGAAGGCGTAATCGGCGGTGAGGAAGAACCAGCTGTCGAGGCCGGACTTCACGGCGGCAAGGCCGGTCACGTTGGCCTGGCCGTAGGTGTCGAACACATAATGGATGGTGTAGGGGCCGCAGGCCTCGTTGGTGAGACGGATCGAGCCCGGGCCGTTGAACATGATGATCTTGTTGCGCGCTTTCGCGATCTCGCCGGCGGCAAGCGCAGTGGCCGAAGCCGCGACGTCGTAGATCATCTCGACGCCCTGGTTGTCGAGCATGTCGCGGGCGATGTTTGCCGAGAGGTCGGCCTTGTTGAGATGGTCGGCTGCCAGCACCTGGATCTTGCGTCCCAGCACCTCGCCGCCAAAATCCTCAACGGCCATCTTGGCCGCGGTCTCGCTGCCGGGGCCGGTGATGTCGGCATACAGGCTCGACATGTCGAGGATGCCGCCGATCTTGAGTGGCGGCTTGTCCTGAGCCTGCGCGGCGCTCGCACTCAGGGCTAACGCGGCAGCAAAAATGCCCGACAAAACATGCTTCATCGAAAAAGACCTCCCTTATCGCGCCGTACTCTGATGGCGGCTTGGTTGTTGCTCTTGGCTATCGCTATTGCCGCAATCATGCCGCATGCGCGAGAGCGCAGCAAGCGAAGGTGCGCGACACGCGACACGATTGACGCACACGTTTTCCGCAAAGCGGAATGGTCAGGTACGGATACATGTCTCCACATCATTGCGAGCTGAGCGAAGCAAAGGCGCTCTTCGCGCCGTGCCCACCAGCCGCGCGCGGTTAGCAACGTACGTGGGCGCGCTTCGCTTTGCCCACCCTACGAGCGCCGTGCTCGCAATGACGGCGTGTGACGAAGCCTCTTCGCGTCCCGCCACGCTTGAGTTAAACTTGGACCGAAACGCAACCTCTCCGGGCAACGTGACGCGACTGCTTCACCTCACCGTCGCAATTCTTCTGTTCGCGTCTCACACCGCGCTCGCGACACCGTGCCAATTCGAAACGCAGGGCGAAGGCCGCGTCGCGGGAATCGTCGATGCCCGCAGCGTGCGTCTCGACGACGGTCGCGAGGTCCGCCTCACCGGGATCGAAGCAACCGCGACAACGAAGCAGGCGTTGAGCTCGCTGCTCGTCGGCCGCGACGTGAATCTGCGGAGCGCGGACGACACGCCCGATCGCTACGGCCGGCAAGGCGCGCTGGTCTTCGTCGGCGAAAGCGATATTTCGGTCCAGGCCATTCTGCTCGCCCAGGGCGACGCCATCGTCTCCGCCGAAATCGCCGACAAGGACTGCGCGGCGGCTCTGATGGCGGCGGAGGCCGAGGCGCGGCGCCAAAAAATGGGCAGCTGGGCTGACCCGTCGGCCATAAAAAACGCGGAAAGTCCGGACGATATTTGGGCGGGGATCGGGCGCTTTACGGTGGTCGAAGGCAAAGTCCTGTCGGTCCGGCAAGCTGGGGCAATGACCTACCTCAACTTCGGACGGAACTGGACACGCGGCTTTGCCGTGACTATTTCAAGGCGCATACAGCCGGCGTTCGAAAACGCCGGGATCACTCTTAAGTCCCTGGAGAATCGACGCATTCGCGTCCGGGGCTGGGTTGAAGGGAATACGGGGCCACGGATCGATGTGCGCCTCGTGGGACAGGTCGAGTTGCTAGGCGCAAACGAGCCGACAGGGGTAAGGCCCTAAAAAGGGCCAGCACGGGTTAAGCGACGTGAATGGGGTGCTAGAACGGCACGTATGGAGTGAACGCCGTCGCCTGCGGGCGGCGCCGGCCGCGCTATGCCTCGTGCTGGGCTCAGCCCTCGCCGGTTGCGGTGATATGAACCGGTTCCAGACCGCGGCAGCCCCTCCGACCGTCGCGATGCCCAAGCCCAAGCCGGCCGTCGCACAGACCCCCGCCACCGAAAAGGAGCACGAGCGTATCCTGGCGAGCTATGGCGGAACTTACGACGATCCCCGGCTCGAATCGCTCGTCAGCAAGACCGTCGATCGCCTCGTCGCGGCGTCCGATCGCCCCGATCAGGGCTACAAGGTCACCATCCTCAATTCCGGCGCGGTAAACGCCTTCGCGCTGCCGAATGGCCAGCTCTATGTCACCCGCGGCCTGCTCGCGCTTGCCAGCGATACGTCGGAATTGTCCTCGGTGCTCAGCCACGAGATGGCGCATGTGCTGTCCAAGCACGCCGCGATGCGCGAGGATCAGGCGCGCCAGGCCGCGATCGTCACCCGCGTCGTCACCGACATGAGCAACGATCCCGATCTCACCGCGCTGGCGCTGGCCAAGACCAAGCTCACCATGGCGAGCTTTTCGCGCAATCAGGAGTTCGAGGCCGACGGCATCGGCGTCGGCATTTCCGCCAAGGCCCATTTCGACCCGTATGGCGCCGCGCGCTTCCTCTCGGCGATGGAACGCAATGCCGAGCTGAAGGCCGGCAAGACCTCGCTCGATCCGCGCGCGCAGGATTTCACCTCGTCGCATCCGGCCACCCCGGAGCGCGTGCAGAATGCGCAGACCATCGCGCGGCAATATGCTGCGCCCGAGGGCGCCGAGCGCGACCGCGAAACCTACCTCGCCGCGATCGACAACCTCGTCTATGGCGAAGATCCCAGCGAAGGGTTTGTGCGCGGCCGGCGTTTCCTGCACCCGAAACTCGGCTTCACCTTCCAGGCGCCGGACAATTTCACGCTCGACAATACCGCGCAGGCGGTGATCGGCGTGCGCGACGGCGGCTCGCAGGCGATGCGCTTCGACGTGGTGAGGGTCCCGGCCGAGCAGTCGCTCGGCGATTACCTCAATTCCGGCTGGATGGAGGGCGTCGACAAGACCTCCACCGAGGACATCACCATCAACGGTTTTCCGGCCGCGTCCGCCACCGCCAAGGGCGATCAGTGGCAGTTCAAGGTCTATGCGTTGCGCTTCGGCAGCGACGTCTATCGCTTCATCTTCGCGGCACGACAGAAATCGACCGAGAGCGAGCGCAACGCGCGCGAGACCGTCAATTCATTCCGCCGCCTGACGCTCGACGAGATCCAGGCCGCGCGCCCGCTGCGCATCAAGGTCATCACGGTGCAACCCGGCGACACCGTGGAATCGCTGTCCCACCGCATGGCCGGCGTCGATCACCCCGCCGAACGCTTCCGCGTGCTCAACGGCCTCGATCGCACCGCGCAGGTGAAGGTGCGCGACCGCGTGAAAGTCGTGGCGGATTGAGGCTACGGACCAGGAGCTCCGCCGTCGTCTCGGACAAACATAACTGCCGTAGGGTGGGCAAAGCGAAGCGTGCCCACCATTCCCGATCGCAATCGATGAAAGATGGTGGGCACGGCGCTGCGCGCCTTTGCCCACCCTGCGACACCTTTGATACGGCGACGACGCGAGCCTCTTAGCGCCCCGCGTCCATGTCCCCCGCCTCGCGTTGGCCGCTGAGCCAGAGCGCGAGCAGGGTCCAGAACGCGCCTGACAGCAGATACGCACCCGAGGCGATGACGCCGAGATTGGTGGCGAGCAGAAGCGCCACCAACGGGGCGAAGCCGGCACCGAACAGCCAGGCCATGTCCGAGGTCAGCGCCGAGGCCGTGTAACGATACATCTGGTTGAAATTCGAGGCGATCGCGCCCGAGGACTGGCCGAAGGACAGGCCGAGCAGAATGAAGCCGATCACCATGTAGATGGTCTCGCCGAACGCGCCGGCGTCGAGCAGCTGCGGGGCGAAGCCGCTGTAGATCGCGATCGCGATCGCCGATCCCATCAGCAGCGACTTGCGGCCGACGCGGTCGGCGATGATGCCGGAGAGCACGATCGCGCCGACGCCGAACACGGCGGCGACGATCTCGATGATCAAAAAGCGCACCGGGCTTTCGCGGGTGAACAGGAACACCCAGGACAGCGGAAACACCGTGACCATGTGGAACAGCGCGAAGCTCGCGAGCGGCGCGAAGGCGCCGAGCATGATGTTGTGGCCTTCGCGCGCGACGGTCTCGGAGATGCGCGACGGCTGGAGTTCGCGGGTCTCGAACAGCGAGGCATATTCCTCGGTCGTCACCATGCGCAGGCGCGCGAACAGCGCCACGACGTTGATGGCAAACGCGACGAAGAACGGATAGCGCCAGCCCCAGTCGAAGAAGTCGTCGGCCGAGAGATTGCCGGCGAAATAGGCGAACAGCGCGCTCGCCACGATCAGGCCGAGCGGGGCGCCGAGCTGCGGCACCATCGCGTACCAGCCGCGCTTGGACGGCGGCGCATTCAGCGCCAGCAGCGAAGCCATGCCATCCCAGGCGCCGCCCCAGGCCAGGCCCTGCGCGATCCGCGCCAGCGCCAGCAGCCAGATCGCGGCAACGCCGATCTCGTGATAGCCGGGCAGGAACGCCAGCGCGACGGTGGCGGTGCCGAGCAGGAACAGCGCCGAGATCAGCTTCGCCGTCTTGCCGTATGCGCGGTCGACCGTCATGAAAATCACGGTGCCGATCGGCCGGGCCATGAAGGCCAGTGCGAAGACCATGAAGGAATAGAGAGTGCCGGTCAGTTCGCTCGTGAACGGGAACACCAGGCGCGGGAACACGATCACCGAGGCGATCGCGAACACGAAGAAGTCGAAGAATTCCGAGGTGCGGCCGATGATGACGCCGATGGCGATCTCGCCGGGACTGGCCTGGTCGTGGCCGTGCTCGCCCGAGTGGAGGTCTGCCATTGCGGGGGTCTGTGCCGTCGCCATTCGTGCGCCCTTAACGTCCTGAAAACCAAAGCCGACCGCCCGGCGGGAAGCCGGGCAATCTGGTTCTGTCTGACCCAACATTCCGCACTGCAACATTGGACAAATTGTCCAATGTCCGGATTGCTGCGCCGCAGCTACCCGTTGGCCCCGCAAAGGAAACTCATTCTCATAAGGCTCGGCCGTGTCCCGTCTCAAGATCCTGGCGCTGCTACCTCTGGCAGTTGCGCTCAGTGGCTGCAACTACGTCGTGCTGGCGCCAGCCGGCGACATCGCTGCCCAGCAGCGCGACCTCGTCATCATCTCCACCGTTCTGATGCTCCTGATCGTCGTCCCCGTGATGGCGCTGACGGTGCTGTTCGCCTGGCGCTACCGCCAGTCCAACACCTCGGCCCGCTACGAGCCGGAATGGGATCACTCGACCAAGCTCGAGCTGGTGATCTGGTCGGCCCCGCTGCTGATCATCATTTGCCTGGGCGCGCTGACCTGGATGGGCACGCATCTGCTCGACCCCTATCGCAACATCGGCCGCATCCATGCCGACCGCGCCCTGGACCAGTCCAAGGCCCCGCTCGTGGTCGATGTCGTCGCGCTCGACTGGAAGTGGCTCTTCATCTATCCGGATTACGGCATCGCCACCGTCAACGAGCTCGCCGCGCCGGTCGATCGCCCGATCAACTTCCACATCACCGCCTCCTCGGTGATGAATTCGTTCTACATCCCCGCGCTCGCCGGACAGATCTACGCGATGCCGGGCATGGAGACGTCGCTGCACGCCGTGATCAACCACGCCGGTATCTACAAGGGCTTCTCGGCGAACTATAGCGGCGCCGGCTTCTCCGGCATGCACTTCAACTTCCACGGCCTCGACGACAAGGGCTTTGACGCCTGGATCGCACAGGCCAAATCTGCTGGGGGCTCGCTCGGCCGCGCCGAATATCTCCAGCTCGAGAAGCCGAGCCAGAACGAGCCGGTGCGCCGCTGGGGCACGGTCGATTCCGATCTCTACCGCCTGATCCTCAACATGTGCGTCGAGACCGGCAAGATGTGCCAGAGCGAGATGATGGCAATCGACGCCAAGGGCGGCAACGGCCACCAGGGCCTGAACAACACCCTGCCGCTGGCCTACGACAAGTACGCCCGCCGCGGCAGCGCGCTCGGGCCGGAGCCGACCTTCGTCGCCGGCACCTGCACGCCCGATGCACCGCAGGGCCGGACCACTGCCTCGATCACGGCACCGACCGACACCGCGCCGCTGCTCGGCGCCGGCCTGAAGCGGCCGATCTTCACGCCGCTGAAGTCCTCGTCCTTCTTCCTCGGACAGCGTCCGAAGTCAGACTCCTAAAGAGAACGCGCATGTCTCCTGATCTTCTCAAGCTCATCTTCGGCCGGCTCGGCCTCGAATCGCTGCCGCTGCACGAGCCGATCGTCGTCGGCACCTTCGCGGTGGTCGCGCTCGGCGGCGCCACGCTGCTCGCCGGCCTCACCTATTTCCGCCTGTGGGGCTACCTCTGGCGCGAATGGTTCACCACCGTGGACCACAAGCGCATCGGCATCATGTACATGATCCTCGGCATCGTGATGCTGCTGCGGGGCTTTGCCGACGCGCTGATGATGCGCGGCCAGCAGATGCTCGCCTTCAACGGCTCCGAAGGCTATCTCAACGCCCATCACTACGACCAGGTCTTCACCGCCCACGGCGTGATCATGATCTTCTTCGTGGCGATGCCGCTGGTCACAGGCCTGATGAACTATGTCGTGCCGCTGCAGATCGGCGCCCGCGACGTGTCGTTCCCGTTCCTGAACAATTTCAGCTTCTGGATGACGGTCGGCGGCGCGGTGCTGGTGATGGCCTCGCTGTTCATCGGCGAATTCGCCCGCACCGGCTGGCTGGCTTATCCGCCGCTGTCGAACATCGGCTACAGTCCCGACGTCGGCGTCGACTATTACATCTGGGCGCTGCAGGTCGCAGGCGTCGGAACGACGTTATCCGGCATCAATCTGATCTGTACCATCGTCAAGCTGCGCTGCCCCGGCATGACCATGATGAAGATGCCGGTGTTCACCTGGACCTCGCTCTGCACCAACATCCTGATCGTCGCCTCCTTCCCCGTCCTGACCGTCGTGCTCGCGCTGCTTTCGCTCGACCGCTACGTCGGCACCAACTTCTTCACGAACGATTTCGGCGGCAGCCCGATGATGTACGTGAACCTGATCTGGATCTGGGGTCATCCCGAGGTCTACATCCTGGTTCTCCCCGCCTTCGGCATCTTCTCGGAAGTCACCTCGACCTTCTCCGGCAAGCGGCTGTTCGGCTACACCTCGATGGTCTACGCCACGGTCGTCATCACCATCCTGTCGTACCTGGTGTGGCTGCACCACTTCTTCACGATGGGCTCGGGCGCCAGCGTCAACTCGTTCTTCGGCATCACCACGATGATCATCTCGATCCCGACGGGCGCGAAGATGTTCAACTGGCTGTTCACGATGTATCGCGGCCGCATCCGCTACGAGCTGCCGATGATGTGGACGGTCGCCTTCATGCTGACCTTCGTGCTCGGCGGCATGACCGGCGTGCTGCTCGCGGTACCGCCGGCCGACTTCGTGCTGCACAACAGCCTGTTCCTGATCGCGCACTTCCACAACGTCATCATTGGCGGCGTGGTGTTCGGCGCCTTCGCCGGCATCAACTACTGGTTCCCGAAAGCGTTCGGCTTCAAGCTCGATGTGTTCTGGGGCAAGCTGTCGTTCTGGTTCTGGGTCGTCGGCTTCTACCTCGCCTTCATGCCGCTCTACGTGCTCGGCCTGATGGGCGTGACCCGCCGCCTGCGCGTGTTCGACGATCCTTCGCTTCAGATCTGGTTCGTCATCGCCGCGATCGGTGCCTTCCTCGTCTTCCTCGGCATCCTGTCCATGCTGATGCAGTTCGCGGTCAGCCTGCTCAAGCGCGAGCAACTCAAGGACGTCACCGGCGATCCCTGGGATGCACGCACGCTGGAATGGGCGACCTCATCGCCTCCGCCGGACTACAACTTCGCCTTCACTCCCGTCGTTCATGACAACGACGCGTGGTGGGACATGAAGAAGCGCGGCTACCAGCGTCCGCTCACCGGGTTCAAGCCGATCCACATGCCCAGCAGCACCGGCACCGGCGTCATCCTCGCCGGCCTCGCCACCGCGATGGGATTCGGCCTGATCTGGTACATCTGGTGGCTGGCCGCCGTGAGCTTCATCGCGATGCTCGTCGTCGGGATCGGTCACACCTTCAACTATCACCGCGACTTCGACATTCCGGCTGAGGACGTCATCCGGACCGAGGACGCGCGCACCAAACTGCTCGCCGGAGCCAAGTAAATGACCGTCTCTGTCAATCCCTCGCAGACCGGCGAGCCGGTCTTCTATCTCGCCGATGAACACCCGCATCCGGAAGGCTACAGCACCTCGCTCGGCTTCTGGATCTACCTGATGAGCGATTGCCTCATCTTCGCGATGCTGTTCGCCACCTTCGGCGTGCTCGGTGCCAATTACGCCGCCGGGCCCGCGCCGAAGGACCTGTTCGACCTCGACCTCGTCGCGGTGAACACGTCGATGCTGCTGCTGTCGTCGATCACCTATGGTTTTGCCATGCTGACGATGCAGCAGAACAAGGTCGCGCAGACGCAGATGTGGCTGGCGATCACCGGCCTGTTCGGCCTCGCCTTCATCGGCATCGAGCTCACCGAGTTCGCCCACATGATCCACGAAGGCGCGACGCCCCAGCGCAGCGCCTTCCTGTCCTCCTTCTTCACCCTGGTCGGCACCCACGGCCTGCACGTCTCCTGTGGCATCATCTGGCTGGTGACGCTGATGGTGCAGGTCCAAAAGTTCGGCCTGATCGAAGCCAACCGCCGCCGCCTGATGTGCCTGTCGATGTTCTGGCACTTCCTGGACGTGGTCTGGATCGGCGTCTTCACCTTCGTCTATCTCCTGGGAGTTCTGCGATGAACACCGATACCCACGCCGCCCACGCGGGCGATCATCACCACGGCGACAGCCACGCCCACGGCTCGTTCTCGACCTATATGCTCGGCTTCGTGCTCTCGGTCGTGCTCACCGCGATCCCGTTCTGGCTGGTGATGAGCGGCGCGCTGCCGAGCAAGCAGATCACCGCGCTCGTCATCATGGCCTTCGCGGTCGTTCAGATCGTCGTGCACATGGTCTACTTCCTGCACATGAACACGACGTCCGAGAACGGCTGGAGCATGATGGCGCTGATCTTCACCATCGTCATGGTGGTGATCGCGCTGTCCGGTTCGCTGTGGGTGATGAACCACCTCAACAGCAACATGATGCCGATCCACCAGATGAGCGGAATGAAATGAGCGAACCCGGGACCGTGACTGGCAGGGAAAAAGGCGCGCGCCACAAGACCGCGCGCCCGTCCCTGTGGCTCACGGTCCTCTCGCTCACGGCCTTTGCACTTCTGATCGCACTCGGCGTCTGGCAGGTCGAGCGCCGCGCCTGGAAGCTGGCGCTGATCGACCGCGTCGAGCAGCGCGTCCATGCCCCGGCCCAGCCGATCCCCTCGCCTGCGTCATGGCCTGCGGTCTCCGCCGCCAACGACGAGTACAGGCACGTCAGCGTCGCCGGCCGCTTCCTGCATGACCGCGAGACGCTGGTTCAGGCCGTCACCGAGGAAGGCCCGGGCTATTGGGTGTTGACGCCGCTTCAGCGCCGCGACGGCACACAGGTCCTGGTCAATCGCGGCTTCGTGCCGACCGAGCGGCGCGACGCATCGACGCGCCAGAACGGCAATCCGGACGGCCAGGTCGAGATCACGGGCCTGCTCCGCATGAGCGAGCCGAAGGGCGGATTCCTCCGGAATAACGTGCCCCAGCACAACCGCTGGTATTCGCGGGATGTCGCCGCGATTGCGGCGGCACGCGGTCTCGAAAACGTCGCGCCCTTCTTCGTCGATGCCGACGCCGGATCACAATCCGGCCCCGGTCCAATCGGCGGATTGACCGTGGTCGCCTTTCCCAATAACCACCTGATCTACGCGCTGACGTGGTTTGCCCTGGCGTTCATGCTGGCGGGTAAACTTTTCGTCACATTCGGCGGCGGGCTGTTCCGCCGCAAGCGCTTCGTCCACGAACCGGACGGCGGCTCGGACGCTGTCGCCCGCAGGACGGGATCAGATGCTGGAACGATCGTCGAGCAGACCTGACGACGGAAAGACGCATGACGCCGTCACGCTGCAATCGCAGGCGGACGCGCGCAGCGAGCTGATCGGCGTTGCGCCGACCGACGACGAGACCAACCGCAAGAACATGGCGCTGCTGATCCAGCTGCGCTGGACCGCGGTGGTCGGCCAGATCGTGACCATCGGCGGCGTGCATTTTGGCCTGGGTATTCCCCTGCCATTGGAACGGATGGGCGCGGTGATCGGCGCGCTGGTGCTGCTCAACGTCTCCAGCCTCGTCTGGGTGCGCCATCGCGCCGCGATCACCAACAACGAGCTGCTGGTCGCCTTGATGCTCGACGTCGCCGCGCTGACCGCGCAGCTTTACCTCAGCGGCGGCGCCACCAATCCCTTCACCTCGCTGTTCCTGCTCCAGGTCACCCTCGGCGCGGTGCTGCTCGATGGTCGCTCGACCTGGTCGCTGGTCGCGCTGACCTGTGCGAGTTTCGTCTGGCTGACCCTGGCGTACCGACCGCTCGACCTGCCGCCGAACCCGATCAGCGAGACCTATAGCCTCACCGTGGCAGGCATGCTGCTGGGCTTCGTTCTCAACGCGGTGCTGCTGGTGGTGTTCGTCACCCGCATCAACAGGAATTTGCGCGAGCGCGATGCGCATCTGGCGGCCTTGCGCCAGCATGCGGCCGAGCAGGACCACATCGTCCGCATGGGCCTGCTCGCCTCCGGCGCGGCGCATGAGCTCGGCACGCCGCTCGCCTCGCTGTCGGTCATCCTCAGCGACTGGCGCCGCATGCCCGATCTCGCCGCCGACCAGGAGCTCGCCGAGGATCTCGCGGAGATGGAAACCTCCCTGCAACGCTGCAAGACCATCGTGACGGGCATCCTGGTGTCGGCGGGCGAAGCGCGCGGCGAAGGTTCCTCGCCGACGACGGTGACGGCGTTTGTCACCGCGCTGGTGGACGAGTGGCGCGACGCGCGCTCGGCGCGCACGCTCTATTTCGTCAATACCTTCGGCGAGGACGTCGCGATCGTCTCGGACATCGCGCTGAAGCAGGTGATCTTCAACGTGCTCGACAACGCCTATGAGGTCTCGCGTGAATGGGTCGAGCTGCTGGCCGAGCGCGAGGGCGACAATCTCGTGCTGTCGATCAGCGACCGCGGCCCGGGTTTTGCGCCGGAGATGCTGGCGCAGCTCGGGAAACCCTATCATTCGAGCAAGGGCCGCGCCGGCGGCGGGCTCGGCCTGTTCCTGGTGATGAACGTCGTGCGCAAGCTCGGCGGCACCGTGACCGCCGAGAACCACAGGAAGCGCGGCGCCACCGTCCGCCTGACGCTGCCGCTCGCAACGCTCGCGATCGGAGGTCAATTTGACGCCTGACCGTTCGCTCATCGTCGTCGAGGACGATGCTGGCTTCGCGCGCACGCTGAAGCGCTCGTTCGAGCGCCGCGGCTACGAGGTCGTCCTCGCAGCTTCGATCGAAGAGGTGCGCAAAGTTCTGGAGGAGCGATCCTTCGGCCATGCCGTGGTCGATCTCAAGCTCGGCGGCGCCTCCGGGCTCGCCTGCGTCGAGCTGCTGCACACGCACGATCCGGAGATGCTGATCGTGGTGCTGACCGGCTTTGCCAGCATCTCCACCGCCGTCGAGGCGATCAAGCTGGGCGCCTGTCACTACCTGGCAAAGCCGTCGAACACCGACGATATCGAGGCCGCCTTCAACAAGGCCGAAGGCAACGCCGAGGTCGCGCTCGACGCCCGCCCGACCTCGATCAAGACGCTCGAATGGGAACGCATTCACCAGACGCTGATCGAGACGGACTTCAACATCTCGGAGGCGGCGCGGAGGCTGGGGATGCACCGGCGCACGCTGGCCAGGAAGCTCGAGAAGCGGCCGGTGAAATGATGTCGTCCCGGACAAGCGCGCCTTGAGCGCGCGCCGATCCGGGACCCATAGCCACAGGACAGAGTTTGGCGAAGACTTGTGGTTACCAGCCTGCCCCATAACCGCTCCCTGGGGTTATGGGTCCCGGCGTTCGCCGGGACGACAGCGAGTTTGCGGAGCCGCTTTCGGCCCACATGCTATTTCGCTCACCCCCCTACGCCGCGCCCCAATACTCCCTTGCCGTCTGCACCACCAACGCCAGCTTGGCGCGCTGGTCGGCTTCGGTGATCAGATTGCCTTCGACCACGCTGGCGAAGCCGCATTGCGGACTGAGCGCGAGGAACGACGGATCGATCAGCCTGGCGGCCTCATCCAGCCGCCGCTTCAGGGCATCCTTGTCCTCGAGCCGGGCATGCTTGGTCGTAACCAGGCCGAGCACGACCTGCTTGCCTTTCGGCATGAAACGAAGCGGCGCGAACGAGCCGCTTCGCTCATCGTCATATTCGAGCAGGAAGCGATCGACGTTGAGCAGCGCAAAGCAGGTATCGGCGAGCCCTTCGTACGTGCCCTCCGCCAGCCAGGTGCTGCGCGCGTTACCGCGGCAGATATGGATGCCGATCGTCGTCGCCGCAGACCGCTCCGCGATGCAGTCGTTGATCAGGCGGATGTAGCGCCGCAGCCGCGTATCGGGATCATCGCCGTCGGCGACGATTTCGGCCCGCAGATGGGGATCGAGAAAGTAGCTGAGCAGGGGATCGTCGATCTGGATGTAGCGGCAGCCGGCCGCTTCCAGCGCGGCGATCTCGCGGCGGTAGACCGCGGCAACATCGGCGAAGAAGGCCTCGATATCAGGATAGACTTCGGTCGAGACCGACTTGCGGCCGCCATGAAAGTGCAGCCGTGTCGGTGACGGCACCGCGATCTTGGCGATGGACTTGGCGTTCTTCCGGACGAAGCGGAAGTCGTCGACCAGGATCGGTCCGGCCGCGCCGACCTGTCCCGAGACCCGCACCGATTTCGGCACGTATCGTGGCGCTTCATTGGTTGCAAACGCCGTCCCGCCGCCCGCGACGATCTCGACGCCTTCGAGCTTGCGGACGAAATCGATCCACCAGTTTTCGCGCCGGAACTCCCCGTCGGTGACGACGGGGAGCCCGATCCCCTCCTGATAGGCGATGACATCGGCGATCGCCTGATCCTCGATCTCATGCAGCGCAGCCGCATCGATCTCACCGAGCTCGAAGCGGCGGCGCGCGGCATGGAGACCGTCCGGACGAAGCAGGCTGCCGACGGTGTCGGCCCGGATCGGCATGGGCGAGGAGACGTTCGTCATGTGGCGCTGGTCCATCATTTGCTTTCCGACGCTCCATGCGCCGGGTCTTTCACGTTCGGAAAGGTCTCGAACTCCATGTTGTAGAGTTCGCCGTCGTGACGCTCGACCTTCCGCATATAGATGTTCTGGATGATGTCGCGCGTCGCGGGATCGATCGAAATCGGTCCGCGCGGGCTGTTCCAGCTCTGCCCTTTCATCGCGGCGAGGAGAGCATCACCATTGGTGTCGCCCTTGGTCGCCTCCACGGCACGATAGATCAGCTCGAGCGCGTCCCACGCACCGACAGCGACGACGTTCGGGCGCATGCCGGGATTGGCCGCCTTGAACTGCGCGACGAACGCCTTGTTCTCGGGCGAATCGTGGCTTGCCGAATAGGGACCGCCGGTGATGGCGCCCAGAGCCGCGTCGCCCATGTTGTTGAGGAGATCGTCGTCGGTGAGGTCGGACATCGCGACCAGCTTCATCCCGGCCTTGTCGAGGCCGCGCTCGACGAACTGCTTCATGAAATTGCCGCCAGCACCGGTCGGAACGAACACGAAGAGAGCTTCCGGCTTGGCATCGGCCGCGCGCTGGAGGAACGGCGCGAAGTCGGGATTGGCGAGCGGGACCTTGAGCTTTTCGATCACGCGGCCGCCATGAGCCTCGACGGTCTTGGCAAACCATTCCTCGGCGTCCAGGCCCGGACCGTATTCGGAGACGATGCTCACAAAGGTCTTCGGGCCCGATTTCGGTGCCCACTGGCCGATGACACTGGCGATCTGCGGGATCGATTGCGAGGTGCGCACGACATAGGGCGACTTCTCGACGATCGACGATGTCGCGGCGACCATGATCACCTGCGGCACCTTGGCCTTGGCGGCGAACGCGGCGGCCGAGAGCGCCGCAGGCGTGTTGCCGAACCCGGTCAGGATCGCGACGCGGTCCTGCGCGATCAGCTCCTGAGCAAACCGGTTGGCGTTGTCAGGCGCGCCGCGATCGTCGCGGAGGATGAACTCGATCTTGCGGCCGGCGACGGTGTCGCCCTTCTCCTTGGTGTAGGCCTTGATCGCCGCCTCGATCTGCTTGCCGTTCGACTGGAACGGCCCGGTCATCGGGATGATCACGCCGATCTTGACGGGATCCGCGGCATGAGCCGCCGCTGCCATTCCCAGAGCCGCCATTGCAGCGATGCTCCAAGACTTCAATTTCCTCTTCAGTTTCTTCTTCAATTGCTTCCTCACTTGTCCCTCCCTTGCAGTGTTGTTCTTTGTCATCGGAACGCGACGACGTTGCGCTCAGCACGCTTCCTTCGCCGACAGGCGATACATGATGCGGCGGGCCATCAGGCCGGGCTTGTCCGGCGCAAAGCTCAGGTCGCACTGCGTTTCGCCATCAGTCCGGACCACCTCGTTGATCCATTCGAGCGCTTCGACATCCTCGTGATAGGCCTGCGAATGCGCCTCGAACATGAACTTGTCGATCTCGGGATCGCCGGGGCGATAGTCGCGCGAGTTGAACCACCAGTAGTGGATCGAATTGTTGGTCTCCGGCGTGAAAACGTGGGTGATGTTGTAGCGATAGAGCGACGGCTGTCCTGAGTCCGGCGCGGGATCGAACACGCTTGCAAACGCGGTGTGAAGCGCCGGCGAGACGAAGCGCGCCTCGGAGGCGCGGTCGACCCGCTTGTGCATGATGTCGGCCGGCTTGCCGTAGACGCCCGGCGGCGGTGCATCCTTCAATTCGCGGCGGATCACGACCTGGTTGTTCTCCGTGGAGACGCTGAGCTTCGAGCGCGCATATTCCGGCGTGCCAACCGTGCCCGGATGCAGGAACGGAAAGTGGGTCTGGTCGATGAGGTTTTCGTGCATCGCCACGTAGTCCGACTTGATGTGGAAGCGGCCGGTCACGGTGCCCCACGCGGGATCGCTCAGCCACGACGTGTCGGGGATCAACGCCTCGTCGGCGAGATCGGGCGCGCCCATCCAGATCCAGGTCAGGGGACCGCGATCCGCGACCGGATAGGTCTGGACGGTCGCGGTCGCAGGCGCCTGCGTGAGCGCGGGCATGTGCGCGCAGACACCATCGGGCCCGAACTCCATGCCGTGATATCCGCAGACCAGACGATCGCCGACCAGCTTGCCGCGTGCGAGCGGAAACGACCGGTGCGGGCAGCGATTGCGCATCGCGACGGGCGCGCCGGCTGCGGTCCGGAACAATGCCACGTCAATGCCGAGCAGCTTTCGGGCCAGCGGCGTGCGGCCGATCTCGCCCGCACGCGCGCAGGCGTACCAGCAATTGCGGATCAGGGGCGTGGCATGGTTGGCGAAGTCGCCGGGCTCCTTCGGCTCCATCGCGGCGAAGACGGCCTCGTCGGTCGGTCGGGACAGGTCGATCGTATCCATCGGCTTTCAACCTTCCTTGGGGGCTAGACGTTGAGCGCCAGCGCGCGGCCAGTGATCCGCGAGCAGCAGATCGCGATCTGCCTGTTCGCGCGGTGCTCCTCGTCGCTAAAATAGCGGTCGCGATGATCGAGCTCGCCGTCACAAGCTGCGACGTCGGTGATGCAGAGACCGCATTCGCCGCGCCGGCAGCTCGACAAGGTATCGACGCCGGCAAGCTCGAGCGCATCGAGGATGGTCGTTCCGGCTCCCACCTTGACGCGGCGGCCGGTGGATAGCCGCACCTCGAAGTCACCGTCATCGGGCCTGTGGGCCGCGTTGAACACTTCGAAGCGGACGCGCTCCTTGCGCCAGCCCAGGGCGGAGGCGGCTTCGCGCAGCGCCTCGATCATCGCTACGGGGCCGCAGACATAGACGACGGTCTCGGCAGGTTGGCCGGACAGCAGCCTGACGAGATCGGGAATGCCGTCGCGGTTGCTTTCATGAAGGCTCAACCGGTCGCCGCACAGGCCTTGCAGCTCGTCGACATAGGCCATCGTGGAGCGGTCCTGCCCCGCATAAAGCATCGAGAAATCGACGTTCCGCATCCGCAGCGAGCGCGCCATCGCGAGCATGGGCGTGACGCCGATGCCGCCGGCGACCAACAGCGTCGCCGCCTGATGGCGCGCCAGCCGGAAGGCGTTGATCGGACGCGAGAGCGTCAATGCCGTGCCGGCGCGGAAAGTGTCATGAATGAATGCGGAGCCGCGCGCGCGATTCTCCCGCTGCACGGCGATGCGCCAGAAGGGCTCGGGCTCATCGCGAAGCGTGAGGGGACCGACGATGGAGTAGTGCCGGACGAAACGATGCTCACCGCCGCCGAAATGCAGCTCGATATGGCTGCCGGATTCGGCCATCGGCAAGGGGCGGCCGTCCGTGCGCTCGATGCAGAACTCGGCGATGCGGCCGGTCAGCGCGCGTCGCGCCAGCACGACGGCATCGATACCCTTGCCGGCCATGAGACCTCCCGCGCAACGCCGGCACGCCGGCGTCGCGATGATTATGGTCTCTAGCTAGCAGGATCGTGCATGGCGCCATTATGCAGGTTTTGAAATAGACCTTGCAAAATGTGAATATTATGCCGAGCGTAGCGACGCCCCGGCCTTCACAACGCATCCATGAAACGGACACCTCTCCTCACGATCAAGCAGGTGCGCGTCATCAGCGCGGTGGCGAGCTACGCCAGCCTTGCGCGCGCGAGCGAACAGCTGAACGCGAGCCAGAGCAGCCTGTCGCGTTCGATCGCGGAGGTCGAAGGCAGACTGCACCAGCAGCTGTTCGCGCGCGGTTGGACCGGCATGGAGCCGACCTCGCAGGGCGAGATCGTCATCGCGCGCTGCCGCCACATGATGTCGAGCATCCAGGCCGCACAGGAGGCGCTCAAGGCTTCCGGCGCTCGCATTGTCGATCTCGGCCATCACCTCGCCTGGGAGTTGCTCAGCGCCGTCGGCGCGATCAGAAAGACCGGCAGCGTATCGGCCGCCGCCGAATATCTCGAGCGGTCACAGCCCGACATCAGCCGTGCGCTCGCCAAAATCGCCGCGGCAACAGGCCGGCCGCCGTTCGAACGCACGCGCGCCGGCATGAAGGCGACTGGCGACGCCGTCATCCTGGCCGACCTGCACACAAAGCTGCTGATGGACGTGATGACGCTGCCGGAGCAGCTGGAGGCGTTGTCCGGCAAGGTGACGGGCCGCGTTGCCGTCGGCCTGCTGCCGTTCTCCGAGCAGGACGTCGTCGTCAAGGTGTTCGGCGAGATGCTGAGCCGTCACCGGCACGTCCGGCTCCAGGCCGTCACCGGCAGTTACGCCGCCTTGATCGATGGCCTGCGGCAGGGCGAGCTGGATTTCGTCATCGGCCCGCTGCGCGAACCGCCGCCTTACGACGTGCTCGAAGAGCGGCATCTCTTCGACGAGTTCTTCGCCGTGATAGCGCGCGCGGATCACCACCTGGCAAAAGGTCGCCGCAAGCTGAAGGATCTCGTCGGCGAGAATTGGGTCGTCGCCCCGCACGGCACGCCGACGCGCCGCTATTTCGAGGAGCTCCTGATCGGACAAGGCCTGGCGCCGCCGTCGCAGACCTGCGAGATCGTCACCTTCGCGCTCGCCGAGCAGATGGTCATGAACAGCGACGTGGTCGCCCTGCTGACCTATTCGCCTGCAAAGCTGAAGACCCTTGCGAAGGGACTGAAGGCGCTCGCCGTCGAGCTTCCCGCCAACGCGCGCGCGATCGGCCTGACCTACCGCAGGGACCAGCCGCTGACGGCCGCGCAGCAGACCTTCCTTGAAATGCTCGGCCGGAAAGCGGGAAAGCTTGCGCGCGCCATATGACGTGGCCCGCGGGGTCCCGCGGCAAGCCGACCGCCGCCGCGCGCGTCAAACAAAAAGCCCGGCCTTTCGGCCGGGCTTTTGATGGGTTGCGATCGACGCGAGAGGCGCTTAGGCGGCCTCGTCGGCGACGGTGGTGTCGTCGCCATCGGTATCGCCGTCGGCATCCGTCTCGCCCTCGCCATCGGCGGCTTCCGCCTTGGCGTTGGTGCGGCGCGGGCTCTTGGCGAGCTGGGCCTCGATCTCCTTGACCGCTTCGGTCTCGGTCGAGTGCTGCACGACCGCGATCTCGCGGGACAGACGATCGAGCGCCGCTTCATAGAGCTGGCGTTCGCTGTACGACTGCTCCGGCTGCGATTCCGAGCGGTAGAGGTCGCGCACGACTTCCGCGATCGCGACGATGTCGCCCGAATTGATCTTTGCTTCGTATTCCTGGGCGCGGCGCGACCACATGGTGCGCTTGACGCGGGCGCGGCCCTTCAGCGTCTCCAGCGCCTTCTTCACCAGCGCGGGCTCGGACAGCTTGCGCATGCCGACGTTGGCGACCTTGGCGGTCGGCACGCGCAGCGTCATCTTGTCCTTGATGAAGTTGATGACGAACAGCTCGAGCTTCGCACCGGCGATCTCCTGCTCCTCGATGGCCAGGATCTGGCCAACGCCGTGAGCGGGATAGACGACGAATTCGTTGGCCTTGAAGCCCTGGCGCTGGGTCACGACCTTCTTTTCCTCGACCTTCGGCGCAGGCGCAGCGGCCTTCACAGCCGGCTTGGCAACCACAGGAGCCTTGGCAGGAGCAGCAGCAACAGGGGCCTTCGGCGCGGCGGGCTTGGCAGCGGGAGCCTTGGCAGCAGCAGGCTTGGCAACGGTCGCTTTCGCGGCCGGTTTGGCAGTCTTGTTAGGCATTGCGCTTCTTTTGTTCTTCGAGGACTTTGCAGCCGGCGCCTTCGTCGCGGTCCGACCCTTGGATGCGCTACGGCTGGCCGCGGCGACTTTTTTGGCCTCCTTATGGGAAGCCCTCGCTGAAGTACTCTTTTTACGCGTTTTCTGTGACACAGCCTGCGCGCGGAAACTGCCACGCCCCTGTTTCGACATTTGGTTTCACGGGAACCCAACGGGGCCAACTGGGCTGACTGGGTTCAGCTTAATGTGCCCAATATAGCACATTTCCCGCAAAAATCAATGATTTAGGGGTCTTGAGGGCTGGTTTTCGGCGTTGACGAAGGTATTAGGGTTAAGTTTGCGCCGGAATTTAGTCACCGGAGCCGGGGTTCGGAGAAAAATATTTCTCGAACTTGCCTTCCTGACCGTCGAATTCCTTCGCGTCCGGGGGTGATTCTTTCTTCTGGGTGATGTTCGGCCAGCTCTTGGCGTAGTCGGCGTTGACCTGGAGCCACTTTTCAAGGCCCGGTTCCGTGTCCGGCTTGATGGCGTCGGCAGGGCATTCCGGCTCGCACACGCCGCAGTCGATGCATTCGTCAGGATGGATGACGAGCATGTTGTCGCCCTCGTAGAAACAGTCGACCGGGCAGACCTCGACGCAGTCGGTGTACTTGCACTTGATGCAGTTTTCAGTGACGACGTAAGTCATCCAACGCTCCGAAAAGCTCTTTTAAAAGTCGCGGCTTGCGTAGCGCGGATGGCCCGGCGCCGCAAGGTCGGGAACGGCCGATCATGACGGCTTTATGTGTTTGATCGACCAAGAAATGAATTCAATGCGCAATTAATTGCGCTTCGCTTCATTCAGTTCCTCGTAGAGCACGCGGGCCGAGGCGGCATCGCCGCGGCGCTCGTTGAAGGCGGTGACTTTCAGCACCCGCACGGTGCGATCAAGCGCGATGGTGATGACGTCACCGATCTTGATCGCATGGCCCGGCGACTTTTCGCGCTCACCATTGACGCGGACGTGGCCGGTGACGACGAGCTCGGCCGCGGAGGTGCGCGCCTTCACCACCCGCGCGTGCCAGAGCCATTTGTCGATGCGCTGCCGCTCGGTCGTCGTGGGATCACTCCTTGCGGCCGGACAGCTGCTCTTTCAGCGCGGCGAGCTTTGCGAAGGGCGAGTTCGGATCGGCGGGACGATCGCGCTCGCGCGGATTCGCGCTCGATGCGTAGGGACGCAGCGACGGGCCGCCCTGGCGGTCACGGCCCTTGTCGCGGTCGCGGCCACGATTGTCGCGGCCCTTGTCGCGATCACCGCCGAACTTGCCCTTGTTGTCGCGGTTGCGATCGCGATCCTTGTTGTCGCGATCCTTGCCCTGAAAACTGCGGTTCCGGTCGTCGCGGCGCTCGCCGCCCTCGCCACCTTCGCGCGGCTTGCGGAAGTCTCTCCCACCATCTCTGCGACCGCCGCCATGACGATGGCGCTCGCCGCGCTTCTCGCCATCGGCGGCCTGCGCCGCTTCGCCTTCGGCGGGCGCGGCGGCTGCTTCGGCACCGGCCTGCGGGCGCTGGCCGTGGTGACGCTGATGGCGATGACGCTCGTGGCGCGGCTTGCGGTCCTCGTGACGGCCGCCGGGACGCCAGACCTCGACGAGTTCGGGCTCGGCAGGCGCAGCGGCAGCCTCGGGCGCGGCGGCATCGGGCGATGCGGCGGCTTCCGTCGCGGCGGCCTCGGCGGGCGCGGCCTCAACAGCCTCGACGGGCGCAGCAGGCTCTTCCGCCGGCGGCGCGATGCCGGGGGCGTCTTCCGGTGTGACGGGGGCATCTGGCGATGCTTCGAACGCCGGCTCTTCCTGCGCTCCCTCGTCGTGCTGCTCCATCCCGGGCGCATCTTCGACGGTGACAGGCTCGCCGGCGGCTTCGATGGCCGTCTCTGCAGAGGCAGCGGCCTCCTCGGCCGCAGGCGTCTCAGAAGAAACTTCAGCAGCCGGCGTCTCGGCAGCGGCAGGCGCCGCGGGCTTCACCGGCAGCGGCGGACGCTTGTCCATGCGATAGCCGAGCGCGCGCAACACCGAGGCGAAATCTTCGCCGGCCGAGCCGGTGAGCGAGGTCATCGCCTGCGTCACCACAAAACTGCGGCCATCGAACGCGCCGGCGGGCTTCTCGCCGGGCGAGTTCTCGCGCCAGGCCAGCGCCGGCCGGATCAGGTCGGCCAGGCGCTCCAGGATGTCGACGCGCACGGCGCGCTCGCCGGCCTGCTTGTAGCCGAGCACGCGATAGGCATCGCGCGGCAGCTGCTTGTCGACCGGGAACGAGGTGCGGCCCGAAGATGCCAGATGCTGCGCGCCCGACAGCGACGACAGATCGACATTGTCCTGCTTGAGCGCCCACAGCAGCGCGGCCAGCGCACGCCCGGCGGGCTTCAACAGGCCGGGGAAATAGATGTGATAGGCGCCGAAGCGGACGCCGTATTTGCGCAGGACCGCGCGCGAGGGCTGGTCGAGATCCTTCAGCTCGTTGGCGATCTTCGGACGCTCGAGCACGCCGAGCGCCTCGACGAGCTGATAGGCGATGCCGCGGGCAATGCCGGTGACGTCCTCGGCCTTCGACAGCTCGAACATCGGCCCGAGCAGCTTCTCGATATGCGTCTTGAGCCAGAGCTCGAGCCGGGCCTGCACCTTCTCACGGGGGCTACCTGTGAGGCGCTCGTCCGAGATGATGCGGATGCGCGGATGCAGCGCGTCCTCCGCGGCAGACAGGCGCGCCACGGCGTCGCCGGTCCAGCGGATGGTGCCTTCCGACGTCAGCACGAACTGATCGTCCGGCGCATTGCCCAGTTTCTCGGCGCGCGCGTTGATCTCGCCGGCGAGCACCGCTTGCGCTGCAGCCTGCAAGGCTTTCGCGTCGGAGCCGGCTTCCGCCGCATCCGGTGCAAAGGTGAAGCCGTCGAGGCGGCCGATGACATGGCCTTCGACGATGACTTCGCCGGTCTTGCCGATTTCCGTATTCAAGCTCGTGTTCTCCCGCAGGCGGCGCATCAATACACTGGTCCGGCGATCAACGAAACGCTCAGTCAAGCGTTCGTGGAGCGCATCCGATAATTTATTTTCGACCTCCCGCGCGATCCCCTGCCAGCGTTCGGGGTCTTTCAGCCAGTCCGGGCGGTTGGCGACGAAGGTCCAGGTGCGGATCTGCGCGATCCGGGCCGACAGCGTGTCGATGTCGCCGTCGATGCGGTCGGCCTGGTCGACCTGGGCGGCAAACCAGGCATCGGGAATGCATCCCTTCTGCATCAGGAAGCCGTAGAGCGTGGTGACGAGCTCGGCATGGGCGGCCGGCGACAGCTTTCGGTAGTCCGGGACCTGGCAGGCCTCCCAGAGACGCTCCACCGCCGCCTTGCCATGCGCGACGTCGCGCACCTCGACGTCGCGGGCGGCGTGGTCGAGCACGCGCATGTCCTCGGCGATCGGCGCGCGCGTCAGCGCCTCATGGCCGGGGGCGAGGTTCAGGGACACCTGGAGCGCGCCGAGGGAGGAAAAATCCAGCTTCGAATTGCGCCATTGCAGCATCTTCACGGGGTCGAAGGTGTGGTTCTGGAGCGCGTTGACCAGCTCAGGCTCGAACGGCGCGCAGCGGCCTGTGGTCCCGAAAGTGCCGTTGCGCGTGGCGCGGCCGGCGCGGCCGGCGATCTGCGCGAACTCGGACGGCGTCAGGCGGCGGAACTGGTAGCCGTCGAACTTGCGGTCGGAGGCAAAGGCGACGTGGTCGACGTCGAGATTGAGGCCCATGCCGACGGCGTCGGTGGCGACGAGATAATCGACGTCGCCGTTCTGGAACATCTCGACCTGAGCGTTCCGTGTGCGAGGGCTGAGCGATCCCAGCACCACGGCGGCGCCGCCATGCTGGCGGCGGATCAGCTCGGCGATGGCGTAGACCTCGTCGGCGGAGAAGGCGACGATGGCGGTGCGGCGCGGCTGGCGCGTGATCTTGCGATCGCCGGCGAATTCCAGCTGCGACAGGCGCGGCCGCGTGATCATGGACACGCCGGGCAAGAGCCGCTCGATGATCGGGCGCATCGTGGCGGCGCCCAAGAGCAGCGTCTCGTCGCGGCCGCGGCGGTTGAGGATGCGGTCGGTGAAGACGTGGCCGCGCTCCAGATCAGATGCGATCTGGACCTCGTCGACGGCGAGGAAGGAGACATCGAGGTCGCGCGGCATCGCCTCGACGGTGGAGACCCAGTAGCGCGGCGATTTCGGCTTGATCTTCTCCTCGCCGGTCACGAGCGCGACGGCTTCGCTGCCGACCCGGGCTGCGATCTTGTTGTAGACCTCGCGCGCGAGCAGCCGCAGCGGCAGCCCGATCATCCCCGAGGGATGCGCCAGCATCCGCTCGATGGCGAGATGGGTCTTGCCGGTGTTGGTCGGCCCGAGCACCGCAGTGACGCCAGCGCCGGGCGCGCGCTCGGAAGCGAAGGGGGAGGAAGAGAAGGCCATGTCTGGGGATTAGGTAGTGGCGATTTGGGCGAATGTCAGTGCTGTATGGGGCGTTGCGGGGGCTGGTGAGTGTCGGCCATGTCTCCGAACGCTCCATGGCCGCCGCCCCCACAGCTGTCATCGCCCGGCTCGACCGGGCGATCCAGTACGCCGAAGCGGTTGTGGCAGGGCCGAGAAGCAGCGGCGTACTGGATGCCCCGGTCAAGCCGGGGCATGACAGCGGAGTGTGTGGGGGCATCCCCAAAAATCCCGCGCAACTGTCTCACTTTGCGACGCTTTTCCCGTTGGCCTTAAGCTTCGGAACGACTCTAGAACGAATCGCGGCCGAATCGCTGACTCCCCGTTGAGTCCCGTTCCGTTCACGCAACATGTCGCGGGGCTCGTATTATTTTCGCACTAGATGGAGTTTTGCCCTGCCGCACAAGCGGCGTTTCGATGACCGGTTCCTTAAAATTGGGGACGGCGCGGAGTCGAATCAGAATTGGGGTGGAGTCAAATGGATTCCCGGCAGCCGACGCCCGAACTCATATTCGTGAAAACAACCCCATGCACAGTAGGCAAGTCATTGATTTTGTTTGACTTATTTTTCAGCCTTAGAGGCGGGTCGTAGCCCGCATGAGCAAAGCGACATGCGGGGCTTCCGTCTCGGTCGCAGTCCCGGATATCGCTTCGCTCATCCGGGCTACGGCGGCAGGGCCTTACTGCGTCTTGGCGACCCGTGGCGGCTGGGGGGAGGTGATGAAGCTGGTGGCTTCCAGCATCGCCGGGCCCAACGGCGTCGGCACTTTCAGCCAGAACGGAACCAAAATCCGCGTGCCGGCCACAGGGGCGAACGCGATCTCGATGTTGCGCTGGGCGGCGAGGTATTTGATCACGGGGCGGTCGGGGATGTAGCCGGCGACGGGCACGAAATAGAGCGAGCAGACCACGACCGGGCCCTTGTAGCCCTTCTCCGCCTTCACCGTCTCCATGCGCTTGAAATCGAGCTTGAGGTCGTAGCGCATGCGGCCGTCGAACACCGGGGCGGCGTTGTGGCAGGCGTCCGGCGTCACGGGATCGCCGGTGCCGGGCACGCGCAGCAGCGAGGCCGTCATCGGGTCCCAGACGCCGCGACGATGCGCGTCGGTGACGACGATGCGGTCGGCATCGACAGGCGGCTCCGGCACGATGCCGAACTCCTTCACATTGCCCTTGTCGAGCGTGATGCGGATCTCTTCGGTCTTCTTCGAGGTGGTGGTGGAGGCCTGGTAGCCGGTCGCGACCAGCGCGCCGTTGACGACGCGCCCCTGCGAGGCGCCGGTGCCGGACCCGCCCGCGAAGGATTTCAGCAGCCCCGTGGTGCCGCCCGAGGCCGCGGCCGCGAACACGTCGTCGCCGATGTCGATGTTCCAGGCGCCCTTGCCGACGGGAATGCCGGCCAGCGTCGCCTCATACTGCGCCTCGAGTTTGCCCTGCGCCGCGACGGGATCCGCCCCCCAGGCCACGACCAGCCCGCAAAGGGCCGCGAAGGCCAGCCGGCCGGCGGAGTGCCGCCGGGGCAGATGTCGAAAAGATGTGAGCACGAAACAATCCAATCGGGGCGCGAACGGTTGTTACTTAAGCCAAAAACTGGGTCAAACAATGAGTCCGGGCGTGAGCTTTGCGGAACTCCACCGGACTATTCGTGTGCGAATACGCCCTTTATGTGATGGTAAGGCGCGCTAATCATTGCCGTTTTTGTGATCGGGGTGGGTCAGGAGAGCGCACCTCACCCCGCCTCCTCCGCCGTCATGCCCCGGCTTGGCCGGGGCATCCAGTACGCCGCGGCCCCTCTGGTCATCGCAGGCGCCTCGGCGTACTGGATCGCCCGGTCCCGGCTCCGCCAAGGCTACGCCGGGCCCACGGGGGCGCTCGGCCGCCGAAGCTTCGGCGAAGGCGGCGAGCCGGGCGATGACGCCTGCCGTGGGGCAAGAAACCTGCCCAAAACCTTGACTACCCGCCCCTTCCCCCCTATACGTCCGCCCGCTCCCTGCAAGGACAGAGAATTAGCCCCCGTGGCGCCCAGAATGGCGGCCGCAACCCGTTGGGGGACAGGACAAGGATTTTAGAGATGTCTCGCCGCTGCGAACTGACGGCCAAGGGCCCCCTCGTCGGCCACAAGGTCAGCCACTCCAACATCAAGACCAAGCGCCGCTTCCTGCCGAACCTCGTCAACGTGACGTTCATGAGCGAAGCCCTGGAGCGCAACGTGCGCCTGCGCGTCTCGACCAATGCGGTCAAGAGCGTCGACCACAATGGCGGCCTCGATGCCTTCCTGCTCAAGGCCAAGGCCGACTTGCTGTCGCCGCGCGCCCTCGAGCTGAAGCGCGCCATCCAGAAGAAGGTCGGCGACGCGCCGGTCAAGAAGGCCAGCTAATCCAATTTTGAAATCGGGCGGGGGCTAGGTTGCGTCGCGTGGCGTAGGCTTAGCCAGTAGAGTTTTGCGTTGACGGCCGGATCGGAAGATCCGGCCGTTTTTGTTGTGCACCACGGTTGCGGCGTCTCATTGCGAGGACTCCCCTCGTTGCGAATCGCAGCCTATGCTTTAGCCTTATTGGCCATCAACCGCGGCGTGCATAAAAAGAAAAGGGAGAAAAACGTCTCGGTCTACAGAGCAAGGACGGAATGAACGTTGCTGTAAAGGCTGCAAAGCATGCTGCACCCGGGCCATATTTGGGCTTCGCGCTCCAACCGGTTCGACTCTGCTATCACCTTCTGACTTGTCCCGGAGAAGCTCAAGTCTCTTTAGAGCTGCTTGATGATGTGGCTGTCCATTACGCCGACCGGACCCTCGCGCTAGAGCAGACGAAAAGTGCCCTTAAGCAAAACCCGCTGTCGGATTGGGCTGCGGACCTTTGGAAGGCGATCGCCAATTGGCTCGACAGCGCGGCAAGTAGGACAATTGACCCTAACAAGTGTCAATTTCGGATCTACGTTTCCCCTCTCCACACAGGCTCTTTGGCCCAGGCACTAAACGATTGCAACTCAGACGCGGACGTCGAAGAGCTGACTGCCGCCGTAGCTTTAAGCTTCAAGAAGAAGAAACCGTCGGCTTGCGCCCCTTACGTTCAGCGCTTTCTTTCAGCGAGCGACGATGAGCGCACCGCCATCATAACTCGATTGGCAATTGTTAGCGAAACCGATCCACTTGAGAGCCTGCGCGCGCTCATCAAGACAACGGTTGTCCCCGAGTTGGTAGACGTTCTTTGTGAGTCTGCGATCGGAATGGCCAAAGAGCAGGCCGACGAACTAATCCGGCAAGGAAAAGCAGCAAAGATAGATGGCGACAGGTTCAAGGCAAACTTCATAGCCTTTGTTCAGCGGAACAACCTTCCCGGCCTGCTGACATCCCTCACTGAAAAACCCAACGAAAGCGAGGTCACGGCTATTCTCATTCAGCGTCCGACTTTTATCCAACAGCTTGAGATCATTGACTCAAGCTACGATGATCGAGTGAGGGCCGTTAGCGACTTTCTTCGTTCATCCTCTGATAAGACCCGCTGGGCCGAAGCCGGACTCGTCTTCGAGGGAAGCTTACGCGAATTCGATGATTCTCTTGTGTGGCGCCACGGGCTCATCTCCACCGAGGTAGCGGACCTCTCCCCGCTCAATGACTCTGCCCGCCAAGGGCGCGCAATTTACCGACGCTGCGCCCAGTTACAAATTCCGATCGATGGCCGGGCAGTCCCGGAGCATTTCGTCCATGGCTGCTTCAATGCCTTAGCCGACGCCAAGCGATTAGGCTGGCATCCAGAGTACGAAGCACTACTCGGACCAAACGAGGATTGATTCTAAGTGCCAAGCTCGCGACCATTGGACGAAATTGAGATCATCCAAAATCCAGCCTTGGGTGCATATGTTCTTTGGCGATTTGGGCTTGGATACCAAGCGGAAGATGGCCGCAATCCGCTATTTCCGCTGTCCTTCCTAGTTTTGCCACTTCTGCTTCATCGACCGACTCTAGATATTGTTAGCTCGACTCTGAAACCATCAGGACTTGCACTGTTTGCAGCAAAGCTAGGCAAGGAACGAGAAAATCTTCTCGCCGTACATGACCGCGCCCTTGCACTTCGCCCTCTCACTTTGCAATCGGTTGGCCTAGGCATTAGCCAGCGCCTATTAACGCTTGACTATGCGTCAACCACTATTCGCGCAAATGGATTGGGGGACGGCGCGCGAAATCCAAAACTTCCAGAGCGAATTAAAGCATTTTCCGGAGCAGCGGAGAAAGTCGGCTTTTGGTTCTCACAGCTGAGCTTTCAGCAAGTCGGCTCGATTTTGGCGGTGGAGTTCTGATGTATTTTCAGATTCGCAAGCTCATACTGTGGCCTCGCACAAACAACCCTCCAAGGGTTGTCGGTTTTAAGCACGGCGTCGTAAACGTTATCAGCGGCGCATCGAAAACAGGAAAATCAGCAGTCATTCCAATCATTGACTATTGTTTGTGCTCCGACAGGTGCGCCATACCTGTAGGCGTAATTCGCGAAAAGTGCGGATGGTTCGGAATCGTTATCGAAACCGTAGAGGGCCTAAAGCTCTTAGCTAGACGCGAACCCGGCGACCAACAGAGCACCGGAGATATGTATTTTCTGGAAGGTCGCGAAGTAAACATCCCCGATCGCATAGAGGGCAAGAACGCTAACCTCGACTTCGTCAAGAACGCGCTCAATCGGGTAGCCACCCTAACCAACCTAGAATTCGATCCAAACTCGGAGAGCGGATACAAAGCGCGGCCAAGCTTTCGCGACCTTATGGCATTTACGTTTCAGCCACAGAACATCGTCGCAAATCCAGACGTTATGTTCTTCAAGGCAGACACTACCGAGCATCGCGAGAAGCTAAAAACTATTTTTCCTTATGTCCTGGGCGCTGTTACAGGTGCAATTCTACAAGCCAGATTTGAATTAGATCGACTCAATCGCATTTTGCGACGCAAAGAAGCAGAAATGAGAGCGATAGCTTCAGCTAGCTCCGCATGGCAGTCGGAGGCGCAGGGGTGGTTGAGGCAGGCGATCGAACTTGGGCTGCTAGCCGCAAACGAGACTATCCCTCCGGATTGGGCAAATATCGTAGATCTACTTCGAGAGGTAGTTACCGACAAAGCCACCAATGCAAGACCCTCGCTCGCAGGAATCGACGTAACCTTGAAAAGGTTGGAGACGCTAAGATCGAGAGAGAGCGAGCTAGCGGAAAAGCTTCACGAACATCGGCAACGACTGAATGAGCTTCGACGACTTCATGAGAGCAGCGAATTCTATGCCGGATCAATGCACGTGCAGCGCGATCGACTTGCCCTCGCCAGCTGGATTCGCGGCTTGGTTGACGACAAATCTGACAATCCCATTGCTGAGCTTAGTGGAGGCGATAGAGACAAGCTCGTGAAGCTTTGCGACAATCTGGACGCTCTGGATGTAAGACTTAAGTCTCTCCCAAGTGTATCAGGCACGCTAGACAAAGAAATGCTCAGACAGCGATCGGCCACGGAGGAGGTACTTAGTCGGCTAAACGAAACTCGGAATGAGATTTCTAGCTTAGAGCGAGATTCCGAGACTGCACGTAGAGCTACTGACCATTTCGATCGGATCGAACGTTTCTTAGGACGTCTTGAGCAAGCACTGCAGTTGTATGATCGCGCCGACCAATCGTCGGACTTGCGTACAGAGATCGCCACACTTCGAAAGCAAATCGAAGATCTTCAGAAGATCATTTCCGAAGCGGAGATTCGTCGCAAGCTAAACAACGCTCTTGCCAGAGTTGAAAGTATGACCAGCCAAATGGTCCCTCAGCTTGACGCCGAATGGCCTGACGCTCCGGTTAGACTCATAATTGAGGACCTTACCGTGAAGGTAATTCGCGGCAGCCGAGACGACTATCTTTGGGAGATCGGCAGTGGCGCAAACTGGCTCGCGTATCATATTAGCATCACACTTGCTCTACAGAAGTTCTTCCTGACCGAACCTCAACATTTCGTGCCGGGCTTTTTAGTCTACGATCAACCAAGCCAAGTTTACTTTCCGAAACGCACCGCGAGCGACGATACGGCAGAGGGGTTCACTCTGCGAGATCAAGACATTGTAGCTGTCCGCAAGGTGTTTGCCCTGTTGGGGCGGGAAGCGGAAGCGGCCGGCGGCCGCCTTCAGATTATCGTGCTTGATCACGCGGATGAGGGAGTTTGGGGTGACCTTCCGGGAGTCGCTCTAACAGAGGAGTGGCGTGGCCAAGCTCTTGTACCTTCCGAATGGTAGCGCTGGTGGAGCCGGACGAGAATGTCAGAATACGACGCTGGTCCGACGGAAGTTATAACCTGCGCGACAACAATTTGCTGCGGTTCTTGCTTCTCTTGGTAGAGGAAGTTTCGCAGACCCAAAGGGTCCGAATTCAAGAAGACAGCGGCTAGATTCGACGAACACTTCCCCTTTTTCGATACACTCGCCTGGGCAGCATCACCGGCATACCGTGGAGCGCGACCGCATAACCAACACCTCACCGAAAACCTCGTCATTTGCTGTAACCGCACCGGCAACGAGATCTCGGAGAACTTCTCCAACGTCCTGAAGCTCTGTCGCTGCCTGCGGTAGACCGACAGGACGTAAAGCCGCGGCGGATGGTGTCCTGCGGCCCCCGGGCCGATCCGGCGCCGCCACCCGTAAACAACACCCCTCGCGCGTTAACCGTCCGTTAACCAACGCAGCCTAGCTTCGACTCATCGTCCAGCCACCATTAGCCCGAAATGCCTTCCCGGTTCGCTCCAGGAGAAGCGCCGATGTGCGTTGCGTTGTTGACGTATGCCGATCTCAGTACCCGCCTCGATATCTCGCGCGAGGCCGCGCGTTCGTTGGCCAGGCGACGCGGCTGGCCGCGCTCGCGTTCGGATGACGGCAAGGCCCTGGTGAGCGTTGATCTCTCCGAACTCCGTTACACGCCCCGCCCGCGGCGTCGCCGCCAGGCAGGCCAGGTCGATGCCCCCATCGCCAGGATCGAGCCGGTCGAGATCGATGCCTCCATGGCTGAGATCGAGGCCATCAAGATCGAGGCATTCAAGGCGGAGATCGCGCGGCTCGAAGCCGTTGCAGCCGGCTATCGGGCGGTTTTCGAGCGCGAGCACGAGCGCGCCGATCGCCTGGCGGCCGAGCTACTGCAGGCGGCCGCCGAGACGAAGGCCGCCAATGCGTGGGCGGCACGGCTGGAAGACGAAGTGGCGGCGCTGCGGACCGGCCGACAGGCCGGCGGCTCGATCGCGGGACAGGCCGCGCATCGATTGGGACGTCTGGCCGCTTCCATCGTGCAAGCAGACCGCGCTGCCAGCAGGTAGCACTTGAACCTTTCTCTATCCCGGCGCGCCGGAGCAACCGCGAGGACAGAATGACTGGCACTACAGATATTCGCGAGATGAAGGCGCGCATCGTCGTGTTCGGGGTCGGCGGCGCCGGCGGCAACGCCGTCAACAACATGATCACGGCCGGGCTGGAAGGGGTCGACTTCGTCGTCGCCAATACCGACGCGCAGGCGCTTGCGATGTCGAAGGCGCCGCGCCTCATCCAGCTCGGTACACAGGTGACCGCAGGCCTCGGCGCCGGCTCGCAGCCCGAATTGGGACGCGCCGCGGCCGAGGAGGCGATCGACACGATCCGCGAACATCTGGTCGGCGCGCACATGGTGTTCGTGACCGCCGGCATGGGCGGCGGCACCGGCACCGGGGCGGCCCCCATCATCGCCAGGACCGCGCGCGAGCTCGGCATCCTCACGATCGGCGTGGTCACCAAGCCGTTCTACTTCGAGGGCCAGCGCCGCATGCGCTTTGCCGAAGCCGGCATCGAGGAGCTGCTGAAGACGGTCGACACGCTTCTGATCATCCCGAACCAGAACCTGTTCCGGGTGGCCAGCAACAAGACCACCTTCGCCGATGCCTTTGCCCTTGCCGACCAGGTGCTTTATTCGGGCGTGGCCTGCATCAGCGACCTCATCGTCAAGGAAGGCCTGATCAATCTGGACTTCGCCGACGTGCTCTCCGTGATGCGGGAGAAGGGCAAGGCGATGATGGGACGGGGCGAAGCGTCCGGCGAGAAACGCGTGCTCGCCGCTGCGGTCGCCGCAATCTCCAATCCGCTGATCGAGAACCCCTCGATCAAGCGCGCCAGCGGCCTCATCATCTCCATCACCGGCGGCCGGGATCTCATGCTGTTCGAGGTCGACGAAGCCGCCACCCGCATTCGCGACGAGGCCGACCCGGACGCCAACATCATCGTCGGCGCGTCGTTCGACGAAAGCCTCGAAGGCATCGTCCGCGTCTCGGTGGTGGCGACCGGCATCGACAATGTCGATCCGGCGCTGCAGACGCCAGTGGCGGAAACCTCGCTCACGCAACTCGCCGGCAAGCTGCGCAACGACAGCCGCCGCATCGCCGATCGCATCGAGCGCAGTGCGCCGCTTCCGCAGGTGGACAGCCCGCCGCTCCGCCCGGCGGCCGGCGGGCCCGCAGGCCAACCGGCAAGGCCGAATCCGGACTATGCGCGCCAGGCAGCTGCCCAGACGCTCGATCCCTACGGCCGCTCAGCTCCGCGCAACGTGGCCGACGAAAGCCTGCTCGATATCCCGGCCTTCCTGCGCCGCGCCGCCAACTGAGCGGATCGCGAGGAGGGCACGCGGTGCGCCCTCTCTCCCGCTTGCGGGTAGGGCTATCGCATATGACGTCATGGCGGGAGCCTGAGCGAGCGCCTCGTCCTTCGAGACGACCGCTTTGCGGTCTCCTCAGGATGAGGCTAGGCGGCATCTTTGCCTGTAGAAATTGCTGCTAAGCACTCCGCCCTCATCCTGAGGGCCCGCCGTTAGGCGGGCGTCTCGAAGGATGGCCGCAGGCGACCTTCTTGAGGAGCGCAGCGCGCCGCTGATTCACGCAGCCGTGCTGCGCGGGCTCTCCGCCGGTTCCTTTTTCTCCGGCTCCTTGTCGCGAGACAGCCAGGCCGGGAAACGGAGCAGGCGATCGTTGGTGTCCTTCGGCAGTTCCACGGCCGGTACGAAGGCCCCCTCATCCGCCGAAGCCTGGATTTCAGGTGCAGCGTGGCCGGCTCGCACCGCATCCGCGCGCTGATCCAGCTCGCGCAGCAGGGGATCGATGACGTTGTCGATCTCGGCCGCCACCGACACCAGGAAGCTGTTGAGCTCGCGGGCCTCGGGCACGACGGCCGAAGCATGCTGGATCGCCTTGCAGAGACCGTCGACGACAGGTGTAAACGCGCTCCCAGCCTGCTTGATTCGGGTCTTTATGGCTTCGATTTCGCCGAGGACGCGTTCACGCTCCCGCCTGGTCTTCTCTTCCGAAAGGCGGGTTTCGATTTCGGCGATCTGAGCCGTCAGGGTCGCAGCTTCGGATGCAAGCGCATCGCGTCGTCCGCGCGCACGATCGAGATCGCGACTGAGATTGTCCACTAAGTCGTCCTTTCCGAACATGGCATGGCTCCGTAGGACGGCCGATTTGGCCTGTAGGACGGCCCTGGCGCGAACAGCCAGCCTCGCAGCCGAAGCCATGGCTGGTTCGGCCGAAGCAGGCATCAACTTCATTCGCGTCAGATGGGCCGACATGGTGACCCCCAATCGTCCTCATTAGGCGACGGCATGGTTAACAAGTGGTTAATGTCCACAGCCGATGCAGCAAATGGAGCCGCGGATGCGGTCGCGCCAGGCGGATGAACCGGGCTTCGCGCTCGTCGGGCCTGGCGGGCGGGCGCGTTCGCGCGGGGCGTTTTAGCCCTCGCCATCGGCGCGGTGCAGGCGTACGCTCGATCGCGTCACCGCTTGGAGTTGCGGCATCGACCGGTGACCGAGGGCTGCGCGCGCTCCCGCCACGCACAGGCAGGCGCGAATCATGCCCCGGTTTTGCTCCGGCGGATCGCGCCGCCGATGATCGTTCCGCCGTTTCTTCTGCTTCTCGTACGCTTGCTCGTTCCGGCTGGAGCCGTACGCGCGATGGTCGGACGAGCCCGATGAACTCAGGACATCAGAGGAGAGCGACATGGCCAAGGGACAGCAACGCAGCAACCGCGAGATCAAGAAACCGAAGAAGGACAAGGCCAAGGCGATCGCCGCGGCCCCGAGCCGCAAGGAGGCCAACTGGCAGCCGGAGATCGGTCAGGGGAAGAAGAAGTAGGGGGCGGATAGAAGCGGCGCGCGCTGCCTTCCCTTCTCCCCTTGTGGGAGAAGGTGCCTTGCCGAAGGCAAGGCGGATGAGGGGTTGTTTCCCGGAATTCTCACGCGAGAGATTCACGCGTGGAGAGAGACCCCTCACCCGTCTCAATCGCGCGGAGCGCGATTGATCCCCCTCTCCCACAAGGGGAGAGGGGAAGCGCCACCACCGTCTCTTCCCCGTCGCGCTTTTCCGTTATACTCGCCCCGGTAGCATCACCGTGAGGGGCATACCGTGGGGCACGAAGCCAAAACCGACCACAAATCCGAGCCGAAAAACCTCGTCATCTGCTGTGACGGCACCGGCAACGAGATCTCGGAGAACATCTCCAACGTCCTGAAGCTCTATCGTTGCCTGCGCAAGACCGACAAGACGCAGCCGCGGCAGATGGTGTTTTACGATCCCGGGGTCGGCACGGTCACGGAGCCGACGACGTGGCATCGGCTCAAGGCCAACGTCAATCTGGTGCTGGGGCTCGCCACCGGCTACGGGCTCGATGACAACGTGCTCTCGGCCTATTGCTTCCTGGTCGAGCATTACGCGCCCGGCGACAAGATCTATCTGTTCGGTTTTTCGCGCGGTGCCTACACGGTTCGCGTGCTGGCGGGGCTGATCCACAAAATCGGTTTGATCTCGCCGGAGCAGGCGAACCTCGCGGGCTCGGGCCTCGTCGCCTACAAGCAATATTCCGGCACCGGGCGCGGCAACGACATCGAGGACCTCAAGGACGTCGACTTCGACGACCAGGGGCCGCTGCCGAAGGACGAATTCGACCTCGCCGCGCAGTTCGCGCGCATCACCTCGACGCGCTGGCCGACCATCCACTTCATCGGCGTCTGGGACACGGTGGCGAGCGTGATCGTGCCGCGGCGCGACAATTTCTTCTTCGTGTTCAGCCTGGAGGAGCTCGCCTTCACGCTGCGCAATCCGAGCGTCAAGATCTTCCGGCAGGCGATCGCGATCGACGAGCGGCGCTGCATGTTCCGCCTCAAGGAGTACGAGGAGCCGCAGGAATATTGGCGCAACCGCTACGTGCCCGACGAGAAGAAGGAGCCGCAGGACATTCTGCAGGTGTGGTTCGCCGGCGTGCATTGCGACGTCGGCGGCGGCTATGCCGAGGCCGAGAGCGGCGAATCGAAATATCCGCTGATCTGGATGATCGAGGAGGCGGAAAAGGCCGGGCTGAACTTCAACCCGCGCACCGTGAACCAGCTGGCCTGGGGCGTGCAGCGCAAGAACAGCCCTTTCAAGTACGTCGCACCCGCCTACACCGGCAAGACCGGCGAGCTGCACAATTCGATGACGGCGCTCTGGCGCGTGCTGGAATACGTACCGAAGAGCGCGAAGTACAAGGAATGGCCGGACAGGACGGTCGTGCTCGGCTTCTACATCCCCGATTGCGAGCCGCGCGTCATCGCCGAAGGCGCGCATGTGCATGAGAGCGTGCTGAAGCGGATGGCGGTGGAGCCGGGCTACCGACCGGTGAACCTGCCGAAGGATTATGTGACGGTGCCGATGCCGGTGGCGCCGGGGGTGGGAATGGTGGAGGAGACGGAGGCAGTCTGAGCGCGCTTACCCTCCCCCTCCAGGGGAGGGTGGGAGCCCGCTACCGCCGCTTTCTCCATTCGCCGCTACTTTTCATTAAAATTCTCCGCCGCGCCTTAGCCGGATCGCATCAACTCCCTCCGCATCATCGGAGCCTGCCACCCGCGCCGTTCGCGGAAATTGGAGGAGAGTGCCAATGCATCCGCGCCGACATGCCCGCGTCAAACCTTCCGGCCTGGTGTCCCGCCAGGCCAAGATCATCACCGACCCGCGCGCGCCGGTGATCCCCTGCACGCTGATCGACTACTCGCCCGGCGGGGCCTGCGTCGATCTCGGCGGGCAGGTGACGATCCCCGACCGGTTCGAGCTGCTGCACGTCAACACCAAGAAGCGCTGCCGCATCGCCTGGAAGCGCGGCTCGCGCGTGGGCGTGGTGTTCTAGGACGAGCTGCGCGCTTGCCCTTCCCTGGAGGGTAAGAAAGCTACCTCCGCATCCGCGCTTTCGTCCCGGCGACGATCTGCATCGCGACGCCGGCGACCCAGCCGAACAAAGCGAGCCAGGTCCAGCCCAGATGCGGATCGAGGCGCAGCACGATGACGGCGACGGAGGCGAGCGCGGTGAGCGTGGCGCAGAGCGTGCCGGCGGCGCTCAGGAATTCCGCGGCGTCGATGGTGCTGTGCGCGTCGTCGAACGGAAGCTGCGGCGTGTCGATGCCGAGATAGAAGCCGACGAAGCCGAGCAGCATCATCAGCAGCAGGAAGCCCTGCGTGGTGAGCGGGGCGATCGCCGATCCCACATAGGCGCCGACGAACAGCCCGCACGCCGCACCTGCCATGGCGAGGCCCACGCGCTCGAACACGTGGGCAGTCTTGCGAACACCAAACCGCATGGCGGGCCTCCGCGAGGAGTTGGGTACAGGGAGGTTAGGCCAGTTTCGCGGGGCGTGGAAGGTGAGGACCTTTACGGAGATGTGAGGTCGCGGGATGGTGAGGGCGTGGAACGCGCCACTCACTCCGCTGTCATCCCGGACAAGCGAAGCGCGGATCCGGGCTCCATAACCACAGGAAGTGGTTTGGCGAAGACTCAAGGTTTAAGTTGTGCAACTCACACCGCGCATCCTCGTGAGATCGCGCGGTATGGGTCCCTGCGTCCGCAGGGACGACAGTTGTGATTGTAGCACTCCCCCTCACCGCGCCCCGAAGGTCGTCTTGCCGAACAGCGCCTTCTGCGTCGAGGGCTGCGAGCGCCAGTATTGCGGCGGGGCCTCGACTTCGCCGCCGACTTCGGCCGCGGCGTGCCAGCCCCAGCGGGGCTCGTAGAGCATGCCGCGGGCGAGCGCGACCATGTCGGCCTTGCCGGATGCCACGATCTCTTCGGCGTGTTTGGCTTCGGTGATCAGGCCGACGGCCATGGTGGGCAATCCGGTCTCGCGCTTGATGGCCTCGGCGAATTGCACCTGATAGCCGGGCCCGAGCGGGATCTTCTGCTGCGGGGAGACGCCGCCGGAGGAGGCATCGATCCAGTCGACGCCGCGCGCTTTCAGCGCGTTTGCGAACTCGATCGTCTGCGCCAGATCCCAGCCGCCCTCGACCCAGTCGGTCGACGACACCCGCATGCCGACCGGCTTGTCGTGCGGGAACACGCTGCGCACCGCATCGTACACCTCCAGCGGAAAGCGCATGCGGTTCTGCAAGCTGCCGCCATATTCGTCGGTGCGCCTGTTCGAGATCGGCGACAGGAACTGATGCATGAGATAGCCGTGTGCGCCGTGCAGCTCGATCGCGTCGATGCCGAGCCGGGCGGCGCGCTTGGCGCTGTCGACGAAGGCGTCACGGATGCGCTTCAGGCCCGCCGCATCCAGCGCCAGCGGCGCGGCCTCGCCTTCCTTGTGGGGCAGCGCCGACGGCGCCACGGTCTGCCAGCCGCCCTGCGCGACCGGAATCAACTGGCCGCCGTCCCAGGGCCGCGCGCTCGAGGCCTTGCGGCCGGCATGCGCGAGCTGCATCGCGATCGCCGTCGTCGAATGCTTGCGCACGGAGGTGAGGATCTGCTTCAGCGCGGCCTCGCACGCATCGCTGTAGAGCCCGAGGCAGCCCGGCGTGATGCGGCCGATCGCCTCCACATGGGTCGCCTCGATGCAGAACATCGCAGCGCCTGACAGCGCCAGATTGTTGATGTGGGTGAAGTGCCAGTCGGTGGCGACGCCGTCGTCGGCCGAATACTGGCACATCGGCGACACCACGACGCGGTTCTTCAAGGTCAGGCCGCGCAGCTTGATCGGGGAAAACAGGGCGCTCATGCGGGGAGTTCCGGATGATGAGAGGGGTGGAAGCAATTGCATGAAGTGTAGTGGGCGACGAGCGGATTGCCAGTTGCGCGGACGGCATGGCCGTGGCGCCACCCATGCATTACACGCGTCATTTGATCACGGGTCGCGCGGCAATTTCAGCTGTCGTCCCTGCTTTCGCAGGAACGACAGCGGAGAGCTACTCCACCAGCGTGAACTGCAGCAGCAACGTGCGCTGGAGCATCGAGAAATTGTCGTCCGACACCATGGTCAGGACGGTCTCGCCCTCGGGGGTGACGTGGGCGTCGATGCCTTCCATGTTGTCGACCTCGTGGCCGAGATCGGCGTTGAAGAGCGCGGGGCCGTCGACCAGCGCGTTCGGCGCGATCGACTTCAACGGGATCGCGCGGATACGGATGTTGATGCCGGTGAACCAGGAAAATTTGCGTTCGAGGATCAGAAGCTCGCCCGACGGCAGCAGCGTCGCATCCGAGATGTCGAATTTGTCGGTGCGGCGCACGCTGAACTGGCCGGGCGTGGGGCCGCCGATCAGGAAGGCGACCAGATTGCCGTCGGCGTCCAGCCCGCGCTCGGAGAACGCGATCAGCGTGCCAGCGAGCGGCTGACCCTTCGGGACCGCGACCATCGCTTCGAGCCCCTTATTGTAGGGCAATTTCCGCATCGCGGGCGGCGTCGGCAGCACATCGCCGCGGGCGCGCGTGCCGCCCTTGGAAAAATCGAAGCGCATGATCTGGTTGACGCGTTCGAGCCCGACATAGACGACGTTGCCGTCGCGCGCGAGCGACTCGGTGTCGTACCAGAGCCGCTTCTCCGTGATCGGCCGCCCATCCGCGTTCAGCATCGGCGACGCCTCGACATCGTCGAGCCCGGTCATCCTGCCGCCGGAATAGCGGATGCGGCCGGTGAACCAGCCGCCCTGGTCGGAGATCGCGAGGAAGCGCTCGCCCTTGGCGTCGAGCCGGATGCCGGACAGGCCGCCAAAGCCGCGATAGGGCGAGGTCAGCACGAGGCCGCTGCGATATTGCAGCGAGCCGAAGCGCACCCGCGAGCGGTCGCGCGGCTCGAAATTGGGGATCGACCGCGCGTTCACCTCGATGCCGACCGGCTCGGTGACGGCGTGCTCGATCTGCGCGGGGCGCGGCGGCGGCTCGGTCGTCGGCTGCGCCTGCGCCAGGCGGGAGATTGCGAGAGTGGAAAATCCCGCCGCAGCGTGGCTAATGAAGCTGCGGCGGGATTGATGCGTGCTCACGAATGCAATTTGCGTCGCGGGCGACCGGCCTGCTGCGTAGGCGCTGTGTTGGTCTCGCTGAACAGCTCGGCGAGCTTTTCGGTGATGGCGCCGCCGAGCTCTTCGGCGTCCACGATCGTCACGGCGCGGCGATAGTAGCGCGTCACGTCATGGCCGATGCCGATCGCGATCAGCTCGACCGGCGAGCGGGTCTCGATCTCCTCGATGATGTGGCGCAGATGCCGCTCGAGATAGTTGCCGGGATTGACCGACAGCGTGGAATCGTCGACCGGCGCACCGTCCGAGATCATCATCAGGATCTTGCGCTGCTCGGGCCGGCCGAGCAGGCGCTTGTGCGCCCAGTCCAGCGCCTCTCCGTCGATGTTCTCCTTCAGGAGCCCCTCGCGCATCATCAGGCCGAGATTCTTTCGCGCACGGCGCCAGGGGGCGTCGGCCGACTTGTAGATGATGTGGCGGAGATCGTTGAGGCGGCCGGGATTGGCCGGCTTGCCGGCGGCAAGCCACGCCTCGCGCGATTGCCCGCCCTTCCAGGCGCGCGTGGTGAAGCCCAAAATCTCGACCTTGACGCCGCAACGCTCCAGCGTGCGCGCAAGAATGTCGGCGCAGGTCGCCGCAACCGTGATCGGACGGCCGCGCATCGAGCCGGAATTGTCGAGCAGCAGCGTCACCACGGTGTCGCGGAACGTCGCCTCCTTCTCGTGCATGAAGGACAGCGGGTGATAGGGATCGGTCACCACGCGCGACAGCCGCGCCGGATCGAGGATGCCCTCTTCGAGGTCGAAGTCCCAGGCGCGGTTTTGCTGCGCCATCAGCCGGCGCTGCAGCCGGTTGGCGAGGCGGGCGACGATGCCTTGGAGATGCGCGAGCTGCTTGTCGAGATAGGCGCGCAGGCGCTCCAGCTCGTCATGGTCGCAGAGGTCTTCGGCCGCGATCACCTCGTCGAATTTCGGCGCGAAGGCATGATATTCCGGCCCGCGCGGCTCGTTGGCGCCGCGCGAATTCGGCCGCGTCGCCTCGCCCGGCGTCTCGTCGTCGCCGAGCTCGCCGTCGTCGAACGTGTCGGAGGTCGAGGCCTGTGCGCTTTCCATCGCGCTCTCGCTCATCTCCTCGCTCGAAGCCTGCGCCTGATCGGCGCTCATCTCCTGCGCGGCGTCGGAATCGGGCGAGCCTTCGGCGCCGGACTGGTCGTTGTCGCCGTCGCGGTTCTCCTCGTCGTCGTCGTTGTCTTCGCTGTCGGCGCTGCGCTCGTCGCCGAGCTCGAGCGCGGTCAGCAGATCATGCACGGCGTCGCCGAACCTGGTCTGGTCCTCGACCAGCCCGTCGAGCCGGTCGAGCCGCTTGCCGATCTTGTCCTCGAGAATGGGCCGCCAGAGATCGACCATCTTCTTCGCCGCCGTGGGCGGCGCCATGCCGGTCAGGCGCTCGCGCACCAGCATCGCCAGCGCATCCGCCAGCGGCGCATCGGCACGGTCGGTGATCTCGTCGAACTTGCCGCGGTGGAAATGATCGTCGAGCATCGCGGTGAGGTTCTTGGCAACGCCGGCCATGCGGCGTGCGCCGATCGCCTCGACCCTCGCCTGCTCGACCGCCTCGAACACGCCGCGCGCTTGCGGATTGCCGGGCATCAGCTTGCGATGCAGCTTGGCATCGTGACAGGCGATCTTGAGCGCGATGGAATCGGCATGGCCGCGCACGATCGCGGCATCACGCTTGGTCATCTTTCGCGCGGGCTCGGGCAGCCGCGCCTTGCCCGGCGCGAGCCCGGGACGCTCGGCAGCGAAGCTGACCTCGAGCTCGGGCGACTTGGCGATCGCCTTCAGGCAGGAAGCCACCGAGCGCTTGAACGGCTCGGTCGGGGCTTCCTTGGTGTTACGGAATTTGGAGTTGGATGATGATGTGCTCATAGCGACTTCGTAAACGAATGGCGCGTCACGCCGCCGGGATAGCCCTTGAGGGTGCCGAACTCCTCGTACCCGCAGGAACGATAGAAGCCCGGCGCCTGGAAACTCATCGTGTCGACATGGGCCTGGACCGCGCCCTGCCGTCTTGCCTCGTCCTCGATCGCCGCGATCAGCTTCGTGCCCAAACCCCTGCCGCGCTGCTTCTGATCGATCCAGAAATACTGGATGAACAGAACCGTCGCCCAGAGATGCCCGACGATGCCGCCGACGATCTTGCGGCCGTCCTTCAAGGAGACCGCGATGCTCTTGGCCTTCTGCTTCCCAAACTGCTCGTCGTTATAGGCGCCGAGCCCGGCGAGCACAGCCTTCTTGGTGGTCCCAATGGTGCGCTCGACGGTGATGGTGGGCATGGCCTAGCTGAGCGCCACGTTGATTGCCGATTCCGGCAGCTCCGCATTGAAGCAGCGCTGGTAGAACTCTGCGACCAGGGGACGCTCGAGCTCGTCGCACTTGTTGAGGAAGGTGACGCGGAAGGCAAATCCGATATCGCCGAAGATGTCGCAGTTTTCCGCCCAAGTGATCACCGTGCGCGGGCTCATCACCGTCGACAGATCGCCATTGGCGAAGGCGTTGCGGGTGAGATCGGCAAGGCGAACCATCTTGTTGACGATGTCTCGGCCCTCCTGGGTGCGATAGTGCTTGGCCTTGGCCAGCACGATCTCCACTTCCTCGTCATGGCTGAGATAGTTCAGCGTGGTGACGATCGACCAGCGGTCCATCTGGCCCTGGTTGATCTGCTGGGTGCCGTGATAGAGGCCCGAGGTGTCGCCGAGGCCGACCGTGTTGGCGGTCGAGAACAGGCGGAACGCCGGGTGCGGCTTGATCACCTTGTTCTGGTCGAGCAGCGTCAGGCGTCCCGAGACCTCCAGCACGCGCTGGATCACGAACATCACGTCGGGGCGGCCGGCGTCGTATTCGTCGAACACCAGTGCGACGTTGTTCTGGAGCGCCCAGGGCAAAATGCCGTCGCGGAATTCGGTGACCTGCTTGCCGTCGCGGACCACGATCGAGTCCTTGCCGACGAGGTCGATACGGCTGATGTGGCTGTCGAGGTTGACGCGCACGCAGGGCCAGTTCAGGCGGGCGGCGACCTGCTCGATATGGGTGGATTTACCGGTGCCGTGATAGCCGGTCACCATCACGCGGCGATTGCGGGCAAAGCCGGCGAGAATGGCGAGCGTGGTGGCGCGGTCGAAGCGGTAGTCGGAATCGACTTCGGGCACATGAGGATCGACTTCGGAATAGGCCGGGACTTCGAGATCGCTGTCGATCCCGAACACCTGGCGCACCGACACCTTCATGTCGGGCATACCGGAAACTTCCTCAACTTTGGACATGGCGGCGGTCGTCATCAATCCTCCGAGGTCCCGGGCGGTCCCGAAACCGGTTATTCGCACGTTGGCTGCGGCTGGGTGCTGAAAATCAACCTATCAGAGACAACGTGCGGGCAGAAGCCCGCCCTCCAATCAAAGTTCCGTTGTCTTTTCATTTAGATAGGCAAGGAACGCAGTTTTTGGAGGGCTGCCTTGCGAATTACGCCCGAATTTCGGGCGGGATGCGTGGCCTGCCCACGCGAATGGCACTTTTGCCGCTCCTTGCTTATGTAGGGTCTGAACCTGAAGCCCCAGCCCTCCACAGAGACGACGTGACGTCCTTCCTCGACCCCCTCATCTCCTTCGTCTCGGCCCATGCTTGGCTGGCCTACCTGACCCTGTTCCTGGCGGCGCTGCTCGAAGCCGTTCCGGTGGTGGGGTCGGTGATCCCCGGCTCGACCATCATTCTGGCGCTGAGCGCGCTGATTCCGGGCGGCGACCTGAAACTGCAATGGGTGCTGCTGGCCGCCGCGGTCGGCGCGGTGCTCGGTGACGGCTCGGCCTACTGGATCGGGCACCGGCGCCAGCGCGAGATCCTCAACACCTGGCCGCTGACCAATTATCCCCGCGTGGTCGCCGAGAGCGAAAGCTTCTTCAACCGTTTCGGCACCTGGGCCGTGTTCTTCGCCCGCTTCGTGCCGCCGATCCGGGCCTTCGTGCCGGTGACCGCCGGTGCGCTCGGCATGGCGCCCGCGAAGTTCTACGCGGTGAACATCCCGGCGATCCTGATGTGGGCGCCGGCGCATGTGCTGCCGGGCGTGCTGGCCGTGTCGGCCCTTCACCAATATTTCGGACTGCCGCACCACGGGCAGCATCCGTTCAAGCACATCTGGATCTTGACGGTGGTGGCGGTGGCGATCATCGGCGGCCTTGGCATCTGGTACTATCGCCGCCGGCGGAACGGCGGCGGTATCACGGCGGCGAAACCGCGGGCGTAGGTGCCGGCACACCCCAGGTGTCGTCCCTGCGAACGCAGGGACCCATAACCCCAGGGAGTAGTTTGGCGAAGACTTGTCGGTCGGTACTCTTACCGCGCACAATCGATAGATCACGCGGTATGGGTCCCTGCGTTCGCAGGGACGACAGCAGAGAGCGACGCGCTCGCAGAAATTCTAGCCCCCGGCCCGCCGCCCCGGCGCCGGCCCCACATATCTCGCCCGCGGGCGGATCAACTTCCCGAACTGCAATTGCTCGCTGGCGTGGGCGATCCAGCCGACGCTGCGGGCCATGGCGAACAGGGCGAGCTCGCTGCCGGTGGGCAGGCGCAGCGCGTGCACGAGCACGGCGAGCGCATAGTCGATATTGACGAGCTCGCCGGTCGCTTCAATGATCCGCTCCGGCACCTCTCGCGTGAACTTGCGCGGCGCGCCGGCGCGCGACAGGGCGTTCAAGAGCGATTGGGCGCGGGGATCGCCGCGCTTGTAGACGCCGTGGCCGAAGCCGGCAAAGCGTTCGCCGAGCGCGACGCGCTCGCGCACCATCGGGGCGACGTCGCGATCGATCAGCGTCTTGACGAGTTGCGAGGCCAGCACGCCGGCGCCGCCATGCTTCGGGCCTTTCAGTGCGGCGAGGCCGGCGATGACGGAATCATAGAGGTTGAGACCGGTCGAGGCCGCGCAGCGCGCGGTGAAGGTCGAGGCGTTCAATTCGTGATCGGCGAGCAGCACCAGCGCGCGGCGAATGAGGTCGGGCGCATGCTTGTTGTCGGGCGCCCAGGCCTTCGCGATCTGCTGATGCAGCGGCTCGGACGACGGCTCGGCATTGAGCATGGTCGCGACCAGGAGACGGATAATGCGCCCGCCGACCATCGCGCGGCCATCGGGCGCACGGGTGAAGGCACGCGCGTCGGCACTGGTCGCGAGCGCCAGCACTGCGATGGCACGATCGATCGGCGCCGCACGGCGCGCGGCTTCTGCGATCGCGCGCATCTCTTCGGAAATCTGGGGCTGATTGTCCTGATCGAACGGGTCGACGTCGGAGACGTCCCACAGCAGCGTCGCGGTGTGCTCCAGCGTGTCGTTCTCGGCGAGATCGACGCAGTTGACGCCGCGATAGATCGCGCCCTCCTCGGTGATGGTCGAGATTTCCGTGTCCATCACCGGCAGGTCGGCGTCGAAGCTGCGCAGGCCGCGCGGCTCCGGCGACGGCACCCGGCGCTCCTTCAGGGCGCGGACGTCCTCGGCACGGTAGCGGTTTTTCCGCGAATCCGGGGTCGGCTCGGAGCGGATCAGGCCACGGCTGACATAGGCGTAGAGGGTCGCCGGCGAGATCGCGAGCTCGGCGGCGGCTTCCCGGGCGGACAGGTACAGCTCCGGAGAATTTTTCATATTGATTTATGTAATCAAGATTGATCAATCTGTCGAGAGGCCCGACCTTTCCCTGGTGCAGTGCAAAGGAGATTGGGCCATGAACATCCACCTCACCAAAAGCCAGATCGGGCTGGACGGCGTTCCCGCGGCCGAGACCGTGCTGAGCCATGTCGACGGCGAGCGCGGTGAACTGATCATCGCCGGCGAGCATGTCGGGCGCCTCGCCGCCAAATCGAGCTTCGAGGGCGTCACCGCCCGGCTCTGGAACGGCGCCAGCAAGACCAACCTCACTGAAGCCAATGTACGCGCGAGTCTGGGTGCGGGGCGCGAACGTGCCTTCGCGCGGCTGCCGGAGCTTTTGCCGGCAACTCGCGGCATGGGCATCATCGACGGGTTTCGTGCGGCGGTCGCGGGGCTTCGCGCCGAGCACGGTCTCGCGCACGAGGCGACCATCGTCGGCGCGTTTCCGGTGATCGCGGGCGCGCTGGTCCGCCGCGCGAAAGGGCTCGATCCCATCGCGCCGGATCCCAATGTCAGCCATGCCGCCGATACGCTACGCATGCTGCTTGGGCGCGCGCCCGCAGCGCGCGAGGTCACCGCGTTAGATGCCTATCTCGTCACCGCCAGCGACCACGGCATGAACGCCTCGACCTTCACCGCGCGCGTGGTGGCATCGACGCAAGCCGACCTGTTTGCCGCAGTCACCGCGGGCTATTGCGCGCTCACGGGTCCGCTGCATGGCGGCGCGCCTGAGCCGGTGCTGGAGATGCTCGATGCGATCGGCTCGCGCGAGCGCATCCAGCCCTGGGTGGACGCGGCGCTCGCACGCGGCGAGCGGATGATGGGTTTTGGTCACCGCGTCTATCGCGTCCGCGATCCGCGCGCCGACGTGCTCAAGACCGCCGTCGAGGCGCTGGCGTCCAACGGCACCGATCTGCCGTTCGCCGGCGAGGTCGAGGCCTATATCCGCAGCGCGCTGCGCAAGAAGAATCCGGACCGGCCGCTGGAGACGAATGTCGAGTTCTTCACCGCGATCCTGCTCGATGCGCTGGCGATTCCACGGCAGGCGTTCACGCCGATCTTCGCGGTGGCGCGCGCAGCCGGATGGACCGCGCATGCGTGCGAGCAGCAGCGGACGGGGCGGTTGATCCGGCCGAGTTCTTCGTATGTGGGAGCGATGCCGGAGGCGTAGGGCGGAAGAGGCGCGACAGCGGAGCCAAACGCTCCGCCGTCGTCCCTGCGAAAGCAGGGACCCACACCGCGTGATTTATCGGTGAAATGAAGCTGCCAGTACCGGCGAAGATTTCACTGCGAGTCTTCGCCAAACTGCTCCCTGGGGTTATGGGTCCCTGCTTTCGCAGGGACGACAGGGGAGTATGTGGCAGCAGCTTGCGCCAGCGAGGCTTACGCCTCCCGCACCACCGTCTTCAGATAATTATACGCCTTGATGATCTCGATCAGGCGATCTTCGGTCGAGCGGTCGCCGCCATTGGCGTCGGGGTGGTGCTGCTTCACCAGTGCCTTGTACTTGGTCTTGACGTCGGCGAGCGTGGAATCGGGGCCGAGGCCCATGACCTGGAGCGCCTTGCGCTCGGCGTTCATCACCTTGCGCGTCTCGGCCTTGGGCTGGGCATCCGGGCCCTTCCGCCAGTTCGCGCGGCCATTGATCTCGCTGAACATGCTGAACGGATCGGAGGCCATGTCGATCTCGGCTTCCGCACCCTTCTTGCCGCCGTTGGCGCCCATCTTCCAGGTCGGACGATGGCCGGTCAGCGCATCCTTCTGGTAGCGCGCAACTGCGTCAGCATTCATGCCGGAGAAGAAATTGTAGTTCTGGTTGTACTCGCGCACGTGGTCGAGGCAGAAGTGCCAGTATTCGCGCTGATTGTCGCGACCCTTGGGCGCGCGGTGCGCGCCCTTGTTCTGGCATCCGGCCCATTCGCAGCCGACCACGGCGTCGCGCGGCTTCACTTCCGGCTGCTTGCCCCGCGGCTTGACGCGGATGGAGTCGAAGAACTTTGATGAATCGATCGGCATGGCTGACTTTGACTACGCAATGCAAAAACCTTCAAGTCTTGACATTGCAATTAGCTGACACAGGTAGCCGAAGTTTCACTTCGGCGTCCTTGAAGCACGTCCGCCCATGGGCGGCCTATGCAATTGACGGGGCACGATCGCACGCTTTAATGGCACTCATGGTTATGAAAGACACTATCAGCAACAAGTTGCAGGAAGCTTTCACGCCCGAAAGCCTCGAGGTCGTCGACGAGTCACATTTGCATGAGGGCCACGCCGGCCACCGGCCCAGCGGCGAGACGCACTTCCGCGTTTATATCGTATCTGCGGCCTTCAAAGGGAAGAGCCGGGTCGATCGCCACCGCATGATAAATTCGGCGCTGGCCATGGAACTCTCCGGCAGCGTGCATGCGCTCGCGATCCACGCGCAGGCGCCGGGCGAAGGCGGAACGTAAGCCACGTCGGCGCGCCGACAGCGCTTTCTCCCCTCATCCTGAGGAGCGCGCTCTAGCGCGCGTCTCGAAGGATAGAGGCCAAGATGCCGCAGCGGGGGCCCGCATGGTTCGAGACGGCGCTGACGCGCCTCCTCACCATGAGGGTCTAAAACGACGTCCCGGCCCGCCTTGGCTTGGCCTCTTCCATTTCCGCCTCGCGCGGCACCGGTGAAATACGGAGCGCGGTGATGCGGTTGCGTTCGCGGCGGAGGACGCGGAAGCGGAAGCCGTGGAACGTGAAACTCTGGCCGCGGTCGGGGATCGAGCGCGCCTCGTGAATGACGAGGCCGGCGACCGTCGTTGCCTCCTCATCGGGCAGGTGCCAGTCCATGGCGCGGTTGAGATCGCGGATCGGCACCGAGCCGTCGACCACCACCGAGCCGTCCGGCTGGGCCCGCACGCCCGCGACCACGACGTCGTGCTCGTCGGAGATGTCGCCGACGATCTCCTCCAGAATGTCTTCCAGCGTCACAAGACCTTCGACTTCGCCGTATTCGTCGACGACGAGCGCGAAATGGGTCTTGCGGCGGCGGAACGCCTTGAGCTGCTCGGAGACCGGGCGCATCTCCGGCACGAACCAGGGCGGCAGCGCGATGGTGGAGACGTCGATGCGCGAGGTGTCGCCGTCGGAGGCGCGGATCGCGCGCAGCAGATCCTTGGCGTGGAGCACGCCGATGATGTTCTCCGGCTTCTCGCGCCACAGCGGAATGCGGGTGTATTCGGTCGCCAGCACCTCGCGCACCAGCTCTTCCGGCGGCAGGTCGGCGTTGATCATCATCATCTCGGTGCGATGGATCATGACGTCGGAGACCTGAAGCTCGCGCAGGTCCAGGAGACCGCCGAGCATGTCGCGGTCCTGCTTCTCGAACTTGCCCTCGTGATGCAACAGGTCGACCGCGCCGCGCAGGCGCTCGGTCGGCGACAGGATTGCCTGGTGCTCGCCGGCAAGGCCGAACAGGCGCATCAACAGGCGGACGATGACTTCGACGATCCGCAGCAGCGGCCCCAGCACATACATCGTCAGCCGCATCGGGCGGGCGACGGCCAGCGCCATGCGGTCGGGCGCATTGATGGCGATGGTCTTCGGCAGCACCTCCGCGAAGATCACGACCAGCGCCGTCATCACGCCGGTGGCATAGAGCACGCCGACATCGCCGAACCAGGCCGTGAAGATGGAGGTTGCGAGCGCGGATGCGCTGATATTGGCGATGTTGTTGCCGAGCAGCAGCGCGCCGATCAGGCGCTCGCGCATGTCGAGCAGCTGCGAGACCACATCGGCGTCGTGGTTACCCTGCTTGGAGAGCCTGAGCATGCTGGCGCGCGAGGCGCCAGTCAGCGCGGTCTCGCTCGCGGCGAAGAAGCCCGAGACCAGCAGGCAGATAATGACGATGGTGAAGCCGAGCCAGTCCATGCACCACTCTGGTTTCTCGTTCTGACGCGTTTTCCTGACGCGAACCGGTACCCACTTCGCTTGAAAACGCTTTCGCGCCTTTCAGTCGCGCATCACGCTTTCTGCGCGAGCTTGTCCTTCAGGAAATCGCGCACCGGCGCCGGCTCGACGTCCTTCGCGATGACGGCCCGCCCCACCGCCTCCAGCAGGATGAAGGTCAGCTTGCCGCGCTTGACCTTCTTGTCCTGCGCCATCAGCGCCATCAGCGCGTCGGCATCGGCAAGCCCTTCCTGCGCGAAACCGGCGATGTCCTGCAGGCGGGTGGGCAAGCCCGCCTCGATCAGGTGCCGCTCGACGCGCACCGCATCGGCCTCGCCGATCATGCCGAGGCTGGCCGAGAACTGCGCGGCCAGGGTCATGCCGATCGCAACGCCCTCGCCGTGGAACAGGCGGTCGGAGAAGCCGGTCGCCGCCTCCAGCGCGTGACCGAAGGTGTGGCCGAGATTGAGCAGCGCGCGCTCGCCGGTCTCACGCTCGTCGCGCGAGACGATTCCGGCCTTGGCGCGGCAGGAGGTCGCGATCGCATGCTCGCGGGCGGAGCCACCCTTGAAGATGTCGGAATGGTTCTTCTCAAGCCAGGTGAAGAAAGCCTCGTCGCCGAGCACGCCGTATTTGGCGACCTCGGCGTAGCCGGCGCGGAATTGCCGCGGTGACAGCGTGTCGAGCACGGCGGTGTCGGCGATGACGAGCAGCGGCTGGTGGAAGGCGCCGAGCAGGTTCTTGCCCTGCGGCGAGTTGATGCCGGTCTTGCCGCCGACGCTGGAATCGACCTGCGCCAGCAGCGAGGTCGGCACCTGCACGAAATCGACGCCGCGGCGCAGGATCGCCGCCGCAAAACCGGCGAGATCGCCGACGACGCCGCCGCCGAGCGCGATGACCAGATCATTACGCTCGATCTTCGCGGCGATCAGGGCTTCGCTGACCTTTTCCAAGCCGGCATAGGTTTTGGAAATCTCGCCTTCCTCGACCACGACGCGCGAGGTCGGAATTCCGCTCGCCGCGAGCGATGCCTCAGTCGGCTCGAGCCAGTGTTTCGCGACGGTGCGGTCGGTGACGATCGCCGTGCGCACGCCGGGACGTAAAGCCGCGACCCGCTCGCCGAGCGAAGCCAGCACGCCACGGCCGATGACGATGTCATAGGCGCGATCACCGAGCGCGACGTCGACATTGACGGGATCGGAATGTTTCAGGGGCGCAGTCATCGTACGGCACTCGCAACGTCGGCAGGTGGTTGGACGGCCTGTTCGCCGCAGAGATGGGCGCGCAGCGTCTCGATGCATTCCTCGACGATCTTGTCGTGCGGCACGTCGCGCGAGGCGATGGTAAGGTCGGCATGGCTGTAGACCGGCTCGCGCTCGGTGAGCAGACGCGTCACGGTTCCTTCGGGATCGGCGGTCTGGAGCAGCGGGCGGTCGGCACGGCGGCGGACGCGGCGCATGATGACGTCGTGGTCCGCCTTGAGCCAGATCGAGACCGCCTTCGCCGCGATGCGGGTCCGCGTCTCCTCGCGCATGAAGGCGCCGCCGCCGGTCGCAAGCACGATCGGGCCGCCGTCCAGGAGACGCGCGATCACCCGCGCCTCGCCGTCGCGGAAATGCGGCTCGCCGTGACGCTCGAAAATCTCCGGTATGGTCATGGTGGCCGCCGCCTCGATCTCGGTGTCGGCGTCCACGAATGGCAGCTTGAGCCGGGCGGCCATGCGGCGGCCGATGGTGGATTTGCCCACCCCCATCATGCCGACGAGCACGATCGAGCGCGCCCCGAGCGCCGACAGGATGTCGGCCTCAGGCGAACCGGGAATCGGCAACACGGCGTCGGACATGGGTCTCGCTCGATCCGCCGCCAAAGGCGGCATGCTTTCGCCACCTATACGACCCCGCAGGGGGCCTCGCCAGAGGACTCTTGCCACGAAACGGCGAACATGTTGGATGATTTCATTGGTTAATTTGCCCGTCTGGACCCTCTCCGAGATCTTGCCGATGCCCAGCCTGTTCCGCTTCCTGACGGTCGTCGCCGTGATCGCCGGCATCGTCTATGGCGTGGTCTTCGCGCTGGCGAACTTCGTGAGCCCGAAGTCGCGGGAAATGACGGTGACGATCCCGCCGGATAAATTTCTCAAGAAATAGGAGCTAGCTTCCAGGGCATGCGCGTACAGCCCTCAGATGCCAAGCTCACCGGCCTGTTCCTCGACATGCTCGCGGCGGAACAGGGCGCCGGCCCCAATACGCTCGACGCCTACCGCCGCGACCTCACCGATTTCTCGGAATTTTTGGGCCGCGTCGGCCATACTTTTGCGAACGCGGAGACGCAGACGTTACGCGACTACCTCGCCGATCTCGACACGCGCGGCTTCAAATCCACCAGCGTCGCGCGGCGGCTGTCGGCGATGCGGCATCTCTACCGCTTCCTCCTGAACGAGCGCATCCGCACCGAGGATCCCGCCGCGATCCTGTCCGGCCCCAAGCGCGGCCGCGGCCTGCCGAAAGTGCTGTCGATCGCGGATGTCGACCGCATGCTCCGCCGCGCCAAAGAATTGAGCGAGGCGGAGGACGCCTCGCCGTCAAAGCGATTGCGCGCCTTGCGACTCTATTGCCTGCTCGAGGTGCTCTACGCCACCGGGCTGCGCGTCTCCGAGCTGGTGGCGCTGCCGCGCTCGGCGGCCAAACGCGACGCCCGGATGATCGTGGTGCGCGGCAAGGGCAACAAGGAGCGTCTGGTGCCGCTCAACGAGGCCTCACGGCAGGCGATGGCCGATTATCTCGCGGCGACGGAAGCGGCGAAGACGGAGAAGAAAAAAGACAGCCTCGCCGCTTCGAAATGGCTGTTCCCCTCGTCCGGCGAGAGCGGGCATCTGACGCGGCAGCATTTCGCCCGCGACCTCAAGGAGCTCGCGGTCGCCTCGGGGCTGCAGGCCCGGCTGGTCTCCCCGCACGTGCTGCGGCACGCCTTTGCCAGCCACCTCCTGCACAACGGCGCAGACTTGCGCATCGTGCAGACCCTGCTCGGCCACACCGATATCTCGACGACGCAGATCTACACCCATGTGGTCGAGGAGCGCCTGAAGAGCCTGGTGCGCGACCTGCACCCGCTGGCGGAGACATAGTTGCTCCCGTAGCCCGGACGAGCGAAGCGACATCCGGGATGGTGCCCGAGGCTCGACCTGCCCCGGATATCGCTTCGCTCATCCGGGCTACAAGCTTCGGCCCCCCATGAAACCGCCTTGACTTCGGCCACATCTCCGCAGAAAGAGCCGTGGCCTCACGATCGATTTGGCCGCTCTCGGGAGCGCACAGGCCAACTCATTGAAGAAGCTACACTTCTTTCCTCGAGCTCAAATCCGCTTCGACGCCCCGTCCCGTCCTCCCTATACTGAGTTGATGCCAGATCAGATGCGCAGCTATCTCGACTTCGAAAAGCCCGTCGCCGAGCTCGACTCCAAGGTCGACGAGCTGCGGACGCTTGCGGCCAACGGCACCGACATCGCTGATGAGATCGGGCGGATCGAGGACAAGGCGGCGCAGGCGCTGGCCGACCTCTATCTGAACCTGACGCCGTGGCAGAAGACGCTGGTCGCGCGGCATCCGCAGCGGCCGCATTTCAACGACTTCATCAAGGGCCTGATCACCGAATTCACCCCGCTCGCCGGCGACCGCAAGTTCGGCGAGGACGAGGCGCTGGTTGCCGGCTTCGGCCGCTTCCGCGGCGAGCCGATCTGCGTGATGGGCCAGGAAAAGGGCGATTCCACCGAAAGCCGCATCCGGCATAATTTCGGCATGGCGCGGCCCGAAGGCTATCGCAAATGCGTGCGGCTGATGGAGATGGCCGAGCGGTTCGGCCTGCCGGTGCTGTCGCTCGCCGATTCCGCCGGGGCCTATCCCGGCATCGGCGCCGAAGAGCGCGGCCAGGCCGAGGCGATCGCGCGTTCGACCGATGCCTGCATGGCGCTGACCGTGCCCAACGTCGCCATCATCACCGGCGAAGGCATGTCGGGCGGCGCCATCGCCATCACCACCGCCAACAAGGTCTTGATGCTGGAGCACGCGATCTACAGCGTGATCTCGCCCGAAGCCGCCTCCTCCATCCTGTGGCGCGACGGCAGCAAGGCGCAGGAAGCCGCCAACAACATGAAGATCACCGCCCAGGACATGCTGCGCTTCGGGGTGATCGACAGCATCCTGAAGGAGCCGGTCGGCGGCGCCCACCGCGACCCCGCCGCCATGATCGCTACCACGGGCGACGCCATCGCCAAGGCCTTTGACGAGCTGCGCGGCCTGGACGGCGACGCCATCCGCAAGCAGCGCCGGCAGAAATTCCTCGATATCGGCCGGAAACTGGGCTGATTCGGGCATTTCAGGTGCCGTAGGGTGGGTTAGCCGAAGGCGTAACCCACCACTGGCGGCGTCCGCAGAGGCAAAAGAGGTGGGTTACGCCGAGCAGATGCGCTTTGCGCATCTGCGGGGCTAACCCACCCTACGAAGCTCTTCCGGTAACCTCGCGTTAACCCTTTTTTTGCCCAAATCGGCGATCTCTGTTCCGTTTGGGCCGGAAGGCCCAAGTAAGGCCCAAAGTCGCGTCCATTTAGTCTTCGTTGACCATGCCGCTGGGCCAACGGGCTCGTGATCCCCGCTCGGGTTGCGACCACCTGACCCAGAGGTTAGAATTTTAATCAATGGCTTCAGGGCATAAGCGCTGGAGCGTGGTTTGAAAAAGCCCGTCACGGCGGGTCCGGATCTCCGGTCGAATCATGCTCTAAAGAACTGGGGTTCGCGCTCTCTGCCCGGCACGGTGTGGGGTCCATCTTGATTTCTCGTTCGCTTGCTCGCGCGCTCTTGGCTTCGGTTGCGCTCGCCGCCAGCATTGTGCTGGCCGGTTGCGACACCGACCAGGTTTCGCTCGCGGCCAACGCCAAGGCCAACCAGCCGGTGCCGGCAAAGCTTCTCTCCGCGATGGTCGAGAAGAACATGGACCTGCAATCGCCGATCCTGGTCCGCCTGTTCAAGCAGGAGGCCGAGCTCGAGGTCTGGAAGCAGACCCGCAACGGCCAGTTCGCGCTGCTCAAGACCTATCCGATCTGCCGCTGGTCGGGCGATCTCGGACCGAAGGTGCGCGAAGGCGACCGCCAGGCGCCGGAGGGATTTTACTCGATCAATCCGGGCCAGATGAATCCGCAGTCGGCCTACTATCTCTCGTTCAACACGGGCTATCCGAACGCGTTCGACAAGGCGCTGGGCCGCACCGGCTCGCAGCTGATGGTGCATGGCGATTGCTCCTCGCGCGGCTGCTACGCGATGACGGACGAGCAGATCGCGGAGATCTATTCGCTCGGCCGCGAGTCCTTCTTCGGCGGCCAGAAGGCGTTCCAGCTCCAGGCCTATCCGTTCAAGATGACGCCGGTGAACATGGCCAAGCACCGGAACAATCCGAACATGCCGTTCTGGAAGATGATCAAGGAAGGCTATGATCATTTCGAGGTGACGCGGCAGGAGCCGAAGGTCGATTTCTGCGAGCGGAAATACGTGTTCGACGCGGCGAAGGCGCCCGACGCGAAACGCGATCCGGTGTTCGATGCATCGGCAAAATGCCCCGCCTATGTGATCCCCGAGGACATCGCCAGCGCCGTGCGCGAGAAGGACCAGCGCGACCAGGCCGAGTACAACAAGCTCGTCGCCAAGGGCACGCCGATGGCGCGCATGAACACCGGCATCGACGGCGGCATGAACAAGATCTTCGCCTCCAAGATTCCGGAGGGCTCGACCGGCCTGTCCGAGAATGCCGAAGGCTCGACCCTGGAAATGCTGGCGATGGCGAAGGCGCCGGGCACGATCCCCGGACACGTCAATCCGCCCAAGCCGAATCTCGACGCGGCCGCCACTGCTTCCGCGAGCCAGGAGCCGGTCGTCGCCGTCAGCGCGCCCGCCGCCAACACCCGCGTCGCCGCAGCTCAGCCTGCCGAAAAATCCAGCGGCGGCTTCTTCTCCAATCTCGGCCGCAAGATGGGCATGGGCACCGCCGACACGACGGCGACCACGCCTCCGCCGCCGCAAGCCACCGCATCCGTGGCCCCGGCCGCCACGACCACGACGCCGCCCACCGCAGCGTCCCGGCTGAAGGCCGCAGTGACGCGGTTCGTGCCCGGACACGACAAGTCCAAGGATGCGGCAAAGGATGCGCCGAAGCCAGCCGCGACCGTGGCCGCCAAGCCCGTCGAGCCGGCGAAGCCCGATACGCGCCTCGCCGCGACACGCCCGGCGCTGAAGCCGTCAGTGAACGATGGTGCGAGTGAAGCGACGCAGATCATGGGAGCCGCGCCGGTGGTGCAGTCGAACTCGTTCGACAGCCGGTTTGGAGCGGTGAAGTAAGCGACGGCGGCGGCTCGTTTTCTCCGGTCCATCCAGGCTTGACGCCGTCATTCCCCGCGAAGGCGGGGAATCCAGTATTCCAGAGACGGTTGTGCTTGAACCGAGACGCCGCGGCGTACTGGATGCCCCGCCTTCGCGGGGCATGACAGTTGAGATTGAGGTGAGTAAGGCCGCTCGGCTGGCGCACCCTACGGCGCCAGATATCGCATCAGCTCCGGATTGCGCCTGACCTCCCCCGCCTCCCCCTGCAGCGCGACCCTTCCGCGATCCAGCACGTAGGCGTAGTCGGCGACGCGCAGGGCGAGGTCGAGGTGCTGCTCGACGATGATGACGGCGATTGTCTTCGCGAGCTCGATCAGGCGCTCGGTGATCTCCTCGATCACGCCGATCCAGACGCCTTCGGTCGGCTCATCCAGCAGCAACAGCTTTGGATCGCCCAGCATGGCGCGGCCGATCGCGAGCATCTTGCGCTCGCCGCCGGAGAGCGTGCCGGCGGGCTGGTCGAGGCGCTGGCCGAGTTTCGGGAAGATGGTCAGCACCTGGTCGACCGCGTCGGCCTTCTTGCTCGCGAGCGAGCCGACCGCGAGATTGTCGCGCACCGACAGGCGCGCGAACACCGAATGCTCCTGCGGGACGTAGCCGATGCCGGCACGCACGCGCTCCTGGGTCGCGCGGCGGCTGATGTCGCGGCCGTCGAAGGCGACCTCACCCTTCCACGCCGGCAATTCGCCGACGATGGTCTTCATCAGCGTGGTCTTGCCGGCGCCATTGCGGCCGAGCACGGCGACGCCGCCGCGCCAGGGAATGCCGAGGGTGACGTCGAACAGGACCTGGCTGCGGCCATAGCCGGCGTCGAGATGCTTGATGTCCAAAAATTCAGGCACGGCGCAGATAAATCTCCTGGACGGCTTTATTGGCCTGGATCTCGGACACGGTGCCGGATGCCAGCACCTTGCCCTGGTCGAGCACGGTGAGGCGATCGCAGATGTCGCGAATGAAATCGAGATCGTGCTCGACGATGACGAGCGAGCAATGTTTCTTGATCGGCTGGAGCAATTCGCCGGTGACGCGGCGTTCCTCCAGGCTCATGCCGCCGGTCGGCTCGTCCAGCAACAGCAGCTTCGGCTTGCCCGCCAGCGCCATCGCGATCTCCAGCCATTGCTGCTGGCCGTGCGACAGGGCGGCCGCCGCGTCGAAGGCGCGATCGGCGAGGCGGAACTGCGTCAGCATGATCATGACCTGGTCGTGCAGCGCACCGCGCGTGCGCGAGAAGACGAGGTCGAACAGCGAGGACTGCGCCTGCAGTGCGAGCAGGATGTTGTCGTAGAGCGTCAGCGACGGCAGCACGGACGTGATCTGGAATTTCAGGCTCATGCCGGCGCGGGCGCGTTCGGTCGGCGTGAATGCGGTGATGTCGGTGTCGACGAAGGAGACCTTGCCCTGCGTCGGCACTTCGGCCCCCGCGATACACTTCATCAGCGTGCTCTTGCCCGAGCCGTTCGGGCCGATCAGGCCGTGAAACTCGTTCTCGTCGACGGTGAGCGCGGCGCCGTCGAGCGCGGTGAGCTTGCCGAAGACCTTCTTGATGCCGGCGGCTTCAAGGAGCATCACGCTTCTCCTTGGCTTTAGCACCGAAGCTGCCGACCCGCTCGCGCTCGCCGAGCACAAAACTGATCAGGCCGAGCGGACGGAACAGGATCACGAGCAACAGCAGCAAGCCCAGAATGATCGGCCAGATGTCGCGATAATTGTCCGACAGCCAGAAGCTGACGCCCTCGACGATCACAGTGCCGATGACGGCGCCGATCAGCGTGCCGGAACCGCCGAACAGCACATACAGCACGACCTGGGTCGAGACGACGACGCCGACCATGTTGGGCCAGACGAACCCTTCATGGAAGGCATAGAGGCTGCCGGCAAGGCCTGCGATGGCGCCGCCGATCGCGAAGATGATCGCTTTCAGATGCTGCGCCTTGTAGCCGAAAAAGGCGATGCGCTGCTCGTTCTCGCGCAGGCCGGCGAGCGCGAGGCCGAATTGCGAGCGCACCAGGAAGCGGCAGAGCAGGTAGACCACGACGAGGATGCCGAGCACGAGATAGTAGAAGGCCGGCCCTTCCGTGAACTCGTAGCCGCCAATGGACATCGGCGCGATCGAGGGAATGCCGTTCTGGCCGCCGAGATAGTACCAGCCGCGCGCGAGACGATCGGCCGCGTAGGAGCCGGTGAGCGTGCCCAGCGAGACGAAGATCACGCTGGAGGGATGCCGCCCGAGCAGCAGGAAGCCGCCGAGCAGCAGCGCGAAGGTGAGGCCGATCAGCGTGCCCGCCGGCAGCACCAGGAAGATGTTGGTAATGTCAAGGTCGCGCGCGAGCAGCGCGACACCGTAGCCGGCCGAACCGAAGAACAGGGCCTGGCCGAAGCTCATGATGCCGGCATAGCCCCAGACCAGATCGAACGACAGCGCGAACAGTGCGAGGATGATCACGCGGGTCGCGAACACCGTAAGATAGTCCTGCAGCACCAGCGGCGCGAGCAGCGCCGCGACGAGCACGACGCCCTCCACGATCGGCAGGACTTTTCGTCCTGCCTTGACCTGCTTCTTGGCCTGTCCCGCCGCCACGCGTTCAACCATCGCATCGTCCGCTTCGTCGCCTGCGATGGCTTCTCTTACCACACTCATCGACTTCGGCATTCCGCCTCAGCATTCCTTGGGATCGACCAGACCCTCGCTGCGCGCGACGATCTCGTAGTTCCCGCCCTTGGCGACCGCGGTGTACATCTTCATCTTGCAGTGCCGCTTGCCCGGCACCATTTCGGCCGGTCCGCCCGGGCCTTCGGCGATCTTGGCGTGATCAAGCGCGGCGGCGACGGACTCGCGGTCGATCTTGCCGGCTTCCTTGACGGCGGCCTCCCACAGCTTCAGGCCGCGATAGGTGCCGGTGGCAGCGCTGCCCGCGGCGAACAGGAAGTTGCCCGGAAAGTCCTTCTCGTAGGCCGCCTGGATCTTCGCGTCGAACGGGTTTTCCTTGGTCAGCACCTTGAAGTAATCGAGACAGCTTGCGAGCCCTTCGATCTCGGCGGCCTGATTGATGTTGAGCGTGTTCTCGTCATAGTAGACGCAAGCCAGACGCCCGCCGTTCTTGAGGAAGCCGGCTTCATAGAGCTGCTTGAAGAACGGACCGACGCCCGGCGGGATGACGGTGTTGAAGACGACGTCGACCTTGTTGGAGACGATGCGGTTGACGGTCGCGGAGAAATCGACCTGGTCGAGCGGGTAATATTCCTCGAACACGACCTCGCCGCCATTCGCCTCGATCACCTTGCGGGCATAGACGTTGAGCGTGTGCGGCCAGACGTAATTGGCGCTGGGCAGCGCGAACTTCTTGCCGCCGTTCTTGATCAGCCAGGGGATGAACTCGTCGCACTGCTGCGCCGGCGTCGGCCCGGTGCAGAACAGATAGGGTGTGCACTCCTTGCCCTCGTAGAGCTGCGGATAGATGTAGAGCGTCTTGCCGCGTGCCACGATCGGGTCCTTGATCGCGTTGCGCATCGAGGAGGTGATGCCGCCGAGCACCATGTCGACCTTGTCGCGCTGGATCAGCTTGCGGACGTTGCCGACGGCGACGGATTCGTTGGAGGCGGTGTCCTCGATGAAGAGCTCGAGCGGGCGGCCGAGCAGGCCGCCGGCCGCGTTGATCTCCTTGATCACCATCTTTGCGACGTTGGCGTCGGCATTGCCGGCATAAGCGATCGGGCCGGTCAGGTCGGTGGCGATGCCGACCTTGATCGGGCCTTCCGCCGCATTGGCCCACGGCGCCGGGATCACCCAGCTGCCGACGCCGGTCGCGACCGCACCGGTGGTGAACGCAAGGTTGGACAGGAAGCGGCGACGTGAAAGTTGAGTACGATCGAACATGACTAAACCCCTTTTCCAGCGATGAGGCCCTGTGGCCGAAATTTGATGAAGACAATGGCGAGCACGAAGACGAGGACGTCGGCGACGACGGGCGCCATCACCCATGGCAGCGCGGCGCTGAGCGTGCCGATGACGCCGGCGCCCGCGACCGGTCCGATGAAGGAGCCGACGCCGCCGACCATCACCGCGACGAAGCCCTGGATCAGGAAGCGCAGGCCGAGATCGGCGTAGAGGCTGAACACCGGCACGATCAACGCACCGGCAAGGCCGGCGAGCGCTGACCCAAAGGCAAACGTGGCGCCGTACATCAGGGGCGTGGAAATGCCGGAGGCACGCGCCAGCGACGGATTTTCCAGCGTGGCGCGCATACGCAGGCCAAAGCTCGTCCGCGACAGCAGGAGATAGCAGCCCGCCATCACCAGCAGCGTGATGACGATGATGGTGAAGCGCCAGGCCGAGATATGGATCGTACCGATGTCGATGGAGCCGCCGATCGGCTCGGGCACGGTGAGATAGAAGCCGCCGATCAGGCCACGTACGGCCTCGCGGATGATCAGGCCGAGCGCATAGGTGCCGAGCATCGCCACGATCGGCGCGGCGTAGAAGCGGCGGATGATCAGCGCCTCCAGCACGAAGCCGAGCGCCCCGACCAAGACGGGCGCCGCGAGCATGCCGGCCCAGATCGGCAGGCCCTTGGCGTAGGCGAGATAGGTGATGTAGGCCCCGAGCAGGACGAACTCGCCTTGCGCGAAGTTGAAGATGCCCATCATGCTGGCGATGATCCCGAGCCCCAGCACGATCAGGACGATGATCGCGCCAAAGCTCAGGATCTCGAACGCCGCGACGAACGCGTTAGCCATGCGCCAGAGCCTTTCCCGTTCCGATGGAATCGGAACAGGGCTCTGGGTTGTTGTTCTGACGCGTTCCGTCCGTCTGCATCAATGCCTCGCTCACATCTTCTTCCAGTCGCCGATCTGCTCGAAGGCATGCGCGGCGCGGTAGATGGTGGATTCCTCGAACATCCGGCCGACCAGCATCAGGCCGACCGGCAGGCCGTCGACCATGCCGCAGGGCAGCGACATCGCGGGATGATGGGTGATGTCGAACGGGGCGGTGTTGGAGATCATCTCCAGCGCGCGGGCGACATAGTCCTCGCGGCTGGCGGTGGGCTCCGGCAGCTTGGTTGCCTTCATCGGCGTGGTCGGCAGCAGCAGCAGGTCGTAGTCGCCGAACGCCTTGTCATAGGCTGCGGTCAGGCGTCGCGAGATGTTGAGCGCCTTGCCGTAATAGCGGGGACCGAACGTGTTGTTGATGTAGGTGCCGAGCATCAGGAACAGCTTTGTCGTCTCGGACAGCGAGTCCGCCTGCCGGCGCCAGCCGCGGTGGAAATCCATCAGCGAGGTCGAGTAGAGATCGGCACGGGACAGGCCGTAGCCGTCGCCGTACATCATGGTCTGGGTCATGCCTTCGGTGCCGATCGGGGTCCAGATCGCGGGACCGACGAGATGCATCGGGATCGAGACGGTCTCGACCGTCGCACCCAGATCCCTGAAGCGCTTGGCGGCCTCGCGGACGCTCTCATTGACAGCGGCCTCCGCGGTCGGCTGCTCAAAACCTTCCTTGAGGATGCCGATCTTCATGCCCTTCACGCCCTGGCCGAGCGCCTTGGTGTACTCGTCGACCTTCGGTGCCTTGATGCGCGGATCGTAGCCGTCGTCGCCGGCCAGCACTTCGAGCAACAGCGCGTTGTCGGCGACGGTCGCGGTCATCGGGCCGGTGTGATCGACGAAGATCTCGATCGGCATGATGCCGGTGTAGGGCACGAGGCCCCAGGTCGGCTTCATGCCGTAGGTGCCGCAGAACGAGGACGGCATGCGGATCGAGCCGCCCTGGTCGCCGCCGATCGCCATGTCGACCTCGCCCAGCGCGACCACGACGCCGCTGCCCGACGATGAGCCGCCGGCCGAATAGCCCATTTTGTAGGGATTATGGACGGCACCCGCCGCATTGGTGTGGCTGCCGCCGGACATGCAGAAGGATTCGCAATGCACCTTGCCCTTGATCTCGGCACCGGCGTCCAGCATGCGCGTGACGATGGTGGCGTCGAAATCGGGAACGTAGCCTTCGAGCGTCGTCGAGCCGTTCATCATGGGAACGCCGGCGAGCATGATGTTGTCTTTCAGCGCGACGGTCTTGCCCTTGAGCTTGCCGCTGGCGGCGCCCTTCACGGTCGATTTGCGGTACCAGGCGTTGCGCGGGTTTTCCTCCGCCGACGGCTGATAGCCCGGCGTGCGCGGATATTTGACCACCGGCACTTCATCCGGCATCGCGCCGACGAGATTGTAGGCTTCGATCGAGCCCTGCATCAGGCCACGGAACGAGGCGACGTCGTCGTCGGTGAGCGAAAGGCCGCACTGCTCGGCGACACTGCGAAGCTGGGCTGGCGTGGGAAGGACAACTGTCACGGCGCTCTCCTGAAGTTTCTTTGAACTGTCGCTGCGCGCCGCCGCGACGCGCGCGACGCGCGCGGCGACCCTGCCGAAACATTCAAAACGGAAATATTTTCCTTTTCAAGTATTATTTTGAAATGCGGCCTGTCCGGATTGCCGCGGCAAACTCAGACCGGTTTGATCAGCTTGAAGTCGAGGCCGTCGGCCTCGGCGAGATACATCTGCATCCGGGCGTGACCGTTGCGAACGACGACCGGGCCGCGCGCGCCGCCGTAAACGATGTTGCGGCCCGCCGCGAGCATCGGCGCCATCGCCAGCGAACCGGCCTTTTTCGCCACGGCTTCGAGGAAACGCAGGCCTTCATAGCTGGACTGGCCGAGTGAGCCGATCGGCGGGGCGTTCGGCCCGAACATCGCGCGATAGCGGATCTGGAAGTCGTCATTGGCCCGCGAGCCGATCCAGGAGAAATAGCCGGACGCGCAGAACATGTTCTCGCTGTTGTCGGCGCCAATGCCGAGCAGCACGGTCTCGTCCATGGCGCCGGCCAGCCGCAACGTCGTGGCGCCGAGGCCGCATTCGCCGAAGGCACGGTTGAAGGTGATGCTGTCGGTGCCGATCAGCGAAATCAGCACGACGTCGGGCCTCGCGGCTCGGATGCGCGCCAGATGCGGCTCGTGATTGTCCTCGCCGAGGGGAACGAACTCTTCGCCGACGACATGGCCGCCGGTTTCCCTGATGTAGTTCTTCACGGCGCGATGCGATTGCCAGGGCCAGACATAGTCGCTGCCGATCAGGTACCAGCGCGACGCCTTCTTGACGTCGGCAAGCCAGTGGATCGACGGCCGGCTCTGCCAGCGCGGCGTCTCGCCAATCGCCATCACGCCGGGCGTGCGCTCGCCGCCCTCGTAGACGGGCGTGTAGATGTAGGGAATGCGGTGGCGCGTGGTGACGTCGCGCAAGCCGACGCGGATCGCGCTGGTGTGCAGCCCGACGATGAGATCGAGCTCGTCGAAAGCGATCGCCTGCTCGGCGCGGTTCAGGACCTCGTCGAGCGGCCCGCCGGCGTCGTAGATCGAAAGCTCGATCTCGCGGCCAAGGATGCCGCCCCGCTTGTTGATCTCGGCGACCGCGAGCTGCGCGCTGTTCGTCGCGCAGGGGCCCCAGACCCCCGGCGATCCGGTGCAGCAGATGAATCCGCCGATGCGCAGCTTGTTGGCGCCGCGCCGCCTGAGGAAGGCGTGATCGCCCGGCGACAACGCTCCATCGGCATCAGCCGCCGATGACGACAGATTCCTGAGCAGCATGGACGGCGGCAACGCCGGGCCGCCGTGAGCCGGGAAGTTCACCGTCGTGCGCACGCCTACTCCTGTCTGGCACCAGACTTGAAAGCACATTCTTCGGGCGACCGCGGCATCCGCCCTTTTGTTGGGCAATATCCTATTTTGAAAATATTGAATATTCAACAATTGAAGTGCATATAGATGCAGCATTGATTGCAAGACATTCACTCATTTGGGTCAAGACGAAGTCTTAGCCGTGGCAAAACCGAACTCTCCGATCACCGAACACCTCGCCTACCTGCTCGCGCAAGCAAACCGGGAGATCAACCGGCAGCTCGAACTACGGTTGAGCAAGGAAGGCGTGCCCGTCGAGCAATGGCGCATCCTCAAGGTTCTCTCCGATGGCAGCGGCCATTCGATGGGCGAACTCGCGGACGCCGTGCTGCTCAACCATCCGACGCTGACCAAGATGATCGACCGCATGGTCTCCGACACGCTGGTCTATCGCGTGCAGGACCCGAACGACCGCCGCAAGGTGCTGATGTTCATCTCCGACCGCGGCAAGGTGCTGTGCAAGAAGCTCAACTCGCTCGCGGTGGACCAGGAGGAGCACATCCTGGAGAGCTACGGCGACAAGTCCACGAGCGAATTGAAGCGGCTGCTGGAGAGCCTGATCGACAGCTCGAATTGAGTGGCGGCTTCGCGCGGCCCTCTCAGCACGTCGTCCCGGACAAGCGAAGCGCAGATCCGGGATCCATAACCACAGACCGTGGTTGTTTCAGAGATTAGGAGTTGTGCTTTCGTGCGCGGTACGACGACTGCGCGTCGCCGATAGATTCCGCGGTATGGGTCCCTGCGTTCGCAGGGACGACGGTGTGGTGGCAGTTGCAAGCCACACATTCGCCTGTCATCGCCCGATTAAATCGGGCGATCCAGTATTCCAGAGACCGCTGTGATTGAGCCGAGGGGCCACGGCGTACTGGGTCGCCCGGTTAAACCGGGCGACGACAGTGGAAGGTGAGGCGACGATGTCGCGCCTCACTAGGACATTCAGATCCTAGCCGTACCGCCCGTGGCAATGCTTGTACTTCTTGCCTGAGCCGCACGGGCAATCCTCGTTGCGGCCGACCTTGCCCCAGCTTGCCGGGTTCTTGGGATCGCGCAGCGCAGCGTCGGTGGCCTGCGGGGCCAGCGTCACGCTGGCGAGGGCCATTTCGTCCTCGCCGGTGTCCGGGTTGAGCTTATGCGCTTCCATCTGCGGCAGGACAGGAGCTTCCTGCTCCGGCGGGACGATCTCGACGCGCATCAGCTGCGCCGTGACGGCCTCGCGCAAGTGGGCGCTCATCTCCTGGAAGAGATTGAAGGCTTCGGTCTTGTACTCCTGCAAGGGATCGCGCTGGCCGTAGCCGCGCAGGCCGATGACCTGACGCAGATGGTCGAGCATGATCAGGTGCTCGCGCCAGAGATGGTCGAGCGTCTGCAGCAAAATGGTCTTCTCGACGTAACGCATCACGTCGGGACCCCACTGCGCGACCTTGGCGGCCATGTGCTCGTCGGCCTTGGTCTCGATGCGGGTGAGCAGCTCCTCGTCGGCGATGCCCTCTTCCTTCGCCCAGTCGTCGACCGGCAGGTCGAGATCGAGCACGCGCTTCAGCTCGTCCTTCAGGCCGGCGACGTCCCACTGCTCGGCATAGGCATGCTCGGGCACGTGCTTGGCGACGAGATCGTCGATGAAGGCGTGGCGCATGTCGGAGATCGTCTCGGCGACGCTCTCGTCCTTCATCAAATCGACGCGCTGGTCGAAGATCACCTTGCGCTGGTCGTTCTGGACGTTGTCGAACTTGAGCAGGTTCTTGCGGATGTCGAAGTTGCGCGCCTCGACCTTCTGCTGCGCCTTCTCGAGCGCCTTGTTGATCCAGGGATGGATGATCGCCTCGCCTTCCTTCAGGCCGAGACGCTGCAGCATGCTGTCGAGGCGATCCGAGCCGAAGATGCGCATCAGATCGTCTTCCAGCGACAGGAAGAACTTCGAGCGGCCGGGGTCGCCCTGACGGCCGGAGCGGCCGCGCAGCTGGTTGTCGATGCGGCGGGATTCGTGGCGCTCGGAGCCCATGATGTAGAGGCCGCCGGGCTTCTTCACGGTCTTGGCGGGCTTACTACCCTTGGCCGGCTCGATCTCGACCTCTTCCTCGGCCCTCAGCACGATGTCGCGGAAGTGCTCGATGTCGGCCTTGATCTGCTCGATCTTCTTGGCCTTCTCGGCCTCGTCCTCGATGCCCGCAGTCTCCTGCTGGATGCGCATCTCGAGCGAGCCGCCGAGCTTGATGTCGGTACCGCGGCCGGCCATGTTGGTCGCGATCGTGATCGCACCGGGCACGCCGGCTTCCGCGACGATATAGGCTTCCTGCTCGTGGAAGCGCGCGTTCAGCACCGCGAACAGCTTGGCCGGCTTGCCGGCGCGGGCGGCGGCGTACAGCTTCTGCATCGAGTTTTCGTTGCCGAAATCGATCTGCCGGTAGCCGTGCTTCTTCAGATATTCGGCGATCACTTCCGACTTTTCGATCGAGGCGGTGCCGACCAGCACCGGCTGCAGGCGCGCATTGGCGCGCTCGATCTCGGCCAGGATCGCGGCGTATTTCTCGTTCTGGGTGCGATAGACCTCGTCGTCCTCGTCGAGGCGGGCGACCGACAGATTGGTCGGGATTTCCACGACCTCGAGCTTGTAGATGTCGAACAATTCGTCGGCTTCGGTCAGCGCCGTACCGGTCATGCCGGCGAGCTTTTCGTACATCCGGAAATAGTTCTGGAAGGTGATCGAGGCCAGCGTCTGGTTTTCCGGCTGGACCTGGACATGCTCCTTGGCTTCCAGCGCCTGGTGCAGGCCTTCCGAATAGCGCCGGCCGGCCATCATGCGTCCGGTGAACTCGTCGATGATGACGACCTCGTCGTCGCGGACGATGTAGTCCTTGTCGCGCGTGAACAGCGTGTGGGCGCGCAGCGCCTGGTTGATGTGGTGCACGACGGAGACGTTCTCGACGTCGTAGAGCGACTCGCCCTTGAGCTGGCCGGCGTCACGCAGCAACGTCTCGATCTTCTCCATGCCGCCTTCGGTCAGCGTCACCGTACGCTGCTTCTCGTCGACCTCGTAGTCGGTCTTGTCGAGCTTGGGCAGGAAGCCGTCGATGGTGTTGTAGAATTCCGAACGGTCGTCGAGCGGGCCGGAGATGATCAGCGGCGTGCGCGCTTCGTCGATCAGGATGGAATCGACCTCGTCGACGATGGCGTAGAAGTGCGGCCGCTGGACCATGTCCTCGAGCCGGTACTTCATGTTGTCGCGCAGATAGTCGAAGCCGTATTCGTTGTTGGTGCCGTAGGTGATGTCGCAGGCATAGGCGGCCTTGCGCTCGGCATCGTCCAGGCCATGGACGATCACGCCCGTGGTCATGCCGAGGAAGCCGTAGATCTGGCCCATCCAGCCGGAGTCGCGGCGGGCGAGGTAGTCGTTGACGGTGACGACGTGGACGCCCTTGCCGGCGAGCGCGTTCAGGTACACCGCAAGCGTTGCGACCAGCGTCTTGCCTTCGCCGGTCTTCATCTCGGCGATGTCGCCCTCGTGCAGCACGATGCCGCCGATCAGCTGGACGTCGAAATGGCGCTGGCCGAGCGTCCGCTTGGCGGCCTCGCGCACGGTGGCGAAGGCGGGCACCAGCAGGTCGTCGAGCGTCTTGCCTTCGGCGAGCTGCTTCTTGAATTCGGCGGTGCGGGCCTTCAGCGCCTCGTCGGAGAGTTTCGAGACCTCCGGCTCCAGCGCGTTGATCGCGTTGACGCGGGACTGATATCCCTTCACCCGCCGGTCGTTGGCGGAGCCGAAAAACTTGCGGGCGAGCGCGCCGATCATGCCTAGTTCCTGTGTTCGCGATTTAACCGCGGTGCAGCCAAGAAGTTGTCACCCGCCTGCCTATCAACTCACCGTGACGCCTGATGGCGCCAGAGCCCGGACTGCGGGGGTCATCCGCCATATGGGTGGGAATTGGGCAAGTCTGGGTTCAACGGCCAAAAACGCAGCAAAATAAACGCCATCGCCATGGTCGCGACCGGGCAGAGATATGGCCCGGTCAGGGCCTTGTCAACGGCGGGCGCATTGCGGCTAATTCATCATTTTGACAGACTTTTCGCGTTGCCAAGCCCCCCTGAATTGGGCGAGTGTCCGCCCCGCTCGAGCAGCCCCCTGCTTCAACAAAAGGATTTTCCATGACCACCTCGTTCCCGGTAATCACCGGCCAGCGTTTCCGCTATGCGTCCGCCCTGGCTGGCAGCCTCGCTCTGGCGCTGACCCTGGCGTTTGCGGGCCCGCTCCGGGCCGCTGACGATCCGGTGCTGGCGAAGGTCAATGGCGCGGAAATCAGGAAGAGCGACGTCGCCATGGCCGAGGAGGAACTCGGACCGAGCCTCGCCCAGATGGACCCGGCGACCAAGGACGAGAACGTCCTGTCGTTCCTGATCGACATGAAGATCGTCGGCAAGGCTGCCGAGGACAAGAAGGTCGCCGACAGCGAGGAGTTCAAGAAGCGCCTGGCGTTCGCCCGCAACCGCCTGCTGATGGACAGCCTGCTCGCGGGCGAGGGCAAGGCCGCCACCACCCCCGACGCCATGAAGAAGGTCTACGAGGAGGCCTCCAAGCAGATCACCGGCGAGCAGGAGGTGCGCGCCCGCCACATCCTGGTCGAGACCGAGGACGAGGCCAAGGCGGTGAAGGCCGAGCTCGACAAGGGCGCCGATTTCGCCGAGCTCGCCAAGAAGAAGTCCAAGGATCCGGGCTCGGCCGACGGCGGCGACCTCGGCTTCTTCACCAAGGAACAGATGGTGCCGGAATTCTCGGCGGTCGCCTTCGCGCTGGAGCCGGGCAAGATCTCCGATCCCGTGAAGTCGCAGTTCGGCTGGCACATCATCAAGGTCGAGGAAAAGCGCAACCGCAAGGCGCCGGACTTCGAGCAGGTCAAGGCGCAGATCGAGCAGTACGTCACCCGCAAGGCCCAGGCCGACTACGTCGCCAAGCTGCGCGCGGAGGCCAAGGTCGAACGGCTGGACCAGCCGGCGGCGGATGCCAAGCCGGCCGACGCGGCCAAGACCGACGCCAAGCCGTCCGACAGCAAGATGGCGCCCCCCGCGAAGAAGTAAGAATTCGCTGTCACTTCACGGACGCCAATAGTATCTAACGTCGCAATGGCCGGGCAAACGCCCGGCCATCTGCATATCCAGACCTCACCAAGGCGCCCCGCGATGTCCTCCTCCGTCTCCCCGCTCGCCCCCAAAACCGTTCCAGACATGCCCGTGATCGCGGGCGTCCGTCTTGCGACGGCCGAAGCCGGCATCCGCTACAAGAACCGCACCGACGTGCTGCTGGCGGTGATGGACAAGGGCACCGCGGTCGCCGGCGTCTTCACCAAGTCGAAATGCCCGTCCGCGCCGGTGGAATGGTGCCGCACCAAGTTGAAGGGCGGCAAGGCGCGCGCACTGGTGGTGAATTCCGGCAATGCCAATGCCTTCACCGGCAAGACCGGGCGAGCCTCCACCGCGCTGACCGCGAAGATCGCGGCCAAGGCGGTCGGCTGCAGCGAGGGCGAAATCTTCCTGGCCTCCACCGGCGTGATCGGCGAGCCGCTGGACGCGACCAAGTTCGACGGCGTGCTCGGCCGCCTCGCGGAAACTGCCGAGGCCGGCGACTATCTGGCGGCCGCCAAGGCGATCATGACCACCGACACCTTCCCGAAGGTCGCGACCGCGACCGTCAAGCTCGGCAAGGCCAAGGTCACCATCAACGGCATGGCCAAGGGCGCCGGCATGATCGCGCCCGATATGGCGACTATGCTGTCCTTCATCTTCACCGACGCCCCGATCGCACCGGCCGCGCTGCAGGCGCTGCTCAAGGCCGGCGTCGAGGACACCTTTAACGCGGTGACGATCGACGGCGACACCTCGACCTCGGACACGCTGCTGGCCTTCGCCACCGGTGCTGCCGCCGAGCATGGCGCGCCAAAGATCAGCCGCGCCAGCGACCCGCGCCTCAAGGCCTTCGTCAAGGCGTTCAACCAGGTGCTCGCCAATCTGTCCGAGCAGGTCGCCCGCGACGGCGAGGGCGCGCGCAAGCTGGTCGAGATCACGGTCGAGGGCGCCAAGACCAAGGCCTCGGCACGCAAGATCGCGATGTCGATCGCCAACTCGCCGCTGGTGAAGACCGCGATCGCCGGCGAGGACGCCAATTGGGGCCGCGTGGTGATGGCGGTCGGCAAGGCCGGCGAGCCGGCCGATCGCGACAAGCTCTCGATCTCCTTCAACGGCATCCGCGTCGCCAAGAGCGGCGCACGCGATCCGTCCTATGACGAAGCGCAAGTGTCGGAGGCGATGAAGGCCCCGGAAATCGCGATCAAGGTCTCGCTCGGCCTCGGCAAGGGCCGCGACCGCGTGCTGACCTGCGACCTCACCAAGGAGTATGTCGCGATCAACGGGGATTACCGGTCGTAAACCTCATGACCGATCTCAAGCTGACATTGGTGGTGGCCTGCGCGCTTGTCGACGCCGACAAGCGCGTGCTGATCGCACAGCGCCCCGCGGGCAAGACGCTTGCCGGCCTCTGGGAGTTTCCCGGCGGCAAGCTCGAGCCCGGCGAGCGGCCGGAGCAGAGCCTGATCCGCGAGCTGCATGAAGAGCTCGGCATCACCGTCGCCGAGCCATGCCTGGCGCCGCTGACATTCGCGAGCTACGGCTACGAGACCTTTCACCTGCTGATGCCGCTCTATATCTGCCGGCGCTGGGAGGGACAGGTAGAAGCGCGCGAAGGCCAGACCCTCGCCTGGGTCCGCGCCAACAAGCTCCGCGACTATCCGATGCCGCCAGCGGACATTCCGCTGATCCCGCATTTGATTGATTTGTTGATGTGAGTTCAGACCTCATCCTGAGGAGCCGCGAAGCGGCGTCTCGAAGGATGGCCGCGGGTGAGAGCCGGGCCTGCATGGTTCGAGACGGCGCTGACGCGCCTCCTCACCATGAGGATCACTCCTTCCCCGCCTTCTTCACCGCTTCCGCGAGGCTTGCTTTCGCCGACCCCGGCTTCAGCGGCTGCTGCTGGCTCGCATGCGGCGCCCAGCCGGAGAGCCAGACGATGTCGAACGTCGCGCGGATGCGGCCGTCGGCATCGGCAAAACGCTCAGTGTAGATTTCCGCCATGCGCAGCAGCGTTGCGCGACGGCTCGGCGCGCGGCGCCGCTCGATCAGCACATTGGCCGCGCCCATGCGGCGAAGATCCTGCATCAGCGCGAACGCATTGGCGTAGCGCACCACGACGCGGTCGACGTCGGTGACCGGCAGCGCAAAGCCCGCCCGTTGCAACAGTGCGCCGATGTCGCGCAAATCCGCGAACGGCGCCACGCGCGGCGACACGCCGCCCTCGCATTCGGCTTCGGCGGCGGCAAAGGCCTGGCGCAGCTCGGTCAGGCTGTCGCCACCGATCATTGCGGCGAGCAGCAGGCCATCCGGCTTCAACGCGCGGCGGATTTGCGCGAGCACGCCCGGCAGGTCGTTGACGAATTGCAGCGCCAGTGCCGAGACGACGAGGTCGAGGCTTTCCGGCGCGAAGGGGAGCGTCTCGACGCCCGCCGCATCGAGCGCGATCCGTTGGATGGAGGGAAGCCGAGTGCGCAGTCCAGCGAGCCCTTCACTGGGCGTCCAGAGATCGACCGGGGCGTGAAACTCGCGCATCACGGCGGCCAGCCGGTCGGACATGTCCTCGGCGACGCGATCGAGCAGGAACGTCACCTCGCCCTGCGTCCGCGCGCGCCCCTGCCGCGCATGCAGAAGCGCACGATCGAACAGAGCAGGCGGAGCTTGAGGGGTCTGGGCCATGCCGCTGGTTACGCTGATCCCAATGGTTCTGGCAATCTCCTCTCGCGTGTCCCGGACGCGCTACTGCGCACCGCCGAAGTGGCGCTGCGCCGCGTCCGGGGCACGAGGGCGCGGCTTGAGCGGATTGTCGCGGAACGCTAGCCTGCCCTCATGGAAGCCGACGCCGCCCCCACCCGCTCCATCGCCGCACCGTTGCGGGCCGCATGGACGGCCGGCCGCACCGCGCTGTCACGCGCGGCAAGGCTTGCGCTCGACATTGCGCTGCCGACGCTGTGCGTGTCGTGCCGCGAGCCGGTCGATGGCGAGGGCGTTTGCGCGGCCTGCTGGACGCGGCTGTCGTTCATCGAACGGCCCTATTGCCCGCGGCTTGGCATCCCCTTCGTATACGACCCCGGCCCCGACATGCTGTCGATGGAGGCGATCGCGAGCCCCCCGGCCTACCAGCGGGCGCGCGCGGCGGTGCGCTATGACGACGTCGCGCGCACGCTGGTCCATGCGCTGAAATACCAGGACCGCACGGATCTGGCGCCGGCCATGGGCCGCTGGATGGCACGCGCAGGCGGCGAGCTGCTCGCCGGGGCCGATATGCTGGTGCCCGTGCCCTTGCATTGGCGCAGGGCCTGGCGCCGCCGCTACAACCAGTCGGGAGCGCTGGCGCGCATCATCGCACGGCAAAGCGGGGTGACGGTGAAGGCCGAGGTGCTGCGCCGGGTACGCGCCACCGAGCAGCAGATCGGCCTGTCGCGGGCCCAGCGGGCCACCAATGTGCAGGGGGCGTTCCAGGTATCCCCCGACCGTCAGGTCGAAATCCAGGGCCGCCGGATCATCCTGATCGACGACGTCCTGACCTCGGGCGCGACGCTGGACGCCTGCGCGCGGGCCCTGCTTCGCGCCAAGGCGGCCCAGGTCGACGTGCTGGTCTTCGCCCGGGTTGTCGAGAGCGGCCCCCGTCCCATATAGTTCAATGAATTCATGACATGAGAGCGCCAGACGACATGACCGCTGCTGTCGAGATCTACACCAGGCCGGGCTGCGGCTATTGTTCCGCCGCCCGGTCGCTGCTGACCCGCAAGAAGGCGACCTTCACGGAGTTCGACATCGCCAAGGACCCGTCCTGGCGCCAGGAGATGTACGACCGCGCCGGCGACGGCTCGACCTTCCCGCAGATCTGGATCGGCGGAACTCACATTGGTGGCTGCGACGACCTCTACGCGCTGGATCGTGAAGGCAAGCTCGACGGCATGCTCGACAACGTAAAGGCGGTGTCATGAGCGAGAACCGCACTTTCACCGCCGCCATGGTGCAGATGCGCACCGGCCTGATGCCCGAGCCGAGCCTCGCGCAGGCCACCAGGTTGATCCGGCAGGCCGCGGCCAACGGCGCCGACTACGTGCAGACGCCCGAAGTCAGCAACATGATGCAGCTCAACCGCAAGGCGCTGTTCGAGCATCTCCAGCGCGAAGAGGACGACACCTCGCTGAAGGCGTACCGGGCGCTCGCGGCGGAACTCGGGATTCACATCCATGTCGGCTCGCTGGCGCTACGCTTCTCGGAGGAGAAGGCGGTCAACCGTTCCTTCCTGATCGGGCCCGAGGGCAATGTGCTCGCGAGCTACGACAAGATCCACATGTTCGACATCGAGCTACCGGACGGCGAGAGCTATCGCGAATCCGCCAATTACCAGCCGGGCGAGACCGCGGTGATCTCCGACCTGCCCTGGGGCCGCGTCGGGCTGACGATCTGCTACGACGTGCGCTTCCCTGCGCTCTACCGTGCGCTGGCCGAAAGCGGCGCGTCCTTCATCACGGTGCCGTCCGCCTTCACCCGCAAGACCGGTGAGGCGCATTGGCACATCCTGCTGCGTTCGCGCGCGATCGAGACCGGCTGCTTCATCTTCGCCGCCGCGCAGGCCGGCCTGCACGAGAACAAGCGCGAGACGTTTGGCCACTCCCTGATCATCGACCCCTGGGGCGAAATCCTTGCCGAGGGCGATGTCGAGCCCGGCATCATCATGGCCAAAATCGATCCGGCCAAGGTCGAGACCGCGCGCCGCGCGATCCCATCGCTCCAGCACGGCCGCCGCTTCGGCGTCGCAGACCCCAAGGCCGGGCCAGACCATCTGCATCTCGTGCGGGGATCGGCATGATCCGCTACGCGCTCCACTGCGACCGCAACCACGCATTCGAAAGCTGGTTCCAGAGCTCGTCGGCCTACGATTCGCAGGTGAAGCGCAAGCTCGTGACCTGTCCGATCTGCGGCTCGGCCAAGGTCGACAAGGCGATCATGGCGCCGCGCATCGTCGGCAAGAAGGGCCGCGGGCGTGCGACGCCACCGCCGGAGCCGGCCACGACGACGCCCGAGGCAGCTCCATCAGGGCCGACCTCGCTGATGATGGCGCAAGAGAAGGAGCTGCGCGCCAAGCTCAAGGAGCTGCGCGATCACATCGTCAAAAATGCCGACAATGTCGGCGAGCGTTTTGCCAACGAAGCCCGTGCGATGCATTACGGCGACAAGGAGCACCGCCCGATCTACGGCGAGGCCTCGCCCGACGAGGCCAAGTCCCTGATCGACGAAGGCATCGAGGTGTCGCCACTGCCGACGCTGCCGGAAGACAGGAACTGACGCGCGCTGCGCGTCAGACTCCCACGAGCAACGCGACTCCAACAACGATCAGCACGATCCCGAAAATCTCGCGCGGCGCGATCGGCTGCTTGAACGAGTAGTACGCCACGGCCTGTGCGAACAGCACCTCGATCAGAGCGAGCGTGCGGACATTGGCGGCCGCCGTCAGCGCGAACGCCAGGAACCAGAATTGCGAGGCGAAAGCGCCCATGAAGCCGGCGAGCAGCGACGGCTTCCACAGCCCCAGGATCGACTGAAGCACTTTTGGCGCCTGCCAGAGCAGATAGATCGTCAGGATCAGCGTCTGCACGAACAGGCCGAGCACCAGCGTGAACGAGGCCGCCGTCACGAAGGAGACATCAGGGACGTTGATGATGGCACCGCGGAAGCCGACCGCTGAGAGCGCGAACGCTGCGGCCGCGACGAGACCGGTGATGGTCGGCTTCAGCTCCGCAAAGCTCTTCTCGCCGCCGGGCCGCAGCGCGGTGATGACGACGCCGACTGTCGCGATCACGATCGCCAGCACCTTCAGCCAGGTCAGGTGATCGCCGAGGAAGATGAAGCCGAAGATCGCGGTCTGGATCGCCTCGGTCTTGAGGTACGCCGTCGTCACCACGAAGGAGCGATCGTTCATCGCGAGCAGCATCAGCCCGGTCGCGACGATCTGGCTGAGCGCCCCGAGCAGCAGCCACGGCCAGAACACGCCCGGCGGCATGCCGAGATGATCGCCGGTCGCGACCAGCACCACCCCAAGGAACAGCAGCGAGAACGGAAAACCGAACAGGAAGCGGATATTGGTCGCGCCCCAGGTCCCCAGCGGCTTCGTCAGCGACCGCTGCATCGCATTGCGCGCGACCTGGCCCAGCGCGGCAATGACTGTGAAGGGAATCCAGAGGCTGGCGATGGTGAGCATGGGGGTAGCTAAAGCGGGGAAAGGATTGCGGCCAACCTGCAAGCTGAGGCCCGCGCGGTCAACCGCATCGATGTCATGGGAGCGATGCTCTCGCCACCAACTCCTCTGTCGTCCCTGCGAACGCAGGGACCCATACCGCGGAATCGATCGATGACGGACGGTATTAGATGCGCGGGCTAGCAGCTTTCACATAGCTGCTCCCTGTGGTTATGGGTCCCTGCGTTCGCAGGGACGACACTGTCCGAGGGGCATGAGCTCGCATCTCACTCACACCATCCCTTCCGCCACGACCATGTAGTTCACGTCCATATCCGACGAGAGGGTCCATTTGTCGGCGAATGGGCTGTAGACGACGCCGGTCTGCTCGGTGATGACGAGGCGGTTGTCGAGCAGGTACTTCGTCAGCTCGTCGGGGGTGACGAACTTGTTCCATTCATGGGTGCCGCGCGGCAGCCAGCGCAGGACGTATTCGGCGCCGACGATGGCGAGCGCAAAGCTCTTCCAGTTCCGGTTCAGGGTCGAGACCACCATCAAACCGTTCGGCTTGAGCATCGATGCGCAGCGCTTCAGGAAGACGCCGACGTCGACGACGTGCTCGACCACCTCCATCGCCAGCACGATGTCGAAGCGCTCGCGCGGGTCGATCTCCTCGACCGTGGTGCAGCGATAGTCGATCGCGAGATGGCTCTTGCCGGCATGCAGCTTCGCCGCGGCGATGTTGCTCTGGGACGGATCGACGCCGATGACCTGTGCACCGAGGCGCGACAGCGGCTCGCACAACAGGCCGGCGCCGCAGCCGATGTCGAGCACCCGCAGGCCGCCGAGGCAGTTGAGGCTGCGCACGTTGCGCTCGAACTTGCGGCAGGCGGCGTCGCGGATGTAGCCGAGCCGCAGCGGATTGATCCGGTGCAGCGGCGCCATCTTGCCGTTGGGGTCCCACCATTCGGCCGAGAGCTTTGAGAATTTCGCGATCTCGGCGGCGTCGACGGTCGAGCCCGGCTGGGTGGTGGCGGAAGTATTTTGCTGCATGCTCATGGTTAGGCGCGGTCCTACCGCGTGGTGATCGAACTACGGAAGGCGAGCGGCGAGGCGATGGTCCGGATGGTTTCGCGACCTTCGCCGACGCCGTTGATGGTCACGTCGCCGTAGTTGAGAATACGTCCAAGAATCGACTGGTTGACGTCGACACTCTCGACCTTGTCGAGCGCCATTTCAAAGGTGCGGCGCTTGATGAAGCCGGTCTTGTGCACAACTCTGAGGTTGGTGACGTCGGTCTCGGTGGTGAAGCGGTGGAACCAGCCCTTCAGGGTCCAGAACAGGGCCGCCAAGGCCACCACGCCCGCCGCGATGCGACACAGAATCGCGAGCCCCTCGACCGAGGTCTGCCCTGACAGGAGCAGCAGGCCCAGGGCCACGATCCAGGCCAGGATGGCCGGGAAATAGAAGATCCAGTGCGCATTGGTCGAATACAGCACCCGTTCGCCGGGTTGCAGGATTTCGTCAATATAGCGCGCCATAACCTCGATTAACCCATTGCCCGGAATGGCCCCGCAGGAACCCGCTTGCCCCCGGCCCCGCCCCTCTGTATACGCGCGGTCGGGTGTCCCCGGCATCGCCTCGCGCGGGTCACCATACTTATCCTTATGAGGGAATGCACGCGTCGTCATGAGCCGCCTCGTGATGAAATTCGGCGGCACGTCCGTCGCCAACATCGAACGTATCCGCAACGTCGCACGCCATGTGAAGCGTGAGGTCGACGCCGGCCATGAAGTGGCCGTGGTCGTCTCGGCGATGTCAGGCAAGACCAACGAGCTGGTGGCCTGGTGCACCGAGGCCTCGCCGATGCACGACGCGCGCGAATACGACGCCGTCGTCGCTTCCGGCGAACAGGTGACATCCGGCCTGCTTGCCATCGTGCTTCAGGGCATGGGTATCCAGGCCCGCTCCTGGCAGGGCTGGCAGATCCCGATCAAGACCAGCGATGCCCATGCCTCGGCCCGGATCGAGGACATCGACGGCAGCGAGATCATCAAGCGCTTCCAGGAGCGCAAGGAGGTCGCGGTTGTCGCCGGCTTCCAGGGCATCAACCCCGAGACGAATCGCATCACCACGCTCGGCCGCGGCGGCTCCGACACCTCGGCCGTGGCGATCGCCGCCGCCGTCAAGGCAGACCGCTGCGACATCTACACCGACGTCGACGGCGTCTACACCACCGACCCGCGAATCGTGCCGAAGGCCCGCCGCCTCGACAAGATCGCGTTCGAAGACATGCTGGAACTGGCCTCCCAGGGCGCAAAAGTGCTCCAGGTCCGCTCGGTGGAACTCGGCATGGTCCACAACATGCCGATCTTCGTCCGCTCGAGCTTCGACAAGCCCGAGGATATCGACCCGCATGCCAACCAGCCGCCCGGCACGCTGATCTGCAGCGAGGAGGAGATCATGGAAAGCCACGTCGTCACCGGTATCGCCTTTTCGAAGGACGAGGCCCAGATCTCGGTGCGCCAGATCGAGGACAAGCCCGGCGTGGCAGCGTCGATCTTCGGCCCGCTGGCGGACGCCAACATCAACGTCGACATGATCGTTCAGAACGTCTCCGAGGACGGCAAGACCACCGACCTCACCTTCACGGTGCCGGCGGCCGACTACACCCGCGCCAGGGACACGATCACGGCCGCCAAAGGCAAGATCGGCTATGCCCGGCTCGATACCGCCACCGACGTCGCCAAGATCTCGGTGATCGGCAGCGGCATGCGCAGCCATGCCGGCGTCGCCGCCCAGGCGTTCTCGGCCCTCGCCGGACGGAATATCAACATCCGGGCCATCACAACCTCCGAGATCAAATTCTCGGTTTTGATCGACACGGCTTACACAGAGCTTGCGGTGCGCACCCTGCACACGCTCTACGGTCTCGATCAGGCCTAGGCTAATTTTCTCTTAGCGGTCGCAGCAAACGCGAAGGTGTACACACCTTCGCGTTTGGCAGGCGTTTTGCTTGGCAAAACAAGCCTCAATTCGCTATACGGCGAACAGGGTGGGCTGCCGCAGACTGTGTCCCAGTTCAGGCCGCTGATTCGGTGCAAGCGAGAGTTTGCGCCTGCGCCGGACAAACAAACTGGTTGTTTTTCTGGAATTTTAGGCCAGCCGCCGGCCGATACCGCCGGGCCCGGCAGACGGAGGAGATTGACGGTTCATGCGGAGCGCGTCGGGAGGTCCCCGCGTCTTGTTGAGACGGCTCCGCGAAACCATGGCGGAGCAGGTCTCGGCCCAGGAGCGGCTGGACAAGATCGTGGTGCTGATCGCCGCCAACATGGTGGCGGAGGTGTGCTCGGTCTATGTGCTGCGCATCGACAACACGCTCGAGCTCTACGCCACCGAAGGCCTCAACCGCGAGGCGGTGCACCACACCGTGCTGAGCGCCCATGAGGGCCTGGTCGGCCTCGTCGCCAGCGAGGCGACCCCGCTCAACCTGAGCGACGCGCAAAACCACCCGGCCTTCTCGTTCCGCCCGGAGACCGGCGAAGAAATCTACCACTCCTTCCTCGGCGTGCCGATCCTGCGCGCCGGCAACACGCTCGGCGTGCTGGTGGTGCAGAACCGCGCCAAGCGCAACTATGTCGAGGAGGAGCTCGAGGCGCTCCAGACCACCGCGATGGTGCTGGCGGAACTGATCGCCTCCGGCGAATTGTCTGCGCTCGCCCAGCCGGGCCAGGAGCCGGCCGCCCGCCATTCGGCACAGAAGGTCGGCGCGATCCTCTCGGAAGGCATTGCGCTCGGCCATGTCGTGCTGCACGAGCCGCGCGTCGTCATCAAGGACTACATCGCCGAGGATCTGCCGAAGGAGATCAAGCGGCTCGACACCGCGCTGACCAAGCTGCGCGCCGATCTCGACCGCATGCTGGAGCGCGGCGACGTCGCCGAGGGGGGCGAGCACCGCGAGGTGCTGGAAGCCTATCGCATGTTCGCCAACGACCAGGGCTGGTCGCACAAGCTGCACGAGGCGGTCGCCACCGGCCTCACGGCGGAGGCAGCCGTCGAGCGCGTGCAATCCGACACCCGCGCGCGCATGCTGCGCTCGACCGATCCCTATCTGCGCGACCGGCTGCACGATCTCGAGGACCTCGGTTATCGCCTGATGCGGCAGCTGGTCGGGCAGGACCACGCGCCGTCACGTGAACAATTGCCCGACAACGCCATCGTCATCGCGCGCGCGATGGGCCCAGCGGCGCTGCTCGACTACGACCGCAAGCGCCTGCGCGGCATCGTGCTGGAGGAAGGCACCGCCAATTCCCACGTCTCGATCGTGGCCCGCGCGCTCGGCATTCCCGCCGTCGGCGAAGTCCCGAACGCGCCCGGCATCGCCGATCCCGGCGACGCCATCATCGTCGACGGCACGTCGGGCTCGATCTATGTCCGCCCGTCGCAGGAGGTCGAGGCCGCCTTCGCCGAGCGCGTGCGCTTTCGTGCCCGCCGCCAGGCGCAATACCTGGCCCTGCGCGATCTTCCGTGCGTCACCAAGGACGGCCAGAAGGTCGAGCTGATGATCAACGCAGGGCTCGCCATCGACCTGCCGCATATCGAGGACACCGGCAGCGCAGGCATCGGCCTGTTCCGCACCGAGCTGCAATTCATGGTCGGCCAGAGCCTGCCGCGCACCAGCGACCAGCTCGCGCTCTATCGCACGGTGCTGGATGCCGCAGGCACCAAGCCCGTGACCTTCCGCACCCTCGACATCGGCGGCGACAAGGCACTGCCCTATATGGAAGCGGTGATCGAGGAGAATCCCGCACTCGGCTGGCGCGCGATCCGGCTCGGGCTCGATCGCCCCGGCCTCTTGCGCGGCCAGATCCGCGCGCTGCTGCGCGCCGGCGGCGGCCGCGCGCTGCGCATCATGTTCCCGATGATCTCGGAGGTCGCCGAATTCGACTCGGCGAAGGCGCTGGTCGAGCGCGAGCTGACCTATCTGCGCCAGCACGGCCATACCCTGCCGGAGCGCATCGACATCGGCACCATGGTCGAGGTGCCCGCCCTGCTCTACCAGCTCGACGAGCTCCTGAAGAAGGTCGACTTCATCTCGGTCGGATCCAACGATCTGTTCCAGTTCCTGTTCGCGGTCGACCGCGGCAATGCCAAGGTTTCCGAGCGCTTCGACACCATGTCGGCGCCGATCCTGCGGGTGCTGCGCGAGATCGCACGAAAATCCAACGCCGCGCAGAAGTCGCTGTCGCTGTGCGGCGAGATGGCCTCCAAGCCGATCGGCGCACTGGCGCTGATCGCGATGGGCTATCGCTCGCTGTCGCTCTCGGCGACCGCGCTCGGCCCGGTCAAGGCGATGGTGATCGATCTCGACGTGAAGAAGGCCGAAGCGATGCTCGGCCCGCTGCTGGACGCGCCCTCGGGCAGCGTCTCGATCCGGCAGAAGCTGACGGAGTTTGCCGAGGCCGAGGGCCTGGCGTTGTAGCGGGCCAAGTGCCGCTACCCCGCCGCTTTGCCCTTTTCCGCACCCGAGACTGAACCGATGTCGTCACTCCCCGAAGCCAAACTGGACGTCCTGCTCGCGCATCACGCCTCGCTCGAGGCCGAATCGCTGGGCCAGCTCGCCTCCGAGCGCTATGTGCAGATTACGCGCGAGCTCGCCGAGATCACGCCGCTGATCGAGGCGGTGAAGGCTTATCGCGCTGCCGTCAAAGAGCTTGCCGACACCGAGGCGCTGATCGCCGATCCCACGACGGATGCCGAGATGCGCGGCATGGCGGAAGCCGAGCGCGACGAGCTCGCACCCAAGATCGAGGAGCTGGTCCAGAAGATCCGTGTCGCGCTGCTGCCCAAGGACGCCATGGACGACCGCAACGTGGTGCTGGAAATCCGCGCCGGCACCGGCGGCGACGAGGCCTCGCTGTTCGCCGGCGATCTGTTCCGGATGTACGAGCGCTTCGCCAGCCTGCAAGGCTGGAAGGTCGAGGTGATCTCGGCGAGCGAAGGCACGGTCGGCGGCTACAAGGAAATCATCGCGGAGGTCCAGGGCCGCGGCGCGTTCTCGAAACTGAAATTCGAATCCGGCGTGCACCGCGTGCAGCGCGTGCCCGACACCGAGACGCAAGGGCGTATCCACACCTCCGCCGCGACGGTCGCCGTGCTGCCGGAGGTCGAGGATGTCGACGTCGAGATCAAGAACGACGATCTGCGCATCGAGACCATGCGTGCGCAAGGCGCCGGCGGCCAGCACGTCAACAAGACGGAATCGGCGATCCGCATCACCCACATTCCGACCGGCATCGTGGTGATGATGCAGGACAGCCGCTCGCAGCACAAGAACCGCGCCTCCGCCATGAACATTCTGCGCTCGCGCATCTATGATGCCGAGCGCCAGCGCGCCGATGCCGCCCGCTCGGCCGAGCGCAAGGAGAAGGTCGGCTCCGGCGACCGCAGCGAGCGCATCCGGACCTATAATTTCCCGCAAGGCCGCGTCACCGATCATCGCATCAACCTGACGCTCTACAAGCTGCCCCAGGTGATCGCCGGCGAAGCGCTCGGCGAATTGACCGACGCGCTGACCACCGAGCACCAGGCCGCGCAGCTCGCCGCACAAGGTGCGGCGGCGTAGCCGGCGCTCAGGCCTCGCTGGCGACTCGGAACGATTTCAACAGCCGGCTCAATGCCGGGCTCGCGGCGCGGCGAAGCTCTTCGAGATTCTTCCGGGAAAGGGCCTGGAGCTTCTGCTCCCCCTTCTTCGTCAGCTTGAGAAGGACGCGTCTCGCGTCTTCGGGGTCGGCAACCCGGCTGACCAGCTCGAGCTTGGCGAGGCGGTTGATGAGTTCGACAGCGGAGTGATGGCGGATCAGCAGGAATCGCGCGACGTCACCGACGGTCGCTGGTCCCGGACGGACAAAGCCCTTGATACCAAGCAGCGCCTGGTGCTGCGTCGGCGTCAAACCCTGCTGGGCCGCCGCCGCCTCGCTGAACGCCAGAAAGCTGCGGATCTGGTAGCGGAACTGTGCCAGCGCGGCGTAATCGGAATCACGCATCGCGCCGCCGGTGCGCTTGGCCGGCGTCGTCACCTTGGACCGCTGCACCTTCTTCGCCTGAACCATGACCACCTCGACCATGCCGCCCGTCATCACCGGAGGCATAGCCGAAAGTAGCAAGCGACCCCAGCCGGACCAACCGGCCGGCGCCGCGGATGCACAGCTATCCGCCCCCTATTCGAAGCTGGAGAGCAGGATTTTCACCAGGATGACCTGAAACGCGATCGGGATGCGGACGCTCTTCCGCCGGATCGAGCGCTGCAGTGCGCCGGCGATCTCTGCACTGGTCAGGCTACCTGCCGACGCATTGGCAATCAGCTCCGCCCACATCTGCGACAGCGAGCCGCCCGGCGGAAGCAGCGGCCTGATGGTCACGCCGCAGCCCTGCGCCCAGTCGACGATCTCCCGCATCGTATGCGGACCGCAATTGCGCGCGGTCGCGAGACGCTCGGCCGTCAACGCACGCAGCAGATCGCGCGACGGCGACCAATTTCCCTTCGGCGGCTGCTCGCCGGTGAGCTCAACCGCGAGTTCCTTCAGGATGTTCTGGGCCCGCACGCTCAGTCTCTTCATCGGCGCAGGCGCGCGCTCACCTGAGCGGAGCCGATAGCCGGTCCCCGCTCGTTGGTCGGCCGATTGCCCTCCGCAGGCCACGCCGCCTCAGGCCGCTCCGCCTCCTGCGGCCAGGATCGTCGCTTCCGCACACCCGCCACTGTCGTCTGCCGCGCCATTTCTCTCGCCGAACCCGCCAGCCTCATAGTCACAAAGACTAATATATATCGTTATCCGATATGTTTTCACGACATAATTTTCGTCGTTCGACCAAAGGCGAATTTGACAGAAGACCTTCACAAGCAATGCTTAGGGCCAAGAGCTACACGCGGATGTGACGTGCCCGGCGCAGCAGGCCAACGAGGTCGGCTGGCGCCGGACAGGTCGCGCTTGCGCCTGCAAAACAAGAACGATGTTCGGAGGAAACGACCATGACTGACGATCTCATCCGCCGCGGCCTCTCGCGCCGCGGCCTGCTCCAGACCACGGCAGGCCTGATCGGCGGCTCGATGCTGCCCGCGATGCCGGCCTTTGCCGAGGACAAGCCGATCGGCTCCTACCCCGCCGGCGTGTCGGGTTCCACCGCCTTCATCGGAATCTCGGTGCCGCGCACCGGCACCTATGCCGTACAGGGCGAAGACGAACTCAAGGGCTACCAGCTCGCGATCGAGCACATCAACAGCGGCCATGACCTGATCAAGAAGATCTCGCCGAAGACCAGCAAGGGCGTGCTGGGCAAGGAGCTAAAGTTCGGCGTCGCGGATTCCGCGGCCAAGCCGAACGAGGCGGTGCAGGCGCAGCAGCGCTTCATCAGCGAGAACAAGGCGATCATGATCACCGGCGGCACGTCGAGCGCCGTTGCGGTCGCGCTCAACAAGCTCGCGCAGCGCGAACACGTGCTGTTCGTGTGCGGCATTTCCGGCTCGAACGACACCACCGGCAAGGACTGCGTTCGCTACGGCTTCCGCCAGAATTTCTTCGGCCAGACCGCCGCTGCGGCGATCGGCCCGGTGATGGTGAGGGAGTTCGGCAAGGGCAAGAAGGCGGCCTACCTGACACCCGATTACACCTATGGACACACCGTCACCAAGTCGATGCAGGATTTTCTCGCGACCGCGGGCTGGACGACAGTGACCAACCAGGTCGCACCGCTCGGCGCGCCCGACTATTCATCCTATCTGCTGAACGTCGCGAACTCCGGCGCCGACGTGCTCATCAACGTCAATTGGGGCCACGACGCGGTGCTGTCGACCCAGCAGGCCAAGCAGTTCGGCGTGCTCGACAAGATGAAGCTGGTCGTCCCCTACCAGGTGCCGTTCATCGCGCGCGAGACCGGCGGCCTGATGCAGGGCGTCTACGCCGCCACCGACTATTGGTGGACGATCGAGGACAAGTTCCCGCTGGCCAAGATGTTCAACGAGGCCTTCGAGAAGAAGTACGGCTACAAGCCGGAATGGGGCGCCGAGAACGCCTATGTCAGCTTCGCGCACTGGGCCCGCATGTGCGAGCAGGCCGGCAGCTTCAATCCGCCCGACGTGATCAAGGCCTATGAGAAGGGCGAGACGATCCCCTCCCTCGTCGGCGACGTGCATTACCGCCCCGAGGATCACCAGTGCGTCCGCCCGGTGATCATCGTCAAGGGCAAGCAGCAGAAGGACATGAAGAACAAGGAAGACTGGTATGACGTCGTCGAGATCGTCCAGGGTGAAGGCCTGATGCAGAAGCCGGACGCGTTCGGCTGCCATCCCGGCGACTACAGCTGAGCCCGCGCTAACCCCTGTGACGCCGCGGGCTGCACTCTGGTCCTGCGGCGTCACCTTTTTTGACGCAGCTCCATCGCGCGTCACAACGGCGACAGTCGCATGATCAGTTGGCCCAACCTCGTTTCACAGCTCTTCAACGGGCTCGCACTCGGCGCTTTGCTCGCGCTGATCAGCTCCGGCCTGACCATCATCTACGGCACGCTCGGCGTGCTCAACCTCGCGCATGGCGCGATGTTCATGATCGGCGGCTATGCCGGCTTCGTCGCCTACCAGTACACGGAGTCGTTCGTCATCGCCGTCATCGCGGGCTCGCTGTTCGTGATGTTGCTCGGCGTTCTCATGGAACGCGTGATCATCCGGCACTTCTATCACCGCCCGCACGAGGATCAGCTGCTCGTGACCTTCGGGCTCGGCATCTGTTTCGTCGAGCTCGTGCGCCTGATCTTCTCGAGCCAGTCGCAGCTGGTGCCGCCGCCGGCGCTGTTCCAGGGCATCACCAATCTCGGCTTCATGTTCTATCCGACCTACCGCCTCGCCGTGGTCGGCATCGTCGCGATCGCGCTCGGCGCGCTGTTCATCATCCTCTACCGCACCCGGCTCGGCATGATCGTGCGCGCCGGCATCGAGGATTCGGTGATGGTCGATTCACTCGGCATCAACGTCTACCGCGTCTTCATGGTCGTGTTCGGCATCGGCGCGATGGCCGCGGGCTTTGCCGGCATCGTCAACGCGCCGGTGGTGTCGCTGACACCGGGCATCGGTGACGACATCCTGGTCCAGACCTTCGTGGTGGTGGTGATCGGCGGCGTCGGCTCGTTCCCCGGCGCCATCCTCGGCGGCCTGATCGCCGGCGAGATCATCAGCGTCACCTCCATGTTCAACCCCGGCTATGCCTATGTGATGCTGTTTGCGGCAATGACGCTCGTACTCGTGGTGCGACCGCATGGCCTGCTCGGCGTCCAGGGCCGCGAGTAAGCGATTTCGAGATGCTCAAGCAACGCCCGTTCCTGATCGAGATCCTGACCGCGATCGGGTTGATCGCAGCCCCGTTCGTGCTGCCGCATCTCGGCTTCGCCCCGAACACCGTGAACCGGATCCTGGTCTGGGGCCTGTTCGGTCTCGGCTTCGACATCCTGTTCGGATTCACCGGCCTCTTGTCGTTCGGCCAGTCCGCCTTCTACGGCACCGGCGGCTTCGTCGCCGCCTATCTCCTGACCCGCGCGGGCTTCGGCAACGTGCTGGGCGCGCTGATCATCGGCATGATCGCAGCGGCGGCGACCGGCTATCTGATCGGCCTGATCGCGCTGCGCCGCACAGGCATCTATTTCGCCATGATCACCGTGGCGATCGCGGAGGTATTTTTCTTCGTCGAGTTCAACCCGCTCTCGGACTTCACCGGCGGCGAGAACGGCCTGCCGGGCGTACCGACACCGAGCTTCAACCTCGGTTTCACCACACTGCACTTCACCAATGGCTGGTCGCTCTATCAGTTCATCGCGCTCTGCTACTTCATCGGCGTCATCATCGCGCTCAGGATCGTCCGCTCGCCGGTCGGCGCCATCTTCAGTGCGATCCGGGACAATCCGCTGCGCGCCACCGCCGTCGGCCACAACATCCACGGCTACAAGCTGACAGCCTTCGTGATCGCGGCCGCTTACGCGGGCTTCGCCGGCGGCCTGCTCGGCGTGCTGCAGGCCTTCATGCCGCCCGACGCCTTCACCTTCGACACCTCGGGCCAGCTCGTGATGCAGACGGCGATCGGCGGCCGGGGCACGCTGTTCGGGCCGCTGGTCGGCGCGACCGTTTGGCTCTTCCTTCAGGATTTCCTGCAGTCCGCGCTGGGCCTGGGGGCCGCCTGGAAGCTCGTGCTCGGCGTCGTGTTCGTGCTGCTGGTCTGCTTCCTGCGCGGCGGCATCATCGGCGGGATCGCCGATCTCTATCGCCTGTTCTCCGGCAAGCGTAAGCGGACGGAAGCGGAGGCCGAACAGGAAGCCGCTGACGCCGAGGCCATGCAGCAGCCCGCGCCGGCACCGATGCAGGCCAAGGAGGTCGAGCATCCCGCCTATTCCGGCCCGATCCTGAAAGCCACGGGCCTGACCAAGCGTTATGGCGGCCTCGTCGCCAACAGCGACATCGATTTCAGCGTCAATCAGGGCGAGCTGCGCGGCATCATCGGACCCAACGGCGCCGGCAAATCGACCTTCTTCAAAATGCTGACCTGCGAGATCGCGCCGACCTCCGGCCAGATCGTGTTCGAGGGCCGCGACATCACGGGATTGAAGGTCACCGAGGTTTGCCAGCTCGGGCTCACCAAGAGCTACCAGGTCAACCAGCTCTTCACCGGGCTGACAGTGCGGCAGAACCTGACCATCGCAGCGCTGGCGGAACTACGCGGAATATTCCGGCTCGACCTGTTCCGCAAGCTCTCGGGCGTCAAGGGCCTGACCGAGCAGGTGGAGCACACGCTGGCCCTGGTCAATCTGACCCGCCGCGCCGACACGCCGGTCTCCGAGCTCGCCTATGGCGAGAAGCGCAGGCTGGAGATCGGGCTTGCACTCGCCACCTCGCCGCGCCTGCTGCTGCTCGACGAGCCGCTCGCGGGCATGAGCCCGCGCGAGCGGGTCGAGACCGTCAAGCTGCTCAAATCGATCGCGCGCGGGCGCACCATGATCATCATCGACCACGACATGGATTCGCTGTTCGAGCTGGTCGAGCGCGTGACGGTGCTCCAGGAGGGCAAGGTGCTGCTGGACGGCACACCGGAAGAAATCAGGACCAACGCCGCAGTGCAGGAAGCCTATCTCGGCGGCGTTCACGGAGAGATCGCCGCATGAGCCTGATCGAGGTCAATGGCCTGAACAGCTATTACGGCGACTCCCACATCCTGTTCGACGTCGCGATGCGCGTCGAGCGGCACGAGGTGGTGGCGCTGCTCGGGCGGAACGGCGCCGGCAAGAGCACGACGCTGAAGAGCCTGATGGGCGTCGTGACGCCGCGCAGCGGCAGTGTGAAGTTCGACGGCATCGACATCGCCGGACGCAAGAGCCACAGAATCGCGCAGGCCGGCATGCAGCTCGTGCACGAGGAGCGGCGGATCTTCGGCAGCCTGTCGGTGGAGGAGAACATCGTCCTCGCCGGGATCACCGCGCCAAAGCGCTGGCCGCTCGAGCGCATCTACGAGATGTTTCCGCGGCTGAAGGAGCGGCGCAACAACCGCGGCACCGAGCTCTCCGGCGGCGAGCAGCAGATGCTCGCGATCGCGCGCGCGCTGGTGCGCGATCCCAAGATCGTGCTGCTGGATGAGCCGTTCGAGGGGCTCGCGCCCGTGATCGTCCACGATCTCGTCAAGGCCTGCCGCGAGCTCGCAGCCGCCGGCCAGACCATCGTGCTCGTCGAGCAGAATCTGGCGGCGACGCTGGCGCTGGCGACACGGATCTACATCATCAACAACGGCCACATCGTGCACGAAGGCCCAGCGCAGGAGCTCAAGGCCCAGCCGGAGCTGCTGCAGCGCTATCTCGGCGTCTAGTTAGCCGCCAATCAACTGCCCAGCGCAGCGATCATCCGTTTGGCGTGATCGGCGAGCACCGCCATGTCTTCCTTGCGCGTCTGCGCCGGCAGCAATTCGACGCCGGCCCTGACCGGCATGACGTGCATGTGCAGGTGAAGGACGACCTGCCCGCTGGCGGGCTCGCTGAACTGCTGCAGAATGATACCCTCGGCGTCGAACGCCTTCATCGCCGCGACCGCGATCCGCTTGGCGGTTCGTGCAACTGCGGCGAGATCGTCGTCCGCGATGTCGAGGATGCCGCGCGCCGGCGCCCGGGGAATGACCAGCGTGTGTCCGGGCGAGCGCGGCATGATGTCGAGGAAGGCGAGGCTGCGGTCGTCCCTGAAAACCTCGAAGCAGGGAATCTCGCCGCGCAGGATCTTTGCGAAGACGTTCTGATCGTCGTAGGCCGTCATGGATCCCTCCCTCGCTGCGAGATGCGATCAAACGCGCTCCTTTCCGTTGACGCAAGCAATGCCGCCGATCTATCCACGAGACCAGGCAGGATGGCTCCATTGGCGACAGGTTTCGATCCCGGACACAGCATCGAGAGTGCGCGGCGCGCACTTGCGGCACGGCTTAAATCGGCCGGCATCGAGGAGCCCGCCCTTGATGCGCGCCTGCTTGTCGGCGCTGCGCTGAGGCTTGATTTGACCGGCATGGTCACGCAGGCGGCGCGCCAACTCACGGCCGAAGAGGCTGCGCGGCTCGAAGCATATGCGCAGCGCCGCCTCGCGCATGAGCCGGTCGCCCGCATTCTCGGCGCGCGCGAATTCTGGGGCCTGCCGTTCCAGCTGTCCGAGGCGACGCTGGTGCCGCGGCCGGACACCGAGACCGTCGTCGAACTGGCACTCGAGATCTTTCGCGGGGCCACGATATCGGGGCGGCACCCGCGAATTGCGGATATCGGCACCGGATCCGGCGCGATCCTGCTCGCGCTGCTGCACGAAATTCCCGATGCCTTCGGTGTCGGAACCGATCTCAGCCTCTCCGCCCTCAACACCGCGAGGAGCAATGCCGCAGCTCTTGGTCTTGCCGGCCGCTCCGGCTTCGTCGCCTGCTCCTATGCGGCGGCGCTAAGCGGCCCGTTCGATCTCATCGTGTCGAATCCGCCCTATATTCCCTCAGGGGAAATTCCGAAACTGGGCATCGAAGTGCGCGAGCACGATCCGCATCTGGCGCTCGACGGCGGCAATGACGGCTATGACGCCTACCGCGCCCTGATCCCGCAGGCGGCCGAGCGTCTCGCACCCGGCGGGGCGTTGATCGTCGAGGCGGGACAGGGACAGGCCGGGGATATTGAAACCTTGATGACGGCCGCCGCGTTGTCTGTGGACAGGCCGCCCAGGGCCGATCTGGCGGGCATCCCGCGGGCCGTCTCGGCCCGAAAAATGCCCCCATAAAAGCCGGATTGGGCTGCAAAAAACCTCTTGGAATATCTCTTGGGAACGACTACGTTCCGGTCAACACATCGGTGCCGGCCCCGTAGACCTACGGGCGAAAGCCGGGCTCTCGGGCGAGAGCTTTACTGATTAAAGGTTCCAAGCCGCTGGTCCTGTTGAGCGCGATCGCCATTGGAGCTGCGCTGCTCTCCGACCGCAAAGTGAACGAAAGCCTGATATTGCGCTTGAAGACTTACGCAACAAAGCTGGGCTTGTTTCGGCAGGCGATATGAATGGGTTCGCTGGCAATGAGTGCTGGCGGGTGGGGAACGCGTCTTTGTTGAACGCGACGGTCGACGAACATCGGCAGGGTTCAAGCCGCTCTTGCGCGCGGTGCGCGCGAGAAATGTGAACCGCTGTCACCAGGTCACTCCGAGCAATCAGTAATGCGTGCAACCTTTAGGGCTGGAATTAAAGGCAGGACATGAGAAACGGTCAGAACAAGCAGCGGATGCGCAACCGCAACAACAATAACAACAACAATAACCGGCGCGGCCAGAACCCGATGACCCGGGTTTACGAATCGAACGGACCCGACATCAAGATCCGCGGCACGGCTTCGCACATCGCCGAAAAATATCTTCAGCTCGCGCGCGATGCGCGCTCCTCCGGCGACCCGGTCGCCGCCGAGAACTACTACCAGCATGCCGAGCATTATTTCCGCCTGATCGCGGCGGCCCAGGAACAGTTCCGCCAGAACCAGCAGCCGCGCGGCGACGAGCCCGTCAGCACCAGCGCTGACGACAGCGAGGACGACGGCGAGAATTTCTCGAATTTCGGCCAGGAGCCGGGCTTCGTCCCGCAGCCGCAGCAGCAGCCTTTCGTGCGTGACCGTGACGGTCAGCGCGATCACCAGCGTGATCATCAGCAGCGCGACAGCCAGCAGCCCTATCAGCGCGACCAGCAGCAGCCGCGCGAGCATCGCGAGCGCGACCATCGTCCGCAGCCGCAATATCAGCCGCAGCCGCAACCGCAGAACCAGCCGCAGCCCGTCGTTGCCGACACCGGCAGCGTCGATCGCCTGCCCTCCTTCATCACCGGCGCACAGCCGCAGGTGAATAGTGCCGCAAATGGCGCTCAGCCCGGCTTCGAAGGCGGTGGTGGCGGCGAGCGCTTTCCGCGGCGCCGGCGCCGCCCGCATGGCCCGCGCGCCGAGCGCGAGGCGGCTCCCGCCGGCTCCAGCGACGAAGTGGCCTCCGGCGAGTAAGCCGCAGCCCTTTCGCCAGACATCCTGAACTGAATCGTCCCGGCCTCGCCGGGACGATTTGTTTTTAGCTGCGCCTGACCGTGGTCGAGGACGGCACCAGCACGGGCTTCGTCAGCGCGGGAATCAGCCGCGCCCGTTCGCGCTTGGCGGGGATCGCGCGATAGACCTGCTTGGTCGCCTCGACAATGTGCACGCCGGCAAAGGGCAACGACAGCGCCGCGCCCGCACGCTCCCACATCTGCGCCGATTTCAGCACCCAGCCGCCGGCATAGGGCGGCATGAACAGCGCCTCGCCCCAGGCGGTCGGCGTGAACCAGGTCTGGCGCAAGAGGTCAGTGATCTGTGAACGCGAATAGGGCCGGCCGTGACCGAACGGCGTGCTGTCGGTGCGGGTCCACACCCCGCGCCGGTTCGGGATCACCGCGATCACGCGGCCGGAGGGCGACAACACCCGCCACACCTCGCGCAAGAGCGCCGCCGGATCATCCGACATCTCCAATGCATGAATCAGCAGGATACGGTCGACCGCGGCGTCGGGAAGCGGCAGCGAGAATTCATCGACCAGCGAGGCCAGCGCCGGCCGTCCCGTCGGCCATTTCAACACGCCCTGCGCCGACGGCATGAAGGCGATGCAGCGCTCCGCGTCCTCGCGGAACAGGCCGAGATAGGGCGTGGGATAGCCGAAGCCGAGCACACGCTGGCCCGCGGCGGTCGGCCAGCGCTCCCTGATGCCGCGATTGATCATTTGCCGCGCCACAATCCCGAGGCGACGGGAATAGAACTCGCGGAGGTCGACGACATCAATGGTCATGACGGCAATGTAACATGCACAAGGCGGCCCCCGCGCGCGGAATATTGCATTGCCTGCGCAACGTTAACGCCATATTTGTCTGCGGGGCTGAGCGCGATGGAGATGACATGGCCGCCGAAATTCGTACTTTCACCTGTTTAAACGATAATTTCGGTTATCTGATCCACGATGTGGAAACCAAGGCAACGGCGTCGATCGACGCGCCGGAGGCCGGCCCCATCCTGAAGGCGCTGGAGCGCGAGGGCTGGCAGCTCACCGACATCCTGATCACTCATCATCATGGCGATCATGTCGGCGGGGTCGCCGAACTCAAGCAGAAATATAACTGCCGCGTCGTCGCGCCGCATGACAAGACGACTGCGATCGCCAACGTCGACCTGCGCGTCGCCAATGCCGACATCGTCAAGGTCGGCAATTTGCTGGGGCGCGTACTGGAGACGCCAGGCCACACGCTCGACCACATCTCCTACGTGTTCGACAACGAGAAAACGCTGTTCGCGGCCGACACGTTGTTCTCGATCGGCTGCGGCCGCGTGTTCGAAGGCGACTACCCGATGATGTGGGATTCGCTTCTGAAGCTGCGGGCCCTGCCCGACGACTTCAGGCTCTATTGCGGCCACGAATACACGGCGTCCAACGTCAAGTTCGCGCTCACCATCGATCCGGACAACGCGGCGCTCCAGGCGCGCGCGGCGGACGTCGCGAAGCTGCGGGCCGAGAACAAGCCGACCATTCCCTCACTGCTTGGTGATGAGAAGCGAGCAAATGTGTTCCTGCGCGCCGATGAACCCTCGGTCGCGGCCAGGCTACACATGAAGGGCGCGGACGCCGCCGCGGTGTTCGGCGAACTGCGCGAGCGCAAGAACAAGTCTTGAAGAACAAATCCTGACGGGGATCGATGCCGACCGCAGCCGAGATCATCGCGCGCCTCGAACTCCGTCCGCATCCCGAGGGCGGGCACTACCGCGAGACGTTTCGCGACCAGACCACTGATACCAACGGACGCTCGCGCTCGACTCTCATTTACTTCCTGCTCGCGCGCGGCGAACGCTCGCACTGGCATCGCATCGATGCGGTCGAGATCTGGCACTATTACGCCGGCAGTCCGCTGAGGCTGCGCATCGCGCATGAAGGCTGCTCGCAACACGAGGTGCGCCTCGGCACGGATCTGTCAGGCGGCGAGCGGCCGCAAGCGATCGTGCCGGCAGATGCGTGGCAGATGGCGGAGAGCATGGGAGAGTGGACGCTGGTCGGCTGCACCGTGGCGCCCGCGTTCGAATTCGCGAAGTTCGAGCTCGCGCCGAAGGGCTGGGAGCCGTAGAGCTTCGGTTTTGAGTGAATCAGAAACGAGTTTTCTTCACGCAAACCGGCATCCACGTCGCTCGAAAACGCGTCTGATCCGCGATCTGGAATCGGGTGGGACCGATCCATTGCACACCGTAGGACAGCGCTCATAGTCAACAGGAGCGCACGATGCACGGAACATTCGATCCACCGACAATTCAGATAGACCCTGCGATTCTATATTTCGGGACACCCGTCGTCCTGATCGGATCGACCAATGACGACGGCTCCCACAATCTCGCGCCGATGTCCTCGGCATGGTGGGTGGGCTGGCGCTGCATGCTCGGGCTCGCGCGCAATTCCAAGACCACCGAGAACATGATTCGTACCGGCGAATGCGTGCTCAACCTGCCGTCAACCGACCTCGTTGCCGCCGTCGATCGCCTCGCACGCACCACCGGGTCGGATCCGGTACCTCCAGGAAAGCTCTATCGCGGCTACCGGCACGAGAAGGACAAATTCGGTCTCAGCGGATTGACCGCACTGGCGAGCGAAACGGTCGGCGCGCCGCGTGTGGCGGAATGTCCGGTGCAGATGGAAGCCAAGGTCGCTCATGTGCACGAGATGGCGCAGGATGACACGGTCTGGCGCGGCAATCTGGCTGCGATCGAAGTCCGCATCACCCGCGTGCACGCACATCCCGACATCATGATGGACGGCGCGCCCAATCGAATCGATCCCGACAAATGGCGCCCGCTGATCCTCAGCTTCCAGGAATTCTATGGCCTGACGCCGCAACGCCTGCAGCGCTCCGAGCTCGGGCAGATTCCGGAGGCAATGTATCGGCCGCCGGGCTGGCAGCCGGCGCTTTGACGCACGCTTAGCGCTTCCGCAGCACCATGTCCTTCGCCGCGATCAGGCCGCCGCCGGCGATCAGGATCGCGGCGATGGCGATGTTGGCGCTGGCTTTTGCAAAGCCGGCGGCGATGAGGAAGCCGGTCGAGAGCAGCGGCGTGGCATAGGATGCGGCGCCGAGCACGCGGATGTCGCCGCGCTTCATGCCGATGTCCCAGGCATAGAACGCGGCACCGACGGGGCCGACACCGAGGGCGGCTACGGAGAGCCATTGCAGCGTCGTTTCCGGCCACACCGTGGTTTCAAGCAGGCCATGCATCAGCGCGGCGAGCGCGGCGGTGGCAAGGCAGAATCCCGCGACCGCATCGGTCGGCACCGCTTTCAATCGTCGCGACAGCACGGAATAGGTCGCCCAGACGAACGCCGCAATGAACGCTGCGATCAATCCCGGCAGCTGGCCCGGCGCGAAGCCGGAGGTGCTGCCGGCGAACAGCAGCACGGTGCCGACGAGGCCGAGCACGGCACCGACGATGTGATGCATGGCAAGCCGCTCGCCCGGCAGGAACGACGAGAACAGCACGATCAGCAGCGGCCACATGTAATTCAAAAGACCGGCTTCGGCCGGTGGCGCGAAGCGTAGCGCAAGGAAGTACAGTGCGTGATAGCCGAACAGGCCACCGACGCCGACGACCCATACGACCAGCGGCTGACGCAGGCTTTTCGCCGCATCGCCGCGGCCGATCCAGGTGAGGAGGCCGACGAGACCGCCGATCGCGAACGTCATGGCGGCGAGCTGGAACGCCGGAATCTTTCCGGTGGCCACCGTCATCACCGATAGCAGCGACCACATCAGGATCGCGGTCAGTCCGACCAGTGTGGCTGTGCGCGGGGTCATCAATCGAAGGGCTCTGAGGACGATGATGCCCGGCACGAGGCCGGGCATTTCGTCTTCACTATCGCCTTGTCGCGCCTGAATCTACAGGCTTTTGGCACACAGGCCCGACACCCTGTCAGGCGTGATACTGGCCGCCATTGATGGTCAGGGTCGAGCCGGTGATGAAGCCGGCATCGTCGGACGCGAGGAACACGACGGCGCGCGCAATCTCCTCGGGCTCACCGAGGCGATTGACCGGAATCTGCGGGATCACGTTCTTCTCCAGAACGTCCTTCGGCACCGCCTGCACCATTTCGGTATTGATGTAGCCCGGCGCGATCACGTTGACGGTGATGCCGCCCTTGGCGTTCTCGATCGCGAGCGCCTTGGTGAAGCCGATGTCGCCGGCCTTGGCCGCGGAATAGTTGACCTGGCCGAACTGCCCCTTCTGGCCGTTGATCGACGAGATCGAGATGACGCGGCCGAACTTGCGCGAACGCATGCCCTCGATCACCTGGCGCGTCATGTTGAACAGCGAGCCGAGATTGGTGTTGATCACGGCGTTCCACTGCTCGAGCGTCATCTTGTGGAAGGCGGTGTCGCGGGTGATGCCGGCATTGTTGACGAGCACCTCGACGGGACCGAGATCGGCCTCGACCTTCTTCACGCCTTCCGCGCAGGCGTCGAAACTGCTCACGTCCCATTTGTAGACGGCGATGCCGGTCTCGGCCTTGAACTTCTCCGCCGCCGCATCGTTGCCGGCATAGCTCGCCGCGACCTTGTAGCCGGCCGCCTTCAGCGCTTTGCTGATCGCAGCTCCGATGCCCCGCGTACCACCCGTCACCAGTGCAACACGTGCCATATCGTATTCCTTCCCTTGGACTCTTCGGACGTTTCTGAGTGATCGTTTTTAGTGGTGGATTATGCGGCTGGTTTGACGGACATCAAGAACAAAACGCCCGGCGTCGAGCCGGGCGTTTGTATTTAGTCGAGGCTTGCGCGGTTGCGAAGAATATTTGATTTGCAACCGCTGCCTTTTTAGTCGCGTGCAACGCACTCGGTCTGTGTGCAGCGCACGCGCAAGTGACACGTAAGTTACGCGTCAGCTATCTCAGTCGCGCGCCAGACACATCGCGATACCCATGCCGCCGCCGATGCACAGCGTGGCAAGGCCCTTCTTCGAATCGCGCTTCTGCATTTCGTGCAGCAGCGTCACCAGCACGCGCGCGCCGGAAGCGCCGACCGGATGGCCGATCGCAATCGCACCGCCGTTGACGTTGACCTTGGAGGTATCCCAGCCGAGATCCTTGTTGACGGCGCAGGCCTGCGCCGCGAAGGCCTCGTTGGCCTCGATCAGGTCGAGATCGCCGACGTTCCAGCCGGCCTTCTTCAGCGCGGCACGCGAGGCCGGGATCGGGCCCGAGCCCATGATCTTCGGATCGACGCCGGCCTGCGCCCAGGACACGATGCGCGCGAGCGGCTTCTTGCCTTCCTTGGCCGCCTGCTTGGCGGTCATCAGCACAACGGCGGCAGCGCCGTCGTTGATGCCGGAGGCCGAACCCGCTGTGACCGTGCCTTCCTTCTCGAAGGCCGGACGAAGCTTGGCCATCGCATCAAGGGTGGCGCCATGGCGCGGATATTCGTCAGCGCTGACGACCGTGTCGCCCTTGCGGCCCTTGATGGTGACGGGGACGATCTCGTCGTTGAACTTGCCGGCCTTCTGCGCAGCTTCGGCCTTCTGCTGCGAAGCGACGGCGAACTCGTCCTGCTGAGCGCGGGTGATCTGCCACTGCCGCGCGACGTTCTCGGCGGTGTTGCCCATGTGATAGCCGTTGAAGGCATCCCACAGGCCGTCCTTGATCATGGTGTCGACGAACTCGACCGCGCCCATCTTGACGCCGCCGCGCAGATACTGGGCGTGCGGTGCCATGCTCATGGATTCTTGGCCGCCGGCGACCACGATCTCGGAATCGCCGTTGAGCAGCGCCTGGTAGCCGAGTGCGACGGTGCGCAGGCCCGAGCCGCAGAGCTGGTTGACACCCCAGGCCGGGCTCTCCACCGGAATGCCGGCGGCAATCGAGGCCTGGCGGGCCGGGTTCTGGCCCTGAGCCGCGGTGAGGATCTGGCCCATGATGACTTCCGAAACCCGGCCGGGCTCGATGCCACCACGCTCCAGCGCGGCCTTGATGGCGATCGCGCCGAGGTCATGGGCGGGAAGGGTCGCGAACGCTCCGTTGAAGCTTCCGACCGGGGTGCGGGCGGCGCTGACGATGACGACATCGTCTGACATGGGCATCTCCTGGTGTTGAAAGGGGGCAGGCGGGGCTGGGGAAAACGGCTCGCCAGTCTCGAATGGCATCCTGTTAACGTCGTTGAGGCATGTCAATCGGCCGATGACCGAATCCATACCGCAGCGCATTCAAAATAGCGTTCTTGGCGCTTTCGCAAGCACGTTTTTGCTGCCCGATTAACCGTGGCGCACAAAACGGTAGCGTGACCCCTTTGAAAATGCTTATTTTGTTGCGTTGCGTACTCTTCCCGCCCTGCGGCATGGCCCGCCGGGTTCCCGTTCTCCGCGCTTGCAAGTGAGAGCCCATGGCGAAATCAGACCAACCCACCACCATCAAGAAATACGCGAACCGCCGGCTCTATAACACCGGAACGAGCACCTACGTGACGCTCGAGGACCTCGCCGCCATGGTCAAGGACGGCGAGGATTTCCTGGTCTACGACGCCAAGACCGGCGACGACATCACCCGCTCCGTGCTCGCCCAGATCATCTTCGAGCAGGAGAACAAGGCCGGCCAGAACCTGCTGCCGACCACCTTCCTGCGCCAGCTGATCCGCTTCTATGGCGACAGCATGCAGATGGTGGTGCCGAAATATCTGGAGCAGTCGATCGCGACGCTGACCCAGGAGCAGGAGAAGTTCCGCAAGCAGATCGCCAACTCGCTGTCCGGAACTCCGTTCGCGCCGCTGGAAGAACAGGTCCGCCGCAACATGGAGCTGTTCCAGCAGACCTTCTCGATGTTCAAGCCGTTCGCTCCTGGCACGGGCCGCCCGGCGGCCAGCACGGAGCCGGAGCCCGATGCGAACGCTGCGGCGCCGAAGGACAGCAATATCGACGACCTGCGTCAGCAGATGAAGGACATGCAGGAACGCCTCGAGAGGATGTCGAAGAAGGACGAGTAGGTCCTTCTTCATGCCGGCGCGTCCGCATGCGGCGGGCGCGCGAACTGCCAGTTCATCGCGGCATAGCCACTTGCGCGCTGCCGTCCCGGCCAAGGCCGGAGCCGCCATGTCTGACCGCAGCACACATTGGGACAACGTCTACGCCACCAAGGGCGAGACCGAGGTCAGCTGGTTTCAGGACAGCCCGGCCATCTCGCTCGATATGATCCGCTCGGCCAGTCCGGATCATGGCACCGCCATCATCGACATCGGCGGCGGCGCTTCGCGGCTGGTGGACGCTCTCCTGCGGGACGGATACCGCGACCTCGCCGTGCTGGACCTTTCCGCCAACGCGCTCGAGGCAGCGCGGAGACGAATTGGCGCAGCCGCATCAACGGTCGATTGGATCGTCGCCGACATCACGACATGGCAACCGTCGAAGAGCTGCGATGTCTGGCACGACCGCGCGGCGTTTCACTTCCTGACCGACCCGCATGACAGGGCGGCTTACGTCCAGCGCCTGAGGTCGACGGTTGCGCCCGGCGGGCACGTCATCATCGCGACCTTCGCACCCGACGGCCCGGAGAAATGCAGCGGCCTGCCGGTGCAACGGCACGACAGCGCGAGCCTTGCGGCGGAGCTGGGGCCGGAGTTCGAGCTGGTCGAGACGCGGAGCGAGGTCCACCACACGCCGTGGGATTCGACGCAGGCGTTTCAGTTCAGCCGGTTCAGGAGAGCTCGTTAGAAGCAGGCGTTATGCCCCGGCTTGATGTTTAGTCCGGAGACATAGCTGACACCTGTTCGGACACATCACTGACAGGTTGGGCGTTGGTCAAGTCGATGGATGCGACCTGCCAGCTGGCGAAGAAGATTCCGTAGTGGCCGTCACGATCCAGCGGTCGGATGGCGAGACGTTCGCGTGCGAAAGCCTGGGGAACTTTCCAGAAGCGCCCCTTGAAGGAGATGTAGGGTCTTGTCGATGAGACCCTGCGCACGATCTCGCCGCTGTCATACGCGACGTTCGGAACGCGGGCCGGCATGGCACGGGCACTTGGCCGGAAGCGATCGGCAGGGACGTGCATATCCAGGCCCTCGTGGGGCCGCTCCAGATTGTAGACCGGCCGCCAGGCATCGAAGGCACGCTGGACTTCCGGGAGGGTGCGGAAGCGGCGCATGGCAAAGACCTCGGCCTTCAGGGTGCGATGGAAGCGTTCGTTCTTGCCGCGGGCCTGTGGATGGCACGGCCTGGCATGGACCACCCTGACGCCAAGCTTGAGCAGCCACACCTTCAGTCCGGTCCAACGAATGCCGGACGTGTCGCCCCAGGGTGAGCCGTTGTCGGTGTAGAAGGCCTCCGGCAGGCCATAGCAGCGGAACGTCGCCGTCAGGTGATCCTGCACGGTCAGACGCTGCTCGTCGGCACAGGCCTTCAGGCACAGAACATAGCGCGAGTGATCGTCGACGATTGTGAGCGGATGGCAGCGCGTTCCGTTGGCGAGCGGCAGGTGCCCCTTGAAGTCCATCTGCCACAGCAGGTTGGGAGCTTCCTTCTCGAAGCGGTGCCCCGGATTTGGCGGTGCATTCTCGCTGGGGCTGACCCGGCCGTTCCGGCACAGGATCTGGTGCACCGTTGACGGCACAGGCACCGTCTGCCCGCCCCGCTTCAGGCAATGGGCGATCTTCCGCGCTCCCCAGGCCGGATGCTTGTCGCGCACAGCCAGAACCTGCGTCTCGACCGCGGGCTCACTCCGCCTGGGCATCGCGTGCGGGCGCCGCGAGCGGTCGGCCAGCTCCCGATCACCGGCCTGCCAGCGCGCCAGCCACTTGTAGCCAACATCAGGACTGATGTTGAACCGGCGGCAGAGCTCGCGCCGATTGGCTCCCTCTTGCAAAGCAAGCCGCACAAACTCGTGGCGCTGATCCATTACTGACACCTCATTCCAAGGCATGGACGGCCTCCCGAATCGGACCAATCCAGCCAATGTTGATGTGTCAGCTATGTCTCCGAACACCCGTCAGTGATCTGTCCGGGCTAAACACTTGACCGGGGCATCCAGTACGCCGCGGCCCATCGGAGAATCGCAGCCGCCTCTGGAATACTGGATCGCCCGATCAAGTCGGGCGATGACAGCGGAGTGATCGGCGTGAAGGGCCCTCACCGACAGCCGCATGCCGCCTACGCCGCCAGCCTCACCGCATGCGCAAAATCCCAATAGAGTTTTCGCGCTTTGGTGTAGAGCGGGCCCGGCTTCAGCTCGCGCTCGTCGATGCGGATCACGGGAGCGACCTTGGCGAAATTGCCGGTGGAGAAGATCTCGTCGGCGGCGAGGAAGTCGGGATAGCGCAGCGTCTTCTCGACCACCGTGACGCCGTCGCCGCGCAGCAGGCTGATGACGCGCTGACGCGTGATGCCGTTCAGGAACGTGCCGTTCGGGACCGGCGTGTAGACCACGCCGTCCCTGGCCATGAATACGTTGGAATTGCCGAACTCCGCGACGTTGCCGAGCATGTCGAGCATCAGGGCGTTCTGGAAGCCGCGCCCGGCAGCTTCGGCGAGCGCGCGCGAATTGTTCGGATAGAGACAGGCGGCCTTGGCCTCGACCGGCGCACATTCGGCCGTGGGCCTGCGGAACGGCGACAGAGTGATGGCGTTGCCGACGGGTTTCGGCATCGGCGCCTCGTAGATGCACAGGCACCAGTTGGTGGTCTCGGGGTCGAACAGCACGCCGCCGCCCGAACCGTTCTGCGCCCAGTACATCGGACGGACGTAGAGCTCGGCATTCGGGGCGAAGCGCGCGATGCCTTCGTTGGCGAGCGCGAGCCAGGTGCCGATGTCGACCACCGGCTTCAGGCCAAAATTGATCGCGGATTGATTGGCGCGGGCGACGTGACGGTCGAGATCGGGCGCGACGCCTTCGAACGCGCGCGCACCGTCGAACACGACCGAGCCGAGCCAGGCCGCATGCGTGCGCGGGCCCATGATCGGCACATTGCCGTCGTGCCATTTGCCTTCGAAGAAGGTCCAGCTCGGCGAATATTCGATCGGCTTCTTGATCTCGGCCATGACCGGCCTCCCCTTGGCGTGACGCCACACTATAGCGCCACTATTGGTCGCAATTTCTAAATGATTTGCTGCGCCGGGCTGCTGAGTTACCCTCTCCCACAAGGGGAAAAGGAAGTGCCATGCCGCTCGATCCGCTCGCAAAGCGTTTGTTGACCATGATGGCTGCGGCCGCGCCGCAGGCGCGGAGCCGGCCGAGCGTTGAGGCGCGGCGGCAGTCGCTGGCGAAGCTGATGCAGTTCACGCGTGCCGAGGCGCCGGATGTGAGCACGTCCGACGGCATGTTTCCGGGGCCCGGTGGCAAGCTGCCCTATCGGCTTTATTCGCCCGCTTCTGCCGGCGAGCGCGCGCCGGGCTTCGTGTTCTTTCATGGCGGCGGGCTCGTGGCCGGAAGCATTGCGACGCATGACCGCATCGCGGCGGCGCTGGCGCATGTGACCGGCTGCCGCCTCGTCTCGGTCGATTACCGGCTGGCGCCGGAGCACAAATATCCCGCTGCCGTCGACGACGCGATCGCAGCGACCGAATGGGTCGCGCGGCAAGCCTCGTCGCTGGGTATCGACGCCGAACGTCTGGTGGTCGGCGGCGATTCCGCCGGCGCCACCCTCGCCGCGATCGTGTGCCAGGAAGCGGCGCAGACCGCCGGCCTCTCGATCGTCGCGCAATGCCTGATCTGTCCGGTGCTGGATTTCGAGGAAACCTCGCCCTCGCGCGAGGAATTCGCCGAAGGCCATCTGATCGATCGCGTCACCATCGAAGCCGACCTCGCGGACTATCTGCCCGAGGGCCTGGATGCCGCCGATCCCCGCATCTCGCCCCTGCGCGCGACACGGCTCGCGGGCCTGCCGACCGCCATCATCCACACCGCCGAATTCGATCCGATGCGCGACGAAGGTAACGCCTATGCGCGCAAGCTGCTCGCCGCGGGCGTCGCGGTCGAGCACGTCTGCCATGACGGCATGGTCCACAATTTCCATGCCATGGGCGCGATCCTGCCGCAGGCGCAGCTCGTGCTGTCGCAGATCGGCGAGCAGGTCAGACGCGCAGTGGAGACGTGAGGCGCTCGCTTACCCTCCCCCTTGTGGGAGAAGGAAGAAAGACTCACACCCTTGCGCCGATCACTGCGCGCGCTGCCACGACATACTCAAGCCAATGCGCATCCGCGTAACGCTCGGCCTGCCGCGCGCAGGTGACGTCGGGCGCATGCGCGGCGGCGATCGTGCGCGCGAAGCGTTCTTCGGCGACCGTCACGTCGTCGGGCTCGGCCGACGGTATGGAGGCGGCCACGGCAGTCGGGGCCACAGCGAGTCCCGCCAGACCGGTGAGCAGGATGCGGCGTGACGTGTTCATGGCTGTTGTCCTTCCGATGTCCGGCCTGCACTCTGGCCGGCGCGTGTGTCAGTGCGATCACGGCAGATTAGCCGCGCACGTCGGTGCAGTCCATCGCCTGCGGATAGCGCTTGACCCTGGGAGCGATCACGTTCCATCTAGCGCGCGGTTCCGGCATCGCCGTGCCACGCGTCGGATTGTCACGTGTCTCATTGTAACCCATCGCATCATCGGGCTTTGCGCATTGCCGCGATAGGGTTGCTTTCCCTGGCGGTTTCGGCGGGCGCTGCCGTCGCCGATGAGGCCGAGGAGGATGCACCGGCAAAGCCGGCTCTGCCGAACATCTACCTTGATCTGCGCACGATCTATGCGGCGATTCCCGCGGGCACGCTCGGGCTCGGCTTCGGCAACACATCATTGTCGGCCGCGTTCGAGGCGCTGGCGGCGCGCAGAGGCACGACCCTGCCAAACGGCTTGCCGGCGGCAAAGGCGATCGCCGTCGACCTGCCGCTGACCGTCGACGTCAGCGATAGCGTATCGCTCTATGGCGGCGTATCGGGCTCAACGACCGACATCGGTGGCGGCTGGACGGCGTTCGACATCACCAGCTGGAACATCGGCGTGCAGGCCGATCTCTATCAGCAGAACGGCGGAAAGATCCCGACCATTACGCTGCAATCGACCCTGACGCAGTCGGTGCCGAACGAGCAGGGCATGACGACATCGTTCAACAACATCCTGGAATTCGACTACGCGCTGGACGAGGACGAGACCCGGGGCTGGCTTGCCGGGGTGCAATACACCCACACCGACATCGCCAGCCAGCTCGCCAGCATCAGGCCGAACACGATCCTCTATGGCGGCGGCTATTACCAGTGGCCGAGCAACTGGAAGTTCACGGGACGCCTCGGCGTGCAGTCGTTCGGCGGCGCGCAGCTTGCAGGCCGGACGCTGGCGGAGTCCTTCACCCAGCCGCTCCTGCGGCTCGATCTCGACCGCATGGACGATAACGACAACCGCCTGTTCGGCATCACCGCCCAGATCGCCTGGATGCCGAAGCCGTCCTGCCAGCTGACGTTGCGCACACCGCTCTACGCGGTACGCAACTGACTGCGGTCGCAGAGGATTTTCGATAGAGCGCAGCGTCCGGACGACCGGCTATGGAGCGGGTGCATTGAAGCCTTTCGCATCCGCCGCTCGCATTGCGCGTCAACCGGTTGTTAATCCTCATCCCAAAACGTCGATCGCGTTACACCGCCGCAAGTAACCTTGCGCGAGACTGGACCGGCTTGTTCGTGGCGTGTTCAGCTTGGAGGCTGTGAATGTCCCGCTTGGTCCCGGAACGGACGTTCCTTGCTGGGAAGATCTTCTTCAATTTCGGCCAGTCGTCGATCGATTGCGTCGTGCGCCGGCTCTCCGAGGAGGGCGCCACGCTCGAGATGGAGAGTGGCCTCGGCGTGCCTGAGCGATTCCAGCTCAGGCTTGCGGGACGCGAGATCCTGACCTGCCGCGTGATCTGGCGATCGGACCGTCAGGTCGGCGTCGCCTTCGAGCAGCCGAACACCATCGAGCGCTCGGCCGGCGAGGAACGGGAACGCTCCTCCGACGCGCTGATGCGCGGCCAGATGCTGGCGCTGCGCGCCGCGCTCGATCATGTGCCGACCGGCATCGTGCTGCTCGACTCCAGCCTCAGGGCGCGCCTGATCAACCGGTCGTTTCGACAGATGTGGCGCCTCCCCGACGAGGTCGCCGACAGCAATCCGTCCATTCTCACGCTGCTTCGTCACGGACGTGACATCGGAGCCTATGAGGTGCCGGACCCCGAGCTCGATGCTCTGGTGGCGGAACGCGTCCGTGTGATCGAAGCCGGTGATCCGACGCCGATCGATCTGCGCCGGACCAATGGCGATGTCGTGCGCGTCCAGGTCACCCCACTGCCCGACGGCGGACGCATGCTGACCTACACGCCCGTCACCGACATTGTGCGCACCTCCGACGAGCTGAAGCTGCTGCGGGATGCGCTGGAGAACGTCCAGGACGGGGTCCTCCTGCTCGACTCCGACCTGCACGCCACCTTCATGAACCGGCGCATGCGACGTTTTTGGGAGATCAGCGACGACGAGGCCGCGAACCGGCCGGCCTATTCGTCGCTGGTGCGAGGCCTGCATCGCGCCAGCGCACCGAATCTTCCAACCAACGAGCTCGCGAAATTTCCGGCAAGGCGCGTCGATGAGGTCAAGGCCGGCGATCATGTGCGCGACCTGCAGACCCCGGACGGCAGACGCATCAGGGCCCATTGCACCACGATGTCGAATGGCGGCCGCATGCTGACCTATGTCGACATCACCGATCTGACGCAAAAAGCCGCGATGCTGGAGACGCTCGCCACCACCGATCCGCTGACCGGGCTCTACAATCGCCGCCACTTTCTCGAGTGCCTCGCTGCGGAATGGAGCCGCTTTCAACGCTACTATCGCTCCGTCTCGGTGCTGATGCTCGACATCGACCACTTCAAGTCGGTCAACGATCGCCATGGCCATGCGACGGGTGACGCCGCGATCAAGGCGGTTGCGGCTGCGTGCCTCGAAGGCAAGCGCAAGTCGGACATCGTCGGCCGCGTCGGCGGCGAGGAATTTGCGGTTCTCCTGCCCGAGACCAGCCTGTCCCGTGCAAGGACGGTCGCCGAGCGCATCCGCAAGCGCGTGATGAGTGCGCAGATCCTCGCAGACAGGATCCAGTTCGGCGTCACCGTGAGCATCGGCATCGCGGAAGCCACCGTCAGCATGTCGGGCACCGACGCGCTGATGGGCGCGGCCGATCATGCGCTCTACCAGGCCAAGGCCGAAGGCCGCAATCGCTGCATCGCCTTCGCGCTCCCGCCGCCCGCAAGCAAGGCGGCGGAGTGATCGAAGGGAGCCGTTTCTATTCCGGCACCGGCACGTCAAACGTGTTGAGCGTGACCGAGACCATGCAATAGATGCCGACGAGATAGGACAGCTCGGCCGCACCATGCTCGCCGAACTCCTTCACCGCCGCCCGATAAGTCAACTCCGGCAGCACGCCACCGCTCACCAGTGCCGAGGCCATGTCGTAAGCGACCGCCTCCTGCTTGGTCAGATCCACCGGCCGCTGTCCGGCGACGATGGTCGCGAGCTTCTCGTCGGAGAGGCCGCGCTGCTCGGCGACCAGGACATGAGCATAGAGCTCGTAGCCGGAGCGGAAATGCGAGCCGGTGACGAGGATCGCGACCTCGCGCACCGGCGCCGGCAGCAGCGGGTTCGACGCGATCGCCTTGACCAGCTCCCACACCGGCTTGCCGAAGCGCGGTTCGCGGATCCAGGGATTCCAGGGCCCGAGCAGCGCGCCGTCGTCGCGCATGTTCACGAAGCCCTTGAAGTGGTCCTTGATGCCGGCTCGCATGTCGTCATAGAGCGGCTTCTGTTCGTTGGTCAGATCCTTGGGATCGAGAATGGGAAGGCGCACGGCGGGATCTCCTCGTTGAGAAGAGGCAAAGCTCATCTGCAGGCGAGCGCATGGCAAGTGAAGTTGCCGTGACGACCGTGCCATTTTGCAAATGGCAGGGAGACGTCGGCTATGAGGCCCCAACGCCTTGCGGATTGACGACGTCATCGACGTCAAGCGTCAGCGGGTCGCCCGTCGCGAGGAACGACGACAGGGCCGTCTCGACCGGCGCAGGATCGAGGCCGCGCGCTTTCAGCCATCCGGGCTCGTAATAGGTCTGCCCGTAGCGCTCGCCGGAATCGCAGATCAACGTCACCAACGAGCCCGTTACATTCGCCTTGCGCATCTCCGCGGCGAGCCGGCACAGCGCCAGGAAGTTGGTGCCAGTGGAGCCGCCGACTGCGCGGCGCAGCCGGCGCGACAATACGTTCATCGCGGCGATCGTCGCCGCATCCGGAATCTTCATCATGCGATCGACCACGCCCGGCACAAAGGACGGCTCGCAGCGCGGCCGGCCGACACCTTCAATCAGCGACGGACGGTCGCAAACATGGGAGCGGTCCTGCGTGCGAAAGCAGTCGAAGAAGGCGGAATGCTCGACATCGGCGACGCAGAGACGCGTCGGATACTGACGATAGCGCAAATAGCGTCCGATGGTGGCCGAGGTGCCGCCGGTGCCGGCTCCCATCACGATCCAGTCCGGCAGCGGGCGCGGCTCGCCGTGCAATTGCGTGAAGATCGATTCGGCGATGTTGTTGTTGCCGCGCCAATCCGTGGCGCGCTCGGCGAAGGTAAACTGGTCCATGTAGTGGCCACCCAGCCGGGTCGCGAGCGCGGCGGCCTCCGCGTAGAGCGCGCGGCCGTCGTCGATCAGATGGCAGTTGCCGCCATAATGTTCGATCGCCGCGATCTTCTCCGCCGAGGTCGTGCGCGGCATCACGGCGTAGAACGGCACGCCGATCATCTGCGCGAAATAGGCTTCCGACACCGCGGTCGATCCGGAAGATGCCTCGACGACAGGCGTGCCTTCACGGATGTGGCCGTTGCAGAGCGCGTAAAGGAACAGCGAGCGCGCCAGCCGGTGCTTCAGGCTGCCGGTCGGATGCGTGGATTCGTCCTTCAGATAGATGTCGATGCCTGATAGCGCCGGCACGATCAGCCGGATCAGATGCGTGTCTGCGGTCCGGCACTGGTCCGCCTCGATCGCGGCGACGGCCTCGTCCACCCAGCCGCGCCGGTAGTCCGGCGCGACAGGATTTTGCTGACGAAAGGGAGGCGGCTGCATTGGGCGAATCTCTCATGATGAGTATCGCGCATCAATAGCGTCGAATTGCTGTTTCGACGCGTTTTTACGGCGCGAACCGGCTTCCAACGCGCTGAAAAACGCTGCAGCTCAAAACTCCAGCGGCGCGTTGTCGACGACTTCCTTCATCACGAAGAAGGTGCGGGTCTGCCGGACACCGGGCAGCGCGATGAGCTGCTCGCCGTGGATGCGGTTGAAATCCTCCATGTCGCCGACCCGGATCTTGAGGAAGTAGTCGAAATCGCCGGCCACGAGATGGCAGTCGAGCACGAATTTCAGCTTGGCGATCGCCTGCTCGAAGGTGGCAAAGCTCTCCGGCGTCGAGCGGTCGAGCACGACGCCGACCATCACCAGCGTCCCCTTCGCCACCTTCTTCGGGGCGACCATGGCCCGGACGGCGGCGATGAAGCCGTCCTCGAACAGGCGCTGGGTGCGGCGATGGCAGGTGGCGGGGCTGATGGCGACGGTTTCGGCCAGCTCGGCGTTGCTGAGCCGACCGTTATTCTGCAGCAATCTCAACATCTTGAGGTCGATGCGATCGAGCCGGGCGGACATGGAAGAAGCTTCCGTAATGGGCTATTCAATCGGAAGAAATACTAACCATTGGCGCGATTTCCGCAAGATAAGGCGCAATATCGACGCAATATTCGGGAGCACATTTTTCCAGGCCAATGCTAGCCACATCCCAGACACACACCAACCGGGATGACCCATGAAGCTGGACCAATTCGCGCGCTATCCGCTGACCTTCGGCCCGACGCCCATCGAGAAGCTGGAGCGGCTGTCAAAGCATCTCGGCGGCAATGTCGAGGTCTATGCCAAGCGCGAGGACTGCAATTCCGGCCTCGCCTATGGCGGCAACAAGCTGCGCAAGCTCGAATACATCATTCCCGATGCGATCGCCTCCAACGCCGACACGCTGGTCTCGATCGGCGGCGTGCAGTCCAACCACACCCGCATGATCGCAGCGGTCGCGGCCAAGATCGGCATGAAGTGCCGCCTGGTGCAGGAAGCCTGGGTGCCGCACGAGGACGCGGTCTATGACCGTGTCGGCAACATCATGCTGTCGCGCATCATGGGCGCCGACGTGCGCCTCGTCGACGACGGCTTCGACATCGGCATCCGCAAGAGCTGGGAGCAGGCGATCGACGAGGTGAAGGCGGCAGGCGGCAAGCCTTATGCGATTCCGGCCGGCGCCTCCGTGCACAAGTTTGGCGGGCTCGGCTATGTCGGCTTCGCCGAGGAAGTGCGCAAGCAGGAGAAGGAGCTCGGCTTCAAGTTCGACTACATCGTGGTCTGCACGGTCACCGGCTCGACCCATGCCGGCATGCTGGTCGGTTTTGCGGCGGACGGCCGCGCGCGAAAGGTGATCGGCATCGACGCATCCTTCACGCCGGCACAGACGAAAGCCCAGGTGCTCGAGATCGCACAGAACACGGCCAAGCTGGTCGAGCTCGGCAAGGATCTCGTCGCCGACGACGTCGTGCTGATCGAGGACTACGCCTATCCCGCCTATGGCGTGCCGTCGGAAGAGACCAAGGAGGCGATCCGCCTCACCGCGCGTCTCGAAGGCATGATCACCGACCCGGTCTACGAAGGCAAATCGATGCAGGGCCTGATCGACCTCGCGCAGAAGGGTTATTTCGAGAAGGGTGCGAAGGTTCTGTACGCCCATCTCGGCGGTGCGCCGGCGCTGAACGGATATGCTTATGCGTTCAGGAATGGGTGAAGTTACCCCACCAAGACTGTCGTCCCGGGGCGCGACAAAGTCGCGAACCCGGGACCCATAGCCATAGGATCGCGTTTGGCGAAGACTCGTAATGACCAGCTTGCCATAACTAGGTTGGCCTGTGGTTATGGATCCCGGATCTGCGCTTCGCTTGTCCGGGATGACGATGTGGAGAGATCGGGACTCGCTATCGTGTCCTGATGATCTGCAGCAGATCGTCGCCGTAATGCTCGAGCTTCTTGTCGCCGATCCCCGGCACGCCACGCAGTTCGTCCAGCGTCGTCGGCCAGGCCCGGACGATGCCGTCGATGGTGGCATCGTGCAGCACGACATAGGCCGGCACGCCGCGCTCGCGCGCGACATCTGAACGCCAGGACCGCAGGCGCGCGCGCAACTCGGGATCGACATCGCCTTGCGGTGCGTTGGCCGCGGGCGCGAGGTCGCCGCGGCGGGATTTGGTCCGGCTGGCGCGGACACGCGTGCCCGGCGCCTCCTCGCGCAGCCACACCTCGGTCTCGCCACGCAGCACGCCGCGCGCGGTGTCCGTCAGCTTCAGCGCGCCGAACGCCTCGCTGTCGCTCTGCAAATGGCCCATCGCCACCAGTTGCCGCAGCACCGTGCGCCACTGCTTCTCGTTCAGCTCGCGCCCGATGCCGAACACCGAGAGCTTGTCGTGGCCGAACTGCGTCACCTTCTCGGTCAGACGGCCGATCAGCACGTCGATCAGGTGCATCGCGCCAAAACGTTGCCCGGTGCGGTAGGCGCAGGAGAGCAGCTTTTGGGCCAGCACCTTGCCGTCGCGCATCTTCGGCGGCGTCAGGCAGTTGTCGCAATTGCCGCAACTGTTCGCGGTCTCCGTCTCGCCGAAATAGGCGAGCAGTCGTTTGCGCCGGCACTGCGCGGTCTCGGCGAGGCCTACGAGCGCGTCGAGCTTGCCGATCGACACGCGCTTGAAATCGTCGGAGCCGCTGGATTCGTCGATCATGCGGCGCTGCTGCACGATGTCCGAGAGGCCATACGCCATCCAGGCCGCGGACGGCTTGCCGTCGCGCCCCGCGCGCCCCGTCTCCTGGTAATAGGCCTCGATGCTCTTGGGCAGGTCGAGATGGGCGACGAAGCGCACGTCGGGCTTGTCGATGCCCATGCCGAAGGCGATGGTCGCGACGATGACGATGCCGTCCTCGTTGAGGAACCGATCCTGGTTGCGCGAGCGCACGCTGCTGTCGAGCCCGGCGTGATAAGGCAGCGCCGCAATGCCGGCGTCATCGAGCGCCGCGGCAACCTCCTCAACGCGGTTGCGCGAGAGGCAATAGACCACGCCCGCGTCGCCGGCGTGGCGCTCCCGGATGAAGTCCTTGAGCTGCGACACCGCGTTGCGCTTGTCGACGATCTCGTAGCGGATGTTGGGTCGGTCGAAGCTGGAGACGAATTGCGGGCTGTCCGCAAGCTGCAGCCGCTGGACGATCTCCTTGCGCGTCAGCTCGTCGGCCGTCGCGGTCAGCGCGATCCGCGGCACGTCGGGGAACCGCTCGGCGATGATAGAGAGGCCGACATATTCGGGGCGGAAGTCGTGGCCCCATTGCGAGACGCAATGCGCTTCGTCGATCGCAAACAGCGACACCTTGGCCTGCGCCAGCATCGACAGGCAGCGCGGCGTCACCAGGCGTTCCGGCGCAACATAGAGCAGGTCGAGATCGCCCGCGATCAGGCGCCGCTCGATATCGGAGGCCTCTTGCAAGGTCAGCGAGGAGTTCAGCGCGGCCGCGTTGACACCGGCCTCGATCAGGCCGGCGACCTGGTCGCGCATCAGCGCGATCAGCGGCGACACCACGATGCCGCAGCCTTCGCGCAGCAATGACGGCAGCTGGTAGCACAGCGACTTGCCGCCGCCGGTCGGCATCAGCACCAGACAATTGCCGCCGTCCGTGACGTGCCGGATGATCTCGCCCTGAGCCCCCCGGAACCCCGGCAGGCCGAACACCGAATGCAGCACCGACAGCGCATCGCGGCCGTTGGCCGGCGCAGGCAGCGGAGCGGTGGAAGGAGCGGACATGAGCGTGTGAGACGTTGAGATTTCGGTCAACGCCAGTCGCATGCCGTAGGGGTCATGACAAGACTATTCGCGCGGCATCGGGAATTCGTCCCCTCTCCCCCTGTGGGAGAGGGTGGCTCGCCGCGTAGCGGCGAGACGGGTGAGGGGTTCTTTCCGCGAATCGACAGAAGCTGATTCGCTGAAACACACCCCTCATCCGGCGCTTCGCGCCACCTTCTCCCACAGGGGGAGAAGGGAAGAAGAAGCTACGCCCCGATCCTTCGCAGCGCTTCGGCGACCGTCACGATCGGCATGCCGCGCTTCCCGGCTGCTTCCAGCGCGTGGCGCATCAGGTGGGGCGTACATCCATAGGGGCTTGGCGTGTTCGTGACGTCATGGCCGTAGAAGATCAGCCATCCGCCGCTTGCGACCGCCTCGTCGAAATAGCGATCGACGCCTGCAATATCGATCTCGCAATCGACCAGAGGCGAAGCACGCAGGAACTGGAGGTCGATGACGTCGCGATTGACGCCGGGAAGAATGCCGCGCGCCGAGCGGAACGCCTTTGCGAGCTGTGGCTTGCGCCAGACCGAGGCGATTCCGTAGGGATAGGCGAAGTTCTCCAGCTTGATCGAGGAATCGATGCCGTGGAAATAGCTGCGATTCCGCTCGATCTCGCGAGCCATTGCGGCCTCGTCGAGATTGGCCGAGCTGCGGTGCGAGAAGGTGTGGCAGGCGATCTCGTGACCGGCCCGATGGAGCCGCACGATCGCGTCGTTCGAGAGGCCGTGCCAATGGTCCGAGGGACGATCGATCAGGCTGCCGGCGAGGTAGTAGGTGCCGCGACCGCCATGCCGCTCCAGAAGCTCGGCGCCCTCGCCTGCGGCGCTGTCGGGAGCATCGTCGAAGGTGAAGCTCACCATCGGCGCATGCGAGGGCAGCCGGTGCGGCGCGGCACGGAAATGCCGGGCGAGCCGATTGCTCACGCGTCCCTGGAGTGCCGACCACACGACTTACGTTTCCCGTGATTCTATATTTCTCTACTGAAACATTCGTGCGCTGGTTGAGGCAAGCCTAACGCTCGGGTAATCCTAACGCGGAGCCAACGCCCTCCGGCTAGGGCGTCAGGACCGGCGCATCGGCTTCCGCCGCGAGATATTGCAGCCAGTTGCGGAAAAGCGCCGCCGCGGCGCTGCCGGCCGCGATATCGGCGCGCAAAGTCAGCGCAGGCAGCTCGTTGGTGAGCGCCGGATGGCGTTCGTGCTTCGCCCGTCTTTCGAATCGCGCGAGCTTCTCTTCGGTCGCTGCGTCAAAATAGCTCACGGGCAGGTGCGGATAATTGTCGCGCTCACGGGCGAGATAGCGGCCGATGTCGCGCAGATATTCACGCTGGAGCGACAGCGCATCGTATTCCGGGTGCCCCTGGAAGAACACGAAGCGGCTGGCATATTGCCGGGTGAAGATATCGACACCGGCCTTTGCCGAGCGCGTCAGCACCTGATAGCCGGCCTGCGCCAGATCGCTCTCCGCGATCTCGTTCAGACGCGAATGCGAAACCTTGAGCGGCGCAGGCGCGGCGCGCGTCAGGGCATCGTTCGCGACGGCTTCGCAGTCGAAAATGCCGTGGCATTTGGCAGGCAGCCGCCGCCGTTCGATGTGGTCGAGATGCAGCACCGCCGCGTGCGCGGCGAGGCACGACCAGATCGCCGAGCGCGTGTTGACCTTGGCCCAGTCGATCAGCTCGGTGAGATCGCGCCAGTACGGCTCCTGGTCGAGCTCGGGCGCGACCGGTTCGGCTCCGGTCACGATCAGCCCGTCGAATCTGTGGCGCCTGAGCTCGGTGAGATCCGAATATTCACTCTCGACATGCCACTTCGCTTCCGGCGAGCGTTTCACCGAGGGCAGTGAGAAGCAGTGGAAGCGGATGCGGCGCGGACCTGCGGCGGCCTGGAGCAGCTTCATGAACTGCCGCTCGGTCGCTTTCAGTGCCGGGTCCGGCATGTTGTTGATCAGGCCGATCGTGAGCTCAGCACCACCGTGGTCGCGCGTGAGATCGCCCTCGGCCGGCACCAGTGCCGGGCTCGATATGCCTTGATCCCTGTCGATCAGGATCGTCATCGGCGCAGTCGCCTACTCCGCGGCCTGGAGGCGCGCCGACGGGCAGGCCTTCTCGAGCGCCTGGTCGATGTCCTCGATGATATCTGCGGAATGCTCGATGCCGATCGACAGGCGGATCGTCTCCGGCAGCACGCCGGCCGTGCGCTGCTGCTCCGTCGACATCTGCCGATGCGTGGTCGAAGCCGGATGGCAAGCCAGCGACTTGGCATCGCCGATATTGACGAGGCGCGTGATCAGTTTCAGCGCGTCGTAGAAGGTCTTGCCGGCTTCCATGCCGCCCTTGATGCCGAAGGTGAACAGCGAGGAGGCGTTGCCGTCGAGGTACTTCTGAACGAGCGGATAGTACGGGCTGTCCGGGAAGCCGGTGTAGTTGACCCAGGCGACGCGCGAGTCCTTGCGGAGGAATTCGGCGACCTTGCGGGCGTTCTCGACGTGGCGCTCCATCCGCAGCGCTACGGTCTCGATGCCCTGGAGCAACAGGAAGGCGTTGAACGGCGAAAGCACCGAGCCCATGGTACGCTGATAGACACTGCGGGCGCGCTCGATATAGGCGGTCTTGCCGAAGCGCTCGGCATAGACGAGGCCGTGATAGGAGGCGTCGGGCTTGTTGTAGGCCGGGAAGCGGTCGGCGTGCCTCGCCCAGGGGAAGTTGCCGGAATCGACGATGGCGCCGCCCAGCGTGGTGCCGTGGCCGCCGAGAAACTTGGTGAGCGAGTGTACCGCGATGTCGGCGCCGTAGTCGAACGGCTTGAGCAGGATCGGGGTCGCGACCGTGTTGTCGACGATGAGCGGCACGCCATGCGCATGCGCGATCTTCGCCAGCGCCTCGATGTCGCAGACATTGCCGGCGGGATTGCCGATGGTCTCGGCGAACACGGCGCGGGTGTTCTCGTCGATCAGTTTCTCGATCGCATCCGGCTTGTCGCTCTCGGCGAAGCGGCCGGTGATGCCCTGGCGTGGCAGGATGTGCGAGAGCAGCGTATGCGTGGTGCCGTAGAGCTGCGGCACGGAAACGATGTTGCCGCCGTGGTCGGCGACGTTGACGAAGGCGAAATGCAGCGCCGCCTGGCCGGTCGCAACCGCGAGCGCGCCGACGCCGCCCTCGAGCTGGGCGATACGCTTCTCCAGCACTGCGCTGGTCGGATTGGCGATACGGCTGTAGCGAAAGCCTTCGGCCTCGAGATTGAAGAGCGCGGCGCCGTGATCGGCGCTGTCGAAGGCGTAGGCCGCGGTCTGGTAGATCGGCACGGCCACCGCGTGCGTGGTGGCTTCGGGCTCGTAGCCGGCGTGAATAGCGATCGTCTCGTTGCGCATCGTGCCACCTCCGCGTGGAGCGGGCCGCACTTATTGGCCTGTATGAGGCATGTGCGTTGTCCGCCGCCCCTCTGTTAGAGGCGGGTGGTAAAGCGGACAATAATTCGCCTAGAGATCGAGGAAGTAACCCTAACGCTTGTTGGCGAATTGGCTAAAATTCGAGTCAATTTTCGTTAAGGAATCGATACCGGTCAGCACAGCTTGCGCGATGGTCTGTCTGCACCCGTCGTGGCAGAAACACGGCGTGAAGCGGCAACGCATCGAAGTGACGATGCAGAAGATCGCATGATCATTCAGCGCGTCTTCGCCGTAAGTCGGCGCACTCCTGCGCGACGCGGCATCCGCGCGCACGCCTTGCCGTGCGGAGACCGGTAACGCATCGCCTCGGTGATCCCACGGAGCAGACCGGAGCTCTCGCACGAAGAGCCTTTCTTCAAGGAGCTTGCGGCACATCCGCGACACGAACTGTAACGCGCAGACATGCGCGCTGACGTCAGGATCAACCCTTGCGTAATTTCCGCGATGCTACGGATCCATACGATTTTCGCTGAAGGATCCCCCTGTTTGACCATGATCACCGGGAATGCTCATCGCCTGCTCTCGCGCTTTGCGACCGATCGCCGTGGCAACATCGTCATCATCTTCGCGCTGTCGCTGTTGCCGCTGCTGTCCTTTGTCGGCGCCGCCATCGATTACTCGCTCGCGACGCGGGCAAGAGCGAAGCTGGTGGCGGCCCTCGACACCGCCGTGCTGGTCGCCACCGCCAAGAGCGAGATCACGAAGACCGCATCGGCGGCACAGAGCGATGCCGTGAACACCTTCACCGGGCAGATGTCCGCGCTCGGCCTGACGACGAGCTCCGTGACCATCACCGTGACCGACAGCGTCACCACCCGCACCGCCACCGGAACGGCCTCGTCGAGCGTGACAACTTATTTCATGGGAATCATGGGCTACAAGACGCTCGCGATCTCGGCAACATCGAGCGCCGCGGCCTCGCTACCGTCCTACATCGACTTCTACGTGCTGCTGGACAATTCGCCGTCGCAGGGGCTGGGCGCGACCACGGCCGACATGACGGCCTTGCAGAACGCGACCTCCGACAGCTGCGCCTTTGCCTGCCACGACACCTATACGTCGAGCTCGAAGAAGACGCTTCAGACCTCGAGCTACTACTCGATCGCCAAGAAGCTGGGGATCAAGATGCGGATCGACCTGGTGCGTGACGCGACGCAGTCGCTGACGGATACGGCGACCGCGAGCCAGCTCGTCAGCAACCAGTACCGGATGGCGGTCTACACGATGGGCAGCGATTGCAGCTCGATCGGCCTGACGACCATATCCGCGCTCTCGTCGAGCCTCTCCTCGGTGAAGACGGCGGTTGCCGGCGTCGACCTGATGACGATCCCCTACACCAACTACAACAACGACATGTGCACCGATTTCGACGGCACGCTGTCGTCGATGAACGGCACGATCCCGACACCCGGCGACGGCTCCTCGTCGTCGCCGCAGAAATGGCTGTTCTTCGTCTCGGATGGCGTCGCCGACTACTATTATCCCTCGACGTGCAGCAAGACGGTGATCAGCTCGTCAGGGCGGTGCCAGGAGCCGCTCACGACCACGATCTGCGACACCATCAAGGCGCGCGGCGTCAAGATCGCGGTGCTCTACACCACCTATCTCGCGATCACCAACAACAGCTGGTACAACACTTATATCGCGCCATGGCGCAGCTCGATCGGGACCAAGATGCAGGCTTGCGCGACGTCGGGCTATTATTACGAGGTGTCGAGCGATGCCAGCATCAGCGACGCGCTGAACGCGCTGTTCCAGAAGGCGATCGCCGCCTCGCATCTGACGAACTAGCCATCAGCTCCGTTCCGATGAAATCGGAACGGAGCCTTTTTTCCTTACGCCAAGCGCTTTGGCCGCGGGTTCAGGCCATCGCCTCCCAGAGCCGATGGGTGAGCACACCGGCACGCTTCTCGATCGCGGCCGCCGCATCGAGCGCGAGGTCCTCGCGATAGCGTCCCGCGATGAGCTGCACGCCGATCGGCTTGCCGTCATGCAGGGTCACCGGCACCACCGCGCCGGGCAGGCCCAATACGTTGATGGCGGAGATGAAGCGGATCTCGCCCCAGAAGATCTCGCGCACGCGCTCGGCGCTGACGGTGTCGTCGCGCGGCCCGGGCGTCGGCTTCACCGTAGTCGGCGCCAGCACCACCGGGTATTCCTCGAAGAACAATTGCCAGGCACGGATATGGCCGTTGCGTGCGGCGGTGGCGCGCATCCAGGCCGGCAGGTCGAGTACGCCGGCCTTGGCCTTCATGCCGCCCCACGCCTTGTGGAAGTCTTCCGAAGTCACCTTCAGCATGCCGGCTTCCTGCATCACCACGGTCTCGTTGGTGATGATGTCGCACCAGGTCTGCCAGACGCCGTTGATGTCGGGGACATCGACCTCGCTCACGCGATAGCCGGAGCGTTCGAGATGATCGGCGGCCTGGCGCAGTGCCGCGTGCACAGACGGATCGACGTCCATGTCCTCCGGGATCTTGGCCAGCGCGACCTTGATCGGCCCTTTCGGCTTCGGCCCGGCCAGCGGCGCCGGCACCCACCAGGGATCGCGCGGATCGCGCTGGCTCATCACTTCCAGAGCGAGACGAACGTCGCCGACGTGGCGGGCGAGCGGGCCCTGTGCCGACATCAAATGCGCCAGCATCGGCCGCTCGGCCGTTGCGCTTCCGTTGAAGGCCGGGATGCGGCCCTGCGTCGGCTTGATGGTGGCAACGCCGTTGCAATGCGCCGGCCAGCGCAGCGAGCCGCCGATATCGTTGCCATGGGCGATGGTGCCGATGCCGGCGGCGACCGCCGACCCCGCACCGCCCGAGGAGCCGCCGCAGGTGATGTTGGGATCCCAGGGATTGAGCGTCAGCCCGTGCAGGGGATTGTCGGTGAAGCCGCGGAACGAGAATTCGGGCGTGTTGGTGAGACCGATGACGATCGCGCCGGCCTTCTTCAGGTTACGGACAACAGGCGAATCCGACGGCGCGACGAGGTCCTTGTTGGCGGGCACGCCGTTGAAATTGGGCCTGCCTTCGTAATCGACGTTCTCCTTGATGGTAACAGGCACGCCGTGCAGGAGGCCGAGCTCGCCGCCCCTGCCGCGCTGCTTGTCGGCCGCCCGCGCGGCGGCAAGCGCTTCTTCCGAGAGATCGACGACGACCGCGTTCAGCTTCGGATTGACCGCGCGCATCCGTTCGAGATGCGCTTCGACGGTCTCCACGGCGGAGATTGCGCCGGAGCGGATCGCAGCGGCGGTCTCGACCGCCGACCATTGCCAGGCCGGGCCCTTCGGCCGGCGGGCCGCGGCCGGCTTGCGCGGTGCCGGCGTCTTGACTGTCTTTTTGGCTGTCTTGCTGACTGCCTTCCTGGCCGCCTTCGCGACGGCCGCCTTGCGGGCGGTGCTCGTCTTGCTCGAGGTCTTCGCTGCCTGCTTCGAAGCAGTTTTCTTCTTGGTCGCCGTCTTCTTCGCCACGCCGCATCTCCTGAATTTGCGCCGCGGAGGTTATGGAGGTCACGGGACCGTGTACAGGCGCGTTTCTGCATGGCGCATTGTCGCGGCGCTCTGTCACAGCCCCAAGCGGATCAAGAGAAGCTCATGAACCTTTGGGGCCCCTCCCTTGACCCACATAGTGGTTGAATGACGCAACAAACGACCGCCAAGATTGCGGCATGGTGACTGGCTTTTTTGACGCAGCCAGTTTGACACCGATACATCGGAGCATTTGCGATGCTCGTGGAATTCGACAGCGGATACGACCAGCAACCATTTCGCGACTTGTGCGCCGGCTACCCGGGCGCTGAAGCGTACGATCCAGATGACTTTCGGATCGAATGGGGACCGATCTTTCACCGTGGCCGGCTCGACGGATCGGCGCGCGTGCTCGTCGTCGGTCAGGATCCCGCTCAGCACGAGACCATCGTGCGCCGCATCCTGGTCGGCACCGCGGGCCGCCGGGCCCAGGGCTTTCTCGCAAAGCTCGGCATCACGCAGAGCTACGTGATGGTGAACACCTTCCTGTACAGCGTCTATGGACAGAGCGGCGGCAACAAGCACAAGAACGAGCCCGGCATCGTCGACTACCGCAACAAATGGTTCAAGGCCGTGCTCGCGCCCGGCAACATCGAGGCCGTGATCTCGCTTGGCGGCCTTGCGGACGAGGCCTGGAAAGCCTGGCTCAAGACCGCCGATGGCGCAGCCTTCAAGACCCTCGCCTATCAGCACATCACGCACCCGACCTGGCCGGAAAGTTCCGCCAGTGATAACGCGACACGGGCTGCGAACACCAAGATCATGCTGACCAAGTGGAATGCCGCGCTCGCAGCCCTCGCATCTGCGGTCCTGCATCCCGACATACCGACCACACTCGTGCCGTATGGCGACACCTTCAAGCCGACCGAACTCATCGACATCATCGCAAAGGATCTTCCCGCGGGACTACCGGCCTGGATGCGCGGGGACACGCCGTGGGCCACGCGCCAGGGCGCTGACGCGGCAGCCAAGCGACGCACGATCGCGATCACCGTTCCCGACGGGGTGATCCCATGAGCCCGGCCGCGACCCCGACGCGCTGGGCGCTGAGCGGGCGGATCGTGACGATGGCCAGTGAGGGCGACGTCATCAAGAGCGGGACGATCTTCATCGAAGACGATCGCATCGCCGCGATCGTGCCCAAGGGACAGCCCGCCCCGGCAGGCTTCGAGGCCGTCGATCCGGTCATCACCGGCGGCACCATCTATCCCGGCCTGATCGAGCTGCACAATCATTTGAGCTACAACATCCTGCCGCTCTGGAGCGTGCCGCAGCTCTACCGCAATCGCGACCAGTGGCAGAACGCCAGATCGTACAAGACGTCCGTGACCGGCCCCATGAGCGCGATTGCGCTGGCCGACGACGGCTCGCTGCTGCCGGCGCTGGTCCGCTATGTCGAAGCCAAGTGCATGGTCGCGGGCACGACGACCAGCCAGGGGATCACGCTGTCGAACTGGAGCGGCACGATCCACAAATACTACAAGGGAGCGCTGCGCGCCGCCGAGATCGGGAGCCCTCCCGATCTTCCGCGGGCCCACTCGAAGATCCCCGATATCGATGCGGAGGATTGGGCGAAGTTCGACAACGAGCTCAAATCGTCGACGTGCTTCCTGCTGCATCTGAGCGAAGGCGTCGATACCAGTGCGCACAGCCACTTTCTCGCCTTGCGCAATCCCGCAGGCGATTGGGCGATCGAACCATCGCTGGCCGGCATTCATTGCACGGCGCTCGATGCGACCGACTTCGGAACGATGGCCCAAAATCAGGCCAAGGTGGTCTGGTCCCCGCTGAGCAATCTGCTGCTCTACGGGAAAACGACCGACGTCGTGGCGGCACGCACGGCCGGCCTCACCATCGCGCTCGGCTCTGACTGGTCGCCCTCGGGCAGCAAGAACCTGCTCGGCGAGCTGAAAGCAGCGAAGGTCGTCTCCGCGCATTTCAACCTCGGCTTCAGCGACTACGCCATCGTCTCGATGGCGACGCGCAATCCGGCTGCGATCCTGAAGTGGGACGCAGGGCTGGGGACGATCGCCAAGGGCAAGTTCGCCGATCTTATGGTCGTGAAGGGCGTGACCGGCGAGCCCTACGGCCACCTGATCAAATCGCGCGAGCAGGATATCGTCCTGGTCACGATCGGCGGACGGCCGCGCTATGGAATGAAGAGGGCCATGCAGCTGGCGGGCGGAAGCGGCGAGGCCCTCAAGATCGGCAGCAGCGCACGGGTGATCGATTTCTCTTCGCCCGACCAGGATCCGGAAATCGAGAAGATCACGCTGGCGGAAGCGACCAGCCGGCTCCGCACCGCGCTCGGTCAACTCGGCACGCTGCAACCGCATAGCCTCGCCATGTCGGCGGCGATCGCCAGTGGAACGGTCTCGCGGACCGGCTGGCGTCTCGCGCTGGACGAGCAGTTCGGCAACAATGTCCAATTGCGCCCGCGGCTCGAATATAACGGTGTCAGGACCGGTCCCGATTTGCAGGCCGTCACAGCGGCGGCCGAGCCGCTGCATCCCATCAAGCTGGACGGCCTGACGGTAGCAGGCGATTCCGCCTTCCTGGACATGCTGAAGAGCGAGACGAATCTCCCGGCCGGAATCGCAACGGCGATCGCGGCTTTTTATTGAGCCGCGATCGCCGTCGTCATCGCCGCTTCATTCCGCCGGGCACGCCGCGAGGGTCGCCTGCCTGCGGTCGAGCTGGAAGCTCCACAGCGCGAGCACGAGACCGACGGCCGTGATGCCGGCGGCGACCAGAGGCAGCGCGGAGAGACCGAGGCCGCGATCGATGGTGACACCGCCGGCCCAGGCGCCGAGCGCGTTGCCGAGATTGAACGCGGCGATGTTCAGGCTGGAGGCCAGCGTGCGGCCGCTGGGCCCGGCGGCTTCCAGCACGCGCAGCTGAAGCGGCGCAACCGTCGCAAAGGCGGCGACGCCGAGCAGCAGGATCAGCACGATGGCAGCGATCTTGACCGAGAGCACGGCGGCAAGGCCCAGCAGCACGATGGCGAGCGCAGCGAGCGTGCCGATCAGGGCGCGCGCAAGGCCGCGGTCGGCGAGCTTGCCGCCGGCGACGTTGCCGATCGCAAGGCCCGCGCCGAACACCAGCAGGATCGGCGATACCGCCGCTTCCGAAAACCCGGTGAAGCGGGTCAGGATCGGCTGGATATAGGTGAAGACGACGAACAGGCCGGCAAAGCCGAACACCGTCATGGCAAGGCCGAGCAGCACCTGCGGACGGCCCAGCACCGCGACCTCCTCGGCAAGCGAGATCGGCTTGTCGCCATTGCCGACATGGCCGGGCACGAGCGCCGCGACGACCGCGAATGCGATCACGCCGATCACCGTCACCGCCCAGAACGCGGCACGCCAGCCGAGCATCAGGCCGAACCAGGCGCCGAAGGGCACGCCCAGCAGCGTCGCGACGGTCAGACCGATGAACATGGTCGCGATGGCAGAGGCGCGCTTGTCCTCGGCGACGAGGCTGGTCGCCACCACCGAGCCCACGCCGAAGAACGTGCCGTGGGCGAGCGAGGTCAGCACCCGCGCGGCCATCAGCAATTCATAGTTAGGCGCCAGCGCGCACGCCGCATTGCCGAGCGTGAAGATCGCCATCAGGGCGAGAAGAACGGTCTTCCGCGGCATTCGCCGCGTCGCGAGCGTCAGCACCGGCGCGCCGACGAACACGCCGAGCGCATAGCCGGAGATCAGCAGGCCCGCGACCGGCACGGAAACGTGCATGTCGGCGGCGACCTGGAGCAGCAGGCCCATGATGATGAATTCGGTGGTGCCGATGCCAAAGGCACCGGCGGTGAGCGCGAGGACGGCGAGAGGCATGCGTGGCTCCGAAGGATGAGACGAGCCACGGAGATAGCCGCACCGCAGCAAATCCGTTAGAATGTCCGCAATCCAATCATTTGTGACGTGAATTCAACATGGCCCGTTTCGACACCAACCGCTCCGCGGAGATGGAGGTTTTCGTCCGCGTCGTCGATTTCGGCGGCTTCACGCAGGCCGCGCGAAAACTGCGGCTGACGCCGTCAGGCGTCAGCAAGCTGATCTCGCGGCTGGAGACGCGGCTTGGCTCGCGGCTGATCAACCGCACCACGCGCAAGCTCACGCTGACCGAGGAAGGCCAGGCCTTCTACCAGCGCTCGTTGCGCATCCTCGGCGAGATGGAAGAGGCCGAGCGCGAGGCAGCCTCGGGCGCGACGCCGCGCGGCCGGCTCACGGTCAACTGCAACATCCCCTTCGGCATGCTGCATGTGATGCCGCTGATCCCGCGCTTTCTCGAACGGCATCCCGACGTCACGCTCGATCTCGTGCTGACCGACACGCTGATCGACCTGATGCAGGAGCGCGCCGACGTCGCCATCCGCGTCGGACCTCTGAAAACTTCGCGTCTGATCGCGCGGAAGCTCGGCACCAGCCGCATGGTCATCGTCGGCACACCTGATTATCTGACGCGCTTTGGCACCCCGAAAACCCCGACGAATCTCGCGGAGCATCGCGGCATCGGCTGGACATTTCCGCGTATCCGCGGCGGCTGGCCGTTCCGCCGGGGAGACCGCACCGAGGAAGCGGTGCCGCCGCTTGTGGCGCGCGCCAGCGACGGCGAAATCGCCCGCCGCCTCGCGCTCGGCGGCGTCGGCCTCGCCCGCCTCGCCCTCTTCCACATCGGCCCCGACATCGAAGCCGGTCGCCTTGTCCCGGTGCTGCAAGGCTACAATCCCGGCGACCGCGAAGACATCCACGCCGTCTATGTCGGCCACACCGCGCCCCTGCCCGCCCGCGTGCGCGCGTTCATCGATTTCCTGGCGGAGCATGTGCGCGTGAGCGACCCTGCGCTGAAGCGCGCGGGGGATGGGACGTGGAAATTGGTGGGATGAGGCCAGTGGCGGAGAGAGTGGGATTCGAACCCACGGTACGGTTTCCCGCACACACGCTTTCCAAGCGTGCGCCTTAAGCCACTCGGCCATCTCTCCGGAGCGCCCTCTCTTGAAGGGACGCCGGTGATTTTGCAAGGGATCGCGGGGAAATCGGATGATTTTTCAGCAACCCGTTGTATTTAAAAGATAATATCTGGTGATACACAGCCCCTGACCCGCCTGCCGACTGAACCCCTGGCGGGTTTGGCGCGACGATTCACTCGAGGACGCCAAACATGACCGGGGACGCCATGACCATCCGCAACACCATCGCCGCGCTGAGCCTGATTCTGGTGCTCGGCTTTGCCTTCGCCGGGCCGGCCCTGGCGCAGGTCTGCACCCGTCAGGGCGTCGACGTCAGCTGCGACGACGGACGGCGCGGGGTGCTTTCGGGCGATGCCATCATCTGGCCGGACGGGACGCGCTCGAGCGCCTCGCCGCATCCGAGCGTGATCATCGGCAACAAGAGCTCGGTGCATGTCGGGCCCGGCGTGTTCGTCGGCCAGGGCAAGGGCATGGTGCCGCTGGATGATCCGAACGCGCCGAACAAGCGGCAGTGCGCGATTCTGGAGGGACTGTCGTATTGCTATTGAGGCTACTCTTCCTTCTCCCCTTGTGGGAGAAGGTGGCGCGAAGCGCCGGTTGAGGGGTTGCATCCGCGAGTCATGCTGCGAGAGGCTTGCGTGAGGAGAGATACCCCTCACCCGTCTCGCCGCGGCGCGGCGAGCCACCCTCTCCCACAAGGGGAGAGGGTGAGATCGAACAAGCTTCTCGAAATCTAAATCAACCGCACGCCCGAGATCGCCGACTTCAGCCAGCGCAGCGCCTGCGGCGGCTGTGCTGCGAGTGGCACGACCGCCTTTTCGGTCCGGCATTTCTCCAGCTCGGCAACGAAGTCGGCGGACCATTGCTGGATGGTGTGGCCGCGCAGCTTCTTCATCATCGCGTCCCAGCGCATCTTGCGCTCGGTGAGCGGCATCGCGGCCGCGACCGCGATCGCGCGCGCCATGCCGTCGATGTCATGCGGATTGACCAGCAATGCCGTTTCGAGCTCGTTGGCGGCGCCGGCGAATTTCGACAGCACCAGCACGCCGGGATCGGCCGGGTTTTGCGCGGCGACATATTCCTTGGCGACGAGGTTCATGCCGTCATGCAGCGGCGTAACCACGCCGATCTGGGCGGTCCGGTAAAGGCCCGCGAGCACGGCCTGGCTGAAGCCCTTGTTCAGGTAGCGGATCGGCGTCCAGTCGACCTCGCCATGGCGGCCGTTGACGTCGGTGACGAGGCGCGCGACCTCGTTCTGGAGATTGCCATAGGCCTCGATCGCACCGCGCGAGGGATTGGCGATCTGGAGCAGCGAGATGCTGCGCGCAAACTGCGGCTGCTCGGTCCAGAGCCGGTCGAACGCGCTGATGCGATTGACCAGCCCCTTGGAATAATCGAGCCGGTCGACGCCGATCGCGAGCCGTTCGCCGTTGAGACTGCGACGCAGCCGCGACACGTCGGGATGCGACGCAGACTTCGCGGCGTAGGCTGCGAACTTCTCCGCATCGATGCCGATCGGGAACACCTCGCAGCGCGTCCGGCCATGGTGCGAGATCGCAACGCCGTCTTCGACGGGGAGGCCGAGTTCGCCCGCGACATAGCCGAGGAAGTTCTGGCAATCTTCATTGGTCTGGAAGCCGAGCAGATCGTAGGCCAGCATCGCCGTGATCAGCTCGCGATGATTGGGTACGCCCTGCATCACCGCGGCGACCGGCCACGGCGTGTGCAGGAAGAAGCCGATCGGATCATCGACGCCGAGATCGCGCAGCTCCGCGCCGAGCGCGAGGAAATGATAATCCTGCACCCAGAACGCGGTCTTGGCCTTGCGGAAGCGCATCAAGGCGCGCGCCATGAAGGCGTTGACCTCGCGATAGCTGACATAGTCCTCTCGCGAGACGCGGATCAGATCGCTGCGCGAATGCAGCGCCGGCCACAGCGCCGAATTGGCAAAGCCTTCGTAATAGCCGCCGTAATGCGCCGACGGCAGATCCAGCGTCGCAATCGCGCCCGAGCCAAGCGCTTCGATCTCGGCGAACGGTTCCTTCTGCTGGCCGTCGCGCACGCGGCCCGACGAACCCACCCAGATGGCACCAGAATGTTCCACAACGGGAAGCAAGGCTGCCGCAAGGCCGCCCGTCATAGGCTCGTTAGGTTTACCGCGCGCAACTCGATTTGAAACGACGACTAAGTTCACAGGTCGTCCCCTCCTGTTCATTCCGTCCCGTTTAACTGCCGTTCATCAATATGGTTCCTGATCATCATTTGCACGAATTGAAACCAAAATCAGGCACGCGCGTTGGAACCAGTTTTGCCCAGGGAACCCGGCGATTTCACTCAACAAAGTTGGTTTTCGCGGCTGTGTCGCGCAGCATGAACTGCCCGGGCTAAGGCGCGACGCGAGCAACAATGTGGCCCTGAGGTGTCGTGCCCTATTCCAACCTTGTATCGTCGAGCAGACGCGCAAGGAACGCGCGCACATCGTTCGGCGCATCGAAATGGCCGTTGACGCCGATGGCGCGGCGGCCGACCGAGAAGGCAAGGCCGTTCATGTCGGGCATGATCGCGAACACGGTCTCATCGGTGACGTCGTCGCCGATGAAGATCGGACGCCGCCCCTTGAACGGTTCATGCTTCATCAGTTCGCGCACGCCGGTCGCCTTGGTGAAACCGGAATGCTTGATCTCGCAAACGAACTTGCCGGGCAGCACCTCGATCGGCGCGTTGGGCAGATCGGCGCGGATCAGCGAGACGGATTCGTAGATCGCCTTCTCCGCATGCGGCGCAAGGCGATAATGCAGCGCCAGCGAATAGCCCTTGTCCTCGAGCAGAATGCCCGGGCTGAGCTTTGCGATGGCAGCGAGCCGCCGCTTCAGCTCCTTGTCCATCGGCGGCGCATGGACGTCGTCGGCCTCGTTGCCCACCGACAGCCGCATCTCCGCGCCGTGTCCGGCGACGGCACGAAACACGTCGGGCGCGAAGATCAGGTCGATGTCGTTGAGCGAGCGGCCGCTGACCATCGCCAGCGCGCCCGACGTGCGCTCCGTCAGCTTGTTCAGCGTTTCCGACAGGCCCGGCGGCACCCACACCTCGCGCGGCGTCGGCATCAGGTCGAGCAGCGTGCCGTCGATATCGAGCAGGATCGCCGTCTCGTGCAGATGCGGCACGAGCGCATGCGGCACCGGCACCGCGTCGGGTGCTTCATCATCTGGCATGGTGCGCTTCTGATCCAATTCCGCGAGCTCCGATTTCATAGTCTACTCCATATAGGCAAGCGGCCGCGCGATTTGTTCGAGCGATTTTCGTTCCGCGGCGACGGCGTAGCGCCACGCCACGATCGCAGCCGCGATCATCAGGAAGGCCCCCAGCAAATAGCCGGCGAACACGCTGGTGCGTGATCCCGTATCGATCAGCGCGCCGAACAGCGCCGGGCCGATCACACCGCCGATGCCGGTGCCGACTGCGTAGAACACGGCAATCGCCAGCGCGCGCACTTCGAGCGGGAAGGTCTCGCTGACGGTGAGATAGGCCGCGCTCGCGGCGGGCGAGGCAAAGAAGAAGATCACCATCCAGGCGATGGTCTGCCCCTGCGCGCTCAGTGCGCCGATCGAGAACAGATAGCCCGACAGCGCCAGCAGCACGCCCGACACGCCGTAGGTAAACATGATCATGACGCGGCGGCCGAGCGTATCGAACAGGCGGCCGAGCAGCAGCGGGCCGAGGAAGTTGCCGGCCGCGAACGGCAGCAGATACCAACCGACGTGTTCGGCACTGATGCCGTAGAAGTCGGTCAGCACCAGCGCGAAGGTGAAGAAGATCGCGTTGTAGAAGAACGCCTGCGCGCTCATCAGCACGAGGCCGACCAGCGCGCGCTGGCGATAGGCGGAGAACAGCGTGTGCACGACCTCCCTGATCGGGGTGTGGTCGCGCATCCTCAGGCGGATTTTCGTGAAGCGGCCGTCGCTCGTATCCTGGTCGTGCCCGATCACCGAGCGCTCGATCTCGTCCACGATGGCATGGGCCTGGTCGGGCCGGCCGTGGATCATCAACCAGCGGGGACTTTCCGGAATCCACATCCGCATCAACAGCACGACGAGGCCGAGGGTCGCGCCGATGAGATAGGCGAGACGCCAGCCGAGATCCGGGCTGATCGTTGCAGGATCGAGCAGCACGATGGCCGCGACCGCGCCCATCGCCGCGCCGATCCAGAAACTGCCGTTGATGACCAGATCGGTCCAGCCGCGATAGCGCGCCGGCACCAGCTCCTGGATGGTCGAGTTGATCGCGGTGTATTCGCCGCCGATGCCGGCGCCGGTGAGGAAACGAAACAGCGCGTAGCTCGCGACGTTCCACGACAGAGCCGTCGCGGCGGTCGCAGAGAGATAAAGCGCCAGCGTGATGAAGAACAGCTTCTTGCGGCCGATGCGATCGGTGAGCCAGCCGAAGCCGAGCGCACCGAGCACCGCACCCGCAAGATACGCGGAATTGGCGATGCCGAGATCGAGATTTGAGAAGTTCAGCGTCGGACTCTGCTTCAACGCGCCGGAGAGCGCGCCGGCCAGCGTCACCTCCAGCCCGTCGAGGATCCAGGTGATCCCGAGCGCCAGCACGACGCGGGTGTGAAAGCCGCTCCACGGCAGCGCATCGAGCCGCGCGGGAATGCTGGTCTCGACGATGCGGTCAGGCGCGGCCGCCGTGGCGACCACAGGTCCATAATTCGGCGCTGGGCTTCGCTGCAATTCCATCGCGTTGTTGCATCTGACCAATGGGCGCGGCCCCGGTTCACAGGACGTGGACGGGGTCGATCCGATCATGGGGGTGCGGCATTCCGCCTGCCACCTGCGACAACGTCTGCGGCGAAGGCAGGTTCCCATGGGAACGGCCGTTGACGCGGCTCGTTTCCGATGGAGCCACAAGGAGTTAACGCATGGCTCCCGTCAGAAAGACGACACATTCTCGCAAAACTGCGGCGCGCAGGAGCTCCCAACGCGCCCCACCAAAGCGCTGGTCGCAGCGCGTGACGAAGCAGAGCGATGCGCTCGACCTCAAGCAAGGCGTGTTCAAGCTGACCAGCGCGAAGAAGATCGCGGCGTCGCTGAAGCGCTCGGCCGAGCACAGCTCGCGCCGCAAGGCCGGCGCCTACCGCTCGGCGCTGTCGATGCTGACTTTCTACATCAACCGCGCCGGCAAGACGCTGCCGAAGACAGAGCGCACGCGGCTGGAGCGGGCGAAGATGGAGTTGAAGCGGGCGTTCGGGAGGGAGTGAGAGCCGTGAACGGCGATCCTCGCTCCACTGTCGTCCCGGACAAGCGTAGCGAAGCGGAGCGCAGATCCGGGATCCATAACCACAGGGACGAGTTTGGCTAAGACTCGGAGTTAACCTGCCTGCCCCATAACTGCTCCCTGTGGTTATGGGTCCCCGCTTTCGCGGGGACGACAGGGAGTATGACGCGACAGCTCGGCTCTTAGGCCGCCCGGATATTGCCCATGAAGCGGTCGAGCTCGGCACGCAGGCGCGTGCTTTCGCTGGAGAGCGACCTGGCCGAGTTCAGCACCTCTTCCGAGGCCGAGCCGGTTTCGGCGGCGCCACGGTTGACCTGACCGATGTCGGTGGCGGCGGTCTGGGTCCCCTGCGCGACGGTCTGGACGCTGCGCGCGATTTCCTGCGTCGCGGCGCCCTGCTGCTCGACTGCGCTCGCAATCGACGTCGAGATCGACGAGATCTGGCCGATGGTGGCGCCGATCTCCTTGATCGCGGCGACCGACTCGGCGGTCGCGCCCTGCATCCCCGTAATGTGGGAGGAGATTTCGTCGGTCGCCTTCGCGGTCTGGCTCGCCAGCGACTTCACTTCGCTGGCAACCACCGCGAAGCCGCGGCCGGCTTCACCGGCGCGCGCCGCCTCGATGGTGGCGTTCAGCGCCAGAAGGTTGGTCTGCTCGGCAATCGCCGTGATCAGTTTTACAACTTCGCCGATCTGCTGGGCGGCATGGGACAGTTTTCCGATACGGGTATCGGTCTCCTTGGCCTGCACCACGGCGGCTTCGGCGATGCGGCTGGAGTCGCGGACCTGGCGGCCGATCTCCTCGACCGAAGCCGAGAGTTCTTCCGTTGCGGTTGCGACCGACTGCATGTTGCTGGAAGCCTGCTCGGACACGCCGGCGACCTGGTTCGACAAGCTCTGCGTGGTCTCGGCAGTGCGTGTCAGCGTGGACGCTGCCGATTCGAGCTGCACGGCGGAGGATGAGACGTTGGAGACGATGGCGCCGACGGCGCTCTCGAAATCGTCGGCAAAGCGGATCAGCTCGGAGCGGCGGCTAGCGGCCTGCTCCCTGTTCTGGACTTCGCTTGCGGCAGCGTCGCGCTCGGCCTTGGCGACGGCCTGAACCTTGAACTCCTCGACTGCACTGGCCATCTCGCCGATCTCGTCCTTGCGTCCGAGACCCGGCAGCACGACGTCGAAATTGCCCGACGCGAGTTCGCGCATCGCCTTGCACATCGCGATCATCGGACGCGAGATGCCGTTGCCGAGCATCAGGGCCAGCACGGCACCGATGGCGAGGCCGCCAAGCGCCATCATCAGCATCAGCCGCTCGGTGTCCACGATCGTCGCATTGGCGCTCGTCTCGATGCGCTGCTGATCAGCGGTCAGATCCGACCGCAGCTCACCCGAAAGCTTGAGGATGGTCGCCGCCGTCTTGGTCATCTCGCCGTTCGACTTGACGATGATCTTCACGTTCTCGGTCAGCTTCGAGAACGAGGTGCGGTACTGCTTCAGCAGATTGCCGATCTCGGTGACGCGGTCTGTGATCTTCTGGTCGTTGGCATAGATCGAGACCAGCAGCGTCTCCAGAAATTTGATGCGGGCGATCACGCCGTCGGCGGTCTTCGGCTCCGGCTTGGCGACGAAGGCGCTGACCGAGGTGGAGACTGCAAGATATTGCGAGGTGACGTCCTTGGCCGTGGTCTGAACCGAATTCAGGCCCGCCAGCGCGGCGGTATCGGCGAGATCGTCGAACTTGAAGCGGATCTTGTTGCCGACGCTGTTGAGCTCGTCGGCGGCGATCTTGTTGTTCTCGCGCGTCAGCGTGATGATCTCGCCGAACACCTTCGTAAAGCGCTGGAACTCGGCCTCGAGCTTGCCGACCTGCTCGCGGCGCGCCGCGCCGGTGGTCGCGGCCATCGACTTGGCGATCGAGTTCTTCAAACTCTCTTCGGCCGCCTTGGCCGCGGTCTCGTCATCGGTCGCGCCCGTCAACGTATAGGCCCGCGCCAGTCCCTGATAGCTGATGAGGTCGCGATCGACGGTCCGCGCGAGGTCAGCTTCCGATACGCTGGCCCGGTAGGATGCCACGGCGGCCTGGATCCGCTCGAAACCGAAATAGGCGAAAGCCATGCTGACGGCGAGGATGGCGAGCACCGCCACGAAGCCGAGGATGATTTTTGCACGAAAACGCAAGGTGAGCAGCTTCGACGTGTTCGGCTTCGACTTGACGGGCATTCCCCACCCCATTCCATTCGCGGAAAACCAGGCGCAGCCCGAAAGCAGCCCGCTTCCCGACTCGTCAGCACGGTAAAGTGCAAAGGATAAGCGGCGGTAAATTTATGGCGTCGCAACCGGCGGTTAGGTGACGCGGGGGGAGCCGCCGCTGTCGTCCCTGCCTGGTGCGCAATTGCGCACTAGGCGAGGACGACAGGGAGTATGAGGCGACGGCGACCCCTAGGCCGCCCGGATATTCCCCATGAAGCGGTCGAGCTCGGCACGCAGGCGGGTGCTTTCCGATGACAGCGTCTTGGCCGAGTGCAGCACCTCCTCCGAGGCCGAGCCGGTTTCGGCGGCGCCGCGGTTGACCTGGCCGATGTCGGTGGCGGCGGTCTGGGTGCCCTGCGCGACGGTCTGGACGCTGCGGGCAATCTCCTGCGTCGCTGCGCCCTGCTCTTCCACGGCGCTCGCGATGGACGTCGAGATCGACGAGATCTGGCCGATGGTGGCGCCGATCTCCTTGATGGCGGCGACCGACTCGGCCGTCGCACCCTGCATGCCCGCGATGTGCGAGGAAATCTCGTCGGTGGCCTTGGCGGTCTGGCTCGCCAGCGACTTCACTTCGCTGGCGACCACGGCAAAGCCGCGGCCAGCGTCGCCGGCGCGCGCCGCCTCGATGGTGGCATTCAGCGCCAACAGATTGGTCTGCTCGGCGATCGCCGTGATCAGTTTTACGACCTCGCCGATCTGCTGGGCGGCATGGGAGAGCTTGCCGATCCGGCCGTCGGTTTCCTTGGCCTGCACCACGGCGGCTTCCGCAATGCGGCTGGAATCGCGGACCTGGCGGCCGATCTCCTCGACCGAGGCCGAGAGCTCTTCGGTCGCGGTTGCGACCGACTGCATGTTGCTCGAGGCCTGCTCGGAGACGCCGGCAACCTGGCTCGACAGGGTCTGCGTGGTCTCCGCGGTGCGGGTCAGCGTGGACGCCGCCGATTCGAGCTGCACGGCGGAGGCCGACACATTCGAAACGATGGCGCCGACCGCGCTTTCGAAGTCGTCGGCGAAGCGAATCAGCTCGGAACGGCGCGCGGTGGCCAGTTCCTTGTTCTGGGCTTCGCTGGCGGCAGCGTCGCGCTCGGCCTTGGCCACGGCCTGAACCTTGAACTCCTCGACCGCGCCGGCCATCTCGCCGATCTCGTCCTTGCGCCCCAAGCCCGGCAGCACGACGTCGAAATTGCCCGAGGCAAGCTCGCGCATCGCCTTGCACATCGCGATCATCGGGCGCGAGATGCCGGTCCCGAGCAGGAAGGCGAGGATCGCACCTAACAGCGTGCCGCCGACGGCCAGCATCAGCACCAATTGCTCGGTCTGCCCGATGGTCGCCTCCGACTCCGATTCCAGCCGCTGCTGTTCGGCGACGAGGTCCGCCTTCATCGCGGTGGCTCCTTGCAGGATCGCGCCGGCCGAACCGTTCATCTCGGTGACGAGGTCGTCGACCATCTTGGCGTTCGCGATCAGCTTCTCCAGCGATTCCCGATAGGCACCGAGCAATCCCCTGGCATCCTTCAGGCCGGCGACGATCTTGTCGTCCATGGAATAGACCGCGCCGAGCGAGTTCTCGACGAATTTCAGCCGCGCCAGCGCGCTGGTCGCGATCGCCTGGTCGGACGTCAGCACGAAATTGGTCGCGGCCGCGCTCGCGGTCTGGAACTGGGCGTTGACCTGCTTGGTGCCGAACTCGATCGACTGCGCCTCGGCGTCGGAGGCGTTGTTGCCGATGTCGTCCAGCTTGTATTTCAGGAGGTTGGCGTTACGCGTCAGCTGGTTCTGCACCAGCAGCGCGCTGTCGCGCTTGGCCTGGAGAACCTTCGCGAAGGTCGCGGAGAAGTTGGAAAATTCCTTGGCGAGCTTGTTGAGGCTCTCCTGCCGCGCCGGCTTCTTGGCGCTCTTGACCGCCTGGTCGATGGCACTCTTCAAGCCGGTCTCGGCGTCCAGCGCCACCTTGGCATCGTCCTCCTTGCCGGTGACGACGAAATAGCGGACTGCCGAACGGTAGGCGAGCAACTCGCGATCGATGTTGCGGGCGAGATCGGCCTCCGTGACGCTGCTGCGGTAGGACCCGACCCCGGACGAGACCCGCTCGAAGCCAAAATAGGAGAATGCCATGCTGCCGGCGGAGATCACCAGCACCGCGGCGAAGCCCAGGATGATCTTGGCGCGGAACTTGAGGGTCGGAAATATTGTACGCTTCGACGGCGACGCGGTACGCCCGGACATTCCCAACCCCCATTTTCTATTCAGCCGTGTTCCGGAGGCGCCCCGCCCCCAGACCGGATGCGCAAAACTAGGGCACAATGGATAAAGGGCGGTAAATTCGGCAGGCTGGTGCAATCCGGAGCTTCATCGGCCAGAGGCCGATGGGACGGGATGACGGCTGGCATCCCACGCTGGCCGGCCACTCCGTCCGGATCGGTGCGGCGCACCCCGCAAATCGTCGCAGGCCCGTCTGGATCAATGACTTTTCCATGACGCGGGCGACCAAAATCCTAGTTGCAAAGTTCCGGGTCGCTGGTCTCTAATTAGAAACAATCAAAATCAATCCCGGGAGGACTACACCGTGTCTACAGTCAAACTGACAGTGAACGGCAAGGCCGTTGCTGTCGACGTCGAGGACCGGACGCTGCTGGTCCAGCTCCTGCGCGATCACCTCAACCTCACCGGGACCCATGTCGGCTGCGACACCAGCCAGTGCGGCGCCTGCGTCGTGCACATGGACGGCAAGGCGGTGAAATCCTGCACCATGCTGGCGGGCCAGGCCGACGGCGCCAACGTCACCACGATCGAAGGCATCGCCAAGGGCGACGAGCTGCACCCGATGCAGGCCGCCTTCCGCGACAATCACGGCCTGCAGTGCGGCTATTGCACGCCGGGCATGATCATGTCGGCGATCGACATCGTGCACCGCCATAGTGGCCAGCTCGACGAGGCCACCGTGCGCCACGAGCTCGAGGGTAATATCTGCCGCTGCACCGGCTACCACAACATCGTCAAGGCCGTGCTGGATGCAGCCGGACGCATGAAGGTCTCGCAGGCGGCCGAGTAAAGCGGCCCGCCTCGAAATAAGAACCACCGCCGCTGCTTTCGAGGGAAAGCGCGGTCAAAGAAATTTCCGGTCGGGAGGACCAGACATGGGTGTTGAAGGCATCGGCGCGCGCGTCGTGCGCAAGGAAGACAAGCGTTTCATTACCGGCAAGGGCCGCTACGTCGACGACATCAAATTGCAGGGCATGACCCATGCCCATTTCATCAGAAGCCCGCACGCGCACGCCAAGGTGAAGAAGATCGACTCCACCGCCGCGCTGAAGATGCCGGGCGTGGTCGCCGTGCTCACCGGACAGCAGATCGTCGACGACAAGGTCGGCAACCTCATCTGCGGCTGGGCCATCACCTCAAAGGACGGCAGCCCGATGAAGATGGGCGCATGGCCGGCGATGGCGCCGGAGACGGTGCGCTTCGTCGGCCAGGCCGTCGCGGTCGTGATCGCCGACAGCAAGAACCTCGCGCGCGACGCGGCGGAAGCTGTCGTCGTCGATTACGAGGAACTTCCCGCGGTCGCCGACGTCCAGGCCGCGATCAAATCGGGCGCGCCGCAGCTTCACCCCGAGGCCCCCGGCAACCAGGTCTATGACTGGGTGATCGGCGACGAGGGTGCGACGGACGCCGCCTTCTCGAAGGCCGCCAACGTCGTCAAGCTCGACGTCACCAACAACCGCCTCGCACCCAACGCGATGGAGCCGCGCGCGGCGATCGCGGATTACGACGCGGCTGAGGAGCACTTCACTCTTTATACGACGTCGCAGAACCCGCACGTCGCCCGCCTCGTGCTGTCGGCGTTCTACAACATCGCCCCCGAGCACAAGCTGCGCGTGATCGCCCCCGACGTCGGCGGCGGCTTCGGCTCCAAGATCTTCATCTATCCCGAAGAGATGGTGGCGCTGTGGGCCTCGAAGAAGGTCGGCCGTCCCGTGAAATGGACCGGCGATCGCACCGAAGCCTTCCTCACCGACGCGCATGGCCGCGACCATGTGACCCATGCCGAGATGGCGTTCGACGCCAACAACAAGATCACCGGCTTGAAGGTGAAGACCTACGCCAACTTCGGCGCCTACATGTCGCTGTTCTCGTCGTCGGTCCCGACCTATCTCTACGCGACGCTGCTGTCGGGCCAATACAACATCCCGGCGATCCATGCCGAGGTGGTCGGCGTCTACACCAACACCACGCCGGTCGATGCCTATCGCGGCGCGGGCCGCCCCGAGGCGAGCTACCTGATCGAACGTCTGATGGAAACGGCCGCGCGGCAGCTCAAGGTCGATCCGGCGCAGCTGCGCCGGACCAACTTCATCACCCAGTTCCCGCACCAGACGCCGGTGATCATGGCCTATGACACCGGCGACTTTAATGCTTCCCTCGATGCTGCGATGAAGGCGATCGACTATGCCGGCTTCGCAGCGCGCAAGGCCAAGGCGAAAGCCGACGGCAAGCTGCGTGGCATCGGCGTGTCCTGCTACATCGAGGCCTGCGGCATCGCACCGTCGAAGGCGGTCGGCAGCCTGGGCGCCGGCGTCGGTTTGTGGGAATCCGCCGAAGTGCGCGTCAATCCCGTCGGCACCATCGAGATCCTGACGGGCTCGCACAGCCATGGCCAGGGTCACGAGACCACGTTCTGCCAGCTCGTTGCGGATCGCCTCGGCGTTCCGATCAGCCAGGTCTCGATCGTTCATGGCGACACCGACAAGGTGCAGTTCGGCATGGGCACCTATGGCTCGCGCTCCGCGGCCGTCGGTCTCACCGCGATCCTGAAGGCCATGGAGAAGATGGAATCCAAGGCCAAGAAGATCGCCGCGCATGCCCTCGAAGCGTCGGAAGGCGACATCGTCATCGAGAACGGCGAGTTCAAGGTGGCCGGCACCGACAAGGCGATCGCCTTCCCGATGGTGGCGCTTGCGGCCTATACCGCACACAATCTGCCTGACGGGATGGAGCCGGGCCTGAAGGAAAGCGCCTTCTACGATCCCTCCAACTTCACCTTCCCGGCCGGCGCCTATATCTGCGAGCTCGAGGTCGATCCCGGCACCGGCAAGACCTCCTTCGTCAACTTCGTCGCAGCCGACGATTTCGGCCGGCTGATCAACCCGATGATCGTCGAAGGCCAGGTCCATGGCGGCCTCGCGCAAGGGATTGGCCAGGCGCTGCTCGAGCACGCCATCTACGACGCCAACGGCCAGCCGGTCACGGCCTCGTTCATGGATTACTCGATGCCGCGCGCCGACGACTTGCCCTCGTTCAACCTCTCCCACACCACGACGCTGTGCCCGGGCAATCCGCTGGGCATCAAGGGCTGCGGTGAGGCCGGCGCGATCGGCGCCTCTGCGGCCGTGATCAACGCGATCACGGATGCGATCGGCAAGAACAATCTGGAAATGCCCGCAACCCCGGACCGGGTGTGGCGCACGATCCACGCGGCTTAAGAGGGAGGAACGAAGATGTACCAGACCACCTATCATCGCGCCTCCTCGGTCGACGAGGCCGTCAGCCTGTTCGGCAAGAGCAGCGAGGCGAAATTCCTCGCCGGCGGCCAGACGTTGCTGCCGGTCATGAAGCAGCGCCTCGCCGGGCCGTCCGACGTGATCGACCTCGGCAAGATCAAGGAGTTGCAGGGCGTCGAGCTGTCGGGCGACGTGCTGACCATCAAGGCCGGCACGACCTATTTCGACATCATGCAGAATGCCGATGTGAAGAAGGCGATCCCCGCGATCGCCTATCTCACCTCGGTGCTCGGCGATCCCGCCGTGCGCTATCGCGGCACGATCGGCGGCTCGATCGCCAACAACGATCCGGCCGCGGATTATCCGGCCGCCCTGCTCGGACTCGGCGCCACCGTGAAGACCAACAAGCGGTCGATCTCCGCCGAGGACTTCTTCCAGGGCCTGTTCACCACCGCCCTTGAAGACGGCGAGATCATCACCGCCGTGGCGTTCCCGGTTCCGGCGAAGGCGGGCTACGCCAAGATGCGGCATCCGGCCTCGCGCTTCGCGCTGACCGCCGTCTTCGTCGCGCAGACGAAGTCGGGCGAGATTCGCGTCGCCGCGACCGGCGCTTCGCAAAGCGGCGTGATGCGGGTGCCCGCGATCGAAGCCGCGCTGAAGGCGAACTGGTCGCCGTCGGCGATCGACGGCGTCACTGTCTCGGCAAACGGATTGCTGGCTGACATCCACGGCACGGCCGAATACCGCGCCAACCTCGTCAAGGTGATGGCGCAACGCGCCGTGACCGCTGCGGGCTGACAATCCCGCCTTAGCGCCTCAACACAAATCTTCCGCGGCGCGCAGAAATGCGCGCCGCTTTTATTATGCGCCCATGCATGAAAAGCACTTGCCTCGCTGGCGTGAAGGCGAGAAAAGTTAATCAGCCAATTAACTCGCTATCAGAGGAACGTCCACGTGAATGCGCTCATCGCGCATGCGCGCTGCGACCCGAGGAAACAACAACGTGCTCGATAAACCAGCCCAAAACTCCTCCGTCCGCACCTCCGGCCCGCTGTCGGGTTTCCGCATCGTCGAATTCGCCGGCATCGGCCCCGGCCCGTTCGCCTGCATGATGCTGGCCGACATGGGCGCCGATGTCGTCACGCTCGACCGCGTTGGCGCCAAGAAGAGCATGAAGTCAGTGGCGGGCCGCGGCCGCAAGGTGATCGAGCTCGACCTCAAGGACAAGGCGGCGATCGCGCAGGTGCTCGACCTGCTCGCCAGCGCCGATGCGCTGGTCGAGGGTTTTCGTCCCGGCGTGATGGAGCGGCTCGGCCTCGGCCCCGATGTCGTGCTCGCGCGCAACCCGAAGCTCGTCTACGGCCGCATGACCGGTTGGGGCCAGGAAGGCCCGCTTGCCAATGCCGCCGGCCATGACATCAACTACATCTCCATCACCGGCGCGCTCGCCGCGATCGGCACGAAGGAAGCGCCGGTGCCGCCGCTCAATCTGGTCGGCGATTTCGGCGGCGGCGCGCTCTACATGGTCGTCGGCGTGCTCGCTGCGCTCCTGGAAGCGCAGAAGTCCGGCAAGGGTCAGGTCGTCGACACCGCGATGTGCGACGGCGCGGCATCGCTGATGTCGTTCTTCTTCGACATGACCACGATCGGCCGCTGGACCGAGGGCCGCAACCAGAACTTCCTCGACGGCGGCGCGCATTTCTACGGCGTCTACGAATGCGCCTGCGGCCATTTCGTCTCGATCGGCTCGATCGAGCCGCAGTTCTACGCGCTGCTCCGCGAGCATGCCGGCCTGACCGATGCCGATTTCGACGCGCAGATGGACCGCAAGGCCTGGCCCGCGCTGAAGCAGAAGCTGCAAGCCGTGTTCAAGAGCAAGACCCGCGAGGACTGGTGTAAGATCATGGAAGGCACCGACATCTGCTTCGCGCCGGTGCTGACCATGTCGGAAGCGACAGAGCATCCGCACATGGTCGCCCGCGAGGTCTTCATCGAGCGTCACGGCGTGAAACAGCCGGCGCCGGCGCCGCGGTTCTCAAGGACTCCGTCTGCGGTTCGCGAACCGGAAGGCGCAGAGATCGCGGCAGTGACGGCTGCGTGGAAGAGGTAGAGTCTCCGCGGTGGCAGTATTATAGGGTGGGCAAAGGCGCATAGCGCCGTGCCCACCATCTTCCAAAGATGAGCGGAAGTGGTGGGCACGCTTCGCTTTGCCCACCCTACGGCAGTGTGCGCGAACGTCGGGCCCTACGCCGCCGTATCCACCTTCAACACCCCGCGCCGGATCTGATCCTCCTCGATCGATTCGAACAGGGCCTTGAAATTGCCCTCGCCAAAGCCGTCGTCGCCCTTGCGCTGGATGAACTCGAAGAAGATCGGGCCGATCGCGTTCGCCGAGAAGATCTGGAGCAGCACCTTGGTCTGGCCGCCCGCGACCACGCCCTCGCCGTCGATCAGGATGCCGTTCTTCTGCAGACGCGCGACGTCCTCGCCGTGCTTCGGCAGGCGCGTGTCGACCTTCTCGAAATAGGTGTCGGGCGGTGACGGCATGAATGGCAGGCCGGCCTCGCGCAGGCCTTCGATGGTGCTGTGGATCTCGCGGCAGCCGCAGGCGATGTGCTGGATACCCTCGCCGCGATAGATGTTCAGATATTCCTCGATCTGGCCGGAATCGCCGGCGTCCTCGTTGATCGGAATCCGGATCTTGCCGTCCGGGCTGGTCAGCGCCCGCGAGAACAGGCCGGAGGCGCGGCCCTCGATGTCGAAGAAGCGGATCTGGCGGAAGTTGAACAGCTTCTCGTAGAAGCCGGTCCACACATCCATGCGGCCGCGATGGACGTTGTGGGTGAGGTGATCGAGATAGAACAGGCCGGCACCGTTGGGCCGCGGATCGCGCGCGCCAATCCATTCGAACTCGCCATCGTAGGCCGAACCCTTGGTCCCATAACGATCGACGAAATAGAGCAGGCTGCCGCCGATGCCCTTGATCGCGGGGACATCGAGCGTCTTCTGCGCCGACGACGCATCGGCAGGCTCCGCGCCGAGCGAGATCGCGCGCTCATAGGCCGCCTGCGCATCGACCACGCGGAACGCCATCGACGGCGCGCAGGGACCGTGTGCGGCAACGAAGTCGTAACCGTGGGTGCCGGGCTCCTCGTTGACGAGATAGTTGATGTCGCCCTGGCGATAGACCGTGATCTTCTTGGTTCTGTGGCGCGCGACGGGCGCATAGCCCATCAGCTTGAACAGCGCGTGCAGCTCTTCCGGATTGGGATGCGCATATTCGACGAACTCGAACCCGTCGGTGCCCATCGGATTGTCGGCGCTCACAGTGGCCGGCGGTGCATCGTGCGGAAACGGACCCATGGTGCTCTCCCAATTGCTGCTGGAAGGAACTATCCTTCATGGGACACGCAAGGAGCGTGCAAACGGCACGTGATTTGGCTATCTTGTGCACGATCCGTGCATGAAATGGACAAATGACGCATGATTCCGGTAGATGCCTTCGACCTCAAGATCCTGGGTGCGCTCCAGGATGACGGCCGCCTGACCAATCAGGAGCTCGCCGATCTCGCGGGCCTCTCGGCCTCGCAATGCTCACGGCGGCGGATGCGGCTGGAGGAGGAGAAGGTGATTGCGGGCTATCACGCCGACCTCTCCAGCGAGGCGCTCGGCTTCGGTGTGATCGCGTTCATCCAGGTGGGGCTTGCGACCCACTCGCCTGATAATTCCAAGCGGTTTCGTGCTCTGGTCAATCGGATCGACGAGATCCAGGAGGCCTATTCGCTGACGGGCGATGCCGACTATGTGCTGAAAGCCGTGCTGCGTGACCTCAAGGGTCTGTCCAATCTCGTCAACGACGTGTTGATGCCGCACCAGAGCGTGGCGCATGTGCGCTCCTCGATCGTGCTCGATCGGCTGAAGGAAAGCTCAAAGCTGCCGCTCAAGGAGATCAAGCCCGGCTGAAATCGAGGGAACTACGGCATTCGCGCCCCGCGCACGATCTGCGATGATCCCGGCCAATCCGGGAGATTCAGCCATGGCCCTCCAGCTTCGACCGAACTGCGAATATTGCGACCGCGACCTTCCGCCCGATGTAACGGATGCGCGGATCTGTTCCTATGAATGCACGTTCTGTGCGGATTGCGTGGAGACAAAGCTCTCCAACGTCTGCCCGAACTGCGGCGGCGGCTTTGCGCCGCGCCCGATCCGTCCCACGCAGGAATGGCGGCCGGGGGTGTGCACGACGAAGCAGGCGCCGTCCGACAAGCGGGTGCATTTGAAGTACAGCGTGGAGGATGTGGCGGCGCATTGCGCGCGGGTCCGCGAGGTGCCACCGGAGAGGCGGTGAACTCGTAGGGTGGGTTAGCGTAGCGTAACCCACCACTTCTGCTGCCGCAGACGCCAAAGAGGTGGGTTACGCTAACGCTAACCCACCCTACGAAGCCCGAACGCGCAGCAATCACTCCGCCGCCAAAATCGTCCCCTCGACCTCGCCAAATCCCACGCGATAACCGTTGCCCTGGCACCAGCCGCGCATGATGAGGCTGTCGCCGTCCTCCAGGAACGAGCGCTTGGCGCCGCCGGGCAACTCCGCCGGCTCGGTGCCGTTCCAGCTGATCTCGAGCAGGCTGCCGCGCTGGTTCTTCTCCGGGCCGGAGATGGTGCCACTGCCGAGGAGATCGCCGACATTCATGGCGCAGCCGCTGGAGGCGTGGTGCATCAGTTGCTGCACCGAGGACCAGTACATGTATTTGAAGTTGGTGCGGCTGATGCTGGCGGGCGCATTGGCGCCGGCCGCGCGCAAGGACACGTCGAGCGCGATGTCGTAGTTCTGCGGCTTCGCCTGCTTGAGATAATCCAGCGGCACCGGCGCCTGCTCCGGTCCCTGTAACCGAAACGGCTCCAGCGCCTCGCGCGTCACCACCCACGGGCTGATCGAGGTCGCAAACGCCTTGGCGAGGAACGGGCCGAGCGGCACATATTCCCATTGCTGGATGTCGCGCGCGCTCCAGTCGTTGAGCAGCACGAAGCCGAAGATCATGTCCTCGGCTTGGCTCTCCGTCAGCATGCCGCCCATCGGCGAGGACTGGCCGACCACGACACCCATCTCCAGCTCGAAGTCGAGCCGCTTGCACGGTCCGAAGCTCGGCACCTCGACATTCGGCGGTTTCAGCTGCCCGCGCGGCCGCTTCACCTTAGTGCCGGAAACCACAACCGTGGAGGCGCGGCCGTTATAGGCGATCGGCATATGCAGCCAGTTCGGCTGCAGCGCATTGTCCTTGCCGCGGAACATCACGCCGACATTGGTGGCGTGCTCTTTCGACGAATAGAAATCGGTGTAGCCAGAGACGGTGAACGGCATGTGCATCGTCACGTCGGCGCGCGGGATCAGCACACGGTCGCGCAGTTGCTTGTTGTCGCGCAGCTCGGGATGATCGTGGCGAAGCAGCTCGGAGATACGTGCACGCACCTGAGACCAGACTTGCGGCCCCTTTTGCATCAGTGCGTTGAGACCGACGGCGAAGACGCCGGGATCGCCGGCGCTGATCAACCCCTCCTGCTCCAACTCCCAGAGGTCGAGCACGAAATCACCAATGGCGACTCCGAGGCGCGGGCTCATCTTGTCCGTCGAGAACACGCCATAGGGCAGGTTCTGGATCGGGAAGTCGGAGCCGGGATCGACCTCGATGAAGGAGCGGAGGCTGGGGTCGTTGGGGTGGGTTGTCACTTTTTGCTCGGTCCTATCTTCCTTCTCCCCTTGTGGGAGAAGGTGGCGCGAAGCGCCGGATGAGGGGTTGTCTCAGCGAACTCCAATGAGAGATTTCCGTACCGAGAGAACCCCTCACCCGTCTCGCCGCTCCGCCACAGCCGATGCAAAGCATCGGCGTTCTTAAGAGACGGCGGCCGAAGGCCGCCTATGCCACCCTCTCCCACAAGGGGAGAGGGGAAGAAAACTACGGCTTGTTCGGATCGAACCGCTTCTCGAGTCCCTTCCAGCAGTCCGCGTAGTCGTCCTGCAACGTCGCGGAATTGGCAGCGTGGGCGGTGACGCGTTGCGGGTAACGGGTTTCGAACATGAAGGCCATGGTGCCCGTCAGCTTCACCGGCTTCAATTCGCCATTGCTGGCGTGCTCGAAGGCGTCGCGATCGGGGCCATGCGGCAGCATGCAATTGTGCAGCGAGATGCCGCCTGGGACAAAGCCTTGCGGCTTCGCATCGTAGACGCCGTAGATCAGGCCCATGAACTCGCTCATGATGTTCATGTGATACCAGGGCGGACGGAAGGTATTGTCGGCGACCATCCAGCGTTCCGGGAAGATCACGAAGTCGATATTCGCGGTACCCGCGGTCTCCGACGGCGAGGTCAGCACCGTGAAGATCGAGGGATCGGGATGATCGAAGCCGATCGCACCGACGGGAGAGAAGGTGCGCAGATCGTATTTATACGGCGCGTAGTTGCCGTGCCAGGCGACGACATCGATCGGCGAATGCGGCAAGGTCGTCTTGAACAGCGATCCGCCCCATTTCACGAACAGCTCGGTCGGCGTGTCCTTGTCTTCATAATTCGCAACCGGAGTCAGGAAATCGCGCGCGTTGGCGAGGCAATTGGCGCCGATCGGCCCGCGCTCCGGCAGCGTGAAGGCGCCGCCGTAGTTCTCGCAGAGATAACCGCGCGCAGGGCCATTCGGAATCTCGACGCGGAACTTGACGCCGCGCGGGATCACAACGATCTCGCCGGGCTCGGCGTCGATGCGGCCGAACTCGGTGACGAGGCGCAAGACCCCCTGCTGAAGCACGAACATCAGCTCGCCATCGGCATTGTAGAAGTGCTGGTCCACCATCGACCTGGTGATGAGGTAGACATGCGCGGCCATGCCGGCCTGCGTATTGACGTCACCGGCGGTCGTCATGGTCTGCACGCCCTGAAGGAAGGTCATGTCCTCCTTCGGGATCGGCGCCGGGTCCCAGCGCAGCTGCGCGATCGGCAAATCGTTTTCGTGGCACGGCGCCGAGCGCCACAGGCCGGCATCGGCCTTCTCGAAGCGGCCGGAATGCTTCACCGAGGGGCGGATGCGATAGAGCCAGGAGCGCTCGTTGGTGCCGCGCGGCGCGGTGAAGGGCGAGCCGGAAAGCTGCTCGGCGTAGAGCCCGTAAGCGCAGCGCTGCGGCGAGTTGCGCCCGATCGGCAGCGCACCCGGCAGCGCCTCGGTCTCAAAGCTGTTGCCGAAGCCGGACATGTAGCCCGGCGTCACCTGGGCCGAGCTGCGGATGACCTGATCAGGCGAGGTGTTGATGTTCATGACTATCCTCCTCCTTGCAAGTTCGCCCACATTTCCTGGTCGCGCTTGTCGGTCCAGATCACGGGGTCATCGATTCCCGACGCCTCGTCATAGGCGCGCGAGACGTTGAACGGCAGGCAGTGCTCGTAGATGGCGAAGCTGTGGAATTTCGGATCCATCACCTCACGGGTCGCGGCCATCGATTCCTTCAGCGTGCGTCCCTTCGCGACCGAGATTTCGGCCGCACCATAGAGCGAGGTGACGAAATCGCGCGTCATGGCGATGGCTTCGCGCACGGTGCCAACGCCCTTCAGCGCATCGCCGCGGCCCGGCGCGATCGCCTTGGGATTGAAATTGCGGATCTCGTTCAGCGTCAGCGGCCATTCGCGCAAATGCGCATCGCCGCAATAGCAGGCCGAGTGATACTCGATGAGGTCGCCGGAGAACATGACTTCGGCATCCGGCACCCAGGCGACGATGTCGCCGGACGTGTGGCCGGCGCCGAGCTGCATCAGGCGCACCTCGCGTTTTCCGAGATAAATCGACATCTCGCCTTCGAAGGTCAGCGTCGGCCAGGTCAGGCCGGGAATGCTCTCGGCATCCTGGAACAGCCGCGGGAAGCGGCCGTATTCGGAATCCCAATCCTGCTGGCCGCGCTCCTCGATCAGCCGATAGGTCTCCTGCGAGGCCACGATTCCTTGCGCCTTGTAGGCGGAGGCGCCGAGCACGCGCACGGCGTGATAGTGCGACAGCACGACATATTTGATCGGCTTGTCGGTGACGGTGCGGACGCGCTCGATCACCTTGTTGGCCATCGCCGGCGTCGATTGCGCGTCGAACACCAGGCAGCCGTCGTCGCCGACGATGATCGCGGTGTTCGGATCGCCCTCGGCAGTGAAGGCATAGAGATCGGTGCCGATCTCGGAGAAGGTGATCTTCTTCTCGGAGAGATCGCCGGTGGATGCGAAGTTCTTCGCCATCAGTTCATCCTTAAGTCTTTGCTTCAGGTTCTGGGTTATTGTTGTTGCTGTTGTTGCTGCTGGCCGTCGATCATGCGCCGCTTGGCGAGCCCGATCGCCTCACGCAGCACGTCGATGTCGCCGATATGGTTGGCGAGGATCAGCACCAGCGCCGCGTCGAAATCGGCGCTCTGCTCTTCGGTGAAGCCGCGATGCGCCTCGACGATGGCACGAAAGGCATCGTCAGGCCGCGCAAAATTGGAGCTGGTGGAAAGCGGCATGCGAAACCTCAATTCAAACCTTGAGCCCGCGACAGCGCGGCCGTGACCGCCTGGCGCGTCGGATGGCGAAAGCGCGCCGCGACATAGCCGTCGGGCCTGAGCAGATAGGCGGCACCCGGCCCGGCGTCATAGCGCTTTGCGACAAGGCCCGAGGGATCGGCAAGCCCGCCCTCGCCGCCGATGCGGATATCCTTCACGCCATCGGGCGCATCAATCGCCGCGCCATTGCTGAACGACAGCAAGGTGAAGTCCGTTCCACCCCGGCGGAATGCATCCGTCAGATAGACCTGCTCGGCAACGGGCGCGTCGAGCATGGAACAGCCGGGCGACGGTCCGCCGCGCCACGCATCCGCATCGGGCGATGACAGCGGCGAGTCGTAGCTGCACGGCACCGAGAGCCGTCCGCCATTGACCATGCGCTTGCCGAACTCCGTCTCCTTGGCCAGCGACAACACCGCCTTGCGCAGCCGCGCTTCCTGATGCGAGTTCGGCGCCATGAAATCGGTCGAGCGGGTGGATTCGCGGATGTTCTCGTCGGCCGCCAGGCTGCGCTCGACATGGTAGCTCTCGAGCAGGCTCGCGGGCGAGGTCCCGCGCAGCACGCGGTCGAGCTTCCAGGAAAGATTTTCGGCATCCTCGAGGCCGGAATTCGCGCCGCGCGCACCGAAGGGCGAAACCTGGTGCGCGGAATCTCCCGCAAAGATCACGCGGCCATGGAGGAAGCGATCCATCCGCCGGCACTGGAATTTGTAGAGCGAGATCCACTCGAACTCGAACTTGTCGTGGCCGAGCATGCGCGCGATCCGCGGCCGCACGTTCTCCGGCTTCTTCTCGACCACGGGATCGGCATAGCGGTTGAGTTGGAGGTCGATGCGCCAGACGTCATCGGGCTGCCGGTGCAACAGCGCCGAACGTCCCGCATGGAACGGCGGATCGAACCAGAACCAGCGCTCGGTCGGAAACTCCGCCGTCATCTTGACGTCGGCGATCAGGAACTGATCCTCGAACACCTGGCCGGCGAAGTCGGCGCCGACCATCTGCCGCAGCGAGGAACGCGCGCCGTCGCAGGCGACGACATATTGCGCGTGCAGGCGATAGGCGCCTTCCGGCGTTTCGATCGTCAATACGGCGGAATCGTTGCGGTTCTCCAGCGCCGTCACCTTGTTGCGCCAGCGCAGGTCAATCCCCGGAAGGTCGCCGATGCGATCGACCAGATAGGCCTCGGCGTAATATTGCTGGAGGTTGATGAAGGCTGGCCGCTTGTGACCGTCTTCGGGCAGCAGGTTGAACTGGTAGAGCTGCGACTCGCCATGAAAGATGCGGCCGACGCTCCACACCACGCCCTTGTCGACCATGCGGTCGCCGACGCCGAGCCGGTCCCAATATTCGAGCGAGCGCTTGGAGAAGCAGATCGCGCGCGAGCCTTCGCCGATGCGGTCGGCATCATCCAGAAGGACGACGCGCTGGCCGCGCTGGGCAAGATCAATGGCGAGCGACAGCCCGACCGGGCCAGCGCCGACGACCACAACGGGATGCTCGGCGGCGCTCTGGCCGGGGCGATCCTGATCGGGGTGGCGGCGATAGCCGAACTGGGTTTTGGCCTGCTGCGTATTGGCCTGCGCCATGCGCTAACCTCGGCTCTGGTCAGGAGAGGACTGATCTGCTAGATAGTCTCACGTGCAACTACTTTGGACCGGAGCCGGCCGGCCGTCAACTGAAATTCGGAGCGCTCTCCTTGACGAGGACATCCAGCAACATCGCGCTGAAGACACGCGAAGCCGACGAGGCTTCAGCGCGGCCAAAGTCACGGCTCGACCTGTTCAAGTTCGTGCCGTTCCGCCTCAACCGGCTGGCGGCGGAGGTCAGCGCCGCGCTTTCGGTCGAATATCAGGAACGCCACGGTCTCGACATTCCGGCCTGGCGCGTGATTGCCACGCTCGGCTTCCGCAACGATGCCTGTAGCGCGCAGTACATCTCGCAATGCACCCGCACGCACAAATCCACCATCAGCCGCGCGGTGACCACGCTGCTGCACCAGGGGCTGATCGAGCGGGTCGAGAACGAAGCCGACCGCCGCGAATTCCGCCTGCAACTGACGAAAAAGGGCCGCGCGCTGTACGAAGAGCTGTTCCCGCAATTGCTGCGGCGGGAAGACGAGATCCTCGCCTGCCTCTCCGCGCAGGAGCGCAAGCAACTCGCGGCATTGCTCGGCAAGATCGAGCAGAGCCTCGACCTGATCCAGACCAGCGAAGAGGCGGACGCCAAGCAGGCGTATTGATTGCCCCTCATGGTGAGGAGGCGCGAGGTGCCGTCTCGAACCATGAAGGCCCCGCTGCTACAGCTCGGCCTTCATCCTTCGAGACGCGCGCGAAGAAGCGCGCTCCTCAGGATGAGGGTCTGGCAGTGCGCCCTATTTCGCAAACGACCGCGTCGGCGGCAGGTGCAATGCCCAGGCATCGACCTTGTCGCTGGCCCGCGGATAGATGTCCGTCACGATCGGATCATGGCCGGGAATGAACCTGTCGGGATGGCCGGCGAGGCGTTCGATCGTCTCCCAGCCCTGCGCCATGTCGCCGATGTTGTAGACGATGGGAAACGGGCTCTTGCGCTGCAAATTGGCGTAGTAGTGCGCGGCATCGGATGCCAGCACCACCGGCCCGCGCGCGGTCTCGACCTTGACCACCTGCAAGCCGTCGGAATGACCGCCGACACGGTGCACGGTGACGCCGGGCGCAACCTCGCCGTCGCCGGAATAGAAATTGACGCGCTCGCCATAGACATGGCGCACCATCTGCGTGACGTGCTCGACCGAGAACGGATGTCGCAGCAGTCCGTTGCACATGCAGCGGCCCGTCGCGTAAGCCATCTCGCGCTCCTGGAGATGGAAGCGCGCGTTCGGGAAGCGATCGAGATTGCCCGCGTGGTCGTAATGCAGATGTGTCACGATAATGTCGCGAATGCTCGATGCCGCGACGCCGAAGCGCTCCAGCGCATCGACCGGATTGAGCGTCAGCTTGCGCGCCCGCGCGCTCGCCTCCTCGGCATTGAAGCCGGTGTCGACCAGGATGTCGCGGCCGCCGCCGCGGATCAGCCAGACGAAATAGTCGAGGTCCTGCGCCGCGCTGTCATGCGGGTCGGGCTGCAGGAAGTTCATGTTGGGGGTGCGCGGCGACATCGTCGCATATCGCAGGGCGTAGATTTCGTAGGCGTTTCCCATGGTTTTCTTTTCTGAGTTGGACCTTCGGGGACGATCGAGCGCACCAAGCCATCGTCCGCCGCAAAGGTCAAACACCGGAGGGCTGCGACAACGTCCGGCCTGCTATGTGAGACCCATCACATGTTCCTTGCCGCGACTGCTCTAGCATCCCGCGGCAGAGTCGAACCGGATGACGTCGAGCCCAACCGTGACAGCCCGTTTATTCCCCTCGCAGCGCGCCCAAGCATCGCGGTCAATTGTCGCGATAATGCCGAATCTCCAAGCGGTTGACGCCCCCCTCCCCCGGTTTGATAATGCACATTGCGTAAGTTAAGGTCGCCGCGGCGCAAGCTGGTAACGGCGCCTTTTTGGCTGGACCGCGCTGATTATGAAAATTCGCTTCCTTTTTCTTCTGCCCCTGCTCGTCTCGCTCATCCCGGCCGCGCCATCCCTGGCCGCCGGCGACCGCTATGCGCTGGTCATCGGCAACGCCAAATATCCCGACGCGGATGCCCCGCTGAAGGAACCGCTCAACGACGCGCGCGACGTCGCCGACGAGCTCAAGCGCGACGGCTTTTCGGTCGAAATCGGCGAGAACCTGACCGGCGACGGTATGCGACGCGCCTTCGACAAGCTCTATGGCAAGATCAAGCCGGGCTCGGTGGCGCTGGTCTTCTTCAGCGGTTTCGGCATCCAGTCGGCGCGGCAGAGCTACATGCTGCCGATCGACGCGCAGATCTGGACCGAATCCGACGTGCGCCGCGACGGTTTCAGCCTGGAGACCGTGCTCGGCGAGCTCAACACCCGCGGCGCCGGCGTCAAGATCGCGCTGGTCGACGCCTCCAGGCGCAATCCCTTCGAGCGCCGGTTCCGCAGCTTCTCGGCCGGCCTCACGCCGGTCATCGCGCCGAACGGCACGCTGGTGATGTATTCGGCGGCGCTGGCCTCGGTGGTCTCGGATGCCGGCGGCGATCACAGCCTGTTCGTCCAGGAACTCCTGAAGGAAATTCGGGTCCCCGACCTGATGGCCGAGGAGACGCTGAACCGCACCAAGATGGGCGTCACCCGCGCCTCGCGCGGCGAGCAGGTGCCGTGGATCTCCTCCTCGCTGGCCGAAGATTTTTCGTTCATTCCGGGCGCCGGCGGATCGCGCCCGCCGGTGACGGCACCGCCGCCGCCGGTCGTCGCCACCAACCCGCCGCCGGCTCCGCCCGCACCGCCGCCGGTCGTCGCCGCCAACCCGCCGCCAACTCCGCCCGCACCGCCGCCGCCGCCAAAGCCGGCGGACACGGCAGCGGCCCCTGCTCCCGCACCGGCGCCCTCGCCGAAGCCGCAGGTCGAGGCCGCCTTGCCCCCGCCGCCACCGCCGGTGAAACCAACCGAGACCACCCCCGCGCCGAGCATGGATAGCGGGCCTAGCGCGGCCGCACTGGCGGAGGACCCAACCATCAAGGGCCTGACGGCCAAGATCGCCGCCAATCCGGATGACGTGAACGCGTTGTACCGGCGCGGCCAGGTCTATGCCAGCAAGGGCGCCTACAACCTGGCCATCAAGGATTTCGACGAGACGCTCCGGATCAACTCGAAGGACGTCGAGGCGCTGAACAACCGCTGCTGGACCCGCACCGTGGTCGGCGACCTCCAGGGCGCGCTGAAGGATTGCAACGAAGCGTTGCGGCTGCGGCCGAATTTCGTCGATGCGCTGGACAGCCGGGGGCTCGTCAATCTGAAATCGGGCGCGGTCAAGAACTCCATCGCCGATTTCGACGCAGCGCTGAAGATCAATCCGCGCCTGACCTCCTCACTCTATGGCCGCGGGATTGCCAAGCAGCGCAACGGCTCGGCCCAGGAAGGCGCGCTTGACATCGCCAATGCCAAGGCGATGGACCCGAACATTGTTCAGGAGTTCGCAAGCTACGGAGTCCGCTAGTATTTTTTTGAGTTGAGGCGGGGGACGCCTCGAACCCTCGGCAGCCCAAGGAAGACTAACGAACGGATGCCGCAGGCGGCCTTTCCCGGGGGGCCCATTTGCAGGAATTTTGGAACCGCGCAGGTCAGCTGCGCAGGAGGGACTGGCAATGAGATTGGCTGCAAAGGGATTTACCGCGATCCTGTCCATCGTCACGGTCGGCGCCGCTCTGTCGCTGACGACCCCGCTCGCGTTCGCGGGCGACGACGGCAACAGCAAGAACGTCACCGAAGACGACATCGTCCGCGCGCTGGCGCCGCCGTCGAAAAAGCCGTTGACCCGCGGCCTCTCGATTGCCCCGCCGGCCGATCCCGCGCCGAGCGCGGCCGAGACCAAGCTGATCCAGTCGGTGCGCGGCCGCTCGACGCGTTCGCTTTCGTCGACCGAGCGCGAGGAAATCGCCTCCGCCGCCAAGGACAAGCCGAACATCGATCTTGAGATCACCTTCGACTACAACTCGGCCAATATCAGCGCCAAGTCGCTTGCCTCCGTGCAGGCGCTCGGCCGCGCACTGACCAGCCCCGACCTGAAGGGCTCGACCTTCGTGGTGGCCGGCCACACCGACGCCGCCGGCGGCGAGGGCTATAATCAGGACCTGTCGGAGCGCCGCGCGGATTCGATCAAGCGCTACCTCATCGACAAGTACAGCATCTCCGCAACCGACCTCGTCACCGTCGGCTACGGCAAGAGCAAGCTGAAAGACCCGAGCCAGCCGATGGCGGAGGTCAATCGTCGCGTGCAGGTCGTCAACATGGAAAACAAGACCACCGCATCGAAGTGAGCACGACGCAATCCGTTGAAGTGACAAGTCGTGATGTGGTGTAAAGTCTTGCTTCCAGCGCGCGTCCCGCAGCCCTGCGGGACGCCGCTTTATTTCAGGGAAACGCTCTCAGCAGGCCTCGTGCGGATGGCCGTGAGCCAGGCCAGGACAATCCGGCGATGAACGTCTCCGACTATCTCAAGCCTGCCGGAACCGTGGTGTTCATCGTTGCGCTCGGCGTCGGCTATTACCTGTTCGAGCATCGGCGGCGCCCCGAGGCGAAGGAAACGCCGAGCGAGGCGCTCGTCATCGTGACGAAGTCGACCAACGCCTGCTTCTCCGACCTCGTGCGGGTGACCGGATTCTTCGTGCCGCGCCGCGAGGCCGTGGTCGTCGCCGACCAGGAAGGCTCCAGGGTCACCGACCTCTTCGTCACCGAAGGCACCATGGTCACCGACAATCAGGAACTGGCACGCCTGACGGCGCCGCCGCAGATTCCCGGCCAGCCGCAACGACCCGGCCCGCAAGGCCCGATCTCGCTGAAGGCGCCCGCGCCGGGCCTCGTCACCGAAGTCCGCACCATCGTCGGCGCCCCCGCCTCGCCGCAAGCCGGTCCGATGTTCCGCATCGCCGTCAACAACGAGATCGAGCTCGACGCCCAGGTCCCGGCGGTGCACATGCCCAAGCTCAGCTCCGGCGCGACCGTGCGCATCAGCCGCGACGACGCGCCCGATTTGATCGGCCGGGTCCGGCTGGTTGCGCCCGAAATCGACCGCGCCACGCAGCTCGGCCGCGTCCGCATCAGCGTCACCAACAATCCATCGCTGAAGGTCGGCGTGTTTGCCCGCGCCTCGATCGACGCCAAGCGAAGCTGCGGCGTCTCGATCCCCAAGACCGCGATCGACCATCTCACCGTGCAGGTCGTCAAGGGCAATACGGTCGAGACACGCAAGGTGCGGGTCGGACTGTCGTCCGACAGCGCGACGGAAATCCTGGAGGGCCTCGACGTCGGCGAAATCGTCGTGGCCGACGCCGGCTCTTCGCTCCATGACGGCGACCAGATCAAGACCATGTTCGCCGATGAACTCGATCGCACGCGGGTACGCTGATGGCTCTCAATATCTCGGCTTGGTCGATCCGCAATCCGCTGCCGTCGGTCGTCTTCTCGATCATTCTCCTGATCCTCGGCTGGGTGTCCTTCACCAAGCTCGCGGTGACGCGGCTGCCCTCGGCGGACATTCCCGTGATCTCGGTCGCGGTGTCGCAGTTCGGCGCGGCGCCCGCCGAGCTGGAGTCCCAGGTCACCAAGACGGTTGAAGACGCCGTCTCCGGCGTCGAGGGCGTACGGCACATCACCTCGTCGATCACCGACGGCCTGTCGGTGACCACCATCCAGTTCGCGCTGGAGACCAACACCGACCGCGCGCTCAACGACGTCAAGGACGCGGTGACGCGCGTGCGCTCCAACCTGCCGCAGAACGTCACCGAGCCGCTGATCCAGCGCGTCGACGTGATCGGCCTGCCGATCGTCACCTATGCCGCGATCTCGCCCGGCAAGACGCCGGAGCAGCTCTCCTATTTCGTCGACGACGTGGTCAAGCGCGCGCTGCAAGGCGTGCGCGGCGTCGCCCAGGTCGAGCGCATCGGCGGTGTCGAGCGCGAGATCCTGGTCTCGCTCGATCCGGACCGCTTGCAGGCCATGGGGCTGACCGCGGTCAATGTCAGCCAGAGCCTGCGCGGCACCAATGTCGACGTCGCCGGCGGCCGCGCCGAGATCGGCAAGAACGACCAGGCCATCCGCACGCTCGCGGGCGCCAAGACGCTGGGCGACCTTGCCGGCACCATGATCCCGCTGTTCGGCGGCGGCGAGGTCCGGCTCGACGACCTCGGCACCGTCACCGACACCATCGCGGACCGCCGCACCTTCGCCCGCTTCAACGGCGAGCCGATCGTCGCGCTCGGCATCAAGCGCTCCAAGGGCGCCAGCGACGTGAAGGTGGCCGAGGCCGTGCAAAAGCGCATCGACGCGCTGAAGGCCGCCTATCCCGACGTCGACCTGAAGGTGATCGACACCTCGGTCGATTATACCAACGGCAATTACCACGCGGCGATCTCGACCCTGTTCGAAGGCGCCATCCTCGCCGTCATCATCGTGCTGCTGTTCCTGCGCGACCTGCGCGCCACAATCATCGCCGCGATCTCGCTGCCATTGTCGATCTTCCCGGCGTTCTGGGCGATGGACCTGCTCGGCTTCTCGCTGAACCTCGTCAGCTTCCTCGCCATCACGCTGTCGACGGGTATTCTCGTCGACGACGCCATCGTCGAGATCGAGAACATCGTCAGGCACATGAACATGGGCAAGTCGCCCTATCGTGCCGCCCTCGAAGCCGCCGACGAGATCGGCCTCGCGGTCATCGCGATCTCGCTGACGATCATCGCGATCTTCGCACCCGCGAGCTTCATGTCCGGCATCGCCGGACAGTTCTTCAAGCAGTTCGGCATCACCGTCTCGGTGCAGGTGTTCTTCTCGCTGCTCGCAGCGCGCTTCGTCACGCCGGTGCTCGCCGCCTACTTCCTCAAACATGGCAATCACGAAGAGCCGCCGCCCGGCCGCGTGCTGCGGTCCTATCACAGGATCGTGGCCTGGTCGGTGAGGCACTATTTCATCACGGTGCTGGTCGGCTTCGGCGTCTTCGCCGCTTCGATCTGGAGCATCACGCTGCTGCCGCAAGGCTTCCTGCCGGCGCAGGACAGCGCGCGCTCGCTGCTTGCACTCGAGCTGCCGCCGGGCACCCAGCTCGCCTACACCGAAAAAGTCACCGAGGACATCGTCGCGCGGCTGCGCAAGCGGCCCGAGGTGAAGAGCATCTTCGTCGACGGCGGACGTGTTCCTCCGGGAACCCAGGAAGTCCGGCGCGCAGCTTTGATCATCAACTACACGCCCAAGGACAGCCGCGACATCACCCAGCGCGAGCTCGAATTCTCGATCAGCCAGGAGCTGGAGAACGTTCCCGACATCCGCTTCTGGTTCCTCGACGAGAACGGCCTGCGCGCCATCTCGCTGGTCGTGACCGGCGTCGACGCCAACATCGTCAACAATTTCGCGAGCGAGCTCGCGACGCAGATGAAGCGGATTCCGACCATCTCCAACGTGATCTCGGAAACCACGCTGGAGCGGCCCGAACTGCGCATCGAGCCCCGCGCCGATCTCGCCGCGCGGCTCGGCGTCTCGACCGAAAGCCTGTCGCAGACCATTCGCGTCGCCACCATCGGCGACGTCGGTCCCGCGCTCGCCAAATTCGATGTCGGCGACCGTCTGGTGCCGATCCGCGTGCAGCTCGAGGATGCCGCACGCGGCAATCTGAAGACGCTCGAGCAGCTGCGCGTGCCGCTCGGCGAGCGCGGCGAGAAGGGCGGTGTGCCGCTCTCGGTCATCGCCGACGTCAAGCTCGACCAGGGTCCGACCAGCATCAACCGCTACGACCGCGAGCGGCAGGCGACGGTCGCAGCCGACCTCGTCGGCTCCGCCGCGCTCGGCGACGCCACCAAGAAGATCTACGAGCTGCCGGTGATGAAGAGCCGGCCGAAGGGCGTGAAAGTCTCCCCCTCCGGCGACGCCGAAAGCCTCAACGAGCTGTCCGACGGCTTCGCCACTGCGATCACGGCCGGCCTGTTGATGGTCTACGCGGTGCTGGTGCTGCTGTTCGGCACCTTCCTCCAGCCGATCACCATCCTGTTCTCGCTGCCGCTGTCGATCGGCGGCGCCATCGCCGCCCTGCTCATCACCGGCAAGCAGCTCACGACGCCGGTGTGGATCGGCATCCTGATGCTGATGGGCATCGTCACCAAGAACGCGATCATGCTGGTCGAGTTCGCCATCGAATCCATTCGCGCCGGCAAACCGCGCGAGGAGGCGATGATCGACGCCGGCATGAAGCGCGCCCGTCCGATCGTGATGACCACGATCGCGATGGCCGCGGGCATGATGCCGAGCGCGCTCGCGGTCGGCGCCGGCGGCGAGTTCCGCTCGCCGATGGCGCTCGCGGTGATCGGCGGCCTGATCTTCTCGACCATCCTGTCGCTGGTGTTCGTGCCCGCGATGTTCATGGTGATGGACGATCTCGGCGCCCTGATCTGGCGCTTCGCCAAGCGGCTGATCGTGCACAGCGAGGATGCCGAGACCGCTGATCATCATGGTGCGACGCCGGCCCCGAAGAACGTCGCGCCCCCTGCGGCGGAGAACCGCAACTCAGATGTCGAAAGCGCAAGACAGTTCTGAAAGCGACGTCGGACACCTCGACATTGCTGAAGGTCTTCTTCGCTACGAAATGTTCAAGCGTGCCTCATCCCATCGCGGACGAGGTGCGCAAATAATCCCTACTCGTTCCGCGCGATCGCCGTCAGCTTGGTCATGTTCCTCAGCAGGATGCGGCCGCGCTGGAGATCGAGAATCGCATCCTTGCGCCAGGCCTGAAGCTGGCGGTTGACGCTTTCGCGGGCGGCACCGACGAAGACGCCGAGCTGCTCCTGCGAGATGTGCACCTCGGAGCCGAAATCGGCGGCGAGCGCGCAGAGTCGCCGCGCGAGGCGAACCGGCAGCGGTTGCAGCATGGATTCTTCCATGCGCTCGCTCTGCCAGCGGATGCGCTGGCACAGCAGCGCGATGATCTTGATCGCGACCTTCGGCTCGCGTTCGAGGAAGCTGAGAAAATCCTCGCGCCGCAGCACGAACAGTTCGCTGGCTTCGCCCGCGGTCGCATCCGCGGTGCGGCTCTGGCCGTCCAGCACCGCGACCTCGCCGAACAGGTCGCCCGGGCCCATGAAGTTCAGGGTCAGACGGCTGCCATCCGAGGCGCCGGTCTCGATGCGGACCTGGCCCCGGCGCACGCCGAACAGCGCGTCGCCCGCATCGCCCTTCTGGAACAGCACCTCGCCATTTCCCAGATGCTGGGTGTGGCAGAGGTTGGACAGCCGCTGCAGCTCGTCTGCGCCGAGATCGGCGAACAGCGCGTTCATCTTCAGGATGACCGCAAATTCGGCCTGCTTGCTCATTTCAATGTCCTTGTGAATGTTCTTGGTCAGTTTCCCTGGCCTGTCTTCCGGCCAGTGTCCTCGGCAAATCGCTTGGAACCATCGACATCAGAATCGCGTAAAACCGCGCCGGAGAAGTGTGTCATAAGTCACATAACTTTGCAGCACCCCCTGACTAATTTTACGCGCTTGGAGCCGCTTCCCGTCCGGGGATAAACTCATGCGCAAAGGACGGCGATCTGCCGGCTTCGACGCCGGTTGTCCGTTGTTGGAAAGTCGAGATGAGAGCATTGAAATTCGCCGGCGCGGCGATTGCCGCAGTCATCGTCGTGATCGGACTTCTCCTCGTGGTGGGGATCCCCTCGGGATTCCTGACCACGACGATTGCCTCGCGGGTCGAGAGCGCGACCGGCTATCGCCTGTCCGTCGACGGCGCCACGAGGATCAGCCTGTGGCCGACGCTGAACGTCACGCTCAACGATCTCACGCTTGCCGACCCCAAGGACCGCAGCGGCATCACGCGCCTGACGATCGGCAGCGTGCAGGCCGACATGTCGCTCTCGAGCGTATGGTCGGGCCGCCCGAAGATCAGCGAACTCGTCGTCACCCATCCCGTGCTCCATCAGCCGCTGCTGCGTGAGCGCCTGCCGAACGCCGGCGCCGCGTCGAAGCCGCTGGCGCTCGACACCGCGGGCGCGACCATCGACCGCGTCAAGGTCATCGACGGTGAAGTCGCGTTCGCCCGCGTGCGCGATCGTGTCGAGGGACGCATCAGCGCCATCAACGCCGATGCCGTCGTCGGCCGCGACCGCAGGCTCGACATCGCCGGCACTGCGCGGGTCGGCCAGCACCCGACCAAGTTCGACATCAAGGCGACGACGCCGGCGGCGCCGGCCGACCGGCCGACCATTCCGGTGGATTTCGCCATCGACATGCCTGATGTGCTGAAGTCTCAGCTCACCGGTCATGCCGAGATGCGGCTGAGCGGCGATGTCGTGATGATCAACGGCGTGAACGGCAAGCTCGGCGACGGCGCGTTCAACGGCTGGGCCTCGGTCGATATTGCCAGCAAGCCACTGGTCAAGGTCGATCTCGACTTCCAGCGGCTCGCGATACCGCTGGCTAAATCGCCGGAGGGCACGTCGGGACAGCCCTGGAGCGATGCGCCGATCGATGTGTCCGGGCTCAACTATGTCGATGCTCAAGTCAGGATCTCCGCGAACGAGGCCGTGATCGGCGATGCGCGCATCGCGCCGCTGGCGCTCGATGCGAAGCTCGCCGGCGGCGTGCTCAAAGCCGGCACCGCCAATCTCGGCGCCTATGGCGGCCAGGTCTCGGGCGAGGTGATCCTGGATGCCACAACTGGCGCGCCGAGCTTTGCCATGCATTCCGATCTCGTCGGCGTGCGCGCGCTGCCGCTGCTCCAGGGCCTTGCCGATTTCGACCGGATCGACGGCAAGCTGCAAGCCAAGCTCGCGCTGCGCAGCGCCGGCACCAGCCAGCGCACGCTGATGGCGAACATGCAAGGCACGGCCTTCGTCAATTTCCAGGACGGCGCCATCCGCGGCATCAACGTCGCGCAGATGATCCGCTCGCTGACGGCGGGCACCTTGTCCGGCTGGCAGGAGAACCAGGCCCCCAGCCAGGAGCAGAGCACGGATCTGTCGCAGCTCTCGGCGTCCTTCCGCATCGACAAGGGTCAGGCGGTGACGACAGACCTCAACCTGATCGGGCCGCTGGTGCGCGTGACCGGCGCCGGCACCATCGCGCTCGACACCAAGATGATGGGCTTCCGCGTCGAGCCGAAGCTCGTGATGACGACCGAAGGCCAGGGCCGCTCGTCGGAGCCGGTCGGCTTCGGCATTCCCGTGATGATCCAGGGCAACTGGTCGCAGCCGCGGATCTACCCTGATATGGCCGGAGTGCTGGACAATCCGGACGCCGCCTATGCCAAGCTGCGCGAGATGGGCAAGGGCCTGTTCGGCCCAGATGGCGCCGGGCTCGGCAATATCCTGGGCAGCCTCGGACTGGGCGGCGCGACCGCGCCGGGCGGCGGCAATGCGGCCGGCAATGCCAATCCGCAAACCCAGCAGCCGGGACAGAACAATCCGCTCGGCGGCCCCTTGGGCGAGGCGATCGGCAATTTGATCCAGCAGGGGCTTTCCAGCGGTACTGGCACCGGCACTGGCACCGGGCGGAGCCGCGGCCTGCCGGCAACACCGACCACACCCGCTCCACAGGCCTCTCCCACGCCCCCGGCCCAAGCTCAGGTCCTGGACGACCCGCCGATGGCGCAGCAGGACAGTCAGCCGATGAACGACGTGCTGCGACAGCTCTTTAATCGATGATTGGCGGACCAACGCACGGAACTCCACGCCAATCCCTTACATCGGCCTCCCGGTCCGCCGCTTCCTCCGAACGGACGAGGCTGCGACAATTAACGCCACTTTCCGTCCCGCCCGACCTCTCCAGCGGTAACCACGCCGGCCGGTCCACGGGTCGCGGGACGGTCCCTTCGCCCAAATTGTGCTAGAAGGCCCCTTGGGCCGGTACGGCCCGTAGCGCCGGCGCCGGAGGCGGCGCAAGAGGATCTGGATGGCCGGAGCGAAAGACAAGACACGGTTTCTGCGCGAGGGTCTGTTCGCCAAATACGTCGTCTCCCTCGTCGGCCTCGTCGTGTTTGTCCTCGCCGTCAACGGCGCGATGGAGACCTGGATCTCCTATCGCGCGACCAAGACGCAGCTGACCGACGGGCTCGAGGACAAGGCGCAAGGAGCCGCCCGGCGGATCGAGCAGTCGATCTCCGAGCTCGAACGCCAGATCAGCTGGGTGACGCGGGCAAGCCAGGACACGCTCGAGAAGCGCCGCGCCGACTACGCCTCGCTGCTGCACCAGGTCTCGGTCGTCAATCAGCTGTTCCAGCTCAACGGCGAGGGACGTGAGGTGCTGCGCGTCTCGCGCCAGTCGACCACGACCGGCGGCAACGCCGACCTCTCCCGCGACATGCGCTTCACCGACACGGTTGCCCGCGGCGTCAGCTACGCGCCGGCCTGGTTCACCGACCGGACGCCGTTCATGTCGATCTCGGTGGCGCATTCCGGCTTCAATGCCGGCGTCACCGTGGCCGAGATCGATCTCAGCTTCCTCTCCGACTTCCTGTCCGACGCCCAGGTCGGCAAGGCGGCCCATGCCTATGTGGTCGATCCGCGCGGCCGCGTGCTGGCGACGTCGTCGAAGGGGCCCGATGTCGGCAAGGACCTGTCGAAGCTGCCGCAGGTGGCGGCCGCGATTGCGCCCGGCCGCGAGCCCGACACGTCGGGCACCGACTTCAACGGCCATGCGGTGATCAGCGCTGCCAGCACCGTGCCGAAGCTCGGCTGGAGCGTGATGTTCGAGCAGCCGGCCGCGCAGGCCTTGATGCCGATCCGCGACCAGCTCGTGCGCATCGCGCTTCTGATCGGCATGGGCCTGATGGTCGCGATCCTCGCCGGCACGCTGCTCGCCCGCCGCATGATCATCCCGATCACCGCGCTGCGCGACGGCGCGCACAAGCTCGGCGAAGGCGATTTCAGCCACCGCATCGACGTCCACACCTCCGACGAGCTGGAAGACCTCGCCGGCCAGTTCAACCGCATGGCCGGCCAGATCCAGGAGACCTATTCAAACCTCGAAACCAAGGTCGACGAGCGGACCCGCGATCTCGCTCAGTCGATCAACGAGCTCAAGGTGCTGGAAGAGGTCGGCCGCGCCGTCGCTTCCTCGCTCGATCTCAACGCGGTGTTGCCGACGATCGCCGCCCGCGCGATCGAGATTACCCATGCCGATGCCGTGCTGATCTACGGCTATGATGCAGAGGCGCACCGCTTCAACCTGGTCGAGTCCAACGGCATCGACAAATCGGCCGAGGGCGCGCATGTCACGATCGAGGAAGGCGCGAACATCCTGAGTGATGCCGCGAGCTCAGGCGAGCCGATCGCGATTGCCGATCTCGACCATGCGACCGAGCAGCCGCTGCGCGACGCCGCGGTCGAGGCCGGCTTCCACTCGGTGCTGGTGGTGCCGCTGGTCGATCAGCAGGGCACGCTCGGCTCCCTCGTGGTGCTGCGCCGTGCCAGCGGCGAGTTCGCCGCCAGCATCATCGGCCTGATGCGCACCTTCGCCAACCAGGCCGTGCTGGCGATGCGCAATGCGCGCCTGTTCACCGAGGTCGATCACAAGAGCCACGCGCTGGAGGCGGCGAACGAGACCGTGCGCGCGCAAGCCGACAAGCTACGCGTGCAGACCGAGCAGCTCAAGGACTGGAACAAGTCGCTGGAGGAACGCGTCGAGACCCAGCTCGGCGAGATCGAGCGCATCCGCAAGCTCGAGCGTTTCCTGGCGCCGCAGGTGGCGCAGCTGATCGCATCCTCCGACAGCCCCGAGGGGCTGCTCACCAGCCAACGCCGCGAGGTGACCGTGGTGTTCTGCGACCTGCGCGGCTTCACCGCGTTCACGGAAGCGACCGAGCCGGAAGAGGCGATGAACGTGCTCCGCGAATATCACGCGGCGCTGGGCAAGCTGATCTTCAAATATGAGGGCACGCTCGACAAATATGCCGGCGACGGCGTGATGATCCTGTTCAACGCGCCGATTCAATTCGAGGACCACACCCAGCGCGCCGTGAAGATGGCGGTGGAGATGCGTGACACCATCGGCCCGCTGACCGAGCGCTGGCGCAACCGCGGGCACAGCCTCGGCTTCGGCATCGGCATCGCGGTCGGCTACGCCACGCTCGGCCAGGTCGGCTTCGAGCAGCGGCTGGAATATGCCGCGATCGGCAGCGTCACCAACCTCGCCTCCCGCCTCTGCGGCGAAGCCAAGGCCAACCAGATCGTGGTCAGCCGCCGCGTCTACGGCATCGTCGAGCCCTGGGTGGAGGCCCGCGCGCTCGACGATCTCCAGGTCAAAGGATTCAACCACCCCGTGCTCGCGATGGAGATCTTGTCCTGGCGCGAGGAGGTGGAGCACGTGGTGGATGCGGCGGCGCGGCGGCGGATGTAGGCTTCCAAAACAAAAAGGTCGAAAACAACCCCATGCACAGTAGCCGGGGGCTGCAAGATCAATGACTTACGTGGGCCTCGCGCGCTTGGCGAAGCGCTTTGACACGTCGGGCAAAACACCGGCAGGATGGCATCATCTCCCTCGCCTCTCCCACGAACCACATCTCCTCTCCCCGCGACTAACCATCGCCTCAACGTCGAGGCTGGAATCCGGAATGGAGACGACCTGTGGCGTTTGCCTTGCCTTCGCGTGCTTATGATTTGCAGATGCTGGACCGTCCCGCCGATCGTGCGCGCGACCAGGGCTGGGTCTATGGGCTGCCGCCGGGCATCAGCAGCGAGCAATGGCCGCTCGATCCCGTCACCGGTTTTCCGCTGATGCACGGCTTCACGCTTCTGCTGCCGGAGGATTATCGCGTCCATGGCGAGGACATCGTCGCGGTGTCGTTCTTCGCCACCGCGCCCGACCACAATGACGGCGGCGCGCCCGACGATCCCGAAATCCGCGAAGCGGTGCTGGCGCGCGCCTCGCATCCGCGCCTGTCGCGCATGACGGATATCCTCGACTACGGTTATGCCGCGCTGCTGCTGACCAGGGCCGAATACGAGGGCGCGTTCGCGACCCCGCCGGCGCCGCTCGCGCTTGCGACGGCGGAGCGGCCGCGCTGGCTCGATGTCGGCGGCGCCAGTGCCTACTACGAGGCCGCAGCGCCTTACGCGAAGAAGATGTTTACAAGCCCGCCGCGCACCGATCTCAGCGAGACCCGCGCGATTGCGCTCACGCCACGCGCCACCGATCCCAATGCCGGCAAGGGTCCGCAGGACGAGCACACCCGAAAGAACGCGCCGACCGGCTATCAGTCTTATTATTACTATGTCGGCGGCGTCGTGAGCAGCGACAATTTCCGCCTGCACGACTGGGTCAAGGACCACGCCCACGACCATCTCGGCGGCACCATGCGGCCGTGCCAGGCGGAGCCGGAGATGAGTCCGTTCTACATCGAGTTCGAGGAATATTTCGGCGGCTACAATTTCGGCGGCGGCAACGCGCAGCTCGACTTCAAGGACATGAAGTTCGACTGGGCGTGCGGGTGATCACACCCCCCGCTTCGGCCCGATCGTCTCGAATCCCGCCTTCTGCTCGTCGCTCAAGTCGGCCTCGAAATCGTCGAGGGCATCGCCGACGCCGTTCACCGCTTGCAGCATCGTCTCCAGCCGCGCCTTCACCGCGGTGACGCGGGCCTGCGGCGAGGGCTCGGCCTTGGGCTCGGACTTGGACGGGCAGGCGCTGAGCGTCTCCATGGTGCGCAGCGTCGTGTCCTGGAGCACCTCGAACCGGGCGCGCGCGACCTCGTCGAGACGGAGGGTGGTGGCGATCTCGGCGGCGGGCCATTGCTGCTGCACGAGCTGCTCGTACTGACGTTGCAGCTTCTCGTCGTAGCGGGGATCGCTGTTCGCATCACAGGCTGCCGCAGCTTGCGCATCCTTGTTGGGCTGGCCCGCCGCAAGCGCGGCGCGGCGGTCCCTGGCGAGCGAATCGAGCTTTGCCTTCTGCCCGTCGTCGAGCAGATCGACGAATTTCGCGAGCGGCGGCGCGATCCCCTCCGTTGCCTTGATCATGGCCGCAAGGCGCTCGCGCATCAGGCCGAGGCGTTCCGGAGCGGTCGCGGGGGCCTGCGTCGGGCAGGCGGCGCGGATGGTGTCGCGCGCGGCGACCCAGGCGGTGCCGAGCTCGTCGAGCGCCGCGCGCTGCAATTCGTTCGGCCGCACCAGCGCTGCGATGCGATCGACCGGCAAGCCGCCGGTGTCGCTGGCATCGCAAACAGTCTCGGCCGAAGGGACTTTTCGCGCGCGCCTGCCTTGCGGCGCCGTGTAGGCGGCGAGCTCCGTGGCCGCGTAGGGCGCGAAGATCGCGGCATAGATGTCGCCATAGCCATAGAGCGAGAGGCTGGTCGTATCGCCGAAGATGATTGCGGTGGTGAGATCGTCATGCGCGAACGGCCAGAACACCGGGCCCGCCCAGCCATAGCTGCCATCGGGGTGACGCCACCAGCCCTGCGGGCGGCGGCCGCCGTGCCAGCCCGACAGCGCAGCTTGCGCCGTGAGCGCCGCGCGCAGGATGTAGGGGTTGGCAGGCTGGCCGCGCTCGGCGCCGCGAGGATCCTGCGACCTCAACGCGGCGGAGCGATATCGGCCGCCGCGAACCGCCATGCGCGAGTGCCGCAGCCGCGACATGCCGATGACGTGGCCGACGGCAAAGCGCGCGACACCGAGCGGGCCGCCACGCAATCCGAACTGCGCCTCGGCCTTGTTCGGCAGCAGCACTGCCGCAATCATGAGAGCAGCGCCCGCCAGCGCCAGTCCCATGCGTCCAGACCTGAAAGCTGACCTGACCACCTCGGCCTCCTCCCAGCGCCACGCGCGCACCGGGTCGCATCACAATGACGCGCCGGGGAACCGAAGGTTCCGGAGACATCGAGGGCAAAGCGTCGCAACAAGCATCGGCGTTGCCGACGCGATCTCACTCCGCCTTCTGGGGCACCACGAAAGTCTGGCCGGGATAGATCAAATTGGGGTTGTGGATCTTGCCCCGGTTGGCGTTGAAGATCACCGCGTAGCGGGAGCCGTCGCCGTAAGCGAGCTTGCTCAGCGCCCACAGGCTGTCGCCGCGGGAGATCACCCGGTTGCCGCCGGCCTCGGCCGGTGCAGCGCTGATGACATCCGCCGGCGAGGCCGATGCAACGGTCGTGGCCGCGGGCGCCCGCGCCATCACCCTGGGCTTCGGTGCCCCGATGAATCTCGGCCGGGCCGCGGTCCGGTCAGGCGCCGATGCCAGGCGCGACGATGCCGACGGCAGCGATGCCACGACATCAGATTTGTCGTCGGTCTTCTCGGCCTGCTTCGGCGCTTGTGCCGGCTCCTGCCGCGCGACCGGCGCGGGGCGCGCGGGCGGCGGCGCGGCTTCGGCGATGGTCACCGGCATGCTGCGGCCCGATTGCGTGACGGTACCGTCAGGCGCTCTCGCCCGCAGGGTCAATTCATAGGAGCCGGCGGGAAGCTGCGGCGGGGTCATCACGAACTGGCCCGACGCATCGGCGACCACCGTATCGAGCGGCTTGCCGTCACGCAGCAGCTCGACCTGCGCACCCGGCGCGGCCCGCCCCGCGATCACCGCCGCCTCGCCATGATCGTCGACGCGCGCGACGTCGAACCGCGGGCCGGTGTCCGCAACCGCCGCCGGCGGCTTGGCCGGTACGAGATCGGCGAGCGCCATGGCCTGTTTCTGCGTCTCGGCGAGCGCATCCACCTTCGGCGCGGAGGCCGGGGGCGCCGATGGCGCAGGCGGCGCGACGGCGGCGAGCTTCGGCTCGTCCAGCTTCGGCTCCGGCTTGGTCTCGGCCTTAATCTCGGCCTTGGTCTCCGCCTTGGCTTCGGGTTTTGTCTCCGGCCTGGCGGCGACGGCGGTCTCGGTCTGCGCGCCGCCCGGCAGCAGGCGGCGTAGCTCGGTGGGACCGATCACCAGGACGGTGCCGCCCACCGCGAGCAGGCAGAACGCAATGAGAGCCTTGGAAGCGGTGATCATCAGACAATGAACCCTTGGGTCGCAAATCAAACGAGGCCGGCAAATTGCGCCGATTTGGCTGCCGCAGCAAGACGATCCTTGGGATGATGCACCTTTCGTTCCGGCGCGCATCGGCGTGAACCGGCAGGGTGCCGACGGCGTCAAATCATCGAGGCCGCATCGCGGTCATTTCTTAAGGATTTTTCCTGTGGCCGCATTTTACCGCCCCGCGCCATGGCTGGCGCTTGCCCTGACGCTGGCGGCAGCTCCCGCGCTCGCCGGATCCGGCCCGCCCCCGGGCTTCGTTCTCAGCGACAACGCCGATCTTGCCTTCACCTCGCCCGACAAGGCCACCGGGATCGAGCAGTACAAGAAGGACAGCGAAGATATCGACTTCAAATGGCAGGCGTGGGCGCGGCACGGCGAGCGGATGACCGAGTTGAAGCCGGAGCAGGACTATCCAGCCGGCTTCCGCTTCACCAACGATTCGCAATGGCTGGTGCGGATGCAGAAGACCGGCTCCGGCGAGCAGGACCTCTTTCTCTACCATGTCGAGAAGGGCGCCTTCGCCAGCGCGACGAAAAAGCCGTTCAGCGACCTCGCCTGGGCTTATTTCCATAGCCGGCAGAAGATGAAGCTCGACTACCACATCTCGGCCAATCTCGTGAAAGGCACCGAGGAGGCCTATCGCGGGCTCGGCGTGACATGGCCCGACAACCGTTACCTCGTGATCTCGCTGTCGGGCGAGATGGACAAGCATCCGAAGAACGTCGCGGTGAAGGGGCTGGCCGACTGGCGCTGCCGCTATGACCTCAAGACCGGGACGTTCGACGTACCGGCGATGTTCGCGAAGGGGAATGCGGAAGCCTTGAGGTGGGAAATCCGCCGGTGATCCGCCTGAGGGAACCAACCCTCTGATTCCGCTCCGATTCATGTTTTCCTAACCCTCACTGGTAACGGGCTCTTGTCGGTTTTGCTGCATCTTGCATCCCACGGGAGGGCTGGATGGGCACATCAATCCGATGGACCGCGCGCATGCGCGCGCTGCTTCGCCGTTGGCGGGGAGCGCCGCTGACGTGGCTGATCGCCGGCGGCTTCGTGCTGATGGTCGCGATGGCCATCGGCACCGCGCTCACCGTCGACCGTTTCCGGCAGAATGCGATCGAGAGCGGCCGCGACAGCCTGGAAAATTCCGTCCGCCTGCTCGCCCGTCACTTCGACCGCGAATTCGCCGACTTCGCGGTGCTCCAGAAGAGCGTCATCGCGGAACTCGAAAGCCACGGCATCGAATCCGCCGACGTCTTCCGCAGCGAGATGGGCACGCTGGCCATGCACGAGGTGCTGCGCGCCAAAGCCAGCGGCTGGTCCGACGTCGCCGGCGCCAACGTGTTCGATGCCGGCGGCGTGCTGATCAACTCGTCGCGGCGCTGGCCGGTCGCCGATATCTCGGTGTCCGACCGCAACTATTTCAATCGCCTCAAGAACGATCCGGCTTCGCAGGAAGAGATCGAGGTCGTGCCCGGCCGGTTCGGCAACGGACCTGCGATCGTGTTCGCGCGGCGCGTCACCGGCCCGCATGGCGAGTTCCTCGGTATGGTGTCGCGGGCCATTTCGCCGGCGCAGCTCGAATCCTTCTTCGCCTCGGCCGGGCTCGGCGAGGACTCCTCGATCGCGATGCACCACCAGAATGGCCAGCTGCTCGCGCGCGTTCCGCATGTCGACGCGATGATCGGACAGAATTTTCGCAACGGCACGCGCGAGCAGATGGCGGTGTTCGAGCGCACCTTCGTGACGACGCAGCTCGCCAGCCCGATGGACGGCAAGGACCGCATCGTCGCCTCGCGCATGCTGACCGGCGAGCCGCTGGTCGTGGTCGCCACCAAATCGCTGGATGCGACGCTGGCGACCTGGCGCACGCAGACGAAGTTCTTCGTCTTCGTGGCCGTGCTGTCGATCGGCCTGCTCGTGCTCACGCTCTATCTGATCTTCCGTCAGATGATGCACCGCCTCTCGGTCGAGAAGCAGCGGCTCGACACCGCGATGAACACGATGACGCAAGGCCTTCTGATGTTCGACCAGGACGAGCGTCTGATCGTCTGCAACCGGCGCTATGTCGAGATGTACGGACTGTCGGCCGACGTGGTGAAGCCCGGCGCCTATTTCCGCGACGTGATCCAGCATCGCCACGACACCGGATCGTTCGAGGGCGACGTTGATTCCTATTGCGACGGAATCCTGAGCCAGGTCGGACGTACCCAGAGCGCCGTCGTGGAGACCGCCGACGGCCGTCTGATCGAGATCAAGAACCATCCCGGTGCCGCCGGCGGCTGGCTCGCGACCCACGACGACGTCACCGAGCGCATCCGCGCCGACGAGCGCATCGCGCATATGGCGCATTACGACGCGCTGACCGACCTGCCCAACCGCGTGCTGATGCGCGGCCATCTGGAGCGCCGCGTGGCGGAGCTTGCCCAAGGTAAGCCGTTCGCGATCCTCTACATCGACGTCGACGAGTTCAAGGGCGTCAACGATTCGCTCGGCCACGAGGTCGGCGACGAGCTGCTCCGCCAGGTTGCCAACCGCCTGCGCGCCTGCGTTAGCGGCAACGACCTCGTCGCGCGGCTCGGGGGCGACGAGTTCGCCATCGTCAAGGCCGGCACCAGCGACCAGGCCGAGCTGACGGCGCTTGCGGAAAATATCCTCAAGGCGCTGCGCACGCCCGTGGACTGCAAGGGCCAGGAGATCCCGACCGACGCCAGCATCGGCATCGCGATCGCGCCCGACCATGGCGACAATCTCGACGATCTGCTCAAGCGCGCCGATCTCGCGATGTATGCGGCGAAGTCCGAGGGACGCCGCACCTTCCGCGTGTTCGTGCCCGAATACGACGCCAAGGCGCGGCTGCGCCGCCAGCTCGAGCTCGATTTGCGCCAGGCCCTGGTCCGCGGCGAGTTCGAGGTGCATTACCAGCCGCTGGTCGATCTCGCGGCCAATGTGGTGAACGGCTGCGAGGCGCTGCTGCGCTGGCGCCATCCCGAGCGCGGCATGATCTCGCCGGCCGATTTCATTCCGGTCGCGGAAGAGACCGGCCTGATCGGCGAGATCGGCGAATGGGTGCTGAAGCAGGCCTGCCTCGAGGCCGCGAGCTGGCCGGGCGATATCCATGTCGCCGTCAACGTCTCGCCGGTGCAGTTCCGCGCCAGGACGCTGGCGCTGAAGGTTGCGGCCGCACTCGCGGAGTCAGGGCTTGCGCCCGGACGGCTCGAGCTCGAGGTCACCGAAACCGTCCTCATTCGCGACGACGAGGAAGCGCTGACGATTCTCCAGCAGCTCCGCGAGCTCGGCGTGCGCATCGCGCTCGACGATTTCGGTACCGGCTATTCCTCGCTGAGCTATCTGCACCGCTTCCCATTCGACAAGATCAAGATCGACCGCAGCTTCATCAGCGACATCGGCCAGTCCGAAGATTCGTCCCCGATCGTGCAGGCCGTGGTGCACATGGCCGCCGCCCGCCGCATGGCGACGACCGCGGAAGGCGTCGAGACCGAAGCCCAGCGCGAGGTGCTGCGCCAGCTCGGATGCAGCCAGATGCAGGGCTGGCTGTTCAGCCCGGCCGTGCCCGCAGCGAAGCTGAAGCAGCTGCTGTCGGCGCAGGCGAAGGCGGCCTAGCCAATTTTACCGTTCTTCGCTTCCGCAACGGCGCACTGAGCGATCATCCAACCTGTCTTGCCAACCTATCTTGCAATGCGCGAACGGACGTATCAGGGCTTGCGCCTGGCCGGCGCGCCAGAGGGATGACGTCCGTTCGGTGCACCTGGGCTAGACGCCAAGCGCGCTCGAGATTTCGCCGAGGGTTGCCTTCTCGGCATCGCTGACCTGAACGCCTCCGCCAAACAAGCCTCCGCCCTCCGATGCAGCCTCGGCCGTCTTTTGACTGATTTGACGCAGCCATCCCTTGAAATCCGCGGCATCAGCTGGAGCTTTTGCAGCAAGAAGGGCCGCAACCTCGCGCAATGAGTTGACCGCCTTGCTCGTCATCTCAGCCGGCTTGCTGTTGCCAATCTCTGCCTTCAATCCGTCGTGGGCCGCGGCCCTGCCCTCGCTCGTCTGGAAATCGGCAACCACGGCCTTGACCAGCGAGTTGGCATTGGGGTCGGTGGCGGCCCGTGCGAGCGCCGTACCGCTGGCGAACGATTCCTTCAGAAGCCCGAACAGTCCGCTCGGATCGGCGGCCGTAATGGCCATTCCCGCATTCATGGGACTTCTCAGGAGGAGCGCCCATTCATCCTTGGTGAAATTGGTCTTGTCGGTCATGGGCGTATCTCCCTGATGGCGGCGACGGATGCAGCAGGTACATCGCGTCGCCGCAGGTTGGTGGCCAGATTGTTGCGCGCCACTTCTAGACTTTTAGACTTTCGTCAGCGCATCGAGCTTGGCGCGAAGATTGTCAATCGTGGGTTTTGCGAGCGTGCCTGCGCCCGGCGTCGACAATACCTTGTCGCACATCTGATTGATCGTCGGCGTCGCCGCGATGATCAGCTTGGCAAGCGCGCTTCGCCCTTCCGGAGAAAGCTTGGCCGCCCGCGCCGTGATGCCATCCAGCTGCGCGATGGCGTCGTTGATCTTCGGCAGGGCTGCCTGCGCACTGGCGTCATCGGTGATGGTCGGCAGTGCGGCCCTCAGCGTGCCCATCGACGAATCGATCTGGTTCGCCAGATTCACCCCGTCAACGGTCAAGTTCGCGGGCGCCAAGCCCACTGTTCCAGCTGCGGGTCGCGTGACAGTGGGACTCTGAGCGACCGTGGGCTCGGTTGGGCGCTGAAGCGCATACCAGCCAAGGCCGAGAACGATGGCCAGAGCGCCCAGCCAATATGGCCATTGCGCTCTGCCGGCGGCAGAGGCGGCTTGGCTCGCACTGGAGGCTACCCGTTCGGATGCGCCGGCGGCCGTGGCCATGCCACTGCGCGCTCCGGCTACCGTCTTGTCGATCAGGCCTGCGGCGCCGAGCTGATCCGCGAGCCCCGACGGGATCGCCGCCATGATCTGGTCCTTCTGCGAGCGCAGCAGCGACGCCAGTCCGTTTGCATCCAGCCCGGAGTCACGCTGCTGCTGACCGAGCATGCCCAGCACGAGCGGGCCGACCACGGATAGCAACGACTTTCCGCCGTTATCGTTCGTCCCGGCGAACTTGCCGATCGCCTGGGCCATGGTGTCCACGGTTCGGCCGCCAAACAGTCCGGACAACATGCTCGAGCCCATCTGGGCCAAGCCCTGAGCGCCGGAGTTGCGTAGCAGGTCGATGGGGTTAGGGCCTTGCTGTTGCGACAGCAGTTTCGATAGTTGGCTGGCGCCGGCCGGAGTGCCGACCAGATCGGCAAGGCTTGCCAGTATTGCGGGGATCGTTGCTCCCGCGGCCTTCTGCGCCGTGCTTCGGTCCATGCCGAGAAAGGAAGCAATCTGCGCAATGACGTCAGGCGTCAGGAGTTGCGCCGCAACTGAACTGAGATTGATGGCCATGGCGATTTCTCCACTACGTTGCAGGATGTGTCTGCTTGGTTCGCCCCCAATCCGTGAGTTTGCTGAGACAATCGTCGTTAGCTCAAACGCTGGCCTATCATCCGGCGCCTTGATCTAGATCAACGAGTTCAGCTCAGGGCAAAAGTGGCAAACGGGTCAGCAATCCTCCACTACGATGGCGAGCTTCGGCTTCTTCGCTTACGATCCCCACATTCGATCATTCTCGGAGCCGCGGAATGCGAACGATTGGCCTGATTGGGGGCATGAGCTGGGAGAGTACGGCGCTCTACTACAAGCTCATCAACGAGCGGGTCCGCGATCGCATGGGCAAGCTGCATTCGGCCCCGCTGCTGATGTATTCCTACGACTTTCAGGAGATCAAGGAGATGCAATATGCCGGCCGCTGGGACGAAGCGACGGCGAGCCTTGCGGAGGTCGCGCGGCGTCTCGAGGACGCCGGCGCGCGTGCGATCGTGCTGTGCACCAACACGATGCACAAGCTCGCGCCCGACATCATGTCGCGCGTGACCATTCCCTTCATTCACATCGGCGACGCAACGGCGGAGCGCATCAGGGCCAAAGGGTACCGGCGGGTCGGCCTGCTCGGCACGAAATTCACGATGGAGGAGGACTTCTACATCGCCCGGCTGCGCGCGCACGATCTCGACGTCCTGATACCTCCCACCGACGAGCGGGCCGACGTGAACCGCATCATCTACGATGAACTGTGCCTCGGCATCGCCTCCGCGCCTTCGCGCCGTCGCTATCAGGACGTGATGGCGGCGCTCGTCGCCCGCGGCGCCGAGTGCGTCATCCTCGGCTGCACCGAGATCACGATGCTGGTCGGCCGCGACGACACGACGGTCGAGACGTTCGACACGACGGCCATTCACGCCGAGACAGCGGCCGATTTCGCGATCGGATGAGCGCGCCGGCGTGGCTTCGCGGTAGAGCTATTGGACGTTCGTCATTGGCAGCAATTCCAGCTTCGCCGCTGATGTCTCCAGCAGCCGGACTTGCGCCGTGCGCCGAGGGTCGTTCCGGTAATTCTGAAAGTCCGCTTCGGACGCGAAGCTGACGATGTGCACCTCCGTGGTGCCGTCCTGACTTCGAAGGCGACGCTCCAGACGCCCGCCAAACTCCCCCAGCAGCGGCAGGACGGCAGCCTCGTAGGCCTGGAAGTCCGCGATACCCTCTTCGGGTATCCGGGCCACGAGCACGAAGGTCAGGAGGCTGGCCTGGTCGGACATCGCCGGAATCTCACGCGGGCATTGACGGCGATGCATCCTGCGGTCGCCGCTTCACAGCGTCAATGAACGCGGTGGGTCAAGCAGCAAAGGCGAGCAGCGATCAGGCGGCAAATGTCAGGGGAGATGCGAAAATTCACATCAGCCGTCGTTTGGCCGCTCGCACCTCGGCGATTTCGGAATCGGGATGGCTGACGATGGTGGCAACCCAGATGCCGCTGATGATCAGCGACCAGGCGGTGTTCCAATAAATCCAAAACATCTGCCAGCCTCCGTTTCGATCTCCTCCGCCCGCGGGATCAAGCTAACGGCAAGGCAAGGCGGTCGTTCCCGGCGCGATTGCGGCACGGCGGTGTGCGGGCGAAACGCGGCGCTATTTTTTGTTGGTCGGCGGCGAGCCGCGATCGGTTTGATCGGTGTGGCGCTTTGCCACGACGTCCTCATCGCGCTCGCCCTCGCGCGGGCGCGGCGGCGGCTTGGGCTGGCCTTTCTGGCCGCCATGCTTGCCGCCCATATCGGGCTTGCCTTCGAGGTCATTTTCACGGGGCATGCGGGGTCAATGCGCTCGCGCGGCATTGGTTCGCCATGACGTTGCGATGTTTGCCTGTGAACGAGTTCATAGGATCGTCGCCGTTTGCAGTGCACGATCGCAGGTGCCTCAAACGACGGACGGACCTGGCCTGATGCGGAAACGACTGGTCACCTGGACCATTTTGACCTGCGCGCTGCTTGCCGTGGCCGTTTGGGGCCTGCTCGGAGCACCCAACACTGCGTCCGGCCCGCATCTGCCGTCCCGCAGCCTGACGGCGGCGGTGCGGTAGCCGTCCCGCGCGACCGATACAATTTCGGCATCGATCGATCCCAACTGGAATTTGGTGCGGCGGCACGGCTCCCGCTATCCTCCACGGCAAAACGACGATGCCGTACCGGCCCAAGGAGGAGCCCCATGTTGAAACCGACACGCCGCAGCGCGCCACGCGTTGCGGTCGCCATCACCCTCGCCTTCCTCGCTTTCATTTCTGGAGCCCGCCCCGGCATGGCCGAGACCTTCGCCTATGTCGGCAACGCCGACAGCAACGACATCAGCGTGTTCAAGATGGCCGAGAGCGGCGAGATGACACCGGTGCAGACCGCCGCCTTCACCGGCGTCGACAAGCCCGGCTCCTCGACGCCGCTGGCGATCACGCCCGACCACCGTGTCCTGATTGCCGGCGTGCGCTCGCAGCCGTTCCTCGCGGTGAGCTTCGCGATCGATCCCAAGACGGGCCAGCTCAGCCATATCGGCAACGGCCCGCTCGCCGACAGCATGGCGAACATCGCGAGCGACCGCGGCGGCAAATTCCTGTTCAGCGCCTCCTATGGCGGCAACAAGGTCGCGCTCAATCCGCTCAACGCAAACGGCGTCGCCGGCGAGCCGAAGCAGGTGATCCCGACCGGGCTGAACGCGCACGCCTTCCTGCCCTCGCCCGACAACCGATTTGTGTTCGCGACCAATCTCGGCTCCGATCAGGTTCTGAGCTTCGCATTCGACGCTACGGCCGGCACGCTGACGCCGAGCGATCCGCCTGTCATCAAGGTGCCGGAGAAATCGGGGCCACGGCACTTCGTGTTTCATCCCAACGGCAAGTTCGTCTATCTCGTCCACGAGCTGAACGGCGACGTCGCGGCGTTCGCCTATGAGGCCAAGAGCGGCGCCTGGACCGAGATCCAGCGCACCACTGCGCTGCCGGAAGGGTTTAGTGGAAAGCCCTGGGCCGCCGACATCCACATCACCCCGGACGGCCGTTTCCTCTACGCCTCCGAGCGCACCACCAACACGCTCGCCGGCTACAAGGTCGACGCAGAAAGCGGCAAGCTGACCGCGATCGGCAGCGTGCCGACCGAGAAGCAGCCGCGCGGCTTCCACATCGATCCCGCGGGGCGCTACCTCGCCGCAGTCGGCGAGCTCTCCGACAGCATGACGGTCTATGCGATCGACCAGAGCAGCGGCGCATTGGCCAAGCTGAAATCCTATCCCACCGGCAAGAAGCCGAACTGGGTGGAGTTCTTGAACCTGCCGTGAACTTACCCTCCCCTGGAGGGGAGGGTAAGGGCGGCGAACCTATTTGCTTGTGCGAAGACTAATTCGACAGGCGGCATCGCGCCGCCTGCGCTGCGGCATTCTCATCCGGCCGGCCCATGGTCCGGTGCGCGCGCTTCTGCTAACGATGAGGCCGTCAAGGCCCCAACCGGAATGACCGATGCGTCCATTGCCTGCGCGTTCCTTTTCCCAAAAGCTCGTTGCTCTCGCCGGACTGGCTCTGCTGTCCGGACAGCCCGCGCTCGCCGCCGATGACGATACGCCCAAGGGGCCCGCGGTCACGGTGCTGAAGGTCGCAAAATCCTGCTTCTCCGACATCGTCGAGGCCACCGGCACGATCATCGCGCGCGAGGAGACCTCCGTGCGGCCGGAGCGTCCCGGCCTGAAGGTCACGGACGTGCTGGCGGAAGCCGGCGACACCATCACGGCCGGCCAGGTGCTGGCGCGGCTGGCGCTGCCCGAAGGCGGCACGCTTCAGGTCACCGCCCCCGTGGCGGGCGTGATCGCGACCTCGACCGCGCAGATCGGCAACTTCGCCTCGGCCAAGGGCGAGGCGCTGTTCACGATCGTGGCGCGCAGCGAATACGATCTCGTCGGCTTGGTCGCGACCACCGACATCAGGAAGCTCGCGGTCAACCAGCAGGCGACCGTGCGCGTTGCCGGCGCCGGCGATCTCGACGGCAAGGTGCGTCGCATCGGACCGACCGTCGAGCCGAACATCCAGCAGGGCATGGTCTATATCGGCATCAACTCGCAGAAGCGGCTGTTGCTGAAGGCGAGCGGGCGCGCGCTGATCAAGACCGGACAGAGCTGCAACGTCGCGGTGCCGCTGACCGCCGTGCAGTATTCCACCGCCGGCACCGTCGTGCAGGTGATCCGCCGCAACCGCGTCGAGACCAAGCGTGTCGAGGTCGGCTTGATGTCGGGCGGCAATATCGAGGTGCGTGACGGCCTCAACGAAGGCGACGTCGTCGTCGCCCGCGCCGGCGCAATCTTGCGCGAAGGCGATCCGGTGCGCCCGGTGATGGCCACGGAAGCGGCGAAGTAGGTTTTCGCCGCCGTCATTGCGAGAAGCGAAGCGACGAAGCAATCCAGAGTCTTTCCGCGGAGAGATTCTGGATTGCTTCGCTTCGCTCGCAATGACGATGGAGAGGCAGACGCGCCCCGCACACGCATGCCGTAGGGTGGGCAAAGCGTAGCGTGCCCACGTCTTTCTATCAGAATGTTCGAAAGATAAGGATCGTGGGCACGGCGCGTTGCGCCTTTGCCCACCCTACGAGAGCTCGCGAGCCCTCGGAAAAAACTTAGCCGCCGGCCTGATCGAACTGCACATCCTCGAGCAGCGAGGAGGAGATGGTCGGGACCTGATCGCCTTCGGAGGCGCGGGAGATGGCGATGCGGGTCTTGTTGAAGACGCCTTCGGCGCTGCCCTGCGCATTGAGGTTGGTGAGGAACTCGCCGACCAGCACGCTGTGCTCGCCCTTGCCGTCGTCGACGACCTTGCCGGGCGACGCCGAGGAGAGGATCAGCGCATTGTCGGTCGCGCTGATCGGCGCGAGACCGTGGCTGTAGGAGCGGAAGCGGCGCTCATAGGGATTGCGGCGGGACGCATCGACGACGACGAGCTTGGCCTTGGCGCCCTGCTCCTTCATCATCTCGAGCACGCCGTCGATCGAGACGCCCTGGCGGCGGACGTCGCTTTCTTTCCAGATCACGGCATCGACCGGCAGCATGTAGCTCTGCCGGCCGGTCTGCACGCCGTAGCCGCCGAAGAACAGCATCACTGTGGTGTCGCGCTTGATCCGGGACTTCAGGCGATTGACGGCGCGGACCATGTCGTCCTTGGTGGCGTCTTCCACCATGTCGACGTCAAAGCCGCTCTTGCGCAAGCTCGAGGACAGCGCGCGGGCGTCGTTGATCGACTGCGTCAGCGGCGCGCTGGCGTCGGGATAATGTCCATTGCCGATGACGAGGGCGAGCCGGGACGTCTGGCCGATCGAGCCGGTGACATGGTCGGTCGAGACGGCCTTGGCGGCGTCGATCGCGCGCATGTTGAGGGCAGCGTGGGCGCCGATCACGAGCGACACCGTGCCGACGAGGGCCGCGGCGACCGCGATCGTGCGGCGGGAAATGTCGAGCTGCCTTACATTCATCTCGCTTCATTCCTGTCAGTGCCAAAGACCAGCCACGCGCGCGCACACAGATTGAGTAGCGCGATAGCGTCTTCAGGTTTGAGGGATTGGCCGGGGATGTGCCCCCGAATTGCGCGCAATTTGCGGCGCCGCACCAAACAAACCCTTAACCGGATATAGCCTCCCGGGCAATAGATTGCCAAAAAATTGACCTAACATGCTGATTATATTAGTTAATCCTCCGAGCCAGCTTTCGCCATTTTTTGCCCATCCCGTAGCCTTCCGGAGGCTGATCATGCAGCCCTCGTGCCGGTTTTTTTCGTGACATCCGTCACATTTGTTTTTCCTGCGAATCCGGGTAGCTTTTTCAAAGACTTGCAGGGGGTGGCACGCAGATGGGAGCGTGCCGGCCGGCCCCTGGCCAAGACCCCGCGACCAGGTATTTCATGAACTTTCATTATTTCGCCGGCGCCGCCTGCCGGGCGCTGACGGCGCGGAAAGACGGCCCCTCGCTTTACGACGTCTGCGATCCCGTATTGTCTGCTACCGCCAGCGGCGATCCGCATCTGGCCAAGTTCTACAAGACCGCGCTCGGCAATCCCGCACTGCGGATCCTGCTGCGACGCGCGGGCGTGCCCGAGCTGCGCAACGAGGCGAAGCTGACGCGGCTGCGCGATGCGCTCGCCCGTGCCCGCGACGAGGCCGAGCCCGACTGGGCAGCGGTCGGCCAGCCCGTCGCCGATCTCGTCGACGGCATCGCGCTGGACCATCCGAAGCCGCCGCCGGCAATATTCACCGGCTCGGCACCTTCACAGGTGCAGATCGACGGCGTCATCCGCGACTGCGCGCAGCACCTGCTCGGCTCATACCGCAAGAACGGTTTCCTGCCGACCTATGCCGCCTTCAACCTGATCGGCGATCCTGATTTCCGCGGGCGCGAGCTGACCATGGCGCTCACGGGGCTGAACGCGCGCGGCTACAAGAATTCGTCGCTACTGTTCAACCTCGCCCGCGTTTTCATCGCGCGCTCGCCCGCGCGCGCCGTGGTCAATCCACCCTGGACCGGCGTTGCCGAGCCGATGTGGGAGCCGGTGCAGATCCGCCACCGCTCGGCCTATTACGACGCGTTCTTCATCGAGGCGCTGCTGAGCTATGTCGAGACCGGGCTCGCCTCGCCGGCCGACAAGATTGCAGCCGAGCGCGCGGTCGCCGACATGGTCGATTTCTGCGTCAACATCAGCCGCGAGGAGGTCGAGGGCAGCGACGGCGCGCGGTTCAACGTCATCACCGCGCTCGCGCCCGCGCCGCATCCGCGCTTCTCCCGCTACTTCGCCCAGATCAAGCAGGACCTCGGCTTCGGCGTTTACGTGCCGGATTGCGACACCACGGCGTGCTCGATTTCCGCAGCGACGCAAGCCGGCTGCACCGATCCGATCATCGACCAGCCGCTGCTCGACTTCTACGCGGGCTACCAGGTGCGCGCCGGCGTCAACGAGCCGCGCGTGACCGTGCCGCTCAACGACAATATCGACTACGAGGGCGGCGTCGCGACCTGGATCGACAACCTCAAGGGCGAACGGCCCTACGGCAACGATCTCGATCCAACGCTCAATCTCGACATTCTCGAGGTGAGCTTCCGCAATCTGGCGCGCTGGAAAATTTTGGAAACGCCGGCGCGGCTGGCGACCGTGCATCGCATCATCGGCTTCCAGAAGCGGCTGGCGGCGAGCGGTGCCTTCGCCAATCCGCGCTCGCACATCTATTACCTGCCGGAGCTCTACAGCGCCTATTTCGGCCGCTGCTACGCGGCCTTCCTGGCGCTGCCGCTGGCGGCGCAGGCCGCGATCGATCCCGACGGCGATTTCGATTTCATCCGTCATCGCGTGCTCTCCTACGTCAAGGGCGAGCTGATGGCCGCGGAGATGAACGTGTTCGACGCGGCGCTGGCGCTGATCGCGCTCGGCCATCTCGGCGCCGACCCGCGCGCATTCGCGCCGGCGCTGAACGTCATCGTGGCAAGCCTCGGCGAAGGCGGCCGCCGCGGCCCGTTCCGCGCATATGAATGGAACAAGATGAAGACGCCGACACGGATTCTGGTGGGCGGTCCGGAGGTGACATCGGCGTTCGTGCTGATGGCGCTGGCGGTGGCCAAGCGCGCGATGGCGCGGGGGTGAGGGTAGGTCTCGTAGGGTGGGTTAGCCTTGCGGCTGCGCGAAGCGCAGTCGCTTGGCGTAACCCACCACTTCTGTCGCCGCGGAGACCAAAGAGGTGGGTTACGCCTTCGGCTAACCCACCCTACGAGAGCGGCGCATGCAATGACGGGAAGTTGAAAGCCCATCTGTTGGGCATACGCTGGCCCGGAGGCCAAAAGCCGACCACAATTGCGGGGTCTATCGAGATTTTCTTCACACGCGGACCGGCATGTTGCGAAAAATCCTGATTGCGCTGTCTTTGCTCGCCTTGTCCTTGCCCGGCTTGCCGTCGCTGGCGGAGGCCGCCGACATCACCGGCGCCGCGAAGGTCCGCGCCGGCGACGCCGTCGTGATCGGAAACACACGAATCCGGCTCGGCGGCATCGACGCGCCCGCGGTCGACCAGCTCTGCCTCAACACCAAGAGCGAGCGCTGGACCTGCGGCGTCGCGGCCCGCGACGAGCTCGCCAAATACGCCGAGGGCAAGAACTGGGTCTGCCATGCCCGCGCGATCGACCGGCGCGGCCGCACCGTGGCGCGCTGCGAGGTCGGCGGCGAGGACATCCAGAAATGGCTGGTGCGCGCCGGCTGGGCGCTGGCCTATACCCGCGTCTCCAAGGACTACGAACCCGATGAGGCCGCCGCGCGTGAGGCCAAGGCCGGCATGTGGCAGGGCGCCTTCATCGCGCCCTGGGACTGGCGCGTCCGCAACAAGAAGACCCCCATTCTGGGCGCGACCAAGCCGCCCGAAGGGGCGCACGCGGTGCTGCTCGCCTCGGCCTCCGGGCCGGTCGCGCCCTCGCCGGACTGCACCATCAAGGGCAATGTCAACACCGCCGGCGAGTGCATCTATCACCAGCCGACCAGCCGCTGGTACACCCAGATCAAGATGAAGATCAGCAAGGGCACCCGCTGGTTCTGCTCGGTGGAAGAGGCCGAAGCCGCCGGCTGCCGGGAAACGAAGAGATAGAGCCCCAGACCTGCGTTTTGCGCGCTTTTCTCAAGCGCTCGCGGCGCGTAAAACGGTGATCCAGCAACCCACCATCCTGTTCTCAAGCAACAAGGACCAACAGCAATGACCGTTCGCGCGGGCCGGGAATTTCTGGCCATCCCCGGGCCCACCACGATGCCCGACGAGGTGCTGCGGGCCATGCATCGTCCGGCGATCGACATCTACTCCAAGGAGATGCTCGACCTGACCGAGAGCCTGCTCCGCGACATCTCGAAATTGTTCGCGACCAAGGGCAAGTCCTACATCTACATCGCCAACGGTCACGGCGCCTGGGAAGCCGCTTTGAGCAACGTTTTGTCGCGCGGCGACAAGGTGCTGGTGCTGGAGAGCGGACGCTTCGCGATCGGCTGGGGCAATGCGGCGGCGCTGATGGGCGCCGAGGTCGAGGTGCTCAAGGGCGACTGGCGCCGCGCGGTGCGGCCGAGCGAGGTCGAGGAGCGCCTGCGCCGCGACAAGGAGCACACCATCAAGGCCGTCGTCGTCGTCCAGGTCGACACGGCCTCCGGCGTGCAGAACGACATCGAGGCGATCGGCAAGGCGATCAAGGCGGCCGGCCATCCCGCGCTGTACATGGTCGACACTGTCGCGTCCCTCGGCTGCATGCCGTTCGAGATGGACAAATGGGGCGTCGACGTCGCGATGTCCGGCTCGCAGAAGGGCCTGATGACGCCGCCGGGCCTCGGCTTCGTCTCCGCCAACGCGCGCGCACAGGAAGTGCACAAGAAAGCCAACATGGCGACGCCCTATTGGAGCTGGAGCGAGCGCGAAGGCACCGAGAACTATCGCAAATATGCCGGCACGGCGCCGGTGCATCTGCTGTTCGCGCTGCGCCAGGCGATCGACCTCTTGCACGAGGAAGGCCTGGAGAACGCCTTCCGCCGCCACAGCCTGCTCGGCGAAGCCGCACGCCGCGCGGTCGCCGCATGGTCGGAAGGCCAGGTGCTCGGCTTCAACGTCGCGGAGGCCAACGAACGCTCCAACACCGTGACCACGGTGACCATGAACAACGGCCATGATCCCGCGGTGCTGCAACGCTACTGCAAGGACAAGTGCGGCGTCGTGCTCGGCACCGGCATCGGCGATCTCTCGGGACAAGCCTTCCGCATCGCCCATATGGGCCACGTCAACGCGCCGATGCTGCTCGGCACGCTGGGCGTGATCGAGATCGGATTGAATGCGCTGAAGATCCCGCACGGCAAGGGCGGGCTGGAAGCGGCGGTCGCGTATTTGGGTGAAGAGGTGGCGGTGTAATAGGCCGCCGTCGTCCCTGCCTAGTGCGCAATTGCGCAGCGCAGGGACCCATACCGCGTGATTTATCGATTAGGCGCGGTCGCAATACCGCGCCTAAATCTTTTCACGACGTGTCTTCGCCAAACTCCTCCCTGTGGTTATGGGTCCCGGATCTGCGCTTCGCTTGTCCGGGACGACGGCGGAGTGTTTGGCTAGGGCTGCGGCACCTGATACGCCTCGACCTGCGCCTTCAGCTCATCCAGCGACGCAGTCGGCTTCCTCGGATCCACGCGGTACTCCCCGCTCGCCAGCCATTGCAGCACTTTCGCATCAATCACCGGCGAATGGTGGATGACGTCGGCGTAATTGCCGAGGTCGTGCGTCACCGCCTTGATCGCGCGGAAATCGTGGAGGCGCACATTGGGAAGCTGAGTCAGGCGCTGCGCAATGCCTGCGGTGAGGTCAGTCACGATCTTCAGCGTCGCAGGCGAGGCATCGCGCATCGCGACGAATTGCAGGATCGAATAGGGCGGGAAGTAAATGTCGAAGGTGACGTCCGGATGGCGCGCGATCAGCCCGACGGCGTCGCGCTCGAAATGCCGGACCATGGCGTCGTAGCCATAGCCTTCGCCAAGGAAGCGGCTGCGCACGGGACTGGTGATATAGGCGAAGGAGGCAAGCGTCTTCTTCGCATTGTAGTCCCGCGCAACGTCGAAATCCCGTGGCAGCGCGTAGATATCGTCGACATCCGCCAGCGCGAACTTGACGGGCAGATAAGGCGCTGCCCGGGTCAGCGGCTCCTGTAGCGGCGGAAGCGAGCGGAGCAGCGCGAACGCGGATTCCTTCGCCATCGCGGCACTGAACACATACGACGCGATCCCCTTGGCTGTCCCGCGATAGAGATCGACGGAGAGAAAGGGATCGGCTTCGATGTCGGCCGCATCGACAAAGATGAAGTCGTCCATCTGCCAGACCACCCGCCTTGCGCCGCGGGCGATCGCCTGCTCCAGCACGAAGCTCTGCTGGCGCGAGTTCGAGCCGGTCATCGCCAGCTTGAGCGAATGCACGCCGAGCGCGCGATCGATGTCGCTCTGGCGGAAATGAATCGCGAGCGAGGTGCCCATGAAGGCGGCGTCGAACGGCTGGCTGCGGATCAGCCCGGCATTCTGCACGCGCGTCTCGTCGGAATAGAAGGCGACGAGACGCGAGGGGCGAAACAGCTGCAGGGGATCGACGGCGTAGGTGAGCACTGCTGCGCCCAGCGTGCACACGATGCTCGCGAGGAGGAGACGCCTCAAATATTTGAATGTGCCCCGCATCAGAACCGGAAATAGATGAATTCGCTGTGGCTCTGGATGCCGAGAATCCCGAGAGCGAGCACCAGCGACGCGCCGTAAAGGACCAGCGGCCGCATCCGCCCTGCCCGCAAGTTCTCACCGACCCTGCGATTGTCGTGATCGTATCCCATGATGCCCTGCGTGTTCGGCGCCAGCCACGCCAGCGCAGCATAGATCGCCACCAGCACCAGCGCCGCGATCTCCTCACGGCCGAAGACGATATTCGAGGGATCGGCCATGGCGTGGAGGACCCGCAGCGCCCACGCAACGCTCTCGGCGCGGAAGAACACCCAGGCCACGACGACCGCGAGGAAAGTCAGCACCGCCCCGGCGATACCAGCCGGCCGCGCAAGAGGCGCCGGAATGTTCGGCACCAGCGCATTGAAGGCGTGATTGACGCAGAGATAGGCGCCGTGCAGCGCACCCCATACCACGAACGTCCAGGCCGCGCCGTGCCAGAGTCCGCCGAGCAGCATCGTGACCATCAGATTGACGTAGCGCAGCACGCGGCCGCGGCGATTGCCGCCAAGCGAGATGTAGAGGTAGTCGCGCAGGAACTGCGACAAGGTCATGTGCCAGCGGCGCCAGAACTCGACGATGCTGGTGGCCTTGTAGGGCGAGTTGAAGTTGACGGGCAGGAAGATGCCGAACATCAGCGAGATCCCGATCGCCATGTCGGAATAGCCGGAGAAGTCGAAATAGAGCTGGAACGTGTAGGCGAGCGCGCCGAGCCAGGCCTGGTCGAAGCTCGGCGAGCGCGCTTCGAAGGCGAGCGCGACCAGCGGCTGGATGCCGTCGGCAAGGCAGGTCTTCTTGAACAGGCCGATCGCGAAGATGATGATTCCGCAGAGAATGAGATGCGCGTCGGGGAACTTGGTCTCCTTCCGCTCGAACTGCGGGATCATGTCCTTGTGGTGGAGGATCGGCCCCGCGATCAGGTGCGGAAAGTAAGTCACGAACAGCGTGTAATGCGGCAGCGCATAGGCCGCGACCTGTCCGCGATAAGCATCGACCAGGAACGCGATCTGGGTGAAGGTGTAGAAGGAGATGCCGACCGGCAGCAGGATGTGAACGGCGAAATGCGTGCCGGCCAGCGCATTGACGTTCTCGGTGACGAAGCCGGCATATTTGAAGATGCCGAGCACGAGAAGGTCGCCGACGACGCCAAGAGCGAGCGCCGCCTTCCGTTGCGACACACCGAGCTTCGCCACGATCAGGAGATGGCCGACACCATAGTTGAAGGCGATCGAGAGCAGCAGCAGGGGCACGAACTGCCAGTTGCCGATGGCGTAGAAAGCGAGCGAAGCTGCCGCCAGCCAGATCACCGGGGTCAGATTGCTGCGCCGCCCCAGCCAGAAATAGCCGGCCAGCACGACCGGCAGGAACAGCAGGATGAACGGATAGGAATTGAACAGCATCAGGCTGGACCGGCGGCGGGAATATCGCCCCTCAAAGCACACCAGGGGCGGATCAACAACCCGGCGACTTGGCGCAGTGCGCTGGCAATTCGCGGAATCGGGACGATATAAGGTGGAACACGCTTTGAGATGAGGATCGAGTGACCCAGGCCAAAACCCCTTCCCAGCCTCCCGTTGCCCCGCGCCGGCCGCATTCCTTCACGCGGCACGGGATCACCGTGACCGACGATTACGCCTGGCTGAAGGATGAGAAATGGCAGGAGGTGCTGCGCGATCCCGCGGTGCTCGATCCCGACATCCGCAAATATCTGGATGAAGAGAACATCTACACCGAGAGCCTGCTCGGCCATACCTCGTCCCTGCAGAAGACGCTGGTGCGCGAGATGCGCTCCCGGATCAAGGAAGACGATTCCAGCGTGCCGTCGCCGGACGGCCCCTTCGCCTATTTCCGCAGGTTTCGCGAGGGCGGCCAGCACGAGCTGTTCGGCCGCATGCCGCGCGACGGCGGCGATGGCCACATCGTGCTCGACGGCGATGCGCTCGCCAAGGACCATAAATATTTCAAGTTCGGCGGCAGCCGGCACTCGCACGATCACAAGCTGCAGGCCTGGAGCGCGGACACCAAGGGCTCGGAGTATTTCTCGATCCGCGTGCGCGACTGGGCGAGCGGCAAGGATCTTGACGATGTGGTCGAGGAGACCGATGGCGGCATCGTCTGGGCCGCGGACTGCAAGAGCTTCTTCTATGTGAAGCTCGACGACAATCACCGGCCGATGCAGGTGTGGCGGCACAAGCTCGGCACGAAGCAGGCCGACGACACGCTGGTCTACGAGGAGCCGGATTCCGGCTGGTTCACCCATCTGCACGAGAGCACCAGCGGCCGCTTCTGCGTGATCGCGGGCGGCGACCACGAGACCTCCGAGCAGCGGCTGATCGACCTCGCCCACCCCGAGGCGCCGCCGCGCCTCGTCGCGGCACGCGAGGAAGGCGTGCAATATTCACTCACCGATCGCGGCGACGAGCTCTTCATCCTCACCAATGCCGATGACGCCATCGACTTCAAGATCGTCACCGCGCCGCTCGGCACGCCCGAGCGCAAGAACTGGCGCGATCTGATCCCCTATCGTCCGGGGATCTACATCATCGACCTCGATCTCTATGCCGGCCATCTGGTCCGGCTGGAGCGTGCCAACGCCCTGCCGTCGATCGTGATCCGCGATCTCGCTGGCCATGACGAGCACGCCATTGCCTTCGACGAGGCTGCCTATTCGCTGGATACGATGGGCTCCTACGAATTCGAAACGACGAATTTGCGCTTCGCTTATTCGTCGATGACGACGCCGTCGGAAGTCTACGATTACGACATGGTCAAGCGCACGCGCACCCTGCGCAAGCGCCAGGAGATTCCGTCCGGCCACAACGCCGCCGACTACGTCACCACGCGCATCATGGCCAAAGCCCATGACGGCGCCGAGGTGCCGGTGTCGATCCTCCATCGCCGCGGGCTGACGCTCGACGGCTCGGCGCCGCTGCTGCTCTACGGCTACGGCTCCTACGGCATGGCGATGCCGGCCTCGTTCAACGCCAACCGCCTGTCGCTGGTCGACCGCGGCTTCGTCTACGCCATCGCCCATATCCGCGGCGGCGCCGACAAGGGCTGGGGCTGGTATCTCGACGGCAAGCGCGAGAAGAAGACGAATTCGTTCGACGATTTCGCCGCCAGCGCCCGCGCCCTGATCGCGGCGAAGTACACGCGTGCAAAACGCATCGTCGGGCATGGCGGCTCGGCCGGCGGCATGCTGATGGGCGCGGTGGCCAACCGCGCCGGCGAGCTGTTCGCCGGCATCGTCGCCGAGGTGCCGTTCGTCGACGTGCTCAACACCATGCTCGACGACACGCTGCCGCTGACGCCGCCGGAATGGCCGGAATGGGGCAATCCGATCGAGAGCGAAAAGGATTTTCGCACGATCCTGTCCTACTCGCCCTACGACAATGTCGCAGCAAAGGACTATCCGGCGATCCTGGCGATGGGCGGCTTGACCGATCCACGCGTGACCTATTGGGAGCCCGCCAAATGGATCGCGCGCCTGCGCGCCACCATGAGCGGCGGCGGCCCGGTGTTACTCCGCACCAACATGGGCGCAGGACATGGTGGCGCGTCGGGGCGGTTTGATCGTCTCGACGAAGTCGCGATCGTCTATGCGTTCGCGCTGTGGGCGGCGGGGATGGCGGAGGCCGGGGTGTAGCCACCCCCTCCGCTGTCGTCCCTGCGAACGCAGGGACCCATACCGCGAGATTTATCGGTAGAGGGCGGTGCTCATACCGACGAAGACTTCTTAACTGGAAGTCTTCGCCAAACTACTCCCTGGGGTTATGGGTCCCTGCGTTCGCAGGGACGACAGGGGAGATTGTGGGACGACCGTTGCCGTCCCACAACGCGCCGCCTCACACCGCCCCGTGCGCCTCGACATACAGCGCATACACCGAGTGGCTGCTCGCCATGTAGAGCCTGTTGTTCTTGGGACCGCCGAAGCAGAGATTGGCGCAGCGTTCGGGCAGCTTGATGAAGGCGAGCGGCTTGCCGTCCGGGTTGAACACCATCACGCCGTCGAGATCTTCGGACTTGCCCCGGAGCTGAAACACCTTGCGGCCGCCGATATCGGTGGGCTCGGCCTGCAGCGCGCCGTTGGAGCCCCAGCCGCACCAGAGATTGCCGTCGCGGTCGACGCGAAAACCGTCGAGCGAGGCCTGGTCGGCGGCGTCGATCAGCTTGGTCTTGCCGCTGAGGGCACCGTCGTCGCCGACATTGTAGCTCCAGATGCTGCGATTCGGCGTGCCTTTCCATTCGACGATATAGAGCTTCTTCTCGTCGGGCGAGAAGGCCAGGCCGTTCGGATTGACGAGGTCGGTGAGGACGGCGGTGATCTTGCCGTCCTTGGCGATCCGATAGACGTTGGTGGTAGCCTGCTCGGCCTTCTCCTTCTTGCCTTCCCACTCGCCGTTGATGCCGAACAGCGGATCGGTGAACCAGATGCTGTCGTCGGACTTCACCACGATGTCGTTCGGCGCGTTCAGCCGCTTGCCCTCGAACTTGTCGGCCAAAACGGTGATCTTGCCGTCCTTCTCCGTGCGGGTGATGCGACGGGTGACGGAATGCTCGCAGGTGACGAGGCGACCCTGGCGATCACGTGCATTGCCGTTGGCGTAGTTGGCATTGGCGCGGAAGATGCTGGTCTGTCCGGTCTTCTCGTCGAACTTCATGATCCGGTTGTTGGGAATGTCGGAGAACAGGAGATAGCCGCCCTCGGGGAAATAGGCGGGACCCTCGGCCCAGCGCATACCTGACGCGACCTGCTCGACCGTCGAGGAATAGAGCCGGTATTTTCCGAAGCTCGGATCGAGGATCTGGACGGCGGGATCGGGGTAGCGCTGGTTGGGCGTGAACGGGAACGACTGGGCAGCGGCGACGCGGGCGAGAAGCGTGGACGCGGCCATCGCTCCAACGCCGGCCATGAGGTTACGTCGCGTGAAATTCATTGTAGTCCTCCCTGCTTGATAAAAAGCCGGCGCTTGCTGCGCCGGCTCGTTTCCTGACGTGCTTCAGTCTCGGTCTAGCGGCCGTTCTTTTTCCGCCATTCCGCAAAATCGGTCAGCGTCTGCGGGTCCGTGGCCGGATAGAGACCAAAGATGCCGCGGCCCTTGCCGACTTCCTCGGTGACGAAGTCCTCGAACGCGGTCATCTCAAAGGTCTCGTTGGCGATCTCGTCGGCGAGATGCGCGGGGATGACGATCACGCCGTCGCTGTCGCCGAGGATGATATCGCCGGGGAACACCGGCGCATCGCCGCAGCCGATCGGCACGTTGATCTCGATCGCCTGGTGCAGCGTGAGGTTCGTCGGCGCCGAGGGGCGGTGATGGTAGGCGGGGATACCGAGCTTGGCGATCTCGGCGGAATCGCGAAAGCCGCCGTCGGTGACGACGCCGGCGACACCGCGCTTCATCAGCCGCGTCACCAGGATCGCACCGGCGGAGGCCGCGCGCGCGTCCTTGCGGCTGTCCATCACCAGCACGGCTCCGGGCGGGCAATCCTCGACCGCCTTGCGCTGCGGATGCGAGCGGTCCTTGAAGACGTCGATGGTGTTGAGGTCTTCCCGCGCCGGCATGTAGCGCAGCGTGAAGGCCTCACCGACCATGGTCGGCTGGTCCGCACCGAGCGGGTGCACGTCCTGGATCATCTGGATGCGCAGGCCGCGCTTGAACAGCGCGGTGGCGACGGTGGCGGTGGAGACGGATTTGAGCTTGTTGCGGGTGGCTTCGGAAAGTTTTGACATTGGCGCTTTCTCTTTCGTTCGTCATTCCGGGGCGCTCGCATCAGCGAGTGAACTATGGTGCGCAATTGCGCCCCTGAGAATCTCGAGGTTCCGGGTTCGCTTCGCGCCCCGGAACGACGGTGGGTCAATAAATCGACGGCTCGCCGATCGGCGCGCCGAAATCGGTCTCGAGGAAGTCGAAGTCGCAGCCGTCATTGGCCTGCTTGATGTGCTTGGTGAACATCCAGCCATAGCCGCGCTCGAAGCGGCGTTCGGGCTGCTTCCAGGCGGCGCGGCGCTTGTCCAGCTCGGCTTCGGGGACATCGAGATTGATGGTGCGCGCGGCGACGTCGAGCGTGATGCGGTCGCCGTTCCGCACCAGCGCCAGCGGACCGCCGATGTAGGACTCGGGCGAAACGTGCAGGATGCAGGCGCCGTAGCTGGTGCCGCTCATGCGCGCATCCGAGATGCGCACCATGTCGCGCACGCCCTGCTTCACGAGCTTGGTCGGGATCGGCAGCATGCCCCATTCCGGCATGCCCGGTCCGCCCTGCGGCCCGGCATTGCGCAGAATGAGGATATGGTCCTCGGTGACGTCCAAGTTGGGATCGTCGACTGCCTTCTTCATCGAGGGGTAGTCGTCGAACACCAGCGCGGGGCCGGTGTGCTTGAGGAAACGCGGCGCGCAGGCGCTCGGCTTGATGACGCAACCGTCGGGCGCGAGATTACCCTTGAGCACCGCGAGCGCGCCCTCCTTGTAGATGGGATTGTCGACCGAGCGGATCACGTCGGCATTGTGCACCTCGGCACCGTCGATGTTCTCACCGAGAGTCTTGCCGGTGACGGTGATGCAATCGAGATGCAGATGCTGCTTGATCTGCCCCATTAGCGCCGGCAGGCCGCCGGCGTAGAAGAAGTCCTCCATCAGATAAGCATCGCCGCTCGGACGGACGTTGGCGATAACAGGGACCTTGCGGGAGGCCTTCTCGAAATCGTCGAGGCCGATGTCGAGGCCGGCGCGGCGAGCCTGCGCGATCAAATGGATGATCGCGTTGGTCGAGCAGCCCATCGCCATCGCGACCGCAATGGCGTTCTCGAACGCCTTGCGCGTCTGGATCGTCTTCGGCGTCAGATCCTCCCACACCATCTCGACGATGCGGCGGCCGCATTCGCTGGCCATGCGGATGTGGTTGGCGTCGGCCGCGGGGATCGAGGAGGCGCCCGGCAGCGTCATGCCGATCGCTTCCGCAATCGCGGTCATGGTCGAGGCCGTGCCCATGGTCATGCAGGTGCCGTAGCTGCGCGCGATGCCGGCCTCGATGTCGAGCCAGTCCTTGTCAGAGATCTTTCCGGCGCGCCGCTCGTCCCAGTATTTCCAGCCGTCCGAGCCGGAGCCGAGCGTCTTGCCCTTCCAGTTGCCGCGCAGCATCGGCCCCGCCGGCAGATAGATCGCCGGGATATTCATCGAGGTCGCCCCTAACAACAGCGCCGGCGTGGTCTTGTCGCAGCCGCCCATCAGCACCACGCCGTCGACGGGATGGCTGCGCAGCAGCTCCTCCGCGTCCATCGCCAGCAGATTGCGGTAGAGCATGGTGGTCGGCTTGAGCAGCGATTCCGACAGCGACAGCGCCGGCAACTCGATCGGCAGACCGCCCGCCATCAGGATGCCGCGCTTGACGTCGTCGACGCGCGACTTGAAGTGCATGTGGCAGGGCTGCGCGTCCGACCAGGTGTTGAGGATCGCGATGCACGGCCGGTCCTTCCACTCCTCCGGGGCGTAGCCCATCTGCATGGTGCGGGAGCGGTGGCCGAACGAGCGCAGATCGTCGGGCGCAAACCAGCGCGCGCTGCGGAGCTGGTCGGGCGTGATTTTCTTCTTGGTCATGATTGGGTGCCCCATTTCTGGACGGTATTCCGCTCGATAGCGCGGAAGATCAGGTTCTCGACAAAGAGCCCAATGATGATCACGGTCAAGAGGCCTGCGAACACCGCAGGAATGTCCAGGAGATTGCGGTTCTCGAAGATGAACCAGCCGAGCCCGCCCTGCCCCGACGACACGCCGAACACCAGCTCGGCCGCGATCAGCGTGCGCCAGGCAAAGGCCCAGCCGATCTTGAGGCCGGTGAGGATCGAGCCGAAGGCCGCGGGGATCAGGATCCTGGCGACGTAAGGCAGCCCGCGCAGGCCGTAGTTTCGGCCGACCATACGCAGCGTGTTGGACACGCTCTTGAAGCCGGAATGGGTGTTGAGCGCGACCGGCCAGAGCACCGAATGGATCAGCACGAACACGAGGCTGCCATTGCCGAGCCCGAACCAGATCAAAGCCAGCGGCAGCAGCGCGATCGCCGGCAGCGGGTTGAACATCGCCGTCACCGTCTCCAGGAAGTCGGTGCCGATGCGGGTGGAGATCGCGAGCACGGTGAAGATCGCGGCCAGCACGATACCCGCCGAATAGCCCATGAACAGCACCTTCAGCGAAGTCCAGGCCCGCATCGGAATGGTGCCGTCCTTGACGCGATCGTACAGCGTCACGATGGTATCGTGCAGCGTCGGAAACAGCAGGGGATTGTCGAGATAAAGGCCGTAGGCCTCCCAGACCGCCGCCAGGAACAGGATGATGGCGGTCTTGCGGACAAAGCCGTCGTTCCACAGCAGCTCGAGCACGCTCAGCTTGCGCTCGACCTCGCCTGCGCCGCCGGCGGCGGTAACCCCCGCCTCACGCAGCAAAATTCTCGCTTCGCCCATGACCGGCTCCCTCAATGCGCCGTTGCTTCGGAGGCGAACAGGAGATCGTGGATCTCCTTCTCCAGCCGGCCGGCGCTGCCATCACCATTGGAGACCTTGTCGACGTCGATCACCTCGGCCTTGACGCGGCCGGGGTGTGGCGACAGCAGCAGGATGCGGTTGCCGATGCGGATCGCTTCCGCAATCGAATGCGTCACGAACAGCACGGTGAATTTGGTCTCGCTCCAGAGCTGGAGCAGCTCGTCCTGGCAGGTTCGGCGCGTCAGCGCATCGAGCGCGGCGAACGGCTCGTCCATCAGCAGGATGTCAGGCTCCATCGCCATGCCGCGCGCGATCGCAACGCGCTGCTTCATGCCGCCCGACAGTGTATGCGGATAGGCATCGACCACGCGGGTGAGGCCGACCTTCTCGATATAGGCCCGCGCCCGCATCTCGGCGTCCTTGCGCGACAGCTTCCGCGCGGTCAGCAGCGGAAACATCACGTTGGCCAGCACGCTCTTCCAGGGCAGCAGCTGGTCGAACTCCTGGAAGATCATCATGCGGTCGGCGCCGGGACCGTGGATCTCGCGATCGCCAATGGTCATGCGTCCCTCACTCGGCGTCATGTAGCCGCCGACGGCCTTGAGCAGGGTCGACTTGCCGCAGCCGGACGGCCCGAGCAGCACGAAGCGGTCGGACTTGTCGACGGTGAAACTCACCCTTTCGGTGGCGGTGACGACGGCGCTGGAGGTCTTGTAGCGCAGCGTCACCCCATTGACGTCGAGCAGCGCCATCAGTTGCCTTTCAGGTCGTGCGCGACCGGGAGATAATAGTCGGTCCAGGCCTTGGGCTGGTTCTTCAGCGTGCCGGTCTTGTAGAGATGGGCGGCGAACTTCATCGTGCCCTGCGGCTCGAGATTCCACTCCATCATGCCAGGCTCCTTCAGGAGATCGAGCAGCTCCTCCACCGAGGTCTTGTCGCCGGTGATCTCCTTGTAGATCTCGACCGCCTGCTTGGTGTCGCTGCGGATCAGGTCCTGCGCCTCCTTGGTGGCGTCGCGCACGGCCTGGATGATCTTCGGATTGGCATCGGCGAATTTCGTCGTGGTGAAGAACTGCGCCTGGCTGAGCGGACCGCCCATCACGTCCGGCGACGACAGCACGACATGCGCGCCCGGCACGTTCTTCAGCTCCAGGAAGGTGAACGGCGGAATCGAGAAGTGGGTGTGCACCTCGTGCTTGGGATTGGACAGCGCCGCATAGGCGTCGGGATGGCCGAGCTGCACCGTGTTGGCGTCGAGCTTCGACCATTGGTCCGCACCGAAAGCCTCGGCGGCCGCGATCTGCAGCACGATCGCCTGGGTCGAGACCTTCACCGTCGGCACCGCGATCTTGTCGGTCGGCCCGAAATCCTTGATCGACTTGATGTTGGCGTCGCGGCTGATCAGCGTCATCGGCTGCGCCGAGGTCGCGACGATGCCCTTCACGCCGCCGCGGGTGCGGTCCCACAGCAGCAGAAGATTGCCGGTGCCGGTGTTGAGGATGTCGACGCCGCCGGCAAGTAGCGCATCGGTCTGTGCGCCGCCGCCGGAGAAGGTGATCCATTTGGTGGTGACGCCGGTTACGCCGAGCTGAGCTGCGTGCTTCTCGATCAGCTTCTGCTTTTCCATGATGTGGCTCGGCATGTAGAAAATGCCGGGCTGGCGCGACAGCGAGATCTCGGATTTCTGCTGCGCATGCGCCGCGGATACCGACAGGGCGGTTGCGGCGATCAGGGTGGCAGCCGCAAGCTTGCTACGAAGATGCTTGATCATTGTTGTGTGTTTCCTCCGGGGTGCCGCGAGCCCGCGTTGACCCTGCTGATGCACTAATATATTAGTGCATCAAAGGCAAGCTCGCGGGACCCGACATGGAAGCAGCCCAACCTTCGCCGCGCGCGGCCGCAAAAACCGCCCCGCGACCCGCCGCCCGGCTCGATCGCGCCCGCCAGGCCGCGCCGCAGGTGTTCGAGCGGCTGCGCAATGCGATCATCGCCCTGGAGCTGCCGCCGGGCGCGCCGCTGTCACGTGCCGAGCTTGCGGGCCAGTTCGGCGTCAGCTCGACACCGGTGCGCGATGCCTTGATGCGGCTCGAGGAAGAGGGTCTGGTCGACGTTTTCCCGCAGCACGCCACCGTGGTCAGCCGGATCGACATCAGCCGCGCCGAGCAGGCGCATTTCCTGCGTCAGGCACTGGAGCTGGAGATCATCCGCCTGCTCGCAGGCAACCACGACGCCGCACTGGTCATCCGCCTGGATCAAGCCATTGCGCTGCAACAGCAATTTGCCAAGGCTGGCGACTTCGAGGCCTTCATGGCCGGCGACAATGATTTTCACGCCCAACTCTATGCTGCCGCCGGAAAACAGGACCTGTGGACGCTGGTGCGCAGCCGCAGCGGACATATCGACCGGCTACGCCGGCTGCATTTGCCCTCGCCCGGCAAGGCCCAGAACATCGTCCGCCACCACAAGCTGATCACGCGCGCGATCGAGGCCGGCGACGCCGATGCGGCGCAACAGCATCTGCGCAAGCATCTGTCCGGCACGCTGAGCGAGCTGGACAAGATCCGGAGCCACTATCCCGAATACCTGACCGATTAGGCGCGCGGACAGGGGCGTGCGCCGGGAATGCATGTGCACGTCAGCATGCATATGGCCGATATCGCCAAGATCGCGCGAGGCGCGGACAGCGTGTCGGCCGCGAAGTGCTTGCAGGATGGGCACAATCCGCGCAACAATTTCGTATTTGACGCTTTGATTTGGGTCGCCGGGAACATCCCTGTCCGACCCGGAGGTTTTTGACGTGGCCAACATCCTGATTGTGGATGACGATCCGGCCGTGCAGATCACGATCCGGCTGATCCTGGAGAGAGCGGGTCACCAAGTCACCGTCGCCGGCGATGGCCACAAGGGACTTGCGCTGGTTGGGGCGAGCCGGTTCGACCTCCTGTTCCTCGACATATTCATGCCCGGCATGGACGGACTGGAGACGATGCGCCACATCCGGGTGCTGCAACCGACCCTTCCGATCGTCGTGATTTCCGGCCGGTCCATCACGCCGGACGCCTATGCCGAGCCGGACTTTCTGAAGATGGCGACCAAGCTTGGCGCGGTGGCAAGCCTGCAGAAGCCGTTCCGGCCGGATGCGCTGCTCGCCGCTGTCGATGGCTGCCTCGCATCCGCGCCGCGATCCGATGCCGGCGCCTGCGGCCGATGACGGGGTGATGTATGTTGCAGCGTAGCAGCACGTTCGGACCCGCTCGCGACGCGGCGCGAAGGACGATATGACCCTCGCAACCCGGCTGGCCATCGCAATGATCCTGCTGGTCGCGATCGCGGTCGCCGCCGTCGGATGGCTCAGCCATTACAGCCTGGAGCAGGCCTTCCTGCCGCGTGTGCTCGACCGTATCGAGAGCCACTCGCGGCTGCTGGCCTCGCAGCTCGAAGCCCATGCGAATGGCGCCCGCGCCGACGTTGCGACGTTCCGTTCCCGTGCGGCCGCGCGTGGCATGATCGATGCCCATTTCAACAACGGGATCGATCCGGTCGACCACCTCTCGGAGAAGACCTGGCGCGACCGGCTGCTGACGCGCCTCGTGGCTGACGTCGGCGCCAACCCGGCCTACGCAAAATTCCGCATCATCGGTGCCGACGGCGTCGAATATTTGCGCGTCGACCGCTCCGGCCCGAACGGGGCGGTGCGTGCCGTTCCCGACGATGCCTTGCAGAACAAGGGCGAGCGCGGCTTCTTCCAGGAGGCGATCAAGCTATCGGAAGACCAGGTCAGCGTCTCCCCAGTCGACCTGGACGTCGACGACGGCGTGCTTCGGATGCCCTACGCTCCGATGTTGCGCGTCGCGGCCCCCCTGTTTGGGGCCGATCATCGGCTGTTCGGCATCGTCGTCGTCAATGTCGACATGCGTCAGGCGTTCGACCGTATCAGGATAGCGATCCGGAACGGAGAGTCGGTTTATGTCGTCGGCCGTAACGGCGATTATCTCGTGCATCCTGACCGCACCCGTGAGTTCGGTTCGCAGCTCGGGAGGCCAACGCGCTGGCAGGACGACTTCCCCTATTTCGCTGCAATGACCGGATCGACCCTGGGTGCGACCCAGGTCGTGCCGGGCAGTGACAACAAGCCGAGCGGCACCGCGATCGCGCCCGCAATCCTGGCCGAGGATCAGTGGGTCGGCATCATCCGCGTCGTGCCCAACGCCGTCTTCATGGCGCCGGCCGTCATCATCGAAAGAACGACCATCACGATCGGCCTCATCGCGGTGCTGGTCGCTGCCGCGCTGGCCGTGCTGCTGGCGCGGTCGCTGACCCGGCCGATCGCGCAGCTCACTGCGGCGGTCGAGTGGTTCGGTCGGGACAATTCCATCAGAATTCCAACCGACGCCCCCGGCGAGACCGGCGTGCTGGCGCGGGCATTTGCCCGTCTGATCGATGAGATGCGGGCGAAGACGGCAGCGCTGGAGCATGAGGTCGAGGAGCGGCGGCGCACGGAGGCCGCGCGCGACCAGCTCGCCGTCCGCGAACGCCTGTTCAGCGCGGCGGTCGAATCCTCCGACGATTCGATCGTCATGCAGACGCTCGACGGCGTCGTCATCGGATGGAATGCGGCGGCCGAGCGCCTCTACGGCTTTACGGCGGAGGAAGCGGTCGGACAGCGGACCTCGATCATCCTGCCGCCCGATCGCCGCGAAGAGGGCAAGGACTATCTTCGCCGGATTTCGCTCGGCGAGCGGATCGAGCACTTCGAAACGGTGCGCCTGCGCAAGGACGGCAGTCCGGTCGAAATCTCGGTGAGCCTGTCGCCGATCCGAGGCGATTCGGGTGAGATCATCGGCGCATCCGGCACGGCGCGCAGCCTGACGGAGGCGCGGCGGACCGAGCGCGCCCTGAAACAGCAGATCGAGGAGCGGCGGCAGCTGTTCGACGCCTCGGAAGATCTGATCATGGTCATGGATTCACGCGGCCATATCGTACAGATCAGTCCCAGCAGCCAGACCGTTCTCGGCTACAGTCCGGACGAGATGATCGGCCGCAGCGGCGTCGATTTCATTCACCCCGCCCATCTCGAGCAATCCCGCGCGGAGATGCGCGCGCTCCGGCGCGGCGGCCACCCGAAGCTCGCCGACACCCGCTGCATCCACAAGGACGGGCGCGAGGTCTGGCTGTCCTGGCTCGGCAACTGGTCGGATCAGGCGAGGCGCTTCTTCTTCGTCGGACGCGACATGACCGAGGCGAGGCGCGCGGAAGAATCCCTGCGCGAAAGCGAGCAGCTCGCGCGCAACATCGTCGAGACCGCGCTCGACGCCTTCGTCCAGACCGATGACCGCAGCACCATCCTGAACTGGAGCTCGCGGGCCGAAGAGTTGTTCGGCTGGCAACGCGACGAGGCGCTCGGCAGGAACGCGGTCGACCTCATCGTCGCCGAGAGCGAGCGCGAGAGGGTGAAGGCCGGCCTTGCGCGCTTCCTCGAGTCCCAGGACGGCCAGACGCTCAACCGGCGCCGCGAGCTCATGGTCCGTCGCCGCGACGGCAAGGAATTCAAGGCCGAGCTGAGCGTCACGGCGCTGAGACGCCGCGAAGGCGTTCTGTTCAACGTGTTCTACCGCGACCTCACCGACAAGATCGCGTCCGAGGAGCGCATCCGCCACGCCGAGAAGATGGAGGCGGTCGGCCAGCTCACCGGCGGCGTGGCGCACGACTTCAACAACATCCTCACCGTCATCACCGGGACGATCGAGATTTTGGCCGACGCGGTGGCGAAGGAGCCGGAGCTTGCGGCGATCACGAAGATGATCGACGAGGCCGCCGGGCGCGGCGCCGAGCTGACCCAGCACCTGCTCGCCTTCGCGCGCAAGCAGCCGCTCCAGCCGCGCGAGATCGACGTCAACTCGCTGGTCATCGACACCGCAAAGCTGTTGCGGCCGACGCTGGGCGAGCAGATCCAGATCGAATCGGTGTTCGAGGACGAGAACTGCGTCGCGATGGTCGATCCCAACCAGCTCACCACCGCGATCCTCAACCTCGCGCTCAATGCCCGCGACGCCATGCCGGGCGGCGGCAAGCTGATCGTGGAGACGGGCGCCGCCTATCTCGACGAGGTCTATGCCAGCGTCAACGATATCCGGCCGGGACATTATGTGCTGATTGCCGTGAGCGACACCGGCACCGGAATCCCTGCCAACATGCTGGCCCGGGTGTTCGATCCGTTCTTCACCTCGAAGGGACCGGGCAAGGGCACCGGGCTTGGGCTTTCGATGGTCTATGGCTTCATCAAGCAGTCCACGGGCCACATCAAGATCTACAGTGAGGAAGGCCACGGCACCACGATCAAGATGTACCTGCCGCCGGGCAAGACGCCCACCGCAGTGAGCGAAGGCGTGATGCCGTCGACGATCGAGGGCGGACAGGAGACGATCCTCGTGGTCGAGGACGACCGGCTGGTGCGCGACTACGTGCTGGCGCAGCTGCATTCGCTCGGCTACGTCACCCTGCAGGCCGCGAACGCCGCCGAAGCGCTCGCGATCGTCGCCAGCGGCAAGCCGTTCGACCTGCTGTTCACCGACGTCATCATGCCCGGCAAGTTGAACGGACGGCAGCTTGCCGACGAGGTGTTGAAGACGCATCCCGGGCTCAGGGTGGTCTACACCTCAGGCTATACCGAGAACGCGATCATCCATCACGGCCGGCTCGATTCAGGCGTCCTGCTGCTGGCGAAGCCGTATCGCAAATCCGATCTGGCGCGGATGATCCGCAAGGCGCTGAGCAGTTGACGCGTGGGCAACGGTAGCCCGGGTGAGCGAAGCGATACCCGGGAACGCTACGCGCAAAGTCCCGGATGTCGCGGCGCTCATCCGGGCTACGAAACGTGACTGCGCCCTACGACGCGCGCTGGGCCGCGGTCATCACGATGCGGATCAGGTCTGCGGCGTTGCGCGCCCCGAGCTTCTTCATGATGTTGGCGCGGTGGTCCTCGATGGTGCGCGGGCTGATGCCGAGCGTGCGGCCGGCTTCCTTGTTGGATGCACCGGACGCGAACTGTTCGAGCACCTCGCGTTCGCGCCGCGTCAACGGCTCGCGCCCGGGGAAATGCAGCGAAGAGAATTTCGGCGACGCGCTCTCTGCCTGCCTGCGTGCATAAGCGCCGATCGCTTCGTCAAGCCGGCCGACGATCTCGCTGCCGCGGAACGGCTTCTCGATGAAATCGAGCGCGCCGCTCTTGATCGCGCCCACCGCCATCGTGATATCGCCCTGTCCGGAGATCATGAAGATCGGCGCCGGATAATCTTCGCCGTGCAGTTCCTTCAGAATGTCGAGGCCCGACTTTCCGGGAATGTGCACGTCGAGCAGGATCGCAGCCGGTGTGCGGTTTCGCGCGACGGAGAGCAGAGCTGCGCCGTCCGCAAAACAGATCACCTCATAGCCCGCGGCCTTCAACACCATCGACAAGGTGTCGCGAACGGCAGGGTCGTCGTCGACCACGAAGATTTCACCACGAGAGATTTGCTCGGCCATTTGCCACATCCAGTTGGCATTACGGACTCGCGTCCGCGCCAACTGTTATGGCGTTCGGCGCGGATTCGGCCCACCCGTATTTGTACGGGACATGGACTTAACGCACAAGTAGCGGCAATGCGCCTAATTGCAGGAGACGGAGAATATCCATGCTAAATTTGGCCGATACACCGCCGCTGGTCGCGACATCCGATGCCGACAGCCAACGATTGATTGCGGCCGACCTTCGCTTGCTGATCGCGCAGATCGAGACCAGCATGCGCCGGATAGCCGCAGCCATGGATCAAGAACACAGCAACGATCCGGAAGGTTCCGCCGACGTCTTCGTCCTCGACGACGTCACGCCGCGTTATGCCTCGGCGAACGCCGCCCTCAACGCCTGCCGGGCGGGCCTCGGCCACGCCCTGCAATGCCTGTCGTCGGAATCCGGCAACCCGGCTTAAATCGCGATCAGCGCGGCGGATCGTCCGCATCCGATCGCATGGCAGCTCCGCGCCTCAGGCGCGGTGCCGTTCCACGATCGCGTCGGTGGCGACGCCACCCCAGGTGTGCATCGCCGGCAGCCCCATCGCGGTCTTGCCGAGATTGGCGAGGCTGATGCGCAGCGCCGCGAGATCGAGCGGCTTCGGCAGGCCCTGGAGCTGGATCCCGACGGAACGCGCGAAGCTGCGGGCGGCGCTGCGGCGCTTGCCGTCCATGCCGCTGATGACGATCACGGCGCCTGCGAATTTCGCGGCCGCCATCTCGCGCAGCACGTCGATGCCGTCGCCATCCTCCAGCACCAGATCGAGCGTCACGCAGTCGAAGCGCGCCGCGCGGAGCTTTTCGATCGCTTCCGCCACCGACGGCGCCACCGTGACTTCATGGCCGGCCTGCTTGGCGGCGACCGTGATCAGGCTGCGCTGCGTGGCGTCGTCGTCGACCACCAGGAGCTGAAGCGCACGCCGCTCGGCGACGTCGGGCAGGTTTGACGGGATGGGGGAAAGGGAACTTCGGGGCATTTCCGTATCCTGAGAATTGAGACCGGCAATGGATACACGGCACGCGCTTAGGCCCCGTAAAGCCGGCCCGGCGAATTCGTCCGGATGTTTTAGCAAATATGAACCAACGTCGCGGAAAACGGCGGCGGGACGCATGCCTGTTTGGAGATCACGCCGCCTCGTCGCGGCCGCCGGCAGCGCCGCGCTTCTTCCGGTTCTTGCCGCGCAGGAACTGGATGTCCATCTCGGCGCCGTTGACGCGCACCAGCTCGCAACGGCGATAGGCGAGCCCGGTCGACGACAGCAGCAGGAAGAATTCCTTCAGGTTCAAGCCCTGGATCGAGCCTTCCACCGTGAGGATGGCGTCGGTGTCGGAAATCGCATTGAGCTTGCAGTCGCGCCGCCACGTGCCGTCGATGGCCATGATGCAGACATCATAGCCGCGGCTGAACGTGACGCGCTCTGCGCCCTTGCCATCCTCGGCCATGCTTATCGTCCCGCCATCACCGCCATGCGCGGCGGCGCACCTGCGACAGCCGGCCTGGCTGCGGCCGCACGCGGGTCGTTCGGCTTGTAGAGGCCGCGACGATCCGGGATCGGCCTGAAAGTATCGGTCAGTCCGACCACCGTTTCGGCGGCACCCAGCACCAGGAAGCCGTCGGGCTCGATCTGGCGGGCGAGGCGGTTGAAGATGTTGATCTTGGTATCCTGGTCGAAATAGATCAGCACGTTGCGGCAGAAGATGACGTCGAAGGTGCCGAGCTGGGCAAAATCATGCAACAGGTTGAGTTGCCGGTGCTGGATCATCGCGCGCAGCTCCGGATTGATCTGCCACGTCTCGCCGGTCTGCTTGAAATATTTCATCAGCATCTGGATCGGCAGGCCGCGCTGCACTTCGAACTGGCTGTAGATGCCGGCCTTGGCCTTCTCGAGCACTTCCTGCGACAGGTCGGTCGCGATGATCTCGACGCGCCAGCCGGTCAGGGCCGCACCCATCTCCTTCAGGCACATCGCCAGCGAATAAGGTTCCTGTCCGGTCGAGCCGGCGGCGCACCAGATGCGCACGCTCCGTCGGCCGGCGCGCGCCTTGATGACCTCGGGCATGATGGTGTCGCGAAAATGATCGAACGGGACCTTGTCGCGGAAGAAGAAGGTCTCGTTGGTGGTCATGGCTTCGACCACGCTGGTGACGAGCGCGCTCGAATTGCCCTGCAGCTTCTGCACGAGCTCGCCGATACCGGAGAGCCCGGCCTTGCGGGCGAGCGGCAACAGCCGGCTTTCGATCAGATATTGCTTGTCTGCGGACAGGTCGAGCCCGGAATGATCCCTCAGGAACTTACGCAGATACTCATACTCGGTCGGGGTCACGGATAGCCTCTCGGAAGCTGTACTGGGAACACTCTGGCCGGAACGCTCCGGCCAGACACTCAGACCATGGCTTGTCCGACCGGGATCAAACCAACTTCAGCGAATTTGTCAGCGATGATGTCTTTGTCGAAGGGCTTCATGATGTACTCGTTGGCGCCGCCGCTGAGCGCCTGGGCGATGTGCGCCACGTTGTTCTCGGTGGTGCAGAACACCACCTTCGGCTGGTCGCCGCCGGGCAGGCGGCGCATGTGGCCCATGAATTCGAAGCCGTCCATCACGGGCATGTTCCAGTCGAGCAGCACCGCATCGGGCAGCTGCCGCCGGCAGATCTCCAGCGCCTTCGAGCCGTCCTCCGCTTCGGTGACTTCGAATTCCAGGCCTTCCAGGATCCGGCGCGCGATCTTTCGCACGACGCTGGAATCATCGACCACCAAACATGTCTTCATTTTGGTTCTCCGGCTTCGATGTTTTCGTTAGCTCACGCAGCGATTTGCACTTCGGTTTTGAGCTCGAGGACGCGATCGACGTCGAGGACGACCATGAGCTGGCCGTCGAGGCGATGGACGCCGCCGGCGAGCTTGGCCATGCGGGGATCGAGGTTGACGGGGTTTTCTTCCATGCCGGCCTCGGGCAGGCGCAGGACCTCGCCGATCTGGTCGATCAGCAGGCCATAGGATTCCCCGCGCAGGTCGACGCCGACCGCCATCGGGGTCTTGCCGTCCTCGTCCCTGGGCAGGCCAAGGCGCGAACGCATGTCGACCACGGTGACGATGCGGCCGCGCAGGTTCAGCACGCCCGCGATCTCGCGCGAGGACAGCGGCACGCGGGTGACGCGCTCGGGCATGAACACGTCCTGGACGCGGGAGATCGGCAGGCCGAACAGCTGACCGCCGATCATCGCGGTGACGTATTCGACCATGGCGCCTTCGCTGGACTGGGTCTTGTTGCTCATCTCGGTATCTCCTCGTCCCGTTTAGGCCGCGGCCCGGTTCAGCTCGGAGGCGCCGGCGGCGCCCGCGGTCTGCTCCTTCAACGCCGCGATCAGGCCGGGACGGTCGAACTTGGCGACATAGTCGTGGAAGCCGGCCTGTCGGCCGCGCTCGATCGCCGCCGGCGACACCAGCGCGGAGAGACCGATGATCGGCATCGAGCCCAGATTGTTGTCGGAGCGGATCACTTCCGCGAACTCGAACCCGTTCATGTCGGGCATCTCGATGTCGGTCAGGACCACGTCGAAGGTTTGCGCGCGCAGCGCCGCGAGGCCCTCCTGCGCGGTCGGCGCGGTGCGGACGCGGTAGCCGGCCGCCTTCAGCACCGGGGCCAGCATGTTGCGGAAGAACGCGCTGTCGTCGACCAGCAGCACCGATTGCGAGTGCATCGACGGCTTCATCTCCTTGCGGGTGAACCAGTCGGCGAACGCCATCGGCAGGAAGTGGCCGACGTCGATCACCTCGGTAGCCTGGCCCTTGATCACGGCCGAGCCGAGAATGCCGGAGGAGGAGCCGCCGACCTCGATGTTGAGCCGTTCCTCGACGATGTCGATGATCTCGTCGACGACGAGGCCCATGGAGCGGCCGTCGTCGGCGAACACCAGGATCGGCTGGGCGCCCTGGCTCGCAATGGTGACGCTCTCCATGGCGACGAGCGGCATCAGCTGCTCGCGGTACTGCACCATGTAGCGGCCGTTGCTGAACTCGATCTTGTCGGCCGGAAGCTCTTCGAGGCGGGTGACGAGCCCGAGCGGGACCGCCTTGGGCTGCGACGAGCCGGCGCGGAACACCAGCAGCGAGGTGGTCTGCTCGCCCGATCCGATGTGATGCGCGCCGTTCTCGTCGGCCATGTCGTGGGCCGAGGAGCCGGCGGCGCCGAGCGCCTTGGCAATGCCGTTGGGGTCGATGATCATGATGACCGCGCCATCGCCCAGAATGGTGTTGCCGGAGAACATGTCGATGTGACGCAGCTTCGTCGACATCGGCTTGACCACGATTTCTTCGGTGTGGAACACACCGTCGACGACGATACCGAAGGTCTGGCTGCCGACCTGGGTCACCACGATAAAACCGTTCTCGGGATCGGAGGCGGCACCGTCGTCGATCTTGAGCAGCTTCTTGAGGTGGATCAGCGGCAGCAGCTTGTTGCGCAGGCGAAGGACCGCGGTGTCCTTGATGCGCTCGATGCGGTGCTCGGAGTTGGCGCGGGCCCGCACCAGCTCGACGACCGAGAGCTGCGGGATCGCAAAGCGGTCGCCGGCGGCCTCGACGATCAGCGCCGAGACGATGGCCAAGGTCAGCGGGATCTTGATGGTGACGGAGGAGCCTTCACCGGCGACCGACTTGATGTCGATGGTGCCGCCGATCTGGTCGATATTGGTGCGCACCACGTCCATGCCGACGCCGCGGCCCGAGACCGACGTGATGGCGGCCGCGGTCGAGAAGCCCGGCGCGAAGATGAACTTGTGGATCTGGGCTTCGCTCATCTTCTCGAGCTCGGCCTCGGTGACGAGACCCGAGGAGATCGCCTTGGCCTTGATCTTCTCGGTGTTGAGGCCGCGGCCGTTGTCGGCGATGCAGATGATGATGTGGCCGCCCTCGTGATAGGCGGACAGGCGGATGGTGCCCTGCTCGCCCTTGCCGGAGGCCAGACGCTCGGCGGGGGTCTCGAGGCCATGGTCGGCGGAGTTGCGCACCATGTGGGTGAGCGGGTCCTTGATCAAATCGAGCACCTGGCGGTCGAGCTCGGTGTCGGCGCCGTGCATCTCCAGCTCGATCTGCTTGCCGAGTTCGCTCGAGAGGTCGCGGACGATGCGGGGCAGCTTCTGCCAGGCATTGCCGATCGGCTGCATGCGCGTCTTCATGACGCCTTCCTGCAGCTCGGCGGTGACGTTGGACAGGCGCTGCAACGGCACCTTGAACTCGGTGTCCTCGTTGCGCCTGCTGATCTCCAGCAGCTGGTTGCGGGTCAGCACCAGCTCGGAGACCATGGTCATCAGATGCTCCAGCGTGTCCACGTTGACGCGGATCGACTGGTTGGCGATGCTGGCGCCTTCGCCGGCGCCCTCGTCGGCCATCGACTTCTTCGGCGCGGCCTTTTCCTTGGCCGCCTTGGCTTCCTTGACGGTTTCCTTGGCAGCGGGCGCTTCAGCGACCGGCGCGGGTTCGGCCTTGACGACGGGCGCCGGCGCTTCGATCGCGGTCTCGCGGAAGGCGCGCTCGAGCTCGTCGAGCGAGACCTCGCCCGGACGCAGCGGACGCTCCAGGGTCTGGTCGATCAGCGAGCCCGTGGTCATCGCTTTTGCGGGCGCAGGCGCCGCAGCAACGGGTGCTTCCGGCACCAGCGGCGGCGCTTCGGCGACGGGAGCCGCAGCCGGTGCGGCGGCCCCGGCAGCCGGCATCGGCTGCGCCGAGCCTGACATCGCCGCCATGCCCTGCTCGACCATCGCTTCGAGCTTGTCGATGAGGTCGCGGTCGTTGCCCTCGGGCTCGGCTTCGGTGGCTTCGAGACCGGCAAGGATCTCCTTGATGCGGTCGATCGAGGACAGGATCACCGTCACGGCCTGTCCGGTCACCGGCATGCCGTCGCGGAATTTGCCCATCAGCGTCTCGCCGGCATGCGCCAGCGCTTCGAGCCGCGGCAGCCCGAGGAAGCCGCAAGTGCCCTTGATGGTGTGGACGAGGCGGAAGATGTTATCCAGGATCTTGGCGTTGTTCGGCTCCTGCTCGAACTTCACCAGCTGATTGTCGACGGTGTCCAGGCTCTCGCTGGTCTCCGTCAAAAACTCCCGCAACAGATCATCCATGAGCTACGCCTTACTGAGCCGGACTTCGACGCCTGAGCCGCACCTGGAATTCGGCGGAGGCGCGCTGCCGGATCGTTAGACAACCCCTTTCACGGTCCCGTTAATTTCAGCCTCCGTGCTAATACGGATATTGAAGACAAGTTTGCGCTTCGACGGCACGCGATCGCGCCTTTCGACAGCAGCGCCGCCGCATCTCATGCGGGAAAAACCATAGGTAAACGCTCCGATAACAGCACTGCGATTTGCGCGAAAAAATCCTGCCGGCGAAGGGCGATATCCACGGGCCGCGCGAATTGAATCAAATCGCTCGCGATCAGAGTCGCTCACACGGCTCGCGTGCCGGAATCCGCAAGAGCTGCGCTTGCGGTAAACGGACGCTTACTTCGCGGCCACCGCGATTGGTACCGCGCTAACCGAATCGCGCGGCGGCAGCACGATGCTCCGCGAGGCAATCCTTGATGGCGGCGAGTAACGCATCCGGCGTAAACGGCTTGCGAAGGCAGCGCGCGGCGCCGAGCTCCAGCGCCATCCGGTCCCCGGATGTTTGAAAATGCCCGTTCGAGAAAGGAAGCCGCAGCTCTCGGCCGGCGTCCGATGGCGGCGCGGATGCAATGCGCCCGGCCCATGATGGCCCCTTGCCGCTTTTTCCTGCCGCCCGATGCAGGACGAGTCGCCCCGAATTCCCGAGCGAACCAGCGCGCATTTCTGATTTCCGCTGCAAATGCCGCAGGCTGTCTGCCCTCCAACGGGTATATAAACGGCGCCACAACCTTTATAATATGTTTTTATCGTCGTACAACTGGACGAGGCGCAGGGTGCGGCGCCGATCATATGACCGAACGCGCCGGATTGAGCCTGCATGACCGCGAGCGGCCACCCGTCCAACCAGCTGCTGCAAATGCTCGACGTGGCGGATTTCGATCTGCTGCGCCCCCATCTCGCGACAGTCGAAATGGTCAGGGAGTCTGTCTTGGCCGAGGCAGGCACCGCACTGAGATATGTCTACTTCCCGCATGGCGGATCGGTTTCGATCACGGTGGGTCTCTCCGAGGGACAGATGATCGAGGTCGCGATGCTGGGCTGCGACGGCGTCGTGGGCGCCGGCGCAGCGCTTGGCGACGGCATCGCACCGACAGACGCCGCCGTGCTCTTCCCCGGGACTGCTTCCGTCCTCGATATCGCGGCCTTCCGGGCGGTGGCGGGCGCGAGCGCGCAGTTCCGCGGCCTGATGATCCGCCACGAGCAGGTGCTGCTCGCGCATGCGCAGCAATCGGTGCTGTGCAATACGCTGCACCCGGTCGAAGCGCGGCTGGCGCGCTGGCTCTTGCGTGCCCGCGACCTCTCCGACAGCAAGCTGCTTCCGCTGACACAGGAGGTGCTGGCGCAGATGATGGGCGTACGCCGCAACGCGATCTCCCTCGTCGCAAATGCGCTGCAGCGCGCCGGCGTCATTCGCTACACCCGTGGCCAGATCGAGATCGTCAACGAGCGCGCATTGGAAACGACGTCCTGCGACTGCTATGCGGCGGTGAAGGCCTGCCACGAGCGCCTGCTGGAAGGCCCGCGGTGACGATCGCTCGGCGCAACCGGCCTGCATCCCGTGTGGCAATGGGAACCGGACAACTTGTCCCAATTGCCAATATATCCCGACGTGAACATGATGAAACCTCCCCGTGTTGGGAGCAGCCCGTTCGACGTGAATTCTGGGCTGACGAGACGGAGGCAGTCTTGGAAACGATGGTGCGCCCATCCAACGGTTTCCTGTCCGCGCTGTCGGCGGAGGATTACGAATTGATCCGCCCGCATCTGCGCGCGGTCGATCTGCCGCATGAGGCGATCCTGGTGGAGACCGGCGAGACGCTCAAGCGCGCCTACTTTCCCCACCGCGGCGTCATCTCGCTGGTGGTGAAACTCGCCAGGGGCGAGCATGTGCAGGTCGCCATGATCGGCCGCGACAGCCTGCTCGGAACGCTCTCGACCATGGGTGATGCCTGCGCGCTGAATACGGCGATCGTGCTGGTTCCCGGTGCCGCCTCCGTGATGGAGCTCGACCGGCTGCGCGACGCGGCCGACCAGAGCAGCACCTTGCGGACCCAGCTCACCCGCCACGGGTTGGCGGTCTACGCCCAGGTCCAGCAGACCGCGGGCTGCAACGCTGCCCATCCGGTGGAGTCGCGGCTGTCGCGTTGCCTGCTGCACACCCATGACCTCAGCGGCGACTACCGGCTGCTGCTGACCCAGGAGGCGATGGCGCAGATGATCGGGGCGCGCCGCAACAGCGTGTCGCTGGTCGCCAATACGTTGCAGCACGCCAATTTCATCCACTACAGCCGCGGACACATCCAGATCCTCAACCTGGACGGCCTGCGCCAGACCGCGTGCGAATGCTACGCCACCGTGAAGGCCCAGTACGACCGGCTGCTCGGCCCGCGCTGACCGGCACCACGGCTTGGTAAACCGGCGGCTAATGCCGGCCTGCAAACACCGATCGTCCTGCTACCGGACCTGAAATTCGAATGCCGTAGACAGGGAGCGTGCCTCGCGCCGTACCGGCCGCGGGGCAGACCAACCGCGACCAGGACAGGCCATGTTTGAAGTGACCGCCGCACCGATGCAAAGAGCGCTCGATGCCGAGCCCGCGCGCGAGCCGGGTGCGTATGAAGCGCTGGTGCGCGAGATCGGCGAGGACGGGGCCCGTGAAGTCCGTGACGTATTCTGGAGCGAGACCTGCGCGCGCCTGCAACTGTTTCGCACGCTCACGCTCGCACAGCACCTTGCCAGGATCATACGCGAAGCGCATTCGCTGAAGAGCGCGGCCGGGACGTTCGGCTATGTCAGGCTCGCGGCGCTGGCGCTGCGGCTGGAGAAGACCGCGGACAAGCTTGGCGAGGCTGAATTCCGCGACCTGCTGGACCTGATGGATGTCGCCTACGCCGCCGCGCGTGCGCAGGAGCCGCAGGGCTAGAAAAGCGCGCGCCAAGCCCGCCGTACTTCTACGGTTTGGGATTTTCACAGATGGCTAATCATAGGTGGCGATAGTCGCCGGAAACCAGGAGGGTTTCCATGTTCACCTATGAGACTGCGGACCAGAAAGAGGTCCGTCGCTTCCGCATCGCACAGTTCAACGGCCGGACGGCAACGGTGAAGTCTGGCGAGGCGACGGTGACTGGTTTCGTTCGTTCGGTGCTGGAGCAGGAATCGAGCAAGCCGCCGCGCTGGACCATCACGATCATTCCGAACGCGCCAAAGGAAGAGTCGAAGTCGCTGCGGCCGCCGTCGCGCGTGCGCCCTTTCGCCGAGGATTACCTCTGAGCGCGATCGCGGTCGCCCGCCCTTCTGTATCAGGCCAATCCCGGACTTGATCGCCCGCCCGGCGGCGCAGGACAGAACCTCAATCGATCGAGTGCAGCAGCGCCGCACGGACGAGGTCCGCGGTGTTGCGCGCACCGAGCTTGCGCATCGCCTCGGCGCGATGGCTCTCGAACGTGCGCGGGCTGATCTGCATCCGCAGCGCGCCCTGCTTGTTCGAGTAGCCCTCGCTGATCAGCCTCAGCACCTCGCGTTCGCGCTTGGTCAGCCGCTTCTGGCCCGACAGGCCCGGCAACTCGGTGCTCGGCACGCGCTGCGGCTGCGGCGCGCGGGCGGCATTCAATTCCGCCGCCTCGGTCCTGGGCGGGATCGGCAAGGCGTCCTTGTGAGGACCGGCAAGCTGCTTGACCAGGCCGCAAACACGCTCGGTCTGCGCCAGCGCATTCTCCACCACGCGCTGCAGATAGGCTCGATCGCCGGTAACCGGCGCGAGCTGGTCGCTGTGGTGCTTGATCTCGCCCATATAGAGCAGGAGCGCGGTCAGGGGGCCGTTGAGCTCGCGGGCGATGGCGGTGGCCATCTCGTCGGCGGCCTTGGCGCGGGCCGCGTTCAGACGGGCGAAATCGAGCTCTTCGGTCGGAGCAGTGCTGCTTTCGAACCATTCCGACGGCCGCGAATCGGTGGCCGTATCGTTCTGTGACCCCATGTGACTCGTTTAGCGGAACCTGGGCCGTGCTGTGGTTAACTTTTTGCTCCGTAAGACTACGGTGATTTTGGCAGTTTTGTGCTGAAACCCCGGCATAGGCACAATTTATGCTTGTGCGCCCTCACTGCCGACCAAACTGAGGTTGAGGTTTTCGCCCAAAACTTGAGCAGGCAAGGAAAAGCCTCCTTAACCAACACCCCCAGCGGGCGCCCGCGCCTCCCGGCTTTTACGGATAAATTAACAATGACTTGCTTCTCTTGATCACGATTGAGAGCGCGCAAATGCCTCCACGCATGAGGCCTGTAGGCCTGCGGGAAACGCTGCGGAAGATTGCGTGCCATGAACGAGGTCAATCGGCTGTCCGAGTTCTTGCAGAGGCTGACGCCGCTGTCGCGCAGCTGCCTGCTTAGCGAGCTCGAGCGGCTCGAGCTGTGCGGCATCGACATGCCGGGCTCGTCCGACATCCAGGCCAAGTTGCGCGCCGAATTCCGCAAGGACGGATCGACCCAGGCACGCGCCACCAGTCCCTCACGCTATTTCTTCGCGCCGCTCGAACTGCTCCTGATCGACGGCGCGCCCGAGCACGCCAATGCGGGGCGGATTTCACGCAACACGCTCACCCCGATCTGGGAGTGGATCTGCCGCGACCTGCTGCCGACCATGGCGCGCGACTACATCAAGGCGATCAACGACCAGGTCACCGCCAACAACCCGAAGGAAGTGCTGAAAATCGCGTCGATCTTCCAGACCAAGGTCGTCAAGGTCCTCGAGAGCACCCTCGCGTCAGCGGAGAGCACCGAGTTCGCGCGCGCCAAGCTCACGCAATACACCGCCTCGCGTACCGCCTTCGACGACGTGAAGAAAATGCAGCATGTGCTGCGCGCCGGCGACGCGCTGCCGAAGTTCAACGAAAAGCTGCCTGAGAAGATCGCGAAATTCGACGACGGCCAGGTTACCCAGATCACCGCCCAGCTCGATGCCTTCAAGAAGTCGCACCCGGACGCGCTACCCTTTGCGCTGGCGCTGGTGGCCAGGCGCCTGAAGACGTCCTGGCAATTGGTGCGCCTTGCCACCAAGACCGCCGCGAGCAAGAGCGCGGCCGACGTCGCCGCCACGCCCTATGCCTGCGTCGTTCCCATGGTGCTCGACCGGCTCGACGACAAGCGGCTCGCGCTGCGGGTCGCGCTCAGGCACAACCGCGTGCTGGTCGCGCGCGACCTGCTCACCGAAATCTACGACACCGAATATGCGCTCAAGGTCCGCATCGACGGGATCGAGAGTTGCGAATGGGGCATCCGCCTCCAGCAATTGATGGATGCGATCGCGGCGCTGGTGTCCGCCGAGGTGAGCCGCTTCCCCTCGAATGTCGGCCACATTCTCGGCTCGCGCCGGCTACGTAGCCACGACACGCTCGGCGGCAAGCTGTCCTACCTGGCCTGGAAGGGACGCGACGCCGTGCAGGACGGCGCGGCGGCATTTCGCAAATTGATCGGCCAAACCTGATATCGCGCAGCTAGTGAGCACGCGGCAGGCACAGGAAGCGATCCAGGAATCGCCCTGACAGCACGAATCTGAACCACCAATACATCATTCGCCGCATCGTCATTGCTGTAATCCTCGACAGCCCGCCACCGGCTGCGCAGCAATAGCGCGGGTGCAGCAAGACACGTGTGATCTGCTTCACAATTGCGCTGTTCCAGCCGGGCTCATTGTCGCAGAACTGTCACGCGCGACTTGAGATAATGCGCGCATCGCGCGAAAATGAATTCTTCGATCGTCGCCGCCGCTCCTATCCTGCGATGCACCCGAGAGAGCGACAGGAAGGAGGTTGCGATGAGATCGAACCGACGGACAGTGACGATGGCGGCGTTGCTTGCGGGCGCGCTGGCGCTGAGCTCGACGTCGTTGGCGCAGACGACGCCGCCGCAAGGCAATGCCGCGCCGACCGCCGACAACGCCGTGCTGCTCACCGTGTTCTTCAAGCACGACCAATCCCGCCCGTTGAACGAGCTGAATGCGCAGCTCGAGAAGCAGGGATTCTACAAGGCGTTTCCCCCGCCGGGCGTCGAGGTCGTGAGCTGGTACGTGATGATGGGCATAGGCCAGGTGATCACGCTGCGTTTGCCGGCATCGCGGCTGCGCGAGGTCAATCGAATCATCGAGGACACTGCGTGGGGCTCCTATCGCACCGAGTTCTATCCGACCTACGACTACAAGGCGGTCGGCATGGCCCAACACGACAAGGCCACGGCCAATTAAGGCCGTACATTATTGAATTGGGCGAAGCACGCGCGGCCTCGTCCAATAGCAGGACACTGCGCGTGCATGCCGCCAGATTGAACGCCGCGAAAATCTCCGGTGATTGCCGCACTCCAGCGCGCTGCGCGCGCGCAGACGTAAAAACTTCTCGAAGGAGATCCGAACAATTTTAGATATGATGCGGGCTTTAACGTTACCCAGATAATTCAACAATCGGCTCAAGCCCTCCTTATTTGAAACTGCTCTCGTCGCTAACACCGGCCGCGGAACGGGAGTGGTTTGCGATGAACGATGAACTTGTTGAGCTCGCCGAACGGAGGCCAAAAACCTTCGGACGGCGAAAAGTCACGCCGCGCGCATGTGTCGCCGACGGCAAGCGCCATCTGCGCGCCTTCCTTTCAGAAGTGCTGGAGGACCTTGGCTTCGTCACCAGCGAATGCGCCAGCGCGGACGAGCTGAAGACCGTGCTCGCCGGCGAGCTGCCGGATTTGATCCTGTTCGGCGTCGCCGCCGACGGCATCGAGCCCGGCACATTTCTGGAGACGCTGGTCCGCGAGGCCTTCGACGGCAAGGTGCTCGCCGTCGGCGCCCGCGAGTCGATCATCGTCAAGGCGGTGCAGCAGGTCGGCGAGGAATACGGCCTCGCGATGCTGCCGCCGCTGACGACGCCCTTTGCCGCGGAAACGCTGCGCGAGCGCGTCGCGATGCTGCTGCCGGACGAGCCCGCGCCGAGCCCGGCCGTGCATGTCGGCGAGGCCTTGCATGCCGGCTGGCTCGAGCTGTGGTACCAGCCCAAGATCGACGCGCGCACGCTGATCCGCTGCGGCGCCGAGGCGCTGGTGCGGATGCGCCATCCGACATGGGGCGTGGTGCCGCCGGCCTATTTCATCCCCGAAGAGCACGATCCGCATCTGCGCGACCTTTCGGAATTCGTGATCGAGCGCGCCGTGCAGGACTGGCACTATCTGCTGGAGCAGCAGAGCCCGGTCGATCTCTCGATCAACCTGCCGGCGTCGTATCTGAAGGAGCCGCAGTCGGTGCGCGATCTCTGCCGCCGCGTGCCGACACATCCGGCCTTCGGCGGGCTCACGATCGAGATCAACAGCGAGGAAGCAATCCGCGATCTCGATGTCCTGACCGAAGTCTCGCGCGAAATGCGCCTGCACAATATAGGCCTGTCGATCGACAATCTCGGCGCCAACTGGCCCTCGCTGATGGATCTGGACAAAATTCCCTTCATCAAGCTGAAGGCCGACCGGCACTTCGTCACCGGCAGCGGCAATGACCGCCTCAAGCGCACGGTGTGCCGCCACATCGTCGAGCTTTCACATGGCTACGGCGTGGGCGCCGTGGCCGAAGGCGTCGAGAGCCGCGCCGACCTCGTCGCCGCCAACGAGCTCGGCTTCGACCTCGTGCAGGGCTTCCTGTTCGGCAAGCCGATGCCGCTGAAGAAATTCGCGCGGAGCACGCTGACGCGAACGGTGATGGGGCAGGAGTGAGGCGCGCTGCCTCACGCATACCGGCGCGCGAAGAAGACGCAGACGACCACGAGCGCGGTCGCAGCGATCATGCTCCATGCGACCGGCTCGTGCAGCAGGAAGCCGGCGAGCGCGAGGCCGAAGAACGGCTGAAGCTGTTGCAATTGGCCGACGCGCGCGATGCCGCCGATCGCAAGGCCGCGGTACCAGAAGATGAAGCCGACGAACATGCTGAAGACGGAAACGTAGGCGAGCCCGATCCAGGCGGGCACGCCTACGCCGCTCCATGTCGCCGGCCATGTCAGGATCGCGACCGGCACCATCAGCGGCAGAGCGAGCAGCAGCGCCCAGGAGATCACCTGCCAGCCGCCAAGGCGGCGCGACAGCGCGGCCCCTTCGGCATAGCCGAGCCCGCACAGCACGATGGCGGCGACCATCAGGAGATCGCCGGTCACTGACGCCGAGCCGTCGTTCGACAAAGCAAAGCCTGCCACCGTGGCGCTGCCCAGAATCGCGAACAGCCAGAACAGCGGCTGCGGCCGCTCGCCGCCGCGCAGCACGGCGAAGATCGCCGTCGACAGCGGCAAGAGGCCAATGAAGACGATCGAATGCGCGGAGGTGATGTGCTGAAGCGCCAGCGCGGTCAGCAGGGGAAAGCCGACCACGACGCCGATGGAGACGATGGTGAGCGAGACGACATCCTTTCGCTCCGGCCGGGCCTGACGAAGCAGGCCGAGCACGGCCACGCCGATCAGCGCAGCGATGACCGCGCGTGCGGAGGTCAGGAACAGCGCGGAGAAGCCGCCGACCGCGACGCGCGTCGCCGGCAACGAGCCGCTGAAGATGATGACGCCGAGAAGCCCGTTGCCCCAGCCGCTACCCGCAGATTGCATGTCCACCTCTTTTTGGACGGCAATCCTCGGCCCTCTCCGGTGGCGAGACCAGAGACAATCCAGTACAATTTGGCGAAACTGTATGGGTATGGAAGGTCATACACCTTGGACATCGAAGCGCAATCGAAGGGACGCGGCGGCACACGGACCAACGACGTGATGAGCGCGATCCGCGCCAAGGTCGCCGGCCGCGCTCTCGGTGCCGGCGACCGCCTCCCGTCGATCCGCAGCCTTGCCACGACGATGGGTGTTTCGCCGTCCACCGTCGTCGAAGCCTATGATCGCCTCGCCGCCGAAGGCCTGATCCGTGCCCGCCGCGGCTCGGGCTTCTATGTCTCGCCGACCGTCACGCCGCCGCTGGCGTTGACCGACGTCGAGCCGCGCCGCGACCGCGCGGTCGATCCGTTCTGGGTCTCCAGGCAATCGCTCGATGCCGATGATGCCGCGCCAAAGCCCGGCTGCGGCTGGCTGCCGCCGGAGTGGATGCCGGAGGCGGCCTTGCGCCGCGCCACACGCGCGCTCGCCCGCACCGACGCCAGCGTGCTGACCAATTACGGCTCGACGTCCGGCTCCCTCGCCCTGCGCCGGCTGCTGCTGACGCGCCTTGCCGAAGACGGGATCGAGGCCTCGATCAACCAGCTGATGCTGACGGGTTCGGGCACGCAGGCGACCGACCTGATCTGTCGCTTCCTGCTCCGTCCCGGCGACACCGTGCTGGTCGACGATCCCTGCTACTTCAATTTTCGTGGGCTGCTGCGGGCGCATCAGGCCAAGATCGTCAGCGTGCCCTACACGCCGTCAGGCCCCGACGTCGTCCGCTTCGAGCAGATCCTCGGCAGCGAGCGGCCGCGGCTCTACATCACCAATTCAGCGCTGCATAACCCGACCGGCGCGACGTGCTCGCTCCAGACCGCGCACCGGCTTCTGACCGCGGCCGCCGCGCACGATCTCACCATCATCGAGGACGACATCTTTGGCGACTTCGAGCCGGAGCGCTCGCCGCGCCTGGCCGCGCTCGACGGTCTTGCCCGCGTGATCCGCATCGGCAGCTTCTCCAAGACGCTGTCGGCCTCGGTGCGCTGCGGCTACATCGCCGCGCGGGCCGACTGGATCGAGCATCTCGTCGATGTCCAGGTCGCAACCAACTTTGGCGGCCCGAGCCCGGTTGCGACGGACATCATCGCCAAGGTGCTGGCCGGCGGCAGCTATCGCAAGCACATGGACGAGCTCCGGCAAAAGCTCACGCGCACCCGCCGCGACGTCGCGCGAAAACTGCAGGCGCTGGGCGTCGAGCCCTGGCTGATGCCGCGCGGCGGCTTCTTTCTCTGGTGCCGTCTCGCCGACGGGCAGGACACCACGGCCGTTGCGCGCGCAGCGCTCGAGGAGGACGTGGTGCTGGCGCCAGGCAACGTGTTCAGCGTGTCGCAGACGGCGCAAAACTTCATGCGCTTCAACGTCGCGCACATGAGCGATCCGCGGATGTGGGACGTGCTGCGGCGGGCGTTGAAGACTAGCCGCTAGTAAAGCGGCTCCTCATAGACCGGCTCGCCATCGAGCAGCAGCCGCTTGATGGCGGCGCGGCCCGAGGGCAGCACGGCGGCGACGACACGCAGCTTCTGCTGGTTGCGGGCCTGCTCGAGCTTCTTGCCCTCGCCTTCCGGCACGAAATAGCTTTCGAGGCCGTATTTGACCGTCAGCTTGTCGCAAAAGGTGCGGCCGGTTGAACCGCAGGAATAACTGACGCGGCCGCGGATCAGGATTTCCGGCGCTGTGACCGCGACAGGCGCGGCATGCACCGAGACAGCCTCGTAGAGCCCGTTGGCATTCGGCGCGAGCCTGACGAACACGGCGGGATTGCGCTCGGCAGCAGGCGTGCCGGCCAGCGCGCCTGCCGGCAGTTGCGAGATGTCGTAGCGGAGCACGACGTAGTCGCCGCGCAGGAGATCGCGGGGATCGACCGGCTGCGTCTGCAAGGTCACCTCACGTCCCTCGCGCAGGATCTGCATGCGATCGGCGATCATCAACATGAGCAGGATGCATTGAAGCAGAACGGCGACGCCGAACAGCACGGGTTTCGGAATGCGCTGCCAGAGCTGTGTGACGGTCTCGATCATCGTTCAGCCCTCGGCAGCGCACGATTGATCGCGGTTGCAAAGACGACCGCGATGATGCCGGCCGCGGCAAGGAAGGCCGAGCGGCGCAGCAGCGAGCCCTTCACCGCCCAGGTGATGCCCGCGATGACGCCGGCGATGCCGAGCCAGCCGGCAACGATGCGCGGGCGCACCTCATCGAGCATGCCGGAGACGACGAGGCACAGCATGGCGCAGAGCAGCGCGGCATAGGCGTACCAGGGCTCGCCGGCCGTGGAGGCCGGCCAGATCGGCGCGGCGATCAGCACCAGCCCGATCGCACATGCGACAAGGATTTCACCTGCGCGCCTGGTGATTGCGGCAGACACCAGAGCAAGGACCACGCCCGCAGCTCCGCACAGAATTGCCCAAAGCGGTTGGGCCGGCACCGTGCTGGTGTGGAAGCGGATGATGTCGTCGACCGTCGTCACCTCCAGGAAGGCGACGACGGCGAGCGAGAACGCTCCATAGATCGACAGCACGCTCCCAAGCAGAAGCGCCCTCGGCGACCGCGACGCGGCGATTGCGAGCCCCGCGCCGAACAGCAGCGCCGCACCGTTCGCGAGGACGAAAGACGGCTGAAGGCCATCGAGGTCGAAGCGAAACGATGTCGCGATCCACCACGGAAGCACCGCGACCGCGACGAGATGAGCGGCGACGCGGGAATTCCACGCAAGCGCGAGAGCGGCTGCGATCAGCCAGACCACAACGAACGGAAGATGCAGGGTATCAGGCGCATCATAGCTGCGCATGCAGGTCCAGACGCAGGCGGCGACGAGGCCGACCGCGAGCGCGCCGCGCGAGCCGGTCAGCAGCGCGGCAGCAAACGCGCCGATCGACCACAGCAGCATGCCGCCGGCGAAGTCGTCCCCCAGATGATACATCTGGCCGACCAGCGCGATGCCCGCGCCGAAGATGATGGCACCGATGCTCGCGCAGAGATCAGCGAGGACCGTGCGGCCCGTTGCAGCGAACCACGCGCCAAGGCCGCCGGCGACGACCATGCCGGCGAGCAGGATCGCGAACCGCAGCAGCCGCGCGATCTCCGTCCAGTGCGCCGCGACGAAGGCAAGGAATGCGGCCGCGATCAACAGGCCGCCGACGATGCCAACGACCACCGCGATGTTGATGCCGGCGGAAAGCGGCGGCAGCGCATTGCGGATCGAGGTGGCCGCCGCGGGTGCGAGCACGCCATCGGCTTCCCATTGCGCAAGATCAGCTTCGAGCCGCTGCCGGTAGGTCTTGTCGAACATCGTCGTAAAGCAGGCTCCCTGCCGGCCGCGGAATGTTGGTCGGACTGCGCTGGCGACAGGTTCAAGCACCGTCCTGCGAGGGTCTTCTGCGACCTGATAACAGAAATTGCGAAAACAACCCCATGCACAGTAGCCCGCGACTGCGAGCCTGGCGTCCGCTGGGTCCAACGAATCATCTGGTGCATCGATCTTTTCATATTTTGCAAAAGTGATGCTCAGACTGCGCCAATGGTTGGAAGACACTCGGGGCTGTAGCCTTCGGTCAAGATGGCCATCAACGGCCACACTGCAACGAGGGAGGACTGCATCCATGGGGGGAGCGGATCATACCGGCGGTCCTCAAGGGCCCGCCGCGGGATTTGGCGCGCGCAGCGGCCAGAGCGGGCGCCCCGAAGGGACGACGACGAGAGCGCTCCCAAGAACGCTGCTATGTCTCGTCGCCGCGACGATTCTGGCGCTCCAGGCGGGCGCCGCGGGGGCCCAGACGGCCGCGGACTCCTGGCCGAACCGTGCGATCACCTGGGTGGTCCCGTTCGGGGCCGGCGGCGTCACCGACCTCGTCTCGCGCAAGATCGCGGAGCTGCTGCGGACGCGGCTTGGGCAGCCCGTGGTGGTGGAGAACCGGCCCGGCGCCGGCGGGACCATCGGGACGGAGTTCGTGGCCCGGGCCCAGCCCGACGGCTACACCGTGCTCTACGCCTCCGGCGGGCCCATGACGATCCAGCCGAATTTGGGACTGACGAAGCTCAACTACGACCCGCTCAAGAGCTACGTCCACGTCCGCGGCGTGAGCTCGTCGAACCAGGTCCTCGTCGCGACTGCGGCAGCGCCCTACAACACGCTGGCCGAGTTCGTCGCCTACGCGAAGGCCAACCCTGGCAAGGTCAATTTCGGCTCCCCCGGCCCCGGCACCGCCCAGCACCTCGCCGGCGAGATGTTCCAGGCGGCCGCCGGCATCAAGCTGACCCACGTGCCCTACAAGTCGGGCTCGAACCAGATGACCGACATGATGTCGGGCATCCTGGACGTCTCCTTCGACTACCTCACCGTGCTGAGGCCGCTGATCGACACCGGCAAGGTCAAGGTGCTCGGCACCACCGGCGCGGCGCGGCTGGCCGCGCTGCCCGATGCGCCCACGGTGCTCGAGGCCGGCTACCCCGACGCCGTCAATGCCGGCTCGACCTGGGTCTCGGTCCCCGCCGGGACCGACCCGAAAATCGTGAGCAAGCTCTCCGAGGCGCTGACCGCCGTGCTCGCCGACCCCGGCATCGTCGCCGACCTCACCGCCAACGGCCAGGTGTCGATCGCCGACAAGGGGCCGGCCGAGATGGTGCCGTTCATCGTCGACGAGACCGCACGAAACAAGCGGGTGATCGAGAGCGCGGGGATCGGTGGGCAGTAGCGGGCGCACGGCAGCGTACGTCGCGCGCGCGGAGCGGCCTTCGGCATGCGCCGACCGATCGCGAAGTCACGAAAGGGGCCGATGTCGCTGTGGACGATGGTGGCCCTGCCGCGGCCGCCGCGTCGACGATGCCGCCGGCCATGTCGGCTACATGCTGCGTTCGCCGCCGGACAGTGCCAATTTAGTGCACTGTCACCATAACACCGATAACGCCAGATCCGAGGGAGGCGGCCTTCGCTTCAGGGACAATGTTTACCCAGGTCACGCTCTCCGCGGGAATGCCGCCGCTGTCGCGGCCGCCGCGGCATGCCCTTGCGCAACCGCGAGAGCGCGACGGCCGGCTAGATCAGCCAGCCTTGTACTTCAACTCCCGCCGAGGCGACTGAAACGGACGATCGCGTCGGGGCGCTTTTCAAGCCCGGGCAGCAGTTCAAGCCCGAGACCGGGGGCATCGGAAATGGAGATCATCCCGTTCTCGGCTTTCGGCAGCTCAGTGACCAGCTCGGTGTACCAGCCCGTGTAGAACGCACGTACCGATTCCTGGATGAGCGCGTTGCGCGCGTGCATCGAGAAATGACAGGACGCCGCATAGACCACAGGGCCGGTGCAGTCATGCGGTGCGACGGGCGTGTGCCAGGCTTCCGCCATGCCGGCGATCTTCCGTGCCTCCGACAGGCCGCCGCACCAGGACAGGTCCAGCATCACGACGCCGGCGGCACCGGACTCGAGGTAATCCCGGAAAGAGTGCGTATAGGCCAGCGTCTCGGAGGCGCAGACCCAGGCCTTTGAATGCCGCGCATATTCACCGAGGTCGTGGATGTTATCGAGACGGAACGGATCCTCGTGCCAATAGGTGTCGAACTCGGCGAGGCGCTCGGCGAGCTTCTTGGCCATGGGCAAGCTCCACAGCGAGTGGAATTCGACCATGATGTCCATGCGGTCGCCGACCGCCTTGCGGATCTTGCGGAACGGTTCGAGCGCGGTGTTCAGTTCCTGCGGACTGATGTCCCAACCGGCCGAACGTTCCGCAGCGATGTCGAAGGGCCAGATCTTCATACCCGTAATGCCCTGCTCGAGCAGGGAGTGGGCGAGCTCGTCGGCGCGATAGAGGAAACCCTCGAGATCCTCATAGGGTCCGCCTTGCTCGCCAACGTGCCAATTGGCCACCGCTTGCGAGCGGGAATCGCGGATATACCGGTACCCGGCACAGGTGTTGTAGGTACGGATCGTGTCGCGTGCCTTGCCGCCGAGTGCGATCGAGACGGGCTGCCCGACCGACTTGCCGAAGATGTCCCAGAGCGCGATGTCCACGGCCGAATTGCCTCGCGTCTCGACTCCGGAGCCGCGCCAGCCGAGATAGTTGTTCAGGCTGGCGTTGCGCGCCTCGATCTGGAGCGGATCCTTGCCGAGCAGTTTTGGCGCGACGGTCTCGTGCAGATAGGCTTCGACCGCCGCTGCTCCCATGAAGGTTTCACCCAGTCCGACCGGACCGTCGTCAGTATGGAGCCGCACCCAGATGATATTGGCGAACTCGGTCAGGCGGATGGTTTCAACGGCGGTGATTTTCATCGTTCAGTGACTCTTCTTCCAGTGTCGGACGATCAGTTGGCGCCGCGGATCTTGGCGAGCTCGGTCTTCAGACGCTCGATCGCCTCCTTGCCGATCGAGGCCTCGTGCCGCTGGTAGACTGCGGCAGTGGCCTCACGCATCTTGGCGAGTTCGTCCTTGGAGACCTCGGACACCTGCATGCCCTGCTTCTTCAGGTTTGCCAGCGACTTGTCGTTGAGCTCACGCGAGACACGGCGTTCCTCGTCGCGGCCTGTCGCCGCGCATTCGCTGAGGATGGTCTGCTCCTCCGCGGAGAGCTGATCCCAGAGCTTCTTGGAGTAGAGCACCAGGAAGGGCGTATAGGCGTGACGCGTCAACGTCAGGTATTTCTGTACTTCGTAGAGCTTCGAGGTGTCGATGGTGACGAGCGGGTTCTCCTGGCCATCGATCGCGTGGGTCTCGAGCGCCGCGAAGACCTCGCCGAAGGCCATCGGCGTGGCGTTGGCGCCCATGCTCTTGAAGCTGTCGAGGAAGATGTTGTTCTGCATCACGCGGACCTTCAGGCCGGTCAGCTCTTCCGCCTTCGAGACCGCGCGCTTCGAGTTGGTCAGATTGCGGAAGCCATTTTCCCAATAGGACAGGTTGACCACGCCGGCGGCCGGCAACTGGTCGGAGATGTATTTACCGTAGACGCCATCGAGCACCGCATCCGCCTCCTTCTCGTTCGTAAAGAGGAACGGCAGGTCGAAGACGCCGAGTACCGGCACGATTCCAACCAGCGGCGAGGACGACGTGATCACCATCTCCTGCGTCCCGGCCCGCAGCGCCTGCGTCGCCTGCAGGTCGCCGCCGAGAGCGCCGCCCCAGAAGGCCTGGAGCTTGAGCTTTCCACCGGACTTGTCCGCCATGCAGGCGCGCATCTTGGCGACGCCGTTGCCGACCGGATGATCCTCGTTGATGCCATTGGAGACGCGGATGTTGCGTTCCTTGACCTGCGCCTGGGCGGAGCCGGCGAACGCGGCAAGAGCGACGGGAAGGGCGACGGCAAGCGTAACAGCGATCTTCTTGTTCAGCATGGGAGTCCTCCTGAGTGTCTTTTTGGTTTAGCGGCCGCTGAGCCAGGCCAGCGGAACGGTCACGAGTTGAGGGAACAGGATCAGCACGAACATCGCGATCGTCTGGGCGATCAGGAACGGCATCACGCCGCGGATCACCAACGTCATCGGAACGCGCGCAACGCCGCAGACGACGTTGAGCACGATGCCCACCGGGGGCGTAATCAAGCCGATGGCGTTGTTGATGATGAAGAGCACGCCGAAATAGATCGGATCGATGCCTGCCTGTTTGATCACCGGCATCAGCACGGGAGTCAGGATCAGCACGGTCGGCGTGAAATCGAGCGCCGTGCCGACGACCATCACCAGCAGCATGATCACGATCATGAGGATCGTCTTGTTGCCCATAAAGGGTTCGAGCAGGCTCGACAGCTCCGCCGGAATGTTGGCCTGAGTGATGAGCCAGGCTGAAACGACTGCTGCAGCGACCAGCAGCATGACTGCGCTCGTCGTCTTCGCCGCCGTCAGCGTGACCCTGTAGAGATCGGCCGGCTTGAGCTCGCGATAGACGAACATGCCTACGATCAGGGCGTAGACGGTCGCGACCACGGCCGCCTCCGTCGGCGTGACGATGCCGAAGCGAATGCCGCCCAGGATCGCGATCGGCATCAGCAAAGCGAGCGAGCCGTCCCAGGTCGCCTTCAGGCGCTCCGCGCCGCTGCGCCGCGGCAGCACCGCGATCTTGTCGCGACGGCAGACGATCGCCCAGGCAATCACCAGCGACAGGCCAATCAGAAGCCCCGGGAAGACCCCGGCCAGGAAGAGCTTGGTGATCGAGAGGTTGGCGGCGACCCCAAACACGATGAATCCGATTGAGGGCGGAATGATCGGCGCGATGATACCACCCGAGGCGATCAGTCCCGCCGATCGGCCGACATCGTAGCCGGCCTGGCGCATCATCGGGAGCAGGATCGAAGCGAGGGCGGCGGTATCGGCGGCAGCCGATCCCGAGAGCGAAGCCATGATGATCGCGGCGAAGATCGCGACATAGCCGAGGCCCCCATGCAGATGGCCGACCATGGAGAGCGCAAAATTGACGATACGCTTCGACAGTCCGCCGGCGTTCATCAGTTCGCCTGCGAGCAGGAAGAACGGTATCGCCAGCAGCTGGAAGGAGTCCGCGCCGATGATCATGTTCTGCGCGATGATCTGTGTGTCGAAGACGCCGAGCCAGAACATCAGCGCGACCGCGCAGACGATCAGTGAGAAGGCGATCGGCATGCCGAGCGCCATGGCGCCGCAGAGCGACAGCAGGAAGACGGCGACGGTCATTCGAGATGCCCCTTCAAATCGTGTGAGGGGTTGCCGCTATAGTCGCCGGCGAATTCCGCCAGCTCGTACGGGCCGAGCTTGCCCGTCAGGGCGCGCAGCAGGCGGGCCAGCGTGATGAGGCCGATGCCGAGCCCGGCGAAGTACAGCACGCCGTAGACATAACCCATGCTCAGGCCGGTGACCGGCGCGACGGCGCTGGCATTGATCTCATGTTGCTTCCAGGTCCCGTCGAGCAGCATGACGCAACAGACCAGCACGATGGCATCGCTGAGCATCATGCAGATCAGCCGCCCGCGCGGGCCGATCGCGCCGACGAGCGTATCGACGCCGAGATGGCCGTTCTCGCGCATCACCACGACCGCGCCGATATAGGTCAGCCAGACGAAGAAATAGCGCGACAGCTCCTCGGAGAGGTCGATGCCCGAATTGAATGCGTAGCGCAGCACCACGTTGCCGAAGACCATCACGACCATCCCGGCAAGCAGGGCGACCAGGATGGCTTCAAGCCCCCGTAGGATCCATCTTTCGGCTGTTGCGAGCATGGGACGTTTCCTGTGTTTTTTTGATTGGTCGATTCTTGGAGCCGGTCACTTTGCGTGGCGGACCGGTGTTGATGTCGGCCTGCGCGACCTTCAGCAGCGCAACCATGGCCGCGCGCGCCTCGTCTGGCTGGCGCGCCGCAATCGCGGCCGCGACCCGACTGTGAATCGCAATGGAAGCTTGAGCACGCTTGTGGTCATGCATCGAGAGGCGGAACGAGGCTTTCAGCACCGCGCGCAGGATTGGCTTGAGCTGCAGCAGCAGGATGTTGCCCGACGCTTCCAGGATTGCCTCGTGGAAGCGGAAGTCTGAAGCCTCATGTTCGGCTTTGTCCTGTGCGTTCGCCATGGCGGCGAGCGACGTGTTGATCGCGGCGACCTGCGCGTTGGAGCCGCGCTCCGCAGCGAAGCCAGCGGCCGCCGGCTCGATCATGCCGCGCAGCTCGAGCAGATCACGCTCGAAGCCGCTCGCCATATCGGCATCCGTGATCCAGTCCATCACCTGCGGGTCGAGCAGCCGCCAGGACGACAGCGGCTGGACGCGCGAGCCGACCCGCGGTCCCGTCGTGATCAGTCCGAGCGCTTGCAGGGTTTTTGTCGCCTCGCGAACGACGGTACGGCTGACGCCAAAACGGTCGGCGAGTTCGTCCTCCCGCGGCAACGCGCCGTCTACCCCGATCTGCCCCGACGCGATGAGACGCCCGAGCTGATCGACGAGGAAGGCGTGGAAGTTCGTCGGGCGCATTGAAAGATCATATGACATTAGAAATCGCAAACGTCATATCATCATATGAATAGTCTTGCAAGGTACGCCCGCGGCAACTTGCTTCGGCACGACCCGGACGTATTTTTGAGCCAAAGTTTGGCGTAGGGCTGGACCTTCCCGACCAACAGCTCGAGGCGCCGCCTCCGCGATCGAAACTTGGTCGACGCCGACCTCACCGCCAACGGCCAGGTGTCGATTGCCGACAAGGGGCCGGCCGAAATGGTCCCGTTCATCGTCGAGGAGACCGCACGACCAAGCGGTGATCGAGAGCGCGGGGATCGGTGTGCAGTAGCGGGCGCACGGGCGTGGATGGCGCGCACGCGAAGGAGCGGCTGGCGCGTGGCGCCCGATCGCGAAGTCGCGGAACGGCCGATGTCGTGGTGGACGTTGATGGCCCTGCCGCGGCCGCCGCGTCGACGATGCCGGCGGCCATGTCGGCTACATGCTGCGTTCCCGGCGTGACGCCAGGCCTAGTTCGCCTTGATGCCGGCCTCGGCGATCAGCTTGCCCCACTTCGTGCTCTCGCTTTGAATGAATCGGCCGAACTGCTCCGACGACGTCGGCGCTGGCTCTGCGCCGAGCGTCCGGATCTTCTCGACCACCGCGGGATCTTTCAGAGCCTTCACGAAGGCGTCGTTCAGCCTGGCGACGATGTCGGCGGGCGTGCCGGAGGGAGCAACGAGCCCGAACCAGCCCACTGATTCGAAGCCCGCAAGGCCACTCTCGGCGAGGGTTGGCACATCGGGCAGGGATGCCAGCCGGCGTGCCGACGACACGCCGATCGCGTTGAGCTTGCGTTCGAGGATCAGTTGCCGCGATGCGGGGATATCCAGCACCGCGAAAGGGACATGTCCCGCAAGGACGTCGACTGCTGCCGGCGCCGTCCCGCGATACGGCACCAGCTCCATGCTGATCCCGGCCTTCTGCGTGAACAGCGCAGCCGTCAAATGCATCGCGGTCGAATTGCCGCCATGTCCGATCGACAGCACGCCCGGCTTTGCCTTGGCGAGCGCCATCGTCTCGGCCGCCGTGTGCGCAGGTATCTCCGCGGATGCGACAAGCACGAAGGGAATTTCGGCGAGCAGCGTGATCGGCGCGAGATCCTTCGGGTCGAACGGCATCGACGAATTGAGGTGAGGATTCACCGTCAGGCTACCTGCCGGCGCGACGCCGAGCGTGTAGCCATCAGGCTTGGCCTGGGCGACCGCGGCCATGCCGATATTGCCTCCCGCGCCAGCGCGGTTCTCGATGACCAGGCTCTGCTTGAGCTCGGCTGTTACCAGCGGCTCGAGCGCGCGGATGACGGTGTCGGCGCTGCCGCCGGGCGGGAAGGTCACGATGATCTTGATCAATTGCTCCGGATAGGCCGCTTGACCTGCTTCCAGCGGCAGCACGACGATAGTCGCGGCCGCCAGCACGGCCAGAATGCGGCGCCTTGCAACGTGAAACACGTTCTCCTCCTCAATGCGTTTTTGTTTGTGAGCGCGACCAGGCTGCCCGCTGTCCGGTTACGCCGTCGCGCCGGTGATGCGCGCCAGCAAGCCTTCTGGATTCTCGGGCGCGGCCTGCCCGCGCCAAGCGATGTGCTGGTCGGGCCGCGCCAGCAAGAGCTTCTCGGCATAGGCCCCGTTAGCTTCATCGGGCGCGATATCGATGAGCGCGAGCGGCACGCCGCGCTTCTTCGCGGCAGACTCTACCTGCGTCACATCGATCGCCGGATCGAACCTCAGCAATGTGTAACCGGTGCCGAACGCGTCGTAGAGCGATCGCCCATCGCGCAAGAACACATGCGGCGCGCGGGCGCCGGGCACGGTCGAAGGCGTGAAGCTCCCCATCGTATAGGCCGGAGGGGTTTCGCCATCATAAGCGATGATCGGCGAGGTATCGTAATAGTAGCCGAAGTTGAGGCCCGCGCAGCAATATTGCTGCACGTTGAGATCGTAGGCCGCTCTCGCCAGCGCTGCGCGCGCCGCGTGGCCGCGCGGTGTGTCATCCTCGATCTCGGCGGAGACGCCGCCGCGCTGCGCCATCATCTTCATCGCGTGGTCCATCGCGAAGCGCGACACCTGTTCGGTGATGGGCTGTCGCTCCGCCTCATAGGCATCGAGGATCGAAGCCGAAGCCCATCCATTCAGATGCGCCGCCAATTGCCAGCAGAGATCGACGGCGTCAGCAATGCCCGCATTCATCCCATAGCCCGCATAGGGCATCCACAAATGCGCGGCATCGCCGCAGATGAAGACCCGGCGGTCGCGGAAGCGATCCGCCACCAGCCGGCGCCCGACCCAATCCTCCTTGCTGAGAACCTTGTACTCGAAGCGCTCGTCGACGCCGAGAATGGCGCGGATCGCCCAGTCGCGATCGACCGAGTCGAACTCGGGCTCATCGGGCTTGAGGTGATTGTGGATCAGCCAGCGGTCACGACCATCGATCGCAACTGTGGTGCCGGAGCGGCGCGGATTGAGCGAGAGAACCATCCAGGCCGGCTTGTGCGCCCCCATCAGTGCCGTGAGCTGCGGCGCTTCGATGAAGGTCGATTGCACGCGCTGGATCACCGGCGTGCCCGACAGGCTTGCGCCGATCGATTTCCGAACCAGGGAGCGGCTGCCGTCGCATCCGATCACAAAGGAAGCTTCGATGCGGGTAGAGTTTCCGCCGTCGAGGTCACGGGCGAGTGCTACCACATGGTCATCGTGCTGTTCGATGCCAGTGATCTCCGTGCGCGCCAGAATGGTGATGCGTGGCTGGGCGGCCGCATGACTGAACAGGATCGGCTCGAGATAGACCTGGTTGATCCGGTGGGGCGGCTCGGGCGTCGGCCACCAGGTGTCGGGACCGCCGGTTGCGCTGTAGCGGCGTGCGCGGGAGGGAATGTCGATGCGGCAGAGCTCGATGCCGGTCGCCGTGGTCCGATAGGAGCAATCGTTCGGAAAGTCCGCCGGAAGCCCTGCATCGCGCAGCTTGGCGGCGACGCCCAGCCGGCGGAAAATTTCCATCGAGCGCGCCGAAACGTGATTGCATTTGACGCTGGGCGGATCGCCGGCATGCCGGATCTCCGCCACGATAACGTCGATCCCGCGGGAGGCCAGATCCATGGCCGCGGTCAATCCCACGGGCCCGGCGCCCACGACCAGCACCTGTGTCCTCATGCTCGTTTCCATTCCCTCATCGCCGCGGATTCGCTGCCCGCGCAGCATGCATTTTATTGCAGGGCCGCTTATGCGATAAGCCGGAAAGAACTCATCAATTCATGAGCTTTTCCTATGAATCTAACCTTGCGACAATTGCAGGCCTTCGCCGGAGTGTACCGGGCGCGCAGCATCACGCGGGCCGCGCGCGAGCTGGGGATCACGCAATCGGCGGCGAGCTTGTTGATCCAGCAACTCGAAGCCCAGCTCGGCGTCAAACTGTTCGATCGCTCCACGCGATCGGTGCAACCGACGCTTGCCGCCGACGAGGCTTATCAATCGGCCGAGCGGATGCTCGGCGATGCGCAGGGCCTGTCACGGCGCATGCGTGACCTCGCGCAGGCGCGCGCCGGTCGCGTCGCGTTTCTGGCGTCAGCCGGCGCCGCATCGGCGCTGCTGCCTTTGGTGCTCGCGAAATTCCGCGCAAGCTATCCCGACATCGAGATCGACATGCGCGACGTCGCCGCCGACGATCTCGTTCCGCGCCTGAGCACGACCGATGCGGAGTTCGCAATCGGCAGCGTGGAAGGCGAGTTCGCGGAGATGACGATCGAGACGCTGACCCGCGGACGCCTGAGCGCGATCGGCCGCCGCACAGCCGACTTCGCCGCGCGGCGTTCCCTGACATGGGACGAGCTCGCGCAACTCCCGACGATCGCGATGCGCCGCGAGACCCGAATCCGCATGCAGATCGATCAGGCCCTGGGCGCGCAGGGCAAACACCTCTCCCCGACCTATGAAGTGACGCTGATCAACACCGCGCTGGCCATGACGGCGCAGGGCCTCGGCCTCGCCATCCTGCCGGCGACGATGCTCCCCGCCGACCAATTCCCGACACTGATCGCAAAGCCCCTCATGCGCCCAGCCATCACGCGACCGGTGTCGTTGCTCAAGCGCCAGGGTCGAACGCTATCGCCGGCGGCGCAGGCGTTCGTGGCGGCGGCGCGGGTGGTTCTCGCGGCGCGAGCAGCACCGGCATCAGGCTGATTTTGCAGGGGTTTCTTGAAGTCGCTTTGTATGGCGGAGAGGGAGGGATTCGAACCCCCGATAGGCTTGCACCTATGCCGCATTTCGAGTGCGGTGCATTCAACCACTCTGCCACCTCTCCTGAAGGCGCCATATAGGAGCAGGGCCCCTGTGGTTGGGGGCGTTAATAGGCGAGGATGGCTGGCCAGACAAGGCGCGAAAGGGGAAAATCCGCTGCCTCTTTCACCTCCTACCCGTGGGGCCCCGCTCCGATGAATCGGAACGGAGCTCCAGATTCTTGTTTTGACGCGTTTTCTTGACGCGAACCGGTGCCCACTTCGCTCGAAAACGCTTCTGCCCTCGGAAGGAACCGCCCATGGAGCACCTGACGATCTCCGCCAACGGCGCCAAATTCCACGTGGCTCGCGCGGGACGCGGCAAACCGCTGCTTTTGCTGCATGGTTGGCCGGAATTCTGGCTGACCTGGGAGCCGGTGATATCAAGGCTTTCGGACCGATTCATGCTGATCGCGCCCGATCTGCGCGGCTTCGGCGACAGCGACAAGCCGGACGGGCCCTTTGGTCCGGACGGCCATGCGGCGGACATGCTGGCGCTGATGGACGGGCTCGGCATCGACCGATTCGGCGTGGTCGGCCACGACGTCGGCGGCGCGGTGATGCAGCCGCTGGCCCGGCAGGAGCCGGGGCGGCTCGCCGGGCTGTTTTTCTTCGATTTCGTCTATCCCGGCATCGGGCCGCGCATGGCGGCGCCTGATAGGCTCAACCACATCTGGTACCAGTCCTTCCACCAGATGGAGATGGCGCCTGCGCTTGTCGGTGCGAGCCGGGAAACCTGCCGGCTCTATATCAGCCACTTCCTCAAGGGCTGGGCGCATCGCAAGAACGCCTTCGACGATGTCCTCGACGCCTTCGTCGACAATTTCTTCAAAGATGGCAACCTCGCCGGCGGCTTTGCGCATTATCGCGCCTCGCATGCCGGACGGGTCGCGATGATGAAGGGCGAGGCGCCGCAAGCGCCGCCGATCAATGCGCCGACCTGCGTGCGTTGGGCCGAGCACGACCCGCTGTTTCCCTATGCGTGGACCGACCGGCTGGGCGAGACGTTCAGCGATCTTGATCTCAAGATGTTTCCAGACGTCGGACACTTCCCGCATCGGGAAGATCCCGACCGCGCGGCCGCGGAGATCGGGGCGTTCTTTCAGCGCATCGGCTGGAGCTGAACGCGGCCGAGAAAGATCAGGCGTCTCAGCCGCCAAACACGGCCAGGGCCGTGAAAAGAACCGGCAAGGTCCCGAGCCCGACCACAGCGATACGAAACAAGAGATCGTTGCTCATGGCAGGCATTTTAGGCGCGAGAGCGCGACCGGCCAGTGCAGTTTGTGCCAGTATGATCCGCAGGACTTCACGGGCGTGGGAGCGGAGGCTCCGGGGGTGGGACCGCCAGACGCGGTAAACACTGGCGGTCCCGTGCCGCTCATTAAAATACTGGCTGGGAAGGGCGGCTTCGCCGGCCAGGTGAGGCGACGATTCGACCCTAGCGTGCGGCCGGGGCGCTGCAACGCAAACCGGTCCTTAACCTAACCAGTCAAGGTTACTCCTTGTCCGCCTTGCTCTTTTTCTTCCCGTTCTCAGTAGAATCCCGGTCTTTTCCGTTGTCCTTGCGGCGATTGGTGAAGCGGGCATTGCCGAGCCCGGTGCCGATGGTGAGCACGCCCCAGCGGTCGACGTCCTGCATGAACGGTACTTCGGAGAGGCCCTGAACCACGCCGTCATTGTGCATCAGGATCGCGGTGTCGTGCTCGCCGATCTCGGGAATGCCCTCGATCAGGCTCGCCGGCAGGTTGAACTTGCTGCTCTCCCAATTGCCCGGCAGGTTCTGCGCGCCCTTCTCGATCGAGCCGTCCGCGTCGATCACGCCGGGGCAGGCGATGCCGACGAACGGCGCGAGCTTGAAGCCCTCGTTCCCGGCCTCGGTGATCAGCCCCTTCAGCATCTTGATGAGCCGCTTCACCGCGCCCTCGCGGGTCGGCTCGTCGTCGGCATGACGCCACAGCTCGGACTTCACCACCTTGGCCTTCGACAGGTCCTTTGCCTTTTTCCAGCTGGTTTCCACCAGGCCGCAGCGGATGTTGGTGCCGCCGATGTCGACGGCCAGGATGCTGTCATGGGCCTCGAAGATCCAGGACGGCGCCAGATGCAGCGCGCCGAGCAGGCCGGCTTCGTCGGGGTGATGGCGGATCGGCATTATGTCGATCTTGAAGTCCTCGGCCTTGAGGATGATCTCGGTGCGCGCGATCGCGAGCTCACCGAGCCTGGAATCGCGGAAGCCGCCGCCGACCACGATACGCTCGGTCTTGGCCCAGGCCTTGGTCTTGAGGAAACGCCGCGTGACATAGGCGAGCTCCTGGGCGAAATCCTCGATGGCGCTGTGCACCACTGCGGAAGCCTCGGTGTCGTCGCCGACCAGGATGGCGTCCAGCGTCTTCTTGCTGATGTTCTCCGAGGGCTCCTTGCCGAACGGATCCTCGCCGGTCTTGCGCAGCGGCTTGCGCCAGCGGTCGAGAATCTCGCGGAATGCACCCTTGCTGGCGCGATCGCCGAGAAAACCGTCCTCGTCCTTCATCTCGATGTTGAAACTGTCGACGTCCACCGAGGGCAGCCGCGCGGCGCCGTGATGGGCGATGCCCGTCGTCTTGACCAGTTCGTCTGTTGCCATGGGAGCCCTTGCCCGCTTACCTGTTCCGGCCGGGACAACGGCGCGGGAACCCGTTGGTTGCAAGCCGGCCGCAGATTCGGCCCATGCGCCGGAAGGGGCCCAAATCCTTCAAATCCGGGCCTTTTCCGCCCGCTTTTCCTTGACTCTCGGCGATCGGCGGCTATAAGTCCCACAATCGGCGCGGGGCGTTTCTCGCGCCGCTTGTTTTTGCGTGGGTTTTCAAAGGGATAACTCCCGCCCGCACAAAACTCGCATAAACCCATAGCGACTGACAAAAAGCCGGCCCGGACGATTCTCGTCGCGAGGCCGGGATTGAACACGAAGGAAAACAACGATGTTCGCAGTCATCAAAACCGGCGGCAAGCAATACCGCGTCGAGCCGGATGATGTCCTGGAAGTAGGCAAGATCGAAGGCGAAGTCGGCTCGATCGTGCAGTTGAACGAAGTTCTCGTGGTCGGCGGCGACACGCCGGTCCTGGGTCTGCCGACGGTGGCCGGTGCCTCCGTTGCGGTCGAGGTGCTCGACCACAAGCGTGGCCCCAAGGTCATCGCGTTCAAGAAGCGCCGCCGCAAGAATTCGCGCCGCAAGCGCGGCTATCGCGACGAGATCACGGTTCTGCGCATCTCCGAGATCCTGACGGACGGCGCCAAGCCCACCAAGGGCCCGCGTCCGAAGAAGGAGAAGGTGGCGAAGGAGCCGGCAAAGGAAGCCGACGCCGCATAATTTGATCACGCGCAATCACAAATTGATGCGTGAGAAATTGTGAAATGATTCCGTCAAGGAATTGATCTAGAAATACGCAGGATTTTGGAGACGAGCCATGGCTCACAAAAAAGCAGGCGGTTCATCGCGCAACGGTCGCGATTCAAAGGGCAAGCGCCTCGGCATCAAGGCGTTCGGCGGGGAAGTCGTGATTCCCGGCAACATCATTGCGCGTCAGCGCGGCACCACCTGGCATCCCGGCCTTAATGTCGGCATGGGCACGGACCACACTCTGTTCGCCAAGATCGAGGGTCGCGTCACGTTCCAAGCCAAAGCCAACGGCCGCACCTTCGTATCGGTGCTCCCGCTTGCAGAGGCGGCCGAATAGACGGTGGACCAAATTTGGAGTCCGCCGGGTCCCTGACCGAACCGGCGGAGTCCAGATCACAGAGATCTAAGGCTCCAGGGGAGGCGGGAAACCGGCCTCCCCTTTCGTTTGACTAGCTCACTTTTCACTTAGTGACTTTGACGGAGCCGGACATGTTGCAGGATTTCTCGAGCGCGACCTTGCGGGAGGCGAGACCCAGCGTCGTCGCCACCGAGCGGCTGACCTTGCGGCGGCCGACTCTCGCCGACGTCAGGACCATCGCCCACCTCGCCAACGACCGCCGTGTCGCGGAAAACACCCGCCGCCTTCCGCATCCCTATTCGCAGGACGACGCCGTCGAATTCATCCGCGCCACCGCCGTGCTCGGCAGCGAGACCGTGTTCCTGATCGAGCACGACACCGGGCCGGTCGGCATGGTCGGCATCGACTGCTCCACGCCCGACAATGCCGAGCTCGGCTACTGGCTCGGCGTCGAGCATTGGGGTCAGGGCTTTGCCACCGAGGCCGCGCGGGGCGCGATCGACTTCTTCTTCGAGGAATTCGAGGACGAGCACCTCTATGCAGGCGCGCGCGTCACCAATCCGGCCTCGCGCAACGTGCTGGAGAAGTGCGGCTTCCAGTGGAGCGGCGTCCAGCTGCATCGCTTCCTGGCGCTGGGCTCCTCCACGCCGGTCGACTGCTTCCGCCTCTCACGCGGCGTGTGGTCGTCGCTGAAGAGCTGGAGCAGCGCAAGGCGCGTGAGGTAGGCGCCTGCTGTCGTCCCTGCCTAGTGCGCAATTGCGCACGGGGCAGGGACGACAGCGGAGCTACGCCGGCGGATTCACCTCGACACTCTCACGCCCGAGATCGCGCTCCCGCAAGTAGATGTAGAACCCGGCGCCGATGATGATGGCGGCGCCGATGATGGTGGCGATGGACGGCACGTCGCCGAACACGACGAAGCCGAAGATCACGGCCCAGACGATCATCGAATATTGATAGGGCACCACGACGCTGGCCGGCGCCAGCTTGAGCGAGCGGTTGACGCAGAACAGCGCGGTCACCGAGACGCAACCCGCCAGCGCGAAGATCATCAGGCTGCCAGGGGTCGGCGGCACCCAGTGGAACGCGGACAGCACCGCACCGAGCGAAAACGTGCCGACGAATTGCGACGACGCCATCACGATATCGGGCGTCTTGCGCAGGCTGCGCGTGATCAGCATCAGCGTCGCAAAGGACAGGCTGCCGCCGAGCGCGATCAGCGCCGGCAGGCTGACCGTCTGCGCCGACGGCCGCAACGCGATCAAGACGCCGCAGAAGCCGATCAGGATCGCCGTCCAGCGCCGCCAGCCGACCTTCTCGCCCAGGAAGATCGCCGACATCGCGGTGACGAAGATCGGGCCGGCGAGATAATAGGTGATGACGTCGGCGAGCGGCAGATAGACGGTCGCAAGGAAGAAGGCGGCCACTTCAAGCGTCGACAGCACGACGCGAAACAGCTGCAAGCGCGGCCGCTCCAGATGCAGGAACTGGTGACGTTGCCGCCAGACCAGCGGCGACAGCAGCAGCAGCGCCGCGCAGGCGCGCAGGAACAGCAGCTGCCCGACCGAATAAGTCCCGACCAGGAACTTGCCCATGGCGTCGCCGAACGAGAACATGAAGATCGACAGCACCATCAGTGCAATGCCGGCCAGTCGCGCCGAGCGGTCGTCATAGGCGGAGAGATTCTTGAAGAGGGGCATTGGCGCCGTTTTAATCACGTGGACGCCGCGGACAAGCCCGCATCTGCCGATTGAACGGATTGTCGCACTCTTCGCGGCGCGATAGCGATAGGCGTCACCCGAACCAAAGAGCCAGGAAAAGAGCCAGGACATGACCGACTTCGACCCGACGCAGCATCGCATGATCCCCGCGCAACGCTGGTTTGAGGATTTCGTGGTCGGCGAGCGCTTCGTGCTGCCGAGCCGCACCCAGACCTCGGCGGTGTTCGCGGCGTTCCAGACCGCGAGCGGCGACACTCACCCCGTGCATTACGACGTGGAATATTGCCGCAGCCGCGGCATGCCGCATTTACTCGCCCACGGCTTCCAGACCTTGATCCACACCGCGCCCGGCGCGGGCCTGTTTCCGTTCATGGTCGAGGACTCCCTGGTCGGCTTCCTCGAGCAATCGAGCCGGTTCCTCAAACCTGTCTTCGCCGACGACACCATCTATCCCGCGCTCGAGGTCACGGAGCTGGTGCCGGGTCGCACGACCGGCGCGGTGACGCTCAAAAGCACCGTGTTCAACCAGCGCAAGGAGCTGGTGCTGGAGGGGATGCAGAAATTCCTGATCCGGAGACGGCCGGGCTGAGCCATCGCGCGGCGCCAGCGGACGAGGCGGAATCGGCGTGGGCTCGGCATGAACCGCCGCGAGCAAAGTGCCGACAAACCCCGTGCACGTCCCGACCGTACAATGATGGCCCGCAATGGCATTGCTTCCGCCCTGCTCCGAGACACTTAGGCTTTCGCTCCAGCGCGCGACGTCGATCGCCCGGACGCGGGGCCGCGCACATCCCGACCCGCAGGATTTGCTGATCGCCTTGATCGACGATGACGAGGCATCGCCGGTGATGCTGGCTTGCGGCATCGACCTGGTGCGCTTGCGACGGGATCTCAAGGCCGCAGGCGCGACGACCGGAAACCCTTCAGGCGACGCACCGGCTGCGACAGGCCTGGGCCATGTGCTTCAGCTCGCCTTCAACGAGGCGCAACTGTCCGAACGGGAGATCGTGACGGGCGCCGATATGCTCGTCGAGCTCTTCGCCGAACCGGTCGGGCGCTTCCTTCAGGCCCAGGGCGCAACCCGCTACGATGCCCTCGTCTATTTGAGCCATGGCATTGCCAAAGGCGCGAAGGCAGATGGCGAAGCCGATAGCGGGGCGCCTTATCTCGAGGTCGTGCTTCTGAACGACCCCTATACGCCCTCGGAATTCGTGGTCTCGGTTCTTGAAAACGTCTTCCAGATGAGCCGCGAGCGCGCGACCGCGGTGATGTTTTCCACCCATTCGCGTAAGCGCGGCTCCTGCGGCATATTCCCCCGAACCGAGGCTGCGGCCTTTCGCGCGAAAATCCAGAGCCTTGCGGCCGCCCGTCAGCATCCGCTTCGCTGCGTGCTGCTGCCGGCCGGCGAGGCATTGCGGGCCCAGGATCGACCGTCGCCAGATTGAGGCAGAAGCGGGATCGGGGGGTTAAGCAAGCACCGAAATTTGCCGATTTTCCTGCTTTTCACGGACAAGTTCGGGTTGCCGCGTCCCCGCCCCTGCCCTACCTATGGCCCATGAAATTCCTCGACGAAGCAAAGGTCTATATCCGCTCCGGTGACGGCGGGAACGGCTGCGTGGCGTTCCGCCGCGAGAAGTTCATCGAATTCGGCGGCCCCTCCGGCGGCAATGGCGGCCGCGGCGGCAATGTCGTCATCGAGGTCGCCGACGGCCTCAACACGCTGATCGACTACCGCTACCAGCAGCACTTCAAGGCCCAGAAGGGCGAGAACGGCTCGGGCTCGGACCGCCACGGCGCCAACGGCAAGAACATCGTGCTGAAGGTCCCCATCGGCACCCAGATCTTCGACGAAGACCGCGAGACGCTGATCCACGACTTCACCGATGTCGGCGAGAAGTTCGTGCTGGCCGAGGGCGGCAATGGCGGCTTCGGCAACGCGCATTTCAAATCCTCCACCAACCGCGCGCCGCGCAACGCCAATCCCGGCCAGACCGGCGAGGAGCGCTGGATCTGGCTTCGGCTGAAGCTGATCGCGGATGCCGGCCTCGTCGGCATGCCCAATGCCGGCAAATCGACCTTCCTCAGCAAGGTCAGCGCGGCGCGGCCCAAGATCGCCGACTATCCCTTCACCACGCTGCATCCGCAGCTCGGCGTCGTGAATGCCGACGGCCGCGAATTCGTGCTCGCGGACATTCCGGGTCTGATCGAAGGCGCGCATGAAGGCACCGGTCTCGGCGACCGCTTCCTCGGTCATGTCGAGCGCTGCCGCGTGCTGTTGCATCTGATCGATGCAACCTGCGAGCACGCCGGCAAGGCCTACAAGACCGTGCGCAAGGAGCTCGACGCCTATGGCGGCCTGCTCACCGACAAGATCGAGATCGTCGCGCTGAACAAGATCGACGCGGTCGAGCCGGACGAGCTGAAGAAGCAGAAGGACCGCTTGAAGCGCGCCGCCAAGAAGACGCCGCTGCTGCTCTCCGGCGTGACAGGCGATGGCGTCAAGGAAGCGCTGCGCGCACTCGTCGAGGTGATCGGCGAGGCCCCGGTCTCGGCCAAGGCCAAGAGCGCGGCCGAAGCGGAGCCGTGGTCGGCTTAGATTCCCTCCGCTGTCGTCCCTGCCTAGTGCGCAATTGCGCACGGGGCGCAGGGACCCATACCGCGTGATCTGTCGGTTGCAAATGGTCGCAGTACCGAACAACTAGTGATCGTCAAATTACTCCCTGTGGTTATGGGTCCCTGCTTTCGCAGGGACGACAGTGGAGTGTATGGCTGCAGGCACACGCATCGCTGAAACCTTGCCATCGCCGGCGCGATAGCGCAGCATCAAACAATCAAGAAAATGCAGGGATGACGCATGGCGCGCGCGAAGAACGTTCTCTGGATCATGTGCGACCAGCTTCGCTATGATTATCTCGGCTGCACCGGCCATCCGACGCTGAAGACGCCCAACATCGACGCCATGGCGAAGCGCGGCGTGCTGTTCAGCAAGGCCTATGTGCAGTCGCCGATCTGCGGCCCGTCGCGGATGTCGTTCTACACGGGGCGCTACATGCGCTCGCACGGCTCGCACTGGAACGGCTGGCCCTTACGCGTCGGCGAACCCACGCTCGGCGATCATCTCAAGAAAATCGGCGTACGCAACGTGCTGGTCGGCAAGACCCACATGGCGCCGGACCTCGAAGGCATGAAGGCGCTCGGCATCCCGCCGGAATCGATGATCGGCGTGCATGTCGCCGAATGCGGGTTCGAGCCATATGAGCGTGACGACGGCCTGCATCCGACCGGCCGGCCGCGCCCCAAATACGATGAGTATCTGCGCCAGCAGGGTTTTGAAGCGACGAACCCCTGGGAGCACTGGGCCAATTCCGGCGCGGCGGAAGACGGCTCATTGCAGAACGGCTGGCTGCTGGTGCACGCCGACAAGGCCGCGCGCGTGCCGGACGAGCATTCCGAAACGCCCTACATGACGCGCCGCGCGATGGACTTCATCAGCGAAGCCGAGACCGACGGCCGGCCGTGGTGCCTGCATCTGTCCTACATCAAGCCGCACTGGCCCTACATCGCGCCAGAACCCTATGCCAGCATGTATTCGACGGATGACATGATCCCGGTGATCCGCTCCGAGCGCGAGCGGCAGAATCCGCACCCGGTGTTCGGCGCCTACATGGACATGCGCTATTCCCGCAACATGGCGCGCGACGATGCCCGCGAGAAGGTGATCCCGACCTATATGGGCCTGATCACCCAGATCGACGACCAGATGGGCGTGCTGATGAAATTCCTGGAGGCGCGCGGTCTCCTGGACACCACCATGATCGTGTTCACCTCCGATCACGGCGATTACCTCGGCGATCACTGGATGGGCGAGAAGGATCTGTTCCACGAACAGTCGGCGAAGATTCCACTGATCATCATTGATCCCTCGAAGGAAGCCGACGCTACGCGCGGCACGCGCAGCGATGCGCTGGTGGAAGGCATCGATCTCGCTCCGACCTTCGTCGATTATTTCGGCGGCAAAGTGCCGGGCCACATCCTCGAAGGACGCTCGCTGCTGCCGCTGCTGCGCGGACCGACGCCAGCGGATTGGCGCAAGGTCGCATTCTCGGAATACGACTACGCCATGCAGGATGTGCGGCTGAAGCTGAACCAGCCGATCGAGCGCTGCCGCCTGTTCATGGTGTTCGACGGCCGCTGGAAATACATCCACGCCTCCGGCTTCCGCCCGATGCTGTACGATCTCGAAACCGATCCGGACGAATATGTCGATCGCGGCGACGACCCGGAGTGTGCCGGCATCATCGCGCGGCTGCAGGCCGAGCTGTTCGACTGGGCGCTGCATCCGAACGACCACATCACCACGCCGCGCGAGAAGATCGCGGCCTATGCGGACAACCAGCTGCAGGTGAAGGGCGGGGTTCTTATCGGCATCTGGGACGAAGCCGAGCTCGCCGCGATCAAGGACGGCATCGCCCAGCGCGCGAAGATGTGAAGGTACTCTTCGCCTCTCCCCGCCTGCGGGGAGAGGCCGACGCGCCCGAGCGATGCGAAGCATCGTCTCGCGCGCGGCGGGTGAGGGGGACTCTCCGCGAGCCCAACTGTCACCGCCCCCGCGGAGACTCCCCCTCACCCCGACCCTCTCCCCGCAAGCGGGGCGAGGGAGAAAACCTCAATTCTCGATCTTGTATCCCGTCGCCTTCACGATCGGCTGCCAGAACGCGGTGTTCGCGGCGAGCTCCTTCGTCAATCCCTCCGGAGTTGAGCCAACCGGGATCAGCCCGATCGCCGTCAGCTTCTCCTTCACCTCGGGCTTGGCAAGCGCGGCGCTTGCGGCGGCACCGAGCTTGCTCGCAAACTCCGGCGGGCTGCCGGCGGGGAGCCACATGCCGTACCAGGCGTCGGCGACGAGATCGATGCCGCTCTCCTTCAGCGTCGGGACATCGGGCGCAAAGGGCGAACGCTCCGCGCTCGACACCGCGATGATCTTCACGCCCTTGGCACGATGCTGCGGCAACGCGTCCGCCAGTGTCGTGATGCCGAACGAGATATGGCCGCCGACGAGGTCGTTGAGGATCGGCGCGCTGCCGCGATAGGGCACGCGGGTCAGGGGAATGCCGAGATCCTTCTCGAGCTTGGAGCCCATGAAGTGCGGAATGGTGCCGTTGCTCGGCACGCCGAACGACGTCTTGTCCGGATGCGCCTTCAGCCAGTCGACAAATCCCTTGAAATCGCTGGCATCGATCCCCGGGCCGATCACGAGCGCGAATTCGAACCGCGCCAAGAGCGACACCGGCACAAAATCCCTGGCGGTGTCGAAGCTCGGCGTCGCCTCCACCATCGGCAGCAGGTACATGGTGGGACCAGTCGTCACCAGCACCATGCTGCCGTCGGGGCTGCCGCCCTTTACCGCCTTGATGCCGATCAGACCGTCGCCGCCGGTGCGGTTCTCGACCACGATGGTCCGTTGCAGCGCCGGCGCCATCTCCTGCGCGATCAGCCGGCACAGCGTGTCGCCGCCCGCCCCGGCCGCAAACGGGAAGATGATCTTGCTCAGCCCGGCCTGCGCTTCGCCCGCCTGCGCCAGCAGCGGCAGACCGAGACATCCGGCCATGAATTTGCGGCGATCCATTCGCGTCCTCTCCAGCCCATTATTGGTTGGCGGCATTAGAGCCGGGCTGGCGTTTAAGACAAGGCCGACCTTCGCCGTTTACCATTCCGGCCGCCTTGCGCCGGCCATCGTCCTGCTGCAAAAGCAGGCCTCATCGGGGCCGTCTTTTCGTCCCGCCGCTTCCCAATCAAAAAGCAATTCGTTGCACGCGCCATGGCCAGCCCCGAACTCAGTCAATTCCGCCGCATCGTCGTCAAGGTCGGCTCCGCACTGCTGGTCGATTCCGACAAGGGTGAGGTGCGGGCGTCGTGGCTGGCCGCGCTCGCCGACGACATGGCCAAGCTGCACCGTGAGGGCCGCGACGTCCTCGTGGTGTCCTCGGGCTCGATCGCGCTTGGCCGCAGCCGCCTAAAGCTGCCGCGCGGACCGCTGAAGCTGGAGGAGAGCCAGGCCGCCGCTGCCGTCGGCCAGATCGCGCTGGCGCGGATCTGGTCGGAGGTGCTCGGCGCCCACGGCATCGGCGCGGGGCAAATCCTGGTAACGCTCCAGGACACTGAGGAACGGCGCCGCTATCTCAACGCGCGCTCCACCATCGGCAAGCTGCTGGAGTGGCGCGCGATCCCCGTCATCAACGAGAACGACACGGTCGCCACCAACGAGATCCGCTACGGCGACAATGACCGCCTCGCAGCGCGCGTCGCCACCATGGCGAGCGCGGATTTGCTGGTGCTGCTGTCGGACATCGACGGGCTCTACGACGCCCCGCCGAAGAACAACCCGAACGCAAAGCTCATTCCCGTCGTCGACAGCATCTCCTCGGAGATCGAGGCGGTGGCGGGCGACGCCGAGTCCGAGCTGTCGCGCGGCGGCATGCGCACCAAGGTCGAGGCGGCCAAGATCGCCACCACCGGCGGCACGCATATGCTGATCGCCTCCGGCAAGATCGAGCATCCGTTGCAGGCGATCGCCGACGGCGGCCGCTGCACCTGGTTCCTGACGCCGGCCAATCCCATCACGTCGCGAAAACGCTGGATCGCGGGCTCGCTGGAGCCGAAGGGCACGCTGACCATCGATGCCGGCGCGGTCGCCGCGCTGCGCGCCGGCGCCAGCCTGCTCCCCGCCGGCGTGATCAAGGTCGAGGGCCAGTTCGCCCGCGGCGACGCCGTGATCGTGCGCGGCCCCGACACCAGCGAAGTCGGCCGCGGCCTGATCGCCTACGACGCCGACGACGCCGAACGGATCAAGGGCCGCTCGTCCCCGGACGTGATGGCGATCCTCGGCATCAGCGGGAGGTCCGAGATGATCCACCGCGACGATCTGGTGGTGGGCGGGTAAGGCCGCTGCGGCCCTTTCGCTGGGCCAGTGGCCTAGCCTGAGCGCAACCCGGGGGTACCAGCCATACCCTCCCGACCCTTCGCAGAAGCGGGATTTCCGTGCTAGGACACCGCCTTAGCAGAAGGTTGAAACTCCAATGGTCGCCCCCCTCAAAGCCGTCGACGGCAATGCCGATCTCCAGGCGCTGATGTCCGATCTCGCCGCCCGTGCCCGCGCTGCCGCGCGCGTGCTGGCGCTGGCGCCGCCGGAGCAGAAGAACCGGGCGCTCGAGGCCATGGAGCGGGCGATCCGCAGCAACGCTGCGGCGATCCTCGCCGCCAATGCCGAGGACGTCGCCGAGGCCCGCGCCTCCGGCAATGCCACCTCCTCCTTCATCGACCGCCTGACGCTGACGCCGGCGCGCGTCGAAGGCATGGCCGAGGGCATCGGCATCGTGCGCGGCATCGCCGATCCCGTCGGCATCGTCACCGAAAGCTGGCAGCGGCCGAACGGCATGACCATCGAGCGCGTACGCGTGCCGCTCGGCGTCGTCGGCGTGATCTTCGAGAGCCGCCCGAACGTTGCGGCGGATGCCGGCGTGCTGTGCCTGAAGTCGGGCAACGCCGTGATCCTGCGCGGCGGCTCCGACAGTTTCCGTTCCTGCCGCGCCATCCATGAATGCCTGGTGCAGGGACTGCGCGAAGCCGGCCTGCCCGAAGCTGCGATCACGCTAGTGCCGACGCGCGACCGCGCCGCGGTCGGCATGATGCTGTCCGGGTTGAACGGCGCCGTCGACGTGATCGTGCCGCGCGGAGGCAAGAGCCTCGTCGCGCGCGTCGAGCAGGAGGCGCGCGTGCCGGTGTTCGCGCATCTCGAAGGCGTCAACCACGTCTACATCGATGCCAGCGCCGACCTCGCCATGGCGAAGTCGATCGTGCTCAACGCGAAAATGCGCCGCACCGGCGTCTGCGGTGCCGCCGAGACGCTGCTGGTCGATCGCGCCGCTGCGGGCAAAAACCTGAAGCCGCTGGTCGAGATGCTGATCGAGGCCGGCTGCGAAGTGCGCGGCGACGACGCCGTGCAGAAGGCCGATGCACGCGTAAAACCCGCCAACGAGGACGATTGGGACACCGAATATCTCGACGCGATCATCGCGGCCAAGGTGGTGGACGGTGTCGACGGCGCAATCGCGCATATCCAGAACCACGGCTCGCATCACACCGACGCGATCGTGAGCGCGGATGAGGCTGCTGCGACGAAATTCCTGAGCGAGGTCGATTCCGCGATCGTGTTGCACAACGCCTCGACGCAGTTCGCCGATGGCGGCGAGTTCGGCTTCGGTGCCGAGATCGGCATCGCCACCGGCCGCTTCCACGCCCGCGGCCCGGTTGGCGCCGAGCAGCTGACGAGCTTCAAATATCGCGTTCACGGCACCGGTCAGACGCGGCCGTAAGTAACGTCGCGAGGCGGGGGCATTGAGCAAAAATTTCGTCGTGCCGCGTTCCGTCGCGCAAGCGGCCCCGCCCTCGACATCGGGCATGCGCATCGGCCTGCTCGGCGGCTCGTTCAATCCGCCGCATCAGGCCCATCGCGCGATCAGCCAGTTCGCGCTGAAGCGGTTGCAGCTCGACCGCGTCTGGTGGCTGGTGACCCCCGGCAATCCGCTGAAGGAGAACGGCAATCTGCACGAGCTCGGCGAGCGCATGCAGGCCGCGCGCGACGTCGCCGATGATCCCCGGATCGAGGTGAGCTGTCTCGAATCCGTCATTCGCACCCGCTATACTATCGACACGATCAACACCTTGCGCCGCCGCTTCAGAGGCCTGCGCTTTGTCTGGATTATGGGCGCCGACAACCTCGCTCAATTCCATCGTTGGCAAGACTGGCGGCGCATCGCCGCCCAGGTGCCGATTGCAGTGATCGATCGCCCGCCGCAGAGCTTTCGTGCCCTCGCCTCGCCCGCCGCCAAGGCGCTCGCGCGCTACCGCCTGCCCGAGAACAAGGCGGCATTGCTCGCGGACCAGCGGGCGCCGGCCTGGGTGTTCCTGAGCGGATTGAAGCTGAATCTGTCCTCAACGGGCCTGCGGAACCCGGACGGGAGCTGGAAAGGTACGAAGTGAGACAGAGTCTGCGGACGGAGTGTGGGGCTTCGGGCTCTCTGGCATATTGAAACCCTTAACCCCACATGATGTAGTGTAACCGGTGAGCGCTGGATTCGGCGTTCGCGATACAGTGAAAGGAATGGTCCCTGACCACATCTGTATTGTCCAAGTCTGTTTTACCCAAGGTTGCCAAGCCTACGCGTAAAACATCGACCAAAGCTGCGGCCTTGAAGGCGCAACCCGACGCCGACAAGACGCTGAGCCTGATCCTCTCCCGCCTCGACGACATGAAGGCGGAAGAGACGGTCACCATCGACCTTCGCGGCAAATCGGCGTACTCCGACTACATGATCGTCACCACCGGCCGGGTGAACCGGCATGTCGGCGCGATCGCGGAAAACGTCGCCAAGGGCCTCAAGGAAAACGGCATCAAGAGCATCCACGTCGAGGGCTTGCCCAATTGCGACTGGGTGCTGATCGATTCCGGCGATGTGATCGTGCACGTGTTCAGACCCGAGGTCCGCGAGTTCTACAACCTCGAGAGGCTGTACACGCAGGGCCCAGGGGCGGCGAAGGCGATCTAGGCTCGCTGGGCCGATTTCGAATCGGCTGACGCGCATGCTAGCGTCGTGCGCGCGCATACTGCGCGCGGCCTTGAAAACACGACCCTGAAGATATCATGCGCGTTGCTGTCATTGCGGTGGGCCGGCTGAAGCAGGGCCCCGAACGGGAGCTTGCCGACCGCTATTTCGAGCGGTTCGACGAGGCCGGCCGCAAGCTCGGATTCCGCGAGCTCGTCATCCACGAAATTCCCGAAAGCCGCGCGCGCGACGCCGCGACCCGGATGTCCGAAGAGGCTGCCGCGATCTCGGCGCACATCCCGGAAAAATCGATCCTGGTGGCGATGGACGAGCGCGGCCAGAATCTCGACTCCACCGTATTCGCACGGCACCTCGGACGCTGGCGCGACGAGGGTGCCGGACATACTATCTTCGTGATCGGAGGGGCCGACGGACTTTCGCCCGAATTGCGCCGTAAGGCCAAGCTTGCGATCGCGTTCGGCTCTGCGACCTGGCCGCACCAAATGGTCCGCGTCATGCTTCTGGAACAGCTTTATCGGGCCGCCACCATTCTGGCCGGCCATCCCTATCACCGCGCGTGATGCGCGCCACAACGAGCACCTTTGCGTAAAGCGATGCGAGCGCCGATCCTCAACCTGCTGCTGATCGCGGGCGTCACGGGCGCAAGCCTCGCGCAAGCTCAGACGGCAGCGCCGGTGCCGCAGACGGCGGCCGTCTCGCCCGATGCGATCAAGCAGCGCGAGCAGGAGCTCGAGGCTGCCCGCGCGAGGCAGAAGAGTGCGGAAGAGGCCCAGGCCAAGCTCAAGGCCGAGATCACCTCGCTCGGCCAGGACCGCACCCAGCTCAATCAGCAGCTGATCGACACCGCGGCCAATGTGCGGGGCGTCGAGACCAAGATCGACGAAGCCGAAGCGCGGCTGCGCGCGCTGAACGGCCGCGAGCAGCAGATGCGCAGCTCGCTGGAGTCGCGCCGCGCCGACATCGTCGAGGTGCTGGCGGCCTTGCAGCGCGCCGGCCGGCGCACGCCGCCGGCGCTTTTGGTGCGGCCCGAAGACGCGCTGCAATCGCTGCGCACCGCCATGCTGCTCGGCGCCGTGGTGCCGGAATTGCGCGGCCGCGCCGAGAAGATCGCGGCCGACCTCGGCGAACTCGTGGCCTTGCGCAAGAACATCGCCGCGGAACGCGACCAGCTCGCCACCGACCGCGACAAGGTCCGCGACGACCAGAGCCGGCTCACCGCCCTGGTCGACGAGCGCCAGCGCCAGCAGTCCTCGCGTGAAAAGGACCTGGACGCCGAGAATTCACGCGCCATCGCGCTTTCGAGGCAGGTCGGCGATCTCCAGGGGCTGATCGCCAAGATGGAGCAGGATCTGCAAAGCGCCGCCAAGGCGGCCGAGAAGGCGGCCGAGGCGGCAAGGCAGGCCGAGGCCAAGGCAGCTGCAAACGCGGCCGCCAACGTTAAGCCCGGTCCGGGCGCTTTCAAGGACCGGTCCCGGACTACCCCTGCGATCGCCTTCGCGTCGGCCAAGGGCCTCCTGCCTCTTCCGGTTAACGGTAACAAGATCAGGGACTTTGGCGGTTCCGACGGGGTCGGCGGTGTCCAGAAGGGCATTTCGCTGGCAAGTCGGCCCGGCGCCCAGGTCACGACGCCGTGTGATGGCTGGGTCGTCTATGCCGGCCCGTTCCGCAGCTATGGACAACTCTTGATCCTCAACGCCGGGGGCGGGTATCATGTCCTGATCGCCGGGATGGAGCGCATTTCGGTCAACATCGGTCAGTTTGTGCTCACGGGCGAGCCGGTCGCGACCATGGGGTCGACTTCTCAAGTCGCCTCCATTCTCGCCACGAACGCGAGTCAACCTGTGCTGTATGTCGAGTTCCGTAAGGACGGCACTCCAATCGATCCAGGCCCATGGTGGGCCGCAAATGAAGGCGAGAAGGTTCGCGGATGATGCGCAAGACTTCAGTTATCCTCCTCAGCGCGGCCACCGGTGCGGCGCTGACGCTGTTCGTGACCCAGCCGCGCGCGGTCTTCATGGGCTCCAGCGCGCGAGCCGCCACCGCAGACACCTATCGCCAGCTCAATCTGTTCGGCGACGTCTTCGAGCGCGTGCGCTCGGACTATGTCGAGAAGCCCGACGACACCAAGCTGATCGAATCCGCCATCAGCGGCATGCTCACCGGGCTCGATCCGCATTCAAGCTACATGGACGCCAAGAGCTTCCGTGACATGCAGGTGCAGACCCGCGGCGAGTTCGGCGGCCTCGGCATCGAGGTCACGATGGAGGACGGCCTGATCAAGGTGGTCTCGCCGATCGACGACACCCCGGCGTCGCGCGCCGGCGTCATGGCCAACGACATCATCACCAATCTCGACGACGAAGCCGTGCAGGGCCTGACCCTGAACCAGGCGGTCGAGAAGATGCGCGGTCCGGTCAACACCAAGATCAAGCTCAAGATCATCCGCAAGGGCCAGGACAATCCGATCGACGTCACCCTGGTGCGTGACAACATCCGCGTCCGCTCGGTGCGCGCGCGCATCGAAGCCGACGACATCGCCTATATCCGCATCACCACCTTCAACGAGCAGACCACCGAAGGCCTGAAGCGCGAGGTCGCCAACCTCTCGAATCAGATCGGCGACAAGCTCAAGGGCTACATCATCGATCTCCGCAACAACCCGGGCGGCCTGCTCGAGGAAGCGGTCACCGTCTCCGACTCGTTCCTGGAGAAGGGCGAGATCGTCTCGACCCGCGGCCGCAATGCCGAGGAGACCCAGCGCCGCACCGCGCATGCGGGCGACCTCACCAAGGGCAAGCCGGTCATCGTGCTGGTCAATGGCGGCTCGGCCTCGGCGTCGGAAATCGTCGCCGGCGCGCTCCAGGACCACAAGCGCGCGACCATCGTCGGCACGCGCTCGTTCGGCAAGGGCTCGGTGCAGACCATCATTCCCCTCGGCTCGGGCAACGGCGCGCTGCGTCTGACCACGGCGCGCTACTACACGCCATCGGGCAAGTCGATCCAGGCCAAGGGCATCGTGCCCGACATCGAAGTGCTGCAGGACGTGCCGGATGAGCTGAAGTCGCGCACCGACACCAAGGGCGAGGCTTCGCTGCGCGGCCATCTCAAGAACGACGGCGACGAGAAGACCGGCTCGCAGTCCTACGTTCCGCCGGACGCCAAGGACGACAAGGCGCTCAAGCTCGCCGACGACCTGCTCCACGGCATCAAGAACAGCGCTTCCGCGGCGCCGACGCCGGGCAACGACAACAAGGCCACGACCGACAAGCCCAAAGCGGCGAACTAAGCCGGCGCATCACTCGATCTCGCGAAAGGGGCGGCTCCAGGAGCCGCCCCTTTTTGCTTGGAGCTGCCGACACCCCCGGCCTCTCCCGGCCTGCCGTCGCTTGACCCCGGCGTGGTATCGTCATTGCCGAGTGATTCGGGATCGCGCATGACTGAAACGGCCGATGATCTGAGCGCCCCGCTCGGACAGGACAAGCCGCGCCGGAAACGGCGGCTGCGGCTGCCGTTCACCGCCATGCAGGCCCTCGCGGTCATGCTCGGCCTGTTCCTGGTCGCCTTCGCCGGCTTCGCCATCTTCAACAAGGATCCGCTCGGCGGCGAGCCGATGACGCGGATTGCGATCCGCGAACCCAAGGCCAGCGACGAGAAGCCGGCCGCCGCCGCGGGCCATGGTCAGGACAACAGGCAAGAGAGCAAGCACGAGACTAAGGAGACGCCGAAGCAGGCGGGTGAGCAGAAGACCGTCACCATGATCGACGGTTCCACCGGCACGCGCCACGACGTGGTGATCGGCGGCAGCGATGCCGCAGACAGGGGCGAAGCGGCGGCCGCATCCGCTCCACCGCCCGTCATGGCCGGGATCGACCCTAAACTGCTGGAAAAATCGCGCTACGGCATGATCCCGGTCGTTGCCGGGGACCTGAAGCCGTTCAACGTCTACGCGGCGGACGCCGATCGCGCCAAGGCGGCAAAAATGCCTGTGGTCGCGATCCTGATCGGCGGCCTCGGCGTCGGTGCGGCCAAGACCACCGACGCGATCATGCGGCTGCCGCCGGCGGTCACGCTGGCCTTCACGCCCTATGGTGCCGATCCCGGCAAGCTCGCCGAGCGGGCCCGCGCGCAACGCCACGAGATCTTCCTCCAGATCCCGATGGAGCCCTACGACTTCCCGGACAACGATCCGGGCCCGCAGACGCTGCTGACCTCGCTCACCGCCGACCAGAACATGGACCGCCTGTACTGGCACCTGAGCCGGATGCAGGGCTATGCCGGCCTCACCAATTTCATGGGCGCGCGCTTCATCGCGACCGACGCCGCGATGCAGCCGATCATCCGCGATGCGGCCAAGCGCGGCCTCGGCTTCTTCGACGACGGCTCCTCGCCCCGCAGCATCGCGCCCCAGGCCGCGGCAAGCCAGGCGATGCCGTTCGGCAAAGGCGACATCGCGATCGACGTGGTGCCGACCCCGACCGAGATCGACCGCGCCCTGAACAAGCTCGAATCGGTGGCGCGCGAGCGCGGCGTCGCGGTCGGCACCGCCTCCGCCCTGCCGGTCTCGATCGAGCGCATCGGCAGCTGGACCAAGTCATTGAGCGACCGTGGTATCCTTTTGGTGCCATTGACAACCGCGATGCTGAAATCAAAATCCAGCTAAATCAACGGATTGGTACCGCACTGGCCCTCGAGGCCGGCATGCCCACCAAAAGCACGCGAGAGGTCTGGCGGAATGGCGCGTTACGAAGATCTGCCCTACCGGACTTGCGTCGGTGTGATGCTGATCAACAAGAAGGGTCTGGTGTTCATCGGCCGCCGCGCCGGCGGCATCGAGCATGTCGACGACACCCATGTCTGGCAGATGCCGCAAGGCGGCGTCGATCCCGGTGAGGACACCTGGGATGCGGCCAGGCGTGAGCTCTACGAGGAGACCAGCGTGCGCTCGGTCGAGCGGCTCGGCGAAGTTCCGGACTGGCTCATCTACGACATCCCGCGCACGGTCGCGGGACGCGCCTGGAAGGGCCGCTATCGCGGCCAGCGCCAGAAATGGTTCGCGGTGCGCTTCACCGGCAAGGACAGCGAGATCAATGTCGAAAAGCCCGGCGGCGGCGGCCACAAGGCCGAGTTCGTGAGCTGGCGCTGGGAGCCGATGAAGAACCTGACGGGGCTGATCATCCCGTTCAAGCGCCCGGTCTATGAGCGCGTGGTGAAGGAATTTTCCGCGCTGGCGGATGAATAAATCAAATCGTCATTCCGGGTTCGATGCTAATGCATCGCCCGGAATGACGATGAAAGATACGCTCGTGACCGATCAGAAGCCCTACCGCCCCAACGTGGGGATCGCCCTCTTCAATGCCGATGGCCGTGTGCTGATCGGCCACCGCTTCAAGGGCGACGGACCCGAGATCATCCTGCCGGGTCTCGACTGGCAGATGCCGCAAGGCGGCGTCGACGAGGGCGAGAATTTGCGCGACGCCGCGCTGCGCGAGCTTTGGGAAGAGACCAGCGTCAGGAGCGCGGACTATCTCGGCGAGACCGACTGGCTGACTTACGAATTCCCTCCCTATGACGGACCGCAGACGCACCGGCTGGCGAAATTCCGCGGCCAGCGACAGAAGTGGTTCGCGCTGCGCTTCACCGGCAAGGACGACGAAATCGATCCGCTGACGCCGCGCAACGAACAGCCCGCGGAGTTCGACGCCTGGCGCTGGGAGCGGCTCGACCGCGTCGCCGATCTCGTGGTGCCGTTTCGCCGCGACGTCTACCGCGCGGTGGCGCGAGAGTTTGCGCCGTTCGGAAACTGAACCTGCGAAAACAACCCCATGCACAGTAGAGATGGGGTTGAAATCGTTAGAGGATTTTTCGCCGGAAATTTACGTGTGAGGGGCGCGTCATGGCTCTTCGGCAAGAACGCCACCGCTTGCTCCGCTGAGCTCCCTCCCCCCTTGCGGGGGAGGGTTGGGGAGAGGGGTGGCTCCGGGCGAGCTCTGAGTTCGTGGCTGCCCCTCTCCCTAGCCCTCCCCCGCAAGGGGGGAGGGAACGCACCTTCGTTGGCGCGCTGGTTCGAGTCTCAACCCATCGCAATTCTAATTCATCGGCCCGACCGTGAACGGGCCGATCGCGATGACGTGGCAGTCGCTGTCGCGCTTGGCGCAGTCGGCGAGTGCGGAATTGACGGCGGTCTGCTCGTCGGCGGCCTTCAGGCCGAGGCCCGGCCGGCCCGCGGTGCCGACCGCGACCGCGGTCCAGCCCATGGCGTCGGTGAGCTTGCGCATCACCTCACCGCGTGCATCGGCGACGATCGAGGCGCTGGAAGCGGCATTGAAGAAGCCGGTGATCCTGAACAGGGTCGGGATCGGCACGACGAAATTGTCGTCGATGGCGACGACCAGGCAGGCGACGCCGGCGATGGCGCCGCACGATTCCAGGGAACGCCGCGCCGCGTCCTCAGTGGATGATGCGCCGAGCACCATGAAATATTGTCCGCCCGGTCCGAGCGCGACCGAGCGGGACTTCGCCGCCGGCACGAACATGTTTTCGAGTCGGACCTTCTGCGGATCGCGCACGATCGGAAAATCCTTCGAGGCGAACGGCCGCTCGGTCATGGCGTCGTGCCGCACCCAGGGCTGTGGCGGCATCGGCGGCTTGCCATGCGCGTAGACCATCGTGTTGCCGACGGCATAGAGCTCGCAGCGCCGTGGCGATTGCGCGGCATCGGCCCGCTTCTGACACTGCTCGAGCGCGGAGCTGCGCGCGGCCTCCTCGCTCGGCTGGTTCAGCGCCGAGCCGGTGAAGCCGCCGACATTGAGCGCGAAAGCCTTGTAGTCGCCGGCCGTGGAATAGTCGCCGGCGAGGTAGCTGCGGACGCGCTCGTTGATGAAGGGCACGCTGTCGGCATTGAACTTGCCGGCCATCGGCGAGGCGGACGGCGACGGTGCGGGCATCGGAGCCATCGCAGCGCCGGCATTCGCCGGTGCCATTGTCATCGGCGCCTTTGCCATCTGGGTCGGCATCGGGCTCGGCGCCGCCGGCATTGCGCTCGGCGCGGCACTCGGTGTCGCGACCGGCGGCACGGCCACGCTCGCCGTCTGCTTGAGCTTGGTGTTGTAGAGGAAGCCGGAGACGCCGATGGCGGTGACCGAGACCACCGCAACCACCAGCGGCCACATCCATACGGGTGCGGCGGCCAGCTTGGAGACCGGCTTCTTGATCTGCGGCGTCGCGTAGCTGCCGTCCTCGCGCCGCATCGCCACCATGTAGGCGTGCACCGGCGTCGGGATGTTCTTGACCTCCTGCGCGCCGATATCGGCGAAGTGCACCGACAATTTGTTGGCGACCTGCTCGTGCACGGCGCGGGAGACGCAGATGCCGCCGACCTCGGCGAGGCCTTCGAGCCGGGCCGCGATATTGACGCCGTCACCGAGCAGATCGCCGTCGCGCTCGACCACGTCGCCGATGGTGATGCCGATGCGGAACGACATCTGCCGGCTCGGCGGATAGGCCATGTTGCGGGTTCGCAAGGATTCCTGGATGTCGATCGCGCAGCGCACCGCATCGACCGCGCTCGGAAATTCCGCGAGCACGGCGTCGCCCGCCGTGTTGAAGATGCGTCCGCCGGCCTTGGCGATGAAATCGTCGACGACCTCGCGATAGGAGGCGAGACGCCGCAGCGTCTCCTCTTCGTCTTCCGCGACCAGCCTCGAGTAACCGGCAATATCGGCTGCGAAAATCGCTGCGATCTTGCGTTTCATCTGTCACCAGCCCCGGAACAAATTCGCGAGGGCAGAATGCCGCTATCGGCGGCGCGGTGCAACAAAGTTTCAGCGCCCGCCACTTCCGTGACGAGCGCTGAACCTGTTCAGAAATTTGAAACCTGAGCCCCGGAGCAGTGCACCGGGGCTTAGTGCATAGCCGTGCTGTTGAGCTGCTGCTGGATGCTCTTGAAGTGGTCGAGCCGCGCGATGGCCTGGTCGAGCTCGTCGCCCTCGTGCTCCTTCAACCCTTCCTCCATCTCCGCGACGGTCGCAGCAAACTGGATGCGGTCGAGTTCGGCCAGCGACGTCGCGACGTCGGCGAGCACGGTGAGGCCCTTTTCGGAGACTTCGGCGATACCGCCGAGCACGATGATCTTCTCGTGCCGGCCGCCGGAGGTCACGGTGAGAATGCCGGGCCGGATCGCAGCCACGACCGGCGCATGTCCCGCCAGCACGCCGAAGTCACCTTCGACGCCGGGGATGTCGACCTGGTCGACCTCGCCCGAGAATGCGAGCTTTTCCGGCGAGACGAGATCGAAGTGGAAGGTGGCCATTGGAAACCTGCGAATGGTGAGTAGCGAACGGGCGACTGGCGAGTAGCGAATGGCGAATAGATTCTACTCGCCACTCCCTATTCGCTATTCGCCTCTTAGGCGGCTTCGGCCGCCAGCTTCTTGCCCTTCTCGACTGCCTCTTCGATGGTGCCGACCATGTAGAAGGCGGCTTCCGGCAGGTGGTCATACTTGCCTTCGCAGAGGCCGCGGAAGCCCTTGATGGTGTCCGCGAGGTCGACGAACTTGCCGGGCGAGCCGGTGAAGATTTCGGCGACGTGGAACGGCTGCGACAGGAAGCGCTCGATCTTGCGGGCGCGGGCCACCGTCAGCTTGTCCTCTTCCGAGAGCTCGTCCATGCCGAGAATGGCGATGATGTCCTGGAGCGACTTGTAGCGCTGCAGCACCTGCTGGACCTGACGCGCGGTGTCGTAGTGCTCCTGGCCGACGACGAGCGGCGAGAGCATGCGCGAGGTCGAGTCGAGCGGATCCACCGCCGGGTAGATGCCCTTTTCCGAGATCGCGCGCGACAGCACCGTGGTGGCGTCCAAGTGCGCGAACGAGGTCGCGGGCGCCGGGTCGGTCAAGTCGTCGGCCGGAACGTAGATGGCCTGCACCGAGGTGATCGAGCCCTTCTGCGTGGTGGTGATGCGCTCCTGCAGCGCGCCCATGTCGGTGGCGAGCGTCGGCTGATAACCCACCGCCGAAGGAATACGACCCAAGAGCGCCGACACTTCCGAGCCGGCCTGGGTGAAGCGGAAGATGTTGTCGACGAAGAACAGCACGTCCTGGCCCTGGTCGCGGAAGTGCTCGGCGACGGTCAGGCCGGTGAGGCCGACGCGGGCGCGGGCGCCGGGCGGCTCGTTCATCTGGCCGAACACCAGCGCGCACTTCGACTTCACGCTCGGATCCGGATTGTGCGGATCGGCGTTGACCTTGGACTCGATGAACTCGTGATAGAGGTCGTTGCCCTCGCGGGTACGCTCGCCGACGCCGGCGAACACGGAGTAGCCACCGTGCGCCTTCGCGACGTTGTTGATCAGCTCCTGAATCAGCACGGTCTTGCCGACGCCGGCGCCGCCGAACAGGCCGATCTTGCCGCCCTTCGCATACGGAGCCAAGAGATCGACGACCTTGATACCGGTGACGAGAATTTCAGCTTCGGTCGACTGGTCGGTGTAGGTCGGCGCGTCCTGGTGGATGGCGCGCACGCCTTCGGACTTGATCGGGCCGGCTTCGTCGATCGGCTCGCCGATCACGTTCATGATGCGGCCGAGCGTGCCGTCGCCCACCGGAACCGCGATCGGCTGGCCGGTGTCGGTCACTTCCTGGCCGCGCACCAGACCCTCGGTCACGTCCATCGCGATCGTGCGCACGGTGGACTCGCCGAGATGCTGCGCAACTTCCAGCACGAGGCGGATGTTGCCGTTCTTGGTTTCCAGCGAATTGAGAATGGCCGGCAGGTGGCCTTCGAACTGAACGTCGACGACGGCGCCCATGACCTGGGTGACGCGACCGACCGGGTTAGCTGCTGTAGCCATGAAGCTCTCCTTCGAAATTCTGTACTTGAACGACCGTCGTTTAGTTCGTGCGTCAGACCGCCTCGGCGCCGGAGATGATCTCGATCAGCTCCTTGGTGATCTGGGCTTGACGGGTTCGGTTGTAGATCTGGGTTTGCTTGCGAATCATTTCACCCGCGTTGCGGGTGGCGTTGTCCATCGAGCTCATTTGCGCGCCGTAGAACGAGGCGTTGTTTTCCAGCAACGCGCGGAAGATCTGCACCGCGATATTGCGCGGCAACAGGCCGGACAGCAGCTCGTCCTCTTCCGGCTCGTATTCGTAGGACGTCGTCGCCGCGTTCGCCGCCTTTTCCTCGACGACCAGCGGAATGATCTGCTGCGCGGTCGGGATCTGGGCAATCACCGACTTGAACTGCGCGTAGAACAACGTGCAGACGTCGAACTCGCCGTTGTCGAAACGGGCCAGCACCTTCTTGGCGATGTCCTCGGCGTTGACGAAGCCGAGCTGGCGAACGCTGCGCAGGTCGAGATGCTCGACGATCTGCTTGTCGAACAGGCGGCGGAGCTGCTCGTAGCCCTTGCGGCCGACGCAGAAGAATTTGACTTCCTTGCCCTGCGCGATCAGCGCCTGGGCGCGTTCGCGCGCGAGGCGAACGATCGAGGAGTTGAAGGCGCCAGACAGGCCGCGCTCGCCGGTGCAGACCAGCAGCAGGTGGACCTGGTCCCTGCCGGTGCCGGACAGCAGCGCCGGCGCGCCGGGCGAACCCGCGGCAGCGCTGGCGATGTTGGAGATCACCGCGCTCATCTTGTCGGCATAAGGCCGCGCCGCCTCGGCCGCCTGCTGGGCACGGCGCAATCTGGACGCCGCGACCATCTGCATCGCCTTGGTGATCTTCTGCGTCGCCTTGGTGGAGGCGATGCGGACGCGCATGTCTTTAAGTGACGCCATTCTTCGTTCACCCCGGCGGTTCGACGCAACATCGAACCGCTAGCCTGTCCCTAACGCGATGCCCGGCCGGGCGCCGGGCACGCTTCGTATTGTCTTGCCTCTCGCGAAGCGGTCATGGCCGGTAGACCCGGCCATGCAGCAATCAGGCGAAGCTCTTGGCGTAGCCTTCGACCGCCGACTTCAGCTTGGCGGCGGTGTCGTCGGAGAGATCGCGGCTGTCCCGGATCGCGGTGAGGATGTCGGCGTTCTTGCCGCGCAGCAGCGACAGCAGGCCGTCCTCGAACGCGCGCACCTTGTTGAGCGGCAGCGGATCGAGATAGCCGTTGGTGCCGGCCCAGATCACGCAGACCTGCTCTTCCATCTTCAGCGGTGCGAACTGCGGCTGCTTCAGGAGCTCGGTCAGGCGCGAACCGCGGTTGAGCAGGCGCTGGGTCGAGGCGTCGAGATCGGAGCCGAACTGCGCGAACGCCGCCATTTCGCGGTACTGCGCGAGCTCGCCCTTGATCTTGCCGGCGACCTTCTTGGTGGCCTTGGTCTGCGCGGAAGAACCGACGCGCGACACCGACAGACCGACGTTCACCGCGGGACGGATGCCCTGGAAGAACAGGTCGGTTTCCAGGAAGATCTGGCCGTCGGTGATCGAGATGACGTTGGTCGGGATGTAGGCCGACACGTCGTTGGCCTGGGTTTCGATGACCGGCAGCGCCGTCAGCGAGCCCGAGCCCTGGTCCTTGTTCAGCTTCGCCGCGCGCTCGAGCAGGCGGGAGTGCAGATAGAACACGTCGCCCGGATAGGCTTCGCGGCCCGGCGGGCGGCGCAGCAGCAGCGACATCTGGCGGTAGGCGACGGCCTGCTTGGACAGATCGTCATAGATGATGACGGCGTGCATGCCGTTGTCGCGGAAGTATTCGCCCATGGTGCAGCCGGTGAACGGCGCGATGTACTGCATCGGCGCCGGATCCGAAGCGGTGGCGGCGACGACGATCGAGTATTCGAGCGCGCCCTGCTCTTCCAGCACCTTCACGAACTGGGCGACGGTCGAACGCTTCTGGCCGATCGCGACGTAGACGCAATACAGCTTGATGTTCTCGTCCGGCTGCGCGTTGAGCGGCTTCTGGTTCAGGATGGTGTCGAGCGCGATCGCGGTCTTGCCGGTCTGACGGTCGCCGATGATCAGCTCGCGCTGGCCGCGGCCGATCGGGATCAGGGCGTCGATCGCCTTGAGGCCGGTCGCCATCGGCTCGTTCACCGACTTGCGCGGAATGATGCCGGGCGCCTTGACGTCGACGCGCATGCGCTTGTCGGCCTGGATCGGACCCTTGCCGTCGATGGGGTTGCCGAGCGCGTCGACGACGCGGCCGAGCAGGCCCTTGCCGACCGGCGCGTCCACGATGGCGCGGGTGCGCTTGACGGTCTGGCCTTCCTTGATCTCGCGGTCGGCGCCGAAAATAACGACACCGACGTTGTCGGTTTCGAGGTTCAGCGCCATGCCGCGGGTGCCGTTCTCGAACTCGACCATTTCACCGGCCTGGACGTTGTCCAGACCGTAGACGCGGGCAATACCGTCGCCGACGGACAGCACCTGTCCGACTTCGGAAACTTCAGCTTCCTGGCCGAAATTCTTGATCTGGTCCTTGAGGATCGCGGAAATTTCCGCGGCGCGGATGTCCATCAGCCTGCCTCTTTCATCGCGTGCTTGATCGAATTGAGTTTGGTGCGAAGCGAACTATCGATCATGCGGCTGCCAAGCTTGACCACGAGGCCACCGATGATCGAGGGATCGACCTTCACGTTGAGCGCGACGTCCTTGCCGGTCACCGACTTCAGGGCAACCTTGAGGGCGTCGAGATTCTTGTCCGAAAGCGCTTCCGCCACGGTGACGTCGGCCGTCGTCTCGCCCTTGAACTTGGCGACGAGGGCGCGATAGGCGCGAATGACGTCAGCCACCGCGAACAGGCGGCGGTTGGCGGTCAGGACCTTCAGGAAATTGGCGGAGATGCCGGCTATGCCCGCCTTGTCCAGCACGGCCGAGAGGGCCCTGGACTGGGCATCGGCCGCGAAAACCGGGCTGCGGACGAGGCGCTTCAGATCGGCGCTTTCGTTCAGCAAGGCCTCGAATTTATCGAGATCGGCCTTGACCTCGTCGACCACTTTCTGGTCGCGGGCCAGTTCAAACAAGGCCGTTGCATAACGACCGGACACACCTGAAACGGACGTATCTTCTGCAGCCACAGACGCGCTCTTTTTGCTGTCAAATTCGCAAGGGAAAAACCGTCGCCACAACGCGGCGCCAAGCGATCCAAGCCCTTGGAATTCAAGCGGGACTTCGATTTTCGGCCGACACGGGAGGTGCCGGATCCGTTAAAATCGCGGCTTTGCTATCATAGCAGGCGCGCACGTGCAACATGACGCCAAATTAAAGGCACGACCTTCTGTCGCCAGTTCGTCGCAGACGACGGCGCCGCGTCAGCGAACTGCCACGACACGGAATTGCCGCGAGCATTGCGGCGGCCCGACGCCCATTCGTTCCTGCTCCCAGCGCATAGCCGCCATGAACACAGATCGCTGAGGCGTGATTCCGATCCCGTCGGTTCCACCTTCCGAATACTTACCCAATTCTAAATATCGGGAACAACAACTTCGATCTACAGTATTCGCAAGTAATCTTTAGATTAACAAATCGTTAAAGCCGAAAGATACGGAGCATCGGCTGAATATCGGCCGCCGGTAACAAGATATTACACGACGACATAGAACAGATTTACTGCCCAATTCACGCCTCATTAGGAATCGAAACGCGATCCCGCTCACAAACTGATAGGGGCTCCTCTTGCCACATATGTGGCAATACTAGCTTAGGGACTGATAAATGCTGTCTTTGAAGACGCTGGGCGTGACCCGGCCGCGTACGGCGATCGCTTTCATCGCCGCAACCCTGGTCGTCGGTGGAACCGCCACCGAAGCCTCTGCCAAATCCCGGCATCACCACCGCTATTCTCACCATCATCACCGCCACCACGCCCAGAACGATACCAACACGACCGCCGATTGGCGCAACGCCAATGCGTCGATGACGCCGTCGTCGGGCACGGGCCGCAGCTTCTCCGGCATGGCCTCCTACTACGGCAACGAATCCGGGAGCAGGACTGCCTCGGGCCAGCGCTTCAACCAGAACGCCATGACCGCGGCGCATCGTTCGCTGCCGTTCGGCACCAAGCTGCGCGTCACCCATGGCAGCTCGAGCGTCATCGTCACCATCAATGACCGTGGTCCGTTCATTCGCGGCCGGGTTCTCGATCTCTCCACGGGCGCTGCCCGCGCCATCGGCCTCACCGGTGCCGGCGTCGGCCGCGTCACCGCGGAGGTCGTCTCCTAAGGCGTGAGATGCGCCTCACCGCAGTTCCCGTCAGCGTCCGCATGGACCTGTGAGCGACGGGATCAGCGGGTAAAACAAGCCCGCCGTCTTGGGGGACGGCGGGTTTTTCTATTCTTCCGTCATTGCGAGCGAAGCGAAGCAATCCAGAGTCTTTCCGCGGAGACTGTCTGGATTGCTTCGCTTCGCTTGCAATGACGGGGGAGAACTACAAAAAGCTCTGCGGGTCGACGTCCACTTCGAGCTTCTGATTGCCCTTCGGCTTCGGGCACACGGCGAGCCAGTTGCGCAGATAGTCCGACAGATCAAAACCGCGCGCCGATTTCACCAGGATGCGGAAGCGGTAACGGCCCTTGATCACGGCGAGCGGCGCCTCCGCCGGACCCAGCACCACGACGCGCTCGTCGCGCGGGGCGAGCGCAACGAGGCGGCGGCCAAGGCCTTCGGCGCTCGGACGGTCGCCTGCCGAGATGATCAGGCTCGCGAGCCGGCCGAACGGCGGATAGAGCGTGCGTTCGCGCAGATCGATCTCGCTGTCGTAGAAGGCCTCGCGGTCGCAGGCGATCAGCGCCTTCATCACGGGATGATCGGGCTGGTGGGTCTGGAGATAGCCAACGCCGCGGCCCTGCTCGCGCCCGGCGCGGCCGATCACCTGGTTGAGCAATTGCCAGGTGCGCTCCGAGGCGCGCGGATCGCCGTTGGACAGGCCGAGATCCGCATCGACCACGCCGACGAGATTGAGCCGCGGGAAATTGTGGCCCTTGGCGACGAGCTGCGTGCCGATGATGATGTCGACGCGGCCCTCCGCGATCTCGGCAAGTTCCGAGCGCATGGTCTCGATCGAGGTGATGAGATCGCTCGACAGCACCATGGTGCGTGCGTTCGGGAACAGCGCCGCCGCCTCCTCCTGCAAGCGCTCGACACCGGGCCCGACCGCGACCAGCGATTCCTCCGCCGCGCAATGCGGGCAGGTCTGCGGGCGCGGCATCGAGAAGCCGCAGTGATGGCAGACGAGGCGCTGGCGGAAACGGTGATCGACCAGCCAGGCATCGCAGATCGTGCAGGCAAAGCGATGGCCGCAGGCGCGGCACAGCGTCAGCGGCGCATAGCCGCGGCGATTGAGGAACAGCAGCGCCTGCTCGCGCTTTTCGATCGCCGTTCTGATCTCGGAAGCGAGGCGCGGCGAGATAAAACGCCCGCGCGCTGGCGGCTCGCGGCGCATGTCGATGGCCTCGATATGCGGCATGTGCTGGCCGCCGAAGCGCGAGGGCAGCGCGATGCGCTGATAGCGGGTCTTGCGCGCATTGACCTCGGACTCGACCGACGGCGTGGCGGACGCCAGCACGATCGGAATTTTGGCGATATGCGCCCGCACCACCGCCATGTCACGGGCGTGATAATGTACGCCCTCGTCCTGCTTGTAGGCCTGGTCGTGCTCTTCATCGACCACGATCAGCCCGAGATTGGCGTAAGGTAAAAACAGCGCCGAGCGCGCGCCGACCACGACCGGGGCGGTGCCTTCGGAGATCGCGGCCCAATTGCGCGCGCGGGTGCGCGGCGTCAGTTCCGAATGCCATTCGATCGGGCGCACGCCAAAACGCTGCGCGAAACGATCGAGGAACTGGCCGGTCAGCGCGATCTCCGGCATCAGGATCAGCGACTGTTTTCCCCGACGGATCGCTTCCGCAACCGCCTCGAAATAGACCTCGGTCTTGCCGGAGCCGGTGACGCCGTCCAGCAGCGCGACGTGAAACGTGCCGTTGGCGGCGAGCGCGCGCATCGTATCGGCGGCGGTGCGCTGGAGCGGCGAAAAATCCGGCCGGCCGAATTCCGGATCGGGCGCGGGCGGCGGCGGAGGCGGCGGCATCGGCTCGACCGTCAGCGTGCCCTCGTCGACGAGGCCGTCAATCACGCCGGCCGAGACTCCCGCTTCCTTGGCCGCCTCGGACTTGCCGTGCAGCAGCCGGTCCGACAGCACCTCCATCACGCGCTGCCGCGCCGGCGTCAGCCGCCGCGGCGGATCGCCGACCAGGCGCACGCCGGCGCGCACCCGCTCGGGGCCGAGATTCTCGCCCATCCGCAGGCACATGCGCAGCACCATGCCGCGCGGGCTCAGCGTGTAATTGGCGACCCAGTCGACCACGGAACGCAACTCGGGCTTCAAAGGCGGGATGTCGAGCTTTTCGCTGACCTCCTTGAGGCGGTTGTGCAGGCGCGGATCGGGATTGGCGTTTTCAGCCCAGACCACGGCGAGCACCTCGCGCGGGCCGAGCGGCACACTGAGGAGATCGCCCGCCTTCAGCTCCATCCCGCGCGGCACCTTGTAGGAATAGGTCTGGTCGAGCGCGACCGGCACCAGCACGTCGACCATGCGGGTCGCGTTGGCGGGGGCGGCGTTGCTGCGCGACGAGTGATCCATGAAGTGTCTTGGAGGGAGAATCGGAACCTGGAGACCTCAAGGCTAGCGCCCCGGGGCGGCCTTAGCGAACAGTAAACGGGTGTGATGCGATATACTGTGCGGAATCATTACGTCCAGAGCGCATGAGCAAAGCGGCCGCCCCACAAATCGAGCTCGCCAGCGCCGATCCTGACATCGCGCAGGAGATGACGCGCTGGCTGTCGCATCTCGGCGCCGAGCGGCGGCTGTCGCCGAAGACGCTGGAGGCCTATGGCCGCGACCTCAGGCAGTGCCTGGATTTCCTCTGCTCCCATTGGGGCGAACGCGTCACGTTGGCGCGCTTCGCCGCGCTGGAAGCCACCGACATCCGCTCCTTCATGGCGATGCGCCGCGCCGACGACATTGCCGGCCGCAGCTTGATGCGCGCGCTGGCGGGCCTGCGTTCGTTCGGCCGCTTCCTCGAACGCGAGGGCAAGGGCAAGGTCGGCGCGTTATCCGCGATCCGCGCGCCAAAGGTTGCGAAGAGCCTGCCAAAGCCATTGCCGATGGCATCGGCAAAGCGCCTTGCGGACGCCGACGAGCGCGCCGGCGAGGAACGCGAGACCTGGGTTCTGGCGCGCGACGCCGCGGTGATGGCGCTGCTGTATGGATCGGGCCTGCGCATCTCCGAAGCGCTCGGCCTGAAGCGCCGCGAGGTGCCGCGTCCCGGCGAGGGCGACGTGTTGATCGTGACCGGCAAAGGCAACAAGACCCGCATGGTGCCGGTGCTGCAAAACGTGCTCGAGCTGGTGCAAGAGTACGTCGCGATGTGCCCGTATCCGCTGCCTCCCGAGGGCCCGATCTTCCTCGGCGCACGCGGCGGCCCGCTCAGCCCGCGCATCATCCAGCTCGCGATGGAGCGGCTGCGCGGCGCACTCGGCCTGCCCGACAGCGCGACGCCGCACGCGCTCCGCCATTCCTTCGCCACGCATCTCTTGTCGCGCGGCGGGGACTTGCGCGCCATCCAGGAATTGCTCGGCCATTCCTCGCTCTCGACCACGCAGATCTATACCGGGATCGATTCCGAGCGGCTGCTCGAGGTCTATGCGAGCGCGCATCCGCGGCGCTGAAGCCTGACATGAAGCTGTCATAACGCGCGTCCCTCTTGCGCGGCGCCCGCGGTTCGGTCAATCGTGAGGAACCGAGACCGGAGGGGAATCATGAGCGCACACGAAAGCATGGAGCACGCCGAGCACGCCGAACACGCGTCCGGCTCGAACAAGAAGATCGCGCTCCTGATCGCGATTCTGGCGCTGTTCCTGGCGATCTCGGAAACGCTCGGCAAGGGCGCCCAGACCGAATCGATCAGCAAGAACGTCGAGGCGGCCAATCTCTGGGCCTTCTTCCAGGCCAAGAGCATCCGCCGCACCGTGGTGATCACCGCGGCCGAGCAGGGCAAGCTCACGCTGGGCGCCACGACCGACGACGCCATGAAGGCGACGGTGCAGAAGCAGGTCGACGACTGGACCAAGACCGCGCAACGCTACCGCTCCGAGCCGGAGACCGGCGAAGGCACCGAGCAGCTCGCCGAGAAGGCCAAGCACGCCGAGCACGTGCGCGACGAGGCGACCGCGAAATACCATCACTTCGAGCTGGCGTCGGCGGCCTTCCAGATCGGCATCGTGCTGGCCTCGGCCACCATCATCACCGGCATGATCGCGCTCGCCTATGTCGGCGGCATCCTGACGCTCGCCGGCCTGTTCATGACCGCGCTCGGCCTGTGGTGGCCGCATCTGCTGCATTTGCATTGAGCTGATGCGGGGCGCTTGAAGCCACACAGACAGTGTCATGCCCCGGCTTGATGTTTAGTCCGGAGACATAGCTGACACCTGTTCGGACACATCACTGACAGGTTGGGCGTTGGTCAAGTCGATGGATGCGACCTGCCAGCTGGCGAAGAAGATTCCGTAGTGGCCGTCACGATCCAGCGGTCGGATGGCGAGACGTTCGCGTGCGAAAGCCTGGGGAACTTTCCAGAAGCGCCCCTTGAAGGAGATGTAGGGTCTTGTCGATGAGACCCTGCGCACGATCTCGCCGCTGTCATACGCGACGTTCGGAACGCGGGCCGGCATGGCACGGGCACTTGGCCGGAAGCGATCGGCAGGGACGTGCATATCCAGGCCCTCGTGGGGCCGCTCCAGATTGTAGACCGGCCGCCAGGCATCGAAGGCACGCTGGACTTCCGGGAGGGTGCGGAAGCGGCGCATGGCAAAGACCTCGGCCTTCAGGGTGCGATGGAAGCGTTCGTTCTTGCCGCGGGCCTGTGGATGGCACGGCCTGGCATGGACCACCCTGACGCCAAGCTTGAGCAGCCACACCTTCAGTCCGGTCCAACGAATGCCGGACGTGTCGCCCCAGGGTGAGCCGTTGTCGGTGTAGAAGGCCTCCGGCAGGCCATAGCAGCGGAACGTCGCCGTCAGGTGATCCTGCACGGTCAGACGCTGCTCGTCGGCACAGGCCTTCAGGCACAGAACATAGCGCGAGTGATCGTCGACGATTGTGAGCGGATGGCAGCGCGTTCCGTTGGCGAGCGGCAGGTGCCCCTTGAAGTCCATCTGCCACAGCAGGTTGGGAGCTTCCTTCTCGAAGCGGTGCCCCGGATTTGGCGGTGCATTCTCGCTGGGGCTGACCCGGCCGTTCCGGCACAGGATCTGGTGCACCGTTGACGGCACAGGCACCGTCTGCCCGCCCCGCTTCAGGCAATGGGCGATCTTCCGCGCTCCCCAGGCCGGATGCTTGTCGCGCACAGCCAGAACCTGCGTCTCGACCGCGGGCTCACTCCGCCTGGGCATCGCGTGCGGGCGCCGCGAGCGGTCGGCCAGCTCCCGATCACCGGCCTGCCAGCGCGCCAGCCACTTGTAGCCAACATCAGGACTGATGTTGAACCGGCGGCAGAGCTCGCGCCGATTGGCTCCCTCTTGCAAAGCAAGCCGCACAAACTCGTGGCGCTGATCCATTACTGACACCTCATTCCAAGGCATGGACGGCCTCCCGAATCGGACCAATCCAGCCAATGTTGATGTGTCAGCTATGTCTCCGAACACCCGTCAGTGATCTGTCCGGGCTAAACACTTGACCGGGGCATCCAGTACGCCGCGGCTTCTCGGTGTTTGATTTACGTCTCTGGAATACTGGATTGCCCGCCTTCGCGGGCAATGACACTGAGTATGTGTCAGCGCGCCTCGTGCACGCTCTTGCGGAAACGCTGGATCAGGCGGAGCGTACGTGACGACCAACCCTCGCCGTTGCCGGCGATCAGCTCGCGGACGCGCCGCTTGATCGGGTCGACCAGCTCGGCGGCCTTGGCGCGCAGCTTCATCACGAGATCATAGATCCGCTCGAACCAGTGCATCTCCATGAGCTTGTCGCGCGTCACGTCGAACACGAAGGCGGTGACGCCGACGCCGAGCAGCTTTGCGAACAGGATGGTGAAGACCGCGCTGGTCCAGTACTCGTGCGCGAGCAGCCACAGCCCCACCAGCTTGAGCGGAAACAGCGGGATGATCGGGACGGCGAAGACGATCAGCGTCATCGCCGGCGACAGCGCATCGACACGCTCCGACAGCCATTGCTTGAACCGGGCGAGCGGGATGATTGCGACAACCCGCGCAACGATCGGCTCGAGATGGTCCCACAGCCAGGCTTCGATCAGGAAGATGATCGCCAGCAGGACCCAGACCGGTTGAAGTAGGCGGCGTAGCATGTGATGTCCCGCCCGATTTGGCGCTGGGCGCCGCCTACATATGGATCGCCCGCTTGCCGACCGCAAGCGCGGCCTCCTTGATGGCCTCCGAGCGGGTCGGATGCGCGTGGCAGGTGCGGGCGAGATCTTCCGCACTGCCGCCGAACTCCATGAGAACGCAGGCCTCGTGGATCATTTCGCCGGCTTCGCGGCCGATAATGTGCACGCCGAGCACGCGATCGGTCTTCGCATCTGCGAGAATCTTCACAAAGCCGTCGGTGGTCTGGTTGACCTTGGAGCGGCCGTTGGCGGTAAAGGGAAACTTCCCGACGGTATAAGCGACGCCCGCCTGCTTCAGCTCCTCCTCGGTCTTGCCGACGGCGGACACTTCCGGCGTGGTATACACGACGCCTGGGATAACGTCGTAGTTCACGTGGCCGGACTGGCCCGCGATGATCTCGGCGACCGCGACGCCTTCATCCTCGGCCTTGTGCGCGAGCATGGGCCCGGCGACGACGTCGCCGATGGCGTAGACGCCCTTGAGGCTGGTGGCGAAATGCGGATCGATCTGCACGCGGCCGCGATTGTCCAGCGCAACGCCGGCTTCCTTCAGGCCAAGCCCATCCGTGTACGGCACGCGGCCGATACAGACGAGAACGACGTCGGCTTCGATCGTCTCGGCCGCGCCACCGGCAGCCGGTTCGATCTTTGCGAGCAGCGCCTTCCCATTGTTCTCGACACCCGTGACCTTGGAGCCGAGCTTGAACGCAAATCCCTGCTTTTCCAGGATGCGCTGGAATTGCTTCGCGATCTCGCCGTCCATGCCGGGCAGGATGCGATCGAGGAATTCGACGACCATGACTTCGGACCCGAGTCTGCGCCACACCGAGCCGAGCTCAAGCCCGATCACACCGGCGCCGATCACCAGCATTCTGCCGGGCACTTTCTCCAGCGACAGCGCGCCGGTGGACGAGACGATGCGCTTCTCGTCGATCTCGATGCCCTTGAGACGCGCGATGTCCGAGCCGGTGGCGATCACGATGTTCTTCGTTTCAATCACCTGCGACTTGCCGTCGGCGGAGACTTCGACCTTGCCGGTGCCAAGAATCTTGCCGGTGCCCTTGAGCACGTCGACCTTGTTCTTCTTCATCAGGAACTCGACGCCCTTGACGTTGCCGTCGATGCCCTGCTGCTTGAAGTTCATCATCGCAGGCAATTCGAGCTTCGGCGCGGAAACGGACACGCCCATCTTGGCGAAGGAATGCCCGGCTTCCTCGAACATCTCGGACGCGTGCAGCAGCGCCTTCGACGGCATGCAGCCGACATTGAGGCAGGTGCCGCCGAGCGTGGCGTTCTTTTCGACCACGGCGACTTTCATGCCGAGCTGGCTTGCGCGCACCGCGCAGACATAACCGCCAGGTCCGGTGCCGATGACGACGAGATCGTAGGTAGCCATGAGAGGAAGTCCCGTAAGTTTAGCGTGATGAGGATGTGTCAGCGTCCGCGCGGCGCGTCAGCGTCCGCCGGACACATCGAGAGTGGCTGCGGTGACGTAGGACGCCTCGTCCGACATCAGCCAGACGATGGCGTTGGCGATTTCGTCGGCGGTGCCGACGCGCTTCATCGGCACCATATGGGCCAGACGATGGGCACGGTCGGGCTCGCCGCCGGCGGCATGGATTTCCGTGTCGATCAGGCCGGGGCGGATGCCCGCGACGCGGATGCCTTCGCTTGCGACCTCGTAGCCGAGGCCGATGGTGAAGGAATCGATCGCGCCCTTGGACGCCGCATAGTCGACGTAGGTGTTCGGCGAACCGAGCTTGGCAGCGACCGATGACAGATTGACGATGACGCCGCCCTTGCCGCCGTGCTTGGTCGACATCCGCTTCACGGCTTCGCGCGCGCAGAGGATGGAGCCGGTGACGTTGACCGCCATGACGCGCTGGATGCGCTCGGCCGACATCTCGTCGACGCGCACGCCGCTCTTGCCGACGATGCCGCCATTGTTGACGAGCGCGCCAAGCGTGCCGAACTTGTCCGCTTGCTTGAACAGCTCGACGATATCGCCTTCTTCGGCGACATCGCATTTCACCGCGATGGCCTTGCCGTTGCTCGCCGCGATCTGCGCGACGACCTCGTCGGCGGCCTGCTTGTTGCTGGCATAGCCGACCACGACGCGATAGCCGCGCGCGGCCGCCGCGATCGCAGTTGCCCGCCCAATGCCGCGGCTGCCGCCGGTGATGACAACGACTTTATCCGTCACGCGCGCCTCCATTGTTCGACACGCGCCGTCGCGCGAGAGAGCGACGGCGCTCGCAGAGCATCAGGGATCAGAGATCGAGCACCAGACGCGCCGGATCTTCCAGGCTCTCCTTGACGCGAACCAGGAAGGTGACGGCTTCCTTGCCGTCGATCACGCGGTGATCGTAGGACAGCGCCAGATACATCATCGGGCGGACCTCGATCTTGCCGCCGACGACCATCGGGCGCTCCTGGATCTTGTGCATGCCCAGGATGCCGGACTGCGGCGCGTTCAGGATCGGGGTCGACATCAGCGAGCCGTAGATGCCGCCATTGGTGATGGTGAAGGTGCCGCCCTGCATCTCGTCGATTTTGAGCTGGCCGTCACGCGCGCGGCGGCCGAAATCGGCGATGCCCTTCTCGATGTCGGCGATCGACTTGTGGTCGCAGTCACGCACGACCGGCACGACGAGGCCCTTGTCGGTGCCGACGGCGACGCCGATGTGATAGTAGTTCTTGTAGATCAGATCGGTGCCGTCGATCTCGGCGTTGACGGCCGGGATGTCCTTCAGCGCCTGCACGACGGCCTTGGTGAAGAAGCCCATGAAGCCGAGCTTCGAGCCATGCTTCTTCTCGAACGCATCCTTGTAGTGGGCGCGCAGCGCCATGACGTTGGTCATGTCGACCTCGTTGAAGGTCGTGAGCATGGCCGCGGTGTTCTGCACGTCCTTGAGGCGGCGCGCGATGGTCTGGCGCAGCCGGGTCATCTTGACGCGCTCTTCGCGGGCGGCGTCATCGGCCGGCGACGGCGCGCGAACCTGCACGGCGGCGGCGGGCTGGTTGACCGGGGTCGGCGCGGACGCCGCACGCTCGATCGCGGCGAGCATGTCGCCCTTGGTGACGCGGCCGTCCTTGCCGGAGCCCGGAACGGTCGAGGCGTCGATGCCGGTCTCGGCCGAGAGCTTGCGCACGGACGGGGCGAGCGGGGCGTCGGCCGGCGGCGCCTTCGCCGCAGCGGGAGCCGGCGCGGCAGCAGCCGCAGCAGGAGCGGCAGCCGCGGGCTTGGCGGGCGCGGCGGCGGGCTTCGCAGCGCCGGCACCGTCGGTGATCTGGCCGAGCAGCGCGCCGACCGCAACGGTCGCGCCATCGGCGGCGATGATCTCGCTCAGCGTGCCTGCGGAGGGCGCCGGGACTTCGATGGTGACCTTGTCGGTCTCGAGCTCCACCAAGGGCTCGTCGACGGCGACGGGATCGCCGGCCTTCTTGAACCAGCGGCCGATGGTGGCCTCGGTGACGGATTCGCCGAGCGTCGGCACACGAATTTCAGTCATGGTCTTTTCCTTAAGGAGATCGCCAGTGCGGTCATGAATTCAAACGTCATTGCCCGCGAAGGCGGGCAATCCAGTACGCCGTGACCTTCGTGATCATAACGAACGCCGCAGAGTACTGGATGCCCCGCCTTCGCGGGGCATGACAGCATCTCAAAAACTTCAGCTCAGTGCTTCGTCCAGGAACGCCTTCAACTGCGCCTGATGCTTGGACATCAGACCAGTGGCGGTCGCAGCGGAAGCGGCGCGGCCGACATAACGCGGACGCCGACTCACGCCGTGCACCTGGTTCAGCACCCATTCCAGATAGGGCTCGATGAAGTGCCAGGCACCCATGTTGCGGGGCTCTTCCTGGCACCACACCACTTCAGCCTTCTTGAAGCGGGACAGCTCGGCCACCAGCGCCTTCAGCGGCACCGGATAGAGCTGCTCGACGCGCATCAGGTAGATGTCGTCGATGCCGCGCTTCTCACGCTCCTCGTAGAGGTCGTAATAGACCTTGCCGGAGCAGAGCACGATGCGACGGATCTTCTCGTCGGGGACGAGCTTGACCGCCTCGTTCGGCAGCATCTGGGCGTCATCATAGAGGATGCGGTGGAAGGTCGTGCCCTTCGCCAGCTCCTCGAGACGCGACACCGCCCGCTTGTGACGCAGCAGCGACTTCGGCGTCATCAGGATCAGCGGCTTGCGGATCTCGCGATGAAGCTGGCGGCGCAGCACGTGGAAGTAGTTCGCCGGCGTGGTCGGATAGACCACCTGCATGTTGTCTTCGGCGCACATCTGCAGATATCGCTCCAGACGCGCCGAGGAGTGTTCCGGTCCCTGGCCCTCATAGCCGTGCGGCAGCAGGCAGACCAGGCCGGACATGCGCAGCCATTTGCGCTCGCCCGAGGAGATGAACTGGTCGAACACGACCTGCGCACCGTTGGCGAAGTCGCCGAACTGGGCTTCCCACAGCGTCAGCGTGTTCGGCTCCGCGAGCGAGTAGCCGTATTCGAAGCCGAGCACGGCTTCTTCCGACAGCAGCGAGTTGATGACCTCGTAATGGCCCTGCTCGTGGCCGAGATGGTTGAACGGCGTGTAGCGGCTCTCGTCTTCCTGGTCGATCAGGACCGAGTGGCGCTGCGAGAAGGTGCCGCGCTCGGAGTCCTGGCCCGACAGGCGGACGTGGTGGTTCTCGTTGAGCAGTGTGCAGAACGCCAATGCTTCGCCGGTCGCCCAATCGATGCCGACGCCGGTGTCGATGGCCTTGGCGCGATTGTCGAGGAAGCGCTGGATGGTGCGGTGGGCGCGGAAGCCGTCCGGCACCTTGGTGATCTTGCGGCCGATCTCCTTCAACTCGGCGACGTCGACGCCGGTGACGCCGCGTCGTGCATCTTCTTCCTGGTCGGCGATCTTGAAACCGGACCACTTGCCGTCGAGCCAGTCGGCCTTGTTGGGCTTGTAGCCGGAGCCGGCTTCGAGCTCGGCGTCGAGCCGCGCGCGCCAGTCGGCCTTGGCCTTGTCGACCTCGCCTTCGGTCAGCACGCCTTCGCCGATCAAGCGGCGGGCGTAGAGCTCCAGCGTGGACGGATGCGCGGCGATCCGCTTGTACATCACCGGCTGGGTGAAAGCCGGCTCGTCGCCCTCGTTATGGCCATGCCGGCGGTAGCAGAACATGTCGATGACGACAGGCTTGTGGAACTTCTGCCGGAACTCGATCGCGACCTTGGCCGCGAACACCACGGCTTCCGGATCGTCACCGTTGACGTGGAAGATCGGCGCGTCGATCATCTTCGCCACATCAGACGGATAGGGCGAGGAACGCGAGTAACGCGGATAGGTGGTGAAGCCGATCTGGTTGTTGACGATGAAGTGGACGGAGCCGCCGGTGCGGTAGCCCTTCAGGTCCGACAGGCCGAAGCATTCCGCGACCACGCCCTGCCCCGCGAACGCAGCGTCGCCGTGCATCAGGAGCGGCAGCACCGAGATGCGCATGTCCGGCGGATCGCCGTGCTGGTCCTGCTTGGCGCGGACCTTGCCGAGGACGACGGGATCGACGATCTCGAGATGCGAGGGGTTGGCGGTCAGCGACAGATGGATGCGATTACCGTCGAACTCGCGGTCCGAGGACGCGCCGAGGTGATACTTGACGTCGCCGGAGCCTTCGACCGCGTCGGGGTTGGCCGAGCCGCCCTTGAACTCGTGGAACAGCGCGCGATGGGCCTTGCCCATCACCTGGGTCAGCACGTTGAGGCGGCCGCGATGCGGCATGCCCAGCACAATCTCCTTCACGCCGAGATTGCCGCCGCGCTTGATGATCTGCTCGAGCGCGGGGATCAGCGATTCGCCGCCGTCGAGACCGAAGCGCTTGGTGCCGGTGAACTTGGTGTCGCAGAATTTTTCGAAGCCTTCGGCTTCGATGAGCTTCATCAGGATGGCGCGGCGACCTTCGCGGGTGAACGAGATCTCCTTGTCCGGACCCTCGATGCGCTCCTGGATCCAGGCCTTCTGCGCGGCATTGCTGATATGCATGAACTCGACGCCGAGCGTCTGGCAGTAGGTGCGCTCGCAGATCGCGGTGATCTCGCGAAGCGTGCCGTATTCGAGGCCGAGCACGTGATCGAGGAAGATTTTCCGGTCGAAATCGGCCTCGCTGAAGCCATAGGTGCGCGGATCGAGCTCTTCGCGGTTGCGCGGGGCTTCGATGCCGAGCGGATCGAGCTTGGCGTGGAAATGGCCGCGCATGCGGTAGGAGCGGATCAGCATCAGCGCGCGGACCGAGTCGCGCGTGGCCTGGAGCAGGTCGGCGGAGGAGAGGCCGGCGGCCTTGTCACCGCCCTTGGCCTGCGCCTTGGCGGCGATCTTGGCGCCAACCGCCTTCTCGACTTCAGCCCAGTTGCCGTCGAGGGCGGAGGTCAGATCGTCCTGCGGGGTCAGCGGCCAGTTGGCGCGCTCCCAGGACGGGCCTTCGGCGTTCTTGCTGATATCGCCGGGCTGGTCGTTGAGGCTCTTGAAGAATTCCTGCCACTCGGCGTCGACCGAGGACGGGTCCTTCTCGTAGCGGGCGTAGATTTCGTCGATGTAGGTGGCGTTGGTGCCCTGCAAAAAGGAAGAGAGGGCAAAGGCTGCGTTCGCGTCCTGGCGAGACATACTTGAGTTCCTGGCGATTTCGGTTCGCGCATAACAAACGGCGCTGGCGCTGAGCTCCCCGGCAGAGGCCCAGCGCGACAGGCACCATTTATCCTATTTGCTGCGAAACTTCGCCCGGAAAAGCACGAAGGAGTGAATTAGCCCTTCAATTTTTCGGCAAGCGTATGTCCGAGGCGGGCGGGCGACGGCGAGACTGTAATTCCAGCCGATTTCATCGCGTCGGTCTTGGAACCGGCGTCGCCCTTGCCGCCCGAGATGATCGCACCGGCATGGCCCATGCGGCGCCCGGGAGGTGCGGTGACGCCGGCGATGAAGCCGACCATCGGCTTCTTGCGGCCGCGCTTGGCCTCGTCCTTGAGGAACTGGGCGGCGTCCTCCTCGGCGGAACCGCCGATCTCGCCGATCATGATGATCGATTCGGTCTTGGGGTCGCCCAGCAGCATCTCCAGCACGTCGATGAACTCGGTGCCCTTGACCGGGTCGCCGCCGATGCCGACCGCGGTGGTCTGGCCGAGGCCCTCCTGGGAGGTCTGGAACACGGCTTCATAGGTCAGCGTGCCCGAGCGGGAGACGATGCCGACGCTGCCGGTCTTGAAGATGTTGGCCGGCATGATGCCGATCTTGCACTCGCCGGCGGTCATGACGCCCGGGCAGTTCGGCCCGATCAGGCGCGACTTGGAGCCGGCCAGCGAGCGCTTCACGCGCACCATGTCGACCACGGGAATGCCTTCGGTGATGCAGACGATCAGCGGGATCTCGGCGTCGATGGCTTCGCAGATCGCGTCCGCGGCGCCCGGCGGCGGCACGTAGATCACCGACGCATCGGCGCCGGTCTTCTCACGCGCATCGCGCACGGTGTCGAACACCGGCAGGCCCAGATGCGTCGAGCCGCCTTTGCCCGGCGAGGTGCCGCCGACCATCTTGGTGCCATAGGCAATCGCGGCTTCGGAATGGAAGGTGCCGTTCTTGCCGGTGAAGCCCTGGCAGATGACCTTGGTGTTCTTGTCGATCAGGATGGACATGAGGTCTGCTTTCGCGAACTAACGAGTGAGAGGTCAGTGGATGCGGCGGTAGACGCCGGTGAGCACGTCGGCCCAGCCTTCCGCGTCCGGCGAGAACTGGATCTTCAACGAGTAGGAATTGTCGTCGATGATCTCGTAGACGTGGCGCGCATTGCCGCGGAGCGAGCCGCGCACCAGCGTCAGGGTCTTGCCGACCCACCCGCCGGAAGCGGGCGAGGGCGGCGTGTAGCCGAGCGAATCGTGCCAGAACAATTTGTAGGTCCGGTCGTCGCGGTCGTAGGTGAAGATGCCGTGGGTGGCGAAGCTCTGCTTGCCGTTACGCGTCTGCACCGTGTCCTGGATCAGGTAGAAGCCATTGAGATCCATGCGCGCGACGATGTGAGAGGTGGCAGGGCCACCCTCCATCCAGCGCGACGGAAAGACCACCTCTTCGCCATTCCATTCGCCGGCGAACGCGGCGAGGCGCGCGTGCTCTGCAAGCGGAGATGATGCGGCGAGATGGTCCTGGGTCATGGCCTCAGCCTCCCTTGACGGCCTTCACGATCTTCTGCGCGGCGTCGTCGAGATTGTCGGCCGGCACCACGTTCAGGCCGGATTCACGGATGATCTTCTTGCCGAGCTCGACATTGGTGCCTTCGAGGCGGACCACCAGCGGCACGCTGAGGCCGACCTCGCGCACGGCGGCGGTGACGCCTTCGGCGATCACATCGCACTTCATGATGCCGCCGAAGATGTTGACCAGGATGCCCTTCACGTTGGGATCAGCGGTGATGATCTTGAAGGCGGCCGCGACCTTCTCCTTGCTGGCGCTGCCGCCAACGTCGAGGAAGTTGGCCGGCGCCATGCCGTAGAGCTTGATGATGTCCATCGTCGCCATGGCGAGACCGGCGCCGTTGACCATGCAGCCGATGTTGCCGTCGAGGGTGACGTAGTTGAGGTCGTATTTCGACGCCTCGATTTCCTTGGCGTCTTCCTCGGTCTCGTCGCGCAGCGCGAGCACTTCGGGGTGACGGAACAGCGCGTTGTCGTCGAACGAGACCTTGGCGTCGAGCACGCGGAGCTGGCCCTGCTTGGTCACGACCAGCGGGTTGATCTCCAGCATCGACATGTCCTTGGCGACGAACGCCGCGTAGAGCTGCGCGGTGAGCTTCTCGGCCTGCTTGGCGAGATCGCCGGACAGCTTCAGCGCGTTGGCGACGGTACGGCCGTGATGGCCCATGATGCCGGTCGCCGGGTCGACCGAGAAGGTCACGATCTTCTCGGGGTTGTTGTGCGCGACGTCCTCGATGTTAACGCCGCCTTCGGTCGAGACGACGAACGAGACGCGCGAGGTCTCGCGGTCCACCAGGATCGAGAGGTAGAACTCCTTGTCGATGTCCGAGCCGTCCTCGACGTAGAGGCGGTTGACCTGCTTGCCGGCGGGGCCGGTCTGGATCGTCACCAGCGTGGCGCCGAGCATCTGCTTGGCGAATTCGGAGACCTCGGCGGCCGACTTGGCGATGCGGACGCCGCCCTTGTCGCCGGCGCTGGCTTCCTTGAACTTGCCCTTGCCGCGGCCGCCGGCGTGGATCTGGCTCTTCACCACCCAGACCGGACCCGGCAGCGCCTTGGCGGCAGCTTCCGCATCGGCGGGCTTCAGGACCGGCACGCCCTTGGAGATCGCTACGCCGAACTCGCTCAGCAGCGCTTTGGCCTGATATTCATGGATATTCATATGGTCGCTCCCTGAACCCGCGGGCGGTGACCTCTTGGGCCCACCTCAGTCTTGTGGCTGGCATACCATATACCACAGGAACTGCAACCCGGATTCTTTGACATCGATCTCTGGACTGCCGAACCGGAGGCCCGCCAAGCCTTCAACTGGTGGTCGGCCGGGCCCCGGAAGTGAAACCGCCGAAGACCGGTTTCGGTCTTCGGCGGGGATTGGTTTGACCTTAGCGGCCGAGAAGATCGGGTGCGATCTTCTTGCAGGCGTCGACCAGGCCCTGTACGGCGCCGACCGACTTGTCGAAGGCCTCGCGGTCCTTGCCGGCGAGCTCGATCTCGACGACGCGCTCGACGCCCTTGGAGCCGATCACGACGGGCACGCCGACATACATGTCCTTCACGCCGTATTCGCCGTTCAGATACGCCGCCGAGGGCAGCACGCGCTTCTTGTCACGCAGATAGCTCTCGGCCATCGCGATTGCCGACGCGGCGGGCGCGTAGAAGGCCGAGCCGGTCTTGAGCAGATTGACGATCTCGGCGCCGCCGTTGCGGGTGCGGTCGACGATCTCGTCGAGGCGCGCCTGCGAGGTCCAGCCCATCTTGACGAGGTCGGGCAACGGAATGCCGGCGACGGTGGAGTACTTCACCAACGGCACCATGGTGTCGCCGTGGCCGCCGAGCACGAAGGCGGTGACGTCCTCGACCGAGACGTTGAACTCGTCGGCCAGGAAGTAGCGGAAGCGCGCCGAATCCAGCACGCCGGCCATGCCGACGACCTTCTTGTGCGGCAGGCCGGAAGCCTTCTGCAGCGCCCAGACCATCGCGTCGAGCGGGTTGGTGATGCAGATGACGAACGCGTCGGGGGCATACTTCTTGATGCCGGCGCCGACCTGCTCCATGACCTTGAGGTTGATGGAGAGGAGGTCGTCGCGGCTCATGCCGGGCTTGCGCGGCACGCCGGCGGTGACGATGCAGACCTTGGCGTTGTCGAGCGCCTCGTAGGAGTTCGCGCCGGTGTAGTGCGCGTCGAAGCCGTCGACCGGCGAGGACTGCGCGATGTCGAGCGCCTTGCCCTGGGGCACGCCCTCGGCGATGTCGAACATCACCACGTCGCCCAGTTCTTTCAGGCCGATGAGATGAGCCAACGTTCCGCCGATCTGACCTGAGCCAATCAAAGCAATCTTGTCGCGCGCCATGTGAACCTGTCCTTTAGACACGTAAGGAGGGGAAAACTGAGACGGGTGGTTATCCCTTTCGCTTCCCTCGTTCAAGTCGCCGGATGCCCAATTGTCGGGCTTGCCGAGCATTCGAGCGCATCCCTGTCATTCCCAGGCGCGACGAAGGTCGCGAACCCGGAATCCATCGGGCGCCAACAAAGGCGGCGAAATGGATTCCGGGGCTCGCGCGTCCCAAAATGACAGCGCTGGCAAATAGGACTTAAGTCTCCACCAGGCCCTTCGTGGAGCCGCTGGCGGTGGAATCCTTGCGGCCGTGAGGCAGCGCCAGATAGGATTCCGAGCTCATTTCGATCAGGCGCGACGCCGTCCGCTTGAACTCGTTGGCCTCGTTGCCCTCGTGCGCGAGGTAGAGCGAGATCGGGTTGGCATCGGCCGAGGCCATCAGCTTCACGGCATTGTCATAGAGCGTATCGATCAGCGTGATGAAGCGCTTGGCCGCGTTACGCTGGGAGAGATCCATCACTGGAATATGGTCGACCAGGATGGTGTGATAGTCGTGCGCAAGCCTGAGATAGTCGGATGCCCCGAGCGGCTTCTCGCAGAGATCGGCGAACGCAAACCGCGCCACGCCATGGGCCGAGCACGGCACGTGCAGGATGCGGCCCTTGATCGCAATATCGCGCGGCTTGCATCTGGCGTTGCCGGTCATCTTCGACCAGGCGCGGTTGAGCGCGGCGTCCGCATCGCCGTCGGCCGGCGTCAGCCACATCGGCACGCCCTGGAGCTTCTCCAGGCGGAAATCGGTGCGCGCATCGAGCCGCAGCACGTCCATGCGGTCGGTGATCTGCTTGATGAAGGGTAGGAACAGCGAACGGTTCAGGCCGCCCTTGTAGAGATCGTCGGGCGCGACGTTGGAGGTCGCGACCACCACGGTGCCGAGCTCGAACAGCTTTGCGAACAGGCGCCCCAGGATCATCGCGTCCGCGATGTCGGTGACGTGGAATTCGTCGAAACAGAGCAGCCAGCTCTCCTCGAAGATCGCGTTCGCAGTCAGCGCGATGACGTCGCCATCGGCGATCTCACCGCGCGAGATACCCTGGCGATAATCGTAGATCCGCTCATGCGCTTCAGCCATGAACTCGTGGAAATGCGCGCGGCGCTTGTGCTCGACGGTCGAGTGCTGGAAGAACAGGTCCATCAGCATGGTCTTGCCGCGACCGACTTCGCCATGAATGTAGAGCCCGTGCGGCGCCTCGTCCTTGTCGCCGCTGAAGAGACGACTGAGCAGGCCCTGCTTGCGCTGCGGCTTGTAATTCGCGAGCCGCTGGTCGAGCGCCGCATAGGCTTCGGCGATTTCGGCCTGCGCAGCATCGGGCTCGATCGCGCCGGACGCGACCTCTGCCTGATACGCCTCGCGGAATGAGGAGTTTTGGGTCGAGAGCATCGCTCTTTACCGCCAGAGACCGGCGGAAATTGCAAGCCGTCAATTGGTGGACGGGGTATGCGCTTTCATGTCCCGGACGCGCGGCGGCGTGGAACGCTGCCGCGCAGAGCCGGGACGCACTGTTTCGTACATCGCGAAGAGCGGCCTACTCGCACAGTTCGTAGGCGTCCTCGACCACATACGGCCCGCCGCCGGTGGAGGCGCGCGACGAGAACAGCACGAAGCGTTCGGCCATGAACGCCTTGCTCGGGAAGTAGCCGCGCAGCGAGAGATAATCGGCGACGTCGCGGTCGGTGGCGTCGTGCAGCCGGGCCAGCGTGACATGCGGGATGAACTTGCGTCCCTCCGGATTAAGACCGATCCGCTGCATCATGCGTTCGAGCTCGGCCTGCAATTCCATCAGCGGCTTGCTCGGCGCGATCGTCGCAACGACTGCCCTCGGTTTGCGGCCGCCAAAACTCGTCAGCCCCTGCACCTTCACCTCGAACGGCTTGCGGTCGACGCGAAACAGCATCGAGGCGATCTCGTTGGCGGACAGGCCGTCGATGTCGCCGATGAAGCGCAAGGTGACGTGATAATTTTCGGGATCGATCCACCGGGCGCCGGGAAGGCCACCCCGCAAGTTGGAAAGCGACTGGCCGATCTCGGCCGGAATTTCCAGACCAGTGAACAAACGCGGCATCGTTCAGCACTCCCGATGCTTGGGCACAGTCCCTGAGCAGGACCTTACCCAAATTAGAGCCGGCGACGAATCACCGGTACCCTGATTCCTATCGCAGTTGTGTGACTCTGCGAAGCATCGCGCGCCCCACCCCGGTAAATCCCTGGGAATTACGGCTGGCGCTGCCCGCTTTTCAACGCCGTTGCTCGCTTATCGTGCCAAGGAATGCCTCCACTGTGGGCATGATGTTGCCGACGATGATGTCGACACCGGCCGCGGTCGGATGAATGCCGTCGGCCTGGTTGAGCCTGGCGTCGGCCGCAACACCGTCGAGGAAGAACGGATAGAGCGGCACGTCGAATTTTTTCGCTAGATCCGGATAAATCGAATTGAAGCGCGCAGCATATTCCGCGCCGTAATTCGGCGGTGCCAGCATGCCGCACAGCATCACCGCGATCTTGCGGGCCTTGAGCCGCGCGACGATGTCGGTCAGCGCAGTCCGTGTCAGGTCGGGATCGATGCCGCGCAGCGCGTCGTTGGCGCCGAGCTCGATGATCACGCCGTCGGTTCCGTCCGGGACCGACCAGTCAAGCCGGTCACGGCCGCCGGACGAGGTGTCGCCGGACACTCCGGCATTCGTCATGTCCACCGCTATCCCTTTGGCTTGTAAGGCTTTTTGAAGTTTTGTCGGGAATGCTTCCTGGACCTGAAGGCCGAGGCCGGCGCTCAGGGAATCGCCGAGAACGACGAGCTTGACCGGTTTCGTCGCTTCCGCCCAAGCCGGGTTCACGACCGTCATCAAAGCGAGCATCAACACGGCTATGTGCATGAAGAATCCGTAACGCCTCTCGACCGCGTGTGCGGAGTTGCCATATGACCGGACCATGGACACTCGCATCGAAACCTCTTCGCTCGCCGGCACCGTGCCGGACACCATCGCCATCTCCAACGTCAATCTTTCATTGGGTACGGGCGCGGCACGCGTTCACATCCTCAAGGATATCAGCCTGCGGGTCGGCCGTAGCGAGACGATCGGCCTGATCGGCCCGTCAGGCTCGGGCAAATCCACGCTGCTGATGGTGATGGCGGGGTTGGAGCGTCCTGATAGCGGAGAGGTGGTGGTGAATGGCACGCCTTTCAATGCCCTCGACGAGGACGCGCTGGCCCGCTTCCGCGGCCGCCAGGTCGGCATCGTCTTCCAGTCCTTCCATTTGATCCCGACCATGACGGCGCTGGAGAACGTCGCCGTGCCGCTCGAGCTCGCGGGCAACCCGGACGCTGCAAGACGCGCGGCGCAGGAGCTGCAATCGGTCGGGCTCGGCGACCGCCTGCATCATTATCCGACCCAGCTGTCGGGCGGCGAGCAGCAGCGCGTCGCACTGGCCCGCGCGCTGGCGCCCGATCCCGCGATCCTCGTCGCGGACGAGCCGACCGGCAACCTCGACGAGGCCACGGGAAAACAGATCGTCGATCTGCTGTTCGGCAAGCATGCCGAGCGCGGCATGACGCTGGTGCTGGTGACGCACGATTCCTCGCTCGCGCATCGCTGCGATCGCGTGATCCGCCTGCGCTCCGGGCGCATCGACACCCAGTCCGCGCCGGCATGAGCGTCGCGGCTGAACCGTTCGCGAGGCCCAACGCCGTCGCGCTGTCGCTGCGCTACGCGCTGCGCGAATTGCGCGGAGGCCTGCGCGGCTTCTATGTCTTCATCGCCTGCATCGCGCTTGGCGTGATGGCCATCGCCGGCGTCGGCTCGGTCTCGGCGAGCCTCTCCGACGGTCTCGCCCGCGAGGGCCGCACGCTGCTCGGGGGCGACGTCTCCTTCGTGCTGTTCCAGCGCGAGGCGAAGCCCGAGGAGGTCTCCTTCCTGCGCTCGCGCGGCACCGTCTCGACGGCCGCCACCTTGCGCGGCATGGCCCGCTCGGCCGAGGGCAAGCTCGCGCTGGTCGAGATGAAGGCGGTCGACGACACCTATCCGATGCTGGGCCAGCTGACGCTGGCGCCACAGCTAGCGATGTCCGACCTGCTCGCGATGCGCGACGGCGCGTTCGGTGCCGCCGCCGATCCGACGTTGCTGGCGCGGCTGTCGCTGAAGACCGGCGACCGCGTCACCATCGGAAGCGCAACGTTCCAGATCCGCAGCACCGTCGAAGCCGAGCCCGACAAGCTCGCCGGCGGCATCGGCTTCGGGCCGCGCTTCCTGATCAGCGAGGCGGGCCTGCGCGCCACCGGACTGATCCAGCCCGGCAGCCTGGTGCGCTGGGTCTACCGGGTGAAGCTGCCTGATACCGGCAACAGCGAGCGCGCCACGGAGGCCTTCATCGCGGATGCGCGCAACGCGGCGCCGCAGGCCGGCTGGGAGGTCCGCAGCCGCTCCAATGCCTCGCCGCAGCTCGAACGCAACATCAGCCGCTTCACGCAATTCCTGACGCTGGTCGGCCTCGCCGCGCTGCTGGTCGGCGGCGTCGGCGTTGCCAATGCCGTCAAGAGCCACATCGACCGCAAGCTCGAGGTCATCGCAGCCTTCAAGGCCGTCGGCGCCACCGGGCGCGACGTGTTCGGCATCTACCTGGCGCAGGTCCTCCTGCTGGCCGGAATCGGCTCGGTGATCGGGCTGGCGCTCGGCGCCGCCATGCCCTTCGCCATCGTCGGCCTGTTCGGCAAACTGCTGCCGCTGCCGGTGGTGCCGGCCGTGCACGCCGACGAGCTGGCGCTGTCCTTCGTCTATGGCTTGCTGACCGCGCTGGCCTTCGGTCTGTGGCCGCTCGGGCGGGTGCACGACGTGCCGGTGGCGGCACTGTTCCGCGACACCGTCAGCTCGGAATGGCACCGGCCGCGCCTGGGCTATCTCGTGTTCATGGCCGTCGTGGTGGCGCTGCTGATCGCGGTCGTGATCGGACTTTCTTTCGACAAGCGCATCGCCGCGGTGTTTGTGGCTTCCTCCGTCGTGGTGTTCGCCCTGCTGCGCGGCATTGCCGCCCTGCTGATGGGAATCGCGCGGCGGCTGCCGCGCACGCGCCTGCCGATGCTGCGGCTTGCGATCGCCAACATCCACCGGCCGGGCGCGCTGACGCCCTCCGTCGTGCTGTCGCTCGGGCTCGGGCTCGCGGTGCTCGTCACCATCACCCAGATCGATGGCAATCTGCGCCGACAATTCCTCGCGGCATTGCCGGACCGCGCGCCGTCGTTCTTCTTCATCGACATCCCGAGCACGCAGGCCGAGCAGTTCGACGGCTATCTGCGCCAGATCGCGCCGGGCGCGACAGTCGAGGACGTGCCGATGCTGCGCGGGCGCATCGTCGGTGCGCGCGGCGTGCGCGCCGAGGAGCTCAAGCCCACCACCGATTCGGAGTGGGTGCTGCAAAGCGACCGCGGCCTGACCTATACCGCGGAGCTGCCGAAGGGCTCCAAGGTGGTCGAAGGCGAATGGTGGAAGGCCGACTATTCCGGCCCGCCGCTGGTCTCGATGGAGAAGAAGATCGCCGACGGGCTCGCCCTCAAGCTCGGCGACGAGGTCGTGGTCAACGTGCTCGGCCGCGACATCCCCGCCAAAATCGGCAATCTGCGCACCATCGACTGGCAGGGGATGGGCATCAATTTCGTTCTCGTGTTCTCGCCGAACGCCTTCAAGGGCGCGCCGCACACCCATATCGCGACGCTGACCGAGGCCGGCGGCGATGCGGCCGGCGACGGCAAGATCATCAGGCAAGTCGCCGACACCTATCCGATGGTGACGAGCGTGCGCGTGCGCGAGGTGATGGAGACGGTCGGCTCGGTCGTGACCAATCTGGCGCTGGCGATCCGCGGCGCCAGCGCGATCACCCTGATCTCGGCGATCCTGGTGCTGGGCGGGGCGCTCGCCGCCGGCCACCGCCACCGGGTCTACGATGCCGTGATCCTCAAGACGCTGGGCGCGACCCGGCTGCGGCTGCTCGGCGCCTATGCCCTCGAATACCTGCTGATCGGCCTCGCCACCGCGGTGTTCGGCGTGATCGCCGGCAGCATCGCGGCCTGGATGATCGTGACGCGGCTGATGACGCTGACGTTCGTCTGGCAGGCCGGCAGCGCGGCCGGCGTGGTCGCGGCTGCCCTGGTCGTCACGGTCGGACTCGGGCTCGCCGGGACGCTGCTGGCTTTGAACAAAAAGCCCGCCACGGTGTTGCGGAATTTGTGACAAATGGTAGCGGGTAGCCGCGCAATGTCGGAATTGCACGATTCCAGCGATTAACCACGCCTGCTCGTCAGGATTGCGGGCGAGGGCGACATTCAGCCGCGCGTGGACGGTTGCAGCGAATGTGTTAGTTTCCCACATATCCAATGGGTTCGGACCCCCGATTGTGAGCCAAATTTAATGTCGGCGCACACCGGTATCCGAGATAGAATTTGACGAACCGGCGGCATGGCGACCCTCATGCCGGACCGGGCCAACCAACGGGAATTCGACCATGTCGGACCTAGACCGTAACTACGCTTCTCCTTTCGGCAGGGCCGCCGGGCGTGTTGACGCCGCGACGGTCGATGCCGGCCTGCGCGCCTACATGCTGCGCATCTACAATTACATGAGCATCGGCCTGGCCATCACCGGCCTTGCCGCGCTTGGCGTCTATATGGCCGCCGTGACCGACGTTCCGACCCCGGAAGCGGTCCGCGTCGGCAAGCTGTTCCTGACGCCGTTCGGCTACGCGATGTTCGTCAGCCCCCTGAAGTGGCTGTTCATGCTCGCGCCGCTCGCAATGGTGTTCGTGATCTCGGCGGGCATCAACCGTCTCGCCCCCTCGACCGCACAGATCCTGTTCTGGGTGTTCGCGGCGCTGATGGGCATCTCGCTGTCGTCGATCTTCCTGGTGTTCACGCACACCTCGATCGTGCGCGTGTTCTTCATCACGGCCGCCACGTTCGGTGCACTGAGCCTGTACGGCTACAGCACCAAGCGTGACCTGAGCGGGATGAGCTCGTTCCTGTTCATGGGCCTGATCGGCATCATCATCGCCAGCCTGGTGAACCTGTTCCTGGGCAGCTCGCTGCTCCAGTTCATCGTGTCGGTGGTCGGCGTGCTGGTGTTCGCGGGCCTCACCGCCTGGGACACCCAGCGGCTGAAGAACGACTACATCTACGGCTACGCTTCGGCCGGCGGTGAAATCGCAGAGCGTGCGGCCATCACCGGCGCCCTGTCGCTGTACCTGAACTTCATCAACCTGTTCACGCTGCTCCTGCAGCTCCTCGGCCAGCGCGACTAAGCGCTGGACCTGAGGGAACGGACGCAAACCCCGGCCGGGAGGCCGGGGTTTTTGTTTGGGCGGGGGCTCGTCCCACGCGCGCCGTCATTGCGAGGAGCCCTTGCGACGAAGCAATCCGGAGTCCCACCGCGGATGCATCTCTGGATTGCTTCGCTGCGCTCGCAATGACGGGGGTGGAGGCGCCGGTGGGCCTTCCAGCGGCCGCGGGAAGGCTCTAGTCTTCCCTCATGTCCGCACCTGATATCAGGCCTACAACCGAGGCCGACCTTCCCGCCATCACCGCCATCTACCAGCAGGCCGTCCGCGAGGGCACCGCGACGTTCGAGCTGGAGCCGCCCGACCTCACTGAAATGACGCGCCGCTACCGCGCGCTGGTCGATGGCGGCTATCCCTATTTCGTCGCCATCCTCGACGGTCGCGTGGCCGGCTATGCCTATGCCGGCGCCTACCGGCCGCGGCCGGCCTACCGCTTCACGGTCGAGAACTCGATCTATCTCGACCCCAGCTTCCACCGCCGCGGCATCGGCTCGTTGCTGCTGGACCGCCTGATCACGGAATGCGAGGCGCGCGGCTTCCGCCAGATGATCGCGGTGATCGGCGATTCCGCCAATGCCGGCTCGATCGGCGTGCACACGCGCGGCGGCTTCAAGATGATCGGCACGCATCCCAGTGTCGGCCTGAAATTCGGCCGCTGGCTGGACACGGTGATGATGCAGCGCGACCTCGGCGAGGGCGCGAGCACGGTGCCGGGGAAGTAGGGGCGGTCTCGTAGCCCGGGTGAGCGCAGCGATACCTGGGAACGCTGCAAGCTAAGACCCGGATGTCGCTTCGCTCATCCGGGCTACGGACGGCGGCTATACCACCGCCAGCTTCCGATCGATCACCAGCAGCACGCGCTCGAGCTCGTGGCCGCGGCGCAGGATCAGGCCGGTCGCGGAGATCACGCTGTACATGCCCTGCTTGCGCGCGAGGCGCGGGTCTTTCTCGATGCGATAGATCGGCACCTCCGAGGCGCGGCGGAACACCGAGAACACGGCGCGGTCCTTCAGGAAGTCGATGGCATAATCGCGCCACTCGCCGTCGGCGACCATGCGGCCGTAGAGATTGAGGATGCGGTGCAGTTCGAGCCGGTTGAACGTCACCCGGTTCGGCTGGGCGTTCGCAGCGGCGGGGTGCGCCACTGCGCGCTGTCCGCTCGGATCGGCATCCTCCGACATCACACCCATGGAGCGGCTCCTGTCGCATCAGCATGATCGCGTCCGCGAAGACCGTCCCCGGAACCGCGGATCATGACAGTTGCATGATTGCGCCAACCGTTCCGCACCGCAAGGGGCTCCCTTACTCAACTCATTGAATCGGGTGCGAATCGGAGCACACGCAGGAGTGGAACTCTGTCGCGACGAACCGTCACGGGATCGTTAGAAGGAATCATAGTATCGCCTCTTTTCCGCCAAGCGCCTGCCGCCCTGCATTGCGAAAAGACTTGTGTGCGTTGACCCGGTCCTTTCGGTTCCGGATTCCTCAGCCCCCAGCCCCCCGGGGCCGTCAGGATCGGGTCTGTACGCGCGACAAGGAGGGCCAACGCAAGTTGGTCCTTTTTTGTTTGTGTCGGGATGTTTCCGGCACGACCGACGTTCTCTTCGATCAGCGTAGACACTCTCTCCCCTCATCCTGAGGAGCCGCGCATGCGCGGCGTCTCGAAGGATCGAGGCCGAGTTGCACGAGCCGGGCCTGCATGGTTCGAGACGCGCGCAAGGGCGCGCTCCTCACCATGAGGAGCGAAACTGAGCGCGACGTCAGAGAGAGAATCGAATCAGTGCAGCGACGTGTACGCCGCGCCGAGCATCGCGCCCGGCTTTTCACGGTTGCCGTCCTGGACATAGACCACAGCGCCGTCGACGCCGTCGCGCGTGAGATTTTCCAGCGGTACCGTCCAGCTTTCCGGACGTCCGTTCCAGTCGCCGACCTTGAGTAGATTGCGCACGACGTTGTGATAGGTGAGCTGCTGTCCGCGATTTTCGCCACGGCTGATCTCGATCGGCACCGATTTCGTGATCGAGCAGATCCAGACCTCGCCGTGCGAGACCGCCGGCTCCTTGCTCTCCGCCACCGAGACATTGATGTGCTTGCCCGCAAGCGACATCGTCACCGGCACGCTCATCACGCCCATGCCCTTGTCGGTCTTGCCGATCGCGCTCTCGATGCCGGCGCGATCGCTGCCGATGACATGCGTGGAACCGTTGACCACGACTTGCGGCGTATAGACCTCGCGGTCGCCGCGCATGCGCGAATAGGCGCGCTGCCGCGCCGAGAAGCGCGAATCCGCAAGCGTGTCCTTCCAGCCGAGATAGTCCCAATAGTCGATCGGCATGCTCAGCGCGATGATCGACGGGTCGTTGGAGAGATCGCCGATGACCTTGTCGGCGGGCGGGCAGGAGGAGCAGCCCTGCGAGGTGAAAAGCTCGACCACGGCGCGGGGATCAGCCTCGGCGGGGCGGATGACGGCGACGATTGCGCAGATCCCAAGTGCTCCCGACCAGAGGGCACCGGACCAGCGCGAAACCAGATGAGAAGCCGTCATTGTTGTCATGTCGAACGCCGCACACCATTGCTCGTGAAGGGAAATCTTATCGCCTGATGGTCACCGTAGTCTTACGGGGCGCAGCATATTCATCCGTCCAGGCAACCGTCCAAGGGGAGGTTTTCCGCCGGGCGGGCCCACAGAAGCATGCCGCAAACGCGCGAAGGCGGCCTTTTGATAGGCCGCCTTCGTTTAACCTTCTACTCACGTCGCGGTGAGCCACCGTTCACAAATTCGCGCTTAGGCCGCGAGCTTGCGCAGCACGTAGTGCAGGATGCCGCCGTTCCGGTAGTAGTCGAGCTCGTCCAGCGTATCGATGCGGCAAAGCAGCGAAACGCGCTGCAACGAGCCGTCACCCGAGACGATCTCCGCGGTCAGCTTCTGACGCGGCTTCAGGTCGCCGACGAGGCCGCGCAGCGTGACCTTCTCGTCGCCCTTCAGGCCGAGCGACGACCATGAGGTGCCTTCCTCGAAGGTCAGCGGCAGCACGCCCATGCCGACCAGGTTGGAGCGGTGGATGCGCTCGAAGCTCTGGCAGATCACGGCGCGCACGCCGAGCAGACGCGTGCCCTTCGCCGCCCAGTCGCGCGAGGAGCCGTTGCCGTATTCGGCGCCGGCGAACACCACGAGCGGCACCTGCTCCTGCTGGTACTTCATCGCGGCGTCGTAGATCGACATCTGCTCGCCGTCGGGCCAGTGCTTGGTGAGACCGCCCTCGGGAATGTTGCCGTCGGCGCCCTTCAGCATGAAGTTCTTGATGCGGATGTTGGCGAAGGTGCCGCGCATCATGACTTCATGATTGCCGCGACGCGTGCCGTACTGGTTGAAGTCGGCGGGACGCACCTGGTGCTCGCTGAGATATTTTCCGGCGGGCGAGGTGAGCTTGATCGAACCGGCCGGCGAGATGTGGTCGGTGGTGATCTTGTCGCCGAACATGGCGAGGATGCGCGCCTCGACGATGTCGGTGACCGGCTCCGGCTCCTTCTTCATGCCGTCGAAATAGGGCGGGTTCTGCACATAGGTCGAAGACATGTTCCAGCGATAGGTCTCGCTCTCGACCGTCTTGATCTTGCGCCAGTTGGTGTCGCCCTTGAACACGTCGGCATACTTCTTCTTGAAGATCGACGCGGTCACGAACTTCTTCATGAAGGCGTTGATCTCCTTGGTCGTCGGCCAGATGTCCTTCAGGTACACCGGCTTGCCGTCCTTGCCCTCGCCGAGCGGCTCGACCGCGAGGTTCTTGGTGACGCTGCCGGCGAGCGCGTGTGCGACGACCAGCGGCGGCGAGGCCAGATAATTCGCCTGAACGTCCGGCGAGACCCGGCCTTCGAAGTTGCGGTTGCCGGAGAGCACGGCGGCTGCGACGATGCCGTTGTCGTTGATCGACTTCGAGATCTCCTCAGGCAGCGGACCGGAATTGCCGATGCAGGTGGTGCAGCCGAAGCCGACCAGGTTGAAGCCGACCTTGTCGAGATCGGCCTGCAGCCCGGAATCGGCGAGATAGCCGGCGACCACCTGGCTGCCCGGGGCGAGCGAGGTCTTCACCCACGGCTTTGCCTTGAGGCCCTTCGCGGCGGCGTTGCGCGCCAGGAGGCCGGCGCCGATCAGCACGCTCGGGTTCGAGGTGTTGGTGCAGGACGTGATCGCGGCGATCACGACGTCGCCGTGGCCGATCTCGAAATTCTTGCCGTCGACGGCAAAGCGCTTGGTCGGCTCCTCGGCCTTCTTGTACTCGGTGCCGAGTGCGAGCGAGAAGCCTTCGGCGACCGACGGCAGCGCGATGCGGCCTTCGGGACGCTTCGGACCGGCCATCGAGGGAACGACGTCGGCGAGGTCGAGCGTCAGGGTTTCCGTGAACACCGGATCGACCGACTTGGCGGTGCGGAACAGCCCCTGCGCCTTCGCATAGGCCTGCACCAGCGCGACGCGCGCCGGCGCGCGGCCGGAGGTCTTGAGGTAGTCGATCGCGGCGGCGTCGACCGGGAAGAAGCCGCAGGTCGCGCCGTATTCCGGCGCCATGTTGGCGATCGTGGCCTTGTCGGCGACCGAGAGATTGTCGAGGCCGGGGCCGAAGAACTCGACGAACTTGCCGACCACGCCGAGCTTGCGCAGCATCTGCGTGACGGTCAGCACGAGGTCGGTCGCGGTGACGCCTTCCTTCATGGCGCCCTTCAGCTTGAAGCCGACGACGTTGGGCAGCAGCATCGACAGCGGTTGGCCGAGCATGCAGGCTTCCGCCTCGATGCCGCCGACGCCCCAGCCGAGCACGGCGAGACCGTTGACCATGGTGGTGTGGGAGTCGGTGCCGACGAGCGAGTCGGGATAGGCGACCTCGAAGGTGCCGGTCTTCTTGCCGACCGTCATCTTCTCCTTCTTGGTCCAGACCGTCTGGGAGAGATATTCGAGGTTGACCTGGTGGCAGATGCCGGTGCCGGGCGGCACGACGGAGAAGTTCGAGAACGCCTTCTGGCCCCACTTCAGGAACTCGTAGCGCTCCTGGTTCTGCTTGTATTCCTCGGCGACGTTCTTGCCGAAGGCCTTGTTGTCACCGAAGAAGTTCACGATCACGGAGTGGTCGATGACGAGGTCGACCGGCACCAGCGGGTTGATCTTCTCGGCATCGCCGCCGAGCTTCTGCATCGCGTTGCGCATCGCGGCGAGGTCAACGACGGCCGGCACGCCGGTAAAATCCTGCATCAGCACGCGGGCCGGGCGGAATGCGATCTCATGCTCCAGCGACTTCTTGCGCAGCCACTTCGACACCGCGACGATGTCTTCCTTCTTGACCGAGCGGCCGTCCTCGTTGCGCAGGAGGTTCTCGAGCAGGACCTTCATCGAGTAGGGGAGTTTCGAAATTCCCTTCAGACCATTCTTCTCGGCCGTGGGCAGGCTGTAATAGACATAGGTCTTGGCGCCGACCTTGAGGGTCTTTTTGCATTTGAAGCTGTCGAGCGAGGTCATGTAGGAAAATCCCAATTGTTAGTTATACCCGGCAAGGGGTATTTTAACACCGTCAGCGAGTCCGGCTGGGTCGCTTGCAGGGGCAGGTTGAGTTGCTGCATCAAGTAGTTCCGGGCTTATAGAAGCTTTCTAACCGCGCCGCCACAGCCACAATCGTGCCGCAGCAATTCGCGAGCCAAAAATTCCCATGCGCTACCCCAAGATTTCCTGAGGCCTGGCTTTGAGCGGGTTGATACGAGGCAAGATGCGGCTGTTCGGACACAGGGTCATTTGCGTGCGGGGCGGCCGCGAGGTGTTTTCCGGGCTCGATTTCGAGGCGGTCTCGGGCGAAGCCGTGGCGGTCGTCGGCCGCAACGGGTCGGGCAAGACCTCGCTGCTGCGGCTGATCGCGGGCCTGCTCATTCCAGCCGGCGGGACGATCGCACTGGACGGCGGCGATGCCGAGCTGACGCTGCCGGAGCAATGCCACTATCTCGGCCATCGCGACGCCCTGAAGCCGGCGCTGAGCGTGAAGGAAAACCTGTCGTTCTGGGCTGATTTTCTCGGCGGCGAGCGCTGTGACGCCACCGAGAGCCTCGCCATCGTCGGGCTCGACCATGCCACCCACCTGCCCGCAGGCTTCCTGTCCGCCGGCCAGCGCCGCCGGCTGTCGCTGGCCCGCCTGCTGACGGTGCGCCGCCCGGTCTGGCTGCTGGACGAGCCGGCCACGGCACTCGACGCGGCCGGCCAGGACATGTTTGAGGGCCTGATGCGCGACCATCTCGCCCGCGGCGGCCTGATCGTCGCCGCCACCCACGCCCCGCTGGGCATCGAATCGCGCGAGCTGCGGATCGGGGGTGCGGCATGAGATTCGCGGACCCTCAGCTTTTCTCGGGCGCGGGACGCTTGCGGTGCGAGGCCCCGGTGTCCGAAGGGAGCCCCTCATGACCGCCCTGTCCGCCCTCATTCGCCGGGACATCCGGATCGCGGTCCGCGTCGGCGGCGGGGCGCTGATCGGGGTGCTGTTCTTCCTGACCGTGGTGGTGCTGATGCCGTTTGCGGTCGGGCCGGATCTGGCGCTGCTGTCGCGGCTGGGGCCGGCGATCCTGTGGCTCGGCGCACTGCTGGCGAGCCTGCTGACCCTGGACCGGCTGTTCATGGCCGACCACGAGGACGGCTCGCTCGACCTGATCACGATGAGCCGGACCCCGCTGGAACTCGCCTGCGCCGCCAAGGCGCTGGCGCATTGGCTGGCGGCGGGCCTGCCGCTGATTGTCGCAACCCCCGTGCTCGGCCTCTTGCTCAACCTCGACATGGTCGCCACCGGCGCGGTGGCGCTGACATTGCTGGCGGGCACCCCGGCCCTCACCTTCACCGGCATGATCGGCGCAGCACTGGCGGTGACGCTGCACCGGGGCGGGTTGCTGATGGCCGTGCTGGTGCTGCCGCTGTCGATTCCCGTCCTGATTTTCGGGGTCGCGGCCTCGCAGGCCGTGATCGTCGGCCCCATGACGTTCGGCGCACCGTTCTCGATCCTGTGCGCACTGTCGCTGGTCAGCCTTGTGGTCGGCCCCTTCGCCGCGGCGGCGAGCCTGCGGCATGGTCTCGACTGAGATGGGCCCGACTGACCTTGACCCCGATCAATTTTCGTCGCTCGCTTTCGTGCTGATTGCCTGAGCGCTTAGCTGTGATTATCAGAATACCATGACGCTGATCGACCTCGCCAATCCGACACGGTTCCTCGCGCTGACGGCGCGGGTGTTGCCATGGCTTGCGGCCGCGACCGTCATCCTGCTCACCATCGGCCTCTACCAGTCCGCGCTTGCGCCCGACGACTATCAGCAGGGTGCGACCGTGAAGATCATGTTCATCCACGTGCCCAACGCCTGGCTGTCGATGTTCGTCTGGGGCGTGATGAGCATCGCTTCGCTGGGCACGCTGGTGTGGCGCCACCCCCTCGCCGATGTTGCCGCGAAGGCCGCTGCACCGATCGGCGCCAGCTTCACCTTCCTCGCGCTGCTCACGGGCTCGCTGTGGGGCCGGCCGATGTGGGGCACCTATTGGGAATGGGACGCCCGGCTGACCTCGGTTCTGATTCTCTTCCTGATGTATCTCGGCCTGATGGCGCTGTGGCGCGCGGTCGACGATCCCTCGCGCGCGGCGCGCGCCGCCGCGGTGCTGACGCTGGTCGGTGCGATCAACCTGCCGATCATCAAGTTCTCGGTCGACTGGTGGAACACGCTGCACCAGCCGGCGTCGGTGATGCGCATGGGCGGCTCGACGCTCGACAAATCGTTCCTGATTCCGCTGCTGGTGATGGCAATCGCGTTCACGCTGCTGTTCGTCACGCTACATCTGGCGGCGATGCGCAACGAGATTTTGCGCCGCCGTGTCCGTTCGCTGCAGATGATGCAGGCGAGCCAGAAAGCTGCGTGATCATGTCCCTCGGTCCCTACGCGTCCTTCATCGTGACGTCGTACGCCGCTGCGGCGCTCGTCGTCGTGATCCTGATCGGCTGGATCGTGCTCGACTATCGCAGCCAGACGGAGCGCCTGCGCGAGCTCGACCGCAGCGGCGTCACGCGCCGTTCGGGCCGCAGCGCGACAGATCGGCCGTGAGGCATCCATCATGAGCGATCAGTCGACCTCCGGACCGCAGCGCCGCACCTTCCTGATGGTGCTGCCGCTGCTCGCCTTCATTGCCCTGGCGCTGCTGTTCTGGTTCCGGCTCGGCAGTGGCGATCCTTCGCGGATTCCCTCCGCGCTGATCGGCCGGCCCGCGCCGCAGACCGTGCTGCCGCAGCTCGAGGGATTGCAGGCCGACAACGCGCAGGTGCCGGGCCTCGATCCCGCCGTGTTCAAAGGCAAGGTCAGCCTCGTCAATGTCTGGGCCTCCTGGTGCGTGCCCTGCCATGACGAGGCGCCGCTCCTGACCGAGCTGGCCAAGGACAAGCGCTTCCAGCTCATCGGCATCAACTACAAGGACGCCGCCGACAACGCGCGCCGCTTCCTCGGCCGCTACGGCAACCCGTTCGGCCGCGTCGGCGTGGATGCCAACGGCCGCGCCTCGATCGAATGGGGCGTCTACGGCGTGCCGGAGACGTTCATCGTCGGGCGCGAAGGCACCATCGTCTACAAGCTGGTGGGACCGATCACGCCGGACAATTTGCGCACGGTGCTGCTGCCGCAAATGGAAAAGGCGTTGAAGGCGGGGAGCTGATCGCTGCTTTCGTGCCACACACTCAACTGTCATCGCCCGACTTGATCGGGCGATCCAGTATTCCAGAGACGTCAATCGTTTACGGAGAGGCCGCGGCGTACTGGATGCCCGGTCGAGCCGGGGCATGACAGCGGTATGTGGGGCGAACGCTTCGCTAGCCCTTCCGCACATCCCCCGCTTCGGCCTCGCTCGCTTCGAGCGACACCGGCTCGAGGTGGTAGCGCTTGGTCAGCGGCATCTGGGCGATGGCGAAGACCATGGTCAGCGGGGTCACGCCGAACACCTTGAAGTTCACCCAGAAGTCGGTGCTCTGGGTGCGCCAGACGATCTCGTTCAGGATGGCCATGCCGGCGAAGAACAGCGCCCAGCGCAGCGTGAGGATGCGCCAGCCCTGCGGGGTCAGGTTGAACATCTGGTCGAACATCACGGCGATGAAGGAGCGGCCGAACAACAGGCCGCCGCCGAGGATCGCGGCAAACAGGCCGTAGATGATGGTCGGCTTGACCTTGATGAAGGTCTCGTCGTGCAGCACCAGCGTCAGCGTGCCGAACACCAGCACGATCACGCCTGTCACGATCGCCATGATCGGAATATGGCGCGTCACCACATAGGACGCGATCATCGCCGCGACGATCGCGACCATGAAGGCGCCGGTAGCGGCGAACAGATTGAACTTCGCATTCACGAAGAAGAAGACGAGCAGCGGACCGAGCTCGGTCGCAAGCTTGAACAGCGGATGCGGCTGGGTCTTGTCCATTCTCAGCTTTCGATTCCGGCGATCGCGCGGGCGAAATCGCGCGCGGTGAACGGCGCGAGATCGTCGACGCCTTCGCCGACGCCGATGAAATGCACCGGCAGTTTGAATTTCTCCGCGAGCGCCACCAGGATGCCGCCGCGCGCGGTGCCGTCGAGCTTCGTCATCACGAGGCCGGTGACCCCGGCGGTGCGATGGAAGGCCTCGACCTGCGACAAAGCGTTTTGGCCGACGGTCGCATCAAGCACAAGCAGCACCGCATGCGGCGCAGTGTCATCCACCTTGCGGATCACGCGCACGACCTTTTCGAGCTCGTTCATCAGCTCGGCCTTGTTCTGGAGGCGGCCGGCGGTGTCGATCAGCAGGACGTCGACACCCTGTTCCTTTGCCGCGGTCAGCGCGTTGAAGGCGAGGCTCGCCGAATCCGAGCCCTGCGCCCCGGCGACGACCGGCGTCTTCGTGCGTTCGCCCCAGACCTTCAGCTGCTCGATGGCTGCGGCGCGAAACGTGTCGCCGGCGGCGAGCATCACCTTGCGGCCCTCGGAGGCGAATTTTTGCGAGAGCTTTCCGATGGTCGTGGTCTTGCCGGAGCCGTTGACGCCGACCACGAGGATGACGAACGGCTTCTTCGCCGTATCGATCACGAGGGGCTTCGCCACCGGCGACAGCACCTTCTCGACCTCGGTCGCGACGACGTCCTTGACCTCGTCCGCGGAGATCGCCTTGTCGTAGCGACCTGTGCCGACGGCGTCCGCAATGCGAACCGCGACCTGGGTGCCGAGGTCGGCGCGCAGCAGCACGTCCTCGATGTCATCGAGCATGGCGCGGTCGAGCTTGCGCTTGGTGACGAGGTCGGCGACCGCGGTCCCGAGCGAGGACGAGGTGCGCTTCAGCCCGTTGGACAGGCGGCGCCACCAGCTCAGCTTGGGGGTCTCGGAGGTATCGTTCATGGTGCTCGTGCCGCCGATTTGAAGTTCCTACTCTCTTGCCGCAAGTTCGGTTAGGAACTTCAAATCGAAGAGCGGCACGAGAAAATATTGTTGCCAGTGCGGCCCTGGATTTGGCATTCGCTTCACGTTTCGCGGCGAGCGCTGAGCGAATGCCAAATCCACCGCACTGGTGTGTTAGCCGTTCCGGCTCCCAAACGAAAGTCTTGCAATTGCTCGATGTTCCCGAATTGACCGCTGATGAGATCCTGGCGCGCGTGCTCCATCGCGACGGGCTTATGCTGGTCATCGACAAGCCGGCCGGCCTGCCGGTGCATCGCGGCCCCAAGGGCGGGGCTAATCTCGAAACATCGTTCGACGCGCTACGCTTCGGCCTGCCGCGACCGCCGGTGCTGGCCCACCGGCTGGACAAGGACACCTCCGGCTGCCTCGTGCTCGGCCGCCACCGCAAGGCGACGGCCTCGCTCGGCCTCCTCTTCAAGCACGGCAAGATCGGCAAGACCTACTGGACCGTGGTCGAGGGCGGCCCTGCCGAAAACGAAGGCACCATCGACATGCCGCTCGGCCGGCTCAACGCCGAGCGCGGCTGGTGGCAGAAGCCCGATCCGGAAGGGCAGAAGGCGATCACCAACTGGAAGGTGATGGGCCGGGGCGACGGCTTCACCTGGCTCGCCATGGAACCGGTAACCGGTCGAACCCATCAATTGCGGGTGCATTCGTCCGCGACCGGCTGGCCGATCTTCGGCGATAACATTTACGGCAACGGCCCGCGCTTCGGCGAGCCGAAGCTGCACCTGCATTCCCGCGAGATCGTGGTGCCGATCTCCCGGAACAAGGAGCCGGTCCGCGTGGTCGCGCCGGCGCCGCCCCACATGCACGAGAAGCTCCGCGCCTGCGGATGGAATGGAGAGTAGCCTTCGAAACCCTCATGGTGAGGAGCGCGAAGCGCCGTCTCGAACCATAGAGGCCCCGCTGCCGCATCTCGCCCGCGGCCATCCTTCGAGACGCCCGCTGCGCGGGCTCCTCAGGATGAGGAACAGTGCCCGGCTACCGCGCCATGGTTTACGAAACGTTCAGGGCTCGTCTCTAATGATAGCGGTTGCTTAGAACAAGCTTCCGTCAATCTGCTCAGGACGAGCTACGCGTCATGTCCACGGCCGGGCTATCGATCATCGACGAAGTCGAATCCGCGATTCGGCTCGGCTCGGCGGAAAAGGGCCTGGAAACGGCCCGCCGCGTCACCGACCTGTTCCTCTCCTCCGCCGGCAGTTTTGACGACGAGCAGATCGCGCTGTTCGACGACGTGCTCGAGCGCCTGATCGGCACCATCGAGCTGCGCGCCATCGCCGACATGGGTGCACGCGTCGCGCTGGCCGAGATCAGCGCGCAGCTTGCGCCGGTCGCGCAGGCGCCGCCCTCCGTGATGCGCCGCCTCGCCAACAATGACGAGATCCGCATCGCCGGTCCCGTGCTGCAGGAATCCGCGCGGCTCGACGACGGTGAGCTGGTGAAGATCGCCTCCAGCAAGGGCGAGCCGCATCTGCTCGCGGTCGCCGGGCGCTGGTGGCTGAAGGAGATCGTCACCGATGCCTTGCTGGCGCGCCGCTATCCCAGCGTCAGCCGGCGGCTTGCCGCCAATCCCGGCGCGCGCGTTTCCGGCAAGGGGTTTGCCGTCATCGTCGGACAGGCCGAGGCCGATCCCGAGCTCGCCGTGAGCGTCGGCGTCCGCGTCGACCTGCCGTCCGACTTGCGCCGCCAGTTGCTGCGCTCGGCCACGGATGCCGTGCGGACCCGCCTGCTGTCGCGCGCGCCGCCGCATCTGTTCGAGGAAATCCAGACCGCCATCGCCGCCGTCACCGTCGGCGTCGAGCGCGAGATGTCGGGCGTCCGCGACTTCGAAGGCGCCAAGCGGGCGATTGCAAACCTCAAGGCCGCGGGCCAGCTGACCGAAGCAACGCTGCTCGGCTTCGCCACGCAGCGGCGCTACGAGGAAGCCGTGGCTGCCCTGGCGGCGCTGTCCGGATCGACCGTCGAAGTGATTCGCCCGCTGATGCAGAGCCTGCGCGAGGACGGCCTGCTGGTGCCGTGCAAAGCGGCGCAGCTCAGCTGGGAAACCACCGTCGCCGTGCTCGAAAGCCGTTTCGCCACCGGTGCGATGAAGCCGGCGGACATCGCGAGGGCGCAGGGACATTACGCAAGGATGACGCCGGAGAATGCGCGGCGGACGCTGCGGTTCTGGCAAGTAAGGGCGTCGTAGCGACGCGCGCATTTAGGCACACTGCCTACCACACGGATGGTGTCATCACCCGCGAAATGTTTAGTCCGGAGACATAGCTGACACCTGTTCGGACACATCACTGACAGGTTGGGCGTTGGTCAAGTCGATGGATGCGACCTGCCAGCTGGCGAAGAAGATTCCGTAGTGGCCGTCACGATCCAGCGGTCGGATGGCGAGACGTTCGCGTGCGAAAGCCTGGGGAACTTTCCAGAAGCGCCCCTTGAAGGAGATGTAGGGTCTTGTCGATGAGACCCTGCGCACGATCTCGCCGCTGTCATACGCGACGTTCGGAACGCGGGCCGGCATGGCACGGGCACTTGGCCGGAAGCGATCGGCAGGGACGTGCATATCCAGGCCCTCGTGGGGCCGCTCCAGATTGTAGACCGGCCGCCAGGCATCGAAGGCACGCTGGACTTCCGGGAGGGTGCGGAAGCGGCGCATGGCAAAGACCTCGGCCTTCAGGGTGCGATGGAAGCGTTCGTTCTTGCCGCGGGCCTGTGGATGGCACGGCCTGGCATGGACCACCCTGACGCCAAGCTTGAGCAGCCACACCTTCAGTCCGGTCCAACGAATGCCGGACGTGTCGCCCCAGGGTGAGCCGTTGTCGGTGTAGAAGGCCTCCGGCAGGCCATAGCAGCGGAACGTCGCCGTCAGGTGATCCTGCACGGTCAGACGCTGCTCGTCGGCACAGGCCTTCAGGCACAGAACATAGCGCGAGTGATCGTCGACGATTGTGAGCGGATGGCAGCGCGTTCCGTTGGCGAGCGGCAGGTGCCCCTTGAAGTCCATCTGCCACAGCAGGTTGGGAGCTTCCTTCTCGAAGCGGTGCCCCGGATTTGGCGGTGCATTCTCGCTGGGGCTGACCCGGCCGTTCCGGCACAGGATCTGGTGCACCGTTGACGGCACAGGCACCGTCTGCCCGCCCCGCTTCAGGCAATGGGCGATCTTCCGCGCTCCCCAGGCCGGATGCTTGTCGCGCACAGCCAGAACCTGCGTCTCGACCGCGGGCTCACTCCGCCTGGGCATCGCGTGCGGGCGCCGCGAGCGGTCGGCCAGCTCCCGATCACCGGCCTGCCAGCGCGCCAGCCACTTGTAGCCAACATCAGGACTGATGTTGAACCGGCGGCAGAGCTCGCGCCGATTGGCTCCCTCTTGCAAAGCAAGCCGCACAAACTCGTGGCGCTGATCCATTACTGACACCTCATTCCAAGGCATGGACGGCCTCCCGAATCGGACCAATCCAGCCAATGTTGATGTGTCAGCTATGTCTCCGAACACCCGTCAGTGATCTGTCCGGGCTAAACAGAAAGCGGGTGATCCAGTATTCCAGAGACAATGGTGGGGTACGGAGAAGCCGCGGCGTACTGGGTCGCCCGGTCAAGCCGGGCGACGACACCTGTTATATGGTGAGACGTTCGCCATCGCTGCCGCCAATCACGAGCGTCACAACACTTCCCACACGCTCACCCGCAATCGCAACCGGCAGATAATGCTCCGTACGCCCCTGCCCTTCGCTCTCGATCAGCACATCGCGCGTCGCACCCACTTCGGCTTGCAGCCGCTGCCGCAACGCGACCTCGCCCGCCGCACGCAGCCGCTTCGCACGCGCCTTGATCGCTGGCCCCGCAACCTGCGGCATCCGCGCGGCCGGCGTGCCGGGGCGCGGGGAATAGGGGAAGACGTGCAGGAACGTCAGACCGCACTCCTCGACCAGATCCAGCGAACGCGAAAACATCTCCTCGGTCTCGGTCGGGAACCCCGCGATGATGTCGGCGCCGAAGGCGATGTCCGGGCGCAGGCGGCGCACCCGGTCGCAGAACGCGATCGCATCCTGTCGCGAATGCCGCCGCTTCATGCGCTTCAGGATCATGTCGTCGCCGGATTGCAGCGACAGATGCAGATGCGGCATCAGCCGCGCATCGTCGGCGATGGCGTCGAGCAGATCGTTGTCGGCCTCGATCGAATCGATCGAGGAGATGCGCAGGCGCTTCAGCTCCGGCACATGCCGCAGGATCTGCTTCGTCAGCAGGCCGAGTTTCGGCGCGCCGGGCAGATCGGCGCCGTAGCTGGTGAGATCGACGCCGGTCAACACGATCTCGGCATGGCCGCGCGCGACAAGCGCCCGCACCTGATCGACAACCGCGCCCATCGGCACCGAGCGCGAATTGCCGCGGCCGAAGGGGATGATGCAGAAGGTGCAGCGATGGTCGCAGCCGTTCTGCACCTGCACGAACACGCGCGGCAGGCCGCTCGCGAAACCGTCGATCAGATGCGGGGCCATCTCCTTCACCGACATGATGTCGCTGACGGCGATTTTTTCGTTCGCACCGAGATCGAAAGCGGCACGCGCCTCGCGCCAGGCTTCGCCGCGCATCTTGTCGTCATTGCCGACGACGCGGTCGACCTCGGCCATCTCGGCGAACATCCGGCTTTGGGTCTGCGCCGCGCAGCCGGTGACGACGATGCGCGCACCGGGCCGCTCGCGCTTCAATTTGCGGATCGACTGACGCGCCTGCGCCACCGCCTCGTTGGTAACGGCGCAGCTGTTGATGACGATGGTGTCGGAAAGCCCCGCGCCCTCGGCCTCGCGGCGGATGACTTCCGCCTCAAAGGCATTGAGGCGGCAGCCGAAGGTGACGATGTCGACGGCCATCAGCCGACCGGCGCGAACAGCGCCGGATCGAACTTGCCTTCGTATTCAAAGGTCGCGGTGCCTGTCATCAGCACGTGGTCGTCGCGCTCGCGCCATTCGATGCCGAGCTTGCCGCCCGGGAGCGTCATCTCGACATTGCGCTCGGTGCGCTTCAGACGCGCAGCCGCAACCGCGGTCGCGCAGGCCGCCGAACCGCAGGCCCGAGTTAAGCCGGCGCCGCGCTCCCAAGTGCGCATCGTGATGTGCTCGCGATCGACGATCTGGGCCAGCGTGATGTTGGCGCGCTCGGGGAAGATCGGGTGATTTTCCAGCAGCGGACCGAAACGCTCCAGATCGTAGGCGTTGACGTCATTGACCCAGAAGATCGCGTGCGGATTGCCCATGCTCACGACCGACGGCGAATGCAGGATCGGATTGTCGATCGGCCCGATCTGCAATTCGATGTAGCGGGTGTCGCGAAACTCTTCCGCCAGCGGAATGTCCTGCCAGCCGAATTTCGGCGCGCCCATGTCGACGGTGTAGAGATCGGGCGCCGGCCCCTGCCAGGCGTTGAGCAGGCCGGCAGCGGTCTCGAACGTCGCCGTGGTCTGGCCGCTCTTCTCGAAGATGCGGCGCACCACGCAGCGCATGCCGTTGCCGCAGGCGCCGGCCTCGGAGCCGTCATTGTTGTAGATGCTGATGAAGGCTTCGGTGCCGTCGAACCGCGGCTTCTGGAGCACCATGAGCTGGTCGTAGGGCACACCGCCTTGCGCCGACGCCACCGCGCGGGCGTCGTCCGGCGTCACCTTTGCCGTGGAATCGCGCATGTCGACAACGACGATCTCGTTGCCGATGCCGTTCATCTTGGCAAATGCGTGGTTGGCCAGCGCGCTCATGAAAATTCCCGAATTTCGCCTGCCTTATATGGCGATCCTTGCCGCCTTGGCCAGTGATTTGCCGCCATGGCCAGGACACTGCCATGACGCATCTGTCATGGGACGAATTCGGCACTCGCGTGTTAGAACGGCGCGGTTGGCGCAATCCGGGACGCGCGGCCGGCTTAAGGCTTTGGGGGGCCTAAGGCCTTTGGGGGTGTAAGGCCTTGGCGGATAAGCTCTTGGGGAGAATAGAATGTATCGTTTTTGCCGTCTTGCTCTGTTCGCGCTGATCCCGGCAGCGACCATGTCGTTTGGCGTGCCCGGCGCCCTGGCGCAGACCGCGAGCCCGGCGCCCGCCGCATCGGCCAGCCCCTCGCCGGCACCGTCGGCTTCGCCCGCCCCGGCCGCAAGTGCCGCGCCTGCGCCCGCGGCAACGCCTTCTCCGGCGCCATCGCCTGCGGCCAGCGCTTCGCCGTCACCCGGTCCTGCCGCCCCGCCGCCCGCTGCGGCCGCGACGCCTGCCCCGGTGCAGACCGCCGATCCCTTCGGCCTTGAGACCACGCTCGAGCCGAAGAAGGTCGTGATGGTCAAGGGAACTGCCAATTGGGATTCGGCCTTCGACACGCTGATCGACGCCTTCAAGGCGCTGAACACGCTGCTGGACAAGCAGGGCATCAAGCACGCCGGCAATTCGATGATCGTCTACACCTCGACCGACGACACGGGCTTCACCTTCCTCGCCGAGATTCCGGTCGAGCAGGACCCGAAGAACCTGCCCAAGGACATGAGCGTCGGCAAATCGCCGGAAGGCAAGGCGCTGAAATTCGTCCATCGCGGCTCCTACGACAACATGGACAATACCTACGAGGCGATCACCAATCACCTCGACGACAAGAAGCTGGAAGCCAAGGACACCTTCGTCGAGGAATACCTCACCGATCCCCTGAAGACGGCAGAGGACAAGCTCGTGATCAACGTGTTCGTGCCGCTGAAGTGAGACCGATGAAAAAGCCTGCCGCTGTTACCCTTGCCGCCGTTGTCGCCGCCACGTTGCTGGCAACGCCCGCACGCGCCGATGATTTTCCCGCCGCCATCACCGTGAGCGGCGAAGCCACGACGTCCGCGGCGCCGGATCTGGCGCACATTGACGCCGGCGTCGCCAACGATGCCAAGACGGCGAAGGAAGCGTCCGACGCCAACAACGCCGCGATGGGCAAGGTGCTGCTGGCGCTGAAGGGCGCCGGCATCGCCGAGAAGGACTATCAGACCTCGCGTCTGTCGCTTCAGCCGCAATACGGCCAGAACAAATCCACCGGCGCCTCGCCCGTGGTCGGCTTCCGTGCCTCCAACCGCGTCACCGTGAAGATTCGCGACGTGACCAAGGTCGCCGGCATCATCGACACGCTGGTCGGCGCCGGCGCCAACGACATCGGCAATATCTCCTTCGAGGTGACGCAGGCCTCAAAACTGCTCGACGACGCCCGCGAGCAGGCGGTCGCCGATGCCCGCCGCAAGGCGGAGATCTATGCCAAGGCCACCGGCGTGACGCTGGGCGCCCCGCTCAGCGTGTCCGAGGGCGGCGCTCCGGTGCCGCTGTTCAAGTCGCGGATGGCGACGGCGCCGATGGCCGCGCCCGCTGCGGTCGCGCCGGGCGAGGAGACACTGTCGGTGACGGTGAATGTGAGCTGGGCGATCAAGGCCAAGGAGCAATAGGCCGGAACAGGCACACTGCCTTCGCTTCGCTTGTCCGGGACGACAGCGGGGCTAAATCTCCACCACCTGCCCCGGCTTCATCGCCACGAACCGCTCCTGCGGAATCTGCGCCGCATCGAGCGCCTCGACCAACGCCTTGGCCGGCGCGTCGATCGCCTCGTCGGTCAGCTGGAACGTGCCGTGATGATGCCCGAGCGCTTGCTGCGCGCCGCAATCGCATAGGGCCTTCACTGCATCTTCCGGGTTCATGTGCTGGTCGCGCATGAACCAGCGCGGCTCGTAGGCGCCGATCGGGAGGATCGCCAGGCGGAGCGGCCCGTGCTTCTCGGCGACGCGGCGGAAATGCCCGCCATCGCCATAGCCGGAATCGCAGACGACGTAGAGTTTGCCGGCCGGCGTCTCCAGCACGAAGCTTGCCCACAGCGCCTTGTTACGATCGAACATGCCGCGCGCGGTCCAGTGCCGGGTCGGCACCAGTGTCACGGCGATGCCGCCGCCGAGCTCGACGCGGTCGTGCCAGTCGAACGCTTCCACCTTGATGGCGGAATCGGCGCTACGCATCGTCACGTCGTTGCCGAGCGGGGTTACCACACGCGGTGCGAAATTCTTGGCGACCCGCGACAGCGTCACGATGTCCAGATGATCGTAGTGGCCGTGCGAAACCAGCACGACGTCGATCTTCGGCAATTTGTCGAACGCGATGCCGGGATCGTTGTGGCGCTTCGGTCCGGCCCATCCCACCGGCGAGACCCGCATCGACCAGACGGGATCGACGAGGATGTTGAGGCCGCCGGTCTGGATCAACCAGCTGGCGTGGCCGACGAAGGAGAGCCGCACCTTGTCGCCGTCGACACGGGGCGGCGGCGTGTCGGCTTGGGGGTTGGGGACCCAATCCGGCCAGGTCTCGCGTTTCCGTCCGCCGCCGAATTGCCAGCGGAACACTTCGCCGAGCGATCTCGGCGGCGCGCCGTTCGGATCAAAGAAGTGCAGGCCGTCGAAATGATCGGAGACGGGGCCGTCGTAGTTCTTCATGCGGGAGATCCAAAGGGACGGAAGACCGACCAGCGCACCGGTTCCGGCAAGCAGTCCGAAAAGGCGGCGTCGGGTGATCGGCACGGGCTTCAGGGATGATCGAGGCGGTCAGACATCAGCCTCTCATATGGGCGGGGCCGGCGGAAAAGGAACCCGCGACCAAAAGAGCCATATTTTCAGGACCTTGCCCTGGCAAAGAGGCCGCAGCACCCTAACTTTCCTTGACTTTTGGGCGGGAGCGGCGTTTAACCCCGCCACTTTCTCGGAAAGGCTTTCTTTTCGACCCGCCGACTGGCCCTGGAGGCCAGAGGTCAACGCCCGACAGCGCTGTGCGCCCTCGGGCGTGAAGGTGTTTGGAAGATCGCTTACCCAGGTAAGTGGTCATCCCCCGCGAAAGCGGGGGATCCAGTATTCCAGAGGCGGCTCGGCTAGAACCGGGACGCCGCGGCGTACTGGATGCCCCGGTCAAGCCGGGGCATGACAGCGGAGAGTAGCGGCGCGCCCCTCACCCGGGGACAGCAACAGGACAACGGCATTGTTCGACAATCTGTCGGAACGGCTTGGTGGCATTCTCGATCGTCTGACGGGGCGCGGTGCGCTGACCGAAAAGGACGTCGATGCCGCGATGCGCGAGGTGCGCCGCGCGCTGCTGGAGGCCGACGTCGCGCTCGAAGTGGTGCGCAGCTTCACCGAGCGCGTCCGCGAGCAGGCGATCGGCGCCACCGTCGTCAAGTCGGTCACGCCCGGCCAGATGGTGGTCAAGATCGTCCATGACGAGCTGATCAACACGCTCGGCGCCGAGAGCCAGGCCCTCGACGTCAATTCCGTGCCGCCGGTGCCGATCATGATGGTCGGTCTGCAAGGCTCGGGTAAGACGACCACCACCGCAAAGCTCGCCCGCCGCCTGGTCCAGCGCGACAAGCGCAAGGTGCTGATGGCCTCGCTCGACGTCTATCGTCCGGCGGCGATGGAGCAGCTGGCCGTGCTCGGCCGCGACCTCGACATTCCGACCCTGCCGATCGTGGCGGGCCAGCAGCCGCCGCAGATCGCGAAGCGCGCGCTGGAGGCCGGCAAGCTCGGCGGCTACGACATCGTGCTGCTCGACACCGCCGGCCGCACCACGCTCGACGAAGAGATGATGGCGGAAGCGGCTGCGATCAAAGCCGCCGCGAACCCGCATGAAGTGCTGCTGGTCGCGGACAGCCTCACCGGCCAGGACGCCGTCAACCTCGCCCGCGCCTTCGATCAGCGCGTCGGCCTCACCGGCATCGTGCTGACCCGCGTGGACGGCGACGGCCGCGGCGGCGCGGCGCTGTCGATGCGCGCGGTCACCGGCAAGCCGATCAAGCTGATCGGCACCGGTGAAAAGACCGATGCGCTGGAAGATTTCCATCCCGACCGTATCGCCGGCCGCATCCTCGGCATGGGCGACGTGGTCTCGCTGGTCGAACGTGCCGCCGCCAATATCGACGCCGAAAAGGCCGCGCGCACCGCCGAGCGCATGCGCAAGGGTCAGTTCGACCTCAACGACATGCGCGAGCAGCTGCTGCAGATGGCCAACATGGGCGGCATCAGCGGCCTGATGGGCATGATGCCCGGTATCGCCAAGATGAAGAACCAGATCGCGGCCGCCGGCATCGACGACAAGATCCTGAAGCGCCAGGTTGCGGTGATCGATTCCATGACGCGCGACGAGCGCCGTCATCCCGACCTGCTCAAGGCCAGCCGCAAGAAGCGCATCGCCGCGGGCAGTGGCCAGAGCGTCGAGCAGGTCAACAAGCTGCTCAAGATGCACCGGAACATGGCCGACGTGATGAAGGCCATGGGCTCGGGCAAGCGTGGTCCGCTCGCCGGCATCGCACAGGCGATGGGCTTTGGCGGCGGCATGAAGCCGCCTTCGCCGGAAGAGATGAAGGCGTTGCAGGAAAAGATGCAGAGCGGCGGCGGTGGCCTGCCGAATCTGCCGAAGGATTTGCCGGCCGGGCTGCGCCAGGGTCTGCCGAACGTTCCAGGACTGACCGGGCTGAGCGGCAAGCCGATGCTGCCGGGCCTCGGCGGTTTCCCAGGCAAGAAGAAATGAGGAATTCGTCGCACGGGTCGCAAATGTCCCGCGTGACGCGAAAATACCGATCAACCGAACAAAACGTACTTTGAAGGAGAACTAAATGTCCGTCGTTATCCGCCTCGCTCGCGCAGGCACCAAGAAGCGCCCCGTCTATCACGTCGTCGTCGCCGACTCGCGCTTCCCGCGCGATGGCCGTTTCATCGAGCGTCTCGGTTATTTCAACCCGCTGCTGCCGAAGGACAACGAGGCCCGCCTCAAGCTCGACATGGACAAGGTGAAGGCTTGGGTCGCCAAGGGCGCGCAGCCGTCCGACCGCGTGTCGCGTTTCCTCGACGCCGCCGGCGTCAAGAAGCGTGAAGCCCGCAACAATCCGCAGAAGGCCGTGCCGCGCAAGGAGCGCAAGGCGCAGGCCGAAGCCGCCGCGAAGGGCTAAGGCCAGGACATGTCGGCGCTGGTCTGCGTCGCGCGGATCGGCGCCGCGCATGGTGTGCGCGGTGCGGTCAAACTGTGGACCTTTACCGAAGATCCCTTTGCCATCAAACGCTACGGCCCGCTGCTCGCCAAGGACGGCAAGCGCCAGTTCGAGGTCGCAACGGCGCGTGAGGCCAGGGATCATCTGGTCGCGACGTTCAAGGGCGTCACGACCCGCGATGAGGCCGAGCGCCTCAACGGCATCGAACTCTACGTCGCGCGCGACAAGCTGCCCGCGACCGATGCGGACGAATATTACCACACCGACCTGATCGGCCTCGCCGCCGTCACCACTGACGGCGAGCCGCTCGGCCGCGTGCTCGCGATCCATAATTTCGGCGCCGGCGACATCATCGAGATCGCGCCCCTCAAGGGCCCGACGATGCTGCTGCCGTTCTCGAATGCGGTGGTGCCGGAGGTCGATCTTGCCGGCGGCCGCGTCGTGATCGCGCTGCCGCTCGAGGTCGAAGGCGATCGGGACGAGGGTGACGATCCCTCCGCGAGTCGTCCCCGCGAACGCGGGGACCCGTAACCACAGGCCGTGGTTTTGGCTAAGCTGATCGCTCCAGCCATCGCAAAACTGGCTGCCGTAATTATGGGTCCCGGATTGCGCTGCGCTTGTCCGGGACGACGAGAACTGAGATCCGATGACCAACCCCTCACCCTGGCGCGCGACCGTGCTGACGCTGTTTCCGGAGATGTTTCCGGGACCGCTCGGCGTGAGCCTGGCCGGCCGCGCGCTGGCCGCCGGGCTCTGGGCGGTTGAGGCGCGGGACATCCGGGCCTCGGCCACCGACCGGCATCGGAGCGTCGACGACACCCCGGCCGGCGGCGGGCCGGGCATGGTGCTGCGGGCGGACGTTCTGGCCGCCGCGATCGACGCGGCGGAGATCGGCCCGGACCGGCCGCGCCTGCTGATGAGCCCGCGGGGTCGGCCATTGACCCAGGCCCGGGTGACGGAGCTCGCCAAGGGTCCAGGTCCCCTGATCGTCTGCGGGCGGTTCGAGGGGGTGGACCAGCGGGTGATCGACGGGCGGGGCCTGGAGGAGGTCTCGATCGGCGATTACGTCCTCTCCGGGGGCGAAATCGCCGCCTTGGCCCTGATCGACGCCTGCGTCCGGCTGCTGCCTGGTGTGATGGGCAAGGAAGCCTCGGGAACCGAGGAAAGCTTCTCCGAAGGCCTGCTCGAATACCCCCAATACACCCGCCCGCAGCTGTTCGAGGGGGCTCCAATCCCGGAAACCCTGACCTCAGGCGACCACGCCAAGGTTGCGAGCTGGCGGCGGGCGCAATCCGAGGCCCTGACGGCGGCCCGGCGGCCCGATTTATGGGCCCAAATCCCGGCCAAGGCCCCGAATCGCGCCGGACGCCAAAAAACGCCAAAAAACAAGACAGACGGGTGACAAACGCTCCGGCTTGCCTTATAGGAGCGCCCACATCCGCAATAGCTGGATCAACGAATTTCGCGCAGCCCCCGGTTCTCACGGCTGGGCGCGCCGATGGAGATTTACCCATGAACCTGATCAAGCAGCTCGAGCAAGAGCAATTCGACAAGCTCTCCGCCGGCAAGACCATCCCGGAATTCGGTCCCGGCGACACCGTGATCGTCAACGTGAAGGTCGTCGAAGGCGACCGCACCCGCGTGCAGGCCTATGAAGGCGTCTGCATCGGCCGTTCCGGCGGTGGCCTCAACGAGAGCTTCACCGTCCGCAAGATCTCCTACGGCGAGGGCGTCGAGCGCGTGTTCCCGGTGATGTCGCCGATGATCGACTCGATCAAGGTGGTGCGCCGCGGCAAGGTGCGTCGCGCCAAGCTCTATTACCTCCGCAACCTTCGCGGCAAGTCGGCCCGCATCGTCGAGAAGCAGGACCGCGCGACTGCCGTCGGCGAGTAATCTCCGCCACCAGGCAAGTTTCAGAGAGCGCGGGGCCAAACCCCGCGCTTTTTTGTTGCGTCAGCCGTGCGCGTCAAACCTCTCGCGCTTCCAAATCGGCCTGCTATATATTCTTGGAATGTTTCCAGATCTGACCAGCCCCTCGTCCGTCAAGCGCATCGTCATCGACGATCGCTCGCGGCTGCCCGGCCGGTTCTTCGGACGCTTCGCGACCTCGGCAACGTCAGAGCTTACGCGCGCAGCCTAAAAGCTGCGCTGACGATTTTGTTGCCCGCGCGCCACCCGCGCACATCCGCTTACACAACATTCCTTCGGAGCTGACGCTCATGTCCAAGCCGACCACATTGTACGACAAGATCTGGAACGATCATCTGGTGCACGAAGCCGAGGACGGCACCTGCCTGCTCTACATCGATCGCCATCTGGTGCACGAGGTGACCTCGCCGCAGGCGTTCGAAGGCCTGCGCGCCACCGGCCGCAAGGTCCATGCGCCGGAGAAGACGCTCGCCGTCGTCGACCACAACGTGCCGACCACCGATCGCACCAAGCCGAATCCGGATCCGGAGAGCATCGAGCAGATCAAGGCGCTGGCCGAGAACGCCAAGGAATTCGGCATCGAATATTATGACGAGTTCGACAAGCGCCAGGGCGTCGTCCACGTCATCGGCCCCGAGCAGGGTTTTACGCTGCCCGGCACCACCATCGTCTGCGGTGACAGCCACACCTCGACGCATGGCGCGTTCGGCGCGCTTGCGCACGGCATCGGCACGTCCGAGGTCGAGCACGTTCTGGCGACGCAGACGCTGATCCAGAAGAAGGCGAAGAACATGCGCGTCACCGTCGACGGCAAATTGCCGGAAGGCGTGACGGGCAAGGACATCATCCTGGCCATCATCGGCGAGATCGGCACCGCGGGCGGCACCGGCTACGTGCTGGAATACGCCGGCGACGCGATCAGCGCGCTCAGCATGGAAGGCCGCATGACGGTCTGCAACATGTCGATCGAAGGCGGCGCCCGCGCCGGCCTCGTTGCGCCCGACCAGAAGGCCTACGACTTCCTGCGCGGCCGCCCGAAGGCGCCGAAGGGCGCGGACTGGGATGCGGCGATGCGCTACTGGGAGAAGCTGCGCTCCGACGAGGGCGCGCATTTCGACAACGAGCTGCGCCTCGACGCCGCCAAGCTGCCGCCGATCGTGACCTGGGGCACGAGCCCTGAGGACGTGATCTCGGTGACCGGCTTCGTGCCCGATCCCGACAAGATCGCGGACGAGGCCAAGCGCCTGTCCAAGCATCGTGCGCTGAAATACATGGGCCTGACGGCGGGCACGAAGATCACCGACATCAAGGTCGATCGCATCTTCATCGGCTCCTGCACCAACGGCCGCATCGAGGACCTGCGCGCCGCGGCGAAGATTGCCGAAGGCAAGCACGTCTCGGGGCATGTCAACGCCATGGTCGTGCCGGGCTCCGGCATCGTGAAGGAGCAGGCGGAAGCCGAAGGTCTGGACAAGATCTTCATCAAGGCCGGCTTCGAATGGCGTGAGCCCGGTTGCTCGATGTGCCTCGCGATGAACCCGGACAAGCTGAAGCCGGAAGAGCGCTGCGCCTCGACCTCGAACCGCAACTTCGAGGGACGCCAGGGCTTCAAGGGCCGCACGCATCTGGTGTCGCCGGCAATGGCGGCAGCAGCCGCGATCGCGGGCCACTTCGTCGATGTCAGGGAGTGGCGGTAAGCCGTTCCCCGCAATTTGAGCGAAAGCGGCAAACGGCCGTTAATCGCCAGCACCGACACTGCGTCCTCGCGACGGTTTCGCGAGGACGCTTCTCATGGCCAACAAGCCTGAATATGTCGACCTGATCGGCGATGCGACGCGCCAGCACCGACGGCGCGCGACGCCGCTGCGCGCCGTCGCCAGGCCCGAGGTCGAGGAGGCCTCGAGGCTCAGCCGCTGGCCGCCGGCGATGTTCAAGCAGTGGAAGCTCGAGAATTTGACGCGGTGGAAGTCGACGTCATGGAAGCTGAAGGATTGGCTCTAGCCAAAAACAAAGGGCGCCGTCGAGGCGCCCTTTTCATGTCGATCGCACTTACCAATAGCGGTACGGATAATGCCAGCGATGCCACCGGCAGATGCGGCGCGGACCGTAATAGGTCCAGATCACCCGGCAGCGGCGCGGATAGTGGTAGTAGGGATAATAGCCGGCGTAATAATAGCGCCGGTGGAAATGACGATAGCCATAATGCGGGCGATAGCCCCAGTGGCGATGATAGCCGCCATAGCGGTGAAATCCGCCATAGCGATAGCCGCCGCCGTGGAAGGCCGGCGCAGCACGGAAGCCACCGATATGGCCGCCACGAAAGCCACCGCCGCGGAAACCGCCGAAATGTCCTCCGCCACCATGGAAGCCACCACCGCGAAAACCTCCGCCGTGAAAACCTCCGCCATGTCCGCCACCGCCGTGCCCGCCGCCACCATGGCGAACCTGCGTGACTAGGTCGTCGGTCGCGGCCTTGGTCGCAGGTGATGTTGCCGGATTGATCAAGCTCAGCGCTTCAGCACGACGCGCGGTCCCGGCCGCCAGCATCAACGTCGTGGCGGCCGCGATCCCGAGCAAGCGCATCGGCCTTGCCCTGAGACCGAATATCCTCAGCATGGACTTCTCCCTGGATCTGGACAACGTCAGTTTGGCGCAGCGTCTCACGCCATCGCTGTTCATTTGCGGTCGCTCCCAAGATTAGAATTAGGGATGGCGACGTGAACGCCTCATGAATGAACGACGTTCCCGTCGCGGCGCGCTCCATCCGGGCTGCGAGACAAGAGGAATTTGAGAGATGACTGTCTACGCGATTGCGCAATTGAAGATGACGGATCGCGCGGCCTATGACCGCTATCAGGCGCGCTTCTTCGACGTGTTCAGAAAATACGATGGACGCCTGCTCGCCGCCGACGAACAGCCGCGCGTGCTCGAAGGCGCATGGCCGTTCGACAAGCTCGTCATGATGTCGTTTCCCGACGAGGCCGCATTCCTCGCGTTCTCGAATTCGCCCGACTACGAAGACATCTCGCGCGATCGCAAGGCCGGCGCGCAAGCGACTGTGCTGCTGGTCAGGGGATTTGCGCCCGGCGGCTAGCCGATCACCAGAACGGCCCGAAGCCGAACACGAACGGTGCAGGCACGCCGTAGGGATATGGCCGGTAGTAGACAGGCCGCGCGTAATAGCGCGGGTCATGGCGCCCAGCGGACCGCACAATGTCGTAGGAGCGCCCGTGTCGCCGCGCATCGAACACCGCGGTCCCCGCCGAGGCTTCCGGCTTCACCGTACCCTGCGCCGCGGACGCGCATTGCATGCCAGCAACGAGCCCGACGACGACGGCCAATCCGATCCATCTCGTCATGATCACCTCTGCTGCGCCAGGAGGGTCGATCAGCCCCGCCGCCAGTAGCAGCTCATATGCGGCACGATCACCGTGCCGCTCGGCCTGTATTCCTGCACATAGGTGGCGTTGCATTCGCGGACCGCGTCGGGACCCGGGTCGTAGCGCGGATAGACGCCGTCCGGGCTGTAATAGGGCGTGACGCGGATCCGCGGCGGCGGCCGCTTGCGCGGCGGCGGGGCGTCGGGCACGTCCGCCTGAGCCATCCGGACTTCGGCGCCGGCGGTCTGGGCTTCCGCGCCAACACAAAACTGCGAAAACAACCCCATGCACAGTAGCGTCAGCGCTGTTTTCGCTCGCATTTTTCCGCCCACCTGAAACGTCCCATTCGAGGCCCCACGCTCCCCGTTTTGGCGGCGCCCGTCAACCTCGACGCGCTTATAAAGCCAGATGCATCAACGGGGAACCCGCGCTAAGAGGTGCTTATGTGGACGGAACTGAAAGCGCCCTCGCTGGCCGAAATGGAAGCGACGGCCCACGACCTGTTCGAGCGCCTGCCGGCGGAGTTTCGGAAGCTCTGCGAGGGCGTGATCATCCGCGTCGACGATTTCCCGACCGAGGAAGTCCTGGACGAGATGAAATGCGAGAGCGAGTTCGACCTGCTCGGCCTGTTCCAGGGCGTCGGCCTGCCCCAGCAGAGTTTTGGCGACGTGGCGCGGCTGCCCAACATGGTCTGGCTCTACCGGCGGCCGATCCTGGATTACTGGGCCGAACACGACGAGAGCCTCGGCCACATCGTCCGCCACGTCCTGATCCACGAGATCGGCCACCATTTCGGCCTCTCGGACGACGATATGGCCGCGATTGAGGCTCAAGCAGACTAGATCTGCCGAATTCGGCCTAGGATTCGGACATCGATCGCGATAGATAATCGGTTCCCCTGAACCACCCCCGGGAAAGCGCAACCATGGACAAGTTCACCACGCTGGAAGGCGTCGCGGCGCCGCTGAAGATCATCAATGTCGACACCGACATGATCATTCCGAAGCAGTACCTCAAGACCATCAAGCGCACCGGCCTTGGCAAGGGGCTCTTCTCCGAGCAGCGCTACAAGGACGACGGCAGCGAGAACCCGGATTTCGTGCTCAACCAGCCCGCCTATCGCAATTCGAAGGTGCTGGTCGCCGGCGACAATTTCGGCTGCGGCTCGAGCCGCGAGCACGCGCCCTGGGCGCTGCTCGACTTCGGCATCCGCTGCGTGATCTCGACCTCGTTCGGCGACATCTTCTACAACAACTGCTTCAAGAACGGCATTCTTCCAATCCGCGTCTCGCAGGAAGACCTCGACAAGCTGTTCGACGATGCCGAGCGCGGTGCCAACGCGACGCTGACGATCGACCTGCCGAACCAGGAGATCCGCGGCCCCGACGGCGGCAAGGTCAAGTTCGAGATCGATCCGTTCCGCAAGCACTGCCTGATCAATGGCCTCGACGACATCGGTCTCACGATGGAGAAAAAGTCCTCGATCGACACCTATGAAGACAAGCTCAAGCACGAACGCGCCTGGGCCTGATCTCGATATCCGGTTCGAGCCCCGGTGCTGACGGCGCCGGGGCTTTTTCTTTGCCCTGATTATCTCCTAAGTTTGCACGCATGCTGCCCGACATCGTCACCTTCTGGCATGGCCCGATGGACGCACTGCGCCAGACCTGTCTGCGCTCGCAATTGGCTGCCGGCCACAAGGTCACGGTCTACAGCTTCGACACCATTCCCGGCCTGCCCGCGGGCATTGCGAACGCGGACGCCGAGGCGATTCTGCCGCATGCCTTCTCCGAACGATTGCGGCCGCCGCAGCCGGACGGAAGCTGGCGCGACTGGACCACGCTTCAGTTCAGCGATTTCTTCCGCATGAAGCTGATGGCGAAGAACCTCGGCCTCTGGCTCGACGCCGACGTGCTGCTGCTGAAACCCGTCGAGATCGATCCGGCAAAGCCGTACTTCGCCTGGGAGCGGCCACGCCAGCTCGGCAATTCCGTGATCTACCTGCCGCCCGAACACGGCATCGTTGCCGCCTTCGAGGAGCTGATGGAGCAGGAGGAGCTCACGCCGAACTGGCTGTCGGTGCGCCATCGCATCACCTTCATGATGCGCCGCCTGCGCGGCGGCTCGAACCGTCTCTCCGACATCCGCGTCGCGATCTTCGGGCCTGCCGCACTCACGGCACTCGCGCGCCGCACCGGCGAGCTGGAACGCGCGCTTCCGAAGCAATCATTCTACGCGGTGCATGCCGAGCCAAAGCTGTTCTTCGATCCCTCTAGCTATCTCGGCCTCGTCACCAACCCCGAGATCATCGGCCTGCACATCTCGCCCAAGGGACGCGGCGGCGAGAAGCCGATTCCGGGCAGCCTGTATGCCTGGGCCGCGGAGCGGTTCGCGTAGCTCCCTCCGTGTCCCGGGTACGAGAGCCGAATTTGATCCAGCGCAACGCGCTTCTGCATGATTGTGCCTAGTCTCGCTCCAATCCCGTTAATCGAATGGAGCCTCGCATGAGCACCGCAAGCAGGCCGTATCCCATCGTCCAGGACCTCATCGAATCCTTTGCCGCCTGGCTGAAGCATCGCCGCGAGATGAACGAGATGCGACAGCTCGATCGCGCCGATTTCGACCGAATCGCGAGCGATCTGAGGATCGCGCCTGACGATCTGGAGGAGCTGGTCCGCCATGGTAAGCATGCCGCCGACGAGCTGCCGAAGATGCTCGAACAGCTCGGCATCAGCGCAGAAGGGTTAGGACGCGCACAGCCGCTGCTGCTGCGCGACATGGAGCGGGTCTGCGCGCTTTGCCATAACAAGGGACAGTGCGACCGCGATCTCGCCGACGGCACTGCTGCGGAGAACTATCAGGGCTATTGCCCGAATGCCTCCACACTGGAGTCGCTCGATCGCGACGTCGCAGCAACGCATTGACGAGCGGCCTACTGGGTAGCCGGAAAGCGCCCCTGACGAGATGTAAGACAATCCCGCTTACTCAATTGCGCGGGCACTCAAAACCATCTCCGACTTGTGAACACATGGCACCGATTCGCCGACAAGAGGCTTTTCGGTCTGTGTTAAACCTAGCCGCGCGTATCAAGCGGAGCAGGGGCAGCACTTCCAGTCAGTACGGGAGTATTCAATGTCAGACCTCGTTGCGATCGTGTACCCATCCGAAGCCAAGGCAGAGGAAGTCCGGCAGAAGATTCTCACGCTTCAGAAAGAGTATCTGATCACGATCCACGATGCCGTGATCGCGGTCAAAACCGGGGATTCCGTCAAACTCAATCAGCTTGTGAACACCGCGATGACGGGCGCCGCAAGCGGCAGCTTCTGGGGACTGCTATTCGGGTTGGTGTTCCTGAATCCTCTGATCGGCGTGGCTCTCGGTGCCGGCGCAGGCGCATTGGGCGGCGCTCTCACCGACTTCGGGATCAGAGATCAGTTCATGAAGGATCTGGCCGCGAAGGTGAAATCGGGCGATGCCGTTCTATTCCTGCTGATCAAGAGCATGACCGCAGACAAGGTTCTCAATGAGATCAAGGATGCGGGAGGGGTGGTTCTCAAGACCTCGCTCGATGAAAAGAAAGAGCAGCACCTGCGCGATACCCTCGCAGCCGCAACTCAGCCCAAGGCTGCGTAGCAACCTGGGGCAAAGCGCAACCGCCCCTTATGACACCATCGGGTTTGCGTGAGGCCGCCGATCAGCTTCGCCTCACGCAAACGGTCCAATGCGACGCGTCGACGTCGCGCTAGTTCACCTTCTTGACCGGTGGCGGCGTCCAGCGGCCGTCTATGGCTTCGCGCATCGGTGAGTAAAGCCGCATGGCGAGATTGAACTCGCCTGCCGGCGCTGGAAGCCAGTTGCTCTCCTTGTCCGGGCCAGGCGTCTCGTTCTGGATGAAAATGTCGAGCGATCCATCGCTGTTGAACTTGAGCTTGTCCCGGTCGCCGAGCGCAAAACGGTTGAGTGCATTTGGCGACTGAAACCCGTCCCTGTCGTAGAGCGTGACCGACCAGAAGGCCTCGGCGGGCGGCAGTCTCCCCTTGTCGAAGTGCAATGCGTAGCGGCTCGTTCCGTTGTAAGGCCTGCCCTCTGCATCGACAAAGGACGCAGGATAAATGGCGTCCTCCGGTAGGTTTACGCCGAGCCCGATCAAAGCTGCCATGCCACGAAGCTTGTATGCCGTTCCATAAGTGCCAACTGTGCTGGTCTGATAAAACCAGCCGTTGACGTGAAGGCCGATGCCGGCCCCACTCTTGCCCGACTGCTCGAGATCAGCGAGCGCGTCCTTCGCGGCCGCATTGATCGTTTTGATGAGAGCGGGATCGAGCGTCGATGTGCCGAACGCCTTGCCGGGTTCAAGGCCAATCTGCTTCATGCGGAGCAGAAGTGGATAATCGTTCGAATGCGGCGGATTCTTTGCCGCCAGTTCGGCGAAACGGCCCAACACCTCGATGCCGTCCATCCGGTTTACCTGAACGAGTGGGGGCGTCTTGCTGTCGATGGCCGGGTCGGTCGGGGCACTCGCCGGCGGAACGTAGCTTTTGCCCCATTGGCTCAGCGGCGTCAGCTTGTAGCCATCCTGGACCTTATGGACATTCTCGTAGTCGGCAGGCCCATTCGTCTGGGTGCGCCCGAGTATCCAGATCATCTGTGTCGGGGCTACAATCTTGGTCATGCCGTCGGGCAGTGACCCGCGCCAGTCCGGGCCCACAAGAACGAAATTGCCTGCCTTCGTTCCGGTCGTCCGCGAGCCGACGACGCAAAATACGTCGGTCCACGCATCGAGCATGGGAAGCAAATAGTAGCGTCCCGCCGTATCAGGAACGGATAGTACGATGGGTTCAGGCCCAAGGTCGAGCCAAGCCGGAGAATAAAGCGTATCGAAATTGTAGCGTACGACGTCTCGGTCCTCGGCGCGAGGGTAGCTGCGTGCATGGGCAAACTGATTGATGGGCGCACGCAACGGCACCGCATTGGGATCCGGCACGTTCGTCGATTGGCGCCTGGACACGTCCATGGTGACGATTGGATATGCGAAGACGTATGCGTCGCGGGCGATTTCGTAAGCCTGCTCCCTGGAAACAGTTTGCGCGTCAGCGGCCGAAATCAAGACCGGGCCGAAAAGGACGAGTGGCGAAAGCACGCAGAGAGCGGATCCGAGCGCTGCTCTTTTCATGGCACCCTCTATCGATTTTTCGAAAGAGAGTAACAGCGGCTATCCGAATGTCCTGTGCAGTTTGTGCCAAAGAGACGAAGCGCCGCCTTCGTTCAGAAGCGGTCATGCCCTCGGTAAACAGAAGATTGACTGATGGCGTCGGAAAAGCAGCGATCGCTGTTCTGAAGCAGACGCCCTAGCCTTTCCCCATCGCCGCAATCGCATCCGCGATCTCGATCGTGCGCCGGGCCATGTCGGCGTGCAGGCGCTCGACCATGGCGCCGTCGAGACGGATCGCGCCGCGCGAGACGTTCTCCGGCAATTCGAACGCCGCGATGATCTTGCGGGCGCGCGCGACTTCCTCTTCGGGCGGCGTGAAGATGACGTTGCAGGCTTCGATCTGCGAGGGATGGATCAGCGTCTTGCCGTCGAAGCCGAGGTCGCGGCCCTGCGCACACTCCGTGGCGAAGCCATCGGGGTTGGCGATGTCGCTGTAGGGGCCGTCGAGGATTTCGAGGCCGGAAGCGCGCGTTGCCAGGATGCAGTGCGTGATCATCGGGATCATCGCGGCGCGGCCGGGCAGCATCTTGATGCGCGTCTCGCGCGAGATATCGTTGGGGCCGAACACGAAGCCTGAGAGGCGCCTCGATGGATCGCGCCCGGCCGCAGCCAGCTCCTCCGCATGCAGCACGGCGCGCGCGGTCTCGATCATGGCCCAGACCTTGACGGTCGGCGCGGCGCCAAGCTCGGCGAGGCGGCTGCCGATCGTCTGGAGATCTTCGATGCTTGAAACTTTCGGAACCAGAATTCCGTCCGGCGAGGCCTTGGCGGCCATCGCGACGTCATCGGCCCACCAGGGCGTGTCGAGGCCGTTGGTCCTGATCAAAATCTCGCGCTTGCCAAAGCCCCTGGCCGCGATCGCGGCGGCGATCCCGTCGCGCGCCGCCGCCTTGGCATCGGGGGCGACGGAATCCTCGAGATCGAGGATCAGGCCGTCGGCAGCGAGATTCCGTGCCTTTTCCAGCGCGCGGGGGTTGGAGCCGGGCATGAACAGATGGCTGCGGCGCGGGCGGGTCATGCAAGCGTTCCTTCCGGTTTCCTCGTCTCACGTCTGACCGAAGCCGATAGCATCTGGCCTGCCTATTCGAAAGGCTTGTTCGCCCCTGCGGTCTATGATTAGGCATAGGTCATGATGACATTCCCAGAGCATTTGCTGGAAGGCTACAAGGCCTTCGCCACCCAGCGGCTGCCGACCGAGCAGAGCCGCTATCGCGAGCTGTCGGTGAAGGGGCAGTTCCCGGAAGTGATGGTGATCGGCTGCTGCGACAGCCGCGTCTCGCCCGAGGTGATCTTCGACGTCGGCCCGGGCGAACTGTTCGTGGTCCGCAACATCGCCAACCTGGTGCCGGTGTATCAGCCCGACGGCAATGCGCACGGCGTCTCCGCGGCGCTGGAATACGCCGTGACGGTGCTTAAGGTGAAGCACATCGTCATCCTCGGCCACGCGCAATGCGGCGGCATCCGCGCCTTTGTCGACAAGATCGAGCCGCTCACGCCGGGCGACTTCATCGGCAAGTGGATGCAGATGTTCATCAAGCCGGGCGAAGTGGTCGAGCAGCGCGACCACGAGACCATGGCGCAATTCGTCGAGCGCATCGAGAAGGCCGCGGTGTTCCGCAGCCTGGAAAACCTGATGACGTTCCCGTTCGTGCGCAAGGCCGTGGACGCCGGCCAGATGCAGACCCACGGCGCCTATTTCGGCGTGGCGGAGGGATCGCTGTTCGTGCTGGACAAGGCGAGCAAGGAATTCAAGAGCGTCAGGGACGCGGGGTGAATTCGTGGCTCGTAGGGTGGGTTAGCCCGCGGTCGCGCGAAGCGCGATCCGCTGGCGTAACCCACCACTTCTGTCTCCGCGGAAACTAAAGAGGTGGGTTACGCCTTCGGCTAACCCACCCTACAGCAGCTCGGCTTACGCCGCCTTCTTCTTCGCGCTGATCAGCTTGCGGTTGATCAGCACTTCCGCGATCTGGATCGCGTTGAGCGCGGCGCCCTTGCGCAGATTGTCGGACACGCACCACAGCACGAGACCGTTCTCCACCGTGGCGTCTTCGCGGATGCGGCTGATATAAGTCGCGTCCTCGCCGGCCGCTTCATACGGCGTGGCGTAGCCGCCGGGCTCCTGCTTGTCGATGACGAGACAGCCGGGCGCCTTGCGCAGGATGTCGCGCGCCTCGTCCGCCGTGATCGGATTCTCGAACTCGATGTTGACGGCCTCGGAGTGGCCGACGAACACCGGCACGCGCACGCAGGTCGCGGAGAGCTTGATCTTGGGATCAAGGATCTTCTTGGTCTCCGCCATCATCTTCCACTCTTCCTTGGTGTAGCCGTCCTCCATGAAGACGTCGATGTGGGGGATGACGTTGAAGGCGATGCGCTTTGGGAATTTCTTCGCGACCAGCTCGTCATTGGTGTAGACGGCCTTGGTCTGCGAGAACAACTCGTCCATCGCGTCCTTGCCGGCGCCCGAGACCGATTGATAGGTCGAGACCACGACGCGCTTGATGTTCGCCTTGTCGTGCAGCGGCTTCAGCGCGACCACGAGCTGCGCGGTCGAGCAGTTCGGGTTGGCGATGATGTTCTTCTTCTTGAAGCCGGCCGTCGCGTCCGCATTCACCTCGGGCACGATCAGCGGCACGTCCGGATCCATGCGCCAGGCGGACGAATTGTCGATCACGACGGTGCCGGCGGCGCCGATCTTCGGCGACCATTCCTTCGACACCGAGCCGCCGGCGGACATCAGGCAGATGTCGACGTCGGAGAAGTCGTAATGCTCGAGCGCTTTGACCTTCAGGGTGCGGTCGCCATAAGAGACCTCGACGCCGACGCTGCGGCGTGAGGCCAGGGCCACGACCTCGTCCGCGGGGAATTGGCGCTCATCCAGGATGTTGAGCATTTCCCGTCCGACATTGCCGGTCGCGCCGACGACTGCGACTTTGTAACCCATCGTTCACTCTCCGATGAAAAAGCCCGTTCCTGAAGCTGACGCTTAAACAGGAAGAGCAGCGCTTCTATGCGAGAACCGGCCTCAAGACAACGTTGGACCCTGCCTGAAGGCCGTGGATGCAGTCGCCTGAGGCCAGAACGGCCGCAACTCCCGCCCAATTCCATCTGGCGCTTGCAGCCTTCGCCGACGAGGTGGTCGGGACGCTGGCGCGCCTGTTCGCCTATGTGGGGGCGCTCGTCCTGTTTGCCATCCTCGGCCTCGCGGCGCTCGGCCAGCTGCCCAACCTGCCTGACGACGAGCCCGCTTCGAGACCGGGATGGAGCGTCGCCGACCGCTCGCATCCGGCCTTCGCCCTCAGCCGGATCGATTCATCAGAAAAAACAGCATCTTACATCATTCTCAGGCACCCCGAGGGCGGCCGCAGGGACGTGATGCGCTGGACCGGCGAGGCCGACAGCCCCGTGGCGGAGCTCGAGATTTACCGGGAGGGCGGCGAATTCGACGTGACCCGCCCGGCAACAGCCGATCTGGCGGTCCACATGGGCCTGGGTGAGGCAACCCCGCTTGAGCAGGCCGGCCTGATCGACACGAAATTCGGCCCCGTCGCCCTGTTCCGGCCAACCGGCACGGCGGAGGGCGCGCGGGCGTGCCTGGCCTATCTCAAGCGCAGCGAAGAGCCGGCGCTGCAGATTTCCGGCTTCTCCTGCCAGGGCGACACCCTGCCCGCCCGGCGCGCCGCGATCGCCTGCACGCTGAACCGGCTGACGCTGCTGACCTCGGGCAACGAGCCGAAGCTGGCGGAATTGTTCGCCCATGCGGAGCTGAAGCGCCGCGCCTGCGCGCCCCAGGGCTCGTCGGACTGGCTGCTCGGCGCCGCGAACGCGCAATTGCGCGGGGCGCTTTGACCTGCATCAAGCCCAAGTGGCTGGTATTGATGCAACTTTTGCCGACGCGCACGATTATTCCGTGCTGGTGTGACCCAATAGACCTAGTTGCGGCCGCCCCGCCCGGGCTAGTATGGAGATGAAATCGATTGGCGGCTTGCCGCCTGAAGGGGACGTGATGAGCTCGAATTTCTCTGCCGCGAACAAACTGGCGATGTGGCTTGCGGCCGGCGCCGTCATTGCCATGTCCTCAGCCCTCGCGACACCAGCCTCGGCCGACACCAAGAAGCAGCGCTATGACAACGGCCGTCCCTATTACGGCCCGAGCGGCCCCAACGCGGTCTATCAGCAGGGCCGCACCCGTATCTATGTGAGCAAGCGCTCCTGGCTCGACGGCGGCACCGAGGTCAATCCGGGCGACCGCAAGTACTCCGACTACGCCTTCCCGCCGGCCGTCGGTTATCCGTCCTTCGGCCGCGAAAACCTCAACCGCCCGATCGATCGCCAGCCGCTGAGCCCGCCGCTCGATGTCGGCGGCTATCCGCAGAATTTCCCGCTGTACTGAGGCGGACCTACCTGACGAATCAAAATGGCCGGGCTCGCGCCCGGCCATTTTTGTTTTGGGAGGTGCGCCCGCTCTACGCGTTGGCTGCCGGATCGTAGCGCCTGCAAAATTCTTCGATCGCCTCGGAGCGGAAATCGCCAAGGCGTTCGAAGATGAGCTCGTCCGGCCAATTCCACCACGCGATGCGACGCAGGCTGTCCGCGACGGAATCGTCGAAGCGCTTGCGGATCGCGCGCGCGGGAACGCCGCCGACGATCGTGTAGGGCGGCACATCGCGGCTGACGACCGCGCCTGCGGCAATCACCGCGCCGTCACCGACCGTGACGCCCGGCAGCAGAATCGCGGCGTGGCCGATCCAGACATCATTGCCGACGATGACGCGATCGCCGCGGCGATCCGCGAAGAAATCGCGGTCGCGGGTGGCGCTCGCCTCGTAATATTCGGGAACATAGGTGAAGCGATGCTGCGACGGGCGACCCATCGGATGATTGGGCGCACCGATCCGTACCGAGTTGGCGATCGCCGTGAACTTTCCGATTTCCGCGTCGGCGACCTCGCAGTTCTCGCCGAGATAGGAATAGTCGCCGAGCGAAGCATACTCGATGCGCGTGTTGGCGAGGATCTCGCAGCGGCGCCCGATCTGCGCCTCGCGCTGGCGCACCGTCTCATGGATGATGGTTTCCGCGATCTTGGGGCGGGGTGAGGCATCCATGAGGTGGCTCCGATAGCGGACCGTAGGGTGGGTTAGCCGAAGGCGTAACCCACCACTTTGGTTTCCGCGGAGACAGAAGAGGTGGGTTACGCCAAGGGACTGCGCTTCGCGCAGCCCGGGGCTAACCCACCCTACGATTTTGCTACGAGTGCTGTGCCCGCCTTACGCGTGCAGCTTCTGCAATTCCTTCAGGATCGCTTCGCCCATCTGCGTGGTCGAGGCGGCCGTGGTGCCTTCCGACTTGATGTCAGCGGTGCGCAGGCCGCTGGCCAGCACGGCGGCGATCGCGGCATCGACCTTGTCGGCGAGATCGCCCATGTCGAAGGAATAGCGCAGGGCCATGCCGAAGGACGAGATCATCGCGATCGGATTGGCGAGGCCCTTGCCGGCGATGTCGGGCGCCGAGCCGTGCACGGGCTCGTACAGCGCCTTGCGCTTCTTGCTCTTCACATCGACCTCGCCGAGCGAGGCCGATGGCAGCATGCCGAGCGAGCCCGTCAACATCGCCGCGATGTCGGACAGCATGTCGCCGAACAGATTGTCGGTGACGATGACGTCGAACTGCTTCGGCCACTTCACCAGCATCATGCCGCCGGAATCGGCGAGCTGGTGCTCGAGCGTGACGTCGGCATATTCGCGCTTGTGGACTTGCGTGACGACCTCGTTCCAGAGCACGCCCGACTTCATGACGTTGCGCTTCTCCATCGACGTCACCTTGTTCTTGCGCTTCTTGGCAAGCTCGAAGGCGACGCGGGCGATGCGCTCGATCTCATAGGTGTCGTAGACCTGGGTATCGATGGCGCGCTTCTGGCCGTTGCCGAGATCGGTGATGGTCTTGGGCTCGCCGAAATAGACGCCGCCGGTGAGCTCGCGCACGATGACGATGTCGAGGCCCTCGACCGCCTCGCGCTTCAGGCTCGAGGCATCGGCCAGCGCCGGATAGCACACCGCGGGGCGGAGGTTGGCGAACAGACCGAGATCCTTGCGCAGCCGGAGCAGGCCGGCTTCGGGGCGCACCTCGTAGGGCACCGCGTCCCATTTCGGGCCGCCGACGGCACCGAAGATGATCGCGTCGGCGTCTTTCGCCTTGACCATGTCGCCCTCGGAGATCGACACCTTGTGGGCGTCATAGGCGGAGCCGCCGACGAGGCCAGTATCGGTCTCGAATTTGGCGATCCCCGCCGAATTGAGCCAGTCGATCAGCCGCTTCACCTCGCCCATCACCTCGGGGCCGATACCGTCGCCGGGGAGCAGCAGCAGTTTGTGGGTCGCCATGGTCGTTTCCTCTCAGATCGAATTCGGCCGGAGTGCTAGAGCGGCGTTGCGCGCTTGGCAAGACACCATTGCCGCCTCGCGGCTGTGCAAGGCGGGCGGGGCCTGCCACACTGCCGGATGCCGGAGTAGCCCTTGCACGCCCCTGATCGCCCTCTGCCTCCTGCGCATCCCGCGCGGCTAATCCTGACCCTGTCGCTGGCGGCGACGGTCGGGCTCGGCATCGGCCGCTTTGCCTATGCGCTGGTGCTGCCGGACATGCGGGAGACCCTCGGCTGGTCCTACTCGGCGGCCGGTTTCATGAACACCATCAACGCCGTCGGCTACCTCGCGGGCGCGCTTGTGGCGTCGCGGCTGATCCAGCGCGTCGGCTGGTCGGCGGCGATCCGGGGCGGAACCCTGGCCTGCGTCGCCGCGCTCGCCACTTGCGCGCTGACAGGCAATTTCGTCGCGCTGAGCCTTGCGCGTCTCGTGCTGGGCCTGGGTGCCGCGGCCGGCTTCGTCGCCGGCGGCGCGCTGGCCGCTTCCATCGCGCAGTCTCGTCCCGAGCGGGCCAATTTCCTGCTGAGCCTGTTCTATGCCGGGCCCGGTATCGGCATTCTCGCCTCAGGGCTGATCGCCCCGTTCACGCTGCAATATTTCGGGCCGGGCTCGTGGTGGATGGTGTGGTGGGCACTGACGCTGCTGTCCGTCGTCATGACCGTGCCCCTGTTCCTGGTCCGCATCGCGAGCGACGTGCGTTTCTCGGAAGGCAGCCACGCCGCCTTCGCGATTGTTCCGGTGCTGATCTATCTCGCCGGCTACTTCCTGTTCGGCGCGGGCTACATCGCCTACATGACCTTCATGATCGCCTATGTGCGCGACAGCGGTGGCGGGGCCGCGGCACAGGCTGCGTTCTGGAGCCTGATCGGCCTCAGCGCCTTTGCGACGCCGTGGGCCTGGCGCGGCGTGCTGGCGCTGGATCGCGGTGGCCTCGCCACCGCGATCATCCTCGGCACCAACGCGCTCGGCGCGGCCCTGCCGATGCTGGGGCATTCGCCCGCTTGGCTCGCGGTGTCGGCGGTGGTGTTCGGCGTCGCCTTCTTCGCCGTGGTCGGCTCGACCACCGCGTTCGTCCGCTTCAACTACCCGCCGGAGGTGTGGCCGACCGCGATCGCGGCGATGACAATCTCGTTCGGCGTCGGGCAGACGCTCGGTCCGATCGTGGTCGGCGCGATCACGGATGCGCTGGGGAGTTTGAGTTACGCGCTGAATGTGTCGGCGGCGTTGCTGGCGCTCGGGGCGGTGGCGGCTCTGTGCCAGCGGAAGGTCGGGCCGAAGGCTTCGGTGCCGTAGGGTGGATTAGCCCCGGGCTGCGCGAAGCGCAGTCCCTTGGCGTATTCCACCAACTTCGTTCGGCAGACGCGGAAGCGTGGCGGATTACGCCTTCGGCTAATCCACCCTACGGCAGCGGAGCTAGCTCCCACTGAACGAATTGTACCCCTGGTCTTCCCAATAGCCGCCCTTGTAGTCGTTGGTGACTTCCATCGAGACCACGTATTTCGGGTTCTTGAAGCCGAGCTTCGTGGGCACGCGGATCTTCATCGGGAAACCGTAGGCGCGCGGCAGAATCTCGTTGGCGTATTTGAACGTCATCTGGGTCTGCGGATGCAGCGCGCTGCGCATGTCGAGCGGCGAATTGTAGCCGTCCTTGTCGGCACACTGGAACCAGACATATTTCGCGCGCGTGTCGGCGCCGATCAGCTTGAGGAAATCGCGCAGCGGCGTGCCGGTCCAGCTGCCGATCGCGCTCCAGCCTTCGACGCAGATATGACGGGTGATCTGGTTCACCTGCGGCAGCTTGTAGAGCTCGTCCAGCGTCCACGACTTCTTGTTGTCGACGAGACCGCGCACCTCGAGCTTCCAGTCCTTGCCGTCGATGTCGGGCGCGTCGTCGAGATCGTAATAGGCGTTGAACGGGAACGGCTTCGTGATCGCGCTCTCGGGGAAGGTCGGCGCCAAGGCGTCGGGATTGAAGATGAAAGCCTGCACGGCGTCGTTGAACTTCGAGACCTTCGCCAGCATGGTTTCGGCCGAGGAGGAGTCGACGACATCGCAGCCGGTGAGCAGCGTCAGCGCACCTAAGCTGGCGCCGCCCGCGATGAAGCGGCGTCGCGTGAAGTCAGGCATCGCCTTGATGGAGTCCTTGATCAGCAGCCGCTTGTCGACGCCGGGGATCAGGAACGAGCGCTTGGCCATGGTTCTCCCTCCGCTCAGCGGCCAATGATCATCGCGCGCAGGCTCTTCGGCACCAGCAGCGCAAGAACAACGTGAATGACGAGGAACGCACAGATCGCGGCCATGCAGAAGAAGTGCACGTAGCGCGCGGTCGGATAGTCGCCGAACAGCATTACCAGATAATAGAGCTGGACCGGTTTCCACATTCCAAGGCCGGACAGCACGATCAGCACGCCGACCACGATGATGCCGGCATAGAGCACGCGCTGCACGTAATTGTAGACGGTGAGATCGTCATGGCCGAGCTTGAAGGTGAGGGCAGCCCTGACGTCGTGGAGCACGCCGGACGGGGTGATCGGCAGCAGCTTCTTGCGGAAGCGGCCGGTGGCGAAACCGGTGACGAGATAGGCGAGGCCGTTGATCATCAGGAGCCACATCGCCGCAAAGTGCCAGAGCAGACCGCCGCCGAGCCAGCCGCCAAGCGTATACTCGCGCGGGAAACTGAAGCCGAACAGCGGCGAGGCGTTGTAGATCTGCCAGCCCGACAGGATCATCAGGATCATGGCGAGCGCGTTGATCCAGTGCATGACGCGGACCCAGGCCGGCTGGATCACTTTGGCCGGGGTGGCGCTGACCTGTTCGTCGGTGACTGTGAGGCTCGACATGATGGTTCCGTCCTGAACGCCGTGTGACCCTGAATATACGCCGATACTTCCGCTTTCGTTACGCCCCGTTTCGCATTGAAACGATGCCATCAGGCTATCGTGGTCACAAACAAGCGAGCCGGGTCCCCCCGGCTCGCCGTCTCAAAGCATCCTGTTCGAGGGATGAAACAGGGCTGGGCGGTGTTACGTCGCCGGCATCAGCACGGTGTCGACCACATGGATGACGCCGTTCGACTGGTTGACGTTGGAGATCGTCACCATCGAGGTGCCGCCCTTGGCATCGACGATCCAGACCTTGCCGTCCTGCTTCTTCACCGTCAGTTCCTCGCCTTCGGCGGTCTTCATCTTCTTGCCGTCGGTGAGGTCGGAGGCCTCGAGCTTGCCGGGCACGACATGATAGGTGAGGATCTTGGTCAAGGTCGCCTTGTTCTCCGGCTTGACCAGGTTGTCGACGGTGCCGGCCGGCAACTTGCCGAAGGCGGCGTTGGTCGGCGCGAACACCGTGAACGGGCCCTTGCTTTCCAGCGTAGGCACCAGGCCGGCCGCCTTCACCGCCGCCACCAGTGTGGTGTGGTCCTTCGAGTGGACGGCGTTCTGGACGATGTTCTTGGACGGGAACATTGCGGCGCCGCCGACCATCACGGTCTTCTCCTCGGCACGAACCGGCGCGACGACGGTCGCGGTGATGGCCAGGGCGCTGAAGGCGGCGGCAGCGAGATAGGCAATACGCTTCGACATGGAGAGTCTCCCGATGAGCTGTGACCGGCAATGGCCGGCGTCTGAGTTGGCAACAACGGTGGCTGCGACAGTTTGACGTGAGGCAGCAGCGCCGTCGTTGGCCGAACTACGGGAGGGTTTGCGATGGGGTTTCGAACAAAAATTCTTTGTGATGCGTGAAACTATGGGGCGGTGAGTTCGTGTGATGGATGCGGCCACACGCTTCACTGTCGTCCCGGACAAGCGCAGCGCAGATCCGGGACCCATAACCACAGGAAGTCGTTTGGCGAAGACTCGGAGTACCTATCTCGCGCGACAACTTCTCCCTGTGGTTATGGGTCCCGGGTTCGCGACTGCGTCGCGCCCCGGGACGACGAGGAGAGATTGCCGCGCAGTGTGCCCGCTTCAATCCCTGTTGTTCGGCGTCTGGATGAAGCCGCGATTGTGCGTCGGGCTGATCAGGAGCTCGTTGATGCACACTCTGGGCGGCATGCTCGCGATGAACGCGATGGTGCGGCCGAGATCTTCGGATTGCAGCATCTTGGCCTGCTCCGCCTCGCTCGGCACCACCGGGCGCAGCTTCAGGATCGGGGTCGCCACCTCGCCGGGCATCAGGCAGCAGGCGCGCAGGCCGTTGACGCACTCGTCCATGTTGAAGGAATGGGTCAGCGCCAGCACCGCATGCTTGGTGGTGGTGTAGGCCGGGCCCGGCATCTTCGAGACATGGCGGCCGGCCCAGGACGAGACGTTGATGATCGAGCCGTCCTGCTGCTTGCGCATCGTCGGCAGCACCGCGCGCATGCAATAGAGCACGCCGTTGAGGTTGACCTGGACCAGCTGGTCCCAGCCGTCCAGTTCCATGTCCTTCCAGCTCCGCTTGGGGACATTGATGCCGGCGTTGTTCACGAGCAGGTCGATCCGGCCATGCTTCGCGACGATTTGATCGGCCGCCTTCTGGGCCTCGGTCGCGTTGGACACATCCAGCGCGATGACCTCGGCCGCCCCGCCGGCCTTGGTGATCCTGGCAACCACGGCATCGAGGGCGTCCTTGCGGCGGCCCGAGACCACGACGGTCCAGCCGTCGGCAGCCAACGCCTCGGCACCGGCTTCCCCGATACCGCTGCCCCCGCCCGTCACCCAGGCCACGCGTTTCCCACCTTTGGTCATGCAAACTGTCTCCGTTGCTTCATTGGGGCGGTTTTTGCTAATCCAGCCCCCGGCTTTGACCGGCCTTGTCAGTCTTGCGGTCGAGGAAATCTTGCATGAACCAAGCAGCCAACGCCAACCTGTTTTCCCGCCTGTTCGACGGCCTCGACGATCCCGAACGCCTCGCGATCGAGACGCAGGACGGCGCCCATATCAGCTATGGCGAGCTGATTGCGCGAGCCGGGCAGATGGCCAATGTGCTGGTCGCGCGCGGCGTGAAGCCCGGCGACCGCGTCGCGGTGCAGGTCGAAAAGTCGGTCGCCAATATCGTGCTGTATCTCGGCACTGTCAGGGCCGGCGCGGTCTACCTGCCGCTCAATACGGCCTATACGCTGAACGAGCTCGACTACTTTATCGGCGATGCCGAGCCGTCGCTGGTGGTCTGCGATCCCTCCAAGGCGGAGGGGCTCGCCCCGATCGCGGCCAAGGTGAAGGCCAGGGTCGAAACGCTCGGGCCTGACGGCAAGGGCTCGCTGACGGACGCCGCCGGCAAGGCCAGCAGCGAATTCGCGACGGTGTCGCGCGCAAACGACGATCTCGCCGCGATCCTCTACACGTCGGGCACCACCGGCCGCTCCAAGGGCGCGATGCTGACGCACGACAATCTCGCGTCGAACTCGCTGAGCCTCGTCGGCTACTGGCGCTTCACCGACAAGGACGTGCTGATCCACGCGCTGCCGATCTATCACACCCACGGCCTGTTCGTGGCGACCAACGTGACGCTGTTCTCGCGGGCCTCGATGATCTTCCTGCCGAAGCTCGACCCGGACCTCATCATCAAGCTGATGGCGCGCGCGACGGTGCTGATGGGCGTGCCGACCTTCTACACGCGGCTGCTCCAGAACTCGTCACTGTCGCGCGACACGACGAAGCATATGCGGCTGTTCATCTCGGGCTCGGCGCCGCTACTCGCCGAAACCCATCGCGAATGGTCGGCGCGCACCGGGCACGCGGTGCTCGAGCGCTACGGCATGACCGAGACCAACATGAACACCTCGAACCCCTATGACGGCGAGCGCGTGCCGGGCGCGGTCGGCTTTCCGCTGCCCGGCGTGTCCGTCCGCGTGACCGAGCCCGAGACGGGCAAGGAACTGCCGCGCGAGGAGATCGGCATGATCGAGGTCAAGGGCCCGAACGTGTTCAAGGGCTATTGGCGCATGCCGGAGAAGACAAAATCGGAATTCCGCCCCGACGGCTTCTTCATCACCGGCGACCTCGGCAAGATCGACGACAAGGGCTACGTCCACATCCTCGGCCGCGGCAAGGATCTGGTGATCTCCGGCGGCTTCAACGTCTACCCCAAGGAGATCGAGAGCGAGATCGACGCGATGCCCGGCGTGATCGAGTCCGCCGTGATCGGCGTGCCGCATGCCGATTTCGGCGAGGGCGTCACCGCGGTGCTGGTCTGCAACAAGGGCGCCGATGTGACTGAGGCCGCAGTGCTGAAGGCGCTCGACGGGCGCCTTGCAAAGTTCAAGATGCCCAAGCGCGTCTTCGTCGTCGACGAGCTGCCGCGCAACACCATGGGCAAGGTGCAGAAGAACGTGCTGCGCGATACCTACAAGGATATTTACGCGAAGAAGTGAGGGGGCTGACTTTAGACAAGACCGCGCCACACCCACACTGTCATGCCCCGGCTTGACCGGGGCATCCAGTACGCCGCGGCCTCTCGGGCTCAATCACTGCTGTCTCTGGAATACTGGATCGCCCGATCAAGTCGGGCGATGACAGTGGAGCGTGTGGGACGCGCGTGCCCCAAGCCAATCACTGCCCGCCCACCAGGCTCATCACGAACCGGCTGCCGACGATGAAGAGATAGCATCCGAACGCGACTTCCAGCGTCCGCTTCGACATCGCATGCGCGGCCCTCACCCCTAACGGCGCCGTCACGAGGCTCATCGGCATCACCAGCACGGCGCCGATCAGCGAGACGTAGCCGAGTGCGAACGGCACTTGCAGAGCCGAAACGCCGGGATAGGTCGCCGCCGCCGGCCAGCCAGCATAGATGTAGCCGAGCGCGCCGGGGATCGAGATCAGCACCGCGAGCGCCGACGAGGTCGCGACGGCCTGATGGATCGGACGGCCGTAGAAGGTCATCAGCAGGTTCGAGAACAGTCCGCCGCCGATGCCCATCAGCGTCGAGAGGATGCCGACGCAGAAGCCGTAGATTCGCATCAAGGGACCCTTCGGCAGATCATCGCCGAACTTCCAGCCCTCGCGCGCGAAGATGAGGCGGGCTGCAGCCGAATAGGCGACAGCGACGAAGACGATCTTGAACAGCTTTTCCGGCGCGTAGCGCGCAATCACGCTGCCGGCGATGACGCCGATCACAATCGGCAGCCACCACACGCGCAGGATCGTCATGTCGACGGCGCCGCGCTTGTAATGCGCCTGGAACGAGCGGATCGACGTCGGGATGATCACCGCGAGCGAGGTGCCGATGCAGAGCGGCATCCGCACCTCCAGCGGCACGCCGGCGATCCGGAAGCATTCGTAGAACACCGGCACGAGGATCGCGCCGCCACCGATGCCGAACACGCCGGCCAGGAATCCCGAGAGCGCGCCGGTTGCGATCAGCAACAGCGCGAGTTCGATGATCTCCTTGATATCAAGACCTGCAATCACCCCTGACCTGCCCCGGCGACTGGCCGCAGCGTCTCCGAATCGTCCGCCCGGATTCGGCTGCGGTCCAAGCTGTAGGCGATCTGATTTGCCCGGTCGACACGTCACGCCGGCCGTCTTGGGTGGGATGCAGGTTGCGCATATCCGCGACTGGCAACGAAAAACGGGTGCGGCAGCGGGTCGTCGCCGGATGGTTGGATCAGGAGAGGCCGCCGGCCGGCACCTGCGACGATTTGGACGGCATGGTCCGTTTAGAGGTGTTCCAATAGCGATTTCAATGCTTCGGGCGCGAGCTTGAAGTAATGAAGATATATTCGGTTTTTGGTCGATAGGCCAAGGCTCTGGTATACCAAGCCCCTGATTGGCCTTGTTTCATCAAGGGTCTAGGGCTGAACCGCGGTTCGATTTATGGCGATTTGGTGATTGCGCAGGTGAAATCGACTCCGTAAATAGAGCCGACCTTTCGCGATCCCCGCGCGCCCCATGCTGGGCCGCAATAAACATCAAAAGCCCATGACCGCACGGATCGAACGACCGCTTTCCCCCCACATGCAAGTCTACCGCTGGACGCTGACGATGGCGCTGTCCATCGTCCATCGCGCCACCGGTATCGCCCTCTATGTCGGCACCCTGCTGCTGGCCTGGTGGCTGATCGCGGCGGCCTCCGGCCCGGCCGCCTATGGCCACGTCCAGGCCTTCACCGGCAGCATCATCGGCCGCCTGATCGTGTTCGGCTACACCTGGGCGCTGATGCACCATATGCTGAGCGGTATCCGGCACTTCGTGTGGGACCTCGGCTACGGCTTCAAGGCCAACGAGCGCGAGGCCCTGACCTGGGGCGCGCTGATCGGCGGCATCGTGCTGACGGTGCTGATCTGGATCATCGCCTACGCGACCGGAGGTGGACGATGAGCGCAACCGATTCGCCCAAGCGCAGCATGCGCACCCCGCTCGGCCGCGTCCGCAATCTCGGCGCGGCGCATTCGGGCACGTCCGACTTCTGGCGTCAGCGCATCACCGGCGTCGCGATGGTGCTGCTGATGATCCCGGTGATCGTGGTCATCGTGATGCTGTTCGGCCGCAACCAGGCGTTCGCGGCGCAGATCCTCGGCTCGCTGCCGATCGCCATCATCATGCTGCTCTTCATCGCCGCCAGCGCCTGGCACATGAAGATCGGCATGCAGGTCGTGATCGAAGACTACGTCCATAACGAGAAGCTGAAGCTCGTCTCGATCATGCTCAACAATTTCTTCTCGGTCGCCGTCGCGCTCGCCTCGACCTACGCGATCCTGAAGCTTTCATCCGGAGTGTAACCCATGGCCACAGAGACCAATGGCAAGGGCACCGGCGCTCCCGCCACCAACGGCAAAGCCTATCCGATCGAAGACCACACCTATGACGTCGTCGTGGTCGGCGCCGGCGGCGCGGGCCTGCGCGCCGTGGTCGGCTGTAGCGAAGCGGGTCTTCGCACCGCCTGCATCACCAAGGTGTTTCCGACCCGCTCGCACACGGTTGCGGCGCAGGGCGGCATCTCGGCCTCGCTCGGCAACATGCACAAGGACGACTGGCGCTGGCACATGTACGACACCGTGAAGGGGTCGGACTGGCTCGGCGACCAGGACGCGATCGAATACATGGTGCGCAACGCGCCCGAGGCGGTCTACGAGCTCGAGCATTGGGGCGTGCCGTTCTCGCGCACCGAGGACGGCAAGATCTACCAGCGTCCGTTCGGCGGCATGACCACCGAGTTCGGCAAGAGCCAGGCGCAGCGTACCTGCGCCGCCGCCGACCGTACCGGCCATGCCATGCTGCACACGATGTACGGCCAGTCGCTGCGCCATGCGGCCGAGTTCTTCATCGAATTCTTCGCCATCGACCTGATCATGGACGACCAGGGCACCTGCCGCGGCGTCATCGCGCTCAAGCTGGACGACGGCACGCTGCACCGCTTCCGGGCCCAGACCGTGATCCTGGCGACCGGCGGCTACGGCCGCGCCTACGCCTCCTGCACCTCGGCGCACACCTGCACCGGCGACGGCGGCGGCATGGTGCTGCGCGCCGGCCTGCCGATGCAGGACATGGAGTTCGTGCAGTTCCACCCGACCGGCATCTACGGCTCGGGCTGCCTCGTCACCGAAGGTGCACGCGGCGAAGGCGGTTATCTCGTCAACTCCGAGGGCGAGCGTTTCATGGAGCGCTACGCGCCGTCCGCGAAGGATCTGGCCTCCCGCGACGTCGTCTCGCGCGCGATGACCATCGAGATCCGCGAAGGCCGCGGCGTCGGCAAGAAGAAGGACCACATTTTCCTTCATCTCGACCATCTCGATCCCGCGGTGCTCGCCGAGCGCCTGCCGGGCATCTCCGAATCCGCCAAGATCTTCGCCAATGTCGACGTGACGCGCGAGCCGATCCCGATCGTGCCGACCGTGCACTACAACATGGGCGGCATCCCGACGAACTATCACGGCGAAGTGCTGACCAAGAAGGACGGCGACGACAACGCCATCATCCCCGGCCTGATGGCGATCGGCGAAGCGGCCTGCGTCTCCGTGCACGGCGCCAACCGCCTCGGCTCGAACTCGCTGATCGACCTCGTCGTGTTCGGCCGTGCCGCCGCGCTGCGCCTTGCCGAGAAGCTCACGCCCAACGCCAACCAGCCGGAGCTGCCGGCGAACTCGTCCGAGCTGGCGCTCGGCCGCCTCGACCATTACCGCTACGCCTCCGGCGGCACGCCGACCGCAAAGCTGCGCGAAGGCATGCAGCACGTGATGCAGAACAATTGCGCGGTGTTCCGCACCGGCGAGATCCTGAGCGAAGGCCAGAACCTGATCGAGAAGGTCCACAGCGGCATCACCGACATCGCCGTGTCCGACCGCTCGCTGGTGTGGAATTCGGATCTCGTCGAGACGCTGGAATTCGACAACCTGATCTCGCAGGCGGTGGTGACGATGAACTCGGCCGCCAACCGCACCGAGAGCCGCGGCGCGCATGCCCGCGAGGACTTCTCCGAGCGCGACGACAAGAACTGGATGAAGCATACGCTGGCCTGGCTGGATGACTCCGGCAAGGTCAAGATCGAGTACCGCCCGGTTCACGACTACACCATGACCAACGACGTGCAGTACATCCCGCCCAAGGCGCGCGTGTACTGAGAAACAACAGTAGCTCGTCATTCCGGGGGCGATGCGCAGCATCGAACCCGGAATCTCGAGATTCCGGGTCTGGTCCTTCGGACCATCCCGGAATGACGAAAGGTTAGAGCAATGGTTGAATTCGCACTTCCGAAGAACTCCAGGATCACCGGCGGCAAGACCTGGCCGAAGCCCGCGGGCGCGACTGAAACTCGCGAATTCCGCGTCTATCGCTGGAATCCCGACGACGGCAAGAATCCGAGCGTCGACACCTATTACGTCGACACCCATGATTGCGGTCCGATGGTGCTGGACGGTCTGATCTGGATCAAGAACAACATCGATCCGTCGCTGACCTTCCGCCGCTCCTGCCGCGAAGGCGTCTGCGGCTCCTGCGCCATGAACATCGACGGCCAGAACACGCTGGCCTGCACCCGCTCGATGCACGACGTGAAGGACGGCGCGGTGAAGATCAATCCGCTGCCGCACCAGCCGGTGGTGAAGGACCTCGTCCCCGACCTGACCAATTTCTACGCGCAGTACGCCTCCGTCGAGCCGTGGCTGAAGACGACCTCGCCGACGCCGCAAAAGGAATGGAAGCAGAGCCACGAGGACCGCGAGAAGCTCGACGGCCTCTACGAGTGCATCCTGTGCGCCTGCTGCTCGACCTCATGCCCGAGCTATTGGTGGAACAGCGACCGCTATCTCGGTCCCGCCGCCCTGCTCCAGGCGAACCGCTGGGTCTCCGACTCCCGCGACGAGGCGACCGGCGAGCGGCTCGACAATCTCGAGGACCCGTTCCGCCTCTACCGCTGCCATACCATCATGAACTGCGCCAAGGCCTGCCCGAAGGGCCTGAACCCGGCGGAAGCCATCGCCGAGCTCAAGCTCAAGATGGTCGAGCGCCAGGTCTAGCCGCCGCTCACGTCACGATCCCCGGCCGGGCCGGCCGGGGCATGCTACGGCCGGCGCGGATTCGAGCAGATTTTTCTTCCAGCGCGCGCCACGGGCGAAGTTCCGGATTGCAACCTCCGGTTCCATCGACAAGCCGCTTCCTTCCCGGCGGGAATTTCAAGTAAGCTCTCCGGTCAGGGACCGGAGCAGTGCAGGGCGCGCAACGCAATTCGTTGAGACTGTTGCAGTGGATGATGGCTGCATCCCTGGCGCTGCCGATTGCGCTGTTCGTCTTCACCTCCACGATTTCCTACACATCGACCAAAGACATCGCCGACCGCGAGATCGAGCGCACCCTCGATGTCGCCCATGAGCACGCGCTCAAGGTGTTCGAGACCATCGACCGCAGCCTCGCCGAGATCAACGAGGTGGTGCGCGGCCTTCCCGACGACGTCATCCGCTCGCGCGAACCGGCGCTGCACCGCCGCCTGAAACGGCTCGCCGATTCGCTGCCGCAGCTCAAATCGGCCTGGATCTTCGACGCGAATGGAAAGTCGCTGGTCAACAGCCTCGCCTCCCCACCGCAGGATCTGAGTTTCGCGGACCGCGATTATTTCTATTCCCATGTCGACCAGAACATCGGCACGTTCGTCGGCGCGGCCCTGACGCCGCGTCCGCCCTATCAGGGTGCACGCTTCTTCGGCGTGAGCAGGCGCCGCGAAACCGACGATGGCAGCTTCGTCGGCGTCATCCAGGCCTCCGTCCTGCCGGAATATTTCGAGAGCTTTTATGCCAGGATCGGCTCCGATCCCGGCAGCTTCTTCGCCATGGGGCGCACGGACGGCGTGCTGCTCACGCATTTTCCGCGGGTAGACCGCGACTTCCGGCTCGATCCGACCGGGCCGGTCGGGCGGCAGATCGCCGCTCACCCCGAGCACGGCCTCATCACCATCGCCTGGCCCTCGGACGGAATCGAGCGGCGCATCGGCTACAGGCGCGTTGCGGAATATCCGATCTATGTCAGCGCCGGGCTCGAGACCTCGGCGATCCGCGCGCGCTGGTTCGCCACCATGGGCCAGCATCTGGTGTTCGGCATTCCGGCTACGGCGCTGCTGTTTCTGCTGCTCGCGTTCGCGCTCCGGCGCACCCGGCATCTTCACGCCGAGGCCACCGCGCGGCGCGAGGCCGAGGAGGCGCTCAAGCACAGCCAGCGGCTGGAAGCGCTCGGGCAGCTCACCGGCGGCGTCGCACACGACTTCAACAATCTGCTCACCGTGATCCGCGCCTCGGTCGACCTGTTGAACCGGACGCAACTGACGGAGGAGCGGCGGGAGCGCTACATCACCGCCATTGCGGACGCGGTCGCGCGCGCGGCCAAGCTGACCTCGCAGCTTCTGGCGTTTGCGCGGCGCCAGACCTTGAAGCCCGAGGTGTTCGATATCGGCGAGCGGATACAGTCGCTGCACGACATGCTCGCGACGCTGCTGGGCCCGGCGATCGAGATCGCGATGCGGCTCCCGGCGGAGCCGTGCCTCGTCAATGCCGATGCCAGCCAGTTCGAGACAGCGCTGATCAACATGGCGACCAATGCGCGCGATGCCATGCAGGGCAAAGGCAGGATCACCTTCGTCGTGCAGGCGGCGGCGACCGTTCCTGATACGCTCGCACACCTCTCAGGCAGCCACATCCCCGGAAACGGCGGCTTCGTCAGCGTCGCCGTCAGCGACACCGGCATCGGCATTCCCGCCGCACGCTTGGGGCGCATCTTCGAGCCGTTCTTCACCACCAAGCAGGTCGGCCAGGGCACCGGCCTCGGCCTGTCGCAGGTGTTCGGCTTCGCCCGGCAATCCGGCGGCGAGGTGACCGTGACGAGCGAGGTCGGCCAGGGCAGCACCTTCTCGCTCTATCTGCCGCGCGTGCCGGCGGACCTGCTGCCGCAGCGGCAGGCGCCGAACACCGCGCCGGCGGAGGCAGGCAGCGGCATGTCGGTGCTGGTGGTCGAGGACAATATCGAGCTGGCCAATTTCGCGGCCGACGGTCTCACCGAGCTCGGCTACAGCATCACCCTGGTCGACAACGCCACCGACGCGCTCGCCGAGCTGGTCGTGGATTCGGATCGCTTCGACGTCGTGTTCTCCGACGTGGTGATGCCTGTCATGACCGGGCTCGATCTGGCGCAGGCCATCCGCGACCGCGGCATCCGCGTGCCGGTCGTGCTGACCACGGGCTACAGTCAGGCCCTGTCACAGGATGGCGCCGCCGGCTTCGACCTCGTGCAAAAGCCTTATTCGATAGAGGAATTGTCGCGCGTTCTCCATCGGGCCGCGAGGCTGCGGCCGGTCCGCGACGGCGCCGCCGAGTGAGGCCGGCCAGGAACCTGCGGGAACCGACTGATTTCTTTCGCGTTAGCCGCGCATGCAGAAGCCGGCCGCAAAGCGCGAACAGGGCAAGGAGCCGCCCATCATCGAGATCACCGGCGAGGGCGGCGATGAGGTCACACCGCCGCCGCCCGAGCTGGTCGAACCTGACCCCGAGCTGTCGCCCGAAGAGGCCGAGCAGGCCCGCAAGGACTATCTGCTGACGCGCTTCTGGATCAGCGCACGCGGCTTCTGGGGCCGCAACGGCGACCGTCTCGCCTGGCCATTCTCGATCGGACTCGGCGTGCTGATCATCCTGACCGTCGGCTTCCAGTACGGCATCAACGTCTGGAATCGCGCGATCTTCGACGCCATCGAGAAGCGCAACGCAGCCACCGTCTTCCATCTCACGGCCATGTTCTTCCCGCTCGCGATCGGCAGCATCATGCTCGGCGTCGCCCAGGTGTTTGCACGCATGGGCATTCAGCGGCGCTGGCGGGCCTGGCTCACGGCCAGCGTGCTGACGCGCTGGCTTGCCAACGGGCGTTACTATCAGCTCAACCTGGTCGGCGGCGACCACAAGAACCCGGAATACCGCATCGCCGAGGATCTGCGCGTTGCGACCGATTCTCCGGTCGATTTTCTCGCCGGCGTGACCTCGGCGCTGTTGTCAGCCGTCACTTTCATCATCGTGCTCTGGACCATCGGCGGCGCGCTCACGGTCACGCTCGGCGGCTCGACCATCACCATTCCGGGCTTCCTCGTCATCGCCGCGATCCTCTATGCCGCGATCGCCTCCGGCTCTATCCTGGTGATCGGCCGGCGCTTCGTGCAGGTCTCCGAGGACAAGAACCAGGCCGAGGCGGATTTCCGCTACACGCTGACGCGCGTGCGCGAGAACGGCGAGAGCGTCGCACTGCTCGGTGGCGAGGAGGAAGAGCGCGGCGGCATCGACCGCAACTTCACCAGCGTGCTCAGGCAATGGGCGCGCCTCGCCGGCCAGCACATGCGCACAACGCTGGTCTCGCAAGGCTCGAGCCTCGTTGCGCCGGTCGTGCCACTGCTGCTCTGCGCGCCCAAATTCCTCGAGGGCAGCATGACGCTCGGACAGGTGATGCAGGCTGCCTCCGCCTTCACCATCGTGCAGAGCGCGTTCGGCTGGCTGGTCGACAATTATCCGCGGCTCGCCGACTGGAACGCCTGCGCCCGCCGCATCGCCTCGCTGATGATGTCGCTCGACGGCCTCGAGCGCGCCGAGCAGGGCGACGGCCTCGGCCGCATCAAGCGCGGCGAGACCAGCAACGACGCCATGCTGGAATTGAACGACCTTTCGGTCACGCTCGACGACGGCACCGCGGTTGTCGGCGAGACCGAGGTGGTGATCGAGCCCGGCGAGCGGCTGCTGGTCGCCGGCGAATCCGGCACCGGCAAGAGCACGCTGGTGCGCGCCATCGCGGGGCTCTGGCCATGGGGCGGCGGCAGCGTCAATTTCCATCCCGACCGGCGGCTGTTCATGCTGCCGCAGCGGCCCTACGTGCCGTCCGGCAGCCTGCGCCGTGCTGTCGCCTATCCCGGCGCGGCCGATCACTGGACCGTCGAGGAGATCGGCGAAGCGCTGCACAAGGTCGGCCTCGATCATCTCAAGGAGAAGATCGAGGAAGAGGGACCGTGGGACCAGACGCTGTCGGGCGGTGAAAAGCAGCGCCTCGCCTTCGCCCGGCTGCTGCTGCACAACCCCGACATCGTCGTGCTCGATGAAGCGACCTCGGCGCTCGACGAGAAGAGCCAGGACAAGATGATGCAGATGGTCACCGACGCGCTGCCGAAGGCGACCATCGTCAGCGTCGCGCATCGCGTCGAGCTGGAGGCCTTCCACAGCCGCAAGATCGTGCTGGAGCGCCGCAAGGGCGGCGCCAAGCTCGTCAGCGACATCGAGCTGATCCCGCGCAAGGGCCGGCGCAAGCTGCTCGGCCGCTTCCTGCGCCAGCGCAAGGCGACACCGAAGAAGGCGGCGTAGCACACTCTCTCCGTCATCCCGGACAAGCGCAGCGAAGCGGAGCGCAGATTCGGGACCCATACCCCCAGGGAGCAGTGTGGCGAAGACTCGGAGTGGGCATCTTGCACCACAATTCCTCCCTGTGGTTATGGGTCCCGGGTTCGCTTCGCGCCCCGGAACGACAGCGAAATTGTAGCTCTCATCAAAACCGGCTATGCATGCGCCGCTTGCAACGAGGACCGCCTGCTTGACGCCCGACAACGCCCCTTCGTCCGCGCCATTCGGCGCTTTCGCGCCAAATGCTGCGCAGGCTGCCATCATTCGCCTCGCGACGCAGTCGGGGCTGAAGCGCGGCGCGTTCCGTCCGTGGATGTCGCGGCTCGTCAATCTGCTGCGCGGCGGCCCCGTTGACGTGCAATACCAGGGCGCCTCGTTCCGGCTCTATCACCAGGGCAGCGCGACCGAGCGCGGCGCGCTGTTCAACCCCGACTACAATCTCGACGAGCTCGACTTCCTGCGCGGGCACACGCCTGCGGGGGGCACGTTCGTCGACGTCGGTGCCAATGTCGGCACCTTTGCGCTGGTGATGGCGCGGCAGGTTGGCACCAAGGGCAAGGTGGTCGCGATCGAGCCGCATCCGATGACGTTCGGGCGGCTGTCGTTCAACCAGGCCGCATCGAACGCAACGCAGGTGCGCCTGGTGCAGGCCGCCGCCGGCGACAGCGACGGCGAGCTGATGATCGAGAGCGGCGGCGGTAATCTCGGCGCCACGCATGTCGTGACCGGCGCAGCCAGCACGGATGCGATCAAGGTGCCTTCACTGCGGCTGACGCGCATCCTGGACGAAGCCGGAGTTGCGCAGGTCGATTCGCTGAAGATCGACGTCGAGGGCTTCGAGGACCGTGTGCTGATCGGCTTCTTCCGCGACGCGCCGCAATCGCAGTGGCCGCGCGCGGTCGTGATCGAGCATCTGTCACAAAACGAATGGCAGCAGGATTGTATTGCTGACATGGTCGCACGCGGCTTTGCGATCGTGCGCAAGACGCGGAGCAATACGTTCCTGTCGCGCTGACAGGGGCGAACAACGGAGGTTGCGATGATCGACCATTTGGGTTTCTCCGTCTCCGACTATGAGCGCGCGAAGGCGTTCTACGCGGCGGCGCTGGCTCCGCTCGGCTATAGCCTGATCATGGAAGTGACGGCGGAGCGGACCGGCCACTCCGCTGCTGCGGGCTTCGGCGCCAACGGCAAGCCGGACTTCTGGTTCGGCGCCGAAGGCGCGATGAACAAGCCCGTGCATGTTGCGATCGTCGCCAAAGACCGCGCCACGGTCGATGCGTTCTACAAGGCGGCGATGGCGGCCGGCGGACGCGACAACGGACCGCCCGGCATTCGCCCGCATTATCATGCGAACTATTACGGCGCGTTCGTGCGCGATCCCGACGGCCACAACATCGAGGCCGTCTGCCACGCACCGGAATAGGCAAGTTTCAGGACGACGGCGCGAGGAACATCGGCGCGGCATCATCGTTATCGTTCTCCGGACAACTGACCCCGATGATGCTGATGCCGATTGAGCCACCCGAGATTCCGCCGTCGACTCCCGGCACGCCTTCCGAGCCGCCGCCTGGAATTCCACCGGGCAATCCGCAGCCTGAAATCACGCCGCCGGTGCGCGAGCCCGGCTCGCCACCGCGACCCGACGAATTGCCGGGCCACATGCCGGAAGAGATTCCATCGCGCGGACCGACCGGACCGCTCACGCCGAATCCCGCGACGGATGCAAGTTCGCCGCGGGATCACATATGAGGCGAAGCATCACATGTGAGGCAATTGCAACCTGCTTCTGAATGCGCAATGAACGTCACCATAGTGAGGTGATTTGCGTGCAGAAATAAATCGGACCGCGACCTCTTCGCCCGCCACATTCCGGCCTAACGCGTAGCCGTTCATCCCGACACTTCGTCAAAGAACCTTCCGGGGAAGTTCACTATCATGACCAACCTTCGTTTCGTGCTGCTTGCAACGACGGCTCTGACCGCGATGCAGTTCACAAGCTCCGCATCGCATGCGCAAAGCGCGCCGCCGCTCGTGGTTGCGCAGGCCCAGCCACAACAAGAGACGGGCCCTGACGGAAAACCGAAGCAGCCTCCGAAGGGACCGCCAGCGGCCGCGCCGCCTGCGGCGCCCGCGCGCCCCGCGGCACCGCCGCCCGCGGCTGCACCGCCTCACCCGCCCGCTGCGCCTCCGCCGGCTGCCGCACCGCCGCGCCCTGCAGCGCCGCCACCGCCTCCGCCGCCACCTGCGGCCCGCCCGGCACCGCCGCCGCCCCCACCGCCGCCTGCCGCTCCGAAGCAGCCTTCGCCGCCGCCGGCTGCAGCGCCGCAGCAGCACGCTCCGACACCGCCGCCTCCGGCACCGCCCGCGGCACGTCCGGCTCCCACGCCGCCAGCACCGCCTCCCGCGGCGGCTCCGCAGCAGCACGCGCCGACGCCACCGCCGCCTGCGGCTCGCCCGACTCCGACGCCGCCTCCGGCAGCGGGTCCTGCGGGGCGCCCCGCGCCGGCGGCAACACCTGCTGCTCCGACAGCAGCACCCACGGCTCGCCCGAACGCGCCTGCCCCGGCAACCACACCTGCACCGGCGACCACACCTGCGCCGACCGCAACGCCGGCTCCGGGCAGCACGCCTGGCGCACCGCCTGCTGGCCGCCCCGGCGCGCCGCCGCCCGGCGCACGGCCCGGCACCCCTCCGGCTGCGGGATCGCCAACACCGGCTCCCGGTGCCGCGCCCGCTCCGACGGCCACACCGGCCCCCGGTGCCGCAACGCCGCCGCCCGGACGTCCCGGTGCGGGACCAGCGCCCGCGCCTGGTGCAGCCCCGACCACGACGCCGCCCCCCGGCCAACAGGGTGCAACGCCTCCTGCCGGCGCGCCCGCTGCCGGAGCCCCGGCCGCGCCGCCCCAGGCCGGTCTGCCGCCCCGGCCACCGGCTCCTCCCGCCGGCGCCGCGGCACCGACCGTCGTCCCCGGTACGCCGGCCGCGGCACCGCCGCCCAACAGGGCGCAATACGCGCCGCCGACGGTCGCACCGGCCTTCCGTGCCGCGCCGACAGTCGCAGCTCCGCTGCCGCCACCGCCGCGTCCGCAGCAGCGTGACTTGACGCCGCTCGCGATCGGCGCGGGCGTGGTGGCCGGTGCCGTGATCGGCGCGACCATCGCCGACATGCATAGCCAGCGGCGCGAGGTCGTCGAAGGCGGCCGCACCGTCTACACCGAGCCGGACCGCATCATCATCCGCGATCCGGGCGGGCAGGCTTATGTCCGCGGCAACGACCTCTATCGCTTCCGCTACGGCGCCCGCGACATCCGCACCGACACCGTCGGCGGCGAAACCCGCACCGTCGTGGTCCGTCCCGACGGCAGCGAGGTGATCACCGTGGTCGGCGCGGACGGCTCGCTGCTGCGGCGTATCCGCAGGGACCCGCGCGGACGCGAGATCATCATCATCGACAACACCTATCGCGATCCGCGGGCGGTCGGCGGCTTCTATGTCGACGTGCCGCCGCCGGTCGTGAACATTCCCTATGATCGCTACATCGTCGACGCTCAGGAGGCGTCGCCGGACGTGATCTACCAGACCATGGTGGCACCGCCGGTGCAGCGGATCGATCGGCGTTACTCGCTCGACGAGATCCGCTACAGCCCCAATGTTCGCATGCAGATGCCGAGCATCGACGTCAACACGATCAACTTCGAGACGGGATCGTGGACCATCCCGCCGGACCAGGCGGCCCGGCTCCAGGTGATCGCGGACGGACTGAACCAGGCGATCCAGCGCAACCCGCGCGAGGTGTTCCTGATCGAGGGACACACCGACGCGGTCGGCAACGACGTCGACAATCTGTCGCTGTCGGACCGCCGTGCGCAGTCCGCGGCCGAACTGCTGACGCAGCAGTTCAATGTGCCCGCCGAGAACCTGACGTCACAGGGCTATGGCGAGCAGTATCTGAAGGAGCAGACGCAGGGGCCGAGCCCGATCAACCGGCGTGTGACCATCCGCAACATCACGCCGTTGCTCAATGGTGGTCAGGCTTCGCTGCCGCCGCCCCCACCCGGCACCGCACCGCCGCGCTGAGGCGAGGCACGAATGGAAAATGGCCGGGAGCGATCCCGGCCATTTTTGTTTTGATCATGCACCTGACGCCTGATGCGGCATGCAGGCATCGCAGATGGCTGCGAGATGCCTGTGATCAGTGCCACAGCAGCCGCCGAGCAACTGCATGCGCGGGAACGCGCGCCTGAGCGCCAGATAGCGGCGGCCGAGATCGACGGGATCGCCACTGTCGATCGCCTCCGATTCGTCAAGCTCGGCATGGCTCTTGATCGAGGCGTTGGCGCGAACGCCATGAATGCGCTCGACCCATGGCTCGCCGGCTTCGAGAGCACCCTCGAAATGTGTTGGATGAGCACAGTTGATCAGAAAATATTCGCACGCGCGTTCCGTTGCATGATCGACCGTTTCGATCGCCTCACGCAGGGTCTCTCCCCTGACCAGACGACCGTCGGTTTCGACTGTGAACGAGACCGCAACTGGAATCGCCTGCATCTTCGCCGCACGCACAACGCCGATGGCTTCATTGACGCTGTTCAGCGTGAACGCGGTCACCATGTCCGCGCCAGCCTCGGCAAATGCCGCGATCTGAGGCGAGTGATAGGCCATCGCCTCGGCCGCATCCATGTTGCCGGCCTTGTAGCCATCGCCCCTCGGGCCGATCGCGCCGTTGATCACGCAAGGCCGGCCAGGAGCCTCCCAGGCACCGCGCAATTCCTCGATAAAGCGAATGGCACGCATGTTGAGCGCCTTGAGCCTGTCCTCATCATAACCAAGCTTGGCACCCCAATCAGCATTGGCGCGCCAGGTCGGACTGTCGAGCACAAAGCCGAGCCCACGCTGCCGCGCGATGGCGAGATAGGCGTCGTAATATTCCTTCAGATGTGATCGGCCTTCCGCGCTCTCGAGCAGCACGAATGCAGCGAAGTGGGGAAGCTCCAGTCCCTTGTGAAAGATCAGGGTGGTCTCCATGCCACCGTCGGTCAGGAAGATGCCGCCTCGATGCTGCGGCAGATCGTGTCTGTGTCTGGCCATGGGTCGCTCCGTCGTGACAGGCCCCACTCATTCGGTCGTTTCAGACACCTTCCGGTCTCGTGGAACACAGTGCCGCATAATGTCGCGCGGCACGCTGCCGAGCCACCGCGCCGCCGCGCTGAGGCAAAGGTCAGAAACGCAAATGGCCGGGAGCGAGCCCGGCCATTCTTGTTTCTTGTTGTAGGGCGGATTAGCGAAGCGTAATCCGCCGACTTCGTTTGCCAAACGCGGAGGCGTGGCGGGTTACGCCTTCGGCTAACCCGCCCTACGGCCTCAGCCCTTGTCGCTCTCGAGCCGGAAGATCTGCGAGCCTTCGCTACCCGACAGCAGGCCGGTCTTCGAATAGAGACCAAGCTTCGTGCGCGTGTCGGCGATGTCGAGGTTGCGCATGGTGAGCTGGCCGATGCGGTCGGCCGGCGTGAACGCGGCGTCCTCGACCTTCTCCATGCTGAGCCGCTCCGGCGCATAGGTCAGGTTGGGGCTCTCGGTGTTGAGGATCGAGTAGTCGTTGCCGCGGCGCAGCTCCAGCGTGACCTCGCCGGTGACGGCGCGCGCGACCCAGCGTTGCGCGGTCTCGCGCAGCATCAGGGCCTGCGAATCGAACCAGCGGCCCTGATAGAGCAGACGTCCGAGGCGCATGCCGCTGATGCGGTACTGCTCGATCGTGTCCTCGTTGTGGATGCCGGTGACGAGGCGCTCATAGGCGATGTGCAGGAGCGCCATGCCCGGCGCTTCATAGATGCCGCGGCTCTTGGCCTCGATGATGCGGTTTTCGATCTGGTCGCTCATGCCCAGGCCATGACGGCCGCCGATGACGTTGGCTTCGAGGAACAACGCGACGGGATCGGAGAAGGTCTGGCCGTTCAATGCAACAGGCTGGCCTTCCTCGAAACGCACCACGACCTTCTCGGCCTTGACGTTGCAGTCGTCGCGCCAGAACGGCACGCCCATGATCGGGTTGACGATCTTGATGCCGCTGTCGAGGCTCTCGAGATCCTTGGCTTCGTGCGTGGCGCCGAGCAGATTGCTGTCGGTCGAATACGCCTTCTCGGCGCTCATCTTGTAGGCGAAGCCCTGCGCCGTCATGAACGCCGACATCTCGGCGCGGCCACCGAGCTCGTCGATGAACTGCTGGTCGAGCCAGGGCTTGTAGATGCGCAGGGATGGGTTGGTCAGCAGGCCGTAGCGGTAGAAGCGCTCGATGTCGTTGCCCTTGAAGGTCGAGCCGTCGCCCCAGATGTTGACGCCGTCCTCCTTCATCGCCGCGACCAGCATCGTGCCGGTCACCGCGCGCCCGAGCGGCGTGGTGTTGAAATAGGTGATGCCGCCGGTCGAGATGTGGAAGGCGCCGGACTGGATCGCGGCGATGCCTTCGTGGACCAGCTGGGTGCGGCAATCGACCAGCACGGCCTTCTCGGCGCCGAACGCTTCCGCCTTGCGCGGGATCTCGTTGTAGTCGGCCTCATCGGGCTGGCCGAGATTGGCGGTATAGGCGTAGCAGCGCGCGCCCTTCTGCTTCATCCAGAGCAACGCCGCGCTGGTGTCGAGGCCGCCCGAAAAAGCAATGCCGACTTTCTCACCCTTGGGCAGGCTTTTCAGGATCGTGGTCATGGCGCTTCCAATCGGGTCTCAAAGGGCTGATGTGAGGGTGAACTTGACCGCGCGAATATCAAATTTCGCACGCCTCGGCACCCATTTAATGGCTCAAACCGATGGCTCGGCGCCCGTCTTGCGGCCGAACAGGCGCTGGCGGAGCCGGTAGGCGGGCATGTTCAGCCGGGTCAGGGCGGCATCGACCGCCTCGTCCGAGAACCGGGACCGTGGCCAGCGGTAGATCAACGCGTAGGCGAACCAGATCACGACGAAGGTCACGAGGCCGGCGATCGAGACATCCGTGAAGAAGTGGCCGCCGAAGGCCATCCGTAGCCCGCTGGTCACGATGCCGAAGACCACCGCGGCGGCATAAGCGAGCGGCCGCCACGCCGGCGGCGCCAGCGCGGCCGGCGCCAGGGTCCAGAACGCGGTCGCACCTTCGCCCGAGAAGAACGAGCAGTTGCGCGCACACTCGCCGCGCGGATCCCACCACGCCACGAACTGCTGGTCGCCGGCGAACTGCGTCACCACCACCGGCCGCGGCCGGCCCCAATAGGTCTTGAAGGTCAGATTGGTGAGGATGCCGGCCGACAGGATGATCGTGGCCAGCAGGAACACGATCGCGCGCCCCGACACCATCAGCGGCCGGTCGGGCCGGAACATCTTGACCACGAGTGCGACAAGTGACGGCAGCACGAACGCCCAGGCGACCCACATCGCAGCGTCACGCGCAAAGCCGGCCCAGTCGTTCAGCTTGAGCGGAAACGTCTTCGTCTGGGGATCGAAGAACAGCGCGGCGAGCTTGAGGTCGAGCTCGGGATAGAGGCCGAAAACGACGCCGATCACGAGCCACAGCGCCAGGGCGATGAAGAGTCCGGTACGGTTCATGGCGCGCGGTTTAGCGGAGTGGGGCGGGGATGAAAACCCTGGCCGGCGTCATTCCGGGATGGTCCGAAGGACCAGACCCGGAATCTCGAGATTCCGGGTTCGATGCTGCGCATCGCCCCGGAATGACAGCAGAGATCATCGCGCATCCGGCCGCGAATTCGACGGCAGCGGCGGAGGCGGCTTGTGCGGGGGCGGCGAATTCCGCCAGGCGCCGGCATTGCGGCCGGCGATCAGCCAGTAGACGATTCCGGCGACGATGCCCGCGCCGGTCATGATTTCCAGATGCCGCCGCACGATGCCTTCGAACTGCAACGTATCGGAGTGGAAGGGAACGAGGCCGAGATAGCAGGCGAGCCCGACGAGGCCGCCGCCAGCGGCGTAGGCCAGCGCGCTGCGGATGTAGAGCGCCTCGGTGATCGCGACGATCACCGCCGCGGGCACCAGCGCGAAGCCCGAGACGAAGATGAAGCCGAAGCCCAGCAGGATATCGATCGCATCCTGATCGACGGGGCCGGCGCCGAGGTCGGCGAATTCCGGAAACAGCAGCGCGACGACGACGATCATGCCGCCGACGAAACAGGCGGCGAGGAAGCCGATGAAGATGACGACGAGGCGGCCGATCAGGGACATGCGGGGGAAGCCACCGTTGTCGTTATTGCGAGCGCAGCGAAGCAATCCAGAGATGCGTCCGCGGAGACAGTCTGGATTGCTTCGTCGCTGCGCTCCTCGCAATGACGAAAGAGCGCGAGCATGAAAGGCTAATCCGTCATCGCCATGGCGCGCAGCGCCTGGCGTTCCCGGGCCGAGAGCTTTTCGGTCTCCGATTTGAGCTGGCCGCAGGCGGCGAGGATGTCGCGGCCGCGCGGGGTGCGGACCGGCGAGGAATAGCCCGCGTTGAAGATGTATTCGGAGAATTTTTCGATCTGGTCCCAGTCCGAGCATTCATAGGCCGTGCCGGGCCACGGATTGAACGGAATGAGATTGATCTTGGCGTGAATGCCCTTGAGCAGCTTCACCAGGAGTTTCGCATCGTCGAGCGAATCGTTGACGCCCTTGAGCATCACATATTCGAAGGTGATGCGGCGCGCGTTCGATGCGCCGGGATAGTCGCGGCAGGCCTGCAGCAGCTCCTTGATCGGATATTTGCGATTGAGCGGCACCAGCTCGTTGCGCAGCTCGTCGCGCACCGCGTGCAGCGAGATCGCGAGCATGACGCCGATCTCCTCGCCGGCGCGAACGATGTTCGGCACCACGCCCGAGGTCGACAACGTGATGCGGCGGCGGGAGATGCCGATGCCTTCATTGTCGCCGACGATGAGCAGCGCATCGCGCACCGCGTCGAAATTGTAGAGCGGCTCGCCCATGCCCATCATCACGATGTTGGTGACGCGGCGCGTGCCGTCCTCGCGATCGGCCCAATCGTTCAGGCGATCGCGGGCGACCATCACCTGTCCCACGATTTCGCCGGCGGTGAGGTTGCGCACCAGACGCTGCGTGCCGGTGTGGCAGAAGGAGCAGTTCAGCGTGCAGCCGACCTGCGAGGAGACGCAGAGCGTGCCGCGATCGGTCTCGGGGATGTAGACGCACTCGACTTCATGCGCCCTTTCGGCGTTGTCGCCGCTCGGCAGGCGCAACAGCCATTTGCGGGTGCCGTCGTTGGAGATCTGCTCGGCCACGACTTCGGGCCGGTCGACGGTAAAATGCTGGGCGAGATCGGCGCGAATGCCCTTCGAGATCGAGGTCATGTCGTCGAAGCTTTGGGCGCCGCGGAAATAGAGCCAGTGCCAGAGCTGCTGCACGCGCATCTTGCGCTGGGCGGGCGCGACGCCGATCTCGCCGAGGCGGTCGGCAAGTTCAGTGCGCGACAGGCCGATCAGCGACGGCTTTGCCGGCGGCACATAGGTTTCGAGCGGAGTCTTCTCCACCAGTGTTGCGTTGTGCGGCTCGGTCATCGGTTGCATTGAATGGACCTGATTGTCTTGTCGTTCCGGGGCGATGCGCAGCATCGAACCCGGAACCTCGAGATTCCGGGTCTGGTCCTTCGGACCATCCCGGAATGACGGAAAAACTTGGAACCGTCTCTATATAGCAACCGGAACAGCCGATTGCGACCGTGATACCGCCCGCAGCCTTAACGCCTGCAATCCTGCGAAATCCGGTCGAGCGCCTGGGCGAGGCCTTTCAGCGAGAAGGTATCGGTCGTTTCGGTTCCCTTGGCCGAGACGCCCTTGACCACGAGATCGGCGGATTTGCGCATGGCTTCCACCATCCGCTCCTCCTCGGCCGCGTTCTTGATCCAGAGGCCGTCGCCCTGCGTGTACATCGCGAAGGCGGCGCCGCCGACCTCGACCGAGGATTCCGAGCCCGGCTTCAGCGCGTAGCCGATCATGACCGAGACTTCGTTGTTCACCTTTTCCGCCGGCCGGGTCGAGACGAAGGCATAGGCGGGATCGCGCGGGCGGTTCGGCGGGTTGGTCTTCGACGACGACGGCTTGGCCAGTGCGAAGCAGACCTTCTTGCCGTTGGGCGTGGCCGAATAGGCGCCCCAGGTGCCGAACTGGCCGATCAGGGTCGGCTCGGCGCCGCCCGCAACCGCGGCGGCCGGAGCCGCCGGCTTGCTCTCGGGCTTTGCTGCCGTCTTGGCAGTCGGACTGGCGGCCGGTGCAGCCGCCTTCGGTGCGGCCTTGGGCGCAGGTTGCGCCGTCTGCGCCCGCGCGGAATCGGTGATTCCCACGGCCATCACGCCAGTCATCAAGGCTAAAATCAGCACCCGCCACATGCTGGAGTGGTTCCCTCAATATTGTGACTGGAAGATGGCCCGGCCGCGCGTTGTCCCCGCAGCAGGGATAGCGGGGAAAGTCCAATTTGGGAAGGCAGTTAGCGGGTCAGCCCCTGGACCGCGCCGCGCGCTGCTCGGCCCATTGTGCGTCGGTCCAGCCGAGCAGATCCTCGGCGCCGGAACTGCGCAAATGCGCGCCACCGTCGATCACGACCATCTCGCCATTGATGTAACCGGCACGGTCCGAGACCAGGAAGCTGGCGAGGTCGGTGAGTTCGCTGTGCTCGCCGGTGCGGCCCATCGGGTTCCGCGCGGTCCAGCCTTCGTCGCGGCCCTCGGGACGGAGCTGGCCCGAAGCGCCCGCGGTCGGGAACGGCCCCGGCGCGATCGCGATGGTGCGGATGCCCTTCGGGCCCCACTCGACCGCGAGGCTCCTGGTCATCGCCAGCACCGCCGACTTCGCCATCGCCGAGGGAACGGTGAAGGCACGGCCGGTGATGGTCGAGGTCGAGAGGATCGAGAGCACGACACCGCCATGCTTGCCGTCGATCCAGCGCTTGCCGGCGGCGAGCGTGCAATACATCGCGCCATGCAGCGTCGGCGCGAGGATCGCGTCCGCGGCGCGAAACGACAGATGCTCGCTCTGCGCAATGAAGGTCGCGGCGGCATTGTTGACGAGGATGTCGAGCGGCGCCTCGCGCCAGATCGCATCCATCATGCTCTCGACGGCCGCGCCGTCGCGAATATCGCAGGCCATCGTCGTGACCTTGCCGCTGGTCTGCGCGCGCATCTCGCTCGCTGTTGCCTCCAGCCGGTCGAGCTTGCGGCCGCAGATGATGAGCTCGGCGCCGAGCGCGAGGAAGCGACGCCCCATCGCGGCGCCAAGGCCGGATCCGCCGCCGGTGACGAGGATGCGCTTGTCCTTGAGCAGTCCCGTTTCAAACATCGTTTGAATCCTTCTTTTTCTTGTTTCGTTGTTGCGGCCACCGAGTCCGCGCAAAGCGCGGCCCGATAGCAGGCTCCGCGAAGCAATCCAGACTATTTCCGCGGCACGGACTCTGGATTGCTTCGCTGCGCTCGCGATGGCGTGACGATAGGCCTGTGCATTGCTTTGGGCAAAGAAACCGGATTGTCGCCCGTGCCTAAATCCGGCAGAAACGGGCCAACTATAATTCCACCCCGAAACGCTCCAGGTGCCGCCATGAAAGCCATCCTCTGCTCGCAATATTGCCAGCCCGACGATCTCGTGCTTGCCGACGTGCCGGATCCCGTGGCAGGTCCTGGCGAGGCCGTGATCGCGATCAAGGCGGCGGCACTGAACTTCTTCGACATCCTGATGATCCAGGGCAAGTACCAGATCAAGCCGCCGTTCCCGTTCTCGCCGGCCGCGGAAGTCGCAGGCGTGATCGAGAGCATCGGCCCCGGCGTGACCGATCTGAAGGTCGGCGATCGCGTCGTTGCGTCTTGCGGCCACAACGGCGCGCGCGAGAAGATCGCGCTGCCGGCGGCATCGATCGTGAAGATCCCCGACAATCTCGACTATGACCGCGCGGCCGGCATCATCATCATCTACGGCACCGCGCTGCATGCGCTGGAAGATCGCGCCAGCCCGAAGCCGGGCGAGACGCTCGCGGTGCTGGGCGCCGCCGGCGGCACGGGCCTTGCTGCCTGCGAGCTCGGCAAGCTGATGGGCCTGAAGGTGATCGCCTGCGCTTCGTCGGACGAGAAGCTCGAATTCGCGAAGGCGCATGGCGCCGAGCTGACGCTGAACTACGCCAAGGAAGATTTGAAGGAAGGCTTGCGCAAGCTCACCGGCGGCAAGGGCGTCGACATCATCTTCGATCCGGTTGGTGGTGCGTATGCCGAGCAGGCGCTGCGCTCGATCGCCTGGGAAGGCCGCTTCCTCGTCATCGGTTTTGCCGCCGGCGACATTCCGAAGATGCCGCTGAACCTCGCGCTGCTGAAAGGCTGCGACATCCGCGGCGTGTTCTGGGGCGCATGGACCCGGCAGAATCCGGAGAAGAACCGCGCCAATCTCGAGAAGCTCGTGAAGTGGACCGCGGAAGGAAAGATTTCCTCGCATGTCGACCGCACCTTCCCGCTGGCACAAACCGCCGACGCCCTGAAGGTGCTCGCGGGACGCCAGGCCATGGGCAAGGTGATCTTGCACCCGTGATGTGAGCGCGTAGCGACCTCGTCGAGGCCTGCGCAGCACGCGCTCGACCGTCGTCGTCCGGTTTGCCGTCTTCGCTGAAGCTACGCCGGCCCCATACAAGGCGCGGCGAAGCCGTGGCGGAACCGGGACCGGGCGACCCGGTATTTCCGGAGATGACAGTGACTTGACCGAGAAGCCGCGGCGTCCTGGACGGCGGGGAATGTGGAGGCAGCACGGGCGGGCGCGGCGACGTCCGGTAGAGCCTTCCTCAACCATCACCGCTGAAATTGCGGTGCATTCCCCGACCTCGCCTCAATCAAACCCAACTATTTCCAGATTCGCGCAAACCGTCGTCGTTTTTTGGGCTGATTCACGCGGCGTTTTACCGGTTCCATTTACGGGACAGTTCTGGACAAAAGCAAGAAGACTGAAGCCGGAAATGCCCCTGCGTTGCGTTAGTTAAGGGGAGGATCACCATGGAAACGACGGCGTACCGCCAGTCGAAGGAGTCGACAGCCCTCGACGCCAATCGAGCCGCATTACATCCGCCGACCGCGTCCTTTATCCGCGCGCGCGCCGCGCGGGCCGATCTTTCGCAGGACGATCCAATTCCGCTCTTCTTGTCCGATCCGCTCGGTGCGCCGGACCCAAGCGAATATGAGCCGGTAGAGGTGCGCTCCAGAATCGTCCCGCGCGTTCTCGCGGCCGTTCTGACGGCATCCACCGTGGCGGTTGTGGTCACACTGTTTCAGTCCGACCTTCGCGGCCTCTTCGCCGCCAATGCCGGTCGCTGGATGGTCGTCGCGTCGGACCAGGCCATGGCGTCGGTCAACGCGGCGGCCATGCCGCAGACCTCGCTCAAGGATCCGGCCGGCGTGACAAGCACGAAGCTGGCGAGCGCCGACACGCAGGGCCTCCCTGCGCCGTCAACGCCGAGCCGCGAGGCGATCGCGACCGCCTATCAGACCGCGCTGCAAGCCCAAACGCCGGTGGCCCTGCCCGCACCCGTCGCGGCGCCGCCTGCACCCCCTCCGCCCGCCAAGGCGCTCGACGCCGATACGCTGGCCGGGCTGATGACGCGCGCGAAGAACCTGTTGAAGGTCGGCGATATTGTTGCGGCCCGCTTGCTGCTCGAACGCGCGGCCAATGCACAGGATGCGACAGCGGCATTTCTGCTGGCGCAGACCCATGACCCGGCCGTGCTGGGCACCAGCGACGCGCGGAGCGTCGCTGGTGACGCGACCGTCGCGCGCGACTGGTACCAGAAGGCCGCGGCACTCGGATCGGCGGAGGCGCGGCAACGCCTCACCCAGCTTCAGAACTAAAACTTTTCAGAGGATATCATGCGTAACGCTTTGGGAATGGCGCTTGCCGCCATCATGACGATTTGTGCCTTCGCGGCACGCGCGGAGCAGACCGAATACGATCCAGCCAAGGTCTCGGACAGCCTGAAGGCCATCTTCCAGTTCGGCTCGACCTCGACCAAGCAGTCGCTGAACGCGAACACCGTCACGCTGATCACCGGCACGATCGGCGGCACCTATGTGCAATTCGGCGCCGACCTCGCCTCCGTGCTCGACGACGGCAACAAGATCCGCGTGCTGCCGATCGTCGGCCGCGGCTCGGTGCAGAGCGTCGCCGACATCCTGTTCCTCCAAGGTGTCGATCTCGGCGTCGTGCGGGCGGATACGCTCGACTATCTCGAGCGCAAGGGTTTTGCCAAGGACATCAAGAAGCAGTTCACCTATGTGACCAAGCTCTATAACGAGGAGATGCAGGTGATCGCGCCGAAATCGGTCGCGACGCTCAAGGACCTCGAAGGCAAGACTGTCAGCGTGGACCTGCCGAATGGCGGCACCTTCGTCACCGCGCTCACCGTGTTCGAGCGGCTCGGGATCAAGGCGAAATTCGTCTATGTCGAGCAGCGCATCGCGATGGAGAAGCTGAAGGCCGGCCAGATCGACGCCGTCATCGTGGTCGGAGGCAAGCCGTACAAATCGGTCTCGACCTTCGCCAACGACGGGCGCTTCCATCTTGCGGGCGTCGACTATGAAAAGCCGCTCCAGGGCGACTATCTGCCGGCGTCGCTGACCGCCAAGGACTATCCGAACCTGATCAAGGAGGGCGAGAGCGTTGACACGATCGCGGTGCCCGCGGTGCTTGCAGCCTATAATTGGGCACCGAACACCGAGCGCTATCGCAAGCTTGCGCTGTTCGTGGACGCGTTCTTCACGAAATTCCCCGCGCTGCAGAACCCGCCCTTCCATCCCAAGTGGAAGGAGGTCTCGCTTTCGGCCCCGCTGTCCGGCTGGAACAGATTGCCGGTCGCACAGCAATGGCTCGACAAGCATGGCATCGAGCCGGTGACGCGGCAGCGCTTCGAGGCGTTCTTGAAGCAGAGCCCGACGGCCGCAAAGGTGTCCGATGCGGACAAGGAAGCGCTATTCAAGCAATTCCAGGCATGGGACGCGGAGAAGGCGCGGGCCGAGGCGGCACCGCAGAAGAAGTAGAGAGCGTCATTGCAAACTTCGTAGCCCGGATGGAGCGCAGCGCACTCCGGGCTACGAAGCAAAGGCGCACTACGCTGCTTCCGCCTCATCCACCCCGCGCTTCAGCACGGCACGCGCGGCTTCGCGGTGCTCGGTCGTGATGTGACCGGCGACCATGCGGATGGCGGTGGCGAGCACGGCGGCGTCATCGGTGAAGCCGAGGATCGGCATCACGTCGGGGACGAAATCGAACGGCAGGATGAAATAGGCGATCGCCCCGAGCAGCGACGCCTGGACATGGCGCGGCGTCTGCCGGTCGAACGCGCAGTAATAGGCCGCGAGCAGATCTTCCGCGAACGGCAGTTGCGCGGCGACACGCTTCAGCTTGCGCCAGAAGCGGCGGCGCACGCTTTCGCGATCTTCCGCGAGCCGATCGGCCGGCTCGAAGCCGACGCTGTGTTCGGCAGCCATGTTCGACAAACTCCCCGTTCAGCCGAGGGCGGCGGATCGCCGCATCCCTTGCTGAGCACAACATGGGGATGCGGCCCGTCCCTGCAAGATGTCAGCCCGGTGTCAGCCTGGCGATGGCGTTCATCGCCTTGGCCAGCTCGATATCGAGCTTGGTGACGCCGCCGGCGTCATGGGTCGACAGCACCACCTCCACCGTCTTGTAGACGTTGCGCCATTCGGGGTGATGATCCATCTTCTCGGCGACCAGCGCCGCGCGGGTCATGAACCCGAACGCCTCGTTGAAATCCTTGAAGACAAAGGTCTTCCCGATGGCGTCGCGGCCCTGGACCTCGGTCCAGCCCGATATGGCGCCCAGCGCCTGCTTGCGTGCTTCCGCCGTCAGCCGCTCTGCCATGATGACCTCCGTTTTCAGGGGAACTTTACCCTAACACCGTGCATACGGCCCGGGTTCATGCGGGATTTCGTCCATCCGCTAACCATGACGGAGATGTAACCCCGCCGGACAAGAAATTTGCTACAATTGCCGGCGTAAATCGCCGGCCAAGATGAAGCTGAGCCTGAAACGCCTGTATGGGAGATCGATGACCGGGGGTCTGGACCTGGCCGAAGCGCCCACCCCTCCTTCACCGCGATCAGCGGCGCGGAAGACCGCGCTCGTGTCTCTGGCACTCGTGCTTGCGATCGTCGGCGCTCTCGCCGGCGGGTATTATTTCGCGATGCGGCCGGTGACGCTGAAGATCGCGGTCGGTCCCGGCAACAGCGACGACCTCAGGGTCGTGCAGGCGCTGACGCAGGCGTTCACGCAGAACAAGAGCCAGGTGCGGCTGCGGCCGATTCAGACCGACGGCGCCACCGCCAGTGCCGAGGCGCTCGCGGAAGGCAAGGTCGATCTCGCCATCGTGCGCGGCGACGTCGACGTGCCGAAGAACGCGCAAGCGGTTGCGACCCTGCGCAAGAACGTCGTGGTGCTGTGGTCGGTGCCCGGCAAGGGCAAGAAGAAGGGCGCGAAGATCACCAAGATCGCGCAGCTCGCCGGCCATCGCGTCGGGGTGATCGGCCGCACCCAGGCCAACGTCAATTTGCTCAAGGTGATCCTCCAGCAATACTGGGTCGATCCCGCCAAGGTCGAGGTCATCCAGTTCCCGGCCAATGAAGCCGCCGAGGCGATCAAGACCCAGAAGGCCGATGCCTATCTCGCAGCCGGCCCCGTCAACAGCAAGATCACGTCGGATGCGATCGCAGCGACGGCCAAGGAGGGCGGCACGCCGACCTTCCTCGCGATCGATTCCGCGGACGCGATCGCGCAAAATCATCCCGTCTACGAAGCATCGGAGATTCCCGCCGGCACCTATGGCGGCTCGCCCGATCGCCCCGACGACGAGGTCAAGACCATCAGCTTCTCGCACCACATCGTGGCGCGCAAAGGTGTGTCCGACACCACCATCGCGGCGTTCACGCGCCAGCTCTTCGCCGTGCGCCAGCAACTGGTGGCGGAATTCCCGCTGGCGGCGAAGATCGAGACGCCCGACACCGACAAGGATGCGGTGATTCCCGTGCATCCGGGCGCCGCCGCCTTCGTCGACGGCGAGGAAAAGACCTTCCTCGACAAATACAGCGATTACATCTGGTGGACCCTGATGGCGCTCTCGGCGATGGGCTCGATCGGCGCCTGGTTCGCGGGCTACCTGAAGAAGGACGAGCGCGACAACAACAGCCATCTGCGCGACAGGTTGTTCGACATGATTGCCGCCGCGCGCAAGAGCGAGACCACCGACGAGCTCGACCAGATGCAGACCGAGGCCGACGAGATCCTGCGCGACACGTTGCGCTGCTTCGACCACGGCGCGATCGAGGAGGGCGGACTCACCGCCATCAACATCGTGCTCGATCAGTTCCACGCCGCCGTCGCCGACCGCAAGGCGGTGCTGTTCAGCCAGCCGCAGAATCTGCAACGCGCTGGCGCGCAGTTCAGGGCCGCGGGCAACGCGTAGCCGCTTGCACGCGTCGTTATTGCTGCGTCACACTGTCTCAGTATAGTTTTCGACGTCATTCCGAAGCGCACGACATGCGCGCGGCAAAGCCAGCGAAACCTTCATGAACATCAAATTCTCCCGCCGCCGCTTCCTCAGCACCGGCGCCGGTGCGCTCGGCGCGATCGCGATGCCGCATCTGTCGCGCGCGGCCGACCGGCCGGCAGTCACGCATGGCGTGCAGTCCGGCGATGTCACCGTCGACGGCGGCGTGGTCTGGGCGCGCACTGATCGGCCGTCGCAGATGCTGGTCGAGGTGGCGACGACCGAATCCTTCAAGAATGCCCGCGCGCTGCCGCCGATCGCGGCCCTGCCGGAGAGCGACTTCACCGCCAAGATGCTGATCGAGAACCTGCCGGGCGGACAGGACATCTTCTATCGCGTCCGCTTCCGCGACCTCTCACATAGCGCGATCGAGGGCGAAGCTGTCATCGGCCGCTTCCGCACCGCGCCGGCCGACCGCCGCGACGTTAGCTTCGTCTGGGGCGGCGACGTCGCGGGACAAGGCTGGGGCATCAACCCCGACGACGGCGGCATGTTGACCTTCTCGGCGATGCGCAAGCATCGTCCGGATTTCTTCCTGCACTCGGGCGACACCATCTACGCCGACGGCCCCATTCAATCCGAAGTCAAACTCCCCGACGGCAAACTCTGGAAGAACCTCACCATCCCCGAGAAGGCCAAGGTCGCCGAGACGCTCGACGAGTACCGCGCCGCGCACAAGTACAATCTCACCGACGACAATGTCCGCGCCTTCAATGCCGAAGTCCCGGTCTTCGTGCAGTGGGACGACCACGAGGTGACCAACAACTGGTCGCTGTCGAAAGAGCTGCCGGCAGCCTACAAGGTGCGCGACATCGCGCTGCTCGCAGCCCGCGGCGCCCGCGCCTTCCACGAGATGTATCCGATGCGAGAGAGCATCAATGAGCCGGGCCGGGTCTATCGCCAGATCTCGTACGGCCCGCATCTCGACGTGTTCGTGCTCGACGAGCGCAGTTATCGCGGCCCCAACGGCGCCAATCTCGAAACGGAATATGGACCGGCCAGCTACTTCCTCGGCCCGGACCAGATCGCCTGGCTCAAGCGCGGCCTGTTGAATTCGCGCGCGACCTGGAAGGTGATCGCGTCCGACATGCCGCTGAGTCTCATCGTGTCGGACACGCCGAAGGGCGGCTCGGAAGCGTTCGCGCAAGGAGACGGCCCGGTGCACGGCCGCGAGTTCGAGATCGCCGACATCCTGCGCTTCATCAAGATGGCGCCGATCAACAACACGGTGTGGCTGACCGCGGACGTACACTACGCCGCCGCGCATTATTACGATCCGAACAAGGCGCAATTCCAGGAGTTCGAGCCGTTCTGGGAATTCGTCTCGGGCCCGCTGCATGCGGGCACCTTCGGTCCAAACGCGCTCGACAACACCTTTGGGCCGGAGGTGCGCTTCGTCAAGGCGCCGGGCAAGGACAACCAGAACCTGCCGCCGTCCGCGGGCATGCAATTCTTCGGTCACGTCAAGATCGACGGCGCATCCGGCCAGATGACGGTGACCTTGCGCGACCGCGCCGACGTCGCGTTGTGGTCGACCACGCTCGATCCGAAATTTGCCTGAAGCTGGGAAAACGCAGCCGAGCGATCAGGCGCCGCGCGCGCGCAGCGCGGCCTCCAGCGCCTCGCTCGAGCAGGGCTTTTGCAGCCGCGGCCGTGCCTTGAATTCAGCAGCGATCCGCGCCTCGGCGCCGTAGCCCGTCACGAAGACAAAGGGAATTTGCGCAGCCGCCAGCCGCTCGGCGACGGCAAAGCTTTTCTCGCGGCCGAGCTCGACGTCGAGCAGCGCGAAGTCGGGCGCACGCGCTGCGATCGCCGCAAGCGCCTGCCCCACCGACCCCACGGTGCGCACGCTCTTCACGCCAAATCCGAGCAGGCGATCCTCGAAATCGATCGCAATGATCGGATCGTCCTCGACGATCAGAACATCCGCGGGCATGCCGGCCGAGCCGTCCGGAGTAGCAGGTATCATGATGTTGGCTATTGAGGGCTGCATGTTCGTATCCACCAAGGACAGCCGCATCCCGACGCCTGCGCCCAGCGCATCGGAGGGTTCCAGGAACGAAACTCACCACAGAACAGTTTTTACGTCTGTCCACTTGTGCACACAGCCAAGGATCGGACCTCGCTAGTGTCGAAAGGAGAGCAGGGGATTTACGATGGATGCGCGTATCAGCAAGACAACCGAGGTCGGCAGCCGGCCGGCCAACAATCTGCTGCGGCGCTTGAGTCCGGCCGACTACGCGCTGCTGGCACCGCACATCACCCTGGACGATGCCGGGGCCAACGAGCTGCTCTACAGCCCCGGCGATGATGTCCAGGTCGTGCACTTTCCCTGCGGGCCGTCGCTCGCGACATTTCTCGTTCCCAACGAGGACGGCCGCGACGTCGAGACCATCCTGGTCGGCCGCGAAGGCGCGGTGGGCGGCATCGTCAGCGAGGGGTTCTTGCCGGCCTATACCCGCATCTGCGTGAAGTTCGGCGGACCATTTGCGCGCATTCACGTCGCCAAGCTGGAAGCGGCGAAGATGCGCTCGGCCTCGCTGCGCAACATCTTCGCCCGCTATGCCGACTGCATGCTGGCACAGATCTTCCAGTCCACCGCCTGCAACGCCATCCACTCCATCGAGCAGCGTACGGCCAAGTGGATCATTGCGGCGATGGAGCGGACCGGCGACCAGAGCAGCGTGCCGCTGACGCATGAGCAGCTCGCGACGCTGCTCGGGGTCGGCCGCAGCTATGCGAGCCGCGTGCTCCAGTCGTTCAAGGCCGAGGGCGTGCTCGATACGCGGCGCGGCGCGATCCTGGTCCGCAATCTCGATGGCCTGCATCTGCGCGCCTGCCTGTGCAACGACGCGGTGAAGATGCACTTCGAGGAGGTGCTGCGGGGGGTCTATCCGACCGAGGAAGCGGGCGACGCAGGGTAGTCGCTCCGGCGCGCCCTTCTGATTCTTCCGCCCGAGGCAGGTCAGCGTGCGACCCCATGTTCGCCGTGCTATGCTCGTCGCGCATGAGCGGGGCTTTCCTTCACACTCTCTTCGATGTCGCAGCGTGGCTGGCCGCGGGTGCGGCGGTCTACTGGCTGTCGCGACGGGGCTTGCGGTTTCCGGCGCAATCCTTCGCAATGCCCTATATCGCCGCGCTGGTGTTCGGCGCGGGTCTCGGGGCCTATTTGTTCGGCTCTGCCAATCTGTGGCTGTCGGGCGAGAGCGGCATCGCGCGCTCGGTCGAGGGCGCACTCGCCGGTGGCATCGTGGCGATCGAGCTCTACAAATGGTCCGCTGGGATCGCCGTGCGGACCGGCGCCCGTTTTGCGCTGCCGCTGGCGCTCGGCATCGCGATCGGCCGGCTCGGCTGCTACTTCGCCGGCCTCGACGATTTCACCTACGGCACGCCGACGGCGCTGCCTTTTGGCCATGATTTCGGCGACGGCGTTCTGCGCCATCCCGTGCAGCTCTACGAGAGCGCGGCAATGGCCGTGTTCGCGCTCGTCTATGTGCTGGCTGTCGTGAACCGGAACGGGTTTGTGATCACCAATGGTTTCTACCTGGTTCTCCTCTATTATGGCGCGCAACGCTTCCTGTGGGAATTCCTCAAGCCCTACGGCACGCTGATCGGCCCGTTCACCCTGTTTCACCTGCTGTCGCTGTCCATCCTGCTCTACGCCGCCGCCATGCTGGCAACGGCGCCCAAAGCGAGACCCATGCATGAACGCGCCGTTGCGTAAGTCGCGGCCCTATATCTTCTGGGGCCAGACCCAGTCTCTTTGCGAAACCTGCCTGAAGCTGGTGCCGACCAAGATCCAGATCCTCGACAACGAGGTCTGGTACGAGAAGCGCTGCAAGGAGCATGGCGTTCAGTCGACGCTGGTTTCGACGGATGCCGCCTATTGGCGCCTGTGCAAGGATTTCATCAAGCCGGGCGACCGGCCGCTGCAATTCCAGCAGCGCACGGAATTCGGCTGTCCCTATGATTGCGGCCTGTGTGCCGACCACGAGCAGCATTCCTGCCTGGCGCTGATCGAGATCACCGAGCATTGCAACCTCACCTGCCCGGTCTGCTTCGCCGAATCCTCGCCTGCGCGGACGCGCTTCACGCCGCTGGCGACGGTCGAGAAGATGCTGGACGCGCTGGTCGCGAGCGAAGGCGAGCCTGATCTGGTGCAGATTTCCGGCGGCGAGCCGACGCTGCATCCGGATTTCTTCGAGATCCTGGAAGCCGTGCGCGCCCGACCGATCCGCCACGTCATGATCAACACCAACGGCCTGCGCATCGCCCGCGAAAAGGATTTCGTGGCGCGGCTCGCCGAGAACAAGCGCGGGCTGGAAATCTATCTCCAGTTCGATTCGCTCGAGCGCGACGCATTGATCAATCTGCGCGGCGCGGATCTGCGCAAGATCCGCCAGCAGGCGCTGGAAAATCTGGAGCATTACGGCGTGTCGACCACGCTTGTCGCGACCATCAAGCGCGGCGTCAACGATGCCGAGATCGGCGATATCGTCCGCCATGCCCTGAGCTGGAAGTGCGTTCGCGGCGTCACGCTGCAGCCGGTTCAGGACGCCGGCCGCAACGAGAATTTCGACAAGAACACCGACCGCATCATGCTGTCGGAGATCCGCAAGCGCGTGGTCGAAACCGGCGTGTTCGGCGACAAGGACATGATCCCGCTGCCTTGCAATCCCGAAAGCATCTCGATCGGCTACGGGCTGCGCAATGGCGAGAAGGTGCTGCCGCTGACCTCGCTGATCCCGCAGGATCAGCTCGTGGCCGTGATGCCCAACACCATCAGCCCGGAGAAACATCCGGTGCTGCGGGAAAAATTCGTCGATCTGTTTTCGCTGTCATCGGGACCGCTGAACACCAGCGAGCGCGTCTGCGAATTGCTGTGCTGTCTGCCGAGCTTCGAGGTGCCGCAGGGCCTCACTTACGAGAACGTATTCCGCGTCACCATCGTGCAATTCCTCGATCGCTTCAATTTCTGCGTCGGCAACGTCAAGCGCAGCTGCATCCATTTCGTCACCGAGAGCGGCGCGATCATTCCGTTCGACACCTACAACCTGTTCTACCGCAACGGAAAGATCGACGGCATCCGCGCGGAGCTGGCGGGGCAGACTTATCGGGAAGCCAGGCAGGGCGAGGCGATGCCGCGATGAGCGACACCGGCACGCCTCCTCCGGCTCCGAAGCCGCCGCTTCAAGAGGACGCGTCCCCGGCCGCGCCGCCGCAGCGCAGCGGCTGCCTGACCGCTTTCATGGTGATCGCCGGCGTGGTGCTGCTTTTCCCCGGCCTATGCTTCCTGGCATTTGGCGCCCAAGCCGGTGCATTTGTCCCGATTGGATTGGTCCTGATCGGAATCGCGATCTTCCTCTTCATCCGCGTGGCGACCCCACCCGGGCCCCGGCAGTAGCGTCGCATCGTCATGAGCAACATCGAACCCCCGCCCGCGCCTTCTCCGGCCGCCCCGCCGCAGCGCAGCGGCTGCCTGACCGCGATCATGGTGATCTTCGGGGTCATCATGTTGCTGCCGGGCCTTTGTGCGCTGCTGTTTGGCGGGGCCTCCGTGGTCGACGGGGGACGGATCGACTCGGACATCGCGCCGCTGGTCTTCCTGGGATTGGTCGTCGGCATCGGAGGCGTCGCCTTGATCTGGGTGGCCATCAGGGGGCGAAAGGCTAGCCCGGCCCGGAACCGCCCCTAACCCCCGGAGATTCCCGGACAAAATTCAGTCAACCAAGCGGCAAAGAACACATTGTTTTTTGGCGGTTTTTGCCTATATTGCGCCGCAACGCATAGGCTGCCCGGTCGATATGACCGGGCTTCCTTTTTGGGCGGAAAGCGCCCCGTTTCCAGGTCTTCCAGCGTTGTTTCGAAAGAAGGTCCCGGCTTGACCGGCGAGATCGCGCTTAACCCATTGTCCGACCGCAAAGAAGCTCACTCATGAATCTTCGTAACATCGCCATCATCGCCCACGTCGACCACGGCAAAACCACCCTGGTCGACAAGCTGCTGCAGCAATCCGGCACCTATCGCGACAACCAGAAGGTCGCCGAGCGCGCCATGGACTCCAACGATCTGGAGCGCGAGCGCGGCATCACCATTCTGGCCAAGTGCACCTCGGTGACTTGGGAAAACACCCAGATCAACATCGTCGACACCCCCGGCCACGCCGATTTCGGCGGCGAGGTCGAGCGCATCCTGTCGATGGTCGACGGCGTGATCGTGCTGGTCGACGCCGCCGAAGGCCCGATGCCGCAGACCAAATTCGTGGTCGGCAAGGCGCTCAAGCTCGGCCTGAAGCCGATCGTCGCCATCAACAAGGTCGATCGTCCTGACGCCCGCATCTCCGAAGTCGTCAACGAGGTGTTCGACCTGTTCGCCGCCCTCGACGCCACCGACGAGCAGCTCGACTTCCCGATTCTCTACGGCTCGGGCAAGAACGGCTGGATGGCGAACTCGCCCGACGCCTCCCATGATGTCGGCATGAGGCCGCTGTTCGAGCTCGTGCTCAAGCATGTGGCGCCCCCCGTGGTCCAGGAAGGCCCGTTCCGGCTGCTCGGCACCATCATCGAGGCCAATCCCTATCTCGGCCGCATCATCACCGGCCGCATCGCGTCGGGTTCTGTGAAGCCGAACCAGGCCGTCAAGGTGCTGTCGCGCGAAGGCAAGCTGATCGAGAGCGGCCGCATCACCAAGATCCTGGCGTTCCGCGGCCTCGAGCGTCAGCCGGTCGAGTTCGCCGAGGCCGGCGACATCGTCGCCATCGCGGGCCTCACCAAGGGCACCGTCGCCGACACCTTCTGCGATCCCGCGGTCGAGAGCCCGCTGCAGGCGCAGCCGATCGATCCGCCGACCGTGTCGATGACCTTCATCGTCAACAATTCGCCGCTCGCCGGCACCGAGGGCGACAAGGTCACCAGTCGCCTGATCCGCGACCGCCTGCTGCGCGAGGCCGAAGGCAATGTCGCGCTGCGCGTCGTCGAGTCCCAGGACAAGGACGCGATGGAAGTATCGGGTCGCGGCGAATTGCAGCTCGCGATCCTGATCGAGACCATGCGCCGCGAGGGCTTTGAGCTCTCCGTGTCGCGTCCGCGCGTCGTGTTCCAGAAGGACGAAGCCACCGGCCAGACCTTGGAGCCGATCGAGGAGGTCGTGGTCGACGTCGACGAGGAGCATTCTGGCGTCGTCGTGCAGAAGATGAGCGAGCGCAAGTCCGAGCTGATCGAGATGAAGCCGTCCGGCGGCAACCGCCTGCGTCTGGTGTTCTACGCGCCGACCCGCGGGCTGATCGGCTACCAGGGCGAGCTGATGACCGATACCAAGGGTACGGCGATCATGAACCGCCTGTTCCACAACTACCTGCCCTACAAGGGCGCGATCCAGGGCCGTCGCAACGGCGTGCTGATCTCGAACGACCAGGGCGAGTCGGTGGCCTATGCCATGTTCAAGCTGGAAGACCGCGGCCCGATGATGATCGAGCCCGGCTGGAAGGTCTACAAGGGCATGATCGTCGGCGAGCACACCCGCGACAACGATCTCGAGATCAACGTTCTCAAGGGCAAGCAGCTCACCAACATCCGCACCACCTCGAAGGACGAGGCTGTGCGCCTGACCCCGCCGATCCGCATGACGCTGGAAAAGGCGCTGGCCTATATCGAGGACGACGAGCTGGTGGAGATCACCCCGAAGTCGATCCGCCTGCGCAAGAAGCATCTCGATCCGAACGAGCGCAAGCGCGCGGAAAAGGCCAAGGAAGCGGTGGCGTAAGCTACCGCGCGCCGTGGTGCTGTAGGGTGGGCAAAGCGTAGCGTGCCCACCACGCGAAATCCCGGACGACAATGGTGGGCACGGCGCAAGAGCGCCTTTGCCCACCCTACGAAACCGCCTCCGGAATACTGGATCACCCGCCCCAGTGCGCAATTGCGCACCGGGTGATGACACTTGCGCGCAGCGGCTTCAGCGCACTTCGCGAACGTGCTAGAGCCGACCCATGGCTTCCCTACCCTCCTCCGTCGACGTCGCGATCATCGGCGCGGGTGCCGCCGGCCTCGGCGCAGCGCACGCGCTGGGCGGCTCCGGCCTCTCCGTGATCGTGCTGGAGGCGCGCGACCGGCTCGGCGGCCGGGCCTGGACCGTGCAGGCCTCGCCCGAGGTCACGTTCGACGTCGGCTGCGGCTGGCTACACTCGGCAGACAAGAATTCCTTCGCCGCCATCGCGAAGCAGCTCGATTTCGAGGTCAACAGGGACCTGCCGCCCTGGCGCGAGCGGGCCTTCGGCAATGCGTTTCCGCAAAGCGAGCGCGACGATTTCATGCGCGCGATGGGGGCGTTCTATGAGCGCCTCTGGCAGACCGCGCAAAACGGCAAGGACGAGCCCGCGAGCCTGAGCCTCGAGCCCGGCAATCGCTGGAATCCGATGATCGACGCGGTCTCGACCTACATCAACGGCTGCGAACTGAAGGACCTGTCGACGCTGGACTGGGACGCCTATGAGGACAGCGACCTCAACTGGCGCGTCCGCCGCGGCTATGGCACGCTTGTTACGGCCTATGGCGCACCCTGCCCGGTGGCGCTGAACTGCAACGTGACGCTGATCGATCACTCGGACAGGCGCATCCGCATCGCGACGTCGCAGGGCACACTGACCGCGGACAAGGTGATCGTCACCGTGCCGACCAACCTGATCGCCGATGAAGCCATCCGTTTCTCGCCGCCGCTTCCGGCCAAGGTCGATGCCGCAGCCGGCCTGCCGCTCGGCGTCGACGACAAGGTGACGCTGGCGCTGAGCGATGCCGAAGCCTTCCCGAAGGAAGGCAATTTGCGCGGCGCCACCATGCGCACCGAGATGGGCACCTACCACATCCGCCCGTTCGGCCAGCCCTGCATCGAAGGCTTTTTCGGCGGCAGCTTTGCGCGCGCGCTGGAAAACGCCGGCGAAGGCGCCATCGCCGCGCAAGGCATCGACGAGATCGCGGGCTTTCTCGGCAACGACATCCGCCGCAAGCTGAAGCCGCTGTACGAGTCGCGCTGGGCGCATGATCCGTTTGCACGCGGCTCGTATTCACACGCGCTGCCCGGCCATGCCGGTGATCGCGCCATGCTGGCTGCGCCGGTGGATGGGCGATTGTTTTTTGCGGGAGAAGCGACGTCGCCGGAGTTTTTCACGACGGCGCATGGGGCGCGGGATAGTGGGGAGCGGGCGGCGAAGGAAGTATTAGCCGCGACTGGGAAGCGCTAGCCCTTAAATATCTTGTCTCTATGAAACTTCAGAAAGAGCGCATTCGGATAGAACGCTGGATCGTTTGGGAGATTGATCGTCCGGCTTTGATTGAGCAGCCGTAGAGCGTCGTCTGGCACGTGATTTTCCGCAGTTAGGATTTTGTAATCGTCCCCTATCGAGATAAGACCTCGATCAAACATCCAGTGCACGGTGCCGGAAAGCGCTAACCCATTGCGAATCGAGTCCGGTCCTTTCTCCGCGACGGGCTGAATGTGCGCCGCCTGGACCTCCGGGCGACCACCTCCATTGATAAGTCGAAGTCCCGTCATCGCGCATCGATTCTCATACGCAGCACGAACGTTGTACATGAACGACTTCTCGCGAAATGGCCGCGATATCGTCATCTCGATTATCGGACGTTCAAAGGAAGTATTTGGCTCAGATATTTCGAACTGCCGCGGCTGAAGGCGTGGTGGTTCCTCACCGAGGATCGGTGCAAACCCGGCTTTCAAAATCTGATCAAATTCAGCATCAGGGATCAGCCGAACGGCACGGCCGAAGGCGCCCTTGTTAGTACTTCCATCTGATTTTCTCAGAGCGCTTTCATAGTAGTGGCTGCCTTCGGCGAAAGGCACTGGTCGATCGAAGTCCAAATAGTCATCGACGAGAGCGTAATAGTGATCTGCTTTGTCCTTGTCTTCTATGAGATCAACTACACGCGCGACTCCGAAGTACGATTGCCGCCCACCGAAACTCGACAGATCTACTGTGGTACGCCTGGGCTCGTAATAGAGAACATAGTCGCCGACCGCCTGCCGAACCTGATTGAGATAGGTACGAGGAAAATGGTAGCGGACTTCCGGCAAATCTTTGTACCCAGGAGTCACTTTCGTTGTGAGAACTACCTTCGGCATTCCTTGGACTTTATTGCTCCGCAGTGGGCTTTCTTATAGCCTGATAGCGGATTCTCTGCACAGCCAAAATCACTCGATCACCCGCGCCCGCAAATCGCCATCCGGCACGAAGCACGCATCATACTTCCCGAAGATGCGATAACGATTGCGCGCGATGAGGCTGTAGACGGGGTCGCGCAGCGGCTTTGGCACGGCAAACAACATGCGTACCCAGCCCCAACGCGGCAACTGCGACAGCACGGTCAGCGCGGCATCCGACTTCGTGAACACCTCACCGCCATGGACCACGGCATTGGTATCGGGATCATCCGGATCGATGCCGAACGTGCGCGCGAGTTTCGCGCCATAGTCCGATTGAACCGGCGTGAAGCGAAATCGCCTTGCCGTGTCGCGCTGCGCGACGAAACGAACCCAGCGCGAGCAGAAGATGCAGACGCCGTCGAACAGGATCACGTCGTCGTCGGGCCATTTGGGCATCAGCGCTCTCTTTTTGACGCGTTTTCTTCACGCGAACCGGGATCCACTTCGCTCGAAAACGCTACCGATTATCCAGCATGAGCAAAGCCACCAGCATCAGCACGATCGCAGGTCCCGTCTTCACCAGCGCGCCGAGGGGCTCGATCCAGAGGTCGGGCGTCAGGATCGCCGCGCCTACCATATAGCCGAGCGAGGCGACGATGCCTGCGACCAGCCCGATCGCCGCGGTGCGGCGGAACGCGATCAGCACGCCGATGCTCATGTCCATGAGGCTGGTGCCGATGGTGATGGGATCGACCAGCGCGGGCGGGAAGTTATGCGCGCTGAGGATTCCGGCGGCGGCACGATAGGACACGAACAGCGCGATGAAGCCGGAGACGATCCAGAACGCGACCAGGCTCGCGAAGATCAGCGCCTTGACCAAAAACAGTCGTGCGAACCATTTGTCCTGGATACTTGCCGGATGGCGTCCGACCGTCTCAGCCAGCGTCTTCGGCGTGATGCGTGTGGCGGCAATCCACGCCGAGGGTTCACCACTCACGCCGCGGCGCAGCTCGGCAATAGCCGTGGTGCGCATGGGCGGCATCCAGCCGAGATGATTGGCGAGATCGCCAAGCCTTGCGCCGCGATCGAGCATAAGGGACGGCATCGCGATGCGCGGCCAGCCGGCCGTGCCGAAGGCGAGACGAAACTGTGTGACGACGCCGGCCATGGTGACCGGATCGGCCTGCATCAGATCCCAGCTCACGGCTTTGACCGAGGCATCGTCGATGTCGCGCGCAGCGAGCCAGGCGATGGTGGCGGCGATGTCCTCGACAGCGACAGGCTGGAACGGCGTCGCCATCTCCTTGCCCGGCAGATCGAGCGGGAGAGCGGCGAGCGCGCGAAGCATGGCGCTGCCGCCATAGGCTGACGGTGCGACGACAAAGCCGGGCCGCAAGATGGCGTGGGGAACGCCGGAGGCCGCGATCAGGCGCTCGGCCTCGCGCTTTGTCGTCGCGAAGGCGGTACGATCCGCCTCCGCGGTCCCGGGGATCGAGATGTGCACCAGCCGGATCGCGCGGCCGCTGGCGCCGATCGCCTGAAGCAGGCGCGCAACGAAATCGCGATGCACCGCGCTGGTATCGCTGCCGGGGCCGTCCTGGAGCACGCCGAGACAGTTCACGACGACATCGACGGCATGCTCGCTGATGAGCCGCGCCAGCGCGGCTGTATCGAGCGAGAGGATCGGCCGCTCGATATCCTGTGCGCCCATCTTCTGCGCCGGCGACAGGCTGCGCGCCACACCAACCATGCGAAATCCCCGTGCGCGCAGATCGTCGGTGATGAAGCGGCCGATCAGGCCGGAGGCGCCGAGCACCAAAATGGTTCGCTGGGTCATCGCATCTCTCAAAACGGTTTCGCGATCATCAGCCACAGGATCAACATCGTCGCGCCGAAGCCGGGGAAGCCGAACGCGAACCAGCGGCGGTAGAGCACGAAGTAGCGCTCAGGCAGAGCGCTGCGCTGCCCGGCCGCCTTGCGCGCGAGATCGCGCATCTCGATCTGCATGAAGACGACGGGGATCCAGAACAGGCCGGCAAAGACGTAGAGCGCAAGCGAGGCCAGCAGCCAGCGTTCCGTGATCGGCATCGCCGAAAGCATCATCAGCAGGCCGCCCGTGATCGGTTGCAGGACCACGGCCGACAGCGTGAAGATCGCATCCGCAATCACCACCACCGACGCGGTGCGCGCGATGAATTCTGCGTCGTTCGTGCGATGCGCCATCAGCATGAAGAAGGCGATGCCCGTTCCAGTGCCAAGGATGACGATGACACCGAGCACGTGGAGGAATTTGACCAGGAAATACAGCGTCATGGCTTCTTGGCCGCCGCAGCTTTGGACCGGTTCAGCGCAAGCTCGAGCTCGCGGCTGGCGGCTTTGACGCCGGCTTCGCTCTCGATCATCCAATGCCCTTCGCTGCCGACGGCCGGCAAGGTGCGGAAGTCGACCTTGCCGCCTCCGCCGCGAAACGCATCCGCCAATCGCCGCGAGAACGCCGGCGAGAAATAGCTGTCATTGGTCGCCACGAGCCATGTGACGGGAATACGCGCCGCTTTGCCGAACTCGGCCACGGCCGCAAGAAGCGTCTGCGGCGCGCAGATCCTGTTCGGTTCATCATTGGCATGGCCACCGCGCCCCGGCGCAAACGCGATGATCGCGGAGATCGCGTTCGGATCGGCGTTCGCGAGCGTCAGCGTACCCCAACCGCCAGCGGAATGGCCGATGACAACCGCGGCATCCTTGCGCACGAAGTCCTGCTTGCGCAGATAGTCCAGCGCGAGCGAGATTTCGGCGGCCGTCACGCGACCCGAACGCGCGTAATCCGCCTCGTCGCAGCCGCCCTGATCCTCGACATAGCGGCCGCCGGTTGCACCATGGCCGAGCCGTTCCGGCACCAGCACGGCGAAGCCGCGTGCGACGAGAAACGCGACAAGGGCGGGGTACTCCGGCTGCGGCATTTGCGCCCGACGCAACACGTTCTGCGTCGAGGCATGTGCGACGACCGCAAGCCGAAACGGACCGGCGCCGCCGGGGCGAAACAGCAGCGCATGCGCGGCAATGTCGGTATCCGGCGATGGCACACGCCATTGTTGCCGGCGAAACGGCTCGCCCTCCGCACCCGATGACCCAAACGTGACCTGCGCGCACAGCGGCGGCGCCGTCGACAAAGCCAGCAGAGGCAGCAGGGCGAAGATGTTGAAGCGCCGCATGAATTGCCGAAGGCGAACACGGACAGCGACAGACCGGTAGGAACGAATCATTGTCGGCGGACTTTTTGCGTTGCCATCGCGGTTCATTGGTTGCCGCAAGGCAGTTTTGCACCGACGACGGCAGGCCGGTGCCGTTCGAAATGGCGTCTTGTGTTTTTTCGGCACAACATGGTTAAATACTGATGCACAAAGTCCACACGTTAACCGATAATTAACGATAGGTCTTGCCGCCGGCGCGGCGACTTGGTTTGATTGCGTCCATGAGCACAACCCTGATCGAGGTCCGGCCGGCCAAAGCCGCAGATGCAACTGCGGTGGCGTCCACCCATGACGAAGCCTGGCGCTCCGCCTATCAGGGCATCATTCCCGGCGGCGAGCTGGAGAAGCTGATCAACCGCCGCGGTCCGCAGTGGTGGGACAGCGCGATTCGCAAGGGCAGCCGCGTCAGCGTGCTGGTGTTCGGCGACAAGATCGCCGGCTACGCCAATTACGGCCGCAACCGCGCCCGCAGCCTGCACTTCGACGGCGAGATCTACGAACTCTATCTGCGTCCGGAATTCCAGGGTCTCGGCTTCGGCCGTCGCCTGTTCACAGCCGCCCGCCGCGACCTGATGCAGAGCGGCTTGAAGAGCATGGTGGTGTGGGCACTCTCGGACAACGATCCGGCGACCGAGTTCTACCGTGCCCTGGGCGGCCGCATGGTGGCGCGCTCCTCCGAGCGTTTCGGGCCGAAGTCGCTCGACAAGGTTGCCTTCGCTTGGACCAATTGAGCTGCTGAAAGTCTAGCCGGCAGCGCTTCCCATCCGTCGATACCGCCCGCCTTTTGCGCCGGTAGTCGCTGGATTCATTATTTCACAAAAACACGATGGATTGGCGGGCCAAGCCCGCGTATGACAGCGCCAAAATCGCTGCCGGGCGCGATTTAACCTCGGCAACAACGGAGCCTTGAATGCGTATCGATGCGGTCTCGATCGGAAAAAACACGCCACACGAAGTCAACGTCATCATCGAAGTCCCCGTGGGCGGCGAACCGATCAAATACGAGATGGACAAGGAGGCCGGCACGCTGGTGGTCGACCGCTTCCTCTACACGCCGATGCGTTACCCCGGTAACTACGGCTTCATTCCGCATACGCTGTCCGATGACGGCGACCCCTGCGACGTGCTGATCGTCAACACCCGCGCCATCATCCCCGGCGCCGTCATGAGCGTGCGTCCGGTCGGCGTGCTGTTCATGGAAGACGAAGCCGGCGGCGACGAGAAGATTCTCGCGGTGCCGTCGTCGAAGCTGACGCAGCGCTACGACAAGGTGAAGTCGTACTCCGACCTGCCGGACATCACGCTGCAGCAGATCCAGCACTTCTTCGAGCACTACAAGGATCTCGAGAAGGGCAAGTGGGTGAAGATTTTGCGCTGGGGCGGCCCGGAGGAAGCACAGAAGCTGATCCTCGAAGGCATCGAGCGCGAAAAGAAAAAGAAGGGCTGAGGCCTTCTCCCTCGCTTGCGGGGGAGGGTCGGGGTGAGGGGGAGTCTCCGCGAGTGAGGTGAGAGTTGGACTCGCGGAGAGTCCCCCTCACCCGGAATCCGCGCTTCGCGCGAATTCCGACCTCTCCCCGCAGGCGGGCGAGGTGAAGAAAATCTACACCGCCGGCTTCGGCAGCCCTGCAATCGCGCAAGCCGCGCGCAGCGTATTCACCAGCAGGCAGGCAACCGTCATCTGACCGACACCGCCCGGCACCGGCGTCACCGCGCCCGCAATGCCGAGCGCTTCCTGATAGGCGACATCGCCGACCAAGCGCGTCTTGCCGTCGTCCTTTGGAATCCGGTTGATGCCGACGTCGATCACGGTCGCGCCCGGCTTCAGCCAGTCGCCGCGCACCATCTCAGGCTTGCCGACCGCGGCGTAGACGAGGTCGGCGCGCTTCACGAGGCCGGGCAGGTCGCGCGAGCGCGAATGCGCGATCGTCACCGTGGCGTTCTCATTCAGCAGCAATTGCACCAGCGGGCGGCCGACAAGATTTGAACGGCCGATGACGATGGCGTTCATGCCTTCGAGCGAGGCGTGCACGCTCTTGGTCAGGATGATGCAGCCGAGCGGCGTGCAGGGCGACAGGGCCTCGAAACCGCCGGCGAGCCGGCCGGCGTTGTTCGGATGCAGACCGTCGACATCCTTGGCGGGATCGATGGCATTGATGACGGCCTCGGTGTTGAGGCCCTTCGGCAGCGGCAGTTGCACCAGAATGCCGTGCACGGCGGGATCGCGGTTGAGCTTTGCAACAACGGCCAGCAGATCGGCTTGCGAGACGTCGGCCGGCAGCTTGTGCTCGAACGAGGCCATGCCGGCGGCCTGGGTCTGCGTGTGCTTGGAGCGGACATAGACCTCACTGGCAGCGTCGTTGCCGACCAGCACCACAGCAAGGCCCGGCACCAGGCTGTGCTCGCGCTTGACGCGGGCGACCTCATCAGCGACGCGCGCGCGGAGTTCCGCGGCAATGACTTTTCCATCGATGATCTTGGCGGTCATGTCAGTTCCCTTGGTCTGTCGATTTGGCCGAGGCAAGCTTACGCAGGACGTCGCCGAGCCGCGCCGGATCGCCGTCCACCGCAATCTGCTTCAGCCGCGAAGTCGCTCCGGACAGGAGCTTGACGCTGGCCTTGGGGACGCCAAGCGATTTCGCCAGCAGGACCAGAACGGCCCTGTTGGCCTCGCCGCCATCAGCGATGGCGCGCACCCGCACCTTGAGCACGCTGCGGCCATCGGCCAGCTGTTCGATCCCGTCGATATCGTCGCGGCCGCCGCGCGGCGTCACCCGCAGCGCGATGCTGATTCCCGTGGCCGAGTAGCGCCAAGGCTCCTTGAAAACAAGGTTCTTTGGCAATCAAGGCGCTCCCGCCTGCTTAGATCACGTTCGGGTAGATGTAGTACAGGATCACCCGCTCGATGAACATGATGAGCAGGATCAGGATGATCGGCGAGATGTCGAGGCCGCCGAGGCTGGGCAGGAAGTTGCGAATCGGCGCCAGGACCGGCTCGGTGATCCGGTACAGGAACTCCGCCACCGCCGAAACGAACTGGTTGCGGGTGTTCACGACGTTGAAGGCGATCAGCCAGGACAGGATCGCGGAAGCGATCAGCAGCCAGACGTAGAGGTCGAGCACGATGATGACGATGTCGAGAACGGCACGCATGGCTTTTAAAAACTCTGGCTGCGGTCGGGATTGACGCTTTTTGCTAGATATCGGTTCCCCTCGGCCCAAACAAGTGAAGTCGGTACCAGGATGGCTAAAACCGGGTTACACGCGTCCTTGACTTGACCTTGGCGGGGACTTAAATGGCGCCCGGTTGTCGGCCGCATTCACCAGAGCGGCCAGCAAACGGGGCCATAGCTCAGCTGGGAGAGCGCGTCGTTCGCAATGACGAGGTCGGCGGTTCGATCCCGCCTGGCTCCACCACGCTTCGCCCTTCGGGCTACGCGTGGCGCAGCCGCGCAGAGCTTGAAGGGCGAAGCGTGGTGTCCGGCGAAGCCCAAAGGGCGAAGACGGACTGGCTGAGGAACACTTCCCCCTACCTCCCCGTAAACCTCGGCGGCCGCTTCTCCATGAAGCTCGCCACGCCCTCCCTGAAATCGCTGCCGTTCAATGCGACCATCATCTCCCGGTTGGCCTCGATCGTCGCCTCCGCCAGCGTCTGGAACGGCACCTCGTAGAGTTGCCGCTTGATCACGGCCATCGCGCTCGGCGAGACGAAATCGGCAAGGTCGCGCGCATAGGCGTAGGTCTCCTCGCGCAGCTTTTCAGGCGAGCAGAGCCGGTTGACCAGCCCGATCCGCAGCGCCTCATCGCTGGTCACACGCCTCGCCGAGAGCAGCAGATCCATCGCATGGGCGTGGCCGACGATGCGCGGCAGCATCCAGCTGATGCCGTGCTCCGCGATCAGGCCACGCCGCGCGAAGGCCGTCGTGAAGACGGCATTGTCGGCGGCAAAGCGCAGGTCGCAATAGAGCGCGTGGACAAGGCCGATGCCGGCGGTCGCGCCGTTGAGCATCGCGATGACCGGCTTCTTGATCGAGGGATAGAAGCCGTAGCGCGTCTGCCAGTCCGGCCGGCGGTTCATGTCGAAGGGCGGCAGGTTCGAGGCGCGCCTGACGTCGTTGGGATCGAGCACTTTCAGCGCACCCATGTCGGCGCCGGCGCAGAAGGCGCGGCCCGCGCCGGTGATCACGATGACGCGGACATTGTCATCCGCGCTCGATGCCTCCATCGCATGGCGCACGTCGCGCTCCATGATCGGGGTCCACGCATTCATGCGATCAGGACGATTCAGCGTGATGGTCGCGATCTTGTCGCTGACGTCGTAGAGAATGTGCTCGTAGGCCATGGCGCTCTCCCTTTGTCTGCCGGCACGGTTTCGCGCGTGCTCGTTGGGAGCGAGCCTAGCATATAAAAGGATGAGGCAGGGGCTTGTCGCGCGAAGGCGCGATCACTCGGCGGCTTGCGCCAGCATTGGCCGGCGCGCCAGCCAGCCGTCGATGAAATGATCGAGCCAGGCGCGTTCGGCCGCATCGTACACGGCACGGTCCGCGAAATGGTGATGCCGCTCGCGCGCGCCGGGCGCGCCGAGGCCGTCATAGCCCCGCGTGGTCCAGCAATGCATCATTGCGTAGGTCACGTCAGGATGAAACTGCACCCCGAAAGCGTTGCCGGTGCGGAACGCCTGGATCGGAAAATCATCGCCTTCCGCAAGCAGTTCGGCGCCGACTGGCAGTTCAAATCCTTCGCGATGCCAGTGATAGACCTGCGCCGGCCAATTCGGGCAGAGCGCGTGGCCCGCGGGGGTCGGGCGGATCGGATAGTAGCCGATCTGGGTCAGTGCCTCCGCATGCGGCGCAACGCGGGCCCCTAACTGCATCGCCAGCATCTGCGCGCCGAGGCAGATGCCGAGGAACGGCCGCTGTTCGCGGAGCGGAATTTCGATCCAGTCGATCTCGCGGCGGATGTAGTCGTCGGAATCGTTGGCACTCATCGGACCGCCGAAGAAAACAGCGCCGGCGTGTTGATCGAGTGTCTCGGGCAGGGGATCGCCGAAACGGGGACGGCGGATGTCGAGGCGATGGCCGAGCGCACGTAGCGCATTGCCGACGCGGCCGGGCGTCGAGGATTCCTGATGCAGGACGATCAGAACCGGCAAGCGGGTTTCGGAGGCGGCGGCGCTCGGCGTCCTTCTGGGGAAGGGCACCACTTCTGCGCCACCAAACCTGTCCGTCCGGAACAACATGGCCCCTGCGAGTGCTATCGGTTCAGATCGCCAGCATAACTAAGCGATCGTTAATTTCGTGTGAGTTTGCGCACACACGTCCGATAGTGAAGCAAGCTCCGGGCCACTACGGACTCTTTAGTGCCTCTGCCGCTGGAACCGGCTGGTGGCGGACAGGATGAAGCCGCGCGGGAAGAAACGCAGCGCGAATGGCACGATCTTGATGCCGAGACCGGGCAGCACAGCCCGTTTGTTGGCCATCAGGCCACGATAGGCCTGCTGCGCAACTTCGGCGGCAGGAACATTGAGAAGGGCCGTGTCATGTCCGGCCCCGACGCCGGCGCGCGCCTGGAATTCGGTGGGCACCGGACCCGGGCAAAGCACGGTGACGCGAACGCCGCGCGGCGCGAGCTCCGCCCGCAAGGCTTCGGTGAGGGAAATCACATAGGCCTTCGACGCGTAATAGACGGCCATGCCGGGGCCGGGAAGAAAGCCCGCGACCGATCCGACATTGAGAAGACCGCCCTTGTTTCTGATGAGCTGATCGGCAAAGCGCAGCGACAGATCCGTCAGCGCCCGCACGTTGACATCGACGATGCCGACCTGCTCGGCGCGGTCGCGCTCGATTGCGTCACCGAAGACGCCGAAGCCGGCATTGTTGACGAGATGATCGAGCTCGACGCCTTCGGCCGCGAGCGCGGCGGCGATCTTCTCGCCGGCATCTGCCGCCTGCAGATCGCAGGAAATCACGATCGGCTTCTTGCCGCCCTTGGCGACCAGCTCGTTCGCGAGCGCTTCCAGCCGGTCCGCCCGGCGCGCCGTCAGCGCGAGGCGGTGTCCATTGGCGGCGAACACACGCGCCAGCTCCGTGCCGATGCCCGCCGAAGCACCGGTGATCAACGTTACCCGCTCAGCCACGATCGAAGTCTCTTGAATTGAAGTTTTCAGGCCCCGCAATCAGGGAACGAGAGCATAGGCCGTGCTCGACAGGCAAGCGGCGCCGGTGGCATGGCTGCTTGAGCAGGCGGCAGGGAAAGCAGGAAAACCGCGGATTCACGGGGGAATCCGGAACCCGCGCGGCCGAGGGCTACATTAAAGTTTTGTCATGTGGTCCGTACAACCGGCAATACGATCGTGCCGGCGTAGCTCACCCGCCGACGGCGTCGTCCTTGATCTGGGTACCGGCGCGGTCCGCGACCGCATGCTTCAGCTCGATCCGGTCGCGCTGGGAAATCCCGAGCAGGTCGGACGCCCGCCAGACGACGTTGTCCTCGAACTCGGTGACCTGGCCATCGGCATAGACGAGCTCCCACATCATCTGGACGATGCGCTTGCGGCCCCCTTCGTCGAGCGAGCGCATGATGACACTGGTGAAATGATAGAGGTCGACGGCCTCGCCCTCGACCTCTGTGGCGTCCGCGATCAGGCGATCCGCGGTGCCGCGATCCAGCCCAAAGTGGCTCTCGATCAGGCTGTGCAGCTTGCGCTGCTCGGTCGCCGTCGGTTGACCGTCCAGCGAGACCACGTGAACCAGCAGCGCGGTGGCCGCAAGCCGGTAATCGCTATCACCGAATGCGCGGTCCTGCGCCTGAGGGGCGACAATGTCCGCAATGAATTGGCGCAGGCCGTCGAGCATAAGATCCTACCGAAATCAATGAAGCCGCGGGGGTCGCGGCCGCCACCAGCACTATATGAGCGGGAAACCCGACCGCCGCAACGTGCGTCAGTTTCGCGCGCGCATTACGTTTCTGCAATCTGGCCGCTGTGATTAGGCGCGAGTAGCAAGCCGACCCTCAGATGTCGTCCCTGCGAAAGCAGGGACCCATAACCACAGGCTGTGGTTTGGCGACGATTTGGGCAACGACCATCCTGCCGATTTCAGAAATCACGCGGTATGGATCCCCGCGTTTCGCGCGGACGACAGCGAAAGCCCCTCACGGTATCTCGTACACCACCATCTTGTCGGCGATGCCGCGGAGCGCCGCCTGCTTCTGGATCGGCTTGATCGCACGCTGCTCGAGCAACTCGGCGACCGCGGGCGCATCGAGCACGGGGCCGGTGATGTGGATTTCCTGCGCGGTCGACAAGCTCTGCACGCGCGCGGCGATGTTGACGGTCTGGCCGAAATAATCCTGCCGCTCGTTGAGCATCACCGCGAGACACGGCCCCTCATGGATGCCGATCTTGACGATGAGATCCTCGGTGCCGCGCTGCTTGTTCAGCTCGTCCATCGCCGCGCGCATCCGGAAGCCGGCGACGATCGCGTGCTCGGGACGGACGAAGGTCGCCATCACGGCGTCGCCGATGGTCTTCACCACGGCGCCCTTCTCGGAGGAGATGATCTCGAGCAGCGCATGGAAATGCGCGCGCACGAGATCGAAGGCAGCGAGATCGCCGACACGCTCGTAGAGCGCGGTCGAGCCCTTCAGATCGGTGAACAGGAAGGTCAACGAGGTGATCTGGAGCCGCTGGTCGAGACTGAGATTGTCCGCCTTGAAGACGTCGCGGAATGTCTGGTTCGACAGCATGCGCTTGGCGGTGAGGAACGGCTTGCGCTTGCCGATCAGATGATGGAGCGCCTCGGCCGCGATGAATACCGACGGCAGCACGCGCACGCCGGCCTGGTTCTCCAGCGACAGCCGCAGCGGACCCGGCCGCATGGTCGTGGTTCCCGTCGGCGCCTGCACCTTATTGTACATGATGCCGAGTTGCTGACGGTCCTTGGTCGGCTCGCCCTGGACGTCGATGAACTGGGCAGCGTGCGTCACCGGCTCGAAGATGATGATGAAGTCGCTCGGCAGTTGCAGCGACATCGTCGCCTTCTCGCCGGCCGGCAGCTCCATCGTATCCAGCGTCACCTCGTTGGCCAGCGTCGCGAACGATTCCTTGTTGAAGTCGACGCCGGAGCTCCAGAACACCTGCTTGAAATATTCCCAGACCGGAAGCGTATCAGGGTCGTGCGCAGCGATGCGCCGGACGCGCGAGTTCACGGTGAACGACACCTCGACCTGGTCGTCGACCGAGGCCTTGTAACCGCAGGCGCAGAGCGCGCAGTGGTAGTCACCCGGCTTGAGCGCCTTCAGGGTCGAATGCGCCCCCAACACGCCACCGCAGCCCGGGCACAGCACGTTCCAGCCGAGATCGAACAGCCCGAGCCGCGCCGCGTGCAGGAAGGCGGAGATCGCATGCTCTTCGTCGACGCCATGCTGCGTGGCAAAGTCGAGGACATTGACGCGGTTGAGCTCGTGATCCTCGCCGTCCTCGATGAGACGCGCGATTGCGTCGACCACCTTCGCATCGGCGGTCTGCTTGAGAACGGAAAGCTGGGCCTGGATGTCGCTCATGGCAGGGGCTCTATCTGGGTTGGACCACGCCGTCGGCGAGGCGGGCGCCTGTCATCGACGCGTGATGCGGAACATGGGTGAATGGTCCGGCTGGGTCGTGACCACGCCGAGCGGAATCACGGGACTGGTCGTCTCGGCAAGCTCGACACGGAAAGCACCGATCAGCCGGGCCAGTGCCAGCACGGATTCGGCCTGCGCGAACGGCGCGCCGATGCAGACGCGCGGGCCCGCGCCGAACGGCAAATAGGCGAAGCGGTCGGGCGCTTCCGCCGACATGAAGCGCTTGGGAATGAAGGCGTTCGGCTGATCCCACAGCTTCTCGTGCCGATGCAGCAGCCAGGGCGCGATCATGATGATGTCGCCCTTGCCGATCTCGACGCCGGCCGCATTGTCCTTTTCGCGCGCGGCACGCGCGACCAGGAAGGCCGGCGGATAGAGCCGCATGGTCTCCTCAATCACCGCGCGGGTGAACTTCTGGCGATCGATGTCGGCCATGCTGTCGAGATGTTCGCCGCGGGTTTCGGAGGCGACCTCTTCCTGCGTCTCCGGATCGAGCGCAAGCAGGTAGAGCGCCCAGAACAGCGCGGTCGCCGTGGTCTCGTGACCCGCCAGGATCATGGTCGCGACCTCATCGACCAGCTGCTCGTCGGAAAAGCCCTTGCCGGTTTCAGGGTCGCGCGCCGCGTCCATGAGATCGAACAGGTCGCGCGGCGGCGCGCCGTCCTTCTTGCCCATCGCACGCCGCTCGGCGACCAGCATGGCGACGAATTCCGTCCAGCGTTTGCGGAAGCGGGCGCGCGCCCGATCCATCGGGGTCGGCCAGGACACCGGCAGCAGCATGTCGAGGAAATACGGCCGTCCCAGCCGCTCGCCATATTCCATGACGAAATTGCGCAAGGTCGCACCGTGCCGGTCCATGCCGAACGAGAACATCGTGCGCCCGGCGATCTCGAGCGTCATGCGCTGCATCGTCTCGCGCAGGTCGACCGGGTCGCCTGTTCGTTCATCGAGCTTCGCGATGGTCTCGTCGAGCACCGCCGTCATGTGCGGGACCAGATTTGCGGTCGCGCGCGGCGTGAAGGCCGGCGCGAGCGTCCGGCGCTGATGCGCCCAGGCGTGGCCTTCCGCGATCAGAAGTCCTTCGCCGAGCACGGGACGCAGCATGCGGATCCCCGCCGGCGTGCGGGTGTAGTTCTCATAGTTGCTGAGCAGGACGTGCCGGATTGCATCCGGCTGATTCAGGATGAAGCTGTTGTGGAGGAAGAAACGGCCCTTGATGACGTCTTCCTCGTACGCACGCTGCCCCCAGGTTGCGATCATGTTCTGCCTGAGGACCGCGACCCTGCCGAAAAACGACATGTCGTCGGGCGCGCGCGGCGGGGTCGGAGGGATGATGGGCCGACGCACACTGGCGATATTCATGGCTCCCTCCCGAGAGATGTGACGCAGGCAATTAGCTAGTAAGTCAGCTCGGCAACCGCAATCCTGTTCTCGGAGGCGGGCCAGGTGCGTGCCACAATTCGTTCTTCGCCGAACTGGGCCACGATGTTACGCCCGACCTCCGCGGCCGGAAGCCGCAAGGTTGCTGCCGAATCCGTGGGCACACCCGGCTTGACGTCGGCCGGCTCCTTGCCGTCGAGCAGCACCACGTCCCGCGGCAGGCCGAAATAGCCGCGCGGTCGCGACATGATCACAACGGCGCCGGCATCCTTGTCCGCCGGCCCGAGCGGGCGCGCGGCACGCAGATGCACGACATCGGACGAGCGCGGGAAGGGCGAGCGGTAAATGTGCGTCGTCGGCGCATCCGGCGATGTCAGGACGAATTCGAGCGACCAGGACGGCTCGACCTGCGCCGGACCCCAGCGGCCGTCGGCGCCGGTCTTCGCGCTGTGCACGGCGCCGCCCTTGCGCTCACCGGTTTCGGGATCGACGCGGAAGACGTCGACGGTTGCACCTGTCACCGGACGATTGGTCGATACGCCGCCCGGTGTGCCGGTCACGAGGCCGCTCAGCCTGACGCTCTGGTCCGGCACGATCGCGAGGCGCGCGGGCTCGCGGCCGGCGATGAATTTGTAGATCTCACGGAAGGCGCGCGGGTGGAACGCCACTTCGCGATGATCGAGCGCGCCGAGCACGAGGTTGGTGGCGCCCTTCAATTCCGGCCCTTCAACGGTGACGCCGGTCGGCGTGCCGGGCTTGCCGATGAACCGGCCGTCGGCCTGGGCGTATTTGTCCATGCCGTCGCTACGCAGCGTAAGGAAGGCCACGCCCGGCGTCACCTCGCTCTCGCCCTCGTTCAGGCCGCGCAGGTATGTGCCGCGGCCGTTGAATTCGTTGTACGGCTGATCGTCGGTCGCGAACACGCCGTGATTGGGCGTGCCGCACAGGACGGCATGGCTGACATCGCCGGCGCCGCCATTCCTGATGACGTTGCGGATCGCATAGCCGCCGCGCGAGCTACCGACCAGTGCCACGCGGGCCGCGCCGGTGCGGCGCTTCAGGTCCGCGATGGCAGCAGTGAGCTCGCGGCGCTGGTCCTCGGTCGAGGAGCGGTTCGCCTGCTCGACCTTGTCGTCACTGCGAGCCAGCGGATCGGTGAAATTGATCGCCGCCATGCGGTCGCGCGCGATACCGTTGGATTCCATTCGCCAAAGCGTCGTCATCCAGAGCGCGTCGTAGTCGCCATTGCCGTGGACGAACAGGACCGGCGGCACCTCGGTAGTCTGCGCCGCGGGCGTGGTCTGGGCGTAGGCGGCCGTCCGCAAGCTCGCAACCGCGAAAGGCAAGCTGCCTGCCCCTAGCAAGATCAACCGTCGCGACAGCTTCATATATTCCTCCGAGAAAACCATGCCTTTGCACCGCTTATACCGGCCTAACCACTGGACAGCGAAGGACTTTCGCGGGCATCACTGAATTTGCCGGAATCACCCAAAGATCACTCCAAGCCCACTTCTGCCAGCCCATATGGAAGGGGATATGACCGAGCAGCCGAACCGTCAGAAATTCGCCGGCGACGGGATCACCGCGCCCTTGCGGTACACCGTGTTCCGGCGCATCTGGCTCGCCAGCCTGCTCTCCAATCTCGGCCTGCTGATCCAGGGCGTGGGCGCGGCCTGGGCGATGACGCAGATGGCGGCCTCGGCCGACAAGGTGGCGCTGGTGCAGACCGCCCTGATGCTGCCGATCATGCTGATCTCGATGCCGGCCGGCGCCATCGCCGACATGTATGACCGCCGCATCGTCACCCTGGTCTCGCTGGCAATCGCCCTGATCGGCGCGACCGCGCTCACGGTGCTGGCCTGGCTCAACCTCATTACCCCGGAATTGCTGCTCGCCTTCTGCTTCGTCGTGGGCAGCGGCAACGCGCTGTTCGGTCCGGCCTGGCAGTCCTCGGTCAGCGAGCAGGTGCCGCCCGATGCGCTGCCGTCGGCGGTCGCGCTGAACGGCATCAGCTACAACATCGCGCGCAGCTTCGGTCCCGCGGTCGGCGGCGTCATCGTCGCCGCGCTCGGCGCGGTGGCCGCCTTCGCCTGCAACGCCATCCTCTATCTGCCGCTGCTGGTGGTGCTGCTGCTCTGGCGGCGCAACACCGAGCCGTCGCGCCTGCCGCGGGAGAAGCTCAACCGTGCGATGGTCTCGGGCTTCCGCTACATCACCAATTCGCCGCCGATCAAGATCGTGCTGTTGCGCACGCTGGTGATGGGCCTGATCGGCGGTGCCATCATGGCGCTGATGCCGCTGGTCGCGCGCGACCTGCTGCATGGCGGCGCGCAGACCTACGGCATCATGCTGGGTGCCTTCGGCATGGGCGCCGTGGTCGGCGCGCTCAACATCCACGAATTGCGCAAGCGCATGAGCGGCGAGGCTGCGATCCGGGCCTGTACGATCTCGATGGCATTCGCGATGGCCGCGCTTGCCGTGAGCACGGAGCCGGTGCTGACCGCGACCGCGCTGGTGCTCGCCGGTGCGGTCTGGATGGCCGCGGTCGCGCTGTTCAACATCGGCGTGCAGCTCTCGGCGCCGCGCTGGGTCGCGGGCCGTTCGCTCGCGGCGTTCCAGGCCTCGATTTCCGGCGGCATTGCGATCGGTGCCTGGGGCTGGGGCCATCTCACCGACTATGCCGGCGTCGAGATCGCGCTGCTGACGGCCGCCGGCCTGATGCTGATCTCGCCACTGCTCGGATTCTGGCTCACGATGCCGCGCGTCGGCGCGCGCAACGAGGATGCGGACGTGCTGGCCGATCCGGAAGTCAAACTATCGCTCACGGCGCGCAGCGGGCCGCTGGTGGTCGAGATCGAGTACCGGGTCTCGCAGGAGAACGCGCGCGCCTTCCACAATGTGATGCAAGACGTGCAACTCTCCCGGCAGCGCAATGGCGCTTATGGCTGGTCGATCGCGCGCGACATCGCCGACCCCGAATTGTGGACCGAGCGCTACCACTGTCCGACCTGGCTCGACTACTTACGCCAGCGCAACCGCTCGACCCAGTCCGAGCGCGCGCTGCATCAGGAGGCGATCGCCTTTCACATCGGACCTGATCCGGTGCGGATCCGCCGCATGCTGGAGCGTCCGTTCGGCTCGGTGCGCTGGAAGGAAGAGACGCCGGATCGTGCCAGCGCCGAGGTGCTGCCGGTGGTCGCCACCGCGGCGGGGAGCAGCACGTAGATTTTTTTAAGTTCGTAGCCCGGATGAGCGCAGCGACATGCGGGACAGAAGTCCCGGATATCGCTTCGCTCATCCGGGCTACGACGCCACGTCTTACTGCCCGTGGTCCGTCAGCACCTTGTCGCAGCCTTTGCTCAGCCGGGTGCGGTTCTGCTTGAGGCAAGCGAGCACGGCGCCATCGCCATTGTTCATCACGGCGCGGCAGAAGCGCGTGACGTCGCGCGCGCAGGCATCGTGCCCGGGCTGCTGCTGCGCGGATGCCCCCGATGCGCACAGGATCAAAGAAACAATGAAAAGAAATCTGGTCATCGCGTAATGCCTCTTACCCCTCGAGATGAGCGGGCGAAGCTAGTGCGACGATCCCGGAGCCGCAACGGCTTTATTGATGGGCTGCATGGCGCCACCGCGTGGCCCCGGCTTGACGCCGGGGCACATCGCGAGGGGAGCTAACCGACGCAACGATCGCTACGTCGCTCTTATTGGTTCTGGGCGTCAGCGACCTTGCGTGAGGCGCCCTTGGCGAGGTCCTTGTCCATCACCGCGCGGCAGCCCGCGCTGAGGTCCGACCGATGCTTCATCATGCACGCGGTGATCTTCGGGATGTTGGGGATTTCCGAGGAGCACAGGCGGAAGGCATCGCCGGTGCACTGCTGCTGCGCTTCAGACGAGAAGGCGAAGCTCGCGCTCGTCGAAAGGATCGAGACGATGGCCGCAAGGCCCAGCGCCAGGCTGGTGTCGCGGATCCTGCTCGTCAGGGACTTTGCAGAGGACTTGTCGGAGAAAGACGTGGTCATTTGAAGCTCCCAATGGCGCCGCTGGGAACGGAGCCCGTTGTTGATGGGAACTACGATGCTCCAGCAAAACAGTTTCTACTGTGATGACCATCACGGGAGACCGGTCCTCTGTGACATCGGTCACTTTGGCGCACCTCGCTGAAAATCCGGCGCAAACGCTGTCGTGTTGGTGTCACGTTAACTGTTCCTTCGCATTAATGGCTCGTCGCGCGGGAAATTCCGCCGGGTTGGTTGCGTAATTGGAAAGAATAGCGATGCGTAATGCGTTGGGCCTGATGCTGGCCAGTGTAGTTGCCGCGGTCGTGATTGCCGCCGGCGGTTGGTTTTATTATTCCTCGCGCGCCGATCAGGGCGCTCCCAAGACAGTTGCCGCCCGTGCCGCCGATCCATTGCCGGCACAGGCGAAGCTCGCCGCCAAGGACGACGTTGCGACCACCGCGACGATCGCGGCCAAGCCGACGGCAATTGCCCAGGCACCCGCGCCTGCGCCCGCCCCGGTCGCGCCAGTTCAGCCGAAGCAGGCCTGCGCCAACCCGAACGCGCTGGGCGTCTCCCGCGTGGTCGAGATCGACACCACCGGCGGCCCCGGCTTCGGCTTCGACCATTTCAAGCAGTTCGACTTCCTCACCGACAAGGAGGTCGTGCTGACCTTCGACGACGGTCCCTGGCCGGTGAACACGCCCGCGGTGCTGAAGGCGCTCGCGGATGAATGCACCAAGGGCCTGTTCTTCTCGGTCGGCAAGCATGCGACCTATCATCCGGAAATCCTGCGCCAGGTACTGGCCCAGGGCCACACGGTCGGCACCCACACCTGGTCGCACGTCAATCTGAACGGCAAGAAGATGACCGAGCAGATGGCCAAGGACGAGGTCGAAAAGGGCATCAGCGCGGTGAAATTCGCGCTCGGTGCCAATCCCGCGCCGTTCTTCCGCTTCCCGCAGCTTCAGCACAATCCGGCAATCGTGAGCTATTTCGGCACCCGCAACGTCGCGATGTTCTCGACCGACATCGACTCCTTCGACTTCCGGAAGGGTGCGACGCCGGAGAAGATCATCGAGACGGTGATGACGCGGCTCGACAAGCTCGGCAAGGGCATCATCCTGATGCACGATTTCCAGAAGCACACCGGCGAAGCGATGCCGGCGCTGCTCGCACGGCTCAAGGCCGGCGGCTACAAGGTCGTGCAGATGAAAGCGAAGACAACGCTTCAGACGCTGCCTGAATACGACGAGGCGCTGATGAAGGACATGAAGGTGCCGACCGCCAGCACGAGTATGCGTCCGATCTCGAGCGTGGTGCAGACGGTTTCGCAGTAAGCACTGTTCAATCGCCGTTCCAAAACGTGCATGGCCGGGCTTCGCCCGGCCATTTGCTTTTTGGGGGTAGGGATCGCTTACCAGTAGATGCCGTGGCGATGCAGCTCGCTGATGATGCGGCGCTCGGTCCATTCATGGTTACGTCTCGGCTTGTTCGCTCTTGCCGTCTTCGTAGCAGGCTTGCTTGTCACCGGCGGGGCCGAGGCCGTCGTTGTCGTGGTCGCTGCGGGAGTGCTCGCTGCAGCGGGTGCAGGAGCCGAGACTGCCGACGGACGTTCGATATACTTCGGAGCTTCGACCGCCGGCACAACTTCGCTGGTTTGCGTCGTTGCAGCGGTGCTTGTCGTGGTGGCCTGCGGAGCCGGCGCGTTGACCTGGCCCAGCGACAGGCTGCGGTCGCCTGCATGGGCAGACGCGGAAGCCAGGACCATGGCGGCAACCAGAATGATCTTGCGCATGTGAGATCTCCCCGAGTTGGCGTGATCGGGACATTACGGATCTCGCGTTGGGGATAATGTGACCGGGATCACTCAGAGTGCCGCGCGATCTCGAACCTGCGCGCGCTCATGCCGGCCAGATGCCGCGGCCAAAACGCTGACTTATGACGATTGGTTGAATTGGGAGCGCTGGTGCCGCAAGAGGGATTCGAACCCCCGACCCCGTCATTACGAATGACGTGCTCTACCGACTGAGCTATTGCGGCGAACCCTGCCGGAACCAGGCAATGCCGGTCCCGATACGCGCGCTCCTGATATCGGGCATGGCCCGAATTGGCAAGGTGGAGCAGGGTCCGAAATGCGTCTCACGCGCCCCAACGGGACCAGAATCCGCGCCAACCACCGGCCTGGGCCTTTGCATGGGCGGGCGTTCCGATTTGTTCCGTAAATTCATCGCTGGGACCCTCGTCATCGATCCCGGGATCATCGGGGGCGCGGACGATCGGGATGACAGCCTGGATCGGCGCCTGTGCGGGCTTGCCGAGGTCGGCGCGGGTCCGGAACACCGGGGTTGCCGCCACCGGCGATGATTCGGCCGCCTCCGGGGCCGGCGCGACCGGCTCGGCAGGCGCGACCGCGGGCTCTTCCTTGACAGTCTCCCTGACGGTCTCCTGGGCAGCTTCCTTGCCAGTCTCCTTGGCCTCAGCCTCAGGAGGTGAATTGTCCTGCGCGGCTGGCACCGGAGTAGTTACAACCGGTTCCACCGGGGCTTCGCTCGGGGCTGCCGTCACCCGCTTCGGCGGCGGAGCGGCCAGCATGGCTTCCTCGAAGGCCGAGGATTCGATCGTGGCGCCCTTGTCGGAGGGCAGGCTCGCGACCGGCGTCTGCCACTGGAAGGCATCGAGGCGGCCGGTGACCGGCGAGACCGGACGCCAGCGGTCGCTGACATAGCCGTCCGCGGTCCAGGCCGGATCGTGGCGGGCGCGCACCGCGCGCAGGGTCCAGGCGCGGGCACGGCCGCCGTCGCCGTGCTCGGTACGCTCGATCTCGGCCATCAGCAGCGCGACGCGCTGGGTCGGATCGTTGACGTAAGGCGCCAGCACGTCGCGCGCACGGGCGAACTCCGACGCGTCGATTGCGGCGCGCGCGATCGCCAGCTGGCCCTCGACATGGCCGGGCTTGTCGGCGGTCTTGTCGTTTGTCTTGGCCGCGAGCGTCTCGACGCGCTGCAAGCGCTGCCGCGCGGAATCGCCGAGCTTCACATGCGCGTAGGCGTCGGCAAGATCCGGATGCGGATTGGCGAGCCACGCAGCTTCGACCAGCTTCATCGCGCGGCGCACCTGATGCGCTTCGCTCTCGAATTTGGCGGCGAGCACCGCGGCCGGCACCAGCGTCGGCGCAAGCTTGATCGCCTCCATCACGCTTTCGCGCGCGACGTCGCGGTCCATGGTTTCCAATTCCAGCGCGCGCGCCGTGAGCAGCACGCCGCGCTGCCGGCGATAGCCCGCCTTGTCGATCAGGCCCGCGGACAGATTCGAGTCCAGGATCGCGAGCGCGCCGCTCCAGTCGCCGCGCGCGCAGCGGAAACCGAGCACCGCGTGCGAAGCCCAGGTCGAGGACGGCGACAGCTTGATGGCTTCCTCCGCGATCATCACGGCGCCGACCGCATCGTCGGCACGCTGCGCCTCGATGAACAGGCCGCGCAGGCCGAGCAGGCGCGTATCCTCGCGCTCGGCCATGACGCGAAAGACGCGCTGCGCCTCGTCGCGATTGCCCTCGAGCTGGGCCGACTGCGCGTGCAGCAGCAGCGCGAGCGGATCGTTGGCGGCCAGCCGCCGCGCGGTATCGGCGTGACGGCGGGCGAGGGCGGTATCGCCATGGCCGATCGCGAGCAGGCCGTGGGTGATGGCGTGGCGACCGCGGGCATGGCGCTTTTCGTGACGGCGGCGGCGCATGCGGCCCGGCAATCGCCAGGTCGCGGTCAGGAGGCTCCAGAGCAGGACGATCGCCACGGCAAATATGCCGAGAAGGAGCACGAACACCGGAATGGTCGGAGAGGCTCGCCAGCCGCCCCAGGTCATCACGACTTCGCCGGGCTGGTCGGCAACCCAGGCCGCGCCGGCGCCAGCGAGTGCAATCAGGACGAGGAAGAGGACGATGCGAAGCATGGCGATCCCTATTACGCGCTGATTATTGCGCGAACCTTTACTGAGCAGGCTTGACCGGATCGGACTTGGCGAGATCCGCCATGGCATCGTCGGCGAATTTGCGTGAGGCGGCGAGGGCGGCGTCGCGGGCATCGGCCTTGTCGAGCCAGGCTTGCGCCGGTGCGCGATCGGCCTCCGGCAGCGTCTTCAGCTCGCGCCGCGCCTCTGCGAAATCGTTGCGGAGCGCCGCCGCCGTCAGCCGTGCGACGATGGCCCCGCGATCATTGCCGACACCGTCGGTGCGCTCGATGCGAACGAGTTTCGAGGCCCCCGCCTGGAGACGCTCGACGATGCCGGCGCTGGCCGCCGGGGCTTCCGCCGGCGGAGAGAGCTTTGGCACGATGTTGAGCAGCTCGCGGCTCAGCGCGACCGGCGTCGGGATCCCTGACGATGCAAAGGTGTCGAGCGGCTTCAGCAATTCGGGCTTGGCGGTCAGCGACCGCGCCGCGGACAGTTGCGACTGATAGGGGTCGCCATGGCGAACGGCGACGTCGAGCAGGGACGCTGCCACGACATAGCGCAGCGGCTTGTCGTCCATCGTCTTGGCATCGGCGATCTTCTCGCCCTGCTGCGCGAGCTCGGCGCGTTCGGTCTTGCTGGCGCGCTCGAGCTGCGCGACGCGGTTGGCGAGATCGGACAATGCCGCGGCGTCGCGCGGAGTGGATTTCGCGTCGTTCAACGCGCTCGCGGTCTTGTCGGACTGCGCGCGCAGATTGGCGACGTCGCCGCGCAAGGCATTGACGGATTTCTCCAGCGCGTCGATCCGCGCCACCATGGCCGGATCGGCCGCGGGCTTGCCCGCCTTGGCCTCGACCGCGGCGACACGTCCGCTGAGCGCGTCGACCGTTGCGCTCGTCACTTGCGGAGCGGCCGGCGGCGCCTGCACGGCGGGCCAGCCCAGCATCCAGCCGACCCCGATCACGACGGCCGCTGCAACGGCACCAGAGAACGGAGCGACGATCCAGGGCGATACGGGTGCGGCCGCAACGGAAGGCTGCTCCTCGGCGGGCTGCGGGTCCGGGTCAGCCGCCTCGGATTTGGACTCGTCGACCGTGGCCTGCTCCTGCGTGGCTTGCTCGGACGCCGCCTGAGCCTCCGGCTCGCCCGTCACCTCCTGCGGCTGGGTCGAGACTTCGGTTGCCTCAAGGTCGATGGTGGGCGGGGTGCGCCTGGCACGGCCGGACTCGGGAGCCAATCCTGCGTCTTCAGGCTTGTCGTCGGCCATCGTGACGGTTCCTCACACTTACATGCCCCAAACGGACCCGATTGCGTCGGATTCGGCTCGACCTCTTACGCCAAACGGGTCCGCAAAGCACGCTCCAAGGTATCAAATAAGGCATTTTCGTCCGGCGTCGCAGCCCCCAGAACCTGTGACGCGCCGGCGTCGCGCAGCACGCTGGCGACCGTCTCGGACAGGCAGCATTGCGGGATCGCCAGCGCCGAGATTTCGACGCCTTCGTCCCGTGCCGCGTCCAGGAAGGCCCGCGCGCTGCGACGGGAGTAATGCAGCACCGCGTCGATCCCATGCGCGGCAAAGCCTTCGCAGACATCGCGCGGCAGGATCTTGACCGGAGCCATGCGATAGGTGGTCTGCGTCACCACGCTAAAGCCCTCCGCGCCAAGCTCGCCGCCGAGATCGCGCGACAAATCCGCGCCAGCGAGATAGAGCAGCGTGCTTTTCTTCTTCAGCAACTTGTCGCGTGCGCTCTGTATCACCTTGTCACGCAAGGCCGCAGCGTCGCCGCCGGCGACGATCACATCAGTGAAGCCGGCGTCGCGCGCCACGGCAGCCGTGTGCTCGCCGACCGCGAACAGCGGCAGCTCCAGCAGGCCAAGATTCTTCAAGCCAAGATCTTGCAATTGCAACGCGATGGCGCGGATCGCATTGGCCGACGTGACGATGACGGCGCTGTAGTCCGCCTCACTCTCGTCATGGAAGGCGACCGGCTCGAACCTGAGCATCGGCGCGAGCAGCACCACATGACCCCGCGCCCGCAAATTCTCCGCCGTCGCCTCATTGTCGGGATGCGGCCGTGTGACAAGAATGGACATCGCTTGTGTTCCCGAACCTGGCGGTGACGCATTCACGAGGACGGCTGCGCGTGACGATTGCGCAAGCCGACCCCGGAATGCTACCGGATGTACCAGAACGCTGCTTTCCGGATGAGCGCAAGGGCGCAAATTGGATAACGATTCGCCAATGCTGGTGCTGGGCATCGAAACCACCTGCGACGAGACCGCCGCGGCCGTCATCGAACGCGCGCCCGACGGCATCGGCAGGATCCTGTCCAACATCGTGCGGTCGCAGGTCGAGGAGCACGCCCGCTTCGGCGGCGTGGTGCCGGAGATCGCCGCGCGCGCGCATGTCGACCTGCTCGACGGCATCATCGACCGCGCCATGCACGAGGCCGGCATCGACTATGCGCAGCTCAACGGCGTCGCGGCCGCCGCGGGGCCGGGGCTGATCGGCGGCGTCATCGTCGGCCTCACCACCGCAAAGGCGATCGCGATGGTGCACGACACGCCGCTGGTCGCGGTGAACCATCTCGAAGCACATGCACTGACGCCGCGCCTCACCGACGGAATTGAGTTTCCCTATTGCCTGTTCCTCGCCTCGGGCGGGCATACCCAGATCGTCGCGGTCACCGGCGTCGGCCAATATGTGCGGCTCGGCACCACCGTCGACGACGCGATCGGCGAGGCCTTCGACAAGGTCGCGAAGATGCTGGGCCTGCCCTATCCCGGCGGTCCGCAGGTCGAGCGCGCAGCAGCAAACGGCGATGCCTCGCGCTTCGCGTTCCCGCGGCCGATGCAGGGACGGCCCGATGCCAATTTCTCGCTATCGGGATTGAAGACCGCGGTGCGCACTGAAGCGAGCCGGCTCACCGAGATCACGCCGCAGGATATCAACGATCTCTGCGCGAGTTTTCAGGCTGCCGTGCTGGACTCGACGGCCGACCGTCTCAACGTCGGCTTGAGGCTTTTCCGCGAGCGGTTCGGCGCACCAAATGCGCTGGTGGCGGCCGGCGGCGTCGCCGCCAATCATGCGATCCGCGGCGCCCTGTACGGCGTCGCGCGAGAGGCGGACACGCAGCTGATCATGCCGCCGCCCGCGCTCTGCACCGACAACGGCGCAATGATCGCCTGGGCCGGTGCCGAGCGCCTCGCGCTGGGCATGACCGACACGATGGAAGCCCAGCCCCGCGCGCGCTGGCTGCTCGACGCAAACGCGACGGCGCCCGCCGGTTACGGCAAGACGCGGGCGGGATACTAGCAATGGCTGCGTTTCAGTCCGTCGCAGTGATCGGTGCGGGCGCATGGGGCACGGCACTGGCGACGGTAGCGGCGCGCGCCGGACGGAACGTGACGCTCTGGGCGCGCAATGCCGAACATGCCGCGCGAATCGCCTCGACCCGCGACAATCCGCGGCTGCCCGGCGTGCGGCTGGCGCCGGAGATCGTCGTGACGCACGCGCTTGCGGAGGCCGCGCGCGCGGACATGGTGCTGATCGCAACGCCCGCACAGCATTTGCGTGGCGCGGTCAACATGCTGGCCTCGCACCTGACAAAACCGGTGCCGATCGTCGCCTGCGCCAAGGGCATCGAGCACGGCACCCACAAATTCATGACCGAAATCATTGCCGAGGCCGCGCCTCAGGCGCAGCCGGCGATCCTGTCGGGCCCGAGCTTCGCCGACGACGTCGCACGCGGCCTGCCGACGGCGGTGACACTGGCGGCGAAGGATGAAACGTTGGCGAGCAGCCTGGTGCAGGCGCTGGGCTCGCCGACCTTCCGTCCCTATCACTCCACCGATATCCGAGGCGTCGAGATCGGCGGCGCGGCCAAGAACGTGCTGGCGATCGCAGTCGGCATCGCGGTCGGGCGCAAGCTCGGCGCCTCGGCGCAGGCTGCGCTCACGACCCGCGGCTTTGCCGAGCTCACGCGCCTGGGTCGCGCGCTCGGCGCGCGCGGCGAGACACTCACCGGCCTGTCCGGCTTCGGCGATCTGATCCTGACCTGCTCTAGCCCGCAATCGCGCAATTTCGCGCTCGGCCTGGCGCTGGGCCGCGGCGAGCAGCCGCCCGCCGGCAAGCTTGCCGAAGGCGAGTTCACCGCACCCGTGCTGATCGAGCTCGCAGCTTCGCAAAACATCGAGATCCCGGTATCAGAAGCGGTCGCTTCGATCCTGAGCGGCCGGAGCACGATCGACGCCGCGATCTCGGGGCTGTTGACGCGCCCCTTCAAGGCAGAGGAATGAACATGGCGTACTGGCTGGTGAAATCCGAACCGTCGGTGTGGTCCTGGGACCAGCAGGTGGCGAAGGGCGCCAAGGGCGAGGCCTGGACCGGCGTGCGCAATTACACCGCACGCATAAACCTCGTGAACATGAAGAAGGGCGACAAGGCGTTCTTCTATCATTCCAACGAGGGCAAGGAGATCGTCGGCATCGCCGAGATCATCAAGGAGGCCTACCCCGATCCCACCGACAAGACCGAAAAATTCGTCTGCGTCGACATCAAGGCCGACAAGCCCTTGAAGACGCCGGTGACGATGGCCGCGATCAAGGCCGAGAAGAAGCTCGCCGACATGGCGCTGGTGAAATATTCGCGCCTGTCCGTGCAGCCGGTGACGGCGGAGGAGTGGAAGCTCGTCTGCAAGATGGGCGGGGTTTAGGTGTAGGCGCTGTAGCCCGGATGAGCGAAGCGACATCCGGGACCGCTGGCCCCGCATATCGCTTCGCTCATGCGGGCTACGACTCCCGAACTTGCGGCTCGGGCAGCGCAAACACCTCGCACGGCAGAGCGATGCCGCGCAGCGAATGCGATCCAAGCGCGACGAGTGGCATGTCCGTCTCGGCTGCGAGCGCGCCCGACACCAGCACTGTCCTGTCAAGTTGCTTGCACAATCCTTCGAGGCGGCTGGCGAGATTGACGGCAGGACCGATCGCCGTAAAATCGAGCCTGTTGGCGGCGCCGATGTTGCCCCAGAGCATGTCGCCGAGATGGAGGGCTGCGCCGAACGCGAGCGGCGGAAGCTCCTGGGCCCTGCGCTCCCCGTTGAGATAGGCCATGCCGGCTTCGGCTGCACTTGCGGCGCGCAGGGCGGCATCGCACGCGCGCCGCGGTGACGCCTCGATCACCGGGAAGATCGCGAGCACACCGTCGCCGATGAATTTCAGCACCTCGCCGCCGAAGGCGTGAACCGCACCGGCGATGCGATCGAACCAGGCGTCGAGCGCTGCGATGACCTGGGCGGGCGGTGTGGTGTCCGACAAAGTCGTGAAGTTGCGCAAGTCGGCATAGAGCAACGCGGCTTGAATGGTCTCGCCGAGATCGCGCCGCAGCGGTGCCGCCAGCACCCGCTCCGCGCTGCGCTTGCCGAGATAGGCATCGAGCGTCGCGCGCAACGTGGCGCGCGCAGCGAGCACCGCCAGCGGCGTCGCGGCGAAACGCGCAGCCTGGCGCAATTGCTCGGTCTCGACCGCGGTGAACGGACGCGGCCCGATCCAGCCGAGCTGCGGCCCATCCTGCCGCCCGACGACCTCTTCGTGCACCTCGCCGCGCGCGATGTCGCGTAGCCAGCGGCGACCGGCATCATCAGGCGGGTCGGGCGCCAGCCCACTTGGCGCGAAACCGAGCGCTTCGATGACCCGGCCGTTCTCCGCACGCCACAGCCAGGTCCGCTTCGCGATCAGCGGATGCGGCACCTCCAGCGTCAGGCTTCCTGCCGCAAGCGGCACGCCGTCGGCAACCAGATGTGCACCGAGTTCCGCGAGCAGCCGGTCGGCCCCGGGACATTCCGAGGCGACATCGACGAGCCAGGCGAGGGTCGAGGAGAGCTGCATGTGGAGATGATGGCGAAGGTGGACCGTCTTTGTCACGGGCAATCCTTGACGGCCCGCCTTGGCGCCGCCATGTGCCAATGTCAGCCAGGGATGATCGCGATGACCGAGCCGTTCGTAGTGCGACGCGAGACCCAGATCGCCGCCCCGCGCGCCACCGTCTTCGCCTATTTGACCGACCCCGAGAAAATCCTGAGCTGGATGGGCTCCGACGCGACCACGGAACCGCATCCCGGCGGGCTCTATCTCCTCAAGGGCATCGGCCCACGCGGCGGAGTCGCTCGCGGCGCCTTTCGTGAGGTCGTGCCGGTGCATCGTCTGGCCTACACGTTCGGCTGGGAAGGCGGCCAGGAAGTGCCGCCCGGCTCGAGCCTGATCGAGATCGACCTGATCGAGCGCGACGGCGGAACGCTGCTGCGCATGACCCATAGCGGACTGCCGACCGAGGAACAGGCGGCTGCGCACGCAAAAGGGTGGGGGCACTATCTGGAACGGCTCACCATCGCGGCCGCGGGCAGCGATCCCGGGCCGGACAAGGGTGTTTCAGACAAGACGTAGCGATACGGCTGGTCACACCGCCGCGGTCGCCACCACCTGCTGCAAAAGTTGCTCGCGCCGGGCCTGCGAGCGCTGGCCCTTCATGGTCGCGGCGAAGCGTTCGAGGATACCGTCCTCGAAGGCCGTGACGATGGTGTCGTGGACGTAGCTCTTGCGGCAGATCGCCGGCGTGTTGGAGAGCTTGTCGGCCGCGGCGCGGATCGCGTCCAGCACCTGCTTCTTGCGGCCGCGCTGGCTGGTCGCCGGCGTGATCCGCGACAATGATTCCACCACGACGGCGGACGCCATCAGCGTGCGGAAATCCTTCAGTGAAATCTTGATGCCGGCGATCTCGCGCAAGAACGCGTTCACCTGCGTGGTGCTGACCGCGCGCACGATGCCGTAGGCGTCGCGATACTGGAACATGCGCTTGCCGGGGACACCCTGCAAAATGCCGATGGCACGCACCAGCTTGGCTGCGTCGCACTCCTTGCGCACCGCTTTGCCGCCCTTGGCCTTGAAGGTCAGCACGAAACAGTCGTCTTCCAGCGTGACGTTGGATTTCAGCAGCGTGGTGGCGCCGCGAGTGCCGTTGAGGCGGGCATAGGATTCGTTGCCGGGACGGATCGCGGTGCGCGCGATCAGCTCGATCACGGCCGAGAGCGCGAATTCACGCGTCGGCTCGTCGCCCGACAGGAACGCCGAGACCTTGCGCCGGATCTTTGGCAGTGCGCCGACGAGCTTTTCCAGCCGGTGCGCCTTGCGGTGCTCGCGCACCTTTTCCCAGTCGGCGTGATAGCGATATTGCAGCCGGCCCGCGGCATCGCGTCCCACCGCCTGGAGATGCGAGCTCGGATCGGCCGAGTAACGCACCTCGCGGTAGGCCGGCGGCACCGCCATGGCGTGCAGCCGGCGGATGGTGCGCGCGTCACGGATATGGGCGCCATTGGGACGGACGAAGGAATAGCCCTTGCCACGCCTGATGCGGCGGATCGTGAGCTCGTTCTGGTCGCCGAGCCGCAGGCCCAGCTCCTTGGCGAGCGCCTCGACCGTCGCCGCAGGCGCCGTGTCGAAGACCCTTTTCGGGCTCGCGCGCCCGAAAGCGGCCGGTTTCGGCCATTGTCCGAGGGCTTTGGCCAGCGCAACGGCTGCAGGATCGGCTGAAGCGGGCCGCATCGTCCCGAGATTCTGCTGATCCATCATAGTCTTATGCCTTAGCCCTGCCTGTTATCGGTCAATGCAATTGTTCTAATTTTTGTTCCAGAGGCCTCGTTGGACCCCGGGTTGGCCATTTAGGGTGTTCCGAACCCTATTGCGAGTCCCGAATCAGTGAGGAGCGGTTCCTAAATACCTCCGTGGGATGCATGGGGCCCTGCGCGGGCCCGTTCCGGGGGTTTTGGTAAAGACCTGGAAAGCCGCCCCGGCCTGTTTCAGATCTGCGACAGTCGCTCCAAGTGGACTTGATCGTCCGCATGGCCGGCCGCTCGTCGAAGGTCCAGCTTGTGCTCCTTGTCGGGTCCGGTTAGCCCGACGCATAATCGGTTCAACGATGACGTCGGCTCGCCAGTCGCCTGGCTCGGCTTGCCGTATCTGGAGGGAAGCATGTCCGAGAAGATCTACGACGTCCCCGCGGAATGGGCCAAGCGCGCCTGGATCGACCAGGCCAAGTACAAGGACATGTACGCCCGCTCGATCTCGGACCCGAACGCGTTCTGGGCGGAACAGGCCAAGCGTATCGACTGGATGAAGGCGCCGACCAGGATCGAGAACGTCTCCTTCGCGCCCGGCAACATCTCGATCAAATGGTTCGAGGACGGCGTCCTCAACGTCGCCCATAACTGCATCGACCGGCATCTGCACAAGCGCGCCAACCAGACCGCGATCATCTGGGAGGGCGACGATCCCTCGCAATCCAGGCACATCACCTACAAGGAGCTGCACGACGAGGTCTGCCGGATGGCCAACATCCTGCGCACCCGCAACGTCAAGAAGGGCGACCGCGTCACCATCTACCTGCCGATGATTCCCGAAGCGGCCTACGCGATGCTGGCCTGCGCGCGGATCGGCGCGGTCCATTCCGTGGTGTTCGCGGGCTTCTCGCCCGACAGCCTCGCCCAGCGCATCAACGACTGCCAATCCAAGGTGATCATCACCGCGGACGAAGGCCTGCGCGGCGGCAAGAAGGTGCCGCTGAAGGCCAATGTCGATGCTGCGCTCGCCAAGGCCGACGGTGTCGACTGGGTCGTCGTGGTCAAGCGCACCGGCGGCACGGTCGACATGAACCCGACGCGCGACCTCTGGTATCACGACGCCGCCAAGATGGTGACGACGGAATGCCCGGCCGAGCACATGCACGCCGAGGATCCGCTGTTCATCCTCTATACGTCAGGCTCGACCGGCCAGCCCAAGGGCGTGCTGCACACCTCGGGCGGCTATCTCGTGTTCGCGTCGATGACGCATCAATACGTGTTCGACTACCACGACGGCGACATCTACTGGTGCACCGCCGACGTCGGCTGGGTCACCGGCCACAGCTACATCCTCTACGGGCCGCTGGCGAACGGCGCGACCACGCTGATGTTCGAGGGCGTGCCGAACTATCCGGACAATTCCCGTTTCTGGAACGTGATCGACAAGCATAAGGTCAACATCTTCTACACCGCGCCGACCGCGATCCGCGCGTTGATGCAGAGCGGCGACGAGCCCGTGAAGAAGACCTCGCGTGCAAGCCTCCGGCTGCTCGGCTCGGTCGGCGAGCCCATCAATCCCGAGGCCTGGGAGTGGTATCACCGCGTCGTCGGCGACGACCGCTGCCCGATCGTCGACACCTGGTGGCAGACCGAGACCGGCGGCATTCTGATCACCCCGCTGCCGGGCGCCACAAAACTGAAGCCGGGCTCGGCGACACAGCCGTTCTTCGGCGTGGTCCCTGAAATCGTCGACGCCGACGGCAAGGTGCTGGACGGCGAGACCACGGGCAATCTCTGCCTGACGCGGTCATGGCCGGGCCAGATGCGCACGGTCTATGGCGACCACGCCCGCTTCGAGCAGACCTATTTCTCGACCTACAAGGGCAAATACTTCACCGGTGACGGCTGCCGCCGCGACGCCGACGGCTATTACTGGATCACCGGCCGCGTCGACGACGTCATCAACGTCTCCGGCCACCGCATGGGCACCGCGGAAGTCGAGAGCGCGCTGGTCGCGCATGAGAAGGTCTCGGAAGCGGCCGTCGTCGGCTTCCCGCACGACATCAAGGGGCAGGGCATCTACGCCTATGTCACCCTGATGGCCGGCGTCGAACCGACCGAGGATCTGCGCAAGGAGCTCGTCACCTGGGTGCGCAAGGAGATCGGCCCGATCGCATCCCCGGACCAGATCCAGTTCGCGCCGGGCCTGCCAAAGACCCGCTCCGGCAAGATCATGCGCCGCATCCTGCGCAAGATCGCCGAGGACGAGCCGGGCAGCCTCGGCGACACCTCGACACTGGCCGATCCCGCCGTAGTCGACGACCTCGTCAAGAACCGGCAGAACCGGACGAAGGGCGCCTGACCGCGCGCAGCAAGCGGCCGATAGCCAAGCTGTCGGCCGCACGCGGTGTAGAGCAGACGTCTATCCGGATTTTTTCGCCTTCTTCTTGACCGTTTTCTTGGTCGTTTTCTTGGCCGTCTTCCTGGCGGTCTTGCGGCCGCCCTTTTTGGCGGGCGCTTTTTTCTTCGCCTTGTTCGGGACTTTCTTTTTTGCGGCCTTCTTGGCCGGCTTCGGCCCGTCTGGCGCCACTCTGGCGGCAGCCGCGGCGGCCAGCGCCGCATCAACGGCGGCCGCGGCATCGACCTGGCCAAAGCCGAAACGATCGCTATGGCCGTTGGCGTCGTAAGACGCGGCCGGCCCGATCTTCTGCGCGGTGCTCTGGAGAATATTGCGAACATCGTCGCGGCTGAGACTAGAATTCGCCGCCAGGACGAGGGCCGCGACCCCTGCCGCCAGGGGCGTTGCCGACGAGGTCCCGCCGAAGACGTTGGTGTTGAGTCCGTCGGTGCCGCCGGCCGCGGCGCTGCCGATATTGAATCCGCGGCCGGGTTTGCTCACGTCGGTCGTGAAGATTCCTTGCGCGCCGCCGCTTGACGGCGCGACCACGGAGACTTGGGGGCCCCGGTTGGAATAGTCCGCAAGGTCTCCCTGGTCGGTCGATGCGCCGACACCGATCGAGAAGGGCGACTGGGCCGGAAATCCGACCTGATCCCGAAAATCATTGCCGGTCGCGCAAAACACGGGACAGCCCTTTCCCCGCGGCCCGCACCTGCCTCTTCGAGCGCGAACCGGATATCGGGCGATGCCGGTCCACTCCACGAGCAGGACAGGATGTCGGCAAAACGCGAAGCATACCGGATGGCATTCGCGACTTGCGATTCCGTGGCGAGATCATCCGCGTGGAAAATCTTGACTGGAAGGATGCTTGCTCTCGGCGCGATTCCGAAAACGCCCTTCCTGCCTGATGCCGCCGCGACACCGGCACAGCAGGTCCCGTGAATGTCATTCCCCGCCATCATGTCGAACGGTGCGCGAAACCGTTTTGGCGTCGGATCGAAATGATCGGGCGCGTCCTCTCCGACGAAGAAGTCGCGCCCGAACCGGTCGCGCGGCTCGTTGGGGTCGGGCCTGCGCCTGATGTTGGACGCGAGATTCGGATGGTCGACGTCGACACCATCGTCGAGGACGGCGATCACGATGCCGCCTCCTTGCGATTTGCTCCAGGCCCTGCGTGCGTTGACCGTGGCGAGATGCCATTGCGCAGCGATTGGCTTGGGGGCTTGCAATCCGCGCTTGAACTCGGAAACGAAGTTCGGAAAGGCAAACACGACTTCGTCGGTTTCAGTCAGCTCGTTGGCGAGCTCGACCATCTTTTCGGCAATGTACTTGCGCGTCGGATCGAAGGCGATCAACTGATCCGACTGGAACGCGTTGCGGACGCGGACCTGGAGCCCGTATTTGTCGAGTACCGCTTTCTGTTTCGCCTCCGCGACGTTCGGCTCGAACCTGAGCACGACTTCGCGATAGACCACGCGCAGCGTGCCGCGCGGATCGGAGAATACGGCGGTCTCGACCTTGTCCAGGTCGGCCGCCGCGCGTTGAGCCGGCGAGGCATAAGCGGGGACGCTCTTTTGAAAGACCTGTTGCACGACACGATTGGCAACCACGGCGGCACGGCTCGCGGCCGCGCGCTCCGTCGGCGATGCCATCGCCACCTGCGGCCCGAGCGAGAACGTTCGCATGCCGCGTTGAACATGCGAATCCAGCGACACCGGCTCCAGCTCGAGCCAATCGTCCTTTCCAAATCGCAATTTCATGGACCCCTCCCGACTGACCGACGGTTGAGGGGATCATAGCTCGCGACTTTCGATAGTCACGTGCTTTCGCGCCGGAACGCCGCTCGGACATCCGGCCATGCTGTCGCAACCTTGCTGTCCTTTTCCATCTCCGCGGCGACATCAGGGAAATAGCGCGTGTCGTCCGTGCGCACGGCGAATTCGGCCTGCTGGGGCGACCATTTGTTGCGCTGGCCGGGCGCGACCTTGTGCCTCTTGGCAAAGGACTGCAAAACCTTGTCCGTTGGCGCTTCCTTGAACCGAACCTGCATCCGGCCGGTAGGCAGCAACCGGTTGCCTTCGTCGTCGGCGAGGATCGGGGCCACCACCCCCTCCGTACCGACGACCTTGTTGACGCGTTCGGACAACCGGCGGAGATCCTCCCCGGTCGTTTCCAGGACATGGGTTTGCGGTACGCCAGAGACGGTTGCGATCTTGCCGTCGGCGACCTTCGCAAGCTGTTCCTGAATCTCGGGCGAGAGCGACCCGATGATGACGATTCCCCCGCTTGGGGTACGCGAGCCGTCGCTTGTCATGGACACCTCGGGCTTAAGGCGAGAGCGGCACCCAGAATATAGGGCGGCGACCGCTTTTCGATAGTTGCGCGGCAAAATTATCCCATCCGGCGCGGAAAGTAAGCGGCCGGCAGGTAGCCCGCGGCCGGGGACGCGAGACCGACGGCGCCCCCTGAAATAACAGCCGTTCACACCCTCACGGACTTGTCAGGACACGCGGCGGCAGGTCCGCATCTTTCCGGCCGGGTGTTGTTTCCAGGTTATTTACTTTATTTCGAACATTTCCTTTGTTCCCCCTGCTGGCTGGCCCTCGGTGGCCGTGCGTGGAAACCATCCGGTTAACGGGCGCGGTTAAGAATGTCCCCTGACAAGGACCTGGAGAGCCGGCGATTGCCGGTTTTGCGTAGATTTGGACGGCCCGTTCGGGGCAAGGGGAAAATTGATGTCCATGAGGATTGCTGTGGCGCTGACCGCCACCATCATTGCTGGGGTCTCGATGTCGACGGCGGCGCAGGCGCGGCCGGAAATGGTGGGGGCGCACCTGGCCGACTATTCGCCGGGCACCATCGTGGTCAAAACCAACGAGCGGCGGCTCTATCTCATCCTCGATAACGGCCACGCCATGCGCTATCCGGTCGGCGTCGGCAAGTCCGGCAAGCAATGGGCCGGCACCACCCGCATCGACGGCAAATATCTCAACCCGGCCTGGTCACCGCCTGCGGAAGTGAAGCGCGACAAGCCCAGCATCCCCGACGTCATTCCGGGCGGCTCGCCGCGCAACCCGATGGGCGTTGCGGCGATGACGCTGGCCGGCGGCGAATATGCGATCCACGGCACCAACGTGCCCGGCTCGGTCGGCGGCTTCGTCTCCTATGGCTGCATCCGCATGCTCAACGACGACATCACCGATCTCTACAGCCGCGTCTCCGTCGGCACCAAGGTGGTCGTGACGCGCTGATCTCCGGATCGAGGCAAGACGACAAAGCCGCGTCCGTCGACGCGGCTTTTTTTGTTACCAGAAGCGCCAGCCCCGCGCGCACCAGCCGTCGCGGTGGCCGCCATTGTAGCTGCGCACATGACCGCCCGCGAGCAGTGCCGCCGAGACGTTGGCGGTGCGCTTGGTCGCCACGTCGGCGAGAACGCGGCCGTATTTGTCCTGGCCAAGATTATAGATCGTCACGCCGCCCTGGCCGAGCAGGGCGCGCAGCGCGTCGCTGGCGGCTTCGGCCTTGTCCAGCTCAGCTTGGCAGGATGCTTTCATCTCTGGCGCATCGATGCCGCGAAGACGGACACGCGCGACGAGATCGCGGCCGTTGGGCTGATGCACGCGCGCAAGGAAAGTATCACCATCGACGGTCCTGATAACATCAACCGCTTGACGCATGTCGGAATTGCCGGACTGCTGCAGGATGATCTCGGCATCACGCGCTTGGCCGTCATCCGCGTGCGGAAGGGGCCAGTTCGTCCCGTGACGGAAGATGAGCACGGCCGCGACCACGACGCCGACCACGAACATCCACGGCAACAATCCGGAGAAGCGGCGGCCGAACGGTGAGCCGCGATATGAGGGCCGGTATGGATGGCTGGGATCGAAGCGCGGCATCCGCGCACGCTAGGGCTGAGTCGGCTGAACCGGCAAGCCGGCTTAAAAACTTAAAACTTAAAAGGAGAGTGCGTAAAGCCGGTGCCTCAAAAATCCGAGGCGATACCTTTGCGCTCCCAATCGCCGTATCGGGTGGGCTCGGGCCCCTTCGGTCCCTGCAATTCCCTGGGCGCAGCTTCAGCATGCGCGGCGGCCGCAGCCTGCCGGCGCGCCTCCGCTTCCGCCAAAGCGCGCTGGGCGGCCGACGACAGCGGCTTGCGATCGGGAACGGAGGGCTGGTCACTCATCTCGGTGGTTCCTAGCGCAGGATCACGGGACGTGCGAGGTCCAATATCGCATTGCTGAAATGGTCATCGCGGGCTGTAAACGCGAGAGACCATTCTTACATTTGGCATATTCGCGTGCCAGAGATCGGTTTCTCGAGGCATGCGCCCATTGCGGCGGAACTGCCGCTCGCTCAGAACCTTGCTTCCGCATGCCATCTCAACGTTTTGCCCCTCCGTCCGAAGTGCCTGGTCTCGCGGCACGGCGGATTGCCGCCGACATCGTCGACGGCGTGCTGCACAAGCACCGCACGCTTGACGACCAGCTCGACGGCGGCGGTGCCCATCCCGGATTGAAGACGCTCGCCGACCGCGACCGCGCCCTGATGCGCCGCCTGGTTGCGACCGTGCTGCGCCGGCTCGGCACGCTCGGCCATGTTCTTTCTCGGCTGCTCGACAAGGGCATTCCCTCCGACGCGCCCCGCGCACAGAGCGCGCTGCTGATCGGCGCCGCCCAGATCCTCTGGATGGACGTGCCCGATCACGCCGCGGTCGATCTCTCGGTTCGCCTCGTGCAATCCGACCGGCGCGCCGCGCGCTATGCCGGCCTCGTCAATGCCGTGCTGCGCCGCTGCGCGCGTGAGGGCCAGGCGCTGGTCGAAGAGGTGTCCTCGCAATCGCTGGACCTGCCGCCCTGGCTGCTCGCGCGCTGGAGCGCACATTACGGCGAGGCGACCGCAAGGGATATGGCGCTGGCACTCGGCCACGAACCCTCGCTCGATCTCACCGTGAAGTCGGATGCCGCGCAATGGGCGAGCCGCCTGCATGGCGAGACACTGCCGACCGGGACGGTGCGGATGCTGCTGCACGGCTCGGTGACGGTGCTGCCGGGCTTTGCCGAAGGACAATGGTGGGTGCAGGACGCCGCCGCCGCGCTGCCGGCGCGCCTGTTCGGCGACATCAAGGGCAAGGCGATTGCCGATCTCTGTGCCGCCCCCGGCGGCAAGACCGCGCAATTGGCGCAAGCCGGCGCGCATGTCACCGCGATCGACCGCTCACCCGCCCGGGTGGCACGTTTGCGCGAGAACCTCACGCGGCTGTCGCTCCAGGCCGAGACTGTCGTCGCCGACGCCGTCGAATGGGCCGGTCCGGCCGACGGTTTCGACGGTATCCTGATCGATGCGCCCTGCACATCGACCGGAACGATTCGCCGCCACCCCGACGTCGCCTGGCTCCGGCAGGAATCCGACATCGCCGCCCTGACCGCGCTCCAGCAGCGGCTGCTGAAGAAATCCGTCTCGCTGCTTAAACCGGGCGGCACGCTGGTCTATTGCACCTGTTCGCTGGAACCCGAAGAGGGCGAGCAGGCGATCGCGGCGCTGCTGGCCGCGGAGACTGGCCTGCGCCGTGTGCCGATCGAAGCGTCCGAGGTCTCCGGGCTGAGCGAGATCATCACCAGCGAGGGTGACCTGCGCACCCTGCCCAGCCACCTTCCGAACGCCGATCCCAAGCTCGGCGGGCTCGATGGATTCTACGCGGCCCGGCTCGTTAAATCCTGATTTTGCACCGGTTTTTGCGACGGGGCCGATTCGCGGAGCTTCAAGATGGTGTTAGCCGGCCGAATTTGGGATTAAGAAGGATTCGTCGTTAATCCTCTCCCCCTTCAAGGCAAGGCGTGTCGGTCGCTCAACGCAGACGTATCTCGACGCTGGTGATGAGCCGCTTCGCGCGGAACGTGCTCGCGCGCGCGAGCGGCGGTTCCGTGGCGGTGTCGCGCGTCTGGCCCGGACGCACCGACCGGCTGATCATCGCGCCGCATGACCTGCGCACGGCCGATGCGACGCGTGCTGCCGAGATCTATGCCGGCCGCTTCGTCTTCGCCGGCAAGATCGTCAATTGCCACGGCCGCTCGATCTTCGATCTCGAGCCCCCGTCGGAAGACTGGGAGGTCGCGCTGCTCGGATTCGGCTGGCTGCGCCATCTGCGCGCCGCCGACACCGCGCTGACGCGGGCCAATGCGCGCGCGCTGGTCGAGGACTGGATCGCCAACCCCGCCAACAAGCGCCGCCCCGTCGCGCGCCGCGCCGACGTGCTGGCACGGCGCGTGATCTCGCTGCTGTCGCAGGCGCCCTTGGTGCTCAACGACACCGACAACAAATTCTACCGCCGCTATCTGCGAGCGCTGGCGCGGGAGATCCGCTTCCTGCGCTACACCATGGTCAACATTCCCGACGGGGTGCCGAAGCTCCAGGTGCTGATCGCGCTGTGCTACGCGTCGCTGTGCCTTGCCAACCAGGCGCGGCACATTCGCAGCGCCTCGAAAAAGCTCTCGGACGAGTTGCAGCGGCAGATCCTGCCCGACGGCGGCCACATCTCCCGCAATCCAGGCGCCCTGATCGAACTCCTGATCGACCTGTTGCCGCTGCGGCAGACCTTTGCCGCGCGCAACATCGCGCCGCCCCCGGCACTGCTCAACGCGATCGACCGCATGATGCCGATGCTGCGCTTCTTCCGGCACGGCGACGGCAATTTCGCGCTGTTCAACGGCATGAGCGCGACGTCCTCGGACCTGCTCGCGACGCTGCTGGCCTATGACGACACCCACGGCGCGCCCATGGCGAACATGCCGCATACCGGCTTCCAGCGCCTCGATGCCGGCCAGACCACGCTGATCATCGACACCGGTCCGCCGCCGCCGGCCGGCGTCAGCCACGACGCCCATGCCGGCTGCCTGTCGTTCGAATTGTCTTCCGGCATCAGCCGCATCGTCACCAATTGCGGCATGCCGACGACGGGCCGCGACAATTGGCGGCCGTTCGCGCGCGGCACCGCGGCGCATTCGACGCTGACCTATCACGAGACGTCCTCATGCCAGTTCGTGGAGATGTCGGCGATGAAGCGCCTCCTGCACGGCGCGCCCGTCACCAGCGGACCCGTCGAGGTCGAGAGCTATCGCGAAATCGTGCAGAACGGCACGCTGCTCACGACCTCGCATGACGGTTATCTTTCCAAATTCGGCGCGATCCATCGCCGCGTGCTGATGATCGCCAATGACGGCGCGCGCATCGACGGCGAGGACACGCTGTCGCCGCCGCAGGGCGGACGCTTCAAGGGCGCCGACGCCGACTTCGCGGTGCGCTTCCATCTGCATCCCGCGGTAAAGGCGAGCCGGTTGTCGGACGCCCGCGGCGTCATGCTGGTGCTGCCGAACCGCGACGTCTGGACCTTCGAGGCGCTCGACGACAAGGTCGACCTCGAGGACAGCGTGTTCCTGGCCGGCAATGACGGCCCGCGCCGCACCGCGCAGATCGTGATCCGGCAGGATGCGCGACAGGCGCCCTCGGTCCGCTGGAGTTTTGTGCGATCCACGGCCTCACCGACCGTGACCAATGCCCGGCGCAACGCGCGACGGGAGCCGGAACTCCCGCTGTAAACGCGCGTCTGCCAGTCCTGTCTGGCGTTGTGAAAACGACTGAAAACTGCTATCGAGCCCTCGCTCGCGCGACTGGCGACCTTGGATGGAGCACCATCGGGAAGCGCGGGATTTAGCTGCCGCGCGCCTGGGCATAGACACTCCTTAAGACAGAGGATCTTGCTCATGACTGACCATCCCCGCCGCGTCACCCGCGCCCTTCTCTCCGTTTCCGACAAGACCGGCCTGATCGAGTTCGCAAAGGCGCTGGCCGCGCACGATGTCGAGCTGGTCTCGACCGGCGGCACCGCCAAGGCGATCGCCGCGGCCGGCCTCAAGGTGAAGGACGTGTCCGACCTCACCGGCTTCCCCGAGATGATGGACGGCCGCGTCAAGACGCTGCATCCGAAGGTGCATGGCGGCCTGCTCGCGATCCGCGACAACAAGGAGCACGCGGAAGCGATGAAGGCGCACGGCATCGCGCCGATCGACCTGCTCGTCGTCAACCTCTACCCGTTCGAGGCGACCGTCGACAGAGGTGCCGGCTTCGAGGATTGCATCGAGAACATCGACATCGGCGGCCCCGCGATGATCCGCGCCGCCGCGAAGAACCATGATGACGTCGCCGTCGTGGTCGAGGCGGAAGACTACAAGGCCGTGCTCGACGAGCTCGCCGCCAACAACGGCGCGACCACGCTAAAACTGCGCCGGCGGCTTGCCGCAAAGGCCTATGCGCGAACCGGCGCCTATGACGCCGCGATCTCGAACTGGTTCAACCGCCAGCTCGAAATCGATGCGCCCGACTTCCGCGCCTTCGGCGGCAAGCTGATTCAGTCGCTGCGCTACGGCGAGAATCCGCACCAGACCGCGGCGTTCTATGCGACGCCCGACAAGCGCCCGGGCGTCTCCACCGCGCGGCAGCTCCAGGGCAAGGAGCTCTCCTACAACAACATCAACGACACCGATGCGGCCTATGAATGCATCGGCGAGTTCGACGCCCAGCGCACCGCGGCTTGCGTCATCGTCAAGCACGCCAATCCCTGCGGCGTCGCGGAAGGTTCGAACCTCGTCGAGGCCTATCGCAGAGCACTGGCTTGCGACTCCACATCGGCGTTCGGCGGCATCATCGCGATGAACCGCGCGCTCGACGCCGACACCGCGCGCGAGATCACCAAGATCTTCACCGAGGTGATCATCGCGCCCGACGCGAGCGAAGAAGCGATCGCCATCATCGGCGGGAAGAAGAATCTGCGCCTGCTGCTCGCAGGCAGCCTGCCCGATCCCCGCGCGCCCGGCCTCACCGCCAAGACGGTGGCCGGCGGTCTCCTCGTGCAGAGCCGCGACAACGCCGTGGTCGACGACATGACCTTCAAGGTCGTGACCAAGCGTGCACCGACGGACGCCGAGATGCGCGACCTCAAATTCGCGTTCCGGGTCGCAAAGCACGTCAAGTCCAACACGATCATCTATGCCAAGGATCTCGCCACCGTCGGCATCGGCGCGGGCCAGATGAGCCGGGTGGATTCAGCGCGAATCGCGGCGCGCAAGGCGCAGGATGCGGCGAACGAGCTCAAGCTCGCCGAGCCGCTGACCAAGGGCTCGGTCGTGGCATCGGATGCGTTCTTCCCGTTCGCAGACGGAATGCTCGCCTGCATCGAGGCCGGCGCCACCGCCGTGGTGCAGCCCGGCGGCTCGATGCGCGACGACGAGGTGATCAAGGCCGCCGACGAGCACGGCATCGCCATGGTGTTCACCGGCACGCGGCACTTCAGGCACTGAGCCTCACCACGAGCGTAGCCCGGATGGAGCGTAGCGAAATCCGGGTTATGTCCTCGCGGATAGACCGTCCCGGATTACGCTTCGCTCCATCCGGGCTACGGGACGACGGCGGGAGTTACTTCTCCCGCACCCGCATCAACAGCCCCAGTCCCGCGACGAAGAACACCACCAGCACGGCCATGCCGGCCTTCTGGCTCGCCGTCACCGCGGTGATCATGCCGATCAGCAGCGGGCCGATGAAGGACGTGACTTTTCCAGTCAACGCAAAGAGGCCGAAATACTGCGCGATGCGGTCCTTCGGCGCGAGACGGATCAGCAGGGTGCGTGAGGCGGCCTGGAGCGGGCCGCCTGCAGCGCCGATGAGACAGCCCAGCACGAGGTAGGCGCGCTCGGCCGCGCTCGAGAACAGGGGCGCGCCCGGCTGCGGCGGCGCGACCCTGACGAACAGCACGCTGTCCCTGTCGACCAGAAGGATCGCCGCCACCGACAGCAGCAGGATCAGCAGGCTGCCGGCGATGACGCGCCTCGGCCCGAGGCGATCGTCGAGCTTGCCGCCGAGCCATGCGCCAAAGGTGCCGGCAATCGCGAGCATGATGCCAAAGGTGCCGATCTGGATCGTGTGCCAGCCGAAGGTGCCAGCGGCATAGATGCCGCCGAACGCGAACAGCGACACCAGGCCATCGGTATAGATCATGTTGGCAAGCAGGAACGCCGCGAGCGATTTCCGCTGCGGCAGCCCCTTGATCGATTGCTTCAGCTCCGACAGCCCTTCGTGCAGCGCCTCGCGCACCGGGCGCTTCGCCGGATAATCCGGCGTGAACAGGAACAATGGCGTCACGAAGATGATGAACCACAGCCCGGTCAGCGGTCCGACGATGCGATCGCCCTGATGGCTGACCGGATCGAGCCCGAACAGCGGCTCGAAGCCGAGCAGCGTGCGGCCGGTCTCGGGATTGGCGGCGAGGAATCCGAGCACGATGATCAGGCTGACGATCCCGCCGATATAGCCGGTGGCCCAGCCGGTGCCGGAGAGCCGGCCGATCCGCTCCGGCGGCACCAGGGTCGGCATCATCGCGTTGTTGAAGACGGTGGCGAATTCCGCACCGACGCTGGCGAGCGCGACCGCGGTGAGCAGCGGCGGAATGACGGCGGGATCGCCGGGCTTGCCGATCCACAGCGTGCAGGCCGCCAGCACCAGCAGCGCGCCGAATCCTGCGATCCACGGCTTCCTGCGGCCTGAGGCGTCGGCAATGGCGCCGAGCACCGGCGACAGCAGCGCGATCGCGAGGCCCGCAGCCGCCATCGCAAAGCCCCACAATGACTGGCCGGTGGCGGGATTTGGCGCGATGCTGGTGGCGAAATAGGGCGCGAAGACAAAGGTCGTGATCAGCGTGAAATAAGGCTGCGCGGCCCAATCGAAGAAAATCCAGCTGATGACGGCGGCGCGCGGCGGATAGGTCCGCTGCGCCCCTACGCGCGCATCCGAGGCGATCGTCGTCATCGTCCAGTCCCCATCACGAACAGTTTTGCCTCTCTTGGCGCAGACCGTATAGCATTGCGGCGGCGCGTGTGAACTGCCCCAAAGCCACGGCGGAAGTTAGAGATGTCGTCATATTCGACACGGCGGACATTTTTCGCCTTTGTTGCCACTCTGGCGTTTGGTCTTGCGCCTGCGGCCGCGCAGGATGCGCGGCGGACCTATCTCCCCCCCGCGCCCGGCACGGTGCGCGCCGTTCCGTCCGAACACGGCATGGTGGTGGCGCAGGAGAGGATCTCCGCGCAAGTCGGCGCCGACATCCTGCGCCGCGGCGGCAATGCGGTCGACGCCGCGGTCGCCACCGGCTTTGCGATGGCCGTGACCTATCCGCGCGCCGGCAATATCGGCGGCGGCGGATTCATGGTGATCCACTCGGCCGAGCGCAACGAGGACGTCACGATCGACTATCGCGAGACCGCGCCCGCTGCGACGACGCCGCAGATCTTCCTCGGCGCCGACGGCAAGCCCGATGCGGCGAAGTCACGGGATTCCGCGCTCGGCGTCGGCGTGCCCGGCACCGTCGCAGGTCTTGCGCTGGCCCTGGAGAAATATGGCTCGGGCCGGTTCACGCTGGCACAGTTGCTCGAGCCCGCCATTACGCTAGCCCGCGACGGTTTTGTCGTCACCGACGACATTGCCGACACACTGCCGGGCTGGCACCGGAGGCTTGCGCGCTGGCCCTCGTCGGCCAGGATCTTCTCGCGCCCCGACGGCACGCCGCTCGGCGAAGGCGACAGGCTGGTGCAGAGCGATCTTGCCGAAACGCTGTCGGCCGTCGCCGCACAGGGGCCGCGCGGCTTCTATGAGGGGCCGGTCGCGGACAAGCTCGCCAAGGCAGTGACCGACGCGGGCGGCATCATGACGCCGGCCGACCTGACATCCTATCAGGCGGTGATCCGGGCCCCGGTGCGCGGCACCTATCGCGGCTACGACATCGTCTCGATGCCGCTGCCTTCCTCCGGCGGCGTGGTGCTGGTGGAGACGCTCAACATTCTCGAGGGCTTTCAGCTCGCCGATCTGAAACAGGGGTCGCCGGCATCGCTGCATCTGCTGATCGAAGCCATGAAGCGCGCCTATGCGGACCGTGCGCGCTATCTCGGCGATCCCGCCTTCGTCAATGCACCGATCGCGTCGCTGACCGCAAAGGACTACGCCGCCAGGCTGCGCGCCGGCATCTCCTCCGATCGCGCGACGCCGTCGAAGCAGCTCGTCTCCGCCCCGCCCGCGCCGCGCGAGGGCACCAACACCACGCACTTTTCCGTCGTCGACGCCGGCGGCAATGCGGTCAGCAACACCACCACGCTGAATTTCAGCTACGGCGTCGGCCTCGTTGCCGATGGCACCGGCGTGCTGCTCAACAACGAGCTCGACGATTTCACCGCGGCGGTCGGCGCTTCCAATGCCTATGGCCTCGTCGGCTACGAGGCCAATCTGCCCGGACCCGGCAAGCGGCCGTTGTCCTCCATGTCCCCGACCATCGTGCTCAAGGACGGCAAGCCGGTGCTGGTGACCGGCTCGCCCGGCGGCAGCCGCATCATCTCGACCGTGCTTCAGGTCATCGTCAACGTGCTCGACTACAGGATGGACGTGGCCGCCGCGGTGGCGGCCCCGCGGCTGCACCATCAATGGCTGCCGGACGAGGTGCGCATCGAGAGCGGCTTTCCCGACGATGTGCTGTTCGAGCTGAAGGCGATGGATCACCTCATCGTCGAGCCGATGGGACAGACTTCGGCCAATTCGATTCTGGTGACGCCGAACGGGCCGCTCGGTGCGCCCGATCCGCGTACCCGCGGCGCGGAGGCCGCGGGACAGTAGCCTTACCGTTGCATGGCACGGGAGCGCGCGCCTGCTTGCTCTGGCTGCCCCGCGTGCTACCACCGCGCAGCTTCAAAAGGATTGCCGGGAAACGCACATGAGCACAGCCGATCCGACCGGGCGCATCGAGCGCGCCGAGATCGAAGACACCAGCCTTCTTGCCTTCTACCGCGACATGAACGCGCCGGAGCGTCGAACGTTCTGGGCCTGCGCGGCGGGCTGGGCGCTCGACGGCATGGACTTCATGATCTATCCGCTGGTGATCGGCACCATCATCGCGCTGTGGAAGGTCGATGCGGCCTCGGCGGGGCTCGCCGGCACCGTGACGCTGCTGGCCTCCGCGATCGGCGGCTGGCTCGGCGGCTATCTCTCCGATCATATCGGACGTGTCAGGACGCTGCAGATCACCATCATCTGGTTCTCGTTCTTCTCGCTGGTCTGCGCGGTCGTGCAGAATTTCGACCAGCTCCTGATCGCACGCGCCGTGCTCGGCCTCGGCTTCGGCGGGGAGTGGGCGGCAGGCGCCGTGCTGATGGGCGAGGCGATCCGGCCGCAATATCGCGGACGCGCGGTCGGCTCGGTGCAGTCGGGCTGGGCGGTCGGCTGGGGTCTCGCGGTGCTGTCGCAGGCAATCCTGTTCTCGGCTTTGCCGCCGGAGACGGCGTGGCGCTGGATGTTCGTGATCGGCGCGCTGCCGGCGTTGCTGGTGTTCTACATCCGACGCTCCGTCACCGAACCCGAGATCGCCGCCGAAGCCCGCGCAAAGCAGGCTGCGAGCGGCGATCGTCCGGCGCTCTGGGAAATCTTCTCCGGCCCGATCCTGAAGACCACAATCCTCGCCTCGCTGATGGCGACGGGCTGCCAGGGCGGCTACTACGCCGTCACTTTCTGGGTGCCGCAGTTCCTGACCAAGGAGCGGCACCTGTCGATCGTCGGTTCGACCGGTTATCTCTCGACGCTGATCATCGGCTCCTTCATCGGCTATCTCGTTGGCGCCTGGCTCGCGGATCGGATCGGCAGGCGCAACCTGTTCCTGATCTTCTCGATCGGCGCCATGGCCGTGGTGCTGCTGTACACGCAGCTGCCGCTCACCAACGAGATCCTGTGGGTGCTCGGTTTCCCGCTGGGCTTCTTCGCCTCGGGCTATTTCTCGGGAATCGGCGCGTTCCTGACCGAGCTCTATCCGACTCGGCTGCGCGGCTCCGGCCAGGGCTTCTGCTACAATTTCGGTCGTGGCATCGGCGCGCTGTTTCCGTTCCTCGTCGGCGCGCTGTCGGCGACGACGTCGCTCGCGAATGCGATCGCGATGTTTGCAGTGGTGGCTTACGCGGTGTTCTTCATCGCCGCCTTCGCGCTGCCGGAGACGCGCGGGCGCGTGCTGCACGCGGACTAGCGGCCACTGTCATCCCGGGGCGGTGAGGAAACTTACCGCCCCACCTGGTACGGCCCGCCCTTCTCCAGCGCGCGGGCATAGGCCGGCCGTGCGTGGATGCGCTCCAGGAACGCCATCGCCTTGGGATGGCCCTGCTCCAGCCCGCCGCGCGCTTGAGCTGCTTCGAGCGGAAAGCTCATTTGGATATCGGCGGCGCTGAACTCGTTGCCGGCGAACCACTCGCTCTTGCCGAGCTCGCCTTCCCAATAATCCATGTGCTGCTTGAGCTGCGGATTGACCAGTGCGGTGAGCGCCTGGTTCGAGACCTTGCGCACCAGCGGACGAAGCAGCGCGGGCGCGCGCTTCGGCATCAGCGTGAACAGCAACTTGAGGAGCAGCGGCGACATCGCGGAGCCTTCCGCATAGTGCAGCCAATAGGTGAAGCGCAGCCGCTCCGGCGTGTTCGGCGGCGGGATCAGCCGGCCGTTGCCGTAGGTCGCGATGATGTATTCGATGATCGCGCCCGACTCGGCGACGGTGTTGCCGTTGTCGGTGATGACGGGCGACTTGCCGAGCGGATGGATCGCCCGCAACTCCTTCGGCGCGCGCATATCCGGCTGGCGCTGGTAGCGCACGATCTCGTAGGGCACGCCCAACTCTTCGAGCAGCCACAGCACGCGCTGCGAGCGGGAGTTGTTGAGGTGATGAACGGTCAGCATCGCGTGGTCCCCCCGGGGCTAGGCGTGGTCGGTCGGCCGCGTACCTGCCAGCCCGGGAACGCAATGTCGAGCCATCCGGACGGATATTTTCACCCGGGTATATTGACCTTGGTAATTTACCCGGATATTAAAGAACCTCAACGTCATCAATTTGGCAGTGATTCCAATGCAAAAGACATTCACCGCCTTCCAGGGGCCGCGTCGCCTGGTGTCCGGACCGGCAGGAGAGGTCGCGCTGGTCGTCAAGCGGATGGCACCACGGCCGGACGAGCCCATCATCATCTTCGAGGACGGCACCGGCCGCTCGATCGACTTCGATCTGCGCGGCGGTGATCGCGAGGTGCTGACGCGTTTGGCGAAGCTTGTCCCGCCGCCGGTCGAGGACACCGCTCCCCCGACCGAGCCACGCGGGCGCGGCCGGCCGAAACTCGGCGTGGTCGCACGCGAGGTGACGCTGCTGCCGCGGCACTGGGAGTGGCTCGGCGCACAGCCGGGCGGCGCCTCGGTCGCGCTGCGAAAGCTCGTCGACGAGGCAAGGCGCGCGAGCGGCGACAAGGACCGCGAGCGCCAGGCGCGCGACGCGGCCTATCACTTCATGTCGACGATGGCAGGCAACCTGCCGCAGTTCGAGGAAGCCTCGCGTGCGCTGTTCGCAGATGACCGGCGGCGCTTCACCGGACTGATCGCGGACTGGCCGACCGACATCCGCGACCACATCGTCAAGCTCGCCTACAGCGACCGCGCTTAAGGCGCAACGCTTCTCACACCCCATCGACGGCCGGGCCCGCGTGCTGCGCGCGGGCTGCGGCTTCGCGCGCCCTAATGAAAGGCCAATCCATGTCCGCTCCGAAACCGCTCTGGACGACGTTTCTTCGCTTCCTCGCGCCGCTGATGCTGAGCAACGCGCTGCAATCGCTGTTCGGCACCGTCAGCAACGTCTATCTCGGCCAGATGATCGGCGTCGACGCGCTCGCGGCGGTCTCAGTGTTCTTCCCGGTGATGTTCTTCCTGTTCGCCTTCGTCATGGGCCTGAGCACCGGCGCCACCGTGCTGATCGGCCAAGCGTTTGGTGCGGGTGAGCACGACAAGATCAGGAGCGTCGTGGGCACGACGCTCGCGGTCGGCCTGCTGCTGTCGATCTCGGTTGCGCTGGTCGGCGGCATTTTCAGCCGGCAATTGATGATGATGCTCGCGACACCCGCGGACATCCTCGACCAGGCCAGCGCCTACGCCCGCATCATGCTGCTGACGATGCCGCTCGGCTTCGTCTTCCTGCTGATGACGGCGATGATCCGCGGCGTCGGCGACGCCGTGACGCCGCTGCTGGCGCTGGCCTTGTCGACCACCATCGGACTGATCCTGACGCCGATGCTGATCCGCGGCTCGTTCGGATTGCCGGCGGCCGGCATCTCCAGTCCGGCATGGGCGGCCGCGATCTCCAACGCGGTAACGTTGATTGCACTGGCCCGCTATCTGCTGCGAAAGAAGCATGCGCTCGCACCTGATGCTGCGTTGCTGCGTCATCTGCGGCTCGACCGCGCCGTGCTTGGAAAAATCCTGGGCATCGGGCTGCCGAGCGCAATCGGCATGGTGGTGATGGCCATCGCCGAGCTGGTGCTGCTCGGCCTCGTCAACGGCTACGGGTCCGAGGGCACGGCGGCCTATGGCGCCGTCAACCAGGTGATGGGCTACACGCAGTTCACGGCGATGTCGATTTCGATCGCGGTCTCTATTCTCGGCGCGCAGGCGATCGGCGGCGGCGACAGAGCCCGGTTCGACAGCATCGTGCGCAGCGGTCTCGCATTCAACCTCGTGCTGACCGGCGGGCTGGTCGCGCTCATTTACCTGGCGCCGCGCGCGGTGCTTGGCATCTTCATCACCGACGGCGCCGTGCTCGATCTGGCGAAAGGACTGCTCCATATCGCCTTGTGGAGCTCGGTGCCGTTTGGCCTCGCCACCGTATTTTCAGGTGCAATGCGCGCGGCCGGCGTCGCCTTGACGCCGATGCTGCTCTCGATTTTCGCCATTCTCGCGATCGAGCTGCCGGCCGCGGTGATCCTGAGCCGCGCGATCGGCCTCGAGGGCGTGTGGGCCGCCTATCCGATCGTGTTCTGCGCCATGTTCGTTTTGCAGATGGGTTATTACCTCACGGTGTGGCGCAAGCGCGCGATCCGGCGTCTGATCTGATCGGGTCATCAAGATATTATGACCATCATTAAACGGTGGACCTGTGGCGCGCGCTGCGCCACAATGCGTGAAAAGCGACGTCAGGGAGAACGATTTTGACCCGCACAGCCCCGCAATTCCTGTTCGATTTCGGCAGCCCGAACGCCTATCTCAGCCACCTCGCGATCCCCGCGATCGAGCAGCGCATCGGCGTCAAGTTCGAGTACGTGCCGATCCTGCTCGGCGGCATCTTCAAATCGACCAACAACAAGTCGCCGGCCGAGACACTCGCCGGCATCAAGAACAAGCGCGAATTCCAGGCAATCGAGACCGAGCGCTTCGTCAGGCGCTTCAAGGTCCAGCCTTACGTCTTCAATCCCAGCTTCCCCGTGAACACGCTGAACCTGATGCGCACGGCGATCGCGGCGCAGGCCGAGGGCGTGTTCGAGAAATACGTCGAGGCCGCCTTCCACCACATGTGGCGCGAGCCGAAGAAGATGGACGACCCCGAGGTCGCGGCGAAGGCGCTCGCGTCCTCCGGTCTCGATGCCCAAAAGCTGTTTGCCCGCGCCCAGGAGCCCGAAATCAAGGGCAAGCTGATCAAGAACACCGAGGACGCGGTTGCCCGCGGCGCGTTCGGCTCACCGACCTTCTTCGTCGGCAACGAGATGTTCTTCGGCAAGGAGCAGTTGCGCGAGGTCGAGGAGATGGTGCTGGAGAAGTAGTCTCCGCATCCTCAGCGACAGAATGTGATCGCGGTGACATTCTGGGTTGCTTCGCTTCGCGCGCAAGGGCGACTATAGATAGACCGCCAATAGCAACAATAAGGACAATCCCATGCGTATCCTCGTGGTCGGCGCCGGCGCCATCGGCGGCTATTTTGGTGGCAGGCTGTTGCAGGCCGGCCGCGACGTCACCTTTCTGGTGCGCCCGCGGCGCGCCTCCGAGCTCGCGAACGACGGCCTCGTCATCAAGAGCCCGAACGGCGACGTGACCTTGAAGAATCCGCCGACCGTGCAGGCCGACGCGCTCAAGGACAAGTTCGACGTCGTGCTGCTCAGCTGCAAGGCGTTCGACCTCGATGACGCCATCAAGTCATTTGCCGCGGCGGTCGGACCGAACACCGCGATCATTCCGATGCTAAACGGCATGAAGCACCTCGACACGCTCGACCAGAAATTCGGCAAGGAGCGCGTGCTCGGCGGCCTCTGCGCGATTGCCGCGACCCTGAACGAGAAGCGCGAGGTGGTGCAGCTCCAGCCGATGCAGTCGCTCAGTTACGGCGAGCGCGACGGCAAGCTGTCGGATCGCGTCAAGGCGATCGACGAGGCCTTCAAAGCCGGCATCAATGGCGCCACCGCCAGCCAGAACATCATGCAGGACATGTGGGAGAAGTGGGTGTTTTTGTCCTCGCTCGCCGCAAGCACCAGCCTGATGCGCACCTCCGTCGGCAACATCCTCGCCGCCCCCGGCGGCCAGGACTTTTTGCTCGGCATGCTGGACGAGACCAGCGCGATCGCCACCGCATCAGGCTACACCCCGGGCGGCCCGTTCTTCGAGCGCGTGAAGGGCAACCTCACCACCGAGGGATCGCCGATGACGGCATCCATGTTCCGCGACGTCAAGGCGGGCCTGCCGGTCGAGGCCGATCACGTCATCGGCGATCTGATCGCGCGCGCAGATGCCGCCAAGGTGCCGGTGCCGAAGCTGCGCATCGCGTACACGCATCTGAAGGCGTATGAGAAGCAGCGGGCGGGCTAGGTAGCAGCCACACACTCTGCTGTCGTCCCGGACAAGCGAAGCGCAGATCCGGGACCCATAACCACAGGGAGTGGTTATGGCACGAGCTGGTCACCACGAGTCTTCACCAAACGCGATCCTGTGGTTATGGGTCCCGGGTTCGCGCTTTGCGCGCCCCGGGACGACGAGCTGTGTTGACGGTTACACCGCTCACTACTTGAAATACGCCAGATAGTGCGAAACAGCTGTGATTTCCTCGTCGCTCATGTGATAGGCGACATCGGCCATCGCGGCGACGCCGCCGCCGACGCGCTGGCCCGTCTTATAGTCGTGCAGCGCCTTGACCAGATATTCCTCGCGCTGTCCCGCGAGCCGGGCGACGGCCTTGGTGCCGGCAAAACTATCTGTGTGGCATGAGGCGCAGCGGCGGCCGACGGCGACTTGCGCGCCCTTTTTCGACAGGTCCGGGTCTTTGTCCTCCTCGCCCTTCGGCGGCGTCATCTGTGCGAAATAGGCTCCGAAATTGCGGATGTCCTCGTTGGTGATTTCCTCGACGATCGGCTGCATCTGGTCGTTCTTGCGCGAACCAGCGCGGAAGAACACGAGCTGCCATTGGATGAATTGATCGGGCTGGCCGGCCAGCGAAGGGATATTCTCGGTCTGTGAAATGCCATTCTCGCCGTGACAGCCGGAGCAGACCGCGGCCTTCTCCTTGATCGCGGCATTGTCGGCGGCCTGGGCCGGGACCAATGCAAGCGCTGCGAGCGAAAGCGCGCCGATGACATACGAAGAAAACTGGCGGCGCATGATGGGGATTCCGATCTATCGAGCTCGTGATATCGGGGCGCGTGACGCGAGCCCGAAATCCATAACTTCCGTTCGTGGATATGGGTTCCGGACTTGCCGCGAGCCGCGCAATCCGGAACGACTCTGTGGGGCCTCGAAATGAATGAGGCTGCGGCACCTCCCGGACACCGCAGCCTCCTTCCGTTATCGCGCTACTTCTTGCTGTAGCTGATGCGGTAGATCGCGCCGGCCCAATCGTCGGCGACGAGGATCGAGCCATCCTTGGCGAGGATGATGTCGTTGGGACGGCCGAGATAGCCCTGGTCGCCCTCGATCCAGCCGGAGGCGAAGACCTCCTGCTTGGCGTTCTTGCCGTCGGGCCCGACGATCACGCGCACGATGCGGCCGCCCTGGTACTTGTGGCGATTCCAGGAGCCGTGCTCGGCGATCAAAATGTTGTTCTTATACTCGGCGGGGAATTGATCGCCGGTATAGAACTTCATGCCGAGCGGAGCGACGTGGGCGCCGAGGTTCAGCACGGGCGGCGTGAACTCGGAGCATTTGTGGCCCATCGCGAACTTGTCATCGGGCAGGTTGCCCTGGTGGCAGTAGGGATAGCCGAAATGCTCGCCGATCTTGTTGATCATGTTCAGCTTGTCTGAGGGCAGATCATCGCTGATCCAGTCGCGGGCGTTCTCAGTGAACCAGAACTTGCCGGTCCGCGGATCGACGTCGCCGCCGACCGAGTTGCGAACGCCGAGCGCATAGATTTCGGCGTTGCCGGTCTTGGGATCGACGCGGCGGATCTGCGAGACGCTGGTCGGCGGGATGCCGACGTTGAAGGGCGGTCCGAACGGCAGGTAGAACCAGCCTTCCTTGTCGACCGCGATGTACTTCCAGCCATGCGCGGCATAGGAGGGCATGTCGTCATAGACGACCTTGCCGTCGCCCAGCTTGTCGAGATTGGCTTCCGCATTGTCGTAGCGGATCAGCTTGTCGACGGCGATGACGTAGAGCGCGCCGTCCTTGAAGGCGAGACCCGTGGGCATGTTCAGCCCCTTCAGGATGGTCTTGACCTCCTTCTTGCCGTTGTTGTCCTTGATGGCATAGACGTTGCCGAGGCCGAACGAGCCGACGAACAGCGTGCCCTTGTCACCCCAGGCCATCTGCCGCGCCGCGAGAACGCCGGGCGCATAGACCTCGATCTTGAAGCCCGCCGGCAGCTTGATCTTCTTCATCATCGCCGCAAGCTCGGCCTCGGACGCGCCGGTCGGCGGGCCCGAGGGCGGCGCGAGGCCCTTCTGCGCCTCGGTCTCGTCGCCGAGGAACCAGTCATCCGGCGGATGGGTCCAGAACTCCTTGGTACCGGATTCGTATTTCTTCAGTGCCCGGTTCTTGTCCTGCTGCTGCGCATTGCCGGCACTGGTCCCTGCAAGAAGGGCCACGGCTGCAAGCGCCAACACGGATCGATGGAACATCGATGTCATCGCGTCACTCCCCTAAGGCAGCCGTCAAGGCCGCGCATTATTTTGTTATGGCTAGTCGAGAGGCGAAGTTTGAAGTCTGCCGAGCGGCAGACACAAAAAGGTTAGCACATCTGACGGCAGTGAGAAGCGCGCTGCGTGTGCTGCAGTTGCGCTCAATAAAAATTGAGACGGTTTTTCTCTCGACGCGAGGCGCGCGACAACAAAGCCCTCGCTGCAACGCGGAATCAACCGAACGCGCAGCGCATGCGCGTGCCGCCAAAAGAGGCGCCAAACAAAAAGCGCGAAAACAACCCCATGCACAGTAGAAAGGCTGAGGCCATCTCGCTCCCGGTGACGCCGGACAGATGTTTGATGCGTCGAGCAAAACAGCAAACGCGGCGATTACGAGGCGACGGGGTAGGGCCCGTCATCGAATATCGCGTCATGATAGCCTTTCGACCCGATCTCGCGTGCCAGCGTGCTGCGAAACTCCGTCCCCTCGCGCAGGCTGTTCAGGACATGCGCGAAGTCGAATTCGGGCCGCCAACCTAGTTCGTGCCGCGCACGGTCGTTGACGTAGACGCGGTCGATTTCGGGGAATAGCCGCCAGCCACGCGCCACATAGAGCTCCGCGCAATCCGGGTAGAGCGCGCGCACCACGCCGGCCGCGTCGCGCGCGAGCGCCGCGAGATGGCGGGGCTCGAACGGGCTCGTGGCCGACACGATGTAACGGGCAAAGCCGATCTTCGGCGCACGCTCGGCGGCGAGCAGATGGGCGCTCACCGCATCCGCGATGTCGAGCCGGCGATACAGCAGCTCGTTGGCCTGCGCGTTGTCCAGCGGGTAGGCAGACCGCATCGCGGGATCGTCGTCATCCTCCGGAAAGAAGCGCGAGGTCCGCAGGACGACGATCGGCAGACCGCGCTCGCGAAAGAACAGCTCGCAAAGAGACTCAGCCATCAGCTTCGACGTGCCGTAGATGTTCTTGAGCACCGGCGGCAGATCCTCGGTGACCCACACCGCGGCCTGTCCCGCCTCGGGCCGGAGCTGCGAGCCGAACGCGCTGGTGGTGCTGGTGAAGACGAAGCTGCGCACGCCCGCCGCCACGGCGGCTTCGAGCAGATTGAGCGTGCCGGTGACGTTGGTGTCGATGAAGTCTTGCTTGCTGTGGGTCGCCACATGCGGCTTGTGCAGCGTCGCCGTGTGGATCACGGCGGTGATGCCGTCCATCTGGCGCCGCACGAAGTCGGGATCGACGATCGAGCCGACGGCATCGGTGAAGGGCGATGTCTTCAGGTCAACCCCGCGCACTCGCGAGCCCCGCCTGCGGAGCGTTCGGACGATGGCCTCCCCGAGGTGGCCTGCGCTGCCCGTAACCAGAATTGTCATTTGAGACCCGATACAGCCGCCAGCGGCGTGGAAAACCACGTCCCGACCCGGTTTGGCTGGATGCTTGGGAGAAAATTGGAGCGGGCGAAGGGGCTCGAACCCTCGACCCCGACCTTGGCAAGGTCGTGCTCTACCACTGAGCTACACCCGCATCCTGTGTCGGTCGCGTGACGCGCCGGCAACGGCTGTCGTATGCCAAAAGCGGGCGGCGAATGCAACAGCTACCGGCAGCAAGATTGGCATCTTCTGCCCCCATATGGACCCCGATTCCGGTCAGATCAGCCAAAAACGCCCTGGAACTGCCGAATCGGCTGCCATGGATTGAAATTCGGCCGTCCCGGCCCAATTTTAGGCCCGACAACGAAGCAATGGAATTGGCGACGTGCTAAAGACCCGCCATTCCAGACATCAGACGAGGGGATCCCGTGACGATCATCGACCAGGGTAACGGAGCGGCGGGCCCGGCTGCGGCCGATCTGATCAAGGACACCACCACCCAGACCTTCGTGAAGGACGTCATCGAGGAATCGAAGCGCCAGCCGGTGCTGATCGACTTCTGGGCGGAGTGGTGCGGTCCCTGCAAGCAGCTCACCCCCGTGCTGGAAAAGGCGGTCAAGGCGGCCAAGGGCAAGGTCAAGCTGGTCAAGATGAACATCGACCAGCATCCGGCGATCCCGGGCCAGATGGGCATCCAGTCGATCCCGGCCGTGATCGCCTTCGTCAACGGCCAGCCGGCCGACGGCTTCATGGGCGCTGTGCCGGAGAGCCAGGTCAACGCCTTCATCGAAAAACTGACCAAGGGCGTCACCGCGCCCGGCGAGGTCAACATCGCCGAGATTCTTCAGGAGGCCGAGGCCGTGCTCGCCGAGGGCGATGCCGCTGCGGCCGCCCAAATCTATGCCGAAGTGCTCCAGCATGATTCGACCAACATCGCGGCCCTTGCCGGACTTGCGAAATGCTACGCCGTCTCCGGCGCGATGGAGCAGGCCAAGCAGACGCTGGCCATGGTGCCGGAATCCAAGCGCAACGACCCCGCGGTGAAAGCCGTGCAGACCACGATCGATCTCGCCGAGCAGGCGGAGCAGCTGGGGCCGGTGGCCGAGCTGGAACAGAAAGTCGCCGCAAACCCGCTCGATCATCAGGCCCGCTTCGACCTTGCGACCGCGCTGAATGCGCAAGGCAACCGGGCGGCGGCTACCGAGCAGCTGCTGGCGATCGTCAAGCGCGACCGCAAATGGAACGACGACGGCGCCCGCAAGCAGCTGGTGCAGTTCTTCGAAGCCTGGGGCGGCACGGATGATGCAACAGTCGAGGGACGAAAGCGCTTGTCGACGATCCTGTTTTCGTAGGGCGAGCTCGCGAGGCTAGCGGGGACCAGGCAGATGCCGATCAACATCGAATATCGCGGCCCCGCCGACCTCCCGGAGATCGTTCCGGTGTTTCCGCTGCCGGGCGCGCTTTTGCTGCCGCGCGGCCAAATGCCGCTCAACATCTTCGAGCCGCGCTACCTTTCGATGGTCGACGATTCCTTCCGCGACGGCCACCGCCTGATCGGCATGATCCAGCCCGACGTCGCACACTCGCCGAAGAATTCCGACAGGCCGGCGCTGTTCCGCGTCGGCTGCGTCGGCCGCATCACCCAGCTCGCCGAATCCGGCGACGGCCGCTACATCCTCGAGCTCACCGGCGTCTCGCGCTTCAAGGTGGTCGATGAGCTCGAAGTGCTGACCGCCTATCGCCAGTGCAAGGTGGACTTCTTCGCCTTCGTCGACGACTTCACCGCGCGCATGGGCGAGGACGAGGTCGATCGCGAGGCGCTGCTCGCGGTCCTGGCGGACTTCCTGAAGGCCAACAATCTCAAGGTCGACTGGGAGGGCGTCGAGAGCGCGCCCAACGAGGCACTCGTCAATGCGCTGGCGATGATGTCGCCCTATGGCCCCGCGGAGAAGCAGGCCATGCTGGAAGCGCCGGATTTGAAGACCCGCGCCGAGATCCTGATCGCCGTCACCGAGATGGACCTCGCCAAGAAGCGCACCAGCGGCGATCCGCCGCTGCAGTGAGAAGCGACGTTGCCACGTCGCAAGGTCCGTGATGGCCGGGCTTGACACGGCCGTCCACGTCTTACTGGCCGCACGAAGAACGTGGATGCCCGGGACAATCCCGGGCATGACGAGGAATAGTACTCCGCGCTACTGATGACTGCGGATGCGCTTGCGTCCCGTGATCATCGCGCGGATCAGGTTCTCGCGCTGGAGGATCCCCATCAGGACCACGCCCACCACGTGCAGCACGACCAGGACAATGACCGCGTCGGATGAATAGTGGTGGGTGTCCTCGACCCACCAAACGCCGAAGAAGGTCACGGTCACCGACATCGCGCCGGTGATGGTCGAGACGGCGAGCGACAACAGCAGCGCCACCAGCATCAACGTACCGGCGGGGTTGAGACCGATATAGCGCCCGGTCATGCCGCGGCGCAGATTCCAGAGATAGCCTGGCGCGGCACGAAGCCTGACGCCGACCATGCGGAAGCGCGAATAGCGGCTTCCCAGAAAACCCCAGGCCAAACGGAAGGCCAGGAGTCCGAGCACCGTATAGCCGAGGATGCGGTGAAGCCCGTCATAGACGGTCGGGGTGAACCAGGCGGCCAGAACGCTGGCCGCCAGGACCCAGTGCCAGAGGCGCAGCGGAAGATCCCAGACCGAAATCGTCCGCGAGGCGGTTTGATCCGCGGGGGTCCTGCCGGACACCCCGCGCGCTTCTGGCACCGCTTCTTCGATCAAGCCAGCATCCTAAGAGGTCACTCGGCGCCGATCAGTAGCGCCGATCACTTGGCGATCGTGTGCTTCAGGCTCAGATCTTCGGGGCTGTAGAACAGCTCGTAGAGCTTGCCTTCCTTGACGCCGTAGACCTCATAGCACGAGCCTTCGATCTTGGAGCGCCGCACCTCGTAGCCGAGCGCCTTGGCCTTGGCTTCGGCTTCGCTCGCCGGCTTCCACGACGCCTTGTCGAGCTTGGTGCAGTCCTTGAAACCGTCGGCCATCGCCGCCGATCCCATGCCAATCCCGATCGTCAGTGCAATGGCAGCAACACGAATGACTTTCACGAACGTCTCCTCCTCTGTCGTGGCGCGGCCTGAAGCCGCGAAGCGGGACTGAAGGAAGCAAAGGAGATGATGAAGTCAATCCGGTTCGGGGCGGGACATCTTTAGAGTTATTCTAACAGTGCTAAAAAGATCAGCGCTCCCCGTGAGCAGCATGTGTTTGAAGGGCGGCTGCGGCCTTACGCCTCACGGTTCGGAATGGCTGCGATCGAGCCGGTTGCACTAGGCCGCACTTCGCGTTGCCAAATCGTGGTGCTGCAGCCAGTCCGCCCAGGTGAGGCGCCCGCGCACACCACGGCTGACGACAAACCCCATGCCGCGCGCCTTCGCCTCCGAAAGGCCGACCGGCAGGATTTTTCGGTGCAACCTCCTCGCGTCCTGATATTGGCGGGCAAGGGTGACGAGATCGAGATCTTCGGGGCCGCCGATGTCCGCGCGCTCGCCGCGCTGCCCGTCGAAAGCGCAAGTCACGACGTGATCGGCAACATCGGAGGTGTCGACGGGATTGAACAGCGTCGTCGGCACCGGCCACACCGGAAGCCAGCCGAGGCCCGAAAGCAGCCTGTCGAGCAGATAGTAGAACGGCATTGCGCGAACGAGGGACCAGGACAGAGCGGATGCACGCACCAGCCGCTCGCCGGCGAGCTTGACCCTTGCATAGGGCAGGGTCGCTTCGTCGAGACCGACGATCGAGACGTGGAGGAAGTGCCGCACCTCGGCCGCCCCGCTGAGCGACAGCAGCCGCTCCGTGCCCTCAACATCCACGGCGGAAGGCGACCTGAAGAAGTCGATCGGGCGAATGCCGCCGCGCCGCGCGATAGGCGAGTAAGTCGCCGCATTGATCACCGTGTCGACATCATGCAGCGCTTCCCGCAGCCCGGCGCCGGTGGCGAGATCACCTGTGGCCCACTCGACGTCAGATCGCAGGCCCGGCGATCGCGCAAGCACCCGGACGCGACGTCCGTCGCGGACGAGGCGATCGACGATATCCCGGCCGAGATGACCTGTACCCCCGGTGACCAGTGTCAGTGTCATGCGAGGCTCCATCGCGGCGCGCGATTTTCGAGATTGCTTCTGACCGCTTCGCCATGATTGGGCGCGCCAAGCAGCGTCGCCTGTTCGGCGGTCTCCGCGGCGAGGCCGGTCGCCAGATCGCAAGTCGCAGACAGATTGAGCAAGCGCTTGGCCGCGCGGATCGCATCGGGGCTGCGGCCTGCAATTTCGCGCGCCGTGGCGAGGGCGGCCGCCACGGGATCATCGGCAAGCCGCGTCGCGAAGCCGTAGGCGAGCGCTTCTTCAGCCGAGAAGACACGGCCGGTGTAGGTCAGTTCACGCACGACATCCTCGCGCGCGAGATGACGCATCAGCTGCGTGCCGCACATATCCGGCACGAGGCCCCATTTGGTCTCGATGACCGCGAGCTTGGTTCCGGGCGCGAGAAAACGGAGGTCGGCACCGAGCGCGAGCTGGAAACCGCCGCCGAAGGCAACGCCATGGACGGCGGCAATCACGGGCACCGGCAGCTCGCGCCAGAGCCAGACGAGATGCTGGGCATAGTTGGCGATGCCATGGCTCCGTCGCGTCAGGTCGACGGATGGAATCAGCGGATCGCCGTTCGACGTGGCGATAAGTCGGTCCAGGTCGAGACCCGCGCAGAATGCGCGCCCTTCACCGGAGAGGACGACGGTGCGGATCTCCCTGCGCGCACCAAGCTGCGTGCCGGCTTCGATGATCGCTTCGAACATCGCCGGATCGAGCGCATTCATCTTGTCGGGACGATTGAGCCGGAGATGGGCCACGCCATCCTCGACGGTCAGCCGGACACGATTTTCCATGATGTCGCTCCGCTTGAATGGCTGGCTCGTCGTCTTGACGCTCAGTAGCCGGCGATCGCCATCGCGACGACGGCGCTGAGGGCCATCCAGCCGAAATGCCGGCCGCGCGTCGCCCATGCGTTGGCGAGAGCAGAGAAACCGAACACGCAGGCCATGGTCACGACGATCCAGTGACGCGCCGGCTCCGATGCCATCCAGGGCGCCGCGATCAGCAGCACGCCGCCGCCGATCCAGGCGACCGTCGAGGCCTGCCAGACCAGGCGGATCAGGGTACGGAGCCGCTCCGGCTCGATACGGGCGCGGGCGAAGACCTTGGTCTCGCCAAGGATGCCATGGATGAGGGCCACGGCGATGGTCACGACGCCGGCGCACTGGAGCAGGAGATCACGCATCGGCAGGGCTCCCTACATTCGGCCATACAGTTGTGTATGGTGAGATAGGCGCTGGTGCGCCGTCTGTCAATACACTAGTGTATGGCGCAGTTCCGGAACCCCACATGACCGAACAACTCTCCGCCGACGACTGGATCAAAGAGGGCCTGAAGGCGCTGGCCAAGAGCGGCTTCACGGCCCTGAAGGCCGATCCGCTCGCAAGGTCAATGGGCGTCTCGCGCGGCAGCTTCTATTGGCATTTCGCCGATCTCGGCGCGTTCCACGCCGCTGTCCTGAAGCGCTGGCGCGAGATCGCGGCGGAGCAGATCATCGCCGACGTCGAGGCCGGCAGCGACGATCCGCTGAAGGCGCTGCTGCGGAGATCCTTCGGCGCCCGGCTCGAGCTTGAGCGCGCCGTGCGCAACTGGGCGGCGTTCGATGCCGCTGCGCAAGGCGCGGTCCGCGCGATCGACCGGCGCAGGATCGACTATATCGAAACGCTGCTGGCGAAGCGGGGGCTTGAGCCGGGGAAGGCGCAGGCGCGCGCGCAGATCCTGTACTGGACGTTCCTCGGCTTTGCCCTGTCGGGCACGCCGGTGCCGGCGGCGCGGCTCCAGGGCCAGCTCGACGAAATTATGCGGATGGTTTCCGCCTAGACCGCGATTTTCTGTGCTAGAGGCAATCAATTGCCGGAGACACCAATGAACGCGACCGCCGAACGCCCCGAAAACAGCGTCGATCCCAAATTGCTGGAGATCCTGGTCTGCCCGCTGACCAAGGGCCCACTGGAGTTCGACTCCGCAAAGCAGGAGCTGATTTCGCGTTCCGCAAAGCTCGCCTACCCGATCCGCGACGGCATCCCGATCATGCTGCCGGAAGAGGCGCGGAAGATCGATTGAGGGTGGCGAATAGGGAATGGCGAGTAGCGAATGGGCCTACTCGCTATTCGCTACTCAACATTCGCCCCCTTACAACGCCTCGCCCTTCAACAACCTCGGCACCTCGCCTGTCAGCCCGGCTGCCTGGCGGATGAAGAGGTTCTTCAGCGGCGGGGCGCGGTCGACGAGGCCGAGGCCGATGTCGCGCACGGTGCGCAGCAGCGTCGACTGATTGGAGAACAGGAAGTTCAGCGAGTTGGTGGCAACGCCCATCGCCATGGTGTCGAAGCGGCGCCAGCGCTGGTAGCGTTCGAGCACGTCGGCCCCGCCAAGATCCATGCCGAGCCGTGCGGCATCGACCACGACCTCGGCCAGCGCGGCAACATCCTTCAGGCCCATGTTGAGACCCTGGCCCGCGATCGGGTGAATCACATGCGCGGAATCGCCGACCAGCGCGAGGCGCTCGGCGATGAAGGAGCGCGCCACGAAATAGGACAGCGGGAACGCGCGCGGCTTGTCGAGCGCCTTGACCTCGCCGAGATGCAGGCCGAAGCGGCGCTCGAGCTCGCCGTGAAACTCCTCCTCGCTCAGCGCAATGATGCGCGCGGCCTCAGCTCGGCGCTCGGTCCACACCAGCGACGATCGCTTGCCGGATAGCGGCAGGATCGCGAACGGACCTGCGGGCAGGAAGTGCTCTTCGGCGCGGCCTTCGTGATCGCGCTCATGGCCGACGGTGACGACGATGCCGGACTGATCGTATTCCCAGCCATGGGTGGCGATGCCCGCGCGTTCGCGCAGCTTCGACCGCGCGCCATCGGCGGCGACCAGGAGGCTGGCCGCAATCACGCTGCCGTCGCCGAGAGTCACGTCGATGCCTTCGGAACGCGAATCGTAGGACGCCACGGTGGTGGCGCGGAGATCGATGCCCTCGGCCTCGGCCCGCACCACCAGCGCATCGATCAGGCGGCGGTTCTCGACCATATGGGCGAACGGCTCGCCCGGCGCGACATCGCCGGCAAAGTTGAGGAACACCGGACGGGTGGCGTCCTCCAGCCTGGAATCGGTGACGACCATGTCGAGGATCGGCTGCGCCTCGGCCCTGACGTCGTCCCAGGCGCCGATCGCCTCGAACAGGCGGCGGCAGGCGGCCACGATCGCGGTCGCGCGCGGGTCACGGCTCGGACGCGTGCTGAGCGCCGGGTCGGCGACGATGACGGGAATCTCGGGCCCGAGCCCCTGGCGCAACGCCAGGGCCAGCGCCAGCCCTGCAAACGCGCCGCCGCCAATGACAATGCTACCCTGTACCGACATACCCAAGTTTTCCTGCCAAAATCCCAGTCAATTCTTGGTCTTGCTAGCAGACTATAGCTGGGCGAAACAGTGAGGTGAAACAAGGGCCGCGAGCCCCCATTGTGTCATTCCGGAGCAGTCGGCCCGGGAGTGACGAGGCGAAAGCTGAATTTCATGTCCAAGAGCCTGTTCGACCTGATTTCGATCCTCGACCTCGAACAGCTCGAGGTAAACCTGTTCCGCGGCAACAGCCCGAAGACGGACTGGCAGCGGGTCTTTGGCGGCCAGGTGATCGGGCAGGCCATGGTCGCGGCCTGCCGGACCGTCGAGGGGCGCCTGCCGCATTCGCTGCATTGCTATTTCATCCTGCCCGGCGACCCGAAGGTTCCGATCATCTACCAGGTCGAGCGCCTGCGCGACGGCAAGAGCTATTCGACGCGCCGCGTCACCGCGATCCAGCATGGCAACGCGATCTTCTCGATCATGGTCTCGTTCCATGCCGAGGAGGACAGCGCCTTCGATCACCAGGACAGGATGCCTGATGTGCCGCCGCCGGAAAAGCTGACCGCAGAGGAAGTTGCAAAACAGCCGATGTTCAAGGAGATGCCGGAGTTCATCCGGCGCTACTATGAAATGGATCGGCCGATCGAATTGCGCCCGGTCGAGATCGGCCGCTATTTCGGCCAGAAGGTCGACGACGGCCGCATTCACATCTGGATCCGTACGGCCGCGAAACTCCCTGATGATCCGGCGCTGCATCTGTGCGCGCTCGCCTACGCGTCGGACTTCTCGCTGCTCGACGCGATCATGGCGCGCTACGGCCGCACGCTGTTCGACAAGCGCATGATGCCGGCGAGCCTCGATCACGCGATGTGGTTTCACCGCCCGTTCCGCGCCGACGAATGGCTGCTTTACGCCCAGGATTCGCCGAACGCGCGCGGCGGCCGCGGCCTGTCGCGCGGCCTCATCTTCAAGCCTGATGGAACGCTGGTGGCTTCCGTCGCGCAGGAAGGCTCCGTGCGCGAGCGCAAAGCCTGAAGCATGATCTCACGGCGGCCGACGTCAGCCGCCCTGTAGACCCGTGGCCTTGATCACCGGCCCCCATTTGAGCCGCTCCCGCGTCTCGAACCGGGCAAGGTCCGTCGGCGTTCCGCCGGCCGGATCAAATCCAAGCTCCTGCAGCCGCTTCCGCGTCTCGGGCAGGGCCAGCGCCCTGGCGAACTCGCCGTTCAACAGCTCGATGACGGCCTTTGGCGTGTCGCGCGGCGCGTAAAAGGCATTCCATCCCGCCATCTCGAAATCAGGCACGCCCTGCTCGGCAACGGGCTTCACGCCCGGCAGAAGCTCGCTCGGCTTCAGCACGGTGATGCCGAGCGCCTTCAACTTGCCGTCGTCGATCTGAGTGCGCACCGCCGTCACCGTATCGATCAGCAGCGGCACCTGTCCGCCGAGCACGTCGGTCATCGCCGTCGCCGATCCCTTGTAGGGAACGCCGAACACCGGGGCACCGGTCATCTCCTTGAGAAACTCGAAGATGACACGCGCCGTCGTGCTCGGCAGGGCGATGTCGATCTTGTCAGGCTTCGACTTGGCTGCGGCGATCAGGTCGGCCACGTTGTTTCCGGCGAACGACGGACTGGCCGTGATCACCAGCGGCAGCTTGCCCACCAGGATGATCGGGGCGAAATCCTTGTCCGGCACGAAGCCCAGCGAAGGATACATGAACTCGTTCATGGTCTGGGTGGCGTTGGTGCCCATCAGCAGCGTGTAGCCGTCGGGCTCGGCGTGCGCCGCCTGCTCGGCACCGATATTGCCGCCGGCACCGGGCTTGTTCTCGACATAGAAGCGCTGGCCCAGCGTGCGCGACAGATGGTCGGCGAGGTATCGCGCCACGACGTCGGTGCCCTGGCCCGCCTGATAGGGAACGATGATCCTGACCGGCCTCGTCGGATAGGTTTGCGCGAAGCTTGCGCAACTCCATAGCAGGGCCAGCCATCCCACGGCCCATCTCGCGGATTTCAGCATGCTCGTTTCCTCTCGTTATATTTATATTTGTTTTGATTGTTGTCCTGGTCGCCTTCTTATCGTTGGGCGGGGTCCTTCCGTTGCGGCGCGACGATGCCTGCATCGAGCAGGCGGTCGATCATCGCGTCGTCAAGACCGGCTTCCGCCAGAATTTCACGGGTATGCTCGCCGAAGCGGGGCGGCCGCCGCCCGGTGCGACCGGGCGTCTGCGCGAGCTTCACGGGAATGCCGGGTGCACGATGGCCCTCGCTTTCGACCAGCATGTCGCGATGGGCGGCATGGGGTTGCGCGAACGCCTGCGGCACGGTGTTGACGGCGCCCGCGGGAACGCCGGCCTGCATCAATTCACGGCAAAGCGTCTCCGATTTGAAGCCGGCCAGCGTGCGTTCCAGCTCGGTGCGCAGCGCTGCGACGTGGGTGAGCCGGTCGGCATTGGTCCGAAAGCGCGGATCATCCAGGAGGTCACCGCGTCCCACCTTCTGGCAGAAGCGGCGAAACTGACCATCATTGAGGATGCCGAGGAATATCTCGCCGTCGGCCGCCGCGAACTTGTCGTAGGGCGCGATGTTGGGATGGGCGCTGCCGAGACGACCGGGTGCGTTCCCCGAGCAGATCCAGTTCGCCGCGTGCGGAACCAGAAGGCCGAGCGCGGTGTCGAACAACGTCACCTCGACGCGCTGCCCCTGTCCGGTCCGTTCGCGTGCCGCGAGCGCGAGGAGTACACCCGTGAGCGCATTGTAGCCGGTGACGTAGTCGACGATGGGAACGCCGACGCGCGTGGCGCCCGAATCCTGCGTCCCGTTGATGCTCATCAGGCCGCACATAGCCTGGAGCACCGCATCGTAGCCGGGAAGTCCGCCGAGCGGCCCGTCTGCGCCGAAGCCGGAGATGGCGCAGTAGATCAAGCGCGGAAAGCGCGCGGACAAATGAGCCTCGTATCCGAGGCCCCAGCGCTCCATGGTGCCGGGCAGGAAATTCTCCACCAGCACGTCCGCGTCCTGCAGCAGGGCTTCGAGCACCGCGCGTCCCTCAGCGCGCGACAGGTCGAGCGCCATGCCGCGCTTGCCGCGGTTGACGGCGCCGAAATACGCGGCTTGTCCGGCCGCATCGAAGGGTGGCCCGAGACCGCGGGTCTCATCGCCCGATGGTGGCTCGATCTTGACGATTTCGGCGCCATGATCGGCCAGCATCTGCGTGCACAGCGGCCCCGCCAGCACGCGCGACAGATCGATGACCTTGAGGCCGGTCACCGCTCCGCGCGCGAGATCAGGTGCGGGCATGCTCATTCGCCCAGTTGGTTGTTGTCAGGTGCGGCTCGGCAATTCCACGATGCCGGTTCCGAGAACAGACAGTTCATCGTCCTGGTTGCGCGCCTCCTGCTCGATCTCGACGAGGTGACGGCCGTTCTCGACGAATTTGCGCTTCACCTTGCCCTTGATGAACAGGATGTCGCCTTCGGGATTGTGCCGGCGGATCTTGCAGGTCGCGCGGCGCAGGAAGCCGTCATCGCCCATCCAGTTGGTGAGGTGATGGGTGAGCCAGGAGCAACGCTCCGGGCCGTAATCATAGGCGCCGGGCGCGCCGACCTCGAGCGCGAATTCCTCTTCCCAGTGCACGCGCTCCGGACAGTCGGGGATATTGAAGCGGTTCGGGATGCCGAGGCCACGGTGGGCGTCCTGCAGCCTCCAGGCGAGCTTGTTGGCGCGAATGTAGAGACCGCCCCAGCCTTGCGCATAGGCGATGAAGCCGGTGACCGTCATCGGGCCCTTCAGCATCACGGGCAGCGCCTCGCCTTCGGTGACGTCCTGCCAGTAGCGCGGACGCGAGCCCTGAATGCGCTCCTCGGCGTAGTGCTTGTAGGCCGCGGCCAGCTCCTCGTCGCTGTAGCGGCGCGGCGCGCGGGCCTTGACCTCGCTGTACTTGGTGCCTTGGTCGCGCGCGTGGTCGCGCTCGGTCCTGAAGCACCAGCTATCCGCTTCGGCGACGAGGTCGCCCTGCTGGTTGAAGAAATCGACATGATAGGTTTGCTGGATGGCGCGGCCGGCGAAGCGCGTCTGATGCTCGACGAGGTCCTTCAGCTTTGCCTCGGTCGAAATGACGTCGTTGCGCCTGACGGCCTTGTGCCAGGTCCAGTCCGCGCCCGACCACATGGCGTGGACGCCGGGCATCCCTCCGACATAGCCCGACACGATGCGGCTGGTCGAGAACAGGAAGCTCGGCAGCGCGACGATGCCGCCATAGCTCGACTTGGCGGCGTATTCCGGATCGCACCAGAGCGGGTTGTCGTCGCCGATGCCGTGGGCGTAGTGACGGATGTTGTCGCGCGTTGCCTCGTAGCACCAGGGTTCGGCGGTGACGCCTATCGTGACGCCGATGCGCTTGCGCAGATCGTCGAGGCCCTCTTCGGTGATCTTCGGAAATCTGGTTTCGATCTTGTCCAGCATGTGACGTTCCCTTTCTCTAATTCGCGGCTTCTGATTGTTTGACGGCCTGCTCGCGGTCACGCAGCACCTTGCGGTTGACCTTGCCGGCCGGCGTCTTGGGCAGCTCCGTGACGAAGCTGAGGAGACGCGGATATTCGTGATGGCTGAGGCGCTGGCGCACGACGTCCTGGATCTCGTGCTCGAAGGACGCATCGCCCGGCCGGTCGGCGACGACGAAAGCCTTCACCACCTGCCCACGCAACGGATCGGGCACGCCGATGGCCGCGGCCTCGCGCACGTGCGGATGCTTCAGGATCGCATCCTCGATCTCGACCGCGCTCATGGTCCAGCCGGCGGAGATGATGACATCGTCGGCCCGGCCGCCGTGATAGAAGTACCCGTCCTCGTCGATACGCCCGAGGTCCTTGGTCGCGATCCACTCGCCGCGGCGCCAGACTTTCAGCTCGCCGGCGACGCCAGGTGCGCACGACCGCCCCTCGGCATCCTGCACGTCGACGCGCCCGCCTGGGATCGGCTTGCCGAGCGATCCCGGCTTGACGGCGAAATCGTCCGCGCCGGGATAGCTCACCAGGATCACGCCGATCTCGGTGGTGCCGTACATGCTGCAAACCTGGCGGCCGAAGGTGTCGTTGACGAAGGCGGCCGTCTCGCTGTCGATCGGCTCGCCCGTGAACGACAATTTCTCGAGCGCGTAACTATAGCGCGGCGCGGCACCCGAGTTCCGCAGCATGCGATAATGCGTGGCGGCCGCGGAGATGTTGGTGAACTGATACTGCTCGAGCGCAGCCAGCAGCCGCTCCGGATTGAACTTGCCGGCATAGGCGCCGATGGTGATGCCGAGGGCCAGCGGCGCAAGCGTACCGTGCCAGAGCCCATGCCCCCATGCCGGCGATGACGGGCATATGAAGCGATCGCCCGGGCGCAAACCGGTGCCGTACAACGCCGCCACCATCAGCGTCACGATCGAGCGATGCGTGTGCTTGACCGCTTCGGGCAATTCGCGCGTCGTGCCCGAGGTGTATTGAAACAGGGCCATCGCATCGGCCGCCGTATCGGTGGTGAAGTGCGGCGCAAAGCGCAGCAGGCCGTTCAGGAAAGCGTCGTCGGCGACCACGACCTCCGTGCCGATCCCGGCGAGAAGCGGCGCCTTCTCCGCGTTCGTCACGATCAGCCGCGGCTTGCAGTCGTCGACACGCAGCTTGACGCCGTCGGGTCCGAACAGCGTGAACAGCGGCACCGCAATGGCGCCGGCCTTCATGGTGCCGAACACCGACACGTAGAAGGCGCGCGAGGGCTCGAGCATGACCGCCACGCGATCACCGGGCTTGACGCCCTGGCTCACCAGGTAATGCGCGAAGCGCGAGGAGGCCTCCGCGAGCTCGCCAAAGCCCAGCACCTCGTCCGGCCCATCCGCGCGAACGACGATCACGGCCGGGTCGGAGCGGCCGGCGTGCCGGTCGATGCATTCATGCGCGATGTTCAGGCGCGCACGATTCCCCTCGAACAATTCCCAGAGCTTCTCGGAGGAGAAGTTGGACTGCGCGTCCGCGTAGCTCGTGTAGTCGGTCAGCTTGTTCATGACCGGCACGATACTCAAGCGAAGCTAATTGTCAAATAGCACTATTAATTGTATATGTACAATTACCCTGAAGCAAAACGAAACCGGCTGCGCGGCCGGAAGATCGAGCCGTGCCGGCGCTGCAGCGATGAGATGGTGTTGTTGCGCTCCGACCGCTGTTGTACCGATACGATCATGCCGAATCCCCGATCACCCCGTGTCCGCGCCGTGCCTGCGGTCACGCGTGCCGTCGCCATCCTCCGCCTGCTCAGCCGCAGCCCCACGCCGCAGGGTCTCAAGGCGATTGCGGAGACTCTCGATCTGGTGCCGAGCACGGCGCTGCACATCGTGCGGGCGCTGCTGGCGGAGGATTTGGTGCAGGTCGATCCGCAGACCAAACGCTACAGTCTCGGCGTCGGCATGCTGCCGCTGGCGCGCGCCGTGCTCGAGAATGCCGACTTTCCCAGCCTGATGCGGCCGAAGCTCGAGGAGATATCAGGCCGCTACGGCGTCACGGCGATCGGCGTCGAGGTGCCGGATCTCGACAACATGATCGTCGTCGCACTGGCGCGGAGCCAGGCGCCGGTGCGGCTTCACGTCGACATCGGAAGCCGTTTTCCCGCCTTGATCAGCGCCACGGGCCGCTGCGTCGCCGCCTTCAGCGGCCAGCCGGAGAAGGAGATCGAGAAGCGCTTCCGTCTTCTGCGCTGGCACAACGCGCCGACCTATGATGCCTGGCGTAAGGAAGTCGATCAGGTCCGCAAGCAGGGGTTCAGCATCGATCGCGGCAATTACATTGCCGGCGTGACGATCGTCGCCGTGCCCGTCCTGAACGCAAAGGGGACGATCTCGCACACCGTCGCGGCCGTCGGCCTCGGCAGCCAGCTCGACCGCGCAAATTCGCTGGCGCTTGCACGGGACATGCGCGCCGTCGCCGAAGCGATCGCCACGCAACTGGCGATTCACGCCTGATACATTGCGCTCGAACGGAAAGGCCTAGGCGTTCGCGCCTGCACCGCGTTCAACGAGCGCGAATTGCGACATGGTCCAGGCGAAATACCAGCGCAGCAGCCACGGAATCGGAATCAGGAAGAGACATCCGAACCCGAATGCCAGGGTGCGCCAGAGCAGCTGGAAGCCGGTGGCGGTGAAGACCATCTCGCGGCGCGTCCCAATGATGCCACGACATATCCACCGCATCCACGCGGCCATGACCCAGGCCCAGCCGATGATCGTGAACACGGCGAGGAACATCACGATCTGCCAGCCGATGAAGCCCCAGACGCTGCCGGTGTAGGTCATCGGAATCGGCTGACCATTCGAGCTGAGATTGGCGACCACCCAGCGCATGATCATCCAGGACAGGACTGCCTGGACCGGCATCGCCAGAATCTGAAGGATGCTGTCGACATAACCTGCGTAGCCGACCAGCCCCATCGCGACGAAGACGTACCAGATATCTCCGACCTGGCCGGTGAAAGTGATGTTCGGTCGCTGCGGAACGTGAACGCGCGGGAAGAGCCAGCGATAATAGCCTGTCGCGGTCCACGGCGCCGGGATCACCAGCAGGTTGCCGATCACCAGGAGGATCCACCATCCCAGGAACGACCAGAGCGGCAGGTCCACGGACAGCGGACCGCCGCTATGGCCGCTCGAGCTGCCATCGATCGGCAAGGAGGGCGGCGACGCGGCGCCGGGGACGAGACCCGGCACCTCGCCGGCCTTCTGCCAGCCCGCCATCCCTTCCGCCCAGACCAGCGTATCGGCGCGCACGATGCCCTGGGCTATGAGGTCGCGAAACTGCGCCTCGGGAAACGGACCTTTCTGCTGGCCGCCGGATGCGTGAAACCAGATTCGGCTCGACATCTTGTCTGTTCGCTACCCGACGCCAGCAGCCGCTACATGCGAGCCTGCGCACCGCGCGGAGCGAGCTCGGTCTGCGATGCGAACCAGTTCATGATCCAGCGATACACCCACGGGATCGGGATGATCAGGCTGAACAGGATCGCGGCCACGATTCCGCGCCAGAGGATCCCGAGACCGCTCCCCTTGAACACGATCTCGCGGCGCGTGCCTTCGATGCTGCGGCAGAACCAGCGCATCTGCGCCGCGGCGACCCAGGCCCAGCCAATGATCGTAATCATCGAGATCGCGAACAGCAGGTTCCAGCCGATATAGGCCCAGACCGAGCCCGTGAAGCTGAGCCCGAGCGGCTGCCCGTTGGAGGCAAGATTGGCCACCATCCATCTGGCCAGCAGCCAGTAGAGCGCGAGCTGCACGATGAACAGCAGATTGCTCAGCAGCGCACTGCCGATGAAGCCGATCACGATCGCCAGAACGATGAAGCCGAAGAACCAGGGCACCAGCGTCATCGCATTGCCGGTGAAGCTGAGATTGGGCCGGCCGGGCACCTTCACGCAGGACACGATCCATTTCGTGTACCAGACGAACACCCACGGAATCGGGATGATGAAGCACATGCCGATCAGCATCACGATGCTGCGCCAGGTGAACTCGAGGATGCCGAAATCGACCGCCAGCGATCCTCCGCTGGCGCCGCCGCCAGCATATCCGCCGCCGCCCATCATCGGCGGGCCGCCGGCCGGCATCATCGGAGGCACACCGCCGCCGCCGATCAGGCCGGGGATTTCGGCGGCCTTCTGCCAGCCGGCCATGCCCTCCGACCACACCAGCGTATCCGGGCGTACAATCCCTTGCGCGACGAGGTCGCGGAACTGCCCCTCCGGATAGGGCCCCTGTTGCTTGCCCTCGGATGCGTAGAACCAACTCGCCATGAAGCGCCCCCTCAAACATACTTTTGTACCGGCCGGGACGCTTAGGTTCACCGCTTCGGTTCACCGCATCCATGCCAAAAACGCATTGTGAAGGATGAACGGATGCCCTGTACAGAGGCGGGCGTTCACATGGCCAAACGTTTTTCCGCTTCAGTCTGCAAGTTTTTTATGCCATTTGCCCGGAAAGATGCCAGATTGACGCGGCGCCGGGGACATACGGCGCGGCGCATCCCCGGGGAATAGGCCTGACCATGAAACTCGTCGTCGCGATCATCAAACCCTTCAAGCTCGATGAAGTCCGCCAGGCGCTGACCGCGATCGGCGTCCACGGCATGACCGTGACCGAGGTGAAAGGTTATGGCCGCCAGAAGGGCCATACCGAGATCTATCGCGGCGCGGAATATGTCGTGAACTTCCTGCCGAAGCTGAGAATCGAGATCGCTGTCGCCTCCGACGTCGCCGACAAGGCGGTCGCCGTGATCACCGCGACGGCGCGCACCGGGCAGATCGGCGACGGCAAGATCTTCGTCACGCCGATCGACCACGCGCTGCGCATCCGCACCGGCGAAACCGACAGCGACGCGCTCTAGATCTTGGTTTTGACGCGTTTTCTTTCCGCGAACCGGTATCCGCTTCGCTCGAAAACGCTCTGATACGTCTTCTTCGATCGCACCGGGCAACGACGCCATAGCGTGCGACGCAATTTCTATGCTGGGGGAAATGACATGGCGGGATTGTTGCGCCGCGCGGCCGTCATGGCTGCGCCGGTCGGATTGATGTCGATCACTGCCGCGCCCGCGCATGCCGCGGCCTCCGAGATCAACACCGCCGACACCGCCTGGATGATCGTCGCCACCGCGCTGGTGCTGATGATGACGATTCCGGGGCTCGCGCTGTTCTACTCCGGCATGGTGCGCAAGAAGAACGTGCTCGCCACCATGGCGCAGAGCCTTGCCGCGGTGACGATGATCTCGATTCTCTGGGTGGCATTTGGCTATTCGCTCTGCTTCGTCGGCGACGGGCCGTGGATCGGCACGCTCGACCGCTGGTTCCTCGCGGGCATGACGATGGACAGCGTCAACCCGGCGGCGAAGACGATCCCGGAAGCGCTGTTCATGCTCTACCAGATGACCTTCGCCATCATCACGGTGGCGCTGGTCGCGGGCTCGGTCGCCGACCGGATGCGCTTCTCCGCCTATCTCGTGTTCTCGGTCGCCTGGTTCATCTTCGTCTACATTCCGCTGGCGCATTGGGTCTGGGGCGGCGGCTTCCTTGCCAGCATGGGCGTGCTGGATTTTGCCGGCGGTCTCGTCGTGCACCTGTCGGCCGGCACCGCCGGCCTCGTCGCCGCCAAGGTGATGGGGCGCCGCCACGGCTACGGCACTGAAAATCTGTCGCCGTTCGATCTGTCGCTCGCGGTGATGGGCACCGGCCTGTTGTGGGTGGGCTGGTTCGGCTTCAACGGCGGCTCGGCGGGCGCAGCCAATTCGCGCGCGGTGCTGGCGATCATCGCGACGCATCTTGCCGCCTGCTCCGGCGCGCTGACCTGGGGCGCGATCGAATGGTCGACCCGGCGCAAGCCGTCGGTGCTCGGCATGATCTCCGGCGCGGTTGCCGGGCTCGGCACGATCACGCCGGCCTCGGGCTTCGTCGCGCCATGGCATGGCATCGTCATCGGCGTGATTGCGGGGGCGGTCTGCTACTGGGCCTGCACCTGGCTCAAGCACCGCTTCAATTACGACGACTCCCTCGACGTGTTCGGCGTCCACGGCATCGGGGGCCTGACCGGCACACTGCTGGCCGGCGTGTTCGCGACCAGCGCGATCGGCGGCACCGCCGGCCTGATCGAGGGCCATCCGCAGCAATTGCTGATCCAGCTCTACGGGGTCGCCGTCACCTTCGTCTGGTCGGCGGGCGTGAGCTTCATCCTGCTCAAGCTGGTCGCCCTGTTCGTGCCGCTGCGCGTATCCCGTGAGCACGAGCTGGAGGGGCTGGATATTTCGCAGCACGGCGAGGCCTTGCAGTAAGGGCTTGCGCAACACATAAGCGCGTGCTTATGTGTTGCCATGATCGAAGCCGACATCTTCAAGGCGCTTGCCGACCCGACGCGCCGAAAGGTCTTTGAGAAGCTTGCAGGCGGAAGCCTGAACGCCAGCGCTTTGCGCGACGGCCTGGAGATCAGCCAGCCGGCGATGTCGCAGCATCTCGCCGTGTTGCGCGCGGCAGGCCTGGTGCGCGAAGAGCGACAGGGCCGCTTCGTGAACTACGAGGTCGATCCGAACGGCATTGCCACCATCGGGACATGGCTCGCACGCTACCGCGCCTACTGGCCGAAGCGCATGGAAGCGCTCGCCGATCTCTTGAAGGAGATGGATCAATGAGCGACGCCGCGAAGCCCGATCATCCCGACACAGCCCTGGTGCTCGAATACGAATTCGATGCGCCACCGGCAAAAGTCTGGCGCGCCGTGACCATTCCGGCCTTGCGCGAACGCTGGCTGCCGGATTGCGACCTTGCCGGCGCCGAGCCGGAATCATCGATCGCAGGCGAAGAAGTGCGCTACCGGCTGCGCGATTCCGAGCCGCCATTTCGCGAAAGCCACGTCATCTTCCGGATCGAGCCGAATGAGGACGGCGGCACCCGCATCAGCATCATCCAGCGGGTCTGCGACGATCGAACGAAGCTGCCGCAGCCGGCCAACAGCAATTGCTGCCTGATGCGCGCGGCGGCCTAGAGCATGATCCGGAAAAGTGTGAAGCGGTTTTCCGAGAAGATCATGCTCCACTAAGAGCACCACCCAAACAGACTTCATCACCTGCAGACATGGAGGTCGCCGATGCGCGACATGCTTCAGCTCGTCCCTATGGTCGTCGAACAATCCGCCCGCGGCGAGCGATCCTTCGACATCTACTCGCGGCTCCTGCGCGAGCGCATCATCTTCCTCAACGGCGAGGTCAATGATGCGATGTCGGGCCTCGTCTGCGCGCAATTGCTGTTCCTGGAGGCGGAGAATCCGAACAGGCCGATCAATCTCTACATCAACTCCTATGGCGGCGTGGTCACCTCTGGTCTCGCCATGTACGACACCATGCAGTTCATCAAGGCGCCGGTTCACACGCTGTGCATGGGCACCGCGCGCTCGATGGGCTCGTTTCTGCTGATGGCCGGCGAGCCAGGCCACCGCGCCGCGCTGCCCAATGCGAGCCTTCACGTGCATCAGCCGCTCGGCGGCTTCCAGGGCCAGGCGTCCGATATCCTGATCCATGCCAACGAAATGCAGGAAACCAAGCGGCGCATCACCCGGCTCTACGCGCAGCATTGCGGACGCACCGAGGAAGAGGTGGAACGGACCCTGGACCGCGACCACTTCATGACCGCGCAGCAAGGGGTCGAGTGGGGCTTGGTCGATCGGGTTTTTTCGGAGCGCGAGGCCGCCTGACGGTCCGACATGGACCTTCATCCAAGGGACCGTCCGGCATCATCCGGCACGCTCCATCCTGCTCAAGCTGGCTGATCCGCTGCGCATATCCCGTGAGCACGAAGTCGAAGAGCTCGATATTTCGCAGCGCGGTTAGGCTGCTCGGCGAGCCTCCCCGTAATTAGATACCTTCTAACTGCTCGGTGCCTGTGCAACATTGTGTCGGCAGCCTGTCGTGCTCGTCTTTTGAGCAGATATGATCATGTTTTAAGCGCGACGTAATAGCGCACTGCACCCCACTACGCGTCAAAGGCGAAAACACCCGTTTTCATAGTCCGTTAGGCAACGTGCCCGATCTGGCACGGCATTTGATTCTAAGGGTCCTGGCTGTGCCCGCGTAGTGAACTTCTCCCTCGTGGCGAACCAGTCGAGAAACGCCCGGCCACGTCCGGACCGGGCCAAGCGGGGATAGGACCCATGAAAATTGTTATGGCGATTATCAAGCCATTCAAGCTGGAAGAAGTCCGTGACGCCCTGACCGCCATCGGCGTTCACGGTCTCACGGTGACGGAAGTCAAGGGATATGGCCGCCAGAAGGGCCATACGGAAATCTATCGCGGTGCTGAATACGCCGTGAGCTTCCTGCCCAAGATCAAGATCGAAGTCGCTGTCGCCTCCGACCAGGTCGACAAGACCATCGACGCCATCACGTCCGCCGCGAAAACCGGGCAGATCGGCGACGGCAAGATCTTCGTCATCAACCTCGACCATGCGGTTCGCATCCGCACCGGCGAGGCCGATGCCGCGGCCCTTTGATTTCGCGCTCAACCTTTACCAATCAGGAGTGAATAAAATGACGTTTAAGCGTCCCTATGGCGCGGGATTGGCGGCTCTCGCAGTCGGCATGTTCGCTGCGACCGCGGCCTATGCCGAGCCAACGGTCAACAAGGGAGACAACGCCTGGATGCTGACATCGACAGTGCTCGTGCTGTTGATGACGATCCCCGGCCTCGCGCTGTTCTACGGCGGCCTCGTCCGTTCCAAGAACATGCTCTCCGTCCTGATGCAGGTGTTCTACACCGTCTGCGTCGTCACCGTGATCTGGGCCGTCTACGGCTACAGCCTCGCCTTCACCGGCGGTTCCGACTTCATCGGCGGCTTCTCCAAGGCCTTCATGATGGGCGTCACCACCGACTCGAAGGCCGCGACCTTCTCGGTCGACGCCAACATCTCGGAACTCATCTACATGTGCTTCCAGATGACCTTCGCGGCGATCACGCCCGCCCTCATCGTCGGCGCCTTCGCCGAGCGCATGAAGTTCGCGGCGATCGCGCTGTTCATCCCGCTCTGGGTCACGCTGATCTATTTCCCGATCGCGCACATGGTCTGGTACTGGCCCGGCCCGGACATGATCCAGGACGCTGCCAAGGCTCTCGCTGCTGCCACTGACGCGGCGGCAAAGACCGCGGCGCAGGCCAAGCTCGACGAGATCAACGCCGACGCAGGCTGGATCTTCAAGAAGGGCGCGATCGACTTCGCGGGCGGCACCGTGGTGCACATCAACGCCGGCATCGCAGGTCTCGTCGGCGCTCTCCTGATCGGCAAGCGCGTCGGCTACGGCAAGGAGCTGATGGCTCCGCACTCGCTGACCATGTCGATGATCGGCGCCTCGCTGCTCTGGGTCGGCTGGTTCGGCTTCAACGCCGGCTCCAACCTCGAGGCCAACGGCGGCGCTGCCCTCGCCATGACCAACTCCTTCGTCGCCACCGCAGCCGCCGCGCTGTCGTGGATGTTCGCGGAGTGGATCATCAAGGGTCACCCGTCGGTGCTCGGCGTCATCTCCGGCGCTGTCGCGGGCCTCGTGGCGGTCACGCCTGCGGCCGGCTTCTCCGGCGTGATGGGCGCGATCGTGCTCGGCCTCGTCGTCGGCGTGGTCTGCCTGTTCTTCTGCACCGTCGTGAAGAACGCGCTCGGCTACGATGACAGCCTCGACGTGTTCGGCGTGCACTGCGTCGGCGGCATCGTCGGCGCCCTCGGCACCGGCATCCTCGTCAATCCGGCGCTGGGTGGTGCGGGCATCATCGACTACACCGCGATCCCGCCGAAGGTCGCCGATTACGACTTCGCGGCGCAGATGCTCTCGCAAGTGTGGGGCGTCGGCACCACGCTGGTGTGGTCGGGCATCGGCTCGGCGATCCTCTACAAGGTCGTCGATGTGATCGTTGGCCTCCGCGCCAATGTCGAGAGCGAGCGTGAAGGCCTCGACATCACCGAGCACACCGAGCGCGCCTACAACATGTAAGTCTCCTCCCGGGCGCGGCCCCTCCGGGGGCCGCACCCAGAACTACGGTTTGGGGCACATACCCGGCAATGTCCCGACCGTTGAGGGGCTCCAGCGCAAGCTGGAGCCCCTTTCTTTTTGGCGCGCCGCATCGTCGCAGCAGCTGGGCCTGCATCAAGCCCAAATTGCATTGTCCCAAGACTGGTGAATATCATGCTCCCGCCCGGAGCACGGTTTCATGCGCCTGTTGCGTTACGTGACCTTGTGTTTGCTGTTGCTCGCCTTGTCTGCCCTCGACGCCAAGGCTGACAAGCGCGTCGCGCTGGTAATCGGCAACGGCGCCTACCGGAACGTTCCCACCCTTGCCAATCCGACCAATGATGCGGCCGACGTCGGCGCGGCCCTGAAGCGATCGGGATTCGAACCTCTGGTCGTGACCGATCTCGATCAGGCCGCCATGCAGGAAGCCGTTCTTCGCTTTGCGCGCGCGGCCCGCGGCGCCGACGTGGCCCTGTTCTATTACAGCGGACACGCACTTCAATTCGCAGGCGTCAACTATCTGGTGCCCATCGATGCTGTCGTGCGCGACGAGGTCGATCTGCGGCGCCTGGTCCGCGCCGACGAGATTCTGGCGGATCTCCAGCAGGCCAAGAACCTGCGCATCCTCGTGCTCGACGCCTGCCGCGACAATCCATTCGCTGACGAGCTTCGGCGCAACATCGGACAGAGTCGCGGCGTGGCCATCGGCCGCGGGCTGGCCAAGATGGAGAGCCCGGAAGGCACCATCATCTCCTATGCGACCCAGGCCGGTCGCACCGCCGACGACGGCAACGGCCGCAACAGTCCTTATACCAGTGCGTTTCTTGAGCACATCAGCGACAGAGACAACATCAACGCGGTGTTCCAGACGATCGGCGCCAGCGTCTACCGGCGCACCAAGGGATCACAGGTCCCGGAGCTGTCGCTGTCGTTCTTCGGCGAGCTTTACCTCAATGGCAAAGCCGAAACCGCAGCGCTGACACCATCGTCACCTCGGACTGACCCTTGCGCAGAGGCCGCCGACCATTGGCGCGGTGCGGATGCGCTCGGGACCGTCACGGCGTTCAGGGATCATCTGCTTCGCTTCCCGTCCTGTGCCTTCGCAGACCTGGCGAAATATCGCATCGAGCTGTTGTCGAAGCCCATCGAAAGCGCGAAGCGCCCGACCACTTTCGACGGAGCCTGGATCGCCAACGAAAGCTGCGAAAGCAAGCCGCCTTTTCCAGAATCGCGTCGCCAATATGTGTTTCGCATCAAGGACGGAGTGCTGCACACCGTGTTAGGGGACGCAGGCCAGCCCGGCTCCGTGACCTATGACGGCAAGATCGAACCGGACGGCAGCAGTACCGTCTCGGTCAACGGTATCGTTGGCGACAAGGATCCGCTGAACCGCACTCGCGGATCGTCCTATCAGTACAAGGTCGTGATCGAACTAAAGGATTCCAAAGGGGCTGGCGTCCGCACCGAAACCTATTGGCCGTGTCGTTACGACTTTTCGAAGGTATCCGCGCCGAGCGGAGAAGCCGATCGGAGGCAGCCCGACCCGAAGCGCGCCGCAAAGCGTAATGACAATGCGGCTGCTGCACCTTCCGATCGGCGCGAGGGCGGACAGGCCACGCCAGGCGGCAACGGGATGAGTTGTTCTATCATGCGCAGAAATTGCGCGGTGGCTTGCGTCAACTTTGGCGGCCAGCCGAATTGCGGCTCAACCTTTTGCGTGCGACAGGAAGCGGAATGCATGAGCAGCGGATGCTGGAGAAGTCGAGCATTCAACGGCTGCGGCCTCGCCAGGCGATAGGCGCAAGGCAATATCCATGGCCTGACCATCGATCGGGCCGCACTCTTTTTGACCGCGCGCAGAAGAAAAGGATTGCCATTCCAGATTGCCGGCGCAGAAATACCGGCCACAACGAACAACAAATCGGGAGGTCGTCATGCGTTTGGAAGGCGGATGCTATTGCGGCGAAGTGCGCTACGTGGCCGAAGGCGATCCGATGATGCAGGCTCAGTGTCATTGCCGCGAGTGCCAGTACATCTCGGGCGGCGCGCCCAACACCTTCATCGCGATGCCGGCGACCGGCTTCAGCTACATCACAGGGCAGCCCAAGCAGTTCACGCGCAAGGACCTCGAGCGCGCCGTGACGCGCGAATTCTGCGCCGAATGCGGCACCCATCTGGTGACCAAGGTTCCGGGCCTGCCGGCCGCGATCCTGAAGGTCGGCACGCTGGACGAGCCAAAGCAGTTCCATCCGCAGATGGCGATCTACACCTGCGACAAGCAGGAGTTCCATGCGATTCCCGCGGGCATGGCGACATTCGAGAAGCTGCCGGGGCACTAGGCGCCGGCGATGCAATTTGCACGACGGTGATGCGCAAGATTCGGCGCCCCGCAAAGGGCGCCGGGGCGGCCTGAGTTTCGCGATGCTGGAACCCGCAACGTTGCGAACAAGCCCCGCATCCCGTTGTTATTCGGCCCAATTATTCCACTCTGGACGGGCCGGCCGGCCGATGGTTAATCGCGTCTTAACCTCGCCCTATCTATGGTGAACTGAACCGCTTTCCCGCCGGCGCCCGCGCGCGACCGGCCGTTCCGAGAGTACTGGCGCCCAGAATGGTCATGACCGCCTCATCCCGTGCGCCGCAGGCCAGTGGAAGCTCCGACAACGAACGCTCGCCCTTTGTCCGGCTGAACGAGCTATTGGCGCCGCATCAGCCCGGCAAACCCTTGATTTCGCTCGCAGTCGGCGAACCGCAGCATCCGGTGCCCGATTTCGTCGGTCCGGTGCTGGCCAAGCATATCGCCGATTTCGGCCGTTACCCGATGAACCAGGGCACCGAGCCATTCCGCCAGGCGGCGAGCGCCTGGTTGTCGTCGCGCTTCAAGCTGCCGCGGCCGCTCGACCCCAAGGCCGAGATTCTCGTCCTCAATGGCAGCCGAGAGGGGCTGTTCCTCGCCGCGATCGCGGCAGCGCGCTATGTCGGCCCGCGTCCCGGCAAGCCCGCCATCCTGATGCCGAACCCGTTCTATCCGGTCTATGGCGCCGGCGCCGGCGCCGCGGCCTGCGAACAGGTTTATCTGCCGACCACGGTCGAAAACGGGTTCCTGCCCGATCTCGACGCCATCGACGAAGCGACGCTGGCGCGCACCGTCGCGTTCTACCTGGCCTCGCCCGCCAATCCGCAAGGCTCGGTCGCCAAGCCCGACTATTTCAGGCGGCTGAAGCAGCTTGCCGACCGCCACGGCTTCGTGATCCTCAGCGACGAGTGCTATTCCGAGATCTACACCCGCGAAGCCCCGGGCAGCGCGCTGGAATGCGCCGGCCCCGATTTCACCCGCGTGGTTGCGTTCCAGTCGCTGTCGAAGCGTTCCAACCTGCCGGGCCTGCGTGTCGGCTTCGCCGCCGGCGACAAGAAACTCATCGGCATATTCCTGGAGCTGCGCAACATCGCGGCGCCGCAGGTGCCGGTGCCGCTCCAGCATGTCGCGACCGTTGCCTATGGCGATGAGGCGCATGTCGAGGAGAACCGCAGGCTCTACCGGATCAAGTTCGATCTCGCCGACCAGATCATCGGCGATCGTTACGGCTATCGCCGGCCCGACGCGGGCTTCTGCGTCTGGCTCAATACGTCCGAGATCGGCGACGATGTCTCCGTGACTCTCAGGCTTTTCAAGGAAGCCGGCGTGCGCGTGGTGCCCGGTTCCTTTCTGGCGCGGCGTCAGCCCGACGGCTTCAATCCCGGTGCCGGCTACATTCGCCTGGCACTGGTGCAGGATAGTGAGACCACGGCGCAGGCGCTGCACCGGCTGGTCGAAACTCTGGGTTAGGCGGGCCCATGAGCATGTCGGCAATCGAACGTGTCATTCCACTGGTCGGCCATCTGCCGCCCTCGATCCGCGAGGGGCTGGCGCGGCGCATGCGCGAGCTCACCGGCCTCGGGCTGATCGGGTTGTCGGGCGTCGCTTCGGCGGCGCTGATGACCTGGTCGGTGCAGGATCCCAGCCTCAGCCACGCGACCTCGCGGCCGATCCGCAACATTCTCGGCTATGCCGGCGCGATCGGCGCCGACCTTGCGATGCAGATCCTCGGGCTCGGCGCGATCATGCTGGTCCTGACGGTCGCGGTCTGGGGCTGGCGCATGATGACCCATCGCCCGTTCGACCGCGAGGCGCTGCGGCTCGGCTCCTGGATTCTCTGCACCGTGATCGCCGCGGGCTTTGTCAGCTGCTGGCCGCATGGTGGCGCCTGGCCGCTGCCGACCGGCCTCGGCGGCGTGGTCGGCGATGCCCTGGTGCGCGCGCCCGCGGTGATTTTCGGACCGCCCGGCACGATCTATCGCATGATCCTGGGCACGATCCTGTTCGCCGCGATGGCCGCGACCTTCCTGATCGCCTGCGGTCTCGGCGCTCGCGAGCATGATGACGAGCTCGCAGAGATCGAGAACGACGACAAGCCGCTCGATGACGACGAGGAGAGCGATCGCGGCTCGGTGTCGCTGGGCTGGCTGTTCCACGCATTGATGAGCACGAAGGCACGGCTGATCTGGCTGTTCGGCGCTGCTTACCGCTCGCTGGTGTCGAGCGGACCGAAGACCAAAGCCGTTGCGTTCAGTCGCCAGGAGCCGAATCTCGGCGGCGGCCGCGCCGCACCGTCGATCTCGCCCCAATCCGAAGACGAGGACTACGAGGACGAGCACGAGGAAGCGGACGAAGAAGAGGAGGAAGAGGAGGAGGAGGAGCCGGCCGCGCGCGCCCCGCGCAAGAAGGCTGCATCGAAGGCCGCTTCCAAGAAGTCCTCCGACAAGTTCGAGCTTCCATCCGTCTCCGTGTTGGCCGCGCCCAAGGCCGGCGATCGCCAGCCGCTCAGCAAGGCCGAGCTGGAAGCCAATTCTCGCTCGCTCGAAGGCGTGCTGCAGGATTTCGGCGTGCGCGGCGAAATCGTGAAAGCCAATCCGGGTCCCGTGGTCACGCTGTACGAGCTGGAGCCGGCGCCCGGCATCAAGTCGTCGCGCGTGATCGGGCTCGCCGACGACATCGCCCGCTCGATGAGCGCGCTGTCGGCGCGCGTCGCGGTCGTGCCCGGCCGCAACGCCATCGGCATCGAACTGCCGAACGCGCATCGCGAAAAGGTCTATCTGCGCGAGCTGCTGATCGCGAAGGAAGCGACCGACACGGTTGCAAAGCTGCCGCTCTGCCTCGGCAAGACCATCGGCGGCGACCCCGTGATCATCGACCTCGCGCGCACGCCGCACATGCTGATCGCCGGCACCACCGGCTCCGGCAAGTCGGTCGCCATCAACACCATGATCCTCAGCCTGGTCTATCGGCTGCGCCCGGACCAGTGCCGCCTGATCATGGTCGATCCGAAGATGCTCGAACTGTCCGTCTATGACGGCATTCCCCATCTGCTCACGCCCGTCGTGACCGACCCGAAGAAGGCGGTGGTCGCGCTGAAATGGGCCGTGCGCGAGATGGAAGAGCGCTACAAGAACATGGCCAAGCTCGGTGTGCGCAACATCGACGGCTACAACACGCGCCTGCTCGAGTTGAAAGCCAAGGGTGAGGAACCGACGCGCACGGTGCACACCGGCTTCGACAAGGAGACCGGCAAGGCGATCTACGAGGAAGAGAAGCTCTCGCTCGACCCGCTGCCCTACATCGTCATCATCGTCGACGAAATGGCCGACCTGATGATGGTCGCCGGCAAGGACATCGAAGGCGCGGTGCAGCGTCTCGCGCAGATGGCGCGCGCCGCCGGCCTGCATGTGATCCTGGCGACGCAACGCCCGTCGGTCGACGTCATCACCGGCACCATCAAGGCGAACTTCCCGACCCGCATCGCCTTCCAGGTGACGTCCAAGATCGACAGCCGCACCATCCTTGGCGAAATGGGCGCCGAGCAGCTGCTCGGCCAGGGCGACATGCTCTACATGGCAGGCGGCGGCCGCATCAGCCGCGTGCACGGACCTTTCGCTTCGGACGAGGAAGTTGAAAAGGTGGTGCGTCACCTCAAGACGCAGGGCCAGCCGGAATATCTCGAAGCCGTTACCGCCGAAGAGCCCACCGAGGACGAGGACGGCGGCGCCGTGTTCGACGCCAGCGGCATGGGTGCGGATGGCGGCGGCGACCTGTTCGCGCAGGCCGTTGCGATCGTCAAACGCGACCGCAAGGCCTCGACCAGCTACATCCAGCGCCGCCTGCAAATCGGCTATAATCGTGCCGCATCGCTGATGGAGCGCATGGAACTCGAAGGCATCGTCGGACCCGCCAACCACGCCGGCAAGCGCGAGATTCTGGTCGAGGAAGAAGACAGCCATATGTGAGGCAAGCCGCCTCAAGGCATCATTTCACGCAAAATCGATATCTGCTTTTGCCCAAAATCACGGTAAAAGGGCGCCCAGCCATACAGGACGACGCGTTGATCAGACATCCGGACATTCGATTTGCCGCCACCATCGCTGCGCGAAGCGCGCGCGTGGCGGGCGTGCTTCTGGTCACCGCCGCGATGGTCACCGGGGCGTCGTTCGCGCAGAACGTCCCCGTGCCGAAGCCCGCGCCGAAGGGCCGCGACGGCGGTCCGGCGGGGGGAGGGCCCGCTGTCACCGGCGCGACCCAGACGCCGCCCAACCCGGTCATTCCGGATCCGCGCCGCAACGTGCCGAGCAGCATCTTCCAGACCTTCGATGCCAACCAGAAGGCGCAGGCGGCCAAGGTCAGCGCGTATCTGTCGTCGCTTTCGACGCTGGTCGGGAATTTCGTCCAGGTCGGTCCCGACGGCAGCAAGACGCAGGGCGACTTCTACATTCAGAAGCCGGGCAAGGTGCGCTTCGAATATGACGCGCCGAGCCCGATCGACATCGTCGCCGACGGATCCTCGCTCGTGGTGCGCGACCGCAAGCTCGCGACCCAGGACGTCTATCCGCTGTCGCAGACGCCGCTGCGCTTCCTGCTGTCCGATCGCATCGACCTGATGAAGGACACCAACGTCGTCAACGTTTCGGCCGACGACGTCTTCGTCAGCGTCACCATCGAAGAGAAGCAGGCGCTGGTCGGCACCAGCCGTCTCTTGCTGATGTTCGGCGCCAAGGATGGCCAGTTGAAGCAGTGGACCGTCACCGACCCGCAGGGCTACGACACCACGATCGCGGTCTACAATCTGGACTCGAACAAGAAGCTCGATCCCGGCATGTTCAAGATCGACTTCACCAATTACGGCCCGTCGCCGGGTTGACGGCGCGTAGGGTGGGTTAGCCGAAGGCGTAACCCACCACTTCTGCCACCGCGGAAATCAAAGAGGTGGGTTACGCCAAGGGACTGCGCTTCGCGCAGCCCGAGCTAACCCACCCTACGAAACCGCGCCTGTGGACAAGCATTTCGCCCACGCCATTCCATGCTAAGACGCATCCCTCATGCGTCTTTCCCTGACAACCTGGAACATCAATTCGGTGCGGCTTCGCATCGACCTGGTCGCGAAGTTTCTCAAGAGCGCGCGGCCGGACGTGCTGTGCCTCCAGGAGACAAAATGCATCGACGATGCCTTTCCGCTGAAGCGTTTCAAGCGGCTCGGCTATGAGCATGTCGCGCTGAACGGGCAGAAGGGCTATCACGGCGTCGCCATCGTCTCGAAGATCCCATTTGAATCGAAGGACATCCGCACCTTCTGCGACAAGGTGGATTCGCGCCACATCTCGGTGTCGTTCGGCGAAAAGGCCAGCATCGCAAAGCCGCTGGTGCTGCATAATTTCTACGTGCCTGCCGGCGGCGACATTCCCGATCCGGCGCTGAACGAAAAATTCGACCACAAGCTTCGCTTCCTCGACGAGATGAAGGCCTGCGAGCCGCTGCATCCGCGCGGCGAGGATCGCCACATCCTGGTCGGCGATCTCAACGTCGCGCCGCACGAGAACGACGTGTGGTCGCACAAGCAGCTTCTGAAGGTGGTCTCGCACACGCCTGTAGAAACCGAGAAGCTGCAAGCGGCGCTGACGGCCGGTGAATGGGTCGACGTCGCGCGGGAGCGCATCCCGATGTCGGAGAAGGTCTACACGTGGTGGAGCTATCGCTCCGCCGACTGGACCGTCGGCGACCGCGGCCGCAGGCTCGACCACATCTGGGTCTCGCGCGCACTGAAGGACGCGGTCAGCGATTTCAAGATCCTGCGCGACGCGCGGAGCTGGGAGCGGCCGTCGGACCATGTGCCCGTCACGGTGACGCTGGACATCTGATCTCGGGAAGCCCTGTTACGAACGATCTCTCAGGACGTCAGCTTCGCGCCCGCCATCAAAATATCGCTCGCAATCTGGCTGGAGCGCACGGCGAATTCGTCGCGCAGGCGAACGGCGGCGGCAGGGTCGCTCTCAAGCACGCGCTGGAACAGGCTGCGCGCGACGCGAATGACGGAGGCGTGCTCCAGCGCGATCGCGCTCGACGGCCGCTTCATCGGCACCACCAGCGCAAGCTCGCCGATCAACGCACCGGGACCTGCGATCATCTCCGCGCCGGCGCCGTCGTCAACCCGAAAGGCGCCGCGCTGGACCACGTAGCCGGCATCGGCCTCGTCGCCGAGATTGAACAGGACGTCGCCGCGGACGAAGTTACGCTGCTCGGAGCCGATCGCCAGCATGCGCAACGAAGCGTCTCCCAACAGGCGCAGTGTGGGGACACGCTCGAGAAGCGCTACGTCGTCGTCGATTGACATTCAGGTCCGGGGCTCGAAAGGCACGCGATCTAAAACGATTCGCACGCCCATGAAGCGTATCACGGCACCAGCTTGTAGCCACCGGCTTCCGTGACCAGGATCTCCGGGTTGGCGGCGTCCTTCTCGATCTTCTGGCGCAGGCGGTAGATGTGGGTTTCCAGCGTGTGGGTGGTGACGCCGGAATTATAGCCCCAGACTTCCTGGAGCAGGGTCTCGCGCGAGACCGGCATCTGGCCGGCCCGGTAGAGGAAGCGAAGGATGGCGGTCTCCTTCTCGGTGAGGCGGACCTTGCGCGCATTGGCCGCGGTCAGCATCTTCGAGCCCGGGCGGAAGGAGTAGGGGCCGACCGAGAACACGGCGTCCTCGCTCGCCTCGTGCTGGCGGAGCTGGGCGCGGATGCGGGCCAGCAGCACGGCGAAGCGGAACGGTTTTGCGACGTAGTCGTTGGCGCCGGATTCAAGTCCCAAAATGGTGTCGGAATCGGTGTCGTGCCCGGTGAGCATGATGATCGGGGCCTTGAAGCCGCCCTTGCGCAGGGAACGGACCACCTCGCGGCCATCAGTGTCGGGCAGGCCGACATCCATCAGGACGAGATCGGGGGCATTGGCCTTCGCGGCGCTCGCGCCCTTGGCGCCGGTATCGACCGCGGAGGCTTCAAATTCTTCGTGCAGCGATAATTGCTCCACCAACGTATCGCGCAGATCGGTATCGTCATCCACGATCAGGATCTTGCGGGCATTGGCCATAGGGGATCATCCTTTTGGGTCCGGCGCGGCGCGCATCCATGCTGCACCCAGCCGAGAGGGAAGTTTAGGGGGGTCGCTGTTATTATTGTTGTTCGTGATGAAGTAGTGGGCTGTTACCGATTCACAAGCCAGAACCACTCTAACTCAAAATTGCAGGGCGTTTTGATGAATGTCCTGTAATGAATTCGACATCGCACGTTCAGATGAAAAACAAAGCTGCATCAGTTAGTTACACCAGGAATCGTGGCTCCGGACCGCTCCGAGCGATCCACGTTAAGCCTGCGGCCGGGAATCCGCGCCGGGGCTGGCTGACGGCCGGCGCCCTGACGATTCCGGTGGCGCTGGGGCGGGGCGGAATCCTGGCGAACAAGCGCGAGGGCGATGGCGGCACCCCGAGGGGCAGCTTCCGCCCCAGGCAATTATGGTGGCGGGGCGACCGCCACAGCCGCCCGCAGACCTTTCTTCCGGCCCGGACCATCGGCGACACGGACGCCTGGTGCGAGGACCCGGGAGATCGCCACTACAATCAGGCGATCCGGCTCGGGCCGGAGCAGGGCGGTGACCGGCTCAAGCGGGCCGACCATCTCTATGACTTCATCATCGAAATCGACCACAACACCCGGCCGCGCATCGCCGGCCGCGGCAGCGCGGTGTTCCTGCATCTGGCGCGCGACAATTTCGGGCCGACCGCAGGCTGCGTCTCCATGACCAAGGCAGCCATGCTGCAATTGCTGCGGCGGCTTGGACCACGAACAAGAATCATCATCGGGTGAGGGCACATGCTCGACAAGGATCGGATCGCCGCCGCTTCGCAGGTCTTCGTCAAACATTGGCGCGACGGCAGCAAGTTTGATGCGCTGGAGCCGCGGTTGCGGCCGCAGAGCCGCACCGAGGGCTATGCGATCCAGGCCGCGCTCGAAACGCAAGCGCTCGGACAATTGTTCGGCTGGAAGATCGCGGCAACGAGCGAGTCCGGACAGAAGCATATCAACGTCACGGGACCGCTGGCCGGTCGCATCATGAGCGACACCGTGATCGCCGATGGCGGCACGGCCCCGATGAAAGGCATCGCGATGCGCGTCGGCGAGCCCGAATTCGCGTTCCGCATGGGGCGCGATCTGCCGCCGCGGTCCGCGCCTTACAGCGTTGAGGAGGTCCTCGCCGCCGTCGACACTTTCCATCCCGCAATCGAGATTCCCGATTCGCGCTTTGTCGATTTCGCCGGCGCCGGCGAGGCGCAGCTCATCGCCGACAATGCCTGCGCGCATCTGTTCGTGCTAGGTGCCGCGACGACTGCGGACTGGCGCGCCATTGATCTCGTCGAGGAGCGGCCGCAGATCATGCTGCGCGGCCAGCACTATCTCGGCCACGGCAAGAACGTGCTCGGCGATCCCCGTGTTGCCCTGGCCTGGCTTGCCAACGAGCTGCGCGGGCTCGGCATCACGTTGCGGGCAGGGGAGGTGGTGACAACGGGCACGTGCCATCCGCCGCTGCCGATCCAGGCCGGCGATCACTTTGCGGTGGATTTTGGCGCGCTGGGGAAGGTGTCGGTGGGGTTCGCTTAGCCACCGCCGTCATTGCGAGGAGCCCTTGCGACGAAGCAATCCAGACTGCCTCCGCGGAAGGATTCTGGATTGCTTCGCTACGCTCGCAATGACGAATTCGAGAGCCTTCGTGCGGCTCAGCCTTCGCCAGCGGCTTCACCGATGCCCGAAGATCGCGCTCCCCACGCGGACATGCGTGGCTCCGAGCATGATGGCGTTCGCGAAATCCGCGCTCATGCCCATCGAAAGCTTCTTCAAACCATTGCGCTCCGCGATCTTGGCCGTCAGCGCGAAATGCGCCGCCGGCGGCTCGTCGACCGGCGGGATGCACATCAGCCCGGAGATCGTCAGTCCATAGGTGTCGCGGCAACTGGCAATGAAGGCATCGGCCTCGCCGGGAGCGATACCGGCCTTCTGCGGCTCCTCGCCGACATTGATCTGGACGAACAGTTCCGGGTGCTTGTTCTGGGATTCGATTTCCTTGGCTAACGCTTGGCAAATGCTCGGGCGGTCGACCGAATGGATGGCATCGAACAGTGCAACCGCCTCCTTCGCCTTGTTGGATTGCAGCGGCCCGATCAGATGCAGCGCGATGCCGGAATAAGCGGACGTTAACGCCGGCCACTTGCCTTTGGCCTCCTGCACGCGGTTTTCGCCGAATACGCGCTGTCCGGCGATGATTACCGGCATAATTGCATCCGCGGCAAAAGTCTTGGACACCGCGATCAGCGTCACGGAGGCGCGATCGCGCCGGGCTTCCTTGCAGGCGCGAGCAATTTCGGCTTCGACCGCGGCGAGCGCGTTTGGTGAATCGCCGGTTACCGGCACGGCGTTGTTTTCTGTCATGACGTCGGATCGGACCGGATTGTTGCGGAGCTAGTTCTAATTTTACCGAGTTCAAGAAAGAGTTTTTGAACCCTTCGCTTTACCTTGGCCCATGGGGTGGGCAGCGAAGATGGCAAACGTCAGTTTCAACCGCAAACGAGCGAAACTCAAGCAGGTTCTCGGTATCCGGGCACGGCTTGCGTTGCTCGCGGTGATTCTGGTGACGCCCTTGATGTTCGAGCGCATCCGTTCGCTCGAGGACACGCGCGCACGGCAGATCGCGCAGGCCGCGACTGAATTCACCACCATTGCAAGACACAGCGCCGATGCGCAGCGCGAAGTGATCTCGTCGGTCGAGACCATCCTCAAATCTGAAGCCTTCATCCGCGCCTCCGCCGGCGGCATCAGCAAGAGCTGCGACGTGCTGCGCGCGAGCCTGCCGTCGAACCTTCCCTGGATCCGCACGCTGTTGATCGCCGGCCAGGACGGACGCATCCAGTGCGCCACCAACAACATGTATGTCGGCCTCGACCTCAGCGACCGGCCTTACTTCCAGCAGGCGCAGGAAACCGGCCGCTTTGTGCTGAGCGACTTCATCCTGTCGCGGCCGGTGCCGTCACCGACCGTGATGGCCGTTTATCCAGTGTCCGCGTTCAGCGGTGTGCCGGATGCCGTCGTGCTCGCCACCGTGAACCTCGACTGGATGTCGAAGGTCATGAGCAATCTCGGCGGCCGCGCCGGCATCACCGCCGTGCTGGTCGACAGCGCCGGCACGGTGCTGGCCGCACCGGCTGACCAGCACAGCACGATCGGCCGCCCGCTCGACAACATGCCGCTGATGTCCGCGATCGCCGACAGGGCGCTGCGTTCGGACCAGGACGAGGGCTCGCTCTCTTTCCTAGCCGCTGACGGCTCGCGCCGCGCGGTCAGCTATATCCGCATCGCCGGCACCAATGCCCGCCTGATCGCCAGTATCGACGAGGACAAGGTGTCCGCGGCGGTCAGCCGCGACATTCGCACCGCCTATCTCCAGCTCGCTTTCGTCGTCCTGTTCGTCCTGCTCGGCGCGTTGATCGCTGCCGAGAAGCTCGTGATCAAGCCGATCGAGATGCTGGCCGACATGGCCAAGCGCCTCGGCGAGGGCGACCTCTCGGCGCGCGCCGCGCGCAACCGCCTGCCGGCCGAGTTCGTGCCGCTGGCCCGCGCGTTCAACGCCATGGCCGCGCAGCTCAGCCAGCGCGAGCGCGAGCTGATCGCGAGCAACGACCGCCTGACCGTGATGGCCTCGATCGACATGCTGTCGGGCCTCGCCAATCGCCGCGGCTTCCAGAGCCGGCTCGACTTCGAATGGATGCGCGCGCAGCAATATGGCAGCGATCTCGCGCTGCTGATGATCGACGTCGATCACTTCAAGCTCTTCAACGACACCTATGGCCATCTCGAGGGTGATTCCTGCCTGACCAGGCTCGGCGAATCGTTGTCCGGCATCGCCGCCGACACGATGGGCTTTGCGGCGCGCTATGGCGGCGAGGAGTTCTGCCTGTTGCTGCCGAACACCGATGTGAACCGCGCCGTCGAGATCGGCGAGCAGGTGCGCGCGGCCGTGCTGAAGCTGTGCCTGCCGCACATCACCTCGGCCCACATGATCGTCACCGTCTCGATCGGCGTCGCCGCGGCGCGGCCCAACGAGACGCTGCGTCCCGGCGATCTCATCGAAGCCGCCGACGCCGCGCTCTACGCCGCAAAACACCGCGGCCGCAACAACGTCGTCGAGCACGGCGTGCAGGCGATCGAGAGCGGCTCGGCCGACATGATGATGGCGGCTAGCGCCTAGCCCGCAGCTCCGGCACGATCGAGCTCGACTTCCGTCACAACACGATTTCGGCCACCGCCCTTGGCGAGATAGAGCGCGCGGTCGCAACGCTCGATGAGATCGGTGATCGCCTCGCCCGCACGGTACTGCGCCACGCCGATCGACACGCTGATGCCGGGCAGGGTCTCGCCGGTCGAGCGGCGCGTGATCGTGCATTCGGCGATCGCGTACCTGATGCGCTCGGCGATCCCGGCGCACGTGGCGAGATCGGCATCCGGCAGCACGGCGATAAGCTCCTCGCCGCCATAGCGGGCCGGCAGATCCTGCTCGCGAACTTTTTCGCGCAACACTTTTGCCATCAACCGCAGCACCTGGTCGCCGACGCCATGGCCGAAATTGTCGTTGAAGGTCTTGAAGTGGTCGATGTCGAGCAAGAGCACGCTGAGCGGCTCGCCCCAATCCGCGGTCGCCTGCGCCTTGCGCAGGAATTCATCGAGCGCCCGCCGGTTGGCGAGGCCCGTCAGCGTATCGGTCCGGGCGCTCTCCTCGGACTTGGACAGCGAGTCGCGGATCACGTCGAGCTCGCGGGTCTTTTCCAAAAAGCCCGCCTCGAGCCGGGTCGCCCGTGTGGCGGCACGGCTCAATTCATTCATGAGCTGGGCGACCAGCACCTTCGGATCGACGCCGGCCTTGCCCTGATCGGCGACCTCGCTGATCGCCTGCATCTGGAAATGATTGTCGGCGATCGCCGTCGCCAGAAACTCCTTCGCCACCCCCATGAGGGCATGCAGCCGCTCGGACGTCTTGGAGGCGACGACGCCCGCCCGGGGCGCGACATAGGTCTCGAACAGATCCTGATTGATCCTGGCGTCGAAGGGACGGCTGTGGTCGATCAGGAGGTCAATCGCGTTGCGCAGGTCGTCATGGGTGCCGGCGAAATAGTGGAACCAGACCGCAAAATTGGTCGGCGTCGGCGGAATTCGCTGCTCGGCCATGCTCCGCACCGCCCGTCCGGCGATGGACGCGGCATAGTCGTAATCGAGATCGTCGAAGCCTGAATCCATCGCCTGGCGGGTGCTGTTGGCGGCCAACCTCGCACCGACCCCTTAACCCGATCCCAATAGGCCGCTCCGTACTTTTGCGGAGCAGCATTGCGGGGCGCCGCCGCGAGCGGCAACCCATTGACCCCTTAAGGACTTCTATGGCCTAGTCCGCCGTCTTTAGACGGCCGAATCCACGAAAACCCAACGATTCCATGACCTCCGAACGCTACAACGCCCGCGACGCCGAACCGCGCTGGCAGGCTACCTGGGACCAACAGGCGATCTTCGTCTCGAAGAACGACGACTCGCGGCCGAAATACTACGTCCTGGAGATGTTCCCCTACCCGTCCGGGCGCATCCATATCGGCCATGTCCGCAATTACACGCTCGGCGACGTGCTGGCCCGCTTCATGCGCGCCAAGGGGTTCAACGTCCTGCACCCGATGGGCTGGGACGCGTTCGGCCTGCCGGCCGAGAACGCCGCCATCGAGCGCAAGGTCGCGCCGAAGGCCTGGACCTACGACAACATCGCCGCGATGAAGAAGCAGCTCCGCTCGATCGGGCTGTCGCTGGACTGGTCACGCGAATTCGCGACCTGCGATCCCAGCTATTACAAGCATCAGCAGAAGATGTTTCTGGACATGCTCGGCGCGGGCCTCGCCGAGCGCGAGAAGCGCAAGCTCAACTGGGATCCGGTCGACATGACCGTGCTCGCCAACGAGCAGGTGATCGACGGCCGCGGCTGGCGTTCGGGTGCGATCGTCGAACAGCGCGAGATGAGCCAGTGGGTCTTCAAGATCACGAAGTACTCGCAGGAGCTGCTGTCGGCGCTGGATACGCTGGATCGCTGGCCCGACAAGGTTCGGCTGATGCAGCGCAACTGGATCGGCCGCTCCGAGGGCCTGCTGGTCCGCTTCGCGCTGGATCAGGCGACCACGCCGGCCGGCGAGAGCGAGCTGAAGATTTTCACGACGCGTCCCGATACGCTGTTCGGCGCGAAGTTCATGGCGATCTCGTCGGATCATCCGCTGGCGCAAGCGGCCGCCGCGAAGAACCCTGAGCTCGCGAAGTTCATCGCCGACATCAAGAAGATCGGCACCGCGCAGGAGATCATCGATACCGCGGAGAAGCAGGGCTTCGACACCGGCATCCGCGCTGTGCATCCGTTCGACCCGAGCTGGAAGCTGCCGGTCTATGTCGCCAACTTCGTGCTGATGGAATACGGCACCGGCGCGATCTTCGGCTGCCCCGCGCACGACCAGCGCGACCTCGACTTCGTCAACAAGTACAATCTCGGCAACACGCCGGTGGTGTGCCCCGAGGGCCAGGATCCAAAGACCTTCGTGATCACCGACACCGCCTATGACGGTGACGGCCGCATGATCAATTCGCGCTTCCTCGACGGCATGACCATCGAGCAGGCCAAGGACGAGGTCGCAAAACGCCTGGAAAACGAGCTGCGCGGCAACGCGCCGGTCGGCGAGCGTCAGGTCAATTTCCGCCTGCGCGACTGGGGCATTTCGCGCCAGCGCTATTGGGGCTGCCCGATTCCCGTCATCCACTGCCCGAAATGCGATGTGGTGCCGGTGCCGGATGCGGACCTGCCGGTGACGCTGCCTGATGATGCGACCTTCGACAAGCCGGGCAACGCGCTCGACCATCACCCGACCTGGAAGCACGTCACCTGCCCGAAATGCGGCGGCAAGGCGCAGCGCGAAACCGACACCATGGATACCTTCGTGGATTCGTCCTGGTATTTTGCGCGCTTCACCGACCCCTGGAACGAGAGCGCGCCGACGACGCCTGCCGTCGCCAACCGGATGCTGCCGGTCGACCAGTATATCGGCGGCGTCGAGCACGCGATCCTGCATCTGCTTTACAGCCGCTTCTTCACCCGCGCGATGAAGGCGACCGGCCACATTGCGCTGGACGAGCCGTTCGCCGGCATGTTCACCCAGGGCATGGTGGTGCACGAGACCTACCAGAAGGCCGACGGCACCTATGTGCAGCCGGCCGAGGTGAAGATCGAAATCGGCGGCAATGGCAGGCGCGCGACGCTGCTGACGTCAGGCGAAGACATCCAGATCGGTCCGATCGAGAAGATGTCGAAGTCGAAGAAGAACACGGTCGATCCCGACGACATCATCGAGACTTATGGTGCCGACGTCGCCCGCTGGTTCATGCTGTCGGACTCCCCACCCGACCGCGACGTGATCTGGAGCGACGAGCGCGTCCAGGGCGCCTCGCGCTTCGTGCAGCGGCTATGGCGGCTGGTGAACGATGCGGTGGAACTCGGCAAGACCGCGCCGGCGGCCCGGCCGGCCTCTTTCGGTCCGGATGCCACGGCTTTGCGCAAGGCGGCCCATGGCGCGCTGGACAAGGTCACCACCGGCGTCGAGCGGCTGCACTTCAACGTCTGCCTCGCCCACATCCGCGAATTCGCCAACGCGTTTTCGGAGGTGCTCCAGCGCCCCGGCCAGCCGGCCGCCGACTTGGCCTGGGCGATCCGGGAGGCCAGCCAGATCCTGGTCCAGCTGTTCTCCCCGATGATGCCGCATCTGGCCGAGGAGTGCTGGCAGGTTCTGGGGCACTCCGGGCTGGTTTCGGAGGCCAATTGGCCCCAAATCGAACGCGATTTGCTGGTTGAAGACAGCGTGACCTTGGTGGTTCAGGTCAATGGCAAGAAACGGGGCGAGGTCACAGTTGCAACAGCGGCCCAGAATCCGGAAATCGAGGCTGCCGTTTTGGCCCTCGATGCGGTAAAACTGGCCCTGGACGGTAAGCCCGTCCGCAAGGTGATTATCGTCCCCAAGAGGATCGTGAATGTTGTCGGCTAGGATCCGCATCGCAGCCCGCTTGCTGGCGGTTGCCGCATTGGCGGCGCTGACGGCTGGCTGCTTCCAGCCGATGTATGCCGAGCGTACCGACGGTACCCCCGGCCTGCGCGAGAAGCTGATGGGGGTCGACCTCCCGCCGATCTCCAAGGCGAATGCCTCCCGCGAAGCCCGCGTCGGCGTCGAGGTCCGCAATGCCCTGGCCTTCAAGCTTTACGGCACGGCGACCGGCATGCCGCCGACGCACCGCCTCGAGATTCGCTTCACGAGCAACAAGTCGTCGCTGATCGTCGATCCCAATACCGGCCTGCCGACCAGCGAGAATTACGGCATCGACGCCCAGTACAATCTGGTCGAGGTCGTCAGCGGCAAGTCGGTGATGACCGGCACCACCTTCTCGCGCGTGTCCTATGACATGCCCGGCTCCTACCAGCGCTTCTCCCGCAACCGCGCCTTGCGCGATGCTGAGGACCGTGCCGCCAACGAGATCGCCGAGAACATCACGACCCGGCTCGCCTCGTTCTTCACCGCCGGCACGTAACTACCTCTGTCATTCCGGGGCACGCGAAGCGTGAACCCGGAATCTCGATCCATAATCTTCAGATTCCGGGTTCGCGCTGCGCGCGCCCCGGAATGACAATCAGGCCCGATGGTCGCGCTGCGCGGAAAAGAGATCGACGCCTTCCTCGCCCGTCCCGACGGGGGCCGACCGATCATCCTGCTCTACGGTCCCGATGCCGGCCTCGTGCGCGAGCGCGCCGATGCACTGATTGCCTCCGCCGTCGACGACCCCAATGATCCCTTCTCGCTCGTGAAGCTCGACGGCGACGAGCTCTCCGCCGAGCCGTCGCGGCTCGTCGACGAGGCCATGACGGTGCCGTTGTTCGGCGGCCGCCGCGCCATCCGTATCCGTGCCGGCTCGCGCAGCTTTGCCAGCGGGGTCGACACCCTGGCGGAGATGAACGTGAAGGATTGCCGCATCGTGATCGAGGCCGGCGAGCTGCGTCCGGAATCGCCGCTGCGCAAGGCCTGCGAGAAGGCCAAGACGGCCGTCGCGATCGGCTGCTATCCCGACACCGAGCGCGACCTTGCCAGGCTGATGGAGGACGAGCTCCGCATCGCCAATTTGCGCATCACGCAGGATGCCCGCGCGGCGCTGATGTCGTTCCTCGGCGGCGACCGCCAGGCCTCGCGCAACGAGCTGCGCAAGCTGACGCTCTATGCCCATGGCAAAGGCGAGATCACGCTGGACGATGTGATGTCCGTGGTCGCGGACGCGTCCGAGCTGAAGCTGGATCCGATCGTCGATGGCGCCTTCGCCGGCCGGCCCGACATCGTCGAGACCGAGTTCGCAAAGGCCATGATCGCCGGCACCTACCCCGGTGTGATCATCTCGGCCGCGCAGCGCCAGGCGGCATGGCTGCACAAATCCGCTCTCGCGATTGCCGATGGCACGCCGGCCTCCGCCGTGCTCGACGGCGGCTTTCCCCGCCTGCATTTTTCACGAAAGCCCGCGGTCGAAACGGCGCTGCGAAATTTCAGCGTGCCGCGGCTCGCCGCCATCATCGAGCAGCTCGCCACCGCCGCGCTCGACACCCGCAAGCAATCCACCCTCGCCGCCGCCATCGCCCAGCGCACGCTGATGGCAATCGCCGCGAATGCGAAGCGGCGGGGTTAAGCTCGGACTCTCCCACGTCGTGGGGCATGCCCCTCTCCCCTCGTCATTGCGAGGAGCGCAAGCGACGAAGCAATCCAGAGTCTCTCCGCGGAAAGATTCTGGATTGCTTCGCTGCGCTCGCAATGACGATGTGGAAGCAGAAGCGCGTCGCAATGACGGCTATAGTTCCTCATCCTGAGGAGCGCGCTCTAGCGCGCGTCTCGAAGGATGAAGGCCCGGGCCCTCGACCTTCGAGACGCCGCTTCGCGGCTCCTTAGGGTGAGGGTGAGACAGTGCGAGTGAGGACTAGAGCACGCCCTTCGCCAGCCGCTTCATCACCTCGTCGAGCTGATCGAGGTTGCGGTAGTTGATCTGGACGGAGCCGCCGGGGTCGCGGTGATTGACGGTGACCTTGAGCCCGAGCGCATCGCTGACACGCTTCTCCAGATCGATCGTGTCGGGGTCCTTTTCCTTGCCGGCAGTGGCGCGCGCCTTCTGCGGCTTGCGCTCCGGCACGCCCTCTTCATGTGCCAGCGCCTCGGCCTGGCGGACGTTGAGGCCCTCCTCGACGATGCGCTTGGCGGCCGCGAGCGGATCGGGCACGCCGATCAGCGCACGGGCGTGACCGGCCGACAGCTCGCCGCTCGTGATCAAGGCCTGCACCTCGGCCGGCAGTTTCGTCAGCCGCATCATGTTGGCGATGTGGCTGCGGCTCTTGCCGACGACTTTTGCGATGTCGTCCTGGCTGCGTTTGAACTCGTTGGCGAGTGCGTGATAGCCCAGCGCCTCTTCCATCGGGTTGAGGTCTTCGCGCTGAACGTTCTCGACGATCGCGAATTCCAGCGCATCGCTGTCGCTGATGTCGACCGGGACGATCGGTACCTCATGCAGGCCGGCCATCTGCGAGGCGCGCCAACGCCGTTCGCCGGCGATGATCTCGTAGCGATCCTGCGCGCCCTTCACCGGACGCACCACGATCGGCTGGATCACGCCGTGCTGCCTGATCGAATCGGAGAGCTCCTTGAGCTCGGTCTCCGAAAACGTGCGGCGCGGGTTGCGCGGATTGGGCTTGATGAATTCGATCGGCACCTTGCGCTGCGCGCGCGGACGATCGACGTGCTGAGCCTCGCCGCCGACATCGCCGATCAGACTCGCAAGACCCCGGCCCAGTCGCGAACGCGCTTCGTCGGCCATCGCCAGCTCCCTTGGATTCACGGTGCAGCACTCCAGAACTGAATTGTCGTAGGGTGGGCAAAGCGTAGCGTGCCCACCAGTTTTGTGCGGAAGATGGTGGGCACGGCGAAGACGCCTTTGCCCACCCTACGGCATCGTCAATGCGTGACGCGCAGCTCGCGCTCGCGCTGGATCACTTCGGTGGCGAGCCGCAAGTAAGCTTCGCTGCCGACGCATTTGAGATCGTAGACCAGGACCGGCTTGCCGTAGGACGGCGCTTCCGAGATGCGCACGTTGCGCGGGATCATGGTCTTGTAGACCTTCTCGCCCATGAACTGACGGACGTCGGCGACGACCTGGTTCGAGAGGTTGTTGCGCGAGTCGAACATGGTCAGCACGATGCCGTGGATCGACAGGTTCGGATTGAGCGTCGAGCGCACCTGCTCCACGGTCTGGAGCAATTGCGACAGACCTTCGAGCGCGAAGAACTCGCACTGCAGCGGCACCAGGATCGCGTCGGAGGCGGCCATCGCGTTCACCGTGAGCAGGTTTAGCGAGGGCGGGCAGTCGATCAGCACATAGGTGTAATCGGCATCCGGCGAGACGTTGTTGTTGAGCGCGCCGATGGCGTCGCGCAGCTTGAACGCGCGACCGGGCGTGGTGCCGAGCTCGAGCTCGAGGCCGGAGAGATCCATGGTCGAGGGCGCGATGTGCAGCCGCGGCACCGCGGTCGAAACAACTGCCTCGCGCAGCGGGGCTTCACCGATCAGCACGTCGTAGGTCGAGCAGGAGCGGTTGCGGCGATCGATGCCGAGGCCGGTCGAGGCGTTGCCCTGCGGATCGAGATCGACGATCAGGACGCGCTCGCCGATCGCAGCGAGTGCCGTGCCAAGATTAATCGCCGTGGTTGTTTTTCCCACGCCGCCCTTCTGATTCGCCAGCGCCAAGATGCGCGGGTGGCCCTGCGGGACCTCAGCGGTCTGTTCCTGGGCGGTCTGTTCTTGCTGCGGCTCGTCAATCACGCTCATCGCAAATTCCCCAATCAACCCCTGGAACGACTCACCCGCGCCGTTCGACGGACGTCAGCTCGACGATCCAACCGTCACCTGTCCGACTCTGGTGAAGCTGCGGCTGAATACTCCAATATTTAGCGGCTTCGGTCAATTCAGCCTCTACATCTTGACCCTTCAGAAACAACGCTTTTGCGCCCTGGCGCATCAGCGGCTCCGCAAAGCCGATGAGTTGATGTAGCGGAGCGAGCGCGCGCGCGGTGACGCAATCGACGGGGCCGGTGATTCTATCCACATTATCCCCGATCTCAGCCAGATGTACGACTCCCGGAGATGTGGTGACGCGGATCGCTTCGCGCAGAAAGGCGGCTTTCTTGGCGATTCGCTCGACGAGATGGACGCTGGTATCAGGCGTCTCGGCCATGGCGCAGGCGAGCACGACGCCGGGAAAGCCGCCACCGCTGCCGAGGTCAGCCCAGCGTTTGGCCGAAGGCGCGAGAGCCACGAGCTGGAGCGAGTCGGCGATGTGCCGGGTCCAGAGATGAGGCAAGGTCGAGGGCGCGACCAAATTGGTCTTGGCCTGCCACGCCCTGAGCAGCGTGATGTAGTGATCAAGCCGGGCTTCGGTTTCACGTGAAACGGGCGCGAGCTTGAGGGCCGCGACCTTGTCCGCGGCGATGATCGAATCCAGCGCCTGATCGTTGGCGCTGGCCTTGTCGAACTTCGGCCCGGCCGGCGGCTGCTCGGTTCGCCGAGCGGCGCCCTTACCCGCTCCGGGTCGTCGCGATAGCGGTCTATCCCCGCCCGATCCGCGCTGTTTCACGTGAAACGCCTATGCGATTGCCTTGGAGGTCTTTCGAGCTTCGCGGCGGAGATAGGCCGCGAGAATGCCGAGCGCTGCCGGCGTCATTCCATCGATCCGGCCGGCCTGGCCGACCGTGAACGGGCGCGCCTTCTCCAGCTTCGCCCGCACCTCATTGGAGAGACCCGGCACGAGCTGGTAGTCGACTTCGGAAAGCACCATGCCCTCGTCCCGCCTGAAGGCTTCGACGTCGGCGCTCTGGCGCTCCAGATAGACGTCGTACTTGGCATCGATCTCGAGATGGGTCGCGATCACAGGATCAATGGCGGACAGCTCCGGCCAGATCGCACGGACCTGGTCCCAGCCGATGTCCGGATAGGCCATCAGCTCGAACGCCGACCGGCGCTGACCATCCCGGTTCAGTGACAGTCCGTGCTTGATCGCCTCGTTCGGGGTGATGGTGAGGGACTTCGAGAGTACCCGGGCCGCGTTCAGGGCATCCATCTTAGCCCGGTGATGCCGGGTTCGGGCGGTCCCGACACACCCCAAAGCGATGCCCTTCTCGGTCAGACGCTGGTCGGCGTTGTCGGCCCGAAGCGTCAGCCGGTACTCGGCCCTGGAGGTGAACATCCGATAGGGCTCGCTGATGCCGCGGGTGACGAGATCGTCGATCATCACCCCGAGATAGCCGTCCGCACGGTCGAACACGGTCAGCGCGGCGCCGCTTGCCGCCAGCGCAGCATTCAGACCGGCCACGATGCCCTGACCGGCCGCTTCCTCATATCCCGTCGTGCCATTGATCTGCCCGGCCAGGAACAGACCGCGCAGACGCTTGGTCTGGAGGGTCGGATCAAGCTCACGGGGATCGATGTGGTCGTACTCGATGGCATAGCCCGGGCGGACCATCTTCACCCGCTCAAGGCCGGGGATGCTGGCGAGGATGGCAAGCTGGACCTCCTCCGGCAGCGAGGTCGAGATACCGTTGGGATAGACCGTGCTGTCGTCGAGCCCTTCCGGCTCCAGGAAGATCTGATGGCCGTCGCGGTCGCCGAACCGGACGATCTTGTCCTCGATAGAGGGGCAATAGCGCGGCCCGGAGCTCTTGATCTGGCCGGAGTACATCGGGGAGCGATGGACGTTGGCCCGGATCACCTCGTGGGTGGCGGGCGTGGTGCGGGTGATCCCGCACTGGATCTGCGGGGTCGTGATCCGCTCGGTCATCACCGAGAACGGCTCCGGCGGCTCGTCTCCGGGCTGCATCTCGACCGCGGACCAGTCGATCGTGGTGCCATCCAGACGGGGCGGCGTGCCGGTCTTGAGCCGACCAAGAGTGAAGCCGGCACGTTCAAAGGAGCTGGAAAGGCCCATCGCGGGGGCCTCACCGACCCGGCCGGCGGGCCAATTCTTCTCTCCGAGATGGATCAAACCGCGGAGAAAGGTACCGGTGGTGATGACAACGGCCCCTGCCCAAAGCTCCCGGCCGCCGGCCAGGCGCAGTCCGGTCACCCTTCCCTCGACAACGATCAGCTCGTCGGCCTCGCCTTCAATGACGGAAAGACCTTCGGTCGCGGTGATCGCTGCCTGCATCGCCGCTGCATAAAGCTTCCGATCGGCTTGGGCGCGCGGACCGCGCACAGCAGGCCCCTTCCGGCGGTTGAGGACACGAAACTGGATGCCACCGGCATCACCAACCCGGCCCATCAGACCGTCGAGAGCATCAACTTCACGGACCAGATGACCCTTGCCGAGACCTCCGATAGCGGGGTTGCAGGACATCGCGCCGATGGTGGAGAAGCGGTGCGTCACCAGAGCAGTCGTCGCGCCCATGCGGGCAGACGCAGCCGCGGCCTCACAGCCGGCGTGGCCGCCGCCAATGACGATGACGTCAAAACTCTCGCGCTCTGTTCGCATGAGCGGACTTCTATCTCAGCGGCGGTAAAGCCGGAAGTGGAAACTGGGAGGCGGGTGTTTCACGTGAAACGGGGCGAGGTGGGGCCTAGAACGCATTTCCGCGAAAACAACCCCATGCACAGTAGGAAGAGAGTTGAAGAAGCTGCTGTTTCCCGGGGGAGCAAAGTGGGCGCACAGGCTGCGTTTCACGTGAAACAGTGTAGGTCGACGCGAAGAGGCAAGAGGCTCCGCTCTTGGTGTAGCGTCCACCATAGCGAGGGATCGAACGTGGCGGAGCCTCACCTAGTCATTGGAGCGGAGCGAAGCAATTCAGCATCCCACCCGGGCGACAGTCTGGATCGCTTCGCGGTAAGAGCTCTTCGCAATGACGAGTTTGGGGCTTGGGCGCTCCTCTAAATCCCCTACTGCTCCGGTGCGCCAATGCGGAGCCCGGATGGAGCGAAGCGAAATCCGCGGGCCCGTCAGGTCGGCGCAAGCGGACCCGGATTACGCTTCGCTCCATCCGGGCTAGGAGGGATCGAATCTGTTTCACGTGAAACAAGATGGAACCCCGGTTCCCCGTTTCACGTGAAGCAGCAAGGATTGGAACAAGCGCTAGTTCTACATTGAAGCTACTTTCCGATGCAGAATTTCTGGAAGATGGCGCCAAGGACGTCCTCGACGTCCACCCGGCCGAGCAACCGGCCCAGGGCATAAGCGGCAGCACGCAGCTCTTCGGCGGCGAGCTCTTCGCCCTCTTCTACAAGGTCCAGACTCCGGCGCAAACTGCCTGCCGCGCGGCTCAACAGATCGCGCTGGCGAGCCCGGGTCACCACGGCGCCTTCGCTGGCTCCAAAAAATTCGGCGGCGAATGTCACGAGAGCCTCGACCAGCTCGGCGATGCCATCGCCCCGGCTCGCCGAGATCCCGAACTCGCCGTGCGAACCGGAACCCCCGGCCCCGCCAAGGTCGATCTTGTTGCGCACAATCCAGACCTGGCCAATGGACCCGACGCGGTCGCCGAATTTCCGAAGTGACTGCAGCGCGTCCGGATCGGTCGCTTGCTCCGCGTCGACCAGCCACAGCACGAGGTCCGCGTCTTCGGCTCGCGCCCGCGCCCGGCGCACCCCCTCCTGCTCCACGGGATCGTCGGTCTCGCGAATGCCGGCGGTGTCGATGATCGTAACCGGATAGCCATCGAGATCGAGCTGCACTTCGATGACGTCACGCGTCGTGCCGGCGTGTGGCGAGACAATCGCGACATCGCGGCGCGCCAGCTGATTGATCAGCGTGGACTTGCCGACATTCGGCTCCCCCGCAATCGCAACCACGAGGCCGTCGCGGAGGCGTTCAGAATGTCCCTGTGCCGCAAGGACTTTTGTAATTTCATCGTGCAGCGCCTTGATCGCCTTGACCGCAGGCGCCATCAATTCCGCGGGCACATCGCCCTCGTCCGAAAAATCGATGCCGGCCTCGATCAAGGCCGAGGCTTCGATGATGCGCTCGCGCCAGTCGCGCGCGCGATTGCCGAGCAAGCCCTGCAACTGGCGGAGCGCCTGGCGGCGCTGGCGATCGGTGTCGGCGTGAATGAGATCGTCGAGGCCTTCGGCTTCGGTGAGGTCGAGCTTGCCGTTCTCGAACGCCCGCCGCGTGAACTCGCCGGGCTCGGCCGCGCGCGTATTCGGAATTTGCGAAATAGCGGCGAGGAGCGCCGCCAGTACCGCGCGGCCACCATGGACATGGAATTCGGCGACGTCCTCACCGGTGGCGCTTGCCGGCCCCGGAAACCAGAGCACCACCGCGTCATCGAGCGGCTGGTTCGCACTATCGCGGAGCAGCCGGCGGCTGGCCTGTCTCGGCGCCGGGCGCTCGCCTGCGAGCGTCGCCAACGCCAGTCCGGCCTGCGACCCGGACACGCGCACCACCGCGATCGCGCTTGGCGCACGGCCCGACGACAGCGCGAAGATGGTCTGGTCTCGCGGATGCATGGCCTATTTGTCCGGCTGCGGGCGAAAAGGCAAACACCCCGGTTTTCAGACGGAGATCCCAATTTGTTGCGTTGGAGCCCGCGGCAAGGCCTATATTGCGTTGCAACATACTTGCAGAATTTTGCTGCAAAATTCCCCCGCCGATAACCTATCGGCGCAACCCATATCGGGTTTTACGTAAGCAGGTCAGAGGCTTGAGGGATATCAGGATCCGCGCTGCCAGCAGGCTCCCATGCTGCACTATGGCTGCAGCAAAGCTGCACAAACGAAAAAGGGCGCCCGAAGGCGCCCTCTGATCGTTTGCTGCAACACACTCAGGTGTTCATCGAGTCGAAGAACTCCGAATTGCTCTTGGTCGAGCGCAGCTTGTCGAGCAGGAAGTCGATCGCGTCCATCGTGCCCATCGGGTTGAGGATGCGGCGGAGCACGTACATCTTCTTGAGCACCTGCGGATCGGTGATGAGCTCCTCCTTGCGGGTGCCGGAGCGCGAGATGTCGATCGCCGGGAAGGTGCGCTTGTCCGAGACCTTGCGGTCCAGGATCAGTTCCGAGTTACCGGTGCCCTTGAACTCTTCGAAGATGACTTCGTCCATGCGGCTGCCGGTATCGACCAGCGCGGTCGCGATGATGGTCAGCGAGCCGCCCTCCTCGATGTTGCGGGCGGCACCGAAGAAGCGCTTGGGACGCTGGAGCGCGTTGGCGTCGACACCGCCGGTGAGCACCTTGCCGGATGACGGCACCACGGTGTTGTAGGCGCGGCCGAGGCGCGTGATCGAATCGAGCAGGATCACGACGTCGCGGCCATGCTCGACCAAGCGCTTGGCTTTCTCGATCACCATCTCGGCGACCTGGACGTGACGCACCGCCGGCTCGTCGAAGGTCGACGACACGACCTCGCCCTTCACCGAGCGCTGCATGTCCGTGACTTCTTCCGGACGCTCGTCGATCAGAAGCACGATCAGATAGCATTCGGGATGATTGTGCGTGATCGAGTGCGCGATGTTCTGCATCAGCACGGTTTTACCGGTCCGCGGCGGCGCGACGATCAGCGCTCGCTGGCCCTTGCCGATCGGGGCGACGATGTCGATCACCCTTGCAGAAAGGTCTTTCCGCGTCGGATCGTCGATTTCCATGCGGAATCGCTGATTCGGAAACAGCGGCGTGAGGTTGTCGAAATTGACCTTGTGCTTGGCCTTTTCCGGGTCCTCGAAATTGAGCGTGTTGACCTTCAGCAGCGCGAAGTAGCGCTCGCCCTCTTTCGGGCTGCGAATGTGGCCTTCGATGGTGTCGCCGGTGCGCAGGCCGAAACGGCGGATCTGCGAGGGCGAAACGTAGATGTCGTCCGGGCCCGGCAGATAATTCGCATCGGGCGAGCGGAGGAAGCCGAAACCGTCGGAGAGCACTTCGACGACGCCTTCACCGACGATGTCGGTCTCGGCGAGCGCAAGCTGCTTCAGGATGGCAAACAACAGCTCCTGCTTGCGCATGGTGCTGGCATTCTCGACCCCATTCTCTTCCGCGAACGAGACGAGCTCGGCCGGCGTCTTCGACTTGAGGTCCTGGAGTTTAATTTCCCGCATTGGGGTGGTCCTGTGGGGTAACCTTGGGAGGGGGTGCGAGGAGGCTCTGAAATGCGGACGTGAGAAGGTAAGGTCCGCAGGTCTGGCAAGGTGAGCGCCGGTGAGGCTTAAACCTGATGCGGTGTCCGGCCTCTGGAAAGCTCAGACAAAACCACATCCGCCTGCGTTGGGTGGGATGTCGCCAATATAGAAAATCGCTTCCCACTCCGCAAGCCGAAGCGCTGAGCGATTCATCGCGGGCCTTGCCTAGAACGGCTTCACGATCACCATGATGACGATGAAAATCATCAGAACAGTCGGCACCTCATTGATAATCCGATAGAATTTCTGGCTCCGGGGGCGTCGGTCGGCCGCAAAGTCCTTGAGCCAGCGTGCAAAAAAGCCGTGGACCGCGGACATCGCCAGGACCAGTGCCAGTTTTGCGTGCAGCCAGCCGAAAGAGAACCAGTGACCGGCCCAGGCAAGATAGAGCCCGGCGAGCCATGTGACGATCATGGCGGGGTTGATGATCGCCTTGAGCAGCCGGCGTTCCATCACCTTGAACGTTTCCGACTGTTTTGAGCCGATTTCGGCCTCGGAGTGATAAACGAACAGTCGTGGCAGATAGAGCATGCCCGCCATCCAGGAGATGACGGCGATCACATGCAGCGCCTTGATCCAGAGATAGACGTCTTCGAACATTTCCTGCGTCCGGATTTCCGCCCAGCGCGGGGAACGCTGGGGATAGTAAGAACTCGTTAAGGTCTTACCCTGCACACATATCCGTCCGTAGTGCCTTCCTCAAATCTAGAATCTTAGATTCTTAAGGTTTGAGTCTATGTGACCGTGGATTGGACTCACGCAATTCCGTCCGCACGTTGACGCGCGCTTGTACACATCCATCAACATAATCCCGACCGATCTGGCGATTTCCGATAAATCGGCCAGCTTCAAAGGCTTGCGCGTTTCTGTCGGCAGCTTATCAAGGCGGTTGTCCGCGCAATCCCGCTTCCCTCCCGGCGGGCGGCCGGACTTGTTCTGACGGGCAGCGGTGTGAAGAAAATCGGCACTTGTCCCGCCCCTGGTGTCGCACATCCCTTTCCGAGGGGTTAAGGTCCACAGAAATCCACAAACCACCCCGCCTTCATACAAAGGGCTTTTGTGCCGACCTCGAACAATTATTTCCATCTGCACCTCGTCTCCGACTCCACCGGTGAGACGCTGATCACGGTCGCACGCGCCGTCGCCGCGCAGTACGCCAACGTAACCCCGGTCGAGCATGTCTATCCGCTGGTGCGCAGCCAGAAGCAGCTCGACCGCGTCCTCGACGAGATCGAGGAAGCGCCGGGAATCGTGCTGTTCACGCTGCTGGAGAAGGATCTGGTCTCCAGGCTCGAGGACAAGTGCAAGGAGATCAATGTTCCGAGCCTGTCGATCATCGGCCCGGTGATGCAGTTGTTCGAGGCGTATCTCGGCGCTGCGACCACCGGCCGCGTCGGCGCCCAGCATGTCCTCAATGCAGAATATTTCAAGCGCATCGACGCGCTGAACTACACGATGATCCATGACGACGGCCAGCATGTCGAAGGCCTCGACGATGCCGACGTGGTGCTCGTCGGCGTCTCACGCACCTCCAAGACACCAACGTCGATTTACCTGGCCAATCGCGGCATCCGCACCGCCAACGTGCCGCTGGTTCCAGGCATTCCGGTGCCGGCGCAATTGGAGACTCTGACGCGGCCGCTCGTGGTGAGCCTGCATGCGACGCCGGAACGCCTGATCCAGGTGCGCCAGAACCGCCTGCTCTCGATGGGTGCCGACTCCAGCAGCGACACCTATACCGACAGGCAAGCGGTCGCCGACGAGGTCGCGTTCGCGCGCAAGCTGAGCGCCAAGCACGATTGGCCGCTGCTCGACGTCACGCGGCGATCGATCGAGGAAACCGCCGCGGCGATCATGAAGCTCTACAGTGATCGCCAGCGCAACCGGCCCGCGGAATAGTTTCGGCGATGTCTCTCTGGCGCGGCGAAACTCCGTTGATCCTGGCCTCGCAGAGCAGCGCGCGAAAGATGCTGCTGGCCAGTGCCGGACTGGAGTTCAAGGCGATCACGGCCGATATCGACGAGCGTGGCATTCAGGCCGCCTCAAATCTTTCGGGTCCGCATGACATCGCCCTGCTGCTGGCGCGTGAAAAGGCCAGGGCAGTCTCGGCGGGGCATCCGGGAAGCTATGTGATCGGTGCCGACCAGACGCTGGCTCTGGGCGAGCGTCTTTTCAACAAGCCCGCGGGCCGCGCACAGGCGATGGCGCAATTGCGCGACCTTGCCGGCAAAAGCCACGAGCTGAATTCCGCGGTCGCCGTGGCGCGAGACGGCGAAATTGTTTTCGAGCATGTTTCGGTGGCCCGCATGACCATGCGGCCGATGACCGAGACGGAGCTTTCAGCCTATCTCGACGCCGCCGGCGATGCGGTGACGACTAGCGTCGGCGCCTATCAGCTCGAAGGTCTCGGCAGCCATCTGTTCGAGCGCATCGAAGGTGACCATTTCACCATTCTCGGACTGCCGCTGCTGCCGCTGCTTGCGTTCCTGCGGCGCGAACGGCTAGTTGCGGTGTAAATGACAGAGATGGCTGGGCGCTGATGCGGATCCTTGGACTGACCGGCTCGATCGGCATGGGAAAATCCACCACCGCGAAATTGTTCGCGGAGGCCGGCGTTCCCGTCTACGACGCCGATGCTGCCGTTCACCAGCTCTACGAGGGCGAGGCCGCGCCCGCGATCGAGGCCGCCTTCCCCGGCACCACCGCGAACGGCAAGGTCGATCGGCCAAAACTGTCCGCGCGCGTCGTGCATGACCCGGCGGCCATCAAGCAGCTCGAGCAGATTGTCCATCCGATGCTCGGCGCCTCCCGGCAAAAATTCTTCGCCGATGCGGAAGCAGCCGAGGCGCCCGTCGTGGTCCTGGATATCCCGCTGCTGTTCGAAACCGGCGGCGAGAAGCGGGTCGATGCCGTGGTCGTGGTGTCGACCTCGCCGGAACTCCAGCGCAAGCGTGTTCTGGAACGTGGCACGATGGATGAGGCCAAGCTCGATGCCATCATCGCCAAGCAGACGCCGGATGCCGAGAAGCGCAAGCGGGCCGATTTCGTAGTGGATACGTCACACGGACTTGAACCGGTGCGCGCCCAAATCACGCACATCCTGGCCGAGGTCGTTAAGATGCCGCAGCGGCGAGCCTGATTCGCCGCTCCCACACGGCGTCCCCAATCATGCGTGAAATCGTTCTCGACACCGAAACCACCGGCCTCGATCCGCTCCGCGGCGATCGGCTGGTCGAAATCGGCTGCGTCGAGATTTTCAACCGCATGCCGACGGGTCAGACGTATCACGTCTATATCAACCCCGAACGCGACATGCCGGCGGAAGCCTTTGCGGTGCACGGGCTGTCGGCGGAATTCCTGTCGACCAAGCCGCTGTTCCACGAGGTCGCCGATGCGTTTCTGGAGTTCATCGGCGATGCGCCGCTGGTGATCCACAACGCTTCGTTCGATATCGGCTTCATCAATGCCGAGCTCGACAAGATCAAGCGCGCGGCGGTCCCGCGTGAGCGGCTGGTCGACACCCTGCTGCTGGCGCGGCGCAAGCATCCCGGCGTGTCGAACCGGCTCGACGATCTCTGCTCGCGCTATTCGATCGACAATTCACACCGCACCAAGCACGGCGCGCTGCTCGACGCCGAGCTGCTCGCCGAAGTCTATGTCGATCTGGTCGGGGCACGGCAGTCGCAGCTGCTCTTGGCGTCGGATGCCGAGGACATCAGAGTCACTGCTGCTGGCGATACGCCGCGGCGGCAGCGGACCGTGCCGCTCGCGCCGCGGATTTCCGATGCCGAGCGCGAGGCCCACCGGGCCTTCATCGCGACGCTCGGCGACAAGGCGATCTGGAACGAGTTCCTGCCCGCTCCAGTCGCCCCTCCGGCTGGTTAGGCCTGACCGGTCTGTCCGCCCTGGGCGGCCATTTGCCGCTCCATGTTCTGACGATAGAGACCGACGAAGTCGACCGGGTCCAGCATCAGCGGCGGGAACCCACCGTCGCGCACCGCCGTCGCGATGATCTCACGGGCGAACGGGAACAGCAGGCGCGGGCATTCGATCATGACCAGCGGATGCAGATTCTCCTTCGGCACGTTGGTGATGCGGAACACGCCGGCATAAGCGAGCTCGAACGAGAACATGATCTTGCCAGCGGTCTCGGCCTTGCCCTCGACCGACAGCGTCACCTCGAACTCGGTATCACTGAGGTTGTTGGCGCTGACATTGATCTGGATGTTGATCTGGGGCGGCTGGCCCTGCTGCTGGAGCGAGCTGGGCGCGTTCGGATTTTCGAACGAAAGGTCCTTGGTGTACTGCGCCAGCACGTTGAGCTGGGGAGCCTGGGCCGCCTCGGGAGGGGTGCCGTTACCGTTGGTCATCGAAGTCTCTCCTTACCCGATTGGGGCTGAATTTCGCGGCGGTTGGCTAACATAGGGCCGCCTCGTTCCACAAGGACGAACGGTCCCGGACGGGGATCCGGACCACGCCCACAATTGTGACGTTCAATCCGGCCCCCTGGCGAAATCACACGTTAAACGATTGAAGATGCGCGATTTCCGGCCAGGATCGGGTTTCCCCTTAAGCATAAAACGCGCTACACTCGGCGCTGTGCCAAAAGGCGCCATTGGCCGGGCAAGATTTCGTGCCTACATCCCACGGACCAGACCCGCGGATCCAAAAATGGTGATGTAGACTTGCCGTTCCCGTATGGAACGGTCTGCTGGCCGGATTGATTTTCCCGGCGACGACCTCTTCGAGACGACCCCTTATAGAGAAGACCAGAAAGCGAATTCGACGTGGACATCTACACCATCATCTTCCTGGCGCTGGCGGTCTTTATCTTTCTGAGGCTTCGCAGCGTGCTGGGGCAGCGGACGGGCAACGAGCGGCCGCCGTTCGACCGCACCGCCGCCCGCAATGCGCTGGGGGGTGCCCAGGACAAGAACGTCGTGACCATGCCAGGCAAGGTGATCGACCAGGCCCCGCTGGCGCCGACGGCTGACCCGACCCCGCCCTCCGATCGCTGGAAGGGCCTGACCGAGCCGGGCTCCGCGCTCGCCCAGGGTCTCGACGCCATCGTCGATAAAGATTCCACCTTCGACCCGCGCCATTTCATCTCGGGGGCCCGCGGCGCCTATGAGATGATCGTGCTGGCCTTTGCCAATGGCGATCGCCGTGCGCTGCGCGACCTGCTGTCGTCGGAGGTCTATGAGAGCTTCGACGCTGCCATCAAGGAACGCGAGAAGAACGAGCAGAAGACCGAGACGCGCTTCGTCTCGATCGACAAGGCCGAGCTCGTCGGCGCCGAGCTGCGCGACCGCACGGCCCAGCTCACCATCCGCTTCGTCTCGCAGATGATCTCGGCCACCCGCGACAAGACCGGTAACATCGTCGACGGCAGCGCCGACACGGTGGCCGACATCACCGACATCTGGACGTTCGCCCGCGACATCACCTCTCGCGATCCAAACTGGAAGCTGGTTGGCACCGGAAGCGCGAATTAAGATTTTCCTCAAGAACAGCGCGACGGCGCTTTGCGCAGGTGTCGTCGTGCTGTCGTCGTTTTCGCTCGGCGCCGAGGCGGCGCGGCGTCACTATCGCAGCCATCACCATCATCGCCCGGAACTGCCCGCCGCACCGCCGCGGGCGTTGCCCTATCCGCAGCTTCCCCTGCCGTTCGAGGTCCCCGGTGCGCAATATCTGCCGCTGGCCTGGGCGGACGTGAAGGGCTGGAGCGACGACAATCATCTCGCCGCCTACAAGACGTTCCGCGCCAGTTGCCGGACGATCAACGCGCAGACCGGGGCGCCTGAGCCGAAAGCGCTTGGCGCCTCGCTGAACGAACCCTGCCGCGCCGCCAAGTCGCTCGAGCTCACCGACGACGCCAAGGCCAGGACGTTCTTCGAGGAGAATTTCGCGCCGCTGCGAATCTCGCGTCTCGGCGAGCCCGACGGTTTCGTCACGGGCTATTACGAGCCGGTGCTGGAGGGATCGCGCACGCAGACCGAGGTCTTCAATGTGCCGGTCTATCGCCGGCCCTCGAACCTGTTTGTGCGCGGTTACAAGCAGGACTCGGTCAGCCTGCCCAACAAGGGCCCGGTCTACCGCAAGATCGGCCGCCGCAAGCTCGTGCCTTATTATGACCGCGGCGAGATCGAGGACGGCAAGATCGCCGGCCGGGGACTGGAGATCGCCTGGCTGAAGGACCCGACCGATCTGCTGTTCGCCCAGATCCAGGGCTCGGCGCGGATCAAGTTCGAGGACGGCGGCACGGTCCGGCTCAATTACGATGCCTATAACGGCTATCCCTACACCGCCGTCGGTCGCGTCCTGATCGAGCGCGGCATCATTCCGAAGGAAGAGATGTCGATGCAGAAGATCAGGGAGTGGATGGCGCAGAATCCTGACGGCGCCAAGGACCTGCGGCGCCAGAACCGCTCCTACATCTTCTTCCGCGAGGTCAATCTCTCCGACAAGGACGAGGCGGTGGGCGCGCAAGGCATTCCGCTGACGGCCGGCCGCTCGATCGCGGTCGACAAGTCGCTGCATGTGTACGGCACGCCGTTCTTCATCGAGGGCGAGCTGCCGATCGATTCCGAGCGCTCGAAGACGCCGTTCCACCGGCTGATGATCGCGCAGGACACCGGTTCGGCCATCATCGGGCCCGCGCGCGCCGATCTCTATTTCGGCGCCGGCGCGGATGCCGGCCGCGTGTCCGGGCGGCTGCGCCATCCCATGCACTTTGTCATGCTGGTGCCGAAGGGCCTTGATCCCTCCGTGCGCGGCGCAAGGCTGCCGGTGCCTGATCCGCGTCCCTCGGAAAAAATCGCAAAACTGTTTCCGCAGACCGATCCCGCGAAGAACGCTGCGGCGAAGCCAGCTGAATCCGGCAAGGCTGGCGCGGCTCCGCCCGCCGTGCCACAAGCCAACGACGCCACCGTTGCGGTGGCAAGCCCGGTGCCGTTGCCGGAGCCGCGTCCCAACATCAAGCCCGACCGCGAACAGCGCAAGCGCGTGAATCGTCGTTCCGACCAGCAATGAAGCGATCGTCCCGCCCGCCCGTGCTGGAGCCTCGTCCCTCGCCGCGCCGCCGCGCGCTGACCGAGGAAGAGCGCGAGTTGTGGGACCTCGTCGCAAAACAAGTGAAGCCGCTGAGGAAGCATCGCGTGGCAAAAGCGCATGCCTTGCCGCGCGCCGAGCCTTCACCCGCCGTACCAGCGCCGCGACCTGCGCCCTCGTCCCGTCCGATTGCCGCTGCGCCGGCGCCACGCGCTGCAAAACCGGCGATGCCGCCCCTGGCGCCGCTCGGCAAGCGCGAGCGCACAAAATTGTCGCGCGGCCGTAGCGAGATCGAGGCGCGGCTCGATCTGCACGGCATGACCCAGATGCGCGCCCATCGCGCGCTCACCGGCTTCCTGCACCGGGCTCATCACGACGGCCTGACCTTCGTGCTCGTCATCACCGGCAAGGGCCGCAGCGGCGGCGAAAGCGGCGTGCTGCGTCGCCAGGTGCCGGAATGGCTGAGCCTGCCGGAATTCCGCACCTTCGTCGTCGGCTTCGAGGAGGCCGCCATCGGCCATGGCGGCGAGGGCGCGCTTTATGTCCGGATTCGCCGGGCGAGATTTTAAAACGGCCGGACGATTCCGACGCGTGGGATCAAGGTGATGATCAGGCCGAAGATGTTTGTCTTCTGATCTTCCGCCGGGATCAGCGGCATGTCCCGCGCGGCGGGGAGCATCTTGACCGCATGCAGGATCAGGAACATGCAGACCGCCCAGTTCGAGATCCAGCGCGAATAGTCGAACACCATCGCGAACATCACGAGATAGGCCAGGCTGACGCCGATCAGCGCGGCGACGACGAGGCGCCGGTGCATGTCGTTTGCGAGCGCGCCGATCAGGCCAGCGAAATAGCGCCAGAGCGGCGTGTGCAGCCAGATCAGCAGGGCAAACACCGGCACGCCGAGGATGTTGTGCGGCAGGCGGCCCCAGGTGTCGGAAACTTCCTTCGCCAGCGGCTGGTACCAGATGTAGGCGAATTGCAGCAGATCGGTCCGCGCCGGATCTGCCATCCGGGTCTTCAGGTAGGCCACGAAATCCGCTTCGGGGATCGGCATCGTTCCCCAAAATTGCGCGGCGAAGAACAACGCGCTCACGCACAGCAGCGCGGCCAAACCGAACGCGGCGTTCGTTCTGGTCATGCCGCAGGCGAGGTAGTGCCGGATCACGACGATGGTGATGATCGTCGGCACGTACATCAGCAGATGAATGTGGTGGATCAGCACGAGGACGATCGAGAACAGCGCGGCCAAAGCCACGAACAGCAACGAGCCGGCCGGCATCAGCAGCAGGACGAGCGCGAGTGCGCAGCCATAGATGTCGAAATGGCCGAGCGTGTGCATGAAGTTCTTGAGGAAGAACGGCGAGCCCGCGATGAAGACGAACAGCGGCAACGTCTTTGCGGTGAAGCCGAACGTTTTTTGGAACAGCCTGACGAACAGCCCCAGCGTCACCAGCCACGCCGCCCCGCCGAGCGCGAACACGAACCAGACCGGCACCTTGTTCGTGAACAGCGCTATGATCGCCCCGATCAGCGCGCGCTTGATGAAGCCGAAATGGTAGTCGACGAGAAGGTGGATGTAGGGGACGTAAGGCGGCAGCTGGATCTTGTGAACGAGCACGCCGACGATGACCGCCGCGTTGATCGCGAGCAGGATGCGCCAGGGATTCTTCTGGATTCGAGCGATCACGCCACACCCGAGCTGGCGCGATCTATCTCCGCCGTCGTCCCGGACAAGCGAGCACAGCGAGCGCAGATCCGGGACCCATAACCACAGGAAGTTGTTTGAGTCGGGATCAGAGCCGCCATCTGTTTCAACAAGGACCGCTGGTGGTTATGGGTCCCCGCGCCCGTGCGCAATTGCGCACCAGGCGGGAACGCCGGCCCGCTAGATAGCTGACCCCGGCTGAATTACAAAATGAACCGGCTCAAATCCGCGTTCTTGGCGAGGTCACCGACGTGCTTCTGCACGAAGTCCGCATCGACCCGGACGGTCTCGCCGCTGCGGTCGGGTGCGGTGAAGGAGATCTCGTCCAGCACCCGCTCCATCACGGTCTGGAGCCGCCGCGCGCCGATGTTCTCGACGGTGGAATTGACGGCGACCGCGACGTCGGCCAGCGCGTCGACGGCGCTGTCGGTGATGTCGAGCGTCACGCCCTCGGTCTGCATCAGGGCGACATATTGCTTGATCAGCGAGGCTTCGGGCTCGGTCAGGATGCGGCGCATGTCGTCGCGGGTCAGCGCCTGCAACTCGACGCGGATCGGCAGGCGGCCCTGCAATTCCGGCAACAGGTCGGACGGCTTTGCGACATGGAAGGCGCCGGAGGCGATGAACAGGATGTGGTCGGTCTTCACCGCGCCGTGCTTGGTCGAGACCGTGGTGCCCTCGATCAGCGGCAGCAGATCGCGCTGCACGCCCTCGCGCGAGACGTCGCCGCCGACCCGGCCGTCGCGGGCGCAGATCTTGTCGATCTCGTCCAGGAACACGATGCCGTTGTTCTCGACCGCGTTGATCGCCTCCAGCGTGAGCTGCTCGGTATCCAGCAGCTTGTCGGATTCCTCGTTGACGAGGATCTCGTGCGAGCTCTCCACCGTCAGTCGCCGCGTCTTGCTGCGGCCACCCAGCTTGCCGAAGATGTCACCGATCGAGACCGCACCCATCTGCGCGCCGGGCATGCCCGGGATCTCGAACATCGGCATGCCGCCGCCCGAGGACTGCGTCTCGATCTCGATTTCCTTGTCGTTGAGCTCGCCGGCGCGCAGCTTCTTGCGGAACGATTCGCGCGTTGCCTGGCTGGAATTGGCGCCGACCAGCGCGTCGAGCACGCGCTCCTCGGCAGCGAGCTGCGCGCGCGCCTGCACGTCCTTGCGCTTGCGCTCACGCACCTGGGCGATCGCGACCTCGACGAGATCGCGCACGATCTGCTCGACGTCGCGGCCGACATAGCCGACCTCGGTGAATTTCGTCGCTTCCACCTTCAGGAACGGCGCATTGGCGAGTTTTGCCAATCGTCGCGCAATTTCCGTCTTGCCCACCCCGGTGGGGCCGATCATCAAGATATTCTTCGGCAGCACTTCTTCGCGCAGGGAGCCGGAGAGCTGCTGCCGGCGCCAGCGGTTGCGCAGCGCGATCGAGACGGCGCGCTTGGCGTCGGCCTGGCCGACGATGAAACGGTCGAGTTCGGAGACGATTTCGCGGGGAGAGAAGTCTGTCATGGGACCTTAGCTAGGGTCAGATGCGGGTCGGGACAAGCCGGTTTTTTTGCCGTCAGATGATCGGCGGTCCGGATTGCCATTGTTTCACGGCGTCGATCGGATGGATCAGCATCAGGATATTGAGCGTCAGATTGTCGCGAATGTGGAGCGCCAGCATGATTTCGAAGGCGAGCCCGAGCACGACGGTCAATGTTACGGGCAGCACGCGCGCAGCGAGGAACCCCAGCATCATGAACAGCGTGTCCGAGACCGAATTGACGATGCTGTCGCCGTAATAATCCAGCGAGATCGTGCCCGCGCGGTAGCGCTCGATGATGAACGGCGAGTTCTCGACGATCTCCCAGGCGCCTTCGATCAGCATCGCGATGATCAGCCGCGCCGGCCAGGACAAGCTTGGAAGAGGCAACCGCAGGAACGGCAGGCGCGCGAATAGCAGCCAGGTCAATCCGTAGAACAGGAAGCCGTGCAGGACGTGCGAGAAGGTGTACCAGTCGGCGATGTGCTGCGAATTCTCCGAGCTGTTCACCACGCCGTGCCACAGCTTGATGGTGCCGCAGGTGCAGATCGGCACGCGGCCCATCGCCAGCAGGATCGAGGCCTGCAGCGCCAGCAGCAGCAGCGCAATGCCGACCCAGGCGAGCGGCGGTACGGCGACCTTGCTCTCGTGCGTGCTTGTCAGCGTCACGGCTCGCGCACCATCAGCAGCGCAGGCCCGTCCGGCGTCTCGACCATGCGGTCGCGGACGAAGCCGGCCTTCTCATAGGCGCGCACGGCACGTGCGTTGAGCGGATCCGGATCGGTGACGATGCGCGGCAGGCCCTGCCGCAACCGCTCGCCGACGAACTGGCGGATGAACGCGGAGCCGTGGCCGCGCGCGATCATGTCGCTTTCGCCGATGAACTGGTCGATCCCACGGGTGCCCTCCGGTTGCGGCCCAAAGCCGGTATTCCAGGCTGTCAGGCGATAGCATTGAAGATAACCGAACGGCCGGGTGCCGGCCAACACGATGAACTGGTCCATCGCGGGCTCAACGAGATCGCCGCTGACGAGCGCAAACTGCTCGTCGGGATCGCCCCACCATTCCTGCACCTGCGCTTCGCCCAGCCACCGCCGCACCAGCGGCAAATCGGCCGCAGTCATCGGGCGGAAGGCGTAGTCGGGCGCCATGGCCTAGCCGCTCGCCAGGCTCTCGATGGTCAGGTTGCGGTTGGTGTAGACGCAGATGTCGGCGGCGATGTCGAGGGAGCGGCGGACGATGGTCTCGGCATCCTTGTCGGTGTCGAGCAGGGCCCGCGCGGCCGCCAGCGCGTAATTGCCGCCGGAGCCGATCGCCATGACCCCGGCCTCGGGCTCCAGCACGTCGCCGGTGCCTGTCAGCACCAGGGAGACATCCTTGTCGGCCACGATCATCATGGCCTCCAGCCGCCGCAGATAACGGTCGGTCCGCCAGTCCTTGGCCAGCTCGACCGCGGCCCGGGTCAATTGCCCCGGATATTGCTCGAGTTTGGACTCCAACCGCTCAAAGAGCGTGAAGGCGTCGGCCGTGGCGCCGGCAAAGCCGCCGATGACGTCGCCCCTGCCGAGCTTTCGCACCTTCTTGGCGTTGGACTTGATCACGGTCTGGCCGATCGAGACCTGGCCGTCGCCGCCGACCACCACCTTGCCGCCCTTGCGGACCGTCAAAATCGTGGTGCCGTGCCAGCCCGGCGCGCTGTTCTGGGAATCCTGCATCAAATACCTCGTTGTCAGGCCTGATTTAGGCGGTCGGGGCCGACCGTACAACGGGCCGCTCCGGGCCCAATTTCGCTCACCATAGGCAGAAGTAGAGGCCCGGCCAGCCGTTCCCGCAGTAGCGAAGGCGTCATTTGGCTGTTAAAAGACCGGCGTTTTCGGCCCCAAGCTAGGATGGAAGCCAGATTTCAATGCGCACCGCGACGATCAAGCGCAAGACCAAGGAAACCGACATCGAGGTCACCGTGAACCTCGATGGTACCGGCGTGGCCAATATCGCGACCGGCATCGGCTTTTTCGACCATATGCTCGATCTCCTCGCCCGCCATTCCCGCATCGACCTCACGGTCAAGGCGGTTGGCGACCTGCACATTGATTATCACCATACCACCGAAGACACCGGCATCGCGCTTGGCCAGGCGGTCAAGCAGGCGCTCGGCAACATGGCGGGCATCACCCGCTATGCCGGCGTGCACATGCCCATGGACGAGACGCTGTCGCGCGTGGTCATCGACATCTCGGGCCGCCCGTTCCTGGTGTTCAAGGCCGACTTTCCCCGCGACAAGATCGGCGAGTTCGACACCGAGCTGGTGCGCGAATGGTTCCAGGCCTTCGCCATGAACGCCGGCGTGACTCTCCACGTCGAGACCTTATATGGCGATAACAGCCACCATATCGCCGAGTCCTGCTTCAAGGGATTGGCGCGGGCGCTGCGCACCGCCGTCGCGATCGACCCTAAGGCGGCGGGTGAGATCCCGTCCACCAAGGGCTCGCTCGGCGGCTGACGTCTCGACCCGGCGGCACGCGCCGCTTGCGGTATCACTGAATTTAGAGAACGGGGCATCACCATGCCTGTCTACACAGTTCACGCTCCCTCCCCTGCTGGAGCCGATCTGCGCGCGACCGACAAGTTCGTTTTCGTGCGCGACGGCTTCCATTTCTGGGCGATGATCTTCGGCCCGTTCTGGCTGCTCTGGAACAGGCTCTGGCTGGCGCTGATCGGCTGGCTGATTTTCCTCGCTGCGTTCGATGCGGGGCTGCACAGCCTCGGCGTTGGCCGTAGTGCGATCTTCTTTGCCAACATGATCGTCGCGCTCTTGATGGGCTTTGAGGCCTCGAGCCTCCGCCGTTGGACGCTGTCGCGCGGAAAATGGCGGCAGCTCGATGTCGTCGTCGCGGACGACGAGGATACCGCCGAGCGCCGCTTCTTCGAGCGCTGGAGCCAGAAGCAGCAAGGCATCGTCAACGATCAATGGGCCGTCGATCGCGGTGGTCCGCCGCCGACCCGCAGCGTGCCGGGTCAGCAATTCTCGAACCCGCCGCCATTGCCGGCCGGCGGCATCATTGGATTGTTTCCGGAACCGGGAGGGTCAAGGTGAGCGTCGCCATCATCGATTACGGTTCCGGTAATCTGCATTCCGCCGCCAAGGCGTTCGAGCGCGCCGCGCGCAGCCTGGAGACTGCGCAGAAGGTCTTCGTCACCAGCGATCCGGATCAGGCGTACAGCGCCGACCGTCTGGTGCTGCCGGGCGTCGGCGCCTTTGCCGATTGCCGGCGCGGTCTCGACGCCGTCAATGGCATGGTCGAGGCGATCACCGAAGCGGTGCGCGTCAAGGCGCGGCCCTTCTTTGGTATCTGCGTCGGCATGCAGCTGATGGCGAGCCGCGGCAAGGAGCATGTCACGACGGACGGCCTGAACTGGATCGGCGGCGACGTCGAGAAGATCACGCCGCGCGACGAGAGCCTGAAGATCCCGCACATGGGCTGGAACACGCTCGACATGCTGCGCGAGCATCCGGTGCTGAACAAGCTGCCGCTCGGCCCCAGGGGCCAGCACGCTTATTTCGTGCACTCCTACCACCTCAACGCTGCCAACGAGGCGGACGTGCTCGCGCGTGCCGACTACGGCGGGCCCGTCACCGCGATCGTCGCGAAGGACACCGCCATCGGCACCCAATTCCACCCCGAGAAGAGCCAGCGTTTCGGCCTGGCCCTGATCTCGAACTTTTTGCGATGGAAACCGTGATTCTCTTTCCGGCGATCGACCTCAAGAACGGCCAGTGCGTGCGCCTCGAGCAAGGCGACATGGCGCGCGCGACCGTGTTCAACCTCAATCCCGCGGCGCAGGCGCAGAGCTTCGTCGAGCAGGGCTTTGAATATCTCCACGTCGTCGATCTCGACGGCGCCTTTGCCGGCAAGCCGGTGAATGCGCAGGCGGTCGAGGCGATGCTCAAGACGATCAAGATCCCGGTGCAGCTCGGCGGCGGCATTCGCGATCTCGCCACCGTCGAAGCCTGGCTCGACAAGGGCATCAGCCGCGTCATCATCGGCACCGCCGCGGTGCGCGACCCTGAACTGGTGAAGGCAGCTGCAAGGAAATTTCCCGGCCGCGTCGCGGTCGGGCTCGACGCGCGCGACGGCAAGGTCGCCGTCGAAGGCTGGGCCGAGACCTCGCAGGTGACGGTGCTCGAGATCGCACAGCGTTTCGAGGATGCCGGCGTCGCCGCCATCATCTTCACCGACATCGCGCGCGACGGCCTGCTGAAGGGACTGAATCTCGACGCGACCATTGCGCTGGCAGACAGCATCTCCATTCCCGTGATCGCCTCCGGCGGCCTCGCCTCGATCGACGACGTCAAGGCGATGCTGACGCCGCGGGCGAAAAAGCTCGCCGGCGCGATCGCGGGCCGTGCGCTGTATGACGGCCGGCTCGATCCGGCCGCCGCCCTCACCTTGATCCGCGACGCGCGCAGGAGCTGACAGATGTTCAAGGTGCGCGTGATCCCCTGCCTCGACGTCAAGGACGGACGGGTCGTCAAGGGCGTCAACTTCGTGGATCTGCGCGACGCCGGCGATCCCGTCGAGGCGGCGATCGCCTATGACGCGGCCGGTGCCGACGAGCTCACCTTCCTCGACATCACCGCGACCCATGAGAACCGCGGCATCATGCTGGACGTGGTCCGGCGCACGGCGGAGGCCTGCTTCATGCCCGTGACCGTCGGCGGCGGCGTGCGCAAGGTTGAAGACATCAAGACGCTCCTGCGTGCCGGCGCCGACAAGGTCTCGATCAACAGCGCCGCGGTGTCGCGGCGCGAGTTCGTCAAGGAAGCCGCCGAGAAGTTCGGCGAGCAGTGCGTGGTGGTCGCGATCGACGCCAAGCGGGTGAAGCGGCCGGGCGGCGACCGCTGGGAGATATTCACCCATGGCGGACGCAACTCGACCGGCATCGATGCCATCGAATATGCCCAGGAAGTGGTCTCGCTTGGCGCTGGTGAAATTCTGCTCACCTCCATGGACCGCGACGGGACCCGGCAGGGCTTTGACATCCCGCTGACCCGGGCGATCGCCGACAGCGTTCCCGTCCCCGTGATCGCCTCGGGCGGCGTCGGCAATCTCGATCATCTCGTCGACGGCATCCGCGACGGCCACGCCACGGCCGTGCTCGCCGCCTCGATCTTCCATTTCGGCGAATTCACCATCCGCGAAGCCAAGGAGCACATGGCCCGGCGCGGACTGGCCATGCGCCTCGATGCCTGACGACTCCCGATCATAAAAATGCTACACAGGCTGACGGGGAATGGCCTCCGTGGCCAAAGTGCTGCCAAGCGTGTTTCTGAGTAATTCCGATGCCGCGTTTCACGATCCACGATCTGGCCGAGACCATCGACGCCCGCGCGGCGGCCGGCGGTGAAGCGTCCTATACCCGCAAGCTCCTGGACAAGGGCGCCGAGCATTGCGCCAAGAAGTTCGGTGAGGAAGCAGTCGAAACCGTAATCGCAGCAGTCGAAAACGATCGCGCGCATCTGATCGCCGAGAGTGCCGACCTGCTCTACCACTTCCTTGTGCTGCTCAAGGCGCGAGGCGTAAAGCTGGAAGAGGTCGAGGCCGCGCTGGACAAGCGGACCTCGATGTCAGGGTTGGAAGAGAAAGCTTCGCGTAAGGGCTAGTACGCCCCAACGGAAAGGTCGCGTCATGGATATCCGCGCACCCGAGCAGCAGTATAATCCGTACCGCGTCTATACGCGCGAGCAATGGTCGCGACTGCGTGACGACACGCCAATGACCTTGGAGCCGGGCGAGTTCGACCGGCTGCGCTCACTGCACGATCGCCTGGACTTGCAGGAGGTCGAGGACATTTATCTGCCGCTGTCGCGCCTCCTCTCGATCTATGTCGATGCGATGCAGCGCCTGTATTACGCGGAGCGCCAGTTCCTCGACATCCGCGATCGCAAGGTGCCCTACATCATCGGCGTCGCCGGCTCGGTCGCGGTCGGAAAATCGACCACCGCCCGCGTGCTCCAGGCGCTGCTGGCGCGCTGGTCGCCGCGCCCGAAGGTCGAGCTGATCACCACGGACGGATTTCTGTATCCCAACGCCGTGCTCGAGCGGCAGGGCATCATGCAGAAGAAGGGTTTTCCCGAGAGCTATGATCTGCCGCTGCTGCTCGGCTTTCTCTCCGACATCAAGTCCGGCCGCCGTCATGTGCGCGCGCCGGTCTATTCGCATCTGACCTACGACATCGTGCCAAACCAGTGGGCCGAGGTCGACCAGCCCGACATCCTGATCGTCGAGGGCGTCAACGTGCTGCAAACCGGCAAGCTGCCGCGCGACGGCAAGGCGGTCCCCGTCGTCTCCGACTTCTTCGATTTCTCGGTCTATATCGACGCCGACGAGGCGGCGCTGCGGCAATGGTACATCAAGCGCTTCCTGGCGCTGCGTGACACCGCGTTCACCAATCCAAAATCCTACTTCAACCGCTATGCGCTGTTGTCGGACGAGGAAGCCACCGCCACCGCGATCGCGATCTGGGAGCGCACCAACCTCGCCAATCTCGAGGACAACATCCTGCCGACCCGCCCCCGCGCGACACTGATCCTTAAGAAGGGCGCGGACCATACTGTGGCGAGCGTGGCGCTGCGAAGGCTGTAGCTTCGTAGGGTGGGTTAGCCCTGCGACTGCGCAAAGCGCAGTTCGCACGGCGTAACCCACCATGCTTCCGCAATTGCGGAGCGAAGTTGGTGGATTACGCTTCGCTAATCCACCCTACGGCAGCGTCGATTGCAGCTACACCGCCAGATGCCGTGACGCCGCGAGCCCGGCCAGTGCCTCGTCCAGCTTCTCGCGATCGAGCGGCTTGATCAGAAATCCGTTCATGCCGGCCTCGAAACAGGCATAGCGATCCTCCACCAGCGTGTTGGCGGTGAGCGCCAGGATCGGCGTGTGGTGGCCGCCGGTGGCGGCCTCATGGGCGCGGATGCGTTTGGTCGCCTCGATGCCGTCGAGCTGCGGCATCTGGATGTCCATCAGCACGAGGTCATAGGGCGTGCCGGCCGATGATGCCGCAAGCCAGGATTCCAGTGCGGCCGCGCCCTGGACGGCGATAACGACGCGGTGCCCCAGTTTGGTCAGCAGCGAGCGCATCAGCAGCGCGTTGATCTCATTATCCTCCGCAACGAGGATCGACAGGCCTTTCACCGGTACCGCGCTGGCGGAGTCAGCCGGCGGCTCCGGCGCGAGCTCGGGCGAGGCGACCTCCGGGGTCTGCGCGAGGCGTGCGGCGAGCGAGGCCGCGCGCAGCGGCTTCACCAGGAAGCCGGTAAAGGTCGGCGAAAGCTTCTCATGGCGCGAGCTCGACGTCAGCAGCACGAGCCGCTGCAGCGCATGCGTGCGGGCCGTCTCGCCGAGATGGTCGGCAATGGCAGGACCGATCGCACGATCGATCAGCACGGCATGCCATGAGCGTTCCGGCAGCAGCGCTTCGGCGACGGCCGCATCCGCGACCATGCAGGCCTGGCCGCCCCAGCGCTCCAGGCGCCGCGCGATCAGCGAGGCCTCGATGCCGTCGGCGATCAGGAGGATCGACTTGCCGGTGAGATCGGGGCTTGGGAACGCCGTCTGTCCCGCGCCGGTTTGCGATGGTGCAAGCGGGAGCGCGACCTCGAAGGTCGAGCCCTTACCCGGCTCGCTCTCCAGGGTGATGCGGCCGCCCATGCGCTTGACGATGCGTTCGCTGATCGGAAGGCCGAGCCCGGTGCCGCCATAGGTACGGGCGATGCGTTCGTCGGCCTGCTCGAACTCGCGGAAGATGCGTGTCCGCGCTTCGGCTGCGATGCCGATGCCGGTGTCGCGGACGAGGAAGCTGATCTCGTTCGGCCAGATGCCGGGTTCGACGATCAGCGCGACGCCGCCGCTCGCGGTGAACTTGATGGCGTTGCCGGCGAGGTTGAGCAGCACCTGGCGCAGCCGCGCGGCATCGCCGACCACCTCGAGCGGCAGGCGCTCGTCGACATAGGCGGCGATCTCCAGCTTCTTTGCCTGCGCCCGCGGCGCGAGCAGCTCGGTGATCTCCTCGATCAGGGTCGAGAGCGCGAAGGGGCGCTGCTCGAGATCGAGCTTGCCGGCTTCGATCTTGGAATAGTCGAGCAGCTCCTCGATCAGTGCCATCAGTGCCTCGCCGGAGGTTTTCACCGCCCTGGCATAGGTCGTCTGCTCCGGCGTCAGCGTGGTGTCGAGCAAGAGGCCGCCCATGCCGATGATGCCGTTGAGCGGCGTGCGGATCTCGTGCGAGGCCATCGCCAGGAAGCGCGACTTGGCACGGTTGGCGGCATCGGCCTGGTCGCGCGCGTCCGACAGCGCGCGCTCGGTCTCGGTGCGGTCGGTGACGTCGCGTCCGACGCTCTGCAATTCGGCGGGCTGGCCGGCATCGAGCCGGACATAACCTTCGCGCCAGGCGATCCAGCGCGCGCCGAGCGGGGTTGCGATCTTCTGGTCGTGGACGCGCGTGCCGCTGCTTTCGCGGGCGCCGTCGCCCTGTTCCAGCACGTCGAAATCGAAGCGCGTGCCGACCAACGCGCCGCGCGCCTGTCCTGCGAGTGCGCAATAGGCGTCGTTGGCGAAGTTGATGCGGCCCTGATGGTCGCGCAGCACGATCAAATCGCCCTGCTGTTCGAACAGGCTGCGGGCGCGTTCTTCCGCTTCCTTCAGCTCCCAATTGCGGTCGATCAGCGCTTCGTTGTGGGCGGCCAGCGTGCGCATCCGCTTGTTGACGAAGCGCAGCCGCATACTGAGCGTGGCGAGGCCGAGGCAGGCGAGCGCGAACAGGAAGCTCGCGCCGATTGCGAATGCGTTGGGATCGTAGCCGGAATTCTCGGACCGGCTGCCCGAGACGAAACCATAGGCGGCGCCGAACGTCGCCGAGAAGATCATGAAGGAGCGGATCGCGAAGGCGATGCGGGGATGCTGTCGCCTGAAGCGGCGCATGCGCACCTTGATCCGGAACGTCCGACCCATCGCCACCGACCCCGATTCTTGTCCGAAACCCCACCGCCGCTGCGTGCGACGATGTCTCGCCGACCTTGCGAACAGCTTGAGGCTTTGGTTCGGCCTCCAAACAGGGTTAGCGAGGTCTTAATGCGTCAGAGCGAGGCGGCCTGGAGCGGGAGCGGGCGGTGGCCGCCATGGGCGCCGACGATCAGCGCGGCCGCTTCGCGCTGCGAGAACGTCTTCGAGCGCACATAGATGCGATAATCGGCCGGGCCGTCGGTGGAAAGATAAATGACCGGGCCGCCGTCGACCGGCTGCGCGGCAATCGTGATGAGGCGCGTCGCCGGATTGGCCTGGCAGGAGTCGGGCTCGGAGCCGAGACCGTCGTCCACGACCGCGAAGTCTGCCTCGTCGGCATCGTCGGTGATCCGGACCCGCACCGTGGCCCGCGACGGATCGTCGGTGAAGGCGACATGGACGCCGGCGGTCCAGAACAGGGATGTGAGCTCGACCGAGGTGTCGCCCAGCGCGATGCAGGGATGCGAGACCGATCCGATCTCGCCGCGCGCGAACACCGCGGCCGCGAGCAGGGGAACAACCGAAGCCAGGATCTTGAAACGCAACATGACACGCTACTCGCCACGCCCGAGTGAACTGCTCTTGGGAACTCGCTTACGAGCTCTTGGGCCGTATGGTTTGCAGAGCGTAAAGGAAACTCGTTACCGCCGGGTTGACGCGCGAAGCGGTCACGCCAACTGGCGCACATCCTCCGCGAGTGCGCGGTAGGACAGCGCTTCGGCGAGATGCAGCCGGCCGATCTTGTCGGCGCCGTCGAGATCGGCCAGCGTGCGCGCCACCCGCAGCACGCGGTGATAGCCGCGCGCTGACAGCCGCATGGTCTCGGCGGCATCGCGCAGCAATTTCTGGCCCTGCGCATCCGGCCTTGCGATCTCTTCCAACACCGAGGCCGGCGCCTCGGCATTGGTGCGGATCTGCGGCAGGCCCGCATCCGCGTAACGCGCGAGCTGGATGTCGCGCGCCGCCGCCACGCGCGCGGCGACTTCGGCCGAGCCTTCCGCCGGCGGCGGCAGGATCAGGTCGGCCGCGGTCACCGCGGGCACCTCGATGCGCAAATCGATGCGGTCCATCAGCGGACCGGAGATGCGCGCCTGGTAATCGCCGGTGCAGCGGTCGATGCGGCCGCGCTTGCAGGCATAGCCGGGTTCGAACGCGTTGCCGCAGCGGCAGGGATTCATCGCCGCGACCAGCATGAAGCGCGCAGGATATGTCACGCGATGATTGGCGCGGGAGACGGAGACCTCGCCGTTCTCCAGCGGCTGGCGCAGCGAATCCAGCACGCGCGGATCGAATTCCGGCAGCTCGTCGAGAAACAGCACACCCTGATGCGCGAGCGAGATCTCGCCGGGCTTGGCGCGCATGCCGCCGCCGGTGAGCGCGGCCATGCTCGCAGAGTGATGCGGCGAGCGGAACGGCCGTCGCGCGGTCAGCGCACCGCCCTCGATCTCGCCGGCCACGGAGGCGATCATCGAGACTTCGAGCAGTTCGCCCGGCGACAGCGGCGGCAAGATCGAGGGCAGGCGCGCCGCCAGCATCGACTTGCCGGCACCGGGCGCACCGATCATCAGCAAATGATTTCGTCAATGGCAAAGCGGTAGTTGAACAGTCATTCCCGCTTCTGGAAGATCACCAGCATTCCGTTGTCTGACCAGAAGGCTTGCTTGGAACTCGTAACTCTTCAGAGCAGGGTCTTCGTTGAGGACGTGCTCAATGATGCGCCCGTGGCCCTCCATGCTCGTCGCCGATTCTTGAGCAGCGCGGGGATGTACTTTGTTATGAAGCGTTGGTCGGTCATTCCAGTCTCACTTGTTCAGCTTCCTTCTTGGATTTCATGGGTCCTCTCTCGAACACCGGACCCTATTTTGGAAAGCCCCGCCATCCCGGCTTCAAAATAGCCGGCTTAAGGGTCAGCCTCTGCCTGACTCATGGCCGCAGTGTCCGTAGTTGTCCGGGGCGTTGTTGCACCAACGTTGTGTTGAGCCAGTCTGCAAGCGTCCGCTACGGTCGGCATGAACACTGATTTGGGGACGACCGCCGTGGACTGGGTGACTTTCGCAATCTATGCCGTGATGTTCTTTGGTGCGTTCGCAGTGCTTGGCGAGGTAGTTGCGCTTGGTGCTGCGATCGGGCTCGGCTACCAAGCCGTTCAGTGGGTGCAGACTGGTAAATGGCCCTCCTATACGCTCGGCTCTCAACTTGATGTCCCCACGGACTTCGCACCGACGCACTGGGTCATCGTGGATCGCCTAATCCACTACGTTCTGTTCGATGTCGAGACCGCCTTCGTCGTGCTGATCTGCGTAGCGCTGATGTCGCCGATTAAAGAGCGACTGGAGCGCGTTCCGTCCCCTGCGAAGCCTCCCGCGAAGTCCTCAGGGGTTCCTGTGGTGCCGCCCAATGCCCCAGCGGGCGCCGCGCCAGCGCCGCGGCCTTCGCCCAAAGCGAGTACGCCGTTGCCGGGTCCTGAGCTTGGAATGCTGGGCCGCCTCGGTGTCTTCCTTGGTTGGCTCTTTACGGCTGTCGCTCTCGTCTGCGCGGCGCCTGCCGTCATGATCTGGATCAACGGTGGTGAGCCTGTCCTTGGATGGGCACTCTTGTTGGCGGCAGGTGCTGTTTGGCTGTTCGGCCGGGGGATCCGTTACGTCTTGGTGGGGCCTGCGGTCGCCCCAGCGCCTGCTGAGCGCTCGTGACCCTGCGTTGCTTCCGCGGGCTCTCTGGGTGCATGCGCTGCTGTTTCCCTCCGCAAGAGCCATTCTCCGACTGATGCTTGGGGCGGCTATCGTGCAGCATGCGAGTGCCATCGCATGACCTTGGTGTCCTGAAGGAGCACAAGCCGCGTGTTCCGACGCGGTGCCTTGTCAGGAATGAGCCTCGCTTCTCGCACCGGACCCTATTTGCAGTACGGGCTCACCCCGGGCCTTCCAAATCCAGGTTTAATGCGGTCCGGCATCCGCACCAGCAAAGGATTCAATCTGTTGGAGAACGTCGCGGTATTCACTAATCTTCAGGTCAACTGTGGGTTGGGAAACTATGGCTTCGCTGCTCAAGCTGCTCGGCTTCTGGCCGCCTCTTGTCTATGGCTTCGCCGTGTTTTCGTTGTTTTGGCTGTTGGATCGCAATGCCGCCCCAAGAGCCCGCAAGGCAATCTCCGCGTGGTTCAGCGGGCGCCAATACAACGAGCGGGACGTTGCTGATGCTGTCTTGTACGTCTTCGATCGGTTCTACACGGCGCCCCTGTTGGGCTGGCAAGCCGTTCTGAGGTCGTTTGCCGTCTCGGCGGTGGTCACTTGCGTCGTTTCATTTCAAATCTTCCCGCCCGCTTTTCTATTTATCCGGCACGCCCCCAGCGTGATAGGCCTAAGCGCGTTTGGCCAAATGCTGCAAAACGCTGTCGCTGACTACCTGTCCCTGTTCCTCATCAGGCGATGGCTTATTCTCGCGGGACCGCGGCCGTTGTTCGCTCTGATTACGGCTCCACTACTCGGCGGGCTTATCGTTGCGTTCTCCTATGCAGTCACGGACGTAGCCCGCTTTTCGCTCCAGACCCAGACGTTCGAATGGCGCTACTTCATTGACGATTTTTACCAATGGAAGCGCTTCATCGCGAACCAGACCTTTCGATGGGCCTTCTTGGCGCCCGCGTTTCTGGTGCATCTCTGGCTCCCTCTCTTTGCGCTTGGCGTGATAGTGGCGAAAGTGCTCAACTCTCTTCGCGCGGCAGGGAAGTTCTCACAGTGGTTCTTTGTTCAAGGGGACGCCCATCCCCTGCGCTCGATCGGCTACATTGCTGGGGCGGCAACCTTCCTTGTTACTGCCGCGGTAATGCTCATGCTGGCCCCCTGATCCGCATCGGGTTCTTACGGTCCTAAATCAGGGCTCCGCGGAACTGGCGCTGTTCGTTCTGAGGGTCCTTCTCGGGCCGTTGTGATGGGCTGAATCCGCCCCTCAGGTGCCCCGGTAGAAGTCCAAGCATCGCAAGCATCCACAATCACCGAATCATCCAATCATGTAAGCATCGCAAAACACGACTAAGTCTTTGATACCAAAATGATTAAAAACAGTCCGGCTCCCTACTCGTACCGGCAACTGTGATACAATGCGGGCGCCAGCCCCCCTGTGATGCGCATTTTGTGTCACGCACCCTCCCCAGTAGCTCCGTTTAAGTCCTTGAAACTATTACATTTTAATCTAGAATTTTCATCGTTGTTGCTTTCGGCTTCTCTGGGGTCCAAACCCAGTCAACCTAAGCTCCCTTGATGAGGAACAGCAAGGGCGGGGGTCCAAACCTCGCCCACCCTCCATTTGAAGGACTGTCGCCAATGGCCCGCATGCCGTCGTTTCTGAAACCGCCGAAGAAAATTGCGAAGCGCCAATTAGAACTGAGGGCGCAACTTTGGCCGGATTTGAACGAAGGGGACCTCTGGTCTCGCCATACGCACGACGGCTTCAGCACCATCCCAAGCACGATGGCGCTCATCATGAGCATCATGGATGACCTCTCCAAGAATAAGCCCGTGTCGTCGACTTATCTGGAGCTTTGGAATCGGAGTTTTGACGAAGGATTTGCGACTTTGGCCAAAGCGCGCGAAATCGCCTTCCATTCGGGGTTTTCGAGCGAGCGCGCCGAACGCACCTGGAAAGACCGCCTCAAGATTCTCCACAATTTGGAGTTCATCAACTTGCAAAGCGGTGCTTCTGGTCCCGCAAGCTATGCGCTGATCCTGAATCCCTACAAGGTGATCCAGAAGCACCATGAGCGCAAAACCCGCGGTATGCGCGAGGACAAGTACAACGCGTTGGTTGCTCGGGCAATTGAGCTGGGCGACATCAGCTTGAGGCCCGCCGACCCTTCGCCTCCTCCGACACCCATGGCGCCTCCTGCTGCGCCGTTCACATTCCCGTTGCCCGCTGGTTCGGCTGTGCCCCCCAGCCCCGCGGCTGTGCCTTCCGCGCCCGTGCCGCCCACGGGGGTGCCAACGTCCGAATCCAGCAAGGTCTGAGCCTCAGCACGGAGCTGCTGAGAGGCCGCGGTTGCGTGAAACGTTGAAGAGGGCACACTGGGAACCCGCACGAGCACAGGGGAAAACGCTGTGAAACGCTGTTTCACGCCACGTGAAACGTTTGCGTTCTGCGAATTGGAATAATAGGATTCTTCCTACTCGGAATGGTCGGGGGAATTCTTGAGGCGGCCGAAGGCTTTAATGAAAGCGATTCGGTGGAATGCCGAGCAGGCATCTCAGCAAACACGTGTGAAACATAAACGATTTTGGGGCATTTCCGATACGACCTGATCGGTCGCTTCGGATTCGTGTTCTCCGCCCTCGACGGTGGAGAAAAAAGGACCCCTGCCGGTGAGAGCAGGGGCCAAGTCTTGGACGAGACGTTAGGAAGACGCGGTCGCGGTGTGGCCTCGGCGTGAGCCGGGCCTCCCGCGGCAGTGCTCCGTAACGAACTCAAGCCGTCCCTTACGGGTACGGAAGTACGACCGGACATAGACCGGCCGCGGCAGCGAACACGAAAGCATTGGCTTTCTCCTGCGGGGTAGGTCCCCGCTGCCCCGAAGCGCACCGGCGCCCCGGCCGTATCAGGGCTCCAAGGGCATCGGGCGGAGAGGCCGCGATTCGTGGTCTGCTGGTCCCAATTTACAGTGATTCCGGCTGCGTCCAGCCATTTTCCCGGATTTATCCCTCGGAATCCCATCATCTGGGGAAAAGTTCTACGGATGTTCTCACGGGGATAATGCCCGGGGTGCTGGTGGACGGGGCCGTTCCACCAAGTAGTTATAAACTGATAATACCGTCGACCGCTCTAAGTCATTGAAATGGCGATCAAAAAAGCAAATAGGAAGCCTTCGACCGCGCTCTCCCGCTGCCACTCGCTACCCAAATGGGCACCCCCAGTGTTTGGGTAGACGGGGAGGCCGACTCTGTTCAGAAATCCTCCTCTTCGGGCGTCAGAGGCGCGTTGAGGTCAATCTCTGGCTCCGGCGCCCACTCTGCTATGAGAGCATCAGGCAGGTCAGGGCTTAGCTTGGCTAAGGCGAGCGCCGTGATGTCGGTGTACTTGAGGAGCCTCGCCCCCAGCTTGGCGTTGCGTATGGCGTCCACCAGCTTCTGTGCTTCTGCCTCGATCCAGTCTTCGTGCTCTTGGCCCTCGGGGCTGCGGCTCGCCACCTGCCTCGCTCTGTTCCAGGAAGACGCTCTGATTTCCTCTGGCGAATAGCCGGCCGTCTCCAGCTTTTTAAGCACGTCGCGCATGTTGTTCACGGTGCCTTTGCCTACACCGGTGTCCTCCATGATGCTCCTGATGCTGTCGTGGGGGTCCTTCTGCCGCACCAGCCGCCAAGCCGCCGCAGTTCGATCATCCCGATTGAACGGGAGCTTGTTCTTGTTATTGGCACGAAGGGCGGCGCGTTCGGCTTCCCTAAGATTCCCAGTGAATACCCGAGCAGGTATAGGTTTGCCCCAGCTCGCCATGTCGTAAGCCGCAAGCCGATGGTGACCGTCCATTACGTAGTAGTCCTGCCCCACGGGAAACACGAGGATGGGCGGCATTTGCTCCCCGCGCTGGATCACCTGCGCCAGTTGCAAGATGTGGTCATCGCTCGGTATCTGATTGCGTCCCTGTACCCTCCACTGGAACACCTTCTCGGCCACCTTGAGGTGCTTGCGGTCGACTTGAACAATCGCGCCCGCTTCCACAGGCAGGGTAGGTGCCCCCGCGGTCGATAGCCTTGCTTCCAAGTCCTCGACGGTTTCTCGGGTGTCGCTCGGCCTCGCCACGTTTCCTCGCGTGAGGGTCCGGCGTGCTCGCTTAGTCTTCTTCCGGCTCATTTGTCTTCTTGCTCTTGGTCTTCAAGCTGATGGGCGTCCCAGTCGAAACGGCGCGTCATGAACAGCGTCTCCTGAGGCTCCTCTGCGTGATGCCATAGGATGTCCAAGCGTCCCTCCTGTGGGCGCATGACCATCTTGCGCACGGCTCCCCGGATCGCCTTGTTGGCCTCCTCGGTGTCCATCGGTTCCTTCGTGAGTGCCGTCTCTACAGCAGCCAATCGCTTCTTGACGTTGGTGCTTGTGAGCGTGTCGAGCCGCTCTGATGCTTTCCTAAGGGCCTCTTGCGTTGCCTCAAGGTCTTGCTCGGCTCTCTGTAACGCGTGTTTAGCAGCCCTGCTCCTGTCGCTGATGGTGAGTTCCAGCAACTCATTCACCCGCTCTTCTCCGGCATCGACTTCAACCTTCAACTGCTCAATCTTGCCCTCAATCTCTCCGGTGTCGTTGCCGCGAGGCGCGGTGTCGAGCGTCAACCTCAGACTATGTTTGAACGCTCTCACCGCCTGAAGGTATGGCACGCTCTCATAGCGGTGTGTGCCTGCCTTCGCATGCGCTGCCGAGCACACGAGATACACATGGTCGCCCTTGTTCACTCGTGTGACGGTGCCGTCGCAGTGCTGGCATCTCATCACGCCGGCGAAGATGGACCGCGCGGCGGCGTGGGCGTTCTTACCGCGTGCTTCGGTGGTGCTCAGCCGCGCATTCACGCGCTCGAACAGTTCCCGCTCGACTGCTGCGGGGAACCTGTGGGCGATTGGCTCCAGTGGAACACGCTGCTTGGTGCGCTTGCCGTCGACCTTCTGCACCCGGTGCGGCACGAATACTCCGATGGCGGCCTTGTTGGTCAGGAGCTTGCGAATGTAGCTGCGGTGCCAATGAGCTGCCTTCCACTTGCCTGCGCCCCAAGTGTCCACCTTGGTGGCATTGAGGTGCGCAGCGATACTGTATTCTCCCATGCCATCGTCAGCCATTTCGAACATCCACCGCAGCAGTGCGGCTCGTTCTTCGATCAGCTCATACGCCGACGCTTCGTCGCTCCATCGTATCCACGCAGGTAGCCTACGGGTGTATGGCTTTGTGAGCTTCTCGTGCCCGGCGAACTTCTGTCGTCTGGCAGCGTGCGCCTTGGCCACACGCACGCCCTTAGTGGCGCTCTCTTCGTTGGCGCGGATGAAGCGAAGCACCATCATGAGGAACAGCACTGGGTCGCTGTCGAGCGCAGCGGCGTTGTACTCCCGGCCCCCATCAGACATGTCGACAACGGTTATCCCCGCCTCAACAATGTCCTCAATGGCACGCACGGCCTTTCGTGCCACCTGCCTACTGATGCGGTCGAGGTTTTCCACGAGAAGCCATGAGCCGGGAGGAATGGTGCCGTCTCGAACGCGCTCAAGAAACACGCCCAATGCGCCTGTCTCTCGGTTTGCGCCGTGGAACCCCGAGACCCCCTTGTCTTCGAATGTCAGTTCATCATCCAACACCACGCCATTGGCTGCAGCCCACGCCTGCGCCGCCTCGGTCTGACGCTGGAGTGAATGGCCTTTGGCCTGCTCAGGTGTGCTGAACCGAACGTAGCTGTACGCCCTCGCGGGCCGCTCGGTGTTGATCGTGTCCATCGGGTGCTCTCAGCGGCTGCTCAGGGCATCGCTGGTGATGGTGGCAAGCACATCATCAACACAGCGGCAGCGGACGGCGAGGTCGTGAGCCAACGCCTCCATACGTTCCCCTCGGGCTTGCTTGCGCTCCCCTGAGGCCTGAACAGCCCAGCTCCACTTGATCAATGCGGTGAGGATGTGGCGACACGCCACTGCCGTAAATTGTTTCATGGTTCCGTCTTCCCTAACGCCGCCCCTCATGGGCATTGGGAAGATCACATGAGCAGATGATGTCCGCCGGCGGCTGCGATCTCCAGCGCGCGCTTGGCGCTTTCCTGGCCCTTGATGTCGCGCAGATCGAGCGGGGAGGTGACCGTCTCGTGCACTTTCGGCGTGGGCCGCGACAGCACCTGCGTGCCCTTGAAATGGTTGGCGATCTGGATCAGCGAAGTTGCGGCAATGATCTGGATGTCCGGGCTCGCCCACGCGGCTTCCGAGCCGCAGGCTGCCGGACAGATCAAGCCTTCCTCGCGCACATTGGCGCCGATCGCGGCGGGCAAGACGCCGGCCACCGGCGCGATCGAGCCGTCGAGACCGAGCTCGCCGAGAACAGTAAAACCGGTCAGCGCATCCGGCGGAATCGCGCCGATCGCAGCCATCAGCCCGAGCGCGATCGGCAGGTCGTAATGGCTGCCCTCCTTCGGCAGGTCGGCGGGCGCGAGATTGACGATGATCCGCCGCGCCGGCAGCGCCAGCCCCGAGGCGATCAGCGCCGACCGGACCCGTTCCCGGGCCTCCGACACCGCCTTGTCCGGCAGGCCGACGATGGCAAAGGCCGGCAGCCCCGGCGCGACCTGCACCTGCACGTCGACCGCGCGGGCCTCGATCCCCTCAAAGGCGACGGTAGAAACCCGCTGAACCATGCCCGAACCAGCCTGCCCTCTTGTGCAATTAGGGGTAGCAGAGCGCGGCCTTTTCTGCAAGAACAATACGGGAACGATTCAAGGGCCCGGAAATCCCTAACCAGTCGTAAACATCACGCAGACACTACGCCTCGAATGCGAGCGGCTCTCATCAGCACATCCCAACGAATGTTCGCTACTCCTAGGGTGCGGGATGGGCCGTGGTCTAACGGGTGAACAATTCAAATGCTTGCAAATCGCCGGAGAAGCGAACGTCGGGTGTGCAGCCGGCTCGCCAAGATTCACTTTGGCGCGGGATCGCTGCCGCGGGACTGCACGATCACGGATATCTCGGATGGCGGCGTGAAAGTCGTGGCGGAGTTTCTGGAAGTGCCGCCGCAATTCACGATCATCTTCGCGCCCGATTATTCCCGCCAATGCCGCCTGCGCTGGCGCATCGGCTGCGAATTCGGCGCCGAGTTCACCGACTAAGGCCGTCGCGGCCGCGTCCTTAACGGGACTTTAGCGTTAATCGGTAAGCATCTCTGATCAATCGCCGAGTGATCAGAGTATGCCCAAGCGTTCGTCCCTTGCCTCTCCCCCGGCGAGATATCTGTTCTCCGCGCTTCTGGTGCTCGCCCTCGGCGGCTGCCAGACCACGAGTCTGGAGGACGTCACCGGCGCCCTGGGCGGCAAGCCGGAAACTGCCGCCACGGCCGACCCCAAGCCGGACATGGACGCCCTTCGCGAGCGCTATCGCGCCAAGCCGAGCGATCCCAACGTTGCCCTCGAATACGGCAAGGCGCTGCGCGAGACCGGCCAGCGCGCCCAGGCCGTCGCGGTGATGGAGCAGGCCGTGCTCAATCATCCCAGCAACAAGGCGCTGCTCGCCGGCTATGGCCGCGCGCTCGCCGACAGCGGCAATTTCCAGCAGGCTTTCGATGTGCTCAGCCGCGCGCATACGCCTGAGGATCCGGACTGGCGCATCCTGTCGGCGCAGGGCGCGGCGCTCGACCAGCTCGGCCGCAACGAAGAGGCGCAGCAATATTATGCGACCGCGCTGAAAATCGTGCCCGAGGAGCCGCAGGTTTTGTCCAATCTCGGCCTGTCCTACATGCTCCAGAACAATCTGCCGCGGGCCGAGGAAACGCTGCGCCGCGCCAATGCGCGAAATCCCGCCGATGCCCGCGTGCGCGCCAATCTCGCGCTCGTCGTAGGATTGCAAGGCAAGCAGGCCGAGGCCGAGACCATCGTGAAAGGTGACCTGCCGCCGGATCAGGCCGCGGCGAAGGTCACGGCGCTGCGGCAGTTGCTGGCGAAGAAGCAGCAACGGGCGGACAGATAGTCCGCCCTGTATTTTCTAAGACGCCTTGCGATGCGGGGCCGACCCGCGGCTTGACCTGCCCTTGAGCTTCCTGAGCAGCGGTCCGAGCAGCGAGCGCTTCGGCTTCTTCACCTCGCCGCGACCGGCGAGGCGGTTCGCCATGTTCTGGAACAGCAGCGTGGTGCGGTGGCTCTTGGAGACCTCCGCGATCATCTGGCCGTTATTGGCCGCGGTCGAGAACAGTTTCGAATCGAACGGGATCACGGCGATCGGCTGGCTCTCCATGGTCTTGGCGAATGCCTTGACCTCGATCTCCGCCCGCTTGTGCATGCCGACCTGGTTGATGCAGTACAGCGGGGGCCGGTCGTTCGGTCGTGCCGCCTTGAGCACGCTGAGCATGTTCTTGGTGTTGCGCAAATTGGCCAGATCGGGCTCGGCCACGATCACGATGTCGTCGGCGTTCACGAGCGCGCGGCGCGTCCAGCCCGACCATTGGTGGGGAACGTCGAGCACGATGCAGGGCGTGGACATGCGCAGCGTGTCGAAGATCGCGTCGAAAGCTTCGGCGCCGAAATCGTAGACGCGGTCAAGGGTGGCAGGCGCGGCGAGGAGGCTGAGGCGCTCGGTGCACTTGGCGAGCAGGCGCTCCATCAGCGCCGTGTCAGGCCGGTCTTGCGACAGCACCGCGTTGGCGATGCCCTGTGCCGGATCCTGGTTGTAGTCGAGGCCCGCGGTGCCGAAGGCAAGGTCGAGATCGATCACGACGGAATCGAGCGCGAGGTCGCGCGCGATGGTCCAGGCCACGTTATGTGCGACCGTGGACGCGCCGACGCCGCCCTTGGCGCCGACCACCGCGATGACGCGGCCGGTGATGATGGCTTCCGACGCCGAGAACAGGCTGCAGATCGAGCGCACCACGTCGAGGGTCTCGACCGGTCCCATCACGTAGTCGTTGACGCCGCGGCGCACCAGCTCGCGATAGGGCGCGGTGTCGTTGGGGTTGCCGATCACGACCACGCGGGTGCCGGGATCGCAGACGCCGGCGAGATCGTCGAGGCCTTCGAGGATATCGCGTGTGCCGTCGGATTCGATCACGATGACGTTCGGCGTCGGCATCGTCTCATAGACTTCGATCGCCGCGGCAAGGCCGCCGCCCTTGGCGGTGAGATGTGCCTTGGCGAGGCGGCGGTCTTCGCCGGCCGCCATCATGGCGTTGAGCGTCTGCTCGGTCTCGCAGAAGGCTTGCACCGAGATGCGAGGAACCGGTGCAATATGTTCCTCGGGGTGCCGCGGATCGTCCGCTTCTTCGTCGTGGATGCCTGTCATCTGCCGGTGTCGCTGAGTTTGGCCTTGTCGGCCTCGGGATAGGGGGTCGCGGTCGTCGAGCCCTTGCGGTAGCGCTCGAAGGCGATGTCGCGACGTGCGGTATAGACCGGCGTCTCGGCGCGCGGCTGCTCGAGGTCGGCCGGGTTGTCGATCATTGCCGCGAGGTTGCGCTGAGTGGCGCAGCCCAGATTGAAGTACGGCCTGTTCTCGTTGTAGCCGGGGTCGAGGATGGACGGGCCGACGTCTTCCGGCCAGAGCCCGCAGGGGCCGGCGACCGCGGCGATCCTGGAATAGCTCAGGCGGATGGTCGGCAGCAGGCCGGGATCCTCGGGGCGATAGGGATGCTGGACGATGGCGCGCGACGGCACGCCGCCGGATGCGAGCACCGAACGGATTTCACGATAGGTCGCCGCCGCGGCGCGCGAATTCGCACTGTCGATCGGCACGTCGACGACGACGGAACCGGTGCCTTCGCTCACCCAGTCCCGGGCGATGCCCGCGACGTCCGCGTGCTGCGCGGCGGAGAGGCCGCCTCTGGCCTTGCCGACGAAGATCACGATCGACTTCTTGGCTTCCTGCACCGCGATCGGGTGGCGCTGGCGATAGTCGGTCGGCACCGTCTGGGTGACGATCTCACCGGTGGTGTTGCAGGCGCCGAGCATGACGGAGAGCCCCGTCAGCGCGAGCGCGATCCGTAGGTTGCGACGTCGATCGGCGATCGTCTTCGTCATCGCTTTGTCCCCTCTTGCCCCGTTTCTTGCCCGGTCCCCAAACCGTTCGTCTCAGTCGATGATGAAGCCGAAATCGCCGCGATTGCCGTCGATCGGATCGACGCGGCGCGCGATGCCATAGAGGCGGTTCATGCGGCCGAGCAGCGCCGTCTGGGCGTCCGACGCCGGCGCGAAGCCGTCGTCGGGCCGCGACAATTCCTTCTGGGCGACCGCGCGCACCACATAGGGCGTCACGATCACCATCAGCTCGGTCTCGTTGTTGACGAAGTCCTGGCTGCGGAACAGCGCGCCGATGATCGGCACCTGGTCGACGCCGGGCAGGCCGTTGATCGCCTGCTTGGTCTGCTGCTGGATCAGGCCGGCCATCGCCATTGAGCCGCCGGAGGGAATCTCCAGCGTGGTTTCGGCGCGGCGGGTCTGGATCGACGGGATGGTGATCGAGCTGGTCGAGGTCGAGGACACCGCCTGGGTCACGGAGATGGCGTTCTGGTTCGACAGCTCCGAAACCTCGGTCATCACCCGCAGGCTGATGCGGCCTTCGCTGAGCACGACCGGGGTGAAGTTCAGGGAGATGCCGAACTTCTTGTAGGTGATCTGGGTGGTACAGACGTGGGTGACCGGATCGCAGGAATAGCCTGCGGGGATCGGAAATTCGCCACCGGCGATGAAGGTCGCCGATTCACCCGAGATCGCCGTCAGGCTCGGTTCGGCGAGGGTTCGCATCACACCGGCGCTTTCCATCGCGCGCATCGTGGCGTTGACGGTGGCCACGCCCTTGGCGAGGCCGCTGACCCCAAGCCCGTTGCTGCTGACGAGCGGTCCGCCGCTGACCGAGAACGGGTTGGAATTGTTGAAGTTCACGACCGCGGTGCCGGCATTCAGGCTGGCGCTGAGGTCGACACCCAGCTGCTTGACGATGTCGCGGCGGACTTCGCCGACGACGACCTTGAGCATCACCTGGTCGCGGCCGCGCACGACGATGTTGTTGACGACCTTGTCGGAGCCGCCGACCAGCTTCGCGGCGACGTCGCCGGCCTGCTGGGCCTCGATCGGGCTCGACACCGAGCCGGTCAGCATCACGCTTTCGCCGACGCCTTCGATCTGAACGCCCGGCAGCGACTGGCGCAGCGCCGTACGCATGCCGTTGAGGTCGCGCTTCACCGCGATGTCGTAGGAGGCGACCTGCTGGCCGTCGGCGGTGAAGAACACGACATTGGTCTGGCCGACCTGGCCGCCGATGATATAGGCGCGCTGCGACGAGCGGATCACCGCATTGGCGATCTTGGGATCGGCCACCAGCACGTCCTTGACCTCGCGCGGCAGGTCGATGACGACCGATTTGCCGACGCCGAGCGACAGCGAGCGCGTTCGCGCCGGAGCGACGGTCGCAACCGGCGACACGCCGAGATCTGGTGCCTGCATTGGCGCCTGGTCTCCGACCGGCGCATCCGCGGCGCTGACCCAGCCAGGAGCTGCGACCAGCCCCAGCATCAGCACCGCCCCCGTCCAGAACGAGCGTGCGCGCTTCCCCCGAATGCGCATGCCCGTCCGATCATCCCCGTAGTTCATGGTATCCCCATCATCACTTCTGTGACGTCAGTTGCCGTGCCTGCACCCCGTAACGGATTACGTTCACGCCGCCCGGACGCTTGGTCGCCTGGTCGTCGGGCGTGCCGTCGACGGCGTTGGCATCGGCGATGCTGCGCAGCGCGAGCGTCAGCGTGCCGCCCTGGCGCGAGGCCGAAAGCGTTGCGACCTGCTCCGGCTTGAGCTCGAGCGTGACGGTCTTGCCGAGCACGGCGTTCTGGCCGTCTTTCTCTTTCGGCGCCTGGTCGATCGCGAGCACACGGATGTTGCTCAGGATGACCTCGGACAGGATCAGGTCGTTGCCGCCGGTCGCGCCGTTGGCGCCGTCGGGATTCTTCAGGCGCCGCGTCAGGACGATGTCGACGCGGTCGTTCGGCAGGATGAAGCCGCCGGCGCCGGTCTCGGCTGAAATCTCGGTGGAGACGGCCCGCATGCCGGAGGGCAGGATCGCGGCCATGAAGCCCGAGCCCTCGGCCCTCACCAGCTTCTGCTCGCGGATCGGCTCGCCCTGCATCAACGGCACGCGCGCGATCGAGCCTGCGATCTGGGTCTGGGCTTCGGGCCTGCTGTCGCGGCGGATGAAGGCGTTGCTCGCGGTCGCCGCCGGCCAGGACTGCCATTGCAGATCCTCGGGCTTGACGGCCTGGCCGAGCTGGATGTCGTTCTTCGCGATCAGGACCTCGACCGTCGGCAGCTTTTCGGCGACGGGAAGGGCGGGCGCGGGCTTGTTGTCGAAGCCGCTCGCCAGATACGCAGCGACGCCGCCGGCGCCCAGCGCGATGACGAGAACGACAATGCGTGCGGTGTTCATACGCTTCTACTCTTACGCAGGGCACTCGAACCGCACGTGGCGGGTTCCCCGGCGTCGATGAGTAGGGAGTAAAAGTATAAGGGGTGTTGCGAGGCCGAGTGTGATGGCCCGTGACGATGCGCGTTCTGGGCAGATGGTGAACGTCGCGTTATCCGGTCGGCCAATGACCCCGTAGAATCACGCGTGGTCGCTCGTTCGTTCGAATGACGCGCGCGGCGTCATGGTGAATGGGTGGTTAGTGATGCGCGATCGCGGTGAGACGGAAACAAAGCAACACATAACCGATGTCGTCCCTGCGAACGCAGGGACCCATAACCCCAGGGAGAAATTTGGCGAAGACCCGTTGTTCGGTACTCCGACCGTTCGCAATCGATGGATTCCGCGGTATGGGTCCCCGCGTTCGCGGGGACGACGTTGGAGAGACAGCGTGCGTAACGACAGCTGCTACTTCTTCCGCTTCTGCTCGATCACGTCCCAGAGCTTCGCCGCAACGTCAGGGCCGCCGAGCCGCGCGATGGCGCGGATGCCCGTCGGCGAGGTCACGTTGATCTCGGTGAGGTTGCCGTTGATGACGTCGATGCCGACGAACAGCAGGCCACGCTCGCGCAGCGCCGGTCCGACGGTCGCGCAGATCTCGCGCTCGCGTGGCGTGAGCTCGGTCTCCTGCGCGGCGCCGCCGCGGACCATGTTGGAACGGAGGTCGTCGGCGGCCGGCACGCGGTTCACCGCGCCGGCGAATTCGCCGTTGACGAGGATGATGCGCTTGTCGCCGTGCTTCACCTCGGGGATGAACTGCTGGATCACCCACGGCTCCTTGAAGGTCACCGAGAACATGTCGAACAGCGAGCCGAAATTCATGTCCTGCGGCATCACGCGGAACACCGCTGCGCCGCCATGACCGTGCAGCGGCTTCATGACGACGGCGCCATGCTTGTCGCGAAAGGCGTTGATCTCATCGAGGTCGCGCGAGATCAGGGTCGGGGGCATCAGCTGCGGAAAGTTCATCACGAACAGTTTTTCCGGCGCGTTGCGCACCGAGGCGGGATCGTTGACGACGAGCGTCTTCGGATGGATGCGCTCCAGGAAGTGCGTCGAGGTGATGTAGGCGAGGTCGAATGGCGGATCCTGGCGGAGCAGCACCACGTCGAAGCCGTTGAGCGCTTCGCGTTTGGGCTCGCCCAGGGTGAAGTGATTGCCGGGCTCGTCGCGCACGGTCAGGAGCTGGACCGGTGCGACGATCTCCTCGCCGACCATCGAGAGCTTGTCGGGCGTGTAATAGGACAGGCCGTGGCCGCGCTTCTGCGCCTCCAGGAGCAGCGCGAAGGTGGAATCGCCCTTGATGTTGATGCGGGCGATGGGGTCCATCTGGACGGCGACGTTCAGTTTCATGGTCTGCCTTTCAGGTCGAGGCGTCGAATGCCGCCAACACATGGCGCGGAAGTCGCTTCGGCGCAATCAGCATGGCGTCGAATCGCAGTTCGAATTCGGCATGCTCGGGATGCGCAACGAGCCAGCCTTGCGCAGCGTCGATGATGCGCTGCTGCTGGCGCGGCGTCACGGCGAAGGCGGCATCATCCAGCGTCGCGCGGGCCTTGACCTCGACGAAGGCGATCAGATTGCGGCGGCGCGCCACGATATCGATCTCGCCATGCGGGGTGCGGTAGCGCTTTGCGAGGATGCGGTAGCCTTTTGCCATCAGATAGGCGGCGGCGCGGCTCTCGGCCGAAATGCCGGTGTGGAACGCGGCGATGCGTTCGGGCGAGGCGACTTTCGGTTCCGCCGGGCCGTCAGTCTTCGCCATTGCCGCCCCGCAGGTCCTTTGCGAGCTCGAGCGCGCGGGCATAGACCTCGCGGCGCGGCCGGCCCGAGAGTGCGACCGCATGCACGACGGCATCCTTGACGCTGTGCGCGGCGAGCTGCTCGCGCAGGAGACCGTCGAGCGCAGCCGGCGTCAGCACCTCGGCGTCCGCCGCGGGCGGCGCGATCACCAGCACGAATTCGCCGCGCGTCTCCAGCGTGGCAGCGTCGCGCGCCAGCTCATGCAGCGGCGCGCGCGAAATCTCCTCGTGCAGTTTCGTCAATTCGCGGCAGATCGCAGCCTCGCGCGTCCCCATGATCTCGGCGAGCTCGGCCAGCGTATCCTGCACGCGGTTGCCGGAGTCGAACATCACCAGCGTCGCGTCGATGCGGGCGAGCTCGGTGAGACGCGACCTGCGCGCAGCGGATTTAGCCGGCAGAAAGCCCTCGAAAAAGAAGCGGTCGGTCGGCAATGCGGCGACCGACAGTGCCGCCAGCACCGAGGACGGGCCGGGCAGCGCGTAGACCGCATGGCCCGCGGCGCAGACCTCGCGCACCAGCTTGAAGCCGGGGTCGGAGATCAGCGGCGTGCCGGCATCCGACACCAGCGCGACCGAGCCGCCTGCCGCAAGCGCCTCCAGGATTTTTGGACGCGCCGCTTCCGCGTTGTGCTCGTGATATTGTTTGAGCTGCGCCGCGATGGCGTAGCGCTCGGTCAGGCGCCGTGTGATGCGGGTGTCCTCGCAGGCGATGATGTCGACGCCGGCGAGCGTCTGAAGCGCGCGCAGCGTGATGTCGCCGAGATTGCCGATGGGGGTCGCGACCAGATAGAGCCCCGGCGCCGCCTTCGGCGCCGTCAGCCGATGGGCGTCGATGGAGAAACCGCGCGAGGCGGGATCCGTAGTTTCAGGTGTATTTATCGGGGTCGGCTTTGCGCGCATAATGAGACGAACTTAGGCATGATCCCCGGGGCTGGGAACCGGTCCTGCGAAAAAGATCGCGCCTGGGTGAGGGGCGTGGAGGACTGGAATGTGATCCATCCGGCATCACATTGCAGAGGGAATGAAGAGTCAGCGCCAAATTCGCGGCGGAAACGCCGCCTTGATGCTGGGTGACGGACGGTGGACAGCTAGCCGGACTTGAGGGGCGGTCGCGTTAAGCGGGCATTATCCTTTTGTTTTAGTTAACTATTTGCCGACAATATGCCTGAATCCGCGGGTTCTGTTGCGGAAAAATTGTGTGACCTGCTGAAGACGGCCGGTCAGAAGAAGAGCTGACATGCTGGGCCCGCGCAATTCCCCGTCTCCCTCACAAGAGGAGTCTCCCGTTCACGGGCCCCTGATATCAGGGGCGACCCGGCGAAGCGCGCTCGGCCTGTTGCTCGGTGCGCCCTTGCTGTCGGCCTGCGCCGGCGTGCAGCAGAGCCTCAGCCAGTTTTCCAACCCGTTCAGCAGTTCCTCACCGCCACCGGCTCAGCCGGCGGGCCCGCCGCAACAGGCCACGACCGCCGGCAGCGGCGGGGTGAAGGTTGCCGTGATCCTGCCGCTCTCGGCGGCCGGCAATGCCGGCCTCGCCGCGCAGTCGATGCGCAACGCCGCCGAGATGGCGCTGGCCGAGTTCCAGAATCCCAACATCCAGCTCCTGATCAAGGACGACAACGGCAGCCCGCAAGGTGCGCAACAGGGCGCGCAGCAGGCGGTCGACGAAGGTGCCGAGATCATCCTGGGGCCGCTGTTCGCGCAATCGGTGCCGGCGGTGGCGCAGGTCGCCCGCACGCGCGGCATCTCGGTGATCGCGTTCTCGACCGATTCCAGCATTGCCGGCCGCGGCGTCTATCTGCTGAGCTTCCTGCCGGAATCCGACGTCAACCGCATCGTCGAATATTCCGCCAGCATCGGAAAGCGCTCCGTCGCCGTGCTCGTGCCCGACAATGCCTATGGCAATGTGGTCGAGGCCGCGGTGAAGGCGGCGGTGCCGCGCCGCGGCGGCCGCATCGTCGCGTTCGAGAAATACGGTGCCGATCGCGCCACGCCGGCGCGGACCGTGGCGCAGCAGCTCGGCAGCGCGGATGCGCTGTTCATTGCCGATGACGGCGATGCCGTGGTTGCGGTCGCCGATGCGATGACTGCGGCGGGCGCAAATTTGCGCAACATCCAGCTGCTGGGCACCGGCCTGTGGGACAGTCCGCGCGTCTATGCGAGCCAGAACCTGCAAGGCGGTCTCTACGCCGCGCCGGACCCGGCCGGCTTCCGCGCCTTCTCCGGCCGCTACCGCACCAAATACGGCGCAGAGCCGATCCGCACCGCGACGCTGGCCTATGACGCGGTCGCGCTCGTTGCGGCGCTCGCGCGCACGCAGGGCACCACGCGCTTTTCGCCCGACGTGCTTACCAATCCTTCGGGCTTTGCCGGCATCGACGGCCTGTTCCGCTTCCGCGCGGACGGCACCAACGAGCGCGGGCTCGCGGTGATGAAGGTGACGACCGGCGGCGGTGTTGCGGTCGCGGGCTCGCCGAAGAGTTTTGGGGCTTAACACGCTGCCGTAGGGTGGGTTAGCGAAGCGTAACCCACCAACTGCGTTCCGCGTACGCGGAAGCATGGTGGGTTACGCCTTCGGCTAACCCACCCTACGAGACCTCGCTACGCCGCGAGATCCGCGACCACGGCGTCGAGCACCGGGAATCCGCTGCTCGTCACGCGCAGGCGACCTGTCGCATCGACGGTGATCGCGCCTTCCTCGCGCAGCAGCGCGATGCGGCCGGGATCGAGCGGGCGGCCCGAGAGCGCCTTGTAGCGTTCGGGGTCGATGCCCTCGGCGAGCCGCAATCCCATCAGCAAGAATTCGTCGGCGCGCTCTTCGCTGTTGAGAAGATCGTCGGTGACGACGCCATGGCCGTTGGTCTCGACCCGCATCAGCCAGGCTTCGGGGCGCTTTTCGGTGGCGGTGGCATGGCGCACGCCGTCGATGTCGAGGCGGCCATGCGCGCCGGGGCCGATGCCGGCATATTCGTCGCCGCGCCAGTAGACCAGATTGTGCCGGCACTCGGCGCCGCGCCGCGCGTGATTTGAAATCTCGTAGGCAGGCAGGCCGAGCTTGTCACAGGTCTCCTGCGTGACGTCGTAGAGCGCGCGCGCGACGGCTTCGTCCGGCGTCTTCAATTTGCCGGCCTGGTGCAGGCCGAAGAACGGCGTGCCTTCCTCGATCGTCAGTTGATAGAGCGACAGATGCTCGGCGGCTTCGTCGATCGCGAGACGCAACTCGTCGGCCCACATCGCCGGCGTCTGGTCGGGACGGGCATAAATCAGGTCGAACGAATAACGGTCGAATGAGCGGCGCGCGATGGCGACGGCGTCGAGCGCCTCGCGCGCACTGTGCATGCGGCCGAGCGCCTTCAGCGAGGCATCGTCGAGGGCCTGCACGCCGAGCGAGACGCGATTGACGCCGGCGGCGCGATAGCCGGCAAAGCGCGTGGCCTCGACACTGGTCGGGTTCGCCTCCAGCGTCACTTCGACATCGCCCGCGACGGTCCAGTGCTTGCCGATGGCATCGAGCACCGCGCCGACGGTTGCGGGCTGCATCAATGACGGCGTGCCGCCACCGAGGAAGATCGATGTGACCTCGCGGCCGGGCGAACGCTGCGCGGTCGTTGCGATCTCGCGGGCGAAGGCGGAGGCAAAGCGCGCCTCGTCGATCGCGGCGTGGCGGACATGGCTGTTGAAGTCGCAATAGGGGCACTTCGACAGGCAGAACGGCCAGTGCACGTAGACGCCAAAGGCTTCCTTAGCGCGGCTCAAGGCAGATCTCCGCCAGTTTCACGAAGGCGCGGGCGCGGTGCGACAGGGCGAGGCCGAGCGGCGGCAGGCCGTGCTTCTCGATGCTGGTCATCTCGCCGAAGGTGCGGTTGTGACCGTCGGGCAGGAACATCGGATCATAACCGAAGCCGGCGGTGCCGCGCGGCGGCCAGACCAAAGTGCCGTCGACGCGTGCCTCGACCTCCTCGAGATGATCGTCGGGCCAGGCGACGCAGAGCGCGGAGACGAAATGCGCGGTGCGCTTCTCCGGCGCGGTCGCGCCGCGCTCCTGCAACAGACGCTCGATCTGCGCCATTGCCGCGGCAAAATCCTTGTTCGGACCGGCCCAGCGCGCGCTGTAGATGCCGGGCGCGCCGTCGAGCGCGTCGACCACGATGCCGGAATCATCGGCGAAAGACGGGAGCCTGGTCGCCTGCGCCGCCGCGATCGCCTTGATCGCGGCGTTGCTGCGGAAATCGTTGCCGGTCTCTTCGGGCTCGGGGAGGCCGAGCTCACCGGCCGACACCGCCTCGATGCCGTAGGGCGCGAGCAGCTCCTTCATCTCGGCGAGCTTGCCGGGATTGTGGGTCGCGATGACGAGCTTTCCGGTGATTCGGCGGTGCATGGGCCTATTGACTACGCGACAGCCAGTTTCTGCAAGTCCACGAGACGCGCGACGCCCTTGCGCGCCAGCGCCATCAGCGCCAGGAACTCGTCCTGCGTGAACGGCTCGCGTTCCGCGGTGCCCTGCACCTCAATGATGCGGCCATCGCCCGTCATGACGAAATTGGCGTCGGTCTGGGCTTCCGAATCCTCGGCGTAGTCGAGGTCGAGCACGGGCGTGCCGTTGTAGATGCCGCAGGAGATCGCGGCGACGTTGTCGCGCATCACGTTGGCCTTGATCATGTTGCGCGCCTTCATCCAGTTGATGCAATCGGCGAGCGCGACCCAGGCGCCGGTGATCGAAGCGGTACGCGTGCCGCCGTCGGCCTGGAGCACGTCGCAATCGACCGTGATCTGGCGCTCACCGAGCGCTTCGAGATCGACGATGGTGCGAAGCGAGCGGCCGATCAGGCGCTGGATCTCGACGGTGCGGCCGCTTTGCTTGCCGGCGGAGGCCTCGCGGCGGGTGCGTTCGGAGGTCGCGCGCGGCAGCATGCCGTATTCGGCGGTGACCCAGCCGCGGCCCTGGCCCTTCAGCCACGGCGGCAGGCGGTCTTCCAGCGTGGCGGTGACCAGCACATGGGTGTCGCCGAACTTCACGAGGCAGGAGCCTTCCGCATATTTGACCACGCCGCGCTCCAGCGTCACGGGGCGCAATTCGTCGGGCGCACGGCGGCTTGGCCGCATGGGAAATCCTCCAAAACTCTCGGAAAAGGGCTGTTCGCGGTGCTTGTAGGTGGGGTGAGTCGGGAGGACAAGGCTTTTTCGCCCCCGGTTTTCCACCCCGCAAACGCCACGCTTGTCAGAACGGCCCGGGATGGACAAATTATGAGCGTCTGACAGGAGTTACCGTCTGTGGCCCATCACGATCCGATCCATCTGATCGCGCCGCGCGCAGGCCTCGCCCAGCTCAACGAGCGTTCCCGCGACATCTTTCGTCAAATTGTCGAAAGCTATCTCGCGACCGGCGAGCCGGTCGGCTCGCGCAACATCGCGCGCCTGATCGCCATGCCGCTGTCGCCGGCCTCGGTCCGCAATGTGATGGCCGATCTGGAACAGCTCGGCCTGATCTATGCCCCGCACACCTCCGCAGGCCGGCTGCCGACGGAACTCGGCCTGCGCTTCTTCGTCGATGCCCTGATGCAGGTCGGCGACCTCAACGAGGCCGAGCGGCAGTCGATCCAGAGCCAGCTTGCCACCGTCGGCCACGCGCAATCGGTCGAGGCGGCGCTGGATCAGGCGTTGACGCGGCTGTCGGGGCTCACCCGCGCAGCAGCGGTCGTGCTGACGCCGAAATCCAATGCGCGGCTGAAGCACATCGAATTCGTCCGCCTGGAACCGGAAAAGGCGCTGGTGATCCTGGTCGGCGAGGACGGCCAGGTCGAAAACCGCGTGCTGGCGCTGCCGCCCGGGGTTCCCTCCTCCGCGCTCACCGAAGCCGGTAATTTCCTCAATGCGCGGATCCGCGGCCGCACGCTGGCCGAGGCGCGGCTCGAGCTCGAAACCGCGCTCGGCGAAGCCCGTGCCGAGCTCGACCAGCTGACGCAGAAGGTGATTTCGGCCGGTATCGCGAGCTGGTCCGGCGGCGAGAACGAAGACCGCCAGCTCATCGTTCGCGGCCACGCCAATCTGCTCGAGGATCTGCACGCGCTGGAGGATCTGGAACGGGTTCGCCTGCTGTTCGACGATCTCGAGACCAAGCGCGGCGTCATCGACCTTCTGGGACGCGCCGAGACCGCCGAGGGCGTGCGGATCTTCATCGGCAGCGAGAACAAGCTGTTTTCGCTGTCCGGCTCCTCCACGATCATCTCACCCTATCGGGATGCCGCCGGCCATATCGTTGGCGTTTTGGGCGTGATCGGGCCGACCCGGCTGAATTATGCCCGCGTGATCCCGACCGTGGACTACGCCGCCCGCATCGTCAGCCGCCTTTTGGGGGGCTGACCGGCGTTTCCTCCGATCACGGGCGCTTGATTTTCGCAAGCTTAGGCACGATATCCGGGCCAACAATCCCTTGAGATGAGTTTGAGAAGAGAGCCGATGACCGATCGAGACCGGCAGCCCGACGACACGACCCCGCCGACCGGGGAGCCCGTGGTGTCAAAGCCCTACATCATGCCCGACGATCCCGAGCCGGGCTCGGTCGAGCTGTTGCAGAAGGAAGCCGCCGAGGCGCGCGACCGCATGCTGCGGACGCTGGCCGAAATGGAGAATCTGCGCAAGCGCACCGCCAAGGAGGTCGCCGACTCCAAGCTCTACGGCGTCACCGGCTTTGCCCGCGACGTGCTCGACATCGCCGACAACCTCCAGCGCGCGCTCGATGCCGTTCCGGCCGAAGCCCGTGCCGCGGCCGATCCCGGCCTGACTTCGCTGATCGAGGGCGTGGAGCTCACCGAGCGCTCGCTGCTCAACGCGCTGGAAAAGCACGGCGTGAAGAAGTTCGATCCGCAGGGCCAGAAGTTCGACCCGAACTTCCAGCAGGCGATGTACGAGGTGCCGGATGCGTCGGTGCCTGCGGGCACCGTCGTGCAGGTCATGCAGGCCGGCTACACCATCGGCGAGCGCGTGCTGCGCCCGGCCCTGGTCGGTGTCGCCAAGGGTGGCGCGAAGGCCGCGGCCGCCGCCAACAGCAACGAGTCGAACTGATCCTCATGGTGAGGAGGCGCGTCAGCGCCGTCTCGAACCATGCAGGCCCGGCTGTACCAGCTCGGCCTTCATCCTTCGAGACGCGCGCGAAGAAGCGCGCTCCTCAGGATGAGGATTTGGCAGAGGTGTGCGCCGTCTACGCGCTCACCGCGATGTCACCCGACTGAATCCGCTTCACGCCGGCCTTGGCCATATCGGCCCAGGCCTTCGCCAGTGAGCCCTGTGTGTCGATGCCGCGGCAGGCGTCCTCCACCACATAGACCTCGAAGCCCGCCTTGCGTGCGTCGAGCGCGGTCCAGGCGACGCAGAAATCCGTTGCCAATCCCGCAACGAAGACGCGCTTGATCTTGCGGCCCTTCAGGTAACCGGCGAGGCCCGTCGAAGTCTTGCCGTCGGCTTCGAGGAAGGCCGAATAGCTGTCGACGTCCTTGTGAAAGCCCTTGCGGATGATGAGCTCGGCATGCGGGATCGCAAGGTCCTTCGACAGCGCGGCGCCGTCGGTGCCCTGCACGCAATGGTCGGGCCACAGCACCTGCTTGCCGTAAGGCAGATCGACGGTCTCGAACGGCTTCTTGCCGGAATGCACCGAAGCAAACGAGACGTGACCCGGCGTGTGCCAGTCCTGCGTCATCACCACGTTCGCGAACGCTTTCGAGATCTTGTTGATGACGGGCACCACCTGCTCGCCTTCCTTCACGGCCAGGCTGCCGCCGGGCAGGAAGCAGTTCTGCACGTCGATCACGAGCAGCGCGGATGCATCGTCCGGCTTGATCGATGCGGCTGCAAAGAGCGCGGTTGGAGCGAGGGTTGCGAGCGCCGTCGTCCCAAGCGCCGTCAAAATCTGTCGCCGATCCAGCATCGTTCGCCTCCCCTTGTGAGCCAATGGAGACGAAGCCTAGTTCCGCGCGCGAGCGAACAGAAGCCCGAAAATGCAGCCAGGTTTGGTGAGTGCTTGGGCTCTCTTGGTCGTCCCAGCTTCGCCGGGACGACGCCGACTATGCCTACCCCTTCGGCTGGATGCCGTCGCGCACGGCGCGGAAGCGGGTGAAGGCGGCCGACCACTGGTCGCGCGGGGCGCTGGCGATGATGCGCAGCGAGGTGCCGCCGCTCGAGAAGCGGATCCACTGCACCACGGTCACCGGGGTCTTGTCCTTGCCGCTGACGCCGTCGATCCGGGTCTCGAAGCCCTGCTGGCCGTTGATGCGGATCGGCTCCGACATGGTGACGCGGGACTCGCGCACGCCGGGGATCTGCAGCGCGGCCTCCTGGGCGAAGCGGGCGCGGTCGTCGGCCTGCTGCGGGGTGGCGCCGATCAGGCCGAGGATCATGAACGGCTTCGATTCATAGCCCGAGCTCTCGTTGCCGTCGGCCAGGATGATGCTGGCGCCCGGCGCCAGGGTGCGGATGTCCTTGAAGTCGGCGAGATCGGTGATCTTGAACGGCATCAGTCCGATCTGCTCTTCGGCCGAGACCTGCTTGCGGGTGGTGGCGCTGGCAAACATCTGCCGCACCGCCTCGTCGGTGTAGATCCTGGTCGCGTTCTCCGGGATCTGCACGGCGACATAGCCGGAGAAGCCGGCGCCCGGCACGATCATCGAATAGCGCTTCACCGGGGTATCGCCGGCCTTGCCGCTTTCCGTGGTGTAATAGGCCAGACCCGCGGGGGTCTCGATCTTGTCCTGCTTGACGCCGGCGGTGCCGGCGGGATTGGAATTGAAGGCGCTCACGACCTCGCCATAGGCCGCCGGCGGCAGCTCGGTGATCAGCACCTTGACGCTGCCGTCCTCGCTCTCGAAGCCCGGAAAGGTCTTGGCCGTGCTCAGCCCGACCAGCGGCACCATGCCGAGGCGCAAGCCGGGCGGGAAAACGGCGTCGGCGGCAAGCGCCGGAAACGCTGTTGCGGCGAGGAGGGCGAGCGCGGCGAGGGGGCGGATCAGCTTCATGGGCACTCTGATTGGTTCACATTGAGGCCGTTCGATGGTCGGCCATCGGGCCGCTTTGTCGCGCGAAGCCGCCCCAAAGGCGGCTATCCGGCCGCCCGCCTTTTAGCGGGTTTGGCCTTCCGGCAACAGGGCGGGACGGACCGCCGTGGCGGGGCCGGCGACAACCGAACCTGTTAATAATTCCTCACCCGCAAGGGCGGTTGAGCCCGGATATGATCTTCCAAAACCCAATGTTTTCACGGCCGAAACTTGCGTTCGGTCCTTGCAGCCCCCTCCCCCCCTCCTATATGACCCCCAATCATCGCAATATCGCGGATGTTTGATCTTAGGGGGTTTGGATCGGGTGCCTTCTGGGCCCAACCAACCTGCCGCAAAAACAAGGATATCAGGACCATGGGAAAGGTCATTGGGATCGACCTCGGCACCACGAATTCGTGCGTCGCCGTGATGGATGGCAAGAACGCCAAAGTCATCGAGAATTCCGAAGGCATGCGCACGACGCCTTCGATCGTCGCCGTGACGGACGACGGTGAGCGCCTCGTCGGCCAGCCGGCCAAGCGCCAGGCCGTCACCAATCCCGAGCGCACCTTCTTCGCAGTGAAGCGCCTCATCGGCCGCCGCTACGACGACCCGATGGTCGAGAAGGACAAGAAGCTCGTTCCGTACAAGATCGTGAAGGCTTCCAACGGCGACGCCTGGGTCGAGGCCGACGGCCAGACCTACTCGCCCTCGCAGGTGTCTGCGTTCATCTTGCAGAAGATGAAGGAGACCGCGGAAGCCCATCTCGGCCAGAAGGTCGACCAGGCCGTCATCACCGTTCCCGCCTACTTCAACGACGCCCAGCGCCAGGCGACCAAGGACGCCGGCAAGATCGCGGGCCTTGAAGTGCTGCGCATCATCAACGAGCCGACCGCGGCCGCGCTCGCCTATGGTCTGGACAAGACCAAGACCGGCACGATCGCCGTGTACGATCTCGGCGGCGGCACGTTCGATATCTCCATTCTCGAAATCGGCGACGGCGTGTTCGAGGTGAAGTCGACCAACGGCGACACCTTCCTCGGCGGCGAAGACTTCGACATGCGCCTCGTGGGTTATCTGGCCGACGAGTTCCAGAAGGAGCAGGGCATCAACCTGCGCAACGACAAGCTCGCGTTGCAGCGCCTGAAGGAAGCCGCTGAAAAGGCCAAGATCGAGCTGTCGTCGACGACGCAGACCGAAATCAACTTGCCCTTCATCACCGCGGACCAGACCGGCCCGAAGCATCTGACGATGAAGCTCACCCGCGCCAAGTTCGAGGCGCTGGTCGACGACCTCGTCCAGAAGACCGTCGAGCCCTGCCGCAAGGCGCTGAAGGATGCCGGCGTCACCGCCGGCGAGATCGGCGAAGTCGTTCTGGTCGGCGGCATGTCGCGCATGCCGAAGGTCCAGGAAGTCGTGAAGCAGCTGTTCGGCAAGGAGCCGCACAAGGGCGTCAACCCGGACGAAGTCGTGGCGATCGGTGCCGCGATCCAGGCCGGCGTGCTCCAGGGCGACGTCAAGGACGTGCTGCTGCTCGACGTGACCCCGCTGTCGCTGGGCATCGAGACGCTGGGCGGCGTGTTCACCCGCATCATCGACCGCAACACCACGATCCCGACCAAGAAGAGCCAGGTGTTCTCGACCGCCGAGGACAACCAGAACGCGGTCACCATCCGCGTCTTCCAGGGCGAGCGTGAGATGGCGGCCGACAACAAGATGCTCGGCCAGTTCGACCTGATGGGCATTCCGCCGGCCCCGCGTGGCATGCCGCAGATCGAGGTGACCTTCGACATCGACGCCAACGGCATCGTCAACGTCTCGGCCAAGGACAAGGCCACGGCCAAGGAGCAGCAGATCCGCATCCAGGCCTCCGGCGGCCTGTCGGAAGCCGACATCGAGAAGATGGTCAAGGACGCCGAGGCCAATGCCGAGGCGGACAAGAAGCGCCGCGAGGCCGTCACCGCCAAGAACGAGGCGGATGGCCTGGTGCACTCCACCGAGAAGGCCCTGGCCGAGCACGGTTCGAAGGTCGCCGAGACCGAGCGCCGCGCCATCGAGGATGCCGTCAGCGACCTCAAGGAAGCGCTGAAGGGCGACGATGCCGAGGCGATCAAGGCCAAGACCCAGACGCTGGCGCAGGCTTCCATGAAGCTCGGCGAGGCCATGTACAAGCAGCAGGCCGAAGCCGACGCCAAGAAGGACGCGGCCAAGGACGACGTCGTCGACGCGGAGTTCACCGAAGTCGACGACGACAAGAACAACAAGAAGTCCGCCTGAACCCCAAGAGGGTGATGATGCGGACGGCTTGGACCCCACACGCTCAGTCAGCCTCCCCCTTCAAGGGGGAGGCCTTCGTGTCGGGCTCGACGGGCAAGGCGCCCGTTACGATCGATCAATTCCCTATGGTTATGCTCAACGCCGCTTCGCTGCCCTCTGCCGCAGGGCAGAAGGCTGCTTATATCGTCGCGTGGCGACGTTGTTTCGCCCCGACTTGAATCGCGATTGGATAGACCGAGCCCGCCATGTCCACCAAGCGCTGCTATTACGAAACCCTGGAAGTCGAACGCTCTGCCGACGATTCCGTGCTGAAATCGTCCTTCCGCAAGCTTGCGATGAAATTCCACCCGGACCGCAATCCCGGCGACGACACCAGCGAAGTCAAGTTCAAGGAAATCAACGAGGCCTACGAGGTCCTCAAGGACAAGGACAAGCGCGCGGCCTATGACCGTTTCGGCCATGCGGCCTTCGAGCAGGGTGGCCCCGGCGGCGGCGCCGGGTTCGGCGCGGGCTTCGCCTCCTCCTTCTCCGACATCTTCGAAGACCTGTTCGGCATGGCCGGACAGCGCGGCCGCGGCGGCCGCGAGCGCGGCGCCGACCTGCGCTACAACATGGAAATCACGCTCGAGGAGGCCTTTGGCGGCAAGACCGCGCAGATCGAGATTCCGGTCTCGGTCACCTGCGAGGCCTGCTCGGGCATCGGCGCCAAGGCCGGCACCAAGCCGAAGACCTGCTCGACCTGCGGCGGCGCCGGCCGCATGCGGCAGTCACAGGGCTTCTTCACGCTGGAGCGCACCTGCCCGGGCTGTCAGGGCCGCGGCCAGACGATCGAGGATGCCTGCCCGTCCTGCTCCGGACAGGGCCGGGTCACCCGCGAGCGGAATCTGTCGGTCAACATTCCCCCGGGCGTCGAGGACGGCACAAGGATCAGGCTCGCCGGCGAAGGCGAGGCCGGGGTCCGCGGCGGCCCGCCCGGCGACCTCTACATTTTCCTGTCGCTGGCCCAGCACCAGCTCTTCCAGCGCGACGGCGCCGATCTGCATTGCCGGGTGCCGATCTCGATGGTGACGGCCGCCCTCGGCGGCGAATTCGAGGTGCCAACCATCGACAGCGGCAAAACCAAGGTGAAGGTGCCGGCCGGAACCCAGTCGGGTCGCCGTTTCCGCATTGCAGCAAAAGGCATGCCGGTGCTGCGCTCGCGCCAGATGGGCGACATGTATGTCCAGGTCGCGGTCGAGACCCCGCAGAATCTCACCAAGAAACAGCAGGAATTGCTGGCCGAGTTCGAGAAGCTCTCCTCGGGCAATACCCAGCCGGAGTCCGTCGGCTTCTTCGCCAAGGTCAAGGATCTGTTCAGTAATCGGGCGAGCTGACTCGTCTTGACCGTATCGTCTTCGGCCTATACCTGTTTATGACCATTTTCTGACACGCCGCGGTCTCGCGGTCCCGCGGTCCAGTCCGGTCCTGACATGCCATTGCCATCGTCCGCGCGTGCGTTGAAGAAGCCTCGTCTCGATGACGAGGTGCGTTTTCTCCGATCATGGATCGAAAAGCCCCTGCACATGGGCGCGGTGATGCCGTCGGGCAAGCTGCTGGCCCGGACCATGGCGCATTACGTCGATATCGACTCGGACGCACCTGTGGTCGAGCTCGGTCCCGGCACCGGCGCCATCACCTCGGCCCTGGTCGAGCGCGGCGTCGACCAGAAGCGCCTCGTCCTCGTCGAATATAATCCCGGCTTCTGCGCGCTGCTGCGCGATCGCTATCCGCAGGCCAAGGTGGTGCAGGGCGATGCCTATCGCCTGCGCGACACGCTCTGGAACGTGTTGAGCGCGCCCGCTTCCGCGGTCGTCTCCGGCCTGCCGCTCGTGACAAAACCGATGCTGACGCGGTTGCGGCTGATCCGCGACGCCTTCACGGCGCTGGCGCCGGGCGCGCCCTTCGTCCAGTTCACCTATGCGGTGGTCCCGCCGATCCCGAAATCGCTGCCCGGCGTGTCCACAGAGGCTTCGGAACGGATCTGGATGAACCTTCCGCCGGCCCGCGTCTGGGTGTATCGCAAGGACTAATTCCGTCGGCATCGTTCTTTGCGCGGCGGGCTCGTTTCGCCGAACGCATGGAAGCGGATGTCCGCACCCAAAATCCTGGTCATTCCCGGCTCGCTGCGCACCGGCTCGCACAATGCGAAGCTGGCGGCGGTCGCCGCCCATGAATTCGCCCTGGCCGGCGTCGACGTCACCCGTGTCTCGCTCGCCGATTTTCCGTTGCCGATCTATGACGGCGATCTCCAGGCCAAATCAGGCGTGCCGAAGCACGCGATCAATCTCAAGCGCATGATCGGCACGCATCACGGCGTGCTGTTCGTCTCGCCCGAATACAACGCCTCGGTGCCGCCGCTGCTGAAGAACGCGATCGACTGGGTCAGCCGCGTGCAGGATCCGCACGAGGCGCGCGGCGATGTTTTCCGCGGCCGTGCCTTCGCGCTCGCCGGCGCGTCGCAGAGCCGGCTCGGTGCGGCCCGTGCACTGCAGGCGTTGCGGCTGATCCTGACATCCTGCCACGCCAATGTGATTGCCAGCCAGCTCACGCTCGCCTTTGCCGACCAGGCCTATGACGATATGGACAAGCTCAAGAACGAAGGCGACATCGCCGCGTTGAAGGAGCTGGTGCGGCAGTTGATCGACATTTCCCAACGCATGATGTGAGGTGACATGACGCCAGCCGAGATCGCCCCGAAGGACCGCCTGATCGTTGCGCTCGATCTGCCCAGCGTCGATGCCGCGGAGGCGATGATCGCAAGGCTCGGCGACAGCGTCACCTTCTACAAGATCGGCTATCAGCTCGCTTATGCCGGCGGCCTGCCGCTGATCGGCAAGCTCGCCGACAAGGGCAAGAAGGTGTTTGCCGACCTCAAGATGCACGACATCGGCAACACGGTGACGCGCGGCGTCGAGAGTGTCGCCAGGCTGGGCGCGACGTTCCTCACCGTGCACGCCTATCCGCAGACCATGAAGGGCGCCGTCGAAGGCCGCGGCGGCGCGAGCCTGAAGATCCTCGCCGTCACCGTGCTGACGTCCTACAACGACGACGATCTGCACGCGGCCGGCTATCGCCTGAGCGTCTCCGAGCTCGTCGAAGCGCGCGCGCAGCAGGCGCAGGTGCTCGGCGTCGACGGGCTGGTGTCATCGCCCGAAGAGGTCGGCGCCTTGCGCAAGATCGTCGGTCACCAGATGAGCCTCGTTACTCCCGGCATCCGGCCGGCGGGCGCGGCGAGCGGCGATCAGAAACGCATCATGACGCCGGGCCGTGCGATCACTGCCGGCGCCGATTATCTCGTCGTCGGGCGGCCGGTAGTGGAAGCTGCCGATCCGAAGGCTGTCGCCGAGGCCATCCAGGTCGAGATCGCGCAAGCGCTCGGCTGAACAACAAACCAGGAGAAGAAGAATGGCAGCAAAGGGCTATTGGATCGGACGCGTCGACGTGTCCAATGACGAGGGCTACAAGCCCTATGCGGTCGCCAATCTCGCGATCTTCAAGAAATTCGGCGCCCGCTACGTCGTTCGCGGCGGCCGCTTCACCACCGTCGAAGGTCAGAGCCGCACGCGCAACGTCGTGATCGAATTTCCCGACTACGAGACCGCGATCGCCTGCTACAACTCGCCGGAATACCAGGCCAACATCAAGGTGCGCCAGCCGCACTCCATCGCCGACCTCATCATCATCGAGGGCTATGACGGCCCGCAGCCCTGAAGACGGATTGTCACGAAAGCATATCCCGCTTTGACGCGAGCATATCCGGCTCTCGCGGACAGAACGCGCATACGATGATCGTGCGCGATCGGGAGATCGCCTTGACGGCCTCATTCGATCGAACGAGTGAGGCCGTTCGCAGCTGAGATGAAGACCTCATTGGGTCCACCAGCTTGTCGTATTCTTTTGTCCCCAAATGGGGATTGCTGCATCGCTCTCCTTTCATCCAAGGTTGCTTGATTGGAGCCCACGCCGATCGGTGATGGGTATCAAGCCAAACCCGAAATCTGCGACGTCCATGACGGGCCGCAATGCGCCCCGTGTCGCGCATTTCCATGCAAAGGGAGCGGAGATCATGGCAGTGATCATCGGAACAGCAGGCGACGATGTATTGCCTGGCACAGCTGCGGACGATCAGATCTTTGGCCTTCAAGGTAACGACACCATTACTGGCCTGGCTGGCAATGATACCGCAAGCGGCGGCGCGGGCGACGATTCCATCGATGGCGGTACCGGCAACGACACCCTGGATGGAAATGCCGGTATCGATACCATCACCGGTGGCGATGGCGATGACACGATCAATGGCGGCGCGGGCGATGACACGCTGAACGGAAATGCCGGCGTCGACGTCATCCATGGCGACCAAGGCAACGACACCATCGATGGCGGAACCGGCGCTGATCAGCTCTTTGGTGACGCCGGCGACGACGGCATCCACGGCGGCGACGGCAATGATGACATTCATGGCGGCGCGGGTGCCGACACCCTGTGGGGCGACGCCGGCGACGATACGTTGAGCGGCGACGCCGGCGATGACGTCTTGAACGGCGGCGACGGTAACGACGCACTCACCGGTGGCTTCGGAGATGACACTCTGAATGGCGATGCCGGCAACGACACGCTGAGCGGCGGCCTTGGCAATGACCTGCTGAATGGCGGTACCGGTGACGACGTCCTGAACGGCGGTTTGGGCGCCGATACGCTGAATGGCGACGACGGCAACGACACCATGCATGGCGACGCGGGCGACGACATCATGGATGGCGGCGCCGGTAACGATACGATGTTCGGCGATGCCGGCGACGATGAAATGGCCGGCGGCGCGGGTAACGATGCCATGAGCGGCGGTGCCGGTGATGACGAACTCGCCGGCGGAACCGGTAACGATACGCTCGAAGGGAACGCCGGTGATGACACGCTCGACGGCGGCGACGGCACCGATACCCTGAATGGCAATGCTGGAGCCGATATCCTCTCGGGAGGCAATGGCAATGACACCTTGAGCGGCGGTGACGGTGACGACGAGTTGGACGGCGGCAACGGCGCCGACGTCCTCAACGGCGGACTCGGCGACGATGTGCTGACGGGAGGTGCGGGTACCGACACGCACAATTTCGGCGACAACACGGCTACCAACTTCGGCAATGATGAAGTCACCGATCTCAGCTTCGCCGACGGCGATGCCGTTGTTGTCGATGCTCCGCCAGGCTTTGACCCGGCTACGGTGGTCGTGGACGACGACGGCACCAACACCGTGCTGGATTTCGGCTTCGGTGCCATCCAGCTCGACGGCGTCACGGGCGGTGCGACGCCGTTCGAATCGATTGACGACATCAACACTGCCGCTGGTTACGACGCCATCGCAGTTGTCTAGCTCCAGCCCGCGGGGCGGCCGTCAGGCCGCCCCGCCCGCTCTGCATTTTGTTCCAGTCAGTGATAGTGCCGGCCAGTTATGTATTCGCGTAACCGTGGTGCGATCCCAGCATCTGACCAGAGATTGCTGGTGACCTTGATTCCGGGACGATCCGCGTTGGGGTGGATCGTCTGCTTTAGCGTGTCCGTAAACCTGCTGCTCCTGGTCGTACCTTTCTATTCGATCGAGGTGTTCGACCGTGTGCTCAGCAGCGGCAGCATTGAGACGCTTGTCGGCCTCACCGTCATCGCCGTGGGTGCCCTCGCCTTCAGCGCTGCGTTCGACACGTTTCGTAACCGCCTGTTGAGCCGGTTCGCCGTCGGGTTCGAGCACTGCCTCGCTCCGATCATCCTTGAAGGCAGCATCACCGGCGCGGCGCCGGCCGACGGCCGGCCGCATGATCTCGTCAAGCTTCGCGAGCTGAGAACCTTCCTGTCGAGCGGAACGGTGACATCGCTGATAGATGCGCCATTCCTTCCGGTGTTTATTCTCATCCTGTTCTTCCTGCACCCCTGGTATGGCATCATCGCCCTGATCGGGGTGGGGATCCTGCTGGCGATGGGCGTTGCAAGCCACTGGATCGCGCGCGGTGAAATCGCGCAGGCTTCGCAGGCCGCGTTGAAGACGCAGGCGTTGCTCGATGGAATCGTCCGGCACTCCGGCGTGGTGCGGGCGATGGGCTGGACCCGAGGCGCCATCCGCGCGTTCATGAGCCTCAACGACGAAGCCCTGTCTCCGGTCGTGCGGGCCAGCGAACGCATCTACACGATCACGGCCGCCGCGCGAATGGTCAGGACCATCCTGCAGATTGCCGCGATCGGCGCCGGTGCCTGGCTCGTGCTCCAGAACGAGGTGCTGTCCGGCAGTCTGATCGCGAGTTCGATCCTGATCGCCCGCACATTGCAGCCCATGGAAGGGTTGGTTTCGGCCTGGCGCGCGTTGGCATCTGCGCAGGACGCCTGGACGCAAGTCTGCAACGCCGCCATGCCGGTTCTTGCGCGCTCGCAGAAGACGCTGCTTCCGCCGCCGTCCGGCATTCTCCAGGTCGAACGGGTGACATTCCGGATTGGCGGCGTGCAGCGTCCCATTCTCGCGGGCATCTCATTTCAGTGCCGCCCTTCCGAACTTGTCGTCGTGATCGGACCGACCGGCGCTGGAAAGTCCACATTGCTGCGCTTGATGGCAGGCCTCGAGCGGCCGAGCACCGGCACGATCCGGCTGGACCGCGCAGCACTCCATAACTGGGATCCCGATCAGCTTGGGCAATTCGTCGGCTATCTTCCCCAGGACGTGCAGCTCCTGGGCGGAACGGTGGCCGAAGCCATTGCCGGGTTCAATGAATGCGCACAGGACAAGGCTATCGTCGCCGCGGCCATGCTTGCGCAGGCGCATGAAATGATCCTGTCCCTTCCGGCCGGCTATCAGACCGAGATCGGCCGCGACGGCAGCAGGCTGTCCGGTGGCCAGCGCCAGCGCATTGGTCTTGCGCGTGCCTTCTTTGGCGATCGCAAATTGATCCTGCTGGATGAGCCCAATGCCAATCTCGACCCGGACGGCGAAGAAGCGTTGTGCTCCGCCATTCTATCAGCCAAGGCCCGCGGCGCAGCATCGGTGATCGTGACCCACCGGCCGCGCCTGTTGACCATCGCAGATGCCGTGCTCCTCTTGAGGGACGGCAACCAGATCACCTTCGGCCCCCCCTATGAGGTTCTTCGCACCCAGCGGCCGGCACCGGTCCCCACTCGGGCCGTGGTCCCTCGCGATGCCGAACCGCAGAGGCTGACGGGGTGGAGAGCGGGGCCATGACGCAGACTGGTCAAACCATCGCGATGCCCGCGCCTGTCGCTGGCCCCCGGCCGAAGTCCTGGCCGACGGAGCAACCGCGATCCGACATGCGACGGATCATCGCCTGGGGTTGCGTGCTGCTCGTCCTGCAATTTTGCGGCTTCGGCTTGTGGGCAACCACGGTTCCGCTCCGTGGCGCGGTCATGGCGCCGGGATTCATCAAGGTGCATTCGAAGCGCAAGGCAGTGCAACATCTGGAAGGCGGGATCATCAAGTCGATCTATGTGCGGGAAAACGATCACGTCGAAGCCGGGCAACTCATTGCACGGCTCGACACCGCGCAGATCGAAGGCACTCTTGGCTCCCTTGAGACAAAGTTCTTCGCGGACCTCGCGATGGAGGCCCGTCTGGCAGCTGAGCAAGACGGTGCGAAATCAATCCGGTTTCCGGACGAATTGCGCGAGAGTGCAGCTCGTCCCTCCGCCCGTATCGCCATTCAAACCCAGGAGGCTGAATTTGCCGCGCGACTGGCGGCGATTGAAAACGAGCGCAAGGTGATCGATCAGCAGATGCTGCAAAACGCCGACTCCATCCGCGGCCTGGAGAGCAACACGCAAGGGCTCGAACAACAACTCGTATTACTCCGAGAGGAGATCTCCGATACGAGCTATCTGCTCGCGAAGGGCCTCGCTCGAAAACCGCGTGTGCTGGCGTTGAAGCGTGCCGAAGCCGAGGCCACCGGACAGGTCGATCGCAACGCCGCGTCAATTTCTGAGATGCAGGGCAAGATCGCGGAGTTGCAGGACAGACGCCGGCAGCTCGGGTTCAACCAGAATCAGGATATCGCCAAGCAGCGCCACGCGACCAGCGAGGAAATCGGCGACCTCAGACATCGAATTGCCGCGTTGCGCTCCCAGCTTGTTCGGTCTGAACTGCGTGCCCCGGAAAGTGGAAGGATCGTCGGTCTCAATAGCAGAGACCTCAACGCCGTGCTTGGACCTCGGGAAACCCTGATGGAAATCGTTCCGACGCAAGATCGGCTTGTCATCGAGGCGACATTGAAGCCTGCGGATCGGGAAGAGGTCTATGTCGGACAGATGGCGCGCGTGCGGGTTCACGCGCTGAATATTCGTCGCCGGCCGATGCTCGAGGGAAGGGTCGTCGGCGTTGCGGCAGACGCACTGACAGACTCCAAGTCCGGCGTGAGCTCTTACCTGGCCGAGGTTGAGCTGGACCCCAAGGCGCCAACAGCCTCCTACATCTCGACATTGATGCCTGGAATGCCTGTCGAGATTTTTGTCGAGACGGGGGAACGAACCTTTGCGGAATATCTTTTGCAGCCAATGACGCTACGGATCAACCGTGCGTTCAGGGAGAATTAAAAGCGCTGGTAAGGGGTGGGCCGGCCTACGAGGGAGGCGACCGTGCATGAGTGCAGTAAGGCACTACCTTCCGCACAGGATGATTTTCGTTCTGATCGCGTCGAGCGCGCCTCGAAGCAGGCCAATGACGGATGCGGTCCATCAGGACCAGGTCCGGAGCCACGTCCGCAACAGACCGCAATGGAATATTTCGCGAAGGCCATGGCGGAATTGCTCGGCTGCAGGAATTGTTACGTAGCCCTGATATCCGGCTCCGGACTGGAAGAAGTCAGAATTGGAGACGCCCCTACCGATCCGTCATGTCCGACAATGGTCGAGCGCTTCGCGCGCAAGGGCATAGCCGATGATGTTGCCTCGCTTGAGCCGGTCAATTCCCGGACCTCCTTCGTGCGGAAGTTGATCGGCGCTGAACCCCCGATCAATGGTCATTCGGTCATTGGCAGGTTTGCGTCCAGTGAGCGCGCCACTGTCGTATTCGTGGCCGGATGGCGGCCGGCCGCGCTTGCGGCAGCCGAGATTCCCGGTCTGGCGCATACCGTGCGCCCGATATGGAAGGCGGCTCATTCAATGGCCCGGCAAAAGCCGGGGCATGTCGATGCGCAGATATGGCTCGAAGAGCTGACCTTTCCCGCCATCGTCGCGGACCAGGCTCTGCACGTTTACGCTGTCAATCGTGGTGGACGAATGCTGCTTGCCAAGCGCGAGCTGCTAAGGATGGACGGAGGAAAGCTCGCTGGCTCGTGCGGTTCCGTGACCGAAAGCTTGCGAGGGGCGATCGCGAAGGTGCTCGTTGAGAGCGTGACCCACGGAGGTTGCAATACTACGGTACCGCTTTCGACGGATCGTCAGCAATTCGCCTTCGCCAAGATCGGCGCTGTCCCAACGCATGACGAGCTGGGAAAGGCCCTCATCGTCGTGCCGCAATTCGATGACGTGCAGGGCGCGCACTGCATCGCATCTGCCTTCGGGTTGAACTGGGCCGAGGAAAGAATCGTCGGCCGGATTCTCCAATTCCAGTGCCCTCGCGATATTGGAGCCGCGCTACGACTAACCGAGGCAACGGTGCGGACCTACACCAAGAGGATCATGCTCAAATTGGGTATCAATCGACAGTCGGAATTCTTTCTTCTGTATCATCTCACCCAGTCGCCTTTTGGCGCTGGCAGGCGCGAGAACCCGATGATCCGGCCGGCCTCCGACAGCCGATTGATCGACGACGATCCGATGGGATTGCGGACGGCGGACAAGCGTTCGCCTGATTGAGTGCAGGGAGCTCCGTGAGGTCGAGCCGCATGAGCTGCGCAGGTTTCCTCTATCGGGCGCTCGCTGCCCTGGCATTGGCGGGGACCGGCTTCCATGCCGATGCCCAGGGCATCCAATTGGCGCTTCCGATTGATTGCGAGCCTGGCCGTTCCTGCTACATCCAGAATTACACCGATCTTGATCCGTCCCGGTCGGCGCGAGATTACAAATGCGGCACGCTGACCTATGACAACCACAACGGCACCGACTTTCGCCTGCCCTCACTGGCAGCGCAAAAGGCCGGCGTGGAAGTGCGCACAGCGGCAGGCGGTCGCGTTCTTCGGACACGCAACGATGCTCCGGACGACGCTTTCACGAAATCGGGACGCGACGCGGTGCGCGAGGCCGAATGCGGCAATGGAATCGTCATCGAGCATCCGGAGCAGTGGGAAACCCAGTACTGCCACCTGGCCGCCGGCAGTGTGCTGGTCAAGCCGGGAGACAAGGTCGAACCGGGACAGCCGATCGGCCGCGTCGGTCTCTCCGGCCTCACGGAATATCCTCACCTGCATTTCACCGTGAGGCACAACGGCGCGGTCGTTGATCCCTTCGCGTATGGCGTTCGTCCAGAGTCCTGCGAGGGCGGTCAATCCCTCTGGCTTCCCTCCCTCCGCTCGAAACTCGAGTATCAGGAACGCGCCATCCTCAATGCAGGCTTTACGACCGGTCCGGTCACGATGGAACTCATCGAGGACGGTACTGCCGAGCGGCAAACGCCGTCCGCCAGTTCGACCGCAATCGTCGCGTTCGTGCGCGCGATCGGGCTGAAGGCGGGCGACGCGCAATGGCTCGTCGTCAAGGATCCCCTCGGGAATGTCATTGCGGAAAATCGGTCTGCGCCGCTTCAGGGCAGCAAGGCGCAATTCATGCTGTTCGCGGGGAAGAAGCGTCCCGCTGGCGGTTGGGACCGTGGTTCCTACAAGGCCACTTATGTTGTCGAGCGCGACGGCCAAATCGTGCTCAAGAAGGACCTGGATCTCGTGCTCTAGCCCTACCTGTGTCCCAGCCGCCGCGGGCGGTTTAGAGGCCTGATCGGTTGCCGGAACGGCTCGCTCCCGCTATAGGGCGTGGAGAGGGTGAGCCATGTCCGATATGCGTTTGATTGTTGCTGGGGCCGGCGGCCGGATGGGCCGGGCGCTGACACGAGCGATTGCCGAGAGCAAGGGCGCGGTGCTGGCCGGCGCGCTGGAGGCACCGGGCTCCGAGCTGCTCGGCAAGGATGCCGGCGTGCTCGCGGGCCTCCCCGCCAATGACATCAAGCTCTCCGCCGACCTCTGGGCGATGTCGAAAGACGCCGACGGCATCCTGGATTTCACCGTGCCGGCGGCGACCATCGCCAATGTCGCGATCGCGGCCCAGCGCGGCCTCGTGCACGTCATCGGCACCACCGGCCTTTCGGGCTCCGATGATGCCGTGATCAAGAGCGTCACCAACCGCGCAGTGGTCGTGAAGTCGGGCAACATGAGCCTCGGGGTCAACCTGCTCGCGGCGGTGGTCAAGCGCGTCGCCAAGGCGCTCGACGAGAGTTTCGATATCGAGGTCGTGGAGACGCATCACCGCATGAAGGTCGATGCGCCCTCGGGCACCGCGCTCATGCTGGGCCAGGCGGCCGCCGCCGGCCGCGGCATCACGCTCGACGAGCATTCGGCGCGCGGTCGTGACGGCATCACCGGCGCGCGCCGGCCGGGCGACATCGGCTTTGCGTCGCTACGCGGTGGCACCGCGGCCGGTGATCACACCGTGATGTTCGCGGGTCCGTTCGAGCGGTTGACGCTGTCGCATCACGCCGAGGACCGCATGCTGTTCGCCCATGGTGCGCTGAAGGCGGCGCTGTGGGCGCATGGCAAGAGCCCCGGGCTCTATTCGATGGCCGACGTGCTTGGCCTCTCCGACATCTGAAAAAAAACGGAAAGCAGTTGATGAGCGAACGTCTTCTCGTGCTCGTGCGCCATGGCCAGAGCGAATGGAATCTGAAGAACCTTTTCACGGGCTGGAAGGATCCTGATCTCACCGAGCTCGGCGTGAAGGAGGCCACGGAAGCGGGCCGCAAGCTGAAGGCGCAGGGCCTGGTGTTCGACGTCGCCTACACCTCGGTCTTGACGCGCGCGCAGCACACGCTGGATCTCATCCTCGGCGAGCTCGGCCAGGAAGGCCTGCCGACCTCCAAGGACCTCGCGCTGAACGAGCGCGACTATGGCGATCTCTCCGGCCTCAACAAGGACGACGCCCGCAAGAAATGGGGCGAGGACCAGGTGCTGATCTGGCGCCGCTCCTACGACGTGCCGCCGCCTGGCGGCGAAAGCCTGAAGGATACACTGGCGCGCGCGCTGCCTTACTACGTGCAGGAGATCCTGCCCGGCGTGCTCAACGGCAAGCGCACGCTGGTCGCCGCCCACGGCAACTCGCTGCGCGCGCTGATCATGGTGCTGGAAAAGCTCTCGCCCGAAGGCATTTTGAAGCGCGAGCTGGCGACGGGCGTGCCGATCATCTACCGGCTCAATGCGGATTCGACCGTGGCGTCGAAGCTGGATCTGGCGGGCTGATCAATCGCGGAAATCGTAGGGTGGGTTAGACGGCGGCTGCGCGAAGCGCGGTCCGCTGGCGTAACCCACCAATTCTGCCGCCGCGGAAACCAAAGAGGTGGGCTACGCTGACGCTAACCCACCCTACGGCACCAAACCTACTGCATCCCCATCTGCCCGGCCTCCCAGCCCAGCATCGCCTGCTTGCGGGTGATGCCCCAGTGATAGCCGGTGAGCGTGCCGCTCTTGCCGAGTGCGCGGTGGCAGGGCACGACGAACGAGACCGGGTTCTTGCCGACCGCAGCGCCGACGGCACGCGAGGCCTTCGGGCTGTTGATGTTGCAGGCGATGTCGGAATAGGACACCGCGCGGCCCATCGGGATCTTCAGCAGCGTCTCCCACACCCGCACTTCGAAATCGGTGCCGATCATGACCACGCGCAGCGGCTGGTCCGGCCGCCACAGCTTCGTATCGAAGATGCGCTGTGCGAGCGGTGCGGTGCCTTCGTGATCCTCGACGTAAGTTGCGTTGCGCCATCGCCGCGTCATGTCAGCGAGCGCGAGCTTCTCTTCACCAGGATCGGCGAATGCAAGTCCTGACAGGCCGCGATCGGTCGCGATCACGATCGCCGTGCCGAACGGCGAGGGATGGAAGCCGTAGCGCAAGGTGAGACCCGCGCCGCCGTTCTTCCATTCGCCCGGCGACATCGCTTCATGGGTGACGAAGAGATCATGCAGCCGCCCCGGCCCCGAAAGGCCGGAGTCGAGCGCCGCGTCGAGAATGCTCGCGGAATCCCGCAGCAGACCCTTGGCGTGGTCGAGGGTGAGCGCTTGCATGAAAGCCTTCGGCGTGATCGAGGCCCAGCGGCGGAACAGATGGTGCAGCTCATCCGGCGTGACGCCGGCCGCATCCGCCATCGCTTCGATGGCCGGCTGCGTGCGCCAGTTCTCCGAGATGAACGCGATCGCCCGGCGCACGGAATCGTAGTCGCGCAGCGCGGCATTCTGGGGGCCCGGCTTGGCCAGGCGCTGGTCATGTATGGCGAGTGTCATCATGAACGGAAATGTAGGCGCGGCGCCGGCTTGAAACCACCCGATTTCCGACTGGAATCACCTGATGGGGTTGTAGGTCGGGCCGCGCTTGGCGGCGTTCAGCGCCTCAACCAAACCTTTGTAAAAACTGGCTTTTTCGTCCGGGCCGAGGAAGCGGCCGATCTGGATCTGGTGGCCACGCGAGATCAGATAGAGATGCTCGATGCCAAAGTCCTCGTCGACCTCCATGTCGAGGCGGACCCAGAGCGGATTGAACGTCCATTCGGCGACCTGGCCGCGATGGCTGATACGCCGCACGCGCAGTTCGGACACCGTGACCGAAATCTCCTCGCGCGCCCGCGCGGTGCGGAAATTGGCCTTGAAGGCCCACCAGACCACCAGCACGTCAAGGCCGAAAAAGCCGAGCACCGGCCAGGCGCCCTTCATCAGGAAGGCGAGGCCGGTGGCAAAGCTGACGACGCTCAGGAACAGCATCACGGCGAGGAAGCCGGTGCGGTTCAGCGAGCGGTGCGGCGTCAGCAGCGCGGAGAAGATCTGAGGCTCGGCCTCGCTTTCAGATCGCTTGCGCTCAATTTCGTTGCCTGTGCTCATCGTCCCTCAGTATATCCCGATCATGGCGAAAATCACCCGCAAGCCGGCCCCGCGCAAAGCGTCCGTGCCGAAGAAAAAGGCAAAGGCGACTGTTGCGAAGCCAAAGGCTCCCGCCAAGAAATCGCTCAAGGCCACCAAGCCTTGGACGCCGGCCGAAATCCACGAGGTCTTCAGCCGCTTCCGCAAGGCCAATCCCGAGCCGAAAGGCGAGCTCGAGCACGTCAATCCCTTCACGCTGCTGGTCGCCGTGGTGCTGTCGGCACAAGCCACCGATGCCGGCGTCAACAAGGCGACGCGCGCATTGTTCGAGATCGCCGACACGCCGCAGAAGATGCTCGACCTCGGCGAAGAGCGCCTGCGCGAATACATCAAGACCATCGGCCTCTACCGCACCAAGGCCAGAAACGTCATCGCGCTGTCGGCAAAGGTGCTGAGCGATTTCGGCGGCGAGGTGCCGCGCACGCGCGCCGAGATCGAGTCGCTACCCGGCGCCGGGCGGAAAACCGCCAATGTCGTGCTCAACATGGCCTTCGGCGAGCACACCATGGCGGTCGACACGCATGTCTTCCGCGTCGGCAACCGCACCGGCCTCGCGCCCGGCAAGACGCCGCTCGACGTCGAGCTTGGTCTCGAAAAGGTGATCCCGGGCGAGTTCATGTTGCATGCCCATCATTGGCTGATCCTGCACGGCCGCTATACTTGCCTCGCGCGCAAGCCGCGCTGCGAGGTTTGCCTGATCAACGATCTCTGCCGATGGCCGGAGAAGGCGGTCTGAGGCGGCAACTGCCGTCATTCCGGGACGGTCCGAAGGACCGGACCCGGAATCTCGAGATTCCGGGTTCGATGCTGTGCATCGCCCCGGAATGACGGCAGTGAGATTCGAGTTCAAGCGCAGCCGGTTTTGGGGGCAGGTCGTGAGTCAGCAGGAACAAGTCTCGTCACCGCCACCACCTGCCGCAACGCCGGCCCCGCCGCCGAAGCCGACGCAGCGGCCGGCGAGCTCGCTCTGGAGCCGTCTCGCGATCCCGTTGTTCGCCGTGATCGTCGCGCTCGCCTTCGTGGCGCTGGCGACGCTGCGCTTCGACGAATGGGTCGGCAATGCCGTGGTCCAGACCACGAATGACGCCTATGTCCGCTCCGACCTGACGCGGCTCGCAAGCCGTGTCTCCGGCGAAGTGCTGACCGTTGGCGTTACCGACTTCCAGCGCGTCAAGGCCGGCGATCTCCTGATCCAGATCGATCCCGCCGACTACCAGGCGCAGGTCGCGCAGTCCGAGGCCGCTGTCGCCGCCGCGCAGGCCGTGCTCGACAATCTGAGCAACCAGGTCGAGCTGCAATATGCGACCATCGCGCAGGCGCAGGCCGCGCGGCTGTCCGCGGAAGCGCTTGAAGTCGAGGCGCGGCAGGAGCAGGAGCGCCAGCAATCGCTGTCGCAAACCGAGTCCGGCACGCGGCAGCGGTATGAGCAGGCCGTCGCAGGCTACGCCAAGGCGCAGGCCGACGTGCGCGCCAGTCGCGCCGTCATCGCCGCGCAGCAGCATCAACTCGAAGTCCTGCAGGGCACCAAGAAGCAGCGCGCCGCTGATGTCGAGGCGGCCAAGGCGACGCTGGCGAGCGTGAAACTGAAGCTTGGTTACACCAGGATCACCGCGCCGTTCGACGGTGTCGTCGGTGAGCGCCAGGTGCAGCCCGGCGACTACGTCAACATCGGCACCAACCTCATCAACGTGGTGCCGCTGCCGAAGGTCTATGTGATCGCGAACTACAAGGAGACCCAGCTCACGCACGTCGCGCCGGGCCAGCCGGTCGAGATCACCGTCGACAGTTTCCCGCGCGAAAAACTGCGCGGCCGGGTCGAGCGCATTGCGCCGGCGACCGGCGCGCAGGTGGCGCTGCTGCCGCCGGACAACGCCACCGGCAATTTCACCAAGGTCGTGCAGCGCATTCCCGTGCGGATCCAGCTCGACGACAACCAGCCGCTGTTGGCGCGGCTGGTGCCGGGCATGTCGGTCGTGACCAGCATCGACACGAAGGCTGGAAATGGCGGACAATGACGACGCCCGCCGCGGACCGGTCTCGCGCGGCGGCGTCGCGCCACAGCCTCTGTTCGCCGTCGCGGCCGTGCTGCTCGGCTCGTTCCTGGCCAATTTCGACAGCCGGCTGACCACGGTCGGCCTGCCGGACTTGCGCGGTGCGTTCTCGCTCTCGTTCGACGAGGGCGCATGGCTATCGACCGCCGGCATCGGCTCGCAGATCCTGATTGCGCCGGCGGTGGCGTGGCTCGCGACCGTGTTCGGCCTGCGCCGCGTGCTCGGCATCCCGAGCCTCGTCTACGCTGCGGTGTCGCTGATCATTCCCTTCGTGCACGATTATCCGACGCTGCTCGCGCTCAGCGTCGTGCATGGCCTGCTGCTCGGCACCTTCGTGCCGGCGACGCTCATGATCGTGCTCCGCAACCTGCCGATCCGCTGGTGGCTGCCCGCGATCTCGCTCTATTCGATCCGGGTCGGCTTTGCGCTGGATACGTCGAGCTCGCTGGTCGGCTTCTATGTCGACCATCTCGGCTGGCAATGGCTGTACTGGCAGGGCGTCGTGGTCGCGCCCCTGATGGGCCTGATGGTCTATCTGGGCACGCCGAGCGAGCCGGTGAACCGCGCGCTGCTGCGCGAGGCCGATTGGGGCGGCATGCTGCTGCTCGGCGCCTCGGTCTCGATGATCTATGCCGGCCTCGACCAGGGCAATCGGCTGGACTGGCTCGGCAACGGCACCGTGATGGCGCTGCTCATTGCGGGCGCCGTGCTGTTCGTGGCCTTCCTCGTCAACGAGTCGCTGGTGCGTCAGCCCTGGGCGCATGTGAACGTGCTGTTCTCGCGCAATATCGGGCTGGGGCTGGTCTTGATCCTGCTCTACACACTGACCAGCCTCTCCAACTCGTCGCTGGTGCCGAATTTCCTCGGCAATGTCGTTCTGCTCCGGGCGGAGCAGAGCGGGATGTTGCTACTCACCTACGGTGCGCTGCCGATGTTCGTGCTGGTGCCGATCTCGATCTGGCTGCTGCGCCATTTCGATACGCGGTTCGTCGTGGTGCTGGGCTTTGCCTGCTTTGCCGCGGCCAATCTCTGGGGCACGCAGCTCAGCCATGTCTGGGCGCGCGAGGATTTTGTCGGCATCGTGCTGCTCCAGGCGATCGGGCAGTCGTTGATCCTGCTGCCCCTCATCATCACGCTGCTGTCGAACGCCGATCCGAGCCGTGCCACCTCCTTCGCCGCCTACATCCAGATCATGCGGCTCGGCGGCGCAGAGATCGGTATCGCGCTGATGGGAACGTGGCTGCGCGTGCGCGAGCAGGTGCATTCCTTCTATCTCGGCCAGAATCTCATGGTCGGCGATGCCGATGTGGTGACGCGGCTCAAGCAGCTTGCCGACCATTTCGCCGCTCATGGCGCCGGCTCGGCGCCGGCGCGCGCGGTCGGCACGCTCGCCGGCCTCGTCCAGCGCGAGGCCAATGTGCTCGCCTATATCGACGGCTTCTGGCTGTGCTTCTGGCTCGCGATCGTCGCGCTGGGCTGCATTGCGCTGATCACCCGCGCGCCGCCCGGTCCGTTCACGCCGGCGCCGTTCGGCTTTGCCAGGATGCTCTTGCGCAAATGCGGGGTGCAGGTGACGTAGCTGACGTCACCGCATTTGCCGCGCCGGCTCGATCAGCTCGGGCCGGGAACCCGACAGCCGCTTGTGCATATGGACCATGAACGCCATGCCGAAGATCGGCGTCGCGAGATTCACGATCGGGATCGAGACGAAGGCCGCAATGAACAGGCCGGCGGTGAAGATGGTCGCGGCATTGTCGCGCCGCATCGCCTTGGCCTCCTCCGGCGAGCGGAAGCGCATCGCGGCGAGCTCGAAATATTCCCGGCCCAGCAGCCAGGCGGCGGCGAGGAAGAAGATCAGGAAACCGGCGCCGGCGAACAGGACCAGCGGCAACGCGATCAGATAGACCACGATCGTCAGCAGCGCGGTTTTGACGCCTTCGTAGATCGCCTGGCTGAACGGCAGCGCAGCGCCCGGCCGCTCGGCGGGATAGTGCTCGCGCTCGACGATATCGGCGACGTCGTCGACGAACAGGCTCGCCACCAGCGAGGTGATCGCAGGCATCAGGAACAGGCCGCCGAACACGACGCCGAGGCCCGCCGCGATCGAGACGATCCAGGACAACACCTCGAGCGACGAATGCCAGCCCGGCCCCAGCAGGCCTTCCAGCCAGACCTCGCCATAGGTCGCAAACCAGCTGAGCAGTCGCTGCAAGCCGACCGCCAGCACGGTGATCAGCACCAGCGCGACCCCGATCGATCGCCACAGGATCGAGCGCATCGGCGGCGAGATCATTTGCGACAGCGCCTTGACGGCGGCATCCAGCATGGAAGTACCTCTCGTAAAAACCACCCGCGAGAGGTAGACATGCGCGGAAGGTTCGGCAAGAGGCCGAGCCTTCCCCGGCCGATTGCCTAGCTCACCCTGATGACCAGGGCATAATTCTGCGGCGCGACGGCGATGGAATGCGCGATGACCGAAATCACGGCTTCGCCGGGCGGCAGATTCTCGAAGATGACCTGCTCCACATTATTCCTGCGGTCGAAGTCCTTCGAGCCGGCCGGCATGTTGCCGTGCCGCTCCTGCTTGTTGGCGACGACGACGAGGTCGAGGTCGCTTTGCAGTCCTTCGCCGGGCGGATCGGTCCAGACCAGCGTGACCTTCAGGCGGCTGCTTCCGGCCGGCATCGTGACCGTGCGGTCCTCGCGGTCGCCGGCGTCGAGCTTCTTCTTCTCGTCGAAGAATTGCACCGTCTCGTTCGCCGCATAGGGACCGACCACAGACTGAACGTCGACCCGGCCGAAGCCCTGACTGTTGCTGGCGACAGCTCCCGCCTCCGAGGGATGGTATTGTCCGGCGAGGCTGCGAGCGCCGTTGATGATGAGCGCCTTCAGCAGCGCGGCGCTCGGCGACTTCAGTCCCTGATCCTTCCTCAGGAACGACCGGACCACCGCGACGCATCCGGCCACCAGCGGCGTCGCCATGCTGGTGCCGCCTTCGAACATGTAGAGCGGGTCCTTCGAGAGCTGCCACCCCTCCGATTTTGTGGCGCGGGAGCGGGTTGACAGGATGAACGAGCCCGGCGCCACGACATCGGGCTTGATGCGGTCATCGTTCGTGGGTCCGCGGCTGCTGAACGCCACCATGCCTTCGGGATTGTTGGCCACACGGTCGGATCTGATGGGCGTGGCCGGAAAATCGCGCGGCCAGGCCGCTCCATAGGTCAGGGTCTGGGTCGGGCGATTGTTCTCGCATGCGCCGATGGTGAGGCAGTTCTTGGCCGTACCCGGCGGCGTCACCGAGTTGGGGTCGACCTGGCCGCTGCCGTCCTTGTCGGTGCCTTCATTTCCCGCGGCGAAGCAGATCAGCATGTCGCGATGCGCGTAGACGAAGGTGTCGAGCTCGTTGGCCTGGGAGTCATAGACGCCGAAATTTCCGGTGCTGCCCCACGAGTTGGAATGAATTCGTGCCTTGTCGGTCTTGTAGGGCGGGCCGAACAGCGCATCGAGGCTGTCGGGCAGGCCGCCCAGATCGCCGCCGCTGTCGAGCACCGATTGCAGAACCAGTTTGGCGCCGGGAGCCGTGCCGCGGATCGGGCCGTCGCTTTTCGACACGCCGTCGCCCAGTGCGGAGCCCGCAACATGGGTGCCGTGGCCGTCCGGATCGTCCTTGAGCCCCGGACGGCCGAGCGCGTAGAGCTTCTTGACGCGGCCCTTGAAGGCCGGGTGCGTGTTCGTGGTCGATCCCTTGTCGAAGCCGGTGTCGGCAATCGCGATGATCTCGCCTGCGCCTTCGTTGCCGTTGGCCGGCGCGGCTGCGGGAACGCGAAGAATTCCCCGCGCGATGTTGTTGAGCAGCTTGCGGGGAAAGACCTTCTCGACGCTGCGCACTTCGTCGAGCGCGGCGACGTCGGCAAGACGGCGCATTCTCAGCGTAACACGCACCTTGGTGGTGCCCGGGGTGACATCCTCAAGATGGACGTGCGCTGCCTCCGCGATCTTCTTCGCGGCAGCCTTCACGCTGACATTGCGGTGGAGCATGACGTCGACGGTCACGTTGGTGCGGTCGAGCGCCGCCGGATTGGCCGCAAGCGCGCGCGCCGCGGCGACTCCTCCAGGCTGGGTGTCCAGGTTGCGCAGTGCGGGCGCGATCTTCACGATGCCCGGATAAAGGTCCGCCCATGTCACGAACGGCAGTTTCCGGACCTTGTCGAGCCCGGCCGCCGGAAAGTGACAGACGACGGCGTTGCCCGGGACGGCCTCCAGGATCTCGGCGCCCGCCTTCGCGAGTTGCTCCCTGCGCTCGGCGTTGAGCGGCTGGTTGGTCTGCACGATGATGTAGTCGGATTCCTTCGCATTCGCATGATCCAGCGATAGCGCGGCGCGTTCCGTGTGCGGAGCCGAAGGATCGATTGTGATGCCGTTGATCGTGATCTGAGCCATGGCCGTTCCACTCTCCCTGGTTGATCCGTCCTTTGTCATCTGCGCTGGCCGGCTTGCCCGCCAGGTCTCCGTCGCGATGCTGGCCCGGCAGGCGATGGCGCTTCAGGGCATGCGCCGGCGCCCCTCGCAGATCTGGGCGGCGGCCTGCTCCTGCTGCCTCGAGGTGCCCTCGGCCCCTCCGCAATTGATTTTGGCAAATGTCTTTTCATTGGTCGGCCAAGTGGGCCGACGGTTGCAATCTTAGATCGAAAATTATAGGCACCGAATGGTCTGAGCTATTGACCAATCCCGTGCCGGTTTGGGCCCGGCGAGCAATTCACCAGCCGAGCAACTTAGAAGATAGAGAACAAATTCACGCTTTGGATTGGACCTATAGCCGAGGTGCAACAATCCGGCCTCCACGACCAGCGAAGCAAGTCATTGTCAGCAGATCATTCGTGCCGATGTCCGTGCTTCCGCGCCTTTGCCGGCTTGCCCTCCCCCGTCGGGATCATCACCACGCGGCCGTAGCGGACGCCGCGTTCGGCGATGATGTGGTCGGCGAAATGCCTGACCTCGCCGGCGTCGCCACGCAGCGCCGTCATCTCCATGCAATTGTTGTCGTCGAGATGGACATGCAGGGTGGCCAGCGCGAGGTCGTGGTGGCCGTGGAATTCCTGCACCAGGCGCTTTGAGAGATCGCGCGCGGCGTGGTCGTAGACATAGACGAGGCCGGCGACGCAGGGGCCGGTCTGTGCGGTGTCCTCGGTGGACTGCTGAAGCCCGGCGCGCGTGAGGTCGCGGATGATCTCGGAGCGATTCTGATAGCCGCGCGCCTCGGCGGCGGCATCGATCTCCGCCAGGAGATCGTCCTCGATCGTGATCGTAATTCGCTGCATCAGGTCCTCTCCGCGGGTGCCGCTCTCTTACCTCGCCCCGCTTGCGGGGAGAGGTCGGAATTCAAGCCTAGCTTGAATTCCGGGTGAGGGGGACTCTCCGCGGACACAACTCTTGCCGTCGTTGCGGATGCAGCCCCTAACCCCAACCCTCTCAGCGCGAGCGAAGCTCGTCGCGCCCCCGTAAGAACGGGGCGAGGGAGCACACCTTCCTTGCGGCTGCCATCGTCACAGCCGTGTCGCGCGCAGCCGCAGGGCATTTCCGACCACGCTCACCGAGGACAGCGCCATCGCCGCCGCGGCGATGATCGGGGACAGCAGGATGCCGAACGCCGGATAGAGGATGCCGGCCGCGATCGGGATGCCGGCGGCGTTGTAAATGAAGGCGAAGAACAGGTTTTGCCGGATGTTGCTCATGGTCGCCTGCGACAGTTTTCGGGCGCGGACGATGCCGGTGAGATCGCCCCTGAGCAGGGTGACGCCGGCGCTTTCCATCGCCACATCCGTGCCGGTGCCCATGGCGATGCCGACTTCGGCGGCCGCCAGTGCGGGCGCGTCGTTGACGCCGTCGCCGGCCATCGCGACGCTGCGCCCGGCCTTTTGCAGCTTCGTCACCACCGCGCTCTTCTGGTCCGGCAGCACCTCGGCCTCGACCTCGGCGATGCCGAGCCGGCGTGCCACGGCTTGTGCCGTTGTGCGATTGTCGCCGGTCAGCATGATGACCTTGATGCCTTCATCCGCCAACGCCCTCAGCGCTTCCGGGGTCGAGGCCTTGACCGGATCGGCGATCGCGAACAGGCCGGCGAGCTTGCCGTCGACGGCCATGTTGATCACGGTGGCGCCGTCCTGGCGCAGCCGTTCGGCCTCGGTGTCAAGCGCGCCGGTGTCGATGCCGATCGAGGCAAAGTATTTGGCATTGCCGAGCACGATGGTCTTGCCGTCGACCTTGCCGGTCGCGCCCTTGCCGGTTGGCGAGTCGAATCCTTCGACCGGGCTGAGCGTAAGCTGCTTGTCCTTCGCCGCGCGCACGACGGCGTCGGCCAGCGGATGCTCGCTGGCGCGCTCGACGCTGGCTGCAAGCCGCAGGATGTCATCCTCGCCAAAGCCTGATGCCGGCACGATCGACACTACCTTGGGCTTGCCCTCGGTCAGTGTGCCGGTCTTGTCCACCACCAGCGTGTCGATCTTCTCCATCCGCTCCAGGGCCTCGGCATTCTTGATCAGGACACCTGCCTGTGCGCCGCGGCCGACACCGACCATGATCGACATCGGGGTGGCGAGGCCAAGCGCGCAGGGGCAGGCGATGATCAGCACGCTGACGGCAGCCACGAGGCCGAAGGCGAGCCGTGGCTCCGGTCCGAACCACGCCCAGGCAGCGAAGGCGATGATGGCAACAGCGATCACTGTCGGTACAAACCAGCCGGCGACCTGGTCGGCCAGCCGCTGGATCGGCGCGCGGGAGCGTTGCGCGTCAGCGACCATCTGCACGATCTGCGATAGCAGCGTCTCGCGCCCGACCTTGTCGGCGCGCATGATGAAACTGCCTGATTGATTGAGTGTGCCGGCGATCACCTTGGCGTCGACTTCTTTGGTGACCGGCATGGATTCGCCCGTCACCAGCGATTCATCGAGCGAGGAGCGCCCCTCCAGAATGACGCCGTCGACGGGCACCTTCTCGCCGGGACGAACGCGCAGGCGGTCGCCGGCATGCAGCGTATCGATTTCGACCTCATGCTCGCTGCCATCGGCATCGACGCGGCGGGCGGTCTTCGGCGCGAGCTGCAACAGCGCCTTGATCGCGCCCGACGTCGCGTCGCGAGCGCGCAACTCCAGCACCTGGCCGAGCAGCACCAGCACGGTGATGACCGCTGCCGCCTCGAAATAGACGGCGACCGCGCCGTCATGGCCGCGGAAGGTGGCAGGGAAGATCTGCGGCGCGATGGTGCCGATCAGGCTGTAGACGTAGGCGACGCCGGTGCCCATCGCGATCAGCGTGAACATGTTGAGGTTGCGGGTGACCAGCGACTGCCAGCCGCGGACGAAGAACGGCCAACCGGCCCACAGCACCACGGGCGTGGTGAAAACCAGCTGGATCCAGTTCGAGAGTGTCTGATCGATCCAATTGTGCGGGCCCGCGAGATGGCCGCCCATCTCCAGCACCACGGCCGGCAGCGCCAGCGCACTGCCGATCCAGAACCGCCGCGTCATGTCGGCAAGCTCGGGGTTGGGTCCGGTCTCCAGGCTCGCGACCTCCGGCTCCAGCGCCATGCCGCAGATCGGGCAGCTGCCGGGTCCGACCTGCCGGATCTCCGGATGCATCGGGCAGGTGTAGATCGTGCCCGCGGGCGCCTCGGGCTCGCTCGCCTTTTTCCCGGCAAGATACTTCGCGGGATCGGCGGCGAATTTGGTGCGGCAGCCCGCCGAGCAGAAATGGAAGGTCTCGCCGTGATGCTCGAAGCGGTGCTTCGAGGTCGCGGGATCGACCGTCATGCCGCAGACGGGATCGAGGACCTTTGTCGCGGCCTCGCCAAGCTCATGGGCGTGATGGTGGGCGTGATCGCCGTGCCCGCCGCAGCAGGAGGAAGCCGCAGACTTGTCGGCGGGCGGAGCGGCCTTGGCGGAACAGCCGCATCCGGAATGTGGTTCCGACTTGTGATGGTGCCTGTGTTCGGCGTCGTTCATTGCCACGCTCCGGCCTTGCAACTTATACCCTAGGGGGGTATATAGGCCGCATGCGCAAGGACATCAAGGCATCCGTCGGAAAACGTCTTGGCCGGATCGAAGGCCAGGTTCGCGGCCTCTCGAAAATGGTCGAGGAGGATCGCTATTGCATCGACATCGTGACGCAGATCTCGGCGGTGCGCGCCGCGCTGCGCCGGGTCGAGGAAGAGGTTCTGAAAGATCACGTCGCCCATTGCGTCGAGCACGCGATCGCGAGCGGCGACAAGGCCGATCAGCGCGAGAAGATCGCGGAGCTGATGGCGGTGATCGGGAGGGCGGAGCGGTAGCTCAGTATTTTTGCCGTCATTGCGAGCGTAGCGAAGCAATCCAGACTTCTTCCGTGGAGGCAGTCTGGATTGCTTCGTCGCTTTGCTCCTCGCAATGACGGCTATTGAGACGCGATCGTACTATACCCACAGCGGGGCTACGCGGCCTTCTCCCGCGCCCGGACCCGCGCGCGGTACATCGCGAGCTCGTTCAGCTGCACAAAATGCTCGGAGAAGGTGACGCCCGTCCCGGCGGCCTCACCCGTTACTTCTTCAGCCGGAATTTCATCCGGCGCTTCTTGGTCAATCGCCTCAGGAACGAGCGGCGGCGCACGGAGCGTTTCTGGAAACACACTGAATGTGCCCGCTACCTCCTCGAGCGGCTTCTGCTTGTCGGCCCAGTGCAGGGCGGTGTAGTCGAAGCCGTGCACGATGGTGGGTTTGACGACTTCGAAATAGGGCGAGATGTCGAAGTCGCGAGGCATGTAGAGCGAGGAATCGCGGATGTGCAGGATCTCGCGGCGGGCGGCGCGGCTGCCGGCCTTGGTGATCTTCGGCAGGATCGGATAGCGCACCGCGTCGAACGCCTGCGCGATCAGCGCCGAGCAGATGATCTTGGTCGGATCGCCGGACCCGATCGCGATCATGCGGCGCCGCCAGCGCTGCGGAATCGGCAGCGGAAACAGGAAGCGCATCAGGTCGATGATGTTCTTGGTGTCGTAGCCGAAGCCGATGCGGTTGATCGCATAACGGCAGACCGTGGTGCGGTCCTCATAGGACAGCCCGACCGGGCGGCAGACGCGGGTGTGATACGGGAAATATTTCGATAGAGGTGCCGAGGTGACGCCTTCGCCGATATTGGCCTCGATCAGCACGTGCGGCTCGCCGTCGGGCTCCACGGCCCCTTCGACCGGACCGACATAGAGCGCGCCATGCGACCAGGTCGACTGCGTCAGATATTTGATGATGCCGGAGATGCGGTTGTTGCCCTCGACCAGCAACACGTCGCCGGGCTCGATGACGCCGCGCAGATGCTCGGGGTCGCTCGGCGTGAACGGCTCGTAGCCCGGCACCTCCTTCGAGAGGTACGCGGCAATCAGCTTGCCGACTGAGTCCAGGACCGTCCCCATTTCAAACTCCCCCCACGGCCTTTTCCGGCCGTCTTTTTCCCTTCTCTATCATGGTCGAAACGTGTTGCAATTCGGTTCATCAGTCTGTGAGATCAAGCACGATTGATTCACCATGATGGTTGCCGTGCAACGCCAGATGCAGCAAGGTTCGCGGGCTGTTCCCGTTCGCCGCAAGTTCCCGGAAACCATGACATGACAATCACGCGCCGCAGCTTCCTATCGGCGTCGGCGGCTCTTGCCGCGATGCCGGTCCTGCGCGCGAACGCCGCACCCCTGCCGCGCGAGGCCGACATCGTCGTGATCGGCGCGGGCGCGGCCGGAATTGCCGCGGCGCGGCGCATCATGGCAGCCAATCGCAAGGTCGTGGTCGTGGAAGCGGCATCCCGGATCGGCGGGCGCTGCCTTACCGACAGCACGACCTTCGATGTGCCGTTCGATCGCGGCGCGCGCTGGATGCACAATCCCGAGACCAATCCGATGATCCGGCTGGCGCGCAGTGCCGGGCTCGACGTGCTGCCGGCGCCGACCGGCCAGAAGATGCGCATCGGCCGCCGCAACGCGCGCGCGGGCGAGACCGAGGAATTCCTGGCGGCGCTGGTGCGCGCCAACCGCACCATCGACGAAGCCGCGCGCGGCAAGCTCGATACCGCCTGCGCCTCGGTGCTGCCGAAGGATCTCGGCGACTGGGCCGGCGCGACTGAATTCATGCTCGGCGCCAGCTTTGCCGGCAAGGACCTGAAGGAGTTGTCGGCGATCGACAAGGCGCGCGCGCAGGACCGCAACGCCGCGATCGCCTGCCGCCAGGGTCTGGGGACCCTGATCACCAGGCTCGGCGAGCAGGCGCCCGTCTCGCTCTCGACACCGGCGAGCCGCATCACCTGGAGCAATCGCGACGTCAGCGTGGAGACCCAGTCCGGCAAGATCGCCGCACGCGCCGCCATCGTCACGATCTCGACCAATGTGCTGACATCGGGTGCGATCAAGTTCGCGCCTGATATTCCCAAGCGCACGTTGGACGCGGCATCGAAGCTCACGCTCGGCAGCTACGATCGCATCGTGCTGCAATTGCCGGGCAATCCGCTTGGACTCTCGCGCGACGACATCCTCATCGAGCAGAGCAATTCGACCCGCACGGCGCTGATGTTCGCCAATATCGGCGGCTCCTCGCTGTGCTCGATCGACGTCGGCGGCTCGTTCGGCCGCGATCTCTCCGAGCAGGGCGAGAAGGCGATGGTCGCCTTCGCCAGGGAATGGATCACAAAGCTGTTCGGCAGCGAAGCGGCGGCCGCCGTGCAAAAGACCAGCGCGACGCGCTGGAACGCCTCGCCTTTCGTCATGGGGGCGATGTCGGCTTCCTCGCCCGGCGGTCAGCTCTCGCGCAAGATCCTGACCGAGCCGATCGGCAACGTGTTCCTCGCCGGCGAAGCCACGCACGAGACGCTCTGGGGCACCGTCGACGGCGCCTGGGAAAGCGGCGAGCGCGCGGCGGATGCAGCCTTGCGCAAGATCGGCGCGCTCAAGGACGAGTCCGCCGACGTGCCGACGCAGTCGACGAAGAAGCGCCGCGCGCCGCGGCAGTAGGGCAGCTAAGCCGCAACAACCCCCTGTCGTCCCTGCGAACGCAGGGACCCATAACCACAGGGAGAAGTTTGGCGAAGACTCGTGGTGACCAGCTCGCGCCACAAGTCCTGACCGGGGTAATGGGTCCCTGCGTTCGCAGGGACGACAGCGGAGGTTATCGCAGCACGCCGTCCAGCACCGGCAGTCCGGCGATCACCGCCATCGCGATCAGCCCGTAGCAGATCGCGCGAAACACTTTTTCGCTGGCGCGGCCGAACAGCGAGGCGCCGAACGCAACGCCGATCGCATAGACCGGCCCGACCACGAGCGAGAACACCAGCGATTCGCGCGAGATCAGTCCCGTCGTCGCATAGCTGACCATCGAGAAGAAATCCGACGCGCCGAAGAACAGCACGATGTTGGCACGCGCGACGATCGGGGCGATGGGCCGGCCGAGCCAGTAGCCGACGATCGGCGGGCCGCCGGTCTGCGCCAGCCCGCTGCAGAAGCCCGACAGGCCGCCGATCCCGACCGAGAGCCAGGCGTGGTCCTTGCCGCGATAGCGCCAGCCGGACAGCAGCAGGAGCAGCAGCGCTGCGACGAAGCACGAGATGATCCAGCGCGTGGTGACGGGCTCGAGCACGCTGAGGAAATAAGTGCCGATGGGCACGCCGACCAGTGCGCCCAGCACGATCACGGCGGTGGCCTTGCGGTCGGCCTTGCGCCAGGCGTCGGGCAGCAGCGGGGCGGCCGCGACGAAATCGATCACGAGGAGCAGCGCGGCAACGAGACGCGGCGCCGCGATGCTGCTCGCCAGCGGCATGAAGATCAGCGCCGAGCCGAAGCCGGAGAAGCCGCGCGCGGTGCCCGAAACGAAAGCGACGGCGCAGAGCGCCATCGCAACGGTGAGGCTGACGTCCTTCGGAAGGAAATCCGCGAGCGTCATGCTCTTTGATTCTGGAGCATGATGTCGTCCGAAGACCGCTTCACACTTTTCGGCATCATGCTCTCAGGGTGCCGCCCGTCTTCTTCGTGACCTCCGCCACGACCTTCGCGGCAACGGCCTCGATCTCCTGATCGGTCAGCGTCTTCTCTCGCGGCTGGATCGTCACCGCGATCGCGACCGATTTCTTGCCGTCGTCGATGCCCTTGCCCTCGTAGACGTCGAACACGTTGACGCCGGTGATCAGCTTCTTGTCGACGCCTTGCGCGGCGCGGACGATGTCGCCGGCCTTGACGGTGCGATCGACGATGAAGGCGAAGTCGCGCGACACCGGCTGGAATGCCGACAGCTCGATCAAGGGCTTGGCGCGGGTCGGCTTCTTCTTCGCTTCGGGGATGCGGTCCAGGATCACCTCGAAGACCATCAGCGGACCGTCGGCGCCGAGCGCCTCGAGCGCGCGGGGATGCATCTCGCCGAAATAGCCGAGCACGTTCTGCGGGCCGATCTGGATCGTGCCCGAGCGTCCCGGATGCAGCCATCCAGGTCCACCAGCGACGATCTGAAGCGCCTGCATCGGCGCACCGGCAGCGGCCAGCACGGCGAGCGCATCAGCCTTGGCATCGAACACATCAGCCTGCGTCGAGCCCGACCAATGCCGGCCGAGGCCTTCCGAGGAAGCAAAGCCGCGGCGGACGCCGCTTGCCGCCATGAACTGATCCTGCGGGCGGTCGCCCTTGAACACCTGGCCGACCTCGAACAGCGCGACATCGCCAAAACCGCGATCGGCGTTGGCCTGCGCGGCCGTGACCAGGCCCGCCAGCAGAGTCGGGCGCATGTCGGACAGGTCCGAGGCGATCGGGTTGGCGACTTCGAGCTCGCGTGCGCCGCCGCCGAACAGTTCGGCCGCAGGCTTCGTGATGAACGACCAGGTCACCGCTTCGATGATGCCGCGGCTCGCGAGCGCGCGACGGGCACGTCGGGTGCGGAGCTGGAGCGGCGTCAGCACCGGCTTGCGCGCGTCCTCGCCGCGCTCGAACGGCGTCATCGGCACCTTGTCGACGCCGTAGATGCGCACGATCTCCTCGACGATGTCGGCCTTGCCGTGCACGTCGGAGCGCCACGATGGCACCGCGACCTTCACCACCGGACCCGGTCCGGCCATCATGAAGCCGAGATGGGTCAGGATGCGCTTCATCTCCACCTGCGGCACCTCGATGCCGGAGAGGCGCTTGACCTCGGTGACCGGGAAATCGATCACGCGGTCGTCGCCAAAGGCTTTGCCGACGACGACGTTCTCCGACGGCGCACCGCCGCACATCTCCATCACCAGCTTGGTCGCGAGCTCGAGGCCCGGCACCATGAAGGCGGGATCGACGCCGCGCTCGAAGCGATAGCGCGCGTCCGAATTGATGCCGAGTTTGCGGCCGGTCTGGGCGATGTTGATCTCGTTCCAGAGCGCCGATTCGATCAGCACGTCGGTGGTGTTCTCGTCGCAGCCCGACGCTTCACCGCCCATGATGCCGGCGAGCGATTCGACGCCGTGCTCGTCGGCGATCACGCAGATCGCGGGATCGAGATTGTAGGTGCGGCCGTCGAGCGCGAGCAGCGTCTCGCCATCGCGGGCGCGGCGCACGACGAGATTGCCCCTCACCTTCTTGGCGTCGAACACGTGCAGCGGACGCGCGCGGTCGTAGGTCATGAAGTTGGTGATGTCGACCAGCGCATTGATCGGGCGCAGCCCGATCGCGGTCAGCCGCTTTTGCAGCCATTCCGGCGACGGCCCGTTCTTCACCCCGCGCACGAGGCGCAGCGCGAAGCCCGGACACAGCGTGGCGTCCTCGACCGTGACCTTCACCGGACAGGGGAACTCGCCCTTGATCGGCTTGATGGACGGATCCTTGAACTTGCCCATGTCGGCGGCGGCAAGATCGCGCGCGATGCCGTGTACGCCGGTGCAGTCCTGCCGGTTCGGCGTCAGGTTGATTTCGAGCATGGGATCGCCGAGGCCGGCCCATGCGGCGTAAGCCGCGCCGATCGGGGCGTCCGCCGGCAATTCCATGATGCCGTCATGGTCGTTGGAGATCTGGAGTTCAGCCGCCGAGCACAGCATGCCGCGGCTCTCGACGCCGCGGATGGTGCCGACGCCGAGCGTAATGTCCTTGCCCGGAATGTAGGTCCCCGGTGGCGAGAACACGCTGACGAGCCCGGCGCGCGCATTCGGCGCGCCGCACACGACCTGCACGGGCGCAGCCCCATCACCGGTGTCGACCATGCAGACGCGCAGGCGATCCGCATTCGGATGCTGCTCGGCCGAGATCACCTTCGCGATGGTGAAAGGCTTCAGCGCCTTCGCCTTGTCCTCGATGTTCTCGACCTCGAGCCCGATCATGGTGAGCTTGTCGGCGAGCTTTTCCAGGGGCTCGTCGGTGTCGAGATGATCCTTCAGCCAGGAGAGGGTGAATTTCACGAGCTCAGTCCTCCCGCAAGCGTCGGCACTTCGAGCGGCTTGAAGCCGTAATGGGACAGCCAGCGGACGTCGCTGTCGAACAGCTGGCGCAGATCGGCGATGCCGTATTTCAGCATGGCGATGCGGTCGATGCCCATGCCCCAGGCAAAGCCCTGGTACTCGTCGGGATCGATGCCGCAGGCGCGCAGCACGTTCGGATGCACCATGCCGCAGCCCAAAATCTCGAGCCAGTCCTCGCCCTCGCCGAAGCGAATCTCGCCCTTGTCGCGGCGACACTGGATGTCGACCTCGAGTGATGGCTCCGTGAACGGGAAGAACGAGGGCCGGAAGCGCATGTTGATGTGATCGACCTCGAAGAACGCCTTGCAGAACTCGTGCAGGATCCATTTGAGGTGGCCGAGATGCGAATGCTTGTCGATGACGAGGCCTTCGACCTGGTGGAATTGCGGCGTGTGGGTCGCGTCCGAATCGATGCGGTAGGTGCGGCCCGGGCAGATCACGCGGATCGGCGGCTTCTGGCTCAGCATGGTGCGCACCTGCACCGGCGAGGTGTGGGTGCGCAACAGCATGCGCGAGCCGTCCTCCTTCGGATGGAAGAAGAAGGTGTCGTGCATCTCGCGCGCCGGATGGCCTTCCGGGAAATTCAGCTTGGTGAAGTTGTAGTCGTCGGTCTCGATGTCGGGACCTTCGGCGACCGAGAATCCCATGTCGGCGAAGATCGTGGTCAGCTCGTCCCAGACCTGGCTCAGCGGATGAATGCGGCCGGCCTCGGTCTGCGCATCGCGCAGCGGCAGTGTGACGTCGACGGTCTCGGACGCGAGCCGCGCATCGAGCGCCGCCGACTTCAGCACGTCGCGCCGGGCAGTGAGCGCCTCGGTGACCTCGTCCTTGGCCTGGTTGATCGCGGCGCCTTGCGTCTTGCGCTCGTCCGGCGACATCTTGCCGAGCGTTGCGAGCAAGGCCGAGATCGAGCCCTTCTTGCCGAGGGAAGCAACACGGACGGCTTCGAGGGCCGCTTCGTCCCCGGCAGCACTGATCTGCGCGAGGATGGATTGGACGAGACTGGCGAGGTCGGACACGGTCGGATCCTTTCAAAAGGCTGCCGGTTGTGGCCGCAGCCGGGCCGGAACGTCAAGCCGAATGGCGCATCTCAAATGCAGGGTATTTGAACCGTACGGGCATGGCTGGCACCAACCTGAAGCCGAAGGAGACGATGATGCGTTTGCGATCCTGCCTGGTCGGCCTGGTCCTGGTCCTCACGGGAAGCGCGGCTCACGCCGCGGAGGAATGTCCGGCCAAATCCACGTCGATGGATGACGTCATCGCGGTCCTGAACGCGGCGCCGAGCTGCGACCGCGCCATGCAGCTGTTCGAGGCCTGCTCATACGGCGCCAGCGGCGACGTGCAATTCGGGGAGGTCGTCGAGAAGAAGTGCGAGGCCGACTTCCTCGGCCGATCGAAGCCGCCGCAGAAGCTCAGCTATCGGCGCGAGTTGCGGGTCTGCGACCGGAAGTACCGGAACAAGTCCGGCACCATGTATATCTCGGCCACAGCCTTCTGCCGGGCGGAGGCCGCCCAGCGCTACTCCCAACGAGCGCTGCAGGCCGGCGGAGCCGGCCATTAGCGCAAGCTTTGCTCAAGCAAAACTTGCTCAGGCAGCCGGAACGGCCACTCAGGCGGCCAGCGCAGCCTTGGCCTTCTCGGCGATCGCCTGGAACGACGCAGGCTCGTTGATCGCGAGATCCGACAGCACCTTACGGTCCACGGTGATGCCCGACTTGGCGAGACCGTCGATAAATCGGCTGTAGGTCAGGCCGAACGGACGCACAGCGGCGTTGAGGCGCTGGATCCAGAGCGCGCGGAAGGTGCGCTTCTTACGCTTGCGGTCACGGAAGGCGTATTGCTGGGCCTTCTCCACGGCCGGCTTGGCGGCGCGGATGGTGTTCTTGCGGCGGCCATAGAAGCCCTTGGCGGCCTTGTAGACTTTCTTGTGCTTGGCGTGGGCGGTCACACCGCGTTTGACGCGAGACATGACGAAATCCTTCAGAGATGACTTTGGTTATCGGATTGCCGCGGGATGCGCGGCACGGTTGGCAATGATCGTGGACGCGATCAGGCGTTCGGCAAGAAGTACTTCTTGACGTTGTCGCCGTCGGTCTTGAACAGCACGCGCGTGCCGCGGAGCTGACGGATCTGCTTCTTCGTCCGCTTGATCATGCCGTGACGCTTGCCGCGCTGGGCGTGCATCACTTTGCCGGTGGCAGTCACCTTGAAGCGCTTTTTAGCGCCCGATTTGGTCTTCAGCTTGGGCATTTGGCTCTCCTAATGGCCACAGAAATCCGCCCGCAAAGGCGGCTGGCCGTCAAAAATGCTCGTTAGAGCGTTGATTGTGCTCAGGTTTTACGAACAAGCGCGAAACCCGCACGAAACACCGCCACGGCAGCCCTTAATCAGCCGGGCGATGAAGGCTGGGCTTATGACAGAGGACAGGCCAAATGGCAACGATGAACCGCCAGAACCTGCTCGCCGACTATTCGGAGTTACCACCGCCTATGTCCCAGCCGTGTCGCCTGGAGCAGGACCAAAATGGCCCATTTTTCCCAATCGCTTTCTGATTTCGCCCGCCCGCGCAGCCTGGCGCTGCTTGCTCTGCTCGCCACCGCCGCGCTGCCCTCGCCCGCCGAGGCCCGCATCGGCGGCTATGACGGCGTCTGGAATGTCACCTTCGCCACCACGCGGGGCAATTGCAGCTCCGGTTACAGCGTCCCCTTCACCGTCAGCGGCAGCCGGGTGTCATCCGCCGGCGGCGGCCGGGTCTCCGGCAAGGTCAATCGCAGCGGCGCCGTCGCGGTCCAGGTCTCGGTCGGCGCGTCCCACGCCAGTGGAGGCGGCCGGCTCGGCGGGATGGCCGGTGCAGGCTCCTGGAACGGCATCATTTCCGGCGACCGCTGCAGCGGCACCTGGCATGCGACCCGGTCCTGATACACAAACGGCCCGCCGGAAATCCGGACGGGCCGTTGAACTTTCAGTCCTGACGAGCCCGCGTCAGCGCGGTGCCAGCACCATGACGACCTGACGGCCCTCGAATCTGGCGTCCTGCTCGACCTTGGCGAGCTCGGCGACGTCGTTCTTGATCTTGTCCAGAAGCTTGGTGCCGATCTCCTGGTGCGCCATTTCGCGGCCGCGATAGCGCAGCGTGATCTTGACCTTGTCGCCCTCTTCGAAGAACCGCTGCATCGCGCGCATCTTCACGTCGTAATCGTGGTCGTCGATCATCGGGCGGAGCTTGATCTCCTTGATCTCGACGATCTTCTGCCGCTTGCGGGCTTCAGCGGCCTTTTTCTGGGCGGAATATTTGTACTTCCCGTAGTCCATAATCTTGCAGACGGGAGGGCTGACATTCGGCGAAATCTCGACGAGATCCATACCAGCTTCCTGGGCCATGCGGATGGCCATGACGGTTTCGACCGTGCCCTTGTTGTCACCGGTCTGATCGATCAGCTGGATTTGCGCATTGCGAATATCATCATTGATGCGCGGCCCGTCTTTGCTGGCAACGGGCGGGGCTTTATTGGGACGGCGAATGGGTGGTTCTCCAAAGTTGTGAAAGAGGCGGCTAGTTTGAAGGAAGATGCGTTTGCCGGCAAGCAAGTCGCGTGTGCGGGAAGCGAAAAAGCCTCAAATGCGAGGCATTTTGGTCACGCCCATGGACACGCTGCACGACATAGACACCTTGCTTCTGTTCCGCAAGCGTCCCAAAGGGCCAATACCGATACCAGGCTGTGCCGCGGAACACATCCAGACAGCTCAAACCAAACAGCCAGAGTAAACGTTCCATGACCAATGCAATTCCGGAAGCCGTGCTCGGCTTCGTCGACGTGGGCGAGGGCCCGTCCGCACGCAGGATCGCGGTGCGCAGCCGCGCCGGCCAAGAAGCCGGCCAAGCAGCGGGCCAAGGACCCGGGCTGGTCTGGCTCGGCGGGTTCAAGTCGGACATGCAGGGCAGCAAGGCCGTGGCGCTGGACGGCTGGGCTCGCGACCACGGTCGTGCCGTGGTCCGGTTCGATTACTCCGGCCACGGCGAATCCGGCGGCGATTTCGCCGACGGAACCATCGGCCGCTGGCTGGAGGAGAGCGTGGCGGTGTTCGAGCGGTTCTGCGCGGGCCCGCAAGTTCTGATCGGCTCCTCCATGGGCGGCTGGATGGCGCTGCTGCTCGCGCGCGAGATCAGGAAGCGGCAAGAAAGACAGCAAGCCGGGGCGTCGCTGGCGGGCCTGGTGCTGATCGCGCCGGCGCCCGACTTCACCGAGGAGCTGATGTGGAAGAATTTTTCGCCCGCGGTGAAGAAGGAAATCGAGACCAAGGGCGTCTGGCTGAGGCCGTCGGACTATGGTGACGGCTCGCCCTATCCGATCACGCGGAATCTGATCGAGGAGGGCCGCAATCATTTGCTGCTCGGCGGTGCCATCGATCTCGGCTGTCCCGTCCGCATCCTCCAGGGCGCGCAGGATCCCGATGTGCCGTGGCAGCACGCATTCGCGCTGACGCATCGCCTGCCGGCCGACGACGTCGTGCTGACCATGATTCAGGACGGCGATCACCGCCTGTCCCGCCCGCAGGACATCGCGCGCATCCTTGCCGCGGTCGCCGAGATCGGGTGAAACTGCCGCCCAACATTCGGTGTCATCGTCCGACTTGATCGGGCGATCCAGTATTCCAGAGGCCCTCGTGCTTTAGCTGAGAAGCCGCGGCGTACTGGATGCCCCGGTCAAGCCGGGGCATGACGGAGAACGAGAATGGGAGAAACACCAATGACCACCACCGCCATGCTGCGCGCCTTCTGCGACGCGGTCGAGCAACGCAACGGCCGAGCGTTCGCCGAGCTGTTCACCGAGGACGGTGTCTATCACGACGTGTTCTACGGCGCCTTCGAAGGCCGCTCCAAAATCGCGGCGATGGTCGACGACTGGTTCTATCGCACGGCGACCGATTTTCGCTGGGACATGCACGACCCCGTCACTGACGGCACCACGCTCTATGCGCGCTACACCTTCAGCTATCGCTCGACCCTGCCGGAAGCGAACGGCGCGCGCGCGATGTTCGAGGGCGTCGCAATCATGACGCTGCGCGACGGCAGGATCGTCAGCTATCACGAGGTCGCCAACACCGCGCCGGCGTTTGTCGATTTGAAGTTCGCGCCGGAGCGGATCGCGAAGATCGTCGGCAAGCAGGGCGCGGAGCTCAAGGCGCGGCCGGAGATGAAGCGGCATTTGAGCTGACGGCAGAGCCCTTACGGTGGCGGTGGCTTCGCCATCGGCTTGCGCTGCGCCAGCGCCGCGACCGTGGCGGTGCCGATCGGGCCCTGCTCGTCATAGAGCCAGCATTCGCCGATCGCGACACCGTCGGTGGCCTGGTGATTCACCACGTCGAAGCCGATCCACTTCGTCACCGGCAGGCGGTGCAGATAGATCGTGACGTCGCTGTTGATGTAGCCGAGCCCCTTGTCGCCGGCGTTCGCGAAGGGACTGGCGAAATCGGCACCGACAGCAACATGCACGAACGGCGTCATCGGCACACCCGCCACCAGCTCGCGCACCTCGCTCATCCAGAGTTTTCGCGGACCGAGCGAGCCCATATGGCCGACAATGGGGCGCGTCGTCCATTTGCCGTTCATGCCGAGCCTGGGATCGGTCGGCTTCGGGATGTCTGATGGCTTCGGCACGTCCCAGTTCGGCGGCGACCAGACGTTGCCTTCGGGGTTTTGCGTCCGCCGCAGCAGCTGGCACGAGGCGCGCGCCATGCTGACGCCGCCTGAGAAGAATTCGGCCTCGACCACGCGGATGCGCATTCCGTCGCGCACCAGCCGCGTCGTCACCTCGATCGGCTTGTCGATGGTCGGCAGCCGAAACATGTCGACCGTGAGCCGTGCAGGTACGAATTCGGGACCGGAATGGCGCTCCTCGATGGCGAAGCCGAGCAGGCCGATGATGACGCGCCCGTGCAGCGATTTCGGATCCCAGGGACCGTTGGCCACTTCCGTCGGATGGAATGTATCGCCGTCGCGGGTGAAGAAAGGCATGTTTGTCATGGCGCGCGACTTTGCGGGAACGCGCGGGGAAATCAAGGGCGGTGCTCCGCGTGGTCATGTGTGGCGCATGTTTCCCCACATTCCGCTGTCATCGCCCGACTTGATCGGGCGATCCAGTATCCAGAGGCGGTAGTGATTGAGTCGATAGGCCGCGGCGTACTGGATGCCCCGGTCAAGCCGGGGCATGACACCGAGAGTTAGGAAGCGGCTTGCCACTCCTCGCGCACGCTCGCGTCGTGCTCGTGGGCAATCGCGTTTGCGCCAAGCGCCGCAAACTCTTCCCGCGCCACCAATTGCCCCAGCGCCCACACCGCGGCTCCACGCACCAGCGGGCTTGCATCCTCCAACAATCGCCGCGCCTCTTCCGCCAGCGTCCCGTCTCCGGAGTTGCCGATCGCGATCAGCACGTTCCGCAAAAAGCGATCGCGCCCGATGCGCTTGACCGGCGATTTCGTGAACAGCGCGCGAAACGCGGTGTCGTCGAGCCGCGACAACTCGGCAAGCGTCGGCGCGCGCAACTCGTCGCGCGCGGCCAGCTTCGCCTCGCGCCCCTCTTGCGCGAACTTGTTCCATGGACACGCGGCGAGGCAATCGTCGCAACCATAGATGCGGTTGCCGATCGCCTTGCGAAATTCGCGCGGGATCGGCCCCTTGTTCTCGATGGTCAGATACGAGATGCAGCGCCGTGCATCGAGCTTGTACGGCGCGGGAAACGCGGCGGTCGGGCAGATGTCGAGGCACGCCTGGCACGAGCCGCAATGATCGATCTCCGCGTCGTCGCGCGGCAGATCGAGCGTGGTGTAGATCGCGCCGAGAAACAGCCAGGAGCCGAACTCGCGCGTGACGAGATTGGTGTGCTTGCCCTGCCAGCCCAGATGCGCGGCTTGCGCGAGCGGCTTCTCCATCACCGCCGCGGTGTCGACGAACACCTTCACGTCCGATGGCGCGGTCGCGACCAGCCAGCGCGCCAGTGCCTTCAGGCGCTTCTTGATGATGTCGTGATAGTCGTCGCCCTGCGCATAGACCGAGATCGCCGCGCGCGTGCGCTGCTGCAGGATCGCGAGCGGATCCCGGTCGGGCCCGTAATTGACGCCGAGCATGATGACGCTGCGCACGTCCTGCCACAGCCCGCGCGGATCGACCCGGCGCTCCGGGCTTGCGGCGAGCCAGTCCATGTCGCCATGCCCGCCCGCGGCGATGAATTCGAGGAAATGCTTTCCGGCATTCTCGATCGTGCCGGGCTCGGTGATGCCGATGCAGTCGAAGCCGAGCGCCTTCGCCTCGTGCGCCAGCGCCGTCTTCAGTTCAGTCGGGTCGGAGTTCAGAAGTCGAGGTCCACGTAGGTCCGCGATGCCGGCACGCCGGCCAGCCATTCGCTCAGCAGCGGGCGGAACGACGGGCGGGATTTCACCCGCGCGTACCACGCCTTTGCTGCGTCGTCCTCGCTCCATGGCACGTCGCCCAGATAGTCGATCGCCGAGAGATGCGCTGCGGCGGCGAGATCCGCATAAGTGAGCCGGTCGCCGGCGAGGAAGTTACGCGTCTGCGCCAGCCAGCCGATATAGGCCAGATGATAGCGCACGTTTGCCTTGGCGGCTCGCATCACGTCGGCCGAGGGCGCGCCGCCGCCGTTCTCCTCGCTCATGAAGCGCTTGTAGATGCGTTCGGTGACGAGAGGATGCGAGACCTCCTCGAAGAACTTTTCGTTGAACCAGGCCATCAGCCGGCGCACCTCGACGCGCTCGGCGACCGTCTCCGGCATCAGGCGCTTCGGTCCCATCTCGGCGCCATAGGCCTCGTCGACATATTCGGCGATGATGGCCCCGCCCGGTATGGGCGGCTGCTCGTCGTCCACCAGGACAGGCGTGGTGCCGGCCGCATTGAGCAGCAGAAACGCCTCGCGCCGCTCCCAGCTGCGCTCCTCGACCAGCTTCAGGTCGAGCCCGTATTCGCCCGCGATCAGACGAATGAAGCGCGAATGCGGGCAGAACGGATGATGAAACAGCGTAAACATGAAGCCTTTGACTATTTGATGGTGCTTAAGAATCCATCAATGTTTGTGCGGCGCCACACTAGTCCTTCAAAACCGCGAGGCAAGAGCGTGATGCCGCATTTTGCGATTGCGAGAGAAGGGCGAATAGGCGAGAAGAGCCCCGCTTTTCCAGCGGAAATGGACCGTAAATATGTCAGATGCAATACGGGCAGTGATCCTCGGCATCATCGAGGGTGTGACCGAGTTCCTTCCCGTGTCCTCGACCGGCCACCTTCTGCTCGCGGAGCGCTTCTTCCATCTCGGCGAAGGCGCGTTCTGGGATTCGTTTACCGTATTGATCCAGCTCGGCGCGATCCTCGCGATCGTCGTGCTGTACTTCAAGAAATTGTGGGACGTCGCGATCGGCATGTTCACGGGCGACGCCTATGCGCGCCGCTTCGTGATCGGCGTGCTGGTGGCGTTCCTGCCCGCCGTGATCGTCGGCCTCGTCGCCGGCAAATACATCAAGAGCTTGCTGTTCAATCCGTGGGTGGTGTGCTTCTCGCTGATCGTCGGCGGCGCCATCCTGTTGTGGGTCGATCGGCTCGATCTCAAGGCGCGCGAGCATGACGCCACCAAGTTTCCGCTGATGATGTATCTCTATATCGGCATCGCGCAGTGCGTCGCCATGATCCCGGGCGTGTCGCGCTCCGGCGCCAGCATCGTCGCCGCGATGTTTTTGGGCGCCGACAAGCGCGCGGCGGCGGAGTTCTCGTTCTTCCTCGCCATCCCCACCATGATCGGCGCGTTCGCCTACGACTTCTACAAGAACCGCTCCGAGATGACGATGGACCACATGGGCGTCGTCGCGATCGGCTTCGTGGTGTCGTTCATCACCGCGATCATCGTGGTGAAGACGTTCCTGGGGTACGTCACCCGCCACGGGTTTGCGGTGTTCGCCTGGTGGCGCGTCATCGTCGGCACGCTCGGCCTGATCGCGCTGGCGCTCGGTCGTTAACTTTTCGATAACCAGCTAACGCGCCTCAACGCAATATAAGCTTTTGATGGGTAGGCAGTTTCCAGAGCAGGGCGGTGCGCGCCCCGCACAGGAGCTGAACCATGACCCTCGTCAGCGGCTGGGGGCGTTTCCCGGTCGTCGATAGCGATGTGCTGCGCCCGCGCTCGTTCGAGGCGGTGGGTGAGGCCGTCGCCGGGGTGACCGGCTCGGTGGCGCGGGGCAACGGCCGGGCCTATGGCGATGCCGCGATCGGCGCCGTCAGGACGATCGGGATGACAGGGTTCGACCGGGTCAGGTCGTTCGACCCGGCGACCGGGTGTCTCCGTCTCGAAGCCGGTGTGCTGCTGTCGGATCTGATCGACACGTTTGGCCCGCGCGGCTTCCTGCCTTTCGTCGTTCCCGGTACGCGGTTCGTGTCGATCGGCGGCGCCATCGCCGCGGATGTGCACGGCAAGAACCATCATGGCGAGGGCGGCTTCGGCCGCTATGTCGACAGTATTTTGCTGCGCACCGGGCAGGGCGAGACCATCGAAATCTCGCGCGAGCGGAATTCGGATGCGTTCTTCGCGACCGTCGGCGGCATGGGCCTCACCGGCGTGATCCTGGAAGCGACGATGCGGCTGCGCACCGTCGAGACCGGGTGGATCCGCGAGCGGGTGATCTCCGCGTCCGATCTCGACGCTGCGATGCGCGCGCTCGAGGCGAGCGATTCCGCGACCTATTCGGTGGCCTGGATCGACTGCGCGGCGCGCGGGCGTGATCTCGGCCGCTCGCTGATCTATCTCGGCGAGCACGCCGGCAGAGACGAGCTTGCCGACGGCGCCGATGCATTTCCCGCCGGCAAGGACCCCGGCCTCGCGGTGCCCATCGATCTGCCGTCGATGACGCTGAACCGCTACAGCATCCGCGCCTTCAACGAGCTCTACTACCGCATGGGCGCGCGGCGCGCCGGCGGCAACCATGTGGTCTCGCTCTATCCGTATTTCTTCCCGCTCGACAGCATCGGCGGTTGGAATCGCATCTACGGAAGGCGCGGCTTCCTCCAGCATCAATGCGTGATCCCGGAAGCTGGCGCGCGCGCCGTGCTCGGCGAGATCCTCGACCGCGTTGCCCGGCGCGGCGATGCCTCCTTTCTCGCGGTCCTCAAAAAGCTCGGCCAGGGCGACGGCATCCTGTCGTTCCCCCTGCCCGGCTACACGCTGGCGCTGGATTTCCCGGTGAAGGGCGACATCCTGAATTTCCTCGACGAGATCGACCGCCTGGTCGTCGCCGCCGGCGGCCGGCTTTATCTCGCCAAGGATGCGCGTCAGTCGCGAGCTACGTTCGAGGCCGGCTATCCCGCTCTGTCGCGCTTCAAGGCGATCCGCAAATCGCTCGATCCCCACGGGGCCATCCGCTCAAAACTTTCACAACGCCTGTTCGATGAGGTTTAAGCCGTGACGTCACGCAAGACCGTTTTGGTGCTCGGTGGCTCCTCCGATATCGGCCGCGCCGCCGCGCGCGCCTTCGCCAAGGCAGGGTACGATGTCGGCCTCGCGGGCCGCGACGTCGCCGCGCTGGAGCCTGACGCAGCCGATCTGCGCGCGCGCTCCAATGTCGGGGTCGGCCTCCATAAGTTCGATGTGCTCGACACCGCGTCGTTCGATAGCTTTGTCAGCGGCCTTCCGGCGTTGCCCGATGTCGTGATCTCGATCGTTGGTCTGCTCGGTGTGCAGCAAAGCGCCGAGAGCGACCTGGCGCATGCCACCACGATCATGCGCTCGAACTACGAGGGTCCGTCGCTGATCCTCGGCCTGTTCGCGGAAAAATTTTTAGGCCGGGGCAATGGCACGATCGTCGGCGTCTCGTCCGTTGCCGGCGATCGCGGCCGCGCTTCGAACTATGTCTACGGCTCGGCCAAGGCCGGCTTCTCTGCGTTCCTGTCCGGCCTGCGCGCGCGTGCGAGCCGCGGCGGCGTCCACGTCGTCACGGTGAAGCCCGGCTTCGTCCGCACGAAAATGACGGAAGGCATGAAGCTGATCGGCCCGCTCACCGTCGAAGCGCCTGTCGTCGGCGATGCGATCCTTCGGGCCGTCGAGAGCAAGACCGACGTCGTCTATGTCAGCGGCAAGTGGCGCCTCGTGATGCTGATCATCAAGACGCTGCCGGAGGCGGTGTTCAAGAAGCTGAAGTTCTAGCCGCAGAGGCGGTCTGCTACCTCTCCCCGCAAGCGGGGCGAGGTAAAGAAAGGCCTCACACGCTCATGCGCTGGAACTGCCCGGCGGAGCGGAAACGCCAGAGATATTGCGGGGCGATCGCCTCCAGCGAATCGGCCGATATGCCGAGGCCTTCCAGCGTCAGCCCTGCGGCCTTGGCCGCGTCCGACACGACATTGTCGCGCGCGAGCAGCGTGACCTGGTCCGGCGTCAGCTTGAACGCGCCCGGGGCGAATTGCAGGAAATTAGCCTGGAACCGGGCGAGGCCGAACGGCAGCGGCACCAGCATCCGCTTGCGGTCGGTGATCGCGAGGATGGCCTCGATGATCTCGCGCATGGTCAGCACTTCCGGCCCGCCGAGCTCGTAGGTCGCGCCCGCCTTGGCCTTGCCATCGACGGCGTCCGCGATCGCGGTGGCGACGTCGCCGACATAGACCGGCTGCATCCGGGTACTCTCGCCGATCAGCGGCAGCACCGGCGACATCCGCGCCAGCGCGGCGAAACGGTTGGTGAACTGGTCCTCGGGGCCGAACATCACGGAGGGGCGGAAGATCGTGGCCGACGGCACCGCGGCCAATACCGCGGCTTCGCCGGCCGCCTTGGCCCTGGCATAGCGCGAGGGCGATTCGGCGTCGGCGCCGATCGCGGAGACATGCACCAGGCGGCTACCGGCGGCCGCGGCCGCCCTGGCGACGGTTTCGGCACCCTTGGCCTGGACGGCGTCGAAGCTCTGGGCGCCGCCCTCGGCGAGGATGCCCACCAGATTGATCACGACATGCGAATCACGCAGCGCCGCCTCGACCGAGGCCGGATAGCGCAGGTTGGACTGCACGATGTGGACCTGCCCGACCCGCCCCGAGGGCTGGAGGTATCCGGCCAGTTCCGGCCGCCGCACCGCGACCCGGACCCGGTAATCCCGCCGGCACAGCGCGCGGACGACATTCCGGCCCAAAAACCCCGATCCGCCGAAAACCGTGACGAGAGTTTCCAGATTCGATGCCATGGGAGCCAATCCTGCAGGAAGAGTGCGTGTTATCAGGCTTGTATCGGTCCGGTTTGCGATGCGCAATCCGCATCCCCACGCACCCTCCAAGCATCATTTGACAACCGCGTCACCGAACCGTAGTAACCGCCTCCGTGCCCCAAACGGCATGCCCAGGTGGTGGAATTGGTAGACGCGCTGGCTTCAGGTGCCAGTGGCTTAACGGCCGTGAAGGTTCGAGTCCTTTCCTGGGCACCATTGATTCTGGATATTGAACAAATCCAGATAGATAAGCCCGATCAGAGTGTTGCGTTGACCCCGACTGTGTAACAATGGGGTGTAACATTGCTGTTCAGGGTTGTTCGGCCGATGCGCCGGGTTGGGTCTCGTTTTCCGCTTTTCGTGCAGCGCATTCCGGCTGACGTCCGGCCCAAAGCGGTCGGCATCGAACTGGCGATTCCGCTCGGTGATGGCTTCGTCTTCGTGACGCTTAGCGAGGGTGCTCAGGCCGTCCGGTTCTCCCTTCGCACCACGGAACCTAGCGAGGTCAAGACGCGTCAGGCGCTCGCTGCGGCCTATCTGGAAACCGTCTGGGCGGCACTCCGCAACGACGCTCCCGTGCATCTGACCCACCGGCAGGCGACGGCCTTGGCGGGCGAACTCTATCGCGTCTGGGCGGACAGCGAGAACCGCGCCCGGAGTGTCGCCATGGTCCACACGCCCGGAGTCGGCTGGGCGCCCGACACGGAGAGCCACGAGGAGCAGGAAGCTCACTGGGCCGCCGTAACGGTGATGTGGGAGAGGATCGGCGGAGAGGGTGAGGCCAAGAAACTAGAGAAGGCGCTCGGGCCCATCGTGGACCGCCTCTTGCTGACCAAGGGTATCCGCCGTGTGGATAGCGAATCACGCGCTCTCTTGCTCACCGCCTTTTGGATGGCGCTGCGTGACGCGTTCGCGAGCCGCCAACGGAACGCTGGGGGAGACTATTCGCTCGACCCCAAGGCCGCTCGCTTTCCCGAGTGGCAGGCTCCGGCAGACGGGCCGAAGGAAAAGGCAAAGCGCGGCGCCTCCAAGAATTCTCTCACCGGGCTGGTCGAGGATTGGTGGAAGGAAGCTAAGCGAGCCGGCCGCAAGCAGAGCACCTATGAGAGCTATCGCAACTCAATGGCGCGTCTCGTGAAATTCCTGAAGCACGACACGGCAAGCCGGGTGACGCCCGAAGACATCGTTCGCTTTAAGGACTATCGCGTGCAGAGCGGCGTGCGCCCGAAGACCGTAAAGGATAGCGACCTCGCGGGAATGAAGACGGTGTTTGGATGGGCAGTGGTCAATCGTCGGCTGCCCAGCAATCCGGCCGAAGGGATCACCATCAAGGTCGGCAAGTCGCGCAAGCTCCGATCTAAGGGGTTCTATGATTCGGAGGCTATCGCCATCCTGAAGCACGCCCGCGAGTTCGTGCCCGGGCGTGAGGCGCTCCGAAGCTGGCCGCGGCCAAGCGGTGGGTGCCGTTACTGTGTGCCTTTACGGGTGGCCGCGTGGGCGAGATGATTCAGATCCGCAAGGAGGACCTGCGGCGCGAAGGCAAGCTCTGGGTGCTGCACGTGACGCCCGAAGCGGGGCCGGTGAAGACGGATGAAGCTCGTGATGTCGTGCTCCATCGGCAAATCTTCGAGGAAGGCTTCTTGGCGTTCTTTGAAAAGTCCAAGGGCGGCTATCTCTTCATTGATCCCAAGGCCGGTGAGCTAGGGGTGCGCAATGCGGTGAAAACGGTGCGCAACAAGGTCAATGCGTTCGTGCGCGAGGTGGTAAAAGATAAGAACGTTGATCCAAGCCACGGCTGGCGGCATCGCTTCAAGACGGTTGGCATTGAGCAGGGCGTTGAGACGCGCGTTCTAGATGCCATTCAGGGGCATGCGCCGCGCAATGTCTCAGAGGGCTACGGAGACGTGACCATCAAGGCGAAAGCAAGCGCTATAGCAAAGTTTCCGAGCATCGGCGTTGAATAGGCCTGGCGAGCCGCACACTCTAGGCTCTGATCAGAAGTGGCGGTTCAGCCAATTGACCTCTGATCATCGCCTCAAGAGCCACTGAAGTGTTGCAGTGGCGGCAGCCACATAGCTTGACTAGCGCCGTGTGCGCCCTTTCTTGCTCGACTTGACCTTTTTTGCCGGCGCTTTCGTCGCACGGAGCTTAGATTTACCTCTGAGGGGCTTCTCTGTCGCCAAGTTGAGTAACTTTCGGTCCTCTGCCCTTTGCGCGAGATACTCGTTCCACGCGGCTTCATTTGTCTTACGAATGTTTACATCGATGTATGCAGTTCGTAGACGGTTGAGAATAGTATCGAGTGCTGCCTTCATTTCATATCGGGCTGCATTGATTTTGTCCCACACAGCCTTTCGGTCAGGCGGCAACGGCATGTCACCGGGGTTGGTAAATATGTGTGCGTGTCCGCCCCTGAGTTCATGGTATTGCCCACTGTGGGAAATTGCCGTCGTCCAAGCCCGCAACAGACGCCTGACAGCCTCGTCCAAAGCCTTGTCGTAAAGGCTGAACAAGCTGTTGACGACGACACCTTTGAAATTTTCATAGAACCAGAATGAGCGATCTACGATCATGTGAGGCAGTTCGTCGATTAGCTGATCGAGCGTGGGTAGATGGAGCGAGTTCATCAACCACCTCATATTCTCCACATCGTGATCGTGCTCGATCTTCTCGCGACTCTGGCCGCGCAGCTGTTCCGGTTTCTTAGGATTTTTCGCGATGACGGCGCCGATTGCGTGCTTCAGAAATTCAGCAAGCGCAGCTTTCTTGTCTTTCGGATCGGATTCCTCAAGATGATAGTCGCTGATTCGATTCTGAATGAAGTCGAATGGAACGTCATTTGGGAAATCACCAATCGCCTTGTTGAACAGGAGTATGACCCTTTCCCAACCAAGCATTGCGACAGCGTAGCCTAGCTCGTAACTAACGTTTGGGTTGGGGCAAGGGCGCTTCGCGCCACGGGGCGTAATTGTCGTGATATCCGCAACAAAGACGTCGGCGGCCTCGATCTTCTCCAAAATCTTTAACGCGATATTCGGACTGCCAGACGTGTCGCGTGTGGCCTCATCTCGCACTATCTTGAGTTCTGGCTGCGTCTTGTTCAGTAGCTTGAATGCCTTATCCAAACTACTCCGGATCGCATTGAGATTGGTCGTCGCCGGCGAGTCGCTCTGCCAAGAATAAAATACCCTGAACGATGTCTCCTGCTTTGTCACCTATTAGCCCCCAATTGTCTGGCACGTAGCCCAATTTCCATTCCGTCCGGTAGATTTCCGATCACATCGCACACCTGGTTATGGGTCAAGGCTGTCTCCAAGGCACTGTTTGGCCACTTCGAATAGGCAAGTGCGACTGATCGTGGCGGCAAACATCCTCTCACCTTCTCTTCCTATGGGCCTCTAAAGTGGTCATGCTGGCGTCACGCAGGTGTAGGGATGATCTCTCCCTCTCCGCTGTGACCCCGTTGTGGTGATGGCGCCTGATGACAATGCCGGCCTACTCGGAGGTGTGCCCCTCAGAGGACAGCGTGTGGGTGCAAGGCTCCTTGTCGTCACGGTTCGGCATGATGGTGGCTGCCGCGAGTCGTCTCGTTAGGGTTGCACGTGGTCTGTAGGGATCATGCTGACGGTCTCGTCCTCTGCCCAGGGGGGCTCCATTGAGTAGTCCTCTGAGGATAGGGGGGATTGACCACCCCTCACCACTAAGGCTCGCCAATAAGCAGCACCCTAAGGCCGCCCCCCTCTCAGCTTCCCCTCCTTCCATTAGCGGAGGCGTAAGCGCCTAAGTAATTGTTATAACTCGCCAAAATCGACTGAAACAATCGCGCAGCGGGACCCCGTGCGGTGCGTAAATTCGTCCTGCATGGCCTTCCTGGCTGTCTCCGCATGGGAGCGAGCCACGAGGACGGCATCGTGCAGCGGCAGCGCGGTAATCCGTTGCTTGAACAAGTGCGAGACCGCCCTGATGAGGATATCGCTTTCGGTCCGCATCAACTCGTACCCGAGGGCCTTTCCGAAGAGGTGAGCGATCGGGGCGTGTTTACGCTCCAGCATTTCGATGGCGTCGCGAAGCTTGGTCCCTTGGGGAAAATGCTCACGCGCGTCCTTCGGCCAATTCCGGAGGCTGCCGTCTGCGAACAGCATGGCGTTGAGCAGCACCTTCCAGGCGTCGCGCCCGGTCTTGTCGCCTGCTACATCGTAAATATCGTCATCTGGCTGCTCAGCCTGTGCTCGGACATACGCTAGCCGGGGAAAGAGCTGCCCGTAGTCCACATCAGCGATCCGCTCGCCATCCAGTCGGATGCATTCAAAGCGTTCGGCACGCGGCATCGACATCCAGAACCCGCCGGCCAAGCGTCCGCCATCTCGCCAACGACCATTGTTGAAGATGCGTCTCAATGATCGCCGGTGAAGTACGACAAGATTGCCGTCCTCTCCGAGGCGAACGCCCGTTCCACGGTCAATGATCTCAATGGTCCCATCCTGGACGTACTCGTTGATGCAATTTACCTCGCGTCGCATGCGCTTTGTTTTGGCGGTGTCCTGATAGTCAATGGGGATGGACCGATCGTCGTCATCCCTGCTGGTCTTGAGGATAAGGACTTCCGGCTCATCGAGTCGTGTGAGCGCATTCTCGCTGAATCCTGCGACCGGCAGAAATTCGGCAATCCGTTTGATTGGAATTACAAGTGATGAAGCTTTAGCTTTCCCCGAGAATCGATAGCCTGTGCGTACCTTTCGCAGCACTCCGACGTTTGCCATGACATCGATGCTATCGAGGAAGTGCTGGCCATAAACCGGATTGGCGTAGCGGCCCCGGGCCCACATCGAAGCGTGCGCTCTTGGAACGGCGAGGGCCACATCATCGTCCATCCGAGTCATAAGCATCAGATTGCAGGCGAGCGCCTCAATGCCGGCGAAGAACTTCTCCCGCGCCGCATCGTTACGGGCTCTTTGTCTCAGGCCCTCCAAAAGCTCAAAGTCGGAGAGGCGCTTGGCGAACTCCTTAATGGCCCCGCTAAGCTCTGTTGATCTCGCCCGGTATTGGGGATCGAACCAAAGCGGTCGGAATTGCTTTGTCATTGTCTGGCGTGTCCGACTTGCGTCCGCTGCGCGAAGTGACCGGCCTCAGTGCTCAACATGCGCGTACCATCTCCGTGGCACCTGATCTCTCGCAAGAGGGAGGGCACAAATCATCGCACGGGGACAGCGGCGGCGGCACATCGCGGGTGCTGGCCATAGCGCTTCTTCTTGAGGGCGAGAACTCCGGGGAGATGCTTCTCGACAACCCACTCGCAGTGCTCTTCCACCGCGCGGCCCATGATGCGCAGGACCTGTCCAGACGACCTGGGGAAGGCGTGGAGTTCGGACACCTTTCTGAGGCGGCCTCTCTCGTCGGGAAGCTCCCAAACGCGATGGTAGCCGCTCGCAAGGCGATGTAGGGCCTTTGCGATCTGCACCGTGCGAAACTCCTTTGTCCGGTGCGAGCCGGGGTCTTCCTCGATTAGCGCGGTGATGGCCAGCACGATGGCGACAAATCGCTCCGGCTTGACGCCTGCAACACGAAGCCGCGCCAAAGCGATCCGCGCCCGTCTACGGGGAGACATGCCGCGCAACCGGGTGGCGATCTCCGTTGGGCCTGCTTCTTCGAGGAGCAGCGCGATGGCGCTAAGGGCTGCCTTGATGAACCGATCGGATTCGGCTCTTGGCCGGACATATGAGGTTGCGGCGGCGAGGTATGGCTTTAGTTCGGCGGCGCTGTATGTCCCGTGCCAGTGCGATCCGTGCCGGGCTTTGTGCTCGACATGCTTGCGGCAATGAAAGGCGGCAAGGCCAGCTCCAGCCGCTCCCATCGTGGAGTTGCGACAACCAGGTATCGCGCAACGGCCTGCAAACGCAATCTTGGATATCCTTGTCTTGAACCATCTTTCGCCGGTCAGCCCGCGCATCAGTTTCTATCCCTGCAGGCTCCTTTTGCTCTTTCGTTCAGCTGACGCCGAAGCTCAGTGCAATGTTCCTTCTTCCAACTCCGCGCAAAGACTTCGAGATGGCGATTGTCTAGAAGCTCCAAGTAACGGTCCCAAATGTCGGGATTTGCAACTGGCTCGTTGTGACTGTTGCGCCAGCCGTGAGCTTTCCAATTGCGTGCATGCTTGACGCCATCGGTGATATACGTGCCCGGCGCATAGACAAGGCAAAACGATCCAGCGCCTACCGTTTCCAAAGCTCCGACCAGGGCTGCAACCAGCCCACGTTTCTCATCGCTACTTTCGGTTCGGCTGTGCTTAGCTTCGCTGTCCTCGACTATCGTTCCGTCCATTGTTCGAATTTGCCAGACACATGCGGATGGCCCTGATTGGTCTTCGTTTTGGAGATCAGAAGAATCCAGAAAGATAACGTAGTCAGCAGTGGATAAGAAAGCTTCGTTTCTCGGTAAGGGAAGTGCAGGCGTGCTCTGCGACGCGGCTTTCACGTTGGTGGCTCCTGATTAGCTTTTTGACACCGCCAAAAGCAGCGGCAAGTGTCATTTGAACTCTTCAGGGCGCGGTGCAAGTCGTAACGTGCGATCAGGACAAGCGATGCTCCTCCCTTTCGCAGCCCCCACATTCATCGGACAACCCCGAAGTACAGGCCAACAATGCACTATTTGTCTGATCGCTTTTTGGTGTTGGAGGAAACGTGTGCCCCAACATTGCGCCATGGATTGTCACCGCGGTCCCCCGACCAGGCTTCGATTTCACGAGTGCGAGACATTAAATCAGACACGAGCTGAACGTTGGACCAGTCCCAAAGGCGGCTTAGAGGCGCCCTCTCGTTGGCGATAGCCTTCTGATCTCGATTGATGCGACGGGATAGAAAGCGGCGTGCTCGTTGAGCGTTGATTGCTTCCATTTCAGCCGGAATTCGACTGGAGCGGCACCAGTTGATCAAGTCTTCAACGGTTCTGCGGTATTTGGCACGGGTGGCCGCAGAGTACGATTCGGAGCGCAGCCAATTCTCTGCACTTGCAGCTATAGATGTCGTTCGGCCCGAAGCCAGGTTGAAAAACCGCATTGCGCGGGCGTTGCCTATTTTATCCTCAAGCTCGTATGCCCGATCGACCAAGGCATCGAACTCGGAGTACCCTTGTTCGAGGTCAAGCGCGTGTAGCTCTTCCGCATTGATTGGTTGACCGGACGCGGGCAATCCACGTGCGGTTAGTGGATTGTCTTCGGGGGGGATGTTTTTTCGCCAACGTTGCGCCTCCGATAGTAGCCCCGGCGGAGTTCGATCTCGACGCGCGAGTCTCCTGAACCGTCTTTGCATCCGGTCAATAAAAGCTTGAGCAGCTGGGGCTGCTTCTCTGGGATCATCGGTTCGGAGGTTTTCGTAGACGAACTTCTTAAATCGAGTGCCGGACTCGTCGATCGGGAAGTGAAAACGGAGCTGCTCGGGGATGCGCAGTTTTGCTCTGTAATGGTTGCCGTGCCACTCAGTGTACGGCGGTGGCTTTCCTGTTCTGCGCGTGGGGGGCATTTGAGTTTCGATTGTTCTGAAGGTGGCGGGCGCCCAGTTTGGGAGCGAGTCAAGGTGACGCAGTAGTCAATTCTATTCTAGAGCCTCAAAATACAAAATCGCGGTTTTGTATGGAGCAGCTGGCATGAAGATCGTGGCTTATAGGCGCGTTTCGACGCAGAAGCAGGGCAGAAGCGGTCTGGGTCTGGAAGCTCAGGAAGCAGCCATTCAGGAATTCGCTCAGAGCCGGGGTGGACGGATCATCCGGGAATACACCGAGGTGGAGAGCGGCAAGGCCAACGAGCGGCCCCAGCTTGCGGCAGCGCTGCACCACGCAAAGGTCACTGGCGCTACGGTGGTGATCGCCAAATTAGACCGTCTCTCTCGCTCAGCATCAATTCACCCTCACTCTGAGAGACAGCGGTGTTAAGTTTGTTTGCTGTGACATGCCGGAAGCTAATGACCTCACAATCGGTGTGCTGGCGGTGGTCGCGCAAGCGGAGGCTCAGGCTATCTCAAGACGTACGACGGACGCGCTCAAGGTAGCCCGCAAGCGTGTAGCAGAAACCGGCCAGAAGGCGCACCGCAAGGTCAAGCGTCTTGGTAATCCTAACGGAGCAGCGGCGCTGAGGCGAGCGGGGAAGGGCAACGCAGCGGCCATCGCGACGGTATCAGCAAACGCAGTCCAACGCGCCCGTGACCTCGCGGAGGTGGTGAACGATATACGAGCAAGCGGCGCCGTGACGCTGAAAGCCATCGCCAATGAGCTAAATGGCCGCGAGATGATGACGCCGCGCGGTGGCCGTTGGTATCCGTCATCGGTAGCGAATCTTTTGAGGCGCCTGGCTCCGGCGACGGTGCATTAGCTTCCCTTCTCAACGGCCCACTGGAGAGGCCGCGCGATCAGGTGCGCCAGAGGGCTGCCGGGGGAAAATACGAGCGCCGCCGCCGCGAGGTCACCCTTCGCGTGAGTGACCTCAAAACTAGTCAGGGCCGGCGAAAAACTCAGTCAACGAGCGTTGACACCATATTTCCCTCGCGAAACTTCCGGCGAGGGATGGCACGTGAGTCAAATGGACTCGGGTAGCAGCGCCGCCATTGCGCCCGTCGTGAAAGCTGGCCCGATCTAGCGGGCGAGAAGAGTGCGGAGCGTAGCCGCAAGCAGTCCAATTGAGGATCTTTTCAGCAGTAAGCCCCTGTAGAGGGGGAAGGAGGCTGCCGCAGCCCACGAGGTGGCCTCTCAAATCCGGTAACACACCCGAATCATGGCCGGGCTCATCGATCAGACAGAGCAGAGAAGGTGATGATTGATTTGACGGTCAGCCGTAGGGCCATTGAACTGACTAAGATTAGAGCGTCGTTATCACTAGTTCGGCCGAGCAGAAGGGATCATGGGATATGGCGGCCGGCATCCCCGCACCTCAGGAGCGGCGAGATGCAATTTGTTGCTAAAGAGCATCTCAAGAAAGGGCCCCTCTTGTCGATCCCAAGCCTCGATCACTTGCCGTACACACGCCTTGAACTTCGCAAGAGCATTGAAGCGCTGGCCTACCATACAGTCGCGGGCCATTTGGTCGAGACGCTCATGAAGATTAGCAACCCAATAAGTTCATGAAGGGGCTAATTCGGATCGACGCAGGCAGGCAGCCGCCGGATTGTGTATCGTCCGGTCTATCGCTACAGTTGCGACGACCCTGGATGAGCGAGGGAAGGAAGTAACAGATGCGTATGCCTGCCCATCTGGAATCTGAGGCGGATCTCCTCAAGCGTCTAACCGAATATTTGCAGGCGATGTTCGGGAAAGACCTGCTAGCTGTCGCATTGATCGGATCTCGGGCTAATGGATACGCCACGCACAAGTCAGACGTCGATTTGCACGTCGTGCTTAGAGATGGAGCCAAGAAGCGCCAGCTGGGGCTCCGGAGGCAATTGATTCTGACTGCCGAGACCCACATGCTGGCAGTCACAGAGAGCACGCTAGTCAAGGGCGCACTGGACGTGATCAACCAACCAATGGAGAATGTTTGCCTGACGCTTTTCGCTTACAAAGTTATTTTGGGAAGCTCAAAATTCGACGATATAAGCAGGAGCGTTAGAGAAGCCGAGGCGCAGGCGACTAAGCAATGGCTCGCGTTGCAGGGAATACACGGACTTGCCAATGGCGATCAACTTATTGCTGCAACGATCTTACGGAAATTGATGTGGGCTCCTCCGCTCGTCGAACGATGGCAGCGCAAAGTTAGAGAAGTTGGCTTAGATCGAGCATGGAGCGACGCCGCGAAGAATCTGCGGCTGGAGGAGGAGCAGCCAACCACTGCGCATGATCCCGATCCAAGGATCGTCCGCGCCTCGCCCCTGCTCGCGATACGTAATTTGATGACCCTAACATCTCGTCATAACAATTTATCGCGGGATATGAAAGCCGCGGTGAATGGAGTGACCTATGGTCCGATATTTCTCGCTCTAGCTTGTTATGAAGCCATTCAGGTCAAACGCGGACAGCTTAGCGTGCGCGAATACCTCGTCGATCCTCCTCCTGCCGGCATCGCAAAGTGGATACACGATACGGAACAGCTCGGCGGAGTAGCGAGAGCTCGTCGAATACGAAACCAGATCAAAGACTACATTGTATGAGGACTGAACGTGCGCATTCTGCACTTGAGCGATTTGCATGTTGTCGCAAGCAACACACTTACCCTTGTCGATAATTTCAACAAGAAGCTGATCGACCTTCCATTCAAACTTCAGGTTCATCCCGCCACCGAGACAGGCCGGGACCTGTTGTTACAGCACATCAAACACCGCCACGCGGAGCAATTTGATGCAATTGTTGTAACAGGTGATTTGACTGGTTTGGGCGACGATGCTTCGATGGTTCTCGCGGGAGAGTATCTACAGAAGCTTTCTGTCGTCGCTTTGAAGAAGAACACTCCACTTAAAAACGTAATCATCATTCCGGGCAATCACGACGTTTTAGAACTTACCCTAACCGCGTTCATTGATGCAGTAGAAAAGAAGGTCGGCAATGGCGTCAGTTTCCTATTCCGATTGTTAGGCGGTGACGTCTCTAAGATTGTCAGCCACCTGAAAGGGCTCCTGGCGGAGCTTCGGCCGGCGGGGGCATTTGCCCTCGGAAGCGACGAAGTAGATAGCTTCCGTGATTACATCCGAGCTTCGTTCAATATGAAGCTATCGACCTTTACGACACCAGAGCTGCTTGGGCCTACAAGTCTCAAGATCTCCGGCAGGGCCTTTGATCGGCAACCAGTGCAGGTTCGATTCTCTCTGATTAATACGCTTACTTTCCTTCCTTTTCTGTTCTCAGCGGGAACGATAAGTGAGCTTGATGCAGCAAACTTAGTTCATGATCTAGATCGAACAGAGGACTCCGTCGCCATCGCGTTAACGCACCAGGGTCTTCTGGCGCTTCCAAAACTCTTTCATAGCGGCGGTAGCAGTTCTCATGACATTGCTTTGATATTCGAGCATTCACTTGCGTCTCTAGTGAACGGCTACAACCTTGCTCGCGTACTGCAAACGAACCGGGTGGAAGTGCATCTCCACGGACATGAGCACCATCACACCGCATCCAGCTTCGACTTCGAACTCAGCAAACCCGGCGCTCTATTTTCGTTCGGCGCACCGACGGCGGGACAAATCGAGGGAGCTGAATTCGGCTTCAATATGCTTCAATTCGAGGCCGCGGATGTAGTTAAAGTGCAATCGCATCTATACAATAATATGAAGGCGGCTTTCGAGCCCGCTACGCCTCAGTTCGTGAAGCTGCGCGATCATGCCCCAGAGCGTCTGACGAGGATCGCAAGAGGAGAGTTGTATCGCATCTTTTATAGTTCCACTGAACACCTGATGGCGTCAAAGATGAGCCAAGAGGCATACACTTCTGCTTGCGATGATCTGTTCGATAATTCTTCTAATTCTCTGCTATATTTTGGGGTTCGACTGAAAAGCGTTAGACGAGCAATTATCAAATGTCTCTATGATGGAGATAAAGACCGCCAAAATCGATTTAAGAAGCGGCTCAAGCTAGGTGTAAATTTCTTAGTTACGGCATCCACATCACTGTACGATGCGAAAGGTGCAGGCGAAGAAGAGATGAAGGAGGAATGGCGCGACTTTTTTAAAGAGGTTGGAGAAAATCTCAGCATGAATGCCGAGGAGCTATCCAGGCGCATTCAAGTAAGAACGACGGTCGCGCCACTATCCCATGCAGGGATCGTCGAATATTCGAAACGCGGTGCAACTGGCGCGCGATTTCATCGGGCGCTCGTGCAGACGGTGATGTTTCAGCGGATGTTGGATAGTGAGCTTTACTTCGAGGTTCGGGAGAATGTTACGAACGGCTTCTTGAGCTACTATGCAGGAACTGTTTTTAATCTTTGGAACCGCAAGTCCGAAAAGCTTGACCTCACAAAGCTGGATTGAGGCCCTCACGCGCTTTGTTCGTAGGACCTTGTAGGGGGCCCCTCGTTGTCGGCGGACATATTCCGATCAACGCGATAGAGTAAGGAGCTCGACGCTCCGATAAGATGATGACCGAAGACTATTTTAGCAACATTGAAGACACGAATGCGCGGCAGCGTGCCGCGAAGAATTTCACCTATAACGAACTCGTCCTACGTGCTCCACCCATTTCAATCGGCTCAAAGTTATCTCGGGTGGTTGACATCGCAGATTCGATACTCGGTCAGACTTTCGTAGATCGAATGATCAGATGGTTTGCTGGTCCGATCCTCCAACGAGGAACGTCTCTCCATGATATCCCGAGCTCGTACGCCATAGTTCATAATGATTTGTTTGACGCCTCGATGTTGTCGAGGAAGCGTAAGCTGGCGGCGGGACACTACGTTGGCGAATTTGAAGGTTTCCGCTTGGGGCTAATGGCATGCCGACGAGGCGCCCTAGAGGCATTAATTCAGGCTGATGCGCTTGGACGGATGGGAGTGAGGAAGATTTTTTTCATGGGTACCTGCTTGCGGATCGCACCCAGGGCCGACCTACCTGCAGTGATAGTTCCAAGTACCTATAGCTCTGAATGGGGAAGTGAAGAGCCTCTCTTGCCGGCGGCGGCAACGAGTGCCCGGCTTTCTACGCAATTGCTCGCAGATCTTGGAGAGGACGGAATTTTAGCGAAGTCAGGTCCCGTGTATATTGCCCACAAGTTTCTTCTGGAGGAAACCCCGCGTCTTCTTCTCGCTTTGGCCGATGCCAAAATTTCGGCCGTCGAGATGGAGGGCCTTGGTTTTATTTCGGGATTAGCGAAGTACGATGGAGAATTCGCTGCCGCTCTCATCGGGCTTGATCAATTTTGGCCTGGAGACGACAATCATTTCTTAAATGTCGAGTTAACTAGCTATGTAGCTGCCGGACGAATCTCCAAGAGAGTTCTACGTGCCGGCTTAAGTTCGCTAGCTAAGGCTTCTCTCTGAAGCCGAGCAAATTCTCGACGGCCGATCAGTACATTGTCTGTGTGCGGCCACTCGCGATAATTCCAGCGATCGGGAACGCCGGCTACTTCTGCTATCATCTTTCGGAAGAATTGTGATGCTGGGCTGCTTGGCGTCGACCAAATAGCTCGCTCGCCCGAAGCCACTAAGTAGTAGTCGCGCTCTCCCGGAATGTTCGCCCATGGGTCCGAAGCGTCGGCGTCAATCCAGCGGTCATCTCCGTTCTGAGCCAATACTTGATTTATAAGATCGTAGTTCAGCATGACTAAGTGCAAATGGGCTTGATCGGTACTGCAGCTCACGGAGGAATCTGTCGTCGCTCCTCCATGCTCAAAATACACAGGCATGAGACTCTCTGCGAAACGACTGCCTATCCCACGCGCCAGCTCCAAGAGCTCCATTCGCAGCCCCTGTCGAAGCTGCCTAAATGACAACGTACGTACTCGAGGTACAACGAGATACCAATACGGCACGATTGCACCAAGTGATGGAACGACTGCTGCGCGAGAATGGCTCCACAAATCGTGATCGCACGCTGGATCTGGTCCTAAAGACTTTCCTTGAATGACCCATTCGAAGCGCCGGGGCGTCACGAGGCAGTCTGACTTTTCCTCAGTAACAATAGACATAGATCTACCCAATTTGTGGCTTGAGTCCTCGACGGACCACATATGGCACCTCGGCATTGTTTAGCAACTCACACACGTGGCTAGTCAATCCAACCGCGCGGGCCAGCCGTACCCCGCACCCGCGGATCTTAGCATAGTTTATAACTTCTTGAAGTTCAGCTAACCCTGCAATCGGATCGTAGTCGATGTATTCTTCATTGGGCACTTCGGGGCTAATCGCTTCGCGACGTTCGCCTATGATCTGATTGATCTGCACGACCCAAGCTCGATCTCCATCGAAAACCCATTCCAGACGGCTGCGGCCAAACATTGAGGACACTTCCTCCGCAAGGCAAGCGACGCTACGTTGCACAGTGATCGGGAGAGTTTCTGGAGCACAAAGACCAAGCATGTACTGCTCCCCTGTGCCCGCAATTCCCTCAATTAACGGTGATTGTTCTCCACAGAATGCAGCGCCAGAAAATTTCGCGTCTACATGTTGCTGTTCGAGGCAGGATCGGATTTCGGTCCCGAGTGGATCAATGCCGAGCATCCAATTTGTCGGATCAGCTCTCCCTCTTATAGTCGGGTAAAGTCCCGGACGCCTTAGGCTCGGACAAGATCTCATCCAGAATTCAGACGTTCCTGTATTTTCTCCGAAGGTGATACCCTCAGGAGGAGTCCAGCGCTCGATTGCATTTGTAGAATCTGCGGCTACGAATGGATGTAGCCATCCTATCGATTTAGGGACACGCAGACCGAGAGAACTTGCTAGAAGCTGCCCATAAAGCTTGTCGCCTATCCATTCGCTAAATAGGTTAGGCCAACTTATAATCGGCTTGAGGCGACTGGGATTGGCGAGCCGATACACGTCCCACACGATCATGCGACGTCCCATATGACCAACATCATATGGATGAATGCTGAATTCGACCCTCAAGCCCGGTTCGAATTTAGACAGCTCAACGTGGTCTCCATACATAGAGCGTAGAAGCCTCTCTCCCACTGCGCTTGGCAGTTGAGGAAATCCTCCATCTACTTGATCTACAAATCTCGGCGTTACTCCCATCAGAAACTCTACGGTGCTACCCGCCAGTACGCCCGATACGCCACCGTCACCTAGCTTCAAAACTTCACTAGCTATCGCATATCCCCCACTGACCATCTTACCTTTACTGATCTGCAGAGCCTCATCGACGCTCTCAATGTCTCTAACTATCACCGCGCCGGTTGAGGTGCCCGGGTGGAAGAACCTTAAGTTAATAAGATTGCTGTTCGACGCCCGAAAAAGGGCGGCCAATACTTGAGAAAGGTCATCGCTCGCGCGACCCTCGATATGTCGCGAAGCAAGCTTTACGAACCGGACTTCGGAAAACTCGTCAAAGCTAACGAACTGTGCGATATTACATGATGACGAAATGTCGATCATTCTTGCATCGCGCGAAGTCTCTTTCCGAAATTCCCCAGCGTCTAACGGAGGCGTGCCCATCAATTATGTCCGTCCAAACCTTCCAATGAATCCACGGAGCCCGACTCAGTGGCGCCCCGCACATAGCGTAAGTCCCTCAACTAAGAGTAGGGCCTGAAACATAATTCAACAAGCTGCATTGGCCGATCAGGTCAAGTAGGCAGGTCAGTGTCGAGCCGTTCTCAATCAATGTTTGGCTACGCTCCACGCTCACCTATTCAGAACGATCTATCCAAAGCTTGTTGCCGCTGTTGTTAGTCTAGCAGGAATCGTCTGCCAAAGGTGTAAGCGAGAAACGGCTCTGAGAGCATCGCGGACGGTTATCATGCTGCCTTTGGCGGGGGAGAAATATAGGGAGACCAGGGCGCCCTACACTGTGGTGAGGAGCGGTCAGCGAGGCAGGGGAGAGGCAATAAGCGGCTTCTACGAGGTCACCTCGAAAAAACTCTATGATATATCGATCGGTCTCGCAGAATGCGTCCGCCGCTATATAGCTATCCGCCGATTGCTAACTTAGCAGGTTTCTAAAGCGTCCAATGCGCAACCTAGCTTCCTGCTCTGCAAGGGGCTTTAGCTTTGCAATTGCGGTCTCAACATCATCCAAACCAATCGGTTGACCTAGTTGAACGTTGATCCTCAACATTCTTTCGCCGCTGAAGTTGGAATCATCAAGCAAAGTACCAACTGTCTCGTCCGCCAATTCACTCTGAGTCGCGAACATCATATCCATAGCTGGCGCCAGCATTCTGGCGCGTCGCATATTGTCAAAGCTGATTGGAAGTTCGCCAGAAGGTACCTCGCCATTGCCCACGCTGACGACGCGCATATCCTCGAAGGATACGCCCCAGCACCTTCTTGCGGTCATAACGGCCTGTAGGACTGGATTGTTCGACCACAGTCCGCCGTCAACGTATGTTCTTTCTTCAACTCGAATCTTTTGATCCGCCGTTCGCCCTTTCGGTTGATGGGCAGGGAAGAACAATGGTGCGGCTGCACTAGCGAGAGCTACATCTGCGGCAAACAACTCGCCATCTCTTTGCCCCGAAAACTCGCCGCAACGTTCAAGGACTGTGAAGGCTCTGATGCCGTACCTGTTCAAAGTGGTTGCCGGAACGAGAACAGGAGGCACGCAGTCTTTAAGTTGCATCTGCATGCCATTCGCGTCAGTGAACACCTTTTCCAATAGGTCTCGGAGCGGCTCCTTACGGTAGAGCGACCCTCTGCGTCCGTAGGAAACTAAGCTTTGACGGGCAAGGCGTTGCTTAGGAGGAAATATCTTCGATCCGTTCCTCTCAAACAATTCGACGATGTCTTTAAGATCGACATTTAGGGCGATGCCTAGCGCGATTATCGCCCCCGTTGAAGTGCCGGCGATCAGATCGAAATGGTCGCGAAGAGGCCTACCCAAATTCGACGCAATCTCCCGCAGAAAGACTGCCTGGAATATGCCGCGGATGCCCCCGCCACTTAATGTTAAAATTCGTGTCGGCATTCTATATTTTTGTAAGAGTAGTTTCGCGTAAGAGCCGCACGTATTCGCCAATGCCCTTCGACATCCAAGAGTCTCGCGCAAACCTTTCGGACTCGACTCTTGGCGCGGAGAAAAATTCGGTCCCCCGCCTCAACACCAAGCCCTCACCGCTTGCTAGCCGTCCGATTCTCTGAACTGACACGCCGATGCTTGCGCCTGCCTCTACGATCTCCTGCTCGCAAGCAGGGTCGGCACATGCGATAACGTTCCAGTCGCCCCAGCCCAGCCAGTATCGCCACGCTTCGGTATGCTCAGGCGGAGACAGATCCGGCACAGTCAGGCTGTCTAAATCAAGCTCGACTTTGAGAGAATTCTTGGCTGCAAGCTCCGCGAGTGACGGGAGTAGCCCGTCGCTATTGTCCATCGCAGCTCTGATCAGGCCCCGCTCTGCTAGCCTGTACATAATCGAAATTTGCGAACGCGGCTTAAAGACGGGAGAATTATCTTTCGTCGGCATCACTCCGTTATCGAGAATTCGAAGTGCATCACGCCAAAAGAGACCGCCGCTGCCGATACTTAGAACGAGATCGCCGGGCTGAGCTCCGATGCGCTTCAATGGAGAATAGCCCTGGCAGATGCCAAGAGCCGTTCCGACGGCTGCAAACTTGGTCGCCTCTCGGAGGTTGCCGCCGACGTATGGAATTCGCGCATCCTCGCACCCAGCCTTAACGCCTGCGAGGAGGCGTTCAAAAGATTCTATGGTGCGGGACGATTCGCACTCGATTGCTGCAAGGAATCCTAAAGGTCGAGCGCCCGCTGCAGCTAAATCCGATACGTTTATCGTGACGAGCAGCCAACCGGCCCAGAAAGGATCATTGTCTAGTCCAATTCCGGCTGCTGCAGGGGGCGGGACAGGGTCGGTAGTCGCGAGGAGAAACCCACCTTCGATTGGCAGAGATGCGCAGTCGTCGCCAGCTCCAGATGCAAACCGAGGAATTATGTCTCGCAGGATCTGCCGCTCTCCGAGATCAAGAAGTGTGGTCTCCATGGTGGACCTCATGCGAATATTAGAAGATGTTCCTCTTGAAGGCTTGGTGCCAGCCTTCTTCCAGACGAAATGCGACGAGACCTCTTATAGTGAAGTTTGAAGTTGCACGATTTGAGAACCTTCTCGAAATTTTCCCGCATAGGTGCTCTATCGGTGGATTCGCCAAACACCACCGCGCACGCACGACCGTCCTCCAGGACATCTCGGCATCGAGCAAACACTTGCTTGCAGTCAGAAAGGTACTGTTCAGCGGCAACTAACCTATGGCGCTTGCTCCGGGCGCCAATTTCTCGCTGGCGTAGCGGCTCTATGTCGGTCTCCATCCACTCAAGACTTAATCTTTGCGCCTTGATATAGTCCGCGACGCCGAAATACGGAGGCGAGGTAACAATCAATTGGACCGGGCTGATCTTCTTTGGGTCGATCGCAACCGCAGAATCCCCCTGAATGATCTCCACGTCTTTCAGAGCGCCGGGTTTTCGGCTGGACGAATTCCTAAAATAATCTCTCTCTTCGTAGGCCTTGACGAAGTCATTGAGCGCAGCCTCGAACAGCTCAAATACGTCGCGTTCATTGTTGGTCTTTGGGGCAGTGTTGTCGCAGACGTATCCCCAATGCCGAGTTTCACGACAGGTCGGAAGAAGTATCGCAGAGAACGCAGCCTCCGCTAGCAGCTTTCCGTCTCCCTTCAATGTCGAGAGATAACCACGAATTCGGCGCAGACTGGTGAGGGTTCTAGCAGTGTACCATTTATTGCCTTGGACACTCGAAGGAACGTCATCTCGGGCAGCAGATTGGCGGTAACCAATGATTGTGCGTTCAACTGACTTTCTTACATATCTTGCGTCATGACCAAGCGTTTTTGCGCGAGCCATGAGGACCGCAACGGGATTCAACTCGACGCCGGTGCATAGGCGGTCGAGCCGTTGTGCTTCAACCGCCGTTGTGCCGGAGCCCAGAAAAGGATCAAGAACACGCTCCCCTGGATCGCTAAGTGCGCCGATCAGCACCGATGGAATTTGCGATGGGTAGCGGCATGGATGCCAGTGTAGGCTGGAAAACGCAGACTGACTGCGACTAGAGGCGAAGTCCCAATCGACCTCGTCTAAGTGCTTCAGTCTAGCTCGCAAATCCATCTTTTCTGATCGCATCAACATCAGCTTCGGCGTCCCTTCCCAACCCCTTCATCAGCGCTTTACGGAACGGCTCCCGGTGTCTCGCGCTCTGCTTATCCGTAATGCTCGCAAAGCAATAGAAGACTACGCTCTCCGATGACTCTCCGATGCTCCATGATGATCTAGTCGCCGGGTCCGTGAACGTTAATCGCTTCGAAAATGCTGACTTATCAACAAATACGTAGCCAAAGGGAAGCTTGATTCCAAATTCCTCGCAAGCGATGCGCTCGATCAGTTTGATAGCGTCGTCTCGGGATTTGAATCCGAGGGAAGACAGAGTCCCACGAATGCGCAAAGAGAGAATCTGGGTCGGAAGATCGTTGAAGTGCCGAAGCATGAGCCGTTTGGTTTGAGCGGACCTGGCAAGGAGGTCTAGCAGGTCGCTGTCGCGGCTCGCCCATTTTATATCGGGTACGCTCTCAGCCTCGAAGAGCGCAGCCATCGCCTTGGTCAACACAGCTTGAGCCGCTACTGTGATTTCATCGAAGACGAGCACGTCGTATACTCTCTTCCGAGTGCTCCCCCAAACCTCCACCGATTTGACCAATTTCTCGGAGAGGAGCAGATCGCCATCGAGCGAGACGGATAGTTCACGAGCGAGTTCGAAGAACGGGGCTAAAGGTTCTTGGAAGCCTATCGCCCAGGCCATGCGAGAAACGTTGTCTAAATTGTCGAAGTCCAGGCTGCCAAAGACAAGCTTCGAGGCACGATGCCTTTTTTGGACGATTTGCATTACGAGATCGAAATCAATCTTACTCGCTGAACACAGCCGCTTAAACTTCAATTCCTCGCCCGGTAGAATCTGGAACGCCGTGTTGCCAAGAAAATGGTGTCCAGTCAGCAAGTCAGGGAGTGCTGCCTCATGATTCCATCCACTCCGGTCCTTTAGGTAATATTCGAGAAGGTGGGCAAAGGGCGGCGTTGCAGCATCGTGGATTAAGATTGCGGCTGTAAGCGCCCTTACTTCAACTTGCGTAAGTCCGACGTGAGGGTTCATCAGTGCAAGCCGGAGTACCCCGATCGTATGCGAAAACCGTCGAATCTCCGACAGCGTCGGCAAAGAGGGGGAGGGGGCGTTTAACAGCCGCACGCCCATGAGCCGGCGAACTTCCGGCGCGACAATCAAGCGCTCCAAAAACTTTGGTATTTCGAATGCACCATAAAGCGGATCGTGAATCTGCATGCTTATCGCTCTCTCAGGCCTACAGCCGAAAGTATGGAGCCGAGCACACTCATGAGCCTCGATGGTTTATTGTCATTCTCCTCGATCAAAGCCTTTGATCTCGACAGCGCTATCGCAATCCAAGCTTGGGTCTTGCTTTGAGCCAGCTCTCGCCCATCGAAATATAACCCAACGTCGAGAACGGTCTGCGCAGTCTTCTCTGCAAGGTTCAGAGCGGCGCGGCGACGGGCGATTGTGGCACTGGGACCAGTTGCAAGGAGGATATCGAACGCGGCTGAGGGGGCGTGAAGGTAATCTCGTTTTGACAGTCTACCACCGACGCCGCTGTAATAGTAATCCCACCAATCAAGGGCATCTTGATCGGTCGTTTCGGGAGAAGTGCCGATACGCGCAACCTCCCTCCTGATACTACTACTCAAATCGTCAGGTCGGACACCGAGTGATATCGAACTCAGCATGAACTTCCTCAGCCCAGGATTCTTGGGCAGGGCGCCTTCATAGCGGTTCTGCAATGCTAGCGCGGCCCTTTCGATTTCTGGAGGAGTGCGCAGGTGAGAGCCCGACGAGAGAACGTAGGCAAGGACGGCCAATCCTGTAACAGTTTCATTACCTGTCGCTCCGCGATTAGCAGCGTCTATCTGCCAGCTCACCAACAAACCGTCCTGCACCAGCCTGAGCAGCAGCTCCTTATCCGCTTCGGAGATAAGCGTTGCCAGATCGGGGTGCTGACATATCCTGAGCGCCATCAGGAAAAATGCCCGTCTCGCGGTCAGAGCGAAATTTCTTGAACCATCACCTGGCGTATCTCTTGCTTGCCACAGCTCTTCCAACCAGCGAACGCAGGAGGGCGGAATTCGGTTAGGGCCATAAGCTAGCGCTACGCAAATGATGCCCGCGCTGGTTCCGTAAAGCCCAACTTGATTGCTGGACGATGGACCTACAAATTGGCCCCAACCTGCTCGTTCAGAATCGATAGTCCGCAGACTGTTGAGGAAGCCATCCGCCAGCTTCTTCAATGCGCTATCAATCTTTGCCGGGGTCAGCATCAAATCCCACCAAGAGTCGATCTCAATCGACGCGCCATCGACTCCGCCTGAACTCGTTCCGGCCGCGCCTTCCAATCAGCCATGTGAGCATTTCCCGTCTGCCACCCAACCAGATACCGTGCAAGTTGGCGGGGTACGTGAAGAGGCCCGGCGAAAATGTTGAATCGATCCGGGCGCGGGGAGACGAGAAGGTATTCTTCCAGTTCTGCGGCGTGTTTCAGAGAGCTATCAAGATCGTCGAACGACTGGACGGATGAGAAATAAGATGTGGCTTGATTGGAAATGTCTTCCGCGCCGGGAAAGACGAGAAAGTGCGCGTGAAAGCAGTGCGTGTCGTGCTCGTAGTCGTCGCAGACTGCCATTCTTCCATGTTCAGTGATCACGCATGATCCGTGCCGCCTCTCAAGCTCATTGCGAATCGCGGTTACAAAATCATGCCGCTCCTTCCATAGCGTTTGTGGCACGTCTGCCATGGACTTCGAATGAGCTTTGGATGCAATTAGTGAATAGTCCTGTACGAGCGGACCGAGTCCAACAAGGGCGACGAAATTATCGGATTCCGAATATGTAAGGTCAGTTGGAGTATTACAAAGAAAGCAAGGAGCGGCGTTTTCCAAGCGTACCATTGGGATATGAAAGGTTTGAAGGCCCGGCTGCTAAACTGCTGATTGTAGACCCCTGTTTAGCCACATTCGGGGTTCCTATCAAAGTAATTACCGTCCTGCCTTCTACAGCCCGCCCGACAAGATTCGGGCCCTGTCTGATGCTGTGTAACAATGCTGAGTGGCAGCTTGAATTAATCAAATTATATCAATATGATACGGTTCTGCCTATGCAATCCTTTCCTGGGCACCATTTTGCGGGGTTTGGACCCGAAATAGAGCTATCTCCAAGCGGTAGGGATGGCAGGGCGATGAGCCCCAAGTCGTCGTGGCCGTCGTCCAGATGGGACGGATCGGTTACCTCCCCTCACACCACGCTTCTCCCTGCCCGCTCAGCCACCTGCCTCTGCACAAAATACATCGCCACCAGCGCGACCATCGCCGACGCGACGACGACGTAGCCGATCCGGTCGAAATGGAGCAGCGAGCCGTCGGGCGCTTGCGCGACGATCGCGGCGGCGGCCACTGAGCCGAGCCCCCCGGAGAGCTGCTGGAGCGAGGCGCTGATCGCGCTGAACGAGCCGCGCTGGCTCTGGTCGGGGATCGCCGACATCAGGGCCTGCGACGGGATCATGCGCGAGAAAATGCCGACGAACATCAGCACGTTGACGAGGATCGCGGTCGTCAGCGAGACGTGGCCGAGATGGGTGTAGATCAGCACCATGATGACAGACACCACGCTGCCGAACACGAAGGTCGGATATTTGCCGAACGCATCGCTGGCCCGGCCGACCAGCGGTCCCGTGACGATGCTGAACAGGCCGGAGACCAGATAGATCGTCGGCAGGTGCAAAATGTCGATGCCGAGATTATGCACGGTGAATGCGCTGGAGAACGGCATCAGCATGTAGCCGCCCGTCGCCAGCAGCGTCGTGACGGCGAAGGCCAGCGTGTAGCGCGGCTCTCCGATCGTCGCGATCAGATGGCGGAACGGATTTCTGTCCTGCTTCAGCTTCAGATGCGCGTCGACCGGCTCCATGGCGAACACGATGATGGCGATCGCGGCGATCGACAGGCCGACGATCGCGATGAAGCAGACATGCCAGTTCCAGTGATTGGCGAGAAACAGCCCGGCAGGAATGCCGAGCACCTGGCTCGCGGCGAACGCCGTCTGCACGAAGCCCATCACCCGGCCGCGCAGGTGCAGCGCGAACAAATCGGTGATGATGGCGAGCACGACCGAGCCGATCACGCCGCCGAACAATCCGGTCACGATCCGGCCGAGCAGCAGCACATGGTACGTCTGCGCGGCGGCGCAGAGCGCGGTTCCGAGCGTGAAGCCGACATAGAAGAACAGCAGCAGGCGCTTGCGGTCGAAGCGGTCGGCAAAGCCGGCGGCCAGAATGCCCGAAATGCCCGCGCTGAACGCGTAGGCCGAGACCGCGACGCCGAATTGCCCGGCCGTGATGTCGAGTGCGGGCATCAGGATGGCGCCGAGCGGCGACATGATGATGAAGTCGAGGATGATCGTGAACTGCGTGAACGCGAGCAGCGCGATGAGGAGCGCCTGATAGCGCGAAAAGCCGCGCGGGCGGTCCGATTGATCGTCGATAGGCGCGGCGAGCGTCTGGTCGGTCATGGGGCTCGATTCATGGCGAGTGGAGGAGGAGACTGGCAGATAGGGTGGGCCGGGGCGAATTTCATGGGCCGCAGGCCGCTCGTTCCCCCGGAACATGAAGCTCACGCCGGGTTGTAGGATCCATGCACAGGGAGTCCGGTAGTCCGCTCAATTCCGCTTCGGCCTGTGCCAGCCAGAACCGCATCTCCATCTCGCGGTACATCGTCGCCGCGGCAACAAGCTCGTGGCGAGCCTGGTCCGGGCGTCCCGCGTTCAGGTACAATTTTCCGAGGCCGTGACGGCAGCGCGCAGCGAGCGGGCGGAGGTCGAGTTCATCGGCCAGCGCGAGCGCGGCTCTGTAGTGACCTTCGGCCTGGTCCGGGGAGCTGTCGCCGCTGGAAGCCTCGCCCAGAAGGCGCAGGGCGGCCGCCTCGCCGCTCCTCTGGCCATTTTCACGGGCCAGCGTCAGCGCCCGTCCGGCAGCCCTGAGAGCATCCGCCTGCCGGCCCGCGAACAGGTATGCTTCGCCCAAAGGCGACAGGAACAGCGCCTGAGCAAATCGATGCCCCATCTTCTCGAAGACCCTCAGCGCCTGCTCCATCAGCGGCAGGCCTTCGGCCGTTCGCCCCAGCAGGGCATAGGCGTGGCCAAGGCTGCCGGAATTGCCTGCGACGAGGAACGGCAGGTTCCACTCGCGCGCCACCGCCAGTCCACGCTCCAGCACCACGACTGCGCGGTTCAGCTCTCCCCGGGACGCCAGCAGATCGGCAAAACACCAGCTGACGATGCCGAGGCTATAGGGGTGATCGACCGCCTCGGCGAGGCGTATGCCTTCCTCGCCGTGAGCGATCCCGCGCGCGAACTTGCCCTGGTCGGCATAGATGCGAGCGAGAAAACCGTGGGCGGTCACCGCCGGAAATCCGGCGAGGGAAAATTGCTGGAGGCTTGCGTCGCCGTCGAGCAGTTCCAGCACGTTGAGATAATGAGATTCCGACTCGCCGTAGTGCAGCGTCGAGAAGCAGGCGAGCCCGAGAAACAGCGATGCCGAGATGCGGAGCGAAAGCTCGCCGAGCTGCTCTGCGAGACGATGGGCGTCCCGCCCGAACTTGACGGCGTCCTGTGGATGGCCGCTCAGGCTGAGGGTCTGGCACATGTGAACGGACGCGAGGCAGAGCCGTCCGGGATCGTCGAGATGTCTGGCCAGCGCTTCGGCCTCGCGAAGATAGCCGACGATGCGCGCGAACTGGCCGAGTGGAAACAGCGAGGTCTTCAGGTCGAACCTGAGATCGATCGCCTGCTCCATTGTGTCCCGGGTCTGCGGCAGCGTCGCGAGACAGCGCAGCCCCCGTTCGAAGAAACTGGCCGCTTCGCGGTTGGCCCATCGCGCATGTGCGAGTCGCCCCGCCTTGATCCAGTGGTCGGTCGCCTCGCGGGCACGCCCGGCCTCGGTGAAATGAAGGGCAACGATCTCGGGTTGGGTTTCGGCCAGTGCCGGGAAGCTTTCGATGAGTGTGTTCGCGATATCCGCATGCAATTGCTGCCTGCGGCTCCTCAGCATCGCGACATAGGCGGCATCCTGGACCAGCGCGTGCTTGAACGTGTAGCTCGCCTGCGGCGGCGAGCCGCGACGGCTGACGAGGCCGGAGGCCGTCAGCCGTTCAAGCGCGGCGTCCAGATCGACAGGGGGCAGCGCGGATATTGCAGCGATCAGCTCGTAGGAGAACTCCCGCCCGATCGAAGCGCCGATCGAAGCCACGTCCTTCACCGCGCCGAGCAGATCGAGGCGAGCGGCCAGTGAGGCCTGTAACGTCGCCGGAATGGCGAGCGACCGCCGCGATCCCTCCGGCCCTTCGCTGTCGGATGCCTCGCGCAACAGCTCCTGCTCAATCAGCGTGCGGGTCAACTCCTCGACGAACAGCGGGATGCCGTCGGCGCGCGACAATATCTGCTCGACGACGGGCTCGGGCAGAGGCTTGCCTCCCGCGACGTCATCAATGATGCCGGCGCTGTCGCTGCGGCCAAGGCGGCCGAGGGGCAGCAGCGTCACATGTGGCTGGCCGATCCAGGAAGGCTGGAATTCCGGCCTGATGGTGATGAGCAACAGCAACGGCAGATTTGCGGCGCGAGCCGCGATCGCGTCGAGCAGGTCGAGCGATGTCGGGTCGATCCAGTGCGCGTCCTCGATCACGATCAGCCCCGGTGTCTGCACCGTTCCGGCTGAAAGCTGGTTGAGCAGCGCATTGAGGGTCATCTCCCGCTTCTCCTGCGGGGAGATCGCGAGGGCCGGATAGCGTCCGTCCGAGGGCACGCCGAGAAGCTCGGCGATCAGCATGACATCGCGGGTCAGATTCTTCGTTGCGGGCGCGAGCAGGGCTTCCAGCCTGTCTATCCGTGCGCCGGCGCTGCTGCCGGGTTCGAAATTGGCAGCCCGTTCAAGCTGAATGATGAGCGGGTAGAGCGGGCTGTGCGCATGATGCGGAGAGCAATAATAGCGCAAGCGGCTGTGTTGCTCGTCCTCGAGCCTCGTCAACACGCTCTCGACGATGCGCGACTTGCCGATGCCGGGCTCGCCCGAGATCAGCACCACGCGGCCCGCACCGGACTTCGCCTGATCCCAGCGGCGCAGCAGCAGCTCGATCTCTTCCTGGCGACCGACGAGCGCGGACAGTGAATCGGCGCGCCGCGCATCGAAACGGCTGACGCCCACGGCCTCGCCGAGCACTTGCCACGCGGGCACCGGCTCTCGCAGTCCCTTGACCTCGATATCCGGAAGCGCGCGCGTGTCGAACAATTGCCCAAGCAGCCGCCGCGTGCCGGCTGCGATCGCGACCTCGCCCGGTCCGGCAACGCCCTGCAACCGCGTTGCGAGGTTCGGCGTCTCGCCGATCGCAACGTGCTGCCTGAGATCGCCGGGCCCGGGCTTCTCGCCGATCACGACGAGGCCGGTTGCGATCCCGACGCTCGCCCGCGGTGCCGTGCCGGCCGGTGCGTTCAGAATGCGAACCGCGTCGACGATCGCGAGGCCGGCGCGCACGGCGTGTTCGGCATCGTGCTCGCGCGCCATGGGATAACCGAAATAGATCAGGACACCGTTGCCCTGGTGCTGGGCGACGAAGCCATGGAATTGCACTGCGATCCGGGCCGCGACCTGATGAAAGGCGACGATCTGGTCGTGGACGTCCTCTGGGTCGCGCTCCGCAGACAGAGGCATCGCGCCGATCAGATGGCAGGCCATGATCGTCAACTGGCGCTGCTGGCGGCCGCCCGGGCGAAGCGATTCCGAAGGCGGAGCATCGTCGTCGCGTTCCGCGACGGCTGCGGCTTCGGTCTCCCGCACCCGAACGCCATCCAGGGGCTCGTTCGTCCGCGCGGCACCGGATGGTCTGGCGTTGCGGAGTTCCGCGACGAGCGACTGGGTGACCGCATCGGGCTCCGTGTTCAGCTCGCGCTTGAGCAGCGCGACGAGATCCTGATAGCGCTTGAGCGCCTCGGCCCTGCGTCCAGTGGCGGTGAGTGCCTGGATGACCAGCCGATGCGCATCCTCGCGCAAGGCATTCACGGCAATGGCCCGGTTGGCCGTCCTGAGCGCGGATTCCGCATGTCCGGACCGCAGCGCGTGCTGGCCGTGCCGGACCATGGAATCGACTGCCAGGCCGTCCAGCCGTTCCCGTTCCTGGTCGCGCCATTCCGACCATGCGTCTTCTTCGATGTTCAGATCCGTCAGCAGCGGATTGCGGTAGAGATCGGCGGCCGCGGCGAGCGACGCACGGCTGCCCTCGACGATCAGTGTCTCGAAGCGGACCGCATCGCAATCGATCACGCCGGGCGCGAGCCAGACGTCATTGTCGTCGCTGCAAATGGAGTCCTGCCCGAGAATCCGCCGTAACCGTACGAGGCTCTGGCGCAGATTCTGCCGCGCCTGGGTCTCGAAATGCGAGCCCCACAGCAGGTTCGCGAGCTTTTCGCGCGGTTGGCGGCGCGGCGCAGTGCAAGCCAGATAGGCCAGCAATCCCGCAAGCTTCCGGCCCGGCAACGAAACCACGCCGTCATTTGTCGTCAGTTCAAAACGTCCGAACAGCGAAAGACCAAATCTCGGAAGCGGCACGCAGTCTCTCATTCCAGTGGCAACCGGGCACGGCGATCGTGGCCTCGGAAACACACCTAACACGCTTTGACGCACTTTGAATGCCGCGCAAAGCAGGAGTCACGCTGCTGTCACGCCGGACTGACGCCGGCATTGACGGCGGTCGGCCTACAAATCCCCGTGGCGCATGCTCCCCAATGGCGGATTGGGAAGATGGTGGGGACGAAAATATGAATATTTCAGTCGTATTCCGGATGCGAGCAGCCGCTTTCCTTGCAACCGCGCTCATTGCCGCGATCGTGATCTGCGCCGGCGCGCCGCAAGCCCGGGCTCAATTTGTCTGCGTCGATACCGGCGCCTCCGCCCAAGGTGCGACGGCAACCGGGTCAGGCGGCAATTTCGCCTGCGGGACCAATGCAAACGCCACCGGCACAGGCGGTAACAACACGGCCATCGGGTTCGGAGCAAACGCCAACGGCAACGTCAGTGGCAACATCGCCGTCGGCCTCGCCAACGCCAGTGGCAATGGCAGCGTCAATACCGCGGTCGGGGACAACGCCAACGCCAGCGGCAACAGCAGCGTCAACACTGCGACCGGGGAAGCGCTCGCCAACGGCAACAACAGCTCCAACACCGCGAGCGGATTTGACGCCATTGCCAGCGGTGATGGCAGCAAAAATACTGCGACCGGGTCCGGCGCTCACGCGACGGGCGACAACAGCGCCAATTCCGCATTGGGTGCCGGGGCCGTTGCAAACGGCAACGCCAGCAACAACATTGCGTCCGGGACCAACGCCAACGCCAGCGGCAATATCAGCTCCAACGTCGCGACCGGCTTGAACGCCAACGCGAGTGGCGCCGGAAGCCGAAACGTCGCGACCGGCGACGGCGCCAACGCCAGTGGCGCGAGCAGCTTCAACGCGGCGAGCGGCTATCTCTCCAATGCGAGCGGCGCCAATTCGGGAAATGTCGCAACCGGAGCAGGCGCTCTGGCTAACGGCACCGGTAGCGCCAACGTCGCGGTGGGCCTCAACGCCAACGCCAGCGGAAACGGCGTCGCCAATACCGCGGTGGGCAATGGCTCCAACGCCACGGGCGCGAATTCGTCGGCCTTCGGCAATGGCGCGTCGGCGACTTTCGCGAACTCCACCGCGATCGGCAACGGCGCCACCGCGACGCGCGCCAATCAGCAGGTCTACGGCACCGCCACCAATACCTACACGATGACCGGCATCGCCTCGGCGGCGAGCACGGCCGCGCAGTCAGGACCGACGCAACTCGTCACCACGGATGCCGCCGGCAATCTCGCCTCGACGTCGCTGGCCGCGCTCGGGCTTGCCAGCTCCGGCGACATCGCCGGAATCAACAATCGGCTCGCAGGCATCAATGCGCACCTCTCCGAACTCGACGGCAGGACCAGCAAGGCGATCAACGGTGTTGCGATGGCTTTTGCGATGTCCGGTTCGCCGTGGCTAATGCCGTCCGAGAAGATCGCGGTCACCGCGAACTGGGGCACGTTCCAGAACACCAATGCGCTCTCTATGAGCGCCGCGCTCCGCGTCAGCGAGCATGTGCAGGCCAGCGGCGGCCTGACCTATGGCACGAACGGCGGCGGATTGGGCGGACGTGTCGGAATGCGCGTCGGCTGGTGAAAGCGGGCGCGGCCAGTCCATGCAATTGATTGCGCGTGCCCTGATTGCGCTGGCGCTGCTGCTGTCGTGCAGCAACGGCCGGGCGGAAGCTCAACAGAAAACGCTTGCGCCTGCGGCCACGCCCGCGCAGCCGTCGCTGCCTGTCACGCTGGAGCAGGCGCTCTATCTGATCCGTTCGACGCTGCTTACGCTCAATGATGCCAACCGCACCGGCAATTACACCGTGCTGCGCGATCTCGCCGCGCCCGATTTCCAGGCGCGCAATACCGCCGCCGATCTCGGGCTGAATTTTCTCGACCTGCGGCGTCGCAATTTCGATCTGTACGGCGCGGCATTGCTGCCGCCGCAATTCACCGAAGCGCCATCGCTCGACCAGCGCGGAATGCTGCGCCTTGCCGGTTACATTCCGACCCAGCCGCAGCAGATCAAGTTCGATCTTGTGTTTCAGATCGCCGCCGGACAATGGCGTCTGTTCGGGATCGCGATCGCCACGCCGGAAGCACCCGCGCCGCCGCAGGCTCAGGCTCAAGCCCAGACTCAAGCGTCTCCCGTCAAGCCGGCGGCACCTCTGCAAAAGAAATCACAATGAGGCGCTCTGCCAACAGATTCTCAGCCGCGACCGTCATCGGCTGGAATTTTTCACTGCTCCCGGACGGATTATGAAGAGGAACAAGTTCATGATGTATCGAATGATGATCGCCGCGGCGTTGTTCGCAGCGGTCAGCGCCGCCCCGGTCATGGCTTACACGAGATCTCCGTCGCTGAGCGACGCGTCCGTACGGAAGAACATCCCGCCGCCGCCGAAGCCCACTCCGGCGCCCCCCAAGCCGCCAGCCCCCACGTCCGGGAAGAAGCCGTAGCCGCGGCTTTATTGCGAGTCCGAGCGCGAGGTCGCCGTGCATCCGGCGATCTCGTTGCCGCCAGGCTTCTCCAACTGCATGTCCTGTCAGCCCATCATGCGCGCACGCCTCTGCGATTTCGTTCGAGACGGATGGAAGCGCGCGTGTGTCGTCATGGCCTGCTGTACGGTTTCCTCGCTTGCGAATGCCGCCGAGCCGAACTGGTCGCTGAGCGCCGATCAGGATTTGCGATATGCGAGCTGGAGCGGCACGCGGGGTTTCCCTGCCAGCGGCTCGACGGCGGCCGGCGCCGGGACGCAGGTCTATGCACCCCTGACGATCCAGGCGAGCGGGCAGCCGCTCGAAAACGTCAAAGTCGATCTGCTCGGCAGGGGCGGCTATGTGTGGTCACGGCAATCCACGCCCGGGTTGACCGGCAGCATCACGACCGCGAACCGATACGGTGGTCTCGGGGACAGCAACCTATCTCGGCATTCCCGGAATTCAGCCGTTCGTCTCCATGAACGTCAACCTTCCCTCGGGGACGACGGCTCTCTATGGCAGCGCGGCGAATGCGCGAATGGATCAGGACATCGTCGACCTCGCAACATTCGGCGAAGGGTTGAACATAGGGCCGACGGTCGGCGTCAACCTGCCCATCGGCGAACAGCTCATCCTGACGTTCAGTTCCGGCTATACCTGGCGCGGCGCATATCGCATGGAAGCGCTGCTCGATCCCGCAAGCACGGAGCCGCAGGCAACCACATTGGTGGGGCCGGGACGGGTCGCGACGCAGAGTGCGTCGCTCGGCTACCAGCTGGCAAACCTGACGCTGCTGGCTTCAGCGTCCTACGCCCACGAAACTGCAACCTATCTGGATCATATCTCATCTTATGCGCTTGGCGACCGCTACACGCTGTCAGGTACGGTCGGATACGCATGGACGACATCGTCGAGCACGACATTCACGGCGTCGTGGACCAACGCGGAGAAGAACAGGGTGTTGGATCCGGACCTGTTGAAGATTGTTCCCGAGTCGTTTCGGTCCAACAGCGCCGTTTATCGGTATCGCCTCGAGCAACCCGTCGTGAGCGGCAACTGGACCGTCGCACCGATGGTGAACTACATGCGGCGCGATCAAAACTCCTACAATCCGGTCACGCAGCAATTCATTCCGGCAAAGACCCGCATCGGAGCCGGAGGTTCTGCGCAGTATTCACTACGCGAAGGCTTGTCCTTGAAAGCGAGTGTAGAGCACTTCTGGATCAATGAGAATCCGACCGAGCTGACACCGAACCTTCGCGTTCGCGGCTGGATCGCGATACTTGGCGGGAGCATGAAATTTTGACGCGCATCATCACCGGGTTGAGCGGCTTTGCTCTTGTCACGGCATTCGTCGCCGGCTTGTCGACTTTCGATCAGGCGCACGCAAGATGCCCAGAGGGCAGGACTGCAGGTGGTGGATGCGTCAACGGCGGCCTCGCCAGGTCGATGCGCCAGCGAGCGATCATCTTCTCGCAGCCCAAACTGTCCTATACCGGCGCGCCGGTCTCGCAGAGCCGCGGCGACAGCCAGGACACGAACACCCCCAGGTTGATCGAGCGGTCCTACAACAAATACGGACCGCCTCCGCCCCAGCCCGTGCCGGCGGTGGTTCCGACCCTGCCGCCAACGCCTCCACCGCCTGTCACGTCCGACAGACGGCTCAAGCGCGACATCTTGCGCCTTGGATGTCTCGACAACGGCATTTGCCTCTACCGTTTTCGCTATCTCTGGGACGACACGTTCTATGTCGGTGTGATGGCCCAGGAGGTCGAGCGGATCTTGCCCAATGCCGTGGTGCACGGTCCCGACGGCTATCTTCGGGTCCGTTACGACCTGCTCGGACCGCAGTTCCGCAGCTGGGGCGGTTGAGAAACCACCAGGCCTGGCTGACCAGGATGATCGTGTGAGTCATGTCCACCGGCTGATAGGCCAGCACTGTTTCGCCGACACCGTCGCTTGTGAGCGTCAACTCCGGTGGAGTTATGTTAACCATAACATAACACGATGCCGGCGGAATGACGGGTCGGCGAACCGGGTTGGCGGCAGTCTCCGGTTAAGCCAGCCTTAGCGAATGCCCCCTACGCTCGCGGCCGTCCATTTCCCTGCTCCCCGGCCATGCGCCGGTCAGTTTGCGGCAAGTCAGAGCGTTTTCGGATGGAGCAGCCTGCCTGGCAGTATGATTCTGGCGCGCCTGAGCCGTCGGCAACGACGGCGGCCGCGCGGACGCTCGTCATCGATCTCGAAGGCGCCCTGCTGCGGTCCGAGCTCTTGATGGAAGCGCTGTTCTCCAGCCCCGCCCGCCTGCTGGCGCGCTTCGGTGCGGGCGGACGGCCGGGGATGGCGGCGCTGACGGATGTCCTCGCGCAGGCCGAAATCAATTACGCCCTTCTGCCCTATGACTCCGATGTGCTGAACCAGGCGCTGGCGGCGCGGGCGCGCGGCGCAAGGATCTATCTGGTCGCCGGCCGCCTTCCCGGTCATGCGGCGGGCATCGCCGCGCATCTCGGTTTCGATGGCGTCGTCACGCCGGCCGATCTCGCTGCGGGCGAGCTTCCATTCGATCGCGGCGCGGTCGATCGCATCGAGAACGGCAGCAGTCGCAATCCCGGTGTGAAGACCTGGGCGAAGGCACTGCGGGTCTATCAATACGCCAAGAACACGCTGGTGTTCGTGCCTGCAATCACCGCGCATCAGATGAACCTTCCGACGCTCGGCTATGCGCTGCTGGCGTTCATGGCGTTCTCGGCCTGCGCGTCGGGCGCCTATCTGATGAACGACCTGCTCGATCTTGCCGCCGACCGGCAGCATCCGACCAAGCGCCATCGGGCGCTTGCGGCCGGCGATCTGCCGATCTCGTCGGCGCTGCTTGCGATTCCCGCGCTGTGGCTGTTCGCGGTTGCTGCCAGCCTCTGCATCTCGCCGCTGTTCCTCGGCGTGCTCGGTGGCTATCTCGCCACCACGATCGCCTATTCGCTCGTGCTCAAGCGCAAGATGCTGGTCGACGTCGTCACGCTCGCCGGCCTTTACACGCTGCGCATCGTCGCCGGCGCGGTCGGTGTCGGTGTGGTGCTGTCGGAATGGCTGCTGATCTTCTCGCTGTTCGTGTTCACCTCGCTGGCGCTGATCAAGCGCTTCAGCGAGCTCAGCATGCGCGAGAGCGCCGGCCTCGCCGATCCCTCCAACCGCGATTACAAGATCACCGACCTGCACATCATCAGCGCGATGGCGGCGGCGAGCGCCATGAACGCGGTGACCGTGTTCTCGCTCTATGTGTCATCGTCCGCGGTGACGCCGCTCTACAGCCGGCCCTGGATGCTGTGGCTGCTCAACCCGCTGCTGCTCTACTGGTTCGGCCGCGCCCTGATGATGGCGCATCGCCGCGAGATGCCCGACGATCCGATTCTCTACACGTTTCGCGACGGCGCCAGCCGCATGACGGTGGCGGCGATGATCTGCATCATGCTGGCCGCGATCTGACCGGGCTTGGCAGGAACCGCCGGCGCTTGCGCGGCCCGCCGCCAGTGGCTACATCGCAGGCCATCCGACTAGCTTATGATGCCGACAGACCAATTCGACCGAGGTTTTGAAACGCCATGACCGTACGCCTGCATCGCGGTGACCTGCCCGACCTGTCCCGCTACACCACAGCGGTGGCGATCGATACCGAGACCATGGGGCTGAACCCGCATCGCGACCGGCTCTGCGTGGTGCAGCTCTCGCCCGGCGACGGCAGCGCCGACGTGGTGCAGATCCCCAAGGGCCACACCGACGCGCCGAACCTGAAGGCCCTGCTGGCCAATCCCGCGATCACGAAGATCTTCCATTTCGCGCGGTTCGACGTCGCGGTGCTGTACCAGACCTTCGGCGTCATGACCGGGCCGATTTATTGCACCAAGATTGCCTCGCGCCTGACCCGCACCTACACCGACCGCCATGGCCTCAAGGACCTCGTGCGCGAGGTGCTCAATGTCGACCTCTCCAAGCAGCAGCAATCCAGCGATTGGGGTTCCGACAGCCTGACCGAGCCGCAGCTGGCCTACGCCGCCTCCGACGTGCTGCACCTTCATGCCCTGCGCGAGCGGCTCGACGCCATGCTGGTGCGGGAGGGCCGCACCGCGCTGGCAAAGGCCTGTTTCGACTTCCTGCCGACCCGCGCTTTGCTCGACCTCCAAGGCTGGCAGGAAGAGGACATTTTCGCGCATTCCTGAAGCGCCCAGCGGCCGTTAGGCTGGGGTTGCCGCCCCGTTTCGGACACTTTCGTGCGGCCTCTCGCGGGCTGCATATCCTGGCGGTGCCGGGTACAATGGCGCGCCATCGACCGGACAAGGCGAGCGACACTCTGGAGCAGCGGTGAATTCGGCCCAGAATCCAACCTACGACGCCGCGCTTGCGGCAAAGTTTGCCAGCGCGGCGCGCCACAGCCGCCTGGTGCGGATTCTGCGCATCGCGGTGCCGGTCACGGTGGCTGCGTCGATCGCCGCGATCGTCGCGGTCTCGACCTTCCTCAATCCTTTCCAGATCCCGATCAAGCTCGACTCCGGAAACCTCGTGGTGACAGGCACCAAGATCACGATGGAATCGCCGCATCTGGCCGGCTTCACCCCGGACCAGCGGCCCTACGAGCTCTGGGCCAAGACCGCGACGCAGGACATCACCGATCCCGATCACGTCGATCTCAATGATTTGCGCGCGAAGGTGCTGATGGAAGACAAATCGACCCTGCTGCTCGATGCCCGCACCGGCCGCTTCGACAACAAGCAGCAGCAGCTCGACCTGCACAAGGACATCTTCCTGCGCACCTCGACCGGCTACGAGGCGCGGCTGAACTCGGCCTTCGTCGACATGGGCAAGGGCACGGTCTCCTCTGACGAGCGTGTCGACGTCAAGCTGACCAACGGCACGCTGACCGCCGATCGGCTGCGCATCACCGAAGGCGGCGACGTCATCCGCTTCGAGGGCAATGTGGTGATGCATCTGGACAAGCTGGACGACCCCGCCGCTCAGCCTGCGCCGGCCGAGCAGCCCGCGCCGCCTGTAAAAACGCGTACGCCCCAGAACAAGTCTGCCAATTCAAAGTGATTTTCATGTCGAAGTTTTTTCCGCGCAACGAAGAGAAGCGCAGTGTCATCCTCAGTGCGGCCGCGCTCGCCGCCACAGTCGCGCTGATCGCAACGGGCGCGGCGCTCGCACAGAGCACGATGCAAGGCGTGCCCAACGCCATGCAGGGCTTTTCGCAGAACCGCGATCAGCCGATCCAGATCGAAGCCGCTTCGCTGGAGATGCGCGACAAGAAAAAGGAGGCGACCTTCTCCGGCAACGTGAAGGTCATCCAGGGCGACACCACCATGACCTCGAAGACGCTGGTGGTGTTTTACGAATCCGGTGGCGACAAGCCGGCCACGCCGCCGCCCGCGGCGAAGGCGGCCAAGAATAGCGGCACCGGCGCGCCGATGCAGTCGGCGACGCCGGGCCCGGGCGGCAGCTCCTCGATCAAGCGGCTGGAGGCGCGCGGCAATGTCGTCGTCACCCAGAAGGATCAGGTGGTGACGGGCGAGACCGCCGTCTTCGACACCAAGACCAACCTCATCACCATGCTCGGCGGCGTCGTCCTGACGCAGTGCAAAAACGTGCTGCGCGGCGACCGTCTGGCGGTCGACATGACGACCGGCGTGTCCCGCGTAGAGTCGGATACCGGCCGGGTGCAGGCGTTGCTGCCGCAGGGCGGGAGCAATGATTGCGGATCGGGCAGTCCGGGCAAAGCCGGCGCGGGTCCGCCTCTGCAATTGCCTGGCACGGGCAAGCAGAAGTAAATTCCAGGCGCGATTTCAACGGCTTGGGCCAGATTCTCCCGATCCGAGGTTGAAGCTTGCCCGGCGAGACTGTATCTAGCGCGCAGGGCTTTCGAAGCGGGGTCCGCCGCTTTTCGGGCGTGTTTCACTGGGCATGAGACATCCCTTCACTCATGCTGTTCCGGCGAATCGCAAGGCCGGTGCGGCAGATCGCGCGAATTCCGCGCAGGATCGTCGCGAAAGGCTAGAAGGCGGGGATGGTCGATCTCTTCAGCATGTTCCGTCGGCGCCCCGCCAAGCGCGGCCGGCCAGGATTTGCGCGTCAGGACATCACCGCGCTCGGTGACAGCGTCGGCGGTCTCGTGCCCAGCCCGGTGCGCGACGCGCCGCCGATCGCCCGTGACCAGCCGATGCGCGCGCCCGATCATTTCCAGACCGACTTCCAAGCCGACTATCAGGCCGAGCAGCCGCGTGCCCAGGCGGTGCATCCGGTGCGGGCCGCCAGCCGGCCCAACGGCGCCGGTGGGCCCCAGCTCCTGAAGCGACCGGGCTTCCTGGCGGTGCATAGCGTGGAAAAGAGTTTCGGCAGCCGTCAGGTGGTGCGCGGCGTCAGCATCTATGTGCGTCGTGGCGAAGCGGTCGGCCTGCTCGGCCCGAACGGCGCCGGCAAGACCACCGTGTTCTACATGATCACCGGCCTCATCAAGCCCGATCGCGGCGCGATCGAGCTCGACGGCCACGACGTCACCAGGCTGCCGATGTATCAGCGCGCGCGGCTCGGCATCGGCTATCTGCCGCAGGAAGCCTCGATCTTTCGCGGCCTCACCGTCGAGCAGAACATTCGCGCCGTGCTCGAAGTGGTCGAGCCCTCGCGCAAGAAGCGCGAGCAGCAGCTCGACTCGCTGCTCGACGAATTCAACATCACGCGCTTGAGGAAATCGCCTTCGATCGCGCTGTCGGGCGGCGAGCGCCGCCGCGTCGAGATCGCGCGCGCGCTCGCGACGCGTCCGAACTACATGCTGCTCGACGAGCCCTTCGCCGGCATCGATCCGATCGCGGTCGGCGACATTCAGGACCTCGTCCGCCATCTCACCAACCGCGGCATCGGCGTGCTGATCACCGACCACAACGTCCGCGAGACACTCGGCCTGACCGATCGCGCCTATATCGTCTATGCCGGTGAAATCTTGACCGAGGGTAGCCCGGATGAGATCGTCGCTGATCCGGACGTTCGCCGGCTTTACCTTGGCGAGGAATTCCGCCTCTAGCCCGTTTTTCCAATTCGTCAAGCCGTGTACATCGGGCTCGGACTAGGATAAGCAAAAATCGGACCAACTTTTGGGATCGGTTCTTGCTTCATGGCGCTAACGCAGAGATTAGAGTTCCGGCAATCGCAGTCGCTGGTCATGACGCCGCAGCTGATGCAGGCGATCAAGCTGCTGCAATTGTCCAATCTCGATCTCACGACGTTCGTGGAAGAGGAGCTTGAGCGTAACCCTCTGCTGGAACGGGCCAATGACGAGCCCCCCGGCGGCGAAGCTCCCGTCGAGGCCGGCCAGTTCGGCGATGGCGAGGAGTCCGGCGGCCAAGGCGACGGTCAGGGCGATGACGGTTTTGGCGGCAGCGCCTTCGAGCCGGGCCAAGAAGAATGGATGAGCAAGGATCTCGGCACCCGCGCCGAGATCGAGCAGACCCTGGACACGGGCCTCGACAACGTCTTCTCCGAGGAACCGGCCGAGGCTGCCGCGCGCAACGCCCAGGATGCGGCGCCGACCACCTATACCGAATGGGGCGGCGGCGCCTCCGGCGACGAGGACTACAATCTCGAGGCCTTCGTGGCCGCCGAAACCACGCTGGGCGACCACCTCGCCGAGCAGCTTTCGGTTGCCTTCACGGCACCCGCGCAGCGCATGATCGGTCAGTACCTGATCGACCTCGTCGACGAGGCCGGCTATCTGCCGGGCGATCTCGGCCAGGCCGCCGAGCGCCTTGGCGCGTCGCAGCAGGACGTCGAGGGCGTCCTCGCCGTGCTGCAAAAATTCGATCCGCCCGGCGTCTGCGCCCGTAATTTGAGCGAATGCCTGGCGATCCAGCTCCGCGAGCTCGACCGCTACGACCCCGCGATGCAGGCCCTCGTCGAGCATCTCGATCTGCTCGCCAAGCGCGACATCGCTGCCTTGCGCAAGCTCTGCGGCGTCGACGACGAGGACATCGCCGACATGATCGGTGAGATCCGCCGCCTCAATCCCAAGCCCGGCATGAAGTTCGGCTCGGCGCGGCTCCAGACCATGGTGCCGGATGTCTATGTCCGCCCGGGTCCCGATGGCGGCTGGCATGTCGAGCTCAACAGCGACACCTTGCCGCGCGTGCTGGTCAACCAGACCTATTACTCCGAGCTGTCGAAGAAGATCGGCAAGGACGGCGACAAGTCCTATTTCACCGACGCGCTCCAGAACGCGACCTGGCTCGTGCGCGCGCTCGATCAGCGCGCCCGGACCATCCTGAAGGTTGCAACGGAAATCGTGCGCCAGCAGGACGGCTTCTTCACCCATGGCGTTGCGCATCTGCGGCCGCTGAATCTGAAGGCCGTCGCCGACGCCATCCAGATGCATGAATCCACGGTGTCGCGGGTCACCGCCAACAAGTACATGGCGACAAATCGCGGCACATTCGAATTGAAATATTTCTTCACCGCCTCGATCGCCTCCGCCGACGGCGGCGAGGCGCATTCCGCCGAAGCCGTCCGTCACCACATCAAGCAGCTGATCGATTCGGAAGCGCCGGCGGCGATCCTGTCGGACGACACCATCGTGGAACGCTTACGCGCCTCGGGCATTGATATTGCCCGCCGCACGGTCGCGAAGTACCGCGAAGCCATGCGCATTCCCTCCTCGGTGCAACGCCGCCGCGACAAGCAGAGCGCTCTTGGTAACGTCCTCTCCACCGCAATGTCCGATCGCTCCCGCAACACCGAGCCGGCCTGATTGCGCTGGCGCCAAATCGCGCTACTCTCATCTCCCCCTTTGCGACCGATCCAAGCTAGGCCCTCAAACCAAGCGAGGCATCACATGACTCTCAGAATCTCCGGAAAGAGCGTTAGCGTCGGCGACGCCCTGCGCGGCCGCGTGACCGACCGGACTGAAGAGGTCCTGCGCAAGTATTTCGACGGCAATTATTCCGGTCACATCACGCTGAGCAAGGACGGCTTCGGCTTCCGCACCGACTGTGCCCTGCATCTTGATTCGGGGATCACGCTCGAGGCCGATTCGAACGCGCCGGACGCCTATGCCAGCGCCGACCAGGCGCTCCTGATGATCGAGAAGCGGCTCAAGCGTTACAAGAGCCGGCTCAAGGACCGCTCGGCCCGCAAGGCCCATGTCGCCTCCGCCGCCCTCGCCGCCCTGGATGCCACGAGCTACGTGCTGGAGGCGCCGGGCGATGGGGAGGACGAGGACGAGGTCACCGGCTACAGCCCCGTCATCATCGCCGAGGCCACGACCTCGCTGAAGCAGCTGTCGGTCAGCGAGGCTGTCATGGAGCTCGACCTCAGCGGAGCGCCCTGCCTGGTATTCCAGCACGGCTCCAGCGGCCGGGTGAACATCATTTACCGCCGGGCCGACGGCAATGTCGGCTGGATCGACCCGCCGGGGGCCAAACCGGACGGTTAAGGGCTGGAACCTGGGCTCCGTATCATCCGCAGCCTTTAACAATGACCGGGGCAAAGCCGCACGCAGCAGTTGGCACCGGGATTGCGTTGGAGTAGAAGCGCCCCACATCAGGATCGGGGCTAAGTCCCCTTCCTGCTTGACCTTCTCGACGCCGGCCGGGCGTGGTTCGACCAAGCTGGCCAATTCGGAACCTGACGGTTTAATTCACCTCGGAAACCTTCCATGCCGATTACCGATCTGGTCGCACCCGAGGCGATTCTCCCGGCATTGAAGGTCAACAGCAAGAAGCAGGCGCTTCAGGAGCTTGCGGCCAAGGCCGCCGAGCTGACCGGGCAGAACGAACGCGCGGTGTTCGAGGTGCTGTTGCAGCGTGAGAAGCTCGGCACCACCGCAGTCGGCTACGGTGTCGCCATTCCCCACGGCAAGCTGCCCAAGCTGGAAAAGATTTTTGGCCTGTTCGCGCGCCTCGATCGTCCGATCGATTTCGAGGCGATGGACGGCCAGCCGGTGGATCTCGTCTTCCTGCTGCTCGCCCCCGAAGGCGCCGGCGCCGACCACCTCAAGGCGCTCGCCCGAATCGCCCGCCTGCTGCGCGACCAGGACATCGCCAAGAAGCTCCGCGCCTCGCGCGATGCCCAGGCGATCTATTCGGTGCTGGCCCTGCCGCCGGCGACCGCGGCGTAACTTCGCTTTTCCTCGCCGCCCGCTGAGAAGCGGAATCGACCCACGCAATTGCCAATCTACGCCGGCCATCTCCGTCGCATGCGCGCGGGATGTCGCGATCTCGTAACAACCGGCGAGATCACGCGAATAATTTCCCCATTTGAGACGTCCGGCACAACGCGCCATGTCGGCGTCCGCTAAGGACGCCCAGGAACGCAAGTGGCGCCTGGATCGACGCGCCGTCCTGCGCTTTCGCTGATGTCGTTACCTATTGCCCGAAGGTCGGGCCCGCAGGATGAAAGTGGTTGGCGCGGTGCAGTGCAGGGTTGTTGTGGTCGGGCTAGTGATAGCAGGTACCGCAGTCCCGGCCGTCGCGCAGGATGCCGGATCGCTGCTCCGCGAGATGCAGCGGCAGCAGGAGTTGCAGCGGCAGGAAAGGCTGCCGGCTCCCGACGAGATTCGACCGCAGCAGCCGCCCGCCGCCACCCCCGACCGGGGCGAGCGCATCATCGTGAAGGGCGTTCGCTTCACCGGCAAGGTGGAGCTGCTGCCGCTGGCCGAGCGCGAGCAGCTCGTTGCCTCGGTGCGCGGCAAGCGCCTTGGCATCAAAGGGCTCTATGCGCTGGCCGATCAGGTGACGGTCGCGCTCCAGGGCCGCGGCCGGCTGCTGGCGCGCGCGCTGCTGCCGCCGCAGGATGTCACGAGCGGCATCGTCACGATCGAGATCGCCGAGGGTGCGCTCAAGACCATCACGCTCGACCGCGCCAAGGGCGTACGGGTGCGCGAGGATTTGCTGCGCGCCATCATCGAGGGCCGGCTGAAGCCCGACGGGGTGACGCGGCAGGATCTGGAAGATGCGCTGCTGCGCATGAACGACCTGGCCGGCGTGTCCGTGCATGCGAAGCTCGCGCCGGGCGAAGCGCCGAACACCAGCAGGCTCGTCGTCGGTGTCGAACAGGCACCGGTCGTTGGCGTCAGCTTCTGGGCCGACAATTATGGCAGCTCCAATGTCGGCAAGGCGCAAGGAAGCGGTCTCGTGACATTTACCGACGTGACCGGTTGGGGTGATCTCACGCGCGTCTCCGGCACGGTCTCGCAGGGACAGGAGTACGGGTCGCTTGGGACGAGCGTGCCGCTCGGCGCAAGCGGCCTTACGGCCAATGCCAGCTACGGTTATCTCGACTATCACAACATCGACGCGATCGGGCAGGCCCTCGGTCTCACCGGATTCGCTCATTTCGCCAATGGCGGCACGGACTACAGCCTGATCCGCAGCCGCGATTTCAACCTTCAGCTCGGCGGCGCCGTGACCTGGAAGGCGCTGGTCGACGACAGCATCGCCGGGACGCTTCAGGACAAGCGCTCCATCTCCACCACGCTCAGCCTGAACGGCGACCGGCGCGATGCCTTGCTCGGCGGTGGCATCACCAGCTGGTCGGTGAGCTGGACGCTCGGCGATCTCGATCTCGCGCGTGTGGCCAGCGCGCTCGCGGCCGACCAGGCCGGGCTCAGGACGCAGGGCCAGTTCAATCGCATCAATGCGACGGTGGCCCGGCTTCAGGCGCTGCCCGGTGACTTCGCGCTGTTCGGCCGCCTCTACGGACAATGGGCGAACAAGAATCTCGATTCCTCGGAAGACTTTGCGCTGGGCGGGCCGTTCGGCGTGCGCGGTTATCCCGTCGGCGAGGGGCGCGGCGACATGGGCGTGCTCGGCACGCTCGAACTTCGCTACAACGCGCCGCTGCCGCAGCGCTTCGGCGGCCTGCAACTGGCGAGCTTCGTGGACGGCGGCTACGTCAAGGTCAACGTGTCGCCGAACGGCATTCCGCCGGTCACCGCGTGCGGCTGCAACGATTACGGCCTCGCCAGCGCCGGGCTTGCCGCGCGCTGGACCCGCGAAAGGCTCAATGTATCCGCAAGCTGGGCCCACACGCTGGGCGACAATCCCGGCCGTTCCATCATCACCGAAGTCAATGCCGATGGCGTCAGGTCCAGCGACCAGTTCTGGCTGCAAGCCGCCATCCGCTTCTGATCTTTTCGAGAGGGCACGACATGACATCGACCCTGCCGCGAATCCAGCTCGCAATCGCGCTGTCCGCGACCACGATGTTGACGCCGCCAGCGTTGGCCCAGACCCTGCCGACCGGCGGTCAGGTCGTATCGGGGCAGGCCACGATCAGCCAGTCCGGCAATGCCATGACCATCAACCAGTCGAGCGACCGGATGATTGCCAATTGGCAGAGTTTTTCGATCGGCGCCGGCAACTCCGTGACCTTCAATCAGCCCGGCGCGTCCTCGGTCGCGCTGAACCGCGTCGTTGGGCAGGATCCGTCGCAAATCCTCGGCAATCTCAGCGCCAACGGGCAGGTGTTCCTGATCAATCCGAACGGCATTGCCATCGGCAAATCCGGCAGCGTGCAGACCGGCGGCTTCGTCGCCTCCACGCTCGGCATCAGCAACACGGATTTCCTGGCCGGCCGCTACAATTTCACCGGCAGCAGCGGTGCGATCAGCAACGCGGGCAACCTTTCCGGCAAGGTGGTCGCGCTGATCTCGCCGAGCGTCAGCAATTCCGGCACCATCACCGGCAGCACGGCGCTTGCGGCCGGCACCGACGTGCTGCTCGACTTCAACGGTGACGGCCTGCTCTCGGTCGAGGTCAAGGCCTCGACCGTCAAAACCCTGGTCGAGAACAAGGGGCTGATCCGCGCCGATGGCGGGCTTGCCGTTCTCACGGCCAAAGGTGCCAGCGATGCCATGAAGGGCGTCGTCAACAATTCAGGCGTGGTGCAGGCCGCGAGCATCGGCAGCAGGAACGGCCGCATCCTCCTGCTCGGCGACTCCAGGTACGGCGAGGTCAATGCCGGCGGTACGCTGCGCGCGCGCTCCGTCGAGACATCCGCCGCCAAGGTCAAGCTCGCCGCCGATCTCAAGGTCGACACGCTGGGCGGACGCTGGCTGATCGATCCCGTCAACATCACCATCGACGCCAATTACGCGGCGGCCTTGCAGACCGCGCTGGCGAGCGGCGACGTGACGGTGACCACCTCGGGCAGCGGCACCGATGCGGGCAACATCGCGGTCAACGCGTCGATCAATTGGGCATCGCACATCCTCACGCTTCGCGCCGACAACACCATCAGCATCAATGCGCCGCTGACCTCGACCGGCACGACCAGCCTCGATGGCCTCGTGCTGCAATATGCGCAGACCACCTCGACCGGCACCTACAGCGTCAATGCGCCGGTCAATCTCGCGGCCGGAAGCCTGTTCCAGACCCAGAGCGGCAGCAATGCGCCGGTCACTTACACGGTCATCACCGATCTCAACGCCTTGCAGAACATCAATACGAATCTTGCCGGCAACTACGTGCTGGGCGCGAACATCGACGCCAGCAGCACGGCGAGCTGGAACGGCGGCGCGGGCTTCATGCCGATCGGAGGCGCCGGCAACACCTATTTCAGCGGCATTTTCGACGGGCTCGGCCATGTCGTCAGCAATCTGACCATCAACCGGCCCACTACCGACGGTGTTGGTCTGTTCGGCTACATCGACAATGGTGCGAGCCTCCGCAATGTCGGATTGGAAGGCGGCAGCGTAACGGGCAACAATTCCGTCGGTGGCCTGGTCGGATTGACCGGCATCTGGGTTTACCTCGGCACGAGCAGCGCCGGTGGCGCCACCATCAGCAACGTTTACAACACGGGCAATGTGACCGGCAGCGGCGCCTTCGTCGGCGGAATAGTGGGCGACACCTGGCTCACCACGATCAGCAACGCATATGCAACCGGCACGGTTGCGGGCTATGGCTCCGTCGGCGGGCTCGCGGGGCGCACGGTCGCCACGATCGTCTCCAACTCATACGCCACCGGCAATGTGTCCGCCATCGACCAGGGTGCCGGCGGACTGGTTGGGTTCAATCTCGGAACGTGGATCGGACCAGGTCAGGCGGATTATGCGATTGGGACGATTAACCACTCCCACGCCACCGGTGCGGTGTCCGGCGGCGTCTTTGTCGGTGGACTGCTGGGGTACAGCAACATTGGTCTCATCACCGACAGCTACGCCACCGGCAATGTGTCGGGCACAGGTAACAGTTGGCCCGTAGGCTCAGCTGCGGGCGGGCTGGTGGGATACAGCACGTACGGTCAGGTGCTGCGATCCTATGCCACGGGGAATGTCTCCGGCATCGACACGGTCGGCGGGCTAATGGGCGCGAACTGGACCGGCGGCTCGATAAGTCAATCCTATGCCACCGGCAACGTGTCGGGAACGCGTCAAGTTGGAGGACTGGTGGGGCAAAACTACGACGACCCCTATATAGAATATTCTTACGCCACGGGTACGGTCACGGGAACGCAGATCGTCGGCGGACTGGTCGGATACAATTTCGGCGGTACGGTGAACTGGAGTTACGCCACGGGCGCGGTATCCGGGACCACCGATGTTGGCGCGCTGATAGGGCTCATCTCAGGTGCTAACATCACGCAGAGCTATGCGAACCGGGACGCCACGGGGCAGAGCTCCGTATGCGGCACGGTCTTCGCGGGCTCCTGCGCGGGCGGCGCTCTCCTCACCAACGCGCAGATGCGCGATCCCTTCACCTTCATCTCCAATGGCTACGATTTTGTCACCATGTGGGGCACGTCCGTCAGCGGCGCCAACAACGGCATGCCGGTGCTGCGGGTGTTCGGCGACACGGTCTATGATGCCTATGTGAATGTGTCGGGTTCTGCGAGCACCACCTATGGCACGCTGGCCTCGCTCGGTGGATTGACTGCGAGCGGTGTGAACGCGAACCGCGTCACGCTCGGCTGGGGCAGCGCGGTGACCACTACGCTGGGGGCGGGGAGCTACAATCTGAGCGGTCCCGGCGTTGTGAACGCGACCAGCTCCGGCGGTGCAGTCTATGTCGGATCTGTCGCGGTCGGTCTCACCATCGGCAAGGCATTGCTCACCATCACCACCAATGCCTCCAAGACCTATGACGGTGCGGCGTTCTCCGGCGGCAACGTCACTTATTCCGGGCTCATGAATGGAGAGAGTGCGTCGGTTCTCTCCGGCACGCTCAACTATGGTGGCAGCGGGCAGGGGGCGGTGAATGCAGGGCAGTACACCCTGAGCATCTCCGGCCTCTCCTCGACCAACTACGCCATCACTTATGTCGACGGCTCGCTGACCATCAACAAGGCGGCACTCACCATCACAGCGAACGACGTCACCAGGATTTCCGACGGCGTTCCGTTCTCCGGCGGCAGCGTGGCCTATTCCGGCTTCGTCAACGGCGAGGGGACGTCCGTGCTATCAGGCACGCTGCTCTTTGGCGGCTCGGCCCAGGGTGCGCGCAATCCCGGGGTCTATGGCATCACCGCCTCGGGCCTGACGTCTGGGAACTACGACATCACCTATGTCGGCGGCCGGCTCGCGATCATTTCGCGGGATGCGGGCGGCTGCTCGCTCGGGGCCGGAGCCAGCCCGGTCTGCGGCGCCACTCCTCCTGATCCTGCCGCACCCCTCGGGCTGAACGACCAGGCGCCGATCGAAGTCGTGCTGCCTCAGAGCACCCCCGTAGTGGTACAATCGCTGCATCTCGTGACGGCATCGACACCCGACGTCCGAAGGTGAACTCTCGAACGTCACGCGCAGCTATCCCGGCAGGGGTAATGACCTTCGCCGGCGCCGCTCGTGCGCTTCAGCAGACCGTCGGCAGCAGGCGCCGGACTTCGTCGAGCAGTTCGGGAATCGCCGTTTTGTCACCCGCGAGGTGCTTGAGCAGCGCACTCTGGAATAGACCGTCAAACAGCGCATAGAGCGCAGCCGGCGACGACGCCGGTCGCTTGCCGCCGAGCTCGGCATAGCGGGAGGCGATACGCCAGATCATCGCTTCCAGGCTCTTGTCGATCTCGAGCACATCCTTGCGAAACGCCGCCTCGAACATCGCCTGCGAGCGCAAATCGTACCAAAGACGGTGCATGCGCGCTTCGGTCTGCAGGGTTGCTGCGAGCTTGGCGAGGAAACCCTCCGTCAATTCGTCACGGCTCGTTGCTGTCGCGACGACATCGTCATATCGCGTCACGCACTTCGCCTTGTAGTGGCGGACGCAGCAGCAGATCAGGTCGAGCTTGTCGCTGAAATAATAATGGAACACGCCGTGCGTGAACGCCGAGTTCTGCGCGATTTCGCGCAGGCTGGTGCGTGCGAAGCCGAGCTCTCCAAGCGTTTCGAGCGCGGCCTCGGAAAGCTCGATGCGCCGCGCGTTGAACTTCTCGTCGCGCAGCACCTCGGCCGCATCAGCCACACGCCGGGCCGCTCCCGTCACCTGCCGCGCCATCTCGTCCCTTCCTCAGTCCCGTTCTTTCAAGGACTTATACCGCGTCGATCGCGGAATGCTCCATCCCTCACAACCACTTCCCTTGACGACTGTCAAATTCGTTCTTGACAAGTGTCAAGATTCTGGCGGAGGTTCGCACCAAGAATTTGGACAGTCGTCAAGACGTCCGACCATGGAGGAACGCTTCGCTGGGTGCCGCCGAAAGGCCTGCGCCCATCGACCTGGTGCGCGCCGATGGGCGCAGCACGAAAAGATCGATCACCAGCAACGGAGGAGTGCGTCATGAGTGCCAAGAGCCTTGCAGGCAGGAAAGCCCTGGTCACCGGCGGTGCCCGCGGAATCGGCGCGGCCATCGCGCAGGCGTTGGCGCGAGCCGGCGCCTCGATCATGATCGCCGACATCCTGGAGGAGACCGGCCGCGCCAGCGCAGCCGCGATCGCGAAGGAAGACGTCGCGACGGGCTTCGTCCAGCTCGACGTCACCGACGACGCTCAATGGGAGCGGGCGGTTGCCAACACCGTCGCAACCCTCGGCGGCTACGACATCCTGATCAACAATGCCGGCATCGAGATCACGTCGCTGATCTCCGAGGTCAAGTCCGAGGACGCGCGGCGGATGTGCGACGTCAATATCGTCGGCACCGTGCTCGGCATGAAGTACGCCTTCCGTGCGATGCGCCCGGGTGGGCCGGCCGGCAAGGGCGGCGCCGTCGTCAACATCGCCTCGGTTGCGGCAACGATCGCCTTCCCGAGCATCGCGGTCTATTCCGGCACCAAATCCGCAGTTGACCGCATGACGCGGGTCGGAGCGATGGAAGCCGGCAAGCTCGGTTTCGGCGTGCGCGTGAACTGCATCTATCCGGGCCTGATCCCGACCGACATGGGCATGCAGCTCGCCAACGACATCGTCAAGGTCGGGCTCGCGGCTGACGTCAACGCCGCAGTCGGCTCGGTGGTGGAGCAAACCCCGCTCGGCCGTCTCGCCGAGGTCACGGACATCGGCGATGCCGCGGTGTTCCTGTGCTCGAACGAGGCGCGCTTCATCACCGGCATCGGACTGCCGGTCGATGGCGGCATGGGCATGTAACAACAAAGCCGACAACAAGCATTTCGGAGGATCGCAATGAGCAAGAAGCCCGTCATCGTCTACGGCGCATCCGGCTACACCGGCCGGCTGGTCTGCGAATACTTACGCGAATACAACATCCCCTTCATCGCCGCCGGGCGCAGCGAAGAGAAGCTCAACGCCGCGATGAAGTCGAACGTCGCCGGCATCGAGACCGCCGACTACGAGGTGGTGACGGTGCCGCACACCGCGGCCGCGCTGACTGAATTGTTCAAGGGCGCCTCGGTGGTGCTCAACACCGTGGGCCCCTTCGCCAAGTTCGGCACTGAGGTGGTGCAGGCGTGCCTCGCTGCCAGGTGCCATTACACCGACACCACCGGCGAGCAGGACTGGCTGATCACGCTCGAGCAGGAGTTTGGCACGAGGTTCGCCAATGCCGGGCTGCTGCTGGCGCCGGGCATCGCGCAGATGTACACCACCGGCGAGATCGCCGCGCAGCTGTGCCTGGAGACACCAGGCCTCGACACGCTGGACATTGCCGTGTTCTGGGGTGGCAGCCCGACCATCGCATCGACGCAGACCATCCTGGTCAACGCCGCGATGGCCAAGGCCTACTACCTGGAGCAGAACAAGTACGTCGAGCATCAGCCCGATGCCGGCCTCTACAACCTCGCCATCCCCGGTCAGCACGAGCTGGCGCTGGCGTTGCCCTGGGGAGGCACCTCGCACCCGGTGTGGTTCAAGCGCGATCCGCGCGTGGCCAACGTGAAGGTGCTGGGCGGTGTGTTCAATCGCGCGCTGATGCTGGGCGTGCCGCAGATCGTCGCGGCCGCGCTGGAGGCGACCAAGGATATGAATCCCGACGACCGCTACGCCGCATTGGCGCAGACCGCCGCCGGTGTGATGAACACCATGCCGCCGCGCGAAAACCCGCGCGTCAACAAGTCGATGGATTCGGTGCATGCCTCCGGCCCGTTGGGGCGCGCGCACTGCATCATCTACGGCAACAGCAACTACAAGCAGACCGGCTTGCTGCAGGCCTATGCCGCGGCGCACCTGTTGCAGCAGCCGCCGAAGCGCGTGGGGTTCGCCTCCGGCTGCCAGGCGTTCGGCCATCACGAGCTGCTCGGGCAGTTGCGCAGCTTCGGGCTCGTCAGCAAGCCAATTCTGACCGTGAACGATTAAGGTCATCGCGGGTGGCGCGGACCTCCGCGTCACCCGCTACCACTTCGGGTGTTGATCATGCGCTTCATCGATTACCTGGACAAAGGTGCCTCGCTCGGCGCCGACGCGCCGTGCCTCACCATGGATGGACGCGACCTCAGCTATCGCGAGGTGCAGTTGCTGAGCTACCGCGTCGCGCGCGGGCTCGCGCGATCGGGGATTGCTGCCGGCGAGAAGGTCGCGATCCTTTCCGGCAACGATCCGGTCGCGTTTGCTTGCGTGTTCGGCATTTCCCGCGCGGGCGCGGTCTGGTGCCCGATCAATCCGCGCAACGAGGCGGCCGAAAATCGGCTCATCCTCGACCAATTCGACTGCAGCCTGCTGCTGTTTCATTCGAGCTTCGCGCCAATGGTCGAGGCGGTGCGTGCGGAACTGCCGAAGCTGCGCGCCCTCGTCTGTCTCGATGCCGAGTTACCCTTCGCGCCTTCGTTCGACAGCTGGCTCGCCGGCTTTGCCGATGACCACTATCAGCGCGAGACGATCGACGATCTCGCGATGATCCCGGGCACCGGCGGCACCACCGGCAAGCCGAAGGGCGTCATGCTGTCGGGCCGCAATATCGAGGCCATGACGGCACTGACGCTGATGGGCTATCCTTTCAAGGGACGTCCGATCTATCTCGCGCTCGCGCCGCTGACCCACGCGGCCGGCGTGCTGTGTTTCCCGATCATGGCGCTCGGCGGCCGCATCGTGATCATGCATCACCCCGACATCGCCGAATTTCTCGATCTGATCGAGCGCTATCGCGTGACGCACACCTTCCTGCCGCCGACCGTGATCTACATGCTGCTCGATCATCCGAAGCTCGACTCCGCGAAGCTCGGGTCCCTGCAATGTTTCTGGTACGGCGCGGCGCCGATCTCGGCCGCGCGGCTTGCGGAGGCGCTCCAGCGTATCGGGCCGATGGCGCAGTTGTTTGGTCAGACCGAGGCGCCGATGATGATCTCGATGATGGCACCTGGCGAGCATTACAATGCCGACGGCACGATCGCGATGGAGCGTCTCACCTCGGCCGGGCGGATCAGCCCGCTGGTGCAGGCCGGCATCATGGATGGCGACGGCAATTTGCTGCCATCAGGCGCACGCGGCGAGATCGTGGTCCGCGGTTCGCTGGTGATGGAGGGCTATTACAAAAATCCCGAGGCTACGGCGGAGGCCTCCGCGCATGGCTGGCACCACACCGGCGACATCGGCTATATCGACGACGACGGCTACCTCTATATCGTCGATCGCGCCAAGGACATGATCATCACCGGCGGGTTCAACGTCTACTCGATCGAGGTCGAGAACGCGCTGCGGGCGCATGAGGCGGTGCAGGATTGCGCCGTGATCGGGCTGGCGGACGAGAAATGGGGTGAGCGGATCGTCGCCGTGGTGCAGCCCCGCGCCGGCCAAAGCGTCGATGCGACGGCGCTGGCGGCCTTCGTCAAGCAGCGGATCGGCAGCGTCAAGACACCGAAGCAGATCGAAGTCTGGGATGACCTGCCGCGCTCCAAAGTGGGCAAGGTGCTGAAGCCGGACATCCGCGCGCGGCTGGCAGGTCGCTCAGGCGACTAGCAAACGCCTGCGAGGCGCCAAAAAAAATACGCGGGCCGCCCTGAGGCATGCCCGCGCATTTGAATTCGTTAGCTGCGCGCGCGTAGCGCTCAGTGCACGCTCACCGCCTGCAACTCGTTGCTCCAGGCATTCGCGACAGCGGCTTCGCGGCTGTCGGTCAGCATGATCGGCGTACCGTCGGCGGCGTGCAGCGCGAAGAGCTTGAGGCCCGGCGCGATCTTCGGCGCTTCGGGAAACAGCCCGGGCACATCCTCGGAGCGGATCTGCTTCACATAGGCGATATGGCCTTCGCCGAGGGTTGCCAGCGTCTCCGGAGAGACGTTCTTGGCTTCGTATTCGAACGCAACGTGACCTTCACTCATGGTCTCGACTCCTCTCTCGAAACTAAGCGGTCGAGTCCGCTACTCGTTCCATTATTCGTGCTCATTGATAGCGATTGTCTTAACGATCCTCTCCGGTTCAGGCCGGGCAAGATCGACCGACAACAGCCCGTTCCTGAGATCCGCACCCAGCACCAGCATCCCCTCCGCCAGCACGAACGTGCGCTGGAAGTGGCGCGCGGCGATGCCGCGATGGATGTATTGCCGGGACTTGTCGTCCTGCTGCCGCCCGCGGATCACGAGCTGGTTTTCCTCAATGGTTACATCGAGTTGGTCGCGGGTGAATCCGGCGACCGCCAGCGTGATGCGAAGGCGCTCGGGCTGGCCGTCCGACCGTTCACACCTCTCGATATTGTAGGGAGGGTAACCGTCGGCGCCTTTGACGACGCGGTCGAGCACGCGCTCGATCTCGTCGAAACCCAGAAGGAACGGACTGGAAAGCGTTGGAACACGAGACATAGTTTACAAAGTCCTCTCGAAGCGACTTTGGCATTTCAGGGCCCGGAAGCGGCGCCCCTTGGTCAGTAATATGGGCATATCTCTGTGGGGGTTCAAGCAGGTAGCCGGGGGCTGTGGATTGGCGTCTCCGCCCCGTGGCCTGTCCAATATCGCGTAAAGTGCTTCCGGATCGTTATGGCCCGGGCTTGTTCCGGCCATCCACGACCTTGCTCGCAGCCCAAAAACGCGGATGCCCGGGACAAGCCCGGGCATGACGAATCTGCGGGTGATTTATCCCAATGAAAACAATGCCATGGCTACTGTACATGGGGTTGTTTTCGCAGTTTTGCTGGCCGGCCCTCGGAACCGGTCAGGCCTCGATCCGCTTCCGGCCGTCGCCGCTGAAAAGATGCAGTTTCTGGCGCACCGCGGCGACGCGGATCCTCGCGCCGATGGCGGGGGCCTCGGTTCCGGGGATGCGGACGATGACCTCGCCGGGCGGCAGCTCGCCGGGCGTGGCGGCGACGCGTTGCTCGTCCTGGGCCCGCGTGCCGTAGACGAAGGTTTCGGCGCCGACGCGCTCGATCGCTTCCACGGTTAGCGGCAATGCGACGCCGCCAGCCGGCGTCTGGTCGGTAATGACGAAATCCTCCGGGCGGATGCCGAGGATGCCGGCCTCGCTCGCGCCGCCACCGAGCTGCGATTTGATCTCCTCAGTGCGCGTCGACATCAGGTTCATCGGCGGTGCCCCGATGAAGGAGGCGACGAAGGTCGTCGCCGGCTTCTCGTAGATCGCCAGGGGATTGCCGACCTGCTCGACCTGGCCGCCGTTCATCACCACCAGGACGTCGGCGAGCGTCATCGCCTCGAGCTGGTCGTGGGTGACGTAGATCGACGTCGTGTTGAGCCGGCGCTGCAATTTGCGAATCTCGACGCGCATCGCGATGCGCAGCTTGGCATCGAGGTTCGACAGTGGCTCGTCGAACAGGAACACTTTTGGCTGGCGCACGATGGCGCGGCCCATGGCGACGCGCTGGCGCTGGCCGCCGGAGAGCTGGCGCGGCTTGCGCTCCAGCATCGGCGCGAGCTCGAGCACGCGCGCGGCCTCCTCGACGCGGGTCTTGACCTCGGCTTCCGCCATGCCGCGGTTGCGCAGGCCGTAGGCCATGTTGTTGTAGACGCTCATATGCGGGTAGAGCGCGTAGTTCTGGAACACCATCGCGATGTCGCGATCGGCGGGCTCGATCTGGTTGACGACGCGGCCGCCGATGTCGATCTCGCCGCCGGTGACGGTCTCGAGGCCTGCGACCATGCGCAGCAGCGTGGACTTGCCGCAGCCGGAGGGGCCGACCAGCACGCAGAACTGGCCGTCGCCGACATCGACGTTGACGCCCTTGATGGCCTCGAAGCCGCCCGTATAGGTCTTGCGGACGTTGCGCAGGGTGACGTTAGCCATGAAAACTCACTTTTCGGTCTCGACTAGGCCGCGCACGAACAATTTCTGCATGGCGACGACGACGAACACCGGCGGCAGCATGGCCAGCACGGTGGTTGCCATCACGATCGGCCATTCGGTCAGCGCGTCGGTGGTGGTGATCATCTTGCGGATGCCGACCTGGATGGTCTGCATGTCGTCGCGCGTGGTGATGAGCAGCGGCCAGAGATACTGATTCCAGCCGAGGATGAAGAGGATCACGAACAGCGCCGCCATGTTGGTGCGCGACAGCGGCAGCAGCGTATCCCAGAAGAAGCGCAAGGGGCCGGCACCGTCGATGCGCGAGGCCTCCAGCAGCTCGTCCGGCACCGTCATGAAGAACTGGCGGAACAGCAGCGTTGCGGTTGCGGAGGCGATCAGCGGCAGGGCGAGGCCGGCATAGCTGTCGAGCATGTGCAGATCGGCGACGATCTTGTAGGTCGGATAGATGCGCACCTCGACCGGCAGCATCAACGTGATGAAGATGATCCAGAAGATCGCCATCCGGAACGGAAAGCGGAAATACACGATCGCGTAGGCCGAGATGATCGAGATCGCGATCTTGCCGATCGCGATCGCCAGCGCCATCACCAGCGAGTTCAGCATCATGTTGCCGACGGGCTCGCGGGTCGAGCCGCTCGTGCCGACGAAGATGGTCTGGTAGTAGACCTCGAAGAAATGGCCGCCGGGCAGCAACGACATCTGCCCGTTCGCGATCAGCGCGTTGTCTTGGGTCGAGGCGACGATCGCGATGTAGACCGGGAACGCGACGATCGCGATCCCGATCCACAGGATGGCGTGAGCGATGTAGCGCCGAAAACCCTCTTCCTCGACCATCAGTAGGTCACCTTGCGTTCGACGAAGCGGAACTGGATTCCCGTCAGCACGATGACCATGACCATCAGGATCACCGATTGCGCCGCGGAGCTGCCGAGATTGCCGCCGAGCAGGCCGTCGGAATAGACCTTGTAGACCAGCGTGACCGTCGACGTTCCCGGCCCGCCGCGGGTCATGGTGTCGATGATGCCGAAGGTGTCGAAGAAGGCGTAGACGATGTTGACGACCAGCAGGAAGAAGATGGTCGGCGACAGCAGCGGGAAGGTCACGGTCCAGAACCGGCGCATCGGACGGGCGCCGTCGATCGCGGCGGCCTCGAACACGGATCTGGGGATGGCTTGCAGGCCGGCGAGGAAGAACAGGAAATTATAGGAGATCTGCTTCCAGGCTGCGGCGAGGATGATCAAGCCAGCGGCCTGGTTGCCGTCGAGCAGCGGATTCCAGTCGATGCCGAGGCCGCGCAGATAGCGCGAGAGCACGCCGAGCGAGGGATGCAGCATGAAGATCCAGAGCACGCCGACGACCGGCGGCGCGACGGCATAGGGCCAGATCAGCAGCGTGCGGTAGAGCATCGAGCCGCGCAGCGGCTTGTCGGCCATCACCGCGAGCAGCAGCGCGAAAGACAGCGACGAAATCGCGATCGCGAACGAGAAGAAGAAGGTCCGGACGATCGCCTCGAAATAGGCGGGGTCCTTGAACAGCTCGATGTAATTGTCGAACCAGACGAAGGTGCTCGACAGACCGAAGGCGTCCTGGAGCAGGAAGGACTGGATCACCGCCTGCAAGGCCGGCCAGTAGAAGAAAATCAGGACGATTGCGAGCTGCGGCGCAACCAGCGCGTAGGGCAATAGCTTCGACTGGAAAATGGCCTGTTTCTGCATGATGGGTGGCGCCGGCAGGCCGCTCGATGGCCTGCCGGCGCCTTTGCCTTATTTTACCGCGGTCTTTTCGAACTGGCGCAGCATGGTGTTGCCGCGTTCGACGGCGGTGTCGAGCGCCTGCTTGGCGGTCTTCTTGCCGGCCAGCGCCTGCTCGATCTCTTCCGACCAGACGTCACGGAGCTGAACCATGTTGCCGAGGCGCAGACCGCGCGAATTCTCGGTCGGCTCCTTGTTGGTCAGCTCGAGCAGCGGGGTCTCGAGATAGGGCTGATCCTTGTAGAAGCCCTCGGCCTTGGCCTTCTCATAGGCCGCCTTGGTGATCGGCAGATAGCCGGAGGCCTTGTGGATGTAGACTTGGCGATCGGTGTCCGAGAGGAAGGTCAGGAATTTCGCGACGCCCTTGTATTCCTCGGCCGACTTGCCGCCCATGACCCAGAGCGAGGCGCCGCCGATGATCGAGTTCTGCGGCGCGCCCTTGACGTCCGGATAGTAGGGCATCGGCACGGCGGTGAAGTTGAACTTGGCCTGCGCCTTGACGTTGCCGAAGAACGCCGACGAGGTCAGGTAGATCGGGCATTCGCCGGAGGTGAAGCGGCCTTCGCCGGTGTTGGTGCGGCCGGCATAGTCGTAGACCTTGGTCTTCTGGAGCTCGACCAGGGTTTCGAGATGCTTGACCTGGAGCGGGCCGTTGAACTCCAGCACGGTGTCGAAGCCGTCGAGGCCGTTGGCCTTGCTGGCGAGCGGCACGTTGTGCCAGGCGGAGAGCTGCTCGAGATTGACCCAGGTAACCCAGGAGCCGGAGAAGCCGCAGGTGTCATGACCCGCAGCCTTCAGCTTCTTGGCGGCCTCGAACGTTTCCGGCCAGGTCTTGGGGATCTCGACGTTTGCCTTCTTGAGCTCGTCGAGGTTGACCCACATCACGGTCGACGACGAGTTGAACGGGAAGGACAGCATCTCGCCCTTGGAGGTCGAGTAGTAGCCGGTGATGGCGGGCAGGTAGATCTTGGGATCGAACTTCTCGCCGGCCTCGGCCATCAGCTTGTAGACGGGCTTCACCGCGCCGGTCGCGGCCATCATGGTCGCGGTGCCGACTTCGAACACCTGCATGATGTGCGGGGCGTTACCGGCGCGGAACGCGGCGATGCCGGCGTTCATCGTATCGGGGTAGTTGCCCTTGTAGGTCGGGATCACCTTGTAGTCGGTCTGCGACGCGTTGAAGTCGGTGGCGAGCTTGACGATGACGTCGTTGTTGGCACCGGTCATCGCGTGCCACCACTGGATTTCGGTCACGGCCCACGCCGGCGAAGCGCCAAAACCAACGGTGACTGCAAGCGCGGCAGCCGCGCCAAAGTGTCGAAGAGCCATCAAGAAACCTCCCTTGGGCCGTCAAAATGATCGCTTGCGCTAGCAGCGCCATATGACGTTCACATGACTGTGTAAGCGGCCGAAACGAAAGCGGCAAGCGCTGGAAAAGGGAAGCCGTCAAATAGGCGAATGCCGGGCGCGCAGCCTCCTCCGTTCGCGGTGCACAGGCGTGCCCGCGCCGCAGTGCGGCATGACTTGGGTGAGGAGGTGAGGGCCCCTAGCGCTTGCGCTCTGGGCCGCAGACCGTGCCCTGCTCGACCATCGCGTCGATCTCGGATTTGGAGTAGCCGAACTCGCCCAGCACTTCCTGGGAGTGCTGGCTGAATTTCGGCGGCAGCCGGCGCAGGCTCGGCTTGCTGCGATCGAGCCGGATCGGCGAGGCCACGCCCTTGTACCAGTCCTTCTCAATGACATCGCCGCGGGCGATCGTGTGCGGGTTGGTCAACGCCTGGTCGATCTTCTGCACGGGACCTGCGGGCAGGCCCGCGGCGAGCAGGCGATTGCACAACGGCTCGGCCTCGTGCTCGCTGAACACGGCGGCAAGCTCGGCGCGCAGCGCATCGCGATTGGCGATGCGGTCCTTGTTGCGGGCAAAGCGCGGATCGGTGCCGAGCTCGGGCTTGCCGATCTCCTTGGCGAGCTTGCGGAAGGTGCCGTCATTGCCGACGCCGATGAAGATGTTGTCGGTCTTGGTCGGGAAGATCGCATAGGGCACGAGGTTGGGATGCTCGTTGCCGGTCAGGCTCGGCGGCTTGCCGTGCATGAAATAGTTCGCGGTGTGCGGATGCATGATGGCAAGGCCGGTCTCGTACAGCGTCGTCTCCAGGAACTGGCCCTGGCCCGAGCGCTGCCGCTCCGACAACGCCATCAGGATACCGATCGCCGCATAGAGGCCGGTGGTGATGTCGACCAGCGGCACACCGATCCGCATCGGCCCGCTCTCGGGCGAGCCGGTGGCCGCGATCATGCCGGTCATGGCCTGGATGATGGCGTCATAGCCGGGATTGCCGCCGCGCGGGCCGTCGGCGCCGAAGCCGCAGATCCGGCAATGCACGAGGCGCGGGAATTTCTCGCGCAGCACCTCGTTGCCGATGCCCCATTTCTCCAGCGTGCCCGGCTTGAAATTCTCGATCAGGACGTCGGCGCTCTCCAGCATCTTGAGCAGCACGGCGCGGCCGCCTTCGGAGGCGAGGTCGAGGCCGATCGAGCGCTTGTTGCGGTTGATGCCGATGAAATAGGCCGCGTCTTCCTCGTGGAAGGGAGGGCCCCAGTCGCGCACCTCGTCGCCGGCGGGCGGCTCGACCTTGATCACGTCGGCGCCGTGGTCGGCAAGAATCTGGGTGCAGTAGGGACCGCCGAGCACGCGCGTGAGATCGATGACGCGCAGTCCGCTCATTGCGCCCAATACGGCTTCAGTCATGCCTTCGCTTCCCCTGTGTCGACGTTTGATCACAGGCCTAGCGAGGTTCGCGGACGCCAGCAATGGCCTGTTGCGTGGGGGCGTATGCGCCGCCGTACGGCTATCCCGCAACGTGGCAAAATCAAACGGAAGCGGCCGGCCCGAGGGGGATCTCGGGCCAGCCAGTCACCCTTCGATCAGACGACCGTCAGGCGAACGTCGACATTGCCGCGCGTGGCATTGGAGTACGGGCACACCTGGTGGGCCTTCTCGACCAGCGCCTCGGCTTCCGCGCGGGCGAGGCCCGGCAGCGAGACCGCGAGGTCGATGTCGAGACCGAAGCCGCCGGCCGAGCGCGGGCCGATGCCGACGGTCGAGGTCACCGAGGCGTCGGCCGGAACCTTCGGGCCGCCCTGCGAGGCCACGAACTTCATCGCGCCGATGAAGCAGGCGGCATAGCCCGCCGCGAACAGCTGCTCGGGATTGTTGCCGGCGCCGCCGCCGCCGCCGAGCTCTTTCGGCGTGGTGAGCTTGACGTCGAGCGCGCCGTCGAGGGTCGCGGCATGGCCGTCGCGGCCGCCGGTGGCTTTTGCGCTGGTCTTGTAGAGGACGTTCACGGACATTTTCGTCTCCTCAGGTCTTCGGGTTGGGTGCGGCCTGTATCGCAAACAATTAGATTGCGCGCAATTGAAATTGGGACGCCTCACATTTAATTGTTCGCAATTGAATGTGCCGGCGGCCGGCCCCAGAATGAGGAAAGTCTCGTGAGATTCTCCATGCCCCGGAAACACCCGGCAGCGGATCAGCCGCTGCGGCTCGACAACCAGATCTGCTTCGCGGTCTATTCGGCCGCGCATGCCTTCAACCGCGTCTACAAGCCGCTGCTCGACCGGCTCGGCCTGACCTATCCGCAATATCTGGTGATGCTGGTGCTGTGGGAGCGCGACGACGTGCCGGTCAAGGTCATCGGCGAAAAGCTGTTTCTGGATTCGGGCACGCTGACGCCGCTGCTCAAGCGGCTCGAGGCTGCCCACCTCGTCAGGCGCACACGCTCGAGCGAGGACGAACGTCAGGTGCTGATCGCGCTGACGGCGCAGGGCCACGCCTTGAAGGACAAGGCGCGGGCCGTGCCGCAATCGGTCCTCGCGGCGTCGGACTGCTCGGTCTCGGAACTGGTCGCAATGAAGGACGAGATCGTCGCGCTGCGCGACCGGCTCAATGCGGTAATCGGGGAGTAGGGGGAATTCTGTAGAGCCCGGCTTTGCCCTATCGGGCTTCGCCGCGGCAACCTTCGCTTCGCGAAGGCTGGTGGAGCCAGGCGGGATCGAACCGCCGACCTCTTGCATGCCATGCAAGCGCTCTCCCAGCTGAGCTATGGCCCCTTAGTCCTTAAATGGGACGATCCTGGTGGATCACTCCCGACCGGCGAGCCTGGTGACTCGCGCGGTGCACCCTTTTTCACAGATCAGGGCTGATCTCAAGTCTCTTCATCACCTCCGACATCACCAATGATGTCGGTCACGTCCTCATCGCCCTCTTCTTCGTCGGCGATGAAGGTCGAATCATCGTCATCGTCGTCGTCGATGGTCTCGTCGACCTCGATATCGTCCTCGGATTCGGGCACCACGGCCTTGACCTTGCCGGTGTTCTCCTCGGCATCGGCCTCCTCGAGCGAGACCTCTTCGACCTCTGCCGGCTCCGGCGCGGTGTCGGCGGTCGCCGCGTGGCGGGCTTCGGCGCCGCGGGTCGCGCGAGCCGGCGCCACGGGCGCGATCGGCACGACTTCGCCGGTATAGGGCGAGATCACCGGATTCTTGTTGAGATCATAGAATTTCTTGCCCGTGGTCGGGCAAATACGTTTGGTTCCGAGTTCGGACTTGGCCACGGCAGGAATCCTGGGAATGTCTGAAAAGCGGTGCTTCACTTGGCTAGTTGGCGGCCCGCTGTCAATAGCGCATTACGGGAGAAAGACATGCCCGTGACGGCGGGGAGACCATGTGATACCTGCCCCGCGAGCCCCGCAGGGATGCTTCGGGCCTATTCAAGGACACAAACTTGACCGATTCCGACAAGCCGACGCCGCTGAAGTCGCGCGCAAGCGGTCCCCTGACCGGAAAAGTACGGGTGCCCGGGGACAAGTCGATTTCCCACCGCGCGCTCATCCTGGGCGCGCTCGCGGTCGGCGAGACCCGGATTTCGGGCTTGCTCGAGGGCGAGGATGTCCTCAACACCGCCAAATCGATGCAGGCGCTGGGCGCCAGGGTCGAGCGCACCGGCGATTTCGCTTGGAAGGTGAACGGCGTGGGCGTCGCCGGCTTTGCCGAGCCCAAGGCGCCGCTTGATTTCGGCAACTCCGGCACCGGCTGCCGGCTCGTCATGGGCGCCGTCGCCGGCTGCCCGATCTCGGCGGTGTTCGACGGCGATGCCTCGCTGCGCAGCCGCCCGATGCGCCGGATCCTCGATCCGCTCGAGAAGATGGGCGCCAAGGTGGTGTCCGGCGGCGAGGGCGGCCGTCTGCCGCTGACCGTCCAGGGCGCGCGCGATCCGCTGCCGATCACCTACAAGACCCCCGTTGCCTCGGCGCAGATCAAATCGGCCGTGCTGCTGGCGGGCCTGGCCGCGCCCGGCATCACGACTGTGATCGAGGCCGAGGCCAGCCGCGACCATACCGAGCTGATGCTGAAGCATTTCGGCGCCGAGATCACCTCGACGCAGGAAGGTCAGCACGGCCGCCGCATCACGCTGGTGGGACAGCCTGAGCTGCACGGTGCCACTGTCATTGTGCCCGCCGACCCCTCGTCCGCGGCGTTCCCGATCGTTGCGGCGTTGATCGTCGAAGGCTCGGATGTCGTTCTGTCCGACGTCATGACCAATCCGCTGCGCACCGGCCTGTTCACAACGCTGCGCGAAATGGGCGCCTCGATCGAGGAGAGCGAAGTCCGCGGCGACGCCGGCGAGCCGATGGCGCAGCTGCGCGTGCGCGCCTCGAAGCTGCGCGGCGTCGAGGTGCCGCCGGAGCGCGCGCCCTCGATGATCGACGAATATCTGGTGCTGGCCGTGGCGGCCTCCTTCGCCGAAGGCACGACCATCATGCGCGGCCTGCAGGAGCTGCGCGTCAAGGAATCCGACCGCCTGGAAGCCACCGCCGAGATGCTTCGCGTCAACGGCGTGAAGGTCGAGGTCTCCGGCGACGATCTGATCGTCGAGGGGCGTGGTCACGTCCCCGGCGGCGGCGTTGTCGCCACGCACATGGACCATCGTATCGCGATGTCCGCGCTGGTGATGGGCTGCGCCTCCGATCAGCCCGTGACCGTCGACGACACCGCCTTCATCGCCACCAGCTTCCCGGACTTCATTCCGATGATGCGTTCGCTGGGGGCCGAGTTTTCATGATCATCGCCATCGACGGGCCCGCGGCCTCGGGCAAAGGGACGCTCGGCAAGCGCCTCGCCCATCATTACGGCTATCGTCATCTCGATACCGGCGTGATCTATCGCGCGGTGGCCTACGCCCTGATGCAGTCCGGCCATGATCTGCGCGACGAGGCGGCCGCGGTCGCGGCGGCGCTGGAACTCGATCCCGAAAAGTTCGGCAATCCCGCCCTGAAGACCCAGCAGGCCGGCGAGGGGGCCTCCATCGTCTCGGCGATCCCCGGGGTCCGCGAGGCCCTGGTCAATTTCCAGCGGCAATTCGCCGCCGATCCGCCGGGGGCTGTCCTGGACGGCCGGGACATTGGAACCGTGATCTGCCCGCATGCCGACGTGAAGATTTTCGTGGTCGCAGACCCCAGGGTCCGCGCGCGCCGCCGGACCATGGAGGCGCGGGCGAGGGGCGAGGAGGCGGACGAGGCGGCCGTGCTCGCCGACATCATCCAGCGCGACGAACGCGACAAGAACCGGGCGATTGCGCCCTTGAAACCGGCCTCTGATGCTTACTTGCTAGATAACTCCCAACTGGATATAGAAGGCGGCGTCCGGGCCGCCATCGACATTATCGAGGCCGTCCGAGCGGGCCGGTCGCGGGGTTAAGCCGCCGCCGTCATTGGAGGAAGCGCCCGCTCCCGCTCTTTGAGGTCGATACCCCCGGTCCCCCGTTTGGGCTCGGCGAGATCCAGGCTCCGGACACAGATTTCAACGTATCGAACGCGCGGGCCTCAGCCGGCCCGCTTCCGCTGTTCCGCCGCAAGGCCGGAGCAGCGAGCGGTCGCTCGAAGGTCTTGCGGACCTTCCGACACTGCGCGTGCGATGCGCCCATGAACCCAACGGCCGGCATACTTCCGCAACTGGAGAACAAATGGCTTCGACTTCTGCTGATACCTACAGCCCGTCGCGTGACGATTTCGCCGCGATGCTCGACGAGTCCTTCGCAGGTGGCAACCTGCAGGAGAGCTCCGTCGTCAAGGGCAAGGTGGTTGCAATTGAAAAGGACATGGCCGTCATCGACGTCGGCCTGAAGACCGAGGGCCGCGTCGCCCTGCGCGAATTTTCCGGCCCCGGCCGTGACAGCGAGATCAAGGTCGGCGACGAGGTCGAAGTGTTCCTCGATCGCATCGAGAACGCCCTCGGCGAAGCCGTGCTGTCGCGCGACAAGGCGCGCCGCGAAGAGAGCTGGGGCAAGCTCGAGAAGGCGTTCCAGAACAACGAGAAGGTCAACGGCGTCATCTTCAACCAGGTCAAGGGCGGCTTCACCGTCGACCTCGACGGTGCCGTGGCCTTCCTGCCGCGCTCGCAGGTCGACATCCGTCCGATCCGCGACGTTGCGCCGCTGATGAACAACTCGCAGCCGTTCCAGATCCTCAAGATGGACCGCCGCCGCGGCAACATCGTCGTGTCCCGCCGCACGGTTCTCGAAGAGACCCGTGCCGAGCAGCGTCAGGAGCTGGTGCAGAACCTCGAAGAGGGTCAGGTCATCGACGGCGTGGTCAAGAACATCACCGATTACGGTGCGTTCGTTGATCTCGGCGGCATCGACGGCCTGCTGCACGTCACCGACATCGCGTGGCGCCGCGTCAATCACCCGACCGAGGTGCTCTCGATCGGCCAGACCGTGAAGGTCAAGATCATCAAGATCAACCACGAGACGCACCGCATCTCGCTGGGCATGAAGCAGCTGCTGGACGATCCGTGGCAGGGCATCGAAGCCAAGTATCCGCTGGGTGCCCGCTTCACCGGCCGCGTCACCAACATCACCGACTACGGTGCGTTCGTCGAGCTCGAGCCGGGCATCGAAGGCCTGATCCACGTCTCCGAGATGTCGTGGACCAAGAAGAACATGCACCCCGGCAAGATCGTTTCGACCTCGCAGGAAGTCGAAGTGCAGGTGCTGGAAGTCGATTCCGTCAAGCGCCGCATTTCGCTCGGCCTCAAGCAGACCATGCGCAACCCCTGGGAGGTCTTCGTCGAAGGTCACCCGACCGGTTCGGTGGTCGAGGGCGAAGTCAAGAACAAGACCGAGTTCGGTCTGTTCCTGGGCCTCGAGGGCGACGTCGACGGCATGGTCCATCTCTCCGACCTCGACTGGAAGCTTCCGGGCGAGCAGGTGATCGACAACTACAAGAAGGGCGACATGGTGAAGGCCGTGGTGCTCGATGTGGACGTCGAGAAGGAGCGCATCTCGCTCGGCATCAAGCAGCTCGAAGGCGACCCCTTCGCCGAGCCGGGCGATGTCAAGAAGGGCGCGGTCGTGACCTGCGAAGTGCTCGAAGTGAAGGAAAGCGGCATCGAGGTGAAGATCACCGGTACCGACTTCTCGACCTTCATCAAGCGCTCGGAGCTCGCGCGTGACCGCAACGACCAGCGCGCCGAACGCTTCGCCGTCGGCGAGAAGGTCGATGCCCGCGTGATCCAGTTCGACAAGAAGGCCCGCAAGGTCCAGGTGTCGATCAAGGCGCTCGAAGTCGCCGAAGAGAAGGAAGCCATCGCGCAGTACGGCTCCTCCGATTCGGGAGCGACGCTCGGCGACATCCTCGGCACCGCGCTCAAGAACCGCGGCGACAACAAGTAAGCGGGACGCTTCGTTTCGCGAGACATCAAAGCCCCGGCGTAAGCCGGGGCTTTTTTGTTGCGGCATCCTCAACCGTCGTCCCGGACAAGCGCAGCGGAGCGGAGCGCCGATCCGGGATCCATAGCCACAGGGCGTGGTTTGGCGAAGACAGGTCGTGAAAGAGTCTTCCCGCGGTACTCACATCCGACGCTCACCGACGCATCACGCGGTATGGGTGCCCGCGCCCCGTGCGCAATTGCGCACTAGGCGGGGACGACAGCGAGGGTGTGGCGCGCCCCGGCTCTCACCCCGGTCACAGCCTTGTTTTCTTCAAAATGCGCCGCAATTGATGTATCCAGATAAGCCAATGGTCACGCTGTGACGGCACAACGCATCTGACCTTTTATTTGGAGATATTCCGATGTCGCTCGATTCGGACATCATCGTCGATCGCCGCAGGATTCGTCGCAAGCTGACGTTCTGGCGCGTGATGGCCGCGCTGATCGCGATCGCGGCGATCGCGGGCTTCGCGCTGGTCGCGACACCCGGTGCGCGCGGCACGTTCGCATCCGCCGGCTCGATCGCGCGGGTCCAGATCGACGGCCTGATCCGCAGCGACTCCGATCGCACCCAGGCGCTGGAGCGGCTGGAGAATTCGCAGGCCGCCGCCGTCATCATTCACATCAACTCGCCGGGCGGCACCACCGCCGGCTCCGAGCAGCTCTACGACTCGCTCGTCCGGCTGAAGGCGAAGAAGCCGCTCGTCGTCGTGGTCGAGGGCCTCGCCGCCTCCGGCGGCTACATCACGGCGATCGCCAGCGACCACATCATCGCCCAGCAGAGCTCGCTGGTCGGCTCGATCGGCGTGCTGTTCCAGTATCCCAACGTCACCGAGCTGCTGAAGACCATTGGCGTCAAGGTCGAGGAGGTCAAATCCTCGCCGCTGAAGGCCGCACCGAATGGTTTTGAGCCGACCAGTCCTGAGGCGCGCGCCGCGCTCGATGCGCTGGTCAAGGATTCCTATGCCTGGTTCAGGGGATTGGTGAAGGAACGGCGTGGCATGGATGACACGCAGCTCGAAAAAGTCGCCGACGGTCGCGTCTTCACCGGACGTCAGGCGATCGATCTCAAGCTGATCGATCAGATCGGCGACGAGAAGACCGCAGTGACCTGGCTGGTCGAACAGAAGGGCGTCAAGAAGGGGCTCACCGTCCGCGATTACAAGCTCCAGCCTCGCTTCGGCGACCTGCCGTTCCTCAAGACGGCGGCCGCCGTGACGCTGGAAGCGCTTGGTTTAGGCTCGATTGCGCATCAGATCGGGCAAACCGGCGTCGCACAGGCCGTCGATCGGTTCGGCATGGATGGAATGCTGGCCCTGTGGCAGCCGGCTGCGTCAAACTGAGCGGAACCAAGCGAGTTTCCGACGCTTTTCCCGTCTGGCGGGTGGTGGGGCAGCCCGCTTTTTCGGCATTTGTCACGTATTTTCGCGACGCTCAACCTTCATTTAGCGTCTTGACAGATCACGGTATTTTCACGGAAATGGTCATCCGCACGCTTCCGGGTCAATTCTCTCGATGATCAAATCCGAACTTGTTCAGCGTATCGCCGAGCACAACCCGCATCTGTACCAGCGGGATGTCGAGAACATTGTGAATGCGATTCTCGAAGAGATCGTAGCGGCTCTCGCGCGCGGTGATCGCGTCGAGTTGCGCGGCTTCGGTGCCTTCTCGGTCAAGCATCGCCCTGCACGCGCAGGGCGCAATCCGCGCACCGGCGCCCATGTGCCGGTCGATCAGAAGAGCGTTCCGTTCTTCAAGACCGGCAAGGAAATGCGCGAACGGCTGAATCGCGACCATCCGGATCCCGGCGCGCCGGACTGAGACCGGCGTCAGGGTTTCCCGCGGCCGCGAGAGATGCGGCCGGCAGCTTGATTCAAGGCGAGCGAAGCGAGATGCGAAAGTTCCTGACCGCGCTGATCGTGATTCCGCTGGGCCTGATCCTGGTGACCTTCGCCGTCGCCAACCGGCATTTCGTCACGGTCTCCTTCGATCCCTTCATGACGAACGATCCGTCACTGTCGGTGACGTTGCCGCTGTTCCTGCTCCTCATCCTGGTGGCCGCCCTCGGGGTTCTGGCCGGCGGTTGCGCGGTCTGGTTCGGGCAGCGGCGGTGGCGGCGGGCGGCGCGCCGGAATGATGCGGACGCGCGGGCGGCCCGAACCGAATTGGCCGACCTGCGGGCCCAGGCGGCCGCAGCAAAGCCCGCCTCCCAGCGCCTCCCCGTCCCCTCCGGGGTGGGCCTTTACGGGCCTATCGGGCGAGACAAGCAGCGCGCGACGTTGTAGAAGCGGCCGCAACCGAAAACCCTGTTTTCCGGCCGCCGATCCGCGGCCTTCACCTGCTTTGAGACCATGTCCCTGCTCGTCAAAATCTGCGGCCTGTCCACGCGCGAGACGCTCGAAACAGCGCTCGACGCCGGCGCCGACATGGTGGGGTTCGTGTTCTTTCCGCCGTCGCCCCGGCATGTCTCGCTGGAAGTCGGCCGCGAGCTCGGCCGGCAGGTGGAACGGCGCGCGCTCAAGGTCGCTCTCTCGGTCGATGCCGATGACGCGACGCTCGACAACATCATGGATGCGTTGTCGCCGGACATTCTCCAGCTCCATGGCAAGGAGAGCGTGGCGCGGCTGCGCGACATCAAGCAGAAGTTCGGCCGCCCGGTGATGAAAGCGGTGCCGGTCGCAACCGCGGCCGATCTCGCCGTGTTGCCCGGCTACGCAGAGGTTGCCGATCGCATCCTGTTCGATGCGCGCGCGCCGAAAGACGCGACCCGCCCTGGCGGCCTCGGTGCGGCCTTCGATTGGCATCTGCTCGAAAACCTGGAACTGAAGCTGCCATATATGGTCTCGGGCGGACTTGATGCCCGGAACGTCGCCGAGGCTCTTCGCGTCACGCGCGCCGGCGGCGTCGATGTCTCCTCCGGTGTCGAGAGCGCCTCCGGCGTCAAGGATCCCGAGATGATCAAGGCTTTCATTCGCGCCGCGCGCGCCACCCAGGATGCAAATCAAGAGTTGAGCGTTCGATGAACATCGCCAAACCAAATTCCTATCGCAGCGGTCCCGACGAGCGCGGCCATTTCGGCAATTTCGGTGGGCGTTTCGTCGCCGAAACCCTGATGCCGCTGATCCTCGATCTGGAGAAGGCTTACGCCGCGGCCAAGGCCGATCCCGCATTCCATGCGGAGATGAAGGGCTACCTGAGGGACTATGTCGGCCGCCCGTCCCCGCTCTATTTCGCGGAGCGTCTCACCGAGCATCTCGGTGGTGCCAAGATCTATCTCAAGCGGGAAGAGCTGAATCACACCGGTGCGCACAAGGTGAACAATGTGCTCGGCCAGATCATGGTCGCGCGCCGCATGGGCAAGAAGCGCATCATTGCCGAGACCGGCGCCGGCCAGCATGGCGTCGCCACCGCGACGCTGTGCGCGCGGTTCGGCCTGGAATGCATCGTCTATATGGGCGCGGTCGACGTCGCGCGACAAGCCCCGAACGTATTCCGCATGGAGATGCTGGGCGCCAAGGTGGTTCCGGTGCAGTCGGGCACGCGCACGCTGAAAGACGCCATGAACGAGGCGCTGCGTGACTGGGTCACCAACGTGCACAACACCTTCTATTGCATCGGCACGGTCGCGGGGCCGCATCCCTATCCGATGATGGTGCGCGACTTCCAGTGCATCATCGGCGAGGAGACCAGGACGCAGATGCAGGAGGCCGAAGGCCGCCTGCCGGATTCGCTGGTCGCCTGTATCGGCGGCGGCTCCAACGCGATCGGGCTGTTTCATCCCTTCCTGGACGATCCCTCGGTCGAAATCTTCGGCGTCGAGGCGGCGGGTCACGGGCTGACGCAGCTGCATGCAGCCTCGATTGCCGGCGGCCGCCCAGGCGTGCTCCACGGCAACCGCACCTATCTGCTGATGGATGCCGATGGCCAGATCCAGGACGCGCATTCGATCTCGGCCGGTCTCGACTATCCCGGCATCGGCCCCGAGCATTCCTGGCTGCACGAGATCGGCCGCGTGAACTACCTCTCTGCGACCGACGACGAGGCGCTTGATGCCTTCATGCTGCTGTCGCGCCTCGAGGGCATCCCGCCGGCGCTGGAATCCGCGCATGCCATCGCCAAGGTCATGGAGCTCGCGCCGAAGCGGCCTAGAGATCATCTGATGGTGGTCAACCTCTCCGGCCGCGGCGACAAGGACATTCCGCAGATCTCGGAAATTCTGAAGGGCAGGAAGCAGTGACCACTCGTATCGACACGCGTTTTGCCGAACTGAAGAAACAGGGCCGCGCGGCCTTCGTCACCTATGTGATGGCCGGCGATCCCGATCTCGCGACGTCGCTCGAGATCGTCAAGGCGCTGCCCAAGTCAGGCTCCGACGTCATCGAGCTCGGCATTCCCTTCACCGATCCGATGGCGGATGGTCCCTCGATCCAGGCTGCGGGTCTGCGCGCGCTCAAGGCCGGCATGACCTTGAAGAAGACGCTGGACCTCGTGCGCGACTTCCGCAAGGACGACAACGCCACGCCGCTGGTGCTGATGGGCTATTACAATCCGATCTACATTTACGGCGTCGACAAGTTCCTGGCTGATGCCAAGACGGCCGGCGTTGACGGCCTGATCATCGTCGATCTGCCGCCGGAGGAAGACGACGAGCTCTGCATTCCCGCGCTGAAGGCGGGCCTGAACTTCATTCGCTTGGCGACCCCGACCACCGACGACAAGCGCCTGCCCGCGGTGCTCGCGAACACGTCGGGCTTTGTCTATTACGTCTCCATCGCCGGTATCACCGGTGCAGCGGCGGCGGATGCGAACGCCGTCGGCGAAGCCGTCGCGCGCATCAAGCGGCATACCAAGCTGCCGATCTGCGTCGGTTTCGGCATCCGCACGCCGGAGGCGGCGCGCGCCATCGCCGAGACGGCCGATGGTTCGGTGGTCGGCACCGCGCTGGTCGATGCGCTCAAGAACAGCCTCGATGCCGAAGGGCGGGCGACCGCCAAGACCGTTAACGCCGTCGCTGAGCTGACGGCGGCCCTGGCCCAGGGCGTCAAGGGCGCGCAACAGGCGGCGGAATAGGCCATAATTCCGCTTTAGCTCTTTAGTTTGAGCATGATCTTGTCGGAAAACCGCTTCACACTTTTCCGGATCATGCTCTAACGCGGACGACACGGCGACTTGCCGGGCAAAGGTCCGGCCGCCATATATCCCTTCAGGCGATCCCTGCGCGGGGTCGCACATCGGAGCAAACCATGAACTGGCTTACCAATGTGGTCCGGCCGAAGATCCGCAACATGCTGCGGCGGGAGACGCCGGAGAATCTGTGGATCAAATGCCCGGATTCCGGGCAGCTCGTGTTCTACAAGGACGTCGAGGCCAACCAGTTCGTCATCCCCGGCTCGAACTACCACATGCGCATGGGCGCGGTGGCGCGTTTGAAGTCGATCTTCGACAACGAGACCTGGTACGACGTTGCGCTGCCCGACGTCACGCCCGATCCGCTCAAGTTCCGCGACGAGAAGAAATATGTCGACCGCATTAAGGATGCGCGGGCGCGCACCAATCTGAACGACGCGATCAAGGTCGGCTACGGCAAGCTCGAGGGCGCCGCCGTCGTCGTTGCCGTGCAGGATTTTGATTTCATGGGCGGCTCGCTCGGCATGGCCGCGGGCGAGGCCATCGTGCGCGGGCTCGAGCTCGCGGTCGAGAAGAAGTCGCCGTTCATCGTGTTCGCGGCCTCGGGCGGCGCGCGCATGCAGGAAGGCATTTTGTCGCTGATGCAGATGCCGCGCACCACCGTCGCGGTGCAGATGCTGCGCGAAGCGAAGCAGCCCTACATCGTCGTGCTGACCAACCCGACCACCGGCGGCGTCACCGCGTCCTACGCGATGCTGGGCGACGTGCAGATCGCCGAACCCGGTGCGCTCATTGGTTTCGCTGGCGCCCGCGTCATCGAGCAGACCATCCGCGAGAAGCTGCCGGAAGGCTTCCAGCGTGCCGAATACCTGAAAGAGCACGGCATGGTCGACATGGTCGTGCATCGCCACGAGCTACGCCCGACGCTGGCGCGGCTCTGCCGCCTGCTGACCAAGGCGCCGGCGCAGGAAAGCGCATCGAAATCGGTGCAGCCGGTCGTCAGCCCGGCGCAGATCGTATCGGCGGCTGAGACGGCGCCGGCTGCGCCCCACGCGTGAACGCGTCCCCCGACAGCGCAAAGCCGCCGCTCGATGAATTGATCGGGCGGCTGTCGGCCCTGCACCAGAAGCGCATCGATCTCGGGCTCGAGCGGATGCACCGCCTGCTCGAGCGGCTCGGCCACCCCGAACGCAAGCTGCCGCCGGTGATCCACATCGCCGGCACCAATGGCAAGGGCTCGACGCTCGCCTATCTGCGCGCGACGCTTGAAGCAGCCGGCCTGCGCGTCCACGCCTACACCTCACCTTATCTGGTCCGCATCAACGAATGTTTCCGGCTCGGCCGCGTCGGCGGTGGCGTGCTGGTCGGTGACGACGAATTGCGCGCGGCACTGGAAGAGGTCGAGCGCGTCAATGCCGGCGAAGCCGCGACCGTGTTCGAGCTGAAGACCGCCGCCGCCTTCCATCTGTTCGCGCAGAACCCTGCCGATGTCGTGCTGCTCGAAGTCGGCCTCGGCGGCCGACTGGATTCGACCAACGTGATCGACGCGCCGGCGGCCTGCGTGATCACGCCTGTCAGCATGGATCATATGGACTTCCTCGGCGATACGCTGACGTCGATCGCCGGCGAGAAGGCCGCGATCATCAAGCGCGGCGTGCCCGTGATCTGCGCCGAGCAGTCACCGGAGGCCATGGCGGTGATCGAGGCGCAGGCCAAGCGCATGCGCGCGCCGCTGTTTGCCGCGAACGAGAGCTGGCACGTCAATGTCGAGCACGGGCGCCTGGTCTATTCCGACGAGCGCGGCCTGATGGACCTGACGGCGCCGCGCCTGTTCGGCCGCCACCAGTTCGACAATGCGGGTCTTGCGATCGCGACGCTGCGGGCGATCCCGACCTTCAAGATCAACCAGGCGGCATTCGAGGCCGGCATCGTCGGTGCCGAATGGCCGGCGCGGATGCAGCGTATCACCGCGGGCGAGCTGCTCGCTTTCGGCCCGCAAGGCTCGGAGATCTGGCTCGATGGCGGGCACAATGCCGAAGGCGGGCGCGTTGCGGCGGCCGCGCTCGGCGATCTCGAAGAGCGGGTGTCGCGGCCGCTGGTGGTGATCGCGGGCATGATGGCCAACAAGGACGCGGGCGGCTTTCTCGCCAATTTCGCTGGCCTCACCCGTCACATCATCGCGGTGCCGATCCCCGACACCGAGGCCGCGATGCCGGTCGATCGCCTCGCGGATGCCGCGCGCAGCCTCGGCATGCGCGTCGAGACCGCCCCCGGCATCGAAGCCGCGCTGCGCGCTTTGGCGAAGCTCGCCTACGAGGTGCCGCCGCGCATCCTGATCACCGGCTCGCTCTATCTGGCCGGGCATGTGCTCGGGCTCAACGGCACGCCTCCTGCATAGTCGGCCTCGTGTCCCGGACAAGCGCAGCGAAGCGGAGCGCTGAGCCGGGACCCAGAATGCCGCCACATGGGCCCCGGCTCAGCAGCGCACCGTTTCACGCTGCGCCGCGTCCGGGGCAAGAGAGGATGCCCATGCGTTTTGCCGCGATTGCCGACGTCCACGGAAACTACCTCGCGCTGGAGGCGGTGCTCGCCGACATCCGCGCGCTCGGCATCGCCGACATCGTCAATCTCGGCGACATGCTGAGCGGCCCGCTCGATGCGCGGCGGACCATCGAGATCCTGATGGAGCTCGACGCGGTGCACGTGCTCGGCAATCACGACCGCTATCTGCTCGACCGTCCGGCGGAGAAGATGGGCTCGTGGGACCGCCCCGCGCACGCACAGCTCAATGAAGCGCAGCTCGACTGGCTGCGCGCGCAGCCGATGACGCGGGTGTTTCGCGACAAGGTGTTCCTCTGCCACGCGACGCCCGAGAACGACGAAATCTACTGGCTCGACACCGTGCATTCGGACGGCACGGTGGCGCTATCGCTACTCGACCGCATCGAGCAGTTCGCGCAAAGCGTCACGCAGTCGCTGATTCTCTGCGCCCACACCCATCTCGCCCGCGCCGTGCGGCTTCGCGACGGCCGGCTGATCGTCAATCCCGGCAGCGTCGGCAGCCCCGGCTATCGCGACACGCACCCGTTTCCCCATGTCGTCGAGGCCGGCACGCCGCACGCGCGCTACGCCATCCTCGAACTGGCTGATGGTGAGTGGCAGGTGACGTTCCGCAACGTCGCCTACGACCACGAGACCATGGCCGCGCTTGCCCGCCGCAATCATCAGCCGGAGCTGGCGAATGCGCTCGCGACGGGCTGGATCAAGTAGGGCAAAACAAAGCGGCCGGCGTTTCGCCGGCCGTTGCAGAATTCGCTAGTTCGTCGCGCCGCGGATCAGACCGCCGACGTGATCCACTGCTGCAGCTTCGCCTTCGGCGCGGCGCCAACCTGGCGGGAGGCCATCTCGCCGCCCTTGAAGATCATCAGGGTCGGGATCGACATCACGCCGTACTTGGACGCGGTCTTCGGGCTCTCGTCGACGTTGAGCTTCACGATCTTGACCTTGTCGCCCATCGCACCGGCGATCTCGTCGAGGGCGGGCGCGATCATGCGGCAGGGGCCGCACCACTCGGCCCAGAAATCGACGACCACGGGGCCGTTCGCCTTGAGCACTTCGGCTTCGAAATCGGCGTCGGAAACCTTGCTAACGGCCATTGGAGTACCTCACTCGGTTGAAAGAATCGGCGCGGATGGGAATCGCGCCCGGGATCATGGCGTCAACCTATGAACGGCCCCTTGCCGGGTCAAGGTCGCTCACACCGAGATGAAGGGATGCCAGCGCCGCGTCCAGCGCGGGGGCTGAAATCTCCATATATTCAAGGGCCTCGGTCCAGAGCAGGACCGCGCGGATCGGCTTTTGGGGATAAAGCCGCGCCAGCACCGCCCGGTACAGCGCAAGCTGCCGGACATAGGTGGCGGGCGCTGCGGCCGCGCTTGTGGGCGCCGCCTGGTTGGTCTTGAAATCGACGATCAAGACCTCGTCCGGACGAACGACCAGCCGGTCGATCTGCCCCGAGACCAGCGCCGGCGGCCGTCCCGGCCGGTCGAGTTTGCCGACGATGGCGACCTCGGCCCGGCTGCCGGCGGCAAACACAGGCGCAAAGCGCGGCTCGGCGATCAGGGCGAGCACCTTGTCGGCCAGTGCGGTCCGGTCGGCCTCAGGCCAATCCGAGGCGTTGCGCGCCATGAAACCGAGCGCGGCCTCGCGCCGGCGCTCGGCGGCGATGTCGGGCAGGGATTGCAGCAGCCGGTGCACCAGCGTGCCGCGCTGGAGCGCCAGCGCGCGCGACTGGACCGATTCGCCGGTTCGCACGCTGCGGCCTTCCTCGGCCGCCTGGCCGGAGGGGCGCACCGGATCATCCTCGATCATTTCGCGCGGCGCCGGCGTTCGCAGCCAGTCCGGCAGCACGATCGATTGGTCCACGGACGCCGCCGGCGTGCCCAGCGCCGCGACGTCCTCGGGACGGGCAAACCGGGTCACCTTGCCGAGCGGCGTCTCGATCGTCTCTTTGTCCAGACCCGAGCCGGTGAGGCCGGTGTCGACGAGGTCGTACCAGCTCAGCTTGCGCACCGTCTTCATGTTGCCCGGCATGCAGCCGCCGATGATCAGGCGGTCGGCCGCACGCGTCATCGCGACATAGAGCAGGCGGCGATACTCGTCCTCGGTCTCATCGATCATCGCCTTGCGTGCGTCGGCGACGGGCTTGGGATCGTCGGCCTTGCGCCCGGCCCAGACCACGACCTCGCCGCCATTGCCGCGCGGTACATGGATCAGCCGGACTCGCTGCGAGTCCGCGGGCGAGGACGTCGTGTCGACCATGAACACGACGGAGGCCTCGAGGCCCTTGGCGCCATGCACCGTCATCACCCGCACCTCGTCGCGCGAGATCTCCATGTCGCGCTTCACCTCGGTGTCGGCCGAGCGCAGCCAGGCCATGAAGCCTTGCAGCGAGGCCGGCGCCTTGCGCTCGTAGCTCAGCGCCAGCTCCAGAAACTCGTCGAGGGCATCATTGGCCTCGTGACCGAGCCGGCGCAGGATGCGCGCGCGGCCGCCGTCGCCGCCGAGCAGCCAGGCGTAGAATGCGAATGGCGTCTCCTCGCGCGCCCGCGTCTCGCAGGCTTCCAGGCGTCGCAGCACGGTCGCGAACTTCTCGCTTCCAGCCGCATGCTCGCCGAGTGCACGGCGCAGCGATCCCTTGCGGCCATGGGCCAGCTGAAACAGATCGTCGTCGTCGAGACCGAACAGCGGGCTCTTCAGCGCCACCGCGAGCGCGAGATCGTCCTGCGGCAGCAGCAGCGCGTCGGCGAGATTCATCAGGTCGATGATGCCGATGTGCTCGGTCAGCTTCAGCCGGTCGGCACCGGCGACCGGCACGTTGGCGTGCTTCAGCGCCTGGATCACGGCGTCGAATGCATTGCCGCGCCGGCGCACCAGGATCAGCATGTCGCCGTAGCGCAGGGGGCGGCGCTCGCCTTCGTGTCCCGTCAGCGTCCCGCTCTCGACCAGCCGCTTGATCTCGGTCTGGATGCGACGCGCGAGCTTGACTTCAGGGCTGGTGGCGGCGACGCCGTCGAACGGCGCGCGCCAACCCTCGATCTCCTGCCTGTCGTCCGCGACGGCCAGATCCCACAGCTCGATCACGCTCGGACCTGCATCGGCGAGCGCATTGTGCAGGGGATGGCCGATCTCGACCGAATGGATGCTCTTGTAGATCTCCTGCTCGCGGAAGACGTGGTCGACGGAGTGCAGGATCGCCGCGCCCGAGCGGAACGAATAAGTGAAGGCGACCGGGTCGAATTTCAGGCCGGCCGCCGTGAACTTGCGATGCAGCTCCCGCTTGCGAGCGTCGAATTCATGGGGGTCGGCCCCCTGGAACGAGAAGATCGACTGCTTCTCGTCACCGACCGCGAAGACGGTGCGGTTCAACCCCTCGCGCGCGCCTTCTCCGGCCGTGAACTCCGAAATGATGTGCGCGACGATGTCCCATTGCCGTGGGCTGGTGTCCTGGGCTTCGTCGATCAGGACGTGATCGACGCCGCGGTCGAGCTTGTAATGCACCCAGCCCGAGGCGACGCGGTTGAGCATCGCCAGCGTCTTGTCGATCAGGTCGTCATAGTCGAGCAGGCCGCGCTCCTGCTTCTCGCGGCGGTAGTTTGCCGCGGCGGCCGTCGCGATATGCAGCAGCGCCGCGGTGCGGTCGCGCATGGTCACCGCACGGCGCTTCTCGATCAGGCCACTGAGACGCTGCGCCTCGTTCTCGAACAGACGGGCGACGGATGGATTGTGCTCGCCAAATTTCTTGGTCAGCACTGCCTTGCGCGGCAGCTTTTCGTCGGTGAGGAAGACGCAGAGATAGGCATCGACCTGCGCGCTGCCGGAAAAGACCTTTGCCTCGCGGAGCCGGCTGGCCTGGTCATTATCGGACTTGCTGCCGTCCTCCAGCGCAAAGGCAATGTCGTCCCAACGCGAGCGCGGCAGGAACGGGCCGTCGAGAATCTCTGTCTCGACGTCCTCGATGCGGTCGCTCGCATCGACGCCCAGAACGGCCCCCATCTGCTCGGCCGCGGCGCCGGCGTTGCCGGCCTCGTCGGTCCAGGCCATGAAATGGTCGCGGCTGAGACAGGCCTCGCGCACGACCTCCTTGAAGGTCACGTCGGCGGCGCTCGCCATCGCGGTCAGCAGCGCGCGGCCGGTGACGGTCTCCGGATCGCGCGCGGCCTCCAGCAGCACCTTCAGATTGGCGCGCTCCATCATGTCGGTCTGGTCGCGCTCGTCGATCACGGCAAAGCGCGCCGGCACGTTGGCCTCGAACGGGAATTGCTGCAGCAGGCGCGTGCACAGCGCGTGGATGGTCTGCACCTTCAGCCCGCCCGGCGTCTCCAGTGCGCACGCGAACAGCTTTCGCGCCTCGCGCCGCAGCTTTGCACTGGGGTGCGGGATGCCGACGGCGCGGATCGCGGCATCGAGCCCGGTATCATCAAGCGTCACCCAATGGCCAAGCGTGGTGAACACGCGTTCGGCCATGTTGGCGGCGGCGGCCTTGGTGAAGGTGATGCAGAGGATCTTTTCCGGCGGCACGCCCGACAGCAGCAGGCGGATCACGCGCTGCACCAGCACGTGCGTCTTGCCCGAGCCGGCATTGGCCGACACGAAGGCCGACGCGGTCGGGTCGGACGCGCGCGCCTGCCTTGCGCGCACTTCATCCGGGATGGGGCGCGGCAGCTTCACCATTCCTCGATCCCCAGGCCGCCGGCCGCAGACCATTCCTTGATCCGGGCGAGGTCGTCATAGGTGCCGTAGCGGTTGGTCCACATCGGCAGGTTCAGCGAGGTGTACGCCTGATTCTCGTCGTCGAAGGCGCGGATCAGGGCCTCGAGCTTGGCCCGTGCTTCGGCGGCGGCCGTGTCCGGCGGCTGCGGCTCGTCGCCCTGCTTGAACTTCAGTTCGAGGATGCGCTCCTCGCCCGGCGGATTGTTGCCGCTGAGGCGCACATAGACGAGCTGGCTGACGGACGCACCGGCGTCGATATCGGGGAAGCCGCCCTCGCGCAGGATCGCCGCTTCCAGCGTGAGCTGCGGCGACAGGCCCATGCGGACCTGCTTGCCGGTCGGCGGCTGGCCAGTCTTGTAGTCGAGAATGGCGTAGCCGCCGCCCTGTCGCCGCTCGATGCGGTCGGCGCGGGCGGAGAGCTTGAAGCTGCGCTCAGGGTCGAGCATGATCGAAATCTCACCGCGGGTCTCCGCGGCGATCGACTCGATCGCATCGCGCCGCACCGTCTCCCATTCGCCGAACCAGCGCGCGATACGCTGGAAGCGCGGCCACCACAGCGCCCGTGCTTCAGGGCGCTCCATCAGCGGCGCAAAAAACTTCTCGCCGATCGCGCGCAGCACGCGGGCGGGATCGTCGGGCAGACGCGAAGCATAGGTCTCCGTGAACTCGCCGAGTGCATCGTGGATCGCCGAGCCGCGGTCGGCGGCGGACAGCGGCATGTCGACGGGATCGAGCGCGGCGAGCTTCAGGATGCGTTTGGCGTAGATTGTGTAGGGATCGCGCAGCCAGTCCTCGATCTCGGTGACCGACATTGTCAGTGGTCGCGTCGCGCGCGGCGGCCGCGGCTCGGGCTGCTTGATCGGCTTGACCTCGGCGGGCTGGTCGAGCGCGCCCGCGAACTGCACGTATTTTTCGCCGGCGCGGATGGCCGCCTTCCAGAGATCGGCGCCCGCAACCGCCTCCAGCCGGTGCAGGAAGCGCGAGGCCACCGCCGGCGCGCCGCCGGCCTTGGCGGAATGGGTGAGGATGACTTCGCCGCCGCCGAGCAGCTGCGCGAAGTCGTGCGCGGAGAGGCCGATACGGCGCTCCGGAAGATCGAGGCCGAGCTCGTGCCGCATCGGCCGGCTGAGCCAGGGATCGATGCGCGGCGCCGGCGGCCAGACGCCTTCGATCAGCCCGCCGACGATGATTCGGTCGGCCTGCATCAGACGCGATTCCAGCGGACCATAGATCTGCAGCCGCGCGCCGGGCTTGTCCCGCCGCCGCACCGCGCGGTCGCCGAATGCGGTCTGGAAGACGTCCGGGTAGTCCGGCAGCGGCACCATCAATCCGCTGGTCGTGCCACCGCGCAGCAGGTCGTCGAAGGCGGCAGCGAGTGCGAGGCCCTCGCGGTCCTCGAAGGCGAGCGGGATGCCCTGCTCGTCGCGCGACAGCTCGATCATGATCTCGCGATGCCGGTGCGCAAGCTCGGCGAAGTCGAATGGCCTTGACGATGCGAGGCTCTCGATCGGCGCCAACGCCTTCTGCAAGACATCGACCAGCGCCTGGATGCGGTCGAGGTCCTCGGCCTTGAGACGCGCGCGCGGCTCGGCCTTGTGGAGCGCGGAGACCTCGCTGCGCCACAGCTTTGCCAGCTCCTCGCGGAAACGATTGAATTCGCGCAGCAGGCCGCCCGTGCCCGCAGGCGGACGCGTGCCACGCAGGACCGCAAGCTCCAGCCCCTCGATCGCAGCCTTCCATGCGCCGGGCGGCCGGCCGAGCCGGCACAACGGATGTTTCAGCATGGCGAGCAGCGTCGGCGGCTCCAATCCCTTGGTCGCAGCTTCCGCGGCGAGCCGCGCGAAAACACCGGCCGATGTCTCCATCAACACGTCGCCGCCGGAATCGTCGAAGGCGAGATCCCATCGCGTCAGCGCGGCCATCACCCGTCGCGCCAGTGCGCGATCCGGCGTCACCAGCGCTGCCGATTTGTCGAGATGCCGCGCCTCGCGCATCGCGATGGCGATCGCGAGCGCTTCCATTTCAGGGTTGGGAGCTTCGACGACCGCGAGGTGATTCATGCCGCCTGCGATCTTCGCGGCGACGTCAGGCTGCTTCAGCCGATCGTGCCAGACTTCCGTCTTGGCCGATGGCCGCATCGATTCGGATGCGAGCAGGTCGCGGCCGCCGCCCGCCGGCGGCTGGAGGATCTCGACGTCGCTGCGCTTGATGCCGAAGCGATCCAGCAGCGAATGCATGGCATATTGCGGATGGTTCGAGGCCGGATGCTCCGCGAACTTGCCGAGCGAATCGCGCACGCCGCCGATGGTGCGCCAGGCGTCGTCGTCGAGATCGGTGTCGAGCCCCGGCAGCACCACGGCGCCGTGCGGGAGCGATGCGACCGCATGCAGGAATTTTGCGGTGGCCGGCATAGAGCCGGTCGAGCCGGCCGCGATCACGGGGCCATGGGGATGCGCGGTCAGCCGTTTTGCTTCTGCGGCGATCAGGAGATCGCGCCGCGCCGCGGGCTCGATGCGGTTGATCTCCGCGAGATGACCGGGCCAGGCAATGCGCGCGATGCGCAAAAATTCGAGCGAGTGCTGCCAGTAGCGATCGAGGTTATCAGGCACGAGGCCGTCGAGCGCGCTCCAGTCGACGCCGCGCGTGACCATGTCGTCGATCAGGCGGGCGAGGTCGCCGGCCAGCGCCAGCGTCGAGGCGGGACCGCCGACCACCAGAGGCGACAGCACCGGGCCCTTGGCCCAGGCGGCGACGAGCTGCGCCAGCGTCAGCCGGCGTTCGAGCTCGCCGAGCCGCGGCGGGATGTCGAGCGGCGTTGTGCCGGAGAACTGCTCGCCTTCGTCGGCGAAAGCGAGCTCGTCCTCGTCGATGTCGCCGAGCGCGACGATGCGCGGCAGCACGACCGCGTCCGCCTTCATCTCGTCGAGAAAGATCTCGCGCACGACGCGCATGGCGCGGCGGGTCGGCAGGTACAGCGTGGCGTCGGCAAGCCGCGCCGGTTCCTTGCGCGCCTCGAATCCCTCGACCAGCCGGCCGTCCAGCAGGGCCGAGACGATCGTGCGCAGGAACGGAACTGAGAGGGGAACGCTGAAAACGCGCATGGGCTGCCTGATTCGGGAATCACGGCAATATAGGGAGGCGAACGCGAATGGTCATGGGGAGGCGCGGGGTCTTTCCCCGCTGTTCGCGGGGCGAAAACAGGTGCCGTAGGGTGGGCAAAGGCGCGAGAGCGCCGTGCCCACGACGTCTCTCAGTGAGTTCTTCAGCTTGATTTGGTGGGCACGCTTCGCTTTGCCCACCCTACGGCACCGTCTTCGAGGCTAGCTTACGCCACGCTCTCCAGAAACGCCTCTTCCGCGGCATGCACCGCGTCGGGCGTGCCGACATGCATCCAGACGCCGTCGAGGCGGAGGCCGAACAGCCGCTCCTGCTCGTTGGCGCGGTCGAACATTTTGGTCAGCGAGAACTCACCCTGCGGTGCGTCGGCGAAGATCGAGGGCGACAGGATCGCGGCGCCGGCATAGACGAACGGGACGACCTCTTTTTCCTTGCGCTTGCGCAGGGCGCCGTCGGGCAGCATGCCGTAGTCGCCGCGGCCGCTATAGCCGATGCTGGTCGCGGTCGGCGCCATCAGCAGCAGGATGTCCATTCGCGCGGGGTCGAAGTTTTCGGCAAGCCGCGCCAGGTTCGAGCGTACGCCGTCGATCCACAGCGTGTCGGAATTGACGTGGAAGAACGGCGCATCGCCGAGTAGCGGCAGCGCCTTGACCACGCCGCCACCGGTGCCGAGCACCTGGTCGCGCTCGTCCGAGATGGTTACGCGCGGATGCTGGCGGGATGCGGTGTGATTGATGATCTGGTCCGGCAGATAGTGCACATTGACGATCGCCTCGGTCACGCCGGCGTCGCCGAGCTTGTCGAGCACATGGTCCAGCAGCGGCTGGCCAGCCACCGGCACCAGCGGCTTCGGCATCTTCTCCGTCAACGGACGCATGCGCAGGCCGAACCCTGCGGCGAGCACCATGGCTTTGGTCGGATTGACGGACATCGTTCGCTTTCTCAGACTCGTCTTTCTCGGAAGCTTGACTCAGAAGAAGTTCGCGTTGCAGCAAGCCTAGCACGGACCGCAATCAGCCGCACCGCGTCTTAACCGCCTTAATGACCTGCCGTGACGGTTGTACGACGGGTGTTGCCGTCACGCCCCGACGGATGTGGGACGCGCCTTTTTCTTCTTGTCGCCGAGCTTGAGGAAATTGACGCCGATCTGGTCACCATTGACCCAGGCCAGTTCGCAGCGCCGGTAAGCAAGTCCCGTCGACGACAGCAGGAGAAAAAATTCCTTCAGATGCAGGCCTTCGACCGAGCCGTCGATGGTCAGCTTGGCGCCGCTTTCGGAGACGTCCTCCATGGTGCAGTCGCGCCGCCAGGTGCCGTCGATTCCCATCATCTGGGCCGGAATCCCGCGCTCGAAAACAACCCGGTTGTTGCCGCGCTGGTCCGTCTTCACCGCCATCTGCCCTGCTCCAGCCCCGTCATTGTCCGGCTGCCTGCGGGCCATGATACCAATGCGATGGCTAACAGCCGGTAAATCGGGCCGCGAATCAGGCTTGCAGAGGCGCTTGGGACGTTTCTTGGGGCGTTTCCTGGGGTGCCTCTTGGGGCGGCGGGACGTTGGCGAGATACCAGTCGCGCAAGGGGCCAAGCGCCGGATGCGCCAGCGAGCGCTGGAGGTAGGTCCAGATCCGCGGCTGGTGACGCAGATAATGCGGCTTACCGTCGCGGCGGTTGAGGCGGGCGAAGGTGCCAAGCAGGCGTGTGTTCCGCTGCGCCGACATGATGGCGTAGAGCTCGGCGAAGCCGGCCGGATCGAAGCTCGCATCATCCGCGCGGCGCGCCTTGATGTAGCGCGACAGCAGCGTCAGCTCGAGGTTTTCGGGCACATCGATGCGGGCATCCTGGAGCAGCGAGACGACATCGTAGGATCGCGGTCCGAGCACGGTGTCTTGGAAGTCGATCACGCCGACGCGCGCGATGCCGGCGCGGTCAGCGAGCCAGATCAGATTGGGCGAGTGGTAGTCGCGGATGATCCAGCTCTTCGGCGCGGCCAGCGGCTTCTTCAGCAGCTCGCGCCACATCGCGAAAAACTCTGCGCGCTTCTCCTCGCTCAGCGGCGCATTGCGGTCGGGCAGATACCATTCTGGCATCAGCCCGATCTCGATCAGCAGCGCCTCGGTGTCGAAGACCGGAATGGCGTAAGTCTGGTCCGCCAGCGGCAACGTCTCCGGCAGCGTCTTGCCGTGCAGCGCGGCCAATGCGTCGGTCGCGGCCTCATAGCGCTCGGCGATCGGGCGCGGTGGATCGCCTTCGATCACGCCTTCGCTGCCAAAATCTTCGGTGATCAGGAAGCCGTGGTCGAGATCGGAGTGATGGATCGCGGGCGCGGAGATGCCTTGCGCGCGCAGGCCTTCGTCGATGGCGACGAACGGTTTTACGTTCTCGGCAAGATGCACCGCGGCGCTGTAGGATTTTCCGCCGTACATCGCAGCGCCGTCGGGCCGCTGCGGAAAGTTCATGAGGATGACGATCTCGTCGTCGCGCAGCAGTCGCGCGTAGGAGCGGGTCGAGGCATCGCCGGCCATGCGCTTGCGCGTTGCATCCATGTAGCCGGATGTATCGAGGAAGTCGCGTAGCGCCTTCAGCCGCGCAATAGTGGCGGCGGCCTTGCCATGACCGGTGATGTCGGCGGCGCGTGCATTCGAGCCCAGCGCCGGCCGGTGCGTCAGCGCGATGTCGATGCGGTCTTGCGGCATCGCCGACGGCGCGCGCTCCGGCCATTCGATCAGGACGAGCGTCGCATCGGGGAGCGGCGACAGGCCGATCTCCTCGAGCTCGCTCTCGTTCTCGACCCGGTAGAGATCGGCATGCACCACCGGAAACGGCGGCAGCTCGTAACCCTGCACCAGGGTGAAGGTCGGGCTCGGGACTTCCAGCGCCTCGTCGCCCGCGAGATAGCGGATCATGGCGCGGGCGGCCGCGGTCTTGCCGGCACCGAGATCGCCGGTGAGGGTGATGACGTCGCCGGGGCCGACCAGCAGGGCGAGATCGGCCATCAATTGCGCGGTCGCCGTCTCGTTGACAAGCGCGACGGAGAATGTGGTTGGTTCAGTCATTCGGCGGCGTCGCGATGCGCCGCCTGGTCGGTCGGGAAATCGCAGATCACGACCGTGCCCCGGCCGACGATCGAATCCACCCGCACCTTGCCGCCATGCAGCTCGACGAAGGAGCGCACCAGCGACAGGCCGAGCCCGGCGCCGCGGTGACGCGACCCCTGCGAGCGGCTTTCGAACCAGTTGAACACCTTGTCCTTCATGTCGGCAGGTATTCCAGGCCCGGAATCTGTCACAGTGAAGACCACGCTGCGTTCGGTGCGCCGCGCGCTGATGCCGACGGTGGAATCCTGTGGAGAAAACCCGACGGCGTTGGCGAGGAGGTTATAGAGCACCTGCACCACGCGCTTCTCGTCGCCGACGAAGCTGCCGACATCGGGCGCGATCTCGACCTTGAGGCGGATGCGGTCGGTGGCAAGACGGTCCTGGATGCCCTCGGCGGCGAGCTCGATGGTCTTGCTGACGTCGACCGGTCCGAGTTCCAGCTTCATGGCGCCGGCGTCGATGGTGGCGAGATCCAGGATGTTGTTGGTCAGCGCCAGCAGCGCATTGGTCGATTTGGTGACGTAGTCGAGATATTCGGCCTGTTTCGGCGTCAGCGGCCCGGTGGAGGGATCGCTGAGGAAATGCGCGAAGCCGATGATGGTGGTGAGCGGCGAGCGCAACTCGTAGGAGACGTGGTGGACGAAATCCACCTTCATCTGGTCGGCAGCCTCCAGCGCCTCGTTGCGCTCGCGCAGCGCACGCTCGACGTTCTCGGTGTCGGTGATGTCCTGGAATGTCAGCATGGTGGCGCCGTCATGCAGCGGCCGGATCATGCCGTCGAGCACGCTGCCGTCCTTGCGCTCCAGCTTCAGCGGCACGTCGGCGCGGCTCTCGATCGAGGTGACGGCCTCGCGGATCTGGCGCCAGACCACGGGGTCGTCGAACAGCTGATGGCACCAGCCTTCGACGGTCTGGATGTGTGGCTCGTCGCGCATGGCGTCGCTCGACAGCTTCCACATCCGGACGAAGGCCGGGTTGAACAGCTGCGCCTTGCCGTTGCTGCCGAACACCGCGACGCCCTCGGCGAGGCTGTCCAGCGTCTCGCGCTGGACGCGGATCATGCCGTCGAAGCGGCGGGCGAGCTCGAGGCTTTCGGTGACGTCGTCGAACAGATAGGTGACGCCGCCTTCCGGATTCGGCGTGGTGACGACGGAGAGCGCGCGGCCGTCGGGCAGGTACCAGGTGTCCTTGGCGGTCTCGACCGCGCGATAGGCGTCGTGCAGCTTGGCCTTCCAGGCGCGGAAGTCCGGCTGCTCCGGCAATTTGCGCGCGGCGCGGAGCTGGTCGAGCACGCTGGAATCGTCGGGATTGGCGTCGAGGAAGGTGCGATCGAGGTCCCACAGCCGGCGGTAGGAATCGTTGTAGAAGGCGAGCCGGCGATGGCCGTCGAACACGGCGACGCCCGACGAGAGCTGGTCCAGCGTGCGGCGATGCGCCTCCGCCATCCGCACCAGCGCCGAGCTCAGCGCATCCGCCTCGCTGGCGTCGATGGCGACGCCGACATTGCCGCTGCCGACCTTGACGGCGCGGACGTCGTACATGCGCCGCTCGCCGCCGATCACGATCGGCAGCCGCGAGGCGAAATTGGCCGCGTCCTTCAGGCCCCGCTCCATCGCGGTGCGGTCGGCGCTGTCGAGCAGCTCGAGCTTGCGCTCCTGGGCATCGGTGACGCTGTTCGCCTCGGTCGCGCGCACATAGGCCGGATTGGCGTAGGCCAGGGCGCCGTTCTCGGCCTTGGCCCAGATCGGCCAGGGCGCGGCGGCGGCAAAGCCGCGCAGCATCTCGGTCTCGTCGGCGAGCGCCTTGTAGCGCAGATTGGTCTCGGCCAGATCGCGCCGGAGTCCGGAGAGTTCGCGAATCCGGACAATGGCCTGGCCGCCGATGGCGCGGCCGATGGCCTCCAGCGTGTGGCCGTGCGCGGTGGTCAGCGTCAGCTGGAACCCGTCGCCGCGATCACGCAACGCATCGACCGCGTGATCCATCTGGAGCGCGGGTTCCGGCGGCAGCCATGTTCCGAACGCGAGCACGCGCTGCGGGGAGGAATCGCGCGGCAGCACCATGGAGAAGTCGCCGGAGATCTGCGCGCGATTGTCGCCGGCCGGCCAGGAGATCAGGATCTGCGGCTCGGCGAACAGCAGCGCGCCGAAACGATCGGACTGGAGTTGCAGTTCCCCAATTCGCGCGCGCAGCCGCGCCTCGTTGTTCGCCGTGCGCACGCGTGTGCGCATCAACAGGATCGCGGCCACGACCGAGAAGCCGAGCAGCGCGAGCGCGGTGGCGAGCACCGCAAGTTCCTGCCGGTTGAAGTCCAGCATTATGGAAAGAGTGTCGACGAGGTCGGCAGCCTCAGCCGGCGCAGCCGGCAGCAGCGCCGCGAGGGCGCCTCCCAACAAGCCGTTGCGCACGAGCGATGTGCACGACAGCAGCGTCCGACGCATCGACACGATCACGCCTGACATAGTTGCCCCAAGATCGCACGGATTTGCACGCGGCGACCCCCGCCGCGCGCGAATCAAAAGACAATACCCCCACCGCGACTCCAGCGGTAAGAGTCCAGATCGTGAACGCAAAGGCGGTCCCACAAAAATGCCGGGGCGCGGTTCCAACCCACGTCGTTCTTCGGGATGATTCGGCTGGAATTATCGTGCGTTAGCGCCCGGTCGAGCCGAAGCCGCCGGCGCCGCGATCGGTTGCGGACAATGTCGCCACGGGAACCAGCGCGGCCTGCACCACCGGTGCAATCACCATCTGCGCGATGCGCTCGCCGCGCTTGACCACGAAGGGCGTTGCGCCGTGATTGATCAGGATCACCTTGATCTCACCGCGATAGTCCGCATCGATCGTGCCGGGCGAGTTCAGCACGGTGACGCCGTGCTTGGCGGCAAGTCCCGAGCGCGGTCGCACCTGGGCCTCGTGCCCGGGCGGGAGCGCGATCGCGAGGCCCGTCGGCACCAGCGCATATTGGCCGGGGGCGAGCGTCATCGGCTCGCCGTCCGGTACCGCGGCCATCAGGTCGAGGCCTGCGGCCTCGGCGGTCTGATAGACCGGCAGCGGCAGGCCCTCGGCATGACCCAGGCGTTGCAGTTCGACCGTGACTTTCGTGCTCAAGATGCCGGCTCCCGGGATTTGCCGGTCACGCTTCTAGCGACATGCGCGACCAGTTCGATGGCGACCTGTTCCTTGGTCATCACCGGCCAGGAATCAACTGCAATCTCGCCGTCCTCCTCACCCTTCTTGCGGGTTATCAGGTGCACGGTGTTGCGGTCGCCGCCCATCACGCCGGTGGCCGGCGAAACGTCGTTGGCGACGATCCAGTCGCAGCCCTTGCGGGCAAGCTTGGATTTGGCGTTGTCGATGAGATGCTCGGTCTCGGCGGCGAAGCCGATCACCAGAGGCGGGCGGTTGTCGGTCAGCTTCGAAATCGTCGCCAGGATATCGGGGTTTTCGACCAGCTGAAGCGGTGGCATGCCGGCCGAGGTCTTCTTCAGCTTCTGCTCGCCCTCACTGGCAACCCGCCAATCGGCGACCGCGGCGGCGAAGATCGCGATGTCAGCCGGAAGCGCCGCCTGCACCTGCTCCAGCATCTGCCGCGCCGATTCCACATGCTTCACGGTCACGCCCTGGGGATCGCCGAGATCGACCGGGCCGCTCACCAGGATCACCTCGGCGCCCGCGGCCTGCGCGGCGGCGGCGATGGCAAAGCCCTGCTTGCCGGAGGAGCGGTTGGCGATGTAGCGCACCGGGTCGATCGGCTCATGCGTCGGGCCCGCGGTGATCAGCACGCGCTTGCCGGCAAGCGGGCGCGGCACCGGCGGCCGCAGCAGCCGTTCGGCGGCGGTGGCGATCTCGATCGCCTCGGACATGCGGCCGATTCCGGCTTCGCCCGCCTCGGCCATCTCGCCGGAATTCGGGCCGATCAGCACCACGCCGTCACGCTGAAGCTGCGCGACGTTGCGCCGGGTCGCCGCGTTGTTCCACATCAGCGGATTCATCGCCGGCGCCAGCAGAACCTTGCGGTTGGTCGCGAGCAGGATGGCGCTGGCGAGATCGTCGGCATGGCCGTTGGCCATCTTCGCCATCAGGTCGGCGGTCGCGGGTGCCACCACGATCAGGTCGCAGTCGCGCGCGAGGCGGATATGGCCGGCGTCGAACTCGCTCTGGGGGTCGAACAGGTCGGTGTAGACGCGCTCATGCGACAGCGCGCTGACGGCCAGCGGCGTGACGAATTGTTGCGCCGCCTTGGTCAGCACGCAGCGGACCTCGACGCGGCGCTCCTTGAGCCTCCGGATCAGGTCGAGCGACTTGTAGGCCGCGATCCCGCCGCCGATGATCAGGGTGACGCTGGCCTCGGGGAGGGCGCCGGTGCGCTGGGAGACAGGGGCCGGAGCGTGATCTGGGGGCGCCGCCATCGGCGTCAGCGGCTCCTCGTGGCCCTGGATCAGCTCGCCCAGGATGATGCGGACCTCTTCCTCGACCGACCTGCGGTTCTTGGCCGAACGCAGGCGCAGATAGGTTTTGACGCCCTCATCGAGCTTGCGGATGGTCAGGCTTGCCACGACGCCCTCCAGCACGGAATGATAGCGATGCTATCATCCGCATGATTGCAGTGCAATCAAAGATTCCGGACGGCGATCAGGATTCCGATGAAGGTGGCGGCGATGATCCAGAGCGCCACGGTGCGCCAGCGGTTCTTGCGGCCTTCGCTGCGGCCCATCGCCGCGATGCTCTCCGGCGACAACCGGAGGCCTTCCCGCGTCATGGTCTCGAGCTGCTCGAGCACCGCGACTGAACGCGCGGCGATGTCCGGAAGACGCATCAGGATGCGCGCCAGATCGCCGCCGCCCGAAAGCGCGCCCTGGACGCGGCCGATCGGACCGAGATTGCGCTCGATCCACTCGCGCACCACGGGATCGGCGACCTTCCAGATGTCGAGCTTGGGATCGAAGCCGCGCGCCACGCCCTCGACCACCACCATGGTCTTCTGCAGCAGGATCAGCTCGGGCCGCGTTGTCATGTCGAACAGACCGGTGACCTCGAGCAGCAGCGTCAGCAGCCGCGCCATCGAGATTTCTTCGGCCGTGCGGTTGTGGATCGGCTCGCCGATGGCGCGGATGGCTTGCGCGAAATTCTCGACCGAGTGATGTGCCGGCACATAGCCCGCCTCGAAATGCACCTCGGCGACGCGGCGATAATCGCGGGTGATGAAGCCGAGCAGGATCTCCGCGAGGAAGCGCCGCTCCTTCATCCCGAGCCGGCCCATGATCCCGAAATCGACCGCGACGAGACGGCCGGCGTCATCCAGGAACAGATTGCCCGGATGCATGTCGGCATGGAAAAAGCCGTCGCGCAGCGCGTGGCGCAGAAAACTCTGGATCACCTTGCGGCCGAGATCGGGCAGGTCGACCTGCGCCTCTGCCAGGCGCTTGTGATCGTTCAGCGCGATGCCGTCGATCCACTCCATCGTCAGCACGTTGTGCGTGGTGCGGTCCCAGTCGACGGTCGGCACGCGAAAATCAGGATCGTCGCGCGTGTTCTCCGCCATCTCGGACAGCGCCGCAGCCTCGAGCCGCAGGTCCATCTCCATCGCGACCGAGCGCGACATGGTGTTGATGACCTCGATCAGTCGCAGGCGCCGCGCCTCGGATGAATAGGCCTCGGCCTTGTGCGCGACGAAGAAGAAATCGGAGAGATCGCGGCGGAAGCGCGCAGCAACGTTCGGCCGCAGCACCTTGATGGCGACCGGCTTGCGGATGCCGTCGCGCAAGACCTCGCCACGATGCACCTGCGCGATCGAGGCGGCCGCGACCGGCGCGCTGAAGCTTGCGAACACGTCCTTCAGGGGGCGTTCCAGCGACGTCTCGATCGCGGCTTCCGCTTCGGCCTGCGAGAACGGCGGCAGGCGGTCCTGGAGGCTTTCGAGGTCGCGCGCGATCACGACGCCGACGACGTCGGGGCGCGTTGCCAAAAATTGCCCGAGCTTGAGATAGGCCGGGCCCATCCGGGTCAGTGCACGCGATATCCGCGGTCCGTGCTTCGGGCCGCGCCGCTCGACGACGCGCGCAAGTTTCAGCGCCAGCTGTCCGGGCGGTGGCACCAGGCTCGGATCGACCGAGCCGAACACGCCCTCGCGCGCAAAGACGAACGCGGCGCGGATCAGGCGCACAATGTGGGTGAAGGCAGAAATCACAAACGCCAGCCCGAATGCAGTGCGACGATCCCGCCCGACAATGTCTGCCAGCTGACGCGGGCGAAGCCGGCGTCGCGGATCATGTCGGCGAAGGCGTTGGGTTTTGGAAATTTGCGGATCGATTCGACGAGATATTGGTAGGATTCGGCATCGCCCGTGACCATGCGGCCGAGCGGCGGGATCACCTTGAAAGAGAACAGATCATAGATCCGGTCGAGCCCGGGCATCTCGACGGTGGAGAATTCCAGGCACAGGAAGCGGCTGCCGGGCTTGAGCACGCGGTAGGCCTCGTGCAGCGCCAGATCGATCCGCGGCACATTGCGAATGCCGAAGGCGATCGTATATGCATCAAAGCTGCAGTCGGCGAAGGCGAGCGTTTCGGCGTTGCCCTCGACGAAATCGACCTGGGTCTCGAGATGCCGCTTCGCCGCGCGCTCGCGGCCCACGGCCAGCATCCCGGTGTTGATGTCGCAGACCGTGGCATGGAAGCCCGGGCCCGCCGCCTTGGCGGCTCGGAACGAGATGTCGCCGGTGCCGCCGGCAACGTCGAGCAGCGCGAACGGCCGGTCACTCCGCGGCGGGTTGAGCGCGTTGATCATGATGTCCTTCCAGACCCGGTGCAGGCCACCGGACATCAGGTCGTTCATCAGGTCATAGCGCGACGCCACGCTGTGAAACACATCGTTCACCAACGTCTGCTTGTCCCCCAGGGGAACGTCCCTGAAGCCAAAATGCGTGGTTTCGCCCGGCCGATCCATTACTCTACTCCACGAGGCGGACCATAGCCTGCCCGCCGCAATGGCGCTATCACACCGCCCTCATAAGGTGAATGCCTGACCATGCCTGAATTGCCCGAAGTCGAGACCGTCCGCCGCGGCCTTCAGCCCGTCATGGAGGGTGCGAAAATCCTCAATGCGGAGGCCCGCCGGCCGGATTTGCGCTTTCCGTTCCAGCCGGATTTCGTGGCCCGGCTGAAGGGCCAGGTCGTCACCGGGCTCGGGCGCCGTGCAAAATATCTCATGGCCGATCTCGCCTCCGGCGACGTGCTCCTGATGCATCTGGGCATGTCGGGCTCCTTCCGCGTCATCAAGCCGGACAATGAGGCCGCGCCGGGCGAGTTTCACTATCCGAAGGGCAAAGACTCCACGCACGACCACGTGCTGTTTCGGATGTCCTCGGGCGCCGACATCGTGTTCAACGACCCGCGCCGTTTCGGTTACATGAAAGTGATCGCGCGCAACGCGCTCGACGAGGAGCCGCTGCTGCGCGGGCTCGGTCCCGAGCCGCTCGGCAACGAATTCGACGCCGCGATGCTGGCGCGGTCCTGCGAAGACAAGGCCACGAGCCTGAAGGCCGCGCTGCTCGACCAGCGCGTGGTCGCAGGGCTCGGCAACATCTATGTCTGCGAAGCCCTGCATCGCTCGCATCTGTCACCGCGCCGGATCGCCGCGACGCTGTCGACCAAGAAGGGAGAGCCGACGGATCATGCGAAGCGACTGGTTGGTGCGATCCACACCGTGCTGAACGACGCCATCAAGGCCGGTGGCTCGTCACTGCGCGATCATCGCCAGACCTCGGGCGAGCTCGGCTATTTCCAGCACTCGTTCAAGGTCTACGATCGCGAAGGCGAGAAATGCACCACGCCGGGTTGCGGCGGCACGGTCAAGCGCTTCACCCAGAACGGCCGGTCGACGTTCTGGTGTCCGAAATGTCAGAAGTGAGAATCAGGCGAGCGCCGACGGCGTGTGAGTCTCGGCAAGGGTAACGCGCCTACCACGAGCGTCATTGCGAGGAGCTCGCGACAAAATTGCGTAGCAATTTTGCGCTGATGCGACGAAGCAATCCAGAATTTTCCCGCGGAAAAGATACTGAATTGCTTCGCTTCGCTCGCAATGACGACGGGATAGAGCATCCGCGAAAAACGCGAAGCGAAGCAATCCGGCCGGGCTGGGGGGCCGGATTGCTTCGTCGCTTGGGCTCTTTCACCGGATGGCGAAGAGCCCGTCTGACGCCTGGGCGATCGCCCCGCTCAGGACGCCAGTGTGGTGCTCTCGTCCGCCGAAAGCTCGGCGGCGACATGCAACATCCCGTTCGCGGTCGAGATGACCTGGTCGATCAGGACATTGGTCGTGGCTTCGAGCTCGAGCCGGGTCTCGATCCAGCGCCAGAGGCCGCGGATCTCGTCCGCCGACTTGCCGTTCGGCGCGAACTCGCTGACGGCGAGGCCGCTCGCGAGCGAGTCCTGGTGGTCGTTGCGCATCACGATCAGCGGGCGTGCCAGCACCTCGGAAAGATCGAGCGCGGCTTCCTCGGCGAGGGCGCTCGCGGCATTGTCGATGCGCTGGCCGCGGATCGGCGTCTGGTTCAGCACGAAGCTGTAGGGCCGCTTCCAGGCGCGGGCGACGCTGAGAGTGGAGACGGTCGCCTCGATATCGGCCACGCTCGGGCGGGCCGGGATCAGGCACAGGTCGGAATGACGTATCGCGGCGGTGGTGGCGGCGCTGAGGCCGGCCGCGGTGTCGACGATCGCGAGCTGAAGGCCGCTGTCGGCCAGCATCTTCAGGCGCGGCTCGATATTGGCCGCGTGATAGATCGGCTCGACGACGATGTCGTCATTGTTGCGGCGGCGGTGCCAGTTGGACAGGGTGCCCTGCGGGTCGGTTTCGATCAGGCGGACGGTGAAGCCGGCCTGCCTGGCTGCGAGTGCGAGGCCGATGGCAAGCGTGCTCTTGCCGCTGCCGCCCTTTTGGGTGGCCAATACGATCGTATGCATGGAAGATGATTTCCTTTGGAATGCCTGGGGTCTTTGAGTAACGCCACGCGAACGTGCATCGCTTCTCGATGCTGAGCTCTTCTCGCTCAGGACGTGCCCTGCCCAGTCCAAAGACCGCGGATGTCCGAATCAACGGGTAAGATGATGGCAGAATCGGGAATGCCAGCTAATCCGTACCAATACTGGACCCGTAATCGCGCGTGTGATGTGCTCGCCGCCGCGAATAAAAGGGGCATGGGGCATGGGCGGAAACTGGCGCGACCGGACGGCGACGACTTTTGAATGCCAGAAGATGCCTGCGGTCGCGAGTCGCGGCATGGTGGTCAGCAACCATCCACTGGCCTCCAGCGCCGGCGCCGAGATGCTGGCCGCGGGCGGCAACGCCATCGACGCCGCGATCGCGACCCTGTTTACGCTGACCGTGGTCGAGCCGATGATGGTCGGCATCATCGGCGGCGGCATGGCGCACATACGTCTGGCCGAGGGCAGCCACCGCTTCATCGACGGCCAGAGCACCGTGCCTGCGGCGGTGCGTGACACCACCTACACGTCGAAGCCGGGCTCGGCCCATGACGTGTTCGACACCGTCGGCAACGAAAACCTCAACGGTCCGAAGGCGGTCGCCACGCCGGGCTCGCTGAAAGCCTGGTGCGAGACGCTACAAAGGTTCGGCACCATGAGCCTCGCCGACGTCATGCAGCCCGCGATCAAGCACGCCGCGCGCGGCTATGCGGCGACGCCGTACTTGCACGAATGCATCAGCGAGAGCGCCGCCGAGATGCGCAAGGACAAGCCGATCGCGGCGATCTATCTGCCTGATGGCGAGCCGCTCAAGGTCGGCGAGCGCGTGGTGCAGGCCGAATATGCCGAGACCTTGCGGTATATCGCCGACCACGGCGAGAAGGCGCTCTACGAAGGGCCGCTCGGCGACATTCTCGTCGACTACATGCAAAAGGCCGGCGGCTTCATCCGCCGCAACGATCTCACCAGCTACAGGACCGTCGAACGACAGCCGATCCGCGCCGACTACCGCGGCTGGACCATCTTTGGTCCGCCGCCGCCCGCGGCCTCCGGCGTGCACATCGCCCAGATGCTGAACATTCTGGAGGGCTACGACATCGGCGGCCTCGGCTTCGGCACGCCAGAGACCATCCACCATCTTGCCGAAGTCCTGAAGATCGCCTTCGCCGATCGCGCGGCGGCCAGCGGCGATCCTGATTATGTCGGCGTCCCCGTGGAGCGGCTGACGTCGAAGGCCTATGCGGAGGAGCGACGTCGCGCCATCGATCCCGCGCGGGCGCGGGCCTGGGGCGCCGGCGTGTCGCAGCTCGAAGCCGCAGACACCACGCACATGACGGCCGCGGATGCGTTCGGCAACGTGGTCGCGACCACGCAGACCATCAACAATCTGTTCGGCGCGAAGATCATGATTCCGGGCCTGGGCACGATTGCCAACAACTACATGAACCTGTTCGATCCGCGTCCAGGCCACGCGCTGTCGCTGGCGCCGGGCAAGCGCGTCACGACCTCGATGTCACCGATGATGGCGCTGAGCGGCGGCAAGCTGCGCTACGCGCTCGGCCTGCCCGGGGGCAAGCGCATCTTCCCAAGCGCGATGCAGGCGCTGGTCAATCTGATCGACCACGGCATGAGCTTGCAGGAGGCGGTCGAGGCACCGCGCGTCTGGACCGAAGGCAATGCGCTCGAAGTCGAGCAGAAAGTCCCGGAGAGCGTGCGCGCAAGACTCGCGGGGCTCGGCCACAAGGTGCAGCCCGTCGCGACAGTCGCCGGCGGCATGAACGGCATCGCCTTCCACGACGACGGCACCATGACCGGCGCCGCCTGCTGGCGCGCGGACGGCACGCCGGTCGGGATATCGGGTGGCCTCGCGAAGGCCGGGATCAGGTTCAGGCTGAGTTAGCAGCAGCCAGCTCGGCCTCCATGGTTCGAGATGCCCGCTTCGCGGGCTCCTCACCATGAGGGTTAGCACCTCGCCACAACCCGAAACCTCATCCTGAGGAGGCCGCCAAAGGCGGCCGTCTCGAAGGATGGCTGCGGGCGAGCTGCCCGCTACTCCCTCACCGCATCACGAACGGATTCGCCGGCACGTCGGTCGCCGTCGAGATCCACACGCTCTTGGTTTCCTGATATTCGCGCACCGCATCGATGCCGCTCTCTCGGCCGACGCCGGAATGCTTCATGCCGCCAAACGGCATCATATAGCTGATCGCGCGATAGGTGTTCACCCAGACCGTGCCGGCGCGCAGCTGCTTCGGCACGCGAATGGCACGCGCGAGGTCGCGGGTCCAGATGCCGGCCGCAAGACCGTAGATCGTGTCGTTGGCGATGCGGATGGCGTCCTCTTCATTGTCGAAGGCAATGATCGACAGCACCGGCCCGAACACCTCCTCGCGCGCGATCCGCATCGTGTTGTCGACGTCGGTGAATATGGTCGGCTCGACGAACTGACCGCCGGTGATGCCCTCGCCGGAGGCCGGCTTGCCACCAAGCAGGCAGCGCGCACCTTCGGCCTTGGCGATGTCGATATAGTCGAGGATCTTCTTGTATTGAGCGGGCGTCGTGACGGGACCAATGTTGGTGTCGGCCTGCATCGGATTGCCGATCTTGGCCGAGCGCGCGAGCTCGAGCAGTCGGTCCACGAACTTGTCCTTGATCGAACGCTGCACCAGCAGCCGCGATCCGGCGATGCAGGTCTGGCCCGTCGCTGCGAAGATGCCAGAGACGGCGCCGGCGGCGGCCGCGGCGAGATCGGCATCCTCGAACACGATGTTGGGTGATTTGCCGCCGAGCTCAAGCGACACGCGCTTCAGGCTGCGCGCCGCGGTCTCATAGACCCGCGTGCCTGTCGTGTCCGAGCCGGTGAAGGTGATCTTGGCGACGCCGGGATGCGAGATCAGCTCGCTGCCGATCTCGGGACCGAAGCCGGTGACGACGTTGAAGATGCCGTCGGGAATTCCGGCTTCCTTCGTCAGTGCAGCGAATTCCAGCGTGCTGGCCGAGGTGAATTCCGATGGCTTGACGACCACGGCACAGCCGGCGGCGAGTGCGGCGGCGCACTTCCAGGCGACAAACAGCAGCGGCGAATTCCAGGCGGTCAGCGCGGCGACGACGCCGACCGGCTCATGCGTCGTGTAGGCAAAGGTGTCGGCCTTGTCGATCGGGACGAGCCCACCTTCCAGCTTGTCGACGAGCCCGCCAAAATACCACCACCATTCCGGATGGTAGCGCAACTGGCCCAGCATCTCCGCCATCAGCTTGCCGTTGTCGCGCACCTCGATCTCGGCGAGGCGCTCCGCATTCGCCGCGACGAGGTCGCCGAGCTTGCGCATCACCTTGCCGCGGGCCGAGGCCGTCATCTTCGCCCACGGGCCGCGCCACATCGCTTCGTTGGCGGCCTTCACGGCCTTGTCGGCATCGGCCGCCGATCCGCGCGGAATCTTCGCCCAGGGCTTGCCCTGATAGGGATCGATCGAGTCGAACCACTGGCCATTGGCGGGATCGACATACTCGCCGTTGATGTAGAGCTGATAGGTTTTCATGAAATCCTCCCGTCCGAACGCCTTATGATTGCGGCTGGAGGGGAGGCTATCACGGCCTCCATGACTTCGTTGCGGCGAAGCCACTCACAAAAGTTGCGGCTGGTCTGCGCTTGTACAGGTCTCGTGCCCCGGACGCAGCGCGGCACGAAGTGGCGCGCTGCAGAGCCGGGACCCGAGACTTACTTCCGCACGCAGATCACGCGCACGACAGCCGCTTTCGCGTCGGTCGACGTGCCGTTCGCCGCGACACCGTTCGCCTTCAGGAATTCGCGCACGGTCTCTGCGGAGACCATCACCGCCTGTGACGCTGGGACCGATGGCCCCGCGACCATCGCCGGCTTCAACAGTGCGATGCCGGCGAACTTGCCGTCGCCGTCGATGGCCGGGCTACCGGAGAAGCCGATCGCCGGTGGAGGCGACAGCGCGGAATCGCTCGCCGTGACCGGCGCCAGCGCGCCCTTGAGGCTCGATACGCCGGCCGCGCCGCCCTGGCTTTGGGGATCGGCGATGCCGACGACATCGACGCTTGTCTTCGCCGCGCCGCCGGTGAGGCCGAGCGGCTTCAAGCCGCGGGCGCCGTAGATGTGCAGGAGCGCGAGATCGTGCTCCTTGTCCTCCGCGAGACGGTCGGCGCTGCCATGGCCCGCGATCGTGATTGCGAGACAGCTATCGGTGACGAGGCGGTCGGTGACGATCGCGCCGTCGTCGCTGACGACGAGGCCGGTGCCGTATTCGACATTCTTGCGCGGCGGCGGCCCGGCTTGCGGTCCTGACGGGAATGCATTGAAGGCGCTCGACATTGCGATCACGACCGGCTCGACCGTGTTCTCGGTCGCCTGGTCGTAGAGGATCGTCATGGTGCGGACTTCGTCGCCTTTGAAGGTGCCTCGCACGTAGAATTTCTTCAGACCCTGCAATCCCGACAGCACGAAGAAATCGGGCTTCATCACGGTGTAGTCGACCTTGCGCCCGGACGGCTCCTTCTCCAACTCGGCGAGTTTTGCCGTGGTCGGGTTCGCCTCCTTGCGGCGGCTCAACAGCACCTGCACCGTCCCGGTCGGCGAGGTCCATTTCGAGCCGTTGGCATCGGTCGCCTGTTGTGGCACCAATTTACCGGGGATGCCGAGCCGGGCGCCGCTGGTCGGCTCCATCACGATCTTCCAGCCGACGCTCTCCTGCTTTCGCCGCGCAGTCTCGGCGAGCGCGGCGCGTTCCTGCGGATTGAGCACGCCGGTTGGCTTGCCGCCCTTGGCCTTCTGATACTCCTTGATCGCCTCGACCATGCGCGCGCTGACGTCGCCGGTGATGGCGCCGTTATATTGGCCGACCCAGGCGAGGTCGGACTGCAGCGACAGCCGCTCCGCCTGCGCCATCGCGTCCGCCGTCGCCGACGGCGTCTGCAGTGCGGGAGGCCGGATCGGCACGGTCTGGACGACCTTCGGCTTGGCGCCGGGGACCTGTGGCGTCGTCATCTGGGCGTTCGCGCCTGCGGCAGTCGCGAACATCAGTGTTGCCGCAAGCATCGATCTCATGACAAATCCAGCCAGCCCATTGAACGTGCTGCCATTGAAGCACATCTCGTTGGTCGCGAACAATGTTGGGGTGGTTCAGGTGGCAATAGACGCCACGAACTCAGGCCCTCATCCTGAGGAGCGGCCCAAGGGCCGCGTCTCGAAGGATGGCCACAAGCGATACCGGGGCCTTCATGGTTCGCCCGGCGATGCGTAGCATCGTCCGGAGAGGCGCTTAGCGCTCCTCACCATGAGGGTTGAGAGGAACGAAGGACGACGATGCTGAGCCCGGATGAACTCGAACGCTATGCCCGCCATATCGTGCTGCGCGATGTCGGTGGTCCCGGCCAGGCCGCGCTGAAGCGGGCGTCGGTGCTGGTGATCGGCGCCGGCGGGCTCGGCGCGCCCGCCTTGATGTATCTGGCGGCCGCCGGCATCGGCACGCTCGGCGTGGTCGACGACGATGTGGTCTCGCTGTCAAACCTCCAGCGCCAGGTCATCCATACGACGCCCGATATCGGCCGGCACAAGGTCGAGAGCGCGGCCGAGCGGATCTCCGCGCTCAATCCGCATGTCCGCTTCGTCGGCCATGCCACCTGGCTCAACGCCGACAATGCGCTGGGTATGATCGGCGACTACGACCTCGTGCTCGACGGCTCCGACAATTTCTCGACGCGCTATCTGGTCTCGGATGCCTGCTTCTTCGCGAAGCGGCCGCTGATCACGGCGGCGCTCGGCACTTTCGACGGCTCGCTGACCACCATCCGCGCGCATGAGAAGAACGAGCAGGACGAATTCAACCCGACCTATCGCTGCCTGTTTCCGGAGGCGCCGCCGCCCGGCACGGTGCCGGCGTGCGCCGAGGCCGGCGTCATGGGTGCGCTCGCGGGCGTGATGGGCTCGATGATGGCGCTGGAGGCGATCCGCGAGATCGTCGGCTTCGGCGACGGCCTCGTCGGCCGCCTCCTGATGATCGATGCACGCGCGATGCGCTTCGAGACGCTGCGCTACGCGCGCGATCCGGCCAATCCGCTCAACGGCGATGGGCCTGTGATCACCGACCTCAGCGCCCATCGTACCTGAGCGCCGCCACTACCTCGTGGCCGGCTTCTCGCTGTCGAGATGCGCCATCTGCTCGGCCGCGTAACGCGTGCCGGCGGCGACGTCGGGCGGAAATGCCTTGGCCAGTGCCGCGAGATGAGCTTGCGTCAGCGTCACCTTGGTTGCGCCGAGCGCTTCGGTGAGACGGTTGCGAGTGCGGGCGCCGACCAGCGGGACGATCGTCTTGTCTTGTGCGGCCACCCAGGCGATCGCGACCTGCGCCGGCGTCGCGCCGATCTCCATGGCGATCGCGCGCAACTGCTCCACCAGCGCGAGATTGGCGTCGAGATTGGCGCCCTGGAAGCGCGGCGTCATCAGCCGGTAATCCTTGCCGGTTTTGCCGGAGTCCTTCGACCAGTGGCCGCTGATCAGGCCGCGCGCCAGCACGCCGTAAGCGGTGATGCCGATGCCGAGCTCGCGGCAGGTCTTGAGGATGTCGCGTTCGATGCCGCGCTCGATCAGCGAATATTCGATCTGGAGATCGGCGATCGGATGCACGGCATGCGCGCGGCGGATCGTGTCGGAGCCGACCTCGGACAGGCCGATATGCCTGATGTAGCCGGCCTTCACGAGATCCGCGAGGCCGCCGATCGTCTCTTCGATGGGAACGTTCGGGTCGAGACGCGCGGGGCGATAGATGTCGAGATAATCGGTACCGAGCCGCTGCAGCGAATAGGCGAGGAAGTTCTTGGTGGCGGCCGGCCTCGTGTCCATTCCGGCGAACTCGCCGGCGGGGCCGCGCAGCGCGCCGAACTTGACGCTGATCTGCACTTTCTCGCGCGGAACATCCTTGAGCGCCTCGCGCACCAGCATCTCGTTGTGACCCATGGCGTAGAAGTCGCCGGTATCCAGCAGCGTGATGCCGGCATCGAGCGCCGCATGCACCGTGGCGATGGCCTCGCCCCGATCGGCAGGGCCGTAGACCTCCGACATGCCCATGCAGCCGAGACCGAGGGCGGAGACGGTCGGGCCGGTCGAACCGAGTTTGCGCTGTTCCATGATGGCTCTCCTCGAAAAGGCGGCTGACTGATTGCGCCGCGTGACGAGGCCAGATATGCGTCCGCTCCATTGCGCCGATAAGCTGGACAATCTGGAATGGCTTGTTCACATTATCGAACAATGACCGAGCCCGATCTGCGCGATCTCGATGTCTTCGTGGCGGTTGCCCGCACCCGCAATTTCCGGCGTGCGGCGGTCGAAATTCGCGTGTCGGTGTCGAGTCTTAGCCAGCGGCTACGGGACCTGGAGGAACGCCTCGGCGTCCGCCTGATGAACCGCACCACCCGCAGCGTCGCGCTGACCGAGGCGGGCGAATTGCTGCTGTCGCGGCTGGCCCCGGCCCTGCGCGATGTCGGCGACGCCCTGGATCAGGTCCGTGGGCTGCGCGAGGTGGCCTCGGGGCGCCTGCGCATCAACGCGCCGCCGCCGGCGGTCGACCTCGTGCTGGCGCCGATGGCCGGGCCATTTCTTCAGGCGTACCCGCAGGTCGATCTCGACATCGTTTCCGAAAGCGGCTTCGTCGACATCGTCGGCGCCGGCTTCGACGCCGGCGTGCGCTACGGCGAGCATCTCGCGCAGGACATGGTGGCGATCCCGCTGAGCGGCCCGCAGAGCTATGTCGTCGTCGCGTCGCCCGATTACATCGCGCGCCGCGGTAAGCCCAGGCATCCGAAGGATCTGCTCGACCATGATTGCATCCGCGCCCGCTACTCGAGCGGCGTCATGCACGATCTGGAGTTCGAGAAGGCGGGCCAGCTCGTGAAGGTCGATCCGCCCGCAAAGCTGATCTCGACCAATATGGGCCTTGCGATGCGCGCCACGCTCGATGGCGCCGGTATCTGGGCCACGCTCGATGGCTACGTCCACGACGCCGTGAAATCAGGCGCGCTGGTCAGCCTGATGGAAGACTGGTGCGAGCCGTTTCCCGGACCGTTCCTGTACTATCCGAGCCGACGCCAGACGCCGCCCGCGCTACGCGCCTTCATCGATTTCGTCGCGGACTGGCGCAAGCGCGAGACGCGCAGCAAATAAGCCTCAGAGCATGCTCGGCAGCACGCGATCCGGCGGCTTGTGCGCGTCGAGGAAGGTGCGGATGTTGATGATGACCTTCTCGCCCATCTCGACGCGGCCCTCGATCGTGGCCGAGCCCATATGCGGGAGCAGAGTCACCTTGCCGGCCTTGGCGAGCCGCACCAGCTTCGGATTGACCGCGGGCTCGTGCTCGTAGACGTCGAGGCCGGCGCCGCCGATCTCGCCGCCCTCGATCAGCTTGATCAGCGTGTCCTCGTCGGTCACCTCGCCGCGCGCGGTGTTGACGATGTAGGCGTCCTTGCGGATCAGCTTCAGCCGCCGCGCCGACAGCAGGTGGTAGGTCGCCGGCGTGTGCGGACAGTTCACCGAGATGATGTCCATCCGCGCCAGCATCTGGTCGAGGCTTTCCCAATAGGTCGCGCCAAGCTCTTCGGCGATCTTCGGCGCCACGGGACGGCGGTTGTGATAGTGGATCTGCAGGCCGAAGGCGCGGGCGCGGCGTGCGACCGCCTGGCCGATGCGGCCCATGCCGATGATGCCGAGACGCTTGCCGCCGATGCGGTGGCCGAGCATCCAGGTCGGCGACCAGCCCGGCCAGGGCTTTCCTTCCGTCAGGATCGAGGCGCCTTCGATCATCCGGCGCGGCACGGCCAGGATCAGCGCCATGGTCATGTCGGCGGTGTCTTCGGTCAGGACCTTTGGCGTGTTGGTGACGGTGATGCCGCGGGCATGCGCGGCCTCGACGTCGATATTGTCGACGCCGTTGCCGAAATTGGCGATCAGGCGGAGCTTGCAGTCGGGCTGATTGACGATGTCGGCGGTGATGTGGTCGGTGACGGTGGGAACCAGCACGTCGGCGGTGCGCGCGGCTTCCGCGAGCTGCTCGCTCGACAGCGGCGTGTCGTCGAGATTGATCCGCGCGTCGAACAGCTCGCGCATCCGGGTCTCGATCGAGTCCGGCAACTTGCGCGTCACCACGACGAGGGGCTTTTTCTTCACCGACATGTCCTGCCCTCATGAGGCGTTGCAGGCCGCCTCTGTCGCCAAAGGCCGGCCGTTGAGGCCTCATTAACCCGGTTGTTCGACACTGCCTTTTGCCGTGTCGTCCCCGGCGCTTCCTTCAAGCTCTCCCGACATTTCCGGCCGGAAAATCGGGGCAAACTGGTTGTTCAAGTGTCCGTCCTCTCTAGCAGAAGGCCGGGCCAAGACAAGAACCACGGGTTAAGGGCTCGGGAACACCCGCGTGGGGCGGGAGAGGGGCGTGCACGGCAGGTGTGGAATTTGGGGTGAGAACCCGGCTCGGCGGGGTCCTCGACAGGAGACGGGTTGATGGCGTTGGGGCGTTTTTGTTCGGTGATGGCGCTCGTTTGCACCTGGTTGAGTGCTTCGGTCAGCCCCTCGCATTCGGCGAAGGACAGCAGCCCCCAGACCGCAAGCGGCCTCCCGGTGCCGCGCTATGTCAGCCTCAAATCGGATCATGTGAACGTCCGCGCCGGCCCGACCAAGGACAATGACGTCGCCTGGGTCTACACCCGCGCCGGCCTGCCGGTCGAAATCACCGCCGAGTTCGAGAACTGGCGCCGGGTGCGCGATTCCGAAGGCGCCGAGGGTTGGGTCTATCATTCGCTGCTGTCGGGCCGCCGCACCGCGGTCGTCACCATGAAACACAAGGACGACCTCGCGCCGATCTACGACCGCGCCGACCTCGACAGCGCGGTTGCGGCCAAGCTTCAGGCTGGCGTCGTCACGCAGGTCAAGAAGTGCACTGCAAACTGGTGCCGCGTCACCGGCAACGGCTTTGACGGCTGGATCCAGCAGGAGCGCCTCTGGGGCGTCTACTCGGACGAGCAGGTCAACTGACCCGAAGGGTCATCCCGGGGCGATGCTTTGCGACGCCTCGGAACAATCTCGCAAAACGACAATGGCCGGGACAAAGCCCGGCCATGACGCTAATTCAGCAGCCTGGATCGTCTCAGCGCTTCTTGCGCAGGCGCACGACCATGTCGATGCGTGCGATCTCGTAGCCCTCGGGTACCTCCGGCATCTTGGACAGCGCCAGATGCGGATCCTCGATATCGACCAGCTCGTGGCTGTTCTCGAGGTAATAATGGTGGTGGGTGGTGACGTTGGTATCGAAATAGGTCTTGGTGCCGTCGACGCTGACCTGGCGCAGCAGGCCGGCATCGGTCAGCTGGTTCAGCGTGTTGTAGACGGTCGCGAGCGACACCGGCACCTTGGCCAGCGTCGCCTCCTCGTAGAGCATTTCAGCCGTGAGGTGGCGAGCACCCTTGCCGAACAGGAGCCAGCCGAGCGCCATGCGCTGGCGCGTCGGACGCAGCCCCGCGGACTGGAGCATTTCGTTAACGTCGTGCCACGGGCAGCCGGTCAGCGCCGGCTGGCGGCCGGACAGGAGGGCCGCTGCATGGTCGTCGTCGTGATGGGGCGCAGTATTCTCGCTCATTTCCAGATTTCGGGCACGCGTGGACACTATCATCCTGCAATATATGGACAGATAGATGCAGATGCAAGTTTCTCGCAACTAGAGAGGTTCTAATCAGACTTGGAACCGGGCGAGGATTGCTTCATTTTACCTTCATGAGATCGCTTTGCCACCCGAAATGCCTGTGTTAGAGAGCGCGCGGTTCCGCTTAGCCGATTGTGGCGCGGCCGGGCATTGAGGCCAGGTTCGCAGGTCCATCCGGGCTCTCGGCATTCGCGCCTGCTGACAACGGCAATTGGCGTTGCTTTCCGAACAGAACGGGGCCCATTTTTGCCAGAAACGCCGCTCAATCGGGGTTAGAACAGAGGCTTCCGCATGCTGAACAGGCGCAACGGTTACGAATATGAAGATCTGCTGGCATGCGCCCGCGGCGAGATGTTCGGCCCGGGCAATGCCCAGTTGCCGCTGCCGCCGATGCTCATGTTCGACCGCATCACTGAGATCAACGACAATGGCGGCGAGTACGGCAAGGGCGTGGTGCGCGCCGAGCTCGACGTAAAGCCGGACCTCTGGTTCTTCGGCTGTCACTTCAAGAACGATCCGGTGATGCCCGGCTGTCTCGGCCTCGATGCGCTGTGGCAAATGGTCGGCTTTTTTCTGGGCTGGACCGGAGGCGAAGGTCGTGGCCGCGCGCTTGGCCTGAACGAATTAAAGTTCAGCGGCCAGGTGCTGCCCGAGGCCCGCAAGGTTGTGTACAACGTCGATATCAAGCGCGTGATGCGTTCAAAGCTGGTGCTCGGCATCGCCGACGGATGGCTTTCGGTCGATGACCAGATTATTTATCGCGCGAAGGATCTGAAGGTCGGCCTGTTCAAGCAGGGCACGAGCCTGGGCTGAGCGCATCACCAAGAAAGACAACGATTAAGGCGAGGCTGTCATGAGGCGGGTTGTGGTCACCGGGATGGGCATTGTCTCGTCGATCGGAAACAACACCCAGGAAGTGCTTGCGAGCCTCCACGAGGCGAAGTCGGGCATTTCTCGGGCGGAGAAATATGCCGAACTCGGCTTCCGTTCGCAGGTGCAAGGTGCCCCGACGATCGATCCCGCGACGGTCGTCGACCGCCGTGCGATGCGCTTCCTCGGCCAGGGCGCGGGGTGGAATCACATCGCGATGGAGCAGGCGATCCAGGACTCCGGTCTGTCGCCCGAAGAAGTCTCCAACATCCGCACCGGCATCATCATGGGCTCCGGCGGCCCGTCAGCCCGCACCATCGTCGAATCCGCCGACATCACCCGTACCAAGGGACCGAAGCGCGTCGGACCGTTTGCAGTGCCGAAGGCGATGTCGTCCACGGCCTCCGCGACGCTGGCGACCTGGTTCAAGATCAAGGGCGTGAACTACTCGATCTCCTCGGCCTGCGCGACGTCGAACCATTGCGTCGGCAACGCCTATGAGACGATCCAGATCGGCAAGCAGGACGTCATCTTCGCCGGCGGCTGCGAGGAACTGGACTGGTCGCTCTCGGTGCTGTTCGACGCCATGGGCGCGATGTCGTCGAAGTACAACGACACGCCCGCCACCGCCTCGCGTCCCTATGACGTCAACCGCGACGGTTTTGTCATCGCCGGTGGCGCCGGAGTCCTCGTGCTGGAAGAGCTCGAGCATGCCAAGGCCCGCGGCGCGCGCATTTACGGCGAGATCGTCGGCTACGGTGCGACCTCGGACGGCTACGACATGGTCGCGCCCTCCGGTGAGGGCGCCGAGCGCTGCATGCGCATGGCGATGTCGACGGTGAAGACCAAGGTCGACTACATCAATCCGCACGCGACCTCGACGCCGGCCGGCGATCCGCCGGAGATCGACGCGCTTCGCCGCGTGTTCGGCGCCGGCGAGAAGTGCCCGCCGATCTCGGCGACCAAGGCGCTGACCGGCCATTCGCTCGGTGCGACCGGCGTGCAGGAGGCGATCTACTCGCTGCTCATGATGAACAACGGCTTCATCTGCGAGAGCGCTCACATCCAGGAGCTCGATCCCGTGTTCGCCGACATGCCGATCGTGCGCAAGCGCATCGACAACGTCAAAATCGGCACCGTGCTGTCGAACTCCTTCGGCTTCGGCGGCACCAACGCCACGCTGGTGTTCAGCCGGCTGGATGTGTGACGTCTGACTTTGTCATGCCCCGCGAAGGCGGGGCATCCAGTACGCCGCGGCTTCTCGATTTATCACGACGGTCTCTGGAATACTGGATCGCCCGCCTTCGCGGGCGATGACGTCGAAAATGGGAGCGACGGCTGAAATGGAAGGTTTGATGAAGGGCAAGCGCGGTCTGATCATGGGCATCGCCAATGATCATTCGATCGCCTGGGGCATGGCGAAGACGCTGCATGCCCATGGCGCCGAGCTTGCCTTCACCTTCCAGGGCGAGGCGCTGGGCAAGCGCGTCAAGCCGCTCGCTGAATCGCTCGGTGTGGAATTGGTGCTGCCTTGCGACGTCGAGGACATCGCCAGCGTCGACGCCACCTTCGATGTGCTGCGAGAGAAATGGGGCAAGCTCGACTTCGTGATCCACGCGATCGGCTTCGCCGACAAGAACGAGCTGAAAGGCCGCTACGCCGACACCAGCCGCGAGAACTTTTCGCGCACCATGGTGATCTCCTGCTTCTCGTTCACGGAGGTCGCCAAACGCGCTGCCGAGCTGATGACGGAAGGCGGCAGCATGATCACGCTGACCTTCGGCGCCTCGGAGCGCGCCATGCCGAACTACAACGTGATGGGCGTGGCCAAGGCCGCGCTGGAAGCTTCAGTGCGCTATCTCGCCTCCGATTTCGGACCCCGCGGCATTCGCGTCAACGCGATCTCCGCAGGCCCCATCCGTACGCTCGCCGGCTCCGGCATCGGCGAAGCGCGTGCGATGTTCGCATTCATGCAGAAGCATTCGCCGCTCCGCCGCGGTGTCACGCTCGATGAGCTCGGCGGCTCGGCGCTGTATCTGTTGTCGGATCTTTCCGGCGGCGTGACCGGCGAGATCCACTACGTCGATTCCGGCTACAACATCGTCCTGATGCCGCGGCCGGACGATTTGAAGGCGGAATAGACACGGCTCCGTAGGGTGGGCAAAGGAGCGCAAGCGACGTGCCCACCATCTCTCACAATTGCGGGACGAATGGTGGGCACGCTTCGCTTTGCCCACCCTACGGGAGTCGGTTCACCCAGCCGCGATTGTCTCCGCGCGCTGGAACGCCGGTCGCGCCATGCAGCGCGCGAGATAGGCATCGAACGCGGGGCGCGACGGCACCATCTTGAACAGGCGCACCGCGAAGTTCAGGCCCGATCCGATCGTGATGTCGGCGGCGGAAAACTCCTCGCCGAGAATCCACGGCCCCTTCGCGAGCGCAGCTTCCAGCACGTCGAAGACCTGCGTCGCGCTGCCCCAGGCCGCGGTCGAGGTCGGGATTTCGATCTTGGTGAAGATCTGGATGATGGCGGGCTCGATGCAGCCGGGCGAGAAGAACAGCCATTGCAGATAGCGTGCGCGCCGCGGATCGGTCACGGCTGGCGCCAGCTTCGTTTCGGGATAGCGATCGGCGATGTAGGCGCAGATCGCCGCGGCTTCGCCGAGCGCGGCCTCGCCGTCGCTGAGCGCCGGCACCTTGCCCATCGGATTGACCTTCAGATAATCCGGCGCCTTCTGTGCGCCGGTCGAGATGTCGGTCAGTACCCGCTCATAGGGAAGGCCGCTCTCCTCCATCAGCCAGAGCGTCGTGAACGAGCGCGAGCGGGGCGACCAATAGAGCTTGATCATGGCGCGAAACCTTCCATCGGCGAGGGTTGAGCGAGGCCGCATTCATGACGCGTTTGCGTTGAATCAACAATGCGCGATCTTGGCTTAGTCTTCCTTCAAATAACCGGGGAGGCTCCGGTCGAGCCTTTCTACGACGAGTGCGCGCGTTCTCTCGCGCAGCGCCGCGTTGGTCGAGGCTGTCTCGGGCGGATCGGGGAACAGCGAGTTGTCGAGCTTGGTGATCGGGTCTTCAAACAGACGCATATTTGCGGCGAGGTTCGCGCCGATATCCGTAAGGGGGCGCTTGATCTGCTCGTAGCTGCGACCGTCAATCAGCGTGATCGCAACATTGGCGAAAAGATGCGAGTGCCGGAGGATTTTGCCGAGCCCCTGATTGTAGGTGCCGATGCCGTTCAGCGTCATGTTCGAGTTCGGCAGCTTCGTCTTGAATGTGGTTGCGACGAGATAGCGATCGCAATTCGCATTCGCGGTGAAGCTCTTCACGATCACCGGCAGACTCTCCTTGGGGTCCGGGATGAAGATCGCCTTCGCATGATAGAAGGGCTCGAAGGCACCCTTGGGATAGGCGATCCTGCGCACTGAGGAGTCGTTGTTCGTCGCCGCACGTACGCGCGCGAAAACAAGATCATCGAGGCCCCAGTCGATCGGGACCTCGTTTGCCTCAGCCTCGAAGATCGTCACGCCGAATTTCTGTACGGAGTAATGCTCTCCGATCACCGAGATCACGCCAAGACGGCACGGGCCGCTGTCCGCCGCGGCCGTCGGCTTCGCAGCCGGTTTGGCCTTCGGCGCCGCCTTCTTGGTCGCCGGTTTTGCCGGTGCGGTCTGAGCGGGCGATGCGTTGGTTGCGGGAGGGGTTTGGGCTGCTGCCAGAACGAGAGAGGACAGCAGGACGATCACAGAAGCAGCAAATCGAATCATGGATTCCAGGGCATAGAGCAGCGGGAGAAAAGCGGATGCGCCACACTAGGGTGGGACTCGGACAACCGCAAGCTGCAGCCGGCCCGTTGCCTATCCGGCAGGTCGCTGCCGCTTCCACCGATAATACTTCATCATGAACCCGTTCGACGGTTCGATCTCTTCCTTCTCGAACACAAAACCCTCGCGTTCGTACCAGCGCCAGGCTTTTTCGTTCTCGCGCACGCAGCGCAGGAACATTTCATCCGGCATTTGCGTGCGAGTGAAGGCGAGCAATTGCCGTCCGAGCGATTGACCCTGATAGGCGGGCGCGACGAACAGCATGTCGAGATAGAGCTTCGGCAGATGCAGCGCCAGCATCGCGGCGATCGTGCCGTTGTCGTCGGCGACGAACAGGCTCCAGCCATTCTCGATCTCGCGCCGGATGCGCGCACGCAGGTTTGCCAGCAGGAAGGCGCTTGCTTCGCCGAGCCCGGTCGAGACCCAGCTCTCCATCCAGACGCGGCCGACCTCGTCGTATTCGTCCGTGCGGGCGGGGCGGATGACCGGAGGCGACATTGCGGCCTCAGCCCCGCTGGCTGCGCATGGATGGCCGCGCGCGCACCTTGCCGGCCGACAGGCACACCACTTCGGAGATCTGTAGGAGCTGGCGCGCCAGCGGGCTGGTCTTGCGCCAGACCATGCCGATGGTGCGCGAGGGTTCGGGGTCGCGGAAGCGTGACAGCGAAACCGAGGCGGATCGCGTCTCCACCGGCACCGCCATCTCCGGAATGAGCGTGACGCCGATGCCGGCGCTGACCATCTGGACCAGCGTCGACAGCGAATTCGCATCCAGCATCTCGCGCGGCGGCGCCGACTGCATGTTGCAGAACGACAGCGCCTGATCGCGGAAGCAGTGCCCCTCTTCGAGCAGCAGCAGCCGCATCTCCCGCATCATCTCGCGCGACGGCGCCGGCGTACCCTCATCGGAGCCCGGCCGCACCAGCAGAAATTTCTCGTCGAACAACGCGACCTCGGTGAGCGAGGGCTCCGATACCGGCAGCGCGACGATGGCGGTATCGAGCCGGCCTTCGACCAGCTCCTGGATCAATCGCGGCGTCATCGTCTCGCGCACGCGGATATCGAGCTCCGGATGCATGCGCGTCAGATTCTTGGTGATCTTGGGTAGCAAATAGGGCGCGATCGTCGGGATCATCCCGATCCGCAGCCGGCCCGCAAACCGGTCCTGCGAGGCGCGGGCGAAATCGCCGAGCTCATCGACCGAGCGCAAGATGTCGCGGACGCGCTGGGAGAGCTCCTCGCCGAACCGGGTCAGCGCGACCTGCCGGGCGCTACGCTCCAGCAGTAGGCCGCCGAGCGCCTCCTCCAGCTCCTTGATCTGCATCGACAAGGCCGGCTGCGAGATGGAACAGGCCTCCGCCGCGCGCCCGAAATGGCCGTGACGCGCCAGCGCATCGAAATATCGGAGCTGGCGCAGCGTCACGTTGATCATCAGAAAATCCTATCGCAGCGATCATTAAAGTCAACTTCCCCTGATCGAACGCGAAGCTTAGAGTGGTTCTACCTGGTCAAAAGGCGCGAGTTCGACGCCCGCCAGAGGAGGTATTCATGGACGACTCTTCAAAGTGCCCGTTTTCGGGCGGAAAACCCACGCGCGTGAATCGCGACTGGTGGCCGACCCAGCTCAGCATCGAGATGCTGCACAAGAATTCCGCCCTGTCCGACCCGATGGGCAAGGATTTCGACTACGCCAAGGAATTCAAGACGCTCGACCTCAACGCGGTCATCAAGGACCTGACGGCTCTGATGACCGACTCGCAGGAATGGTGGCCCGCCGACTTCGGTCACTATGGCGGCCTGATGATCCGCATGGCCTGGCACAGCGCGGGCACCTATCGCACCACGGACGGCCGCGGTGGCGCCGGCGCCGGTCAGCAACGTTTCGCACCGCTCAACAGCTGGCCCGACAACGCCAATCTCGACAAGGCGCGCCGTCTGCTCTGGCCGATCAAGCAGAAATACGGCCGCAAGATTTCCTGGGCCGATCTGATGGTGCTCGCCGGCAACGTCGCGCTGGAATCGATGGGCTTCAAGACCTTCGGTTTCGCCGGTGGCCGCGCCGACGTCTGGGAGCCGGAAGAGCTCTATTGGGGTCCCGAAGGCACCTGGCTGGGCGATGAGCGCTACAGCGGCGAACGCCAGCTCGCCGAACCGCTCGGCGCGGTGCAGATGGGCCTCATCTACGTCAATCCGGAAGGGCCGAACGGCAAGCCGGATCCCGTCGCTGCGGCCAAGGACATCCGCGAGACCTTCGCCCGCATGGCGATGAACGACGAGGAAACCGTTGCGCTGATCGCCGGCGGCCACACCTTCGGCAAGACCCATGGCGCGGGCGATCCCTCGCTGGTCGGACCGGAGCCGGAAGCGGGTGCGCTGGAAGATCAGGGCCTCGGCTGGAAGAGCAAGCACGCTTCGGGTCTGGCAGGCGATTCCATCACCAGCGGCCTTGAGGTGACCTGGACCACAACGCCGACGAAGTGGAGCAACAACTTCTTCGAGAACCTGTTCAAGTACGAATGGGAACTGACGAAGAGCCCGGGCGGTGCGAACCAGTGGACGGCCAAGGGCGCCGACGCGATCATCCCCGATGCCTTCGACAAGTCGAAGAAGCATCGGCCGACGATGCTGACGACCGATCTCTCGCTGCGCCTCGATCCGGCCTACGAGAAGATCTCCCGTCGCTTCCTCGAAAATCCCGATCAGTTCGCGGACGCGTTCGCCCGCGCCTGGTTCAAGCTCACCCATCGCGACATGGGCCCGATCCAGCGCTATCTCGGCCCGCTGGTGCCGAAGGAGACGTTGATCTGGCAGGATCCGATTCCGGCCGTGAATCACGAGCTGGTCAGCGATCAGGACATCGCTGCGCTGAAGACCAAGATCCTGGCTTCGGGTCTCTCGGTCTCCGAGCTGGTCTCGACCGCCTGGGCGTCGGCCTCGACGTTCCGCGGCTCGGACAAGCGCGGCGGCGCCAATGGCGCGCGCATCCGTCTTGCCCCGCAGAAGGATTGGGAGGTGAACCAGCCGGCTCAGCTCTCCAAGGTCCTCGGCAAGCTCGAAGCGATCCAGAAGGACTTCAACGCGTCATCCGGCGCCAAGAAGGTCTCGCTCGCCGACCTCATCGTCCTCGGCGGTTCGGCCGCGGTCGAGAAGGCCGCGAAGGATGCCGGCGTCGACGTGAAGGTTGCCTTCACGCCGGGCCGCATGGATGCGTCGCAGGAGCAGACCGACGCGGAGTCCTTCGCGCCGCTGGAGCCGCGGGCCGATGGTTTCCGCAACTATATCGGCAAGAAGCATCAGTTCCTGCAGCAGGAAGAAGCCCTCGTCGATCGCGCTCAGCTCCTAAAGCTCTCCGGACCCGAGCTGACCGTGCTCGTCGGCGGTCTGCGCGTGCTCGGTGCCAACGCGAACGGTTCGAAGCACGGCGTCCTCACCGCGAAGGTGGGCACGCTGAGCAACGACTTCTTCGCCAACCTGCTCGACATGAGCACGCAGTGGGTGCCGGTCGCTGACGGCTCCTACGAGGCCCGCGACCGCAAGACCAATGCGGTGAAGTGGACCGGCACGCGCGCCGACCTGATCTTCGGCGCGCACTCGCAGCTCCGTGCTTTCGCCGAGGTCTATGCCTCGTCGGACGCCAAGCAGCAGTTCGTGCAGGACTTTGCCAAGGCCTGGACCAAGGTGATGAACCTCGACCGGTACGACATCGCGGGCTGATCCCAAGGCCTAAGCAAGCGACAAGCAAAAAGGGCGGCCGCGAGGCCGCCCTTCGTGTTTTGGAACCGGGGACACGCTTGCTTGCAGGCGGATCGAATGCCGGCGTTGAGGGTGACCTGTAAAAATGCAATCATAGGGAGAAATTTCAGCCGATTGATTTTCAAGCCGCGTTTGCCGGGTATGCCATGTGGAAGAAGGCTTGGGCCGCCATCGCCGCCGTTTCCTGGTTTTTCGTTTGCGCGATTCGGTACCTTCTCAGGCCGTTCGTCTGGCTGTTCGTCCTAGCGCTTGCGGTGCTGGCGATTCTGATCCTGGTCCTGCCGACGACGCCCCGCGACGTCGCTTACCGAAACATAGATCCCGCTTCGGAAATCTGCGGCTTCTCTCCAGATCAGGCATGGGCCGTTCTTGCCGATCCAGCCGGAACCAAGGATGCGCTGGTCGACAATGATGAGATCAAGGCGCTCGCGAAGTTTCCCTCCGGCGGATGGAAGAAAAAATTCGCCTGCTCGCTTCAGCGACATACGATTCCCGCGGCTGATGGCGGCGACCCGCTCTTCTACAACCTGGCGTTCGTGGAGTTCAGGGAGGACGGTTCGCCTTACGAGCTGATCAAGGATTTGGACAAACCCTATTCCATTGAGGAGCTGTCGAGCCGGGTCCGCTTTGTCAGCGCCAACAAGCGCGAGCCGATCACACAATTGCGGGCGCTCACAAATCTGCTGCGGCAAACAGCCGGCCGCAACTACGTGGTGGCGTTCGTCCATGGCTGGCGACATGACGCCCGAATCGGAGACGACAACGTCGCCGCACTGCGCAGATATGCAGCCCATGCGGCGCGCTACTTGAAGGAGCGATGCCGAGCCGGCGAACAGGAGCAATGCGGACGGGTCGTCACGGCGGTCTATATTGGATGGCGGGGGGCTAGGATCGATGAACCGCGCATTGTCGATCCGCTTGTCGCGGCCGGAGATTGGCTGGACGGTGGACCGAACAAATGCCGGGAGGACGATTCCCCCAGGCCGGCCGGCGGAGGTCGAAGCGCGAAGCGGTGCTGGCGGACGACACTGGGCGGCTTGGGCAACAATACGGCCTCGCTCATTGCGGCCCTTACGCTCTTTGACCGGAAGCCGGTCAGCGAAACGATCGCGCCGCATGTTCTGACTGCCATACGGTCAATCGAGAGCACGTTCGATATCGACAGGAATGGACGGACGGTCCGTTATTACGAAAGGGAGCAGAATCCGAATCGTCTTCTGGTGATTGGACACAGTCTTGGCGGAAATCTGCTGGCGACGGCACTCGAACACGACGCCGTCAAGCGGGTCGAATGGCAGGCGGCTCGTAACGCGGAGCTGCGCCAGAGCAGGCTTCTTGCAGGCTCCGGGCGCTCTTCATCTCCGCCGAAGCAAGAGAACTATTTTGAGCCGCCGCTCGGAAACCTCGTTGTCCTGATCAATCCCGCGGCCGAGGCGCGGAAATGGACCTCGATCCAGCGTGCCATCTGGCAGCACATCGCGTTCAGGGAAGGCGAGGCGAAGGTCGACGAGGACTATGGCCATGAGTTCTTTCCGGACTACCAGCGTCCGGTTGTCATCGCGATTACGTCGGCATTTGCGTGGCCGCCAGGCGGCATACGCACGGAAGATTGCGCCGTCGCGTACAACTTCGACAAGGCGTTCAGGGACGATCCCCCTGTGGTCGGGGGCGCCGACGTTCTGCGCCGAAAGGAGGAGCGACTACACACGGCCATTGATGATGTCGACGAGAAATCGAAGAAGGGCGGCGTGGTCTATGACACCGCGACGCACGACCTGTTTCCCTTCTTCAAGTTCGACTTCCGCCCGATGGCGGATCGGCTCGATCGATACGCACGGTACCTTGCGGAAGAGAAGGTGCCGCGGCTCTCCTGCGTCAGGGAGCCGGAGGTCAAGTCGCGGTTGTCGCGGCTGTTGATCAAGATCGCAGCTCTCCTGCGCGATGCCCCCTTCCAGAACTCCGACATGGAGGAAACCAGAACCATCGGCAATCTCGACGTTCCGCGGCACGCTGCCGGGACGCTGGGTGACTATCTGATTCCATCCAAACCGTTCGGAACGACACACGAGATCCGCGGGCTCGCGAATGCCGCCAGATCGATGTCGTATTCGAGCCTCGCAACGAGCAAGCTCGTCGAGTGTCCGATCAGCCATTTCTGGCTGAGCCGGGCGCGCAGACAGCAGGCGCCTCATGGCACGAACTGGAGCAGCAGCGATCTGGCCGCGGCGGCTCCGGATGAAAATCCGCTGGCGAAGCCGTTGTCGGCGAGAATTGCCCACGGCTTCGACATGGCCGGCATCACGCCCGTGACGAGAGCGAACGATCCGTTCTGGAACATGCGGGCCTATGACGATGTCATTGCCGAGCACAGCGGTTATCGTCTTTCCTCGTTCATCTGTGCGATCAACCAGCTTGTCATGGACGAGCCGACCAAGCTTCCCGGCCCACCGGCGCCGGCGGCCGCCGCGGAGGTCCCGAAGAATCCGGCGGACAATCTCACCGTTTCGTCCCCGCCTGTGATCCTCAAGAAGAACTGAAGGACGCTTTTTCACTCGGCTTCGCCGGCCGCAATTACCGCTGGCTACGCACCAACAAAAAGGGCGGCCGAAAGGCCGCCCTTCGTGTTTCGGATATGCGGAGCGATTACTCGCCGGCGGCTTCGCGCGGGGCCTTCTCGCCCTCGCCCTTGCCCTCGAGGTCTTCGCCGGTGGTCTGGTCGACCACCTTCATCGACAGCCGGGTCTTGCCGCGGTCGTCGAAGCCGAGCAGCTTGACCTTGACCTTGTCGCCTTCCTTGACGACGTCGGAGGTCTTCTGCACGCGCGCCGAAGCGAGCTGGCTGATGTGGACGAGGCCGTCCTTGGAGCCGAAGAAGTTCACGAAGGCGCCGAACTCCATCACCTTGACGACGGTGCCGTCATAGATCTGGCCGACTTCCGGATCGGAGGCGATCGACTTGATCCACTTGATCGCGGCCTTCATCGCCTCGCCGTCGCTGGAGGCAACCTTCACGGTGCCGTCGTCCTCGATGTTGACCTTGGCGCCGGTCTTCTCGACGATCTCGCGGATCACCTTGCCGCCGGTGCCGATCACTTCGCGGATCTTGTCGGTGGCGATCTTGAAGGTCTCGATGCGCGGCGCGTATTCGCCGAGCTCGGCGCGGGCGTTGGTGAGCGCCTTGGCCATCTCGCCGAGGATGTGGATACGCCCTTCCTTGGCCTGACCGAGCGCGACCTTCATGATCTCCTCGGTGATGCCCTCGATCTTGATGTCCATCTGGAGCGAGGTGATGCCCGCTTCCGTGCCGGCCACCTTGAAGTCCATGTCGCCGAGATGGTCCTCGTCACCGAGGATGTCCGAGAGAACCGCGAAGCGCTTGTCTTCGAGGATCAGGCCCATCGCGATGCCCGCGGTCGGCCGCTTCAAGGGCACGCCGGCATCCATCAGCGCGAGCGAAGCGCCGCAGACCGAAGCCATCGAGGACGAGCCGTTGGACTCGGTGATCTCCGACACCACGCGCGTGGTGTAGGGGAATTCGTGATGCGGCGGCAGCACCGGGTGGATCGCGCGCCAGGCGAGCTTGCCGTGGCCGATCTCGCGGCGCTTGGTGCCGCCGAGGCGACCGGTCTCACCGACCGAGTAGGGAGGGAAGTTGTAGTGCAGCAGGAACGTCTCTTTGTACGTTCCCGACAGCGCGTCGATGTACTGCTCGTCCTCGCCGGTGCCGAGCGTGGTCACGACCATCGCCTGGGTCTCGCCGCGGGTGAACAGCGCCGAGCCGTGGGCGCGGGGCAGCACGCCGACTTCGGCGACGATGTTGCGGACGGTCTTGCTGTCGCGGCCGTCGATGCGCTTGCCGGTGTCGAGGATGTTCCAGCGAACGATCTTGGCCTCGAGCTCCTTGAACACGCCGGCGACGCGCAGCTTGTCGAATTTCGGCTCCTGCCCTTCGGGGAAGTAATGGGCGATCACCTTTTCCTTGACCTTGCCGACCGCGGCGTAGCGATCCTGCTTGACCGGGATGGCGTAGGCGGCGCGCAGCTCCTGCTCGACGAGGCCGAGCATTTCCTTCTCGAGCGCCGAATTGTCGATCACGGTGACTTCGCGCGGCTCCTTGGCAGCCTTCTCGGCGAGCTCGATGATGGCGTTGATCACCGGCTGGAAGTGGCGGTGACCGAACATCACGGCGCCGAGCATGATGTCCTCGTTGAGCTCCTTGGCTTCCGATTCCACCATCAGCACGGCGTCGGCGGTGCCGGCGACCACGAGGTCGAGCTGGGTGTCGACCATCTCGTCGAGCGTCGGGTTGAGGATGAACTCGTCATTGGCGAAGCCGACGCGCGCTGCGCCGATCGGGCCCTTGAAGGGCGCGCCGGACAGGGTCAGCGCAGCCGACGAGGCCACCAGCGCCACGATATCGGGATCGTTCTCCATGTCGTGCGACAGCACGGTGACGATCACCTGGGTCTCGTTGCGCCAGCCGTCGACGAACAGCGGACGGATCGGACGGTCGATCAGACGGGAGACCAGCGTCTCCTTCTCGGTCGGACGACCCTCGCGCTTGAAATAACCGCCGGGAATGCGGCCTGCTGCGTAGGTCTTCTCCTGGTAGTCGACGGTCAGCGGCAGGAAGTCGACGCCTTCGCGCGGCGCCTTCGCCGCGACGACGGTGGCGAGCACCACGGTCTCGCCATAGGTGGCGACGACGGCGCCGTCGGCCTGACGCGCGATCTTGCCGGTTTCGAGCTTGAGAGTGCGTCCACCCCAGTCGATCTCGACTGAATGCTTATTGAACATAGAGGTCTTCTTTCATGGGTTCTCGAAAGTCTGACGGCCCCGAAAAACAAAAACCATGCGCAAGATTGCGGGACGCTGATCGAAGCGGGCGATCAGCGTCCTGCGATCCTGCCATGGTTTTCGGATTTCGGATGGCGTCCATCCTTTCGGGTCATACGGGCGCCTTGCCCGTTGTGCCCAGCCGCCGGATTGCTGCTGGACTTTCAGTCGGCATGAATGCGAACGCCGAACCTTCGGTCTTCGCTCATCATGCCCCGGATGCGAATCATCAACGGCTCGCATCCGACGTGCACGTAGCCTCGATCAAAAACCTTTAAACAAATGCTTTCGCTCGAAGCCACGTGCGAAAGCGCGCGCCATTGGCGCGCGCAGCAACACTTAACGACGAATGTTGTGCTTCTCGAGCAGCGCCTTGTAGCGCGCCTCGTCCCTCTTCTTGAGGTAGTCGAGCAGCGAGCGGCGGGTCGAGACCAGCTTCAAGAGGCCGCGACGCGAATGATTGTCCTTCACGTGGGTCTTGAAATGGTTGGTGAGGTTGTTGATGCGTTCCGACAGGATCGCGACCTGAACCTCGGGCGAGCCGGTGTCGCCGGCTTTGGTGGCATTGGTCTTGATGACTTCCGCTTTGCGTTCTGCGGCAATCGACATCGTCAATTTCTCTCGTTGCGACCGGGGCTGGCAGTCAGGCCGGTCAGGTTGAACACACGCTTGGGGATGATTTCGCCATTGCCGACTTCAGCAAGCGCCAACAGGCGGCCTGCCACCGTGACATAGACTGTGCCGCTACAAGTGGGCGCATCCCGTCCGCGCAACAAAACGGCCTGGCCCCGATGGAGCCTTGCCGCATCAGCCCGTGTGACGGCCAGTGCCGGGATGTCGTCCAGCGCGGTCTCAACGGGCATAAGCGCGTCGGCGAGGCTGCCCTCGCCGGACGCGGCTCTATCGCATAAAGCCTCCAACTGATCCAGCGGAATCATGTCGTTCTCGTCAAATGGGCCGACCAGGGTCCGCCGCAGCGCGCAGATATGGCCGAAAGTGCCGAGAATCCGGCCCATATCGCGGGCCAGCGCGCGGACATAGGTCCCCTTGCCGCACTCCGCCTCGAACACCGCCCGGTCGTTATCCGGTTGATCTACAAGGGCTAAATGGTGAATCTCGACGGGGCGGGGGGCCAGTTCCACGACCTCGCCGTCGCGCGCGAGGTCATAGGCGCGCTCGCCCTGGACCTTGATCGCCGAATAGCGCGGCGGGATCTGCTCGATCACCCCGGTGAAACGGGGCAGCAGGGCCAGGATGGCCTCGCGGGTCGGGCGCTGGTCGGAGGTCGCGGTGACCCGGCCCTCGATGTCGTCGGTGTCGCGCTCCTCGCCCCAGCACACGGTGAACTGGTAGCGCTTGCGGCCGTCCATGACGAACGGGACCGTCTTGGTGGCTTCGCCGAGCGCGATCGGCAGGCCGCCGGAGGCGAGCGGGTCGAGCGTGCCGGCGTGGCCCGCGCGCTTGGCGTTGAACAGGCGCTTGAGCACGGCGACCGCCTGTGTCGAGGTCATGCCGATCGGCTTGTCGAGCACGACCCAGCCATGGACGTCGCGGCGGTCGCGGCGCGGCTGGTTGCCTTTCTGCTGCTTGGCGCGGGGATCGTTGTTGACGCGGCGCGGCTCCTGATGCGGCTGGGAATCGCCGCCGAGATCCGCAAAATTATTTTTCTGCACGTCGCGCTGATCGGCCTCTTCGCCGCCGATCGTGCCGTGAGCCGGGTCCATCGTCATTGTTCTTCTTCCCGATCCGATTCCGGATCCTGTTCCAGGTCCTTCTGCACCGCAGGTGTTCGCAAAAGCTTCTCGATCCGTTCCGCTTCGTCGAATCGTTCGTCGACGCGGAAGCGAATGTCAGGTGCAAATTTCAGGTTAACGCGCCGCGCGACTTCGCCGCGCAGGAATTTCTTGTTGCGCTCGAGCGCAGCAATGACGACCTCGGTGTCGCGGCCACCGAGCGGCATCACATAGACTGTCGCGAGCTTCAGGTCGGGCGACATCCGCACCTCTGGCACGGTGATGATGTGACCCTCGAGGTCATCATCATGCACATTGCCTTGCGCCAGAATCTCGGCCATCGCGTGGCGAACCTGCTCGCCGACACGCAACTGGCGTTGCGAGCCGCCCGGCGCGGAACTTTTCTTCTGATGGTGGCGGGGCATGGTCGAAAATCACCTCGTCGTGCCCGCGTTTGGGACACGAGCATTGTCATTTGTCCTGTTGAAACGAATGCGGCGCGGATGGCCGGAAAAAATCCGGCCATCGCACTCCGCAATTTCAGCTCAAAAAGATCCGGGCGCTTCGGTAAGATTTGGACTTACAGGGAGCGCTGGATCGTCTCCACGCGATAACACTCGATGACGTCACCGGCACGCATGTCGTGATAGTTCTCGAAGGCCATGCCGCATTCCTGACCGGACTGGACTTCCTTCACTTCGTCCTTGAAGCGCTTCAGCGTCGACAGCTTGCCTTCGTGCACGACGACGTTGTCGCGGATCAGGCGCACATTGGCGCCGCGTTCCACGGTACCGTCGGTGACGCGGCAGCCGGCGACCTTGCCGACCTTGGAGATGTTGAAGATCTCCAGGATCGCGGCGTTGCCCAGCATGGTTTCGCGCAGGGTCGGCGCGAGCAGGCCGCTCATCGCCTTCTTCACGTCGTCCACGAGGTCGTAGATGATGTTGTAGTAGCGGATCTCGATGCCGTTGCGCTTGGCGGCCGCGGCCGCCTCCTTGTTGGCACGAACCGAGAAGCCGATGATCGCGGCGTTGAAGCCTTCCGCGAGCGTCACGTCGGATTCCGAGATGCCGCCGACGCCGGCATGCAGGATGCGGGCTGCGACTTCGTCGGTGCCGAGCTTCTCCAGCGAGCCGAGGATCGCTTCCAGCGAGCCCTGCACGTCGGCCTTGATGATCAGCGGGAATTCCTTGCGGCCCGCCGTCTTCAATTGCGACATCATCTGCTCGAGCGAGCCGCGCATGCCGGAGATCGAGGCCGCCGCGTTCTCGCGCTTCTGGTGCGCGCGGTAGCTGGTGACCTGGCGGGCGCGGGCTTCGTTCTCGACCACCGCGAGACGATCGCCGGCTTCCGGCGGACCGTTGAAGCCGAGCACCTCGACGGGCACCGAGGGACCTGCCTCCTGCACCGTCTCGCCCTGATCCGAGATCAGCGCGCGGACGCGGCCCATCTCGGCGCCGGCGACGATGATGTCGCCGACACGCAGCGTGCCGCGCTGGACCAGCACGGTCGCGACCGGACCACGGCCGCGATCGAGCTTGGCTTCGATCACGGTGCCTTCGGCCGGACGCTCCGAATTGGTCTTGAGGTCGAGAATGTCGGCCTGGAGCGCGATCATCTCGAGCAGCTTGTCGAGATTGGTCTTGTTCTTGGCTGACACTTCGACGTCGACGACTTCGCCGCCGAACGACTCGACCTGCACCTCGTGCTGGAGCAGCTCGGTGCGCACGCGCTCGGGCTTCGCGTCGGGCTTGTCGATCTTGTTGATGGCAACGATGATCGGCACCCGCGCCGCCTTGGCGTGGTTGATGGCTTCGATCGTCTGCGGCATGACGCCGTCATCGGCCGCAACCACCAGCACGACGATGTCGGTCACCTTGGCGCCGCGGGCGCGCATCGCGGTGAACGCGGCATGGCCGGGCGTGTCGATGAAGGTGATCTTCTTGCCGCTTTCGGGCGACAGCACCTGATAGGCGCCGATATGCTGGGTGATGCCGCCGGCTTCACCGGAGACGACGTTGGCATGACGGAGCGCATCGAGCAGCGAGGTCTTGCCGTGGTCGACGTGACCCATCACGGTCACCACCGGCGAGCGCGTCTCGGTGTCGGTGGAATCGTCGGTGGCGTCGAACAGGCCTTCTTCAACGTCGGACGCGGCAACGCGCTTGACGGTGTGACCCAGCTCTTCGGCGATCAGCTGTGCGGTGTCGGCGTCGATCACGTCGGTGATCTTGTGCATCGCGCCCTGCTTCATCAGCATGCGGATGACGTCGACCGCGCGCTCGGCCATGCGGTTGGCGAGCTCCTGGATGGTGATCGCTTCCGGAATGACCACCTCGCGGATGAGCTTTTCCTTCGGCTCGTTCGAGGCGTGGCCCTTCAGGCGCTGGGTGCGGCGGCGGAACGAGGCGATCGAGCGCTCGCGCACGTCGTCGGCATTGAATGCGGTCACGACGGTCAGGCGGCCGCGCTCCTTCTGCGGGCCGGGCTTGTGGGTGGGCTTGGGGGCTACCACGGGACGCGCGGCGCCGCCGGGACCGCGGCGGATCTGGCGCGGGCCATCGTCCTCATCCGGTCCGGCTGCGACCGCGGGAGCGCGACCCGGCGGGCCGCCTGCGGGCCTCGCGGTGGTCGTTCCGGGGCGCGCCGTCGTGGTTCCCGGGCGTGCCGTGGTGGTGGTGCCGGGGCGTGCTGCGGGAGCGCCGGGACGCGGTGCGGGAGCGCTCGGGGCGGCCGCTGCGGGACGCGGAGCGGATGCCGGCGGCTGCTCGCCTTCACCAAAACGCTTCTTGGCTTCGGTCTCGGCCTTCCGCTTGGCTTCGTCCTCGTGACGGTGGCGCTCTTCCTCGGCCTTGCGGCGGGATTCGGCTGCCTCGCGCTCGACGCGTTCTGCGGCTTCGCGAACAGCGCGGCGCTGGGCCTCTTCCTCGGCCACGCGGCGCTCTTCGACTTCGCGCACCTTGGCATCGGCCAGCGCGCTGGCGCGGGCGGAACGTTCGTCCTCGGTCAGCGTGCGCAGCACCACGCCGGAGCCGGCGTTGCGCGGCGGAGCCGGGCGCGCGGGAGCGGGCGCAGGTGCGGCCGGTGCCGGCTTTGCAGCAACCGTCGGAGCCTGCGGCTCCGGGCTGCCGTCGATGCGGCGCTTGCCACGCTTCTCGACCACGACCTGCTTGCTGCGGCCATGGCTGAAGCTCTGGCGCACAGTGCCCGTTTCGACGCGCGGCTTGAGCGATAGCGTCTTGCTCGGAACGCTCAGCTTCTTGTCGTCAGGGGTCTTGGTATCAACCATTCAGCAGTCCTAATCCTGATCTTGTTAACGTTGTGCGTTGCCGCACCGTCTTATTGGGTCGTCGTTGTCTCTCAGAAATCCTGGCCGGGCTTTTCGGCAGTCTTGTCATCGTCCGCCATCCGGTATCGGACCAGCATCTGGCTACGTGACAGGAATGACTTGCTCGCCGGGCCCGCGAGCAGGGCAGCATGTATCACATTTGACCGGGTCAGTGCCAAATCCAATTCTATCGATTTCAGGGCAGTGATGACGGGAATCTGCGCCTTGGCGCCGCGATTTCCGTCATTTTGACGTGCCAGCATGTCTAATTTGCGGATTCCGTCCGCGGCCCCGTCGCTGGCGTGGATCAGGACCTCGACCGTGCCTTCCCGCAGGGCGCTCTCGACCTTGCCGAAGCCGGCCACGATCTGGCCCGCCTTGGCAGCGATCCCAAGGGCTTCCGTCACGCTCCGAACCAGGAGCGCTTCGATGTCGGCGGGAAGCGTCTGGGAAATGCGCAGTTCGCGCTTGAAGGCCTTGCTAAATTGGTGACGCCGCACGGCTTCCGCAACCACCTCGCGCGAGGCAGTGACCCACATGCCGCGTCCGGGCAGCTTGCGCTTGAGATCGGGAACTATGTCGCCCTGGGGCGAAATGACGAAGCGGATCAGCTCGTCGATCGGCCGGACCTCGCGACTGACCGCGCACATCCGCATGGTCGCGGACCTTTCGGTCCGCGGGCCATTGTCGAGATCGTGGTCAGTATCTGCAAGCATCCGGGCGACATTCTCCTTCGCCCTTAAGCCGGCTGATCTTCGGTCGCCTCGGCCTCTTCGGCCGGCTTGGCGAGATCGGCTTCGGTGATCCAGCCGGCCTTGACGCGGGCCTGCATGATCATGGCTTCGGCATCGTCACGGGAGATGTCGATACCGTCGAGCGCACCAGGATATTTGGTCTGCTCGCCGCCTTCCTTGCGCTCGGTCCAGCCGACCAGGTCGTCGGTGGCGCAGCCGGCGAGGTCGTCGACGGTCTTGATGTCGTTCTCGCCGAACTTCACCAGCATCTTGGAGGTGACGCCGGGCACGTCCTTGACCGCGTCCTCGACACCGAGCTCCTTGCGACGGGCCTCGATCTCGGCTTCCTGCTGCTCGAGATATTCACGGGCGCGATTCTGGAGTTCTTGCGCGGTTTCCTCGTCGAAACCCTCGATGCCGGCGAGCTCCTTGAGATCCACCATCGCGAGTTCCTCGACCGAGGTGAAGCCCTCGGACGCCAGCAACTGGCCGACCACTTCGTCGACGTTGAGCGATTCCATGAAGACGCGGGTGGAGTTCTCGAAGTCGGCCTGGCGGCGCTCCGATTCCTCCTGCTCGGTCAGGATGTCGATGTCCCAGCCGGTGAGCTGCGAGGCCAGACGCACGTTCTGGCCGCGGCGGCCGATCGCCAGCGAGAGCTGGTTGTTGGTGTCGGGCACCACGACCTCGATGCGCTCGCGGTCTTCGTCGATGACGACCTTGGAGACTTCGGCCGGCGCCAGCGCGTTGACCACGAAGGTCGCGATGTCGGGCGACCACGGGATGATGTCGATCTTCTCGCCCTGCAGTTCGTTCACCACGGCCTGCACGCGCGAGCCGCGCATACCGACGCAGGCGCCGACCGGATCGACCGAGGAATCGCGGGAAATCACGCCGATTTTCGCGCGCGAACCCGGATCGCGGGCCACCGCCTTGATCTCGACGATGCCGTCATAGATCTCCGGCACTTCCTGCGCGAACAGCTTTGCCATGAACTGCGGATGGGTGCGGGAGAGGAAGATCTGCGGGCCGCGGGTCTCGCGGCGGACGTCGAAGATATAGGCGCGGACGCGGTCGCCGTTGCGGAACACTTCGCGCGGCAGCATCTCGTCGCGGCGGATGATGGCCTCACCGCGGCCGAGGTCGACGATCACGCTGCCATATTCGACGCGCTTGACGACGCCGTTGACGATGTCGCCGATGCGGTCCTTGAATTCCTGATATTGCCGGTCGCGCTCGGCCTCGCGCACCTTCTGCACGATCACCTGCTTGGCCGACTGCGCGGCGATGCGGCCGTATTCCAGCGGCGGCAGCGTGTCGGCGATGGTGTCGCCGACCTGGGCGCCGGGATTGGCGCGCTGGGCGTCCACCAGCGAGATCTGGTTGGAATGGTTTTCGACCTTCTCGACCACCAGCATGTGGCGCGATAGCCGCAGCTCGCCCTTCTTCGGGTCGATCTCGGCATGAACGTCAGTCTCGCTGCCGTAACGTGCCCGCGCGGCCTTGGCGATGGCGTCCTCCATCGCCGCGATGACGATACCGCGGTCGATCGATTTCTCGCGTGCAACGGCGTCCGCAATCTGGAGCAACTCAAGTCGATTGGCGCTGACTGCCATGGCTAATCTCCTTCGTCAGGCTCGATCTCGCCCCGTCGCGCGCGTTCGGCGGCCAGGCGATGCTTTTTCGTATTGGTCGGGGCCGGCTTCTTTTTCGGCTTGGTGTTCTTCGTGGTCTTTTCGCTGATCTTGGCGTGCGGCGCCTGCGGCGGCTCCAGGCCGAGATCGCGGCGCATCTGGCGCTCCTCGGCCTTGCCGCGCCGCATTGATTCCGCGATCAGCTCATCGGTCAGCACCAGCCGCGCTTCGCCGATATCCTCCATCGTCAGGAGAACGTCGGCATCGGCGCCCGCCTTGACGTCGTCGCGATGCAGATGCACGCGGTCGCCTTCGACGGCACCGAGCGTGCCGCGGAACCGCTTCCGCCCGTCATGGGCGACTGCCATCTCGACCTTCACCAGATGCCCGGAATAACGCTCGAAATCGGAGCGGCGCACCAGCGGACGATCGATCCCCGGCGAGGAGATTTCCAGCCGATAGGCGCGATCGATGGGATCGGCGACGTCGAGCACGGGCGACAGCGCCCGCGAGATCGCCTCGCAATCCTCGAGCTGCATCGATCCGTCCGGCCGCTCGGCCATGATCTGCACGGTGCAGCCGGCCTCGCCCGAGATGCGGATCCGCACCAGACGATAGCCCATGCCCTCGAGCACCGGACCTGCGACCGCGGACACACGCGCCGCCACGCCCGGCTCGACCACGAGCCTCGGCTCGGCCAGCAACTCGGCATCCGTGGAACCAGTGTTCGGTTCGGTCATATCAGGGGTCAAAGCGCTCGTTGGTTTAGGCTTAGGTTTAGACTTGGGTTAAGGCTTGGTTAAGACTTCAAAGCCCGCTTCGGAGCTTTCCCGGCAGCGCGCCGGGCCGCATCTTCCGCCAAGCCGCGCTCAGGTAATAAAAAAGAGCGGGTCCTTTCGGGCCCACTCTCACTACGCGGATCGTATGAGAAGATGAATTGCCGCTGATATAGCCCTTTCCGCCCTCCCGGACAAGGCCCATCGCAGGCCGGACAAGGCTTTTTGCGCCCCGCCGGTGGGCCCCCCGCGCAACGCTTCCTTCATCTCCGAGGCCTAAATTCCCTGATTGTGGGGCGGCTTGGACCAAGGGCGCACCCGCGGCGTGCCCTGTACGAGTTGCGTTTTCATGACCGTTGCCACGTCGCTCATTCCCGGACTGGACGATATCGTCAAACGCGGCGACCCGCGGCGTCGCGGCGAGATCGCGCGCGCCATCGCCCAATTGTTCTTCCAGGACGCCGAGAAGCTCCGTCCCGAGCTCATCGATCTCTTCGACAATCTTCTGATCGATCTGGTCCCGCATGCCGAGCTCACCTCGCGCGTCGATCTCGCCGAACGCTTCTCGCGCCTGAACAACGCGCCGCCGCACCTGGTGAACCAGCTCGCGCGCGAAAACGAGATCATGGTGGCGGGTCCCGTGCTGCGCCGTTCGCCCGTGCTCGACGACGCCGCTCTCGTCGAGATCGCGCGGCTGAAGGGCCAGGGCCATCTGCTGGCGATGACGGAGCGCCCCGCACTGTCGGCTGCCATCACGGACGTGCTGGTCGAGCGCGGCGATCGCGACGTGGTGCGCCGCGCCGCGGGCAATGTCGGCGCGGTGTTCTCGCCTGGCAGCTATTCCGAGCTGATCAAGCGTGCGTCGCAGGACGGTGTGCTCACGCTGAAGATCGGTCAGCGCAAGGATCTTTCGGGCGAGCACCTGAAACAGCTTCTCGACGGGACGCTCGACGTCATCCGCCGCCGTCTCTCCAGCGTGGTCAATCCTGCGCGCCAGGTCGAGATCAAGCGTGCCATGGCGGCGATCGAGGAGGCGGCGCTGCCGCCGGGCCCGCGTCGCGATTTCTCGGGGGCGCAGCGCACGGTCCTTGCCCTGCATCGCGAGGGTCATCTCGGCGAGAGCGCGCTGCTCGGCTTCGCCAAGGCGCACAAATACGAGGAATCGATCGCCTCGCTCTCGGCGATGTCCGGCGTCCGCCTCTCGATCCTCGATCGCCTGATCGCGGGCGACCGCTACGATCCAATTCTGGTGCTGGGGCGCGTGCTCAATCTCGGCTGGCCGACGGTGCGCGCGCTCATCCTGCTCTGGTACGGACCGCACCGCACGCCGGCCGATGCCGACATCGAGGCTGCGCGCACGAATTTCACGCGCCTGATGCCGACGACCGCCGAGCGCGTCGTGAATTTCTGGCGCAACCGGCAGACGATTTGAAAACATCCCTGTCGTCATTCCGGAGCGCGCGAAGCGCAAATCCGGAATCTCGAGGTTCCGGGTTCGCGCTTCGCGCGCCCCGGAACGACGATCATTTGCGCCTGAACCGCAGATACGCGGTCTTGCGCCCCTCGCGCGTGGCCTTCCTGCCGTATCGCGTCATGGTGTAGCCCGCCCATGGCTGCCGGAAATCGTCGGCGCGCTCCGCGAGCCAGACGAAATCAGGCGAGCGCGCAAGATGTGACAGCGTCCAGGCGCAGTAATCGTCGATGTCGCAGACGAAGCGGAATTCGCCGCCCGCTTTCAGCACGCGCGCCATCGCGGCGATGGTCCGGTCCTGGACGAAGCGCCGCTTCCAGTGTCGCCGCTTCGGCCAGGGATCGGGATGGATCAGGTCGATCCGCGACAGCGATGCCTGCGGCAGCCAGGCCAGGAGCTCGGCGGCATCGCCCGCGAACAGACGGATGTTGTCGATGTTGGCGGCCTCGATCTGCGCGAGGATCTTCGCCATGCCGTTGACATAGGGCTCGCAGCCGATGAAGCCGGTCGTGGAGAAGGTCTGGGCCTCGGCCGCAAGATGCTCGCCGCCGCCAAAGCCGATCTCGAGCCGCACATCGTCGGCCGCGGGGTCGAAGATCTCGCGGGCGTCCGCCGGTGCTTCACCGTCGATGTCGAGGGCAAGATGCGGCAGCAGATGATCGACCAGCTCGGCCTGGTGCTGCCTGAGCTTGTGGCCCTTGCGGCGCCCGAAGAAAGCGCGCTCGCTGTCGTCGCGATCGGGATCTGATTTGCGTTCGCTCATCGCAGCGTCTGATACAGGCGATGGAGCATCCGCGCGCGCGGTTCGAGCGACGAAACGTAGAGCTGCTCATAATGGGTGTGCGCGCCCTTGCCGTCGACGCCGAGCCCGTCGAGCGTTGCGGTGTGCGCCGCCGTGAAATTGCCGTCCGAGCCGCCGCCGGTGTGGGTGTCGACCAGCTCGAAGCCGATCTCGGTGGCGAGCGTCTTCGCATGCTCGTACAGCAAGGCGCCTGCATTGCTCTTCTCGTAGGGCGGACGATTGAGTTCGCCCGTGACCTTCACGGTGACGCCTTCGGTCTTCGATGTCAGTCCGAGGATCCTGTCGACGAATTCTTCTGCATCAGCAAAGCTCGGCACGCGCAGATCGACTTCGGCGTATGCCTCCTCCGGCGTAACGTTGGGGCGCGTGCCGCCGCGCGCCACGCCGACATTCACGGTCACGCCACGCTGCAGGTCGTTCATGCCTTCCAGCGCCAGGATGACGTTGGCGAGCTCGCGGACGGCGCTGCGGCCGTCCTGGGGTCGTGTGCCGGCATGTGCGGGCACGCCCTTGATGAACACACGAAATCGTCCGACGCCCTTGCGCCCCGTGACGATCTTGCCGCCGTCGCGCGCGGGCTCCGTCACCAGCACGTATCTGGCCTTGCGCCCTTCCGTCTCGATCAGCGTGCGCGAGGTCGGGCTGCCGATCTCCTCGTCGGAGGTGAACAAATGCGTGATGCCGAGCGGCGAATGATCGCCGGCGGCGCAGAGCGCGCGAAAGGCGTGATGGGCGATGTAGGCGCCGCCCTTCATGTCGTAGATGCCGGGACCGAACGCGCTGTCGCCTTCGACCTTGAACGGCAGACGCTCGATGAAGCCCATGGGATGAACGGTATCGAGGTGGCTCAGCACCAGGATGCCCGGCTTGTCCTGGCCCCAGGTCGAGCGTGCGATCAGATGATCGCCGCAGCCATCGACGCCGGCGACGCGCTCGAGCGTCACTGGCAGATCGCGATATTGCTCCGCGACCACAGAGATCAGTTTGTTGACCTGTTCGGGCGCGTCCGTCGGCGTCTCGATCTCGACCCAGCGGCGGATGCCATCGAGAATAGTTCTGGAATCGAACCAATTGGATTTGGTCATGAACGCATCTGTGCCTTTGAACCGCATCATCGAAGAGGGCGCGCACCAAGACGCGGCCGCAAATCACGACATAGGCCAGATTTGACGCAGTCTCAAATCGGATTGAGCCGTCGCGTCACCGTTTGTCGGGACCTTCGCGGGCGGCGATCTGCTCGACGAGATCGACGATCGAGCGGCGCATCTTCGAATCAGTGATTCGGGTGAACGCCTTGGTCAGAGCGAGACCTTCTGAGGTCGCGAGGAAGTCCGAGACATAGGAAGGCGAGGCGCCTTCGGCGAAGCCGTCCGGACCAGCCACGCCGCTCGGGCCGCCCTCGAACAGGAATGACACCGGCACCTGGAGAATCTCGGCGATCTGCTGAATGCGGCTTGCACCGACGCGATTCGTGCCCTTCTCGTACTTCTGGATCTGCTGGAAAGTCAGGCCCAAAGCTTCACCCAGCTTCTCCTGACTCATGCCCAACATGATGCGGCGCATACGCACGCGGCTGCCGACATATTTGTCAACAGGGTTGGGCGCTTTCGACATTTCCTCAGCCTCCAAACATCACCTTCGGCGCAATCACAAGAATTGCCTCCGGTGTCAGCATCGTCAAAATCAAACCCTGTTATTGGGAAACATTGCGGAGAAATTTAGCAACGCCCACTGTCTTTCGCAGCCGGTGCAGAATGAGGAGGGCGCGTGCAGTCTGTCAACCGTGGGACTACGGTTGTCAAAGGATTCCGGTCACTGCGGCGGCAAGGGCGTGATCAGGGTGCCCGTTTGGCAACGCGTCGGCGGACCGCCAAGATTACAGCCAGCGCGACAAGCATGGCTGCGGGCACGTCGCCCACCCGCGCATAGACGGTCGGCGGGAGTGCCGCGGGCAGGCTTGCATCCAATATGCCTTCCACGCCGAGGCCGAGGCTGGCAACGGTTCGTCCCACCGGATCGATCACCGCCGATACGCCGGTATTGGCGGACCGGACCAGCGGCAGTCCGAGCTCGATCGCGCGCATCCGGGCCTGCTCGAGATGCTGATAGGGACCGGTCGAGATGCCGAACCATCCGTCATTGGTGAGGTTCACGATCCAGCCCGGACGCTCATTGCGGCCGGCGACCTCGCCTGGAAAAATTGCTTCGTAGCAGATCAGCGGCAGCGCAGGCGGTGCGCCGGGCACCGCCAGCGCATGCCGCACGGTGCCGGGAATAAAGCCGCCGCGCACGCGCGTCAGTTGCTCGAAGCCGAGCTTCTCCATCAGGTCCTGGTAGGGCAGGAATTCGCCGAACGGCACGAGGTGCAGCTTGTCGTAGACCGAGAGCACGCTGCCGTCGTGATCGATCACGTAGATCGAATTATAGGCGCGCGTGATCGGCGTGCCCCGCGGCAGATCGGGGGCGCGGACCGAGCCCGTGATCAGCACCGTGCCCTTCGGCAGAAGCTCGGCGATTTGCGCCATCGCGTCGACTTCGCGGGTCAGGAAGAACGGAAACGCGGATTCCGGCCAGATCAGGATGGTGGCATCGCGCACGCCGGTCGATTGCGGTCCTGAGGCGCGGTCCGACAGCGCCAGATATTTCTTCATCACCTCCGCCTTGGCGGCGTAGTTGAATTTCGCGTCCTGCTGGAGATCCGGCTGCATCAGGCGCAGCTTGGTGCCCGCGACCATCGTGGTCGGATGCAGCGACAGGCGGATCGCGCCGAAGATGCCCATGACAATCAGAAGTGCAATCGCAGCAGCCGGCGCGCGCCACGCCGGGCGGCGATCAGGCGTGCGGTCGATCAGCGCCGCGGGGCTCGCGAAGATCGCGACGCTGAGGAACGTCATGCCCCATAGGCCGATCAGCGACGCCGTCTGCGCCAGCGGCAACGGCTCGGACAGGGCATAGCCGAACGCGTTCCAGGGGAAGCCGGTCAATACGTGACCGCGCAGCCATTCGGCGACGGTGAGGCTCGCGGCGAGCGCGAGGATGCGCGTGGCATCCTTGGTCCAGAGCAGGCGGGCCAGCGCAAAGCCGATTGCGGTGAAGATGGAGAGATAGGCCGGCAAGCCAAGCACGGCGAACGGTGTCAGCCACGCGAACACGTCGGCTTCGACGAAGAAGGCCTTGCCGATCCAGTAAAGTCCCGGGACGAAATAGCCGAGCCCGAACCAATAGCCGGTCAGCGCCGCGGCGGGGACGCCGCGATATCGTCCGGCGCCCGCGCCGTCGATCAGCCAGACCAGCACCGGGAAGGTAATGAACAGCACCGGAAAGACATTGAACGGCGCCAGCGCCAGCACCGACAGCGCGCCGCACCCCATCGCGACGAGCGCGCGCTTCCATCCCCAGGTGAGGATGATGGCAAGCGCGATCTGCCGAAATCGCTGGAAGGGTGTCACTGCGGACCGGTCCCGTCGCCTGGCGGCGGGGTGGGCGTGTCGCCGGACGGCGGCTGACCGCTCTCCGGCGTGGCCTCGCGGCGACGGCTCTCGCGCTGGGTGCGTGGCGCGGGGCGTTCTTTCCGCGTCGAGATGCGCAGCCGCTTGACGCGGCGCGGATCGGCGTCGAGCACCTCGACCTCGTAATTGCCGGGGCCCGAGATCACCTCGCCGCGCACCGGCAGGCGGCCGACGTGGCTGACGAGATAGCCGCCGAGCGTCTCGACTTCCTCGCCGGCCTCGCCGGTGACGAAATCCTCGCCGATCACCGTGCGGACGTCGTCGAGGCTGGCTCGGGCATCGGCGATGAAGGCGTTGTCGGGCAGGCGCACGATCGAGGGCGGCTCGTCGCTGTCGTGCTCGTCGTCGATCTCGCCGACGATCTGCTCGACGATGTTTTCCAGCGAAACCAGCCCGTCGCTGCCGCCATATTCGTCGACCACCAGCGCCAGATGGATGCGCGTGGCCTGCATCTGCGCCAGCAGGTCTATCGCCCGCATCGACGGCGGTACGTAGAGCAGCTTGCGGATGATGCGCGCATCCTGCAGCGGCAGCGCCAGATCGACGGTACGCAGATCGAGGCCGGCCGGCAGCGGCTTCTTGCGCTTTGTCTTCGTGGCCTCCGACACGCGTGCGCGCGCGGTCATGAAAGCGAGCAGGTCGCGGATGTGAACGATGCCGACGGGATCGTCCAGCGTCTCGTTGTAGACGACGAGGCGGGAATGGCCGGCGCTTTCGAAGCGGTCCATCAATTCGCCGAGCGGGATGTCGCGCTTCACCGCGATGATGTCGGCACGATGCACCATGACGTCGGCGATGCGGCGCTCGTGCAGACCGAGGATGTTGCGCAACATGGTGCGCTCGACGGTCGAGAAGCCGGTGTCGTCAGGCGTCGTGGCATCGAGCACGACCTGGAGGTCGTCGCGCACCGATCCCGCCTTCCAGCCGAACAGGGTGCGAATGGCACGCAGCAGCCAGCCTTCCGCGGTCGGGCGCATCACCTCGCCAGGCGTCACCACGGCCGGCAGATTGGGCGTGTTGCGCGGATTGTCGTGGGTTGGCTCGGAATCCGGCATCTCAGTGCGTCCCTGCGCGGTCAGCATAGGGGTCGGGGATGCCGAGATGAGCCAGGATCTCGGTTTCCAGCGCTTCCATCTCCTCGGCGTCGTCGTCGTTCTCGTGGTCATAGCCGACCAGATGCAGGAAGCCGTGCACCGCGAGATGACTCAAATGATGATCGAACGGCTTGTGTTCCTCGTCAGCCTCGCGCCGCATGGTCTCGTAGGCGATCGCGATGTCGCCGAGCATGCGCGGTGCATCGCCGGGTTTCCATTCGCCCTCCGGCTGGAGCGCCGGAAACGACAGCACGTTGGTCGGCTTGTCGATGCCGCGCCAGTTGCTGTTCAGCGTGCGGATGCCGGCATCGTCGGTCAGCATCACAGCCACTTCGGCGTCGGCGACGTCCTCATCGACACTCTCGGCGGCGGCCGCCACCGCGCGCTGGATCACCGCTTCGGAATCAGGCTCGCGCTGCCAGCAATCGGCGACGACGAGGACCTCGGTCATGGGAAGGTTCGGATGTGACATCTTGTTTGTTCGGAACGAAAGGACGCCATATCCGCGTCCGTATGGTCCGGCTGTTGTCTCGTCAGGATTTACCGGCGGCCGGCCGCTGCGGCTGCCCTTCATAGGCAGAGACGATTCTTGCCACGAGTTCGTGGCGGATCACGTCCTCGGCCTTGAAATGAACTTGCGCAATGCCCTCGACGCCGCTCAGCAGACGCGTCGCCTCGGCCAGACCCGAGGTCTGGCCGTTCGGCAGGTCGATCTGGGAGGGATCGCCCGTCACGATCATGCGGCTGTTCTCGCCGAGACGGGTCAAAAACATCTTCATCTGCATCGACGTGGTGTTCTGCGCCTCGTCCAGGATGATGGCGGCGTTGGTCAGCGTGCGGCCGCGCATGAAGGCGAGCGGCGCGATCTCGATCTCGCCGGTCTGGAGCGCGCGCTCGACGATGCGCGCGTCCATCAGGTCGTAGAGCGCGTCGTAGATCGGGCGCAGATAGGGATCGACCTTCTCGCGGAGGTCGCCGGGCAAAAAGCCGAGCCGCTCGCCGGCTTCCACCGCCGGACGCGACAGGATGATCTTGTCGACTTCCTTGCGCTCGAACAGCTGCGCGGCATGGGCGACCGCGAGCCAGGTCTTGCCGGTGCCGGCGGGGCCGATGCCGAACACCAGCTCGTGGCGCTTCAGCGCGCGGATGTAGGAATCCTGCGCGGCGGTGCGGGCGCGCACCGGGCGCTTGCGCAGATTGATGCTGTCGAAGGTGGATTTGGCCGACTTGGCGTCGAATTCGAACAGCGAGCCCTGGGCGATCACGGCGCGGATCGCGCCTTCGACTTCACCCTGGTCGAGATCCTGCCCCTTCACGGCCTGCGCGTAGAGCGTCTCCAGCACGCGGCGCGCGGCGTCGCAGCCGTCGCGTGTGCCGCCGATGGTGATGTGGTTGCCCTTGGAGTCGACCACGACGCCGAGCCGCCGCTCGATCTGCGCGAGATGCTGGCCATAGGGGCCGACCAGCGCGGAAGCGGCGCGGTTGTCGTCGAAGTCGATGACGACCTGGGTCTCGGGCGGAACTTGCATGTCGCGGTCAAATTTGCGGCTGGGAGCGAACGAAGACGAATCCGATGCGCTTTTTGGCAAGGGTTCAGGCTCCAATGGCGATTTGCGATAAAGCGGGCCCGCGCGGCGTCACGAGCTCACCGAGAAAGCTGTAGCGCTCGAGACTGTCGATGCGCACCGGCAGGATTTGTCCGATGATGTCGGGCGAGGCCATCACATGCGCGGGCTGGAGGAAAGCAGTGCGGCCGACGATCTGGCCCTCCTTGCGGGCCGGACGCTCGAACAGCACATCGACCGTTGAGCCAATCGCAGCCTTGTTGAAGGCCGATTGCTGGCTGTCGATCAGTTCCTGGAGCCGCTCCAATCGCTGGTCCATCTCGGCGGGGGACACCGTCTCCTGCATATCCGCGGCCGGCGTTCCCGGCCGGGCGGAGTATTTGAACGAATATGCTGCAGCGTAGCCGATTTGCGTGACAAGCGCGAGGGTCGCGAGAAAATCTTGCTCGCTCTCGCCGGGGAAGCCGACGATAAAATCTGATGAAAAAGCAATATCTTGGCGCGCGGACCGGAAACGGTCGATGACAGCGAGATAATCATCGGCGGTATGTTTCCGGTTCATGGCGGCGAGAATCCGGTCCGAACCCGACTGCACTGGCAGGTGCACGAACGGCATCAGCTCGCCGAGGTCGCGATGCGCTGCAATCAAACTGTCATCGACGTCGCGGGGGTGGCTGGTCGAATAGCGCAGCCGCGCGATGCCGGGAATTTTCGCCAGATGCTCGAGCAGCCTGCCGAGCGGCCAGGCTTTTCCGTCAGGTCCTTCGCCATGATAGGCGTTGACGTTCTGCCCGATCAGCGTGAGCTCGCGCACGCCGTTGTCGGCGAGCCGCTTCACGTCGTCGACGATCTTGGCGACCGGCCGCGAGACTTCCGAACCACGCGTGTAAGGCACGACGCAGAAGGTGCAGAACTTGTCGCAGCCTTCCTGCACCGTGACGAAAGCGGAAATTCCGCGCGCGCGGATGGCGTCGGGCCTGGGCTGGGCCAGGAAGCCGAACTTGTCCGCCGCGGGAAACTCGGTCTCGATCGCGCGGCCTTCATTGCCGGCGCGCTTCAGCAGCTCGGGCAGATGATGATAGCTCTGCGGGCCGACCACGACGTCCACGACAGGCGCGCGGCGCACGATCTCCTCGCCTTCGGCCTGCGCCACGCAGCCCGCGACCGCGATCTGCATCGCCCGGCCGCCGCGCGCGGCCTCGTCCTTGGCGACGCGCAAGCGCCCGAGTTCGGAATAGACCTTCTCGGAGGCTTTTTCCCGGATATGGCAGGTGTTGAGGATGACGAGGTCGGCGTCCTCTGCGCTGGCCGTCTCCACGAATCCTTCCGGGGCCAGCGTGTCCACCATGCGCTGGGCATCGTAGACGTTCATCTGGCAGCCATATGATTTGATGTGCAGCTTGCGCGGCGGTGTCATGGAACCCGGAATTGAGGTGGAGGACGGCCCTCAAATATAGGCTGGAAGGGCGAAAATCCAGCGATCGGAGCCGTTTGGGCCTATTCCGGGGCCGGTGCCTGCGCAAAGTGCGGAATCCAGGGATTTTGGCACCAGATTCCGGGTTCACGCGCGTCGCGCGTGCCCCGGAATGACAAAAAGGGGTGGAATCAGCCCGCCAGGGCGTCGGCCTCGACGCGCCGGAGCAGCTCCGGCAGCTGCCGCATATCGTCGAACGTCAATCCGGCACCGGCGGCCCGCAGTCTCTCGGCGTGACCTGGTGGGCAGTGGCTGCCGCCATGAAAGCCCAGCACGGCCATCCCGGCGGCATGCGCGCCTGTTACCCCGGGGACGCTGTCCTCGATCACGAGGCACCGTTCCGGTGCGGCTTTCATCTGATCGGCGGCAAACAGAAACAGATCAGGCGCGGGCTTGCCGCGCGCGACCTGGCTTGCGGAAAAGATGTTGGGAGCGAGCAGGTCGTAGAGCCCGGCACACGTCAGGCCGTGAAGGATCTTCTCCGGTGTGCCGCTCGATGCAACGCATTTGGGCAAATCGATTGCGCCAATCGCCGCGGCGACATGGGTGATCGGCTGCAGGTCGCTGGCGTAGAATTGCAGCGTAGCCGCATTGACCTGCTGCTCCAGATCGTCGGGAAGATTGCGGCCGATCTCCTGTTCGACCATCCGCCGCGCGTCTTTCTCGGAGACGCCGAGGAAGCGCACCAGCACCTGCTCCGACGTGATCGGATAGCCGTGTCGCGTCAGCACATCCGCATGCGCGCGACAGGAGATCACCTCGCTGTCCACGAGCACGCCGTCGCAATCGAAGATGATGAGATCGATGGGCACTTAGTTTGTGGGCTTGTCGTCGTCGAGCGGAACGCAATAGAGCTCGAGCCGATGGTCGACCAGCTTGTAGCCGAGCTTGCGCGCGATCTCCGCCTGGAGCTTCTCGATCTCCTCGGAGGTGAACTCGATCACCTTGCCGTCGCGCAGGTTGATGAGGTGGTCGTGATGGCTGTCGCGCATCGTCTCATAGCGCGCGCGGCCCTCGCGGAAATCATGGCGCTCGATGATGCCCGCATCCTCGAACAGCTTGACGGTGCGATACACGGTCGAGATCGAGATCTTGTCGTCGACGGCGACACAGCGCCGGTACAGTTCCTCGACGTCGGGATGATCGACCGATTCCGCCAGCACGCGAGCGATGACGCGGCGCTGCTCGGTCATGCGCATGCCGGTCGCGGCGCAGCGCGCCTCGATACCGGTCGCCTTGGATGCGGAAGAAGCTTTAAGTCCAGTCATAGGGTGTCCGCCTGAGGGGGCGCTTTCTGCCATCAATGTTACGACAAGTCACGTCGCATCAGAAGTGCGTTCAATTGTTCCCCGTTGGGCTGCTTATAGTAGCGTTCGCGGCGCCCGACCACCATGAATCCGGTCCGGTCGTAGAGCCGCCGCGCCGGCTGGTTGTTTTCCTCGACTTCGAGAAATATTGTGCGCACGCCGCGCCCTGCGAGGTGGCCGAGATGCGTCATCAGCAGCGTGCGGGAAAGGCCGCGGCCGCGGTAAGCCCGGTCGACCGCGATGGAGAGGATTTCCGCTTCGTCGGCGCCGATCCGGGAGACCGCGAAGCCAATCGTCTTGCGGCCGAGCCGCAACCGATGCACGAGCGTGTTGTGCTCGCCGATCATGCCCTCGAATTCGCCTTCGCCCCAGCCGCGGGCGAAGGATTGGCCGTGCAGCTGCGCCAGCCGCGCCGCGTCGCGCGTGGTTGCTGGCTCGACGGCGGCCGTGCCGCCGCGCCACCATTCCGAAAACCATCTCATCATGAGCTTGCGGCTTGCGCTGCGAGCGGCGGCAGAGCGGCCGGCTTGGCGTCGGGCGCCTTTAGATAGAACGGCCGCGCCGGATTTGTCTCGGGATCGGCCGCAGCTCCAAGCCACGCGACCCAGCCGATGTCCGGCGCGGGCTGCGCGTCGACCGCCACGGGTTGTGGACCATCCTTCGGCCAGCGATCGGCGAGGATCTTCGCGGCGTTGCCGACCAGATGCGGTGCGCCGAATCGCGAGGCCGCGATCGCCTCGTCGATTGGAACGACGCTCGGCCGCACCAGCTGGCTGCCGTCGCCGGCCACGATCTGGAAGTAGACGTGATCGTGCCGCGCGTCGATCGCCGAGATCACCGGCGCCGTTCCGCTCTGGCCGACGACGGTGGCGGCATAGGCCGATAACGTCGTCAGCCCGGCGGCGGGTCGTTTTGCCGCAAGCGCAAGGCCGCGCGCCGCCGAAATGCCGACCCTCAGGCCCGTGAAGCTGCCGGGACCAACGGTGACGGCGATGCGGTCGAGCGAGGTGAAGGCCAGATCGGCCGTTTGCATCACGCGCGCAATCATCGGCATCAGCGCTTCGGCGTGGCCGCGTTTCATCAGAAGCGATTCTTGCGCAAGCAGCTGGCCGGCGTCGGTGTCGAGAACGGCGGCAGCGCACGCCTCCAGCGCGGTATCGATGGCGAGGATCAGCATCGAATCAGCTTAGTCGGTTCCGCCGCGATCGAACCAGTCCAAGTTTGATTTCTCGACAGGCGCACCATTGGCCCCGTAATTCTACGTGAACGGGAACTGGCAAAAGCCTTCGCGCCCTCTTTTTGAAACAAATGCATCAGTTTGCAACCTGTGAGCTAGCTAAGTATTTGAAGTATTTCCATTTTAAGGAAAGGTTAGCAATCATCGGACACCTTTCGGGCGCGGAAGGCGCATTAGCGACGACCGGAACGAAGCATTCGAGCGGTCAAACCGCGCATCTTCCGGTCCTTTGGAAAGGTTTCTTTTATGTCTTTTTGGCGAAGCGGTTCTTCGGCCCGCGAAGCTATGGCCCAGGTCAGCGCACTTTCGAAGTCGCAGGCCGTGATCGAATTCGATCTCGACGGCACGATCCTCACCGCCAACCAGAACTTTCTGGCCGCGATGGGCTACCGGCTCGACGAGATCCAGGGCAAGCACCACAACATGTTCGTGACGCCGGACGAGCGGGGCAGCGCGGCCTATCGCGAGTTCTGGGCGCGCCTTGGCTGCGGCGAATATCAGTCCGCCGAGTACAAGCGGCTCGGCAAGGGCGGCCGCGAGATCTGGATCCAGGCGTCCTACAATCCGATCATCGACGAGGCCGGCAAGCCGGTGAAGGTCGTCAAGTTCGCCACCGACATCACCGCGCGCAAGATCCGCAGCCTTGAGGATGCCGGCAAGATCTCCGCGATCGGCCGCGCCCAGGCCGTGATCGAGTTCAATCTCGACGGCACCATCATCACCGCCAACGAGAATTTCCTGGCGACTGTCGGTTACCGGCTCGACGAGATCCAGGGTCAGCATCACCGAATGTTCGTTGCGCCTGGTGAGCGCGACAGCGCGGCCTATCGCGAGTTCTGGGCAAAGCTGGCCCGCGGCGAATTCCAGTCGGCCGAGTACAAGCGCATCGGCAAGGGCGGCAAGGAAGTCTGGATCCTCGCGTCCTACAATCCGATCCTCGACGAGGCCGGCAAGCCGTTCAAGGTGGTGAAGTTCGCCACCGACATCAGCGCGCAAAAGCTGTCGAACGCGAACTTTGCCGGGCAGATCGAGGCGATCGGCAAGTCGCAGGCCGTGATCGAGTTCGACATGGACGGAAAGGTGCTGACGGCCAACGAGAACTTCCTCGGCGCGCTCGGCTACACGCTGTCCGAGATCGTCGGCAAGCATCACAGCATGTTCGTGGGCGCTGACGAGCGCGACGGCGAAGCCTATCGCGCCTTCTGGGCGAGGCTGAATGCCGGCGAATTCCAGTCCGGCGAATATCAGCGCGTCGGCAAGGGCGGCCGGCAAGTCTTTATCCAGGCCTCCTACAATCCGATCCGCGATCTCAACGGCAAGCCATTCAAGGTCGTGAAATACGCCTCCGACACCACGGCGCAGGTGATCGCGCGCAAGCGCAGCGAGAAGGTGCGCAGCATGATGGAGTCGGTCGCCGCCGGCGCCGAGGAGCTCAACGCTTCGGTGCGCGAGATCGCGGAAGCCATGACGCGCTCGCGCGAGACCGCGTCGACCGCCGTCGATCGTGTCGAGATGGCGGACCAGCAGGCGCACCGGCTGACCCAGGCAGCGGAGTCGATGAGCATGATCGTGCAGCTCATCGGCAACATCACCGGCCAGATCAATCTGCTGGCGCTGAACGCCACCATCGAATCCGCGCGCGCCGGCGAAGCCGGTCGCGGTTTTGCGGTGGTCGCATCGGAGGTGAAGAATCTCGCCAATCAGGCCAAGCAGGCCGCCGACCGGATCGAGCAGGAGATCAGCAATCTCAACGGCATCTCGGTCGATGTCGTCGCCGCGCTGGAGCAGATCAAGGGCGCGATCCAGGGTGTCAGCGAGTACGTCTCGTCAACGGCCGCTGCGGTCGAGGAGCAGAGCACGGTGACAAACGAGATGTCGGCGAGCATGCGCAAGGCGGCGGAAGAGGCGGCCAGCATCGGTCAGGCTGCGTAGATCTCGTAGGGTGGATTAGCCGAAGGCGTAATCCACCTCTTTAATGTCCACGCGGATAGACCAGTGGTGGGTTACGGCGAGCAGACGCGCTTCGCGCATCTGCTCGTCTAACCCACCCTACTGCACCTTTTACATCGGCCGGACTTCGACCACGTCAGGCACGAAGTGCTTGAGCAAATTCTGGATGCCGTGCTGGAGCGTCGCGGTCGACGACGGGCAGCCGGAGCAGGCACCCTTCATGTTGAGATAGACGACGCCGTCCTTGAAGCCGCGGAAGGTGATGTCGCCGCCGTCATTGGCGACCGCCGGCCGCACGCGGGTCTCGATCAGATCCTTGATCATGTCGACGGTCTCGGCATCGGACTCGTCGAAGAATTCGTCCTCGTCGTCGAATTCGACTTCGCTGGTGGCTACACCGTCGGCGAGCAGCGGCGCGCCGGACATGTAGTGCTCCATGATGGCGCCGAGGATCGCGGGCTTGAGCTGCTGCCATTCACCGTTCGCCTTGGTCACGGTGATGAAATCCGACCCATAGAACACGCCGGTGACGCCGGGCACGTCGAACAGCTTTTCGGCGAGCGGCGAGCGCGTGGCCGATTCTCGGCTCGAAAATTCCATCGGGCTGCCGTCGACCACGACGCGGCCGGGAATGAACTTCAGCGTGGCGGGATTGGGGGTGGCTTCGGTTTGAATGAACATGGTTTTCTCCAGACGTCGCCGGTTCAAGGCCGGCGCGTGCCCTATCCACTAGCAGATGGCGACGGCGAACGCACGATCAAGGGGCGGAGTGGCTGTTTCGTTGTTATATCAGCGGGTTAGGGCGCCGCTTACCCTCCCCTGGAGGGGGAGGGTCGATCGCGCGCAGCGCGAGCGGGGTGGGGTGATCTCTCAACACGGGCAGTGTTCTATGAGGAGAGACCGTCACCCCACCCCGTCTCTCATCTTCGCTGCGCTCAGATGTGAGCCGACCCTCCCCCTCCAGGGGAGGGTAAAAAGGAGTCACGACAGCGAATCCACGCTTCCGTCGCTCAGCGCCCCGGAAATGATCGTCACCGGCACCGGGAACGTGCCCAGCGCCTGCGCGAGCAGCGAGACCAGCGGCCCCGGACCCTCCGCGCCGGGATTGGCGGCGAGCACCAGCATGGCGATGTCGGGGTCCTCGTCGATCACGGCGAGCAGTTGTTCCATCGCGTCACCTTCTCGGATCACCCGTTCCGGCGTGATCGCGGCGATGCCGTTGGCGCGGCCGGCGGCGCGGTCGAGCGCGGCTTCCGCCGCTTCTTGCGCTTCGGCGCGCATGATGTCGGCGACACCAAGCCATTCCTGGCTCTGTGCTTCGCTCTCGATGATGCGCAGCATGACCACGCCGCCGCCGGCGCGGATCGCCCAGCGGCTGGCGTAATAGACCGCGCGATCCCATTCGGCGGTGTCATCAACGATGACGAGGCATTTGGGCTTGTGCCCCGGCTCGAAGCAAAGTCGCTTGCTGGTCATGCATGTCCCGGCGTGTGCACGGTCGGCATGCTGCCACACTCCCCGATCGTTTGGGAGAGGGGCCTCGGCCGACGCTGTGGCGCCGGCCAGGCCTCGCAACCGCGGTACTTAGCGCCGGCGGATGAAGCCGACGATGTCCTTCGAGAGGTTCATGGTCTCTTCGGCGATGGCGCGGGCCCGGTCGGCGCCGTCGTTCAGGATGGCGTCGATATGGCCGGGGTCGGCGACGAGGCGCTTCATCTCGCCCGCGATCGGCGCGAGTTTCGTCACGCACAGCTCGACAAGCGAATTCTTGAAGCTGGAGAACTGGCCGCCGCCGAATTCGCGCAGCACGTCGGCCTTGGTGCGGCCGGAGAGCGCGGCGAAGATGCCGACGAGATTGTCGGCCTCGGGACGTGCCTCCAGGCCCTTCTCCTCGCTCGGCAACGGCTCCGGATCGGTCTTCGCCTTGCGGACCTTCTGCGCGATGGTGTCGGCGTCGTCGGTCAGGTTGATGCGCGAATTGTCGGAGGCATCCGACTTCGACATCTTCTTGGTGCCGTCGCGCAGGCTCATCACGCGCGTCGCCGGTCCCGTGATCAGTGGTTCCGGCAGCGGGAAGAACAGGCCGTCATTGGCGCCCTGGGCGCGAATGGAGTCGCCGAAATCATTGTTGAACTTCTGCGCGATGTCGCGCGAGAGCTCGAGATGCTGCTTCTGGTCCTCGCCGACCGGAACGTGGGTGGCGCGGTAGAGCAGGATGTCGGCGGCCATCAGCACGGGATAGTCGAACAGCCCGACCGACGCGTTCTCGCGGTCCTTGCCGGCCTTCTCCTTGAACTGGGTCATGCGGCCGAGCCAGCCCATACGCGCCACGCAGTTGAAGATCCAGGCGAGCTCGGCATGGCCCGAGACCTGGCTCTGGTTGAACACGATGTGCTTTTTCGGATCGATGCCGCTCGCGATGAACGCCGCGGTCACCTCGCGGGTGTTGCGCGCCAGCTCGACCGGTCCGCCCCAGACGTCCACGCCTTGCGTGATCGCGTGCATGTCGACGACGCAATAGATGCAGTTGTGGGTTTCCTGCATCTTCACGAAGTTGACGATCGCGCCGAGGTAATTGCCGAGGTGCAGATTGCCCGTCGGCTGGACGCCCGAAAAAACCCGTTCAACGAATGGCATGGCAGCTTTCCTGCAAGATACGGGGCGTCGTTTCCAACAGCGGCGCTGCCCCGTCAAGGGTAATTCGATAGGCTTGGCGGCCGAGGGCGGTCTAGGCCGGCCGTCTCAAGGCGTTAACCGCCTCACGCCAGGAGGCGGCGCCGAGAATTTGCAGGAGCAGGCCATAGACGGCGATTCCGGCCGCGATCTGCACGCCCAGCACGATGAAGCGGATCAGGCCATGTGCCTCGGCAGCCACGAGACCCCTCGTCAGCCAGAGCAGGGCGCCCATGGCGCTTGCGGCGAGCACGATCCGCGGCAGCCGGCTGCGGGCGGCCGTATCGACCGAGAAGCCGAACTCGCCGGTGCCCTTCCGGAGCAGCGAGAGTGCACTGCTCCAGGCGCCGGCCGCGATGCTGGCGGCGATCCCGCTTGCGCCGAAGACGTGTCCGAGCACGACGGCGAGCGCGACCGCGACCACGAATCCCTTGGCGGTGGCCAGCAGCGGCGTCATCGTGTCGCCGCGGGCAAAGTAGGCCGGCGACAAGGCCTTGATCAGCACGTGGGCCGGCAGCCCCAGCGCCAGCCACATCAGCGCGTGCGCGGTCGCCGCACTGTCCTCCGCACCGAAGGCGCCATGCTCGAACAACAGCCGCACGATCGGCTCGGCCAGCACGATCAGGCCGAGCGTCGCCGGCAGCGCCAGCCCGGTCGCGAGTTCCAGCGCACGCGACTCCGCATGCGCCACGGCGTCGCGGTCGCCGCTACCCACCGCGCGCGTCAGCTCCGGCACCAGCACCGTGCCCATGGCGACGCCGACGATGCCGAGCGGCAATTCGATCAGGCGGTTGGCGAAATAGAGCCAGGACACGGCGGAGGGCGTGGCGGAGGCGATGATCGCGCCGGCCACCATCAGCCATTGCGGCCCCGAGCTTGCGATCATGCCGGGAATGGCCTTGGCGAAGAAGCCGCGCATCTCCGTGTCGACGCTGACGCGCAGCGGCGTCGCAAGCCGCGCGCTTCGCTGCGACAGCAGCATCAGCAATTGCAGCAGACCGGCGACACCGACGGTGGCGGCCAGCATCCACGCGTCGAAGCTGGCATCGGCATGCCAGACAAGGAGCACGGCGATTGCGGCGATCAGGGCGATATTGAACAGCAGCGGCGAGAACGCGGTGAGCGCAAAGCGCCCTTGCGCGTTCAGCAGCCCCATCAGCACGGTGACGGGGCCGGCAAAGGCGAGATAAGGCAGCATCAGCCGCGCGTTCTGGACGGCGAGGTCGAGCGTGCCGCTGCCGAGAAACCCGGGCGCGATCACCGTGATGATCAGCGGCATCATCAGCGCAATGACGATCGAGATCGCAATCAGGGCCGCGCTGACCGTGCCGAGCACGCGCCCGGCGAACGCTGATGCGGCCGCCTCACCGTCGCGTTCACGGACGCGCAGCCAGGCCGGGATCAGCGCGGCATTCAGGGCCCCCTCGCTGAGCAGGCGGCGCACCACGTTGACCAGCTGAAAGGCTGCCAGGAACGCATCCGCCACGGCGCCGGTGCCGAGCAGCGCCGCGATCAGGGAATCGCGGGCAAAGCCCAGCAGCCGCGAGGCCAGTGTTCCCGTCGAGACGGTGAGGAAGGAGCGGATCATTGCCTGTAATAATACCGTTGCTTGCCCGCGAAGGGCCGGTCGTGATAGGCCGCGAGCCAGATTTCAGGCCGACAGGAAGCGGATTCTTGCGGCAATCGCAATCCGCCAAACAGGATCAAGGTGAATGGCTGACGTGAAATATGACGTTCTCGGGATCGGTAACGCGCTGTTCGACGTGCTGGTCAAGACCGATGAAGCCTTTTTGGGCAAGCACGGCATGACCAAGGGCAGCATGTCCCTGATCGACGAGGCCCGGGCCGCCGCCATCTACAAGGACATGGGCCCGGCGACGGAAGTCTCCGGCGGCTCGGCCGCCAACACCATCGTCGGCATCGGCAGCCTCGGCGCACGCGCGGCCTATGTCGGCAAGGTCAAGGACGACCAGATCGGCAAGCTCTATGTCCACGACATCCGCGCCGCCGGCGTCGCCTTCAACACGCCCGCCGCAAAGGACGGCCCCGCGACCGGCTGTTCCTACATCCTGGTCACGGGTGACGGCGAGCGCACCATGAACACCTATCTCGGCGCGGCGCAGGATCTGTCGCCGGCCGACATCGATCCGGCCGAGATCGCTGCTGCCGGCATCGTCTATCTCGAGGGCTATCTCTGGGACCCCAAGAACGCCAAGGATGCCTTCGTCAAGGCGGCCGAGATCGCCCATGGCGCGAAGCGCAAGGTGGCGCTGACGCTGTCGGATTCGTTCTGCGTCGACCGCTATCGCGACGAGTTTTTGGGGCTGATGCGTAACGGCACCGTCGACATCGTCTTCGCCAACGAATCCGAGTTGCATTCGCTCTACATGACCTCGGATTTCGACACCGCGCTGAAGCAGCTGCGCAACGACGTCAAGCTCGGCGTCGTCACCCGCAGCGAGAAGGGTTGCGTGGTGGTGACGCCGACCGACGCTGTCGCCGCGCCGGCCTCGCCGATCACGAAGCTGGTGGACACCACCGGCGCCGGTGATCTCTTCGCGGCCGGCTTCCTGTACGGCCTCGCGCGTAATCTCGCCCACAAGCAGTGCGGCGAGCTCGGCGCGCTCGCGGCCGCCGAAGTGATCCAGCACATCGGCGCACGTCCGCAAGTGTCGCTGAAAGAGCTCGCCCAGCAGCGCGGGCTGACGGTTTAACTCCGCTGTCGTCGCCCGGCTTGACCGGGCGACCCAGTATTCCAGAGACGCCTGTGGAATACGGAGAAGCCGCGGCGTACTGGATTCCCCGCCTTCGCGGGGAATGACAGTGTGCGTATGGCGAGAGCGCTCAGCACCTCACGCCGTCTTCGCAGCCTTCAACCCCAGACGTTGCTCCACCGCATCCCGCATCACGAATTTCTGGATCTTGCCGGTCACGGTCATCGGAAATTCGTCGACGAACTCGACATAGCGCGGGATCTTGTTGTGGGCGATCTGGCCCTGGCAGAAGGCGCGGACCTCCTCGGCCGTCAGTGTCTCGCCCGGCCTGACGCGGATCCAGGCGCAGAGCTCTTCACCGTAGCGCGTATCGGCAACACCAAAAATCTGCACGTCCTGAATCTTGGGGTGACGGTACAAGAATTCCTCGATCTCGCGCGGATAGAGGTTCTCGCCACCGCGGATCACCAGATCCTTGATGCGGCCGACGATGTTGCAATAGCCCTCGTCGTCGATGGTCGCGAGATCGCCGGTGTGCATCCAGCCGTAGGCATCCAGCACGTCCGACGTCTTTTCCTTCTCGTCCCAATAACCGAGCATGACGCTGTAGCCGCGCGTGCAGAGCTCGCCGCGTTCCCCACGCTTGACGATCCTGCCTTCGAGATCGACGACCTTGACCTCGACATGCGGATGAATCCGTCCCACCGTGGAGACGCGTCGTTCGAGCGGATCATCTGTCGCGCTCTGGAAGCTGACCGGGCTGGTTTCGGTCATGCCGTAGGCGATGGTGACCTCGCGCATGTTCATTTCGGTGTTGACGCGCTTCATCACCTCGATCGGGCAGGGCGCGCCCGCCATGATGCCGGTGCGCAGTGACGTCAGGTCGAACGTCTTGAATTCGGGATGATCGAGTTCCGCGATGAACATCGTCGGCACGCCGTACAGCGCGGTGCACTTCTCCTGTTCGATCGCCCGTAGCGTCGCGAGCGGATCAAAACCCTCGCCGGGATAGACCATCGTCGTGCCAAGCGTGACGGAGGCGAGGTTGCCCATCACCATGCCGAAGCAATGATAGAGCGGCACCGGAATGCAGATGCGATCCTGATCGGTCAGGCGCATCGCGCGGCCGGTGAAATAGCCGTTGTTGAGGATGTTGTGATGCGTCAGCGTCACGCCCTTCGGCGATCCCGTGGTGCCGCTGGTGAACTGGATGTTGACGGGATCGTCGAACTGCAGGGCGGCGCCGAGCGCTGCAAGCTGCTCCCGATGCTCGGCACCGCCCATGCGCGCGACCTCCTCGAAGGCGACAGTGCCTGATGCTGCCGGGCCGCCGATTTGAATCACCATCCGCAGGTCCGGCAATCGCGCCGCCTGCAACTGTCCGGGCTTTGCGCTTGCCAGCTCCGGCAGCAGCGTGTTGAGCATCTCCATGTAATTGCTGGTCTTGAACGCCGTCGCGGTGACGATCGCCGCGCAGCCGACTTTCTTCAGCGCGAATTCCAGCTCGCTGAGCCGGTAGGCGGGATTGATCGTCACCAGGATCAGGCCCGCCTTGGCGGCGGCGAACTGGGTCAGTGTCCATTCCGGCCGGTTCAGCGACCAGATGCCAATCCGCTGCCCGCGCTCGAGGCCGAGCGCGAGAAAGCCGGCGGCGAGCGCATCGACGCGCGCGGCGAATTCGGTCCAGGTCCATCTGACGGCGTGGCTGGGCGAGACCAGCGCCTCGCGCTTACCCCAGCGCCGCACGGCGTGGTCGAGGCTGCGACCAATGGTGTCGCCGAGCAGCGGCGTGTCCGAGATGCCGCAAACGTAGCTGTCGGCCTTGCCTGCCAGATCGTCCGCCAAGTTCGTCTCCTCAAAGCTGATGCCTCGTGCCTGAAGCCGATGGCTTTGGGCACGAGGTTATCGATTGTGGCCAAGGCGCGCGACGCCGCGCGCCTCATACTTAAGTGGCTAAGCCGCCTTCTTCCCGCTCCCTGCATCGAGCCCGGCATACACACCGCGCTCGAAGCCGGCGAACGTCTCCAGGCATTTCGCGTCGGCGAACGGCAGCAGCTGCATCAGGATCACGCCGGTGACGTCGCGCGCAGGGTCGATCCAGTAATAGGTGTTGGCAAGGCCCGCCCAGGCGAGGCTGTTCGGGCTGCGCCCTTCAGCGGTCTTGGCGGTGTTGATCATGAAGCTGAGGCCCCACTTCTTGACCTGCTCCGGATAGAGATCGACGTCGTTGGTGTACATCGGCGCGGCCGTGGTCAGCTTGCCCATGGTGAGATCGCCCATCTGGTTTTGCCCCATCATGGCGATCGTCTCTGATTTCAGCACCTGATTGCCGTTGCCGCGGCCCTTGTTCAGGATCATCTGGGTGAACTTGATGTAGTCGGCCGCGGTCGAATAGAGGCCGCCGCCACCCATGTGGAATTCCGGCTCCTGCTCGAGCTCGAACGGGATCGCGGCAAGCTGGCCGTCCTCGCCGCGCGCGTGCATGCCGACCAGGCGCTTGCGCATGTTGTCGGTGATCTTGAAAGCGGTTTCGCTCATGCCGAGCGGGGTGAACAGGTTATCGCGCAAATAAGCATCGAGCCGCTTGCCGCTGACGGCTTCCACCGCCTTGCCGACGAAATCGATATTGGTGCCGTATTCCCAGCGCGTGCCGGGATCAGTCATGACAGGCGTCTTCAGCGCCGCGTTCTGGCAGGTGGTGATGGCGGGGATGCCGGTCTTCTCCAGGTAGATCCCGAGATCGCCGTTCCACATGTTGTAGGCAAAGCCCGCGGTGTGGGTCAGGAGCTGGCGCAGCGTGATCGGCCCCTTCGCCGGCCGCAGCTTCGCCTCGCCCTTGGCATCGAAGCCTTCGAGCACCTGCGGCTTGGCGAGATCGGGCAGCAGCGAACCGATCGGCGCATCCAGCGACAGCTTGCCCTGCTCGACCAATTGCATCGCGCCCGCTGATGTCACAGCTTTCGTCATCGAGGCGATCCAGAACACGCTGTCGGCCGTCATCGGGTCTGGCTTCGACAGGTCGCGCTGGCCGAACGCGCCTTGGTAGATCACGTCGTTACCGCTGGCGGCGATCGCGACGACGCCGGGAATCTCTTTGGCGTCGCTCTTCTGGCGCAGAATCTCGTCGATCTGGGCTTTGCTTTGCATACGCGTTTCCTCTGGTTTAATTATTGTTGGAAGCGATTGATTGTCCTCCCGCACGCGCCGCGCGGCAAGCGCGTCCAGATGCCCGCACCGGTCGCGATGTCGTGACTTGACGGTCCGCGCCCCGCGCAGGACGAGAGGCGGCTGAACTGCAACACTCCGTCACAATCTGCGGTGGATGGCCGCAGCTCGCCGTGACCGCGGATGGGCTCTGGCGATATGTTTCGCGTGTTTGAAAGCACTTGAAACATTTTGTGCGTTGCGGCGTTTCAGCACGCGGCCCGATGGCCGACGTTAAGACTTGATGCAAATTTTGGCGGACACCGATCCGCCGCGAGGGGGCCTCAGATGATTTCGACCTGGAGTGAATGGAAGCGCTATCCCCGTCCCGGACGGGGCGACAATCTCGAGGCGCCGATTTCGCCCGGTATCTACGAGGTCCGCATCGCCGGCACCGGCGCGCTCTATTCGTTCGGCGCGGTCGACAATCTGGCGCAGGCGCTGGCGCTGCTGCCGGTCGGCTCGAAGAACTGGTTCGGCCGCCGCAACCCGTCCGACGTTCCCGATCTCGAATACCGGACCTGCGCGACGTCCTCGAAGGCCGACGCCAAGGCGGCCGCAGAACGGATGATCGGCCGGCGCGAGACCTACATGAGCGGCGCGGCGTAACCACGCCGTTCCCTGTTTAGCTGCCAGCAGATGTGCGTTGCGGGGCGGTGCATTGCGCCGGGTCTGCCCCTATATTCCGGGCCGATCCGATCGCGCCCTGAGGAGTGACGCTATGACCCCGACTGCCGCCGCACGCGCCCCGCAAGCCACGTCCAATCTGCGCGACCGGCTGAAGGACCCCTCGCTTCTCAAGGAGGCCTGCTACATCGACGGCGCCTGGGTCGGCTCGCCGGTCTTCGCCGTGAACAATCCCGCGACCGGCGTCGAGCTCGCGAAAGTTCCGCAGCTTGGTGCCGACGATACGACCAGGGCGGTCGAAGCTGCCGAGCGCGCCTTTCCGGCCTGGGCCAAGCACACCGCCAAGCAGCGCTCCAACATCCTGCGCAAATGGTTCGAGCTGATCATCGCCAATCGCGAGGACCTCGCGCTGATCCTCACCTCCGAGCAGGGCAAGCCGCTGTCCGAGGCGCTCGGCGAGGTCGACATCGGCGCGGCCTATATCGAGTTCTTTGCCGAAGAAGCCCGCCGCGTCTATGGCGAGACCATCCCGACGCAGCGACCCGATGCGCGGCTGCTCGCGATCAAGCAGCCGATCGGCGTCTGCGGCGCCATCACGCCGTGGAATTTCCCGAACTCGATGATCACGCGCAAGGTCTCACCGGCACTTGCCGCCGGCTGCACCGTGGTGCTGAAGCCCGCGAACGAAACGCCGCTGTCGGCGCTGGCGCTGGCCGTGCTCGCCGAGAAGGCGGGTATCCCCAAGGGCGTGCTCAACATCATCACCGGTGATGCGCCGCCGATCGGCAAGGTGCTGTGCGAGCACCCGGCGGTCCGCTTCGTCGGCTTCACCGGCTCGACCGCGGTCGGCAAGATCCTCTACCAGCAGGCCTCCGTCGGCGTGAAGCGGCTGGGCCTCGAGCTCGGCGGTAATGCGCCGTTCGTGGTGTTCGACGATGCCGACATCGATGCCGCGGTCGAGGGCGCGATCGTCTCGAAATACCGCAACATGGGTCAGACCTGCGTCTGCGCCAACCGCCTCTACGCCCAGGACAAGATCTACGACGAGTTCGTGCAGAAACTGTCGAAGAAGGTCGCGGCGATGAAGATCGGCGACGGCACCGAGAGCGGCGTCACGCAGGGCCCGCTGATCAACCTGAAGGCGGTCGACAAGGTCGAGCGGCACATCGCCGATGCCGTCAAGCGCGGTGCCAAAATCGTCACCGGCGGCAAGCGTAGCGAGCTCGGCCGCTCCTTCTTCGAGCCCACCGTGCTTGCCGACGTCAAGCCGGACTCGCTGGTGTCGCAGGAGGAAACTTTCGGGCCGCTCGCCCCGGTGATCCGCTTCAAGGACGAGGCCGACGTGGTCGCGATGTGCAACGCTTCGCCGTTCGGTCTTGCCTCCTACTTCTACTCCCGCGATCTCGGCCGCGTCTGGCGCGTCGCCGAGGCGCTGGAATCCGGCATGGTCGGCGTCAACACCGGCCTGATCACCACGGAAGTCGCACCCTTCGGCGGCGTCAAGGAAAGCGGCCTTGGCCGTGAAGGCTCGCGTCACGGCATGGAAGAATATGTCGAGATCAAATACGTGATGATGGCGGGGGTCTGACCGGCGATCGACGTCGCGCGCCGGCGATTTGAATTCGCCGGCGCGAATGGCATCAGCGGCACACGTAGGCGCCGTTCACATAGACGCGGACGCATGCTGCGCCGGCGGCTGCCGCACCTACGGCCGCTCCCCCTACGACCGCGCGTCGCGTGGTTCGACGTGCGACGCCGGCGACGCTCACGGGGGTTGCCGGCCGGCCAACCCTGGCTTCAGCGCTTGGAACGCCGAACGCGATGCCGGCGTCGTTTGACCAGTTGGTCGAGCCGAATATTCCACAGCCCAGAGCGGCTGCAACAAGTAGCATTCGCTTGGTGCCGACCAGCCTCATGGTGATCTCCCTCGTTGTTGTGTCAAAGCCGAGGTGATCAGCTTTCTTTTGTCGCTTGCTCCCGGTTTGATCTGGATCAATGGAGTCGAGATCGCAGCCCGGATGCAGCCAAGGGGGCGGTCACCGCCTCAACACCGCAATCGTCCTGTTTGCAAAGGTCAGCCGTTCGGCCATGACCGACACGAAGTAGGTCAGCAGCTTGTGGCTGAGTGCGGGGTCCTCGTTCCTGATGGCGTCGAACTGGTGCGTGTTGAGCACGTAGAGCACGCTGTCGACCTCGGCCTGGATGGTCGCGCTGCGCGGGGTGTTCGATACCAGGCCCATCTCGCCGATCGTGGTGTAGCGGCCGAGGCTGCGTACGCGCGTGGTGCGGTCGTCGTCGGCGGGGACCATGATACCGACACGGCCGTCGAGGATGAAATGCATGGAATCGGCGGGGGCGCCGGCGTGGACGATGATTTCGCCGGCCTCGACCTCGAGGCGCTGGCAGCGGTAAATCAGCGCGTCGGCGTCGGCCTCGCTCTCGAGTATCCCTGTGAACCAGTCGCGCAGGCTGGCTTCTTCCTGCACCCGCCCCTGATGCTGCGAGATGATCTCGTTCTCGCACCATTCGAGCGCATGATCGAGCTCGGGGATGATGGTGACGCCCTCGCCGACGAAGTCGCTGGAGCGCAGCACCTTCTCGGCCGCCGCCGACAGGTGCACCAGGATCAGCTCGACGCCGAGGTCATGCGCGCCGCGCTTGATCTGGGCGAAGCTGTAGGCGGCCGAGGAGTCGACGCCGGTCACGAGCTTGAAGTCGAACAGCAGGTAGCGGCACTCCGGGCGCTCCTGGAGCAGCTGCTTGACGTGCTGGTAGAGCCGGTTGGCGGAGCCGAAGAACAGGTAGCTCTGGAGGTTGAGGCCCTGGATATTGCCGCCATGCGCGAGCAGCACGTCCTGGTCGTCGCGCGAGCGGTCGAGCGAGGAGCGATATTCCGAGCCGTCGAAACTGTACTTGATCGCCTCCACCCGCGCGGCGCTGAACGCAAACGTCGCGCAGCCGATGATCACGCCGATCAGGATGCCCGGCACGAAGCCCCAGGTCACGATGATGACGATGATGGCGATCAGGGAGAGATATTCGAGCTTCGAAAGCCGCTTGCGCGACTCGATGATCCATTTGTGGAGCTGGTCGGCGCCGAGATAGAGCAGAAGGCCGCCGATGACGAATTTCGGGATGAAGCCGAGCAGCTCGGGCGCGACCGCAAGCATCAGCAGCGACAGTGCCGCGACCGTAAGGCCGGACAGGCGCCCGCGGCCACCGCTGGAGAAATTGAGGATCGAGCGGCTGATCGAGCTGCAGCCGGCATAGCCACCCAGCATGCCGGTCAGGATGTTGGCGACGCCGGTGACGTTCAGCTCGCGCTCCAGATTGGCCTCGCGATGCACGGCGACCTCGATGCCGGTGGTGTTAAACAGCGTGCTGGAGGCCGTGACGAAGATGACGGCAACCACGTTGCCGATCAGGTCCGGCACGGCAAACCAGGGATAGCCGGTGAGATCATCGGTGCGCCAGGGCAGCATGAAGACCGCCTGCGGCGGCGGCTGAAATGTCCAGCCCAGGGCGCGTGCATGATCGAATGAAACGCCGGTGATCCAGAAGGCCAGATGCGCCGTGAGCACGCCGCCGACCAGGATGATCGGAAGTCCGAACGGGCTGCGCGAGCGATGCCAGGTCAGGTACAACACTAGCGCCATCGCGCAGGCGGCGCCCAGCTCGAGCAACGTGGTGCCGTCAGTGAAGTGTTGCAGCGTCGTGAACTGCAGCGGGTAGTTGGTGATCACCCGGACCGCGCCCAGGGCGATGAGGAGTCCGGTGGCGCCGAGGAAGCCGCCGACGACGGGATAAGGCACGTAGCGGATGGCGCGGCCCAGCCGCGTCAGGCCCAGTCCGCAAAGCACCAATCCCGTCAGCACCGTCGACAGGCCGAGCGTGATGAGGACCGGCGAGAGCAGCGGCGCCGACAGGTTCGCGGTCTCGATGCGCTCGACCACCGAGGCCGCCAGGATTCCCGTCACCGCCGCGGTCGAGCTGTCGGGGGCACCAACAGCGAAGGGCAGGGAGCTGCCGAGCCCGATGACGACCGCAAGCACGGCGGAGCTGACGAAGGTCGCCGTGATGCCGTAGGACAGATAGGGCGACAGCGGACCCGCGAAAATCAGCAGCGAATAGGACAGTCCGAATGTGACGGTCAGGACGCTGGCGGCGCTTCCGCCCAGTATATCATTCAGCGCACGCTTGAGGGCCGGATTGAATCGAGGAGCCGGGCTGAAAGTAATTGCTGGATCGGTCACGCTGTTGCGCTCGCGCCTGAAAAAATGTCGTCCGAGACGTAGACGAGTACGGGCTTAGCGCAACAGGATTCTTGTAACTATGAGATATCCGACAGTTTCGCGATGAAGACCGCCGTTCACGACGTGTGAATGCTCAACCATATGGTGGAGGGAAAACCCGAAGTCTTGGCCACATGCTCCGCTGTCGTCCCTGCGAACGCAGGGACCCATAACCCCAGGAGTGGTTTGGCGAAGACTGGCCGTTCGGTACCTCTGCCATCCGCGATCGATAGATTCCGCGGTATGGGTCCCTGCTTTCGCAGGGACGACGAGGGGCGTGCGCCGCGAGCCGCCTTGCCTAAATCTTCAGCTCTTTCCCGGTCACCCGCCGATACGCTTCCAGATACCGCTTGCTGGTCGCATCCACCACGCTCGCCGGCAGAGGGGGCGGCGGGGCGTCGCCGTTCCAGCGGCCGGCGCGGCGCTCGACGTCGAGGTAGTCGCGCAAGGGCTGCTTGTCGAAGCTCGCCTGCGGCTGGCCGGGCTTGTAGGCATCGACGGCCCAGAAGCGCGAGGAGTCCGGCGTCATGACTTCGTCGATCAGGATGATGCGGCCGTCCTTGTCGCGGCCGAATTCGAACTTGGTGTCGGCGATGATGATGCCCTGCTCGCGGGCGAGCTCCTCGCCGAGCGTGTAGACCGCGCGCGTCATGCTCTCGAGCGTGTAGGCGACCTCGTCGCCGACGGCCTCGCGCATCTTCGCGATGGTGATGTTCTCGTCATGGCCGGTCTCGGCCTTGGTCGCCGGGCTGAAGATCGAGGGCTCCAGCTTCTCGCTCTCGACGAGGCCGGCCTTCAGCTTCTCGCCGGCGAGCGTGCCGCTGGCGGCATATTCTTTCCAGGCCGAGCCCGAGAGATAACCCCGGATGACGCACTCGATCGGGAATACGGTGGTGCGGCGCGACAGCATGGCGCGGCCGAGGATCTCGGCGCGGTGCGGCTTCAGGGCCGGCACGGCGGCAATGATCTCGTCGGTGTCGGCGCTGATCATGTGATGCGGCACCACGCCCTCGAGCTTGTTGAACCAGAACGCGCTGATTTGCGTCAGCACTGCGCCCTTCATCGGGATGGTCTCGCCCATCACGACGTCGAAGGCGCTGATGCGGTCGGTGGTGACGAGCAGCAGGCGGTCGTCGTCGACGGCGTAGATATCGCGCACCTTGCCGCGGCCGATCTTGGGCAGGGGCAGGTCGCTGGAGAGCATGGTGGTCATGGGGCAGGGCCTTCGGGAAGACAATCCGGCCGCACTGGATAGCGCGGCCGGACACCGGATTAGCCTATTCCGGCAGCGGAATGAACTCATGTTCCTGCGGAACCGCGGCGAAGCGGCCGGTTTTCCAGTCCTGCTTGGCCTGCTCGATCCGCTCCTTGCTGGAAGAGACGAAATTCCACCAGATGTGGCGCGGGCCCTCCAGCGCATCGCCGCCGAGAAACATCATCCGCGTGGGCCTCACGGCCTTCACGGTGATGCGGTCGCCGGGACGGAAGATCAGCAGTCGCGGCCCCTCATAGCGCTCGTTCGCGATCTCGACCTCGCCGTCGACGACATAGATCGCGCGCTCCTCATGATCGGGGTCGAGCGGTATGCTCGCGCCCGCGATCGCCGTGACCTCGGTGTAGAACCAGGGCGACACCATCGAAACAGGCGAGCTGATCCCGAAGGCGGAGCCCGCGATCACCCGCGCGGTGAAATCGCGCTCGGAGATCATCGGCAAATCGCCGGCGCCGTAGTGCTGGAACGACGGCGCAATCTCCTCGGATCCGGCCGGCAGCGCGATCCAGCTTTGCAGGCCGAGCATCTGCTGGCCCGAGGCGCGCTGTGCGTCCGGCGTGCGTTCGGAATGCGCGATGCCGCGCCCGGCCGTCATCAAATTCATCGCGCCGGGAGCGATCTCCTGGACATTGCCTTCGCTGTCGCGATGCATGATGGCGCCGTCGAACAGATAGGTGACGGTGGCAAGCCCGATATGCGGATGCGGCCGCACGTCCATGCCCTTGCCGGAGACGAACTGCACCGGGCCGAAATGATCGAAGAAGATGAAGGGCCCGACCATCTGCCGCTTGCCATGCGGCAGCGCGCGCCGCACCGCGAATCCGTCACCGAGATCGCGCGTGCGCGGCACGATGACGAGGTCGAGCGCATCGCAGGACATGGGATCGCCGAGCACGGGATCGTTCGAGGGCTGCCAGCTCATGGTCGGTTCCTTTCGCTTTCTTGAAGTCGATCGTAGCAGGATTACGCATCGCCGTCGCGACAAAGGACGGGGCTAGACGTTGTGGGGCGGCGGGGCAACATACTCCGCTGTCATCGCCCGCGAAGGCGGCCGATCCAGTACGCCGCAGCCCATCGGTTCAATCACAACTGTCTCGGACTACTGGATCGCCCGGTCCTAGTGCGCAATTGCGCACTGGCCGGGCGATGACGACTGAAAGTGAGGTGCCGCTAACCCTCGCATTAGGATGGTCCTTGAAAAAACAGTCCCAACGAACGATGTTCGGCTGATTTCAACCGTGCCCGACCGCATCGCCCGATGACACTTGCCGCAACCGAGCTCGCCTTTCGCGCCGCCAGCGTCGCGCTGCTGCTGGTGCTGGCGGCGTCGCTGTTACATGATTTTCGCAGCGTGCTGGCTGCCCGCCTCGGTGCCGCCTTCGTGCTGAGCTCGGTCGCGCACGCTGTGAGCTATTCGCTGGATGTCACGTCGCGGATCCCGCTCTGGCATGCGCCTCTGGTCGCGTTGTCGACCGGCACCATCGTGGTGTTCTGGCTGTTCACACGCGCCCTGTTCGACGACGAGTTTCGCCTCCGCTGGTGGCACGGTCTGATCTGGGCGCTGGTGGTGGCCTTCAGCTTCGCAGGCTGCGTCTGGATTGCCCCCAGCGGCCATGTGCGGTTCTCGGTGACGGTGGTCAATCTGATCGTGCTGGGTTTTATCGCGCTTGCGGTCGGACAGATGATCGCCTCCTGGCCGGCCGACCTGGTCGAGCGCCGCCGCCGCGTTCGTGTCTTCATCGTCTGCGCAATCGCGCTTTATGGCGGGCTGAATGCGGTGCTCCAGATCGCCGTCGTCGGCCAACACGTCGGCGCTGTCGCCGAAACCCTCAATGCCGGCGTGCTCGCCTGCACCGTCGCGGCGATCGTCTACGCCATGATGCGCGTTGATGGCGCAGATCTGTTTCCGGCCGCGGCGGAGCCCGCACCGCCGACTATTTTCAGTCAGCCTGCAGCCGATGATTCCGCCGATCAAAAGCTCATCGACGCCTTGATGCGGTTGATGGCGGACGAGCGAATCTATCGCCAGGAGAGCATCACCATCGGCGTATTGGCCACCCGGCTGAAAATTCCGGAATACCGGCTGCGCCGGCTGATCAACCAGCGGCTCGGTTACCGCAACTTCAATGTGTTCCTGAACAACCACCGGATCGAGGAAGCCAAGGCCGCGCTCGCCGACCCCGCCCAGGCCGAGGTCCCCGTCATCACCATTGCGATGGACGCGGGCTTCCAGTCGCTCGGTCCCTTCAACCGCGCCTTCAAGGCGGTGACGGGCGTAACGCCGACGGAATATCGGCGGCTGAACGCCGCTAGTCTTTAAGCCTCTGGAATATCGAGCTGATTTCAGAATCAGCTAGCCCGCTTTAGTTTCAGCCAAGCCCTTTTCCAAATTCGGCGAGCGCTGCCTTGCGCGCTCCGGCCTCATCTCCGGCATACGCCCCAGCCGGAGAAAGCCCGTGACCCGCCGCCGCAAGATCATCCTCCTGACCACCGCCATCGCCTGTATCGGCCTCGCGCTCGGCGCGGCCCGCGCCCGCAATGCGCCGCAGGTTGCCACCGGCTTCCTCGCCGACATCCTCTGCGCCGAGACGTTCGTCTCCGGCCTCGATCCGCAGCGCACGTTTACCGAGACCACCGACGCAATGCCCGGGACCGGCCTGATCACCTGGGCGATGGACTACCGGATCGACCGCGTTCGCAAGGACGTCACGGTGACGCTGTTCGGCCTCGGACGCAGCCATGCCGTCTATCGCGAAGGGTTGGGCTGCACGCTCGAGCATGGCGCCGATATCGCCGACGTCGAACTGCCGCCCGATGACAAGCAGCCCGCATTGCTGCCGGAGATCGCTGGCTCCGCAATTGTGCCGCCGCAAAGCGGGGCGCTCGCCGCCGCGCTCGACCGTGCCTTCACCGAGCCTGCGCAGCCGCCCTACCGCCGCACCCGTGCCATCGTCGTCCTGAAGTCGGGCCGCATCGTCGCCGAGCGCTATGCGGATGGCATCGGCCCGGAGACGCCGCTGCTCGGCTTCTCCATGACGAAATCGGTGATGTCGGCGCTGACAGGCGTGCTGGTGCGCCAGGGGCAGCTCACGCTCGACGGGCCCGCGCCGGTCGCCGCGTGGACGCATCCGGATGATCCGCGCCGCGCCATCACCGTCGACCAGCTCTTGCGGCACACCGCGGGCCTCGCGCTCGGCAGCTCGTTGGAAGCTTCGCTCGGCTCCGCCTTCGAACCCGTCAATCGCATGAAATTCATCGAGACCGACATGGCCGCCTACGCCGCAAGCATACCGCTGGCCACCGCGCCGGGCACGGTGTGGAACTACCACGACGGCAACACCATCATGCTCGCGCATCTGATCCGCAACGCCGCCGGCGGCAAGCCCGCGGACGCACTGCGCTTCGCGCGCCGTGAATTGTTCGCGCCGCTCGGCATGCGTCACGTCACGCTCCAGCTCGACGGCGCCGGCACGATCGAAGGTTCGAGCGAGATGCTGGCCCCCGCGCGCGACTGGGCGCGCTTCGGACAGCTCTATCTCAATGACGGCGTCGCCGGCGGCAAGCGTATCCTTCCCGAAGGCTGGGTGAACTACTCGGCGTCAGCCACGCCGAATGCCTGGGTCGGCATCGGCGCTGGCTTCTGGACCAACCAGGGCGACAGTTTTGGCGCGAAGTTCCGCATCGCGCACGGCTGGCCGCGCGATGCCTTCTTCGCCAAGGGCACGATCGGGCAATACACCATCGTGATCCCGTCGGAGCGTCTGGTGATTGTGCGCTTGGGACGCTCGCTGAACGCACCGCCACAGGCGGACGGAGTGTTCGATCTCGTGCGGGACGTGGTGGCCGCCACGCGCGAGAAGGGGAAGATGGCGGGGGTGGATTGAGACAAGCAGAGCGAAGTGCCGCTCCTTCTTCCTTCTCCCCTTGTGGGAGAAGGTGGCATAGGCGGCCTTCGGCCGCCGTTCTTTAGAACGCCGAAGCGAAGCCTCGGCTATGGCGCCGGATGAGGGGTCTCTGTCCGTGCATTCAAATGTGAGTTGGACTCGCGGAGAGAGACCCCTCACCCGGCTTCGCTGTCGCGAAGCCACCCTCTCCCACAAGGGGAGAGGGTGCAGCGCTCGTGTGGCGCGAACCTTCTACCTTCCCAGCTCCGTCGCCTTGGCCACGCGATCGAACCGCTCCAGCGTCATGATCGCGTCGGCAAACTTCTCCGCGCGCGCATTCAGCACCGGGCGGGCCAGCGTCAAAAATTTCTGCTGCATCGCCTGCGCATCCGGGAAAGAGGTCGGCTCTCCGGATGGGTCGGCGTAGAGCCGCTCGTGCACGCCGTCATCCGTGGTGATGCTGACGCGCGCGCCGAACGGATGGGTGCGGCCGACCTCGAGGCGGTCGTCCTGCACCACGTCGAACTTGTCCGCGAGCGCGTCGATCGCGGCATCGCCGAGACGGTTGTAGTCGTCCCAGCCGAAGCTGCCCTGGTCGAGCGCGAGCGCGCCGGTGAAGAACATCGAGAACTGGCCGCCGACGATCGAGGTCGGATGGCGCTTGGTCGCGGCGTCGCCGGTCAAGGTGATGCCGTTCCGATGCAAGCCGATCTCGACGCGCTTGACCTGGTCCGGCGTCAGATTGTGCTCGCGCCGCATCGCGATCAGCGCGTCGATCGCCGCATGGGTGTAGCGGCAGCTCGGATACGGTTTTACGCCGATCTTCATGGTCTCGTAGGTCTTGCCGAGTTCGGCAACAGCCTTGTCCGGATGCGCATCGTCGGTGTAGCCGGCGAGCAGGCCGTGCTTGCCCTCGACCGATTCCGTCGCGCCGACGAAATCGTTGCGCGCCAGCGTCGCGGCGATCACGCCGTTCATCGCGGCGGCGCCGACCTGGTAGCGCTTGTTCCAGGCGCCGTTGACCAGGAATTGCAGCGAGCCCGCGGCCTGGCTGCCGGAGACGCCGAAAGCGGCGATGATCTGCGGCTCGGACAGGCCGAACAGCTTGCCGGCGGCGGCTGCCGCGCCATAGGTGCCGGCGGTCGCGGTCGGATGGAAGCCGCGCGCATAATGCGAGGTCGGGTCGAGGGCGTTGCCGAGCCGGCAGCAGACCTCGTAGCCCGCGACGATCGCGGTCAGCACGTCGCGCCCGGAGGCGCCCACCATCTCGCCGACGGCGAAGGCGGCCGGAACAACCGGCGCGCTCGGATGCAGCGAGGAATCCGCGTGCGTATCGTCGAAGTCGAGAGAATGGCCGAGCGCACCGTTGAGGAGTGCGGCGACCGCCGGCGTCCAGGTCTTGCTGTCGCCGAACACGGTGGACTCGCCCTTGGTGTCGAGCGCGAGCGCTTCCAGCATCTTCAGGATCGAGGGGGTGGATTCCGCTTCGCTGCGAGCCCGGATGGCGCTGCCGAGGAAGTCCAGCGTCAGCACCTTGGCGCGATCCAGCACCTCCGCCGGAATATCCTGGTATGTCAGATTGACGACGTAGGCGGCGAGCGTTGCGGTTTCGTGGGCCATCGTGTTTCCTCGTTTCGGCGCGCAAGTTAGGCGGGCTGATGTGGCCTTTCAAGCGGGCTTGGGGCCGCGGGCATCAGCCATGCTTTTGATGATTTTGGATCGGACCGGGACATTCGACGATGGCATTCGCAAAACAGCTGTTCGACCGGGTCAGGTCGCGGCGGACGCAATTGGGACTGGCGATCCGGGTCACGGTGGCTGCGACCGCGGCCTATGCGATCGCTACCGCGCTGCATCTGTTGCTGCCGCTCTGGGCGGTGCTGACCTCGCTGATCGTGACCCAGATGAGCGTCGGCCGTTCGCTGAAAGCGACGCGCGACTACATGCTCGGCACCATCGGTGGCGCGATCTATGGCGGTGCCATCGCGATCCTGATCCCGTATTCGAGCGAGGCGGGGCTGTTGGGTCTGCTGGTGCTGTCGGTCGCCCCGCTCGCCTTCATCGCGGCGATCAATCCGAGCCTCAGTGCGGCCACCGTCACCGCCGTGATCGTGCTGCTGGTGCCGACCATGCACCACTCCGATCCCATGACGTCGGCGATCGACCGCGTCAGCGAGGTTGCGGTCGGGGGCATCACGGGACTGGTGGTCTCCTTCGTGGTGCTGCCTTCGCGCGCGGTGCGGCAGATCCGCGCCAGCGCGGCGCTCCTGCTCGAGCTGATCGCGGATGCTTTCACCGAGTTGCTCGCGGGTCTCACGCGCGGCCGCGACAACGACGCGCTGCACCGGATCCAGGACGGCATCGGCACCGCCATGGTGGGCATGAACGCCATCGGAGCCGAAGCCGAGCGCGAGCGCTCCGCGCGGCTGTCGAGCGGGCCCGACACCGGCCCCTTGCTGCGAACCGTCTTGCGGCTGCGCCATGACGTCGTGATGATCGGCCGTGCCACGGTGGTGCCGCTGCCGGTCGAGGTGCAGATGCGGCTTGCGAGCCCCCTGACGGAAGTCTCGACCGTGATCACACGCTTTCTTCGCTCGGCCGCCGCGGCCCTGCGCGAAGGCGCGGGAGCGCCGGCGATCCATCCCGTCCACGTCGCGCTCCAGCACTATGCCGAGGCGGTCGCAGCCGTCCGCCAGGACGGCCTGCTCCGCGGCCATCCCGGCGACACTGCCGAGCGCTTCTTCGCCATCGGCTTCTCGCTGGAGCAGATGCACCAGAATCTCTGCGATCTCGATCGCGTCGTCGGCGAATGGTCGGAAGCCTCGTCCGACAAGTCCGCGCGCGTGGCGGAATGAGTTAGCGCCTCTTCAGGCCCTTGCTCCGCATGCGCCAGACCAGCAGATCGATGCGGTCCTGGCCGAAGAACGGCTCGTTCTCGAACACGAAGGTCGGCACGCCCCAATGACCGGAGGCGGCGTGGTCCTTCTCGTTCTCGGCGATCACCTGCTCGTAGCGGTCGGGGTCGGCGCTGATCGCGGCATCCATCGTGGCGAGATCGAAGCCGGCCTTTTCGGCGGCCCGCGCGAGGTGATCGCCTTCGTTCCACCCTGCGACCGAGCCGTCCCAGAGCGTGCAGGCGATTGCGTTGGCGAACGCAAGCGAGCGGCCTTCGAGCTGAGCCATGACACCCAACCGGGTCAGGCGGTGGATGTAGGGTTGCTCGGGCGCGACCTCGAACGTCGTCTTGTCCTGCACGATCGGATCGGGCCGGGGGAAACGAAAGGGAATACCCTCGTGCTGTGCCACGCGCGTACTGTCGAGCACGACATAGCGGATGAACTGCGGATTGGTCTTCTTGAAGAAGCCGGGCACGCGGACCGCGAGCGGATAGACCGGTCGCAGGTTCACCGCGAGGTCGTAGTCCGCGACGAGATTCAGCGTCTTCGGCAGCGCCAGATAGCTGAACGGGCTGCGGAAGGAGAAGAAGAGATCGACCGACAGGGTCATCGGGCCGCCTCCACGATGCGCCCCATCATGCCGCGGACCACCAGCTTGTGAAAGGGCATGATCAGGGTGAGATAGGTGCGGCCAAGCAGGTTATTGGTCCGCACCAGCGTGGTCGAGGTCACCCGGCGGCTCGCATCGTCGCCCGCCACATCGACCACGAGACGGAAGTCGAGGTGAGAATCGTCGAAGCCCGCGACCAGCCGCTCCGGCGTTTCGCTCAGCACCGGAAACAGGCCGATCAGGCCGCCGGGCGCCGGTGCGCCTTCGCCCGATGTCTTCAGGCCGAACGGCGTCACCAGAATGTTGCGCAGGCGCAGCAGCGCATCGATCCAGCGCGGCCCGTGCAGAACCATCCGGACGCAGGCCTCGCGGGCGTTCACTGTCGTCGCGCCGACCTCCACGCGAAAGGCGTCGATGAACTGCGCGCCTGCCAGCACGGCGTCGGCATCGACCTCAGGCGTGACTTCGCGAACGGTCCCGATCATCCCGCCAGTCTGCGCGTCAGCATCCGGAAGCGCAAGATCAGCAGCCCGGCATAGACGAACGTCCCGACCGAGAACCCGATCCAGACACCGATCGCGCCAAGCCCGGCGTTGAAAGCCAGCAGCCAGGCGACGGGAAATGCGACGCCCCAATAGCCGATCGCCGCGAACACCAGCGTCATCCTGGTGTCGTTGATGCCGCGCAGCGCGCCGCCGACGATGGTCTGGAGGCCGTCGGCGATGAAGAAGGTCGCGCCGACCACCAGCAGTGTCGCCGTCAGCTCGACGGTTGCTGCGCTGGCCTCGCTGGAGCCGAAGAACAGCCGTCCCAGCTGGTAGCGGCCGAGGATGATGGCGACCGTCAGGGCGGAGACCAGCACGACCCCGAGCACAGCCGCGACGAGCCCTGCGCGCTTGACCCCGAGCGGCTCGTTGCGGCCGAAGGCATGGCCGACCCGGACGGTGGCCGCCATGCCGATGCCGAGCGGCACCATGAACAGCACGGCCGTGATCTGAAGCGCGATCTGATGCGCGGCGATCGCGGCTGTCGAGATCAGCCCCATCAGCAGTGCTGCCGACGAGAACAGGCCATATTCCATCAGCAGCGAAAACGAGATCGGAGCGCCGATCGCGATGAGCTGGCGCATCAGCGGCCAGTCGATCCGCCAGAGATGGGCGAGCGGCTGATAGTCCGCAAACGGCTTTCGCCACGCGGCGATGGCGAGCGCGGCGACGAAGGTGCCGAGATTGACCAGCGTGGTCGCAAGCCCCGCGCCGAACAGGCCAAGCTCCGGCAGGCCGAACAGGCCATGGATCAGGCAATAGACCAGCGCGGCATTGACCGGGATCGCCGCGAGCGTGATCCACAGCGGCGCCTGCGGCCGGTTCACCGCGCTCATCATGCTGCGCAATGCGATGAAGCCGAGCGCCGGCGCGATGCCCCAGGCCAGCCCGTACAGATAGCGCTGGGCGAGCGCGGCCGATTGCGGCGCCTGCCCGAGCGCGATCAGGATGTGCTCGCCATAGAGCGGCGAGGCCATCATCGGCAGCGAGATCAGCAGGGCGACCCACAATCCGACGCGCAGGGAGCGGCGGATGCGCCTGGCATCGCCGGCGCCAAACGCCTGTGCGGCGAGCGGCGACACCGCGGACATCAATCCGAGCCCGAAGGTGAAGCTGACGAAATAGACCGTATGCGCCAGCGCCGCCGCTGCGACCGCAGCCTCGCCGAGCCTGCCGATCAGCGCGAGATCGGTCGTGATCATCGCGATCTGCCCGAGCTGCGTCAGCATCATGGGCACGGCCAGCCGCAGCGTCTCGACGAACTCCTCGGCGAGATGGTTCTGCGGCACGCCGGCTTGCGGCTGCGATTGATGTTGCACGGTGTCGAGCATGGGCGGCTGATTAGCACAACCGAGCGACGAAAACATGGCTCGTGCTTCTTCACCCTCTCGTGAGGGGGTCTACCGCGCGCTCGGAATCGTAGGGTGGGCAAAGGCGCACTTGCGCCGTGCCCACCATCGATCCAACACGGCTACAGAAGCGGTGGGCACGCTTCGCTTTGCCCACCCTACGATACTGGTTTGAGACGTTAGATTTCGCCTTCTTCCCCTCTCCCCTTGTGGGAGAGGGTGGATCGCCGCGGGAGCGGCGAGACGGGTGAGGGGTCTCTATCCTCACAAGCAATCTTGCAAACGGAGAGAACCCCTCATCCGGCGCTTCGCGCCACCTTCTCCCACCGGGGGAGAAGGAAGAAGGTCTTCTCAGCCCTTCCTCTCCGGCACGCGTTTGATCTTCGCACCGAGCGCGTTCAGCCGTTCGTCGATGCGCTCGTAGCCGCGCTCGATCTGGTCGGCATTGTTGATGGTCGAGGTGCCTTCGGCGCAGACCGCAGCGAGCAGCATGGCCATGCCGGCGCGGATGTCGGGCGAGATCATCGATGCCCCGCGCAGCCGGCTGGGCCCTGCGATGATGGCGCGATGAGGATCACAGAGAACGATCCGCGCGCCCATCGCGATCAGCTTGTCGACGAAGAACATCCGCGATTCGAACATCTTCTCGAACATCAGGATCACGCCCTCGCATTGCGTGGCGGTGACGATCGCGATCGACATCAGATCGGCCGGGAAGGCCGGCCAGGGCTGGTCTTCCAGCTTCGGCACGTGGCCGCCGAAATCGTCCTGGATCTTCAGCGTCTGGTTCGAGGGCACGATGAGATCGTCGCCCTCGATGCGGCAGACGATGCCGAGCCGTTCGAACCCCATGCGGATCGAACGCAGATGCTCGACGCCGGCGCGCACGATGCGAAGCGGGGAGCGGGTCACGGCCGCAAGCCCGATCAGCGAGCCGACCTCGATATGGTCGGGCTGGATCCGGTAGGTCGCGCCGCCGAGCGTCGCCGGCCCGTGCACGGTCATGGTGTTGGTGCCGATGCCCTCGATCTTCGCACCGAGCGCGACCAGGAAATTGGCGAGGTCCTGCACATGCGGCTCGGAGGCCGCGTTGCGCAGATATGTGACGCCGTCGGCGGCGACCGCCGCGACCAGCGCGTTCTCGGTCGCGGTGACGCTCGGCTCGTCCAGGAACACGTCCGCGCCGGCCAGCCGTGCCGCGCGGAATTCAAGCCGGTCGGTCGCGGTGACCTTGGCGCCGAGTTGCTCGAGCGCGAGCACATGCGTGTCGAGGCGGCGGCGGCCGATGACGTCGCCGCCGGGCGGCGGCAGCATCACTTCGCCGCAGCGCGCGAGCAGGGGCCCCGCGAGCAGGATCGAGGCGCGGATGCGGACGCAGAGCTCGGGGTCGAGATCGGCGGCGCGGATGCTCTTGGCGTGGATGTGAAGCGTGTTGCGGGCGGTCCACTCGGCCGAGGCGCCGACCGAGCGGACCAGCTCGACCAGGGTCTCGGTGTCGCGGATCCGCGGCACGTTCTCCAGCGTCACCGGGTGCTCGGTGAGCAGGGCGGCCGCGATGATCGGCAGCGCCGAATTCTTGTTGCCGGACGGCTCGATCGAGCCCGAGAGCCGGTGACCGCCCTCGACGATGTACTGGATGGGCGCCAAGTGGATACTCGCTGTGCTGTTGGGTGGGGCGGGCTGTTTCGGGCGGAAACTACAGAGATTTGAGCGCGGTAGCAATTGCGGCGGCCGTGGTTCGAGCTTCGTCCGTCAGTCCTGGGGAGGCTGCCAATTCCTCATGGTGAGGAGCACGGAACGCGCGGATCCGGACGATGCTTCGCATCACTGGGAGAACCATGCAGTCCCGGCTCTCGCATGCGGCCATCCTTCGAGACGCCCGCTTTGCGGGCTCCTCAGGATGAGGGTCTGAGCTTGTGGCAAGCGGCCCTAGAGCAGCCCGATGATATTCCCCACCACATAGAGGATCGCGAGCAGGATCAGCGCGCCGATCATGACGAAGGAGATTTCGATCGCGATGGCGCCGGTGCCGAGCGTGGCGGCGACAGCAGCGAGGAGGCGTTCCTCCCGGAAGATCAGCGAGAGGACCGAGAGCAGGATGGCGAGCAGGCCGAGCGAGATCGCGGTGACGGAGGCCGTTTCGCTCCAGCTTCGTCCGGCCGATTTCTCGACCTTCGGCGCCTGATATTCTATGCCCTTCACTCGCGCGATGACGCGGTCCTTGATGCGATGCCCGGTGTCGACGATCACCTGGTCCGCCGGCGGCGGCGGAAACACCATCGGTACGACCCAGTGCGGCAACACCGCCGCCATCAGCGCCAGCACACCGACAATGCTGCCGATGATGCCGAGCCGGCGGGACGGCACGGCGGAACTGGTGGTTGCAGAGGCGGTCATGGCGCGACGCTTCCCGGCCGGAATTGGCCCAACGGGTTCATGCCACTTCGTCGCGAGGGCGGGTGGTGAGGTTCAGGGGCGCCGCAAGCGGCGCTCCTCACCATGAGAGTTTAGGACCTTCCCCGCGAAGCCAGACCTCATCCTGAGGAGCCCGCAAAGCGGGCGTCCCGAAGGATGGCCGCAGCGGGATCGCCCGCCAATCTCCGCTTACTCGACCGCCTCAGATATCGATCGTCGCGCTGAGCGAGTTTTCCTGGATGAAGTCGCGGCGCGGTTCGACGACGTCGCCCATCAGCTTGGTGAAGATGTCGTCGGCCTCGTCGACCTCCTTGACCTTCACCTGGAGCAGCGAGCGCACGTCGGTGTCGAGCGTCGTCTCCCAGAGCTGCTCGGGGTTCATCTCGCCGAGACCTTTGTAGCGCTGCAGCGAGATGCCCTTGCGGCCGGACTCGGTGACGGCCTCGAACAGGTCGACCGGTCCGTGGACCATGTGCTCGCTGTCCTTCCGCCGCAGCTTGCCGGAGCGGGCATAGACGTCCTGAAGCTTCGTCGTGTACTCGTCGAGCTTGCGCGCCTCGGCGGACCCCAGGAACGCATCGTCGATGACGGCAGCTTCCTTGACGCCGCGCACGGTGCGCTCGAACTGGAAACCCTGGCCTTCCACGTATTGCCCGACCCAGCCGCGCTCGACCTCCTCGGCCTGGTTGTCCAGCCGGGTTGCGATGTACTGCGCCGCGGCCGTGGCGTTCTCGGGATTGCCGTAGACCGACTTGTTCAGCACGCCGGTGATGGCGGCCTGCTCGACGACCTTGCGGTTATAGCGGCTGTGCAGGTTGCGCAGGATGCTGCGGACCACGCGGGCGTCGTCGACCAGCGCGCGCAGATCGCGGCCGGTGCGGTCGCCGCCGGTGCCGGGAATGAAGACGCAATCGTCGAGGCCGGCGTCGATCAGATAGTCTTCCAGCGCTCGCTCGTCCTTCAGATATTGCTCGGACTTGCCGCGCGAAACCTTATAGAGCGGCGGCTGGGCGATATAGAGATAGCCGCCGTCGATGATGTCGCGCATCTGCCGGTAGAAGAAAGTGAGCAGCAGCGTGCGGATGTGAGCGCCGTCGACGTCGGCGTCCGTCATCACGATGATCTTGTGATAGCGCAGCTTCTCGACCGAGAACTCGTCGCTGATTCCGGTGCCGAGCGCGGTGATCAGCGTGCCGATCTGCTCGCTCGACAGCATCTTGTCGGGGCGGACGCGTTCGACGTTCAAGATCTTGCCGCGGAGCGGCAGCACTGCCTGGAATTCGCGGTTACGGCCCTGCTTGGCGCTGCCGCCTGCCGAGTCACCCTCGACGATGAAGAGTTCGGACTTGGCCGGATCCTTTTCCTGACAGTCGGCGAGCTTGCCGGGCAGCGAGGAGACCGAGAGCGGGCTCTTGCGCGTCAGCTCGCGCGCCTTTCGCGCGGCTTCACGCGCGGCGGCGGCCTGGATCACCTTGCCGACGATCATCTTGGCTTCGCTCGGATGCTCCTCGAACCAGGCCTGGAGCGCCTCGTTGAGGACGTTCTCGACCACGGGACGCACCTCCGAGGACACCAGCTTGTCCTTGGTCTGCGACGAGAATTTGGGATCAGGCACCTTGACCGACAAGACGGCGGTGAGGCCTTCGCGGCAGTCGTCGCCCGTCAGTGCGATCTTTTCCTTCTTCGCATTGGCCTCGGCATAGCCGTTGACCTGGCGCGTCAGCGCGCCGCGGAAACCGGCCAGATGGGTGCCGCCGTCGCGCTGCGGGATGTTGTTGGTGAAGCACAGCACGTTCTCGTGGTAGCTGTCGTTCCACCACAGCGCGGCCTCGACGCCGATGCCGTTGGCTTCCGCGCGCACCATGATCGGCGCCGGCACGATCGCCTTCTTGTTGCGGTCGAGATATTTGACGAATTCCTCGACGCCGCCGGAATAGTGCATCTCCTCGCGCTTCTCGACCGCGTGACGCATGTCGGAGAGGGCGATGTTGACGCCGGAATTGAGGAACGCGAGCTCGCGCAGCCGGTGCTCCAGCGTCGCGAAATCATATTCGATGTTCTTGAAGGTTTCGGTCGAGGCGAGGAACGTCACCTCGGTGCCGCGCTTGCCCGGCGCGTCGCCGACCACCACCAGCGGTGCGACGGCATCGCCATGGGCGAACTCGATGTAATGCTCCTTGTTGTCGCGCCAGATGCGCAAGCCGAGCTTGCTGGACAGCGCGTTGACGACGGAGACGCCGACGCCGTGCAGGCCGCCCGAGACCTTGTAGGAGTTCTGGTCGAACTTACCGCCGGCATGGAGCTGGGTCATGATGACCTCGGCCGCCGAGATGCCTTCGCCCTTGTGGATGTCGACCGGAATGCCGCGACCGTCGTCGCGCACGGTGACGGAATTGTCGGCATTGAGCACGACGTCGACGCGCGAGGCGTGGCCCGCCAGCGCCTCGTCGATCGCGTTGTCGACGACCTCGTAGACCATGTGGTGCAGGCCCGACCCGTCGTCGGTGTCGCCGATATACATGCCCGGACGCTTGCGGACGGCATCGAGACCCTTGAGCACGCGGATCGATTCCGCCCCGTAATCGCTCGGATTTGAGGGCTCGTTTTCGGCAGGTGTCTGCCGAGCAGGTTCTGTCATGAGAGGCCTTCGAGATGTCGCCCGAATCAGCGGCGCAAAAGGCGCTGATTTGAAAGCTATTTGTGCCACGAAAGAGGGCTTGCGCATAGCGCAAAGTATCTTCCGGCAACCCTTTGATCAGATAGGGACTTTTAACAGATTTTCAAGGCGTTTGAAGGCCGATTCCGGGCGTTGAAAAAAGCCCGATTCGAGGTCCTGTTTTTGGTCCTCAAAGGCGTGGATTTTGCGGGGTGGAGAAGCGCGCTCCGAGGCGCCGCGGCGCCCCGGAACCGGCCACCGGGTTCAGTAGATCTGGTCCGACTTCTTATCGTCGTCATCGAACCTGAGGGACCAGGTCTCGCCTGCGGCCACGGTAATGGTGTCAGAGCGCACCCGATGGCCCGACAGCAGCAGCCCGTACGAATATGTACCGGGCGGCAGATCCAGCATTTGTGGGTGATTGACGCCACCCGCGATCTTGATGGTTTGGTCGTTGATCACGAGCGAGGCAACGTCCGGCGCAAGAAAGCCGAAGATCAGCCTCGCTTGTCCTGCCATCGGCAGGAAATTGGCCTTGGCCGCGGCCTCCGTATTTCGCTGCACTAGGTTGATGGTGGTCTCGTCCTTCGCGCGGCCAAGCTTCAGGGTGGCCGGCCCCTTCGGGGAGGCGAAAGCGAGCTGAGCGTGCTCGGCGTCCACCACCGCGCCTTCAGGCTTTTCCTGCCAGCCGCGCTTTCCGAGCTCCACGCGGTAGAAGGCGAGCACGTCGCCGAGGTCCGCCCGCACGGTGGCTTTGAGCTCAAGTCGGAGTGGGGCTTCGACGCCGTTCACGGACTTGCTGGTGAAGCTTCCTGTGTGGCTGGATCGCTTCGGCACGGGCATGTCGGCGTGGGGATCTGCTGCGGTCAGCGGCTCCTGCGAGCAGCTCGCAAGAAGAGTGAGGCCGCACACCAACAGCCGCCATCGTGCCGGGACTTTCGTCCCGCGCCTTACCGTCGTCATGCCCACTCTCCGGGGATGTTGCGCGCCTTGATTGTCGCGCGATGCAGCGGCTGCGACACTGTCGCCGCCTCCAGACGACTAGTCGCCCCGTGAACCTGATGGGTTCGACCTGGCCGTTACAGGCCCAGGCGGGATCAATACATTTGCAGCGGCAGCACCTCGCCGGTCGGACCCACCAGCAGGCCCCAGGCATCGCCGGCGGCAACGGTGAGGGTGTCGGTGCGGGCGGGCTGGCCGGGCATGCGCAGCGCGTATTGGTACTTGCCGGGCGGCAGGTCGAGCATCGGCCCTTTCGGCGATTGCGGGCCGCCGGCGCCGGCGGCGATCTTGACGGTCTGATGGTTGATCGTCAGCGACGCTTCCTTGGGCCCGATATTGCCGAGCATGACCCTCGCTTGTCCGGCTTTCGGTATGATGTCGGCTTTTGCCGCTGCTTGTGGATTCCGCTGCACTAGGCTGACCGTGGTCTCGTCCCTGGCACGGCCGAGCTTCAGCACGGCCGGTCCCTCCGGCGAGGTGAACGCCAGCTCCGCCCGCTCGGCGGTGACGGTCGCGCCGTCAGCCTTTTCCTGCCAGCCGCGCTTGGTCAGCTCGGCGCGATAGAAGGCGAGCACGTCGGAGAGCTCGGCGGGGATGCTGGCTTCGAGCTCCTTGCGGAACGACTGGTCGCTGCCGGGGAATTTCGTCGAGCTGATTCCGCTCGAGCTGCGCTGCGTCGGCACGGGCAGGGCGGAGTCGGGATCGGGCTTGAGCGGCTCGGTCGATTTCGCCTGCACCGGCTTGGATTCTGTCGCCTTGGCTTCTGTCGGCCTGGCTTCTGCCGATTTCGTCTCGGCCGGCTTTGCCGCGGCCACGATCAGGCCGGTGCCGTTGGCGCTGACATTCACCTTCGGACCCATCTGCATCACGGTCATCGAGATCGACTTACCGGCCTTGGAGAACGCCATCACCGCCATGTTGGGTTGGTTGATGACGGAAGGCTGTTCCTTCCAGCCAAGATTCTTCAGCGATGCGCGATAGAAGGTGCCGAGCGCCTTCACGCTCGAGGTCGAGGAAAATTCGAGCCGGCCGTCGCTGCCTTCGAACTTCACGCCCTCGGCGGTTTCGGGCAGCGGCACCGGCGTCTTGCTGTCGGCGAGCGCATTGAGCGGCGCGTCGGACAGCGCGGCCGCCTGCACCTTGCGTCGCGCTTCGTCGGCGGCGATGAGTTGCTTGGCCGCGCCTAATGCATCGCCGAGGAACTTCTCATCGGCTTCCTTTTTCGCCCTGGCGCGGGCGGCAAGCGCGGACTCCTTCACCTGCACGTTCAGGCTGATCATGGTGAAATCATATTTGCGACCGAGCCGCAGCACGCCGGTTTCCTCGGCCGTGGAGACCTTGATCGCCACCTCATCGCCGGGTGCGAGCGGCGCGCTGCCGTCCTCCTGCCAGCCGCGCGCGGCGAGCTCGCGATGATAGAAGGCCAGCACCGCCGGCAGCTCGGCCATCGCGGCGGCCGACATCTCGCGCTTGTTGGAGTCGGCGCTGCCGAGGCCCCTCGCCGTCTTGGTCGGATTCGGCCGCGGCAGGCCGGCAAGATCGCTATCGGCCTTGAGATCGCCGGGCAGCGCGAAGGGCGCGACGCGGATGTCGACATTGGTGCGGCCGTCGTCGCGGCGCGTCAGCGTGAGCATGATCGGCTTCTGCCGGTAGAAGCCGGTCGCCTCGTTGTCCGGATGGGCGTAGAACGCGCGAAAACCATTGGGAACGGTCTCATCCAGGCTGGTCGTCCAGCGCGCAGCGGTTTCCTGCGTGAGCTTCTGCCAGCCGATCGCAGCCATCTCGCGGCCAAAGAAATCCGACGTCGCATCGAGCGCGCTGGGCGCAATGCAGCCGAGATAGGGCCTCGTGCCATCGAACATGATGTCGCTCGCGCCGTCAGGGAACGGCACGTTCGAATAGATCCGGTCGCTCGAATAATGCACCATGGACTGGTCGGGACGGCCGAGACCCTGTGTGAGATAGACCGAAAGGCCCTGCCGTCCCTTCTTGAAGTTCAGCGTGGTGTTCTTCTCCTCCAGCGGCCGCAGATAAGGCACCCAGCCGTCGGCGCTGAGGAGCTTCTTCACGGCCGGCGCCGTCACGGCCTCCGGCGTCGGCATGCGATATTCGAGGCGCCAGGATTCCGGGCGCGAGCTGTCTTCCACCGCGCCCTCCAGCTTCGGCAGCGCGTGGACGTCGACGACGCCGCCGTCAGCGGCCGCCGCGATCGAGCAGCTCGCGATCAGGACGAGGCCGCATGCAAGCAGCCGCCAGCGGGCCGGGACTTGCGTCCCGCGCGGGATCATCGACATCGTCAAAACTCCTGGATTTCGCGCTCCGTCGGGGGTCGCGCGCATTTGCAGGCTGCGACACCGTCGGCGCGGCCTCAAACCAGAAGTCGCGGCAGGAACCTGCGAGGTTCAATACAGCTGGAGCGGCGACCAGGCCTCGCCGTCGCGCCCGACCGTGAGCTCCCAGGAATCGCCGGCGGCTACGGTGAGGCTGTTGGTGTAGGCCGGACGACCCGGCACGCTCAGCTCGTAGGGATATTTGCCGGGCGGCAGATCCAGCGCCACCGCGTGGGCGCCGCCCGGGCGCCTGATGGTCCGCTCGGAGATCGTGAGCACGGCTTCCTTCTCGCCGATATTGCTGAACACCATTTTCGCCTGCCCCGGTTCGGGCATGACGTTGGCTTTGGTCGCCGTATCCGAGTTCTTCTGCACGAGATTGACCACGGTGCTGCTGTCCTTGCGGCCGAGCTCCAGCACCGCCGGTCCGAGCGGGGAGGCGAAGGCGAGCTGCGCGTGATCGGCGGTGATCAGCACGCCATCCGGCTTTTCCTGCCAGCCGAGCTTTCCAAGCTCAGTGCGGTAGAAGGCGAGCACGTCGCCGAGCCCTGCGGGCACGGTGGCCTCTAGCCTGGTGCGGAGCGGGGCTTCGATGCCGCTCACCACAGTGGTGTGAATTCCTCGGTAGCTGTAACGGGTCGGCGCGGGCAGCTTGGTGTCGGGATCCGGCGTGAGCGCGCCGGAGAACAGCGGCGACAGATGCGGCACCCAGGCGCTGGCGCTCGCCGCGAGCATACAGCTTGCGAGCAGGAAGAGGCCGCACGCAAACGCCAGCCATCCTGCCGGGACTCGCGCCCCGGTCCTTACCGTCCGCATCTCGCTTCTCCAGGGATATCGCGCGTCATCCGTTGCGCGATGGCAAGGGCTGCGACACGCATCGCCGCGCCCTCAAAAAGCTAGTCGCGAAGGGAAACCGTCGGGTTCAACCGCGAGGTCTAGCGACGGGCGGAGACTCGTCCGCTCTCGACGTCAAAGACTTCGCCGCCTGCGCCAATCTCGGCGAAGGCGGCCGGGTCAGCGCCGGTCAGCCACACCTGCGCGCCGAGCTTGCGCAGCTCGTCGAACAGCGCCGCGCGGCGGTTCGGATCGAGATGCGCGACGACCTCGTCGAGCAGCAGCAGCGGCACGATGCCGGTCATCTCGGCCACCAGCGTCGCATGTGCCAGCACGAGCCCGATCAGCAGCGCCTTCTGCTCGCCCGTCGAGGCATCGCGCGCCGGCATGCTCTTCGGTGCGTAGATCACCTGGAGATCGGTGAGGTGCGGACCGTCGGTGGTACGGCCGGCGATGGCGTCGCGCGGGCGGTTATCGCGCAGGATCTGGCGATAGCGGTCCTCGACCGACGTCGCGGTTTCGCTCAGCAGCGCATTCTCCATCCAGCCGTCGAGCGCGATTTGCGCCGATGGAAACGCGGAAGCCTGCGCGCGCTCGTTGAGCATGCCGGTGAGGCGTGCCGCGGTCTGGCCGCGCGTCGCCGCGACCGCGACAGCAAGCTCGGCGGTCTCGCGCTCGATCGCGTCACACCAATGGTCGTCGTAATTGCGCGTCTCGAGCAGGCGGTTGCGCGAGCGCAGCGAACGTTCGAGCGCGTTGATGCGGCTGGAATGCTCGTTGTCGATCGCGAGCACAAGGCGGTCGAAGAAGCGCCGCCGTTCGGAGCCGGCGCCCATGAACAGCCCGTCCATCGCCGGCGTCAGCCACACCATGCGGATGTGGTCGCCGAAGCTGGTCGCCGAATTGACCGGCTCGCGGTCGATGCGGCAGCGCCGGCTGACCGTACTGTCGGGGCGCGGCGCGTCGATGCCGGTGCCGAGCGTCGCAAGCCCCAGCGCGCCCTCGACCTGCGCAGAGACCGCCCAAGAGCCGTCGCCCTGGTTGTCAGCGACGTCTTCCAGCGTCGCGCGCCGCAAGCCGCGTCCCGGCGACAGGAACGAGATCGCCTCGATGCAATTGGTCTTGCCGGCCCCGTTCGGCCCGACCAGCGCCACCATGTCAGCCGCCGTCTCGAGCCCCGCCGCCCGGTAATTGCGAAAATGCGTCAGCGTCAGGCGATGAATGCGGGAGGGGGTCATTTTAGCTCGTCATTGCCGGCGCCCACGTTCTTAAGGCTCCCCAAGACGTGGATGGCCGGGACAAGCCCGGCCATGACGGATGTAGTTAGTGCGTGGCGTGGCCGGAAGGTCTCACACCCGCATCGGCATCAGCACATACAGCGCGCTCTTGTCGTCGCGGTCCTGGACCAGGGTCGGCGAGCCGGGGTCGGCGAGCTTGAGCGTGGCGACGTCGCCCTCGATCTGGGCGGCGATGTCGAGCAAATAGCGCGAGTTGAAGCCGATATCGAGGGCGTCGGAGGCGTATTCGACCTCGAGCTCTTCGGTCGCGCTGCCGGAATCCGGATTGGTGACCGACAGCACCAGCTTGCCCGGCGACAGCGACAGCTTCACCGCCCGGCCGCGCTCGCTGGAGATGGTGGAGACGCGGTCGACCGCGTTCTCGAAGTCCTTCTTGTCGACGACGAGTTCCTTGTCGTTGCCCTGCGGGATCACGCGGCCATAGTCGGGGAAGGTGCCGTCGATCAGCTTCGAGGTCAGCACCACATTGCCGATGGTGAAGCGGATCTTGGCCTGCGACAGCTCGATCGTCATCTCGGCTTCGGTGTCCTCGATCAGGCGCTGCACCTCGCCGACCGTCTTGCGCGGCACGATGACGCCGGGCATGCCGTCGGCGCCCTTGGGCTGCACCAGGTCGAGCTGGGCGAGGCGGTGGCCGTCGGTGGCGACGCCACGCAGGGTGGCGGCCTTGGCCGTGCCCGCGGCGTGCAGATAGATGCCGTTGAGGTAATAGCGCGTCTCTTCCGTCGAGATCGCGAACTGGGTGCGGTCGATCAGCCGCTTGACGTCCTTGGCGGCGAGATTGAACGAGTGCGACATGTCGCCGGCGGCCAGATCCGGGAAATCATTCTCCGGCAGGGTCTGCAGCGTGAAGCGCGAGCGGCCGGCGCGGATCGCCAGCACGGCGCGGTCGCCGTCGGCCTCCAGCACGATCTGCGAACCATCCGGCAGCTTGCGCACGATGTCGTAGAACATGTGGGCCGGCACGGTGGTGGAGCCGGCGGTTGCGGTTTCCGCCGCAAGCGTCTCCGTCACCTCGAGGTCGAGGTCCGTTGCCTTCAGCGACAATTTGGCATTCTCGGCGCGGACCAGCACGTTGCCGAGGATCGGAATCGTGTTGCGGCGCTCGACCACGCGATGGACATGACCCAGCGACTTCAGGAGTTGCGCGCGTTCGACCGTAACCTTCATTGCACTACTCGCCCGATCCCCAAGGAACACAAATTTGGAAAAGCCGGGCGGCGGGACGCGCGCCACGGCACCGAAGACCCGGACAGCCGGATCATCCAGCCGATATGACCAAAGCCGTCAGGGTCGCGCAAGGTGGCGCGGAAAGCCATCCGTTTCAAGGGATTGGGGGGTGGTTCCCCACGATTTACAGCCCAAAACGAAGACCGCCGCCCTGGCGCAGGTCTGCTCCCTCGCCCCGCTTGCGGGGAGAGGGTTGGGGTGAGGGGGAGTCTCCGCAGGGGAGGTGAGAGTTGGACACGCCGAGAGTCCCCCTCACCCGGATCGCGCCGGACGATGCTTCGCATCGCCGGGGGCGATCCGACCTCTCCCCGCAAGCGGGGAGAGGTGAAGAGAAGGGACGAAATAGGCGTTTATTCCTGAAGCTGGCGCTTCAGCGACTCGACCTCCTCGGACAGCGCGGTGTCCTTGTTGACCAGTGCCTCGATCTTGCGCACGGCGTGCAGCACCGTGGTGTGGTCGCGTCCGCCGAAGCGGCGGCCGATTTCCGGCAGCGAGCGCAGGGTCAGCGTCTTGGCCAGATACATCGCCACCTGGCGCGGACGGACCACGTTGGCGGTGCGGCGCGAGGACAGGAGGTCGGAACGGCTGACATTATACTGCCGCGCCACCACGCGCTGGATGTCCTCGATCTTGATCCGCTTCGGCTCCGAGGGGCGGATCAGATCGCGCACCTCGTGCTCGGCCATCTCCAGCGTCACCGGCCGGTTGTTGAGTTTCGAGTGCGCCAGCAGACGATTGATCGCGCCTTCGAGGTCGCGGCCGTTATGGGTGATGGCGCGGGCCAGATAGGTCAACACCTCCTCCGGCACCTCGAAGGTCGCATGATGGGTGCGGGCCGCCGCGACGCGCGACTTCAGGATGCCGTGCCGCAGATCTTCGCCGAGCGAGCCCATCTCGACCACGAGGCCGCCGGCGAGGCGCGAACGCACGCGATCGTCGAGGCTTTCGAGATCCGACGGCGGACGGTCGGCCGCGATCACCACCTGGCGGCCGGCATCGATCAGCGCGTTCAGCGTGTGGCAGAACTCGGCCTGGGTCGACTTGCCCTGGAGGAACTGGAGATCGTCGATCACCAGCACGTCGATGCCGCGCAGTGCTTCCTTGAAGGCGAGCGCCGTCTGCGTCTTCAGCGCGGCGACGAAGCCGTACATGAATTTTTCAGCCGTGAGGTACAGCACCTTGCGCTCGTTGCCGGAATTGCCGGCCCAGGTCACGGCCTGGAGCAGATGCGTCTTGCCGAGGCCGACGCCCGCATGGATGTAGAGCGGGTTGAACATGACGGGGTCGCCGCGACGCCCTTCGGCGACCTGACGCGCGGCGGCATGCGCCAGCGTGTTGGAGCGGCCGACCACGAAGCTTGCAAAGGTCAGGCGCGGATCGAGCGGCGAGCCGCCGAGCGCGTCGTGATTTGCGGAGACCGGCGCGGTCGCCGTCGAGCGCAGCTCCGGCGCAGGCGCGCGGCGCGTTTCGACCGGCGCAGGCGCTTCCTTCTGCTGCACGACCGGGCGCACTGCAGAGCGAACAGTGAGATCGATGCGATGCACTTCCGGCATCTCGGCCTGCCAGCACGACAGCACGCGCTCGGCATAATGCGCCTGGATCCAGCTCTTCAGGAAGCGGGTCGGCACCGAGAGACGCACGCTCTCCTCCTGCACGCCTTCCAGATCCATGCGGGCAAACCAGCTCGTGTAGACGTCCTCGCCAACGCTCGTGCGCAGCCGACCCTTCACGCGAGACCAGCGATCTTGTTCCGATGTGTTCAT